>NZ_JBSZHR010000001.1:0-154201 GCF_056491525.1 Candidatus Pantoea symbiotica
TCGGTTGCATGCGATGTGGTTAAAGGTGCTTTAATTTTTCTGACAAACTTTCATATCCACTATTTCAGGGCAACTGAACATACGAATCCGATTGCCAAGCAGTGTCTCGAACTCCTTTTTCATATCAGCGCTCATGTGCTCTGAACCTCAGTCATCTTCACTACGATCTGCATGAAAATGATTTTCTAATTCGTTAGAAAGTCTCGAAGTACGAAGATGCCTTATTAAGCATATGACAGATTTTCATCGTCAGTGAACCTGTCACCATTATAGAAGAGTGACGTACAGAATCTGTTTGCGATTAACACTGCCAAGTTTGTTACTGAGGCCATTCTAAAGACGCCCGGCATACACAGAATCATTGATGAGGGGAATTTCAAACTGAAATTTATAGCATTTATACATGTATTACATGAACTTACATGCGAATTTGGATGGGTAATATTGAATGGTTTAATACGTGGTGACATTTAAAAAAGCCTGAAGATGAGGATGAGGATGTCTTCAGGCCCGGATAGGTTCTCTGTGCTGGGAATCAGTGTTTACTGTTATCCGCTTTCATGCGCGCTAATAGGGCTTTCACCGCTTCATCCAGCTCCGCCTGATAGGCTGCAGGGAGGCGTGAGAACTCATATGTGACCAGACGCTTATCAGCGTCGACCTTCTTACGTGCAAACTGCTTTTTGTCCGCAAAGTCTGCAATCTTCTCAGTGACAATTTTTTTGCCACCCCGGGCATTTCGGGCATCCGCGCTTTCTGAACGGAAAAGGCTGATGATCTTCGCCTTCAGCGAAGAGTCGTCATGTTCTGTGAGGGTTTCATTGCTCAGGTGTTCACGGACACTGTCGGCCAACTCCTCAGCGCTGATATTTTTGGCATTGGCTTTCTCTGCAACATCAAGCAGCGTCTGATAGTCACTTATCGACAGCTCGTTTATTGAAGGGAATACGGCGATTATTTCATCGGGCACCGCTGCTGCCTGGAAAGCACGTGTGACTTTTGCCGCAGAAAGCCCTTCCGCTGCGGCGATGTCACCCTGCTTCATCTCCTCCGGATACATCAGCTTCAGCCTTTTACCCAGCTCACGGAGGGTATGCTCGCGGGCTGTCTGAATGTCTACAGCCAGCTGGCGTGCGTCAGTCAGTGACAATGCATCGCGCGTGACAAGAACTTCAAACGGCGTGTCGTTAAAGATGCAGGCGGCACGGCGTCGCGAGCCATCAAGTATCTCTATGCGCCCTTCTACCTCTCTGCCGATGGCCGGGAAAAACTGTTGCAGCTTGATTGTACGGGCTATATCGCTGACTGACTCTTCGGTCAGGAAGCTCTGGTCCCGACCATTGACTGAAGCATCCACAAACGTCTGCGACTCAATGTCGTCATGCAGAATCTTAGTCAGCGTAAAGCGCGCTTCGGCGCCTGATTTCAGGGTAAAGACACGTTCGCTTTCAGACTCGCTCATCATCTTTGAGAAGCTTGAGTTTCCCAGCTGGCGACCCAGCTTGACCATTTCCTTCTTCATTTGATTCCCCTTACAAATTCAATTCGCTTAAATACCGCTTGGGTAAAACGTTCCGCCTCGCGTTTTGCATTCTTAAGGGCTTCGGAGCTGCCCGGATAGGAGCTGGGGTCGGCGCTGACGATAGTGTCAAAGCTCTCACCGCAACGCTCAAATCCATCAAGTCGCGGCAATGTCGCGTCGAGAATGTGTGAGGTAAACACATCACGGGCCAGACCGTGTGTCATCTCGTGATCGCGTTTTGAGGTCATTTTCGACATGAAGCCGATATTGCCCTTAATCTGCGGAGTAATCCCCTCTTCCTCCAGTTGCTCAATCATTTCTGGCAGACGGGTGAGGTATTTGAGCGTCGAATGGAAGTCAACCTGCGCTGGTGGGGTCGGTGTCAGGAGCAGATCGCTGGCTGCCAGTGCATTAAGCATGAATGCATCCAGATGCGGTCCGGTATCAATAAAGATGAAGTCGTAGTCTTTGCTAACCCGGTCAATGATGGTGCGACGTAGTACTTCGGAAGGCAGCATGTCAGGCAAATGTTGGCTGACAAGGTCATTCCATTGGCTGGCAATAAAGCCGTCATCAATTGAGGCTGGTATTACATCCACACCAGGAATGATGGTGGGCTTAATGATGTCTTCTTTTAACTGCTCGGCATCCAGGTCATTCAGCATTGCCTGCGCCGCTGTTTCCATAATGGAACCGATGCTGTTGGCATGATTGAGAAACATGGTGCTGGAGGCCTGTGGGTCCAGATCAATAACAAGGATTCGCAGATCATGTTGCAACAGGTCCTGATGCACCCGTAAACCATGTGCCAGCGTAACGGTACTGACGGTCTTCGAAACCCCTCCTTTCAGGTTTACGACGAATACGACAAATGGTCCCTCCCCTGCGTGCAGGTCGCGATATTTGGGTACCTTGCGGTGGGCATAGATGTCTACGACGTCCTGAATAGTCAAGGCATAGTGCTTAGCGTTGCCTGCGTCTTTCTTACCAAAGACGTGACCCTGCTCTTCCATTTCATCTATGGCCTGCTCAACGGCACGGCGGCTAAGTTTGGGAAGGTTTGCCACCGAATTACGGGTGAACGTCTGATAATACTGATCGAGGCCAAACTCATTTCGTCTGACAGTAATGTCATCACTCATACTGCGCAGCATAGCATTTGCTCTGCGCGCGGTTTCGTCTAACCCGCCATAATTACTTTTCATTCATCCGCTCCGTTGGCAATCAATGACGTCAGTGTACGTAAAAAAATTGCTAGTGCAACTTTTTAGGTAAATTCACAAAATGTTTGTACGCAAAGATTTATGTTGATCATGCGTTTGATTCCTTACTGAAGGGTCGATACTTAATTCACAGATTTTTGAATCTATGTTCCCCTTCCCTACCCCATCGACTTTTTCGGAGTGAGATAAGCTCCAGAAAACTGCTGAAATCCCCCAAGTTAATTTCAATATTAAGATGTTGATATTAAACGAATAAATGGATTTTTTTCAAGGTGAAATTCCCAGACTGGAGCACCGGAGCATAGCAGCAGACTTGAAGTATGCTTAATCGATAATAGCCAGATTCCAAGTCGACATACAAAATGTCATCTGGGTAATCACTCAGAAAGTTGTTTTAAGAGTAAGACACAGTTTTAACATAGAGGGAAGTTCTGCTTCACATGACTGTACGATTTTATTCGGTCAGAACACAGTATGATGCGTGCTGCCAAAAAGGCGATTAAGGGATGTCATTATGGTTACTGGAGAAGTGATCACCCTACTCTTTCTTTTCTCTATCTGTATCTCCAAGGCATATGGTGCGGAATAAACTGATAAAGAAAAGCGAAACAATGAGGTCAAATCACGCATTCTCTTTGTTCTTAATACTGTGATAAAAATCACAAAACAGTTGATATGAGCAAAGAACGCAAAGTTGGATATATCCAAGACAAATCAATTGTGCGTTTTAGCCGATGTGGAGAACTCATGAACGGCTTAGTGGTTCAGGAAAAGAAGTTCAGGAGTACAAAAGGTGTTCTGGCGTGTACTTTCAAATACTCGCTGGATCAGCAGGAGGATGGCTTGGATTACAGACAACATTTTGAAATGTTTGATACCAAAAACACCACTCCGCAGAAAAGGAGAGTATTTGAGCAGCATATTGATGGTGTCTTTCTGCTGAATCAAAATGGCGTTATCAGCAAATTCAGTGAACATTCAGAAATGAAGACGGATTTCCTCCAGAATGTGGGTATTGCTGATACTGTCTTCACACTTGATAGCAATCTGCGGTTAACGAATGTACGTGTACCAGCAACATCCGCTATGACAATGCTAAGACCATCTATAAATATGATTATAAGAGCCTTTTGAAAACTAAGCGGTCAGCAACTGAAGTCTCTGAATACACTTATGACGAACTGGGCAGAGAAAAGACTCTGTTATTTATAATAATTTACTCCACGATTGAGAAATCATTGACCAACATCAAGTCATGGGATCCCAACGGCCAATGCATACTTGCTGAACACTCTATTAAGATAACTTTCACCGGGATAGGTTAAGTAAAAGATAAGACCGAGGAGCATATCGCGACCATCAAATCCAATCACGATTACTGGGGTTGATGCGTATTTTCGGGGACCATATGAATGAATAACCTGGATGTTTGAAGACTTCCCCGGAAACCTGATCTCTTCAAGGAATACCATTTTCCCGAAATAGCACTCCCTTCCATCTCCTTACAATTGGCATTTGTAACTTTGAATTAAAAGCTTAAAAATCTGACTGGATTGGAATGTAAGGGTAACCACTGCATCTGACGAACCAAGACAGATGAGATATTTGTACTTCGTATACAACATAAATACGCTAACGGAATATCTTTCCAACTTGTTGTCCATGATGGACTTAGCATCTCACGCTTCATCCTCCATTCTGGCTGAATACCTTTACCGGCAAATCCAAGGCTGGACCGCCCTGAGCGGTTAATTTTGTCCATTAGGCTCATTAGTACTTCACTACCGGGTCTCGGTGTCTCTTCATCGAAGAGATTGAGTTGTACATCGCCGTTTGGTCTCAGATCATCCAGCATAATTCCGGCTTTTGCGTATCTGAAGCCGGGACGCCAAATAGTATCAAGCGACTTGACTGCCGCTTCAATAATATCGCGGGTGTCGTACCGACACGTAATCTGACAAAGGCTGTGTTGCCGTAACCGGGCTGTCCAGTATCAAAGGGTGACGTGCGGAAAAACACTGAGACATGGTGGCAGAACTGCCGGTCCTCACGCAGTTTCTCACCGACGCGGTCTGCATAGGTACAGATGGCCTGTCTCATAGAATCATAAGTCGTGATGCGCTCTCCGAAGCTGCGGCTGACAACAATCTGTTGTTTAGGTGGGGGAGCATCCTCCATCTCAATGCAGGCTTCTCCGTTGAGTTGCCGTACCGTGCGCTCCAGCACGACGCTGAAGTTTTTACGGATGAATACAGGGGAGGTGCGTGCAAGGTCAAGCGCAGTTTTGATACCTAGAAGGTTTAGCCGCGTGGCTATCCTTGGTCCTACGCCCCAGATTTCTTCTACCGGCTGCCGGGAGAGCATCGCCTCAATTCGTTCGGGATTATCGGCTGTTAAAGCCAGCACGCCACGAAACTGTGGCCACTCCTTACTTGCCCACTGTGCAGATTTTGCGAGCGTTTTCGTCGGTGCCAGGCTGCAGCCCACACTCAGGCCGGTGCACAGAAGGACGTGGGCACGGATCATTCTGCCAAAATTTTCATGAGTCATTGCCAGATCCATACCCCGGCAGTCACAAAACCCTTCATCCACAGAATAAACTTCCAGGCGGGGGACCATCTCCTCAATGCAGGACATTACACGGGTGCTCATTGAGTGGTTTATGTGGAATGGAAATTCTAGCGTAACTTAGCTGCTTAACTGTATGTGATATGACGTTCTAATGCAGCTTTAACATGCTTATCTGGTGCAGTGAAGATACAGAAGTTAGAAGGAGAAAGATAAGGGCGCTTGTACGATAAAATGCAGAAGTGTCGAACCAGATATTTAATATTGATACCAACGGATAATTTCTTAAACGGCGCATTAAGTAATAATGGAACTCATTATCATCTTGTTTTATATGAAATTATGAATGAGCTAAGGTTGTTTTAATCTTGAAGGAAAAAAATAGCCTTAATTCCTTTGCTCATGGTGAAATCATGAAAAACAAAATTTTGGCATTACTCCCGCATGACTATGCGCCCTTTTTTCGGGCTCTTCACATTACTATAGCCCTGCTGATTCTGTCCCAGATTGTCAATTCCAACCTGACTGAACGTGAGGCGCTGAGTGAGCACAGCTTTGTCTCACTGGTCACCTGGTTCCATATCATTTCTGGTTTTATGTTGATTTTACTCGGCATAACTCTGCTGGTATGGATGCTGACGCAACGCGGTTTCAGATGGTACTTTGCCTGGGTGACTTTAGATTTAAGCGGTATTAAAACTGATCTGTTACAACTGGCCCGGTTGAAACTGCCCGAAGCCGCCAAAGGGGGGATCGCTGCGACAATTCAGGGCCTTGGTGTTATCTCTCTGCTTCTGGTTGCTGTCTCTGGTGGCATGTGGTTCATGGCCAATAGTCTACTGGGGTTGCCCGCCGAGACGGCCAGATACTATCTCCACTGGCACAAATTTCTGACAACGTTTATTGAAATTTATTTTTACGCACACGGAGCCATGGGACTGCTACATATGCTTCTCAGTTGGGAGGATTAATTCAAGGCTTCTGGTTGTTAACCTGACTTTTTACCGTTACATATCAGATGATTAACGTTACTGAGAAATAAAGATAAAGTGTTGAATTCCTGTCAGTGTAAACCTAATGAAGAGCCAATCATGGGCCATGATGAATCTCATAAGATTTCCCGTTCTAGTGTTCTCCGTGCTGCTGTTATGGGGGCTAACGACGGTATTGTATCTACTGCCAGCATTCTGACTGGCGTCGTCGCGGGCGGTGGCAGCCACAATAGTGTTTTACTGGCTGGTGTTGCAGGTGTTGTGGCCGGTGCGATGTCAATGGCTACAGGTGAGTATGTTTCAGTTTCGTCCCAGGCCGATACCGAAAGGGCTGCGCTTGTTGAGGAGCAGAGGGAACTGGATCAAAACTTCACGGGTGAAATGCACGAACTCACGGCCATTTATGTTCACCGGGGTCTCAATCCGGATCTTGCCCGGCAGGTAGCGGTGGCATTGATGAAACACGATGCGCTCAATGCTCATGCCCGTGATGAACTTGGAATAACTGAATTCAGCACCGCCAGACCTTTAATGGCGGCACTGTTTTCTGCGGGAAGTTTTATGGTCGGCGCGCTTCTGCCACTGAGTTCCGTCATACTTATTTCTGGTCCAGTAAGCATTATGCGTATTGTCATTACAGCAATGCTTTCTCTTGTATTACTGGGAGCCCTGTCTGCCAAAGCGGGTGGGGCACCTGTTTTTCGCAGTGTAATCCGTGTGAGTTTCTGGAGCAGCCTGGCGATGGCTGCATCTGGTTTAACGGGGAGTCTGTTCAGCCATTTTACATGAGGATGACAGCTTCAGCTGAAACTAAACGTTGTCATGGAAGACGACAGTGTCTGTCATTTAATCAAACGACCGCCCAACGTATCGATTATCACTTCACCATCCTCTTTTGTGAACGGGCCCTGTTGTGGGTCTGGCAGGATGTCCAGGACTACCTCTGAAGGGCGGCAAAGCTTCGTTCCCAGCGGCGTGACCACTATCGGGCGATTAATCAGGATCGGGTGAGCCAGCATGGCATCCAGCAGCTGTTCATCAGAGAAACTGTCGTTGGCGAGGCCCAGCTGTTCATACGGGTCAGTATTTTTACGCAGCAGCGCCCGTACGCCGGTACCCATCGCTTCAATCAGCGCCTCGAGCGTTTCACGCGTCGGCGGGGTTTCCAGGTAATGGATCACGACGGGTTCTGCACCGCTGTTGCGGATCAGCGCCAGCGTATTACGCGAAGTGCCGCAGGCGGGATTGTGATAAATGGTAATGTCAGACATGGTAAAACCTCGTGTAAGGGGCCGTATGCGCCGCCCCGGATTATCGTCAGATCGACAGACGCAGCGCGAGCGCGGCAAGCGTAACGGTCAGCACTGGCAGCGTCATAACGATGCCGACCCGGAAGTAGTAACCCCAGTTGATACGGATGTTTTTCTGTGACAGCACGTGCAGCCACAGGAGTGTTGCCAGGCTGCCAATTGGCGTGATTTTTGGCCCAAGATCGCAGCCGATAATGTTGGCGTAGATCATGGCCTCACGCACGATACCCTGTGCCGAACTGGCATCAATGGAAAGCGCGCCAATCAGCACCGTGGGCATGTTGTTCATGACGGATGAGAGGAGGGCCGTGAGATACCCGGTTCCCATCGCCGCCCCCCAGACGCCCGAAGCGGAGAAATCGTTGAGCAGCATGGTCAGATACGCCGTCAGACCTGCATTACGCAGCCCATAGACCACCAGGTACATGCCCAGTGAAAACACCACTATCTGCCAGGGCGCATTGCGCAGCACCTTGCGGGTATCAATCACGTGGCCGCGCCGCGCGACCAGCCAGAGGATCAGTGCGCCGACAGCCGCGACCAGGCTCACCGGCACGCCAAGCGGTTCGAGCGCAAAGAAGCCAGCCAGCAGCAAAATGAGTACCACCCACCCGGTGCGAAACGTGTTGATATCACGTATGGCGTCGAGTGGCGCTTTGAGCTTCGCCTCGTCATACTTTGCCGGGATTTCCTCTCGGAAAAACAGGTGCAGCATAATGAGCGTCGCCAGCACTGAAGCAACGTTGACCGGCACCATAACCGACGCGTAATCACTGAATCCCAGATGGAAAAAGTCCGCCGAAACAATATTGAAGTGGTCAACAAAAACTGGCCACAGTTTTAGAGTTTTTCCAGAACAATCGCTCTGACTCATTGGGTGTTAAGCCACCGTTATATTGGTGGGGTCTGAGCTGGCTGTAA
This sequence comes from Candidatus Pantoea symbiotica, assembly GCF_056491525.1. Classification (NCBI taxonomy): domain Bacteria; kingdom Pseudomonadati; phylum Pseudomonadota; class Gammaproteobacteria; order Enterobacterales; family Erwiniaceae; genus Pantoea; species Candidatus Pantoea symbiotica. The sequence continues at coordinate 8,537 of NZ_JBSZHR010000001.1, forward strand.
TAACTAATGATGTAATTTGTTATTGATCTATTTGCTTCGCTAAAATTAGCGTATCCACAGTTCGGTACCCATTCTGATTTCAGGCTGCGAAAAAATCGTTCCATTGGGCTGTTGTCCCAGCAGTTTCCACGGCGACTCATGCTTTGCTTTATACGATAACGCCACAGTAACCGTCTGAATTCCCTGCTGGTATAGTGACTCCCCTGGTCAGAATGATACATAACGTCAGCCGGTTTCCCCCTGGCTTCCCAGGCCATCGTTAATGCTTTTCCTGTCAGACCTGAGTCCGGAGAAAACGACATCGCCCAGCCTATTGGCTTGCGGGAAAATAAATCCAGAACAACCGCCAGATAAGCCCAGCGTTTGCCCGTCCAGATGTAGGTCACGTCGCCGCACCAGGTCTGATTAGGTTTCGTTACTGCAAACTGGCGATCCAGATGATTAGGGATATCCACATGCTCTTTTGTGGCTTTTTTGTAGCGATGATCCGGTTGCTGGCAACTAACAATATTCAGCTCTTTCATTATCTTACTGGCCCGCCAGCGACTCAACGGAACACCTTTTGCGCTGACCATATCGGCAATGCTCCGGGCCCCCGCAGAGCCATTACTGGCATGATAAACTTCACGAACCAGGCTTAGTATAATGATGTGTTTTGCATCAGGTTTCTGCGGTCGGCTTAGCCAGTACCGATAGCTACTGCGATGGATCCCGAACACATTGCATATAAAGGCAACAGGAAACCGCGTCCTGAGTTTCTCAACTAACGAGAATTGTTCAGGGAGTCTGACATCAAGAGCGCGGTAGCCTTTTTTAATATATCGTTTTCCATTTCAACACGTTGCAGTCGTTTTTCTAATTCACGAATGCGAAGTTGCTCAGGCGTCATCGGAGAGGCCTTTGGGGATTTCCCTGCGCGTTCTTCTTTAAGCTGGCGAACCCATTTATCCATCGTGGATTTACCGACATTCATTGCCGTTGCAGCGGCGGCAACGGTGTAGTGCTGATCGAGTACAAGCTGGGCAGCTTCGAGGCGAAACTCGGGGCTAAAATTACGTCTGTTACGTCCGGTCATAATGTCACCTGTTTTGACTATGAGGCGATGATATCACCTCTATTCAGGTGGCCAGATTTAGTATTCCACTTCAGCCCAACCTTCTGATGTCGATTCTATTTTCGATGTGAGAACCTCAGTTGTTGAAAATCATCTGAGCCGCGAACAAATGCAAGAAATGGGGATTAACGAAAGCGTTGTTGCAGAGATGATTGAGCAAAGCCAGTGCGCATGGGTTGCAACCCTCAACGACAAGGTCATTGGCTTCTCAATGATTTTGCCGGATGAAGGCTGTCTTTTTGCTGCGTTTGTATTACCTGAATATGTAGGCAGAGGTATTGGTCGTAGCCTGGTTGAACTTGCTGAGCACGAGCTATTCAAACGTCATAAGACTGCGTGGCTAGAAACGGATAAAAATAGTCGTGCGGCAAAATTTTACATGCATCTCGGATGGCTCGATAAAAAAATAATCAATGGCACTGATGTAAGATTAGAGAAAAATCATGGTGTTACTGAAAAATAATGCTCGCCGAGGTTTGTTCCAGGCACTTTTTGGTCTGTCATATTTAATGTCTTCAAGCAAAAGCCGTGTCGGATTGACGCTGAGCTATGAGAGGTGTATCAATTGCTGTCGTACCAGCCGTAAAACGACGGCATCAGCGGCGCTGTTCTCACGTTTATCACCGCCAGCTGTTCGTCTGATGCACTACCGCGTAAATCTGCTCCGATGGCGAACGGTTCCCGGATGAGCTGGGGCTGTCCCCATTTTTGTATATTGAGTTGTAGCCGTGGTACGCATCCTTTTGCAGGGTGAAACCCTACCAACAGCGCAGATGGTCAGATTGCCTGATCGTCGGCTTCAAACGACCAGGCTTATCAGTGGTCAGAGACCAGAGTTGATGACTAACCTGGTCTTTCATAATTGCGGAGCGCCACGCCTTTTATTCACTGATGCTCCGTAACACTGTACCTGGATTATCTACAACTTGAAGAGTGCTTCAGGTAAAACGGCGTTCTATTTCACCCTCACCACCGCACTTCCTGCAATCGTCACCTTGATAATGACGTTTTCCTTTGCACAGAGGGCATTTAACAGGCTGATAGTCTCGGGCATCTATCTGATATGAATCGCGTTTTCGGATCCTCGCCTCACCATTGCATACTGGGCAGTCATCTCCGTTTCTTGTTCCGCGACCTTCACAAATGGGGCACTCAACTTCATCATAGGAGCCAATATCGATCTGAGCCGCTAACCTACGTTGCAGTCTTCGTTCTCCGGCACATTCAGGACAATCATTGCCCTCATACCTTCCAGCTCCATCACACAGTGGGCAATCGACCTCTTCATATTCTCTGAGATCAATATTTACTGCATGTCTCCTGTTCATCTGCCCATTACCTTCGCATGCGGGACAATCATTGCCTTGGTAATTTGCACTTCCGTCACAAAGCGGGCAATCAACGTTCTGAAAATCTTTAATATCGATGGTTTCAGCATAACGTTTTTCAAGCTGCGAATTTCCCCAACATGCAGGGCAATCATCGCCGTAGTAACGTCCTGCTCCCTCACAGAGAGTGCAGTCCACCTTCTCAAACCGGCTAACATCTATTTGGTTAGCGATGTCTTTTTCAACTTCTCTGTCTCCATTGCACACAGGGCAATCCGAGCCATCATGCCGTCCCTCACCGCTACACAAAGGGCAAGCGACAAAGCCGTAAGCAGCAATGTACTGGTTTCTTATCACATGAGCTTCGTCTAATCGTTTCTCAACACTGCTCTTATTATCTTTAGCCAGCGAGAGTCCTTTTTTGATGAGTTTAAACTCTTGATATTTTGGGTCGCTTTTAGAGACAGGGGCTAAAGCTGGCAGATTATCCAGGGTAGCTTTAGCAATCGTTTCAACGGCCTTGATTTGCGATGGGGTCTTGGCCATCTTAAGTTGCTTGGCCAGTCCTTCACAATCACCCAGGACCGTTAAGAGCTTATGACTGATTTCATGTTGCGTGCGCCACAGAAAAATATTGTATCGATGAAGGACCTGCTTAAAGTTACTCACAAATTCTATGTTTTCTTCATTTGGTCCAAACAGTTCTTCATCGTAAGCCTTATGGTGGTTTCTACACAGCCAGAGAAGATTTTCCGGGTGGTTGTTGCGAGATTGAGATACAGGATCAAGATGAGCGGCTTCGCAGGTATCTTTGTGTCCATGGCATATAGCGCACTCGCCATTTGCTTCATTCTTTATTTCATTGCGTATTGCAGTCGGTATATGCGGGCGCTTTCCCGATATTAACGGCCAGGGAGCTTTCAGCCACGCGTTAAAAGCATGGAGTTCGTCCACCTCAAAGTAGTAAATGTCTCCACGCTTCTCTGCAACTTTGAGTTTTCTGTTCTCCTTATGTTTTGGCGCATAAGATGACAGCCACCGTAACAGCGTTGGAGACATCCCCGTGATGCATGCTGCTTCAAATTCTGTGCAAATTTTTTTCTTTGTCATATCCCGCTCTTTTTTATGTGAATTCCTTAACGTCACAGATAGCGACATTACTAAGATTAGGGGGTGTTTATCAATGAGGTTGATCCACTCTTGGTCGTTTAAAAAATGACTACTAACTGAAATTCCCACTAGTGGTTGTGAAATTAATTAATGGATGCGGCCCACTGATTGAACCTTTGGGCAGGTGATTCAAAATCAGTGTGTTACTCGGTTTTCTTTGGTCTAGATCTGTTACCCATTCATGAAAAAAGCGTAATGTTAGCTATGTTAGGTCCAGCCACCTTTCCGAAAGCCGCACAGATGAACGGTATAATTTAATCACTGATTTATTAGCCACCTCCGGCTCCCTGGCGTAGCCGGATCGTCAAGCCCCATAACGCTAACCGGCAAAGCCGGAAAGCTCCACCGGACCGCATGGCGTTCTGGGCCTTAAGGCTAGGGTCTGATGGTAACGTCAGATTCACCCCCCTGCAGCTGGCTTGCGCCATCGTGTTCACTGGCCACAAAAAACGTGGCCGCTGAGGACCGGACCGGCACCGTGATGTGCCGTTCCGGGGCTGTGCCCTGTTTAATTCCTACCTTCCTGTTTCGTTCTCTTAAGCCCCTTCGCCGTGCAGAAACCTGCCACACGGGCGGCCTCACGCAAGGGTCGCCTGGCTAGACGTCTGCACCCGGTCCCTGCGGGCTGCGGCTTTGTCGTTTTCCCCTGCGTTCTGCCTGATGCCCGCGCGCCAGTTCTGCCCTCACGGCGAGGAACTCAGAGAAACATCACTTAAACGCAAGCAGGAGAAACAACATGTCACAGCAGAACGTCAACTTCACGGCTTCAGAATCTAAAGAATCATCGGTTTTTAAAGGCCAGGGCGATTTAAGCCAGGCGGGTGAGGTGCTGGGGGAAGGGTTCTTTGCCCCGGTCGAGTCCGATCTGGTGGATTCCCTGCTGGGGCGTTACCAGCACACGCGCGCGATCATCGGGGAAATCGCAGGCGCAGTGACAAGCCATGAGAACACGCCAGCGGTGGCGCATTTTATCAGCGGCAACCTGAGCGGACGTCGGGGCGGTTACGGTTTCTCCGTGGGGGAGGTGTTTAACGTCACGGGCGCTGTCGCGTCGCTGAATGCGGCGTACTGGCAGGAGGCGTTAAACCTGACGGACGTGTACGAGTACATGCCCAACGATCGCCGCAATGAATGGAACGAGCAGATCCGCGAGATGAAAGCGCCGGACTTTGAAGAGGCTACCGTGCGGTCCACGCTTTCCGAGCTGCTGTTTTCGCGTGAAAAGTTTTTCTCTGAGCGCGTGGACGGCATCTTTCGCAACCTGTCAGGGGAGCACGTCACCAACCGCCCGGAAGGCTTCGGCAAGCGCATGATCATGGCGCGCGTTTATGACGAGTGGGGTGGCAATAACTACCAGCGCACCGGCTACATTGATGACCTGCGTCAGGTGATCGCCAAATTCATGGGACGCGACCCGACCAGCTACCGCACCACCGACAAAATTTTGCAGATTGCGCGAAGCCGAGCCGGGGAGTGGCTCACGCTCGATGGTGGTGCGCTGCGCGTGAAAGCCTTCCTGAAGGGTACAGCACATCTCGAAATTCACCCGGATATGGCCTGGCGCCTCAATGACATTCTGGCCTTCCTGCATCCGGCGGCGATCCCGCCAGAGCACCGTCAGAAGCCGCGCACTAAGGCAAAAAGCTTTGCGCTGCAATCCAACCTGCTGCCGTTCTCCGTGCTGGCGGAGCTGAGCGAGCTGGAGATCGAGCGCACCACACCATTTCAGCCTAACCGCTGGGATGAACCACGCGAACCCATTACGACAAATCCGTATAACCGCCGCTTTAAAGGTTACCGGGACGGAGACAAGGCCGCGCGTGCAGATGCGGAAAAGGTGCTGATGAGCCTGGGCGGCGTGAAGAAGAACATCAATGCGCTGACCTGGTATGAGTTCGATTACGACCCGACCACGGCGATTCAGGATATTCAGCTCAGCGGGGCGCTGCCGGATCAGAAAACACACCAGTTTTACCCGACGCCCGAGGTGCTTGCCTCACTGCTGCTTGATGAGGTGGCCATCCAGGAGGGGGACAAGTGCCTGGAGCCGAGCGCAGGCATGGGCGGGCTTGCTGACCTGATGCCGATGGCGCAGACCACCTGCGTGGAGATTTCGCCGCTGCACTGCCGCGTGCTGGAGGCCAAAGGTTTTAACGTGATTGAAGGGGATTTTTTACAGTGGGCGCAGGAGACGCGCGAGCGCTTTGACGTGGTGGTGATGAATCCGCCCTACAGCGAAGGCCGCGCACTGGCGCATCTGAATGCGGCGGCTGACCTGGTAAAACCCGGCGGGCGACTCGCCGCTATCCTGCCTGCGGGGATGCTGTTTAAGGATGTGCTCAAGGACTGGAGCTGTAGCTGGTCGGGTATTCACAAGGACATGTTTGCCGGAGCGGGGGTAAGCGTAGTGCGCCTGGTGGCTTATAAGCCCGAATAAAGCACAGAAAAAAGCAGGGTGTAAGCCCTGCCATTCTCCGCCCCTGTTTTCCACGACGAAGCCGGGGCCTCACTGAACATCGATCAACCAGGAGAAGATCAACATGTCTACAGCGCAAATCTTACCACTGGATAACGAGACAAACCCCGCACTGCCCGATACCCGCGAGCCGGTGTGCATGGATGTCATCGAGCAGATTGCCGCGATGGCGGAAGGCACCGAACGTCCGGCGCTAATCTGGGGCAACACCGACCGGGCCACGGTCGCCGCTGAAGCGCTCTGGGTCTTTGCCCGACGCGTCGGGCTCGATGGCCGGGGCGATGATGCGTTTACCGCCGTTCAGGATCTGATTGCCAATCTGATGCACCTGTGTGAGCAGGAGGAGATAACTGGCGGTGAAGTGACGTTTGCCTCGCTGGTGGGCATGGAGGAGAGGCATTATCTCGCCGAGCTTGATGAGAACATCGAACTGTAAGGACGCGGGGGCCCGGTCTGGCCCCGCAGCGGTCTGCGTGTGCGCCGGAAAGTCGGGCGGCCCTGCGGGCCGGGGAGTGCCCGGTGCTGACGCACCGGCCGTTTCCGTACGCCGCCCTGTAACCTGCTGAGTCACTATCCACTATGTAGAGCATGCGCTCTTTTCAGTGGTTAGCTGAACCGGCAGCACGGCCCCTTGAGAGGTTAAGGGAATGTGGCAGGTGGTCTGTTTTCCCGGTTTTTGCGTGTTTTTTTGTGGGCATTGCGTGATGAGCGTGTTTAAACGGATGGGATGGTTGGCCCCCTCCGGCTCCCCGGCAGGCCGGGTCGTCAGCCCGACTGTGCTAACCGGTAAACCGGCAAGCTTCGCCGAACCGCAAGGGGCTGCGTTTCGGGCCTGACGGCTGGGGTCTGATGGCGACAGGCAACGTGACGGTGGTGGGGCAGTCATGTGGTCTGCCTGAGCATTAACGTTTGCGTCTGGCCCACTTCAAACATAAAACAGGTTAACCTTATCAGGGCATTAATGAAGGAGGGACAGGATGGCCAAGGGGAAAACTTTCAGTGCACAAATTACCGGGTTGCCACAGGGTGGGATTTTTCAGCCTCATGAGCAGCTCGATTACGACAGCGACTGGCGCAAGAAGCTCGGGGATGCGTACGCGAATAAAGTGGAAGCCAGAGTGACCTGCCTCTGCAAAGGCAAGCCAGACGATCTGACCCTTCGCCGGCTGGTTGTGCGCTACCTGAAAGAATCTGATCGCTTCAGCCTTTCAGGCTGGAAACACAGTGGCGGCCAGCATCGGCATGACTGTCGCTTTTACTCGGTCTGGCCCGATGAAGCTTCAGCGGGTGCTTACTCATCGAGCGTAGTCAGGGTGAATGATGACGGCACGTTCAGCATCACGCTGCCGGTCGGGCTTTCGCGGCAAAACGGTACCGACAAACCCGTATCTGATGTGAATCCGGCAAGACACCCGCGCACGGGCAAAGCCAAACCCTCCATGAGCCTGCTGGGGCTGGGGCACTTTATCTGGCAGCAGGCTGAAATCAATACCTGGAAGCCGCAGTACGTGAAGAACCGGCCGCGCAATGCGCTGTGGCTGGCCAGCCGGATCAACGGCATGGCGCAGAACATACGCGTTAGCAGGCTGACGCTTGCCGACGTGCTGCTCGTCAGCGCTGCGGGTGAAGGGAGTCAGAAGCAGGCAAACCAGCAAAGGGTCAGTTATTCGAAGGACAATCAAAAACGTATGCTGGCCATCGCACTGCTCAAAGCAGATGCAGAGCAGGGTTATGCCGAGATGCAGGCAGGGCGCCTGATCCTTTCCAGCCCGCTGGGCTTCCCGAAGCTTAATGTGTCCCCCAATGTCTTCAGAGCCTGCGAGCGTAGCTTTGGAAACGAACTCAGTGCCTGGAAGGCGGGCCATAAAGTGGTCGCTATTGTTGAAACGGAGCCACCCACGCGTCGTTATGAAAGGATAAATGGTCGCAATGTTCCCATCACGGAAGCCGAGGTCATCGGGATCGCGCTTATGCGCGTTACACCGCGCTTTATCCCGGTTGACTCAGGTTACGAGGCGATTATCGAAGCCCGCCTGTGTGAAGAGGAACGAAGCTTTATCAAGCCTCTACGCTTTGATGCTGAGGAAGACACCTTGCCGGATTTTGTCCTGACGGATGTGGATGGCAAAGAGTCCGTGCCGATGGAAGTGTTTGGCATGAACACGGACGAATACAGTGCGCGGCGTGCTGTGAAAACCGAAATCTATAACAAGGAGTTCGGCGCTGACGGATGGTGGTCATGGGACGCTACCGTAAAAAACGCGGAGGACAACATACCGCCTTTTCCGGCACAGCGTTTGTCACCCTGAATCGTCTGCAGCGTATAGGTGGTTAAGCGCGTTTTCTGCAGCTACGGTCCGGAGTTGGCAGGGCTCAGAATGCGCGTATCCCTGACGGATATGCTAAGCACATTCGGGCTGGTATCGGACGGATGGTGCAGTTATTTGACCATGCAATACGGGCACATAGATACATCAAGAGTGTGACGTCTTGCCAGGCTGAGCGCCTGATAGGATTTGTACACGGATCCCAGGAAAATACGGGGTTCTTTATTGTCGAGTTTTGCGCATCCCTTCATGTGAAGCATGGCACCTCCCGAGCTGGTCGGGGTCAGGTAGCAGTAATAGGAAGGCTCCATGCTTGCTCTCTCTGTATGGGATTTCGGTTGGATCATCTCTATTAACTATAGAGACTGCTGACGGTAATGCCCGTAACTGTATAGCCGTTATCGTGAGTACAAACTTATCGCGTGCTGGTTTAGCTTCTTTTTTTACCTTTCTTTCCGTCTCTCTTCTCTCACTCTGTGCGTGGTCTGGTTCACCGATGATCAAACCTGCCATGTCGTATGGCCCCCTTCGGCTCCCCGGCAGGCCGGGTCGTCAGCCCGACTGCGCTAACCGGCAGGCCGGTAAGCTTCGCCGAACCGCACAGGCGCGTTTCGGGCCTGCGGCTGGGGTCTGATGGCAACGGCCAGAACAACCCCTGCAGCGGGCGTGCGCCCACGCGTTCACTGGCCACAAACAGACGTGGCCGCTAAGGGCGCCCGCCTTGCGGTCGGGTGTGTGCCTGCTCATCTCTGATGCGGTGGTCATGTTGCGGTCGGTCCACGCGGCGGGCGAATCCAAGCACAGTCATTCGTCAGTCACCAGGGTGAAATGCACGCCGGAGGCGCCCTGGTCACAGCCGCCTGCCCGTGCTTCTCAGCCCTTTGCCGCGAGGAACTCACCGAAACATGAATTAACCATCTGACAGGAGCACCAGCATGCACGCACAGAACATCAACGTCGCCGCTTCAGAATCTTCCAAAACATGGGTTAAGGGCAGGCGCACACAGGCTGAGGAGCGGGTATTCGTGCGCATCGATACCGGCAAAATTTTCAGCGAGGCGATCACGCTAAACGACGGGAGCAGCGTGTCCGTATCAGTTTTGAAACCCTGGAGGAGTTGCAGGTGCAGTACGCCGACATGGCGCTGATGACCGAATCCGACGCGGATGCCCTGTTCTGTACGCGTCTGTTTAGACCGTGGGAGGAGGTGAGCGAAGCGCGCTGGATGGATCAGTTAACCGTGCTGCCGCCGCTGGACTGGCAATCCTCACCCGCAGGCGAGACGTTCAAATGCAGCGAAATGTATTCGGGCAGGGTGACGCACATTTTTGCGCATATCCGCGGACGCTATTTCGAGTGCCGGGACTATGCCTGGAAAAAACATGCGGATCTGGTGCTGGGTGCCGTGCTGGCGATGGCGGCGGAAAACGCGCATTAAAAAAGCAGGCATAAGCCTGCTCTCTCAACGACCGGTTCGAGCGGCAACTCTTATCGGTCACATCAACCACGAAGGAGTAACGACATGTTTGATAACCGAATCGTCGCACAGCCGACACAGGATGTAAACCTGCCTGCCAGTGGGACAGGGCAGGAGCCGTTCCATGGACTGACAGCGGCGCAGTTTGCGGATTTGTATGCGTACATCTGCGAAGCGGGAACCTTTGCCGGATTCAGCGCCGTGCCGTGGGAAGAACTCGGCATGTGCAGTGTTATCCATGAACCCACCGACGAGCCGGAAGGGCTGCGGATTTACCTGCGCGATAACTGGCCCGTCGCGGTGCTGGAGTACGACGTGGGATACCGACTGATGCCAGGCATGATCGCCCATCGCTGGCACCAGAACTGAACGCAGCAGGGGCGCGGTTGCGCCCTTTATTGAGCAAACCACATGAAGGATTTCACCATGACAGCTCCCGTTATGCCTATAAAAGAGACTCAGCCCAGCGGTGTTGATTTTGATGCCATTCGTCGCAGCCTGCGCCGCCATCTTTTCGTTATTAACCGGCCCGATTTTAACGTCAACAGCGCCGCGCTGCGCACCGATTTTGCTATGCACCTTGAATACCTGGCAGCCGCCACGTTTACGCGTGACAAAGCGATTTTTGACACGGGTCAGTATGCGTCCTCAACCGATCTGCTGCTGATTAAGCCGCTGGAGCAGCTACAGGTCACCGTCACGGTTTTCGCCTCCAAGGCGGGAGCCGCACCCGATGCCTATCAAACGCGGATCGTGCATTCTGCCAATCCCCTCAGCGAAGAGGCATACCCGGAAAACCGCGAGTTTCAGACCACCAATGTCTATCAGGTCAGCGGCGTGTTAACCGTGAGCGCGCTGGAGCTGTTCTGGTCAGAGCATGATGGCCTGGAAAAATATGCACGGGCGAACCTGCCTGAAGCGGATGAACGGAGCCCGTTCTGCCACTGGCATTATTCACGCCTGCAAGGGTAAACAGCGATCCCCCGCGGTGCGCTGAGGGGGCAACGGGAGACAGCCATGACTACGCAGAAACGACTGGCGGAGGCGCTAAAGAATCCGCTCAAAGCAGGCTATGTGACCTGGACCGGTCACGTCATGACCGAAGCGGAATGCCGTTCTTACAACCTTTATACCGCAGAAGCGGCGCGACCATGGATAAGCGAACAGACGCGTGAATACCTGCTGGATCAGCGGCACCGCTATTTTGTGCTTATCAGCGAAGAACAGGAGGGCTCGCCTTTGCGTTGATGGCGCTCATTATGTGTTGCCGCCTGCGTGTTCGGGAGTTTGTCCCCGGCACACCAAATCCGAACGGGAGAGCGGCGGCTTTTTCGGACAATGAATACAGGATATCAGAGGCCGGTGCTTAGGCTTATGCCGTACCGTTACGTATGATTCAGCCGCTATGATCGATTTTGCGGCGTTGGGTGTCTGCCTGCTGCTGATGGCTGTGCAGATGTTCCGCCGCCGTTGAAATCTTGCGGGCCTTCGGGCCCAGAGAAAGGCGGTGCTGACGCACCGCGCATCCCTCTCCGCAGCTTCCTTATCCCGGCAGCCTGTTCTTTCATATTTGCTCTCTTTTCCTTATTACCGCTTCAACGCCGTTTTAAGAGATATCGCTGGCGCATTCCCCTGGTTCTGGTTATGCCTTCCTGTCTCATTGTCAGTCATAACTCAAGACACATGGCCCCCTTCGGCTCCCCGGCAAGCCGGGTCGTCAGCCCGACTGCGCTAACCGACAGGCCGGTAAGCTTCGCCGAACCGCGAAAAGATGCGTTTCGGGCCTGGCGGCTGGGGTCTGATGGCAACGGCCAAATCAACCCCTGCATCGGGCGTGCGCCCGCGCGTTCACTGGCCACAGACAGACGTGGCCGCTAAGGACGCCCGCCTTGCGGTCGGGTGTGTGCCTGCTCATTACCGGTGCGGTGGTCATGTTGCGGTTGGTCCCACGCGGCGGGCGAATCCAAGCACAGTCATTCGTCAGAAACCAGGGTGAAGTGCACGCCAGAGGCGCCCTGGTCACTGCCAACTGCCCGTACTTCTCAGCCCTTTGCCGCGAGGAACTCACCGAAACATGAATTAACCACCAGACAGGAGATGCAGCATGCACACACAGAACATCAACACCGCCGCTTCAGAATCTTCCAAAACATGGTCTGAAAGGCTAAACACCAACGGGCTCTCAGCCTGGCTCGCTGAAGACATAACGTTTCTGATTTCCCTGTGTAACGGCAGCACGGAAATGCTGGTGGAGGAGCGCTGGGAGCTGATCCTCGGCTGTGTGAAGGCTATTACTGAAGGGGTGTGCAATGCCGTGGCCGACTGGTCTGAACCGCGTCCGCGTATTCCGGCAACGGTCGTGGCAGCCTGGTTGCTGGTGCATGAGATTGTCATCAGCTATTGCGCTGACTGGGGGCCACGCCTCTGGGCTGATGCCGTCCGTGAACTGAAAAACATGCTGATTGTGGGTTATGCCCATCCCTGACAAGGGAGCCCGGAACAGTGCCCATAAAACAACATTTCTGTGGGCATTGTTGAGCGGGCTGTGAACATTCGGATGAGTTGGCAGGCTATAACGATTACGTTATAATCTGCTATAACGTATTCATTATAGGTGTGCTATGTGGCAGGTGAATACAACTGACGCTTTTGACCACTGGTTTTTGTCACAAAGCGATGCGTTAAGAGAGTCAGTCTATGCGGCAATGGGACTGCTTGAAAAGTTTGGCCCCGGGCTCGGTCGTCCTTACGTGGATACGCTTCACGGCTCCGCGTTTCCAAACATGAAAGAATTGCGCATCCAGCATTCGGGCGATCCGGTGCGTGCATTTTTCGCCTTTGATCCTGAGCGGAACGCGATTGTGTTGTGTGCGGGTGATAAAACGGGGCTGAATGAAAAGCGATTCTATAAAAAAATGATCGCGCAGGCTGACAGTGAGTACCGGCAGCATCTGGCAAAACGGGAGAAATAAGATGGCAAGTTATAAAGAACTGCTGGCGAAAGAAAGCCCAGAAATGCAGGCTCGCGTAGCCGCCCGCGTTGAAGCTGAAAGCATAAATATTGCCCTGGTGCAGCTGCGGGAAGCGCTTAACGTGTCACAGACGGCGCTGGCGGCGGCGATGGGGGTCAGCCAGCCCGCGGTTAATCGCATGGAGCAGCCTGACAATGACCCGCGGCTCTCTACGCTACAGCGTTATGTCAAAGCCCTCGGTGGTGAACTGAGTATCGATGTGAAGCTGCCTGACGGAAAACGCATCGCTTATACCCTGTGAAAGGGTGCCGGGAGTCAGCTGCTGTGCGGCTGGGTGCCCGGGACTAAAGCGGGCGGCCCTGTGGGCCAGAGAAAGCCGGTGCTGACGCACCGGTCATCTCCCTCCGCCTGCGCATACTCACATCGGCGAATTGTCTCTATGTCTTCCCTCTGCTACCTCTCTTGCTCAGGTCATACAGCAGGTCACCCATCCTGTCCGGTCTGTCACTCCGTGAGTTTAACGGCATGTTAATGGCAATGGCCCCCTTCGGCTCCCCGGCCTTGCCGGGTCGTCAAGCCCCACTCCGCTAACCGGCAGGCCGGTAAGCTCCGCCGGACCGCGTAGCGTTCCGGGCCGTCCGGCTAGGGTCTGATGGCAACGGCCAAATCAACCCCTGCAGCGGGCGTGCGCCCGCGCGTTCACTGGCCACAGACAGACGTGGCCGCTAAGGCCCGGTCCGGCAAAGCCGTCCGGGGTGTGTTCATGCCCGCTTCCCGTTTGGTGAGGCTGTTCCGGTCAACCCAGGCGCGGAGGGCTTTTCGTAGCACTGCCATTCATTCAGTACAAGGGTGAAATGCACGCCAGAGGCGCCCTTGTACTGCCTGCCTGTCATTGCTCCTTTGCCCTTCGCCGCGACTGGATCGACCGAAACATGAACCCTCACAGAGACAGGAGAAATGCCATGAACACACACAACATCAACGTCAAAACCGCCACGCCAGAATCTCCCAAAACATGGGTGAAAACCCCGTCAGCGCTCTGGCTTGAGCGTAAAAATGATCTGCTGTTTCAACTCGCCGGGATTGAGGGGGAGCTGCTGATGTTCGATTCGCTGGATCGCATGGGCGTTGAGTGGGATGAAGAGAACGATCTGCTTTACTGCGCGCGTGAGGCTGCCATCACCGTGGAAAGCCTGTCAGAAATAGGCGCGGTGAACTCTGAGGCGGTGTATGAAATGGTCAAGTCCGTTGAGGCGCTGGCGATAAACTGCGGGCGCATATTCTGGTGGGATATCCATCCGCGCACGCTGCCGGGTCTGCAAACGTTTTTAGAACAGGCAGCTGATGGACGCGAAAATTTTGTTGCCGCTGAAACGGAGAAACAGAAGCCATTCAGTGTGGACGTGGAAGGCCGTACAGAGTACCCGGAAGACGACCCGATTTATGGTACCTACTGGCGGGACAGTATCCTGCATCTGGGACGCGCATGGAGTGTTGCTGAGGCCATGGCTATCGCTGCCGCAGCCTGGCTTGAAGATGAATGGGATCCGCGCAAAGAGGATCACGACTATTACGACAGCGATTTCGGGCGCGATATGGGGCCGGTCAGTTTTTCTCCGCGCATGATCATCATCCATGACAGCGAGCGCCGCAGAGTGCTGACCGGGGATGCGAGAAAGATGACCTGGTATGCGCACGTAACCGATCCTGTCGAAATTACCCGTATCGCAGCAGAGCAGCAGGCGCTTCGCGAGGAAGCCGCAATGGAATCAGGCTGGGACAACTTTGAAACAGCCCGTCAGCTTCGCGTACAGGCAGATAAATTAGGTGCACCGGTTGTTGATGCGTCCTGGCTGGGCAACTCAGACGTTAATGCGGCGCTCGCTGCCTTTGTCCGTCCCGAGCACAAAACGTGGGGTGCTCGGCTTAACACCCGTGGTTTATCGCCGTTTATGGCGGCTGATATGACGTCTCTGATTGCACTGAGCGACCGCACTTCGCAGTTATCCCGTAGCGATCGTTTTGAAGCGCTGCACAGCGTGGCATTGAGCATTGCCGGGCACGTGAGCCAATCAGTCACAGACTGGTCACTCCGTTGCCCGAAGATTCCGGCGGCGGTGATCAGTGCCTGGCTTCTGACGAGAGAGATTGTCACTGAGCTGTTTGGTGATAATGGAGAAATGGTCTGGGAAGACATAAAGGATTCTCTTGTCTCTAACCTGTATGAAAACAGACTTGCTCACTAATATGAGGTCAGCCGGGAGCGGGGCGGGGGGAAATCCTGCCCGCTTCAGGCGCTCTCAAAAGCGGGCGGCCCTGCGGGCCGGAGAACACCGGTGCTGACGCACCGGTCATCCCCCATCGCCTGCGCTTTCTCTGTGCGGGGCGCTGTCTCTACGTTGTCGCTTATCTCTTTCATTTCTCTTACTTCTCTCTCTGCTTTCTGTAGCGGTTAAGTCTTGTAGTGTGCAGCCGCTGCTTCTCCGGTTTCCTGGTCATTAAATCTCAAAACATCAACAAACGGATGGCCCCCTTCGGCTCCCCGGCAGGCCGGGTCGTCGAGCCCGACTGCGCTAACCGGCAAGCCGGTAAGCTCCGCCGAACCGCCAGAAGCGGCGTTTCGGGCCTGACGGCTAGGGTCTGATGGCAACGGCCAATCCAACTCCTGCAGCTGGCTCTCGCCAGCGCATTCACTGGCCACAAAAAGACGTGGCCGCTAAGGACGCCCGCCTTGCGGTCGGGTGTGTGCCTGCTCATTACCGGTGCGGTGGTCATGTTGCGGTAGCTTCCACGCGGCGGGCGAATCCAAGCACAGTCATTCGTCAGTCACCAGGGTGAAATGCACGCCGGGGGCGCCCTGGTCACTGCCGCCTGCCTGTACTTCTCAGCCCTTTGCCGCGAGGAACTCACCGAAACATGAATTAACCACCTGACAGGAGATGCAGCATGCACACAAACAACGTCAACGTCGCCGCTTCAGAATCTTCCAAAACATGGGTTAACGGCCAAAAAATCTGCGTCAGTGCAAACGACCTGCGCACGCGCTGGCATGCCAGAGGGGAAGGCGACGTAAACGTCACGCCTGCTGAAGGGAAGCACTTCCCGACGCGTAACGGCAGCTATGGCGTTGATGCGCTGATGCTTGATGAAAACGAGGTGAACGCGCTGATTGAGGCGGGGCACAGGGCGCTGCCACGTCTGGCGGGTTCAGAGGGCGGCATGACGGCGCTGTACGACATGGGAGATAACGCTGCCGGGCGTTATCTCATTGCCAGTCGTGGCCAGGTCTTTTCTCGCACGGACTCTTTTCAGAAGGTCTGTCGGGAGTATATCCGCCGGGCTGCTGAGGTGCGGAATGAGGAAGTGCAGAAGTTTTTGGCGGCCTTCGACGCGGCAATGGAGGCAGGGCTTGACCATTACCAGGCCAGTGACGTTGCGCGCGGTTTTATCACGCTTGAAAAAGCCCTGAATCCTGAGCGTGGAAATCAGGAAACTGCCAGCGGCGATGATGCCGGACTTAACGAGATCCCTTTCTGAAACCGTGCGGCGGCCTGCCTTAACGGGGCGCGCTTTCATCATTACCTACTTAAGGAAAACTGAAATGAAAATGCAAAATACGCAGGCAGTGGTCATCGGTCAGGTTGTCAGTACGGTGCTTTACAATCGCGGTCGTGGGGTGGTGTTTGCCATCCACGGGGAGCAGAAACCGGCCTCAGTGGGATCGATTTCGGACGTTATTACGTTTGGTGGAAATGCCACCTTTGATATTGCTTTCGAGAGCGGGAAAATATCCCGGGGGTTGCCTGAAAGCATTCTGCACGGCAAACAGTGGAGCATATTCCCGGAAATAAAAACGGCTGAAGAAGTTATTCGCATCGTTGAACATGCGCAGTCAGAAGAGATCCGGGAGACACAGGAACGCGAGGCAGAGGAAAGGGAATATCGTGCTGAATGTGAACGCCTGAAAACAGCACCGGAATATTCAGGATTGTCGCAGGATAAAAAAGGAGCGGTGCAGGTAACAGGGAATATTCGTAAAGAACTGAAGGCGAAATTTCCGGGTGTTAAGTTTTCTGTTCGCAAACGCGGTTATGACAGCGTCAGCGTTAACTGGACCGACGGGCCGACGGAAGAGATGGTTAAAGAGATTACGAAGAAATACCGCGACAGTTATTTTGACGGCATGCAGGATATGTCTGTTTCCTGTTCGTCTCCATTCAATGAAATTTATGGCGGCGTGGGCTATGTATTTGTTGACCGCGATTACTCGGACGCGATGAAACAACAGGCTATCGGGATCCTTAAAATTAAGTACGATCACCTGCTTGATGGGGAAGAGGTATCTGTTGCCCGTTACAACTCTGGCGAACTGTATCGTATCCGCCCGGATTACTTTGGTCACGGTCATGGCATTCAGGGCGAAATAAATAAGATACTGGCGGTAACTACTGCTTAATTTTGGAGGAGCCGAAAGGCTCCTTTTTTTAACCTGAACGCTATGATATAAATTCTGAGAAGCCCAGGTATAGTTAATTACACCGAAACTGTTGCTTAAAGAATTTTTGAATTTTTATTTTGTATCACGGGTTGCCCTTCTCCGGTATTGAACCGGTACGGGCAATTCTGCGCGGTGAGGTTCAGTGTTGTCTGAGGATTAACCGGCGCGCAGAAGTGGTTAACTGTTCTCTCGTCTTCATGACAACGAAATAACTGGCATCATCCCACAGGCACGCGAGGGATTTTCCCTGCCTTGATGCCTTTATAATGTCCGTCGATGATCATCGCGTAGTTATAGCGATTCTTGATCGTTACCGGAATATTCTTCATTCCGGCATTGTACATTCCGACCGCCAGCCACGTGGTGCCGTACTGATTGAAGTTGCGCCGCAGCAGCATCGCCCCGATGTAAATATTCAGGCACGGATCTGAAAGCAGCTTTTCTTTGCTCAGTCCCGGATATTCTTTCTGTAATCTTCGCATGGTTACCGAGTTAATCTGCATGATACCGTAATCACTACTTCCCGGCTTCCCGTCATCAGACTTGTTGGTATTAATAGCCGTCGGGTTGTAGTGTGATTCCTGCCAGGCGATAGCCCGAAGATAATCCGGATCAATGGAATACCATTCACCTGCTTTAATAAAACAGTCCGCTTTCACGCTGGTCGGGATAATGCCTGTAACCAGCAGGGCAGCAGCGTACCAAAATAGTCGCATTGCGGCTCCGGTTTTGAAAAGGTCGGGTAGGTTGTTGCTCTCAATAATATCATAAGAAAGTGATTTTTACACACCACTCGCAAATTTATATTTGTCTGGTTATTCATTTAATAACAGTGAGTTAGCTATATTTTGTAGAAAATTTAGGCTGATGGTCACTTACCAGATGGTAACCCTCTGGATTCCAGAAGGTTTTTTAAAGGTAACCAAAAGGTTTGTTATATTTATATCAATAGGTTAGGCTAATAATACGCAAAGTGGTTTCCACATGGTTACCCACTTTAAGAGGGGTTGTTACCTGATGGTTACCCAAAAAATCCGATGTGATTCCTGCCAGACGCACTGGTCTGACGTGCTTTTTTCAAGCCTAAATAAAAATGAGTGTGAGAATTAAATATGAATGACGAGAATTCAGGTAAGCGCAACCGAGTAAATCTTACGATCCCGTTTTCACTGCTGGAAAAGATAGACGGGCACGTGGAAAAAAAGCTGGAAGACGGTGAGTCGCGCGATACAGCGAATCGATCGGCATTCGTGATGGAAATGTTCAAGCTCGGCCTTCGGGTTTATGAAAATAAAATCAACAAAGATGCTTCAGAGAAAACGCTGGACCAGAAGCTGGAATTCATTGCTAAAAACGTTCTCGTCAGCGGTTTTATCACTGACGCTATCTTCGGCGTCCAGAAGGAAACGGTCGATGCCAGTAAGGTTATTAAAAATGAAATGGTTCTTGATCCGGAATGGGTTAAGGCTGTGAACGAACGCGTTGCCGGAAAGTTGCAGGAGTATTTTAAATAAACCTTTATTGTGTCTGGTGCTTTCTCTCCGGCTCCAGACTTGATTACTCAGTTATTATCACTGTCTTTCGAATAGTCATCCTTTTCCTGTAGCGCTTTGAGTTCCCTCTTCTGTGCTTCCCGTATATAGCGGCGCAGGGTCAGTGCATTAATGCCGTACTGGGTGTAAATCTGTTTTCGCGTGTGCCCGTCGATTAACACGGCATTGACGGCCTGATCGCGGTCGCGTTTAGAAAGAGGGTTTCGGTTATCGTATTTAACCCGCTTATCCTGAATGTCCGGCGAATGCTTCTTTTCCTTCCAGGCGTCTTTCACCGTGGATACCGTTACTCCAAGAATATCTGCCGTCTGCTGCAGCGTTTTTCCCTGCACGCGCAGCCGAATGACTTGTTCTTTTAATTCTGCCGGAACGGGTCGGTAATCCTCGCGTGTACCGATGTGCTTAATCAGCGTCTCTGCGGTAATACCGTATTCGGCGAGAATATCTTTTCTGAGCGCACCCTCGCTTAATTTTCGCTTAATGTCTTCGGCATCAGCGGGCGTAAGTTTTTTTTCACGCTCACGGGGCATCAAAGCTTTTCCGTCACGTTCCGCTATTTTTCTAACCGCAGAATAGACCGCGTGCCGGGTGATATCGAAGGTCTTTTCGATTTCCTCAACAGTTATTTTCGGCTCCGCGTGATACATGGCCGAGATTAACTCCCACTGTTTCCAGCGCAAATCCATCGCCGACGTTCCCTTGCGGGATTTAATCAGGTTGTAAACGTAGCCCTCAGAACATTTCTGTTCTTCGCAGATATCCCTGACGCGCCAGCCCAGCGTGACGCGCGCCATGACTTTATCCGGGTCCGGCCCACCTTTTCTTTTTTTAGGCTTTGAAGGCGGTGTGTCCTTTACTGCCGGAACAGATGTTGATGTTATTACCGGAAGGGCGTCATGTTTATTTTCCGGCACTGTACCCGGTTCGATGAACACCGATTTATTCAGGCTGTTATTTAATTTACGTGCGAGCCAGAGGTTAACCGTGGGGCGGCGTAGTGGAGTGACCAAATCCCGGTTTATCAGTATCCAGGCGTCCGGCACCACCGCGTCTGAATAATAGGGATAAATAATCTTCCCGACGCGTTCTGCAAGGGTCTGCACCTGAGAGGAGTGGGCATATTTACTGAGCACGGAGATGAAGGGATAGGTGACGAGCTGGCAGGCGTAGTAGCCGCCTTCCGATGTGTTGACCTCAATCCAGCCGGGATCGCGCATAAAGCGCAGGAGCGCCTCGTCCAGAAGATTACTTAAGGCCACCTCATCATTTGTCCTAAAAATCTTAGCGGTAACGCCCGCCGGATCGGCGATATGCACAACCAAATCGGCAACATCAGCCATGATTTCTCATTTCCATTCAATCAGTTAGTGACTTAAGTGAAATTCCCCACCCTGACGATAAATGAAATTGATCAGTAAGATCAATAACTTATATTGAAGTGAGCGATCGGTGAGCGTAAAAAAACGTCAGCCAGTTAAGAAACCGTAAGGTTCTGTTTCAATCCCACAGATATGTAAAGGAGGCGTAACCAGAAAGAACAAAATTTGACTTAAGTCCGTCAGGACAGTGATAAACGATAGTTCAACCGACTGATCATTATATCCCTAACTGAGGAAAAAACCTATGAAGGGCTCTCTCTCTTCGTCTGTAACTTACTGCCGCAAGGCAGGGGCGGTAGCGTGGAAAAAGCTGAGTACCACCGCGCTGCTTTCTGCACTGGCGATCCTGGCTGTTTCTGTGATGCCCGCCCACGCCCAGGACTACTTCGCCGGGGCCAAAACTGATGTTACGGATACGTTCGGCGGTAACTCCGCTGTCGTGTATATCCTTTATGTGATTGAGATTGCTTTCATAGCTTTCACGTACATCAAAACCAAAAATCTGGCGCTGTTCGGCAGCATCGCGGCGCTGCTGGTGTTTGTGAACGTCGCTTTCAACGTCATTCCGGCTTAAAGGCTGCTTATGGATAAACGTGACCGGTATACCTGTGCGGCTACGTTTTCCGAGCAAAAGCGGTTCGTGGGGCTGCCACCTGATGAGTTCTGCCTGTACGTGCCACTGGCACTGCTGGCCATCTTTCTCAACATGTGGATTTTTGGCCCCACGCTCTTAGCCGCCGTGGTTGGAATACGTCACCTCAAGAAAGGCCGCGGATCTCAGTATCTTCTCAACCTTGCGTACTGGTGCCTGCCCACCTCAGTGATGCGCTTCTTTATCAGCATCCTGCCCGACAGCTACAAACGGCACTGGGTCGCCTGACCCTCTCCGGAGACATCATGGAATTAAAGCTGCGTTCGGCGGGTAACCGCAACATGGCCGTGGCGATTCTGGTGTTGCTCGTTATCGCGATCCTCGCGCTGGCTTTGTGCTGGCGCCTTTACGGTGATAACCGCGCGCTGATGAATCAGCTCCTTAATAACCGTCAGACCATCATCGTTCCCTACGGCGCTGACACGCCGTTCAGCTTTACCGGCGAGCGCGGCGACGCCCGCTACCTGCGACTGATGGCGCTGGCGTGGCTCAACCTTCGCCTGAACATCTCTGACAAAAACGCCGAGGCCAGCCACGAAATGCTGCTGGCGGGCGCCTGCGACGGCGCGGAGAAATCCATTAAGGGTGTGCTGGCGGATGAGGCCTCACGCGTGAAAGGCAACAGCGGCGGCTCGGTGTTCTACCCGAAAGACGTCAGCGTCTGGCCGGACAGGGGCATCGTCGACGTTACCGGCGATCTGCAGCTGAGCTACGGGCTGCACGACGGCAGGCCGGTGAAGAAGCACTACCGCCTGCGCACTGATACCCGCAACAACCGTCTCTGCTGGAACGCATTCCTGGAGGTTCCCGATGCGTAAACATCTCCTGATCAGTGCCGTGGCGTTGCTGACCGCGATGACTACCCGCGCCGAGCAGCTGACCCTCAATCCCGGCGCGCGCGTGAACGCGGCGGTGAGCAACATCAACCCCAACTATCTGCGCGTGAGTGATGACCGCATCCTCAGCGTGCAGGCGGCGCAGGGCATACTGAGCGCTAAATCGCCCACCCCGGAAGGCGCGATTGTGTTTTCCACCGTTGCCGACAAGCCGTTCACGATGTTTGTGCAGACCGCGTCGGGCTTTGCCTTCTCGGTGCAGGCCACACCCGGCAAACGCGCGGGACTGAGCCTCACCGTCGATAACCGCGAAGTGCAGGGCACGGAGGAGGCCAGAACCTTTGAGCAGAACCAAGACACGTACAGCGCACTCATCAGCACGCTGGTTGGCCGCTTCCTAGCCAACCGCAAACCTGACGGCTACGTGTTCAGTAAAAACACCGACGTGCCGGTCAGCGACGCAGCAAAGAGCTCGTTTGCGCTTCGCCCGGTAACCGCCTGGCAGGGCGACCGCGTGCGCATCGTGCGCACCGACCTCACCAGCCTGTCTTCGCAGCGCATCCGCCTGAGCGAGCGCTACTTCTGGAGCCCGGGCTTGATGGCGGTGGCGTTCCATCCGCAGCTCGACGTGCTGGAGCCGGGCGCGAAAGTGTCTGTCATCACCGTGTTCCGCACGAAGGGAGGCCCGGATGAACCTTAACAGCCTGGTCCGCAGTAAGCAGCGCCGCCTGTTTGGCATCATCCTGGCCGCTGCCGCCGTGGTTATCGGCGGGCTGTATCTGGCCAACCGGGGCGCCGCCGGCAAAACCGGGAGTCATGAAAGCAAGCCGGATAAGGCCGCCGCTGAGCCGGATCTGACCGGCGGGGGCGTGGTTAACGCCTTTGACGGTTCCGGGCAGGGCTCGCTGCTGGTGAGCGCGCAGAACCGCGAGAAGGAAGCGCGCGAGCAGCTCTCTTCAATGCAGAAGGACTTCAAGTCACTGAAAGACCAGATGTCTGACGTGATGAACAACAACAAGTCGCTGCAGCAGAACGTGAGCGACCTGATGGACCAGCTGAAGAATCAGCAGAAATCTTCACCGGCTGACGCGGGTGCATCGCAGGGCGCGAAGCAGAGGACAGGTTACACGCCACCGCGTTCGGAATACGCCTTTGCGCCCGCGCCGGTGCAGACCGGGCAGATTGATAACCAGACCTTCGACTACTCGCAGTTTGAACCAAAAGCCGTGGATACCTCGTTCTGGGTACCAACTGGGACCTTCTCCGACGCCATCATCATTGAGGGGGCGGACGCCAACGCTTCGGTGCGCGGCGAGAACAACCTGGTCCCCATGCAGTTCAAGCTCAAGGGCAGGGCGCACCTGCCGGGCAACAACAAGCTTGTGCACCTCGACAACTGCTTCGTGACGGCGGCGGCCTACGGCGACATCTCCAGCGAGCGCGCCATCGTTCAGCTCCAGCGGCTGTCCTGCATCATCGACGGCAAGCACATCGACCAGGCCGTGAAGGGGCACGTGGCCTTCTACGGCAAAAACGGCATCAAGGGTGTGCCGGTCATGCGCAACGGCAAAATTCTCGGACTGGCGTTTACCGCCGGTGCGCTGGGCGGGCTCGGGCAGAGCGCCTCACAGGTGGGTCAGACCGTCACCGGCATTGGCGCCACCAGTTCCGTCAGCGGGGGTGACGTGGCGCGCAGCGCCGTGGGCGGCGGCGTGGGCAAAGCGGCGGACAAGCTGGCCGACTACTACATTGAGCGCGCCGAGCAGTATCACCCGATCATCCCGATTGGCGCGGCGAACCGCGTAGAGGTGGTGTTTATCGAGGGCTTCCGGGCGAAGTTCATTGAGGATGAAGAGGCGGCGAAGCTCGTGAAAGAAGAGAAGCGCAACGGCACGCAGCAGCAGGACACGCAGACGCAGGCCAGAGGCAACAGCGGCCTGCCGCCGGATCTGGTGGGTAAACTCGGCGACGCGACAAAGCTCAACATGAATGACTTCGTCACGCCGTCAGGCGGGCAGACGAAGAACATGACCCCGCAGGGCGTCACGCAATGACGGAGGCAAAAATCCGGCTTCGTCACGCCGAGCACTGCGGCTGGATGGTGTTTACCGAACGGACGGTGAGCTGCTTCGGGCGCGACGCCGACGCGCGTATCCCGGGGCTGCAGGCGCTGGGCTACAGCGTCAAAAAGCTCTACTGCAAGCCCGGCCTCATACCGGACGACGGTTACGTCGCGCTGTTCGGGGAGACGCTGCGCCGCCTGCTGGAGGTGGCCCCCGGTGACGCCTTCGCCATGAGCATGCTGTCCCGTCTCGGCACCCACGGCAGGAACGGCTATCTCTGGATCGACTTTACCGAAATTTCTGACTTCAACGGAGAGCCCCATGACTAAGAAACACGCCCTGACCGTTTGCGCGCTGGCCATGATGCTTGGCGGCTGCGCAGGCATGAACAGCGACTTTGAGTTCGACAAGCCGGCAAAAGATACCGGCGTCTGGATGTCCCAGGCCGACGACATGTCCGCAGGCAGCAGCGGCAACGCGCCCGCTGCCGCATCGGGTACAACCGGATTTACCGGCGCGGGCATCCGCCTCGATGACTATCGCCTGATCGATACCGGCACCATCCGCCTTGACCCGCAGGCTGAAACTCCCGGCGGTCGCAGTGGTGACCGGGGAAGTATACCGCTGCGTCTGGGCGCCTCGGGTGAGGTCCGGCCATTCACGCGGGAAAACGGCGTGCTGCACACCACCACTAATCAGACCGCGTACTGCAGCGCCGCGCACTGCTTTCCGGAGCCCGCCGCCGCGTTCCGGCGCCCGGACGGCGTGGCACGCATCTGGATCGCCCCTTACGTCTCCCCCGACAACAGCGTCCACATGGGGGAAGTCATTTACAGCGTTTCCAGTCACGGCGACTGGAACGGCATCCTGATGTGAGGCCCGCATGAAATTTTTCAAAGGCTTTCGCTTTGATCCGCTGAACGTGGTGGACACGGTGGCGGGCATTCTGGGCGAGCGTGACACCACGAACGAGACGCGCCAGAAGCTGCAGGACATGGATTATCCCCACATCCGCGACCTGCTGCCCTATAAGGACTACGACACCGAAAGTCAGATTTGGGTGAACAAGGAATCGGTGGGGTTTGTGGTGGAGTGTCAGCCGCTGATTGGCGCCAACGAGAAGCTTGCCGAAAGCCTGGAATACCTGCTGCGCGACGTGGCCCCCCGCGATATCCCGCTGCAGGTGATGCTGGTTTCCACCCGCGCCGTGAAAGAACAGGTGGAGCAGGGGCTGAAAAACTTCGCCTGGAAGGGACACCGCGCGGACGAATGTAACGACGTGACCGCGCGCTTTTTCCTGAACGGCGCGCGCTACACCTACAATAACGGCCTCGATCATCCGCTGACCCTGCGTGACTACCGCCTGTTCTTTATCTGGGCAACACCGGTCAGAAACCTCAGCGAAACCGATATGATCCGCGTGCGCGACGTGCGCCGTAACCTGCTGAACGCCCTCAACGCCGCCGACCTCTGGTCGTCTGCCATCGGGGTTTCAGAGTTCAGCAGCGTGCTCCGCGAGTTCTTCAACCATGACCCGGCCCGGCTTGAGCGCTACGACAGCGAATACGATCCGGCGGCCGATCTCGGCACGCAGTTCGTGGATCGCACCACGTCCTGGCGGGTAAAACCCTCACACATCCGCATCGAGGGCAGTGACGCGAAAAACAAGCCATTTGCGGCACGCATGGTGAACCTGAACCTCGACCGCAACCCGCAGGAGCACTATCTGTGGCAGAACGGCAACATCATTCAGGATCTGATGTCACCGACCAACGGCATACCGTGTCCGTTTATCTGCACGATGGTGCTGACCACCGAAGAACAGATGAAAAGCCAGGGCGAGGCCAACAGCCGCTTTCTGTCGCTGGACTCGCGCGTGAACACCAGTTACGCCAAGTACATTCCGTCCACCACGCGCCAGCACGCCGAGTGGAAGGACGCCCGAGCGCGTCTGCTGTCGAACCAGACGTCGCTCACCAGCTACTTCTACGGCATCACGCTGTTCTGCCCGGACGACGACGACCTGACGTCCCGCTACACCGAAAAGGCACGCAACGCCTTCGCGGCACAGGGCCTGCGCTTCGTGCGCGCCGACTTTATGCAGCTGCGCAACCTGATGGCCACGCTGCCCTTTGCGATGGTGAATAAAAAGCTGCGCGACGACTGTCGCAAGACCGGCGGCATTCAGCGCTCAGAGTCCTTTCACGCGGTGAACCTGATGCCGGTGATTGGCGATAACAAGCTGTGCGCCTCGGGCATTCTCATTCCGAGCTACCGCAACCAGGTGGCGTTTATCGACGTGTTTGACGAAAGCCTGCCCAACACCAACTTTAACTGGTTTATGTCGGGCACCTCGGGCGCGGGCAAGTCGGTGCTGGCCAACTCCATCGCCCGCTCGGTGCTCGACAAGGGCGGGACGGTGGCGGTGCAAGACATTGGCGACTCCTACAAGGCGGCCTGCAGCAGCCTGGGCGGCACCTACATCAACGGCGACTCGCTGCGCTTTAACCCGTTTGCCAACGTCACCGACATCACGCTCGCCGCCGAGCGCATCCGCGATCAGCTGTGTATTCTCGCGAGCCCCAATGGCCTGCTGGATGAGGTGCACGAATCCATGATCCTGGAGGCCATTACCGAATCGTGGCCGCAGTATCAGCAGGACATGCGCATCGATCACGTCATTGCCTATCTGAAGAAAAGGCAGGCCGCCGTCAGCCGCGAGTACTCCTCGCAGATTGGCGGACGCATTGATGAAATCACCACGCTGCTCAGTAAGTACAGCACCGGCGGTATTTACGGCAGGTTCTTCAACTCATCCGAGCCCACGCTCAGGCCTGACCTGCAGTTCGTGGTCACCGAACTGGGGGACCTGCGCAAGCAGCAGGACCTGCTGTCGGCGGTGCTGTTCAGCATCATGATCTGGAACGAGAACATGATGTACACCACGCCGCGCAGCATGCGGAAGATGAACATCATCGACGAGGGGTGGAAGCTGCTCGGCGGCTCCAGCACCAAGATCAAGGACTTCATTGAAGAGGGCTACCGTACCGTCCGCCGCCACAACGGCTCTTACGGCACGGTGACGCAGGCAATACGCGATAAAAACCTGTCCACGGCGGCGCTCGCGGCCTACGACAACAGCTCGTTCAAGTTCACCTGTATGCAGGACGCCAAGTCGTTCACCACCTTCCAGAAGGAGGAGCCGCACGCGTTCAACGAGCTGGAGTGGGAAATGATCCGCAAGTTCCCGCCGGCAAAAAAGGCGCGCTACAGCTCGTTTCTTCTGAGCGTCGGGGAGTTCTCCAGCTTCCACCGCCTTATTCTCGATCCGCTGAGCGACGGCCTGTTCTCCTCGAAAGGCGAGGACTTTACCTACCGCGAGAAGCGCCTGCGCGAGGGGGCCGACATCAAGGACATCCTGTTTGAGATGGCCGACAACGACGCGCACAAGCGCGACATCATACATATGCTGAAGGAGATGCAGATTTGAACCCTAAATTCATGAAATACGTGATTATTTATCTGGTTATGGTGGGCATTGTCCTCCTGTTGCACTGCCTGGATTAACCGGGCACCCATCTCCATCTATTCCCTGCAAAGGAGTCTCAAATGGACTTAAAACAGAGCGCGGCCTGTGTCGCAGCATCCATCTTGCTCAGCGTGGGCGCGTGTGCGGCGGCCTGGTTCGTCTGGCTGAAGCCGCCTGCCCTGGTCACCTTCGACATGAAGGGCACGACCAACGCGCTGATCCGCCAGAGCGCAAAGCTGGACCTGAATGACGATCAGCGCCGCGCGCTGCTGACGCGCTTTGACCAGAGCGTCACCACTGCAACAGGGGAATACGCGGCCTCACACGGCGCCGCCATTCTGGTGAGCCCTGCCGTAGTAACCGGCCTGCCTGACGCGACGCCGGAGATACAGGCCCGACTGGCCGAGCTGATGAAGGCCGGCTCAGCGAAATAACTCCACCCGATCACCCTAAACCGGGAGCTTCCCGATGAAACACATTACCCCGCTGACGCGCGTTGCCGCCGGCGCGCTGTTCGCCGCCCTGAGCCTGCAGGCCAGCGCCGCAGATATCGGCACCTTTGGTGATACCTGGGACATCCGCGAACACGACCTCATTACCGTGCTGAAAAAGAACCTGGAACAGCATCTCGCCGGAAAATCGCAGGCGCAGATTGAGCAGGAGATGCAGAAAAAGGCGGAAGGCCAGGCGATGCGACCGCCACCGGTGGAGGGCATCACCACCGCGCGCGAGACGCGCAGCCGCCTGTTTGACCCGTCATTCACCGTGCAGCGCGATATCGCCGACCAGAATGGCGTGGTGTTTGCGCACAAGGGAGACAGGGTGAACCCGTTCGACGTTATTCCGGTGTTCGACGAGACCCTCTACTTCATCGACGCCGACGACGATCGCCAGATTGCCTGGATGAAGCAGCAGGTGCCGCACACCACGTCCTCCCGCGTCATCCTGGTGAACGGCAACGTGCGCGACGGTGCGACTGCGCTCGGCAGCCGCGTTTACTTCGACCAGACCGGCAGCATCACAAAAAAGTTCGGCATCACGCAGGTGCCTGCACAAGTGAAGCAGGCGCCCGGACAAAAACGCTTCCTGATTACTGAATTTGGTCTTCCCGACCGCTAACGGAGCCCGACATGAAAAAGCACATACTCACCACCATCCTGACGCTGATCCTGACAGGTCACGCCTTCGCCGCTGAAGCGCCGTTCAGCGCCGCGCAGAAAACGCAGATAGGGGAAGTGGCGGCAGACTACCTGCGCGAGCACCCGGAGATCCTGATCGAGATGAGCCAGAAGCTGCAGGCGCAGGCACAGAACAAGCAGATGGCGTCAGCGGCAGGAGCGGCGCTGGAAAATCAGGACACGCTGCTGAACGACCCAACCTCGCCAGTACTCCATCCACAAGGCGACGTCGCGGTCATTCAGTTCTTCGACTACCAGTGCATTTACTGCGCCAAGGTCGCCCCGACCGTGGAGCAGTTCATCAGCCACAACCCTGACGTACGCTTCATCTATAAGGAGTGGCCGATCTTCGGCAGCCGCTGGCCTGCCTCTATTCAGGCGGCGAAAGTTGGACTGTCCCTGTACAAAACAGGCGGTGCAGAGGTGTATCACCGTTATCACGCCGCGCTGTACGCCACCGGCCACAACGAGGGCAAACTGCTGGACGCGGACATTCGCGAGGCGGCGGTGAAAGCGGGCGTGACGTCGACGCCAAAAGCCGAAGTGGAAGCGATGGGCGCGGTGCTGGAAGCCAACAACGCGCTGGCGAAGCGCCTGGGCATTCAGGGTACGCCCGCCTTCTTCGTTATGCCGGTGAAAGGCGCGACCGCTGACAACGTGAGCGTGATCCCGGGCGCAACCAGCCTTGAGGCGCTGCAGGCGGCGGTGGCAAAAGCGCGCGTCGGCCTGCAGAAAGGGGGCTGACATGGTCTGGCGCACGGCTTTACTGGCGCTGGCGGTCTGGTTCTGTCAGCCCGCCTGGGCCGCCGACTCCGGTGGCAGCAACGGTAACACGTCCCTGACCTGCGAGGGGCGCTGGGTCAATCCCATCACCGACGTCTGCTGGGAGTGCATATTCCCGATGAGCGTGGGAAGCGTGCAGGTCTCTGCAGGGACGCTTCCCGACACCGACAACCCGGCGTCACCCATTCAGATTTGCCCGGTACCGCCGCCGATTTTCGAGCGTACCGGCGTCGCAGTGGGCTACTGGGAACCGTTTGCGATGACCGACGTAACCCGCTCGCCGGGGTGCATGGTGAACATGGGCGGCTTCAACATCGACATTCCGAACACCGGCACGGGCGTCGGCACCAAAACGGCGAACGAGCACCCGGGCACCTTCTATCACGTTCACTGGTACAAGTACCCGCTGATTTCCTGGCTCAGCATTATCACCTCCGAGATGTGCCTGCAGGGCGGCGAGTACGACATCGGCTACCTGTCGGAGCTGGACCCGACCTGGCAGAACGACAACCTGGCGCTGTTCCTGAACCCCGAGGTAAT
The DNA here is from genome assembly GCF_056491525.1 of Candidatus Pantoea symbiotica. NCBI lineage: Bacteria > Pseudomonadati > Pseudomonadota > Gammaproteobacteria > Enterobacterales > Erwiniaceae > Pantoea > Candidatus Pantoea symbiotica. Next base: position 38,412 of record NZ_JBSZHR010000001.1, read on the forward strand.
GCTGTTTGCTAACCCGATTGCGCAGATGGCCTGCGCGGCCGACGCGGTGGCCTCCGGCGTGAGCCGCCCGATTGACGCGCTGTTCTGGTGCGCCGGCTCCCACGGCTCGATGTACCCGTTTACCGGCAACATCGTCAACGAGTCGAGCGGCCTAAACAGCTCGGTGCTGCTCTCCGAGCGCATGGACTTCAAGCTGCACCGCGAGGGGCTCATCCTCGACACCGTGCCGTACGACGTGGCGGTCTGCTACGAGTATCCGTCGGTGATCCTGCCGAAAAGCCGCTACCGCTACCAGATGGTGAACACCATCCCGGACGTGGCGTCCTGCCACCCGCTGGGGCGCAACGTCATGCTGTGGCAGACGGGCAAGGAGATGCCGACCAGCAAAAAGAACTACGGCTACCTCATCTGGAAAAAGCGCAACTGCGTGATGTAAGCGAGGCACACATGAAACGACTGAACGCGGCGCTGCTCCTCAGCGCCTGCCTGACCGGTAGCCTGCCGGTGCTGGCGGAAGACGGCACGCAGGTGACCAGTACGGAAAACGAGACGGCGTACTTCCTGTCGTCCTCCCTGCCGGATAAGGAGCTGGCCATCCTGATGAAGGCGGCGGAGGCGAAAAACATCCCCGTCTACTTCCGGGGGCTTATCAACGACAACATGGATCAGACGGCGAAGTACATGCTGAACCTCATCACCACCTACAAGGTGCGTGGCGTGCAGATAGATCCGGTGCGCTTTGCGCGCTACGGCGTGAAGCAGGTTCCGGCGCTGGTGAAGAAGTGCGGCGACCACTTTGACATCGTGTACGGCAACGTCGCGCTGAGTCAGGCGCTGGACATGATCGGCCAGCGCGGCGACTGCCGGGCCAACCCCTGACGATCTGCCCGCTGCGGCGGGCAACCTTTCACGCTTACGGAAAACCCAGATGAACACACCCACACGCGCCTGGCTTCAGGGACTGCTGCTGGCCTGCCTGTCCGCAAGCGTTCAGGCGGCATCCATGGATGCGTCGAACCAGGAAGGCATCAGCGCCGGTAAATCCGCAAACGGCACGACCAGCGCCGATCCGGAGAGTTATTTCGACAACTACAGCGCGGACGCGCCGCAGCGCGACCTTTACAGCGACCCGACGCAGACGTCGAGCGACATCGACGTGCAGGGTCAGAAAGCGCTCTCGGAGTCCGACCTCGGGCAGACGGCGCGCGAATCGTACGTGAATAACCCGGCGGACAAGCTCAGCTACGACTCGGACATGATGAAGTACAGTGACGAGATACGTGAAAACGCGAACGCCATTACCGGCGTGAACGGCAGCCAGTGCGTGGCGCAGGAGCTGAACAAGACCACCTACACCACGCACGCCTGCGAGCTGGCCAACAGCCTGACGCAGTCCTGTACCCGCAAGGCGACCATCGTGACCACCGGGTCGCGCGAGGCCTACAGCACCCAGTTGGTGCTCAATGCCGGTAGCGCCTCGCCGGTGCTGCTCGATAATTACTGGATCCGCTTTGACTTCACGGTACCGGAGGACGGCACCATCAGCAGCGGTACGTGGGAATTTCTGTTTCCGCGCGACCCTTCATACCACGGTGAGTCGGCTAACCGCCTCTGGTACTCCATTCAGGCGCTAGGCACCACAGTAAAAGGAAAACCCAACCGCAACGGCACGTTTTCGATTCCCACCCAGAACGTGACGAAAGGCCAGATCGTTTCCCTGTTCATCCGCTATGACACCGACGGGCATTACTCTGCTGCGCGCGACGGTCTCGTTCGCACCATTGTGGCGGGCACCAACATTTTCCGCATTACCCTGCCGATGCAGGGCGTGCGCGACACGGTTAAAGCCGATCTTCAGTGGACCAGCAGCTGCCCGGCGGACATGGGCGACGCCGTGAAAATGAGCGAGGTGTGCAGCGAGCCCGGTGAAACCCGCTCGGTGACCGTTGGCGGTCAGGCCTACAGCCTTTACAGCGACTGCTGGGGCTACACCACGCAGTGGAACCTGTATGAAGACGACACCAACACCTGCCAGACGTACATCGACGACCCTAACTGCAGCGAAGGCACCCGCACCTGCACGCAGAAAACTGGCAACTTCTGCGTCTTCAATAAGCTCACTTATCAGTGCGCGCACACCGTAAAGAGCACCGGCTACCTCTGCGGCTCCGAGTTCTACTGCTCGGACGGCAGCTGTTCGGCCATGCAGGCGGGTGAAAACCAGAACTTCGAGCAGGCCGTATCGCAGCTGGCCGCGCTCGCCGCCTACGGCGAGAACGTGGAAGGCATCGATCCGAATCAGGTCACCGCGTTTACCGGCAAGGGCATGTCCTGCCGACAGAGCGCGGCGGGCTTCAGCAACTGCTGCAAAAGCGGCGGCTGGGGTCAGGACGCGGGCCTCGCGCAGTGCAACACCGAAGAGAAAGAAATCGGCACCGGCAAGGAGAAGAAGCTCGTCGTAAAGGTTGGCTCTTACTGCTCGCGCAAGGTGCTCGGCGTCTGCCTGCAGAAGAAAGAGGGCTACTGCGTGTTTGACAGCAAGCTTGCCCGCATCGTGCAGGAGCAGGGCCGCCGCGACCAGCTGGGCATCAGCTTTGGGGATGCCAGCAGCCCCGACTGCCGGGGCATCAAAATTGCCGAACTGCAGGGCATTAAGTTTGATCACATCGACTTCAGCGATTTCTACGACGACCTCAACAGCAACGTGAAGCTGCCCGATGAAGGGGCGCTCACGGATCGCATCCAGTCGGACATCCAGAACAGCCTGAAGTCAGGAGACCAGCCGTGAAAAAACACCTCTGCCTGTCGCTGCTGCTGGCGGCGATGCCGCTGTACGCAGCGGAAGACAAACAGCCTGACGGCTACCACTACGACCCGGCCGTGGGCTGGTACTGGTACAACGAGCCGGTCAAAAAAGAAGAGGAGGAACAGCCGGCGCAACCTGCCGCACCCCCACAGGAATCGCCCACGCAGAAGATGAAGCGGCTGCAGGCGTTTCGCGACAACCTGATGAACGAAGCGATGCTGCACCCCTCCACAGAGAATATCCGGCGCTATAAGGTCGTTCAGGACTGGATGGTGAATCAGGCGAGCCTCTTCGCCTCGCGCTGGGAAAAGGTGCTGCTGGACAACCCGGAGCTCGACTACAGCCTGAAACACCCGTTCTACAACGGCACTGCGAACATCCAGTACACCGAGCAGCGCCAGAAGCAGCAGGCGGCCATCCGCTACGTGAACCAGCGCTACGGCGTGTTCTTCTTCTATCGCGGCAACGAGCCGCTGGACAACCGGCTCGGCGGGGTGGTGAAGGAGTTCAGCGAGCAATACGGCCTCACCGTCATCCCCGTGACCGTGGACGGACGCGCAAGCCCGGACCTGCCGGACACCCGGCAGAACGCCGGTCAGGCAGAGAAAATGAAAATTGACCACTTCCCGGCCATCTACCTGGTGGAGCCGCGCACGAAGCAGTACCAGCCGCTGGCGTACGGCTTCATCACCCAGGATGACCTGGCGCGCCGCATGCTCAACATCGTTACCGACTTCCAGCCCGAGGATTAAACATGATTGCGAAACTTTTTGCCGCGCTGCTGATGCTCGCGCCGGTTATGGCCAGCGCCAGCACGATTGACGACATTGCCCGCCTGGAGCAGGCGAAAGGGGGCGCGGATGCGCCAGTCGAATCCCAGCCACAAAAAGAAACGCCCGCGCCAGCAGAGCAGCCCGCACCCGTCAGACCAGTATGGTACCACCTGAGCGATGGTCGCCGCCTGGACGTGGGGCACTGGCAGATCGTGCACTTTGTCCGCTCCGACTGCCCGTACTGCCACCGCTTCAACCCGACCCTGAAGTCGGTTTCAGAACAGACCGGCATCGGTATTTTCGTTTACAGCTTTGACGGCAAGGGCGACGCGGTCTTCCCGACGGTGATGCCGGTGAACGACGGCATCCTGAAGGACTTCTTTGCGGAGCTGCCGCAGGCAACGCCCACCGACTTCATCATCAACACGCAGTCGCTGGTCACTATCCCGCTGTCGCAGGGAGAAATGAGCGAGGAGGCGCTGAAGCAGCGTCTGGATGAGTCGTTTGCGCTGGCCGTGCGTCTGGGGGTGCTGTGATGAGTAAGTTCTTGCTAAGTGCGGGCCTTGTAGCCGGCCTGCTGTTCTCCACTGCCACAAATGCTGACGTTCAGAACGACATCAACAAGTTCTTTAACGACATGGGCGGCGGCGGGGGAAATTATACGCAGGGGGCCGCCTGGAAAGGGCAGTCGGCGGGCTATCTGACCGGGGGGAATCTCTTCATTCGCGCACCGGTGCGCAACATCCAGCTGATTTCCGTGACGCTCCCGGACATCAAGTCAGGCTGCGGCGGTATCGATGCCTACCTTGGCTCGTTCAGCTTCATCAACAGCGACAGCATTAAAATCATGGGCAAGCAGATACTGAGCAACGCGGCGGGCTACGCCTTCGACCTCGGGCTGGAAACCATCTGCCCGCAGTGTAAGGCGGTGAAGGACTACCTGCAGAAGCTCGCGGCCGACACCAACAACATGAACATCTCGACCTGCCAGGCGGCGCAGTCCATCGTCGGTGGTTTGTGGCCCAAAACGCAGGCGGCCAGCTCGCAGATTTGTCAGGACCTCGGTACCAAGCACGACGTGTTCTCTGACTGGGCGGCGTCGCGTCAGGGCTGCGGCGTCGGTGGCGAAACCAACAGCGTGTTTAACAAGGCGACCGACGACGAGAAAAAGCGCATTCCGCGCAACCGCAACCTGACATGGGACACCTTCACGAAGCTCAACCAGTTCTTCAGCAACGATCGGGCGCTCAAGGAGTTCATCATGTCGATGGTGGGCACGGTGATTTATGACGCCAACGGCAACCCGACGTTTCTGCAGCCGCGCGGCGGCAGCGAGTCGATGTTCAACACGCTGCTGAACGGCGGGACCGAGAAGATTTACCGCTGCAACGACAACACCACCTGCCTGTCCCCGACCATTGCGGACCTGACGCTCAGCGAGGACGAGGGGATGACCGGCCGGGTGCGGGACATGCTCAACGACATCTTTGACAAGGCCCGCAGCGACACGGCGATGACGGAGAACGAGAAGGCGCTCATCAACAGCACCCGCGTGCGCATCCTGCGCTACACCATCGACTCGGCGTCAGTGGGCATGGATCAGAGCGTGGTCAGCAGCCTGGCGGAGTACATCGCGGCCGACATGGTGATGTCCTACATCAACGGGCTGATTGACGTGGCCGCGAGCGGCGCGGCGGGGACGCTGGATACCGAAGAAGAGAACAAACACTTCCGCGAGAACCTGCGCCAGGTGCGCAACGAGCTGAGCGCGCGCGTGCAGCGCATTCAGGTGCAGCAGAACGGGCTGGCCGAGTATGACCGTAGCCTGTCCGAAACGCGCCAGCAGCTCTCTTCATCCGTCTCCGACAGCGTGCTGTCGAACTACCAGTTTGGGGGATAACGTATGGCGCTTGATATCTGGGTGGTCAGCTCCGGCGGCATGATCACCATGGGACTGAACGCGGTGGCCACGGTGATGGAAAACGGCGGCTGGCGCAGCACGATCTGGGTGGCGGAAATGATCGGCATCGCCTTCTGCGTGATGACCTACCTGCGGACGCACAACCTCACCGCGATGTTCGGCTGGGGGTTAACGTTCACGCTGGTCACCGCGCTGCTGCTGACGCCTAAGGTGACGGTGGTGGTTAACGACCTGACCGCACCGGACACCATCGGACGGGTGGATAACGTGCCGGTGGGGCTCGCCATGCCGCTGTACCTGGCGACCGGTGTGGGCTATACGCTCACGACCACCTATGAAGACATCTTTCACTTCCCGGATGAGCGGTCCTACACCAAAACCGGGATGCTGTTCGCGAGCAAGCTGATGCAGGACAGCTTTACCATCGACAGTCGCAACCCGGTACTGACCTACAACATGGGGGAGTACGCGAAAAACTGCGTGGTGCCGGACATCATGCTGAACAACAAGTACAGCATGCAGGACGTGATGGAGTCCGAAGACGTGCAGGCGCAGATTTTCAGCAACCCGAGCCCGTTGCGCGCGGTGTACTGGCGGGACGCCACGGGCACCACATTCATGGTCTGCCGCGACGCGGCGCCGCGTCTGAAAACCCTGCTGACGGCGGAGAGTAACACCACCGGTACAACGTTTATGGCCCACGCGGTTCGCATGCTGCCGGGTAACAACGCCCCGCAGACGGTTTATGCCGAGCAGCTTGCAGGTTCTTACGACTACTTCCTCGGCAGCAGCAAATCGGCCCAGAGCATCATGATGCAGAACATCGCCGTGGCGGGCCTGCGTCGCGGCCTGAACAGCTACGTGAAGGGCATGAACGACACTGCTTCAATGGTGGACATCGCGTCCGAGCAGTCGCTGATGAAGCTGCGCCTGTCGCACGCGGTCAGCTACACCATCGCAACGGAAGTGTTGCCGCAGCTGCACACAGTGCTGTTGTTGTTCTGCATCTGTATCTTCCCGGTGATGGTGCTTGCCCTGTACGTACGGGAAATTGCCTGGTCCGTCATCAAAAGCTACCTGAACTTTATGGGCAGCCTGATGCTCTGGCCGGTGATGTTCGCCATCTTTAACTTTGCGGTGAACTACAGCACGCAGAACAGTTTCCACGCCACGGGACCGACGCTTTCCAACATGAACCGCCTGATGGAAACCAGCACCACCACGGCAGGTATTGCGGGCTGGCTGATGCTCTCCATCCCGTTCCTGGCGTTCCGCCTCTTTACCGGACTGGGTCAGGGCTTCGCGAGCCTCAGCTCAAGCCTGGGCAGCGCGCTCAGCAGCGCCTCAGCATCTGATTCGGCTGCGGTGGCGTCAGGCAACCTGAGCGTGGGTAACGTGCAGCTGGACAACATCAACGGGCACAAAACGGACCTGAATCGCGCCTACCGCGAGGGGATGGCCACCATGCAATTGGGTAACGGCGCCACACGTACGATGACGCAGGACGGGCAGACGGTTTACGACTCATCCGGTGCAACCAGTCGCCTGCCGGTTGACCTTCACCTGGACCGCAACCTGGCAAGTGCTGCGCAGCGATCGGTGCGCGACAGTATGGCTCAGACCGAGATGGCGGCGCAGGGCTACAATCATTCGGTGCAGGAAACCGGATCGCAGCTCAAGCAGTTCCATGAGCAGTTTGGAAACAGTGATTCGACCACGCTGTCCTCTCAGACAGGCATGACCGTGACGGATGCTGAACGTGTGAACAAAATGCAGAGCGTGGCGCAGGATTATGCGAACCGAAACAATATCAGCCTGAGTGAAGCCTATTCGGAGCTTGAAAATAAATCGCGTGATCTGGCAATTAATGGTGGTACGCGCGGGCAGGCCAGTTTTGACAGCAATAAATCGCTCTGGGGGAAAGTAGGATCCTATGCCACAGGGGTTTCGGGCAAAATTGATGTACATGGTGGCTTAGAAGCGACAGGGCGCTCAGGTTCAACATCACAAACGACGGAGGGTGGTCAGAGCGGTAATGATAACTCGCAGACGATTTCGGCTCGTGAATCTCAGGACTTCAGTCAGGGAATGGATGTACTGCGTAACTACAACACCTCTTATAACGGTCAGCATGTAAATAATAACGCGTCCGGTCTGATGAACCAAATCTCTTCCGGTATCACTACCTCTGACAGCAAATATGCACAGTACACGGCCAGCCAGGCTCATACGCATGAGATGCAGAAAATGGCTTCTGAGACTGAAACGCTCAGCGCGGGGGCTCGCGATAATTACACGCAGCAGTTTGTGCAGTGGGCAATGCAGCGCTCGCCAGGTAATGCCGAAACCATCCTTACCAATACATCAGATGAAGGCGTTCAGAAACAGCGCGACGGGCTTGTTCAGGATTTCTTTGCTGAAAAACTACAAGGCCGCATTGACGGCAATTATGCGCATAATGCAGGAAGCACGGGTGAAGGGATGGGGGCCCCGACGAATAGAGCAGAGGCTCAGTTTGGGGGGGCATACAATCACGCGAATCAAAGTATTGAAGCAGGCGTGGTCAAAAACGATATTCGCAACGATGTGAAATATGATGTTGAAGCTCAGCAAGGTATGGTCAAGAATAGAGCAAGCGATGCGCAAGGAGATCTAGATAAAGGCAAGAGTGAAACTGACAGTGCTATAGCATCTCGTATGGGGGAGTATACGGTTAGTTCAAACGAATATCTGCGTAATAAAGAAGCAGCAGATAAACATCAAGAACAAAGGGGTTTCAATCTAAAAGACTCTCAGGACTATAAAGATTTCTTAAATGAAACAGAGAGGGATCTAGATGATAGGAAAAGGTGATTAGATGAATATTAGTTATGATGAAATAAAGTCTGATTCAAAAGTAATGGCAGAGGCTATTTTATCCTCGAAAAGGATAGTTCCATCCTTCTTTTATCCTTTAAAATGTCTCAGGTACCACTTATCGGTATATATTATCTTTGCTGCCCTCTCATTTTTCCTTCCTGACATGAGTGGGGATATCTTAATTGGCTTAGGTGTTCTAGCTTTTGGGCTCTTAAATTGGCTGTTTATATTTGCTTTCTCATCTGGATATGTGAATTTATTTAGTATGATAAACATCCCTGAAGTAAGGGGGTTGAAATTAACGAAAGTTTTAGTATCAAAGCTTAAGGCCTACAGCTTTGCATGGTTTGTAGTCATAGTTGTATTGGGAATGGTGGCAATTTCCACAGAAATCAACATCGGTGCTCTTGTATTCGGAAACTTTGCACTAACCCTCATTGGTCTTTTTATATTAACTATAGATCTATCGCGATTTCAGTTGTCAGGCTTGCTTGGGACAGCATCTGCAGTGAAAAATCATCTCGGCCACTAATTCTTTTTGTTCTTTATAAATGCCCCCCCGTGAATAAGCGGGGCTGCGCTTTTATCGAATTTTGAGGGTGATAATGTTAATCCATCTATGTCCGTCTTTCTTTCTGAATTATTCCAATATCTCTGTAGACCTAATCGACGTCGAAATTCCTGAGCTGGGTCTGCATCTGCAGAATGAAAGAGATATTACTGTCCGGTTTCCTTCCCCAAATAAACGCCTGCACTATGTCTGCCGTAAAAAGGGACGTAAAGCTGTTCATGGCATTCTGCTTAATACCGATAAGGCTGTGACTGACCTGACAGTTATTACCCGCTGGGCGGTGCAGGGAAATGTCTCAACGCATCGGGTGCACATGCATATTGTTGGCGATGACGATGCGGCTACGGACGCCATTCACCTGTGGAACGGTGTGTTTAATACGCCTTTCAGGGATAAAACTCCGGCGGTGGCCAGAAACTGGATCCCCGCCTCCTGTCAGCCACGCCTGAGCGTGAATGCCGGAGACAAGCCGTCCGTGCGCGAGCCCGCTATCTGGCGTCGCGCCGATCCGGCCGGGATTATCCGGCAGCAGACCGAATACTACACGGCCGCCACGGTGGAGCCTGAGCGCCTGTTATCACCTGTGGGCAGCAACAGCCGTTTACCGTCACTGGAAGACGCATTTGACTGCAAGGTTCGGGACTACGCCGGGACGCTACGCGTATTGTATGACTCTCCTGGCGTAACGGTATGCCCGCTGAGTGAGTATGCGGAGATGGTCGAAAATGACCTGAAAGAGGAGGGGCTGGCAGATGCGTTTACCCACATCATTGAGCCCGTGCTGCAGGACGTCACGCAGGCGTGTCCGGTGTTCTTCACCAATACCACCGACCTGATGAACAGCATTCAGCTCCACTCTGCGCATTACCGGTCGCTGAGCGACGCCGACAGTCAGTTTGTCCGCAATCAGATTAACCAGCCGCTGTTTCAGGTTTCAGTCAGCTGAGACCGCCCGCCGCACTTCCTGACGCACCCTGCGTCCGGAGGAGGAGGCGGAACATCACGTCAGCCCACCCCGGCACGTTCGCACCGTAATTAAACCCCGCGCAGATACCTGCCTGGCTTTCGCCTGTCCGCAGCCCTGTGTGCTCGTCTCTGCTCCACACTAAGGAATTTCAATGAGCCTCAACGCCCGCGACTTTACCCAGGGCGGTCAGGTGATGAAATACATGATCGGCATGTTTGTGCAGATCATGAACATCGCCTCCTACTGGGTCGTACTGTTTTCCGCACTGGTATTTTTCAGCTGGATGCTGCTGCGCCTCACGCTGCAGGAGTTCATTCACGGCAGCGCCTACTGGCTTATCAGCTGGTTCATCATGCCGCTGGCAAAGCTCACCGGCAAACACTCACAGGCGGGCTGGACCTTCCACTTTGAGCGGCCAAACGGCGAGGTGGTGGCGTTCAAGCACACCGCGCTGCAGGTGATGAACGACCCGTACTTTGTGCTGATGGGGCAGCACGTCAAGGACACCGCTTTTTACGGCTGGGGAATCTCAGCGTTCAGCTTTGTCGCAGCCATCATGGCCATCACCTGGTTTCTGGGCAGCAAGGGCGCGAAGCAGCGCGAGAGTGAACTCACCGGCGGTCGCGTGCTGGCAACCAGCTATAAGGTCGTCAACCGGTTACTGAAAAATGCCGGCGTGATGTCGCCGCTCAGCATCTGTGATTTGCACATTCTGAAAGACTCGGAGATGCAGAACTTCGGCTTTCACGGCACCGTGGGGTCGGGCAAAAGTACCGCGCTGAACGACCTGCTGACGCAGCTGCGCGCGCGCGGCGACCGCGTCATTATCTATGACAAAGGTAACAACTTTATCCCGACGTTCTTCCGTCAGGACAAAGACCTCATCCTCAACCCGTTTGACGCGCGCTGCGCCCCGTGGGACCTGTGGGAAGAGTGCCTGACCATCGGGGATTTTGAAAACTTTGCGACTTCGCTGCTCCCCGACAGCAGCGGCAGCAGCGATCCGTTCTGGGTGCTGTCGGCGCGCTCGCTGTTTGTGGCCACCGCCCGGCGCATGGCGCGCGAGAAAAATCGCAGCATCGGCGAGCTGCTCAAAAAGCTGATGTCCATCAGCCTGGCGGACCTGCGCCAGTTCCTGGAGGGCACGGATGCGGCAAATCTCGTGGACGGCAGCATCGAGAAAACCGCGATGACCATCCGCACCATTCTTACCACCTACGTGCGTTCGCTCCGTTATCTGCAGGGGCTCGACCAGGGCGGCCGCCGCCCGTTTAACATTCGCGACTGGATCCATACCGAAGATGCAAGCGGCGATAACCCGTGGATTTTCATCTCCAGCGATGGCCAGAACCATAATGCGCTGAAGCCGCTGCTGAGCGCGTGGATCTACATGACCATGTCCGGGATCCTCGGGCTGAAAGCCGACCGCAACCGCCGCATCTGGATTTTTCTCGACGAGCTTCCGTCGCTGCATAAGCTGCCCATTCTGCCGGAGTTCTGCGCCGAGGGGCGTAAGTTCGGCGGCTGCACCGTCGCCGGTCTGCAGAACTTCCCACAGATGGAAGAGACGTACGGTACCAACGCGGCCAAATCCATCTGGGATCTGCTCAATACTCGCGTGTTCTATCGCGCGCCCAGCGGGTCGATTGCGGACTGGGTGCAGAAGGAAATCGGCGAGAAGCGACATAAGAAGTTCAAGGATCAATACAGCTACGGCATCGACATCATCCGGGACGGCGTGCAGTTCTCCAAGGACGAGATCAACGAGTTCCTGGTCAGCTATTCCGACGTACAGAGCCTGAACGACCTTGAGTGCTACATCACCCTGCCAGGCGAGTGGCCGGTAGTGCGCATGAAGCTTGCCTGGAAGCCTTACCGCGCGATCGCAGAAGGCCGCATTCCGCGAGACGTTGACGACGTGTTTGACCCGGCCATTGAGGCAACGCTCTCCGGCGAAACCAGCGACAACCAGACGGGCCAGATTGTGGGGCGGCTATTTGGTGACGCCGCTTCAGGCGCTGAAGCACAGGGAAGCGGGGATGCCCCGGATGCAGCAGAGAGCAAGCCGGATGCTAAACCACCCGCAACGGCACCTGCAGATGAAACCGCAACGCCTGCTTCAGCGAAAACAGACGCTCAGTCAGCTCAGGAAGAAGCCGGCGGTCGTGTTACCGCGTTCCCACCCCCTGTACCTGAGTCCACGCCGTCAGCCGCACCGGAAAGCCCTGCGCCAGCGCCAGCAGCGCCATCCGAAAGCGAGAGGCCACTTCAGGTTATGGACGTGGTGAAACATAAATCCGCGGATTTTGGCCTGGACCGTAACTGAGGTGCCCCATGCTGTCTGTTTCAACCATCAAAAGCGCCGGTAAAGCCGGTGCCTACTATACCAACGAAGATAACTATTACTTTCTCGGCGAGCAGTCCACCGAGTGGTACGGCACGGGCGCTGAAAATCTGGGCCTTGAGGGGCCGGTCAACCGCGACACCTTCGTGGCGGTGCTGGAAGGCCAGCTCCCCGACGGTACCGACATGCGCCGCATGGAGGGTGGGGTCAATAAACACCGTCCCGGCTATGACCTGACCTTTTCAGCGCCCAAAAGTGCCTCGGTGCTGGCGCTGGTGACCGGCGACACCTTTCTCGTGGACGCACACAAGGAGGCCGTTCGGCGCACGCTGGATGAGGTGGAAAAGCTCGCCACCACGCGCACCATGACCGACGGCATCACCGAAATGGAGAAAACCGGCAACCTGGTGATTGCGACCTTCATGCACGACACCAGCCGCAATCTGGAGCCCCAGATGCACACGCACGCGGTGGTGGCCAACGCCACGCTCTCGCAAAACGGCTGGAAAACGCTGTCCACCGACATCAGCGGCAAACAGGGTTTTACGGACGTGGTGTGGAATGAGCAGGTCAGCATCGGGGTGCTGTATCGGGGGCATTTCCGTTCCATCATCGAACCGGCGGGCTACCAGACCGAAGACACCGGTCCGCGCGGCGAGTGGGATATCACCGGTGTGCCGGTAAAACCCTTTTCTTCACGCCGTCAGGACATCATCGATCTCGTGGGGGAAGACGCTACGGCGAAGCAAAAAAGCATGGCCGCGCTGGATTCCAGGCAGGCCAAGCATTTTGAAGATCCGGAGATGCTGCGTGAGCACTGGCAGTCGGTGCTGAAGGACACCGGCTTTGACGTTGATACGTTCAGAGTGAAGCTGGCGGAACGCCGCCAGCAGCGTGAAGCCGAAAGCGCCGTGCAGGAGAAAAAGGCTGCCACACCACCAGTGCTGGAGAGCGCAGTGCGTGAGGCCATCGAGCGCCTGTCGTCAAAAAGCGTGCGCGTGACCTACGACGACGTGATGACCAGCGTGCTCAATCACGTGCCCGTCGCCCCGGGCGTCTACGGGCAGGCGCGTAGCGCCATTGATAACGCCATCGGACGCGGTGCGCTTATCGCCGTGGACAAGAACCAGACGCTGTTCACTACTGCCGCTCACGTCCGTGACGAGGCGCGCCTGACGCAACTGGCCGGTGGGCTCGCGGAAAAGCAGGGTGGGCTTAAGGCGCCGGCAGGTGAGCGTGGCGTGCTGGCGCAGGTTGCCGACGCCGATCGCGCGGTGTCACTGATTGACGTGCGCGGCGGCACGCAGTTCATGAGTGACCTCAACCGCAGCATCATGGCGATGGCCAGCGAAAGCAAACGTCCGTTGATCGTCGTGGCCGCCGACGGCGCTGCGCGAAAACGTCAGGTGGTCACCTTCGGTGACAGGCCGGGCGTGATGCTTTTGACGGGAGAGGAGATGAAAACCGCTGAGCTGCCTGTACGCCCGCTGGTACTGGTTGCGGAAGCCGAACGCTTCAGCACCTCCGGCCTCCATGACGCACTGAAAACGGCGGCGCAGCACGACGGTACGACGCTTGTGACCGATACCCACGCGCGGCGCACGGCGGGATTTGCGTCAGAGGTGCTGAGCGCGGCGGGCGTAAAGCAGTTCACCGCCTCACCGAAGACAGAAAATGTGCGTGTGACGATGGTGCAGAAGGATACGGTTGAAGACCGACTCAGCGTGGCGGCGCGCTATTACGCTCAGGAAAAAGCGCAGGGGCGGCCGGTGTCGCTGCAGGCAGGGAATGCCCGCGCCCGCGACCAGCTCACGGCCCGCACCCGTGAAATCCTGACCGATGACGGGCAGCTCGGGCGGGTGCTTGGGGTGGCTACAGTCCGGGTGCCGGTATGGCTGGATGCCAGCACCCGCAACGATCGCAGCGTATACCGGGAAGGCATGGTGCTGGAGCAGCACGAGGGCCAGGGTCAGAAGAGGGTATTTACCATCACCGGCGTCAGCGAGCGCCACAACCTGCTGACCCTGAAAGACGAAAAGGGTCAGACGCAGGGCGTGAGCATCAGCAGTATTGACAGCCATTACCGGCTGTTTCGGGAGAAAAAACTGGAACTGCGCGAGGGTGAGCAGCTGCGTGCCACGGCCGATCTTGGAAGCCGTGCCGGCAGCGGAGAGCGGCTGACCGTTACCGGCGTGAAGGAGGGACGCTGGCTGTTTAAGGACGTCATCACCCTGGAGAACGCAAAGGGCGAGCAGGTAAAGCTCGACCGCAACGCGCCGCTCTATGCGGACTACGCCTACGCGGAATCCTTTGGCGCCACCCGTCGTACTGAAGGCAGCGTTGTAGCCGTGCTGGCAGGCAAGGAGGTCAACGATGCATCCGTGAACATGCTGCGCCGAAGCGGCTCGGATGTCATTGCCTTCACCCCACTGGACGAGACCACCATCAACCGCCGTCTGGAGGAAAACCGCCCGGTGGTCAGCGTGACGCAGGGCATCAAGTCGCTCGCGGATGACAGTGACCTGACCGGTGCGCTTCGCGAGCTGGCTTCACGGAAGATGTCGCAGGCGGAACGCGCTATGCGGCTGGCCATTGAGACCGCCACCGGTACGGACGTGACGTTCACGGGCGTCCGGGCGCTGGCCGGCGTCATCAACGCCGACCGCAGCGTCTCGCCTGAGCGTGCGCAGGCGGAGCTGTCGCGTCTGGTGCAACGCGGTGAAATTTTTGAGCTCAGCGCGGAGCAGGGCGCAGCAGGGAAGTACATTTCACGCGAGAACTTCGAAAACGAGGTGTCGATTCTGCGCCACATTGCCGAAGGAAAAAACAGCGTGAAGCCGCTGCTGGCAACCGGTCTGAACGATGAGAAAGCCGCCGGTCTCACGGACGGGCAGCGCGAGTCGGGTAACCTCATTCTGACCACCCGCGATCGCTTTACCGCCATTCAGGGCTATGCCGGCGTGGGGAAAACCACGCAGTTCCGCACCGTAGCTACAGCGCTCTCCGCCGCAGAAGACGGCCCGGACATTCGCGGGCTGGCGCCCACGCACCGCGCCGTGAGCGAGCTGTCTGGCGCGGGTATCCCGGCGCAGACCATCGCGAGCTTCCTCAGCGAAAGCAGCCAGTGGCAGGCCGCCGGCCAGGCGCGTGACTTTCGCAACACCGTATTCGTCATCGACGAATCCTCCATGAACGGCAATGCCCAGATGGCCTCCCTGATGAACGTGATCGCCGAAGGCGGCGGCCGGGCGGTGCTGAGCGGCGACCGGGACCAGTTGAAGTCGCTGGAGTCCGGCGCGCCGTTTGCGCTAGCCCTGGAGCGCAGCGCGGCCGATGTCGCGGTGATGAAGGAAATCGTGCGTCAGATCCCCGCGCTTAAGCCCGCCGTGGAGGCGGTTATTGCCGGGAACGTACGCGAGGCGGTGCGCATCACGGCAGATACGAGCCCCCTCGGCGTGCCGCGTCAGGACAGTGCCTGGGTGCCGGAGAGCAGCACCATCGATGGCAACAGCCTGGCACGGGAAGCCGGGGAGCCAAGTGTCGGCGGGGAACCCGAAAAACCAGACCTCATCGGGATGATTGCGGATGACTACGCAGGCCGGACGCCGGAGGCGCGCGACCATACGCTGATAGTGGCGGAGCTCAACGCCGACCGCGAGGCTATTAACAGCGCGGTGCACGACCGGCTACAGACGCAGGGCGCGCTGGGTGACAGCGTCACGGTGCCCCTGCTCGTGCGTGTGAACAACAGCAACGCGGATCTGGGCCGCCAGGCGTTCTGGGAAACGCAGGTGGATAACGTGATGCGCCGGGGCGAGCAGTATTTCCGGGTGGGAGAAACGGATAAGGAGAGCGGCGTGGTGCGCATGGCCGGGCTTGATGGCTCGCCAGACCGCTGGATCAGACCCGCGGAGCTGCGCAAGGAAGACGTGGCGGTGTTTAAGGAGGTCACGCGGGACATCAGCCCGGGCGAGAAAATCCGCCTGACGGCAACGGATCGTGACCGCAACGTACGTGCCAGCGACATGGCAGTGGTGTCAGGCATTACGGAGGAGGGAACCATTCTGCTCGACACCGGTGACCGGCAGCTGTCATTCAATCCCACCGCGCACTATGCCGACCGCCACATGGACTATGGCTACGCCGTCACCACCTACAGCTCGCAGGGCGCGTCGGTTAAGTACCTCATTGGCCTGTTTGGCGAAGAGGGTGCCAGAGGGCGGATGGCGGCGCTGGACAGCACCTACGTACAGCTTTCCAGGGCAAAGGAGCACGTGCAGACCTATTTTGACAACCTGTCCGGCTGGGCAACGAAGGTGGAGAGTAAAAGCGGGCGGCGCCAGACGGTGCATGACGTGCTGATGCGCGCGGAGGACGTGCGCGCGGACCGCGAGATGCAGGTGTGGGACAAAAGCCTGCCGGTGTCCGGCACGCGCCTGGCGGACCGTGTCGACCGGGACCTGACGGCCGATGCGCGCTTTATGGCCGGTAAGACCCCGGAGATGCTCTGGCCGGTGATCAATGAGCACGGCCGCCAGCGTGGGAACCTCCACGTTCCGGTATCGCCCTCAGGCGGGGAGGTGGATTTTTCAGGCGCCCACTATGAAGGGGCAGCGGACGGTCACCGCATCGTGCTGCAGCGCGGCGAAAAGCACGGAAAGGTGCTTGAAGCGACAGATTTAGCGGCAGCGCTGCAGCTGATGAAGGACAACACGGGAAGCCCGGTTGTGCTCGCTGCTGACTACAGTGAACGCCCGGGCAGCAGCCGCGCCGCTGCAGCGGCAACGGCAGATGCATCCGGGGGCGAAGAGCTGGATCGTCGAGAAGCCGAGGCGCTGGAGAAAGCAGTTAAGGCCGCCCTGGACCAGGAGGAGAAAGAGCCGGAGCCGGCGGTGCAGGATGAAGCCCGTGAGGCATTAGAGGACAAAGACAGCGAACGCGAAGCCGCGCTGGCTGCGGCGCTGGCGGAACTGCAGGAAGAGGAGACATTCGACTACCGCGACTACGACCTGTCGCCGGAGCGGGACGACCGCGCAATGATGAACGACGAAGTCAACGTGATGCGCCATGAGCGCAGCGAGCCTGAGCCGGAGTTTGGCCAGAAATCCCAGAAAACGATGGAGTAAACGCTATGACTGTAATGCTTGGCGCCGCGACGGCGATCGTTGCCCTGATGATGCTGTTCGCCTGGCTGTCGGAAATCCGCGAGCCGGGTCTGTTGTTACGCCGGTGGAGCCGTGGCAGCGACGGGCACTGTTCCGCCGGAATTCGTCAGGCAGTGGATGACGTTATCAGCGGCTTTGTGGCTGAACACAGGCTGCCTGAGGTGGATACGTCGCGCCTGCGGGAGATGAAGTCGCGCCCTGGCATGATGCCGGTCACGCTGCTACTGCATCCACAACTGGTGAAGCGGGAAAACTGGCGATTCGTGCGCGGGCGAAACCTGACGGCCGTCATGGCGGCCACTGGAGTAAGCGCGCTGATCCTGCCGCCGTTAGCGGGTATGGCCCTGCATGACGTTAGCCTGAGCCTGCTGCCGCTTCTGAACGTCGCCGTGTTTTTTACCGGCGTGCAGTTGGTCAGGCAGACCTACTCGGATCTGAGCCTTTTAAACGTGCTGGTGACAGGAAAACCTGACTGAATTAACGGCCTGCCGCCCTGCGGTTGACCGGTCCCTCGCGTCCAGGATTATGAATCCGGCACGCTCACGACCCCCGGAGAAATCCATGAGAATTTTTGTTCTGCCGCTGTTTCTGAGCGGTCTGATAACGTTTGTGCCAGCAGGGGAGGCTTATGCCGCGTCCGGCGTCAGCGCGGGATTTTCCCCCGAGGGCGGCGCTGAAGCGCTGGTTCTCGGGATCATAGATCGCGCGAAGTCTGACATCCGTCTCGCCGGGTACAGCTTCACCTCCCCTGAGGTAGCCGCGGCGCTGATAAGAGCCAGAATGCGCGGCGTTGATGTGCGCGTAGTGCTCGATGAGAAAGCGAATCAGAACCGCAGCAGCCGGGCGGCGATAAATTTGCTTACTGCGCGTGATATTCCGGTTCGTCTGAACGGCCGGTACGCCGCGATGCATGACAAGTTTATCGTTGCAGACGGGCGGACGGTGGAAACCGGCAGCTATAACTACACCCGGGCAGCTGCCCGGCGTAACAGCGAAAATGCGCTGCTCATTGAAAACATGCCGGAACTGGCCAGCCGCTACCTGCAGCACTGGCAGTCCCGCTGGGATGAAGGTACCACTTACCAACTTCCATACTGATCCGCATTACTCACTTTTCATAGTTACAGATGAGCCTTTCGCCAGTGGCTTTTCTGTTAGCGTAAATTAGGCATATTACTGATTTGGCTTATGCTATTCTGCGGAAAGTCTTATTTTGCAGCAGGGTACGAGCATGAGCGCCCGCGATTCAGTAACATCATCCACCGCTAAGAAAAACTCGCGCGATCGGAAAAATCCAGCTTCCGATAAAGAACGCACGCAAGCTTATCAGGCAAGAATGCGTGAGACGCATAAAGTGCTCAGAGTCTACCTTGAGAACGAGGTAAAAGATGCTCTCGTTGGTCTTTGTCAGGATGAGGGTATTTCACAGTCTGAACTCCTTGAGCGGCTCATTCGTGAAGAACTCGTGCGTAAAAGAGGTACGTGAATCATTCACGTTATTGCTCAAAGCATGAGTGGGTGATAGATTACGGAAAGTTTAGAATTGATGGCTGGCCACGCCGCAAGGTGGCAGGGAATCTGAGGCGGCAGGACCAAATCAGAAAAGAAAAACCCCGATAATCTCTCTAGTTTGGCGACAGGTTAGATTACCGGGGCTTCCATACAACTGCACAGGACTATTGCCCTGTGCGGGGAGTATAGTTTTATGCCAGGAAAAAGACAATTCAATCTGTGCGTACTCCTCCCGAGCAATATAAGCGCCGGGGGACATGCATAAGCACACAGTTCTCAACATATCTTCACGGCCCGATAATCGCCATCGCGGCGATCACTCCACAACCTGCAAATGCTCTAATCCAGAGTGGTTTGCGCCAAAGAGTTATAAACGTCTTCCTGGCCAGATGGGCCACGCCATGAGCCGGCTTGTTGTAAAAGACAAATGCACAGGCAAAATGATGCTTCGCCAGCGCATGTCACGTCATCCGTATTTTGTTCTGTTGCGCGAGGCAGCAGGGCGTAAACGCGATTTTCGCCCCGAGAAACAGGCGCTGTATGACGCCATGTGGCCGCTGTGCATTCAGCGTGCGGATTTGGCCACGTCCGTAGTGACCTTCAATTGCAGCAAACTGGCTGACGATCTGAGCCCCAAGGATGAGAAGGGAGATGTCATTCCCGAAAGCCGCGTTGAACCCTGCAGACTGTCACGACTGTTCGAAGAGTGGGAGCGCTTCGGCCTGATTGAGCGGCCAGATTTGGAAATGGACCCGGCGACAGGCTACTGCATGCCACGCCATATCGTCCTGACCGATCGTTTCTGGGAGCTGTGCAGCATCGACATGAATAAATTTCTGGCAGAGCGTAATGAACGCCTGGCTGCCGAGGCTGACGGCATCATCGAGCCGGGAACGCTAACTTCAGTCCGTGCCGCGCGCCGGCGGTGGTATGAACACATGCGTATGGCCACGCTTATCAGCCGAAGGGAAAAAGCATCAAAGCAGAAGCGACGCAAGAGACTGAGCAAGCTTCCTCTCGATGACCGGCGCAACGCAATGGCCAAGCTGCTACGCGCCCGTCCTGCCCACGCATGGCGGGATCTTTCACCTCATGACTTTGACCGCCAGGTGTGGAAATGCCTGCGCCAGCTGGATCTCGGCCTTGATTACGAACCTGTATTGCCCGACATACCAGATATCGTTCACTGACATCCTCCTGCAAATTTAACCGCCTTAACTGGCGGTGGTGGCGATCGTGGCGGACGCAGAATGCTCACAGCCAAGCCGGGATTAGCTTCTCCTGAAACATGTAAAGTGGCCACAGCCCGTGCGCCACCTTTTTTAACCACAGTTATCCGCAATCAGTATCCTGCTCCTACAGGCAAATACAGACACGGCTACGCGCAAGACAGTCCTGACTTACGTCATAAAGAAATAATCAAAGTAATAAAGAAGGTTTTCATGCATGACGCCGGCGTGGACAAATACACATCCATTAATTACAGCGAAACGGAAACCCCAAACCCAGAGGTAGCTCCCACCGGCAGGCGGTGGGCAGTATCACCTTAGTTACAACACACAATATTATTCATGTTAACTTCAAGCACCGAGCCGGACCTGAACCTCCGCGCCCCTCTCAACCCGGACCCGCGCCGTACCTGCACCCCGGTTGCCCCCACTGACCAGCCGCCGCCGCCCGGCCCGCAGGGCCGGATCAGTGGAGGCTGTGATAATGAATGCTGTAACTACTGGATTCTTCGTGGCTGTCAGTTTTAGCTGCGGGTTCGTTCTTTCGTCTGCGACCGTCTGACTTCGATGCGCCTGAAAGGCCGCTGCTTAAACGGCGGTCGGGCAGGAAGGTGTCCTGACCGGCGCCCTGGCTAATCAGAAGCAATCATTTACTGATGGGGAAAACATGTATCATGTTGGCTGCCATGGGATAGATACCCAGCAAGCGCGTTGACGCTTTGAGTTTTTCCATCGACGCTCCTTCTTCTGGCATACGGCCCCCCCATACCGTCACCCCCTCAGCGAGATGAGAAGGACGGTTCTGGCTCTCTTCACCAATCTCAATGGTCTCCCCACTGCTGAGCGTGATGACAAGCGATGACACCTCTCGTGATTCTGCGGCTCCTGTTTCATCTTTAAGCGTAATTTTCATCGATTCGAGCTCCCTTTATTGAGTAAATACCGGATGTAACGTGGTTTCCTATGCATTACATAGGGATACCGCACTTCCGTACTATTAACGAAACCAGATCATACAGGGCAGGAATGATTGGGTGTGCTGTCGGGGCCGCAGTTATTGAACTGTGAGCGAGGGGCTCGGAGATCAATAAAGCGAACATACTTTATGAGCTCGAGAGGATTGCAGCTTCATCTGACGACCTCCAGACGAAAGCTTTCGCGAGAGATGCTGCAAGATTGCTGAGGAACGGCGAACACCGGGCGTTACAGAAGTAAAATAAAGGCCCGGAAGTCGTAGCTTACCGGGCCAGGCGCAATCCTGCGCCAGACATTACCAACGAGAGCAGGTCCATATCACAGGGAAGTAATAAGAGACCTTCAGATAATAGCCCAGCGTTCTGGTAATGCATGCGAAGCGGCTGAATTGTGTCTTGCTGGCTCCTCAGAACGCCGCAACCAGCCAGCGCAGACTGCAAACCTGCATTTAAAGAAGGCACTACGGACTCAATTACACGTGTAAGGGTTCACGCTGCGATCTTATACGGGCACTGCCCGGGGTAAGCACTAAATAGGGCAGGCGAGGGCAATCAGTGACCGGCTGGAAATTTCGTGTTGCCGGCACTGAACTGAGACACTAACCAAAGACGCCGGCATACGCGCCAAAAGAGCAAACGCCACACAGGACTACTGATACCGCTGCCGCTGCTAACGTAATTTTTTTCACTTTCCGCCTCCTTGAATGCTCGCTGAAACCTTCAGCCTGGCAGCTATTTCGGTCCTGTAAACACGCAGAATAATTCCAGGATGAATCCTTAAGGCCGCTCCCGTCGGAATGCAATATGTTCCATGCCGGGACTGTTGCCACCAGGTTCAGCAGGGAGGGAATTAACATTGGCCAGATGTGGGGCTGTACAACCAGCAATTCTGGATACCATCGGCTCAGGCTGTCTCAGATCAACTCAGTACTTCAGCACCTTTCGCCTGTTTATCAGCAACTCAGACGAAACAAGGACGTTTTTACCGCACTTTTTGCAAATAAAATGACAATGCACATTTATTATATTTTTGTACAAATTTCGGATCAGCCGTACAACTTTCATTCATTTGTCTGACCTTTCTTTGGAGGATTAACTTATGCGCCAGAATAGTTTCGCTCCGAACTCTTCTGAAGCAATCGCTCAGTACTTCAGTAAAGCGTCCCTGCCTTCCCAGCAGGAAACGCTCGGACAGATTGTGGTGGAGATCCTCAGGGAAGGCCGAAACCTGAACCGTAAGTCCATTTGCACCAAACTGCTTCACCGTTCTGAACTCGCTTCAGGTTCTGAAGAAGAGCATCACTATCACCAACTGATCGGCCTGCTTTTTGACCGCGAAGGCTGATAAGGCCACTGAGTTCAGAATTGAACGTCATGCCTTAATACGCATCCATACGTGCAGTCCTGACTGACCACTTCCGACGGTTTCGGCATAACATTTAATTCCATCACGTAAATACAGCTTCAGGCAGTAACCAGAGACAGACATGAAGAGCAGTAATCAGCAACAGGCAATCGATGAGATCATTGGTGAAGCAGCTCTCGCTCTGCTGCAGCAGGGCGGGCCCGTTAACCTGCGCGCCCTTATCGTTCAGTTGAACGAGATGCACTCAGTTGCCGAAGATGCGGAAAGAGGGGCGCTCATAACACTGGCCCTCGCGAAAATCAGGGAGAGCCAGGCTGAAGGTGCCACCGTGCCCCGTAAAGGAGTTGAAAAAGACGGCTATGTGCATTCGCAGTTTGCAGGCTTAAAGATCTCCCCCAATAGGCATAAACACTGACCCCAACTTATTCTGTACGATATATAATCAACTGACCTCAGGTGCAGGGAACACTCAGATGCAGATGCCAGATGATATTTTCAGCCCTATTTCTGATCGCGAGCTGGCAGAGCACTTCCGAAATGCGGGTGGCGAACTGAAAGAAGAAGCTGCGGTACTTGGATTCGTCATCCGTAGTCTGTTAGCGAATGAAGGTCGTGTAAGCAATAAAGCCATCATACTCAGCCTGATTAACGCGCTGGAATCAAGCCATGATGCTCATCAGGCTGACACATTGCGTCGGACCCTCCAGCTCGTGGTGGGGTACACCCCTGATGACACCTGACAGTGCTCTTCCCATCAGCACATCCTGGCAGGCCGGAGTCACATAAGGCTGGCTTTCCGGCAAAATAATCCGCCCCCAGTACGCTGTCTCAAGCCTGAAAAGACAGCATAATCCCCTTGGTATGGTGGAATGCTTCTTACAAAATTCCCCTTTAAATCTCCGCTAAAAATGGTCTTAAGGCTGACATTAGAGACCGTAATCCAGCACGGCAGGTGTTAGAAACGCAGTATGATAAATATGTCGTATGACCAGTTTCGAAATATTTCTGTAAAAATAAACCTCCACACTCTGTGTGTCGCTTCATACAGCGCGCGTTACTTACGAGATTTCAGGCAGCTTTAATGCCACGCCCGCACACGCGGGCATTTTTTTACACAACCTCCCCTGATGATGGGTGCTGAGTGACGTCAGAAGCGGCCAACCTTGAAAAGTCTACGTCTGATGATGAAACGGAAGATGTTACGGACATAGACCACAATCCTTTTTGTCTTCAGTGAGTAAAAGACGAGCAACAGCTTATCAGGGAAAACGATAAGTCCGTTCTTATTGAACAGCTCTACATCGTAAAGATGACGATGGCTGGCTTATTGCCAGTGCGTTCTCTGGATTTCTCCTCATAGAGAGTCTCGTGTAGCCGTCATTTGTGGCGACCAGTTTCATGCTTTTGATATGACCACACTGTTATTAATCAGCCATCCAATGGGGTACTGTGTTGGCCATGTTTATTCAGTCACTGACATCCATTCTGACAGGCTGCAGGATCAGGTTCTGATCACTTACTACGCCATCGTTTTTGTAATGGCTAAATTCAGATGTCGCCTCGGAGGTGCGGGCATTTAAAACAGCCTTAACAACTTCCAGTCACGGCTTTATCTCAGGGTATCAATTCAGGACGAATGATTCATGGAGCGAAGCCAGATGAAATACATCATAGCGAGCGGCAATACCATTAACGTGATAAGCAGGTAATAAAGGACTAAGAGTGTGCTTTGGTGGCGGATTTCCAGTTGGTGGTATTTCTGCCACAACCGGGCTGGGGCAATAAGGAGTCCAATGCGCTCGATGGCGATGATTGCAAAGGGAAAAAGTATGATCGGCACTATCAGCGTAGCGTACCACCAGCCAGGGCACTGCTCCTGATAAAACAGGATCGCCATCATTCCGGGATAAATGAACCCGATTAACATATTTTTTATGAACGTCACGCTACGGAGGTAAGTGAGAAAAGGGCCGTAGCTTTTCGGCACCTGCTTTCTTTGGGCCGGGTTTCCGCCATAGTGGCGTTTTTTGTTGCGAGACATCGTGTTCTGGATACTCCCTTCCCCGGGAACTTCTCAATATCGGACTGGATGCACTGATGGCGATTTGACGCCTGTCACTTCCCTGAGTTCGCCTGTTAAAGGACGAGTGATGGTGATGGAAAAGCGGGCATTATTGCTACCCGCTTATAAACTTCTCAACGACGTTACACCAGTATCCGAAGGAATTACCCGCGGTCTGCTGTCGCGCTTATCGAGATCTATCAGGCTCGCTGGATGATATGTGATAATGATAATCAATACTATTGATTTAGGGCTGATTGGGAATACAAGGATGAGTCGATGCGTTTGTTTTATCTAATTTTTGGCTGTATTACGACGGGCATTTTGGGGCTGGTTGCGTTTATCTATATTGACGCTGAGCTAACATATCAGGCCGATCTTAAAGCCTGTCCTTCTGTGACACCACAGCAGGTCGTGGCGGCGGTGGTTAAAGATATTACGCGCAAGGAGAGTCGTAGATTTGGGCAATATAGCCTGAGTTCAGTCGATGTGAAGATCGACCGGGATGATGTTCAGATAGGCTCTACAATTGCAGGCGTACCCTTTAGCATTACGACCAATCCGGGCCATGAATACTTTGCGATGCCTCGGTGTTCTGATCTGTCAGATATAGAGTACGGCGATTGAATTTAGCTCATATCGTCATGCACTCGTGCAAAGGTGAAAGGGGAAAGCATCCAGATGCGGGTTTCTGGCCCGCGTTTAATGACAGGAAGATGCCCATCAAGTGGCAGCTATGAGCGAACAGCGGAAATGTACAGGGCATCACGGACCTTACGAAGTCTTGTTCACCATTGAACCGGTCAGTGCGTCAGTTAGGTGCTAAGCTTTAGCCAAAGTTTTAGTTATTCTTGAGAAGTTGATTTGAATTGAATTTTTCAGGATGGTAAATGATGCAATTTAAGGCTATTAGTAACATTACGATATCTGCATTAATGTTTGCGTTGGCGGGGATGATTGTCAAATATGTCTCTTACAAAATGGATATTTTGTCCTTGGTCTTTTGGCGCAATGTGTTCAGCTTTATTCTTGTATCTTTTGTTGGTCTGGTGTCTGGGAAGTTCAGCTTAAAATCTGAAAGGAAAGGCCTCCATGCACTTCGATCATTTTTTACCTTTTGTGCATTGATTACCTACTTCTATGCTGTTAAACATACTGAGTTGAGCACTGCAGTATTGCTTCAGCAAACATCACCAATATTTGTCCCAGTCATTGCACTGCTGGTACTTAAGAGAATGTCAGATCGCTATGTTTGGATAGGAACTATCATCGGATTCATTGGTGTGGCGATGACCAGTGGCGTGGCGACACATAGCATCAATGGTGGTGATTTATCAGGCATCATATCTGGAGTAATGGGCGGTGCCGCAACGATCACCATATGGATGATGTCAGACACAGAAACCCCTTTTAGCCAAATGCTCTTCTTTTCTCTCTATACCTTAATATATTCGATGGTATTTCTTCCATGGGTATGGGATTCATTTAGTCTTTCACTTCTTCCATTGCTATTTATGCTTGGGGTGGTTACCACTCTCGCACAATACTTTCTGTCTACTGCATGTTCGTATGCGTCAACTGATAAAATTGTGTCTTGGACTTACCTGTCAGTAATATTCGCTGGTTTATTTGGTTATGTTGGTTGGGGAGAGAAATTATCATTTAGCATGTTGTCTGGAATGATATTGATTATCATCGGAGCCAAAATCACCTTAAAAAGAATCTAGCTAAAGCATCTTTAATAATCTTGGTACACGCCGTCAGTCGTACTTTATTCATTATGCAATGTCCGCTTTTGGCACAGGCAGTGTGAAAACTCGGATTGCTGACAGAGAGTCACGCGTTTGGACGATTTCTTAGAAAATTTGCATAGAAAGAGGATGCAGATTTTAAGTAAAAACGCTGGTGTCAGCATCTTTTGAATTCACGTCTCAAGCTTAAATCGTTTTCACACAGCCTGGGCACACAGCAGTCGTTCCGATGTATGGCCTTACGCCAGCCAGCGCTTCCGTATTTCAGTTGCACAATTGAAAGCTAACTTTGGGCGTATAAAGAAACTGGCCCTGAACTGGGCCAGTTGATCGACGTCTGTTTCAGATGTGAAAAGCGATACGTTTGCCAGTCGGCAGCTCAACATCAAGGCTGAGTTTTCCTCCCATTGCCTCAATGTAGCGCTTGAGCGTTGCTAACTTCAGCTCGTTCCCGCGCTGTTCCAGCTGCGTGATAGCCGGTTGGCTGATCCCCATCGCTTCTGCCACATTTTTCTGCGACAGTTGCAGCTCTTCACGCATCATCTGCAAGCCCGTTTCGAGGATCATCTCGTCTGCAATTTCACGGATGCGTGCCTGGCTCTCAGGAGAGCGTGCGGCAATTGCATTGTCCAGCGTTCTCATTTCTTTCCCTCCATCGTTTTCAGGTGCGCAGTGAACTCGTCATCAGCGATGCTGATCATGCGCTCATAAAATTTTTTATCGTTACTTTTATCGCCGGCACAAAGTATGATTGCCCGGCGAATCGGGTCGAATGCAAAGAATGCTCGAACCGGTTTCCCCGCGTACTGCACGCGCAGCTCTTTCATATTTTTGTGCCGGGACCCTTTAACAGTGTCTGCGTAAGGCCGGGACAGCGACGGACCGTAAGTCTGCAAATTCAGCAGGTCCGCAAGTATCTTCTCCTGCAGACCTTCTTCCTGTTCTTCCAGCCAGGCGTCAAAAAGGTTCCCGAATTCAACCGTCCACATAGCACGCCCTATAAGTTACAGCTTATAAAGTATATGATATAAGCCACAGCTTATGCAGTCAAGACGGTTACCTGTATTTTGCAAGCAGGCTCGAGGCAAGGATAATGCGGCTGATATGTATTTATTTAACCCGCCCACGGCGTGGCAGTTTGTACTGCGTCTAAACCGCTTCTTCTCGAGCCATGCGTCATTTCCACCGCAGTAACATCATACAGGCAAAGGAAAAGCCACTCCGACAATACATATCTGTATCAATGTACCCCGAGACTTTTATATTTAATCTCTCAAATGCAGCTTGTGTGGGCTAACTGAAGTAAAGAAAAGCCCGGCAGTGGTGGCTACCGGGCTGGGCACGATCCTGTGCCAAACATTTTTCCAATGAGAGCAGGTCCATATCACAGGGAAGTAATAAGAGACATTTAGATAATAGACTAAAATTTCCCTGATGCATGAGAAGCGGAAAAAGCGTGGTTTTTGAGCATTAATGCTCGTCATAATCCCCGGTATTCATTCGTACGACTCGATGGTGCTTCTGTCTGAATCTCTTTGTTAATACTGTAAATCAAGGGTGTCTCGCCGGTTATATTAATGAGCTCATAGATTCAGAGACTTATCAGCCCGTCCCATCGATAAAAGCTAATGTGAAATTCCGACATCAATTTTGAAAACACCTTAAAAGCCCGGTCTGACTGCCACTCCTGTTGACTATGAAAGTAAGCCTGCATTATAAATGATTAGCAACTTTAATGTATTGCAGCCCAGATTCAGATCTTAGAGGAGAAGCCATTATGAAGTTCACCTATTATCTCAGTCCTGCTGAAGACGATAAGGGGTTCCGCTTTTTACACAACGCTACCAGCAAGATCTATCTGCAAAATAAAGAAACCATGCTTCCGCTTGGCAGACACGAGCAGTTCAGAGTTGTGCTCGATATTGCGAGAGGAATGGCCAGAAAAGTGACGCCCTGTCCCAAATGTGTCCTCAGAAGAAGGCTGTATAACCTTGCGCCATCAAAACGGGTTCCGGTCCCTGTACGTCATTCAGATAAAAAGTAAAGCGGCACATCGGCACTCTGCAAATCATGAGCAACAGAATGACTGTCGTGCTGAGTGCCTGTTCTGAGATGCCAGGTTCGAACAGACACTCTTCCATTCATTATATGCTCAGCTGGCCTCAGCGCTTTTATCGGGCGAACGGTCATCGTCTGAAAGTAATGACGATAAGCTTTCCCCGCGTAACTCAATGTGCCTGATTGGGAACGCAAAGCTGATTTCCCGCTCTTCAAGCGCAGCCATCAGGTTCAGGTTGATTTCCTGCTGGATATCCATGTATTTGTTGTAATCAGCGTCCAGCACGAAGTACACCACTTCAAAAGTCAGCTTCGAATCTTCAAACGCCAGAAAATGCGCGCGATCGAATCGAGTCGCGTTGACCGAGGAGATGATATCCCCCACCAGCCCTGAAACCTGACGCACTTTTTCAGACGGCGTTTCGTAACTGATCCCGAATTTAAAGACGATGCGCCTTTGCTGCATTCTCTTGTAGTTGTGGATCGTCTGCTGCAGCAGAATAGTATTAGAACAGATGACCTGCTCGCCACTCAGGCTGCGAAGACGAGTGGTTTTCAGGCCAATATGTTCGATGGTGCCCGCAATATTGCCGAAGACGATAAAATCCCCGTGTTCGAAGGGCTTATCAAATCCGATGGCCAGTGAGGCAAAAACGTCGCTGAGAACGGTCTGAATGGCCAGAGCAATGGCAATCCCCCCGACCCCCAGACTTGCCACCAGCGCGGTAATATTGATGCCCATGTTGGACAATATGGCAAGGAAGGTTACGACCCACAGCATGATCCTGAGGAGTACGCCGAGTATTACGGTCGTGACGGGATTGCGGATGTGTAGCGGGTCGCGCAGCAGGCTCTGCAACCAGAGGCGAATACCGCTATCTGTCCATAACGCGAGCTGGAACAACAGCGCCAGGAACCATCCGTGCCCAACGGCATTTTCCCAGGAATCCGGCAGGTCAATAAATTTGAGAGAGATTAAAAATGAAAATATAAGCAACAACAACTGACTGGTATGATTGAGCAACTCGACAATAACGCCAGCCAGTCTGATATTCCGGCCTTCAGAATAGCGAGAAATACGCCGTGAGCAGAACTGAATAACGCTCCTGAGTATCACGTAAATAACTATGGTACCAATCAGAATTGTAGCAACCATTAGCCAGATATCAGGATTTAAAAGTTTATCCTGAAGGTATTGATAAGATACTATTTTCTCAATCATGTATTCCTCATAAAATGCCCGAACTCATAAAAACCATATTAAGGCTAGCAAGAAAATATGAATTTTCAATGAAGTAGTTCTTCCTGGCGGCAGAGTAATCGCTTAAGACTATTTAAAAATTTTATATCAAAGAGAATCGGTGCTCAGACTTAACACAAGCGTTTTATGTTCTGCTATTTCTCATCCGGATAAGAATTTCATGTCTGAAATCGAATCGCGGGCTCGGTGAACCTCATCCGGAGTTATCTCTCTGAGCGTCATTCTGGTGATGGATAGGGGTATCTGGACCGAAACACAACACTCCAGCAGACGATCACCAGACATCGTACCTCACCTCTGGTCGTGATGGCAGGGCATGGGGAGAGATGGTAAGGTGCGCTTTTTTATCATCCGGACGATAACGTTTTATGAAAAAACTGTTCCATTCCCCGCTGGCACCTGGCTTATTGCTCATTCTGCTCTCTGTTACTGCAGTCGTCATGGAGAACACTGCCGCCGCAGGTGTCTATCATCAACTGGTCCACGCTTCAGTGGGGGGATGGCCGGCTGAAAAGCTTGTCAATGACGTGCTGATGAGCGTTTTCTTTTTGCTTGTCGGCCTTGAAATTAAGCGTGAACTGCTCTCTGGCAAGCTTTCACAGTGGGATCAACGCGTCCTCCCTTGCGCCGCAGCACTCGGAGGAATGCTGGTTCCCGCGGCCTGCTTTATGTTTTTTAATCAGGACAATCCTCAGGCTCTGAACGGCTGGGCCATCCCCTCAGCCACTGACATCGCCTTTTCTCTAGGTGTGCTCGCCATGCTGGGAGACAGAGTCCCCCCTTCACTCAAGGTGTTTCTGACCGCACTGGCTATCATTGATGACTTGGGTGCGGTGATCATCATCGCGGCCTTTTACACTCACAGCCTCAGTATGATGATGCTAGGAGGAGCCACAATGGTTACGTTATGCCTGATCATCATGAACAAATCAGGGGTGAAGTCGCTGTCTGCTTATTTGGTCACTGGCATTTTACTGTGGTATTTCGTTTATCACTCCGGCGTTCACGCCACGGTGGCTGGCGTCATTCTGGCGCTTTGCATTCCGCACTCCGCCAGCGCTCGTGCGCAATTTTCCCCACTCACTCGCCTTGAAGTCAGGCTCTCGCCCTGGGTTGCTTTCCTCATCGTGCCGGTGTTTGGCTTTGTGAACGCCGGGGTGAATCTGCAGGGCATTTCTGCTGAACAGATCTTTTCCCCCGTTCCGGTGGGCATCGCACTGGGGCTGTTTGTAGGTAAACAACTGGGCGTGGCCAGCGTTTCATGGTTGCTTATCAGGTTACGAATGGCGCGGTTGCCTGAAGGGGCGACGGCCATCCAGTTTTATGGCGTGGCCATTCTGTGTGGAATAGGGTTTACCATGAGCCTCTTTATCGGAGGTCTGGCTTTCCCGGGCGATAGCGTTCTGCAAAGTGAGCTTAAAATCGGTGTACTGGCAGGCTCATTATTGTCGGCGATTGCCGGGCTGATTTTTCTGAAACTGGCGACACTCCGTCGCGTGAGTGAGCAGGTAGCATAATTGTTCTGTCGTCTCT
Source organism: Candidatus Pantoea symbiotica (assembly GCF_056491525.1). Lineage (NCBI taxonomy): Bacteria > Pseudomonadati > Pseudomonadota > Gammaproteobacteria > Enterobacterales > Erwiniaceae > Pantoea > Candidatus Pantoea symbiotica. The sequence goes on from NZ_JBSZHR010000001.1 coordinate 69,564, forward strand.
GCCTGGCCGGTAATTCGCTTGCATCCCTGCATTCCGGGAGTTCCCGTGGATAACATTTTTCAGCACGCGCCATCCAGACTGAGGGTCATTATCCACCTTTGTGGCTTTCTGGTGATGCTTTACAGCCTCACGATGCTAGTGCCGGCTCTGATTGCTCTGTTTAATCGCGATCGAAGCTACCTGGATTTCTTATCAACGTTTGTACTTTTCTTCAGCGGAGGTGGGGGGGTGTGGGTCATGACCCGTTCTCCCGGATTGCAGTTGCGCACTCAGGATGGCTTCATCATTATTGTGCTTTTCTGGTTGCTGTTTTCGATCATCAGCGCCATGCCCTTCTGGCTGAATGATTCGCTGGGTTTCAGTTTCGCCGATGCCATGTTTGAGGGCGTGTCAGGCATTACGACGACGGGAGCCACCGTTGTTGAAAGTGTCAGTTCCCTCCCGAAAGCTTATCTCCTGTACCGTGCCCAGCTGAATTTTATTGGCGGACTGGGGGTCATTGTTCTCGCTGTGGCGGTGCTTCCCTTGCTGGGCATTGGTGGAATGAAACTTTATCAGTCCGAGATGCCCGGTCCGTTCAGGGAAGAGCGTCTCACTCCCCGCCTTGCAGATACCGCTAAAAGCCTCTGGCTGGTTTATACCGCCCTGGGTGTCAGCTGCTCTCTGGCTTACTGGATAGCAGGTCTACCGATTTTTGATGCTGTATGTCATGGGTTATCCACGGTTTCCCTGGGAGGATTTTCCACCCACAGTGAAAGTCTCGGCTTCTACAAAAGCCATGCTGCTGAAATAGTTGGCGGGGTGTTTTCACTGCTGTCCGCGCTGAATTTCACCCTCTGGTATATGGCGCTGATAAAACGGACGTTCAAACCCTTCAGAAATAATGCAGAACTTCGCTTTTTCCTGACGGTTGTGGCGGTTATCGTGCTAATCACAGCCTGGCAAATCTGGCATGCCGGTATGTATAACGTTACTGACAGCCTGGTCCATGCCTTCTTCCTGACCAGCTCGATGATAACGGATAACGGTCTGGCGACAGCCGACTATGCTAACTGGCCCTCACATACCATCATCTTTCTGTTAATCGCCAGTTTTTTTGGCGGATGTGTGGGTTCAACCTGCGGTGGAATTAAAGCGCTTCGTTTCCTGGTACTTTTTCGTCAGAGTCGACAAGAGGTACATCAGCTGGCGCATCCACGCGCGCTCCTCAGTGTCCGGGTGGGCAACAGCGTGGTCAGTGACCGGGTGCTTCGTTCTGTCTGGAGCTTCTTCTTTCTGTATGTTTCGGTGACGGTGATTCTGGTCTGGCTTCTGAACATGATGGGCTATGATCTTCTGACCTCCTTTGCCACCGTTGCTGCCTGCATCAACAACATGGGACTTGGCTTCGGTGAGACGGCATCAACATTCGGCACGCTGAACGACACGGCTAAATACCTGATGTGTGCCGCGATGCTGATGGGGCGTCTGGAAATCTATCCGGTGCTCATCCTGTGTTCACGCTTTTTCTGGCGATCGTGAAAAGCCTCATCAATCATCTTTTGTTTTTTGTGAAAAAAGAGGCGCGCCCAGCGCCTCTTATCGATAACATTCGTGACTAGCGAACAATATGCAGGAAGTGAAGATGCTTCTCATACTGATCGAGAATGTCGTGAATGATCTGCTCCTGCGTCCAGCCCATGACGTCATAGTCCTGACCGCCTTCTTTCAGATAAACCTCAGCGCGGAAGTACCTGTGCTCTTCATCCCGATCCGCGTCGGACATGCCCGCCAGCGCGAAGGCCGGCTGCATGTATGAGCGCAGCCTGACCTGATAGACAAAGTTCAGCTCGTTGCCAAGATCAACTTCAAAGTGCAGCCCATCATCGGCATCGGTCAGGGTGTGCGAAACGGTGTTCTGTTTTGCCAGCTCCTGCTCAACCATTTCCATCGCGGGGTGGATCACCTCAGCCATGAAGCGTTTCACGTGTGAACGCTTCGGGAAGTAAGCGATGTTACGCAGCCTGCGCTGCCATGGGATGGGGTTGCGGGCAGCCGTGGGCGCAATGGTCGCGATTTGTTTGCTGTCACGCTTCCAGGCATCGACCCGAAGCGCCTTCATGAGGCCATAAATTGACATCAGCAGAATCACGGCGAAGGGAAGGGCGCTGGCGATAGTCACCGTCTGAAGCGCTTTCATGCCACCGGCAAGCAACAGCGTCACGGCCACCACGCCCATGAGCCCCGCCCAGAATATACGCTGCCATACCGGGGTCTGATCCGTGCCTCCGGAGGCCAGCGTGTCAACGACCATGGCCCCCGAGTCTGCGGACGTGACAAAAAACACCACAACCATGGCCATGGCGATAAACGACAGCACGGAACTGAACGGGAAATGCTCCAGGAAATTAAATAACGCCAGCGTCTGGTCAGACTGAACGGTCTCAGCCAGGTCTCTTGCCCCTTCCTGCATGATAAGCCAGATGGCACTGTTGCCAAAAAAGGTCATCCACAGCAGCGTAAACCCCGCAGGCACAAACAGTACACCGGTGACAAATTCACGTATGGTTCGGCCTCGTGATACACGTGCAATGAACATCCCGACAAAAGGTGACCAGGCCAGCCACCAGCCCCAGTAAAACAGCGTCCACCCGCCCAGCCATTTGCTTGACTTAGGCTCATAGGCATACAGGTTAAAGGTCTTCGTCACCAGTTCTGAAAGATAACCGCCGGTGTTTTCCACAAACGATTTCAGCAACAGAACCGTCGGACCGAGCGCACCGACGAGGATGAGCAGTAGCACCGCGAGGCTCAGGTTGATCTCGGAGAGGATGCGAATGCCTTTATCAAGCCCAGACACCACAGAAAGCGTGGCAAGCGCCGTGATGACGACAATCAGGATCACCTGCATGGTTTCATTGACCGGCAGGCCAAACAGGTGATTCAGTCCCGCGTTCACCTGCAGCACACCGTAGCCCAGCGACGTCGCCACGCCGAGCACGGTTCCGATCACAGCAAAGATGTCAACCGCATGCCCCATCCAGCCGTAAATTCGGTCACCGATAAGTGGGTAAAGGGCAGAGCGAAGCGTCAGCGGCAGTCCGTGGCGGTAGCTGAAAAAGGCCAGTATTAGCGCCACAATGGCGTAAATAGCCCAGGCATGAAGCCCCCAGTGAAAGAACGTGATGCGCAGCGCTTCTTTTGCTGCCTGCACCGTTTCAGGCGAACCGGAAGGCGGTGCCATGTAGTGCATCACGGGTTCCGCCACGCCAAAAAACATCAGCCCGATGCCCATACCGGCTGAAAAGAGCATGGCAAACCACGAGTGATAGCTGAAGTCGGGTTCGGCGTGATCGGGGCCGAGCTTTATATCCCCGTACCGGGAGAGCCCCAGATACGCGACCGTCAGCAGAATAAGCGCAACAGCAAGAATGTAAAACCAGCTGGCGTTAGCAAAGAGCGCGTTTTGCAGTGCGCTTAGCTGAATATCAGCCTTTTCTGGGAAAAGGGCGGCAAAAGCCACCAGGATAAAAATAAGCGCAGCGGATGTGAAAAATACCGGCGGATTGATATGGCTCCGTTTGGCCTTCAGGTCGGATTCGGGAGAGGTCATAACGTTCCTGTACAGATTGAATGAAGTCTAAATGTAACAATCAGTATGGAACAGTAAAACCCTTACGCCAGCAAGCGAACGCTAATTGACCAGTTCTGTACTTTCTTTCAGCCTGCTGCAGGGGCTAACCGCTGGTGCTGCTCCCGGGGGACGGTTCAGCAAACTCGCTGGCCAGACTCTCCAGGATCTGTTTATCGCCACTGTAAGTCAGAACCTGATTTGCCCGTTCAAGTGCCTGTCTGGAATGGCGCCGGGCCTCCGTTCCGTAACGCTCGGGTCGGACATTCGCCAGCGCCATCAGCGCCTTCTGTAGCCGGATATGTACCTCAACCAGGGCCGCTCCATCACGGGCGATAGGCGTAAAAATATCATCAAACAGGTCGCTGACATCAGCCTGCCGCAGGAAAAGCCGGAAGTGGGGCGTGTCTGCGCCTTTTGCCTCTTCTGGCTGGCTGAACAACCTGACAGCGCGGCCAATGATGTCGATGGCCGTTCCGGGATCGTTTACGGCGGGTGAAAGCGCACGCGAGGCGATTTCCGACAGAACACTCAGCCCAAATCGCGGGTCCTGATCGAACGATCGCTGCTCTCCCACCGTGAAAGCCTTTCTCAGTTCACCTGACTGCTCCGGGGACAATGTCTGACGGCTCCACAGTAATGGTGACGTTAAATGGACAAAGGCGCCAGGCTGAGCATTTAGGTACAGCCATGTGCTGTGCTTTTCAGCCAAGTCAGAAAGTTGCTGCAGATCGACATGCTGCAGGTAACCCACGCAGTCTGGATAAAGGGGGATATCAGTGCTGCGAACATCCTCGCCATGCCAGGGTGAGCATCCCATGCAGGGATCCCTTATCCAGGCTGCAAGTGCCGCTACCGTCGCATCTTCTACACGCTGGGACGTTTCCGCCATTCGTCCGAACTGCGCGAGATGCTGGATCCAGCGTAGCAGCGTGATGACGATCATGACGATAACCATCAGCGTGACAAAGAAAAGGACAACCCGACCCTGTGTACCGTATGCGCCCATACCCAGTGCCACTATACCCACAAGGCTGTAGAGGAAGGAGCCTATAAAGGTAGCGAGAACGTTCTGCGTCGTGCGGTCTTCCAGAAGCAGCCGGGTCGCCCTCGGCGTCACGCTGCTGCTGGCTGTGTTATATGCAGACACCATGATATTCAGAGAGAAAGTGGTGACAGCCAGCATACTGGACGCAAGAATGCCGAGGATCTTATCCACGGCATCGGTACCAATGATGCCGGATACCGGTTCAGGGATAAAAGATTTAATGCCGATGGCGACCAGCGCCGTTAAAACGGCAAGCACAGCAAAAAGCGTACTTCGGAACCACAACTGTCGCGTCAGCTGACTCAGAATCCACTGCGTTTTTGACATCCCTGTATCCTGAATGTTGAGAGAACTTTAAAATTTGAGAAGATAAAAACTGTGCTTTCTCACGAGTGGCAACGTTATCTTCGTTCCTGAATCTCTGTGGTGAATGGCAAGCAAGGCAGCCTATTGCCTGCCGTTTCCCGGGAGCATGCCACGCACGCCAGTTTTGCGTTTCAGCCACAGCGCGTTTTACGCAGCAACTTAGCGGCGTCCTGAGTTATCGCCTTAGCTGGCAAATCTCCTGTTGAAGCCTTCATGTGCTCAAGCTCATAAAGAATATTTTCTCTGCTGATGGGGAGCCCTTTTGCAGCCAGGGCAATGACAGCGGTTCCGATGGCACATCCAATCAGGCCTGTTCGGTCATGTTTTCGATGAGTCATAGCGTGATTAGGGTTCTGTTCTGAGTGAACTTACAATATAGAACGAAACGGGAGGCTTTTCCGGTTCAAACGGGGGCTATTACACCTGCGTATACACGAGCGTTATGTATACGTCACAGATTCGGGACTGGGTGGTTTGTTAATTCACGACCTAATTTCCGGTAAAACAATACGAAGGCTGTCTGGAAGTAGCCTGCTGCGCAAACCCGAACGAATCGACCAGAAAGGTTACAGGGGGCGAATTCTTGAGGATAAAAACGGAAAACGGCCCAGCGTGCACATTGATGTTATTGAAGTCAGTCCTGACGGCAAATGGCTTTACTATGCGACGCCGACGGGTCCCCTCTACAGAATCCCCACCGCATCATTACACGATACCGGGTTGAGTAACGATGCACTGGAGAGGCGTATCGAAAAGTAGCGGATATTCCTTCTGTCGGTGGGTCCGCCATCGATGCTGCAGGAACTATTTATCTCTCAAATGTGGAGAAACGTTCGGTTGATAAACTGCTGCCTGATGGCAGGCTGGAGACGCTTGTTCAGGATGAAAAGCTGATAACACCCGATGCGCTGGTCATTTCTGAAGGCTGGATTTATGTGCCCGCTCCCCAGATTGAATACGTGGCAGACAACAATAAAGGTAAAGATAAAACGCTTGGGCCCTGGAAAATTTACCGCTTCGTATATACTTCCTGATATATGTTTCGCTTGGTTTCTTTTTACTGCGATGGGGTAGATGCAGGACCATGAGAGCCTCTTTTTCTAGATGAGCTAGAATTAAAGAGATGTTTACGCTTTCAGACTGAAATCGACTTACCCAAACTTTCAGGAGATCAAATGGCTGACATAAATGAACGCATTGGAATCGTCGAGCAGGCTATTAATGACCTACATCTCGATCTTTATGCATCTAAGGTTGCCATCACTGTTCTGTCCTCAGTGATAGATAAGATGGGTGGTGACCCTGGCTTGCTGGCCAATTCATACGAACCAGAGAAAAGTTCGGCCCCCCTGGTGAAGTTCAATCACCCTGGTCAAGAAGACAATGCTGACGAAATCAGAAAAAGAGTTTTAGCTCTGTTATCGAATCCGGAATAAACGGTGTAACGAAGGGGGCATCATCAAGAAGATACGGGTAGAGCGTGTTGCGATTGAATTATTCTGCGTTCTCATGACTTTGGCTCCATCGTTTTCAGGCCCGGAGCGAGTTTGTCATCGGGAAGGCCGCGTTACCTAAAGCATAGAAAAACACGCTACTGCCGACCACCAGAATAGAGTTGTTGTGACCATCAACCATCGCCGCTGATGCGACAGACTTTATAAGACCCGCAAGTATTAAATTTATGCTTTCAGTTGAAGAAACAAAGCGTACCACCGAATAAAATATCTCAATTGTTTCATGAAAGAATGACAACATAAGCAGCAAGAAAAGGATTCAACATCCGTGACTACCGTAATGGCTGGGAAGAATATCGGACATTTATCTTCATATATCTGCACATAAAGGGTCAAACGAATACAAAAATCAATAAAGTGGGCATAAGCCCCACTTTATTGGATGCAACCTTTACTTCGAATTAAACAGTCAAAGTATTTAAATCAGGAAATCGTCTAATGACTTACCACCGTCAATTGCCGCTTTGATTACTGCCGGTGTCCGCCCTTGCCCGGTCCAGTTTTTTTCTTGACCATCTTCTACATACTTATATTTAGCCGGGCGCGGAGCGCGCTTTGCACGAACTCTGCGTTCAGGTGTCATTGAGCCCAGCAGTTCATTCGGATCTATGCCGTCCTTCAACAACAGCTCACGATACTTGGCCAGCTTTTCTTCTTTCTCTCGGGCAGCAGCCTCACTGGCACTGCTTTCTTCACGGCGTTCAGACACGACAACAGAGAATTTTTCCAGCATTTCTTCAAGATCGGAAAGCGCGATTTCACGGGCCTGCGCGCGCAGCGTGCGAATATTGTTTAATGCCTTCAGTGAATCACTCATGAATATCTCCTGGTATCTTTTATCTAAACGGATTAGGATTTAAAAAATTAATCACTGTGAGATAAATGGGGTGCATCCCTACAGCATGTATATTAAAATTAAAACACAACTGAGTGTGTTTTAAAAGTCTTGAAAACGTTAAGTTATGACAAATTTTCATTTGAGATGAAATCCCTGATCTACATCGCTCATAATGATAATAACCTCGCACTTATCTGCGAGTCAGTACTAATTGATGTCAATTTTGCAGTCAAAGATTAAACTAGTTTCATGTTAATTATCATCTGCTCCCTACGATATGATTTCTGCATCAGCACTCTATAAATCAAATGACATTTCTGCTTTTTAGGCGCATTAGCTCTGTCAAGGTAGAATTATTTCATGAGCTTTTATTTCGCTACATCCGCACATGAGGGGCTTACGCGGAGGGATTCTTCTGAGTTCAAATCGAGTCTGTTTTGTACAGGAGATGAGTAACATCCAGAAATCTGGCGCTGGATGTTACTCGTGTTCCTGAAATCAGGCAGGGACGGACAGGGCTTTTGGACTCCGCGCCCAGACCCGATGGGCTTTCATTGCATCGATAAAGGTATTGAGCACGGTGCTGTCTGAGCTTTGACCCGTTACAATGCCATCCTCATCCTCATCGTCTTTCAATACAAATTGCGCTTTGAATCGCCGCGCTTCTCCGCTCAGGCCAATGACTTTAAGGTGCTTGTAAGCTTCCAGTAAAAAGTAGCGGCTGTCCCCGCTTAACAGCAGCGCATCAATATTACCGTCAGGTACAAACACCGCATCAAATGTCAGCGACGGCAGTCCGGTAAATGTCGCATCGACCGGCAATACCGAACCGTCATCAGCCAGAACCTGTCCCATGTGAGCTGCCAGCAATTTTGTGTGCACACCCGCAGCCTTCAGCGCCTGCAAAACCGCCAGAACATCGGCCGATTTCACGCCATCGCTTAACAGCAATGCAACCTGGCGGCCTTTAATATCTCCACTGGGTACCGCATACAAACTCAGGCTGTCGTCATTTTTCAGGCCGTTGACCTCTGGAGCGGGGGGCGTTTTCAACTGGTTCTCAGTTAATTTAATCCCCAGGTTTTCGGCTACCCCCTGTGCTAATGCAATGTCGATATTTAAGAGGTGGTCCACCACGCGCTCACGAATATAGGGGCGGGCGACTTTACTTAGCTCGAAGGAATAGGCGCCAATGATATGCTGCTGTTCGACAGGCGTCTGGCTTAACCAAAACAACCTTGGCTGCGAGTAATATTCGCCAAAAGATGGGCTCCGCTCGCGTACTTTGTGCCCTTCAATGCGCTCCTGATAGCTCTCAAAACCGCCACCTTTGGCGGACGGGGGCGTTTCACGCGGCCAGTTATCATTGATTGAGTTAGGCTCATAATTTGCCGGATTCGTGTCAATATCCTGGCGATGCATGCCCTGCCGCTGGAAATTGTGGTAGGGGCAAACCGGGCGATTAATGGGAATTTCATGGAAATTAGGGCCGCCAAGGCGACTAATCTGCGTGTCAGTGTAGGAAAAGAGTCTGCCCTGCAACAAAGGATCATTGGTGAAGTCCAGACCTGGCACGATATGTCCTGGATGGAATGCCACCTGTTCCGTTTCCGCGAAGAAATTATCCGGGTTGCGGTTCAGCACCATCTTGCCCACAATTTCTACCGGCACCAGCGCTTCAGGAATCAGTTTGGTCGCATCAAGGATGTCAAAATCGAACCTGAACTCATCCTCTTCAGGAATGAGCTGCAGGCCTAACTCATATTCCGGAAAATCACCTGCTTCAATGGCTTCCCACAGATCACGTCGGTGAAAATCAGGATCACGCCCGGTCAGTTTTTGCGACTCATCCCAGAGTAAAGAGGCTTTTCCTGCAACAGGCTTCCAGTGAAAGCGGACGAAGGTTGCTTTACCCTCTGCATTTACGAGTCTGAACGTGTGAATGCCAAAACCTTCCATTGTGCGATAGCTTCGCGGAATTCCGCGATCGGACATCGCCCAAATCACATTATGCAGGGTCTCGGGTTGCAGAGAAACGTAATCCCAGAAGGTGTCATGCGCCGATTGCCCCTGCGGGATTTCGTTGTGCGGTTCCGGCTTCACTGCATGGACAAAGTCCGGGAACTTATGTGCGTCCTGGATGAAAAACACCGGCGTATTGTTACCCACTAAATCAAAAACACCTTCTTCGGTATAAAACTTAGTGGCAAACCCGCGAATGTCGCGCACGGTGTCAGCCGAACCGGCGCCGCCCTGAACTGTGGAAAAACGCACAAACACGGGCGTGATTTGTTCCGGGTCAGACAGAAAATGCGCCTTGGTCAGGTCACTTAACGCACGATAAGGCTGGAAGTATCCATGCGCCGCCGAGCCGCGTGCATGCACAATACGCTCGGGTATGCGCTCATGGTCAAAATGCGTAATTTTTTCTCGCATGATGAAGTCTTCAAGCAGAGTGGGGCCTCGTTCACCTGCGCGTAAAGAGTTCTGATCATTGGCAATCCTTGTTCCCTGATTAGTCGTGAGTGACTGATCAGCACCATTTTTACGGTGCTCCTCAAGTTGATTCAATTTAGGATTCTGCGTTCCAGGCGCCTTAAGGCTTCCCGGTGCTGTAGGTTGTTTTCCCGGTGGTGTCGGTTCTGCTGCAGGTTGATGTGACCCATCTGCAGGTGCCAGAGAACCCAGTGAAGGCTGCGATGATTCCGGGCCTTTAGATGGGGCCCGATGCGTTAGTTCTTTATTTTTACCTGGCTTCGACATTGTATTGTTCCTTTTCCAGCAGTTATTGACCCCACTAAATATAGGTCAAAAACAAACATCGACCATTTTCGGCCACAATATTACTCACGTTACGCTTATTTAAATGACGCATTGACGGCGATTAAATGGATGTCAGCAACCGCTTGGGTTAAATAAGAAAATCGGGAGGGGAGGGAGGGCAGTTGATAGTCGAATCACTAAAGTGAAGCGTTACTCCTCGTTCCAGGGCTCAATAATAAGCGAGGCGATAAATCAATTTAAAAACTACTTTTTAGCGATCTACTAAAAGAGATGTAGCGCGCAAAATAATGCCCGTACTCGCCCTGAGAATTGTGCTCTTCAGGGCTGGGCAGGAACATCACTTCAATTTTCGAAGAAGAGTACGATATCAGAGAGGTCTTTCAGTGGTGAGAACCGTATGAGGCTGAGTTTTTCTGCCAATCCGTCCGAATACAGCAGCCAACACGGCCTCGATAATTAATACAAAGAAGGTAAACCAGCTGGCTTTAGCTGTTGCTGCGGCGGCTTTTTCAGCAGCTTCACGTGCTTTTTGCTCGGCCTGTTGTTTCAGCTGTTGAAACTGTGCCACAGCCTTTTGGTAGCTCTCAACCGTCTGGTTTACGATCTGTTCAGCCTCTTGGTCATTCTTGCCGGTACGGGCTTTAATGATGTTCTTGAGCGCCTCCCGATCTGCTGCCTGAAGCGTATCTGAATGACGGTTAATAACCCCGCGGACCCAGTTCACAATGTCATTGTCAGCATTTTGCGGGTTTTGTGCCGTCGCTTTCGCCTGATTTTCTGCGCCATTGGCCTCACTACTGACATCCTGCTGAAGCTTATCCGGTTGAAGTTCGGGCTTGCCTGTCTGCCGAAGGGTGGTTTGTAATTCATTTTGAAGCTGATCCAGATTAATGTTATTTTCCTGAAGCTTCTCTTTGGCCATGTTTCCAATAGACGGCGCTACGGCCGATACGCCACTTCCTAAAGCACTCGCTCCGGCTCCAAGAATATTAAATGCGCCGCCGATGACATTAGTAGCGAGGCTAAACGCAAGCCAAAGGGTGATGATTGTGCTGACACCAAACATCAGTAAACCATGCAGGGCCCCTTCACGTTGCGCCAGCCTACCTGCGACGTAACCGCCTGAAATGATGGCCAGCAGCATGCTAATCCCTGTCCATATCAGCGCACTCGTACCAATGTGTTCAAGAGGATTATTTTCCTGTTGAGGATCGATGACGGATGCGCCTATAGCAGTGCCCAGTAAACCTAATAATATATGAACGATAAGCGCAGCGATAACGCCTGCAAATACAGCACTCCATGAAATACGCTTCAGCGGAAGGCCACGATAAGAGTCTGTTACGATTGCACCATCATTTACCCAGGGTTCGGCCATGATCTTTCTCCGGTAATTTATGATAATTATCCGACAGCTTTAAACAGATGTTATAGTTCAGCGTAGTCATTAAATAACAAGGCCACCAATTTTATTTTGGGTTGCTTGACTGGTTAAACGAGGTGAGCATTAATTATCAGCGAGATGAAAAACAGGAAAAAAAATCCCGCCGAAGCGGGAAGAAGCAGAGCGGGAATTCCTTATCCTTGATTACCCTTACAGTGGAAAATGGAGCACACTTTTCAATATAACGCCTGAGTATAAACTTTCCATTTTTCTTGTGCGCTTTCCCCACTTATCCACTTGACGGCCAGTTTCAGCAATGAACCCATTTGAGTGACTATTTTGCAGAGGAATTTTTAATCGGCACTTTAGGGCGGTTTCACTCACGTTTTAAACATCTAAATAATATAAAAAACTGCACATTATGACGTGCTAAACATCAGCGCGACCTTTAAATAAACTCGCTCAAACAAAAGGTTATGAAATAGCGCTGTCGCTGTCTCTGCAGCCAGATGTTTTTAACTTTCACAGGTTCATCTGCATCACTGCCACCGCCTGGCTTGTTTTTTACGTCATGGCGACCAGGCTTTATGGATTAACCGAGCCACAAGCGCACAGCGTTTTCAAAGCAAGGAGAGACAGATGGGTAAGAAAATAGCGGTACTGATCACCGATGAATTCGAGGACTCCGAATTCACCTCACCCGCCGATGCTTATACTAAAGCAGGCCACGAGGTGGTGACCATTGAGATGCAAGCGGGGAAAACCGTCACAGGTAAGCAGGGTAAAGCAGAAGTCAAAATCGACAGAGATATTGATCACGTCAGTCCTGCAGAGTTCGACGCATTACTTCTGCCAGGCGGCCATTCACCTGACTCCCTGCGCGGTGACGATCGTTTTGTGAATTTCACCAAAGAGTTTGTCGCCAGCGGCAAACCTGTATTTGCCATTTGTCATGGACCTCAGCTGCTTATCAGTGCCAACGGCGTACGCGGTCGCAAGATGACCTGCGTTAAAGCTATCGCCATTGATTTGCGTAATGCGGGCGCTGACTTTTATGACAAAGAGGTTGTTGTGGATGATGACAAACTTGTCACCAGCCGAACGCCAGAGGATCTGCCTGCGTTTAACCGTGAAGCGCTGAGAATCCTCAATGCGGCCTGAGTTTTAAGGGTGCTCTGCAGCTTAACAGTTGGCCGCCAGCCATTGCGGCCACTCATGTCCTGAACACAAAATTGTGCTTCACCATGCAATGTTCGCCTGAAATTCATCTATCAAGGGTAGCGAAATAAAGCGAATCCACCGCACTTCCACGGTTGCACCTGGCCCCTTCCTTTAAAAACTATCCTCACGGATTGCATGACCGAATAAGGAAAAACAATGAGCATAAAAACCAGTGATTTTTTTGTCCAGCGTCTTAAGGAATGGGGTGTGAAACGCATTTATGGTTACCCGGGCGATGGGATCAACGGCGTGCTGGGTGCTATCCAGCGTGCGAACGAGAAAGGCGAGGGTATCGAATTTATCCAGGTGCGACATGAAGAGATGGCCGCCTTTATGGCCGCAGGTCACGCAAAGTTTACGGGGGAGCTTGGCGTCTGCCTGTCCACCGGCGGACCGGGTGCTACACATCTCTTGACGGGACTTTATGATGCAAAGATGGACCATGCCCCAGTGCTGGCTATTGCCGGACAGGCTGAAGCGACGGCGCGAGGCGCCAGTTATCAGCAGGAGATGAACCTGGATCGCATTTTTGCGGATGTGGCCAATTTTGTGCAGGAAGCTGCCGCTCCGGCGCAGGTTCGACACCTTGTTGATCGCGGTGTCCGCATCGCCAAAGCTCAAAATGGGGTAGCGGTGCTCATCATTCCGAAAGATATTCAGGATGAGGAATGGCAGTCACCTCCTCATGTTCATGGATTTACCCACTCGGGGAGCGGTTATCAGAAACCTAAAATCATCCCCTATGAAGACGATCTTGCGCGGGCGGCAGAGGTCCTCAATGCCGGTAAAAAGGTCGCGATACTGATTGGTTCCGGGGCACGACATGCTGCGGTTGAGGTGGTACAGGCGGCCAATCATTTGGGTGCCGGTGTGGCAAAAGCGTTGCTGGGTAAGGATGTGCTGCCCGATGATGCCCCATTCGTGACGGGTTCAATCGGCTTGCTGGGCACCAAACCCTCCTGGGAGTTGATGCAGAACTGCGACACATTGCTCATGATTGGCAGCGGTTTTCCCTGGACAGAATTTTTGCCCAAAGAGGGACAGACGCGAGCCGTGCAGATTGATATCGACCCCGCCATGCTGGGTTTACGCTATCCCTGTGAAGTTCATCTCCATGGTGACGCCGCGGAAACCTTACGCGCACTTTTGCCACTGATTGAGCCAAAAACAGACCGCAGCTGGCAGGAAGACATCGCTGTGCAGGTTCAGGACTGGTGGAAACAGATGGAAGAACGGGCCATGGCGCCTGCCAACCCTGTCAATCCGCAGCGGGTAGTCTGGGAAATGTCCCCCCAGCTACCTGATAATGCCATCGTGACGTCTGATTCGGGTTCCTGCGCCAACTGGTTCGCTCGTGATTATCGCGTGAAGCAGGGCCAGAGAGCCACGCTCTCCGGTGGGCTGGCCTGTATGGGAGCTGCGGTGCCTTTTGCCATCGCAGCAAAGTTTGCCTATCCGGAACGTCCAGTTGTCGCGCTGGTAGGAGACGGTGCCATGCAGATGAATAATTTGGCGGAGCTGATCACGATTCAGAAATACTGGCAGCAGTGGCCAGATGGCCGTTTGATTGTCTGCGTTTTCAATAATCAGGATCTCAATCAGGTGACCTGGGAACAACGCGTCATGGAGGGTAATCCGCGCTTTGAAGCCACGCAACAGTTGCCTGATGTGAAATACGCGGAGTTTGCTGAATCACTGGGGCTGTCAGGCATATACGTCGATAATCCCGATCAGCTTGCCAGCGCATGGCAACGGGCACTCAGTGCTGACCGGCCGGTAGTACTGGAAGTTAAAACCGATCCGGAAGTTGCCCCGCTTCCGCCACACATCACCTTCAAGCAAGCCAAGGCGTTTATGTCATCAATGGCAAAAGGCGATCGTGGTGCGTCTCAGGTCATTAAGGATACGGCGAATCAGTTGTTCACCAGCAAGCGGAAATGAAACCATGTATGCAGTTTGGTTACGCATGGATGAATTCTGCCTTGGCGATGAGCGGTTAACACGTTTTCATCACGCAATGTTAGTTGAGTTAAGCGAGCACCTTTGAGCCAAGACGCGTTGCTCTTCCTTGTATCTGAGATTATGGGGTGATCAGCTACCATGACGCGGAGTGGAGTGAGCTAGAGTTCTCGCTGAGGACAGCGAATGTCTACGAAAAAGGGTGCACTCCAGTGAAGCATTACCCTACTTAACTCAAATTACCCAGGAATCATCTCAAAGCGATTTCGATATATAAGGTTTAACGTTAAATCCATGGTCTGTTACAACTTAAGATGTTACGGTTAATTTGAATTTTAAAATGAATTTCCCCCTGTAATAATTTGCTCCCGCTACGGCGGGTTTTTTTTGACTGTTTGGGGCTTCGCTTAAAAAATAAATTTATAGTAAGCGTGATCCTACCCGCGAATAGTGGACACGAGACTAAGTGAGTAAACTCTCAACCAGAGGTGACTCACATGACAAAAACAGTATCAACCAGCAAAAAGCCCCGTAAACAGCATTCCCCTGAATTTCGCAGTGAAGCCCTGAAACTCGCTGAACGCATCGGTGTTGCTGCCGCAGCCCGTGAACTCAGCCTGTATGAATCGCAACTTTATAACTGGCGCAGTAAACAGCAGCAACAGCTCTCATCCTCTGAGCGTGAAAATGAACTCGCTGCTGAAAATGCCCGTCTCAAACGCCAGCTGGCGGAACGGGACGAGGAGCTGGCCATTCTCCAAAAGGCCGCGACATACTTCGCGAAGCGCCTGAAATGAAGTATGTCTTTATTGAAAAACATCAGGCTGAGTTCAGCATCAAAGCCATGTGTCGCGTCCTCCGGGTGGCCCGCAGCGGCTGGTATGCGTGGGCTCAGCGGCGTGCGAGGCCAAACTCACGCCAGCAGTTCCGTCTGAGTTGTGACAGCGCCGTGCACGAGGCTTTTCACCGGGCAAAACAGCGCTAAGGCGCACCGCGCCTGACCGATGAACTGCATGCTCAGGGTTACCGCTTCAGCGTGAAAACCGTGGCAGCCAGCCTGCGTCGTCAGGGGCTTCGGGCGAAAGCTTCACGGAAGTTCAGCCCGGTCAGTTACCGCGAGCATGGCCTGCCGGTGTCGGAGAACCTGCTGAAGCAGGATTTTTACGCCAGCGGTCCAAACCAGAAATGGTCGGGTGACATCACCTACTTACGTACTGATGAAGGCTGGCTATATCTGGCTGTCGTCATCGATCTGTGGTCACGTGCTGTTATCGGCTGGTCAATGTCATCGCGGATGACGGCACAGCTGGCCTGCGATGCGCTACAGATGGCGTTGTGGCGACGTAAGCGCCCGGAAAATGTCATCGTTCACACCGACCGTGGCGGGCAGTACTGCTCAGCGGATTATCAGGCGCTGCTGAAGCGGCATAACCTGCGCGGTAGCATGAGTGCAAAGGGCTGTTGTTACGATAATGCCTGTGCGGAAAGCTTCTTCCACTCACTGAAAGTCGAATGTATCCACGGTGAACGCTTTATCAGCCGGGAAATGATGCGGACGACGGTGTTTAATTATATCGAGTGTGATTACAATCGGTGGCGCCGCCACAGTGCCTGTGGGGGACTCAGCCCGGAACAATTTGAAAATCTGAATCTCGCTTAGGGCCGTGTCCACATTACGTGGGTAGGATCAGCGAAGCATGTACTCAATCTTGATAATACGCCTTACATGGCATGCCATGAAGAACCAAAAATGAAGACTATTCTATTCCATTGATAATGCTCCTCAAGTTAATCAATTTCTTTTGATGCTAAATTAACCTGTTTGTTTAAGATGATTTTTTATGCCACTTATCGTCATCACCTTTCTCATATTTATGTTTAACAGCGGCCCATGCAACCTTATGAGATACCTCTTCCCGCGAGCTGTTATCACTCCTGTCTTTTTTGTCCTTATACTCGTCCCACGCATTGTTAAATGCCGCGATGTATATGTCCTGCCCATGTGCAGGAAGAACATGCTTTACACTGTCAGGTAGTGAACTTCGTGATTTATAGGGCATGTTTAACCTCCGTTAATATCATCTAATATTCTGGTGCAGCTGAGTTTTTTTTCAAGTGATTCAGACTAGTAAGAAGTCATCTGCCACATAATCTTGGATACCATTAAACATGACATTCTCTTTAAGGGAAGTAAATGAGTAGCAGTCAAGTGGCTGTATTGGAACCCACACATGAAAGATTTAACTATTATTAAAACCTGATCTAAGTGTTATCATCTTGAAAATTGACAGTCCTTAATCCTTTAAGCCTGGGGCTGTAAACAGGCTGAAGCAGGGGAAGAAATGATTTCTTTTACATTGCAGAATTAACCAGACACAGAGTAATCCATCTGCGGAGATCTGATTCTAGAAACGCGGTTTTTGTATTTTTTGGGTGTGACGAGATATATCTGCCTTAAGGCTGGCAGCAATGTCAAACAGGTGTCAGCATTGCCGCCTTGTTTTAGGCTTTGTTTCGTCGGCTTATTTTTCCGCCCTTACGGCCAGCCTCTCTGGCTCGTTCGGGATCGTTCCTGAAATTGCCACCACTCATCATACCGCCTTTACGACCTGCTTCGGCTGCACGTTCACGATCTGAAGCGAAGTTACCAGCGCCGCCTTTGTACGTCTCCATAACTACCTCCTGATTTTGATTTACACAATGTGCAAAAAAAGAATAGCGCTTCAGCGAGACGGCGCAAGAATAGATGAGATCTATTAACGCTTCGCTTTAATAAGTTTAGGAATATTCTTAATTTATAGTTTATTTCATAGCTAAATCTAAGGTTTTCACTTGGACTCTTTAATTTATACTAATGTATTTAGAAGCTAATGAATGCTTTCCCGGATGAGAGCAAACCTTAGCGTGATACGTTTTTCCCTGGTGTTGTCATTTATTTGGCGCCCGCTTCGGCGGGATTTTTTCATTTTCTCAGGTCTAAAGAGGATGATATCCTAGGCCCGCCGGGCAAAAGATTGTTGATTGCCAACTGGTAACCAGGGTGGAGTGATCTGGTATAATTTATTTGATTTATAACTGCGTTGAACTCGCAGTCATTACCGTTAGCAAAATCTGCCGGTCAGATATCATTAACTGAATGAACTGGTTTTCGTTTCAGCTTAAGCAGATTAAGCCATCCAATAATAGATTTTTCTAAGGATCCAGCCAGTTTCTATTTCCATGGAGGGTATAAACATTCCAGCCGAACCTACTCGACTTAATGTTATTAATCTTCCTCCACTTAAATCTTCATTTAGCCGTTGAGATTGCCTCGAAATGTACACTGCCTATCGAAATGATAGTTAACATTCAGCCTACCTCATCCTATATTCTTCAGATTTCATCTTAATAGAATAAGGAAATGCTTCGATGAGACTTAAATCAAGCGACTTTTTCACACAACGCTTGAAAGAGTGGGGAGTCACTTTTCGTAGACCTTTTTAGTCACCCATTAAATAACCAGTAGGCTTTAAGGCGCTTGCGACGTGAAGGGGGTGAAGTCCTGGACCTAAGCGTCAGTAGTTTGGTGCTGACGCTTAGGGGTTGTTGATCATAACTTTCAGCGACAGCCATGGAACTGACCATGATAGCTCATGGAAAGGTTTAGCTCTGATAACGAGACTGAAAAATGGCTCGAGTACATACCATTTACGGTACGGGGTTCTGCGTTGACGTTTGTAATAAGGGGTGATTAAGGATTAAAGTCCAGATTCCCGCATCCGTCTGGCTCGCGACATTGGCATTCCTCTATTAGGGTTAAGTAGACAGGCAAGCCACGGGGGACGACATGAGCAATTTTAACGAAGCAAACGAGTTTGATTTGCTGGATCGCTACTGGCGGGCCGCCAATTATCTTTCAGTCGGTCAGATCTACCTGATGGGCAATCCACTACTACGTGAGCCATTGCTTCCAGAGCACATTAAACCGCGTCTGCTCGGGCATTGGGGAACGACGCCCGGCCTGAACTTTATCTACGCCCACCTTAACCGCATCATTTGCCAGCGCGAGTTGGACCTGCTTTACGTATGTGGTCCCGGGCACGGTGGCCCGGGCATGGTGGCGAACAGCTGGCTTGAGGGCAGCTACAGTGACATCTACCCGCACGTCAGCGAAGACGCTGCGGGCATGCAGCGCCTGTTTAAGCAGTTTTCTTTCCCGGGGGGCATCCCCAGCCATGCCGCACCCGAAACGCCGGGTTCGATTAACGAAGGAGGGGAGCTGGGTTACTCACTGTCACATGCTTTCGGTGCCGCCTTCGACAATCCAGATTTAATTGTCCCCTGCGTCATCGGTGACGGAGAAGCAGAAACCGGTCCGCTGGCAGCGAGCTGGCACGGCATTAAATTCCTCAATGCGAAGCGCGATGGTGCCGTACTGCCTATTCTGCATCTCAACGGATATAAGATAGCCAACCCCACGCTGCTCGGCCGCAGCAGTGATGAAGATTTGCATCAGCTGTTCAGTGGTTATGGTTATCAGCCAGTATTTGTCAGCGGGCATGAACCTGCGGATATGCACAGGCAAATGGTCAAGGCGCTGGATACCGTTTTTAATCAGATAGCAGACATCCAACAACGTGCCCGCAGCAATAGTTCCCCTGATTCGTTGCCGCGATGGCCGATGATCGTTTTGCGCAGCCCTAAGGGCTGGACCGGACCAAAAGAAGTTGATGGTAAGAAAGTCGAAGATTTCTGGCGTGCGCACCAGGTGCCGGTATCCGGCTGCCGGGAGGATAAAGGCCACCGACAGATCCTTGAAGCGTGGATGCGCAGCTATCAGCCTCAGGAGCTGTTCGACGAGAGTGGCAAACTCAGACCAGAACTACGTGCGTTGGCGCCTGTGGGCGCTAAAAGGATGGGCTCGACGCCCTATGCTAATGGAGGGCGACTACGTCAGGAACTTAACACACCTGACATACAGGACTTTGCGCTCAAGACCGGCAAGCCGGGCAGCACAAGTGGGCAAGCTACTGAGCAGTTCGGCCACTATCTCAGCGAAATTTTTACACGCAACGCCGTTAATTTCCGTTTGTTTGGTCCGGATGAAACTGCCTCGAACCGCCTCTCGCCAGTGTTTGACGTCACTCAGCGCACATGGATGGAGCCGGTCAGGAATTACGATGAACAGCTGTCTCGTGATGGTCGGGTAATGGAAATCCTCAGTGAACATCAGTGTCAGGGCTGGCTTGAAGGGTACCTGCTCACAGGACGACACGGACTGTTTAACTGTTACGAAGCTTTTATCCATATTGTCGACTCGATGTTCAATCAGCACGCCAAGTGGCTGAAAGTCAGCCGGAAGCTGGGGTGGCGTAAACCGATATCATCACTGAATTATCTCCTTTCCTCGCATGTCTGGCGGCAGGACCATAATGGCTACAGCCATCAGGATCCGGGATTTATCGATCATGTCGCGAACAAGAAAGCTGACATTGTACGAATCTACCTTCCTCCGGATGCCAACACGCTGCTGTGGGTCGGTGATCACTGTCTGCGAACATGGGACAGGATCAATGTCATCGTGGCCGGCAAACAGCCTTCCCCCCAGTGGCTGGATATGAAGAGCGCTGTTGCGCACTGTGAAGCCGGAATGGGCGAATGGCGCTGGGCAGGCTGTGAGGGCGAACCTGACGTGGTGATGGCCTGTGCAGGCGACGTCCCGACCATGGAGACGATGGCGGCAGTGGACCTACTGAGAGGCTATCTGCCTCAGTTAGGCGTGCGGGTAGTGAACGTGGTCGATTTGCTGGCGCTGCAGACAAAGGAGCAGCATCCCCATGGCAAATCCGAAGCCGAATTTGATGCGCTTTTCACGGCTGATAAACCGGTGATATTTGCGTTCCACGGCTATCCTAGCCTCATCCATCGGCTGACCTATCAGCGCAATAATCATCGCAATTTCCATGTGCACGGCTTTAACGAAGAGGGCACAACCACCACGCCATTTGATATGACGGTGCTCAACGAGCTCGACCGCTATCATCTGGCGCAGGCCGCCATTCTGCACGTGCCGGGGCTGGCCGAACGCCACCCGGAACTACTGGATGACCTGCAGGAACGTATTGCTGAACATCATCGCTATGTGCGTGAACACGGCGAGGATGTACCTGAAGTGCGTGACTGGATCTGGTCAGGTTGACGCGTGTTGCATGAAGCTTTAGCGAAATACCGGATGACTGCGTGGCTGCTAGACTTTGATCTGGGTATATCCGCCTGAAAGCAGACAGGGTATTTCCAGTCCGTGCCCGAAAACGATAAGGATACTGTGTCACAGCCCGTTCCCATTCTGATACAAGGCGACCTGGTGGTTATCTATGACGGCGTCTGTAAACTCTGCAACGCTTGGGTCCGTTTTTTACTGTCTCATCGCCTGCCCCCGCACGTAAGATTCGCACCGGTTCAGAGCCACGAGGGGAGAACGCTGCTGGAGCATATCGGTATGTCAGCAGACAGCATCCATACCATTGTCCTTTTCGACGGGCAGCGATACTGGGTACGATCTGAGGCTATCTTCCGCATTATGCGCTTTCTGCCCTGGCCCTGGAGACTTCTGGCTTTACTGCGTTTTATGCCCCTGGCGGTCACCGACTCGCTCTATAATTGTGTTGCCCGAAACCGCTATCGCGTATTTGGGCGTTACGATTCCCTGCGCACCCCAGAGTCTGACCGTCCCGACCGCTTTTTAAATCAGTGAATATGTCTGCCGTGTTTCAGATGGATCCATCCTGTTATCCTTTGATTCGGATAGCTCCTGACTGTTGCGTTAATAACCCGGAGAGGTGAATGCATAATCTTGATCTACAGGTTCTGGAAACCGGCCGCAAATGGGCAGGCCAGCATGAAGTCTGGCTCTGTACCGTACTCAGCACCTACGGGTCATCTCCCCGACCACCGGGTGCCATGATGGTAATCAGTAGAGAGGGTTTAACCTGCGGTTCACTTTCAGGGGGATGCGTTGAGGAGGATTTTATCCGGCGTATTCAGCAGGGGGCATTTGCGGCGTCAAGCCAGGTGGTGCGCTACGGAGAGGGTGGACTTGAGCCCGGCATCGCGCTGCCCTGTGGTGGAGTGCTGAATATTCTGGTGGAAAGAGTTGAGGCCGGCACCCGGTCGGTCGAATACTTTAAGCAGATGTCTGAGGCGCTTATCGGTGCCACCGCCCTCAGGAAGACGATCCGGCTTCCTTATCCCTGTCGGGAGCTGGAACATATTCCCTACGCAAGTAGCACTACCGCCCTGCAGCAGGGAGATATAATTACGTTCACCCTCTCAACCCCACCAAGGGTGATTATCTGCGGGTTATCGAGCGTCGCCGTGTTCTGTGCCAATTTCGCCGTGGCGCTGGGCTTTGAGACGCTGGTTTGCGAACACCGCCCCGAAACGCTGGCAAGCCAGGCATCTCTACTGGATCCGGGCGTTCACCTTATTGAAAAGTTTCCCGCCGCGTATCTTCAGCGGGAAGGGTGCCACCAGGCCACGGCTATCCTGTCGCTGACGCACGATCCGCGCATTGATGACCTGTCGCTGATGGAGGCGGTGAACTTGCCGGCTTTCTATATCGGGGTGATGGGGTCAAAACGTAACAGCCTCCAGCGTAAAGCGCGACTGAAGACCTTTGGTGATCTCGACACGCTGCAGTTAGAGCGCATACACGCACCAGTGGGAATGGATATTGGCAGTAAAACGCCTTCTGAAATCGCCTTGTCGATCATGGCCGATATCGTTCGCTATAAATACGACCGTACTGATTCCATAAAGCCAATCGGTCGCTCAGAAGAGGGAGAGGATGGCTATGCTGAGCAAGCCCACAGGCAGGTTTAAACGGTTCAGCAAAACCGGAGCAGGGCGTAAGCAACGGATCGCTGCACAGAAGGACTTTGCTATACGGTTAGGGCTCCGTCAGCCAGCATCGGGCTGACGGAACCGACTTCATATAAACTCGGGAAGCCCTTCCAGCAGCTTATCCAGCGTAACCGGGTAATCCCGGACACGAACACCGGTGGCATTGTAGATGGCGTTAACAATCGCGGCGCTGACGCCACACAGCCCGAGTTCACCCACGCCTTTCGCTTTCATCGGTGAGGACACCGGATCGTCATCATCGAGAAAAATGACCTCCTGCTTCGGGATATCCGCATGCACCGGGACTTCGTAACCGGCCATATCGTGGTTAACAAAAAATCCCTGCTTCTCATCCACGGCGAGCTCTTCCATCAGCGCAGCACCAAGCCCCATGGTCATGGCACCAATCACCTGACTGCGCGCTGTTTTAGGGTTCAGAATACGCCCGGCCGCACAGACTGCCAGCATCCGCCTTACGCGCACTTCCCCCGTAAACCTGTCCACGGCCACTTCAACAAAGTGTCCTGCAAACGTTGACTGCTGGAATTGCTGGTCAAGGTCACCAAACTCAATGCTGTCCTCAGCGGTAAGCGGGCCGGATGCTGCTGCCGTGGCCAGCGCAGCGCGGCGGTCGCCCTGTATAACCTGTCCGTCGGCAAACTCCACGTTATCGCCGTCAAACCCCAGCTTTTCAGCAACCTCTGCGCGCAGTTTCACACAGGCAGCATAGACACCAGCCGTTGAGGTGTTTGCACCCCACTGACCACCCGATCCTGCGGATACCGGAAAGTCAGAGTCCCCCAGCCTGACGGTGACCTGCGCCGGGCTGACCCCCATCATCTCCGCCGCCGTCTGGGCAAGAATGGTGTAGCTGCCGGTACCGATGTCCGTCATGTCGGTCTCGACCGTCACACGCCCGGTTTCATCCAGTTGCACGCGCGCTCCGGAGGTCGCCACCATGTTATTACGAAAGCCGGTGGCCATTCCCATGCCTACCAGCCAGCGGCCCTCACGCACCGGCGCAGGCTGAGGCGTCCGCTTATGCCACCCAAACCGCTCAGCGCCCGTCTTCAGGCATTCCACCAGCTGACGTCGCGAAAAGAAACGCTCCGGATGAGCCGGGTCAACCTGCGTGTCGTTACGGATGCGAAAGGCGACAGGATCCATTCCCGCTTTTTCCGCCAGTTCATCGATGGCTATCTCAAGCGCCATCAGCCCAGGCGCCTCACCCGGGGCGCGCATCGCATTGCCTTCTGGCAGATCAAGCTGGGCCAGGCGCAGGCCCGTGTGACGGCTGGCACCGGCATACAGCAGTTCTGACTGCTGGACGGCGGTTTCGGGGGTGCCACCGGGAAGATTGCCGGACCAGCTGTTATGAGAAATCGCGGTGATCAGCCCACTGCTGTCAGCGCCAAGCTGGATATGCTGAACGGTGGCTGGCCGGTGTGTGGTGTTGTTCGGGATGACGGGTCTGGGCAGCATGACCTTTACCGGTCGGGACGTCGTCCGCGCGCCGAGCGCCGCCAGCAAAGCGTCACTGCGCAGAAAGAGTTTGCCGCCGAATCCACCGCCTATGTAGGGGGACACAATGCGGATCTTCTCAACCGGCATGTTGAGCGTTTCTGCCAGATCGGTTCGGCACCAGTCAATCATCTGATTGGAAGTCCACAGCGTGAGCCTGTCATCTTCCCAGACTGCCATAGAGGCATGCGGCTCCATGGCCATGTGGCTCTGGTCGGGCGTGGTATAAGTTGCGTCCAGCGTCACGCAGGCCTCAGCGTAAGCCCGGTCAAAGTCGCCAATGTTTTTGTCAGGTTCATCCTGCATTGGCGTATCGACGTTCTCTTTCTCAGCGGCCAGGCTGTAGTGGCCCGGTGCAGGCTGGTAATCCACTTTCACGCTGTAAGCCGCCGCGCGGGCCTGTTCAAAGGTTTCCGCGATGACGACAGCAATAGCCTGGTGATAGTGCTCAATTTTGTCGACGGCCAGCAGCGTTGCCGCATTGCGATCCGCTTTGCCCAGCGCTTCAACGTCGCGGCCGGTGATGACCGCGAGCACGCCTGGCGCGTTGCGGGCCGTTTCCGTTCTGATGGCGGATATCGTGCCTTTCGCGACAGGGGCGGCAACAATAAAACCATAAGCCAGACCAGGAACGTTTTCATGCCATTCATAGGCGTAGGTTGCGCTGCCTGTCGTTTTAAGTGGCCCGTCAACGCGGTCAAGCGGCTGCCCGACATACCGGAGGTTATCAATAGGGTTCGTTCCCGCGGGTGTCTCAAATTTCATGACTCAGTCCCCCTTGCTTCCGCCAGAACCGAGGCCAGCGTGCGTTTCGCCAGCACCAGTTTGAAACGGTTATCGTCAGTGGGTCGGGCTCCGCTGAACAGCCGATCAAATACCGGCTGGAAGCCATTTTGTATTTCAGCATCGGCCTCATCGCTGCGCCACGGCTTGTAGGCTACGCCGCCCATTGCCACGCGTCCTGACCCGTCTGGCCGGATAATGGCGGCCACCGACACCAGTGCAAACGCGTACGATGCCCGGTCCCGCACCTTGCGGTACAGGTGGATGCCTTCCACGGGTGGAGGCAGAACCACGCTGACAATCAGCTCTCCCGGCTGGAGCACGGTTTCGATATGCGGCGTACTACCCGGGTAAGGATAAAGATCGTTCAGCGCGATACGGCGCTCGCTGCCGTCAGCGCTGACGGTTTCAATTTCCGCCCCGAGCAGCTGCATCGCCACGGCCATATCGCTGGGATGGGTAGCGATACAGTCATCACTGCCCCCCACGATCGCGTGTTGCCTGCTGTAACCTTTAATAGCCGCACAGCCGGTGCCGGGTGCACGCTTGTTACAGGGCTGATTCACGTCATAAAAATAGGGGCAGCGCGTGCGCTGGAGAAGGTTACCGGCCGTCGTCGCCTGGTTGCGCAGCTGCCCGGAGGCTCCCGCCAGCAGCGCTCTCGACAGCACAGCATAATCCCGGCGGATACGGATGTCTGCGGCGAGGTCCGTGTTGCGAACCAGCGCGCCGATACGCAGCCCGCCATCAGGGGTGTCTTCAGTCTGATCGAGCTTCAGACCGTTCACGTCAATCAGATGCCCGGGCGTCTCAATGCCCAGTTTCATCAGATCCAGAAGATTGGTGCCGCCAGCAATAAATCGGCAGCCGGGGTGCTGCTGTGCACTTAACGCCGCTTGCGCAGGTGTGCTGACGCGTTCGTAGGTAAAGGCTTTCATGATCCCTTCCTCCCCGCGTATTCCTGCAGCGCTGAAATAATATTGGCGTAGGCGCCGCAGCGGCAGATATTGCCGCTCATCCGTTCCCGCAGTTCCGCTTCACTGACCTCAGAAGGGGAGACCAGATCCTGCGTGACGTGACTTGGCACACCCGCTTCAATTTCACTGAGCATCGCAACCGAGGAACATATCTGGCCCGGCGTACAGTAGCCGCACTGGTAGCCATCATGCCGGATAAACGCCGACTGCAGCGGGTGAAGATCGTCTGGCGTACCCAGGCCCTCAATGGTGGTGATTTCCGCTTCCTGCTGCATAACGGCAAGCGTAAGGCAGGCATTGATACGCCTGCCGTTTGCAATGACTGTGCAGGCACCACACTGTCCGTGGTCGCATCCTTTTTTTGTGCCGGTGAGCTTCAGCTGCTCCCGCAGAGCATCCAGCAGCGTGGTACGCGTATCGACCTCAAGCTCATGCTGCGTGCCATTCACGTTCAGTGCGATATGGGCATAGCTCGGCATCGCTGTCTCGTTATCATTAATGCTGACCGACAGCGCTGAAGGCTCAGCCGGCCGGGAAGGGGATGTTGCTCTGGTGTCGTGCGGATTCTGGTCGGGCGGATTGCTCATGACATGTCTCCGGATAAAGGAACGGATGCTCACAAAAAAGATATTCAGTTTGTAAGGTTTTTAATCATGTTTAAGCATAGACCCCAAGAGGAGAAAATTTTTCGTCCCACCGCGCGCCACGCCACTGCCCCCCCAATCTGTATGGATGCCGTTCAGGTTTTGCCGGGGATTGCCCGGTAAGCACATCTGAAGCGTGAATTTTCACAACCCTGACTTTTCAGCTATGACTTAACTGTTGGCTTAATTACTAACAAGGGAACCTGCCCCCGGTGTATACGGTTCAGGTGACTTTTACATCCGGTCACTGTGCCTCAGTCAGCCTGGATTTTTTCAGAGGAGATACAATGCGTTCTGGAAGTGAAAAAAAAGCCACCCTTTATCGTATGGTCATGAAAGAGCATGTTTGTCCGTTTGGCATGAAGTCCCTCTGGCTCCTGCGTCATCATGGTTATGAAGTTGACGATCAGTGGCTCAGAACCCGTCAGGAAACGGATGCGTTTAAGCAGGAGCATCAGGTCAAAACCACGCCTCAGACCTTCATTAATGGTGCACGCATTGGTGGATACGATCAGCTGCGCGCACATTTCGGTAATCCACTGCCCGACCCCGGCGAAACCTCTTATCGACCCGTAATCGTGGTATTTGTCATGGCCGCGCTGATGTCGGTGGCCGTTACGCTGGCTGTGTCCGGGCAGCAAGAGGTCATTCGTGGCGTCGAATGGTTTATCACCTTCAGCATGGCCATCCTGGCACTGCTGAAGCTCCGTGATGTTGAAAGCTTCTCCACCATGTTTCTGGGATACGATTTGCTGGCCCGCCGGTGGGTGCCTTACGCCTATATTTATCCTTTCGGGGAGGGGCTGGCAGCATTGCTGATGATGGCTGGCATTCTGCCCTGGCTGTCAGTCCCAATAGCGCTGTTCATTGGCACGCTGGGAGCATTTTCAGTCGTTAAAGCGGTATACATCGACAAACGAGAGCTGCGTTGTGCCTGTATGGGTGACGACAGTAACGTTCCACTGGGATTCATCTCGCTGACTGAAAATCTGATGATGGTCGCGATGTCCGTCTGGACGGCAGTGAACACCTGGTTCTGAGAACCGGGTATTTTGCCTGTTGCCGGGTTAAATCCGTACAATTCAGGGGATAGCAGCCCTCAGGCAATGATAACACCAACCTGGCTTACCTCTGAGCGATGGCGATCGCACTGGCAGGCATGTCATAGCCGTATGAGAGCGCTACCCACTGAGCATCGGTTGCGATGGCCAAGTGAAATGCTAACGGGTATTCAAGTGAATGCAAATTCCCGTGAACAGAGACAGTCCCTTTAACCTGGTCGCCAGCCTGCGTAAGACTGAGGTGAAAAATACTGGTCCCGGGGCGCTGATTAATCTCATTCTGAATAAATCACTTATGGGGAATATCAGGCTCAAAGGGCCAGTACGAAAACCGTACAGTGGGATTTCAAATCCCTCTACCGTACGTGTATAATGATCTCAGTGACAAAAGGAGGTTCAAATGAGCCAGAAACAGCATGCAATAGCTGCTAATGCAGAACAGCTGGATGACCTTTTCAGATTGTTCAAAAAGGTTGAAGGTATTCAGATTTCTGGATCTTCACCAGAAGAGGTGCGTGCAAACTTTCGCCGCGCCCGTAAGGCTAGACAGGGCACTGAGGGATTGAATGCCGGTTTGAGTAAAACCTATTAACCGGGTTGAGATTAACCCGTTTTTTGACGACATCTGTAATTATTTTGGCTTCAGTGCAGATGTCGTCGATGATTATGAAGAAGAACTCGCTTTCATTCAGTTCATCTGGAACTCCAAAAAGCAGGTTGAGATCTATACTCTGGCCCCGGAAGGTTTTCCCAGCAGAGTTAAGGACTCAAACTCCACTCTTGGCTCCTCTCCCTATTACATAGGCCTGTACCACGGTCGGGTAATGCCACCACCTGACTATGATCCGCTGATAGTCGTCACCTTCAGAGATTATGACGAAGGCGGCGAGTCAAAGACTGCTGTCGTTTTACATACGATGATCATCCATGATGAGATGTTTGGCGTGAAAAAGCGTAAGCACGATCTTAACCATATGCGATGGATCCGTCAGCGCCTGACAGACCTTATTGAAGGCAACAAGTCCCCGGACGATTTCCGCTAACCTGCATTATTTACCTAACACAAAATATTATGGACAGCTCTAACCTCTACGTCGATCACCTCGCATGGTGTGCACTCGTGGCTCTTAACATGGCCCGGCAGGCCGGAACCGTGAATTCTTCTGCACAGGAAAATCTTTTCCTGTGCCGGTGGCTGGCGGTCGCTGAGAAAAAGCGCCTGTTTCGCCGTGAGCTGGCTAATGATATTCGCTGGCTTCTGAAAGAAGGCAGGGAAAAGGGGCTACGGGCAGACCTGGCAGGTAAACTGGAATATCTCTGGCGAGCCAGCAGAGGAGATTTGCTGCAGCAGAATGACCTTTTCAGATTGCAGCATGTCATGCACGCCATCACGCTGACAGGTACAAAGTACGGCGTACTCAGTGAGTCTGAATGGGAAGGGCGCCATGCCGTAAAACTCAGCCCAGCTGTACCGGGCCTGTTCATCAGAAAAAGCGATCTTGAAACCGGCTTCAGCGAGGATGGGCGTCAGAGCAAACCCCTTTCCGTTCGCATCACCGCTGAAATTTCTGCAGTGGATGCGCTGCTGACAAGGGCAGGATGGAGTCGCGAATCAGATACCACGGAACCTCTTCTTCACCAGTTGCGTGCGTGCTCCCGGGAAGAGTGAGCGGGTTATTCAGTGGCGATTTTAGCCAGCTATTCTTCTGACAGCCCGGTCATCTCTTTAACAAAATTTAAAGACTTGCCACTTTCAAGCAATTTAACAGCTATGTCCAGGCGGACTTTTTGCTCACCTAACTGCATACCTTTTTCCAGGCCCTTCTGCTCACCCAGTCGAATGCCTTTTTCAATGCCTTTTTCGATGCCTTTCTGTTCCAGTTGCTGTGCAATCGTCATTGCGGCACCTTCTGTGCCAGATTTCGATCAAAAGCTTGGGAATCATCGGTTTCACCAGCCTGTATGAGGCACTGGCGTTTTTTCTTACCCATGTTTTTTAAATCCCGCCTCATCTGCTCTCTTCCGGACAAGTCTAAACAACCGTTCAGAAGCCCTGTATTTCATCACGTCCATTTTCGACTTTAGCGCTGACGCGTATGGAACTCTGCGTTCAGCCAGTAGGCAAAGGTTTTGATCCTGCCGGCAAAAGCCATTATGTCACCCCGTGGGCGATAGCTGATGGACAGCCAGTAATCCATTTCTTCAGCCAGTGCCGGATAACGGGCGTTGAATCTTTCGCAGTAGCCTTCGAGCGAATCGGGCCATTCCTGCTCGCTTTCTTCCCGAAGTATGTTTGTTGCCCTGATGGCCTTGCGTGCTGCGGCCCGCTGTAGCGCATGCCTCTCAGCAGGCTCCAGAGAGGGCTTCATGAGGGATATATAGCTGTTCAGTACCGATAAAAAATCGCCGTTAACGGCAACCGCAATGTCCTTCGAGGGCCTGAAAGGTTCAAACCGTTCGCGCAAGTCCTCTCCAAAAACACAGACGCAGTGGTGCTTCAGCCAGTAGCCCCAGAGATTCTTATTCGCAGGCAGCAATACCGTATCAAGCGTACCCGGGTCGACGTCGATTTTACTGACCACGGGATGGGCCTTTTCAAGGCTGGATTTGACCTCTGCCATTTTACCGGCCGTTTCTTCATCCAGTACCTGGGTGAAAATCACGGTAAGATCGAGATCTGATTCATTTTCTGTTGCACGGCCCTCGGCAACGCTGCCATACATGTAGATGCTGTGGATCAGACCGGGCACTACAGCGGTGAGGCCTTTTACGCTGTCAGTAACAAGCTGCGAAAAGGCTGGCTGGACTTCCCTGGACTCGGGCTGGCAAATGAATCCGTTTTTATCGACGGCCATTACATTTCCTTCATGTCGGGCTTGAGGCTGCCGGATAAACCCGTCAGCACCGTGTTAAAACCATATTACCAGCAGCCTGTACAGACTTCAGGTCAGATACTCAACATTCAATACCCTGCGACGTAAAGAGCTGAAGATCGTATTCAGTTGAACAGGTCACTGAGGCAGTCTCCGGATCTTTCCGTTCAGTTTAACGCTGAGACAACACCACGCGGTTGGTTTAAAATGGACACACGCCTCGCCGAGGAGCCAAAACTGACATGAGTTACCCGAACAACTTTTCCTTTGACATGCCTTACATTGCGGCCGCGTTCCATGCGCATTTCAGCAAATCAAGCGCATGGCCCCAGGGGACACGTTCCAGAGGCATCAGCGATGTCATCAGCCAGGCCTATCCGCTGTCACAGGCTCTGGAAGACCTGGCAAGCGTACGCGAAGAACTGCGCGCCACCTGTCACGTACTCGTCAGCATGTCAGACTTTGATGAAGCAATCAGGATAGGTGACAGCATTCATGTGGAAGTGTCAGTCCTGCTTCTTGAGCTACGCGCTCTCGAGTCTGCCGTGAAAATGGCGGGGAAAACGAATGCTTCACTACAGGCCTGTCTGCGACCTGTATCGCTCGCGCGGGAAGCCGCACGGGATCTTCAGGATTTGCTGCAGCAGATGACCGGTGAGACCGGGCGTCAGGAAAGCAATATCAACCTGATGCACCTCCGCAGACTTGCAGAACATGGTACCCGAAGCGCCGGCACGCGACTCTGAGTAACGTTCAGTGAGCTTCAGCGTCAGTCTTAATCCAGCCCTGCCAGCTTTATTTTACGCATTCTTTGCGGCTGGCCCTGACGTGTCACCACAGCTCGCCGGTGATTTACTGCGTGATTTTGAGCTTTATAATCGTTACGGACTTAAGCCAGACTATTTTGGTCGTGGATGCCGTTACGATCGCCACGAGTCCATTATCAGTTATGAGATTTACCATATCTATCTGGATCTTGTTTCGACGAACCTTTCAGCGCTATACCGACCCAGAACCGATCTCACTCACCAGACAGTCACCATCAGCCGCCAGAGTAATGCTTGTCCATGAAGTCAACCATGGCGCCGGCGTGGGCATCTACGTGACGGATATAGCGCATCACCGTCTCCGCTTTTTTCCACGTGCCTTCCTGCATAATCTGTGCGGTGCTGTATTTCTTCGTGGCCATGTCGACGGCGGCGCCGACGCGGGTACTGTGCCCGGACCAGCCGCGGTAGCGGTTTTTGTTGGCTTTCATGTCCTGCCCGGGACCGGCTTCCCGCCAGGCGCGGACAAAAATATCTTCCAGCGCGCGCGTAGTCAGCGGCTTTTCTGTTGCCGGCAGGGCGCGGTTAGTCCGGTGAACGGGACCGAAGATAAACGCATCCGGCTCGGCGATGAGCCCTGATACAGTCAGCCACGCCGTCAGCCGCTTCGTGGAAAGATCACTCAGCCCCTTAATCAGGCCGCCGGTCATCACAATGGTTTTGGTCCAGGCCACGTCCAGCACGATCCTGCCGTCGGGCGATCGCGATATATCCCGCACGCGAAGGCGGCCCAGCTCGCTGACGCGCAGCAGCGTGGCGTAGGCCACGTGCAGGAACGCCAGGTCGCGCAGCTGCTGCAGCCTGTCTGAATCACACCATCGTTTGTCGAGGGATAGCAAATCCCCAATGCGGAACGGGACGGCCTGACCGGCGCGCTCGCCGCTGATGACCGCGGTACGGTTGATCCTCTTTACCGCGCGAAAAACCAGCGGTGACCGGTTCGGCGGGACCAGACCGGCGTTACGGTGTAACATCGAAATCAGCGCCGCGTGGGTGGTAATGGTCGATGACGCCCGGCCGGTCGCCTGTAGCCAGAGCAGGTAGTCGCGCAGGTCGGCGGGCGTCATCGGCAGGAACCTCCGTCCGTGCTCGTCTGCCCAGCGGCTGCCGGTGCGCATCACGCTGAGCAGCTGGCGCCAGGTGTTGTCGGAAAACGCCTCCCGGTCCTGCACGAACTCGCGCAGGCGTTCAGCCATGTCGGCGTCACCAGGCATCAGCGGGCTAGAGAAGGGCGTCAGTTCAGTCATATCGTCCGTTTTTCAGTCGGTTTGCCTCAGGCGACGCTGTGCGCATTCTGAGAAAATCTCAGGGCAGTTATCCTGCAGATTTCACGCAGCGACTCCGTAAAAATGTACACGCATCTGCGACCCAGACCGCAGGATCCCCATCATACCCGGATCCTTTCGTGGATCCTAACTTCATATAAGGTCCATTATATGAAGTTAGGAACTTGGCTAGGCCGCTAACACTGGTGGGTAGAGGGAAGAACTCGCATAACACGATTATAAGAAGTTATGTTTTTGACCAGAGCGTCATCATTGGAAGTGTCGAGGGATAGGGCCAAATAAAACCTATTATATGAAGTCAGGATAGAACGGACTGATTTAATAGTAGAGGGCGCTGAGTAACAAGGTAAAAACTTATTAAATTCATATTAAAAAAGGTTAGAGATCTCAAAAAAAGCCAGCAGCATTTTGAAATTTCATCGCTTAAACCTATTCTAATCAATAAGTTATTAAAAAATAATAAAAGTATTGGTATATTAACGCGCTAATATATTCGAGGCTGGGATTGAGCGTCTTTTAGCTTGGACATGTTGGCGCCGTCACAACGTTCAAAAAGCTCATTCCTCCATTCAATTTTGGGAAGTAAACTATTAAATTCATCCATCGCCTTGCCATTAAAATATCTTTTCCCATTGAATATGATGCCAAAATTCAATCCTGGTGTATGCCTATATAAACCAACCAGTTGAGGGGCGCCGCCTGAATATTTATCATTTCCTTTTTTTAAAGCATCGCATAAAGCACCAAAAACGAATCTACTAAAACCTATTTCCTTCACCCCACCACACCATTTTTCATGCATTGATTTCAGCTCCGTTTCTCCAGAGCCGGAGCTTGCGACGATATCGGATGAGGTAGAAAGCGGTTTTTCCTCGAATGCAATATCTCCATCTTTAAACTTTATTTCAACAACGTGAAAACTCGATCGCATTTTAATCCCGACACGTGTTGCATAAATTATGGTGCCAGAACCGCTTTGTTCTCGAGGTATTTCAGAAAAACTCTTATGCATAAATTTTGTTATTTCTGCTAATTTTTCATCGAACGTGGCGTCAGAGGAGAATATAAAACCATTATCTATGCTATTCACCAACTGATTTAGGATATGTACAGGAAATTCAACACGGCCGCTGTACCCAAAGATTTCTGGATAAGAATGTGTTGCGAAGACCTTTCTAACTGAATCCCAAGTGGTAGGGACGTTTTTCCAACTAATTCGGCTATCAGATGCTATGTAGACTGAAGCGGGGCCATGTGTGTCTACACCAATCCATGCAACTAACGTAGTCATGCCTTTACATTTCCTAATGATGAAGTTAGCATACATTCATATAGTAGTTTATTTGAAAGAGCAACCCCGGGCCCCTCCACCAATCTATGGGGGGGACAGGTAGAGAACATTCTCCCTAGCGATAGGGGGATTCCCGGTTATAACTAGGTCATTATCCTGCCTCCCCGAAAAAATTCAACAGAATCCATATCTAATAACAAACCAAAATTTTTTTCATTGCCAGAAATGAACATTCATACCGTTATAATAAGTTATTGCAAATTATGCTGCGTGATTTTTAAAAAAAAGAATTTTACTAGAATTCGAGACAAGTCCTTATCTTATAACTTCTTCCTACTAGCCGTGATGACTGGTTGCTGGGGATTTTGTTAATAGGATTTTCATCAAAAAGGTTATAAATATCTGTCATCAACTTTATATGAGCATTGGTTTTGTTGATATTTACCTTCAGGTCAGCACTGACTTGTCACTCACCGTTAAGCTTTCATCCGTAGATTTCAGCGTCGCTGATGTTGGAATATTTCTAGGCAACCTAGGCAACTTAACCGTTGTATTGTACTGCTACCTAGCCGACTGATTACAGATGATGTGTTCGCTGAAATTACCTTCGAATTTAGTGTGGATAATGGCGGCATCCTGCTGCCAGTAAAGCCTCAATTCGATGGCATAATAAAAAACCTGCCGAAGGGATTGGTTTCAAGATAATTATCAGCAGGTAATAGTTTAGAATAGACTGGAATGCGCTCTCTTTTACATTATTCAACATAATTTTGATGTTAGGTAGTCAGCAATCCTCAATTTAGAATCATTCAGATTATTTAGTCATTAACGAAAAACACCTAAGACCACGAAAATAGGAGAAAACTTAAATAAAAAGGGCTTTCCAGCCCTTTTTTCATATCAGATTTGTTATTAGCTAAGCTGATAAGAGCCTTGCATCTACCTTATTCCAGTTAAGTGAAACAACATCGCCAATAGCGCCTACCGATGCAAGGTTGCTACGCACAATAAAGCGTTCACCATTCTGCAGCGACACCACTAAACGCGTTTCGGAGCCAGCGTAAATACGCTCGCTGATCTTGCCTTGTATTAGTGCATCACTAGCTGAACATAACTGGATATGTTCAGGGCGGATCACCAATGCGCCTGCGGTCATTGTAGGTGGATTAGAGGGGAGGTCAAAAACACCTTGTTGAGTGACGAGGCTCGCCCCACGAATCTCGCCTCGCAGAATGTTCGATAAGCCAATAAACTCGGCGACAAAAGTAGATTGCGGCTGCTGATAAATGTTCTCTGGCGTGCCAATTTGCGCAATCTTCCCTTCATTCATCAGGCAGATGCGATCTGATAGGGCCAGTGCTTCTTCCTGGTCGTGGGTGACGAAGATGATGGTGGCTCCCGATTCGCGGTGAATGCGTTTGATCTCCATTTGCATGGTTTCACGCAGTTTGCGATCCAGTGCTCCAAGGGGTTCGTCCATCAGGATCACGCTTGGTTGATACACCAGACAACGAGCCAGTGCCACGCGCTGCTGCTGTCCACCTGACAACGCACGCGGAAAACGCTTGGCTGCATGGCCCAGTTCCACCATCTCCAACGCCTCTTTCACTTTGCGAGCAATCTCGGCAGCGGGCATGCGTCGCATACGCAAAGGAAAACCGACATTCTCTTCCAGTGTGAGATGTGGGAAAAGTGCGTAGTTTTGAAACACCACGCCAATATCGCGTTGATGCACAGGCGTGCGCGTTTCGTCGCGGCCGTCAATCATTAATTTGCCAGAACTGGGGCCGGTTAAGCCGCTAATAATCTGCAACAGCGTGGTCTTGCCTGAACCTGAGGGGCCAAGTAGCGTGAGTAACTCACCGGTTTGCACGGCTAAATCCAGGTCCTGCAGCACGCTGGTTTGCCCGTAAGTTTTGCCGATTTTCTCAGCCTGTAGTTTGATATCTGAACGCATGATGGTTTCCTTACAAGGCCTCAGCTTTACGGCGCGAGCGCTCCGCTACGATAAATAACAGTGTCACAATGGAGAGGATAATCACCGAAGCGGCAGCAAGAGTAGGGGTAACGGAAAGCAGCACGTCGTCCCACATCTGTTTTGGCAGTGTCTGCTTCACGCCGCCTCCGACAAATAACGCCACGGTCAACTCCTCGAATGAATTCAGGAAGCCAAAGATAAACGCCGCCACCATACTGCTCTTAATCAGCGGTAACGTAATTTGCCAGATCACCTGCATTCGGTTCGCCCCCAGCGTCCCCGCAGCCTGGTCAAGCCGCCAGTCGTAATTTTTAAACGTCGTCAAGATGATGATAAAGACGACGGGAATCGCCATCACGGTGTGACCCAGGATGATACCGAGGTTGCTGCCGACTAAGCCAAAGTTGGCAAATAAATAGAACAGGGCGACCGCAGTGACGATGTTCGGCACAATCATGGGCAGCAAGAACGTCATCACTACCAGACTACCGCTTTTACCCTGATGACGGGCAAGCCCGAAGGCGGCTGTGGTCGCGATCAATAGCGCCAGTACACCAGTGACCAGCGCAATACCAAAGGAGCGGGCAGTCGCACCAGTCCAGATCGGTGATTCCAGGTAGGTTTGCATCCAACGCAGTGAAAAACCTGGGGGAGGGAATTGCAGGAAGCTTGAACTGCTGAACGCCATCGGCAGGAAGGACACTACAGGTAAGATAAGTACGGCAATGACTATGACGCTGAATAGCATTAACAACCAACCGAAACGCGGTTTGCCGGGTATAAAGCCGAGCAATGAAGCCAGCATATCGCTGCAACGTGCCACTATGGCTATTACTACAAAACCAACGGCGCGAATGTATGGGCTGCTGGCATGACCTTCACCGCCGGCAATCGAAGACATGCCAAACAATTTGTCGTAGCAAAAACAGACCATCAACGTCACCACCAGCAATAGCATGGCAATAGCACCGGCCAGCCGCCAGTTCAATAACTGTTGTACCTGCGTAATT
This sequence comes from Candidatus Pantoea symbiotica, assembly GCF_056491525.1. Taxonomy (NCBI): domain Bacteria; kingdom Pseudomonadati; phylum Pseudomonadota; class Gammaproteobacteria; order Enterobacterales; family Erwiniaceae; genus Pantoea; species Candidatus Pantoea symbiotica. The sequence continues at coordinate 106,420 of NZ_JBSZHR010000001.1, forward strand.
AATAGCTGGCCTATGACGGAATCCTGCGGGCTGCCGAGCAGCGCTGGGGTTATGAAGAAACCCAGTGAACCAATGAAAATGAGCAAGCAGGCGGCCACTAATCCTGGCATGGATAGCGGGAAGAAAATGCGCCAGAACGCTTGCGCGCGGGAGGCACCTAGCGTGTGACTGGCGGGCATCAGACGACTATCAATGCTGGTCATGGTGGGTAACATGGTAATAATAGCCAGCGGCAACATGCTATGCACCATGGCGAAAACCACTACACCGCGGGTATAGAGTACATTCAGGGGTTGATCTGCACCCAAGCCCATTAAAATTTCGGATAAAATTCCACGCCGGGACAGAAGCACCATCCACGCAAAATTCTTCAGCAGAGCACTGGTCCAGAATGGCAGCAAGATTAGCCACATTAAACGGCGACGGGTATTATCACTGCGCTGTGCTAACCAGTAGGCCACAGGATAAGCAATGAGCAAACAAACCAACGTGGTTTGCATAGCAATGATAAAAGTATTGATGGTGACTTTAACGTAAATGCCTGCACCAAACATCTGGCTCCATACGTCCAGTGAGAAATGTCCCTCACTGTCCTGGAAGCTCAGCAGCATTAATTTCAATGTCGGCCAGGCGAGAAAGATAGCCAGAAAGAGTAAACCCGGCGCGGTTAACCATAGTGGATGCAACGCGAAGCGCTTACGGCCGGTATTCTGTTTCGACTTTGATGTAGCAAATTCACTCAAGAAAAAATCCTCCAGCGAAAGAGGGCCGAGGCCCCCTTGCGGATCAACTCATTACCCATTTTTCAAAACGTTCAGTCAGTGCCAACTGATTCTCACCCCAGTAATCTGCACCCAGCAGCGCTAACTGACCAATGTGGTCGGGCGCAGTGGGCAGCAGTGCAGCTTTCTTCTTATCAATGAAATCGTAGGCTTTGACGTTGGTTGGGCCACAGGCCAAATCCTCAGTAAAGACTGACTGGCGTTTGGCATCCATACAGAATTGAATAAACTTGCGCGCAGCCTCGATCTTAGGGCTGCCATGCGGAATGGTGAAACCATCGATGTTATACAGGCCCTGGTCCCAGGCAATAGCCGCTGGCGTGCCGGCATCAATGGCGGTTTGTGCGCGGGAACTCCAGATACTCAACATATCCAGTTCACCACTCTGCAACAACTGAGTGGCTTGAGCGCCGCCTGTCCACCACACATCAATGCTTTTACGAATCTTATCGAGGCTACGGAAAGCGCGGTCAATATCCAGTGGGTAAAGATGTTTTGGGTCAACGCCATCGGCCATCAACGCCACTTCGAGTGTGCAGATCGGGCTGCGCCACAATCCACGACGCCCCTTAAATTTATCGGTATTCCAGAAGTCGACCCAGTTTTTCGGCGCTTTATCGCCTGAGAAGGCATCAAGGCGATAGCCCAGCGCCAGCGCAAAGATACTGACGCCACCAAACTGTTTGGTAATCGACCCTTTTACGTAGTTCTCAGGGTCCGGCACCGTAACGTTAATATCTTCAAGGTAGGGTTTGCCGAGCTTATTAAGACGCACCAGATGTTCCGGGTTAAGCAGAGCAACATCGAACAAATAGTTTTTGGTATCAACCATCATCTGGAACTGTGGCACGGGATCGGGACCGAGTACCGTGTTGATAATCTTGATACCTGTTGCCTCTTCAAACGGCTTATAGAATGCCTTACTGAAGCCAGTGCCATAAGGACCGCCAACATCTGCCACCGTTAAGGTGGTGACTTCAGCAGCCTGTGCCGCACGTGATGACATCAGCATAGGTGCAACCGATGCTACAGCCGCTGCACTCAGGCCGAGTTTCAGCGCATCGCGGCGCGTGTACTGGCCTTTCTTCTCAGTCAGTTTACTCATTAGTACCCTCTGCATAGCCTTGATTTTTATAAGAAGCCCGTCTTGTAGCGGGCGATTGCCTGGTGTTAGTGCATTACTCGGTTTCTGCCTGAAGCGTGGCGGCGTTGACTTCTGCGATCAGTTGGTCAATAGCTTGCAGGTCAAAGCGTTGACGGAAGCGACGATCGAACGTGGTGACGAAGCCTACAAAGGAGTTAGTACAGTGTTCCAGCATACGTTCCGCATCTTCTGTGGAAATCGACAAATGCTGTTGCAGGAACAGATTGAAGTGCTGACGAGCGATCGGGTTTTCCAGGATAAAGATGGGTTGGGTATCACGGGAAATCAGACGATGACGCGCGACTTTGTTCAATGCCGTGACGCTCATTTTCAGTGGTAAATCGCGAGAATGACCGCCAATCCGAAGTTCAATCTCACCCTCTTCTAATACCCACTGCTGACGTGCGGTGTCGTAATAGCGCAGATCATCCACTGCCAGAATTAAACTGATGCGGCGTGATTCACCAGGTTGCAACTCGGTTTTGCAGAAGGCTCGCAGCTCTTGTAGCGGACGTTTCTGGCGGGATTGGGGATAATGACTATAAAGCTGGCTGGTCTCTTTACCCGTCATGGTGCCGGTGTTGGTTAAAGTGAAACTCACCGTGAGTGAGTCCCCGGATTTGATGTTTGTGTGGTCCACTACGATATCGCTGTAGGCGAAAGTGGTATAGCTCAGACCATAACCAAACGGGAAAAGCGGCGTGAGGTGGCGCACGTCATACCAGCGATAACCCACAAAGATGCCTTCACTGTACAGGTGGCGACCATTCTCTCCCGGATAACTGTGCCAGCCCGGGATATCTTCGATCTGCTGTGGGAAGGTGACGGTAAGCTTGCCGCTTGGGTTAACCTCACCAAACAAGACATCCGCTAAACCGCCACCCATGGCCTGACCGGCGTAAAAGGTTTCAACAACGGCAGCAACTTGATCCAGCCACGGCATCACAACCGCATCTGGGTTAGCGAGTACCACAATGACGTTGTTATTCACCGCAGCCAGTGCGCTGATCAGCTCATCCTGACCTGCTTGCAAATTAAGCGTGCGGCGGTCAGATCCTTCACCATCGTAACCATCTTCGCTGTTGGCAAAGACAACCACTCGATCAGCCTCGCGTGCTGCTGCGCACGCTTCGTCGCGCAGCACCTTCGCCAGGTTGGCATCTGACGATTCGCCGCGACACCAGCTCAGTTGAAGTCCCTGGGCTCGCTTTTCCATCTCATCCCATGGAATATCTACCTGCGTGGGTAACGTGGTCGCACAGCCTGACCCCTGAATCACGGGGGTTTTTGCGCCTTCCCCGACGACCAGCACATGCTCATCGCTGTGGCATTTCAGAGGTAGGACCTGACGATCGTTTTTGAGCAGTACGATGGATTCCGCGACCATACGGCGTGCCAGTGCGTGATGCTCAGCGTGATCGACATTGGTATCACGTTTCTCACCTTGAATGGCACGCTGTACCATTTCCAGCACACGCACGGCTGAGGTCTCAGCGTGGTCGCGTGATACTTCACCGCGCTCGAGTGCAGCAGTTAATGCTGCCTTGCGGGTTTCACTTTCAGGCATATCAAGGTCATTACCTGCCAGCAGCGATTGTGGGCGATTTTTAATGCCATGCCAGTCAGCGACCACCACACCCTCAAAGCCCCAGTCATGACGAAGTACGTCGGTGAGCAGCCAATGATTTTCCGCCGTTTGTGTTCCATTCAGGCGATTGTAAGAGCTCATCACTGTCCAGGGATGCGACTGCTTAATGGCCCGCTCAAATCCACGCAGGTAGATTTCACGCAGCGCACGCTCATCCACCAGTGAGTCCATACTGGTACGTTCAATTTCTGAGTTATTGCAGGCGAAATGTTTCAACGACGAGCCGACGCCCTGCTGCTGGAGGCCATTAATCACGCCAGTGGCAATCTCACCTGAGATGAGCGGATCTTCGGAATAGTATTCGTAACTGCGGCCGCCCAAAGGCGTGCGACGGATATTAATGCCAGGTCCCAGCAGCAGGTGCACACCCATCATCTGGCATTCCTGGCCCAGTGCATCGCCCAGCGTCTCTGCCAAATCCACATCCCAACTACAGGCGAAGCTTGAGCCGTTCGGAAAGCAGGTTGCCGGTTTCATGGTGCCCCAGGCTACTTCAACATCTTTGGCGCGCTGGTTCACCACATTGAGAAAGCCCGCAAAATCCTGTCCGCCTTTTTCATCATTGTCGATTTGCTGTATGGAGTAGCGTACGCCGTAAGTGCCGTCAGTCATCACCATACGCGGGATGCCTAAACGCGCATTTGACTCTGTTTTCCACATACCGTGGCCGCTGAGAATGTCACTTAATTCTGCAGGTGACATGGCTTTGACCAGAGAGACAAAATCTCCGTTTTCGAACAGGTTTGCAGGCATTATTGTTATTCCACCGTAAGAAGGATGTGACTAACTGTTATCAATATGCCTGACACTATGGCGGCAGGAGAGAGTGCGAAGCAATTATTAAATTATTGGCCTTTAAATTAAAAAAAACTATTCAATAGCGAAAGGCGTAAGATTTCTTTGGGGGACGTATTTATTAGCTTATTGCAAGAGGTTGACTCATTTAAATGGCATGCTCCTTGACTGTGCAGTGGATGCATTCAATTGGCGCAAATGAATCAATTTGGTGCGTGGTGTGACGTAATTCTCAAAAAGAAGCTTGGCACAGCTTAATTTTATTAGCGGCGAGATAAATGCGTTTGATAAGTATCGCTTGGTGCACATTAAGGTATCGGATGGTTTGACTGCAGTATTGTTAGCACGATCACAGGATATGGCATAGCGCTTGCTGTATGAGCGTGGCTTAGTTTAATACTAACCAGTTACCTCATCAGGCAATAAATTTATAACGGTAAATTATGACGCATTTCACATTGAAGCAGCTTAAGTATTTTGTCACCGTGGTGGAAACAGAGAGCATTGCCGAGGCATCACGCCAGCTGCATATTGCTCAGCCTTCAATTTCCGTGGCGATTAAGAATCTGGAAGACGCTTTTGAACAACAACTTTTTATTCGTCATCACGCGCAAGGCGTATCGTTGACGTCAAGCGGGCGCCGCTTCTATGAAAAAGCGCGTGATTTACTGCGTTTATCCTATGAGTTTGAGCAAAGTTCGCGTGCCGACAATGAGTTAGTGTGCGGCACTGTTGCGGTAGGCTGCTATGAATCCGCTGCGCCGCTCTATATGCCGCGGCTGATAGCGGGGTTTAAAAAGTTACACCCAGAAATCACTATTCAACTTTATGACGGTGAGCAGCATGAGCTGATGCACGGCCTGCATCGCGGTCGATTTGATGTGGCATTTCTCTATGATCTGGAACTGGACAACGTCATAAAAAAAGAACCACTGAATGCGCCGCATAAACCTTATGCGCTATTGCCTGCTGGGCATCCGTTGGCGAAGAAAAGTCAAGTGACATTGCAGGAACTGGCGCGCGAGCCAATGATTTTGCTTGATGCGGTGCCCAGTAAAAATTATTTCATCAGTATCTTTAAAGAAAACGGTTATCACCCGGAAGTCGCTTACAGCTCACCTTCGATAGAAATGGTGCGCTGCATGGTGGGGCAAGGATTAGGTTTTTCAGTGTTGGTCACGCGTCCTTGTTCTGATATCACCTACGATGGGCAGCGACTGGTTCAGCTTGATATTGTAGATGATATGGCAGCATCCACCTTGATTATGGCCTACCTACAAAATAACGAACCCACGCGACCTACGCGTCTGTTCATGGATTATTGTCGCAGTGTGGAATTAACACCATTTCCTAAAGTTTGATGATTGAATTGTGTCTCGATAAACGTTAAAGGGAAGGCGGTGAAGATGGATTTAAAAGTGATTAAAACTCCGGGGCGCATTTTCAATATTCAATTTTTTCTGTAAACCCTATTTATTTTCTATTCAGACACCAGATTTATAATATTTTACCGCTTTCGTCCGCTCCCATAGTCTTAGGGACTTCTAAATGAGCACAGTTCCGACTTTTTGCAGGGCGAAGGACGTTGAAATGACAACAGCAATAACCGAAACAGATACGCTGATCGTTGGCGCGGGCCAGGCGGGAGTGGCAATGAGCGAACACCTCACTCGCCTGGGTATACCGCATGTGGTAGTAGAAAAAGATCGCATTGCTGAATCCTGGCGTAGCCGACGCTGGGATTCATTGGTGGCGAACGGTCCGGCCTGGCACGATCGCTTCCCGGGTATGGCATTCCCTGATTGTTCGCCTGACAGCTTTGTTGGCAAAGAGCAGGTGGCTGATTATTTTGCCCATTATGCCGAAAAATATCAGGCACCTGTGCGCACCGGTGTGGAAGTGCTTAGCGCAGAGCGTCTGGTTGGTCAGGCCGGATTCCGTGTAGATACTTCTGCGGGGACTTTCCACGTACAACGTATCGTGGCAGCGACAGGGCCTTTCCAGCGTCCGGTCATCCCGCCAATTGCGCCGCAAACTGGTGAGATGTTCCAGATCCACTCTGCCGATTACAAAAATCCGCAACAGCTGCCGCAGGGTGGGGTGTTGGTGGTGGGCGCGGGGTCTTCTGGTGTGCAGATCGCTGATGAATTGCAGCGCGCAGGCAAGAATGTTTGGCTTTCAGTTGGCGCACACGATCGTCCACCGCGCGCCTATCGCAACCGTGATTTTTGTTGGTGGCTGGGTGTGTTGGGCCTGTGGGATGCTGCAGCCAATCAGCCAGGGAAAGAGCACGTCACCATTGCAGTAAGCGGTGCACGCGGGGGCCACACGGTAGATTTCCGTCGTCTGGCGCAGCAGGGCGTGAATCTGGTGGGGTTAACCCAGAGTTTCGATGGAAGCATGGTGTCATTCCGCAACGATCTGGCGCAGAACATTGCCAACGGCGATGCCAACTATCTGTCATTGCTGGACGCCGCCGACGCTTACATCGAACGTAATGGTCTTGATTTACCGCCCGAACCGCAGGCGCGAGAGTTTCTTCCCGATCCGGTTTGCATGACGGATCCGACCTTGTCGCTCAACCTCAAGGAAGAGGGCATTACCAGTATTATCTGGGCGACCGGTTACGTGGCGGATTACAGCTGGCTCAAGGTTAATGCCTTTAACGAGCAGCAGCGTCCACAGCATCACCGTGGTGTTTCCAGTGAACCGGGTGTCTATTTCCTGGGCTTACCTTGGTTGTCGCGCCGTGGCTCGACTTTCATTTGGGGAGTCTGGCATGACGCGAAATTTATCGCAGACCAGATTGCTATTCAGCGCCAGTATCAACAATACCCCACTTCGTACGACATTTAACTCAGGAAACTGCCATGCCAACGCATCAACGTATTCGAATGTTTAACACCAAAGAAACCTACCCCAATCAGACACTGGATAACGATCTTTGTCAGGCGGTACGGGCCGGTAATACAGTTTACGTCCGTGGTCAGGTAGGTACCGATTTTGAGGGCAACTTAGTGGGCCTGGGCGACCCTCGAGCTCAAGCTGAACAGGCGATGAAAAATCTTAAGCAACTGCTGGAGGAAGCGGGCAGCGATCTCAGCCACGTGGTTAAAACTACCACCTATATCATTGACCCACGCTATCGTGAACCTGTTTACCAGGAAGTGGGTAAATGGTTAAAGGGTGTCTTTCCCATCTCCACAGGGCTAGTGGTCTCTGCCCTGGCACAGCCTCAATGGCTGATGGAGATTGATGTGATCGCCGTGATCCCGGATGACTGGCATAACCAGGAGGAATAATGACGATTTCCATTGCAGCGCGCTGCCCAGAAAGCGGGCAGCTCGGTATTGCCATCAGCTCTTCCAGCATTGCCGTAGGGGCACGTTGTCCATGGCTGGTGGCGGGTATTGGCGCCGTTTCCAGTCAGAACATCACGCTACCTGCATTGGGTCAGCAGATCCTTGCGTTGCTGGAGTCAGGGTTATCCCCACAGCAGGCGATGAAAAGCGCACTGGCAGAAGATCGTTTTAGTGAGTATCGACAAGTGACCGTCATTGATGTCAATGGCGATAGCGTGGCATTCAGCGGTGACAAAACGCTGGGTATTCATCATGTCGTGCAGGGCGAAAACTGTGTGGCAGCGGGCAATATGTTGAAGGCGACGTCAGTGATTGCGGCAATGACAACGACCTTTGAAAATTCGAGTGGTGAGTTAACAAGCCGTTTGATTAGCGCTTTGCAGGCGGGTATTGATGCTGGCGGTGAAGCCGGTCCGGTGCATTCAGCGGCGGTTAAAGTGGTGGATGATTATACTTGGCCATTGGTCGACCTGCGTGTTGATTGGGCAGAGGAAGAGCCGGTAGCGGAATTAAACAGGCTGTGGCTGGCTTATGAACCCCAAATGCAGGCCTATGTCACGCGAGCTTTGGATCCGCGTGAAGCACCCAGTTACGGTGTACCCGGCGATGAGTAACAATGCGCGCGACATCCTGGCGTCACTGCTGGCGTTTGATACCACCAGTCGAGAATCGAATCTGATCTTGATTAGCTGGATCGAAAATTTCCTCGCCCAACGAGGTGTTGAGTCGCTGTGCATCAGCAATGAAGAGGGCACTAAGGCAAACCTCTATGCGCGAATCGGCCCAGCGGGTGATGGCGGGGTAATGCTATCTGGCCACACGGATGTGGTTCCGGTTGATGGGCAAGACTGGCAAATGCCACCGTTCGCGCTCACTGAGCGTGACGGTCGCTTCTATGGGCGTGGCAGTGCAGATATGAAGGGTTTTTTGGCTTGCGTGCTGGCCTCGCTTGAGCGCTTTTTGGACAGACCCTTACGCATGCCGTTGCATCTGGCATTTTCTTATGACGAGGAAGTGGGCTGCCTTGGCGTTCGCAGTATGATCGAGTGGCTTAAGGCATCCCCCGAAAAGCCGGCAATGTGCATTATTGGCGAGCCAACCGAGATGCAACCGGTCTATGGCCACAAAGGCAAAGTGGCGATGCGTTGTGAGATCGAAGGGCGAGCCTGCCATTCAGCTTATGCGCCGGATGGTGTCAACGCTATCGAGTATGCGGCAAAAATCATCAACCATTTAAGTGAAAGCGGCGAACTTTTGGCGCAGCAGAAAGATGCGCGATTCGATCCTCCCTACAGCACATTGCAGATTGGTGTCATTCACGGGGGCAGCGCATTAAATATTGTGCCGCAAAATTGCGAGTTTGATTTTGAAATTCGCCATCTGCCGGATACAAACATCAATGGCGTGTTGGCTGAAGCGCAACGTTATGCCCTACAGCAGTTATTGCCCACCATGCAAAGGGTGGCGCCTGAGAGTGATATTCGCTTTAAATCGCTCAGTTGTTACCCCGGTTTATTGACCAATCCCCAGTCTCAGTTTGCGCAGTGGCTATCACAATGGAGCGGTAGCAAGGAATTCTCCACCGTTGCTTTTGGTACTGAAGGTGGTTTGTTTGATGAAGCGGGTATCGCCACGTTAATTTGTGGTCCGGCGAGCATGGAGCAAGGTCATAAACCTGATGAGTACGTTAGTATTGAGCAGATAGAGAAATGCATGCATATGCTCAAAAATTTAGCCGAATGGATGGTTGTATAAGGAGGATAAGGTGTATTTTAAAACTAGATAAATACAATATTTAACATAATTAGCATTACACGCACCTGCATTATAGAGGCAAAGCTGACTTGGCCGTTCTGAGCTAAGCTTACCTGGCCGCTTCGGGCTACCTGCTGAGGAACCTGTTATGGCGGCTTCTGGTGCGGAGTTTTTCACGATGAACGAAGTTAACCGGCTTAAAGTTATCCAGGACGTCGTCGACCGGCGGCTGACAACACATCTCGCAGCTGAGCGTCTTGGCGTTTCCGACCGGCACTGTCGCCGCCTGCTCCAGCGCTACCGCGCAGACGGCCCGTTGGGTATGGCCGATTGGCGGCGCGGTAAGCCCAGCAACTACCAGCTGCCTGATGGACTGGCTGAACGTGCGATTCAGATCATCCGCGAACGCTACGCTGATTTTGGCCCGACGCTCGCCTGCGAGAAGCTGGCCGAGCTGCACGGCGTGACGCTGTCTAAAGAGACTGTACGCAAGCTGATGATGCAGTCAGGCCTCTGGATCCCGCGCAGGCATCGCGCCCCTAAAATTCAGCAACCTCGCTTCCGGCGCGCCTGCGTTGGTGAGCTGATACAGATTGACGGCTGCGATCACCGCTGGTTCGAGGAACGCGGCCCGGCCTGCACACTGCTGGTCTACGTGGATGACGCGACCAGCCGCCTGATGCAGCTTCACTTCGTCCGCTCCGAGTCCACATTCACCTACTTTGAAGCCACGCGCGGCTATCTTGAACAGCACGGCAAGCCGCTGGCATTTTACAGCGACAAGGCCAGCGTTTTCCGCATCAACAACAAAAATGCGGCTGGCGGCGACGGTCAGACGCAGTTCGGGCGTGCGATGAACGAGCTGAACATCACGGGCATCTGCGCCAACACCAGCTCTGCCAAGGGCCGCGTGGAGCGTGCGCATCTTACGTTGCAGGACCGGCTGGTTAAGGAACTCAGGTTGCGTGATATCAGTACGCCTGACGCGGCTAACGCCTTTGCCGCAGAGTTTATGGCGGACTACAACCGGCGTTTCGCAAAGGCACCAAGGCATGATTTTGACGTGCACCGCCCGCTCGATGCTGATGACGACCTTAACCAGATCTTTACCTGGCGCGAGCTACGCAAGGTCTCAAAAGCGCTGACGGTCCGCTACGATAAGATGCTGTTGCTGCTTGAGGATAACGATGACAGCCGCCGCGCGATGGGTAAATATCTGGATGCCTGGCAGTACCCGGACGGCCGGGTTGAACTCAGGAGTCACGGTACGGTTCTTCCCTACTCTGCTTACGATCGGCTGTCTGAAGTTGACCAGGGTGCGATCGTTGACAACAAGCGGCTCGGCCACGCGCTGGCCGTGGCTAAGCTGATGCAGGACAAGCGTGATAATACGCGCTCGCAGGCGCTTCCTGCCGGTCACGGACCCAGCCGCAGGAGTGCGAAGAAAGATCCAGCTAAAAAGCGGCAACGTGCGGTCAATGAGGATGATTTACTGGAGGCGATGATTGATTTACAGGCACGAAGTCAGGAGATATTTGGAAGTTGAAGTATTTATCAATACAATCAGAGCGATACAGACATTCACAAGGATGAGAGATGAAGTTATTTTCTACTGAACGAACCGATGTATATCTGCTGACCTTAGACCATTCAACGAGCTTTCAGCGTTTTTTGCTTGATAACAGAGCCAATTTTGCACCCTTTGAACCACTGCGAAACGACGAATATTTTGCAATCAATAACATATCTGACAGGATACGTAATGCGCTGCTCGACTATGAAGAGAGAAAGTGCATCCTTATGGTTTTCACTTTAAAAGATGAAAACGAAATTATAGGGAGTATTAACTTCACCAATTTTATATTCGGTGTTTTTCAGGCATGTTATTTGGGATTTTCACTCGACCAGGCTTATCAGGGTAAGGGATTGATGTATGAAGCATTGAAAGGATCAATTACCTATGTGCATGATAATTATAAAATCCATAGAATAATGGCTAATCATCTTCCTGATAACTTACGCAGCAATAAGACTCTGAGCAGTCTGGGCTTTGCAAAAGAAGGCTATGCGCAATCTTATCTGAAAATAAATGGGCAATGGCAGGACCACATACTTAACTCACTAATCCTTCCGGAATAAATAACGACTTTATTGAAGCTAATTATGAGGTTTCATCAATCCTGAAATCAGAGGTTAACCTTATTAAATTACACTTGTTCTGATAAAAATTGGACATCTCAGGTTTGCCTGAACCCGGTCATCTCTGCTTAGCTTCAACATGCATTGTGGGTGCTATTTGATAATGTCACTTTTAGCTAGTTCATAATGTCACCCAGATATGGCGCTTTTGCCACCTTTTCTGGGAGATCTCTGCTGATGCTGGTGAGCATGTCGAACAAAGAACTTCACCGTCTTCCCGTCATTCAGGCCGTTATCGAAAAGCGTCTGCGCCGCCGACGTTACTCCAAAACGCAATTCACAGATGTCGTCCCTGAACTAACCTTATATCTCCTCCGGCTCAGCTCAGGATGCAGACTTTATGTTGGTGGCCATGACAGATAAAGATCTTTACCGGCTCGGCATCATTCAGCGCGTTCACGACCACACTCTGCTGCAGCGTGAAGCTGAACGCCTTCTTGAACTCACCGTGCGCCAGGTGCAGCGTGTACTGCGGCGTTATCGTGAACACGGCGCAGCGTCGATTGTATCAGAACGTCGAGGACGTCCCGGCAACAACCGCATTCCCGAGGATTTACGTTGCGCCGCTCTGCATCTGTTCCGGCAACACTACGCGGATTTCGGTCCAACTCTGGCCACGGAGAAGCTTTTAGAACGCCATGGCATTCCGCTTTCCGTTGAAACTGTCCGCAACTGGATGATTTCAGACGGGATCTGGCGGCCTCATTCACGCCGTCAGGTTCATATTTATCAGCCACGACATCGGCGCGACTGCCTCGGTGAGCTGGTACAACTGGATGGTTCTCATCATGCCTGGTTTGAGGATCGCGCGCAAAGTGCTGCCTGCTTGTCTACGTTGACGATGCTACCGGCCGCCTGATGCACCTCCGTTTCTGTGATTCAGAATCTGCGTTCGACTATATGACGGCAACGCGGCAGTACATTGATTTACATGGAAAACCCGTCGCATTCTACAGCGAAAAGCACGCCGTTTTTCGCGTTAACGGAACGGATGCACGCCGGAGCGGCACCACGCAGTTTGGCCGGGCGCTGCGCGATCTCACTATTGAGCTTATCTGTGCCAACAGCAGCCAGGCCAAGGGACGCGTTGAGCGCGCCAACCAGACGTTGCAGGATCGGCTGGTCAAGGAGATGCGACTCCATAACATCAGCTCTATCAGCGAGGCGAACCGCTAGGTGACCGGCTTTATCGATGACTTTAACCGCCGCTTTTCCCGACCGCCTAAGTATCCGAAGGATCTGCATCGTCCGTCCGGTCTGTCTCCGGATGAACTGGACGATATCTTTGCCTGGCAGGACCAGCGGAAGTTATCAAAATCGCTGACTTTTCAGTACGATAAAATGCTATATCTTATTGAACCCTCTAATGCGAACAACCGTATCGCCGGTGAAAAAGTCACCGTACTTGATTATCCTGACGGCAGGATCTGTTTCCGCTATGCTCACCGGGAGCTGAGCTATCAGGTTTTCGACAAGCTGGCCTGTGTGGATCAGGGTGAGATCGTCGACAATAAACGCCTCGGTGCCGTACTACGACTGGCGCAGGAAAAACAGGATGAGCAGGAAGCGGCAGGTAAACGTTCACGCAGTAAAAAGATGCCGCGCCGTCTGGCTCAGCAGCGCGCACTCGAAGCGCTGAAGGCAATAAATCTGGTGCTGGTAAACCCTGGAGACTTTGTCTCTGATCTTAAGCGCTGATGCCCTTCCCCTGCCCGTTTCACCGAACCTCACGCTAAAGGGAGGAAAAATGACTCAGGTAAAAAAGTGATGACCCTGCAGGAACAACTGCGGGCCGACCTGATTGAAATGTATCTGGCAGGCGACGTCACAGCGGCAGAAGCTGCGCAGTCCATGGAAGTCTCTACCCGACAGTGCCGGCGTCTGGTCAGCCGCTACCGCGAATCCGGCCGGAAAGGCGTGATAAATCTTCGCCGGGGAAAACCCAGCAACTATCAGCTTAACGAAGAGCTGAAATCTCAGGTGGTGAAGCTTATTCGTACCCGCTGCCGGGGTATGAGCCCTACCGTTGCATGGCGCTTACTTAACGCAGGATTCGGGCTGAGCATATCAAAAGAGACCGTCAGGAAGCTGATGATTGCCGAGAATACGTGGGTAGCACATCCAAGAAATAAACTCTGACCAGCCAGACTCTGCCCACATCACAGATGACACTTTAACTTAGCCACGAAGACGACATCTTAATAATGGATAGACAAACATTCTGTGTGTGAGGATTATCTTTGACGGACGCCACCTTAAAATCCGTTTGAGTGAATGGTGTAAGCCTAAGGATTTCTGGACATGTCTGGCATAGGCTCACGAAATGAATCTGACCTGCACCTCGCGTTCGAATATCCTGACTTTTGCATTAATAATGTTTATAACTGATTGATTTTAGACTGACGATAGCGCTCACGTTATCGATACCTTATAGGCTTAGGTTTCGCTCACGCTGTAGCGCCCCTGCGTGCGCATAAGGTGCTGGCAGTACCTAAAAGGTTCAGTTTTATCCAGCGCCAGCTCAGCCTGATAGCTCCAGTGCGGTTTTTTCAGGTGCGCACACCCTACCATCACCAGATCCAACTGCCCTTTCTCAATGGTTTTATTAGCAGCGGCGGGTGCATCAATTCCCCATGCAGAGGTGACGGGGATGTTGGCTCCTCAGCGGACATGTTGGGCAATCGGCGCCAGGAGTGAGGTTCCCTATGGAATATTGGCGTTCGAGGTTGAGAAGCCCATGCTGACGCTCAACAGGTCAAGGCCATTGTCGCGCCACTGCTTGGTCAGCGTGATCGCTTCCTCTAACGTCTCTTCATCACGACCGTCAAATTCCAACACACCAAAGCGCGCGGTCAGCGGCAGATTCTCCGGCAATAATTCTCGCACGGCATCGAAGGTTTTACGCAGGAAACGACTTCGTCCGGCAGCATCACCACCGTATTCATCAGTTCGTTGATTGGCGTGCACAGAGAAGAAACTTTGCGCCAGATAACCATGAGCAAAGTGCAGCTCAAGGCATTCAAAACCGGCATCTCGGGCGCGCAGTGCTGCACGAACGAAATCTTCACGCACGCGTTTAAATGCGTCTCAGCGTTTACCATCCGAATATTGTTACCATCAGAGTCTATAACGCAGATACTTTTTTCTTCTGAGAAGCATCAAGTACAACGAAGGTTTTCATGGCAATCACCTCGTTTATTACAGAATGGGATCGTATTAAGATTACAGCATGAGATTAACGCAAAGACCTTCACGCCGCAGAAGCTGCCAGATACGCCGATAATCAAAGCTGCGACGTTCAAGTGCCAGCTCTGTAATGCGAGGAGAAAGCTGCGCGTCAGCAACCGAACGCTGAGCCGAATAACGGCAGGTCGACAGGGACAAACCTGTCAGCCTGCAGGCACGACGTTGCGACAGACCTGCGGCCTCACACATGACTTCCACGGCTTCCCGCTTCTGGTCTGTCGTCAGAACTTTCGACCAAGAGCTACCTGAAGCGCCTACTTATCCAGCATGGCTTCAGCGAGCAGCTTCTTGAGGCGGGCGTTCTCCTCTTCAAGCGATTTGAGCCACTTCACTTTGGGAACTTCCATACCGCCAAACTTCTTGCGCAAGGTGTAAAAGGTAGTGTCGTAAATAGCATGCTTGCGACAGAGTTCCCGGGCCGAAACCCCGGCTTAGGCCTTGCGGAGAATACTGATGATCTGTTCGTCGGAAAATAGTTTCTTCATGGGGATGTCCTCATGTGACTAATGAAGACATTACTAACATCGCGGTGTATTAATCAACGGGGAGCAGGTCACTGGGGTATAAACCTAAGACTAAATTGCATTTCCAACAAAAGGAGATTGGTCAATCTCCTTCTCCCCAGTCGCTAAATTAATTTTCTAAACACTTTGCACACTACCATCCTCCCTGATGAACAGGGTGCTTTGCTATTACTTCAAGTCCATTGATTTTGCAAGAATCGATAGTGCCTGTTTAAACTGTGCATCAGGAATGGTCAAAGGATACAGGAAGCGAATTACATTGCCGTACGTTCCGCAAATCAGTAATAACAGCCCTTCATCCAGCGCTTTTTTCTGCACCTTACGGGTAATTTCTGGAGAAGGTTTGCCGGTTTCAGGATCATTAAATTCTACGGCTACCATTGAGCCCTTAGCGCGTACATCAGCAATTGCCGGACAGCCACTTCTTATCTGAGTTAAAAAATCAACCAACTCGTCACCCAAATGCTGCGAGCGCTCACACAGTTGCTCTTCCTCAATAACATTGATAACAGCATGTGCAGCCGCTACCGAGAGAGGATTTCCTGCGTATGTACCGCCCAGACCGCCAGCAGCCGGTGCATCCATGACTTCAGCTCTTCCTGCCACGGCGGACAAAGGCATTCCCCCTGCCAGGCTCTTTGCCATCGTGATTAAATCAACTTTGACTTCAGGGTAGTGCTCCATAGCGAACATTTTACCGGTGCGGGCAAATCCTGCCTGAACCTCATCCGCTATCATCAGGATTCCATGTTGATCACAAAGCGCCCTCAGAGCCTGCATAAAATCAGCCGGCGCGCTATTGAAGCCCCCTTCCCCTTGAACGGGCTCAAGGATAATGGCTGCAACCTGTTTAGGGTCGATATCCGCTTTGAACAAATACTCAAGGCTTTTCATTGCATCTTCAGTTGAGACTCCCTGAAGTGCATCTGGGTAGCGCGCATGGAAAATTGAACCCGGGAAAGGACCAAAACCTAATTTGTAGGGGGCCACTTTGCCAGTTAAAGCCATGGTCATGTAGGTTCGGCCATGGAAACCACCACCAAAAGCAATAATCCCAGGGCGTCCGGTGTACGCGCGGGCAATTTTGACAGCATTCTCAACAGCTTCGGCACCTGTGGTGAATAATGTCGTTTTTGCAGGCCCCTTAACCGGTACCATCGCGTTAATACGCTCAGCAAGGGATACATAGCTTTCATAAGGGACAATCTGATAGGCCGTATGGGTAAAGCTCTTCAGTTGCGCTTCAATGGCAGCGATAATTTTCGGATGTCTATGTCCAGTATTCAGTACTGCGATTCCGGCAGCGAAATCAATGTACTCGTTGCCTTCAATATCCCATAAAGTTGCATTCTCAGCGCGCTCAGCATAAAAATCACACATCACGCCAACCCCGCGTGGTGTGGCGGCTATGCGTCGGTTATTCAGTTCTGCATTTCTCATTGTGCCCCCAGTTATCCTCAGTCGTGCCACGTATAAAATGCTTTTATCGCGTACACAATAGTGGTTATATAGCCTTAAATTGGTTCCATATTCGAGAGCCAGTTCATAATATTTTAGGGGGCCAATTGAAATCACTTTACGGAGACTTGCTGCTTCACAGGCTCAATGAGCAGCCCTCAGGAAAGCTGTATACGCGGCTCTATGATGCTATCCGGGGCAGCATTGTCGACGGGAGCTTAACGACACAAACGCGCTTGCCCGCATCCCGGGATTTAGCGCAGGAGTTGCAGCTTTCTCGAAATACCGTCCTTAAAGTGTATGAACAGTTAATCGCAGAAGGCTATATCGTATCCAAAGTGGGTAGTGGTACCTTCGTAAATGAGATAGTTCCTGACATTTTGCTTTCTGAAGAGATGTTACCTTCGGTTAATGCAATAAAACACAGCGCCACGGATATCTCGTTGCGTGGCCTCACGCTGCTGCAGCACGCTAGCGCAAGCCCAAAGCAGTGGGGAGCTTTCATGCCTGGCATTCCTGATGTGTCTGCCTTCCCTCACAAATTATTTAACAAGTATCTTGCGCGCATAAACCGTTCGCCCTCTCCGCAACACTTAACCTACAACAACCACAGTGGGGGCAGCGCTGAGCTAAGAAATGCGCTGGTGGATTATTTACGCATAGCGCGATCGGTACACTGCTCTGCAGATCAGGTTCTCATTACCGAAGGTATTCATCAGGCACTGGACCTGGTCACCCGCATGCTATGCAACCCAGGGGATTATGCATGGATAGAAGAGCCCGGATACTGGGGGATACGCAACATTCTGCGCATGAATGAAATCAATATATGCCCCATCACCGTTGATGAGGCCGGTATGGTACCGCCAGACGATTTGTCCACAATTCCTCCTCGCCTGATCTTTGTAACACCCTCACATCAGTATCCTCTCGGTTCGATTATGAGTCAGGCCCGACGCCAGCAGTTACTGGCAATTGCACATAAAACCGGGGGCTGGATAATTGAGGACGACTATGACAGCGAGTTTCGTTTTGCCGGCCAACCTATTCCCTCCCTCCAGGGCCTTGAAGATGCTGCACCCGTAATTTACATCGGTACTTTCAGCAAAACGTTATATCCGGGTTTGAGATTAGGATATGTGGTGCTGCCGCAACCACTTGTAGTACCGCTTAAAACTGCTCATGCTGAACTTTACCGAGCAGGCCACATTGTGACCCAAACCGCACTGGCACAGTTTATTCAGGATGGTCATTTCAGTGCACACATCCGCCGGATGCGCCTTCTTTATGCCAAACGCAGGCAGTTCCTGACCGCTCTCATAAACGAAAATCTTGGCAGAGACGCACTGCACAGTTTTAACAGCAATGCAGGATTGCATGTCATTTTGAACCTTCCTACGGGCGTGGATGATGTCACCTTGGCTGAGGCAGCCAATACACGCGGTGTATTAGTCCGCCCCCTTTCACGCTACTTCATGGGGGCAGGTAAGCTGCATGGCCTTCTCATGGGATTTGCGTCGGTTCCAGAACCTGAAATAGAAGCAGCCTTTGAGGTTCTGCTGGACTGTATGCGTCAACAGAACTGGCGCCCCCGAGCATTGAAGGAGAGAAAGCAAAACCATGTCTCAAATACATGATCGCCTTGACTGGAACTTACTCCGCACATTTCTTGCGATTGTGCAGGAAGGCAGTATCAGCCGCGCGGCACTTCGCCTGCATTTGACGCAGCCTGCAGTCAGTCTTGCGTTAAAAAGGCTCGAAGAGCGGCTGGGTGAGAGCCTGATAACCCGCAACGGAACTAACTTTATTCTCACTCCCGCTGGTGATCTTGTTTATCAAGAGTCGTTGGTAATTTATGGCAGCATTGCCCGACTCTCTCTGGCGGTCCAGGACATCCCGCAGGATTTAAGCGGTGTTGTCAGGCTTGCGCTGGTCTCAGGCGTCAATAGTGAGATTCTGGATGACGCACTATGCGAGTTTCATCTGCGATATCCCCGAGTAAACTTTGAAATCACCACTGGGTCCAGTACAGAAGTGCAGCAATCACTGCTGCATTATCAGGCAGCACTTGCTATCTCTCTGAAGCAAAAAAATGTATCTGGTCTGAGCAGCGCCCCTCTTTTGCACCAAAAATACTATCTTTACTGTGGACGTAGCCATCATCTGTTCGGCAAGGGCGATTTAACCGTAGATGATTTGCACCATGAACAGTTCGTCTCATTCGCCAGTGAACAACTGGATGGTGTCTTGGCACCTTTGACATTATTCCGCGCCCAGCAAGCCTTGGATGGTCCAACAACAGCTACTAGCTCAAGTTTGCATGAGGTTAAACGTATGATCCGCTGTGGCTTTGGGATTGGAGCATTGCCAGAACATGTTGTTTCAGATGAAACTGCGGCAGGCTATTTATGGAAATTACCTCCGTATGATGGAATCGCGCGCATAACGCTTCATCTGATGTGGAATGAATCGCTGAAGATAAATAAAGCTGAAGAGGCGTTTCTAAACCACCTCAAAGAAGCACTATTTCTGGCAGGCTACTGAGAGCCTGCCGCGATCTGGCACCCTATTGGGCTCATTGCTGTTTAACCTCTGCAATACAGTCGATTTCAAGAGATACCCCCCAGAGTGACACACAAACTGTTGTACGTGCAGGGGGGGCATGTCCAAGTACTTCACGATATACCCGATTGAAAGGTTCCAGCTGTTCTGGATTGGTCAGGTAGCCATTAACTTTTATGACGTGATTAAAGTCTGAACCAGCTGCTATCAGATTAGCCTCAAGATTCGACAAGGCCTGTCGGACCTGGTCCTCAAAACTCTCAGGTTGATTTCCCTGAGCATCAACAGGTATTTGCCCTGCGGTGAACACAAGATTACCGCTGACCACGGCCTGAGAATAGGGCCCGACCGGAGAAGGTGAGTCTGTGCCTGCGGCAATACGCTTCATTATATTTTCCTCGAATTACTCAAAATATTATAAATAAAACGCGCTTCAGACAATTTTTTCTGAAACGCATTCCCTGGCAACTTATTTTTCTGACTGACTTAAATTGCGCTTAAATGTTTCGGTGAGCAGTAACAGTGCGATAAGAGATATTAACGCAGATCCCATCATGTACCAGGCAACGGATGATCCCTTACCGGTATAAGACAGCAATGCGGTAGTCACAATCGGTGTTGTCGCACTGCCAAGTAAACCAGACAGCATATAAGAGACAGATAAGCCCGAGTAACGAACACGCGTGCCAAACAACTCAGCCAGGAAGGTTGCAATAGGGCCGTAATTGGCTGCGAATGCCGTCATTAACAAACCATATCCAAGGAATACCAACGGCAATGACTTCGTGTCCATCAACCAGAACATTGGGAATGCGACCACAGCTTCAGCAATAATTCCGGCGATAATGACTGGTTTACGACCAAAGCGATCAGATAAGACACCAAAAGCAGGCAGCAGAACGATACAAAGCGCGCAGGAGGCAAGCACTACAGACAACATGATTGATCGACTAAATCCAAGCGTTTGTGTGCCATACGTCAGACCGAAGGCTACTATAATGTTGAAAGAGGAACCGGTCGACATAGTGGCAATGCCGCCCAACAGAACCTGTTTCCAGTGTTTACGTGCAATCTCAAGCAGCGGCACTTTGACTTCAGATTCACGTTCTTTAGTCTGTTGAAAGACGGGTGTTTCATGAATATTAAGGCGAATATAGAGGCCAATTGCGATAAGTAGGGCACTTGCCAGGAAAGGTATGCGCCATCCCCAACTGATTAAATCTTCCTGAGGTAAAAAAGCGGCTATCGCGAGAAATGCCAGATTGGCCAGTAGGGTTCCCACAGGTACTCCAATCTGAACCCATGAGCCATAGAGGCCGCGTTTGTTCTTGGGTGCATGTTCCACCGCCATCAATACAGCACCACCCCACTCCCCACCCAACGCAAGCCCTTGGATCAAGCGAAGTGTCAGAAGTGATACCGGGGCCCATATACCAATAGATGCATAATCAGGAAGGAGACCAATGCAGAAAGTCGAGATCCCCATAGCCAATAATGAAATCAACAACATCGACTTACGACCCAGTTTGTCACCAAAATGACCAAACAGAGCAGCACCAATGATACGAGCACCATAAGCTGAGGCAAACGTCCCAAAAGCTAAAAGTGTACCAATCAGTGCATCAAATGATGGAAAGAATATTTTATTGAACACCAGTGCCGAAGCCGTAGCGAAAATAAACAAATCATACCATTCAACAGTTGTACCAATAACACTGGCAATAGCAATTTTACGCATATTAACTTCGGGTAATGCGGCAGGCATTGTCGCTTCAATATTTACTGAACTCGTCATACTTTGCGTCTCCAAAATGTTGAGCTAAGCGATTATGATAATAATTGTGAGTATTTAGAGGCGGTATATCTCTGACAGACTTTCTCCCTGCTGTAATCTTTTAATTATCAGCGGCTCCTGCAGCTGTATTTGCAAAGCTTGCATCAAATATTTATTCAACTCTTGCAGTGATAGCGCTAGAACACCGTTTTCATCTGCTAAAACAATATCGCCTGGGTTAACGTTAACACCGCCGCAAATGACGGGAATATTCACGGCGCCCCCCGTCTTACCTTGCTTGGTCGTGACAGGAGACCTGCCTTTACACCACACAGGAAAGCCAGAATCACTGATTGCCGATATATCAGTGATAAAGCCATCAATCACCACACCCACTATCCCAACCTGTTGTGCAGCTGCCGTCATCACTGCTCCCCAACAGGCATGCCGGTCATCCTGAATCCTTTCAATTACCAACACATCGCCAGCACAAGCATGATCAAGTGCAATTGGAAGGCTGAAACCATCATCTTTTGGAAGTGAAACTGTTACCGCTGGCCCACAAATACGAATCCCGGGTAAAATGCATTGAATCTGAGGTTCCATAAAACCATAGTTAATTAAGTGCCCGATAGTAGCTGTCTCAATCTGTACCAACTGGCTAATTAATTCATCACGGATGTTGTTTAACGACATGTATTTTTCTCTTCTAATGCACGTTCTCTTATTTCGTTGAGTAATATTCCTGGAGCTATTCCATTACTGTCATACCGCAATTCAATAATGGCTGGACGTTTATTCTGAAGAGCATAAAGCAGCGCCTCTCGAAATACAGATTCAAATTCTTCCGATTGCTCAACAACTTTGCCAAACCCCTCATAGGCTTCAGCAAGGCGAGCGAACTGAGGATTGATGAAGGTTAAAGCGGTCTCTCGCCCCGGGAAATCGCGTTCTTGATGGGCACGAATCGTGCCCCACATACCGTTGTTAAATACCAATACCACGATGCCAACCTGATACTGCAACGCAACGCCTAGCTCTTGCATATTCATCTGGAAACATCCATCGCCGGCAAAACAAACTGATGGTGAATCAGGATTTTGCAGTTTGTAGGAAACAGCGGCAGGTAGGCCGTAACCCATTGACCCTACGGTGGGCGCCAGAGAACTTCCTAAACCATTAAATGCAATGTAACGATGAGGATATAAAGCGTAGTTCCCTGCTCCGACTGTAATGCACCCTTTTCCATCCAGCACTTTACCGACGGTATGCGCGATATAATCCAGACTCAGTGAACCTGGCGCTGGCAACGGTTTAAGCGTTTCTTTCCATGCCTCACGGGCCTTGAACCTTAAATCTGACCAGATGGGTTTTCTGGTCGGCTTTAGTCCTTCAAGAGAACCAGCAAAGCCATTGACGCTTGCATTAATCGCTAAAACTGGGCGATAAACGCGCCCCAGCTCTTCAGGATCGGGATAGACGTGCACCAGTTCCTGATGAGGATTAGGTGACTTTATCCAGCTATATCCCTCGCTGGTGGCTTCGCCGATACGGGTCCCCAACGCAATGATCAGATCACTTTCAACGAGCTGTTTGCGTAGCGCATCATGCATCGCAAATCCAACATGCCCTACGAACTGTTCATCTCTCTGGTCATAGCACTCAAGTCTCCGCCACGCTACGCCAACAGGTAAATCGAAGCGTTGAGCAAATCCCTGAACCTGCATCTGAGCCTCTAATGTCCAGCCACTTCCACCAACCAACAGGAAAGGACGCTCGGCTTTATCAAGCAGACATGCCAGTTCTGACATTTGTTTTTTGCCAGGCCAGGCTTCTAATTTCGGCCTCGATTTGACAATTTCAGCATCTGACTCGCCCCAAAGCACATCTTCTGGCAGGGCAAGAACAACTGGGCCTGGACGTCCACTTGTGGCAATTGCATAAGCCCGCGCTACGTATTCAGGGATGCGATCGGTCCGGTCAATCTGCGCAACCCATTTAGCCATTTGTCCAAACATACGGCGGTAGTCGATTTCCTGAAACGCTTCACGTTCAATAAAGTCATTACCTACCTGCCCCACGAAAAGAATCATGGGAGTCGAGTCCTGAAACGCTGTATGGACTCCTATTGAAGCATTCGTAGCACCCGGTCCGCGAGTAACCATGCAAATGCCGGGTTCACCCGTCATTTTTCCATAAGCCTCAGCCATGTAAGCTGCACCGCTTTCCTGACGACACACAATGGATTGAATCTGATCGCTATGGTCATTAAATGCATCAATGCATGGCAGGAAGCTTTCTCCAGGAACCAAAAATATGCGCTTTGCGCCTTGTTCTCGTAATTGCTCTAAAACAATCTTCCCACCATTACGTGAAAACTCAGATTTAATTTTCATTTACACTCCAATTATTTAGTAGGGTAATCGTCGAAAGATTAAAAATACCATATTAATTAAACATAAAAATGAGCGTCTATTTTTCTTTTATTTAACAACACCCATATATTTCCAACACAGATTCAATCCACAAGGATAAATAGTCAATTTTAACAATTTAATAGAGACTATAACTCTCATTAATGGGCTGGCGGCATTAATAAATCACCATGAGAGGGCGTTAATTTAATAAAATCACCACTTCAGTGCAGCGAACGCACCAATTAAGACCATGGACTAAGTTGCCTGCACTGAGGATTTCATTAAAATTGCAGCCTGTGTATTAAAATCAATCATGCCTTTATCAAAAAACACATCAAACAATTACAGGAAAATCGCAGGGCGATTTATGGGGAGGATGTAACAATTAGAATGGGTAATGTCGAATTTGAAAACACTCGTCCGTTTAATACCTTGATTTAAACAGCACTGTAAGGATTGAATTAATTGCCTGGGAACTTACCATTCCCAGGCAATTAATTAACTATTCGCGCGAGAGATGACAGAATTTAACAACACGTTTGCACCTTGCTCGGCATGAACCTGTTCAATACTTTCTGCTTCGTTGTGACTGATCCCTCCAGCACAAGGAATAAAGATCATCGTGGTAGGACAATGCTTTGCAATATGAATGGCGTCATGTCCGGCCCCACTGATCATCTTTTGATGCGGGTAATTTAGTGCTGCAACCGCGCGCGAAACCAGATTTACACAGGTTTCATCGAAAGGCGTTGCTGGACTTAACCAGTGTTCAGTAATGGCTACCTTGATGCTTCGTGTTGAAGCAACTGCCCTCATGCTTTCACAGCATGCCTGATAAAACTGTTCCAACTTAGAATCATCAGGATGACGCAGGTCAAGACTAAACGTTACCTCACCAGGAATGGTGTTGCGTGAAGAAGCCTCAATGGACAATTCACCAATGGTCAGCAAGCCTTCTGGCGCAAATGATGCCGCCACGGTTTCCAGCCCACTCGCCATTGCGGCCACCGCCAGAAAAGCATCGTGACGATTTTTCATCGGCGTTGTGCCGGCATGAGCCGAATGGCCCGTCACATGAATATCAAGCCAACGAATGGCCTGCCCACCTGTAACCACGCCGATATTGAGATGACACTCCTCTAGAACCGGCCCCTGCTCGATATGAGCTTCAAAATAAGCATTAAATTCACGGGCCAGTGGTTGACTGCCTGCCCATTTCTCTGTTTCAAGTGCGATCTTAACGCTCTTGCCCTCACCATCGGTACGCTGAAGAGCATCTTCCAATGGCATTACTCCCGTAAATACAGCGGAACCCATCATTGCCGGTGTGAACCTGGCCCCCTCCTCATTGGTCCAGACGGCGATTTCAATACTGTGCTCTGGCGTGATACCTTGGTCTTTCAATGTCCGAATCACTTCAAGTGCTGCCAGAACGCCATATACACCGTCAAACTTTCCCCCTTTGGGTTGAGTGTCCAAGTGACTGCCCATGACAACGGGTGGCAATTGAGGTTGGGTACCTTCCAGTCGGCAATAAAGATTACCGATGGCATCGGTGCTGACTGTCATACCCAGTTTTTTACAGTCATTGATGAATTTAACTCTCCCTGCACTGTCCTCTGGCGAAAGTGCCAGCCGGCTATTACCCCCTTTAGGAGTCGCGCCAATCGCAGCCATTTCCATCAAATTTTCCCACAATCGTGCGCCGTTCACATAATAAAGAGGAGACTGATTTTCTGTAATGCTCTGTGGGTTTAGCTCTGTGCTCATTTCATATTCTCCAATTACAGCGCAACACCTACTGAACGAAGTTCAGTATACAATTCAATAGCTTCCCATCCCATTTCGCGCCCCCAGCCCGACTGCTTGAAGCCGCCAAATGGTAAGGCCGGATCGATGACATGATGAGTATTAATACCAATAGTGCCGGCCTTAAGACGCTTAGCTACACGATGTGCCCGGCTAATGTCGCGAGTAAAGATACTGGCCGCCAGGCCATAGATAGAGTTGTTCGCCTGGAGAACCACATCCTCTTCATCGTGATCGTCAAAACGGATCACACAGAGGACAGGGCCAAAAATCTCTTCCTGCACCACCCGCATATCATTTCGGGTATTGTCCAAAATGGTGGGCGCCACAAAGTATCCAGCATCACCCCAGGAACCACCTCCTGTCAGCAGAGTTGCTCCTTGCTCTATTCCCGAAGCAATGTATTCGCAGACTCGCGCTTTTTGTTCTGCTGAAACTAAAGGTCCCATCTGGGTTTCCTGCTCCAGGCCAGGCCCCATCTTGAGAGCAGAAGCGTACTCAACCAATCCCACAAGAATCTGGTCAGCAACTGAATTGTGTAGATAGAGGCGGGTTCCGGCCGTACAAGTCTGGCCCATGTTGTAGAAAATGCCTGACGCTATAGCGGATATGGCTTTATCAACATCTGCATCAGCGTAGACAATCATCGGAGACTTCCCGCCAAGCTCGAGTGAAACCTTTTTCAGGTTCGTCCCTGCTGCAGCCAGGATTTTTTTCCCAACGTCCGTAGACCCTGTAAAGGCCACTTTGTCAACATCTGGGTGTTCAGCAAGCGCAGCGCCTGCAGTTTCACCGTAACCGGTAATCACGTTAAACACGCCGCGCGGGAAACCGGCTTCGGTTACCAACTCGGCCAGTCTCAAAGCAGTGAGCGGGGTCTGTTCTGCAGGTTTGAGAACAACAGTGCAACCGGCAGCCAGAGCGGGTGCAACTTTCCACACCGCCATCATTAGGGAGAAGTTCCATGGAACAATCTGCCCACAAACACCAACTGGGGTTCTCAACGTATAGGCATGGAAAGGTGCGCCGGATGACAACGGAATTGTCTGCCCATTAATTTTGGTGCTCCAGCCTGCCATGTAGCGTAAAAGTTCGTGGCTGAATGCAACATCTCCCCAGCGCGCATCATTAAAAGGCTTGCCGTTATCGAGTGCCTCAATTTGCGCCAGCTCATCAGCGTGCTGCTCAACAAGGTCTCCCAGACGCCATAGTAATTTTCCGCGCTCTGAAGGTGACATTTCTGCCCATGCGCCCTTTTCAAATGCACGACGGGCAGCGTTAACAGCGCGGTCAACATCGACGCTCTCACCTGCCTGAACCGTTGTAAACACCTGGCCATTGGCCGGGTTAATAACATCCAGCATCTTACCCTCTGCAGCATTAACCCACTCACCGTCGATAAACAGCTTGTGTTGCTTATTCACAAACTCGGTGACCGCTGGGTTCAGAAGACTCAGAGAATCATTGTTCTTTTCGTTGATCATTTAAATGACACCTCGTTTGCCGTTACCAACGTCACATCACCGGCGAGAATAGGCTTGGCAATGCCAAAAAAACGCGCCACAACAGCAGAGTTGTTATGGACATCCATAGCTTGCTGACTGGTGAACCGCTCATAGGTGGTAAACAGGCATGGATCCTGATTGTCCTGAGAAATATAAAACCCCACGGTTTCTGGCTCGTTTTCTTTGACGTGAGCCGCGACTTCAAGAAGCGCATCACTCATTACCCGGTCATAACCCGCCTTGACCCTTATAACGGCTGTTATACAAAGCATATAGATCTCCTGTTAGGTCTGTTCAGGCAACGAGCCCGTTAAATTCAGCAACCCAGTTGCTGTCCGATAGTATGGTGGTGTCCATCGCCTCTCCCATCACGCCTCGTTTAAGCAGGAAGACGCGTTCAGCAAGCTGGCTGATAAAATGCAAATCTTGTTCGACAAGAATGATAGTGAGGCTATTGCGCCCTGACAGTTTCTGTAACGTCTCGGCAATTTCGTCACATATCGATGGCTGGATCCCCTCTGTAGGTTCATCAAGCAGAATGAGTTGAGGTTCGCTGCAGAGGCATCGGCCTAATGCGAGAATTTGCTGCTCCCCTCCACTGAGAACTCCCCCGGCTCTGGTTAAAATAGGTTTGAGTCGGGGAAGATCCTCCACAACCTCTTCAATTTTCTGCCTTGCTTCTCGAGGTGTGAGGTGTATCGCGCCCATTTGCAGATTCTCCGTCACGCTGAGCGCCGGAAATATTTGTCGTCCTTGCGGCACAATACTGATACCCATCCGTGCCCGTGTTTCAGGGCGTAGCCGAGTAATATCTTTTCCGGTGAAATGAAGCGATCCACTTTGTGCCGGCAGATGCCCCATAATGGTTTTAAGCAGCGTGGTTTTACCCATACCGTTGTGACCAAGCACCCCGACTAATTCACCGCTATACAACGTCAGGTCCACACCAAACAGAATGGGAATATTGCCGTAACCAGAATGAAGGTTTTCAACGTGAAGTAATTCAGGCCGCGTGTGATTTGCCAAGATATACCTCCCTGACTAGTGGGTTACTGAGAATGCCCTCAACGTGATCTTCTGCGAGGATTTTTCCCTGATGAAATACAGTGACCTGTTTGCCAATCAGGCGAATAAAACTCATATCGTGCTCTACGACGACAAGCGCATGCCTTTGATTGATTTCCAATATGATTTCAGCTAATCGGGCAACTTCTTCACCGGTCATACCTGCAGCCGGTTCGTCCAGCAGAATCAGTGGCGGATCGCTGGCAATTACCATCGCCAGTTCCACAAGTTGTCTTTGGCCATGAGCGAGCTTCCCTACAATTTTCTCACTCATTGCGGTGATTCCCACGCGGGTCAGCGCCTGATTGACTCTGTCATTACGCTCATTGGCGTTGGCAACATCTCTCAGCCCTAACCAAACGTTTTCACGCGCAGTTAATCCCTCAAATAAATGAGGGATTTGCGTTTTGATGCCAATTCCCTGCCTGGCAATTTGAAAGCGTTCCGAGCCCACCATCGGTTTACCGTTGAAGGTGATACTCCCTTTTGTCGGGCGTTGAACACCTGTAAGGCAGCGAAAAAAAGTTGTTTTCCCCGCTCCGTTTGAGCCGATCAGGCAACGCAATTCACCATGTTTAAGTGTGAAATCAATATCATCCAGCGCCTTTACACCACCAAAGTGAACGCATACGCCACTCGCTTTGAGTAAAATATTCTCATTCATGACTCACTCACCACGCTGGTCGAAGAAAATCTGGAACGAAACCCTGACAGCCTTTCGAGTATCGTTGGCAGGAGGCCCTTTGGCATCAGCAGTACAAATAGGATCAGTACACTCCCGAGAACAATATTTGGGTCTACCCATCCCAGCGTCCCAAGATAAGCCGTCAGGGCTTGGAGGATAAGACAGGCCAGAATCGGACCAAAAAGTGTACCGACGCCACCCACTACTACCCAAATTAGTACCTGAGCACTATTTGAGAGGCTGAATACTGAAGGACTGACAAATACCGAGTTTGCAAAGAGGCAACCAGCGACGCCCGCAATCCCGGCGCCAACTGCAAACATGTACAATTTTACGCGTCTGGAGTCATAACCCAGCAGTTCTGCTCGGGCTTCGTTTTCACGCACCCCTGCAACAACGCGCCCAAATGTAGATCCCGTTAACCATTTGCAAAGGATATATCCCGCTACCAGTAAGGCGACGGCCACCATGAAAACAGCATCGGGCGAAAGGGGTGTAGAGGGATCAAAGGGCATATTGAGAGGAGGCGTGTCAGGCATCCCATTAAAGCCCCCCAAGCGAGCTTTACCAATATGCCAGGCATCACCCGAGGTACTGTTTGCCAGTTTAAAGAGAATCATCGTTACGGTAAGCGTAATAACACCGAAGTAAATATCGCTCAGACGACCATAGAAAACGAAGTAGCCCAGGATCACAGCGAAAATCATAGGAACAACAACAGCAATTAAAACCGCCCAGGTTGAATCGCCGAAGTTTATCCCGGCAACCGCGTAGGCATATGCCCCCAGACCAAAAAACATCGACTGACCAAAGCAAAGTATGCCGCCATGGCCCCATATCAGAGCCATACTCAACGCAAACAACGCCAGACTCACGTAAATCGTCGCATTGATCAGTGAGTACAGGTCCAGGACTTTGGGGAGGATAGCCAACACCGCACATCCCGCGATAAACGCAGCAAGATTGCAGGACGAAGTTGAAGTAATTTTCATGAAGCCCCCCGGAAAATTTTACCGGTGATGCCCGTAGGCAAGATACGTAGCAGAACGAGCGCGGCACCCAGTAGCGCAATGTCACCAAAGATTGGATTACTCAGGAAGGTTGTTACCGTACCTATGCTTCCCAGTAGCGAAGCACCTAGCCCCGTGCCGGTTATGACACTCGCTCCACCGGTGATAACCGTGATAAAGGCTTTAGAGACGTATGCCGCTCCCATGGTCGGTACGACACCCGACAGGGGAGCCAGTAATGCACCAGTTAAACCGCTCAGGGCAGCGCCCAATGCAAAAGTCAATGCAAATACTCTAGAGCGATTAATGCCGAGCGATGCGGCCATCTCAGGATTCTGCATCGTTGCGCGGGCAATTAATCCCAGACGTGTGAATCGCAGTACCGCATATCCACCCACGACCAATAAAACGCAAACCAGCACCATAAACTGGTTGTAAAGGCTGATACTGAAGCCGGCCAAATCTACACTGCCCAAGGGTGCAGAAATACCCTGAACACGGTTGCCAAAAATTGACGTTGCAAGACCGGTCAACAACAAACTGAGCCCCCATGTGGCAAGCATGGTGTCTATCATCCTGCCGTATAAGTGGCGAATGATAAGGCGCTCTATCACCAGCCCCAAGATACCCACAACGAAAGGTGAGACGACCAGAATGGCGACCCAGACGTTGATTCCGATGTTGGTAGCAAAAATACTGGTAAATCCTCCCAGCATGATGAACTCTCCATGCGCGAGGTTAATAACCCGCATCATGCCAAAAATGACTGCAAGTCCGATGGAGACCAGTACCAGCTCAGCAATTGAGTCGATGATTTGCACGAGCGTTAGAAGAAAAAAATGCATTTCTGTCTCCTGTCAGGGATTAAGCACAATACGTCCGACCGCTTTGCCCTGTTTCAAATCACTCAGAGCCTCCGGCAAACAACAAAGCGGTCGTTGAGTAATAGGCAGAGTTGTAATTCCCCCCTGTCGAACAAGGGCAATTAATTCCCTAAGTTCACTGAGACTGCCGGTGTAACTGCCGATAATTGAGAGCGCTTTAAAAGGAAGGATTGGAATGCGAAGTTCAGTTTGCCCTCCATGCAGACCAACCAGCACCATGCGAGAACCCTTCGCCACTGCGTTGATGGCCATTTGCACGGTAGCGGGGATACCCACCGTATCAATTACACTGTGCAGACGTTGGTTAGCCAGTGTCGTCAGATCCGCCACTGCAGATGCACTTTTTAAGGTATTGAGATGAAGGTCTGCACCTAATTCTCTGGCTGCCTTGAGTCTTTCATCTTCAATGTCACAGGCTATTATCTGAGTAAAACCCAGATTTTTAGCCAGCGACACCGCGCTCAAGCCGAGCCCCCCCATACCAATAATGGCTAGCGCCGAATCAGTTTTAATGGGCATAAGCTGTTTCAACGCACTGAAAACAGTCAGGCCAGAACAGGCAAGCGTGCAGGCCCACGCGGGGTCTAATTCGCCTATCTCAACAAGATATTTGGCATCCGGAACCAGCACATGCTCCGCATAACCACCGTGCCTAAAAATGCCCAAAGAACGGGGCTTTTCACAATGATTGTCCAGTCCGTCTTGACACGTGGCACATTCACCGCAACCAATCCACGGGTAAACCAACCGTCGTTGGCCTATTAAGTACGCATCAGAAGGTGTTCCCGTTGCCACCACTTCGCCGACAATTTCATGCCCCATGACCAACGGAATAGGCATCATACTTTCCGCAAAATCAATCTTCTCTCCGTTGCCCAGGTCCTGATATCCCTCCTGGATATAAACATCTGAGTGACACACTCCCGCATGGGAGACTTTCAGTAAAACTTCACCTGGCGCTGGCTGCGGAAGAGGATGCAGAACCTGAACCGGCTGGGTCCCGTATTGTGTAAGCTGAAAACTGCAAGTGCTTGCCATATTAGCCACCCGCCTTGATAACATATTGCTGGTTATCATTCGGATTAGTGAGCAGATTACAAACAGCAGCAGTATCTGATGGGGGCTGTTGCGGATAAGTTTCGAGGATATTCCAGACGCCGTCTTTCACCTGTCCCAGATGGATATCAACCGTAAAGTGATGTGTTGCAGCATCCAGTCGAGAAATACCGCCGGGACCATCAACGGTTGAGCCTCTCTCTAATGAGTCGATTAACGGCATACGTTCCACAGAGTTTGCCATGCGTACGCCATTAGCCCAGTGCATTACTGCGTACCAGCCATCTATGGCAGTCTCGTTAATGTAGGGGGTGTTACTGCCAAACTTTGTCTGCAAACGCTGCAAAAATGCTTTGTTAACAGGGGTATCCAATTCCTGGAAGTAAGCATAAGCAGCGAGGATACCTTCACTCTCTTTTGGATTAAGGATGCGGTTTTCATTACCGACACCAAAATCACTGGAAGCAATAGGGATCTGACCAACCATTCCGGCAGCCGCCCACTGCCGGAAAAAGGAAATGTGATTTCCACCCACCAGTAATGAGAACACCATATCTGGCTTGGCGTCCTGAATCTTTTTGATAGTGGCGCCAAAATCAGTGACATCCAAAGGGAAATATTCCGTCGCGATCACTTCTGCTCCAGAGTCCTGTGCATACTTCTTTACCCAGTCTGAAGAGATGTGACCAAAATTGTAGTCCGCGGCAATAACATAAATCTTTTTTCCCCACTGCTTTACCGCATACGGAACGATGCGTGCAACCGTTTGCGCAGGCGTGGTACCAATCTCAAAGCTGTTGCGGTCGCACACACCGCCTTCATAAAGCGACGGATAAAAATAGGGGGTTTGATATCGACGCAGAATAGGCCGAATAGCTTCACGCGATGCGCTGGTTACACCTCCAAATACAGCTGACACGCGGTCGCGTGTCGCGGCTTGCGTGGCAAATTGGGTGTAATACTGGATGTTAGACTGAGGATCGTATTTTACCAACTGGACCTGACGCCCGAGTAATCCTCCCTGACTGTTTATGTCATCAATCGCCAGTTCAACACAATTCATTACCGGCTGACCGTAGATGTCGAGTCCGCCAGACTGATCGAAAATTGCTGCAACTTTAATAGGTTCTGCCGCCTGAAGCTTACCAATGAAAGGTGCTGCAGCGAGCGATAACATACTGTTTTTGATTAAGCCACGTCGTGAAATAGCCATCTTGATCTGTTTCTCTCCTGCCAAAGTTAGCAGCAGACAGGCACCATCGCCCCTGCGCCAGGAAGAAACAACCTAACAAGTTATATTTCACTTTTCAAATATAATCTTTGCAACCAAATACCCCCTTCATTTTACAAAGACGAAAGGATGTTAAACTGAATCCCATCAGCCTCAGCCATATAAATGGTAGGTTTTGTCATACCTGAAGTGATGTGCTGCTTACCTCTCACACTATGAAATTTTAAACCTTCATACGCTTGGCTTAGCTCAGTGATTGATAATCCGCCCGCGCGCTCTGCGAGAGCGGCAAAAAAATGTATTGCGTCATAACATGACTGACTCAGAACGCCCTGAACTGGTGCATTAAGACCATAAGCTGCACGATATTGATCCATAAAACGAATGTTTTCAGGGGTCGAAAGGGAATTGAAGTAGCTTGCAGCACAGTAAAGGTTATACGTGTGCTCAGAACCAATACCCAGCAACGTATTCTCTTCAATAGACCCTGAGATTCGAATGATGCTTTCAGATAAACCTGCTTCAGAAAATGCGCGATTGAAGGCCACACAATCAGAACCAACCAGTGATTCAAAAATAATGTGCGGGGCAGAAGCCCTGATACGCTCAATCATCATGGTGATATCGACTTGGCCTAACTGAAGGTAGTCTTCACCAATAACCAGACCGCCCTGTTTTTGGATCATTTGACTCACAGATGCGTGGGTTGCACGTGGCCAAATGTAGTCATTGCCCACAATATGCCATCTATGTGCACCACGATGCTCCATCATCCAGCGTATTGCAGCAGGGAATTGCTGTTGGGGGGTATCTCCGATGGCAAAAACACCAGTCGTCATTTCGCCTCCCTCATATAATGGGGCAAACACATATGGGATTATACCGGCGAAAGCATTACGTAGTGCCACTCTGACGCTGGAAAGATGAACTCCTATCAGCGCATCAATTTGATGAGTTTTCACTAGATCCCAGCATCGAGCAACCACTGCTTCAGGATCTCCACCAGCATCAACAGCAAACAACTCTATATCTTTTCCCAGTACTCCCTTTCTCCGGTTAATTTCTGCCGCAGCCAGGACGGCACTGTACTGACATGATGGCCCCCATATCGCATCTGTACCGTGGAAAGGCACAAGCAAACCCAGTCGTAACGGACGGCTCTTAGCGTTGTGACTGCGTCCATGTGGATCGCAGTCAGAGGAAAAGACTGATTTTTCAGTTTGCGATCTTTGGTATCCAAAAAGAGGATAGACTTGGGGAACGTGAGTATTTAGATTCAGCATGGGAAAGCTTTTTCTTAAGGGCATATGAGTAGATTAATGCAAAATCCATGCTAGCTCTGAAAGATCGAAAGAGACTGTGATTTACTTCCCATCCGATGACAGGATGACCCCATCCCAAACAAGTGATAAAGTAGTTCGACTTATTGTTCTACTAGCGTGAAGCTGCTTTATGTCGGACAAACCAATCAATGAATATCTTGCCCATCTTCTGGCGCAGGCAAATCGCCGTGTAAACCGTCAGCTTTCTCTGGAAGGGATCACCTTAGAGCATTGGAGAGCGCTTAAGGTTATTTCTGATAATCGAGGCGTCACTATGCGTGAGCTCTCTGAAGAGTTAATGCAGAATTTTCCAACCCTGACCAAGATCATAGATAAAATGGTTCTTGAAGCCCTTGTGTATCGCCTGCCAGATGAAGTGGATCGTCGTAAGGTTCGGTTATTCATCTCTGATAAAGGCAAAGCAGTTTTGGAACAACAGAATGATCGTCTAGACGATCATCAAGGCAAGCTAGAAGATGCTTATGGAAGTGTTGAAGCGCAGATGCTCAAAGAGATGCTTGAACAATTCATAAAGTCAGCACCGGAAGATTAATACCCGCAGAGTAGCTTTCAGCATATGATTTACACCGAGTAACAGACGCTCCCTAGCCTAATACGTGGCGTCTGTCTCAAAACTGCCCCCAGATGATTCATCTTTAACCGAATAGAGTGAACCCAGGACAAAAATAATCAAAATCATAACGACATTACTCAACCCACTGGCTTTCTTGCAAACAGATCGAGAAAACTGAAAGCCACGCCCAGCGCTTGCCTATCCAGATGTACATCACGTCGCCATACCTGGTTTGGCCATGTCACTGCGAACTGCCGTTCAAAGTGATTTGGGAGAGCGACTTGCTCATGACCGCCACGCTTATATCGGTGAGTCGGCTCCTGACAACTGACCAGCCCCAACTCTTTCATGAGCCTGCCAGCAAACCAGCGTCCCATCAGGTAGCATCTTTGGGTTGCCAATGAAGCGATGCCTTGCAGCTCAAGAACTTGCCTTCGTAAAACATTCAGTCTGCCGTTTGGTTTGTGGGGCCGGTTGTTCCCGTATTTGTAGCTGCTGCGATTGACCCCGAACACAGGGCAGAGCGAAGTTACAGGATAACGCGCCCTGAGTTTCCCGATTTTTGAGAACTGTTCAGAGAGTCTGACATTAAGATCGCAGTAGCCATTCTAATATTTGGTACTCCATTTTAACGCGTTGGAACTTTTTGTTTAGCTCGCGTATTAGATTTATTCCGGGTTTATAGGGGAGACTTTTGCATTTTATCCTGACGCTAATCACGTAGTTGCTTTACCCTCTTTATCATCGTGGAAAGACCGACATCCTTAGCTTAGCCTTAGCGGGATCTGAGACGGTGTAGTTTTGCTCGACAACTAACTAGGCTGATTCGCGTATGTATTCAGGGCTGAAATTTCTTCTATTCATGGGTGCACCTTCGATGTTCTGAGGTGATCATATCACCTCTGTTCAGGGGGCTAAATTCAGTAAACCAGTTCAGTTAAGGAGGTGGTGGCTGCGGACAACCTTTGGCAACACCCCCTGCGGGAGGCGTTGCCGTTCTTACACTTCATCTGACGTGGAATAGCTCAGCTAAATGCAATAAAGCGGAAGAAGAATTCCTGCTTAACCTTAGTTAGGTCACATCGCTCATTCATTAGCATGAAGTTTTATTGCAGTAAGGCGGTAACCTGATCGGTAGAAATTAATATCCTAGAGAGGTATCCACACGATACTCCAACGGTTTTCCAGCCCTCAACCGATCGATATTACTGCTTACCTGTTTAACAATTGCTTCAATTGAGGCGGCAGAAGCCATGTGCGGAGTAATAACTATACCTTTGGTCGTCCATAAAGGATCATCAACCGGAAGCGGCTCTACCTGGAAAACATCAAGTATTGCGCCACGTAACTGAGCAGTATTAACAGCATTAATTAAATCTGTTGCGTTGAGATGATGCCCCCGTCCACAGTTAATAACAGCAGCCCCTTTCGGTAAACGATTGAAAAGACTTTGAGAAAGGATTCCCTGAGTTTCAGATGTGAGCGGAAGTACATTGATAAGGATATCACTTTCAGATAGGAAAACTTCCAGTCCGTTTTCTCCATGATAGGTATCAACACCATCAATAAACTTCTCTGTACGGGACCATCCTTTTACTTCGTATCCCATTGAAACCAGTTGTGAGGAGACATACTGACCAATAGCGCCCAATCCCATAATTCCTAAAGAGAGTTTTTCAGCCCCAACCTGAGGATATCGTACCCACGCATAGTCATGCTGGTTACGTAGCACACGATCAAAATGGCGGTGATAATAGAGTACTCCCCACAGAATATATTCGAACATACCCCGCTTATGGCTTTCATCAACTACACGGCAGATATTGATGCCTGATGAAAGTATGTCTGCGCCCAGATGGTCTACACCAGATGCCACAGAATGAACTAACTTCAATGCAGGAAACTGCTTGGTGACATCTATTTTCGGAAACCAGCAAATAGCGACATCTGCATCTGTTGCAGTCTGATCTTCAGCTGATACCAAAGTCAAATCCGGGCGATAACGCCCGAATGCTTCAATCATTTGCTGTGGGTAGTCCTGAACGGAACTAACGATGACGACTTTATTCATGAACAATAAGACTCTTTTTGATCTTCAATTAATGTCATTGCAGCTTTCCAGCCTGCATTTACAATGTCATCAATTCCGTCACGTTTAAATTGCTGCGCCGTATGTAAGCACACAGCCTCCTCTGGAATACACAATTCAGCACCACCAGACAATGCTTTAATCTGTGCCTGACACGCCCTTTCCAAGAAATATATTTCATGGAAAGCCCACGCAATACTGCGACCAGCTCCAAGAAGCCCATGATTACGCAGGATCATGGCGTTGTGCGAGCCTAAATCCGAAATAAGTCTTTCACGCTCACTCAGTGATAACGCAATACCCTCGTAAGTGTGATAAGCAAGGTTGCCATAAAACTTCATGGCATGCTGGGAAATTGGCAACAACCCATGTTTTTGAGCTGAGACTGCGATACCATCCGCTGTATGCGTATGAATAATGCAGTTCACATCTTCTCGCGCTTTGTGAATTGCGGAATGAATGACAAATCCTGCCGCGTTCACTTTTTTACCAGTTTTGTCTTTTTCAACAATATTACCTTCATGATCAATTTTGACTAAATCTGATGCTTTCATCCTATCAAACAACACACCATATTGATTGATTAGAAAATGATCTTTTTCACCAGGGACATGCATCGTAATGTGAGTATCAATCATATCAGTCATCTTAAAATAGGCGACCATACGATAAAGTGCTGCTAATTCACAACGAGCTTCCCACTCTTGGGGAGACATATTTTCACAACGGGACATGAGTTACCTCAATCAGTTAAGTGATAATTTCATACTAGTATCATTATCTTTATTGCGCAGGTGGCTCAGCCCGATAACCCCGATGAGGGA
Source organism: Candidatus Pantoea symbiotica (assembly GCF_056491525.1). NCBI lineage: Bacteria > Pseudomonadati > Pseudomonadota > Gammaproteobacteria > Enterobacterales > Erwiniaceae > Pantoea > Candidatus Pantoea symbiotica. Next base: position 144,140 of record NZ_JBSZHR010000001.1, read on the forward strand.
TAGCGCTGAGAGAAAACTAAAGAAAATAGCAAGTGGAAGCCACTGCCCTACATAATTTTTTGCGATTATTGTGCCAATTAATGGTGTTGTTCCACCTGCGACTGCGCATATAAGCTGATATGCAATTGAAATCCCTGAATAACGTAATTTAGTGGGAAATACTGAAGCCATATAACCTGCAATAACGGCATATAGGGCAGATAAAATTACAACGGTGACCGAAATACCAGCCGTCATTAGGAAAAGATTTTTAGTCCCTACCAACATAAACATCGGATACGGTGTAATAAGGCATAACGAAGCAACGATTTTCAGGAAAAGCCCCTCGCCATATTTTGTTGCAAGCCATGCTGATATAGGTTGCGAAATGAACTGGATAATTGTGACAACAAATAGACAATCTAAAATTGTTGATTTAGCTATACCCACATATTGAGTTACATAGGTGATCATAAATATATTTGTAAAGAAGAATCCTGCAGATCCGATTGTTACTGCGATAGCTGCAAAGATAATATGTGGCCAGCATTTTTGTAATACTTCGACGAGAGGTCGCTTGGATACGTCACCATTTACCTGAAGCCCTACGAATTCAGGCGATTCCTTTACACCTAGGCGGATGTATAAACCAACAATCATTAATACACCACTAGCAAGAAATGGTAATCGCCATCCCCAAGATAGAAATGTCTCCTGCTCAAGGGTAGATACCAGCCTAAAAGCAATAAGAGACAAAAGTAATCCAGCGGGACTGCCAAGCTGAGCAAAAGAAGCAAAGAAGGTTTTACGCCCTTCAGGTGCATGCTCACTTGCCATTAATACAGCACCACCCCATTCACCTCCAACAGATATACCCTGAATGATACGCAAAAGAATTAACAAGACAGGTGCCCACATACCAATCTTATCATACCCCGGAATGAGACCGATTGCTGTGGTAGCTAATCCCATTAACACCATCGTTAACAACAACATTTTGCGTCTGCCTAACTTGTCGCCAAGCTGCCCAAAAACCATACCTGCCATTGGTCTGGCGATAAAACCTACCGCAAATGAGCCGAAAGCTGCCAGTGTACTGAGTACAGGGTCACTACTTGGAAAAAAAACATACCCTAAAGCTAACGCAGCAGCAGTTGCATAAATATAATAATCATAGAATTCAATTGTTGTGCCTATAAAAGCAGCAGCGGCAGCGCGCTTCGCCTGATTTTTTTCGCTCATTATCTCGCTCCAACCGGTGTAATTGACAATCTATAAATATTCAATTTCTTACTTATGAATTGTTTTATCCCGTTTACTCACCTCTAGGTCAAAATAGTAATATTAATAATGAATATTAATTAGGTTAATGAGCAGGTTGGTATTTAAGCAGCATATATTGTTGCACCAAAAAAGAGATTCACTGCACCAAATAAAACACAATTTTTATACTGCTAATATCGAAAAAGACATCATAGCCCATTAATATAATTAAGGAATTTTCTAAACCTCAGTATTGAAGATTCACAAGTGAGATTTATAGAGTTAGGATTTGGGGAGTCACGCCCTATAACGGTGCAAAGCTTACCGGAAAGATTTTAGATCCGGCTTGCAATTTTTTTGATGATTTTTTCAACTGTCAGAAAATCAGCTAAAAGCAGATATTTTTTGAAATCAAGATGACTAATAACCTAATCACTTGTTACTACCAGGTTGCTCATTCTCAAACAATACCCACTTTGATTCTAAGTCTTTGAGTCATCCTATATAACTCTGACCCTGCCCTGGAATCCTGCTCCTCTCAGAAACATAATTCCGGGATGATAATGACTGCCCTGAGCGCAGGTTATGCCGATGAAAATGTCACGATTCACCGAAGAGCAGATTGTCTTTGCCCTGAAGCAGGCTTAGCTGGGTACGTACGCGCCGCAATTAATCCGCCCTGAAATGTAAGCCACAGCCTCAGAGGGCTCTGGCGAACTACGTAAAGGGCATGGATTTTGTCTCTGATGCGTTGTTTGACGATCGCCGACTCCGCCTGCTGACGGTAATCGATATCTACACGCGCGAATGTCTGGGGATCTACGTGGGCCAGAACCTGCCGTCTTCAAAAGTGTCTGAGATGCTGGAAAGAATTGAGCTGAGGCGAACGCTACCACAGTTCCTGAAATAGATAATGGCTCTTAATTTGCGGGAAAAATGCCGGAAAAATGGGTGTAGGAACGTGATATCCGGATTGACTTTTCACAACCGGATACGCCCATGGATAATACCACGGTGTAATCATTCAACGGCAGGCTGCGGAAGGAATGCCTGAACGAGAACGGGTTTATGTCCATGGAGGATGCCCGGTGCAAAATCGAAGCCTGGCGCATACGACTCGTCCCCATTCTGCGCTGGGCTAGATGACCCCATCCGAATTCGCCCAAAAATCTGACGGTTTCCAGAATAAGTAACCAACCTGAAGCCGATTATTCCTGATTATGCATGGATCAAATTTGGGTACAGTGTCACAAACCGATATTACTAACTGATTGTTGTATCGAACACTGGGGCGGATCTGAGCAACGTTTTATCAACATTTACGTGAGCTAAAAACATCTGTTCGACCCACTTAGAAAGTTTAAAGAGCATTAATAATACCTAAGCTTTATGAGTAGATAGTAATATGCTCGTTTCTGTGTTGTAGATCCCCTCTATGCGCCTAATCCGCCCAAGAATACGGTCAAAATTCTCCAGCGAATCTGAACGTAATTCCACCAACAGATCCCATTTACCGTTTGTGCTGTGCAATGTAAAAACGTCTGGGTCTGCACGCAACTGTTGCACTATGGCTATAGCCTTCGTCCCTTCCACGGCCACATTCATCCACGCTCGAATCCGGTTATGCTCCACGCCAGGTTTCACTTTTATCGTGTAGCCAGTGATGATGCCGTCTTGCTCAAGTGCTTCCATGCGTTTCTGAACGGTGGCCCGGGACACTTTTAAGCGATTGGCTAATTCGGTAATCGATAACCTTGCATCATCACGTAACAGCGCAATCAAATGTCGATCAGTCAGATTCATAGTCATTTTGAATTTTCAAGTTATCAATTTGATAAATATCATCACATTTTGATAATCCAATCAACTTCATCAACTCGAATAGCTTCTTCATACTGTTGTTTTATTGAAACAAAGAGATTTTTTCCATGATACATTTTATTGATATCGGCGATATGCTTACCTTGTCGGCCTATCTGGTGTTGCAAAATTTAACAGTCAGTTAGTTACTTACATTGAACAAGATTTCATCCGGTAGAGAGAGTTGGATAAAACTAACGCCGCGATCCTTTGCGCTAGGCAAATTAAACTTGGGATGCGTATCAACGCTGCAGGTGGTGATTGACCAGGTATGACAGAGTTTGAGTTTGAGGCTGCGATCCAGAACAGTGCTGATGTATTAGTAGAGTTCACGCCGTAATCACGGATTAAGGGTAAATTACGCAGATGCCTGAAGATTTTGCAGTCACGGAATTATGGTAAGTAATTAATGAGCAACAATCTAGTCGACGCAGTGTTAGTGCCGAAACCGTCTTTGATTATGTTGGTTTCACGATTAAAGATTTACTGCACTTAGGCTCATCAATGACATAGCCATGCAGCATAATATTGGCCGTGACATTTCTTTCATACCGTCACCAGCTAATCCTCGCGTTCTCTACAGCCTGCTGGTTCGCTCGGAGTAATCATCGTCATGCAATCTTCTCAAACGGTCATGATGGTGCGCCCTGCAGCGTTCAAATCGAAGCCAGAAATCCTGGAGAGTAATGCTTTTCAGAAGCTCTTAACTCTAACTGAAGATGTCGGTGAATAGGCACGTTTAGCTTTTGATGTGTTCGTGACTGCACTTACCTTGGCGGGCGTTGTAGTGTGCGTTATTGATGTAGTGCTGAAAGCCCCCTTACGCTTTGTTTGTCACCTGTTCGTTCATGGCAGTCTGGTAGCGATGGCTGACCTACCCAAGGAGTCGCAACAGTAATTCGCGAAATTGCAGTTCGGAACCGAATTCTCTCTGACGGTCAATACCGTGCATCTCTAAGCAATAACTCAATCTTAGGAAAATCAGCCTCATCCATGACAAAATCCAAAAACTCCCGGATACGAAAAAGCGCTAGCTCTGGAGCACTATTTAAGGGGGGGATCAATATCCAGAGTGTCAAGTGGCAGGCCACGCATTAAAAAAGCGAAGGTGAAATTGATCACCATAAACCGCCCACTGTCAGAAGGATAGATGAAGTGTTGCCGATGGAGTTGGTAAAGGTAAGTGTCCTTCATTTTAGGGGACGCATACTTGCACTAATTTGCTGAACCGTATCTCCTCCAAAGTTGATTTGAATCTGGAAATAATCATGTCTGTGCGGTTGCTTAAGCGCTGGGCGCTTGGGCGGGTCACGAATATAGAAGTCGTCAAGATCGCTTCGCTGGAGCATACCGTATGTTAAACTGGTCGTTTTTACAGACATTGATTCGGCGATCCTCAAGCTCGTTATTCACCTCGCTTACTTTAATCAGAGAACACAACAGGATGTCACATACGGCTTACAGACCATTGTTACTCTACTGAAATCGTTACGATGCAACTGGCCATGCCTCGTAAGCAATATCAACTTTTACCCCAATTCTCCTGAGAACACGAATCACCAACACTCGATGTTAAACACTCGCTATAGCTTATATTATTCTGCATCCACATGAAATTTAAGTATAAATACATTATCCAGTTTTCTAATGGCGCTTAAATCCAGGCTTTAAATTCTGACACGAGTGAATGACCTATAGCAGTTACAATGTCACATAAAAATGTATAACTATCTGATTTAAATCAAAATTTAATTTTTATCCTCTATATCTGTTTCAGCAACTAAGCATGGCTAAGCAATCCATCTCCGTTTACACACTACAGCTTATGCATAAGCTGTAGTGTGTAAACTCATACTTACTCCTGGAAACATAAGCTGTAAGTAGCAAACATAAGCTATAAAAAGTTGTTATGAAATTGAGAAGTTTCAACTTTATGTTAGTGGTTACTAACTTTATTACAATTCAATCGATTATAGGTTAGTGGTTACCAAGGGACACATGAATATAAGCTATAAAGAGTAACTTACTCTGGGGGGCATATATATAAACTGTAATGAGTAAAAGGGAAGACTCTAAAGGAATTTATAAGCTGTAGTGAGTAAATAAAGTATAAATATAAACTGTAATGAGCAAACTATTACGCAATATAAGCTGTGATGAGTAAAATAGAGTCTTGGATAGCATTGAATAAGCTATAGGCAGTAAAACATAAACTGTAGTGAGTAAACGCTATTGACTGTTTTATGCAGCCAAAAAAAAACCTCATATAATCATGAGGGTGTAGGGTATATAAACTGTAGTGAGTACTGTAATGCAGAAACCTTATGATCGTCGTTACTCTCTACAGTTTATGCTGTTTTGCCTTTAAAGAGCTTTTCGAGATCGTCCAGCGTAATACCCAGTTTGTCTAGAAGCTTTAGTTTTTCCTGCAGTTGCAAATCATCAGACTCCGCAGACTTGGTCGGTTCAATCTTTGCAGGTTCCATAGGAGGTACAGCTTTCGGTGCCTTGAGCTTGGGGTTACGATTATGCACGATGAAATACACGCTACGGCCCTTCTGCACCTCGCTGTAGTCGAGATAACCAATATCCTTTAACTGCTCCATAGCGCGACGTACAGTCTGGTTCTGTGAGAACACAGGAGAACGCAGGTTCAGCCTGTCACGTAGGCGCGCTAATGAAATGGGTGCAGGATTTTTTGGCAGGCTCTCGATGTAGGTATAAAGCGCCTGTGCTGATTCCCGCCGCTTTAACGCGTTGATCGCCTTGAGCTGTAAAAGAACTTTATGATCAAACTCATATAGCTCAAACAACTTAGGGTCAGCCTGTAATATCACGATATCTTTTTTGGTATCGTAATACGCAGACTGCACTAAGTGAGTGATGTATTCCTTGGCATCCTCATCCGTTTTACTGGAAAAGGAGATGGTCGTACCCGCTATGCGCTTAAGAGAGGGGCTGATACGCTCACGCAGCTGCTTAGAAGATCGACTGGAAGGAATACCACAAAGTTTGGCGAACTCAACAAAGGGCAGTTGCACCTTGTCGCCAATGATCTTATCTCGGTGTTTAGCAAAGGAGTGAATGATCCCAACCCAGGTCTTAAAATCATTATCCATGTCCAGCCGTGGACCTACAATTTCAACCTTCTCGTAGCCTTCTGCTTTAGCCAGTGTTAACCGTGTCAGCTCTTCGGTTGCATCCGTGGTTGAGAAAGTATTTTTCTTACTGTTCTTCAGAGATTTAAGCGTGGGAACGAAGACACCAAGCCTCATTAATGCCACCGGTTGAACGGTGTTATTGGCATTGGGGGTAAGGGTGATAAGCTCACCAGAGTTGGAATCTCGCTCTTCAAACAATTTAGTCAGGTCAAGATTTTCGCTAGCCACGGGCATTCCCACACAGGTCTGAAGCAGATCGCTTAAAGAATCAGAGGATCTGAATATGTGTATTACAGAACAGCAACTTGCCGATAACACTGCTAACCATCTGATATTCAGAGGTTAAAAGTATCCACAGGGAGATCGCAGTTCTGAGCGTCTAGCTCACTATAGCTTATGTCTTTTCCTAACTACAGCTTATATTTATCTTTTTATAGTTTATTATGATCTCCCTACAGTTTATATTTTACTTATTACAGCTTATAGTAACCCCTTCTCAGCCCAGTACTGGCGCGGCTTACAGCGATCGGGGATCTCTTTGGGATCTATATGGGATCTAATATGGATCTTATTTATTGGGATCGAACCGGTGGATAAGTGGATAACTCCTTCTGCGGGAGCAAATTTTTTTTCTCAACATCCATAGGCAACCAACTATAAGGATACTGAAAAATCTATCTATACCGTTTCACAGTGAAAGCTCCTCTATGGCTCAACAGTAATTGCTGCGGTATAGCCAAAAGATTCAGTCTCGATACTGTTATCCCTAAACATACCAAAAAAGCGCTGTACGGCTTCCAGATAAGTTCTGTGAGCGGATGACTGTTTATCACCCTTCAAACACTAAATCACTTCAAAAGGCGTCTAAGGAAGAATTAGAGGGTATAGCAGGGATCTTTTAAGGATCTCCAAATTTATCAGCATCTCTTTTCTGATGGCATGACCTGATTTAAGCGTCCTTCATCACTTCAAAAACAAAATACTTATCCACGATCACCAATTTTGTCGACTTGTGCAAACCGTTGACAATAGATAGCAGAGCCTCTGAAATACGAAAGCATGGAAGAACAACCTTATCTGCGATGTCAGCCCTGATCTTATCCCCCTACCTGCTGAATTTTCGTGAACCAACCACGCATAGCAGAACACCCAGCGTGAAGAACACCATCCATGGACTGACAGGTTCGTGAAGAAACACCGCGGATAGAGCCTACCCAAACAAAGGCTGCAAAAGTTGTAGTTGCCCAACAGAAACGATCCCTCCTGTCGCTAGCCCTTAGTACCAAAACATGAAACCAATCAGCATACTGAAGATTGAAACGTAACCCAGTGCGATCCATGCCGATTGCGTCATTTCAGAGACGGCAACTGGCATTGTTAAAGAGGTGCCCACCAGCATACTTGGCAGAGAAATAATCAGTGCCCAGCTTATGACCTGCCATCCTCCAAGCACGCGCGTCAGCTTCGCTCCTTATGCGTATCCCCTGCCACATAACAATATGGCAGCCAGCATCAGCAGCTCCCTTTTGAGCGAAATTGATATGTCCTGAGATAATGCAAATCCTATAACGAGAAAACTGCCGGTGAGTGAGAAAACCCAGAATGCCCTTCCCGGACGTTAACCTCCACGCATGCTCCCAAAGAGTGCGGTCACTAACGGCAAATGGCCCAGGAAGACAATCGAATGCGCAGAAGTGATATGTAGTAAAGACATCGCTGTCAGCAGAGGAAAACTAACAACGACGCCCTGTGACAGAATGACCAACGACATGATTTGTGTAGTAGTCGGGCATGTATTCCTGAATGTGAAGATCAATGTTGTTGCCAATGTTCCTGTAATAGAGGCTCTGGTGAAAGTCAAAAAAGAGGATCCATATCAAGCACGGCAATCCGGGTTGCTGGCAACGAACCACTGAAAATCTTCACTCCCAATAGCCCATTCAACGAGCCCGAGAACAATCTGGAATTTGTATTCTTCGTTACAGTTTTACCCATGTTGCCCTCATCACGTCACTTTCTTGTTAGGTTGAGCCTGAATGGGGGCAAAGTTAATTCATTTAATACAATCCAATTATTGTCATGGATAAATTAGATGAAAGCCCGCTATAAAAGCATTATGGATGCCCTCGCTTTCAAAATTCGTAGCGTGGAAATCATAACTGGAACACGCTTACCGACTCACAGAGAACTCTCGGCTCGCGAGCATATCTCTCTTGTCACCGCCACGCGGGTATATCGGGAGCTGGAGTCCATGGCGCTGGTAAGTGGAGATACAGGCAGAGGAACGTTCGTCAGAGAAATAGCGTTGCCATCTGGTCATGGAATTTTCCCAGATATCTGTCGCTTCAGATGCAGTGGATCTGAATTTCAATTATCCTTCCCTTCCTGAGCAGGGAGATATGCAGCGCGACACACTGAAGAAAGTGGCTGCTAGTGAAGATATAGAATCACATTTACGCTATCAGCCTCACGCTTGCAGGCTAACCGAACGGGAGGTCGTGGCTGATCACCTCTCTTTTAGGGGATTTAAGCCAACGGCAGACCATGTACTCATCGTTAACGGTGCACAACACGGGTTGACTGTTGCAGTTAAGGAATATTGAGGCCTGGTGATGTAATGGCGGTCGAGGCTCTTACATATCCTGGGTTCAAAGCGCTTGCTGAGCTGTATCATCTTGATATCATTGCCATATCTCAGCTTAGCAACGGACCAGATCTAACAGCTCTGAATCAACTCTGTCAAAAAAGACGAGTGCGTGCTGTTTATACCATGCCCACTTTGCATAATCCGCTAGGCTGGATAATGACCTCTTCGCAACGAAAGCAACTGGCTCAGATAGCTCGAAGCTATGACCTGTTGATCATAGAGGATGCTTCTTATTCCTATCTTGTCACCAATCCGCCAGCGCCATTGGCATTTTATGCACCTGAACGTACAGTCTATGTCACCGTATATTCAAAAAATGTTGCAACCGGGCTTCGCATCGGTGTTATTGTTGCCCCTGTACATTTTCGTCCCATGTTAGAGAGAGCTGTACGAGCCACTACATGGAACACACCTTCGGTGATAACTAGCCTGATATGCAGTTGGATCCTGGATGGGACCGTTTCCCGCCTCGAAATGCTTAAGCGGCGCGATGCTCGCCAGCGGCAGGCTATTTTAAAAGACATACTCGGTGATACTACCTGTATATCCCATCCCTCGTCATACTTCGCCTAGCTACCACTGAGGGAAGAGTCGCGTGCAGACCGGGTAGCAAAAAAATTAATGGACAGCGACATATCTGTGTCGACTGCAGAACCATTCAGTGCATCACTGACCACTCTTCAGGCGATAAGGATTGCAATTGGGTCAGTGAGTGCTGATCATTTACGTGCTGCTTTGCTCGTCGTTCGAGATGCTGTTGAGTATGAACAGTCCCGATAGTAAATTCGTTGTTGTTTCCGATCTTGGATAGACACACTCATATTTACACATCGGTGAGCAATCATTAAATGCTGATGGTGCTGTATGTATCTCAGGTAAGTATCGAGTGCTTTTCTTCACATGCTGAAGTCGTCACTTCATGAAGCCGCTTTGTGGTGGGAATCATCAAGCAAATTGGTTTCCGCATTCTACAGGGTAGAAAGAAACGATGACCCAAGTTTTCCCCGACGCTTGAGATTATAAGTTGGTAAGGTTTATCTTCCAATTTCACTCAGAATTCACGTAGCGTTGCCAACTCCTAAATATGAGTGAACATGAAAATTAATTCTCATTAAATTCAATGGATTAGTGAATGAGACTTTCCCTGCCCTC
>NZ_JBSZHR010000002.1:0-4292633 GCF_056491525.1 Candidatus Pantoea symbiotica
AACTCCCTATAATGCGCATCCATCAACACGGCACAACGGTTTACGAAATGTGGTGTTGGTGAGGAAGATTCGATAAGAACTTCCGCCGGATGAAAACGCTGAAAAAAGTGTTTGACTCCGAAAGAGGAAAGCGTAATATACGCCACCTCGCGACAGACGGTTCAGCCGCTGTTCGCAACGCTCTTTAACAATTTATCAGACAATCTGTGTGGGCACTCGCAGGATTGATATCAGCGTCTCCGGACGTAAAAAATATCAAAGCCTCACGAGTGAACACATAATGAAATTCATTATGACGTTTTACAGATGAGCACCGCTGAACTTGTTTCAGCAAATCAAACTTAAATTGAAGAGTTTGATCATGGCTCAGATTGAACGCTGGCGGCAGGCCTAACACATGCAAGTCGAACGGTAGCACAGAGAGCTTGCTCTCGGGTGACGAGTGGCGGACGGGTGAGTAATGTCTGGGAAACTGCCCGATGGAGGGGGATAACTACTGGAAACGGTAGCTAATACCGCATAACGTCGCAAGACCAAAGTGGGGGACCTTCGGGCCTCACACCATCGGATGTGCCCAGATGGGATTAGCTAGTAGGTGGGGTAATGGCTCACCTAGGCGACGATCCCTAGCTGGTCTGAGAGGATGACCAGCCACACTGGAACTGAGACACGGTCCAGACTCCTACGGGAGGCAGCAGTGGGGAATATTGCACAATGGGCGCAAGCCTGATGCAGCCATGCCGCGTGTATGAAGAAGGCCTTCGGGTTGTAAAGTACTTTCAGCGGGGAGGAAGGCGGTGGAGTTAATAGCTTCACCGATTGACGTTACCCGCAGAAGAAGCACCGGCTAACTCCGTGCCAGCAGCCGCGGTAATACGGAGGGTGCAAGCGTTAATCGGAATTACTGGGCGTAAAGCGCACGCAGGCGGTCTGTCAAGTCGGATGTGAAATCCCCGGGCTTAACCTGGGAACTGCATTCGAAACTGGCAGGCTAGAGTCTTGTAGAGGGGGGTAGAATTCCAGGTGTAGCGGTGAAATGCGTAGAGATCTGGAGGAATACCGGTGGCGAAGGCGGCCCCCTGGACAAAGACTGACGCTCAGGTGCGAAAGCGTGGGGAGCAAACAGGATTAGATACCCTGGTAGTCCACGCCGTAAACGATGTCGACTTGGAGGTTGTTCCCTTGAGGAGTGGCTTCCGGAGCTAACGCGTTAAGTCGACCGCCTGGGGAGTACGGCCGCAAGGTTAAAACTCAAATGAATTGACGGGGGCCCGCACAAGCGGTGGAGCATGTGGTTTAATTCGATGCAACGCGAAGAACCTTACCTACTCTTGACATCCAGAGAACTTAGCAGAGATGCTTTGGTGCCTTCGGGAACTCTGAGACAGGTGCTGCATGGCTGTCGTCAGCTCGTGTTGTGAAATGTTGGGTTAAGTCCCGCAACGAGCGCAACCCTTATCCTTTGTTGCCAGCGGTTCGGCCGGGAACTCAAAGGAGACTGCCAGTGATAAACTGGAGGAAGGTGGGGATGACGTCAAGTCATCATGGCCCTTACGAGTAGGGCTACACACGTGCTACAATGGCGCATACAAAGAGAAGCGACCTCGCGAGAGCAAGCGGACCTCATAAAGTGCGTCGTAGTCCGGATCGGAGTCTGCAACTCGACTCCGTGAAGTCGGAATCGCTAGTAATCGTAGATCAGAATGCTACGGTGAATACGTTCCCGGGCCTTGTACACACCGCCCGTCACACCATGGGAGTGGGTTGCAAAAGAAGTAGGTAGCTTAACCTTCGGGAGGGCGCTTACCACTTTGTGATTCATGACTGGGGTGAAGTCGTAACAAGGTAACCGTAGGGGAACCTGCGGTTGGATCACCTCCTTACCTGAAGATACCTTCCCGCGCAGTGCTCACACAGATTGTCTGATAAAAAGTAATGAGCAAGACGGCTGCGAAGTCGTGACACTACTCGTGTCCCCTTCGTCTAGCGGTTAGGACTCCGCCCTTTCACGGCGGCAACAGGGGTTCGAATCCCCTAGGGGACGCCACTTGCTTGGTGACAGGTGAAAGGTGTCTCCACGAAGTATCTCAAAACTGACTTAACCGTCATGTTTGAGATATTGCTCTTTAACAATCCGGAACAAGCTGAAAATTGAAACGACGTATCGTACTCATTCTCCGTAATAAGAATGAAGCTGCGATATGTTCGAGTCTCTCAAATGCTTGCAGTCTGCAGCGTTGCAAAACGCCTGTGGGTTGTGAGGTTAAGCGACTAAGCGTACACGGTGGATGCCCTGGCAGTCAGAGGCGATGAAGGACGTGCTAATCTGCGTAAAGCGTCGGTAAGGTGATATGAACCGCTACAGCCGACGATGTCCGAATGGGGAAACCCGGTGCACTCAGTGCATCATCGCAACATGAATACATAGTGTTGCGAGGCGAACCTGGGGAACTGAAACATCTAAGTACCCAGAGGAAAAGAAATCAACCGAGATTCCCCCAGTAGCGGCGAGCGAACGGGGAACAGCCCAGAACCTGAATCAGTTTGTGCGTTAGTGGAAGCGTCTGGAAAGTCGCGCGATACCGGGTGATAGCCCCGTACACGAAAGTGCACATACTGTGAGTTCGAAGAGTAGGGCGGGACACGTGGTATCCTGTCTGAATATGGGGGGACCATCCTCCAAGGCTAAATACTCCTGACTGACCGATAGTGAACCAGTACCGTGAGGGAAAGGCGAAAAGAACCCCGGCGAGGGGAGTGAAACAGAACCTGAAACCGTGTACGTACAAGCAGTGGGAGCCTCATTTATGGGGTGACTGCGTACCTTTTGTATAATGGGTCAGCGACTTATATTCTGTAGCAAGGTTAACCGTATAGGGGAGCCGCAGGGAAACCGAGTCTTAACTGGGCGTTAAGTTGCAGGGTATAGACCCGAAACCCGGTGATCTAGCCATGGGCAGGTTGAAGGTTGGGTAACACTAACTGGAGGACCGAACCGACTAATGTTGAAAAATTAGCGGATGACTTGTGGCTGGGGGTGAAAGGCCAATCAAACCGGGAGATAGCTGGTTCTCCCCGAAAGCTATTTAGGTAGCGCCTCGTGAACTCATCTTCGGGGGTAGAGCACTGTTTCGGCTAGGGGGCCATCCCGGCTTACCAACCCGATGCAAACTGCGAATACCGAAGAATGTTATCACGGGAGACACACGGCGGGTGCTAACGTCCGTCGTGAAGAGGGAAACAACCCAGACCGCCAGCTAAGGTCCCAAAGTCATGGTTAAGTGGGAAACGATGTGGGAAGGCACAGACAGCCAGGATGTTGGCTTAGAAGCAGCCATCATTTAAAGAAAGCGTAATAGCTCACTGGTCGAGTCGGCCTGCGCGGAAGATGTAACGGGGCTAAACCATGCACCGAAGCTGCGGCAGCGACGCTTAGGCGTTGTTGGGTAGGGGAGCGTTCTGTAAGCCGTTGAAGGTGTCCTGTGAGGGGTGCTGGAGGTATCAGAAGTGCGAATGCTGACATAAGTAACGATAAAGCGGGTGAAAAGCCCGCTCGCCGGAAGACCAAGGGTTCCTGTTCAACGTTAATCGGAGCAGGGTGAGTCGACCCCTAAGGCGAGGCTGAAAAGCGTAGTCGATGGGAAGCAGGTTAATATTCCTGCACTTGGTGTTACTGCGAAGGGGGGACGGAGAAGGCTAGGTTATCCGGGCGACGGTTGTCCCGGTTTAAGCGTGTAGGCTGATATCTTTGGTAAATCCGGGATATCTTAAGGCTGAGGCGTGATGACGAGCCACCACGGTGGTGAAGTAACTGATGCCCTGCTTCCAGGAAAAGCCTCTAAGCTCCAGGTAACACGAAATCGTACCCCAAACCGACACAGGTGGTCAGGTAGAGAATACCAAGGCGCTTGAGAGAACTCGGGTGAAGGAACTAGGCAAAATGGTGCCGTAACTTCGGGAGAAGGCACGCTGGCGCGTAGGTAGAGGGACTTGCTCCCCGAGCCGAAGCCAGTCGAAGATACCAGCTGGCTGCAACTGTTTATTAAAAACACAGCACTGTGCAAACACGAAAGTGGACGTATACGGTGTGACGCCTGCCCGGTGCCGGAAGGTTAATTGATGGGGTTATCCGCAAGGAGAAGCTCTTGATCGAAGCCCCGGTAAACGGCGGCCGTAACTATAACGGTCCTAAGGTAGCGAAATTCCTTGTCGGGTAAGTTCCGACCTGCACGAATGGCGTAATGATGGCCAGGCTGTCTCCACCCGAGACTCAGTGAAATTGAAATCGCTGTGAAGATGCAGTGTACCCGCGGCAAGACGGAAAGACCCCGTGAACCTTTACTATAGCTTGACACTGAACATTGAGCCTTGATGTGTAGGATAGGTGGGAGGCTTTGAAGCGTGGACGCCAGTCTGCGTGGAGCCAACCTTGAAATACCACCCTTTAATGTTTGATGTTCTAACGTAGGCCCGTAATCCGGGCTGCGGACAGTGTCTGGTGGGTAGTTTGACTGGGGCGGTCTCCTCCCAAAGAGTAACGGAGGAGCACGAAGGTTGGCTAATCCTGGTCGGACATCAGGAGGTTAGTGCAATGGCATAAGCCAGCTTGACTGCGAGAGTGACGGCTCGAGCAGGTGCGAAAGCAGGTCATAGTGATCCGGTGGTTCTGAATGGAAGGGCCATCGCTCAACGGATAAAAGGTACTCCGGGGATAACAGGCTGATACCGCCCAAGAGTTCATATCGACGGCGGTGTTTGGCACCTCGATGTCGGCTCATCACATCCTGGGGCTGAAGTAGGTCCCAAGGGTACGGCTGTTCGCCGTTTAAAGTGGTACGCGAGCTGGGTTTAGAACGTCGTGAGACAGTTCGGTCCCTATCTGCCGTGGGCGCTGGAGAATTGAGGGGGGTTGCTCCTAGTACGAGAGGACCGGAGTGAACGCACCACTGGTGTTCGGGTTGTCATGCCAATGGCATTGCCCGGTAGCTAAGTGCGGAAAAGATAAGTGCTGAAAGCATCTAAGCACGAAACTTGCCCCGAGATGAGTTCTCCCTGACTCCTTGAGAGTCCTGAAGGGACGTTGAAGACTACGACGTTGATAGGCCGGATGTGTAAGCGCAGCGATGCGTTGAGCTAACCGGTACTAATGACCCGTGAGGCTTAACCTTACAACGCCAGAGGCGTTTTGGTCTGAGAGACCGGATTTTCAGCTTGTTTACGGATTAAAGAATCAGCGGAAGCGAATGACATTCGTTTTTGCACAAAGAATTTGCCTGGCGGCTTTAGCGCGGTGGTCCCACCTGACCCCATGCCGAACTCAGAAGTGAAACGCCGTAGCGCCGATGGTAGTGTGGGGTCTCCCCATGCGAGAGTAGGGAACTGCCAGGCATTAAATAAGTGAAGAAGCCCCGAACGAAAGTTCGGGGCTTTTTTACGTCTGAAATTTAGAAAACTGCTTAAGGTTTAGTACCATCCTGAGGCTAAAATTCGCATATGAAATACTCATCTCCCTAACGATTTTCCCAAATCCCACCTAAAGCTGAAACATTTTCATAAACCGCATGAAGACTCGACATTCTCGACATAACACGCTAATGTCGGGCATCTGGATGTCTAAACGTTTATACGGTTATTAGTAAGAGGTGAGCAGGTTATGCCAATCAGGATTCCCGACGAATTACCGGCAGTGAATTTTTTGCGTGATGAAAACGTCTTTGTTATGACGTCGTCGCGCGCCAGTGTTCAGGAGATCCGTCCGCTAAAAGTGCTGATTCTTAACCTGATGCCAAAGAAGATTGAGACAGAAAACCAGTTCCTGCGCCTGCTCTCAAACTCACCGTTGCAGATTGATGTGCAGCTGCTGCGCATTGATAGCCGCGAGTCGCGCAACACGCCGACAGAGCATTTGAACAACTTCTACTGCAACTTTGAAGACATCCAAAACGATAATTTCGATGGATTGATTGTGACCGGCGCGCCGCTGGGATTGGTCGATTTCAATGATGTCGCGTATTGGCCACAGATCCAGCGCGTGCTGCACTGGGCGAATGAACACGTCACCTCCACGCTGTTTGTCTGTTGGGCGGTTCAGGCGGCACTCAACATTCTGTATGGCATTCCTAAGCAGACGCGGCAGAACAAATTGTCCGGGGTTTATGAACATCAAATCCTGCATCCGCACGCGTTACTTACGCGTGGCTTTGACGACAATTTCCTGGCCCCGCATTCACGCTATGCCGATTTTCCCAGCCAGCTGATCCGTGATTACACCGATCTCGAGCTATTTGCCGAATCGGAATCCACCGGCGCGTATCTGATGGCAAGCAAAGACAAGCGCCTGGCGTTTGTCACCGGCCACCCTGAGTATGACGCTTTGACGCTTTCAGGTGAATATCATCGCGATTACGATGCGGGCCTGCAGCCGGAAGTGCCATTCAACTACTTCCCACAAGACAACCCAGAACTGCCACCGCGCGCCACATGGCGCAGCCACGGCAACCTGCTGTTCTCCAACTGGCTGAACTACTACGTTTATCAGATCACGCCGTTCGATCTGCGTCGGATGAACCCAACGCTCGAATAACTCCACATCTCGTTTGATCCTGCCGCGCTAGCCGAAAGCTAACGCGGCTTTTTTTGCCTTCTATTCAGGGGTGGAAGTTATTGCCTTTAATTCGATAGATTAAATTACATAAATATCAATCTGATAAATAACTATAAACTTAAAAATGGAAATAGTTTTTGAAAATAAAATAAAAATCATTATGCTCTGATCTTGCAGGTTATAAAACACCCTACATCCGGATCCGATCGTTAAACGATGGATCAACCCAGGAGGCAGCCCGCATGACAGACTCGGTTATCAGCAATACGCTAACCTTCAGCCAGCCCTTTACCCACGCGGAAAAGCAGCTGCTTACCCCAGAAGCGATCGACTTTGTACACGCATTGGTAGTGCGTTTCGCACCAGAGCGCGAACGCCTGCTGAAAGCACGCCAGCAACGGCAGAAGCGTTACGATCAAGGTGAGTTACCGGCATTTGATTCGGAAACCACTTCCATTCGTGAAAATGCGTGGCAGGTTCGTCCTATTCCGCAACTGTTACAAGATCGCCGCGTGGAGATCACCGGGCCGCCGGATCGCAAAATGGTGATCAACGCGCTCAACGCCAACGTCAACGTCTTCATGGCTGATTTTGAAGATTCACTGGCGCCAACCTGGCAGAAGCTGGTCGATGGACAATTAACCTTGCGCGATGCGGTTAATGGCACACTGAGCTTCACCAGTGAAACCGGCAAGATCTACCAGCTGCGAGCCAATCCGGCGCTGCTGATGTGCCGGGTGCGCGGTCTGCATCTGAATGAAAAGCATGTGGAGTGGCGCGATCGGGCTATTCCCGGCGGATTGTTCGACTTTGCGCTCTACTTTTTCCATAACGTTGAAGCGCTGCTGGAGAAGGGGCATGCGCCGTGGTTCTACCTGCCGAAAACCGAGCATGCCGCTGAAGTGGCGTGGTGGCGTGAGATCTTCCGCTTCAGTGAAGATCGCTTCGATCTGCCGCGCGGCACCATCAAAGCCACGGTATTGATCGAAACGCTGCCAGCGGTGTTCCAGATGGATGAGATCCTGTGGGAACTGCGCGATCACGTGGTGGGCCTGAACTGTGGCCGCTGGGATTACATCTTCAGCTACATCAAAACGCTGGGCCAGCATCCCGATCGCATCCTGCCGGATCGCCAGCAGATCAGCATGGATCAGCCGTTTCTCGATGCCTATTCACGCCTGCTGATCAGAACCTGTCATCGCCGTGGCGCGCTGGCAATGGGCGGTATGTCGGCGCTGATTCCGAGCAAAGACGCGGAACGCAATATATGGGTTACGCAAAAGGTGCAGGAAGATAAAGCGCGCGAAGCGGGCAACGGTCACGACGGAACCTGGGTGGCGCATCCCGGCCTGGCGGACATCGCGATGGAGGAGTTTGACCGTCGACTGGGCGATCAACCTAATCAACTGCACATCACGCGTGAGCAGGATGCGCCAATCACCGCCGAGCGTCTGCTGGCACCGTGTCGCGGTAAGCGTACCGAAGCCGGCATGCGCGCCAACATCCGCGTAGCACTGCAATATCTGGAAGCCTGGATCAGCGGTAACGGCTGCGTACCGATTGACGGATTGATGGAAGACGCCGCCACCGCTGAAATCGCCCGCACCTCCATTTGGCAATGGATTCATCACAAGCAAATTCTCAGCGATGGCCAACCGGTGACGGTGGCGCTGTTTGAACGGCTACTGGCGGAAGAGCTAGCTGCCTTGCAGCAAACCGTTGGCGCAGAGCGTTTCCAGAATGGACGCTTCGACGATGCCGCCGCGCTGATGGCGCAAATCACCACCGATGACGAACTGGTTTCCTTCCTCACTCTGCCGGGCTACCGCCTGCTGCCTTGAACCTGGAGATATGACGATGAATCGTACGCAACAGATCAAACAACTGGAATCGAGCTGGAATGATGCGCGCTGGCAGGGAATTACTCGTCCGTACAGTGCGGAGGATGTGGTCAACTTGCGCGGTTCGGTCAATCCCGCCTGTACGCTGGCGGAGCGCGGTGCCACTAAACTCTGGTCGCTGCTGAATGGTGAATCAAGCAAAGGCTACATCAACAGCCTTGGCGCACTGACCGGCGGACAAGCGGTGCAGCAGGCGAAAGCCGGTATAGAAGCGATTTACCTCTCCGGCTGGCAGGTGGCGGCGGATGCCAACCTGGCCGGGCAGATGTATCCGGACCAATCGTTGTATCCGGTGAATTCAGTGCCGAATGTGGTAGAGCGGATTAACCAGAGCTTCCAGCGTGCCGATCAGATTCAGTGGGCCAGCGGCTTATCCCCAGAAGACAATGATTTTATTGATTACTTCCTGCCGATTGTCGCCGATGCGGAAGCGGGCTTTGGCGGCGTACTCAATGCGTTCGAGCTGATGAAATCGATGATTCAGGCCGGTGCAGGCGCGGTGCATTTTGAAGATCAGCTGGCGGCGGTGAAGAAGTGCGGTCACATGGGCGGCAAGGTATTAGTCCCGACGCAGGAAGCGATTCAGAAACTGGTGGCGGCACGTCTGGCCGCAGACGTAATGAACGTGCCGACGGTATTACTGGCGCGCACCGATGCGGATGCCGCCGACCTGATCACCTCAGATTGCGACCCGCGCGATGCGGCATTTATCACCGGCGAGCGCACCTCGGAAGGCTTCTTCCGCACGCATGCCGGGATTGAACAGGCGATCAGTCGCGGGCTGGCGTATGCACCTTATGCCGACGTGTTGTGGTGCGAAACCTCGACGCCGGATCTGGAGATGGCACAGCGTTTTGCCGACGCGATCCACGCGCAGTATCCCGGCAAACTGCTGGCCTATAACTGCTCGCCATCGTTCAACTGGAAGAAGAACCTCGACGATCGCACCATCGCGCGTTTCCAGCAGGCGCTGAGCGAAATGGGCTATCGCTTCCAGTTCATCACGCTGGCCGGAATTCACAGCATGTGGTTCAACATGTTCGACCTGGCGCACGCCTATGCGCAGGGCGAAGGCATGCGTCATTACGTGGAAAAAGTGCAGCAGCCAGAGTTTGCGGCGCGCGATAAGGGTTACACCTTCTCGTCGCATCAGCAGGAAGTCGGCACCGGCTATTTTGATCGCGTCACCAATGTCATTCAGGGCGGACAATCCTCAGTGACCGCGTTGACCGGTTCCACCGAAGCCGCGCAATTCTAAAGCCGTCGTAGGGTCGCCATTCATGGCGACCGCTTACCGCTAAAGGAGCGTTGCCGATGACATCGAGAGAATCGCTGATCGCCCACACCATCCTGCAAGGTTTTGACGCGCAGTATGGCCGCTTTCTGGATATCACTGCCGGCGCACAACAGCGCTTCGAGCACGCCGACTGGCACGCGGTGCAGCAGGCCATGAAAGCGCGTATCCATCTTTACGATCACCACGTTGGCCTCGTCACCAACCAGCTGCGCATTCTCAATGACACTTCGGATTGGGACGACGCGTTCTGGCTGCGAGTGAAAAGCCATTACGAAACCTTACTACCCGGCTATCCGCGCCATGAAATCGCCGAAAGCTTCTTCAACTCGGTCTATTGCCGTTTGCAGGGCCACAGCCATCTGTCGCCCGAACGTCTGTTTATCTTGCCGTCACAGCCGTATGCGCCTGCGCCGGTTGCCCAGCGCCCGTTGTCGCGTCTTTATCGCCCGCAACACAATTGGCAGGAAACGCTGCGTCAGGTGCTGAATGACATTCCGCTGCGCTTAACGTGGCAGGATCAAACGCGCGATATCGGCTGGATTGTGCGCCATCTGCACGAGCAGTTTGGTGCCGCTCAACTGGCAACGGCGACGCTGGATGTCGCCAGCGAACTGTTTTACCGCAACAAAACCGCGTGGATCGTGGCGCGCCTGCAGCTAAGCAATGGCATGGTGCCCTGTTTGCTGCCGATTCAGCGCGATGATGCAGGACGATTGTGGATCGATACCTGTCTCACCGATAGCGATGATGCGAGCATCGTGTTTGGCTTCGCCCGCGCCTATTTTATGGTCTACGCGCCGGTGCCCGCCGCGCTGGTGGCGTGGCTGCAACCGATACTGCCGGGCAAAACCGTGGCTGAACGCTACATGGCGATTGGCTGTCAGAAGCACGGCAAAACCGAATGCTATCGCGAATATCTGCACTATCTGGCGCACAGCCAGGAAGATTTTACCGTCGCGCCCGGCATTCGCGGCATGGTGATGATGGTGTTCACGCTGCCGGGTTTTGATCGCGTATTTAAGGTGATCAAAGACCGCTTCGCGCCGCAAAAAGAGGTAACTGATGCGCAGGTGCGCGACTGCTATCGCATGGTTAAAGAGCATGATCGTGTCGGCCGCATGGCGGATACCCAGGAGTTTGAGCACTTTGCGTTACCGCGCGCGCGTATTCCGGCTGAACTGATGGCGGAGTTTGAGCGCGACATCCCGGAAAAAATCGAGCTGCGCGACGACGTGGTGATCATCCGTCATCTGTGGCTGGAACGGCGCATGGAGCCGCTTAATCTGTGGCTGGCTCAGGCCTCGCCGGAACAGCGGCAGCACGCGATTGGCGAATACGGTGATGCGATTCGTCAGCTGGCGGCGGCGAACATTTTCCCCGGCGACATGCTGTACAAAAACTTTGGCATGACGCGTCACGGCCGCGTGGTGTTTTACGATTACGACGAAATCCGCCCGATGACCGAACTGGTGTTCCGCGATGTACCGCCGGCGCGTTATGAGGAAGATGAGCTGCAGGCCGAGCCGTGGTACAGCGTAGGGCCGGATGATGTATTCCCGGAAACCTTCCGCTATGCGCTGTGCAGCGAACCGTCGACCGGCAAGCTGCTACAGGCGCTGCATCCGCAGCTGTTTGATCCCAGCTGGTGGCGCGCGCTGCAAACGCGCATCCGCGAAGGGCATATTGAAGAGGTGATTGCGTGGCGCGCCAGCCAGCGTTTCAGCGCGCGCTATGCTTCGGTGGCCGCTTAGCGGCCAGAGTAGGTTTGGGTCACCTGTTTGGCGGCGCGGATCACCAGCGCACCGAGCTCGGTGATGCGGTCGTCGGTCATGCGCGCAATCGGGCCGGAGATCGAGATGGCGGCGAAGGGTTCGCCATGTTCGTCATAAATCGGCGCCGCGACGCAGCGCAGACCCAGCGCGTGCTCTTCATCATCATGCGAAAAGCCCATCTTACGAATCAGCGCCAGATTCTCCTTCAGGCTGTGCGGCGACATCAGTGTCTTCGGCGTGTAGTGATGCAATCCTTTTTGATGCAGCAGCGCGGTAACTTGCTCATCGCTAAGATGCGCCAGAAACGCTTTACCGGCGCCGGATGCATGCATCGGCAGCTTGCCGCCAATCGGCGCGGACATGCGCATCAGTTGCGTACACTGCACCTGATCGATAATCACCGCCTGATAATCACTGAGATCCAGCACCGCCAGATTCACCGTCTCACCGGCATCTTCCATCAGCTTGCGCAGCAGCGGATGCACAATCGCCAGCAGATTACGGCTCTGCAGGAAGCTGCTGCCCACCACAAAGGCGTGAGAACCAATGGTCCATAAACCCAAGTCGCCCACCTGATGCACAAAACCTTGCTGCTGCATGGTGGAGAGCAGGCGATGGGTGGTGGAGTTGGGTAAACCGGCCTGTTGCGCCAGTTCGGTCAGCGCCACGCTGCCGTGGGATTCGGCAATCAGCTCTAGCAGGCGCAGGCCGCGCGTCAGAGATTGTACTTGCCCGCCGACAGGCGCGCTGGTGGGTGTCGTTGTAGCACGGGGTTTCTTGCCGCGTTTAACGGGCACAGGGGTTGCCATAACGTCTCCAATTCGCATCAATGCTGGAAACCATTTTCGTTTTTAACTGCATTAATGCAAACGCTGACTTTCTGGTCAGACCTGTGATGGGTAAAAGCTGAAAATGTCTCATCTGAGCTGACTTTTGATCACCTGCAAGTTGTGCCAGTATGTCTGGCTGGCATATTAGCCAACGCAATGACGTGGACGGGGCGAGAGTGAGCAACAAAACAGAAATGCTGCAGCAGCAGCTGGCACAACGCATTATGATTCTGGACGGTGGCATGGGCACCATGATCCAGAGTTATAAACTGAGTGAGCAGGATTTCCGTGGCAGCCGCTTTGCCGACTGGCCATCTGATTTGAAGGGCAACAACGATCTGTTGGTGCTGACCAAACCGGACGTCATCCGCGAAATCCACGATGCCTATCTCGCCGCTGGCGCGGATATTCTGGAAACCAACACCTTCAACTCCACCACCATTGCGATGGCCGATTACGCGATGGAAGCGCAGTCGGCGGAGATCAACTTCGAAGCCGCTAAACTGGCGCGCGCCAGCGCCGATGAATGGACGGCGAAAACGCCGCATCGTCCGCGCTACGTGGCGGGCGTATTGGGCCCCACCAACCGCACCTGTTCGATCTCGCCGGACGTTAACGATCCCGCTTATCGAAACGTAACCTTCAATCAGCTGGTGGAAGCTTACCGTGAATCCACGCATGCGCTGATTGCTGGTGGTTCCGACCTGATCATGATCGAAACGGTGTTCGATACCCTGAACGCCAAAGCGGCGATCTACGCGGTGCAGGCCGAGATGGAAGCGATGGGCGTGAAGCTGCCGCTGATGATCTCCGGCACTATCACTGATGCTTCCGGTCGTACGCTCTCCGGCCAAACCACTGAAGGCTTCTATAACTCGCTGCGTCACGCCGAACCGCTGTCGTTCGGCCTCAACTGTGCGCTGGGCCCGGATGAACTGCGCCAGTATGTGGCGGAGCTGTCGCGTATTGCTGAAGGCTACGTCACCGCGCACCCGAACGCCGGCTTGCCCAACGCCTTTGGTGAATACGATCTCGATGCGGCGATTATGGCCGAGCAAATTGGCGAATGGGCGCGCGCCGGTTTCCTCAATATTATCGGCGGCTGCTGCGGCACCACGCCGGAACACATCGCGGCGATGGCGGCCGCAGTAGACGGCGTTGCACCGCGCCAGCTGCCTGAGATTCCGGTTGCCTGCCGCTTAGCTGGTCTTGAACCGCTGAATATTCAGGCTGATTCGCTGTTCGTCAACGTCGGCGAACGCACCAACGTTACCGGCTCGGCCAAGTTCAAACGCCTGATTAAAGAAGAGAAATACAACGAAGCGCTGGATGTGGCGCGTCAGCAGGTTGAGAGCGGTGCGCAAATCATCGATATCAACATGGATGAAGGGATGCTGGATGCGGAAGCGGCGATGGTGCGCTTCCTCAATCTGATCGCTGGCGAACCCGATATCGCACGCGTGCCGATTATGATCGACTCCTCGAAATGGGAAGTGATCGAGAAAGGGCTGCAGTGCATTCAGGGCAAAGGCATTGTGAACTCCATCTCGATGAAAGAGGGCGTTGAACCGTTCATCGAGCACGCGCGTAAAGTGCGTCGCTACGGCGCAGCGATGGTGGTGATGGCGTTTGATGAAGTGGGCCAGGCGGATACGCGCGCGCGCAAAATCGAGATCTGTCGTCGCGCCTACAAGATCCTGACCGAAGAGGTCGGTTTCCCGCCTGAAGACATCATCTTCGATCCGAATATTTTTGCCGTGGCGACCGGCATCGAAGAACACAATAACTACGCGATGGATTTCATCGGCGCTTGTGAAGACATTAAACGCGAACTGCCGCACGCGATGATCTCCGGCGGCGTCTCCAACGTGTCGTTCTCGTTCCGTGGCAACGAACCGGTGCGCGAAGCCATTCACGCGGTGTTCCTCTATTACGCCATCCGCAACGGCATGGATATGGGCATCGTCAACGCCGGTCAGCTGGCGATTTATGACGATCTGCCTGCCGAGCTGCGCGATGCGGTGGAAGATGTGGTGTTGAACCGACGTGACGACGGCACCGAGCGCTTGCTGGAGCTGGCGGAGAAGTATCGCGGCAGCAAAAGCGATGGCGAGCAGGAGAAACAGCAAGCCGAATGGCGCAGCTGGGACGTGGTAAAGCGTCTGGAATATTCGCTGGTCAAAGGCATCACCGAATTCATCGAGCTGGATACTGAAGAGGCGCGTCAGGGCTATGAACGTCCGATTCAGGTAATCGAAGGGCCGCTGATGTCCGGCATGAACGTGGTCGGCGATCTGTTCGGTGAGGGCAAAATGTTCCTGCCGCAGGTAGTGAAATCGGCACGCGTAATGAAGCAAGCGGTGGCGTATCTCGAACCCTATATCGAGGCGAGTAAAGAAGCCGGACGCAGCAACGGCAAGATCGTGCTGGCGACGGTAAAAGGCGACGTGCATGACATCGGCAAAAACATCGTCGGCGTGGTGCTGCAGTGTAACAACTACGAAATTATCGACCTCGGCGTCATGGTGCCGAGCGACAAAATCCTTAAAACCGCGATCGCCGAGAACGCCGATATTATCGGGCTTTCCGGCCTGATCACGCCGTCGCTGGATGAAATGGTCAACGTAGCGAAAGAGATGGAGCGTCAGGGCTTCACCATTCCGCTGCTGATTGGCGGCGCGACCACCTCGAAAGCACATACCGCCGTGAAGATCGAACAGAACTACAGCGGCCCAACTGTCTACGTACAGAACGCCTCGCGCACCGTCGGCGTGGTGTCATCGCTGCTGTCGGATACGTTGAAAGAGGATTTCGTGGCGCGCACGCGCAAAGAGTACGACACGGTGCGCATTCAGCATGGGCGTAAAAAGCCGCGCACCCCGCCGGTGAGCCTGCAAACCGCGCGCGATAATGATTACGCCATCGACTGGGAAAGTTACACGCCGCCGGTGGCGCACCGACTTGGCGTGAGCCCGGTTGAAGCCAGCATTGAAACGCTGCGCAATTACATCGACTGGACGCCGTTCTTTATGACCTGGTCATTGGCCGGCAAATATCCGCGCATTCTGGAGGATGAAGTGGTGGGCGAAGAGGCTAAGCGCCTGTTTGCCGATGCCAACGCCATGCTCGATATGCTGAGTGAGGCTGGCACGCTCAATCCACGCGGCGTGGTGGGGATTTTCCCGGCTAACCGTGTCGGCGATGACATTGAAATCTACAGCAATGAGAACCGCAATCAGGTGCTGTGCGTCAGTCATCACTTGCGTCAGCAGACCGAAAAAACCGACTTCGCCAACTACTGTTTAGCCGACTTCGTGGCACCAAAATCCAGCGGCAAAGCCGATTATCTCGGTGCGTTTGCGGTTACCGCCGGGATTGAGGAAGATGCGCTGGCCGAGGCGTACGACAAGCAGCACGATGATTACAACAAAATCATGGTGAAAGCGGTGTCGGATCGTCTGGCCGAAGCCTTTGCCGAGTATCTGCACGAGCGTGTGCGTAAGGTGATTTGGGGCTTTGCCGCCCATGAAAACCTCAGCAACGAAGAGTTGATTCGCGAGAATTATCAGGGCATTCGTCCTGCGCCGGGTTATCCGGCTTGTCCGGAACACACTGAGAAAGCACCGATCTGGCAGTTACTGGATGTGGAAAAGCACACCGGCATGAAGCTCACCGAATCTTTCGCCATGTGGCCAGGTGCAGCGGTTTCCGGCTGGTACTTCAGCCATCCCGACAGCAAGTACTTCGCCGTGGCGCAGATTCAGCGTGATCAGGTAGAAGATTACGCGGCGCGTAAAGGCATGAGCGTCACCGAAGTCGAACGCTGGTTGGCGCCGAACCTGGGTTACGACGCGGATTAACACATGCTGGTGGCGGTCGCCATAAATGGCGACCCTACAAAACCTGCTCCGTAGGGTCGCCATTTATGGCGACCTTCTTATATGTCCGCACAAATGAAAAAGGTCGGCATAAATGCCGACCCTAAGGTTAATGCATATGAATCAATTAATTAAACCGCGCATCCCGATCTGACGTCAGGTCATACAGCTGATATTTACGACCCAGCATCTGCCCGCCATCACGCGTCAACGGCACCCAGTTCACCTGCGCACGGCCACGCGTTGGCGTCACGGTAAACAGGTCCATTGGCACCGAAATGTAGAAGCCTTTGGTGAAGGTGCCTTCGCCATACTGTTCGGCGGAGACGTTGGTTTTAGTGGCATAGAAACCAACCATCACGCCGCTGTCAAAGCGCTTCGACACATCCAGCGTCACGCCTTTATCCTTCGCCAGATACTGCCCGACGCTGGCCTTCACCAACACATCCTGCATAAACCATGGACGCCAATACGCCGTCAGATTTCCGGTTGTCGCTTTGTAATCGGTGAACTGCATCATGTTGTCCCAATCACGCTGCTTCACGTAGTTGGCATCAACACCGAATGCCCAGTTGCTATCAATTGGACGATACAGCACTTCGCCGCCGACGCCGCCGTACATGGTTTCCAGATAACCGCCGTAAACCTGGCCGTAGAAACCGTTACCCAGCGCATGCATGTAGTTGGCTTGCAGATCGTTAACGTAAACGTTGTTCTCAACGTAATCACGAATGTGCGTGCGCACGCGCGGCAGCGTGGAATCCGCCGGAGCGCCGTTGTAGTTGAACTTGTCGTAGTTATTGGCGATGTTGCCAAACAGACTGCCGCCGACCAACAGGTGATCGGTAAGCCAGTAATCGGCATTGGCCATCACGCCAACCTGATACATGTAGAAGCTTTCTGGTCCACCAACCGACTGATTCAGCACCGGCGACAGGCTGTAGTTCAGACGATCTTTGCGGATAAAGAAACCTTGCTCGGTGGTGCCGGGATCAACCGGATCTTCACGCGTCTGCTGCAGCGGCTGTTCATGGCCCAGCGGATAACCCGTCAGCTCGTTGTGCAGGCTGGCAACGTTGGTGCGCGTGCTGACCTGCGGCATATTAAAGCGCGACTCGGTGACGTCGATGGTATCGATGCCGGCCGGCAGGTTGTTCATGATGATGCGATTGGCGCGATCGACACCTTCGCGCGTGTCGCGATATTTGGTCTGCTCGCCTGAGACATACAGCGTGCTGCCTTTGGTCTGAATATGTGGGCCGTTCAGTCCCGCGTTGTACTTCAGATCGGTCAGCTGGTTCGCCACCACCGTTGGCTGCAACAAGTCGCCCTGCGGCTGCGGCTGCGGGTTGTAGGCTGGCTTCTGGCTATCGATGTGCGATTGATGCAGATCGTTGAAGTTGGTGCGCAGAGTAAAGCCGAACATAAAGGTGTTGCCGCGTTCGTAGCTGGCGTTGATGTCCGCCCAGTCGGTGATGCGATAAATCGCACCGACGTTAACCTTGCTGCGCTGCTCCAGGCGACCGGCGAAATCATCCTGATAATCGTTGCCTTCGTACTCCAGCTTGAGACGCAGTGGCTGCCACGGCGTTTGGTATTCCACGCCGCCAAACAGTGCTGCCGGGCCGTGGAACATCTGTGAACCGTTGATGGTGCCGGTTTCGCCGCCGCCGCTGCGGCTGCAATAGCTGTCGCTGTACGAGCAGAATGGGTTTTTGAGGGTGCCGCTGTTGCCGAGATAACCCCAGCCAATACCGAGACTGAAATCGAATGGCCCCCACGCCTTGCTCGCCACCAGATATTCACTGTCGAACAAGCCAGTGCCGCCTAAATCGCGCGAGCCAACCGCCACTTCCGGCAGCCAATAGCTCTCTTGCCACAAACGCAGCTTCACATCGAAGGCTTTATCTTTATAGCTTTGGTTGCCGCTGAATCCTTCCACCGCGCTGTAACGGCGGGTACGCACATCGGTATAGCGCACGGTGGTTTCCAGCCACGGGAACAGCTGCAATGAGGCGGAATAGTAGCGATATTGATCGTTATCGCGGAAGTTGACGCTAAACTCGCCCTCTTTCGCCATACGCGCGGTCGGCGTCTGCATCAGGCCAACGCCACCAAAATCCGATTGCGAAGGACCGACCGGTTCAGGCCAGGTTTCCGCGTGCACCTGGCAAGCGGCGGAAACAGAAGCAGCCAACAGGCTGAGAAGTAATTGTTTTTTCATCAGTCTGGTATCCGGTGAGTCAGAACGGAAAGCATGCGCTCATTCAAATCGCTTTGGCCCCATGGCAAGCTCCATGAGGTGAAACCGAGCCAGATGATGCTGCCGGGCTCCACTTCGATATGGCGATGATTCCAGTAAGCGACCGGAACTTGCTGAGTGCTGCCGGACGGCGCAATCACCGTGGCATAGCTACGTTCCGCGCCGGAAAGACGATCGTGGCCGTCGAGGTAATCACGCACTTCGCGGCCCGGCTGCCAGCTCTCTTTACCCGGATTGCTCAACGCCCCCAGCACTAACACCTGCGTCGGTTGTGCCAGCGTGTAGAGGTCATAGCTGCCTTGCAGCGTGCGGTTATCCTGTGGATGCAGGCGCACGGCGTCGGGATCGAGCGAGGTGAACTGGCGACCCGTTACCTGCACCGCGCCAAGCTGGTGGATAACCGAGCCGATGGTTGCGGCTAACGACTCGCCGCTGTCGGTTTGCCAGGCGCGAAGATCGGCCAGCAGCTGTTTCTGCTGTTGCTGTGCTACCGCAGTCGCGCCACGCTCGGCAATCACTGTGCCCGGCCACCAACTGCGCAGTTCAGGATGGGTGAGTAATTGACTGAGATTCTGCGCATCGTTGATTTGCAGAGTGTTTTTTCCCTGTAAAGCGTGCACGGTGACTTGCGCCGCCGCCAGCGCGTGGCCAGCCGTGAGCAGCGTTAACGCTGCCAGCATTGGAGTTATTTTTTTCATGATTTCGCCGGCTTCAGAATAGTGGTTTCAACTGGGAAGGCATCAGCGGCCAGCATCTGATTGGCCTGCAGCACCGTGCCATCGCGGTTATCGATCCAGAAGGTGTTCTGCCACTCCGCGCCCACGCTCTCCATGCGCACGGTTTCATGCCAGACGCGACACGGCACGCGTTCACCGGCGATATCCAGCACCGTATCGTCACCGCGCTCGAAACGTGAAACGGCGGTGGCGGCACGCACTTTGTCTTGCTCGCGCCACTGCACCACGCGCGTCCAGCTGGCACCGTTTTGCAGATGCAGCGCATCGGCGAGTGGATCCTGCGCCAGGTTACTGACGTCAGCGAGGTTGCTCGGTAAACCCAGGGTTTTGATTAGGCGGCCATGCTGCATCACCAGCATCGCCTTATCCTGGGTGATCCACTTCTGTTGGCCGTTCTCGTTGTAACCGAGCACCACGAAGATGCGCGGACCTTCATTGATACGGGCATAGAGGCTGGCGTAGGGCAGGTTAGCAACCTGTTCGTCGGTGACCGTGACATCATCCGGGCCGTTGACGGCCAGCATCACGGTTTGTTCGAGGCCTTTTTGCGTTTGTGTGCAGGCCTGCAACAACAGGCAAAGAAGTAGCAAAGAGAGTCGGCGCACTGTGTATCCCTGTCTAAATAAGCCAAGCAAAAAATAACCACACGGGTGTGTGGTTATGCTTAAAGGTGCTACATCAACGAGTGGTGCTCGTTGTGGTGGTTGTTGTTGTACCGGTATTTGCACCGTCACCGCCGCCAGAAGCAGCAATGCCGAGACCCACTAACGCACCGAGCGCGCCGATACCCACAGCGGTAGACGCGCCAGTTGAGATTGCTCCCGCCTGTGCGCCTGCTGCAGCACCAGCTTCTTCCGGTGCGGCAATCGCAGCGGAGGAAACGGCAACGTAAAGTAAGGCTGCACCGGCAACCATCAGTTTTTTCATAACAACGTTTCCTGCATTTATATGAATCAATGAATGTAGGATTTACCCAGATTTCGGGCGCGTTCAGTATAGGGCAACAAATTACCAGAGTTCAGCATGAGTAAAAGAGGGCACAAACCAGGGACGTTTCTGGTGATAAATAAGGCGAATTGGCGTTAGCTGCTTTTTTTAAATGCCTTTTTTTGGGCTAATAGAATAAGTGAATGCCTGGGCATTTCACGGCAGAATTTTTCACTTTTGCACTAAATATTGGTACGGAATGAGAATAATCGGAATTTGCTCAGAAGGGTTAAATAAAAATCATATATCTATCAGATGGATAAATTATCAAGGGTGTTGGATTAGGTCCATTTTAAAGCGGAGTAAGCTGCAGTAGATTGAAGTGAATTGCGAATTTCCTTACTCCATTTTAAGAATTTTCTAACCCTGTTTAATGCGGTAAATAATAATATTGCGAGTGAGATGTCCTGGTTGTCATAAAAAAGGCGGCAATTACGCCGCCTTCTGCAAATTAGCCGGGAAATTAACGCCAGGATTTATAGCGATTAATTAAGCCATTGGTGGAGCTATCGTGGCTGCTAATTTTAGCGTCATTTTCCAGCTCTGGCAGAATACGGTTTGCCAGCTGTTTACCCAACTCAACGCCCCATTGGTCAAAGGTGAAGATGTTGAGAATCGCGCCCTGAGTGAAGATCTTGTGCTCATACAGCGCAATCAATGAACCGAGGCTGAACGGGGTGATTTCACGCAGCAGGATGGAGTTGGTTGGGCGGTTACCTTCAAACACCTTGAACGGCACGATGTGCGCGACAGATTCAGCAGATTTACCGGCATCGGTAAACTCTTTCTCTACCACGTCGCGTGACTTACCAAACGCCAGCGCTTCGGTCTGCGCGAAGAAGTTCGACAGCAGCTTCGGATGGTGATCGGTCAGCACGTTGTGGCTCAGCGCCGGTGCGATGAAGTCGCATGGAATCAGTTTGGTACCCTGATGAATCAGCTGGTAAAACGCGTGTTGGCCGTTGGTGCCAGGCTCGCCCCAGATGATTGGGCCAGTCTGGTAATCCACCGGATTGCCTTCGCGGTCAACGTATTTACCGTTGGATTCCATGTTGCCCTGCTGGAAGTAAGCAGCAAAGCGATGCATGTACTGGTCGTACGGCAGAATCGCTTCGGTTTCGGCACCAAAGAAGTTGTTGTACCAGATACCGATCAGCGCCAGCAGCACCGGCAGGTTCTGCTCGGCAGGCGTGTTGGCGAAGTGCTTATCCATGGCATGCGCACCGCTCAGCAGCTGCTCGAAGTTCTCAAAGCCGATGGAGAGAATGATCGACAAGCCGATCGCTGACCACAGTGAATAGCGGCCGCCAACCCAATCCCAGAACTCGAACATGTTGTCGGTATCGATACCGAACTCACCCACCGCTTTACCGTTGGTCGACAGCGCTGCGAAGTGCTTCGCCACGTGCTGCTGATCGCCGGCGGTTTTCAGGAACCAGTCACGCGCGCTGTGGGCGTTGGTCATGGTCTCTTGGGTGGTGAAGGTTTTTGATGCCACGAGGAACAGCGTGGTTTCCGGGCTGAGATCTTTCAGCGTTTCGGCGATGTGCGTGCCATCGACGTTAGAAACAAAGTGCATGTTGAGGTGATTTTTGTACGGACGCAGCGCTTCGGTCACCATGAATGGGCCAAGGTCTGAACCACCAATACCGATGTTCACCACGTCGGTGATGGCTTTACCGGTATAGCCTTTCCAGTCTCCGCTGATGATGCGCTCGGAGAAGCCTTTCATCTTCGCCAGCACCGCGTTGACTTCCGGCATCACATCTTTGCCGTCCACCACAATTGGCGTGTTGCTGCGGTTACGCAGCGCAACGTGCAGTACTGCGCGCTCTTCGGTGCGGTTGATCTTCTCGCCAGAGAACATCGATTTGATGGCGCCTGCCAGATCGGTCTCTTTAGCCAGCGCCTGTAATTTTTCGAGGGTTTCCTCGGTGATGCGGTTTTTGGAGAAATCCACCAGCATCTGGTCATCGAAAGTGGCAGAGAATTTCGCAAAACGATCGGCATCTTGCGCAAACAGGTCGGCGATTTGCACCGATTTCATCTGGTCAAAATGCTGCTGCAGCGCTTTCCAGGCAGCGGTTTGTGTCGGATTGATATTTTTCATGGCAACACTCTAGTTGAAATAAGAACCGTCATTCCATCCGGGGCATCCTGCTGGCCCGGCATCCATAGCACTCTTGCACGGGGAAGAGTATGACCACAGTTACCAATGAAGGGAAAAAATTTGTGACCGTGGCCGCACTGTTTCAGGTAAATCCGGCAGCGATTGTCGGTGCTGCGCCAGGAGAATTCCCTGTGCCGCATCAGAAAAAAGCCGCTTTTGTCTGATTCGGACACTACTTTAGGCCGCGGTTGGCGGGCGCGTTTGTTCAACGATGCGTTTACCGAAGTGTAAAAGTGAGAAATCCTCAAAGTGCAGGGATGGACAGGGGGGAAAATAATCAGTAATTTATGCGCGCTACTTACACCTCCGGGTGTAAGCCAGAAGAGGCGCGTCGCCCAGGCAGTGTGTTTGAGGATCCGTATCCGCAGATAACACATCAGGGGGTGTGACGCCGAGGTGGGGCAACACGCGGGGTGTTGCACTGTCGGCTGCAGGGGCTGAATCCTCTGGGTTGTCACCAGAATCGTCCACAGTCGGACGGTTCGCAAGGTGAAGCGCTTTTGGTGACTTGTCTACTACTGATCTTGTCTGCCCAATTCTGCTCTTCTCTTGTGCCTAGGCTGCTACTATGTCTTCCGCCCCAAAACGGAAGAAAGATAACCTGACACGGGGTTCGTAATATGTCCCAAACTCTTATCGTGGCTAAATTTGGCGGCACCAGCGTTGCCGATTTTGATGCTATGAACCGCAGCGCAGATGTTGTGCTGTCGGACGCTAATACTCGCTTAGTGGTGCTCTCTGCCTCCGCTGGCGTCACCAATCTGCTGGTTTCCCTTGCTGAAGGCCAGGAACAAGCGCAGCGCGCTTACCTGCTGGATGAAATCCGCCGTATTCAATACGCCATCATCGATCGTCTGCAATCGCCGGATGTGATCCGCGAAGAGATTGATCGCATGCTGGAAAACATCACCATGCTGTCTGAAGCCACTTCGCTGGCGACCTCACATGCGCTGACCGATGAGCTGGTGAGCCACGGTGAGCTGATGTCGACGCTGCTGTTCGTGGAGATTCTGCGCGAGCGTCAGGTCAACAGTGAATGGTTTGACGTGCGTAAAGTAATGCGCACCAGCGATCGATTCGGTCGTGCAGAACCAGAAGTCGCCACGCTGAAAGAGCTGGCCGCAACACAACTTCAGCCGCGCATTGCGGAAGCGCTGGTGGTGACGCAGGGCTTTATCGGTAGCGAAATTAAAGGCCGCACCACCACGCTCGGTCGTGGCGGTAGCGATTATACCGCTGCGCTGCTGGGCGAAGCGCTGCAGGCTGCACGTATCGATATCTGGACCGATGTGGCCGGTATCTACACCACCGATCCGCGCGTGGTGTCCACCGCTAAACGCATCGAAGAAATTACCTTCGAAGAAGCGGCGGAAATGGCGATCTTTGGTGCCAAAGTGCTGCATCCAGCAACTCTGCTGCCAGCCGTGCGCAGCGATATCCCGGTATTTGTCGGTTCGAGCAAAGATCCGGCTGCGGGCGGTACGCGCGTCTGCAATGAAACCAAAAATCCACCGCTGTTCCGTGCGCTGGCGCTGCGTCGTAAGCAGACGCTGGTAACGTTGCATAGCCTGAATATGCTGCATGCACACGGCTTCCTTGCTGAGGTGTTTAACATCCTGGCGCGCCACAGCATCTCCGTCGATCTGGTAACCACCTCCGAAGTGAGCGTGGCGCTGACGCTGGACAGCACCGGTTCAACCACCACCGGCGACAGCTTGCTGACCCAGGCGCTGCTGACCGAACTCTCTTCACTATGCCGTGTGGAAGTGGAAGAGAACCTCGCGCTGGTGGCGATCATCGGCAACAATCTGTCAAAAGCTTGTGGCGTCGGCAAAGAAGTATTCGGAGCACTAGAACCCTTCAACCTGCGCATGATTTGCTACGGTGCCAGCAGCTATAACCTTTGCTTCCTGGTTCCAACCCCAGACGCGGAAGAAGTGGTGCGTGCGCTGCACAAGAATCTTTTTGGTTCTTAAGGCAAATTTTTAGCGATATAAATCAAGCCGGACATGGTCCGGCTTTTTTATTGGTTAATTTTTTTAAACAATAATTTAAGCCCAGCGGCAGCTAAACTTTCGGTCCAGACATTTCTGAGAAACCCCATTATAACTAGCGAGAACCGTCTTGTTTTCGCTGGAATTGCCTAAGAATCACACTAATCTCTCATTCAGCGGTTGCGCTTTAATCGCCAAAAACGATAATCCCGCCGCGAAAACATTAAATTATTTGAGGGAATAGATATGAAAAGATTAGTGGCTGAAACACTCGGCACCTTTGTGCTGGTTTTAGGCGGTTGTGGCAGTGCGGTATTGGCCGCGGCGTTTCCACAGTTAGGTATTGGTTTTGCTGGTGTCGCGCTGGCATTTGGTTTGACGGTGTTGGTGATGGCATTTGCCGTCGGCCACATTTCAGGTGGCCATTTTAATCCGGCGGTCACCATTGGCCTGACAGTTGGCGGACGTTTCCCGGCAGCGCAGGTTGTGCCTTACATCATCGCGCAGCTGGTCGGTGCGATTGCGGCGGCTGGCGTGCTGTATCTGATCGCCAGCGGCAAAGCCGGTTTCGATGCAGCGGCCAGCGGCTTCGCGTCGAACGGTTACGGTGAACACTCGCCGGGTGGCTTTAGCCTGCAAGCGGGCATGATCTCTGAGCTGGTGCTGACCGCTGTGTTCCTGATTGTGATCATGGGCGCGACCGATAAACGTGCTCCGGCAGGTTTCGCACCGATTGCTATCGGCCTGGCGCTGACGCTGATCCACCTGGTGAGCATTCCTGTGACCAACACCTCGGTTAACCCGGCGCGTAGTACCGGTGTAGCGATCTTCCAGGGCGGCTGGGCATTGGAACAGCTGTGGATGTTCTGGTTGTTACCGATTATCGGTGCCGCGATTGGTGGTGCGATCTACCGCTTTGTACTGGAAAAAGCAGAGTAACTTCGCCGTATTTCTGCGGATCGGCAGCAGCCGATCCGCATTTTCCCCCGCAAGCGACTTCCCGCCTTACGTCAAGATAATGAAATGTTATGATCCCGCGTCCGTCGCTGTGGTCGTTCCCTGCGCGACATTTCATCTGTGGCAATATAAAAAAATTCCTAAGGAAGTCTGGTTATGCTCGGCAAACTTACCCGCCTGTTCCCACTCTGGGCCGTGCTGCTCTCGGTCGCTGCTTATTATTCACCTACCACCTTTCTCGGCATTGGGCCGTGGGTGACTTATCTGCTGATGCTGATTATGTTCGGCATGGGCGTAACGCTAAATATCGATGATTTTAAACGCGTGCTGGTGCGTCCGGCGCCGGTGATCGCCGGTACTTTCCTGCACTATCTGGTGATGCCGCTGGCCGCGTGGGGCCTGGCAAAGCTATTCCAGATGCCACCTGATCTGGCGGCAGGCATGATTCTGGTCGGCAGCGTGGCCAGCGGTACCGCTTCTAACGTGATGATTTATCTGGCGAAGGGCGATGTGGCGCTGTCGGTGACCATCTCATCCGTGTCGGCGCTGGTGGGGGTTTTCGCCACGCCGCTGCTGACTCGCTTCTATGTTGATACGCACATTCAGGTGGATGTGGTCGGCATGCTGCTCAGCATCGTGAAAATCGTGGTGATTCCGATTAGCCTCGGCCTGATTATCCATCACTCCATGAACAGCGTGGTGCGCCGCGTTGAGCCGTATCTGCCGGCGTTTTCGATGGTGTGTATTCTGCTGATCATTAGCGCGGTGGTGGCAGGCAGTCAGGGCTTTATCGGTTCCGTCGGCTTGATGGTGATTGTGGCGGTGATCCTGCATAACGCGATTGGTCTGCTGGGCGGTTATTGGGGTGGTAAGCTGTTTGGCTTCGATGAATCGACCTGCCGCACGCTGGCGCTGGAAGTGGGCATGCAGAACTCAGGTCTGGCGGCCACGCTGGGCAAACTCTACTTCTCGCCGTTAGCTGCACTGCCGGGCGCGCTGTTCTCGGTATGGCACAACCTGTCAGGTTCGCTGCTGGCCGGTTACTGGTCGGGTAAACCGATCGACAAGAAGCAGAAATAATCGCGGTTTCCGTAAATAGCGGTCGCCATGAATGGCGACCCTACAAAACGCACCTATCTGCTGTTACAACTTCAGATACGTACGAATCCCATCCAGAAACATCTGCGTCGCCAGCATAATCAAAATCAATCCCATCAGGCGCTCCAGCGCGTTAACGCCTTTGTCGCCCAGCAGGCGTAAAAACAGCCCCGACATCAGCAAAATCACCACCGTCACGCCCCACGCGATCAGCAGCGCGCCGACCAGATGCGTCATTTGGTTGGGATATTGATGCGACAACAGCATCAGCGTCGCCAGCAGCGACGGACCGGCCACCAGCGGGATCGCCAGCGGCACGAGGAACGGCTCTTCTCCGGCGGGTAAGCCGCTGGAGCTGCTCTCCTCCGAAGGGAAAATCATGCGAATGGCGATCAGGAACAGAATGATGCCGCCGGAGATCGACACGGTTTCGGTGCGCAGATTGAGAAACGCCAGAATGCGTTCACCGGCGAATAAAAACAGCAGCATCAGGATCAGCGCGATCAGCATTTCACGCATCAGCACCACGCGGCGGCGTTTGGGTTCCAGATGCTTCAATACCGACATAAAGATCGGCAGGTTGCCCAGCGGGTCCATAATCAACAGCAGCAATATGGTCGCGGATATCATTTCAGTCATGTTGGGTTAGCCATTATTAGTTGTACTGCTGAAAAAGTTAACGCAATCGAATTAATTCACTTGCCAGAAGTGCTGCATTTTGTAGAGTTGACGGTCATAGGTAAACCTGATTATTACGCAGACTGGCACGATTATCCGGCCAGTCTTTTCCTCGCACCACACGGCCTCTTTCGAGAGCACCCGAGACGGACAGAAAATGAAGAATGTAGGTTTTATTGGTTGGCGTGGCATGGTCGGCTCAGTGCTGATGTCACGCATGAGCGAAGAACGTGATTTTGATGTTATCAATCCGGTCTTCTTCTCCACGTCACAGCTTGGTCAGGCGGCACCAACATTCGGCGGTAAGTCGACCGGTGCGCTGCAGGATGCTTTTGATATCGAGGCGCTGAAGGCGCTGGATATTATTATCACCTGCCAGGGCGGTGATTACACCAGTGAAGTCTATCCTAAGCTGCGTGAAAGCGGCTGGCAGGGTTACTGGATTGATGCGGCTTCCACGCTGCGCATGAAAGATGACGCCATCATCATTCTCGATCCGGTTAACCATAACGTGATTCGTCAGGGCCTCGACAATGGCATCAAAACCTTTGTTGGCGGTAACTGCACCGTCAGTCTGATGCTGATGTCGCTGGGCGGCCTGTTTGCCAACGATCTGGTTGAGTGGGCGTCGGTTGCCACTTATCAGGCGGCATCGGGCGGCGGCGCACGTCACATGCGTGAACTGCTGACACAAATGGGCATGCTGCACGATCACGTGGCGAAATCGCTGCAGGATCCGGCTTCGGCGATTCTGGATATCGAACGTAGCGTGACCGATTTCACCCGCTCTGGCACCTTACCAACCGACAACTTCGGCGTGCCGCTGGCGGGCAGCCTGATTCCGTGGATCGACAAGCAGCTGGATAACGGCCAAAGCCGCGAAGAGTGGAAAGGCCAGGCGGAAACCAACAAAATTCTGCGCACCAGCAATGTGATTCCGGTTGATGGCCTCTGCGTGCGCGTTGGCGCATTGCGCTGCCACAGCCAGGCATTCACCCTGAAGCTGAAAAAAGATTTGCCGCTGAGCGAAATCGAACAGCTGCTGGCTTCACATAACGAGTGGGTGAAAGTGGTGCCAAACGATCGCGAAATTACCATGCGCGAACTGACGCCAGCCGCCGTCACTGGTACCTTAACTACGCCAGT
The DNA here is from genome assembly GCF_056491525.1 of Candidatus Pantoea symbiotica. NCBI lineage: Bacteria > Pseudomonadati > Pseudomonadota > Gammaproteobacteria > Enterobacterales > Erwiniaceae > Pantoea > Candidatus Pantoea symbiotica. The sequence continues at coordinate 28,313 of NZ_JBSZHR010000002.1, forward strand.
GGGCCGCCTGCGCAAACTGAACATGGGACCGGAATACCTTTCCGCCTTCACCGTGGGCGATCAGTTACTGTGGGGTGCAGCTGAACCGCTGCGTCGCATGCTGCGTCTGCTGATCGACTAAGCGCAGCGGCAAACCAGACAGGCCGGGGTTTCCCGGCCTTTTTTTAGTTATCCAGGCTGCAAAAATTCATGCAAATTGCGCCTGACAAGTGATCCGCTTCCCCTTTTTGCTCGCCCGATAAGAATTTTTCACGATCCTCCCTGGCTTCTGCCAGCCTCAAGCTATGATTTAACAGAGATGTGCCGGTTGTTAACTGTTTTCGTTTTTTCGAACTAAATGGTTGTTGTACACGGTGATGATCTTTCCCACGGACGGTTGTGTCCTCGCGGTGTACCTATGGCTCAATGAAAAGCAGCGCACCCGAGGCGATAATCCTGCCGACTCTGGTCGCCTGCGCAAAATCATAGGAAGAAAGTCATGTCAGAGCTTCCCGATCGCCAGGCGATCAATGCCCTTTTTGCCGGGAATTATGCCGATCCCTTTTCACTACTGGGAATGCACCAAACTGCCCAAGGCCTTGAAGTGCGTGCGCTACTGCCCGATGCCTCCGATGTTTGGGTAATTGAAACCAATACTGGACGCAAATGCGCCCAGCTAACCTGCCTCGACTCACGCGGTTTCTTCTGTGGCGTGATTCCGCGCCGTAAAAACCTGTTTGGCTATCAGCTGGCGGTGAACTGGCACGGCCAGCAAAACCTGATTGACGATGCCTATCGCTTCGGCCCTCTGCTGGAGGAGATGGATGCATGGTTATTGGGTGAAGGCACGCATCTGCGCCCTTACGAAACCCTTGGCGCACATGGCACCACCATTGATGGCGTGCACGGCACGCGCTTCGCCGTTTGGGCACCTAACGCGCGTCGCGTATCGGTAGTGGGCGAGTTCAACTTCTGGGATGGCCGACGTCATCCGATGCGTTTCCGCCGTGAACTCGGCGTCTGGGAACTGTTCGTGCCGAGCGCGGTGAATGGCCAGCTGTATAAGTTTGAAATCGTGGATAATTCCGGTCAGATGCGCATCAAAGCCGATCCCTTCGCCTTTGAAGCGCAAATGCGTCCACAAACCGCCTCGATGATCTGCGGGCTGCCACCAAAAACCGAGATGCAGCCACGGCGCAAAGCCGCCAATGGATTTGACCAGCCGATTTCAATTTATGAAGTGCACCTCGGTTCATGGCGACGTCATACCGATAATAACTTCTGGCTCAGCTACAAAGAGCTGGCGGAGCAGCTCATTCCCTACGTCAAAGAAATGGGCTTCACCCACATTGAACTGATGCCGATTAACGAACATCCGTTTGACGGCAGCTGGGGCTATCAGCCGCTCGGTATGTATGCGCCTACACGCCGTTTCGGGACGCGCGATGAATTCCGCCACTTTATTGCCGCCGCGCATGATGCCGGCATTAACGTGCTGCTCGATTGGGTGCCAGGCCACTTCCCAAGTGATGATTTCGGCCTGGCGAAGTTCGATGGCACTGAACTCTACGAACACAGCGATCCGCGCGAAGGTTTTCATCAGGACTGGAACACGCTGATCTACAACTTTGGTCGCCGTGAAGTCAGCAATTATCTCTCCGGCAACGCCTTGTACTGGATGGAGCGCTTTGGCATTGATGGGCTGCGCGTCGATGCGGTGGCGTCAATGATCTACCGTGACTACAGCCGCGCCGAAGGCGAATGGGTGCCAAACCACTTTGGTGGACGCGAAAACCTCGAAGCGATTTCCTTCCTGCGTCATACCAACCGCATTCTGGGCCGCGCCGCGCCTGGCAGTGTCACGGTAGCCGAAGAGTCCACCGATTATCCTGGCGTCACGCGTCCTTCGGAAGATGGCGGCCTCGGTTTCTGGTTCAAATGGAATCTGGGCTGGATGCACGACACGCTGGATTACATGAAACTCGATCCGGTACATCGTCGCTACCATCACCAGCTGATGACCTTCGGCATGCTCTACAACTACACCGAAAACTTTGTGCTGCCGCTGTCGCACGACGAAGTGGTGCACGGCAAACGTTCGATCCTCGATCGCATGCCCGGCGATGCCTGGCAGAAGTTCGCCAACCTGCGCGCCTATTACGGCTGGATGTGGGGCTTCCCCGGCAAGAAGCTGCAATTTATGGGCAACGAGTTTGCCCAGGGGCGCGAGTGGAACCACGATGCGAGCCTCGACTGGCATTTGCTTGAAGGTGAGGATAACTGGCACAACGGCGTGCATCGTCTGGTGCGCGATCTCAACCACACCTATCGCCATTTTGCGCCGCTGCATCAGCTTGATTTTGATGGGCAAGGTTTTGAGTGGCTGGTGGTCGATGACCATGAAAATTCGGTATTTGTGTTTGTGCGCCGCGATCGCGAGGGCAATGAAATCATCGTGGTCAGCAACTTTACGCCGGTAGCGCGTCCGCACTATCGCTTTGGCGTCAATCAGCGTGGCGGCTGGCGCGAGATCATGAATACCGACCAGCACGATTATCATGGCAGCGACACGCGCAACCACGGCGTGGTGCATACCGATGAGATTGAAAGCCACGGTCGGCCGCAGTCGCTGAGTTTGACCTTACCGCCGCTGGCAACCCTTTGGCTGGTGCGGGAGAGCGACTGATGCTGGAGCAGGGGCAGCCGGAACCGTTAGGTGCGCACTATGATGGGCACGGCGTTAATTTCACGCTGTTCTCCCAGCATGCCGAACGCGTCGAACTCTGCCTGTTCGACGCGCACGGTGCTGAGCGCCGTTTCGCGCTGCCCGCGCGCAGCGGTGATATCTGGCACGGCTATTTCCCTGCGCTGAAGCCCGGCCAGCGTTATGGCTATCGCGTACATGGTCCGTGGGCACCGCAGCAGGGACATCGCTTCAATCCCGCCAAGCTTTTGGTCGATCCCTGTGCCAAAGCGGTAACGGATGAAGTGGCGGACGACGCGCGTTTCAACGGCGGCGAACGTGAACCGGACGGTGTGAATAACGCTGCCATCGCGCCTAAATCGCTGGTGATCGCCGAAGATTTTGACTGGGAAGGCGATCGTGCGCCGCGTACGCCGTGGGGCAATACGGTGATTTATGAAGCGCATGTGCGCGGCTTAACGCAGCAGCATCCGGAAATTCCGGAAAGGCTGCGCGGCACTTATGCGGCGCTGGGTCATCCTGCTATGGTGAAGTACCTGCGCCATCTCGGCATCACCGCGCTTGAGCTGTTGCCGATTGCCCAATTCACCAGCGAGCCGCGCCTGCGCCGTTTAGGCTTGAGTAATTACTGGGGCTACAATCCGTTTGCCTTATGGGCGGTGGATGCGCGTTACGCTTCGGGCGAAAACGGTTTATCGCCGCTACAGGAGTTTCAGCAGGCGGTCAAAGCGCTGCACGCGGCGGGCATCGAAGTGATTCTCGATGTGGTGTTCAACCACACCGCCGAGCTGGAAGAGATCGGGCCAACGATTTCGCTGCGCGGCGTGGATAACGCCAGCTATTACTGGCTGGATGGCAACGGCGAATACCAAAACTGGACCGGCTGCGGCAACACGCTGAACCTCAGTCATCCGCAGGTGATGGCGTGGGCGCTGGAAGCACTGCGCTACTGGGTGCGCGTTTGCCATGTTGATGGTTTCCGCTTTGACCTCGCCAGCGTGTTGGGTCGCACGCCGGAATTTCATCAGGATGCGCCGCTGTTTGCCGCCATCAAAGCCTGTCCGTTGCTCTCTAAGGTGAAGCTGATTGCCGAGCCGTGGGACATCGGTCCCGGCGGTTATCAGGTCGGCAACTTTCCGCCGGACTTCGCCGAGTGGAACGACCATTTTCGCGATGCGGCGCGCCGTTACTGGCTGCATGGTCAACTGAATAATGGCGATTTTGCCCGTCGTTTTGCCGCATCCAGCGACGTTTTCCAGCGTGAGGCGCGTCTGCCGCACGCCAGCATCAATCTGATCACCGCTCACGACGGCTTCACGCTGCGCGATGTGGTGAGCTTCAACAATAAACACAATCAGGCCAACGGCGAAGACAATCGCGACGGCAGCAGCAGCAACTTCAGCCATAACCACGGCAAAGAGGGACTGCAGGTCAATTTCGATATTGTTGAACGGCGGCGGCGTAGTGTTCATGGATTGCTGACCACGCTGCTGCTGGCGCAGGGCACGCCAATGCTGCTGGCGGGTGACGAACGCGGTCACAGCCAGCACGGTAACAACAACGCCTATTGCCAGGACAATCCGCTGACCTGGCTCAACTGGCAACAGGATGATTTTGGCCTGGTCGACTTCACTGCTGCGTTAATCCGCCTGCGCCAGCGCATTCCCGCGTTGACGCAGGATCGCTGGTGGCAGGAGGGCGATGGCAGCGTGCAGTGGTGCAATGCCAGCGGCACACCACTGGAAGCCGAGCAGTGGGAACAGGGGACGCACAGAATGCAGATCCTGCTCTCCGGCCGCTGGTTAATAACAATAAACGCCACGGAATCGGTGAGTGATATCGCCTTACCAGACGGAGAGTGGCGTGCCATTCCTCCTTTCGCCGGGGAAGATAACCCCATCCTGACAACTGTCTGGCACGGTCCCGCACACGGTGTGTGTGTGTTCCTAAAGCAATCATAAGGAGTCAGACATGGTGAAATTAGATAGAACAGATCATCTGATGCTGGCGCGCCAGCTCCCTACACAAACGGTTGCCCTGATCCTTGCTGGCGGGCGCGGTACGCGCCTGAAAGATCTCACCGCGAAACGCGCCAAACCTGCCGTGCACTTCGGTGGCAAGTTCCGCATCATCGACTTTGCGCTGTCCAACTGCATCAACTCGGGCATTCGGCGCATCGGCGTGATCACCCAATATCAGTCACATACGCTGGTGCAGCACATCCAGCGCGGCTGGTCACTGTTCAACGAAGAGATGAACGAGTTTGTCGATCTGCTGCCGGCGCAGCAGCGTGCCGCTACCGAACACTGGTATCGCGGGACTGCCGATGCGGTGACACAGAACCTCGACATTATTCGCCGCTACAACGCGCAGTACATTGTGATTCTCGCCGGGGATCACATCTACAAAATGGACTACTCGCGCATGCTGCTCGACCATGTCGATCGCGGCGCGAAATGCACCATCGCCTGCTTGCCGGTGCCGTTGGCCGAAGCCACGGCGTTTGGGGTGATGGCGGTGGATGCGGAAAACAACGTGGTCGATTTTGTCGAAAAACCGCCGAAGCCGCCGTCAATGCCGGGTGATGACAGCCGAGCGCTGGCCAGTATGGGCATTTACGTGTTCAACGCCGATTACTTATATCAGCTGCTGGAAGAGGACCTGCAAGTGGCCGATTCCAGCCACGATTTCGGCAAAGATCTGCTGCCGAAAATCGTCGCCAGCGGCGAGGCGTATGCGCACTCCTTCACACTCTCTTGCGTGCAGGTTGACGAAAACGCCGAGCCGTACTGGCGCGACGTCGGGACGCTGGAAGCTTACTGGCGCGCCAATCTCGATTTGGCGTCAGTCACGCCCGAGCTGGATATGTACGATCACAGCTGGCCGATTCGCACCCACATGGAGCCGCTGCCGCCGGCGAAATTTGTTCAGGATCGATCTGGCAGCCACGGCATGACGATGAATTCGCTGGTGTCGGGCGGCTGCATCATCTCCGGTTCGGTGGTGGTGAATTCGGTGCTGTTCCCACGCATTCGCATCAACTCGTTTTGCAATATTGATTCCGCAGTGCTGCTGCCTGATGTGGTGGTTGGCCGATCGTGTCGTCTGCGTCGCTGCGTGATCGATCGCGCCTGCGAGCTGCCAGAAGGCATGGTCATTGGCGAAAACCCCGATGAAGACAGCCGTCGTTTCTACCGTTCAGAAGAGGGCATCGTACTGGTGACGCGCGCCATGCTGGCCAAATTGGCTGGCGCAGCAGGGAACTAGGTCACGAACAAGCACACAGGCAATCGCCGCGGGGAACGCGAGCGGTCACATAATAGGGGTTCAGGATGCAGGTTTTACATGTCTGTTCAGAGCTTTTCCCGCTGTTGAAAACCGGCGGACTGGCTGATGTCGTCGGTGCATTACCACAGGCGCAAATAGCCGATGGTACGGATGCGCGGGTGTTGATTCCCGCCTATCCGGATCTGCGTAAAGGAATTCCTGATACTGAGGTCCTGGCGGAGTTGCAAACTTTTGCTGGGCCGGTACGCTTACTTTTTGGACATTTTAACGGCGTTGGTATTTATTTAATCGATGCGCCGGGATTGTATGAACGTCCCGGCAGCCCGTATCACGATACCTCGCAGTTTGCTTACGTGGATAACTATCTGCGTTTTGCGCTGCTGGGCTGGATGGGTGCCGAGATTGCCAGCGGGCTTGATACGGATTGGCAGCCAGACATCGTGCACGCGCATGACTGGCATGCAGGCTTAACCTGCGCCTATATCGCCGCGCGCGGTCGTCCGGCGAAAACGGTATTTACCGTGCATAACCTGGCGTATCAAGGGCTGTTTTCTGCACGTCATCTGGATGAGATCCAGATTCCGCGCGCCTTCTTCGACATGCATGGGCTGGAGTTCTTCGGGCAAATTTCTTACCTCAAGGCGGGCCTGTTTTATGCCGATCATATAACGGCGGTCAGCCCGACTTACGCGCTGGAGATCACCCGACCGGAATTTGGTTACGGCATGGAAGCGCTGCTCGAGCAGCGACTGCGTGAAGGGCGGCTGAGCGGGATTTTGAACGGCGTCGATCCGGGCATTTGGGACCCGGCACACGATCTGCTGCTCACCGCGCGCTACGACAGCGAAACGCTGGAGAGCAAAGCGGAGAACAAGCGCCAGCTACAAATTGCCATGGGCCTGAAGGTGGATGATAAAGCGCCGGTGTTCTGCGTTATCAGCCGTCTGACCAAACAGAAAGGGTTGGATCTGGTGCTGGAAGCGCTGCCGGGTTTGCTGGCGCAGGGCGGACAGCTGGTGCTGCTCGGCCAGGGCGATGCCGAGCTGCAGCAAGGTTTCCTTGCGGCGGCGGCGGAGCATCCGGGCCGCGTTGGTGTGCAGATTGGTTATCACGAAGCCTTCTCGCACCGCATTGTCGGCGGCGCGGATGTGATTATGGTGCCGAGCCGTTTTGAGCCGTGCGGCTTAACCCAGTTGTACGGTTTGAAATATGGCACGCTGCCGCTGGTGCGTCGCACCGGCGGACTGGCGGATACGGTACAAGACAGCTCCCTTGAGAACCTGGCGGATGGCGTCGCCAGCGGTTTCACTTTCGAAGACAGTAATGCCTGGTCGCTGCTGCGGGCGATTCGGCGCGCATTTGTTCTGTGGTCTCGTCCTGCACTCTGGCGCTACGTTCAGCGGCAGGCGATGGGGATGGATTTTAGTTGGCAGGTGGCAGCACAAGCCTACCGCGATCTTTATCAACGTTTGCTGTAATGAGAGATTGGGATACTTGATATGAATGCACCTTTCACCTATGCCTCACCCACGCTGACGGTTGATGCGCTGAAGCACTCAATCGCCTATAAGCTGATGTTTACTATTGGTAAAGATCCATCGATTGCGAATAAGCATGAGTGGCTCAACGCCGCGCTGCTGGCGGTGCGTGATCGCATGGTGGAACGTTGGCTGCGCTCCAGCCGCGCGCAGCTCTCGCAGGATGTGCGACAGGTTTATTATCTGTCGATGGAGTTCCTGATGGGGCGCACGCTCGGCAACGCGTTGCTGGCGATGGGCATTTATGAGGATCTCAATCAGGCGCTGGAGGAGATGGGACTCGACCTCAGCGAGCTGATGGAAGAGGAGAACGATCCTGGCCTCGGCAACGGCGGTTTGGGACGTTTAGCGGCCTGCTTCCTCGATTCGCTCGCCACGCTCGGTTTGCCGGGGCGCGGCTACGGCATCCGTTACGATTACGGCATGTTTAAGCAGAACATCGTTGATGGGCAACAGCGCGAATCGCCGGATTACTGGCTGGAATACGGCAATCCGTGGGAGTTTCAACGCTTTAACACGCGCTACAAAGTGCGCTTCGGTGGCCGCTTGCAGCACGAAGGCGCGCGGGTACGCTGGGTGGAAACCGAGGAGATCGTGGCGATGGCTTACGATCAAATCATTCCCGGTTTTGATACCGATGCCACCAACACGCTGCGTCTGTGGGGCGCGCAGGCCAGTAACGAAATCAACCTCGGTAAGTTCAATCAGGGCGATTACTTTGCCGCAGTAGAAGATAAAAACCACTCGGAAAACGTGTCACGCGTGCTCTATCCCGATGACTCCACCTATTCGGGGCGCGAGCTGCGTCTTCGTCAGGAGTATTTCCTCGTCTCCTCGACGGTGCAGGATATTCTCAATCGTCACTGGCAGATGCATGAAACCTGGGACAATCTGCCAGACAAAATTGCCATCCACCTCAATGATACGCATCCGGTGCTGGCAATTCCGGAACTGATGCGTCTGCTGATCGATGAGCAGAAATTCAGCTGGGACGATGCCTTTGAAGTGACCTGTCAGGTGTTCTCCTACACCAACCACACGCTGATGACCGAAGCGCTGGAAACCTGGCCGGTGGATATGATCGGCAAGATCCTGCCGCGTCATCTCAGCATCATCTTTGAAATCAACGACTACTTCCTGAAAACTATCCAGGAATACTATCCGGATGATTGGGACTTGATGTCGCGTATCTCAATCATCGACGAAAACGACGGCCGCCGCATTCGTATGGCGTGGCTGGCGGTGGTGGTGAGTCACAAGGTAAACGGCGTGTCGGAGCTGCATTCCAACTTGATGGTGCAATCGCTGTTCGCTGACTTCGCGCGTCTGTTCCCTGGCCGTTTCTGCAATAAAACCAACGGCGTGACGCCACGTCGCTGGCTGGCGCTGGCCAATCCGGCGCTCTCCGACGTGCTGGATGAGGCGATTGGCCGCAACTGGCGAACCGATCTCGGCCAGCTCAATGAACTGTCCACGCAGGTCGATTATCCGGCCTTTATCGAACAGATCGCCGACGCCAAGTTCGCCAACAAGAAACGTCTGGCGGATTGGGTGGCGAAGAACATGGATATCGTGCTTGATCCGCATGCGCTGTTCGATGTGCAGATTAAGCGCATCCACGAATATAAACGTCAGCTGCTGAACGTGCTGCATGTGATTACGCGCTACAACCGCATCAAGGCCGATCCCAGCGCAGAATGGGTGCCGCGCGTTAATATCTTCGCCGGTAAAGCGGCCTCGGCCTATTACGTGGCGAAGCACATCATTCACCTGATCAACGATGTCGCCAATGTGATCAACAACGATCCGCAGGTGAAGAACAAGCTGAAGGTGGTGTTCATTCCGAACTATGGCGTGAGCCTGGCGCAGATCATCATTCCGGCGGCGGATCTCTCCGAGCAGATTTCAACGGCGGGAACTGAAGCGTCGGGTACCAGTAACATGAAGTTTGCGCTGAACGGCGCGTTAACGATCGGCACGCTGGATGGCGCAAACGTTGAGATGCTGGAGCATGTCGGCAAGGAGAATATCTTTATCTTCGGCAACACCACGCCGCAGGTCGAGAAGCTGCGCACCGACGGTTACAACCCGCGTAAGTATTACGAGGACGATCCCGAGCTGCATCAAGCGCTGACGCAAATCGCCAGCGGCGTGTTCAGCCCGCAGGAGCCAGGGCGCTACCGTAATCTGTTTGATGCGCTGGTGAACTTCGGCGATCACTATCAGCTGCTGGCGGATTATCGCAGCTATGTGGATACGCAGGACAAGGTGGACAAGCTTTATCGTCAGCCGGATAAGTGGCAACGCAGCGCGGCGTTGAATATCGCCAATATGGGTTATTTCTCGTCGGACCGCACCATTCAGGAGTATGCGGATGAGATCTGGCACATTTCGCCAGTGAGATTGTAAGGCGGGGATTGCAGAACCAGGTCGCCATTCATGGCGACCGTTTTAAGGCTTATTTCAACGTGATGCTTTTCACAATGCCATCAGCATCGCTCTGTGCTTGCTGTTGGTTATCCGCTGGTAAGGTAATCTGCAGCGTTAGCAGTTTGCCGTCCACTTTTGCCAGAATCACCGAAGACCATGAGGTCTGATTGTTGGCAGAAATCACTGTATCCAGCTGCTGTGCCGGCTGGTCTTTCAGCGTCACCGCTTTGTTAGACACCACCTGCAGCTGTGGATCACGACCGCGCTGCTGCTGTTCCAGACGCTGTGCCAGCGCATCAAGCGCTTCGTTGGTTGGATCGCCGGCAATCACGATAATCGCGCGCTGACCGGTTTCGTCGGCATAGACGTGCATGTTGGTGGATTCAGAGCCGAGCTTGCCGCTCTTGTCAGACATGCCCGCAGGCAGTGAGAAGCTCAGTTTGCCGTCCATCAGGTTAACCGTCTGGGCCGACTGGCTGGCGCTCGCACCGTTGCTGTTCGCTGCCGCATCATCTTTCTTCTGGTCACATGCCGCCAGGCCGATAACCAACAGGCCAATACCCACATATTTCACTACGTTACGCATTCTTTTCCCTTTTACATGATTCCAGTCAGGCGTTATCAAAACGGAATCGGCGGTTAAAAGCAACCGCCGGAGTGTCAGGAAATCTTAGCGTGCCCTAGCGTTTCGTCTATGTGCAATTAGCCGAAATTGATCTGCTGCTGCGCAGAACGTTCGGCTAGGCGCTTCAGCATGGCATTCAGCAGCACGCCGTAAGCAGGCAGGAAGAAAATCATGCAGATCAGCACTTTGAAGCTGTAATCCACCAGTGCGATTTCGACCCAATGTGCCGCCATAAACGGGTCTGGACTCTTGTAGAAAGCGATGAAAAAGAAGGCCAGCGTATCGCTGATATTACCGAGGAACATCGCTGCCGCTGGGGCAATCCACCACTGCGATAAACGGCGCAAACGGTTAAAAACGTGGACGTCGAGAATCTGTCCCAGCGCATAAGCCATAAAGCTGGCGCAGGCGATACGTGCAACAAACAGATTCACCTCTTCCAGTGATGCCCAACCTTGCCATTCGCCCTGATAGAACACGCAGGAAACGATGTAGGAGATCACCAGCGCAGGAATCATCACCGCCAGAATAATGCGACGAGCCAGCGGCGCGCCAAAGATGCGCACGGTCAGATCGGTAGCGAGGAAAATAAACGGAAAGCTAAACGCGCCCCATGTGGTGTGGAAGCCGAAGATGGAAACCGGCAGCTGTACCAGATAGTTACTGGACGTGATCACCAGCAGATGGAAAAGCGATAGCCAAAACAGCGCATGCATGCGCTGACGTGCAGAGAAGTTGATCATTGTAAGCCTTTTTAGTGATGGGGTGAGGGAACCCAGGTTCGCGCGTTGGCACGATGGTAAATAAAAAATCGGCGGCATCTTAACGCGTTGCGCAATTTATGCAATGGTTAATTTTAACGCAATCGTTATCGCCTTGCGTTGGCTCATTCGCGCGCTAGAATGAGCGCCCATCACTAACAACTGACAGAGAATCATGAGCGATCCCTTTTCTGCGCCAGACCATCAGCTTGATGCCCTTGGCCTGCGCTGCCCGGAGCCGGTAATGATGGTGCGTAAAACCGTGCGCAGCATGCAGGCCGGTGAAACCTTGCTGATCATTGCTGACGATCCCGCCACCACGCGCGATATTCCCGGTTTCTGCCGCTTTATGGAGCATGAGTTGCTGGCACAGCAGACCGAAAGCCTGCCGTACCAGTTTCTGATTAAAAAAGGCGCCTAACGCTGACGCAGCAAGCGCAGCGCGTTGGCTGTCACCAGTGCGGTGGCACCAGAATCCGCTAAGACCGCCAGCCACAAACCGGTGAAGCCGAGCAGCGTGGTGACCAGAAAAATCGCCTTTAATCCCAACGCCAGCGCCACGTTCTGACGAATGATGGCGCGCGTACGCCGTGCCAGCACAATGGTGCGCGGCAGAATCGCCAGCTGGTTTTGCGTTAATGCCACATCCGCCGCTTCCAGCGCCACATCGGTGCCGCTGCCCATCGCAATGCCAATGGTGGCGGCCTTCATGGCGGGCGCATCGTTAATACCATCACCAACCATCGCCAGTGATTGCTGTGCGCCCAGCGTTCTTATTGCTTCAACTTTATCAGCGGGCAGCAAACCCGCGCGATAATCGATGTTGAGTTCAGCCGCAATGGCGGCGGCCGCGCGTGGATTGTCGCCGGTGAGCATCACGCTATTCACGCCAAGCTTCTGCAGCTCAGCCAGCGCGTTGAGTGCTTCGCTGCGCAACTGATCCTGCAACGCTAACGCGCCCAGCACCTGCTGTTCTTGTAACAGCAGCACCACGGTTTGGCCCTGCGCTTCCAATTCAGCAATCTGCTGTTGCTGTGCACCATCGAGATGGCCGACTTCGCGCGGCGTCAGCAGCTGATAGGTTACGCCTGCGATCGCGGCACGAATGCCGCTGCCGGCAAGGGTTTGCTGCTGTGCAGCTTGTGGAATGGTGAGCGCGCGACGCTCGGCTTCGCTGACAATCGCTCGCGCCAGCGGATGGGTAGAACCTTGTTCAACGGCGGCGGCGATACTCAGCAGATTGTCTTCCGCCATCGCGCCAAAGGGTTGGATGTGGCTGATCTGCGGTTTACCGGCGGTCAGCGTGCCGGTTTTGTCGAACGCCATCATACTCACGCGACTGAGACGCTCCAGCGCCGCGCCGCCTTTAATCAGCGCGCCCTGACGCGCGGCAGCGGCCAGGCCGGAGGTGATGGCGGCAGGCGTCGAGATTACCAGTGCACACGGGCAACCAATCAGCAGCAGCGTCAGCCCTTTATAAATCCACAGCAACCATTCGCCAAAGCCGAGCAGCGGCGGCAGCACCATCACCAGCAGCGCCAGCAGCATAATGGCGGGCGTATAAATGCGGCTAAAGCGATCGATAAAACGCTCAACCGGCGCACGGTGGGTTTCGGCTTCCTCAATCAGTTGCAGAATGCGGTCAATGGCACTTTGGCCGGGCTGGGAAATGACTTTCAGCGTCACCAAACGATCGAGGCTGGTGGCACCGGCCATAATCTGTTCGCCAGGCTCACGCGCCACCGGCAGCGATTCTCCAGTTAGCGCGCTTTCATCAAAGCTGGCGCTGGCCTGCAACAGTTCGCCATCGGCCGGTAAACGACCGCCGGCCGCCACTTCAATCACATCGCCGGGTTGCAGCGCCTCTAAGCGGACGTTTTCCCGCTGCGTGCCGTTGATGCGCGTGGCGGTATCAGGACGCAGCGCCATCAGCGCGGTGACACCACGGCGTGCGCGTGCGGCAGCGTAAGCTTCGAGGCGTTCACCCAGTTGAAACAGCAGCAGCACCATCGCGGCTTCGGCGTGCGCGCCAATCACCAGCGCACCGGCGGCGGCAATGGTCATCAGCATCTCAATGCTGAACGGCGAACCGCTGCGCAGCAGTTTCCAGGCGCTGCGCGCGATAGGTACAAGGCCAACCAAGGTGGTGGCGATAAACAGGCGATCGCCCCAAATCGGCGCAACCTGGCTCAGCAGCCAACTGGCGAGCATCAATCCGCCAAGCAGCAGCAAACCGGCATTTTCCTGCCAGCGGCTTTCAGGTTGTGGAGGCGATTGAGAGTCGCTGGCGCTCAGCGTGAAGCCGGCATTTTTCACCACCTGTTCGATGGTGGCGCGGATATCCTGGTCGGCATCGACCACCAGTTTTTCACTGGCAAAAATCACGCGAGCTTGCTGTACCTGCGGCACACGTTGCACGGCGGTTTCAATTTTGCGCGCGCAGCTGGGGCAATCCATGCCCGCAATCTGCCAGCGGAATTGATGTGAGGAGAGCGCGGGCCTGTCGCTTTCGGCGTCGCTTTCGCCGCCGGGCGATCCGCTGTCGCTGTCACAGCAGCCGCAATCGCTGTCTGGTGTAACGGGCTGCGCTGCGGAGATTTTTAAAGTTGCGGGTTTTATGCTGCGAATTGAGCACAGCGGCTGCGGCTGACGGTGAGATTTGCCACAACGGCAAGGGTGAGCATGTTGATGCATATAACCTCCGGAATCAGGGGCGGGCTGATGCCCGCGCCCTAATGCTACACTCTGGAGTGGACTCCAGAGTCAAGCGGAAGGTGACGTTATCTTCAGTAGAGCCACAGTGAACGCGCAATCATGAAGTGACCGGCGAAGTAGCAGGCGGCGACGATGGCGCTATCGGCGCTGAAACGGCGGCGATAATGCGAGATAAACCAGACAATATTAGCTAATAGCAGCAACGCGGCACCAACCAGCAGCGAGAAGCTGAAGTCAGTTGGACGGAAGAAGTAGTTCTCCGCCGCCATCCAGTTCATCACCAGCGTCATGCCGATTAAGGTGCAGATCGGCCAGCGCAGATCTTCCAGTTTGCTCCACAGAATCCCGATAACAATCACACCAATAATCAGGAAGGTGAGAGGAATCGGCCAGAAGAAACTCATGGTCATGTGCGCGGCAAAACTGATGGTGTACAGCAGATGCGACAGGAAGAACGCGCCCAGCGCATAGAGCATTTGCTGACGCGGCAACAGCATTAAGGCGTCACCCACCAGCGTGGCGACCAGACCGGCCAGAATCAAATAATCGGTGGTGTTGAAGGTTGGAGCTTGCCACGCCCAGGCAACGAGCAACAGCAAGGTGACAGGTTTAAATAGCCAGCGTTGCCATTGCGGACCGCGGTATGAAGCATCGACGTAGAGCCAGCCGGAAAAAAGTACGGCAAGGAAAGACCAAAGCATTTTTTCTCCCTTTTCTGGACGAAATGTCCGCCAGTTTGATGAATTTTCCCAAAATCACCCTCTCAGTGTAAGTTACCGCCGCCAAATGTGACAATCAGCCGACTCTGGTTGTATGCTTTGTCGTCTTTACCCGTTCCGAATTAACGCAAAGCACGAGATAAATCATGAGCAAACCACCGCTAATCTTTTTCATCGTACTGGCCATTATTGCCGTTTTGGCAACCCGTCAGTTTATTAAACAGCGCCGCGAAACGGCGGTGAACGATGCCTCGCCGGTGCGCTCGCTGAGCGTGGAAGTGAAAACCAAACGCGAATTTCCGTCGCCCAATCGCCGTTCACGTCAGCGCGAAGAGATTGTGGCGGAAGATATGAAGTATGAAGCCTGGTTCCATCCGCTGAACGGTGCCAGCGATATTAAAGTGACGGTGAACGCGAACGAGTATCACCAGATCGATAAGGGCGCGAAGGGCGAGTTGAAGATGAAGGGCACGCGTTTTGTGAGTTTTACCCCGGCTCCGTAGGGTCGCCATTCATGGCGACCTGGCCACAAACCGCACAATCATGGCGACCTGGTCACAAACCGCACGAACTTACATCTTCGGATAATGCTTTTTCTGCCATGCCAGCAGCTCAAACACGCCAAAGAAGAAGATCTTCGCCTGGGTTACGCCGCTCAGTTTCGGCGCGTCTTTCGGCTGGGTCGCGCGCAGCAACACCAGCTGCAGGCCGTGCATAATCACCATAAAGAACAGTGCCACGTGCACGAAATAGCGCAGCGGCGTTGGGAAAGGTTGCACCAGATTGAGCAGCAAAAAGGCCCAGACGCAAATCATCAGTAAACGTCCCAAATTAAGCCACATCGTGCGTCTCCTGTTGACGTTGATAAAGGCGATAAGCCACCTGACCGGCAATCTTCTCGCGATACAAATCCCAATTCGCGGGTGCTACGGGCGTGCCGTTTTCCACTTCGCTCTCGACATAAATCAGCGCTTCAGCCGCTAACCAGCCATTCTGCTCCAGCAGCGTCAACGTTTCCTGTAACAACCCTTTACGGAACGGCGGATCAACAAACACCACGTCAAACGGCTCGCCCGGCTGACTCAGCCACTGCAGCGTGTTGATTTGCACCACCTTGGCCTGGGTGGCGCGCAGCGTTTGCAGGTTCTGTGACAGCTGTTGCGCCACTGAACGCTCCAGCTCCAGCAGCGTGGCTGAAGCCGCATAACGAGACAGCGCTTCCAGCCCTAACGCGCCGCTGCCGGCGAAACAATCGAGGCAGCGCGCTTCCTGGATATCCGGTGCCAGCCAGTTGAACAGGGTTTCACGTACGCGATCGGTGGTGGGGCGCAGACCTGCGCTATCCGGCACCGGTAATTTACGGCCGCGCCACTGACCGCCAATGATGCGGATCTGGCCAGCGCTGCTGCTGCGGGGGGATTTACTCATTTCGCTCACAACTCGTCATAATTTGTTGCTTAGTTTAACGGGCGTAGCGGGCAGAAGAAACGTTAAAAAAGGGTGCTGTGGTGCGCTGGCTGGAAAGTGTTAGACTACTGAGTTGGTATAGTGCGCGTAATTACCTGATTTTTACGCCGCTCACCCGCTTAAAATTGAATATTTTATCCCCTGGGAACAAGCGTGCTACCGGGAATAAGCCATCGAGGAGTAGGGTCACACAATGGCAAAAGAGAAAAAACGCGGCTTTTTTTCCTGGTTAGGCTTTGGCAAAGAAGAAGAGACGCAACAACCTGCTGAAGAGCAGCAGCAAACCACCGAGGTGGTCGCTGAGCCTGCCGTTGAAGAGAGTGCGCTCGATCGCGCCGAAGCGCAGGCTGTCGAAACCGTCGCCGTCACCGAGCAGGTGGCGGAACAGCAGCAGGTTGAACCGGAACTGATTGAAGAGCCGGTTATCGAGCCGCATGAACCTGAGCCGGTTACCGCAATCGTTGAAGAAGTGCTGCCGGAAGAGATAACGCAGCCGGATGTGGCTCCAATCGAAGAAGAGCCGCAGCTGGAAGAGCTGGCGCTTGAGCCAGAACTGGATGAAGAAGCGCCTTTAAGCGATGAAGAACTGGAAGCGCTGGCGTTAGCGGAAACCTATGCGGAAGATGCCGAGCTAGCCGAAGCTACGCAGGATACCGTGAGCGATCTGCCTCTGGCTGCTGCGCCGATGATTGCGCAGGAGCAGGAGCGTCCTACCAAAGAGGGCTTTTTCGCCCGTCTGAAACGCAGCCTGGTTAAAACCCGTGAAAACCTCGGTTCGGGCTTTATCGGCCTGTTCCGCGGTAAGAAAATCGATGACGATCTGTTTGAAGAGCTGGAAGAGCAGCTGCTGATTGCCGACGTTGGCGTTGAAACCACGCGCCGCATCATCACCAATCTGACACAACAGGCTAACCGCAAGCAGCTGCGCGATGCCGAAGCGCTGTATGGCCTGCTGAAAGCTGAAATGTCCGGCATTCTGGAAAAAGTGGATCAGCCGCTGGAAGTGGGTGGCAAAACGCCCTTCGTCATCCTGATGGTGGGCGTCAACGGCGTGGGTAAAACCACCACCATCGGTAAGCTGGCGCGTCAGTATCAGGCGCAGGGCAAATCGGTGATGCTGGCAGCGGGTGATACCTTCCGTGCCGCCGCCGTTGAGCAGCTGCAGGTTTGGGGCCAGCGCAACAACATTCCTGTGGTGGCGCAGCATACCGGCGCAGATTCTGCCTCGGTGATTTTTGACGCTATTCAGGCCGCCAAGTCACGCAATGTGGATGTACTGATCGCTGATACCGCTGGTCGCCTGCAGAACAAATCGCATCTGATGGAAGAGCTGAAAAAAATTACCCGCGTGATGAAGAAGCTGGATGAAGATGCGCCGCATGAAGTGATGCTGACGCTCGACGCCAGCACCGGGCAAAACGCCATCAGCCAGGCCAAACTGTTCCATGAAGCGGTGGGCCTGACCGGCATCACCCTGACGAAACTGGATGGCACCGCGAAAGGCGGCGTGATCTTCTCGGTTGCCGATCAGTTCGGCATTCCGATTCGTTATATCGGTGTTGGGGAAGGCATCGAGGATTTACGGCCGTTTAAGGCCGCAGACTTTATTGAGGCACTGTTTGCCCGAGAGGAATGATTGGGATGATTCGCTTTGAAGAGGTCAGTAAAGCTTACCTGGGAGGACGTCAGGCGCTGCAGGGAGTGGATTTTCATCTGCGTCCCGGCGAAATGGCGTTCCTGACCGGCCATTCCGGCGCGGGGAAAAGTACCTTACTGAAGCTGATTTGTGGCATTGAGCGCCCGAGCGCCGGGCAGATCTGGTTCAGCGGCCACGATATTTCGCGTCTGCGTCACAGCGAAGTGCCTTTCCTGCGACGTCAGATCGGCATGATTTTCCAGGATCACCATTTGTTGATGGATCGTTCGGTCTACGACAACGTAGCGATCCCACTGATTATTTCCGGGGCCAGCGGCGAAGATATTCGTCGTCGCGTGTCGGCAGCGCTGGATAAAGTCGGCCTGCTCGACAAAGCGAAAAGCTATCCGATTCAGCTCTCTGGCGGTGAACAACAGCGCGTCGGCATTGCTCGCGCGGTGGTGAACAAGCCTGCGGTGCTGCTGGCGGATGAACCCACCGGTAACCTCGACAACGCGCTGTCGGAAGACATCCTGCGCCTGTTCGAAGAGTTCAACCGCGTTGGCGTCACGGTGTTAATGGCAACGCACGATGTCGGGCTGATTGCACGCCGGAATTACCGCGTGATGACGCTCAATCAGGGACGTCTGCACGGAGGCCACGATGGTCAATAAGCGCAACAAGCGCGCGCCTGCGCCGAAAGCGAAGCAGCCTTCCAAAAGCAAGGCGCTGAAAGGCGGCTGGCAGGAGCAGTGGCGCTATGCGCTGCGTGGCACGTTATCGGATATGTGGCGCCAACCGCTGGCAACGCTGCTGACGGTGATGGTGATCGCCATTTCCCTGACGCTGCCAAGCGTGTGCTACATGGTGTGGAAGAACGTCAGCCAGGCGGCGACGCAGTGGTATCCCGCGCCGCAGTTAACGGTGTATCTGGATAAAGCGCTGGATGATACCGCAGCGGAGAACGTCACCGCGCAACTCAAGCAACTCGATGGCGTGGATAACGTCAATTACTTGACCCGCGAAGAAGCGCTGAATGAGTTCCGCAACTGGTCTGGTTTTGGTGGTTCGATGGATATGCTGGAGCAGAATCCGCTGCCGGCGGTGGCTATCATCACGCCAAAACTCAATTTCCAGAATTCGGACACCATGGCGAATCTGCGCGATCGCGTTGCGAAAGTGCAGGGCGTTGATGAAGTGCGCATGGATGACAGCTGGTTCGCGCGTTTAGCGGCGTTAACCGGGCTGGTGGGGCAGATTGCCTCAATGATTGGCCTGCTGATGGTGGTCGCGGTGTTCCTGGTGATCGGTAACAGTGTGCGGCTCAGCATCTTTGCGCGGCGCGATACCATTAACGTGCAGAAGCTGATTGGTGCTACCGACGGCTTTATCCTGCGTCCCTTCCTGTACGGCGGTGCGCTGTTAGGCTTTGGTGGCGCGGTGCTGTCGCTGCTGCTCTCCGAAGTACTGGTGTTGCGTCTGCAATCGGTAGTGGCGCAAGTGGCAACGGTATTCGGTACCACTTTTGTGCTGGAAGGTTTTTCCTGGGACGAAGGGCTGCTGTTACTGCTGATCGCTGCCATCATCGGCTGGATTGCTGCCTGGCTGGCAACGGTACAACATTTACGCCGTTTTACGCCGCAGTAACCAAAAGCAACGTTTTTTGATATACTCTTCCTCTGCTGCCGACGACCTGGGAGCAGAGGAATTCTCCTATATCCCCCGCCGTCATCTGTGTGTAAAATATTCACTGCTATAATTGAACTTGTGGATAACTTTGTCGTCCAAGTAGCACAGATTGCTTCTGGTTTTCTCGTGACGTTGACATAATGTAGCGTCTGCGCAAAATACCGTGCAGCAAGTCCATTGAATTTGTGAGGGTTTGAATGACCAAAGAAATGCAAACTTTAGCGATTGCTCCTCTGGGTAACCTGGAATCTTACGTCCGGGCTGCTAACAACTGGCCGGTGCTGACGGCAGAAGAGGAAAAAGCATTGGCTGAGCGGCTGCATTACCAGGGCGATCTGGATGCAGCTAAGACGCTGATCCTGTCTCACCTGCGCTTTGTTGTTCATATTGCTCGTAACTACTCCGGTTACGGCTTGCCGCAGGCAGACCTGATTCAGGAAGGTAACATCGGCCTGATGAAGGCGGTGCGTCGCTTCAATCCTGAAGTCGGCGTGCGTCTGGTGTCGTTTGCCGTGCACTGGATTAAAGCAGAGATTCACGAATACGTGCTGCGTAACTGGCGTATTGTGAAAGTCGCGACCACCAAAGCTCAGCGTAAGCTGTTCTTTAACCTGCGTAAAAGCAAGCAGCGTCTCGGTTGGTTCAACCAGGACGAAGTGGAAATGGTCGCACGCGAGCTGGGCGTGAGCAGCAAAGACGTGCTGGAAATGGAATCGCGCATGGCCGCGCAGGATATGACTTTCGACATGTCGTCTGATGACGAAGCAGGCGAAGGCAAATCAATGGCGCCAGTGCTGTATCTGCAGGATAAAACCTCTGACTTTGCCGATGGCATTGAAGAGGATAACTGGGATGCACATGCAGCTGATAAGCTGAGCGATGCGATGCTGAGCCTCGACGAGCGTAGTCAGGATATTATCCGTGCCCGCTGGCTGGACGATGACAACAAAACCACGCTGCAGGAGCTGGCCGACAAATACGGCGTCTCTGCAGAGCGCGTGCGTCAGTTGGAAAAGAACGCCATGAAGAAACTGCGTGTGGCGATTGAAGCCTGATAGCGATCGGGTGGAAAAACGGGGCGACTTTTAAGTCGCCCTTTTTATTGGCTGGTTGCCCCATTTTTAGCCTGGTCGCCATGAATGGCGACCCTACGACAAACGTTGCGGATTCCCATGCGCGGTTTCGACGGTGCGGATTCCCGTGCGCGGTTTCGACGGTGCGGATTCCCATGCGCGGTTTCGTAGGGTGCGCATTTATGCGCACCGTTTCACCAACCGCACGAAATCCCTTCAGCGCACCCAACCATCAGCCTGCGCACGAAAACCACATGCCTGCATAAACGCCGCACGAACGCCTTGATCGGCGTCGCCGTCATCGGCAATCCACCAATCCGCTAACGCGCTGTTCTGCGCCATCGTCTCTTCCAGCAAGTATTGTCCCACGCCACGTCGACGTGTGACTTCACGCACGTTGAGATGGGTGATTTTCCCCTGCGTGCCGCTGATGGTCAGCTGCAGCGCCGCCAGCAATCTGTCGTTAAAACGCGCCGCATACAGACGCTGCGTGTCGCTGAGCCGCGCTTCCAGTTGCACAATATCGATTTCCGGCCAGACTTTAGCTAAATCGATACGATCCTGAGCGGTTAACGATGCTAAGCGCTGGATTGTCAGCTTCATACCTAATACCTGTACTAGTGCAAAGGCGATAGTGTAGCGAATTTAGACAGTCAGAGCGCTGTCACTTTTTTCTGGTAAAAATAGGTCAAATGCCAGCCAGTTTGCCATGATTGTGGAGTAAGCCATCAGCGATAGCCGAAAAAGCCAGCATAACGCGCTGGTATCCTGCTGAAAAATCGGCCATAACAACCAGACGATTCTGCTGATCCACTCAGCCAATTCTGAATATGTCAGTTGATTTACAGAAGAAAGTTCCTGTTTAATAACCTGAAAAATAAAGCCTTATTACCTATAAATGCCAGAAAAGCGTGCTAACCCATTATTGCAGAATGAGTTTTCCTCTTTGACTGGCAGAAAATAAACAATCACAACAAACACGACACAACAGATGGGGAAGTTCGCATGAAAATGAGTAAAGGACGCGCATTATTGGCGGGCTGCGTTGCCCTGGCGATGAGCCATGCGGCGCTGGCGAAAGACATTAAAATTGCCATCGTAGGCGCATCAACCGGTCCGGTCGCGCAGTACGGTGACATGCAGTTTACCGGTGCCGCGCAAGCGATTAAGGACATCAACGCCAAAGGCGGCGTTAACGGTGACAAACTGGTTGGCGTGGAATATGACGATGCCTGTGACCCGAAACAAGCGGTTGCGGTTGCCAACAAAGTGGTTAACGACGGCATTAAATACGTTATCGGCCACCTGTGCTCCTCCTCTACTCAGCCTGCTTCAGACATCTATAACGACGAAGGCGTGCTGATGATCACCCCAGCCGCGACCGCGCCAGAACTGACTGCGCGTGGCTATGCTGACGTGCTGCGTACTACCGGTCTGGATTCCGATCAGGGCCCAACGGCGGCGACCTACATTCTCGACCACATCAAACCAAAACGTATCGCTGTAGTGCATGACAAGCAGCAATATGGCCAGGGTCTGGCGGAATCCGTGCAGAAAACCCTGAAAGCCAAAGGCGGCAACGTAGTGCTGTTTGAAGGTATTACCGCCGGTGATAAAGACTTCTCCACGCTGATTGCGCGCCTGAAGAAAGAGAACGTCGATTTCGTTTACTACGGCGGTTACTACCCGGAGCTGGGCCAGATTCTGCGTCAGGCAAAATCCGCTGGCCTGAACGCGGGCTTCATGGGCCCGGAAGGCGTGGGCAACGCTTCTCTGTCTAACATCGCAGGTGATGCTTCTGAAGGCCTGTTCGTAACGCTGCCGAAGCGCTACGACCAACTGCCAGAAAACAAGGCAATTGTTGATGCGATCAAAGCCAACACCGCGTCGAACCGCAAAGATCCTACTGGTCCGTTCGTCTGGACAACCTACGCGGCAATTCAGTCGCTGGTGGCTGGTATCGAGCGCAGCAAGAGCGATGAGCCTGATGCAATTGCTAAGAACCTGAAAACAGGCGCTGCCGTTCCAACCGTGATGGGCAACCTGAACTGGGATGAGAAAGGCGATCTGAAAGGCTTCGAATTTGGTGTCTTCAAATGGCACAAAGACGGCTCTTCTACCGCAGTTAAGTAATCCCCCAAAATTCCCTCTCCCGCGCGCGGGAGAGGGAATTATTCAGCTCCAGAGCAGGTCCTCACTATGTCCGAGCAGTTTCTCTATTTCATTCAGCAGATGTTCAACGGGGTTACCCTCGGGAGCACCTACGCGCTGATCGCCATCGGTTACACCATGGTTTACGGCATTATCGGCATGATCAACTTCGCCCACGGCGAGGTGTACATGATCGGTAGCTATGTCTCCTTTATCGTGATTGCCGCCCTGATGATGATGGGCATTGATACCTCGTGGCTGATGATCGCCGCCGGTTTCGTGATGGCGGTGATCATCTCCAGCGCCTATGGCTGGAGCATCGAACGCGTGGCGTATAAGCCGGTGCGTTCGTCCAAGCGCCTGATCGCGCTGATCTCCGCGATCGGTATGTCGATCTTCCTGCAGAACTACGTCAGCCTGACGCAAGGCTCGCGCGATCTCGCGCTGCCAAGCCTGATCACCGGTCAGTGGACGCTGGGCGAGAGCAACGGCTTTGCTGCCACGCTCTCCACCATGCAATTGGTGATTTGGGTGGTGACCTTCTTGTCGATGCTGGCGCTGACGCTGTTTATCCGTTATTCGCGCATGGGCCGCGCCTGCCGCGCCTGCGCAGAAGACCTGAAAATGGCCAGCCTGCTGGGCATCAACACCGACCGCGTTATCTCTCTCACCTTCATTATTGGTGCGGCGATGGCGGCGGTAGCGGGCGTATTGCTCGGTCAATTCTACGGCTCCATCAACCCGTTCATCGGCTTTATGGCCGGGATGAAAGCCTTCACTGCTGCAGTCTTGGGCGGCATCGGCAGTATTCCAGGCGCGATGATTGGCGGCCTGGTGCTGGGCATTGCGGAAGCGCTGACCTCGGCGTATCTCTCGACAGAATATAAAGATGTGGTCTCCTTCGCGCTGCTGATTGTGGTGCTGCTGGTAATGCCAACCGGGATTCTTGGCCGTCCGGAGGTGGAGAAAGTATGAAACGCCTAGGTTTGGTCAACGCCGTGATCTCCACGGTGATGTTGCTGATTCTCGCGACCTTCTTTATGGGCGTGCGCCTCGATCTGGACGGCACCAAACTGGTGGTCGCCAACGCGGGCGCGGTGCGCTGGAACTGGATTTTCATTGGTTGTGCGGTGGTATTTGTCTTCCAGCTGCTGCGTCCGCTGGTGCAGGGTAAATTCAAACGCAGCGGCAAAGGTTTTGTCCTGCCGGGTTTTGATGGATCGACGCCAAAGCAGAAGCTGTTGATGGCGCTGGTGATTGCCGCCGCCGTAATTTGGCCGTTTCTGGTCTCGCGCGGCAGCGTGGATATTGCCACGCTGACGCTGATCTACGTGATGCTCGGTCTTGGGCTGAACGTGGTGGTGGGTTTATCCGGTTTGCTGGTGCTGGGCTACGGCGGTTTCTACGCCATCGGCGCGTACACCTTCGCCTTGCTGAATCACTATTACGGCTTTGGTTTCTGGGAAAGCCTGCCGCTGGCTGGTTTAGTCGCCGGGGCTTTTGGTTTGCTGCTCGGCTTCCCGGTGCTGCGCCTGCGCGGTGACTATCTGGCGATCGTCACGCTCGGTTTCGGTGAAATCGTGCGTATCCTGCTGCTGAACAACACCGCTATCACCGGCGGACCGAACGGCATTGCGCAGATTCCCAAGCCAAGCCTGTTTGGTCTGGAGTTTGGTCGTCGCGTCAGTGAAGGCGGCTGGAGCACTTTCCATGACTTCTTCGGCCTGAAATACGATCCCAGCGACCGCGTGATTTTCCTTTATCTGGTGGCGCTGCTGCTGGTGGTGCTGACGCTATTTGTTATCAACCGCTTGCTGCGTATGCCGTTAGGTCGTGCGTGGGAAGCGCTGCGTGAAGATGAGATCGCCTGCCGTTCGCTCGGCCTGAGCCCGACGCGCATCAAGCTGACTGCTTTCACCATCAGCGCCGTTTTCGCCGGCTTCGCTGGCACGCTGTTCGCGGCGCGTCAGGGCTTCGTCAGCCCGGAATCCTTCACCTTCGTCGAATCGGCCTTTGTGCTGGCGATTGTGGTGTTGGGCGGCATGGGCTCGCAGCTGGCGGTGATCCTCGCGGCGATTCTGCTGGTGGTATCGCGCGAGCTGATGCGTGATTTGAACGAGTACAGCATGCTGGTGCTCGGCGGTTTGATGGTGCTGATGATGATCTGGCGTCCACAAGGTCTGCTGCCGATGAAGCGTCCGCATCTGAAGTTGAAAAGCAGTAAACAAGGAGAGCAGGCATGAGTCAGCCTTTATTAGCCGTTGAAGGCCTGATGATGCGCTTCGGCGGCCTGTTAGCCGTCAACAATGTGGCGCTTGAGCTGCATCCACAGGAAATTGTTTCGCTGATCGGCCCGAACGGTGCCGGTAAAACCACGGTGTTCAACTGCCTGACCGGTTTCTACAAACCGACCGGCGGCACTATCAAACTGCGCGATCAGCAGCTGCAAGGTTTGCCAGGCCAGAAGATTGCGCGCATGGGCATCGTGCGGACTTTCCAGCACGTGCGTCTGTTCCGTGAAATGACGGTGATTGAAAACCTGCTGGTGGCTCAGCATCAGCATCTGAAAAGCGGCGTGTTCTCCGGCCTATTCAAAACCCCGGCTTTCCGTCGCGGTGAGAGCGAAGCTTTGGATCGCGCAGCAACCTGGCTGGACCGCATCGGCCTGCTGGATCTCGCTAACCGCCAGGCGGGCAACCTCGCATATGGTCAGCAGCGTCGTCTGGAGATTGCGCGCTGCATGGTGACGCGCCCGGAAATCCTGATGCTGGATGAACCGGCGGCCGGTCTTAACCCGCGAGAAACGCACGAACTCGATGAGCTGATCGCCGAACTGCGCGGTGAGCACAAGGTTTCCGTGCTGCTGATTGAACACGATATGAAGCTGGTGATGGGCATTTCTGACCGCATTTACGTGGTGAATCAGGGAACGCCGCTGGCTAACGGCACGCCGGAACAGGTGCGTAACAACCCGGATGTGATCCGTGCTTATTTAGGTGAGGCGTAACATGGCAAACCCGATTTTAACTTTGCAGAATGTCAGCGCTCATTACGGTCCTATTCAGGCGCTGCACAACATTAATCTGCACATCAATCAGGGTGAAATCGTCACGCTGATCGGTGCCAACGGCGCGGGTAAAACCACGCTGCTCGGCACCTTGTGCGGCGAACCGCGCGCCACCAGCGGTAACATCACCTTTGATGGTAAAGAGATCACTGACTGGCAAACCGCGAAAATCATGCGTGAAGCGATTGCGATTGTGCCGGAAGGCCGTCGCGTGTTTTCGCGCATGACGGTGGAAGAGAACCTGGCGATGGGCGGCTTCTTTGCAACGCGTCAGCAGTATCTGGAGCGTATCGATCGCGTGTATCAGCTGTTTTCTCGCCTGGCAGAACGTAAAGCGCAGCGCGCGGGCACTATGTCCGGCGGTGAGCAGCAGATGCTGGCGATTGGTCGCGCGTTGATGAGCCAGCCGCGTTTGCTGCTGCTGGATGAGCCGTCGCTGGGTTTGGCGCCGATTATCATTCAGCAGATCTTCGACACCATTGAGCAGTTGCGTAAAGAGGGCATGACCATCTTCCTCGTCGAGCA
The DNA here is from genome assembly GCF_056491525.1 of Candidatus Pantoea symbiotica. Taxonomy (NCBI): domain Bacteria; kingdom Pseudomonadati; phylum Pseudomonadota; class Gammaproteobacteria; order Enterobacterales; family Erwiniaceae; genus Pantoea; species Candidatus Pantoea symbiotica. The sequence goes on from NZ_JBSZHR010000002.1 coordinate 54,680, forward strand.
GAACGCCAACCAGGCGCTGAAGCTGGCGGATCGGGGTTATGTGCTCGAAAACGGTCATGTAGTGCTGGAGGATAGCGGCGAAGCGTTGCTATCCAATGAAGCCGTGCGGAGTGCTTACCTCGGCGCATAACCGGCGGTCGGCATGAATGCCGACCCTACAAAATCGCGTAGGGTCGCCATTTATGGCGACCTTTACCTTAGCAGCTCAATTGCCCCGTCCTAAACCCCAATCGAACAAAACCTATCTGTCACATCCTCGTCATAAACCTGTTATTAATCCGTCATTTCCCCGTGTCATGTTACGTCGCGAACTAAAAAATGCGCGAATTCGCGCGTACTTAACAGCACAGGAAAAACCTTATGTCCGCTTTTACGCTTCGTCCCCGCCTGATGAGTGTACTGCTCGGTCTGGCGCTCAGCGGTAATGCGCTGGCTGCAACTGAGATCCCTTTCTGGCACTCAATGGAAGGCGAGTTAGGCAAAGAAGTTGATTCTCTGGCACAACGTTTTAACCAGGCTCATCCCGATTACAAAATCGTTCCGACTTACAAAGGCAACTACGAGCAGAGCTTAGCGGCGGGTATCGCGGCGGTGCGCTCCGGTAAAGCGCCTGCGCTGCTGCAGGTGTATGAAGTCGGTACGGCGACCATGATGGCGTCAAAAGCTATCGTCCCGGTCAACCAGGTGTTTAAAGACGCTGGCGTGCAGATGGATCCGAAGCAGTTCGTGCCAGCCGTTGCCGGTTACTACAGCGACAGCAAAGGCCAGCTGATCTCTCAGCCGTTCAACAGCTCCACGCCGGTGCTGTACTACAACAAAGACGCGTTCAAAAAAGCCGGTCTGAACCCGGATCAGCCACCGAAAACCTGGCAGGAGCTGGCAAAAGATGCTGAAGCGCTGCGCAAAGCGGGCCTGACCTGCGGTTACGCCAGCGGCTGGCAGGGCTGGATTCAGATTGAAAACTTCAGCGCCTGGCATGCGCTGCCGGTCGCCACCAAAAACAACGGCTTTGACGGCACCGATGCGGTACTGGAGTTCAACAAGCCGGTGCAGGTGCGCCACATCGAAATGCTGGAAGCGATGAACAAGAAGGGTGATTTCACCTACTTCGGTCGCAAAGATGAATCTACCGCCAAGTTCTATAACGGCGATTGCGGCATCACCACCGCTTCTTCCGGTTCGCTGGCCGATATCAAACACTACGCCAAATTCAACTTCGGCGTTGGCATGATGCCGTACGATGAAACCGTACCGAACGCACCGCAGAACGCCATCATTGGCGGCGCGAGCCTGTGGGTGATGAAAGGCAAAGATGCCAACACCTACAAAGGCGCGGCGGAGTTCATGAAGTTCCTCGCCCAGCCGGAAATCGCTGCTGAATGGCACCAGAAAACCGGTTATCTGCCGATCACCACCGCCGCTTATGAGCTGACCAAGCAACAGGGCTTCTATGACAAGAACCCAGGCGCAGATATCGCTACGCGTCAGATGCTGAACAAAGATCCGCTGCCGTTCACTAAAGGCATGCGTCTGGGCAACATGCCGCAGATTCGTACCATCGTGGACGAAGAGCTGGAAGGCGTGTGGACCGGCAAACAGGCGCCGCAAGCCGCGCTGGATAACGCTGTGAAACGCGGTAACGAACTGCTGCGCCGTTTTGAGCAGCAAGTGAAGTAACGCTGTTATCTCGGGGCCGACGCCTGGCGTTCGCCCCGATTTTCTTCTTTGATTGAGTCTGCTATGTCCTCATCGCGCCCGGTATTTCGATCCCGTTTTCTGCCCTATTTGCTGCTGTTGCCGCAACTGGTGATAACGGCCATCTTCTTCTTGTGGCCAGCCGGTGAAGCCTTGTGGTATTCGCTGCAAAGCATTGATCCTTTTGGCATCTCCAGCACCTTCGTTGGGCTGGCAAACTTTAAACGCCTGTTCAGCGACGAATACTATCTGGCCTCCTTCTGGACCACCATTGAGTTCAGTGCGCTGGTGACGATTTGCGGCATGACCTTTTCCCTGCTGCTGGCGGCGCTGGTCGATTATGTGATTCGCCTGCGCAAGCTTTACCAAACCTTGCTGCTACTGCCGTACGCGGTGGCGCCGGTGGTGGCGGCAGTGCTATGGATGTTCCTGTTTAATCCGGGCCTCGGTTTGTTCAGCCATTTGCTGAACCAAATGGGCTACAACTGGAACTACGCGCAAAACAGCGGTCAGGCGATGTTCCTGATTGTATTGGCGTCGATCTGGCAGCAAATGAGCTACAACTTCCTGTTTTTCTTCGCTGCGCTGCAGTCGATTCCCAAATCGCTGGTGGAAGCAGCGGCGATCGATGGCGCCGGTCCGGTGCGTCGCTTCTTCAATTTGTCCCTGCCGCTGATCACGCCGGTGAGCTTTTTCCTGCTGGTGGTCAATCTGGTGTACGCCTTCTTCGATACCTTCCCGGTGATCGATGCCGCCACCGGCGGTGGTCCGGTTCAGGCCACCACCACGCTGATCTACAAAATTTATCGCGAAGGCTTCACCGGGCTGGATCTCTCTTCCTCCGCCGCGCAATCGGTGGTGCTGATGCTGCTGGTGATTGGCCTGACTATCCTGCAATTCCGCTTTGTCGAGCGTAAGGTGCAATACCAATGATTGAGAATCGACGCGGGCTGGATATCTTCAGCCATACCTTGCTGGTGCTGGGTGTGCTGACCATTCTGTTCCCGCTCTACATCGCTTTTGTCGCGGCAACGCTGGATAACGAAGCGGTGTATCAGGTGCCGATGACGCTGCTGCCGGGCACGCATTTGTGGGAGAACATCTCGCGCATCTGGACGCACGGCGTGAATGGCAGCGGCCCGGCATTTGGCATGATGATGCTCAACAGCCTGCTGATGGCGCTCGGCATCACCATCGGCAAAATCAGCGTCTCGATGCTCTCCGCCTTCGCGCTGGTGTGGTTCCGCTTCCCGCTGCGCTCGCTGTTTTTCTGGCTGATTTTCATCACCCTGATGCTGCCGGTGGAAGTGCGTATTTTCCCCACGGTGGAAGTGATTTCGACGCTGAATATGCTCGACAGCTACAGCGGCTTAACGCTGCCGCTGATGGCGTCGGCTACCGCCACTTTCCTGTTCCGTCAGTTCTTTATGTCGCTGCCGGACGAGCTGATTGAAGCGGCGCGCATCGACGGTGCCAGCCCGATGCGCTTCTTCTGGGACATCGTGCTACCGCTGTCCAAAACCAATCTCGCCGCGCTCTTCGTGATCACCTTTATCTACGGCTGGAACCAGTATCTGTGGCCGCTGCTGATCATCAACGATGCCAGCCTCAGCACCGCTGTCGCCGGAGTGAAAAGCATGATCAACAGCAGCGGCGGCCCGACGCAGTGGAATGAAGTGATGGCGGCAATGTTATTAACCCTGATTCCACCGGTGGTGGTGGTACTCGTGATGCAACGTGCGTTTGTGCGTGGCCTGGTAGAGAGTGATAAATAAATGGCAGGCGTAACCCTTCAGACCGTTACCAAATCGTATGACGGCAAAAATCAGATCATTCAGCCACTGAATATCACCATTAACGATGGCGAATTTATGGTGATGGTCGGCCCTTCCGGCTGCGGTAAATCGACGCTGCTGCGCATGGTGGCGGGCCTTGAGCGCGTATCGTCGGGCGATATCTATATCGACGACAAACGCGTCACCAACATGGAGCCAAAAGATCGCGGCATTGCCATGGTGTTCCAGAACTACGCGCTCTATCCGCATATGACGGTGGGCGAAAACATGGCGTATGGCCTGAAAATTCGCGGCATGGGCAAAGTGCAGATCGATCAACGCGTAATGGAAGCGGCACGCAGCCTCGAACTGGATCATCTGCTGCATCGCCGCCCGCGTGAGCTGTCGGGCGGACAGCGTCAGCGCGTGGCGATGGGGCGCGCTATCGTGCGTGAACCGGCGGTCTTCCTGTTTGATGAGCCGCTGTCGAATCTGGATGCGCGTTTGCGCGTGCAGATGCGCCTTGAGCTGCAACAGCTGCATCGTCGCCTGAAAACCACCAGTATTTACGTGACGCACGATCAGGTGGAAGCGATGACGCTGGCGCAGCGCGTGATGGTAATGAACAAAGGTGTGGTCGAGCAGGTGGGCACGCCAGTGGAAGTGTACGAGCGTCCGGCCAGCCAGTTTGTTGCCTCGTTTATCGGCGCGCCCGCCATGAATTTACTGCCGGGACAAATCAGCAGCGACGGCACACGTTTCACGCTGGATGCGCTCAACAGCTTGCTGCTGGGCCAGAGCAAAGCCAAGTGGGCCAATCGTCCGCTGACGCTCGGCATTCGTCCCGAGCACATCAAGCTCAGCAGTCGCGACGCGGGCGGCATTCCGCTGGTGGTGGAGACGCTGGAGATGCTGGGCGCGGATAATCTGGCGCACGGCCGCATCGGTAATGCACGCATGGTGGTACGTTTGCCACACAGCGAGCGCCCGCAGGCGGGCAGCACCTTGTGGCTGCATCTGCCGTCAGATGCGTTACACTTCTTCGATTCAACCTATGGAAAGCGTCTGGAATGAGTCAACATAACTGGCCTTATCCGCACATTGTCGCGCATCGCGGCGGCGGCAAACTGGCTCCGGAAAATACCCTCGCGGCGATTGATGTCGGCGCGCAGCACGGTCACACCATGATCGAGTTTGATGCCAAGCTGTCGGAAGATAAGCAGATTTTCCTGCTGCATGACGACACGCTGGATCGCACCAGCAACGGTTGGGGCGTGGCAGGCGCGTTGTCGTGGCATAAGCTGTCACAGCTGGATGCCGGCGGCTGGTTTAGCCGCGATTACGAAGGCGAACCGCTGGCGCTGCTGAGTGAAGTGGCCGAACGTTGTCGCCAGCATCAGATGATGGCGAATATCGAGATCAAACCCACCACTGGGCAGGATGTGGAAACCGGCCGCAATGTGGCGCTGGCCGCACGCGAACTGTGGCAAGGACAAACCGCGCCGCTGCTCTCCTCCTTCTCATACGCCGCGCTGGAAGCAGCAATGGAAGCGGCGCCGGAACTGCCGCGCGGTTTGCTGCTGGATGAATGGCACGACGATTGGCAGGCGCTGACTTCGCGTCTGGATTGCGTGTCGATCCATCTGAACCACAAATTACTCGACGCCGAACGCACCGCGCAGCTAAAAGCGGCCGGTCTGCATATTTTGGTGTATACCGTGAATCAGCCCGCGCGGGCGCGCGAGCTGTTAGGTTGGGGCGTCGATGCTATCTGCACCGACCGCATCGATATTATCGGGCCCGACTTCCGCTAGTTCTGTTGCTGATTCTGGCCCGGCTGCGACTGAATCACGCGCTGCTGGGCGCTATCCCGCTGTTCCTGCACCTTGCGCTGTACATCCTGACTTTGCTGTTGCTGACTCTGCTGCAACTTGAGCTTCTGCTGTTGCTGCTGACTCTGCATCTGCGACTGCATCCGCTGCTGGCTCGGGTTATAGCCGGGTTTGTTCGGGTCGTTGGTGCTGTTCAACGTATTTGCCATGCTGCTTAACGGCAGCAATGCTGCGATCACAATTAGCCATTTGTTCATGGTCTTCCTCCATTAATGCAGCCTGCTGTGTGCTGATGCTGCCAATGTGGCAACACGCGCTGCAGCCATAAGTTTATGCGATATCACAAACCTATGATCCAGGAGTGCGCCGAATTTAGCTTACTGCTACGCTTTTTACCGTGTTTGCAAACACTTGCATCAATAAATAACAAATGGATACCCAAAATAATTCAAGGCGCAGGAAGGCGGCAAACGAGAGAGTCCCGATGAGCTTACACAAGTAAGTGATTCGGGTGAACGAGAGCAGCCAACGCATCTGCACCTTGAAGTATGAAGGGTATAAATAACTTTAAAAGGGTGGTGGCAGGATGAGGATACAGGGCAACATGCGGCAGTTCGGCTGGGCATTATTGATGAGTTTTACCGTGGTGCAGGGTGCACAAGCCGCGCCGGCCAACGCGCCGCCGGTTTCGTATGGCGTTGATAGCGATACCTTTCACCCGGTAAAAGCCAAACATGGCATGGTGGCATCGGTGGATGCGATGGCGACGGAAGTTGGCGTCGATATTCTCAAGCAGGGCGGTAACGCGGTGGATGCGGCCGTTGCGGTGGGTTTCGCGCTGGCGGTGACGCATCCGCAGGCCGGTAACCTCGGCGGCGGGGGCTTTATGCTGCTGCGCACCGCATCCGGACGCACCACCGCTATCGACTTCCGCGAAATGGCACCGGCGCGCGCCTCACGCGATATGTTTCTCGATAAGCAGGGCAATGCTGATAGTAAGTTGTCACTCACTTCTCACTTAGCCTCAGGCACGCCGGGCACCGTGGCCGGTTTTGCGCTGGCGGCACAGAAGTACGGTACCTTGCCGCTGAGCAAATTACTGGCACCCGCCATCAAACTAGCGCGTGACGGCATCGTGGTGAACGATGCGCTGGCCGACGATCTCGCCACCTACGGCAAAGAGACGTTGATCAACCACGACAACAGCCGCGCGATTTTCTACAAAGCTGACGGTAAGCCGTACCAAAAGGGCGAACGTCTGGTGCAGAAAAACCTCGCACATAGCCTGCAGCTGATTGCCCAGCAAGGTCCGGATGCGTTCTATAAAGGCAAAATCGCTGATGAAATTGCCGGTGAAATGGCACAGCACGGCGGCCTGATCGGTAAGCCAGATCTGGCGGCTTATCGCGCGGTAGAACGCAAACCGGTGAGCGGCACCTATCGCGGCTACGAAGTGTTCTCCATGCCGCCGCCATCGTCCGGCGGGATTCACATCGTGCAGATCCTCAATATCCTGGAAAACTTCGACCTCGCGAAGTTTGGCTTTGGCAGCGCCGATGCCATGCAGGTGATGGCGGAAGCGGAAAAATACGCTTATGCCGACCGTTCGGAATACCTTGGCGATCCTGACTTCGTTAAAGTGCCGCAACAAGCGCTGACCAGCAAAGCCTACGCCAAAACTCTGGCGCAGCAGATTGACGTCAACAAAGCGCGTCCATCCAGCGAGATCAAACCAGGTAAACTGGCACCGTATGAAAGCAATCAAACCACGCACTTCTCGGTGGTGGATAAAGATGGCAACGCGGTCGCAGTGACCTATACGTTGAATACCTACTTCGGCAGCGGGATTGTTGCCGGACAAAGCGGCATCTTGATGAACAATGAAATGGATGATTTCTCGGCCAAACCGGGCACGCCCAACGTCTACGGCTTAGTCGGCGGCGAGGCGAATGCGGTGCAACCGGCCAAACGTCCTCTATCATCGATGTCGCCCACCATCGTGGCAAAAGACGGTAAAACCTGGCTGGTGACCGGCAGCCCAGGCGGCAGCCGCATTATCACCACCGTGCTGCAAATGGTGGTGAACAGCATCGATTTTGGTATGAACGTTGCGGAAGCGACCAACGCACCGCGCTTCCATCATCAATGGTTGCCCGATCAGCTGCGCGTGGAAAAAGGCTTCAGCCCGGATACGCTGCGCCTGCTGGAAGCCAAAGGCCAGCATGTGAAAGTGATGCCGGCAATGGGCAGCACGCAGAGCATTATGATTGGGCCGGATGGCACGCGCTATGGCGCATCGGATCCGCGCTCGGTGGATGATTTGAGCGCAGGTTACTAATCACTTGTAGGGTCGCCATTCATGGCGACCTGATTTCCAGGTGCGCATTAATGCGCACCCTACAAGCAACCGGCGAATTCACATTAACCTTTCAAGCGCGCCATATAATGCGTATCCACCATTTCGCCGTCGCGCATCGCGTGTCGACGCGCGGTGCCTTCAATCTCAAAGCCAAACTGCTGATACAAGCCAAGCGCTTTGTGGTTATCGGCGAATACCGTCAGTTCAATGCGCGTTACCTGCAGCCAGTTGTCGCACAAATCAATCATTGCTGACATCAGCGCTTTACCCACGCCGCGCCGATGAAAGGCAGAATCGACGCCCATGCCGAACGTCGCCGTGTGGCGACGGCGCGGCACCGACAGCACTTCAAGAGTGAGTTGTCCGGCAATCTGATCGTCAATACACGCCACTAGCATCTGTACACCCGGACGCGGATTGCTGAGGCGTTCCTGCCACAGCGTCGGCGATTGAAACGGCAGATGCAGCGTGCTGGCCTGCGGTTCAGGCTGGCTATACATACGCGTTAAAGCGGCGGCATCTTCGGGAATGGCGTGACGAATGACGATCTGACTCATAGAGCGCTCCTTGTGCAAAATGGAATAAATCCCCTTTAACATCAAGGAATTCACATCGTTCGTCAACGCAAAATAATCCGCAAAAATACTTTACAGACGCGAATGATAATGATTATTATTGTCATGCGAGCTCGGAAACGTCTCCTGACAACCGGGTAAGCACGACATTGCTCACATTGCTTCCAAGTATTATTTAGCCAGCTCGGGTGCTGGCTTTTTTTTTACCTTTTACATTGTGTACCAGGTTGCTGCACCGGGCCCGACCGGCAGATTGAAGACAAACACCCACAGTACAAACAGCAGCGTCCAGCCAATCATAAACACCACAGAATAAGGCAACATCATCGCCACCAGCGTTCCGATGCCCATGTCGCGACGATAGCGCGCCGCCACCGCCATAATCAGACCAAAGTAACTCATCATTGGCGTAATCACGTTGGTTACCGAATCACCAATGCGATAAGCCGCCTGAATCACTTCCGGCGCAAAGCCGACCAGCATTAACATCGGTACGAAAATCGGGGCGGTAACCGCCCATTGCGCCGAGGCGGAGCCAATCATCAGGTTGATAAAGCCGCAGATCATGATGAAGCAGACAAACAGCAGCGGCGCGCCCATATCCAGTGATGCCAGCAGATTGGCGCCTTTCACCGCCACCACGGTGCCGAAGTTGCTCCAGTTAAAGAACGCCACAAACTGTGCTGCAAAGAACACCAGCACGATGTACATGCCCATGCTGCTCATGCTGGCGGACATGGCATTGATCACGTCGCGATCGTTGCGCATATTGCCAATCATGCGGCCATACACCATGCCGGGAATGGCGAAGAAGACAAAGATAAACACCACAATGCCTTTCAGGAATGGCGAGCCCGCCAGCGTGCCGGTTTTCGGGTTGAGCAACACGCCATAGCCTGGAATCACGGTCAGAATCAGCAGCAGCGTAACGCCGAGAACCGCCCAGCCTGCGCCTTTCAGCGCGCGACGTTCTTCTGCCGATAGCGCGCCCATATCGCCACGCACCGCCTCGCCTTCGCTGTCCTGATACTTGCCCAGTTTGGGTTCGACAATGCTGTTAGTGATCCAGGTGCCAAGAATGGAAATCACGAAGGTACTGACAAACATGAAGTACCAGTTCACTTCCGGACCAACATGGTAGTTGGGATCGATAATCTGTGCGGCGCTTTGGGTAATGCCAGACAGCAGCGGATCAATGGTGCCGAGCAGCAAGTTGGCGCTGTAGCCGCCGGAAACACCGGCAAACGCCGCCGCCAGGCCCGCCAGTGGATGACGGCCCAATGAGTGGAAAATCATCGCTGCCAACGGAATCAGTACCACATAGCCCAACTCAGAAGCGGTATTGGATACGATACCGGCGAAGACGATGGTGAAAGTGATGAGCTTTTTCGGTGCGTTAAACACCAGCGCGCGCATCGCCGCCGAGAGCAGCCCTGAATGCTCGGCAATTCCCACGCCGAGCAGCGCAACCAGCACGGTGCCGAGCGGCGCAAAGCCGGTGAAGTTGGTGACCAGATGGCTGACGATGCGTTGCAAACCATCGGCACTCATCAGGCTAACCACGTGAATCACACCATCCGGTGCACGGCCTGCCGCACCCACCGGGCGCGGATCGATCACGCTGACGCCGAAGGCGGCAGCAATCGCGGAGGCGACGATGATGAATAATGCAAACAACGCGAAGAGCGTAATCGGATGCGGTAATAAGTTACCTAGCCACTCAACGGTATTGAGAAAACGCTCAATCGGGCGTTTGGCTGGTGTAGAAGAATGGTCCGTCATAATGATCCTTGTTTTGTCATTTAGTCTAATGTGCAGGACTGCCGATGCTCTTTGTTCTCTTCCAGGTTAGCTACAAGACCATTCTCGGAAGTAACGAGAAGCCTGGTGCGCATGAATGCGCACCCTACAAAACCCCCGCCGTATAACCGTAAGGTCGCCATTAATGGCGACCGATTTCCCGCAAAACCTTAACCTGACAAAAAATGATAAACTCGGGTTATCTCCGATCTCAGGCGCATACGATGAAGAAGAAAAGACCGGTATTACAGGACGTTGCCGATCGCGTCGGCATCACAAAAATGACCGTCAGCCGCTACCTGCGCAACCCGGATCAGGTCTCGGTGGCACTGCGCGATAAGATCGCCGTGGCGCTGGATGAGCTCGGTTACATCCCCAATCGCGCGCCCGATATGCTCTCCAATGCCACCAGCCGCGCCATCGGCGTGCTGCTGCCTTCGCTGACTAACCAGGTTTTCGCCGACGTTTTGCGCGGGATCGAAGCCGTTACCGACGAAGCGGGTTATCAAACGCTGGTGGCGCACTTTGGCTATAACGCGCAGAAAGAGGAGCTACAGCTGCGCTCGTTGCTCGGCTGGAACATCGATGGCGTAATCCTCACCGAACGCACGCATACGCCAGGCACGCTGCGCATGCTGGAAGTGGCGGGCATTCCGGTGATTGAGATGATGGATTCGGTTACGCCGTGCCTCGATATGGCGGTGGGCTTCGATAACGTCGAAGCCGCGCGGCAGATGACACATGCTATTCTGAAAAAAGGCCATCGCCACACCGTCTATCTCGGTGCGCGCCTTGATGAACGTACCTTGCAGAAGCAACAGGGCTACGAGAAGGCGATGCGCGAAGCGGGGCTCACGCCACATAGCGTGATGATGGAGGATGCCTCCTCGTTCAGCGCCGGCGCGCAACTGCTGTGTGAAGCGCAAAAGCGTTATCCGGAAACCGACAGCCTGTTTTGTACCAACGATGACCTGGCGGTGGGCGCAATGTTTGAGTGTCAGCGTCAGGGATTGCGTGTGCCGGAGCAGATGGCGATTGCCGGATTCCACGGTCACGACATCACGCAAGTGGTGAATCCGCGCCTCGCCACAGTGTTAACGCCGCGCGAGCGTATGGGACGCGAATCGGCAGCGATGCTGCTGGCGCGTATTGGCGGCGATCGCACGATGACACAACCGCTGGATGTTGGCTTTGAAATCTCCGAAGGTGACAGCATCTGATTTTGGCGATTTTTTGAGTCAGTTCACACTTTCGTGCTTTTCCGCCTGAGAAGGGTTGCCAGCCTTTCAGTGGGCTCTGACAATGGCAACTCGATTTGTTATCGGTAACATTGGGCAGAATTCACTGCCGGAGCGCAAAACAATGACAACGCCATCTCCATCGCACCACGTCTTTATTCTGATGGGCGTTTCCGGCAGCGGAAAATCTGCCGTCGCCAATCAGGTCTCTCATCAGTTAAACACTGCGTTCCTCGATGGGGATTTCCTCCATCCGCGCAGCAACATCATGAAAATGGCCGACGGTCATCCGCTGGACGACACAGATCGCCAGCCGTGGCTGCAGGCGCTGAATGATGCGGCATTTGCCATGCAGCGTACCCAGGAGATCTCCATCATCGTCTGTTCGGCGCTGAAAAAGTCCTATCGCGACATCCTGCGTCAGGGCAATGAGAACCTGAAATTTATCTATCTGCAGGGCGACTTCGAAACCATCGAATCCCGCCTGAAAGCGCGTAAAGGTCACTTCTTTAAACCGCAGATGCTGGTGACGCAGTTCGCCACGCTGCAGGAACCCGGCGCGGATGAGCCCGATGTACTGGTGGTTGATATCAATCATTCACTGGATGAGGTAGTTGCGGCCACGGTTGCGACCATTGAGGGTGCAATCAACAAGGGTTAGTCATGAGTACCGCAACGCTAGTGTTAACCGCAGCAGGCTCTGTCCTGCTGCTGCTGTTTTTGGTGATGAAAGCGCGTATGCACGCCTTTGTTGCCCTGATGTTAGTCTCTATTGGTGCCGGTCTGTTTTCTGGTATGCCGCTCGATAAAATTGCTGAAACCATGGAAAAAGGCATGGGCGGAACGCTCGGCTTTCTCGCCATTGTGGTGGCGTTGGGCGCGATGTTCGGCAAGATCCTGCATGAAACCGGCGCCGTCGATCAGATCGCCATCCGCATGTTGAAAACCTTTGGTGAAAGCCGCGCGCACTATGCGATGGGCGTCGCCGGATTGATCTGTGCATTGCCGCTGTTTTTCGAAGTGGCGGTGGTGTTGCTGATCAGCATTGCGTTCGCCGTGGCGCGTCGCACTAAAGGTAATTTAGTGAAGCTGGTGATCCCGCTGTTTGCCGGTGTTGCCGCTTCTGCCGCGTTCCTGCTGCCGGGACCCGCACCGATGCTGCTGGCTGCGCAGATGCACGCCGATTTTGGCTGGATGATTCTGCTGGGCCTGTGCGCGGCGATTCCGGGCATGCTGATTGCCGGTCCGCTGTTTGGCAGCTTTATCGCGCGTCACGTTAGCTTTAGCGCGCCACCGGAAGATCATCAGCCGGAGGTGGAAGAGGGCAAACTGCCGTCGTTTGGCTTTAGCCTGGCGTTGATTCTGTTCCCGCTGCTGCTGGTGGGCCTGAAAACCATCGGCGCACGCTTCACCACGCCGGGTTCTCATCTGTATGAGTGGCTGGAGTTTATCGGCCATCCGTTCACCGCGATTCTACTGGCCTGTCTGGTGGCGATTTATGGCCTGGCGTATCGTCAGGGCATGGATAAAGAGAAGGTGATGCAGGTGTGCGGCAGCGCGCTGCAACCGGCGGGGATTATTCTGCTGGTGATTGGTGCGGGCGGCGTGTTTAAGCAGGTGCTGGTGGATTCGGGCGTTGGCCCGGTGTTAGGACATGCGTTAACCGGCGCGGGCATGCCGATTGCGCTGGCGTGCTTCATCCTTTCTGGCGCGATTCGCGTGATTCAGGGTTCGGCCACCGTGGCGTGTTTAACTACCGTTGGTTTAGTGATGCCGGTGATTGAACCGCTGCACTACAGCGGCGCGCAGCTGGCTGCGCTGTCGATCTGTATCGGCGGCGGCTCCATCATTATCAGTCACGTGAATGATGCCGGTTTCTGGCTGTTTGGCCGCTTTACCGGCGCAACTGAAGCCGAAACGCTGAAGACATGGACGCTGATGGAAACCATCCTGGGAACCACCGGCGCGATTGTTGGCATGATTGCGTTTAGTTTGTTGTCGTAAATTTTGTGTGGTCGCCATCAATGGCGACCCTACGAAACGACATTTAATCCTCTTCCCGCTCGTCATCCGGCTGATCCAAAACCGTGTACGCCACGGCGCAGAACAGCGAATTCAAACGCTTCATATCGCCCAGCAAGCCAAGGTGCAGCGAGCTGGTTTCGATGCTTTGCACGTTCTGCAGATGCAAACGCTCAACATGCGCGTGTGAGAAACGGCGAATCAGGATGCGGAAGCGATGCTTGGAGCGGCGCAGGCGCTTAGCGCTGGTGACATCGTGCGACAGAAACACCGACAAACTCAGACGCAGGTTATACAGCACCTGCTCCTGCAAGGTTTGCAGCTCCTCCAATCCCTCCGCTGAGAAGGCACGGCGCGCGGTCAGCGACTTATCCGCTACGTCGGCACACATGCGTTCGATGATGTCGCCCGCCTGTTCAAGGTTGAGCGCCATCTCAATGATCTCCGCCCAGCGGCGTGAATCATCCTCCGGCAAATCCTCTTTTGGCATACGCGCCAGATAGAGTTTGATCGCGGTGTAGAGCACATCAACATCATCATCCAGCCGCCGCACCGCGCGCTCTTCGCGCAGGTCGCCGTGCACCACTTTATTGAATGACTCAATCATCTGCTCGACCACATCGCCGATGCGCAGCGTCTCGCGTGAGGCATTAGCCAGCGCTAACGCGGGTGTATCCAGTGCGCTGCTGTCGAGGTGTTTGGGTTTGAGATGCGTTTCGTTCTCAGGATCATCGGCGATCATACGGCGGCACAGGCGCGCCATTGGATCGGCAAACGGCACCATGACTAAGCAGCGGATCAGGTTGTAAAACACGTGGAAGAAGATCACCAACTCTTCATCGTTGACCGGCATTTTATCCAGCACGTCGGCGACAACATTGACGAACGGCAAAATCGCGATGCTGCCAATTAGCTTAAACAGCAGGCTGCCGAGCGCGACGCGTTTGCCCGCCGCGTTGGAGCCGCTGGCGTTGATCATCGCCAGCAAGCCGCTACCGAGGTTGGCACCAATCACCAGACAGAGCGCCACTTTGAAGGAGATCACGCCGGTGGCGGTCAGCGTGGCGGTAATCAGTACCGCTGCGAGGCTGGAGTAACTGATGATGGCGAACACCGCGCCAATCAGCGCATCGAGCATCACATCGCCGGTCAGCGTTGAGAACAGCACCTGAACGCCCGCCGCCTGAGTGATCGGTTTGGCGGCCGCTACAATCAGCTGCAGCGCCAGCAGAATCAGTCCGAGCCCAATACTGGCGCGGCCCAGTTGCCCAACGCGCGTTTGCTTGCGGCTGAGGAAGAACACCACGCCAAAGAAGATAAACAGCGGCGACAGCCACGACAGATCGAAAGTCAGGATACGCGCCATGATCGCGGTCCCGACATCCGCGCCCAATACCACCACCAATGCGGGCGTCAGGCTCACCAGATTCTGCGCAACAAAGGAGGTAACCAGCAGCGTGGTGGCGTTACTGCTCTGCACCAGCGCTGTAACGCCAATGCCGGCAAGAAACGCCATCGGTTTTTTTTCAACGCTGCGGCTAAGTACACGACGCAGATCGGCACCGTAAACGCGCATGATGCCGGTTCGCACAATGTGTGTGCCCCACACCAGCAGCGCAACGGCAGAGAGTAGATTAAGCAGAGTTAACACGTATAGAGGCTCCTCATCCGTCAGGCTCAAACAGCACCGATTGCCAGCCTGACGGTGAGCACAACCGGTAAAACCTTCGCCGCGTTGTGTCGCCTTTTTTCGTTTAAATTAAGCAACCTGGCGCAACGTCGACATCTCTAACTGTAGCCCAATCTGCATGCCAGCGGGATGCAAATCTGCCACGCTGCGGTTAAGTACATCAACTGAGAGCTCCACGTTTTGCGCGCGCACCCGATAGCGAATCACGTTGCCGAGCAAGCTGTGGCTGAGGATGGTGGCGGGAATGCCAGCCTGCGGCGCGCATAGCTGGATCGACTCTGGGCGAATCGCTACCTGGCCGCTGAAAGTTTGTCCGGTCAGCTGCGTTGCTTGTTCCGCGCTCAGCAGGTTGTAGTTGCCAATAAAGCCAGCCGCAAACAGATCGGCCGGTTGGGTATAGAGCATTTCCGCGTTGCCGTTCTGCACGATCTTGCCCCGGTTCATCAACACGATGCGATCGGACATGGTCAGCGCCTCTTCCTGATCGTGGGTAACGAACAAGGTGGTGAGCTTCAGCTCGCGCTGAATATGGCGGATTTGCTCGCGCAGATGGCGACGAATGCGCGCATCCAGCGCCGACAGCGGTTCATCCAGCAGCAGCAAGCGTGGACGCGTCACTAGCGAACGCGCCAGCGCCACGCGCTGACACTGTCCGCCAGAGAGCTGATGCGGATAACGCCGCGCGAACTCGGTGAGTTCCACCAGCGCCAGCGCCTCCATCACGCGTTTTTGAATCTCGCCGCTCGCCAGTTTCTGCATTTTCAGGCCAAACGCCACGTTCTTCTCAACCGTCATGTTGGGGAATAGCGCGTAGCTCTGGAACACCATGCCGATGGTGCGCTTCTGCGGTGGCAGCGGCACGATATCCTGACCTTGCAGCAATACTTTGCCGCTATCGACTTCGGTCAATCCGGCAATGCAGCGCAGTAGCGTAGATTTGCCGCAGCCGCTGGGGCCGAGCAGCGTGACAAATTCGCCTTCTTCGGCGCTGAAATCGATATTTTCAAAAATGGCGGTTGGGCCATAGCTTTTATTCAACTGGGTGACGCTCAAATAACTCATGGTCAGCCTCGTTCAGGATTGAGGGCATTCGCCAGCCAGGTGACCAGCAGGACGACGGCAAAATAGGAGATCACCAGCGCGCTGGTAAAGTGGCCGCTGCCGTTGCGCATGTTAAACAGATAAACCTGCAAGGTTTCATAGCGGGTGCCGACCAGCATATTGGCGAAGACAAACTCGCCAATCAGGAAGGAGAAGGAGAGCAGCACCGCGATAAACACGCCTTTGCGCAGGTTCGGCAGCACCACAAACAGCGCCGCTTGCCAGGTGCTGGCACCGAGCAGCTGGGCGGCATCAATCAGCTCTTTCAAATTGATGGCCTGCATATTGTTGGAGATGGCGCGATAGATAAACGGCAAGGCGATGGTGAAGTAGCAGCCGATCAAAATCCACGGTGTGCCGGTCAGCATCAGCGGCGACGACGAATAAAGCTGCAGCAGGCCGACCGACGAAACCACCGGCGGCACGGCGAATGGCATCAGGATCAGCACGTTCATTACCGCATCCAGTTTCGGATAGTAGTAAGCGATCACAAACATGGCAGGCAGCACCAGCACCAGCGAGAACAGCAGCGCACCGAAGCAAACCAGCAGCGAATGACCGAGCGCGGTGAGGAATCGCGGATCGCTCCATAATGCGGTGAGCCACTTCAGCGTAAAGCCCTGCGGCAGAATGGTATCGCTCCAGCTGGTGGAGATGCCGTACAGCAGCGTCGCCAGCAGCGGTGCGGCTAAAATACACAGCAAAAGCCAGACAATCAGGCGATGGTAAATTTTTTCCGCGCGCGACAAGGTTGGCTCCTCAGGAAGGTTTGGCGTTGAGATAGCTGCGGCGCACCAGATACTGCTGCACCACGGTAATCAGCGCCATAATCAGCACCAGCAGCATCGCCAGCGCGCCGCCAGTATTGGGATCAAGTGAGATATCGCCAGATACCAGCGCAGCAATGCGCACCGGCACCACGTTAAAGTTGCCGGTGGTGAGCGCGTAAATGGTGGCGTAAGCGCCGAGCGCATTGGCGAGCAGAATCACGAAGGTTCCGAGCAGCGCCGGGAACAGAATCGGCAAACCGATGTGCCACCAATAGCGCCAGCGGCCTGCACCCAGCAGCGCGGCGGACTCTTGCCAATCCTGACGCAGGCCATCAAACGCAGGATAGAGCAGCAAAATGCCGAGCGGGATTTGGAACCAGGTGTAAACCAGCACCATGCCGTCACGTGAGAACAGCTTGAAGCCCTCCAGCACGCCATAATGGCGCAGCAGCAGCGTCAGACAACCGTTCAGACCGAGCAGAATCACAAACGCAAACGCCAGCGGCACGCCGGCGAAATTGCTGGTCATGTTGGTAAATGACATTAAAAAGCGCTGAAAACGGCCGCTGCCAAGGCGATGCAGCGAATATCCGGCAACCAGCGAGATCAGCAATCCGTAAATGCTCGACCAGATGGAGATATCCAGCGACAGGCGAAACGCCTGCAAATAGAACGGCGAGGTGAGGATGTCGCTGTAATTATCGAAGCCCCAGCGCTCATTGATGTCGCTCCAGAAGCTGTTGATGGCAATCCACAACAGCGGCGCAAGCTGGAATGCCACCCAAAACAGCGCAAACGGCAGCAGCAACAGCGCAGCGAGCGTTTTGCCCTTCATTACTGCGGCTCCGCCAGTAACGCGTGACAAACCGGCTTGTCATGTTCGACGCCGAGCAAGGTGCAGACGATGCCGCACAGTTCGGTTTGCTGTGGCTGGAGATCCGGCTGCAGCGAGAAGCCTTTGCCAAACACGAACAGCGGCACCTGCGTCTCTTCCGGCAAAATGCCGCCGTGCGAGCGGTCATCGTTCATGCCGTGATCGGCAGTGACAATTACCTGATAACCGGCCGCCAGCCAGACCGGCATCCATTGCGACAGGTAACCATCGGCCATGCGCGCGCGGTTACGATACTGCGGCGATGACAAGCTGTGCTTGTGCCCGGCATCGTCAATGTTCATCGGGTGAATCAGCAGGAAGTCAGGATCGTGTCGCAGGCGCAGGCTTTCTGCGTCTTCAAATAGGTGGGAATCCGGATAACTGTCGTCCCAGTAAAAATGGCCATACTGAATCGGCAGATCAGGCGCGACCGTGTGGCGGTCGCGCGCCGCGTTGAACGGGGATTGGTTATAGAGTTCACTCACCCAGTGATAGGCGGCCGCAGCGGTGGTGAGACCGGCGGCACGCGCGTAATGGAAGATGCTGCGCTGATTACTCAAGCGGCTGACGCCGTTATGAATAATGCCGCTGCGCACCGGTGGAATGCCGGTGAGAATGCATTCGTACAGCGGGCGCGACAGCGAAGGCAGTTCGCAGGTCAGCGTGTAATATTGGCCGTTGCCCTGCGCGCATTCGGCAAACAGATAGCCCATTGCGTGTTGCGCCACCTGATTACTCAGCCCATCCAACACCACCAGGATCGTTTTCATCCCTCGCTCCTTACTGCTTCATATTGATGATGACGTTCTCTTGCCACAAACGCGGCAGCATTTTCGAGGTTTTATCCCACGCAGCCTGGTCTTTGATTGGACGAGCATTTTTATACTCAGACTGCGGCAGCAGCTTGGCCTGCACGTCGGCTGGCAGCTTCAAGTGCTCGGCACGAATCGGACGCGCATAACCTTTCGCCAGATTGATCTGACCTTCATCAGACAAGATGTATTCACGCGCCAGCTTGGCGGCGTTTGGATGTTTGGCGTATTTGTTGATAATGGTGCTGTAGCCAGACGTCACGGAACCATCAGATGGAATCACCACTTCGTAGCGGTTTTTGTCGATCTGATCGCGGTAGTTCAGGCCGTTAAAGTCCCACACTACAGCCACCTGAATTTCGCCTTTCTCGATGTTGGCAATCACCGGATCGGTCACGCCAAGGCGGCCTTCTTTCGCCAGATCGCCGAAGAAGCTCAACGCCGGTTTCACATTCTTCTCGTCACCGCCCAACGCGTAGCTTGCCGCTAACACGCCGTTCGCCGCCTGAGCTGCAGTGCCGACATCACCGATAGTGACCACATACTTACCTTTCTTCAGATCGGCCCAGCTGTGTGGCACATCTTTAACCTGCTGCTTATCCACCAGGAACGCGATGGTGCCGGTATAAGCCAGCATCCAGTTGCCATCCTGATCTTTCGCCCAGCTCGGGATTTGGTCCCAATGCGTTGGTTTATAGGGTTGCGCCACGCCTTTCGCCACGGCAATCGGACCGAAAGCTGCGCCCACATCACCGATATCGGCGCTGGCGTTCTCTTTCTCTGCATCAAATTTTGCCAGTTCCTGCGCCGAAGACATGTCGGTGTCACTGTGCTTTAGACCATATTTGCTGTTGAGGTCACTCCAGGTATCTTTCCAGTTGGCCCAGCTATCTGGCATGCCGACGCTGTTAACCTGGCCTTCAGCGCGCGCGGCTTTTTCTAACGCGGCGAGGTCATTATCTGCGGCTTGCGCGGCAGGCAGCGCAAGCAGTACGGCACTGGCTACTACAGAGGCGATAAACGCTTTCATCTCGATTGCTCCCGGTATATGTTGTGGGACTTCTTGGTCTAGTCCAGCAAGAACCGAGCCAATGTAGCCCGAGTAGATGAAGGTTTTATGACCATGGTGGTGAAATGTGGTGTGGCGCGACGATCCACATGCGGTTACAGCGCGCTAAAGCGTGGGTTGTACTCTGTCACATTGTAGTCATCGAACTGTCATAGTGCAGATTTGCCCCAAAATGAGGCTGAAAAATGTTGTCGAAAACGGCGGATGTGATTGCGGCAGGGCTGCGGGAACGCATTGAAAACGGTGAATTTGCCAGCGGTCGTTTGCCTGCCGAACGCAGCTTAAGCGAACAATATTCCACCACGCGCATCACGCTGCGTGAGGCGCTGGGTTTGCTGGAAGCGCAGGGTATTATCTACCGGGAATTGCGTCGCGGCTGGTTTCTCGCTCCGCCGCGGTTGGTCTACAACCCTTCACATCACAGCCATTTTCACGCCATGGCCGCCGAGCAAGGGCGCATTGCCAGCACCGAAGTGCTGGAGGCGCGGGAAGTACCGGCACAACTGGCGATTGCGCGTCATCTGCAACTGCTTGAAGGCGATAAGGTTTACCGCATTCGCCGCCTGCGTCGTATTGACGGCCGCGCCGTGTTATATGTCGAGCATTACCTCAATCCCGCTTTTTTTCCGGGATTGCTGGATGAAGACCTGACGCGCTCGCTGACCGATCTCTATGACCAGCGCTACGGGATTCGCTACGGCGGCGCGCGTTTTACCATTTTGCCGGGACCGCTACCGGTGCGCGCCGCGCCCGCGCTCAACGTGGCGAGTGGTACGCCCGGCTTGTTAATTACCCGCATCAACCGCGATCAGCACAAGCGAGTGATTGATTGCGACTGCGAGTTCTGGCGCTACGACGCGCTGTGCGTGGATGTCGAAGTATAAATATTGTGATTTTGATCACACTACAGCATGATAGCGCCAGTGAGTTATTGAGAGCGAGAGGCGCAAAAAATGACAATAAAAACAGGGGTTGGGCAGTACATTTCTTTAGCACTGCAGTGGGTGCTGAATATTGGTCTGATCATCCTGGCCATTATTCTGGTGGTGTTTCTCGGTAAAGAAACCATCCATCTGGCCAATGTGCTGTTTAGCACTGGCGAGCAGACGTCGTCCTATCTGCTAATTGAAGGCATCGTTATCTATTTCCTCTACTTCGAATTTATCGCCTTGATTGTGAAGTACTTTCAGTCTGGTTATCACTTCCCGCTACGCTATTTCATCTATATCGGCATCACGGCGATTATTCGCCTGATCATCGTCGACCATAAAAATCCGTTTGATACGCTCTACTATTCAGCGGCGATTTTGATTCTGGTGGTGACGCTGTGGCTGGCCAACAGTAACCGCCTGAAGCGCGAGTAATAAACCCTGTTTTTAGCGCGTGGCACAACCAGCAGTGCCACGCATTCTCCTCTGCGTTAAACTAGGGCAACTTTTTTTCCGGAGATGTCCTGATGTCGCATGACGCGCTGCGCCAGTTACGCGCATTGCACTGGCTGCCAGCCTCTTCCCCGCAGCTTTCTGCCCCGTTACTTGACTGGTTAATGGAAGAAGACTCCATGACGCGTCGCTTCGAGCAGCATTGTCAGCAAGTGACCGTAGAACTGATCCGCGAAGCGTTTATTGGCGCCGATGAGATAACGGATGAGGCGGAATTTCTGCCCGCCGATCAGCGCTTCTGGCTGCGCGAAATAGTGCTGTGCGGTGATGGTGAACCCTGGCTGATTGGCCGCACCGTGGTGCCAGAAAGCACGCTGAACGGTCCCGAGCAGATGCTGCAACAGCTCGGTACGCGCCCGCTCGGTCGCTATCTGTTCTCTTCATCTACTCTGAGCCGCGATTTTATCGATCCCGGTCAGGTTGGCGAGTTATGGGGACGCCGTTCTCGCCTGCGCTTGTCGGGCAAACCGCTACTGTTAACTGAACTGTTTTTACCGGCGTCGCCGCTCTATCGCGCGCTGGATCAAGGATAAACCACTGTGCAAAACACCTTACCCATGACCAAATGGCAGGCATACTGCCGCCTGATGCGTATCGATAAACCCATCGGCACCGTGCTACTGCTGTGGCCAACTCTGTGGGCATTGTGGCTCTCCGGCATGGCGATTCCACCGCTGCCGGTGCTGCTGGTGTTTGTGCTCGGCGTTATCGTGATGCGTGCTGCAGGCTGCGTCATCAATGACTACGCTGACCGCAAAATCGATGGTCACGTTAAGCGCACGGCGTCACGTCCGCTGGCCAGCGGCGCGGTATCTGAGAAAGAGGCCAAGCTGCTGTTCGCCGGTCTCGGTTTGCTGGCGTTTATGCTGGTGCTGACCATGAACACCATGACCATTTTGCTGTCATTTGGCGGCCTGGCGCTGGCGTGGGTTTATCCGTTTATGAAGCGCTACACGCATCTGCCGCAGGTGGTGCTCGGCGCGGCATTTGGCTGGGCGATTCCAATGGGATGGGCGGCAGTTAGTGAGTCCTTACCTTTGGTCTGCTGGCTGGTGTTCCTGGCGAATATCTGCTGGACGGTGGCCTATGACACGCAGTATGCGATGGTTGATCGTGATGATGATTTGAAGATTGGTGTGAAGTCGACAGCGATTCTGTTTGGTCGTTACGACAAACTGATTATCGGTTTACTGCAGCTGGCTACGCTTGGCCTGATGGCGCTGGTGGGCATGATGCTCAATCTGAATGGCGCATTTTACTGGTCGCTACTGCTGGCAGCTGGCTTGTTTGTGCATCAGCAGAAGTTGATTGCCCAGCGCGAGCGCGATCCCTGCTTCCAGGCATTCCTGAATAACAATTATGTGGGTATGGTGCTGTTTCTCGGCATTCTGCTTAGCACCGTGCCGTTCGCGGATTTGCTGTAAATATATTAGGCGCACCGAGGTGTTCAGTTAAGCGCAGAGCGACTTTCGTTCGCCTTGCGCTGAGGCAGTTGCAGCACCTCCGTGCGGCGACCGAGCAGAGAGCGCCTGGCCGCGCCCTCTGCACTCGCGGGCCTTTCGCCAGCTCAGCTCGCCGCTGCGCGGTGCCTTCACTCGTTCACGATTCCTGACGGACCGGTGGCGATTCGCTCCTGCTCAGCGCCACCTCTCGCCGCATCCATGCGGCTCGCCCTGGAATCCCTCACTCGTTCAGCGAGTTGGGATGTCGCCTCAACACCCGCGCTGCACCATCAAGGCATAATTTTGACTCGCCATCGCTACAAGGCTCGTAGGGCTGATGAATCCCCACAAAAACGAAGCAGGCACAGTGGAAAAATGATCTAATTATTGCGCCAACAAAAAATAAGATCGCCACTATGCCTGCTTCCGCATTTTGCCATAAATTTTTACGGGAATCTTTAGCCAGCACCCATCAGTATCGTCGTAACGCCCTCACTGATATGACGATTTCCCTGACCCGCGGTGCTTCCCTCAATCTGACCAGCATTGGTCGCTCTCTTGCGGGCGATGCCCGCGTTAAGCACAAAATCAAACGCGTTGACCGCCTTATGGGGAATGCTGCCCTCCACCGGGAGGTGCCCGCGCTGTCACGCGACATTATCTGCTGGCTTATCCGGGACATGAAGGAGTGCGTCATTGCCGTGGACTGGAGCGCCTGGCCGACTCAGTCCTTCAGCCTTTTGCGTGCCAGCCTGCTGGCGGACGGACGCGCTATCCCGCTGCTGAGCCTCATCGCAGAAGGCGATAAGCTGGGAAATCCCGACCTTCAGAACCGCTTTCTGGACGAACTGGCCGGGTGTATGGGAGACAGGAAAGTGACCATCGTCACCGATGCCGGGTTCCGCCGCGAGTGGTTTAACCGCGTTCAGTCGCACGGATGGCACTTCATCGGCCGGCTCAGGGGCAACGGCGTTCTGAAGCTGGCCGGAACGGATGAGTGGGTAACGCCGGGTCAGCTAAAAGCCGGCACAACGCCGCGCTGTGCTGGTGCGGCCCGGCTGACGCGATATAAAAAATCACCGGCTTACGGCTTCGTGCACGTTCATAAGAGAGCGCCCAAAAATCGTCACGGAAAGAAAAGCCGGGATCGTTTTTTTTACACGCGCGAAGAGGCAAACCAGAGTCGCCTGGCCCGTGAGCCGTGGGTGCTGTTTACCAGCGATGCGGAGCTGAAGCCACGGACGGTAATGAAGCTTTACAGCCGGAGAATGCAGATAGAACAGAACTTCCGGGATGAAAAGAGTGAACGTTACGGTATGGGGCTGAGAAGCAGCTTCAGCCGGAGTGTGGAAAGGATGTCAGTGCTGAACCTGCTGTCGACGCTGTGCAGCATCTTACTGTGGCTGATGGGCTACGCGCTTGAAAGCAAAGGCGAGCACCGGTTTTATCAGGCGAACACGGTGCAACACCGGCGAGTACTGTCATACCTTACGCTGGCAAGAAATGCGATAAGGCACAACCCGGCAGGGATCAGTCAGCTGGATATAGAAACGGTGCGAGCCGAACTATCAGCGAGTTACAGGAATATCGTATATGTGTATTAACGATATTCCTGGGGATCCCTCAGCTCGTAGGGTCGCCATTCATGGCGACCAGGATGTGTCATCAGGCAGGAGGGATCGTGGGAGAATAGCGAGGACTTAGCAGGGCGCACCGAAGTGCGCCTTTGTGTTTTCATGTCGCCTACTAATCGTGGGTGACCGCACTCTCAATCGTCAGACGGACATCGCTGGTTACCAGCTCCGCCAGCATCTGCCACATCATATGGCTGCGTTCCGCATCGGCATCGCCTTTGTCACTGATATAACCTTCATCACGCAGCGTAAGTACCAGTGCAGTAAATACCGCTTTATCAAAGAACTCTGGCGCGTTGATGCCGTGCAGCACAGAAAGACGCTGAGCCAGCGTGCGGCTCTCTTTCTCCAGCGTGCCACGGTTGATGGCCGGTTTCGCGCTGAGGATAGCGAAGGTAATCGCGAAGCGCTGTAGCGTCTCACGAATACCCGCCGCCAACAGTTGCAGCGAACGGTGACGTGCTGGCGTCATTTTCAGCTGACCATCCTGCAACGTAATCAGCCCCTGACGTGCCATCTCTGAACAGAGTGCGTTCAGCAGGGCAGGTAATTCCGCCTTGTCCCAGCGCAGGAACAGTTCGCTCTTCAGCATCGGATACACCAGGCTAACCTGGCGCAGCAGCTCAGCTTCGCTAATTTCACGGTGTTGCTGCACGATGGCGGCAATCAGCGACGGCATCACCAACATGTGATGGATGTTGTTGCGATAGTAGGTCATCAGCACCGCCTGCTCGCGCGGCAAAATGATGATGTCGCCAATACTGTCTTGCTCGGTCTCGAACTTGTTCATGCCCATCGCGTGATCAAGCAGCGCTTCGGCGCTCATATCGGGCACCGTGGCTTCCGGCGAATACGGCACGTTGCGCAGCAGTTGGGTGTAGCACTCTAACTGCTCAATCAGCTGTTCGCGGGTTAGTGAACGCTGACGTGATGCCAGTAGCGCAGTCACGCACAGGTTCATGGCGTTAGCCGCACCGGCTTCGTTGATGCGTACCATCAGCTTCGCCGCAATGTCATTCACGGCAGGTGTCATCCACGCAGGGCGTTGCGGTTCGATAGGATCAATCGCATCACGCCATTCCGGCACGTTTTTGTTCAGGTAGTTCATCAACGGCAGCGGTTCGCCGAAGTTAACGTAGCCCTGACCCAGATTGCGCAGCTTACGCAAGCCGCGTACCATCTGCAGGAAGCTCTCTTTCTCTTTGGCCGCGCCACGCAGCTCTTTGGCATACGTGCCCACTTCCATCACGTGCTCGTAACCGATGTAGATCGGCACGAAGGTGATAGGACGACTGCCGCCGCGCAGCATCGCTTGCAGCGTCATCGACAGGGTGCCGGTTTTCGGGTCCAGCAAACGGCCAGTACGCGAACGTCCGCCTTCCACAAAGTATTCAACGGAGTAACCACGGCTAAATAGCTCGCCGAGATATTCACGGAACACGGTGGAGTAGAGTTTGTTGCCCTTAAAAGTACGACGAATAAAGAACGCGCCCAGACGACGGAAAATCGGGCCGGCAGGCCAGAAGTTCAGGTTGATACCCGCAGCAATGTGCGGCGGCACCAGACCTTGATGATAAAGCACGTAGGAGAGCAGCAGATAATCCATGTGGCTGCGGTGGCAGGGCACATAGACAATCTCATGACCATCCTGCGCCAGCTGACGCACGCGCTCACCGCCATGCACGTTGATGCCCTGATACAGGCGGCTCCACAGCCAGCCCATCACGCGGTCAGTGACTTTAATCGCTTCGTAAGAGAAGTTGGCCGCCACTTCTTCCATCATTTCGATGGCGTTCTGCTGGGCTTTCTCATGCGAAATCTTTTTGCTGCGCGCTTCATCTTCTACCGCTTTTTCAATCGCTTTGGACTGTAACAGTTTGTTGAAGAGATCCTGACGTGCAGGCAGACGCGGGCCGACCGCAGCCAGACGTTGGCGAGCAAAGTGAATACGCGCCACGCGAGCCAGCTTCTGCGCAATCGACTTATCGGTGCCGTGTTCGGTCGCCATCTGGCGTAGCGAAACGGTTTGCGAGAAGCGTACAAAGCTGTCGCGGCCGTGCCACAGAATGGCGAAGAACTTCTGCACGCCATTCAGCACACGCAGATGCGGCGTGGATTCACCGGATGTTTCACGTCCCGGCGCACGACCAAACATCACCGCGACCGGTAGCATTTGCACGTCGAGTTGCGGGTTACTGCGGTGCAAATCCAGATAATCGTGGAACAGCTTCACCGATTCGGGATTGGCCACGAAATAGGGAATTACGCGCGGACCATCGTGAATAAACACGTGGCGCGGCAGCAGGGTGCCATCGATCTCCAGCGGAGCCAGTGGATCGGGCAGATCATGTTTCAGGCATTGAGCACGCAGCGTGAGCAAGTCAGCCTTTGAATCATAAGGCAAAACATACATCACCGGACGTGTCGGATCGATCCCGTGTTCAGAGACGGGATCGGTCGGAATGACCTTACTTTTTACCAAAATAGAGAGTGGTAAATTCAATAATTTGTAATAGAGTTTACGCCAACCTGACATAGACAACTTTAAGCCTCTTGTTAGCAAAGCGCGGCAAGCATACCAGAAAGCGCAGCGAAGGTCTGTGGCTCTGCCGCCTCATACTGCCCACACATTGACGTCAAAATAGATCAAGGGTTCCATAGACATGGCAAATAACGTCACCGGTTTAGTAAGAATAGTGAAAGCAGCCGGTTATTCCTGGCAGGGCCTGCGTGCCGCATGGCAGCACGAAGCCGCATTTCGGCAGGAAGCTGTCGCCGCGCTGGTGGCCATTCTCGTGGCCTGCTGGCTGGATGTAGATACCCTTTCCCGCATCTTGATGATTGGCTCGGTAGTGCTGGTTATTATCGTTGAGATCCTTAATAGCGCTATCGAAGCGGTGGTTGACCGCATCGGGCAGGAACAACATCCGCTCGCGGGCCGCGCCAAAGATATGGGATCGGCTGCCGTATTGCTGACTATCTTACTGGCTCTGTTCGTCTGGATCGCGCTGCTCTGGACGCATTTGAGATAGGGATTCCAGATTCATCAAACCGCTGATTTTTCCCTCTGTTACGGTTTTCATTTCGCGAATACCTGTATATACTCACAGCGACTGTATAAACAACCAGGGGGCGGGATGAAAGCGTTAACTGCACGGCAGCAACAGGTCTATGACCTGATTCGCGACCATATTAACCAGACGGGCATGCCGCCAACGCGTGCGGAAATTGCTGCGCAACTGGGTTTTCGCTCGCCCAATGCTGCTGAAGAGCATCTGAAAGCGCTGGCGCGTAAAGGCGTAATTGAAATTGTTTCCGGCGCATCGCGCGGGATTCGTTTGCTAATGGAAGAAGAACCGAGCGAGGGGCTGCCGCTGATTGGCCGTGTCGCTGCCGGTGAACCCTTGCTGGCGCAGGAACATATTGAAGCCCACTATCAGGTGGATGCGAATCTGTTCAAACCAAGTGCCGATTTCCTGCTGCGTGTAAGCGGTATGTCGATGAAAGATATCGGCATTATGGATGGCGATCTGTTAGCGGTGCATAAAACGCAGGAAGTGCGTAACGGCCAGGTTGTCGTGGCGCGCATTGATGATGAAGTCACCGTGAAACGCTGGAAAAAGCAGGGCGCGATTGTTCATCTGCTGCCGGAAAACACCGATTTCCAACCGATTGTTGTTGATACCCGTGAGCAGTCACTAACTGTTGAAGGTTTAGCTGTTGGGATTGTACGCAACGGCGAGTGGCTCTGATCAGTTTCTGATCCTCCCCAACTGCGGCGGTGTGAATTTGCGCTGACCGCAGTCTGCTGTTTTACTTCTCTGTGACTCTTTCTGCGGCTCACGCTGGCGCCATTACGCTGATTACCGCACACAACGGAATGGGCTGATGCAGCTGTTTTCCTCTTCAGATAAAACACTCTGGCGGCTAGCGCTGCCGATGATTCTGTCAAATATCACCGTCCCGTTACTGGGCGTGGTGGATACCGCTGTTATTGGTCATCTCGATAGCCCGATTTATCTCGGGGGCGTCGCCGTGGGCACAACAGCGACCAGCTTCATCTTTATGCTTCTGCTGTTCCTGCGCATGAGCACTACCGGATTGACCGCTCAGGCATTTGGCGCCAATGACAAAACCGCGCTGGCGCGCGCCTTAACGCAACCGCTGCTGATTGCGCTGGTTTTTGGCGTGCTGTTTATGGTGTTGCGAACGCCGGTAAGCAGCCTGGCGGCAGCTTTAATGGGCGGCAGCCCGGAAGTGCAGCAGCAGGCGAAAATCTTTATTGAGATTCGCTGGCTGAGTGCGCCCGCAACCTTAGCCAATTTGGTTATTCTTGGCTGGCTGCTGGGCGTGCAGTATGCGCGGGCGCCGATGGTGCTGCTGATCATCGGCAATCTGGTGAATATCCTGCTTGATCTGCTGTTCGTCCTCAAACTGCATTGGGGTGTGGCTGGCGCGGCGGCGGCTACCGCGCTGGCAGAATATGTCACGCTGGGCGTGGGTTTGTGGATGGTAGCGCGCGTGCTGAAAATGCGCGGTATCCACTTTACTCTGCTTAAAAGTAGCTGGTGCGGCGATGCGGCGCGGCTATTCCGCCTCAATCGCGACATTATGCTGCGCTCTTTAATGCTGCAAATTTGCTTCGCCTCACTCACCATCCTTGGTGCTCGAATTGGCCCGGATGTGGTGGCGGTCAATGCGGTACTGTTGATGTTCCTCACTTTTACCGCATACGCGCTGGATGGATTTGCCTACGCGGTTGAAGCCTGTTCGGGTGAAGCGGTTGGGGCCAAAGATCGCAGTCGGCTGTTGCTGATTTGGCATGCGGCTTGTCGTCAGGCTTGCTTCGTTGCAGCAATCTTTGCGCTGATTTATGCGTTCACCGGTCCGCAGATTGTGGCGATGCTGACGTCACTGGAAGCGCTACGCGAGATGGCCGATCGCTATCTGATTTGGCAGGTGATTCTGCCGCTGGTTGGCGTGTGGTGTTATCTGCTGGATGGCATGTTTATCGGCGCGACGCGCGGCCGTGAGATGCGTAACAGCATGGTGATGGCGGCACTCGGCTACGGTGTATCGCTGCTCACATTGCCGTGGCTCAGCAATCACGGTTTATGGCTGGCAGTGACGGTGTTCCTGGCGCTACGCGGACTGACGCTGTGGCTGATCTGGCGCGGTCACTGGCAACGTGATAGCTGGTTCAACGCCTGAATAAGCGAAGCGTAACCTACAGATTAATCTGTAATTCTCTACAAACTGCGAAACGGCTACTACAATTACCTTATACGGCGCACATGAGTAGCGCGTTGTGTGGGTATATCGCCAGATAGATAGGCGATGTATCTATCTCACTCAGGATGAAGTGGAGGATTGTTATGAACAAAGACGAAGCGAGCGGAAACTGGAAGCAGTTTAAAGGGAAATTTAAAGAGAAGTGGGGCAAGCTTACGGATGACGACATGACGGTGATCGAAGGTAAACGCGATCAGTTGGTCGGTAAAATCCAGGAGCGCTACGGTTATGCGAAAGACCAGGCCGAGCAAGAAGTTAAGGACTGGGAAAGCACCAATAAAGATTACCGCTGGTAATCGCCCCTTAATGAATATGCTCCTACCCGCCAATCATTTAGCGTAGTGATTGGCCCGGCACAAGGATGTGCCTCTCTATTTTCTTACCCGTTTTTTCCCCTCAACCTGATGGTCATGCTCGCAACTTTCATGATGCGTGCAAGCTGCCACTTCTGCGCAGTTCTCACACAGGCCATGCGCCTCAATTACAGTATGACGCAGAGAAAATCCCGCCTGATCCGCTAACGAAGCAATGGTCTTTTCCACACCATGAGCATGTTTTTCAGTCACTGCCGCGCAACCGTCACACACCAACATCACTGAAGTATGTGCCGGCTCATCAAAATGATGACAAACCACATAACTGTTATTCGACTCAACGCGATGAATAAATCCCTGTTCTAGCAGGAAATCCAGCGCGCGATAAATGGTGGGCGGTTTAGCTTGCGGTTCACTGACACGCAGCTGATCCAGCAAATCGTAAGCGCTTATCGAACCATTCTGCTCTGCCATCAAGCGCAGCACTTCCGCGCGCTGAGTGGTGAGGCGCACGCCGCGATCAAGGCAAAGTGATTCAGCCTGGGTAAGAAGTTGTTCTGGCGTGAGGTTTGACATAGGCATTCTCCGGGTTGCAGGTGATGTTATTTTATCACACAAATTTTTACGCTGCTGTGATTGCTTATTTTACTTAAATTCCTACAGAAAATTCCCACCAATCAATCGATTACCCTTCCTGTTTTCCGATCAATTTTGTTGCAATCAACATTCCTGAAAAATGCGTACCGCCAGGCAGCGCAACGGCTGCATGGATTTTGCTTTGCAACTCACCGGGTTAGCGTCTATGGTTCAAAAGGTCTTAAGTAATTTCTGGTATCAATTTACTCACTGTTAATTTTTCTGCATAAAAACACAGCGGAATGGTGCTTACGCATCCAATTCTGCGAATAGCAGTGCTATTTCCTTTTAATTCACAGCAATGAAGCGTTAGCCAGGGTTCAGAATAGCGGCTAACTAAACTTTCAGTCGGTGAGTGATTCAGCGACATTTCAAAGGTGATGGCAGGCTCATGGTGAAGACAATATTCAGGCACAAAAAAGTAGCTTATCTTGTTGGTTTGAATGCAGTTTTTCTTTCTTCCTCAGCTCTGGCAGCAGGTACATGGTATGACGCGCGTAACGACGCAATGGGCGGTACCGGCGTAGCCTCTTCCACCTGGAGTTCCGCAGTGCTGGCTAACCCAGCATTGATGACCAAAGCGCAACCTGAAGATAACGTCAGCATCATTTTTCCTTCAGCCGGTGCACAGGTTACTGATAAAGACAAATTGATCGATCGCGTCGATGACATCACTGATACCGTTGATCGTTATCAGGACGTAATCGATAACCTGACCTTTGCCGATTACCTCAATGGTTACCCGCAGTTGAAGGCTGCCGCGGGCGATATGGCTAACCAGCTCAGCGATCTGCGCGGCAATAAAGCCAACGCAACGGCGGGCGTAGCCCTGGCCGTCACCGTTCCAAATGAAACCTTACCTTTTGCCTTTATCACTAAGGCGTACGGTACTGCGCACGTGCGCGCCAACGTAGCGGATAGCGATATTGCCTACCTGCGCGCTGTTGCCGATGGGTCAAGAATTCCTGTTCCAGGTGATGAAGATAACTTGCGCTCTAGCGCCAATGGCTTGGCGGCTCTGGTCACCGATTATGGTGTGTCAGTCGCGCATGAGTTCTCGATTGCTGGCCATCCGGTTTCTGTCGGCGTGACGCCAAAGCTGCAGAAAACCTGGCTGTATAATTACACCGCGAGTATCTACAACTACGACAAGAGCGATATCAACAACAGCCGCTATCGCAGCAGCGATACCGGTTTCAACATGGATGCTGGCGTTGCAACGGATTTCGGTGAGAACTGGACCTTCGGTGTGACCGGGCAAAACCTGATCTCGCGCGATATCGACACCAAAGAGGTGAACGGCTACCGCGATACTTACCAAATACGTCCACTGGTTACGACCGGACTTTCCTGGAATAACGGGCCGTTCACGCTGGCCGGTGATGTTGATCTGACTGAAACCAAGCGCTTCAAATCGGAAGACAGCAGCCAGTATGCTGGCGTAGGTGCGGAGTATCGTGTGCTGGATTGGCTGGCGCTGCGCGCCGGTTATCGTGCCGATCTGAAGTCGAACGATACCGACGTGTTCACCGCCGGTTTGGGTGTGTCACCGTTCAACAATACCGTTCATCTCGATCTGGCCGGTTCTGTGGGTAAAGACAATACCGTGGGTGCGATGCTGCAGCTCGGATTTAACTTCTAATTACCCGTCTGATAACGGGCGGCTGTGCCGCCCGTTTTGCTGTGATATGATTGCGCAGTTTCTCATCACTTAACTTACTGCGGATTTACTGCGTTTCATGACCGATACTTTCTCCTCGCAACGTTTTTCCATCGCCCCAATGCTCGACTGGACCGATCGTCACTGTCGTTATTTCCACCGTCAGCTGAGCGGCGACACGCTGCTGTACACCGAAATGGTGACGACCGGCGCGATCATCCACGGTAAAGGCGACTATCTGGCTTACAGCGAGGAAGAGCATCCGCTGGCGCTGCAGTTGGGTGGTAGCGATCCCGCCGCGCTGGCGCAGTGCGCAAAGCTGGCAGAAGAGCGTGGCTATGATGAGATCAACCTCAACGTGGGTTGTCCATCCGATCGCGTACAGAATGGCCGTTTTGGAGCTTGCCTGATGGGCGATGCGGCGCTGGTTGCCGACTGCATTAAAGCGATGCGCGATGTGGTGAGCATTCCGGTGACGGTGAAAACCCGTATCGGCATTGATGAGCAGGACAGCTACGAATTCCTGTGTGATTTTATTGGCACCGTGGCGCAACAGGGCGGCTGCGATACCTTTATTATCCACGCGCGCAAAGCCTGGCTTTCCGGTTTGAGTCCGAAAGAGAATCGCGAGATCCCGCCGCTCGATTATCCACGCGTATACCAATTGAAGCGCGACTTCCCGGCGTTGACCATGGCGATTAATGGCGGCATCAAAACCCTGGAAGAAGCTAAACTGCATCTGCAGCATATGGATGGCGTGATGATGGGGCGCGAAGCCTATCAGAATCCGGGTATTCTGGCGCAGATTGACCGCGAACTGTTTGGCCGCGATACGCCGCGTGTCGATCCGGTGGCAGTGGTGCGCTCAATGTATCCGTACATTGAAGCTGAATTATCCAAAGGCATGTACCTCGGCCATGTTACGCGCCATATGCTTGGCCTGTTCCAGGGCATTCCCGGTGCTCGCCAGTGGCGTCGCTATTTAAGTGAAAACGCCCATAAACCCGGCGCCGATGTGCGCGTGCTGGAAGCGGCGTTAGCGTTGGTAGCGGATAAGATCCCGCAGGAAGTGATGTAATTATCGTCAGGCAAGCCGGAGCGTTCCGGCTTTTGTAGGGTGCGCATTCATGCGCACATCAAGGCCAGCAGGATGGTTTTTTCTGCGCCATAAATTAGTTTTTTTCATCATCCTTTCAAGCCTTCACTCATACCTTATCCAACATATTCAAACAGTTAACCAAGTTTATAAGTTGGCACGCATCTTGTAATGTTCCTGATGTTACTTACACAGGAGAGCCTTCGTGGAAATTCTATTTGTTATCGGCTTTTTTCTGATGCTGCTGTTCACCGGCGTTTCATTGCTGGGCGTGATTGCGGCATTGGTGGTGGCGACCGCTTTGATGTTCTTTGGCGGATTGCTGGCAATTGTTATCAAAGTGTTGCCATGGCTGGTGCTGGCCGTTGCTGTTGTATGGCTTTATCGCGCATTTACCACGCCTTCAGGTGAGGCAAAATTGCGCAGGCTGAAAAGAAAAATCAGTGACTTAGATAGAAGGGATTGGCGTTAATTGCGGTGAGGATCACAGACTCGGAAATTGCTTAGAATAATTCCGCATTTAAACATATTTTTTACTTATGTTTTCTGTCAGGATGATTGGCGTTGTTTCAAACGAATTCATCGCCGCTGTCCCTACACCAGCGCGAACTATAAAAAAGAAAGAAAAAGGGGCTTCCTACGGGAAGCCCCGTTTGCATTTAGCGATCAGGGAATCAACAGGCTGGAACCCTGAGTTGCGCGGCTCTCCAGCACCTGATGCGCGCGCACCGCGTCACGCAAGGCAAATTTCTGCTGCTCTGGCACATTAAGCTGAATTGCCCGGCTGGCGATCAATGAGAACAATTCATTGCTGGCGGCATCCAGTTCTGCACGATTGGTGATGTAGCCGAACAGCGAAGGACGAGTGACGAACAGCGAGCCTTTCTTATTGAGAATGCCAAGATCAACGCCGGTTACCGGACCCGATGCATTACCAAAGCTGACCATTAATCCATGGCGACGCAGGCTATCCAGCGAAGGTTCCCAGGTATCTTTTCCCACCGAGTCATACACTACGGCCACTTTCTCGCCGTTGGTCAATTCGCTGACGCGCTTCGCAATATCCTCTTCACGATAATTAATCGTCGCCCAGGCACCGGCATCTTTGGCTATCTTCGCTTTCTCTGCGGAACCTACCGTGCCAATCAGATGTGCGCCGAGCGCTTTGGCCCATTGGCAGGCGATCAAACCCACGCCACCGGCTGCGGCATGGAACAGGAAGATTTCATCGGCTTTCACTTTATAGGTTTGGCGCAGCAGATACTGCACGGTTAACCCTTTAAGGAAAGAGGCCGCGCCTTGCTCAAAGGAGATGCTGTCCGGCAAGATTACCAGGCGCTCCTCCGCCACATTGTGCACTTCGCTATACGCACCGAGCGCGGCCTGGCAATAGACCACGCGGTCGCCCGCCTTAAAACGCGTCACCGCCGATCCGACGCGCTTCACCACGCCGGCCGCTTCGGTGCCCAGGCCGGAAGGGAAGCTGCTTTGCGGATACAAACCGCTGCGCACGTAGGTATCAATGTAGTTAATGCCAATCGCCTTGTTTTCCACCTGCACTTCGTGCTCGGCGGGATCGGCTAATTCGAAATCGACCCATTGCAGCACATCTGGGCCGCCGTGTTGGTTGAACTGAATACGCTTTGCCATTCTGACTCCTGTGATTGTTCATCCTGGGACGTTATACTTGCGCGTCCCTTTCACGATCGGTAATGCATTCACTATGGCAGGAAATAAACCCACCAACAAATCGAACGAACCCCGCGATCGGCAGCTGGAAGGCGTGAAAATGCCGCCGCATTCCATAGAAGCGGAGCAGTCGGTGCTCGGTGGGTTGATGCTGGATAACCAGCGCTGGGACAACGTTTCTGAACGCGTCGTCGCCAATGATTTCTTCAACCGCTCGCACCGCATGATCTTCACCGAAATGCAGCGTTTGCTGGAAGCTGGCCAGCCGATCGACCTGATTACACTCTCTGAATCACTGGAAACGCTGGGCGAATTAGAGATGGCCGGCGGCTTCGCCTATCTGGCCGAGCTGGCAAAAAATACGCCAAGTGCGGCGAACATCGGGGCTTATGCCGATATCGTGCGCGAACGTGCGGTGGTGCGCGAGATGATCTCGGTGGCGAACCAAATCGCCGATGCCGGTTATGATCCGCAAGGACGGAGCAGTGAAGATCTGCTCGACTTCGCCGAATCCAACGTTTTCAAAATTGCTGAACAGCGCGCCAATAAAGATCAGGGTCCGCAGAATATCGAGCAGATTCTCGAAGCCACGGTTTCGCGTATTGAGTCGCTGGTCTCAACGCCGCACGACGGCGTTACCGGCGTCGATACCGGCTATCAGGATTTGAACAAAAAAACCGCCGGTTTACAGGGCTCGGATCTGATTATCGTCGCGGCGCGTCCTTCAATGGGCAAAACCACCTTCGCCATGAATTTGTGCGAAAACGCCGCGATGTTGCAGGACAAGCCGGTGCTGATTTTCAGTCTGGAGATGCCCAGCGAACAGCTGATGATGCGTATGCTGGCGTCGCTGTCGCGCGTGGATCAGACGCGTATTCGTACCGGTCAGCTGGAAGATGAAGATTGGGCGCGCATTTCCGCCACCATGGGGATTTTGCTTGAGAAGAAGAACATGTTTATCGATGACTCTTCTGGCCTGACGCCAACTGAAGTGCGTTCACGCGCGCGCCGCATTTTCCGCGAAAACGGCGGGTTGAGCCTGATCATGATCGACTACCTGCAGCTGATGCGCGTGCCTGCGCTGTCCGACAACCGTACGCTGGAGATCGCCGAGATCTCGCGCTCGCTCAAAGCGCTGGCGAAAGAGCTGAATGTACCGGTGGTGGCGCTGTCGCAGCTGAACCGCTCACTGGAACAACGTGCGGATAAGCGTCCGGTAAACTCGGATCTGCGTGAATCAGGCTCGATCGAGCAGGATGCCGACTTGATCATGTTCATCTATCGTGACGAGGTGTATCACGAAAACAGCGATCTTAAAGGCATCGCCGAGATCATCCTCGGTAAGCAGCGTAACGGCCCGATCGGTACGGTACGTTTGACCTTTAATGGCCAATGGTCGCGCTTTGATAACTACGCTGGCCCGCAATACGACGACGAATAACCCTTTCAACCCGGATGCATGCACGTTTTGTGCATGCATTTCACGTCATCAGAAAATAGTGTTGGACAACCCCGGCTTTAATCAGGTTATCTGTACCAAAGCGCCCCTTATTTCGCTGTGGAAACAGAATGACTCAGGTAGACGATCACGACCTTAAGATATTGACATTATTACAATCTAACGGACGCCTCACCAACCAGGAACTCAGTGATTTAGTCGGACTTTCGGCATCGCAATGTTCACGCCGCCGCATCAATCTTGAGCAGGCCAATCTCATTCTCGGCTATCACGCACGGCTCTCGCCCGACGCGGTGGGCCTTGGCATGGTGGGATTAATTGAAGTGCGATTGAAAAACCACACGCCCGATTATGAAGAGAGTTTCCATCGCATGGTGGAGGAAGAAGCCGCCATCGTCGATGCCTTTAAAACCACCGGCGATGCCGATTATCTGCTGAAAGTAGCGGTGGCCGATCTGGCTTCTCTGAGCGCGCTAATCAGCCAGCTAGTGGCTGGCCATCAAAGCGTGGCGCACGTGAAAACGTCCGTGGTTTTGAGTCGTTTAAAAGAGAACGGTTTGATGATGATCCCGCAGCACAAAACGCGCCAAAAAAGTGCGTGATGTGCTAATCTGGTGCAATTATTGCCTTAATAATGCAAAAAACGCGCACCAGAAAACAGATTTGTGCATGGGTTGATGGTTTGAGTCTCAATTGATGCACAAAAACCTGCAATAAAGCGCCTTAGTTATCAATTGGATAATCGCTGGCACCCATCGGCGGCGCGCATACGTCGCCGATGTGGTGCGTTTTTTGCATTTGAACCGCATCATTTGCAATGAGATTAACCCATGGATAACGTTGTTCAACCCACCAAAGTTCCCCATTCGCTGATTGAAGATGCGCTGGCAATCGTGCTCGGCACGCTGATGGTCTCTTTCGGCGTCATTATGCTGAAACAGGCCGGCGCACTGACCGGCAGTTCAGCGGGTATTGC
Organism: Candidatus Pantoea symbiotica; assembly: GCF_056491525.1. Classification (NCBI taxonomy): domain Bacteria; kingdom Pseudomonadati; phylum Pseudomonadota; class Gammaproteobacteria; order Enterobacterales; family Erwiniaceae; genus Pantoea; species Candidatus Pantoea symbiotica. The sequence continues at coordinate 91,932 of NZ_JBSZHR010000002.1, forward strand.
CTTCTTAATCAGCTATTTGTCACCGCTCTCCTTCGGTAGCGCCTTCTTCCTGATCAACCTGCCATTTTACTGGCTGGCCGTGCGCCGCATGGGCTGGGAATTTACCCTGAAAACCTTCTGCGCCGTTGGACTGGTGTCGCTGTTCACCCATTTGCATCCGCTGTTTGTGCATTTTTCTGCGCTAAATCCGTTTTATGCGACACTGTTCGGTAACGTGGTGATGGGCATTGGGTTTATAGTGTTGTTCCGTCACAAAGCCAGCCTCGGCGGCATCAATATTTTGGCGCTCTGGCTGCAGGACCGCATCGGTCTGCGTGCCGGAAAACTGCAAATGGCGGTTGATACCTGCGTGGTATTAGCGTCACTGTTTGTGGTGTCGTTACCGATGCTGTTTGCTTCAATCGCGGGCGCGGTGATCCTCAATCTCATCATCGCAATGAATCATCGTCCCGGCCGTTACATGGTTTGATGACGCATCTTTACCTCTTATTTATGACCAATCATGGAGATCTGCACCGTGTTTCAAAACGTTGATGCCTATGCCGGCGATCCGATTCTGTCGTTGATGGAAACCTTCAAACAAGATCCGCGTGATAACAAAGTAAACCTGAGCATCGGTCTCTATTACAACGAAGCGGGCATCATTCCTCAGCTGCAGGCGGTTGCCGCAGCAGAAGAGCACCTGCAGGCGCAGCCGCATCAGGCGTCGCTGTATCTGCCGATGGAAGGTCTGAACGCTTACCGTAACGCCATTGCACCGCTGCTGTTCGGTAAAGAACATCCGATGCTGCAAGCGGGCCATATTGCATCCATCCAGACCTTAGGTGGCTCAGGCGCGCTGAAAGTCGGTGCTGATTTCCTCAAGCGTTATTTCCCAGCCTCAAACGTGTGGGTGAGCGATCCAACGTGGGAAAACCATATCGCGATCTTCAACGGTGCGGGCTTTGATGTAGAGACTTATCCGTGGTACGACGCAGAAACCAACGGCGTGAAGTTTGATGCGTTCATCGCCAAGCTGAAAACCTTGCCGAAACAATCCATCGTGCTGCTGCATCCGTGCTGCCACAACCCAACCGGCGCCGATCTGACCAACGCGCAGTGGGACGAGACTACCGAAGTGCTGAAAGCGCAGGAGCTGATTCCGTTCCTCGATATCGCTTATCAGGGCTTTGGCGCGGGCATGGAAGCGGATGCTTATGCGATTCGCGCCATTGCGGCTGCCGGCTTGCCAGCGCTGGTGAGCAACTCGTTCTCCAAGATCTTTTCGCTGTACGGCGAGCGTGTTGGCGGCTTGTCCATTGTCTGCGACAGCGCGGAAGAGTCTGCGCGTGTGCTGGGTCAGCTGAAAGCGACCGTGCGCCGCAACTACTCCAGCCCGCCAAACTTTGGTGCGCAGGTGGTTTCCTGCGTGCTGAACGACGAAGCGCTGCTGAATAACTGGCTGGCAGAAGTGGAAGCGATGCGTCTGCGCATTATCGAAATGCGCCAGGCGCTGGTGAATGTGTTGAGCACCAAGCTGCCGGGTCAAAACTTTGATTACCTGCTGAAGCAGCGCGGTATGTTCAGCTACACCGGTCTGAGCGCGCAGCAGGTTGATCGTCTGCGCGATGAGTTCGGCGTCTACCTGATTGCCAGCGGCCGCATGTGCGTTGCCGGCCTGAACAGCCGTAACGTCAACCAGGTTGCTGAGGCGTTTGCCGCAGTAATGTAAACCATGATTTGATGATTAAAAAACCGTCGGCGCAAGCTGGCGGTTTTTTTTTAACTTATTTGTTAAGGATAATCGAGACTGGTCTTGTTAGGACTTAACTCCTTGAATGTAAAGATTGTCCAGCCTAAAAATGGCTGAGCGCGACATCATAATCGCGAATTTTATGCACAAGGAAGCATGCTCATGACCCTTAAAACCCGTTCTTACCTCATCAAACCTACGGCTATTGCACTTGCGTTAGCTTTCTCTGTTCCGGCTTATAGCACCGAACTCACGCGTGATAACGGCGCACCAGTGGGTGATAACCAGAATTCTCAAACCGCAGGCGAGCATGGTGCGGTGCTGCTGCAGGACGTACAGCTGATCCAGAAGCTGCAACGCTTCGACCGCGAACGCATTCCAGAGCGCGTGGTTCACGCACGCGGTACCGGCGCACACGGCGAGTTCCGCGCCAGCAAGGACATCAGTGACTTAACCATTGCCGAAGTGTTCAAACCGGGCAGCGTGACGCCGGTATTTGTGCGCTTCTCCTCCGTAGTGCACAGCAAACATTCTCCGGAAACGCTGCGCGATCCGCGCGGTTTTGCCACCAAGTTTTACACTAGTCAGGGCAACTGGGATTTAGTCGGCAATAACCTGCCGGTGTTCTTCATCCGCGACGCGATTAAATTCCCGGACATGGTGCACGCGTTTAAGCCTGATCCACGTACCAACCTTGGCAATGACGCTCGCACCTTTGATTTCTTCTCACATGTTCCAGAAGCCACGCACGGCCTGACCATGCTGTTCTCCAACATGGGTACGCCAGCAAACTATCGTCAGATGGATGGCAACAGCGTGCACGCCTATAAGTTCGTCAACGCAAAAGGCGAAGTCCACTATGTGAAATTCCACTGGAAAACTCTGCAGGGCGAGAAGAACCTCGATCCAGGCGAAGTGGCGGCAATTCAAAGCGGCACCTTCAGCCACATGACCGAAGATTTAGTGGCATCGATCAACAACAAAGCCTTCCCGAAGTGGGATCTCTATATTCAAACCATTAAAGCCAGCGATCTGGATAAATTCGATTTCAACCCGCTGGACGCCACCAAAATCTGGCCGGGTATCGCTGAAGTGAAAGTGGGGCAGATGGAACTGAACCGCAACGTGGATAACTTCTTCCAGGAAACCGAGCAGGTCGCGATGGCGCCATCGAATCTGGTGCCGGGCATTGAGCCATCAGAAGATCGCCTGTTGCAGGGCCGTTTGTTCTCCTACGCCGATACCCAGATGCACCGCTTGGGCGCTAATGGCCTGACGTTGCCGGTCAACGCGCCGCGCGTGCCGGTGAGTAACGGGAATCAGGATGGCGCGATGAACAGCGGTAAAGCTGACGATCATGGCGTCAACTATCAGCCAAGCCGTATCTATCCGCGTGAAGAGCTGCAGAGCGCACGTTATAGTCACAGCCCGCTGAGCGGCACTACGCAGCAGGCGATGATCGCTAAAACGCAGAACTTTAAGCAGGCGGGCGATCTGTATCGTTCCTTTAACGACAAAGAGAAAACCGATCTGATCAATTCTCTGGGCGGCGCGCTGAAAGGTGTGGATGTGCAGAGCCGCGCCATTATGCTGTCGTATTTCTACAAGGCCGATAAAGAGTACGGCGAGCGTCTGGCTGCTATCACCAAAGATGATGTGGGCAGCATCAAAACCATGGCCGCTAAGCTGAGCGACTAACCTTCAGGCGGCAGAGTTCACGCTCTGCCGCTTTTTCCTCTCTTCAGGGTTTACCTTTCGCCGACATGCTGCACACTTAAACGGTGTGATTACTTTTAGGATTCTGGCATGTGGTATCAACAAACGCTTACGCTTAGCGCTAAAGCGCGCGGCTTTCATCTGATTACCGACGAGATTGTCGGCCAGCTTCACGGCTTATCCGATGTGCGCGTCGGCCAATTGCATCTCCTGCTGCAACACACATCGGCGTCTCTAACGCTAAATGAGAATTGCGATCCCACTGTGCGCAGCGATATGGAGCAGCATTTCTTACGCCATGTTCCGGAAAGTGCGCCTTATCAGCACGACTACGAAGGGGCCGACGACATGCCTGCACACATCAAATCGTCGCTACTCGGCGTTTCGCTCCTGATTCCGGTCAACCGTGGTCGCCTGATGTTAGGCACATGGCAGGGAATCTGGTTGGGTGAACATCGGGTGCAGGGCGGTGCGCGGCGTATCGTGGCGACCTTACAAGGGGAATAAAACATGAACACATCGGATTTACTGACGTACTGCATGAGCAAGCCGGGCGCGGAGCAAAGCTTTAAAGAGTGCTGGCAGGCGACGCAGATTAAAAGTGAAGGCGTGCTGTTTGCCATGCTTTATGAGGTCAAAGGGCGTCCGGCTTTGTCGCTGAAAGCAACGCCCGCACTGGCGGAATTATTACGTGAGGAGCATAACGATGTGTTTCCCAGCGAGCACTTAAACAAGTCGCACTGGAGCACGTTGTGGCTGGACGGTTCGCTGAAGGATTCGCAGATTTACTATCTGGTGGATGCTTCCTGGCAACAGGCTGACGCCACGCGTGAAGCGGGCGTCAACCATGATGACCACTAAGGCGAATTAAGCCGCAGACTCCTCGCGCAGGGTATTGATATCAATCACGAAGCGGTATTTCACGTCGCTTTTCAGCATACGTTCGTAGGCTTCGTTGATTTGATTCATCGCGATCAGTTCGATATCTGAAGTGATACCGTGCTCGCCGCAGAAATCCAGCATCTCCTGGGTTTCCGCGATGCCGCCAATCAGTGAACCGGCGATGCTGCGACGTTTGAAGATCAGGTTGAAGACCTGCGGTGCCGGGTGATCGTGCTCCGGTGCGCCGACCAGCGTCATGTTGCCATCACGCTTTAGCAGGGCGATGAACGGGTTGAGATCGTGCTGTGCCGCAACGGTGTTCAGGATGAAGTCAAAGCTGTTGGTGTGCGCTGCCATTTGATCGGCATCTTTTGAAATCACCACTTCATCAGCGCCGAGGCGTTTACCATCTTCAATTTTTGACGGTGACGTGGTGAACAGCACCACATGTGCGCCCATCGCATGAGCCAGTTTCACGCCCATGTGACCAAGGCCGCCCAAACCAACGATACCAACTTTTTTACCCGGACCGACATTCCAGTGACGCAGTGGCGAGTAAGTGGTGATACCAGCACACAGCAGCGGCGCAACGCCCGCCAGATCGAGATTCTCTGGAACGCGCAGCACGAAGCTTTCATCTACCACCATGCTGGTGGAGTAACCGCCGTAGGTGATGGCTTTGGTTTCGCGATCTTCGCCGTTGTAGGTGCCAACAAAGCCATTTTCGCAATACTGCTCCAGCCCTTCCTGACAGCTTGGACAGCTGCGGCAGGAATCAACCATACAACCAACGCCGACCAAATCACCCACTTTGTAGTGGTGAGTGTGCGCGCCAACGGCAGTGACGCGACCCACAATTTCATGGCCCGGCACTACAGGGAAAATGGTGTTGCGCCATTCGTTGCGCGCGGTATGCAGGTCAGAGTGGCAGACGCCGCAGTACAACACTTCAATCTGCACATCATGAGCGCGCAGTTCGCGTGGCTTAAAGTCGAACGGGGCGAGTTTTGCTTTCGCGTCCTGTGCGGCATAGGCATGCGTAATATTCATGGTGTCTCCAGTAGGATGTGTCGTGAGTTTTATGCGGGATCCCGTAAGGGATAAAAGGCGCGTGAGTTACGCCAAAAGGAACGCTGTAAGGATAGTCAGCAGGATGGAATGCGTATATGCCTGAAGTTGTCTGATTCTTGCCTGTTCCTGCATTTCGTTGCGGAATTCGGCAGAAAAAAATCAGGCCCGCAATGGCGGGCCTGGGCGAAAATTACTTCTTCAACATTGGCTTAAGGAAACGCGCCGTGTGTGATTTTTCACACTCCGCCACCGTTTCTGGCGTACCGGATACCAGGATTTCACCGCCGCCGCTGCCGCCTTCCGGGCCAAGATCGACAATCCAGTCTGCGGTTTTCACCACGTCGAGGTTGTGCTCAATCACCACGATGGTGTTGCCCTGATCGCGTAGCTGATGCAGCACTTCCAGCAGTTGCTGAATATCCGCAAAGTGCAGACCGGTGGTCGGCTCATCAAGGATATAGAGCGTCTGGCCGGTGCCACGTTTAGACAGCTCACGCGCCAGCTTAACGCGCTGCGCTTCACCGCCCGAGAGCGTGGTCGCCGACTGACCGAGGCGGATGTACGACAGGCCAACATCGATCAGCGTTTGCAGCTTACGCGCCAGCGCCGGCACCGCATCAAAGAACTCGCGCGCTTCTTCGATGGTCATATCCAGCACTTCGTGGATGCTCTTGCCTTTGTATTTGATCTCCAGCGTTTCGCGGTTATAGCGTTTGCCTTTGCACTGATCGCACGGCACGTAGATGTCCGGCAGAAAGTGCATTTCTACCTTGATCACGCCATCGCCCTGACAGGCTTCGCAGCGTCCGCCGCGCACGTTGAAGCTGAAGCGGCCCGGATTGTAGCCGCGTGAACGCGCTTCCGGTACACCGGCGAATAGCTCACGTACCGGCGTGAAAATGCCGGTATAGGTCGCGGGATTGGAGCGCGGCGTACGGCCAATTGGGCTTTGATCGATATCGATCACTTTATCGAAATGCTCGAGACCGGCGATCTCACGATACGGCGCGGCTTCGATGGTGGTAGCGCCATTGAGCTGGCGCTGCGCAATCGGGAACAGCGTATCGTTGATCAGAGTTGATTTACCCGAGCCGGACACGCCGGTGATGCAGGTAAACAAGCCGACCGGAATCGTCAGCGTGACATCTTTGAGGTTGTTACCGCGCGCACCGGTGAGTTTCAGCACTTTGGCTGGATCGCCTTTGACGCGCTGTTTAGGGATCGCAATTTCACGTTTGCCGCTGAGGAACTGGCCGGTCAGGGAATTTTCATTCGCCATAATCGCGTGCACATCGCCTTCAGCAACCACCTGACCACCGTGCACGCCGGCGCCCGGACCGATATCGATCACGTGGTCAGCGGCACGAATCGCATCTTCATCGTGCTCCACCACAATCACGGTATTACCGAGATCGCGCAGGTGAATCAGCGTGCCGAGCAGGCGTTCGTTATCGCGCTGATGCAGGCCGATGGACGGTTCATCCAGCACGTACATCACGCCAACCAAACCGGCACCAATCTGGCTGGCCAGACGAATACGCTGCGCTTCACCGCCGGAGAGCGTTTCCGCCGAGCGCGACATCGACAGGTAATTCAAGCCGACGTTCACCAGGAAGCTCAGGCGATCGCCAATCTCCTTCAGGATTTTTTCCGCGATCTGCGCACGCTGGCCGCTCAGCTTCATGTTGGCGAAGAAATCCATCGCATGACCAATGCTCATTTCTGAGATGGTCGGCAGGTTGGTGTCTTCGACAAAAACATGGCGCGCTTCACGACGCAGGCGCGTACCTTCACAGCTGGCACAGGCGCGGTTGCTGATAAATTTCGCGAGCTCTTCACGCACCGCGTTGGATTCCGTCTCTTTATAACGGCGCTCCATGTTGTGCAGCACGCCTTCAAACGGATGGCGGCGCACCGAAGTGTCACCGCGATCGTTGATGTATTTGAATTCGATATTCTCTTTGCCGGAACCGTACAGAATCACATTGCGCGCGTTGTCGCTCAGGCTGTTGAACGGAGCTTCGACATCGAATTGCAGATGCTCAGCCAGCGAGCGCAGCATCTGGAAGTAGTAGAAGTTACGGCGATCCCAGCCGCGAATGGCGCCGCCCGCCAGCGAGAGCTCGGGATTTTGCACCACACGATCGGGATCGAAATATTGCTGCACGCCCAGTCCATCACAGGTCGGGCAGGCGCCGGCCGGATTGTTGAACGAGAACAGGCGCGGTTCGAGTTCACGCATGCTGTAGCCACAAATCGGGCAGGCAAAGTTAGCTGAGAACAGCATCTCTTCGGCGCTGGTGTCATCCATATCGGCGACGATCGCCGTGCCACCGCTCAGTTCCAGCGTGGTCTCGAAGGATTCGGCCAGACGCGTTGCCAGATCGTCGCGCACGCGGAAGCGGTCAATCACCACTTCGATGGTGTGTTTCTTCTGCAACTCCAGTTTCGGCGGATCCGACAGATCGCACACTTCGCCATCGATACGCGCACGGATGTAGCCTTGCGCGGCGAGGTTTTCCAGCGTTTTGGTGTGTTCGCCTTTGCGATCTTTCACCACTGGCGCCAGCAGCATTAGACGACGGCCTTCTTCCTGCGACAGCACCTGATCAACCATCTGGCTCACGGTTTGCGCCGCCAGTGGAACGTCGTGATCTGGACAGCGCGGCTCACCCACGCGTGCAAACAGCAGGCGCAGATAGTCATGAATTTCAGTAATGGTGCCGACGGTGGAACGCGGGTTATGCGAAGTCGATTTCTGCTCAATGGAGATGGCGGGCGAAAGACCTTCAATATGGTCAACGTCCGGTTTCTCCATTAATGAAAGAAACTGGCGCGCATAGGCCGAAAGCGACTCGACATAGCGACGCTGGCCTTCGGCATACAGCGTATCAAACGCCAGCGAAGACTTACCGGAACCTGACAGACCGGTAACCACAATGAGCTTATCGCGAGGGATGATCAGGTTGATGTTCTTCAAATTATGGGTGCGAGCACCGCGGACTTCGATCTTATCCATTCACCTTTCCCGGATTGAACAACACTCGCCATGCCTTGCCAGCACGACCAGCAGAAACGGTCCATTATGGCACAAAAAATAAACTGAATAAATATCCAGTGTTTTTGCTAATCTGTCCGCCGATAAATTTTGGAATCCCGCTCTAAAGTGGGCACACGCTAATGTGACGTGATACAATTTTTCGCTTAGACTTTTAGCATCAACTCATCGGGAGACAGCAACATGGCCAGTCGTGGCGTAAACAAAGTGATTCTAGTCGGGAATCTGGGTCAGGATCCGGAAGTGCGCTACATGCCAAATGGTGGCGCGGTAGCCAACATTACGCTGGCCACGTCAGAGAGCTGGCGCGACAAGACAACCGGTGAAAACAAAGAGATCACTGAATGGCACCGCGTTGTGCTGTTCGGCAAGCTGGCGGAAGTGGCTGGCGAATACCTGCGTAAAGGTTCTCAGGTTTACATCGAAGGCCAGCTGCGTACCCGCAAATGGACCGATCAGGCCGGCCAGGAAAAATACACCACTGAAGTGGTAGTTAACGTTGGCGGCACCATGCAGATGCTGGGCGGACGTCAGCAGGGCGCGAACGCAGGTGGCGCACCTTCGGGCGGCCAGGGCGGCGGCAATAACAACGGTTGGGGCCAGCCACAGCAGCCACAACAGCAGCCGCAGGGCGGTGGTAACCAGTTCAGCGGCGGTGCGCAACAGCGTCCACAGCAGCAGAGCGCGCCAGCCAACAACGAACCGCCAATGGATTTTGACGACGATATTCCGTTCTAAAAATACAGAACGTCGTATCTGTTAAGAGCCCCGCAATGCGGGGCTCTTTGTTATTCAAAAGAGAATATTTTTTTATTTTATCAATCGTTTATCGAATGCAAACGGTAACTTTTTTACGCTCGACAGATAACTCTCAAATACCGGATGCTCCGGGTTCAATATCGCATTATTTTCCATTGGAATAATACTTGAAGGGATGATCAGTGCTGCACCTTCTCTTGATTGCAGCCAACCTGTGCCCAAATCCATAGTTGAAACCGGAGCCGGATCCTGGCGCCAATCAGCAGGCAAAAAATCTTCTGCAATATAGGAGACCTCATCGTCAGGAATCTCGATGCTGAATAAGGTGTACTCATCCAAAATCGACTCGTTCGAAACGTGCACCAGCACTTCAAGCGCGGCAAGTGAAACCGAGGTCGCGACATAAATGGTTGGGTGGCCTTTGTGATTCCAGCGGCCACCGTACTGTTTCGCACCGTTTCCGGTCCAAGCTTCAGAAGCGTATAGCGTTTTGGTTAGCCGATAGAAAATCACGAGAAGACACCATGCTCCAAACGGCCAATCAGATCGAGCACATCCAGTGCGCCGCTTTCAGTGGCTAGCAAGGTAATAGGTGCAATGTTGCCTAATCCTTTGACCGGCCTGCTTAACCATTGCGTAGCATCTTCTTTATTACCACCAAACAATTGAACGGCTGCATCCATCACTCGGACGAAGCGGGCTATGCGTTCGCTCTCATCGGGTGACAAGCTTTTACCTGCGCTTTTACGGCGGGCAATATTTCGCTCATTGATGCCAGTGACCTTCATGATCTCGGCTCTGCTCATCGCCGACCAATGACGAATGTCATCTATCACCGCGACCGGCAAGCCAGCCTCAAGCATGCGAGTTAGCTCCAGTCCGCGTGGCGGTAAGCCAGCAAAGCGCCAAAGTGCGTTGTCATGTGATTTGCCATCAGGAATGTAGGCTCTCATAAGATTCTCCAGGTCTGACAAATGTCATACTCTATTATTGACACTTGTCAGAAGTTTTCAATAGCAGAACCTCTAATGCGGTCGCCATTCCCGCAATAACGCTTCCGTCTCACGCACCAGCACCGGATTGCCCGGCATAATCAAATCGGCCCACACTTCGTTGTGCTGATTGATTTGCTGCTGCGCGGAAACATACGTTCGGTCGGCGGTGGTATGCGCATCGGCGGCGACGGTGATGTGATAGCCGAGGCTGGCGCCGACTTTGATGGTGGTATCGACACAGTAATCGGTCGCGCAGCCGCAAATGACGAAGTTTTTAATGTCCAGTTGGTCGAGTTGAGCGGCAAGATCGGTTTGCCAGAAACTATCGCAGGCGGTCTTATTAATGAAGATGGCGTTGGATGGCTGCTGCAACTCGGGCACAATCGCCCAACCAGCTGAATCAACCTCTAAACCTGGCCCAACGTGCTGGATGAAGATCACCTGATCGGCCGCAGCGGTTAACTGATTGATTCGCTCACAGCGTCCGGCACGATCAAAACGCGGCGTTGCCAGCACGCCATTTTGCATATCCACCACAACTACGACTCGATTCGCCATTTCACTCTCCTAAGTTTGAAGCCTCAGTGTGGATTGCCGACGCGCAGAGGTAAAGCAATTCACCTTTGCATTTATCGCCACTGCCGCGCATGCTTATAAGCGCTTTTAAATCGGAGGTGTGTTGTGAAGGTGGTTCCTGAAATCTTTCCTTGTGAGCAAGATCGTGCGCAGTTTCAGCATTTCGCTGAGCTGCCGGGCATCGAGCTGTATCAGGCGCACATCTCCCGCTACGCTTTTGAACCCCATACCCATGAAGCCTTTGGCATCGGCACAATTGAGTCCGGCGCCCAGCGTTTTCGCTATCGCGGCGCCAATTACACCGCGCCGCAGCATTCGTTAGTGATGATGAATCCCGACGAACTTCATACAGGTGAATCTGCCTGCGACGAAGGCTGGCGCTATCGTATGATCTATATCGATCCGCGAGAAATGGATCGTCTGAGTGGCGATCGTGATTGGTGGTTCACCGATGCACTGCGCACCGATGCGCGTCTGGCACAGCCGTTCTCGCAACTGCTGGCGCAGATGTGGCAGGCGGAAACTACGCTGGAGCGCGAAAGCATTTTGCTCGAACTACTGGAGTTGATGCGTCCACTGGCGCGTCAGGGACAGCAGCGACCTAACGAAGGCGCGCATCGCTTTGATGCGGTTCGAGACTATTTGCGTGAAAACCTCGCCGAACCGGTGCGGCTTGAAGAACTTGCTGCACTGGCATCACTGTCGCCGTGGCATTTCCTGCGCAGTTTCAAACAACACTTCCACGTCACGCCGCATCAAATGCTGATGGCTTTTCGTTTGTTCGCCGCAAAACAGCAGCTGGCGCGCGGCGACAGTGCGGCAACCGTTGCGGCATCGGTCGGCCTTACCGATCAGGCACATCTCACCCGCGCCTTCGCGCATCGCTACGGCATCACGCCGGGCCGCTATCAAAAACAAGTGTTCCCTTCACGCTAACCGCAATCTGCTACAAGCCTTTCGCTTCCGCCTGCGTCACACTGCAGCGGAATGCATATAAAGGAAGAGTTTATGTTTGCTGGAATACTGTTTGCGCTGGCAGCGGGATTGATGTGGGGATTGATCTTTGTGGGTCCGCTGCTGATACCGGATTATCCGGGCACTTTGCAATCGGCCGGACGCTACGTCGCCTTTGGATTGGTGGTGTTGCCGCTGGCCTGGCTGGATCGCCGTCGTTTGCGTCAGCTGGCGCGCAAAGATTGGATTGAAGCGCTGAAGCTGTCGCTGATTGGCAATTTACTCTATTACGCGTTTCTCGCCAGCGCGATTCAACGCACCGGCGCGCCCATTTCGACCATGATTATCGGCACCTTGCCGGTGGTGATTACCGTGACGGCTAATCTCTGTTATGGCCATCTTGAGGGGCGCTTGCCGTGGCGCAAATTGACGCCGGCTTTGCTGATTATTGCCGCAGGCTTGGCTTGCGTGAATGCCGCCGAACTTCAGACGCAAGGTCCCGATTTTGATTGGTCGCGCTATCTCACCGGTTTAGGGTTAGCGGTTCTGGCGGTGGCATGCTGGACATGGTATCCGCTGCGTAATGGTCTATGGTTACGCGCGCATCCCCAACACAAGCCCTCCAGCTGGGCGACGGCACAAGGTTTGGTGACGCTGCCGCTGGCATTGGTGTTCTATCTATTGGTCTGCGTGCAGCTCCACTGGCAGCAACCTGCGTTTGCGCTGCCCTTCGGGCCGCAGCCGCAACGCTTTCTATTATTAATGTTAGGTATCGGGCTGATTTGCTCATGGCTGGGCACACTCTGCTGGAATGCTGCCAGCCAACGCGTGCCGACGGTGATCATGGGGCCGCTGATTGTGTTCGAAACCTTAGCCGGATTGCTGTGGACATTCCTTTGGCGACAAAGCTGGCCGCCGCTGTTAACTGCGGTCGGCATTGGCTGTTTGATTGTTGGCGTAATCTACGCGATGCGCATTAAACCCCAGCCGCATATTACAGCGGTATAAGTCATCAATGAGCGCTGCTGAAAAATCATTTCGGCAGCGTACTCCGCTGTATTTTAAGAATTTGACTAACCCCTTTCACGCATCTAATCCTGCTTTCTGACGCTGACCAGGCCGTTGATATAACTTTTCGGCTAATTTCAGCCGCTTTTTCAGCCCTGATTTGTCATAAACAGACATGCCGCTGCGTCCCGCGCGACAGTGTTTGGCCGTATTAAGGCGCACTAAACCTTCATAAATCCTCGTTCTTCCTGGCTATAGCAGGCCCTAAAGCGGAAAAAACCGGCGCGTTAAGGCGGAAAAACATGCATCTAACCTACCGTTTATTGCCGTTTGGCACTGAAGATTGGCACTCGAAAGCCACTTTTTGCTTAAGGGAATAGGGCGTTGTTAAGAAAGATTCCATTAACCGTTGGCAAAAAACCATTAAGCGTAACGATGAATAGGGTGCGGTAATTTAACTTATCTCCCGCTTTTTGGCTGTTATTGTTTAGGCTCGATAACCTTTCTTATCAGGATTATTCCTGGCGGCAAGATGAGAAATTATGGTCTACGCGCGTCAACCGAATGATGAATGAATCCAGGAGTAGATCCAGTTAAAAACAGAGGTTATGTGTGAGCGGTTACACGGCGTTGTTCATTAATGCTTAACAGAATTGTCTGCATTCAGGGCTGATGATTAATGTTGGTAAAGTAATAATTGAAGCGCCAATCTCACCGAAATGAGATTGGACTTCGTTTGAATGGCTTGAATAGAGAGACTTTTGCTGATGTGAATCTATTTTACCGCAAAAAAGGAAGCAATTCCGCGATGGTATTCATCAGGAAAAATTGGAGCGAATTGTTATGTTGTGAACGCCGTATTAAATGATCTTCATATCTTCTGGTAAGAACAAATCTCAGCATTAAGTCAAATAACATCGGCCTTAATGGTGTTAGCGATTATCTGTTCCTGCAGGATAATGATAAACGCTGCGGCTAATATCCAGTAAACGGCAGCTACGACGGGTACCTATGTCGAATGTCGTTTGCAGAAAGTTAACCGCCTGACGCTTTTCATTCGTGGTAAAGAAGTTTTTCAATACGCTTTGCAGCATCTCTTTATCGGAACTCAGAGATTGCAGTTCACGCGTGAGGTTAAGAAGCTGATCTTCCAACTCCTTGATTTTGCGACCTTCCTCGGAAGAGAGCCCAGAAAACTTCTTCTTCCAGCTATAGAAAGTGGCCTCGGAAATGCCAAGCTCCTCACAAATCTCCCTGACTTTCACTCCCGTTTCAGAAGCTTTAATGGCATTTGTGATTTGCTCTTCGCTATATCGTGACTTTCTCATAAATGCTATTACCTTTCTTATCAATTAGTGGATGAGAATTACTGTATTAATATCTGGCACTGCAAAAACACTATTAATTCAGTATTAAAGTGCGCGATTTGAATTGCGAGGGTTAAATTAAGATATTTAGAAGAAATATCATCATGGGATAAATCTTATTTTATTCCGAATGGCATTGAACGCCTTCCTGGCTTTAGGTTTTTGATATAAATTCTCTCCATCCCAAATGCAGAAAAATACTACATTCATTGGAAAATCGGCATAAACCACTTGCAGAAATGTCAGGGTGTGCCAGTAAACCTTTGCTTAGAATTTAAGCTGAAATCGTTTACATCCACCGAGTTTCGCACCGGATATAATCGGAATTTTCCTGAATATAATTCCTAATTGCTGACGCGAGTCTCATTTTTCGGACCAGTTTGGTTTGAAGGTAATAAATTAAGTCAGGCCCACTGAGCGCTTGTTAATTCATTTCAAGGACGTTGTACCGAAAGTTGTTGTAGTTCGTAATACTAAGGATCAGTCAATGAAATTGAGCGTAATGTCTAATGCCGCCTGGATGATGTCTGAAAAGATCGTCTCCGTGTTCGGCGTCATATTTGTGACCTCCTACGTGGCAAAATCCTTTGGTCCAACCATCTTTGGCCAAATGGCGTTTTCGACCTCGCTATTTTCCATGGTGCAGACCGTGGCGATTTTCGGTACGGAAACCATCCTGTTTAAACGTATCAGTAAGAGTGCGCCAAAAGGGCTGCGCCTGATGACCGTAGCGCGCAACATGCGCATGGTTTTGCTGTTGCTGACATCGCTGCCCGTCTTGATTTGGGTCTGGTACAACATGCAGGAAAACTTCCTCGCTTTTGCACTGGCCTCGTTTATCTCTTCGGTTTTCGTGACGCAGGACACCTTCAGTGTCTACAACAATGCGCGCTTAGCGTCGCGACTGAATACCATCGCCAACTCTGTCGGTTTGCTGCTGGGCTTCAGCTTAAGTTTTGCCATTGCCTGGCTGCACCTCAATCCGCTGTGGCTGACCGTATCGATTGTCGCCGTCACGCTGGTGCCGTATGTCATTAAGCGTTTTAACTTTTACCGCGAAAATCAGGACGTGGCGCCGCCGCAGGATAAGCGCAACACCTATCTGCGCTATTTGCTGTACGCCGGATTACCGCTGGCCATCTCCAGCATCTTTATCTCGGTGCAGGTGAAAGCGGCACAGATGTTCCTGGCGGGCATCGCCTCGGCGCGCGATCTCGGGCTGTTCGCCGCCGCCAATACCATTTCGGCTTCCTGGATTTTCATCCCGGTCGCCATCATCACTTCCTGCTTTTCGGAAATCTTCCGCGAGCGTGGAGAAGCCGCCATCAAGCTGACAGCACGGCTTAATGGTTATGTCATGGGTGTTTCATTGTTGTTGTTAGCGGTGATCGCGATGTACGGCGAAAAAATCATCATCGCTTTATATGGTCACGAGTACACACAGTCAGGAAGTCTCATTACGTTGTTGTCGTTAGCGACCTGCTTTTCGGCGATGGGGACCGTAGCGTATCGCTACATGGTCAAAGAAGGCGGGTTTAATTATCTGTTGAAGAAAATTGTTTGCCTGATGGTGATCAGCTTGCCGCTGTCGTGGTGGCTGATCCAGGGCTACGGCATCATGGGTGCCGCATGGAGCGTTTTCATCTCAGAATTGCTGTCTCTTACCGTAATGAATTACTTCTTCAAAAACGGCGTCATCCAAAAAATCCAGGTTTCCTCACTCAACTACAAAACCTACAAATGAGGTCAGATATGCTCAAGTTGAAAGATGAACTCAGAAGAAGCGTGCAGTACTTCATCAAGAAGATGCCCTGGGCATACCAGGATCGTATCTACTATTTTCATAAGTTCCGCAAACTGCCCAATTTGCGTGAGCCGAAAGTGTTTAACGAGAAGGTGCTGTACCGCAAATTCATCCATGGCGATTATCAGATGTATGGTCGTCTATCGGACAAGTATTCGGTGCGCGAATATATCGCCGAGAAAGTGGGCAGCGAATACCTGATCCCGCTGGTGTACGAGACCAGCGATCCAAGCTCTTTGCACACGCTGCCGAGCTGGAAAAATACCGTCATCAAGCCGAATCACGCCTCTAACATGGTGGAGATTCTGCTGGAAGAGCCGGATGCGCTGAAGAAGCAGCAGATTATTAGCGACTGCCATCGCTGGCTGAAGACCGATTTCGCCAACGAAGCGCGTGAGATTCACTATCGCTACATCAAGCCACGCATTCTGGTGGAGCAGTACATTGGCGATGGTAAATCGGCGCCGATTGATTACAAGTTCCACATGTTCAACAAGCGCGACGGCAGCTTTGAGTATGTGTTGCAGGTGATCTACAACCGCTGCAATCCGCTGTTGTCGATGAACTTTTACGTCAACAACCTCAACGAGGCGTATCACAAAATTCGTGATACCGGCCTGGACGTGACGCCACAAATGGCCTCGTTGCAGCACGCGTTGGCGTTGAGTAAAAAGCTGGCGAGTGATTTCGATTATGTGCGCGTGGATTGGTACATTGATAAAGAGCAGATCTACTTCGGCGAGTTGACCTTTACGCCAGGCGCGGGTTTGGTGACCGGTCTGGATCGCGGGCTCAATCAGATGATGGGTGATATGTGGATTCAGGATCGTCGCGGTACGAAGATACCGGGCATCACGGTGACGGAAGTGACCATTCCGGCCGTATTGAAGAAAATTTAAGTATCACACAGCAAAATAAAAAACCCCGCTTCGGCGGGGTTTTTTATTGGCAGCGATTAAGGCATTGGCCAATCGGTTGGCGTCTGGCTCATCACTTCAATAAAGGCGTTTTTGGAGATTTCCATAAAGTTATGCAGATTCTCCATGCTCAGCGTGATACCGAGCAGGCCAGTGACAAACCAGCAGGACATACCCACGCCAATGCCACCGCACAGCAGCGCCATCACGTGATGACTGTTCTGACGCAGTCGAATTTTCATGGTGCTGGCGAAGAACATCATTACCGCACTCAGGAGTTCCCAGCGCATAACAATCAGACTGGTGGTTAAGGTGGCCATCTGCAAAAACCTCTTAGAATCAGTGATATCCCCGACATTCAATCGACATCACTGGCGGCGAAGAAGGAAGGTCAGGGAAGTCCTTCAGGCCGTCTTACTGAATACAGGAAAGTGTGACTTGGCTCACATTATATCACTCGATTTTAAATTTTGAACAAAATTTATACCTGGTATGGTAGAAAGATTTTTATCGAACTGGAGGGAAAAGCAGGCAGGAAAAGCGAGGTGCGCCCGCAAGGGGCGCGCAGAAAAGGTTAGCTAACCGGGCAGCACTCGCCGGTTGTACGCTGGGCAAAACTGGTCATGTTGTTGTCTGCACAGTCAAAACTGAGCAAGCGCGGACGCTGAATCATCGCCTGACGACGCATAGTGTGACGATAAGCGGTTGGCGTTTGCGAGAACTGACGGCGGAACACGCGCGAAAAGGTCTGCTGCGAGTCATAACCGTATTGCATCGCGATATCGAACACCGGACGCTGAGTTTGACGCAGCGCTTCAGCGGCCAGCGTCAGACGACGTTCGCGAATATAGCCACCCAGCGTTTGTTTCGTGACGGCACGGAACATACGCTGCAGGTGCCATTTTGAGTAACCTGATTTTGCCGCGACTTCATCAATAGACAGCGCTTTATCCAGATTCTGATCGATCCAGTTGGACAGCGAATGAATGATTTCCTGTTGCATCATAGCCTCATCCTTCTGATGTTTTTTGCCTGGTGAGAAATTCGAAGTTTTGCTGGGGTGCGAGTATAATTCCTCAAGTTAACTTGAGGTAAAGGCCCTAAATGAAAAAAGAACGCAATTACCCGAAGCCGGTTTTAACGCCGGGCGAAGTGGCGAAGCGCAGCGGCGTGGCGGTGTCGGCGCTGCACTTCTATGAGACCAAAGGATTGATTTTCAGCTCGCGCAACGGCGGCAATCAACGCCGCTACAGCCGTGACGTGCTGCGTCGCGTGGCCATCATCAAAATTGCGCAACGTATCGGTATTCCGCTGGCGACGGTGAGCGACAGCCTGACGCATGTGCCGGCCAATAAGCGCATGTCGACGCATGAGTGGGACGCGCTGACGCAACACTGGCGCGAGGAGCTGGATAAACGCATCGAAACCCTGACGCGCTTGCGTAACGATCTGGATGGCTGCATTGGCTGCGGCTGTTTATCGATGCGCGATTGTCCGCTACGCAATCCGGGTGACCGCCTGGGCGAGCAAGGTTCGGGCGCGGTGCTACTCGATCCGGAACAAGACGAGCAAAAACGCTGATCGACTATACTTGGCGGAACACTTTTACCGGCAAGGAAACCGTATGATCACCGTTCACCATCTGGAAAACTCCCGCTCGCATCGCGTGTTATGGCTACTGGAAGAGCTCGCGGTGCCTTACCAAATCAAACGCTATCAACGTGAAAACACTCTGCTGGCCCCCGATTCCTTAAAGAAAGTGCATCCGCTAGGGAAATCACCGGTGATTACCGACGGCAATCGCGTGATTGCCGAGTCAGGCGCGATTCTCGAATACCTGCAACTCAAATACGACAGCGAGCATCAGCTGGCGTTGAGTCATGAAGATGAACAGATTCAGGCGCGTTACTGGCTGCATTACGCGGAAGGATCGCTGATGCCGCTGCTGGTAATGAAGCTGGTGTTTGCGCAGTTTGGCAAAAAGCCGGTGCCGTGGCTGCTGCGTCCGGCTGGCATCGCACTGAGTAAAGGGATTCAGAAAGCCTGGCTTAATAAGCAGCTGGCTTTGCACGGCAGCGTGATTGAAGAGCATCTCACGCAGCATCCATTTTTTGCCGGTTCACGTTTTAGCATCGCCGATGTGCAGATGAGCTTCCCGCTGCTGGCGCTGCAGTTGCGGGGTTCACTGCGCGATACGCCCGCCACCGCCCGCTGGCTGGAAACCATGCAGCAGCGCGCTGCCTGGCAACGTGCGATCCAGCAGGGTGGCGCGATTGAGTTGAGCCGCTAAGTTCAGCCAGGTCGCCATGAATGGCGACCCTACGGGACGGATGCCTGAATTTATCCTGTCATGCCCGCGATTAGTAGTTGAAAACCCCATGGCAAACGCCAGATAATCGTTTGCCTTTTTTCCGCGTCCCCTTTTACGGCCTGGAATACGCGGCGACGTAAACGTTTGCCTGGATTTTCATCATAAAAATCCGCCATCAGGGAACAGCAAACGTGCGCCGCGCGGCGACTCACATCACAAAAATATTGAGGAAGAATTATGTCTGGCGAATCGCGCCCGGCCAGTGGAAAACTGGACGCCTGGTTCAATATCTCTGCACGCGGCAGCAGCGTGCGTCAGGAAGTATTGGCGGGTCTGACAACGTTTCTGGCGATGGTGTATTCCGTCATCGTGGTGCCCGGCATGCTGGGCAAAGCGGGCTTCTCGCCAACGGCGGTGTTCGTCGCCACCTGTTTAGTCGCCAGTTTTGGCTCGATTATCATGGGCTTGTGGGCCAACCTGCCAATGGCGATTGGTTGCGCCATCTCACTGACCGCGTTCACCGCTTTCAGCCTGGTGCTTGGCCAGCACATTAGCGTGCCGGTGGCGCTTGGCGCAGTGTTCCTGATGGGCTTACTGTTCACGCTGATTTCGGTCACCGGCATCCGCGCATGGATTCTGCGTAACTTGCCGATGGGCGTGGCGCACGGAACCGGTGTCGGTATCGGCTTGTTCCTGCTACTGATCGCCGCGGACGGTATTGGTTTGGTGGTGAAAAACCCGGCTGCGGGCTTGCCGGTGGCGCTGGGTCAGTTCGCGTCATTTCCGGTGATCATGTCGCTGGTCGGCCTGGCAGCGATTTTCGGTCTGGAAAAACGCCGCGTGCCGGGCGGCATTCTGCTGACCATCATCACCATCTCGATTCTTGGCCTGATTTTCGATCCGGCGGTGACCTATCAAGGTCTGTTCGCTATGCCGAGCCTGAAGGATGCCAACGGGCAATCGGCGATGTTTAGCCTTGATATCATGGGCGCGCTGCAACCTGTGGTGCTGCCGAGCGTGCTGGCGCTGGTGATGACCGCCGTCTTTGATGCCACCGGCACCATTCGCGCGGTAGCGGGGCAGGCGAATCTGCTGGACAAAGAGGGGCAGATCATCAACGGCGGTCGTGCGCTGACCACCGATTCCGTCAGCAGCCTGTTCGCTGGTCTGGTCGGCGCTTCGCCGGCTGCGGTCTACATCGAATCGGCGGCAGGAACGGCGGCGGGCGGGAAAACCGGTCTGACGGCGATTGTGGTGGGTTTGCTGTTCCTGGTGATTCTGTTTATGTCACCGCTGGCCTATCTGGTTCCCGCTTACGCGACGGCACCAGCATTGATGTACGTTGGCCTGCTGATGCTGAGCAACGTGGCAAAAATCGACTTCAACGACTTCGTTGATGCGATGTCCGGCTTGCTGACCGCAGTGTTCATCGTGCTGACCTGCAACATCGTCACTGGCATCATGCTCGGCTTCGCTTCACTGGTGATTGGTCGTTTGTTTGCTGGCGAGTGGCGCAAGCTGAACGTTGGCACCGTGGTGATTGCTGTCGCGCTGGTGGCGTTCTATGCCGGTGGCTGGGCCATCTGACTTTAAAGCGAATAAATTTCGAGATTATTCTCTTTCTGCCCCACGCCGCACATCGGGTTGCCCCGCTGTGCGGCGTTTTGTTTTACACTTTCCCACGCAACAACATCGCTTTAATGAAATTGATTCGCCTAAGGAAAGCATGGAAATCTTCTTTACTATTCTCATCATGACGCTGGTGGTTTCACTCTCCAGCGTGGCGGCACGTATTCTGCCGTTTCAAATTCCCCTGCCGCTGGTACAAATTGCCGCCGGTGCACTGCTCGCATTTCCAGTCTTCGGCCTGCATGTCGATTTTGATCCGGAGCTGTTCCTTGTGCTGTTCATTCCACCGCTGCTGTTCGCGGATGGCTGGAAAACGCCGATTAACGAGTTCCTGCATCACGGTCGCGAAATCATGGGGCTGGCGCTGGTTCTGGTGCTGATCACCGTGGTCGGGATTGGCTACCTGATTTACTGGCTGGTGCCGGGGATTCCGCTGATTCCCGCCTTTGCGCTGGCGGCGGTGCTGTCGCCAACCGATGCCGTGGCGCTGTCCGGCATTGTCGGTGAAGGGCGCATCCCGAAAAAAATCATGTCGATTGTGCAGGGCGAAGCCCTGATGAACGATGCATCGGGTCTGGTATCGCTGAAGTTTGCCGTCGCGGTGGCGATGGGCACCATGGTGTTCACGTGGGGCGGCGCCAGCGTCGAGTTTCTCAAAGTGGCGGTCGGCGGTTTGGTTGCTGGTGTGGCGATATGCTGGCTGTATGGCCGCTCACTGCGTCTGCTGAGCCGCTGGAGCGGTGATGACCCGGCAACACAAACCGTGCTGCTGCTGCTGTTACCGTTCGCCTCGTACCTGATTGCGGAACACCTTGGCGTGTCGGGCATCCTCGCCGCCGTCGCCGCCGGTATGACCATCACGCGTTCTGGCATTATCCGCCAGGCACCGCTGGCGATGCGTCTGCGTGCGAACAGCGTGTGGCAGATGCTGGAGTTCGTGTTCAACGGCATGGTGTTCCTGATGCTCGGCCTGCAACTGCCCGACATCCTTTCCACCTCGATTGCGCAGGCCAACGCCGATCCTAACGTCGAACTGTGGATGCTGTTTACCGACGTTCTGTTGGTGTATGCCGCGCTGATGGTGGTGCGTTTCGGTTGGTTGTGGATCATGAAGCGCACCAGCATGCGCTTGCTGAAGAAGAAGCCGCTGGAGTTTACCAACTACTCGCTGCGTGAGCTGCTGATTGCCTCTTTTGCCGGGGTTCGCGGCGCCATCACGCTGGCTGGTGTGCTGTCGATTCCGCTGTTCCTCAGCAACGGCGATCCGTTCCCAGCGCGCTATGAATTGGTGTTCATCGCCACCGGCGTGATTTTAGTGTCGCTGCTGGTTGGTGTGGTGATCTTGCCGATTCTGCTGCGTGACGTTGAGAGCATCGATAAGGTCGGCCATCGTCGTGAGATTCAGTTTGCGCGTGCTGCGATGGCGGGCGTGGCGATTGAGAGCCTGCATAAAATGGAGCAGCGCCTCGAAACCGACACCGAAGAGAACATCGATCCTGAACTGCTGAAAGAGGTCAGCCTGCGCGTGATTGGTAATCTGCGTCGCCGCGCGGAGGGCAAAAACGATATCGAACAGGCGCAATTTGCCGAAAACCTCGAACGTCGCTTCCGCCTCAATGCGCTGCGTGCCGAGCGTGCCGAGGTTTATCATCTGCGCGCCACGCAGGAGATCTCCAACGAGACGATGCAGAAACTGCTGCACGATCTCGATCTGCTGGAAGCGCTGCTGATAGAGAAAGAGGAATAGCAGCCAGTCACACAAACGTAAGGTCGCCATTCATGGCGGCCTATCTACATAAATGCGCTGCGGCCGTTTTCACACCGACAGCCGCGGCGCACTATCCGGCCAGTGTTCACGACAACACTCAATCCACGCTTCGGCGCTACGCGACAGATAACTGCCTTCCCGCCAAATCAGCCCTAAGCTCCACTGCAACTCCGATTCCAGCGGCAGCCACAGCAGCGATTGTTTATCCAGCCGCTGACAAATGGGCTCCGGCAGAATCGCCAATCCCATGCCCGCCTGCACCATCGCGGCGAGAAAATCCCACTGCGCGCTGCGCAACGCAATAGTCGGCGTCAGGTTCTGGCGTTGGAATGCTTTGCGAATCTGGCGATTCAGCGCGAACTCTTCATTGAGGATCAGTAGCGGATGTTCGGCTAACTCCGCCAAAGCCACTTTACGGTGATTGCGCCATTGTTCAGTGCGCGGCAGCAGAACGCACAGCGGATGGTGCATCAACTCCAGCGTGTTGAGCGGCAGTTCTGACTCAATCGGCAGCGCGGTGAGGGCGATATCGAGCGCGCCACTCAGCACCGCTTGCTGCGCCGTTAATCCACCGAACTCGGAGATTTTCAGCTGTACGCCCGGATAACGGCGGCGAAAGGCTGAGATCGATCCGGCCATCTGCATGCCGACCATCGGCGGAATCCCCAGCCGCAGCTCGCCGGTTTTCAGCTGGTTGATATCACCCAACTGCGCCTCAAGCTGATGAAACTCCTGCAAAATCACCAATCCGCGCTGGTAAACCGCCTGGCCGCTATCAGTAAGATGCAGTTTGCGACCTTCACGCAGCAGCAAGGTGCAGCCGAGCTCCTCTTCCAGCTGGCGCAACATTTTGCTGATGGTCGGCTGCGTCACGAACAGCTTCTCAGCCGCACGGGTGAAGCTTTGCTGTCGCACCACTTCAGTGAAGTAGCGCAAGGCACGTACGTCCATAAACATTCCTTTTGGGCATAGTTTGAATGATTTTAATTCATTTCTTTCACAGTTTGCGGCGGATTTATACTGGGCACCTCAATTCTTCCTCAGGGTTCAAGGCAATGATGGCATTAAGTCCGCGCAGAACGGATCTCCTGCAACGTACATTTGTTCCGCTGCAGCTGGTGCTGTATGTCGGTTTGTTTATTTTCAGCGACAGACTGGTGAGCTGGCTGCATTTGCCGCTGCCGGCCAATGTGGTTGGCATGGTGCTGCTGCTGGTGTTAATCATGACGCGCATCGTGCCGCTGCGCTGGGTGAAAGCCGGTGCTAACTGGCTGCTGGCGGAAATGCTGCTGTTCTTTATTCCAGCGGTGGTGGCGGTAGTGAATTACAGCGATTTGCTGCGCAGTGAAGGCTGGCGCATTTGCGTGGTGATTGGCGTCAGTACCTTGCTGGTACTGGCGTCGACTTCACTGGTGGTCGATCGTTTATATCGCTTCGAACTGGCGCGCGCCGCCCGCAAGCAGGCCCATCATGAATGATCTGCTGATTAGCCTGCTGTGTCTGGCGTTTACACTGCTGGTCTATTACCTCAATAAGATTCTCTATCGTCGCTGGCGCACGCTACTGTTGATGCCGCTGGTCTTGACGCCGTTGGTGCTGGTGGCGCTGCTGCTGCTCACTCATGTCAGCTGGAAAAATTACATCGCCGAAAGTCACTGGCTGATTTGGTTGCTCGGTCCGGCAACGCTGGCGTTTGCCGTGCCGGTGTATGAGAACCTCGAAATCATCAAGCGTCACTGGCTGTCGCTCAGCGTGGGCGTGCTGACGGCCACGCTGGTGGCGGTATGCAGTTCGGTGTGGCTGGCGCGCTTGCTGACGCTGCCGGAAACCATCCAGCGCAGCCTGGCGGTACGCTCGATCACCACGCCGTTTGCGCTGGCAGCCGCGCAGCCAATTGGTGGCCAGCCGGATCTGGTGGCGCTATTTGTGGTGATCACCGGCGTGTTCGGTATGGCGGTGGGCGATGTACTGTTTCTGCGTATCGCCATCAAACAAGGCGTCGCCAAAGGCGCGGGTTTTGGTGCGGCGTCGCACGGCGCAGGTACCGCGCGCGCTTACCAACTCGGCCAGCAGGAAGGCGTGGTGTCCAGCCTGGTGATGATGCTGTCAGGTGTCGTGACGGTGATTCTTGCGCCGCTGCTGAGCCATTTATTATGGGCGTCATGATGCCTTTGTTTTGAGTCATTGCTCATACTGCAATCACATCGCTTTGCTTATTGTTTGCACGCTTAAACTATAAGGAAGCGAGAAATGAAAAGTCAGTATTTTGCAATGGGGCTCCTGTTGGCCTCCGCTGGGGTAAACGCTCAGGAAATCGGCGTAAAGGGTGGTAGTGATTTCTTTGCTGCCGCAATCAATAGCCAAAAAACCGCGCCAGGCCTGCAATACGGTGTGGAATATGTCAAAGCAAAACATCAGTCAGAGTTGCTGGACGCTAATCTGGGCTATGGCGTGGCGGTCGGAGAGCTGCGCGTAGTTCCACGCGTGGGCTTGTTCTGGGCTGAGTTGAACCACGACAAGACCTCCAGCTACGGCGTTAACGCGGGTATCCGCGCGATGGCTCCATTGCCACAAGCGCGCCATACCTGGCTTTACTTCGATTTCAGCATGTCGCCGAATATCGGCAATTATAAGCTGGATCATCTGCATCAATTTGAAGCGGGTGTTTACTATCAACCGGCACACTGGCTCACGTTGAGCTCAGGTTACCGCTATCTCGGCAGTGGTTTGCACGGCCATACAACCCAACATGCGATTGATGGGTTGTTTATGGGCGCAGCCTGGCGTTTCTAGTCTGACGAGTGGCCTTGCGGGGCCACTTTTTCCCCCGCCGTAATCCATTTTTACGTAAAGCTTTCCAAATAATGTTGTCTCTCGTCGCCAGGCTGGTACCCTTGCCGCCGAATTAATTGTCCTTCATGGAGTGGAATCACATGTTAAAGCAACTTGTTACTGGAAGCGTATTGGGTCTGGCACTGCTGAGCAGCGGCGCGCAGGCAATTGAGGGCAGTGTTGACGTGGGTGAGCATAGCACCAACCTGAACCTTGGCCTCGGCACCACTTCACCGGGCCTGTTCCTGAAAGGCAACTGGCTGCGCAGCGATCACGATGGCAGCACTTACGGTGCGGGCCTCGGCTATAACATCGACGTGGGCGATTTCCGCATTGCTCCTACCGCGAAAGCGCTGTTCACCCATCCGGAAGATGGTCGTGATGGCTTCACCGTGGCAGTCGGTGGCGCAGCGCAATACAGCTTCAACAGCATGTGGGGCCTGTACGGCGAATATTACTATGCGCCAGAAGCCTTCTCCGATCGTCTGGATAGCTACCAGGAAGCCTCGGGCGGCCTGAGCTTTACGCCGATCTCTCTGCTGAACCTGCGTGTGGGTTATCAGTACATCGAGCTGAACAACAAAGGCAGCCGCAAAGATAACGTACTGGTCGATGGCCCGTACGTTGGCGCGTCACTGCGTTTCTAATGAGGTAACCAGGTGCGCATCAATGCGCACCCTATCCGTAGGGTCGCCATTCATGGCGACCTTTTTAACATCCTCACTAATGCGATTTACCCTGCGAAATCCCAATCCCCGTCTGCGAGCGAATAAACTGCCCACGGAAGCGCGCACGTTCCTGCGCACCGCGTGCTGAATGGTCGGTAATCGAGAACAGCCAGATGCCGATAAACGCCGCCAGCATCGAGAACAGCGCCGGATACTCATACGGATAAATCGGCTTCTCATGCCCCAACACTTGCACCCAAATCGTCGGGCCAAGGATCATCAGCAGCACAGCAGTGATCAGTCCCAGCCAACCGCCCACCATCGCGCCGCGCGTGGTCAGTTTCGACCAGTACATCGACAGCAGAATAATCGGGAAGTTACAGCTGGCAGCAATCGAGAACGCCAGGCCGACCATGAAGGCAATGTTCTGTTTCTCAAACAGAATCCCCAGCGCAATCGCTACCACGCCCAACACCAGCACGGTGATCTTCGAGATGCGCAGTTCATCGCGCTCCGTCGCCTTACCTTCGCGGATCACGCTGGCATAGAGATCGTGTGAAACCGCTGATGCGCCCGCCAGTGTCAAACCTGCCACCACCGCCAGAATGGTGGCGAAGGCCACTGCCGAGATAAAGCCGAGGAACAGGCTACCGCCGACCGCATTCGCCAGATGCACCGCAGCCATATTGGTGCCGCCGAGCAGCGCGCCGCTGGCATCTTTGAAGGCTGGATTCGCTCCCACCAGCAAAATCGCGCCGAAGCCGATAATAAAAGTCAGGAAGTAGAAGTAGCCCATAAAGCCGGTAGCCCAGAACACGCTTTTACGCGCTTCACGCGCATCGGCCACGGTGAAGAAGCGCATCAGAATATGCGGCAAACCGGCAGTACCGAACATCAAACCGAGACCTAATGAGAGCGCCGAGATCGGATCTTTCACCAGCCCGCCAGGCTGCATGATCGCCGCGCCTTTCGGGTGCACCGCCATCGCTTCGGTGAACAGCGTATTGAAGCTAAAGCCAACGGCTTTCATCACCATAATCGCCATAAAGCTAGCGCCAAACAGCAGCAGCACCGCTTTAATGATCTGCACCCAGGTGGTCGCCAGCATGCCGCCGAACAGCACGTACAGCACCATCAAAATGCCGACCATCACCACCGCGATATGGTAATCGAGGCCAAACAGCAGCTGGATCAGCTTACCGGCACCGACCATCTGCGCGATCAGATAGAGCGCCACCACCACCAGCGAGCCGCAGGCCGACAACGTACGGATCGGTTTCTGCGCGAGGCGATAGGAAGCGACATCGGCGAAGGTATAGCGCCCGAGGTTACGCAACCGTTCGGCAATCAAAAACAGGATCATCGGCCAGCCGACGAGGAAGCCGAGCGAGTAGATCAGCCCGTCGTAACCCGAGGTGTAAACCAGAGCAGAAATACCAAGGAAGGAGGCGGCGGACATAAAGTCACCGGCGATGGCTAGGCCATTCTGGAAACCGGTGATATTGCCGCCAGCGGTGTAGTAATCGCTGCGTGAGCGGGTGCGTTTCGAGGCCCAATAAGTGATGCCGAGCGTCGCGGCGACAAACACCACGAACATGATAATGGCTTCATAGTTGGTGGCTTGCCGTTGCACCGCGCCGGTAATGGCATCGGCGGCAAACACGCTGGCGGGCACGATGGCTAAAAATACCGAAAGCAGGCGCTTCATGATTTCACCTCGCTCAGGATCTGTTTGGTCAGACGATCAAACTCGCCGTTGGCGCGCCACACGTAGACGCCGGTCAGCACGAATGACATCACGATTAAACCGACGCCAATCGGAATGCCGCGCGTGACGTTAGTGCCCGCGTGCAGCGGCGTACCGAGCCAGGCGGGCGCAAAGGCGATCAACAGAATAAAGCCGATGTAGAGCACCAGCATGATCACGCTGAGCAGCAGCGCAAACGCCTGGCGCTTATGCACCAGCTCATGAAAGCGCGGATTATTCTCGACTTGTTGCCAGACTGCTTCCTGTTCAGGGGTTTCGTTCATCACATTTTCTCCAGAGGCAAGGCAGACAGAAATCTCACAATAAAGTGATTTAACCATCTGAATATTCTAGTTATATAGGTTGTGCGATGGTGAAAAGCATACGGCGTAAGGTGAAGGTGACGGAGAGGAGCCTGCCGGGGACAGGCTGACACTCTCCGTCGGGTCGATGCCGGTTATGGCATGGTGATGGACTGTTTCTCCTCCAGCAATTTCTCTACCACGCCCGGATCGGCCAGCGTAGAGGTATCGCCGAGATTGCTGGTATCGCCGGCAGCGATTTTGCGCAGAATGCGACGCATAATCTTGCCTGAGCGGGTTTTTGGCAGCGAGTCGGTCCAGTGCAGCACATCCGGCGTGGCAATCGGGCCAATCTCTTTACGCACCCAGTTACGCACTTCGGTATACAGCTCTGGCGACGGCTCTTCGCCGTGGTTGAGCGTGATATAAGCGTAGATCGCCTGGCCTTTGATGCTGTGCGGAATGCCCACCACCGCAGCTTCGGCAATCTTCGGATGCGACACCAGCGCCGATTCAATCTCGGCGGTGCCAAGACGGTGACCGGAAACGTTCAGCACGTCATCAACGCGGCCGGTGATCCAGTAATAACCATCTTCATCACGGCGCGCGCCGTCACCGCTGAAGTAGCGATTTTTGAAGGTAGAGAAATAGGTTTGCTCGAAACGATCGTGATCGCCATACAGCGTACGCGCCTGGCCTGGCCAGGAATCAACGATCACCAGGTTGCCTTCGGTCGCCCCCTCAAGCGGATTGCCTTCGTTATCTACCAGCGCAGGCTGCACGCCGAAGAACGGTTTGGTGGCGGAACCGGCTTTCAGTTCGGTCGCACCCGGCAATGGCGTGATCATGAAGCCGCCGGTTTCGGTTTGCCACCAGGTATCGACGATCGGGCAACGGCTGTCGCCAATCTTCTTGTAATACCACTCCCAGGCTTCCGGGTTGATCGGTTCACCCACCGAACCCATGATGCGCAGGCTGCTGCGATCGGTGCCTTCAATCGCTTTATCACCTTCGGCCATCAGCGCGCGAATCGCGGTTGGCGCGGTATACAGCAGCGTAACCTTATGTTTATCCACCACTTCCGCCATGCGGCTCGGCTTCGGCCAGTTCGGCACGCCTTCAAACATCAGCGTGGTCGCGCCGCACGCCAGCGGCCCGTAAATCAGATAGCTGTGGCCGGTGATCCAGCCGACGTCGGCGGTACACCAGTAAACATCATCCGGATGATAATCAAACACATACTTGAAGGTGCTGGCGGCATACACCAGATAACCGCCGGTGGTGTGCAGCACGCCTTTCGGCTTGCCGGTGGAACCGGAGGTATAAAGGATAAACAGCGGATGTTCGGCATCAACGGCGACCGGTTGGTGCTGATCGCTGGCCTTCGCTACCAGATCGTGCCACCACAGATCGCGGCCTTCGCGCCAGCCGGTGTCTTTACCGGTGCGCTTAAACACCACCACATTTTTCACCGTGGTGACATTCGGATTGTTCAGGGCATCATCGACGTTTTTCTTCAGCGGAATGCTGCGACCAGCACGCACGCCTTCATCGGCGGTGATGATTAGTTTGGCGTTGGAATCGACCACGCGTCCGGCGACCGCTTCCGGTGAGAAGCCACCGAAGATCACCGAGTGCACCGCGCCAATGCGCGCGCAGGCCAGCATCGCCACGGCCGCTTCGGGCACCATCGGCATATAGATCGCGACCACGTCGCCTTTCTTCACGCCCAGGCTGCCGAGCACATTGGCAAAGCGGCAGACGTCCGCATGCAGTTCGCGGAAGGTAATGGTTTTGCTTTCGCTGGCGTCGTCGCCTTCCCAGATGATGGCAGGATGGTCGCCACGCGTGGCCAGATGGCGATCGAGGCAGTTAGCGGCGAGGTTTAGCTCGCCATCTTCATACCAGCGAATTGAAATATTGCCGGGGGCAAAGGAGGTATTTTTCACTTTGCTGTAAGGCTTAATCCAGTCGAGGATTTTGCCTTGCTCACCCCAAAAGGTGTCGGGATCGTCAACCGATTGTTGATACAGCGCCGCATACTGATCGGCATTAATGAGAGCATTCGCTGCAATGGCAGCGGGTACGGGATGCTTGTGTATTTGGCTCATGGCTGACCTCCTTGAAGATGTTAATCATATGTCAATCAATGGTTAATTGAAGAGCGCAGTAGGGCTTTGTTTCTGTTTTGTAGTCTGGATCACGACCTTTTATCACCGCCAAATGCCCCACGAACGCGGAGTCAAAACGCCGCGCGATCAGTCCGATCTTCTGCTTTAAGCCTAAGAGATTTCTGGTTCTTCTGTGCAAATAATAAGCAAACGAGCCGGGCCGCTTTTTGCGCAATATTGCATAGCTATGCTGAAACTTATCGAATTAACACTTTTCATAACAGCGAGTTATGGCTGTTAACCTTTGTCAGCATTTTATGCTACTAACCTGAATAAGATTTGCGCTATCACGCCGGGGGTTGCATTTACCGTAGTGAAAATGGTACTTATCTCGGCCCTGTTCAGCAGGTATCAACTCAGACTGCATCACTCCGCAGGCGCAAAATGCCTGCACAGCTGTAACCGACGTAGTCATAAATAACCCTCTATTTTATCGGGCTTTTGCTCACTTCCCTGTGTGACATTTCTCCTGCACCTTCGCAGCAGAGCAAAGGGGTTTTTAACTGAGGAAATAACGCGTTATGAAAGGTTTTAAGTTCACCCTTGCATGGCAAATCCTCGTCGCGCTGATTTTGGGCGTGATTGTGGGAACCGTGCTGCATAATCAGCCCGACGATCGTGAATGGTTAATCACTAACATTCTGACGCCAGCGGGTGACATCTTTATTCATCTGATCAAGATGATTGTGGTACCGATTGTTATCTCCTCACTGATTGTCGGCATTGCTGGCGTGGGTGATGCGAAAAAGCTCGGACGTATTGGTGTCAAAACCATCATCTATTTTGAAGTGATCACCACCATTGCCATTGTGGTCGGCATCACGCTGGCCAACGTATTCCAACCCGGCAGCGGCATTGATATGTCAACGCTGGCAACGGTGGACATCTCTAAATACGAAGCCACAACCGAAGCCGTTCAGGGCGCACCGCACGGTCTGGTCACCACCATTCTGTCGCTGATCCCGCAGAACATCTTCGCCTCGCTGGTGAAGGGCGACATGCTGCCGATTATCTTTTTCTCGGTGCTATTTGGTATGGGCTTGTCGGCGCTGCCATCGGAACATCGCGATCCGCTGGTCACGGTATTCCGTTCTATTTCCGAAACCATGTTTAAAGTGACGCACATGATCATGCGTTATGCGCCAGTCGGCGTGTTTGCGCTGATTGCGGTTACCATTGCGAACTTCGGTTTTGCCTCGCTCTATCCGCTCGCCAAGCTGGTGTTGCTGGTGTACGTGGCGATTCTGTTCTTTGCTTTCGTGGTGCTCGGCACGGTGGCGCGCTTCTGTAAGCTGCGCATCACTACGCTGATGCGCATTCTGAAAGACGAGCTGATTCTTGCCTATTCCACTTCCAGCTCAGAAACCGTGCTGCCGCGCATCATGCAGAAGATGGAAGCCTACGGTGCACCGAAAGCCATCACCAGCTTCGTGGTGCCAACCGGTTACTCGTTCAACCTCGACGGTTCAACGCTTTATCAGAGCATCGCGGCGATCTTTATCGCCCAACTGTATGGCATTGACCTGTCGCTGACCGACGAGATCATTCTGGTGCTGACGCTGATGGTGACCTCGAAAGGTATCGCTGGCGTGCCGGGCGTCTCCTTTGTGGTGCTGCTGGCAACGCTGGGCAGCGTGGGGATTCCGCTGGAAGGTCTGGCGTTTATCGCCGGTGTGGATCGCATCATGGACATGGCGCGCACCGCGCTGAACGTGATCGGTAACGCGCTGGCGGTGCTGGTGATCGCGCGCTGGGAAGACCAGTTCGACACCAAACAGGCCGCCGCCTACGAGCAGCAGCTGCGCACCCAAAGCGCCAGTTAATAACGTCGTAGGGTCGCCATTCATGGCGACCGCCATATACAGAAACCCGCTTAGGCGGGTTTTTTTATGCCTGCTGCGGCAAAAAGCAAAAAAATCACGCGCAGCAGAGGAATTAACAATTCTGTGTGATATATAGTTTTACGAATAAATTATTCTCTCACCGGAGTGTCCCATGCAGATCGATCTCAGCCAGATGATCACCGAAGGTCGTAATCCCGCCAGTCAGAACATTGATGAGCTGTCCACCGAAGCCATGCTGCGGGTGATTAATGATGAAGACAAAAAAGTGGCATTGGCGGTGGAAGCCATCGTGCCGCAGATTGCGCAGGTGGTAGATGCCATCACCCAAGCCTTCAGCAAAGGCGGTCGCCTGATCTATTGCGGCGCGGGCACGTCGGGTCGTCTGGGTATTCTGGATGCCAGCGAATGTCCGCCTACCTTTGGCACGCCGCGCAGCCAGGTTGTTGGGCTGATTGCTGGCGGCCACACCGCAATTCTGCAGGCGGTGGAAAACGCCGAAGACAATGTTGAGCAAGGCGCGCAGGATCTGCGGGATATCCAGTTCAATGCTAACGATGTGCTGGTCGGGATTGCCGCCAGCGGCCGCACGCCGTATGTGCTGGGCGCGCTGGCGTATGCGCGTCAGCAAGGCGCATTTACCGCAGCGTTAACCTGCAATCCCAACAGCCCGATGTCGCAGGCTGCGGATGTGGCGTTGACGCCGGTGGTGGGCCCGGAAGTGGTCACCGGTTCATCGCGCATGAAGGCCGGAACGGCGCAGAAGCTGGTGCTCAATATGCTCACCACCGGCGCGATGATTCGCAGCGGCAAGGTGTACGGCAATTTGATGGTCGATGTGGAAGCCACTAATCAGAAGCTGGTGCAGCGCCAGGTGAATATCGTCAAACAAGCCACCGACTGTGACGATGCCACCGCGCAGCAGGCGCTGGCGGCGTGTAATGGGCATTGTAAAACCGCGATTGTCATGGTGCTGGCGGGATTAACTTCCGATGAAGCGAAATCGCTGCTGAGTCAGAATCAGGGCTTTATTCGCAATGCGCTACGTGACGCAGGAGCGCAATGATGGCGGCCATTACCGAAGGTCTGGTGCGCGATATCCTGCAGGCTGTGGGCGGCGCCAGCAACGTGCTGCAGTGCGGCAACTGCATGACGCGTCTGCGCCTGACGCTCAACGATGCCACGCAGGTGGATAGCGCCACACTCAAAACGCTGCCGGGAGTGCTGGGTGTGATCGACAGCGATGCGCAGCTGCAGATTGTGCTCGGTCCCGGCAAAGCACAAACCGCAGCGGAGAAAATGCAGGCGCTGCTCAATCAACAGACGCCAGGCGATCTGCAGGCCATCGCCAGCGCGCAAAAGCAGCAGATGAAGGCGAAACAGACCAGCGCGCTGCACCGTTTTCTCTCTTGCTTTGCCACTATCTTTACGCCGCTGATCCCCGGTTTTATCGGTGCCGGTTTGCTGCTGGGTTTTGCCACGCTGATCGAGCAGATCTTTCACCTCAATCAACCGGGCGATCACGCGCGCTGGCTGCTGGATACCGTGGCGTACATGAAGGTGTTCGGCAAAGGGCTGTTTACCTTCCTGAGTATTTTGATCGGCTACAACGCACAGAAAGCCTTTGGTGGGACCGGCGTGAACGGCGCCATTATCGCCTCACTGTTTGTGCTCGGTTATGTGCCTGACGCCAAAGTTGGCTATTACAGCGGCATGCAGGATTTCTTCGGCATGGTGATTGATCCACGCGGCAATATTATAGGCGTGCTGCTGGCGGCGATATTTGGTGCCTGGATTGAGAAACAGCTGCGAAAAATCATTCCCGATAATCTCGATATGATCCTGACGTCGTTGCTGACGTTATTAATTACCGGCGCGGTGACATTCCTGGTGATTATGCCGATCGGCGGCGAACTGTTTAAAGGTATGTCGTGGTTGTTTATTCACCTCAATAACAATCCGTTTGGTTGCGCTATTTTGGCCGGACTGTTTTTAATTGCGGTGATGTTTGGCATTCATCAGGGCTTTATTCCGGTCTATTTCGCGCTGATGGAAACCCAGGGCTTTAACTCGCTCTTTCCCATTCTGGCGATGGCTGGCGCCGGGCAGGTTGGCGCCTCGCTGGCGTTATGGTGTAAAGCGGATAAACACTCGCAGCTGCGTAAACAGATCAAAGGCGCGATTGTGCCAGGTTTGCTCGGTGTCGGCGAACCGCTGATTTATGGCGTCACGCTGCCGCGCCTGAAGCCGTTTATTACCGCCTGTTTTGGCGGCGCGCTGGGCGGCTTCTTTATCGGGCTGGTGGCGTGGCTGGGATTGCCAGTGGGAATGAACACCGTGTTTGGCCCTTCCGGTTTAGTCACGCTGCCGCTAATGACTTCATCACAGGGCATTTTTGCCGGGATGGCGGTCTATCTCGCCGGGTTGATTGTAGCGTGGATTGGCGGGTTTGCTTTTACCTGGTGGGGCGGCACCCGCGATGTGGATTTGAGTTGAGTGAAGTGCGTGCATCGACCAGGTCGCCATAAATGGCGACCCTAAAAACCAACTCCCCGTAGGGCTGATGAATCCCCACAAAAACGAAGCAGGCACAGTGGAAAAATGATCTAATTATTGCGCCAACAAAAAATAAGATCGCCACTATGCCTGCTTCCGCATTTTGCCATAAATTTTTACGGGAATCTTTAGCCAGCACCCATCAGTATCGTCGTAACGCCCTCACTGATATGACGATTTCCCTGACCCGCGGTGCTTCCCTCAATCTGACCAGCATTGGTCGCTCTCTTGCGGGCGATGCCCGCGTTAAGCACAAAATCAAACGCGTTGACCGCCTTATGGGGAATGCTGCCCTCCACCGGGAGGTGCCCGCGCTGTCACGCGACATTATCTGCTGGCTTATCCGGGACATGAAGGAGTGCGTCATTGCCGTGGACTGGAGCGCCTGGCCGACTCAGTCCTTCAGCCTTTTGCGTGCCAGCCTGCTGGCGGACGGACGCGCTATCCCGCTGCTGAGCCTCATCGCAGAAGGCGATAAGCTGGGAAATCCCGACCTTCAGAACCGCTTTCTGGACGAACTGGCCGGGTGTATGGGAGACAGGAAAGTGACCATCGTCACCGATGCCGGGTTCCGCCGCGAGTGGTTTAACCGCGTTCAGTCGCACGGATGGCACTTCATCGGCCGGCTCAGGGGCAACGGCGTTCTGAAGCTGGCCGGAACGGATGAGTGGGTAACGCCGGGTCAGCTAAAAGCCGGCACAACGCCGCGCTGTGCTGGTGCGGCCCGGCTGACGCGATATAAAAAATCACCGGCTTACGGCTTCGTGCACGTTCATAAGAGAGCGCCCAAAAATCGTCACGGAAAGAAAAGCCGGGATCGTTTTTTTTACACGCGCGAAGAGGCAAACCAGAGTCGCCTGGCCCGTGAGCCGTGGGTGCTGTTTACCAGCGATGCGGAGCTGAAGCCACGGACGGTAATGAAGCTTTACAGCCGGAGAATGCAGATAGAACAGAACTTCCGGGATGAAAAGAGTGAACGTTACGGTATGGGGCTGAGAAGCAGCTTCAGCCGGAGTGTGGAAAGGATGTCAGTGCTGAACCTGCTGTCGACGCTGTGCAGCATCTTACTGTGGCTGATGGGCTACGCGCTTGAAAGCAAAGGCGAGCACCGGTTTTATCAGGCGAACACGGTGCAACACCGGCGAGTACTGTCATACCTTACGCTGGCAAGAAATGCGATAAGGCACAACCCGGCAGGGATCAGTCAGCTGGATATAGAAACGGTGCGAGCCGAACTATCAGCGAGTTACAGGAATATCGTATATGTGTATTAACGATATTCCTGGGGATCCCTCAGCCCGTAGGGTCGCCATTCATGGCGACCTTGCCTAACCGTGACTCTGATCACACTTTTAAACTCTCTCGCATCGCTTATCCTGGCACTGTCCCGTTAATCCATTAAGTACCGTTTGTAAGTAAAGTGTCAGCAGAAAATAAAGGATTTATTAAGGAGATAGAAAGCTAGACCTAAAATTTAAAATGGACTTAATATATTTATAATATCCAACCTGCATCGCAATTAATTCCCCGAAATCACAATAGGTTACTCATTATTGCCTTTTGCACTTAGCAATGAAAACGTCTATACCTAAAGCCAATTAATCTATAACAAAAATTCCATCCCTTTTTCGCTGCACCGTATTTCTTCACACAGTTGTTCTCAAATTAGATTGCTACACGGGATTGGTATTAACCTGCCGTTTTATCCCCTCGCGATGAATTTAACGCTGTTGCAAAAACAGCGCGGACGCTGCACGCCCACTGGAGGAAGTATGAGGTTTAAATTAAATCCTATCGCATTAGGGATGTTGGCGGCGCAATTGCTGATCTATCCAGCAATGCAAAGTCAGGCTGTTACGTTGGGGACTTACACACCACAAAATAATGACAATCAAATAGGTAAAATTACCGTCAGCAGCGGCAATGAAACCCTCACCGGCAATCAGGCGTTCACGCCAGGAACAGATGGCGCAGTCACCACCACGCTCGGACAAGTAGCAATCACCTCGGGATCGCAGTATCTCAATCAGGATCGCCTTGATCCCGGCCCGCAAAACTTTGCTATCACTACGCCCGATGCGGCCACCGGCACCAACAGCACGTTCCAGGTTTACAACTCTGCGAGTCTTGTCGCATTAGCGCCCGTCACCAGCGCCACCAGCGTGCCGGATGTGCAAAACGTCAATAATGGCCAATATATCGACGCGCGCATTGCCGATGTCACCGGCGGCACGCTGGATGTGAATATCGGCCAGGCCAATGCGCTCAGCAGCGCCAGCACCAACAGCTGGACCATGGCAGCCAAGCAGACAGAGCTGTTTGATGTGAGCGGCAGCGGCACGGTGAACTGGAACAGCAACAACCGCATCAGCTTCTTCGGCTCAACCGCCACGCCAGACGGCGCAGGATCGGCCACCAGCAGCTATCAGGTGCAAAATCTTGCCACTTATAACGGTGGTTTCAGCGTGCAGACGCTGGATGGCAAAAGCACCAGTTTTACCGTCACTAACGCCAGCCAACTGCAAAGCTACAATAACTGGCTGATCAGCCAGCTGCAGGCAGGCAATCTCGATAAAACGCGCTATCTCACCGAATTCAACAAAGCCGTCACCTTCACCAATGCCAACATCGTCTACAACGTTAGCGCCACACCGCCAGATGAAGTCACGCAACCGATACTGAACCGCATTGTGATTAATGCCAGTGGCGCAGGCGCAAAAGTCAATCTGGCGGCGGGTAAAACGCTGGAAGTGGTGGGCGCAACCGGCGGAGCGATTAAAGCCTCCAACGGCGCACAAGCGGTGATTGATGGCAAGCTGGCGAGCCGTGGCAGCATCACTAATAACGGCACGGCGCTGGTGCTAACCGACAACAGCAGCGGGATTAACAACGGTGTGATTAACGGCGGATTCCTTAATCGTCAGGATGGCACCGGCATTGGCTCAACCGGCTACGGTGCCAATGGCGTAGCCGTGCAAACCGGCAGTACCTTCAACAACAACGGCATCCTTAACTTCGCCACCACCGGCAGCAATTCACAGTATGGCGTGGCCGGCATCAATCTTGGTGTGTCATCCACCGCTAATAACAGCGGCAATATCAACGTCGGCGTTAACGGTTCGAGTGCGCGCGGCACCGCATCCGGCGTGTTACTGACCGATGCCACATCCAGCTTTACCAATAACGCCAGCGGCAATATCTACATTGGTCGCGGACCGCAGAACAGCTTGGGTGAGGCGACAGCGGATACCGCGATGAACCAGAGCGGACTCACCAGCGGTATCGCTTTGGTCGCCAACGGCAACGCGGTCAACGATGGCAGCATTACCATCGGGACGAAAACGCAAAACGCAGCGGGGATGTCGGCGACGGGTGCTAATAACGCCACCATGATCAACACCGGCACCATCAATGTGAACGGTGCGGCCGCCACGATACCGCGTGAAAACGTCGGCATGCTGGTAACCAACAGCGCGGGCAACATCAATAACGCGGGCACCATCAACCTGAATGGCGTGAACGGCACCGGCCTGAAAGTGCTGGCCACCAATGGCAACACCGCCAGCGCAACCTCAACCGGCACCATCAACGTGGCAGGCGGCGCCGATCCGGCGAGCGGCACGCGCAACTATGGCGTGTGGGTGGAAGGGCAAGGAACGGGTACGGCGCAGGCCACCGTCGATGGCCCGATTAACCTCAGCGGCAATGGCGCGATTGGCGTGCATGCGCGTGGAAACTCCACGGTAACTGTTGATCCGGCTGCCGTGCCGACTTTCTCCAACGGTACCAATCAGATTGCCTTCTTTGCTTACGGCCCTAATGCGGTGATCAACGTGCTGGGCAATGATCCGTTTGATGTGACGACACAGAACTCGACGCTGTTCCGCGTTGAGCAGGGCGCTGATTTCCACGGCAACGCCCTGTCGCTCACCGCGTCGGGCGCCGGCTCTACCGCCGTGCTCGGCAGCGGCGCAGGCACGGAAGTGAGCAGCGACGCGGCGGTGATTAACGTCAGCGGCAGCGGTGCTAATGGCATCACGGTTGAAGGGGGCGCGACGGGCGTTATTGATGCCGCTACCACCATGAATCTTACCGGCAGCAATGCGATTGGCGCGATTGTTGACGGACAAAAACACGATATCTTTGGCAGAAACAGCGGCTCGCCGGTGACCAGCACCAGCCTGAACTCAGCGGCGGCATTGAATGCTTCGCAAAGTGGATTGACCGGCTACGTGGCACGCAATCGCGCGCAGCTGACCAACACTGGCGATATCACCTTCACCGGCGCCAATTCCACCGGCATTCGCGTGGAGAGCGGCGCAACCGGCACCAACAGCGGCAATATTAATATCAACGATGGCGGCACCGGCATCGCAGTGAACAGCGGCAGCAGCACCTTTGCTACCACCGCCAATAACACCGGTACGATTAACGTTAACGGCGGCAGCACCACCAGCCGCAGTCGCGGCGTCAGCGCCAGCGGCAGTCGTGCGGTAGCAAACCTGAATGGTGGGACGTTGAATTTGAACGGCACTGGCGCGATTGGTGCGGAAGCGCTGAACGGCGCACTGGTGAATATCGCCGCCGGTTCAGCGCCGGTATTCAACAACAGCGACCAGATTGCCTATCACGCGGCGGGCAGCGGATCGCGCATCAGCTCCGCCACCAACGCTTTAGACATCAATACCAGCGGCTCAACCGGTTATCGCATTGATGACGGCGCAGCGCTAAGTTTCGCCTCTCCAACAACCATTACCTCCAGCGCCAGTAACAGCACCGGCGCGATCATCTCCGGCAGCGGCAGCAGCCTGAATAGCAGCAATGCCAACTTCACCGCCAGCGGCCAGGGCAGCACGGCAATCCGCGCAGAAGGCGGCGCGAACGCCACGCTGGATAGCGGCAGCAGCATCAATCTCAGCGGCAGCAACGCGGTCGGCGTGCTGGTAAATAATCTGCGTACCGATTTAAGTAACGCGCTGGATGGTAGCGCGGCGGCCACCCGCGTCACCAGCAACGGCAACGTCAGCGGCGCGGGCAATGGCGCGATTGGCTTTGACGTCACCAACGGCGCAGAACTGGTCAACAACGGCAATGTGAATCTCACCGGCAGCAACAATATCGGTATCCGATCGCGCGCCGGCAGCACGCTGACCAACAACGGCGTGGTGAACGTGGCCAACGGCACCGGGCTGGATGTCTCCGGCAGCGGCAGCACGCTGGCGAAAGGCGGCACCATTAATGTCGATAACGGCACGGCGGGCGTGCGCATTAGCGATGGCGCGCAGCTGGCTTTAACCGGCAGCGACACGGTGATTACCACGCGCGGCAACGCGCACGGCATCTTGCTGGATAGCGGCGCGACCGCACTCAGCGCCAGCGACGCCACGGTGAACGTGCTCGGCAGCGGCAACGGCATCGAAAACCGCGCCGAGTTAAGCAACGTCGGCCTAAGCAATCTCACCATCAATGTCGGCGACGGCAACGGTATCCGCACCGCCGTGCCATTTGATCCAGCCTCAACCGTGACCACCAATGTAAACGGCAGCGGCACCGGGCTGAATATCGCTAATGCCGATGGCTCCACCACCAGCGGCGATCTCACGTTGGGTTCGGGCTATCAGTTTAATGTTACCGGCGCGGGCGGCACCGGTATTCGCGCCAATACCACGGGAAATGTCACCACCGCCGCCAATGTGAATATCGATAATGCGGCAGGCGGATCGGCGCTGGTCTCCAGCACCGCAGGCACCATCGTCAATACCGGCAACTTCACTTCCAACAGCCTGACGGCGCCGGTAGTGGATCTGCGCGGTGGCAAAACCATCTTCGAAAACCTCGGCAACATCATCACCGCCAATCCACAAACTGTGGCGGTGGCGGGCAGTAACGCCGATGACGAAATCCTGCTGACGGAAGGCGTAGTGCAGGGCGATATCAACCCAGGCGGCGGATCGGATCTGTTCCGCTGGACGGGCGGTACGCTCAACGGCAGCCTGACGATGGGCAACGACAACAACAACACCGCTGAAGTGAGTAATGTCGATCTCGGCACCACGTACCATCTCACCAGCGGCACCGGCACCGGTAACACCTTAACCTTCAACCAGATCGATTCACGCGGCGGCAGCTTCAGCGCTGACGATCTCAGCAAAGGGGTCAACCTCGGCAGCGGCTGGAGCACCATCAACTTCGCTAACACTAAATGGACGCTAACCGATAACCTGCAGCTGGCGCACAGCACCATCAATGTTGATGCGGGATCAACGCTGTTCGCCGGCGATAATGTGCATCCAACGCTGTCGGGTGGAACGGCGGATTCGCTGGTGGTGAACAACGCCGGTACGCTGGATCTCACCAACGGCGCGGGGTCGCCGGGCAACACGCTGGATATCGCGGGCTCGCTGGCATCGAGCGGCGGCCAGCTCAATCTGGTCACCAACCTGAATGAGGGCGGTGCGCTGAGCAACCAGTTCACCGACCATCTCAACGTCACCGGCAATACCAGCGGCACCACGCTGGTGAATGTGAAACTGACTGATGCCAGCACCGGCGCACTCACCGATCTCAATCAAAATGGTGGCGTGGAGGGCAACGAAGGGATCTCGCTGGCGCAGGTCGGCGGCAATGCCAGCGCTAACAGCTTCGCGCTGAAAGATGGCTATCTCGGCGCCGGGCCGTGGCAATATCGCCTCTACACCTTCGCGCCGGGCAGCAGCGATCCCAATCAACGTTTAGTCAGCGGCAGCGGCAATAACTATTGGGATTACCGTCTGGCGAACTACTACGTGTGTGAAGATAGCAACAGCTGCCAGCCGACCTTCGTCACCGATGCCTTTGGTACGCCGCAAAGCTACGATTCGCGTCCGGCGGTGGTGCCGCAGGTACCTTCCTATGTTTCCGCGCCGGTTGGTCTCGCCTATTACACCTCGGCGATTATCGACGATCTGCATAAGCGCCTCGGCGAACTGCGCCACGAGCAGACGCGTCCGGAAGGCAACGGCGGCGAGATGTTCCTGCGCTACATCGGCTCGAACCTGAAGTACAAGAGTGATAAGAGTTTCCGCGACTTCGGTTATGACTTTGACCTCGATTACAGCGCGGTGCAGGTGGGCGGCAATTTGCTGCGTCTCGACGGCGAGCAGGATAGCCTGCGCGGCGGTTTAGCCTATACGCGCGGTAATACGCGTATTCGTCCACATGCGGCCGACGGCTACAGCAGCACCACCTTCGACAGCGACAGCCTGGCGTTTTACGGCACCTGGCAGCGTCAGAGCGGTTTCTATCTGGATGGCGTGCTGTCGTTTGACTGGCATCGCGGCGAAACCGATATTGCGCGCACGCAAGAGGTGGCGAAGCTGAAAGGTAATGGCTGGACGGCATCGCTGGAGAGCGGCTATCCGTTTGAGTTGGGCGATGGCTATAAGTTGGAGCCGCAGGCGCAGCTGATGTACATGAAGCTGAATATGGACGACTTCACCGATAAAGACGGTAACAAGGTGCGTTACGGCGATTACAACCAAACCATTGGTCGTTTGGGCGCGCGTCTTGATCGTACGTGGACCGACGACAGTAATCGTCAATACACGCCTTATCTGCGCGCTAACTACTACAAAGGTTGGGGCGGCACGGCGGATACGTCGGTTTCTTCGGTGGATAATCCGGCGTTTGGCGCCACCTTCAGCAGTGGGAAGTTTGGTCAAATGTGGGAGCTGGGCGCAGGCGGTACAGCGACCTTGCAGAAGGATGTGTCGCTGTATGCTGAGGCGGATTATCGCAAAGAGATCGAGGGCAACGGTGCCAAAGGCTGGCGCTATAACGTTGGCGTTAGGTGGCAGTTCTGATTCCAGGTGCGCATAAATGCGCACCCTACGAAAACCGAACTCTGCCTTTGTAGGGGCGCCATTTATGGCGACCGCCAAAATTCCAGGTGCGCATAAATGCGCACCCTACGAAAACCGGACTCTGCCTTTGTAGGGGCGCCATTTATGGCGACCGCCGAATGACAGGCATAAAAAAACGGATGGCGCGAACCATCCGTTTTGCTCTAACTCATGGCGTTTTAGGCGTTAGATTGCCTGATACTGCTCATCCTGCAATGCAATCGGTGCAACGGTGCTGGTGGCAATACCTGATGTGGTAACCACAGACAGATCGGCCTGAGTCAGATTCAGATTAACCTGCTGTGCTTCCGCTTCTACGTTGCTACCCAGCAGCGTTTCTTCCGCATCGCTCAACAGCTCTGCGCCTGAAATATCGAACAGGCTGAACATCTCACTCTTCGTTTCAGCGACCGGACGCTCGCCAATGTGGAAGACGAATGGCTCGGTTTCCACGCCGTTGACCTTGGCAAATACGCTGTATTGGCCATCATCAAAGCGAGCATCCACTTCGATATACCACTTACCGCTGGCAGCAACACCGGTGAAGCCCAGAGAACGGCCATCCGTAGTCAGCAGTTCCACGACTGCATCAGGCTCACCTGAACCATAAATCACCACGCGGTGATCCTGGATCGCTTCGCCGTCTGATGGCTGGCGAGTGTCATAATCGAAAGCGCGACCAGAAACAGCATCAATACTTGCGGCATCCGCTTCGACAGTGAACTTGCGAGCCAGCAAGCTATCCTGGTTCTCATTTTGGACAGAAATGCTGTGATCACCATTAGCCAGCTTCAGTGAGTAAGACCAGGTGCCATCTTGCGCGGTGCGCACGCTGCCAACCAACTCGCCGTTGTCGTAGATTTCCAGCACGATATTCTGACCTGCAAGCCCACGCAGCAGCGGCGTTGAATCTTTTGTCACCGCACCGTATGCAATCAGAGCTTCACCCGCGTTATCGTCATAAACGTTGAAGTTGATGCCGATATTTTCAGGGTCAACCAGGCTGAAGATCAGCGTGCCGCCTTTGTTGCCCGCAACATCGGTGGCAATCACTTCGTGTCCGCCAGCTGCTAATGGTTCAGTGGTCTGGAAGCTCCAGCGACCGTACTCATTGGCAATAACGCTGCCTGCAACTTTGCCATCGATGGTGATGGTGACAACTGTGCCGGCAACGGCTAAGCCATTCAATACAGGCGTATTGTCATAGATTGTGGCGTTATACGCGAAGTCTTCAATGCCATCAAATTCGCTGATGCCACCCAGAACCCACGGTGCAAACACCTTCGCTGCAACCACTTCAAATACAAAGGCTTCGCCGGTGCTTTCGCCTACGGTAATCGCATGTTTACCCAATGAAAGGGTATTTTCTGGTTTGAATTCCCAGTTGCCATTGCCATTAGCCATGGTTGAACCAATTTCAGTACCGTTATCAAAGATGCGCACCAGCGTATTTGCAGGAGCATTTCCTTTGATCGAAGGTTGGGTATCGTCAGTTGAACCGTTGGCTGCAACCACATCTTTATCAAAGAACTCATCATTAACTTGCGTGATGCTGAAAGGATTCTCCGGCTCTACCGGCACTTCTGGTGCAGTGATCACGAAGTCGAACTGGGCACTGACATTGTCATTGCCGTCTTTCGCCACGATGCTGTGTGCACCTGCAGACAGCGGGTTGGTGACATTGAAAATCCAGCTGCCATCACGAACGCTGGTCACCACGGAGCCAATCTCTTTGTCGCCTTCGTACAGGCGAATCAGCACACCTTTAGGGCCGAATCCAGTAATCAGTGGCGTGGTATCCGCCGTTTCACGATCGCCGGTCTCTTCACCTGAGTTGCTGCCTACGAAGCTGATATCAACCGGAACTTTTACAACAATATTCCAGGCTTCAGTTTCTGTACCGTTGCTGCTTTTCACCACAAAGCTGTGGTTGCCGTTGACCAGATACGCTGGGTTAACCGGAGTGAATTCCCAGTAACCGGTGGATGAAACGCGGCGCTCGCCGATTTTGATACCATTGTCGAAAATTTGTACCAGACTATTTGGCTCTGCGGTACCTGACAGTTTCGGTGTGTCGTCATCGGTGGTGCCATTTTTCTCAACATAGCCGCCCTTGCCAACGTTATCGAGGATGTACTCGATCTCTGGTGTTTGTGGCTTGGTGGCTTCTGGCGCAGAAATGGTGATAACGAACGGCGCACTGGCGGTGCCTTCGGCGGTTTTGAACACCAGATTGTAGCTACCCAGCGACAGCTCCGGCGTCAGAGTCCAGCTGCCCCATGCATCACTTAAGGTTGAGCCCAGAACTT
Organism: Candidatus Pantoea symbiotica; assembly: GCF_056491525.1. Taxonomy (NCBI): domain Bacteria; kingdom Pseudomonadati; phylum Pseudomonadota; class Gammaproteobacteria; order Enterobacterales; family Erwiniaceae; genus Pantoea; species Candidatus Pantoea symbiotica. The sequence goes on from NZ_JBSZHR010000002.1 coordinate 136,785, forward strand.
CATCGCCGTTATACAGACGAATAACAACGTTAGCGCCTGCACGGCCAAAGAAGCGCGGCGTAGTATCGATTGAAGTTGCACCTGAACCGATCAGTTGGTTGTAGCCAGCTGAGTTATCAAACGCACCCGACACTTCGATTGGCTCTGCTGCTGCAGAAACAATGGTCACCGGGAATGGCGTAGTGGCTGAACCTTCGCCCGCTTTGAATACCAGGTTGTAGCTGCCTGAAGTCAGCGTTGGTGTCAGGCTCCAGTTGCCGTAAGCATCAGACTTGGTTGAACCAATTTCTTGCTCGCCGTTATACAGGCGAATCACCACGTTAGCACCGGCTTTGCCATAGAAGTAAGGCGTGGTGTCTTTGATGGTGGCGCCCGGAGTCAGGTTGCGGTTATAGCCGTTTGAGTCTTCTAACGCGGCATAAATTTCAATCGGCTGCGAATCTGCGGAAATAATGTTAAGCGCAAACGGTGCACTAACTGAACCTTCTCCCGCTTTGAACACCAGATTGTAGCTACCTACTGGCAGAGAAGGCGTCAGGCTCCAGAAGCCCCACGAATCGGAAAGGGTTGAGCCAATTTCCTGATCGCCGTTAAACAGGCGAACGATAACGTTAGCACCCGCTTTACCGTTGAAGCGTGGAGTAGTGTCCTGGGTGCTATCGCCGGATTTAAGTGATTTATAGGCATAGCGGTCAGAATCATCGATAGCGTTGGAAACGATGATCGGCAGTGAATCCGCGGTGGTAATGGTCAGTGCAAACGGTTTGCTGTCTGAACCTTCACCAGCTTTGAACACCAGGTTGTAGCTGCCGGCTGGCAGAGTAGGAGTCAGAGTCCAGAAGCCGCTTGACGATGCCAGAGTAGAACCAATTTCCTGGTCGCCGTTAAACAGGCGAACGACGACATTAGCGCCGGCTTTGCCGGTAAAGCGTGGCGTGGTGTCCTGGGTGGTGGAGCCCGGCGGGATTTCGCGGTTGTAACCTTGTAAATCTTCTGAGGCTGCATAGACTTCGATTTTTTGTGCATCTGCAGAGGCAATATTGATCGCGAACGGCTTGCTGTCTGAACCTTCACCGGCTTTAAACACCAGGTTGTAGTTACCGGCTGGCAGAGTCGGGGTCAGGGACCAGAAGCCACTTGACGATGCCAGAGTAGAACCAATTTCCTGGTCGCCGTTAAACAGGCGAACAATGACATTAGCGCCGGCTTTGCCGGTGAAGCGTGGCGTGGTGTCCTGCGTGGTGGAGCCTGGCAGGATCTGGCGGTCGTAACCTTCCAGATTATCTAAGGCTGCATAGACTTCGATTTGTTTAGATTCAGGCGTCACAATGTTCAGGACATAAGGCTCGCTTGACGTTTTACCCGATACAAAGGTCAGGCTATGCGCACCGCCGTCCAGTTTGGCAGTAAAGCTCCACTGGCCATTACCATTAGCCTGCACCGAACCGATTTCCTTCTCACCATCAAAGATTTTGACGACGGAGTTTGGCGTGGCGCTGCCGGTGAAACGTGGCGTGGTGTCATTAGTAGTGCTGCCAGACTGCAGATATTGGGCATAGCCCGCACTGTCATCAATGGCTTGCGCCACCAGAACCGGCTGTTCAGGCTGAGCGGCTACGGAAACATCATAGCTGGCTGAAACGGGGTTGCCCGCGCCAGCAACCTGCACGGTGAATTGGTGTTCGCCCGAGGTAAACGCATCAGACGACCAAACCCACTTACCGGTTGGCGTGGCATTGATACGTGCAATCTCAACGCCGTTATCAAAAATGATAATCTGTTTGTTCGCTGTAGCACGACCTTCGAAAATCAATACGCCTTTTTCCGCATCGCCGCCAGATTCAATCGGGGTCAGTTTGTTATTCAGCGGGGTGCGGATGGTATCGATGATTGCTTCGTTATACTTGATGGGCACAATCGGTGGTAATTGTGCCGCAGCGGTTGCGATGGAAGCAGTATTGGCGCTGGTTTGCGCTGTACGTGTTGCGTTTTGGTTTTTAGTGGTGCTCATATTTACAGTCCTATTGTCATACTGCGCTCATGGAAAAAACTGACGCAGTATTTAGAACTTCATGTAATAAAATGACGAGAAATGTCCCAATAAAGGTTAAGCTTTCTGTTAAAGCTTCTTTTTTGTTTTTTATTTATAAAATTCAATAAATTATGATTTATTAATTTTTTAAATTATTTGTTATATCTCTGCCACTTAACGTCCCCGCATCGCCAGCATCCCTTGCGCGACAAAACTGGAATCTGAATTACTCTAAATAAATTTTTATCGGTTGTTATTCCCGCAGATTTTGTGAGCCATTCCTTATTGCCATGCACGGCAAGACAAAAAACAGCCCGCCACGCTAAAGCCCAGCGCATGCGCTGCCGAAAAGGTAAAAAAGCGTAATCGATTTTTTTCTTTTAGCCTGCGTCTTGCAAGGACACACACATGCGTAACAACCAGCCCGTCACACAGCGCGAGTTCGCTTTTGACGATGACGCGACGTTGATGTCGACCACCGATCTCAATAGCTACATCACCTATGCCAACGACGCCTTTATTGAGGTGAGTGGCTTTAGCCCGGAAGAGGTGAATGGGCAGCCCCATAACATGGTGCGTCATCCAGATATGCCGCCAGAGGCCTTTGCCGATATGTGGACGACGCTCAAGCAGGGCGAGCCGTGGACGGCGCTGGTGAAAAACCGTCGTAAGAATGGCGATCACTATTGGGTGCGCGCCAACGCCATTCCGGTGGTGCGCGAGGGCAAAGTGCAGGGCTTTATGTCGGTGCGTACCAAGCCGTCAGCGCAAGAGGTGCGTCAGACCGAAGCGCTCTACCGCGATTTCCGCGAAGGCCGCATCAAAGGACGTCGCTTCCATAAAGGATTAATCGTCGGCACCGGCTGGCGTGGTCTTGGCTCGATCCTGAAAACGCTGCCGCTGCGCTGGCGTATTCGCTCCACTTTATTAACGCTGTTGCCGCTTTCGGTGATTGGCGTTTGGCTGCTTGGCCTCGCACCGCTTGCCATTGGCTGCTTTGCTGGCGGCATGGCGGGCCTTTTGCTGCTGGCGAGTCTGTGGCTGGAGCAACAAATTTCACGTCCGATGGAACGCATGTGCCGTCAGGCATTAAGCGTGGCGACCGGCGCCAGCCATAAAGTGGAACAGATCGATCGCGTCGATGAGATTGGCGTCACGCTGCGCGCCATCGGCCAGCTCGGCCTGATGTTCCGCTGGCTGGTGGATGATGTTAGCGGTCAGGCGATTAATGTGCTCAGCGCCAGCGATGCTATTGCGCGCAGCAATGACGAATTGAGCCGCCGCACCGAACAAGCTGCCGCTAACGTGCAGCAAACCGCTGCCACCATGAACGAAATGACCGCCACGGTGAAGAGCAACACCGATACGGCAAAAGAGGTGAATGGCTTATCGGAAAACACCAGTCACGCGGCGATCAAAGGCGGCAAGGTGATGCAAGAGATGGTGGGGATGATGGCGGAAATCGCCGACAGCTCGAAACGTATCGCCAATATCACCAGCGTGATTGACGGCATCGCCTTCCAGACCAATATTCTGGCGCTGAATGCGGCGGTGGAAGCCGCGCGCGCCGGCGAGCAGGGCAAAGGATTTGCGGTGGTGGCCGGTGAAGTGCGCAGCCTCGCACAGCGTAGCGCCAAAGCCGCCAGCGAAATCAAAAACCTGGTGGAAACCAGCGCCAGCCGCGTGCAGTCCGGTAGCGATCACGCTGATGCGGCCGGGCACACCATGCAGGAGATTGTCGATCAGGTGCAAAATGTCACCGCGTTGATCGCGCAGATCAGCGGCGCGACTGCCGAGCAGGCCATCGCGCTGACGCAGGTCAGCACCGCAGTGGAAGATCTCGACGATATCACCCATCAAAACGCCGCGCGCGTGGCGGAAAGCGCTGAAGCATCCGGGCGCATGAAGCATCAGGCCAATCGTCTGGTGGAAGCGATCAGCGTGTTTCGTTAACGCATTTCACGTTCGGCGCGCAGTGCGCCGGGCGGCGTGCCGACAATGCGTTTGAACGCACGGCTAAATGCCGCCAGCGAACCGTAACCGAGGTGGAAGGCGACGCTTTCCACCGCTTCGCCTTCATGCACGATACGTTCCACCGCCAATCGCATACGCAGCTCAGTAAGATAACGCAGCGGCGTCATGCCGGTTGCGCTCTGGAAGCGAGCGGCAAATACTGAACGCGAGCTGCCGGATTCCCGCGCCAGCCGTTCCACCGTCCAGTTTTCACCAGGTTCACGATGCATCGCCGCCATCGCCAGGCTGAGACGCGGATCGCGCAACGCCTGCACCAATCCGCTGCCTTTGCCGCAGCCGTTCTCCACCCAGCCACGCACAATCTGCGCCGCCACCACATCCGCCAGCCGCGACAGAATCCCGGCGAAACCGGCTTTGCGCTGCCGTGTTTCGCGCTCCATCGCATCGAGAATTGGTTGGATTTCCGGGTACTGCGCCAGCAGCGTACTCACCAGCATCACATCCGGCATGGTATGCACCAGCGGCTGCATGCCGCCGAGTTCAAACGCCATACAGGCGCTAAACAGAATCACATCGCTGTCATCTGGGCATACGTCTACGCCGTCGCCGATGGCACAGACGCTGTCGCAAATAGGGCGGCTGTTAAAAGTCGAAATGGGTTCACAGATTGCCTCTTCGCTGGAGATCAGTGCGTGCGGCTTACCGTGCGGGATCAGCAGCGCATCGCCCGCCTGCAGCGGATAGATCACGCCAGAGGCCGAGCGGATCAGTAACGATCCGCGCCCAACAAAGTGCAGCTGCGCCTTGCCTGGCGCGTCCTCATATTGCAGGCCAAAGGGCGCATGCAGCGCGATACGCTGATATTTGACGCCGTACAGGCGCATGCCCATCAGCAATTCACTGGTCAAATCTTCATAGCGGCTCATACGAATCCAGACGAATAATCAAAAAACAAAGTTTCTGCATCATAGATCGTCTGGTGATCAGTCACTATGCTTAACGCTAAATATTTTGTGATGGGGATCACAGATGAGCCTGGATACTGAAGTTATCGAAACACCACTAGAAGTGGATAAACCGGCGTGGGGCGCAGTGTTTGCCATGGCGTTTGGCGTGTTCGGCCTGATTACCGCGGAATTTCTGCCGGTCAGCTTGCTGACGCCGATTGCCGACACGCTGCACATCAGCGAAGGGCAGGCGGGACAAACCGTTACCGTGACTGCGCTGGTGGCGCTGCTCACCAGTCTGGTGATTGGCAACGTGACGCGTCAGCTTGACCGTCGTGTGGTGATGCTGGCCTTTACACTGCTGCTGATTGCCTCCGCGCTGCTGGTGGCCTTTGCCGAGAATCTGCCGATGATTCTGCTGGCCCGCGTGCTGCTGGGCGTGGCGATTGGCGGCTTCTGGACGCTCTCCACGGCAATTACCATGCGTCTGGTGCCGAGCGATCAGGTGCCGCGCGCGCTCTCCATCGTGTTCAGCGGCATTTCGCTGGCGACCATTATTGCTGCGCCGCTCGGCAGCTATTTGGGCGGCATTATTGGCTGGCGTAACATCTTTATGCTGACCGCCGCGCTGGGCGTGCTGGCGCTGCTGTGGCAGTTCTTCACCTTACCCGCGATGCCGCCCGTCAATAAAGCGCGCAGCGGTGGCGTGCTGGATCTGCTGCGTAAAAGCGTGATGCGCTGGGGCATGCTGGCGGTGATCATGATGTTCACCGGCCACTTCGCCTTCTTTACTTATCTGCGTCCGTTCCTCGAAGGCAGCGCGCAGCTTAACGTCAATCAACTGTCGCTGGTGCTGCTGGCGTTTGGCGTGGCGAACTTCTTTGGTACTTCGCTGGCCGGTTATCTGGTGACGCGCAGCGTATCGCTGACGTTAACCGCGATGGCGCTGGTGATGAGCGTGACCGCGCTGCTGTTGGTGAGTTTCGGCGAGGTGTCGTGGCTGGTCGCGGCGGGCGTGGCGCTGTGGGGGCTGGCATTTGGTTCGATGCCAACCGGCTGGTCAACGTGGATTTCCCGCGCGGTGCCGGACGATGCTGAATCGGGCGGCGGTTTGCTGGTCGCTACCATTCAGCTGGCGATCACCGCTGGTGCCGCCGCCGGTGGCTGGATGTTCGATCTGCAAGGCGCTGGCGGCGTGTTCCTCGCCAGCGGCGTGCTGATGCTCTTAGCCGCCATCACCATCTTCACCCGCGTCCGCCACCACGGTTAACCCGTAGGGTCGCCATTCATGGCGACCTTGCCATCAACCGCACGAATCACAATGTCGCCATAAATGGCGTCATGTTTGTCAGATACGCGTAAATCGGTCGCCATAAATGGCGACCCTACGAAACCTCACCTATCACAGCCATAAATCCTGCCTTTTAATTAAATGTCAGATTTTTAACCCTTTGCACAAAGGTTAACCCAAATGTGCTTTTTACGTTCAAAATATTCGAACAACAACGGCAAATCTCTCCGCTTTTTACTGATCGATTCTGCGACTACTATGTATCTCAACAAGGCGATGACGCCTTAATCAATCAAACGTACATTAAGGAATTGACCATGAAATCTATCAAAACTTTTGCTGCTGTTATCGCTCTGACCGTTCTACCATTCGCTAGCTTTGCGCAAAGCATCACTGCAACCGCTTCAACGCTGGATGGTGCAGAAGCGCAAATCGCTGCTCAGGCGCACGAAGCTGGTGCTTCCTATAAAGTGACCGAAGCCAACTTCAACAACGGCGTGCACATGACTGCCGAACTGACCAAATAAGTTGCGTTAACGTTCTGTGCTGACAGGGTGCCTTCGGGCGCCCTGGCGGCGTTGGTAACCTGATAAAATCCTGTCACTTTCCCTTCGAAATGATTACTATTCTCAAAAAGTAACGTCCTTCGTCGGCTCGCCTCGGGCTGTCTTTTTAAATATTGGTTGTAATGTCGGGCTTTCACTTCACTGCCATCAGGCGGTGTTTTTGCTATGGAGAAGTTATGAAGGCGAATAAAAAATCATGGGCGCTGCGTCCACTGCTGTTGGCAACGGCGCTGTTCTCGACCTCTGCGGTGATGGCGGCAGAATCTCAGCCGCTGAATCAGGTGATCTCAAAAGGCGCTTACGAACTGGCATTCAGCAACAGCGACAACGCACTGTTTCTCGCGACCGCGCAGAGCACAACCGACAAAAAAGGCGGCACCGTTTATCGCCTCGATCCGCAGGATTTGGCGGTGAAGCAAACCATCAATACCGATCTGCCGACCTTTGGCGCGGCGATTAACCAGAAAACCAACACCCTTTACTTCGGTAACACGCGTGACGGTTCACTGACCGCAGTGGATGCCACCAGCGGTAAAGTGATCAACACACTGGTGCTGGATGGCCGTCAGCGCAGCGAAACCGTGCGTCCGCTGCAGCCGCGCCAGCTGGCCGTCGATCCAGCAACCGATCGCGTTTACATCACCGGCCTCGGTGAGCAGAGCGTGGTGTGGGTGGTGGATGGCAAAACCCTGAAACTGATCAGCACCGTGCCGAACACCGGCAAGATGGGCACCGGTTTGGCGATCGATTCTGCGGCGCAGAAATTGTATGTCACCAACTCCGACGGCGAACTGGTGACCATCAATACGCGCCTGAACGCGATTGAAAAACGTCAGAAAATTGATGGCGATAAAGATCACTTTTTCCTGAATATTTCGCTGGATACTCAAGGCCATCGCGCCTTCCTCAGCGACTCAAAACAGTCGCAGGTGCTGGTGCTGGATACCCGCACGCAGCAGGTGATCCACAAGATCGATGTGCCAGAGTCGCTGGCAGTGCTGTTCAATGCCGATCGTGATGAGCTGTACGTTACGCACCGCAAAGCGGGCGAAATCAGCATCATCGACGCCAGCAGCTACAAAGTGAAACGCACGGTAAAAGCACCGGGCCTGCCAAACAGCCTGGCGGTTTCCGCCGATGGTAAAACCCTGTTTGTCAGCATCAAGCAGCCGGGTTCACGCAAAGAGCCACCAAAAAATCCCGATAGCGTTTTGCGCATCGAACTCTGATCGGTAGTTTTCTGAAACTGAGAGGCGGCTTATGCCGCCTTTTGCATTTCTGCCATCTGCGCCGTTTTTATCGCCGCACATACGCTACCTTGTAGAGCAACAACACCAATGGAGAGGATGCAATGAGCCAGTTTTTTATGCATGAGAAAAACGATCTGGTTAACGAAGCTATCGAAGGGGTTTTGCTGAGCACGCCGTGGCATAACCTCAGTCGCCTCGATCTCGGTGATGAGATTCGCGTGGTGGTGCGCTCGGACTGGGATAAAAGCAAAGTGGCGCTGATCTCCGGCGGCGGTTCCGGACATGAACCGGCGCATGCCGGCTTTGTCGGCAAAGGCATGCTGACGGCGGCGGTGTGCGGCGATATCTTTGCGTCGCCGAGTGTTGATGCGGTGCTGAACGCCATCGTTAACGTCACTGGCGATGCCGGATGTCTGCTGATTGTGAAGAACTATACCGGCGATCGCCTCAACTTTGGTCTGGCGGCGGAGAAAGCTAAAAACCTCGGCTACAAAGTTGAGCTGGTGATGGTGCAGGATGATATCGCGCTGCCGGAAAACCCGCAGCCGCGCGGCATCGCGGGTACCGTGCTGGTGCACAAAATCGCGGGGTTTGCGGCGGAGCAGGGACAATCGCTGGATGAAGTTAAAGCGCTGGCGCAGCGCGCAATTGATGCCACATCGTCCATCGGTTTAGCTTTCGCCACTTGCCATGTGCCGGGCGAAAAACGCGATGAACGCGTCGAGCCCGGTCACAGCGAGCTCGGCATGGGCATTCACGGCGAGCCGGGCGTGATCACGCTGGATACGCAGGACAGCCGCAACATCACCAGCATCATGACCGATAAACTGGCGCAGGCGCTGCCGGACGGCAAGCAGGCGCTGCTGTTGATCAACAATCTCGGCGGCTTCTCGCAGCTGGAGCTGGCGCTGCTGACGCGTGAGGTGTTGCAGTCGCCGCTGGCGGCACGCATCACGCATCTGTTGGGTCCGGCAACGCTGGTCAGCGCGCTGGATATGAAGGGTTTCTCACTGACGCTGCTGGCGCTGGAAGAGCCGTTCCTGGAAGCGTTAAACGCGCCGGTTCAGGTGCTGGGTTGGGTGCCAGTGTATGACTTTGCGCCGATCAGCCTGCAACGTGCCGAGAAGATCGGCAGCGTGCTGGATTTTGATGCCTCTGAGAATGCTGAGGTGGCGAAGATTGTCGCAAGCGTCACGCAGACGCTGATCGATCTGGAAAGCGAGCTGAACGCGCTGGATGCCAAAGTGGGCGATGGCGATACCGGTTCAACCTTTGCCGCCGGGGCGAAGAAAATTCAGCGCGGTTTGCAGGAAAAACAGCTGCCGCTGGATGAACTGCCAACCTTGCTGGCGCTGATTGGCGAGCAGCTGGCCACGGTGATGGGCGGATCGAGTGGCGTGTTGATGTCGATTCTGTTCACCAGCGCCGGTCAGCAGCTGGAAGAGAGCAGCGCGCTGCCGCAGGCGCTGATGCACGGGCTGGAACGCATGAAGCATTACGGCGGCGCGCAGCCGGGCCATCGCACTTTAGTGGATGCGCTGCAACCGGCGCTGGAAGCCTTAGTGGCAGGCGAGTCGCTGGCTGTTGCTGCACAAGCGGCGCAGAAAGGTGCCGACGCCACCGCGCAGATGCAGAGCGCCAAAGCGGGGCGTTCCGCGTATCTGAATCAGCAGAGTTTGGATGGGGTAAAAGATCCGGGCGCGTATGCGATTGAGAAGGTGTTTGCGGTGTTGGCGGGTTGATGTAGCAAGGTCGCCATGAATGGCGACCCTACACCGTAGGGTGCGCATTCATGCGCACCGTTTCAATGGACGCAGAATGGGTTAGCGCATTTATGCGCACCGTTTCAAAGACCGCACCTTACTCCGCGGCTTCGCGCATCATCTCTTCGTGCGGAATATCCTGCAAAATCTGCTCGAAACTGCGCAGACGTTTGTAGATCGACATCAGCGTAATCAGCGTTGACCACGAGGTGATCAAATACTGGAACGATGAACGCACCTGATCAAACACGTTGGTGATCTGGTTCAACAGGCCGAGCGTAATGGTGCCCGCCACAATCGACGGAAACAGCACAAACAGCCCGAACACGTTATCCACCTGCAGATACATAATGCGGGTGATGTTGAAGTACAAATAGTGGAAATAGAGGCGGAAATAGTTCTGACGCACGCGGCTAAACAGCTCATGCACCGTTGGCGGTGAAGCGCGTTCAGGATCGTCTTCGCCGTACACCAGCTCTTTACGATAGGCCGCTTCCACCCGCTGATTACGAAACTCCAGCCCCGGCAGTTTAATCCCCACCAACGCCAGCAGCGCGGTACCAAACAGCGACCACAGCAGCGCGGCAATCACCAATGCATACGGAATACTGCCAATAATCGGCACTTCTTTGACATGGTGCGACAGCGTGACCAGAACCGGCAGAAACGCCACTAGCGTCATAATCGCCTGAATAAAGTTGATGCCCCAATCCTGCAATGTGCCAGCGAAGCGCATGGTGTCTTCCTGCACACGCTGAGCCGCACCCTCAACCAGACGCAGACGCTGCCAGTTGTGCATGTAGTAATTGTTCATCGCGGTACGCCAGCGGAACACCCAATGGCTAACGAAGAAGGAATTCATCACGCCAATCACCACCGCGATCAGCGCGATACCGAGAAACGCCAGCACTTGCACATAGAACTGGTGGATGGCGACGGAACCGGCTTTGGTCAGCGCCTGTTGAATCATGTCGTAGAACGGGCCGTACCAGGCGTTGACGCCCACGCCAACCTGCACACCAAACCAGGTGACAAAGATGATCAGAATCGATCCCCAAACCGACCAGCGCTGCCACGGGTGGTTATCAATCACACGCCAGGTGAGCGCGAAGATGCCGGCAACAATCCAGTAATAGGCGTAAAACCACAGTTGGCTGATGTGAATAAAACGGCTGGCATTGGTTGGCAAAGGTTCGTGCATCGCCGCCTGGAGCGCAGGCCAGCGCGCCGGGAAATCACTGAAAAAGCCGAACCAGGCAAAAATTGCTACTAAACTCCAAATCGCAGCTGAGCTGAAAAACAGCGTTGGCCGCGGAAAAAAGGACTTAAACATAGGCACTCCGCTGTTGTGTGTACTCTTTTATACCGCTTCAGACCTCTATCTGTCTGTTGTCGGTTGTATCTGACGATGACAGCTTCGCCGCTGCGATGTAAAGCGACAGCGGCAATTGTTAAGTAATTAGTGCGAATTTGTTTCTAAGAACTAAATTATCCACAGCAATGGTGTTACAATATTTGCACTGTTACCGGTAACAGTGCTGCTGTATCCCTTAAGCTATCAATAAAAAAACAATACAACGCAACTACTTAACTTTCATGCCGCATTATATGTGGTACTGAGGCAATGTCATGTCAGAACAAAAAAATGGTCACACTCGCAGGGATTTTCTGCTGAGAACCATCACCCTGGCGCCGGCAATGGCGGTGGGCAGTACGGCGATGGGCGCACTGGTGGCACCGATGGCCGCTGGGGCAGCAGAACAAAACGCATCACCACAACAGGCGCGTAGCTACCAGCCAAACTGGTTCACCGCCGAAGAGTTTGCCTTTATCACGGCGGCCGTGGCGCGCCTGATCCCCAACGATGAACGCGGTCCTGGCGCACTTGAAGCTGGCGTGCCGGAGTTTATCGATCGTCAAATGAACACGCCGTATGCCACCGGGAACAACTGGTACATGCAAGGCCCGTTCAATCCCGATCTGCCAAAAGAGTTGGGTTATCAGCTGCCGCTGGTGCCGCAGCAGATCTACCGTCTCGGCCTCGCCGATGCCGATGGCTGGAGCAAAAAACAGCATGGCAAAGTGTTTGCTGAGCTGACGGGCGAACAGCAAGACGCGCTGCTGACCGCGTTTGAAAGCGGCACTGCAGAGTTCCCGCAGCTGCCGGCGAAAACCTTCTTCTCCTTCCTGCTGCAAAACACCCGCGAGGGTTATTTCAGCGATCCGATCCACGGCGGCAACCAGGGCATGGTGGGCTGGAAGCTGATTGGCTTCCCAGGCGCGCGCGCTGACTTTATGGATTGGGTGGAACGCGGTGAACGTTATCCGTTCCCGTCAGTGGATATTCGCGGGGAGAGGACGTAAGCGTGGCAAATGAATTGAAAAAAGTGGATGCGGTCGTTGTCGGTTTCGGCTGGGCGGGCGCCATCATGGCGAAAGAGCTGACCGAAGCGGGCCTGAATGTGGTGGCGCTGGAGCGCGGTCCGCATCGCGATACCTATCCGGATGGATCTTATCCGCAGTCGATTGACGAACTGACCTATAACATCCGCAAAAAGCTGTTCCAGGATCTGTCGAAAAGTACCGTGACCATCCGTCACGATGCCTCACAAACCGCCGTACCTTATCGCCAGCTGGCGGCATTCCTGCCGGGTACCGGCACCGGCGGCGCGGGTCTGCACTGGTCAGGCGTGCATTTCCGCGTTGACCCGGTTGAGCTGAATCTGCGCAGCCATTACGAGCAGCGTTACGGTAAAAACTTCATCCCGGAAGGCATGACGATTCAGGATTTCGGCGTCAACTATGACGAGCTGGAACCCTTCTTCGATCAGGCCGAGAAAGTGTTCGGTACCTCGGGCAGCGCCTGGTCAATCAAAGGCAAGCTGCTGGGCAAAGAGAAGGGCGGTAACCCGTACGCGCCAGATCGCTCCAGCGACTTCCCGCTGCCGGCGCAGAAGCGCACTTACTCGGCGCAGTTGTTCGCGCAAGCGGCGGAATCAGTGGGTTATCACCCTTATGATATGCCGTCGGCCAACACCTCAGGCCCGTACACCAACACTTACGGCGCACAGATGGGCCCGTGCAACTTCTGCGGTTTCTGCAGCGGTTACGCCTGCTATATGTATTCCAAAGCCTCGCCGAACGTCAACATCCTGCCCGCGCTGCGCCAGGAACCGAAGTTCGAGCTGCGCAACAACTCCTACGTGCTGCGCGTTAATCTGACCGACGATAAAAAACGCGCCACCGGCGTGACCTATCTGGATGGTCAGGGCCGCGAAGTGGTGCAGCCTGCGGATCTGGTGATCCTGTCGGCATTCCAGTTCCACAATGTGCATCTGATGCTGCTCTCCGGCATCGGCAAGCCGTATAACCCGATTTCCAACGAAGGTGTGGTGGGCCGTAACTTTGCCTATCAGAACATCTCGACGCTGAAAGCGCTGTTCGACAAGAACACCACCACCAACCCGTTTATCGGTGCCGGTGGCGCAGGTGTGGCGGTGGATGATTTCAATGCCGACAACTTTGATCACGGTCCGCACGGCTTTGTGGGCGGTTCGCCATTCTGGGTGAATCAGGCGGGTACCAAGCCGATCTCCGGTTTGCCAACGCCGAAAGGCACGCCAAACTGGGGCAGCCAGTGGAAATCGGCGGTAGCGGATACCTACAACCATCACATCTCGATGGATGCGCACGGCGCGCACCAGTCTTATCGCGCCAACTATCTCGATCTCGATCCCAACTACAAAGATGCCTACGGCCAGCCGCTGCTGCGTATGACCTTTGACTGGCAGGATAACGACATCAAGATGGCGCAGTTCATGATCGGCAAAATGCGCAAAATCACCGAAGCGATGAACCCGAAAATGATCATCGGCGGCGCGAAAGGGCCGGGCTCGCACTTCGATACCACCGTGTATCAAACCACGCACATGAGCGGCGGCGCGATCATGGGTGAAGATCCGAAAACCAGCGCGGTGAACCGTTATCTGCAGAGCTGGGATGTGTCGAACGTGTTTGTGCCAGGCGCTTCGGCGTTCCCGCAGGGACTCGGCTATAACCCAACGGGCATGGTCGCAGCGTTGACCTATTGGTCAGCCAAAGCGATTCGTGAACAGTATCTGAAAAACCCCGGCCCGCTGGTACAGGCATAAGGAACACGGCGATGATCAAAAGCATTTTAGCCCTGTTTCTGGGCACGATGACGTTCGCCGCAGTGGCGGACGAGGCAGGTTCGGACGCGTTGGTGAAGCGCGGTGAGTATCTGGCGCGCGCGGGCGACTGCGTGGCCTGTCACAGCACCGAAGGTGGTAAACCTTTTGCCGGTGGACTGCCGATGGCGACGCCGATCGGTACCATTTACTCCACCAACATCACGCCGGACAAAGCCAACGGGATTGGTGAGTACAGCTATGACGATTTCCAGAAAGCGGTGCGTCACGGCGTTGCGAAAAACGGCGACACGCTCTATCCGGCGATGCCGTATCCGTCTTACGCGGTGGTCAGTGATGACGACATGAAGGCGCTCTACGCCTACTTCATGCACGGCGTGCAGCCAGTGGCGCAGGCGAACAAAGAGAGCGACATTCCGTGGCCGCTGTCGATGCGTTGGCCATTAGCCATCTGGCGCGGCATGTTTGCGCCGGACGTGAAAGCGTTCCAGCCGGCGGCACAGGAAGATCCGCAACTGGCACGCGGTCGCTATCTGGTGGAAGGTCTCGGCCACTGTGGCGCTTGCCATACGCCGCGTAGCATCACCATGCAGGAAAAAGCGCTCAACAACGGCGAAGGCAACAACTATCTTTCCGGCAGCAGCGCGCCGATTGATGGCTGGACCGCCAGCAACCTGCGTGGCGACAACCGCGATGGCTTAGGCCGCTGGAGCGAAGAGGATCTCAAGCAGTTCCTGCGCTTTGGCCGCAACGATCACACCGCCGTGTTTGGTGGCATGACCGATGTGGTGCAGCACAGCCTGCAATATCTGAGCGATGACGATATCAGCGCGATTGCTAAGTATCTGAAATCCCTCGGCGCGAAAGATCCAAATCAGGCGGTGTTTAAGCAGGATGATGCGGTGTCTCAGGCGTTGTGGAAAGGTGACGACAGCCAGCCAGGCGCATCGACTTATGTCGATAGCTGCGCGGCGTGCCACAAAACCGACGGCAGCGGCTATCAGCGCTTCTATCCGGCGCTGCGCGGCAATCCGGTGGTGATGGCAGACGATCCGACCTCGCTGATTCATATTGTATTGGTTGGCGGCACTTTACCTGGCGTGCAAGGTGCTCCGACGGCGATCACCATGCCGGCGTTCGGCTGGCGCCTGAACGATCAGCAAGTGGCGGATGTGGTGAACTTTATCCGTGGCAGCTGGGGCAATGGCGTGAAATCGAGCGTTTCTGCGAAGGATGTGGCCGAACTGCGTAAAGACGAAACCGTGCAGTCAAAGCAGGGTAATGCGGATATTAAGGTGTTGGAAGGGCAGTGATTTAGTGCGCGAATAAGTAGTTGAGTCCGGTTGGGCCTCAACTATGACCCCTCATAATGGCGGCTAATCAGGTCGCCATTTTTCTATCCTTAAGCGTCTATCACTGGCGATTTTTTCTTCAAGTTCTGTCTCATTCTTCTCTCCTCTCATTGAAAGGATGAGGTAGTAAGCTCATACTTCTGGTTTACAAATTCTACAAATTTTTTTATTTCATAAACCAGAGGAGGTCAATATGTTTGGCGAGCGCTTATTGCGTGCGCGTTCTGCTGCAGGATTGTCAATGAAGCAGCTTGCTGAAAAAGCAGGCGTTAGCGCTAATATGATCAAGAAATATGAGCACAACCAGAGTGTTCCAGGCTCCGATGTGTTGGTAAAAATGTCGCGTGCATTGAATGTGCGCAATGAATATTTTTTCCGTCCAACGCAGGTTGAGCTCAAAAATATTGAGTATCGCAAGCGTCAAACGGTTTCAGCAAAAATGCTGGCGCAGATTCATGCTGATGTCATCGATCAGGCTGAACGCTGGCTTGAACTCACCAATCTATGGCCCAACTTTCCGGTTCCCCACTTTTCTCAACCTGATTTGCCAGATGAACGGATTGAAAGCTATCAGCAAATTGAACACCTTGCAGATTGTGTGCGACAGCAATGGGGTCTGGGCCATCAGCCCATCACGCATTTAATAGATGTGCTGGAAAGTCACGGGATTCTGGTCATTGTTACTGACGTTGCTCATTCTGAAAAGTTCGATGGCTGCCAGGCGATGGTTGATGCAATTCCAGTCATCGTTATCTCAGCAAAATGGCCGGGTGATCGGCAACGTTTTACCCTGGCGCATGAGCTTGGACATTTGATCTTGCACCATTGTCTTTCTCCACATTTGGATGAAGAGAAAGCGTGTAACCGCTTTGCTGGCGCATTACTGTTTCCGAGTTGTGCGGTGTTCCAGCATTTTGGTACTCGACGTTCGCGCCTTGAAGATCAAGAGCTTTATCTGCAAAAAATGGATTATGGGCTGAGTATGATGGCCTGTATTTACCGTGCTGCTGATCTTACTGTGATTACCGAAGCTAAACGCAAAGAGATGATCATGCAGTTTTCAGTGCGCAAATGGCGAAAAAAAGAACCCGGTGAGCAGGTGGCGCGGGAGAGCACCACGCTTTTTCCTCAATTGATTTTTCGTGCGTTAGGTGAAGGCATTATTAGCGAAGGGAAAGCAGCAGAATTGATGGGTATGTCGCTGGTCAGCTTTCATCGCGAGCGAAAATTGGGGTGGTCAGATGATCATTCTTATCAGTGATGCCAACATCATAATTGATATGGAAGAGGGCGGTTTATTGGAACAACTCTTCCAGTTACCTTATCAATTTGTTGTTCCAGACTTACTCTATTTTGATGAGCTTGAAGTGCATCACTCGAACTTATTAGATAAAGGCTTAGTGTTACGACAGCTCACTTCCACTAGCATGTTATACGCGATGAATCTGATTGAACGTGTTCGTGGGCCAAGCCGAAATGATTGCTTTGCCCTAGCGCTCGCTAAACAGGAGCTTTGCCCATTGCTAACCGGCGATAGAGCGCGCTCAGTAAAGTAGCCAGAACGGAAGACGTTGAGGTGCGCGGAACGCTGTGGGCGGTAGAAGAAATGATTATTCACCAGATTATTACGGTGGAAATTGCTCGCTCTGCTTACTCACTAATGCAGGAAAATGGCAGACGTTTGCCCTGGGATATTGCTTTGGCACAGTTGGAAAAAATAGAGTTGTAATGGCGGTCTGAAGACCGCCTGCTTTTACAAATCGTGGTCAAATATTCTCCAAATCCATCCCACGGGTTTTTGGCCCATAAATTCCCACCGACAGCATCACCATCAGCATGCTCAGCACGATAAAGGCGATCACGCCCTGGCTGCCGGCATACTGCAAAATAATGCCAATCAAAATACTGCTGAACACCGTCGACAGGCGGCTAAACGAGTAGCAGAAACCTACCGCGCGGGCGCGAATGTGCGTTGGGAAAATCTCGGTCTGATAAGCGTGATAGCTAAAGGTCAGCCATGCGTTGCTGTAGGTGATCAGGAAGCCGCAGATGATCATCAGCACCGGATTGGTCATAAACGCAAACAGCGTGCCGAACACCACCGTCATCAGCGATGAAAACACGATCTGCCATTTATTCTCGAGCTTATCGGCGTAGCGACTGCAAATCAGCGAGCCGAGCGGGTAGGCCAGCGTAATGAAAAACGCATACAGCAGGCTGTGCGTGACGGTCGCGCCTTTGCCCGACAGCAGCGCCGGCAGCCAGTTGCCGAAACCAAAGAAGCCAATCGCCTGGAAGAAGTTCATTACCACCAGCATCAGCGTGCGCTTGCGATAGGCGGGTGACCAAATCTCACTGAAACGCCCTTTTTTTGGTAATTGTGCCGCAGCATCGCTGTTGGAAAAGTCTTCGCCCGGCGCGATACCACAGCGCTTTTCCATCGCGCTCAACACCTGATGCGCTTCCTGATGCCGTCCTTGTTGCGCCAGCCAGCGTGCGGATTCCGGCAGGTTTTTACGAATCAGCCAGATCACCAGCGAGCAGACCGCACCGGCAATCACCACCCAGCGCCAGCCTTCAAGGCTGAGAATGGTTTGCGGCACCAGCCACCATGACATCAGCGCCACCGCCGGTACCGACAGAAACTGGATAAAGAAGGAGAAGGCGAACGCGCGACTGCGCAGATGTGCCGGTACCCATTCGGAAAGATAGGTATCGATGGTCACCAGCTCAACGCCAAGGCCAATGCCGACCAGGAAGCGGAACAGGATGATCATCTCCGCGCTCTGCTGGAACGCCATCAGCAGCGAAAACGCGCCGTACCATGCCAGCGCGCACATAAAGGTCAGGCGGCGGCCAAAACGGTCGGCGTAGGGCGCAAGCAAACTCGCGCCGACAAACAGGCCAAGGAAAGTCGCGGAGGCAAATGCCGCCTGGTCGGCGACACCGAATACGCCGGCAGAACCGGTATGAAACACGCCCGCCGCCACCAGGCCGGAGCTGATGTAGCCGGTTTCAAACAGATCGTAGAGCTCAAAGAAGCCGCCGAGCGCCAGTAGCGTGATAAAGCGCCACAGACCGGCGGAAGAGGGCAGCGCATCAATGCGCCCGGCTAAGGTGCGGCGATCCGCGCTCATGTGATCGTTCGCCATCCCTGTCGACGTGATTGTTGTCATTGTTGTGTAAACCTCGGTGTTTGCAGAACCCGCTGACGGCTGAGATTGGTTTTAAAAATAATTAACCGTTAGCAAGCGAAGGAATAGCAGGATAATAAATTCGCTGAGAGTTGCCGAGAGGCGGGACGGTGACATTTTGGCAACATACGTTGCAGTTCACAGAAAAGTAGTCGCCATCCGTGGCGCAGGCTTAGTGCAGGCTCGGATAGACGCCCGGACCGATCGGTAAACCGAGTGCGTACCACGCCAGCAGCAGCACAATCCAGGTGGTGAAGAACACCAGCGGATAGGGGAAGATCAGCACGTAATAGGTGCCCAGCTGCGCATCTTTTTGATAGCGCTGCAGGAAGCCAAGGAACAGCGGCAGGAACGGCGACATCGGTGCCAGCGGCAACACCGCAGAATCGGCGATGCGGAAAATCATCTGCGCAAACGCCGGATGGAAGCCAAGCAGCATAAACATCGGCACAAACACCGGTGCCAGAATCGACCAGATGGCCGAGCCGCTGGCGATAAACATGCACAGAAACGCCGACAGGAACATCAAGCCCATAAACGCCGGTGCGCCGCTAATACCCGCGCTCTCCAGCACATCGGTCAGGCCGATAGCCATGAACTTGCCCATGTTGCTCCAGTTGAAGAAGGCAACGAACTGCGACAGCGGAAACACCATCACAATAAAGCCCGCCATGCTCTTCATCGGATCCACCAGCAGCTGCGGGATATCATCCGCGCGGCGAATCTGCTTTGTCACCGCGCCATAGGCAATCGCCACCACAAAGAAAAACAGGATGATGATTGGCACGATGCCCTGAATAAACGGCGACGGAATGATGCCGCCGGTTTTCGGATTGCGCAGCGGCGCGTGTTCCGGCACCACCAGCAGCGCCATCAGCGCGATAAACACCAGCGCGGCGATACCGGCGGCTTTCAGGCCGCGATTCTCCAGCGCGGTGAGCGGCGGCAAACGATCGTTATTGCCGCCGTTCCACGCGGGCAGGCGCGGCTCAACAAATTTGTCGGTCAGTAGCGCACCGGCGATGGTCAGCACAATCACCGAGCTAGCCATAAAGTACCAGTTGTCGATCACGCTAACGTGCACGGTATCGCTCACCGCTTTGGCGGCTTCGGTGCTGATGCCAGAAAGCAGCACATCGGTGGTGACAATCAGCAGGTTGGCGGTAAAACCGGACGCCACGCCCGCAATCGCCGCCATCAATCCCGCCACCGGATGACGTCCCACTGCGAGGAAGATCAGCGCGCCGAGCGGCGGCATCACTACCAGCGCGGCATCGGACGAAATGTGGCTGAAGAAGGCGATAAACAGCACCATGTAGCTGGCGTAGCGACGGCTCACGCGCGAAGCCATCTTCACCATCAGCGACTGCAGCAGGCCGACTTTTTCCGCCAGGCCCGCACCAATCACCAGCGCCAGAATCGATCCCAACGGCGTGAAGCCGCTGAAGTTTTTGATGATGTTGGGCAGGATCCACTGAATCCCGGCTACGCTCAGCAGGTTGTTCACCCGCACCAGTTCGCCGTTGGCCGGGTTTTTCACCGCCACGTCGAGGCTGCTGAGTATGGCGGTGGCCACCATCAGCACCACAATCAAATAGACGAACAGTAAGAATGGATTCGGCACTTTGTTGCCGACGCGTTCAATCCAGCTAAACAGCTTTCCGGGGCTGCGGTTCTCCGTGGTGGCTTCCATAGATCATTCCTCGTCAGTCGTCTTATTGTGTTTGCATGCCCGCTGGGGGCTATATTTTTTTATGTTTGGTATTTCTGAGGTCGCCATGAATGGCGACCCTACGACGGTGTTTCATTCCGGTTGGTTCGTAGGGTGCGCATTTATGCGCACCGTGTTACGAATCGCATAATCATTTCAACTTCGACGGTGTGACATCCGCTGGAATCGGGCAGACGTAAGGCTGCTCGCGGCGCACGCTTTGGAACTCGTCGCGGCAGCGTGCCAGCGCTTCGTCATCCTGCAACAAGGTCAGCGCGGTGGCAGCCATCACTTTTGCGGCCAGACACATGCCTTTGTGGGCAATGGAAGTGCGGCCCTGCGCCACCAGTTGCCAGGTGTGCAGCGGCGTGCCGAAGGCGAAGCAGGGCGCAAAACACTGTGCGGTTGGCGTCACCCAACTCACGTCACCGACGTCGGTTGAGCCGTAAAGGATCTCGCGCGTCACCGCATAGGGCGCCACTTCATCCATCAAAATCTTGTCGCCCAACGCTTCAGTCCAGGCAACGCCCGCTTCACCGCCGGTGCGCGCTGCATTGAGACGCGCGTTACGCAAATCGTCTTTGCTTAGCGTGGTTCGAATCTCGGCGGCAAACGCCTGCTCCGCTTCACTGTAGTCAGGCAAACCAAACTGATGCAAATAGCGCTCCATCACGCTTTCCAGCGCGCGATTCGGCACGTAATTGGAGCAGGCTTTATCGAAGCGCACCGTCATCTGCGTGTCGGTCATCAGGGCGGCGCCTTTGGCGATGTTGATGACGCGCTGATAGATATCCTGCACCTGATCGAGCTGTGGCGCGCGAATCAGATACAGCACTTCGGCGTCGGCTTGCACCACATTGGGGGAGACGCCGCCGGCATTGGTCACCGCGTAGTGCAAACGCGCTTCCTGCACGATGTGCTCGCGCAGGAAGTTGGCACCGGTGTTCATCAACGTCACCGCATCCAGCGCGCTGCGTCCTAAATGCGGTGAGTTGGCCGCGTGCGCCGCCACGCCTTTGAAGCGGAAGGCGGCCTGAATATTGGCTAGCGTGCTGAGGTTGAACATGCCGCTGAAACCTTCGGGATGCCAGGTCACTGCCGCATCAACATCGTCGAATAAGCCTTCGCGCACCATAAAGGTTTTGCCGGAGCCGCCTTCTTCGCCCGGACAGCCATAGAAGCGCAACGTGCCGCGCTGGCCGTGTTCGGCCCACCAGGCTTTGATGGCGAAAGCGGCAGCCAAACCGGCGGTGCCGAGCAGATTGTGGCCGCAGCCGTGGCCGTTACCGTTTTCCACCAGCGGCTGCGGCGTGGCGCAACCCGATTGCTGGCTCAAACCGGCCAGCGCATCGAACTCGCCGAGAATGGCGATCACCGGTTTTCCGCTGCCAATGCTGGCGATAAACGCGGTGTCGATGTTGCCGACGCCGCGCTCAACGCTAAAACCTTCCCTCTCCAGCGCATCGGCCAGCAGCGCGGAAGATTGGGTTTCTTCAAAGCGGGTTTCCGGCACGTCCCAGATGGCATCGCTGAGGGCGGTAAAACGTGGCTGGTTTTGGTTGATGTAGTGATCGATAAATTCGCTATGGCTCATCGCTGGCCTCCAAACTGTGCTTGATTAAGTGCCAGCGTTGCCAGTGTTTGCACGGCGGTCGCCATGATCGCTTCGTCGAAATCGAACTTCGCGTTGTGATGGCCCGCCGCCAGATCGCAACCGAAAATTACGTAGGAGGATTGGCCGCCGCGCTGCTGCACGCGCTCCAGCATGTAAGTGGCATCTTCCGAGCCCGCCGCCTGCTGTTTGGTATCGATCACTGAGTTGAAAATGCCCAGCGCCTCGGCCTGCTGGTGGATGAATTCCACCCACGGCGGGCTTGGCGTGCAGCTGCGCGCGCCGCCCATCAGCTTGACGTCATATTCCACGCCGTACATCGCCGCCGCACCGGCAATCACACGCAGCGCCTGCTGATAGATATCGTCGTTGACCTGATTGCTGACGCCGCGCGTTTCCACCTTCATCAGCGCGCAGTCAGGCACCACGTTGCGTCCGGTTCCGGCCTGCAACACGCCAACGTTAACGCGCGCTACACCGCCGCTGTGCTGCGGCAGATTGTGCAGCGCCAGCGTGGCCTGCGCCGCTGCCAGCAAGGCGTTGCGACCCTCTTCCGGTTTGCCGCCGGCGTGCGCGCCGACGCCGGTGAAATTGACGTCGAGTTTGGTGGTGGCGAGGAAGCTGTCGCTGCCACAGACGATTTCTCCGGCCGGTACGCCGGTGCCGAGATGAATGGCAGTGAAGAGATCGACATCATCCACCACGCCCGCCGCCACCATCGCTTTCGCCCCGCGCACGCCTTCTTCGGCAGGCTGGAAAATGAGTTTGATGGTGCCGCTCAGCTGCGCTTTCATCTCCATCAACACGCCCGCCAGCGCCAGACCAATGGTGGTGTGGCCGTCGTGGCCGCAGGCGTGCATCATGCCGGGATTGCAGGAGGCAAAGCCTTCGCGCGTTGGCAGATGATCGGCGGCGCGGCTTTCGTTCTGATCGAGCGCATCCATATCCACGCGGAAACCCATCACCGGGCCTGGACGACCGGTTTCCAGCGTGGCGACCACGCCACAAAATCCGCCGGAGAAGTGCTTAATCCATTGCGGCAGCGCGCCTTGCTCTAACGCGCGCGCTTCCTGCTGCGCCAGCACCTCATCAGAGGGCAATCCCATGCGCGCGTCGGCATCGATCACCTCGCGACCCAGCTTGAGTTGATAACCAAGACGATGCAGCTCTTCGGCTACCAACGTGGCGGTGCGGAACTCCAGCCAGCCCGATTCGGCAAAGTGGTGCAGATCGCGTCGCCAGGCCTGCATCTTTGGGATGTGCGCGTTGACGAGGTCAGAAAGGGTTTTCATCGGCATTTCCTTTGTGTTGGTTTTTTATGCATTCATCCGAATCTACACATTGGTTTTGCCGCGCATAAGATGCGAATATCTTGCTACTGATAAACAACGGTTATCATCAAACTATGTCTGCGAACCTTAAACTTCATCAGCTGCGCGCGTTTGTTGACGTGGCGCGTCAGGGCAGCATCCGCGCCGCCAGCCGCTTATCCGGGCTTTCACAACCTGCGCTGACCAAAGCGATTCAGGAGTTGGAGCTGGCGCTGGGCGCGCGTCTGTTCGAGCGGCGACAGCAGGGCGTAACGCTGACCGATATCGGTGATAACTTTTTTAAGCACGCCAGCCTGGTTCTGGAAGAGCTGCGGGTGGCGCAGGAAGATATTCAGCAGCGGCTGGGATTAGCCGGCGGGCGCGTCAACATCGGCGTGGGCGGCAGTATTGCGCGCACCGTCATGCCGCAGGTGATCAATCAGTTTCATCGCGAGTATCCGCTGGTTAAGGTGCGAATAGTTGAAGGTCAGCTGGTTTCGATGGTGCATGAGCTGCGTCAGGGCGAACTGGATTTCACCATCAATACCTACGATAAAAATCATCTCGATCAGGAATTGGTGTTTGAACGGCTGATGGAGCGCGACTATCAGGTGGTGATGCGCAAAGGGCATCCGATGGCGCACGCGCGCACGCTGGCTGAGCTGCAGCATTGCGACTGGACCATGCCGACGCCGCAGGGCAGCTATTATCGGCTGCTGCACGATCTGTTTGGCGAACGTGGCATGGCGCCGAAAATCGTCGTCACCTGCGAGACCTTTATGGCCTGCACCAGCCTGGTGGCGCAGAGCGATTTCGTCAGCATTATTTCACGCGATGTGATTGAAGACCCGACGCACGGTGGCCAGTTGATTTCCCTCGATCTCGACGAACCCTTACCGAAAGCCACTTTCTATCTTATCCAGCGCAAAGACACCGCGCTGACACCGATGAGCGCCTATATGGCGCAGCTGTTTCGGCGCTACTGTCAGCAAAGGTAAGAGTGCGGCCTGGCTCGCAACTGTATAAATAATGCGCACTACACTTGCAGTGGACGTTCCCTTTATGGAGTACAGACCATGCAAGTTACCCCGTATGTGTTTTACAGCGGTCGCTGCGAAGAGGCGATTGCCTTCTACCTCGACGCCACCGATGGCGAGTTGCTGTTCAAGATGACTTATGGCGATATGCCGGATGAAACGCCGGTGGAGGACGAAGGTTGTATCTCGGGCGTGAGTTTTTCGCCGGAGCAGATTATGCATGCCCATCTGCGCATCGGGCAGGGCGAAATTATGATGAGCGACGGCGCACCGCAGGCGGCGTATGGCGGTTTTGCCGTGAGTTTATCCACGCCGGATGAGGCACAAGGCAAGCGTTGGTTTGAGGCGTTGTCAGCGGGCGGTGAAGTGACGAAAAGCTGGGCACCGACGTTTTGGGCCAATGGCTTTGGCATGTTGACCGATAAGTTCGGCGTGCCGTGGATGGTGAATGCGTATAAGCCGCAGATTTAGGTGAGTGCGGTGTTCAACCAGGTGCGCATTAATGCGTTGGATTTCGTCACCGTCATTAAAACGGTGCGCATTAATGCGCACCCTACGTGTAGGGTCGCCATTTATGGCGACCGTTTCACCAACCGCACCCATCTCATGGCGACCTTCTTACCAACCGCACCATCTCATGGCGACCGTTTCACACGATTAGAAGTTGTAACCCACCACCAAATAATAACCCCAGCCAGTCGATTTCACTTCAAACGGACCGTTACCGAAGTTCAGCTCCTGGCCGTCAGCCCACTGGCCGCCGTTGTGGAAATAACGCGCCACGGTTGAAACATGCCAGTGATCGTAGTTCAGCGACAGAATGTGGCTCGATGCAATTGAGTTGCTGGTACGTGAACGATCGGACTTATCACGCAGATCTGAACCCCAGTCGAAGTTGGTGAAGCCGATGTAGCTCAGCTTGCCGCCCCATAGATCGGTAATCGGCACAAAGTATTTCACCTTGAAGCGATAACCATCCCAGCTGTTCTCGTTCGCCGCACCGTAGTTTTCCCACTGGTATTTCGCGTAAACGTTCAGCGACAGGCCGATATCGCTGTGCGTATCGATGTCGGTGCCGAGACCCATGTACCAGGTGTTCTGACGGTTATCGCTGTTGCGACCCATGTCATAGATGTAGTTGTTGGCGAAGTACCACTCTTTAAACGGTCCGAAAGAGAGATCGGTGCCGGTCAGCTTATCGATCGAGAAACGTGGCTCAATTTCCATGAACATCGGCGAACCGTGGTCGAACACGCCGTTGGCATTGCTGTTGCCCACGCCGAAGAAGTTGGTCAGATCGAGGTAGCCGTAGAAATCGAACCAATCCTTTTTAGCAAAGGCTTCGTATTCCAGATACACGTCGTTGTTGAACTGGGGTCCAAAACGGGTGTGGTAGCTGCCCACCACGTTCACGCTCTGATGCCACCAGTCAGAAACGTACTGCGGATCGCTGTCTGCCGCTTGTGCCGCACCAGTCCAGCTGCTGGCCAATAAGGCCCCTGCTATCAACGCTTTATATTTCATTATTGTTAACCACATGCTTTTGATCGCCGGGCCGTCGCCGCGATCGGGTGAAATTGATCCCAGGGGATGGGCAGTGAGTTGTCGTATCCGGTCTGTGTCGCCAGATTTTCAAGCTTGCGTAATGTGCCTGTAACAGAGGCATAGAAAATAGATTTTGGTCACGTTTGTCAAAAAGTGTTGCAGTTTGATTCACTGGAAATGTGATCATTATCACATAAAGGCCGTGAGGCGAACGGAACCCCGCAACCGTTTACGTTGTCGCGTTCGTCGGGAAAAAGGTGTTGAGGGGATGGTGCGATAGTTGCAAGGTCGCCATGAATGGCGACCTTACGAGGTTAGGGGAGGGTAACGCGCACCTGCAGGCCGGCAATCTGGCCCTGCTGATCGTGGCGGTTCGACAGCGCAACCTGCATCTGATGCTTCTGCGCCACGCTGCGCACAATCGATAAGCCTAAGCCGCTGCCTTGCGCCTGCACATCTGGCGAACGGGTGAAGCGATCAAAGGCGCGTTCGATAAAGGATTCCGCCATGCCGGGCCCGTTATCGACAATATCCACCACGGTGTGATTGCCGACGCGATGCAGCAGCACATCGACCAAACTGCCTTCCGGCGTGTGCAGCATCGCATTGCCGATCAGGTTATCGAACAGGCTACGCAGATCGGAGCGGCTGGCGTGCAGGCGATAATGGGTGGTGCCGTTAAAACCGATATCAATGCCGCGCTTATCTGCCACCACCATCAACTGCTCAATGCTTTCTTTCAGCAGGTCATCCAGCTCGATGCTTTCCACCGTGGCAACCACCGATTGATCTTCCTGACGTGAGATATTCAGCAGCTGCGTCACCAGATGGCGCGTGCGCGTTACGCCCGCTTCCAGCTGATCGAACTGGCGGCTGGCTTCACCGGGTTGAATATGTTGCCGCAGATTCTCCAGCTGCAAAGTCACGGCGGTGACCGGTGTGCGCAGCTCATGCGCCGCATCTTCGAGGAACTGACGCTGCGATGACCAGGCCGCGCGCAGTCTATCCAGCAAAGCGTTGTAAGCTGCCACCAGCGGCAGCACTTCATCCGGCAAGCCATCAGGTGAAACGCTATGCGGATGCAGGGTTTCCTGGGCTGCGATATGGCGCGATGCCACGCGTAAATCGCGCGTTATCGCCCGCACCACCAGCCATATCACAATCAGTGAGAGCGGCATCATCAGTACCAACGGAATGATGGCGGAGAGCGCTCGCTTGACCATGATACTTTTCATGTAGCCGATATTATGCAGCACCTGAATATTGCCGATTTCACTGCCCAGCTCGCCGGGCCGCGTGTAAACACGCCATTCGCAGTCGTCGCCACAGTCACCGACTTTCAAATCGGTCCAGCCTTTTTTCAGCTGCAACGGCGCATGCAAACCCGGCCAGGAGCTGGCGCGCAGATGGTTGCTCTCGTCCCACAGCTGAACGATATAGGTACTTTTGAGTTTC
This sequence comes from Candidatus Pantoea symbiotica, assembly GCF_056491525.1. NCBI lineage: Bacteria > Pseudomonadati > Pseudomonadota > Gammaproteobacteria > Enterobacterales > Erwiniaceae > Pantoea > Candidatus Pantoea symbiotica. The sequence goes on from NZ_JBSZHR010000002.1 coordinate 163,993, forward strand.
TCTTCATGCATCACCATCGGCATCAGCGCCGGCATGCGTTGGCTGCTGGCCCAGGCATCGGCGATCTTGGCGAGCTGATCGTCCTTCATGGTGCCCATCATGTCGCCGTAGCAGTGATAGAAATACCAGGTGACGCCGCCAATCATCGCCAGATGCAGAATCACCAGCGTGGCGAGCAGTTTGTTACGCAGCGAGCGCATAAAGGTGAAAGGTTTCATATTGCCGGTACCCGCCAGCCAAGTCCGCGTACGTTGCGGATCACTTCGTTATCCAGTTTGCGACGCATACCGTGAATCAGTACATCCACCGCGTTGCTGCTGACCTCTTCGCCCCAGCCGTAAATGCGGTTTTCTAACTGCTCGCGTGAGAGGATCGCGCCGGGCCGCTCCAGCAAGGCGTAGAGCAGGGCATATTCGCGTGCGGTGAGCTGTTCGCGCTGGCCTTTGTACAACACTTCGCGCGTCATGATATCGATCTGCACATCGCCGCTGCCAAGCAGAGAATCTGCCGCACCGTGACGACGGCGGGTAATGGCGCGCATACGTGCCAACACCTCTTGCAGATCAAAGGGTTTCAGCAAATAGTCATCCGCGCCGCTGTCCAATCCCTGAATGCGCTGCTGCACAGTATCGCGGGCGGTGAGCACCAGCACCGGCGTCATGTCGCCGCGCGTGCGCGCTCGACGCAGCACCTGCAAGCCATCTTCACGCGGCAAGCCAAGATCCAGCAACACGCAGGTATAGCCGCCTTCGGCCCAGGCATTGCTGGCATAGACGCCGTCGCGTACCCAATCCACCGACCAACCTGCCGCTTCCAGCGCTTGCTGCAGATTCGCGCCAATCATTTCGTCATCTTCTACCAGCAGCACACGCATGATGCCCTCCAACTTAACTGAACGCAGTGTAGCGACAGATAATTAGGCCAGAATTATACCCGTTTTCCCGCTTGCTAATTCTGCGCTAATTTTCTGCTAATTAAGGGATAAATTTAACGCGCTATTGTGGCTGCACTGGACATATTGCCAACGCAGGAGAATCCCATGAATCAGCGCGAATTTATCCGTAGTTTGCTGGACTGGATAGAGAATAACTTAGGGCACGATCTTCATCTGGATGAAGTAGCACGCCGCTCGGGATACTCCCGCTGGCATCTGCAACGTCTGTTCCGTCAGCACACCGGTTTTTCGCTGGCCGAGTACATTCGCCAGCGCCGCTTAACCGAATCTGCATTGACGCTGATTAACAGCGATGAGGCGATTTTGCAGGTGGCGATGAGTTACGGCTTCGATACGCAGCAGGCTTATACTCGCACCTTCAAAAACTACTTCATGGTCACGCCAGGCCAGCTGCGCCGCCAGCGTCGCGTCGAGCCAGATCGCTTATTGTTCCCATTGGCGGTCGCGTAGGGTCGCCATTTATGGCGACCGTTTCACCAACCGCACAAACCCAATGGCGACCGGGCTCGGGGATGTGTTGTAATCTGCTGTTCTCACTCTCTTAACTGCCAGAGAACATGGATAACAGCGACAATCTCTCCGCCATGATGCTGTTTGCGCGCGTAGTGGAACGACAAAGCTTTAGCGAAGCCGCACGCACCTTAGGCGTTTCCAAATCCCACGTCAGCCGCGAAGTGGCGCGACTGGAAGTGCGACTCGGCATCAAGCTGCTGCAGCGCACCACGCGCAAAGTGGTGCTGACCGAGCTCGGCCAGGCTTACTATCCGTTCTGTGTGCGCATGCTGGAAGAGATGCATCGCGCCGACGCCTTTGTGCAGCAGGTGCATCAACTGCCGGCGGGCAACGTGCGCTTGCAGGCGCCGATCACCTACGGCTGCCAGTGCGTGGTGCCAACGCTGAATGACTTTATCCGCCGCCATATTCACATCAACGTTGATCTCGAACTCACCACCAGCGATGACCCGCAACCCAGCGCCGACGTGGCGATTGTCATCCGTGCACGTGCGCCCGATGCAGCCAACTATCGTGAACTCGCTAGCATTGATTGGGGCTTGTACGCCACGCCGGATTATCTGGCGGCGCATGCGCCTATCGATCATCCCGACCGCCTGACGCGCCACGATCTGTTGCTGTTTCACGGTCCGGCGCACACCGCCGCGCTGCCGTTTCGCCGTGATAAACAGCGGCTGGCGCTGGATGTGCATAGCCGTTTCCGCGCTAACAACAGCATGGCGCTGCTCAATGCGGCGCTGGCGGGCACCGGCATCGCTTATCTGCCCGCTTATATGACGCAGGATGCGTTAGCGCGCGGCGAAATCCAGCAGGTGCTGCCGGAATGGCAAATGGATCGCCTGCACAGCTATCTGTTGCTGAAAGAGCAGCCGCAACCCTCTTCGCCAGTAACCTTGCTGTGCGATGCATTAATCAACGCGCTCGGCATGGCGTAATTGTTGTTATCTGGCAACAATGTTGCGCCGCCTGGCAATTATCATCGCAACCCTGTTTTCTCTGATTGCTCGCTGTTAGCCTGCTAAAAAAGCAAAAAACAGGGATATCACCATGCAGCAACCTCAACTCGCGTTAGCGCCCGAACAGCAACACTGGAAGCGAAATTTATTTGTCTGCGTGCTGGGTTCGTTCAGCACCATCGTGGCGATGACGCTACTGTTGCCGTTTCTGCCGCTGTACGTGCAGCAACTCGGCGTGCAGGAACCAGCGGCGATTGCGCGCTGGTCGGGTGCGGCCTACGGTGCCACCTTCCTCAGCGCTGCCCTGACCGCGCCGCTGTGGGGCAAACTGGCCGATCGCTATGGCCGCAAACTGATGCTGATCCGCGCCAGCCTCGGCATGGCGATTGCGATGTCGCTAATTGGCATGGCCACCGCGCCGTGGCAGCTTGTGGCGCTTCGCTTACTGGCGGGTTTGCTCGGCGGTTATGCCTCAGGATCAACCATTCTGGTGGCGGCGCAGACGCCGAAAGAGCAAACCGGCTGGGCGCTCGGCGTGTTGTCGTCCGGCATTATGGCGGGCAACGTGGTGGGGCCGCTGCTGGGCGGCGTGTTGCCGCCGCTGATTGGCATTCGTCACACCTTCTGGCTGACCGGCGCGGTGATTTTCCTCGCCTTCCTGGCGACCACCTTTTTGCTGAAAGAGGTGCCGCGCTCCTCTGGCAAGAAAACCGTGCAAAACGCAGCGGACGACGCGAAGTCACTGAATCTGCCGGTGGTGCGCCTGATGTGGCTGTCGGGCATGCTGCTGATTTTCGCCAATATGTCGATTGAGCCGATCATCACGCTGTATATCGGTCAGTTTGTCAGCGGCGATCACGCCATTACCGTCACCGCCGGATTGGTGATGGCGGCCGCCGCGCTCGGCAGCATTATCTCCGCGCCGCGTCTGGGACGGCTGGCCGATCGCGTTGGGCATGGTCGCGTGCTGGTTTACGGATTGATAGCCTGCGCGTTGCTGCTGATCCCGCAGGCGTTTATCAGCGAAGCATGGCAATTGGTGGTGCTGCGTTTTCTGATGGGCATGGCGCTGGGTGGATTAATGCCGTGCGTCACTGCGCTGATTCGTCACAGCGTGCCGCAGTCGCAGGTGGGTAAGATGTTGGGTTATTCCACTTCGGCGCAGTATGTCGGCCAGGTTTCAGGTCCGCTGTTCGGCGGCTTTATCGGCGGCGCGTTTGGTATGCGTCCGGTGTTTCTGGCCACCTGCGTGATTATGGCGCTGTGCGCGCTGTTAAACGCCCGGGTGCTGCGTAACCGCTAACTCGTAAGGTCGCCATTCATGGCGACCTTCATGATGGGCGCACCGCAAGCTTGTGCGGTTTTTGCAAAGGTCGCCATAAATGGCGACCCTACGAAAAAGCGGGCCTAAGCCCTAATGCCAGTCAGTTAAGCCTGACTGGCATTTCTTCTTTTGGCTGTCGGGTACTTCCAGGGCCTCTCTTTCACCACTCTCGGGAACGACCTCTCCCGTCGCCCCGGCAGTTTGACTATCTGCGCTATCGCGTCCACATTTTTCACCAGTTCCGGGATCCGCCCCGGTGACGCGCCCTCAAGCGTCCAGAGCAGCTTCATGACCCAGGCCGCAGACTCGCTGAAGCTCAGCTGATTAGGCCAGTATCCCTTAAGCGTCGACGCCATTTTTATCATCTGATATCTCACCAGATTATACGCAAGCAGCACGCCCCACAGCTCCTGACGCACCATCTCCGGTTTTTTGCTGCGCAGCGTCAGCCGGTTATCCTGCAGCCCCTGCTTGATTTCCCGATACCCCAGCTCTATCTCCCAGCGATGGCTGTACAGGTCCGCTATCTCTTTCCCCGGATAGCGCATCGCATCCGTCATCGACGTCAGGAACCGCCACGTCTTTCCTTTAATTTCCCGGCTGATAAGCCTCATCTCTGCATATTCCGCCAGATGAGGCCACTTCTTCCGCGCCTGAGGGGAGGTTTTAACACGGATGAGCGCATCTCCTTTTCCCAGGCGGCGTACCTCTTCGTACTGCAGGTCTTTGCGGGCTGCTATCATCCAGTGACGGTTTTCCCCCGCCTGATGCCAGGCGCTGAGCAGGCCGAACGAGGTATAGCCCTTGTCGAACAGCGTCAGGCTGTTGTCGGGGACGCGTGGGATAAGCCCTTCCGCCAGTATCATTTCGTTCTCATTCTGGCAGCCCATCACGGCGCCGCCGATAAGATGGCTGGTCAGCTCCATCAGGCAGACCACGCGTACCTGCGGATAGGGCGATGCACCGGCAACCGTTTTTGTGCGGGCGATAGCCTTTTCATTATCCGGCGTTTCCTGCGTGCGCCAGACGACGCCGTCAACCGCGTGAAGCGTCAGCCCACACCAGTCAGGATGCGTGGTCTGCGCGTGCCAGAGGTCGCTGCTTTGTTCGAAGACACGCCTGACGGCATCGTCTCCCAGGCGCTGCCGGGCCTGCACCACGGCGCTGGGCGCAACAAAAGGCCGGTTTCCCGGCAACAGAATATCAAGGCGATTCACGATGGCGTGCAGGGGCTCTTTGCGCTCAAGCGCCATGCCGATAAGGCACCAGACCATCATATCGGTGGTAAGACGACGCTTGCGGAGGGTAACGGAGCCTGACTCCTGAATGCAGCGGGCGATCAGTTCGGGCTCAAGGACATCCGCGAGTGTAGTGAGTGGGTTACGCAGAGAATCGTAGCAAGAGACAATATCAAGGGCCTGACGGAGCTGCATAAAAAAATCCGGAAACGAAACGTTCCCGGATTCTTACACAGCCACTGGATCGTTCAACTGATCCTTAACTGATCGGCATTAGGCCTAAGCCCGCTTTGTTACCTCAATGCGAAAACTTACTTCGCATCTGGCAGTGCATAAGCAATCACATAATCGCCCAGCTTGGTACCAAACGAACCGTGACCACCTGCTGCGATAACAACGTACTGCTTGCCATCCACTTCATAGGTCATCGGCGTTGCCTGGCCGCCTGCTGGCAGACGAGCTTGCCACAGCATTTCACCGGTATTGGTGTCGAACGCACGCAGATAGTTATCTGCAGTAGCACCAATGAAGAATACGTTACCCGCAGTGGTGATTGGGCCGCCCAGCATTGGCATACCCATTTTGAACGGCAGTGGAACTGGCGCGCTATCGCGAACCGTACCAATGCGTTTTTTCCACACGGTTTCGTTAGTCTTCAGATCAACCGCTGAGACATAGCCCCAGGCCGGTTGTTTACACGGCAGACCAAACGGTGACAGGAACGGATTCAGCTCCACACCGTACGGTACGCCGTACTGTGGCTGGATGCCGGTTTCGGTACCTGAGCCGCCTTTGTCGTCAGCCGGTGGCTCGATCGGGTTGCCCGGGCCGCGCGGAACCAGCTTGGAAACAAACGGCAGCGCCATTGGGTTAGCAATCGCAATCTGACGATGTGGATCCACCGCGATACCGCCCCATTCGAACATGCCAAGGTTGCCTGGGAACACCAGCGTACCTTGCTCAGACGGCGGGGTGAACGGACCTTCATAGCGCAGACGCTTGAAGATCACGCGGCATACCAACTGGTCGTACAGGGTCGCGCCCCACATGTCCTTGTCCGTCAGATTCTGTTTCGGACGGAAGGTCAGTTCGGAGTACGGCTGAGTAGGAGAAACGTGGTCGCCTTTGGCGGCGCCCTGTGGAACCGGGGTTTCCGGCGCAGGGACAACCGGCTCGCCGGTGCGACGATCCAGTACAAAGATGTTACCTGTTTTCGCCGGTGCATAAATTACCGGTACGGTTTTGCCATCTTTGGTGGTGATATCGGCCAGCGTCGGCTGCGACGGCAGGTCCATATCCCACAGATCGTGATGCACGGTCTGATACGACCACACCAGCTTACCGGTGGTGGCGTTCAGTGCCAGTACGCTGCTTGCATAACGCTCCTGCTCTGCTGTGCGGTTGCCGCCCCAGATATCTGGCGTTGACACACCCATTGGCAGGTAAACGATATCCAGTTTCGGATCGTACACCGCCGGTGCCCATGAGTTCGGTGAATTCATGGTGAAGGTGTGCTCATCCTGTGGAATCGCGTTTGGATCTTTCGCGCCCGGATCGAACACCCACAACAGTTTACCGGTGTTGACGTCGAAGCCACGGATGGCACCAGACGGCTCACGGGTTGAGTAGTTATCGGTGACCGCACCCGCAACCACGATAGTGGTGTCGGTGATGACCGGCGGTGATGTCGGCTCGTACTGACCTGGTGTCAATACTGGCTGCTTGTGCTGCAGATCCAGTTCACCGTTGTTGCCAAAGGCAGCACAACGTTCACCGGTTTCCGCATCCAGCGCGAACATGCGGCCATCATTTACCGGCAGGTAAATACGGCGTGAGCACAGCGCAGGTTGGGTATTGGCCGCATCAGCTGCAGCAGGGACTTCGTGGTAAGAAACGCCACGGCAGGTCACGTGCTGGAAGGTTGGATTCGGCTTCAGGCCCGGATCAAATTTCCACTTCTGCTTACCGGTTTTGGCATCCAGCGCAAACAGAATCTGGTGCGGTGAGCACAGATACAGGGTGTCGCGGATTTTGATTGGCGTCACTTCATCGGTGATTTCGCCCGGATCGTTTGGCGTCTTCAAATCGCCGGTCTGGAACTGCCAGGCAACCTGCAGCTCTTTAACGTTACCGGTGTTGATCTGCTTCAGCGGCGAGAAACGGGTGCCTTGCTGGTCACGTGCATACGCAGGCCAGTCAGCATCATCGATTTTGCTCAGCGGCTGCGCCTGCGGAGCATTTGAGGCTGCCGCTGGAATTTCACCGCTCAGCTCTTGTGGATCGTGGAACACTGCCCACGCCAGCACCAGCACGCTGGCAAGCAGCGCCACTGACAACAGCGCCAGAGCGCCTTTGCCAGCATTATTCAGACCGCGATACACAAACGGCAGAATCAGCCAGATGCCGAAGATCACCAACACATCGGTACGCGGTGCCAGCGCCCAGAAGTCGAAACCGACTTCCCACACGCCCCACACCAGCGTTGCCAACAGCAGCAATGCGTACAGCAGTAATGCTGAGCCGCTACGGCGCCACAGCAGAATAGCGGTGATCAACATGACCACACCGCCAATAACGTAGTACCAGGAACCACCAATGGCGGCTAACCAAACGCCACCAACCAGCATAAACGCGCCCGTCAGCAGTGCAAACAGCACTGTGAGAAAACGGATTACGCCAAAAGATGAGGAAGCTTTCCCCATAATATTGACCTCTTTCTTTGCCATTAAAAACTAAAAAGGAAACAACGCGTTGGGTTGCTTCCCGACATAGAGTACGAAATAACGAAACGGTTCGAACGACGCTTTCCATGCGGCGAGATGTTCCCTTTGCGTTAAATTTTATCTTAAAAACGTTAAAGGGTTTGATATTTTTAGTGCTTTGCACTCGTGGGGAGGAAGTAGTGCGACATTTTATGGGGGAATAAAGGTGTTATGTCCGGTTAGATCGGGCCATAACACCTAAGAGCAACACTTTGTGTAAACGTTTACCCTTCGAGCAGCATGCTGCTGGTACGTTGCTGTTGCCAGCCACTCAAATTAAGTTGCGCATAGTGTTCAGCAGGCAGCGTTAACTGCTGGGTACGTAATATTACCTCCGCTTCTCTTTCGCGACAGGACTCCAGCAGAAAAGGAAAGCTGAACTTGAGGTAATTATCGTTAAAAAACTCATCGGTCAGCACAATACCGCGAAAAGGAAAGGTGGATATATTCTTCCAGCAGGTGCCGGGCGGAGCCAAATCATATAGCCAAAATGAGAAACGCTCTGCGGCCTGGCGTAATGCACTATCTTGCTGAACTAAACCGGCATAATTGATCGCCAGTTGTACATTCTCATTCTGCAGGCAGGAATAATTATCCGGTGCCTGTAAAAAGCGCAGAAGGTTATTTCCCGTTAACGGGATGATTATTAATTCGGGTGCATCCGGCAACTGGTTATGCAGCGAAATTATGTTGCATCCATTAAGTGTTGTCGTGCTTTCCTGTTCGCAATGCATAAAAGGTGCTGAATAACACACGCCAGCTAGCGCACCGTCGAAACGGCGAATGCGCTCAGTAACATAAGGATTATAAGATCTGTTTTCCATTTATCTCTGTGAATAAATTAATTGGATGGAACGTCTTAATTATTATAAGAACGGGCGTCTGGTGAAATCTTAATCGCGACAATATAAACCCTTTACTTAATAAAGTTGAGCTTTTTTAATTGTCTCTGATAGAGAGATATTAAGTGAAGCGGTTGCGATAATTCACACTCATCTTATCTGTGATGATATTTTCACGTTATAACCATCAGCCCGCTAATATTAAGAGCGCTATGCTTAGCTAAATTTTGGATAAGCTTCTGTTTTTAAACAGCACGGCTAGCCATTGCCTGGCTCAACAAGATGCCGCACTCTGTGACCTGAAAAAATAAAGCGGAAGCCATGATGTGGCTTTTCACCAGGTTGGTGCAACGACGCTAACCGATGTAATGATTTAGGATGGGATAAAACTATGGGTTCTACAGTATCCGCAGCAGAGGATTCGTTGCTGCGGCACAGGTCGTTTGTCGCCTTTTGGCTGGCGCGCACCTGTTCATCGTTTGGTTTTCAAATGTTCTCGGTTGCGGTCAGCTGGCAAATCTACGCGCTGACCCACAGCGCGATGGCGCTGGGCATGATCGGTCTGATGCAATTTCTGCCTTCCGTACTGCTGGCGCTGCCCGCCGGACATCTGGCGGATCAGCTCGACCGTCGCCGCATCGTGTTGCTCGGGCAATGCATTGAGTGGCTGGCGCTGCTGGGGCTGGTTGCGCTCACGCTGATGAACTGGGCGGGCAAGATTGAGATTTGGGGATTGGTGTTCCTGATCTCCGTCGCCAAGGCGCTCGAGTGGCCAGCGATTACCTCGATGCTGCCCGCGCTGGTGCCGCCGCCGATTCTGGCCCGCGCCATGGCCGCCAGTTCGGTGGGCGGACAGGCGGCGGTGATTATCGGCCCAACGCTCGGCGGCTTCCTTTATGTTGCGGGTCCGGATGTGGTGTATGGCGTCTCGGCGCTGTTCTACCTGTTCTCCATTGTGCTGGTAAGTCGACTGCGCTATGAGCGTCCACCGCAGGCGCGCTTGCCGATGAATCTGCCCAACCTGTTTGCCGGCGTACGCTTTATCCGCGACCGCAAAGATGTGCTCGGCGTGATTTCACTCGATCTGTTTGCGGTGCTGTTGGGCGGCGCGACTGCGCTGCTGCCGATCTTCGCGCAGGATATCCTGCATACCGGGCCGTGGGGATTGGGCATCCTGCGCGGTGCGCCATCGGTCGGCGCGCTGCTGGTTGGCGTGTGGCTGAGTCGTCACAAGCTGGAAAAGAACGTCGGCATGATCATGTTCGGTTCGGTGGCGGGTTTTGGCGTGGCGACATTGGTGTTCGCGCTCTCCACCCAGCTGTGGCTGTCGGTGATCGCGCTGGCAGCGTTGGGCGGCTTCGATATGGTCAGCATGGTGATTCGCGGCGCGCTGGTGCAGCTAGATACGCCGGATGACATGCGCGGCCGCGTCAATGCGGTCAACGCTATCTTCATTAATACCTCGAATCAGCTCGGCGAGTTTGAGTCAGGTTTACTGGCCGCATGGATGGGCGCGGTGCCCGCAGCAGCGATTGGCGGCATCGGCACGCTGATCGTGGTGGGCGTGTGGATGACGATTTTCCCGCATCTGCGTAAGCGCCAGAAGCTGGAAAACGAAACCGTGGTTTGATAGAAACGGTTCGCCGTAGGGCTGATGAATCCCCACAAAAACGAAGCAGGCACAGTGGAAAAATGATCTAATTATTGCGCCAACAAAAAATAAGATCGCCACTATGCCTGCTTCCGCATTTTGCCATAAATTTTTACGGGAATCTTTAGCCAGCACCCATCAGTATCGTCGTAACGCCCTCACTGATATGACGATTTCCCTGACCCGCGGTGCTTCCCTCAATCTGACCAGCATTGGTCGCTCTCTTGCGGGCGATGCCCGCGTTAAGCACAAAATCAAACGCGTTGACCGCCTTATGGGGAATGCTGCCCTCCACCGGGAGGTGCCCGCGCTGTCACGCGACATTATCTGCTGGCTTATCCGGGACATGAAGGAGTGCGTCATTGCCGTGGACTGGAGCGCCTGGCCGACTCAGTCCTTCAGCCTTTTGCGTGCCAGCCTGCTGGCGGACGGACGCGCTATCCCGCTGCTGAGCCTCATCGCAGAAGGCGATAAGCTGGGAAATCCCGACCTTCAGAACCGCTTTCTGGACGAACTGGCCGGGTGTATGGGAGACAGGAAAGTGACCATCGTCACCGATGCCGGGTTCCGCCGCGAGTGGTTTAACCGCGTTCAGTCGCACGGATGGCACTTCATCGGCCGGCTCAGGGGCAACGGCGTTCTGAAGCTGGCCGGAACGGATGAGTGGGTAACGCCGGGTCAGCTAAAAGCCGGCACAACGCCGCGCTGTGCTGGTGCGGCCCGGCTGACGCGATATAAAAAATCACCGGCTTACGGCTTCGTGCACGTTCATAAGAGAGCGCCCAAAAATCGTCACGGAAAGAAAAGCCGGGATCGTTTTTTTTACACGCGCGAAGAGGCAAACCAGAGTCGCCTGGCCCGTGAGCCGTGGGTGCTGTTTACCAGCGATGCGGAGCTGAAGCCACGGACGGTAATGAAGCTTTACAGCCGGAGAATGCAGATAGAACAGAACTTCCGGGATGAAAAGAGTGAACGTTACGGTATGGGGCTGAGAAGCAGCTTCAGCCGGAGTGTGGAAAGGATGTCAGTGCTGAACCTGCTGTCGACGCTGTGCAGCATCTTACTGTGGCTGATGGGCTACGCGCTTGAAAGCAAAGGCGAGCACCGGTTTTATCAGGCGAACACGGTGCAACACCGGCGAGTACTGTCATACCTTACGCTGGCAAGAAATGCGATAAGGCACAACCCGGCAGGGATCAGTCAGCTGGATATAGAAACGGTGCGAGCCGAACTATCAGCGAGTTACAGGAATATCGTATATGTGTATTAACGATATTCCTGGGGATCCCTCAGGCCGTAGGGTCGCCATTAATGGCGACCTTCACAATGGACGCACGAAACCATGGCAACCGTCACGATGGACGCACGAAACATTTCTCCCGCGTCACACCTTTATTGCTTTCCCCAAACTGGCGTCAAAGGTTTTCCAGCTCTCCGTCATATCCACCACGGTTTTCGATTTTCGCGCTTCATCGATTTTGATCGCGGTAAGTCCCGCTTCCAGCGCATCCACCACGGAAACCTTCAGCGGCGTTCCTTGCGTAATGTGTTTCACAATCTCTTCTGCCATCAGCGCATCGGCGCCGTAATGGCCGTCATAAGCGTTGCCGTCATACTCGGTATCCACTTCGCGCTCGCCGGTGCGGGCGTTGTGCACGCGGAAATAGTTACGCACGAAGTCACCTTCGGCCATGCCATCGGTGCCCATCACGCAGAAGCGGCGGAACTCATCCGGCACGTTAAGGTTGGCGTGGAAGGCGAGGGTGGCGCCACCGGCATACTCAATCAGCGCGGTTTGGTAATCGACGATATCGGCATCGCCGTCAAACACCGCATCGGTGCTTGACCAGCCGCTCGGCTTAACGTGATACACCTCAGACTGCGGCGTTACCGCACCTTTAGGCGCATGCTGCGGCGTGAAGTTTTTGCGTCCGCCAAAGCTGGCAACGCGCACCGGACGCTCGCCGACCAAACCCTGATAGAGATCGATATCGTGGCAGCATTTTTCCAGAATATACGGGCCAGCGTACTTCTCGAGGCGACGCCAGTCGCGCTGGAAGAACGCACCGTGATACGGCTTGATATGTTCGGTGGCTTCAATTGAGGTAATTTCGCCGAGGCGATTTTCATCGCGCGCGGTGAGCAGGTCGCGATAGAGCGGCGAGTAGCGCAGCACCAAGCCGACCAGAATGCGCTCGTGACCATATTGCTGCACCAGCTGTGCCATCGCCATGGTCTGCTCTTCGTTGATCACCACCGGCTTCTCGGTAAATACCGTGTAGCCCGCCGCTAAGCCCTGACGAATGTGCTCAAGGTGCATAAAGTTCGGCGAACCAACCAGCAGCAGATCAAAACCGCCGTGTTGCAGCAGCGCATCCACGCTGTCAAACGCGGTGCCCGCATCGATGCCAAAGCTGTGCAGATTCGGTAATCCCGCCGGAGCCGGATCGACATAACCCACCACGGAAAACGCTGTGTCGGCTTTGTTGAACTCTTTCACCACATGGGAAAGACGAAAGCCCAGACCAATAATGCCCACTTTCATGTTGTACCCCTGAAGCCCGTTGCCTGTAAGCCGCCCGACCTGTCAGGCTGCTGATAATCTGACCGCTAACTTATTACGACAGAAAAACTAATGTCAATCCGTGTGGCGGATCTCAATTGGTGAAAAATTGTTATTTATATGATTTATATCTATTTTAATTAACTATACGGATTGCCTATTTATTTGTTATTGCGATTTAAGTTTTTTTCCCCTATCTTTCGCACATCTATAAGCGTCATACCGTTTCGGGCTGGCAGGAGGAAGCGCGTGCAATCACTAATGCTGGGTATTGATGGCGGTGGTACGCATTGTCGCGGACGCCTGACCGACAGCGCCGGACGGCTGCTGGCGGAAGCCAAAGGCGGTCCTGCTAACGTCTGGTCGCAGTTCGATGCCGCCATTGTGGCCATTGAGCAGGTCATTGACGATCTGTTTGCGCAGGCGAATTTACCCGCTGAAGCGCGCGACCGCACGGTGATCGTCGCCGGTCTGGCGGGCGCGAATGTCGCCTCGGTACAAACCCGTCTCGCCAGCTGGCAGCCACGCTGTCAGGCGCGCTATCTATTTACCGATGTCGAAATCGCCTGTGCCGGTGCACATGCCGGTGCGCCGGGCGCGGTGTTTATTATTGGCACCGGCAGCCAGGGCGCGGCCTGGGATGGCGCGCACTTCACGCTGCTCGGCGGCTGGGGTTTTGCCCTATCGGATGCCGGTTCGGGCGCGATTCTCGGCCAACGCGCGCTGCGGCTGGCGCTGCTGGCGCACGAAGAGATTGTGCCCGGCTCGGCGTTAACGCAACGCATCATGGCAAGCTATCAAAATAGCCCGGAACAACTGCTAATCTGGTCGAAACAGGCGACACCCGCCGATTGGGGCCGCGTGGTACCTGAGGTGTTCGCTGCCGCGCAGCAGGGCGATGTGCACGGCACAGCGCTGGTGCAGCAATGCGCCGCGGATATCGTGCAGATGGTGCAGCCGCTGCTGGCGCGCAGCCACGGCAAGCTGGCCTTGATGGGCGGATTAGCCGAACCCATTCAGGCGTGGCTGCCAGCGGATATCGCCGCGCTGCTGGTGCCGCCACAGGGCGATGCGCTGAGCGGTGCGCTACGCCTCGCCACGCAGTTCAGTCTGACACTTCCCGCTTAACTTCAGATAAAGAGGCTCATGAGCGCTCCCAATGTAACTGCGCGCATTCTGCGGCTGATTGTCGAAAATGCGCCTATTAGTCAATCCGATCTCAAAGTGCGCAGCGGCCTAAGCATGTCGACGGTATCGCAAGCCACTAATCGTTTGCTGACCGGCGGCATTGTGCAGGAATTGGGGCTGCGTCGCGTCTCGATGGGGCGACCCAAAACGCTGCTTGGCCTGAATCCGGATCACGCCAGCGTGGTGGGGATTCAGCTCAACGCCGAACGCAATCTGATGGTGTTGACCGATCTCAGCGGTAACATCATCGGTGAACAGCAGATTCCTTCTGGCGCGATGACACCCAAGCAACTCGGCGATGCGCTGGCGAAGTTTTTGCGCGGCGTGGAGGGCAAAAAGGTTGGGGCGATTGGTCTGGCGCTGTCGGGTTTAGTCGATGCCAGCAACGGCGTTTGCGTGCTGTCACGCGCGCTGGGCTGGGATAACGTGCCGATTGCCCGGCTGCTGGAGGAGCGCTTCTCGCTGCCGGTATTTATTGAAAATGACGCTAACGCGCTGGCGATGGCGGCGCTGGTGTTTGGTCAGCTCGGTCACGCACAGTCGGCGGTGATTGCTACCTTCGGCAAAGGCATCGGCGCGGGGATTCTGCTCGATCGCCAGCTCTATCGCGGTCGTCATGGCAAAGCGGGTGAGATTGGCGTTTCGCTGCTGGGCGATGGTTCTGAGCGTTTGCTGGAGGATGTAGCATCCTCGCAGGCGATTCTGCAGCGCGTGGCGGCCACCACCAAAGACGAGGTGCCGCACACGCTGCGCGATCTCGATGTACGTCCAACGCCAGAGGTGCTGAGTGCGCTGGCCGAGGCCGGGCAGCATTTGGGAATGTCGCTGGCGAATCTGTCGGTGGCTTACGATCCGGACGTGGTGTATCTGGCGATGGAGCCGCAAATGGCTTCGCGCATTCTGCTTGATCACATTACGCAGAGTTTCCAGACCTACCGTTTGAAGCTGACGCCGCACATGACGCCGCTGCAGTTCCTCACCGAATCCAACCGCATGTGGGCGCAGGGCGCAGCCGGGTTTGCGGTGAATAAGTTGCTGGATCTGTTGGCCGCGCAGGCCGATGAGGATATCCCACCGCAATAATGAAAAATGCGATAAATCCCCGCACATTCCGTAGCGGCGCGATTTATCGCGCAATAAATTGCGCCGCTACGATAGGATGCGGCTTTTACCTTATCTGAGCCGCAAACCCTGCTCATCAAACAACAAACAATGCTCGGCGCGCAGCTGGTAACTCATCCTCTCGCCAATCGCGTGTTCCGCCACGTTACGCTCCTCAATCACCAGCAGCTTCTCTTCGCCGATATCGAGATAAAGATAATTGGTGTGTCCCAGCATCTCGCTAAACGACAATTCGCCGCTGAAACTCACGGCATCATCGTTGCTGCTCACCGGCTGGAAATGCTCCGGCCGCACGCCCAGCGTGATTTTCTGCCCTTCGCGGCACGGCGCGGCGATCGGCAGCGTCAGCTGATTGATGCCCAACGCTGGCACACGCAACTGCACCGCGCCCGGCGCGATCGCCGCCACTTCGGCATTGAGGAAATTCATCTTTGGCGAGCCAATAAAACCGGCGACAAACAGGTTGTCGGGATCGCGATACAGCGTCATCGGCGCGCCGACCTGCTCAATACGGCCCTGACGCAGCACCACAATGCGATCCGCCAGCGTCATCGCCTCCAACTGATCGTGCGTCACGTAGATCATGGTGTTGCCCAGCGAGGCATGCAGGCGAGCAATCTCAATGCGCATCTGCAAACGCAGCTCAGCATCGAGATTCGACAGCGGCTCATCAAACAGGAATATACGCGGATGGCGGATAATCGCGCGGCCAATCGCCACGCGTTGCCGCTGCCCGCCTGACAATGCACGCGGTAAACGGTCAAGGAATTCAGTGAGATGCAGACGCGCCGCCGTCTTTTGTATCGCCTGTTCAATTTCCGCTTTCGGGCGCTTCATCACCTCCAGCGGATAGGCCAGGTTGCCACGCACCGTCATGTTCGGGTAGAGCGCATAGGACTGAAACACCATGGCGATGCCGCGCTCGGTGGCGTGCTGATCGGTCATGTCGGCGCCTTCAATCAGCAACTTACCGTCGGTGATCTCCTCCAGCCCGGCAATCATGCGCAGCAGCGTGGATTTCCCGCAGCCGGAAGGACCGACAAACACCACGAATTCGCCGCTGTTAATGGTGAGATCGATGCCGTGAATCACGTTCACATTCTCGTAGGACTTCTTAACGTTTTGCAGATGCAGGCTGGTCATGCGATGCCTCGAATCAGAGAAGTTGGCCCATATAAATGGCGTTGCTGCGCATAATCGGCGTGAAGCCGAGGCGCTGATAGAAACCACACACCTGCTCATTCTGTAGGCTGACGCCGAGGTAGACGCCCGGCACGCCTGCAGCACGCAGGTCGTGCAGCAGCTGTTCAATCAGCTTGCGCCCCCAGCCGCCTTGCTGCGCGGCTGGCAGCAGATTGATGTGCAGATGCGCAGGCCACTGCGTCACCAGCTGATCCGCTGCCGCATCGGGCTGATGAATCGCTTCCAGCACTTTACTATCGAGCGCCGCCTGTGGCGCGTAATCGCGATACTGCTGTTGCAGCTTTGGCCACCAATCAGTATTCAGCTTTGCTTCGAAGGCGCGCGTATCGGGCGCGGTAACCGCGTAGCCGACTGCCTCGCCGTGCTGTTCCAGCACATAAGCAAATTCAGGCGCAAAGCGCGCGTAGGGAATGACAAAGCGCAGGCCGGGCAGCGCGGGATCGGAGTAGAGCGCGCTGGCATCGGTCCCGGCATTGGCGGTCTCTAAGCAGATGCGCGACAAGGCGGGGAAATCAGCCTCGCTGGCGCGACGAATAACACCTTCAGCCGTCATGGTGGAGCCTCTGTGGTCAGGAGATGAACAGATTTTACGGTAAAGAAAGCCGACTTAGTTTTCAAGGTGTAATAATTGCGCTGGCGCACAAAGCTGATGCGAACTATAACCACAAAGCATGACGGAACGCCTGACAAACCCACGCGCCACGCCTGTTCACTCGCCAGATGACGACACATTGCCTTTCGCTCTCGTAACGTAATGATAATAACTATAGGATTTTCATATGCTCTATCAGTGAGTTAAAGCGCTTCGTTTGCCTGAGTGATTTATACTGATGCTCAGGCTTTAATCTTCAACGCCGTCTGGTTTGCGCGCTGAATCGCAGCATCCTCTGCTGTTCCAGTGGCTTTTCTTCTTACTCTTTGCACTGTATCACAGAGCAAAAATTCCGCAGTGGCGATGTTTGACTTTCTTTTGTGCATAAAGTAAGTATGAATTATGTGCGTTATCGCTGCTGAATCAACCTGCCGGGAATCGCAGGTGTCGAGATGAAGGGATGCCAGTCATCTGTTGGAGAAACCGAGCATGATGTGTGATTTAACCAATCGTCCTTCCCGTTTGCAAAGCTCACTGCGCACCTTGTCGCGTCTGGTCTCCGCCGGGATTTTGCTCGGTGCGACCATGGCAGCCGCGCAGGCCGTAACCCTGAATGAATGGGATATTTACAACTATCCGCAACAGACCGAAGCGGTAGATGAAGCGGTAAAAGCGTTCCAGCAAAAGAATCCGGGCATTGTGATTCAGCGTTCGGTGCACTCCTTTGAAGACACGCGTATTCCACTCAAGCTGGCGCTGACCGCCGGTGACGGCCCGCAGATTGCGCAGGTGAATCAGGGCGGCGGCGATATGGGCTCGCTGGTGAAAGACAAACTGCTGTGGCCGCTGGATGATTACGCCAAAACCTACGGCTGGACCACACGCTTCCCGGATTCGATCCTGAAACGTAACCGCTGGTCAGATAAACAAGATTTCGGCAGCGGCAAACTCTATGGCGTGGCGAGCCTCGGCGAGATGGTGGGCTTGTACTACAACAAAGCGCTGCTGGATAAAGCCGGTGTCGCGGTGCCTAAAACCTTGCCGGAACTTGAGCAGGCGATGGAAAAACTCAAAGCCGCCGGCACGCCGCCGATGATGCTGGGCCTGCTCGACGGTAACATGGGCCAGCAGCTGCTCAGCACCTTGTGGGAAGCGCAGATTGAGAGCAGCGATCGGAAAAAACTCGACGATCTGATTTACGACGTGGGTGGCACCTTTAAAGACGACAAGCTGGTGAAAGCCGCCAACCTGATGAAAGGCTGGAACGACAAAGGCTATCTGTTCCCCGGTTTCCAGGGCATTGGGCACGATGATGCTGCGACCCTGTTCCAGAATGGTCAGGCGGCGTTCCTGGTAAGTGGAACCTGGTATCTCGGCCAGTTTAAAGACAACAAAGATCTGCACTTTGCCGCGATGCCAGCGGGCGAGGGCGTACAGCATCCGCTGATGGTGGGCGGCACCGATCTGGCGTTCTCCATCACCAGCACCGCTAAAGACAAAGCGCAGCAGGACGCGGCAGCGAAATTTATCGATTACATCGTCTCGGATGAGATGGCAAACCGCTGGTTGAAAGTGGGCTTCCTGCCGGCTGGCACCAGCAAAAATGCGCAGATTCCAGCGGACAACCCGCTGCTGGCGGAAGCGTATCAGGTGTGGGTAACGCTGAATGACAACGATGGTCTCGGCCATTATCTCGACTGGGCCACGCCAACCATGAACGCTGAACTGAATCAGAATGTGCAGCTGCTGTTGGCGGGGCGTCAGACCGCCGATCAGATGGTGATCAACTTCGATAACAACTATCAACGTTACCTGAAAACCCTCAAGCACTGATGACGTTCGGCCCGGCGTAAGTGGCCGGGCCGCGAACAGGCCCGCAAGCGAGTACGGTTATGCTGAATAAATCTGCCTGGCGCAATGCGCTCTATCTTCTGCCCGCGGTGCTGGTGTATGCCGTGTTTCTGCTGCTGCCGCTGCTGGCCTCGTTAGGGATCAGCTTCACTGAATGGGACGGTACCTCGTGGCCGATTTTCATCGGCATGGGCAACTATCTGCGTATGTTCCAGGATCCGGTGTTCTGGGTGGCGCTCGGCAATAACGCCTTGCTGATGCTGTTCTACACGCTGTTTCCGATTGGCGTTGGGCTGCTGCTGTGCAGCTTCCTGTATGAGACGCGCAATAACAAAGAGCGCAGCGTGCTGCGTATTCTCTTCTTCCTGCCGTATATCATGCCGATGGCGGTACTGGGCGTGGTGTGGCGCTGGCTGTATAACCCGGCGTTTGGTCCTATCGATCAGTTTCTGCGCGCCGTCGGTTTGCCGCAGCTGGCGAAGTCATGGCTGGGCGATTTTACCTGGGCGCTGCCCGCCGTGGGCTTTGTCGCCACCTGGTACTTCTTCGGTTTCTGCTTAGTGCTATTTATGGCCGGCTTGCAGCGCATGGATCCCTCACTGCTGGAAGCGGCCGATCTCGATGGCTCATCACGCCGCCAGAAATTTATGCGCATCACGCTGCCGTCGCTGCGTCCCGAACTGCGCATCGCGCTGCTGCTGACGGTGATCGCCAGCCTCAAAGCTTTCGATCTGGTCTACGTGATGACGCAGGGCGGACCGGGCACCTCCACTATGGTGACCAACATCTTTATGTATAAGCAGGGCTTTGATCTGCACTACTTTGGCTATGCCTCCGCCGTGGCGGTGTTCAGTATGCTGATTGTATTGATGATCAACGGCTTAATTCATCTTTGTTTACGGGAGCGTCACTGATGCGCGGCACGCCAACTGTCTCACGCGCGCTGATCTGGATTGTCGCGCTGATGACCATTCTGCCGTTTTTAATGGCGCTGATGACCTCGTTCAAAACCCAGATGGAGCTGTTTCAGGGCGTGTTCACCTTGCCTTCATCAATCAATTTTAAAAATTACATCACCGCGTGGCAGCAGGGACATTTCAACGTCTACTTCATGAACTCGGTGCTGGTGGTGATTCCGGTGGTGATCTGCAGCATCCTGCTCGGCATTCTGGCGGGATTCGGTTTTGCCTGGCTGAAGATCCCCGGCAAAACGGTGGTTGCCGCGCTGCTGGGCCTTGGCATGGTGCTGCCGAGTGAAGCCTTTATTATTCCGCTCTATCACGAGCTGCGCTGGATGGGGCTGACCAATACCTATCTGGCGCTGATTCTGCCGCAAATCGCTTTGTCGCTGCCGTTTACCACACTGATGATCGCCACCGCGTTGCAGCAGGTGCCGCGCGAGCTGGTGGAAGCGGCGGTGATGGATGGTGCATCGCGCCGTAAAATTCTTTGGGGTTTATTGGTACCGGCGATTTGGCCGACGCTGTCTACGCTGGCGCTGCTGCTGTTTATCTGGACGTGGAACGAGTTCCTTATTCCGTTGATTTTGGTGAATAAAGATGAGCTGCGCACCTTGCCGATCGGCATGATGTTTTTCCAGAACAAAAACACCATCGATATTCCGGTGCTGATGGCGGGCGCGATGATTGTCATTCTGCCGTTGGTGGCGGTGTTCCTGGTGTTCCAGCGCAAATTTATCAGCGGCGTCACCGAAGGCGCCGTCAAGTAGAGGTCGCCATGAATGGCGACCCTACAACATCCACACACCACCGTCGTAGGGTCGCCATTAATGGCGACCTTCGTGATGAACGCACGATACATAACGGCACTTATTGTCCACCAGCAAAAGGTTTTGGTCATGCGGCGCGTGCTGCAATAGCGCATCGCCGCTATTCAGGAGAACCGCATGCACGTTTCACTGGCTGATTTCTATCCCATCGCCGATGGCGAAACGCTGGATACTTACTGCTTCCAGCGCGCTTTAAATCATCTGGCATCGCGCGGCGGCGGCACTTTGTCGGTGCCGCCCGGTCGCTATCATCTCGGCACGCTGACGCTGGGTTCCAACATCAATCTGCATCTCGAAGCGGGCGCCACGTTGCTCGCCAGTTCCCGCATTGAGGATTATCAGCAGCAGCTGGCGCAGAGCCAGGCTGAACTGTCACAGCATGTGCTGATCTACGCCGCCGGACAGCGCAATATTCGCATCAGTGGCAAAGGGGTGATCGACGGTAACGGCGATGCCTGGTTTGCCGCAGAAAAGGACGATCAGGGTTATCGTCTGCCGCGTCCGCAGCGCCCGCGCATCGTGGTGTTTGAGGATTGCGAGCAGGTGACGCTGGAAGATTTCACCATCATTCAGGCGCCGATGTGGACGGTACATTTGGTGAGTTGCCGCCATGTGCACGTCGATCATCTCACCATCGATAACAGCATGAGCATGCCAAACACCGATGCGCTGGATATCGACAGCTGTGAAGCGGTGTTTGTCAGCAATAGCTACCTGAGCGCGGCCGATGACGCCATCTGCATCAAAACTACTCAAAAACCCGCGCATCTGCGGCGTGCCGCGCGACAAATCATGATCAGCAACTGCCTGCTGCGTTCTTACAGCTGCGCGTTCAAAATCGGTACCGAAACCTTCGACGACGTGGAAGATGTCACCGTCTCCGGCTGCACCATCTTTGATTCCAACCGCGCGATTGGCTTGCTATCGCGCGATGGCGGCCAGTTCCGCCGTTTGCTGTTCAGCAATATCACGCTGGCCTGCCGCCACGCGCCGCCGTGTCATTGGGGTAAAGCCGATGCACTGTTTGTTTCAGTGCGCGCGCGCGATCCGGCGATAGTGCCGGGCAGCATCGAGCAACTGCAATTCAGCAACGTCAGCGGTGTGATGGAAGGAGCAATTAACCTGCATGCGGAACAGCCGGGGCAGATTCGTGATGTGATGCTGGCGAATGTGCAACTGCGGCAAGTGGTGGCGGCAGGCGCGGATCAAGGGCATTACGATGTGCGCCCGCCGTGTAACCCCGAATCGCCGACCGGCATGGGTTTGGACAATGCGTATAAACTGGATAGCGCATCGGGTTTAGCGTACGGCGTTGCTGCTTACCCGGATGGATTGCCGGGCGTGTTTGCACGCGGCGTGGAGAACCTGCAGTTGCATAACGTGGTGATTGCGCGCCCGCAACCGTTGCCGCACGACTGGCATGCGGAAACGGTGCAGATTTCGTAGGGTGCGTACCTGTAATTGAGGTCGCCATAAATGGCGACCCTACGACGGGATGGTGCGAATTTTTGACATCGTAAAACAGGTTTTCGTAGGGTGCGCATTTATGCGCACCTGGATGTTACAGCGCCTGAGCGATGGCCGCGCCAAGCTCCTCGGTTGACGCGTTGCCGCCGAGGTCACGCGTCAGGCTGTTGCCCGCTGCCAGCGTGCGCTCGATGGCATCTAACACCGCCGCGCCCGCTTTGGCATAGCCCAGATGCTCCAGCATCATCGCGCCACACCAAATCTGGCCAATCGGGTTGGCCACGCCTTTACCGGCGATATCTGGCGCCGATCCATGCACCGGCTCAAACAGGCTTGGGAATTTGCCTTCCGGATTGATGTTGGCCGAAGGCGCGATGCCGATGGTGCCGGTACAAGCTGGGCCGAGATCCGACAGGATGTCGCCAAACAGGTTGCTGGCGACCACCACATCGAACCAATCCGGATGCAGCACAAAGTTAGCGGTGAGAATATCGATATGATATTTATCGACTTTCACTTCAGGATAGCTCGGTGCCATCGCTTCCACGCGGCTGTCCCAATACGGCATGGTAATGGCGATGCCGTTGGATTTAGTCGCGGATGTGAGGTGTTTTTTCGGGCGCTTCTGCGCCAGTTCGTAGGCAAATTTCAGGATGCGATCGACGCCAACGCGCGTCATCACCGTTTCCTGAATCACCACTTCACGATCGGTGCCGGGGAACATGGTGCCGCCCACCGACGAATATTCGCCCTCGGTATTTTCACGCACCACGTAGAAATCGATATCGCCGGGCTGACGATTGGCCAGCGGCGCTTTGACGCCCGGCATCAGACGCACCGGGCGCAGATTGACGTACTGATCAAACTCGCGACGGAATTGCAGCAGCGATCCCCACAGCGACACGTGATCCGGCACCACATCCGGCCAGCCCACCGCGCCAAAGTAGATGGCATCGAACTGGCTGAGCGTGGCGAACCAGTCATCGGGCAGCATTTTGCCGTGCTGCTGCCAATATTCGGCGCTGGCGAAATCAAACCATTGCCACTCCAGCGCAATATCAAATTTCTTTGCCGCTGCATCCATCACGCGGATGCCTTCAGGCATCACTTCTTTGCCAATGCCATCGCCAGGGATGACGGCGATTTTATAGGTTTTGCCGCTCATAGGGTTTCTCGCAGGTTGCTGTTGATGTTCTGTACGCAGTATAACCATGCATCTGTGGGAAATAATTAGCCTGAGCGATAAGCCAATGTTGAATAAAAGTAGAGAATCGCGCACTTCAACCGACGATCTGGCGTTCTTCGTGCGCGTGGCGGCGCTGGACAGCTTAACCGCCGCCGCACGCGAACTTGGCTTATCGCTTCCGGCGGTGAGTAAGCGCCTGAGCCAGCTGGAGCAGCGGCTGGGCGTGCAACTGCTTAAGCGCACCACGCGGCGGCTGGAGCTGACGGCGGAGGGCAAACGCTATCTGGAGGGTGCGCGTCCGCTGCTCGATCAACTGGCGGAACTGGAGGAATCGGTGAGCAGCCAAACCTCGGTGCTGCGCGGCTCGCTCAACATCAACGCCTCTTTCGGCTTTGGACGGCGTCACGTCGCACCTTGCGTGTCGCGCTTTGCCGCGCTGCACCCCGAATTGGCGATGAGTTTGCAGCTCAGCAGCCAGCCGCTCAATTTTCTCGATGCGCGCGTGGACATCGATATCCGCGTCGGTGAGCCGCCCGATGCGCGACTGATTGCGCGTAAGCTGCGCACTAATCCGCGCGTGCTGTGCTGCTCACCTGCGTACGCCGCGCGCCACGGCATGCCGACAAGCATCGCCGCGCTAGCACAGCACAACTGCATTTTACTGCGCCAGTTCGACAGTGATTTCGCGCTATGGCGCCTGGGTGATGGCATACAGCAGCTGACGCAAAAGGTGCGCGGCAGCTTAATCACCAACGATGGCGAAGTGGCAATGCAAATGGCTTTAGATGGGCATGGCATTCTGCTGCGTTCGTGGTGGGATGCGCAGCACAGCATCAAACGCGGTGAACTGCTGCATGTGCTGCCAGAGTGGAGCGCCACTGATGGCGACATTTTTGCCGTCTGGCAGCCGCAGCGTCAGCTGCCGGTACGCATCAGCGCGTTTGTTGATTTCCTGCAGACGGAGCTGTAATTAATAAGTCTATTTTGATTATTTATAATCATCATTGATGATTTGTGAGCAGCATCAAACAAATTCAGCCCTGTTTATCCTATAAATTGCCTCCATTATGCGTAAATTCATTCTTGTTTGAGCGAAATGAATCATAAGCGTAAGTGGGGTGGCGAAGTGCATAGACACGCGTTAATAACAACATCGGCCACCTCATCAACGGAACGCGTGAAGCCCAGCGCGTTCCACGACCCTACGTTATCGATGAGGCTGAAATGAAACAATTCTCTACAGAAGGGATGGTGATTATCGTCGGGATTGTCATCGCGTACATCCTGTTCACCACCTGGCTCACCTGGCGCCTGCGCAGTAAAAACAGCGGTGATTTTATGGCCGGATCCAATGTGATGCCGGCTTTTGTGGTGGGCGTGATGTTGATGTCGGAATACATCGGCGCTAAATCCACCATCGGCACGGCTCAGGCGGCCTTCGAGGATGGCTTTGCCGCGTCATGGTCGGTGATTGGTGCCGCCATCGGTTTCCCGCTGTTTGGTTTTCTGCTGGTAAAACGCATCTACAACACCGGCAAAATCACTATCTCTGCGGCGATCGCTGAGCGTTATGGCAACTCAACCAAAAACATCATCTCGCTGATCATGATCTATGCACTGCTGCTGGTTAACGTTGGTAACTACGTGAGCGGTGCGGCGGCGATCTCCACGGTGCTCAACCTCGATCTCACCACCGCAGCGGTGATCACCGCGATCGTCAGTACGTTCTACTTTATGTTCGGCGGCATGAAAGGCATCGCCTGGGTCACGCTGCTGCACAGCGGACTGAAATATATCGGTATTCTGATCATTCTCGGCGTGGCGCTGCACATGACCGGCGGCGTTAGCCCGATGATCAAAGAGATGCCGCATTTCTACTGGACGTGGGATGGCAACGTCGGCGGCAGCACCATCTTCGCCTGGATGATTGGTACCATCGGCTCGATCTTCTGTACGCAGTTTGTGATTCAGGCGATTGCCTCAACCAAAAGCGCCGAGTCCGCCAAACGTGCGACCTGGGTGGCGTTCTTCTTCTGCATGCCGATTGCCATTGCCATCGCGCTGATTGGCGTGGCGGCGAAATACCTGCATCCCGATATCAAAAGTCTCTATGCGTTGCCGGTGTTCCTGCAGGATATGAGCCCGTGGCTGGCGGGGATTGTCACCACCTCATTAGTGGCATCGATCTTTGTCAGCGTCAGCACCGTAGCGCTGGCGATTGCCTCGCTGGTGGTGAAAGATTTCTACGTGCCCTATCGCAATCCGACGCCGGAGCGCGAGTTCCGCATGACGCGCTGGCTGTCGCTGCTGATAGGTTTCCTGCCGCTGATTTTCGTGCTGTTCGTGCCGGAAGTGTTGAAGCTCTCATTCTTCACCCGCGCCATTCGTCTGTCGATTTCAGTGGTGGCAATCATCGCCTTCTATCTGCCGTTCTTTAAAAGCACGCGCGGCGCTAATGCCGGCCTGATTGGTGCCTGCGTCATGACTTCGGTGTGGTATCTGCTCGGCGATCCTTTTGGTATCAACAACATGTATGTGGCGCTGGTCACGCCTGCGGTGATCATGGTGATTGACCGCCTGATCCCGTCAAGCCAAGCCCATGACAAAAAAGCCCCGAAATCTTCAATGCAAAACAG
This sequence comes from Candidatus Pantoea symbiotica, assembly GCF_056491525.1. Classification (NCBI taxonomy): domain Bacteria; kingdom Pseudomonadati; phylum Pseudomonadota; class Gammaproteobacteria; order Enterobacterales; family Erwiniaceae; genus Pantoea; species Candidatus Pantoea symbiotica. Next base: position 189,831 of record NZ_JBSZHR010000002.1, read on the forward strand.
TGGAGCCTGAAATGAGTGATGTAACCCTTACCGTTGTTCGCAGCGGTAACCTCTCTCCGCACGCGCAGGATGCGCAACAGCTCACGGCGATGCTGCCTTCGGTCTGCCCGCAGAACCACGCGGCGAATCTGCTGCCATTGCCCAATGGCGACCTGCTGTGCGTATGGTTTGGTGGCACGCAGGAGGGGATCGCCGATATTTCGGTGTGGTGCTCGCGGCTGGAAAACGGCAGCACGCAGTGGAGCGAGGCGCAAAAGCTGTCGGACGATCCCACGCGATCCGAGCAGAATCCGGTGCTATTCCTCGATCCCGAACAGGTGCTTTGGCTGCTGTGGACGGCGCAGAAGTCCGGCAATCAGGACACCGCGATTGTGCGCTACCGTCAGTCACGTGATTTCGGCCGCAGCTGGGGCGCCATCGACACTTTGCTTGATCAGCCCGGCACCTTTATTCGCCAGCCGATTGTGGTGCTGCCAAACGGTAACTGGCTGCTGCCGGTGTTTTATTGTCGTACGCAGCCAGGCGTGAAATGGGTGGGTAACGATGATATCAGCGCGGTGAAAATCTCCAGCGATAAAGGCCAAAGCTGGCGCGATGTTGCGGTGCCAGACAGCCTGGGCTGCGTGCATATGAACATTACGCTGCTGCAGGATGGCAGCTTGCTGGCGCTGTATCGTAGCCGCTGGGCCGATTTCATCTATCAAAGCCGTTCGACCGACGGCGGTGAAAGCTGGAGCGCGCCGCTGGCGACTGACCTGCCAAACAACAACTCGTCGATTCAGGTCACGACGCTGCGCAACGGCCATCTGGCGCTGGTGTTTAATGCCATGAGCGCCAAAGATGCCAGCGAGCGCCGCTTATCGCTGTATGACGAAATTGAAGATGAAGAGGATGACCGCGATGTGGCGGTGGCGGCCGAGCCGGTGGTGCACAGCGGACGCACCGCATTTTGGGGCGCACCCCGCGCGCCAATGACGCTGGCGATTTCCGCCGATGGCGGCAAAAGCTGGCCATGGCAGCGCAATCTCGACGAGGGCGACGGCTACTGCATGACCAATAATTCGCAGCAAAAGCTTAACCGCGAGTTCTCTTATCCAAGCATCAAGCAGAGTGACGATGGCGCGCTGCATGTGGCTTACACCTATTATCGTCAGGCGATTAAATACGTGCGCGTCGATGAAAGCTGGGTGAAAGGATGAGCAGGCCGCGACACGCGCTGGTGACGGGCGTCAGCTCTGGCATTGGCGCGGCCATCGCCGATCACCTATTGCAACAATGTTGGCAGGTGACCGGTTTTAGCCGCACGCCGGTGCAGAAAGATCATCCGGCGTTCACCTCGGTTAGCGTGGATTTGTTGGATGCCAATTTGCTCAAACAGGCGCTACTGGCGCTGCCAAAGGTGGATGCGCTGGTGCACGCCGCAGGCATGATGGCGGCTGCGCCGCTTGGTGAGTTGGATGAGGAGCAGAGCGCGCGTTTGTGGTACCTGCACGTGCAGGTGGCGCAGATCATGGCGAATGCCTTGCAGCCGCAGATGGCGCAGGGCGATCGTATCTTGCTGATTGGCAGCCGCACGTCACGCGGCGCGGCGAATCGCAGCCAGTACGTGAGCACCAAGGCGGCAATGGTGGGCATGGCACGCAGCTGGGCGGCGGAACTGGCACCCAAAGGCATCACGGTGAATGTGATTGCGCCGGGCGCGACGGAGACGCCCATGCTGCTGCAGCCCGGCCGCGCCAGTTCACCGCCAAAGCTGCCGCCGATGGGGCGCTATATCAGGCCAGAGGAAGTGGCGGCGCTGGCGGGATTTGTGCTGTCGCCGGCCGCTGATGCGATCACCGGTCAGGAGTTGGTGATCTGTGGTGGGGCGTCGTTGTAAGTTGTGCGGTTGAAAACCAGGTCGCCATAAATGGCGACCCTACATAATCAGCGCCGCAATTCCGCCACATCCACCTGCCACTGATTCAGCTTGTTATACAGCGCGGTGCGCGAAATCCCCAGCAGCTGCGCGGACTGGCGCAGGTTGCCTTTCTGCTCGCGCACCACCTGCATCACATGCTGGCGCTCATTCTCCTGCAGCGAGCTCAATTCGCTGGCGACAGGCGCGTTACGCTGCACCATCTCTTCCGGCAGATCGTGGCGATCAATCTCCAGTCCTTCACACAAATTCACCATGCGCTCGACCAGATTCTCCAGCTCGCGCACGTTGCCGGGCCAGTGCCACGCCTGTAAACAGCTCATTGCCTCGGCGGAGAGCTGCGGTGCGATGCGCTTTAATCGGGTGCAGAGCGCCTGAATAAAGGTATTCACTAGGCCGGGAATATCCTCCTGACGCTCGCGCAGCGGCGGGATCTCAAGCGAAATCACATTCAGGCGATAGTAGAGATCGCGGCGGAACGCGCCTTTCTCCACCGCGTCAAGCAGATTGCAGTGGGTGGCGGCGATCATACGCACGTTAACCTTGATGGGATGCGCCGCGCCGATTCTCACCACTTCGCCTTCCTGCAGCACGCGCAGCAAGCTGGTTTGCGCCTCGAGCGGCATCTCGCCAATCTCATCAAGGAACAAGGTGCCGCCATCCGCCAGCTCAAATTTGCCCGCCGAGCCGCCGCGCCGCGATCCGGTAAAAGCGCCGTCGACATAGCCAAACAGTTCGCTCTGCACCAAATCACGCGGCAGCGCGCCACAGTTGAGCGCGATAAACGCTTCCTGCTGGCGCGGGCTGGCGTTGTGAATCGCCTGCGCGAACAGTTCTTTACCGGTGCCGCTTTCGCCGGTTAATAGCACGGTGCTGTCAGAGCGGCTGCTGGCGCGCGCTTTATGAATCGCTTGCAGCACGCGCGGCGCGTGCCCGCGAATCATCTCAAACGTGTAGCTGGCGCCCACGCCCATCACACGGCGCGTAATGGCGCGGATACGCTGGTTTTCGCGCAGCGACAGCACGCGGCCGCCGTCGGGCGCGGGCATTAGCGAAATCAGGCAGGAAAGGGGATTGATGCCATCCGGCATAAACTGCAGCTCGCGGTCATTGCAAAACGGCATGGTGAGCAGCGATCCGCCCTGCGGTTGCAGCAGCACGTCGATCGGCCCGGCGTTGGGATCGAGGCCGCTAAAGATCTGGCGGGCATAGCGATTCAGCGTTTTGATGCGGCCGTGGCGATCGCAGACGATCACGCCTTCGTTTAGGGTTTCGAGGATCGACTGCTGCTCGGCCAGCAAACGGCGCAGCATCAATTGCTGACCGACCGCTTCCGCTGCCGCCTGCACCGTGCCGAGCGTGTGCGCATTGAAGTTGTCGGGCGTGGCGGTCAACGTGAGTACGCCCAGCAGCTGGCCGCTGGCATCGCGCACCGGTGCGGCGGCGCACTGGCGATGGCGTTTGCGCAGATCGAGCTTCCAGTTCTCGCCGCTCAGCACATACACCAGCCGCTGCTCAATCAGGCAGCGCGCGGTGCAGTTGGTGCCGAGTACCTCTTCGCGCAGGATGCTGCCGACCGGCGTCAGATCCGCGCCGCAGAAATGTAGCGTCACGCCTTGCGCATCGGTCAGATTGATGTGGCCATCCGGGTTATACGCCAGCAGGTTCTCCATGATGCTGCGCGCTGCGAGGATCAACTCGGCGTTGTGCTCAAGGATCGCCGCCAGTTCTGCAGCGGGCGGAGAGACATAGGCAAAGGTGGCGGGATCGATCGCGCGCTGCTGCGATCGCTGCCACGACTGCAAAATGCTGTGCCGCATCCAGCCAGGCTGTTCGCCGCGTTCGAAGCTGTGCCAGCCCTGCCACAACAACGTATCCCATTCACCCACCTCGGCGCTGTCTGGCAAGCTGAAGATCGGATCGCTTTCATCTTTAAACGGCAAACGCTCACTGGCACGCATGGGACACTCCTGACCAGGATGGAATGTCCATTTTATTGACATGTGAAGTTGACATGTAAATTTTGTTGCCAGATTGTGAGCTATATCTGTGTTATGCCTCACATAAAGCGGCGGATTGCAGTTGGCATCGCCTTTGCACTACAGATTGCACATCCCTGCGCTCGAATGAGCACATCCAAAACAAAAAGGAATAGGTCATGACATTTCATCTTAAGCCAGTACGCGTCGGCCTGATTGGCGCCGGACGCATGGGCAGCTTCCACGCGGAAAATCTGGCCTGGCGCGTGCCGGGAGCGATCCTGGCGGCGGTGGCCGATCCGCAACCGGGCGCGGCCGAAGCGCTGACCAACAAGCTGGGCGTCGCCAAAGCCTACAGCGATCTGCATGCGCTGCTGCAAGATCCAGAGATTGAAGCGGTGGCGATTGCCGCGCCGGCGCGTACGCACGCCGAATGGGTGATCGCAGCCGCCAAGGCCGGCAAGCATGTGTTCTGCGAAAAGCCGATGGCGGTAACGCTGGATGAGGCGGATCGCGCGATTGCTGCCGCGAAAGCGGCTGGCGTGGTGTTGCAGGTCGGTTTTAACCGCCGCTTTGATTCAGGTTTTGCGGCGGCGATCGCCGCAGTGAAAGCAGGTGAGAATGGCACAACGCAGCTGAGCCGATCGCTGACGCGCGATCCCGGCCTGCACGATCCTTCGCGCATCCCGCAGTGGACGATCTTCCTCGAAACGCTGATTCACGATTTCGACACGCTGTTGCATTTCAACCCTGGCGCGAAGCCGGTGGAAGTCTATGCGCTGGCCGATGCGCTGGTGCGTCCGGATTTCAAAGACAAAGGCTTGCTCGACACTTCGGTGGTCACCATTCGCTTTGATAACGGCGCGATTGCCACCGCTGAAGCCAACTTCCAGGCGGTATATGGCTACGACGTGCGCGGCGAGGTGTTCGGCAGCAAAGGCATGCTGCAGGCGGGCCACATCAACGTTAACAACTGCGTGCGCTATCACCAGGATGGCATCGCGATTGAAACCTCACGCATGGATTCAGACCTGCTGCGTGAAGCCTATGTGGCGGAGATGGCGGAATTTGCCCGCTGCATTCGCAGTGGCGAGATGCCGCGCGCTACCGGTGAAGATGCGCGAAACGCGCTGGAGATCGCGCTGGCCTGTATCAACTCGGTGCAGCAGCAGCAGCCGATCAAATTGGGAGGTCGCTAATGGCCGGTTATCAGCTATCGGTTTGTGCCGAAATGGTGTTTCTCGATCTGCCATTCGTCGAGCGCGTGAAACGCATTCATGAGCTGGGATTTGGCGTCGAAATCTGGGGCTGGGTCAACAAAGATATCGATGCGCTGGCAGCAACCGGCGCGCGTTTCACCTCAATGACCGGCTACCTCAGCGGCAACCTGACCGATGATGACGAGATCCAGCAGCTGCTGCAAAGTGCCGAAGCGTCGCTGGCGGTAGCCGAACGGCTCAACTGTCCGGCATTAAACCTGCACGGCACCGGCCTGGATGACAAAGGTTTGCCGGTAAAACCGGTTGAAGTGGTGACCGGCGCGATGTGGCTGAAAGCCGCCGATACGCTGCGCAAGGTGGCGCAGCTGGGTGAGCGCGCCGGACGCGTCTTTACGCTGGAGAACCTCAACTTGCCGGTTGATCATCCCGGCACGCCGTTCGCACTGGCGGCCGACACGCTGGCGCTGGTGGAAGCGGTTAATAGTCCAGCGCTAAAGATGAACCTCGACCTGTATCACGCGCAGATCGGCGAAGGCAATTTGATCGAACTGATTCGCCGCTGTGGTTCGGCGATTGGGGAGATTCAGGTGGCCGATGTGCCGGGGCGTCAGCAGCCGGGTACCGGTGAGATTAACTATCGCGCCATCGCCCGCGCGCTGCACGATGTCGGCTATCAGGGCACTGTGGCGCTGGAAGGCTGGGCCAGCGGCGAAAGTGGTGCCGCGCTGCAGCAGTTCCGCGATCACTTCACGCTTTAACGGTTCCACCGCCGGGTATTTGCCTGTTGCCCGGCGTTAACTCGATGAAATAAATAATAATATCTCAACCCTACAGGACTAACCCATGAACATCAGAAATGTGATGCTGTGCCTCTGCGCGCTGCTGCTCAGTCTGAGCGTGAGCGCTAAAACCTTTACCGTCGGCGTAGCGCTGGCGAACTTCGATCTCAACTTCGTTTCGATTCTGCGCACCCAGATGCAGGAGGAACTGAAAGCCAATCAGCTCAACAGCCAGTTTGTCGATGCCAAAGGCGATGTGGCGCTGCAGGTGCAGCAAGTAGATGATTTTGTGAATCAGGGCGTCGATGCCATCATCCTCAATCCGGTGGATACCCAAGGCGTATTGCCGATGATTACCGCAGCGAAAAACGCCGGCATTCCGCTGATCTTCGTCAATCGTAAGCCAGAAGTGAAGTTGCCCACCGACATGGCGTATGTCGGTTCAGACTCGGCGTTAGGCGGCGAAATGCAGATGGAAGCACTGGCGAAGAAGATGAACTACAAAGGTAACGTAGCGATTCTGATGGGCGCGTTGTCGAACGAAGAAGCGCGCGAACGCACCCGTGCGGTGGAAGCGGTGATCGCTAAATACAAAGATATGAAGGTGATTGAGAAGCAGAGCGCCAAATGGCAGCGCAACGAAGCGGTGGATGTGGTGTCGAGCTGGCTGCTGAACCAGCGTCCGATTGACGCTATCGCGGCGAATAATGATGAGATGGCGATTGGTGCCATCATGGCGCTCAACCAGGCGAAGAATGAGAAGATTTTGGTCGCCGGTATCGACGGCACGCCGGATGGTCAGCAGTTCGTGAAGAACGGCAAAATGACGCTGACGATTTTCCAGGATGCAAAAGGGCAGGCGACCGGCGCGGTGCAGGTGACTAAAGCGCTGCTGGAGAAACAGAAAGTGCAGGAGTTTAACTGGATTCCTTATCAAACCATTACGCCTGAGAACTACGCGCAGTTCGCCGCGAAATAACCTTTTTAGCTGACGAAAACTCTCCTGCTTGCAGGAGAGTTTTACGCTGGAAACCAGATTTATTCTCCCTCCACTTCGCTTTATTTGCCTAACTCTGACTGATAAACTCCGGCTGCAACCAGAATCGCTTCTGGTTAATAATTGCTCAGGCATGATGCATTGACAGAACGCACGCGTTCACCCGGAGAAAAGTGCAGGATGGATAAAGACATTCTCAAGACCATTAATTCTCAGCACCTTTTCCCCGCGCAAAGCGACCGGCATATTTTTTTTGGTGTTGATGGTAAATTCATCGCCCACTCGCTGATTACCATCATGTCGATAATCAAACATGCCGATGATGCGCGTTATCACTTTCATCTTATCTCTTCGGAAATCTCCGCAATTGATACTGCGCGTCTGGAAAAAATATTCGCCGGACAGTCACATGGATTAACGCTGCATCATATTCAGGACAGTCTGTTTAGTGCTTTCCCCACTACAGAGCTGTTCACTCGCGCGACCTATTATCGTTTTCTCGCTCCGCTTATATTGCCTCATGCCGAGAAACTGCTTTATCTCGATGCGGATATGGTTTGTCTGAATCCTCTCGACGAATTATGGCAAATTGCCATGCCATCCGAGGTGATTGCCCTGGTTGTTGGTGAGATTGCAGCACTGCAAGCGCAGTTGGCTGAAAATGTTGGCCTGCGTGGAAAACGCTACTTTAATGCTGGCATGATGCTGATTGATGTTCAAAAGTGGAACCGAGAGCAGGTGAGTGAACGCGCTTTTAATTTGCTCAGCGAAACGGGAAAACAGTTCCAGTATCTTGATCAGGATGCGTTAAATACGTTGCTTGAAGATCGTGTGATATTTACGGAAGCTCGCTTTAATACCATTAACATGCTCTCACACGATGATAACGGTTATACGCAGGATGTGCCGCATAATACCTGCTTATTGCATTACGCTGGTGCTGATAAACCCTGGCAACAGTGGAATCAACAACACGTTGGCCATTACTATCGCGATCTTTATCAGATTTCACCGTTGGCAGATGTTCCTTTCGAAGCACCTAAAAACGCGCAGCAAGCGAAGAGAATGTATAAATATTTATTCCGTAGCCATCAACGGTTATCGGCACTCTATTGGCGCATTAAGTATTTTAAAATGAGGTATTTTTGAGTGCAGACTTTACGTTTAAAGCCGCTGCTAACCGAAAACAATGTATATCAGCTTTGCTTTCTGTTGTTGACTATGGCGTTTGCGACCTCGTTAGTTATTCCGGCATACCCTAAGAAAACATTCTATCTGGTCGGTTATTTAACGCTGTTTTTTCTGCTTGCTCAGGGAATAAAAAGAAAATTCGTACTGGATAAGAGTGCTTTTATCGTCGCCATTCCCATTTTGCTCTTGGGCTTAGTCAGGGTGATTTGGTCGCGTATTTATGCCGATGCGTATTTCAGTGATGTGGTGGATAACTATTTTCAGGGCGGGAAACTCTTCATTATCTCCGCTTTTGTAAGCTATTTTTTCATCGCATGGCGTCATTGTCTGTCAGAGAAAGTCTTGCGCATTAGCGTGTGCCTGTTGATTTTTGGTTTACTGCTGACGCTTGGCGCCGCTTTTTATGAGCACGCTCAGACACAGCAACGTATTAGATTACTCACAGATTCAGCCGGTACCGTTTCGTACCTGATCACGGCATTGGCTTTAACTGCACTGTTTATTGTCAATAAGGTGATCGTTCGCCGTCTTAATCAAATTCTGCTGTTCACGGCTATCTTTGTGGTGAATATGCTGCTGATGTTCCTCACTGAATCTCGTGCGGCGGTATTGGTGTTGCCTGTTTTATACCTGCTATGTTTCTATCTGGTTCATCGCTGGGCGGGAAAATATTCACTGGTGATTCTAGTGCTACTCATTGCTGGTGGCCTGTTCTTGATGCCAAGCTCTATTATGCATCGCCTGGACAACATCCAGAACGAGATCGATAGTTATCAAAAAAATAATGACACCTCGATTGGCGCACGTTTCTCGATCTGGAAAAGCGGCTATCACAGCGTTTCCTGGTCGCTGCTGGGGCAAAGTCCGGATGACAGAACGGATAAAGCACGCGCTTATATTAAAGCCAATGAACGTGCTAATCCTGAAGCCTATAAAAATGTCATGTATCACTTGCATGATGACTTATTAGAAACGCTTTCGCTGCAAGGGATCGCCGGTGCCGTCACCCTGATTATTTTTTATGTTGGGTTGATTATGGTGGCTATACGGCGTCAGGCATTGGATGTCGCGCTGCTGCCTGTTTCCATTTTTATTTTCGGTTTAACTGATACCGTATGGATACAAAGCAGTTCGGTGTTTATTCTGATGGCCTCGATTATTATGAGTTATGCGCTGATACAGCGTAAACCCATAACTAATAAATAGACTTGGTAGGGTCGCCATTTATGGCGACCGCTTTCATCAACGCCTCAAGCCATTCCCCGCAACTTCATCTTCAGAAACTTTTTCTTCAGGCTAAATCTGACTTTACTGTCCATCATAAATGAAGCGAAAGGCACGTTTTCTATTGCCCGCTTCACGACGCCTTTTTCATGCTCATCACTGATTAACGGATAAAACTTATGTGCCAGATTGATCCAATGGCAAGCGAGCAAGTTACGGTATTTTTCACCTAACACAGCATCCATCTGTTGCGTGGCTTTAATCAGCATCGATATTTTATTGGCATCCAGCGCGCTGGAGAGGCTTTGACCCCGTTTAAAATAAAGATAAGGCCCATATTTTGCTAAAGAGATCTTTTCACTGGCTTTCAGGATAGAAGGAAATAAATACGCATCTTCATAGCAGGTGAAATCGGGAAAGTGATTATCGGCAAACAGCGATCGTCTAATAAACTGACCAATGAAGTGCGCCTGAATATCGCGATGGATAAGGAATTTTTCAATCACCTGATGCTGCGATAAGGCAGTAACCTGCAAACCGTTCCACATTAGCGGCTGCGGCTTACTTTCATAAACTTCATTCAGCGGCGCCAGCAGAATATCGGGTTGTTGTGCCTGCAAAAACCGCACGATGTCAGCAAAGGCGTGCGGCAGAAGCTGATCGTCGCCATCCAGCATAGTGACATAGTGGCCGCTGCATTTGCTGACGCCAAAATTTCTTACCTTGCCGATGTTACGGAGCATCACGTCAAAGATTTTCACATGGCTGAATGAAGCGGCAAAGGTATGCAGCAACTCACCGGTATTGTCCGTGGATGAGTCGTTCACCAAAATAATCTCGACAGCATCCTCAACGCCCGTGCAGGCCTCTTTAAGGCTGTTTAATGTCTCGGCAATATACTTTTCGCAATTATGAGCCGTGACCAGGACGCTGAGCGTGCAGGGTGAATCCATCATTAGCCTCTATCCGTTAACAGCCTGTGTGGCGAACAAGTCTATCGTTTTCTGTGCTGAAGGGAATGAAATTGTGTTGCACGGCTTCGGTGATCCTCCTCACAACTCCACACATCATTAATTACCGTAACTAAACTTTCGCGCCGCTCCGCCGATGTTTTCACCACTGAGTCCGTGCGCTTTGCCCCACGATTTTGGGGCTCTACGATCAACTTCTGGTGTGGAAAAATGTCATGATCGCAACGCCCTTGTCAGGCCCGGCGGCTTCGCCGGTGGAGATGGTTTCGCTCAAACGTATCGCCCAGCGCGCGGATAGCCTGGCGGTGATCCTTAGTTGGGCACTGTTGCCGATTGCACTTGGCGTTGGCTGGCTCAATGACAGCGTGCTGGTGGCGTTGATTGCTGGCCTGGTGCTGGCGCTGCTGGCGACGTTTTTTGGCACCGCACTGCGCGGTACGCTCACTTCACGGCTGGTGTTATCCACGTTGTTAATCGGCTGGGCGGGCTTGCTGATTCAGGTAGGCGGCGGCGAAACCGAATACCACTTCTCGGTGTTTGTGCTGATGTCGGCGCTGCTGGCATGGCGTGATGTGCGCCCGTTATTGATGGGCGCTGCTGCTGCGGCCACGCATCATGTGTTATTCAATTATTTGCAGGAAAATGATCTCTTCGGCGTGGTGGTGTTCCATCATCCGGGCTGGGACATGGTGTTGTTCCACGCGCTGTTTGTAGTGGTGCAAACGGCGATGCTGCTGGTGATTGCGCGCCAGATGGCTGCGGATGCGCGCTCCGCCAGCGAAGTGGCGCAACTGGCGGCCCACATCAATCAGCAAGCCGGTTATCTCACGCTGAGCGCCGATACCCAGCAGAGTGAAACGCCGTTCGCACGCACCTTCAGTACTACGCTTGGCACCATGCACGGCACCTTGCATCAGGTTAGCGACGGCGTAGGCCTGTTGCTGGCGGAGTCCGATAGCATTCTTGAACGCAATGCCGCGCTCTCAACGCGTACCGATGAACAGGCGCAGGCGCTGGAAGTGGCGGCCAGCGCGATGACAGAAATCAGCATCGCCGCCAGCTTAACCCGCGACAAAGCGCAGAGCGCACGCGAGCTGGCGAGTGAAACCCGCGCGGTGGCGACGCGTGGCGAAGAGAACATTCAGTCGGCGATTCGCTCGATGGAGAAAATCAGCGAAGAGTCGAGAAGGGTGAAGATCATTCTGGAGCTGATCGACGGCATTGCGTTTCAGACCAATATTTTGTCGCTGAACGCCTCGGTAGAAGCGGCGCGCGCCGGTAATCAGGGACGCGGTTTCGCCGTGGTCGCCAGCGAAGTGCGTAATCTGGCGATGCGCAGCGAAAGTGCGGCGCGCGAAATCCGTCAGCTGATGGATGCCAGTTCAACCAGTACCGAGCACGGCACCGTGCAGGTAGAGCATGCGGCGCAAACCATGCGCGAGATTCATAGCAGTATTAGTGGGTTATCGCAGCTGGTGACGGAACTGTCGGAGATGAGTGAGCAGCAGAATTTAAGCATTGAGCAGATTCAGCAGAGCATCAATAGCATCGATCACAGCGTGCATCATAACGTGCAGCACGTGGCGGAAACGTTGCAGGTGGCGCAGCAGCAACAGCAGCAGGCCAATGCGTTGAAGCAGGCAATTTCGTTGTTTAAGTTGGGATAGAAACGTCATGGCGTAATGCCGATCAGTTAAGCACAGAGCGACTTTCGTTCGCCATGTGCATAGGCAGTTGCAGCACCTCGGTGCGGCGACCGAGCAAAGGGCGTCTGGCCACGCCCTCTGCACTCCCGGGCCTTGCGCCAGCCCAACCCGCCGCTGCGCGGTACCTTCACTCATTCACGATTCCTGACGGACCGGTGGCGATTCGCTCCTGCTCAGCGCCACCTCTCGCCGCATCCTTGCGGCTCGCCCTGGAATCCCTCACTCGTTCAGCGGAATGGGATGTCGCCTTAACACCCACGCTGCAGCAGTAGAGCGAATTCTTAACTCACAACCGCTATAAATCTCGTCGGGTCGCCATTTATGGCGACCTGGTTAATCACCGCGCGGACGCGCTTACGCGACGCCATTCACCAGCAGCACGCGGTACTTCGCGCCTTTCAGGCGATGCGCTTTGGCTTCCTGATACGCCGGGCTGAAATACCAGCCTTTCGCCGCCTCAGCATCCGGGAACTCCAGCACCACCACGCCTTCCGCTTCCGGGCCTTCCAGCGTTTCCAGCTCGCCATAAAACGCCAGCGGGGTGATCGGGTGATCGCCGCGCGCCTGGCCGGCTTTTTCGGCGTAGGTTGCCAGCTCGTCTTTGTCTAAGGTTTCGTCCTTAATAAACACTACATATGCAGCCATTACTTCTCTCCTCGCGCCTGGCGTTTGTCTTCAGTATTGTTATCGAAATCGGCGGCATCATGGCGCTCCAGCAGCTGATCCTGCGGCTCAGCACCAAAGGCGCGATTCACTTTACGACCACGAATCACCGCCGGACGCTCGGCAATCTCTTTCGCCCAGCGCACCACATTTTTGTACGACTGCGCATCAAGGAATTCGCTGCCGCCATACTGGTTGTTCAGCACCAGATTGCCGTACCACGGCCAGGTAGCGATATCAGCAATGGTGTATTCGTCACCGGCGAGGAAACGATTGTCGGCCAACTGACGATCCAGCACATCCAGCTGACGTTTGGCTTCCAGCGTGAAGCGGTTGATGGCGTATTCGATTTTTTCTGGCGCGTAGTGATAGAAGTGACCAAAGCCGCCGCCGAGGTACGGCGCAGAGCCTTGCAGCCAGAACAACCAGTTCAGGGTTTCGGTGCGGCCCGCCAGTGAGGTTGGCAGGAAGTGACCAAACTTCTCGGCCAGATAGAGCAGGATGTTGCCGGATTCAAACACGCGCTGCGGTGGCGTGACGGAATGGTCGCTCAGCGCCGGGATTTTCGAATTTGGGTTTACATCGACAAAACCGCTGGAGAACTGATCGCCATCGCCGATACGGATCAGCCAGGCATCGTATTCGGCGTCTTTGGCACCGACCGCCAGTAACTCTTCCAGCAGGATGGTAATTTTCTGGCCGTTAGGCGTGCCGAGCGAATAAAGCTGCAGCGGATGTTTGCCAACCGGCAGGGCTTTCTCGTGCGTCGGCCCGGCGGTTGGACGGTTGGTTTTCGCGCCGTTACCTTTGGCTTCCGGGTCCCAGGTCCAGACTTTCGCGGGCTGATACTGATGTTCCGACATAGTGGTTTCGCCTTGTTGTGTTTGTATTTTTGCTGCTACTGAGTGTAGCAGCGCGTGATACAGGCGATTTAACCGCGCTGGCGGTGCGACGCAAAGTCCGATTATGTAAAGTTCTCTTGCGTAAACAGCATAAAGTCCACTTTGCCGGGCTGATAGGTATCGGGAATCTCGCCCTCTTCCAGATGCCGCAGCATCAGCGTTAAGGCGAGCTGGGCATGGCGCAGGGTGTTTTGATCGAGAGTTAAGGTCAGCACGCGATCCTGCAATAGCCGGCGCGTGGTGCTGTACAACTCGTGCGTGACGTACAGCACTTTGCCGTCGAGCCGATGCCGCGCCAGCGCTTCATGCACCTGCGTATTGCCAATGCCGGTGTTATACAACCCGACAATCGGCGGCGAGGCGGCCAGCGTTTTTTCTAGCAGACGGCTGATGCGTTCGCGTTCATCCTGACCGGCAAGAATCTCGCGCAGGCGCAGCTGCGGAAAGCGTTTGGCCAGCACCGCCTGAAAACCCTCAATGCGCAGGCGATGCGCTGCGTAATCGGCGCGTCCGCTCATCAACACCACTTCACCCGGCTGCGACAGCATGCTGCCGAGCATCAAACCGGCGGTGCGCCCGGCTTTGTATTGATCGATGCCGACGTGGCACAGCCGCGCGGCATCGGGCAGATCGGCGACCAGAGTGATTACCGGCACGCCACGCGCTTTACAGGCGGCGAGCGCATCGTAGATCAGCGGGTTTTCATGGGCGAAGACGATCAGCGCGTCCATCTTTTTACTGCTGGCGGTGATGTGCGCGGCGAGTTTTTCCGGCGCGTTTTCCGGGATTAGCGTGCGATGCAGACGCAGACGGCGATAACCGAGTTCGTCGGCGAGTTTGGCAAAGTCTTGCGCTAATTGCTGGAAGAAGAAGGAGGCGTTCCCGCTGAGCAGCACTTCGATCTGCCACGGATGGCGATGCTCCTCGGGCAGAATGCGTTTCAAACCGGCGTCACGTGCTGCCTGCAGGATTTTTTTGCTCATGGCGGGCGATACGCCGCCGCGATCGTTGAGTACCCGATCAACCGTGGCGACACCAACGCCCAGTTGTTTTGCCAGCTCGGCCAGCGTCACTGCTTTCATGTTGCGTGCATTCCATCAGAGCGGGCCCTCATCCTAACCTTCTCCCGCCAGCGGGAGAAGGGACTGTTTTGTTCCCTCTCCCCGTGGGAGAGGGTTAGGGTGAGGGCATCAGCCCGCACTTACCTTAACCCAGCAGCTCACGCTCAATCAGCTCACGGGTTTCCACCGCCTGATACTTCATCTTTTCCGGATAGCCAAACAGCGCCGCCGAGATAATCGACTCGCCGCCGACCTTAAAGGTGCGGTTGGCAAAATTCATCTCGCGCAGCGCTTCAAACAGTGCATCGAAATTCACTTCGCCTTCACCGACCGCCACGTGCTGGTGGATAGTCGCATCCACGCCTGGCGGGTTGACGATATAGCGGCAGTGTTTGGTGTGGTTCATGGTATCGGCGATCAGCATATGCGACAGATCGTCGCCCGCGTAATGCAGCATGTTCTTCACATCGCCCACGCCTTTGTCGTAATAGAAGGTGTGCGGTGCGCTGTAGATGTACTTCACGTTTTCGCTGCGGAACGACTTCACAATGTCAGCGGTTTCGTTGCTCTGCTCGCAGAAATCCCACGGATGCGCCTGAATTTCAACGCGGATGCCTTCACGTTCGATAATCGGCAGCAGCTCTTCCATCGAGCGATAGAACATCTCTTCACAAATTTCCGGCTCGTTGGGATTGCCCGACAGCTCGGTGTTGATCACCTGCACACCCATTTCGACGGCGATCTCGATCATGCGTTTCCAGTTCTTCACCGCCGCCTGACGACGCAGTTCATCCGGGCCAGACCAGCGATAAACGGTGATAAACGAGGAGATTTCCAGCCCGGTGGCATTCAGCGCATTTTTGTATTCGCGCATGATTTCACGGCTGGCTTTCGGATGTTTATAGAACGGGTTGATCTGCGGATGCGGCGACTGCTCGATGTACTTGTAGCCCCATTCCGCCACCTGATGCACCATGCGCGTGATGCCAAGATCCCTGATTACATCCACATCAAAAGCGATTTTCATTGTTTTCTCCTGAGCGTTAAGCGGTGCGCTCTTCATTAAAGACCACACCGATCTGCTGCCGCACTGCATCCATCGCGTTCAAGGTCGCCAGCGAGGTGGCAAGCGGACGCACAGGTGAGTCGGTCAGGCCCTGATGAATACACCAGGCGGTATGTTCGATTTCATGACTGAGCTGAATATAGCGATTAGCCGGTTCTTCCCAGCGCAGCGTGTGGCGGCCATCGCTGGAGGTCAGACGGAAGTTACCCGGCGCGTAAAACTGGCCGTCGAGATAGAGCGTGGCATCACGACCGGCGATTACGGCGGTGCCAGGCGTGTTGCTGAACAGCGTGGTATTCAGCACCGAATGCATGCCGTTGGCGTGGGTCAGCAGCATCGACGCCTGACCGTTGACGCCACCCGGCGCGGGCTGGCCCACGGCGGTAATGCTAGCGGGTGCACCGCCGACCAAAACACTGAACCCCAGCAGATAGCTGCCAAGATCCAGCATGGTGCCACCCGCCAGATCCGCATTAAAAATGCGGTGATCTTCGGTGAAGTATTCGCCATGATCGGCCAGCAGCGTATGAACGTCACCCAATGCGCCATCGGCTAACAGCTGGCGAATCACATCGTATTTTGGTGCAAAGTCGCACCACATCGCTTCAACGCACAAGCGCTGCTGCTGTTGTGCCGCCTGTTGCAGCTGCAAGGCTTGCTGCGCGTTGAGCGCCAGCGGTTTTTCAATCAGCACATGTTTGCCAGCCTGCAAAGTACGCAGACCGTCGCTGAAGTGATGATTATGCGGCGTGGCGATATACACCACATCGACATCGTTGCGGCTAAGCAACGCATCAATGCCTTCCACCGCATGCGGGATTTCCCATTTAGTGGCAAAGGCTTGCGCTTTATCGAGGCTGCGCGAAGAGACCGCCACCAGCTGCTGCTGCGTATGGTGGCGCAGCGCGTTGGCAAAGTGATCGGCAATCCAGCCGGGCCCGACAATGCCCCAGCGCAGCGCAGGAATTTGATGGACAGGATGACGACGCGGGACAGGTAAAGTGGTAGGGAACATGGTATCTCCGTTTATTCGACCTTTTTAAGGCAGATCGCGTTAAATGTAGGAAGAGCCAACCGCAGTCTCTACTCTTTTTCTGATGCGAAACCATCAGCCTAAACCGCCTTTAATGCGCCAATAAATATCAAACATTTATTCTGAATGGTATGGAAATGAAATGAGTTATTTCTTTTTTGCGAGGGCGATCAAAATACTGAGAGATTCTCTATCACTCAATGCCGTTTAATGATGATTTCTGCGTTTGAGGATTGGTGATTTATCGCGGGTTAGGGCATTATTTTTGATAATTTATTATCATTTTTAATCTGGAAATAGCGCATGAGTAAAATCACTATGACCGCGATTGCCGCCGCTGCCGGTGTTGGCGTGGCGACCGTTGATCGCGTATTAAACCGTCGTGCGCCGGTGCGCGCAGCCACTGAACAGAAGGTGCTGGAAGCGGCCAATCGCCTCGGCTATCGCATTGGTAATGTGCCGCTGCTGAGCGGCATCGCGCCCGCCTCAAGCGTAACGCTGCGCATGGGCTTTATCCTGCTGTCAAAATCCTACTCGTTCTATCATTCCCTCACTGATGCGCTGCGTCAGCATACGCAGCCGTTTCATCCGGCAGGCAGCGAACCGCTGTTTACCTGGCACGACATCGATGATGTGGAAGCGGTGGTGGCCTCGCTGTATGCGCTGGCCGAGCAGGTGGATGCCATTGGCTTAGTCGCGCTGGACCACCCGCTGATTCGCCATGCGATAGAAAACATATCGCGTCAGGGCGTGAGGGTTTATGCGCTGTTTTCCAACTTTTCGCCGTGCGGCCATGCCGGTTATGTCGGTCTGGATAACCAGAAAGCCGGGCGCACTGCCGCGTGGATTGCCACGCATCTGTTGCATCAGCCGGGCTCGGTCGGCGTGCTGGTGGGCGACCATCGCTTTATCTGTCAGGAGAGTAATGAGATCAGTTTCCGCTCCTATCTGCGTGAACAGGACAGCGCGCGGCGCGTGCTGGAGCCGCTAAAGACCAATGAATCGATTGATGGCGGCTACCGTTCCACGCGTCAGTTACTGGAAGAACATGCCGATTTGGCGCTGATCTTCGCGCCGTGCGGCGGTATTGAGGGCGTGATTCACGCGTTGCGCCAGCAGCCGCAGCGCAAGGTGGCATTGATTTGTCATGGTCCGGTGAAGGAGGGCGAGCTGGCGCTGATTGATGGCACCATTACGGTGATGATCCGCAACCGCATCGACGAAATGGCCATGCGTTTAGCGCAGATGGTGCAGCAGCATCATGCGGAGCCGGGCGATCATTTCACCCAGATCATCCTGCCGTTCGATATCGTCACGCGTGAAAACCTGTAAAGCGCGTCATTGCTGGATTTGATGTGTTTTCTATCATTTTTATGATGCGAAATACTATGATCGCTATCAAAAAATGAATGTTTCATGGTTGTTGGCGATGAAATATTTGTTTGATACTTGCGCTATCCACTACCGCAAGGAACGATCATGACTATTCATATTGCTAACGCGCCCTGTAGCTGGGGCGTTGATGACCCGAAAAATCCTTTCCTGCCGCCGTGGCAGAAAGTCCTGAGTGAAGCGTCACAGGCCGGTTATAAAAGCATTGAGCTGGGCCCGTGGACCTATCTGCCGGTTGAACCTGCCGAACTGCGCCAGCAGCTGGAAGCGCACGACCTGTCGCTGGTGGCGGGCACCATCTTTGATGATTTGGTGAGTGAAGCCAATTTCCCGGCGATGGTTGAGCTGACGCACAACATTTGCCGCAACCTGTCGCTGGTGCCGACCGCCACCAAAACCCATGTGGACAACAAACCTGCGCCTTATCTGGTCATTATCGACTTCGGTAATCCAGAACGCGCCAAATATGCCGGTCAATCCGACAAGGCGCCGCGCCTGTCAGATGAGGAGTGGCAGCGCATGATGCAGCACATCACCACGCTGAGCCAGATTGCCTGGAACGAATATGGCGTGCGCGCGGTGATCCATCCGCATGCCGGCGGCTGCATTGAGTTCGCTGACGAGCTGCAACAGCTGGTGGAAGACATCCCACACGAGGTAGCCGGTTTGTGCCTCGACACCGGGCATTTGTACTACTCCGGCATGGATCCGATTCCTTATCTCAGCCGCTACTGGGATCGCATCGATTACCTGCACTTCAAAGACGTTAACGACGCGGTGTGGCGTGACGTGATTGCGCGCGGCGTCGATTTCTTTGCTGCCTGCGCAGAAGGCGTGATGTGCCCGATTGGCAAAGGGGCGATTGATTATCCGGCGGTGCGTGCCTTCCTGGCGGAGCGCAATTATCAGGGCTGGATCACCGTCGAGCAGGAGCGCGACCCGCGCGATGCCGACACCAGCCTGCGTGACGTCACCGCCAGCCTGCACTATTTGCAATCGGTCGGATTCTGAGGAGAACAGCATGATTAACGGCATTAAAGCTCTGGATCGCTCGCTGCGCTGGGGCATGGTCGGCGGCGGCGGCACCAGCCAGATTGGTTATATTCACCGTTCGGCGGCCACGCGTGACAATAACTTCACGCTGCTGGCGGGCGCCTTTGATATCAACGCCGAGCGCGGCCGCGCCTTTGGCACTTCGCTGGGGATTGACGCCGATCGCTGCTATGCGGATTACGAAACGATGTTTGCGGCAGAAGCGGCGCGAGCTGACGGCATCGAAGCGGTGTCAATCGCCACGCCAAATAACACGCACTTCACCATCTGCCGCGCCGCGCTCAATGCGGGTTTGCATGTGGTGTGCGAGAAGCCGCTGTGTTTCACCGCCGCCGAAGCCGATGAGCTGGAACAGCTGTGCGCCGAGAAGAAGAAAATCATCGGCGTGACCTACGGTTATGCTGGCCATCAGCTGATTCATCAGGCGCGCGAGATGATTGCGGAAGGTTTGCTGGGCGAGATCCGCATCATCAACATGCAGTTCGCGCATGGCTTCCATAACCAAGCGGTTGAATTACAGAACGAAAGCACCAAGTGGCGCGTCGATCCGCGTTTCGTCGGGCCGAGCTATGTGCTGGGCGATTTGGCGACGCATCCGCTGTTTATCGCTGAAACCATGGTGCCGCATCTGCAGGTGAAACGCCTGCTGTGCAGCCGCCAGAGCTTTGTCAAAACCCGTGCGCCGCTGGAGGATAACGCCTTCGTGATGATGGAGTATGACAACGGCGCGGTCGGCACCATGTGGGCGTCGGCGGTGAACTGCGGTTCGATGCACGGCCAGAAAGTGCGGGTGATCGGCGAGAAAGCCAGCCTGGAGTGGTGGGACGAACAGCCGAATCAGCTGCGCTATGAAGTGCAGGGCGAGCCGGTGCAGATTCTCGAGCGCGGCATGGGTTATCTGCATCACAGCGCGCTGGCTGACGACCGTATTGGCGGCGGGCATCCGGAAGGATTGTTTGAAGCCTGGTCCAATCTTTATCGCCGTTTTGCGCTGGCAATGGATGCCACCGATCGTGGCGATCAGGCGTTCCTTAAGGACTTCTGGTATCCCGGCGCGCATGCCGGTTTGATGGGCGTACGTTGGGTGGAACAGTGCGTGAAATCCGCCGATGCGGGTGCGGTGTGGGTGGATTGTTGAGATTGGTGCGGTGGTTGGCAAGGTCGCCATGAATGGCGTAATGCTTCTCAGATAAGCAGCGCGCTGACATCGCAGGGGTTCCGCCCGCTAAGCATCTGGCAGTTTCAGAATGCCAGAAGCAGGCGGCCGGGCTAAGGTCCGAAGGCGCGGACCTCGCTGTTCCCTCGCTTATCCCTCCGGCCTGACGGACCGCGCGGATTCGCCTTCCTGGCTCATACCGCGCTTTCGCCGACGTCCTGTCGGCTCATCCTGGCCGTCACTCTGCGCTCGGCGCTGCGGATGGCGCGCAACAGCGCCGCCTGTGATGACAGTGCCCGAACTGGTTTTTCGTAGGGTGCGCACCAGGTCGCCATGAATGGCGACCCTACAAAGGATTGGCGCGTTTTTCGTAGGGTCGCCATTTATGGCGACCTGAAATTCAGTGTGAACGTAGATCGCTTAAAAAGCGCTGTGCGCGCGGATGCTGCGGCTGGGTGAAGAACTGTTCCGGCTGTGATTTCTCCAGAATCTGTCCCTGATCCATAAACCAGATGGTATCCGCCACTTCACGGGCAAAGTTCATCTCGTGGGTCACGCACATCATCGTCATTCCTTCCTGTGCCAGACCGCGCATCACCGACAACACTTCGCCGACCATCTCTGGATCGAGCGCCGAAGTCGGTTCATCGAACAACATCACCGGCGGCTTCATCGCCAGCGCACGGGCAATCGCCACGCGCTGCTGCTGGCCGCCAGACAGCTGCGCCGGATAGGCATCGGCTTTATGCGCTAAACCCACGCGTTCCAGCAATTCACCGGCCTGACGACGCGCCTCGCTGCGCTTCACGCCCAACACTTTCATCGGCGACATCATGATGTTCTCGGCCACCGAGACATGCGGGAACAGGTTGAAGCTCTGAAACACAAAGCCGATGCGCGTGCGCAGTTGATTGAGGCGTGTGCTGCTGCCGTGAATATCGGTGCCATCAAACACGATCTGGCCGTCATCGATGGGTTCTAAGCGGTTAACGGTGCGGATCAGCGTTGATTTGCCCGAGCCGGACGGGCCGCACACTACCACCACTTCACCGGGATTAATCTCGGCGCTCAGGTTGGTCAGCGCCTGATATGCGCCGTACCATTTGTTGACCTGATTAAACATGATCATCGGTCCCATGCGGTTTCCTTATTGCGAAGAGGTTTTAGTCAGCATCACCGCGGGCGCCACGCTGGACGTTGGCTGCGGCGGTTGACGACGTTTCTGCGCAATGTGCGCTTCGAGTTTATTGGTCAGCCAGGTGAGGCTGAAGCAGATGATGTAGTAGCTCAACGCCACAATGGCGAACACCTGGAACGGTTTGGTCAGCAGCTGATTGCTCACCTGATTGGCGGCAAAGGTCAGCTCCGGCACGTTGATCACGTAGCCGAGCGTACTGTCTTTGATGATCGAAACCAGCTGGCTAACCAGACTGGGCAAGGTGTTGAACAGCGCCTGCGGCAGAATCACCAGACGCAGGGTTTTCAGGTGGCTCATGCCCAGCGCGCGCGAGGCTTCGTATTGACCGTGCGGCAGCGCCTGAATGCCGCCGCGCACGATCTCCGCGATATAGGCACTTTCATAGATCACCAGCGTACACAGCATGGTGGCGAAGCCGCTGATGTTGTGGCCAATCAGCAGCGGCACACAGAAGTAAGTCCAGAACACCACCATCATCAGCGGGATGCCGCGCAGCAGGTAAACCCAGCCGGTGGCGGGCCAGCTCAGCCAGCGCCATGGAGACAGACGCGCCAGGCCCAGCAGCACACCAATCGGAAACGCCAGCAGCACCGCCAGCACCGAGATCAGCAGCGTACAGAGCACGCCGCCAATCGGACCGTTCGGGTATTGGCCCATCAACAGCAGCATGCCGTTGTCATGCAAAATGGTGAAAATCTCAAACATCGCCATTACCTCGCATAGACGCGCTGGAAGCGGCGGGCCAGCAGTGCGCCAAGGCCCATCAGCAGCAGGGAGAAGAACAGATAGCCCACGGTCGCCATGATGTAGGATTCGAAGGTACGGAACGTTTGGTTCTCAATATCGCGCGTCACATAGGTCAGATCCGCCACGCCAATCACCATCGCCAGGCTGGTGTTTTTAAACAGCAGCACCGTATGGTTGATCACCGCGGGCAGCGCGTTGCGAATGCCCTGTGGCAGAATCACGCCGCGCATGGCGCGCACGTAGCTCATGCCCAGTGCGCGCGCGGCTTCGTTCTGGCCGTCGGGAATGGCGCGCAGGCCGCTGCGGATATCTTCAGAGAAGTACGCCGCCTGACACAGGCCCAGCGCGGTGAGGGAGAACAGGAACTCGGCGTTGTAGTTGTTGATCCACATCTGCAGCGCTTCCGGCAGCAGCGTGGGAATGGCGAAGTACCACATCATCAACTGGATCAGCGTCGGCACATTGCGGTGATAAGAGACATAGGCTTTGACCAGCCCGACCGCGATGCGGTTTTCAGTCAGGCGGATCACCACCAAAAGCAGCGCCAGCACCATCGCCAGCAGCCAGGCACCCAACGCCAGTTCAAGGGTGATCACCGTTCCGTCAACGATCATCTGGCCGTATTGGCCGGTTATCACACTGCTGAAATCGAGAGCCATTCTGTTACCTCATGGTCACAAATTACGCGCTGTGGTCGCCCGGTCGCATAGTGGAAAGACCGCCCGGCACCTGCAGCGTTGGGGTGATTTCGATGTTGCCGATATTCACCGCCAGCGGTGCCGCGAGCGCGAAGGCGACGCAGTCGGCGATATCTTTGGCCTGCGGCAGTTCGAAGCCATCAATGAAGCGGCGGCGCGCCTCTTCGTGATCGCCTGACACGTTGCCGAAGATATCGGTGGCGACGCGGCCCGGACAGATTTCGGTGATGCGCACGCGTGCGCCGTAGCAATCGACGCGCAGCTGGCGCGAAAGGGCATGCACACCGGCTTTGGTGGCGTGATATACCGAGTTGCCGTTGAAGTTGTAGATGGCAGCAATCGAGGTGATGTTGAAGACGTGGCCGCGATCGCGTTTCACCATGCCCGGCACCAGCAAACGGCACAGATGCAGCACCGCGCGCAGATTGACGTCGACCTGGGTTTCAATCACGTTCTCGTCGGCATCAAGGATCGATCCCGGATGCGACAGGCCCGCGTTGTTGACCAGAATGTCGATTTCGAGATCTTTGCACAGCGCGGTCAGCGCGTTGACGTCGCTGACATCCACCGCATGCGGAATACAGCCGGTACGATCGGCCAGCGCCGCCAGCTGCTCTTTACGGCGCGCCACCGCGTGCACGGTGATGCCCTCTTTGCACAAGCGCTCAACGATCGCTTCACCCATTCCCGCGGATGCGCCGGTTACCAGCGCGGTTTTGTAATCTGAAAATGGCATCTGCCTCTCCTCGTTATGGCGTCTTTTGACTGTATGCAGTTATGCCGCAAGGGCATAAGACATAAAAATTTTGAGGCAATAAGCGCCCCTTATAACGCTTGCCTGCCGCACTTCACCCGTTCCAACATTGCGCAATAAATTGCGCCGCTACGACATGTGCGGTGATTGATCGACCCACAAAATGCTCGTATTTGTAGCGGCGCGATTTATCGCGCGGTGTTGAACTTATGCGCTTGACGGCGCAAATGTCAGGATCTCCTCGTCATATTCCACCGTCGAAAGATGCTCAGCCATGAGCGACCGGATCGTGCCGCTGGTGGGGCTGATCACCGGCACATACAGCGGGCCAACCTGCACCAGCGCCACCACTTCACCGGCCACAATCTGCTGGCCGGGCGCGACAAAATCCTGCTGGCTATGCGGATGGCGGTGCAGCAGCGTGCCGGGCATCGGTGCGCCGATGCGTTGCGTGATGGGGAGGATTTCAGCGGCGGGAACCGTGGCAGGCGCGGGCGTGGCTGGCGTGGCGGCGAAGGTCAAGCGCACCGACCAGTGTTTGCCATCGAGCGCCAGACTGTTCAGCCCGGAGGATTGCATCTTGCGTGCCAGCGCGCGCAGCGTCGGCAGCGGTATTGCGGTTTTATCCATGGAATTCCCGTCAAAGCGAAACACGCCCGCCAGAGCGGGCAAAATCGTAATCTAGCGCGTTCGCAATACGGGCAGTAAGAGGGTTTCGCTTTGCGGCAATAAGCGGGACTTATCCCACCAAGGTCAGTGGATGGTTCTCAACGTTGCGGCGCGACATCAGCGACAGCAGGATCGATTTCACCGCTTCGGCCGGCTGTGACAGCGGCAGATGATCCGACATGCAGAACGACAGCGACACCTGCACATCCGGATCGACGATCTTCGCCATCCACGCATCGCCGCTTTTCAGCATCGCGCGCGCAGCAGATTCCGGCATGATGGTGGTGCCGAGACCGGCGCTCAGTGCGGCATTCAGGGTGGTTTGTGACTCGATCTCGCATTTCACGCGGTACTGCAGATTGTTGTGTACGAAGGCATCGTCGAGCACTTTGCGCATGATGTTATAGACGCGCGGCAGGAACAGATCGTATTGCGCCACCTGCGCCAGCGGGATCTCTTTCACCGGTTGCGCGAGGCTGAACGGGCAGACGAAGTAGAGATCCTCTTTCATCAACGGCATAAAGCGCAGGCCGTGAATAGTGCGGTGATCGTAAATTACCGCCATATCCATGCGGCCATTCATGATCAGTTCGCTTAGCGTGGTGCCGAAGTTCTCATTGAAGTAGAGCACGATGCCGGGATGCTGTTGCTGCACTTCCATCATCAGCGGTAACGCGAGGTTTTGTGCGGCAGTGCCCGGCGCTAAGCCCACTGAGACGCTGCCGCTCAGCGAAGCGCCAACCAGCTCAATGGCGCTTTGTGCCTGCTCGCACTGGCGCAAAATCGCCTGCGCGTGGGAATAGAGCGTTTTACCGGCTTCGGTCGGCGTCACGCCGCGCTTGGTACGAATGAGCAGTTGCTGATTCACTTCCCCTTCCAGCGTAGCCAGCTGCTGGCTCAGCGCGGGCTGGGCAATATGCAAAATATCGGCGGCCTGGGTCAGGCTGCCTACATCAACAATTTTAACAAAGTACTTCAGGCGACGAAGATTCATGAACGCTTCCTCCAACAGAACGCATAGCGGGTATCAAGCAAACTTGATGCCAAAATAAGCTTTCGCGAGTGAACTCAGACAGGAGGGTAGAGCCACAGTGCCTCCTAAGGCCGATGCTGAGTTGGACAGTTGCCGAGACGGCGAGGGTAAAACAGCGACCTTTGCACTGGTATGGTGCGATTCACTCATTAGATTTGGCGATGATGGGAGTGAGTAAACGGGCATTGCGCGCTGTTAACCGGCACTCAAAGTAACACTCTATTAACATTGCGTCAGGCGCTGGCGCGTGACCTGCCGCGCATTTCCACATCAGGCTCGTCACCTTTATGGCGAAAGTGTGCGGTCGGTTCAGTCATCGCTTTGTGTTATATCACCACAACAAAGCACTATTAACCGACGCTTCGGGCAAAAACCTATCCTCTGGTAAACGTCGTGTTTGCAGCTTGCTGCAAGCCGTTCATGCTGACACTGAGCCAGGATTAACCCATGCCCGAGATAGCCGATCGATTAAAGAATGTCACCGTTTCTGCCTCCGTTGCTATGACCCAAAAGGCCCGCGATCTCGCCGCGCAGGGCATTGATGTGGTAGCGCTTTCTACCGGTGAACCCGATTTCCCCACGCCACCTCACGCGATTGAAGCCGCTTACGCCGCCGCGCGCGCCGGAGATACGCGCTATCCACCTACCGACGGCACGCCAGCACTGCGCAAGGCGATCCAGCTGAAGTTCAAACGCGATAATCAGCTAGATTACGACGTCAGCCAGATCCTCACCGCCGGCGGCGCTAAGCAGATCATCTTTAACGCGATCCTCGCGACCATTAATCCGGGCGATGAAGTGGTGATCCCGACGCCGTCGTGGATCAGCTATGCCGATATCGTCAAATTCGCCGGTGGCGTTCCAGTGGCGCTGCCATGTGCGCAGGAGAACGGCTTCAAGCCGCTGCCTGCCGATTTAGATGCTGCCATCACCGACAAAACCAAATGGCTGCTGCTCAACTATCCGAGCAATCCCACCGGTTCGGTGGCGACCAAAGCGGAGCTGCACGCGCTGGGCGAGGTGCTGTTGCGCCATCCGCAGGTGTGGATCATGACCGACGATATCTACGAGCACCTGATTTATGACGATGTGCGCTTTTATACGCTGGCGCAGGTTGAGCCGCGTCTCTATGACCGCGTGCTGACGGTGAATGGCGTGTCGAAAGCCTATTCCATGACCGGCTGGCGATTGGGCTTTTGCGGCGGCCCGGCGCCGTTGATCAAAGCGATGAGCAACGTGAATACGCAGAACAGCGGCGGCGTTTGCACCTTAACCCAGGCAGCGGCGGTGGCGGTGCTGGAAGGCCCGCAGGATCTGCTGCAGGAGCGCGCGCACATCTATCGTCAGCGCCGCGATTACGTGCTGGAGCGCCTGACGTCGATTGACGGCCTGCGCTGCCATAAACCGCAGGGCGCGTTTTATCTGTTTGTGAATATCGCCGGCTACATTGGCAAAACCAGCGCTGGTGGCCGGTTGATCACTAATGATGCCGATTTTGTGCTGGCGCTGATTGAGGAGCAGCACGTGGTGACAGTGCAGGGCGAGGCATACGGCATGAGCCCGTTTATCCGGTTGTCGTATGCCACGAGCATGGAGCGGTTAGAGACGGGATGCGATCGCATTGCGGCGTTTTGTGGAGGTTGCGTTTGAAATTCAGGTCGCCCTGAATGGCGTGATGCCGCTCAGTTAAGCGCAGAGCGACTTTCGTTCGCCATGTGCTAAGCAGTTGCAGCACCTTGGTGCGGCGACCGAGCAGAGGGCGTCCTGGCCACGCCCTCTGCACTCCCGGGCCCTGCGCCAGCCCAATCCGCCGCTGCGCGGTACCTTCACTCATTCACGATTCCTGACGGACCGGTGGCGATTCGCTCCTGCTCAGCGCCACCTCTCGCCGCATCCATGCGGCTCGCCCTGGAATCCCTCATTCGCTCAGCGGTTTGGGATGTCGCCTCAACACCCGCGCTGCAGTAGCAATGCAATTTTCTGACTCACAATCGCGACTAATTCCGCAGTGTCGCCATTCATGGCGACCTGGTGCACATGAATGCGCATCCTACGAAAAACCCGTTCGGGTACTGTCATTATTGCGCGATAACCTCTGCGGCTGGAGCGACCTGATGGCCGCAGGCTTTGATTTCGCTGCGCACAATGGTGGCGAGCGCCAGCGAACCTGGCGTGTCGCTGTGAACCAGAATCGAGCGCGCACGCACTGCAATCTCTTCACCTTCAATCGTTGTTACCGTGCCATGCTGCAAAAACTGTCGCACGCGGGCGCGCAACGCGGTTTCCTCTTTGATCACCGCACCGGCAATGCCGCGCGGAACTAAGCGGCCTTGCGCGTCATAGGCGCGGTCCGCCAGAAACAGCGTCAGCGTTTTCAGGCCTGCCGCCTGCGCGGCGGTTTCGATGATGGTATCGGGCTGGGCGAAGATGATCAGATCGCTATTGATGCGCGCCACCAATTCCATCACCTGTTGCGCCAGCGCGACATCGCGGTTGACGATGTTGCCCATCGCGGCGTGGAAACTGAAGTGGGAAACATAGGTGCCTTCCGCGCGGGCAATCGCCGTGAGCGCGCCGAGTTGATAGGCCACTTGCTGGCAAATCTCTTCGGCGTTAAACGGCAGTTCACGGCGGCCAAAACCCTGACGATCCGGCAAGCCGGGATGCGCGCCAATCCCCACGCCATGTGATTTCGCCAGCCGCACCATGTTGGTCATGATCGCCGGATCGCCGGCGTGGAAACCGCAGGCGATATTAGCGGATGACACCACTTTCATCAGCGCGGCGTCATCGCACAGCTGGTAAACGCCAAAGCCTTCGCCCATATCGGAATTCACATCTATCTTCATGCCTGGTTTCCTTGTGCGGATTATACGGTAAGCGCTTTACGCAGTGGCTGGCAGCTGAGACGCAAGCGGCTCAGCCAGCGCGTGACTTCCTGTTCGATGGCGATCGCTTCACGCACATCACATTGGATCAGCTGGATCGACTGGCCCGGCAGCACTTGCCCCAGCCGCCACAGATCCTGCTCGATCACGCCCGCGATCTTCGGATAGCCGCCAGCGGTGTTGGCATCACTCAGCTGGATGATCGGTTCGCCGCCCGGCGGCACCTGCACAATGCCGGGGATCAGCCCGTAAGATCGCATCTCAACGGTTTCTGACGGGAAGATCGGATCGCCTGAAAGCCGATAGCCGGTGCGATTGCTTTGATTCGATACCTGCCACGACTGCTGCCAGAAACGCGCGGCATCGGCGGCAAACAGCGGGTATTCGCCGGAGGGAATGGCGCGCAGCTGAATGTCTCCGGCGCGGTTGCAGGGAAAACAGGCGTGTAACGCGCTGTCTGGCGGTTCGATGCCGATGCCGCTTTGAGGCAGTGCCGGGCTGCGACTTTCGCCGAGCGCCAGCCGATCGCCACGCTGCAGCGGACGTCCTTCAACGCCGCCGAAGCCGCCGCGCAGCGCGGTACTGCGCGAGCCGAGCACCAGCGGCACATCAATGCCGCCAGCAATACACACATAGCCACGCGCGCCGCTGCGTGGATAACGCAGCTCCAGCACTTGCCCGGCGCGCACGCCACAGCCCCACCACGGCGGCAGCGGCGTGCCATCCAGCGTGGCGCGGCAATCGGCACCGGTCACCGCGATGCTGCTGTTTTGCAAAAAACGTACGCGGAACGGAAACAGCTGCACTTCAATCGCCGCTGCATTTTCGTCGTTGCCGAGCAGGAGATTACCGGCACGCAGCGCCAGCGGATCCATCGCGCCGCTCACCGACACGCCCATGTGGCGATAGTTGAATCGTCCTAAATCCTGCACCGTGTTCAGCGCACCGCTCTGTTCGATATCAATCACAGCTCAATCCTCTGCGGCAGAAAACGGATGCGATCGCCCGGTGCCATCAGCGCGGGTGATGCTGCGAGTGGGTCAAATACCGCCAGCTCGGCAAAACCAATCGCGTTCCAGCCGTTCGGGCCGGTCAGCGCCGAGACGCCCGCCTGTGCGCCGCCGATAGTGACGGTGCCTTTTAGCATGCTGAGCGATGGCACTTTCTTGCGCGGCGTTGCGAGTAGCGGATCCAAACCATGCAGATAACCGAAGCCCGGCGCGCTGCCCAGCGCAAACACCGTGTATTCGCTTTGATGATGCAGGCGTACCACTTCGCGCGGGCTTAAGCCGGTATGGCGGCATACCGCCTCGAGATCGGTGGCGTGTTCACCGCCGTAATGCACTGGGATTTCAATCAGTTTGCCCTGCGGACTGATCGCCTGAGCCTGATCCCAGGCAGCGTGCAGCTGCATGCGCACGGCGGTTTCATCGGCTGGAATATGGCGAAACAGCACCAGCAGATTGGTGACGCCGGGGATCAGCGCTTCAATCGCTTCGTCGGCATGCAGCAGGCGCGCCAGCGACCAGATGCGCCGCTGCGCCGGGAGATCGAAACCGCCCGGCGCTTCCACCAGCCACGCGCGTGCGCCAATGGTGGAGAGCTTGATATCAGAGGAGCAAACCAGCGCGGGGGCGCTGGCGGGCTGGAGAGCAGAGTGCGACTTCACGGGCATGGTTATTCCAGCGGTTCAAATTTCAGACTGGAGAGCGGCTGTACGCGCTCTTCGCGCACCATTTTGTATTCGGTGTTGGGCCCAATCCATGTATCCCAGATTTTGTCGATGGTGCCGTCATCGTCCATCGCCTTCAGGCTGCTGTTGACGCTGGCCAGCAGTGCCGGTTCATCACGCTTCATGCCGACACCAATCGGCTCCAGCGCCATCGGCTCTTTGATCATCGCCAGATTGATGCCGTCTTTTTTCGCCTGTGAAATGGTTTTGATGCCGGTCATGGTGTTGGTGACGAAGCCGACCGATTTGTTCTGCTCCAGCGCGAGGAAAGCGGAAGCCGAATCCTGGAAGGTCACCGCTTTGCCGCCTTTAATGTGGATCGACTGCTCAGAGGTGGTGCCTTTGGTGGCGCTGATGCGTTTGCCCTGGAAATAGCTCAGCGGCTTGTCGGCCAACGGCGCTTTCACCAGCAGCATCTCTTTGGCGACGTAGTAGGGATCGCTGAACTGAATCTGGTTGCCGCGAGTTTTGGTATAGGCAAGGTTAGCGATCAGCACGTCGGCGCGACCGGTGGCAATCACCGCAATACGCGCTTCCACCGAGGTGGGCACCAGCGTCAGTTTGACGTTCATCTGCTTCGCCAGCGCGTTGCACAGATCGATATCCATGCCCGCCAGTTGACGCGTTTTCGGATCCGGGGAAGAGAAGGGCGGCACGTCCGAATAGACCGCGCACTTTAGCTCGCCGCTGGATTTGATGTTCGCCATCATGTCTGCATGAGCAGCCGAAATAGCCAGCAGCGGCAGCAGTGCCAGCCCGATGGTGGTACGTCTTTTCATGGTCATGTGAACTTCCTCAATGATGAATACCACGGCGTCACCGGGACGGAGCGCCTGATTTCTCGCTTTTCTGGACTATATCGGCTTTGTTTTCAGACGAAAAAGAGGGAAACCCTGTCGTGCAATAGCAAAAAAATATGGCTACGCGGCGCATAAGTTCTTTCTATTCGGGCAGAGCAAAAAAGTGTTATCCAGCGCACACTTTTCTCGCCAGGCTGGTCGCATGTCCTCTCGGCAGTCCCGCCGATTGCATGTGGTAGAGAGAAGTGAAAAAGCATGAATGCCCGATTAGGCGTGTTATTGAAGATAGTGGCCGCGCTGTGCGCCACCTTGATGCTGGCGTGTGTGAAGGGGCTAAACGGTGCCATTCCCACCGGCGAAGTGATTTTTTTCCGCAGTTTTATCGCGCTGTTTCCGCTGCTGATTTGGCTGAAAATTCAAGGTAACGTGCTGGAAAATATCAAGACGCGTAATCTGTTTGGTCACTTTATACGTGGCTTCTCCGGCACCGGCGGCATGTATTTTAACTATCTGGCGCTGGTGTATATCTCACTCGCTGATGCGACCGCGCTCAGCTATGCCGCGCCGCTGTTTACCGTGATTATGGCGGCAATGTTGCTGAAAGAGCGGGTGCGGATTTCGCGCTGGATCGCGGTGGTGGTGGGATTATCCGGCATTCTGATCATGCTCTCATCCAGCCTGAGCGCCAGCGGCGCGCTGTTTTCTCATGGTGCCAGCAATGCGACGGCGAGCCTTGGCGTGGCATTTGCGCTGATTGCGGCGCTGTGTTCCGCGACCTCTAACGTACAAATCCGCTTCCTCAACGGCATCGAAAAGCCGGGCGCGATTGTGTTCTATTTCTCTGTAATGACGACCCTTATTGGCCTGGCGACAGCGCTGTTTGGCTGGAGCAAACCCAGCGCCATACAGCTGTTATTGCTGGTGGGCTGCGGCCTGTTTGGCGGTCTGGCACAGATTCTGGTCACGCTTAGCCTGCGTTACGCCGATGCGTCACTGCTGGCGCCGTTCGATTACACCACGCTGGTGTGGTCGATGCTGATTGGCTATCTGTTCCTGAACAGCCTGCCGGGCAGCACCACCTTGCTGGGCGCATCGATTGTGGCGCTGGCCGGGATTTTTGCGGTGTGGCGTGAAAATCGGCAGCGTAAAGTGGCGATGGTGAGTAGCACGCCTTAACGGCGTGGTGCCGCTCAGTTAAGCGCAGAGCGACTTTCGTTCGCCATGTGCTTATGCAGTTGCAGCACCTCGGTGCGGCGACCGAGCAGAGAGCGCCTGGCCGCGCCCTCTGCACTCCCGGGCCTTGCGCCAGCCCAACCCGCCGCTGCGCGGTACCTTCACTCATTCACGATTCCTGACGGACCGGTGTCGATTCGCTCCTGCTCAGCGCCACCTCTCGCCGCATCCATGCGGCTCGCCCTGGAATCCCTCACTCGTTCAGCGGGTTAGGATGTCGCCTCAACACCCGCGCTGCAGCAGCAGTGCGTATTCTTAACTCACAATCGTTGTAGGGTTGCCATTTATGGCGACCTGGTGCGCATAAATGCGCACCCTACGACGGCGAAAGATTAGCGGAACACATCATCAATGATTTCAACCTGCTTGGTGCGCAGCGTCTCATCCAGCCAGCTGCGTTCCAGCGCGCCGGTTTTTGCCAGCTCGAAGTTGTGTTCATCAACAATGAGATACGCCTGCGCTGCTTCGAGAATGCGTGCGGCATCCTGGCGAGGAATCACAATCACGCCATCCGCATCGCCCAGTACGATATCACCCGGCGAGACGTGAATTTTACCGCAGGCAATCGGCACGTTGATCTCGCCGGGACCGTCCTTGAACGGGCCACCCGGCGTGTGACCGGCGGCGTAGATGGGGAAGTCCATGCGTGACAATCCTTCGATATCGCGGACCGGGCCGTCCAGCACAATGCCTTCCATACCGCGCTGTTTGGCATAGGTCGCCATCACTTCACCCATCAGTGACTGGCTGCGATCGCCTTCGTTCGACAGAATAATCACATCGTTTCGGCCCGCCATATCCAGCGCTTTGTGCAGCATCAGGTTGTCACCGGAACGCGCTTTAACCGTCACCGCCAGGCCACACATGATCGGTTGGCGCGGCGCGGTTTTCAGACTGATCTCCGCAGACAAGGCGGGCAAGCGGCTCATGCAATCCGCTACCACCGCCGCCGGTAAACGGCGAAAAGCTTCCAGCAACGGTTCGGCATCGGCGGGACGGCGTAAATAGATTCGGTTTCCTGCGCTCATGGTTATTTTCCTGTAGGGAGTGATTTAATTAATCGAATCGTGTTTCTGAGTAAATAATTAAAGATTGAAGTAAGACGTTTTATTTTTCTTTTTAATGAGTCATTACTTCAATGATTAGGGCGTTAAGCTAACAAGCTGAATCAGTGGATGATTACTGGTATGAGATTAAGCTTACGCGATTGCGAACGTGTTACGTGTGGGATGTTACGGCTAACGGAGGCAGGATCACGAATTAATATTTTGGGTGGGTTTAAATCACTGATAATTAATTTTATTGGATTTTATTATGGGGGGATAGATTAAAAATATTAGCTGAGTCGTTAATTTATTTTCAGAGGCAACTCTCAAATCTAAGACGTTCAGTTCAGCGGAAAGCAGAAATCATGATGCAAATCATCTCTCAAAATATAACTTCCAGTTTATATGGTGTCGATATAAACTACAGTTTATGAGAGGCAATTTTGAAAAGTTGGGAAGT
This sequence comes from Candidatus Pantoea symbiotica, assembly GCF_056491525.1. Classification (NCBI taxonomy): domain Bacteria; kingdom Pseudomonadati; phylum Pseudomonadota; class Gammaproteobacteria; order Enterobacterales; family Erwiniaceae; genus Pantoea; species Candidatus Pantoea symbiotica. Next base: position 223,400 of record NZ_JBSZHR010000002.1, read on the forward strand.
CGAAATTACTTTGCTCTTTGCAGCATGGCTGCAAGAACAAGATGATGAAATGGTTGAAGATGTGTTGTCGAGCCTCGAAGTTCTGAAAGTGTTTGGCCCAATGTTGGGGCGACCGGATGTCGATACGGTCACCGGTTCTCGTTTTGCCAACATGAAGGAACTTCGCGTCCAAAGTAATGGAAGGCCGATTCGCGCATTTTTCGCGTTTGATCCTGCAAGGAAGGCTATCGTGCTGTGTGCGGGTGATAAAACCGGTGTTAATCAGAAGCGCTTCTACCAATCGATGATCAAACTGGCTGATAAAGAGTACAAGCAGCATCTGGAGGAATTAACCAATGCCAAAACTTGAAGAGCTGATCGCACAGCGTTCTCCTGAGTCCCAGGAGCGCATTAAAAATAAGGCAGACCAAAAAATTCTGGAGATCCGCCTGCGTCAGTTGCGTGAGGAGCTGGAACTTTCACAGGTGCAGCTGGCTGAAAAAATGGGTATCTCGCAGCCTGCTATCGCCGCGATTGAAGCGCGAGGTGACGAGATAAAACTTTCCAGCCTGAAAAAGTATGTCGAGGCGTTAGGTGGTAAGTTGAGTCTCAATGTTGAACTTCCCACCGGAGATGGCCGGATATTTCAGATCTGATGTGGAGGAAGATGTCCGTGAGAAACCGGCATCTTTTTCAGAATGCAGAAAAGCAAAAACCCAGCCATAAGCTGGGTTTTCAGAATGTTGGTGCCCGGACGCGGAATCGAACCACGGACACGGGGATTTTCAATCCCCTGCTCTACCGACTGAGCTATCCGGGCAACGGGGCGCATTAAACCCTAATGGCTTATCGTCGTCAACGGCTTTCGTCAAAAAAGCGTAGCAATCGTGATTGATTGCTTGCTTTTCAGACAGGATGGATAAAAAGGCTACGCCAGCGCACCATTTTTGCGGCACAGCGCGATGCCGAGTACATCTTCCGCGAGACGGCGCGCCGTCGCCACATCCTGCACGTTGCGTTTCACCAGCAGCTTGCTCAGGCAACCTTCCAGAATCAGCTCCATCTGATCGGCCACCATGGTGGGATTATCCAGCGCTAAATCGACCAGAATTTCATGGGTAAATTGCCAGGAACTGCGCTTTTGCTGTTCGGCTAGCTGATGCACCGGCTGATCAGGTTGCGGATAGAAGCTGCAGGCGGCGATAAACAGGCAGCCGGGAAAGCGGCCTTTGCTGACGTGCTCACTCAGCACTTCGTAGCGGGCTAACAGCTTTTGTTCGGCGCTGAGATGTTCATTGAGCTGCACCTGACGACGCCAGCTATCAATCTGCTGGCCGTGATAGCGCAGCGCGTCGTACAGCAAGGCATCACGATCGGGCCAGAAACGCGTAAGTTGTTCCGCTTCAAGACCGGTTTCGCCAGCCAGCTGGGTCAGGGAAGTGGTGGCGGCCAGGCCGCTCTGTTCGAGCACATTCAACGCATGCTCGAGTATTTGTTCACGTTGCAAGTGACTCTCCTCTGGAATGCGGGCCCGCTCGCGGACGAGCGGGCAGTGTTCTGCTGACAGTGTCGTTTAACGTGACAAATTCTGCAAATGCGCACGGAAATCGGCGGCGTTGAGGAAGCCGGTGACGCGCGAATCGGGAATCTCTTTGCCTTGGGCGTCGAAGAACAGAATGGTCGGCAAACCTAAAACCTGCAGATGCTGTAACAGCGCGTTGTCCTGCGCGTTATTGGCGGTGACATTGGCTTGCAGCAGTTGCACCTGACTTAACGCGTTACGCACGCTTCCATCGCTGAAGGTGTATTTCTCGAACTCTTTGCAGGCCACGCACCAGTCGGCATACAGATCGACCATGGTGATGCGGCCTTGCGCCTGCTGCAGCGCGCTATCGAGCTGCTCGCTGCTATTGATGGTTTGGAACGGCAGATGCGCCACGGCTTGCGCACTGGTGCTGCTGCCAAACGCCCAATCCTGTAGCGGGCGCGCACTGACCAGCGCGGCGGTGAGCATGATGATCTGCAGCACACGCCATTTACCGCTGGCGCGCAGGCTGAGGCTGAATGCCCAGGCAAAAAACGCCACGCCGAGCAGACTCCACAAGCGTAAGCCCCACAGATCGCCAATCACGCGTTCCAGCAGGAATACCGGCAGTGCCAGAATCACAAAGCCAAAACCTTCTTTGACGGTTTGCATCCACGGCCCGCTTTTCGGCAGCAGCTTGTTGCCAAACATGGTCACGGCAATCAGCGGCAGGCCCATGCCGAAGGCATACAGCCACAGCGTGCCAGCGCCGGCCCACAGATTACCGCTCTGCGCGATATACAGCAGAATGGCGCTGAGCGGTGCGGTGGTACAGGGCGAGCAGATCAAACCCGCCAGTGCGCCCATCATGAATACGCCGGGCAGCGATCCACCTTGCTGGCGATTGCTCCACAGCGTCAGGCGCGTTTGCAGGCTGGCAGGCAATTGCAGCGAGAACAGGCCAAACATCGACAGCGCCAGCACGATAAACAGCGCCGACAAGCCCATTAACACGTAAGGATGCTGTAGCGCGGCCTGGAAGCGTAATCCCGCCGCGGCGACCACCATGCCGAGCACGGTGTAGGTCAGCGCCATACCTTGCACATACACCATCGCCAGCGCGAATAATCGCCCCATCGAATAGCGGCGTGGGCCACCTAAAATGATGCTGGAGATCAGCGGATACATCGGCAATACGCACGGTGTGAAAGCGACGCCAATACCAATCAGCAGCGCCCACAGCGGTGAAAACGGCAGCGGCGTGCTGTTTTTGGCGGGCTGGGCGCTGACTGCGGGCGCATCCTGATTGGCGGTAACCGCGCTCAGCGGCACGGTGCGGGTTTCAGGCGGATAGCAGAAACCGGCGGCGGCGCAGCCTTGATAGGTGACGGTGACGGTCGCGCCGGCATCGGCCTGACGCAGCGTGATCGGCAGTTGCAGATCCTGCGGGTAGATTTCACTTTTGCCGTAGAACTCATCTTCGTGCGGCTGGCCCGGCGGCAACGTCAGCGGGGCAATCTGCGCTTTTTGCGGCGTAACGTGGATTTGCTGGCGATAGAGATAGTAGCCATCCTTCACTTTCCAGCTGAGCGTCAGCTGATTGCCTTGTTGCGTGAAATCGAAGCCAAACGCCTGATCAACCGGCACAAAGCGGCTGTTGTTGTTCGGGGAGAAGAGTGAGGCTTGTGCCGAAAGGCAGAAAACCAGCGCCAGGCAAAAGCCGGCAAGGCGAAAGAGTCGTGCAGCCATAGCGAATGAATGAGCTCCGGTGGCGAATAGGCCGCGATAATAGCACGACCGCTTCGCCACGAGGTTTTCAGGATGTAACGGCGCTACAGAATCAGGCTGCCAAACAGGAAGCCGAACGCCACCGAGAAGGCAATCGCCAACACGCCGGGAATAATAAAGGAGTGGTTAAACACAAACTTGCCGATACGGGTTGAACCGGTGTCATCCATTTCGACGGCGGCCAGCAGCGTAGGATAGGTCGGCAGCACGAACAGCGCGGAAACCGCTGCAAAGGAGGCGACGGCGGCCAGCGGCGAGACGCCCAGCATCAACGCGGCAGGCATTAACGCTTTGGTGGTGGCGGCCTGCGAATAGAGCAGCGTGGCGGCGAAGAACAGCACCAGCGCCAGCATCCACGGATAACCTTGCAGCATGTCGCCGGCTAACGCCTGGATATCGTTAAGGTGCGCTTTAACGAAGGTATCGCCCAGCCACGCCACGCCCATCACGCAGATACAGGCGCTCATGCCTGATTTAAAGGTGCTGGCGCTGAGGATTTCACCGGTATCGACTTTGCAGGTCAGGCAAATTAGCGTGGCAACGGTCAGCATAAACACCACGATGGCTTCGTTGCGCGGCAGCACTGGATTGGTGATGAGGCCAACGCTGTCGCTAATCGCGGTGGCGTAGAGCACCACGGCGGCAATGCCGATCAGGAAGAGGAAGACAGCACGCTTCGCGCCTGGTTTGATGTCATAAACCTGCTCGCCGCGTAGCTTCACTTCGCCTTTTGCTAAACGCGCCTGGTAAACCTCATCATCCTTAAGCTCCTTGCCAAGGAAGCTGGTGATGATGGCGGCGCAGAAGATTGCTGCCATGGTAGAGGGAATCGCGACACCTAACAGCGCCAGATAACTTACGCCGCGCGGTTCAAGAATGGAGGCGAAAAACACCACTGCCGCAGAAAGCGGCGACGCGGTGATGGCAATCTGCGAGGCGACGACCGCAATCGACAGCGGACGTGAAGGGCGTACGCCTTGCTCTTTCGCCACTTCAGCAATCACCGGCAAGGTGGAGAAGGCGGTGTGGCCGGTACCGGCGAGCAGCGTCATGACGTAGGTGACCAGCGGCGCGAGGAAGGTGACATAGCGCGGATGACGGCGCAGCAGGCGTTCGGCCAATCCCACCAGGTAGTCGAGACCGCCGGCGATCTGCATCGCGGCAATCGCGGCAATCACCGCCATGATAATTTCGATCACATCGAAGGGAATCGCGCCGGGCTTTAAGCCGCAAATCAGCGTTAACGCCAGCACACCTAAACCGCCCGCGAAACCGATGCCGATGCCGCCAAGACGCGCACCGAGCCAGATCGCCAGCAGGACAATAACTAACTCCACTACTACCATTCGTTCCGCTCCCTGAGCCGTGGATCAATTTCGACTCTTAAAGTTGTAGCCGCCAAAATGAAAAAAGCACGCCGCATTGTATACGGGCGTGCTTTTGGCAACTTGATCCGGAACGGATTACTGTTCGTTTTCGTCGGTGTAGCGTTTGGCTTTATATACCGGATGCATCAGGTTCTGAATGGAGAAAATATCGTCCAGTTCGGTTTCCGTCAGCAGGCCGCGCTCCAGCACCACTTCACGTACGCTCTTGCCGGTTTCGGCACAAATCTTACCGACGATGTCGCCGTTGTGATGGCCGATGTACGGGTTGAGGTAGGTGACGATACCAATCGAGTTGAACACGTAAGCTTCACACACCGCTTTGTTGGCGGTGATGCCGTTAACGCATTTTTCCAGCAGGTTGAAGCAGGCGTTCGTCAGGATGCTGATCGATTCGAACAGCGCCTGGCCAATTACCGGCTCCATCACGTTGAGCTGCAGCTGACCCGCTTCAGACGCCATGGTGACGGTGATGTCATTGCCGATCACTTTGAAGCACACCTGATTCACCACTTCTGGCACCACCGGATTCACTTTGGCGGGCATGATTGATGAACCGGCCTGCAGTTCTGGCAGGTTGATCTCATTCAGGCCGGCGCGCGGACCGGAAGAGAGCAGGCGCAGGTCGTTACAGATTTTCGACAGTTTCACCGCCAGACGTTTCAGCGCTGAGTGCACCATCACGTATGCGCCGCAGTCGGACGTGGCTTCAATCAGATCTTCTGCAGGCACCACAGGCAGATTACTCACTTCCGCCAGACGCTGCACCGCCAACTGCTGGTAGCCATCAGGCGTGTTGAGACGGGTACCGATGGCGGTAGCGCCAAGGTTCACTTCCAGCAGCAGTTCAGCGGTACGCAGAATGCTGCGGGTCTCTTCATTCAGCAGCACGTTAAACGCGTGGAACTCCTGGCCGAGCGTCATCGGCACCGCATCCTGTAGCTGGGTACGGCCCATTTTCAGGATGTTTTCGAACTCAACCGCTTTGCGCTGGAAACCTTCGCTCAGCTGATTGATGCCGTCGAGCAGTTTCAGGATCGAGGCGTAAACCGCGATACGGAAACCGGTTGGATAAGCGTCATTGGTAGACTGACACTTGTTCACGTGATCGTTGGGATTGAGGTACTGATATTCACCTTTCTGGTGGCCCATCAGCTCCAAACCGATGTTGGCCAGCACTTCATTGGTGTTCATGTTGACCGAGGTGCCCGCGCCGCCCTGATAGACGTCAACCGGGAACTGATCCATGCATTTACCGTTATTCAGGACTTCATCACAGGCCTGAATAATGGTGTTGGCGATATTGCGGGGAATGGTCTGCAACTCTTTGTTGGCGAGCGCGGCTGCTTTCTTCACCATCACCATACCGCGGACAAACTCCGGTATGTCGCTGATTTTACTATTACTAATATAGAAGTTTTCAATCGCACGCAGAGTATGAACACCGTAGTAAGCGTCTGCCGGAACTTCGCGCATGCCTAACAGGTCTTCTTCGATACGAATGTTGTTCGCCATGATTACCTTCTTATTATTGCTGCCTGGTTACTGCCGGGCGCCCGGATGGACGGGCGGCAATTAACGTGCAGGTGAAGCGATTATATTGTCGTGGAATGTCAGCGCCGACATATTATCCATCTTCGCGCTGACGGGCACGATCATATTCTGATGTTACAGAATTGTTTGTGCACAGATCACTTTACGGGCTTTTACAGGCCCAGCGGTAATAACGATATGTGATGTACTTCGCAATTTTAAGTCAGTGGGAAAAAAATGGCAGGATCGGTTGAAAATGCCGGTGCAAATGCCCATCTCTATCAATACGGTCCTACAGACCATCCCTTTCTGCTGCCTGGCAATTTGCGGGGCAGCTCCAACTCACAGGAGAATTCGGTGCGCTGGTTACCGTTAGTGATTTTTTTTGTTTTGGCCTGGATTGAAATCTCAATCTTCATTCAGGTCGCGCATGCGCTGGGTGTGCTGCTCACCATGCTGCTGGTGATCTTCACCTCGTGTATTGGTGTTTCGCTGGTGAAAAATCAGGGCATGAAGAACTTCCGGCTGATGCAGGAGAAGCTGGCGCGTAACGAAAGCCCGGCGGCTGAGATGACCAAAAGCGTTTCGCTGATCATCTCCGGCTTCCTGCTGCTGTTGCCGGGTTTCTTTACCGACTTCCTCGGTTTACTGCTGCTGTTGCCGCCGGTGCAGAAGCACCTGACGTTGAAGCTGATGCCGCATCTGCGCGTGTGGCGCGGACCGGGCGCCGGTCCGGATGCTGGTTTCACCGTGGATGGTGAATACGAGCGCAAAGATCAGGACCGAATTGGTCACGATAAGGACCAATAAATTCATCAAGGCGGCGCAAGCCGCCTTTTTGCTGCATTTTTCGCCATCTGTTGCAGAAACGAAAATATTTATATTTTTTGCCCTTGAAAGCCCACTTATTGCCCCTATCTCTTCCAGCACGAGGCCGGAAGCCATGCAGTCCGGTTCAACCCCAAAAAATGAATGATTGGACTTCTCAAAGGAGAGCTATCAAATGAAAATTCGTCCATTGCACGATCGCGTCATCGTCAAGCGTAAAGAAGTTGAAGCTAAATCAGCGGGCGGCATCGTGCTGACCGGTTCAGCTGCCGGTAAATCTACCCGCGGTGAAGTCCTGGCTGTTGGCAAAGGCCGCATCCTGGAAAACGGTGAAGTTAAGCCACTGGACGTAAAAGTGGGTGATCTGGTGATTTTCAGCGAAGGCTACGGTGCTAAAACCGAGAAAATCGACAACGAAGAAGTTCTGATCATCTCCGAAAGCGACATCCTTGCAGTAGTTGAAGCGTAATTTACGCGTAATTCACTGAACGAAACGAATTTAAGGGATATTTGAAATGGCAGCTAAAGACGTAAAATTCGGTAATGACGCACGCGTGAAAATGCTGCGTGGCGTAAACGTACTGGCAGATGCAGTAAAAGTTACCCTTGGCCCGAAAGGCCGTAACGTGGTTCTGGATAAATCTTTTGGTGCACCGACCATCACTAAAGATGGTGTTTCTGTTGCGCGTGAAATCGAGCTGGAAGACAAGTTCGAGAACATGGGTGCACAGATGGTGAAAGAAGTTGCCTCTAAAGCGAACGACGCAGCAGGCGACGGCACCACCACCGCAACCGTTCTGGCTCAGGCGATCATCACTGAAGGCCTGAAAGCTGTGGCTGCGGGCATGAACCCGATGGATCTGAAGCGCGGTATCGATAAAGCAGTTATCGCTGCCGTTGAAGAACTGAAAGCGCTGTCTGTACCTTGCCAGGATTCACGCGCTATCGCACAGGTTGGTACCATCTCTGCTAACTCCGACGAAACTGTTGGTACTCTGATCGCTGACGCGATGGATAAAGTGGGCAAAGAAGGCGTTATCACCGTTGAAGAAGGCACCGGCCTGCAAGACGAGCTGGACGTAGTTGAAGGTATGCAGTTTGATCGCGGCTACCTGTCTCCGTACTTCATCAACAAGCCAGAAACAGGCGCAGTTGAGCTGGAAACCCCGTTCATCCTGCTGGCTGACAAGAAAATCTCTAACATCCGCGAAATGCTGCCAGTGCTGGAAGCCGTTGCTAAAGCCGGTAAGCCACTGCTGATCATTGCAGAAGACGTGGAAGGTGAAGCACTGGCAACGCTGGTGGTGAACACCATGCGCGGTATCGTGAAAGTGGCTGCGGTTAAAGCACCTGGCTTCGGCGACCGTCGTAAAGCCATGCTGCAGGATATCGCTATCCTGACCGGCGGTACCGTGATCTCTGAAGAGATCGGTATGGAGCTGGAAAAAGCTACCCTGGAAGATCTGGGTCAGGCTAAGCGTGTTGTGATTAACAAAGACACCACCACCATCATCGATGGTGTGGGCGATCAAGGCGCTATCTCTGGCCGTGTTACTCAGATTCGTCAGCAGATCGAAGAAGCGACCTCTGATTACGACAAAGAGAAACTGCAGGAGCGCGTAGCGAAACTGGCAGGCGGCGTTGCCGTTCTGAAAGTGGGCGCAGCAACTGAAGTTGAAATGAAAGAGAAGAAAGCACGCGTTGAAGATGCTCTGCACGCGACCCGTGCTGCAGTAGAAGAAGGCGTGGTTGCTGGTGGTGGTGTGGCGCTGGTTCGCGTTGCAGCGAAAATCGCCGCATCTGGCCTGAAAGGCGATAACGAAGATCAGAACGTGGGTATCAAAGTTGCGCTGCGCGCAATGGAAGCGCCACTGCGTCAGATCGTTTCTAACGCCGGCGAAGAGCCTTCAGTTGTTGCTAACAACGTGAAAGCGGGCGACGGTAACTACGGTTACAACGCGCAGACCGAAGAGTACGGCAACATGATCGACTTCGGTATCCTGGACCCAACCAAAGTGACCCGTTCTGCGCTGCAGTACGCTTCATCTGTTGCGGGCCTGATGATCACCACCGAAGCGATGGTGACCGATCTGCCTAAAAACGATGCACCTGATTTAGGTGGCGCTGGCGGTATGGGTGGCATGGGCGGAATGGGCGGCATGATGTAATTGCCCCTGACTGCTTAAGTCATCTGGAAAACCCCCGATCGGAAACGGTCGGGGGTTTTTCTTTTGCTGGGGAACAAGGTATAAGTAAGGGCGCAATACTTCGGCTTTACGGGTTTAGGGCAATGAATGTTCAGAAAAAAAGTGCGCTTTTCTGCTACGCTGCCGCCCGACACTGATGATAATAAATGGGGATTACAATGCGGATTAACCTCTTGCTCGGTCTGGCAGTCGGAACTTTACTGCTGGCGGGCTGTAGCAGCTCCAATCAACTGAGTGCTGGCGGCGAACGTGTGACCTTCGTCGACCAACAACCCGCGAGTCAATGTCAGCTGCTGGGAACGCTTACCGGCTCCCAGAGCAACTGGCTGAGCGGTTCAGGCGGTGAAGGCAGTTCACTGCGTGGCGCAGCTAACGACCTGCGTAACCGCGCGGCTGAAATGGGCGGCAACGTGATTTATGGCGCCACCAGCCCGACGCAGAATTTGCTGTCAGCTTTCGCGCCGCTCGATAGCAAAATGACCGGCCAGGTGTATAAGTGCCCGTGATTTTTCCGGCCTAATTGCCTGAAAGGTCCAATGCAAAATGGCCGAAGCGATTCGGCCATTTTGTTACTTCCTCAATGCGGACATCTCATTCCGCACCCGCGCCAGCTCTTCTTGTGCTTCAGCGAGTTCCTCTTGTTTATCTTCTAGCTTACGCTGATATTTGCGAATTTTTTTCGCATCTCCATCTGCGCGTGCGCGTTGTAAATCAAACTCGATTTCACGAATAGATTTCTGCTTATCCGCTACTTTATCGTTGAGTTTATCGAGTTGGCGTTGAGTATCTGAAATGACGTTACTGCGAGTGCAATGCGTATCCAGTTCTGCGAGAGCGCTGCGCAGTCCGTTGATACGCGAATAATTATTATTGGCCTCAGCGTAACGTAATTCTTCACTAATTGCCGCGTGACGCGTGGCACAATCCTGAGCGGCGTGGGTTTTCATACTAAAAACCAAACTCACTGACAACAGTGCCAGCAGCGTTAATGCCACCTTTTTCATACATGCTCCTGTATAACCTAAGCACACCATGTGCCTAATAATTTCAGGAGCTGTTATAGCGGAATGCTGAGTAGGAAGCGTTAAGGCGGGTCTTGGTTACTCTTGCCGTAACTGTAAATCCAGCGGCGTCTTGCTTGGCTCGCCGCCAATCTCACGCGCCAGTTTTGGCACCATATAACCGGACACCATCACCAGCAGCTGGCGCACCAGCACGCGCGCTTCCTCATCTGAAACAAAGAAGTGCGCCGCGCCTTGCACCTTATCCAGCACGTGCAGGTAGTAGGGCAGAATGCCGGCATCAAACAGCGCATTACTAAGATCCGCCAGCGTCTGCGCATCATCATTCACATCACGCAGCAACACGCTCTGATTAAGCAGCGTAACGCCTGCACGCTTCAGCATCTGCATGCCGTAACGCAGCTCGTCATCAATTTCCTGCGCGTGGTTGATATGGCTCACCATCAACACCTGCAGACGCGTGTCGGCCAGAATCTGACACAAGCCTTCAGTGATGCGCGCCGGGATCACCACCGGCAAGCGGGTGTGAATACGCAGGCGTTTGAGGTGCGGGATTTTTTCCAGCGCGTCCACCAGCCATGCCAGCTCATGATCTTTCGCCATCAGCGGATCGCCGCCGGAGAAGATAATCTCATCCAGTTCCGGATGCGTGGCGATGTAATCAATCGCCGCCTGCCAGTTGCGCTTGTTGCCCTGGTTATCCTGATAGGGAAAATGACGGCGGAAACAGTAGCGGCAGTTGACCGCACAGCCGCCTTTTACCAGCAGCAGCGCACGGTTTCTATACTTATGCAGTAAACCCGGCACCACACTGCTTTGTTCATCCAGCGGATCGGTGCTATAACCTGGCGCATCAATAAATTCCTGACGGCTGGTGAGCACTTGCAGCAGCAGCGGGTCCGTTGCATCGCCTTTTTTCATGCGTGCGATGAAGGCGCGCGGTACGCGCAGGGCGAAAAGCTTGCGTGCATCAGCGCCTGCAGCCAGATCAGCATGCTGATCAAGAGATAAAAGTTGCAGTAATTCAGCAGGTTCGGTGACAACATCAGCTAGTTGCTGCAACCAATCTTCTCTGACGGGGGGATTTAGGGTTACAATGTGTGCCATTTTTTTGGCTATTTACCAGTTCAATATTTACAGAGGGCCTTTATGGCGACTTATCTTAGCAACGATTTCCGTCCCGGTCTTAAAATCATGTTCGAAGGCGAGCCATATGCCATCGAAGCCAGTGAGTTCGTTAAGCCGGGTAAAGGCCAGGCATTTGCGCGCGTAAAAATGCGTCGTCTGCTGACCGGTTCTCGCGTTGAGAAGACCTTCAAATCTACTGACTCTGCCGAAGGCGCAGACGTTCGTGATATGACGCTGCAATACTCTTACAACGACGGCGACTTCTTCTACTTCATGCACCCGGAATCTTTCGAGCAGTATCAGATCGAATCTAAAGTGCTGGATGACGTGACCAAGTGGCTGCAGGACAATGCAGATTGTATCGTTACCCTGTGGAACGATAAAGCGATCGCTGTTCAGCCACCAAACTTCATCGAAGCTGAAGTTATCGAAACCGATCCAGGCCTGAAGGGTGATACCGCAGGTACCGGCGGTAAGCCAGCTACGCTGTCGACTGGCGCGGTAATCAAAGTGCCACTGTTCGTACAGATTGGCGAAGTGGTAAAAGTGGATACCCGCTCTGGCGAATACGTTTCTCGCGTAAAATAATCGTCAAATCAGGCGCATCATTGATGCGCCTTTTTTCTCTCTGTGTGTTTCCCTTCTCTTTTTTCATCCGCCCAATCCGCAGTTTTACAGATCAAGACTATGCTTTAAGAGCTGTACTTTTACTGCAACCAAAAAGGATATGGCTATGTTAAAGAAAAGTATTGTCGCGATTTTTTCCGTGCTGGTGCTCTCATCCGTTCTGACCGCTTGTAACACCACGCGTGGTGTTGGCGAAGATGTTCAGGCGGGCGGCAAAGCGATTCAGCGCAGCGCACAGTAAGATATTCCGGTGTGAAAGCGACTTTCGCACCGGTTCTCTCTATTTCTGCTCCACCCAAATCAGTTCATCCACCGGGAATCCGGCACTTCTGGCCTGTTCAACCAAACGTTGTTTAACGCTTTCATCCAGTTGCGGCGTACGCGACAAAATCCACAAGTAGCTACGATTCGGTCCGCACACCAGCGCATAGCGATAGTCAGGATCCAAGGCAATCACGTTGTAACCGCCATAGAACGGGCCAAAGAATGACACTTTAAGCGAGGCGCGCTGTTTATCGCCGGTGAAGTAGGCTTTGCCCACGCTCTCCTGCCAGCGCTGTTTCTGCTGATTGTAGCCACGGTTGATCACCTTCAAGCCGCCATCGTCGCGCGGACTATAATTGGCAGTAACCTGTTGTAATCCGCGCTCAAAGCGGTGATCGAGGCGGGCGATTTCATACCATTGGCCGAGATAGCGTTGACTATCGAAACCTTCTACCACCGTGACGCCTTTGGGCGGTGTGGTTGAGCAGGCAACGGAGAGAAAGGCACTCAGGCTGGCGAGCAGGGTTTTCCATGGGGACATTGTGGGATTCCTTTACAATTTTAATGGGTTAAGTATAGCTGCCCGATACCAAATTGCTGCCTGCGCCCGCTGTCGTTGTTTGCTATCGGCAATGCGGGTAGACTTCCACCCCTTATCTGTATGAGGAGTCATCAACATGAGCGAAACGGCAAGCTGGCAGCCGAGCGCATCCATTGCCAATTTGTTGAAACGCGCCGCTATCATAGCGGAAATACGTCGTTTCTTTGCCGATCGCGGCGTGCTGGAGGTTGATACCCCGGCGATGAGCCAGGCGACCATCACTGACATCCATCTGGTGCCGTTCCAGACGCGTTTTGTTGGGCCAGGCGCAGCCGAAGGGCGCGATCTGTGGCTGATGACCAGTCCGGAATATCACATGAAGCGCCTGCTGGCGGCCGGAAGCGGCCCGATTTACCAGATGGGTCGCAGCTTCCGTAATGAAGAAGCCGGGCGTCACCACAATCCCGAGTTCACCATGCTGGAGTGGTATCGTCCGCACTACGACATGTACCGCCTGATGAATGAAGTTGACGATTTGATGCAGCAGGTGCTGGAGTGCGATAGCGCGGAATCGCTGTCGTATCAGCAGGCATTTATCCGTCATCTGGAAGTGGATCCGCTGTCAGCCGATAAAGCACAGCTGCGCGAAGTCGCGGAGAAGCTGGGCGAGGGCGAGCTGGCGAATCGTGAAGAAGACCGCGATACGCTGCTGCAACTGCTGTTTATGCTGGGCGTTGAACCGAAAATTGGTAACGATAAGCCGTGCTTCGTCTACCACTTCCCGGCAACACAGGCCGCGCTGGCAGAGATTAGTACCGAAGATCACCGCGTCGCCGAGCGTTTCGAGGTCTATTACAAAGGGATTGAGCTGGCGAACGGTTTCCGTGAGTTAACCGATAGCCGTGAGCAGCGTCAGCGTTTTGAGCAGGACAATCGTCGTCGTGCGGCGCGTGGCCTGCCGCAACATCCTATCGATACCAATTTGCTGGATGCGCTGGCGCACGGTATGCCTGCCTGTTCTGGCGTGGCGTTGGGCGTAGATCGTTTGATCATGCTGGCGCTGAAAGCCAGCTCGCTGAGCGAAGTGATCGCCTTTCCGGTCGATCGCAGCTAAATCATAAGGGCGCGCAAGCGCCCTTATGGCGTGGTGGTGGCGGGCGCGGTCACTTCCGGGAATTCCTGAATCGTCACCGGCAAGGTCATTTTCTTTTCATTGCGCAAAATCTGCACGTCAATCACCGAACCCGGACGAATTTCTGCCACCTGATCCATGGTTTCCTGCGCTGAGAGCGCCGGTTTGCCATTCACTTCCAGCAGCACGTCATTAGCCTGAATGCCGGCGCTATCGGCGGGGCCGCCCGGCGTGACGTCGCTAACGATAATGCCCTGTACGCGATCGAGATTATTGCCCTGGCCATGCAGCGGCGGCAGTTCGCGTCCGGTAATGCCGATATAGCCGCGAATCACCCGGCCATCACGAATCAGCTTATCCATGATTTTGCTCGCCAGCGCGGTAGGAATGGCGAAACCAATCCCTTCCGGCGTTTCGCCATCGCTGCTTTTATCAAACGTCAGGGTATTAATGCCCATCAGTTCGCCCAGCGAGTTAATCAATGCGCCGCCCGAGTTGCCCTGATTGATTGAGGCATCGGTTTGCAGGAAGTTTTGTCGTCCGGATGAGCTCAGGCCCACGCGTCCGGTGGCGCTGATAATGCCTTGCGTCACGGTTTGGCCGAGATTATACGGATTGCCGATCGCCATGACGACGTCGCCGATGTGCGCGATACGTTTGGCGTTGATGGGGATAACCGGCAAGTTAGAGGCGCTGATTTTCAACACCGCTAAATCGGTCATGGCATCGGAACCCACTAAGGTGGCTTCGAAGAAGCGTCCATCCTGCAGCGCGACGATGATCTGATCGGCGTTATTAATCACATGTTTATTCGTGAGGATGTAGCCTTTGCCGTTCATGATTACGCCGGAGCCGAGCGTGGTGATGCCGCGATTATTGTTGCCATGGGCGCTGCGGTTATAGACGTTGACGACTGCGGGCACGGCGCGTCGCACACCCTGATTAAAACTAACGGGTGCTTCATCGTCGCTATTGTCATGTTCAAAGGTGATGTTGCTGCCCATACGCAGCGCAGGGATCGCGACAAGCAGTAAGCCAGCCACGATCAGGCCCATCACCACAGAACGCAAAAGTTTAAGAAACATGGTGTTATTTCAAGCCAGGTGAGATCGCAGGGCAGAATAGCATGAGAAAGGCGGACAAACACCTGCTTGTCCGCCTGATGCGAGGATTATCGCAGAAGCAGGTAAATACTCTCTTCGCCGCGCACCACGTTCAGTGCCAGCACCGGCGGTTTGCCTTCCAGCACTTTGCGCATTTCGGCAATTGAAGCGACGCGATTACGGTTCACGCCGATGATCACATCGTCTTTCTGCAAACCAACTTGCTCTGCTGGTGTGCCTTTTTCGATGGCATCGACTTTCACGCCTTTATCACCGGTTTTGGTCGTGCCGTCGCTCAGCGTTGCGCCTTGCAGTGCCGGAGACATCAATTGTGCGCTGGCGGTGGTTTGCGCGCTCTGTTCCAGTGTAACGGTGACGTTTACCGGTTTGCCTTCACGCAGCAGGCCGATTTTCACGTCCTGGCCCGGCGGCGTGGTACCGACTTTCACGCGCAGCTCAGCAAAGCTGGTGATCGGCTTATCATTGATCGAGGTAATGATATCGCCGGCTTTGATGCCTGCTTTCTCGGCGGCTGACTTCGGCAGCACTTCCGAAACAAAGGCACCGCGCTGCGCATCAACGTTAAACGCTTTGGCGATATCGGCGGTCATTTCCGTGCCTTTGATGCCGAGCTGGCCGCGCTTCACTTCGCCGAACTGAATCAGCTGATGCGCCAGATTCATCGCCATGTTGGCAGGAATGGCGAAGCCAATGCCGATGTTGCCGCCGCTCGAGGCCAGAATCGCGGTGTTGATACCAATCAACTCGCCATTCAGGTTCACCAGCGCTCCGCCGGAGTTACCGCGGTTAATCGCGGCATCGGTCTGAATGAAGTTTTCCAGACCTTCCAGATTCAGGCCGCTACGACCGAGCGCAGAGATGATGCCCGATGTGGCCGTTTGCCCCAGACCAAACGGATTTCCGATGGCCACGGCAAAATCACCCACTTTGAGCGAATCGGAATCGGCGATTTTTATCTGCGTGAGATTTTTCGCGCCTTCAACCTGAATCAATGCGATGTCGGTTTGTTCATCGTGACCAATTAACTTAGCGTCATATTCGTTGCCGTCACCCAACTGCACGCTAATTTTATCGGCGTTGCTGACCACATGGTTGTTGGTGAGGATGTAGCCTTTAGCGGCATCGATGATCACGCCAGAACCCAGACCTTCAAAGGGCTGCGGCTGAGATTGTCCCGGCGCCTGACCAAAAAAGCGCTTCAGCGGTTCAGGAATCTCCTGCGCCTGCTGGCCGCTGTCGGTACCTTCAACACGCACGCTCACTACTGCGGGCAGAACTTTTTCCAGCATCGGTGCCAGGCTTGGCAATGCTTGTCCCTGAATCTGGGCGGGAAGAGTCGCCAGCGCACTCGGCGCCGCAGCCAAACTCATCCCGATACCCAAGGCTAATGCGCTTAACAGACGTGCTTGTTTTTTCATTGCTACAACGCTCTCGCTGCGAAAGGGATAAAAGAAGTGTGACAGTAGTTTGTGGTTTGTGTTCGAAAACAAAAAGGGCACAGCCAAGCTGTGCCCCAAAAGGATTAATTACGCGGTGCGCGGTCGCTGCCACGTAACAGGCCGGATGCGCCTTCAGAGTAATCGCGCGGCATCTGTACCGGCGCCTGATCGTTATCCGCTTCGGCTTCCGTTAGCTGGTAGGCAAACGGGTTTTTCTCGCCTGGCAGGTTTGGCAGCAGGTCGTTAGAACCTTTCGCCATGTGCTGATACAGCTGGCGATAATCATGCGCCATGTTGTCCAGCAGCTCGGCGCTGCGTGCGAAGTGGTTAGTGAGCTCCTCGCGGTAATCCGCCAGCTCCGACTTCGTTTTTTCCAGTTCATACTGCATGCTACGCTGCTCGCGCAGCTTCTTGTTGCCAAAACGCATGACGACTGCGCCGACAATAATGCCAATCACTAAACCAATCAGCCCGTATTCCCAGGTCATAATGACTCCCGTGTAATTTCCGTTGTTTCGTAGGGCATTGCTTCTGTTGCAACATCAACTTCAATAGCAGCCACTATACCCAATAATCTATTGGAAGTGGAACTATCGGGCTGCATCGCTTAGTGTAGAGCGGCCTATTTTTCGTCAACCGACCCGTGAATCGGACTTTTTCAGGGATTCTGAGAGAACCATGCAAACCTCATCTCCGCTTGCACGCTACGAGCAGGCGCTGTCGCAGGGCGAATTTCGCCCGGATGACGTACAACGAGAAGCGATTACCCGCTTAGATACCATCCAGCAAGGATTGATTGCCCGCCAGCAACAGGTTGAACCGGTTGCCAAAGGTCTGTTTGGTCGCTTGTCTAAGATGATTAATAAAGAGAAAAGCACCCGCGAAGCGCCCGTACGCGGCCTTTATATGTGGGGCGGTGTGGGACGCGGTAAAACCTGGGTGATGGATCTGTTTTTTCAGTCAATTCCTGGTGATCGTAAGCTGCGCCTGCATTTCCACCGCTTTATGCTGCGTGTCCATCAGGAACTGACGCAGCTGCAAGGCCACAGCGATCCGTTGTTGATTGTTGCCGATCGCTTTAAAGCAGAAACCGACATTCTTTGTTTCGATGAGTTTTTTGTCTCGGATATTACCGATGCGATGCTGCTGGGCACGCTGATGGAAGCACTGTTTGCGCGCGGCATTTCGCTGGTGGCAACCTCGAATATTCCGCCGGATGAGCTCTATCGCAATGGCCTGCAGCGCCCGCGTTTCCTGCCAGCTATCGAACAAATCAAGCGTCATTGTGACGTGATGAACGTTGACGCCGGCATCGATTACCGCTTGCGCACCTTAACCTCGGCGCATTTGTGGAACTTCCCGCTCAACGATGCCACGCACAGCGAAATGGAGCGCATGTTCCGCGCGCTGTCAGGCAAAGCGCGTGAAGACGCGCCGGTGCTGGAGATCAACCATCGCCAGATGCCGACGCTCGGCGTGCATGAAGGCGTGCTGGCGATCAACTTCCTGACGCTGTGCGGCGAAGGGCGCAGTCAGCACGACTATATTGAGCTCTCGCGCCGTTTTCACAGCGTCTTGCTGTATGATGTGCCGGTGATGATTTATAAGACCGAAGATCAGGCGCGCCGTTTCCTGGCGCTGATCGATGAGTTCTACGAACGCCACGTGAAACTGGTTGTCGCGGCTGAAACATCACTGTTTGAAATTTATCAGGGCACACGCTTGAAGTTTGAGTATCAGCGCTGCTTGTCGCGTTTGCAGGAGATGCAGAGCGAAGAGTATTTGCGTCTGCCGCATCTGCCCTGATGACGTGGCATAAATCGTAGGTTTTAGATGCAAAAAGGTTCGATCTTTGAGTTCGACTTCTCTATAATCTTGCGACCCCACGTTACAGCATCGGTTTTCTTTCCCAAGAACTCGATGTGATCCGGTAACTCACTTGAAGGGGTGGCTTGCTGGGCAAAATGGTCGTGTGAGCCTCAATCGTTTACTTAGCGTTTGGGATTTCACCAACGTGTAACTTTTTATTTGGGTAAGCTTTTCAATGAAAACTTTTACAGCTAAACCAGAAACCGTACAGCGTGACTGGTATGTTGTTGACGCAACGGGCAAAACCTTGGGTCGCCTGGCGACTGAACTGGCGCGCCGTCTGCGTGGTAAGCACAAAGCGGAATACACTCCGCACGTTGATACCGGTGATTACATCATCGTTCTGAACGCAGAAAAAGTTGCTGTAACCGGCAACAAGCGTACTGACAAGATTTACTATCACCACACTGGCCACATCGGTGGTATCAAGCAAGCGACCTTTGCAGAGATGATCGAGCGCCGTCCTGAGCGTGTGATTGAAATCGCGGTTAAAGGCATGCTGCCGAAAGGCCCACTGGGTCGTGCTATGTACCGTAAACTGAAAGTTTACGCAGGCAACGAGCACAACCACGCGGCGCAGCAACCGCAAGTTCTTGACATTTAATCGGGATTATAGGCAATGGCTGAAACTCAAAACTACGGCACTGGTCGCCGCAAAAGCTCTGCCGCTCGCGTCTTCATCAAGCCGGGTAGCGGTAACATCGTAATTAACCAGCGCTCTTTGGAGCAATACTTCGGTCGCGAGACTGCACGCATGGTCGTGCGTCAGCCGCTGGAGCTGGTTGATATGGTTGGTAAATTTGACCTGTACATCACTGTTAAAGGTGGTGGTATTTCTGGTCAGGCTGGTGCGATCCGTCACGGTATCACACGCGCTCTGATGGAGTACGACGAGTCTCTGCGTTCTGAACTGCGTAAAGCGGGCTTCGTTACCCGTGATGCGCGTGAAGTTGAACGTAAGAAAGTCGGCCTGCGTAAAGCACGTCGTCGTCCGCAGTTCTCCAAGCGTTAATTGTTTGCTGCTTCGGCAGCGGCAGTTGGCTCAAAAAACCCGCTTCGGCGGGTTTTTTATTACCTGCATTTATGATTTTTTCCCACGAAAAACGCGAGCTTTACCCGCATTTTGCCCGCAAATCATCACGCCCGCCCCACAAGCTGCTTAAAATCTGGTAAACTCACTGTCACTTTGCGCCTGCGAGACGCAGCGTTGTGCTTGTCGTTCCTGTCGGGAAGACCGGACGATGCGACTAACGCTGACGGTAGGCGAATCTGATGAGCCGGTGAGTCGCCGCGTGGTTGGCTATTCGCAGTATCTTTTTGTGAACAAACTTGGAGGTTTTCATGGCTGTCGCTGCCAACAAACGTTCGGTAATGACGCTGTTTTCTGGTCCGACTGACATTTTCAGCCATCAAGTACGTATCGTACTGGCTGAGAAGGGCGTCAGCGTGGAGATCGAGCAGGTTGAAACGGATAACCTGCCGCAGGATCTGATTGACCTCAACCCGTATCGCACCGTACCGACGCTGGTCGACCGTGAACTGACGCTGTATGAATCACGCATCATCATGGAATACCTCGATGAGCGTTTCCCGCATCCACCGCTGATGCCGGTTTATCCGGTCGCGCGCGGTGAAAGCCGTCTGATGATGCACCGCATTGAGCAGGATTGGTACAGCCTGATGCGCACCATCGAAACCGCCAACGGTGCAGAAGCCGATGCAGCGCGCAAGCAACTGCGTGAAGAGCTGCTGGCGATTGCGCCACTGTTCGCACGCACGCCGTTCTTCATGAGCGAAGAGTTCAGCCTGGTGGATTGCTATCTGGCGCCGCTGCTGTGGCGCTTGCCGCAGATGGGTGTTGATCTGTCTGGCGCGGGTTCTAAAGAGCTGAAAGGCTATATGACGCGCGTGTTTGAACGTGACTCTTTCCTTGCGTCACTGACGGAAGCAGAACGTGAAATGCGCCTGCAAGCTCGGGGCTAATGTATGGAAATGTCGCAACTAACGGCGCGTCGTCCTTACCTGTTGCGGGCGTTCTACGACTGGTTGCTGGATAACCAGTTGACGCCGCATCTGGTGGTCGACATCAATCTGCCTGGTGTGCAGGTGCCGCTGGAATATGCGCGTGATGGGCAGATCGTTCTGAACATCGCGCCGCGTGCGGTAGGCAATCTGGATCTCGCCAATGATGAAGTGCGTTTCAACGCGCGTTTCGGTGGCGTACCGCGTCAGGTTTCTGTGCCGATGGCTGCGGTTCTGGCGATTTATGCCCGTGAAAACGGCGCTGGCACCATGTTCGAACCGGAACCGGCTTATGAGCTGGCAACGGACGATCAGGATGGTAGCGGTCAGGAAGAGACGATGATGTCTGTGATTGATGGCGATCGTCCGGATGATGCGACTGACGACGATCACTCGCCAGATGATGAGCCGCCGCCGCGTGGCGGACGACCTTCACTGCGTGTGGTGAAGTAAAACGTGCAATAAAAAACGGGCCGATTGGCCTAATGCCGATCAGTTAAGGATCAGTTGAACGATCCAGTGGCTGTGTAAGAATCCGGGAACGTTTCGTTTCCGGATTTTTTTATGCAGCTCCGTCAGGCCCTTGATATTGTCTCTTGCTACGATTCTCTGCGTAACCCACTCACTACACTCGCGGATGTCCTTGAGCCCGAACTGATCGCCCGCTGCATTCAGGAGTCAGGCTCCGTTACCCTCCGCAAGCGTCGTCTTACCACCGATATGATGGTCTGGTGCCTTATCGGCATGGCGCTTGAGCGCAAAGAGCCCCTGCACGCCATCGTGAATCGCCTTGATATTCTGTTGCCGGGAAACCGGCCTTTTGTTGCGCCCAGCGCCGTGGTGCAGGCCCGGCAGCGCCTGGGAGACGATGCCGTCAGGCGTGTCTTCGAACAAAGCAGCGACCTCTGGCACGCGCAGACCACGCATCCTGACTGGTGTGGGCTGACGCTTCACGCGGTTGACGGCGTCGTCTGGCGCACGCAGGAAACGCCGGATAATGAAAAGGCTATCGCCCGCACAAAAACGGTTGCCGGTGCATCGCCCTATCCGCAGGTACGCGTGGTCTGCCTGATGGAGCTGACCAGCCATCTTATCGGCGGCGCCGTGATGGGCTGCCAGAATGAGAACGAAATGATACTGGCGGAAGGGCTTATCCCACGCGTCCCCGACAACAGCCTGACGCTGTTCGACAAGGGCTATACCTCGTTCGGCCTGCTCAGCGCCTGGCATCAGGCGGGGGAAAACCGTCACTGGATGATAGCAGCCCGCAAAGACCTGCAGTACGAAGAGGTACGCCGCCTGGGAAAAGGAGATGCGCTCATCCGTGTTAAAACCTCCCCTCAGGCGCGGAAGAAGTGGCCTCATCTGGCGGAATATGCAGAGATGAGGCTTATCAGCCGGGAAATTAAAGGAAAGACGTGGCGGTTCCTGACGTCGATGACGGATGCGATGCGCTATCCGGGGAAAGAGATAGCGGACCTGTACAGCCATCGCTGGGAGATAGAGCTGGGGTATCGGGAAATCAAGCAGGGGCTGCAGGATAACCGGCTGACGCTGCGCAGCAAAAAACCGGAGATGGTGCGTCAGGAGCTGTGGGGCGCGCTGCTTGCGTATAATCTGGTGAGATATCAGATGATAAAAATGGCGTCGACGCTTAAGGGATACTGGCCTAATCAGCTGAGCTTCAGCGAGTCTGCGGCCTGGGTCATGAAGCTGCTCTGGACGCTTGAGGGCGCGTCACCGGGGCGGATCCCGGAACTGGTGAAAAATGTGGACGCGATAGCGCAGATAGTCAAACTGCCGGGGCGACGGGAGAGGTCGTTCCCGAGAGTGGTGAAAGAGAGGCCCTGGAAGTACCCGACAGCCAAAAGAAGAAATGCCAGTCAGGCTTAACTGACTGGCATTAGGCCGATTGGCCCGTTTTTTTATGCCTGCGCGTCTTAGTAGACGTCGCGCAAGTAGCGTTTATCTTTCTTCAGCTGATCAACGTAAGCCGCCGCACGCTCGCTGGACAAGCCACCGAACTGACGAACCACTTCATACAGCGCCGCATCAACGTCTTTTGCCATGCGTGATGCATCGCCACACACGTAGAAGTACGCGCCATCCTGCAGCCAGGCGTACAGCTCAGCGCCTTTCTCCAGCATGCGATTTTGCACGTAGATCTTCTCTTCCTGATCGCGCGAGAAGGCCAGATCCAGATTAGTCAGCAGACCTTTCTCCTGCCATGCCTGCAGCTCTTCTTCGTAGATGTAATCGTGTGCCTGATGCTGGTCACCGAAGAACAGCCAGTTTTTACCTTCTGCGCCCGTTGCCTGACGTTCCTGCAGGAAGGCGCGGAACGGTGCGATACCGGTGCCTGGTCCAACCATAATCAGCGGCGCATTGCCGTTTGACGGTACGCGGAATGCTTTGTTCGGCGAGATGAAGATCGCCGGCTTTTCGCCGCGACGTACACGTTCAGCCAGATAGGTTGAGCACACGCCTTTACGTTCGCGACCGCCGCTATGGTAGCGCACGGAAGCGATGGTCAGATGCACCTGATTTGGATGCGCTTTCGAGCTCGACGAGATGGAGTAAGCGCGATGCTGCAGTGGACGCAGCATGGCAACGAATTCCGGCACCGACAAGCTGCGCGTCAGCTCAAGCTGCAGCAGATCCAGCGTGTCTTTGCCCCACAGCCAAACGGCAAGGGTATCTTTGTCGTCGTGCTGCAACACGTGACGCAATTCCTGGTTGGTGGTGTTCTGACCAACCCATTCAATCAGTTTGCGTGACGGCTCTGAAATTTCGAACTGATAAGTCAGCAGATCGCCAAGGTTACGGTCAAAGCCAGGTACCGGCGTTTCGTAATCGGCTTTCAGCTGAGTCAGCAGCAGTGAAACCAGTGACGCGTCGTTCACCGGGATCACACCCAGCGCATCGCCCGCTTCATATTTCAGGCCGCTGTCGGTGAGATCAAACTCAAAGTGACGAATATCTTTCGCCGACTCTTCTGCCGACAGGCGCTTATTGGTCGCCAATGCGGCCGCATAAGGGTTTTGCTTATTGCTGCCCGGAATGACAGGTGCTTCTGGCGCGCTTTCTAATGCATTACCGCTGCTGCCCGCACTGGCGGCGAATTGCGGCATTGCCGTGCCAATCCACTCACTGGATGGCTCTTCGAAATCGATATCGCAGTCGATACGATCGGCGACGCGTTTCGCACCGAGCTGCTCCAGACGCATATCGATGAATTTACCTGCCTGGCAGAAACCGTCGTAGCCGGTGTCGCCAATCGCCAATACCGCAAAGTGCATCTGCTCCAGACGTGGCGCGGTACTGGCTGAAATCGCGTTCCAGAACAGCTGAGCGTTATCCGGCATTTCGCCCTCGCCGTAAGTCGAGGTGACGATCAGCACGTGACGCATGGTGGCGAACACATCCAAATCCACTTCGCCCAGCGCCTGCACCACCGGCACCAAACCTTTGGCGCGTGCGGCTTTAGCTGCTGTTTGCGACAATGCTTCAGCGTTACCGGTCTGTGAACCGAACAGGATATGCAGCTGGGTGTTTGCACCCGCAGCCGGTGCGCTCTGCTTGTCTTCTAATACCAGCAGGCGCGAATGGAGACCGGCGAGGAAGCCCGCCAGCCAGTATTTCTGCTCACCGTTAAACGGTGCATCTTCAGGAATGTAAGGAATTTTCATCGGTAAGGCACTCAATCCTGTTCAATCAAAATATAAAAACTAAATTACACATGTTCAGTAGCACTGTAATCAGGAAAGTTTCCCGACTGCAGCTGCGATTTCTGGCAGTGCAGCACGCGCAAACAGCTCTTCAAAATCAGGCAGATGGCCCAGTACTTCACGGTTGCAGGCATCCTGATAAATGATCCAGCCATATGTCGCCAGGCTGTCCATGGAGCGAATGTTGCGCTGCGTTAATGCCGCTTTGTAATCTGCCATACGTTTAGCGGCGATCAGGCTTGCCAGCTCGTCATCGCTGTAGCTCTCAATCGCAGAGCGTGCATGACGTTGCAGTCGGCTTATTAAGGTGAAATCTTCGGTCATCAGCAGATTGCGTACCGCTTTTTCCACCGCCGGATCTTCCACCGCCGTGCCTTTCGGCAGTTTGCCCAGCGCCAGCTGCTGCGCGAGGCTGAGAACGGTGTAGTTGTTCAGCAGAACAAACATCTCCAGCGTATCTGTCGCGCCGTAAGCCGGAACAGCACCGTTAGCAATGGTTTTACCGTCACGCCAGGCCGATTTGAACTTCGTCACCTGATGCGCAGCCAGCGACGTTGAGAGCTCTTCGAGCAAGTCTTTACGTGATTTGGCTTTGAGGATTTCGGTGCCATCCTGATACAGCAGCAGCGAACGCGGCATCACATATACAAAGTGATGGCACTCGGTTTCCCAGTTATCCAGCAGCCAGGCCGCGCGTGGCGATTGGGTTGCTTCCAGATGCCAGTTAAGCATGGTCAGCACCGCTTGTTTGTGCACCTGCGCCATTTCATCTTCATCGGCGATGGAGCCAAACAGCACCGAATCACCTGCCGCGTGCGCAGCCAGCGATCCATACGGGTCGTACTGGTAAGCGAAACCGCCGCTCATGCCGTTGCCGAAGCCTTTACCAAAGGTGCCAAGGTTAAGAATGGCGCCGTTGGTCATGTATTCGCAGCAGAAGTCACCAACGCCTTCAACTACCGCAGTTGCGCCGGAGTTACGCACGGCGAAGCGGTCACCCGCCTGGCCCTGAACAAACAGACGACCGCCGGTCGCGCCAAACAGCGCGAAGTTACCGATCAACACGTTGCCATCGCTGTCCTGTGCGCCACCGCCCGGTGACATCACCACCAGTTCGCCGCCGCACTGGCCTTTGCCAACGCCGTCGTTGCAGGTGCCGTAATGCTTCATTTGCATGCCGTCATTGCAGAACGCGCCGAACGACTGGCCGGCAGAACCGCTGGTATTAATCAGCACGCTACGCGGTGCCAGATAATGACGACCGCGATCGTCTTTCATGACCGCTGGCAATGCTGCCAGTTGATCTTTAGGTAATTCATGGTTCAGCATGCGCTCGATATCGATCGCCAGCTGACCACCCACGCTCTTGTTACGGTTGTTCAGGGTGATGCCCGCGCCCAGCGCGATTTCACGGCTTGCCGCGCCAACCAGCTGCGTTTTCAGCTCGTTAACCCAGCCATCATCCAGTTCAAAATCTTTTTCCAGATACACCGGCTTAGCAATTTTCTGTTCTGGCACCACGGTCAACATCGCGCGCAGATCCAGTTTGCCGACTTCCAGCGGGTGATCCATCAAGTGCAGTAGATCCGAACGGCCACGCGCTTCACGCAGAGAACGCAAGCCGAGGCGGGCGAGGAACTCACGCACTTCCTGCGCCACGTTGATG
This sequence comes from Candidatus Pantoea symbiotica, assembly GCF_056491525.1. Taxonomy (NCBI): domain Bacteria; kingdom Pseudomonadati; phylum Pseudomonadota; class Gammaproteobacteria; order Enterobacterales; family Erwiniaceae; genus Pantoea; species Candidatus Pantoea symbiotica. The sequence continues at coordinate 249,207 of NZ_JBSZHR010000002.1, forward strand.
AAGTACTGCGCCAGCTGACGCGGATCACCATCAAAGGCTTCGGCGTTGGTGGTTAAACCGGCCGGGCATTTGACGTTACAGTTTTTCGCCATCACGCATTTCAACATCATCAGCGCGGTGGTGCCGAACTCGAAGCTGTCGCCACCGAGCAGGGCTGATTTGATCACATCGCTGCCGGTCTGCTGCGCGCCGGAGCAGCGCAGCTGCACTTTGTCGCGCAGGCCGTTAGCACACAGCGCCTGATGCACTTCAGCGATACCGATCTCCGCGACGCGGCCGGTATATTTCAGGCTGGTAACGGAAGCTGCGCCGGTGCCGCCGGTATTACCCGCGACGTTAATCACATCCGCGCCGGCTTTCGCCACGCCGACGGCGATGGTGCCGATACCTTCAGATGAAACCAGCTTGACGATGACGCGCACGCGCGCGGCTTTACAGTCATGGATCAGCTGTGCCAAATCTTCGATGGAGTAAGTGTCGTGGTGCGGCGGCGGTGAAACCAGCTCGACGCCCGGCGTGCCGCCGCGCGCTGCGGCAATCTCAACGGTCACTTTCGGTGCCGGCAACTGACCGCCTTCACCGGGCTTCGCGCCCTGACCGATTTTGATCTCCAGCTCTTCCAGCATCGGGTCAGCCAGATAAGCCGCCCACACGCCGAAACGACCGGATGCCAACTGCTTGATACGTGAGGCGCGGATGGTGCCGTGACGTGAATAGTGCTCGCCACCTTCGCCGCAGTTACTCATGCCGCCAACCATGTTGGTACCGTGCGCGACAGCTTCGTGCGCAGGCGCCACCAGCGCACCGTGGCTCATCGCACCGGAAGCAAAGGTACGCGTGATTTCATGTGCCGGTTGAATCTCTTCCAGCGGCAGCGATGGCAGCGCGGTGAAGATCAGTGACAGATAATCAGCAGCTTTGCCGTAAGCGGTGATGTGCAGCACGCCATCCGCCACGCTGCTGCTTTCGATATCGTCGGTGAAACGGGTTTTCAGCGCACGCGCCAGCGCTTCAAGGCGCTCGTTCTCTGATTTCAGACCTGCAATCGCATCAATGAGACGCAGCTCGAACTGGTTCAGGCTGCCGTTCACCGCTTCACACTTCAGGCCACGCGTAGCGAAGCCGTTGTTCACCAGCGAGTAGCGGCCCAGTTTGCGGCCGAATTCGGCTTCGCTATCAACGTGGGTCAAATCGCATGGCAGCGCCAGGATGTCGCGCAGCGCCGCAGGACGACGTTTACGCTCGGCATGCATCAGGCCGGAGAACTGACGGTAATCTGGCGTGATGGCAAAGGTGTCGATCACATCATTCGGAATACGCTCGAAGCTGCTGTCTTTAAAGGCTTCTGCTTTGATGTTGAACGCGTTATCCAGTTTGGCCAGCGTCATCAAACGAATAAAGTTGTCCTCTTCGCGCTCTTTATTAGCAAAGCGAATCGGCTGTTCCGTCATATCGATAAAGGTACGTACCGCGATGGTACCGTACGAGTGTCCCGCGCCTTCAGCACGCTCTTTGAACAGGCCGAGCAATGGCACTTCCGCTTCGCCCTGAATTTTCAACGAGCTCTGGTGCCAGTCAACTGCCATCTGAGCGATCGCCGGGAAGCCCGCGCCGCCGACAGGAGTTTTGATATTCGGGAAATATTTCTTCAATACCGGATCGTCGGTATTCAGGAAGTTCGGCTCGAAGAACTCGCCGCAGCTGTAGCTCTCAACAGTACACAGGCCGACTTTACCCATGGTTTTCATCAGCGCTTTTTCGGCTGCTTTGGCATAGCGTTTAAAGGCTTTGTTGCCTTCTTCGCCTTCACCAAATTTCTCTTCCGCACGCATCTGCACGCCGAGTGGGTAAACGGCAGAAGCACCGAAGCCCAGCGTCGCCGCGATGTGGTGTGAAGAGATGCTTTGACCACTTTCGACTACCAGCGAAACATCCAGACGCAGACCTTCCTGCACTAAGCGCTGGTTGATCGCCGACACCATCAGCAGCATCGGAATCGCTGCGTGCGTTGAGGAGATATGACGGTCGGTGATCACCGCGATGCCGCCTTGCTGGCGTGCGAAATCCACCACCTGCTGGGCTAAGTCATCAATGGCTTTTTCCAGCGCGTTGGCGTTGGCCGCACGGCTGACGATATCTTTGCCAACGACTGGCTCGTACAGCATCTCGAAGCGCGCATAAGGTGCGACGGTTTGCTCGCGCAGGCGCAGCATGTCTAGGTGGGTCAGGATTGGCGTCGGGACAATGATTTGCTGGCCTTTGCTGCGGCCGAGATGCGGTTTTGCACCTAGAGCAACACGCAGCGTCATGCCGTCCGCTTCACGAATCGAATCGAGCGGTGGGTTGGTGACTTGCGCAAAACGTTGTGAGAAGTAGTGCGCCATGCCGCCTTCGTGATCGGACAGGCCATTGATGGCGTTGCCGTAACCCATTGCTGAGATCTTCTCAGCGCCGGTTTGCAGCATCGGGTCCATCATGAATTTGAAGCTTTCCTGGTTGTAGTAGTAGGCGACAAAACGCTGATAGGTTTTGAGGTCACCACGATAACGCAGCGGCGAGCCGAGTTGCTCCGCCTGAATTTCCGGCAGGTCGGCGAGATCGATACGCGCTTTGCTCAGCAGCGACAGGTAATCTTTTTCGGCTGCCAGTTTTTCCAGCGCTTCAACCGTGGTGTAAGAGCGTTTCTCTTTGTGATCGTAATAGAGCATGCCGCCCGCTTCGATGCGGCCACGACGCAGAACGCTTTCCGGTGGGAAGGCGATCTGGCCTGCTTCAGACATCGCACCGATGTATTCCTCAGTTTCAACGGAACGCAGCGGACGCAGGCCGAGGCGGTCAAGACGCGCGCCGATCACTTCACCGTTACCGAAGATCAGTGCAGCTGGGCCATCGTTTTTCTCTTCATATAAAGAGAAGTATTCGAGCATGGCGCGCACTTCGTTTGAGAGTGACGTATCGTTCTCCCACGCCGGCGGCATCATCGAAACCACGGCGTTGATCAGATCGAGATTATCTTCCATCAAACGGCTGTGGATGCTCTGGTCGAGACGTGAGCTGTCTGACTGACCTTTTGGACGCACGATTTTTTTACCGCGCGCCAGCATCAGTGCCGCTTCAGCAATGCGGTTTTTACGATCGGTGTTCAGCTCGCCGTTGTGCGCCATTAAACGGAACGGTTGCGCCATGGTGGTATGCGGATCGGTGTTGGTCGAGAAGCGGGTGTGGAAAAACAGCCCGCGCACCTGATGGTCCGCATCGGTCAAATCTTTGAAGTACGGGATCACTTCGTTGGAGTTCAGGCGTGCTTTAAACACCTGCGTGCGCGAAGAGAGCGACAGCGGATAGAGGCCGCCGAATTCGCTTTCGGTAAAGGCGCGTGCTTCGATATCCAGCAGCGCGCGATAAATCTGGCGCTCGAATTCGAGTTGTTCAGTCACTTCCTGCGGCGCGGCAAAAATCCACTGCACAATTGGCAGCTGGAATTGCAGGGCGGCCGGGCGCGTCACGCTGCCGTCGAGCGGCATATCGCGTTTCACTAAGATCGGGAAGTTATGCGCCGCCAGCGTTTCTTCAACCAAACGCTCAGCGTTGGCGCGCAGCTCTGCATCTTTTGGCACAAAAAAGTTACCGACGCCGAAACGGCCGGCTTCCAGCGCCAGACCGGTAACCTTGCGGAAGAAGTTCAGGGAGAGATCGACGTTTACACCCGCGCCATCGCCCACGCCTTCGGCAGACATGCCGCCACGGTGCGGGACTGTGCATAGCGCGCTATGGGCCATCCGCAGAATCTCATGAGTCTGCTCGCCGTCCTTACGGGTAATGAAACCTACACCACAGCTGTCACTTCCGGCTGATGGGTCATACAAACCATAGGGATTCGGTTTTTGCGTGGACATTGAGAGTCTCCTTAAACTTCTTTTGACATTACCTGCATTATTTCGCGTACCGCAGCGTGGCATTTAGAGCCAACGCGGCGGTATCAATTCTTGTGCCGCTCAGTAAAGAGCGGGCGTCGCAGCACCGAGCAAGGGCTCTCAAGACACTGTTGTCACGTCCTTAATGAGCTGCTCTTTTTATTCCGGTCTCTTTCGGGAGATAGCTTGCATCCAGAGGGAGGCTTCTTGCTGCATAGATATGCCGAGACACAGGCCCACCAGGAAAGCTTCCAGTGGAATTCCAACTTATCGGGAAAGCGAACTCAGGTCAAATAGCCAGCTTTGTTGCGGGTAATTGGCTTTTTTGTCACTTAATCAAATGATTATTAAGGTTTTTTTGCGTAAATTTATGTCAATCTCCCGCTGCGCATTCCCCCAGGAAGTGTGAGCCGTCTCACTGTGACCCAGCCCTCTAATATCCAAACAATGCTGGCAGGAAGGGTTATAACAGCATTTAATTCTGTTGGGGGCAGTTGATACACAGCATGTATCTGTTTTTCTTATGGCGTCATATTTGAATCAAAATGGGGCTGCCATTAGTAAAATTAATCACGCGAGGCGTGCTTAAAAAATCACTTAAGTTGAATGGGTATGCAATAAAGAGGTGCAACCATCAGGAAAAATGGCTGCCAGGGTGCTGATTAGCACAGGATGTTGAGATAAGGCCCGCAAAAGCGCGGCCCTCCAGATTATTCAGTTGGCAGAATTAGTCAAGCGCTTTGCGCATATAGAAGGGAACGTCGGCGAAATCGCGCTGCGATGCACCATTACAGGGCATAACCCGCGTGATATGGCAGGGTGAAGCGGGGCAGCGCAGCGATAATTACGCTATCATGAGCCAGATTTCGTTCAGGGAGCTCGTAATGAAACAGATTCGTCTTTTAGCGCAGTACTACGTTGATTTGATGGTCAAACTCGGCCTGGTGCGTTTTTCGCTACTGTTAGCCTCGGCGCTGGTCGTACTGGCGATGGTGGTGCAGATGGCCGTCACCATGGTGTTGCGCGGACATGTGGAAAGCATCGACGTTGTCCGCTCCATCTTCTTCGGTCTGTTAATTACGCCCTGGGCAGTCTATTTCCTCTCGGTGGTGGTCGATCAGCTGGAAGAGTCGCGCCAACGCCTGTCAAAACTGGTGGATAAGCTGGAAGAGATGCGTACGCGCGATCTCGAGCTTAATCAGCAGATGAAGGAGACCATCACCCAGCTTAATCAGGAAATTAACGATCGTATTAAAGCTGAGCAGGCGCGTGAGCAGGTGATGGATAAGCTGCGCGAAGAGATGGCACGACGCGAGCAGGCGCAAATCGAGCTGGAACAGCAATCCTCCTTCCTGCGCTCTTTCCTCGATGCATCACCGGATTTGGTGTTCTACCGCAACATTGATAAGCAGTTCTCCGGTTGTAACCGCGCCATGGAACTGCTAACCGGAATGAGTGAAAAGCAGTTGATAGGCCTGACTCCGCGCGATATCTACGATGACGAAGCCGCCACTAAAGTGCTGGAAACTGATGAGAAGGTGTTCCGCCACAATGTATCGCTGACGTACGAACAGTGGCTGCAATATCCCGACGGTCGCAAAGCCTGTTTCGAAATCCGTAAAGTGCCCTATTACGACCGTGTGGGTAAACGCAGTGGCCTAATGGGCTTTGGCCGCGATATTACCGAGCGTAAGCGCTATCAGGACGCGCTGGAGAACGCCAGCCGTGAGAAGACCACCTTTATTTCTACTATCAGCCACGAGCTGCGTACGCCGCTGAATGGCATCGTTGGGCTGAGCCGCATCCTGCTGGATACCGATCTCAATCAGGAGCAACTCAAGTACCTCAAAACCATCCACGTTTCAGCCATCACGCTGGGCAACATCTTCAATGACGTGATCGAAGTGGACAAAATCGAGCGCCGTAAAGTGCAGCTGGATAATCAACCGCTGGATTTCACCGGCTTCCTCGCCGATCTGGAAAATCTCTCTGGCCTGCTGGCGCAGCCAAAAGGGCTGAAGTTTGTCATGGCGCCAGAGTTGCCGCTGCCGCATAAAATCTCGGCGGATGGTACGCGCTTGCGTCAGATTCTGTGGAACCTGATTGGCAACGCCGTGAAATTTACCCAGCAGGGCGAGATTGTGGTGCGCGTCGCCTATCGTCAGGATGAAACGCTGCACTTTGAAGTGCAGGATTCCGGCATGGGCATTCCGGAGGAAGAGCAGGATAAGATCTTCGCGATGTATTACCAGGTGAAAGATCAACATGGCGGCAAACCAGCGACGGGCACCGGCATCGGTTTAGCGGTTTCGCGTCGTCTGGCACAGGCGATGGGCGGCGATATCAGTGTCAGTAGCGTCGCGGGGCAGGGTTCCTGCTTTACCGTCGAGATTAACGCGCCACGCGTCGCTGAGGAAGTAGAAGACGACAATCTGGATGACAGCATGCCGTTGCCGGCGCTGCACGTGTTGCTGGTGGAAGATATCGAGCTCAACGTCATCGTGGCGCGTTCAGTGCTGGAGAAACTGGGCTGCAGCGTTGACGTCGCGATGACCGGAACAGACGCGCTGGCGATGTTTGATCCGCAGGAGTTCGATCTGGTGCTTCTCGACATTCAGCTACCGGATATGACCGGCCTCGACGTGTCGCGCGCTATCCATCAGCGTTATGCCGATGTGGCGCTGCCGCCGCTGGTGGCATTGACCGCTAACGTGCTAAAAGACAAAAAAGAGTATCTCGATGCCGGCATGGATGATGTGTTGAGCAAGCCGCTTGCCGTGCCAGCGCTGACGGCGGTGATCAAGAAGTTCTGGGACTATCAGCCTGAGCAGGAAGAGATAGCCAGCGAGTCATCAGACGAGCAGTCACGCACGCTGTTGGATGTGGCGATGCTGGAACAATACATTGAGCTGGTTGGCCCAGGATTGATTACCCAAAGCCTCACTATGTTTGAGCAGATGATGCCGGGTTATCTCGACGTGCTGGATTCCAACATGATGGCGCGCGATCAAAAAGGCATAGCTGAAGAAGGGCACAAGATTAAAGGTGCAGCAGGTTCGGTTGGCTTACTGCATTTACAGCAGTTAGCGAAACAGATTCAGTCGCCGGAATTGCCAGCGTGGTGGGACAACGTGCAAGAGTGGGTCGACGAATTAAAACATGAATGGCTCAATGACGTGAACGTGTTACGTGAATGGGTTGCAGAGCGGGAAAAATTACAGGACGTTAGAAAAAAATGACCCCAGTCGAAACTGGGGTGCGCGAATACTGCGCCAACACCAGGGAAATGGGTACTGCTGCTATTATTAGAAATCGAATAAGAAAGCAACAGTTCGGTATTGGTTAACGCTTCAAAATCACCTTAACAAATTCGCCAATGCTTGCGACAAGATTCATTAAATTGTGTGATGTTGAGCAGCGATTAAATACAGAAAACATTAATTTGCTGACACAGTCAAGCAAGGAATTAATTTCTTTGCCATATTGCACTTTTTTTGACCAAATGTTCTGCTTTTTGCCTGGTTTTGCTGCAGTGACCGGCAGGAAAAGCCTGACACAAGCATGGAAAATCTGATTCTGACAAAAAATTGAGGTTAAGTAAGATTAACACTCTGATATTGATGGATAAAAACAGATTTTTCGGCGGGTTATCCAAAACGTTTTGGAAACCTTAAACGGAAAGTTCCAGTTTATAGTTTATTGAATAATGTAAACCAAACGTGCGGTAAATCGCTTTACCATCCGTGAGGTCGAATGCATGCAGGATCAGACAGATTTGGGCGCATTTTTCAGAATGGTCTCTGTTATCAATGAACAAGTTCGCACAACAATAAAATTGATAGTTAAGCATCATGAAAGCATTTACGTGAGCGATATCACATTCAGTTAAGTGTTCATGCATGCAGCATTTGATCTATTGATCGTTATGGAACCGATTCCTTTTTGGCGGAAGTGCTTGATGTGATTGGCTCTAATAGAGGAACACTGATTGCGATGGCAACAATTTTTCAGGCGTCTTTACCAGTCTGAGGATAAAATTTAGTGGTTAATCGTTGGTATTCGCTATCGTGACTTGGGTGATTGATTAATACAGGGAACAGGTAAGAGAAAATTGCATGAGCAAGAGTAAAGGGACATTGGGAAAACGTATTAAAGTGCTGATTGCTAAAGCGCTACTGGCATGGCTTGGCATCTGGTTAGCGGGCATTTTGCTGTTTGCTTTTTTACCGGTACCGTTCTCAGCGGTGATGGTGGAACGGCAAATCAGCGCCTGGTTTACTGGGCGCTTTGATTATGTGGCGCACTCGGATTGGGTCGGCATGGACGAAATCTCGCCGTGGATGGCATTAGCAGTTATCGCTTCTGAGGATCAAAAGTTTCCCGAGCATTGGGGCTTTGATGTCGATGCCATCCAGTCAGTGCTGGATAACGATGGCAATGAACGCATGCGCGGTGCTTCAACGCTTTCACAGCAGACGGCGAAAAACTTGTTTCTGTGGGATGGTCGTAGTTGGTTGCGTAAAGGGCTGGAAGCAGGATTAACGGTGGGAGTCGAAACCGTGTGGACTAAGCGGCGTATCCTGACGGTTTATCTTAATATCGCAGAATTTGGCGACGGCGTGTTTGGCGTGGAAGAAGCTTCACAGCGCTATTTCCATAAACCCGCTAGCCGCCTGACGATGTCTGAAGCGGCGTTACTGGCAGCGGTGCTGCCCAATCCGATCCGTTTCCGCGCCGATGCGCCTTCAGGCTACACGCGGCAGCGGCAGCAGTGGATTATGCGGCAGATGCGCCAGTTGGGCGGCGAGGGTTTCCTCAATCGCTACAAGCTGCACTGATAGGTTTAATCCTCGTCAAAGCCCGCTTCAAACAGTTCAATAACCGCTGCCAGCGCATGCTCTTCCTGCGGGCCGCTGGCTTCAATCTCAATATGGCCGCCTTTCGCTGAGTCGAGCATCAGCAGCGCAATCACGCTGCTGGCTTCGGCTTCGGTGCCCGATTCGTTACGCAGCAACACTTCAGCATCAAAACTCTGCACCAGCTCGAACAGCTTCATTGCCGGGCGCGCGTGCATGCCCAGCTTGTTACGAATCTCAACGGTTTGCTTCACGGTCATGATTTGCGTTTTTCCAGAGTGCGATGACGAGATTGCACGTTTTTACCGCGTGAACGGAAATAATCCGCCAGTTGTTCAGCGATATACACTGAACGATGTTTTCCGCCAGTACAGCCGATGGCGACGGTGAGATAGCTGCGGTTATTGGTTTCCAGCATCGGCAGCCACAGTTCCAGATAGCTGCGCGTTTGATAGATAAAGTTGTGCACTTCGGTGTGACGATCGAGGAAGGCGGCAACCGGACGATCCAGGCCGGTCATCGGACGCAGCTTAGGATCCCAGTGCGGATTCGGCAGGAAACGCACATCGAAGACATAATCGGCGTCGATCGGAATGCCGTGTTTAAAGCCGAATGACTCAAACACCATGGTCAGTTCACGCTCGCGCTTGCCCAGCAGGCGCGTACGTAGCATTTCCGCCAATTCATGAACCGACATCTCGGACGTATCGATAATCAGATCGGCGCGTGAGCGCAGCGGCTCCAGCAGATCGTTCTCTTCATCGATAGCACTCTCCAGCGACAGATTTTTGCTGGAGAGCGGATGCAGACGACGCGTATCGCTGTAGCGGCGAATCAGCGTGTTGCGATCGGTATCGAGAAACAGCAGCTGCGGCGAGAAGGTATCCGGCAGATTATTGAGCGCGGCCTCAAAGACTTCCGGTGATTCCGGCATGTTGCGCACGTCAATGCTGACCGCCGCAGAGATATTGCGTTCGGTTAAGGTATTCGCCAGCTCCGGTAGCAATACCACCGGCAAGTTGTCGACACAGTAGAAGCCCATATCTTCAAGGGCACGCAGCGCGACTGATTTTCCTGAGCCTGACCGACCGCTAACGATCATCAGCACCATCACATTTCTCCCGTTTTAAACCGGCGAACAGGCCGGTAAAAGTGTTTCTCGCTTAAGAGTGTGCTTCCTGAGCTTCTGTGATAATGGCGTAGAGCTCTTCGTCGCTCTGTGCCGCACGCAAACGACGACATACGGTTTTATCCGCCAGACGTTTGGCAACCAGCGAAAGCGTGTGCAAGTGGGTTTTACACTGGTCCGCAGGTACCAGCAGGGCAAACAGCAGGTCAACCGGCTGATTGTCTACCGCATCAAAAGCGATAGGCTGATCGAGGCTGATAAACACGCCGACAGCGCGTAAGGTGTCCTCCTCCAGCTTGCCATGTGGAATGGCGATGCCGTTGCCAATACCGGTACTGCCCATACGTTCGCGGGTCAGGATGGCTTCGAAAAGCGTCTGGTGCGGCAGATTGAGCTGCTTCGCTGCCAGCTCGCTGATAATTTCCAGCGCGCGTTTTTTACTCTGGCAGTGTACGCCGCTACGGGTACAGTCCAGTGAAAGGACCGAGCTCAATTCCAGTGTTAGATCGTTGTTCATCATCGTTTCACTTGCGAGTTCACATAGCCGCGAGGTTCAGGCGATTGATTTCATTGCCCTTCGTCCGCTGGCGCTTGCGCAGATGACAAAACGGGGCGGTAATATCCGCCCCATTTATGCTCTAAGTGCCGAATCAGTCAGCACTCTGCAAGCGTGAAGGTTAGTGTTTTTTCAGTTTGTCTTTGTGTTTGGTCAGCTGACGGGAAAGCTTGTCGATTAACCCGTCGATGGCCGCGTACATGTCTTCCGCTTCCGATGTGGCGTGCAGCTCCCCGCCGTTGACGTGAAGTGTTGCATCCGCAATCTGCGTCACCTTCTCTACCTTCAGAACAATATAAACCTGATTGATGCGATCAAAATAGTGTTCCAGTTTGGCAAATTTGGTATTTACAAATTCACGCAGAGGTTCGGTAATCTCAACATTAAGTCCGGTAAGGTTTAGCTGCATAGGTCTTCCTTCTTCGTTCGGTCAAACTAGCTGTTTACGCTGGTTTGATGGCGGTATAGATAAAGACTCGCGATATTTAGCAACCGTACGTCGCGCTACCATGATGCCCTGTTCGGATAACATGGAGGTCAGTTTGCTGTCGCTCAAGGGTTTTGCGGGGTTTTCCGCCGAGATCAATTTTTTCACTAATGCACGAATCGCCGTGGACGAGGCTTCGCCGCCGCCTTCGGTGTTGACGTGACTGGAGAAAAAATACTTCAGTTCAAAGATGCCACGCGGGCTGTGTAAATACTTTTGCGTGGTCACGCGGGAAATAGTGGATTCGTGCATATCAACAGCCTGAGCGATATCCGCCAGCACCATCGGACGCATGTACTCCTCACCCTGCTCAAAAAACGCCTGCTGCTGTTCAACGATACAGCGTGTCACTTTCAGCAGCGTGTCGTTACGGCTCTCCAGGCTCTTAATCAGCCACTTGGCTTCCTGTAAGTTGCTACGAATAAACTGATTATCGCTTTCATTACGGCCTGCTCCGCCCATCGCAGCATACTGCTGATTGATTTTCAGGCGCGGCATGCTGTCGGAATTCAGTTCAACCGTCCAGCGCTTGCTGATTTTGCGCACCAGCACATCGGGAATAACATATTCCGGTTCGCTGGTATTGATTGACTGGCCAGGGCGCGGATCGAGTGACTGAATCAGCAACATCGCCTCTTTCAGCACCTCTTCCTTCAGACGCGTTACGCGCATCAGGCTGCGGAAGTCATGGTTGGCCAGCAGATCAAGATGTTCGCTCACAATCAGGCGCGCTTCCGCCAGCATGGGCGTAGCGGCATCATATTGCGAAAGCTGCACTAACAGGCAATCACGCAAATCACGCGCACCGACGCCGACCGGATCGAAACGCTGCACCCGTTTGAGCACGGCTTCAACTTCTTCTAGCGTCAGCTCTTCATCGCCAATACTGTCATAAATATCTTGTAAGCTGACGGTGAGATAGCCGGTGTCGTCAATGGCATCAACAATGGATGTAGCGATGGCGCGATCGGTATCAGTGAACGGCGTTAACTCAACCTGCCACATCAGGTAATCCTGCAGCGATTGCGTGGTTTCGCCCTGATAGATTGGCAGTTCGTCATCCTGGTAATCGGTGCCGGTGCCTGACGGCGTGCCCGCAGTGTAGATTTCGTCCCAGGTGGCGTCGAGCGGGAGATCTTCAGGCATGTCTTTCTGTTCAAGAGCTTCACGCGTGTCTAATGAATCACTCTCTTGTTCCTGAAATTCGCGCGCGTCGACTTCTTCGTGCAGATCGGTTTGTTCAAGCAGCGGATTGCTTTCCAGCGCCAGTTGGAGTTCTTGCTGGAGTTCAAGCGTAGAGAGTTGCAGCAAGCGAATGGCTTGCTGCAACTGTGGAGTCATCGCCAGCTGTTGGCTGAGCCTGAGTTGCAAACCTTGCTTCATAATTCGGTTAGAATTTCCTAAGCAAACGTAGGGTGTTACGACACCTTATCAGAGTCTGAACTCTTCGCCCAAATAAACACGCTTAACCTGCTCATCTACAAGAATTTCATCAGGCGTGCCATGGGCAATTAAATGCCCCTGGCTAACTATATAAGCGCGTTCACACACCGCGAGGGTTTCACGCACGTTGTGGTCGGTAATCAGCACGCCAAGGCCGCTGTCACGCAGATGCTCGATGATTTTCTTGATGTCGATAACCGAAATGGGGTCAACACCGGCAAAAGGCTCATCCAGCAGGATGAATTTAGGATTAGCCGCCAGCGCGCGAGCAATTTCTACACGACGGCGTTCACCACCCGACAGCGCCTGGCCCATGCTGTCGCGCAGATGGCCGATATGGAACTCTTCCATCAGCTCGTTGGCACGATCCTGACGCTGCTCTTCTGTCAGATCATCACGGATCTGCAGCACCGCCATCAGGTTGTCGTACACGCTCAGGCGACGGAAGATCGAGGCTTCCTGCGGCAGATAGCCGATACCGCGACGGGCACGCGCATGCAGCGGCAGGATGCTGATGTCTTCATCATCAATTACGATGCGGCCCGCATCGCGCGGCACAATTCCGACCACCATGTAAAAGGTGGTGGTTTTACCGGCACCGTTTGGGCCCAGCAGGCCGACAATCTCGCCGGATTTTACCTGCAGGCTAACATCTTCCACCACGCGGCGGCCTTTGTAGGCTTTCGCCAGGTTCTCAGCGATTAGTGTAGCCATAGCAATCAGTTACTCTTTTTAGGGCTCGCGGACGAACCGTTTTTGTCCTGCAGCTGCGACGGAACCAGAACGGTGGTCACGCGCTTGCTGTCACCCTGGCTGAACGCCTGCATCTTCTGCTCTTTCACCAGGTAAGTGATGCGGTCGCCTTTAATGTTGCTATCCTGCTGCTGAATGAAGGCATTACCGGTCAGCTCAACAAAATCATTCGCCAGTTCATAGTGCAGTTTACTGGCGTGGCCTTGCACCGGCTTACCGTTATCCTGCATCTGATAGAAGGTGGCTGGCGTGCCGTAAGCATCAACGATGGTTTTCTTGCTATCGCCGCCCGGACGGGTGACGACCACTTTATCGGCGGTAATCTTGATGGAACCCTGGGTCACAATCACGTTGCCGGTAAAGGTCGCGACGTTGCCCTGCAGATCCAGCGCCTGGTTGACGGAGTCAATATTCACCGGTTTGTCTGAGTCGCCGGTTAATGCCAGCGCAGGCAGGCTCGTTGCCAGCAGCGTACTCACCAGCAATAACTTAAGGCTATTTTTGTTCATTTTGAATTTCATAGGAAGTTTTGACCTTTTCAAGCAGCTCAGCATGTTTCGTCCGTAAATTGCCGCGCATTTTCATGCCAGTGGAATTAAAACTGCGGCCAAAAAGGGTGACTTGATCGTCAGATGTCACATCCTGGGTGACCAAATTAACCTGAGCGTTATCGGTAAGGATGCGCTCAAGCTGTGAATCCTGGGTCAAAGTATTGACGACAACGTTGCCATAAAGATAAAGCATACGATCTTTAGTCAGCTTTGCCTTATCGGCGCGCACCGACCATGTCGCGACTTTGTTTACGTCATAGGTGGTCATCACCGGATTATCGAACCAACTTATCTCATCGGCAGCAAAGTAGGTGACTTTATCGGAGACCAGCTTATAGCCCAGCGCGCCTGTTGGGTTATACACCACCGTGTTCGATTTCTCGCTGGTGTAGGTTGGCGCTTGATCGTTAGTCGCCACCGGCGTTCGGTCGTCATCCTGGTTGGTGAGATTCCAGCCGATCAGCACTAAGGCGATCAAGGCCAGGATCAGCGTCATCCAACGCCTGCTCTTACTCATATTGATTGCCCTTTGGCATCCTCAAATTTGTTCTGCGCCATCAAGATCAGATCGCACAACTCACGTACCGCGCCGCGGCCACCGGCAATGCGGGTAACATAATGCGCACGCGGCAGTAAAATCGGGTGGGCATCGGCAACGGCCACGCTCAAACCCGCCTGCGCCATCACCGGCCAGTCGATCAGGTCATCGCCAATGTAGGCGACCTGATCGGCGGTTAATGACAGTTTATCCAGGAGTTCCCGCCAGGCCAAAAGCTTATCCGATTGTCCCTGGTAAAGATGCGTAATGCCGAGCGTCTTACAGCGATCTTCCAGCAGTTTTGCTTTGCGGCCGGTAATAATAGCCACTTCGATGCCGGAGGTCAGCAAGCAACGCACGCCATAACCATCGCGCACGTTAAAAGCCTTCAGCTCTTCACCGCTGTTGCCCATGTAAATCACGCCATCCGACATCACGCCATCGACGTCACAAATCAGCAGGCGAATCTTCGCAGCACGCGCCATGACGTCCGCGCTCACCGGACCGTAGCAAGTCTCGACCATCGCCGTTTCAGCACTCATTGTTTCTTCCTGTTCAGACTACGCCAGCGCGCAGCATGTCATGCATATGTACCACACCGAGCAGGCGATCGTCATCGGCCACCAGCAGGGCGGTGATGTTTTTGTTTTGCATCAGATTAAGGGCATCGACCGCGAGCATATTCGGGCGCACGCGGATACCGCCGCTGGTCATCACTTCCTGAATGGTGGCTTTCTGGAAATCGATGCCCATATCGAACACGCGGCGCAAGTCACCATCGGTGAAGATGCCTTCGATTTTCATCAGGTCATCAACAATCACCGTTAAACCAAGATTCTTGCGGGTAATTTCCAGCAGCGCATCGCGCATTGAGGCATCACGGCTGACGTGCGGGATTTCATCGCCGCTGTGCATGATATCGCTGACGTGCAGCAGCAGTTTGCGGCCCAACGCACCGCCGGGATGCGATAGCGCAAAATCTTCCTGGGTAAATCCGCGCGCTTCCAGCAACGCCACGGCCAGCGCATCACCCATGACTAAGGTGGCGGTGGTGCTGGTGGTCGGCGCCAGGCCGAGCGGACAGGCTTCCTGCGGCACTTTCACGCACAGATGCACATCCGCCGCGCGGCCCATCGCGCTGTCCGGACGGCCGGTGATACAGATCAGCTGTACCTTCTGGCGCTTTAACACCGGCACCAACGCAAGGATTTCGCCGGATTCACCGCTGTTGGAAATCGCTATCACCACATCATTGGTGCTGACCATGCCGAGATCGCCGTGGCTGGCTTCACCGGGATGCACAAAGAAAGAGGGCGTACCGGTGCTGGCAAAAGTCGCGGCCATCTTTTTACCGATATGTCCGGATTTGCCCATGCCCATCACCACCACTTTGCCACGGCAGGCAAAGATCATCGCGCAGGCGCGATCGAAATCATCATTGATATATTGATCAAGCTGCTCCAGCCCTTCGCGTTCGATGCGCAGCACCGCTTTACCTGCTTGCTGAAAATCGAAATCCGGTTGCTGATGTGACATGGTCAGTCCGTCCTTAATAGCTTGTGATAAGCATGGGGCTAAGCCACAGCCATAGCACCCACGCGATAAAACCACCTAATAATAGTGTGCCTGCGATACGACCAATACGGCGTTTACGCAGCAGGCAGAGCAGGGCGAACAGCACGCTCACCGCCAGCATCACCCAGTAATCACGCGCGAAGGCATGCGCATCAACGCTACCGGGATGAATCAGCGCTGGCAGGCCGAGCACAATCGCCAGATTGAAAATGTTGGCGCCGATCAGGTTACCGATAGCGATATCGTCCTCACCTTTCAGCGCGCCGGCCACAACGGTGGCCAGTTCGGGCAAGCTGGTGCCGACGGCAATCAGCGTCAGGCCCATCACCAGTTCGCTTACACCGAAGTAGTCAGCAAAGACGGTGGCGTTGTCGATCACCATACGCGTCGACATCGGCAGAATAATTAGCGCCACCGCCAGCCACAGAAAGGCCACGGTATTGCCGGCTTCATCGCGCGGTAGTTCGGCCAGTTGTTCACGGGTGAGCGTGTCGTTATTGTCACGTTCAGCACGGCGAGCAATGCGGATCACCACCAGCAGATAACCCAGCGCGATCAGTAGCAACGCAACGCCATCGAGACGGCTGAGGTGATTATCAAACAGCATGATGCCGCTGAGCAGTGAGACTAGCAGCATTAATGGCAGTTCGCGCCGAATCAGATTGGAGTGTACTGTCAATGGATGGAGCAACGCTGCGCCACCCAGAATCAAGAGAATGTTGGTGATGTTCGAGCCCAGCGCGGTGCCGACCGCTAAATCCATTTGTCCATGCTGCGCGGCTGAAAATGAGACAATCAATTCCGGCAATGATGTGCCAATGCTCACCACCGTCATACCTATGATCAGCGGTGGGATGCCAAAGGATCGACAGAGGATCGCGGCGCTAAATACCAGACGGTCGGCGCCGTAAACCAGTAAAATCAATCCGATAAACAGCAAGGCAGAGGCTACGAACATTAAAAATCCTTGATGGATGGAGGTGTCGGCGAACCTTGTCCGACAGGTAAAAACATTCTGCACGCACTAACAGGCGCTGATTTTGACTGTCTGAGAGGCAAAAGTAAATTTTAAGGCCGTTTTCGCCACACTAAGTGGGTAAGTTTCTGTAAAACTATCGTGCATTCGAGGCTACCAGGCTACCATCCACCGCTTTGATAGCGCCCGATCCGCATAAAGAGGTAAAGATGATCCAGCAGCAAACGAATCTGGTTGAGGTTCGTGGCGTCAGTTTCACGCGCGGAGATCGTACAATCTTTGACGATATCTCGTTAACGGTACCCGCCGGCAAAGTCACCGCGATTATGGGGCCGTCCGGAATTGGTAAAACCACGCTTTTACGTCTGATTGGCGGGCAATTACAGCCCGACAAAGGCGAGATTTGGTTCCGCGATCAGAATATCCCGACGCTTTCCCGCACGAAATTGTACGAAGCGCGTAAAAAAATGAGCATGCTGTTTCAGTCAGGTGCGCTGTTTACCGATCTCAACGTGTATGAAAACGTTGCCTGGCCGTTGCGTGAACATACGCAGTTGCCGCCAGAACTGTTGCACAGCACCGTATTGATGAAGCTGGAAGCGGTGGGATTGCGTGGTGCTGCGAAACTGATGCCTGCCGAACTCTCTGGCGGTATGGCGCGCCGTGCGGCGCTGGCGCGTGCTATCGCGCTGGAACCGGAGCTGATCATGTTCGATGAGCCATTTGTCGGCCAGGATCCGATCACCATGGGCGTGCTGGTAAAGTTAATTGATGAACTGAATCATGCCTTGGGCCTGACCTGCATTGTGGTTTCACACGATGTGCCTGAGGTATTGAGCATTGCCGATCATGCCTATATTGTTGCCGGACAAAAAATTATTGCTCAGGGCAGCGCGCCGGAACTGCGGGAAAATCCCGATCCGCGTGTGCGCCAGTTTATCGAGGGTCATGCGGATGGTCCGGTGCCGTTTCGCTTTGCCGCTGGCGATTATCTCAGCGACTTGACCCGCTCAGGGAGAACGTAAACTGATGTTGTTACAGGCGCTAGCGTCATTTGGACGTCAGGGAATTAATACCTGTGCCGCTTTTGGCCGCGCAGGCCTCATGCTATTTCATGCGCTGGTGGGTAAGCCGGCGTTTCGTCGCCATGCGCCGCTGCTGGTAAAACAGCTCTACAGCGTGGGCGTGTTATCGTTGCTGATCATCGTGGTATCAGGCCTGTTTATTGGCATGGTGCTGGGTCTGCAAGGCTATCTGGTGCTCACCACCTACAACGCTGAAACCAGCCTTGGCATGCTGGTGGCGCTCTCGCTGCTGCGTGAACTCGGTCCGGTCGTCACGGCGTTGCTGTTTGCAGGCCGTGCAGGTTCAGCGTTAACCGCTGAAATCGGGCTGATGAAAGCCACCGAACAGCTCTCCAGCATGGAGATGATGGCCGTCGATCCGTTACGTCGTGTGGTATCACCGCGCTTCTGGGCCGGCTTTATCAGCATGCCGCTGCTGGCGCTGATCTTTACCGCCGTCGGTATTGCCGGTGGCGCGCTGGTGGGTGTGAGCTGGAAAGGGATCGATCCTGGTTTCTTCTGGTCGGCGATGCAAAATGCGGTGGATTTCCGCACTGATGTCGTTAACTGCATGATCAAAAGCGCGGTCTTTGCCGTCACGGTAACCTGGATTGCGCTATTTAATGGCTATGATGCCATCCCGACCTCGGAAGGGATCAGTCGGGCGACGACGCGTACCGTGGTGCATGCTTCACTGGCGGTACTCGGTTTGGATTTTGTGCTGACAGCACTGATGTTTGGGAATTGATGCAATGCAAAGCAAGAAAAACGAAATCTGGGTTGGCGTCTTCATGCTGGCTGCGCTGCTGGCGCTGTTATTCCTCGCCCTGCGCGTCGCCGATCTCAAAACAATCGGCACCGAACCGACGTGGAAGATGTATGCCACCTTCGATAATATCGGCGGACTGAAAGTCAGTTCTCCGGTAAAAATTGGCGGCGTGTTAATTGGTCGGGTGTCAGATATCGCGCTGGATGAGAAAACCCTTTCACCGCGTGTAACCATGGATATCAGCGATAAATTCGCCAATAAGATTCCAGACACCAGCTCATTAGCCATTCGCACCCAAGGTCTGCTTGGTGAGCAGTTCCTGGCGTTGAATTTAGGTTTTGACGATCCCGAGCTTGGCTCATCGATGCTGAAAGATGGCGGCACCCTGCGTGACACCAAATCGGCACTGGTGCTGGAAGACCTGATTGGTCAATTCCTCTATAAGAGCGGCGATAACAAACCCGACAACAAATCCCAGGGCGCGGAGAGCGCACCAGCAGCACCTGCAACAACGGAATAACCTACGAGGTAAAACATGATGTTTAAACGTTTACTGATGATTGCCGTGTTGGCAATCGCACCGCTGGCAGCCAACGCCGCAGCGGATCAAACTAATCCTTACAAGCTGATGAACGAAGCGGCGGATAAGACCTTCACCCGTCTGAAAAACGAACAGCCGAAGATTAAGCAGGATCCGAACTATCTGCGCGAAGTGGTGCGTCAGGAACTGATGCCGTACGTACAGGTAAAATATGCCGGTGCGTTGGTTCTCGGCCGCTATTATCGTGATGCGACACCGGCGCAACGTGATGCCTACTTTGCCGCGTTCGGTGATTATCTGGCGCAGGCTTACGGCCAGGCGCTGGCGCTGTATAACGGTCAAACTTACCAAATCCAGCCGGAACAGCCGATTGGCGATGCCAATATCGTGGCGATTCGCGTCACCATTATCGATCCGAACGGGCGTCCGCCAGTGCGTCTCGATTTCCAGTGGCGTAAGAACAGCCAGACCGGCAACTGGCAGGCGTATGACATGGTAGCCGAAGGCATCAGCATGATCACCACCAAACAGAATGAGTGGGGCGATCTGCTGCGCACCAAAGGCATTGATGGCCTGACGGCTCAGCTGAAAGTCTATGCAGCACAGCCGATCACCCTGGATAAAAAGCAATAATGAGTGAACCGTTACGCTGGCAGCGTACTGCCAGCACGCTGGCCTTAAGCGGCAAATTAGATCGTGATACCCTGCTGACCTTGTGGCAGGAACGTAACACTGCGGTGGCGGATATCACCACCATTGATGTTGCCGGGCTGGAAAGGGTGGATTCAGCGGGTTTAGCGCTGCTGGTGCATCTGCGTGAAATCGCGCGAGCCCAAGGCAGCGCGCCACTTTTCTCTGGGATCTCAGATAAACTCCAGTCACTGATCACGCTGTATAACCTGCAGCAGATTATTGTTTCTGCGGAAAAAATCGCCTGATCTGCGGATGTTGAAGCTAAGCCCCTGATTTTTTCAGGGGCTTTTGCGTATTTAAGAGTCAGGCGCTTTCCTCTAAGATGGCAGCCTTATTATTATTAAGCGAAGTAACGAGCAATGGAAAATAGTGAAGTTCAGGCCGTGCTGATGCAGGCGCTGGCATTAGAAGAAGTACACGTACTCAGCAACGATGGCAGCCATTTTCAGGTCATCGCGGTGGGCGAAATGTTCGGCGAACTGAGCCGCGTGAAAAAGCAGCAGGCTGTGTACGCGCCACTGATGGAATATATTGCGGATAACCGTATTCATGCGGTTTCCATCAAAACTTATACCCCAGCCGAGTGGGCGCGCGACCGTAAACTCAACGGTTTCTAAGTGCCTCACCGGTTGTTTTATTGATAGATAATTGAGAGCCGTGTTAATGGACAAATTTCGTGTGCAAGGCCCCACTCGTTTAAGTGGTGAAGTGACCATTTCCGGGGCGAAGAATGCTGCGTTGCCGATTCTGTTTGCTGCACTGCTGGCTGAAGAGCCGGTAGAGATTCAGAACGTACCGAAGCTGCGTGATATCGATACCACCATGAAGCTGCTGAATCTGCTGGGTGCGCGCGTTGAGCGCAATGGTTCGGTCCACGTTGATGCTCGCGAAGTTAATGTTTTCAGTGCGCCTTACGATTTAGTGAAAACCATGCGTGCTTCGATCTGGGCGCTGGGTCCACTGGTGGCGCGCTTTGGTCAGGGCCAGGTTTCACTACCGGGCGGTTGCGCTATCGGTGCGCGTCCGGTCGATCTGCACATTACTGGCCTGGAACAGCTGGGTGCGGAAATTAAGCTGGAAGAAGGCTACGTTAAAGCTTCTGTCAATGGCCGCCTGAAAGGCGCGCACATCGTGATGGATAAAGTGTCTGTTGGCGCTACCGTCACCATCATGAGCGCGGCTACGCTGGCTACCGGCATCACCATTATTGAGAACGCCGCGCGTGAGCCGGAGATTGTCGATACGGCAAACTTCCTCAACACGCTGGGCGCGAAAATCACGGGCGCAGGCACAGACAAAATCACCATCGAAGGTGTTGAGCGTCTGGGCGGCGGCGTTTATCGCGTTCTGCCAGATCGTATCGAAACCGGTACTTTCCTGGTCGCAGCAGCGATCTCACGCGGCAAAGTTGTTTGCCACAATACCAAGCCAGATACGCTGGATGCGGTGTTGTCTAAATTGCGTGAGGCTGGTGCAGAGATCGAAGTGGGCGAAGATTGGATCAGCCTGGATATGCACGGCAAGCGTCCAAAAGCGGTGAATATCCGCACGGCGCCGCATCCTGGCTTCCCAACTGACATGCAGGCGCAGTTCACGCTGCTCAACCTGGTGGCAGAAGGAACCGGTGTGATTACCGAAACCATCTTCGAAAACCGCTTCATGCATATCCCTGAACTGATTCGTATGGGCGCGCATGCGGAAATCGAAAGCAACACAGCGATTTGTCATGGCGTTGAAACCTTGTCGGGTGCGCAGGTGATGGCTACCGATCTGCGTGCATCAGCTAGCCTGGTACTGGCAGGTTGTATTGCTGAAGGCACTACGTTAGTCGATCGTATCTATCACATCGACCGTGGCTATGAGCACATCGAAGACAAGTTGAAAGCAATGGGTGCAAATATCGAGCGCGTAAGCGGCGAATAATTTTACCTTTGCGCATTAAAAAACCAGTCACGGTAACGCGGCTGGTTTTTTTTCATCTGCAGCACACTCAGATCTTTTTACGATCCTTGGGCGATCGTATGCGCTTTTTGCGATCCTTCAGCAGGCCGGTAAAAGGATCATAATATCGGCTCGGCCAGATCTCTGCCGGATGCACCTTGATTGCATTGGCGATTAGCCACTCGCCTTTCGGCCAAGGACGCGACAGCGCATTGGCCAATGTTGACGAGCTAAGCCCTGATTCACGTGACAGCGCTGCCAGTGATGTGCCTTTCTTACGTAATGCAGCAATGATATCTGCCGGGTGCCAATCCACTTTCCTTGGGTACATAACTTTCTTCTCCGTGTCCGTGTTATTACTTGATCTCCGCTGAAAAAGCTTTCCCGTTGCAGAGATATCTGGAAAAAACCCGCATTTTTATAGCAAATGTTTCCAGTTAATTTCCAGTAAATGTTTGAACGGCGCACGAAACTGCGTCGCTTTTCGCAAAAGCAATGCAAGCGATGTAAGTGAAAGGGGAGAAGAGTGAGAAAGGAAACGGGACCAATGCAGGCCCCGTTAAAATCAGAAGTCGCGTTGTACTGACATGTGTGCCAGTGCTTCGAGTGCGCTGCGCCACGGGCTTTCGGGTAATACTTGCAGTGCTGAAATAGCTTTATCCGCCTCTTCTTCAGCACGTTTGCGCGTCCACTCCAGCGAGCCAGTTTGTTGCATTGCAGCCAGCACCGGTTCCAGCAGGTGACGACCGTTGCCTTCTTCAATGGCTTTACGGATCATCTGCGCCTGTTCAGGCGTTCCGTTGTGCATCGCGTGCAGCAGCGGCAGCGTCGGTTTGCCTTCGCTCAGGTCATCACCGGTATTTTTACCCAGCGTTTCGCCATCCGCGCTGTAATCCAGCAAATCATCAATTAACTGGAAAGCGGTGCCAAGATAGCGACCATAATCCTGCAGCGCTTTTTCCTGCGCTGGCGAAGCATCAGCTAAAATCGCCGATGCTTGCGAAGCTGCTTCGAACAAGCGGGCGGTTTTGCTGTAGATCACCCGCATGTAGCTCTCTTCAGTGATGTCGGGATCGTTGCAGTTCATTAACTGCAGCACTTCCCCTTCGGCGATCACGTTGACCGCTTCGGACATCAGCGCCAGGATCTTCAAGGATCCCATGCTGGTCATCATCTGGAATGAGCGCGTATAGATAAAATCGCCCACCAGCACGCTAGCCGCATTACCAAACGCGGCATTCGCGGTAGCTTTGCCACGGCGCATATCGGATTCATCCACCACATCATCGTGCAGCAGCGTCGCCGTATGGATAAATTCGATCAGCGCCGCATTGGTGATGTGCAACGATCCCTGATAATTCAGCGCGCGTGCCGACAGCACAGCGATCATCGGACGGATGCGTTTGCCCCCGCCGCTGATAATGTAATAGCCCAACTGGTTAATCAGTGAGACTTCTGAATTCAGCTGCTCGAGGATGGTCTGGTTGACGGCCGCCATATCCTGCGCGGTTAATTCATTAATCTGTTCTAAGTTCATTCGTCTTTTCAGCTTTACTCGTTTTTTGCATGGTAAGCGCTTTAAACAGCGTGAGTTCAGGTAATCTGTTACTGATTGTACTTGAAAAATCGGGTTGCGAAACGTTTGCATTCGCCTTGCGCTTTTTTTCTGCAAGAGAGTGCAAAGTGCTCTTGTCTTCTGCTGGAGTATTGCGTAGAATTCGCGCCCTATTGTGAATATTTATCGCGCCGCCTGATGAACAAGAAAGGCACGCGCAGAAGCGGAGTTTTATATGTACGCGGTTTTCCAAAGTGGTGGTAAACAACACCGAGTAAGCGAAGGTCAGACCGTTCGCCTGGAAAAGCTGGACATCGCAACCGGTGAAACCATTGAGTTTGACCAGGTTCTGATGATCGCAAATGGCGAAGACGTGAAAATCGGCGCGCCACTGGTTTCAGGCGGTGTGATCAAGGCAGAAGTTGTGGCTCACGGTCGTGGCGAGAAAATTAAAATCGTTAAGTTTCGTCGTCGTAAACACTACCGTAAGCAAGCTGGTCACCGTCAGTGGTTCACAGATGTGAAAATCACTGTGATCGGCGCGTAAGAGGAGATCTGACAAATGGCACATAAGAAGGCTGGTGGCTCGACCCGTAACGGTCGCGACTCCAACGCAAAACGTCTGGGTGTAAAACGTTTCGGTGGCGAATCTGTTCTGGCAGGTAGCATCATCGTTCGTCAGCGTGGCACCAAATTCCACGCAGGTAGCAACGTAGGTTGTGGTCGTGACCACACCCTGTTTGCCACCGCAGACGGCAAAGTAAAATTCGAGATTAAAGGCCCGAACAACCGTAAATATATCAGCATCGTTGCTGAGTAAGGTTGTCGTGCTGCAGACGTCTAACGTCTGAATACACGAATGAAAGGCCCCGCAGCTTTGCGGGGCTTTTTACATTCTGCTACTGAGCTTGCTGGATAACAGTTACGCTTTAGCACAGTTGTTGTACAATTTATGTACTCCTGGCTTTGCCAATCTTGTATTATCCGCCGTCGGTCAGCGCAGAAGACCCTGGCGGACCCGTTTGCGGCCTGCAAGCTGCCGTGAACGACAGCGTGACGGAGAAATAAAATGAAGTTTGTAGATGAAGCGACGATCCTTGCGGTCGCGGGTGATGGCGGCAACGGCTGCGTAAGCTTCCGCCGTGAAAAATATATTCCAAGAGGCGGCCCTGATGGCGGCGACGGCGGCGACGGCGGCGACGTGTATCTGTTGGCGGATGAAAACCTCAACACCCTGATCGATTATCGCTTTGAAAAGTCTTTCCGTGCCGAACGTGGCCAGAATGGCCAAAGCCGTGATTGCACCGGTAAACGTGGTAAAGACATCATCGTTAAAGTGCCAGTTGGTACCCGCGTCATTGATCAGGGTACAGGCGAAACGCTGGGCGACATGACGCGTCATGAGCAGAAGCTGATGGTGGCGAAGGGCGGCTGGCATGGCCTTGGCAACACGCGCTTTAAATCCTCGGTTAACCGTTCCCCGCGTCAAAAAACCATGGGAACACCGGGCGAGAAGCGTGACCTGCAACTGGAACTGATGCTGCTGGCTGACGTTGGTATGCTGGGTCTGCCGAATGCCGGTAAATCGACCTTTATTCGCTCGGTTTCCGCGGCGAAACCAAAAGTTGCGGATTATCCGTTTACCACGCTGGTGCCAAGCCTTGGCGTAGTCCGCATGGACAACGAAAAGAGCTTTGTTGTCGCTGATATTCCTGGCCTGATTGAAGGCGCAGCGGATGGCGCAGGTCTGGGTATTCGCTTCCTGAAGCACCTTGAGCGTTGTCGTGTGCTGTTGCACCTGATCGATCTTGCCCCTATCGATGAATCTGATCCGGTCGAAAATGCCCGCATCATTCTCGGCGAGTTGGAGAAATACAGCGATAAACTTTTCCAGAAGCCGCGTTGGTTAGTGTTCAACAAATGTGACCTGTTGAGCCGCGAAGAAGCGGAAAGCCGTGCCAAAGCGGTAGTGGAAGCATTAGGCTGGGAAGAAAAATATTACCTAATCTCTGCGGCTAGCCATGATGGCGTGAAAGATCTTTGCTGGGATGTGATGAGCTTTATCATCGAAAATCCAAAAGAAGCCGAAGAAGAAGCTAAAGAGCCAGAGAAAGTGGCCTTCATGTGGGATGATTATCATCGTGAAGCCATGGAAACTGCGCAGGAAGTGGAAGAAGACGATGATTGGGATGACGACTGGGACGAAGAAGACGACGAAGGCGTCGAAATCATTTACCAGCGTTAATCGCACAAAAAAGCGGCCAGAAGGCCGCTTTTTTTATGTCTTAACCCAGCACCGCCACCGTCAATCTCGATGTGCAGCACAGCTGATCGCGGGCATTACGAATCTCGATCTGCCAGCTTTGATTACGCGCACCAAGGTGTAGCGGGCGACAAATGCCGCGCACTTCACCGCTGCTCACCGCGCGATGGTGGCTAGCACTCACCTCAATGCCCACCACGCTTTTGCCTTCTTCGATGCTGAGATACCCGGCGATCGATCCCATCGACTCCGCCAGCACCACCGAAGCACCGCCGTGCAGCAGGCCAAACGGCTGCTGCGTGCGGGCATCCACCGGCATGGTGGCTTCGAGGTAATCTTCGCCGATAGTGGTAAACACAATACCAAGGTGTGCCACCAGCGAGTTCTCACCCATCTTATTCAGCGTTTCAAGATCGACCGATCGTTTCCAGATTGCCATCACTTAGGATCCTAGCGTTGCGCCACCGTCGACCACAATATCCTGCAGTACTACGTGGCTGGCAAGATCCGAAGCGAGGAACATCACGTTCGCGACGATCTCCTGCGGTTTCGCGATCTTGCGCAGCGGGATCCCCAGCTTGTACTGATCTGGGAAACCATTAATCATCTCCTGCTCGGCTTCTGGCGTATGCCACAGGCTGCGTTGCATATCGGTATCGGTGGAACCTGGCGAGACGATATTGCAGCGCACGCCGTAAGGTGCCATTTCCAAACCCACGGTCAGACACAAGCTGCGCAGTGCGGCCTTGGAAGCGCCATAAGCGGACATACCAAGACGTGGCGCATGTGCGGCATTAGACGCGATGGTGACAATCGCGCCCGCCCGCTGCTGGCGAAACACCGGCAAGGTTTGCTGGAACATGTTGAACGCGCCGCCGGCATTCACCGCCAGACACGCTTGCCAATCTTCGAACGACAGTTCATCGGTGCTGCCAATACGCAGGATGCCGGCACCGTTCACCAGCACATCGAGACGTGGCTGGTCAGCCAGCAAACGCTGACAAACCGCTTTCACCTCGGCGGCATTCGCTACATCCAGCACCTGCGTGGCGAACGGATAATCGGTTTGATCAAATCGCAGATCGAAGCCAATAACCTGCGCACCTGCCTGATGGAAGCTCAGCGCGGTGTGATAACCAATCCCTTTGCCCGCGCCGGTCACCCAGACAATCTTTCCGCTAAAATCGAACGTCGCACTCATTTAGTCGGCACCCTTGATAACAGCGCCCACCAGCCATCGATGGTCGGATTTTTTGCCAGACTGACGAAGTCGATATCGCTGTGCACCTGACGCCAGCGCGCCGCCAGCGCCATTACGCGTACCGAATCCAGACCGTAATCGATCAGGTTCTCGTCATCTGCTGGCACATCGTCATCTTCCAGCAGCGGCAGAATCAGCGCGCGCAGATCGTCTTTGCTCAACGGCAGCGGCATCAGATCGGCGGTCATCACCACTTTACCGCTGCGACCTGCGGTGTAAGTCAGCGCCATCATGTGTTCTTCGCGCGTGAAGTCAGCCAGCGCATCCGCCACCATAAACGGCTGGATGTTACGCATAAAGGCGTCAGTCGCGGTGGTCAGGCAGCCGATATGCGCGT
Source organism: Candidatus Pantoea symbiotica (assembly GCF_056491525.1). Taxonomy (NCBI): domain Bacteria; kingdom Pseudomonadati; phylum Pseudomonadota; class Gammaproteobacteria; order Enterobacterales; family Erwiniaceae; genus Pantoea; species Candidatus Pantoea symbiotica. Next base: position 276,409 of record NZ_JBSZHR010000002.1, read on the forward strand.
ACACGCCGGTGATGATCAGCTGATCGCGGCCCATCTCCTGTAGGATCGATTCCAGTGGTGAGCGCACGAAGGCGCTGTAACGCCATTTGGTCAGTACCTGATCGTCCTGATCCGGTGCCAGCGCATCAACGATCTTCTGCTGATCGGGATGTTTGTTCAGGCCCGGTCCCCACATGTCGTTAAGCAGCGCGCGATCGGCATCGCTCTGCTCGTTCGGCTGAGCGGTATAGAACACCGGAATGCCCTGCGCTTTGCAGTAAGCGCGCAGGCGAGCGATGTTTTCCACCACCTGATTAACCAGCGGGCTGTTTTCGCCCCAGAAATTGAGGAAATAAGCCTGCATATCGTGAATCAGCAGCGCGGCGCGCTGAGGTTCAACCGCCCACTTCACTTTATTGGTTGGCAGTTCAGTCGCTGCAGGCAGCGCGTAAGAGTTCAGTTTTGGAATAGCCATTACAATCTCCGGAACAGGTCAGGCTTGCGCTTGTTGATCGGCAAGCTGTTGGCGTAAACGTTTTTTATCCACCTTGCCGACAGGCGTCAGCGGCAGGGCATCTACGCAGGTAATACGGTCAGGTAATTTGAACTCGGCCACGCCCAATTCGCGTAGGTGACGACGCAGCGCCACTGCTTTGATCGGTTGGCTGGCGACAATAAAGGCGCAGCTCTTTTCACCCATCAGTTCGTCGTTCATTGACACCAGCGCAGCGTGGATCACATCTGGATGGCGCTGTAGCAGGTTTTCGATCTCTTCCGCGGCGATCTTCTCGCCACCGCGATTGATCTGATCCTTTTCGCGCCCTTGCACGGTGATGTAGCCCTGCGCGTCGATCTCAATCAGATCGCCCGAGCAGTAAAATCCGTTGGCATCGAAGCTGGCAGCGTTATGTTCCGGGCTCTTGTAGTAGCCACGGAAGGTATAGGGTCCGCGCGTCATCAGGCGACCGATGGTGCCGGTTGGCAGCGCATTACCGTGCTCATCGGCGACCCACACTTCATCATCTTCAGAGATCGGGCGGCCTTGCGTGGTGAGAATAATTTTCTCATCGTCGCCAAAGCGAGTGTAGTTCACCAGACCTTCGGCCATGCCGAACACCTGTTGCAGCTGACAGCCGATTTCGCGCTGAATACGTGCCGCCAGGGTTTCGCCCAGTTTGGCGCCGCCCACCTGGATACGCTGCAGCGAGGCCAGCTGTTTATTGCTGCCCCATTCCTGAATCGCCTGTAACCACAAACTCACCGCTGGCGGCACCAAACCGGTATCGGTGACCTGATGCTTCTCGATCAGCGGGAAACAGAGCGTGGCGCTGGGATCGGCGGCCAGAATCACCTGACCACCGGCATAAAATACGCCGAGCGAGCCCGGTGAGCTCATAGCGAAGTTATGCGGTGCGGGCAGGGCGATGAGATAGCGCGTATCGGCGGTCACGTGGCAAATCTCATCACTGGCGCGAATGCTGTAGTAATAGTCGTTGTGGGTGCGCGGAATCAGCTTCGGCGTGCCGGTGCTGCCGCCAGAGAGCTGGAAAAACGCCACTTCATCGGCGGCGGTTGGCGTGGCGACGAAATCACCCGCAGCTTCCGCCATCAAGGATTCCAGCGTGTTTTCCGGCTGGTTGTCGTTGCGCAGAATCACCTGCTGCAGTGAAGGTTGCGCATCGCATAGCGCGCTGATAAAGCTATCGTCAGCAAACAGCGCGTGAGTGCGATCGGCAATCAGCAGCTTAGGTTCGATCTGCGCCGCATAGGCGCTCAGCTCGGTACGCTGATGGCTGAACAGGGCGAATACCGACGCCACGCCGAGCTTAAACAGCGCAAATACCGTGACATAAAAATCAGCCACATTGCCAAGCTGCACCAGCGCCGTATCACCGTTTTGCAGACCACGACGCTGCAGCGCGGCGGCCAGATTGCTGCTCAGCACATCCATTTCGCGATAGCTGATTTGACGATCGCCATCAATCACCGCGATGGAATCGTTGTGCTGATGACGCGCCAGAATGTCGGTCATCGGCACATCCAGCCAGTAACCTTTTTCGCGGTAGCGCGCAGCCAGATCGTCCGGCCAGCGAGTATAGGGAATGCTCATGCTCTTTCCTTTATTGCAGTCCAAAGGCGCGCAACATGGTGTCCAGCTTCACGCCGGTTTCACGCCACTCTGATTCGGGTTGGGAGTCGGCGACAATGCCCGCGCCAGCAAACAGGCGCACGCGCGTACCCTGCACGGTGCCGCAGCGGATGGTGACGACCCATTCGCCGTTGCCTTGGCTATCGCACCAGCCGACGATGCCGCCAAACAGTTGGCGATCAAAAGGCTCCAGCTGCTGAATGAGCTGCTGCGCGCGCTGATGCGGGAAGCCGCTCAACGCTGGCGTTGGATGCAGCAGGCAAGCCAGCGACAGCGCATTTTCGCGCTCATCCTGCACTTCACCGTCAATTTGCGTGGCGAGATGCCACAAAGTGGCGGTGGTGATCAGCGATGGAATGGTTGGAACCGACAGCAAACGGCTGCGCGGCTGCAAGGTGTCGCGCATCGCATCGGTCACCAGTTTGTGCTCATGACGATCTTTACCGGAATCCATCAGCGTATCGCCTGCAGCACGATCCTGTTGGGCATCGTCGTGATTGCGCCGCGCCGAACCCGCCAGCGGACAAGAGCTAAAATCGCGCCCCTGTTTGCGCAGCATCAGCTCCGGACTGGCGCCAATCAGCGCACCGCCTTGCGGCAGCGGCAGATGGAAATGGTAGCTGTTGGGGTTCTGCGCAATCACGCGCTGCATCAGTGCGGCGGTATCAACCGGCTGTTCGGTGACGATATCCATCAGACGCGACAGCACCACTTTATCCAGATCGCCGCGCTGCGTGGCCGCCACCGCATCGGCCACCATGGTGGTAAACACGTCGTGGTCCGGTATCGCTGCGCGGCGACGCACCTGCGGCAGATCGCTGACGTTTTGCGGCAGCGCGTTTTGCAGGTCGGCGCGGTTAAACGTCTGATAGGTCTCAGGAATAAACAGCGCAGCCGGCTGGCTGACGTCAAACGGGATCGCACCGACCAGAATCGGATTGTCGATGCCCTGTTTTTTCGCCGTCGCAAAATGCTGACGCAGCTGTTGTTGGAAATCACCGTCCAGCGACGCGGCATCTGCTACCGGCGCGGTAATGGTGGTATAGCATCCTTGCGTTGCCAAACTACGCCACGGCGAGGTAAAGAGGAAACCACGGCTTAGCGCGGAATAATCCTTCAGCCAGGCATTTTCAAACGTGGAAGATTCCACCATAATTTTCACCTATAAATGATAAGATTATTAAGAATGATTATCATTTTTATTATGGGCCTGTAACCTACGTCGATTGGGCAAAGGTGTCAATCCATTCGCGGGATTTCAGCTGCGTTTAAACGTAATCAGGCGCTGACGCTAAGCAGGGCAATATGCTAAAAAGTGGACCAAAACTTATGAATAAATGCGGTTTTTGGGGCATTGCAGCCCTTATATGTGTTTTCCAGACTTTCACCAGCATCGCCCATGCCGAACAAGGTTGGCCGCGCACCGTGCAGGGCGCCAACGGATCGATCATCCTCAATCACGCGCCGCAGCGCATTGTCTCGACCAGCGTCACGCTAACTGGCTCGCTGCTGGCTATTGATGCGCCAATCATCGCATCCGGCGCGACCGCGCCGAACAGTCGCCTGGCTGACGATCAGGGTTTCTTCCGTCAGTGGAGCGATGTTGCCAAAAAGCAGCATCTTCAACGTCTGTACATCGGTGAACCGAATGCCGAAGCGGTTGCTGCGCAAGCGCCGGATCTGATCATCGTCAGCGCTACCGGCAACGATTCTGCCATCAAGCTCGCCGAACAATTCTCGGCTATTGCACCGACGTTGGTGGTCAATTACGACGACAAAAGCTGGCAGGATGTTGTGACGCTGTTAGGCAAGGCCTCCGGTCACGAAGCGCAGGCGGCGCAGCGCATTAAAGCTTTCGACGATCGCGAAGCAGCGCTTAAAAAAGCCATCACGCTGCCACCGCAGCCGGTTTCCGCTATGGTGTGGAATGGCGGCGGGCGCGCGGTCAATCTGTGGACCGCAGCCTCGGCGCAGGGCAAGCTGCTGGAACAACTTGGCTTTACCCTGGCAGCGCCACCGGCGACGGTTGAGCAGGGGCACAGCATGGGACAACGCAAAGACATCATTCAGCTATCGGGCGAAAGCGTTGCCAGCGGCCTGACTGGGAAAACTTTCCTGCTGTTTGCCGCTGACGATAAAACCACCCAGTCGGTGCTAGGCAATCCGTTCCTCGCGCAAAACGCTGCCGTGCAGAACAAGCAGGTGTACGAGCTGGGCGTCGATTCGTTCCGTCTCGATTACTACAGCGCCAGCAATCTGCTGGCGCGTCTGGAAAAGCTGTTCGTTAAATCATGATGCCTGTTCCGCCAGCTCTGGCGCTGGCGGATGGTAACGACGTAAACGGCCCATCACCAACCACATCAATATGCCCAGCAGCGCCGCCGCAAAGCCAAACACGGCGGCGGCCTGCGGTGGCAGCAACCATGAACCCATCGCACCAATCACCGCCGCACCAATCGCATCGCCGGTCACGTTCTGCGCGGTCCACAAGCCGTTGATACGGCCTAACAGATGATCCGGCGTTAATGCCTGAATCATCGCGTACTGCACCAGGCTGTTGATGGCGCTGAAGTAACCGAAGGCGACTAAACAGGCTAATGCCAGCGGCAGGTTCGGCATCAGACTAAACAAACCCAGCGCGATAAACGCCGCAATCGCGCTGCCGAGCACCAGCTGTCCGGGACGCGCGGCGTGTTTAAGCTTACCGCTAGTGAATGCGCCGATCGCCGCTCCGAGCGGTACGGCGGCGTACATCAGGCCAAGCTGGTCCGCGCTTACGGACCAATGCGGCGCGAGGGATGGATAGAGCACGCGCACCGCGCTGGCCAGCGTCACTAATGCGCCAATCAGCGCCACCATGCCGACAATCGGGCTGGCGAAAAGAAACTGCACGCCCGCGGCGAGGGATTTCAGCGGATGTTCACGCGGCTGCGGCGGAGGCGGCAAGGTCGGCAACTTCAGCAGCGTTAACACGGTAAGCAAAGTGCCGAAGGCGGCGAGGGCGTAGTTCCAGGTTACGCCGCCATGCGCAATCACCAGACCGGCAATCGCCGGCGATAAAATCGAGCCGAAGCGCACCGTCAACATGGTGATCGCGCCCGCCTGCATAATGTTTTCCCTGCCGACCAGCGCGGGTGTCGCCGCCAGCAGCGCGGTCACGCCAATGGCGCCGAAAAAGCCATCCCAGAAACCAAGCAGATAAACCGCGATCAAAGAGGGTTCCGGTAGCGCGGCATTGATGGCGAGCGCGATAAAACCTAAGCCGCAGGTGGATCGGGCAAACAGAATCAGCTTTTTGCGTTCATGGCGATCCGCCAATACGCCGCCGGTGAGCAGGCCGATAAACATGCCCGCAGCGGCCAGCGTCACCGCCAATCCCACCAGCAGCGGTGAATTTGTCATGTGCTGGATCTGCACCGGCACCGCCACGGCGAGCATGCCGAGTGCGACAATCGAGATAAAACGCGCGATAAACACCGCGCGAAAAGCCGGATGGGTTTTCAGCAGTGAGAGATCGATAAAGTGGGAAGATTTGTTCATGTGTTCGCCTTATTGCACCAATTTTCCTCATCGTCCGCGAGGCGAGTCATGGTAACATAGCTAAACGCGAGTAATAACGATAACCATTATCAAGTTACATCGCGCATGCGACGACGTTGAACAGTGAAGGTTTAGAACGCTATGCGCCAGATTCGTGCATTAGCAGGCTCAGGGATTCTGCTCTTGCTCCTCATCGCGCTCAGCTTAATGCTGGGGGCAAAATCAATACCGCTTCCCGATGTTTATCATTCGCTTACCACCTCCTGTAACAGCGCGGAGTGCGTCATTGTGCGTGACGCGCGCCTGCCCCGTACGCTGGCCGGTTTGCTGGCGGGCGTGGCGCTCGGCCTCGCCGGTGCATTAATGCAGAGCCTGACGCGTAATCCGCTGGCCGATCCCGGCATTCTTGGCGTTAACGCCGGAGCCGGTTTCGCGGTAGTAATTGGCATTGCGCTGTTCGGTGCTGACTCGCCGGTAGATTGGCTCGGCTTCGCCTTTGGCGGCGCGCTGTTGGCTTCCGTGCTGGTGGCGATGACCGGCGCGATTGGCGGCGGGCGCGTCAATCCGGTGCGTCTGACGCTGGCCGGCGTGGCACTGGGCGCGGTGCTGGATGGATTAACTTCTGGCCTGTCGCTGCTCAATCCTGACATCTACGATCATCTGCGCTTCTGGCACAGTGGTTCGCTGGATATTCGCAACTTCTCCACGCTGCGCACGCTGTTCCCGGCGGTGCTGATCGGCAGCATGGTGGCCATTGCGCTGTCGCAGGCGCTAAACAGTTTGAGTATGGGCGGCGACATGGCGACCGCGCTCGGTACGCGAGTGGCGCGCACCCAACTGCTTGGCCTATTGGCGATTGCGCTGCTGTGCGGCGCAGCCACAGCGGCGGTCGGCCCGATAGCCTTTGTTGGTTTGATGACGCCGCACTTTGCCCGCTGGCTGGTGGGTAACGATCACCGCTGGATGCTGCCCGCGACCGCGCTGGTCACGCCGATTCTGCTGCTCGCCGCCGATATTCTTGGCCGCCTGCTGGTGGCGGGCGAGCTGCGGGTTTCCATCGTTACGGCGATGCTCGGTGCGCCGATGCTGATTGTGCTGGTGCGCCGTAAATTGGGCCGGGGTGCAATATGACGCGTCGTCTCTGGCTTCATACGCTTTGGCTGCTGTGCGCCTGCGCTCTGCTGGCCTGGCTGGCGATGACGCGCGGCGCATTGCAGATCAGCAGTGAACAGATCTGGCAAATTCTGCTCGGGCAGGGCGCCAGCAACGTCAAGCTGATCGTGCTGGAGTGGCGCTTGCCGCGCGTGCTGATGGCGCTGTTGATTGGTGCGGCGTTAGGCATCAGCGGCGCGATTTTCCAGTCGCTGCTGCGCAATCCGCTCGGCAGCCCGGACATTCTTGGCTTCAACACCGGCGCTTACAGCGGCGTGCTGGTAGCGCTGGTGCTGTTCAATCAAAGCATCACGGCGATGACTGGCGCAGCCTTGATTGGCGGCATCGCCACGGCGGCGCTGGTCTATCTGTTTGCCTGGCGCAACGGCGTGGAAACCTTCCGGCTAATAATCGTCGGCATCAGCGTGCGTGCGCTGCTAATGGCGTTGAATTCATGGCTGATTATCAGTGCCTCGCTGGAGTCGGCGTTGAGTGCGGGCTTGTGGAGCGCCGGATCGCTCAACGGCATTACCTGGGCGAAAACGCCGCCGGTGATTGCGGTGCTGCTGCTGGCGTTACTGCTGATGGCGCTGCTGGCGCGGCGGATGCGTTTGCTGGAGATGGGCGATGATACCGCCTGCGCGCTCGGTGTGCCGGTGGAGCGCAGCCGCATGTGGCTGATGCTGATTGGCGTGGTGCTTACGGCGGCGTCTACCGCGCTGGTCGGGCCGATTTCGTTTGTCGCGCTGCTGGCACCGCAGATCGCCCGTCGTCTCGGCGGCGGCGTCAAAGGTGCCTTGCCGCTGGCGGCGTTGTGCGGCGCGCTGCTGCTGATAGCCGCAGATTTCGCCGCACAGCATCTGTTCCTGCCTTATCAATTACCGGTTGGCGTGATAACCGTCATCCTCGGTGGACTTTATCTGATTGCTTTACTGGTGCGGGAGGCGCGACGCCAATGACCGAGATCCCTTCACGTCTGCGCGGCGATAGCCTGACGCTGGGCTACGACAAAAAGGTGGTGGCAGAGAATCTGTCGGTGGCGATTCCGCAAGGTGAGCTGACGGTGATTATCGGCCCCAACGCCTGCGGCAAATCGACGCTGCTGCGTACGCTGAGTCGCCTGCATACGCCGCTGAAAGGTGAGGTGTTGCTGGATGGCGCGGCCATTGCCAGCTATCCCACTAAAGAGGTGGCGCGGCGTCTGGGCCTGCTGCCGCAAAGTTCCAACGCGCCAGCGGGCATTAGCGTCACCGAGCTGGTGGCGCGCGGACGCTATCCGCATCAGGCGCTGTTTGGGCGCTGGCGTGCGGAAGATGAAGCGGCGGTGCAGAACGCGATGCGCGCCACCGGCGTGGCCGATTTGGCGCAGCAGTCGGTGGATACGTTATCAGGCGGTCAGCGCCAGCGCGTGTGGATTGCCATGGTTTTGGCGCAGGAAACGCCATTACTGCTGCTGGATGAACCGACGACCTGGCTGGATATCACCCATCAAATTGAGCTGCTGGAATTGATGCAGGATCTTAATCAGCAGCATGGTCGTACGCTGGTAGTGGTGCTGCACGATCTCAATCACGCTTGTCGCTATGCCACGCATTTGATAGCGATGCGTTACGGCAAGATCGTTGCCGAAGGGAAGCCGTCGGAGATCGTCACGCCCGAGTTGATCGAGCAGGTGTACGGTTTGCGCTGCGTGATTGTGGAAGACCCGGTGGCGCATACGCCGATGATAGTGCCGCTGGGGCGCGGGAGTAATTGAGGAGGTCGCCATGAATGGCGACCTTCTTTCAAATTATCCCAATAACTCCTGCAACAACGGCCCAATCTGCTCAAACATCTGCGGTGAAATGATCTCCACGTGAGCGCAATCCATCGGCCACACCTCCAGTTCACCGACATACGGCGCCCAGGCGCGGCGCGTATCTTGTCCAGGCTGCTGCGTCTGCTCGGCGAGGAACAGCGTGGCGCGACCGTTGAAACGGGCGCTGCGGGCCGTTGCCAGCAGGCGCACCGAGCTGGCGTAGTTGGCTTCGATGGTATCGAACATCGCACGCATCTCTTCACCGGCCTGATGACGCTGCGCGGCGATAAACTGCTCGCGCTCGCGATTCACCTCTTCCAGCACCGCCGGATCCAGCACGTTCTCGCCGCGTTTCTCATCCCAGTTTTGCGTTTCCGGCGGCCAGGTATCCAGCAGGCCAAGGAACGCCACTTCTTCACCTGCCGCTTCCAGCCGTGCGGCGATGCCTTGTGCCAAAGTTCCGCCCAGCGAATAGCCGAGGAAATAGTAAGGTCCGTGCGGCTGCACCTCGCGCAGGGTTTGCAGATGGGCGTCGCACACCTCATCCAGATGTGCACTTTGGTTCAGCGGGCTGTCGATATCCGGCGACTGAATGCCCACCAGCGACCAGCGTTGATCGAGATAACGCTGCAGGATACTGAACTGCCAGGCAAAACCCGACGCCGGATGGAAACAGAACAGCGTCGGTCCGTTGCTCTTACGCAGCGGCAGCACCGCTTCGAAACCGGCTTGCTGATGTGATTGCGTATCACTGAGCAGCGTTGCCAGTTTCTCCACCGTCGATGCCACCATGATTTGCCCCACCGAGACCGGCTGTTGCAGTTCACGGCGCAACTGCGCCGCTAAGCGCATCGCCAGCAGCGAATGGCCGCCGAGGGCGAAAAAGTCATCCTGCGCGCTGATTTCCTCACGCGCCAGCAGCTGACAGAAAGCATTGGCTAAGGTGGTTTCCAGCCCGGCGAGCGGGGCACGTCCAGCGCTGACGCCAGCAGATTCCGGCAACGGCAGCGCTTTACGATCCAGTTTGCCGTTGCTGCTGAGCGGGAAGGCATCGAGCTGCACAATTGCCACCGGCACCATATGCGCGGGCAAGCGTTGCGCCAGCGCCTGACGCAGCGCGTCGCTATCAACCGGCTGCTCTGCAATCACGTAGCCGACCAGCTGGCGCGCATCACCTTGCGCCGCTGTGCCACCGAGTACCACCGCGTGTGTGACCGCCTGTTCAATGCCGGGCTGCGCGCTGAGCACATGATCGATTTCATTCAGTTCGATGCGCTGACCGCGAATCTTCAGCTGATCGTCGCTGCGGCCGAGATATTCCACCGCGCCGTTATCCAGCCAGCGCGCTACGTCGCCGGTAAGATACATGCGTTCGCCGGGCACAAAAGGATCGGCGATAAAGCGGCTGGCGGTGAGATCGGGACGGCCAAGGTAGCCATGCGCCAGTTGCACGCCGGTTAAGTAGAGATCGCCCGCCACGCCCGGCGGCACCGGCTGCATGCGGGCATCAAGGATGCGCAGGCCGGTATTCCACACCGGAAAACCAATCGGCACGCTGGCACCTTCGACCGCGGCCAATGCATCACCAAACGCCGGATACCAGCTGACATCCACCGCCGCTTCGGTGGGGCCATACAGATTATGCAGCGGCACGCGCGTCAGTTTTTCCCACTCGCGCGATAAATCCGTTGGCAGCGCTTCACCGCTGCAGAACACGTTGCGCAGGCTGGCGCAGCAGGCAATCGCCGGTTGATCATCCAGCGCCGCGACAAAGGCCGCCAGCATTGAGGGGACGAAATGCGTGGTGGTGACTTGGTAGCGGGCAAACAACTGCTGTAGCGCTTCCGGGTCGCGATGGGCTTCTGGCGGTGCCATCACCAACTGCGCACCGACCAGCAGCGGCCAGAAGAATTCCCACACCGAAACGTCGAAGCTGCTCGGGGTTTTCTGCAGCACCACATCATCGGCTTGCAGCGGATAGCGATCCTGCATCCACAACAGGCGATTGACGATGGCTTCATGTCCCACCAGCACGCCTTTAGGTCGACCGGTCGAACCTGAGGTGTAAATGATGTAGGCGCCATCCTGCGGCGTCGGCTCGCTGGCCGGCTGCGGCGCATGCGGGTTGTTATACAGCACATCAAAATGCAACTGATTGACCGACGCGATGGCGCTGAAGCGCGCGCTGAGCGCCGCGGAGGTGATCAGCGTTTTCGGCGCGGCGTCCTCTAACATCAGCTGCAAACGGCCATCCGGGTATCCGGTATCGAGCGGCAAGTAGGCGGCACCGAGCGAAACAATCGCCTGCAGCGCCAGCGAGAGCTGCACCGAACGCGGCAGCGCCACGGCGACAATATCGCCACGCTGCACGCCTGCGGCGCTGAGATCGGCGGCCAGCGCAAACACCTGCTGCTGCATTTCGCGGTAGCTAAGCTGATGCTGTGCGTCGGCCAGCGCTGGTGCATCGGGCGTACGCGCCGCCTGTTGCGCTAACAGGGAAGCGAGCGTTTCAGCTGGCAGCGGATAGGCGGTTTGGTTGATCGCGGCAATCTGCGCATGTTCTTCGGCGGTGAGCAGGTCGAGTTCGCCGCACGGCCGTAGCGGCTGTTGCGCCAGCTGATCGAGCAGCAGAGCAAAGCGGCTGGCGTGACGTTGCAAAGTTTGTTCGCTGTAGCGTTCGGCATTCGCCAGCAGCTCCAGCGTCAGTTCACCGTGCTCGCTGATATAGATGGCGATTTCCAGATCGCGCACCGGGCCTGACGCCAGCTGATGCGTAATGCCTTCCACGCCAGCGAAATCGAGTTGGTAATCAAACATCTTCAGATTGATCACCGGTCCATACAGCGGATCGCCATCGCCGAGACGGCCGAGATCGCGCTGCACCTGCTCAGCGTCATAGCGCTGATGACGACGCATCTTTTTCACTTCGCCCGCCAGCTGGGCGGCGAGCGCGCTGATCGGTTGCGTTGGATCGTAATGTACCGCCATCGGCAATACGTTGATCACCGGGCCGGTGGCGCACAAGGCGGCCGAGCCGATACGGCGCATAAAGATGAAACCGGCGGCAAAGTCGTTTTGCCCGCTGAGACGCGCCAGCCACAGCGCTACCAGCGCAAAGGCGAGATCGGCGGCGCTGGCGTGCGGATGCTGCTGAACCAGCGTCTGGAAGGTGCTGCGATCCAGCGTAACGCTGTGGCGCAGCAGATCGGTGCTGGCATTTTGTCCGGCGAGCGGCAGCGGCGAGAGCGAAGCTGGTGAAGGCAGCGCCGCGCCTTTTTCGCGCCAGAACTGGCTGTCACGCGCAAAGGAGGAGGATTCACGATAGCGCTGATACTCGTCCACCACTTCGCTAAACGGAATAAACGGCGTCGGTTCAGCGGCTTGCTGCTGTACGGCTGCGGTATAGAGATTGGCGATGCGGCGCGTCAACGCGGTAAAGCTGAAGCCATCCACTACCAAATGGTGATAGCGCTGATACCAGAACCAATGCTGATCGTCGAGACGGAACAGGCGGTGATGCCACAGTTTTGCGCCGCTTAATACGCGCAGATCGCCATTCATGTCGTCACGCATCAGTGCACGCGCTGTGGCGGGCGCATCGGCCTCAGCACGCAAATCGACAATCTGCGGCAGGCTAAAGGAGTGTGGCTGCGGCCACTGCAACGCTTCGCCTTCCACTTCGCCAAATGCCATGTTCAGCGTGTCGGCTTCCTGCATGCCCGCCACGATCGACTGGGCCAACAGGGCGCTATCAATCTCACCGCGCAGTTCGACAAAGTGCGCCACTGCGTAAGCGTTGTGGTGCGGTGACAGCTGATCGGCAATCCAGATGCCGGGCTGTGCCGCGACTAACGGCAAGGTTTTTTGGTCGGTCATAGGCATGTTCATCAGAGATTCGGACATGGATGCTCCGGTTTGCTCCACAGCGCTTGCAGGCCATTCAGCAGGCCGCCGCGCCAACAGAGCGCGTCATGGCCGCCTTCCACCGGCTGGTAATTTACCTGATAGCCGGCAGCGCTAAGCTGCTGTTGAAGTTGTTGATTAGCTTGGAGAATCAAGCCTTCGCGTTTGCCGGCTTCGAGCCAGAAACGCAGCGGTTGGCGCGGCGCGAGACCGCTATCCAGCGCCTGCAGCAGCCAGCCGTGCGGATTGCCGCGTTCCGGCCACCAGAAGGACCCGGACAAGCTGAGCGCGTTGCCGAAAGTTTCCGGCCAGTGCAGCGCGGCAAACACCGACGCCAGGCCGCCAAAGCTTTGTCCGGCGACGATGGTGCTGTCCGCCTGCTGGCGATAAGGCGTTGATTGTGCGATTTGCGGTAACAGTTCTTGCTGCATGGCTTGCCAAAACTGCGCGTTGCACGGCAGCTCGCGGCTGCGGTGTTCACTGTCGATGATGTCGATAAACAGATACACCGCCGGCGGCAAAGAACCGGCATCGGTGAGCTGCTGCAGCGGTCCGGCAATCGGCATGCTGTGCGCCCAGAATTGCCCGTCGAGCATGATGGCCAGTGGACGCTGTGCAGGATTGGCCTCGCCGGTGGTGTAAATCCATACCTTGCGACTGTTGCCTAATAGTGCGCTATCCCATTGCTGCTGTTGCAGTTCAATGGCTGGCGCTGTGCCGTGATCCACCGCTTGCCACAGTTGTTGATTGGGCGCGTGCGGCAGATGCAGCGGCGATACGACCATGCCGCGACCACCGGACCAGCCACGTAAGTGATTCAAAGGATCGGCCTGCGCCGTCGGGAATTTGTCGCGCCACCAGTTGCGCAGTGTGGACATCTCGGCAACGCCGGTGAAGTCGGTGGCCTGTTCATCGGGCATCAAACAGTAACTGCCGCGCCAGTTGGCGGGCAGCGAAGTCTGCCAATACCAGACGTTAGTGCCACTCACACGCATTAACGACTGCGGCGGGCGGCGCTGGTGGTGATCGGTCACGCCGGTGATGTTGATCCACACGCGCTGGGTCGACGATTGCGTTTCATCGCCTTGCGGGTCACGCCAGAAGAAGGTGACCTGGCATTGGCCATCGTCTGCTAACTCAATGCGGGGAATGCCTTGGGATTGTTGCGCCTGCCACCAGGCTTCACTGCCGGTTACATCATTTCGCCAGGTCATAGGGCTGCCAGTCGGTGTTTACGCGGAGATTTACATAAGCTTGATGAATAATACTATTGATAATAATTTGCATTTGCAATAGGGTGACTGCGCTCAAAAATGAGCACGCCTGTTCCGCCTGATGCTTACCGTTCGGTAAGGTTGCGCTACGGATGGTTTGAAGGGTCTGGAACTGGGCGCGATATGGACAGGGATCTTCTCACCGGCTCGCCAGTTAAGCATCCAACGGCTTTTCGCTGGCCATCCAGGAACGTATAAAATGAAAAATTACTCACGGTTATCATTAGCCATTCTGATTGAACTGGGGCTCAGCGCCTCACTGCTTTCCAGCAGCGCCTGGGCAGCAGAGACTTCTTCCAGCAAAACCTCAGCCAGCACCACTGACGCACAATCAATGGACGGCGGCACCTTGATGGTCACCGCGCAGCAGCAGAACCTGCAAGCGCCGGGCGTTTCAACCATTACCGCCGACGAGATCAAAAAACATCCGCCAGCACGCGATGTATCCGAAATTATCCGTACCATGCCTGGCGTTAACCTGACCGGCAACTCCACCAGCGGCCAGCGCGGAAACAATCGCCAGATCGATATTCGCGGCATGGGCCCGGAAAACACCCTGATCATGGTGGATGGCATGCCGATCACCAGCCGCAATTCGGTGCGCCTTGGCTGGCGTGGTGAACGTGATACGCGTGGCGATACCAACTGGGTGCCGCCGGAGATGATCGATCACATCGACGTGATTCGCGGACCGGCAGCGGTGCGTTACGGCAACGGTGCAGCGGGCGGCGTGGTGAATATCATCACCAAAAAACAGACCGATCAGCAGTGGCACGGTTCCTGGAACACCTATTTCAACGTGCCGGAACATAAAGCGGAAGGCGCGACCAAGCGCACCAACTTCAGTCTCGAAGGGCCGCTGGGCGATGATTTCAACTTCCGTTTGTACGGCGGTTTAGCCAAAACCCAGGCCGATGCCTATGACATCAACGAAGGGCATGCGGCTGCACGTACCGGAACCTATGCGGGCAGCTATCCGGCGGGTCGTGAAGGCTCGGTTAATAAAGATATCAATGCATTGCTGAGTTGGGCGTTTGCGCCGATGCAGACGCTGGAGCTGCAGGGCGGTTTCAGCCGTCAGGGCAACCTGTATGCGGGTGACACGCAGAACACCAACACCAGCGCGCTGGTGAAAAGCATGTACGGCGACGAAACTAACCGCCTGTATCGCCAGAACATTTCATTGAAATGGACCGGCGCATGGGATAACGGCGTCAGCACCAATACCTACGCGCGCTACGAGAAAACCCGCAACTCGCGCATTAACGAAGGTTTGGCGGGCGGCACCGAAGGCATCTTCTCCAACAGCGGTTTCAGCACTATTCAGCTGGATGACGTGCTGCTGCATAGCGAAGTCAGCATTCCGTTTGAGCTGCTGTTTAACCAAACCGCGACGCTGGGTACCGAATGGAACCAGCAGCGCATGAAAGACGGTTCTTCCAACACGCAGGCGGCGAACTACGGTTCGGTGCCGGGCATCGATAACACCGGCCGCAGCCCGTATTCCCAGGCAGAGATTTTCTCGCTGTTTGCGGAAGACAACATGGAGCTGACCGACAGCACCATGCTGACGCCAAGCCTGCGTTTCGATCATCACTCAATTGTTGGCAATAACTGGAGCCCGTCGCTCAACCTGTCGCAAGGTTTGGGCGATGACTTCACGCTGAAGATGGGGATTGGACGCGCTTACAAAGCGCCGAGCCTGTATCAAACCAACCCGAACTATCTGTTGTACAGCAATGGTCAGGGTTGTGCGGCCAGCACCGGCGCGTGTTATCTGCAAGGCAACAGCGATCTGAAAGCAGAAAACAGCATCAACAAAGAGATCGGGCTGGAGTGGAAACACGAAGGTTATCAGGCCGGTTTGACCTGGTTCCGCAACGATTATCGTAACAAGATCGAAGCCGGTTACTCGCCAGTCAGCAAAGCATCCAATGGCACCACCGATATTTATAAGTGGGAAAACGTACCGAAAGCGGTGGTGGAAGGGCTGGAAGGCACCGTCAACGTGCCGTTCTCCGACAGCGTGACGTGGAACAATAACTTCACTTATATGCTGCAGAGTAAGAACAAAGAGACCGGCGATCGTTTATCGGTGATTCCGGAGTACACGCTGAACTCGACGCTGAGCTGGCAGGCGACGCAGGATCTGTCGCTGCAAACCACGCTGACCTGGTACGGCACGCAGACGCCGAAGAAGTATGATTACAAAGGGAATCTTTCTACCGGCAGCGCAACGGATAAAGTGAGTCCTTACTCAATTATCGGCATGAGCGGTACTTACGATATCAACAAGTACGCCAGCGTCACGGTGGGCATCGATAACCTGTTCGATAAACGTCACTATCGCGAAGGTAATGCGCAAACCACCGGTAACGCCAACACCAACTCTTATCTGTATGGTGCCGGCGCCAATACTTACAACGAATCCGGTCGTACTTACTTTATGAGCCTGAATACCCACTTCTAACGGCGTTTAGCCAATTAGTTGATGCGGTAAATAGCAGCGGGCAATCAGCCCGCTGCGATCTTCACGATTGACCAATTCCAGCCTGCCGCGATGCATCTGCACGATGCGCAGTACGATATTCAGACCCAAACCGCTGCCGCCGTAACGCTGATCGCGACGACGAAACGCCTGCGTGAGCTCTTCCGCCGCGGCGGCTTCAATGCCCGGACCTTGATCCCATACTTCGATAATCACCTGCTGCTTGTCCTGCTGCATCTTCACTGCGACTTCACTGCCTTCCGGGCTATAGCGCGAGGCGTTTTCCAGCAGATTGCGCAGCATCAGGCGCAGCAGCACCGCTTCGCCTTGCTGCGGTACATCGTTATTCTGCGGCCAATGCACAATTTGCTGACGCTGTTGATACATCTCGGCCATTTCTGGTTTCAGCGGTTGCATGATGTCTTGTTGCCACTGCAACTGCTGATAGTGACCGCCCGCCAGCGCTTGTCCGGCGCGCGATAACATTAAAAGCTGTTCCACGGTGTGCATCAGCTGATCGATGCGTTCAATCAGCATCTCGCTCTGCGGCACGTTCTGCTGGTGGAGCAGCTCGAGATGCAGGCGCAATCCGGCCAGCGGCGTACGCAACTCGTGCGCGGCATCGGCGGTAAACAGGCGTTCCTGCTGTAAGGTGTGATCGAGGCGTGAAAACAATTGGTTGATCGAAGTGGTTACCGCCACGATCTCATCCATTTCGGAGTAGATCGGCAATGGCGTTAGATTATCCGCTGAACGATGCGCAAGGCTGTCTTGCAGCGATTTCAGCGGACGGATAATCCAGTTTATCGCCCAAAACGACAGCATCAAAGTGAGGGCGACCATCACTAAGGAAGGCAGCAGCAACGAGGCAATCGCCTCACGAATCTCGTTTTCCACGCGATCGTTTCGCGCCTGCGCCGAGAGCGTTTCGTTGACCAAAAAACTGATCTGCTCGCGGCTTTCATGCCACAGCCAGATGGCGCTCATCACCTGACAGGTGAGGAGAATCAGCGCCAGCATAATCAGTAACCGCTGACGCATGCTGTTCATTCGCGGATTTCCAGACGGTAACCGACGCCGCGCACGGTTTTGATGCGATCTTTCCCGAGCTTGCGACGTAAATTGTGGATGTGAACTTCAAGGGTGTTGGAACCGGGATCGTCATTCCAGCTGTAGAGATCCTGCTGCAGCGTTTCGCGGTGCACGTTTTGCCCCACGCGCATCAGTAAGCGGGTGAGCAACGCGAACTCTTTTGGCGTGATCTCCAGCGGGATCGCTTCCAGCAAGACCTGCTGCGAACTGAGATTGAGCGTCAGATCGCCTTGCTGCAGCAGGTTATCGCTGTGGCCCTGATAACGGCGAATCAGCGCTCGCACGCGTGCCTGTAACTCGACCAGTGCAAACGGCTTCACCAGATAATCATCAGCGCCGGCATCCAGACCATCAACGCGATCCTCCAGCGCATCGCGCGCCGTGAGGATCAGCACCGGCACCGCAATGCCGTCGCGTCGCCATTGACGCAGCAGCGAAGCACCATCGCGATCCGGCAAGCCGAGATCGAGCACGATCAGGCTGTATTGCCCGCTACGCAGCAGCGCATTGCTCTCTGCGGCCGTGCTGGCGCAGTCGATGGCGTAGCCCTGAGAGGTTAGTGCCTGCGCAAGGCCCGATTGCAATAGTGCGTCATCTTCAACAATTAGCAGTTTCATCAGTTGTTCTTGTTGATATCCGTATAGAGGCGGCTCTCAAAACGTACCAGCGGAATGCGGCGCGTTTTCTGATCTTCCGGCGGCACAGCATAGCCGGACAGGAACTGGACAAAGGCGACGCGCGCGCCGCTGGAGGTGGTGATGAATCCTGCCAGATTATAGACGCCCTGCAGCGAACCGGTTTTCGCCGATACTTTGCCATCCAGTCCTGCTTCGTGCAGACCGCCGCGATATTGCAGCGTGCCGTCGTAACCGGCCAGCGGCAACATCGAAATGTAATTCAGCGTTGAATCATTTTTCGCAATGTATTGCAGTACTTGCATCATGGTGTCTGGCGCGATCAGGTCATGACGCGACAGGCCGGAACCATCGACCTGAATGCTGTTGCCGAGATCGACACCGGCTTTTTCGCGCAGAATGCGACGTACCGCATCCGAACCCGCGCGGAAGGTGCCCGGCACGTTGAAGTAGTGATGGCCGATGGTGCGGAACACGGTATCGGCAATCATATTGTCCGACTTCTTCAGCATGGTGTGCAGCAGCGTGTGCAGCGGCGCAGATTGCGTTGAAGCCAACACGGTTCCCGGCGACGTCACTTGCGACTGGCGAACCAGATGCCCGCTGTAATCAATGTCGGCGGCGCGCAATTCGGCTTTAAGAATCTCACCGGCCCACGCAGCACCATCCTGCACGGCAAATGCCAGCGGCAGCGGCTCTGAACGTTGGCGCATGCAGCCGGTTAAGGTGTAGCGATTGAGCTCGCCTGGTACGACATCCAGCTCGCAATATTGTCCGTCACCGCTGTTGCGACCGATGGTGCGCACCTGACTAAACATGTGGGCCGGATAATAGGAAGCGATACGCACAAAGGCGTTTTCGCCCGGCGTATTGGCGCTATACAGCGAAACCGAGAAACAGTTTTTATCGACGATTGCCGCGCCCGGCGGCGCGCTGAAGCACTGTGTCAGATCGTTCCACGGCCAGCCTGGCGCCATATCGTGGCTGGCAAACACCGAGGTGTCGATCACCAGGTTGCCCTTGATATGGGTGATGCCCTGCTTTTTCAGCGCGGCAACCATGTTGCGCAGATCCTGGCGACCCAGCGTGGGATCGCCGCCAAAACGCGCCACTAAATCGCCATTCAAGGTGCCATCGTTAACTGCACCTTTGGTCTCCATGGTGGTCTGGAAACGGAAATCGGGTCCGAGTTCTAACAAAGCCGCCAGCGCTGTCACCACTTTCATGGTGCTGGCCGGTAACGCCATCTGTTTGCCGTGATAATCGATTATTGGGGTGGATGCGCCCACTTTTTGTACCATCAGCGCCAGGTTTGCGCCGTCTGGCAAATACTGCATGTATTCATCAACGGGGGCTGCTTGTGCCTGCAGCATAAACGCACAGGTTAATCCGGTAACAAGTCGTGAAAATCGCATAATCTCGCGGTAACTGACGGGTGAGGGCGTCAATACTACGTCCCCGGACGGTGCAAAGTAAACGATGACCCACAGGGAACTCTGGGGTAAAATACGTATCAAAATGCAAAACCGAACCTGACCCGGAAAGCTTTCCCGGTCAGGCTTCTTTTGCTTGTGAAAAGAGGTAACGCGCCGCAGAAGCAGTTTTCTGCTGTCACCGGTCAGGATGACGCCGTTAACCAGGATAGATGACGAGGAGCCAAAATGAATCAGATTCCGATGACGTTGAAAGGCGCTGAGAAGCTACGCGAAGAGCTGAACGAACTGAAATCCGTGAAGCGTCCGCGCATTATCGCCTCCATCGCCACAGCCCGTGAGCACGGCGATTTGAAAGAGAATGCCGAATATCATGCGGCTCGCGAAGAACAGGGTTTCTGCGAGGGTCGTATTCAGGAGATCGAAGCCAAGCTTTCTAATGCGCAAGTCATTGATGTGACTGCCATGCCGAAAACCGGTCGCGTGATTTTTGGCGCTACTGTGACCATCCTCAATGTAGATACGGATGAAGAGTTCACCTATCGCATCGTGGGTGACGATGAAGCGGACTTCAAACAGAACCTGATTTCGGTGAACTCGCCGATGGCGCGTGGATTGGTTGGAAAATCAGCAGACGATGTCGCGATTGTGAAAACCCCGGGCGGGGATGTGGAATATGAAGTCCTGAAGGTGGAATACCTTTAAGATATTGCTACGCTTTGCAATATGTCGCTGCATTTTGTAAAGAAAGGAAAAAGGCCGCATTGCGGCCTTTTATCACATGCAGGAGCGTGGCACTTTCTTTGCCCGTCGCCGCCTTTAAAGGCATGATTAACGCGGAAGAGTAATTTTACGCTCTTTGGCAGGGCGATACAGCACCAGCGTGTTGCCGATTACCTGTACGTTGCCTGCTTTAGTCTCACGCACGATAGCGTCCACGATCAGCTGCTTAGTTTCACGATCTTCCGAGGCAATTTTTACCTTGATCAATTCGTGATGCTCGAGCGCCAGTTCGATTTCGGCGAGCACGCCTTCGGTCAGGCCATTACCGCCCAGCATGACAACCGGCTTAAGCGGATGGGCAAGGCCTTTCAGGTGCTGTTTTTGTTTGGTACTCAGATTCATCGTATTTTTTGCTTACTCAGGGATTGAAAACGGTTCATTCTACCGCCATCTCGGGTATATCGCCAAATCAACGCGACCATTGCGTGCTGATTTATCGCTACGATGACGATTTAATTGGAAAAATTATGACGGGTAAAAAGCGTTCGGCCAGTTCCAGTCGCTGGCTACAGGAACACTTTAGCGATAAATATGTGCTGCAGGCACAGAAAAAAGGGTTACGTTCGCGTGCCTGGTTTAAACTTGAAGAAATTCAGCAGGGTGACAAGATTTTCAAACCCGGGATGACAGTTGTTGATCTCGGTGCGGCACCCGGCGGTTGGTCGCAATATGTGGTTCAGCTTATCGGATCAAGTGGTCGTATCATCGCCTGCGATCTGTTACCAATGGATCCAATTGTCGGCGTTGATTTTTTGCAGGGCGATTTTCGAGATGAGGCGGTACTTAACGCCTTACTGGAGCGCGTAGGCGACCAAAAGGTGCAGGTGGTGATGTCTGATATGGCACCCAACATGAGCGGTACACCTGCGGTTGATATTCCACGTTCGATGTATTTGGTAGAATTGGCGCTGGAAATGTGTCGGGATATCCTGGCCCCAGGCGGCAGTTTTGTCGTGAAAGTGTTTCAGGGAGATGGCTTCGATGAATACCTGCGGGAAATTCGCTCCCTGTTTACGAAAGTGAAAATTCGTAAGCCGGACGCTTCGCGATTACGTTCGCGCGAAGTGTACATTGTGGCGACGGGGCGCAAACTTTAGCCCGAATTGCCGGAATCAAAGCAAGACGACCAATGCGTTTACTCTGATGTGTAATTCTGAGTTTCAGGGTAAACAAGCAAAATCATCCGCACTGCGATTCCAGGTATGAAGGAACTATAGTACCCTACGCTGTCTGTTAACATCGTTGTAATATGAGGTTAATCCCTTGAGTGACATGGCGAAAAACCTGATTCTCTGGTTAGTCATCGCGGTCGTGCTGATGTCTGTATTCCAGAGCTTTGGGCCCAGCGAGTCGAATGGCCGTAGGGTTGATTATTCAACTTTCCTATCGGAAGTGAACCAAGATCAGGTCCGCGAGGCACGAATTAACGGGCGTGAGATTAACGTTGTCAAAAAAGACAGCAATAAATACACCACCTATATCCCCGTCAACGATCCTAAGTTACTCGATAACCTGTTGACCAAAAACGTCAAAGTAGTTGGCGAACCGCCTGAAGAACCAAGCCTGCTGGCTTCCATCTTCATCTCATGGTTCCCAATGCTGCTGCTGATTGGCGTGTGGATCTTCTTTATGCGGCAGATGCAGGGCGGCGGCGGCAAGGGCGCGATGTCCTTCGGCAAGAGCAAAGCCCGCATGCTGACCGAAGATCAGATCAAAACCACTTTTGCTGACGTGGCCGGTTGTGATGAGGCCAAAGAAGAAGTGGGTGAGCTGGTTGAGTATCTGCGTGAGCCGAGCCGTTTCCAGAAACTGGGCGGTAAAATCCCGAAAGGCGTCCTGATGGTCGGCCCTCCGGGTACCGGTAAAACGCTGCTGGCGAAAGCGATTGCTGGCGAAGCCAAAGTACCGTTCTTTACTATTTCCGGTTCTGACTTCGTTGAAATGTTTGTCGGTGTTGGTGCATCTCGTGTGCGTGACATGTTCGAACAAGCGAAGAAAGCTGCGCCGTGCATCATCTTTATCGATGAAATCGATGCGGTTGGCCGTCAGCGTGGCGCAGGTTTAGGCGGTGGTCACGATGAACGTGAACAAACGCTGAACCAGATGCTGGTTGAGATGGATGGCTTTGAAGGTAATGAAGGCATCATCGTTATCGCGGCAACTAACCGTCCAGACGTACTTGACCCGGCGCTGCTGCGTCCAGGCCGCTTTGACCGTCAGGTTGTCGTCGGTCTGCCAGACGTGCGTGGTCGTGAGCAGATTCTGAAAGTCCATATGCGTCGTGTGCCGCTGGCAACCGATATGGATCCTTCAGTCATCGCACGTGGTACGCCTGGCTTCTCCGGTGCGGATTTGGCTAACCTGGTCAACGAAGCTGCGCTGTTTGCTGCTCGCGGCAACAAGCGTGTGGTTTCGATGGTTGAGTTTGAAAAAGCCAAAGACAAAATCATGATGGGTGCAGAACGTCGCTCCATGGTGATGACCGAAGAGCAGAAAGAATCGACGGCCTATCATGAAGCGGGTCACGCGATCGTCGGTACGCTGGTTCCGGGTTACGATCCGGTGCACAAGGTCACCATCATCCCGCGTGGTCGTGCTCTGGGTGTGGCCTTCTTCTTGCCAGTGGGCGATGAAATCAGCGCCAACCGTCAGAAGCTGGAAAGCCGTATTTCTGTGGCTTACGGCGGACGTCTGGCGGAAGAGATCATTTATGGTCCGGACTATGTTTCTACCGGTGCTTCATCTGACATTAAAATGGCAACCAGCGTAGCGCGCAACATGGTTACGCAGTGGGGCTTCTCTGAGAAGCTGGGTCCATTGCTTTACGCTGAAGAAGAGGGTGAAGTATTCCTCGGTCGTTCAGTGGCGAAAGCAAAACACATGTCAGATGAAACGGCGCGCATTATCGATCAGGAAGTTAAACACCTTATCGATACCAACTATCAGCGTGCACGCCGTATTCTGAATGAAAACATGGACATCCTTCACGCGATGAAAGACGCGCTGATGAAGTATGAGACCATCGATGCACCGCAAATCAGCGATCTGATGGCACGCCGTGAAGTGCGTCCACCAGCAGGTTGGGAAGAGGCGAAAGTTGCTGTGGGTAATGGCGACTCTACGCAGGCTCCACGTCCTGTTGATGACCCGAAAACACCGGGTTCAGACAAGATCATGTGATAGCGTCCTGGCGGGATGCGTTGCTCTGCGCCAGATTTGCAGCCGCAATACTTGTTACAATGCAAACCCCGGCAAGTCCGGGGTTTTTTACATTCTGCGATTCAGTGATTCCTCAAGGAGATTCTCGCCATGAAGTTGTTCGCCCGTGATTCCCATCTCGATCTCTCTTTTCCCCATGTGATGGGCATTTTGAATGTCACGCCGGACTCTTTCTCTGATGGTGGAAGCCACAACACGCTGATCGATGCGCTGACGCACACCAATGAAATGGTGAACGCCGGTGCCACCATCATTGATGTGGGCGGTGAATCAACGCGTCCGGGCGCTGATGAAGTCAGCGTGGAGGAAGAGCTGGCACGCGTCATTCCGGTGGTGGAGGCCATCGCGCAGCGTTTTGAGGTGTGGATTTCCGTCGATACTTCCAAACCAGAAGTGATTCGTGAAGCGGCGCGAGTGGGCGCTCACATCATCAATGACATTCGTTCCCTGTCCGAACCGGGCGCGCTGGCAGCGGCAGCAGAAACCGGTTTGCCGGTGTGTTTGATGCACATGCAAGGTGAACCGCGCACCATGCAGCAGGCACCGGAATATAGCCACATCGTGAGCGAAGTGGACGCTTACTTCGCTGCGCAGATTGCGCGATGTGAAGCAGCCGGTATCAAAAAAGATAATCTGCTGCTCGATCCTGGCTTCGGTTTCGGTAAGAATCTCAGCCACAACTATGAACTGCTGGCCAATCTGAGCCATTTCCACCATTACGGCTTACCGCTGTTGGTCGGGATGTCGCGGAAGTCGATGGTTGGTCAGTTGCTAAATGTCGGTCCGGCGCAGCGCCTGACCGGAAGCCTCAGCTGTGCGGTAATTGCCGCCATGCAAGGGGCGCAAATTATTCGCGTGCATGATGTGAAAGAGACTGTCGAAGCGATGCGCGTCGTCGAAGCGACACGGAGAGCAAAAGGATAAAGGCATGAGTAATCGTAAATATTTCGGTACAGATGGTATTCGCGGCAAAGTCGGTGAAGCACCGATTACCCCTGATTTTGTTCTCAAGTTGGGCTGGGCGGCCGGTAAGGTGCTGGCGCGTCAGGGTTCACGCAAAGTATTGATTGGTAAAGATACGCGTATTTCAGGCTATATGCTGGAATCGGCGCTGGAAGCGGGTCTGGCGGCGGCGGGATTATCTGCAGCCTTCACCGGTCCGATGCCGACACCTGCTATTGCTTATCTGACACGCACTTTCCGCGCTGAAGCCGGCATTGTGATTTCGGCTTCGCATAATCCCTTCGACGACAATGGCATCAAATTCTTCTCTGCTGAAGGCACCAAGCTGCCGGACGAAGTCGAAGAAGCCATTGAGCTGGAGATGGAAAAGCCGATCACCTGCGTGGAGTCAGCTGAACTGGGCCGCGCCAGTCGCATTGTCGATGCTGCAGGTCGTTACATCGAATTCTGCAAAGGGACGTTCCCCAGCGAGCTGAGCCTGAATGGGCTGAAGATTGTGGTTGATTGCGCTAACGGCGCGACTTACCACATTGCGCCGAATGTGCTGCGTGAGCTGGGTGCGACGGTGATTGCTATCGGCGTGCAGCCGGATGGCATGAACATCAACAAAGATTGCGGTGCGACCGATTTGCGTCTGCTGCAGCATCGCGTGTTGGAAGAGAAGGCCGATCTCGGACTGGCTTACGACGGCGATGGCGACCGCATCATGATGGTTGACCATTTAGGTCACAAAGTCGATGGCGATCAGATTCTCTACATCATTGCACGCGAAGGGCTGCGTCAGGGCCAATTGCGCGGCGGCGTGGTCGGCACGCTGATGAGTAACATGGGTCTGGAACTGGCGCTGAAACAGCTGGGTATTCCATTTACCCGTGCGAAAGTGGGCGACCGCTACGTGCTGGAAAAAATGCAGGAGAAGGGCTGGCGTTTAGGCGCGGAAAACTCCGGTCATGTGATTCTGCTGGATAAAACCACCACCGGCGACGGCATCGTGGCAAGTTTGCAAGTGCTCACTGCAATCGTGCGCAACCATATGACGCTTCACGATCTGTGCAGCGGCATGAAAATGCTGCCGCAGATTTTGGTCAATGTGCGTTTCGCTGGCGAGCACGATCCACTGGAAAGCGAGAGCGTGAAAGCCGTGACCGCAGAAGCAGAAAAAACGCTGGCGGGGCGTGGTCGTGTGTTGCTGCGCAAATCCGGCACAGAGCCACTGATTCGTGTGATGGTAGAAGGCGAAGATGAGGCGCAGGTCAGCGCGCTGGCGCACAAAATCGCGGATGCAGTAAAAGCGGTTTAAGGTGTTTCAGGCGGAGAGATTTTGTACTTTCCGCCTGCAAAATCACCGGGGTGGTGCTTTTTTCCGCAATCGAAAGCGATGGTGAAAATTGCACTTGCAGAGGTATGTGCCTTTGGTTAGTATTCACACCCGCTTCTGATGGGTGATGACGAGACTCCCCATCGATATTGGTTGAAGCTTTAACTGTGCAGATAACGCGCAAGGAAACAGGTTGATTATGTACGAAGCTCTGTTAGTTGTTTTCCTTATTGTAGCGATTGGCCTCGTAGGTTTGATCATGCTGCAGCAAGGCAAAGGCGCTGATATGGGAGCCTCATTCGGTGCGGGCGCTTCTGGTACGCTGTTCGGTTCTAATGGGTCTGGCAACTTTATGACTCGCATGACCGCGGTACTGGCTACGTTGTTCTTCATCATCAGCTTGGTTCTGGGTAACCTGAACAGTAATAAAACAGCCAAAGGTAGCGAGTGGGATAACCTCACTGCGCCGGTGCAGTCTGAACAGCAGACTCAGCCAGCTAAACCGGCAACGCCGGGCAATGATATTCCGCAGTAAGATCGTCAACGCTGTAGTGCGATAAAACAACGTCGCAGTCTAGTGATGTACCGAGGTGGTGAAATTGGTAGACACGCTACCTTGAGGTGGTAGTGCTCGAAAGGGCTTACGGGTTCAAGTCCCGTCCTCGGTACCAAATCTCAGTTTAACTTGCATTTTTTGCAAGGTCGGCGTATTATTCGCCACGTTTTCGGACGCGGGGTGGAGCAGCCTGGTAGCTCGTCGGGCTCATAACCCGAAGGTCGTCGGTTCAAATCCGGCCCCCGCAACCACTTTCCCTTAGAGTTCTTTTTCAAATATACTGTATGCATCGACGGACGCAATCTCAGTGATTTTTGAAAAAAATTCTTTTGGATTGTGCTCCGAAGCCGCTATGCGGCGTACAGGGTCCAGTCACAAAAAGCCCCGAATATTCGGGGTTTTTTGTTATCAGGAAATCGAAACACTGGGCTATAGGCCCTTTTTTTATGTCTTGGGGGTGGGCTTGTCCACATTAGAGCAAAAATTGACAGAGTTGATCTCTGCTCCAGTAGAAGCGCTTGGCTACGAATTAGTCGGTATTGAGTTTATTCGTGGTCGCACATCAACCCTGCGCATCTATATTGATAGTGAAGAGGGTATCAATGTTGATGATTGCGCCGATGTTAGCCACCAGGTTAGCGCAGTAATGGATGTGGAAGATCCAATTACCGTGGCTTACAACCTTGAAGTTTCCTCGCCGGGTCTCGAACGTCCTCTTTTCACTGCTGAACACTATGCACGTTTTGCCGGTGACGAGGTGAGCCTGGTACTACGCATGGCCGTACAAAACCGCCGTAAATGGCAGGGTATCATCAAGTCTGTTGAAGGCGAGATGATCACGGTGACCGTTGAGGGTAACGATGAAGTGTTCGCGCTGAGCAACATTCAGAAAGCGAACCTGGTCCCCCACTTTTAAAAGTCCGGATTGAGGCTAACCAGGATGAACAAAGAGATCTTAGCTGTAGTAGAAGCCGTTTCTAACGAAAAAGCCCTGCCGCGTGAGAAAATCTTCGAAGCGCTGGAGAGCGCTTTGGCCACTGCGACCAAAAAGAAGTATGAGCAAGAGATCGAAGTGCGTGTCAGCATCGATCGCCGCAGCGGCGATTTCGACACCTTCCGTCGCTGGCAGATTGTGGAAGAAGTCACGCAGCCGACTCGCGAGATCACGCTGGATGCAGCTCGTTATGAAGACGAAGCGTTCAATCTGGGCGAATTTGTCGAAGATCAGATTGAATCTGTCACCTTCGACCGTATCACCACCCAAACTGCTAAGCAGGTTATCGTACAAAAAGTACGTGAAGCTGAGCGCGCGATGGTGGTTGATCAGTTCCGTCAACACGAAGGTGAAATCATCACCGGCGTGGTGAAGAAAGTGAACCGCGACAACATTTCACTGGACCTCGGCAGCAATGCTGAAGCCGTGATTGTGCGTGAAGACATGCTGCCGCGTGAAAACTTCCGTCCAGGTGACCGTATCCGCGGCGTGCTGTACGCCGTTCGCCCTGAAGCGCGTGGCGCGCAGCTGTTTGTCACCCGTTCTAAGCCAGAGATGCTGATCGAGTTGTTCCGCATTGAGGTGCCAGAAATTGGCGAAGAAGTTATCGAGATCAAAGCGGCAGCGCGCGATCCGGGTTCACGCGCCAAAATCGCGGTGAAGACCAACGATAAACGTATTGATCCAGTGGGCGCTTGCGTCGGTATGCGCGGTGCGCGTGTCCAGGCGGTTTCAAGCGAGCTGGGTGGCGAGCGTATCGACATTGTGCTGTGGGACGACAACCCGGCGCAGTTCGTTATCAACGCTATGGCGCCAGCCGATGTGGCGTCAATTGTGGTGGATGAAGACAATCACACCATGGATATCGCTGTTGAAGCCGGCAATCTGGCTCAGGCGATCGGCCGTAACGGCCAAAACGTGCGTCTGGCTTCCCAACTGAGCGGTTGGGAACTGAACGTGATGACCGTCGATGATCTGCAGGCCAAGCACCAAGCTGAAGCCCATGCAGCGATCGATATGTTCACCAAACATCTCGACATCGACGAAGAGTTCGCCACCATTCTGGTGGAAGAGGGCTTCTCTTCGCTGGAAGAATTGGCTTATGTGCCAATCAACGAGCTGCTGGAAATCGACGGCCTCGATGAAGAGACCATTGAAGCCCTGCGTGAACGAGCAAAAAATGCGTTAACTACCTTGGCATTAGCGAAAGAAGAGAGCCTTGGTAATCAGGAGCCCGCTGAGGATCTTCTGAATCTTGAGGGCTTGGATCGTGCGCTGGCGTATCGCCTGGCGGCGAAAGGCGTTTGCACGCTGGAAGATCTCGCTGAGCAAGGTGTTGACGATCTGACAGATATTGAAGGGCTGGATGACGAGAAAGCCGGTGCGCTGATTATGGCTGCACGTAATATCTGCTGGTTCGGCGATGACGCGTAATAACAGGAAGGAACAGCATGACAGATGTAACCGTAAAATCGCTGGCCGCCGAAATTCAGACCCCGGTCGATCGCCTGGTACAGCAATTTGCTGATGCAGGGATCCGTAAGTCTGAGAACGATGCGGTGTCCCAGCAAGAGAAAGAAACCTTACTGTCTCACCTGAATCGTGAGCACGGTCAGACCGGTTCAAGCAAGCTGACTTTGCAGCGCAAGACGCGCAGCACCTTGAATATTCCCGTCACCGGGGGTAAAAGTAAGTCGGTACAAATTGAAGTCCGCAAAAAGCGCACATACGTGAAAGGCGACGCAGAGTCTGAGCAAGCTCAGGCAGAAGCGGAAGCCGAGGCGCAGCGTGAAGCGGAAGAGCAGGCGCGTCGCGAGGCGGAAGAACAAGCCCGTCGCGAAGCTGAACAGAAAGCGCAACGTGAAGCCGAAGATAAAGCCAAGCGCGAAGCCGCTGACAAGGCCAAACGTGAAGCAGCGGAAAAAGAGAAATTGACTAATCAACCTACCGACGTAGTAGCCAAGGCTGCGCAGTCTGATAAAGCCCGTCGTGAAGCAGAAGCTGCCGAACTGAAACGTAAAGCAGAAGAAGAAGCACGCCGTAAGCTGGAAGAAGATGCGCGCCGCGTGGCTGAAGAAGCCCGCCGCCTGGCTGAAGAAAAAGCTGTTGAATGGGCCAAACCTGAAGAAGAGGATAAAGGCGACTATCACGTCACTACCTCAACTCACGCCCGTCAGGCTGAAGACGAGAACGATCGCCAGGTTGAAGCTGGCCGTGCACGTGCTCGCACCACCAAAGCAGCTCGCCCGGTGAAGAAAGGCAACAAGCATTCTGAAGCCAAAACCGATCGCGAAGAAGCGCGTGCGCAGGTTCGTGGCGGCAAAGGCGGCAAACATCGTAAGCCAAGCACCCTGCAGCAGGGCTTCAACAAGCCAGCTCAGGCTGTTAACCGCGATGTCGTCATCGGTGAAACTATCACCGTTGCTGAACTGGCCAACAAAATGGCGATCAAAGGTTCTCTGGTCGTTAAAGCGATGATGAAGATGGGCGCCATGGCGACCATCAACCAGGTTATCGATCAAGAAACCGCTCAGATGGTCGCGGAAGAGATGGGTCATAAAGTGATCCTGCGCCGCGAGAATGAGCTGGAAGAAGCGGTAATGGACGATCGTGATACCGATGCTGCGCAAGAGTCTCGTGCTCCGGTCGTGACTATCATGGGTCACGTTGACCACGGTAAAACCTCTCTGCTTGACTACATTCGTTCAACGAAGGTGGCATCAGGCGAAGCGGGTGGTATTACCCAGCATATCGGTGCTTACCACGTTGAAACTGACAACGGTATGATCACCTTCCTCGATACCCCGGGCCACGCCGCGTTTACCGCAATGCGTGCTCGTGGTGCGCAGGCCACGGATATCGTTATCCTGGTTGTTGCTGCTGATGATGGCGTGATGCCTCAGACCGTTGAAGCTATCCAGCATGCGAAAGCAGCCGGTGTGCCAGTGGTTGTTGCGGTCAACAAAATCGATAAGCCAGATGCTGATCCAGACCGCGTTAAGAACGAACTGACCCAATACGGAATTCTTCCGGAAGAGTGGGGCGGTGAGAACATGTTCGTTAACGTATCCGCGAAAGCCGGTACCGGTATTGACGACCTGCTGAATGCAATTCTGCTTCAAGCAGAAGTACTGGAACTCTCTGCTATCCGTGAAGGTATGGCGAGCGGCGTGGTCATTGAATCGTTCCTCGACAAAGGTCGTGGTCCGGTTGCTACCGTGCTGGTACGTGAAGGTACGCTGAATAAAGGCGATATCGTGCTGTGCGGCTTCGAATACGGCCGTGTACGTGCGATGCGTGACGAACTGGGTCGTGAAGTGCTGGAAGCGGGTCCATCCATTCCAGTGGAAATCCTGGGTCTGTCCGGTGTGCCGGCCGCAGGTGATGAAGCGACTGTCGTACGTGATGAGAAGAAAGCGCGTGAAGTTGCACTGTATCGTCAGGGCAAATTCCGTGAAGTTAAGCTGGCGCGTCAGCAGAAGTCTAAGTTGGAGAACATGTTCGCCAACATGACTGAAGGCGAAGTGTCTGAGCTCAACATCGTACTGAAATCTGACGTACAGGGTTCTGTTGAAGCCATCTCTGATTCGCTGCTGAAACTCTCTACCGACGAAGTGAAAGTGCGCATCATCGGTTCAGGCGTAGGTGGTATCACCGAAACCGACGCAACGCTGGCTGCAGCATCCAACGCTATCATTCTCGGCTTCAACGTGCGTGCTGATGCTTCTGCTCGCCGCGTGATTGACGCTGAAAACGTTGACCTGCGTTACTACTCCGTCATCTATAATCTGATCGACGAAGTGAAAGCAGCAATGAGCGGTATGCTGGCTCCAGAGTTTAAACAGCAGATTATCGGTCTGGCTGCGGTACGTGACGTGTTCAAATCACCGAAGTTTGGTGCCATCGCGGGCTGTATGGTCACCGAAGGTAACATCAAACGTCACAACCCAATCCGCGTATTGCGTGACAACGTGGTTATCTATGAAGGCGAGCTGGAATCTCTGCGCCGCTTCAAAGATGACGTTAACGAAGTTCGTAACGGCATGGAATGTGGTATCGGCGTGAAGAACTACAACGACGTTCGCGTTGGCGATATGATCGAAGTGTTCGAAGTGATTGAAATTAAACGCACCATCGATTGATCATCATTTGATGTGTTGCAATTTGGGAGGCCTCTGGCCTCCCGAATTATTTGGGAGAAAGAAATAATGGCAAAAGAATTTGGCCGCCCACAGCGCGTTTCTCAGGAGTTGCAGAAAGAGATTGCAATCATCCTGCAGCGCGAAATTAAAGATCCACGTCTTGGTATGATGGTGACAGTTTCGGGCGTCGAAGTGTCGCGCGATCTCGCCTATGCTAAGGTGTTTGTGACCTTTTTGAATGACAAAGATGAAGAAGCGGTACAAAACGGCCTGAAGGCGCTGAAAGAAGCCTCTGGCTATATCCGTACGCTGGTGGGCAAAGCTATGCGTTTGCGTATCGTGCCGGAGCTGACCTTCTTCTACGACAACTCGCTGATCGAAGGTATGCGCATGTCGAACCTGGTCAGCAATGTCATTAAGAGCGATGTTGAGCGTCGTGGCGATAGCCCGGCGGAAGATGACAAGGGGGACTAATGAGTCGTCCTCGTCGTCGCGGTCGCGACGTCCACGGTGTGTTTCTGCTGGATAAGCATCAAGGCGCCTCTTCCAATGATGTGCTGCAGAAAGTAAAGCGTCTGTTCAATGCGAATAAAGCGGGCCACACCGGCGCCCTCGATCCACTGGCGACCGGCATGCTGCCGGTTTGCCTCGGCGAAGCCACCAAGTTTTCGCAGTATCTGCTCGATTCTGACAAGCGTTATCGCGTCATTGCTCGCTTGGGTGAACGCACCGATACGTCTGATGCCGACGGCAATATTGTTGAGACGCGTGCGATTACTTTTGATCAGGCGGCACTGGACGCGGCGCTGGACTATTTTCGTGGCGACACCATGCAGGTGCCGACCATGTTCTCCGCGCTGAAGTACCAGGGACGCAAGCTGTATGAGTACGCACGTGAAGGCATTACCGTGCCGCGTGAAGCGCGCCCGATCAAAGTGTTTGAGCTGCAGTTTATTCGCTGGGAAGGTGATGAGCTTGAGCTGGAGATTCACGTCTCTAAAGGCACTTACATCCGCACTATCATCGATGATCTCGGTGAGCGCCTTGGCTGCGGTGCGCACGTTATCATGCTGCGTCGTCTGCAAGTGGCGCGTTATCCGATCGAAAGAATGGTGACGCTCGAGCAGCTGCAGGACGTGGCGGCCACCGTCAATATGGCAGAAACGCCAGATTACAGCGCGCTCGATGCGTTATTGCTGCCGATGGATAGCCCGGCAGAAGAGTTCCCGATTGTGAATTTGCTGCCTGCGGTGGCGGCTTATTTTAAACAGGGTATGCCGGTTCAGGTGGCGGATGCGCCGGAACAGGGATTGGTGCGCGTGACTGAAGGTAATGAGCACAAATTCATTGGTATGGCCGAAATCGCCGAGGATGGGCGCGTGGCGCCGCGTCGTCTGGTGGTAGAATTTCCTGCGTAATCAATCCTCTCGCATTTGACCTAACGGCGCATTTGCGTTGCTATCAGGCGAAGAGTAGAATGGCGCGGCTTTAAAAGCGGGCTGCTGAATTAGAGATCGGCACCCATACATTCATTATTTACTGGAGTTTATTATGTCTCTAAGCGTAGAAGCTAAAGCAGAGATCGTTGCTAAATACGGTCGTGGTACCAACGACAGCGGTTCAACTGAAGTTCAGGTTGCTCTGCTGACTGCTCAGATTAACCACCTGCAGGGTCACTTCTCTGAGCACAAGAAAGATCACCACAGCCGTCGCGGTCTGCTGCGCATGGTATCTCAGCGTCGTAAGCTGCTGGACTACCTGAAGCGTAAAGACGTTGCTCGCTACACCGGTCTGATCGAAAGCCTGGGTCTGCGTCGCTAAGTCTGAAGAATCTGATCAAGGGTGTAGCGCATGCACTATGCAAAAAAACGCATCTGACGATCAGATTTGTGCGAGTTTCGCGAAAAGGGGGCCTTTATGGCCCCTTTTTTCGAGCAATCCGCAGCAATCCGGACCAAACTCATGTATTGTTGCAGAGAGTGATCTTTGCTTGCAGAGGTTCGCGCGGCTAATGAGAGGCTTTACCGCATGGGCGGTTAAGGTTGTCATTAGTCGCGAGGATGCAACTGAAGATCGGTAATCCCCGGCGCGCCAGAGTGGGCTGCGCCCCTGAATTTAAGGACTTAAATTTTGCTGAACCCGATCGTACGCAAATTCCAATATGGTCAGCATACCGTCACGCTGGAAACCGGCATGATGGCGCGCCAGGCTACCGCTGCAGTAATGGTGAGCATGGATGACACTGCTGTATTCGTTACCGTTGTTGGCCAGAAAAAAACTAAACCAGGTCAGGATTTCTTCCCGCTGACGGTTAACTATCAGGAGCGTACTTACGCTGCTGGTCGTATCCCGGGTAGCTTCTTCCGTCGTGAAGGCCGTCCAAGCGAAGGCGAAACCCTGATCTCACGCCTGATTGACCGTCCAGTTCGTCCGCTGTTCCCGGAAGGCTTCATTAACGAAGTTCAGGTTATTGCGACCGTGGTTTCAGTTAACCCACAGGTTAACCCAGACATTGTTGCGATGATCGGTGCATCTGCTGCACTGGCTCTGTCTGGCCTGCCGTTCAATGGTCCAATCGGTGCAGCGCGCGTCGGTTATATCAATGACCAGTACGTGCTGAACCCAACTGCTGATGAAATCAACGAATCACGTCTGAACCTGGTTGTTGCCGGTACCCAGAACGCGGTGCTGATGGTGGAATCAGAAGCTGACATCCTGACTGAAGAGCAGATGCTGGGTGCTGTGGTATATGGCCACGACCAGCAGCAGATCGTTATCGAAAACATTAATGCGCTGGTTGCCGAAGCCGGTAAACCACGTTGGGATTGGCAGCCACTGCCAACTAACGATGCACTGATCGCACGCGTTACTGCACTGGCAGAAGCGGGCATCAGCGATGCCTATCGCATCACTGATAAGCAAGAGCGTTACACTCAGGTTGGCGCAGTGAAAGACGCAACAATTGCGGCACTGCAGGCTGAAGATGAGACGCTGGACGCTGGCGATATCGCTGACATCGTACACGATCTCGAGAAGAGCGTTGTTCGTAGCCGCATCATCCGTGGCGAACCGCGTATCGATGGCCGTGAGAAAGATATGATTCGTGGTCTGGACGTGCGCACTGGCGTACTGCCACGTACGCACGGTTCATCACTGTTCACCCGTGGTGAAACGCAGGCGCTGGTTACCGCAACGCTGGGTACCGCACGTGATGCGCAGAATCTGGATGAGTTGATGGGCGAGCGTACTGATAGCTTCCTGTTCCACTACAACTTCCCTCCGTATTGCGTGGGAGAAACCGGTATGGTTGGCTCACCGAAGCGTCGTGAGATTGGTCACGGTCGTCTGGCGAAGCGTGGCGTGCTGGCAGTAATGCCTAAGCAAGCTGACTTCCCATACACCGTGCGTGTGGTTTCAGAAATCACCGAATCTAACGGTTCTTCTTCAATGGCTTCCGTGTGTGGTGCTTCTCTGGCACTGATGGACGCTGGCGTACCGATCAAAGCAGCCGTAGCCGGTATTGCGATGGGTCTGGTTAAAGAAGCCGACAACTTTGTGGTTCTGTCTGACATCCTGGGTGACGAAGATCACCTCGGCGACATGGACTTCAAAGTAGCAGGTAGCCGCGATGGTATTACTGCGCTGCAGATGGATATCAAAATCGAAGGCATCACCCGCGAAATTATGCAGGTTGCTCTGAATCAGGCTAAAGGTGCGCGTCTGCACATCCTGAGCGTGATGGAACAGGCAATCAGCACGCCGCGTCAGGAAATCTCTGAGTTCGCGCCGCGCATTTACACCATCAAAATCAGTTCAGACAAGATCAAAGATGTCATCGGTAAAGGCGGCTCGGTTATCCGTGCGCTGACCGAAGAAACCGGCACCACCATCGAAATCGAAGATGACGGCACCGTGAAGATCGCTGCAACTGATAGCCTGAAAGCTAAAGAAGCCATTCGTCGTATCGAAGAGATCACTGCTGAGATCGAAGTTGGCCGCATTTACTCAGGTAAAGTGACACGTATCGTTGATTTCGGTGCCTTCGTGGCAATCGGCGGCGGTAAAGAAGGTTTGGTTCACATTTCTCAGATCGCCGATAAGCGCGTAGAGAAAGTGACCGACTATCTGCAGATGGGCCAGGAAGTTCCAGTGAAAGTAATGGAAGTGGACCGTCAGGGCCGTGTACGCCTGAGCATCAAAGAAGCGACAGAGCAGAAACCAGCGGAAGAAGTTGCTACCGCTGCATCTGATGCATCTGACGCCGAGTAAGCGTTTACCGATTTACCTCTCCCTGCTTTGCGGGGAGAGGTGTTTAGATCATCGCGAGGGCGGGAATCCTTGTGCACAGCAGGAGGATGACAGGATGGTTGTCCCAATGTTTGTATTCGGGAGTGGGAAATGAAGCCTTTTTTGCGCTGGTGTTTTGTTGCGACAGCTATCACGCTGGCAGGATGCAGCAACTCCAATTGGCGTAAGAACGAAGTTCTGGCAGTACCTTTGCAGCCCACACTGCAGCAAGAGGTGATCCTAGCGCGCATGGAACAAATTCTTGCCAGTCGTGCCCTGACCGATGATGAACGCGCACAGCTATTATATGAGCGCGGAGTGTTGTATGATAGTTTGGGTCTGAGGGCACTAGCGCGGAACGATTTTTCGCAAGCGCTGTCTATAAGACCAGATATGCCTGAGGTATTTAACTATCTCGGTATATACTTAACGCAGGCAGGCAACTTTGATGCTGCCTATGAAGCGTTTGATTCTGTACTTGAGCTTGATCCAACTTACAACTATGCGCATTTAAACCGTGGTATCGCCCTCTATTACGGCGGTCGATACAAGTTAGCGCAAGATGATCTGCTGGCGTTTTATCAAGACGATCCTAACGATCCATTCCGCAGCCTTTGGCTCTATCTCGTTGAAAGCGATATGGATGCCGACAAGGCAAAAGTTACGCTGAGACAGCGTCATGACAAAGCGGTTCGCGATCAATGGGGATGGAATATTGTCGAGTTCTACCTTGGCGACATCAGTGAAAAAACGCTGATGGAACGTCTCAAGGCGGACGCAACGGATAACACCTCGCTCGCTGAACATCTCAGTGAAACCAACTTCTATTTAGGTAAGTACTACCTAAGTCTGGGGGAGAAGGACGACGCGAAAGCGTTGTTCAAACTGGCGGTGGCCAACAACGTAAACAACTTTGTTGAGCACCGATACGCATTGTTGGAACTGGCGCAACTCGGCCAGACACAAGACGATTTATCAGAATCTGACCAGCAATAGCTGACGAACTTTTATTGCCTGAATACCTGTAAAGTCATCATCTTCAGAGATGAGGGCTTTTCTGTTCGTCAAAACTTCTAATTTGAGCCGGTTCACACTTTTTGATGAAAATGACTGAAAGTTTTCACGACGAGTTATGTAGACTGGCCGCCGCAATCTAAGAGGCACGTGTACTACATGACTGATATTCAAACCACTTTTGCTGACCTTGGCCTGAACGCCGACATCCTCGAATCACTGAACGGTATGGGCTACGTTAAGCCTTCTCCAATCCAGGCTGAGTGTATTCCTCACCTGCTGGCTGGCCGTGACGTGTTGGGTATGGCGCAGACCGGTAGTGGTAAAACTGCGGCTTTCTCACTGCCGCTGCTAAACAACATTGATCCTACTGTTAAAGCACCGCAAATTTTGGTGCTGGCACCGACCCGCGAATTGGCGGTACAGGTTGCTGAAGCCGTCACAGAATTCTCTAAACACATGCGTGGCATTAACGTTGTAGCCCTGTACGGCGGCCAACGTTATGACGTTCAGCTGCGCGCACTGCGTCAGGGACCACAAGTTGTTGTGGGTACACCTGGTCGTCTGCTGGATCACCTGAAGCGAGGCACGTTAGATCTGTCTAACCTGCGCGGTCTGGTGCTGGACGAAGCTGATGAAATGCTGCGTATGGGCTTCATCGAAGACGTTGAAACCATCATGGCGCAGATTCCAGACGGTCATCAGACCGCGCTGTTCTCAGCAACCATGCCAGAAGCGATTCGTCGTATCACCAAGCGCTTCATGAAAGATCCACAGGAAGTGCGCATCCAGTCAAGCCTGACTACGCGCCCAGACATTTCTCAGTCTTACTGGACCGCTTACGGCCGTAAAACTGACGCACTGGTTCGCTTCCTGGAAGCAGAAGATTTCGATGCAGCCATCATCTTCGTGCGTACCAAAAATGCCACGTTGGAAGTGGCCGAAGCGCTGGAGCGCAGCGGTTATAACAGCGCAGCACTGAACGGTGACATGAACCAGGCACTGCGTGAGCAGACGCTGGAGCGTTTGAAAGATGGTCGTCTTGACATCCTGATCGCGACCGACGTTGCCGCACGTGGTCTGGACGTTGAGCGTATCAGCCTGGTCGTAAACTTTGATATCCCAATGGATGCAGAGTCTTACGTTCACCGTATCGGTCGTACCGGCCGTGCAGGTCGTGCAGGTCGTGCGTTGCTGTTCGTTGAGAACCGCGAGCGTCGTCTGCTGCGCAACATCGAACGCACCATGAAGCTGACCATTCCAGAAGTTGAACTGCCGAATGCAGAACTGCTGGGTGAGCGTCGTCTGGCTAAGTTCGCGGCTAAAGTACAGCAGCAGCTGGAAAGCAGCGATCTGGACCAGTACCGCGCACTGCTGAGCAAAATGCAGCCGGGCGAAGATCTGGATATCGAAACTCTGGCCGCAGCACTGCTGAAAATGGCTCAGGGCGAACGTCCACTGATTCTGCCACCAGAAGCACCACGTCCAGCGCGTCGTGAGTTCAGCGATCGTCCTGACCGTGGTGAGCGTCGCGATTCACGTGATTCTCGTGGTCCACGCGAAAGCCGTGACAGCCGCGATGGCGATCGTCCACGTCGTGAACGTCGTGACGTTGGCGAAATGCAGCTGTACCGCATTGAAGTAGGCCGCGATGATGGTGTTGAAGTTCGTCACATCGTTGGCGCGATCGCTAACGAAGGCGACATCAGCAGCCGTTACATCGGTAACATTAAGCTGTTCGGTACTCACTCAACTATCGAGCTGCCGAAAGGCATGCCGGGCGAAGTACTGCAGCACTTCACTCGTACGCGTATTCTGAACAAGCCGATGAATATGCAGCTGATGGGTGATGCACCGGTGCACGAGCGTAGCGAACGTCGTCCATCTGCTGGCGGCGAACGTCGTGGCAATGGCGCACCGCGCGGTGAGGGTGCTCCACGTGGCGAAGGCGCTCCACGTCGCTTCTCCGAGCGTCGTGAAGGTGGCCGCGAAGGCGGACGCTTCAGCCGTGAAGGTGGTCGTGGCCCGCGTCCAGAAGGCGCAGCTGCACCTCGTCGTCGTGACGCATAAGCGTTAAACGCTAAAAGTAAAAAGGGACGCTGATGCGTCCCTTTTTTTATGCTTGTGGAAAGTAAAGTTTACACGCCGCCAGCAATCAGCACGCGTTCACCGCTAACATATGCCGCCTCTTCCGATGCCAGAAACAGCGCGACTTGCGCCACATCTTCCGGCAAGCCAAAGCGTCCAAGCGGCGTAGCGGCAATCAGCTGTGCCTTCAACTCCGGATGCATCTTCTTCGCCGCCAGCAAACCTTCGGTCAAAATAATGCCGGGTGCTAACGCATTGACGCGAATATTGCGTGGCCCAAGTTCCCGTGCGAGGCCTTGCGTCAAGGTATCGATCGCGCCTTTGGTTGCCGCCCACAGCACCGAACCGGGCGTGCTGCGTTGGCTGTTTAAGGCGCTTAGATTGATGATGGAACCGCCGCGTGCGGGGAAATGTTTTGCCGCCTGCTGACACACCAGCAAGGTGCCCAGCAGATTCACATTCAGCTGCTGCTGCATTTCGCTGATGCTAAGGTCAGTAAAGTCACCGTGGTGAAAAATGCCGGCGTTATTCACCACAATATCGGGTGCGCCAAACTGCTCAATGCTGCTAGCGAACAGGCGCTGCACATCGGCCTCGCGTGAGATATCCGCCTGTACGGCGATGGCGTCGCTACCCAGCGCCTGGATGTCGGTCACCACATCCGCCGCACCCACTTCGTCCTGAAGATAATTCACCACCACCCGAGCACCGGCCGCCGCGAAAGTCATGGCGATGGCGGCACCAATGCCTTTCGAAGCGCCCGTCACCAGCGCAATTTTGCCTTCAAGTGTTTTCATCGTATCTCTCCACCTGAGATTTCGGGGAAGATAAAGCATGCGCTGTCCATACAATCGGGTGGTAGCGCAATCCTGCAAGCTTCTTGCACGATCCTGCAAATCTGCTGCTCAAGGACTAGGCGCAACGCCAGCGACAAGCGAGAATATCAACTCAGTGATTTCTTATCGCGGAGCGCAGAACGCATGATTCATCAGGAACAATGGCAGCAGTTGGTGGCAATCATTGCCCGC
This sequence comes from Candidatus Pantoea symbiotica, assembly GCF_056491525.1. Taxonomy (NCBI): domain Bacteria; kingdom Pseudomonadati; phylum Pseudomonadota; class Gammaproteobacteria; order Enterobacterales; family Erwiniaceae; genus Pantoea; species Candidatus Pantoea symbiotica. Next base: position 316,244 of record NZ_JBSZHR010000002.1, read on the forward strand.
CATGCGCCGCAGGATGGTCGTCACTATTGCCCGATCGATTTTCTCTCTTTCGGCCGCAGCTCTCAGCCCACCAGTTTGGCGCATGTGGCGACCTGGGCCAGCTTTGCTCTGATCGCGCAGGGGCAAAAAGCGCTACGCATGGGCGATGAAGTGATGCATTACGGACCGGGCGATTTGCTGCTGGTGACGCTCGATATGCCGGTGCAATCTTGTGTGGTCATGGCGACGCCAGAGAAGCCAAATCTTGGCGTGGGCATCACCATCAACGAAACGCGGCTGATGCGTTATCTGGAACACTTTCCACACCATCATCTCGGCAGCACGGCGGTTAGCGAGCGCGGTATCGCCGTGCATAAAGTTGCGCCACCATTGGTGGATGCAGTGATGCGTTTGGTGGAGTTGCTGGATCATCCGCAGGACATTGCCGCGCTGGCACCGTTAATTGAGCAGGAGATTTTCTATCGTCTGCTGACCGGGCCAGAAGGGCCGCGTATTCTCAACATGGCGTTGACGGAGCGGCCAGGCAACAAAGTGGCGCGTGCTGCACGCTGGCTACGGGAAAACTTTCATCATCCATTGAAAATGGATCATCTGGCGAGCAGCGTGGGAATGAGTATTTCATCGCTGCATCATCACTTTAAAGCGGTAACGGCGATGACGCCGATGCAGTATCAAAAGCAGCTGCGGCTCAACGAGGCGCGTCGTTTGATGTTGATTGAGAAGCTGGATGCCGGTACGGCGGGTTATCGGGTGGGCTATCAAAGTGCTTCGCAGTTCAGTCGCGAATACAGCCGCTTTCACGGCCAGTCACCGGCGCGTGACGCGCGAACCATTGCGGTGGGTCCAGAGTGGGTAAACCCACCGCAATGAGGTTTACAGCGTGCGTGCCGCTTCCATTGCCAGCGCGAAGGAGCGCAGACGCGCCTGCGAATCGTAAATCTGGCCGTTGACCATGATTTCATCCGCCTGGGTTTCACGCATTAGCGCGGCAAGGCCGCTGCGGACTTTATCGCTATCGCCGACAATCGACATGCTCAGCGCCTGCTGCACGCCATATTGCTCGGAAGGTGACCACAGATTATCCATGTTCTCCACCGGCGCGGGCAGTGGACCCGGCTTGCCGCGACGCAGATTAATAAACTGCTGCTGCATCGAGGTGAACAGGAAGCGCGCATCACGCTCGCTATCGGCCGCGACCACGTTGACGCACACCATCGCATACGGCTTCGCCAGACGCGCCGAAGGTTTGAATTTCTCACGATAAACATGCAGCGCCTGGAACAGCAGATCGGGTGCGAAATGCGAGGCAAACGCAAACGGCAAACCAAGCTGAGCGGCCAATTGCGCGCTATACAGGCTGGAACCGAGCAGCCATACCGGAATTTTCAATCCTAAACCCGGAACCGGTTGAACTGGCGGATGTTCACCCTCTTCGGCGTCAAACCAGCGAATCAGTTCAGAAACATCTTCCGGGAAGCTATCTGCCTGGGCGCTGGAAAGATGACGACGCAACGCCAGCATGGTGCGTTGGTCCGAACCGGGCGCGCGGCCCAGTCCCAAATCGATACGGCCAGGATAGAGTGATTCGAGGGTACCAAACTGTTCGGCGATCACCAGCGGCGCGTGGTTGGGCAGCATGATGCCGCCTGAGCCGAGGCGCAGCGTTTCGGTATTGGCGGCTAAATAGCCGATCAAGACTGAGGTCGCGGCGCTGGCAATCCCCGTCATATTATGGTGTTCAGCCAGCCAGTAGCGGTGGAAACCCAGCGCTTCAGATTGACGGGCCAGCGCCAGCGAATTATGGAACGCATCGCGTGCAGCGGAACCTTGTGGAATAGGCGCCAGATCCAACACGGACAGGCGAACAGTTTTTTTCTCAGACATGGGCACTCCAAATAGGGATGGCGCAGGTGTTTAGTCGGACCTGCGCTTGTGAGTATCACTCATCGTTACCCATATTAAAACTGCTAATAACCGCAGGAATATAGCCGGAATGTGCCTTTACCGCTCGCCTTCAAGCGCCATCCCGGCCAGGCGACGCCAATATCCGTTGCAGTCGCTGCCGCGCGCCATCATTAGCGGGGCCTGACCGGCTTCGTTGGCGCGGAAGCGATCCACTTCGGCGAGCGTGCTTTCGCCCTGTGGCGACAGACGCACAATGTCGATCCAGTTATGCATGCCGCTCAAATCATTGCCGAGGTTGTAGCAATAACCGCTCATGGTCTGAATGCCATTGAGGACAAACACCTGCTGGCCTTCCTGTGAAAGCACGCGGCGGCCGGTTGGGTAATTGATGCAGCAGGTTTGGCAATCATCTTTGCCGCGATTCTCGGCGCGTGCGGTGAAGCAGCGGGCCGACAACGCCAGCGGCAGATGGCCATAACCGAGCACTTCCACCTCAAATTGCTCGCGCACGCCCGCCGCATCGCACTGCTGCAGCAGCTGAATTAGCCAGTCGCGAGACATCTCCACCGGAATGCACCAGCGCGTCATGCCTTCTTGCAGCAACAGTTGCAGCGTCTGCGCGTTATATACGTTGAGCGTTGGTCCGGCGACAAACGGCAATTTGCGTTCTGCCGCCATGTTCACGGTGCCGATGTCATTGGCTTCCAGCAGGAACTCACCGTTCTCGACATAGCGTCGCAGCTCCTTAACTTCCGAGGGCGACTGCAGCAGTGCCAGCGTACTCAGCACCACTTGCTTACCCTGCAGCGCCAGCATGCGCGCAATCTCCATCCATTGATTGAACGACGTCGCGCGTCTCTTGCTGCACACTGCTTCGCCGAGATAGATGATTTCGGCACTGCTCTCGGCGGCGCGTTGATAAAAGGTTTCCAGCGTTTCTGTTGGCCAGTACCACAGCACCGGCCCGATGGCGTATTTCATGCGATCTCCTTATTGCCAGTCGCGGTGATAAGCACCGAGCGTGGTTTGGCTGCCTTCTGATAACTCGCCCAGCGCCTGCATCCAGGGTTCCTGCACGACATACTGCTCAGGCGATGCCATGCAGCGATCGATGGCCTGACGCCACACTTTTGCCACCTGCGCCACATATGCCGGGCTGCGCTGACGACCTTCAATTTTCACCGAGGCAATGTTGGCGCGCAGCAGTTCAGGCAGCAGCGACAAGGTGTTCAGACTGGTGGGTTCTTCCAGCACGTGATAGAGCTGGTTATCCACTTCATAACGCCCTTTACACAGCGTGGGATAGCCCGCGCTCTCGTCGGGCGCATAGCGGTCAATTAGCACTTCATTCAGCCGTGATTCCATGCCTTTGGGCGTCTGTTGCCAGCGGACAAATTTCGCTGGCGAGCAGGCACCTGCGCTGTTAGGCGACTCGCCGGTCAGCCAGGATGAGAGATAGCAGCGGCCTTCGGCCATAATGCACAGGCTACCGAAGGCGAATACTTCCAGCGGCACCGGCGTCTCACGCGCCAGCTGTTTGACCTGATGCATCGATAGCACGCGCGGCAGCACAACGCGGCTAAGTTGAAAGTGACGATGATAAAAATGAATGGCCTGCAGATTGGTGGCGGAGGCTTGTACCGAAAGATGACGCTCAACCTGCGGATAGCGTTTTGCCGCGTACTCCAGCGTGGCAATATCCGCCAGAATCAGCGCATCCGCACCGTTCTGGGCGGCAACATCAATCGCGCTTTGCCAGCGATTCATCCCATCAGGATGGGCGAAGGTGTTGATGGCCACATGCAGTTTGCGGCGATGCTGATGCAGATAGCGCGCGGCTTCAGCCAGTTTCTTATCGGTAAAATTGAGGCCAGCAAAGTGGCGGGCATTGGTATCGTCTTTCAGGCCGACATACACCGCGTCAGCACCATGCTCCACCGCCGATTTCAGCGCAGGCAAATTCCCCGCCGGACACAGCAGTTCCATACATTTTCCTCCCCGGATTCTGAAGCCGAAGAGTGTAAATAACTGACCCGACAGCAATGTTGATTTAAGGCAGTGAAAGCGGCATTGATGATCGGGAGTGAAGCTTTTTCGTCCAGCCAGGCGGCGATTTCCTTGATCTCAGTGGAGGCGACGCCGGTCAGATGTGGCAAAATAGATGAAATTTTCTGAAGGGAATGTCGATGATGTTTGCGCGCTTACGCGGTCTGATTGTGGAAAAAGGCCCAGAATTCCTTGCTTTACCCGTTTCCATTACCCCTTTCCCGCTAAAAAAAGCTATTCTGCAACAACTCCTAAACTGGCAATTTCGTCATGCTTTGTCTGAAGGTGAGTTAGACTTTCTGGAAGGGCGTTATCTGGGGATCGAGGTTGCCGATGTGAATCTGCGCTGGATCACCACCCTGCAAGCAGGGCGCCTGACCGTTTCGCGCGACACCGAGGCTGATGTCTGGTTTCGCGGTGAAGCCAACGATCTGTTGCTGGTGGCAGCACGCAAAGCGGATCCCGATATGTTGTTCTTTCAACGCCGTCTGGTGATTGAAGGTGACACGGAGCTGGGACTTGAGGTGAAAAACCTAATGGATGCCATTGAACTGGATGCCATGCCCACGCCATTACGCACGGGATTGCAGCAGCTCGCTGCTTTTATTGAGGCAGGAATGAAACAGGACGCGAAGGCCGCTGAGGCGCGCGCGGGGATCTCATGTTGATTCGTACTGAAATTGGCGTTGATGCAGCAGGCATCGATAGCCTGTTAAAGCGCAGTTTTGCTACCGCTGCCGAAGCGGAACTGATACAGCAACTGCGCGAAGATGGCTTGCTGACTCTTGGTGTCGTTGCCACGGATGATGAAGGTCAGGTGCTGGGTTATGCCGCTTTCAGTCCGGTGACCCTGCAAGGAGAAGACCGCAACTGGGTAGCGTTGGCGCCGCTCGCCGTGGATGAATCGGTGCGCAAACAGGGCCTTGCTAAACAGCTGGTGTATGAAGGATTGGATTCACTTAATGAGTTCAGCTACAGCGCCGTGGTGGTGCTGGGCGATCCTGAGTTTTACAATCCACTCGGCTTTGAACCGGCGGCACGTCATGGTTTGCACTGTCGTTGGCTTGGCAGCGAAGCGGCTTTTCAGGTGTACAAACTGGCAGACGATGCGTTTGTCGGTGCTGAAGGGCTGATCGAATTCGCCGAACCGTTTAATCGTTTCGACTAAACCAGGCCACTAAGCAGGGCGGCTGCTGCGCAACCAGCAGCAGCTTTTGCGCGCGGCTAAGCTGCTTCACCTGATACTCAAGGCGTGACGCCGCCGCGCGATCGCCGGCATCGCAATGAAACACCAGCGTTAAGGGCCCTTTGCCGCGTAGCGAACGCGCGCCGCGTCCCAGCTGATGCTGTTGCAGGCGACGGTTAACATCGGTGGTGATGCCGGTATACAGCATGCCCGCGGCGGTTTGTAGCAGATAAAGCTGCCAGCCTTGTTCCATCATACTCATCTCGAAAATTAGCTGGCAGGCAGTGTAGCGCGCTTCAGGCCGCATCGCTATTCGCCGCACGGAGTCCGATTTTGTCTGACCATGCTCATCTGATTCGCTATTTAAAAAAACAGCATGTGCTGTCGTTATCTGCCAGCCACGGCGACGATCTGTGGTGTGCCAACTGCTTCTATGTGTTTGATGCCGCAAACATGGCGTTCTGGCTGATGACCGAGCCGGATACGCGCCATGGCGCATTAATCCAGGCAAATCCTCGCGTGGCGGGTACCGTGAATGGCCAGCCGAAAAGCGTGTTGTTGATCAAAGGCGTGCAGTATCGCGGCGTGATTCAGCTTCTAAGCGGAGAGCGGGAGGCGCTGGCGCGTCACGCCTATCAGAAGCGTTTTCCGGTGGCGAAGAAAGTCACTGCACCGCTGTGGGAAATCATGCTCGACGAAGTGAAGATGACCGACAATGCGCTGGGCTTTGGCAAAAAGATTGTCTGGCACCGCAGCGACATGTAGGTGCAAGAGGTAAATTTCCGCCCCGGATCAAGTTTGAGCGATTTCCACATGGCGGAATGAAATGACCTGAATAACACTAAGGCCTATCCGCCGCGTATCCCAACGCGGCATCGTTATTCAGTTGAATACGGAATTCTGTGATGACCCAACTCTCTTCTCACGCCCCAGCGACACGCTTCGCCTGGTGGAAACCGCTGCTGTTCCTCGCCGTGGTGGTGATCGGCCTGTGGTATGTCAAATGGCAGCCTTATTACGGCAAAGCCTTTACGGCCGCCGAAACTCACTCGATTGGTAAATCGATTTTGGCCAATGCGGCGGACTCACCGTGGCGCGCAGCGCTTGATTACGCCATGGTCTATTTCCTCGCCGTGTGGAAAGCGGCGGTGCTCGGCGTCATCCTCGGATCGCTGGTGCAGGTGCTGATTCCACGTGCCTGGCTGCTGCGTCTGATGGGCAGCTCGCGCTTTGGCTCGACGCTGATGGGCACTGGATTAGGTTTGCCAGGCATGATGTGCAGCTGCTGTGCAGCGCCGGTGACAGCTGGCTTGCGTCAGTCGCAGGTTTCCAGCGGCGCGGCAATGGCGTTTTGGCTGGCGAATCCGCTACTCAATCCCGCCACGCTGATTTTTATGGGCTTTGTACTTGGCTGGAATTTTGCGGCGATTCGGCTGGTGGCAGGTTTGATGATGGTATTGGGCATCGCGTGGCTGGTGCAGCGCAGCGTGCCGGATCAGGCCGTTGCCGCGCCCGTTATCCCGGCTCGCGATGAGCAGCCGTTTCTGACGCGCTGGCTGCGGGTGATGTGGCGACTGTTCTGCAACACCATTCCGTTGTATATCGTCGCGGTATTGTTGCTCGGTGCCGCCCGCGTTTGGCTGTTCCCGCACGCGGATGGCGCGGTGGGCAATACGTTGTTTTGGGTGATGTTGATGGCGATCGCTGGCTGCCTGTTTGTGATTCCCACCGCTGCGGAAATCCCGATTGTGCAGACCATGATGCTGGCGGGCATGGGCGTTGCGCCCGCGCTGGCGTTGTTAGTCACGCTGCCCGCCGTGAGTGTGCCGTCGTTATTGATGCTGCATCGCGCCTTTCCCGCGCGGGCGCTGTGGATCGCGCTGATCGGCGTGGCAGGCAGCGGCATGCTGCTCGGCGTGCTCGCCTTGTGGCTGGCGTAACCACCAAATCTTCTGATTGCGGCTGCCGCGCCACAGCAGCCGCGCATCTTTTTCCGCTTCGATAAAACGCCCGTCAATCAGCACATCAATTTCATCCACCACTTCGCGCTGCGCCGCACTGAGTTCCGCCATTTCGTAGCCGGTCCACAGCCAGATATCCTTATCCGGACATTCACGTCGCACGCGTTTCACCAGGCGGCGCACATGCGGCACGTTATGCGGATGCAGCGGATCGCCGCCGCTCAGCGACAAGCCCTGACGCGGAATGCGCCGATCGTTAAGATCGGCGATCAGCTGCTCTTCCATCTCCAGCGTAAAAGGCACGCCGGAATCCAGCCGCCACGTGCTTTGGTTATAGCAGCCGCGACATTGATGTTCACAGCCCGCGACAAACAGCGTGCAGCGCGTGCCGGGCCCGTTAACGATATCGACCGGATAATAGCCGTGGATGCGCATCATCCCAGCTTTCCTGTCTCCAGATGTTTAACGCGCCGCTGCACCTCTTCCTGTTTACCGGCGTTAAACGGACGCGCATCCGGGCTGCCGAGATAGCCGCACACGCGGCGCGTTACCGATACGCGCGCCGGATCGTGATTACCGCAGCATGGGCAGGTGAACCCTTTGCTGGTGCAGCTGAACTCGCCGCTAAAGCCGCATTCGTAGCACTCATCGATCGGCGTATTGGTGCCGTAATAGGGCACGCGGTGATAGCTGTAATCCCAAACGTCTTCAAGCGCTTTGAGGTTGTGCTGGATGTTGGGGTATTCGCCGTAACAGATGAATCCGCCGTTAGCGATGGCGGGATAGGGCGCTTCAAAGTCGATCTTGTCGTAGGGATTGACCTTTTTCTCCACGTCGAGATGGAAGCTGTTGGTGTAATACCCTTTGTCGGTCACGCCTGCCACCACGCCAAATTCCGCGGCATCGAGACGACAGAAGCGGTCGCACAGATTCTCGCTCGGCGTGCTGTACAAGCTGAAGCCGTAGCCGGTTTCCTCTTTCCAGGCATCCACCGCGTTACGCAGATGCGTGACAATCGCCACGCCTTTTGCCCGCAGGTATTCGGCGTCATACGGATGCACTTCGTTGCCGCTCAGCGCATTCAGCGTCTCATGCAGGCCGATGTAGCCAAGGGAAATCGAGGCGCGGCCGTTGCGGAAAATGGCGCCCACTTCGTCATCTGCCTTCAAGCGCACGCCGCAGGCACCTTCCATATATAGAATCGGCGCCACGCGCGCTTTGGTTTTTTCCAGCCGGGCGATACGCGTCATTAAGGCACGCTTCGCCAGCGCCAGACGTTCATCCAGCAAGCGCCAGAACTGCACTTCGTCGCCTTTGGCTTGCAGCGCGATACGCGGCAGATTGAGGCTGATGACGCCAATATTGTTGCGGCCTTCATGAATCTGCTCGCCGTTCTCCTCATAGACGCCAAGGAAGCTGCGGCAGCCCATCGGCGTTTTAAACGAGCCGGTGACTTCCACCACTTTTTCGTAGTTAAGGATATCCGGATACATGCGTTTGCTGGCGCACTCCAGCGCCAGCTGTTTGATATCGTAGTTAACTTCGCCAGGCCGACGATTCACCCCTTCACGGATAGCAAACACCAGTTTTGGGAACACCGCCGTTTTATGATTTTTACCCAGTCCGGCAATGCGGTTGCGCAGAATGGATTGCTGGATCAGCCGCGCCGCCCAGTCAGTGCCGAGGCCAAAGCCAAAGGTGACAAACGGCGTCTGGCCATTGGCGGTGTGCAGCGTATTCACTTCATACTCCAGCGACTGAAACGCGTCGTAGCACTCTTTTTCGGTGCGTACGCGCGCATAGGCTTCGGCATCGGGAATCTGCCACTGTTGCGCCACCGCGCGGTGTTTTTCCAGGCTGAGCGTGACGAACGGCGCCAGCACTTCATCAATGCGGTTGATGGTGGTGCCGCCGTAAATATGGCTGGCAACTTGCGCGATGATCTGTGCGGTCACCGCGGTAGCGGTAGCGATCGATTTGGGCGGCTCGATCTCGGCATTACCCATCTTGAAACCGTTAGTCAGCATGCCGTGCAGATCGATCAGCATGCAGTTAAACATCGGGAAGAACGGGGAATAGTCGAGATCGTGATAGTGGATGTCACCGCTCTCATGTGCCAGCACCACATCGCGCGGCAACAGTTGCTGCTGAGCGTAATGTTTAGCGACGATACCGGCCAGCAGGTCGCGCTGGGTTGGGATCACTTTGCTGTCTTTATTGGCGTTTTCGTTGAGCAGCGCCGCGTTGGTTTGCTCCACCAAACCGCGAATGGCGTGATGCAGTTTACCGCGCTGTTCACGCGCTAGATCGCGGTCATGGCGATATTCGATATAGGCGCGTGCCAGTTGCGGCCAGCGTCCGCTCATCAGCGTCTCTTCCACCGCGCACTGAATGTCGCGGATATCCACTTCGGCCTGTTCAGCCAGCTGCTGGCTAACCTGCGCCGCCACTTGCCCGCACCAGGCCGCATCATCGATTTGTGCCGCACGCGCGGCGGCGCTTACTGCCGCCTCGATCCGTTGCGCATCAAACGGCACTCTGCAGCCGTCACGCTTAATCACCACCGTCGCCATTTCTTCTCCATGAAACTATATGTAGATAATTTTAAGGAGTGTAATCGCTATATATGGTGTTTGCGCGCTAATTAATCGCAGGCGGTTTGACCTACAGCAAGGAAGCCACAACCAAGATTGAAAGCCGCGCAATGGTTACTCTAATGCTCGTCAGTTAAGCGTCTTTCGGTCACCATAAATGGCGACCCTACAAAGGATTGGCGCGATTTTCGTAGGGTGCGCATTCATGCGCACCTGCATGCATATGCAAATTAATGTTTAACTGAGCGGCATTACGCAATGGTTACTCTGGTTAAAATACAAAAGTTTTAACCTGCCTTGATTTCAGTCTACGGCCACTTGCTTTGCAAAGCGAAACAGGTTTAATGGGCCTTTTGCCCATTTTGGTCCGCTGTTTCATTTACAAGGATGCCCAGATGCCATTGCAGAGAACTTTGCTTGCCTGTTGTTTATCCATGACTTTTTCCGCCTTAGCCGCGCCCGCCGGAGATTTACCGCTGATGCCGTGGCCACAAAGCGTGGTGCAGCCGAGCGGCGGCGGGGCGTATGCGTTAACACCGCAGCTCACGTTGCATATCTCGGGCGATCATCTGGAAGGTGCTGAATCGCGCTGGCGCGCGCGCATTGCGCGGCAAACCGGCTGGCCGCTGCTGCCAGCCAGCGCATCCAGCGATCATCCCAGCATTCAAGTGCAAATCGCGCAGGCGGTTGATCCGATTCCCCAGCCGGACAGCGACGAAAGTTATCATCTGCTGGTTAACAGCGACGGCGTGTTTCTGAAAGCCAATACGCGCTTTGGTGCGATGCGCGGCATGGAAACCGTGCTGCAGCTGATTGAAAACACCGAAAAAGGCACCGAAATTCCCTACGTCACCATTGACGATAAACCGCGCTTTCCGTGGCGCGGTGTGCTGATTGATTCGGCACGCCACTTCCTGCCGATTGAAACCGTGAAGCGGCAAATCGACGGCATCGCCGCTGCGCGTATGAACGTGTTTCACTGGCACTTAACCGACGACCAAGGTTGGCGTTTTGCCTCCAGCCACTATCCGCAGCTGCAGGAAAAAGCCAGCGACGGCTTGTACTACACGCAGCAGCAGATGCGTGATGTGGTGCACTATGCCACGCAGCGCGGCGTGCGCGTGTTACCGGAAATCGATCTGCCCGGTCATGCCTCAGCGATCGCGGTGGCGATGCCGGAGCTGATGAGCGCGCCGGGCCCGTATCAGATGGAGCGCGGCTGGGGCGTGTTTAAGCCGCTGCTCGATCCCAGCAACGACGCGGTGTTTCGCTTTATCGACACCTTAATGGGCGAAGTAACGGCGATCTTCCCCGATCCCTACATTCACATTGGTGGCGATGAGGTCGATCCAAGCCAGTGGAATGATTCCACGCATATTCAGCAATTTATGCGCGATCACGGCCTGAAGGATACGCATGCGCTGCAAGCCTGGTTTAACCAGCGCGTTGAGAAAATCCTCGAAGCGCATCAGCGCCGCATGATCGGTTGGGATGAGGTTTACCATCCTGATCTGCCAAAAAGCATTCTGATTCAATCGTGGCAAGGACAGGATGCGTTGGGCACCGTGGCGAAAAACGACTTCCGCGGCATTCTCTCCACCGGTTTCTATCTCGATCAGCCGCAAACCGCCGCCTATCACTATCGCAATGAACCCTGGCCGCAAGGGCTTAACGGCGCGGATCAGGTGCAAGCCGGTGAGCAGACGCAGAGCTGGCAATTCACCATGCCGCGTCTTAAAGGCATCGCGCTAAAAGGCAGCTTTACGCTGATTGAGGGGAAAAACGGCTGGCGCGGCTTTATCGATTTCAGCGGCAAAGCACGTCGCATGGTCAGCGATATCCGCTGGCTGTCGCCAACGCAGCTGACCTTCAGCGTCGATACGTGGATGGGGCCGTTCCAGCCGATGGTGACGCTGACGCAAGACAAGCTGACCGGTTATATGCTGGTGGGCAACGTACGTTATCCCACGGAAGGCAGCAAGCTGGCGCAAGTGCCAACCGGCATTGCGCCATCATTGCCGACGCCGGAGCAGATGCAAAACAACCTGATTGGCGGCGAAGCGGCGCTGTGGGCGGAGAACGTCAATAGCCGGGTGATTGATACGCGCCTGTGGCCGCGCGCTTTTGTGGTGGCTGAGCGGTTATGGTCGGCAAAGGATGTCACCGACAGCGATAACATGTATCAACGCCTGAGCGCGGTGGATCGCTGGGGCACCATTTCAGTCGGTTTGCAGCAGCATCAGCAGGCTGAAGTGCAGATGATGCGACTGGCGAACAGCAGCGACATCACGCCGTTACGTATATTGGCCGAAGTGCTGGAACCGGCGCAGTACTACACGCGCCAGCATCTGAAATTCCAGGCGGGACATTACGACTATTTTGAACCGCTCAATCGTTTGGCGGATGTGTTGCCTGCCGAGAGTAACGCGGTGCGTTTGCTGGATAAGCAGGTTGATCGCTTGATCGCCAATCGCGCCGATCACGCGGCGGCGCATGCCATCCGTCAGCAGCTGCAGCGCTGGCAGAACAACAGCGATGCGGTGATGCCGCTGATTCTGGGTAGCTATCAGCTCAAGCCGCTGCAGCAGCAGGTGCAGCAAGTGACAGAACTGAGCCGGATGGGGCTGGATTTGGTCAACGCGATGGAGCGTAATCAGGCGTATGGCGCAGGCGAAGTGGCGCAGATGCATACGCAACTGGATGCGGCAGCGCAGGTGCAGGATGAAACTGTGCTGGCGCTAGTGCGGCCGCTGGAGAAGTTACTGCGATCGTTTAAATAACAGAGGTCGCCATTAATGGCGACCCTACGAAAAGCGTAGGGTGCGCATTTATGCGCACCGCGATCAATCAACGACGAACCGCAATCGCCTCAATCTCAATCTTCACATCTTTCGGCAGACGCGCCACTTCCACGCAAGAACGCGCTGGGAAGCTGGCGTTGTGCTCGGTGAAGAACGCTTCGTAAGTTGCGTTCACCGTGGCGAAGTCATTCAGATCCTTCACAAACACGGTGGTTTTCACGATATCGCCCACTTTCAGGCCTGCGGCTTCGACAATCGCCTTCACATTTTCCAGTGACTGACGTGCCTGTGCAGAAACATCATCGGCAACAGCGCCGGTAGCCGGATCAACCGGGATCTGGCCTGAAGTGATGATCATACTGCCGAGATCCACGCCCTGCACGTAGGGGCCAATCGCTGCGGGTGCGTTTGAAGTACTGATTTCGCGAGACATTGTTTCTCCTTGAAAGTGCGCGGCCGACCGATGTCCGCCGCGAAATGAATCGTCCCATTATAGGGACGACGCAGGCGATTACCAGTGACCGAGCACCACGTGGCGCGCGAACTCTTTCTCGCAATATTTGCACTTCAGATGTACATCATCTTCGCGCTTTTTCACCGCAAAGCTGGTGAACACCGGCTCGTTGCGGCTGATGCAGTTGCTGTTCGGACAGGTCAGCACGCGGTCAATACGATCCGGCAAGGTTGGGGCGATCTTCGCCACCACTTCGTATTCGTCAATGCGGTTCACCGTGGCAAGCGGCGCATACACCGCCAGCTGATTGATCTGATCGTCGGTCAGAAAAGTGTTTTCGATTTTGATCAGATCTTTGCGGCCCATCTCGCCCGATGGCAAGTTGAGGCCGATGGTGATGCGCTGATCGGTTTCGGTCAGACGAAACAGCGACAGTAACTTAAAGCCGACCTGCGCCGGGATATGGTCAATCACCGTGCCGCGTTTAATGGCTTCAACCTGCAATTTATTATCGTGTGTCATCGCTTTGCTCCTTACAGTGCCAGTTCGCGATTCAGTACCAGCGCCAGCAGTGCCTGGCGAGCGAAGATGCCATTTCCAGCCTGCTGGAAATACCAGGCGTGCGGCGTGCTATCCACGTCGGTGGTGATCTCGTCGATACGCGGCAGCGGATGCAGCACTTTCATGTTGTCGCGCGCACCGGCTAAATCGGCGGCGCGCAGGATGAACTGTGCTTTGACGTTGGCATATTCCGACGGATCGAGGCGCTCTTTCTGCACGCGCGTCATATACAGAATGTCGAGTTCTGGCATCACTTCTTCGATGGTGTCGTGGCGCGACCAGGCAATGTTCTGCTCATCCAGCATATCTGTGATGTACGACGGCATCGCCAGCGCATCCGGCGCGATAAAGAAGAAGCGGTTGCCATCAAACTTCGCCAGCGCCTGCGTCAGTGAATGCACGGTGCGGCCATATTTCAGGTCGCCGACCATTGCCACATTCAGGTTATCGAGGCGATTTTGCGTTTCGCGGATGGTAAAGAGATCGAGCAGCGTTTGCGTCGGATGCTGGTTGGCACCGTCACCCGCGTTGAGAATCGGAATGCCGCCGGAGAATTCCGTCGCCAGACGCGCCGCGCCTTCCTGCGGATGACGCATCACGATGGCATCGACGTAAGTACCAATCACCGAAATGGTATCGGCGAGGGTTTCTCCTTTCTTGCCGAGCGAGGTGTTGCTGCCGTCGGCGAAGCCCACCACCGACGCGCCGAGACGATGCATCGCGGTTTCAAACGACAAGCGCGTGCGCGTTGAAGCTTCAAAGAAGCAGCTGGCGATCACGTTGTGTTTCAGCAGCTCCGGTTGGGGATTGGCTTTCAACTGGGCGGCGGTATGCAGCACCAGCTCCAGTTCGTCGCGGTTGAGATCGTTAATGGAAATAATGTGCTTGCGATATAGCGGGTTGGCCATAGCGTTCTCCTCTGCGCTGCCGGATTGCGGACAAAAAAAAGCCCCTGCTTAAGGGGCTTTTTTTACGATCGATTGATGACGGAAAGAAACAGATGCGCCGCCCGCTGTCAGGCGTCGTTGAGCGTCAAATTGTGCGCTGCGCTGTTGCATGTTTCCTCCGGCAAATTGGGCCGCATTATACGCATTCACTGATTTGCATCAAGCAAATATCGCGCACGAGGTAAACGTTTGCGGCGCGACCAATCATAGCTTGCCGAGTGTCGCCACCATCACCGCTTTAATGGTGTGCATGCGGTTTTCAGCCTGATCGAACACGATGCTGTGCGCAGATTCAAACACCTCATTACTCACTTCCATGCCATCCTGCAAACCGTACTGCTCGGCCATTTGCCGGCCCAGCGTGGTTTTGTCGTCATGAAAGGCAGGCAAGCAGTGCAGGAACTTCACCTGCGTATTGCCGGTCAGTGCCAGCATCGCGCTGTTCACCTGATAAGGACGCAGCAGAGCGATGCGATCTTCCCACACCGATTTGGCTTCGCCCATCGACACCCACACATCAGTGTAGATGAAGTCGGCACCTTGCACGCCTTCGGCGATATCTTCGGTCAGGGTGATTTTGCCACCGGTTTGCTGCGCGGCCACGCGGCATTGCTCGACCAGTTCCGCTTCCGGCCAGCAGCCTTTTGGTGCCACCAGACGCAGATCCAGGCCGACCAGTGCAGCGGCTTCCAGCATGCTGTTACCCATGTTGTTACGCGCATCGCCAACGTAAACCAGCGTCATTTCATTCAGCGCTTTACCCGGCAAATGTTCCTGCATCGTCAGCAGATCGGCCAGCAGTTGCGTGGGGTGGAATTCGGTGGTCAGGCCATTCCATACCGGCACGCCAGCGAATTCTGCCAAGGTTTCCACCAGTTCCTGGCCGTAGCCGCGATATTGAATACCGTCATACATGCGTCCCAGCACGCGCGCGGTGTCTTTCATTGACTCTTTATGGCCGATTTGGCTGCCACTTGAGCCGAGATAGGTAACGTTAGCGCCCTGATCGTAAGCGGCAACTTCGAAAGAGCATCGGGTGCGAGTCGAGTCTTTTTCGAAGATGAGCGCGATGTTTTTGCCTTTCAGGTACTGCGTTTCGCTGGCATTTTTCTTTGCGTGTTTTAATTCACCTGCCAGACTCAGCAGAGAATCGATTTCGGCTGGGGTGAAATCCAGCAATCTCAGGAAATGTCTTTGATGTAGCTGACTCATACAGCGCTCCGGGTGCCCACATTAAAATGAATTAAAATTCAATCTAACCGTATGAATATGCATTTTCAACCCCAGCGTTAAGAAACTTGTTGTTTTGTGTAGTGGCGCGCGAGGCAGTGTGGGAAAATAATTGTATTCAGCCGAATATTTGAGGACACACCCATGGCATATGAAGCATTGCTGGAAGAACAGCGCGAAGAGACGCGACTGATCATTGAAGAGTTGCTGGAAGACGGCAGCGATCCAGATGCGCTTTACACTATCGAACATCATCTCTCCTGCAACAACTTTGACTCGCTGGAGAAGGTCGCGGTTGATGCCTTCAAACTGGGCTACGAAGTCAGCGAGCCAGAAGAGCTGGAACTGGAAGACGGCACCACCGTGATGTGTGTGGATATCCTGAGCGAAGGCGCGTTGAAGCCTGAGTTGATTGATGCGCAGGTTGAGCAGTTGGTGAATCTGGCGGGCAGCTACAACGTCGATTACGACGGTTGGGGCACCTACTTTGAAGATCCTGATGCCGAAGATGAAGACGACGATGGCGAGTTCATCGACGACGAAGAAGACAACGGTGTGCGTCACTAAGCATTAATGGGCGGCGCTCGCCGCCCTGAAACCTCTCCCCGTAAGACAAAGACTGCCCATGAATTACGCTCCGCTATTAGAACCGATCTATCAATTCCTGCATTGCCGCACGCCACAAGCGTGGATTGATGAAGCGCGCAAGCCGGAAAATCTGACGTTGCTGCTCACCGATCACATGGTTTGCGAATTGAAAGCCGCGCAAACTGCGGTGTTTATCATCCGTAAATACGTGGCGGATAAGCCGAGTGGTGATGCCATTCTGGCGTGGCTCAAGCCGTATGAAGATTTTATCTATCGCGATGAGCAGGACAGTAACTTCATCAATGCCCACAAGAATCTGACCAAAAGCATTATCGTGCGCAACGAACTGCCTTGGGCCGACGATCTGGTGGAGATGATGGTGCTGCTGGTGAAAGAGGAATTGCATCACTTCTATCAGGTGTGGGAGATCATGCAGTCGCGCGGTTTGCCGTATCGCAAAATCACCGCCAGCCGCTATGCCAAAGGGCTGATTCGCGAAATTCGCACTTACGAGCCGGAAGCGCTGGTGGATAAGCTGATTTGCGGGGCGTACATCGAAGCGCGTTCCTGCGAGCGTTTCGCCAGCCTGGCGCCGTATCTGGATGAGCAGCTGGAGAAGTTCTATATTTCGCTGCTGCGCTCGGAAGCGCGTCACTATCAGGATTACCTGAAGCTGGCACAGCAGATTTCGCCGAAGGACATTGCGCCGCGCGTGCAGGTGTTTGGTGAAACAGAAGCGCGCTTAATCAGCGAACCGGATGGCGAGTTACGCTTTCATAGTGGGGTGCCGGCAGTTTGGTGCGCATGAATGCGCACCCTACAAAAAACCGGCGACTAAACCGTAGGGTCGCCATTCATGGCGACCTCAATCATCACAACACCTTCAACATCCGCACTTCGCAATCCACATGCCCGGTACAACCCATCGCGTTATCAATCAGCTCAAACCCCAACGACTCATACAGCTTAATCGCACGCGTCAAACTGCCGGTGGTTTCCAGATAGCAGCGCTGAAAACCCTGCTGACGGGCAAATTCCATTGCGCGCAGCGCCAGATCGCGCGCCAGGCCTAAACCGCGCACCTGCGGCAGGAAATACATCTTCTGCAGCTCGCAGATATCCGGCGCGCTACACGCCAGCGGAGCAACGCCGCCGCCGCCCACCACCACACCATCATGTTCCACAATCCAGTAGGCGCTATTGGCTTCGCTGTAGAGTTCGAACAGGCGATCGAGATGGGGATCGGACACGGTGTAGCCTTTGTCCGCCGTCAGGCCAAATTCAGCTGACACATCACGGATCACCTGCGCGATCAGCGAGTTATCAGCAGCGGTAATGGGGCGCACCTTTAAATTGATGGAGGCGTCGGTGGTCATCATTATCTTCCGGTATAAAAAAGCCGGGCAGTGCCCGGCTTCGATTAAGCAGTTGGACTGAAGCGCTTACAATGCCGCAATCACGCCCTGCTGTTCAAACAGTTTTGCTTTTGATTGCTCAAGCTCAGCCACGCGCTCACGCTCTTTCGCGACAACCGCTTCCGGCGCACGTGACACAAAGCCTTCGTTCGCCAGCTTGGTCTGGATCTTCTCGATTTCGACATCAAGTTTCACCAGCTCTTTCGCCAGACGCTCCAGCTCGGCTTCTTTGTTGACCAGATCCGCCATCGGGATCAGCAACTCAGCGCCTTCAACAATCTTGGTGACCGAAACCGGACCTTTCTCGCCAGCAGGCAGAATGGTCAGGCTTTCCAGGCGCGCCAGACGCGACAGGAAGGTGCGGTTCTCTTCTACGCGACGCTGAGCGGCGGCAGAGCAGTCACGCAGCAGCACGTCGAGCGGCTTGCTTGGTGCGATGTTCATCTCAGCACGGATATTACGCACCGCGACGATCGCCTGCTTCATCCACTCGATATCGGCCTGCGCCTCGGCATCCTCTTTCGCCGCTTCATACTGCGGGAACGGCTGCAGCATGATGGTATCGTGGTCGATGTTTTTCAGGCCTTTCACACGCTGCCAGATGGTTTCGGTGATGTAAGGAATGATTGGATGCGCCAGACGCAGCAGCGCTTCCAGCACGGTGACCAGCGTATTACGCGTACCGCGCAGTTCCGCTTCGCTACCGCTGGTCATCACCGGCTTGGTCAGTTCCAGATACCAGTCACAGAACTGGTTCCAGGTGAAGTCGTACAGAATGTTGGCCGCGATATCAAAGCGATAGCTATCCAGCGCTTCACGATAGGCTTTCACGCTGCGGTTGAATTCGCTCAGGATCCAGCGATCCGCCAGAGACAGCTTCATTTCGCCGCCGTTTTGGCCGCAATCCTGCTCTTCGGTATTCATCAGCACGAAGCGGCTGGCGTTCCACAGCTTGTTACAGAAGTTGCGGTAACCTTCGAGGCGCTTCATATCCCAGTTGATATCACGACCGGTAGACGCCAGCGCGGCGAGGGTAAAGCGCAGCGCATCGGTACCTGAAGGCACGATGCCGTCCGGGAATTGCTTCTCGGTACGTTTGCGGATCTTCTCAGCCAGCTGCGGCTGCATCATGTTGCCGGTACGCTTCTCCAGCAGATCTTCCAGCGAAATACCGTCAATCATATCCAGTGGATCGATGACGTTGCCTTTCGACTTGGACATCTTCTGGCCTTCTTCATCACGGATCAAACCGGTCATGTAGACAGTTTTGAACGGCACCTGCGGTTTGCCGTTTTCATCTTTGATGAAGTGCATGGTCAGCATGATCATGCGCGCAATCCAGAAGAAGATGATGTCGAAGCCGCTCACCAACACGCTGGTTGGGTGGAAGGTACGCAGCGCTTCGGTGTTCTCTGGCCAGCCCAGCGTCGAGAAGGTCCACAGACCGGACGAGAACCAGGTATCCAGCACGTCGTCGTCCTGGCGCAGCGCCACGTCGGCGGCCAGATTGTTCTCCTGACGCACTTCGTCTTCGGTGCGGCCAACGTAGACGTTGCCGTCGTTGTCGTACCATGCTGGGATGCGATGTCCCCACCACAGCTGACGTGAAATACACCAATCCTGAATGTCGCGCATCCATGAGAAGTACATGTTTTCGTACTGCTTCGGCACGAACTGGATGTCGCCGTTTTCTACCGCTTCCACCGCGACTTTCGCCAGCGGTGCGGTGCGCACATACCATTGGTCGGTCAGCATTGGCTCGATCACCACGCCGCCGCGATCGCCGTAAGGCACGGTCAGGTCGTGCGGTTTGATCTCTTCCAGCAGGCCGATCTCATCAACGGCAGCAACAATCGCTTTACGCGCGGCGAAACGCTCCATCTTCTGGAACTGTGCCGGGATATCGTCGGCGCACTCGTCGCTGACTTCACCATTGGTGTCGAACACTTCCGCGCGCTCGCGGATGTCGCCATCAAAGGTCAGAATGTTGATCATCGGCAGCTTATGACGACGACCCACTTCGTAGTCGTTGAAGTCATGCGCAGGCGTGATCTTCACGCAGCCGGTGCCTTTTTCCATGTCAGCGTGTTCATCGCCAACGATCGGAATGCGACGGTTCACCAGCGGCAGGATCAGCTCTTTGCCGATGAGATCTTTGTAGCGTGGATCTTCCGGGTTAACTGCCACTCCGGTATCGCCCAGCAGGGTTTCCGGACGCGTGGTCGCCACCACCAGATAATCTTTGCCTTCCGCGGTTTTCACGCCATCAGCCAGCGGATAGCGGATGTGCCACATCGAGCCTTTGCTCTCACGGTTTTCCACTTCCAGATCGGAGATGGCGGTACGCAGTTTTGGATCCCAGTTCACCAGGCGCTTGCCACGGTAAATCAGGTTCTCTTTGTACAGGCGGACAAACACTTCGCGCACCGCGTTGGACAGACCTTCATCCATAGTGAAGCGCTCGCGCTCCCAGTCAACCGAGTTACCGAGACGACGCATCTGGCGCGTAATGGTGCCGCCGGATTCCGCTTTCCACTGCCAGATTTTGTCGATGAACGCATCGCGGCCATAATCCTGGCGCGTTTTGCCCTCTTCAGCGGCGATTTTGCGTTCTACCACCATCTGCGTAGCGATACCGGCGTGATCGGTACCGGCCTGCCACAAGGTATTTTTACCCTGCATGCGCTGGTAGCGAATCATGGTATCCATGATGGTCTGCTGGAAAGCGTGACCCATATGCAAGCTGCCGGTGACGTTCGGCGGCGGGATCATGATGCAAAAGCTTTCCTGGCTGGTATCGCCATTCGGTTTAAAGTAGCCCTGCTGTTCCCAGTGCTCGTAGAGCGGCTGCTCGATATCTTGCGGGTTATATGTCTTTTCCATTTCTACACTGTCGTTTGCGGCGAGGGTGGCGTCGCCGTATTCAATTGGAAACCAACGCTGCGATAGGCTTTGTAGCGATCGCGCGCCAGTTGTTTTAGGGATTCTTCATAAGGAACGAAGTCTATCACTTCATGGAAACCAGTAGCAAAATCTGCGAACTGTGGCAGAAGGCTGATCAGTAGATCGCGCGGTGAACTGCCGCGACGCTGTGGCCAGGCCAGCTCAACCGGTGCGCCGTAGCGCGGGCCTTCACCGGCGAGGTTATGCGGCACAAAGGCGTTGGCCGGAAGCTGCCAGAGCGCTTCATCCAGCCGATTGGCTTGTTCTTCGTTTTCGCAGGCAATCAGGATGCGTTTGCCGTCACGCCAGCGTGTTTCGGCAAGAGAGCACACCAATGCTTCGATGGCGGTTAGGCCGTCGCTGGCGCTCTCAGACTCCATCACATAGAAAGTGGCGTTTTTCATGGCGGACTCATTTCCATAAATGACAGTGGGGCGCATTGTGCGTCATCGGGTTTCGTGCGTCCAACAATAAGGTCGCCATAAATGGCGACCCTACGGAGTAAGGTGCGCATTCATGCGCACCGTTTCAATGACCGCATTGCGACAACTTAATCGTCGCCGTTCAACCCTGCGCGATTCAGCAGGAACTGCGACAGCAGCGGTACCGGACGACCGGTTGCGCCTTTGGCTTTACCGGAACGCCATGCGGTACCGGCGATATCCAGGTGGGCCCAGTTAAACTTACGCGCAAAGCGCGCGAGGAAACAGGCCGCAGTAATCGCACCGCCAGGACGGCCGCCAATGTTCGCCATATCAGCAAAATTGGATTCCAGCTGCTCCTGATACTCATCCGCCATCGGCAGACGCCAGGCGCGGTCGCCGGACTGCTCAGACGCGCTAATCAGCTCGTGCGCCAGCGGATTGTGGTTCGACATCAAACCGCTGACATGATGACCCAACGCAATCACGCAGGCGCCGGTCAGCGTGGCGACGTCAATCACCACTTCTGGCTCGAAGCGTTCAACGTAGGTCAGCGCATCGCACAGCACCAGACGGCCTTCGGCATCGGTATTCAGCACTTCAACAGTCTGGCCTGACATGGTGGTCAACACGTCGCCCGGACGCATCGATTTGCCATCTGGCATGTTTTCACAGCCCACCAGCACGCCCACCACGTTCAGCGGCAGATTCAGTTCCGCCACCATGCGCATCACGCCGTACACCGACGCCGCGCCGCACATGTCGTACTTCATCTCATCCATCGCTTCGGCGG
This sequence comes from Candidatus Pantoea symbiotica, assembly GCF_056491525.1. Classification (NCBI taxonomy): domain Bacteria; kingdom Pseudomonadati; phylum Pseudomonadota; class Gammaproteobacteria; order Enterobacterales; family Erwiniaceae; genus Pantoea; species Candidatus Pantoea symbiotica. The sequence goes on from NZ_JBSZHR010000002.1 coordinate 338,090, forward strand.
GTTTGATCGAGATACCGCCGGAATCGAAGGTTAACCCTTTGCCGACCAATACGATTGGACGTGCTTCGGGATCGTTATTGCCTTTGTACTCAATCACCGACATCAGCGATTCATTGTGGGAACCGGCACCGACCGCCAAATAGGCGTTCATTCCCAATTCTTTCATCTGCTGTTCGCCGATAACGCGGGTAGTTACATTTTTGCTGTACGCATCCGCCAGCTGACGCGCCTGCGACGCCAGATACGCGGCGTTACAAATATTTGGCGGCATATTGCTGAGGTCTTTTGCGGCTTTCACACCGGCAGCCACAGCCAAACCGTGCTGAATAGCACGTTCGCCGCTGGTGAGTTCACGGCGGGTCGGCACGTTGAACACCAGTTTACGCAGCGGACGGCGCGGCTCGACTTTGTTGCTTTTCAGCTGATCAAAGTTGTAGAGCGCTTCTTTCGAGGTTTCGACCGCCTGACGCACTTTCCAGTAAGTATTGCGACCTTTCACGTGCAGTTCAGTCAGGAAGCACACCGCTTCCATCGAGCCGGTGTCATTCAAGGTATTGATTGTTTTCTGAATCACCTGCTTGTACTGGCGCTCATCCAGCTCGCGCTCTTTACCGCAGCCGATCAGCAGGATGCGTTCGGAGAGGATATTCGGCACATGGTGCAGCAGCAGCGTTTGGCCCACTTTTCCTTCCAGTTCACCGCGGCGCAGCAGGGCGCTGATGTAGCCATCGCTGATTTTATCCAGCTGCTCAGCAATGGGTGACAAACGGCGCGGTTCGAAAACGCCAACAACAATGCAGGCGCTACGCTGTTTTTCCGGGCTACCGCTTTTTACACTGAACTCCATGCACTCTCCTGAATCTTAAAGACAACGGCCTAAGCTGTCGTTAGAATGTAGCGCGCTCGTAACTCATTAATTCGTTACGACGCCATGACAATTCAACGCCGGTAGTCATAATGAGTTGTGGTGACAAGTATGTTGTTTTTTCACCACGCTAACGCGTTCGTCATACTATTTTAGCTACGATGACGGCCATTGATGAAGAAAAATGGCTGATAAGCGTTGAAACTAGCGATTTTCCTGCAAAAAGACAAGTTATCACAGGCGTACTAAGCGTGATCATCATTAGATATCTGGTTCGGGAAACGCTCAAAAGCCAGCTGGCTATCCTCTTCATCCTGCTACTTATCTTCTTTTGCCAGAAGTTAGTGCGGATTTTGGGAGCTGCGGTGGATGGCGAAATTCCAACAAACTTAGTTCTGACATTGTTAGGACTTGGCGTGCCTGAAATGGCACAACTTATCCTGCCCCTAAGCCTGTTTCTGGCGATTTTAATGACCCTTGGGCGGCTGTACACCGAAAGTGAAATCACGGTGATGCATGCCTGCGGCCTGGGGAAAAGTGTGCTGATCAAAGCCGCGATGATTCTGATGCTGTTCACATCGATTGTGGCGGCGGTCAACGTCATTTGGTTAGGGCCATGGTCCTCACGTTATCAGCAGGAAGTGACGCAAAACGCCAAAGCGAACCCAGGCGCGGCGGCGCTGGCAGCTGGACAGTTCCAGACCTCCAGCGACGGTAATGCGGTGCTGTTTGTTGAAAATGTGAAGGGCAACCATTTCGGTAACGTGTTCCTGGCGCAGTTGCGTCCGAAAGGCAATGCGCGTCCATCGGTGGTGCTGGCTGATAGCGGTCACATGGAGCAGCATAAAGATGGCTCGCAAGTGGTAACGCTGGATAAAGGCACGCGTTTTGAAGGCACGGCGATGCTGCGTGACTTCCGCATCACCGACTTTGTGAATTATCAGGCGCTGGTGGGCTACAAAGAAGCCACGCTCGATCCGAACGATGCCGATCAGGCGGATATCAGCACGCTGTTCCAGAACAAAACCCCGCAGTTCCAGGCTGAGCTGCACTGGCGCTTAACGCTGGTGTTTGCGGTGCTGATTATGGCGTTGATGGTAGTGCCGCTCAGCGTGGTGAACCCGCGTCAGGGCCGCGTGCTGTCGATGCTGCCTGCCATGCTGCTGTACCTGATCTTCTTCTTGCTGCAGAGTTCGCTGCGTTCCAACGCCGCGAAAGGCCGCTTCGATCCGGCCATCTGGATGTGGGTGGTGAACTTCTCCTATCTGGCGCTGGCGGTGCTGCTGAACCTGTGGGATACCGTGCCGATGCGTCGCATCCGTGCGCGCTTTAGCCGTGGAGGATCGGTCTGATGTTTAAGGTTCTTGACCGCTATATCGGCAAAACCATCTTCAACACCATCATGCTGACGCTGTTCATGCTGGTGTCGCTGTCGGGCATTATCAAGTTCGTTGATCAGCTGCGTAAAACCGGGCAGGGCGCATATACCGCGCTGGACGCCGGTTACTACACGCTGCTCAGCGTGCCGAAAGATATCGAAATCTTCTTCCCGATGGCGGCGCTGCTGGGCGCATTGCTGGGTTTGGGCACGCTGGCGCAGCGTAGCGAACTGGTGGTGATGCAGGCATCGGGCTTCACCCGCATGCAGGTGGCGCTGGCGGTGATGAAAACGGCGATTCCGCTGGTGCTGTTAACCATGGCGGTGGGCGAGTTTGTTGCGCCGCAGGGCGAACAGATGGCGCGTAACTACCGCGCACAGCAGCTTTACGGTGGCTCGCTGGTCTCGACGCAAAACGGTCTGTGGGCGAAGGACGGCAACGACTTCATCTACATCGAGCGCATCAAAGGTGATAACGAAATTGATGGCGTCAGCATCTACAAGTTCAGCGATCAACGCCGTTTGCTGAGTGTTCGCTATGCGGCGAGTGCTACCTGGAATGCGGATAAAAAGCTGTGGGCGCTGTCGCAGGTCGATGAATCGGATCTGCAAGATGCGAAACAGATTACCGGCTCGCAAACGCTGAGCGGCGAATGGAAAACCAACCTTACGCCCGATAAGCTTGGCGTGGTGGCGCTGGATCCGGACGCGCTGTCGATCACTGGCCTGTATAACTACAGCAAATACCTCAAGCAGAGCGGTCAGGTTTCAGGACGCTACCAGCTGAATATGTGGAGCAAAATCTTCCAGCCGCTGTCAGTGGCGGTGATGATGCTGATGGCGCTGTCGTTTATCTTTGGCCCGCTGCGTAGCGTATCAATGGGCGTGCGCGTGGTGACGGGGATTAGCTTTGGCTTCCTGTTCTACGTGCTGGACCAGATCTTTGGTCCGCTGAGTCTGGTGTACGGTTTGCCGCCGATTCTGGGCGCGATTTTGCCAAGCGGCGCGTTCTTCGCCATCAGCTTGTTCCTGCTGATGAAACGCCGATAAGCCTTGTAGGGTCGCCATTTATGGCGACCTTTTTAATGCAACTGCTCGATCAACCCCGGCACCTGCGACAACAAATACAAAATCAGCCCAATTGTCCCGCCAACCAGCGTGCCGTTAATGCGGATAAACTGCAGGTCGCGACCAATATTCAGCTCAATTTGCTGTGACATATCGCGCGCATCCCAGCTTTTCACCGTATCGCTAATGTGGCGCGTCAGGAAGGCAGCAAACTCCGGCGCCACGCTACGTGCAGCGTCTTCGAGATGCTGATTCATAGAAGCGCGCAGCGCTTCGTCGGCCGCCAGAGTTTCGCCCAGCCACAGCGCGGCCAGCCGGACGCGCTCCTGCACCCGCGAATCCTCGCTGTTCAGGTCGTCTTTCAGCCAGCCACGTAAATCCTGCCACAGCTCGCCAATATAGCGATTGAACGACTCATCTTCCTTCAGCCAGCTCTTGATGGTTTCGGCGCGTTCCGCCATCTCGGGATCGCTTTTCAGTCGCTCAATCAGGCGCTGCACCGCGCGGTCAAAGCCGAGACGTAACTCATGTCCCTGATCGAGCGCCACCTGATCGAGTATCGAATCCACCGCATTCGCCACCAAATCGGCGCTGTGCTCGCCAAGCCATTCGGTCGGCAACATTTTGGCTTTAATCGGATGCTCGCGCTTCAGCCAGCGCACAATCTGCGCGGCGATAAACTCGCGCGTACCGGGCTTGTGCAGCAAGCGCAGCAGCTGTTGTACTGCCGCATCCAGCAGCTCCTGATGACGATTATTTTTCGTCAGGCTATCCAGCAGCAGCGCGCTGGATTGGGTGAGATCGACCTTATCCAACGCGCGATGCACTGCACGGCGCAGAAAACGCTGAATGCGTTGATCATCGGTGAGATCGAGAAAACCGCGCATCACCTGCAACAGATGGCGACCAATGCGATCGGCGTTGCCCGGCGTGTTCAGCCACTGCGCCAGCATCTGCGACGGATCGTGGCGGCGAATCAGCGCCAGCAGCGAATCGGTATCGAGGAATTTCTCCTGCACGAAGCGCCCCAGATTCTCGCCAATGCGATCTTTATTGCGCGGAATAATCGCCGTATGACGCGAGATAAACGGCACTGGCACGCGGCGGAACAGCGCCACCACGGCGAACCAGTCGGCTAATGCGCCGACCATCGCCGCTTCGGCAATCGCCTTCAGCCCGAGTACCCAAAAGTTGGGGGGCAAAAACAGCGTTACCACAAAAGTCGCTGCCGCAATCAGCAGCAGCGACAGCGCCAGACGCTTGCTACGTTTGAGTTGTTGATATTTATCCATAAATCCTTTGTAGGGGAGGCATTCATGCCTCCCATTTTAGAGGGTCGCAAAGAGTTTCTAGCGGCGACGTCCGCCTAACAAACTGCCGAGCACACCACGAATGATCTGATTGGTGACCTGACGCGCGGCACTTTTCGCCACGCTCTGCACCACGCCGTCACGCTTGCCGCCGCGCGGACCGGTGCTGCCGAACAAGATGTCCTTCAAGCCGCCGAGAATGCCATCATCGACGGCAACATTGTTGCCTTTGGCTTCCGGCGCATTGGCTTGCTGCGTGGTGGCCTGCACGCCTTTTTGCAGCATTTCGAACGCTGATTCGCGATCCACTTCGGTGTCGTATTTACCGTACAGCGGCGAGTTGTTGATCAGGCCGTTACGTTCATCCTGGCTTACCGGCCCCATGCGCGAGCCGGGCGCAATCACCATCGCCCGCTGCACCATCGATGGACTGCCTTTTTCATCGAGGAAGGAGATCAGTGCTTCGCCAGTGCCGAGCGCCTGAATCGCCTCGACGGTATCAAACGCCGGATTGGCGCGCATGGTTTCGGCGGCGCTTTTTACCGCTTTCTGATCTTTCGGCGTAAAGGCGCGCAGCGCGTGCTGCACGCGGTTGCCGAGCTGGCCCAGCACGTTGTCGGGAATATCGGCGGGATTTTGCGTAACGAAATAGACGCCAACGCCTTTCGAGCGGATCAGGCGAATCACCTGCTCCACTTTCTCCAGCAGCACCGGCGGCGCGTCGGTAAACAGCAGATGCGCTTCGTCGAAAAAGAACACCATTTTCGGCTTATCAAGATCGCCAGCTTCGGGCAAGTGCTCATACAGCTCGGCCAGCAGCCACAGCAGGCTGGTGGCGTAGAGTTTCGGCATTTGATAGAGCTTTTCCGCCGAGAGGATGTTGATAAAGCCTTTGCCGTTGCTGTCGCAGCGCATCCAGTCGCGGATATCCAGCATCGGCTCGCCAAAGAAGTGCTCGGCGCCTTGCTGCTCCAGCGCCAGCAATCCGCGCTGAATCGCCCCAACGGATGCGCTGTTGATGTTGCCATATTGCGTCTGGAAGGCTTTGGCGTTGTCGCCGATGTACTGCGTCATTGCGCGCAGATCTTTGAAATCCAGCAGCAACAAGCCCTGATCGTCGGCGATGCGGAAGATGATTTGCAGCACGCCCGATTGCACCTCGTTGAGGTTGAGCAGACGCGCCAGCAGCAGCGGGCCGAGATCGGATACCGTGGCGCGCACCGGATGGCCTTGCTGACCAAAAATATCCCACACCATCACCGGATTTTTCTGCGCCTGCCAGTCGGTAACGCCAATCTTTGCCAGACGCGCCAGCAGCTTCTCCGAACCTTCACCCGCGGCGGAAATGCCGGTGAGATCGCCTTTCACATCGGCCATAAACACCGGCACGCCGATATCGGAGAAGGATTCCGCCAGCTTTTGCAGCGTGACGGTTTTGCCGGTGCCGGTGGCGCCGGTGATCAAACCGTGGCGGTTGGCCATGTTGGAGAGAAGATGCAGTTGAACGTCAGGCGTTTGGGCAATCAGTAACGGAGTGGTCATGATTTTTTCGCTCTCAGGCAATAGGTTATGCCAGAAAGGATAGCAAGCGGCGCGTGAGGAGGGAGGAGGATTGTGTCGAAAAAGGCGGAATTATGTGCCTGCTGTCCCCCATCCCGGCCTTCCCCCGTAAACGGGGGAAGGAGACGCTGCCACATGCAGCTTCCAAACTCACATTTTGCAGCATCTTCCTCCCCCATTCATGGGGGAGGACCGAGGAGGGGGGATGCGAGCACGCTCTAAATTACTTCTGCACCGTATCAAAAAACAGCAAACTCACGCCGATTCCTTGCTGCACGTGATTCACGTTATTACGCACTGCCACCTGCTGCGCACCTTGCAGCATCACTACGAACGGCGAATTCTGCTGCACGGTTTTTTGCAACTCGGTATACAGCGCGCGACGTTTTACCGCATCGCTTTCACCGGCTGCAGCACGGGTTTTCGCACTCAGATCCGGAATATCCCAGCCGACGCGCCACGCCAGAGTTTTGGAACCGCCCGGCACGTTATACGCAAAGGCGCTGGCGTTGGTGTTTGGATCGACATAGTCCGCGCCCCAATAGATGAAGATCGACTGGAAATCGCGACCGCGCATTTTGCTCCACAACTCGGATTCCGCCACCGGCTGCAACTCAATCTGCACATCAGCTTTGGCGAAGCTGGCCTGCAGCGCCTGTGCTACGTCAATGTAGGGCGGCTGATTGATCACCGTCAGCGCAAACTTCGTCCCCGGCTTGATGCCACCTTTGGCTAAAATCTCTTTGGCTTTCGCCACATCGTAGTGGAACGGTTGATCGTCCAGCGCGCCGTCAAAGCCCTGCGGCAGGAAGCTCTGATGAATGCGGTACTGACCTTTCAACAAATCCTTCGAGATGGAATTGTAATCCACTAGCCAGCGCGCGGCTTGCCACAGCGCCGGGTTGCCTAATGCCGGTTGCGCTTTGTCTTTGGTATTGAAACCGAGGTAGTAAACCAGGCTGGATGGGAAGGCTTCAATGCGCAGGTTTTTGTCGCTCTTCAGCGCATCAATCTGGTCCGGGCCGAGCTGGTACGCCACATCGACATCGCCTTGCTGAATCAGCAAACGACGCGCACCGGCATCCGCCACGCCTTTCAGCAGAATGCGTTTCAGCTTCGGCTGCGGATTAGCTTGTTGGTTAGCGCTCAGCACCAGCGCTTGCTGCGGTACATATTGCTGAATGGTAAAGGCGCCGCTGCCGGCGGAATGGGTATGCAGCCAGCCGTTGCCGAGATCGTTATTGGCGACGTGTTGCTGCACGGTTTTGCTATCTACCACCGAGGCAACCGGCGCCGTCAGCAGACGCAGCGCCAGGTTCTGACCAATCTGCGCCGGCCACTGAATCTCCAACTGATGGTCATTCAGCACTTTAAACTGGCTGGCGATGTTTTCCCTGGTCCAGCCAAATTCGGCGAGGATAAAAGAGGGCGCTTTGTTCAGTTGCACCGCACGCGTCAGTGAGAAGATCACATCCTGCGCCGTCACCGGATTGCCGCTGGAGAAGTGTGCATCGGGTTGGATGTTGAACACTAAGCTGTGCGGCGTGCTGCCTTGTTGCCAACTGGTGGCCAGCAGCGGTGCCAGTTTTTGTGGATCATTACGATCCGCCTCCACTAACGTTTGATAGATGTTGCGCTGTACGCTGTTACTAACGGTTTCGAAGCTTTCAGCGGGATCGAAGCTAATAATGCCGTCGAGCGGGACGGCGACGACAAGGGTATCTTTCGGTGTGGCGGCGTGCAGTGCAAAGCTGCTGCCCCATAAAGCGACGAGCAAAATCAGTGAGCGCATTATTATTGTCCTGAGTGATAGATAAATTCACTCTATCTCTGCCGTCGCGTTGGCAAAATGCCGGTTTGTTCTGAGCTGTGCCGGAAAATAACAATTGATTACCTTGAGGTATTATTACGTTTATTTTGTGCGCGACTTGTCATTTCCACGAAATAGATCGTTCATCTGCTGGTCAATAAAGTAAATAAGATGTTATAAATGAGAATAATTCTCTGGTATGGAAGTATGATTTTTTTTCATTGATTCATCTTTGCGATTATTTCCTTTCGCGATAATACCTGGTCAAATGCCCACTGATTAGTGCCAATATCCCATCAAATGTACGGTTAAAACCGTGTTTTTCGCCTCGAAAGCCTTTTACCAAGCCTTAACCTAAATTCAACATGATGATTGAATTTCATCAAAACACATCCTTAATTGAATTTTTACATTCAGAAATACCTATATCCCTAAGATTGCCAGGTTATTTACCGATTTATAAAGCTATTAACAAAAATAATTATCTTTCTTAGCAAGTGAGAGTCGTCGCGCCATGCTTCTAAATAAACCGACCACCAGACGTAAGTTTTTACTTGGGTCGCTTCTGGCTTTGCCATTAAGTGACCTGGTATTTAAGGGATTGACTGCGGCGCAAGCTGCGGAAATGGCAGCACCTGAGCTCGCCGACTATAAACCGATCTTTTTCAGTGCCGATGAGTGGCAATTTATTCTGGCCGCAGCCGATCGTCTGATCCCCGCCGGCGGCAAAGGTAAAGCGCCAGGTGCACTGGAAACCAACGTACCGATCTTTATCGATCAGCAGTTGCACAGCCCGGAGTTCGGGGCAGAGATCTACATGCAAGGTCCTTTCAACGTGCATGCGCCTGCCACCATGGGTTATCAAATCCCGTTCACGCCACAGCAGATGTACCAAACCGGTATCAAGCTGGTGAATCAATGGACGCAAAGCAACTTCCAGAAACCGTTCCATGAGCTGTCACTGGAAGAGAAAGATGCCGTCCTCACCAAAGTGAACAAAAACGACGGTATCGACTTCGCCGCGCTGGGCGAAGAGAACCTGAAAGCCTCGCAGTTCTTCGGCCAACTGCTTGCAGATACCAAACACGGCTACCTCGCTGACCCGATGTACGGCGGCAACAAAGGCATGAAAGCCTGGATTGCCATCGGCTTCCCGGGCGCACGCGCCAGCTTTACCGAATGGGTGAAGCAGCACAACGTGCCGTACCCGCTGGGACCGGTCAGCCTCTTGGGTGAAAGCGCGTAAGCACACCCCCGTTTTTGGTATGTGAGACAGGATTAACATGGCACAGATTACAAAGAAAGAAGTCGACGTCGTCGTTTGCGGCCTCGGCTGGGCCGGCTCGTTGATGAGTATCGAACTGGCGATGGCGGGACTCGAAGTGCGCGCATTAGAGCGCGGCGGCGAGCGTGATTACCCGGATTTCGCCTATCCGAAACCGGCCGATGAATACGCCTACAACGTGCGTAACAAAGTGTTTGCCACCCCGAAAGAAGTGGCAGTCACGGTGCGTTACAACAGCAGCCAGACGGCGTTGCCCACCCGTAAATGGGGCGCGTTTGCGCCGGGTACCGGCGTGGGCGGCGCGGGCATGCACTGGACGGCGGTGCTGATTCGTCCCACCCCAACCGACCTGAAGCTGAAAACCTACGTCGATGAGGCCTACAAGCCGGGCATCCTGCAGGAAGATATGCGCGTGATGGACTTCCCGTTTACCTGGGAAGAGATCGAGCCGTATTACTACAAGTTTGAGCTGATCTGCGGTCAATCGGGTAACACCGGCAATCTGCGCGGTCAGATTCTGCCGGGCGGCGATCCGTTTGAAGGCCCTCGCTCTGAACCTTATCCGTTGCCTGCGCTGGAAGACACGCTGAACAACGTGATGTTCAAAGAAGCGGCTACCAAGCTGGGTTATCATCCGTTCCCGAACCCTTCTGCCTGCGTATCGCGCGCGTGGAAAAACCCGTACGGCAACCAGATCGCGCCGTGTAACTACTGCGGCTACTGCTCGAAATATCCGTGCCTCAACTACTCAAAAGCCTCACCACAAACTGCGGTGATGGATGCGCTGAAGCGCATGCCAAACTTCTCTTACGAAGTGCATGCCGAAGTGGTGAAAGTGGTGCTGCACGACGACCAGAAAACTGCCAAGGGCGTGATTTATTACGATGTGGACGGCAACGAAGTATTCCAGCCGGCGAAGATCGTGGTGCTTTCCAGCTTCCAGCTCTACAACGTGCGCCTGATGCTGCTCTCCGGTATCGGCAAGCCGTATAACCCAATCACCGAAGAGGGTGTGGTAGGGCGTAACTACGCGTTCCTGTCGAACGGCGGCGCAACCCTGTTCTTCAAAGACAAAAACTTCAATTCTTACGCCACCGCAGGCGCCACCGGCCAGATGTTCAACGACATCTCACCAGGCAACTTCGACGGTCCGGGCCTTGGCTTCCTGGGCGGCGCCAAGATCCACAGTTCGCAGGCCACCGGTACGCCAATGGCCGCTGCGTTGCCGAAAGGCACACCGAGCTGGGGCATGGGTTACAAGGAAGGTCTGGAGGAGTGGTACAACCATTCCATGAAGATCAGCATCACCACCACGTGCCAGTCGTACCGCGATATCTATCTGGATCTGGATCCAAACTACACTGACCATCGCGGTCAGCCGTTGCTGCGTATGACGTTCAACTGGAAAGAGAACGAACTGAAGCTGCAACAGCATCTGAAAGGCATCGTTGGCAACATCGCCAAAGAGCTGAACCCAGACAGCATGAGCATGAGCTTCCTGCCGATGGGCGCGGACTTTGACCTCACCAAATACGTTTCGACCCACAACGTGGGCGGCGCGGTGATGGGCGATAACCCGAAAACCTCTGCACTGAACAAGTACCTGCAGAGCTGGGATGTTCATAACGTGTTTGTGCCGGGCGGCAACGCCTTCCCGCAAAACTTCCAGGCGAACCCGACCGATACCATCGGCGCGATCACCTTGATGGCGGCACAAGCGATTAAAGAACATTATCTGAAAAATCCCGGTCCACTGGTACAGGCATAAGCGCATGAAATTAAAATCATTGTTAATCGCCAACGCCGTGCTGCTGGGCAGCTTTGCATTGCAGGCACACGCGGAAGATGAAGCTCAATTGATCAAGCAGGGTGAATACCTGTCGCGTCTCGGCGACTGTATGGCGTGCCATACGGTTTCTGGTAAAGGGGATTACGCCGGTGGTTTGGCGATTGAGTCGAATCTCGGCACCATTTACTCCACCAACATCACGCCGGACAAAGAGCACGGCATCGGCAACTACAGCGAGCAGCAGTTCTCGGACGCGGTGCGCAAAGGCGTGTTGCCGAACGGGTCGCGTCTCTATCCGGCGATGCCGTATCCGGATTACGCCAAGATTTCCGATGCCGATATGCACGCGCTGTATGTCTACTTCATGAAAGGCGTGAAGCCGAGCAGCGAGCAGCCGCCGGAAACCGATCTGAGCTTCCCGTTCAGCCAGCGCTGGGGCATGCGCTTCTGGAACTGGGCGTTTACCTCTGACAAGCCGTTCCAGCCGATTGGCGGTGCGTCAGAAGAGGTCAATCGCGGCGCTTATATCGTAGAAAGCCTGGGTCACTGCGGCAGCTGCCATACGCCACGCGGCCTCGGCATGAACGAGAAGGCGCTGGATAGCGGCGACGATCAGTTCCTTGCCGGTGGCAGCCTGAACAACTGGGATGTGCCGTCACTGCGTGGCTTGCCGCGCTGGAGCGAGCAGGAGATCGTCGATTACCTGCAAACCGGTCGTAACGACAAAGCAGCGGTGGGCGGTGAGATGAAGTCGGTGATTGAGCACTCGAGCTCGCACATGACAGATGCTGACCTGAAAGCGGTTGCCTCCTACCTGAAGTTCCTTGGCGGCAACCCGGCGCTGCAGGCGTATGACGTGAAGAAACAGCAGGCGACGGAAGCGAAACTGACTGCCGCGAAAGGTTTGTCGGAAGGTGAGCGTCTGTATATCGACAACTGCGGCGCTTGCCACTTTGTCACCGGTAAAGGCGCGCCGGGGATCTTCCCGGAGCTGGATCAGGCGACGATCGTCAATGCCAAAGATCCAAGCGGTTTGATCCACACCATTCTGGCCGGTGCGCAGCAGCCATCGACCGAGAAGGCGCCATCAACGCTGGCGATGCCAGGTTTTGCTAAGCGTCTGGATGATGATCAAGTGGCTAAACTGGCGACCTTTATTCGTCAGGGCTGGAGCAACAATGCGCCAGCGGTGACGAAAGATCAGGTAGCAGAAGTACGTAAAACGTTGAAATAAAACCGTAGGGTCGCCATTCATGGCGACCTTTCTTTATGCCACGACCGAATGATAATTGTGAATCACTTCTAACACGCCGTTAATCACGAACTGCACGCCCATACATACCAGCAAAAAGCCCATCAAACGTGAAATCGCTTCGATCCCGCCCTTACCTACCAGCTTCATGATGGCGCCGGAACTGCGCAGTGAAATCCACAGAATCACCGACACGGTCAGAAATATCAGCACCGGCGCAACGGCAACTACCCACGCCGGGAAGTCCACACCCGATTTAACCGTCGACGCGGAACTGATGATCATCGCGATGGTGCCCGGCCCAGCGGTGCTCGGCATCGCCAGCGGTACAAACGCGATGTTGACGCTTTCGCGGTTGTTATCGGTCGCGTCCAGCTCATCCTGCTTATGCTCGGCTTCGACCGAATGCCCCACCGGTTTCGCCGGAAACAGCATACGAAAACCGATAAACGCCACAATCAATCCGCCCGCCATGCGCAGGCCGGGAATCGAGATACCAAAGGTGTGCAGCACCGCGCTGCCGGCGTACCACGCCACCATCATGATCAGGAACACGTAGATCGAGGCCTGCATTGCCTGGCGATTACGCTCCTGGAAGTTCATCTCACCGGCCAGGCCGAGAAACAGCGCCACGGTAGTCAGCGGATTGGCGAGCGGCAAAAGCACCACCAATCCCAGCCCGATGGCTTTAAACAATTCCAGCATGAAATGTCCTCAGAATTCCAGGTCGCCATAAATGGCGACCCTACAAATGCGGCGATGCCCTCCGTAGGGTCGCCATTTATGGCGACCGTGTCAGACGTCGCACCTACCCGAACATCAATGCTTCGGCGTATCCAGTGCCTCGATCAGCTCGGGGAAGAAATCCTGCAGCAGTTCCGGCGTCATCAGTTCGGGATAGTTGATCAAATGCTCACGAATGCGCTCATTCACATCGGGCAGCAAACGCTGGGCGGCGTCTTGCGCGCTGATCTTCTTCTGCTTCATCAGGCGCAGCACATCATCCGGCAGATTGTCTTCATCTTCGACTTCATCCACACCTTCGAGATCGTCCAGCTCATCCAGCAGATCCATCAAGGCTTCAATCTGCGGCGTGCGTGACTGGTATTCGGATGGCTGCTCATTCTCCAGATAACGCAGCAGCGCGCGCACCGGTGAACCATCGGGTTCGGCGGGCGGTTCGTTGGCGAACCAGGTCAAAAGGTCGTGCTGAGTGACCTGATGGACGTGATAACCGTTATCCACCAACTCATCGGCGAGGATATCGGCGGTATCGTGCTCAATCAGGCAAATGTGGGTGCGATTAGGCGTGAACTGTTCCAGCCACTGATAAATCTCTTCAATTACGCTGTCGTCGTAAATAAAGGTTTGGCTGAGATAGCTGTCATCCTGCTGGTGAACGCAGATGTGAATCTGGTCGGGATCGAAGTAAATCGCAATGTTGATGCCTTTCATGTGCGCTGTCCTGTGTGGTGCAAAATCTCACTATAGCCTCAGGCAGCGCAGATGAACATGGTGGTGCCAGCAGCATCGGCTACTGGCGGTAAAAATTAACGTAAATCAGCACGATCCAACCCATAAGCGCTGTCCAGTGCGCCCGGCGTCATCTGCGACAGCACCATCAGGCGGTTCCAGGTGTTGATCACCGCGATGCAGAATGTCAGCTCGCTGGTCTCCACTTCAGAGAAGTGCGCGCGCACCTCGTTGTACAGCGCTTCGTCGATGCCGTGATCGCCCAGACGCGTCAGCGCTTCGGTCAGCGCCAGCGCCGCTTTCTCTTTGGCATTGAACAGCGGGGATTCGCGCCAGATCGCCACGTGATGCAGACGCAACTCGCGCTCGCCGTGCAGTTTGGCCTCTTTCACATGCATATCGACGCAGAACGCACACTGATTGAGCTGCGAGGCGCGCAGATCGACCAGATGCTTAATGGTGGTGTCGAGTGACGATTTCCCCAGCGCAGCGGTGGCGTCGCCTAAGGTTTTCACCAGCGTGGGAATGTTTTTGAAATGGTTAACGCGTGAAGTCATGGTGTTGTCCTCTCTGTTCAAAATAGACGTTCAATGGATTGCAGGGCATGCGGTAAAGCGGTGGCGCGACTGACGGGATCGTGTGTGCCGTCAACGCGGATAAACGCCACATCGGTGATGCCGATGTATTCGAGCGCCACGCGGATGTAAGGCGTGAACTGGTCATCCTGCACAAACGGACCGTGGGCAAACATGCTGCCGCTGGCGACGACGCTATACACTTTTTTGTCGTTCACTAATCCGACTTTGCAGCCCTCTGGCGTGAAGGCGAAGGTGCGTCCGGCGCGGGTGATATGGTCAAACCAGGCTTTCAGCACTGAAGGCAAACCGAGGTTCCACATCGGCGATGAGATCACCAGCGTGTCGCAGGCAAACAGCTGATCGACTAAACGCTCCGACGTCTGGATGGCGGCACGTTGCGTTTCATCGCGCTGATCCGGCTGAGTAAAGAAAGCGCCAATCGTAAAGGCATCCAGATGCGGCAGCGGATGTTGCGCCAAATCCAGCACCGTCTCTTCGAGGTCGGCATGCTGCGCCCGCAGCTTCTCCACTAAATGTGCCGAAGCGATGCGCGATGCCGAACCCGCCAAATCGGGGCTGACTTTGATGTGCAGCAGTTTCATTCAATTGTTCCTTAAGCGAGATGGCGATGCATTGCGTGGTTGATGCGTGCATCTTAAACTTCTATGTCTGAGTGAAAAGGGTCAAAAACCGTGAAAACAGGTAGGACATGGTGTGGGATATAAAGAGATTTATGCGCGATATCGCCAGCAGATTCTCGCAGGGCAACTGAAGCCGGGTGACCGCGTCCCGGCGATCCGCACGCTGGCGAGTGAGTTGCGGGTGGCGCGAAAAACGGTGGAAGCCGCCTATGAAATCCTGATCGGCGAAGGCTATTTCGTCAGCCAGGGCGCGAAGGGCACGCGCGTTAATCCAGAATTGATTCTGGCGGCAGCGGCCGAGGAAGCAGTGCTGCCAGCGCCGCCAGCCAGTGATGCTTCACTGCGTGAACCAAAAGGCGAGCTGCGGCTTGGCATCCCGGCACTGGATGAGTTTCCGCATAAAAAGTGGCTGCTGATTTCCGGCAAAGCAGCGCGAACCTTGCGTGCGGATGAGATGATTTTGCCGCCGATCATGGGTTATCAGCCGCTGCGCGAAGCCATCGCCAGCTATCTGAACATCTCGCGTGGGCTCAACTGCCAGCCGGAACAGATCTTTATCACCAGCGGCTATCGCGCCAATCTGCGACTCATTCTGGCGGTGCTGGCGCAGCCGAGCGACAAAGTGATGTTTGAAGATCCTGGCTACTTCTTCGGGCAAAAACTGCTGAAGCGCATCGCGCCGAATCTGCATTACGTGCCAGTCGATCGGCAAGGTATGGATGTGGATTATCTGCTGCGCTATCACGCCGATGCGCGTTTCGCCATCGTCACACCTACGCATCACAGCCCGCTGGCGGTAACCTTATCACTGCCGCGCAAGCATCAATTACTCGAGTGGGCGCAGCACAACGATAGCTGGATCATTGAAGATGATTACGACGGCGAGTTTCACTACACGCGCAAAGTGATTCCGGCGCTGAAAAGCCTCGATGTGTACGATCGGGTGATTTACACCGGTACCTTCAGCAAAACCATGATGCCGGCGATGCGCGTGGGTTATCTGGTGATGCCGAAAGAGACCATTGCGCGCTTCAACGAGCTGGGAGAAATCCTCGAAACCGGCATGTCGCTGCTGCCGCAAAAGATTCTGTCACAGTTCCTGAGCGAAGGGCATTTCTATCGCCACATCAAAAAGATGCGCACTCTTTATCAGCAGCGACGCCGCATGATGCTGGATGCCTTACAGGCGTGTTTCCCGGATGTGTTTGATTTTGAACTGACCGATGGCGGCATGCACATTGTCGCCTTCCTGCCACGCGGCACGCAGGACGCGGCGCTGGCGGAGATTTGGCAGCGGCATCAGCTGCGCGTATTACCGCTTTCCGGCTGGTACATGCAGACGCAGAAACGCTATGGCCTGGTGATTGGCTATACCAATATTCGATCTGTGGAGCAGGCGCGGGAGTTGTTGCAGAGAACGGTGCAGGAGACGCGAGCGTTATTGGGTTAAAGAAAAGGCGCGAGGGACAGCTCGCGCCTTGATAGCGGCGCGTCCTTACATGCCGATATATTTTTTGCCTTGCTTCAGAACCACGTCGCAGGCTTTGGTTTTCAGCTTCTCACCCATCGGCGAGTTGCTCAGACTCTGCAAGTTCAGCTGCTGACCGTTGCCGGTGTTCAGCAAGCCTTGCAAACCCTGCTGGTAATCAGTTTTCTGTGCTTGTGCCGTCGGCGTGCTTAAACCGAGTTTGCTCAGCACCTGGTCCTTCACCGATGACACATTGTTATCCACCACGTTGTGCTGCACGCAATACGACATCACGCCTGCGGCGTTGGTCATGCTGTTGGAGCTCACCGCTTTATCGCCGCCGTTCAGCAGGCCGGTGAGCGATGAGAGCGACATGCCGCCGTTCTGCGTGGTGCTGGTGTTGCTGGTGCTGTTGTTCTGCTGCGACAGCTGCGATGCCGCGCTGCTCAGCTGATCCTGCCAGCTTGCCGCCGATGCGCTTCCCGCAACCATGGCTGCCGCGATGCCCCATCCCCAAATCATGCCTTGTAATTTCATCTCAACCTCGTTGTCTTTTATGTTCTGACTGCGTCAGTTTTGGTTAAGAGAGGTTTGGCAGCGGAAAGTTCCAGTTAAGCGGGCGGATTGGGGCAAATTGGGACCGTTCTGGGTTTTGGTTTTTGAACTTTGGTTAGCGTGATTGACGGTATAACAAGCAGTTATCTGCGAAACGCTGTTTTTTTCAACGCTTAGCACACATCCCCAACGATTCCGGTTGCGCACTCTGCTCGTAACGGTATAATCCCCAACGTTTTCCGCATCCTCTTCAGTGCCGAAGTGGCGAAATCGGTAGACGCAGTTGATTCAAAATCAACCGTAGAGATACGTGCCGGTTCGAGTCCGGCCTTCGGCACCATCGATTGATGCAAAATTAAGTCGCTTATGAGCGGCTTTTTTTGTGTCTGAAATCTGGCTTTTTACCTAATCTCGCTTCCTTAGCTACATAAACAAATTATTGCGATCGCGTTCTCATCGTGGACAATGTTCAACCATGGGTTGCGTTAATATCAATTAAATCAATAATTTTATTATATCAAGGGATGGATAATGGACAGGAATACTCAGGGATTCACATCATACTGGCGTAATTCTTTAGCCGATGCCGAATCAGGGAAAGGGGCATTTGAGCGTAAGGATGCGGATAAATTTACTCGTTGGGTGGACATCAGCACGGGACGGCTGGATGAAGAGACTGTTAATGCGTTTTTTGAGGGTGAAGGTGACACGGTAAAAACCGTTGAGGTAGTGCTACGACCTAAAGCCTGGTTACGTTTGCTACAGCACGGCAAAGAGCGAACGGCAGGCGCTCCTGGAATAGTCACACCGCTGGTATCATCTGCGCTACTTAATCGCGAAGGTTTTTTGTTCCCTACTTCATCGGCCACTATCCCCCGTGACCTGTTAGAGCCTCTCCCAAAAGGCACCTTCTCAATTGGCGAGATGGCGCAATATGATAGATACAAAACCACGCATAACTCGACCACCTTTGAAGTGGATTACGAACAGCAATACGAAGAGGAAAATGACGAGCAGCGAGCCCAGCGGTATGAGAAGCATCAGCTGCAGTGGCAAAAGTTTCAGACTGAAATAAGCAATTTGCTGGAATACGTAATCGGACAATGGGTCGCCACCCACGAGCAATATGAACTCGCCGCATATGGTTATGTTATAAAAGCCAACCAGCCCGGCGGTGCCAGCCGCCATATCCTCCCTCTGTATGATCATCTTCGGGTGTGCAAGAAAGAGGTTCCGCTATTAACACGCTTTGCTTCGACTGCCAGGCCGATCCTGGAACCGTTGCTTGCATCTAATGCGAAATTCAGCGAGCGATTAGGCCATTCAGGAAATGAATTCCCGCTTGCTGTGGCGCAGCGCGACGCTCTTAGCCATTATCTCACGCAGCAGTCGGGCGATATCCTTGCCGTCAATGGTCCGCCGGGAACTGGAAAAACTACACTTGTTCTCTCTATCATTGCTACTGAATGGGTTAAAGCGGCATTTAACAAATCTGAACCACCGGTAGTGATTGCCACCTCAACCAACAACCAAGCCGTTACCAATATCATTGAGGCCTTCGGTAAAGACTTTTCCACTGGAACAGGGGCTATGGCAGGGCGCTGGCTACCGGAACTAAAAAGTTACGGTGCTTATTTCCCTTCTCAAATGCGTGAAGCTGAGGCCGCTAAAAAGTACCAGACTGAAGACTTTTTCAACCGTGTGGAATCTACCGAATACGTTGAAGATGCGCTGGTACTTTATCTTGAGAGGGCAAAAGTAGCGTTCCCATCTGCGGAATGCCGTTCTCCAGAACAAGTTGTGAATCTACTACATGAGCGTTTAACCGCGCAGTTAGCTCAGCTTAAACATATTGAGCAGGCCTGGAGGAATTTGATCCGCATTCGCGAGGAGCGGATCCACCTTAGCGAAGACCTCGACCTTTATATTCACGATAAAAGTAAGCTACTGCTCGATAGCATAAAAGACATTGCGTTGTTAACTCAGGGTAAAAAGCAGTGGCAACAGTATCGTGCCAGCGAGTCGATGCTCTATGCGATCTTCTCATGGATTCCCGCGGTTCGTACAAAGCGCCACTATCAGATTAACCTCTTACTCGACACTACGTTTGGTGCAAGGATGGCCGAGTTTAAGGGCTCAGCGCCGGAAGATGTTGATGCTTATATCGACGGGCTTATTGCTCGCGCCCAAAAAGAGCAGGCCGAGTACCAGCAGCAGATTGATTTTGCTCAGGAGGTTTCCAGACGTGAAAGCGAAGCTCTGCGAGTTTGGCATGGTTTTTCGGTTTCCTTGGGACATGCGGGCAAAGATGAGATAACCCTTGCTGTGGCTGATGCGCTCGCCGATACGGCTATCCGATTCCCGGCATTTCTTACTGCATCTCACTACTGGGAGGGGCGATGGCTGATGGACATGGCCGCCATTGGCGATCTTCGAAAGGAAAAAGGTCGTAAGGGGGCGAAAGCTACCCTGGCTCGCTGGCATCGAAGAATGAAGCTCACCCCTTGTGTGGTGATGACCTGTTACATGCTGCCTCGTCATATGGTCATTAGCGAACATGTTGGCGGCGCTAAGAAATTTGAATCCGGATATTTTTATAATTTTGCCGATTTATTAATTGTTGATGAAGCGGGGCAGGTATTGCCGGAGGTAGCCGCAGCCTCCTTCGCATTAGCAAAAAAAGCGTTAGTAATTGGCGATACGGAACAGATCGCACCCATCTGGAACAGTTTGCCGGGCATTGATATTGGCAATATGGTTGAGGAGAACCTCCTCCCTGTCGGCACTCAGGAAGCGCTAGCGGAGGCTTATGCGCTTATATGTGATTCAGGGAAATGCTCGGCATCGGGCAGCGTGATGAAAATCGCCCAATTTAGCTCGCGCTACCAGTATGACCCGGATCTGGCCCGCGGCATGTATCTGTATGAGCATCGTCGCTGTTTCGATAACATCATCGGTTACTGTAACGCGCTCTGCTACCACGGCAAGTTACAGCCAAAACGGGGCGGTGAAAAAGAGACACTTTTTCCAGCGATGGGTTATCTGCATATTGATGGGTTGGGTAAACGGGCAAACGGTGGCAGCCGATACAACACTTGTGAAGCCGAGACAATAGCGGCTTGGCTGGCGACCCATAAAGAAGAAATAGAGCATCATTATGACAAACCACTGCATCAAACGGTGGGAATCGTAACGCCATTTTCGGCGCAGGTGAACGCTATTAGAGCCTCATTGAGTAAGCTGGGTATTAACTGTGGTGGAGATGATGATTCACTGACAGTCGGCACTGTTCACTCCCTGCAAGGTGCAGAAAGAGCAATCGTGATCTTCTCCCCAGTTTATTCCAAACATGAGGATGGTGGATTTATCGACAGCGACAGCAGCATGTTGAACGTCGCGGTCTCCCGCGCTAAAGATAGTTTCCTGGTTTTTGGGGACATGGATTTATTTGAGATCCAACCTGCCTCTTCGCCAAGAGGATTATTGGCAAAATACTTGTTTGCACAAGACAGCAACGCATTAGCGTTTGAATTTCAGGTACGTAAAGACTTGAACGCAGCCCAGATGCCCGTTTCTACGCTACATGGGGTAGATCAGCATGATGCATTTCTGAATCAGACATTGGGTACAATCGAGAAGAGCATTACCATTGTCTCTCCTTGGTTGACCTGGCAAATGCTTGAGCAAACTGGCTTTTTAAACTCAATGATTCAGGCACGTGCTCGCGGTGTTGATATTACTGTGGTGACGGACAAGCATTACAATACCGAACATAGCGATTATGAAAAGCGTCAAGAAAAACAGCGGCGGCTTCACAGCGCACTGGAAAAACTGAATGAGTTTGGTGTTACTACTAAGCTGGTCAATCGCGTTCACAGTAAAATCGTAATTGGGGACGAGCGTTTACTGTGTGTTGGTTCGTTTAATTGGTTTAGCGCCACACGAGAAGATAAGTATCAACGGTACGATACGTCGATGGTGTATCGCGGAGATAACTTAAAAGGTGAAATTAAAACGATTCACACGAGTTTGATTCAACGCCAATTGTGAGACGGAGCCACATCATTTCCGAGGTGAGTTTGGCGTTATGTGTATCAAATTAATAGCGCCAAGCCTTTTTTCGCCGTCAAACGGCAGCTTAATGGAAACGGCTTAGTAAGTTGCTTGCACCTTTAAGATCCTCTTAAGAACTCTTCGTATAATAGCGCCCATCAACTTAAACCTAGAGTTCATCATGAAAAACACCCTGATTTCCCTTTCGATTCTTTTCTCTGCTTTGACTGTGACTTCGGTTCAGGCTGCCAACCCAGCCACCGGCTGTGACGCCAAAAAACAGGATATCCAGCAAGAACTGGCGATGGCGCGTGACCACGGTAATCCAGCGCGCATCGCGGGTTTGGAGAAAGCGTTGCGTGAAGCTAGCGAACATTGCACGGACAGCGGCTTACTCAAAGCGCGCCAGGAAAAAGTGGCCGAGAAGCAGTTGAAAGTGCAGGAGCGTGAGCAGGATTTACAAGAAGCGCAGGACAAAGGCCGCAGCGACAAAATTGAGAAGCAGCAGCGTAAACTGGCCGACGCGCGTGAAGAGTTGAAACAAGCACAGGATGCATTGACGCAATAAACCGGGCGTCCCGCCCAGAAAATTCGCGCTTTGTCTCAAAATTCTCCCGCAGAGATTTTTTTCATCCAACTGTCGGGATTGCATGGCAGAATGGCGCTCCGGTGAAATCAGTGGAGTGCAGAAGCGATGACAGTTGAAATTGAGCAGCGTATCTACGAGCTGGTGCGACGTTACGACGGCGTTTACCTGTTTAAGCAAAAAACGCTGACGCCGCAAATTGATATCGATAGCGATCTCAACTTCGAACGTGAAGAAGCTGCTGCGCTAATGGATGAGTTCTTCGGCGAGTTCAGCGTCGATCGCGGCGGATTTGTCATCGAAACCTACTATCCCGATGAGCCCTCGCTGGCGCAGATTCTCAATCCATTCAATAAGCGTGAAGTGCCGGTGGTACCCGATTTCACGCTGGGAATGTTGATTGAATCGGCGAAAGCGGGGCGCTGGCTGTACGAGTAACAGCAGGCTCAGCGCCGAGCCTGCCGCCTTTCACCGCTTCACGTGCACGCCAAAGCCGCTCTCTTCCGCTACAAACTCCGCTTTCAACGTCAGCTCAGGAATCTCATAGTCGCCGCCGTTCTGCTGACGGTAGGCAATTGGCGCCGTTTCTGCCAACGTATCCAGTCTCGTGGCCAGCGCATCGCACCAACCAGCAAAACGTTCTGATGCCGACTTTTGTACCCGATAGAAAACCAGCGGCGGCAGCACGCTAAAGCCGGGATAAAACAGCATGCCGTGCTGAATCGGGAACAGCAGATCGTTAATCGGGCCGTTAATGCCGCGCGGGCTGTAATGCGATTCCCATCCACCTGTCGTCACCACCAGCATCGCGCGTTTGCCGCTGAGATTGCCTTCGCCGTAGCGATCGCCCCAATGCTGTTCATTGTGCTCGCCCACACCGTAGGCAAAACCGTTAGCGTAAACCCGGTCAAACCAGCCTTTCATGATGGCGGGCATCGAAAACCACCACAGCGGAAACTGGAAAATTACCGTATCGGCCCAGCGTAATTTTTCCTGCTCGGCGGCGATATCGCCAGCCTGCAGCTGATGATCGTAGGCGAAGCGTGAATCCACTGTCGCATCGTAATGGTCACCCACTAATGGGGCGCGCGTGTCATCAGCATCGAGCTGCACTTTCCACTGCATCGCATAGAGATCAGAGACCTGCACCTGATGTCCGGCATGCTGCAAATGCTGCACGGCAAAGTCTTTGAGTGAACCGCTCAGCGAACGCGGTTCCGGATGGGCATACACAATCAATACATTCATGGGCTTAATCCTGTGAGATGAAAACCACTGCAGATTAAGTCGGTGCTGGCTATAGTAGAAATCAATTGCTGATATCTCAGGTATAGACAGAGTGAATATCAACTCACTGGATTTGAATCTGCTGCAGACGCTCAACGTGCTGTTAACCGAACTCAACGTCACGCGCGCGGCGCAGCGCCTGCATCTCTCGCAGCCTTCTGTCAGCGCTCAGTTGGCGCGATTGCGTGGACATTTTGACGATCCGCTGTTGTTGCCCGGACCGCGCGGCATGCTGCCGACGGCGCGTGCAGAAGCGTTGCGTGAGCCGCTGCGTCTGGCGCTTGAGGCGGTAGAACGTGCTGTCGCGCCGCCCGATACCTTTAATCCGGCCAATGCCGAAGTCACCTGGCGCATCGCCGCCACCGATTACACCTCGTCGGCTTTGGTGCTGCCCGCCCTCAACTTGATTCGCGCTGCTGCACCGCAGAGTCGTATGGCGATTCTGGCGCTCAATCCGCCGCTGATAGCGCAGCAGTTGGAAAAAGGTGAGCTGGATGTGGTGTTTCATACCGGCGATAACGCGCCGCCGACGTTGCATCAACGCAAACTGTTCAGCGAGCGCTACGTGCTGGCGGGACGGCGCGATCACCCACAATTGCAACGTCCGCCGACGCTGGATCAATTCTGCCAGCTGGAATTTGTCATGGTGTCGCCGGATGGCGGCGGCTTCAGCGCCGCCACCGATACTGCACTGGCGAAGCTGGGACGTTCACGCCGCGTAGTGTTGTCGGTGCCGCATTTCTTGTTTATGCAGGAAACGCTGGCGAACAGCGATTTGGTGGCAGTGCTGCCCGAGCGGCTGGTGCGTCATGCTTCGCAGCTTAAGGTAATCGATCTGCCGCTGGAGGTGCCGGGCTTTGATATTTTGCTGCTGTGGCATGAACGCCTGCATCGCGACCCGGCTCAGCAGTGGTTGCGGCAGCAGATTGTGGCGGCGCTTTAAATCAGCTTCGCCGCAAAAAATTCACTTCTCCCGCATCACAAAAATCATCACACTAGCCACCTTTACCATTATGGAGAGATGGCATGATTACCCGATTGCTGCTGGCGATATCGCTACTTGCCAGCCTGAGTGCGCCGCTGTTAGCAGATCAAGACGGCGTCTCCTTTAGCCACAAAGACTGGGAATTGGCCTGCGATAACACGCTGACCTGTCGCGCCGCCGGTTACAGCGCCGAAGAGGGCGCGGGCGGCTCGGTGCTGCTGGTGCGTGCCGGTGGCCCCAATGCGGTGACGCACGGTCGCGTGGTGCTGGCCGATACCGGCGATGATGATTCTAAAGTGGTGAACAACTTAGCGCTGTGGATTGATGACCGTGCGCTGGGCGACGTGGCGAAAGCCGACAACGACGAATGGACGCTGACGGATGAACAAACCCAGGCGCTGATCAACGGTATTAAAGGCAGCGGCAAAGTGGAGTTTCGCGGTGGCGAGGAGCCTTTCGATCTCTCCAGCAATGGCGCGTTTGCGGTGCTGCTGAAGATGGATGATGCGCAAGGTCGTCTTAGCACGCCGGGCGCGCTGGTGCGTAAGGGCAATAAACCGGAAAACAGCGTACCGGCAGCGGTGGCGATGCCGGTGATTCAACAGGTGAAAGTGGTGAAGGCTGATGCGCGTCCGTTGACGGCCGATGAGCTGGCGCTGTTGAAGCCGAAGCTGATTGCCTCGCTCACCGATGACGACAGCTGCGACAATCTGGCACCGTCCGACGATCAGCCGGAAGAGGGCGCGGAGCCGCTGACGTTAACGCCGGTCGATGATGCGCACGTGCTGATCGCCGCATTGTGCTGGCGCGGGGCGTATAACGAAGGTTATGGCTATTGGCTGATCGATAAAGCGTTGCAGGGCGCTCCGCAACTGGTGACGGATTCCGGCTCTGATTACAGCGAAGGTGTGATCTCCGAAGCGCAGAAAGGGCGCGGCATCGGTGACTGCTGGAGCACGGCGGCGTGGGTGTGGGATGGCAAAGCGTTTGAGCAGAGCAGCGATGCTACCACCGGCATGTGCCGCGCGATTCGCGCGGGCGGTGCATGGCAGTTGCCAACCTGGGTGACCGAGGTGAAAGCGGCATCGCTGCCGTAGGGTGCGCATTTATGCGCGCCTGGTCGGCATTAATGGCGTAATGCCGCTCAGTTAAGCACCGAGCGACTTTCGTTCGCCCTATACTGAGGCAGTTGCAGTAACTTCGTGCGGCGACCGAGCAAAGGGCGTCTGGCCACGCCCTCTGCACTCCCGGGCCTTGCGCCAGCCCAACCCGCCGCTTCGCGGTACCTTCACTCATTCACGATTCCTGACGGACCGGCGGCGATTCGCTCCTGCTCAGCGCCACCTCTCGCCGCATCCATGCGGCTCGCCCTGGAATCCTTCATTCGCTCAGCGGTTTAGGATGTCGCCTCAACACCCACGCTGCAGCAAAAATGCATTATTGGCACCCACAATTGCTGCAAATCTTGTAGGGGCGCCATTCATGGCGACCTGGTGCGCATGAATGCGCACCCTACGAATAACTAATTCGGCGACCCTACTTGCCGCAGCACTGCTTATATTTTTTACCGCTGCCGCATGGGCAAGGATCGTTGCGGCCGGTTTTCGCGCCAGCAAAGTGCGGCAGCTGAGGTTCTGGATCGGGCTGCGCCATGCGCTGTTCCTGCCAGTATTCATGCAGCTCCAACGCCGCAGGGCGAATCGCCTCAATGCTGGCTTCAAACTCGTCCGGCGTGAAGGCTTCGCGCTTCGCCAGATGATCTTCGCTGCCGTGCAAGGCAATCGCCTCCATCATCGGCTGCAGTGATTCTGGCAGCAGCGACCAATCTGCATCCAGCGCCACGCCGCGCAAATAGCCGTAGCACCAATCTTCCACCACGGTGAATTCCTGGCCTTCCATCTCTTGCGTGCCAAACAGCGGATCAAACTGCTCCGGGAATTCGGCCAGGCGTTCGGCAATGTCGTTGAGATGCTGGAACGTCAGCGTCATAAAGCGATCCATCTCGCGCTCATTCGACCATTTTGGAATGTGCTTTTTGCCGCCCCACATCGCCACCAGCCATTCGCTCGGTTCGATGTCGTTCGGACCCGAGAGCAGCGCCGTCAGCATGCCGTCCAGCTCAGCGGTGTCCACCACCGAGTGTTCGTTGCCGTATTTCTCCAGCATATCTTCAAGCCAGTTCAGCTCTTTTTCAGTTAACGGACCCTGGTTCATACGGCATCTCCTGCTTTCATTGATGGGCAATGCCCAAAGTTAATTGGCGGCGATTATAGCGGGAAGCGGGCGCGATTTATCGCTTTTTGCATATCGATTGCTGAACCTCTCCTAAAAATGATTCGCCATAACTTATCGCGCAACAGTATTGGCTGCTTTTGTCGACAGATGGCAGCGTAAAGGCAGAATTTTTCTGCATAAAGGATGCAAATTATGGCCAGCACATTGCCGGTACTGGATTTAGCCCTGCTGGAACTGCCGGATGCGGAACAGGCGCAATACCTTGCCGAACTGCGCGAAACCGCGCGTGACGTCGGCTTCTTTTATCTGGTGAATCATGGCATCAATCCGCAACTGCTGCAGAACGTGCAAAGCATCACGCGCGCGTTCTTTGCCTTGCCGGATGAAGAGAAGCAGCGCGTTTCGATGATCCATTCGCCGCATTTTCGCGGCTACAACCGCGCGGGCGTGGAATATACCCGTGAGCAGCGCGATCAGCGCGAGCAATTTGATATCGGTGCAGAACGCGCCGCGCTGCCGTTGCAGCCAGACGATCCAGCATGGAAGCAGCTGCAAGGGCCCAATTTGTGGCCGCAGGCGCTGCCGCAGCTGCGTCCGGTGATCCACGCGTGGCAGCAGGCGATGACCGACGTGGCGCTGCGTTTACTGCGCGCCTTCGCCAAATCCCTGGCGCTGCCGCCGGACGCTTTTGATGCGCTGTACGGCACGCATCCCAACGAACATGTGAAGCTGATTCGCTATCCGGGTCAGGATGCCGCTGCCAGCCAGCAAGGTGTCGGCGCGCATAAAGATTCCGGCTTTCTGACCTTTCTATTGCAGGACGATCAGCCTGGATTGCAGGTTGAAGTCACGCCGGATCAATGGGTTGATGCGCTGCCGAAAGCGGGCG
The DNA here is from genome assembly GCF_056491525.1 of Candidatus Pantoea symbiotica. NCBI lineage: Bacteria > Pseudomonadati > Pseudomonadota > Gammaproteobacteria > Enterobacterales > Erwiniaceae > Pantoea > Candidatus Pantoea symbiotica. The sequence continues at coordinate 365,157 of NZ_JBSZHR010000002.1, forward strand.
CTTTTGTGGTGAACATCGGCGAACTGCTGGAAATCGCCACCAACGGTTATCTGCGCGCCACCGTGCATCGCGTGGTGTCGCCGTCGGCAAATCAGCAGCGCATCTCCATCGCTTTCTTCCTCGGCGCGCAGCTTGATGCCGAAGTGCCGCTCTATCAATTACCGCCGCAGCTGGCGGCAGAAGCGCGCGGCCCGACCAGCGATCCCAGCAATCCGCTGCTGCGTGAAGTGGGCTGGAACTATCTCAAAGGGCGTTTGCGATCGCATCGCGACGTGGCGCAGCGTTATTACGCTGACACTCTCAATAGCGTTAAATCATAAGAAACTAAGGGAAGCAGATGAATAAAAAGGTGATAGCCGCGTTAGCGATGGTTTCGGTGTTCAGCAGTTACGCCTCGGCAGCCGCGCTGCGCGTGGCGGCAGATGCCGTGCCGCACAGCGAAATCCTCAACCACATCAAACAGACCGACAAGAAGCTCGACCTCAAGGTGATTGAACTCAACGGCAACCTCAACGCCAACGAACTGCTGGCGCGCGGTGACGTCGATGCCAACTACTTCCAGCATGTGCCTTATCTGCGCGATCAGGAAAAAGCGCTGGGCGAGAAATTTTCTGTGGTCGCCACCGTGCATATTGAGCCACTTGGCATCTACTCGCACAAAGTGAAATCACTGAAAGATCTGCCTGACGGCGCGCAAGTGGCGGTACCGAATAATGTCACCAATCTGAGCCGCGCACTTTATCTGTTGCAGGCCAATGGGTTGATCAAACTGAAGAGCAGCAGCGCCAATACGCTGGTGACCTCCGCAGACATTACTGACAACCCGCACCATCTGAAGATTATCGAAGTGGAAGCGCCGCAGCTGCCGCGCGCGCTGGATGATGCGCAGTTGGCGATCATCAATGGCAACTACGCGTTGCAGGCTGGTTTAGTGCCGTCGAAAGATGCGCTGGCGCTGGAACAGGCGAAGGATAATCCATATGCGAACGTGCTGGTCACCACGCCGAAACTGGCGCACGATCCGCGCATTCTGGAATTAGCGAAAGATCTGGAGTCAAAGCAAACCGCTGAATTTATTAACCAGCACTACAAAGGATCGGTTATTCCCGTTAATCAATAATCCCCGCCGCCACCTGGTTTTGGCAGGTGGCGCTGACTTTCTTCTGTGTTATATTTCGCCACCAACACCCGTCGCACCCACTATAAAACATAAAAATTCGCTCAATCCATTGCCATGATTATCTTTGCCAGGAATAAACGGGTGCTGTGCCATCGTTTAATAACATGCATCATTCTGCTGGGCATGAGCGTATTGCTCAGCGCCTGCGGCACCTTGTCGCAAACCTCCGCGCCCGTCAGCGATAAAGTCTATCTTTCGCACGCGACCTTTAATGAAAACGTCGATGACATCGTGCGCCATTACATGCAGCAAAAGCAGGTTTCCGGCATCAGCATCGCCATCATCCATCAACGCAGCCATCCTAAATTTTACAGTTTTGGCGTCACCGATGCGGTGCACCGTTATCCCATTACGCCAGACACCTTATTTGCGCTTGGTTCGCTGAGTAAAGGCATCACCGCTGAGGTGATTATTGAGCTGGTGGATCGCGGCGAACTGCACTGGAACGATACGCTCGCGACGCTTTTGCCGCCCAACGTGCCGCTGAGCGCTGATGCCAAACGCATCACGCTGTTGCAGCTGGTGACGCACACCTCGGGCTTGCCGCGTCAGGATATGGATTTGCCGATGTTCATGAAATTTATGGGCTATCTGCGTAGCGGCGAGAACTTTTACGGCAACCTCGACAGCGACGCAGTGCTGGATTATCTGGCCGACTTTGACGCGCCCGCGCATCCCACCGCGCGCTATTCCAATCTCGGCTATGCGCTGTTGGGCTACATCCTCAAACATCGCTTCCATCAGGACATCGAAACGCTGGCGCAGCGCAATCTGTTCCAGCCGCTTGGCATGACCAGCAGCAGCTTCAAGCCGCAGAGTCTGCGCGGTTATCCGTGGCGTGCACTCGGCCATGCGGGCGATCAGCCTAAGCTGATTCCTCGCGGGCAAATCACGCCGGATTGGGCGTTTAACAACAATATGGTGGCGGCCGCCAGCCTCTACAGCAACGCGCGCGATTTGATTCGCTATCTGGATGCGCATCTGCATGACGGCGCGGGGGCTTCGCTCAACGCAGCCTTTGCGCAGGTTAATCACGGCTACGAGCAGCACGGCAATCAGTCTCAAAATATCGCCTGGGTAACCGATACCTACGGCGATCAGCAGATCACCTATCAGGTGGGTTATATCGGCGGCTACTCGAGTTTTATTGGCTTTGATAAGCAGAACGGCAATGCAATTGTGGTGCTGCAGAACGCGTTTAACTGGAGTAACTATCTGGGCATCGCGTTATTGATGGATCTGGCGCAGAAAGCGCACGACAAAAACTAACATGGTTGCTTGCAATTTTACTGCGCCAAAAAACGCGTGAGCTGAGGTATGCTGAGCAGCGAAATTTGACGCGCTAAGCGCGCCGGGGGAACCTTCTGCGTGCTTAACTTGTCAGTTAAATGGACAGTTAATAATTAACCAGAGTGGAAATCACCAATGCGCAGGACACACGTCAATCTTCTTTCTGCAGGAATTTTTCTGGGCGCTTTAAGCCTTACTCCGGCCGCGCTGGCGGAAGGCGAGCAAACAGACGCCGTACCGATGCCGCCACAAGTGCAGCAAACCGCACCCGACGCGCAAACCCAGGCGCCGGCCGCAGACCCGCAAACGCAGGCTCCGGCAGCCGATGCGCCAGCCAGCAATGAACCCGCTGAATCCAGTGGCGATGTCGCGCCAATTCGTCCACCGCAAAGCGGCAATGCGACGGCTCCGAATAACTACGATCTGACTACCATCATCATCGACTACAAAGAGTACAAAGTGGGCGATGTGGTGCCAGATGAGTATCGTAAAAAGCAGTACACCATTGTTGAGTGGAAGCCACGTCATCTGCCAGCGCCGCAGCCAGGCACGCACTGGGCGTACATCAATGCCAACTACATCCTGATCACCGATGACAGCGGTAAGATCGTGATGGGCAAATCAGGCGAAATCTTCTTCCGCGGTTAATTCCCGCGTAGCAGACGCGCTAACTGCGCGACGCCCGCCGTAATTTGGCTGGTGCTGGTGTTACCGTAACCCAGCACCAGCCCTTGTTGCTTCTGCTCACCCGAATAAAATCCCGACAGCGCGCCCGGCGCGTAGCCGCTCTGGATCAGCCGATCCACCAACCTCATATCGTTTTGATCCGCTTCCAGTGATAACACCAGATGCATGCCGCATTCGCCGCCCAGCAACGGAACCTGTGCGCCAAACGTTTGCTGCAAAGCCTGCCGCAAAGTTGCCTGGCGTTGACGGTACAGACGGCGCATTTTGCTCAGATGACGGCTAAAATCACCGCTGCGTAAAAACAGCGCCAGCGCCTGCTGCTCAGGACGATTACCGCCGCGCAGCAGTTCATGTAGCGCAGGGCGCAACGGCGCGACCAGCTGTGGCGGCAACACCATAAAGCCGAGGCGCAGCGCCGGAAACAACGTTTTGCTGAACGAGCCAACGTAGATCACCGGCGTTGGTTGCGTCATGCCCTGCATGGCGGCGATCGGCTCGCCGCTGTAGCGAAAATCGCTGTCGTAATCATCTTCAATAATCCACGTTTGCTGTTGCCGTGCGGCCGCAAGCAGCGCCAGACGACGCGGTGCGCTCATGATCACACCGGTGGGATATTGGTGCGTTGGCGTAGTGTAAATCAGGCGCGGCGCACGCTGCTGCCAGTCCTGCGGCTGCGGTGCCAGCCCTTGTGCATCAACCGCTATAGGTTCAATACGCATATCTCCCAACCGCATCGCCGCTTTCGCGCCGCGATATCCCGGTTCCTCCACCCAACCAATGTCGCCTGGGCTGCTGAGCAGCGCCACGCACAGCGTTAATGCCTGCTGCGCGCCTTCGGTAATCACGATTTGTTCGGGCGTACAGCGCACGCCGCGCGCCAATGCCAGATGCTGCGCCAGCGCTTCACGGAGCGTGCGTTCACCGAGCGGGTCGCCGTAGCCCAGCAGTTGCTGCGGCTGATGCAGCATCACGCGGTTCAACCCCCGCCGCCACTGAGCCAGCGGGAAATGTGCCAGCGAAGGAACGCCGGGGCGCAGCGCCATCTCCTGACTGAAGCTGCGATGGCTGGAACGTAGCTGAGCGATGCGCGGCGACAAGGTGATTTCGCTGCTGGTGTGCGGCTGATTTTCCTGCGGTAGCTGCGCCATATTGCTGATGCGGCTGCCCTGGCGATCGCTCAGCAAAAATCCTTCCGCCTGCAGCTGCGCCCAGACGGCGATCACCGTATTGCGCGAAACCGCGAGATCCAGCGCCAGCTGGCGTGTCGCGGGTAAGCGCGTTCCGGCGGCGAGTTTGCCTGTCAGAATCGCCTGCCTGATACGCTGAAACAGTTGTTGTTGCAGCGTCTGCTCGCCGTTGGTTTCCAGCGGGGCCAGTAATAATCGATGCAGCTCAATGTCACTCATTTACGCAGTTCCGTGGATCCATCAATTTCGGGCATTGTGGCGCTTTTTAACACGCCAGCAAAGTGGCACTCTGCATTTCTGGTCCTGACTGATAAAGGAATTGAGGAATGTCGCAACACAGCAATGCTTACGGACAACCGGTAGGATTTCCGCTGCCAGATTGGCAACCCCGCGCCTGGCCGAACTATGAAACCTTCACCGGTGACTATTGCCGCCTGGAACCGCTGAGTGCCGAGCGCCATGGCCGCGAACTTTATGCTGCCTATGCGCTGGCTGCAGATGGGCGTGACTGGACCTATATGTTCGCCGAACCTTTTGCCGATGAAGCAGCCTATGTTGCCTATGCGCGTAAGCTGGAAAATGGGCGCGATCCCCTGCATTTCGCGGTGATCGATCCGGTTAGCAATCGTGCGGTCGGCAGCCTGGCGTTGATGCGCATTGATGCGACAAACGGATCGGTGGAGGTCGGCCACGTCGCCTTCTCGCCGCTGCTGAAGCAAACGCGCATGGCCACCGAAGCGCACTATCTGCTGATGCGCTACGCATTTGAGCAGCTGGGCTATCGTCGCTACGAGTGGAAGTGCGACAGCTGCAATCAGCCATCACGCAACGCGGCGCTGCGTTTAGGGTTTCAGTTTGAAGGCACCTTCCGGCAGGCGATTGTCTATAAAGGCCGCAGCCGTGATACCTGCTGGTTCTCGATTATCGACAGCGACTGGCCGCAGGTGAAACAAGGCTTCGAACGCTGGCTGGCGGCAGAGAACTTTACGGCGGAAGGGGCGCAACGCGAAAAACTGGAGGCGCTGCGCGCGTAGGGTGCGCATTCATGCGCACCTGGTCGTCATGCACCTGGTCGCCATAAATGGCGACCCTACGTTAGGTTTGCGGAATTATTTTTATATCCACCATGCCGATCCCCAGTTTGCGCGGATCCTGACCGATGATATTGCCGACATTCGACTCCTGCGGCTCCGGTGGCGCAATAATCAAATTACGGCTGCCGGTTGGATTGGTGAAATGCAGCGTGGTGGTGGAGAACTCATCACCCAAATTCAGTTGCTGCTCTTGATCGCCAACGCGCACGGGAATTGGACGATGCGCATTCGGACCGAACGCCCGCGCGGTGATCACCACATCAAAGCGTTCAGGCAGCGGATCGGTGTACTCAATATTCACTTCAGGAGCAAGATTAGCATTCGACCAGCGTCCCCAATCTTCCGGACGTGATATCCCCTTAAAACTCTTCACGCTGTTTGGCGCGCCGGGCACCGTTAACAGGAAGCTGTCGGCGTTGTAGCGAATCGCATTGTCTTCGATGCGTATTTGCTGCTCGTTGAGCTGGAAGGTTGCCGCACTGACTTCTGCTTTAGGGATGCTAACTTTACCTTTCCACTGCGCTTTATCGATGCGGGTTACGCTGGGTTTGGCGCCCATTTGTCCCATCGACACACACAAATCGTTCGACAGCGCCAACTCTGGCTGCCACAGGCGCGCCATCTTAAAGCAGCGATCGACCCAAACGAACTTGTCGGCGGCAGCAAAACTCGCCAGCTGATAACGCAGCGGTTCGGAGTATTCCCCCTCCGGCAGCGGTTCGACATGTTTGTCGGATACGCGGAACAGAATCGGTAATTTGAAGGTCGCACCAGAGAAGCTGAAGGTGTTTTTCTGTTGATCGACGGTGAAGCTATCCATCTTGCTGGGGAAATTCCACAGCTGAATAATGTCCGCTTTCCACATTGTGACGCGCTTTGCCATGTCGTCGAATTCGGTTGACAGCGATTTCGAAGAGAGGCCGCTGCGACCGAGTCCAATCGCGTTATCCCCGCCGAGAATATCCAGCACCGTGGCACCGTTATCCAGCGTGCTGCGTTTGCCATCGAGCACTTCCGCCTGTGGCTGATCGCCACGAATCACCATAAACAGGTCATGGCGCGGTTGTTTGATCAGGTATTGATGCGCGGTGTTGTTCATCGCCAGATGATCGGAAGTCACCACGATGATGGTGTTTTTAAACCACGGTGACGCTTTGATGCGTTCAATCAGCCGCGCCACATGCTCCTGCGAACAGGCCACCGCGCTAAAGGATTGATTGGGTTTGCCATCATAGCTGTAGCTTTTGCGCTGGCAGCTGCGCGAGATAAAACCATCCGGATGATGGGTGTCGACGGTGAGCGTGAACAATGCGAAGCGTTTTTGCGCGCGCGACAGCTCCTCGTATTTCTCAAACACCTCGTCCATCACCGTGTCATCGTAGTAGCCCCAGTTATTACGATAGCTGGGATCGGCGACGCGACTCTTCAGCTCCTGCGAGCCATACATATTGGCCGCATCAAAGCCATGCGACAGCAGGAAAGTGTCTTTACCGGCGAAGCGTAAATCTGCGCCCTGAATAAACCAGTTCTCGTAGCCAGAGTTCTTCAGGATGTCGCCCAGACAAATGTTCTGGGGATAGAAACTGGAGAGCGAAGCCGAGGCATTGCCATCAAAAGGCGCAAACAGCGGGATGCCACACTGTGAAGCCACCATGCCGGCGATGGTGTAATCGGTGCCGGGCAGCTGTTCGGTTTGGCTGAAATCGATGCTGTTATCTTTTTCCCGGCTGAGTTCCGGGGCCAGACCGGGAAATGCCTGTTGATCGAAATAGGTCCGTTCAAGACTTTCGCCATAAATGTAGACCAGATTGAGCTTGGGCTCAGCGATCACCCTGTTAGGCGTTTTGTAATAGCTTTCGAAATCCGAATCGGCGAGGCGCGAATGTGAGGCGATAAGCTCTTTCACCTGGCGAAACGCAGGCGTGGTTTGTACCGAACCCGCGGCACAGGCAATCGCCAGCAAACTCCAGCCGAGGTGATGCGGCCGCTTACGGCGGCGCAGTAACCACGAAAGCAGGCAAAATAGCGAGAACAGCGCGATGATCAGTCCGATGGCCGGCACCACATATTTGCTCACGCCCGCCCCGGTCAGGCTGTTGGTCAGGGTATACAGCACCGCGTCATTAATGCCATCGCCGGTAAAATAGTTACTGGCGACCAGCGTGACGTTAAGCACGATAAACAGCGTGAGCAGCAGCAGGATCAGACTAAACCAAAATTTATTTCGCCCGGCTTTAGAGGAGTAGACCGCAATCGCAGCCAAAAAGAGTACAACCGAAACCAATTCGGACAACGTTAGATCCTCATGTTGAATGAATACGCAATCCTTGCGCCAACGACCCTCTGCGGGGATTTTGCGTCAATCTATATTGGGTGTCACAAGGCTGCAACACATCCAACCAGATTTGTGCGATGCATTCCGATTCGTTTAAGGCGGGTTAAGGCTGACTGTGGTTTCGCCTGGCAGCAACGGATGCGCTGCTGCCAGTGAGGGCAGAGAAGGGGGATTAGAGTTTTCCAGTGAGGTATTGCGCTTCGCCGTCGGCAAAGCTCCAGTCGCCTTTACTGTTGGTGATAAAACTAATCATCAAATCAGTGCCCTGAACGCCACAATTTTCCAGCAGCTCGCGCGCTAACTCTGCCATAAACAGGCACTTCTGTTCTTCACTTCTCGGGCTGGTATACACGCGCACCATCACCAGATTGTCGGTTCGCTCAAAGCCTAGGCCGGTGTCCTGAAAGACCATCTGATAACCTTTGTTTTCATGAACAATCTGATAACGATCGCGGGCCGGGACTTTAAATGCGGTTAACACCGCGCGATGTGCGGCATCCAGCAATGTGCGTATTTCTGATTCTGAACGGCCCTGAATAACGTCGAATGTCAGTAACGGCATAAATAAACCCTCGTTTTTGCTCACATGAAAAGAGTAGGATGTGGCTCTATGCTGCCGCTTGCTGCCGGAAAGAAAAAGCGCGCTGGTTGAAATGATTATTTATTATTTTGAACAATCGATATGAAAGAAATTAAAACAGATAGCCTTTGGGTCCATTTGCACTGGTTAACCGTGCTGGCTGAGCTCGGCAGTTTTACGCGCGCGGCGGAACGATTAGACGTCAGCAAAGCGGCAATGAGTCAGAAGATTAAAGAGCTGGAAAAGATGGCGGGTGTGGCGTTGGTGCAGCGCACCACGCGCAGCGTGCGGCTGACCTCTGCCGGTGAAAAGCTGGTGGATGAGCTGCGCGATCCCTTTGCGCGTATCGCACAGAGCTTTTTCAGCGTACGTGATGAAGCGGGTCCGGTGCGTGGCATGGTGCGCGTGACGGCGCCGGTGGCGTTTGCGCGTCAGCAGCTGGTGCCGATCATCGGCGATTTCTTGCGCGACTATCCGCAGGTGCGTTTGCAGCTGGACGTCACCGATCGTCTGGTGTCGCTCGGCAGTGAAGGGTTTGATCTGGCGATTCGCCACAGCGATAGCCTGCCGGAAACACATGTTGCGTTGCCGCTGTGTGAAACCCGCGCGCTGCTGGTGGCATCGCCGGCGTATCTGGCGCAGAACGGTTTGCCGGATTCACCGCAGGCGTTGCAGCAGCACAATTGTCTTTATTACCCGCGCGGACTCGAGTCGCCGCAGTGGCGCTTTCGATTAGCGGACGGCGGCAGCGAAACCGTGCAGGTAAAGATTCAGGGTAATTTTGCCACCAACAACAGCGAGTCGATCCGTGATGCTGCATTGCAAGGTTTGGGCATTGCGATGCTGCCGGACTTCAGCGCCAGCGCGGCATTAGCCAGCGGCACGCTGCAGCAGGTGCTGCCGCAGTGGCAAGCGGTGGATGCCTTCGCCGATCGGTTGTGGGTGGTACGCCCGTATGCCGCACAGGTGCCACGGGCGGTGACCACCCTTATCCATTGGTTACGCGCGCGCTTTGTTGATGGGTGAAGCCAGTGCGATCGGCGCAGGCGTTTGCATCATCTGGCCCAATAAACTGCTGCGGTTGTAATGGCCGAGCCGCAGGTTGAAGTCGAGGTGCAGCTGCTCATTGCCGCTGAGTTTAATCACCGGCGGTGGCGTGAGTGGACGCTGGTGAAACAGCACCGCGTGGGCAAACGCCTCGCTCTTCCAGCCGCTTAAACGCTGATAGTAATAGGCGTTAGCCTCGCATTTACGCAGGTAGAGATTCACCCGGCGATGTTCGCGCATGGCGATCTGCTGCGCCAGTGAACCTAATTGCTGCTCCGGCTGCGCAATCTTCTGCGTCAGCAGGGAATAATCATCGCGCTTGGTCAATTCACTGAAGTAATTCTGTTCGCCGAGATGTTTGATCGGCGCGTAATGTTTTTGCCATTCGCGGATAAAGGGATTATTGGCGGTCGCCGCCAGGAACCAGCTCTCAATCACCGGCGCGAGATAGTTGACGGTGGCGTTTTCGTGATAATAACCAATCACATCCATACAACGTTCCTGATGCGCGCGATGCACCCAGGAGAGATCTTCAAATAATAAGGTGCTGCAATCAATGGCAATGCCGCCATAGCGCAACAGCAATTCCAGGCGAATCACTTCGCTTCTTTGCTGGGCGGTTAATTGGGTCGAGGTGAATATAAAATCCGGTAAAACTTCTTTTACCGTTAAACGATTTAATAAATGGATTTCATGGTCGGGATTATCCTGACGAATCTTTTTAATATTTAATGCCAGTGATTTCGGTAAATATTCATTATCCCAATACATCCAGACTTTCTTTGGAATCTCTGGCAGATCTTTTTCGCCAGAAAGTAACACGATATTGTCCTCTTCGCTGGGATCGTATTCCGGCGCACAGAGCGCAGTATGCTGTTTTTTCTGCAGGAAAGTCTGGCTGGTAAACGCGAGTCTTTTCCAGTTATGCCAGAGGGTTAACGCTGGCTGAAGGCGTTTTTTATTCATGATGCACCTGATTATTGTGATTATGGTGGCAAGGCGTCCCTGATCGTGGCGCTGAGCGCTCTTGATTGTCCTTTAGGCTGTGTGTAAAAAAAGTACTCTCCTATGCTTAATAAAACATTCTGTGCGATGCGGCTATCACTTTTTGATCCTTTCAGATAAACCGGAAAATCAAGGATCCGTTAAGCTTTAAATTAACGATAAATAATCGCGTGAATTGTTGGTTATTCTATTTTCTCCCATTAAGACTATTCCTAATAAAATAAGCAGAGCGTGGCGTAAGTCGCGGGTGAGATTAAAAAGTGCGCGTGAGATCACTTGTTAACCTGGCTGCATTTTTCGCTGGTCTGCCGGGAAAATCCCACCCTGAGTGAGGGTTAGCTACGCTTAAAGCAGGTGATCAACAAAAGGAGACACTATGCAGCGACACAACCGTGGATTACTGGCGGTCGATAAGCAGGGCAATCGCGTGCTGTTTCTCAATCCCGAAACCTTTGCCGTTGAGCAAGAGTTAAATGCTTTTCCGCCGCGTCCACACGAGCTTCTGATGCTGCCGCAGCTGGAGAAAGCTTACGTACCCATCTACGGCGACGGCATTCACGGCGACAATCCGCATCCTGGCCATAAAGTGGCGATCATCGATCTACGCCTGCGGCAGATCAGCGGTTTTATCGATCTGTCGCCATTAAAAGCACCGCACAGCGGCCAGTTAGGACGTGACGGCAAAGTTTATCTCTGCTGTGAAAACAGCGCGGTGGTGGCAGTGATTGATCCGGTTAGCGATCGCGTGGAGAAAACCATTCAACTGCCTTCGCACAATGCGCACCGGCTCACTTTATCGCCCAGCGGTCGCAAGCTGTTTACCGAAAATGAAGAGGACGCCAGCATTACCGTGGTGGATCTGTGTGAGGCGGAAGGGCGGATTATCGACAACATCCTGATGCCAGGCCCGATTTCCGGTATCGCCGCCTCACCTAAACATCCTTATCTGGTGGCGAGCGCCGCCGATGCGCCGCTGCTGTATGTGGTGGATCGGCAAAGTCATCGCATCCGCCAGCGCCTGACATTGCCGGGCCATCAGCAACCTTGTCAGGTAGTGCGCTTTAGTGCCAACGGTGAGCGGCTGGTGGCGATTGGCGATCAGGAGCCGGTGGTAACGTTGTTTGACGATCTGCTCAATCCGCTCGGCGATATTCAGGTTGGCAATAAGCCGATGGATGGCTGCTTCAGTGAGGATAATCGCAGCTTGCTGATTGCGAATGAGGGCGACGGTTCGCTCAGCGTGATTGATTTGCAGCAGATGAAGGTGATTGCCACGCCGCAGGCCGGTACCGGTTGTGAGGTGCTGAGCTACTTCCAACTTAAATGAATGGACGATGATAAATCGCACTGCTCCAGTGGCGGCTGCTGGCATGTTTTTCGGCCTGCCAGCCGCGCTTGCGTAACTCACGCGCAATCAGCTTGTTCATGATGCCGTGACCAACCAATAACACCGTGCCTTGCTGCGACAGCGTCACCAGTTTATCTGCCGCCAGACGGGCGCGTTGACGCGCATGCTGCACCGATTCGACATGGCCGCTATAGCCGCACAGCCATAACAGGCGTAATAGCGCTAGCCAGACGTTGAGCGGCAGATGCAGGCGCTCAAACGGCAACGTCGGTATCGCGACTTCGCTAAAAACCTCATCCACCGCGTGCGGCTGTAAACCCAGACGCGTTAACGACGAACGGGCGCGCGGCAGCGGGCTGGTGGCGATCACACTCGCGAGTCGCGCAATGGTCTGACTGCGCGGCGGCGGGGAGTCGCAAATATCAGCCTGATCGTAACCTTCACACCAGTCAGCCAATGCCCGCGCCGAAAAGCGCCCATTGACTGGATGATCGGGTTTACCGTGTCGCATAAGAATAATGGTCATAGCGCTCCTGAGTGGTATTGCTCCAGTGTAATGCAGACGTTAAGTAAGTCGCGCATCCATGACGGGATTTAAGAGTATTGCCTGTTTGTCATTAAACCTTAACTGAACTGTGCGAAAAACAGCGCGATGAAGAGTTAGCCTGCGCCGTTAAATGGTAAGCAATAATCGTCAATCAAGCTTCAATAAGACAATTCTTGCGCCATGCATTAGATGTAATGTCATGATTTGACGCCATTTTTGCCTTGTTTTCATGAGTTATAGTGAAGTTTATCTAATAAATTTCTCTATTATCACTTGATTTATCTACGCGCGTAGATAGACTATCTCCATAGTGATAACTCACGGTGCCAGAGACGAAGTTGGCCTTGAGATGACCCAGTTACATTTGCCTCATTAATGCGATCGATGAAAATTACATCGGCGGGAACAGGCGAAGAAGCGGATTCCAACACCAGGGAATTCATTACTGATTTTTCATCCAGGTTTGCCTACTGAACGTCGCCACCGGGGAGTTCCGCTTGTTGCAAGGGAACTGACCCACGGAAGGGCGTTTACTGTTTTTACCTCTTTCAGGGAATGGGTTATGACGGTTTCGCAACAAAGCTCACTGACATCCTCCTCAGCTGCCGACGCGCGGTTTGAAACATCTTCCGGCCGTAAAGATTTCTGGCGCGCCACGTTCTCCTGCTGGCTTGGCACCGCGATGGAATATGCGGATTTTGCGCTCTATGGCCTCGCCGCCGGCATTATCTTTGGTGACGTCTTCTTCCCCGAAGCCACGCCTGCTATCGCCTTGCTCTCGAGTTTTGCCACCTGGTCAGTCGGCTTTATTGCTCGCCCGATTGGTGCCTTGCTGTTCGGCTGGATTGGCGATCGCAAGGGCCGCAAAACGGTAATGATCTCGACCATCATTCTGATGGGCGCCTCCACAACACTCATTGGTTTGATTCCTTCCTATGCCAGCATTGGCGTCTGGGCTCCCGCATGTCTGGTGCTGCTGCGCTTTACGCAAGGTTTGGGGGCGGGCGCAGAGTTGTCTGGCGGTACGGTGATGCTGGGCGAATATGCACCGGTTGAACGTCGCGGTTTGGTTTCGTCGGTGATTGCGCTGGGCTCAAACAGCGGCACGCTGATTGCGTCGCTGGTATGGCTGGCGGTGATCCAGATGGACAAAGAGAGTTTGCTGGCGTGGGGCTGGCGTATTCCGTTCCTCAGCAGCGTGCTGATTGCGGTGGTGGCGTTGTGGATTCGTCGCAATCTGCGTGAAACGCCGGTGTTTGAACGCCAGCAGGCGGAATTGCAGGCCGAACGTAACGCCACGCTGGCACAGGCGAAAGAAGAAGTGGATACGCGCAGCTTCTGGCGCCGCACCCGCGCTTTCTGGACCATGGTCGGTTTACGCATCGGCGAAAACGGTCCTTCTTATCTGGCGCAGGGCTTTATTGTCGGTTATGTCGCCAAAGTACTGATGCTCGACAAATCGGTGCCCACCACGGCGGTATTCATCGCCTCTTTACTTGGCTTCCTGATTATTCCGTTTGCCGGCTGGCTGTCGGATCGCTTTGGTCGCCGCATTACCTACCGCTGTTTCTGCTTATTGCTGATGTTCTACGCCTGGCCTGCCTTCAGTCTGATGGACAGCCGCGATCCAGCGATTGTGATGGCGGTAATTGTGGTCGGTATGGCGCTGGCATCGCTGGGTATTTTCGGCGTGCAGGCAGCGTGGGGCGTCGAGATGTTTGGCGTGAAGCGTCGTTACACCAAGATGGCGGTAGCGAAAGAGCTGGGGTCTATCCTTTCAGGAGGCACCGCGCCATTAGTGGCGGCGGCGCTGCTGTCGTTTACCGGACACTGGTGGCCGATTGCAGTTTACTTCACGGCGATGGCCAGCATCGGTTTTCTCACCACTTTCGTGGCGCCGGAAACGCGCGGACGCGATCTCAATCTGCCGGAAGATGCCATCTGACCAGCAGGATCGCGTAAACCATCATCACCATTGGCCGGCGATTCCGGCCAATGGCATTTACGCAGGGGCAAAGGAATGGCGAAATCTCCAACCGGAAACGTAACGCGCACGGACGTGGCAAAAATTGCCGGCACCTCGGTGGCGGTGGTTAGTTACGTGATCAATAACGGCCCGCGACCGGTGGCAGAAGCCACGCGTCAGCGCGTGCTGGAGGCGATCAAGCAGACCGGCTACCGCCCCAATGCGGTGGCGCGCGCGCTGGCTTCGGGCAGCACCAAAACCTTTGGTTTAGTGGTGCCGAACATCGGTAATCCCTTTGTTGCTTCGATGGCGCACATGCTGTTGCAGGAGTCGATGAATCACGGCCACGTCATGTTGCTGGGTGATGCCGGTGACGATCGCAAACGCGAGCTGGAGATTATTCAGGGTCTGTTAAATCGTCAGGTTGATGGTCTGTTTTATAACAGCGTCGATCGCCATCCCTATATTGATGTGATTCAGGCCAGCGGTACGCCGCTGGTAATGCTGGATCGCATTGAGCCACGTCCAGGCGTCAGCATGCTGCGCGTTAATGAACGCGAAGCGGCGTGCCAGGTGACGGCGCATCTGCTCAGTCACGGTTATCAGCAGGTGGGCATGATCAGCGGCCCGTTGGATATGCTTAACGCGCAGGATCGTATTCAGGGCTGGCGCGATGCGCTGGCGCAGAAAGGATTGCTGGCGGATGAGGCGATGATTTTTCCGGCCAGCTACACGCGGCAGGGCGGTTATGACGCCGCGCAGCGCATGGTAGCCAGCGGTCGTGTGCCGCGCGCGCTGTTTACCAGTAATGAAGGCCAGGCGATTGGCTGCATTCGTGCGCTGTCGGAGCATGGACTGCGCGTGCCGCAGGATGTCGCGCTGGTGTGTTTTAACGGTACCGATCAGTCGGCGTTTCATGTGCCGACGCTCACCACCGTCCGTCAGCCGCTGCGTGATATGGCGCGCAGTGCGATTGCCATGCTCAAAAATTGGGATGGCGACGCGAAGCTGGCGGAGTTCCCTCACCACTTAGAAATCGGTGAGTCCTGTGGCTGCCAGCTTACTCAACAACAATAAAACTATAACACTATGAAAAGATTGATTATCGATTGTGATCCGGGAAACGGTATAGCGGGCGCCAACACCGACGACGGCCTTGCGCTGGCGTTAGCATTGGCTTCGAAGTCGCTGTCGCTGGAACTAATTACCACCGTCACCGGCAACACGCCGAGCGCGGTCGGTGCGCAGGTCGCCAAAGATCTGCTGCAGCGATTGGGACGTAACATTCCGGTGGTGCAGGGCGCGTTGCAGGCGCTGCGCGAAGATCCTGCGCCGTGGCGTGCGCGTCTTGATCACGTAGCCGATGAAAAGCTTGGTGAACTGTGGCGCGGCGTGCGGCAGCCGCAGCGCATTCCGGCGGATGGGCATGACGCGGCTGGCGTAATGGGCCAACTGATTTGTGACAATCCCGGCGAGTTTACGCTGGTGGCGATCGGCCCGCTGACCAACGTGGCGCTGGCGCTGCAGCGTTATCCGGCCATGGCGGAATCGGTGGCAGAGATTGTGATTATGGGCGGCGTGTTCGCGCTGGATGATTACATCAAAGACACCAATTTTGGCCTCGATCCGGAAGCGGCGCATCAGGTACTGCACAGCGGCGCGACCATCACGCTGGTACCGATGGATGCCACCACGCAAACCTTGATGACGCAGCAGGATCTCACGCGGCTTACCGCTAACGATCATCCATTGCCACAGTTTGTGCGCGAGACGTTACGTCCGTGGATCGATTATTCGATTCGCACCCGCCATTTGCCCGGCTGCTGGATTCATGATGCGCTGGTGGTGGCGTGGTTGCTGAATCAGCGAGTCGCCGACGGCGTGGATTATCATGTGGATATTGAGCTGCGTCCCGGCGCCACGCGCGGCAAAAGCTGGCGTTATCGCACGCCGCTGCGTTTGGATATCGGCGTGCCGCCGCAGACCGGCGCGTTGGTGCATGTGATTCAAACCGTCAATAACGCGCTGCTGCTGGAGATGATCGAAAAGGCGTTTAATCAGTTGTAACGTCCGTCACTGTAGGGTCGTCATTTATGGCGACCTTCCTCTTCAACATGACACGCTTTTTTACACCGCGAATCACTCGCTGACAATTCCCGTCCCAGTCCGCCTTTCTGACATGCTATATACAAATAGTTAACATAATAGTAACTCGTGAAATTATTCGCGCGGTAACTTCTACTATAAATCCGGCCAACGATCCGGAAGCTAATCAGACAGGATAACAACATGTTCAACTGGACTGCGACCCAGCGCAACGTGGCTTTTGCCAGTTTCGCGAGCTGGACGCTGGATGCGTTCGACTTCTTTATCTTAGTGTTTGTCCTCAGCGATCTTGCCCAGTATTTCCATACCAGCGTCTCCGATGTATCCCTCGCCATCATGCTCACGCTCGCCGTGCGTCCGATCGGCGCGCTGCTGTTTGGTCGGCTGGCGGAGAAGTATGGCCGCCGACCGATTCTGATGCTCAATATCGTGATGTTCTCGGCGTTTGAACTGCTTTCGGCGTGGTCGCCCACCTTCACGGCGTTCCTTGGTTTCCGCGTGATTTACGGCGTGGCGATGGGCGGCATTTGGGGCGTGGCGTCGTCGCTGGCGCTGGAAACCATTCCGGATCGCTCGCGCGGCTTGATGTCCGGCATCTTCCAGGCCGGTTATCCATGCGGCTATCTGCTGGCGTCGGTGATTTTTGGTTTGTTCTTCGAAACGGTCGGCTGGCGCGGCATGTTCCTGATTGGCGCGTTGCCGATTCTGCTGCTGCCGTTTATCTACTTCAAAGTGCCAGAATCGCCGGTGTGGCTGGCGGCGCGCGAGCGTAAAGAGAGCAATGCTCTGCTGCCGATTATCCGCCAGCACTGGAAAATCTGTATCTATATGGTGCTGCTGATGGCCTGCTTTAACTTCTTCAGCCACGGTACGCAGGATCTCTATCCCACCTTCCTGAAAGTGCAGCATCAGTTTGATCCGCACACCGTCAGCATTATTGCTATTAGCTACAACATCGCGGCGATGCTGGGCGGCATCACCTTTGGCGCACTCTCCGAGCGCATTGGCCGTAAGCGCGCGATTATTCTGGCGTCATTCCTCGCGCTGCCGGTGCTGCCGCTGTGGGCCTTCTCCAGCGGTTCATGGATGATCGGTATCGGCGCGTTTCTGATGCAGTTTATGGTGCAGGGCGCGTGGGGTGTGGTGCCGACCTATCTCACCGAACTGGTGCCCGCCAACGCGCGTGCGGTGCTGCCGGGCTTTGTCTATCAACTGGGGAATTTAATTGCCTCAGTGAATGCGACGGTGCAGTCGCGTATTGCCGAGGCACACGGCGGCAATTATGGTTTGGGGATGGCGATTGTCGCCGGAACGGTGGCGGTGCTGATTTGCGTGTTGGTGGCTTTTGGTCGGGAGACGCGCGGCATCGAAATCTC
This sequence comes from Candidatus Pantoea symbiotica, assembly GCF_056491525.1. Lineage (NCBI taxonomy): Bacteria > Pseudomonadati > Pseudomonadota > Gammaproteobacteria > Enterobacterales > Erwiniaceae > Pantoea > Candidatus Pantoea symbiotica. The sequence continues at coordinate 382,905 of NZ_JBSZHR010000002.1, forward strand.
CGGTGCTGCCGCGCGCGAGTCGCGTTAAAGCGCCTCGCAGACGTCAACCCATTTCGCCGCAGTGAGTTCTGCCATGCGCTGCGGCGAAATGCGTACCGCGCTATGAATCGATCCTGCTGCTGGCAGCACTTCGTCAAAGCTGCGCAGCGACACATCGCAATAAATGGTCAGCGGATTTTCCAGCCCGAACGGACAGACGCCGCCGACCGGATGCCCGGTCCAGTTCACCACTTCATCCACGCTTAACATGCGCGCCTTGGCGCCGAGCGCAGCTTTCAGCTTGCGGTTGTCGAGACGCGCATCGCCGCGCGTGACGATCAGCACGATGGCATCCTTCACTTTCAGCGACAGGGTTTTGGCGATTTGCCCAGGCTGAACGCCATGAACGCGTGCGGCCAGCTCAACGGTGGCGGTGCTTTCCGGCATCTCGATGATGTCGATATCCGGTGCATGTTCGGCAAAGAAGTGCCGTACCGACTCCAGGCTCATTGTTATCTCCGGTAAAAACAGAGCCAAAAAAATGCCATAAGCCTGGAAAAGTGTAAACGGGAGAAAAGGAGAATCTGTAACAGAATGCGCGGGTGCTACACCGCTTTTAACGTGCAGTTACCACAACGTTCTACATCGGGGATGCGATAGCGCTGGCAGCAGCTGCGTCGCTCCATTTCGCCATTGCGCGGGATCATGGTGCGATACAGCGGGTTATCGCTGCCATCGAGCAGTGACTGAGTGAAAAATAGCGCCTGCTCTAACTGCAAAATCGTCTCTTCCGGCAGCTGGTTTTTCAGCTCACCGAGGAACCAGTAAAACGAAAAGCCCATGTTGTTCCAGATGAGCTTCGCATTGATATCACCGTGCTGCGTCATGCCGTTCACTGCCGGAATCAGGCATTGCTGAATCAGGCGATCGATACGCTGCTGGGCATTGAAGTAGCGCGCATCGTCATCTTCCTGCACATCCAGCCAGAAAGCGCACGGATGGCCGTTTTCGTGGAACTCAACGTGAATCAGATGCGGCGAGCAGTTCAGCGCACGCGGTTCCTGTAATAACGCCATCATCAGCGGTGGCAGCAGCAGACCAAAATACCATTGCGCCCACAGCGACTGCAGCGGCTTAGCTTCCTGTTGCACATCGGGGTGATCGCGATAGAGATAGTCGCTGTAGCGCTGCGTCAGGCGGCGATAGTGAAGCGGATTTGACCACTCGGCCAGCGTTAACGTCCCGGCGGGTGCCGGTTGGCCGAGCTTGAGGTTGTCCAGCATGTAGCTGCGTTGATCGCGCATCAGATCTTCCAGCGCGCTCGCTAAACTGCGATCGCTCTGCATAAAGATCAGCGGATGCTCGCTGAAGCGATGATCCTGACGCGTGATGATGGCCATGCCGGTCCTGAGTGATAACGGGAATCGAGAGACAAATGATAATCGTTCCCGTCGTTTTGAACAACATTTCTGCACATGTTGCAAATCTTGACGAGGTCTGCGTAGGGTCGCCATTCATGGCGACCAGCAAAACCTTACGCCAGGTTGTCACTCGGCTGGGTCAATTTCGGCAAATCTTCCCACGCTAAAATGGTGTTACGTCCCTGATTTTTCGCCACATATAGTGCGCGATCGGCATTGGCCACCGCCTGATCAAAATCCTCATCGAAGATGGGCGCAATCCCCGCGCTGATGGTGACGTGCGTCGACACTTTCTCATTGAAGCGATGCGGAATTTCCAAATCCACCACGTACTGACGAATGCGCTCAGCCAGTTTCATCGCAATTGAGGCGTTCACGTTGGTCATCAGCACCAGAAACTCTTCGCCGCCGTAGCGCGTGACCACATCGCGCGAGCGTACCGCGTCGCGGATTGCTACGGACACGCGTGCCAGCGCCTGATCGCCCATCGCATGGCCGTAATTGTCGTTGTAGGCTTTGAAGTGGTCGATATCCAGCAGCAGCACAAAGTGGCTGCCGGCGTGGTTTTCCATAATGGTATCAAGGCGATTCTTCAATCCACGGCGGTTGTACAAGCCGGTAAGCGGATCCAGCATGCTCAAATCGCTGAAGCTCTCTTTTTCCTCATATAGTTGGCTCACCAGCCGACGGGTAAAGGTATCAAAGCGACGACGCATTAAATGGTGCAGTGAAAAGCCGATTAACGGCAGTGTAATAGTGAATAAGATCATCATTAAATGCTGACCATCATCCAATAACAGCACGGTTAATACCGGCGGCGTGATGTGTAAACAAAATGCGATCAAATAATCACTCAGCGCAATTGCACTGATAAAGAAAACGCTTAACAGGCTGATAATTAAAAAGCTGCCATCAAAATAGTAAACCAGATGATATCTGTGGTTAATATGCCACGCCCACAGCGCACCCAATATAAAAGCGACAGGATTTAATAGCGGTAATTTTTGTTTTGACGCCATTAAACAAATAACCAGCAGCGTGGAGCTGAAGCCCGCCACAACGGCAACCGGCAGCGAGCGGATTGGGCTGTCGCTGCCTAAAATCGGCAGCAGGCAAAAAAGCGAAACGGCGACATTAAGAAACAGAAATAGCATCAGCGACAGCCGATATTTACTCTGTTTCAACTCATCATAAGATTGTAATTTCATTATTATTCTCGTGACAGCCCTGATATATCAAAGCGCTACCCGTAAGTAATAGTTTACCTACCCGGATAGAGAGCACGTTATTGTTGTGTTAGCGATATTGTTATCGGCGGCAATTTAGCATTTTCCAGTAATTCTGTCATCCGGCATGGCTTGCGACAAAAAATTCGCTGCAAGATGAGAAATATTGTCATATGATAATGCGAATATTTATCATCTGAGGGTTGCGCAATGATCATGGCGATAATGGCCGCCTGCGGACTTTGGGGCGTGAGCTGGATTATGGGTAAACGTCTGGATAGCGGCTGGGGCGTGTTATTACCCTGCGCGGCTATGCCGGTTTTTGCGTTATGGGAACCGAGTTTCAGCCAATGGCGGGTGGTGATGATTGTGGCGCTGCTGCTGACCGTGGTGATGCTGTTTCATCATCGTCTGCGTCACTATCTCTTGCTGCCGTCTTGTCTGGCATTGGCGGGCGGATTAGCGGCAGTGTCGGTCAATTTCCACGTCATCTGATCAAATCGCAGAAACGACAACATCACGCTGAGAGCGTGAAGTTCGTTGAAATCTTTTGGGAATTTACTGCTCGAAAGGAGTGACAACTGTTGGTGCGAAGGGAGGGACTTGAACCCTCACGTCCGTAAGAACACTAACACCTGAAGCTAGCGCGTCTACCAATTCCGCCACCATCGCATCTTAGTTGTCTGTTTATATCGTCGCATTGGTGCGAAGGGAGGGACTTGAACCCTCACGTCCGTAAGAACACTAACACCTGAAGCTAGCGCGTCTACCAATTCCGCCACCATCGCTCAGTGCGCAGATATAAACTGTGTGATTTTAGTTTGGTGCGAAGGGAGGGACTTGAACCCTCACGTCCGAAAGAACACTAACACCTGAAGCTAGCGCGTCTACCAATTCCGCCACCATCGCAAACTAACAACACCCTAAAGTATTGCTAACCACGGAGGCGCATTTTAGAGATTTTACTCATTGCGTCAACACATATTTCGCGACGGCAAAACGATCGCTGTAAAAAGCAACGTTTCTGCCGCCGCGCTTGAATTAACGCGTTTTGGCACCGCGACCATATACGGCGCGATAGACTTTGAAGCGTCCGGTTTGCGCCAGCACTTCGTGATTGCCGAAGGTTTCATCGAGAATTTGCGGATACGGCAGGAAGGCGTTAGCCACGATACGCAGTTCGCCGCCGCTGTTCAGATGCTTAAGCGCACCGCGAATCAGCGTGTTGGCCGCTTCGAGGCTGGTTTGCAGGCCATCGTGGAACGGCGGGTTGGAGATGATCATGTCAAAACGGCCGGTAACGTCAGAGAACACGTTACTGGCAAACACTTCACCTTCCAGTTCGTTGGCGGCCAGTGTGGCTTTACTCGCTTCAATCGCGGCAGCGTGCACATCACACAGCCACAAACGTACGCGCGGCGACACTTTCGCCATTACGGTCGCCAGCACGCCGCTGCCACAACCGATATCCAACACTTTGCCACGGAAGTGCGGCGTCAGCGTGGAGAGCAGCAGATCGCTGCCGATATCCAGGCCATCGCGGCTGAACACGCCTGGCAAGGTATGGATGGTGAGATCCTCGAGCTGATAGGTATTGCCGTAGCTGCTGGCATCAAAGGTCGGCTGCTTATCGAGACGACCGTGATACAGGCCGCAACGACGCGCGCTGTCGACTTTCTCCAGCGTTGCCCACTCTTCCAGCATGCCTTCGGCGCTGCGCACGCCGCTGCGGTTTTCACCCACCACGAAGATATCGCAGCCAACCGGCAGCAGAGAGAGCAGGTTTTGCAGCTGGTACTGCGCTTCGGGTTTGTTCTTGGACCAGTAATAAACCAGCGTATCGCAGCCTTCAACATCGGCAGCGGTTGCGACCATGCTGTAAACCGCACGTTCACCAAGGCGATGGCTAAGGTTCTGCCAGTGATGATATTGCTGGGTATGCACGCGGCTCGACGCGGTTTCTAGCTGGGCGGGCAGGTCATCCTGCAGGTCGCCAGCAAACAACACGTGGCGGGCGGTAAATTCATCACTGTGGCGCAGAATCACTTCGCTGGCCGGGGTAAAAGCAGACATGGAACGCTCCTGTTAAATCAGAGCGTGGATTATATACACGTCATACTTCAAGTTACAGGTGCGTTGGCTGCTCTCGCTCACCCGAATCACTTACCTGAAGTAAGCTCATCGGGCCTCACTCGTTTGCCGCCTTCCTGAAACTCGAATTATTTTGTGTATGGTGCTTTGTTGGCGCATGTTCGATGGGTTTGCTAGCATAGCGTCGCATTCTGGCAGCATAACGGGTAATAGCATGAGTACAAGGCGCGACTGGCTTCTACAGCAAATGGGGATTACGCAGTATCAGCTGCGGCGTCCGCGCGTGCTGCAAGGGGAAATTGCCGTCACGCTTTTGCCCGACACACGTTTGGTTTTGGTGGCCGAACAGGCGCCAACGCTACAAGAACCGCTAATTCGCGACGTGCTGCGCGCGCTGAACCTTCAACCCGCGCAGGTGATGGCGTTAACGCCAGACCAGCTGCAAATGCTACCGGAGCAGCTCGACTGCGCTGGATGGCTGCTGGGCGTCGAGAGCGAACATCCCTTTAACGGCATTACCTTTAACACCGCCGTTTTCAATGAACTGATCAGCAGCGGCGCCGCAAAACGCGCCCTGTGGCAACAGATGTGTAACCATGACAGCCATCTCTTTAATCACCCCTGAAGACCAGCAGCAGCTGCTGGCGATTGAGCGCCGCGCGCATGCTTTCCCGTGGAGCGAGCAGACGTTTAGCAGCAACCAAGGCGAACGTTTTGTTAATTTCCGCATTGAAGATGAAGGTAAGCTGGCCGGCTTCGCCATCACCCAGGTGGTGCTGGATGAAGCGTCGCTGTTCAACATTGCGGTGGATCCCGATTTCCAACGTCGCGGTCTGGCGCGCCAGCTGTTACAGCATCTGATTGCTGAGCTCGAGCAGCGCGACGTCATGACGCTGTGGCTGGAAGTGCGCGCCTCAAACACGCCAGCGATTGCATTGTATGAGCAGCTGGATTTCCATCAGGTGAGCGTACGCCCCAACTATTATCCCACTGCCAGCGGACGAGAAGATGCCATCATTATGGCGCTAACCCTTTAAGGAGCACCATGCTAAACGATTGGGACTGCATCCTGTTTGATGCAGACGACACGCTTTTCCATTTCGATGCTTACGCCGGTTTGCAGCGCATGTTTGCCCGCTATGACGTGCAATTTTCCGCGCAGGATTACACCGATTATCAGGCGATCAATAAACCGCTATGGGTCGATTACCAGAACGGCACCATTTCCGCGCTGCAGTTGCAAACGCGCCGCTTCACCTTGTGGGGCGAAAAGCTCAGCGTCGCGCCGGAAGTGCTTAACAGCGATTTCCTCAGCGCAATGGCCGATATCTGCCTGCCGCTCGAAGGCGCAGCGCATCTGCTGGAGACGCTGAAAGGCAAGGTGAAGATCGCCATCATCACCAACGGTTTCACCGCGTTACAGCAGGCGCGCCTTGAGCGCACTGGTTTCCGCGATGTGTTTGATGCGCTGGTGATTTCTGAAGAAGTTGGCGTACCGAAACCTGACGTGGCGATCTTCGACCACACGCTGGCCTTGCTGGGTAATCCGGATCGTAGCCGCGTGCTGATGGTCGGCGATACGCCGGAATCGGACATTCTCGGCGGCATGAATGCCGGCCTGAAGACTTGCTGGATCGATCATGGTACGCGTCCGTTACCGGATCACATCACGCCAACCTGGCAGGTTAAGACGCTGGCCGAGCTGGAAGCGATTATTACTAAAGATTAAAAGTATCTATTCATCGTTACCATCGTGATGATGCTAAGAAGCCCGCTGTGCGGGCTTTTTTGTGCAAAAAATCTATTCAAGTATCTATTCACGAATCTATTCATGAAGGTGCTGAGGAGGTAAAGCGGAGATATCGTTAACGCTCTTTTTCTGTCTCTGATATTGCCGTCTGCGCCTCTTCTTCCTCTTTCTCTTTATCCTCTTTCACCGTGCGGCTCGCCGTCAGCAGGAAGGGCGATTGCTGCCAGCGGGTGCGGCGGTCACGCAGCAGGGTACGCGTCAGGATAATGCCGATGGCTAGCGCCAGTAACATCATCAGGCGCAGGATGTTGGTGGTGTTATCCACCTGACGCGATTCCGTTACCAGCACGTGGGTATCCAGCGTGACGCGCAGGAAGCCTTGCGGGCCATCTTTGCCTTCCAGCGGTTGCACAATTTGATGGTTGAAGTAGCTGCCGGCGCGTTTGCCATCCAGCGACAGGCGATCGCGCACATTAATGCTTTCGCCGCTATGCGCCACCAGGCTGCCATCATCGGCGTAAACGGAGGCATCAAGAATGCGGCTGTTGTCGGTCATCTGATTGAGGATCGCGGCAATCTGCGTGCGGTTATCGTCGCTATTATCCATCAACGGTTTAAGGCTAAACGCCACCTGTTTAGTCAGCGTGCGCGCCAGTTCTTCCACTTGTTCAGAGCGTGCCATTTGATGGCCGAGGCTAAACCAGGATGCACCTTGCATCAGAACCACTAACAGAGCCAGCGAGATAAGAACAATCACCGTGCGATGCAGGCGAAATTTCAGTGCGGTTTTAACCATCAGAAACCCGTGTGATGTAACAGCAGAAAGGCTGGCAATTATGTTGCCAGAACCCGCGCAGACAAGGTAGCCTCTTGCGTGGTTTTGTTGTCCCTACAGGAGCTGTAATGCCAAATCGTCTTACCTGGTGCGATCTGCCCGCCGATGTTTCACTTTGGCCGGGTTTACCCCTTTCCCTCAGCGGTGATGAAGTGATGCCGCTGGATTACCGTGCCGGTCGAACTGGCTGGTTGCTGTATGGGCGCGGGCTCGATAAACAAAAACTCACCGATTATCAGCATAAGCTGGGTGCGGCGATGGTGATCGTTAGTGCCTGGAATGTCGATGAGTATCAGGTGATACGTCTGGCAGGCTCGCTGACGCCGCGCGCCAGCAAACTGGCGCATGAAGCCGGTTTTGATGTGGCGCCGCTTGGCAAAATCCCGCATCTGAAAACACCTGGCTTGCTGGTGATGGACATGGATTCCACCGCGATCCAGATTGAGTGCATCGATGAGATCGCCAAACTGGCGGGCTGCGGCGAGCAGGTGGCGGAAGTCACCGAGCGCGCCATGCGCGGCGAGCTGGATTTCAAAGCCAGCCTGCGCGAGCGCGTCGGCACTTTAGCGGGCGCCGATGCCAATATCCTGATGCAGGTGCGCGACGCGCTGCCGCTGATGCCAGGCTTAACCACGCTGGTGCAGAAACTGCAGGCGCTGGGCTGGCAGGTGGCGATCGCCTCGGGCGGCTTCACCTTCTACGCCGACTATTTGCGCCAGACGCTGCATTTAGCTGCGGCGGTAGCCAACGAGCTGGAAATTCGCGACGGCAAGCTGACCGGCCAGGTGCTGGGACAGATTGTCGATGCCCAATTTAAAGCCGATACCCTGAACGATCTTGCCGAGCGCTTTAATATTGCCCCGGAACAAACCGTGGCGATTGGCGATGGTGCCAACGATCTGCCGATGATTAAAACGGCGGCGCTGGGTATCGCCTATCATGCTAAACCTAAAGTGAATGAGCAGACGGAAATCATCATCCGCCATGCTGACCTGATGGGCGTGTTCTGCATCCTGACCGGCAGCCTGATTCACGAAGAGCGTTAACAGAGGATTTGATTTGGCCAAAGCGGCAAAACGCGCCTTCGTTTGTAACGAATGCGGCGCTGATTATCCGCGCTGGCAGGGGCAATGCAGCGCCTGCCATGCGTGGAACACCATCACCGAGGTGCGCATTGCCGCCTCGCCTGCGGCGGCGCGTAACGAGCGTCTGAGCGGCTATGCCGGCGGCAATGCAGGCGTTAGCCGCGTGCAGAAGCTATCGGAGATCAGCCTCGAAGCCCTGCCGCGTTTCTCCACCAGTTTTAAAGAGTTCGATCGCGTACTGGGCGGCGGCGTGGTGCCGGGCAGCGCCATCTTGATTGGTGGTAATCCGGGCGCCGGTAAATCGACGCTGCTGCTGCAGGTGATGTGCAAGCTGGCGGAAGGGATGAAAACCCTGTACGTCACCGGCGAAGAATCACTGCAACAGGTGGCGATGCGCGCCCATCGTCTGGGATTACCCACCGAAAACCTCAACATGTTGTCGGAAACCAGCATCGAGCAGATCTGTCTGATCGCCGAGCAGGAGCAGCCGAAACTGATGGTGATCGACTCGATCCAGGTGATGCACATGGCAGAGATCCAATCTTCGCCAGGCAGCGTGGCGCAGGTGCGTGAAACGGCCGCTTACCTGACGCGCTTTGCCAAAACGCGCGGCGTGGCGATCATTATGGTCGGTCACGTCACCAAAGACGGTTCGCTGGCCGGTCCGAAGGTGCTGGAACACTGTATCGACTGTTCGGTGATGCTGGATGGCGATGCCGATTCCCGTTTCCGTACCTTGCGCAGCCATAAAAACCGCTTTGGCGCGGTGAATGAGCTCGGCGTGTTCGCCATGACCGAACAAGGCATGCGCGAAGTCAGCAATCCTTCAGCCATCTTCCTGTCGCGCGGTGATGAGATCACCTCGGGCAGCTCGGTGATGGTGCTGTGGGAAGGCACGCGTCCGCTGCTGGTCGAGATTCAGGCGCTGGTGGACCATTCGATGATGGGCAATCCACGCCGCGTCGCGGTTGGGCTGGAGCAGAATCGCCTGGCGATCCTGTTAGCGGTGCTGCATCGCCACGGCGGCTTGCAGATGGCGGATCAGGATGTGTTTGTTAACGTGGTCGGCGGCGTAAAAGTCACCGAAACCAGCGTCGATTTGGCGCTGCTGATGGCGATGGTATCGAGCTTCCGCGATCGTCCGCTGCCGCAGGATCTGGTGATCTTTGGCGAAGTGGGCCTTGCCGGCGAAATTCGCCCGGTGCCGAGCGGCCAGGAGCGGATTTCCGAAGCGGCGAAGCACGGCTTCAAGCGCGCCATCGTACCGGCCGGTAATGCACCGAAGAAGCCGGTAGAAGGGATGAAGGTGTATAGCGCGAAGAAGCTGGCGGATGCGTTAGCGATTCTGGATGAGTTGTAAGTTTTACCGGTCGGCATGAATGCCGACCCTACGTTTGTAGGGTGCGCATTTTTGCGCACCGTCTTTAAGGCCGCACCGCCCTTTATTCCACGCAGGAGGCACGCAATGTCATCATTTGACTACCTGAAAACAGCCATTCGCCAGCAAGGCCACACGCTGCAGCAGGTTGCCGATGCCAGCGGAATGACCAAAGGCTACTTAAGCCAGCTGCTCAACGCCAAAATCAAAAGCCCGAGCGCGCAGAAGCTGGAAGCGCTGCACCGTTTTCTTGGCCTGGAATTTCCGCGCCGCGATAAAACCGTTGGCGTGGTGTTCGGTAAATTTTATCCGCTGCATACCGGCCATATCTATCTGATCCAGCGCGCCTGCAGCCAGGTCGATGAATTGCATATCATCATGGGCCACGACGATCCGCGCGATCGCGAACTGTTTGAAAACAGCGCCATGTCGCAGCAGCCGACCATTAGCGATCGATTACGCTGGCTGCTGCAAACCTTCAAATACCAGAAAAATATCCGCATCCATTCGTTCGATGAAGAGGGAATCGAACCTTATCCGCACGGCTGGGATGTGTGGAGCGGCGGCGTTAAAACCTTTCTGGCTGAGCAGGGCATCGAGCCGAATTGTGTCTACACCAGTGAAGAACCCGATGCCGCGATGTATGAGCAGCACCTTGGCATTCCGGCGGTGGTGATCGATCCCAATCGATCCTTTATGAATATCAGCGGCGGCCAGATTCGTCAGGATCCGTTCCGTTACTGGGAATATATCCCGACCGAAGTGAAGCCGTTCTTCGTGCGCACCGTGGCGGTGCTGGGCGGCGAGTCAAGTGGCAAATCAACGCTGGTGAACAAGCTGGCGAATATCTTCAACACCACCAGCGCCTGGGAATATGGCCGCGATTATGTTTTCTCGCACCTCGGTGGCGACGAGATGGCGCTGCAATATTCCGACTACGACAAAATCGCGCTGGGCCAGGCGCAGTACATCGACTTCGCCGTGAAGTACGCCAGTAAAGTCGCCTTTATCGATACCGATTTCATCACTACGCAGGCGTTTTGCCTCAAGTACGAAGGACGCGAGCATCCGTTTGTGCAGGCGTTAATTGATGAGTACCGTTTCGACCTGGTAATTTTGCTGGAAAACAACGTGCCCTGGGTGGCGGATGGATTGCGCAGCCTCGGCAGCTCCATGGATCGCCGCGAGTTCCAGACCATGCTGATCACCATGCTGCGTGAAAACAATATCGAGTTTGTTCACGTCAAAGAAGATGACTACGACACGCGCTTCCTGCGCTGTGTAGAGTTAGTGAAGCAGATGCTGGGCAGTTAAAACACACACTCAGGCGGTGTTAAAGCCGCCTGAATCAAGTCTCTGGCAAAACAAACACATGCTGCAAGAAAAGCGCATTTAGCGCTTCCGGCCCGATCTCATACGCCAAAATATTGGCTTTTAGCCAATCCTCAATCCGCAATTCAGACCAATCAATACGAAAACCGGCATGCAATGCTATGTGTTCAAACAGGATGCGCAGCGTTCTGCCATTACCTTCGCGAAACGGATGCAGAATGTTGAGTTCACCGTAATACCATGCCAGTCGCTGACAAAACTCGCGATGACCAAGGCCACTGAGCCAGGACTCTATTTCCATTTTACGGAAAAGCTGTTCAGCTTCGCGTCGAATAAACATGGGCTGACAGAAGCGTGTATTGCCTTTGCTAATAGCAATATCGCGAATGTCGCCGGCCCATGAATATAATTCAGCAAATAACGTACGGTGAATGGTGCTCAAAGTATTCAACGAAAAAGGAGGATGAAACAGGGTGATATGACTAATAGTGAGGGCAGTGACGCTGCGTTCGGCCGCTTCGAGTTGCTCGCTATCACGAATGTTATAGCGGTTAATCAGCACTGAAGAATCGGGATAGCAATAGTGATCGCGCCAGGAAGAGTAGCGATCCATGGTGTCTAACTCCGCTGAAAATGCTTACGCACTTGCGCCAGCGAAGTAAACGCAGGTTCTTTTGGGATCTCAATGCCTTCCAATGAAGAACTGGCAATAAAATTGGCGTGCTTAGTTTGCTCGTAAATCATCTCTTCACGCTTCATGGAGCGACTTTTTTGATCTTTTCTCATTGCGCACCTCTTAGTGAGTAAAAGGTGCCATTGCTGGCACCTTTGAAACAATTACTTCGTCATACGCTTGTACTTGATACGCTTCGGCTCCAGCGCGTCGGCGCCGAGGGTGCGTTTCTTGTACTCTTCGTACTCAGTAAAGTTGCCTTCGAAGAACTCCACCTTACCTTCATCCTGATAATCGATGATGTGGGTGGCGATACGGTCAAGGAACCAACGGTCATGCGAGATCACCATGGCACAGCCAGGGAATTCCAGCAGGGCGTTTTCCAGCGCGCGCAGGGTTTCGATGTCGAGGTCGTTGGTTGGTTCATCGAGCAGCAACAGGTTGCCGCCGACTTGCAGCAGCTTGGCGAGGTGCAGACGACCGCGCTCACCACCTGACAATTCACCTACGCGTTTGCCCTGATCGGTGCCTTTGAAGTTGAAACGACCAACATAAGCACGGCTTGGCATCTCTGTGTTGCCCACGCGCATAATGTCCTGACCGCCAGACACTTCTTCAAACACGGTTTTGGAGTTGTCCATCGCGTCACGGAACTGATCAACCGATGCCAGCTTGACGGTTTCGCCCAGCTCGATGGTGCCGGAATCCGGTTGCTCCTGACCTGACATCATGCGGAACAGCGTAGATTTACCCGCGCCGTTCGGACCGATGATGCCGACAATCGCGCCTTTCGGTACCGAGAAGGTCAGATCATCGATCAGCACGCGATCGCCATACGATTTCTTCAGGTTGGTCACTTCCAGCACTTTGTCGCCGAGGCGTGCGCCAGGTGGAATGAAGAGTTCGTTGGTTTCGTTACGCTTCTGGTAATCGGTGTTGTTCAGCTCTTCAAAGCGTGCCAGACGGGCTTTGCCCTTGGACTGACGGCCTTTCGCGCCTTGACGCACCCACTCCAGCTCTTTCTCGATAGATTTGCGACGCGCCGCTTCAGAAGACGCTTCCTGCGCCAGACGCTGATCTTTCTGCTCCAGCCAGGAAGAGTAGTTACCTTCCCACGGAATACCTTCGCCGCGGTCCAGCTCCAGAATCCAGCCAGCCACGTTATCCAGGAAGTAACGGTCGTGCGTGATCGCCACAACGGTGCCTTCGAAGTCGTGCAGGAAGCGCTCGAGCCACGCCACGGATTCAGCATCCAGGTGGTTGGTTGGTTCGTCGAGCAGCAGCATGTCTGGCTTTTCCAGCAGCAGACGGCACAGCGCCACGCGGCGGCGCTCACCACCGGAAAGGGTAGCGATTTTGGCATCCCAGTCTGGCAGACGCATCGCATCAGCCGCACGGTTCAGTTGCGTATCGAGGTTGTGACCATCATGCGCCTGGATCACTTCTTCCAGACGGCCCTGTTCAGCGGCCAGCTTATCGAAATCCGCATCGGGATCGGCATACAGCGCATACACTTCGTCGAGACGCTTCAGCGCGCCAACCACTTCTGAAACCGCTTCTTCAACGGATTCACGCACGGTGTGCTCCGGGTTCAGCTGCGGTTCCTGCGGCAGATAACCCACATTGATGCCCGGCTGCGGGCGAGCTTCCCCTTCGATATCGGTATCGATACCGGCCATGATGCGCAGCAGCGTCGATTTACCCGAGCCGTTCAGGCCGAGTACACCGATTTTTGCTCCAGGGAAGAAGCTAAGAGAAATATTCTTCAGGATGTGACGCTTCGGCGGAACGACCTTGCCGACGCGATGCATGCTATAGACGAATTGAGCCACGTTGGATTGAGCCTTTTGGTCTGTGAGTTATGAACTTTAGGTACAGAAGTTTAGCTGTTTTCACCCTTTATTCATACCCGTCATACATCGGCTTGCCGCGGTCTTTATCGGTCACCATAAATGGCGACCCTACAACACATCTGCACGCTTTTGTAGGGTCGCCATTTATGGTGACCACATGCAATATCATCAACTTATGGCAAACGCAGCGGGATGTTTTGTTGCGCCAGCCAGCTCTTCAGCGCCGGTTCGGGCGCGCTATCGCTGACCAGCAAATCAAAACGGCGCAGTTCAGCAATGCGTGCCGGCAGCACTTTGCCAAATTTACTGCTGTCCGCCACCAGCACGCGCTGACGTGCGCGCAGCATCGCGTGGTGCTTCATCGCCAGCTCGTTGATGTTGTAGCAGGTGGCGCCCTGTTCCTGATCGATACCTGCAGCAGAAATAAACGCCAGCGTCGGGCAGAGATCGTCGAGGATCGAATGCGCGCCAATCGGCGTAAACAGCGCGTTGTCGGCGTGGAACTCGCCGCCGCTGAGGATCACGTTACAGGCCGGTTTCTCTTTCAGCGCCAGGAAAGTGTTCATCGCGCAGCAGATGGCGGTGAACGGCAAGGTGTCAGGGATCGCATCCACGATGTACGGCAGCGTAGTGCCGCAATCAAAAAATACCGTGTCATTTTCACTGATCAGATCCGCAGCAGCCTGCGCCAGGCGCTGTTTGCGTGCGGCGTTCTGACCGTGCTGATCGGAGATGAAATAGTGTCCAGCGTGGCTTTTCGGATCGCTAACGATATAGCCGCCCAGCAGCACCACGGTTGAAGCCGGTTCGGTGAGATCGCGGCGGATAGTCATTTCCGATACGCCCAGCAGCTGCGCCGCGTCTTTCAGATGCAGTTTATCGGTGCGTTTCAGCGCCTGAGCCAACTTGTGAATACGTTCGTCGCGCCGGGTTTCCATGATCATCTCTGCGTAATTAATCCTGAAGTCGAAGTAGCCTGGTCAAAAATCACGATAAATCTCACATATTTTAATGATTTGCGACGTATGCAGCAGGCCAGTTTTCAATCTTACCTGTAATGAGATCGGCCCGCAAACCTCACGCAGTGCCGCCAATGTGATGCCTTCTAGCCGCTTCGCTCGCCGCCAGGTTGCCTTACCAATGTTGTTGCATTGTTAGAATAATAACATTCATTTCTATGAATGAATGGCTGTTTATCGGCTTTTTGTCATGATGTTGAGGTGTGAAATTTATCACATAATTAACTTTATTAACCTGATATTGTGATTTTAATAACATTATAAAGCTAAAAATTCACCGGGAGAAAACAATGGATATTGCGGTTATTGGGTCAAATATGGTGGACCTCATTACCTATACCAATCAGTTGCCGAAAGCGGGCGAAACACTGGAAGCACCTGATTTTGCTATCGGCTGTGGTGGCAAAGGTGCCAATCAGGCGGTGGCAGCGGCGAAGATGGGCGCCAGCGTGATGATGGTGAGTAAAGTCGGCGACGATCTGTTTGCGCCGAATACCGTGGCCAATCTGCAACAGCAGGGCGTTGATACCCGTTTTGTCACCACCGCGCCAGGCACCTCCAGCGGCGTGGCGCCGATCTTCGTTGACGATCAGTCGCAGAACCGCATTCTGATTATCAAAGGTGCCAACCAGCAGCTGAAACCGACGGATATTGATGCCGCCGCCGAGGCGCTGAAAAGCTGCCAGCTGATCATCCTGCAACTGGAGATCCCACTGGAAACCGTGTACTACGCCATTGATTTTGCTCGTCAGCACCACATCAAAGTGATCCTCAATCCGGCACCGGCGGTAGCGGCTCTCAATATCGAATACGCCTGCAAATGCGACTTTTTCATGCCGAATGAAACCGAGCTGGAGATCCTCACCGGTATGCCGGTCACCACCGATGAAGAGGTGAAGCTGGCGGGGCAATCGCTGCTTAAACGTGGGCTGAAAAACCTGATCATCACGCTGGGCGGACGCGGTTCGCTGTGGATGTCTGGCGACAATGTGCATCAGGTTGCACCCACTGCGGTAAAAGCGGTGGACACCAGCGGCGCGGGCGATGCCTTTATCGGCTGCTTCGCCCACGAGCTGGTGAAAAGCGGCGATATCCCGGCCGCGATGGCGCAAGCCTCTGCTTATGCCGCCTGCAGCGTGACCGGTCGCGGCACGCAGCGCTCCTATCCCGACGCGGAAACCTTCCAGCGTTTTCTCAACGTTCACTGAGGTCGAGTTATGCAACCGAACATTGTTCAGCAATCTGATGGCTATCTGAATAAAACGCCGCTGTTCCAGTTCATTTTGCTCTCGTGCCTGTTCCCGTTGTGGGGCTGTGCGGCGAGTCTGAACGACATCCTGATCACCCAGTTCAAAAGCGTGTTCGCGTTAAGTGATTTCGCCAGCGCGCTGGTGCAGAGTGCGTTCTACGGCGGCTACTTCCTGATCGCCATTCCGGCCTCGCTGGTGATCCGCAAAGCCACTTATAAACTGGCGATTTTGCTGGGACTGGCGCTGTATATCGTGGGCTGCGTGCTGTTCTATCCCGCTTCGCACATGGCGACCTACACCATGTTCCTCGCGGCGATTTTTGCCATCGCCATCGGTTTGAGCTTCCTTGAAACCGCTGCCAACACCTACAGCTCGATGATTGGCCATCGCGATCACGCCACGCTGCGCCTGAATATCAGCCAGACGTTCTATCCGGTCGGTGCATTGATGGGCATCGTGCTGGGCAAATATCTGGTGTTCCAGGAGGGCGACAGTTTGGAAAGTCAGCTGTCGGGCATGAACGCTGAACAGGCGCATGCGTTCCGTCTCACCATGCTCGAGCACACGCTGGAACCGTACAAATATTTGGTGATGGTTTTGGTGGTGGTGATGCTGCTGTTCCTGTTCACTCGCTATCCGCGCTGCAAGCCGGAAAGCAGTGAAAAATCCCTGCCGTCGCTTGGTGAGACCTTCCGCTATCTGGCGGCGAATCGTCACTTCAAACGCGGCATTGTGGCGCAGTTCCTGTATGTCGGCATGCAGGTGGCGGTGTGGTCGTTCACCATTCGTCTGGCGCTGACGCTTGGCGCGATCAATGAGCGTCATGCTTCTAACTTCATGATTTATAGCTTCATCGGCTTCTTTATCGGTAAATTTATCGCCAACTTCCTGATGACGCGCTTCCGTGCAGAAAAAGTGCTGATTGCCTACTCGCTGCTGGGGGTTCTCGCGCTGGCGTATGTGATGTTTGTGCCGAACTTTACCGCTGTCTATGCCGCGATATTTGTCAGTGCGCTGTTTGGTCCATGCTGGGCGACGATCTACGCCGGTACGCTGGCGACTGTCGATAACAAATACACCGAAGTGGCGGGCGCGTTTATTGTGATGTCGATTGTCGGTGCCGCCTTTATTCCAGCGATTCAGGGCTTCGTCTCCGATCATCTGGGATCGATGCAGCTGGCGTTCGGCGTTTCGCTGCTGTGTTTCGCCTGGGTCGGTTACTTCTTCTGGGGCGAGCTGCGTCATAAAAAACAGGCGGAAGCGGCCGGTCGTTTAGTCGAGGAGATGCCATGAAAACCCGTTTACCGTTACGTCGTGAGCAGTTTCACGAAACGCCCGCCACGCTGCTGCGCAACGAGACGTTTCACGTCGAGCTGTTTCGCTATCCAGCCGGCGTGGAAGCGGTGCGCATCAGCAACCCACGCGGCACGGTGATCGTGCTGCCGTTTTACGGTCAGATGGTGTGGGACGCCAACTTTGACGGCCACTCGCTGACCATGGGCCACAGCTTTAAACAGCCGCTGCCCGGCAGTTCGATTATTGATACCTACGGCTGTTTTGCTTTCCACTCCGGGCTGCTGGCCAACGGTTGCCCGGCGGAAGACGACGATCATCCGCTGCACGGCGAAATGGCCTGCGCGCGCATGGACAGCGCATGGATGGTGCTGGAGGAGGATCGCGTGTCGCTGGAAGGCGAAACCGAGTATGTGAAGGGCTTCGGCCATCACTATCTTGCCGCACCGGCGGTGCGCCTTGAGGCCAATGCGGCGCGCCTGCACATTGAGATGAACGTCACCAACCTGGCGGGTGCGCCGATGCCGCTGCAGTATATGTGTCATCTGAACAGCGCCTGGCTGGATCAAGGCCGTTTCCAGCAGTCGATCCCGACCGATGCGTTCCAGCTACGCAGCTCGATCCCGGCGCACGTCAAGCCCACGCCGCAGTGGCGCGCGTATACCGATCAACTGGCGCGCGATCCGCAGGCGTTTCAGCAGCTGGATCAGCCGGAGATGTGTGACCCTGAGATCGTGTTCTTTGCTGATGATCTCCAGCAGTACGGCGATGAGTTGCAGTTTGAGCTGCACTCACCGCAGGGATTTGCCCTGATGACACGCTTCTCCAGCCAGCAATTCCCGCACGCCACGCGCTGGATGCTGCATAACCGCGATCAGCAGGTCGCCGCCTATGTGCTGCCGTCAACCTGCCGCCCGGAAGGTTTTAAAGCAGCGCAGCGCGCCGGCACGTTGATTGAGTTGGCTCCGGGTGAGCAGCGTCACTTCAGCGTTGAAACAGGAATATTGTAATTCCATTCCATACACAATTCGTTGGGTCGCCATTTATGGCGACCAGGTCTCCAGGTGCGCATTAATGCGCACCCTACATAAACCGCACCTCAGGTTTGTAGGGGCGCCATTTATGGCGACCTGGTTTCCAGGTGCGCATTAATGCGCATCCTATAAACCGCACCTCAGATTTGTAGGGGCGCCATTTATGGCGACCTGGTTTCCAGGTGCGCATTAATGCGCACCCTACGAAAAACGGTGCAACTAAATCGCCACTAACCCCCGTACACCATCGGCTTCCATGCTTGAACCGGCGCCGCGCTGCACGATCTCGCCGCGCGACATCACCAGATAACTGTCGGCCAGTTCAGCGGCGAAATCGTAGAATTGCTCCACCAGCAGGATCGCCATATCGCCGCGCTGCGCCAGTTGGCGGATCACCGCGCCGATCTCCTTGATCACCGACGGCTGGATCCCTTCGGTTGGTTCATCGAGGATCAACAGCTTTGGTGAACAGGCGAGGGCGCGGCCAATCGCCAATTGCTGCTGTTGTCCGCCCGACAGATCGCCGCCGCGGCGTGCTTTCATCTCACGTAGCACCGGGAAAAGTTGATAGATCTCCTCCGGCACCGCTTTGGCCTGTGCGCCAGAAAAACGCGCCAGCCCCATCAGCAGATTCTCTTCCACCGTCAGACGCGGGAAAATTTCGCGCCCCTGCGGCACATAAGCGATACCCGCCTGCACGCGCTGGTGCGGCTTGCGGCTGTTGATCACTTTATCCTGCCAGCGAATCTCGCCGGACTTAGCCGGAATCAGCCCCATCAAACATTTCAGCAGCGTGGTTTTGCCCACGCCGTTACGTCCCAGCAGGCAGGTAATTTCACCCGGTTTCGCTTCAAACGACAGGCCGCGCAGAATGTGGCTGCCGCCGTAATATTGATTCAGTTCCGCGACTTGCAGCATGTTAGCGCCCCAGATAAACGTCGATAACCCGATCGTCCGCCTGCACTTCGCGTAACGATCCCTCGGCCAAAACCTGGCCCTGATGCAGCACGGTGACGTGATCGGCAATGGTTTCAACAAAGCCCATGTCATGCTCGACCACCATCAGCGAATGCTTCCCGGCGAGGCTGCGAAACAGCTCGGCGGTGTACTCGGTTTCGGCATCGGTCATGCCGGCCGCCGGTTCATCCAGCAGCAGCAAATGCGGGTCCTGCACCAGCAACATGCCAATCTCCAGAAACTGCTTCTGACCGTGCGACAGCAAACCGGCTTTGCGCTGGCGTTCGCCGCCCAACCGCAGCAGTTTCAGCACCTCATCAATGCGATCCTGCTGCTCGCCGTTCAGTCTCGCACGCAGGCTGGCCCACACCGATTTGTCGTTTTTCAGCGCGATTTCCAGATTCTCAAATACTGTTAGCGCTTCGAAAACCGTGGGTTTCTGGAATTTGCGTCCAATACCGGCGCGCGCGATCTCCACCGGCGACATTTTGCTGAGATCGGTATCCTGGTCGTAGATCACCTGGCCATTATCCGGCCGGGTTTTACCGGTGATCACATCCATCAGCGTGGTTTTTCCCGCGCCGTTGGGGCCGATCACGCAGCGCAGTTCGCCCACGCCGATCTTTAGTGAGAGATCGGTTAGCGCGCGGAAACCGTCGAACGACACGTTGATCTTCTCCAGCTGCAATACCGGATCGGTTTGTTCACGATGACGATCCGAGGGATGAGGTTGGGTAAACAGTTGTTCAGTCATCACGCCTCCGGCGCAGCAGGCCAATCACGCCACGCGGCAGGAACAGCGTGACCAGGATAAACATCAGGCCAAGGAAGAACAGCCAATATTCCGGGAAGGCGACGGTAAACCAGCTTTTGGCCCCGTTGACGATGGCGGCACCGAGCAACGGACCAATCAGCGTGCCGCGTCCGCCCAGCGCCACCCAAATCGCCGCTTCAATCGAGTTGGTCGGCGACATTTCGCTGGGATTGATAATGCCGACCTGCGGCACATAGAGCGCGCCCGCCAGCCCGCACAGCACCGCCGAAAGCGTCCAGACAAACAGCTTGAAGCCTTTGGGATCGTAACCGACGAACATCAGGCGGTTCTCCGCATCGCGCACGGCGGTCAGCACGCGGCCAAACTTGCTGCGTGCCAGCGCGAAGCCAATGCCGAGGCTGACCAGCAGCAGCAGCACCGTGGCGACAAACAGCCCGATGCGCGTGCCGGTCGCGGTGACGTTAAAGCCGAGCAGCGTGGTGAAGCCGGTGAAGCCGTTGTTGCCGCCGAAGCCGGTTTCGTTGCGGAAAAACAGCAGCATGCCAGCGTAGGTCAGCGCCTGCGTCATGATCGAGAAGTAGACGCCTTTAATTTTCGAGCGGAAGGCGAAGAAGCCAAACACCAGCGCCAGCAAACCCGGCACCAGCATGATCAGGCACAGCGCCCAGGCAAAATGTTGCGTGCCCGCCCAGAACCACGGCAGCTCGTTCCATGAGAGGAAAGACATAAACGCGGGTAAGCCGTCGCCGGAGGCCTGACGCATCAAATACATGCCCATCGCATAGCCGCCAAGCGCGAAGAACAGGCCGTGACCCAGCGACAGCAGCCCGGCGTATCCCCACACCAAATCCAGCGCCACCGCGACCACGGCGTAACAGAGAATTTTGCCGACCAGCGTCAGCGTGTAGGTGGAGATCGCCAGCGGATGCGTGGCCGGCAGCAGGGCGCAGAACGGCAGCACCAGCAGCAGCGCGGTGATCACCACGCCAAGGCTGATAGTCAGGCGCGGCGCTTTACGCGCGATGGTTAACGTCATTGGCTGGCTCATCAGTCAATCACCCTCCCTTTGAAGGCAAACAGGCCCTGCGGACGTTTCTGGATAAACAACACGATCAGCACGAGGATGAGGATTTTGCCGAGCACTGCGCCAATCTGCGGCTCCAGCACTTTGTTGAGAATGCCGAGGCCAAAGGCAGCCACCACGGTGCCCGCCAGTTGGCCGACGCCGCCCAGCACTACCACAAGGAACGAGTCGATGATGTAGCCCTGACCGAGCTCCGGCCCGACGTTGCCAAGCTGCGACAGCGCCACGCCGCCGAGTCCGGCAATGCCAGAACCGAGGCCAAATGCCAGCATATCGATGCGTCCGGTCGGCACGCCGCAGCAGTCGGCCATCGCGCGGTTCTGCGTTACGGCCCGCACGCTGAGGCCGAGGCGGGTTTTATTCAGCAGCAGCCAGGTGAGGCCCAGCACGGCAAACACAAACAGGATCACCGCGATACGGTTGTAAGGCAGCACCAGATTCGGCAGCAGCTGCAACCCGCCGGAGAGCCAGCCTGGGTTAGCCACCTCCAGGTTCTGCGCGCCAAAAAGCATGCGCACTAGTTGAATCAGCATCAGGCTGATGCCCCAGGTTGCGAGCAGTGTTTCCAGCGGACGTCCGTACAGATGGCGGATGATGGTGCGCTCCAGCAGCATGCCCATACAGGCGGTGACCAGAAACGCCACCGGCAGCGCCAGCAGCGGATACCACGCCAGCCACTGCGGTGCGAATTGCTGGAACAGGCTTTGCACAAACCAGGTCGCATAGGCGCCCAGCATCAGCATTTCGCCGTGCGCCATGTTGATCACGCCAAGCAGGCCGTAGGTGATGGCGAGGCCCAGCGCCGCTAATAACAAGATCGAACCCAGCGACAGGCCGGTAAACGCCTGACCGAGCAGATCGCCCCACATTAGACGCTGTTTAATCTGCTTCAGGCTGGCTGCGGCGGCGTCACGTACGTTGGCATCGGGTTCATTGCTGGCCTGAGTTAAGCGCGTGAGGCTGGCCTGCATATTGGGATCGCTGGATTCGCCGAGCAGTTTGACGGCTTTGAGGCGCAGCGCGGCATCCGGGCTGGCGAGTTGCAGGTTGGCCGCTGCCATGAGCAGTACGTCGTGCACTTTCGCGTCTGTTTCCTGCACGAGACGCTGTTCAATCAGCGGCAGCATGTCAGCGACGCCATCGTTTTGCAGTTGTTGTGCGGCACGTAAACGGATCGCGGCATCGTCGCTCACCAACTGGTGGGCGGCGAGGGCGCTGGCGATCAGCACGCGCAGGCGGTTATTCATAAACAGCTTTTTGGTCTCGCCGCTGGGCTGTTGCGCGCTGTCGAGCGGCTGCAACATCTCGCCCTGTTTGCTGAACGGCTGCTGTTTTTGGTCGATGACCACGGTTTCATTGCGCAGCGCCTGCAGCAGCGGCAGGCGATTAGCCTGCGGTGCGGCGGCCCACTGCTGGAGCAGCGTGGCTTGTTGCGTGCGGCTGGCGGCCGCGAAGTCTGCGCCATCGCCCGCCTGGGCGAGCCAGGGCAGCAGTAACAGCAGACAGCAGAGATAACGGCGGATTGTCATGGTTCTGGCCCTGATGGTGAGAAGTTGTGTTGGGTTTGGATTGGTGTGGCTGTCCCCCTCCTCGGTCCTCCCCCATAAATGGGGGAGGAAGACGTTGCCCAATGCCAGTAATGAACATGTATATGGCAGCGTCTCCTTCCCCCATTTATGGGGGAAGGCCGGGATGGGGGACAGCCAGCACAACCTCTTACTGCGTTGATTTCACCGGATGATCAGGCTTCTTATCGTTACCCGCGATGTACGGGCTCCACGGCTGGGCGCGAACCGGTTGCTGGGTCTGCCACACTACGTTGAACTGACCGTTCTCTTCCACTTCGCCAATCATTACTGGTTTGTGCAGGTGATGGTTGGTTTTATCCATGGTCAGGGTGAAACCGTCTGGCGCTTTGAAGGTTTGTCCCGCCATCGCCGCGCGCACTTTATCCACATCGGTGGTGCCCGCTTTCTCTACCGCCTGCGCCCACATATGCAGGCCAACGTAGGTCGCTTCCATCGGGTCGTTGGTCACCACGGTGTTAGCGTTCGGCAGGTTATGCGCCTTAGCGTATGCGCGGTAATCCGCAACAAATTTGGCGTTGGTTGGGTTATCCACCGACTCGAAGTAGTTCCACGCCGCTAACTGTCCGACCAGCGGTTTGGTATCGATGCCACGCAATTCTTCCTCGCCGACCGAGAAGGCGATCACTGGAATATCCGTGGCTTTAATGCCCTGGTTCGCCAGCTCTTTGTAGAACGGCACGTTGGAATCGCCGTTGATGGTGGAGATCACCGCCGTTTTGCCACCGGCAGAGAACTTCTTGATGTTGGAGACGATGGTCTGATAATCGCTGTAACCAAACGGCGTATAGACCTCTTCGATGTCTTTATCCTGTACGCCTTTGGTGTGCAGGAAGGCGCGCAGAATCTTGTTGGTGGTGCGCGGATAGACGTAGTCGGTGCCCAGCAGGAAGAAGCGTTTTGCGCTGCCGCCATCTTCACTCATCAGGTATTCCACCGCCGGAATCGCCTGCTGGTTCGGCGCGGCGCCGGTATAGAACACGTTCGGCGACATCTCTTCACCTTCATACTGCACCGGATAGAACAGCAGGCCGTTCAGCTCCTCAAACACCGGCAGCACCGATTTACGCGATACCGAGGTCCAGCAGCCAAACACCGCCGCCACTTTGTCCTGGGTCAGCAGCTGGCGCGCTTTCTCAGCAAACAGCGGCCAGTTAGAAGCCGGATCGACCACCACCGGTTCCAGCTTTTTGCCCAGCACGCCGCCTTTGGCGTTGATCTCATCGATAGTCATCAGCGCCACATCCTTCAGCGGCGTTTCGGAGATCGCCATGGTGCCGGAGAGCGAGGACATAATGCCCACCTTGATGGTGTCAGCAGCCTGCGCCGCAAAGGCAAAGCCCATGCTGGCAACAGAGGCAGAGAGCGCGAAAGCTTTGAGCAACGAACGTCTTTTCATCAGTAAACCCCTCACTATGTTTGTATTGTTATTCAATGGGTTGAAGTCGAGCCTGCTGTAACATATGCAATGTGATCTTTCTGACCTCTGCCTTACTGACGGCGATGTGGTCGGTTAAAATGCGCTGCGCCTCCTCGGTTTGTTGCTGGAAAATCGCCCGTAAAATCTGAGCGTGCTCGCGGTATGTCGCCTCCATGCGGTCGTCACGGGTAAAATCGAGACGGCGAATGATGCGGATTTTTTCGGTCAGTTCGGCGTGGATGCGCGCCATCTCCTGATTGCCAGCGGCGGCCACCAGCGCCATGTGAAAGGCTTCATCCTGCGCCGAAACCGCTTTGCCATCGGCCAGCGGCGGCGCATCGATCCAGAAGCTTTGCAGCGCGGTCAGCATGTCGGTGCATAGCGGTGCGGGCAGCGCGCACAAGCGGCGCACCGCCTCGCACTCCAGCACGGTGCGAAAGTCGTACAGCTCTTCGAAATATTCGAAGTCGAACGGCTTCACCTGCCAGCCGCTGCGAAACCACACTTCGACGTAGCCCTCACGCTCCAGCCAGAACAGCGCCTGACGCACCGGCGTGCGGCTCACTTCCAGCCGATCGGCGATTTCGTTTTCGCTGAAGCGGTCGCCCGGCATCAGTCGGAACTCAAAAATGTCCTGCTTCAGCGCCTGGTAAACCTTCTCGGCCAGCGCTTCCGGACGACCTTTGCTACGAGGGCTCGTGTTCATGCAAACTCCTTATTCCAGCCACAGCAGGGCATCGCCCGGACTCACCGGACGTCCTGCCTGGCAGGCAATGCGTTTCACCGTGCCTGCCTGCGGCGCGACAATCGCCAGTTCCATTTTCATCGCTTCCACGATGATCAGCGTTTGACCGGCTTCCACCGCGTCGCCCGGCTGCACCAGCACTTTCCAGATATTGCCGTTCATATCGGCGCACACCGCCAGCGCATCGTCGTCGGCTTCGGCCACCACCAGGGTCTCCTCGCTGGTGAGCGGCGCGTTCTGCTCTTCCTGCGCCCACAGCGTCACTTCCTGCTCGAAGGCGGCGGACTGACGCTGACGGAAATCGCTGATTGACGCGGCGTTTTCGGCGAGGAATTGATGATGAGCGGCGAAGTCGAATACCGTTTCTTCGATGCGCACCGTGGCGCGGCCTTCACGGAAGTCATCGCGCAGCTGCGTCAGTTCGTCTTCCGTTACCGGGTAGAAGCGCACCTGATCGAAAAAGTGCAGTAGCCACGGCTCGTCGGCCGCGAACTGATGGTTTTTGAGGAACTTGTTCCAGATTGGCAGCGTGCGGCCTACCAGTTGATAGCCGCCGGGTGAGTCCATGCCGTAGATGCACATGTACATGCCGCCAATGCCGACCGTGCCTTCGGCGGTAAAGGTGCGCGCCGGGCTGTATTTGGAGCTCAGCAGGCGATGGCGTGGATCGATCGGTACCGCGCACGGCGCGCCGAGATAGACATCGCCGAGGCCGAGAATCAGATAGCTGGCATCAAAAATCGTGTCGCGCACCGCTTCACGGCTCTCTAAACCATTAATACGCTGGATAAAGTCGACGTTATTTGGCAACCACGGCGCACTGGCACGCACGGTTTCTTTGTAACGTTCGACCGCGCCGAGCGTGGCGCTGTCTTCGAAGGCCATCGGCATCCAGACAATGCGTGATGGCACTTTCAGCTGGCTGACATCGCCGAGTCCGGCTTCCAGTTCCAGCAGCAGCTGCATCAGCTGTTTCTGGCTGAGAATCAGGCTGTCGTAGCGCACCTGCAAAGAGCGCACGCCCGGCGACAACTCTTCCACGCCCGGCACCGCGCGTTCACGCAATGCATTCATCAACAGATGCACGCGCAGACGCAGCGCCAAATCCAGTACGTTATCGCCGTACTCAATCAGCACATATTTGTCGCCCGCCTGACGATAAACCGCCGCTGGCGTGGTTGCCGTGGCGGGGAGCGCAGCCAGCAAGGTGGCGGAACCGATAGCGCTGGCCGCTAAAGAGGGCACTTCAAAGGCTGGCGCGTGGCTGCTGCGCAGGGTGGCCACGCTGTGCGCCTGGGCTTTTTCCAGCGCCACCGCTTCGTCGGCGCTGATCGGGTGGAAGCGGATTTTATCGCCCGGTTTCACCTGACCCACTTTCCACAGTTCAGCTTTGGCGATGGTTACCGGGCAGACGAAGCCGCCGAGACTTGGGCCGTCGTGCGTCAGGATCACCGGGAAGTCGCCGGTGAAGTTCACCGCGCCGATGGCGTATTCGCAGTCATGCACGTTGGAGGGATGCAGACCGGCTTCGCCACCGTTGGCGCGCGTCCACGTTGGTTTCGGGCCTACCAAACGCACGCCGAGGCGGTTGGAGTTGTAGTGCACCTGCCAGTCGCTGGCAAAGAACTCATCAATCGCCGCCTGGGTGAAGAAATCCGGTGCGCCGTGCGGTCCATATAGCACGCCGATGCGCCATTCCGTACCGTAATGCGGCACCAGCGCATGATCGAGCGCCTGCGGTGCGCTGACCGGCGCGGGCGTGGTGCAAGCGGCGAGCTGCGGCTGGGAGATTGGCAGCATGTCGGCGACGCGCAAGGTGCGTCCGGCGTGGCCGCCAAACTGGCCGAGCGAGAAGGTGGAGCGGCTGCCGAGATATTCCGGCACGTCGAACCCGTTGCGCACCGCTAAGTAGGTGCGACAGCCGCTCTGCGCGCGGCCCAGCGTCAGCGTTTGTCCTGCTTTGACGCTAACGGGCTGCCAGTACGCAATGCTTTCGCCATCGACGTCGGCTGGGCAATCTGCGCCTGTTAAGGCAATCACCGCATCGCTGTGGAAGCGCAGCGTGGGGCCTTGCAGAGTGAATTCCAGGCCGGCGGCGCTGTCGTGGTTGCCGACAATGCGGTTGGCGAGGCGGAAGGCGAAATCGTCCATTGGGCCGGACGGCGGCACGCCGATATCCCAGTAGCCGAGGCGGCCAGGGAAATCCTGAATGCTGCTGAAGGTGCCGGGTTGCAGTACTTCAATCACGCTGGCGGCGGGCGTGAAGCTATCAAGGAAGCGCGTCCAGACTTTGCCGCTGCGGAAGGCGTCGATGGCGACGATCTGGCGCAGATAATCGAGGTTAGTGGCGATGCCATGCAGTTGGGTAGCGGCCAGCGCCTGCTGCATCTTTTCCAGTGCGGCTTCGCGCGTGTCGGCATGCACGATTAGCTTGGCGACCATCGGATCGTAATACGCCGAGACTTCGGTGCCGGTATCGATCCAGCCATCGACGCGCACATCATCCGGGAAACAGACGCCGGTCAACACGCCCGGACTTGGCTGGAAGTTTTTCAGTGGATCTTCAGCGTAGATACGTACTTCAATCGATGCGCCTTGCGGAGCCTGTTGCAGACGCGCCCAGTCGATGGCATCGCCAGCGGCCACTTTCAACATGCACTCAACCAGGTCGAGGCCGGTGACGCATTCGGTGACCGGATGTTCCACCTGCAAGCGGGTGTTCACTTCAAGGAAGTAGAACGCATCTTGCTCGGCGTCGTAGATGTATTCCACCGTACCGGCGCTGCGATAGTTCACCAGTTCGCCGAGGCGAACGGCGGAAGAGAGCAGCGCTTCACGCGTTGCCTGCGGCAGATTGGGTGCCGGCGTCTCTTCCACCACTTTTTGGTTGCGGCGCTGCAACGAGCAGTCGCGTTCGCCGAGCGCGATCACTTTGCCGCTGCCGTCGCCAAAAATCTGCACTTCAACGTGGCGCGCGCGGTCGATGCAGCGTTCTAAAAACACGCCTGCATCGCTGAAGAACTGCTCGCCCAGACGGCGCACGCTTTCCCACGCATTGCCCAGCGCATCGGCGTCGGCGCAGCGCGTCAGGCCAATGCCGCCGCCGCCTGCGGTGCTTTTCAGCATCACCGGATAGCCGATGGTGTCGGCGGCGCTCAAGGCTTCATCCAGCGAACTCAGCAGCGGCGTGCCTGGCGTCATCGGCACGCCCGCGCTGGCGGCTAACTCTCGCGCGCGGTGTTTCAGGCCAAACTCGCCAATCTGCTGCGCGGTTGGGCCGACAAAGGCGATGCCGGCTTTTTCACAGGCGTCGGCAAACGGCAGGCTTTCTGACAGGAAACCGTAGCCCGGCCAGATGGCTTCCGCGCCGGTTTCCTGTGCGGCGGCGAGGATTTTATCGATGCGTAAATAGCTGTCGCTGGCTTTGTCGCCGCCGAGGGCGATGGCGACGTCAGCTTCTTTGACGTGGCGCGCGTTGCGATCGGCATCGGAATAGACGGCAACGCTTTTCACGCCGAGGCGTTTTAAGGTGCGGATGGCGCGGCAGGCGATTTCGCCACGGTTAGCAATCAGAACGGTGCTGAACATGCTTATTTACTCCCCTGAGAAGCCAGCCAGTTGCGCCAGCCGCCAAATTCGGTAATTTCCAGCGCCTGCGACAGCACCGCTGGTTCACAGATAAAGCCTTTGACGATGCGTCCGTCGGCCAGCGTCAGCGAGCCAATGCCGAGCGGCGCCGGGATTTCCGCCACGAACTCGCCAAAGCGCGCCAGCGGGATATCCCACAGTTCCACGGTGATCGCTGCACCGCTTTCGCCACGCAGCAGGCCCGGCTTCTTAATCGGGCCATCAAGCAGGGCGAACAGGCGGTAATTGCTGGCGGTTTGCGTCTCTTCTACTAAAACCGCCTGGCGTGTAGTGAGCTGGAAGTTGAGCGGCATGCCGGTGAGATGCGCGCCCACCACCGCCACGCGGACGTGATCGGCGGACACTGGCAATGCGCCTTGCTGAGCAGGCTGCGCTTTGCCGGTGGCACCGAGCGGCAGCGCCATCTGCTGCTGCCAGCGCAGGCCAAAACCGGCCAACGCACGATCCTGCCAGGCAGGCGCAATCAGCGTGATGCCGGCGGGCAAACCATCGGCACGGAACGGCGCAGGCAGCGCCAGCGCGCTGAGATCGGCGAGGTTGGTGAAGTTGGTGTAGGTGCCGAACTGCGAGTTGTAATGCACCGGCTCCTGCTGCATCTCGGCCAGCGTATGGATGGTTGGCGAGGTGGGCACCACCAGCGCATCGAACTGCGCCAGCGTTTGCTGAATCTGGCGCGTCAGTTCGGCGCGCAGATATTCCGCCTGATAGGCTTCGACCGCAGTGTATTTCAGGCCGCTGCTGACGATGCCGTACACCACCGGATCCATCTCTTCCGGACGATTGATCATCTCGCCCACCGCCACGGTGCGTTCGGCAACCCACGGACCGTAATAGAGCTGCTCGGCTAATTGATGGAACAGGGAAAAATCGATCGGATGCAGTGTTGCGCCGCCAGCCTGCAATTGCTCCAGCGCCGCCAGCCATGCCGCTTCGGCCTGCTTGTCGCCGAAGAACTCGGGCGTGGCGGGAATGGCGAAATCGGGCTGCGCTTTGAAGCTGGCTGGCGCGGTGTGCGGATTGCTGCGCGAATAGGCATCGCCCGCGTCATAGCCGCCCGCCGCCGTAGCCACCGCGAAGGCATCTTCGACCGTTAACGCGAACACGGAAATGGTGTCATTGAGGCGGCAAGCCGGTACCACACCGCTGGCGGAGAACCAGCCTTTAGTCGGTTTGAGGCCAACGATGTTGTTGAAACCGGCGGGCACGCGGCCCGAACCGGCGGTGTCGGTGCCGAGCGAGAAGCCCACCAGACCGCGCGCCAGCACCGACGCTGAACCGGAGCTGGAGCCGCCGCTGACGTAATCAGGGTTGAAAGTGTTGCTCACCGCGCCAAATGGCGAACGCGTGCCGACTAAGCCGGTGGCGTATTGGTCGAGGTTGGTTTTGCCAATCACCACCGCGCCTGCTGCTTTGAGCTGCGCGACGACAAAGGCATCGGCATCGGCGGTGTAGGTGAAGGCGGGGCAGGCGGCGCTGGTTGGCCAGCCAGCGACATCAATATTATCTTTTACCGCAAACGGCACGCCAAACAGCGGCAGTGCGGCTGGGTTACGCTGATAACTCGCCAGCAGCGGTTCAATTTGTGCCTGCAGCTGCGCGGGCGTGGCGAGATAGAGCCAGGCGTTATCCTGCGCGTCGATTGCGTCGAGATGGGCCGCCAGCAAGGCGGTAATTTGTTGTGGATCCTGTTGGTAACTGCGTTGCCAATCCTGGAGCGTAAAGCCAAAGGTCGATGCCATGAGTGAATTCCAACTGGTATACAAGATGGAATTCAACAGAGCAAAGCGCGTGCCATTTTTGTAAGCCGATGAAACCGCGTAGTTAATTGATGTGTAATAAGTTTTCCTGATGATAAATTGCACAACGGCGGCGCAAAGGCTGCGCAATGGCGGTGCGCGAGCGTAAATTTTGTGAAGAACATGGCAAGAGACGGTTGGCCTGGTTAGCATGAAGGATGTCTGGCATGAGCTGGATCGCAGCACTGAGAGGAGAGCGTAATGGAGAAGTGGCGTTACTGGATGCTAGGGATCTGTCTGGTCAGCACGGCCAGCAGCGTATGGGCCGATTCGCTGGATCAGCAGCGACAGCGCTATGCGCAAATCAAGCAAGCCTGGGATAACAAACAGATGGACCAGGTGACGCAGCTGATGCCGACGCTGCAGGATTATCCGCTCTACCCGTATCTGCAATATCGCCTGCTGGCGCAAGATCTCGATCAAGAGACGCCGCTGGCGGTGAAGAACTTTATTCAACAGTATCCCACGCTGCCACCGGCGCGCTCGCTCTCAACGCGCTTTGTGAATGTGCTGGCGAATCGTCAGGATTGGCAGGGCGTGCTGAGTTTCAGCCCGGATGAACCCAAGCCGGTGCAGGCGCGCTGTAACTGGTATTACGCCAAGTGGGCCACCGGCCAGCAGCAGGCGGCGTTTGCCGGTGCGAAAGAGATTTGGCTGCGCGGCACCGCGTTGCCGAACGACTGCGACAAACTGTTCTCGGTATGGCAGGCCAGCGGGCAACTCTCGCCGATCACCATCCTCGAGCGCATTCGTTTGGCGATGAAAGCCGGTAACGACAGCCTGGTGAATTACCTGGCGAAAATGCTGCCGGCGGATTATCAAACCACTGCCAGCGCGCTGATTGCGCTGCAGCAGAATCCGCAAACCGTTACCACCTTTGCCAGCACCATGGGGCCAACCGATTTCACCCGCATGGCAACCAGCTACGCTTTCGCCCGCGTGGCGCGTGAGGACATGGACAACGCGCGCATGATGATCCCGCAACTGGTGCAGGCGCAGAAGATGAGCCAGGCCGATGAGCAGGATCTGAAAGAGACTGTGGTGTGGCGCATGATGGGCGCGGATCTCACCAGCGAGCAGGCGCGCTGGCGTGATGCGGTGGTGATGAACAGCGAATCTACCGCGCTGGTGGAGCGTCGCGTACGTCTGGCGCTGAGCCAGAACGATCGTCGTGGTCTCAATACCTGGATCGCGCGGTTGCCGGTGGAAGCCAAAGAGAAAGATGAGTGGCAATACTGGCAGGCGGATTTGCTGATTTCGCAGGGCCGCAAAGAGGAAGCCAACGATATTTTGCGTAAGCTGATGCAGGCGCGCGGCTTCTATCCGATGGTCGCGGCGCAGCGCTTGGGTGTGGAGTATCCGTTGCAGGTCGATAAGGCACCGGCAGCTGACAGCACCGTGACGCAAGGCGCGGAAATGGCGCGCGTGCGTGAGCTGATGTATTGGGGATTGGATAACCTGGCGCGCAGTGAATGGGCCAATCTGATCTCCAGCAAAACCCGTTCGCAGCAGCAGATGCTGGCGCGTTACGCCAACGAGCAGGATTGGTGGGATCTCAGCGTGCAGGCCACCATTACTGCAAAAATGTGGGATAGCCTGAAAGAGCGCTTCCCGCTGGCGTGGCAAAACCTTTATCAGCAATACACCAGCGACAAAGGCATTCCGCAGAGTTATGCGATGGCGATTTCGCGTCAGGAAAGCGCGTGGAACCCGAAAGCGCGTTCACCAGTGGGCGCCAGCGGATTAATGCAGGTGATGCCTGGCACGGCGACACATACCGTGAAGATGTATAACATTCCCGGCTATGTGAACAGCAGCCAGCTGCTGGATCCGCAGACCAATATTCAGATCGGGACGCAGTATCTGGAGTACGTCTATCAGCAGTTTGGTCAGAACCGCATCTTCTCTTCGGCCGCCTATAACGCTGGTCCGGGACGCGTGCGCAGCTGGCAGAAAACCAGCGGCGGTAATCTGGATGCGGTGGCGTTTATCGAAACCATTCCGTTCTCAGAAACGCGTGGCTACGTGAAAAACGTGCTGGCCTACGATGCCTATTACCGCTACTTCATGGGCAAGCCGGACAAGATTCTCGCCGACAGTGAGTGGAATCGCCAGTATTGACTGTGCTATGCTTCCGTACTCGTTAATGAGTACGGAAGCCCTTCATGAGCCAACCCCTTTCTTCCCAGCCGGAATCGGCTCAGCCTGTTGAAGATAACTGGCTGCGTTTTATCGAACTGATGCAAAACGCTTTTGCCGATGGCGTGGCGCTGCCGTTATTGCAACTGATGATGACGCCGGATGAACGTGAATCCTACGGGACGCGTTTGCGCATTATTGAAGAGTTGATGAGCGGCGAGATGAGCCAGCGTGAACTGAAGAATGAGTTGGGCGTGGGCATCGCCACCATTACGCGTGGCTCTAACAGCCTGAAAGAGGCGCCGCCAGAGCTGAAACGCTGGCTGGAAGCGCGTCTCGGTCGCGATTAACGCTGGCTGTAGAGCGGATGCGTGAACGGACACAGCGCCAGAATCAACGCCTGATGGTAGACGCTGGAGCGGCTCAGCAGGCCGTGGGTTAAGGCTCCAATCGCGCCGCCTTTGTGTTTGATATTCTCCACGCCGGTTAAGCGTGCCATCTCATCACCCAATTCATTCCCGGCAGCTAAGCCTGTCACGACAATCGGCGGCAGCGTAAAGCTGGCTGAACGTGATTCACCGCGCTGCTGCGCGTTTTCAATCACCATCCACGCAAAGGCGCAATCGCCTTCAATGCCCGCTTCAATCGCCACCCAGTAATCGGCCTGTGGACGCGCCTGACGCGCGTTCTCTACCCGCTGGCGTGCGCCAGTTCGCGTTTCAACATCACTAAGTGGCTGGGCTGGGACGCCGCTCTCGACCTCAACCCCTTCGATGTGGCAGGATCCTTCGCCGAAAACGTCGTTGAACGCCTGAGCAATCGCGCGAATTTTTGCCGGGTTGATGGTGGCTGCGACAACATGGTACATAATTGTTTGAACCCTCGAGGCAAATTTGTCGCAGTATAACGGAAATTAAGCATGCTACAGGTCTATCTTGTTCGTCACGGTGAAACGGTATGGAATGCGGCCCGACGCATTCAGGGGCAGTCTGACAGCCCGTTAACGGAAAAAGGTGAGCAGCAGGCGCATCAGGTGGGCGAGCGGGTGAAATCGCTGGGCATTACCCACGTGATTGCCAGCGATTTGGGACGTACGCGTCGTACGGCAGAAATTATCGCCGACGCGTGTGGCTGCACCGTTACGCTCGATGCGCGGCTGCGCGAGTTGAATATGGGCTGCCTGGAACAACGTCCACTCGACGGCTTGACCGAAGAAGAGGAAAACTGGCGAAAAACGCTGGTGGATGGCACCACGGCTGGGCGCATTCCGGGTGGCGAATCGATGGCGGAAATGGCCGCGCGTATGCACGAAGCGCTGAATGCGCTGCTCGAGCTGCCTGTAGGTAGCCGTCCGCTGATTGTCAGCCACGGTATGGCGCTGGGCGTGCTGGTCAGCACTATTCTCGGTTTGCCTGCGCATGCGGAGCGTCGTTTGCGTCTGCGTAACTGCTCGATTTCACGCGTGGATCATCAGCAGAGCGCGTGGCTGGCGGCCGGTTGGGTGGTTGAGACGGCGGGCGATGTGTCGCATCTGGATGCGCCAGCGCTGGATGAGTTGCAGCGTTGATCGGATGTGATGAATAAAGAGGTCGCCATGAATGGCGACCCTACGAAAGGATTAATGGTTCTGTGGGCGAATCGGAATCAGGTATTCGCAGCGGATTTCCGTTGGCGGCTCGCTACGCTTCTTACCACCGTGCGTGAAGAAACGCTCGATATCCTGTCCCTGACGACGCACTAATCCCAGCGTCGGCATGCAGGTGCCGTACAGCAGCAGGATGAATTCACCCAGCGCGCTGCGCGCACCGTTGTAGGTGAACTGCACATAATCTCCTGCTTCCAGCACTACGCTCTGATTCGACTGCATGCTTTTTGCCAGCTGATCGGCGGGCACCGCAGTGGTGTAGAGAATCTCCTGCTCATCATCCTTTTCATGGCTGGCACGCACCTGATGCAGGCCGTACAGCACCGGCGGCACCGTGTCGGTTTCCAGCAGGAACTGCTTCCAGAAATGCATGCGCATCTCATCACGGTAGCTGGAAATCTGCTCTAGCGTGCAGGAGTAACTCTGCGTTTGGCCGACCAGCACCGTTTCAGGCAGCGTAACAAACTGCGCTTCCGGAATGCTGTTATCGTCGAGACGAATCGGTGGGCGAATGCCAAACGAGTTCCACTCCGATGAGCGACGATACCAGGCGGGCGTTTGGTTGAACTGCTTTTTAAACGCACGGGTAAACGTCTGCTGCGAATCGAAGCGATATTGTAGTGCGATGTCGAGGATGGGGCGGCTGGTCAGGCGTAGCGCCACCGCGGCTTTCGACAGCCGACGCGCGCGAATATACGCACCAATCGCGTGGCTGGTTACTTCCTTGAACATCCGCTGCAGATGCCACTTGGAATAGCCTGCTTTCTGCGCAACGTTATCTAATGAAAGCGGTTGATCCAGATGGCTCTCCAGCCAGACAAGCAAATCGCGAATGATACCGGCTTGGTCCATAAAACATCCTCATAACTCTCTGGTGGCGCAACTATGAAGTCGTCGAATAATAGCACGAAATGCACAAAAGCGTGGGGGCGGTTTGCTAATCGAGTGTGCTAAGTCAATGCGGGTTAAAACCCGTTTAGGTTTGGTTCTGTGTTCGATTGACAGTACATTACATTCTCATCTATTCGATTGGCAATGGTAACTCAATGACAATAGCTCGTATTCTTATAATCACGTTGGCAACATATGTATTCAGTGCTGGCGTTCAGGCCGAAGAGATCGGCTCGGTAGACACGGTGTTCAAGATGTTTGGCCCCGATCATAAGATCGTGGTGGAAGCCTTCGATGACCCGGACGTAAAAAATGTAACCTGTTATATCAGCCGGGCCAAAACCGGCGGTATCAAAGGCGGATTGGGTTTGGCGGAAGATACGTCCGACTCGGCCATTTCCTGCCAACAGGTTGGGCCGGTAGAGCTTAGCGATAAAATCGCACAAGGCAAGGCGCAAGGTGAAGTCGTGTTCAGGAAACGCACATCGCTGGTGTTCAAGAAGCTGCAGGTGGTGCGCTTCTTTGACCAGAAACGTCATGCGCTGGTGTACCTAAGCTATTCCGACAAAGTAGTGGATGGATCGCCGAAGAATGCGCTGAGCGCCGTGCCGATTATGCCGTGGCATTAATGCAGACATAAAAAAACGCCCTGACGGGCGTTTTTTCTTTCAACTCTTAATCCTGCAGTTCGCCGCAGAAGCGGTAACCTTCGCCGTGAATAGTGGCGATGATTTCAGGCGTGTCTGGCGTGGATTCAAAATGCTTACGGATGCGGCGGATGGTGACATCCACGGTACGGTCATGCGGCTTCAGCTCGCGACCGGTCATCTTTTTCAGCAAGTCACCACGCGTTTGAATTTTGCCTGGATTCTCACAGAAGTGCAGCATGGCGCGGAATTCACTGCGCGGCAGCTTATACTGATCGCCGTTCGGGCTGATCAGTGAGCGGCTGTTAATATCCAGCTCCCAGCCATTAAAGCGATAGCTTTCAACCGTACGGCGCTCTTCACTTGGCATCGCCAGGTTCATGGTGCGCGACAGCAAGTTGCGTGCACGAATCGTCAATTCACGCGGGTTGAACGGTTTGGTGATGTAATCATCGGCACCGATTTCCAGACCGAGGATTTTATCCACTTCATTATCACGGCCGGTCAGGAACATCAGCGCGACGTTTGCTTGCTCACGCAGTTCGCGTGCCAGCAGCAAACCGTTTTTACCTGGCAGGTTGATATCCATAATCACCAGGTTGACGTCATTTTCCGTCAAAACCTGATGCATCTCGGCGCCGTCGGTGGCTTCATAGACCACGTAACCTTCTGCCTCAAAGATACTTTTGAGGGTGTTACGCGTGACCAGTTCGTCTTCAACGATAAGAATGTGCGGGGTCTGCATGTTTCGCTACCTAAAATTTGCCAACAAATCGAAAACAGGGCGTACGTCGGTTACGCAATTTTGCTGCAACCGGTATACGAAATAATCTTCGGAATACACCATCCATCTACGTCAACTTCAGTGTTAGCTCAGCCAGTCAGGATGGATATTTGCACGCCCCGAGGATATCGGACAGGCGCTCATCCTAACCGTATTAACAGCAACCTAACAGCACCAACAACAACCGATAAGCATAAAAACAACGCTTCGTTGACTTATATCAAATGCAAGTGTAGCACGTTAACACTTTTATGAAAAACTTCTCCAGGATTGCTAGTTTAGCTCACAAAATGCAGCATTTTTGCTACATTTATCCCTTATGCAACCAAAACTAAAACACGCAGGAAATTATATTTCAATGATATGAAAGAAAAGGGTTTTATATTAAATATGTCATATAATTTTGCTTATGCCTGCTAATTTCCACTACAGCTGGATTTATCCCTCTTTTAACATCATTAACATCTTATTTTCTCTGCTAGCCGCAGTTGGTATTTTCTCTCCTGCATGCCAACATAATGCGAGTTGTTAACAGTTCGATGGAAAAATCATGCATTTCCCCTTAATCCTTGTCTCTCCCGCCCGTCCGGAAAATATCGGTGCGGCTGCCCGCGCTATGAAAACCATGGGTTTTAGCGAGCTGCGCATTGTCGCCAGCGATGCCTGGCAAGATCCGGCAGCACGCCGCGTGGCGCACGGCGCCGGTGAGATCCTCGATAACGTCAAAACCTACGCCACGCTGAGCGAGGCGCTAAAGGATGTCGATTTTTCCGTGGCGACCACCGCGCGCAGCCGTGCGAAATTCCGCTATTACGCCACGCCTGCGCAGGTTGAAAACATCCTGCAGGAGAAGCGCCAATGGCTGAGCCGCATCGCGCTGGTGTTTGGCCGTGAAGACAGCGGTTTAACCAATGAAGAGCTGGAGCAGGTAGATCTGTTGACCGGCATCCCGATGGCCAATGATTATCCGTCGCTGAATCTCGGTCAGGCGGTGATGGTATATTGCTATCAACTGTCAGCGCTCAATCAGATAGCGGCTGAGACCGCGGAAGTGGCGAACGAGCTCCAACTGCAGGCATTGCGCCAGCGCTTCCATCAGTTGCTGGTTAAGCTGGACGTCAGCGATGACGTCAAAATGGCCGACTGGATCGATCAGCGTATTGGCCTGCTGGAACAGCGTGACAGCGCCATGCTGCATCGCTTGTTACATGACGTAGAAAAAAAACTTATAGATAATTGCTCGGATAAATCCTGAGTTGCTAGTGACTGATGCGGGAATCCGCCGCATCTCCTGAACGATCGCAATAATTTTTGCTTCAGCAAGCGCAGCACTGCGCAGCGCCAGGGATGGCGCGGCTAAGACAAATTCGTTGACTTAACGTGCGCTTTGCTTTACTTCTGGAAGGCAGACGGACAAGACAAAGACAGACAGAAAAAAATCTAAATGCGTAAACTCAGCCTGAACACCACAATTATTATTACCACCACCATTACCACAGGTAACGGTGCGGGCTGACGCATACAGGAAAAACAAAGAAAAAAGCCCGCACCTAAACAGTGCGGGCTTTTTTTTCGGCAAAAATTCAGGAGAGCTTTAACTATGCGAGTGCTGAAATTCGGCGGAACCTCAGTAGCCAATGCGGAACGTTTTCTCCGTGTGGCGGACATTCTGGAAAGCAATGCACAACAGGGACAGGTTGCGACCGTACTCTCTGCACCAGCAAAAATTACCAATCATCTGGTGGCGATGATTGAGAAAACCATCAGCGGCCTCGACACCTTGCCGAATATCAGTGATGCCGAACGTATTTTTGCCGACCTGCTGCAAGGCTTGCGTGACGCGCAGCCGGGCTTTGATTATGACGGACTGAAAACCCGCGTTGAGCTGGAGTTTGCGCAGCTGAAACAGGTGCTGCATGGCATCAGCCTGCTGGGCCAATGCCCGGACGCCGTTAATGCTGCCATCATTTGCCGTGGCGAGAAGCTGTCGATTGCGATTATGGAAGCGCTGCTGCAGGCGCGCGGCCACAAAGTCACTGTTATCGATCCGGTGGAGAAGCTGCTGGCGATTGGTCATTACCTCGAATCCACCGTTGATATCGCCGAATCTACGCGCCGCATCGCCGCCAGCCAGATCCCAGCCGATCACTTTATCCTGATGGCCGGTTTCACCGCCGGTAACGAGAAGGGCGAACTGGTGGT
Organism: Candidatus Pantoea symbiotica; assembly: GCF_056491525.1. NCBI lineage: Bacteria > Pseudomonadati > Pseudomonadota > Gammaproteobacteria > Enterobacterales > Erwiniaceae > Pantoea > Candidatus Pantoea symbiotica. Next base: position 421,443 of record NZ_JBSZHR010000002.1, read on the forward strand.
GCTGGGCCGTAACGGCTCTGATTACTCCGCTGCGGTGTTGGCTGCGTGTTTGCGCGCTGACTGTTGTGAAATCTGGACCGATGTTGACGGCGTTTACACCTGCGACCCGCGCCAGGTGCCGGATGCGCGCTTACTGAAATCGATGTCATATCAGGAAGCGATGGAGCTCTCTTACTTCGGCGCCAAAGTGCTGCATCCGCGTACCATCGCACCCATCGCCCAGTTCCAGATTCCTTGCCTGATCAAAAACACTGCTAACCCACAAGCGCCGGGCACCTTAATCGGTGGCGAAGGCGAGCTGGATGAAAATCCGGTTAAAGGCATCACCAACCTGAATAACATGGCGATGTTCAACGTGTCAGGTCCGGGCATGAAAGGCATGGTTGGCATGGCGGCGCGCGTATTTGCGGCGATGTCACGCACCGGCATTTCAGTGGTGCTGATCACCCAATCCTCTTCGGAATACAGCATCAGCTTCTGCGTACCACAAAGCGAGCAGGCGCGTGCGCGTCGCGTGCTGGAAGAGGAGTTCTATCTGGAGTTGAAAGATGGCTTACTCGATCCGCTGGACGTGCTGGAACAGTTGGCGGTGATCTCGGTGGTCGGCGATGGCATGCGCACACTGCGCGGCATCTCGGCGAAATTCTTCTCGGCGCTGGCGCGTGCCAATATCAATATCGTGGCGATTGCGCAGGGTTCGTCTGAGCGTTCCATCTCGGTGGTGGTGAGCAACGATGAAGTCACTACCGGCGTGCGTGTGGTGCATCAGATGCTGTTTGCCACCGATCAGGTGATCGAAGTGTTCGTGGTTGGCGTTGGCGGTGTCGGCGCGGCGTTGCTGGATCAGCTGCATCGCCAGCAGACATGGCTGAAACAGAAGCATATCGATCTGCGTGTGTGCGGTATCGCTAACTCGCGTGCGCTGTTAACCAACGTGCACGGTATCGATCTTAGCAACTGGAAGGCAGAACTGAACGAAGCCAAAGAGCCGTTCAATCTCGGTCGCCTGATGCGTTTGGTGAAGGAGTATCATCTGCTGAACCCGGTGATCGTCGATTGTACTTCCAGCCAGGCGGTCGCCGATCAGTATGCCGATTTCCTCGCCGAAGGTTTCCACGTCGTCACGCCGAACAAAAAAGCCAACACCTCGTCGTGGAATTACTACCAGCAGATGCGAGCAGCGGCAGCGAAATCGCGCCGTAAATTCCTGTACGACACCAACGTTGGCGCCGGTTTGCCGGTGATCGAAAACCTGCAAAACCTGATGAACGCCGGTGATGAACTGATCAAGTTCTCCGGTATTCTCTCTGGCTCGCTCTCCTTTATCTTCGGCAAGCTTGATGAAGGCGTTTCGCTGTCTGAAGCGACCAAAATGGCGCGAGAAATGGGCTTTACCGAGCCAGATCCGCGTGACGATCTTTCTGGTACCGATGTGGCGCGTAAGCTGCTGATTCTGGCACGTGAAGCGGGACATCAGCTGGAACTCAGCGATATCGAAATCGAACCGCTGCTGCCTGCCAGCCTGACCGAGATCGCCGACGTTGAGCAGTTTATGGAACGTCTGCCGGAACTGGATAACGCCTTTGCCGCGCGCGTTGCCAAAGCGCGTGACGAAGGTAAAGTATTACGCTTCGTCGGCGCGATTGAAGAAGGTGGCGTTTGCAAAGTGAAGATTGATGCGGTGGACGGCAACGATCCGCTGTACAAAGTGAAAAACGGTGAGAATGCGCTGGCATTCTACAGCCGCTACTATCAGCCAATCCCGCTGGTTCTGCGTGGATATGGTGCAGGGAATGATGTCACAGCAGCAGGCGTGTTTGCTGACCTGCTGCGTACGCTGTCGTGGAAGTTGGGAGTTTGATGATGGTAAAAATTTATGCACCGGCCTCGATAGGTAACGTCAGCGTCGGCTTTGATGTGCTGGGCGCGGCGGTTTCGCCGGTGGATGGTACCTTGTTGGGTGACTGCGTTTCCGTAGAAGCCGCCGACAGCTTTAGTCTGGTGAACTCCGGGCGCTTTGTCAGCAAACTGCCGACTAATCCGCAGGAGAACATCGTTTATCAGTGCTGGGAGCGTTTTTGCCAGGCGATTGGTAAACAAGTTCCGGTGGCGATGACGCTGGAAAAGAATATGCCGATCGGTTCCGGGCTCGGCTCAAGCGCCTGTTCGGTGGTTGCTGGCTTGATGGCGATGAACGAATTCTGCGGCAAACCGCTCAACGATACCGAACTGCTGGCGTTGATGGGCGAGCTCGAAGGGCGTATTTCCGGCAGCGTACACTTTGATAATGTTGCACCGTGCTTCCTTGGCGGCGTGCAGCTGATGATTGAAGAGAACGGCATCATCAGTCAGGACGTGCCGTGCTTTGATGAATGGCTGTGGGTGATGGCGTACCCGGGGATTAAAGTCTCCACCGCCGAAGCGCGCGCCATTCTGCCGGCACAGTACCGTAAAGAGGATGCCATTAAGCACGGTCGCCTGCTGGCGGGCTTTATTCACGCCTGTCATACGCGTCAGCCTGGGCTTGCGGCTAAACTTATGCAGGATGTTATCGCTGAGCCGTATCGCACCAAACTGCTGCCAGGCTTCGCCGATGCGCGTAAAGCGGCGCAGGATATTGGCGCGCTGGCCTGCGGCATTTCGGGTTCCGGCCCGACACTTTTCGCTGTTTGCAACGAGATGGCAACGGCACAGCGGATGGCGGACTGGCTGAGCCAGCACTATCTGCAGAATGAAGAAGGTTTCGTCCACATCTGCCGTCTTGATACGGCTGGCGCACGTAAATTGGGATAACGCATGAAACTCTACAACCTTAAGGATCACAACGAGCAGGTTAGTTTTGCTCAGGCCGTTAAACAGGGCCTCGGCTCGCAGCAAGGGCTGTTTTTCCCGCTCGAACTGCCGGAATTCGAACTGACCGATATCGATGCCATGCTGGAGATGGATTTCGTCAGCCGCAGCAGCAAAATTCTCTCTGCCTATATTGGCGATGAAATTGCGGCGCATCAGTTGGCCGAGCGCGTGAAAAACGCCTTTGCTTTCCCGGCGCCAGTGGCGAAGGTCAGCGATGATGTGGCTTGCCTCGAGCTGTTCCACGGCCCAACGCTGGCGTTCAAAGATTTCGGCGGCCGCTTTATGGCGCAGATGCTCTCCTATGTGAGTGGTGCGGATGAGCAGATCACCATTCTGACCGCCACGTCCGGCGATACCGGCGCAGCGGTGGCGCATGCCTTCTACGGCATGGAAAACGTGCGCGTGGTGATTCTCTATCCGCAGGGCAAAATCAGCCCGCTGCAGGAGAAACTGTTCTGTACGCTGGGCGGCAACATCGAAACCATCGCGGTTGAAGGCGATTTCGATGCATGCCAGGCATTGGTGAAACAAGCGTTTGATGATGAAGAGCTGAAGAAGGCGATTGGCCTGAACTCGGCGAACTCCATCAACATCAGCCGTCTGCTGGCGCAGATTTGCTACTACTTCGAAGCGGTAGCGCAGCTGCCACAAGAGAAGCGCAATCAGCTGGTGGTGTCGGTGCCGAGCGGAAACTTCGGTGACTTAACGGCTGGCCTGCTGGCGAAATCATTGGGTCTGCCAATCAAGCGTTTTATCGCTGCGACCAACGCGAACGATACCGTGCCACGCTTCCTCGGCAACGGTGCATGGCAGCCAAACGCCACGGTAGCAACGCTGTCGAACGCCATGGATGTCAGCCAGCCAAATAACTGGCCGCGCGTGGAAGAGCTGTTCCGCCGTAAAACCTGGCGCTTGACCGATCTGGCGTACGGCGCAGTAACGGATGAAACCACCAAATCCACCATGCGCGAGCTGGCTGAGATTGGCTACATCTCTGAACCGCATGCGGCGATTGCTTATCGACTGCTGCGCGACAACCTGCAGGAGGGCGAATACGGCCTGTTCCTCGGGACTGCGCATCCGGCGAAGTTCAAAGAGAGCGTGGACGAGATTTTAGGTCAGGATCTGCCGCTGCCGAAAGAGCTGGCCGAGCGCGCCGACTTGCCGCTGCTGTCGCATAATCTGAAAGGCGATTTCGCTGAACTGCGCGCGTTTTTGTTGAAGTAATGTAGGGTCGCCATTCATGGCGACCTCGATCAAGCCGCCATCATGGCGGCTTGCTTATTTCTGCTCGCGACGCTTAAACACCAATTCGTTCTCGCTGCTTTCCGCACCATCCAGAAAATACCCATCCACATCGAATTTCTTCAGCTGTGCTGGCTTGGTCAGACGGTTCTGAATCACATAGCGGCTCATCAATCCGCGCGCTTTCTTGGTGTAGAAGCTGATGACTTTAAACTTGCCATTCTTCTCATCGAGGAACACTGGCTTGATCAACTCGGCGTTGAGTTTCTTCGGCTTGATGGTTTTGAAATACTCATCGGATGCCAGATTGATCAGCACATCGTCGCCTTGCTCAGCAATCGCTTCGTTTAACTTCTCGGTCAGCAAATCGCCCCAGAAGCCGTAGAGATCTTTAGCGGCTGGATTCGCCAGCTTAATGCCCATCTCCAGACGATAAGGCTGCATCAAATCGAGCGGACGCAGCAGACCGTATAACCCGGATAACATGCGCAGGTGCTGCTGGGCAAAATCGAAATCGTTGTCGCTAAAGGTTTCGGCCTGCAAACCGGTATACACATCGCCTTTGAACGCCAGAATTGCCTGACGCGCGTTCTCCAGCGAGAAGGGTGGCTGCCATTGGTTAAAACGATCGGCATTCAGGTGCGCCAGTTTGTCGCTGATGCCCATCAGTGAACTGATCTGCGACGGTGAAAGATCGCGCGCAACGTCAATTAATTGGTGTGATTTTTCTAACAGCGCCGGTTGGGTAAAACGTTGTGTCGCCAGCGGGCTTTCATAGTCCAGTGTTTTCGCTGGCGAGATAACCATCAGCATCGTGTACGTCCTCTTTGACCCGCAGGTTTATCAGGGAATTGAAGGGAAAAATGTTGCAAGGAGTGTAGCAAAAAAGCGGCATGGATCGGCAAATCGCTCCCATTTGTTAGCGCTATCGTAAAGGGCACTTCGTGGTGTTGCGCCGTCACTTGTGCGTGATATTATCGCAACAGCCTTTTACACCCTGACAGTCAACCTAAGAGAAAGAGAACCATGACGGACAAACTTACTTCCTTGCGTCAGCTGACTACTGTGGTCGCCGACACCGGTGATATCGCGGCAATGAAGCTTTACCAGCCGCAAGATGCGACCACCAACCCTTCTTTGATTCTCAACGCCGCTCAAATCCCTGAATACCGCAAACTGATTGATGAAGCCATTACCTGGGCGCGTCAGCAGAGCAGCAATAAAGAAGAACAACTGGCGCTGGTATCTGACAAGCTGGCCGTCAACATTGGTCTGGAAATTCTCAAACTGATCCCAGGTCGCATCTCGACTGAAGTGGATGCGCGTCTCTCCTACGACACTGAAGCGAGCATCGCTAAAGCGCGTAGCCTGATCAAACTGTACAACGATGCTGGCATCAGCAATGACCGTATCCTGATCAAACTGGCGTCAACCTGGCAGGGTATCCGTGCTGCTGAGCAGCTGGAGAAAGAAGGCATCAACTGTAACCTGACGCTGCTGTTCTCCTTCGCGCAGGCGCGTGCGTGTGCCGAAGCCGGCGTGTTCCTGATCTCTCCATTCGTTGGCCGTATCCTCGACTGGTACAAGCAGAACACCGATAAAAAAGAGTACGCAGCACACGAAGATCCAGGCGTGGTGTCTGTGGCTGAAATCTACAACTACTACAAGCAGCACGGTTATGAAACCGTGGTGATGGGCGCGAGCTTCCGTAACGTTGGCGAGATCATTGAACTGGCGGGCTGCGATCGTCTGACCATTTCTCCGGGCCTGCTTAAAGAGCTTGCTGAGAGCGAAGGTACTGTTGAGCGTAAACTGAGCTACACCGGCGAAGTGAAAGCGCGTCCAGCGAAGATGACTGAAGCTGAGTTCTTCTGGCAGCACAATCAGGATCCAATGGCCGTTACCAAACTGGCTGAAGGTATCCGCAACTTTGCCATCGATCAGGGCAAACTTGAGAAGATGATCGCCGAACTGCTGTAAGGTGCCAGGCCGTGGCGGCGACAGGCTGCCACGGTTTTACGTTTTTCCCCCGCTTCCTGTATTATCCTTTTACTTCCCACATCATTTGCTGCCTTGCAGCCAACCACAGCGATAACTCTATGGATACTTTACGAATTGGATTAATTTCCGTTTCCGATCGTGCTGCTAACGGCATCTATCAGGATCAGGGCATTCCGGCGTTAGAGAGCTGGCTCGCCGCCGCGCTGGCTACGCCATTTGAAATCGAAACGCGCCTGGTGCCGGATGAACAACCCATGATTGAGCAGGCGATCTGCGAGCTGGTCGATGAGCTGTTCTGTAACCTGGTGCTCACCACTGGCGGTACCGGACCGGCGCGACGTGATGTGACGCCGGATGCCACGCTGGCGGTCGCCGACCGTGAAATGCCGGGCTTCGGCGAGCAGATGCGTCAAATCAGCCTGCAATTTGTGCCGACCGCCATTTTGTCGCGTCAGGTTGGCGTGATTCGCAAACAATCATTGATCCTCAATCTGCCGGGTCAGCCAAAATCCATTAAAGAGACGCTGGAAGGACTGAAAGCGGAAGATGGTACGGTAAAAGTGCCAGGGATTTTTGCAGCTGTACCTTATTGTTTACAGCTGTTGGAAGGGCCGTACGTTGAAACTCATGCCGATGTGGTAGCAGCTTTTCGCCCCAAAAGCGCCCGTCGTGAGACAAATGACTAAAAATCGGCATTTTCAGGCATAAAATCCAGCGGCACTGGTGTGGCAAAATATTGACGGTATAGTAATCCAATCTTTACATAAGTTGTTTTGCCTCTGGATACCGCTGGATTATGGATACGCACGCAACGCGTCGACTCAATGGACAGGATTACAAAACCCTGTCGCTGGCCGCCCTTGGTGGGGCGCTGGAATTCTACGACTTCATCATCTTCGTCTTCTTTGCAGCTGTGATCGGCGAGCTGTTCTTCCCACCTGACATCCCCGAATGGCTGCGTCAGGTGCAGACCTTCGCCATCTTTGCTGCCGGTTATTTGGCGCGTCCGTTGGGCGGCATCATCATGGCGCACTTTGGTGACAAAGTGGGGCGTAAGAAGATGTTCAGCCTCAGTATTCTGTTGATGGCGCTGCCGACGCTGGCGATGGGCGCATTGCCCACTTATGCCAGCATCGGCATCGCTGCGCCGCTGTTGATGTTGCTGATGCGTGTGCTGCAAGGCGCGGCTATTGGCGGTGAAGTGCCTGGCGCGTGGGTGTTTGTCGCCGAACATGTGCCCGAAAAACGCATCGGTTTTGCCTGCGGCACGCTGACGGCGGGCTTAACCGCCGGCATTCTGCTCGGTTCGCTGGTGGCAACGGTGCTGAACACCACGCTATCACCGGCTGCGATTCGCGATCACGGCTGGCGCATTCCCTTCTTCCTCGGCGGGGTGTTTGGCCTGCTGGCGATGTATCTGCGTCGCTGGCTGCATGAAACGCCGGTGTTCCAGCAGATGCAGCAGCGCAAAGCGCTGGCAGAAAAAATGCCGCTGCAAACCATTCTCGCCAGTCACAAGCGCGGCATCGTAATTTCGATGCTGCTTACCTGGCTGCTGTCAGCCTGCATTGTGGTGGTGATTTTGATGGCGCCAACGCTGATGCAGAAACAGCACGGCATTCCTGCTGCGCTCAGTCTGCAAGCCAACAGCTTCGCCACCATTATGCTGCTGCTGGGCTGCGTTATCGCCGGATGGCTGGTGGATCGCTTCGGCGCGGCGCGATCGCTGGTGGTCGGCTCATTATTGCTGGCGATCGGCAGCTGGAACTTCTTCCATCAACTGGGCAGCACGCCGGAAATGCTGTTTGTCTGGTATGGCTTAGCGGGCCTTAGCGTTGGCGTGGTAGGCGTGGTGCCGTTTGTGATGGTACGCGCGTTCCCAGCGGCGGTGCGCTTTACCGGCATCTCGTTCTCTTACAATGTTGCTTACGCGATTTTTGGTGGCCTGACGCCAATTAGCGTGACGCTGATGATGAGCCTGACGCCAATGGCACCGGCCTGGTATGTGCTGGCGCTGGCGGTTATTGGCTTTATGGTGGGCATTTGGCTGTGGCGCGATAGCCGTCAGCAGCATGCGCAGTTGGATATGTCGCTGCACTCGTCATAAGGCAAAAAGCGGAGCCAAACAGCTCCGCTTTTTCTTTTCTTACTCGCCAATCGGCAATACCGTGCGGCCAAATTTCTCGTTCAGCACTTCGCCCATCGCCAGATAGAACGCGCTCGATCCACAAATAATGCCAATCCAGCCAGCAAAGCGCAGCAGCCCCGCGTTATCGGTCAGATGGCCGATGGCCAGCAGCGCAAACAGCAGCGTCAGACTGGCGAAGATGAACTGCAGCATTTTCGGCGACTTCAGCGTGCCGAAGAACAAAAACGCGGTGAACACGCCCCACAGCGCGAGATAGGCGCCAAGGAAGTGGCCATCGGCCGCCTCTGCCAGCCCTAGTTTCGGCAACAGCAGAATCGCCACCAACGTTAACCAGAAGCTGCCGTAAGAGGTAAAGGCGGTCAGCCCGAAGGTGTTGCCTTTCTTATACTCCAGCAGCCCGGCAAAAATTTGCGCGATGCCGCCGTAGAAAATACCCATCGCCAGGATGATCACATCCATCGCAAACAGGCCAGTGTTGTGTAAGTTGAGCAGGATGGTGGTCATACCGAATCCCATCAGGCCCAACGGGGCGGGATTCGCCAGCGTGGTATTGCTCATAATTCCTCAGAAGCAGCGTTGAAGATGTTGTTAGTGTTTTACCCCCGCGCAAACCGCTGGTGGCGCGAGGCGCTGCATAATAAGCGGCCTCTTTTTGGCCAACTTTGATCTGAATCGACCAGAGAATGAAATTTTTTTTAGTTTTAACCCTTGATGCGCATCGAACCGGCCCCATTTACTTGTCATCGAGCGTTGTGAGGCAGCAAAAAAAGCCTGCTTCAGCAGTTGAAAGTGGTCAGTTTGACCGCATCTCTGTTTCACAACCCTAATTGGCAAAGAATTTAAGTGGGAGATGTTTAGATGGGTAAGATTATTGGTATTGACTTGGGTACAACCAACTCATGTGTTGCAGTTATGGATGGTGGTAAAGCGCGCGTGCTGGAAAACGCCGAAGGCGACCGCACCACGCCGTCGATTATTGCGTATGCACAGGATGGCGAAACTCTGGTTGGTTCACCGGCTAAACGTCAGTCTGTGACCAACCCGCAGAATACCCTGTTTGCGATCAAGCGCCTGATTGGCCGTCGCTTCCAGGACGAAGAAGTACAGCGTGATATTAAAATCATGCCTTACAAAATCATCGGCGCGGATAACGGCGACGCATGGATTGATGTGAAGGGCCAGAAAATGGCACCGCCGCAGATCTCTGCTGAAGTGCTGAAAAAGATGAAGAAAACCGCGGAAGATTTCCTCGGTGAAGCTGTAACTGAAGCGGTTATTACCGTTCCAGCTTACTTCAACGATGCGCAGCGTCAGGCGACCAAAGACGCCGGCCGTATCGCAGGTCTGGAAGTAAAACGTATCATCAACGAACCAACCGCAGCAGCACTGGCTTACGGTCTGGATAAAGGTCAGGGCAACCGCACCATCGCGGTATACGACCTGGGCGGCGGTACTTTCGATATCTCAATCATTGAGATCGATGAAGTTGATGGCGAGAAAACCTTTGAAGTTCTGGCAACCAACGGTGATACCCACCTGGGTGGTGAAGACTTCGATAGCCGTCTGATTAACTATCTGGTGGCCGAATTTAAGAAAGATCAGGGCATCGATCTGCACAACGATCCGCTGGCGATGCAGCGTCTGAAAGAAGCGGCAGAGAAAGCCAAAATCGAGCTCTCTTCAGCGCAGCAGACCGACGTTAACCTGCCGTACATCACGGCGGATGCGACCGGTCCTAAGCACCTGAACATCAAAGTAACGCGTGCGAAGCTGGAATCTCTGGTTGAAGATTTGGTATCTCGCTCAATCGAGCCGTTGAAAGTGGCTCTGCAGGATGCGGGTCTGTCGGTTTCAGACATCAATGACGTGATCCTGGTGGGCGGTCAAACGCGTATGCCAATGGTTCAGGCCAAAGTAACTGAGTTCTTTGGTAAAGAGCCACGTAAAGACGTGAACCCGGACGAAGCGGTAGCCGTTGGTGCTGCGGTTCAGGGCGGTGTGTTGGCAGGTGAAGTGAAAGACGTTCTGCTGCTGGACGTTACCCCGCTGTCGCTGGGTATCGAAACCATGGGCGGCGTGATGACTTCGCTGATCAGCAAGAACACCACTATCCCAACCAAGCACAGCCAGGTGTTCTCGACTGCTGAAGATAACCAGTCTGCCGTGACCATTCACGTGCTGCAGGGTGAGCGTAAGCGTTCAGGCGATAACAAATCACTGGGCCAGTTCAACCTCGACGGTATTCAGTCTGCACCGCGCGGCATGCCGCAGATCGAAGTGACCTTCGATATCGATGCGGATGGTATCCTGCACGTGTCGGCGAAAGACAAAAACAGCGGTAAAGAGCAGAAGATCACCATCAAGGCGTCTTCTGGTCTGAACGAAGAAGAGATCGAAAAAATGGTGCGTGACGCGGAAGCGAACGCCGAGTCTGACCGTAAGTTCGAAGAGCTGGTTCAGACCCGTAACCAGGGCGATCAGATTTCGCACAGCACCCGTAAGCAATTGGACGAAGCGGGCGACAAACTGTCTGCTGAAGATAAAGCACCAATCGAAGCGGCGTTGACCGAGCTGAACACCGCGCTGAAAGGCGAAGACAAAGCAGACATCGAAGCCAAAATGCAGGCATTGATGGAAGTGTCCAGCAAACTGATGGAGCTGGCACAGCAGCAAGGTCAGGCAGCTGACGCAGGCGATGCAACTGCACAGAAAGATGACGACGTTGTCGACGCTGAGTTCGAAGAAGTTAAAGACAAAAAATAATTGCCCCTGACCGGGCGCGACGGCTGGCCTGACAGCCGTTGAAACCAGCACGGGCGTAGGAGATCTCTCCACGCCCGTGCGATCATGTTAAGGGCAGAACAAATATGGCTAAGAGTGATTTATACGAGATCTTAGGCGTCTCTAAATCCGCAGATGAGCGTGAAATCAAAAAGGCTTATAAGCGCCTGGCGATGAAATACCATCCGGACCGTAATCCGGACAATAAAGAAGCCGAAGCGAAGTTTAAAGAAATTAAGGAAGCCTACGAAATTCTGACCGACGCACAGAAGCGTGCGGCCTACGACCAATATGGTCATGCAGCCTTTGAACAAGGTGGCATGGGCGGTGGTGGCGGCTTCGGCGGCGGCGGTGCTGACTTCAGCGATATCTTTGGCGACGTCTTTGGCGATATTTTTGGTGGTGGCCGCCGTCAGCGTGCCTCACGTGGCGCCGATTTACGCTACAACATGGAGCTAACGCTGGAAGAAGCGGTACGCGGCGTGACCAAAGAGATCCGCATTCCAACTCTGGAAGAGTGCGATGTCTGCCACGGCAGCGGCGCGAAAGCGGGAACCAAACCGCAGACCTGTCATACCTGTCATGGTGCTGGTCAGGTGCAGATGCGTCAGGGCTTCTTCACCGTGCAGCAGGCGTGTCCGACCTGTCACGGTCGCGGTTCAGTGATCAAAGATCCGTGCAATGCTTGTCATGGTCACGGTCGCGTTGAGCGCAGTAAAACCCTGTCGGTGAAAATCCCTGCAGGCGTGGATACCGGCGATCGCATTCGTCTGACCGGCGAAGGTGAAGCGGGCGAACACGGCGCACCAGCGGGCGATTTGTACGTTCAGGTTTCGGTGAAAAAACACCCGATCTTCGAACGTGAAGATAACAACCTGTATTGCGAAGTGCCGATTAACTTCGCGATGGCAGCATTGGGCGGCGAGATTGAAGTGCCGACGCTTGATGGACGCGTGAACCTGAAAGTGCCTTCTGAAACGCAAACCGGCAAGCTGTTCCGCATGCGCGGTAAAGGCGTGAAATCGGTGCGTGGCGGTGCGGTGGGTGATTTGCTGTGTCGTGTAGTGGTGGAAACGCCAGTCAGCCTCAACGACAAACAGAAAGCGCTGCTGCGTGAACTGGAAGAGAGTTTTGGTGGCCCAAGTGGCGAGAAAAACAGTCCGCGCTCCAAAAGCTTCCTCGACGGTGTGAAGAAGTTCTTTGACGATTTAACGCGTTAATTCCAGCAGTTATGCAGTCAGAAAGCGGAGAGGAAACTCTCCGCTTTTTTTATGTTTTGCCGCCAACGCGTCGCTCCTGATATAAGCTCAATCTGCCTGGCGTTTGATATGAGCTAAAATGCCCTTGGAATGCATCGGCATTACCGAGCAATTAACGAGACATAAGCTGCTTTTAACGAGGTGTCTGAATCGCTACACTTCTCAGCCTAAATGTCTCTACTCAGGAGGAGTTGTGAACAAATCCCGTTCTATTCGAAGCTTGCTGAAAAGCTTTATCGCCAGTGACGCCAGCAACGGCATGGTGCTGATTCTGGCGGCCGTTGCGGCGATGATTTTGGCGAACAGCGCAGAAACTGCTCAAGGTTATCAATCGTTTCTTGCCGAGCCGGTGCAGATTCGCTTTGGCGCATTAGACATCAGTAAAAACCTGCTGCTATGGATCAACGATGCCATGATGGCGCTGTTTTTCCTGGTGATTGGTTTGGAAGTGAAACGCGAGCTGATTACTGGCGAGCTCGCCAGTCGCGATCGCGCCATTTTCCCGGTCATCGCGGCAATTGGCGGTATGGTGGTGCCAGGACTGATTTTCCTGTTCTTCAACCACGGCGATCCTATTGCGCGTAACGGCTGGGCGATTCCTACCGCCACCGATATTGCTTTCGCTTTGGGCGTGTTGGCGTTGCTGGGCAGTCGCGTACCGACTGCGCTGAAAGTGTTCCTGATGGCGCTGGCGATTATTGATGATCTTGGCGCTATTGTGATCATCGCGCTGTTCTATACCAGCGATCTTTCGGTGTTGTCATTGAGTGTTGCCGCCGGTGCGATTGTGCTGCTGGCGATTCTTAATCGCTGCGGCGTACGTAATATTGCCATCTATATGTTGGTCGGTATTGTGCTGTGGACGGCGGTGCTCAAGTCTGGCGTCCACGCAACGTTGGCGGGCGTGATTGTTGGCTTCTTTGTGCCGCTGGAAGAGAAGAACGGCCATTCTCCGGCCGAGCATCTGGCGCATGGTTTGATGCCGTGGGTCAACTGGCTGATTCTGCCGCTGTTCGCTTTCGCTAACGCCGGTATTTCGCTGGCCGGTATTACCTTTATGGATGCGCTGTCGCCAGAGCCGCTGGGCATCATTCTCGGCTTGCTGATTGGTAAACCGTTGGGCATCACGCTGTTCTGCTGGCTGGCAGTGAAGTGGCGGCTGGCGGTGCTACCGGGAGGCACCACCATACGCGATATCATGGCGATTGGTGTGCTATGCGGTATCGGCTTCACTATGTCTATCTTTATTAGTTCGCTGGCGTTTGATGCCGCCCATGAGCAACTGGTGACCTTCTCCAAACTGGGGATTCTCAGTGGCTCGCTGCTTTCGGCGGTCATTGGCTACACGCTGCTGCGCATCAAACTGCGTTAAAAGAGGAAGGAGGCGAAAGCCTCCTTTTTTTGCCGATGAATCAGCTCAATTTTAATCATCTCTACTATTTCTGGCAGGTGTGTAAAACCGGCTCGGTGGTGCGTGCGGCGGATGTGCTGTGCCTGGCGCCACAGACGGTTACCGGCCAGATTAAATCGCTGGAAGAGCAACTCGGCGGCGTGCTGTTTCGCCGTCAGGGACGCGGTTTGGTGCCCAATGAGCTTGGGCAACTGGTGTTCCGCTATGCCGATCGCATGTTCATGCTGAGTCAGGAGATGCTCGATATTGTTAACTACCGCAAAGAGTCGCATCTGCTGTTTGATGTTGGCGTGGCGGATGCGCTGTCAAAGCAACTGGTGAGCAAGGTGCTGGAGGCGGCGGTGGTGGCTGAAGAGAGAATCCATTTGCGCTGTTTTGAATCAACGCACGAGATGCTGCTGGAACAGCTAAGCCAGCACAAGCTGGATATGATCCTTTCCGATTGCCCAATTGATTCCACTCAGCAGGAAGGGTTGTTTTCGGTCAAGCTGGGCGAATGTCCGATCAGCTTCTGGTGTAACACGCCGTTACCGACGCTGCCGTTTCCCGCCTGCCTGGAAGAGCGGCGCTTGCTGATTCCGGGCCGTCGCTCGATGCTGGGCCGCAAACTGCTGAACTGGATCCACAGCCAGGGCTTGCAGGTGGAGATTCTGGGTGAGTTTGATGATGCGGCACTAATGAAGGCATTTGGTGCGCTGAACAACGCGATATTTGTGGCTCCCACATTATATGGGGACGAGATTTACCGTGATGATGCTATTAAAGAGATTGGGCGTTTGGATGCGGTGATGGAGGAGTATCACGTGATCTTTGCTGAGCGGATGATTCAGCATCCGGCGGTACAGCGGATCTGCCATCGCGACTTTAGTGCGCTGTTTACCACTGAATTGCAGGCATAAAAAAACCGGCTAAGCGCCGGTTCTTTTTTACAAAGCGATTAACAGACGGGCGATTAAGCCAGTTTGTTGATCTGTGCAGTCAGGTTTGCTTTATGACGTGCAGCTTTGTTTTTGTGGATCAGACCTTTAGCAGCCTGACGGTCCACGAGTGGTTGCATTTCGTTGAATGCGTTCTGCGCAGCAGCTTTGTCGCCTGTTGCGATAGCCGCGTATACTTTCTTAATGAAAGTACGCATCATTGAACGGTTGCTTGCGTTATGCTTGCGACGTTTCTCAGATGTTACGGCGCGTTTCTTAGCTGATTTGATATTAGCCAAGGTCCAACTCCCAAATGTGATCTATATGGACAAATCAAAGGCCGAGGACTATGCCTTTTGCGCCTTCTTATGTCAATGGATTTGTGCAAATAAGCGTCGTTTTAAAAACAACACTCGATTACGTAATTGATGGCGCAGGATTCTACCAGCAACGCGGCGTTGAATACAGTATTTCGCAGCAAAAATCTTCAGATCCTTGCTAAGCAACTGGCTACGCGTGGAATAAGCCGCGCCAGAAGCAGGAAAGGCACGTATACGGGTTAACCTAAACGCCATTCAAGGGTATAATCCGCCGATTTCCACCGGTTTGAGTCAGCCATGAAGTTTATCCGCGGTATTTATAATCTGAAAGAGCAGCATCGCGGCTGCGTCCTGACCATTGGTAATTTCGACGGCGTACATCGCGGCCACCAGGCTTTGATGGCTGAATTAATTGCTGAAGGACGAAAACGCAATCTGCCGGTGGTGGTGATGGTATTTGAGCCACAACCGCTTGAGCTGTTTGCCGGCGATAAAGCCCCGGCGCGCCTTACGCGTTTGCGTGAAAAGCTGAAGTACCTCGAACAAGCGGGCGTTGATGCCGTACTCTGCGTACGTTTTGATCGTCGCTTCGCTGCGCATTCGGCGCAGAGTTTTATTTCTGAATTGCTGGTGGACAAGCTGAACGTCAAGTTCCTGGCCGTCGGTGATGATTTCCGCTTCGGCGCTGGTCGCCAGGGGGATTTCCTGTTATTACAGAAAGCCGGTGCGGAGTATGGCTTTGAGGTCATCAGCACCCAAACCTATTGCGATAGCGGCAAGCGCATCAGCAGCACCGCCGTTCGTCAGGCGCTGGCGCAGGATGATTTTGCGCAAGCCGAAGCGCTGCTGGGCCATCCGTTCAGCATCTCAGGTCGCGTAGTGCACGGTGATGCACTTGGGCGCACCATCGGTTTCCCAACGGCTAATCTCCCTTTGCGTCGCACCGTTACGCCGGTTAAAGGCGTGTTTGCGGTGGAAGTGTTAGGCCTCGGCGATCAGCCGCTGCCCGGCGTGGCCAATATTGGTACGCGCCCAACGGTAAAAGGTTTACGTCAGCAGCTTGAAGTTCACCTGCTCGACACAAATATGAATCTCTATGGGCGTCACATTGAAGTGGTGCTGAAACAGAAGATTCGCGATGAACAGCGTTTCGCTTCGCTGGACGCGCTGAAAGAACAAATTGCGAAAGATGTGGTGACGGCCCGCCAATTCTTTGGGCTAAAAACACCGGTTTAATGACCGAAATACGGAATCGAGAATCTGATGAGTGACTATAAATCTACCCTGAATTTGCCGGAAACGGGGTTCCCGATGCGTGGCGATCTGGCCAAGCGCGAACCGGGAATGCTGCAACGTTGGTATGATGACAACCTGTACGGCATCATCCGCGAAGCCAAGAAAGGGAAAAAAACCTTTATTTTGCATGATGGCCCTCCTTATGCGAACGGCAGCATTCATATTGGTCACTCAGTTAACAAGATTCTGAAAGACATTATCGTCAAGTCGAAAGGCATGGCGGGCTTTGACTCGCCGTACGTTCCAGGTTGGGACTGCCACGGTTTGCCGATTGAGCACAAAGTTGAGCAGATGATTGGTAAGCCGGGCGAGAAAGTCAGCGCGGCTGAATTCCGTGCCGCTTGCCGCCAATACGCGGCGGAGCAGGTTGAAGGTCAGAAAAATGACTTCATCCGTCTCGGCGTGCTGGGTGACTGGGATCGTCCTTATCTGACGATGAACTTCCAGACTGAAGCCAACATCATTCGTGCGCTGGGTAAAATCATCGGCAACGGCCATCTGCACAAAGGCGCGAAGCCGGTGCACTGGTGCATGGATTGCCGCTCGGCACTGGCTGAGGCGGAAGTGGAGTATTACGACAAAACTTCGCCATCCATCGACGTGATGTTCAATGCCGTTGATGCCGATGCGGTGCGCGCGAAGTTTGGCGTCGCTGCTTCAGAAGGCCCGGTTTCACTGGTGATCTGGACCACCACGCCGTGGACCATGCCAGCCAACCGCGGTATTTCGTTGCATCCGGAATTTGAATATCAGCTGCTGCAGATTGAAGGTCGTAGCCTGATTCTCGCCAAAGAGATGGTTGAGAGCGTGATGAAGCGCGCCGGAATCAGCGACTGGAAAGTGCTGGGTGAATGCAACGGCGCGGCGCTGGAGCTGCAACTGTTCCAGCATCCGTTCCTCGAGCAGATCCAATCGAAAGTGGTGCTGGGTGAGCACGTGACGCTGGAAGCGGGTACCGGTGCGGTACATACCGCGCCAGGCCACGGCCCGGATGACTATGTTATCGGTCAGAAATACGGCCTTGAAACCGCTAATCCTGTGGGTCCAGATGGCGCGTATCTGCCAGGCACCTACCCAACGCTTGATGGCGTAAACGTCTTTAAAGCCAACGATATGATCGTTGAGCTGCTGAAAGAGAAGGGCGCGCTGCTGCACGTTGAGAAACTGCTGCACAGCTACCCGCACTGCTGGCGTCACAAAACGCCGATCATCTTCCGTGCCACGCCACAATGGTTCATCAGCATGGATCAGAAAGGCCTGCGTGCACAGTCGCTGAAAGAGATCAAAGGCGTGCAGTGGATCCCGGATTGGGGCCAGGCGCGTATCGAAGCGATGGTGGCGAACCGTCCGGACTGGTGTATCTCACGTCAGCGTACGTGGGGCGTGCCGATGGCGCTGTTCGTGCATAAAGAGAGCGAGCAGCTGCATCCGGATACGCTGGAGCTGATGGAGAAAGTCGCCAAGCTGGTTGAGCAGGACGGCATTCAGGCGTGGTGGGATCTCGATCCGCGCGATCTAATGGGCGATGACGCTGACCACTACGTTAAAGTGCCAGACACCTTAGACGTGTGGTTCGACTCCGGATCCACCAGCTACGCGGTAGTGGATGCGCGTCCGGAATTCGGTGGCCATACGCCGGATATGTATCTGGAAGGTTCGGATCAGCATCGCGGCTGGTTCATGTCTTCTCTGATGATCTCCACCGCGATGAAAGGCAAAGCGCCTTATCGTCAGGTACTGACGCACGGTTTCACCGTGGATGGTCAGGGCCGCAAGATGTCGAAATCGATCGGCAACACCGTGGCGCCACAGGATGTCATGGATAAGCTGGGCGCGGATATTCTGCGTCTGTGGGTCGCCTCTACCGATTACTCCGGTGAGATGGCGGTCTCCGACGAAATCCTCAAGCGTGCCGCAGACAGCTATCGTCGTATCCGTAACACCGCGCGTTTCCTGCTGGCTAACCTCGCGGGCTTCAACCCGGCGACCGATTGCGTCAAGCCGGATGAGATGGTGGTGGTGGATCGCTGGGCGGTTGGCCGTGCGCTGGCAGCGCAGCAGGATATCGTGCACTCCTACGAAAACTACGATTTCCACGAAGTGGTGCAGCGTCTGATGCACTTCTGCTCTATCGAAATGGGCTCGTTCTATCTCGATGTGATCAAAGATCGTCAGTACACCGCGAAAGGCGACAGCCTGGCGCGTCGCAGCTGCCAAACCGCGCTGTGGCATATCGTTGAAGCGCTGGTGCGCTGGATGGCGCCAATCATGTCCTTCACCGCAGACGAAATCTGGGGCTACCTGCCGGGCGAGCGCGCGAAATACGTGTTCACCGAAGAGTGGTATCAGGATCTGTTTGGTCTGGCGGATAACGAAGCGCTGAACGACGCCTATTGGGATGATCTGCTGAAAGTGCGCGGTGAAGTGAACAAGGTCATTGAGCAAGCGCGAAGCGACAAACGCATCGGTGGCGCGCTGGAAGCGACGGTCACGCTGTATGCGGATGCCGAGCTGGCTGCTAAGCTGCAGGCGTTAGGTGATGAGCTGCGTTTCGTGCTGTTAACTTCAGGCGCAACCGTGGCGGATTACGCCACTGCCAGCGATGAAGCGCAGCAGAGCGAACTGTTCAAAGGTCTGAAAATCGCGCTGCACAAAGCAGAAGGCGAGAAATGTCCGCGCTGCTGGCATTACACTACTGACGTTGGCCAGAATCCTGAGCACGCTGCGGTATGTGGCCGTTGCTACACTAACGTGTCCGGTAACGGCGAGCAGCGGAAATTTGCCTGATGAGTAAAGCTATTTGTTCGACCGGTTTGCGCTGGCTCTGGCTGGTGCTGGTGGTGATCGCCATCGATTTTGGCAGCAAAATGTGGGTCATGGATAACATGATGCTGCATGAAACGCAGCCGCTGATGCCGTTCCTGAATCTGTTCTACGCGCACAACTATGGCGCGGCGTTCAGCTTCCTGGCCGACAAAGGCGGCTGGCAGCGCTGGTTCTTTGCCGGCATCGCCATTGCTATCGTCGTGGCGCTGTTGGTGATGATGTATCGCAACGCTGCCAGCAACAAATTAACCAATATTGCTTACGCGCTGATTATTGGCGGGGCGTTGGGTAACCTGTTTGACCGTTCGTATCACGGCTTTGTGGTCGATTTTATCGACTTCTATGTCGGAGACTGGCACTTCGCGACCTTCAACATCGCCGACTGTGCCATCTGTATCGGCGCGGCGCTGGTGGTGCTGGAAGGTTTTCTCAGCCCGAACGGCAAACCGGCAAAAGATAAAGGGTAAAAAATGAGTGAGTCTGTTCAGCGCGATAGCGCGTTGCTGGTGCATTTTACGCTGAAGCTGGAAGATGGCTCGACGGCGGAATCCACGCGCGCCAACGGCAAACCTGCGCTGTTCTGTCTGGGCGATGGCAGCCTTTCAGCCGCGCTGGAACAGCAACTTCTGGGGCGTAAAGTGGGCGATAAGCACGCCTTTACCCTCGAGCCGGAAGATGCCTTCGGCGGTACCAGCCCGGATCTGGTTCAGTACTTCTCGCGTCGTGACTTTAACGACGCGGGCGAACCGGAAGTCGGCGCCATCATGCTGTTCAGCGGCCGTGGAGGCAGCGAAATGCCTGGCGTGATCCGTGAAGTTTCCGGCGACTCAATCACCGTAGACTTCAACCATCCGCTGGCGGGTCAGCGCATTCAGTTTGATATTGAAGTGCTGGAGATTGATCCGGCGCTGGAGGCCAACGATGCAAATCCTGTTAGCTAACCCACGCGGTTTCTGCGCAGGCGTTGATCGCGCCATCAGCATCGTTGAGCGCGCGCTGGAGATGTACGGCGCGCCCATCTACGTACGTCACGAAGTGGTGCATAACCGCTACGTGGTGAGCAGCTTGCGCGAGCGCGGGGCGATCTTTATTGAAGAGATCGCTGAAGTGCCGGATAACGCCATTCTGATTTTCTCTGCACACGGCGTATCGCAAGCAGTTCGCGCCGAAGCTAAAGCGCGTAACCTCACCATGCTGTTTGATGCTACCTGTCCGCTGGTGACAAAAGTGCATATGGAAGTCGCGCGCGCCAGTCGCAAAGGTGTTGAAGCGATTCTTATTGGCCACGCGGGACATCCGGAAGTGGAAGGCACCATGGGCCAGTACAGCAATCCCAATGGCGGTATGTATCTGGTGGAATCGCCGGAAGATGTGTTCAAGCTGAACGTCAAAGATGAGCGCAACCTGTGCTTTATGACGCAGACCACGCTGTCAGTCGATGATACTTCGGACGTGATTGATGCACTGCGTCAGCGCTTCCCGGCGATTATCGGTCCACGTAAAGATGACATCTGCTACGCCACCACCAACCGTCAGGAAGCCGTTCGCGTGCTGGCGCGAGATGCTGAAGTGGTGCTGGTCGTAGGATCGAAAAACTCCTCTAACTCGAACCGTCTGGCCGAACTGGCGCAGCGTGCTGGTAAGCTGGCGAAGCTGATTGATTCGGCTGATGACATTCAGGAAGAGTGGGTCAAAGATAAGCAGATCATCGGCGTCACTGCGGGCGCATCTGCTCCAGATATTCTGGTGCAGCAGGTGATCCAGCGTCTGCGTGAGCTCGGCGGTGAAGCGGCGATTGAGCTGATTGGCCGTGAAGAGAACATTGTGTTTGAAGTACCGAAAGAGCTGCGCGTCGATGTGCGTAATGTGCAGTAAGCGGTTCACTCCGCAGTAAAATCAGGCCGACATTGTTCGGCCTTTTCTTTGCCTGTCGCAGCAAGAAATCCCACTTCCAGCATGCGGGATTGCTTTTACTGATAATGTTTAGCGGCTGGCATAAAATTCTTATATCCCTTTATTATTGTGGCGTGACTGTTATCTGACCGTTAACCTGTTTACGCTTTACATGCATAGATTTGTATCAGGAATGAATAATTATGAGTGAAATCCGCATTGCTATCGTTGGTGCGCCGGGTCGCATGGGACGCAATTTGATTCAGGCTGTACAGCAGGCGGAAGGTGTTGCGCTCGGCGCGGCACTGGCACGTAGCGGTTCGTCATTGCTGGGCGTTGATGCTGGCGAACTGGCGGGCATCGGCAAAACGGGCGTAATCGTCTCTGACGATCTGCAAAAGGTGGTTAATGACTTCGATGTCCTCATCGATTTCACTCGTCCGGAAGGCACGCTGGAGTATCTGGCATTTTGTCGCCAGCACAACAAAGCGATGGTGATCGGTACCACCGGTTTTGATGAAGCCGGCAAAGCGGCGATTCGCGCGGCAGCCGAAGAGATTGGCATCGTGTTCGCTGCCAATTTCAGCGTGGGCGTCAACCTGGTGCTGAATCTGCTGCAGCAGGCGGCGAAGGTGATGGGCGACTACGCGGATATTGAAATTGTAGAAGCGCACCATCGTCATAAAGTTGATGCACCATCAGGTACAGCGCTGGCGATGGGCGAGGCGATTGCCGATGCCATGAAGTGGAATCTGGATGAGCACGCGGTATATGCCCGTGAAGGTCATACCGGTGAGCGTAAAGCGCAAACCATCGGATTTGCTACCGTGCGCGCCGGCGATATCGTCGGTGAACATACCGCGATGTTTGCAGATATTGGTGAGCGTGTAGAGATTACCCACAAGGCTTCCAGCCGTATGACCTTTGCAAATGGTGCAGTTAAGGCGGCAAGTTGGTTAAAGAACAAGAAATCCGGCCTTTATGATATGCGTAATGTGCTGGATTTATCGATGTTGTGAGTGTTGTGAACCATCGTGATGTGGTTATTTCAATCGGTAAGACCTTGATTGACGAGGGCAATGTGATCATTGCCCTTTATTTTATTTGTAAATGGACGGTTTAATTGTTTTTCACTGCGAAGGGTTAATTTGTTGCAGTTAATGAGCATTTATCAGGCTTGTGATGGCTATTTTTGACCATTTGGTCAAAAATTTATGCGCGCTAGCAGCACTTTGCCATTATCGCCGTCAGGCAACCGATTATTTTTCCGAGTTATCTCACTCTTTTGTCGCCTTTCACCGTTTTTAACATTCAGTTGCCCGAAATATACAAAAAAATAACCACATGTTGTAGACAAGGTGCGGGGCGATCATTAGAATGCGCGCAATTTGCCAAAATTCGAGTACTCAGGCGGGTTTTGCATTGATTCTGGCACTGCTTTTGAATTAATATGCAAATATTGTGACTGTTTATTCCCTGGAGGATGTTTTGATTAAGTCAGCGCTCTTGGTTCTGGAAGACGGAACCCAATTCCACGGTCGTGCCATCGGGGCTACGGGGTCGGCAGTGGGAGAAGTTGTTTTCAACACTTCAATGACCGGTTATCAAGAAATCCTCACTGATCCTTCCTATTCCCGCCAAATCGTTACCCTCACTTATCCCCATATCGGCAATGTTGGCGTTAACGCCGCCGATGAAGAATCCAGCCAAATCCATGCTCAAGGCCTCGTTATTCGCGATCTGCCGCTGATTACCAGCAACTTCCGCAGTGAAGAAAGTCTGTCAGCTTACCTGCAGCGCAATAACATCGTTGGCATCGCCGATATCGACACGCGCAAACTGACCCGTTTGCTGCGCGAGAAGGGCGCACAGAGCGGCTGCATTATTGCGGGCGATAATCCGGATGCCGCACTGGCGCTGCAGAAAGCGCAGGCGTTCCCGGGCTTGAAAGGCATGGACTTGGCGAAAGAAGTGACCACCGCTGAAACCTACGCGTGGCAGCAAGGTAGCTGGACACTGGAAGGTGACCTGCCGGAACAGAAAACGGCGGAAGAGCTGCCGTTCCATGTGGTGGCGTACGATTACGGCGCCAAGCGCAACATCCTGCGCATGCTGGTGGATCGCGGCTGTCGCCTGACGGTAGTACCGGCGAAAACCCCGGCGGAAGAGGTTCTGGCACTTAATCCAGACGGTATTTTCCTGTCGAACGGTCCTGGCGACCCGGAACCGTGCGACTACGCGATTAACGCCATTCAGGCATTCCTGAAAACCGATATCCCGGTATTCGGTATCTGTCTTGGCCATCAGCTGTTAGCGCTGGCGAGCGGTGCCAAAACCATCAAGATGAAACTCGGCCACCACGGCGGCAACCATCCGGTGAAAGATCTCGACAACAATACCGTGATGATCACCGCGCAGAACCACGGTTTTGCGGTGGATGACGGCCAGTTGCCAGCCAATCTGCGCGTGACCCATGTGTCGCTGTTCGACCAAACCGTGCAGGGCATTCATCGTACTGACAAACCGGCCTTCAGCTTCCAGGGACACCCGGAAGCGAGCCCAGGCCCGCACGATGCGGCGCCACTGTTCGATCACTTTATCGAACTGATCGAAGCATACCGTTCTAACGCGAAGTAATCAGGAGCCCACGATGCCAAAACGTACAGACATAAAATCCATCCTGATTCTTGGTGCTGGCCCGATCGTTATCGGCCAGGCATGTGAATTTGACTACTCCGGTGCGCAGGCGTGTAAAGCGCTGCGCGAAGAGGGCTACCGCGTCATTCTGGTGAACTCGAACCCGGCAACCATTATGACCGACCCGGAAATGGCCGATGCGACCTACATCGAGCCGATTCACTGGGAAGTAGTGCGCAAGATTATCGAAAAAGAGCGTCCGGATGCGGTGCTGCCAACCATGGGCGGCCAGACAGCGCTGAACTGTGCGCTGGAGCTGGAGCGTCAGGGCGTGCTGGCTGAGTTCGGCGTCACCATGATTGGTGCGACTGCCGATGCCATTGATAAAGCCGAAGACCGTCGTCGTTTCGACGTGGCGATGAAAAGCATTGGTCTGGGCACCGCACGTTCCGGTATCGCGCACACCATGGAAGAAGCGCTGGCGATTACCGAAGTCGTCGGCTTCCCGTGTATCATCCGTCCTTCCTTTACGATGGGCGGCACCGGCGGCGGTATCGCTTATAATCGCGAAGAGTTCGAAGAGATTTGCGAACGCGGTCTTGACCTGTCGCCAACCAATGAGCTGCTGATTGATGAGTCGCTGATTGGCTGGAAAGAGTACGAGATGGAAGTGGTGCGTGATAAAAACGACAACTGCATCATCGTCTGCTCGATCGAAAACTTCGATGCGATGGGCATCCACACCGGTGACTCCATCACCGTGGCACCGGCGCAAACCCTGACTGACAAAGAATACCAAATCATGCGTAACGCCTCGCTGGCGGTACTGCGTGAAATCGGTGTTGAAACCGGCGGTTCTAACGTCCAGTTCTCGGTGAACCCGAAAGATGGCCGCATGATCGTCATCGAGATGAACCCGCGCGTATCGCGTTCGTCAGCATTGGCTTCGAAAGCGACCGGCTTCCCGATTGCCAAAGTGGCGGCGAAACTGGCGGTGGGCTTCACCCTCGATGAGCTGATGAACGACATCACTGGCGGCTTGACGCCTGCGTCGTTCGAACCTTCTATCGACTATGTCGTCACCAAGATTCCTCGCTTCAACTTTGAGAAGTTCGCCGGTGCCAACGATCGTCTGACAACGCAGATGAAATCAGTGGGTGAAGTGATGGCGATTGGCCGTACCTTCCAGGAATCGATGCAGAAAGCGCTGCGCGGTCTGGAAGTGGGTGCCAACGGTTTCGACCCGAAAGTCAGCCTCGACGATCCAGAAGCGTTAACGCGCATTCGTCGCGAACTGAAAGATGCCGGTTCTGACCGTATCTGGTACATCGCCGATGCGTTCCGTGCAGGAATGTCGGTTGATGGCGTGTTCAACCTCACCAACATCGATCGCTGGTTCCTGGTGCAGATTGAAGAGCTGGTGCGTCTGGAAGAGCAGGTTGAGCGCGAAGGTGTGAACTCGCTGAACGCGGAATTCCTGCGTGCGCTGAAGCGTAAAGGCTTTGCCGACCTGCGTCTGGCTGCATTGGCGGGCGTATCTGAAGGCGAAATTCGTAAGCTGCGTCAGCAATTTAACCTGCATCCGGTTTATAAGCGCGTTGATACCTGTGCGGCTGAGTTCGCCACCGACACCGCTTATATGTACTCAACCTACGAGGAAGAGTGCGAAGCCAATCCAAACCAGGATCGTGAAAAAATCATGATTCTGGGTGGTGGTCCAAACCGTATCGGCCAGGGCATCGAGTTTGATTATTGCTGCGTGCATGCGGCGCTGGCGCTGCGTGAAGACGGTTACGAGACCATCATGGTTAACTGTAACCCGGAAACCGTATCAACCGATTACGACACCTCTGATCGCCTCTACTTCGAGCCGGTCACGCTGGAAGACGTGCTGGAAATCGTACGCATCGAGAAGCCGAAAGGCGTCATCGTACAGTACGGCGGCCAGACGCCACTGAAACTGGCACGCGCGCTGGAAGCGGCTGGCGTTCCGGTGATTGGTACCAGCCCGGACTCGATTGACCGTGCAGAAGACCGCGAGCGTTTCCAGCAGGCGGTTGATCGCCTGAGCCTGAAGCAACCGGCTAACGCCACTGTTGCCACGCTGGAGCAGGCCGTTGAGAAAGCGGCTGGCATCGGCTATCCGCTGGTGGTGCGTCCTTCTTATGTGCTGGGCGGCCGCGCAATGGAAATCGTCTACGACGAAATCGACCTGAAGCGTTACTTCCAGACGGCGGTTTCGGTCTCTAACGATGCGCCAGTGTTGCTGGATCGCTTCCTCGATGATGCGGTTGAAGTGGATGTTGATGCAATTTGCGATGGCGAACGCGTGCTGATTGGCGGCATCATGGAGCACATCGAGCAGGCGGGCGTGCACTCCGGTGACTCGGCCTGTTCACTGCCAGCTTACACGCTGAGCACTGAAATCCAGAACGTGATGCGTCAGCAGGTGGAAAAACTGGCCTTCGAGCTGAATGTTCGTGGCCTGATGAACGTACAGTTCGCAGTGAAGGACAATGAGGTTTACCTGATTGAGGTGAACCCACGCGCCGCGCGTACCGTACCGTTCGTGTCTAAAGCCACTGGCGTGGCGCTGGCGAAGGTTGCCGCGCGCGTGATGGCAGGTAAAACGCTGGCTGAGCAGGGCGTCACCAAAGAAGTGATTCCACCGTATTACTCGGTGAAAGAAGTGGTGCTGCCTTTCAACAAGTTCCCAGGCGTTGACCCAATCCTCGGCCCAGAAATGCGCTCTACCGGTGAAGTGATGGGCGTAGGTCGCACCTTCGCTGAAGCCTTCGCGAAAGCGATGCTGGGTGCGCAGAGCAACATGAAGAAAACCGGTCGTGCGTTGCTGTCAGTGCGTGAAGGCGATAAGAAACGTATCGTCGACCTGGCAGCAAAACTGCAGAAGTTTGGTTTCGAGCTGGATGCGACGCACGGTACCGCAGTGGTGCTGGGCGAAGCGGGCATCAATCCACGTCTGGTGAACAAGGTGCATGAAGGTCGTCCGCACATTCAGGACCGTCTAAAGAACGGCGAATATACCTACATCGTCAACACCACGGCGGGACGTCAGGCAATTGAAGACTCCAAGCTGATTCGTCGTAGCGCGCTGCAGTACAAAGTGCATTACGACACCACGCTGAACGGCGGCTTTGCCACGGCGATGGCGCTGAACGCGGATCCGACTGAGCAAGTGATTTCAGTGCAGGAAATGCACGCGCAAATTAAATAATCACTCGTTTGATAGTAATAAAGCGGCTCCTGCGGGAGCCGTTTTTTTTTGCCCTTTATCTGCAGCTGAATATCCTTATCTGTAAAAATCCTATTGATTTGACATATGTTTTATCAGTTGATGCGGAAAGGCTTACACCTCGGAATATCCGCACAAATTTATAAATAAGATCCCAGTGAGCGCACCGTACTATTTCGCTCGCTCATCAATAGAGCGCTCACCTTAACTGGGATATAAAAAATGCAAATGCGTGCTTTCACTCTCAGCGCTATTGCTGCGTTACTCGCAGCGGCGCCACTCGCCAGCCAGGCGGAAATTACTTTACTCAAGCAGGATCCACAGGCGGGCGATCCGCTGAGCCGTCTCGACTTCAAAGTGGGCGGCAGTATTCGTCCGCAATACCTGCATCAGAATGGCGTCAACGACAAGTCGTACAAACGTAATGGCTATGACGGCGGATCACGTTTCCGTTTCACCGCCAATTATTACCTGTTCGACGATGTTAGTTGGGTGGGTTACTACGAGCTGGGCGTTAACTTCCCAGCCTGGTGGGGTTGGGACAATCATCATGCGGATGGTGCGAATAACACCTCGCGTCGCCAACTCTATACCGGCTTCAAAAGCGCCACCCTGGGTGAACTCTACTTTGGTCAGCAGAACAGCGTTTACTACGATGTAGTTGGTGCGAAAACCGATATCTGGGATTACGACATGCTGGCCCAGGCACCGGGCAACGGTATCAATGGCGACTATGACGGCTCGTACCGTTCGCGCAAAATGCTGAAGTACAAAAACACCTTCGGCGATGCGGATGTGTATGCGTCTTACCTGTTTGAAGATAACGAATTCCTGCCAGGCAACGGCCTGCGCTATAAGCGTAAAGGCGGCGGTTCGCTGGGGGTGAACTACCACATCACCAAAGATCTGGCATGGGGAACCGCGTGGAACTACACCCGCGCCGATATCCGTAATCCAGGTAACGGTGACAGCAAACGTTATGACCAGAATATCTATGGCACCGCGCTCAGCTGGACGCCGGATAACTGGACGCTGTCAGCTGGTGCCGGTTGGTATGAGAACTTCTCACCAACCAAACGCAACACCGTTAACAACTACTTCGCGGATGACGCGTGGGGCATCGAATACTTTGCTGGCTACAAATTCCCAATCGGTCAATATGCAGTGAAATCCATCCAGCCTTACTTCATGGGCGACCGTCTGGAGTTCGTCAACGGACGTGACTACAAACGTATTGATAACGGCGTCGGCGTGAGTGCGCAGCTGGATTACGGCTTCCGTGTTGACTACGAATATGTCATCACCTCCAGCACCGACAAGTCACTGGGCAACGTGAACCTGGTGCGTCTGCGCTACGATTTCTAAAGCGTCTCAACGGCTCCTGCGGGAGCCGTTTTCTTTTGTCGCACAGAGTGCGCTTTTCTTTACACTGCGATACCGACAATGCGACGTTTCGCGCGGAGTTGTGCCGCCTCGTCAGCAATTTCTGGCTCCTCGCCCCGCTATTGCCGGGAAAGTCGGTGTAAAACTCTGTCCAATAACAAAAGTGCGGTGGCATCGGAGCTTTACGCAAATAGCGGGGTCGGCCTATCGACGAAAGTTTCGCCTTTACGTATGATGGCGCCAATTTTTTCCAGTAGGTCTTTTAACATGATTAGTCTGATCGCGGCACTGGCAGCGGATCGCATTATTGGTATGGAAAACGCCATGCCATGGAACCTGCCAGCAGATTTGGCGTGGTTCAAACGTAATACCCTGAATAAGCCGGTGATTATGGGTCGTCTGACCTTTGAATCGATTGGCCGTCCGCTTCCCGGACGCTTGAACATTGTGGTCAGCAGCCAGCCGGGCAGCCACGAAGGCGTTACCTGGGTGACATCGCTGGAAGAGGCGGTAAAAGCGGCAGGTGATGTTGAAGAGATGATGGTGATTGGTGGTGGACGCGTTTACGAGCAGATGCTGGATCGCGCGGATCGTCTTTACCTGACCCATATCGATGCGGAAGTGGAAGGGGACACGCAGTTCCCGGATTACGAGCCGGACGAATGGCAGTCAACCTTCAGCGAATTCCACGACGCTGATGAGCAGAACTCGCACAGCTACTGCTTCGAGATTCTTGATCGCCGTTGATCACCCGTTACGCATATGATCGCCATTGATGGCCTATGTAGGCAGGTGCGCATAAATGCGCACCCTACGAAAGTCCTGCCAAATAACTGTAGGGTCGCCATTAATGGCGACCTTTTTTATTTACGGCGTATCACTTAACGGCGGATGCGCACTCACTGCGCTCTCGGCCATCGCCTGTTCGCGGTTGGATGCCTGCACGTAATACTGTTTGGTTTCCCAATGCAGCAGCGTCAATGTTCCGCCCCAGCAGCAGCCAGTATCCAGCCCAATCACATGTTCCGGTGTGCCTTTACCTTCCAGCGATGCCCAGTGACCAAAGATCTGCGTATAGTCGGTGTCGATTTTGCCCGGCACGTTAAACCACGGCTTAAGCGGTGGCGGGGCCGATTCAGGCGACTCTTTGCAGATCATATCCAACTGGCCATTCGGGAAGCAGAAGCGCATGCGCGTCAGCGCATTGGTGCTAAAGCGCAGTCGCGCCAAGCCGCTGAGCTCTGGCGTCCAGTTGTTTGGCATGTCGCCGTACATCGCATCGAGAAACAGCGGATAGCTATCGCTGGAGAGCACCGCTTCTACTTCACGCGCGCACATCTGAGCTGTCTCCAGATCCCACTGCGGCGTAATGCCCGCATGCGCCATCAACAGCTTTTTCTCTTCATCCACCTGCAACAGCGGCTGACGACGTAACCAGTTGATCAACTCATCGGCATCATCAGCTTCCAGCAGCGGCGTCAGGCGATCTTTCGGCTTATTGCGGCTGATACCGGCAAACACCGCCAGCAAATGCAGGTCGTGATTACCTAGCACGAGGCGCACGCAATCACCCAGCGATTTCACATAGCGCAGCACATCGAGCGAGCCGGGGCCGCGCGCCACCAAATCGCCGGTAAGCCATAAGGTGTCCTGCTGCGGATCGAAATCAACCTGCGCTAACAGCGCACGAAGCTCGTCATAACAGCCATGAACATCGCCAATCAGGTATGTACTCATTGTCAGTCCGATTAAAACGCGCCGCCCGGACGGGCCGGGCGGAGGAGGATTAGTGAATGTGGGTTTGCACCGCGAGTCGGAACACCGGAATCTCGACGTGGAACTCTTCGCCCGCATCATCGACCATCACATAGTGACCTTGCATGGTGCCCATCGGCGTCTCCAGAATCGCGCCGCTGGTGTACTGATACTCGCCGCCGGCAGCAATGTGCGGCTGCTCGCCGACCACGCCTTCACCTTGCACTTCAGTCTCGCGACCGTTGCCGTTGGTGATCAGCCAATAGCGGCTGCGCAGCTGTACGTTGCTGCGCCCCAAATTGCGAATGGTGATGGTGTAGGCAAACACGTAGCGATCCTCGTCGGGCAAGGATTGCGACTCCACATACTGACTATGTACATGGATACAGACGCGGGCCAGTTCACTCATGCACTCAACTCTCCGGAGTTTCAGCCTGATGCTTGCTCAACCAGTTTGCCAGTTGGCAATATTGCGCCACAGAGACGTTCTCTGCACGCAGCGAGGCATCGATTTCTAATTGATCCAGCGCACCAGCCGCAAACATATGAGCAAGGCTGTTGCGCAGCGTTTTACGGCGTTTACCAAAGGCTTCAGTGGTAATGCGGCTCAGCAGACGAATATCGCTAACCGGATGCTGCGGTTGCATATACGGCACTAAACGCACCACGGCCGATTCCACTTTCGGTGCTGGCGTGAACGATTCTGGTGGCACTTCGAGCACAGGAATCACCTGGCAATAGTACTGCGCCATCACGCTCAAACGACCGTAGGCTTTGCTGCCCGGACCGGCGACTAAACGATTCACCACTTCTTTCTGCAGCATGAAGTGCATGTCTTTAATCGAACCAGTATAGCTGAAAAGGTGGAACATCAGCGGCGTCGAGATGTTGTACGGCAGGTTGCCGAACACGCGCAGCGGCTGGCCTTTCTCTTGCGCCAGCGCAGAGAAATCAAAGGTCATCGCATCCTGCTGGAAAATGGTCAGCTTGGGGCCGAGGAACGGGTGCGTTTGCAGACGCGCGGCAAGGTCGCGGTCCAGCTCGACCACGGTCAGCTCATCCAGACGTTCACCTACCGGCTCGGTTAATGCGCCAAGGCCGGGGCCGATTTCCACGATAGCTTCACCTTTTTGCGGGTGAATGGCGGAGACGATGCTATCGATAATGTACTGATCGTTCAGGAAGTTCTGCCCGAAACGTTTACGGGCGTAATGCCCCTGATGGACGCGATTATTCATTACTGCTCTTGATCATAGTGATGGCGAGATTAAGCGCCGTGATAAAGCTGCCCGGTTCTGCCTGGCCGAGACCGGCTAATTCAAGCGCGGTGCCGTGATCGACAGAAGTCCGGATAAAGGGCAGGCCAAGTGTGATATTCACCGCGCGGCCAAACCCCTGAAATTTTAGCACCGGTAAGCCCTGGTCGTGATACATCGCTAGAACCGCATCGGCATGTTGCAGGTATTTCGGCTGGAACAGCGTATCGGCTGGCAGAGGTCCGGTGAGTTGGATGCCTTGCTGGCGCAGTTCGTTGAGAGCCGGAATGATGGTATCAATCTCTTCGCGGCCCATATGGCCGCTTTCGCCAGCATGCGGATTAAGGCCGCAGACGAAGATATGAGGATTCGGTAAACCAAACTTCTGCTGCAGATCACGGTGCAAAATGGTGATCACTTCATGCAGCGTGTCGCGGGTAATCGCGGCAGAAACATCTTTCAGCGGCAGATGCGTGGTAGCCAATGCTACGCGCAACTCTTCCGTTGCCAGCATCATTACCACTAAATTGCCACCGGCGCGATCGGCAAAAAACTCGGTATGACCGGTAAACGGAATGCCAGCATCGTTGATCACGCCTTTGTGCACCGGACCGGTAATCAGCGCGGCAAATTCGCCGTTAAGACAGCCGTCACAGGCGCGTGCCAGCGTTTCCAGTACATAGTGGCTGTTCGCAACGTTGAGTTCACCGGCGGTCACCGGCTGAGCGGTATCGACCTGCAGCAGCGTTAGCGTTCCGGCCTGCTGCGGTTGCGCTGCTGCAGGTTGATAATCACGCAGCGTCAGCGGCAAACCCAATAAAGCAGCGCGACGGCGCAAAAGCTCGCCGTCGCCGCAGACCACCAATTCAACTGGCCAGTTTTGCTGCGCCAGTTGAACGGTGAGGTCGGGACCAATCCCGGCGGGTTCGCCGGGCGTGATCACCACACGATAATTACTGACCATTGTTATCCAGAATCTTCACGTAAGCACTGGCGCGCTGTTCCTGCATCCAGGTTTGCGCTTCTTCCGCGAATTTACGATTGAACAGCATGCGATAGGCGCGCTCTTTCTGCGCGGCATCGGTCTTATCAACCTGACGCGTATCCAGCAACTGAATCAAGTGCCAGCCAAATGAGGAGTGAACCGGCTGACTGACCTGGCCTTTCTGCAGCTTCAGCAATGCATCGCGGAATGCCGGATCGTAAATCTCTGGAGATGCCCAACCGAGATCGCCGCCCTGGTTCGCTGAACCAGGATCGTCCGAGAACTGTTTGGCCGCTGCGGCAAAAGTGGTTTTGCCACTTTTAATGTCGGCCGCGATCTGTTCGATCTTCGCCTGCGCCTGTGCGTCAGTCAGGATCGGTGACGGCTTCAGCAGAATGTGACGCGCATGCACTTCCGTTACAGAGATGCTTTTGCTTTCGCCACGCAGGTCGTTCACCTTCAGGATGTGGAAGCCAACACCCGAACGGATTGGACCAACGATATCGCCTTTCTTCGCGGTGCTCAGCGCCTGCGAGAACAGCGTTGGCAGTTCTTCGATTTTTCCCCAGCCCATGTTGCCGCCTTTCAGCGCCTGCGGATCGGCCGAGTAAGTCACTGCCAGCTTGCCGAAGTCGGCGCCGCCTTTCAGCTGAGCAACCAATTGGCGAGCCAGCGTTTCCTGGTCGTCAACCTGCTGCTGCGTCGGGTTTTCTGACAGCGGCAGCAGAATCTGGCTGATATTCAGTTCAGTACCTTGCGTGTTCTGCGCGCCGACCTGCGAAGCCAGCGTATCCACTTCCTGCGGCAGGATAGTGACGCGGCGACGCACTTCGTTGTTACGCACTTCGGCAATTGTCATCTCTTTACGGATCTGCGCACGGTAAACGTTGTAGTTCATACCATCGTAGGCCAGACGGCTACGCAGCTGGTCGAGACTCATGCGGTTTTGTGCGGCAATGTTCTGAATCGCCTGATCCAGTTGCTGATCGTTAATCTGCACGCCCGCTCTTTCACCCATTTGCAGAATGATGGCATCCATGACCTGGCGCTCAAGGATCTGATGACGCAAAGTTTTGTCATCCGGGAGTTGCTGGTTTGCCTGCTGCGCCTGTGATTTCACGGTGCGCATCATGTTATCAACGTCACTTTCCAGTACCACGCCGTTGTTCACGACAGCGGCAACTTTATCAACCACTTGTGGGGCTGCGAACGCAGTGTTAGCGGTAATCGCTACACCAAGAATCAGCATTCTCCAGTTCTTCATACTTTATCCATTGTTGTTTCCGCACTGCGGGAGAGCCTGTCAAACATCACAACATCAGAAAGCGCGCTGGTAAGGAATGATGCCCTGACGCAGCATTTCATTAGTGCCTAAGCCATAGTTGGAACTCAGACCACGCAGCTCAATGTTGAATGAGATTTGGTTGTCATACTTACTGTCGTTGTTTTCCCAACCGTTGATCTTGCGTTCGTAACCCAGACGAATGGCATAGCAGCACGAGCTGTACTGCAGGCCAACCAGCTGTTCAGCCGGACGACTGTTGCGGGTATCGTAGTAATAACCGCCCACCAGTGACCAGGCATCCGCAATCGGCCAGCTGGCAGTGGCGCCAACCTGTGAAATCCCGTTTTTGTAGATCGGGTCAGTCACCAGGTTAGAGTTATTCAGCGCCTGCGCCACGTATTCCGGGCTGCTGTAGCGATAGCTCAGCTGCACCATACGATCGGCATCCTGACGATACTCGACCACTGCATTGCCCTGCGCGACGTTATCAAGACGGGTGTCATATTGCAGACCGCCACGCGCGCCCCAACGATCGCTGATTTTCCAGTAAGTGTCGCCGGCCCAAACGAGGCTGCCGGTGTCATCTTCTTTGTTCGTCTGGTTTACGCCGGTACGAGACGGGGTAAACGAGTAGATTTGACCCACAGAAACGTTAAAACGTTCCACCAGATCGTTATCATAAATACGTGAGGTTACGCCGGTCGCCACTTCGTTAGACGAAGCGATGCGATCGAGGCCGCTGTAAGTACGATCGCGGAACAGGCCAGTGTAGTCGGTTTGCAGCAGCGTCGAGTCGTACGGATAGATATTGCTCTGGTTACGATACGGGACGTAAAGGTACTGAACACGCGGTTCCAGCGTTTGCGTGTAGCCTGGTTCCCAGTCCATCGCGCGGTCAAACACTAAGCGGCCATCCACTTTGAACTGTGGCAGCGTACGGTTGACGGAATCGTCAAGGCGTCCACTTGCACCACCGACGTTTGGAATCTCGCCATTATTATAACTATTGATATTCTCTTGCTGGTAATGGGTTGCCAGGAACTTAGCTTCAGTATCAAGGCTTGCCCATCCGTTTGATAGCGGCAGATTTAATGTTGGCTCAATATGCAAACGTGTTGCTTCCGGCATACGGCTATTAACATTAGTGAATTTCACTGCCTGGGCAAAGACGCGACCATCAAACGGCCCCATATCGTTCTGATAAAAGTTCAGATCGAGCTGTGGCATTGCACGATAGACGTTGCTGTTGCTGGTATTGCCAAATACCTGGAAGTCTTTGGTCGAAAGCGTCGCGTCCCAATTGGTATCAGCGTAACCAAAGCTAAATTTCTGCGTGGCATAGCCATCGGTAGAGCTGTAGTACTTCGAGTCGAGATCGTTGAAGTAGTAAGGATCGCTTACCTTGGTGTAGTCAGCGTTGAAGCGCCAGTGTTGATCGTAAACACCTGAATGACGCCAGAAGAATAGCCAGCGATCATCGTTAGTATCATTTTGGACTAAAGGACGAGAGGCTTTATCTTTGTTGTATTGATTGTCCGATTGCAGATAATCCAGCTCCATCAAGCCCGCACCAAACACCGTCAAATAACGGAATTCGTTCTGCAACTGCAGGCCACGTTTTTCCATATAGTGCGGCGTGATAGTGGCATCGGCCTGCGGCGCGATGTTCCAGTAATACGGCAGCATGAATTCGAAGCCGTTATTACTGCCGTATTTCGCATTCGGGATCAGGAAACCCGAGCGGCGACGATCGCCAATCGGTAACTGAAGATAAGGGCTGTAGAACACCGGCACATTGCCGAGCTTAAAGCGGGCGTTCCAGATTTCCGCGACTTCTTCTTCACGGTCCTGAATCACTTCGGAACCGACCACGCTCCAGCTGTTGGAACCCGGCAAACAGGAGGTAAAGCTGCCGTTTTCCAGAATGGTGTAGCGATTATTACCGCGCAGTTTCATCTGATCGGCATCGCCGCGGCCCTGACGGCCAACCATCTGATAATCACCGTTCCACACGTTAGTGTCTTTGGTGTTCAGATTCGACCAGGCTTTCGGACCTTTGAGGATGACCTGATTGTCGTCATAGTGCACATTACCCAGCGCATCCACGGTACGAACCGGCGTGGTTTGGCCATCTTGCTGACGCTGATGTAACTGCATTTCGTCGGAACGCAGGCGGCTGTTGCCCTGCTGCACGTCGACATTGCCGGTGAACACCGCATCATTCGGATAGTTGCCTTTGGCGGAATCAGAATGGATGGTGACCGGCAGCGAGTTGGTGTCGCCATTGACCAGCGGGCGGTTGTAACTCGGCACGCCCAGCATGCACTGCGACATCAGATCGTCGGCGAGTGATGACTGGCTATAAAGCGCTGCACCAATCATGGTAGCCAGCAAGGTAGGTATACGTTTTTTCATACGCGGTTTCGATAATTCCATGAAAACTGGCATCATGCCGACAATCCGGTCAGAGACTAACTTACTGCCCGGCGTTGCGCCAGTGTTAATCCTTGTCTGTCCGCGTTGCCGTTAGGCGCTGAGATAAATGACAGGTATGATAATGCAATTTTCAGCCGCAAGCATGGCGAATTGAGGAGTTTATGCGCTACTGGGGAAAAGTAATTGGTCTGGCGCTCGGGATATTTTCCGGGGCAGGCTTTTGGGGCATTGTACTGGGTCTGATCATTGGTCACATGTTTGACAAAGTGCGCAGCGTAAAAGGACAGGGCTACTTCGCCAATAATCAGGCGCGCCAAACTCTGTTTTTCAGTACCACCTTCCAGGTGATGGGCCATTTGACCAAGTCAAAAGGGCGCGTCACCGAAGCGGATATCCAGATTGCTTCCTTATTTATGGATCGCATGCAGCTGCATGGCGATGCACGTACTGCCGCGCAGCGTGCGTTCCGTGAAGGCAAGCAGAGCGACTATCCGCTGCGTAGTAAACTGCGCGAACTGCGCAGCGCCTGCTTTGGCCGATTTGATCTGATTCGGATGTTTCTGGAAATCCAAATCCAGGCCGCCTTTGCCGATGGTTCACTGCATCCCAACGAGCGTCAGGTGCTGTATGTAATAGCTGAAGAGCTGGGCATTTCACGCGCGCAGTTCGACCAGTTCCTGCGCATGATGGAAGGCGGTCAGCAATTTGGCGGCGGCGGTTCTTCACGTGGCGGCGCCTATCAGCAGGCGCAACGCGGTCCAACGCTGGAAGATGCCTGCAGCGTGTTGGGCGTGAAAAGCAGCGATGACGGCACCACCATTAAGCGCGCCTACCGCAAGCTGATGAGTGAGCATCACCCTGACAAGCTGGTGGCGAAAGGTTTACCGCCAGAGATGATGGAGATGGCGAAGCAGAAAGCGCAGGAGATTCAGGCGGCTTACGATTTGATCCGTAAGGAGAAGGGGTTCAAATAATCGTCTTCCGGGACGATTATTTTGTAGGGTCGTCATTTATGACGACCTTTTTTATGGCTAAAATTCCGCCGGCTGCCTGAACGTCATGCTATTGCCAAACGCCGGATGCGTGATCGTCAGCGACTCCGCATGCAGCTGTAAACGCGGCGCCATCGCTAGCGCCTCTTCATGCGCATAAAAGCGGTCGCCAAGAATCGGATGCCCCAACGCCAGCAGATGCACGCGCAGCTGGTGTGAACGTCCGGTAATTGGCTTGAGCTTGACGCGCGCACTGTTCGTCGCTTCATACTCCAGCACCTGATACTCGGTCTGCGCCGCTTTGCCGTTCTCGAAACACACCATCTGCTTAGGCCGATTCGGCCAGTCGCAAATCAGCGGCAGATCGATCAAACCCTCTTCTGCCGCCGGATGTCCCCACACGCGCGCCACATAGTATTTAGAGGGCTCGCGTTCACGGAACTGGCGCTTGAGCTCACGCTCAGCCGCTTTATTCAGGGCCACGACGATCACGCCGCTGGTGGCCATATCGAGACGATGCACCGATTCCGCCTGCGGGAAATCACGCTGGATGCGCGTCATCACGCTATCCTTGTGCTCCTCCAGGCGACCCGGCACCGACAGCAACCCGCTCGGTTTATTCACCACCATAATGTGCTCGTCCTGATACAGAATATGCAGCCAGGGTTCGAGCGGCGGGTTGTAAGCTTCCATCAGCATGATGTCGCGGTCCTGAACATTATTGGTGCGTGACAACGATCAGGCGCAGCGCATCAAGACGCCAGCCTGCATCGCCCAGGCTTTCCAATACCTGCTCGCGATTGCTTTCCAGCGCTTCAACCTCATCATCACGGATGTTGGGGTTAACCGCGCGCAGCGCTTCGAGACGTGACAGCTCAGCGCCGAGCTTCTCTTCGGCTTCCACTTTCGCTGCCGCGATAATCGCCTGTGCTTCCGGTACGATCGCTTTCTCCGCCTGAGTCAGAATCTCGTGCACATCTTGCTGCACCGCATTCACCAGCTTGCTGCCGGTATGGCGATTCACCGCATTCAGCTGACGGTTAAAGCTTTCGAACTCAACTTTGCCCGCCAGATTATTGCCCGCACGATCCATCAGCAAACGCACCGGCGTTGGCGGCAGGAAGCGGGTGAGCTGCAGGCTTTTTGGCGCTTGCGCTTCAACCACATAGATCATCTCGACCAGCAGCGTACCGACCGGCAGCGCCTTGTTCTTCAGCAGCGACAGCGCACAGCTGCCAGTATCGCCCGAAAGAATCAGGTCAAGACCGTTGAGGATCAGCGGATGTTCCCAGGTAATAAACTGGGTATCTTCGCGTGACAGCGCCTGGTTGCGGTTAAAGGTCACGGTGCAACCCTCTTCCGGCAAGCCAGGGAAATCAGGCACCAGCATGTGATCGGATGGCGTCAGCACAATCAGGCTATCGCTGCGGTCTTCCTGATTGATACCGACGATATCGAACAGGTTCAGCGCAAAGTTAACCAGATCGGTATCGTTGTCCTGCTCGCCGATGGCATTCGCCAGCTCCTGAGCCGCATCTCCGCCGTTGGAGTTCAGTTCCAGCAGGCGATCGCGGCCCTGTTCCAGCTGTGATTTCAGCGCATCGTGCTGCTTACGGCTTTCGCTGACGAACTCATCGAGCCCCTGCGGGTTTTCCGGCGCGGCAAGATATTCAATCAGCTGATTGTACTCTTTGTCATAAATCGCGCGGCCGGTTGGGCAGGTGTGCTCAAACGCATCCAGCCCTTCGTGATACCAACGCAGCAGCACCGCCTGCGCGGTTTTTTCCAGCCACGGCACCAGAATCTGGATGTCATGCATTTGTCCGATACGATCGAGACGGCCAATACGCTGCTCCAGCAGATCCGGGTTGAACGGCAGGTCGAACATCACCAAACGGCTGGCGAACTGGAAGTTACGGCCCTCAGAACCGATTTCGGAACACAGCAACACCTGTGCGCCATCCTCTTCGGAGGCGAAGAAGGCCGCTGCGCGGTCGCGTTCGATAATCGACAAGCCTTCGTGGAACACGGCGGCGCGGATGCCTTCGCGCTCACGTAATACCTGTTCCAGCTGCAGCGCGGTGGCCGCTTTGGCGCAGATCACCAGCACTTTCTCTTTGCGGTTGCTGGTGAGATAACCCATCAGCCACTCAACGCGCGGATCGAAGTTCCACCACGTGCCGCTATCGCCTTCAAATTCCTGATAAATCTGCTCGGGATACAGCATGTCACGTGCGCGCTCTTCTGCGCTTTTGCGTGTGCCCATGATGCCGGAGACTTTAATCGCGGTTTGATACTGCGCGGGCAGCGGCAGACGAATCTGGTGCAGCTCACGTTTCGGGAAGCCTTTCACGCCGTTACGGGTATTACGGAACAGCACGCGGCTGGTGCCGTGGCGATCCATCAGCATCGAGACCAGCTCTTTACGCGCGTCTTCTTTGCCATCGCGATCGCTGTTAGCCACTTGCAGCAGCGGCTCGATATCCTGTTCACCGATCAGATCGTTAATCAGGTTCATCTCATCTTTGCTGATGGCGTGATCGGCCAGCAGCGAGCTCACCGCATCAGCCACCGGACGATAATGCTGCTGCTCTTCGACAAACTGGCCGAAATCGTGGAAGCGATTCGGGTCAAGCAGGCGCAGACGCGCAAAGTGGCTCTCTAAGCCCAGTTGTTCTGGCGTTGCAGTCAGCAGCAGTACGCCAGCGGTTTTCTCTGCCAGCTGCTCAATAACCTGATATTCACGGCTCGGTGCGTCTTCGCTCCATGCCAGATGGTGCGCTTCATCGACCACCAGCAGATCCCACTCGGCATCGGCCAGCAGCTCAAGACGCTGCTTGTTACGGCGCACAAAATCGAGCGAACAGATAATCAGCTGCTCGGTTTCAAAGGCGTTGTCGCTGTCGTGCTGCGCTTCGGTGTAGCGATCGTCATCAAACAGCGCAAAGCGCAGGTTGAAGCGACGCAGCATTTCCACCAGCCACTGATGTTGCAGCGTTTCCGGCACCACAATCAGCACGCGCTCGGCACGACCGGCCAGCAGCTGTTGCTGGATGATCATCCCGGCTTCAATGGTTTTACCTAAACCCACTTCGTCCGCCAGCAGTACGCGCGGCGCATGACGACGGCCGACATCGTGGGCGATGTGCAGCTGATGCGGAATCAGGTTGGTACGCATACCGCGCAGGCCGCTGATCGGCAGGCGGTATTGCTCGCTGTGATATTTGCGCGCGCGGAAACGCAGCGCAAAGCGGTCCATGCGGTCGAGCTGGCCGGCGAACAGGCGATCCTGCGGCTTGCTGAACACCAGTTTGCTGTCCAGCATCACTTCACGCATGACGACGCCGGTTTCTTCGGTGTCGAGACGCGTGCCGATGTAAGTCATTAAATCGTTTTCGTTGCGGACTTCATCGACGCACATCTGCCAGCCTTCGTAGCTGGTGATGGTGTCACCCGGATTGAAAATCACACGAGTAACCGGAGAATCATTTCGGGCATACAGGCGGTTTTCGCCGGTTGCCGGAAAAAGCATGGTGATCATGCGCGTATCGATCGCGACCACCGTGCCCAATCCCAGTTCACTTTCCGTATCACTAATCCAGCGTTGACCCAGTGTAAAAACCATATATTTTTTGCTCGACTCTCTGACATGCCATAAAGAAGTTCACCTGTACTCAGGCAATACCCAACCGCCAAACGGGTGTTTGGTCAGATTGTGTGTGCGGTGAGAATCAGGAAGGGCGCTATGGTACTGGATGGCAAGGCATTCGTCACCTGTCAAAAAAGCCCCAGCTGCCCAGTAATGAGTGTAGCAAAGTCATCACCGACGAACGGTAAAATGCCGTCAGCCACCGGCTGCAGCTGTTTAGTGACGTAATGATCGTAGTCGAGGGGCGTATTCCGCGCCTCAAGCGGTTCCGGGCCGGCTGTTGCCATCACATAGCGAATTGAGCCGCCATTTTGATACTGCAACGGGCGCTGCAGCTTGCGGTTGTGCTCATCGGCGAGGCGCGCAGCGCGCACGTGTGGCGGCACATTACGCTCATAATCTTTCAGCGCGCGACGCAGGCGTTTTTTATATACCAGCTGATCGTCGAGTTCCCCGGCCAGCAGCTGCGCGACCGTTTCGCGAATGTAATCCTGCCACGGCTCGCCACGGAAAATGCGGCCATAGAGAGTTTGCTGGAACTGCTGCGCCAGCGGCGTCCAGTCGGTGCGCACCGATTCGAGGCCTTTAAACACCAGCCGCTCACCGCCATCACTGCGAATCATGCCGGCATAACGCTTTTTGCTGCCCTGTTCGGCGCCGCGAATGGTTGGCATCAGAAAACGGCTGAAGTGGGTTTCATACTCCAGCTCCAGCGCGCTCTCCAGCCCATAAGTCGATTGCAGATGCTGCTGCCACCAGCCATTAACCTGTTCAGCGAGGTGACGACCAATCGCTGTCGCCTCTGCTTCACTGCGCGCGCCTTTTAGCCAGACGAAGGTGGAATCAGTATCGCCGTAAATGACATCAAAGCCTTCAGCTTCAATCAGCTCGCGCGTTTGCTGCATGATGGCGTGGCCGCGCAGGGTAATGGATGAGGCGAGGCGCGGATCGAAGAAGCGGCAGGCGCTGGTGCCGAGCACGCCATAAAAAGCATTCATGATGATCTTCAGCGCCTGCGACAGCGGTTTGTTGTTGTCGCGCTTGGCGGCTTCACGGCCTTGCCAAATCTGCTCGACAATCGCCGGTAAGCAGTGTGTTTGGCGGGAAAAGCGCGCGTTGCGAAAACCTGGCACCGAATCGGCGTCATCCGGATGCGCCAGGCCTTCGACCAGCCCAACGGGATCGATGAGGAAGGTACGAATAATTGAGGGATAGAGGCTTTTGTAATCCAGCACCAGCACCGAATCGTACAGGCCGGGCCGCGAATCCATCACGTAGCCGCCGGGGCTGGCTTCCGGCGCCACTTCGCCGAGATTCGGCGCCACGAAACCGGCGCGATGCATACGCGGGATATAGAGATGACCAAAGGCCGCCACCGAACCGCCGTGACGATCCACCGCTAAACCGTTCACCGTGGCGCGTTCCAGCAGGAACGGCATGATGGCGGTGTGCTGGAAGATGCGCGTCACCAACTCGCAATCTTTGAGGTTATATTTCGCCAGCGCCGGCTTATCGTTGGCAAAGCGCCAGTTGATCTCCTCCATGCGATCCCATGGATTGTCGATGGCTTTGCCTTCGCCCAGCAGCTGGCGCGACACCGCTTCAAGGCTGAAAGAGGGGAAATCCCAGAAGGCGGATTTGAGCGCGTCGATGCCATCGATAATCAAGCGGCCCGTCGCCTGCGCGAAGAACACGCCGGGTTTGAAGCCGTGCTCGCGCCACTCCAGCGCCTGCTTGTGACGTCCTAAACGCAGCGGAATGCCGTAGCGATCGGCGTGTTTCTGCAATACGCGCAAATCGAACTGCACCACGTTCCAGCCGATAATCACATCCGGTTCATGTCGCTCAAACCATGCGTTGAGCTGCTCAAGCAGTTGCGGGCGGCTATCAACATAAATCAGCTCAAAATCGAGCGTGCTGGCATCGCCGTTGGGCGGACCAAGCATGTAAACCTGGCGCTGGCCGCAGCCTTCCAGCCCGATGCAGTAGAGCTCGCCGTGCTGAGTGGTTTCGATATCCAGCGATACCCATTTCAGCTGCGGACGGTAATCAGGATGCGGCTTCAGGCGCGCGTTGACCACGCTGTCGCCGCGCGTTTC
The DNA here is from genome assembly GCF_056491525.1 of Candidatus Pantoea symbiotica. Taxonomy (NCBI): domain Bacteria; kingdom Pseudomonadati; phylum Pseudomonadota; class Gammaproteobacteria; order Enterobacterales; family Erwiniaceae; genus Pantoea; species Candidatus Pantoea symbiotica. The sequence continues at coordinate 464,124 of NZ_JBSZHR010000002.1, forward strand.
ACCGCTAAACCACACCGGCGCGGTGATAAAGCGCTCCATCAAATAGCGTTCAGGTGGACGAATATCCGCTTCATACACCGGAATACCGTTTTCACGCAGGCGCTTTTCCAGATTTTGCAGCTGGCGATTGCTGCGACAATAGAGGCCAAACACCGGGCGGCGGCGGAAATCCCTCAGCTCCAGCGTTTGCAGGCGTGTGTGTCGCTCATCGCGGATCAGCGCTTCGGTTTGCGCGCGAAACTCCTCGGGCACAAACGCCACGGATTCCTGGGCAGGCAGCACCAGCCGCTGCGGGCCGCTGTCGGTTGCCAGCCACAGCACCACTTCGCTGCCGGTCGGCGTATCTCGCCAATGTCGGGTAAGCAGAAAACCTGCGCGCGGATCGGTCACGTGAACTCCAGAGAATGAATTGCATTGAGTATAACATGGATGTTTATACAGTGTCCCGGCGGGCGAAATTGTCACCACTTTGTCAACATCGTTCTACAATTCTTGCCTTGACGCTGGCTCCCGTGCTCTGGACAATCCAGCCTCTATATTCCGCAGAGGATATTTATGGAAGCCTGGATTCAACACCTGTTTTCGCAATCGCTGGAGTACGCGCTGATCGCCGTTGCGCTGGTGACTTTCCTTGAGTCGCTGGCCTTCGTGGGATTGCTGTTGCCGGGCACGGTATTAATGGCCAGCCTTGGGGCGCTGGTTGGAAGTGGACAAATTGGTCTTTACCCGGCGTGGGCGGCAGGTTTTGCTGGCTGCCTGATCGGGGATTGGGTTTCGTATGGCATCGGCTGGAAGTTTCAGGGGCCGCTGCATCGTTGGAAATACATCCAAAAATACAAGGGTTTGCTGGATAAAACCGAACATGCATTGCACCAGCACAGCATGCTCACCATTTTGGTAGGGCGTTTTGTTGGGCCGACGCGTCCGCTGATTCCGCTGGCGGCCGGCATGCTGGAGCTGCCGGTGCGCAAGTTTCTGCCGCCTAACCTGATTGGTTGTATTCTCTGGCCACCCGCTTATTTGATGCCGGGCATTCTGGCGGGCGTGGCGATTGACGTGCCGCAGGCCGCGCAGGGCGGCAGCTTTAAGTGGTTGCTGTTGCTGGTGGCGCTGCTGCTGTGGATCGGTGGCTGGCTGCTGTGGCGCTGGTGGCGCAGCGGAAAAACCGTCGATTGGGCAACGAAATATCTGCCGACTGCGCGCCTGCGCTGGCTGGCTCCGCTGATGGCGGCAATTGGTTTGGGCGCGTTTATCGCTATCCAGTTCCATCCAATGATGCCGATCTTCCGCCACCTGCTGTGGAAAGTCTTCTTCGCTTAACGCGATGTCACGCCAAGGATGGCGGCCGCCTCACTTTCACCACGCACCAAACTCTCAGTGCTGCCATCCCAATAGATGCGCCCATCGACGATCACCAAACTGCGCGGCGCAATTTGCTGAGCATCTTCCAGACTGTGCGACACCATCAATAAGGTGATGTTGCGGCTTTCGCATACCGAACGAACCAGTTGCAGCATCTCGTTGCGCAGCGCCGGATCCAGCGCTGAGAAAGGCTCATCCAGCAGCAAAATCGGCTGATTGCGCAGCAGGCAACGCGCCAATGCCACGCGCTGACGCTGGCCACCGGAAAGTTCGCCAGGCAAACGCGCGAGCATTGTCTGCAGGCCAGTTTGCTCGGCGATAGCCACGACTTGCTGCTGCTGTTCACGCGTCAGTTTCAGGCCCGGATGTAGCCCCAGCGCCATGTTTTGCTGCACCGTCAGATGCGGAAAAAGGTTGTTCTCCTGGAACAGCATGGAAACCGGACGCGCCGACGGCACGCTGTGAGTATGATCGACGTCGTTCATCACCAGCGCGCCTTGATTGATCGGCAAAAAACCGCCAATTAGACTCAGCAAGGTACTTTTCCCCGCGCCGCTCGGACCGAGGATCGCCAGACGTTCACCGGCCTGCGCCGCAAAACTGAAGCGCATCGGCAGATGCTGATAAAGGTAAGTGAGGTTATTCAGTGTCAGCACGGCGACCCGGTAATTTTTCCATCAGAGTAAAGAGTAGCAAGCAGAGCAGCAGCAGCAGTAGCGCAGTGACGGCGCCGTCCGCACCGCGATAGGCGCCAATCTGCTGGAACAGATAGAAGGGCAGCGTGCGGAAATCGGCGCTGCCAAACAGCGCGACCACGCCGAAATCGCCAATCGACAGCACGCAGGCAAACGCCAGCGCCTGAGCAATTGGACGTTTCAGCGCGCGCAGCTCAATCAGCCGCAAACGGTTGAAGCCGGAGATGCCGAGTGAAGCGCAGAGCTGGCTGTAACGGGCGCTGATATCGCGCATCGGATTCTCCAGCACTTTCATGGCGTAAGGGATGGCGATCAGGGCATTAGTAAAGATCACTAAACCATCGGCGCGCTGCGGCAGACCGACGGTGGCGTTGAACAGCAGGAAGAAACCGCTCGCCAGCACAATGCCCGGCATCGCCAGAATCAGCATGCCGCTCATCTCCATCGCCTGCGCGGCGACCACGTTGTGGCGCTGTCGCAGTTCGCGGCTGCTCCACAGCAGCATCATGGTCAGCACCACGCAGAGCACGCCGGCTCCCACGGCGATGCGTAGCGAGGTAAAGGTGGCTTGCCACAGCGCCGCTTGTTGCAGTGCACCGGCGACGCCGCCGCGCAAACCATCGACGATTACCGCCGCCAGTGGCGGTAACAGCAGCAGCAGCGCCAGGCCAATCAATACAGTATCGCTGATGCGCGCCTGCCATGAATCCTGCGGATCGCGCCAGCCGCGAATGTTCTGGCTGCCGGTGGGAATGGCTTTGCTAAAGCGCTGGCTCAGCAACACCAGCAGCAAACAGCAACCGAGCTGTAACAGCGCCAGCAGCGCCGCGCGGCCCGGATCGTAGTCGAAATTCAGCGCCTGATAGATCGCCAGTTCCAGCGTGGTGGCCTGCGGTCCGCCGCCCAGCGCCAGCACCGTGGCGAAGCTGGCGAAGCAGAGCATAAAGATCAGCGCCGCCGTCGGCAGAATCTGACGGCGTAGCCACGGCCATTCCAGCCAGCGAAACAGATTCCAGCCACGCAGGCCAAGCTGGGCGGCGACTTGCCGCTGCTCGCCGGGAATGCTCTCCAGCGCCTGTAACAGCAGGCGCGTCGCCAGCGGCAGGTTAAAGAAGACGTGCGCCAGCAGAATGCCCTGCAGGCCATACGGTGAAAAGTGGTAGTCAAAGCCAATGGCCGCGCACAGTTGCGCCAGCCAGCCGCTGCGACCGTAGACGCTGAGCAAGCCAAACACCGCCACCAGCACCGGCAGCACCAGCGTCATGGCGCACAGGCGCAGCAACAGATTGCGTCCCGGAAAACGGCGGCGATAGAGCGCGCGGGCCAGCAAGATTGCGGGCAGCACCGACAGCAGCGCCGACAGCAGCGCCTGCTCAAACGAGAACAGCAGCACATGATGCAGATAACTGTCGTCGAGCAGCGCACGCCAGTCGGTGGCCGGCGCAACCATCACCAATGCGCCAAACGCCAGCAGCGCCACCGCGCACAGCAACAGCGCGATGGCGCTACCGGGAATTAACCAGCCGGGCATTAACGGCTAACGGCGCTTTGCCATGCGCTGATCCACGCAGCACGATGGTCGGCCACTTCGGCTGGCGTGAATTGCAACGCCTTGGCGGGCACCTGCAGAGATTGATAACCGGCTGGCAGATCGCTTTTGATCACTGGATACATCCAGTTGCCGGTCGGAATGGTCTGCTGGAAGGCCGGAGAAACCATAAACTGCATGAACTGCTGCGCCAGCTTGGGCTGTTTGCTGCTGGCGAACTGTGCGGCAACTTCCACCTGCAAATAGTGGCCTTCGCTGAATTCGGCCGCAGCATAGTTCTCTTTCTTCTCTTCGATAATGTGATAAGCCGGAGAGGTGGTGTAGCTCAACACCAGATCGCCTTCGCCCTTCAGGAACAGGCCGTAAGCTTCGCTCCAGCCTTTGGTGACGGTAACGGTTTTTTGTGCCAGCTTCTGCCACGCGTCAGGCGCGTTATCGCCATAAACTTTTTGCATCCACAGCAGCAGGCCAAGGCCCGGCGTGCTGGTGCGCGGATCTTCATAAATCACGCGCCATTTTTCCGGGCTTTCGACCAGTTCCTTCAGGCTTTTCGGCGGATTCTTCATTTTGTTTTTATCGTAGACGAAGGCGAAGTAGCCATAATCGAACGGAATGAAGGTGTCGCTGTGCCAGCCATCTGGCAACGTTAATGCTTTGGTATCAACGCTGCTTTTGGCAAATAGCCCGGTTTTCTCCGCTGCCTGCACCAGATTGTTATCTAGTCCCAGCACCACATCGGCTTTGCTGTTTTTGCCTTCCATGCGCACACGATTAAGCAGTGATACGCCATCTTCCAGCGCTACGTAATTCAGTTCGCAGTCGCACTGCGCCTCAAAGGCTTTTTTTACCGCCGGGCCGGGGCCCCAATCGGCAGAGAACGAATCGTAGGTGTAAACGGTGAGAACCGGTTTGGCAGCGAAAGCCGGTGCCGCAACCAGCAGCAACACAGGCAGAACTTTGTTTAACACTTTGCGCTCCTTGAGGAGAAGATAAGTTGAGTCGCAAAGGATCTGAGGAGTGAGACATCTCAAATCCCTACGCCGGTATTAGCCGGATCAGGTTCGACGGGTTTCTCTCAGCCCTGATAGCAAGGCACCCCGTTGAGAACGGCTCATTCTAGTCATTTATGTGACAGCGCGAAAGGATCACTGGCTGGAAGTCTTAACGTATCCGAGTTGCGCACCTGGTCACCATAAATGGCGACCCTACAGATTTTGCTGCGTATCACAGCTCCGGAGGCGCAAACCAGGCTGATTTGAAGTCAAACCAGCCGAGCGTATTGAGGCGCACGCCGCGCATACTGCGCTGTCCTTCCAGCAGCAGCCAGTGATGGAACAGCGGATGCAGATAGTCGCTGTCGATCAGCTGTTTACTCCAATCCGCCAAGGGTAAATCCTTTTGCCGCCAGCGCGCGGCATCGGCTTGCCAGTCAATGGGGATGCAGTGATGCATCAACGGCAGCTCAAACAGTTGGGCGAACAGCGCGTACTCGAGCGGCAAGGTAAAGTTGACGCTGCCGAGCCAGATGTCACTTTCACCTTCGCCCTCGAACCACTCTTCGTAGCTCACAACGCGGGTGATTAGCTCAACACCTTGCTGCGCCAGCAGCGGTCGCAGCGCGTTGGCGATACCTTCATGCTCAACGTGATGGCTGTACCAGCTCAGCGTCAGTTGGGTTAAACCTGCTGGCTTGTCGGCGGGCGTGAGATCGCGGCGATGGTGCCAGCGTGGCAGCAAGCCATAAGCGGGGAACCAGTAACGCTGATAGCCGACGCCAGCATGATTCAATAAGGCGATTGGATTAAACAGATAACTCACCCAGCGGCGGAAATGCGCATCGCGGCCCAATGCGGAGCGCTGATCGTAAAGCAGAAAGTAGCAGCCTTCTTCCAGACGGCTCTCTTCCGATTTTTCATCGGCGGTTTCGCCTTGCAGTTTGACTCCGGCGTACACCAGTTCATCGCTGATCTCCGGCAGCACCCAAATTGACACATCGTCAATCAGCGCGCGATAGCCAAAGTAATCATCGAAAGCGGCGATCTTCAGCTGCGTTTGCTGATTGCGCACCACGCTGTACGGGCCGGTGCCAATCGGCTGGCGGGCAAACTGACGCAGCGTTGGCCATTCGCGCGGCAGGATCATCGCGCTGACGCTGGCCAGCAGCCATGGCAACCAATCGTCCGGCTGGCTCAGATGGATATCCAGCGTCCAGGGCGCGGGCGAATCCAGTTTACTGATGTGAGAAAACAGCGGCTGGCTGCGCACGCGTTCCAGCGAAGCAATCACATCCTCCATTTCCAGCTCACGACCATGATGAAAACGGATCGCCGGGCGCAGGAAGAAGCGCCACTGCAGCGGCGAGGTTTGCTGCCAGTGATGGGCGATATCGGGTTCGATTTCCCCCTTTTCCTCATTTATGCGCATCAGGCCGTTGAAAATTTGTCGCGCCAGATGGGTTTCCGAGCGGCGCAGCGGCGAACCGGGCAGCAGATTGGGCAGCGGACGGTAATAGAGTACGCGCAGAATGTGTTTGCCCTGGCGGAAGCTGCGACCTAAATGCGCCGCGATCATTTGGCGCACCTGATTTTTATCACCCACCAGCTGCACTAACTGTTCGATGCGATCCTGCTCCAATAGATCCTCAGCACGCTGCTGCTGGAGCGCCAGGCCGGTATAGCAGAAACTCAGCATCGAGCGCTTGCCGCGTCCCGCTTCCGCCTGCCAAATCAGCCAGCCTTCACTCTGCATGGCGTTAAGCAGGTTACGCATATGCCGGCGCGAGCAGTGCAGCAGATCCGCCAGCTCGTTGAGCGTGGTTTCCTGATCCTGCCCCTGACAGCTTTGCCATAAGCGGATGAATTGCTGCTGCAAACGTGATGAGGACATAAAAGGGGAACTCCTTGTCAGAATCGCTCAGTTTTTCCTGCCTCATATTAGAGGCATACTGCACGGTAATGGAAGAGCGGGAGGCATTCAGCAACGAATGGCGCTCTGCCAGCGGTTCCGCCGACGTGGAACCTCTTTCTGAGTAGGGTGCATTTTCACCGCCAGCAGCGCTTTATCTGCTGGCTTTTTTCGTTTTGCTGTAGAATCTTCTACCCTCATTTCTCTACCTTTTTTTATCCGCAAAGGGATTTCTGCATGAAATCGCTGTTAACGCGTCAACGTCGCATCAATCCGGTCTATCTCTCATTTATGGCAGTGTCGTTTATGACCGGCGTGGCCGGTGCGCTGCAGGCGCCGACGCTGAGCCTGTTTCTGACGCGTGAAGTGCAGGTGAGTCCATTCTGGGTCGGCTTATTCTTTACCATCAATGCGATCGCCGGGATTGTGATTAGCCTGCTGATGGCGAAACGCTCCGATAACCAGGGCGATCGCCGCAACCTGATTCTGTTTTGCTGCCTGATGGCGACGCTGAATGCGCTGCTGTTTGCCTTCAATCGCCACTATTTAACGCTGGTGACGCTGGGCGTGTTTTTGTCGGCGCTGGCCAGCGTGTCGATTCCGCAGGTGTTCGCCCTCGCGCGGGAATATGCCGATCAATCAGCGCGCGAAGTGGTGATGTTCAGCTCGGTGATGCGTGCGCAGCTGTCGCTGGCGTGGGTGATTGGGCCGCCGCTGTCGTTTGCGCTGGCGCTCAACTACGGCTTTGTGACGCTGTTTTGCGTGGCGGCGGGGATTTTCCTGCTGAGCATGCTGCTGATCTGGCGTACCTTGCCGTCGGTGCCGCGCGTGGTGGCATCGCCTGAAGAGGTGCTGACGCAGCTGAGCCCGTGGAAAGACAGCCAGGTGCGGTTGCTGTTTATCGCCTCCGTCACCATGTGGGCGTGCAACACCATGTATATCATTGATATGCCGCTGTATATCAGCTCTACGCTTGGCCTACCGGAGAAGCTGGCGGGATTGCTGATGGGCACTGCCGCCGGGCTGGAGATTCCAATCATGCTACTGGCCGGGCATTACGCGCGGCGCACCGGCAAACGCAAACTGATGCTGCTGGCGCTGGCGGCGGCGATTGTGTTTTATCTCGGATTGGTGATGTTCCAGTCGCGTACTGCATTGATGGTGCTGCAACTATTCAACGCTGCCTTTATCGGCATCATCGCCGGGATTGGCATGTTGTGGTTCCAGGATTTAATGCCGGGCCGCGCGGGTGCGGCGACGACATTGTTCACCACCTCGATTTCCACCGGCATGATTATCGCCGGCATCATTCAGGGCACCATGAGCGAGCGCTTTGGTCATGAATCGGTTTACTGGCTGGCATTGGGGCTGGCGGTGCTGGCGTTGGGATTGGCGTCACGCGTGCGGGATGTATAAAGGAGAAGGGCGACATCACATCGCCCTTGTTGCCTTAGCGTAAGAACGCGGGCTGGTTGGTTTCGTAGCTGGAAATTGACGCTTCGTGTTGCAGCGTCAGGCCAATGCTGTCGAGGCCGTTGATCATACAGTGACGGCGGAAGCTGTCGATTTCAAAGCTATACGTTTTATCGCCTGCAGCAACAGTTTGCGCTTCCAGATCCACAGTGAAGCTAACGCCCGGCTGCGCGGCAACCAGTTTGAACATCTCATCCACTTCTTCATCGCTCAACTTCACCGGCAGCAACTGGTTGTTGAAGCTGTTGCCATAGAAGATGTCGGCGAAGCTTGGCGCGATCACCACATGGAAACCGAAATCGGTCAGCGCCCACGGCGCGTGCTCACGCGATGAGCCGCAGCCAAAGTTCTCACGCGCCAGCAAAATGCTGGTGCCTTTGAACTCGGGTTTGTTCAGCACGAAGCTGGCGGTTGGCACGGTGCCCGCATCATCTTCAAAACGCCAGTCGTGGAACAGGTGCGCGCCAAAACCGGTGCGCGTCACTTTCTGCAGGAACTGCTTTGGAATGATGGCATCTGTATCGACGTTGGCCGCATCCAATGGCGCCACAATTCCGCTGTGTTGAGTAAATTTGTTCGCCATGGTTTACGCTCCCTGAGTCAATTCACGAATGTCGGCAAAACGACCGGTCACGGCAGCCGCAGCGGCCATCGCCGGGCTCACCAGGTGCGTACGTCCACCGCGGCCCTGACGGCCTTCAAAGTTACGGTTGCTGGTTGATGCGCAACGTTCGCCCGGATTGAGGCGGTCATTGTTCATTGCCAGACACATAGAGCAACCCGGTAAACGCCATTCAAAACCGGCTTCGAGGAAGATTTTGTCCAGACCTTCGGCTTCGGCCTGTGCTTTCACCGGACCTGAACCCGGCACCACCATCGCTACTACGCCCGGTGCCACTTTGCGACCTTTGGCAATTGCGGCAGCGGCACGCAGATCTTCAATACGTGAGTTGGTGCAGGAACCGATAAACACTTTATCGATCGCCACGTCAGTCAGTTTGATGCCTGGCTGCAGATCCATATACGCCAGCGCTTTCTCAGCAGAAGCGCGCTCAACCGGATCGGCAAAGGATTGTGGATTCGGGATCGCTTGATCTACCGCCATCACCTGGCCTGGATTGGTGCCCCAGGTCACTTGCGGGGCGATATCTTCGGCGTGCAGCGTGACGATACTGTCGAATTTGGCATCGCTGTCGGACTTCAGCGTGCGCCAGTAAGCGACCGCTTGTTCCCACTGCTCGCCCTTCGGCGCGAACTGCTTGTCTTTGAGGTAAGCGAAAGTGGTGTCATCCGGCGCAACCAGGCCCGCTTTGGCACCCATTTCAATCGCCATGTTACACAACGTCATGCGGCCTTCCATGCTCAGCGCTTCAATTGCTGGGCCACAGAATTCGACAACGTGACCGGTACCGCCAGCGCTACCGGTTTTACCGATGATCGCCAAGACGATGTCTTTGGCAGTGATGCCCGGCGCAGCTTCGCCCAGCACTTCAATCTTCATGGTTTTCGCGCGGCCCTGTTTCAGGGTTTGCGTGGCAAACACGTGCTCAACTTCGGAAGTACCGATACCGAATGCCAGTGAACCGAACGCGCCGTGGGTGGCGGTGTGGGAATCGCCGCACACAATGGTCATGCCCGGCAACGTCATGCCTTGCTCTGGCCCAATCACGTGCACGATGCCCTGGAACGGGTGATTCAGGTCATACAGCTGAATGCCGAACTCAGCACAGTTCTTGATCAGCTCTTGCATCTGAATACGTGCCATCTCGCCAGACGCATTGATATCTTTGGTCTGCGTCGAAACGTTATGATCCATGGTGGCAAAGGTTTTCGACGGCTGGCGCACTTTACGGCCGTGCGCGCGCAGGCCATCAAAGGCCTGCGGTGACGTCACTTCATGGATCAAATGGCGATCGATATAGAGTAACGGCGTTTCGTTAGGCGTTTCGTGGACGACATGTGCATCAAATAACTTCTGGTATAAGCTTTTCATTTTATTATTTTTCCTCGGCGATGAAACCGGCAATGATGCTGCCCATCTCATCTGTGCTCACGGCCTTGCCGTCACCGGCCAAATCACGGGTGCGATAACCCGCTTCCAACGCGCGGCTGACAGCGCGTTCAATGCTTGCGGCTGCTTCATCCGCATTCAGGCTGTAACGCAGCAGCAGTGACAGCGACAGAATCTGCGCAATCGGGTTGGCAATGTTCTGACCAGCGATATCCGGTGCGGAACCGCCCGCAGGCTCAAACAGGCCAAAACCTTCTTCGTTCAGGCTGGCAGAAGGCAGCAAGCCCATCGAACCGGTAATCATCGCGCATTCATCTGACAGGATGTCGCCAAACAGGTTAGAACACAGCAGCACGTCAAACTGTGATGGATCTTTAATCAGCTGCATGGTGGCGTTATCGATGTACATGTGGCTCAACTGCACATCCGGATAATCTTTTGCCACTTCGTTGACAATCTCGCGCCACATCACGGAAGTCTGCAACACGTTGGCTTTATCGATTGAGGTAACGATGTTGCGGCGCTTACGCGCTGATTCAAACGCGATACGCGCAATGCGCTCGATTTCGAAACGGTGATAAACCTCAGTATCGAAAGCGCGCTCATGTGGGCCGCTGCCTTCACGGCCTTTCGGCTGACCGAAGTAGATGCCGCCGGTCAGTTCACGCACGCACAGGATGTCGAAACCGCGCTCGGCGATATCGCTGCGCAACGGGCAGAACGCTTCCAGACCCTTATACAGCGCGGCAGGGCGCAAGTTGCTGAACAGCTTGAAGTGCTTACGCAGTGGCAGCAGCGCACCGCGCTCAGGTTGCTGTGCAGGCGGCAGATGTTCCCACTTCGGGCCACCTACCGAGCCAAACAGAATCGCATCCGCTTGCTCTGCGCCGGCAACGGTAGCCGGTGGCAGCGGTTCACCATGACGATCGATGGCGATACCGCCAACATCATATTCGCTGGTGGTGATACGCATGTCGAAACGCGTACGAATTGCGTCGAGAACTTTCATGGCCTGCGCCATCACTTCCGGACCAATTCCGTCGCCTGGCAATACCGCGATATGAGAAGACTTAGACATAGTTACACCGTTTCCTTCTGATCTTTAAATTTACGCTGCAGTTCTTTTTCCACCTGCTTAGCACGCCAAATATTGTTCAACGCGTTCACCATCGCTTTCGCCGATGATTCGACGATATCGGTCGCCAGGCCAACGCCGTGGAATTTACGACCGTTGTAGTTGACCACGATATCGACCTGACCCAGCGCGTTCTCGCCGTGGCCTTTTGCCGTCAACTTGTAGTTGATCAGTTCGGCTTCAAAGCCGGTGATGCGGTTGATCGCCTGATAAACCGCATCAACCGGACCGTTACCGGTTGCGGCGTCCGCTTTGGTCTCTTCACCGCAGCCTAACTGCACGGAGGCCGTCGCGGTCACGCTTGAGCCGGTCTGCACGTTGAATTCGTTCAGCTGGAAATATTCTGGCTCTTCGTTCTGCTTGTTGATGAAGGCCAACGCTTCCAGATCGTAATCGAAGACCTGACCTTTCTTGTCGGCCAGCTTCAGGAAGGCGTCGTACAAGGTGTCGAGGTTGTAATCAGACTCTTTGTAGCCCATCTCTTCCATGCGGTGTTTCACCGCGGCGCGGCCAGAACGGGAAGTCAGGTTCAGCTGGATTTTGTGCAAGCCGATAGATTCCGGCGTCAGGATTTCATAGTTTTCGCGGTTCTTCAGCACGCCATCCTGGTGAATACCGGAAGAGTGGGCGAAGGCGTTAGAACCGACCACAGCTTTGTTGGCTGGAATCGGCATGTTGCAGATTTGGCTAACGGTTTGGCTGGTGCGGTAGATTTCCTGATGATTGATATTGGTGTGGACGTTCATGATCTGCTGGCGGGTTTTGATCGCCATGATCACTTCTTCCAGCGCACAGTTACCGGCGCGCTCACCTAAACCGTTTAATGTACCTTCAACCTGACGCGCACCGGCCAATACTGCGGCGATGGCGTTGCCGGTCGCCATACCCAAATCGTCATGGGTATGAACGGACAAGATGGCTTTATCGATGTTGGGAACACGTGCCACCAATTGGCCAATGATATTGGCGTATTCGCCTGGCAAGGTGTAGCCAACGGTGTCCGGGATGTTAATGGTGGTTGCACCGGCATTGATCGCGGCTTCAACCATGCGGCACAAATCGTCGATTGGCGTACGACCGCCATCTTCACAGGAGAACTCAACATCGTCGGTGTAGTTGCGAGCGCGTTTGATCATGTGCACCGCGCGTTCAATCACTTCCGGCAGCGTGCTGCGCAATTTGGTGGCGATGTGCATCGGCGAAGTCGCGATGAAGGTGTGAATACGGAACGCTTCAGCCACACGCAGTGATTCGTATGCGGCGTCAATGTCCTTCTCAACGCAGCGTGCCAGTCCGCAGACGCGGCTGTTTTTAATGGTACGAGCGATGGTTTGTACGGATTCAAAATCGCCTGGAGAGGAAACGGGGAAGCCCACTTCCATCACATCCACGCCCATACGTTCCAACGCCAGAGCGATTTGCAGTTTTTCTTTAACACTCAGGCTGGCCTGTAAAGCCTGTTCGCCATCACGCAGAGTGGTATCGAAAATAATAACTTGCTGGCTCATCGTAATCTTCCTTATGCATTAACGTTGCCGGTGCTACGAGCATAAAAAAACCCGCGCATTGGCGCGGGTTTCTTAAACTTCAGCAGGTTCGAATCAGTTATTGATTCCGCCCACGAGTCTACCGCGCAAACTGGATGCGTTTAGTAGTAGACCGAGTAGGCGGAAAGAATGAAACATGATTCAAACCTCGTAAATTTTTGGATGCACATATTGGTACTGGAATTGACGTGTGAAGTCAACCTTAAGTGCAAGGGTATTTCTGTGAGGTAAGAAGGGAGATGTGCTGTGATTTTTCAGCTGCGCAGAGCAATGGCATTAATTAGTAACAGGATAGGTGAGTCCCTCCATTTAAAAAATCGTTTAGAAAATAGAATTTATTTTAACTGATTGATAATTATTGCCTTATGTCAACAATGCACATTGCTGGTAAAACAAGATTAGGCTTGTTGTTAAGAACAATATGATGTGAACAGGCCGTTTTATAGCTAATCACGCCAGAAAGTAATTATCACAAAAGATTGTGGACTGAGTGGTCAGGCAATATGAAAATCATATTTCTTAGAACACGCTGCAAATAATCTCTAAACCAGCATTTTCCTCTGTGGTTATGACAAAGCATTAGTTTAATCCTCGCAGGCAATAATCACGCATCAGTGCCTTTATTGCCGGATTGGGCGCGACGTGGCGTCCTGGCGTTTGCAGGTCGGGTTGTCTGCGGTTATGGTAATCGACCTACTCTTAAAAGAATTAACTCAAGTAGATTCCCTGTACCTGGAAGGCGGACAGAACGCCGCCTTCTGAGCATAAACATAAGGTTTTGATCTTAATTGGCGATCGGGGGCCGGATATCAGTGGCGTGCGGGAAACGCGAACGTCAGTGGATTCAGTCCCTCAAGCCTGGAGGCAGAAAATGGAGATGTTGTCAGGAGCCGAAATGGTCGTCCGTTCGTTAATCGATCAGGGCGTTAAGCAGGTATTCGGTTATCCGGGCGGAGCGGTGCTCGATATTTACGATGCGCTGCAAACGGTCGGTGGTATTGACCACGTATTGGTCCGTCATGAACAAGGCGCGGTACACATGGCCGATGGCCTTGCGCGTGCGACCGGTGAAGTGGGCGTGGTGCTAGTGACTTCCGGTCCGGGCGCCACCAACGCGATTACCGGTATTGCAACCGCCTATATGGATTCGATCCCGATGGTGATTCTGTCGGGTCAGGTGCCTTCGTCACTGATTGGTTACGATGCGTTCCAGGAGTGCGACATGGTCGGCATCTCCCGTCCGGTGGTGAAGCACAGCTTCCTGGTGAAAAACGCCGAAGAGATCCCAACCGTGCTGAAAAAGGCCTTCTGGCTGGCAGCCAGCGGTCGTCCGGGGCCGGTGGTTATCGATCTGCCAAAAGATATCCTGAACCCAGCCAACAAACTGCCGTACGTCTGGCCGGAAACGGTGAGCATGCGCTCTTACAATCCGACCATTCAGGGCCATAAAGGACAGATCAAGCGCGCGCTGCAAACGTTACTGGCAGCACACAAGCCGGTGATTTACGCCGGCGGCGGGGCGATTATGTCGGGCTGCGAAGCAGAATTGTTGCAGCTGGCTGAGCAACTGAATATTCCGGTGACAACCTCGCTGATGGGCCTGGGCGTGTTCCCTGGCACCCATCGCCAGTGCATTGGCATGCTGGGTATGCACGGCACTTACGAAGCCAACATGACCATGCACAACGCCGATCTGATTTTCGGTATTGGCGTGCGTTTTGACGACCGCACCACCAACAATCTGGCGAAGTACTGCCCGAACGCCACCATTATGCATATCGATGTCGATCCAACGTCGATCTCCAAAACCGTCAGCGCGGACATTCCGATTGTCGGCGATGCGAAGCAGACGCTGGCGCAGATGTTAGAGCTGCTGGCGCAAAGCGATGCGAAGCAGGAACTCGATAGCCTGCGCGACTGGTGGCAGACCATTGAAGGCTGGCGTGGCCGCAAGTGTCTGGAATTCGATCGCACCAGTGACAAAATCAAGCCGCAGGCTGTCATCGAAACCATCTGTCGTTTGACCAAAGGCGAAGCTTACGTCACCTCTGACGTCGGTCAGCATCAGATGTTTGCCGCACTTTATTACCAGTTCGACAAGCCGCGTCGCTGGATCAACTCCGGTGGCTTGGGCACCATGGGCTTCGGCTTGCCTGCTGCGCTGGGCGTGAAGATGGCGCTGCCGGATGAAACGGTTATCTGCGTGACCGGCGATGGCAGTATCCAGATGAACATTCAGGAACTGTCGACCGCGCTGCAGTACGATTTGCCAGTGCTGGTATTGAACCTCAACAACGGCTTCCTCGGCATGGTTAAGCAGTGGCAGGACATGATTTACTCTGGTCGCCACTCGCAGTCTTACATGCAATCACTGCCTGACTTCGTGCGTCTGGCCGAAGCTTATGGTCATGTGGGCATTTCCATTGCGCATCCTGCGGAGCTGGAAGAGAAGCTGCAGCTGGCACTGGATACGCTGGCGAAAGGCCGTCTGGTGTTTGTGGATGTGAATATTGACGGCAGCGAGCACGTTTACCCGATGCAAATTCGTGGTGGTTCTATGGATGAGATGTGGTTGAGCAAAACGGAGAGGACTTAATTATGCGTCGTATTTTATCAGTTCTGCTGGAAAACGAATCCGGCGCATTGTCCCGAGTAGTGGGACTGTTCTCTCAACGTGGTTACAACATCGAAAGCCTTACTGTCGCGCCAACCGATGATCCGACCTTATCACGCATGACGATTCAAACGGTTGGTGACGCGAAAGTGCTGGAGCAGATCGAGAAGCAGCTGCACAAGCTGGTGGACGTGTTACGTGTCAGCGAGCTGGGGCAGGGCGCTTACGTTGAGCGTGAAATCATGCTGGTGAAAATCCAGGCCAGCGGTTACGGCCGTGAAGAAGTGAAGCGCAGCGCGGAAATTTTCCGTGGTCAGATTATCGATGTCACGCCAACGCTTTACACGGTTCAGCTGGCAGGCACCAGCGATAAACTCGACGCGTTTCTTAACACCGTTCGCGACGTAGCAGAAATTGTTGAAGTGGCTCGTTCAGGAATCGTGGGTGTATCGCGCGGCGATCGCGTAATGCGTTAATCACCTTAAGTAACGATTTCATCTGATTCTAACCCGGCGAAATGCCGGGTTTTTTTATTTTATGCGCTTATCCAGGATGCGAGAGAAAAGCGGTTGCTCGGCGTAGTGTTCTGCGGTTAGATGTTACAAATGTTTTACCCATAGCTACTCTGCGGATATTTTCGCCAGCGCTGGCTTATCAGAATTAAGGTGTCACCGTGAAACTGGATGAAATTGCGCGCCTGGCAGGCGTGTCGCGCACCACGGCCAGCTATGTAATCAATGGCAAAGCGCGGCAGTATCGTGTCAGCGAAAAAACCGTCGAGAAAGTGATGGCGGTGGTGCGTGAACACAACTATCACCCGAATGCCGTCGCGGCTGGGCTGCGTGCCGGACGCACGCGTTCAATTGGTCTGGTGATCCCTGATTTGGAAAACACCAGTTACACGCGCATTGCCAACTATCTGGAACGTCAGGCGCGTCAGCGCGGTTATCAGCTTTTGATTGCCTGCTCGGAAGATCAGCCGGACAACGAAATGCGCTGCATCGAGCATCTGTTACAGCGTCAGGTTGATGCCATCATAGTTTCAACTTCTCTGCCGCCAGAGCATCCGTTCTATCAGCGTTGGATCAACGATCCTTTACCGATTATCGCGCTGGACCGCGCGCTGGATCGTGAACACTTTACCAGCGTAGTCGGTGCCGATCAGGATGATGCGCAGGCGCTGGCGGCTGAATTGCGTCAGCTACCGGTGAAAAACGTGCTGTTCCTTGGGGCGCTGCCGGAATTGTCGGTGAGTTTCCTGCGTGAACTCGGCTTCCGCGATGCGTGGAAAGACGACGAACGGCCCATTGATTACATCTATTGCAACAGCTTCGATCGTGCCGCCGCTGCCACGCTGTTTGAGAAGTACCTCGAAGATCATCCGATGCCAGAAGCGCTGTTCACCACGTCGTTTGGGCTGCTGCAGGGCGTAATGGACGTTACGTTGAAGCGTGATGGCCGCCTGCCAACCGATCTGGCAATTGCCACCTTTGGCGACCACGAATTGCTGGATTTCCTCGAATGTCCGGTACTGGCGGTGGGGCAGCGTCATCGCGACGTGGCTGAGCGCGTGCTGGAACTGGTTTTGGCCTCGCTGGATGAACCGCGTAAACCGAAACCGGGTTTAACCCGCATTCGTCGTAATTTATTCCGCCGCGGACAATTAAGCCGCCGCGCTAAATGAAATGTTGGGCAGTTCGCTGCCCAGCGTTAATTTAACCTGCAGATATTTCCTGCGAACCTTCCGGCGTAAATAAGCGTAAATAATCGCCAATCCAGCTAACAATTTAACCTTGCTGACTTTTCTTAATTGTTTACATCTCCAGCAGCGAGGCGTAGCAGAGCTGGCGCGATGATGCTGGGCTTCCTTTCAGAAATCCCCTAAAATGCCGCCGTCGTCGCAGATTGCAGGGCAAATATAATTCCGCGTAAAAGCGCTTTATTTTTCGCCATTTTACAATGTGCGAAAATTTTTATTCAATTATTCATCAGGTTAATTTTTTATTTTGCGAATCCATGTCGATTAATTCCCTCACTGATTAATTTCACCCGATGTAAATAGTGATATTCACTTGCCGTTGCGGCTTGACAAGGATTTCATCGGCTCCGTAAACTCGTTTCGTGGTAAAAAGTGGGATAAAGTGGTGAAAACGGGTGATTGAGGGGTAAGGCTGGCATGTTCCGTGGAGCAACGTTAGTCAATCTCGACAGCAAAGGACGATTAGCAGTACCAACGCGCTATCGTGAATTGCTTGTCGCAGAGTCTCAGGGGCAAATGGTATGCACCATTGACCTCCACCAGCCATGCCTGCTGCTTTATACCCTGCCCGAATGGGAAATAATTGAGAAAAAGCTGTCTCGCTTATCCAGCATGAATCCAGCCGAGCGTCGCGTACAGCGACTGCTGTTAGGACATGCCAGTGAATGCCAGATGGATAATGCGGGTCGTTTGTTGTTGGCGAACACGTTACGCCAACACGCCGGCCTGACCAAAGAAGTGATGCTGGTTGGACAGTTCAACAAGTTTGAGCTGTGGGATGAACAGACCTGGTATCAACAAGTTAAGGATGATATTGACACAGAACAGTCGGCTCAGGAGCCTTTATCTGAGCGGTTGCAGGACTTGTCGCTATAGCTATGCAGGAAAATTTCAAACACACCACAGTGCTGCTGGATGAGGCGGTAAACGGCCTCAATATCAGGGAAGACGGCATTTATATCGATGGCACTTTTGGTCGCGGCGGTCACTCGCGCTTAATCCTTTCTCAGCTTGGCGAGAAAGGGCAACTGATAGCGATTGATCGCGATCCGCAAGCGATAGCCGCAGCCGCTGAGATAAACGATCCGCGTTTTTCGATCGTGCACGGACCGTTTTCGGCATTAGCGGAATACGTCGAAGAGCGCGGGCTGACTGGCAAGATCGATGGCGTTCTACTCGATCTGGGCGTCTCTTCACCGCAATTGGATGATGCCGAGCGCGGTTTTTCCTTCATGCGTGATG
This sequence comes from Candidatus Pantoea symbiotica, assembly GCF_056491525.1. NCBI lineage: Bacteria > Pseudomonadati > Pseudomonadota > Gammaproteobacteria > Enterobacterales > Erwiniaceae > Pantoea > Candidatus Pantoea symbiotica. Next base: position 482,415 of record NZ_JBSZHR010000002.1, read on the forward strand.
GGCCGCTGGATATGCGTATGGACCCAACGCGCGGGCAATCAGCCGCTGAATGGCTGATGAGCGCGGAAGAGGCAGATATCGCTTTCGTGATCAAAACCTACGGTGAGGAGCGTTTCGGTAAACGTATTGCGCGTGCCATCGTTGAGCGCAACCGTGAACAGCCGATGACGCGCACTAAAGAGCTGGCAACGGTGATTGCCGCCGCGATGCCCGTCAAAGACAAATTTAAGCATCCGGCAACGCGTACTTTTCAGGCGATTCGTATCTGGATCAACAGTGAGCTGGAAGAGATCGATACCGCGCTGAAAGGGGCATTATCGGTTCTCGCGCCAGGCGGCAGGTTGTCGATCATCAGCTTCCACTCACTGGAAGATCGCTTAGTGAAGCGCTTTATGCGCGATCAGAGCCGCGGTCCGCAGGTGCCAGCAGGCATTCCGATGACCGAGTCGCAGCTCAAAGCTTTAGGCGGACGTGAACTGAAAACGCTGGGCAAGCTGATTCCTGGTGAAGCTGAAGTGAACGAAAACCCACGTGCGCGCAGTTCGGTATTACGTATCGCGGAGCGAACGGCGTCATGATTGGCAACGAGCGCCACAGCTTACCCGGTGTTATCGGTGGAGACCTGCTGCGATTTGGCAAGATCCCGCTGTTGCTGCTCATAGCAGTGCTGGTGTCTTCGGTGATCGTCGTGACCACCACGCACAAGACGCGCCTGTTAACGGCGCAGCGTGAACAGCTGGTGCTGGAGCGTGATGCGCTCGATATCGAATGGCGCAACCTGATTCTTGAAGAGAACGCACTGGGCGATCACAGCCGCGTAGAGCGGATAGCAACCGATAAACTGCAAATGCAGCATGTTGATCCTTCGCAGGAAAATATTGTGGTGCAGAAATAAGGAATCGCAGAACTCAATGAGTGGCGCAGGCAAAACGCTGAAGTTAAAAAAACAAGAAGATAAGGCCAGCTTTGTAAGCTGGCGCTTTGCGTTACTGTGCGGGTGCATTTTACTGGCGCTGGGCGGACTGCTGTCGCGCGTAGCATGGCTGCAGGTGATCAACCCTGACAAGCTGGTGAAAGAGGGCGATTTGCGTTCGCTGCGCGTGCAATCGGTGCCAACCGCGCGCGGCATGATCAGCGATCGTGCCGGTCGTCCACTGGCGGTGAGCGTGCCGGTAAATGCGATCTGGGCCGATCCGAAAGAGCTGACTGAACACGGTGGCGTCTCGCTGGATAGCCGCTGGAAAGCGCTGTCTGATGCGTTATCGATTCCTCTTGATCAACTCGCTGCACGCATCAACGCCAACCCGAAAGGGCGCTTTGTCTATCTGGCACGCCAGGTAAATCCGGCGATTGGCGAGTACGTGAAAAAGCTTAAGCTGCCGGGCATCTATCTGCGTGAAGAGTCGCGCCGCTACTATCCGGCGGGCCAGGTTACCGCACACCTGATTGGTTTCACCAACATTGATGGTCAGGGCATCGAAGGCATAGAAAAGAGCTTCGACAAATGGCTGACTGGCGCACCGGGCGAACGTACGGTGCGTAAAGACCGCAACGGCCGCGTCATTGAAGATATCTCCTCGGTAGACAGCCGCGCCGCGCACAACCTCACGTTGAGCATTGATGAACGTCTGCAGGCGCTGGTGTATCGCGAACTGAACAACGCCGTAGCGTTCAACAAAGCCGAATCAGGCACCGCCGTGCTGGTGGATGTGAACACCGGCGAAGTGCTGGCGATGGCGAACAGCCCCGCTTACAACCCGAATAATCTCAGCAATACGCCGAAAGACGTGATGCGTAACCGCGCTATTACCGACATCTTCGAGCCAGGTTCCACCGTGAAACCGATGGTGGTGATGACGGCTTTACAGCGCGGTGTGGTGAAAGAGAACAGCGTACTGAACACTGTGCCGTACCGCGTCAATGGTCATGAGATCAAAGACGTGGCGCGCTACAACGAATTGACCCTTACCGGGGTTTTACAGAAGTCGAGTAACGTCGGGGTTTCACGTTTGGCGTTAGCGATGCCCTCCTCAGCACTCGTAGATACTTACGCGCGCTTTGGGCTGGGTAAACCGACCAATTTGGGGCTGGTCGGGGAAAGTAGTGGCTTATACCCTCAAAAACAACGGTGGTCTGACATAGAGAGGGCCACCTTCTCTTTCGGCTACGGGCTAATGGTAACGCCGTTACAGTTAGCGCGAGTCTACGCAACCATTGGCAGCTACGGCATCAATCGCCCGCTGTCGATCACCAAAGTTGACCCGCCGGTAGCGGGTGAACGCGTTTTCCAGGAAGACCTGGTGAAAACGGTGATGCACATGATGGAAAGCGTTGCGTTGCCTGGCGGCGGTGGGGTTAAAGCCGCCATCAAGGGCTATCGCATTGCCATCAAAACCGGTACCGCCAAGAAGGTTGGACCGGATGGACGTTACGTCAACAAATACATTGCTTATACCGCAGGCGTTGCGCCTGCCAGCCGTCCTCGTTTTGCGCTGGTGGTGGTGATTAACGATCCCCAGGCCGGTAAATATTATGGTGGTGCGGTTTCAGCACCGGTGTTTGGCGCCATCATGGGCGGCGTGTTGCGTACCATGAATATCGAACCTGATGCGCTGCCGACAGTTGATAAGAACGAGTTGGTGAAGAATAGAAGTGAGGAATCAAGTGACAGATCGTAACCTGCGCGACTTACTGGCCCCGTGGGTGCCGGGTGCGCCGGCGCGTCCACTCCGTGACATGACACTAGATAGCCGCGCTGCGGCTTCTGGCGATCTGTTTATCGCCGTGGCGGGCCATCATGCTGATGGACGTCGTTTTATTCCGCAGGCCATTGCACAAGGCGTAGCGGCAGTGATTGCCGAAGCCGAAGGTGAAGCCAGCGATGGAGATATCCGTGAGATGCATGGCGTCCCGGTTATCTATCTGGCGCAGTTGCAGCAGCGTCTCTCTGCCCTGGCCGGGCGCTTTTATCAGCAGCCTGCAAGCAAACTGAAATTAATTGGTGTCACCGGCACCAACGGTAAAACCACTACCACGCAACTGATGGCGCAATGGGCCAATTTGCTGGGTGAAACCGGCGCCGTGATGGGCACCGTCGGCAACGGCCTTTACGGTCAACTGGTGGCAACCGAAAACACCACCGGTTCTGCGGTGGACGTGCAGCACGTTCTGAATGATTTAGTCGTGCAGGGAGCAACCCTAACGGCGATGGAAGTCTCCTCACACGGTTTGGTGCAGCATCGTGTTGCAGCCTTGCCGTTTGCGGCCGCAGTGTTTACTAACCTGAGCCGAGATCACCTTGATTATCATGGTGATATGCAGAGCTATGAATCCGCTAAATGGTTACTGTTCTCTGAGCATCAGGTCGCTGAAGCCATCATCAATGCTGATGATGAAGTGGGCCGTCGCTGGCTGGCAAAACTGCCAGATGCAGTAGCGGTCACCATGGAAGACAATCTGCAATCAGGCTGTCATGGCCGCTGGCTCAAAGCCACGGCGGTGGATTATCACGATGGCGGTGCACATATCCAGTTCAGCTCCAGCTGGGGCAACGGCGAGTTCGATAGCCGCCTGATGGGTGCTTTCAACGTGAGCAACTTGTTGCTGGCGTTGGCTACGCTGCTGGCGCTGGAGTATCCGCTTGATGCGCTGGTTGCCACTGCACCGCAGCTGCAGCCGGTGTGCGGGCGTATGGAAGTGTTTACTGCGCCAGAAAAACCTACCGTGGTTGTCGATTACGCTCACACGCCAGATGCGCTGGAAAAAGCGCTTGAAGCGGCGCGTCTGCACTGTAAAGGCCAGCTGTGGTGCGTGTTTGGCTGCGGTGGCGATCGTGACAAAGGCAAACGTCCGCTGATGGGCGCGATTGCTGAGCAGTTCTCCGACATCGTGGTGATCACCGACGATAATCCGCGTAGCGAAGAGCCGATGGCGATTGTGAATGACATTCTCACCGGCTTGCTCGATCCGGGCCGCGCGCGCGTGGTTTCCGGTCGTGCGCAGGCGGTCACCAACGCTCTGATGCAAGCCGGCGCCGATGACATCGTATTGGTGGCTGGAAAAGGCCACGAAGATTATCAAATTATTGGTAACCGTCGTCTGGATTACTCCGATCGCGACACCGTCGCCCGTTTGTTGGGGGTGATGGCATGATTCCCGTTTCTCTCAACACACTGGCCGAAATCAGCGGCGGTCAACTGCACGGCGCGGACTTAACCATTGCCGATGTCACCACCGATACACGTAAAGTCACCGCCGGCAGCCTTTTTGTGGCGCTGGTGGGTGAACGTTTTGATGCTCACGATTTCGCTAATGATGCCATTGCTAACGGCGCGCAGGCGCTGCTGGTAAGTAAGCTGCTGAAGGTTTCTGTACCGCAGGTGGTTGTTGCTGATACGCGCATTGCTTTCGGGCAACTCGCTGCGTGGGTACGCCAACAGGCGAAAGCGCGCGTGGTTGCGCTGACTGGTTCATCCGGCAAAACCTCGGTCAAAGAGATGACCGCCGCGATTCTGCGTCAGTGTGGTGAAACGCTTTACACCGCAGGCAACCTGAACAATGACTTCGGCGTGCCGATGACGTTGCTGCGTCTCACCAAAGAACATGCTTACGCAGTGATTGAGTTAGGCGCTAATCATCAAGGCGAAATTGCTTATACCACCGATCTGGTGCGTCCGGAAACCGCGTTGGTAAATAATCTGGCCGCCGCTCATCTGGAAGGCTTTGGTTCACTGGCCGGTGTGGCGAAAGCTAAAGGCGAAATTTTTGGCGGCTTGCCGGTACACGGTACTGCGATCGTCAACGCTGACAGCAACGATCTGGTCAACTGGCAATCACAGTTTGTGGATAAAACCCTGTGGCGTTTCTCGCCGCAGCCGATGGCTGATGCAGAGTTCCGTGCCAGTGAAATCGTGCTGCGTGCCGATGCCACGCTGTTCACGCTGCATACGCCACGCGGTGATATCGCCGTGGAGTTGCCGCTGCCAGGCCGTCATAACATCGCAAATGCGTTAGCCGCTGCAGCGCTGGCATTGTCAGTAGATGCCCCGCTAACGGCGATTCAGGCGGGCCTCAAAACCTTGCAGCCTGTTCCTGGTCGACTGTTCCCGATTCGTCTGGCGGCCAATCAACTGTTGCTGGATGACAGCTACAACGCCAACGTCGGTTCTATGACGGCTGCCGCGCAGGTGCTGGGCGATATGCCGGGTTACCGCGTGATGGTGGTGGGCGATATGGCTGAGCTGGGCGATGAAGCCGAACTGTGTCATCGCCAGGTGGGCGATGCGGCCAAAGCAGCAGGCATTGATTGCGTGCTGAGCACCGGAACTCTGAGCCAGTTGATTGGCGAAAGCAGCGGCAAAGGCGAGCATTTCGCCACTAAAACCGCGCTGACTGAACGTTTACGCACATTGCTGTCCGAACATCAGGACATCACTATTTTGGTTAAAGGTTCACGTAGTGCCGCCATGGAGCAGGTAGTACAGAGCTTACAGGAGAAAGGAACATGCTAGTCTGGCTGGCCGAACATCTGGTCGCATTTTATTCCGGCTTTAACGTCTTCTCGTATCTGACGTTTCGCGCCATTGTCAGCCTGCTGACCGCCTTGTTCATTTCTCTGTGGATGGGTCCGCGCCTGATTGCCTGGCTGCAGAAACTGCAGATCGGCCAGGTGGTGCGTAACGACGGTCCAGAATCACACTTCAGCAAGCGTGGCACGCCAACCATGGGCGGCGTGATGATCCTCACCTCCATCACCATCTCGGTGCTGATGTGGGCCTATCCGTCTAATCCATATGTCTGGTGCGTGCTGGTGGTACTAGTTGGTTTTGGCATCATCGGCTTTGTGGATGACTATCGCAAAGTGGTGCGCAAAGACACTAAAGGGCTGATCGCGCGCTGGAAATACTTCTGGATGTCGGTGATTTCGCTGGCCGTTGCATTCGCGCTGTTTATCGCCGGTAAAGATACGCCTGCGACGCAGCTGGTGGTGCCGTTCTTCAAAGACATCATGCCGCAGCTGGGCCTCTTCTACGTGGTGCTGGCTTACTTCGTGATTGTCGGTACCGGCAACGCGGTTAACTTAACGGACGGCCTTGATGGCTTAGCCATCATGCCAACGGTGTTCGTGGCAGCTGGCTTTGCGCTGGTTGCGTGGGCGACCGGTAACGTCAAGTTTGCCGAATATCTGCACATTCCTTATTTACGGCACGCGGGTGAATTGGTGATTGTCTGCACCGCGATTGTCGGAGCCGGACTCGGATTTTTGTGGTTCAACACCTACCCAGCGCAAGTGTTCATGGGCGATGTCGGCTCACTGGCGTTGGGCGGCGCGCTCGGCACTATCGCCGTGCTGCTGCGTCAGGAATTCTTGCTGTTAATCATGGGCGGTGTGTTTGTGGTCGAAACGCTGTCGGTGATTCTGCAGGTAGGATCGTTCAAGCTGCGCGGTCAACGCATTTTCCGCATGGCGCCGATTCACCATCACTATGAATTGAAAGGCTGGCCGGAGCCGCGCGTCATCGTGCGCTTCTGGATTATTTCGCTGATGCTGGTGCTGATTGGCCTGGCAACGCTGAAGGTACGTTAATCATGGCTGACTATCGGGGCAGAAAAAGTCGTCATCATTGGATTAGGCATTACTGGCCTCTCCTGTGTTGATTTCTTCCTCGCGCAAGGCGTAACGCCACGCGTGATGGATACCCGTGTCTCGCCGCCGGGGCTGGACAAACTGCCAGCCTCGGTGGAGCGCTATGTTGGCGGTATTAATAGCGATTGGCTGCTGGCGTCCGATCTGATTATCGCTAGCCCAGGCATCGCGCTGGCGCATCCTGCATTGAGCGAAGCCGCCGATGCCGGGATTGAAATCATCGGCGATATCGAGTTGTTCTGCCGTGAAGCGCAGGCACCGATTGTGGCGATTACCGGTTCGAACGGCAAAAGCACCGTGACGACGCTGGTAGGTGAAATGGCGCGTGCCGCAGGTTGGCAGGTAGGCGTGGGCGGCAACATCGGTTTGCCGGCGCTAACACTGCTGAAATCGCCAGCACAGCTTTATGTACTCGAGCTCTCCAGCTTTCAGCTGGAAACCACGCACAGTTTGAAAGCGGCCGCCGCGACGATCCTTAATCTCACCGAGGATCATATGGATCGCTACCCGCTGGGCATGCAGCAATATCGTGCCGCCAAGCTGCGCATTTACGAAAACGCCAGCGTCTGCGTAGTGAATGCCGACGATGGCATGACCATGCCGGTACGCGGTGTTGATCAGCGCTGCGTGAGCTTCGGCATCAACCTTGGCGATTATCATCTTAATCAGCAGCAAGGCAGCACCTGGCTGCGAGCGAAGGGCGAGAAAGTCCTGAACACCGATGAGATGACCCTGGTAGGTCAACACAATTACACCAACGCGCTGGCAGCGCTGGCATTAGCCGATGCGGTGAACATCCCGCGCGCTTCCAGCCTGAAAGCCTTAACCACCTTTACCGGCCTGGCGCACCGCTTCCAGCTGGTGCATGAAGCCAATGGCGTGCGTTGGATCAACGACTCCAAAGCCACCAACGTTGGCAGCACCGAAGCGGCGCTTAACGGCCTACAGGTAAAAGGCACTTTGTGGTTGCTGCTGGGCGGCGACGGCAAATCGGCTGATTTCAGCCCGCTGACGCGCTATCTGCAAGGCGACAACGTGAAGCTGTTCTGTTTTGGTCGCGATGGCGATGCCTTAGCGGCACTGCGTCCGGAGATTGCCACGCGCACAGAAACCATGCAGCAAGCGATGACGCAAATTGCCGCACAGGTAAAAGCGGGCGATATGGTGCTGTTATCACCGGCCTGCGCCAGCCTCGATCAGTTCCGTAATTTTGAACAGCGCGGCGATCAGTTCGCGCAACTGGCGAAGGAGTTGAGCTGATGCGCATTCCTGGAGCCGGTATCGCCAATTATCTGTCAGTGCGCCTGCGCGATTGGGTGATGGGCGCGCGCGACAATGATGATGCGCCGGTGGTGCTGTATGACCGCACGCTGCTGTGGCTGACCTTTGGTCTGGCGCTGATCGGTTTTGTGATGGTGACGTCGGCGTCGATGCCGGTTGGCCAACGTCTGAACGAAGATCCGTTCTACTTTGCCAAGCGTGATGCGTTCTATATCGCTTTGGCCTTCGGCATGGCGCTGGTGACCTTGCGTATCCCGATGGATTTCTGGCAGCGCTACAGCAACGTGATGCTGATGGTTTCAGTGGTGATGCTGCTGATCGTGTTGGTGGTCGGTAGCTCGGTGAACGGTGCATCGCGCTGGATTGCCCTTGGCCCGCTGCGTATTCAGCCGGCTGAGCTCTCGAAGTTGACGCTGTTCTGCTATCTCGCCAGCTATCTGGTGCGCAAAGTAGAAGAGGTGCGTAACAACTTCTGGGGCTTCTGTAAGCCGATGGGCGTGATGGTGGTGCTGGCCGTGCTGCTGCTGGCGCAGCCAGACCTCGGTACCGTGGTTGTGCTGTTTGTTACCACGCTGGCGATGCTGTTCCTCGCCGGGGCGAAAATGTGGCAGTTTCTGGCGATCATCGGCTCCGGCATTTTCGCCGTGGTGCTGCTGATCATCGCGGAACCGTACCGTATGCGCCGTGTAACGTCCTTCTGGAACCCGTGGGAAGATCCGTTCGGTAGCGGCTACCAGCTGACGCAATCTTTGATGGCGTTTGGGCGCGGTGAGTTCTGGGGACAGGGCTTAGGCAACTCGGTGCAGAAACTGGAATATCTGCCAGAAGCACATACCGACTTTATCTTCTCCATCATCGGTGAAGAGTTGGGTTATGTCGGTGTGGTTTTAGCGCTGTTGATGGTATTCTTCGTCGCTTTTCGCGCGATGTCGATTGGTCGCCGTGCTCTGGAGATCGATCAGCGCTTTTCAGGCTTCCTCGCTTGCTCAATTGGCGTGTGGTTTAGCTTCCAGGCGCTGGTTAACGTCGGTGCGGCAGCGGGCATGCTGCCGACCAAAGGTCTGACATTGCCGCTGATCAGTTACGGTGGTTCGAGTCTGATCATCATGTCGACCGCCATCGTGTTTTTATTGCGCATAGATTATGAAACGCGTCTGGCGAAAGCGCAGGCGTTTACCCGAGGTGCTAGATGAGTGGCAAACGGCTGATGGTCATGGCAGGCGGTACTGGCGGACACGTATTCCCCGGTCTGGCCGTTGCCCATCACCTGATGGAACAAGGCTGGCATGTTCGCTGGCTGGGAACCGCTGACCGAATGGAAGCGGATTTGGTGCCGAAACACGGCATTGAAATTGATTTTATCCGCATCAGCGGTTTACGCGGTAAAGGCGTGAAAGCGCAGTTGCTGGCACCGGTGCGCATCTTCAATGCCTGGCGCCAGGCGCGTCGCATCATGAAGAGCTGGCAGCCGGATGTGGTGCTGGGCATGGGCGGATACGTTTCGGGGCCCGGCGGTTTAGCCGCGTGGAGCTGCGGTATCCCGGTGGTGCTGCATGAGCAGAACGGTATTGCCGGACTGACCAACAAGTGGCTGGCGAAAATCGCCACCAAAGTGATGCAGGCGTTTCCCGGTGCGTTTCCAAATGCTGAAGTGGTTGGCAATCCGGTGCGTACCGATGTGTTAGCGCTGCCGTTACCGGCAGAACGTCTGAGCGCACGATCCGGCCCGATTCGCGTGCTGGTGGTCGGCGGCAGCCAGGGCGCGCGTATCCTCAACCAGACCGTGCCACAAGTGGCTGCAGAGTTGGGTGAAGCCATTACGGTTTGGCATCAAACCGGCAAAGGTGGACTGGAAACCGTGCAGCAGGCCTACCGTGCAGCGGGCCAGCCGCAGCACAAAGTCACCGAGTTTATCGATGACATGGCCGAAGCTTACGCCTGGGCCGATGTGGTGGTGTGCCGTTCGGGCGCATTGACGGTGAGCGAAGTGGCCGCCGCAGGTTTACCGGCGATTTTCGTGCCGTTTCAGCACAAAGATCGTCAGCAGTACTGGAATGCGTTGCCGCTGGAAAAAGCGGGCGCAGCCAAAATTTTCGAGCAGCCGCGCTTTACCGCAGCTGTGGTAGCGGACACGCTGCGTCACTGGGATCGCACCACATTGTTGGCGATGGCTGAAAAAGCCCGTCAGGTCGCTATTCCCGATGCAACCGAGCGGGTTGCAAATGAAGTGGCGCGCGTCGCGAAGTAATTAATCGGCCAGTTGATTTGGCCCGTACCTTTAGCAGGTACAAACGGGAAAAACAGGTAATTGAAACAGATGAATACACAACAATTGGCAAAACTGCGTTCTATTGTGCCCGAGATGCGTCGCGTCCGGCACATTCACTTTGTCGGCATCGGTGGTGCTGGCATGGGCGGTATTGCCGAGGTGTTGGCGAACGAAGGCTATAACATTAGCGGTTCTGATCTGGCACCGAACGCGGTGACACAGCATCTGGCAGCGCTGGGCGCGACGATTTATTTCAATCATCGTCCGGAAAACGTCACTGATGCCAGCGTTGTCGTAGTGTCGACAGCCGTTGCGCAGGATAACCCTGAGCTGGTTGCCGCACGTGAGCAGCGTATTCCCGTGATTCGTCGCGCTGAGATGTTGGCAGAACTGATGCGTTTCCGTCACGGCATTGCCGTTGCCGGTACGCACGGTAAAACCACCACCACCGCGATGGTGACCAGCATTTACGCGGAAGGCGGACTGGATCCGACCTTCGTTAACGGTGGATTGGTTAAAGCCGCAGGTACGCATGCGCGCCTGGGCAGCAGCCGTTACCTGATTGCAGAAGCAGATGAAAGTGATGCGTCCTTCCTGCATCTGCAACCGATGGTGGCGATTGTCACTAACATCGAAGCCGATCATATGGACACCTATCAGGGCGATTTTGAGAACCTGAAACAGACGTTTATTAACTTCCTGCACAACCTGCCGTTCTACGGACGCGCGGTGATGTGCGTGGATGATGCGGTGATTCGTGACCTGATTCCGCGCGTAGGTCGTCAGGTGACAACCTATGGCTTCAGCGATGACGCGGATGTGCGTATCGAGAATTATGAGCAGCGTGGCGCACAAGGGCACTTCACCATTATTCGTCAGGATAAGCCGGTGCTGAAAGTGACGCTGAACGCGCCGGGCCGTCATAACGCTCTGAACGCGGCTGCCGCGGTAGCTGTCGCCAGCGAAGAAGGTATTGAAGATAACGCGATTCTGGTCGCGCTGGAGAGCTTCCAGGGCACTGGACGCCGCTTTGACGTGCTGGGCGAGTTCGATACCGCCGCCGTTAACGGTAATCCAGGCAGCGCGATGCTGGTCGACGATTACGGTCATCATCCCACCGAAGTGGATGTCACCATCAAAGCCGCACGTGCAGGCTGGCCTGACAAGAAGCTGGTAATGGTGTTCCAGCCGCATCGTTATACGCGCACGCGTGACCTGTTTGATGATTTCGCTAATGTGCTGTCGCAGGTGGATGTGTTGCTGATGCTGGATGTCTATCCGGCGGGTGAAGCCGCGATTCCGGGCGCTGACAGCCGTTCGCTGTGCCGCGCGATTCGTAACCGTGGCAAGGTTGATCCGATTCTGGTCTCTGAGCATGACGCGCTGCCAGACGCGCTGGCGCCGTTGCTGTCGGGCGACGATCTGGTGATCGTGCAGGGCGCAGGCAACATCGGCAAGATTGCTCGCAAGCTGGCCGAAAACGAATTGCAGCCTGCCGTTAAGACGGAGGCGCGCCATGACTGAGAAGGTTGCAGTATTGATGGGCGGCACTTCGGCAGAGCGCGAAGTTTCGCTGATGTCCGGTGCGGCGGTGCTAGCTGGACTGCGTGAAATGGGCATCGATGCGCATGCGGTCGATACGCGTGATGTGTCGGTGCTGGATCTGAAACAGCAGGGCTTCGCTAAAGCGTTTATTGCTTTGCACGGTCGTGGTGGTGAAGACGGCACGCTGCAAGCGGTGCTGGAGTTCCTGCAACTGCCCTATACCGGCAGCGGCGTGATGGCTTCCGCCATCACCATGGACAAACTGCGCAGCAAATTGCTGTGGCAGGGCAGGGGATTACCCTCAGGCAAATTTGTCTGGCTGACGCGTCAGCAGCATGAGCAAGGTTTAGACGCCGATACCACCGCCGCCATTGAGGCGCTGGGCTTACCGCTGTTTGTGAAGCCAAGCTGCGAAGGTTCTAGCGTGGGTATCAGCCGCGTGAACCATGCGGATGCATTACCCGCAGCGCTTGAAGAAGCTTTTCGTCATGATGATGACGTACTGATCGAAGCTTTTCTGAGCGGCGCGGAGTACACCGTGGGCATCGTGGGTGAGCAAATTCTGCCTTCCATCAGAATTAAAACCGCCAGCGAGTTCTATGACTATGAAGCTAAATACATTTCTGACGATACTGAATACTTCTGCCCGAGCGGATTAAGCGCCGAGCAGGAAGTAGAATTACAGACGTTGGTGTGGTCAGCCTGGCGCGCATTGGGTTGCAGCGGCTGGGGTCGTGTCGACGTGATGGCTGACGGCGAGGGCAACTTCCAGTTGCTGGAAGTGAATACTTCGCCTGGCATGACCAGCCACAGTTTAGTGCCGATGGCCGCGAAGCAAGCGGGATACAGCTTCCCGCAGCTGGTAGCGCGTATTCTGGAGCTGGCTGACTGATATGTCTCAGGCGGCGATACGAGTACGCAATCGTGAACCTCAGGAGCGGACACGCTCCGGGCGTAGCAACGGTGCGCGACTGTTTGGCATGGTGTTCCTGCTGATTGTGCTGGGCATTATGGTGGCGGGCGGCCTCGTGGTGCTGAAGTGGATGAATGACGCGTCACGCTTGCCGTTATCGAAGCTGGTGGTGACCGGGCAAACCCACTACACCACGCATGATGATATTCGCCAGGCCATTTTATCGCTTGGCGCGCCGGGAACCTTCATGTCGCAGAACGTGGATATCATCCAGCAGCAGATTGAGCGTTTACCCTGGATTAAGCAGGTCAGTGTGCGCAAGCAGTGGCCTGATGAGCTGAAGATAAATCTGGTGGAGTACGTTCCGGTGGCACGCTGGAACGACTCACACATGGTGGACGCCGATGGCGTCTCCTTCAGCGTCCCGGCCAGTCACGTTGGCAAAGAAGCGTTGCCAATGCTGTACGGCCCGGAAGGCAGTGAAAACGAGGTGTTAGCTGGCTATCACACCATGAGTGATGTGTTAAAGGCTAACAAGTTTACCCTGAAGGTCGCGTCGATGACGGCGCGGCGCTCGTGGCAATTAGTGACCAGTGACGATGTGCGCATCGAATTAGGTCGCAGCGATACCATGAAGCGTCTGAACCGTTTTATTGAGCTTTATCCGGATTTGCAGCAGCAGGGCCAGAGTCAGAACCAGCGCATCACGTATGTTGATTTGCGCTACGATTCAGGCGCCGCAGTAGGTTGGGCCGCTGCACCGATAGAGCCACAGGACAGTAATCAGCAACAGAACCAGGCACAGGCTAAACCACAATGATCAAGGCAACGGACAGAAAACTGGTAGTAGGACTCGAAATTGGCACCGCGAAGGTGTCCGCCCTGGTTGGGGAAATTCTGCCCGATGGTATGGTCAATATTATTGGGGTGGGCAGTTGCCCGTCTCGCGGCATGGATAAAGGCGGCGTAAACGATCTGGAGTCGGTGGTGAAATGCGTACAGCGCGCCATCGATCAGGCTGAATTGATGGCGGATTGCCAGATTTCATCGGTCTACCTTGCTTTATCGGGCAAACATATCAGTTGTCAGAACGAAATCGGGATGGTTCCGATTTCGGAAGAGGAAGTGACTCAGGATGATGTAGAGAACGTGGTGCATACGGCGAAATCCGTTCGCGTGCGTGATGAGCATCGTATCCTGCATGTCATTCCGCAGGAATATGCCATCGATTATCAGGAAGGCATCAAGAATCCAGTGGGACTTTCCGGCGTGCGTATGCAGGCGAAAGTACATTTGATCACCTGCCACAACGATATGGCAAAAAATATTGTCAAAGCCGTTGAACGTTGTGGCCTGAAAGTTGACCAACTGATTTTTGCCGGCCTGGCATCCAGTTTCTCAGTGTTGACAGAAGATGAACGTGAGCTGGGCGTCTGTGTTGTTGATATCGGTGGCGGTACAATGGATATCGCTGTTTATACTGGCGGCGCATTGCGTCATACCAAAGTGATCCCGTATGCCGGGAACGTGGTAACCAGCGATATCGCCTACGCTTTTGGTACACCGCCGACCGACGCAGAAGCGATTAAAGTGCGTCACGGTTGCGCATTGGGCTCGATTGTCGGCAAAGACGAAAATGTCGAAGTGCCGAGCGTAGGTGGACGTCCACCACGTAGCCTGCAGCGTCAAACGCTGGCTGAAGTGATTGAGCCGCGTTACACCGAACTGTTGAATCTGGTCAACGACGAGATTCTGCAATTACAGGAGCAGCTGCGCCAGCAAGGCGTGAAACATCATCTGGCGGCCGGTATCGTGCTGACCGGTGGTGCGGCGCAGATTGAAGGTTTGGCAGCCTGCGCACAGCGCGTGTTCCATACGCAAGTGCGCATCGGACAGCCGCTTAACATCACCGGCCTGACAGATTATGCGCAGGAGCCGTATTACTCTACGGCAGTTGGCCTGCTGCATTACGGCAAAGAGTCACACATGAACGGTGATGCAGAAACGGAAAAACGTGCTTCAGTGGGCAACTGGTTTAAACGAATCAATAGCTGGCTGAAGAAAGAATTTTAATTTTTGAAAAAGGAGATCATGCTGGCAATGTTTATGATCTCCAGGCGACAGGCACATAACGGAGAGAAATCATGTTTGAACCTATGGAATTAACCAATGACGCGGTGATTAAAGTCATCGGCGTCGGCGGTGGCGGTGGCAACGCCGTAGAGCACATGGTACGCGAGCGTATCGAAGGTGTGGAATTCTTCGCTGTAAACACCGACGCGCAAGCGTTGCGTAAGACAGCGGTCGGCCAGACGATCCAGATCGGGACCAATATCACTAAAGGTCTTGGTGCAGGTGCGAACCCAGAAGTGGGTCGTAACTCTGCAGAAGAGGATCGCGAAGCACTGCGTGCTGCGCTGGATGGTGCAGACATGGTGTTCATCGCAGCAGGCATGGGCGGCGGTACCGGTACCGGTGCAGCGCCAGTTGTGGCTGAAGTGGCAAAAGATTTGGGTATCCTGACTGTTGCGGTGGTGACTAAGCCATTCAACTTTGAAGGCAAAAAGCGTATGGCTTTTGCTGAGCAGGGTATCGCAGAACTGTCGAAGCATGTCGATTCACTGATCACTATTCCAAACGACAAGCTGCTGAAAGTTCTGGGTCGCGGTATCTCTTTGTTGGATGCGTTCGGCGCAGCTAACGACGTATTGAAAGGCGCAGTGCAGGGTATCGCTGAACTGATTACGCGTCCTGGCCTGATGAACGTCGACTTCGCGGACGTGCGTACCGTGATGTCAGAAATGGGTTACGCCATGATGGGTTCAGGCGTGGCATGTGGTGAAGACCGTGCAGAAGAAGCGGCAGAAATGGCGATCTCTTCTCCACTGTTGGAAGACATCGATCTGTCTGGCGCGCGCGGCGTGCTGGTCAACATCACTGCGGGCTTCGACCTGCGTCTTGATGAGTTCGAAACCGTGGGTAACACCATCCGCGCCTTCGCATCTGACAACGCAACCGTGGTTATCGGTACTTCTCTGGATCCAGAGATGAACGATGAACTGCGTGTGACTGTGGTTGCAACCGGCATCGGCATGGATAAGCGCCCTGAAATCACTCTAGTGACCAACAAGCCGGCCACTCAGCCAGTGATGGATCATCGCTACCAGCAGCACGGCATGGCGCCGCTGCCGCAGGAGCAGAAACCGGCTGCGAAAGTGGTAAATGACCAACCGGCGGCATCCAGCAAAGAACCCGATTACCTTGATATTCCAGCCTTCTTGCGTAAGCAGGCAGACTAAGAATATCCCGAGAATTGGGATTCTCCGCTCTTTGTGCTAAAGTATTCGCCCGCTGGTAATTTATACTAGCGGTCGGACAGGTAATATTGCGAGATAAAGCGATGATCAAACAAAGGACATTAAAACGTATTGTTCAGGCGACTGGTGTCGGTTTACATACCGGCAAGAAAGTCACACTGACGTTACGCCCTGCGTCGGCTAACACCGGGGTCATCTATCGTCGCACTGACTTGAATCCACCGGTAGATTTCCCGGCTGATGCAAAATATGTGCGCGACACCATGCTGAGTACTTGCCTGGTGAATGATGAAGGCGTGCGTATTTCAACAGTTGAACATCTGAACGCCGCATTGGCGGGCTTAGGTATTGACAACATTATTGTTGAAGTTGATGCACCGGAAATCCCGATTATGGATGGCAGTGCCGCGCCTTTTGTCTATCTGCTGATGGACGCAGGCATCGAAGAGCTGAACAGCGCGAAGAAATTCGTGCGCGTCAAGCAAACGGTGCGTGTGGAAGATGGCGATAAGTGGGCCGAGATCAAACCGTATAACGGTTTCTCACTCGACTTTACTATCGACTTCAAACATCCAGCGATCGACTCAAGCTCGCAGCGTTACCAGCTCAACTTCTCGGCTGAGAACTTTGTCCGCCAAATCAGCCGTGCGCGCACTTTTGGCTTTATGCGTGAAATCGAATATCTGCAGTCTAAAGGCCTGTGCCTGGGCGGTAGTTTAGATTGTGCGATTGGCCTCGATGATTTCCGCGTATTAAACGAAGACGGTCTGCGCTTTGAAGACGAATTTGTTCGTCATAAAATGCTCGATGCGATCGGCGACCTGTTCATGTGCGGCCACAATGTTATCGGCGCGTTTACCGCCTTTAAATCTGGCCATGCGTTGAACAACAAGTTGCTGCAAGCGGTTCTGGCTAAGCAGGAAGCCTGGGAATGGGCGACCTTCGAAGATGAAGCTGAACTGCCGCTGGCATTCAAAGCACCAAATTTAGTTCTGGCCTAAGTCAGACATAAAACGGCAGGTTTCGCTGACACCCTCTCCGGTCAGTTGAACTTGCCGTTTTTTATTGCCTCGCTTTTAATCCTGCCAAACCGATCTCAATTCGCTGTAGTGAGTGGCGAAACCCTGTACAAAAAAACGTGAATTCCGCCGAAGCCCCTTTAATCACTGGTGTCGAAGCCCCACATAAGTGCTATCATCTGGCGCTCATATAAGCTGGGTAACGCTAATTTTGGCGACCGCTTTATCACTTTATTCAATGCATTGTGGACGGATTGTGATCGGGATTTTCTCACGCTGGCGACAATTAGGCAGACGCTATTTCTGGCCACATCTCCTGTTGGGGATGGTGGCGGCCAGTCTAGGTTTGCCTGCCTGCGCGCAAAGTGCTGAGCCCAAAGCAAATGATTCGCCGATCAGCAGCCTGTTTGTCGGCAATGTTGTCCACTTTGATCATCTGATTCGTCTGCAGGAAAGCGCGCGTCGACCTAACTTCAACGTCGATTACTGGCACCAGCATGCGATTCGCACGGTTATTCGCCACCTTTCGTTTAGCATGACGCCGCCCGCTCAGGCGGAGGCCGATCAAGCTGTGCCGCTGGCGGCACAAAAGCTGGCGCTGATTGGTTCGCTTCAGGCGCTGCTGACTTCTCCCGCGCAAGCGCTAACTGTTGTTGAGCCGCAACAAAACCTGCGCCACAACGAACCACAAATCCATTCCTCTGCTGATTGGCAGGCTGCTATTCATGGCATCCGCGCCGGGCCTTTCATTGCTTAACTGCTAACGTTTTTTCCACATCCTGTATCAGATTTTGCAGTCCGTGAGACCACGGCTGAATTGAGAAAAATTTATCATGTTAATCAAATTGTTAACTAAAGTGTTCGGCAGCAGCAATGATCGTACTCTGCGCCGTATGCGTAAAATCGTAGATGTCATCAATAAGATGGAGCCGGATTTCGTTAAGCTCTCTGACGATGAACTGAAAGCGAAAACTGACCTGTTCCGTGAGCGTCTGAAAAAAGGCGAGAGCCTTGAAAGCCTGATCCCAGAAGCCTTTGCCACCGTACGTGAAGCGAGTAAACGCGTATTCGGTATGCGTCACTTTGATGTGCAGCTGATTGGCGGCATGGTGCTCAACGAGCGCTGCATCGCAGAGATGCGTACCGGTGAAGGTAAAACCCTGACCGCGACCTTACCCGCTTATCTGAATGCGCTGAGTGGCAAAGGTGTGCACGTTGTTACCGTCAATGACTATCTGGCGCAGCGTGACGCCGAAAATAACCGTGCACTGTTTGAATTCCTTGGCCTGACCATCGGCATTAACCTGCCAAACATGCCGGCCGTGGCGAAGCGTGCAGCTTATGCCGCTGATATTACCTACGGCACCAATAACGAATACGGCTTTGACTACCTGCGCGACAACATGGCGTTCAGCCCGGAAGAGCGCGTGCAGCGTAAGTTGCATTACGCATTGGTGGATGAAGTCGACTCAATCCTGATCGATGAAGCGCGTACGCCACTGATCATCTCTGGTCCAGCTGAAGACAGTTCTGAGCTGTATACCAAAGTTAATAAGATCATCCCGCATCTGGTGCGTCAGGAAAAAGAAGACTCTGAAACCTTCCAGGGCGAAGGTGATTTCTGGGTCGATGAAAAAGCGCGCCAGGCACACATGAGCGAGCGCGGTCTGGTAAAAGTTGAAGAGCTGCTGGTAAGCCAAAACATCATGGTAGAAGGCGAGTCACTCTACTCACCGACAAATATCATGTTGATGCACCACGTTACTGCGGCGCTGCGTGCTCATGCACTCTTCACTCGCGATGTTGATTACATCGTTAAAGATGGCGAAGTGATCATCGTTGATGAGCACACCGGTCGTACCATGCAAGGTCGCCGCTGGTCAGATGGTCTGCATCAGGCGGTTGAAGCGAAAGAAGGCGTGGAAATCCAGAATGAAAACCAGACGCTGGCTTCCATCACCTTCCAGAACTACTTCCGTATCTACGAGAAACTGGCCGGTATGACCGGTACCGCAGATACAGAAGCATTTGAATTCAGCTCCATTTATAAGCTCGACACTATCGTGGTGCCAACCAACCGTCCGATGGTGCGTAAAGATATGGCCGATCTGGTCTACATGACCGAGAAAGAGAAGATCGACGCCATTATCGAAGACATCCGTGCCTGTACCGCCAAAGGGCAGCCGGTGTTGGTAGGTACCATTTCGATTGAGAAATCGGAAGTCGTTTCCAACGAACTGACGCGCGCGGGCATCAAGCACAGCGTGCTGAACGCCAAATTCCACGCCAGCGAAGCGGATATCGTTGCTCAGGCGGGTCAACCTGCAGCGGTTACCATCGCAACCAACATGGCCGGTCGTGGTACCGATATCGTGCTGGGCGGTAGCTGGCAGGCTGAGCTTGCCGCGATGGACGAGCCAACCGAAGAACAGATTCAGGCGATGAAAGAGGCGTGGAAACTGCGTCACGATGCGGTGCTGGCTGCGGGCGGTCTGCACATCATTGGTACTGAACGTCACGAATCTCGCCGTATCGATAACCAGCTGCGTGGTCGTGCGGGTCGTCAGGGTGATGCTGGTTCTTCACGCTTCTACCTGTCGATGGAAGATGCATTGATGCGTATCTTTGCTTCAGATCGCGTATCAAACATGATGCGTAAACTGGGCATGAAGCCAGGCGAAGCAATTGAACATCCATGGGTGACCAAAGCGATTGCCAACGCTCAGCGTAAAGTGGAAAGCCGCAACTTCGATATTCGTAAACAGCTGCTGGAATACGATGACGTTGCTAACGATCAGCGTCGCGCCATCTACAGCCAGCGTAACGAACTGCTGGATGTGTCTGATGTGTCTGAAACCATCAACAGCATTCGTGAAGACGTCTACAAAACCACCATTGATACCTACATTCCGCCGCAGTCACTGGAAGAGATGTGGGATGTTGCCGGTCTGGAAGAGCGTCTGCGTAACGACTTTGATCTGAATCTGCCTATTGCTGAGTGGTTGGATAAAGAGCCTGATCTTCATGAAGAGACGCTGCGCGAACGCATCATGACTCACGCTGCGGAAAACTATGCTGCCAAAGAAGAAGTGGTCGGCGAAGAGATGATGCGCAACTTCGAGAAAGGCGTGATGCTGCAAACGCTGGATTCGTTGTGGAAAGAGCATCTTGCGGCGATGGATTATCTGCGTCAGGGTATTCATCTGCGCGGTTATGCGCAGAAAGATCCGAAGCAGGAATACAAACGTGAATCCTTCTCTATGTTTGCGGCGATGCTGGAGTCACTGAAATACGAAGTGATCAGTACCCTGAGCAAAGTTCAGGTGCGCATGCCAGAAGAAGTGGAAGCGATGGAGCAACAGCGCCGTGAGGAAGCAGAGCGTTTAGCGCAGCAGCAACAGCTGAGCCACGTTGATGATGCCACCGCCGCAGCCGAAGCGTTAGCCGCACAAGGCGGAGAGCGTAAAGTGGGGCGTAACGATCTTTGCCCATGTGGTTCCGGCAAAAAATACAAACAGTGCCACGGTCGTCTGGCCTGATAAAAAAGGAGCCTTCGGGCTCCTTTTTTTGCTTACGATTTAGCGTGTTATCGCCATTAGTTTCTCTTCGTTTAGGCGTACGCCATGATACGGTAGCGTCACTAGCAGACCATCCGGCAAGCCAGCTCGCTTCAACAGCGCCCGACTTTGGAACAGTAGCTGATGGTAATTGTTGTCGCTAATGCTCGGATAGCTCTCATTCCATACCGTGGCAATAATCTGACGCTTTGAGGTAATACGCAGCAGCAGGCAGGAGAAAAATCGTTTTTGCGCTTCATTCAACGAAATAACTTTGTGTTCAGGCCACCATGTTAAGGTGTTCTTAGCACTGTCTAACGTCAGGATGTCATGAAATACCAGATGGCGTAGGGCTTGTAATTGTTCCGGCGTATTTTGCGCCAGAAACGTTGTTTCTTTGAATTCCATAGGTAATCGGGTTTGGCAGAAGAAAGTGGCTGCGAGTATTCCCAACATTCCCGGTTGCGATCATTACGACATGTCTTAATCACTGGCTTTTGTGCGGCGCGGGACGTCACTTTCCTCTCAACGGTTAACATCACTCGATGTCTGATTTACACTCAGCGCTCATTTATTAAAAGCGGAATCCAGCTTATGAAACACCTGCAGGTTGCGGTGGGCATCATTCGCAATACAGAACGTCAAATCTTCCTTGCCCAGCGTGCGGCAAGCTCCTATATGGCGAATAAATGGGAGTTTCCTGGCGGAAAAATTGAACAAGATGAATCTGCCGAGCAGGCGCTCAAGCGTGAGTTGATGGAAGAAACCGGTATTGAAGTCACATCGGCAAGCGCAATTGGTCAGGCCGATCACAGTTATGAAGATCTGCGCGTTACGCTGCATTTCTTTCTGGTTGAAGGCTGGAACGGCGAGCCTTATGGCCGTGAAGGTCAGCCACAGCGTTGGGTCGAACAGCAGGATTTGATCGCGGATGAATTTCCGCCTGCGAACCATGAACTGATTAGCAGATTAGTGGCTGGCGAAGTTTAAGTGAAGGGGCGGAAAGCCCCTTACTTTTTACTGCTGTTCTTCGCTCCAGTCATCGCTGTCCATCTGGTCACCGCTGCTGGGAATGCGTTTCTCTTCTGCTGCCCATTCACCTAAATCAATCAGCTGGCAACGTTTACTGCAGAATGGCCGCCACGGGCTCAACTCATCCCAAATCACATCGCGACGACAGTTGGGGCAAGGTACGGTAATAATCTCTTCCGGCATAACTTCCTCTAACAACAAGCTAATTCAAAATTCAGTCGCGCTGGTACTTCTCCGCGTTCGCTGTCTAACGGCAGAAAACGAATCGCATAACGGCTTTTGTGGCCCGAGACTTGCGGATAGAGCGCGTCTTCCAGCGTCAATTGCAGGCGCAGCAAATCAGATCCTTCGGCGTTATCCTGATAAAAGCCGTTGAGGCTGGTTTGATGACGAAAGATGCCAGACTGACGCACTAAATCGAGGATCATCGTCAAACTATTACGCAACGGATTCAGTGATTCCAGCCAGCCATTGACCTGAACATCTCGCACCGCTTGCTCCTGATGCAGCCAGATATGCAGGCTTGGTAGATCGAAACTGCAGCAGCCGCCGGGAATGCTCAGACGCTGACGCACCAGAGCAACCAGGCGATCTTCTCGCAACTGTTGGCCCATGCGCGGTGCCGCCATCAGTTCGCTTGAGTATTGCTTCAACTGCTGACGCAAATTATTCACGCGCAGTTCGTCAATGCCCGGCACATCCAGCCATGCGCGTAACTTTTGCTGTTGGCGCTCCAGTTCTTTTAGCAATTCAGTGCGCATATCGCCGCGCTCAAAAATATCCAGCAAATCACTGAGGATGCGGAACACGCCAAGTGCTGATACCGAACCGCTAACCGGCACCGTTTCATGCAACTGATCAATCAGATATTCGACGCGCAGCCAGGTACGCATCTTCTCATTCA
Organism: Candidatus Pantoea symbiotica; assembly: GCF_056491525.1. Taxonomy (NCBI): domain Bacteria; kingdom Pseudomonadati; phylum Pseudomonadota; class Gammaproteobacteria; order Enterobacterales; family Erwiniaceae; genus Pantoea; species Candidatus Pantoea symbiotica. The sequence goes on from NZ_JBSZHR010000002.1 coordinate 504,898, forward strand.
AAGGGTGTTCAAACAGAACCACTGTGCTCATGATGTTAATCCTTTCCGGTTGCTGCCATGCGCAGATAGCGCTGGTGAAGCTCAGCAACGCGCGGTAGCACCTGCTCAGGTGTACCGCTGTTATCAATGATGTCATCCGCACAGGCTATGCGCTGTTCGCGACTGGCCTGTGCGGCAAGAATTTTTTTCGCCTGACTCAGCGAAATGCCATCCCGCTGTTGTGTGCGTTGCAACTGCGTGGCGGTATCCACATCCACAACCAACACGCGATCGGCCTGATGCTGTAAGCCGTTTTCGACCAACAGCGGCACCACCCAAAGCACATAAGGTGAAGTAGCCAGTAACTTTAATTGTTGCGTGCGGGCATTAATAAGTGGATGAAGCAATTGATTGAGCCAGTTTTTCTCATGTGGCTGCTGGAAAATAATTTCACGAAGCCGTGCACGATAGAGCGTGCCTTCTGCCGTCAGAATGGTGTCTCCATGACGCTGAGCAATCGCCTTTAAGGCCGGCGTTCCAGGCTCAACAACTTCTCTGGCAATGACGTCAGCGTCAATAATATCAACGCCTAGCGCTGCGAAAGCGTTGGCAATAGTGGTTTTACCACTGCCAATGCCGCCGGTGAGCGCAACGGTATAAGGCATAACGTTCTCGCAAAATTTATATCGTGAGCGGCGATTAACCACAGCAAGATGAGAGCATGATCACAATCAATTTTCTCAGCTAAATTTAAGGGATTGTAGCCTAAATAAAGTGAAATTCGCAGTCTTGTCGCGGAACGAATGGCGCGTATGATAACGACACTGGAGCCGTGAGCGCTACCCGAACCGCGGTTCGTCGTCACTAACCAGGATAATCAGCTATGCGCATTGAAGAAGATCTAAAATTGGGCTTTAAAGATGTTTTGATCCGCCCAAAACGTTCCACATTGAAAAGCCGTTCCGAGGTTGAACTGGAACGCACCTTCACCTTTAAACACTCAGGCTTGAACTGGAGCGGCATACCGATTATTGCCGCCAACATGGATACCGTCGGTACTTTCACGATGGCTGAAGCCCTGGCGAGTTTTAACGTACTGACCGCAGTGCATAAACATTACAGCGTGCAAGAGTGGCAGACATTTGTGCAGCGCATGCCAGCGGCGGTGCTGAGTCATGTAATGGTCTCATCCGGTACCTCAGAATCAGATTTCACCAAGTTATCCGCCATTCTGGCGCTATCACCGCAGCTTAACTTTATCTGCATCGACGTTGCTAACGGTTACTCTGAGCACTTTGTTCAGTTCCTGCTGCGCGTGCGTGAAAGCTTCCCGGGTAAAACCATCTGCGCAGGTAACGTGGTCACCGGTGAAATGGTGGAAGAGCTGATTTTGTCTGGCGCAGACATTGTCAAAGTGGGCATTGGTCCCGGCTCGGTTTGCACCACACGCGTTAAAACTGGCGTTGGCTATCCTCAGCTTTCGGCAGTTATCGAGTGCGCCGATGCGGCACACGGCTTAGGCGGACAGATCGTCAGCGACGGCGGCTGCTCGGTTCCGGGTGACATTGCCAAAGCTTTTGGTGGTGGCGCAGACTTCACCATGCTCGGCGGCATGCTTGCGGCCCACGACGAGTGCGAAGGAACCGTCGTTGAAGAGCAGGGCGAGAAATTTATGCTGTTCTACGGCATGAGCTCCGAATCGGCAATGAAACGCCACGTTGGCGGTGTTGCGCAATACCGTGCGGCGGAAGGAAAAACCGTGCGCCTACCGGTGCGCGGCCCGGTTGAGGAGACGGTTAAAGATATCCTCGGTGGCTTGCGCTCAGCCTGTACCTACGTCGGTGCCGAACGATTGAAAGAGCTGACGAAACGCACAACCTTTATCCGCGTCGCTGAACAAGAGAACCGCGTGTTCACTCGCTGATCTCAGACATCGGGCGCGCATCGCGCGTGCCCGTTAGCGAATTGCATCGCCAAGACCAAATACCGGCAGATACATCGCAATCACTAACGTGCCAACAATTCCGCCAATTACCACCATCATCATCGGTTCCAGCGATGCCGCCAGAGCATCAGCGCGCGCTAACGTTTGTGCTTCATGCCATTCCGCCAGACGTGCCAGCATCACATCCAGCGCACCCGCTTCTTCGCCCACTCGGATTAGCTGGGCACAAAGGGGAGTGAACAGCAGATGTTGTTGCAGCGCCTGATGCAGCGGCGCACCCGCAGCAATGTGCTGCTGCAACTGAATGATGGCATCGCGCCACAACCGGGAAACCAGCGTCACCTCAACTGCCTGCAGACTTTGCAGCAAGGTTAAACCGGATTGCTGCGTAAGTTGCAGGATGGCGTATATCTGGCTGAGCTGCCCGCCGCGCCACAGCGGCGATAACAGCGGCATGCGCAGCAGCCATTGATGGACGCGCTTTTGCCACGCTACTGAACGACGATAAATTTGCTGCACAATCCCGATAAATACGGCGCATATCAGCGACAGCGGCAGTGCAGCTTTTTGCAGCAGTTCTGAGAGCGACATCACTGCGGCAGTAAAAGCGGGCAGCGGTGCATCAAAGCTGGCATAGACGGAGACAAACTCCGGCAAAACAAACAGCAGCATGCCAGCACTGACCGCCAGCGCCACCAGCAAAATAAACAGCGGATAACGCAGCGCCTTGACCACTTTCTGCCGTAAGTATTGCTGTTTACTTTGCTGCTGTGCCAACTGGCGACAGCACTCATCGAGCTGGCCGGTTAGCTCACCCACTTGCATCAAAGCGGGAAACAATGGTGGAAAGATCTGCGGCCACTCCTGCAAGGCTTGCGAGAAGGGCTCACCGGCGATAACGCGGCGCTGCAATCCCTTAAGTAATACCCGCCAACCGGCATGGGGATGGCCTTCTGCCAACAGAATCAAACTTTCCGCCAGCGGCAAGCCGGCCTTCAGCAGCGTCGCCAGTTGCCGCACCAGGTCGATTTTCTGCTGCCACTTCCAGTCGCGCGAACGCCAGCATTTTCCACGCTGCCAGCTCACCGGCAGCATGCCGCGATCGGAGAGTTGATTGAGCAACGTATCCTGGCTGGCATTGAGTGATTCGCCTTCCTGCAGCACGCCCATGGTATCGAGCGCCTGCCAGCGGAAATGATAGAGATTAGCCATCGCCCAATCCCACCACGCGCTGCATCTCTTCAAAGGACGTATCGCCGCGACTTACCGCTTCCAGCCCCGCAGCCAGCAAGGTTTTCATTCCCTGTTCATTTGCCAGCATGAGCAGATGTTCCAGCGGCATATCAGCCGATATAGCATTTTGCAATTTGCTGGTTACCGGCAAGACTTCAAACAGCGCCAGCCGCCCGTAATAGCCGGAGAAGCAGTGATCGCAGCCGGGCGCTCGCCAGGTTTGCAGCGTACCCGGCCAGAGTTCGGCTGGCAGATGGGCGATAGCTTGTCCCGGCTGGCGACAATGCACGCACAGGCGCCTGACCAGACGCTGCGCCACCACCAACTGCAAAGCGGGACCCAGCAGATAGCCGGGAATATCCATCTGGCGCAGGCGCGTCAACGTTTCGGCGGTTGAGTTGGTATGCAGTGTGGAAAGCACCAGATGGCCGGTCTGCGCGGCTTTGACGGCGATGCTGGCCGTTTCGGCATCACGAATTTCCCCTACCATAATCACATCAGGATCCTGGCGCAGCAGGGCGCGCAGTACACGATTGAAATCAAGCCCGCTGCGCGGTTGGATCTGCGTTTGATTGATGCCATCCAGCGGGATCTCAACCGGATCTTCCACGCTGCATACATTCTTTTCCGGCACGTTCAGCGCGCTTAATCCGCTATAGAGCGTGAAGGTTTTACCGCTGCCGGTCGGGCCGGTGACCAGAATCAAACCCTGCGGTTTCGCCAGCGCACTTTTCAGCAAACGCAGCTGGGCGGCGGGCATGCCGAGTTTATCGAGCGTGATGGCGCTGTTTTCACTTTGCAGCAGTCGCACCACGGCTTTTTCACCCTGGCTTACCGGCAGCGTTGAAAGACGGAACGCTGCCAGTTTGTCGTCTATTTCCAGCGTAAACTGTCCGTCCTGCGGTAGACGTCGTTCAGCGATGTCCAATCCACCGAGGATTTTCAAACGCGCCAGGATCGCAGCGGGTTGTGTTTCAGAGGGCGGAGGCAGTTTGTGCAACACGCCATCGATGCGCAGACGCACCCGCAATCCATGGCGCTGCGGTTCGAAATGCACATCTGAGGCGCGGCGCTGAATGGCCTGGCGCAAAATCTGATCGACCGCGTTAATCGCGGACTCTGCGCTGGCGTGTTCTCGCGGTGCGGCGACGGCATCCGGTTCGTGCAGTAACTGCTCAAGACGTGCTGCAGGCCAGCACTCGACATCCACCTTGCACTGGCTGGCGAACTGTAACGCCTCCAGCAGCAGCGGGTCGGGCGTGTCGGCTACTGCAACGCGCAGCAGCGTAGCGTCGTGATGCAGAATCACCGCCTGATAACGTGCGCACAACGCATTCAGCGCACTATTAGGATTGTCCATCAGTTGGCATCCTTATCAGCAAAGCGGAACTGCTCGAGGCAGCTATCGCGCAGGCTGCTGTTATCGCTGGTGCAGCTGCGTTGCCAGCTCAACGTGCCATCGGTTGCGCTCCAGATTGGCAGCATTTCAACCGTCAATCCGCTGAGACTTTCCTGGCCGGTCAGGCTGATGGTTCCGTTAACTACGCTGAGCGTTGCCACATAGCGCGAACCTTTGGCCACCGGAATACCGCGTTGTCCTGCCTGACACTGCGCAGGTCCGCCACGCTCAATGGCGCAGAGTTCTACGGCTGTTTTGTACGAAACCATGGTTTGCAGCATGTCGGTGAGTGCTGCGCGTTGCAGGTAGTTTTGGTAGGCCGGTAAACCGATGGCGCTGAGAATGGCGACGATGCCAATCACAATCATCAATTCGATTAGGGTAAAACCGCGTTGTCTGTCCATAGTGAAGCTCCTTGTTGTGGAGCCGCTACGGTAGAAAAGGGCGAGGGAAAGCGGTAGTCAGCCCTGCGCGAGGCTGGAAAGCATCACGCAGAGAATCGTCAGGATTACAGCGGAGATAACAGCGTTTTGGAAGCCATCTCGCATATTTGCCGCGCTAACAGGCGGCAGAATTAGAGCATTACAGCTCGCGAAAACGCATCGACAGATCCAACGCACGCACATGTTTGGTCAGCGCGCCGACAGAAACATAATCAACGCCGGTCTGGGCAATTTGCGGCAGCGTGGTTTCGGTTACGTTGCCAGAGACTTCCAGCAGCGCGCGCTTGTTGGTTAGCGCAACCGCTTCATGCATCATTTCAAGGCTGAAGTTATCGAGCATGATGATGTCCGCTCCAGCATCGATGGCATCCTGCAGTTCCGTCAGCGATTCGACTTCAACTTCTATCGGCACATCAGGCGACAGCCACAGCGCTTTTTCTACGGCGTTACGCACCGAGCCGCTGGCGATAATGTGGTTCTCTTTGATAAGAAAAGCATCCGACAGGCCTAAACGATGGTTATTACCGCCACCGCACAGCACTGCATATTTCAGCGCGGTACGCAGGCCTGGCAAGGTCTTGCGCGTATCAAGCAGCTGCGTTTCGCTGCCTGCCAGCAGGGCGACATAACGGCTGACCTCGGTGGCCACGCCGGACAGCGTTTGCACGAAATTGAGCGCGGTGCGTTCTGCGGTTAACAGCAGACGCGCCGGGCCGGTAAGCTCGAACAGCAGCTGATCGGCAACCAGCGTTTGTCCATCTTCAACATGCCAGGTAAGGGTGACTTTATTACCAAGCTGGATAAAGACTTCTTCCACCCAGCGTTTACCACAAAAAACACCGGCTTCACGGGTGATGACTTTTGCCACCGCCTGTTTTTCAGCCGGCAGCAGCAACGCGGTGATATCGCGATCTGCATCTACTTCGCCGCCTAAATCTTCCTGAAGCGCACGGGCAACGGCTTCCGGAATATCCTGTTCAATACGTTTAATCAGTTCCTGACGGCGATGATCGGGATCGTAACGACGCGTTGCCATGGTTTTGCCACTCCACAAGACGAGATTTCGTGCGCTCACCTTAGCCTGATTTATCGGTCATTGCCAGTTGCTCGCGGTGAAATGTTTAGTATCCTGAACTCACCTGTAGCGGCGCATTAAGTCGCAAGTCTGCTGGGTGAAACATGTTATTCTCAGCCTGATTTTGCTTAGGATTTAACAGCATGAAACTGGAAGAGGGCTGGATTACCAGCGCACGTAAAGTACCTTCACCACACTTCAATCAGCGTCCAAATGATGAAGTGCCCTCGCTGTTGGTGATTCATAACATCAGCTTACCGCCCGGTGAGTTTGGCGGGCCGTGGATCGATCGTTTGTTTAGCGGCACGTTGCCTGCCGATGCGCATCCCTATTTTGCGGACATCGCCCATTTACGCGTGGCGGCGCATTGTTTAATCCGCCGCGACGGTGAGCTGGTGCAATACGTCTCTTTCGATCAGCGCGCCTGGCACGCCGGCGTGTCGCAGTTTGAAGGCCGCAAAAGCTGCAACGATTTTTCCATGGGCATTGAACTGGAAGGCACCGACACGCTGCCCTATACCGATGCGCAGTACGCGACATTGCAACAGGTGACGCACCTGCTGTTGCAGCACTATCCGTTGACGCCTGCGCGCATCACCGGCCATAGCGATATCGCACCAGAGCGGAAAACCGATCCCGGTTCCTCTTTTGACTGGTTGCGCTATAAAGAATCCATCAGGCAGGAGAATCCCTGAGACAGCAGGAGCAGGTATGACGTTGTTTAGCTTGTTATTAGTTTTAGGTTGGGAACGCCTTTTTAAGTTGGGTGAGCATTGGCAACTGGATCATCGGCTTGAGCCGCTGTTTCGTGGCCGCCAGCGTTTTTCCCTGCTGCGCACGCTGATGATGACAGTGATAGCGATGCTGATCGTCTGGCTGGTGGTGTGGAGCCTGAAAGGCATTCTGTTTGGCGTGGCGCAACTGTTGTTCTGGATTGTGGTGGGATTGCTGTGTATCGGCGCGGGTTCGGTGCGACTGCACTATCACAGTTATCTCAAAGCCGCGAGTCATGACGATGAAGCGGCGCATCAGGCGATGGCGGCCGAACTGACGCTGATTCACGGTGTGCCGGTCGAGTGCAGCGAGCGCGAGTTCCTGCGTGAACTGCAAAACGCGCTGATTTGGATTAACTTCCGTTTCTATCTTGCTCCGCTGTTCTGGTTTGTGGTCGGCGGACCTTACGGCCCGGTGCTGCTGGTGGGTTATGCGTTTCTGCGCGCCTGGCAGAGCTGGCTGGCCAAACATCATTCGCCGCTGGAGCGCTCGCAGTCTGGCGTTGATCGTCTGCTGCATGTGCTGGACTGGATCCCTGTGCGTTTGGCTGGCGTGGCTTACGCGCTGCTCGGCCACGGCGAACGTGCGTTACCAGCCTGGTTTGCCGCGTTGGGCGATCTGCATCGCCCGCAATATCAGGTGCTGACCAGCCTGGCGCAATTCTCTCTGGCACGCGATCCGCACATGGATAAAGTCGAAACGCCACGGGTTGCGGTGGCGTTAGCGAAACGTATTTCATTGGTGCTGGTGGTGGTGGTCGCGCTGTTGACGATCTACGGCACGCTGGTATGATCGGCGGGCGGCACGCCGAAATCCGGTGTGCCGTCTTCGCGCCAGTCAAAGTATTTCAAACGCGTATGGCGATTCGGATCCCATAGCGGATCGCCCTCAATTTCGGTGTAATTGCGCGCGTGATACACCAGCACTGCTCTTCCCGCCTCATCCACCGTAAAGCTGTTGTGTCCCGGTCCGTATTGCTGATTATCCCAGCTGGTGGCAAATACCGGCCGCGCGGACTTATGCCAGGCGCTGATGTTGAGCGGATCGGCTAACACATCAATGCTTAATATTCCCAGGCAATAATTTTCATCAGTCGCGCTAGCGGAATAGGTGACAAACAGCTTGTCGCCATGCTGAATTACCGCCGGTCCTTCGTTGACGCTGAATCCCGCGCACTCCCATTCATACTCCGGTCGGCTCAACATCAGCGGGGCGCTTTTCAACGTCCACGGATTGAGTAACTCAGCGAGATACAGGTTGGAGTTTCCGGGAATCGCCGGGTCTTTTTGCGCCCACAGATACCAATGTTTGTGTTGATGCTGGAAATACGTCGCATCGAGAGAGAAGGAGTCGATGGGCGTGTGTACGCGGCGGCAGGGCTGCCAGTTACCGCTTAGCGGGTCGGCATCATTACATACCAGCGCATACATGCGGTGCTGGAACAGGCCATCTTTAATTGCACGCGTCGGTGCGGCGGCGAAATAGATCACCCATTGCCCGTTGATGTGATGCAACTCCGGCGCCCAAATCAGCGCGCTGAACGGGCCGGTATCCGGCTTGTGCCACACCGTTACCGCTTCTGCCTCAATCAGGCCAGCCAGCGTCGAGGCATAGCGAATCTCCAGTCGGTCATATTCCGGCACCGAGGCGATAAAGTAGTAGCCATCGGCATGGCGCAGAATAAAGGGATCGGCGCGTTGAGTAATAAAAGGATTGGGCCAGCTCATTTGATCTCTCCAGGTTGCGCAGTCGCAGAGGACGCGATAGGGGATTCGTGGTGTGAATGGGCACGGCGCAGCGCCAGATCGGCCTGAATCGTACGCATTAAGTTGCGATCCACTTTCATTAAACGCACTACGCCGGCGGTAATCAGATATCCCACACCCGGAATCACCGTGAACAGCAGCATGATGCCGTTAATGGCGTTGGGTGCCTGCTGTTTTGCGCCAGCATCGTAACCGTAAATTGACAGCAGGAAACCGACCATCGCCCCGGCAACCGCCAGCCCCACTTTGAGGAAGAACAGGTTGCCGGAGAAGCTCATGCCGGTGATGCGTTTGCCGGTTTTCCATTCGCCGTAATCATCCACGTCGGCCATTAGCGACCAGTGCAGCGGCGACGGAATTTGATGCAGGATATTCAGCAGGAAGTAGGCGATCACCACCGCAACAGTGGCGTGCGGATCAATCCAATAGAAGCCGCAGGAGAACAGCGCCAGCGCGATGTTGGTCCAGAAGAACACCTTGAGCTTGCACCAGCGATCGGTGAGGATTTTCGCCAGCGTGCTGCCGAACATCATGCCGATCACGCCAAGGCTGATAAACAGCGTGGCAAAGTGCGTTGATTGCCCCATCACCCAGGTGACGTAATACATGGTGGCGGCCATGCGGATAAAACCGGGGCAGACGTTGCAGAAGGTCAGCAGCAGAATGCGCACCCACTGATCGTTTTTCCATACGTCGCGCAGGTCTTGTTTCAAATCATCGTTGCTTGGCGTGGCAGGGCGAATACGCTCACGCACCGTGGCAAAGCAGAACAGGAACATCACCAAACCAATCAGCGCCAGCACGCTCATCGCCAGTTGATAGCCGCGTGCTTTGTTGTCGCCGCCAAACCATTCAGCCATCGGCAGCAGCGAAAGTGAGAGGATCAGCGTGGCAATGCCCACCATCACAAAGCGATAAGACTGACAGGAAACGCGCTCACCCGGATCGTTGGTAATCACGCCGCCCAGCGAGCAGTAAGGAATGTTGATGGCGGTGTAAGTGAGTGACATCAGGAAGTAGGTGACAAACGCCCAGATGACCTTGTTGTCGTAGCTCCACTCCGGCGTGGTGAACATCAACACGCTAAACAGCACGTAAGGCACGGAAACCCACAGCAGCCACGGGCGGAAACGGCCCCAGCGGCTTTGCGTGCGGTCGGCAATCGCGCCCATGATCGGATCGGTGATGGCATCGAGCACGCGTACCGAGAGCAACAGCGTGCCGACCAGCGCCGGGGCTAAACCGAATACATCAGTGTAGAAATAATTGAGGAACAACATGATGGCACCGCCAATCATGTTACATCCGGCATCGCCCATGCCATATCCCAGTTTCTCCCTGAACGAGAGGGCAGCTCCTTTCATTGATCGTCTCCAGCGATATGATGAGCACAAATTATCTGTGCAAAATCAGTAATCTGCTGGGGAGCAAATGGTCGGGTAGATGGACAAAACGCGCGGGCGGGGAAAAGTGTGAGCCAGATCCGAAGTGCTGCCCGGCAACCGCGTGCCGGGCAGGGAACAACATTACGCTTTCTGTAGTTTGTTCTTGATGGTGTAACCGATAGCCAGAATCACCAGCCAGACCGGGATTAACCATACCGAAATCGCCATACCCGGCGTCATCAGCATGATCACCAGCACACCGGCGAGGAACACCAGGCAGATCCAGTTACCCAGCGGATAGAGCACCGCTTTGAAGCGTGTGGTCACACCTTGCTGGTCTTTCTTCTTACGGAACTTCAGATGCGCGAGGCTGATCATCGCCCAGTTGATCACCAGCGCAGAGACCACCAGCGCCATCAGCAGGCCAAAGGCTTCGCCCGGCATCAGGTAGTTGATCAGTACGCACAGCAGGGTCGCTACGGCTGAGACCAGAATGGTCGCGACCGGCACGCCACGGCTATCAACTTTCAGCAGCGCTTTCGGCGCGTTGCCCTGTTGCGCGAGGCCGAACAGCATGCGGCTGTTGCAGTAAACGCAGCTGTTGTAGACCGACAGCGCCGCCGTCAGGATCACCACGTTCAGTGCGTTGGCCACAAAGGCATCGCCCAGCTCATGGAAGATCAGTACGAACGGGCTGGTATCCGGCGTTACGCGCGTCCACGGCAGCAGCGACAGCAGCACTGCCAGTGAACCGATATAGAAAATCAGGATACGCCACAGCACCTGATTGGTGGCTTTCGGAATGCTCTCTTGTGGATTATCCGCTTCCGCAGCGGTGATACCCACCAGCTCCAGACCACCAAACGAGAACATGATAATCGCCATCATCATCACTAAGCCGGTCATACCGTGTGGCAGGAAGCCGCCCTGATCCCACAGATTGCTGACGCTCGCTTGTGGGCCGCCGTTGCCGCTAAACAGCAACCAGCCACCAAACAGGATCATGCCGATGACCGCGACCACTTTGATAATCGCGAACCAGAACTCCATCTCACCAAACACTTTCACGTTGGTCAGGTTGATGGCGTTGATCAGCACAAAGAAGATGGCAGCCGTGGCCCAGGTTGGGAAATCTGGCCACCAGAACTGCACGTATTTACCGACGGCGGTCAGCTCAGCCATCGCCACCAGCACATACAGCACCCAGTAGTTCCAGCCCGAGGCGAAACCTGCGAAGTTGCCCCAGTATTTGTAGGCGAAGTGGCTGAAGCTGCCGGCAACCGGCTCTTCAACCACCATTTCGCCCAGTTGGCGCATAATCAGAAAGGCAATAAAACCGGCGATCGCGTAACCGAGAATCACGGCAGGACCGGCCGATTTAATCACTGACGCGCTGCCCAGAAACAGGCCAGTACCTACGGCTCCGCCCAGCGCAATCAGCTGAATATGGCGATTCTTTAAGCCGCGATGCAGCGTGTCGCCATGCTGTTGTTCCATACAAACCTCGTGATGTTGTTATTGTGCACCTGCAGTGCGCGCACTGTAAGGCTGTTTACCCTAATGTATTCTTTTCTTTACGGTATCTGGCGTGCTGTGTGCATGCATGAGCTACCACGGCGTTCAGAATAGTGATAAGCGCGCCGCTTTGCACCTGCTTTTGCTTTTTGTGCTGAGAGATGACTGAAAAAGCAGCAGCATCCTCTGCGCGCCCGTCGCATTATTTCTGCCATGAAAAAACCGTGAACACGAATAGCTTTCGCTTATGGTTATGTCGCATTGACTTCGCTAACTCAGTGTAAGGTTTGGTAAAAACACAATTATTTAACATTTGCCGCAGGCCAACATTTTCCTCCCTTATTCCGGTAAGTTAGTGCAGCGCCATTGCTATCGCCCCCGGAAGTGTGAAGCCCGCCATATAGACACAAGGTGAATACTTTGTTACTTTACCGGCACCATTTTTCAATTGGTATTACCAATTTACTCCGGACGTTTGGCTGATAAGAAGGGAAGATGGCCTACAGTAAAATTCGCCAACCCAAGCTCTCCGATGCGATTGAGCAGCAGCTGGAATCCCTCATTATGGAAGGGACGCTCCAGCCGGGTGAAAAGCTGCTCCCTGAGCGTGAACTGGCGAAACAGTTTGATGTCTCACGTCCATCCCTGCGCGAAGCAATTCAGAGCCTGGAAGCCAAAGGCCTGTTGCTACGTCGTCAGGGTGGCGGCACCTTCGTCCAAAAAAATCTCTGGCAAAGCCTGAGCGACCCGCTGGTCGGTCTGCTTGCCGAACATCCAGAATCTCAGTTTGACCTGCTGGAAACCCGCCACGCGCTGGAAGGCGTTGCTGCCTATTACGCGGCACTGCGTGGCACCGATGAAGATCTGCAGCGCATCCGCGACTGCCATGTTCATATTCAGCAGGCACAGGACAGCGGCGATCTCGACGCCGAAGCCGATGCAGTGATGAAGTATCAGATCGCTGTCACAGAAGCGGCCCATAATGTGGTGCTGCTGCATCTGCTGCGTTCCATGGGCCCTATGCTGGAACAAAACGTCCGTCAGAATTTTGAATTGCTCTACGCTCGTCGGGAAATGCTGGCGAAAGTGAGCGGTCACCGCGCCAGTATCTTCGAGGCGATTGTGGCGCGTGAGCCAGAACAAGCACGCGAGGCATCTCATCGTCACCTGGCGTTCATTGAGGAAATCTTGCTGGATAGAAGTCGGGAGCAGAGTCGTCGTGAACGCTCCCTGCGTCGTTTACAGCAACGTAAGGAATAACGCACGGCAACGAACGTGCGGAAAACACGACGGGCCTGTCTTCTTGTGCTGTGAACCAGAAGCAAAGCACAAGCAGACAGGCTCCTGATAATTTCAACGTATTAGACACAGATAAGGAATACACCCCATGTCAGAACGTTTACAGAATGACGTGGATCCGATCGAAACTCGTGATTGGCTACAAGCGATCGAATCGGTCATCCGTGAAGAAGGTGTTGAGCGCGCGCAGTATCTGATTGATCAGGTAATGAGTGCAGCACGCAAAGGTGGCGTGAAAGTTGCCGCAGGTTCCTCTGCAATCAGCAACTACATTAACTCTATTGCTGTTGAAGATGAGCCGGACTATCCGGGCAACACCTCTCTTGAACGTCGTATCCGTTCCGCAATTCGTTGGAACGCCATCATGTCGGTGCTGCGTGCGTCGAAGAAAGATCTGGAGCTGGGCGGCCATATGTCCTCCTTCCAATCTTCCGCGACCATTTATGAAGTGTGCTTTAACCACTTCTTCCGCGCACGTAGCGATAAAGACGGCGGCGATCTGGTCTTCTTCCAGGGTCACATTTCTCCAGGTATCTACGCGCGCGCCTTCCTTGAAGGTCGTCTGAGCGAAGATCAAATGAACAACTTCCGTCAGGAAGTGCAGGGCAAAGGTCTCTCTTCTTACCCGCACCCGAAACTGATGCCGGACTTCTGGCAGTTCCCAACCGTTTCGATGGGCCTGGGTCCACTGAACGCGATCTATCAGGCGAAATTCCTGAAGTATCTGGAACACCGTGGTCTGAAAGACACCTCAGCACAAACCGTTTACGCCTTCCTTGGTGATGGCGAGATGGATGAGCCGGAATCCAAAGGTGCGATCACCATCGCCACCCGTGAGAAACTGGACAACCTGGTGTTCATCATCAACTGTAACCTGCAGCGTCTGGATGGCCCGGTCACCGGTAACGGTAAGATCATCAACGAGCTGGAAGGCATCTTTGCCGGTGCTGGCTGGAACGTGATCAAAGTGATTTGGGGCGGTCGTTGGGATGAACTGCTGCGTCAGGACACCAGCGGCAAGCTGATCCAACTGATGAACGAAACCGTTGATGGCGATTATCAGACATTCAAATCCCGTAACGGCGCGTACGTGCGTGAGCACTTCTTCGGTAAATATCCGGAAACCGCAGCTCTGGTGAAAGACTGGTCAGACGAAGAGATCTTCGCGCTGAACCGCGGCGGCCACGACCCGAAGAAAGTCTACGCTGCACTGAAAAAAGCGCAGGACACCAAAGGTCAGCCAACGCTGATTCTGGCACATACCATCAAAGGTTATGGTATGGGTGACACTGCCGAAGGTAAAAACATCGCGCACCAGGTTAAGAAGATGAACATGGATGGCGTTCGCTACATCCGCGATCGCTTCAATGTGCCGGTTGCCGACGACAAAATCGAAGAGCTGCCATACGTCACCTTCGAGAAAGGTTCTGAAGAGTACAACTATCTGCACGGTCAGCGTGAGAAGTTGGGCGGCTACCTGCCAACCCGTCAGGCGGAGTTCAGCGAGAAGCTGGAAATGCCTACGCTGGAAGAGTTCCGTCCGTTGCTGGAAGAGCAGAACAAAGAGATCTCAACCACTATCGCTTTCGTGCGTGCCCTGAACGTGATGCTGAAGAACAAGTCGATCAAAGATCGTCTGGTTCCGATCCTCGCGGACGAAGCGCGTACCTTCGGTATGGAAGGTCTGTTCCGTCAGATTGGTATCTACAGCCCGAACGGTCAGCAGTACACCCCGCAGGACCGCGAGCAGGTTGCTTACTATAAAGAAGACGAGAAAGGACAGATTCTGCAGGAAGGGATCAACGAGCTGGGCGCAGGTTCATCCTGGCTGGCTGCGGCGACCTCTTACAGCACCAACAACCTGCCGATGATTCCTTTCTACATCTATTACTCGATGTTCGGCTTCCAGCGCATCGGCGATCTGATGTGGCTGGCCGGCGATATGCAGGCACGCGGCTTCCTGGTTGGCGGTACTTCAGGTCGTACTACCCTGAACGGCGAAGGTCTGCAGCACGAAGATGGTCACAGCCATATTCAGTCGCTGACTATCCCGAACTGTATCTCTTACGATCCGTCTTACGCGTACGAAATTGCGGTCATCATGCAAGATGGTCTGGTGCGTATGTACGGCGAAGCGCAGGAAAACATCTACTACTACATCACCACGCTGAACGAAAACTACCACATGCCTGCTATGCCGCAGGGTGCGGAAGAGGGTATCCGTAAGGGTATCTACAAGCTGGAAACCGTAGACGGTAGCAAAGGCAAAGTGCAGCTGCTGGGTTCAGGTTCAATTCTGCGTCACGTGCGTGAAGCCGCGCAGATCCTGGCGAAAGATTACGGCATCGGTTCTGACGTCTACAGCGTGACCTCGTTCACCGAGCTGGCGCGTGATGGTCAGGATTGCGAGCGCTGGAACATGCTGCATCCAACAGAAACCCCGCGCGTGCCGTACATCGCTCAGGTGATGAACGAAGCACCGGCCGTCGCTTCAACCGACTACATGAAGCTGTTCGCAGAACAGGTTCGCAGCTACGTACCTTCTAGCGATTATCGCGTGTTGGGTACCGATGGCTTCGGTCGTTCCGACAGCCGTGAAAACCTGCGTCACCACTTCGAAGTGGATGCATCGTATGTGGTTGTGGCTGCGCTGGGTGAGCTGGCTAAACGCGGCGAAATCGATAAGAAAGTGGTGGCAGAAGCAATCACCAAGTTCAATATCGACGCCGATAAAGTTAACCCGCGTCTGGCTTAAGAGGTAAGAGAGTAATGGCTATCGAAATTAACGTACCGGACATCGGGGCAGACGAAGTTGAAGTCACCGAAATCCTGGTCAAGGTGGGCGACAAAGTTGAAGCTGAACAGTCGCTGATCACCGTGGAAGGCGATAAAGCCTCCATGGAAGTGCCTTCGCCGCAGGCGGGCGTGGTTAAAGAGATCAAAATCTCTACCGGCGACAAAGTAGAAACCGGCAAACTGATCATGATCTTTGAAGCTGAAGGTGCCGCAGAAGCGGCGCCAGCGCCAGCCGAAGAGAAGAAAGCGGAAGCCGCTCCTGCTCCAGCAGCCGCTGCTGCGGTCAGCAAAGAAGTCAACGTACCGGACATCGGCGGCGACGAAGTTGAAGTCACTGAGATCCTGGTCAAAGTTGGCGACAAAGTTGCCGCTGAGCAGTCGCTGATCACCGTTGAAGGCGACAAAGCCTCAATGGAAGTTCCGGCACCGTTCGCGGGCGTGGTGAAAGAGATCAAAATCGCCACCGGCGATAAAGTGAACACCGGTTCACTGATCATGGTGTTCGAAGCAGAAGGCGCAGCGCCAGCCGCTGCCGCTCCAGCAGCCAAACAGGAAGCCGCACCAGCTGCAGCGCCTGCGGCTTCTGGCGCGAAAGACGTCAACGTGCCGGACATTGGTGGCGACGAAGTTGAAGTTACCGAGATCCTGGTGAAAGTGGGCGACAAAGTCGCTGCTGAGCAATCCCTGATCGTGGTTGAAGGCGACAAAGCCTCAATGGAAGTGCCTGCACCGTTCGCCGGTACCGTGAAAGAGTTGAAAGTGGCGACTGGCGATAAAGTCAGCACCGGTAAACTGATCATGGTGTTCGAAGTGGAAGGCGCTGCACCGGCTGCGGCACCTGCAGCTAAGCAGGAAGCGGCTCCGGCGGCAGAAGCAGCGAAACCTGCAGCGGCCCCAGCAGCAGCGAAAGCAGATGCGAAAAGCGAGTTTGCTGAGAACGACGCTTATGTACACGCTACGCCGGTGATTCGTCGTCTGGCGCGCGAGTTCGGTGTGAATCTGGCGAAAGTCAAAGGCACCGGCCGTAAAGGTCGCATCCTGAAAGAAGACGTGCAGACTTACGTTAAAGATGCGGTGAAACGCGCTGAAGCGGCTCCGGCTGCAGCAGCCAGCGGCGGAAGCCTGCCAGGTCTGTTGCCTTGGCCGAAAGTGGACTTCAGCAAGTTCGGCGAAATCGAAGAAGTGGAACTGGGCCGTATCCAGAAAATCTCGGGTGCCAACCTGAGCCGTAACTGGGTGGTTATCCCGCACGTTACGCACTTCGACAAAACCGATATCACCGACCTGGAAGCGTTCCGCAAACAGCAGAATGCCGAAGCTGAGAAACGCAAACTGGATGTGAAATTCACGCCAGTGGTGTTCATCATGAAAGCCGTTGCTGCTGCGCTTGAGCAGATGCCACGCTTCAACAGTTCACTGTCTGAAGATGCACAGAAATTGACGCTGAAGAAATACATCAATATCGGTGTGGCGGTCGATACGCCAAACGGTCTGGTGGTTCCAGTGTTCAAAGATGTGAACAAGAAAGGCATCACTGAACTGTCTCGCGAGCTGATGGCGATTTCCAAGAAAGCGCGTGATGGCAAGCTGACCGCTGGCGATATGCAGGGCGGTTGCTTCACCATCTCCAGCCTTGGCGGCCTGGGCACCACGCACTTCGCGCCAATCGTCAACGCGCCTGAAGTGGCTATCCTCGGTGTTTCCAAGTCAGCGATGGAGCCGGTGTGGAACGGTAAAGAGTTTGAGCCGCGTCTGATGATGCCGATCTCACTCTCCTTCGACCACCGCGTGATCGACGGTGCTGATGGTGCGCGCTTTATCACCATCATCAACAACACACTGTCCGACATTCGCCGTCTGGTGATGTGAAGTTAATCAAGGCCGGCGAAAGCCGGCCTTGTTGTAAGCATTCAATGTTGCCGCGGTTGGCAGTTTGTTAACAATTCTGTAAACTCTCGCGGTGAAATGTCCCGGCGGATATAGGGCATTAGAGCTTGGGAAAAGCTTTCTCCTGACTGCCGGTAATCAAACAAGAGGTCATGATGAGTACAGAGATTAAAACTCAAGTCGTGGTACTTGGGGCAGGTCCTGCAGGTTACTCTGCAGCCTTCCGTTGCGCTGATTTAGGTCTGGAAACCGTAATCGTTGAGCGTTACAGCACCCTCGGCGGTGTTTGTCTGAACGTAGGCTGTATCCCGTCAAAAGCGCTGCTGCACGTCGCCAAAGTGATCGACGAAGCAAAAGCCCTGGAAGAGCACGGTATCGTGTTTGGCCAGCCGCAAACTGACATCGACAAAATTCGTTCGTGGAAAGAGAAGGTTATTAACCAGCTCACTGGCGGCCTCGCGGGTATGGCGAAAGGTCGTAAAGTGAAAGTGGTCACTGGCCTCGGCAAATTCACCGGTGCTAACACGCTGGTGGTTGAAGGTGAAGGTGGCGCAACCACCATTAACTTCGATAACGCGATCATCGCGGCCGGTTCTCGTCCAATTGAACTGCCATTCATTCCGCACAACGATCCCCGCGTGTGGGACTCTACCGATGCGCTGGAACTGAAAGAAGTGCCGAAGCGTCTGCTGGTAATGGGCGGCGGTATTATCGGTCTGGAAATGGCCACCGTTTATAAAGCGTTGGGTTCAGAGATTGACGTGGTTGAGATGTTCGACCAGGTGATCCCGGCTGCCGATAAAGACGTGGTGAAAGTCTTCACCAAGCGTATCAGCAAGAAATTCAACCTGATGCTGGAAACCAAAGTTACCGCTGTTGAAGCGAAAGACGACGGTATCTACGTCTCAATGGAAGGCAAAAAAGCACCAGCCGATGCACAGCGTTACGACGCGGTGCTGGTGGCGATTGGTCGCGTACCAAACGGTAAAGGCCTTGATGCTGGTAAAGCAGGCGTGGAAGTGGACGATCGCGGCTTTATCCGCGTCGACAAGCAGATGCGCACCAACGTACCGCACATCTATGCTATCGGCGACATCGTGGGTCAGCCAATGCTGGCGCACAAAGGTGTGCACGAAGGCCACGTAGCGGCGGAAGTGATCTGGGCCTGAAGCACTACTTCGACCCGAAAGTGATCCCATCCATTGCTTACACCGAGCCAGAAGTTGCCTGGGTTGGTCTGACCGAGAAAGAAGCCAAAGAGAAAGGCATCAGCTACGAAGTGTCCACCTTCCCGTGGGCGGCTTCAGGCCGTGCTATCGCTTCTGATTGTGCAGACGGTATGACCAAACTGATCTTCGACAAAGAAACTCACCGTGTTATCGGTGGTGCGATTGTCGGTACCAACGGCGGCGAGCTGCTGGGTGAAATCGGTCTGGCGATTGAAATGGGCTGTGATGCCGAAGATATCGCTCTGACCATTCACGCGCACCCAACGCTGCATGAGTCTGTCGGCCTGGCTGCCGAAGTGTTCGAAGGTAGCATTACTGACCTGCCGAACCCTAAAGCGAAAAAGAAATAAGTTTCCGCTTTGAATAAATTAACGGCTCCTTTAAGGAGCCGTTTTTTATTAGTGGTTCTATTTAAATAAAGAAATAAAAAAGGCGCGAGAGCTACTTTGTGAGTCATGCCGGAATAGCGGGAGCGAACTCCCGCTAGTGAATTTTACTGTTGTGCTTCGTAAGCCATAACAGCCGATAATTCAGCAGTGAATATCCGTAATCGTAATTCACAGAGTGAGCTGCGATTAACCAGACACAATCCTAATAGAATGAGCCCGCTGATAATCAGCTTGCTGAATATTGACTTCATAGTCACGTTCCTCTTGATTTAGCACGAGCAAGCGACTACCCTGACATTTCTGACGTGTAGGGTAGTTCGCTTGCCCGTGCGGTTAATGAAAGTTAACTGCACGGTTTTACGCTCCACAACCCACCTCAATCTTTTCAGCTTGAAGCAAGTTGCCTCAAGCGCCCGCAGGCAGTCTACGCCAAACTTCTTTTATTTCACCTTAATTTTTAAATTATTTATAATTAATGTATTTATATATTATCTAACCATTTAAATAGAACGCGTAATGGATGTTTTTAATTAAAGGTTAATTTCTTTAAGCCAATCAATAAAATGCCTTAGCGGTGCGGATAGATATTTTCGGCTCGGATAGTAAAGCCAAAAGCCTTCTTCTACCTGAGTGAAGTCCGCCAGTATTTCTACTAACTCACCGCGAATTAAATCTTCCCGCACCGTACCTTCATGCAGAAAGGCAATGCCGACGCCCGCGCGCGCTGCCTGTAATATCCGCTCATTGTTATCCAGCACCAGCGACCCTTTTACCGCCACTTCCTGTTTGCGGCCATCCTGCCAGAATTCCCAGCGATAACGTCGTCCACTGGGAAAGCGTCGCTCAATGCACGGAAATTGCAGCAGCTCAGCCGGTTGCTGTGGCGCGCCATGCTGCGCAATAAACGCCGGGCTCGCCACTGCCAGCGCCCGCATCGCTGTGCCAAACGGCACTGCCACCATATCCTGCGCCAGCACATCGCCGTAGCGCACGCCGGCATCAAATCCGGCCTCTACGATATCCAGCAGTGAATCGTTGCTGTCGATCTCCAGCGTAATCTCGGGATAGCGCAGCAAGAACGGCAAAATCAGCGTATCGAAGAACAGCGCTTCCGCCGATCGCGGCATGCTAATGCGCAATACGCCGCGTGGATCGCTGCGCCAGTCGTTGAGCTCATCCACCGCTTGCGACAGATCGGCAAGCGCAGGCTGAATGCGCTGTAAAAAGCGTTCACCGGCTTCGGTGAGCGCCACTTTGCGCGTGGTGCGATTGAGCAGCCGCACACCTAAACGCGCTTCGAAATGGCGCATCGCGTGGCTCAGGCTGGAAGGTGTGACATTGCGCTCCTCCGCTGCTTTACGAAAGCTCAGATGCTGCGCGATGGCAGCAAACATCTCCAGTTCCTGCATAGACGCACGGTATTTATTCATTGCTGAGTTTTACTCACTAAATCGGCAAAAATGCCTCAATTGTTGCCGTTATTGCTGAGGTTTATAACATTAACACCAACAGCGAAGAGGATTAAACAATGCAACAACGTCAATTAGGCAATCAGGGATTACAGGTTTCGGCGCTGGGATTAGGCTGCATGGGCATGAGTTTCGCCTATGGGCAGAACGATGAAAAACAGGCGCTGAACACGCTGGCGCGGGCGTTTGAGCTGGGCGTGAATTTCCTTGATACCGCAGAAGTATATGGTCCATTCACCAACGAGAGCTTGTTGGCAAAAGCAATTAAAGGGCGCAGCGATATCAAAGTGGCGACCAAGTTTGGTTTTCGCATTACCGATCAGGGAGAAGGTTGGGAACGAATTACTGGGGTGAATAGCGATCCGGCGCATATTCGACGTGCGGTCGAAGGATCTTTGCAGCGTCTCGGTGTGGAAACCATCGAACTGCTCTACCAGCATCGTCTCGATCCGGCGGTGTCGATTGAAGAGGTGGTGGGCGTGATGGCCGATCTGGTGCGGGAAGGGAAGGTGAAGTATCTCGGTTTGTCTGAGGTTTCATCCGCCACCTTGCGCCGTGCGCATGCGGTGCATCCGATTTCGGCGCTGCAAAGCGAATATTCGCTGTGGTCACGCGATCCGGAGCAAGATGTCCTCGCCACCTGCCGTGAACTAAACATCGGCTTTGTGCCATATAGCCCGCTAGGGCGCGGCTTCCTCACCGGGAAATTCCCCGCCGCCACAACCTTAGCGGAAGATGACTTCCGTCGTTCACTGCCGCGTTTTCAGCAGGATGCGCAGGCGCATAACCAAAAGTTAGTGAATCAGCTCACTGAGATGGCTGCAGGTTATGACGCAACCGCCGCTCAGCTGGCGTTGGCGTGGGTGCTGGCCAAAGGCGAGTATATTGTGCCGATTCCCGGTGCCAGCAAAATCGCCCATCTGGAACAGAACTGCGCCGCCGCCGATTTAGCATTACGTCATGCGGATGTCGCCACGCTGAATGAGTTGTTTAGCGAGGAAAACATTCTGGGTGAACGCTATAACGACAGCGAGTTTGTGCTGGTCGATCGTTAAAACTCTCCTCCGAAAATGAGAACTAGCAGGCTTTCAAAGCCTGCTTTTTTATGTGATCCCGCTCAATTTGCAGATGAAGCTGCTAAAAAACGCACGGATGTTGCTTTTTTGTAAACAGATTAACAATCAGGCGAAATGCTGCTATGCTGCCCCACGCGGAACCGGGCACCTCACCCTACTGTTCGACAGCATCAAGGGGTGCACCGGAAAGCTATACAATGAGAGCGAGGAGAACGTCGTGCTAGAAGAATACCGTAAGCACGTTGCCGAGCGTGCTGCCCAGGGAATCGTACCTAAGCCGTTAGATGCTTCCCAGATGGCCGCGCTGGTTGAACTGCTAAAAAACCCGCCAGCGGGTGAAGAAGAATTCCTTACCGACCTGTTGGTCAATCGTGTTCCACCAGGTGTTGATGAAGCGGCGTATGTTAAAGCCGGTTTCCTGGCAGCTGTCACTAAGGGCGAAGCCCACTCTCCTCTGGTTACTCGCGAAAAAGCCGTTGAGCTGCTGGGCACCATGCAGGGCGGTTATAACATCCATGCGCTGATTGAAGCGTTAGAAGATGAAGCCTTAGCCCCCATCGCTGCCGAAGCCCTGTCTCACACGCTGCTGATGTTCGATAACTTCTACGATGTCGAAGAGAAAGCCAAAGCGGGTAACCCACACGCGAAAAAAATTATCCAGTCCTGGGCCGATGCCGAATGGTTCCTGAAGCGTCCAAAACTGGCTGAAAAAATCACCACCACCGTGTTCAAAGTGACCGGCGAAACCAACACCGACGACCTCTCTCCGGCGCCGGATGCATGGTCACGTCCGGATATTCCACTGCACGCGCTGGCAATGCTGAAAAACGCCCGTGAAGGCATCGAACCCGACGATGCTGGTAACATTGGCCCGATCAAACAGATCGAAGCACTGCAGACCAAAGGCTTCCCGCTGACCTATGTTGGCGACGTGGTCGGTACCGGTTCTTCGCGTAAATCCGCCACCAACTCGGTGCTGTGGTTTATGGGCGACGATATCCCTTACGTGCCGAACAAAAAGGGCGGCGGTCTGTGCCTCGGCGGTAAAATCGCTCCAATCTTCTTCAACACCATGGAAGATGCGGGTGCCTTGCCAATCGAGCTTGACGTTGATCGTCTGAACATGGGCGATGTCATCGACGTTTACCCATACAAAGGCGAAGTGCGCAATCACGAAACTGATGAAGTGCTGGCGACCTTCGAGCTGAAGACCGACGTGCTGCTGGACGAAGTCCGTGCTGGCGGTCGTATTCCGCTGATCATCGGTCGTGGCCTGACCACCAAAGCGCGCGAGTTATTGGGTCTGCCGCACAGTGATGTGTTCGTGCAAGCCAAAGATGTTGCCGCCAGCACCCGTGGTTACTCACTGGCGCAGAAAATGGTTGGCCGCGCGTGTGGCGTAGACGGTGTTCGTCCGGGCGCGTACTGCGAACCAAAAATGACTTCAGTCGGTTCTCAGGACACCACCGGTCCAATGACCCGTGATGAACTGAAAGATCTGGCGTGCCTCGGCTTCTCCGCTGACCTGGTGATGCAGTCATTCTGTCACACCGCCGCCTATCCGAAGCCGGTTGACGTGACCACGCACCATACGCTGCCAGACTTCATCATGAACCGTGGCGGCGTGTCGCTGCGTCCGGGCGATGGCGTTATCCACAGCTGGCTGAACCGTATGCTGCTGCCAGATACCGTTGGTACCGGCGGTGACTCGCACACCCGTTTCCCAATCGGTATTTCATTCCCGGCGGGTTCTGGTCTGGTAGCGTTTGCTGCAGCGACCGGCGTAATGCCGCTGGATATGCCGGAATCGGTGCTGGTGCGCTTCAAAGGCGAAATGCAGCCGGGCATCACCCTGCGCGATCTGGTACACGCTATTCCGCTTTACGCGATCAAAGCGGGCCTGCTGACCGTTGAGAAGAAAGGTAAGAAAAACATCTTCTCTGGCCGCGTGCTGGAAATTGAAGGTCTGCCGAAACTGAAAGTTGAGCAGGCATTTGAGCTAACCGATGCCTCGGCTGAGCGTTCTGCAGCTGGCTGTACCATCAAGCTGGATAAAGAGCCGATTATCGAGTACCTGAACTCGAACATCGTGCTGCTGAAGTGGATGATCTCGGAAGGCTACGGCGATCGTCGTACGCTGGAGCGCCGCATTGAAGGCATGCAGAAATGGCTGGCCGATCCGCAACTGCTGGAAGGTGATGCGGATGCGGAATACGCGGCGGTGATCGACATCGATCTGGCCGAGATTAAAGAGCCGATTCTGTGCGCACCGAACGATCCAGACGACGCGCGTTGGTTGTCTGACGTGCAGGGCGAGAAGATCGACGAAGTGTTTATCGGTTCGTGCATGACCAACATTGGTCACTTCCGCGCGGCCGGTAAACTGCTGGATGCCCATAAAGGCCAGCTGCCAACCCGCTTGTGGGTTGCGCCGCCAACCAAAATGGACGCCGCCCAGCTGACCGAAGAGGGCTATTACAGCGTCTTCGGTAAGAGCGGTGCGCGTATCGAGATTCCGGGCTGTTCACTGTGCATGGGTAACCAGGCGCGTGTGGCGGACGGCGCGACGGTGGTTTCCACCTCAACCCGTAACTTCCCGAACCGTCTGGGTACCGGCGCGAACGTCTTCCTGGCGTCGGCTGAACTGGCGGCGGTCGCTTCGCTGCTTGGCAAGCTGCCAACGCCGGACGAGTATCAGCAGTTCATGCTGCAGGTTGATAAGACCGCGGCTGACACTTATCGCTATCTCAACTTTGATCAGCTGGGACAATACACTGAAAAAGCGGATAGCGTGATCTTCCAGACTGCCGTTTAATCGGCTATCGGGATGAACAAGGGGACGATGAAGATCGTCCCTTTTTTTATGCCCTTTTTTCCGCTGACATCTCCAGGCATAATGCGAGCGCGATCCCACTTTATTCAGCGTGCTGCGCACAAAATGCACTAACACGGTGCCGCACGGCGCGTCATCAGTATGAGGCAAACCCATGGAGTACGAATTTCTGCGTGATTTGACCGGTCAGGTCAAAGTGCGTATGTCGATGGACCACGAAGCGGTGGGGCACTGGTTCAACGAAGAGGTCAAAGACAATCTGCCGTTGCTGGATGAGGTTGAGGCCGCCGCCCAGCAGGTGAAAGGCACTATTAATCAGTGGCAGCGCGTTGGACATGAATACACGCTGTGGCTGGATGAAGAAGAGGTGATGATTCGTGCCAACCAGCTGGCGCTGGAAGATGACGGCATGGAAGAGGGCATGACCTATTACGACGAAGAGAGCCTCTCTTTTTGCGGAGTCGAAGATTTTCTCGCGGTGATTGCCGCTTATCGGCTGTTTATCGCCGGTAAATAACGTAGGGCCGCCATTCATGGCGACCCAGCCGATTACCGTGCCGCGCCGCTTGCAACGGAATGTGAATGTGAAACCTGCTCCTCATCGACGATAGGTTCAACTTTACCCATCAGGAACAGATAGTTAAGAATACCAATCACCACCAACACCGCCGAGAACACCAGCGCCCAGGTAAAGTGGCCGGTTGCGCCAACAATCGCGCCGGTAATAATCGGTCCCACCGCACCGCCCATGTTGGATACGGTATTCTGCAGGCCCGCGACAATCGACACGCTGTTTTGCGGCGCAACATCGCCCGGCAAGGCCCACACTTGTGATGCCGCCACTGTGGTGCCGGATTTGGCGATACACAGCAGCAGCACGGTCATAAACACCGAATCAGTGAACGGAGCAAAGCCGATGCACAGCGCCATCAGCAGGCCGATGGTGAGGAACAGTTTGCGTGTGGCGGTCAGCGACAGCACTTTGTTATGCACCATACGATCCGATGCCCACCCCGCCAGCACTTCAATCACCATGCCGCAGATCAGCGGCAGCGCGGCTACCATTCCCATTTTGAGGAAATCCATGCCTTTATCTTTCACCAGATAGGTCGGCAGCCAGGTGATAAAGAAATAGGAGGTGTAATTGATGGTGAAGAAGCCAATGCACATCGCCCAGATATTGCGGTAGCGCAGCAGTTTGTACCACTTCATCGGACGCACGCTTTTATCGCCGTGCTTCTGCGCCTGGCCGTCACGGATGAAGCGCACTTCTTCTTTACTGATCGACTTATGATCTTCCGGGTTCTCGGCGTAGATAAAGTACCAGGCAATCACCCAGAACAAACCGAGCGCACCAATGGCGAGGAAGGTCAGACGCCAGTCGAACAGGGCGATCATAAAGACAATCAGCGGCATAGCCACCGCACCACCAAACTTGGAGGCGCTGTCGAACAGGCCAGAAACCGTGGCGCGTTCGCGGTCCGGGAACCAGCGCGCGGTAATGCCCGCGTTGCTGGGATAGGCGGCGGCTTCACCGACGCCGAGGGCTAAACGCAGCGCCAGCAGCGATTTAAAGCCGGTTGCGAGGCCCATTGCCATGGTCGCGATTGACCACCAGCCGACGGCGATGCCAAGGCCTTTTTTCTGACCGAAGCGATCGGCGAACCAGCCCGCCGGGATCTGCAATAGCGCATACGACCAGAAGAACGCCGCCATGATGAAGCCCATCATTTCAGGATTGATATCGAGCTCTTTGATCAGATGCGGTGCCGCTGCCGAGAGCACGGTGCGGTCAATGTAGTTAATGGCGATGGCCAGCCACATCAGGCCAGCAATCCACCAACGGATACGACTCGAGCGCGCAGAGTTAGTCATAATAATTATCCACTCGAAAAAGGGTTACAGAGAAAGGCGGGGTGTTATTCCAGCCCGTTCATCACGTTGATTGGGCGTTCGCCCTGTTGGATGCACTGCACAATTTGCGACACGCAACGTTCACCAATCGCGCTGATTGCGCCGTCGGTGTAACCGGCAATGTGCGAAGTGGGAATGAAGTTGTTGAGCGTAAACAGTGGATGCTCGCTCAGCGGTTCCTGCACAAACACATCAGCTGCAGCACCGGCAATCACGTTATCCAGCAACGCCTGATAGAGATCCTGCTCGTTCACCACGCCGCCGCGTGAGGCATTAATCAGGAAGGCAGTTTTCTTCATGCGTTTGAGGCGTGCGGCATCAAATAAATTCTGCGTCTTGTCGGTAAGCGGCATGTGCAGAGTGATGAAATCGCTGGTTTCGGTCAGATGATCCAGCGTGACGAATTCGATGCCGTGCTCGGCAGCAAACTGCTCATCGGGATAAAAATCGAACGCGATAACCCGCATGTTGAAGCCTTTGGCGCGCAGCGAGACCTGCTTGCCGATATTGCCCAGCCCAATGATGCCTAACGTTTTGCCGTAGACGTCGGTGGCAAAAATTCGCGGCCAGCTGCCCGCGCGGGTTTCAATGGCGGCTTGGGTGATCTGACGCGCGCTGTTGAGGATCAAAGCAAAGGCGAAATCGGCAACCGCGTGTTTGTTGGCATCGGGCACGTTAGTGACGTAAATACCGCGTGCGCGCGTCGCTTCCAGATTGATATTGTCGACGCCAACGCCGTGCTTACAGACGATTTTCAGTTGCGGCGTTAATGCCAGCAGTTCTTCATTGATGTCGGTAAAGGCCACAATCATCGCTACGGTGTCAGCCAGATGTGGCTCAAGTGCGCTCAGCGGCGCATCGGCGGGCAGTGCAATCAATTCGAAACCGTGCTGTTGCAGCACCTCAATCGGCGCTGCGTCGTATTTGGCGAATGACGGTGAAGTACAGATGACTTTCATGATTCTTCCCGGGATTAGTAAATGCTGCCAAATTGGGCAGGTCACCATAAATGGCGACCCTACAAAACCGCATTCATATGTGCGTTCGTACCCGCATTCATATGCGCATTCATACGCCGCAGGGTCGCCCTTTAGGGTGACCAAACCAACGGCGCACCTGCATTACTGCAAATACTGATTCACAATCTGGCGGATCTTCTGCTCTTCTTCGGCAGAGAAACTCACCGCATAGCGGCTGTCGCCAACCTCAAAGCCCAGCAGCGTCACCGCTTTTTTCACTGCGGCGGGAGAGAAGCCCACGCTATACAGATCGGTGCGCAGACCGGTGACGTTTTCCTGCGCCAGGCGCGAACCTTCGATATCGCCGGCATGAAAGCGTGCCCAAATCGCATTGATCTCTTTAGGCGCCACGTTAGCGAGACCAGAAATACAGGCCGAGCAGCCGTCGACAAAGCCCTGATGAATCAACGAATCCGGACCGTTCAGCACATCAAAACTGTCGATTCCTGCAGCCGCTTGCAGAAAGCCGCTCAGGCTTTCATAGCTGCCGGCGCTGTCTTTAATGCCGATGATGTTCGGGTGCGCGGCCAACGTGCGCACGGTTTCCGGCTGCAGCGTGTTGCCGGTGCGTGCCGGAATGTTGTAGAGGAACAGCGGCAGGTCGATGGCATCGGCCACCGCGCGATAGTGGGCGATCAGCTCTTCCTGCTTTAGCGGCACGAAATAGGGCGTGATCACTGAAACCGCATCCACGCCCAGCTTCGCCACTTGTTTCCCAAGGCGAATGGTTTCACGCGTGGAGATCTCGCCAATGTGCGCCACCACCGGCGCGCTGCCGTTCACTTCATCAACGCAGGTTTGCGTCACCGTCAGCTTCTCCTGTTCGTTCAACACGAAGAATTCGCCGTTGGTGCCGCCGCAGAAGATGCCGTTGCCGGCGCTTAACTGACGTTTAACCTGTTCGCGTTGGACGGCTGGATTGAATGCGCCGTCGCGATCGAAGGTGGTGACGATGGCGGTTAACACGCCCTGAATTTTCTTGCTCATGTTGTCCTCGATAATCCTTAGTGATTCAAAGCCGGAAATAGCGTCAGGTAGACGTTGCGTACGTCATCGGCGCCCACTTTCATCGGTACATTCTTCATCAGGCGCTGCACGTCGAGCGCGGCTTCCACCAGATACGGCAGATGATCCGGGCCGATACCCAGCTCTTCCAGGCTGGCGGGCAGCTTCAGGCGTTTCACCAGCGCGGCAAAGTACGCCACCAGCGCGTGGGATTTGGCTTCGTCGTCCAGCGAGGTATCGGCATCCGGTAGCAGATCGTAAGCCTGAGCGAATTTGCTCACCGCCGCCGGACGCACAAAGCGCATGCAGGGCGCGAGCAGAATGGCGTTGGCGACGCCGTGCGGCAGGTGATATTTGCCGCCCAGCGGATAAGACATTGCATGTACCAGATGCGTACCGGCATGCGCAATCGATGCGCCACCGTAATAAGACGCCCACAGCATATTCAGGCGCGCCTCAAGATTATCCGGCTCCGCGATGGTGGTTTCGAGGCTGGCAAACAGCTTTTTCATGCCGATCAGCGCATAGTTATCGCTCACCGGATTCGACACGGTTGCGGTAAAACACTCGATTAAATGGCACAGCGCATCGATACCGGTGGAAGAGGCGATATGTGGCGGCATGCTGGTGGTGAGTTCCGGCACCAGCGCGACATAATCTGGCAGCATCACCGGCGTGATAATGCCGACCTTGGTCTCTTTCTCGGGGATCGCCAGAATCGCATTGGGCGTGGCTTCTGAGCCAGTACCTGCGGTGGTGGGAATCAGCAGCGAAGTGGTGCGTGTTTGCGGCTTTTCACCCGCCAGCAGCGCCTCCAGTGTTGGCGCGCCTTCAACACACAGAATCGACAGCAGCTTGGCGACATCCAGTACGCTGCCACCGCCGACGCCAATCACCAGATCCACATCGGTGCTCGGCAGCGCGGCAACAATGGCTGCCACATCGTGCTGGCTGGGCTCTGGCGGCACCGTATTGACGATGCTCAGGCTGGCAATCTGCTGCTTCAACTGGGCGATCAGCGTCTGCACCGCCGGAATGCCTTCAATATTCTTATCGGTCACCAGCAGCGCTTTTTCTTTACCTTGCAGTAAATAGCTGAGGTCATTAAGCGCTTGAAAGCCACTGATCACGGTGCTGTTGATATTCATCTCTTACCCTTACGTTTTTTGCGCTGAATGATTAAGTTTGCTCATGCAGCACGAGGTCTATCACTACAGTGCTAATTTTATAGGACAAATTGATTTCGATTAATTTGATCTTGCTCACATATAATCAATCATGATTGAATATAATCATTGCAGCACGGCAGCGGCCGGAACAGGAGAGAGCATGACTTTACCGCCATGGAAAACGCCAGTCCTGGTGATTGCCGATGATTTCACCGGCGCCAATGACGCGGGCAGCGGGCTGGCACAAGCCGGGGCGCGAGTGCATGTGCTGTTTGATAGCAGCACGCCGCATGACGCTGATGCCGCCGATGTGCTGGTAATCAGCACCGATAGCCGTGCGCTCAGCGAACAGGAAGCAGCCCGGCGCACGCGAGCGGCGATTGAGCAACATCGGGCCATCGCTAACGATGGTTGGTTGTTTAAGAAGATTGATTCCACGCTGCGCGGCAATCCCGGCGCGGAA
Source organism: Candidatus Pantoea symbiotica (assembly GCF_056491525.1). Taxonomy (NCBI): domain Bacteria; kingdom Pseudomonadati; phylum Pseudomonadota; class Gammaproteobacteria; order Enterobacterales; family Erwiniaceae; genus Pantoea; species Candidatus Pantoea symbiotica. The sequence continues at coordinate 534,960 of NZ_JBSZHR010000002.1, forward strand.
ATCGAAGCCGCGATGCAGGCCAGCGGCAAATCATTAGCCTTAGTGGTGCCGGCGGTGCCGAAGCTTGGACGCACCACGCGAGCGGGTGAAGTGTGGATCCATCAGCAACGTCTGATCGACAGCGAATTCGCCAGCGATCCTAAAACGCCGGTCACCAGCGGCCATGTGCTGACGCGGTTGCAGATGCAGAGCACATTGCCGGGTGAAACCCTCGATCTCGCTACGCTGCGCGGCGGCCAGTTGGCGCAGGTGCTCGGCAGCAAGCAAGGTTTGCTGGTGGTGGATATCGAGCAGGACGGCGACATTGCCTTATTAATGGCCGCGGCAGCCACGCTGGAGACGCGTCCATTGCTGGCCGGTGCGTCCGGGCTCAGCGATGCGCTTGGCGCGATGCTGGCGGCGCGTCAGCCTCGTCCGGTGCTGGCGGTGGTTGGCTCGATGAGCGCGATTGCGCAGCAGCAGATTACGCGCCTCGCCAGCCAGCGCGACATCCGCATTATCGACATTGATATCCGCCAGCTGTTTGCCCAACCGGCCTGGCCGCTGGCTGAACAGTGGCAGCAGGCAATGCAGCAGGCTCTGTACGACGGCGCGCATTGCGTGGTGCGTACTACGCAACACGCCGATCAGCGCCACGAGATCGAGCAGTTGTGCCAACAACATCAGGTTTCACGTCAGTTATTGGGCGAGCGCATCTGCCAGTTTCTCGCGCAGTTAACCCGCAGCGTGTGCCGCGAGGTGCAGCCTGCTGGACTGTATCTCTCTGGAGGTGATGTGGCGATTGCCGTGGCGCAGGCGTTTGGCGCGAGCGGTTTCCAGATTCAGGGCCTTGTGGCGGGCTGCGTGCCGCACGGGGTTTTGCTTAACAGTGAATTACACCTGCCGGTGATGACCAAAGCAGGTGGCTTTGGTGACGAAAACACCCTGGTAGAAGCCATTCGTTTTATTGAGGAGAAGTCGAGTGAGTAAAATTATTGCGATTACCATGGGCGATCCGGCGGGCATCGGCCCGGAGATCATCATTAAAGCGCTGGCAGAAGGTGAGTTAGCGGGCGTACCAGCGGTGGTGGTGGGTTGCGCCAACACGCTGCGTCGGGTGATGGGACTCAATATCACGCCGCAGGCTGAACTGCGCGTGCTCGACCAGGTCAATGATGCGCACTTCGCGCCCGGCATTATCAACGTAATAGATGAGCCGCTGGCGGATGCCGCCGCGCTGCAGCCCGGCGTGGTGCAGAAAGCGGCGGGCGATTTGGCCTGGCGCTGCGTGAAACGTGCTACCGAACTGGCGCTGGCTGGCGAGGTGCAGGCGATCGCCACCGCACCGTTAAATAAAGAGGCGCTGCATTCGGCGGGACATCTTTATCCCGGCCACACCGAACTGCTGGCGCAGCTGACCAACACCAAAAATTACGCCATGGTGCTCTACACCGATAAGCTGAAAGTGATTCACGTCACCACGCATATTGCGCTGCGAAAGTTCCTCGATACCTTAAACGGCGAACGCATTCAGACGGTGATCGGCATGGCCGACAGCTTCCTGCGCCGCGTCGGTTTCGACAAGCCGCGCATCGCCGTGGCGGGCGTCAATCCACATGCCGGTGAAAACGGCTTGTTTGGCGATGAAGAGATCACCATCGTCGCGCCTGCTATCCAGGCGATGAAAGCGCAGGGCATTGATGTCAGCGGTCCATGCCCGCCCGATACCGTGTTCCTACAGTGTCAGGAAGGGCAGTACGATATGGTGGTAGCGATGTACCACGATCAAGGACACATCCCGCTGAAATTATTAGGTTTTTATGATGGTGTAAATATCACCGCTGGCTTGCCGTTTATCCGCACTTCGGCGGACCACGGCACCGCGTTTGATATCGCCTGGACAGGTAAAGCGAACTCTGCGAGCATGGCGATCTCCATTAAACTCGCGATGCAGCTTGCATAGGGAAATATGAAGGGACAAAGCCGTCTCGACCAGATTATGGACTATCTGAAGAGCCATAATTTGGTCACTGTTGAACAACTGGTGAGCGCTATTTCTGCCTCGCCAGCGACGATCCGCCGCGATCTGATCAAGCTGGATAAAGAGGGCGTTATTAGCCGCAGCCACGGCGGCGTCACGCTGAATCGCTTTATCCCCAATCAGCCGACCACGCTGGAGAAGATGCAGCGTAACCTCGCCGAGAAGCAGGCCATCGCGCAGTTTGCCGCCAGCTACGTGCAATCGGGTGATGCGGTGGTATTGGATGCCGGTACTACCATGCTGGAGCTGGCGCGCCAGCTAACGCACCTCAAGCTGCGGGTGATCACTGCCGATCTGCACATCGCGCTGTTTCTTTCCGAATTTAAGCAAATCGAAACCACCATTATTGGTGGACGCATCGATGATTCCAGCCAGTCGTGTATTGGTGAACATGGACGTCGCTTGCTGCGCAGCATCAATCCCGATATCGCGTTTGTCAGCTGCAACTCTTGGAGCATCGAACGCGGGATTACCACGCCAACCGAAGATAAAGCCGGATTGAAAATGGATCTGCTGGCTAATGCGCGCCGCCGTGTTCTGCTGGCTGACAGCAGCAAGTACGGTTCATGGTCGCTGTATTGCGCCGCGCCGATTGATAGCCTGACTGATGTGGTAACGGATGCGCGTCTGGATGAAGCGGTGTGCCGCGACCTGCGCGAGCGTGGATTGGGTTTGCAATTAACTTAACATTCTCCTCTCCTGTGGGAGAGGAATGGGGTGAGGGCATCAGCCCGCACCCAATCTGATTACTTAACGTAAGCCAGCAAACTCAGCGAATCGCGCGCCAGCGACTTACACTTTTTGTCATTGGTGATGGCGATGCCGCTCAAATCCTTGTAGCTCTCTTCGCCCAGCGACTTCATGTTGTAATTGCTGTAGTTGCTTAAATCCCAACGGTTTTGTTGGGCGAAAAACACCAGCGCTTTACGAATCTGTGCGTCCGGCAAATCCTGATAGCCACAATCGTTCTTGAGATAAACGAACACGGCGGTGAGGTCGGCCAGATCTTCTGCTTCGGATTCGCTCAGGGCAAAACTGGTGGAGGAGAAGCCAAGGAGTCCCGCCAGCAGCAGGATCTTGATGCTTTTCGTCATAATGATTCTCAACAAGGGACAATTTATTGACGTTAGCACAGTTATTGCCGGTATTCCGCTAAATTTGCCCTTTCGGGCCATTCCCACCATTTTTATCAGCGCATTCTGTTTCAGGGCTTGACCCTCCCGCAGGGTAAAGGTTTACGCTGTGCCCTTATTCACGACAAGGATAAGAATATGCAACGTCGTCATTTTCTAAAGTTGACTGCCGCACTCAGCGCCGCCGGTGCGCTGCCGCTGTGGAGCCGCTCACTAATGGCCGCCACACGCCCATTATTGCCGATTCCCTCTATTTTGCAGCCTGATGCCCGCGGGCAATACAACTTAACCGCGATGATCGGCAGCAGCCAATGGAATGGCAAAGCGGTGCCAACCTGGGGATACAACGGTGGATTGCTCGGGCCTGCGCTGCGTCTGCAACGCGAAAAAACGGTTACGGTGAATATCCATAACCAGCTGCCAGAAGCCACCACCTTGCACTGGCATGGTCTGGAAATTCCCGGCGATGTCGATGGCGGCCCGCAGGGGATTATTGCGCCCGGTGCAACCCGTCAGGTGAGTTTCACGCCCGACCAACCCGCCGCAACCTGCTGGTTCCATCCGCATCAACACGGTAAAACCGGTTATCAGGTGGCGCAAGGTCTGGCCGGTTTGGTACTGCTGGAAGATGAAGCTTCCGGCAAGCTGCGTCTGCCGATGCAATGGGGCGAAGACGATGTGCCGCTGATTTTCCAGGATAAGCAGTTGAATAAAGCGGGAACGCAAATCGATTATCAGCTCGATATCATGCGTGCCGCCGTCGGCTGGTTCGGCGACCTGATGCTCACCAACGGCGTGCAATATCCGCAGCATGCGGTGCCGCGCGGCTGGCTGCGTCTGCGTTTACTCAACGGCTGTAACGCGCGTTCGCTGCATATCGCTACCAGCGATCAACGTCCGCTGTATGTGATCGGCAGCGACGGCGGTTTGCTGGCCGAACCGGTGAAAGTGGAGAGCTTGCCGCTGCTACCGGGCGAGCGTTTTGAAGTGCTGGTGGATACTTCAGATGGCAAAGCCTTTGACGTGGTGACGCTGCCGGTCACGCAGATGGGCATGACGCTGGCGCCGTTCGATCAACCGCTGCCGCTGGTCAATATTCTGCCGCTGCGCGTGCTGGCTAGCGGCACATTGCCGGACAAACTGGTGGATCTGCCGCCGATTCCTGCCACCGAAGGTCTGCAAAGCCGCTGGCTGCAGCTGATGATGGATCCGCAGCTTGATCAGCAAGGCATGCAGGCGTTGATGGATCGCTACGGCGATAAAGCCATGGGCGGCATGAAAATGGATCATGGCAACATGGATATGACTAACAGCGCCAAGCCGATGGATCATGGCGATATGGCGATGGATCACGGCAACCACGGCAAAACCGCTGGCTATGATTTCCACAACGGCAACAAGATCAACGGCCAGGCGTTCAACATGACCAAGCCAATGTTCAATGTTGAGTTGGGCAAGCTGGAAAAGTGGACGATTTCCGGCGAAGGCGATCAAATGCTGCATCCGTTCCACATTCACGGCACGCAGTTCCGCATCCTGTCAGAAAATGGCAAGCCGCCCGCGCCGCATCGCGCCGGCTGGAAGGACATGGTCAGCGTTAACGGCTGGCGCAGTGAAGTGTTGGTGCGCTTCAACTATGTCGCTAACGCCGACAATGCCTACATGGCGCATTGTCATCTGCTGGAACATGAAGATACCGGCATGATGCTCGGTTTTAGCGTCAGTTAAGCGAGGCTTCCAGCGCCAGGCGCATGTCTTCAATTAAGTCGTCAGGATGTTCGATTCCAATCGACAGGCGCACGGTCGCATCGGTGATGCCAATACGTTGCCGAACATCCTGCGGCACGCCCGAATGGGTGGTGCTGGCAGGATGGCTGGCGAGCGATTCGGTGCCGCCGAGGCTCACCGCCAGCTTGAACAGTTCCAGCGTGTTGAGAAAACGGAACGCCGCCGCTTGCCCGCCACGAATATCAAACGAGAAGGTTGAACCCGCGCCGCTGCACTGGCGCTGATACGTTTTGCCCGCCGGACTTTCAGCCGTCAGATATGGCAGCCAATGCAGTTTTTCCACCTGCGGATGATCGCGTAAAAACGCCGCCACTTTTTCGGCATTGCTGGTGGCTTTCTCCATGCGCAGCGATAGCGTTTCCAGCGAGCGACCAATCATCCAGCTGGAGTGCGGATCCAGCTGCGTGCCTATGGCGCTGCGCAGCGAACGTACTTTGCCGACCAGCGCTTTGCTCCCCAGCACTGCACCGGCAATCAGGTCCGAATGGCCGCCAACATATTTGGTCAGGGAATAGAGCGACAAATCCGCGCCGTGCTGCAAGGGACGTTGAAACAGCGGGCCGAGCAACGTGTTATCACAGGCTAGAATTGGCCGCGATCCTTGCTGCTGCGCGATCACATCCGCTACCTGCTGCATCAACTGAATATCCACCAAGCTGTTGGTTGGATTGGCAGGCGTCTCAATCAGAATCAGCGCCACGCGTCCGCGCTGCCACGCCAGTTTCGCCGCCTCATGCACCTTATCTTCGTCGGTGCCATCGCTGAAACCCACCGCTTTGATCTCCAAATCGTGCAGCGTTTTACTCAGCAACGTTTCGGTGCCGCCATACAGCGGCTGGGAATGCAGAATCACTTCACCTGGACGCGCAAACGTCAGCAGCGTGGTGGCAATTGCCGACATGCCGGAAGAGAACAGCGCCGCGCTTTCCGCGCCTTCGTACACCGCCAGCCGATCCTCCACGATTTCGCTGTTGGGATGGTTGAAGCGCGAATAGACCAGCCCGCCACTTTTGCCTTCTGGCGGTTGTTTACGCCCAGCGACGAAATCGAAAAAGTCCTGTCCCTCTTCGGCGCTGTTAAACACAAAGGTGGAGGTGAGAAATACCGGTGGTTTCACCGCGCCTTCCGATAACTGCGGATCGTAACCGTAATTCAGCATCTGCGTTTCCGGGTGCAACTCGCGCGTACCAATCTTGGTTTTTTTACTGGATGAAGCGGTCATAGGAACTCCAGAACTCGGCGGTGAAGGGGCGGACAGGTTCCTACAGTTAACGCCAGCGCGATAAATTTCGCCACGGAATCGTTTGCGTTCTGTGCGCGGCGTTAGACGCTGGCTCGACTATGATAGACTTCGTGGCTTTCCAAAAACCGTAACTGGACGCATGCAATGAAACATACCGTCGACGTGATGATCTCCGAGCAAGAGATCGCAACCCGAATTGCCGAACTGGGCAAGCAGATTAACGAGCACTACCGCGACAGCGGCAGCGAAATGGTGCTGGTGGGTTTGCTGCGCGGCTCCTTTATGTTTATGGCCGATCTGTGCCGCGCCATCGACGTGCCGCATGAAGTCGACTTTATGACTGCGTCAAGCTACGGCAGCGGCATGTCGAGCACCCGCGATGTGAAAATCCTCAAAGATCTCGATGAAGATATTCGTGGCAAGGACGTGCTGATCGTGGAAGACATCATCGATTCCGGCAACACGTTGAGCAAAGTGCGTGAGATCCTGCGCCTGCGCGAGCCAAAGTCATTGGCGATTTGTACTTTGCTGGATAAACCCGAGCGCCGCGAAGTGGACGTCACCGTCGAATACGTGGGCTTCACCATTCCCGATGAGTTCGTGGTGGGCTTTGGTATCGATTACGCCCAGCGCTATCGCCATCTGCCGTATATCGGCAAAGTTATCCCGACCGGTGAATAACCGCACAATCGTCCAAGGCTAATCTTCCCCGCCTGCGATACACTGCGCAGCCCGTGAGTCAACGACTTATGGGCTGGCTTCACTCTCTGCTAAACTCCATTGATTTCTTAATGTTAATGACCGCGACATCGTTCGTGCGCATTATCATTTTCATAGGCCTTTGATGTCTCTACAACAAGGTATGGATTCGCAATGACATATGCACTGGAAATTTCCGGGCTGACCAAAACCTATCCCGGCGGCGTACAGGCGCTGAAAGGACTCGATCTCAACGTGGAAGCGGGCGACTTTTACGCCTTGCTGGGGCCAAACGGCGCCGGAAAATCCACTACCATCGGTATTATCAGCTCGTTAGTGAATAAAACCGGCGGCAGCGTGCGCGTGTTTGGCTATGACCTGCAAAAAGACGTGGTCAACGCCAAGCGCCAGCTCGGGCTGGTGCCGCAGGAGTTCAACTTCAACCCGTTTGAGACCGTGATGCAGATTGTGGTTAATCAGGCTGGTTACTACGGCGTTGAACGCGCCGAAGCAAACAAGCGCGCGGAAAAATACCTCAATCAGCTCGATCTGTGGGGCAAACGCAACGAACGCGCGCGCATGCTCTCGGGCGGTATGAAGCGTCGCCTGATGATCGCGCGTGCGCTAATGCATGAGCCGAAGCTGCTGATCCTCGACGAACCGACCGCGGGCGTGGATATCGAACTGCGCCGTTCGATGTGGAGCTTCCTGAAAGAGCTGAATATCAAAGGCACCACCATCATCCTCACCACGCACTATCTGGAAGAGGCGGAAATGCTGTGCCGCAATATCGGTATTATTCAGAGCGGCGAGCTGGTGGAGAACACCTCGATGAAAGGGTTGCTCTCTAAGCTGCAATCCGAAACCTTTATTCTCGATCTGGCACCGCGCAGCCCGCTGCCGCAGTTGGAAGGCTTCCAGTATCGTCTGGTCGATACCTCTACGCTGGAAGTGGAAGTGATGCGCGAGCAAGGTCTCAACAGCGTGTTCAGCCAGCTGAGCGCGCAGGGCGTGCAGGTGCTGAGCATGCGCAATAAAGCTAACCGCCTTGAGGAGCTGTTCGTCAGCCTGACACAGGGAAAAACAGGAGTGAAAGCATGACGCACTTGTATTGGGTGGCGCTCAAGAGCATCTGGAGCAAAGAGATCAACCGCTTCGCCCGCATCTGGATTCAGACGCTGGTGCCGCCGGTGATCACCATGACGCTCTATTTCATCATCTTCGGCAACCTGATTGGTTCACGCATCGGCGATATGCACGGTTTCAGCTACATGCAGTTTATCGTGCCGGGCCTGATCATGATGGCGGTGATCACCAACGCTTACGCTAACGTGGCGTCATCGTTCTTCAGCGCCAAGTTCCAGCGCAACATTGAAGAGCTGCTGGTGGCGCCGGTGCCAACGCACATCATCATCGCCGGTTATGTCGGCGGTGGCGTGGCGCGCGGCGTGTGCGTGGGGATTTTGGTGACCGCGATTTCGCTGTTCTTCGTGCCGTTCCACGTGCATTCGTGGTCGATGGTGGCGGTGACGCTACTGCTGACGGCGATTCTGTTCTCGCTGGCAGGCCTGCTGAATGCGGTGTTCGCGCGCACCTTTGACGATATCAGCCTGATTCCGACTTTTGTGCTGACGCCGTTAACCTATCTCGGCGGCGTGTTCTACTCGCTGACGCTGCTGCCACCGTTCTGGCAAGCGGTGTCGAAGCTGAATCCGGTGGTGTATATGATCAGCGGCTTCCGTTACGGTTTCCTTGGTATTAGCGATGTGCCGTTGGTGTTTACCCTGTCGGTGTTGGTCGCCTTTATCGTGGTGTTTTATGTGCTGGTGTATTCGCTGATTCAGCGTGGGCGCGGGTTGCGTACGTAGGTTTTAGAGTGATATTCAAGAAGGTCGCCATGAATGGCGACCCTACAAATAACAAGGGCGGGATTTAATCCCGCCCTTGTTGTATCAGGCGACCTGAACCGGCAGCGCCTTGGCGAGGCGCTTCATTTCGTTATCGCCTTCAAAGTAGGCGACTTTCGGCTGCCAGCTACGCGCGACTTCATCTTCGACCTGCACGTAAGAGCAGATGATCATGATATCGCCAGCGCAGGCGCAACGCGCGGCGGCACCGTTGACTGAGATGATCTTCGAGCCACGTTCAGCGGCAATCGCGTAGGTGGAAAAACGCTGGCCGTTGGTGACGTTGTAGATGTCGATGGCTTCGTATTGCAGAATGCCGGAGGCGTCGAGGAAATCCTGGTCAATGGCGCAGGAACCTTCGTAATGCAAATCTGCCTGAGTGACTTTAACGCGATGCAGTTTGCCTTGAAGTACGGTGCGAATCATAACTGTCTAACCTTGTTAAGCTGCCAATAAACGACGGAAAACTACTCCGTCAGATCCACTTGCTGATTATCAATCAGACGCGCATTGCCCAGCCATGCGGCCATCAGAATCACCGCGCGCTGGCTGTCCACGTTCAGCGCTTGTAAGGTTTCGGCATCGCAAATCGCCAGTCCGTCCGGACGAAAACCCTTCTCACGCAACGCCACTTCCGCGTGCTCGATAATCTCTTCGACATGCCGCTCGCCGTTGTTCAGACGTTCGGCCATGCTGTTCATCACCTGGCTGAGACCAGCGGCGATGTTACGCTCGTCGGCGGTGAGATAGCCATTGCGCGAACTCAGCGCCAGGCCATCTTTCGCGCGCACCGTTGGCACGCCCACAATCTCAATATCGAAGCCCATATCCGCCACCATCTTGCGGATGATCGCCAGCTGCTGGAAATCCTTCTCGCCAAAGCAGGCGATGTCGGGCTGCACCAGATTAAACAGTTTGCTGACGATGGTGGAGACGCCACGAAAATGTCCCGGACGGCTGGCACCTTCCAGCAGCGATGATAAACCCGGCACTTCCACGAAGGTTTGGCTATCAAGGCCTTTTGGATAGACATCAGCCGGCGCGGGTGCGAACACCAGATCTACGCTATGACGATTCAGCTTCTCGCAATCGTCCTGCAGCGTGCGCGGATAGCGCGCCAGATCGTCGGGACGATCAAACTGCATCGGGTTAACGAAAATCGAGACCACCACAACGTCGGCGCGCTCGCGCGCTTCATCGACCAACGTCAGATGACCGTCGTGCAGGTTGCCCATGGTGGGCACCAGCGCGATACGTTTGCCTGCCTGACGCCAGCGACGAATTTCTCGACGCAGCATCGGCAGTGTTTCAATGATCAGCACTGCAAATCTCCTGATTTACTGGAAACTGTGTTCAGCGGCTGGATAGAGGCCCGCTTCAACGTCGGCGATATATTGGCGAATCGCCGCGCGAATGTCGCCGGTTTCAGCGAGGAAATTTTTGGCAAATTTGGGAATATGGCCGCCGGTAATGCCAAAGGCGTCGTGCATCACCAGAATCTGTCCGTCAGTGACGTTGCCCGCGCCGATGCCGATCACCGGCACCGACAACGCTTTGGTGACGCGTTCCGCCAGCGCCACCGGCACGCACTCCAGCACCAGCAGCTGCATACCAGCGGCTTCCAGCGCCAGCGCATCGGCCAGTAGACGCTCAGCGGCGGCTTCATCGCGGCCCTGCACTTTATAGCCACCGAAGATATTCACCGACTGCGGCGTCAGACCCAGATGGCCGCATACCGGCACGGCGCGTTCGGTCAGCATACGCACGGTTTCCGCCAGCCACTCGCCGCCTTCCAGCTTCACCATATTGGCACCCGCGCGCATCAGCTGTGCGGCGTTAGTGAACGTCTGTTCCGGCGTGGCATAACTCATAAACGGCAGATCGGCCATCAGCAGCGCCAGCGGCGCGCCACGACGCACGGCGGCGGTGTGATAGGCGATATCGTCCACGGTGACCGGCAAGGTCGATTCGTGTCCCTGCACGGTCATGCCGAGCGAATCACCAATCAGCATCACCTGAATGCCTTCATCGGCAAACAGGCGGGCAAAACTGAAGTCGTACGCCGTCAACGTGGCAAATTTGCGACCGCTGGTTTTGAGTTGGCGTAAATGGGAGAGGGTTGTTGGTTTCATCACACGCTCCAGAGTTTTCTGATGCGCGCAGTGTACTACGGCTTACTCAGACCACAAACGGATAGCGCTGCGATCCAGAGTGGCGAGAATGGCAGACAAGGCTTGCCCGTTCGGCAGCGATAATTGCGGGGCAATTTCCAGCAGCGGCACCAGCATAAAAGCGCGATTGTGCATGTCGTAATGCGGTACGGTCAGACGCGGCGTGGAAATGGTTTCGTTGCCAAACAGCATGATATCGAGATCCAGCGTACGCGGTCCCCAGCGTTCGGCTTTGCGCACACGACCGTGCTCCAGCTCAATGCGCTGGGTATGATCGAGCAGCGCGTCGGCCTCCAGCGCGGTGTCCAGCGCCACAACCGCATTAAGATAATCGGGCTGATCCGGCGGACCGTACGGCGGTGTGCGATACAGCGATGAAGTGGCGATGCGCGTAGTATGCGGAATGGCGTCTAGCGCGGCCAACGCTGCATCAACCTGATGCAGCGGATCGGCCAGATTACTGCCTAAAGCGAGGTAAACGCGGGTCATTGCGGGCTGTTAGTGCGAGGCCCGGTTGGACGGCGACGCGGACGGCGCGGTTTGCGGCGCGGCGCCGGATCATCGCCAAGCGTGGTCATCATGGTTTTCTGCTGCACCGGTGCCGCCGCCTGGAACTCGCCCCACCAATGCGTCAGCTTTTGCAGCTCAGGATTGTTTTCCACGTCGGCACGCAGTGCCATCAAATCGTAAGCGGCACGGAACTTAGGATGCTCCATCAGCTTCCACGCACGCTTGCCGTGACGGCGCGACATGCGTAGCTGCAGCTGCCAGATATCACGAATCAGCGTAGTAATACGCTTTGGAATCGCCAGCGCGCGGCAGGCTTCGTCCAGGGTTTCGTTCATCGACAAGGCGAAAGCATCGTAATAGGTCAGTCCGCTTTCCTGCGCAATGCGTTCGGCGGATTCCAGCTGCGGATACCAGAACATCGCGGCAAACAGGAAGGCCGGATTGACGCGCATATCATTTTGAATGCGGGTGTCGGTATTTTTCAGTACCTGCGCCACCATACGTTCCATCAGGCTGTCGCTTTCGGAGGTGAAACCGCGCGTCAGCGTAGGGAACAGCGGCTGGAACAGCTGATATTCACGCATCATCTGATAGGTGCGGTAGCCGTAACCGGCCTGCAGCAGCTTGAGCGACTCTTCAAACATACGCGCTGGCGGAATGTCATTCAGCAGCGTCGCCAGACGCGGGATCGGCTCGGCAGTTTCTGCCGCGATACGCATCTGCAGCTTGGCGGCAAAGCGCACCACGCGCAGCATACGCACCGGATCTTCGCGATAGCGGGTTTCCGGGTCGCCAATCATGCGAATGATGCCTTCGTGCAGATCGTGCAAGCCACCGACGTAATCACGTACGGTGAAATCGGCCACGCTGTAATAGAGGCTGTTGATGGTGAGATCGCGTCGCTGGGCATCGTCTTCAATGCTGCCGAAAATGTTGTCACGCAGCAGCATGCCGTTTTGGCCGCGCTGCGAGCTGTTGCGATCTTCTTCGCTCTCTTCATGATGATGACCACGGAAGGTGGCGACTTCGATCACTTCAGGACCGAACATCACATGCGCCAGACGAAAACGACGACCCACCAAACGGCAGTTGCGGAACAGCTTACGCATCTGTTCAGGCGTGGCGTTGGTGGTGATATCAAAGTCTTTCGGCTTACTGCCGAGTAACAAATCGCGCACGCCGCCGCCCACCAGGTAGGCTTCGAATCCGGCTTTGTTCAGGCGATAGAGCACTTTGAGGGCGTTTTCGCTGATATCTTTGCGTGAGATGTTGTGGCTTTCTCGTGGAATGACAGTCATCTGACCAGGACTTTCAGCTTCCACCTCTTCAGGCGCCTCCTCATCACGCTTGAGGACTCTCCGGCAAAAATTAGCGACTCGGGTAAAAATGGGACACCTCGACAGTGAGAAAAAGGGTGTTAATAAAATCAGCGGCTAATCATAGCCTGTTGAGAACCATTTAGGAATGGTGATGTCGTTTCATCCTCTTTAAGACCGTTCTGCAACGGAATCAGACGGATATTCCACTGCGCGACCGCCTGTTTCAACAGGCTTTCCAGCGATTCATCCTGCCAGCCTGACGAAACCGGCTGACCAAGAAAGCGCAAAGCTTGCACCAACAACGGGCGCGCATCACCATCGGGCAGCGCGGGCGCATGATTCTGCTTGGAAAGCTTGTTGCCATCGCGATTAACCGCCAGCGGCAAATGCAGGTAATCCGGCACTGGCCAGGCAAACTGCTGATACAAGGCAATCTGGCGCACCGTTGGCTCAATCAAATCCGCGCCGCGCACAATTTCCGTCACGCCCTGAAAATGGTCATCAACCACTACCGCGAGGTTGTAGGCAAAAAGCCCATCACGGCGATGGATAATAAAATCTTCTTGCGCAAGCTGCGGTTCCGCCTGCAAATGGCCGCGCAGGCGATCGTTAAAGCCGCTAACCGGCGCATGTTGACGCAGGCGCAGCGCGGCATTATCCGGCGGCAGCTGCAAATCGCGGCAGTGACCATCATAAAAGCCGCCCAGCTGCTGGATGCGGCTGCGTGTGCAGGTGCAGAAGTAACTTTGACGATGCGTTTGCAGCCAGCTCAGCGCGGCGCGATAGGCGTCGTGGCGCTGTGACTGCCACAAAACCTCGCCATCCCAATGCAGACCATAATGTTCCAGCTGCTGCAAAATACGCGTTGCAGCACCGGGAACTTCACGTGGGGGATCAATATCTTCAATGCGCACCAGCCAGCGTCCCTGTTGCGCGCGCGCGCTCAGGTAACTGCCTAATGCAGCAATCAGCGAACCAAAATGGAGGTCACCAGAAGGAGAGGGAGCGAAACGCCCAATGCAGAGTGAAGGATTCATAACGAAGTGTACCGCACGTCGGGAAAACAGGGATTTTCCCGGCTGTGCGGTAGCAATTTGCTCACGGCCATTAGCCAGCCATCTGCTTCTCGCGGATTTCTGCCAGCGTTTTGCAGTCAATGCAGAGATCGGCAGTCGGACGCGCCTCAAGGCGGCGAATACCAATTTCTACACCGCAGGAGTCGCAGTAACCGAAATCGTCGTCATCCACTTTCTTGAGCGTTTTCTCAATCTTTTTAATGAGTTTGCGCTCACGATCGCGGTTACGCAATTCCAGGCTGAACTCTTCTTCCTGCGCAGCACGGTCGACCGGATCCGGGAAGTTAGCAGCTTCGTCCTGCATATGTGACACAGTGCGATCTACTTCATCCCGAAGTTGGTTGCGCCAGGCTTCCAGAATTTTACGGAAATGGCCTAGCTGGGCGTCGTTCATATACTCTTCGCCCGGTTTCACCTGATAAGGCTCAACTCCAGCGATGGCGAGGATACTCAGGGACGATGTTTTACGGTTTTGCCCTTCTTGCATGTTGTTTCTCCTGGATAACACGCACTTCCCTAAATACGTCAAGTTGCATGTGCGTTAACTGTGTGCCTACAACCCGAACGATTTAGGGCTTATCGATTCCCATAAAGGGAAAAAAACAGGCCGCTATAAATAGCAGAAGCAATCAAGGTTGGCAATTATTCCTGACCACTACTTGACAAGCCTCTGAACAATCGCGTATTCAGCGCCTCGCCCAGAACATTCCTATCACACCAAATTGCTATAAATATTACAACGCTACGTTAATCGGATGCGTCAGTAATATCTTTAACGGTGAGATTTGAGCTTGATACGCTAAAATTTCCACACCACAACGCTGCGCCTGTTCCAGTAGTTCTGCGTAGTGCACGTCGATATGGCGTGCCGGGGAAACGTCCTCAATCCCCGTATGCAAAACTGCGAACAACAAAACGGCTCGATGACCTTCTGCCACGATAGTGCTCAATTCGCGCAGATGTTTCTGTCCACGAGCCGTCACCGCATCCGGAAAATAGCCTTTACCTGCCTGTAACAGGGTGACGGACTTGACTTCAATATAGCAGTTCGATCGGCCATCCGCTTGCAGCAGGAAATCAATTCGGCTTTTTTCCGTGCCGTATTTCACTTCAGGCTGGCAGCGGCTGTAAGCGGATAATTCCGGAATGTTATCGAGCGTCAGCGCCTCGCGCACTAGCTGATTGGCGCGCAGCGTATTGACGCAGATCCAGTGGCCTTGTTGGGTCTCGGTGAGTTCCCAGCTGTGCGGATATTTTCGCGTGGCACTGTTGGATGTCGAATACCACACGGTATCGCCCGGCGTGGCGCAGCCGGTCATCGCGCCGGTATTGGCGCAGTGAATGGTCAGCGTTTCACCTTCTGGCGTAACCACATCGGCTAAAAAGCGTTTGTAACGGGCGATCAAGCGGGCGGGTTTGAGTGGCGGATCGAACTCCATTTACTCTCCTGTGGATGATAGTAGCGGCCAGCGGGCCAGCGCCTGATAACGCGTGCGGCCGCGCGTGACGTTCGAAGCGAACAGCGCAAAATGGCGGATATCGGCGCGCCAGTGAAAGCCGCGCGGCGGTAGCGCAATCTGTGGCACCACGTGGCGCAACAGCGTGATGTGCGGATGAAACGGTTGCGGGCTCTGCGCGCAACCATGACGCGCCGCTTGCGCACGCAGCAGGCTGGCGAGCTGCAGTAATCCGCGCGGCGCGCGCTGGCAGCCGAGCCACACCACGCCGGGACGCGGCCAGTGGCCGGCGTCATCCAAATCGAGGGAAAAACCCGGCTGTTCGATGCGTGAGGCCAGCAGCTGCAGCTTACGTGAGGTCTCATCGCTGACCTCGCCAAGAAACGCCAGCGTCAGGTGCAGGTTGGCCGCCGCCACCGGTTTCCCGGCTTCGGCAGCAAAATTATCCGCGCGCCACTGTACCAGCTGTTGCTGGAGCGGAGCGGGCAGTTCAAGAGCAAAAAACAGACGTTGCGTTGCCAGGTTGGCCTCCGGTAATCCGCGCCTCAGAGTGCTACAATGCGCGCCATCTTAGCACAGGCATTTTGGGAGTTGAGTTTGAGTGAGTTACCGGTAAGCGAGGTGCTGCCTGCGTTGCTGGCCGCGCTGGCGCAGTCGCCGCAGGTGTTGCTGGCGGCGCCGACCGGCGCAGGTAAATCGACCTGGCTGCCGTTACAGCTGCTAAAACACGCCCAATTGCCCGGCCGCATTATCATGCTGGAGCCGCGTCGGCTGGCGGCGCGCAACGTGGCGCAGCGCCTGGCGGAACTGCTTGGCGAGCAGCCGGGCGGCACCGTTGGCTATCGCATGCGCGGTGAAAACTGCTGCGGTGCCAACACGCGCCTCGAAGTGGTCACCGAAGGCATTTTGACGCGCATGCTACAGCGCGATCCGATGCTGGAAGGTGTTTCGCTGGTGATCCTCGATGAATTCCACGAACGTAGCCTGCAGGCCGATCTGGCGCTGGCGCTGCTGCTCGATGTGCAGCAAGGATTGCGCGACGATCTGAAAATCCTGCTGATGTCGGCCACGCTCGACAATCAGCGTTTGCGTCAGCTGCTGCCGGATGCGCCTTTTGTCGTCTCGCAAGGCCGCAGCTTCCCGGTCACGCGCCGCTATGCTTCGCTCAACAGCCAGCAACGTTTTGAGGAAGCGGTGGCACGCGAAGTGGCACAACTGCTGCGCGACGAGTCAGGATCGCTGCTGCTGTTCCTGCCGGGCGTAGCAGAAATTGAAAGAGTGAAGCGCGAGCTGGAAGCGCGGGTCGGTGACGAGGTGGATCTCTCTCCTTTATATGGTGCGCTGTCGCTGGAGGCGCAACGCCGCGCCATCCTGCCGTCTCCAGCGGGTCGACGCAAAGTGGTGCTGGCGACCAACATTGCCGAAACCAGCTTGACCATCGAAGGTATCCGTTTAGTGGTCGATAGCGCGCTGGAACGCTCGGCGCAGTTTGACGTGCGCAGCGGCGTGACGCGGCTGCAAACGCAGCGTATCAGCCAGGCATCGATGACGCAGCGTGCCGGTCGCGCCGGGCGATTAGAACCGGGCATCTGCCTGCATTTGCTGCCGCAAGAGCAGGCGCTGCGCGCGGCAGCGCAGAGCGAACCGGAAATTCTCCAGAGCGATCTGACCTCGCTGCAGATCGATATGCTGCAATGGGGTTGTCAGGATGCGACGCAGCTTACCTGGCTTGACGCGCCGCCGCCGCGCAACTTGCGAGCGGCGTGCGAGCGGTTAACTCAGCTAGGCGCGCTGGAGAATCACCAGCTCAACGCGCGCGGTCGAAAAATGGCCGCGCTGGGCAGCGATCCGCGCCTGAGCGCGATTCTGGTGGCCGCCGGGCAAAACAACGATGCCATCGCCAGCGCCGCGCTGCTGGTAGCGATTCTGGAAGATCCTCCACGCAGCGGCAGCGTCGATCTGCGTGATGCGCTCAATCATCCGCAGTCGCACTGGCAGCGCCGTGCGTGTCAGTGGCAGAAACGCCTCAACGCCAGCGGCGGCACCATTAATCCAGATCTGTTCCCGCAGCTATTAGCCGCCGGTTTTGCCGATCGTCTGGCGCAGCGTCGTGGCGATAGCGCGCGTTATCAGCTGGCGAACGGCATTGGCGCGATGCTCAACGAGCAGGATGGTTTAAGCCGCTATGAATGGCTGATTGCGCCGACGCTGCTGCAGGGCGCCAGCGCTGCCGATGCGCGCATGTTGCTGGCGCTGCCGGTGGATATCGACGCGCTACGCCGCGCGTGTCCAACCTTAGTTGAGCAGCGCACCGACGTGGAGTGGGACGAGGAGAAAGGCACCTTGCGCGCGTGGAAACGCGAACTCATCGGCGCGCTGGTCCTGAAAGCACAGCCGCAGGCGCGTCCGGAAGCCGAAATATTGCATCCGGCGATGCTGCGCTGGATCCGCGAAAAAGGATTGTCGGTGCTGGGCTGGAAAGAAGACGCTGAGCAGCTACTCTTGCGGGTGCACTGTGCCACGCAGTGGTTGCCGGAAGAGGCGTGGCCGCCGCTTGACGATGAGAGCCTGCTCGAAACGCTCGAAAGCTGGCTGCTGCCGGAGATGAGCACGGTGCGCGATCTGAAAGGATTGCAGAGCATCAATCTTGTCAGCGCATTATTACATTTGCTGACATGGTCACAACGTCAGCGGCTGGATACTGTGCTGCCAACTCATTACACTGTGCCGACCGGAAGCCGCCTGCCGATCCGCTACGATGCAGAGAAGCCACCCGCGCTGGCGGTGCGGATTCAGGAGATGTTTGGCGAAGCACAGAATCCGGCGGTGGCCGATGGCCGCGTACCGCTGGTGTTAGAGCTGCTTTCGCCCGCGCACCGTCCGTTGCAGATCACCCGCGACCTCGCGGCGTTCTGGCGCGGTGCCTATCCCGAAGTGCAGAAAGAGATGAAAGGGCGCTATCCAAAGCATCCGTGGCCGGACGATCCGGCCAACGCCTTACCCACAAGGCGGACCAAGAAATTTTCATCGTGAAACGCTGTGGATCGAATTCAGAGGGTTCTGCCATGCGCAGCACGAGAAAGCAGTTGTAGACTAAATAATTCGATTTGCAGGAAGGCAGCAAACGAGAGAATCCCGATGAGCTTACTTCAGTAAGTGATTCGGGTGAGCGAGAGCAGCCAACGCACCTGCAAATCGAATTATGACGTATATAGAGTAACGGCCGCCGCCGTAGCAATGCCTGGAGAATAAAAGCATGTCTGGGAACGATCGCGAACCTATTGGGCGCAAAGGAAAAGCGCCAAAGCCGCCGCGCAGCACTGCGCGTCGGGGTCGCCGCAGGGAACTTGATGATGATATCGATCAGGACGATTTTGATGAAGAAGATGAGGAGAGTGGACCGGTGCCACCAAAAAGTAAAAAACGTCCGCCACGCGGTAAACGTCGCTGGTTAGGCTGGTTGATTAAACTCTTCCTGGTCTTTGTGGTTGTGATGGCTGCCTGGGGCGTCTATCTCGACTCGGAAATCCGTAGCCGCATCGACGGTAAAGTGTGGCAACTGCCGGCCGCCGTTTATGGCCGCATGGTAAGCCTTGAACCGGGCATGCCGTACGACAAAAAAGAGATGATTGCGCTGCTGGAAGGCACGCAGTATCGCGAAGTGTCGCGCATCACCCGTCCGGGCGAGTTTAGCGTCAAAGGCAACACCATTGACCTGCTGCGTCGTCCGTTTGATTTCCCGGACAGCAAAGAAGGGCAGATCAACGCGCGCCTGACGTTTAGCAACGATGAGCTGAGCGAGATTAAAAACCTCGATACCGGCCGCGACTTTGGCTTCTTCCGCCTCGATCCGCGCCTGATCACCATGTTGCAGTCGCCGAACGGTGAACAGCGTCTGTTCGTGCCACGCGCCGGTTTCCCGGATCTGCTGGTCAGCACCTTGATCGCCACTGAAGACCGCCATTTCTACGAGCACGACGGCATTAGCCCGTACTCGATTGGTCGTGCGTTCCTCGCCAACATCACCGCCGGTAAAGCGGTGCAGGGCGGCAGTACGCTGACGCAGCAGCTGGTGAAAAACCTGTTCCTCACCAACGAGCGTTCGCTGTGGCGTAAAGCGCGTGAAGCCTATATGGCGGTGATCATGGATGCGCGTTACAGCAAAGACCGCATCCTCGAGCTGTATCTCAACGAGGTGTATCTCGGCCAGACCGGTAACGATCAGATTCGCGGCTTCCCGCTGGCGAGCTTGTACTACTTCGGTCGTCCGGTGGATGAGCTGAGCCTTGATCAGCAGGCGATGCTGGTCGGCATGGTGAAAGGGGCGTCGCTGTACAATCCGTGGCGTAACCCGAAACTGGCGCTGGAGCGACGTAATCTGGTGCTGCGTTTGTTGCAGCAGCAGAACGTCATCGACCAGGAACTGTATGACATGCTGTCGGCGCGTCCGCTGGGCGTGCAGCCAAAAGGCGGCGTGATCACGCCACAGCCGGCGTTTATGCAGATGGTGCGTAACGAGCTGCAGGCTAAGCTCGGCGACAAAATGAAAGATCTCTCCGGCGTGAAGATTTTCACCACGCTGGATGCGATCTCGCAGGATGCCGCCGAGAAAGCGGTGGTTGAAGGCATTCCGACGCTGAAAAAACAGCGTGGCCTGAAAGATCTGGAAACCGCGATGGTGGTGGTTGACCGCTTCAGCGGTGAAGTGCGCGCCATGGTTGGCGGTGCCGATCCGCAGTTTGCCGGTTACAACCGCGCATTGCAGGCGCGTCGTTCGATTGGCTCGCTGGCAAAACCGGCGACCTATCTCACCGCGCTGAGCCAGCCGAACAGCTATCGCCTCAACAGCTGGATCGCCGATGAGCCGATTGCGCTGAAACAGCCGAACGGCACCATCTGGAAACCGATGAATGACGATCGTCGTTTCAGCGGCAAAGTGATGCTGGTGGATGCGCTGACCAACTCAATGAACGTGCCAACCGTCAACCTCGGTATGACGCTGGGACTGGATGCGGTGGTCGATACCTGGAACAAACTCGGCGTGCCGAAAGATCAGCTGCATCCGGTGCCATCTATGCTGCTGGGTGCACTGAACCTGACGCCGATTGAAGTGGCGCAGGCGTTCCAGTCGATTGCCAGCGGCGGTAACCGCGCTGAGCTGTCGGCGGTGCGTTCGGTGATTGCGGAAGATGGCACGGTGCTGTATCAGAGCTATCCGCAGGCGCAGCGCGTTGAACCAGCGCAGGCCGCGTATCTCACGCTCTACACCATGCAGCAGGTCGCCGATCACGGTACCGCTCGTGCGCTGGGTGCGCGTTATCCTAAAGCGCATCTGGCGGGCAAAACCGGTACCACCAATGACCTGATCGATAGCTGGTTCGCCGGTGTCGATGGCAAAGAAGTGGCGATTACCTGGGTTGGTCGTGATAACAACCAAACCTCGAAACTGTACGGTGCCAGCGGTGCGATGCAGCTTTATCGTCGCTATCTCGACAACCAGGCGCCGATGCCGTTGGTGTTGACGCCGCCGGAAGATATCACGCAGATGAACATCGATTCCGCCGGTAACTTCGTTTGCGGTAGCGGTAGCAGCACATGGCGTTCGCTGCCGGTGTGGTCGCTGGATCCGAATGCGCTGTGTCAGCAGCAGCAACAGCAGGTTCAGCAACAACAGCAGCAGTTGCAGCAGCAACAAGAGCAGCAACAACAGCAACAACAACAGCAGCAGCCACAGAATGAGCAGAAAGATTCTGACGGCGTCGCGGGTTGGATAAAGGATATGTTCGGCAGCAAGTAAGTTGCCGAAAAAATACAAGGGCGCTGCGGCGCCCTTTTTCATTGGGATAGGTGGTTAGCCGGGCTGGTTCTTACCGCTATTTTTGCGAATATCAATAACCATACCAGTACTCTGCGTTACGAGAACTTCCAGGCTTTTTACTGCAACGTCTCGTGCATGTAGCAGTGAGTCTGCCGGTTCCTCGCCAAAATTAACGGTTCTCATCGGCGTTGCGGTTCGCTCAGGATTAATGCAGTTCACTTTGACTTTATCCTCAATCCACTCTTCTGCCAGCGCCTGAGTCAAATTGACTACCGCAGCTTTTGCAGAGGAGTAAAGGGCATAAAAGGCCCGTCCGCGCGTATAGGAACTGGATGTAAAATTCAATAACATGCCGGAATTACAGGTTAAGCGCTCTTTTGCCGCAATCGCCACGTTTACTGCCCCGAGATAATTAATGTTAATCAGCGCCATAACTTCTTGCTTAGTTAGCGTGGAAAGCGGTTTCTTAATTAATATACCCGCAGTGTTGACGATATAATCAATATTGCCATGCTCGGCAATGATGTTATTTAAATAGTTTTTAATGCTGTCGAGCTGAGTGATATCGATATCATTATGTGAACGGCTGGCAATATGCACTTTTGCCCCGCACAGCGTGGCAACTTTCATCATCTCCAAACCAATTCCACTACCGCCACCAAAAATAACCAAATGCTTATCGCGCAGGAAATCGAGATTTGCGGCATTCAGCGAGTGTGAACTTCTTTCCTGCAGCAATTTCTCTGCGATATAGAGATCAAGTGGATGGGTGATTTTGATATTGTCCTCATCGCCCTCGACGGTAATTACACGCGTTTCAGGCAACATATTACGCAGCACGCCGCAGTCGCAGGTAAACGTAAACTTACCCATGGCCGCCGCTTTCTCATAAGCCTGACGAATTTTATCCAGACGGAATGCCTGAGGTGTCTGGCCACGGCGCATGCTGGCACGATGAGGAATATTGGCAATGCAGCCATCATCGTGCACTTCTACTAAGGTATCTGCTGAGGGGATCACCACATCTACGGCGTCAAAGGATTCCAGTGCATCTACGCATTTACGAATTATTGTGTCGCTAATTAATGGCCGCACGGCATCATGCAGTAAGATTTTGCATTGACCGTCATAGTTGATAAGGGCTTTCAGCGCGGAATATGTCGAGTCAAAGCGTTCCTTGCCGCCGTGCACCACTTTACTAACTTTATGCCACTGATTTTTAGCCACCAGCTCCCACATATAATCGATGTACTCATTTTGCGAGACAATAATAATCTCATCAATGTCGACCGAAGTTTCAAAACGCTCGATGGTGTATTCAATCACCGCACGTCCCGCCAACTTAGCAAATTGTTTCGGCTTATCACTGCCAAAGCGGGTTCCTGTACCGCCAGAAAGTATTATGGCTACATTTTTCATTTTTTATTCCGCCGCTTGCGGTCTTAGTGATGAACAAATAATTTCAGCGATCTTTTCGCCCGCCGTTTTCTTTTCTATCTGCAATTCCTCTTGCAGCACCTGTTCCCGGCACATTTTCATTGCATCGCGCCCCGCGACAATATTGTTAACAAAGTTGAAAATATCCTCCTCACACCAGGCCACGTCGTAGGCGTCATAAATGAAATCTGCAGTGCGATTCAAACCGTGGCATGTTTCGTGAGTGAGATAGAGGATGGGTTTTTTTGACGGCAGATATTCCAGCAGGAAGGAACCGGCGTCCGCGATGAGTGCATCGGAACGTGCAAAAGTAAGCGTGTAATCATGCCCGTGATCCCACTCGAGATTGGCGTGTTGCTGTGCTGCGCGCAGTAACTGCTGATAAAGGCTTTGCGCCGTTGGGCTGGCTTCGCCTATCCATTGGCTTAGCAGCGGATGAGGGCGAATAATCAGATGAATATCCTGACGCTCAATCAGCTTCAGGAACGCGCTGCCGTAAAGGTTGAAAGTGGTGTACATCTTCTGGTCGCCCGGCAACACGAAATGCGGTGTCCACAGGAAAGTGGTTACTGTGCGTGGCTGCGGCTTGTCTGAAAGAGGGAAACGACGCTGGTAGTGGTCAAATTTGGGATGGCCGGTAACGTGCACATGGCGATTTCCTGCCTGACATTGCAGTGCAAACTCAGCTTTATGTTTTTCTGAACGGGCGAATATCCACGTCGCCAGATTCTGACAGAGCAAATTATATTGATACACCATACTTTCAGCGCCAATTCCGGTGTCGAGCGCGTAAGGGATGTAGGCGATTTTCACGCCGCGTTCATGCAGGTAGTCGCTGCGAAAGGCTTCGGGTCGCGCTTCGTCGTAAGGGTTTTGCAGGAACACCACATCCGGCTGACGCTCCTCCAATTGATAATCTTCAAAACCTGTGTAATCGAGCCCTCTTTCGCGCAGAATCTCACGCTGAATATCGCCCTTAACATCGCTGGCTTTCCAGTTCAGGTAAGGCACAACTACGATGCGGCAATCGAAGGCGGGATTAGCCTGCATCGCCTCAATCACCGATTCAAAGTTTGTCCAACCCGGCGGCCACTGAAAGTAAAAATCGACCTTAATTGGACCGCTAATGGAGGGCATGAATTTGGCGGGCGAAACGATTTGACTCAACGGCTTTCTGAAGAGGGCGCGGTAATCTACCGTTCTATTTTCGATATCGCTTTTGTCGAGCCGTTGTGCACCGGCGTTGGGGAATATGCCCAGCCACAGATCCTGCTGCATCAGGCTATTCCAGTGCACATCAAGGGCATATTGTGCCTGCGCGCCACCTTGCAATTGTGCCTGCAGCGCTGCGCGAAAGTTATCAATCAGCGTGGCGTAATAGCGGTGATTGACAATATACGCGCAGGCGCACCACGCTAAATTAGCGCGCACGATATAGTCCACGCTTTTCAGCGGCGTCACGCGACGATAATTGGCCGCCAGAAAAGCCACTTGCCAGTTGATTTGCGGCAGGGCGGCAAAGTAGCGGTTGAGATTGTCATAATTCGCCTGGTTTTCATCAAAGCTGAAGTCATCTTCCAGAATCAGCACCCGCTCCCAGCCGTTATCGCGTGCCATCTCCAGCGCGGCAATATGCGATTGCGTGCAGCCGATGTAGCCCTTTTCATGCTTGATCGCATCCAGACGAACGATTTTTTCAGCGGTTAGACCCAACTTTTTAAGTTGTTTAGTGATGCGGGTTAATCGGTCTTTGCGTTTCTTCAAATTGATGAAAATAACGCGATCAACAATGTTCCAGTTTATAACTGCCATGACGGTTTCTGTAGGAAGGAGAATGCATGACAAAAGCAATTAGCGGGCCAGATTTTAAAATAATGATTTTATTCATTATTTTTGATTGTGAGCTCTATCGGGATGAAATGAATTTCCGCTTTGCGGCAGTGCAATTTCCCGATTGCTGGCCTCCATTTCCTTCATCGCTAATTTATTATTCGCGATCATGAATAGGCGCGATCTGGCTGCAAACACCGCGCTAATGGGCATTAGTCGTTGCGAATATGACGCTATTTCGCCTAAAATCCGTGCGTCATAATAATCATTCTCGTTTGTATTCGCCTGCATCGACTTTTTTCGAGAGACCTCACTTATGAATACGCGAAACACCAATCCTTGTTTTTTCCGCCCGCGTTCGCTGGCTTGGCTTATTTCACTGACTCTGGGTACGTTCAGCGTGCAGGCGTTGGCAGAAGATACCGTGGTTGTCAGCGCCGATGGCGGCAGCGGCGTGGCGCAAGAGAATGCATGGGGCCCGTCGCCAACCATCGCCGCCAAACGCAGCGCCACCGGCACCAAAACCGATACTCCGATTGAAAAGAACCCGCAGTCGATCTCTGTAGTCACGCAAGAAGAGATGGCGATGAAAAACGTCACCAGCGTGAAAGGGGCTTTCAACTATACGCCTGGCGTATTGACCGGCAACCGCGGTAGCTCCAATGTCATTGATGCGCTTTCTATTCGCGGCTTCAGCGAAACCAACACCAATCAATATCTTGATGGCCTGAAGCTGCAGGGTGATAACTACTCTGAGTTTGCTATCGATCCCTATTTCCTCGAGCGCGCTGAGCTGTTGCGCGGTCCGGTTTCGGTGCTGTACGGCAAGAGCAATCCGGGCGGCGTCGTTTCGCTGGTGAGTAAGCGTCCGACGCAAGAGACGCTACGTGAAGTGCAGTTCCAGATGGGCACCAATAATCAGTTCTCCACCGGTTTCGACTTCGGCGGCTCGCTGGATGATGACGGCGTTTACAGCTATCGCCTGACCGGCCTCGCGCGCAGCGCCGATGCGCAGCAGGAGATGAACAAAGAGAAGCGCTACACCATTGCGCCATCGTTCAGCTGGCGTCCGGATGAGAACACGCGTTTTGATCTGCTGACCTACTTCCAGAACGAACCGGAAACCGGTTATTACGGCTGGTTGCCGCGTCAGGGCACCGTTGTGGGCATTACGCGTCCTGACGGCAGCAGTTACAAGCTGCCGACCAACTTTGATGAAGGCGAAGACAGCAACAAGATTTCGCGCAACACCAAGATGGTGGGCTACAACTTCGAGCACAGCTTCAACGATACCTGGACGGTGCGACAGAATCTGCGCTATGCGGATTTGAGAACGGATTATCGCAGTATTTACGGTAATGGCTTTAACTCAGAAACGCAGCAAATCACGCGCGGTTCAGCGGTTTCTGATGAAAAGCTCAATCAGTTTGCCGTTGATAACCAGGCGCAGGCTAAATTTGCGACGGGGCAGGTTGATCACACGCTGTTGTTGGGTGTCGATTTCCAGCGCACCCGCAACGATATTGATGCGCAATTTGGTACCGCATCACCGCTGAATGCTGTTAATCCGCAATATGGCGATGACAGCGTAACGCCGTTCGCGACACCTTATCAGCACCTCAATAAGCAGCGGCAAACCGGTTTATACGCACAGGATCAGATGGAGTGGAATCGCTGGGTGTTGACCCTCGGCGGTCGCTACGATTATGCGATGAACTCGGTATACGATCGCGTGGCCGATAGCGTTGATCGCCAGAACGATCAGGCTTTCACCTGGCGTGGCGGTCTGAACTATGTGTTTGATAACGGTATCGCGCCTTACTTCAGCTATAGCGAGGCCTTTATCCCGAATGCGGGTGCGACTTTTGGCGGTGAAGCCTTTGATCCTTCGCGCGCCAAGCAGTATGAAGCCGGTGTGAAATACGTTCCTAAAGATCGTCCGGTGGTACTGACGGCTGCGGTATATCAGCTGACCAAAACCAAAAACCTGACGGCCGATCCGGATACGGTTAACCATCCATTTGCCAGCATTCAGAGCGGTGAAATCCGTTCACGTGGCGTTGAACTGGAAGCTAAAGCGGCGCTGAATGCCAACATCAACATGACCGCGTCTTATACCTACACTGATGCGGAATATACCGAAGACACCAATCTGAAAGGTAAAACGCCGAATCAGGTGCCGAAGCATATGGCATCGCTGTGGGGCGATTATACCTTCCATGAAACTGCGCTTTCAGGCGTGACGCTTGGTGCAGGTGTACGTTATGTCGGCGAAAGCAAAGGTATTTACAGCGCCAATGACCCGGCGAACGAGAACCAAAACTTCGACGTCGCCGGTTACACCACGGTTGATGCCGCGCTGAAATACGATCTCGCACGCTTTGGCATGCCGGGATCAAGCATCGGCGTTAACGTCAATAACCTGTTCGATCGTGAATACGTCGCTAGCTGCTACCGCGATTACGCCTGTTACTGGGGCGCTGAGCGCCAGATCGTCGGTACTGCGACCTTCCGTTTCTAATCGTGTTACGTAGGTCGCCATAAATGGCGACCCTACAGATTAACCAGGGATTATCATGCAGCATCCGCACCACGCAGAAACCACCTTCAGGCTGGATAACGTCAGTTTTCGTGTGCCGGGCCGCACGCTACTTCATCCGCTGTCGCTAACATTTGCACCGGGTAAAGTCACCGCGTTGATTGGTCATAACGGTTCCGGCAAATCCACGCTGTTGAAAATGCTTGGTCGTCACCATGCGGCGAGTGAAGGGCGCGTATTGCTGAATGAGGACGCGGTCGATAACTGGGGCAGCAAAGATTTTGCGCGCCAGGTAGCGTATCTGCCGCAGCAGCTGCCAGCGGCGGAAGGCATGACGGTGCGCGAGCTGGTGGCGATTGGCCGCTATCCGTGGCACGGCGCGCTGGGCCGTTATGGTCAGGAAGATCGCGATCGGGTGGATGAAGCGATTACGTTAGTGGGATTAAAACCTTTTGCTGGTCGTTTGGTCGATAGCCTTTCCGGCGGCGAGCGCCAGCGTGCCTGGCTGGCGATGCTGGTAGCGCAGAACAGTCGCTGCCTGCTGCTGGATGAACCGACGTCGGCGCTGGATATCGCCCATCAGGTTGATGTGCTGGCGCTGATTCAGCGTCTCAGCCGCGAACGTGGGCTGACGGTGATTGCGGTGCTGCACGATCTCAACATGGCGGCGCGCTATTGCGATCGTTTGGTGGCGCTGCGCGGTGGCGAAGTGATTGCCGAAGGCGGCCCTGAGGTGATCATGCAGGCCGATGTGCTGGGCAACATTTACGGTATTCCGATGGGCATTTTGCCGCATCCGCTGGGCGGCGCGCCCGTCAGTTTCGTTTATTAAGGCCTCGCCATGTTCGACATTTCTCGCCGCCGCCTGCTGACGGCGCTGGCGCTTTCCCCGTTGATGTCCGCGTTGCCGCTGCGTGCTGCCGTGCCAGATGCGCAGCGCATTCTGGCGCTGGAGTGGCTGCCAGTGGAGCTGCTGATGGCGCTCGGCGTGACGCCACTCGGCGTGGCCGACATGCACAACTACAACATTTGGGTCGGCGATCCGCAGCTGCCGTCCGGCGTTATCGATCTCGGTCTGCGCACCGAACCCAATCTGGAGCTGATGACGCAGCTCGAACCTTCGCTCATTCTGCACTCCAATGGTTACGGCCCGGCGCTGGATAAGCTGCAGCGCATCGCGCCAACCATGGGTTTTGACCTTAATAGCGGCGACGGCAAACCGCTCAGCACCGCGCGTCACTCGCTGCAGGCGCTCGGCGCGCGTCTTGGCCGTGAAGCGCAGGCCGTGCAGCATCTGCAGTATGTGGATGAGCAGCTGGCGGCGGCGCGTGAACGCCTCAAACCGTGGGCCGACCGTCCGGTGCTGCTGATGTCGCTGATGGACAGCCGCCATGCGATTACCTTCGGCAAAAACAGCCTGTTCCTCGAGGTGATGGAGATCCTCGGCTTGAGCAACGCGTGGCAGGGCGAAACCAACTTCTGGGGCAGCGCGGTGGTTGGGCTGGAGCGGCTGGCGGAAGTGGGCGATGTGCAGGTGATCTGCTTCGATCACGATAACGATCGCGATATGCAGCAAGTGATGGCTACCGCGCTGTGGCAGGCGCTGCCGTTTGTGCGCGCGCAGCGTTTCCAGCGCGTGCCGGCGGTCTGGTATTACGGCGCAACCTATTCGGCGCTGAAATTTGTCCGCGTGCTGGAACACGCGCTGGAGTCGCACTGATGCGCAATCGTCTCTTTCCCGTCGCGCTGCTGAGTGCGGTCTTTCTGCTGGCGCTGGCCTTAACCTTGATCAATCTGCGCCAGGCGCTACCAAGCGATCAGTGGTCACAGGCGTTTTTCGCGCCTGACATCAACAACATCCAGCAAGTGGTGTTTCATCATAGCTTGCTGTCGCGGCTGGCGCTGTCGCTGCTGGTTGGTGCGGGCCTTGGCCTCGCTGGTTTACTGTTTCAACAGGTGCTGCGCAATCCGCTGGCGGAACCCACCACGCTGGGCGTGTCGTCGGGCGCTCAACTGGGGATTACCGTCGCGACCTTATGGCATTTGCCGGGTGGCGAGCTCACGCAGCAGTTTGCGGCGATGGGCGGCGCGGTGCTGGTCGGCATTCTGGTATTCGGCGTTGCCTGGGGCAAACGTCTGTCGCCAGTAACGCTGATCCTGGCTGGGCTGGTATTGAGTTTGTACGCCGGTTCAGTGAATCAAATCTTCGCTATCTTCAATCACGATCAGCTGCAAAACATGTTCCTGTGGAGCACCGGCGCGCTCAACCAGCTGGATGGACATAACGTGGCCCAGCTGTGGCCGCGTCTGCTGCTGGCGTTTGTGGTGGCGCTGGCGCTGCTGCGCCCGCTGACGTTGATGGGACTCGACGATGGCGTAGCAAAAAACCTTGGCCTGGCGCTGTCGGCGGCACGTATTGCCGCGCTGGCGCTGGCGATTTTGCTCAGCGCGCAGCTGGTTAATGTTGCGGGCATCATCGGCTTTATCGGCCTGTTTGCGCCGCTGCTGGCGAAGATGCTCGGCGGACGTCGCCTGCTGAGCCGCATGATGCTGGCACCGTTGATTGGTGCGCTGCTGCTGTGGCTGGCCGATCAGTGCGTGCTGTGGCTCACCAGCCACTGGCGCGAAGTCTCTACCGGCACGGCGACCGCGCTGATCGGCGTGCCTATTCTGCTGTGGCTGTTGCCGCGCTTGCGTACCGGATCGGTGCCGCCGGCGCTTAATCAGGGCGATAGCGTGCCGGCTGAGCGGCAGAACGTCTTGCGCTGGTGCCTGATTGGATTGCTGATTCTGGGCGTGTTCAGCTGGGTTGGTATTACCTTTGGTCGCGATGCGCACGGCTTTGCGTGGGTGGGCGGCGATGTGCTGCAGCAGCTGCTGCCGTGGCGCGCACCGCGCGTATTGGCCGCGCTGATTGTGGGCATGATGCTCGGCGTGGCAGGTGCGCTGATCCAGCGTCTCACCGGCAATCCGATGGCGAGCCCGGAAGTGCTGGGCATTAGCTCGGGTGCGGCGTGCGGCGTGGTGGTGATGATGTTCTTTGTGCCGGGCGATGCGGTGGCTTGGCTGTTGCCTGCAGGTGCGCTGGGGGCGGCATTGACGCTGTTGATTATTATGCTGGTGGCGAGTCGCGGCGGCTTCTCGCCGGAACGTATGTTGCTGGCGGGCATGGCGCTCAACAGCGCGTTCGTCACTATTTTGATGGTGCTACTGGCCAGCGGCGATCCGCGCATGGGCGGTTTGCTGAGCTGGATTTCCGGTTCAACCTACAACATCAATATGCAGCAGGCGTTGCAAAGCGCGGTGGTGGGTTTGGTGCTGATTGCGCTGGCACCGCTGGCGAGTCGCTGGTTAACGCTATTGCCACTCGGCAGCGCCACCGCGCGTTCGGCGGGCATGGCGCTGACCACCTCGCGCCTTAGCTTGCTGTTGCTGGCGGCGGCATTGACCGCCACGGCAACCTTAACCATCGGGCCGCTGAGTTTTATCGGGCTGATGGCGCCGCATATCGTGCGTATGCTTGGGTTCCGCCGTGCGTTACCGCAGGTGTTGATGGCCGGTTTGTTAGGCGGCGGTTTGATGATTTTCGCCGACTGGTGCGGCAGGATGCTGGCGTTTCCGGATCAGATTCCAGCCGGGTTGATGGCGACCTTCTTCGGTGCGCCGTATTTTATCTGGTTGTTGCGGCGGGCTTAATGTTGGTCGCCATTAATGGCGACCCTACGAAAATGCGTAGGATCGCATTTAGCAATTTTACAGTTTCGCGAAGCTGCGACGTGCAGCATCAATGGTGCGCTGAATATCTTCTTTGCTGTGCGCCAGCGACATAAAGCCGGCTTCGAAAGCGGATGGCGCGAGGTAAACGCCTTCTTCCAGCATCAGGTGGAAGAAGCGCTTGAAGCGTTCCACATCACACTGAGTCACGTCCTGGTAGCAGGTGACTTCATCGGCGTCGGTGAAGAAAATCCCGAACATGCCGCCAACGTGGTTGATCACGAGCGGAATATTTTCGGCCTTCGCCGCAGCCAGCAAGCCTTGCGCTAACTGCGTGGTCAGATCGGTCAGTGTGCTATGCGTACCCGGCTGCGCAATCTGCGACAGACATGCAAAGCCCGCCGCCATGGCAATCGGGTTACCGGACAAAGTACCGGCCTGATAAACCGGACCGGTTGGCGCCAGCGCATCCATCACATCGCGACGACCACCAAACGCACCAACAGGCATGCCACCGCCGATGATTTTACCCAGGCAAGTCAGATCGGGCGTCACGTCGTAATAGGCCTGAGCACCGCCCAGCGCGACACGGAAGCCGGTCATCACTTCGTCGATGATCAGCAGCGCGCCGAATTCGTCACACAGCGCACGCAGGCCCGGCAGGAAGTCCGGCTGCGGTGGAATGCAGTTCATGTTACCCGCGACCGGCTCAACGATGATGCAGGCGATATCCTCAGGGTATTGCTCGAAAGCCGCACGCACGGTGCTGAGATCGTTGTAGGTGCAGGTCAGCGTGTGTTTTGCGAAATCTGCCGGTACGCCCGGCGAGTTTGGCTGGCCCAGCGTCAGCGCGCCGGAACCGGCTTTCACCAGCAGGCAATCGGCGTGGCCGTGATAGCAGCCTTCGAACTTAATGATTTTATCGCGATGGGTGAAGCCGCGCGCCAGGCGAATGGCGCTCATGGTGGCTTCGGTGCCGGAGTTAACCATACGCACCATGTCCATGCTCGGCACCAGCTCGCACACCAGCTCGGCCATTTTCACTTCCATCTCGGTCGGCGCGCCGAAGCTCAGACCGCGCGCGGCGGCTTCAATCACTGCGTTACGGATGTTGGCGTTGTTGTGACCCAGCACCATCGGGCCCCACGAACCGACATAATCGATATAGCCTTTGCCGTCGGCGTCATACAGATACGCACCGTCAGCGCGTTCGATGAACAGCGGCACACCGCCCACACCGGTAAATGCACGTACCGGGGAGTTCACACCGCCGGGGATCAGGCGTTGCGCTGCGGCATACAGGTTTTCTGACTTACTCATTGTTCTGCTCCTGCTGTTCGGGAAAAAATCTGGCGCCATTCTACGGGAATAACGGCTTGCGCTAAAGTTTAGGGTATATACTTTCCTGCGCATGCGGCGGCACGCAGTGTCAAGCTTGAGACTTGATTGCACTGGACGGCTGGCAGATAATAGCGAGATTAAGGTCGTTTTCTGACCTCGACGTTTACCCGGAGTAAAAGATGAGTGACGACTTAGCAGCGCTGCCTTTGCAATTCACTGATGCAGCAGCAAAAAAAGTGAAAAACCTGATTTCTGATGAAGAGAATCCCGAGCTGAAATTGCGCGTCTATATTACCGGCGGCGGTTGCAGCGGTTTCCAGTACGGCTTCACGTTTGACGATCAAATGAATGACGGCGACATGACCATCGAGAAACAAGGTGTGGCGCTGGTGGTGGATCCGATGAGCCTGCAATATCTGGTGGGCGGTTCCGTGGATTACACCGAAGGCCTGGAGGGTTCACGTTTTATCGTGACCAACCCGAATGCCAAAACCACCTGCGGTTGCGGTTCTTCCTTCAGCATCTAATGCTGCTTCTGGCTGCCGTTCTGGTAGCCAGATTCCTACCACTCAATTGTTACCAGGCGCGCAGATTCACGGCGCTTGGCATCGCGTTTTAACACACGTTCGGTAATGCGCGGCTGTGCGCTGAAATGGCGTCCACAATCCACGGTGGGCAGAGTGTGTTCATTCTGGCGTGAGATATCGCAACGCGAGAATAACGTCAAGGTGACGGCGATAGAGCCGGTCGACGTGGCCGCACTCAGTGGTGCAGCGATCACGAGCCCTATGGCCAGCAGCAGTGCTCTGGTCATGAATAGTTCCTGGTGAAGACAAAATTGCGCTAAGCGCTAAAAAATGAGCACAGAGCATACGTGGCCGCTGCGCCTTGTATTATGATTTACGACAATTTCTGCCGGATCTTTAATCTTTATTGGTGCTTTTTTTCGTCGGATGTAAATCTGCACACAGCTGTTTCGCCGCCAGCAGCATGCGAGGCCCCGGACGGCTCAGCCAGTCGTCATTGATGGCGATCACCGGCACATCCAGCTGCGGCTGCCAGAATTTGGCAATGCTGGCGGCGTGTGCGGCGTTACCGCCAATCACAATCGCCTGCGGATGGCGCATCAGTACTTGTTCACGGCTCACCTGCGGCCAACTGACGCTGCTATCGGCAAAAATATTCCTGCCCCCGCACAGCTCAATCACCTGGTTTTGCATGGTGTTACGCGAAGCGGTAAACAGCGGTTGCTGACCAAACTGCAAAAACAGCGGGATCGGCGTGCTTTGCTGATACTGCTTGCGCAGCGCCGCTTCCTGCGCGCGTAATGTCTGCGCTGCGTCAATCGCTTGCTGTGGCTGCGAGCTCCAGTGCTGTAACGCCGCCAGCGCATCGATCATTTGATCAATGGTTTGTGGATCGATCCACTCAACCTTAATCCCGAAACGCTGCAGCTGTTCGATTTGCCGCTGCGGATTACCGCCACGCCACGCCAGCACCACATCCGGCTTGAGTTGCAGAATGCGTTCTACTTTGATGCCTTGCCAGTTCGCCACCTGTTCCAGCGCGTTAGCCTGCGCGGGATAATCGGAGAAGGCGCTGACGGCCAGCGGCGTAATGCCTGCGGCGAAAGCCAGTTCCGTCAGATGGGGCGAAAGCGTAATAACGCGCGGCGCGGCGGCGAACAGGCTGTTGCACAGCAGCAACAGCCCAAGCAGCAGGATTTTAGCCACGCGCCAGCTGAACCAGCAGGTTTTCAACCATCAGCGAAGACTGTTTTGCCGCAACGCTGAGGAACTCGTCAAAGCTCAGGTGTGATTCCTGATCGGCGACGTCAGAAATCGCGCGCACCACCACAAAAGGCACCTTGAACTGATGGCAAACGTGACCGATCGCGGTCGCTTCCATCTCCACCGCAATCGCCTGCGGGAAGGTGGTGCGGATACGTGCCAGCGGTGCAGCACCGTTGATAAAGGCATCGCCGCTCACGACCAAACCGCGTACCGCGTTGAGGTCGAGCTGCTTGATAACCCGCTCAGCGGCGGCAATCAGTTTGTCATCTGCCACGAAAGCCGCGGGGCAACCGGCCATCTGGCCTGGCTCGTAACCGAAGGCGGTGACGTCGGCATCGTGATAGCGCACTTCATCGGACACCACGATATCGCCCACTTTCAGCGTTGGCGCCAATCCGCCAGCAGAACCGGTATTGATCACCACATCCGGCTTGCACAGCTGGAGCAACAAGGTGGTGCCGAGCGCGGCAGCCACTTTACCGATGCCTGATTTCAGCAGCGCCACTTCAACGCCGTTCAGCGTGCCGGTGTAAATTTCGCAGCCGGCCAGCGTCAGTGTCTGGCGGTTTTCGATTTTGTCACGCAGCAGAGTAACTTCCTGCTCCATCGCGCCAATAATGCCTACTTTCATAAGAATCTCGCTAATTTAATGGATGTAACCCGCAAAAGTGAGGCATAGTCTAACATGGCTGATTGAGGAAGAATTCACGAAAAAATAAGGGGTAATTATGGCGACGATCAATTTCAGGAAGAAGATCAGTTTCACCCGCCCTTATACCAGCCGCAAAGATCCCGAAGGGGAATACTTTATTACCCGCCACTTTGAAAGCGATCGCGGACGTATTATTAACTCCGCCGCGATTCGTCGTCTGCAACAGAAAACCCAGGTATTCCCGCTAGAGCGCAACGCGGCGGTGCGTTCGCGTTTGACACACTCGCTGGAAGTACAGCAAACCGGGCGATATATCACCAAAGAGATTCTGCAAGCGCTGAAAACGCAGGGCGGCGGGCTGGCGAATTATGGACTGGATGAGTTCGAAGGTGCCTTCGAAAGCCTGATTGAGATGGCCTGTTTGCTGCACGATGTTGGCAATCCGCCGTTTGGTCACTTTGGTGAGGCGGCGATCAATGACTGGTTCGATGATAATCTGCCTGCCGAGCTGGTCGATCCGCTGGTGGCGGGTGTTGCCGATGAATCAGAGCGATCTGCTTTTGACCAGTTAAATGCAATGATTCGTCAAGATTTATGCCATTTCGAGGGTAACGCCCAGGCGATTCGCCTGGTGCATACGCTGCTGCAACTCAATCTCAGCTATGCGCAGGTCGCCTGTATTTTGAAATATACCGCGCCGGCATGGTGGCAAGGCGATAAACCGGCTGAATTTAGCGTATTAATGAAAAAACCGGGTTTCTATTTATCTGAGCGCGAATATGTGGCTGAGTTACGCGAGGCAACGAATATAAAAGAGCACCATCGTTTTCCGCTCACCTGGATAATGGAAGCCGCCGACGATATCTCTTATTGCATTGCCGATCTGGATGACGCCGTAGAAAAAGACATCTTCCATGTTGAAACGCTGTATAAGCATTTACTTGATGCCTGGGGCACGGTAAAAACCGGCGATGTATTCAGCCGCACCATCGGCGATGCCTGGAAAGAGGCTAATCAGAAAAAACGCCGCAGTATCAGCGATCAATTCTTTATGTCGCTGCGGGTTAACGTGCAAAACGTGCTGGTTAGCCATGCGGTTAAGCGTTTCATCGACAACTTGCCGGCTATTTTCGCAGGCGATTTTAATCATGCTTTGCTGGAAGATGATGGCGAAGAAGGGCGCTTGCTGAAACTATTTAAAACGGTGGCGCGTCAGCAGGTGTTTAATCATCCGGAAGTTGAACAACTGGAATTGCAGGGATATCGGGTGATTAAAGGTCTGCTCGAAATATATCAGTCGTTGCTGTTACTGGATTACGAGCAATTTACCACTTTGATGAACGAGGATTTTCTGGCAAAGCATCCGATTGAAACCCGGCTGTTTCATAAGCTTTCCGGCAAACATCGCAAAGCCTATCAGCAACACATGCGTTCATTAATTGTTGAGCATAAATATCAGCGCTTATTGTGGGAACGTTATTATCGTGCGCGTCTGATTCAGGACTACATTAGCGGGATGACGGACAATTATGCCTGGGACGAATATCGTCGTTTAATGGCGGTTGAATAAGCGCAGAATTGTAAAGACGAAGAACAATTTTTTACCTTTGCCTAAAACTTTATTAGGAACTTCGCGCTAAAAACTTAATCTCACCATCACGACCACAGCAATGGTCTGGCCGTAATTCTTAGAGAGACACAGATAAATGAAAAAAAACACAATTATGCTGGCGTTGGCGCTGAGTTTCGGCGCGACGGCGTTGAGCCCTGTGAGTGTATTTGCCGCAGAGACCGCTTCTTCTTCCAGCCAGCAGTTGCCAAGCCTGGCACCGATGCTGGAAAAAGTCATGCCGTCCGTGGTGAGTATCAGCGTTGAAGGCACGACGACGGTTAAAACACCGCGTATGCCACAGCAGTTCCAGCAATTCTTTGGTGATAATTCTCCGTTCTGCCAGGACGGATCACCGTTCCAGAGTTCGCCAATGTGCCAAAACGGCGCGGGCGGTGACGGCGGCGGCGCGGATGGCGGTGCTAACGCGCAGAAACAGCAGTTCCGAGCGCTCGGTTCTGGCGTGGTGATTAACGCGGATAAAGGCTATGTGGTGACTAACAACCACGTGGTGGATAACGCGACCAAAATTCAGGTTCAGCTCAGCGATGGCCGTCGTTACGACGCCAAAGTAATTGGTAAAGATCCGCAGTCAGATATCGCGCTGATACAGCTGCAGGATGCGAAAAACCTCACCGCAATCAAAATTGCCGATTCTGACAACCTGCGCGTCGGTGATTACACCGTGGCGATCGGTAACCCGTACGGCCTCGGCGAAACCGTGACCTCGGGGATTGTTTCAGCGCTGGGCCGTAGCGGTCTGAACGTTGAAAACTATGAAAACTTCATCCAGACCGATGCGGCGATCAACCGGGGTAACTCCGGCGGCGCGTTGGTTAACCTTAACGGTGAGCTGATCGGGATTAACACTGCGATTCTGGCGCCGGACGGCGGCAACATCGGTATCGGCTTTGCGATCCCAAGTTCAATGGTGAAAAACCTGACCGCGCAGATGGTTGAATACGGCCAGGTGAAACGCGGTGAGCTGGGCATTATGGGCACCGAGCTGAACTCTGAGCTGGCGAAAGCGATGAAAGTCGATGCGCAGCGCGGCGCCTTTGTTAGCCAGGTGCTGCCGAATTCCGCTGCGGCGAAAGCCGGCGTGAAAGCCGGTGACGTAGTTGTGTCAATGAACGGTAAAGCGCTAACCAGCTTTGCAGCGCTGCGTGCAGAAGTCGGCTCGCTGCCGGTCGGCACCAAACTGCAGCTGGGTCTGCTGCGCGATGGCAAACCGGTGAACGTCACGGTTGAATTGCAGCAGAGTTCGCAGGATAAAGTGCAGTCCGCCACCATTTACACCGGCATTGAAGGTGCCGATCTCAGCAATATCGATACTAACGGCCAGAAAGGCGTGCGTGTCGATAGCGTTAAGCCGGGCAGCGCAGCAGCGCGTATCGGTCTGAAGAAAGGTGACGTGATTCTCGGTGTGAACCAGCAAGCCGTGGCTAACCTTGGCGAGCTGCGCAAAGTGCTTGATACCAAACCTTCGGTGCTGGCATTGAACGTACAGCGCGGTGACAGCAGCCTGTATCTGCTGATGCAGTAAGTTTTCCAGCAGTAGCATACCAATAACTATTTTCATATGCCGGTTAAGTTGAGTAGCCGGCATTTTTTTAACGCATTTTGAACATTCCCACCAGCACTATCCAAGACCAGTCCTGACGTATCCCTCTCCGAAGTTTAGGAAAATTCCTGCAATTACACAGTTCAGCTGAAGGAAAAGCCGCTTTACCAGGCGCCTGCTCCTACGCCGCTGCGCCATTTTTCCTTCACTATCGGAACGTTACTTATGACTTCAAACTCTTCTCCGACCGGACACTCCGCCGCCACGCGGCGCTTTGTGCTGGCGCAGATTGCCGTACAGGTTGGCATGGCGCTGACGCCGTTTTGGGCGCTGACCGTGCAGGCGGCGATAACGCCTGAGCGGGATGACCGCTTCCTCAGCAGCGGCGCGCAGGCGGCCAGTGGGCTGGCGCAGGCGCACCAGTCGGGCAACGCCGCTGGCTATTTCAGCCAGCAGGCGACGTCCGCCGCCAGCGCGCAGGCGCAGCAGTGGCTGCAGAACTTCGGCACCGCGCGCGTGGAGCTCGGCACCGACGACCGCTTCAAACCGCGCACCGGCGCTGCAGATCTGCTGGTGCCGCTGTACAAAAGCGACGAGCGTCTGTTCTTTACCCAGAACGGCATTCGCAACCTCGACGGCCAGTTCACCGGTAACTTCGGCCTCGGCCAGCGTCATTTTTCCGGTGACTGGATGCTGGGCTACAACGCCTTCTACGACCAGAACTTCAGCCACGGCCACAAGCGCGTGGGCACCGGCGTTGAGGCGTGGCGCGACTACCTGAAGCTGTCGGGCAACGGCTACTGGCGCGTTTCCGGCTGGAAAAACGCCGTGGACGTGGAGGATTATGACGCGCGTCCAGCGAACGGCTTTGACCTGCGCGCCGAGGCCTGGCTGCCGGCCTGGCCGTCGCTCGGCGGTCGCCTGATGTATGAAAAATATTACGGTAATGAGGTCGCGCTGTTTGGCAAAGATCAGCGGCAGAAAAACCCGGGCGCGGTTACCGCCGGTCTGAGCTACACGCCGGTGCCGCTGGTGTCGCTTTCGGCAGATCACAAGCGCGGCGGCAGCCAGAACGAGACGCGTTTCGGCCTGGAGATGAACTGGCAGATCGGCCAGCCGCTGGCGGCGCAGATCGATCCGGCCGCGGTGAGCCTGCAGCGCACGCTTGCGGGTAGCGGCATGGATCTGGTCGAACGTAATAACAACATCGTGCTGGAGTACCGTAAAAAGCAGCTGATCGATCTGGTGCTGCCGAAGGAGATCAGCGGCGTCAGCGGGCGCGCGGTGCCAGTGGCCTATAAGCTCGCCAGCAAATACGCGCTGGACAAAATTGTCTGGAACGACGCGGCGCTGCTGGCGGCGGGCGGTAAGGTTGAGGATTTGGGCAGCGGCGGCTATCAGGTGGTGCTGCCGACCTACGTCGCGGGCGCGATGAACGAATACGCGCTGAGCGGCGTGGCCTACGACGTGCGCGGCAACGGCTCGAAAACGGCGTCCACACGCGTAATCGTGGCGCGCCCGGCGGTGAGTACTGATCTGAGCTCGGTAAGCGCCGCACCAGAGATTATTCTGGCCAACGGCACGGCGACCTCGGTGGTCACCGTGACGCTGGTGAACGAAGATGGTACGCCGGCGACCGGCCTGGCGGCGGAGCTTGCGGCAGCGGTGCAGGACGATGGCGTAGCGACAGCTCGTGCGAAAGCTGTACCCGCACCGGCAGCACCGGCGACACTGGGCGACGTGACCGAGCAGGGCGACGGCGTGTATACGCTGCAGCTGACGGCGGGGACGCGTCCTTCAGTGATAACTGTGAGCGCGGCGCTGAGCGGCGTGGCGCTGCAGCCGGTGACGGTGAAGCAGATTAGCGACGCGTCGAACGGCGTGGTGGCGGACGACGATCTTCTCCTGCTGCAGGACGGCGTGGTGGCCGACGGTGTGGCGACCAACCGGGTGCAGGCGCGCGTTACCGATGCCACCGGCAACCCGGTGGCGGGCGTGACAGTGACCTTTACTCTGAGCGGCACGGCGCAGGCGGCGGCGGGAAGCAGCCTGACCGGTGTGAGCGACGAGAACGGCTTTGTGACCCTGGCGTTTACCAACACCTTTGCAGAAGCGGTAACGGTAACGGTGACCACGACTGGCGGTGGCAGCACGCAGGCCACTGCGATGTTCGTTTCCGATAGCGCGAGCGCGAAGCTGGCTGACGGCAGCCTGAGCGCCGACCGCAGCACGGCGCTGGCGAACGGCAGCGACAGCATTATTTA
This sequence comes from Candidatus Pantoea symbiotica, assembly GCF_056491525.1. Taxonomy (NCBI): domain Bacteria; kingdom Pseudomonadati; phylum Pseudomonadota; class Gammaproteobacteria; order Enterobacterales; family Erwiniaceae; genus Pantoea; species Candidatus Pantoea symbiotica. Next base: position 574,844 of record NZ_JBSZHR010000002.1, read on the forward strand.
CTACGCGCAGGTGCAGGATGCGCACGGCAACCCGGTGATGGGCGAGAGCGTAAACTGGAGTGCCGACGGCGGCAGCCTGAGCGGGGTGACCAGCGTCACGGATAAGGACGGCCGCGCCACTATCGGCCTGACCAGCCTTAAAGCGGTGGCGGTGGTGGTAAGTGCAGCGCTGAACGGCTCGTCGCTGACGGCCGCGCCGGTGAACTTCACGGCGGACGCGGGCAATCTGGACGCGGGCAAATCGGCGTTAGCGACGGCCCCGGCGACCATTATCGCCAACGGCGCGGCGGCGTCGGTTATCACCCTGAGCCTGAAGGACGTGAACGACAACCCGGTAAGCGGGCAGAGCGTAACCTTCACCAGCGACCTTGCGGGCAGCAGCGTGAGCGCGGTGACCGACAACGGTGACGGCAGCTACACGGTTCAGCTGACGGGCATCAAAGCGGGCGACGCGAACGTCAGCGTGAGCGTGGCGGGCGTGGCCTTTGGCGTAACGGCGGCGGTGACGCTGGTTGCCGACGGCAGCAACCTGGACGCGGGTAAATCCGTGCTGGCGGCGACGCCTTCGAGCATCGTGGCGGACGGCGCGGCGGCCTCACAGATTACGCTGAGCCTGAAGGACATTAACGACAACCCGGTAAGCGGGCAGAACATCACCTTTAATACCACGCTGGCAGGCAGCACCGTCAGCACCGTGACCGACAACGGTGACGGCAGCTACACGGCGCAGCTGATGGGCACCACGGCGGGCAGCGAAAGCATCACCGTAAGCGTCGGCGGCGCGGCGCTGGGCGTAGCGGCGGCGACAGTAACGCTGACGGCGGACGCGGGCAACCTCGACGCGGCCAAATCTGCGTTAGCGGCAATGCCGGCGACCATCGTGGCGGACGGCGCGGCGGCGTCGGTGATTACCCTGAGCCTGAAGGACCGCAACGATAACCCGGTGAGCGGGCAGACGGTGACGTTCAGCAGTTCTCTGGGCGGCAGCAGCGTGGGCGGGGTGACAGACAACGGCGACGGCACCTACAGGGCGCAGCTGACGGGCACTGCGGCGGGCGCGGCGATCATCAGCGTCAGCGTGAACGGCACGGCCTACGGCGTGGCGGCAGCGGCGGTGACGCTGACGGCGGACGCGGGCAACCTGGATGCAGGTAAATCTGCGTTAGCGGCGATCCCAGCGATCATCGTGGCAAACGGCACGATGGGATCGGCGATTACCCTGAACCTGAAGGACAAAAACGATAACCCAGTGAGCGGCCTAAACGTGACCTTTAACACTCTGCTCAGCGGCAGCCGCGTGAGCGCAGTAACTGACCACGGCGACGGCAGTTACACCGCGCAGCTGACGGGAACCACGGCGGGTAGCGAGAGCATCAGCGTGAGCGTTAACGGTACGGCCTTCGGCGTGATAGCGGCGGCGGTAACGCTGACGGCGGACGCGGGCAACCTGGATGCGTCGAAGTCAACGCTGGGCGCGACGCCAGCGACTATAGTGGCAAACGGTACGGCGGCCTCGCTGATTACCCTGAACCTGAAGGACGTCAATAGCAACCCGGTAAGCGGGCCGACGGTAACGTTCAGCAGCACGCTAGGCGGCAGCACCGTTGGCGCGGTGACCGACCACGGTGACGGCAGTTATAGTGCGCAGCTGACCGGTATTACGGCGGGCAGCGCCAGCATCTCTGCCAACGTGAACGGCTCGGCGTTAGGTGCTACGGCGACGGTGGTGACGCTGACGGCGGACAGCGGCAATCCTGACGTAAGTCAATCTACGATGAATGCTGCACCGTCTGAAATTCTGGCCGACAACCTTGAAAGCACAGTATTAACCTTCAGCCTGAAAGATCGTAATGGTAACCTGGTTAGCGGGCAGAACATCACGTTCAGCACTAGCCTACCAGGCAGCACACTGAGCAGCGTGACAGACAATGGTGATGGTACCTACAGTGCGACCCTGAGCAGTACTTGGGCAGGCACCGTAGATATCTCGGTTTACCTGGGAGGAACGAGCTTCCATGTTTATACCGGCAGCGTGAAGGTGAAGCCGGTTCCAGTTGATTTGACGTGGGCGATTGATAGCCAGCGTAAAAATATCGGCGACACTATACAACTCACCATTACCGCGAAACGCAAAGGCACCAATACCCTTGCGCCTAACACGAGAATTTCGTTTGCGGCAGTAAATGTGGTTAACCGACAAAATGCAGCTGTTACCAGTGGTGAATTGGTACTTAATGGCAGTGCAATATCAGCTTATCAGGGGGTGACTAACGGAAGTGGCCAGTTGGCGATTGCAGTAACTGATCCTGCTGGTACTGGGGTGAAAACTACATTGCAGGCCAAATCAGAGAATGGTGATAGCGAGAATCAGGATGTGATCTTTAATGTCATAACCAGCCCGGATACTGCTTCGGCCAATATGTGGGGACATATGACAGATGCGTTAACGGCTAATGGTATGACTTTCCGACGTCCTTATTTAACTTCAGAGAAGGCGGGTAGTAGCAAGTATGAAGAAAATAATGAGAGCTGGAGTACTTATTCTTATGTTGATGCCACAGCAATGTGTACGGTAGCGACTGAAAGTCAAATGACTCAGTTTTATCAGGCTTATCCTGCAGGTGGTATAAATACGCAACATGGTTGGCCAATATTAAGCGTTTACCGTACATCAACGCGAGATGTTGGGGGACAGCATTTGTACATTTATATGAGTACGGGGAGAACGGCATATTCAGCGAATAGTGATAATTTATATTACAAAGTGAGTTGTAAGTTATAAAAATTAATTATTTCTGGAGATAATTTCGTTATTTCCAATGAAGATGAAAAAACCGGCTTATGGCCGGTTTTTTTCATTTTAAAAAAGTCAGGTTAGTTGATGTGTAGAATGTGAAGCTTGCCACAAATAATGCATTCTTCTCACGGCTATGTGCAGTTGCACAATGTCAGCGCCTTAACGGATGCGTATTCTGTCTGTTCGTCCTTATCTCCGGAGTGTTTGATGGCCACCTATCATCTCGATGCGCGACTGGCTCAGGATATTGTTGCCCGCACCATGCAAATTATTGATAGCAATGTCAACGTGATGGATGCGCGTGGCCGCATCATCGGCAGTGGCGATCGTGAACGTATTGGCGAATTGCACGAAGGCGCGCTGCTGGTGCTGTCACAAGGCCGCGTGGTGGACATCGACGAAGCGGTGGCAAAACATCTGCACGGCGTGCGTCCCGGCATCAATTTACCGTTGCGTATTGATGGCGACATCGTCGGCGTAATCGGTTTGACCGGCCAACCCGCAACGCTGCGTCATTACGGCGAGTTGGTGTGTATGACCGCTGAAATGATGCTGGAGCAGGCGCGTTTGCTGCATATGTTGGCGCAGGACAGCCGCTTGCGTGAAGAGCTGGTGCTGAATCTGGTACGCAGCGAAACCTTATCGCCAGCGCTGAGCGAATGGGCGCAGCGGCTCGGCATCGATCTCAATCAGCCGCGCGTGGTGGCGGTGGTGGAAGTGGACAGCGGCCAGCTTGGCGTCGATAGCGCCATGTCCGAGCTTCAGCAGTTGCAAACGCTGCTGACCACGCCGGAGCGCGACAACCTGATTGCGATTGTTTCACTCACCGAAATGGTGGTGCTGAAACCGGCACTGAATGCGCATGGCCGCTACGATCAGGACGATCATCGTCGTCGCGTGGATCAACTGCTGCAACGCATGAAAGAGAGCGGACAGGTGCGGATGCGTATCGCGCTCGGCAACTACTTTACTGGTCCCGGCAGCATCGCGCGTTCGTACCGTACCGCGCGCACCACCATGATGGTGGGCAAACAGCGCATGCCGGAACAGCGCAGCTATTTTTATCAGGATCTGGTGCTGCCAGTGCTGCTCGACAGTTTACGCGGCGGCTGGCAGGCCAACGAACTGGCGCGCCCGCTGGCGAAGCTGAAAAGCATGGATAACAATGGTTTGCTGCGGCGTACATTGGTGGCGTGGTTTAGCCATAATGTGCAACCCAGCGCTACGGCGCGCGCGCTGTTTATTCACCGCAACACGCTGGAGTATCGCCTCAATCGTATTTCCGAGCTCACCGGTCTCGATCTGGGCAACTTCGACGATCGTTTGCTGCTGTATGTAGCGCTACAACTGGATGAGCAAAGTTAATGAGGAACCTGTGGATTACGCTGCTGTGGCTGTATAGCGTGCTAAGTGTGGCTAACGATCCGGCTTTCCTCTCTTTAAACGATCTTCAGCGGATTAAGCAGCAGCTAGCACATCATCAAGCTGCGCCGCCCACGATCGATGCCTGGCATCAGTTAAAGCAGCAGGCGGATAACGCGCTGAAACACCCCAATCCCAGCGTCACCGATAAAGGTTTGCTGCCGCCGAGCGGCTCGAAGCAGGATTATTTAAGCCTGAGCGCCTATTGGTGGCCGGACGACAGCAGCGCCGACGGCTTGCCGTGGCAGCGTCGCGACGGTGAAGTGAATCCCGCCAGTAAGAATGAACAAAGTGATGGTGTGCGGCTGGCGCGCTTTACTGCTGATTTTCAGGCACTGACGCTGGCCTGGTATTTCTCTGGCGATCAACGTTATGCCGATAAAGCGCTAGCGATGATGCGCCACTGGTTTATCGATCCCGCCAGCCGCATGCATCCGAATCTAAACTTTGCACAAGGCATTCCGGGCCGATCCGCAGGCCGCCATGATGGCGTGCTGGATGGACGCTACTTTGCCACGCGCGTGGTGGATGCGCTGACTTTGCTGCGTAGTGCGCCCGGTTGGCAGCCAGCCGATCAGCAGGCGATGCATTTTTGGTTTAGCGAGTATCTGCAATGGCTGCGGCACAATCCTTTAGCGCTACAAGAAGCGGCGGCGGCGAATAATCATGGCAGTTGGTATTGCACGCAGGTGGCGGGCATTGCCTGGTATCTGGGCGATCGTGAGACGGTTAAAGCGATGGTGGAATTGGCGCGCAGTAAAATTGCGCTGCAAATCCGTGCCGATGGCAGCCAGCCCGCCGAGTTAGCGCGCACGCGATCCTTCCATTACAGCTACTTCAATCTGCAGGCGCTTACTGCATTGGCGCAGTTGGCCGGTAAAGCGGGATTGGGTGATTTATGGCATAGCAGCCAACAGCAAAGCGGCACGTTGCTGGCTGCGGTGGACATGATGGCGCCGTACAGCGATGCCAGTAAAGTCTGGCCGTGGAAGAACCGCGATCGGGTGAGCCAGCGCATCATTCCGCTGCTTTCAATGGCTGATAACAGTTTGCAGCAGCCGCGTTATCAGCAGTGGATCAGGCAGACGCAATGGAAAGATCAAAGCAGCGGGGCGGTGATGCAGGCACAGCGCGATACCTGGCTGCTTTCACTGCCTTATCAGCAGCCATAAAAAAGGCCAGCATTAGCTGGCCTGTTAGCATAAGCGAACAATTATTTATTGCGGGTCAGCTGGTCGAGGTCTGATTCGATCTCAGCGATCTTGTTAGAGACCACGCTTTCCAGATGGCGCAGATCCGCCAGAATTTTACGCTTCAGATCCACTTCAACCTGGTCGCGCTGGCAAATCTGGTCCAGCTCATCGATCACGTAACGCAGGTTCGGGCTGATTTCCTGCACTTCTTTGTAACCCTGGCTGGTGTGATCGGCGACTACGGTTTTGCGCTGACGTGGATATTTGAATTTCACGCTTTTAGCGAAGAATTCACCTTTGTCTTTGCGGAAGTAAATTTTAAGAATGTCGTTGTTAGCTTCCTGACGCAGGCTGTAACGGTCGATGTCTTCAGGAGAGCTGATACCTAAGCTTTTCAGGTTGTCGTACATAGCGTTTATATTCCATCTAAGAGTGGGTGAGCGCGCAGGACTATCATCATCATTCGGGATGCAGCAGAAACGCGGCAACCGGAACGCTTACGGCATACTTAATCAACTGTAGACACAAAAACCGGGATGAACAGTGCGCGACCGGAGTTAACTTGGCGCGGATTATGAACTGTTTGAAAAATAAACGCACGTGTTAATTCGCGGCGCGAAACAGGTAATTCAGGCGGGAGTGTAAACAAATAATTACGGGCCTGTAGCCAGGCCCGTCGGGAAGATTTACAGGCAGGAAAAACTTAGTCGATGCTGCGCAGCAGTTCGTTAATGCCTGTTTTGCTGAGGGTTTTAGCGTCAACTTTCTTCACGATCACCGCGCAGTACAGGCTGTAGCTACCGTCTTTTGACGGCAGGTTGCCTGAAACCACCACGGAACCCGCCGGTACGCGACCGTAATGCACTTCGCCGGTTTCGCGGTCAAAGATTTTGGTGCTCTGGCCGATGTAAACGCCCATTGAGATCACTGAACCTTCTTCAACAATGACGCCTTCAACGATTTCTGAACGTGCGCCGATGAAGCAGTTATCTTCGATGATGGTTGGATTCGCCTGCAGCGGCTCCAGCACGCCACCGATACCCACGCCGCCAGACAGGTGAACGTTTTTACCGATCTGCGCGCAAGAACCCACTGTCGCCCAGGTATCAACCATGGTGCCTTCATCAACGTAAGCGCCGATGTTGACGTAAGAAGGCATCAACACGGTGTTACGCGCGATGAATGCGCCCTGACGCACAGCGGCCGGTGGCACTACGCGGAAACCGGCGTTTTTGAAACGCGCTTCATCCCAGCCAGCAAACTTCATTGGCACTTTGTCGTAGAAGCGAGTTTCAGAACCTTCCATGACCTGGTTGTCGTTGATGCGGAACGACAACAGCACCGCTTTCTTCAGCCACTGATGCGTTACCCACTCACCGTTGATCTTTTCAGACACGCGCAGTTCACCGCTATCCAGCAGGCCGATAACCTGGGTGATAGCATCGCGGGTCGCGCTATCTACGCTAGATGGCGTGATGTCGGCGCGGCGCTCAAAGGCAGATTCGATAACGCTCTGTAACTGTTGCATATTTATTTCCTGATTCTGTCAAAGCGGAATGCACGCCAAATGGCGTACATAGTTAAATTACCTGGCAAGCATCATTCATGATGCAGGAAGGCGGCGACGCAGCGAATCCCCGGGAGCATACATCAGTATGTGACCGGGGTGAGCGAGGAAAGCCAACGCACCTGCAACGTGAAGGATGAAAGCCAGGTCACAGTTTATCGTTTGGATTAAGGGCCTCTGTCAACCTCTGTTGCAACACATTGCGCATTTCTACCCCAAGTGCACGCCGCTCACTATCGGCCAGGATGAAAAGATCCTCAACCCGTTCACCAATCGTACTGATGCGTGCGCCATGCAGCGAAACCCCCAAATCAGCGAACACTTCACCCACGCGCGCCAGCAGGCCGGGCTGATCGAGCGCGACCAATTCCAGATAGCTGCGGCGGTCGGTGTGCGTCGGCAGGAAATTGACTTCGGTATCGACACTGAAATGTTTGAGGCGCGCGGACTGACGGCGCGTACGCGGCGGCACCCAGTCGTTTTGCGTGATGGCTTGTTCCAGCGCCTGAATGATCAGCGGATGGCGATCGGCGGCCAGCGGGCTGCCATCTGGCTCCAGCACAATAAAGGTGTCCATTGCCATGCCATCGCGGCTGGTAAAGATCTGCGCATCATGCACGCTAAGATTACGGCGATCCAACTCGCCGGCGACCGCTGCAAACAGGTGCGGGCGATCCGGGCTCCAGATAAAGATTTCGGTACCGCCGCGCGTGGCCTGCGGGCTGACCAGCACCAGCGGTTTGTTGAGATCGTGATGAATCAAATGGCGCGCATGCCAGGCGAGCTGATTCGGCGTGTGGCGCAGGAAATAGTCGGCGCGGCAACGGCTCCAGATATGGTGCAAACGCTCTTCGTCGAGGTTTTCCATGCGCAGCAGCGCCAGTGCTTGCAAGCGATGATGACGTACGCGTTCGCGCAGATCCGGGCTATTTTCCATGCCGCGGCGCAGCTGTTTTTCGGTGGCGAAGAACAGCTCACGCAACAGGCTCTGCTTCCAGCTGTTCCACAAGCTTTCATTGGTGGCGCAGATATCGGAAACCGTCAGGCACGCTAAATAGCGCAGGCGGTTTTCGTTCTGCATCACTTCGGCGAACTGCTGAATTACAGTCGGATCCTGAATGTCGCGGCGCTGCGCGGTGACTGACATCAATAAATGATGGCGAACCAGCCAGGCAACCAGCTGCGTTTCACGGGAGTTGAGGCCGTGTAATTCGGCAAAGTCGAGCGCATCCTGCGCGCCGAGAATCGAGTGATCGCCGTTGCGGCCTTTGGCGATATCGTGCAGTAGCGCGGCCATCAGCAGCAGTTCCGGTTGCGGCAGACGCGGCCAGAGTTCAACGCACAGCGGATGCATCGGGCGCGTGGCCTCGTCGGCAAAACTTTCCAGCTTTTGCAGCACGCGAATGGTGTGCTCATCCACCGTGTAAGCGTGGAACAGATCGAACTGCATCTGGCCGACGATGTTGCCCCACAGCGGCGTATACGCCCACAACACGCTGTGACGATGCATCGGCACCAGCGCGCGCTTTACCGCGCCCGGATGACGCAGAATCGCCATAAAGGTTTCACGCGCTTCAGGAATCTGGCACAGCGGCTGTTTCAGATGGCGGCGCGCATAGCGCAACTGCCGCAGCGTGGTGGAGTAAATACCTTTGATATTTTCGTTACGCACCATCACGTAGAACATACGCAGGATAGCTTGCGGCTCACGTTCAAACAGCGTGAGATCGCGCAGGTCAATGAGGTCACCGCGAATCTGGAAGTCATCATCAATATTGCGCGGCTTTTCGGTGGTCGACAGCGCCAGAATCGCTTCATCGAACAGCTGCAGCAGCATCTGATTGAGTTCGCCGATGCGGCGCGTAACGCGGTAGAAGTCCTTCATCATGCGCTCAACCGGCTCGTTAACCTCGCCCAGATAGTTGAGGCGTTGAGCGACGGTCAGCTGGCGATCGAACAGCAGGCGGTTGTCATAACGCGGCAGCGTTAAGTGCAGCGCAAAACGAATGCGCCACAAAAATTCCTGACACTCGTTGATTTCATTGCGTTCCGCTTCGGTGATAAAGCCGAATCCGACCATTTCATCCATGGTGGTGGCGCCAAAGTGACGGCGCGCCACCCATTGCAGCGTGTGAATGTCGCGCAGGCCGCCGGGGCTGCTTTTAATATCCGGCTCGAGGTTGTAGCTGGTGCCGTGATAGCGCTGGTGGCGCTCCTGCTGCTCTTCAATTTTGGCGGCGAAGAAGCGCGACGACGGCCAGAAGCCATCGCTGAAGATGTTCTTTTGCAGTTCGAGAAACAGCGCTACATCGCCGGTGAGCATGCGCGATTCGATAAGATTGGTGGCGACCGTAAGATCGGATAAGCCTTCCAGCAGGCACTCTTCCAGCGTACGTACGCTATGACCGACTTCCAGCTTCAAATCCCACATCAGCGTTAGCAGCTCGCTGGTGCGCTGCGCGGCTGCGTCATCCAGCGGCTGGCGGCTGAGGATCAGTACATCAATATCGGAGAGCGGATGCAGTTCGCCGCGACCATAGCCGCCAACGGCAACCAGCGCGATCTCTTTCATCTGGTCGAAACCAAAGAAGCGCCACAGGCGACGCAATAAGCGGTCAATAAACAGCGTGCGTGCATCAATCAGGGATTCGATATCGGTGCCCGCATCAAATGCGATGCCAAGATGCTGCTGGAATTGCTCAAGATACTGTTTGAGCTTGTCGCGCGTCAGGGCGTCATCGGGCCAGCTGGCGGGGGAATCGGTCAGGCCTTTGTGTACTGCTTCGGTCACGCTACCACTCATCAACATGCCTCTTCATTACGCACATAAAAAAGGCCAGCTATAAGCCGGCCTGGTACTGTCAGCGAGATGACTACGCGACGTTTTCGAGCACCGCTGGAATGGTGTCGTCTTCACGCAGCGTCAGAATCTCACAGCCGTTTTCTGTCACCACAATAGTATGCTCATACTGCGCGGACAAGCTGCGATCTTTGGTTTTCACGGTCCAGCCATCCTTCATGGTACGGATGCGGTAATCACCGGCATTGACCATCGGTTCGATGGTAAAGGTCATGCCTGCTTGCAACACTACGCCGCTGTCATCCGCGTCGTAATGCAGGACCTGCGGCTCTTCATGGAAGCCTTTACCGATGCCGTGACCGCAATATTCACGCACCACTGAGAAATCTTGCGCTTCGACATACTGCTGAATCGCACGGCCCAGCTCACGCAGACGAATTCCCGGCTTCACCAGACGCAACGCGATATAGAGACTTTCTTGAGTAACGCGACACAGGCGCTCGCCCTGAATGGTCGCTTTACCGACGATGAACATTTTTGAGGTATCGCCGTGATACTCATCCTTGATCACCGTGACATCGACGTTAACCACATCGCCATCTTTCAGCACGCGATCGTCGCTCGGAATACCGTGACAGACCACTTCATTCACCGAAATACACACCGATTTCGGGAAGCCGTGATAGCCGAGGCAGGCGGAAATCGCCTGCTGCTTCTGCGTGATGTGTTCGTGGCAGAGACGATCCAGTTCACCGGTGGTGACGCCAGGCACCACGTGCGGTGCAATCATCTCCAGCACTTCAGCCGCAAGACGGCCCGCAACGCGCATTTTTTCGATTTCTTCAGGGGTTTTAATTGAAATAGCCATTAAATTAATCCGCAATCGTCGAAATTTTCGACAATAATGAGTTCTGTGGCAGTCATGTTAGCAGCCAGCAAAAGGGCTGCCAAATGGCGATTGTCTGCGCCTGCGGCGCTCAACTACTATTGGCGTATTCCTGCGCATTGTGGTATAAAGCGCGCCGACGATTCTCTGTCACCGACGTTTGGCTGGCAGGAAACGCATAAAACTCATTATGTGTACTAAAACACACATGTATCGACACATACGCCGGGGTGCCTTGAAAGAGGTCGGTCGTATGGGATACATGGAGGCCCAACCCCAAATCAAACTTTAGAGGTAATCATGGCAACTGTTTCAATGCGCGACATGCTCAAGGCTGGTGTTCACTTTGGTCACCAGACCCGTTACTGGAACCCGAAAATGAAGCCATTCATCTTCGGCGCACGTAACAAGGTTCACATCATCAACCTCGAGCAGACTGTGCCAATGTTCAACGACGCTCTGGCTGAGTTGAAAAAGATCTCTTCCCGTAAAGGTAAGATTCTGATCGTTGGTACTAAGCGCGCTGCTGCCGAAGCGGTTAAAGAGTCAGCTCTGAGCTGCGACCAGTTCTTCGTAAACCACCGCTGGTTGGGTGGCATGCTGACTAACTGGAAAACCGTTCGTCAGTCAATCAAACGCCTGAAAGATCTTGAGTCTCAGTCTCAGGACGGTACTTTCGACAAACTGACCAAGAAAGAAGCGCTGATGCGCACTCGCGAACTGGCCAAGCTGGAAAACAGCCTGGGCGGTATCAAAGATATGGGCGGTCTGCCGGATGCACTGTTCGTTGTTGACGCTGATCACGAGCACATCGCTATCAAAGAAGCAAACAACCTGGGTATCCCAGTATTTGCTATCGTTGATACCAACTCTGATCCAGACGGCGTTGACTTCGTTATCCCAGGTAACGACGATGCGATCCGTGCTGTAAGCCTGTACCTGACTGCCGTTGCCACTACCGTGCGCGAAGGCCGTTCACAGGATCTGGCTGAGCAGGCTGAAGAAGCTGCTGAAGCTTAATAAGGTTCGCTCTTTCTGAGAGCCCTTAGACATCAGATGTTATCTGTTAAGGGGGCCGTTCAGGCCCCTTTATTTTATCTAAGTCTGTCACGCTCACTGCAGAGCGAGCGGGGCAGAGTAAATTTTCCGCAACAAGTTTCTGACAGTGTGTGAGCACACAGAGACGAATCGAGGATTCTGGAATGGCTGATATTACCGCTGCATTGGTAAAAGAACTGCGTGAGCGTACTGGCGCAGGCATGATGGACTGCAAAAAAGCGCTGACCGAAGCGAACGGCGACATCGAGCTGGCGATTGAGAACATGCGCAAATCTGGCGCAATCAAAGCCGCTAAGAAAGCAGGCAACGTTGCTGCTGATGGCGTGATCAAAACCAAAATCGCTGACGGCTTCGCGGCGATCCTGGAAGTAAACTGCCAGACCGACTTCGTTGCTAAAGATGGCGGTTTCCAGACGTTTGCTGACAAGGTTCTGGATGCAGCTGTCGCTGGCAAAGTTACCGATGTGGAAGTTCTGAAAGCGCAGTTCGAAGAAGAACGCGTAGCGCTGGTTACGAAAATCGGTGAGAACATCAACATCCGTCGTGTTGCTATCCTGGAAGGCGCTGAGCTGAACAGCTATCAGCATGGCGCACGTATCGGTGTGGTTGTTTCTACCACCGGTGCTGACGAAGAACTGAGCAAGCAAGTTGCTATGCACATCGCTGCAAGCAAGCCAGAGTTCGTTAAGCCAGAAGACGTGTCTGCAGACGTGGTTGAGAAAGAGTACCAGGTTCAGCTGGACATCGCCATGCAGTCTGGCAAGCCAAAAGAAATCGCAGAGAAAATGGTTGAAGGCCGCATGAAGAAATTCACCGGCGAAGTTTCTCTGACCGGTCAGGCTTTCGTTATCGATCCAAGCAAAACCGTTGGCCAGGCGTTGAAAGAGAAAAACGCTGACGTCATCAACTTCATCCGCTTCGAAGTGGGTGAAGGCATTGAGAAAGTTGAAGCTGACTTCGCAGCAGAAGTTGCTGCAATGTCCAAACAGTCTTAATGGTCCGAAAGAACCGCCACAAGGCGGTTCTTTTTTGTCTGCGATTTAGTGCAGCACTTTCAGTCTCATCCCAATAGCTTTTCTCGCGGGCTTTGCGGATGATCGACCAGATTTTACTTCTCCTTTTCATCATATCTTCCAGGAAGAACTGACCATGGCGACCAACGCAAAACCTGTATATCAACGTATCCTGCTAAAACTGAGTGGCGAAGCACTGCAAGGTGCCGAAGGTTTTGGCATCGACGCGAGCGTGCTTGACCGCATGGCGCAAGAGGTTAAAGAGCTGGTTGAATTGGGCATTCAGGTGGGTGTGGTTATTGGTGGCGGTAACCTGTTCCGCGGCGCAGGTCTGGCCCAGGCGGGCATGAACCGTGTGGTCGGCGACCATATGGGCATGCTGGCAACAGTAATGAATGGCCTGGCAATGCGTGATGCGCTGCACCGTGCATATGTCAATGCGCGCTTGATGTCAGCGATTCCGCTGAACGGCGTGTGTGACAACTACAGCTGGGCAGAAGCGATCAGCCTGCTGCGCAATAACCGCGTCGTGATCTTTGCGGCCGGTACTGGCAACCCGTTCTTTACCACTGACTCTGCAGCTTGTCTGCGCGGCATCGAAATCGAAGCCGACGTGGTACTGAAAGCCACCAAAGTAGACGGCGTCTACTCTGAAGATCCGGTGAAAAACCCGGATGCCACGCTTTATGACCAACTGAGCTATGCAGAAGTGTTGGATAAAGAGCTCAAAGTGATGGATCTCGCCGCCTTTACGCTGGCGCGTGATCACAAACTGCCTATCCGCGTCTTCAACATGAACAAGCCTGGCGCGTTGCGTCGCGTCGTGATGGGTGAAAAAGAAGGCACCCTGATTACGCATTAATACCCGACGCACGTTAAAATAAGGTATATTCTTTTGCCGCGATGCTCCGGCATCGCGCAGCAATTAGGATGATCGATGTTTATCGATACCGCTTCCGGTTAGCCCGGAAATGGCCAGGTCAACCGAATTCAAGGGTTTCAACGTGATTAACGACATTAAAAAAGATGCAGACACGCGCATGGAAAAATGTGTGGATGCATTTAAAAACAACATCAGCAAAATCCGCACCGGCCGTGCTTCACCTTCACTGCTCGACGGCATTGTGGTTCCTTATTACGGTACACCTACGCCGCTGCGTCAGCTGGCTAGCGTGACGGTAGAGGATTCACGTACGTTGAAAATCAACGTATTTGATCGCTCGCTGAGCGCTGCTGTTGAGAAAGCGATTATGACGTCTGATTTGGGTCTGAACCCAAGCTCAGCCGGTAGCGATATTCGTGTGCCGCTGCCAGCGCTGACCGAAGAGCGTCGTAAAGATCTGATCAAGATCGTACGTGGCGAAGCTGAGCAGGGCCGTGTCTCTGTACGTAACGTCCGTCGTGACGCGAACGACAAGATCAAAGCGCTGCTGAAAGACAAAGAGATCAGCGAAGACGACGAACGTCGTACGCAGGATGAGATCCAGAAAATGACCGATGCGCACATCAAGAGTGTTGATGCGGCATTGGCCGATAAAGAAAAGGAACTGATGGACTTCTAATTCCATCAACTGCTTTTCAAAACGCCGTTCAGAGACGTGTTCGACTCTGGCGGCGTTTTACATTGTGTCCGGCGCCGTTGCGGGCACCCTCCACGACTTCACAGGGATAGCATGATGAAGCGATTAACTCTGCTGGGTTCGACCGGCTCCATTGGTACCAGCACGCTGGCGGTGATTGCCGCAAATCCTGAACTTTATCAGGTGACCGCGCTGGTGGCCGGCCAGAATGTGGCGTTGATGGCTGAGCAATGCCTGCAATTCCAACCTCGCTATGCTGCGATGTCCGACGAGAAATCTGCACAAGCGCTGCGTGAGCGACTGAAAGCACTCAACGTTAATACCGAAGTGCTCTCCGGCGTTCAGGCAGCCTGCGAACTGGCCGCGCTGGATGATGTGGATCAGGTGATGGCGGCGATTGTTGGCGCCTCAGGTTTACAGCCTACCATGGCTGCAATTCGTGCCGGCAAAACCGTGCTGCTGGCCAACAAAGAATCGCTTGTCACATGCGGCCGTCTGTTTATGGAGGCGGTACGCCAACATCAGGTGCAATTGCTACCCGTCGATAGTGAGCACAACGCCATTTTTCAGAGTTTACCCGCTTCCATACAGCATCAGTTGGGGTACGCTGATCTGCGGGGGAACGGCATCGAGTCGATTCTCCTTACGGGATCGGGTGGTCCTTTTCGTGACACGCCATTAGCCGATTTAGCCGGTATGTCGCCGGATCAGGCTTGTGCGCATCCGAACTGGTCAATGGGGCGTAAAATCTCCGTTGATTCGGCCACCATGATGAATAAAGGTCTTGAATACATTGAAGCCCGCTGGCTGTTTAATGCGACTGACGCGCAGATGGAGGTGATCCTGCATCCGCAGTCTGTTATCCATTCGATGGTGCGTTATTGCGACGGCAGCGTGCTGGCGCAACTGGGCTCTCCGGATATGCGGACGCCTATCGCGCACAGCATGGCATGGCCAGCACGTATCTCTGCGGGCGTAACGCCGCTCGACTTCACTCGCATGAAGTCGTTGACGTTTGCCGAGCCGGACTACGAGCGCTATCCCTGCCTGAAGCTTGCGATTGATGCCTGTGCTACAGGCCAGGCCGCGACGACCTCGCTGAATGCAGCGAATGAAGTGGCGGTGGCAGCTTTTCTGCAGCACCAGATTCGTTTTACCGATATCGCCGCCATCAACAGCGAAGTGCTGGCGACCCTGAGTTGTCAGGAGCCAGGCAGCATTGACGAGGTGATGGAGATCGATCGGTTAGCGCGCGTGCGTGCCAATGAATTGTTGCCGCGCTTTCGTTTAGCAGGTTGATAGTTCCCGCTATTTGTTCGCTCTGGGTGAAAATGGTATAGTCGCTCGCTCGCGTTTCACAGCCCGACATTGTTTCGATGTCATCTGGCGTGTTTGCCGGAGTTTGCTGCAGGCGCAATGTATTCAGAAACCACAGCATTTCTGATGAAAGGAATTATTACGCGTTATGTCGTCCAACAATCACAACACAATCGATGACGAGTCGTACTGCACGCCACGTCACGTGGCCATCATTATGGATGGTAATGGTCGCTGGGCAAAAAATCAGGGCAAACTGCGTATTTCAGGCCACAAAGCCGGGGTAAAATCAGTACGCCGGGCTGTCAGCTTTGCGGTTAGCCATAAACTGGAGGCGCTCACGCTTTATGCGTTCAGTAGTGAAAACTGGAGCCGTCCGATTCAGGAAGTGACAGCATTAATGGAGTTGTTTGTCTGGGCGCTCGACAGCGAAGTTAAAAGCCTGCACAAGCACAATGTGCGTCTGCGCATTATTGGTGATATCAGCCGTTTCAATAACCGTATTCAGGAACGCATTCGCCGCGCCGAGGAACTGACTCAGCAAAATAATGGACTGACCCTTAACATTGCTGCCAACTATGGCGGCCGTTGGGATATTATCCAGGGTGCCAGAAAATTGGCCGAACAGGTTCAGGAAGGTTTATTGCGTCCTGACCAGATTACCGAAGAAAGCCTGGCTCCGTATCTGTGTATGCAGGAGCTGGCGCCAGTGGATTTAGTGATAAGGACCGGGGGAGAGCATCGGATTAGCAACTTCCTGCTGTGGCAAATCGCCTATGCTGAGTTTTGGTTTACCGATGTTCTTTGGCCTGATTTTGATGAAAACGTTTTTGAAGGTGCACTGAATGCATTCTCTACGCGGGAGCGACGCTATGGCGGTACTGCACCAGGCGGCGCCTAAGCAATTTGGGGGTAACCTTTGCTGAAGTCTCGTCTGATTACCGCGTTAATTTTGATTCCGCTGGTGATCGCTGCACTGTTCTGGTTACCCCTGTCCGGTTTTGCGATTATCACTATCATCATCTGCATGCTTGCCGCCTGGGAATGGGGGCAGTTTGCCGGCATGAAAACGCGTCAGCAACGTATCTGGCTCGCCGTGCTATGCGGTCTGTTGCTGTCCGCGATGCTTTTTACTCTTGAACCCTATCAACGCAATCTGCACCAATTCCAGATGGAAGGCTCGCTCTGGGCATCGCTGGGATGGTGGATTGTTGCGCTCATCTTAGTGCTGTTCTATCCGGCTTCTGCTGCATTGTGGCGTCATTCACGTGCGCTGCGCCTGTTGTTTGGTGTGCTCACCTTGATTCCGTTCTTCTGGGGCATGATGGCGCTGCGTCAGTATCATTACGATACCGATCATTTCGCGGGCGCATGGTGGCTGCTGTTCGTGATGTTCCTCGTCTGGGGCGCAGATTCTGGTGCTTACATGTTTGGTCGCCTGTTTGGCAAACACAAGCTGGCTCCGAAAGTCTCTCCGGGTAAAACCTGGGAAGGTTTCTTCGGTGGCCTGTTGTCATCTGCCATCATCGCCTGGCTGTTTGCCCTGCTGGCACCGCTTTCGGTGGCGCCGGGCACGCTGATCATCTGCGCAGTAATTGCCACGCTGGCATCGGTATTGGGCGACCTGACAGAAAGTATGTTTAAGCGTGAAGCGGGTATTAAAGACAGCGGTAACTTGATTCCGGGGCACGGTGGTATTCTCGATCGTATTGATAGCCTGACTGCTGCGGTGCCGGTGTTTGCCTGCCTGCTGCTGTTGGTGTTCCGCACCCTCTGAGGATAGCCGACGATGTTGAGTATACTCTGGAGTTTTGCCGCCTTTATCGTGGCGCTGGGCGTGCTGATTACCGTGCACGAGTTTGGCCATTTCTGGGTGGCGCGCCGCTGCGGTGTCAAAGTCGAACGTTTCTCGATTGGCTTTGGTAAAGCGCTGTGGCGTCGCAGCGATCGTCAGGGCACCGAATATGTCATCGCGCTGATTCCTCTCGGCGGCTACGTCAAAATGCTCGACGAACGCGTTGAGAGCGTTCCCGCTGAACTGCGTCATCAAGCCTTCAATAATAAAACCGTGCTGCAGCGTGCTTCGATCATCGCAGCCGGTCCTATCGCCAACTTCATCTTTGCCATCTTCGCTTACTGGGTCGTGTTTATTCACGGCGTGCCGGGTGTACGTCCCGTAGTTGGTGAAATTCTGAACGGTTCCGTCGCTGCCGAAGCGCAAATTACCTCCGGTATGGAACTTAAAGCGGTAGATGGTATCGAAACGCCTGATTGGGATGCTGTGCGTATGGCGCTGATCGGTAAAATCGGCGACAGCGATGCCACGCTTACCGTCTCGCAATTTGGCGAAGAAGCCACGCAGCAAAAGCAATTAAATTTGCGCGATTGGCAATTTGAGCCTGATAAACAGGATCCGGTGGTCGCTTTAGGTATTCGTCCACGTGGGCCGCAGATTGAAACGACCTTAGCTGAAGTTCAGGCAAACTCACCGGCAAGCAATGCTGGTTTGCAAGCGGGCGATAGGATCGTTAAAGTCGATGGTCAGCCATTGTCTCAGTGGCAGGCTTTTGCGGCACAGGTGCGGGATAATCCGGGCAAAAACATGGCGCTAGATATCGAGCGCAACGGCGAACCTGTGGCGTTGACGTTAACGCCGGAAGCGAAACCGGGCAAGGAAGCGGAAGGCTTCGCGGGTGTAATACCGCGTGTGATTCCGCTGCCTGATGAGTACAAAACGGTAAGGCAGTATGGGCCTTTTGCGGCGATCGGCGAAGCCAGTGTAAAAACCTGGCAGTTGATGAAGCTAACAGTCTCCATGCTGGGCAAGTTGATAATCGGGGATGTGAAGCTGAATAACTTGAGCGGGCCGATTTCGATCGCGCAGGGTGCCGGGTTGTCAGCAGAGTACGGGGTGATTTATTACCTGATGTTCCTGGCGCTTATCAGCGTCAACCTGGGCATCATTAACCTGTTCCCTCTGCCGGTTTTAGATGGTGGTCATCTGCTCTTTCTGGCGATCGAAAAGATCAAAGGTGGACCGGTGTCCGAGCGAGTTCAGGACTTTAGTTATCGCATTGGCTCAATCTTGCTAGTGCTGTTAATGGGGCTTGCACTTTTCAATGATTTCTCTCGTCTGTAATAGCTGGAACGCATACAGACGCGGGATGTGTTAGGAAAACGCATAACAACGATGGCGATGAAAAAGTTGCTCATAGCGTCGCTGCTGTTTAGCAGCGCCACCGTTTACGGTGCAGACGATTTCGTAGTGAAGGACATTCATTTCGAAGGTCTCCAGCGAGTCGCCGTCGGCGCGGCTCTGCTCAGCATGCCGGTACGTGTCGGTGATACGGTGAATGACGATGATGTCAGAAACACCATTCGCTCACTGTTCGCCACCGGTAACTTTGAAGATGTGCAGGTTCTGCGTGACGGTACAACCCTGATTGTTCAGGTGAAAGAGCGTCCGACCATTGCCAACATCACTTTCTCCGGCAACAAAGCGGTGAAAGAAGATCAGCTGAAACAGAACCTCGAAGCTTCTGGCGTGCGCGTTGGCGAAGCGCTGGACCGCACCACGCTCTCTTCAATCGAGAAGGGCCTGGAAGACTTCTACTACAGCGTCGGTAAATACACCGCCAGCGTCAAAGCCATTGCTACGCCGCTGCCGCGCAACCGTGTGGATCTCAAATTCGTCTTCCAGGAAGGCGTTTCAGCACAGATCCAGCAGATCAACATCGTCGGCAATAAAGCGTTTAGCTCTGACGAACTGATCTCACGCTTCTCACTGCGTGATGAAGTGCCATGGTGGAACGTGGTGGGCGATCGCAAATACCAGAAGCAGAAGTTAGCGGGCGATCTCGAAACCCTGCGCAGCTTCTATCTGGATCGCGGTTATGCGCGTTTCAACATCGATTCAACGCAGGTGAGCCTGACGCCAGATAAGAAAGGCATCTACATCACCGTGAACATCAACGAAGGCGATCAGTACAAGATTGCCGGCGTGATCGTGAACGGCAGCATGGCGGGCCATTCTGCTGAAATCGAAAAGATGACCAGAATTCCAGCGGGTGAGCTGTATAACGGCACCAAAGTCACCCAAATGGAAGATGACATCAAGAAATTGCTGGGCCGCTACGGTTACGCCTATCCGCGCGTAATGACGCAGCCAGAAATTAATGATGCTGACAAAACCGTCAAGCTGCATATCAACGTAGATGCGGGCAACCGTTACTACGTGCGTAAAGTGCGCTTTGAAGGTAACGACACCTCAAAAGATTCAGTGCTGCGCCGTGAAATGCGTCAGATGGAAGGTGCCTGGTTGGGCAGCGACCTCGTCGATCAGGGTAAAGAGCGTCTGAATCGTACCGGTTACTTCGAAACCGTGGATGTGGATACGCAGCGCGTTCCAGGTGCACCAGACCAGGTTGATGTGGTCTACAAGGTGAAAGAGCGTAACACCGGTACCTTCAACTTTGGTGTCGGTTACGGTACTGAAAGTGGCGTGAGCTTCCAGGTGGGTGTGACCCAGGAAAACTGGCTCGGCACCGGTAACACCGTTGGCATCAGCGGTACCAAAAACGATTACCAGACCTATGCTGAGTTCTCGCTGACCGATCCGTACTTCACAGTCGACGGTGTGAGCCTTGGCGGTCGTTTGTTCTATAACGACTTTAAAGCCGATGACGCGGATCTGTCTGACTATACCAACAAAAGTTATGGTCTCGACGGTACGCTGGGCTTCCCGGTCAACGAAAACAACACCCTGCGTGTTGGTTTAGGTTACGTGCATAACGACCTGTCCAACATGCGTCCACAGGTGGCGATGTGGCGTTATCTGGATTCAGTCGGTCGTCATCAGGGCTTGAATGATGATGGTGATTTCTCTGCAGATGATTTCACCTTCAACTACGGTTGGACCTATAACACCTTAGACCGCGGCTTCTTCCCAACGCGCGGTAACCGTACCAACCTGAACGGTAAAGTGACGATTCCAGGCTCTGATAACGCGTTCTACAAAGCGACATTGGATAGCCAGCAATATGTGCCGCTGAACCGCGATGGTACGTGGGTAGTATTAGGCCGTGGCCGTGTTGGATATGGTGACGGACTTAATGGTAAAGAGATGCCGTTCTATGAGAACTTCTACGGCGGTGGTTCGAGCACAGTTCGTGGCTTCCAGTCCAATACCATTGGTCCTAAAGCTGCGTATCTGAACGATGGCTCGTCAACCTGTAATCTCTCAGATCCAAACGGCGTCTGTAAGTCGGATGATGCGGTTGGTGGTAACGCCATGGCGATTGCCAGCCTTGAGCTGATCACGCCAACGCCGTTCCTGAGCGAGAAGTATGCGAATTCCGTGCGTACTTCGGTGTTTATGGATGCCGGTACCGTTTGGGATACCAAATGGCAGAACACCGCGGAAACACGCGCGGCGGGTGTGCCAGATTACAGCGATCCTAATAACATTCGCGTCTCTGCCGGTGTGGCACTGCAGTGGATGTCGCCGTTAGGACCGCTGGTATTCTCATACGCCCAGCCGATGAAGAAAGTCGAGGGAGACAAGTCAGAGCAATTCCAGTTTAACATTGGTAAAACCTGGTAAGGCTCTGAGCAGGGAAGTGAAAATACCGTCTTGCACGCGTGCTGCCTGATAATGCGGCACGCTGCAAACACACACGTTGAGGTAAGGAGTTTATAGTGAAAAAGTTGTTCTGTGCTGCTGCTCTGGGTGTTGCGTTAGCTGCTTCTGCGGGTGCCCAAGCGGCTGATAAAGTTGCCGTCGTGAACCTGAGCCAGGTTTTCCAGCAGTCTCCGCAGCGTGCTGCTGTTGCTAAACAGCTTGAAGGTGAATTCCAGAGCCGCGCCTCTGACCTCCAGTCTCAGCAGCAGAAGATCCAGCAAGAAATTCAGGATCTGCAGCGTAATGCATCGACCATGAAAGCGAGCGACCGCACCAAGAAAGAGAAGCAAATCTCTTCTGAGCGTGCTGCCTTTGAACAAAAAGCACAGGCTTTTGACAAAGACAACCAAACTCGTCAGATGCAGGAGCGTAACAAGCTGCTGGCTAAAATCCAGACCGCTGTTCAGTCTGTAGCGAAAAGCGAAGGTTACGATCTGGTTCTGGACTCTCAGGCCGTGCTGTACTCTTCTTCTGATGCTAAAGACATCACTGCTGACGTTGTAAAACAGGTTAAATAATTGATGTCATCAATTCGACTGGCTGATTTAGCCCAGCAGTTGGATGCAGAATTGCACGGAGATGGCGATATCGTCATCTCCGGCATTGCTTCTATGCAATCCGCCACAACTGGCCAAATCACTTTTCTTGCAAACAGCCGCTACCGCGAGCAGCTCGCTACTATCCAGGCTTCAGCCGTGGTGCTGACGGAAGCGGATCTGGAGTGGTGTAAAACGGCCGCCCTGGTGGTGAAAAATCCTTACTTAACTTATGCCCGCATGGCACAACTGCTGGACACCACGCCGCAGCCCGCGCAGAATATCGCGCCCAGCGCGGTGATCGATGCAACGGCTAAGCTGGGTAAGAATGTTTCGGTAGGCGCAAATGCGGTGATCGAGTCCGGCGTAGAGCTGGGTGACGACGTCGTTATTGGCGCAGGATGTTTTGTTGGTAAGCAGACGCGCATCGGTCGCGGCTCACGTTTGTGGGCTAACGTCACGATTTATCACGAAATCCATATTGGTCAGGATTGTCTGATTCAGTCCGGCACCGTCATTGGTGCTGATGGTTTCGGCTATGCTAACGATCGCGGCAATTGGGTGAAAATCCCGCAGCTGGGTACCGTAGTGATTGGTGATCGGGTAGAAATTGGTGCCTGTACCACCATCGATCGCGGCGCGCTGGATAACACTCTGATCGGCAATGGTGTTATCATAGATAACCAGTGTCAGATTGCGCACAACGTCGTGATTGGTGATAACACCGCAGTTGCGGGTGGTGTGATCATGGCGGGTAGTCTGAAGATTGGACGTTACTGTATGATTGGCGGCGCCAGCGTCATTAACGGCCATATGGAAATCTGTGACAAAGTGACCGTAACGGGCATGGGCATGGTAATGCGCCCCATCACAGAGCCAGGCGTGTATTCGTCGGGAATTCCACTGCAACCCAACAAAACCTGGCGTAAAACAGCAGCGCTGGTGATGAACATCGATGAAATAAGCAAACGCTTAAAAGCCATCGAACGTAAGGTCGACAAAGACGACTAAACGCATCCCACGCTACTCGCTTTCATAACAAGAAGTGTATTTTCTGCCACCTTGGCTAACCCGAGAATGGCAGCAGGTATCGTAAGAAAGCGAAACGCCCCGAACTAATTTGCGGCCTGCGGAAGATCATTTTGATCGGTGCAGGCCGTGTTATTGTTGCCATCAGATTTTTTAGGACAGGAAGAGTATTTTGACTACTGAAACGCATACTCTGAAAATTGAAGAGATTTTAGAACTGCTGCCACACCGCTATCCTTTCTTGCTGGTTGATCGCGTGCTGGATTTTGAAGAGCATAAATATCTGCGCGCGGTGAAGAACGTTTCTGTTAACGAACCGTTTTTCCAGGGACATTTCCCTGGTAAGCCGATTTTCCCAGGCGTTCTGATTCTGGAAGCGATGGCGCAAGCGACCGGCATTCTGGCGTTCAAAAGCGTTGGAAAACTGGAACCAGGCGAACTCTATTACTTCGCTGGTATCGATGAAGCACGTTTCAAACGTCCGGTTGTGCCGGGCGATCAGATGATCATGGAAGTGACCTTCGAGAAAACCCGTCGTGGTCTGACGCGCTTTAAAGGCGTGGCGACCGTGGACGGCAAAATTGTCTGTGAAGCGACCATGATGTGTGCCCGTAGCCGGGAGGCATAATAAGTGATTGATTCAACCGCCAATATCCATCCCAGTTCTGTCATTGAAGAGGGTGCCGTTATCGGCGCCAATGTTCACATCGGTCCGTTCTGCTTTATCGGTGCCAATGTGGAAATTGGTGAAGGAACGGTTCTCAAATCGCACGTGGTGGTGAACGGCCATACGCGTATCGGCAAAGACAATCAGATCTACCAGTTCGCTTCCATTGGTGAAGTGAACCAGGACCTGAAATATGCGGGCGAACCGACGCGCGTTGAAATTGGCGATCGTAACCGCATCCGCGAGAGCGTGACCATTCATCGTGGCACCACGCAGGGCGGCAATGTGACCAAAGTCGGCAGCGATAACCTGCTGATGGTGAATGCTCACATCGCGCATGACTGCGTGATCGGCAATCGCTGCATCTTTGCTAACAATGCCACGCTGGGCGGTCACGTCACCGTTGATGATTTTGCAATTATCGGCGGCATGACGGCGGTACATCAGTGGTGCACCATTGGTGCTCACGTGATGGTTGGCGGTTGTTCAGGCGTCGCGCAGGATGTGCCGCCTTATGTCATTGCGCAGGGCAACCACGCAACGCCATACGGTATCAACATCGAAGGTCTGAAGCGTCGCGGCTTTAGCAAAGAAGCGCTGCATGCCATTCGCAACGCGTACAAACTGCTGTACCGCAGCGGCAAAACGCTGGATGAAGTGAAACCAGAGATTGAAGAGCTGGCGAAACAACACAGCGAAGTGCAGCCTTTCTATGACTTCTTTGCCCGTTCTACGCGTGGATTGATTCGTTAATCCATGTCAGCGCGTCCCCTAACGATTGCCCTGGTCGCCGGAGAAACCTCCGGCGATATTCTTGGTGCAGGTCTCATCCGTGCGTTAAAAGCGCGCCATCCTGATGCGCGCTTTGTTGGCGTGGCCGGTCCGCTGATGCAGGCCGAAGGCTGCGAAGCCTGGTATGAGATGGAAGAGCTGGCGGTGATGGGCATCGTCGAAGTGCTGGGACGCCTGCGGCGTCTGCTGAAAATTCGTCGTGACCTGACGCAGCGCTTCACCGAACTCAAGCCGGATGTGTTTGTCGGCATTGATGCGCCGGATTTCAACATTACGTTGGAAGGGAGCCTCAAGCGCGCGGGCATTCGCACAATTCATTACGTCAGCCCTTCCGTTTGGGCGTGGCGTCAAAAGCGCGTATTCAAAATCGGCCGCAACACTAATCTGGTGCTGGCATTCCTGCCGTTTGAAAAAGCGTTCTACGATCGTTTTAACGTACCGTGCCGCTTTATCGGCCACACCATGGCTGATGCGATGCCGCTACAGCCCGATAAGCTGGCGGCGCGCCGCGAGTTAGGTATTGCTGAAGAGGCGATTTGCCTTGGCTTGTTGCCGGGCAGTCGTGGTGCGGAAGTGGAAATGCTCAGCGCCGATTTCCTGCGCGCCGCGCAGTTGCTGCGTCAGCGCTATCCAACGCTGGAAATCGTGGTGCCGCTGGTGAACGCCAAACGCCGCGAGCAGTTTGAGCAGATCAAAGCGCAAGTTGCGCCTGAACTGCCGATGCATTTGTTGGATGGCAAAGGTCGTCAGGCGATGCTGGCCAGCGATGCCGCTATTCTTGCATCTGGCACCGCCGCGCTGGAGTGCATGCTGGCGAAATGCCCGATGGTGGTTGGCTATCGTATGAAGCCGTCGACCTTCTGGCTGGCAAAACGTTTGGTAAAAACGCCGTATGTTTCCCTGCCAAATCTGTTAGCCGGTCGCGAGCTGGTGAAAGAGTTGCTGCAGGACGAATGTCAGCCCGAAGCGTTAGCTGCGGCGCTGGAGCCGCTACTGCACGCGGGCCCTGAGCGCGAAGCGCTGCTGAAAACCTTCACCGAGCTGCATCAACAGATTCGCTGGAATGCCGATGAGCAGGCGGCGGATGCGGTACTGGAGATCATCAATGGCTGAATTTATCTATCCCAACGCGCAGCTGATTGCTGGCGTTGATGAAGTCGGACGCGGCCCGCTGGTTGGCGCAGTGGTGACGGCGGCGGTGATCCTTGATCCCGCCAACCCGATTGTCGGACTGGCCGACTCGAAAAAGCTCTCCGATAAGCGTCGTCTGGCGCTGTATGACGAGATCAAAGAGAAGGCGCTGGCCTGGAGTCTTGGCCGAGCCGAGCCAGAAGAGATCGATCAGCTCAATATTTTGCATGCCACCATGCTGGCGATGCAGCGCGCGGTCGCGGGTTTGCACATTGCGCCGGACTTCGTTCTGATCGATGGTAACCGTTGTCCCGCGCTGCCGATGCCCTCGCAGGCGGTGGTGAAGGGCGATAGCCTGGTGAAAGAGATCAGTGCTGCTTCGATCATCGCCAAAGTCACGCGCGATCGTGAAATGGCCGAGCTGGATCTGCTGTTCCCGCAATATGGCTTTGCGCAACACAAAGGTTATCCAACCGCGCTGCATATGGAAAAGCTGACGCAGCACGGCGCCACACCTCATCATCGTCGCAGCTTTGCGCCGGTGCGTAACGCCTTGATTGATGCTGACGTGCTGGCAGCCCGCCAGCCAACTACGCTTTAATAGCCTGACGCTGTTTTAACCGGAAACTGATATGGCTGAACCTCGTTTTATACATCTGCGCGTCCACAGCGATTACTCCATGGTTGATGGTCTGGCGAAAACCGGACCTTTAGTCAAAAAGGCGGCTGCGCTGGGCATGCCGGCGATCGCGATTACCGATTACATCAACCTGTGCGGGCTGGTGCGTTTTTACGGTAGTGCGCATGGCGCGGGGATCAAGCCGATTGTTGGTGCTGACTTCCAGGTCGCCAGTGACTTGATGGGCGATGAGCTGACGCAGTTAACTCTGCTGGCGGCCAATAACACCGGTTATCAAAACCTGACCTTGCTGATTTCGCGTGCGTATCAGCGTGGTTACGGCATTGCGGGCCCCATCATCGATCGTGACTGGCTGCTGGAGCTGGGCGAAGGCCTGATTCTGCTGTCTGGCGGACGTCGTGGCGATGTGGGCCGCAGTCTGCTGCGCGGCAATAGCGCGATGGTCGCGCAGTGTTTGAGCTTCTATCAGGAACACTTCCCGAATCGCTATTATCTCGAATTGATGCGCACCGGTCGCGCCGATGAAGAGGCCTATCTGCATGGTGCCGTCGAACTGGCAATTGCCGAAGGTATTCCCGTCGTTGCCACCAACGAAGTGTGCTTCCTCAATGAAGAAGATTTTGATGCGCATGAAATCCGCGTGGCGATTCATGACGGCTACACGCTGGACGATCCCAAGCGTCCGCGCAATTACAGTCCTCAGCAATATATGCGCAGTGAAGAGGAGATGTGCGAGCTGTTCTCGGACATCCCGGAAGCGCTGGAAAATAGCGTAGAGATTGCTAAGCGCTGTAACGTGACGGTGCGCCTCGGCGAGTATTTCCTGCCGCAGTTCCCCACCGGTGATATGAGCACCGAAGACTTCCTCGTGGCGAAGTCGCGCGAAGGCCTGGAAGAGCGTATGGAATTCCTCTTCCCGGATCCGGCGGTGCGCGCTGAAAAACGCGTGGAATATGATGAACGTCTGGAGATTGAACTCACTGTTATCAACCAGATGGGCTTCCCCGGCTACTTCCTGATCGTGATGGAGTTTATCCAGTGGTCGAAGGACAACGGTATTCCCGTTGGTCCAGGCCGTGGTTCGGGTGCCGGTTCATTAGTGGCGTATGCGCTGAAAATTACCGATATCGATCCGCTGGAATTTGACCTGCTGTTCGAACGCTTCCTGAACCCGGAACGTGTCTCGATGCCCGATTTCGACGTCGACTTCTGCATGGAGAAACGCGATCAGGTGATCGATCACGTGGCCGATATGTATGGACGTGATGCGGTATCGCAGATCATTACGTTCGGTACCATGGCAGCGAAAGCGGTTATTCGCGATGTGGGACGTGTACTCGGCCATCCGTACGGTTTTGTTGATCGTATCTCTAAGCTGATCCCGCCCGATCCTGGCATGACGCTGGAGAAAGCCTTCCTGGCTGAACCGCAGCTGCCGGAGATCTACGAGGCAGATGAAGAGGTGAAAGCGCTGATCGACATGGCGCGGAAACTGGAAGGTGTCACGCGTAATGCCGGTAAACACGCCGGTGGTGTGGTGATCTCGCCGACCAAAATCACCGATTTTGCGCCGCTGTACTGCGATGAAAACGGGCAATTCCCGGTTACCCAGTTTGATAAGAATGACGTGGAATATGCTGGGCTGGTGAAGTTTGACTTCCTCGGCCTGCGTACGCTTACCATCATCGACTGGGCGCTAAAGATGATTAACCCGCGCCGTGAAAAGCAGGGTTTGCCACCGATTGATATCGCCGCCATCCCGCTGGAAGACAAAAAAAGCTTCGATATGCTGCAGCGCTCGGAAACTACTGCGGTGTTCCAGCTTGAATCGCGCGGCATGAAAGATTTGATCAAACGTCTGAAGCCTGACTGCTTCGAAGATATGATCGCACTGGTGGCGCTGTTCCGTCCGGGACCGCTGCAATCGGGCATGGTAGATAACTTCATCGACCGTAAGCACGGCCGCGAAGAGATTTCTTATCCGGATATTCAGTGGCAGCACGAAACCCTGAAACCGGTGCTGGAGCCGACCTACGGCATCATTCTGTATCAGGAACAGGTGATGCAGATCGCGCAGGTGCTGTCGGGTTACACGCTGGGCGGCGCGGACATGTTGCGTCGTGCGATGGGTAAAAAGAAACCGGAAGAGATGGCGAAGCAGCGTTCGGTGTTCCAGGACGGTGCGGAGAAGATGGGCGTCGACGGCGAACTGTCGATGAAAATCTTCGATCTGGTAGAGAAGTTCGCCGGCTATGGCTTTAACAAGTCGCACTCCGCTGCTTACGCATTGGTTTCTTACCAAACGCTGTGGCTGAAAGCGCACTATCCGGCAGAGTTCATGGCGGCCGTAATGACCGCCGATATGGATAACACTGAGAAAGTGGTTGGCCTGGTTGACGAATGCTGGCGCATGGGCCTCAAAGTGCTGCCGCCAGACATCAATTCAGGACTCTACCCGTTTCACGTTAACGATGAAGGTGAGATCGTGTACGGCATCGGCGCGATCAAAGGCGTGGGTGAAGGTCCGATCGAAGCAATCATTGAAGCGCGTAATGAAGGCGGTTACTTCAAAGAGCTATTTGATCTCTGTGCTCGCACCGACACCAAAAAGATTAACCGTCGCGTGATGGAAAAACTGATCATGTCGGGCGCGTTCGATCGTCTCGGCCCGCATCGCGCGGCCTTGATGAGTGCGCTTGGCGATGCCTTAAAAGCGGCCGATCAGCATGCCAAAGCCGAAGCCATCGGCCAGGCCGATATGTTTGGCGTGCTGGCGGAAGAGCCGGAGCAGGTGGAGAAATCCTACGCCAGCATCACGCCGTGGCCTGAACAAATTCAACTGGATGGCGAACGTGAGACCTTGGGTCTGTATCTCACCGGACATCCAATTAATCAGTATTTGAAAGAAATTGAGCGTTACGTCGGCGGCATGCGCCTGAAAGACATGCATCCGACAGATCGTGGTAAAGTAACCGTTGCGGCGGGGCTGGTGATTGCCGCCCGCGTGATGGTTACTAAACGCGGCAACCGAATTGGTATTTGTACGATTGACGATCGTTCTGGTCGTCTTGAAGTGATGTTATTTACCGATGCGTTAGATAAATACCAGCAGTTGCTGGAGAAGGACCGTATCCTGATCGTCAGTGGACAGGTCAGCTTTGATGACTTTAGCGGTGGCCTTAAAATGACCGCTCGGGAAGTTATGGACATCGACGAAGCGCGGGAAAAATACGCGCGCGGACTTGCTATCTCGCTGACGGACAGGCAAATTGATGACCAGCTTTTAAACCGTCTCCGCCAGTCTCTGGAGCCTCATCGCTCCGGGACCATTCCGGTGCATCTCTACTATCAGAGAGCCGATGCGCGAGCGAAGCTACGCTTTGGTGCAGCGTGGCGTATTTCGCCCAGCGATCGTTTACTCAACGATTTGCGGTCGTTAGTAGGATCGGAGCAGGTGGAACTGGAGTTTGACTAAAACAGGAACATTATGAGTCTTAATTACCTGGATTTTGAACAGCCAATCGCAGAGCTTGAAGCGAAAATCGACTCGTTAAAATCGATTGGCCGTTCGGATGAGAAACACGATATTAATTTGGATGAGGAAGTGCAGCGTCTGCGCGAAAAAAGCGTTGAGCTAACCCGTAAAATCTTCTCCGATTTAGGCGCATGGCAAGTGGCGCAACTCGCGCGTCATCCGCTGCGTCCTTATACACTGGACTATATCCGCAACGCGTTTGATGATTTCGACGAACTGGCTGGCGACCGTGCTTATGCCGATGATAAAGCGATTGTCGGCGGTATTGCCCGTCTTGACGGTCGTCCAGTGATGATCATTGGTCATCAGAAAGGTCGCGAAACCAAAGAGAAAATCCGTCGTAACTTCGGTATGCCGGCACCAGAAGGCTACCGCAAAGCGCTGCGTCTGATGGAAATGGCTGAACGTTTTAAGATGCCGCTGATCACCTTCATCGACACGCCGGGTGCTTATCCGGGCGTGGGTGCAGAAGAGCGCGGTCAATCTGAAGCGATCGCCCGCAACCTGCGTGAAATGTCTGGCCTGAAAATTCCGGTGATTTGTACCGTAATCGGCGAAGGCGGTTCCGGTGGTGCGCTGGCCATCGGCGTGGGCGATAAAGTCAATATGCTGCAGTACAGCACCTATTCGGTTATTTCACCGGAAGGTTGTGCGTCGATTCTATGGAAAAGCGCCGACAAAGCACCGCTGGCTGCGGAAGCGATGGGTATCACAGCTGAGCGTCTGAAAGAGCTGAAGCTGATCGATTCCATCATTCCTGAGCCGCTGGGTGGCGCGCATCGTCATCCAGTTGATATCGCTGTCAGCTTGAAAAAGCAACTGTTAGCGGATCTGGCCGATCTCGATGTGCTGAGCACCGAAGAGTTGCTCAACCGTCGCTATCAGCGCCTGATGAACTACGGTTACGCTTGATACATCAAACTGAAGCAAGAAGCGGACCTCGGTCCGCTTTTTTTATGTCTAACGTACACCATCCTGACCAGCCATTCGTAGGGTAGCCATTCATGGCTACCTGGTCGACGATTTCGCTGTGACTTCGGTGCAAGGTCCAGAAAAGACCAGCCCGATCGCAAAGAATAACTGCATCCGTGCAGATCGGCCTCGCCATCCATGGCTCGGATGCTTTGCTCTTCGGGCTGGTCTTTCCTGTCCCCTCAGGCTTTATCATGGCTTTTCTGGAACATTAGCATTCGGTTGCAATTACTCAACAGCAGAGCATTCCAGGTTTATCCGCGCGCGCTTTTCGCTATCCTTATTCAGTGCCACAACACCACAGGAGGTGAGCATTGAATATTATTGCGATCATGGGACCGCACGGCGCTTTCTACAAAGATGAGCCTATTCGCGAACTGGATGCTGCCCTTAAGCTGCAAGGCTTCCAAACCGTTTACCCCAATAATGCCAGCGACCTGCTGAAGTTGATTGAACACAATCCGCGTATCTGCGGAGTGATTTTTGACTGGGACGATTACAGTCTGGCGCTGTGTAGCGACATCAATCAGCTCAATGAATATCTGCCGCTGTATGCCTTCATCAACACCCATTCGCAAATGGATGTCAGCATCAACGAGATGCGCATGGCGCTGCACTTCTTCGAATATGCCTTGAGCGCTGCCGATGACATCGCGCTGCATATTCGTCAGTACACCGATGAGTACATCGATAACATAACGCCGCCGCTGACCAAAGCGTTGTTCACCTACGTCAAAGAGGGCAAATACACCTTCTGTACGCCAGGTCACATGGGCGGCAGCGCGTTCCAGAAAAGCCCGGTGGGCAGCTTGTTTTATGACTTCTTCGGCTCGAACACCTTAAAAGCGGATGTCTCGATCTCGGTAACGGAATTGGGTTCGTTGCTCGATCACACCGGCCCGCATCTGGAAGCGGAGGAGTACGTCGCGCGCACCTTTGGCGCCGAGCAAAGCTATATGGTGACCAACGGCACCTCGACCTCGAACAAAATCGTCGGCATGTATGCGGCGCCTGCGGGCAGCACGGTGCTGATAGACCGTAACTGCCATAAATCGCTGACCCATTTGCTGATGATGAGCGACATCATCCCGATCTGGCTCAAACCGACGCGCAACGCGCTGGGCATTTTGGGCGGCATTCCACAGCGTGAGTTTACGCGTGACAGCATCCAGCAAAAGGTCAACGCCACGCCGCGCGCCAGCTGGCCGGTGCATGCGGTGATCACCAACTCAACCTATGATGGCCTGCTGTATAACACGCAGTTCATCAAACAGACGCTGGATGTGCCATCAATCCACTTCGATTCTGCGTGGGTGCCGTACACCAATTTCCATCCAATTTATGCCGGTAAAAGCGGCATGAGCGGCGACCGTATTCCCGGCAAAGTGATCTATGAAACGCAATCGACGCACAAACTGCTGGCGGCGTTCTCGCAGGCTTCGCTAATTCATATCAAAGGTGATTACGACGAGCACACCTTTAACGAAGCCTACATGATGCATACCACCACATCGCCGAGCTACGCGATTGTCTCGTCGATTGAAACTGCAGCGGCGATGCTGCGCGGTAATCCGGGTAAGCGATTGATCAACCGCTCGG
Organism: Candidatus Pantoea symbiotica; assembly: GCF_056491525.1. Classification (NCBI taxonomy): domain Bacteria; kingdom Pseudomonadati; phylum Pseudomonadota; class Gammaproteobacteria; order Enterobacterales; family Erwiniaceae; genus Pantoea; species Candidatus Pantoea symbiotica. The sequence goes on from NZ_JBSZHR010000002.1 coordinate 607,059, forward strand.
TTGAACGTGCGCTGCATTTCCGTCGTGAAATTCAGCGCTTACGGGAAGAGTGCGAAGGCTGGTTCTTTGATATCTGGCAGCCGGAGCAGGTCGATCAAGCCGAATGCTGGCCGATCCAGCCGGGCGAAGAAGATTGGCACGGTTTCACTCATGCTGATCGCGATCACATGTATCTCGATCCGATCAAAGTCACCATTCTGACGCCGGGCATGAGCGAGCTGGGCAAGATGGCGGAAGAGGGCATTCCAGCCGCGCTGGTGGCTAAGTTCCTCGATCAGCGCGGTATCGTGGTGGAGAAAACCGGGCCGTACAATCTACTTTTTCTGTTCAGCATCGGTATTGATAAAACCAAAGCGATGAGCGTGCTGCGTGGGCTGACGGAGTTTAAGCGCGCATACGATCTCAATCTGCGGGTGAAAAACATGCTGCCGGATCTCTATGCTGAAGATCCCGACTTCTACCGCAATATGCGCATTCAAACGCTGGCGCAGGGCATTCATCAGTTGATCCTGCAACACGATCTGCCGCGCCTGATGTTGAAAGCGTTCGACGTGCTGCCGGAGATGAAGATGACGCCGCATCAGGCATTCCAGCGCCAGGTAAAAGGTCAGGTGGAAACGGTGGATATTCGCGAGCTGGTGGGTCGCATTTCTGCCAACATGATTCTGCCGTACCCGCCAGGCGTGCCGGTGGTGATGCCGGGCGAGATGATTACGGAACAGAGCCGTTCCGTGCTCGATTTTCTGCTGATGCTCTGCACTATTGGTCGACACTATCCCGGCTTCGAAACCGATATTCACGGTGCAACGCTGACGGAAGATGGCCGCTATCTGGTGCGCGTATTGCGTGAAGAAGTCGGATAATCACCTCTTTCCAACGCCGCTTTTGCCACGTAGGGTAAGCGGCTTATGTGAAAACCGGAGTCGCTATGCTGCAGATAAAACAGATCCACCACATCGCCATTATTGCCACCGATTATCAGCGCAGTAAGGCGTTTTACTGTGATGTGCTGGGTTTTGAATTGTTGGGTGAATATTACCGCGCCGAGCGCGACTCGTGGAAAGGCGATCTCGGCCTTAACGGGGTTTACACCATCGAGCTGTTCTCTTTCCCATCGCCGCCGCCACGCGTCAGTGGGCCGGAAGCCTGCGGCCTGCGCCATCTGGCGTTTTGTGTTGAGGATGTTGAGCAGTCAATTGCGGCGCTGGCGGAGAAGGGCGTGACGTGCGAGCCGATTCGTATTGATGCGTTAACCGGTAAAGCCTGCACCTTCTTCCCCGATCCGGACGGTTTGCCGCTGGAGCTGTATCAGGCGTAAACTAGCGTCCGCCGCGAGCCGCAATTCGGTGGCTCGCCCGGACGGAACGCGCTCATGTCTTTATCTCATCTTGCTTCGCTGCTGACACCCGACGCTGGCTATGTGCTGGCGTTCAGTGGCGGACTCGATTCCACTGTGCTGCTGCATCAATTGGTCTGCTGGCAACGTCAGCAGCCAGCATTGCGTGTGCGCGCGTTACACGTCCATCATGGTCTGAGCCCGAATGCCGATAGCTGGGCGCTGCATTGTCAGCATGTTTGCCAGCAGTGGCAGATTCCCTGTGAAGTGCTGCATGTGCAGGTTGATGGTCGCGCCAACGGCATTGAAGCGGCCGCCCGCGAGGCGCGCTATCAGGCGCTGTTTCAGCAGCTGCAACTCGGTGAGCACTTACTTACCGCTCAACACCTCGACGACCAGGCGGAAACGCTGCTGCTGGCGTTAAAACGCGGCAGCGGACCGGCGGGTTTGGCCGCGATGCCGCCGCAGCGCAGCGTTGGCGATCATTGGCATCTGCGTCCGTTGCTCGACGTTAGCCGTCAGCAACTGGAAAACTACGCTGCCGATCATCAGCTGCGCTGGATTGAAGATGAAAGCAACGCCGATAGCCGCTATGACCGCAACTTCCTGCGTCAGCAGGTTCTGCCGTTGCTGCAGGCCCGCTGGCCGCACTTCAGCGCCGCCAGCGCTCGCAGCGCCGCGCTCTGTGGTGAGCAAGAGCAACTACTCGACGAGTTGCTGGCGGAACAGCTGGCGCAGCTTAGCGATGCGCAGGGCGCGCTGCACTTCCCACCGTTAATGAACATGAGTGAAGCGCGGCGTCATGCGCTGTTACGCCGCTGGATTGCCCAACAGGGCGGCGCGATGCCTTCGCGTGAGGCGCTGAAACGCATCACCGATGAAGTCATCAACAGCCGTGAGGATGCTAAACCCTGTTTGCGCTTCAGCGCTTTTGAGCTGCGCCGCTATCGGCAGAAACTCTATTGGTTAACGCCACAGCCTTCACTTAGTCAGCACTCGCTAACCTGGCAAGACCGCACACAGCCGCTCGATTTACCGGCCGGTTTAGGTTCGCTGCAGGCGAATGCGTGGATTGCCGAGCTGCGTCAGCCTGCAGCGGATGAAACGATCACGGTCCGCTTCCAGGCGCAGGGTTATTATCACTTGCAGGGGCGCGCAGGTGGCCGCGAGATGAAGAAGCTATGGCAAGAGTTGGGCGTTGCGCCCTGGCTGCGCGAACGTATCCCGTTGATTTACTTTAACCAGACGCTAATTAGCGCGCCGGGGTTGTTTATTACCTGTGAAGGCGCTGCCAGCAATGAGCAAGGCTGGCAGGCGATCTGGTCACCACAACAATAAAATGGAGAGCAATGATGAAACTTTGGATGGCAGCGACGTTATTCGCTGCGGCGCTGCCGGTGTTGGCCGACGGCGATGTCAATGCAGGCGCGCAAAAAGCGGCAAGCTGCATGGCGTGTCACGGTGCCGAGGGCAAAAGCGCGGTGCCGCTCTATCCTAATCTGGCCGGGCAGCATGCGCCTTATCTGCTGCATTCACTGCAAGCTTATAAAAAAGGCGAGCGTAGCGGTGGCCAGGCGGAAGTGATGAAAGCGTTTGTGGCAGGATTGAGCGATCAGGATATGGCAGATTTATCGGCGTATTACAGTTCGTTAAAGCCTTAAGCGAGGTGGGCGGGATGTGAGTCCCGCCCGAGAGAGGTTTTACTCGTCTTCGCTAACGACGACGGTGCCCAGCTCCGGATGGGTGAAGCTGGCGATGTGGTCGAGCCGCACTTCGCGGGTCTCGCCTGAGAGATCGACGGCAAGGTACTCAACGTTTTTACGTGAGACCATGTCCACGGCTTTCGCCTTGAGCTGATCGCCGTTTTTTAACTCTAACGACAGCGTCCAGTTTTTTTGGCAGGCGAGTTCGAGGTTGTCGTAATCATCGCAGTTGATGGGTTTATAGGCTTCATTCGTCAACATAGTCGCTCACCAATAAGTTTGCAGCGGCATACGCTGCTTGTTCCCTGAGAGAAGAGTTTAGCGCAGAATCAGCGGCAATATCGTTGAGAGCCTTCAACGCACAACCTATGGCGTCTGGCACATACCCAAGGTCGCCGCTACCAATTTCGGCATACTTCTGGCGAACTAACTCACAATACTTTTGCACATACACCTCCTCAGCAGAGTTGATACTCTGGATGATAGGCGACTATATCACAGGAATTTCATGGAAATCAGCCCGGTCGTCACGGGAATGATGCAAGGAAATGGGCAAAAGTGACATTTCGCGCTGGTCTCATGCACGCAGCGTGCGCACAAAAGGTTAAGTTGATGAACAGGTTATTACAGGACGCAACGTCGAGCCAAACGGCAGGTGACAGATGATTGTGCTGTCTCGATCGGTTTCACTTGCAGATAATGAAGTGGAGCTCAGTGCCATCCGTGCGCAAGGTGCCGGTGGCCAGCATGTGAATAAAACCTCCACGGCGATTCACCTGCGGTTTGATATCCATGCATCGTCGCTGCCGCCGTTCTACAAAGAGCGACTGCTGGCGGCGAGCCATCATTTGATCACCGCAGAGGGTGTGGTGATTATCAAAGCGCAGGAGCATCGCAGCCAGGAAATGAATCGGGAAGCGGCCGTGCAGCGGCTGATTAATCTGATTCAGGAGTTAACCACGGTGGAAAAGGTTCGGCGTGCAACCAAACCCACGCACGGCTCCAAAGTGAGGCGGCTGGAAGGTAAAACCCGGCGCAGTAACGTGAAGGCGATGCGCGGAAAGGTGCAATAAAAAACGCCTCCAGTTGGAGGCGTTTTAGCGTTACTTGTTCAGGGCTTTCGCCAGGAAGTCGACGATGTCATGTTGCTTAATCATCTGCTTCTCGCTGGCGGTACGCGCCTTGTACTCGATCTCTTCGTTATCGAGATTACGATCGCCAATCACGATGGTGTGCGGCACGCCAATCAGCTCCATATCCGCAAACATCACGCCTGGACGCTCTTTGCGGTCATCCAGAATCACGTCAATGCCTTTGGCACGCAGCGTGTTGTACAGCTCTTCAGCCAACTGCTGCACACGGAAAGACTTGTGCATGTTCATTGGCAGAATCGCTACTTCAAACGGTGCTAATGCTGCAGGCCAGATGATACCGCGCTCGTCATTGTTCTGCTCAATCGCAGCCGCTACAACACGCGTGATACCGATACCGTAGCAGCCCATGGTCATCACCTGGTTACGACCATCTTCGCCTTGTACTGCCGCTTTCATCGCTTCGGAGTACTTGGTACCCAACTGGAAGATGTGGCCTACTTCGATACCGCGTTTAATCTGCAGCGTGCCTTTGCCGTCTGGGCTTGGATCGCCTTCCACTACGTTACGGATATCTTCCACACGTGGTTCTGGCAGATCGCGTCCCCAGTTGATGCCGCTCAAATGCTTGCCATCAATGTTAGCGCCGGCGCAGAAGTCGCTGGTTTTCGCCACGGTACGATCGGCGATCACTGGCATGGTTAAACCGACCGGGCCGAGTGAGCCTGGACCGGCACCGAGCAGCGCGCGAATTTGTTCTTCGCTCGCCATCTCCAGCGGTTCAGCGACGATATCCAGCTTCTCGGCTTTGATTTCGTTCAACTGATGATCGCCGCGCAGCAGCAGGGCAACCAGCGTATGGCCGCTCTCTTCGCTGGCTTTGACGAACAGCGTCTTAACGGTTTTTTCAATCGGCAGCTGATGTTGCTCGACCAGCTCAGCGATAGTCTTAGCGTTTGGCGTATCGAACTGCGTCATGGCGGCTGTTGCCTGCGGACGCTCGCCAGCCGGCGCTAAGGCTTCGGCTTTCTCAATGTTGGCCGCGTAATCGGATTCGCTGGAGAAGATCACGTCATCTTCACCGCTCAGCGCCAGCACCTGGAATTCATGTGATGCGCTGCCGCCGATAGAACCGGTGTCAGCTTGTACGGCGCGGAAATCCAGGCCCATACGGCTGAAGCTTTGGCTATAAGCGCGGTACATCGCGTCATAGGTTTCCTGCAGCGATTCCTGCGTGGTATGGAACGAGTAAGCATCTTTCATGATGAACTCGCGTGAACGCATCACACCAAAACGCGGGCGCACTTCATCGCGGAATTTGGTCTGGATCTGATACAGATTGATCGGCAACTGCTTGTAAGAGCTCAGCTCGTTGCGGATCAGATCGGTGACCACTTCTTCGTGGGTTGGACCCAGCACGAAGGGACGTTCGTGACGATCTTTAACGCGCAGCAGCTCCGGGCCGTACTGCTCCCAACGGCCGCTCTCTTCCCACAGATCGGCAGGCTGAACCACCGGCATGGAGATCTCAATCGCACCGGCGTTGTTCATCTCTTCACGCACGATGTTTTCAACTTTTCGCAGCACGCGAATACCGGTCGGCAACCAGGTGTAAAGACCAGAAGCCAGTTTGCGGATCATGCCGGCGCGCAGCATCAGCTGGTGGCTGATCACTTCTGCATCGGAAGGTGTCTCCTTCAGAGTGGAGAGCAGATATTGAGTAGTACGCATTGATTACGATTCCATTTATACGGAAGGAGACTGACAAAATTTTTCTGGCGGCTAGTGTACCAGCGAGAACAATCACTCAAAAGCGCGTTTTAACGGGGATCGAGGGCGATCACCTCGGTTCCTGCCGCATCAATGCGCCAGCGCACGTTAAAGTCGAGTAGCCAGGCGGCATATTCACGATCTTCGGTCTCACCTTTACGGTAAGCCGGACGCGGATCCTGCGCCAGCACCTCAATGATGAAACGCGCTAACTGCGGATAGGTTTTCTGCTGCTGTTGAAGCTGACTCTGCGCCAGCGGCGAAAAGCGTACCGGCATACTGGCATCAGGTGCCGCCTGCGCAAATCCGGCGCGCGCATCTGGCAGCGCTTCGGCAAATGGCAGATAAGGTTTGATATCCACCACCGGCGTGCCATCGACTAAATCGAGGCTGCCGAGCTGCAAGATTACCTGCTGCTTCTCGCAGCGAATGCCTTTTAACTCAACCAGCGACATGCCGACAGGATTGGGGCGGAAGGTTGAACGGGTGGCAAACACGCCCATACGCGCATTGCCGCCGAGGCGCGGTGGACGTACGGTCGGACGCCAGCCACCTTCCATGGTTTGGTGAAACACAAACAGCACCCACAAATGACTGAATTCTTCGAGCCCGCGCACCGCTTCCGGCTGATTATAAGGCGGCAGCAGATGCAGCTCGCCGCCGCCGTCCTGCACCAGACCGGGCTGGCGCGGGACGGCAAACTTCTCTTTCCACGGCGAACGAATCACGCCGATTTGCGCGAAGGCAAAGTCACTCATTGATTCGAGACTTTCAGTGCAGAGCCCTGACAAATGGCCTGGCGATAGCATCCCGGCGTGCTGGTGACAATTTCACACTTATGCAGCAGGACAGCATTGGCTTTCATGCCAGCCGCTCGGATCTGCAGGCGCTTACGCGCAGTGTTGATGTTAGGAGGCGAATCCTGGCTGCTGCTCTGGCAATCTTCAGCGGACACTTCGCCCAAATCGCGGAACGGGTTGCTGACCAGATCGGCCGCATCGGTGTAGATCTTCACCGGCGCAGGACGTGGAGTCGGTTTGCGTTCTGGCTCGCTGGATGCCTGTTGCGGGCGAGAAGGAGCACTGCTTATCGGGTGATATTCACGCACACACCCGGTTAGCATCAATGCCAACAAGCAGAGCGGTAAAAAACGCATGGCAACATCCTCAAGTAATAAAAAGTGGCGTTATTGAAACAAGGACGACAATAAATAACAAGTCAGGTGCAATTTATGGCAAAAGAAAGGGCGGCCGAAGCCGCCCTGCAAGGCATGAAAGGTGAAAATTACCAGCCTTTCACTGCGCCGCCGTTGAAGATCTTGTTGGCCGCTTCAGACACTTCGTCTGACTGGTAAGCCTCAACAAACTTCTTCACGTTCTCAGCGTCTTTGTTGTCTTCACGGGTCACGATCAGGTTCACGTAAGGTGAATCTTTGTCTTCCACGAAGATGCCATCTTTCGCTGGCGTCAGACCAATCTGGCTAGCGTAAGTGGTGTTGATCACCGCCAGAGCGATCTGCTGATCGTCAAGTGAACGTGGCAGCTGCGGCGCTTCCAGCTCAACAATCTTCAGTTTTTTCGGGTTCTCGGTGATATCCAGTGAAGTTGGCAGCAGACCAACGCCATCTTTCAGCTTGATCAGGCCCACTTTCTGCAGCAGCAGCAGAGAACGTCCCAGGTTGGTTGGATCGTTCGGGATGGCGATCTGTGAACCGTCCTGCAGCTCATCCAGTGATTTGATTTTCTTCGAATAGCCGGCGATTGGGTAAACGAAGGTGTTCGCCACCGCAGTCAGCTTGTAGCCGCGATCTTTGATCTGCTGATCCAGATACGGTTTGTGCTGGAAGGCGTTAGCGTCGATATCACCTTTGCTCAGCGCTTCGTTTGGCAACACGTAATCGTTAAAGGTCACCAGCTCAACGTCGAGACCATATTTCTCTTTCGCCACTTTCACCGCAGTTTCAGCAACCTGCTGCTCAGCACCGACGATCACACCCACTTTAATGTGGTTTGGATCTTTTGCTTTCTGATCGCATCCTGCCAGCGCAATTGCGCCAATCAGAGCACCCACAGCGGCAATCTTTTTAAATGTAAAAGACATATCCCTTCCTTAATAGAGGACTATCGATGTTGCTTGCTTACTTATGGGACACAGCACGTACGATGCGGTCGCCACAGAATTGGATTAAATAGACCAGCACAACCAGCAGAACCAGCACGGTGTTCATCACAGTCGCGTTATAGCCGATGTAACCGTATTGGTAGCCAATCTGACCCAAACCGCCAGCGCCAACCGCTCCGCCCATTGCGGAGTAGCCAACCAGCGTAATCAGGGTAATTGTAGCGGCATTCACCAGACCTGGCAGCGCTTCCGGCAGCAGGACTTTACGCACGATTTGCAGTGGCGTGGCGCCCATGGCGCGTGATGCTTCGATCAAACCGGTTGGCAGCTCCAGCAGGGCGTTTTCCACCATACGTGCAATAAACGGCGCGGCGCCCACAGTCAGCGGCACGATAGCGGCTTGCAGGCCAATCGAGGTTCCGACGATGGCGCGGGTGAACGGAATCATCCACACCAGCAGGATAATGAACGGAATCGAACGGAAGATATTCACCAGCGCCGACAGCACGCGATAAAGCGCGTTGTTGGCCAGAATCTGGCCGGGACGCGTCACATACAGCAGCACGCCCACCGGAAGACCGAGGACAAAACCAAAGAAACCAGAGACAAAGGTCATCATCAGCGTTTCCCAGACGCCGCGCGTCAGTAACCACATCATCGCTTCAGACATAACCCAACACCTCTACTTTCACATGATTTTCTTTCAGCCAGGCAATTGCGGCTTGTGTATCTGCTTCACTGCCATCCATCTCAGCCAGCATGATGCCGAACTTCACGCCACCGGCGTAATCCATCTGCGCACTGATAATGTTGTTATTAACGTTGAAGCGACGGGCCGCTTCAGACAGCAGCGGAGCATCAACCGATTTGCCGGTGAATTCCAGGCGCAGCAGCGGCACGCTTTCGGCCGTTGCCTGTGGCGCCATGCGTTGCTGGTAATCGTCGGGGATATCCAGATGCAGCGTTGACTGAATGAATTGCTGCGCCAGTGGCGTTTTAGGATGCGAGAACACTTCGCTCACGCTGTCTTTCTCTATTAACTCTCCATTGCTGATGACCGCAACCTGATCGCAGATGCGTTTCACCACATCCATTTCATGGGTGATCAATAGAATGGTAATGCCGAGACGACGGTTTATGTCTTTCAGCAGCTCCAGAATCGAACGCGTGGTGGCAGGATCCAGTGCGCTGGTGGCTTCATCACACAGCAGCACTTTTGGATTGCTTGCCAGTGCACGGGCAATCGCGACACGCTGCTTTTGTCCGCCAGAAAGATTTGCTGGCCAGCTATCATGCTTGTCAGATAATCCCACCAGATCCAGCAATTCGCTAACGCGCTTCTTTATCTGTTCGCGTGAAAGATTGCCCAACTCCAATGGCAGCGCCACGTTGCCGGAGACGGTGCGGGAGTTCATCAGGTTAAAGTGCTGGAAAATCATGCCAATCTGGCGGCGTGCCAGCGTCAATTGACCAGATGAAAGGGTAGTTAACTCCTGGCCATCAACCAGCACGCGTCCAGACGTTGGGCGCTCCAGCAGATTGACGCAGCGAATCAATGTACTTTTACCGGCACCGGATGAACCGATGACGCCGTAGATCTGACCTGCAGGCACGTGCAGGCTGACGTTGGACAGCGCCTGAATGATGCGTGAACCTTGCTGGAACACTTTGGTGATATTTTCGAGTTTAATCATTAGTTTATTTATTATCGTGTTGCATAGTCCGTGGTGTATCGGGCTTCACTCAGCAGGGCTGTGCGAAATTTGGATGGATGTTAAGGCATCCAGACGGCTAAATCAATGGAAGTCATTCAAACTGCCATTCTCTCGCTATACGCAATCATGCGATACTTAGCGACACATTTTCAGCAGGAGTTTCTACGTGGCGAATAAAGTCCCGGCTATTTTTCTTGATCGTGATGGCACATTGAATGTCGATCACGGCTATGTTCATGAAATCGATAATTTCGAGTTCATTGATGGCACCATCGAAGCGTTACAGGCGCTGAAGAAGATGGGCTATGCGCTGGTACTGGTGACGAACCAGTCGGGCATTGCGCGTGGCATGTTTACCGAAGATCAGTTTATGCAGCTCACCGAATGGATGGATTGGTCGCTGGCCGATCGCGATGTTGATCTGGATGGCATCTATTTCTGTCCGCATCTGCCCGATGCCACAGTAGAAGCGTATCGCCAGCAGTGTGATTGCCGTAAGCCGCAGCCGGGCATGTTGCTCTCCGCGCAGCAGCATCTGGATATCGATATGGCTTCTTCTTATATGGTAGGCGACAAAATAGAAGATATGCAGGCGGCGTTAGCTGCGGGTGTAGGTACGAAAGTACTGGTACGCAGCGGTAAGCCGGTAACGCCAGAAGGCGAAGCAGCGGCAGATTGGGTGATTAATAGTCTGGCAGAGCTGCCTGCACGCATCAAAAAGGCCTAAAAACGGGCCTTTTGCGCAAATTTCAAGCGAACGGCAAAAAACTTGAAATTTGCACTTGTCAGTTCCGAATAACTCCCTATAATGCGCCACCACTGAGACGGCAAAGCGGCAACGCAGACGGCTCAGCAGGGAGTGAAGAAATTCATCCCGCCGGATGAAAACGCTGAAAAAAGTGTTTGACTCCGAAGGAGAGTAGCGTAGTATACGCCACCTCGCGACAGACGGTTCAGCCGCTGCTCGCAACGCTCTTTAACAATTTATCAGACAATCTGTGTGGGCACTCGCAGGATTGATATCAGCGTCTCCGGACGTAAAAAATATCAAAGCCTCACGAGTGAACACATAATGAAATTCATTATGACGTTTTACAGATGAGCACCGCTGAACTTGTTTCAGCAAATCAAACTTAAATTGAAGAGTTTGATCATGGCTCAGATTGAACGCTGGCGGCAGGCCTAACACATGCAAGTCGAACGGTAGCACAGAGAGCTTGCTCTCGGGTGACGAGTGGCGGACGGGTGAGTAATGTCTGGGAAACTGCCCGATGGAGGGGGATAACTACTGGAAACGGTAGCTAATACCGCATAACGTCGCAAGACCAAAGTGGGGGACCTTCGGGCCTCACACCATCGGATGTGCCCAGATGGGATTAGCTAGTAGGTGGGGTAATGGCTCACCTAGGCGACGATCCCTAGCTGGTCTGAGAGGATGACCAGCCACACTGGAACTGAGACACGGTCCAGACTCCTACGGGAGGCAGCAGTGGGGAATATTGCACAATGGGCGCAAGCCTGATGCAGCCATGCCGCGTGTATGAAGAAGGCCTTCGGGTTGTAAAGTACTTTCAGCGGGGAGGAAGGCGGTGGAGTTAATAACTTCACCGATTGACGTTACCCGCAGAAGAAGCACCGGCTAACTCCGTGCCAGCAGCCGCGGTAATACGGAGGGTGCAAGCGTTAATCGGAATTACTGGGCGTAAAGCGCACGCAGGCGGTCTGTCAAGTCGGATGTGAAATCCCCGGGCTTAACCTGGGAACTGCATTCGAAACTGGCAGGCTAGAGTCTTGTAGAGGGGGGTAGAATTCCAGGTGTAGCGGTGAAATGCGTAGAGATCTGGAGGAATACCGGTGGCGAAGGCGGCCCCCTGGACAAAGACTGACGCTCAGGTGCGAAAGCGTGGGGAGCAAACAGGATTAGATACCCTGGTAGTCCACGCCGTAAACGATGTCGACTTGGAGGTTGTTCCCTTGAGGAGTGGCTTCCGGAGCTAACGCGTTAAGTCGACCGCCTGGGGAGTACGGCCGCAAGGTTAAAACTCAAATGAATTGACGGGGGCCCGCACAAGCGGTGGAGCATGTGGTTTAATTCGATGCAACGCGAAGAACCTTACCTACTCTTGACATCCAGAGAACTTAGCAGAGATGCTTTGGTGCCTTCGGGAACTCTGAGACAGGTGCTGCATGGCTGTCGTCAGCTCGTGTTGTGAAATGTTGGGTTAAGTCCCGCAACGAGCGCAACCCTTATCCTTTGTTGCCAGCGGTTCGGCCGGGAACTCAAAGGAGACTGCCAGTGATAAACTGGAGGAAGGTGGGGATGACGTCAAGTCATCATGGCCCTTACGAGTAGGGCTACACACGTGCTACAATGGCGCATACAAAGAGAAGCGACCTCGCGAGAGCAAGCGGACCTCATAAAGTGCGTCGTAGTCCGGATCGGAGTCTGCAACTCGACTCCGTGAAGTCGGAATCGCTAGTAATCGTAGATCAGAATGCTACGGTGAATACGTTCCCGGGCCTTGTACACACCGCCCGTCACACCATGGGAGTGGGTTGCAAAAGAAGTAGGTAGCTTAACCTTCGGGAGGGCGCTTACCACTTTGTGATTCATGACTGGGGTGAAGTCGTAACAAGGTAACCGTAGGGGAACCTGCGGTTGGATCACCTCCTTACCTGAAGATACCTTCCCGCGCAGTGCTCACACAGATTGTCTGATAAAAAGTAATGAGCAAGACGGCTGCGAAGTCGTGACACTACTCGTGTCCCCTTCGTCTAGCGGTTAGGACTCCGCCCTTTCACGGCGGCAACAGGGGTTCGAATCCCCTAGGGGACGCCACTTGCTTGGTGACAGGTGAAAGGTGTCTCCACGAAGTATCTCAAAACTGACTTAACCGTCATGTTTGAGATATTGCTCTTTAACAATCCGGAACAAGCTGAAAATTGAAACGACGTATCGTATTCATTCTCCGTAATAAGAATGAAGCTGCGATATGTTCGAGTCTCTCAATGCCTGCAGTCTGCAGCGTTGCAAAACGCCTGTGGGTTGTGAGGTTAAGCGACTAAGCGTACACGGTGGATGCCCTGGCAGTCAGAGGCGATGAAGGACGTGCTAATCTGCGTAAAGCGTCGGTAAGGTGATATGAACCGCTACAGCCGACGATGTCCGAATGGGGAAACCCGGTGCACTCAGTGCATCATCGCAACATGAATACATAGTGTTGCGAGGCGAACCTGGGGAACTGAAACATCTAAGTACCCAGAGGAAAAGAAATCAACCGAGATTCCCCCAGTAGCGGCGAGCGAACGGGGAACAGCCCAGAACCTGAATCAGTTTGTGCGTTAGTGGAAGCGTCTGGAAAGTCGCGCGATACCGGGTGATAGCCCCGTACACGAAAGTGCACATACTGTGAGTTCGAAGAGTAGGGCGGGACACGTGGTATCCTGTCTGAATATGGGGGGACCATCCTCCAAGGCTAAATACTCCTGACTGACCGATAGTGAACCAGTACCGTGAGGGAAAGGCGAAAAGAACCCCGGCGAGGGGAGTGAAACAGAACCTGAAACCGTGTACGTACAAGCAGTGGGAGCCTCATTTATGGGGTGACTGCGTACCTTTTGTATAATGGGTCAGCGACTTATATTCTGTAGCAAGGTTAACCGTATAGGGGAGCCGCAGGGAAACCGAGTCTTAACTGGGCGTTAAGTTGCAGGGTATAGACCCGAAACCCGGTGATCTAGCCATGGGCAGGTTGAAGGTTGGGTAACACTAACTGGAGGACCGAACCGACTAATGTTGAAAAATTAGCGGATGACTTGTGGCTGGGGGTGAAAGGCCAATCAAACCGGGAGATAGCTGGTTCTCCCCGAAAGCTATTTAGGTAGCGCCTCGTGAACTCATCTTCGGGGGTAGAGCACTGTTTCGGCTAGGGGGCCATCCCGGCTTACCAACCCGATGCAAACTGCGAATACCGAAGAATGTTATCACGGGAGACACACGGCGGGTGCTAACGTCCGTCGTGAAGAGGGAAACAACCCAGACCGCCAGCTAAGGTCCCAAAGTCATGGTTAAGTGGGAAACGATGTGGGAAGGCACAGACAGCCAGGATGTTGGCTTAGAAGCAGCCATCATTTAAAGAAAGCGTAATAGCTCACTGGTCGAGTCGGCCTGCGCGGAAGATGTAACGGGGCTAAACCATGCACCGAAGCTGCGGCAGCGACGCTTAGGCGTTGTTGGGTAGGGGAGCGTTCTGTAAGCCGTTGAAGGTGTCCTGTGAGGGGTGCTGGAGGTATCAGAAGTGCGAATGCTGACATAAGTAACGATAAAGCGGGTGAAAAGCCCGCTCGCCGGAAGACCAAGGGTTCCTGTTCAACGTTAATCGGAGCAGGGTGAGTCGACCCCTAAGGCGAGGCTGAAAAGCGTAGTCGATGGGATGCAGGTTAATATTCCTGCACTTGGTGTTACTGCGAAGGGGGGACGGAGAAGGCTAGGTTATCCGGGCGACGGTTGTCCCGGTTTAAGCGTGTAGGCTGATATCTTTGGTAAATCCGGGATATCTTAAGGCTGAGGCGTGATGACGAGCCACCACGGTGGTGAAGTAACTGATGCCCTGCTTCCAGGAAAAGCCTCTAAGCTCCAGGTAACACGAAATCGTACCCCAAACCGACACAGGTGGTCAGGTAGAGAATACCAAGGCGCTTGAGAGAACTCGGGTGAAGGAACTAGGCAAAATGGTGCCGTAACTTCGGGAGAAGGCACGCTGGCGCGTAGGTAGAGGGACTTGCTCCCCGAGCCGAAGCCAGTCGAAGATACCAGCTGGCTGCAACTGTTTATTAAAAACACAGCACTGTGCAAACACGAAAGTGGACGTATACGGTGTGACGCCTGCCCGGTGCCGGAAGGTTAATTGATGGGGTTATCCGCAAGGAGAAGCTCTTGATCGAAGCCCCGGTAAACGGCGGCCGTAACTATAACGGTCCTAAGGTAGCGAAATTCCTTGTCGGGTAAGTTCCGACCTGCACGAATGGCGTAATGATGGCCAGGCTGTCTCCACCCGAGACTCAGTGAAATTGAAATCGCTGTGAAGATGCAGTGTACCCGCGGCAAGACGGAAAGACCCCGTGAACCTTTACTATAGCTTGACACTGAACATTGAGCCTTGATGTGTAGGATAGGTGGGAGGCTTTGAAGCGTGGACGCCAGTCTGCGTGGAGCCAACCTTGAAATACCACCCTTTAATGTTTGATGTTCTAACGTAGGCCCGTGATCCGGGCTGCGGACAGTGTCTGGTGGGTAGTTTGACTGGGGCGGTCTCCTCCCAAAGAGTAACGGAGGAGCACGAAGGTTGGCTAATCCTGGTCGGACATCAGGAGGTTAGTGCAATGGCATAAGCCAGCTTGACTGCGAGAGTGACGGCTCGAGCAGGTGCGAAAGCAGGTCATAGTGATCCGGTGGTTCTGAATGGAAGGGCCATCGCTCAACGGATAAAAGGTACTCCGGGGATAACAGGCTGATACCGCCCAAGAGTTCATATCGACGGCGGTGTTTGGCACCTCGATGTCGGCTCATCACATCCTGGGGCTGAAGTAGGTCCCAAGGGTACGGCTGTTCGCCGTTTAAAGTGGTACGCGAGCTGGGTTTAGAACGTCGTGAGACAGTTCGGTCCCTATCTGCCGTGGGCGCTGGAGAATTGAGGGGGGTTGCTCCTAGTACGAGAGGACCGGAGTGAACGCACCACTGGTGTTCGGGTTGTCATGCCAATGGCATTGCCCGGTAGCTAAGTGCGGAAAAGATAAGTGCTGAAAGCATCTAAGCACGAAACTTGCCCCGAGATGAGTTCTCCCTGACTCCTTGAGAGTCCTGAAGGGACGTTGAAGACTACGACGTTGATAGGCCGGATGTGTAAGCGCAGCGATGCGTTGAGCTAACCGGTACTAATGACCCGTGAGGCTTAACCTTACAACGCCAGAGGCGTTTTGGTCTGAGAGACCGGATATTTTCAGCTTGTTTACGGATTAAAGAATCAGCGGAAGCGGATGTTATTCGTTTTTGCAGCAGAATTTGCCTGGCGGCTTTAGCGCGGTGGTCCCACCTGACCCCATGCCGAACTCAGAAGTGAAACGCCGTAGCGCCGATGGTAGTGTGGGGTCTCCCCATGCGAGAGTAGGGAACTGCCAGGCATCAATTTAAGACCCGCTATCGGGTTGTGACCTTCCCAGTGACGCGGGAAGGGCGAAACACCTGACATCAGAACGATTGTCTGATATCAGTACAGAATCGGTGGAGCGGTAGTTCAGTTGGTTAGAATACCTGCCTGTCACGCAGGGGGTCGCGGGTTCGAGCCCCGTCCGTTCCGCCACTTAATTGATAAGCCCTGACTGAAAAGTCAGGGCTTTTTCATGTTTGCAATTCCGCTATAATTGTTGATAAAAAATCAAAATTCTTCTGCTTATAAGCGGATTTTTCAGCAACAATAAACCTGCCAGAATAGTTCCCATCGAAACATAACGCTATCCGATGAGGAAATCATGACAATTCCCGCCTTTGGTTTAGGTACTTTCCGTCTGCAAGAAGATGTTGTAATCCATTCAGTTAAAACTGCTCTGGAACTTGGCTATCGCACAATTGATACCGCGCAAATCTATGAAAATGAGGCGGCTGTAGGTCAGGCGATTGCTGAGAGTGGCGTAGCATGTGACGACTTGTTCGTTACCACCAAAATCTGGATTGAGAATCTTGATGCTGAGAAGTTGATTCCCAGCTTGAAAGAGAGCTTGGCAAAACTGCGCACCGATTATGTCGATCTCACCTTGATCCACTGGCCTTCTCCAGAAGGGGCGATATCGGTGAAAGAGAGCATGTTGGCATTGATGGCAGCAAAAGAAGCAGGCCTGACGCGTCAGATTGGTATCTCAAACTTCCCAATCGCCTTGATGAAAGAGGCGATTGACGCGGTTGGTGCGGAAAATATTGCCACTAACCAGATTGAGCTGCATCCTTTCCTGCAGAATCGTCAGGTGGTTGATTTCGCTCAAAAGAATGGTATTCACATCACTTCTTACATGACATTAGCTTATGGCGAGGCGCTGAAGGATCAGGTAATCAACGCAATTGCACAGAAGCACAAAGCTACTCCAGCTCAGGTGGTTCTGGCATGGGCGATGAAGTTAGGTTACGCGGTGATCCCGTCATCCACCAAACGTGAAAACCTGGCGAGCAACAAGGCAGCAGTTGATCTGCAGCTAGATGATCAAGATATGGCAAATATTGCCGCGCTGGATCGTCAGCAGCGTTTAGTGAGTCCTGAAGGTCTGGCACCAGACTGGGATTGATCGCTACTTACCTCTTCAGCCCTGCACTCGCCAGGGCTGATCTTTAACCCATTCACTTAGAAAATCGATAAACGCCCGAACGCGCTGACTAACTCCCAAGTCGCTGTAATAGACCGCGTTAAAGGGCATCTCGACTGGAACGCGATGTTCAGCTAGCAGTTCAATAAAAGTGCCATCCGCTATCTCTTTATCCACCATAAAATCTGATAAACACGCGATACCTTGATCGCCTAGCACTAGCTGTTTGAGCGTTTCGCCGCTGTTAGATGACATACCCGGCGTGATGTCATAAAGCTCGCCACCTTCCTCTGCGACAGGCCAGCGATTTAAGCGTGGCGTTTCAACGAAGCCAAGGCATTCATGCTGTACTAAATCTGCTGCCGATGCTGGTACACCATATTTCGCCAGATAAGCCGGCGTCGCCACTAATTTGCGATAGCTAATAAAGAGCAGACGAGCGCGCAATGTGGAATCCGTCAAGTTGCCGGCGCGAATCGCCACATCGACTTTACGTTCGATGAGGTTAATAAAGCTCTCCGAAGAGATCAGCGATAGCGTGACGTCTGGATAGCGCTCACGAAAGGGTTTAATCATCGGCAGCAACAGATGCAGAATCACGGGCGTAGCTGCATCAATACGTAGCACTCCCTGAGGCGCCAGCTGACGCTCAATCAACTCGCTCTCGGCGGTCGACATTTCCTGCATCAACTTTTGTACGCGGCGAAAATAGTGCTCGCCTTCATGAGTGAGCGCTAGCTGACGCGTAGTACGCGTCAAGAGCGAGACACCCAGCTTGTTCTCCAGCTTTTTAACCGTGCGGCTTACTGCTGAATTGGCCATCTGCAACTGTTCTGCTGCACGACTAAAGCTGCCGCTCTCCACCACAGCGATAAACACCTTAAGCTCATCTGACGATGCCTTCATTATCCCTCCAAAAGCAAAAGTCTATTCTCACTTTGCATCTTTTTGTCATTAAAGCATGAGGCAATACTAACGCCCATCAAAACTTCATGGGAGTTAATCATGCCACTTGCACTTTGGGCGCTGACAATCAGTGCCTATGCGATCGGAACGACAGAATTTGTTATTGTCGGGCTGATCCCAACCATCGCTGAACAACTCAGTATTACGCTGCCTTCCGCAGGAATGCTGGTCTCTATTTATGCTTTGGGCGTTGCCGTTGGCGCGCCGGTGTTGACTGCTTTGACCGGTAAGTTAGCGCGTAAGCAATTATTAATGGGATTGATGGTGCTCTTTACCGTTGGCAATCTGGTTGCCTGGTTGGCACCAAACTATGAAACGCTGGTCATTGCCCGACTGCTTACCGGCCTGGCTCACGGTGTGTTCTTCTCTGTCGGCTCGACGATAGCGACCAGCCTCGTGAGCAAAGAGAAGGCGGCGAGTGCCATTGCCATCATGTTTGGCGGTTTGACCGTAGCGTTGGTAACTGGCGTGCCGTTGGGTACGCTCATCGGGCAACACTTTGGCTGGCGTGAAAGTTTCCTG
Source organism: Candidatus Pantoea symbiotica (assembly GCF_056491525.1). Taxonomy (NCBI): domain Bacteria; kingdom Pseudomonadati; phylum Pseudomonadota; class Gammaproteobacteria; order Enterobacterales; family Erwiniaceae; genus Pantoea; species Candidatus Pantoea symbiotica. Next base: position 625,633 of record NZ_JBSZHR010000002.1, read on the forward strand.
GCTGTGTCATTGCTGGGCATCATCGCTCTGGTGGCAAGCCAACTGCTTATCCCGCGTAACATTGCTCAACCACCGGTAACAACGCTGGCCCAGCAGGCTCGCGTGATGATCAATCCACGTCTGCTGCTGATTTATGCGATTACCGCACTGGGTTATGGTGGCGTATTTACTGCCTTCACATTTCTTGCGCCAATGATGCAGTCGCTGGCTGGCTTTTCACCTACCGCAGTGAGTGTGATTTTGCTGGGTTATGGGGTGTCGGTCGCTATCGGCAATATCTGGGGCGGTAAGTTGGCCGATCGCCGTGGCGCGGTTCCTGCTTTAACACTGATCTTTATGGCGCTGGCCATTTTACTGATGGTGTTCCAGTTCACCGCCAGCATGCACTTTATGTCAGTGGCAACAGTATTAGTTATGGGCATCTTCGCCTTTGCTAACGTGCCGGGTTTGCAGGTTTATGTGGTGCAGAAAGCTGAACATTATGCGCCAGGCGCGGTAGATGTTGCATCAGGCCTCAATATTGCGGCCTTCAATATCGGTATCGCTCTGGGTTCCACGGTAGGTGGTTATATTGTCGAGCATTATGGGCTGGCACAGACACCGTGGGTTGGTGCGGTGATTGTGCTTGGCGCGCTGCTGCTGGTGCGATTGAGTGGTCAACTCGACAAACCTCAAACGGCGATAGCGATGGAATAGCACGCGCAAAAGCCTGCCAACTGGCAGGCTTTTGCATTGGTATGCTGTGAGGCGAATTCCGACAATCAAGAACACCAATTGAAACCCCGCGCTAAAATCCCTATAACAGTCAGGTGAAGTACGAGTCGTAAACCAGTCAGGCGGGAAAGTGCGGAAAAAAACTTATTCAATGCGTTATGTAGCAGGTCAGCCAGCAGAGCGGATCTTTCCGCCGGGGGCAATGCTGCATCTTGGGCAGGCATTACCGCCTGGCGCACCTTTGCCAGCCGATCCCACACTGCGAGTCTTAGTCTGGAATATCTTCAAGCAACAACGCGCAGACTGGATGTCGGTGCTGCAAGGTTTTGGCAAAGATGCCCACCTTGTTCTACTGCAGGAGGCGCAAGCTACACCCGAACTGGTCAAATTCGCCACCAGTAACTATCTCGCGGCCGATCAGGTGCCAGCCTTTGTTCTACCGCAACATCCTTCTGGCGTCATGACGCTGGCATCTGCGCATCCTGTTTATTGCTGCCCACTTCGCGAGCGTGAACCGTTGCTGCGTTTAGCCAAATCTGCGCTGGTCACGGCATATCCGTTGCCGACTGGCGAAATGCTGATGGTAGTAAATATCCATGCAGTCAATTTCAGTCTCGGTGTCGATGTCTACAGCAAACAACTCGGGCCGATTGGCGAACAGATTCAGCATCATCGCGGCCCGGTGATCATGGCGGGGGATTTTAACGCCTGGAGTCGTCAGCGTATGAATGCGCTGTATCGCTTTGCGCGGGAGATGTCACTGCGTGAAGTGAACTTCACCGATGACCATCGTCGCAAAGCTTTCGGTCGCCCACTGGATTTCGTTTTCTACCGCGATATGAAGGTCAGTGAGGCTTCAGTGCTGGTGACGCGCGCATCAGATCACAATCCGCTATTGGTTGAGTTCAACTCTCTCTACGGTATCGAGCGTTAAGCCAATACGCTCTAGCTCCCATCTAGCAACAATCGAAGTCATACTGCGAAGGGTAAGTTAGTGCCTGAACAGGCGATATGCAGAATTTAGCGGAAGCAGAAAATGAAAAAGGCTGACAAAAGTCAGCCTTTTCGGGGCATTAGGTATCAGGTGTTGCGCTATTATTCACAAACAGCGTGAGCTTGTCGCCCGGCTGAATGTCTTTAGCATCACTGTTCCAGCGCATAACATCTTTGGTATTCACACCGTGACGTTTTGCAATACTGGCAAAAGAATCACCCTTACGTACACGGTAGGTGATGCTGTTGCCGTTATCAGCCAATTGCGTGCTCGCTTTGCCGCTCACGGTCAGAGTCTGACCGGTACGAACAGAAGCGCTGCGCAGATTGTTCTGCTGTTTCAGTGCACTGACGCTTACGCCAAGCTTGCTGGCAATACCAGACAAGGTGTCGCCTTTGCGTACCGTGTAGCTGTTTCCTGCCGCGCTGACTTTCGCCATCTCGGTAGGCTGCACGGAAGCGATATCACCTGAAGCCAGTGAATCGCGCAACTTAGCAACGTTGGACTTCGGCACCATAATGTAGTGCGGTCCATTTGGCGCTGTGGCTCCGTTTTTATAACCGGCATTAAATGTCTTCAGCTTGCTGAGAGACATACCGGCCATATCGGCGGCCTGCGTCAGTTCAATCTGCTGTCCCACCTCTACGCGAGCTAATGCACGGCTCTCGTTCGGGGTCGGCAGTTTGATACCGTAACGCTTGTTGTTCTTGAGAATCTCACTCAAGGCCAACATTTTAGGTACGTAAACCGTAGTCTCGCGTGGCAGCGATAAATTCCAGAAGTCAGTCGGCTTACCGCGCGCCTTATTCTGTTTCATCGCCTTCAGCACACGTCCTTCACCGCTGTTGTAGGCGGCGATGGTCAGTAACCAGTCACCGTCAAACATACCGTTCAGACGCTGCATCATATCCAGCGCTACTTTGGTCGAGGCCACCACATCGCGGCGTCCGTCGTACCATTGGTTCTGTTTCAAACCATAGTTTTTGCCCGTTTGTGCAACAATCTGCCAAATGCCGGCGGCATTCGCAGAAGATGTTGCGTGTGGGTCAAAAGCGCTCTCCACTATGGGTAGCAGTACCAGTTCCATCGGCATTTTACGTTTCTGTATCTGCTCGACTATCCAGTACATGTACGGCTCTGCCCGTAATGTTACATCGTGGAGATAGCTCTTATTTTTTAAAAATTTTGTTTTTTGTTCGCGGATCCGGCTGTTTTCCGGAATCCCCATCTTCAACTCGTCACTAATGTGATTCCAGAGATCAGTATCTTCTGCGAGGCTTGTTCCATCATCCTGCCATCGCGGCGACAACAATCGATCTCCGTACTTTCCATTTTCACCTTGACCAGCTGAAGACAGACTCTGGGCATGCTGTACGGGGATATTGGCGTCATTCCTTGATGCCTGACATCCCATCAGCAAGACCGAGGCGAGTAAGATCGCTTTAGCCTTCATGTGTGTGTCAATAGTTCGCTTAAAAGACGAGCAACTATACGTGACGGTCCACCACAACACAACCTCAAATATCAAAAGCGGTCTTTCTTCTCGCGTAGATCGGCGAAAGTTTGCCATAATGCTGACGATGACACATTAGTGCCTAAAGCCTGTTGTAAATCAGCGTCTTGCGTGCGTAAAAATAAATTTATTTCCCGCTCTAAGGCCAGTTTTGTCGGTAAAGTAATGCGGTTTTCTGCGCGTAAGTCCTTAATTTGCTGATACCTTGCCAAAATTTTAGGGTCATGGGGCAGAATAGCCGCAGCAAACTTCATATTGGATAAAGTGTACTCATGCGCACAGCAAACAAGAGTATCTGCAGGGAGTTGATTAAGCTTTTGAAATGATTCGAACATTTGTTTTGCGGTGCCTTCAAATAAACGTCCGCAGCCACCGGAAAACATCGTGTCTCCACAGAAAAGATAAGGAGAGCTGAAATATGAGATATGTCCTAAAGTGTGACCAGGTGTTGCGATGACACGGAAATTAAGCCCAAGAACTGTAAATTCATCGCCTTCGGCCACAATATGCTTTGCCCCTTTATCTGCAGTTTCCTGTGGACCGAAAACCGCCAAATCGGGATAGTGCTGCAACAGCTCATCCACGCCGCCGACGTGATCGTGATGATGATGCGTCAGAAAAATCGCCACGGGTTGCCAATGATTAGCCCTGATTTTATCCAGCACCGGCTGTGCTTCGCCGGGATCGACAATCAGACAGTTATTGTCATCGTCCGTCAGTGTCCAGATGTAGTTATCCTGCAATGCGGGAATGCTGGTAAGATTCATAAACACCTCTCAGGTCGTAGAAAAAGGAAAATGGTAGAGCATGAAGCCGGCTAAAACACGCCAAATCCTGACTGCACCGCGCTCCTGGCGCGATATGCCAATGGGAGACTATTTTCGCGACGCGCTCACTCAGCAACTGCAGCCTTATCTCGGGAAGCTGTATGGCTTTCATATGCTTAAAATTGGCAGCCTCAGCGCAGAAATCAACACCAGCCAGTGTGCCATATCGCATCAGGTGAATGTGGGCATTGAGGGCGATGAGTTACAGGTTATCGCCAATAACACACAATTACCCTTTGAATCTAAATCAGTTGATGCCTGTTTGCTGGCGCACACGCTGGCGTGGAGTCAGGATCCGCATCGTGTGTTGCGCGAGGTGGATCGGGTATTGATCGATGATGGCTGGATGATCATCAGCGGCTTCAATCCTTTCAGTCTATTAGGGATCAGCAAAGGCATTCCGGGATTACACTCGCGCGCGCCGTGGAGTGGACGCATGTTCAGCCAGGTTCGTCTGCTCGACTGGCTGGGCCTGCTGAATTATGAAGTAGTGTACCGTACCCGTTTTCAGGTGGTGCCGTGGCATCGGCAGGGCGGCAGGGTGATCAGCGCGCATTTACCGGCGCTCGGTTGTTTGAACATTGTGGTGGCACGTAAACGCACGTTCCCGTTAACGCCCACCAAAATGAAGAAGAATCTGAGCCAAAGCCAGCTACGTCAAACGGTTAACGTTACGCGCCAGTTTCGTGAAGTGAAGGATCAGGATTCAACCTGATAGCCGATATCATCCTGGGTAGGATTTCCCGCGGCGCTGCGCGCCAGTTCGTCGCAGCGTTCGTTCTCCGGATGCCCCGCGTGACCTTTTACCCATTCCCACTTAATTTCATGGTTGCTGAGCGCCACATCGAGGCGTTTCCACAGATCGACATTTTTTACCGGTTTTTTATCGGCGGTTTTCCAGCCGCGCTTCTTCCAGTTGTGGATCCAGCTAGTGATGCCTTGACGAACATATTGGCTGTCGGTGCTAAGCACCACCTCACACGGCTGTTTTAACGCTTCAAGCGCCACGATAGCCGCCATCATCTCCATGCGATTGTTGGTGGTGAGGCGATAACCCGTACTGAACTCTTTTTCATGCGCACCATACCGCAAAATGGCGCCGTAGCCGCCGGGACCGGGATTGCCCAGGCAAGATCCATCGGTGAATATTTCTACCTGTTTGCGCATCTCTGGTAGACTTCCTTCTGACAAAACGCCAAGTCTGACATAAAACGAGTCCTATGAGCACTGCAAATAACCGCCAGATCGTCCTCGATACCGAAACCACCGGCATGAACATGATCGGTGTGCATTATGAAGGACATCGCATCATTGAAATTGGTGCGGTTGAGGTGATCAACCGTCGCCTGACCGGCAACAACTTCCACATGTATCTGAAGCCCGATCGGCTGGTGGATCCGGAAGCGTTCGGCGTTCACGGTATCGCCGACGAATTCCTCGCCGATAAGCCGATGTTTGCGGATATCGCCGACGAATTCCTTGAGTACATCCGTGGCGCGGAGCTGGTGATCCATAACGCATCGTTCGATATCGGCTTTATGGATTACGAATTCGGCATGCTGAAGCGGGATATCGGCAAAACCGAAACCTTCTGCCAGATCACCGATAGCCTGGCGATGGCGCGTAAGATGTATCCCGGCAAGCGCAACAGCCTCGATGCGTTGTGCAACCGTTATGAGATAGACAACAGCAAGCGTACGCTGCACGGCGCACTGCTCGATGCCGAGATTCTGGCCGAAGTGTTCCTGATGATGACCGGCGGTCAGACTTCGCTGGCCTTTTCACTCGATGGTGAGCAGAACAATCAGGGCGGCGGTGAGAACATTCAGCGGATAGTGCGCCCGAGTTCAGGTCTGCGCGTGGTCAGCGCCAGCGATGAAGAGATTATTGCGCACGAAGGTCGTCTGGATTTAGTGCAAAAGAAGGGCGGTAGCTGCCTGTGGCGTGTGTAAAACGGCTGATTTTGCGTGGAAAATCGACGTTAAGCTGAAAAAAACGCCAAACGAAACATTCCCACATAAAAAGCGTTGACGGGTACGAGAGCTGCTATTAATATGCGCCTCGTTCTCGACGGGGAACAAAGCGCGGAGCGGTAGTTCAGTTGGTTAGAATACCTGCCTGTCACGCAGGGGGTCGCGGGTTCGAGCCCCGTCCGTTCCGCCAATCTATTTAAAGAAGCCGATGCAGATATGCATCGGCTTTTTGCTTTTTACAAACCGGCGTAGGGTCGCCATTCATGGCGACCATTACCAACTTAATCCTTCTGCACCGCCACCGTCGCGCGATACGCCGCCACAGACTCTTCGCGGTCCGCGCGCGCCAGCCAGCGATAGCAGCCCGCACCCAGCGCCACGCCGATAAACCAGCTAAAGTTCGCCACCGCATGCAGTGAAGGAATGAAGCTGATCACCAGACAAATGCCCACCGACGGCAGCAGCGCAGCAATTGCTTTCGGGTTGAAGCCGCCGCGATACCAGTAACGTCCTTTTGGCGTGTCATCAAACAGATCATCAACATAGACTTTGCTGCGTTTAATCAGATAGAAATCAGCCACCAGGATGCCGAACAACGGCCCAATGAACGAGCCCAATACATCCAGCGTGTAGTGAATCAGTTCTGGCGACTGAAACAGGTTCCACGGCGTCAGTAACACCGAGCCGACTGCAGCAATCATGCCACCCGTACGGAAGCTGATTTTCTGCGGCGAGCAGTTAGAGAAGTCGAATGCCGGCGAGACAAAGTTCGCCACGATGTTAATACCGATGGTGGCGATAATCATGGTCAACAGGCCAATCGCCACCGCCACGTCGTTACCCACCATGCTGACGGTCTCAATCGGATCGGTGATCATTCTGCCGAACAGCGATTGGGTACCGGAAACAATCACTACGGTGACAATCGAGAACAGCAAGAAGTTGAACGGTAAGCCCCAGCGGTTGCCGCGACGAATTTCGCCCATGCTTTTGCCGTAACGTGAGAAGTCACCAAAATTCAGCAGCGGACCGGAGAAGTAAGAGACCACCAGCGCAGTGGCGGTGATCATCTGCCAGGTTTGCTCGCCGGTGCTCAACTGCTTGCTGGCCAGCGTGAAGGAGATACCGTCAAAACCGGTTTTGTATACAATCCAGCCCGCCAGCGCCACCATCACCACGTACACCGCCGGACCGGCGACATCGATAAAGCGTTTGATCGCGCTCATGCCGTGCCAAAACACCATCGCCTGCAGCAACCACATCACGCCGAAACAGCACCAGCCCAACTGTGATAAGCCGAGCCAGCTGCTTTGCGTCATGCTGCTCAGGGCTGGGAAGAACTTCAGCAGCACCAGCATCAGCGCATTAGCCGCCAGATAAGTCTGGATGCCGTACCACGCGAAAGCGATCAGCCCGCGGATAATCGCCGGGATATTCGCGCCGAACACACCAAATGCCTGACGCGAAATCACCGCGTAGGGCACGCCCGCCATCTGGCTCGGTTTGGCCACCAGATTGGCGCAGAGCTGCACAATGCAGATGCCCACTAACAAGCACAGCAGCACCTGCCAGCTCGCCAGCCCAAGGGTAAAGAAGCTGGCGGCCACCACATAGCCGCCCATGCTGTGCACGTCCGACATCCAGAAAGAAAAGATGTTGTACCACGACCAGTTCTGGTCGCGCGTCGGCGCCAGATCTTCGTTACACAGGCGTGGACTGTATTGCGCGTTGGCTTCAGAGGCCACCGCAGAGGTCACTTCAGAATGATTTGGCATGAAACCTGCTCCTCTCTACATCATGGAATAATAATCACATCGTGAAACGGTATTGCAGGATCCAGGCCAGAATTGATTTCTTGTATACAAAAAATTAATTTCACGTATACGATGTGCAGCACACAGTCACTTACCGGAGCAGGTAATGAAGAGTGAAACAGGCCAGAAAACGGCTGCCGATCTGAACGATCGCGATGAACCTATCTATCAGGCGCTGCTGACCGCCATCGTTGAGCATCAGTTGCCGCCGGGCAGTAAATTGCCGGAAGAAGCGTTATCAGACGTCTTCGGCGTGAGCCGCACCGGCATCCGCAAGGTGCTGCAGCGCCTCGCCGCGGTGCAAATGATCACCTTGTCGCCCCGACGTGGTGCACAGGTGGCGACGCCGGGCGTTGATGAAGCCCGCGACATCTTTGCCACCCGCAGTTTATTAGAGTGCGCCAATTTGCCAGCGGTGCTGAGCCACGTACAGGCACCGCACTTAGCGGCGCTTGGCGTGCTAATTGAAGAAGAGCAGCAAGCACACGACCAGCACGATGGTGCTGCCGCGATTCGTCTCTCCGCCGCTTTTCATATTCAGCTGCAGGCGATCTCCGGTAACGAAGTGCTCACCGATATGGTGACGCGCCTGACGCAGCGTTCGTCGTTGGTGATCGCCGCTTACGGTGCACCGTGGCAGCGCGGCTGCCGTTGCGATCATCACGATCGGCTGGTGGATCTGCTGCGGCAAAAAGATCTGCCGGCGTTGACTGCCGCACTACAGCATCACTTCGAACACATTGTTGCCAGCCTGCACTTTGAGCGCAGCGGCGAAACCTTGCCTGATTTCACCCGGTTATTTGCCGGTAACAAAGGAGCGGCATCATGAGCCTGATTCAGGTCATCAATCCGAACACCAGCTTAGCGATGACGGAAACCATTGGCGCCGCCGCGCGCACCGTTGCCGCGCCGGGCACCGAGATTCTGGCGGTGTGTCCAACGCACGGCGTGGAATCGATTGAAGGTCATTTTGATGAAGCCATCGCAGCAATTGGCGTGCTGGAGCAGGTGAAGCGCGGCAAAGCGCAAGGCGTGAGCGGCCATATCATTGCTTGCTTCGGCGATCCGGGATTGCTGGCGGCGCGTGAACTGGCGAGCGGGCCGGTGATTGGCATCGCGGAAGCGGCCATGCACACCGCCACGCTGGTGGCGACGCGCTTTTCGATTGTCACCACCTTGCCGCGTACGTTGGTGATAGCGCGCCATCTGCTGCAGCAATATGGCTTCACTCACCATTGCGCTGCGCTGCACGCCATCGATCTGCCGGTGCTGGCGCTGGAAGACGGCAGCGGCGTGGCGCAGGAGAAAGTACGTCAGCGCTGCATTCAGGCCAAACGCGAAGATGGCAGCGGCGCGATTGTGTTGGGCTGTGGCGGCATGGCCACGCTGGCGCAGGATCTCACTAAAGAGCTGGGCATTCCGGTGATCGACGGCGTCAGCGCCGCAGTAAAAATGGTGGAGTCGTTGGTGGCGTTAGGCTTTGGCACCAGCAAGCACGGCGATCTCGATTATCCCCTCGAAAAACCGCTCAGCGGAGTCTTTCAGCACCTAAACTAACCACTGGTTGAGCGACAGGAACTTACAGAATGAATGATGTATCTGGAAAGAAAGAGTACAGCTTCAACAAAAACTATCCACGCGATCTGATCGGCTATGCCGGCAACCCGCCGCATGCGCAGTGGCCGGGCAAAGCGCGCGTCGCGGTGCAGTTTGTTCTTAATTACGAAGAGGGTGCCGAGAACAACGTGTTGCATGGCGACGCCGGTTCCGAGCAGTTTCTTTCCGATATTATCGGTGCGGCCAGTTACGCCGATCGTCATATGTCGATGGATTCGCTGTATGAATACGGCTCGCGCGCCGGGTTCTGGCGCATCCACAATGAGTTTCAAAAACGCGGTTTGCCGCTGACGGTATTTGGCGTGGCGATGGCGCTGGCACGTCATCCGGACATCGTCGAAGCGATTAAAGCGGCGGATTACGACGTGGTGAGCCACGGCTGGCGCTGGATCCACTATCAGGCGATGGACGCCAAAACCGAGCGCCAGCACATGCAACAGGCGGTGGACGTGTTAACCGATCTGTTCGGTAAAGCGCCAACCGGCTGGTACACCGGCCGCGATAGCCCAAACACCCGACGTTTAGTGGTCGAGCAGGGCGGTTTCAGCTATGACAGCGACTATTACGGCGACGATTTACCGTTCTGGACGCAAGTCACTTGTCAGGACGGCACGGTCAAACCGCACCTCATCATCCCTTACACGCTGGAGTGCAACGACATGCGCTTCGCCTCGCCGCAGGGCTTCAACACCGCGGAGCAGTTCTTTACCTATCTGCGCGACACCTTTGATGTGCTGTACGAAGAGGGCGAAACCGCACCGAAGATGATGTCGATTGGCATGCACTGTCGTTTGCTGGGACGTCCGGGGAAATTCCGTGGCTTGCAGCGCTTCCTCGATCACATTCAGCAGCATGAAGATGTGTGGGTGTGTACGCGGCAGCAGATCGCCGATCACTGGATCGAAACGCATCCGGCACCAACATCCTGAGTTTGTAGGGTCGCCATTTATGGCGTAATGCTTGTCAGTTAAGAAAGCATGTTGCTTTGAATAGGTAGCTGGCTCTGCCACATCTGCTGCGTCACGGGCCGTCCTCGCGCCGCTTACGCGGTACCTTCGGCTTCCACGTTGTGCCAACGGACCGTTCGCGGATCGGCCGTCCTGGCCGGCCCCGAACTGCCTCACGCATCCATGCGTGAGGCTCCTGGCCCAACGTAAAAGCCTCAGCGCTGCGAATAGCCCTTATGCCGCAGCAGACGCGTCAGCGCCTCTGGCAAAAGTGCCCTTTTCAACAACACGCACTGAAGCTTGGGAGCAGGCCGGGGACGCTTTTGGGCAGGCAATCCGCAGCGCTGAACGAAGCGAGGAAGCCAGGAGAGCCCGCAGGACGCGGGCGAAAGGCGGAGCCGGGACAAGGATGTCCCGTCTCCGCCGGTCCGTCAGGCAGACGAGCGAAGTGAAGGTACCGCATAAGCGGCGCGAGGACCGCCGGAGCAAAAGTGGCATCGGCCTGCGCAATCGGCGTTGGCTTATCTGACGAGCATTACGCCATATATGGCGACCGATTTATCCCGCTAACAGCTCAAATCATCAAACTCACCTGCGCCGCGACAATCCGCCAGCCGCACGGCAATCGCACCCACGTCTGCTGCTGGCGTCCAATCTTCTCCACGCCTTCACGCGTAAACTCGGTGCTGCACACCGCATAGTCATCGCCAAAAGTGGTAATCACCGTATTACGTAACTCGCGCTCCAACCCTTTCGGCGGACGTGCCGCGCGAAAAGCGCGAATCTCATCAATGCCATACAGATTCTCGCCCGCGCCCAAACGCACGGTGCGTTTGTCGTGCCAGAACAGCTCATCCAGCACCTCAACGTCATTGCTGATCAACGCCTGCTCGTAGCGGTAAAAGGCGGCGGTGACTTCGGCGAGCACTGCCGGGCGATCGATATGTTCAGGTGTCATCTTCAGGCATCCATTAAGGTGGTTTGTGGCAGCGTCAGCCCTTGCTGTTGCAGCGCCCAGGCGGCGCGCAGTGCCAGATGTTCTTTAAACGGTGCGGCGATCAGCTGTAAACCAATCGGCAAGCCGCTGGCGGTTTGCAGCGGCACGGTACAGACCGGTAAGCCAAGGAACGAAATCGGCTGGGTCAGCATGCCCATGCTGGCGCGCGTCGGCAAATGCTGGCCGTTGATGTGAATGGTTTCCTGGCCGATGGTGGTGGCGGTACACGGTGTGGCGGGTGCAATCAGCACATCGAACTGCTCAAACAGCGGCAGCACCTGCTGCTGGAAGTGACGGCGGAAACGCTGCGCCTGCACGTACCACGCCGAGGGCAGCATCGCTCCGGCCAGCAAGCGTTCACGTGAGTTGGGCTCGAACTGCTCGGGCTGCGTGCGCAGCATAGGCAAGTAATGATTACCGCCTTCTGCGGCGGTCATGATAAAGGCCGCCGAACGGGCGATCTCTGCATTCGGTAAAGTCACTTCGTCGATTGCCTGCAGTGCTTTAGCCGCAACGGCCACGGCGGCGCGCGCTTCATCGCTGCACCAGGTTGAGAAGAACCCGCCGAGTACCGCGCTGCGCACGCCTTCTGCGCCCTTGTTAAGCCCGGCGCTGGCTGGCGCAACGGGCTGCGCGGCCTGGAAGGCATCGCTGGCGTCGGCACCTTGCAAGGTGTCGTACACCAGGCTCAAATCTTCAACCGAACGGGCAAATGGGCCGATGTGATCGAGGCTGGCGACAAACGGATGGCTGCCGCTGCGCGACAGGCGGCCAAAGGTCGGTTTCAGGCCGAAGATGCCGCACAACGAAGCGGGCACGCGGATCGAGCCGTTGGTGTCGGTGCCGAGCGAGAAGTGCACCAAACCCGCCGCCACCGCCGCTGCCGAACCGCCGGACGATCCGCCCGCCACGCGGGTTAAATCGCGCGGGTTGTGCGTCGCGCCGTAATGGGTGTTTTCGGTGGTAAAACCGTACGCATAGGCATCCATATTCAGCATGCCGGAGAGCAGCGCGCCAGACTGACGCAGTTTGCTCACCGCCCACGCATCCTCGCGGGCCGCCGCGCGTTCGCTGAACATGCTGGCTCCAGCTAAGGTGCTGTGTCCGGCGACATCAAACAGGTTTTTCACCGCGTAAGGAATGGCGGCTAACGGCGGCAAGGTTTCGCCGCGCTGGCGCTGCTGATCGATCTGATCGGCTTCGCGCAGCATGCGCTGACCGGTGACTTCGGTCCAGGCGTTGATCGCCGGATTATGTTGTTCAATCGCCGCGAGCGTATGTTGCGCGATATCGCGGGCGCTGATCTCGCCCTGGCTCAGCGCCTGCTGCAGGGCGTTAATCGATAATGACGACAGTTTCATGGATGAAAGACTCCCGCCACTTCCAGTCGATCGTCGAGCGGCAGCGCCATCAGCGGCTCGGCCATTGCGGCGATGCGGTTGAACTGCGTCAGCAGCTCGGCGCGACGCGCATCATCCAGCTCCAGCGCCAGAATCTGCTCCATTTGGGCGATATAGGTGGCCCAGTCCGGTTGTGAACTCATCAATTATCTCCGTTAGAAACCGGCGGCGCTGCCGTTGCTGCGCGGATCGAACGCGCCTTCCAGCATGCCGTTGTTGTGTCTGACGATCGCACCTGCATGGCCGACCACTTCACTGAAATCGGGTAGCAGTTCAACCTCATGGCCGAGTGCGCGCAGCTGCTGCACCGTTTCCGGTGCGATGCGCGCTTCAAGCTTGAGCGAATCGGATGATTGTCCCCATGTGCGACCCAGCAGCCAGCGCGGCGCGCTCACCGCCTGTTGCAGCGGATGCCCCTGAATCACGTGACGGGTGAAAATCGCCGCCTGGGTTTGCGGTTGGCCGTCGCCGCCCATCGAACCGTACACCATGGTGCGGCCATCTTTGAGACGCGCGGCGGCGGGATTAAGGGTATGGAACGGCTGTTTGCCCGGCTGCAGCGCCAGCAAATGATCGGGCTGCAGGCTGAAAGCGGCCCCCCGGTTTTGCCAGGTGATGCCGGTGCCAGGCAGTACCACGCCGCTGCCGAATTCGTGATAGACGCTCTGGATAAACGAAACGGCCAGCCCGCTGCTGTCCATCACGCCCATCCACACGGTGTCGCCCGGTCCGCGCCCGGTGCCCCACGCAGCGGCTTGATGCTCGTCCACCTGCGCCGCCAGCGTGCTGAGATGTTCAGCATCCAGCAGGCTCTGTACATCAATGTCGATGTGGCGCGGATCGGTGATGTGCTTGTCGCGCAGCGCAAAGGCTTTTTTGGTGGCTTCGACGATGCGGTGCACGGTTTGTGCTTCATTGGCGTCAGCCATATTAAGTCGATCGGTAATGCCGAGGATCGCCAGCGACACCAAACCCTGCGTCGGCGGCGTCATGTTCCAGATATCGCCTTCACTGTGCGCCAGATGCAGCGGCGTGCAGCGGCGGGCTTTATGCGTCTGCAAATCTTCCAGCGTGATTGGCATCCCCAGCGCGCTCATTTCGCGCGCCAGATGGTGCGCCAGTTCACCGCGATAAAAACTTTCGAGTCCGTGATCGCACAGCATGCTGAGCGTGTTCGCCAGCGCCGGTTGGGTGAAGCGGCTGCCTGCAACCGGAACGCTGCCGTCCGGTAAAAAGGTGGCGGCAAAACCGGGTTGATGCTGTAACTCATGCTGTTTGGCGGCGGTAGCGGCGGCCTGCGAGGCGGTGACCGGAATCCCGTCGGCGGCATAGCGAATCGCATCGCGCAGCAAGCGGGTTAATGGCAGTGGCGTAGCGCCGAGTTCCTGCGCCAGCGTCAATGCTTCCTGCCAACCGCTCACGGTGCCGGCAACGGTTAGGGCGGCTTTGGGTCCGCGATGCGGAATATGCGTTTCGCCGTGATAGAAATCGAGATGCGCCAGTGAACCGGCCGCGCCGCTGGCGTCAATGGCGATGGGATCGCCGTTTGGCGGTACCACCAGCCAGAAGCCGTCGCCACCCAAACCGTTCATGTGCGGGTAAACCACGGCGATAGTGGCAGCGGCGGCCACCATCGCTTCCAGCGCGTTGCCGCCTTCGCGTAGTACCGCTAAAGCGCTTTCGCTGGCGAGATGATGGGGCGTAACGGCCATGCCTAACGGCGCCATGTTGCTCTGTATCATAGTGATTGTTTCTCTTGTTCTCTTTTAAGCACTCTGTTTAATCACCGCACATTCCGTAGCGGCGCGATTTATCGCGCAATAAATTGCGCCGCTACGGAATGTGCGAATTCGTGAACATCTGCAAATACTGCATAAATCTAAGCAAGAGCTGTTCCAGTTTTGGTCGGACATCAATCTGGATCGATTTATGCTAGCTTGTGGTGAAACGAAAGTTACAGGACCGATGATGAAACAACTTGATGAACGCCTTCGTAGTCACTATCCGCAACTGTCGCCGCAGGAGCAGCGCATTGCCGACTTCGTGTTTGACCATTTTGATGACCTGATCAGCTACAACAGCGCCGAGCTGGCGCGGCTGAGCGGCGTGTCGAAGGCGACGGTTAGCCGTTTGTTCAAGCGTCTCGGTTACGAGAAATACAAGGACATGCGCGATGAGCTGCGCATCCTGCGCCAGAGCGGCATGCCGCTCACCGACAATCGTGATGCGGTGCAGGGCAACACCTTGCTGTCGCGCCATTATAAGCAGGAGATGGCGAATCTGACGCAGTGGGTTAACAGCATCGATCCGCAGCAGTTTGGCGAGGTGATTAGTGCGCTGGGCGCGGCAAAACGGGTGTTTATCATCGGCATGCGTAACGCCTATCCGGTGGCGCTGCACCTGCGTCAGCAGCTGATGCAGGCGCGTACGCAGGTGCATGTGCTGCCGCAGCCGGGCCAGACGCTGGGCGAAGAGCTGGTGGATATCACGCCCGACGATATCGTGGTGGTGATGGCGTTTCGTCGCCGTCCACGCATCATTCGTCCGCTGATGCAGCAGCTGCAGCAGAGCAACATCCCGGTGCTGGCGCTGTGTGAGCCGCAGGCGCAGGGGATTATCACGCTGGCGCGCTGGCAGCTTTGTGCGCCACTCGACAGCGTTTCCGCCTTTGATAGCTACGCCTCCGCCATGAGTCTGGTTAACCTGCTGGCGAATGCGTTGCTGCATGAAATGTTGTCGCAGGGCCGTCAGCGCATCCATCAAATTGCCGATCTTTATCAACATCTCGACGAGCTGGAACACCGATAACGGGCGCCATCATGGTGCAGTGCACTATTTTTGATCGTTAATCCCAACGGGCGCAATGCCCGTTTTTGCTGCCAGTAACGCGGTAAATTCACGTTTTTTCTCCTTTCTTCTCCCAGCACTGCGGTTGGCACATTAGTTGCAGAATGATTCGTCAAGAATCTTTTGTTTCACGTAAACTCACCGGGGTGCATAATGAAAAAAGTATTATTAGCGGTAGCGGGCGCGGCATTGCTGATGGCGCAGGTCGGGAGTGCGATGGCCGATCAGCTGCAGGATATCCAGAAGCGCGGCGTGATCCGGGTGGCGGTTCCGCAGGATTTCCCGCCGTTCGGTTCCGTGGGTACTGACCTGCAACCGCAGGGCTACGATATCGACATGGCGAAGTATCTCGCCAAACAGATGAAACTGAAGTTGCAGCTGGTGCCGGTTTCCAGCGCCAACCGCGTGCCGTATCTGCAGACCGATAAAGTCGATCTGGTGATCTCCAGCATGGGCAAAAACGCCGAGCGCGAAAAAGTGATCGATTTCACCCAAGCGTATGCGCCGTTCTTCCTCGGCGTATTTGGTCCGAAAGGTGAAACCCTGAAAGATGCGGCAGCGCTGAGCGGAAAATCCATCGGCGTCACGCGCGGTGCAGTGGAAGATATGGTGTTGAGCGATATCGCGCCTAAAGACGCCCAGGTGAAGCGTTACGAAGATAACAACACCACGTTGTCGGCCTACCTTTCCGGACAAGTGCAGTACGTTGCCACCGGTAACCTGGTTGTCGCCGCCATTGCGCGTCAGAACGCAGCAAAAGCACCGGTTGCCCAGTTCATGCTGAAAGATTCACCGTGCTACATCGGCCTGAAAAAAGATGAGCCGGCGCTGAAAGAGAAAGTGAATGCGCTGATTGAGCAGGGCATCAAAGACGGCACGCTGAACAAGCTGTCGGAAGAGTGGCTGAAAGCGCCGTTGCCAGCCAACCTCGGCGCATAAAGCATGGCGCAACTTAACTTTGCCGATCTCTGGCCGCACTGGCCAGAGTTGCTGGCCGGATTATGGGTCACGATTCAGATCACCGTACTCGCCACCGTGGGCGGCGTCAGCCTCGGGATTCTCGGCGCAGCATTGCGCAGCGGTAAACCGAGCTGGGCGAGCCGCATCTGGGGCCTGTATGTCGAGCTGATCCGCAATACGCCGTTTGTGGTGCAGCTGTTTTTTATCGTGTTTGGTTTGCCCAATTTGGGTCTGAAACTGACGGCGGGCGAAGCGGCGCTGTTGGCGATGTTGATTAACCTGGGCGCTTACAGCACCGAAATTATTCGCGCCGGGATTCAGGTGACGCCGCGCGGCCAGTGGGAAGCGGGGCGCGTGCTGGGATTGACCCGCACGCAAACCTTTATCCGCGTAGTGCTGCCGCCGTCGCTGCAGCGCATTTATCCTGCGCTGGTCAGCCAATGCATCATTGTGATGCTCGGTTCATCGGTGGTGTCGCAGGTGTCGTACGAAGAGTTGACCTTCGCCGCCAACCTGATTCAGTCGCGCACCTTTTTGAGTTTTGAAGTCTATTTCGTGACCACGCTGATCTATCTGGCGTTGTCGATTGCCATGCGCCAACTGCTGCTGGCGCTGGGACGTAAATGGTTGGGAGCGCAGCCGGCATGATGACGCAATTTACCGACTGGGACATCCTGCGCAACCTGCTGCTGGCAGCGCGCTGGACAATTTTACTCTCGCTGGTGGCATTTTTTGGCGGCACGCTGGTGACTTTACCGCTGCTGTTTATGCGCCTGCTGAAACGCAAATGGCCGATGCGCCTGGTGCGCGCTTACACCGAGCTGTTTCAGGGCACGCCGCTGCTGATGCAGCTGTTCCTCGCTTTCTTCGGCGTCGGCTTGTTCGGCATCGATGTAGCGCCATGGACCGCCGCCTCGCTGGCCTTAACGCTCTACACCAGCGCGTTTTTGCTGGATATCTGGTACGGCAGCATTCGCGCCCTGCCAAAAGGGCAGTGGGAAGCGTCGCGCTGTCTCGGCCTGACCTTTGGTCAAACGCTGTTTCGCGTGGTGGCGCCGCAGGCGATTCGCATCGCTATCGCGCCTACGGTTGGGTTTGCCGTGCAGGTGATCAAAGGCACCGCGCTGGCTTCGATTATCGGTTTCGTCGAGCTGACCAAAGCCGGCACCATTTTGAATAACGTGACGTATGAGCCGTTCAAGGTGTTTGGCCTGGTGGCGCTCGGTTACTTCCTGATGTGTTATCCGCTGTCGCGTTACAGCCAGTACCTGGAGAAAAAATTCAATGCCGCTCATCACCATTAATCAGGTACAGAAGTACTACGGCGACAACCACGTCTTGAAAGGTGTGGATCTCGATGTCGATCACGGCGAAGTGATCTCGATTATCGGCCGCAGCGGATCGGGCAAAAGTACCTTGCTGCGCTGCATGAACGGGCTTGAAGGCTATCAGGAAGGCAGCATCAAACTCGGCGGCATGACGATTACCGACCGCGAATCGCAGGCGCGTGAAATCAGCCGCTCGGTCGGCATGGTGTTCCAGAACTTCAACCTGTTCCCGCACATGACGGCGCTGGAAAACGTGATGCTGGCGCCGCGCCGCGTGTTGAAGAAAAACCAAGCCGAATGCCGTGAACTGGCAACGCAGATGCTGGAGAAAGTCGGCCTTGGTGAGCGTATCAATTACTACCCGGCCAATCTGTCAGGCGGTCAGCAGCAGCGCGTGGCGATTGCCCGTGCGCTGGCGATGCAGCCCAAAGTTTTACTCTGTGACGAGATCACCTCCGCGCTCGATCCCGAGCTGGTCGGCGAAGTGCTGAAAGTGCTGGAGCAGCTGGCCGCCGAAGGCATGACGCTGATTCTCGTCACCCATGAAATGAACTTCGCCCGCGACGTGGGCGATCGCGTGGTCTTTATGCATCAGGGGCGCGTCTGGGAACAGGGCGACAGTAGAACGCTGTTCGCCAATCCGCAAACGGCGGAGCTGAAGCAATTTATCTCCACGGTCCGCCTCTAAGTTTTCTTTAAGGAATACAACATGGATATCAGCCAATTTTCGCAAATCAATCCGCCCCAGCGTCTACTGATGGGACCGGGCCCGATCAACGCCGATCCGCGCGTGCTGCGCGCCATGTCGAGCCAGCTGATTGGCCAGTACGATCCGGCGATGACGCACTACATGAACGAAGTGATGGCGCTGTACCGTGGCGTATTCCGCACTGAAAACCGCTGGACGATGCTGATCGACGGCACTTCACGCGCCGGTATCGAAGCGATTCTGCTGTCGGCGATCCGTCCGGGCGACAAAGTGCTGGTGCCGGTATTTGGCCGTTTCGGTCATTTGCTGTGTGAAATCGCCCGCCGCTGCCGCGCGGAAGTGCACACCATTGAAGTGCCGTGGGGCGAAGTGTTTACGCCGGATCAGATCGAAGACGCGATCATAAAAGTGCAGCCGCGCCTGCTGCTGACCGTGCAGGGCGATACGTCCACCACCATGCTGCAGCCGCTGGAAGAGCTGGGCGCGATCTGCCAGAAATATGGCGTGCTGTTCTATACCGATGCCACCGCGTCGCTCGGCGGCAATGCGCTGAAAACCGATGCGTGGGGCCTGGATGCGGTATCGGCTGGCATGCAGAAGTGCCTCGGCGGACCGTCCGGCACCTCGCCGATCACCCTGAGCCCGCAGATGGAAGCGGTGATCCGCAAGCGCAAATGCGTGGAAGAGGGCATCCGCACCGCCGATCATCAGGATGGCGATGACGAGATGATCTACTCCAACTATTTCGATCTCGGCATGATCATGGATTACTGGGGCCCGGAACGCCTTAATCACCACACTGAAGCCACTACCGCGCTGTTTGGCGCGCGTGAATGTGCGCGTCTGATGATGCAGGAAGGATTAGATAACGGCATCGCGCGCCACAAGCTGCACGGCGATGCGCTGCTGAAAGGCATTCAGGGCATGGGCCTCGAAACCTTTGGCGATTTAAAACACAAGATGAATAACGTGCTCGGCGTGGTGATCCCGCAGGGTGTGAATGGCGATCAGGTGCGTAAGCTGGTGCTGGAAGATTTCGGTATCGAGATCGGCACTTCGTTTGGTCCACTGCACGGCAAAGTGTGGCGCATCGGAACCATGGGTTACAACGCGCGTAAAGATTGCGTGATGATGACCTTAAGCGCGCTGGAAGCGGTGCTGAATCATGTGGGTTTCCGCACCACGCAAGGCGCAGCGATGCAGGCGGCGTGGGATCTTTACGGGAGCCGCGCATGAATAAAAGCCTGATGACCGCCAGCGAGGCGCAGATCGCCGCCGCTCGCGTCATGGCGCGCTGTGATGCGCTGGCTGAGATCAGTGAAAGCGAAGATGGCCTGACGCGCGTTTATCTGTCGCCGGAACAGCTGCGCGCCAACGCGTGCGTCGGCGATTGGATGCAGGCTGCGGGCATGACGACCTGGCAGGATGCGGTGGGCAACATTTGCGGTCGCTACGAAGCGGCGCAGCCGGGCGCGCAGGCGCTGCTGCTCGGTTCGCATCTGGATACGGTGCGCAACGCCGGTCGCTATGACGGCATGCTCGGCGTGTTAAGCGCTATCGAAACCGTGCAGTGGCTGCACGATCGGCAGCAGCGTTTACCGCTGGCGATTGAGATTGTCGGCTTCGGCGACGAAGAGGGCACGCGCTTCGGCATTACGCTGCTCGGCAGCCGTGGCATGACCGGCAGCTGGCCGGAAAGCTGGGTGACGCATCCGGATGGCAATGGCATCACGGTGGCGGAAGCGATGCAGGATGTCGGCTTCGATGCGGCGAAAATTCTCGATGCGGCGCGTGATGTCAATGAGATCGCCGCCTATCTGGAACTGCATATCGAGCAAGGTCCGTGCCTTGAGCAGGAAGATTTGGCGTTGGGCGTGGTGACGGCAATCAACGGCGCGCGTCGTCTGAATTGCAGTTTTATCGGTGAAGCCGGCCATGCGGGCACCGTGCCGATGACGCATCGCAAAGATGCGCTGGCCGCTGCCGCCGAATGGATGGTGTTTATTGAACACACCACGCAGGAGCATGATCCGCAGCTGGTGGCGACCGTCGGCACGCTGAGCTGCTTGCCGGGCGCGGTCAACGTGATTCCCGGTGAAGTACAGCTGTCGCTCGACGTGCGCGGTCCGCAGGATGAGCCGCTGGAGCGTTTGCTCTCCACGCTGCTCACTCAGGCGCAGGCGATTGCGCTGCGTCGCGGCTTAACCTTCAGCTCCAACACGTATTACCAGATTGCCGCCACCGCCTGTGATGCGTGCTTGCAGCAGGCGCTGAGCCACGCGGTTGAAACCGTGCAAGGGCGCAGCCTGTCGCTGCCAAGCGGCGCGGGACACGATGCGATTGCTATCGCCGAGCGCTGGCCGGTTGGCATGCTGTTTGTGCGCAACCATCGCGGCATCAGCCATCATCCGGCGGAATCGGTACAAACCGCTGATGTGGCGCTGGGCGTGCAGGCCTATCTGCAAGCGGTTTGCGATATTGCACGCGCGAAGGAATAACGATGGATTTGATCAGCTTTAATCAGTTGTCACCTGAAGCCGCGCAGGCGGCGATTGCCCACTGCGTGGCGATTCCCGGCTGGCAACAGGCGCTGGTGGCGGCACGGCCTTATGCCGACGTTGCGGCTTTGCAGGCAGAAGCCGATCGCCTGGCGCAGTGTTGGCAAGCCGCTGAGCTTGAGCAGGCGCTGAGTGCCCATCCGCGCATTGGCGACAAAGTGGCGGGCGCGGACAAAGAGGCCACGCTGTCGCGCAGTGAGCAGTCGGCTATGCAGCAGGCGGACGGTGCGTTGCAATTGGCGATGCTGGCGGGCAATCAAACCTATGAGCAGCGGTTTGGCCGAGTGTTTCTGATTCGCGCCAAAGGGCGCAGCGGCGAAGAGATGCTGGCGGAATTGCAGCGTCGGCTTAACAACGATGCAGCGAGTGAACAGCGTGAAGCGCTGGCGCAGCTGCGTGAAATTACCCTGTTGCGGCTAAAGGAGAGCATCACATGAGCACCATTACGACGCATATTCTCGATAACGCGCTGGGCAAACCGGCGATTGGCGTGGCGGTTTCGCTCGAGCAAAATAGCCCGGAAGGCTGGCTGCCGCTGGTGGAAGGGAAAACCGACAGCGACGGACGCATCAAAGATCTGACGCCCGAACCGCTGGCACCGGGTCATTATCGTTTGACGGCGGAGATCGGCGACTACTTTGCTGCCGAAGGGCGCGATGCGCTTTATGTGAGCGCGCAGATCGATTTTGTGATTGGTGCCGCAGGCAGCCATTATCATCTGCCGTTTCTTATCTCGCCGTGGTCGTGGTCGACCTATCGCGGCAGCTGATCCGCGTTTAATCACGGCCGGTGCGCATAAATGCGCACCCTACAAAACCGAAACCGGCCTATTGCCGCATAAATTCCCATATCTGGCCCTTGTAGGGTCGCCATTCATGGCGACCTGGTCCACACCCATTTTGCGAAGCGCATCACGCGCTGCGCTTGAAAGCCAGTAACTATCAAAACCTTCGGTTCATCCAAATATATTCTTGGCTAAAGTGCAGCTAATCTTAGTCGCATATAAGAAAGCAATGTGAAGCCAATGGAGCCGATAAACATGAGCACGCACGACAATAACGATAATGCAGCAGCCGCAGGTAAATGCCCCTTTCATCACGGGGCGTCTGAAGAGAAAAGTGTTCTGGCGCGCGGCGCCGGTGGCGGGACATCTAACCGCGACTGGTGGCCCAATATGTTACGCGTCGACCTGTTAAACCAGCACTCCAACCGTTCCAACCCACTTAGTGACAACTTCAACTACCGCGACGAATTCAGCAAGCTGGATTACTCCGCATTAAAAGCCGATATCCGCGCACTTCTCACCGATTCGCAATCCTGGTGGCCAGCCGACTGGGGCAGCTATATTGGGCTGTTCATTCGCATGGCGTGGCACAGCGCGGGTACCTATCGCACCATCGATGGTCGCGGCGGTTCTGGTCGTGGTCAGCAGCGTTTCGCTCCGCTGAACTCGTGGCCGGATAACGTCAGCCTCGATAAAGCGCGTCGCCTGCTGTGGCCGGTGAAGCAGAAGTACGGTCAGAAAATTTCCTGGGCCGATCTCTACATTCTGGCGGGCAACGTCTCGCTGGAAAACGCGGGATTCCGCACCTTCGGCTTTGGTGCCGGTCGTGAAGACGTGTGGGAACCGGATATGGATGTGGATTGGGGCCACGAAACCGAATGGCTGGCGCATCGCCATCCAGAAGCGCTTGCCAATGCACCGCTGGGCGCCACTGAAATGGGCCTGATCTACGTCAACCCCGAAGGTCCGGAAGCCAGCGGCGATCCTAAATCCGCAGCACCAGCAATTCGTGCCACCTTCGGCAACATGGGCATGAACGACGAAGAGATCGTGGCGCTGATTGCTGGCGGCCATACCTTGGGTAAAACCCACGGCGCGGCAGAAGCCAGCCACGTTGGCGTTGATCCGGAAGAGTCACCGATTGAAGCGCAGGGCCTTGGCTGGACCAGCAGCTACGGCAGCGGCGTAGGTAAAGATGCCATCACTTCGGGTCTGGAAGTGGTGTGGACGCAAACCCCAACGCAGTGGAGCAACTACTTCTTTGAGAACCTGTTCAAATACGAATGGGTACAGACGCACAGCCCAGCGGGCGCAATCCAGTTCGAAGCGGTTGATGCGGAAGCGATTATCCCGGATCCGTTTGATCCGGAGAAAAAACGTAAACCCACCATGCTGGTAACCGATCTGACGCTGCGTTTTGACGAAGAGTTCGGCAAGATTTCGCGCCGCTTCCTCAACGATCCGCAGGCGTTCAATGAAGCCTTTGCCCGCGCGTGGTTCAAACTGACGCACCGCGATATGGGACCAAAAGCGCGTTACATCGGTCCGGAAGTGCCGAAGGAAGATCTGCTGTGGCAGGATCCGTTACCGCAGGCGATTCATCAGCCAACGCCGGCCGATATCAGCGAGATTAAAGCGCGCATTGCTGCTTCAGGTTTGAGCGTCAGCCAGCTGGTTTCAGTGGCCTGGGCTTCAGCTTCAACCTTCCGTGGCGGCGACAAACGTGGCGGTGCCAACGGCGCGCGTCTGGCATTAGCGCCGCAAAAAGATTGGGCGGTGAATGCCAGCGTAATCAATGATGTGCTGCCAACCTTGCAGAAGATTCAGCAGGAATCAGGCAAAGCCTCGCTGGCCGATGTGATTGTGCTGGCGGGAAGCGTAGGTATCGAACTGGCCGCTTCAGCCGCTGGCGTGGCAACGCAAGTGCCGTTTACGCCGGGCCGTGTTGATGCGCGTCAGGATCAAACCGACGTTGAGTCGTTCAACTTCCTGCAGCCGCTGGCCGATGGTTTCCGCAACTATCGTCGCAGCCCGAAAGGTTCTTCAACCGAAACGTTGCTGTTAGATAAAGCACAGCAGCTGACGCTGAGCGCGCCAGAATTGACGGTGTTGATTGGTGGTCTGCGTGTTCTCGGCACTAACTTTGACGGCGGCCAGCACGGCGTGTTCACTGACCGCGTTGGCGTGCTGAGCAATGACTTCTTCGTCAATCTGCTCGACATGCGCACCGCGTGGAAAGCCACCGACGAAAGCGAAGAGCTGTTTGAAGGCCGCGATCGTCTGAACGGTGAAGTTAAGTTTAGCGCCACACGTGCCGACTTAGTGTTTGGATCGAACGCTATCCTGCGCGCGTTGGCCGAGGTTTATGCCAGCAGCGATGCGAAGCAGAAGTTCGTGACTGACTTCGTCGCCGCATGGACCAAAGTGATGAATCTGGATCGCTTCGAGCTGTAATCACCAGCAGAAGCTATTCAACTTCAAAGCAAGGCAGCCGAAAGTGGCTGCCTTATTTTTTGCTGTTATTTCACTTAATGTCGAGATTATTGAAATTTTACGCTAAAAAAACAGCGTAATAATGCTGCCTGCTCGGGCGAAAATCGTAAGACCTGACTCAAACCGGTTCTTAAAGGATTCGAACACTAAAATACGCTCACTCCTGTGACGCTCTTAAGTAGGTGCGCAAAAGGCCCACAACGGAGCAACAACAGTAGGATAAATAATTATGAAAATATCGATGTATACCAATGCTATAAGCATGACTTCAACTCGATCGCTGGGCAAAGCCACTGATGCGCTGAGCGTTGCCATGCAGCGTTTGGGAACCGGCAAACGTATTAACAGTGCGGCTGATGATGCGGCAGGTCTGCAAATCGCCACCCGCTTGCAGTCACAATCCAATGGCATGACCGTGGCGAAGCACAATATCGCGCGTTCGAGTGCGATGATGTCGCTGGGTGAAGGCGCGCTGGAAGAGGTGACCAACGTGCTGCAGCGCATGAAGGAGCTCTCTACTCAGGCAGCCGATGACAGTTTCAGCGCTGAAGATCGTAGTGCGATGCAGTCAGAGTACGACGCGTTGTTCAGCGAAATGGATAACATCATGCGTAATACTCGTTACGGATCTGAGCCGTTATTGCAGAGCGTGATCCCGCCGGAAGTAAAAGGCAAGTTCACTTCTACCGTGCAATTCCAGATTGGTAGCTCAAGTGATGAAGTGCTGAAAGTAAACCTGGATAGCAAGCTGCAGGGTTCTGTGGATGCGATGTTAAACCTGGTGACCGTTCCGGGTAACCCAGGTGCGCTGGAAGATGCGACAACGGCGAACGACAACATTGATCTTGTCAGTGAAGCGTTGGAAAAAGTGCAGTCAGTACGCAGTGATTTCGGTTCTAATATCAACCGTTTGCAGTACACCGACGCTAACCTAAGTAATATGCGCGACAACACCGATATTAACATCGGTACTATTGTCGATGCAGATTACGCCATGGAAGTGACGAAAATGACACGCATGAACATGCTGATGCAAAGCAGCCAGGCAATGTTAAATCAAGGCAATGGCATCGCGAAAATGGCGTTGAATTTGCTGGGATAGTGCATTGAAACGCAGGGAACATCTCCCTGCGTTGTTTTATAAGGTAAAGTTATCTGCGTCGCGCCATGCCGGAAAACGCTCACGGTAAGCTTGCAACTCTTCGAGTGACAACTCCGCATCCAGACGCGCGCGCGCAAACGGCTCGCCAGCCGCCAGAATCTCACCCTGTGGCGAAATGATCCGGCTATCCCCACTGTATTGATGCTGATTGCCATCGCTGCCGACGCGGTTACAACCTGCAACATAAGCCTGATTTTCAATGGCACGCGCTAACAGCAGCGACTGCCAGTGCAAGGCGCGCGGTGCCGGCCAGTTAGCGACATACAGCGCCAAATCATAATCATTGTGATTGCGGGAAAACACCGGGAAGCGAAGGTCGTAGCAAATTTGCGGCAGAATACGCCAGCCGCGCCACTCAAACACTTCACGCGTTTCGCCCGCCACATAATGCTGATGTTCATTGGCCATGCGGAACAGATGACGCTTGTCGTACTGATGCAGCGTGCCGTTCGGTTCGACCAGCAAGAAGCGGTTTACCGCGCCTTTTTCCGTCTGGATCGCCGCACTGCCGCCGACTAGCGCGTTGCTGGTTTGTGCGTGCGCGTGCAGCCAGGCGACGACTTGATCCTGCGGCAGCGAACTTTCGGCGGCTTCCATAGCAAAACCGGTGGTGAACATCTCCGGCAACAGAATGATGTCGCGGCCTTCAATGCCTTTCAGCACGCCATCGAAGTGACGCAGGTTGGCTGCGCCATCCATCCAGCTCAGGGTTTCCTGCAGAACGGTAATTTTTAAAGCTGACATAGGCGCTCCGCAGCGGCGTCGAGTGTCGCCTCTTGTTTGGCAAAGCACAGGCGAATCAGCTTGTGCGGGAAGGGTTCGGCGCAGAATACCGACAGCGGAATCGCCGCCACGCCGACTTCTTTGGTCAGCATCTGGCAGAAACTCACGTCATCCAGATCGGAAATCGCGCTGTAATCCACCAGCAGGAAATAAGTGCCTTCACACGGCAGCACCTTGAATCGGCTGGCGGAGAGCTTCTGAATAAAGCGATCGCGGCGCGCGCGGTAGAACTCTGGCAGTTCACGATAGTGCTCAGGTTCCTGACGCAGCATATCGGCAATCGCCAGTTGCGCCGGTGTGTTCACCGAGAAAGTCAGATACTGATGCACTTTGCGGATTTCAGCGCTGATCGCCGCCGGTGCGATGCAGTAACCCACTTTCCAGCCGGTCATGTGGAAGGTCTTGCCAAATGACGATACCGCAATCGAACGTTGACGCAGTTCAGCATGCGCCAATACGCTGGCGTGGCCCGCTTCGGCGAAACAGATGTGCTCATACACTTCATCGCTCAGCACATAGATTTCCTGCTCTGCAATTGCCTGCCACAGCTCGGCGTAATCGCTTTTGTGCCACACGGTAGCGGAAGGATTGTGTGGTGTGTTCAGAATCACTAAGCGGGTTTTGCTGCTCAGCAGGCTACGGAATTCGTGCCAGTCAACGCGGAAACCCGGCGGCTGCAGGGCGATGCGTTTTAACACGCCGCCCGCCAGCTGCACGGCAGGCGCGTAGCTGTCGTAGCTTGGGTCGAAGCAGATCACTTCGTCACCGGGACGCACCAGTGCGGTAATCGCGGCGTAGAGCGCTTCGGTCGCGCCTGCGGTGATGGTGATATCGCTGTTAACGTCAGGCGTGTGGTCGTAAAGCGCAGCGGTTTTCTCAACAATCGCTTCACGCAGTGGCAATGTTCCTATCATTGGAGCGTATTGATTGGCGCCCTGGCTGACGTGGAAGGCCAGACGTTGTTGCAGGTAGCGTGGGCCGTCGAAATCGGGGAAACCTTGCGAGAGATTGATGGCGTTGTATTGCTGCGCGAGTGCGCTCATTTGCGTAAAAATGGTGGTACCGAGCGCCGGTAATTTGCTCTCGGGGATCAGGTTGTGCTGCGTCATTGTTTATGGCCTTAAGCGCGAATGTCGTTGCGGAGTCACCTTGTGTTGTCGTCACTATAAACAGGATAACAATTCAGGGCAATCCAGACGCTTAGAGGTCCAAATCAATATTGGTCGTTATTATTGAGTTTTGCCGATTAGCGATGAAAATTGCTGGTGATTCTGCAGGGTGCGCATAAATGCGCACCCTACGAAAAACGCGCCAATCCTTTGTAGGGTCGCCATTTATGGTGACCGAAAGACGCTTAACTGACGAGCATTACGCTATTAATGGCGACCCGCACATTACATGAGTTCCGTTTTCAATCCGGCCTGAATCAAAATTTCAACATCTGAGTTTTGATTGTGCCACACGTGATACTCAACGCCTGAAGAGGTAATAGTGCCCTTGGCCACTACCCATTCGTTAGCATCAAAGTTTTCCAGCTGACGGGCCAAAATCGCGCTATCACCTTCGTTACCCTTCACCTGAATCTGCTTCTTATCATCATCAATGAACAGGGCATGCTGTCCCAGAGCCAGCACATCTTCGGCACTGAGTGTTAGCTGATTATCACCGTCGCCACTGAGATCAATGGTGTTGAGGGTAGATAAACTTTTTTGCAGTGCTGACAGATCAAGTGATTGATTGCTGCCGGTTATGTTCAGCGTGTTAATCGCCAGTGGAGCATTATCATCCAACGTTACGCCATGGATGCCACTTCCATCCCATTCGGCATTTACAGCAATGTCGTTGACGGAGAAGGTCGACTTGTTATCAATAACGATGGTGAATTGGGGTGACCACGCGCTGGTATTACCGGCTTGATCGGTGTACTGAATGCGGAAGTCCCAGGCTTCATCATATAAAGGTGTCGCCGGTGTCCAGAACCAACTCCCATTAATGGTATCGGCCTGCACGGTCGCTGTTCCTAACCAGGCACCATTATCAATGCCATATTGAATGGTTACCGTGGCCCCTTTTTCAACATGGCCTTCAAGGGTTGGCGTACGATCTTTGGTTTTACCGTAATGGCCTACGTAACCACCCCAATTATCCCAGGTGACAGATGCCGTTTCTATGGCGGGTGCGGTAGTAGATTTATCCAACACCACATTTTTACTCTGCTCAGCGAGAACATTATTTTTGCTGTCAGCGACCTGAAGCTTATATTGCCAGTTACCTGAGTGCGCAGCATTATCCCTTGCCGTCCATGTTGTACCGGTGACAGTGGCTTTAGACCAGGAAACGCCGTTCCAGAAGTTCAGGGTTTCACCTGCGCCCAGTGCTTTACTGAGCGTGCCCGTTACATTACGTCCTGCGGTTCCATCATTGGTAATGAAGTCGGTTTGGCTGGTACCCGTATCCTTATCCATTTGCGAAAGCTTGATGGTAACGTTATTGGCATAGATAAATTCCCAGTCAGCAGACGAGGAACTCAGGAAGGTTCCCACTCCCATTTTCACATTGATTTTATGTAAGCCGACACTCAGGCCACCCGCATATTCCCATTCCCAATCACCTTTGGCGTCAGCTTTAACACTATCGATACGAGTGGCGCCATCATAGATGTAAACCACACTTTTAGGGTGTGCTTTACCTGCAAATTCGGGACTCCAGTCTGCGCTAGTGGCACCTGAAGGAAGTGCGACATTTTTGACATCATCGAAGGCTTTCTCAATGGTCGGTGGCGCAACGATGGTTATGGGGTAATAAACCTCTGGAGATATTCCGTGAATAGCAACAAATACATCACCAGGCGGAATGATCACAGTAGGCTTCCATTCCCATTGGCCATCACTGGACACGATTACAGTACCTTGGTCTAACGCTCTCGAGTTTTTATCCACGATATATACGTCGATTTTTTTGTTGGGCGTTGCGGTACCTTTGATCGTCGGCTGCTGGTCATCAGAATATCCGTTCTCTGGCACTTTATCGCTGCCACCCACGTAATCCCAAACTTCGAAGCTTGCTTTAATTTCGAGTGTCACAGTTTGCTTCACTGGCACTGAAACATTCCCGGCGACATCAACAGTGCGCACCTGATATTCCCAGTTGCTGGTGTGTACTTTATCATCGGTGAACCGCCATGCCGCCGAGCCATATAGCGTGGCTTCCTTCCAGGTTTTCCCGCCATCAAGCGAGTATTCAACCCTATCACCTGAGCTGTGTGGCTTAGCGAGTGAACCGTGAACCAGGCGATTTTTACTGCCATCGCTGGTTATCCAGTCTCGAGCTCCCACGCCATCATCTTTCTCCATATATTCAAATTTTGGATTGTTATCTGAAGGCGTGATGTCATAAATGACCTGGAACTCTTTCTCCGGCGAGAAATTCCCATCAGCATCAACAACGCGCAATTTATAGATCCAGTCGGCTGTGTGCGCGGTCGCATCCTGTGCTTTCCAGTTCTTACCGGTGACAGTGGCATTAATCCAGGCGCTGCCATTCCAGAACTGCAGCGTTTCACCAGCGACGAGTTTGCGGCTGATCTTGCCTACAACTTCACGGTTGGCTGAGCCATCATTGGTTATCAGGTCGGTCTGACTGATACCGGTATCTTTCTCCATGCTCGTGAGCGTGAAGGTGATCGGCTGAATGTTGATGTACTCAAAGTCCCACGGAGGGGAGAAGTCGCTCTGGAAGGCGTCTTTCTCCATTTTCACCGTGATGCTGTGCTTGCCGACGCTCATGCCTGTGGCATGTTCCCACTCCCAGGCTCCATTGGTATCCGCTGTGACGCTGCTTATCAGCTTGCCGTTGTCGTAGATATAGACAAGGCTGCCCGCTAGCGCTTTGCCATACAAACGTGGCGCGCTGTCATCGGTGGTTGCGCCGTTAGTCAGCCATTCTGAGGTTTGCCCGGCGTCATCAAAGGCTTTTTCAATGGTTGGGCCTTCAACGAGATTGAAAGTGTAAATCGCTGATTCAGCGCCTGATTTCTGACTTATTGCGATTACTTCCGTTTTACCCAGCGGCCATGGCGTGGGTGATGTCCATTCCCAGTTACCTTTGCTGTCCACAACAGGATAAGGTTTGGCAAATATATGCCCGGTTCCCGTTCCACTTTTATCCAGCAGGAATATAAAAATCTTATCCCCCGGTGTACCCGTACCTTTGAGCCTTGGGGTAAGGTCATCCGAATAACCATTCTGCAGCACGACATTACTGCCACCTACGTCATCCCAAACTTCAGTAATAGCTGGAGCTGCGTCGCCAAGTATCACGCTTTGTTTAACCGGCGTGGTGGTATTCCCCGCGATATCGGTGATGCGCACCTGATATTCCCAGTTGGTGGTATGCGCGTTGTTATCGGTAAAGCTCCAGAAGAGATTGTTTACCGTCAGCGGGTGCCAGGTCTTACCGCCATCGAGCGAGTACTCGGCGATATCACCGGTGTCGAGTTTTTTGTCAAAGATGCCTGATACGCTGCGTCCGGCGCTGCCATCGGATGTCTGCCAGTCGCCAGTTGTGCCATTGTCTTTACTCATCTCAACAAAGAACGCCTGAACAGCTGAAGGCGTGGTGTCCAGAACGACCTGGAAATCCTGCTCTGGCGATACGTCACCGAGGCTGTTGACCACGCGCAGTTTGTATTCCCAGTCGGCGCTGTGGGCCGTGGCGTCCTGCGCTTTCCAGCTCATGCCGGTAACGGATGCGTTGACCCAGGCGCTGCCATTCCAGAACTGCAGCGTTTCTGACGCGGAGAGCGCGCGGCTGAGCGTGCCGGTGACTTCGCGGTTGGCTGAACCATCGTTGGTGATGAAGTCGGTCTGGCTGCTGCCGGTGTCCTTCTGCATGCTGGTAAGGGTAAAGCTGACCGGCTGCATGCTGACGTATTCAAATTCCCACGGCTGCGAGAAGTCGCTCTGGAACGCGCCTTTCTCCATTTTCACCGTGATGCTGTGCCTGCCGACGCTCATGCCGGTGGCGTGTTCCCACTCCCAAGCTCCGCTGGCGTCTGCGGTAACGCTGTCAATCAGTGAACCGTTGTCGTAGATATAAACCAGGCTGTCAGGCAGCGCTTTACCGTACAGGCGCGGGGAGCTGTCATCGGTGGCATCGCCGTTAGCCAGCCAGTCTTTGTTCTGGCCGACATCATCAAAGGCTTTATCAACGGTTGGGCCACTGACCAGAGTGATGGTGACCGGTGCTGAAATTAAAATTGGGTCCAGGCTGACGAGGTCAAAAGAGACTTCCCCCAGTGGTAACGGTGTTACAGGCGTAAATTCCCACGTCCCGTCGGCATTAACAATAACCGAACCAATGCTGTCTATAGGACTGCCATTATAAACAGCATAAACATGTAACAGCTGGCCCGGATGAGCGATGCCTTTTAGTGTTGGCGTAAGGTCATCGGAATAACCGTTATCAGGCACTAAATCGTTACCACCAACGTTATCCCATACCTCGATTATTGTCGGGACAACATATTCTAACGTCACCGCCTGTTTCGCCGGAGTAGTCACGTTGCCGGCAATATCGGTGATACGCACCTGATATTCCCAGTCACCAGTGTGCACACTGCCGTCGTTAAAGCTCCAGCTGTTGTCAGCGGCGACGCTGAGTGTCAGCCAGGTCTTACCGCCATCGAGTGAGTACTCTGCGATGTCTCCGGCGCTCAGCGCTTTGTTCAGCGTGCCGTGTACGGTGCGCCCGGCGCTGCCGTCGGTGGTTTTCCAGTCTCGAGTATCTCTACCGTCATCTTTGGTCATGTGATCGAAGGTGACCTGCACGTCAGATGGCGTGGTGTCTAATACCACCTGAAAATCCTGCTCTGGCGATACGTCACCGAGGCTGTTGACCACGCGCAGTTTGTATTCCCAGTCGGCGCTGTGCGCCGTGGCGTCCTGCGCTTTCCAGCTCATGCCGGTAACGGAGGCGTTGACCCAGGCGCTGCCGTTCCAGAACTGCAGCGTTTCCGTAGCGGAGAGTGCGCGGCTGAGCGTGCCGGTGACTTCGCGATTGGCTGAACCATCTTTGGTAATGAAGTCGGTCTGGCTGCTGCCGGTATCCTTCTGCATGCTGGTAAGGGTAAAGCTGACCGGCTGCATGCTGACGTATTCAAATTCCCACTGCTGCGAGAAGTCGCTCTGGAACGCGCCTTTCTCCATTTTCACCGTGATGCTGTGCCTGCCGACGCTCATGCCGGTGGCGTGCTCCCACTCCCAGGCACCGCTGGCGTCTGCGGTAACGCTGTCAATCAGTGAACCGTTGTCGTAGATATAAACCAGGCTGTCAGGCAGCGCTTTACCGTACAGGCGCGGGGAGCTGTCATCGGTGGCATCGCCGTTAGCCAGCCAGTCGGTATTCTGCCCGGCATTATCAAAGGCTTTATCGACGGTTGGGGCAGATACCAGGTTGAGCGTAACGGGATCCGAAGCCAGTCCTGTCTTTGTCACCATATCAAAGGTAATTTCACCCAGCTGTAGTGCTGTTGATGGCGTCCACTCCCATGTGCCGTCTGCTTTGACGAGCACCGATCCTATTTTTTTGCTGTTGCTTTCGTTGCTGTAAAAGGCATAAACATCGAGCGTGGCTCCGGGCTGTCCGGTGCCTTTCAACGTTGGCATGAGATCGTCGGAATAACCGTTATTAGCGACCAGATCGTTACCGCCGTGGTTGTCCCACATTTCAGTAATGACGGGCATAATTTCAGCCAGCGTCACCGTCTGTGTGATCGGCACGGTAACGTTGCCGGCGATATCGGTAATGCGCACCTGATATTCCCAGTCGCTGGTGTAAGCGGCGTTATCGTTAAAGCTCCAGCTGTTGTCGGCAGCGACGCTGAGCGCCAGCCAGGTTTTACCGCCGTCGAGTGAGTATTCAATGATGTCGCCAGCGCTCAGCGCTTTGTTCAGAGAGCCATATACCGTGCGTCCGGCGCTGCCGTCGGTGGTTTCCCAGTCACGCGCATCGGTACCATCGTCCTTATCCATATGCCCGAAGGTAACCAGCACGTCGGATGGCGTGGTATCCAGCACTACCTGATGACTCTGCTCCGGCGTGGCATTGCCTGCCGCATCAACGACACGTAATTTGTACTCCCAGTCGGCGCTGTGCACGGTATCGTCCTGCGCCTGCCAGTTCATGCCGGTTACGGTGGCATCGACCCACTTGCTGCCGTCCCAGAACTGCAGAGTTTCGGAGGCGGCGAGGGCGCGGCTCAGCGTACCTTCCACGCTGCGTCCTTCAGAGCCGTCTTTGGTGATAAAGTCGCTGCCGCTGCTGCCGGAGTCTTTGTCCATGCGGTCAAAAGTGAATCCAACCGGTATCAAACCTGCGGAGGTCCAGCTTACGTTATCGATGTGGAAGCCGTAGTCACCGACACCCGGCTCATCGCCAGTGATGAGCTCTGCGCGGGCAATTAACATACCGGCGGGGGCGGTGAAGCTGAGGGTCTTGATATCAAATTGTTTGGCGGTGACGGAGCCGGTGTAGAAGAGCTTTTCACTGCCAATAAGGTTGCCATCAGCATCGTAAAAGTTAATCACCGTACTGTGGTTATGCAGGGCAAAGTAATCAAAGCTAAATTCGGACATGCCCTGAGAGCCAAGGCTGAAGTTGATGGTGCTTTTTTCACCCACCAGCAGGGTTTTGGAGTTGTAGCCGTACCAGTTGAATTCGGCGATTTCAAGGCGACTATTGTGATTCTGGATGATCAAACCCGTCTCAGTTTCGAGCTGGGCGCCGATGGCTACCTTCTGTACGCGCTCTTCATCAAAGCTTTCCCCGATCGGCGAGGCAGAGGCCAGCAACGTAGCATCGGTTACCGGTGCGGCGGAAACGGCCGGATCAAGGATATCGCTGGATGACTGAGGCAGTTCATCCTGCTCGGTACCGTAAGGGTTGTAACGATTCTTTTTGAAATCCATTTTCTTAACCATTGAATTGAGATAATGGCCGGTATCCTAAACAGGCAAAAAAAATACGCCGTACAGACATGTCTGTTATCCGGACAATATATTTTTGCGCGGGAGACTTAAGAAATGGCGAAGAGGGTAAAAGAGAATACGCGCAGTGGAAGAGGTTCCTGCTGCGCGTAGTGGCGTGATTAGTGATTGATTAGATTGGTTGTTACGCCGCTCTGTACCAGCAGTTCAGCATCGAGCGCGCTGTGCTGCCAGACGGCGTAAGTCACACCACCGACCGTAACGTTGCCGCTGCTGCTCCAGTCGCCAACATCACTTTTGTCGGGCAGGAGATCTGAGAGGTTTATTTTGTCGCCGGCATTGCCTTTCACCACCATCTGCACGTTGCCTGAGATGTTGAACAGATCTTTGCCGCCCTGTTGCAGAATATCGCCCAGCGACAGGTTGAGGGTGTTATTGCCGCTGCCGGTAATATCGATCACCTCCATTGACTGAATCTTGCCGAGGAAAGAGGTGAGATCCAGCGTCTGATTCGCCCCTGCCAGCTTCAGCGTATCGATGCCGCCGTTGCCGTTGAATATCTCAATTTTGCTCAGGTCGCTGACCTTATTAACGATGAAGATATTATCCAGGTTATCACCCACGGAAATAATGTCGCCGTTAAGCACGGTCTGAGTTGTTTCAGTCGACACAATCTTATCGTCATAAACCCAGAAGTTCAGGTTATCAATAGCCAGAACATCACCTGAAGTTGCCGGAATAAATTTTATGGAGGTAAATTCTTTTCCTGCTGGCAGATCTACTGTCAGATATTGGTATTTACCATTGCGCATGTAGGCAGTGTAGTTATAGGCCAATTTTCCATCATCATAGAATTCAACTCTAATATCCCCGAGCGTTAAATCTTTAATCTCGAAGGTCATTTTATTGCTTTTTTTACCATGATTTAGCATCAACGTTACAGGATCTCCCACGCAGGTTATACCCAGTGTATTGGTGGGATATTGCATGCCCTGTTCTTTAGCAATACCAGTAATTCCATGATTAGCCGATGAGCCAGACCAAATAATGCTGAACAAACCAAAGTCATAGGCTTTATTTTTGACCGGATGATTAAAAGCCTTCTGATCTTCAAAATCGAAGATCAGCGGCGTACGGGAGAAGTAGTCCGACACGTTGCCGTGCGCGTCCATGAAGGCGGCGCGGTACTCCGCCGACAGGCGGCTGTTGGCCGGCAGCGTAACGACGGCCTGGCCCGCCTGGATATCGGCAGCGGTCAGGGTGTAAAAGGCGTTTTTGCCGTCGATGTGGACGATAATCCTGTCGCCGGCCACCACGCCGCTGTTCTTCAGGCTGACGGTCAGCCTGTCGCCTTCGCGGTTAATCAAATCCGGATGATCAGGCGGCGTGGCGTCCATGCGCACCTGATGCGGCGTGCCTTCGTAGGTGTTGCCCGCGCGGTCGGTGATGCGCGTCTGTACCGTCCAGTCTGCGCCGTGGTCTTCGTTATCCTGCCAGCTCCACCTGTTGCCATCAGTCAGGGCGTCGTGCCAGGTGAGGCCGCCGTCGGTGGTGACCTCCACGCGCGCGCCGGTTTCCGCGGCGGCGAAGGTGCCCCAGTAAATGCGCCCGGCGCGGCCGTCGCTGGTGTAAAGGTTCTGCACGTCCAGCCCGCTGTCTTTGCCCATCCCGGCGAGAGCGGCGGCGTCCGGCAGCACGAGGTCGAGCACCACGTTCTGCGTCTGCTCGTGGAACGGGACGCCGCCGGGGTTGAGGACGCGCAGTTTGTACTGCCAGTCGGCGGCGTGGGCGGCGTCGTCCAGCGCGCTCCAGCTGAGGCCGCTGACGCTGACGCTGACCCAGCGCTGGCCGTCCCACATCTCCAGCGTCTCGCCCGCGCTGAGAGCGCGGCTGAGGGTGCCTTCGACAAGGCGCCCGGCGCTGCCGTCATTGGTGATGAAGTCGGTGGCGCTGATGCCGGAGTCTTTGTCCATGCGCTCGAAGGTGAGGCTGACCGGCGGCGGCGGGAGCAGCACGGCGGTCTGGCTGACCGGGGCGGCAATATTGCCGGCGACGTCGTGGATGCGCACGAGATAAACCCAGTCCTGGCCGTGGGGGGCGGGGTCGGTGAAGGACCAGCCGAGGCCGTTCAGGGAGGCGATCTGCCAGCTGACGCCGCCGTCGAGAGAGTATTCGACGACGTCGCCGGGGCTGAGCGCGCGGTCAAGTTTTCCGCTGACGAGGCGTCCGGCGGAGCCGTCGCTGGTGCGCCAGTCGCCGGCGATGCCGTCATCCTTCTCCATGTAATCAAAGGTGACCCGCACCGGTGAGGGCGGGGTGAGCAGCACGTCCTGATGCTGGTCCTCAAGCGTGCTGCCGGTGGCGTCGACCACGCGCAGCCTGTAAGTCCAGCTGCCGCCGTGCGCCGCGTCGTCCTGCGCCTGCCAGTTGAGGCCGGTTGCGGTGGCATTCACCCACGCGGTGCCGTTCCAGAACTGCAGGGTTTCGCCGGCGTTGAGCTCGCGGCTCAGCGTGCCTTCGACCCGGCGGCCGGCGGAGCCGTCGCGGGTGATGAAGTCGCTGTCGCTGGCGCCGGTGTCTTTTTCCATGCGGTCAAAGGAGAGGGTGATGTCGAGCGGCAGCAGGACCACGTCCTGCACCGCCGGAGCGGCGACGTTGCCGGCGATATCGGTGAAGCGTATCAGATACTGCCAGTCGGCGTTGTGGTCGTCGGGGTCGGTGAAGGACCAGTCCAGCCCATTCAGGGTGAGCGTATGCCAGGTTTTGCCGCCGTCGTACGAGTATTCGGCGACGTCACCGGCGTCGGGCGTGCGGTCGAGCGAGCCGCTGACGAGGCGGCCAGCGGAGCCGTCGGCGGTGCGCCAGTCGTCCGCGACGCCGTCGTCCCTGCTCATGCGCGCGAAGATAACCTGCACCGGCGGCGGCGTGACGTCGAGCACCACCTGATGGCTCTGCTCCGGCGTGGCGTTGCCGGCGGCGTCCACCACGCGCAGCCTGTACTCCCAGTCGGCGGCGTGCGCGGTGCCGTCCTGCGCCTGCCAGCGTATGCCGTTCACGCTGGCGGCCACCCACCTGCTGCCGTCCCAGAATTCCAGCGTTTCGTTCGCGCTGAGGGCGCGGCTCAGGGTGCCTTCCACCTGGCGCCCGGCGGAGCCGTCTTTGGTAATGAAGTCGGTGGCGCTGGTGCCGGTGTCCTTCTGCATCAGGTCAAAGGTGAAGTTCACCGGCAGCGGGCCGGCGGCGGCCCACCTGACGTTGTCGACGTGGAAGCCGTAGTCGCCGACGGCGGGCTCGTCGCCGGTGACCAGCTCGGCGCGGGCAATCTGCGTGCCTGCCGGAGCGGTAAAGCTCAGGGTTTTAATGACGAACTGTTTGGCGGTGACGGAGCCGGTGTAGAGCAGCTTTTCGGAGCCAATCAGGGTGCCGTTAACGTCGTAAAAGTTCATCACGGTGGTGTGGTTGTGCAGGGCAAAGTAGTCGAAGCTGAATTCGGACATGCCCTGGGCGCCGAGGGTGAAGTTGATGGTGCTCTTTTCACCCACCTGCAGCGTCTTAGAGTTGTAGCCAAACCAGTTGAACTCGGCGATTTCGAGGCGGCTGTTGTGGTTCTGGATAATCAGGCCGGCCTGGGTCTCGAGCAGGGAGCCGCTGCTGATCTTCTGACTGCGTTCGGCGTCGAAGCGCTCTTCCGGGACCGCCGTAGCCGGTGCGGCGGAAAGGGTTGCTGTGCGGCTGGTTATGGGCTGATAAGGCAGTTCATCCTGTTCCGTGCCGTAAGCGTTGGAGCGGTTTTTTCTGAAATCCATTTTTCCTGACCATTAGATAGAGGTAATGAGCGTTATCCTAAGTAATGAGAGGAGATGTGCCGTACAGACCTGTCTGATTGCCGGTGGGTATATTTTTAAGGTGCAAGCTTAAGATATGAGAAATGATAATAATGTAGCGAAACAGAGCTTCGCTACATTTAGGGATGATCAGTGATTGATAAGGGTTGTCGTTACACCACTTTGTACCAGCAGTTCAGCGTCGATCGCGCTGTGCTGCCAGACGGCGTACACCACGCCGCCGACAGTAACATTGCCGCTGCTGCTCCAGTCGCCAACGTCGCCATTATCCGGTAGTAAATCGGAGAGGTTAACCTTATCCCCGGCGTTGCCTTTCACCACCATCTGCACGTTGCCCGACAAGTTGAACAGATCTTTGCTGCCCTGCTGCAGGACATCACCCAGAGAAAGGGATAGGGTATTATTGCCGGTTCCGGTCAGATTAATGATCTCAGTTGACTGAATTTTTCCAGCTAATGCGGTCAGATCCAGATTGATGTTTTTACCGGTAAGTTGCAGCGTATCAATGCCGCCCTGACCACGCAGGAAAAAGTCATTGCTGTTAAAATAGCTGGCATCACTGAGCTGGAATACATCATCGCTGTCGCTGCCCATATAAAGGGTGTTTTGATTGATTATTTGAAGATGTAAAGGTGCTTCCGTATAGCTCTGAGGGATATAATCAACATAACTTAATTTAACATCATCAAGCCATACATAAGACCATTGTGAATAGTTTAACGTAAACTTGAGTGATGAAAATACTTCTCCATAGGGCAATTCAAACGCAATGGTTGTGATGTCAGCCGATTGCGTACCTGCCTGAGTTAATGTTCTCACTACCTTTCCTGCGGCATCGTAAAACGTAGCCGTGATAGTTTCATGGAGATTTAGATCACCCACCAGGAAGGATATTCTGTTTGCAGGTTTATTATTCTTTAAATCGATTTTATATGAGGTGTCGCCGCCACCATTAGCGATTTCAAGTGCCATGCTGGTCGGTGGCTTACCTATTCCACCTTGGTTCGTGTTACCAAACCGATTTTTAAACTCGCCATTAGAAACAGAAAGAGCTTTGAGGGTAAATGCATCAAAAATAAATTCATCACCTGTTTTTATTGCAGTGGCACTTTTTTTATTGAAACTTTCAAGATATTCACTCTTTAATTCCGGCTTTAATACTCTCCAGTTTGAATTGTTTCCTACCATATCAATATAGCTAGCGCGTATATCCTTTGGATTACCCACTTGAGATGAGTCCAGAGCAACAATGGCCTTTCCTGATGCAATATCTGCGGCAGATAAATTAACCACTACTGATTTGCCATCAATCATAAATTGCAGAGTTTCACCCGTTACCGCCGTGGCTGGCAGTGTTGCTGCAAGCTGTTTTCCGTCCCATGTAATCTCAGGCGCATCAACATTAACCCTATGATAGTGCAATGTTTGTTGCTGTTCTTTACCGAAACTATTCGCATTGGCAACTCGCGCTTTAATCACCCAGTCAGCGTTGTGAATGCCGTTATCGACCGCAAACCATTTTTTGCCGTCATGTTGGGCGTCATGCCAGGTTACACCATCATCGAATGACACCTGCACTTTTTCACCAGGTTTAAGCGCTTCACTGATAGAACCATGAACCAGTCGCCCAGCCGCGCCATCTCGTGTCAGGAAGTCCGCGTCACGAGCCGCAAAACCACTGTCCTTAGATACGGCATCAATAGTGACTTCAGCCAGCACGGACTCAAGCATTGCCTGCTGCTTATGGGGCGATGAGATGTTCCCCGCCACGTCCGTGATACGGACTTGATATTCCCAATCGGCAGAATGTTCAATATCGTCAACAAATGACCAGTTAACACCGTTAACGGTCAGTGTCTTCCAGGTCATGCCGCCATCGAGGGAGTATTCAATAAGGTCACCAGCACTGAGCGCTTTGCTAAGAGTTCCGTAAACGGTTCGGCCTGCGCTGCCATCGCTGGTACGCCAGTCGTTAGCGATACCGTCATCTTTCTCCATGCGCTCAAAATGGATCTGCACATCGGACGCGGTGGTATCAAGCAATACATTCTGCAGTTGGTCATGAACCGTTGTGCCCGCAGCGTCAACGACGCGCACCCAATAATCCCAGCGACTGTGGTGCTCAATATTGTCCTGTGCCTGCCATGTCAGACCGTTCACGGTGGCCACTACCCATTGAGTACCATCCCAGA
The DNA here is from genome assembly GCF_056491525.1 of Candidatus Pantoea symbiotica. Lineage (NCBI taxonomy): Bacteria > Pseudomonadati > Pseudomonadota > Gammaproteobacteria > Enterobacterales > Erwiniaceae > Pantoea > Candidatus Pantoea symbiotica. The sequence goes on from NZ_JBSZHR010000002.1 coordinate 666,075, forward strand.
ACTCCAGCTTTTCGCCCGGATTAAGCAGGCGGCTGAGCGTGCCTTCCACCTGACGACCGGCGGAGCCGTCGCGGGTGATGAAGTCGTTGTCGCTGATTCCAGTATCTTTTTCCATGCGGGTAAAGGTGAGGCTGATAGCGCCGGGTAGCAGTAACACATCCTGAGTGACCGGAGCCGCGACGTTGCCGGCGATATCAGTGATGCGCACCTGATATTGCCAGTCTACGGCATGTGCACCGCCGTCGGTGAAGGACCAGTTGAGGCCGTTCAGGGTGAGCTTATGCCAGGTTGTGCCGCCATCCAGCGAGTACTCAATGAGGTCGCCGGGGTTGAGCGCGCGGTCAAGCTTTCCGCTAACGAGGCGGCCAGAAGAGCCATCGGTGGTTTGCCAGTCGTCCGCAATGCCGTCGTCTTTACTCATGCGTTCAAAGATAATCTGCACGTCGGACGGCGTAACGTCGAGCACCACCTGCTGGCTCTGCTCCGGCGTGGTGTTGCCGGCGGCATCCACTACGCGCAGCCTATATTCCCAGTCGGCGGCATGCGCGGTGTTGTCCGGCGCCTGCCAGGTCAGGCCGCTGACGATGGCATTTACCCATTTTGAACCGTCCCAGAACTGCAGGGTTTCGGAGGCGGCGAGGGTGCGGCTCATCGTACCTTCCACCTGGCGCCCGGCGGAACCGTCTTTGGTGATGAAATCCGTGTCGCTGCTGCCGGTGTCCTTCTCCATCAAGTCGAAGGTGAAGGTGATATCGCCTGGCAGCAGGACCACATCCTGCACCGCCGGAGCGGCGACGTTGCCGGCGATATCGGTGAAGCGTATCAGATACTGCCAGTCGGCGTTGTGGCCGTCGGGGTCGGTGAAGGACCAGTCCAGCCCGTTCAGGGTGAGCGTATGCCAGGTTTTGCCGCCGTCGTACGAGTATTCGGCGACGTCACCGGCGTCGGGCGTGCGGTCAAGCGAGCCGCTGACGAGGCGGCCGGCGGAGCCGTCGGCGGTGCGCCAGTCGTCCGCGACGCCGTCGTCCTTGCTCATGCGCTCGAAGATAACCTGCACCGGCGGCGGCGTGACGTCGAGCACCACCTGATGGCTCTGCTCCGGCGTGGCGTTGCCGGCGGCGTCCACCACGCGCAGCCTGTACTCCCAGTCGGCGGCGTGCGCGGTGCCGTCCTGCGCCTGCCAGCGCATGCCGTTCACGCTGGCGGCCACCCACCTGCTGCCGTCCCAGAACTCCAGCGTTTCGTTCGCGCTGAGGGCGCGGCTCAGGGTGCCTTCCACCTGGCGCCCGGCGGAGCCGTCTTTGGTAATGAAGTCGGTGGCGCTGGTGCCGGTGTCCTTCTGCATCCGGTCAAAGGTGAAGTTCACCGGCAGCGGGCCGGCGGCGGCCCACCTGACGTTGTCGACGTGGAAGCCGTAGTCGCCGACGGCGGGCTCGTCGCCGGTAACCAGCTCGGCGCGGGCAATCTGAGTGCCGGACGGGGCGGTGAAGCTCAGGGTTTTAATGACGAACTGTTTGGCGGTGACGGAGCCGGTGTAGAGCAGCTTTTCGGAGCCAATCAGGGTGCCGTTAACGTCGTAAAAGTTCATCACGGTGGTGTGGTTGTGCAGGGCAAAGTAGTCGAAGCTGAATTCGGACATGCCCTGGGCGCCGAGGGTGAAGTTGATGGTGCTCTTTTCACCGACCTGCAGCGTCTTAGAGTTGTAGCCAAACCAGTTGAACTCGGCGATTTCGAGGCGGCTGTTGTGGTTCTGGATAATCAGGCCGGCCTGGGTCTCGAGCAGGGAGCCGCTGCCGATCTTCTGACTGCGTTCGGCGTCGAAGCGCTCTTCCGGAACGGCTGCGGGCGCTGCTGCCATAACGGCAGTGGAGACGGAGGTCTGCGCCACGGGCAGTTCGTCCTGCTCCGTGCCGTAAGGGTTATAGCGGTTTTTTTTAAAATCCATTTTTCCTGACCATTAAGTAGAGGTAATGGTCGCTATCCTAAAGAGGACAGGAAATAGCGCGGTCCAGACATGTCTGGTATCAGGCAAAAATATTTTTGCGGCGGGGACTTAAGAAATGGCGGGGAAGGAAAATTAGAACGCGCAGCGGGAGGTTTCCCACCGCGCGTGGCATGATTAATGATTAATTACGTTGGTGGTGACGCCGCTCTGCACCAGCAGTTCAGCGTCAAGCGCACTGTGCTGCCAGACGGTGTAGACTACCCCGCCGACCGTAACATTGCCGCTGCTGCTCCAGTCGCCAACGTCGCCATTATCCGGTAGCAGATCGGAGAGGTTAACCTTATCCCCGGCGTTGCCTTTCACCACCATCTGCACGTTGCCGGACATATTTAACAGATCTTTGCTGCCCTGCTGCAGAATATCGCCCAGCGACAGATTGAGGGTGTTATTGCCGCTGCCGGTAATATCAATCACCTCCATCGACTGGATTTTGCTGAGGAAACTAGTGAGATCCAGCGTCTGATTCGCACCTGAGAGTTTCAGCGTATCAATGCCACCGTTGCCGTTGAGCATCTCGATTTTGCTCAGGTCGCTGACGTTATGCACCACAAAAATGTTGTCCAAATTATCGCCCACGGAAATGAGATCGTCTTTTACTATGTTCTGAACGGTCTCGGTTGGCAGTATCTTATTTGTCGAAGAGTGGAAATTAAAATTGTCCACCTCATATTCATCGGAGGAGCCTCCAGGAAAAATTATGCTGGTGAATTTTTTTCCAGCAGGCAAGGTAATTGTCACAGTTTGGGAACCACTCTTAGTGTTAGTAATTCTGTGAGTGTGGATTTTTGTCGCGCCGTCATAAAATTCCAGATCCATACTGGTTCGGTTTAATCCCCCAATAAAGAAAGAAACCTTATTGCTTTTAAAACCGTTATTGAGTTCCATCTTCATCGCAGAACGCCCATCATTAAGCAGCTCATGTGAATCCCAATTAACAATACCATTAAAATTACTATTACCTGACCATGTAAGACTAACCAGGCCAATGTCATAAGTCTTTCCGGCGGTTACGCCCTGGAATAACGGAGCATCTTCAAAATCAACAATATATTCCTTACGAGAGTAATAGTCCGATATGTTGCCGTGTATATCCATAAAGGCGGCGCGATATTCTGCCGACAGCGGGATGTTAGCAGGCAGCGTGATGACGGCCTGACCCGCCAAAATATCGGCATTGGTTAAGGTATAGAATGCATTCTTATTATTGATATGCACGATTATCTTATCGCCTGCCACCACGTTACTGTCTTTCAGGCTGACAGTCAGGTAATTGCCTTCCCGATTAATCATCTCCGGTGCATTAGGCTGCGTGGTATCCAGTTGCACTTGATGCATGGCGCCTTCGGTGCTCTTTCCGGACTTATTTGTGACGCGCGTCTGCAGCGTCCAGTCTGCAGTGTGCGCCGCGCTGTCCTGCCATAGCCATTTGTTGCCGTCAATCAGCGCCTCGTGCCAGGTGAGTCCACCGTCGGTGGTAACTTCAACCCGTGCGCCGATGTCTGTTTCGTCGAAAGTTCCCCAGTAGATGCGCCCTGAGCGCCCATCGTTGGTGAACAGGTTATGTGAGTCCAACCCGCTGTCTTTGCCCATACTGGACAGCAGAGCCTCCTCTGGTGGCGGTCCTTCAAGCACAACTTGCTGCTTTTGCTCGATAATTTCATTATTGCTGAGGTCAGTAACGCGTAACTTGTATTCCCAGTCGGCGTTGTGCTCGGTGTTATCCTGTGCCTGCCAGACCAGTCCGTCCACAGCGGCGAGAACCCAGGCTTTACCGTTCCAGAATTCAAGTTTTTCGCTTGGGAAAAGGAGGCGGCTTAGCGTGCCTTCAACCTTACGTCCGGCGGAACCGTCCTCCGTGATGAAGTCGGTGGCGCTGCCGCCGGTATCCTTATCCATGCGGGTGAAGGTGAGGGATATGTCGGTGGCGAGCAGCGCCACGTTCTGAGTCACCGGCGCGGCGACGTTGCCGGCGACGTCGGTGATGCGCACCTGATACTGCCAGCCTTTGTCATGGGCATCCGGGTCGGTGAAGGACCACGCCAGTCCGTTCAGTGTGACGAGCCGCCAGGTGAGGCCGCCGTCGAGCGAGAACTCAACGACGTCACCGGCGTTCAGCGCGCGGTCAAGCCTGCCGGACACGGTGCGCCCGGCGCTGCCGTCGGAGGTTTTCCAGTCGCCAGGGGTGCCGTCGTCCTTCTCCATGCGCTCGAAGGTGATGTTCACGGCAGACGGCGTGACGTCGAGCACCACGCTCTGTGCCTTCTCGTGCAGGGCCTTGCCGACGTCGTCGGTGATGCGGACTTTATACTGCCAAGTGGCCGCGTGCGACGTCGTGTCCTGCGCCTGCCACGTCATGCCGCTCACGGTGGCGCTGACCCAGGCCGTGCCGTTCCAGAACTCAAGCTTCTCGCCCGGCTCCAGCGCGCGGCTGAGGGTGCCCTCGACCTGGCGTCCGGCGGTGCCGTCTTTGGTGATGAAGTCGCTTGTGCTGCTGCCGGTGTCTTTATCCATGCGCTCAAACGTCGCCTGCACGGGCAGCGGCTGGATGAGTGTCACATTCTGGGCGAGGTCCTGCAGGGTGCTGCCCGTGCTGTCGGTAACGCGCAGCTTGTACTGCCAGCTGACCGGGTGCAGGCGGTCGTCCTGAGCCTGCCAGGTTGTGCCGTTCACGGTGGCGTTAATCCACTGCACGCCGTTCCAGAACTTCAGGGTTTCGCCCGGCAGGAGAGCGCGGCTCATTGTACCTTCGACCAGGCGTCCGGCGGAGCCGTCCTTCGTGATGAAGTCGGTATCGCTGTCGCCGGTGTCCTTATCCATGCGGGTAAAGGTGAGGCTGATGGCGGTGGTGAGCAGCACCACTTCCTGCACCACCGGTGCAGCGACGTTGCCGGCGACGTCGGTGATGCGCACCTGATACTGCCAGTCTTCGCTGTGCGCGCTGCCGTCGGTGAAGCTCCAGCTCAGGCCGCTTACGGTGAGCTTCAGCCAGGTGGCACCTCCGTCGAGGGAGTACTCGATGACGTCGCCAGGGCTGAGCGTGCGGTCAAGCTTACCACTGACGGTGCGCCCGGCGGAGCCGTCGGTGGTTTGCCAGTCGTCCGCCATGCCGTCGTCTTTACCCATGCGTTCAAAAATAACCTGAACGTCAGAAGGCGTGACGTCGAGCACCACTTCCTGAGTCTGTTCGTGAAGAGTGCTACCGGCGACGTCGGTGATACGCAGCTTATACTGCCAGGTATCGCCGTGCGCACTGGTATCCTGTGCTTGCCAGATCATACCGTTGGCTGTGGCCTTCAGCCAGGCGGAGCCGTTCCAGAACTCCAGGGTTTCATCCGGCTCCAGAGTGCGGCTGAGCGTCCCCTGTACGAGGCGTCCGGCGGAACCGTCTCTGGTGATGAAGTCGGTACCACTGCTACCGGAATCTTTCTCCATTCGCTCAAAAGTGGCCTGAATGGGGAGAGAAGGGGTGAGCACTACATCCTGGTGCCGATCTTCCAGCGTACTACCGGAGGCGTTAATCACGCGTACTTTGTAGGTCCAGCTGCTGCCGTGCGCGGTGTCATCTTGTGCATGCCAGCGCAGGCCGTTGGCGGTGGCCTCCACCCACTGGGTGCCATTCCAGAACTCCAGTTTTTCACCCGGTTCTAGCAGACGGCTGAGGTTACCTTCCACAATGCGTCCGGCAGATCCGTCTTTAGTGATGAAGTCGGTTGCGTTGGGCCCGGTATCCTTATCCATGCGGTCAAAGCTGAGGCGTACCGGAGGTGGCAGCAGCACCACATCCTGCACCGCAGGAACGGCGACGTTGCCGGCGACATCGGTGATGCGCACCTGATACTGCCAGTCGGCTTTATGACCGTCCGGGTCGGTGAAGGACCAGTCCAGCCCGTTCAGGGTGAGTTTGTGCCAGGTTTTACCGCCGTCGGTGGAGTATTCGGCGACGTCGCCGGCGTCGGGCGCGCGGTCAAGCTTACCGCTGACGGTGCGGCCGGCACTGCCGTCGGTGGTTTTCCAGTCGTCGGCGATGCCGTCGTCTTTGCCCATGCGCTCAAAGATAACCTGCACCGGTGATGGTGTGACGTCGAGCACCACCTTCTGGCTCTGTTCTTGAGTGGTTTTACCGGTGTTATCGACCACGCGCAGTTTGTATTCCCAGTCTGCGGCGTGGGCGATAGCGTCTTGAGCCTGCCAGGTCAGACCGCTGACGCTGGCGGTCACCCATTTCGAGCCGTCCCAGAACTCCAGCGTTTCGTTCGCGCTGAGTTCGCGGCTCAGGGTGCCGTTTACCTGGCGACCGGCGGAGCCGTCGTTAGTGATGAAGTCGGCGGCGCTGGCGCCGGAGTCCTTCTGCATCTGGTCGAAGGTGATGTTAACCGGCAGCAGATTGGATGCACTCCACCTGACGTTGTCGATGTGGAAGCCGTAGTCGCCGACGGAGGGCTCGTCGCCGGTGACCAACTCGGCGCGGGCAATCTGGGTGCCGGACGGGGCGGTGAAGGTCAGGGTTTTGATGACGAACTGTTTGGCGGTGACGGAGCCGGTGTAGAGCAGCTTCTCGGAGCCAATCAGGTTGCCGGCGGCGTCGTAGAAGTTCATCACGGTGGTGTGGTTGTGCAGGGCAAAGTAGTCGAAGCTGAACTCGGACATGCCCTGCGCGCCGAGAGTGAAGGCGATGGTGCTTTTTTCGCCGACCAGCAGGGTTTTGGAGTTGTAGCCGAACCAGTTGTACTCGGATACTTCGAGGCGGCTGTTGTGGTTCTGGATAATCAGGCCGGCCTGGGTTTCGAGCTGCGTACCGGTGCTGATCTTCTGCAAGCGCTCGGCGTCAAAGCTCTCTTCGGGGGTTGCGGCGGTGGTTGCTGCATACGCGCTGACGTGCGCGTCGAAGACGGTCTGTGTGTGCGTATCAGAAAGCGGCTGCGGCAGTTCGTCCTGCTCCGTGCCGTAAGGGTTATGGCGGTTTTTCCTGGAATCCATTTGTCTGAACCATTATTGATGAGGTAATGGCCGGTATCCTAAAGAGGCGGGAAAATAGCGCCGTGCAGATATGTCTGATATGCAATGAAAATATTTTTACTACCAGAGCTTAAGAAATGGAAAAGTGAAGAGGCAGCGAATTTCTTCGCTGCCTGAGGATATTACGCCGCTTCACTTGCGCGGGACGGTTTACCTGCTTTGGGTTGAACGGGCACTGCCAGCGCTTCCGGCGCAAAATCATCGACGTTAATCGCTTTCAGGCGGCTGGCTTCAGCACGGATCAGCACCTGCGCTTCGCTCTCATCAATCCAGCCCTCTTTCAGACCACGCTGCGCCAGCGCATCCAATCGGGTGAACGACAGGTGTTTTTTCTGCTGCTGGCATAGACGATCGTGAATCACTTCGGCGGCCATCACATCCTGCAGCGCCTGCTCCAGCTGACCCGCCGGATTATGTGCGCTTGGTGCCAGATACTGGCCACGGCCCAAGCGGGTACGCGTCGCGGAAGGCAATTGCAGCAGTTTCGCCAGTTTGTGATCCAGTTTATCGGATGGTGCCGGGCAGTGATGACCACCGGCGAAAATCACCAATCGCAGCGCACCGGCCACCATGCGGTTCGGGAAGTTGCGCAGTAAATCATCCATCGCCACTTCGGCCTGATGCAGCGCATCCTGTACGCCCCAATGTACCAGCGGCAAATCAGCTTCGTTGCGGCCTTCGTCCTCATAGCGTTTCAACGTAGCCGACGCCAGATACATCTGGCTCAACACATCGCCGAGACGCGCCGAGATGCGTTCACGACGTTTCAGGCTGCCGCCCAGCACCGCCATCGACACATCTGACAGCAGCGCGAGGTTGGCACTCAAACGGTTGATATGCTGATAGTAGCGGCGCGTGGCGTCGCGGGTTGGCGTGGCGCTGGTGCGACCGCCGGTTAAGCCCAGCCACAGGCTGCGCACTTTATTGCTGCCAACGTGGCCAATATGGCTGAATAGCGCGCGATCAAAAGTCACCAAATCGTTTTTCGCTGCGGCATTCATCTCTTCCAGCACCCAAGGATGGCAACGGATGGCGCCCTGGCCGAAGATAATCATGCTACGTGTCAGGATGTTAGCGCCTTCTACGGTGATGGCGATTGGTGCGCCCTGATAAGCACGCGCCAGGAAGTTGTTTTCGCCCAGCATAATGCCTTTACCGCCAGCGATATCCATCGCGTCGATAATGGCGCGCTGACCGCGATGGGTGCAGTGATACTTCACAATCGCCGACAGCACCGCCGGTTTTTCACCGAGCATAATGCCGCTAGTGATCAGCGTCGCGGCAGCGTCCATCACGTAAGCGTTACCGGCAATGCGCGCCAGAGGCTCTTCGATCCCTTCCATTTTACCGATAGATACTTTGAACTGACGGCGGATGTGCGCATACGCACCGGTCGCCAGCGCAATGCTTTTCACGCTGCCGGTTGAGTTCGAAGGCAGCGTAATACCGCGACCCACTGACAGACACTCCACCAGCATGCGCCAGCCTTGACCGGCCATTGACGGGCCGCCAATGATGAAATCGATCGGTACGAAGATGTCTTTACCGCGCGTCGGACCGTTCTGGAACGGCACATTAAGCGGGAAGTGGCGCTGGCCAATCTCTACGCCAGGCGTGTGCGTTGGGATCAGTGCGCAAGTGATGCCGAGCTCTTCGGTATCGCCCAGCAGATGATCCGGATCGGAGAGTTTGAACGCCAGACCCAACACGGTGGCGATCGGTGCCAGCGTTATATAGCGCTTGTTCCAGGTGAGGCGCATGCCCAGCACTTGCTGACCTTGCCATTCACCCATACATACCACGCCGGTATCGGGAATCGCGCCGGCATCCGATCCCGCTTCCGGGCTGGTCAAGGCAAAACAAGGGATCTCATCACCGCGCGCCAGACGTGGCAGGTAATGATCTTTCTGCTCATCGGTACCGTAATGTTGCAGCAATTCGCCTGGGCCGAGTGAGTTGGGTACGCCGACGGTGATCGCCAGAATGCCAGAGACGCCCGCCAGTTTCTGCAGCACACGCGCCTGCGCATAAGCGGAGAACTCGAGGCCGCCATACTCTTTCTTGATGATCATGGCGAAGAAGCGATGCTGTTTCAGATACGCCCACAACTCCGGTGGCAAATCGGCCATTTCATGGGTGATTTCGAAGTCGTTCGCCATGCGGCACGCTTCTTCCACCGGGCCATCAATAAAGGCTTGCTCCTCTTCGGTCAGGCGCGGCTGCGGGTAGTTATGCAGCTTCTGCCAGTCCGGTTTGCCGCGAAACAGATCGCCTTCCCACCATGTGGTGCCGGCGTCGATCGCCTCTTTTTCGGTGCGTGACATAGGCGGCATCACTTTCTGGAAGCTGTGCAGCGCCGGTTTGGAGAACATGCTGCGGCGCATCACTGGCAGGTTGAACGGCAGCAGAATGATCGCTAGCGGCAGCAGCATCCACGGTGTCCACACGTCAGCGGCCGCCAGCGCGCCAGTCCACAGCAGCAGAATCACGCTGCTCAGCTGAAGAGAAATTTGGTGGTAGAACAACACGCTAAGCAGGATTAGCGTCGCAACGATTGAGGCAACCAACATAATGAACCACTCCATAAGTAGTAAGAGGTCTGACCTGTTATGGGTGTAGGTTTAGAATATGGGGCAAAATTTATCAATCTGTTTACATCGCAATTACAACACATCTCACAAATTCGTTGCACGATGCGCAACAACTGCCAAACTTCCTCAAAGCGCCGCGCTTTTACTGAATGCAGGCGCTTTGCGGCGTAGCCCCATTCCGTTAAACTTGCCGGGTCAATCTTTCCTCTAAAGGACATCCCTATGTATCAGGACATTATTCGCTCAGAACTCAATGAAGCAGCCGATACGCTTAACAACTTCCTGAGTGACGAAGCCAACATTCACGCGATTCAGCGCGCCGCAGTGCTGCTGGCCGACAGCTTCAAAGCGGGCGGCAAGGTGCTCTCCTGCGGTAACGGCGGCTCGCACTGCGATGCCATGCATTTTGCTGAAGAGCTGACTGGGCGCTATCGTGAAAACCGTCCTGGCTACCCGGCGATTGCCATTTCTGATGTCAGCCATCTCTCTTGCGTCAGCAACGATTTTGGCTACGACTATGTGTTCTCGCGCTATATCGAAGCGGTTGGTCGCGAAGGTGATGTGCTGTTGGGCCTCTCAACCTCCGGTAACTCCGCCAACATCATCAAAGCGGTGGAAGCTGCGCGCGCGAAAGGCATGAAAGTGATTACTCTGACCGGTAAAGATGGCGGCAAGATGGCAGGTTCAGCGGATATTGAAATTCGCGTGCCGCACTTTGGCTATGCCGACCGCATTCAGGAGATTCATATCAAAGTGATCCACATCCTGATGCTGTTGATTGAAAAAGAGATGGTTAAGTAATGATGCGTTCCTCTCGCCGTGTGCGAGAGGATCTAACTTAAGGCGGTTGCTATGTGCGAATTGCTCGGGATGAGCGCCAATGTCCCCACGGACATCTGTTTCAGTTTTACCGGTCTGGTGCAGCGTGGCGGTGGAACCGGGCCGCACAAAGATGGTTGGGGCATCACGTTCTACGAAGGAAAAGGGTGCCGCACCTTCAAAGATCCGCAGCCGAGCTTTAACTCGCCGATTGCCCGTTTGGTGCAGGAATACCCGATCAAATCGCATTCCGTGGTGGCGCATATCCGCCAGGCGAATCGCGGGGAAGTGTCGCTTGAGAATACTCATCCGTTCACGCGTGAGCTGTGGGGCCGCAACTGGACCTACGCACACAATGGCCAGCTTAAAGGTTATCGTCAGTTGGATACCGGGCCATTCCGCCCAATTGGTGAAACCGACAGCGAGAAAGCGTTCTGCTGGATGCTGCACAAACTGACCGAGCGCTATCCACGCACGCCGGGCAACTGGCCAGCGGTGTTCCGCTACATTGCCGAGCTGGCAGCAGAAATGCGTGAGAAGGGCGTGTTTAACATGCTGTTATCGGATGGGCGCTACCTGATGGCGTTTTGTTCGACCAATCTCTACTGGATTACGCGCCGTGCGCCGTTTGGCAAAGCCACGCTGCTCGATCAGGATGTGGAGATTGATTTTCAGCAGCAGACGACGCCGCAGGATGTGGTGACGGTGATTGCCACGCAACCGCTGACAGGCAATGAAACCTGGCACCGGATAGTGCCAGGCGAGTGGGCATTATTTTGCCTGGGTGAGCGCCAGGAATGATTTCGAGGCAGCATCCGGTGTAGCGATCACCGGCGTGCTGTTCACCGCATATTGGCCGGTGGCCGTCACATTCACCGTTGGCGGCACACGGTACTTGGCAAAGTACGCATAGCCCGGCTGCAGTTCACGCCAGAAGTTAATGTAGGTCGAGTATTTATGACGCTGCATATTGCTGTCGGTCATACGGAACGGATAGATGTTGACCTGAATTTCTTGCTGACCATTGCGCAATGCGGCGTTGGTGTAGGTGAAGATCTCATCCATTGACGCATTGGTCATCGCGTAGCAACCAATCGATACGCAATCACCGTGAATCATTAAATAGTTACCGTCATAACCTTTAGCGCGATCGTATTGATTCGGGAAACCGGTGTTAATAGCGCGATAGAAACGGCTATCCGGTTTCAACTGATTCAGCTTGACGTTATAAAAGCCTTCCGGACTTTTGAAATCGCCCTGACGACGTTTAGGTCCTAAACCGCCAGAGAAATTACAGATGCGATAGCTGTCCAGCAGACGATATTCATTACCGATTTTGCCGTACAGTTCCAGCGTACGCTCTTCCTTGAAAATCTGAATAAAAACGGGGGTGCCAATTAGTTGTTTCTTTAACTCTTTGCTCACCGGAGCCAGCGGTTGCGTAGGCTCGGGGTTAATTGCCCAGCTAAGGACTGGCATAAGAATCATCGCAAGCGTTAATGCGATTCTGCCCATTCTGTAGATACCTTGAATTGAAGAGAGACGATGACGCTGAGCGTCCGGGTATTGCATTATCGGAAATATCCGCTATCGCAGCGCAACATTAACATTGTCTGGCTTTTAATCAAGCCAGTGTCCGAGAAAATGGCGCGTTCCTAAAAGGAATACGACCACTAATTTGTAAACTTTAATCTCTCTCTCAACAATTATTGCCGATATTTTTCGCTGCTGTATACTTATCCAGTGCTCAGGAGGGCGTATGCGCAAAATTATTCATGTCGATATGGACTGCTTTTACGCAGCGGTTGAGATGCGCGACGATCCCTCTTTACGTGATATTCCGATCGCCATTGGCGGCAGTCGCGTGCAGCGTGGTGTGATCAGTACTGCTAACTATCCAGCCCGCAAATATGGCGTGCGCAGCGCAATGCCGACCGGCATGGCGCTCAAACTTTGCCCGCATCTGCGGCTGCTGCCTGGCCGCTTCGATGCCTATAAAGAAGCCTCCCGCCAAATCCGCGACATCTTCTCGCGTTACACCTCGCTGATTGAACCGCTCTCACTGGATGAAGCCTATCTGGATGTTACCGATAGCCTGCATTGCCACGGTTCGGCGACCTTAATGGCGCAGGCGATTCGCGCTGATATTCTGCGTGAAACCGGGTTAACCGCTTCAGCCGGGATCGCGCCGATCAAGTTCCTCGCCAAGATCGCCTCCGATCTCAACAAACCCAACGGGCAATATGTGATAACGCCTGACGCGATGTCCGATTTTTTACTCACGCTGCCGCTGAGCAAAATTCCTGGCGTCGGTAAAGTGGCGACCAAAAAGCTGGAAGAGATGGGATTGCGTACCTGCGCTGATGTGCAGCGTGCCGATCTGGCTTTGCTGCTCAAACGCTTTGGCAAGTTTGGCCGCATCTTGTGGGAGCGCAGCAACGGCGTTGATGAGCGCAATGTGGTGGTTGAGCGCGAACGCAAATCGCTTGGCGTTGAACGCACGCTAATGGAAGACATTCACAGCTGGGAGCAGTGTCTGGAGATTATTGATTTTCTCTATGCTGAGTTGGATCGCCGCTTAACCGCCATCAAGCCGGATAAACAGATCGCCCGGCAAGGTGTGAAACTCAAGTTCAATGATTTCCAGCAAACCACGCAGGAGCATGTCTGGTCGGTGCTGAATAAAGAAGACATGATCACGATTGCACGTCAGGCGTGGGACGAACGCAGAGCAGGGCGCGGCGTACGGCTGGTGGGATTGCATGTCACGATGGTGGATCCTCAGCTGGAGCGGCAGTTGGTGCTGGGGTTGTAGGCATAAAAAACCCGACCGAAGCCGGGTTTGTCGCGAAATTCAAAACTTACGCTTTTTCTGGCACCACGCTGAGCAGCGCAGTCAGCAGTTTCCAGTACAGACCCACGCTTTCAATGTGAACCTGCTCATCCGGCGAATGCGGGCCGGTGATGGTTGGGCCAATCGAAACCATATCCATGTTCGGATACGGTTTTTTGAACAGACCACACTCCAGACCGGCGTGAATCACCTGAATGTTCGGCGTTTTGCCAAACAGCGCTTCGTAGGTTTTACGCGTCAGCGCCATCACCGGTGAATCGGCATCAGGCTGCCAGCCCGGATAGCCGCCTTTTGGTGCGCTTTTCGCCCCGGCCAGTTCGGCCAGCGAGGTCAGAACTTCAACCACCCAATCTTTGCCGGTATCGATCAGTGAACGAATCAGGCAGATGATTTCGGCATTGCTCTGGTCCATAGTCACCACGCCAACGTTGAGCGAGGTTTCCACCACGCCTTTCGCCACGTCGGAGTTACGGATCACACCGTTTGGTGTGGCGTTGAGCAGGTTGAGGAAACGATCGCGGCTGTCAGCGTTCAGCGCCTGGCCTTGATGCGCCAGCGACTCAGCGACAACGGCGATGTTCTTCTCTTTCACGCCCAGTTCGTTCAGCAGCGTTGCCTGGAAATGGGCCGCAGCCGATTTCAGTTCGTCAACTTTATGGCTGTCGATCGCCAGCGTAGCGAAAGCTTCACGCGGGATAGCGTTACGCAGCGTACCGCCGGTAAATTCGATCAAACGCACATCGAGTTCACGCGCGTGTAGCGCGAGGAAGCGTGCCAGCAGTTTGTTGGCGTTGCCGAGACCATGATGAATGTCGGCACCGGAGTGACCGCCTTTCAGGCCTTTCAGCGTCAGCTTCAGGGTTTCATAGCCCGCAGGAATCGCTTCACGCGTCAGTGGTAAGGTGGTGATGAAGTCGATACCACCGGCGCAACCCATGTAGATCTCACCTTCCTCTTCCGAGTCGGTGTTGATCAGAATGTCGGCCTGCAGCCAGTTCGGCTGTAAACCAAAGGCGCCGTCCATCCCCGATTCTTCGGTCATGGTCAGCAGCACTTCAATCGGACCGTGGATCAGGCTGTTGTCAGCCAGCACCGCCAGCGCAGACGCCATACCAATGCCGTTATCCGCGCCCAGCGTGGTGCCGCGTGCTTTCACCCATTCGCCATCAACATACGGCTGAATCGGATCTTTGGTGAAGTCGTGCACCGTGTCATTGTTCTTCTGCGGCACCATATCGAGGTGCGCCTGCAGCGCCACCGGCGTGCGTTTTTCCATACCGGCGGTAGCGGGTTTACGAATCAGGATGTTGCCAACCTGATCGCGCTCAACCCAAAAACCTTGCTCTTTTGCCCAGCCGACAATGTATTCGGCCAGTGCTTCTTCGTGGTAAGAAGGGTGCGGAATGGAACAGATTTTGGCAAAAATATTCCACAGCGGTTGGGGTGAAAGTTGCGACAATTCAGACACCATGCATCTCCTGTGTCAGCGTGGCGGACAGACCGCACGCACGCGGGTTTCCAGTAAAAATCGTCGTCAGAACATCTGACGTGATGGGCCTGAGAATATCACTGTTTCTCGCCGGGTGCGTAATCAGGCGCGCTAAAAACCTGCAACCAGTAAGACAGATGCTGGTTTTTAAGGCGTCAGATCCTTATAATCTCGCGCAACCTTTTCCCCCTTGCATATTTTTTAAGCCAAGTTTCTTGGCCGGGATTCCTTTATATGAGCGAAAAATACGTCGTAACCTGGGACATGTTGCAAATCCATGCCCGTAAACTTGCCCAGCGCCTGCTTCCTGTGGAACAGTGGAAAGGTATCATCGCGGTAAGCCGTGGTGGTCTGGTTCCGGCATCGCTGCTGGCGCGTGAACTCGGTATTCGCTACGTCGATACCGTGTGCATCTCCAGCTACGATCACGATCATCAGCGCGAAATGAAAGTGCTGAAGCGTGCCGAAGGCGACGGTGAAGGCTTCATCGTGATTGACGACCTGGTGGATACCGGCGGCACCGCGCAAGCGATTCGCGATATGTATCCAAAAGCGCGTTTCTGCACCATCTTCGCCAAGCCAGCTGGTCGTGCGCTGGTGGACGACTATATTGTCGATATCCCGCAGAACACCTGGATCGAGCAGCCTTGGGACATGGGCGTGGTCTACATCCCGCCAATCGTCAAAGGCGCCTGATTGATGCATCGCAAACAACGCCCGGTTATGCCGGGCGTTGTGCTTTCTGCGCCTCGCGCGCGTATCACGGGTGCAGTACACTCTTAGCCATCGCCACGTTGTTGGCAGGAGAATAGCTGAGATGTCTGATAAAAACCTGAGCGAAGAACTGTTCAAACCGCGTTTTAAACACCCGGAAACCTCCTCATTAGTGCACCGCCAGCATCACGCCGCCGTGCAGGTGCATAACGCCCTCGAAGGCGATACGCAGCGCGGCTGGTATCGCATGCTGAACAAGCTGTTGTGGACGTGGCGCGGGTTGTCGCCGCAGGAGATCAGCGAAGTGCTGGCGCGTATTGCAGTGAGCGAGTTCGAACGCACCAATGAAGCCTTGCTCGATACCGTGATTGGTTATCGCGGTGGCAACTGGAATTATGAGTGGTCGAAGCAGGCGGCCATCTGGCAGCAGCGCGCGTTAGAAAGCGAGAACCATGACGACGCAGGCCAGCATTGGCTGCACGCTGCCAATCTATTCAGCCTCGCGGCTTATCCTTACATTAAAGGCGATGAGCTGGCGGATCAGGCGCAGGTGCTGGCCAATCGCGCCTACGAAGAGGCCACGCAGCGTCTGCCGGGCGAACTGAAATCCCTGACCTTCCCAATGAGCGGCGGCAGTCCGGTAACGGGCTTCCTGCACATGCCTGCGCAGGCCGAAGCGCCATATCCCACGGTGCTGCTGTGCGGCGGCCTTGATTCGCTGCAGAGCGATCACTATCGCCTGTTCCACGACTATCTCGCGCCGCGCGGCATCGCCATGCTGACGCTGGATATGCCGTCGGTAGGATTCAGTAGCAAATGGATGCTCAATCAGGATACCAGCCAGGTGCATCAGCAGGTGCTGCGTGAACTGAGCAATGTGCCGTGGATCGATCACACTCGCGTGGCGCTGCTGGGCTACCGTTTCGGTGCCAATGTGGCGACGCGTCTGGCCTATCTGGAAGTGCCGCGAGTCCGCGCGGTGGCGACGCTGGGTGCGATGGTGCACAGCGTGTTTGTCGATGCGCAACAACAGCAGCAATTGCCGGATATGTATATGGATATGCTGGCGAGCCGCCTGGGGATGTCTTCTACTTCCGACAGCAATCTGCGCATTGAGCTCAATCGCTACTCCCTAAAAGTGCAAGGCTTACTCGGCCGCCGCACGCCCACGCCGATGCTGGCGGCTTATTGGCCGGATGATATTTTCGGTCCGGAAGCGGACGCGCAGTTGATCGCTAACTCATCCTCGCAGGGCAAGACGCTGGCGATTCCGGCCAAGCCGGTTTTTGCCAGTTTTGACAAAGCGCTGAATCAAATTTGTGACTGGCTGGAAAAACAGTTGAAAAGCTAGCTGGCGAAATCCCTGAACTCTGCTACTACTTATATCCGGGATTTTCCATTTTTAGGTTTAATGGAAAGCTGGAAGTGCAATTTAAAGGGTTAAGGGAAAATAGATGACATTACCGAGTGGTCACCCCCGTAGTCGCCTGCTTAAGCGCTTCACCGAATTGGGGCCGTATATCCGTGAAGGCAAATGTGAAGAGACACGCTTTTTCTTCGATTGCCTGGCTGCGTGTGTCAACGTCAAGCCTGCACCAGAGCTGCGTGAGTTTTGGGGCTGGTGGATGACGCTGGAAGCCTATGAAGATCACTTCACTTACGAATATCATTTTGGCCTGTTTGATAAAGCGGGTGATTGGGGCGCGGCAACCATCAAAGGCAAAGAGAACAATGCCAAAGTGGAAAGCACGCTGCGTAATTTCCATGAGCGCTTGAAAGCGATGCTGCTGGAACAGAAACTCGATCTGCGACCGGCGGAAGGCTTTAAAGAAGAGCCGGTGAAACTGAGCGCCTGATGAGTATTTAAGGGTTTAAACAGGAAAGAGCCGGTGATGAGCCGGCTCTTTTTTTATAGACACAGCGAGGGTACAGCTACAGCTAAATCAGAACTGGTAGGTTAAGCCAACCGCCACAACGTCATCGTTGTTCAGGTTCAGCTTGTTGTTGTCATCCAGCTGGTTGATTTTGTAATCCACGAAGGTCGACATGTTTTTGTTGAAGTAGTAAGTCATGCCCACGTCGATGTATTTAACCAGATCCTCGTCACCAATCCCTTCGATGTCTTTGCCTTTGGTCTGGATATAGCCAAGGGACGGACGCAGGCCGAAGTCGAACTGATACTGCGCGACCACTTCGAAGTTCTGCGCTTTGTTAGCAAAACCACGGGTGCCGATTGGCGTCATGTTGCGGGTTTCGGTGTAGATAGAAGCCAGGTAGATGCTGTTAGCGTCATACTTGATACCCGCGCCCCATGATTCCGCTTTATCACCGCTACCCAGCGCTTGCAGCTGCTGCTGGTTAGTACGGTCAGAAGAGGTGATGGCAGACATCAGGCTGATGCCGGTGTCAGCGATGGTGTAACCCAGTGACGCACCGTAACCGTCGCCGTTCTGACGAGAAGTATCGGTGATGCTGCCACGGGCGTTGGCGCTGGTAGAGTCGTTTTTGCCCTGATATTGCAGCGCGAAGCGCAGGCCATCAACCAGACCAAAGAAGTTGCTGTTGCGGTAAGTGGCCACGCCAGTTGCACGCGCAGTCATGAAGTTATCGGTACGCGCCGTACCGTCACCGCCGAACTCTGGGAATACGTCAGTCCAGGCTTCTACGTCGTACAGCACGCCGTAGTTACGACCGTAGTCGAATGAACCGTATTGACCGAATTTCAGACCGGCAAAGCCCAGACGGGTTTTGTTGCCTGCGTTGGCGTCTGAACCTTCAGAGTTGTTTACGTTGTACTGATATTCCCACTGACCGTAACCGGTCATCAGGTCATTAATCTGCGTCTGGCCTTTGAAACCGATACGCACGTAAGATTTGTCGCCGTCGCTTGACGCGTTATCGCTGAAGTAGTGTTCAGCTTTAACACGGCCGTAGAAGTCCAGTTTATTACCATCTTTGTTATAAACTTCTGCGGCGTTTGCGGTGGAAGCCAGTGCCAGCGCTGATACAACTAATGCCAGTGTGCTCTTCTTCATTTTGCTATCAATCCCAATGAGTAAAATTTGTTGTACCCGTGAAAGGTTTTGTAAAACACGGAACTTTTTACCGGTAGGTGATGAAAGTTTTATGACAGTTTTTCGGATTTCTTGTTAATCGCGAACTTTTGGTCTACCGCATTGTCAGGGGATTTTTGTGCTTTTCCCCTTGCTGTTGTTGGCTTCCTTGCTCACTCCTGATAAAACGTCCCTTCGCAGATTTTTTTCTTACATGGCAGGAAAAACATGAGTGGCAGTCAGACCCTTGTGGTCAAGTTGGGTACTAGCGTCCTCACCGGCGGTTCGCGTCGGCTGAATCGGGCGCACATGGTGGAGTTGGTTCGTCAGTGTGCGCAGTTGCACGCGGCAGGCCATCGCATTGTTATCGTCACCTCTGGCGCAATTGCTGCCGGACGCGAACACCTTGGTTACCCCGAACTGCCACCTACCATCGCCTCAAAGCAGCTGTTGGCTGCGGTGGGGCAGAGCCGTTTGATCCAGCTGTGGGAACAACTGTTCTCGATTTACGGCATTCACATCGGGCAGATGCTGCTGACGCGCGCCGATATGGAAGACCGTGAACGTTTCCTCTACGCGCGTGACATGCTGCGCGCGCTGCTCGACAACCACATCGTGCCGGTGATTAACGAGAACGATGCGGTGGCGACCGCCGAAATTAAAGTGGGCGACAACGACAATCTGTCGGCGCTGGCGGCAATGCTCGGTGGCGCAGATAAGCTGCTGCTGCTGACCGATCAGCAAGGGCTGTTTACCGCCGATCCGCGCACCAATCCAGAAGCGGAGTTGATCAGCGACGTGCACCAGATTGACGATGCGTTACGCACGCTCGCGGGCGGCAGCGTGTCTGGCCTCGGAACCGGCGGCATGGCGACCAAACTGCAGGCGGCGGACGTCGCTTGTCGCGCGGGGATCGATGTGATCATCGCCGCTGGCAGTCGTCCGGACGTGATCAGCGATGTGCTGCATGGCAAACCGGTCGGCACGCGTTTCCACGCGCAGCAGTCGCCGCTGGAGAACCGTAAGCGCTGGATCTTTGGCGCACCGCCGGCAGGCGAAATCACCATTGATGATGGCGCGCTGGCCGCGATGCTGGAGCGCGGCAGTTCGCTGCTGCCAAAAGGCATCCGTGACGTGCAGGGCAATTTCTCGCGCGGTGAAGTGATCCGTATTCGCAACCTGCAAGGGCGTGATATCGCCCACGGCGTCACGCGCTATAACAGCGATGCCATGCGCATGATTGCCGGTCATCACAGCCAGGAAATCGGCGAGATCCTCGGTTACGAATATGGCCCGGTAGCGGTACACCGCGACGACATGATCGTCAGTTAAGGAGCGGATGATGTTAGAAGAGATGGGTAAAGCGGCGCGTGCTGCGTCGTACAAACTGGCGGAACTCTCCACCGAACAAAAAAATCAGGTGCTGCTGAGTATCGCCGATCGTCTTGAAGCGGAAAGCGCGGACATCCTGGCGGCGAACGAGCAGGATCTGGCGGATGCGCGCCAAAACGGCATGAGCGAAGCGCTGCTCGATCGCCTGACGCTCAACCCGCAGCGCCTGAAAGGCATTGCCGATGACGTGCGTCAGGTGTGTCGTTTGGCCGATCCGGTTGGTCAGCTGATTGACGGCGGCCAGCTCGATAGCGGCCTGCGCATTGAACGTCGTCGCGTGCCGCTCGGCGTGGTTGGCGTGATTTATGAAGCACGTCCTAACGTGACTGTTGATGTGGCATCGCTGTGCCTGAAAACCGGCAACGCGGCGATTCTGCGCGGCGGCAAAGAGACCTATCGCACCAACGCCGCCACGGTGCGCGTGATCCAGAATGCGCTGACCCAGCACGGTTTACCGGCGGGCGCGGTGCAGGCGATTGAAAACCCGGATCGCGAGCTGGTGAATCAGCTACTGAAGCTCGATCGCTACGTCGATATGCTGATCCCACGCGGCGGCGCGGGTTTGCACAAGCTGTGCCGTGAAAACTCCACCATTCCGGTAATCACCGGCGGCATCGGCGTGTGCCATCTCTATCTCGATGAAACCATGGAGACTGAGGCGGCGCTGGAAGTGATCGTTAATGCCAAGAAGCAGCGTCCAAGCGCCTGCAACTCGCTCGAAACCTTGCTGATCCATCGCGATCAGGCGGACAACTTCATTCCTGCCTTCCTGCAGCGCATGGCACAGGAGAAGATTGCGCTGCACGCCGACGAAAATGTGCTGGCGCTGCTGCAAAACGGTGCCGCCGAGGTGGTAGCGGTGAAAGCAGAAAATTATGATGACGAATGGTTGTCCAACGATCTGAACGTCAAGCTGGTGGCGGATATCGGTGAAGCCATCGCGCATATCCGTGAACACGGCACGCAGCACTCTGATGGCATTCTGACGCGCAGCATTGGCAACGCCAATCGCTTCGTCAACCAGGTTGACTCATCGGCGGTATACGTTAACGCCAGCACACGCTTCACCGACGGCGGTCAGTTTGGCCTTGGGGCCGAAGTGGCGGTGAGCACGCAGAAGCTGCACGCGCGCGGTCCAATGGGACTTGAAGCGTTGACCACCTACAAATGGATTGGGTGGGGCGACGATACGCTGCGTCGTTAATGTTCGCCTCTGCATGACAATGGGCACCGAAAACGGTGCCCATTTTTTTTGCTTTCGATCCACTCATTCCAAGAGCTTTTTGATTTATTTCTGTCATCTATGGCGGGCTCGCGGCTTTTCACCCATTTTTTCCTTTAGATGCTGGTCTTATAGCTACAGAACAATCCTGAAAACCCCTGTCAGAACAAGCGATATAGCACTGAACACTGGTTTCGGCCTAAGCGAAAGGGATAATGATTGTCCAGCTTCATTGATAAAAGCGGTTGGGTAGTAAACTGCCGGTAATATAAAATGAACTGGTAGCAAAAATGAAAATAACATTCAGTCTTTTACTGAAGGCAGATTATTAACTGATGGTTAAAAAAGAGAGTACGAGACAAGCATTCACTGCCAGGCTGATTGCCGCATGCGAAAGCGCGGGAATTGTCGGACATGGACGAAACAAACAGGTTGCGCTTGCGCTGCAAGAGAGGGGATGCAAGATCTCAACGCCGGGGGTGTGGAAATGGTTTAACGGACAATCGATACCTGATGATAATAATTTACTGGCGCTTAGCCAGTTACTCGACGTGCGCGTTGAGTGGCTGCAATTTGGCATGGAAAAACCGGCCGCTTTGCTAACGCAGCGCAGTTTGGTGAATCCACAGCATCTGTTTCGCGTTGAAAGTTTGGATATCGGCCAGCACGGCGTGCGCAGTAGTTCTACGCGCGATGAACTGGTGGAGACCATTCAAGCCATTGAATATGGGCTGGAAGAGGCGCGGGTGCTGTTTAACGGCCGCCCGGCCGAGAATATTCGCCTCATCGCACTCAATAGCGATTCGATGGCTGGCACCTTTGCGCCGCGCGATCAGCTGTTTGTCGATATCAGCGTGCATCGCTTCGACGGCGATGGCATTTATCTGTTCACGCTTGACGATCAGCTCTATCTCAAACGCCTGCAACTTCAGCACAAAAAAGTCGCAGTGATCTCCGATAACAAGCGCTATGAAACCTGGTATCTCACGCTGGAAGAAGCCAGGACGCTGCAAGTGGTGGCGCGGGTGATCATGAGCCAGGCGCGGGATTATCAAATTCTAGGCTGATCACAAAACGCCAGATTGCGACAAAAAAATATTTTGGCTGAAATCATAAATTTAACTGATGGTAAATAAAAAATTAACCATTGGTGTTTGCCAATGCATTAGAACCTGTTAATAATTTGAGCATGGATGGACAACATATCTGCTCACGGATGAGCCCGCTCTTAAACAATTGAGGCGCTGCACAAGCGCGATACATACCATCCAAAGTTAGTGAACTTTGGGATGGGGTGGATACGCACTTTGCAGCGTTGTCAGTTGCCCTCTGTTTTTCACTCTCCTCTACTTCACCCTGGCCGCGAATGCAGCCGGGTGAGTTGACGTCGAGTATTTTCCAGAGGAACAGCGAACGCGTCGGCATCAGCCGCATCGCCATGCCTGCCACCCCATCGCCAAAGACTCATTAACAGGAGGAGTTATGGCGATTATCCAGTACGGGAAGTCAGTATTTACCGGCAATGCACGCACGCGCCGCCATCGGCGACGCCAGTCCCTCAGCCGCCTTAAGCGCAGCATCGATAGCGCACTCGGCATCGAATACGAAAATGTCACCCTGCGTACTGCTGAGCGTATCTGCCAGCGCCAGACGCTGTCGCGCGTTGATTGCGCCGTGTTAGCGCCCGTTCGCGTTCAGCAGGAACAGGCGAGCGCTGATAACTGCTGTTTGCCCCATGTTTATTTGTACGCCGTGCGCTAAACCTGCATCACTTTCCCCAGTTTTAAACGGAACGTTTCATTGTTGCTCACTGTTTAACCATTCTTGAGCGTTTCGCTTATCTGACAACGCGCTCAATGTTTTAAACGATCAGCAAGATTTATGTTTTTTGCCGTTTTGCGCAGCCATTTTCGGACTGTTGCGCCCGTCAAAGAGGAATTTCTATGAGCCAGATTATTGCCATCCTGAATTTTGAAGAGGGTTACCGCGAAGCGCCTTATCTCGACACGCAGGGTTTCCCCACGGTCGCGGGCGGCATTCGCATTGGCCCCAAAGGTGCCTCGCTCAGCAACTACATCTTCCAGGTGCCGCGTCCGGTGGGCGATGTGTGGAAGCAGTGCATTGTCGAGGGCAAGGTGCAGCAGATGCATCAACGTGCGCTGGTGCAGCAGGCGCTGGCCAAATGCAATGAAGCGCGCTGCGATGTGCTGATCAGCATGGGCTATCAACTGGGTATTGATGGATTGGCGATGTTCCGCGGCATGCTCACCGCGATTACCCAGGGCGACTTCAACAGTGCGGCGAACGCCATGCTCGATAGCCTGTGGGCGCGTCAAACTTCGGGCCGCGCGCGGCGCCATGCCGAAGTAATGCGCAGCGGCACCTACGACATCTATCGGGGGCTGCTATGAATCTGAAATTGTTGATTTTTATCATTGCGGTGCTGCTGGTGATCATTGTGGTGTTGATCATGCAGCGCTTTACCACGCTGGAGTTCGTCAAACATGCGCGGCTGTTATTCAAAACCTGGTCGGTGTGGCTGGCGTCGCTTGGTTCGATGCTCAGCGCTTGGGTGCAATCGTTTCCCAGCGCTGCGCTTGATGCCTGGAACAGCATGCCACCCGATGTGAAAGAGATTCTGCCGCACAACTATTTGGGGCTGATTGGTGCCTTTATGGTGGCGATGGGCGTGATTGCTCAGTTCGTCCGCCAGAAAGGCCTTAACCAGCAGAAAATCGCCATGGAGGAAAAAGCATGACACTTCTCACCACATTGCTCGGCGGCAGCTGGCATTGGCTGGCCGCGCTGGCGGGCGTGATTGCCGCGCTGGTCGCCAGCTACTTCGGTGGCAAGAAAATCGGCAAGGTGCAGCAAGCATCCAAATCCGCCGTCGAGCGCGCCGATAAAGCCGCGGCGCAAGCGGTAGCGGTTAACCAGCAGCAGCAACAGCTGCGCGAGGAGGCCAAACGTGTGGAAGCCAGCAACCTTAATCTTGATGACGCTGCTGCTCGCGACAAGTTGCAGCAGTCGAAATATCACCAGCCCTGAAGCCCCCGTCGTCATCGACTCAGCCTGTACCCTTTTTTCCCCGATTTACACCCACGGCAATGACGCCGAGCGCATGGACATTCGCACCGTGCGCGCCATCAACAATCACAACGATCTTTGGGATCAGCACTGCGGCCAACCGGCTCACTAACGCTGCTCTCTTGCATTTGCATTACCTACCCGAAAAGCCGAGGAGGCTATAATGATCGAAGTTAACTCTTACGCAGAACTGCGCACCACTGTTCCGGCCAAAAACGGCGATCTGGCATTCTTACGTCGCTACAACGCGGACTCCACCTTTCACGGTGGCGGTGATTTTACCGGTTTTATCGGCACCACAACGGCGGTTGAAGATGGCGGTACGCTGGTGATCGGTAACGGTTTTTACTGGAAACGCGTGATTAACGATCCGTCGGATATCAACGTGTATCACTTCGGTGCCAAAGGCGATGGTTACGCCAACGATACCGATGCCTTTAATCGCATGCTGGCGTGGACGCAAAACTATTCGGGCAATATCACCGCGTTGCCGGTGCGTTTCCCAGGCGGTAAATTCCTGATCAGCCCGATCGACATCAGCGGCACCGAGCGCGCCTTCTTCGGTTTGCAAGGTGATGATGTGGAGCTGGGTTCGCTGCCGCGTACCACCATTATTTCCGACAAAAGTGCCAACACGGTGTTCAAGGTGAAGGCGCGTCGTACCTCCATTCGAGGTATCGCGTGGAACGGCCAGGCATCCGCCGATATCACCACCAACAAAAGCACCATTACCTCCGATATGTGCAGCAACGTGCAGCCGTTCTTCGAAAACACCTGCATCGAAGGTACCACCGTCAATATCTACTGTTTCCGCGCGCAGAATAACGGCGGTACGGTGATTAAAGTGCTGGATACCCTCGACAGTAAATTCGACCAGATTTACACCCTGTATACCTATGCGCGCGTGTTTGATGTTGGCTGGTCAAACTCGCCGAAAGGCGCGTGGGATCACTCCACGGCGATTGAGCTGTGTAACTGTAACTTCCAGACCGGTTATGGCGACGCCACGCTCTTCATGCCGCGTGTGACGCAGGGGATTATTCGCAACGTGTGGATCGAACACACGCGTAATCCGGGCGATCTCTCTGACGGCGGCTGGACGGTAGATACGCTGAACATTGAGGATTGCGGCACGCCGTTGAATCTCAACAATGCGCGCGTGGTGATCCGCCAGCTCAACCTGCAATCCGGTGCGAAACTCAGTCTGGATGCCGCCGCCGGACGTTGGTTGTCCACCTTTGAATATGGCTATCGTCGCGACGAAAACTACGGCACCTTCATGACCGGATCGCTGCGCGCGGGCTATTACAGCGGCTACAAAATTACCAATAACACCGATACCGATAACTGGTACCGCGTCGGGCAGCTGTTCTTCCCGAACGCCAATCAGCAGTGGGTGATGGAGTTTATTGGTAAAGCGGATGCCACCCAGCCCACCGGCACCGCCGGTTCGCCGGTCAACGTGGCGGCGACCGGTAAAACCTGGGTCAATCTGCAGCGCCTGGAAACGGTGTGGGCCGATGCCTATCACATGGGGCAACCTGCGGTGCTGGATATTCGCTACAGCCGCGTCGGCACCACCTATGCGGCGGTGTGGGTAAAACTGCGCGCCAACAGTGGCGATACCATGCTGAACCTGAAATGTACCGGTCCAACGCGTTTTGATACCGGTTCCTGCTCGCTGTTCCAGCAGGACTTCTCGGTGGTGACCGATACCACCAAGCTGGGCGGTTTCAAACCGGCGGCACGTTTTGGTCTGCATAACGGATTGGCGGGAATTGGGGCGAATGAGAAAGGGGTGCTAACCGTCGCGACGGCAGCCGGCACGCCGACCAACGCCACCGCGCCGACGGGCTTTGTGCTGGTCAACATTAACGGTGTCGATCGTAAACTTCCTTATTACGATTGAGGGCTGGCATCTTTTTGGCGAGGCTTCGGCCTCGCTTTTTTTGTTTTAGACGGAATAACGGCATTTTTACTTTAAGTCCGTTAAATCACCTCCGTATAATTTTTAAACACAAAAATTGATGTACACTTTGATGTGCATTATGCTGTGTTTAATAAATATGATGAGAGGTAATTTTATGGAACGCATTCTCGCAGAAAAATCGATAAACATTACTGAGTTGAGGAAAAATCCCGCTAAGTATTTCATTGATGAGCCGGTTGCCGTTCTCTCCAATAACCGACCCGCAGGTTATATGATCAGTGCTGAGGTGTTTGAAGAGCTTATTGATCTGTTGGAAGAGAAACAGGGAAAGGTGCATACCGTGGCGCGATTCAGACCCAACGCTAACCGCTTAAGTGATATTGCGGAGAGTGGAGAGAAACTGCTGCAAGGCGCTTCTGACAAGGATTTGACAGAGTTCACCGAATGAGCATAAGGGTTTTTAAATCAACCTTGATCCGCCAGCAATTGAGTCC
This sequence comes from Candidatus Pantoea symbiotica, assembly GCF_056491525.1. NCBI lineage: Bacteria > Pseudomonadati > Pseudomonadota > Gammaproteobacteria > Enterobacterales > Erwiniaceae > Pantoea > Candidatus Pantoea symbiotica. The sequence goes on from NZ_JBSZHR010000002.1 coordinate 692,741, forward strand.
GGAAGAGCTTGATGATTTGGCGGCGGATTTTCTTTCCTACAAAAAAGACGGAGAGTTGCCCGATACATTTGGTCGGGATGCTCTTTATGATGATGACCGAACCTACCCATTGGTAAAAGAAGAACAGGTGGCTCACATTCATCTTGCCGATGCGGAGGCACCTTTTCCCAAATTCTTACGTCAGTTCAAACGCACCAGCGATCAGGCCCATTTGGTTTATTGCCGGGGTGCGATGGATGCAGATGCCTATTTACTGATGATCATCCTAAAACCCGAAGCGCATAAAATGGCGCGCAATAATAACAATATGCACAAGATCGGAATGATGGCCGAAGCGTTCAGGATGAAGTATTAAGTTATTGAAATTCCCTCAATGCTTTTCAGTTAAGAAATCATTTTGCTTTAAATCTGGTGCGGGCGCTGACACATTTGCTGCGTCACGGGCTGTCCTCGCGCCGCTATCGCGGTACCTTCGGCTTTCACATTGTGCCTGACGGACCGTTCGGGGATCGGCCGTCCTGGCCGGCCCCGAACTGCCTCACGCATCCATGCGTGAGGCTCCTGGCCCAACGTAAAAGCCTCAGCGCTGCGAATAGCCCTTTTGCCGCAGCAGACGCGCCAGCGCCTCTGGCAAATGTGCCCTTTTCAATAACACGCACGGAAGTTTCAAAGCAGGCCGGGGCCGCTTTTGGGCCGGCAATCCGCAGCGCTGAACGAAGCGAGGAAGCCAGGAGAGCCCGCAGGACGCGGGCGAAAGGCGAAGCCGGGACATGGAAGTCCCGTCTTCGCCGGTCCGTCAGGCAGACGAGCGAAGTGAAGGTACCGCGCTAGCGGCGCGAGGACCGCCGGACCAAAAGTGACCCCGGCCAGCGCTTTCATCGTCGGATTAACAAACGAACATTAAGATATGCATCGTGACCCGTTGGTCCTTTACCCTTTCGGGAAGATCCACACATGGTTTTCCGGCAACGCCAGATGGCAGTGCTGCGGATCGCGCACCTCGGTGCCGTAGGCGCGAATCACAAAATCATCGCCTGAGGTGCGGAACAAATATTCCCAGCGATCGCCGAGATACATGCTGGTGAGCAGCGGCAGTTCCAGCTGATTTTCGCCCGGCCCTTCAACCAGTTTCACGCGCTCGACGCGGATCACCGCCGTGGCTTCCTGGCCGTTTTGCACGCCCGCGCCCGCCAATCCCCACAACGCCCAGCCTTTGCCCTCGATGCGCGCTTTGCCGTCGCGCAGCTCGGTGATTTTGCCGTGCAGCCGGTTGTTGCTGCCCATGAACTCGGCGGTGAACAGGGTTTTCGGCGAGCCGTACATCTCCTGCGGCGTGCCTTGCTGTTCGATTTTGCCGTTATTGAGCAGCAAAATACGGTCGGAAATCGCCATCGCCTCATTTTGATCGTGCGTCACCATCAACGCCGATAAGCCCAGCTTGATGATCAGCTCACGCAGGAACACGCGCGCCTCTTCGCGCAGTTTGGCATCAAGGTTTGATAACGGTTCATCCAGTAGGATCACCGGTGGGTTGTACACCAGCGCACGGCCAATCGCCACGCGCTGCTGCTGACCGCCAGAAAGCTGGTGCGGATGGCGTTTGCCAAGGTGGCCGAGGCCAAGCTGGTTCAACACATCCTGCACGCGTTGGGTGATCTCCGCTGTCGCCACTTTGCGCAGCTTCAGCGGATAGGCCACGTTCTCAAACACGGTTTTGTGCGGCCACAGCGCGTAGGACTGGAACACCAATCCCAGATTACGTTCTTCCGCTGGGATCTCACTGCGCGGCGTGCCGGCGTAAACCGTGTTGTTGCCAATCACAATGGTGCCCTGAGTCGGCTTCTCCAGCCCGGCGACCGCGCGTAGCAGCGTAGTTTTACCGCTGCCGGACGGCCCAAGCAGGGAAACCACTTCGCCGCGCTGCAAATTCATCGACACGCCTTTCAGCACCGGATTGTCGCCGTACGTTAAGTGCAGGTTCTCGACCGATAATTCAATCATGTAATTTGACTCCAAATCGCAGGGCAATACCCAATCCAACCACGACCAGCAGGATATTAATAAAGGAGAGTGCGGCAACGATATCAATCGCGCCCGCCGCCCACAGGGAAACCAGCATTGAGCCGATGGTTTCCGTGCCGGGCGAAAGCAGATACACGCCGGTGGAATATTCGCGCTCGAAAATCAGGAACATCAGCAACCATGAGCCAATCAGGCCGTAGCGTGATAACGGAATGGTGACGTGACGCGTGATCTGTCCGCGCGTAGCGCCGGTGCTGCGCGCCGCCTCTTCCAGTTCCGGCCCCACTTGTAATAGCGTTGAGGAGATCAGGCGCAGACCATACGCCATCCACACCACGGTGTAGGCCAGCCACACGCTGAAGATGGTGCTGCGCAGCGAACGCAGCCAGACGATCAGGTGATCGCGCAGCCACTGCGACCAGACGAAATCCGATAGCCAGCCCGATTTGAGCGAGTTATCCAGCCACATCGGCAGGAACAGGAACACCCAGAGAAACGCCAGACCGGCCAGCAAACCCGGCACCGCACGCGGCACCAGCACGCTGTAATCGAGGAAGCGCGTAGTGTTATCGGGTTTACGGTGCATGGCGATACCAATAAACAGATAACAACCCACCGCCAGCGCGCCGCCGATCACGCCGATCGCCATTGAGTTGACGATTGCGCGCAGCAGGTTGGGCTGCGCCCAGATGGTCTGGAAGGTCTTGATCGACAGCTCATCCCAGATCGAAACGCCAACGCCCCAGTTAGAGATAAACGCACGCAGCACCACGCCCAGCAGCGGCACGCCAATGGTCACCGTCAGCCAGAACGCCACGACTGCGCCCGCCACCCAGCGCCATTTGCCCAGCGGCAGCGCACGCGCCTGCGAAGCTTTACCTTTTACGGTGACAAAGCGATTGGCGGTGCGCATCAGGCGGCGTTGCAGCATCACCAGCGGAATGGTGATACAGATCAGCACTACCGCCACCGCAGCCATCAGGTGATAAGACGGCGTGCCGAGTTTATTGGTCAGCTGATAGAGATAGGTGGCCAGTACCATGTTGCCTTCGGGATCGCCCAGCACCAGCATCAAACCGAACACTTCCAGCCCAAGGAAGAACAGCAGCACGATGGCATACAGAATTGACGGGCGTACCATCGGCAAACTTACCGCCGTCATCACCTGCAACGGCGAAGCACCCGAAATACGCGCGGCTTCTTCCACATCCGATCCCACGCTGCGCAGGGCGGAAGAGATATACAGATAGGCGTGCGGGACGTGCGTCAGGCCAGCGATCACCACGATGCTCGACATGTCGTAGATATTCCACGGCACGAACCCGAGTAGTGATTGCGCCCACAGCGAGAAGAATCCCACCGGGCCCGCCGCCACCACATAACCAAAGCCCAGCACCATCGGCGAGACAAAAATTGGCACGAGGATCAGCGGCTCAATGATGCGTCTGCCGGGTAAATCGGTACGCACCATCAGGAACGCCAGAATACCGCCCAGCGGAATGGCGATGATCACCAGCCCAAAGGCGAGAATAAATCCGCTGCGCAGCGCTTTGTAGAAGTCGGGATCGGTGAAAATAAATTCAAACGATTCCAGGCTCCACTCTTTCGACGGCGCAAAGAACGGCGCGGACAAGAAACTTTGTATGACGATAAACGACAGCGGAACGTAGATAACCAGCGCGGTTATCAGCACCACAACGCCGCGCGGCAGGCTTTGCCACTTTCTATGCAATGCACGCATATTGAGACCCTGAATGGCGAAATCAGATAAGAGAAAGCTGAGCGCGGCGCAGTCGCCGCGCTTGATAACGGCGGTTATTTACCGGCGGCTTCGCGCCACTGTTTGATGTAATCCAGACGTTTTTTCGGTTGCAGATATTCCAGCAGGCTTTCATCAACCGGGATCGGTTTCAGCGCGTTGCCCAACATTTTGGTCATACCATCAATGTCGTTTTTGCCTTCAATATCGTTGCGCAGGGAAGGGATGTCGGCCTGATTAGCCAGAATGCTTTGTCCTTTCTCAGACAGCACATAATCGAGCCACAGTTTGGCGGCATGGCTGTTTTGCGCTTGCTGGCTGATGAACGAAACGCGTGACAGCACCAGCGTGTAATCCTTCGGATAAGAGATGCCCAGCGACGGATCGGTTTTAGCGCGCGCTTCAGCGTAAGAACCGAGGATGTTGAAGCCGATCAGGTTTTCACCGGATGAAACCCTTTCCATCATGGTGCCGGTGGAGGACTGCACGGCTAAACCGCCTTTCGCCACGTCGGCCAGCGTTTTGAAGTAGTTGGGATCGGCTTTGTAATCCTGCACTGAAAGCATGAAACCAAGTCCCGATTTCTCAATATCGTAAGTGGTAACTTTGCTCTTGAATTTGTCGGTCTGGCTGGCGATCAGTTTGGCCAGCGCGGCGTGCGAATCAGGCACATCACCGGCCGGGATCAGACGTTTGTTATAGATGAACACCACCGGTTCGTAGGTGGTGCCGTAGGCTTTGTTGTTCCACACCGCCCACTTCGGCAGCTGCGCCAGTTCAGGTGATTTGTACTCCTGCGCGTAGTCGGTCGCCAGCTTCAGACCGGTATCCATTGAGGAGCTCCACACCACGTCGCCGCTGGTGCCGCCCGAGGCTTGTTCGCTGATAAAACGGTTGTACAGCTCGGTGCTGTTCATATCGTTATATTCAACTTTGATGCCGGGATAGGTTTCTTCAAAACCTTTGATCAGCGGCCCCGCAGCTTTGGTATCAGTGGTGGAGTAAACCACCACTTTGCCTTCTTTGGTGGCGGCATCAATCACGCTTTGATAATCCGCTGGATAGCCTTGCGGCGGGGCAGCAACCGCTGACATAGACACAAAAACAGTTGCAGCAATCAGAGACAGAGGGAAAGTGTTCGACATTATAATTAACCTTTTAGTTACATTTGAGGAACTAAAGGTCAACATAGCCTATCGACTTTTCCACACAAGAGGTGACGGATTGTTATCTTCACGAAGTGTGATTGTTGGCGTCGTTTAGGCAATTAACACCATAAAAACCACGACAGGCCGCGCGCGAGATCTGCGCCAGATCACAGGATTTTGCGGTACAGCCGTCGCGGATGGCCGATGTTGCCGTACTGCATTTCGACGCCAATAAAACCGATCTCCACGCAATATTCCAGGTAGCGACGACCGGTGGTTTTACTGATGCCAACGCGCTCAACCACCTGTTCAACTGACCAGCTACTTTCCGGTGCAGCGCTAAAAAAGCTCTTCACCCGATCCAGCGTAATGGTTTCAATCCCTTTGGTCGAAGGCGCTGACGGCGCATCACTGGTTGGCAAATTAAACAGCTTATCCAGCGCCTGCTGATCAACGTTTTTCATCTGGCGCATGGTCTGCACCTGCAGCATAAAGCGTTCCAGCGAGGCGCGCAGACGATGGAAAAACACCGGTTTCAGCAGGTAGTCGAATGCGCCGCTGCGCATCGCGTGGCTACAGGTTTGCATGTCGCTGGCGGCGGTGATGAAAATCACCGAGCACTCAAAGCGTTTCAGCAGCGGATCGTCAATCAGCGTAACGCCCTGACCATCCGGCAAATAGTTATCGAGCAGCAGCAGCCGTGGCTGGTGTAACGCAATCAACTCGCGCGCCTGCGCCAGCGTGGCGGCGATGCCGACCACGCGCAGATGAAAGTTCTGCTCAATATATTCACGATGCAGATCGGCCAGATGCGGCTCATCTTCCACAATCACCACATCAAGCGGCTTAGCATTATTCATGAGAAAGTCCTGTTAACGCGGCGGGCTGGAACGGGATAAACACCGAGAAAATGGTGCCCTGCGGTGAGTTGTCGCTGATCTCAATGCTGCCGCCTGCCTGCTTCACATAACCCGCCGCCAGATAGAGGCCGATGCCGTGTTCTGCACCAAGCATATCGTCGCCACTGGAAGGTTTACTGGTGACGCCTTGCTCAAACAAGTGCGGTTTGATGCTGTCATCGATGCCGCAACCCTGATCGGCCACTTCGATTAACAGCTCCTGATTACGACCGGAAATATATAACTCAACCGGTGTCGCGGGCTTTCTGGCGTTGAGCGTGGCGTCCACCGCGTTATCCAGCAGGTTGCCGATCACCGACATCAACGCCGTTTCACTCAGCGCGGCAGGAATGCGGGTTAGCTGGCAGGCGGGGTCAAATTTCAGCTCGACGCCTTTTTCCCGCGCGCTAACATATTTCCCCAGCAGCAGCCCACACAGTGCGGGCGAGGTGAAGCGCGCCGAGACAAAATCCAGCACCTGCTGCGCGCCAGCAGATTGCGCATGGATGTAGCGCATCGCGTCGTCATAGCGCTGCATCTGCAGCAGGCCGACCAGCGTGGCGGTCCAGTTCAGCTGTTCATGCCGCATTATGCGTAAATTGTCCGCGTAGCGTTTTACCTGGCTGAGCTGGCTGCTCAATGTGTTGATGTCGTTTTTATCGCGGAAGCTGCACACCCAGCCGCCTGGCTCGCCGGGTTCCAGCTCAATCGCTACCCGGTTAACGATCACCTGACGCTGATTGAGCACGGTGATGTGGTCGTGGGTTTTCACCTCATGCTGGCTTAAAAACGCCGGATGGATTTGCAGCACCTGATCCAGCGGTTTCCCCAGCAGTTCACTCTCACTCTGCTGGATATCCAGCAACTCACGCGCAGCGCGGTTAATGAGAATCAGCTGCCGCTCCGCATTCACCGCAAACACACCTTCATACATCGCTTCCAGCAGCGCTTTTTGTTGCAGCACCAGCAGGGCGATATCTTTCGGCTCCAGCCAGAACATCTGTTTTTTTAGGTTGCGGCTAAACATCCACGAAAAGATAAACAGCAGCAGCAACAGCGCCACACCATACAAGCTGGCCTGCCACAGCAGGCTGACGTTGATATTGGCAATATAGGAGGTGAGATAACCCACTGAGACAATGCCAATTACCTGATGCTGCGCATTAAAGATCGGCGCCTTACTGCGGAGCGACACGCCGATGCCGCCTTTGCGCACCGAGATGATGGTTTTGCCCTGCAGCACTTCGGCATTGTCGCCGCCAATCATCGGTAAATTGAGGCGCTCCGGTGATTCCGAGTGATAGAGATGCTGTTCTTGCGTGTCGCCAATCACGATGTAGCTGGCATCGCTTTGGTTACGCAGCGGCTGGATCAACGCCGCGATACCGGCGATATCGCGGCGCGCCACTTTCTCCGCCAGACCGGGCATCAGCGCAATCTCACTGGCCTGGACCCGCGCGCGCTGCCCCAAATCGTGATGCAGTTGACGATCGATAAAATGAAACAGAATGGTGCCCAGCAAGGCGAGTAGCAGGCAGGAAAATAGCACCAGCGACAGGAAGAGTTTTACCTGGAAAGATAATCTGCGTTTCATACAACCTGCAGTAAAGGAAAACTGGAGAGAGGCATGGCTGGAGACTAGCACGCGAAAATGCGTGCTGTGACAGGCTAACATCAGAGTTGTGAACTGGCTTCAATCCCGGCGCGGCTTAGGCGCTGGTTTCTGTTGGCACGATGTCAGAGATATTCCCATCTTATTCCTGGTGATCGCCTGCTGCGGCGCTAATCAATGAATAAAAAACCAATTCACCACGGCTAATCTATGCGCCGCTATTTAATCCATCCTTTCTCTGAGTAAATTCCGTTTTAACCCGGCAGCCATTGACCTTATAACCCCGAGTGGTGAGAATGCCGGGAAAAGTTTTGAATTAGATCGCAAATTTTGGGCATCAAGCCTCTTGCAGTGCGGCTGCGATAGCCGTACTGAATTAACGCCACTTGCACTTATCGGCGCGCGAATGACGCGCCAGCGTTATTAAAGTGCAGGGCATACAGCAAATATCGTTAATGTCGTGACGTTCGTTGAGAAGGCCCGTCTTTGGATGCACCTTCTCAGCCCCGGTCGGCATTTCTTGTTTTTGGTGATGAGCACGATAAAGACGCCAGCGTTTTTTAACGTTCATTACCAGGCAGATAAAAATTTAATTTAAGTACGTCATGATTGGCGTGGTAATGGCGTTAAGCCAAATTACCAAAAGAAAAAACGTAACTGGCTGAAAATTAACTGAACTCTTATGAGCGCAGCGCAGCCTCTTTACGCCAAAAATAGGGGTTTCACTGTGGTCAGTATACAGGTAGCTGCAAGCCTGGGGCGGTAGCCTGCCTTGTTTAGCTGACGAAAACAGAATGAAACTGCACGGTTTATTTGGCGATTATCTTATTTAGTGAACTTTTTAGAGAGAATTAAAGGCCAGTTTTATTTGACCTGAGGAAACTCTGAAATAGACAAGCAACAAATGTTAAGCCGGGCGCAAGCAACGCGCAGTGTTAATCACTGCAATGTTCATAGATTACTTTTTTCGCCCGCAACTTTTACTCCGACAGAGTCCAGAGGTTATATGCAAAATCCCGTTAACGACGTTTTAATCAGCGTCATCGTGCCGGTGTATAACGCCGCGGCGTATCTGGAACGATGCATTGATAGCCTGCTTCAGCAGGAAGAGAGCCGTTTTGAAGTGATATTTATTAACGACGGCTCCAGCGATAACTCGCTCGCGATATTACAGAATTACGCCCATTACCCGCATTTTCATATCATCGACCAAGCCAATGGCGGCGTCTCGTCGGCGCGCAATCAGGGCATTCGTGCCTCGCGCGGCAAACTGCTGTGCTTTTTAGACGCCGATGATTTTCTGCCAGCCAGCGCGTTTGCCACCTATGTGCGGCTGATGCAAAACAACATCGCGATGGTGGTCGGCGAATCGCAGCACTTCACGCCGCAAGGCGAGCCGCTCGATTTCCCGGCCAACACCACTGACGCGCGCCAGCTGACCGCTTCGGCGGCGATCAACGATCTGCTCTATTTCAATCCGCGTCACGGTATCTGCGACAAGGTGTTTCGTGGTGATGTGATTCGTCAGCATCAGCTCAGTTTTAACGAAGAGATTTATAACTTCGAAGATCTGCTGTTCGTGATCAATTACCTGCATCTGCAACAGGATCGTCAGGTGATCTTCACCCAGCAAGTGGTTTATCACTATGTGGAATCCACCAACTCCGCCACGCGATCGGCATTACGGGAAAAGCATTTCTCCTTTGCGCGCTCGTTTAATGGCATGCAGGCGTTTTTATCCGCCCAGCATAATCGCTGTTATTACCATCTCTATTTAAAAGTCACCTCATCTTATATCTATAAAGCGCTGCACAGCGACGGATTCAGCCGCGCCTTTATTGATGAATATATCTCGCTCTACCGCCGCAGCTTTAAGTCCTATTTCACATCAGGATTGATGCTCAATCCGTGGAGCCTGTACTTTGCGCTGTTTTTTGTCAGTCCACGACTGGTATCGCGTCTGCGCCGCCTGGCACAGAAATAAACGCTGAGGTTAAGTTGTGAAAGATAAATTAAAAAACTCCATGTGGATGATCGCTGAAAAGCTGATTGCGGTATTCGGCCTGATATTTGTCACCTCCTATGTGGCTAAATACGTTGGGCCCACCACTTTCGGCATTATCTCGATCTCGATGCTGGTATTTCAGTTCATTCAAAGCATCGCGCTAATGGGCAGCGATGTGATTCTGCTGAAACGCTTATCGCAAAATCATCACTCTGGCATGCGCTTAATGATGGCGACCTTTCTGCTGGTGCTGGTGATTTATGGCGTGCTGGCGGCCAGCGGCATGTTGATTATGGGCGAAGAGTGGAGCGCTGAAGCGCTGGTGTTTATCTGCGCGGCGGCGATTGCCTGTCTTTTCTCTTCGCTCGATTTGGTCAATATCTACAACGAGGCGATGCTCAATGCGCGCCTGAATGTGATCGCCAATCTGGTGGGTTTGGCCATCAGTTTAACCGTGCGCTTCTTTATTTCGTATTACGGACTGGATCCGCAGCTATTATCGATTCCTATCGTGCTGGCGACCTTTATTCCGTTTGCCATCAAGCTGGCGATATTCCTGAAATATCATCGTCAGGTGCCGATTCCGGCACTGCGCCAGATGAAGAAATATTCACGCTATATGGTGGCGTCAGGTATTTCACTGGTGTTTTCCGTAATTGCGGTGGCAATTTATACCCGCGTCAATCAAATCAGCGTGTCGTATTTCCTTGGCGTGAAAGAGGCAGGAATTTTCTCCGTTGCGCTGACGCTCGCTACCGCGTGGGTATTTTTACCCAATGCGTTGCTGGCTTCCTTTTTCCCAGCGTTCTTTGCCGAGCGTGACGATCGGCAATCAATTATCAAAGCGCAGAAATTACATCTGCTGGTGATTGGTGTCTCTTCGCTGGTGATTCTGGCGATTTGGTTATTGTCCGGATGGTTTATCCGGGACTTCTACGGTGCGGAGTATCTCGATGCGGTAGCGCCAACGCTGTTACTCAGCGTCGGTGCGATGTGCGCGGTGCTGAGCAGCGTGATGGATCGTTTCATTATTAAGTACAACGGATATCGCTATTTAGTGAAGAAAACCTTCGTGGTGTTATTAATTTGCGTGGCCTCCTCTTTATTATTGGTTCCTTACTTCGGTTTAAATGGCGCGGCCATGAGCGTGGTAGTAACCGAGTTTTTATCGTTCTCCCTGCTTAATTACTTTTTCCCTGCTCAACCGGTAATGCGTATTCACCAAATCTTTATCAACCCCAGGAAACTATGGCTGTTATTCAACAATATCAAAACCTCAGACAGTAAAGAGAGTTTATCATGAATGAAAAACCACTATTTAGTCTTATCATTCCCGTCTATAACTCACAAAAAACCATTAAACGTACCTTGCTGAGCGTGCTTAAACAGACGTTCAGCAGTTACGAAGTGATTGTGGTTAATGATGGTAGCAGCGATACAACCGCAAATATTCTGCAGGAGTTCAGCGCATATTCGCAGGTCACGGTAATTCACCAAATCAATGCCGGTGTCAGCGCTGCTCGAAACAGCGGAATGCAGCAGGCCAGCGGTGAATATGTGTTATTCCTTGATGCGGATGATTGGGTGGACGATAACTTCCTGATGATCTTCAAACAGAATCTCGATGCCTGGCCAGCGGAGTCTGTCGATTTGATGGTGGGAAACCTCAACGACAACCGCGTAGGCAAAGTGTCGCAGGCGGGCTTCTTCAGCAACGAGGACATTCCTTATGTGCTTGGTGAGCTGGAGATGAGTGATAACATCGGTTATCTGCATAACAAATGTTATCGCCGTCAGATTATTGAGGAGCTGAACCTGCGCTTTTTGGAAGGTATCTCCATGAGCGAGGATTTGTTGTTTAACCTTAAATTCTTCAGCTGTATTAGCAATTTCCTGGTCACGCCGGGCGCTGCTTATCATTATGAAGATGTGGAGGGTTCATTATCGAAGCGTAAAGTGCAATACAGCGAACTGAAAGTGCGTAAACAGTTTCTCACCGCACTGTATGATTCGATCATCAGTAAATATCAGTCCAGCAATCTCGATTATTTCCTCAAGGGCATTTCCAAACGTGTGCTCGCGCTGGATATGCAAATCGTGACCGCTATGTATCACTCTTCGTTTTCACCTGCGGATATTGCCCAGGAAATTAATGAAATAAAGCGGGGTAAATACTCAAAAGGTATTTTCATTCTGCTGAATAAAAATGAAAAATTGAAGTACATGATTATGAATTTGAATACACTCACAGCGTACTATTTTCTTTATGCACTCTACAGGATGCGCGCATTCTGATTTGAAATTCTCCCGGTGTTAGTCTCTGGACGCATTTGTTGTACAGAGGCTAGTTGCCGGGGGAGTTTCACCCGATGTTATCAGCTCTACCCGTGGCAACAGCCCAGCGTTGCCACACCTTTCCACTCTCCGCACGTCTTTCTGCACACTCTCCGTTTCTCCTTCTTGCACTCATCCCGCGTCTCATGTCAAATAGCGCCCCATGCAATCGATTGCGCGCATGTTTCGTGCATTTAGTGCGGCGTAAAACATCAGGATGCGTGAATTTCATCTCATGAAGCGTCATCCTTTGCGTTCCGGCCGGGCGGAGCAGCCTGCCATGATTAGCAGCCATCCTTGTGGCTGCGTGTTGATAAAGCTTGAAATTCTGGAGAGACAGATGGACAACTCACAAACCGGTACGCTTGGCACCGTTGAGACGGCGGCTAAGGGCTGGCGTAAGAGTGATACCGTGTGGATGCTGGGTCTGTACGGTACGGCGATTGGTGCGGGCGTGCTTTTTCTGCCGATTAACGCCGGTGCAGGCGGGCTGATTCCGCTGATTATCATGGCGATTCTTGCCTTCCCGATGACCTATTACGCGCACCGCGCGTTAACGCGCTTTGTACTCTCCGGTAAAAATCCCGGCGAAGACATCACCGAAGTGGTGGAAGAGCACTTCGGCGTGGGCGCTGGCAAGGTCATCACTTTGCTCTACTTCTTTGCCATCTATCCGATCCTGCTGATGTACAGCGTGGCGATCACCAATACCGTCGATAGCTTTATCGTGCATCAGCTGGGGCTGGTTTCGCCGCCGCGTGTGCTGCTGTCGCTGATTCTGATCATCGGCATGATGACGGTGGTGCGCTTTGGCGAGCAGATGATTGTGAAAGCGATGAGCATTCTGGTGTTCCCGTTTGTGGCGGTGCTGATGCTGCTGGCGGCTTATCTGGTGCCGCACTGGCATGGCGCGGCGCTGGAAACGTTATCGTTAAACGCGAATGTAAGCGGCCACGGCATTCTAATGACGCTATGGCTGGCGATTCCGGTGATGGTGTTCTCCTTTAACCATTCGCCGATCATCTCCTCTTTTGCCGTGGCTAAGCGCGATGAGTACGGCACAGGCGCGGAGAAGAAGTGTTCGCGCATTCTGGCAAACGCCCATCTACTGATGGTAGTGACGGTGATGTTCTTTGTCTTCAGCTGCGTGCTGAGCCTGTCGCCCGCCGATCTGCAGGCGGCGAAAGATCAGAACATCACCATTCTGTCTTACTTAGCCAACCACTTTAATGTGCCGATGATTGCGTGGATGGGGCCGATTGTTGCGATGGTAGCGATCACCAAATCATTCCTTGGGCATTATCTGGGAGCGCGTGAAGGTTTTAACGGCATGGTGGTGAAGTCACTGCGTAGTCGCGGAAAAACCGTCACGCCGCAGCGCCTGAATCGCCTGACCACCGCGTTTATGCTGCTGACCACCTGGCTGGTGGCGACGCTGAACCCCAGTATTCTGGGCATGATTGAAACGCTGGGCGGGCCGATCATTGCGATGATTCTGTTCCTGATGCCGATGTACGCCATCCAGAAAGTGCCGGCGATGCGTCAGTACAGCGGGAAGATCAGTAACGTGTTTGTGGTGATTGTCGGCGTGCTGGCGATTTCGTCGATTGCCTGGTCGCTGGTGAGTTAGCATTGTAGGGTCGCCATTCATGGCGCTCAGTTAAGCATTGAGCGACTTTCGTTCGCCATGTGCTGAGGCAGTTGCAGCACCTTCGTGCGGCGACCGAGCAGAGAGCGCCTGGCCGCGCCCTCTGCACTCCCGGGCCTTGCGCCAGCCCAACCCGCCGCTGCGCGGTACCTTCACTCATTCACGATTCCTGACGGACCGGTGTCGATTCGCTCTTGCTCAGCGCCACCTCTCGCCGCATCCATGCGGCTCGCCCTGGAATCCCTCATTCGCTCAGCGGTTTGGGATGTCGCCTCAACACCGTCGCTGCAGCAGCCGTGCCTATTCTTAACTCAAAATCGCTATAAATCCCGTAGGGTCGCCATTCATGGCGACCTGGTACGCATGAATGCGCACCCGACGAAAAACCATTTTGGGCAATGTCATCGCAGGCGGCGGTGTGGGGCGCCATCCGCAGCGCCGAGCGCAGAGTGACGGCCAGGATGAGCCGACAGGACGTCGGCGAAAGCGCGGCATGAGCCAGGAAGGCGAATCCGAGCGGTCCGTCAGGCCGGAGGGATAAGCGAGGGAACAGCGAGGACGGCGCAAGGCGCGGATTGCTAAGGTCCGCGCCTTCGGACCTTAGCCCGGCCGCCTGCTTCACGCATTCTGAAACTGCCAGATGCTTAGCGGGCGGAACCCCTGCGATGTCAGCGCGCTGCTTATCTGACAAGCATTACGCCATTCATGGCGACCTGTTTATCTTTACACCGCCGCCGTTTTAAACACACTCATCGACTGCGCCAGACGATCGGCCTGTTCCTGCAACGCCTGCGACGCCGCTGAGGCTTCCTGCACCAACGCGGCATTCTGCTGCGTCACCGCTTCCATCTGCGTAATCGCCGAGTTGATCTCGCTAATCCCGCTGCTCTGCTCGCTGCTGGCAATGGTGATTTCGCTCATGATATCCGCCACGCTTTTCACGCTGTTAACCACTTCACCAATGGTTGAACCGGCGTGCGTCACCAGACGGCTACCTTCATCAACCTGCGCCACAGAATCTTCGATCAACACCTTAATCTCTTTCGCCGCAGACGCCGAACGCGCCGCCAGATTACGCACTTCGGTGGCCACCACGGCGAAACCACGGCCTTGTTCACCGGCGCGTGCGGCTTCGACGGCGGCGTTAAGAGAAAGAATGTTGGTCTGGAAAGCAATGGAGTCGATCACGCTGATAATATCGACGATCTTCTTCGAAGAGAGCGTAATCGCTTCCATCTTCTCGATCACCTGTTCCATCACCACACCGCCTTGCTTCGCCACGTTGGAGGTATTGGCCACCAGCTGATTGGCTTCACGCGCGTTCTCGGCGTTGTGCTTGACGGTGGCGGTCATCTGTTCCATCGCTGAAGCGGTCTCTTCCAGCGAGCTGGCCTGCTGTTCGGTACGCGACGAAAGATCGATGTTGCCGCTGGAGATCTGATTTGATGCCACGGCGATGGTATCGGAACCGGCGCGTACATCGGAAACGATGGTCAGCAAGTTGTCGTTCATCGCCTGCAGCGCCTGCATCAGCACCGCCGTTTCATCTTTACCGCTCACTTCTATATGTGAACTCAGATCGCCTGCCGCCACTTTCCCGGCGATTTCCACCGCTTCATTCAGCGGACGCACAATCGAACGCGTCAGCATAAAACCGAGCACGATGGCGGCCGCAATGGCGATGGCGGAGAAGATCAGCGTCATCTCAATGGCTGATGAGCCGTTATCAATAATTCGTGCGCCTTCCTGCTCCAACTGCTGTGACTGCGAGTTAGCAAATGCCACGGCGCTATCGAGAAAGGCATTCTGCGTGCTGGTAATGGATTTCAGCACATAGGCGCTGGCGGCATCAGCATCGCCCGCACGTACCAGATCCAGCAGCTCTTTCTTCTCGGCTTCAAACTTGTCGCTGGCGGCTAACAGACCGGCAATCTTCTTTTTACCCACTTCAGTCACCTGCACCGCTTTGATTTTATTCATCGCGCTGTTGGTTTTATCGGTGGCGTCCGCCAATTGCTGGTAGCGTTTTTCGTTGAATTGCGGGCGCGTGGTATCAATTACGATGCCACGCAGATATTTGATCTGTTCGTTCACGCCGTCACGCACGTCAAAGCCGAGGCGTACTTTCATATAGCGATCTTCAACGATCGAGGTAATGCCGGTTTTGATGTTATTGATTTTGGTAATCGACGTGACGCCGACGATGACCAACAGTGCCACCACTAAACCAAAGGCGATGCCCAGACGGACGCCGACCTTCATATTTTTTAAGCTCAACATTGGATCTCCCCGTAATGCCAAAAATTGATGTTTTCAAGACGGACAAGCAGGCAAGGCGCCCGCATCAGGTTGATGTTTTGTAAGATGAAAATCGTTGCGCAGCGTGACAAAACTGGTATGGCAGCACCGGCGCAAGCGCTATCAGTTATCGGTTGTTAATGTTTTAACTTTAATTTTTTAGAGGTACGTCACAGAAAGGTTAATGGTATTGAAGTTGATTTTTTGTTGGATCTAAACGTGAAGGGTTTTGCGGTCGCCATAAATGGCGACCCTACGACATATGGGCAGGGTTTTCGTAAGGTGCGCATTTATGCGCACCTGGATATGGTAATTAACGCGGCTTTTTCAGCACGCCGTGAATGACATTCGACAGCTCGTTGATTTCGAACTTCGCCACGTAACCATCGGCGCCGACTTTACGCACGTGATCTTCGTTGGCGCTGCCGGAGAGCGACGAGTGGATCACCACCGGAATCTGGCGCAGGTTGTTATCGCGCTTGATGTTGCGCGTTAAGGTAAAGCCATCCATTTCCGGCATTTCGAGATCGGTCAGCACCAGTGCGATTTTGTCGTGGATCGACTCACCGTTGGCTGCCGCTTCTTTCTGCATCTCGTTAATTTTGATCCAGGCTTCCAAACCGGTGTTATGCATAATCGCCGGGATGCCCATGCTTTTCAGGCCTTGCTCCAGCAGCTGACGCGCCACTTTGGAATCTTCCGCCACAATCGCCACCTGACCTGGCTTCAGATTGAAGTCTTTGGCGGTCTCTGCGCTCGGCTCAACGCCGCGCACCGAAGGAATGATGTCATACAGAATCTGCTCAACGTCCAGCACCATCGCCAGATTGTTGCTCTGACCATCGGTATCCAGACAGGCAATGCTGGTGATGTTGCGGCTGCCGATGCCCGCTTCAGCGGTATGCACCTGGCTCCAGTCGAGACGCACAATGTTCTCCACCGATTCCACGGCAAACGCCTGGGTGCTGCGTGCATATTCGGTCACCAGCAGCAGGTTAAGTCCGGTTTCCGGTTTGCAGCCGGTCACGGCAGGCAGATCGATAACCGGAATAAACTGGCCGCGAATACTCGCCATGCCGAGCAGCGGCGATTGCATGCCCGCGGCGCGGGTGATGGTTGGCATCGGCACGATTTCACGCAGTTTAAACACGTTGATGCCGTACAGCTCAGATTTGCCTTTCAGCTGATCGGAACCCAGTCGGAACAACAGCAGTTCGAATTTATTGGAAAGCGCAAGGTTGGCGCGTTCATCGATCTCTTTCTGAAAATTATCCATCATGGCCTCGGAGCAGATCTGGGCTGGGTAAAGGGCAGGGCAATATCGCCATGATTAACTTATCGGCAGAAGAGAAAAAAAATGAAGGGGAGATAACGGAAATTTTAGCGTGAGGGCGATCGCCCTCACGCGGGTAAGATTTACTTCAACAGAATGGCGCGCACGCTTTTGCCTTTGATCTTGCCCTCTTTCAGCTTGATCAGCGCTTTCTTAGCCTGAGCGGCGTCGATAGCCACATAGGCGTGCGTCGCAGTCATATCGATCTTGCCGATCTGATCGCCGCTGAAACCGGCTTCACCGGTCAATGCACCCAGAATATCGCCGGGACGGATTTTGGCTTTGCGGCCACCATCAATGCACAACGTCATTTTGGTTGCTGGCAGCGATTTGGCGCCGGTGCCTTTCAGCGTGCTGGAGGAAACCCAGTTGAGCTTCTGCTGCAGATACTCTTCCAGCGCATTGGCGCGCACCATTTCGTCGGGGGCGACAAAGCTCACCGCCAGACCTTTTTCACCGGCGCGACCGGTACGGCCAATACGGTGAATGTGCACTTCCGGATCCCACGCCAGCTGGAAATTCACCACCAGCGCCAGCGACTTGATATCCAGACCGCGTGCAGCGACATCGGTGGCAATCAATACGCGGATGCTGCCGTTGGCGAAGCGAATCAGCACGCGCTCACGATCGCGCTGCTCGAGATCGCCATGCAGCGCTAACGCACTGATATCACGTTCATTCAACGCGGCGGCAACGTCGTCACATTCGCGCTTGGTGTTACAGAACACTACGCAGGAGGCCGGTTGCTGCTGACTGAGCAGCGCGCCGAGCAGGCTATGACGCTCTTTGGCGCTGGCTTCAATAAACTGCTGCTCGATGGTCGGTAACTCGGTTTTGTCTTCGGTGGCGACCGCCAGCGCATCGCGTTGAAAACGCTGGCTAAGGCTGGCGATGGTATCCGGCCAGGTCGCAGAGAACAGCAGCGTCTGGCGCGTTTCCGGCGTAAAGCCAATGATCGCTTCCATATCGTCGCGGAAGCCCATCTCCAGCATGCGGTCCGCTTCATCCAGCACCAGCGTTTGCAGCTGGCTGAGATCGAGGTTGTCGCGCTTCAGATGATCGAGCAAACGGCCCGGCGTGCCGACCACAATGTGAGGCGCATGCACTAAGGAATCGCGCTGCGCGCTCATTGGCTGGCCGCCGCACAGCGTCAGAATTTTGATATTGCGGGTAAAACGCGCCAGCTGGCGCAGCACGTTGCTGACCTGATCGGCCAGTTCACGCGTCGGGCACAGAATCAGCGCCTGAGTGTGGAACTGGCTGTTATCAATGCGATTCAGCAAACCCACGCCAAAGGCGGCGGTTTTACCACTGCCGGTTTTCGCCTGCGCACGCACATCGCGCCCTTCCAGAATAGCGGGCAGGGAAGCGGCCTGAATCGGCGTCATGGCGTCGAAACCCATCTCGCGCAGGTTATCGAGTTGGCTGGCGGGCAGTTGCGTCAGGGTAGAAAAAGCAGTCACGGGAAAGTCTCTAATTGCGGGTAGGATTGCGGCGGTCAGTCTGGCAGAAAGGGGCGTGATCGGCAATGGCAAAAGCGCCGCTGGTTCCTGCCTGAAATCAGTTAGCGTTATACCAGACTTGTCTCTTTTTTAGGCATTCAATGGTGCGAAGTTCTAATGCTTTTAAGGTTGATTTAATCATGAGAAGTTGCGTTAAAAAAAGACATCTTTAACGAAAAGGGAGAATTAGCGTGATGAAACAACTGTTATCACGCTTTTTGGCACCCTTTTTAGAGGTGTCTCGCTAATGAATGGCTGCGGTTAGGTAAAATTCTGATTAAAACGAATGGCTGATTTGCTTTATATTTAGCGCGCCATTTGGCTAATTATTAAAAACCCATAATATTTCAGAGGTCATTTTGAGTCATTCTGTCCAGGGACAAAACGAAGACATTCTGAAAATCGTCGGCCGCGCCGTGTTAACGCTGCATGTGCATGGAGAAACCTTATCCTCGGATAAAGTGAGTTCCATGATTGCCTGTTATGCGGAAGAAGAGCCTGTCAGTGACGATGAAAACCAGCGGCTGTACGCGCTGGCGATTCAGATGCTTTCGTAAAATCCAGCACTCATCGGGTGTGCGCATGCCGCCCTGTTTATGTCGTACGTAAAGCCTCCTTACGGAGGCTTTTTTGTTGGTGCCTTTAGCCACAAGCTGCATATCATCGTAGCGGCGCAATTTATTGCGCCATGTCGTGAAGGGCGCGATGCCGCCATTAAGACGCGCGATAAATCGCGCCGCTACGGGAATGTGCGTTTTTCGGCTTACGCACTGAACACGGGTAATCCGCGGTGGAAGGTGGCGCGTATCGGGGAGATGCGGGCGACGGCTTCGGCGGAGCAGCTGGCATCGACCAGCATCATGCTGGCTTCATCGTCGACCTTCGGCCATTGGCGTTCGCCCTGATTCGACAGCGGCAAAATCCCGCCGGTGGCGATATGCAGCGCGCGGCTCAAGCCGAACTCATCGGAACCGCGATACAGCTGCGCGTACAAGTTGGCTTTTTCCAGCATGCTGCCGGTGCCAAACGGTGACCAGTGATCGATCACGCTGTCGGTGCCAGTCATCACCGTGATGCCCGCCGCCTGCAACTGCGGCAGCGGCATGGTCAGTTTGCCAATCGGAATGGTCGAGGCCACGCTCATCTGCTGCTCGGCCATGCCGGCAATCATCTGATCCAGCGCTTTGCCTTCCAGCGTGCCAAGCGCAAATCCGTGGCTCAGCGTCACTTTGCCCTTCAGCTGCGGATTTTTCGCGATGGTATCGATCATGTACTGAATCGCCGCCACGCCGGATGGCGAGGTTTCATGCAGATGGATATCCACGCCGCGCTGGAAATCGAGGGCGATCTGGAACATTGCATCCAGCGATGCCTGCATCGCGCCATCCACGTTGGTGGGATCGAGTCCGCCGACAAACTGCACGCCCATCTGCATCGCTTCGCGCATCAAGCCATCGACCTTCGAGTGCAGCAAACCGTGCTGCGGGAAGGCAACGATTTCACACGGAAATTCCGGATGATTCGCCAGCGCCAGCTTGAGGTGCTCAAGGCTTTTCAGGCCGCTGACCGGATCGATATTGCAGTGGCTGCGCGCTTCGGTGGTGCCTTTGCTGTGCAGCAAACCAATGATCGCTTCGGCACGCGCCTGCGAGGTCGGCAGCAGTTGCGGGATCAGCACCTGTTCGCGCGCAATCATATCCATAATGGTTTTACCCTGACGCGGACGCGGTGCTTCCCACGGGCCACCGTAAAAGGTTTTGTCGAGATGGATATGCATGTCGCGGGTGCGCGGCAGCAGCAGGGCGCCGTTGGCGTCCCATTGTGGCAAGGCGGCGTTGCGCGCTTTGCCTGCGGCATCAATTGCCGCGAAAGTGCCGTCTTTGATAGTGATGTCGTACAGCGCGGTACGCGTGGCAATCACCTCTTTACCGTCGCGCTCAAAGCCCTCTTCGAGACGGACATTGAGCAGTTGATAGTGGGCAACGCGCGGTGGCGGCGTGTGCGGCTGCGTGCTGTTGGCGAGCAGCGGTGAAGCGGGCGCAGCGTAGCTGATGCCGGCGGCCAGCAAGCTACCGGCGGCGGTCAGGCTAAGGAATTCGCGACGGCTGGGAGAGGTCAGTTGCATCAGAGGTTCCATCAAATGAGAAACGCTTAATCTGGCAAAACTCAACGCAGCGCGCTGCGATATTTGCCACTGGTTAGCAGTGGAAAAATCACTGCCATTGCAACTGGCAAAAGGTCACCAGCGCGGCGGCTAACGCCTGCTGCAGATCGTCCTGCGGCGCACGGCAAAACAGCGCCAGTTCAAAATGGTTGATGCTGGGTAAACCATCGGCTTCGCCTAATACGCGATGTTCAGGCAAGCGGCAGCTGGCGGGCAGCAGCGTTAAGCCTAATCCGGCGGCGCTGGCGCTGGCGAGCGCCACCAAACTGGAGCTGCTGTAGCTGATGCGCCAGCTGCGGCCAAGGCTATCCAGCGTCTGCGCCATCTCTTCGCGATACAAACCGAGCTGCGGGAATACCACCAGCGGCACCGGCGTTTGCTCAAAACAGGGATGTGCGGCGCTGTCCAGCCACAGCAGCGGTTCGGGGCGCGCAGCCAGCGGACGTTCGCCGCCCGGCTGCTTGATCAGCATGATATCGAGCTCCTCGCGCTGCCAGGCGCGATGCAGATCGACATACATGCCGCTCATCACATCGAGGCGCAGTTGCGGATGTTCGCGGCTAAATTCGGCCAGCAAACCGGCGGTTGGCGCGGCGAAATCTTCCGGCACGCCGAGGCGCAGCACGCCGTCACGCCATTTATCGCTCAGCACATCATGCGCTTCTCCGTTCAGCGCGATGATGCGGCGCGCATAGCCCAGCAGTTTCTCGCCCTCTTCAGTGAGCGCCACCTGATGCGACGTGCGCTGCAGCAGCGGTTTGCCAATCATTTCTTCCAGCCGACGTACCTGCTGGCTGACGGTGGATTGCGATAGATGCACACGATCGGCGGCGCGGGTAAAGCTGGCGGTTTCGCACACTGCGACAAAACTCAGCAGTTGCTGCGGGGTAAACATCGGCTGACGATTCATTTTTCCACTGGTCGTTATGGTGTTATTTCATTTCCAAATAGTAACCACTGCTGCGATGCTGACAACCTCTTTGCAGCAGGATTGTGTATGAATCGACATTATGACGGATTAACGCTCGGCGCTTTGGTGTTGGCTGGGCTGAATATGCGACCGTTACTCACTTCTATTAGTCCATTACTCGGCCAGCTTCGCCAGGCAATGGGACTCTCTTCACTGGCGGCCTCGCTGCTGCCTGCGGTACCGATGGTGATGATGGGCGCGGTCGCGCTGCTGAGCGCTTCGCTGATGCAGCGTGTGCCGCTGCAACGCTTACTGCTGGCCGGATTGACGCTGCTGCTGCTGGCGCTGGCGGCGCGTGGCGTGATCCACAGCGGCAGTTGGCTGGTGGTTAGCGCCTTGTTTGGCGGGCTCGGCGTGGGCGTGGTGCAGATGGCGATGCCGGGCCTGATTCGTCAGCGCTTTGCGCAGCGCAGCGCGCCAGTCACCGGATTGTGGGCAGGCGCGTTGATGGGCGGCGGCGGTTTGGGGGCGGCGTTATCGCCGTGGCTCAGCGATCATTTTGGCTGGTCGCTGGCGCTGACCGGCTGGGCGCTGCCGGTGCTGCTGGCGATTGGATTATGGTTGTATGTGCGCGTGCCAACCGCTGCCAGCACGGAAAATGTTGCGCTGCCGTCGCTGTGGCGCACGCCGCGCGCCTGGACGCTGGCGATCAGTTTTGGCCTGGTGAACGGCGGTTACGCCACCTGTGTTGCCTGGCTGCCGGATGCTTATCATCATCTTGGCTGGTCGGCGCAGGCTGGCGGGTCGCTGCTTGGCGCGATGATTCTGTGCCAGGTTGCGGGTGCGCTGCTGATGCCGCTGCTGGCACGCAAGGCGGATCGGCGTCCGCAGCTGATTATCAGCCTGGTTTGCCAGCTGATCGGTATGAGCGGTTTTCTGTTTGCCCCGCTGTTCGCGCCGTGGCTGTGGGCGGCAATTGCCGGATTTGGACTGGGCGCGGCGTTTCCGCTGGCGATGGTGCTGGCGCTCGATCACCTGCCGCATCCGCAGGCCGGTGCGCGGCTGGTGGCGTTTATGCAGGGCGCAGGTTTTATCATCGCGGGTTGCATGCCGTTTATCGCCGGTCAACTGCAGGCGTTGACCCACAGTTTCTCCAGCGTCTGGCTAATGCAGACGGCGGTGACCGTCGGACTGATCGTGCTGAATCTGCGCTTTCACCCACGCAGTTATGGTCGGGCCTTTGGTCGGACTACGGTGTAATTGGTCCTACCGCATTGCGCAATTGTGGCCGCGTCGTCACATAACATGAAAAATCCTGCCTGTTTCGTTGCATCGAAATAACAAAGCATTAACCATTCTCCTCCACGAAGCCCGCCACGCTGCATTTTGGTCCTACCAATTTAGCGTGGCGGGCGTGCTTCACACAGGATAATGCGATGACCGAAAACACGCTGCGGGCGCGGCTCTGCGCCTGGATCACAGAGCACCAGCTGGAGCCGGGCATGCGCTTGCCGTCCGAACGCGCGCTGGCGGCGGAGTTCGGTTCGTCGCGTTCGTCACTGCGCGAGGCGATCCAGCAACTGATCAGCAGCGGCGTGTTAATCAGTAAACGCGGCGGCGGCACCTGGCTACGTCAGCCGCAGCAGCCATGGTCGGAACAGCGCATCGTTGAGCCGATTCGCCAGCTGCTGGCGGAGGATCCCGATTATCGTTATGACATCCTTGAAGCGCGCCACGCGATAGAAGCCAGCACCGCGTGGCATGCGGCGTTGCGCGCCACCGAATCGGACAAAGAGAAGCTGAGCTTAGCCTTTGATGCGCTGCTGAAGATTAAGCACAGCGACGATGCCGATCTCGCGGCGCAGGCCGATCTGCGTTTTCACCTCGCCATCGCCGAAGCCTCGCACAACGTGGTGCTGCTGCAGACCATGCGCGGCTTTTTCGCTCTGCTGCAATCTTCGGTGCTGCACAGCCGCCAGCGCATGTATACCCATCCGGTGATTTTCAATCGTCTTAACGAACAGCATCAGGCGATATTTGATGCGGTGATGACCGGTGACGCGGAAGCGGCGCGCCAGGCGGCGATGGATCACCTCGGTTTTGTTCACACCACCATGAAAACCCTGCATGAAGATGAGGCGCGCCAGGCGCGCATTACGCGTCTGCCGGGCCACCAATGACCTCAGCACAAGGAAAATAAGGGATGATCATTTCTGCTGCCAGTGACTATCGCGCCGCGGCGCAACGCATCTTGCCACCGTTCTTGTTTCACTATCTGGATGGCGGCGCCTACGCCGAGCACACGCTGAAGCGCAATGTCGCCGATCTCTCCGACGTGGCGCTGCGCCAGCGCGTGTTGAAAAACATGTCGGAGTTGAGTCTTGAGACCAAACTGTTCAACGAAACTCTATCGATGCCGGTGGCATTAGCGCCGGTCGGCTTATGCGGCATGTATGCGCGACGCGGTGAAGTGCAGGCGGCGCGCGCGGCGGCGCTGAAAGGGATTCCGTTTACGCTTTCCACCGTGTCAGTTTGCCCAATAGAAGAAGTGGCACCGGCAATAAATCGTCCGATGTGGTTCCAGCTCTATGTGCTGCGCGATCGTGGCTTTATGCGCAATGCACTGGAGCGCGCCAAAGCCGCCGGCTGTACCACGCTGGTGTTCACCGTCGATATGCCGACGCCGGGCGCACGCTATCGTGATGCGCACTCCGGCATGAGCGGCCCAAATGCGCCGCTGCGTCGTTACTGGCAGGCGGCAACGCATCCGCAATGGGCGTGGGACGTCGGTTTACATGGGCGTCCGCACGATCTCGGCAATATCTCCACTTATCTCGGCAAACCGACCGGGCTGGAAGATTACATTGGCTGGCTGGCGAACAACTTCGACCCGTCAATTTCCTGGAAAGATCTGGAGTGGATTCGTGAATTCTGGGATGGCCCGATGGTTATCAAAGGCATTCTTGACGCGGAAGATGCGCGCGATGCGGTGCGTTTTGGTGCCGATGGCATTGTGGTGTCGAATCACGGCGGGCGTCAGCTGGATGGCGTGCTGTCGTCGGCGCGCGCGTTGCCAGCGATTGCCGATGCGGTAAAAGGCGATATCACGATTCTCGCCGACAGCGGCATTCGCAGCGGGTTGGATGTGGTGCGCATGATCTCCCTCGGCGCTGACAGCGTGCTGCTGGGACGCGCGTTTGTCTATGCGCTGGCAACGCACGGTCAGCGCGGCGTCGAAAATCTGCTCAATTTGATTGAGAAAGAGATGAAAGTGGCGATGACGCTGACCGGCGCGAAATCGATCAAAGAGATTACCCAGGCTTCGCTGGTGCAGGCTAACGCGCTGTTGAGCGAGGCGGGCTTGAGTCCGGCACGTCCTCGCGCGGTGAGCTAATCCAGCAGAATGAGTCATGTTGTCTATACTCAGTACCTGTCGAACACAACAGGAGGAATGACATGACCATTCATAAGAAAGGATCGGCCCATTGGGAAGGCGACATTAAAGGCAAAGGTAAGGTAAGTACCGAAAGCGGCGTGTTGAACAATCAACCTTATGGTTTCAATACCCGTTTTGAAGGCGAGAAGGGTACCAACCCGGAAGAGCTGATTGGTGCCGCGCATGCCGCTTGCTTCTCCATGGCGTTGTCATTGATGTTGGGCAATGAAGGGCATCCGCCAACAAGCATTGATACCACCGCTGATGTGTCGCTGGATAAAAAGGGCGACGGTTTTGCCATTACTAAAATCGCACTGACCAGCGCCATCGTCTTGCCGGGTATTGATGAGGCGAAGTTTGATGAGATTATCCAGAAAGCCAAAGCGGGCTGCCCGGTATCTCAGGTACTGAATGCTGAAATCACGCTCGACTACACGCTGAATAAATAATCGCCCAAATGGGTGACCAGCGTTAGAATCAACGGTGCGCCTTAGGGCGCATCGTTGCTTTCTGTCGTCTGGAGGATGCGTGGCAAAAAAACTGGCTGCAACCAAACACTGGAAAATGATCGTGGTGCTGTTGTGCATCTGCGGGGCGCTGATGCTGATTCGCTGGGCGGCGATGATATGGGGATGAAGGAGTGGATCAGCAGTCACAAGCTTGGTGTGTTAGTGATGGTGATTTTGGTACTGGAGTTACTGCATTATCTGCTCACGGCGTCGTGGTTCCCATGGCAGATTGGCTAATCAATCAGGCGAACTCACCGTCTGTCTGGCGTACGTTACGCACGCTGCTGCGCGCAATGCGATAGGCCTTGCGTGGATCGCCCGCCACGAACTCAAAAGTGGGCGAGAAATAGAATGGCAGCCAGCCGCCGAAGCCGCTCTCCCATTCCCAACGTACGGGGCAGGGCCAGAGAATGCCATCATACAAAATGTAGTAAACCCAGCGTCCGTTTGGACGACGGGGGCGAGATGTTTTCATTGGATTCACAACGGTGATAGTGAAAAGCAGCTTATATTTTGAACGCTACAACCCATTCTTGCAATGCCGTTTGGCTAATATTTGCGCGACTGTAATAAAACTGGCACCGAATTAACGGTGCACTTCGCCACAAAGTAAGACCACGTTTGGCCGGACTTTATGGATGCGGTCGGCCATTTGCTCACAGGCCACTTTGGTCGGATAGATACGCTCTGAAACCGGTAAGGCATCACAGGCATCATGCCCACACGCGCTCACTAACAAAACAAAACCAATCAGCATAATCAGACTCCTTTAACACCTTCTCGCTGGTACGGAATGTGTGGCTGGTCGTTCCCTTTTTTTGATCCAGTATAGCTAAACGCGTTGAGAGTCAATTATCACCCTGAGCGGCTTTCGTGTCCGGCTTGTAAGATTATACGCATCGCGGCGCGCAACCGTAGCTCAATCTGGGCTAAACTATGCGGCCCTGATAAAAACGATGAGTGAATTAACATGTCGAACGAAATTGCCCAGCCAGCCAGCAACCCAAAACAAGCCGCCTTGCAGCTGGTGATTGAACTGGTGCGCGCCGGAAAACTGAGCCCGCTGCAGGGTGATGCTTCTAACATGATTTCGATCTACGAACAGTTCAAAAACCATTTCGAAGCGGAACAAGCGTAATTTTTTTGCCAGCGGTCGCCATGAATGGCGACCCTACGCGGGCTCATCTGCGTGGGTGCGATCGTACTCTTCCTGCGCACGTTCCAGTGATGGACCATGCTCCAGCGCCCAGTCATACAGCGCGATAAACGGTTGTTGCAGCGTCTGCGCCAGCGGCGTCAGGCTGTATTCCATACCGATTGGCGCTGTGTTTAACACTTCACGATTCACCAGCCCATTGCGCTCCAGCCGCTTTAACGCATCCGCCAACGCTTTGTGGGTGATGCCATCCAACCGACGACGAATCTCGTTAAAACGCGACGGCTTAGTACAAAGCACGGTGAGAATTAAAATCGACCATTTATTGGTGATGTGCTCCAGCACCGGCCGGGTTTTTCCTACATCTCTCAAGCTGTTACCGTCGATCTCCGCCATGGCGATATACTCCGCGATATCTGGTATAAACAAAGTGCGTAATTGTTATTAAGTATAAAATATATACCATCGGCTTTCTACCCAAACAGGAGAGAGCAGATGAGCAGACTGGATAAAAAAGTGGCGGTGGTGCTGGGCGGTGCAAAGGGAATTGGTCTGGCGATCAGCCAGCGTTTCGCCAGTGAAGGCGCGACAACCTGGTTTACATCGCGCCGCGATGAAGAGTTACAGGCCGCCAGCAGCAGCATCACCGGCAACGCGCATCCGCTGCGTGCCGATGTGAGCCAACAGAGTGAACTAACGCGCATTATCGAGACGATCAGGCGCGAATCCGGCCAGCTGGATGTGTTGGTGATCAACGCTGGCATGGCGGAGTACGCCACCATTGATGAGATTAGCACCGGGCATTTTGACCAAATCTTCGGCCTTAATGTGCGCTCGCCGGTGTTTGCCCTGCAGGCAGCATTGCCGCTGCTGAAGCCCGGCGCCAGCGTGGTATTGATTGGTTCAATTGCCGATGTGATTGGCACTCAGGGTTACGGCGTCTACAGCGCCAGCAAAGCCGCGCTGCGATCCTTTGCCCGCACCTGGACGCGCGAGCTCTCTGCGCGCGGCATCCGCATTAACGTGGTGGCGCCCGGCCCGATCGATACCGATATGATGCAGGCGGCTTCTGAAGAGGTGCGCAACGGCATCACCAGCACTATTCCGCTCAGCAGAATGGGCAACCCCGAAGAAGTGGCCAACGTCGCGCTGTTCCTCGCCAGTGACGAGAGCAGCTACATTGCAGGCGCAGAAATCTGTGTGGATGGCGGTTTGACGCAGGTGTGAGGATCGTGCACGGCCATCTCAGGATGGCTGTTTTTGTACGATTAGGCGAAATACCAGGCGGGCAGGATAGCGATCAAATTATTCAGCGTGTGCAGGAAAATCGGCAGCGCCAGACTATTACTGCGCAAACGCGCATAGCACAGCAGCAGGGAAAACAGCGTTAAGGCGACCAGCGTTTCCCAGTGCACATATTGAGTGTGCATCACGGCGAACAGCAGGGAAGTGAGCAGCATGCAGGCAAAACGACTTCTCGGCGCCCACAGCAGAAAACCTTGCAGTAAAAATCCGCGGAACAGCACTTCTTCAAACACCGGCGCCAGCAATACAGCGGTGAGCAGCAGAATCAGCATCGAGCTGCGTCCCTGCTGCGATTGCGCAATCAGCCAGCCTTCCGGTTGCAGAAACTGCGTCTGCGCCACCATCAATGCAAACAGCAAACCGATAAACAGCAGCGCCTGTATTGGGCGCACATACCCCAGCGGAATGTCGCTGCGACGCTGGCAGTAAAAACGGTACAGCGGATAGATCACCGCAAACTCCACCAGGCAAAGCACCGGCATCAGCAAGCCGTTGGTGCGCAGCATCCCGTAATTGGGAAACAGCGTAACCAACATGGTCACAAGGTAATAGACCACAAAGCTACCAACGTAAAACAGCGTCAACGTAACTTTGTCGGATTGGGTGTCCATAGGCGACTCAGCGAGCAGAGGAGAGCGCATAGTAGCAACGCCGATCATCGCTGTCGAGGTGGCGTGCTGCACATTTGCGCTGCTCAAATATTCCACCAACAAGACTAAATCTGCGGCACTCGGGGCCGATAACCTTTCAAACCCTTACAGGGTGGAGATGTGCGCAGTCTGCGTTGTCATCCGCCTTTTTTGCTGCCTGTATTTCGCGAGCATTGCGCATGAATTCTGAGTTTCACCGGCACGCGGCACTGGCCGCCAGGGCCAACATGGAAGCACACACGGTACGGGTAACGCGGCGCAGCCTGCGCACCTTGTCCTCGCTGCTGTTTGGCGTGCTGCTTCTCTCGGTAGTGATGGTGCTGGTTATCGCCCATCGACAAAATATCGACGCCATCCAGCAGGATGCCAATTTGCTGCGTCAGGCGTGGCAGCAACAGCAGCAGGAGATGATCGTCGATGCGCGCGATTATGCAAACTGGGGCGAAGGCTGGAAAAATCTGCATCTGACGGTCAATAAGGTTTGGGCGTGGGATGAAGAGAACTTTGGTCCGGGGCTCTACAAGGAGTATCACTACGATGGCGTGTTCGTGGTGGATGGCAAGGGAAAAACCCGTTACGCGGTGATTCGCGGCAAATTAACCGATGTCACGTTAGAAAGCTGGTTAGGTGCACAAAGTGACCTTTTAGTGAGCACAGCACGTACGCTGCATGATGCCGTGGCACGCAATGCCAAGGTGGAGAACCATCCGGCCATTTTGGTAGCCGCGCCGATTACGCCGGGCAAAGTGCCGGATTTGCCCACTATTCCCGGCCCCGCTTCGGTGATGGTGTTCGTTAACATTTTTAGCCCAGACAAACTGCAAGCGTTGGGCAAATCCCTGAATGTGATTGAGCCGCGTATCGCCAGCGGTTTAAACGATGCGCTGTTTGAACCTCGGCTGGTGGAGCCGGTGCTGCAGGGCGAACCGCTGGTGCTGCGCTGGCAGCCAAAAAATCCAGGCTTCGGCGTGATCTGGCTGATGATGCCGCTGCTGCTGTTCACCGCGCTGGCGGTGGCGCTGGTGACGCGTCGCGTGCTGCGTCATGCGCTGCATAATGCGGTGATCTCCGATCGGCGCTTTGAAATGCTAGCGATCAGTCAGCGTGAATTAGCCAACAGCGAAGAGCGTTTTCGCGATCTGGCTGAAGCAGCCTCGGACTGGATCTGGGAAATCGACGATCAGGGCCGTCTCTGCTATCTCTCCTCACGCTTTGCGGCGGTTACCGGCCATGAAGTGAAAAGCTGGATGGGGCGTCCGCTCGATCAACTGCTGAGTCATCCCAGCCATTCACTGGTCTCGTGGCTGATGCGTCAGGGCGAAGAGGTGCAGCATGTGCCGTTGCGCTGCCAGTTTATGTCGGCGAATGGCGAGCGACGCATTGGGCAGTTAATGGCGAAAGCCATTCGGCGTAACGGCCTGCGCTCGGGATTTCGCGGCACGGTATCGGATATCACTCACGAAGTGGACGCTGAAGCGCGCATTCAGTTTCTGTCACGTCATGACATGCTGACTGGCCTCGCGAACCGCATGCAGCTGCAGGAGTATTTAACTGCGTATCTGGAGAGCGTTAGCGAGAATGATCCGCTGTTTGTCATCAGTTTCGATCTCGATCAGTTCAAACCGATCAACGATACGTGGGGCCACGCGGTTGGTGATGAGGTGCTGAATGAGATCTCAAAACGGCTGAAAAGCCTGCTGGCACCGAATGAACTGGCGGCCCGACTCGGCGGCGATGCCTTTATTTTGCTGCTGCGCGAAAGTACGCGCGCTGGCGTCGAATATCGCTGTCGTGCGCTGCAGCGCATGGTGCATCAACCGATCATCAGCGGCTCGCATCAGATCAGCCTTACCGCCAGCATGGGCATCGTTTCGGCACCGCAGGATGCGGCGCATCCGGAAGCGCTGTTACGCCTGGCCGATATTGCGTTGGCTCAGGCGCGCAGTGCCGGACGCGATCAGTGGGTGTGGTACTCCAGCGATATGGCCAACCATCTGCAGTCAAAACGCGACATGGTGCAGGCGATTGAAGCTGCGCTGCACAATCACGCCTTCACGCTGCATTATCAGCCGCGCTATCAGCTACAAAGTGGGCAACTGGCCGGTGCGGAAGCGCTGATTCGCTGGCAGATAGCCGACGATCAATGGATCACGCCCGATCGCTTTATTCCGTTAGCGGAAGAGAATGGCCTGATTGCGGCGATCAGCGATTGGGTGCTGATGCGCGCTTGCGTGGACGCCCGCGACTGGGGCGAGCAGCGCTATGTTTCCGTCAACATTTCGCCGGTTGAGTTTCGTAATAACGATCTGGTGCAGCGCGTGGCGCATGCGCTGGAGGTGAGTGGATTACCGGCCACGCGGCTGGAACTGGAGATCACTGAAAACGTCACTTTTGAAAATCCTGATCGCGCACTGGAGATCATGCAAGGCCTGCGCACGCTTGGCGTGCGGCTGACGGTGGATGATTTTGGTACCGGCTATGCGGCGTTGGGTTATCTGAAAACCTTCCCGTTCAACGGTCTGAAGATCGATCGTTCATGGATGAAGGAGTTCCCGGAATCGCAGCAGGCGCAATCGGTGGTCGCGGGTATTGTCGGTCTGGCACGCGCGTTTGCGCTGACCATTACCGCAGAAGGGATTGAAACCGAAGCACAGCTGAAAGAGCTTAAAGCGCTGTCGTGCGAGGAAGGGCAGGGGTATTTCCTGGGGCGGCCTATGCCGCTGGCGGCGTTTAATGCGCGGTTGCAGGAAGAGGAAACCGTCAATTAATTTTGCACACATTGTAGCGGCGCAATTCATTGCGCGATAAATCGCGCCGCTACGAAATGTGCGGTGGCTTATTAACGCACTCTGATCGCAACAAACGTCATCAGCGCCGCAAAGCCAACAAAAATCACCAGTTCCATAACGCCTCCTAACTAAGAAAATTCTTAGTTAATTGTAGTGTTCCGACGCGTGATGTTTAGACAGTGCGTGCGATTAATCCTAACTTTTGAGAGGAAGATCGTGCTCTAAAGGGAATTTATGCGACCAATCTGCTGTAAATATTTCCGCTTCACGGTCACGCTTTGCTACTCTCAAAAACCGGTTGTCTATTAATCCAGGAGGAGAAACTTGTGACCCATTATGGAAAAGCGCTACTGGTAACGGCCTTATTTGCCCTCAGCGCCTGCCAGTCCGCCAGCAAACCTGACACCAGCGCTGCTGCCAGCCACGATCCGGAAACCGATCAGTGCGGCGCATCGCAATATCAAAACTACGTTGGTCAGCCATTATCAACGCTCGACAGCAAACGCTTCGCGGTACCGGTGCGCGCCATTCCGTGGAATTCAGCGGTAACGATGGATTTCAATCTGCGTCGGGTGAATTTCGCGGCGGATCAAAGCGGTAAGATTTCCCGGGTGTACTGCGGATAACACTAAAACGACATTGCATTGTCATCTGGCTGTCACAGCGCCGGGCGAGGATAACTGCGCACTACGGAGATTTCCTCGTCACTCTCGAATATGCAATGCTCGTCTTATTTCTTCCCGCTTCGGCGGGAATTTTTTTATCTTTCGGCCTATAAGGCTGATAGAGGAGTGATGATGAGAAAGAGTGCAAAATTGCTGCTGTTAACGCTGATGTTAAGCCCGCTGGCGCAGGCATCGAGCGAAGCGGCGTGGCAGCAAAACGACAAGAACATGCAGCAAAGCTGTCTCAAGGCCAGCGGCCTGAAGTCAGTGAAAGTGGTGGGCAAGCCGATTCAGTATGACGATAGCGTGGGCTTTGATGCGCTACTGCTGGAAGGTCGCTATCCGCAAAAACATATGAAGAACCAGGTCGGGCGCGAACTCTGCCTGTACCAGCGTCAAAGCGGTAAGGCGTTTGTCAGCGAAGCCGACCATCTGCGTACGGTAAAATAATGGCGTGGGCCGCTAGTTCTGCGGCCCCGATTCCAGCAGTTTTGCCAGTAAGTTGCGATAGCTTTGCAGCTGCTGTTCATCCCCTTCAAATTCCAGCTTATCAATCACGCGCGCAATAATCGCTTTGCTGGTGGCAGGCTGTCCGTCATCCATCAGTTCGCGCATAATCGCCGCTAACATGTCGCTCTCATGCGGTGCATGCCAGGCTGGGCTATTGAAGTAGTCGGTAATCGCCCGACTGGCGCTGTTTGGCTGGGTTCTCATAGCTGACCTCCGCAGAGACAACGATGCCCACCGCCGGATAATGGCAGCATGGGGAAATAAAGGTTAATCATGCGGACTGTCCAGAACAGACAGCGCGTCGCCAGTGATGACTGGTGGTTTTTTAAACATAGATGCGGTGTGGAATATTGTCAGTAACGTGTAGACATATTTTTTCACGTTTGCCTGCAGTAGCGATGCGCTTATCTTGCGGCAATCATTGTTTCAGCACATAAAGACACTAAAAAACGGCCCTCTGACATGATTTGCTGTGAGCAGAATCACGCTCGACAGTGTAAAACTGCGTTTTTTCGCCCATGCCATGTTTTGCCGTCCGGTAATGTTATGAGATTGTTAGACTGAACCCTCGTTTCATTCTTCTGATGCCCGCGCCCATGCTACGCTCCATCGAGTCCTGGAAAGTTAATCTGATATCCGTCTGGTTTGGCTGCTTTTTTACCGGCCTCGCCATCAGTCAGATCATTCCCTTCCTGCCGCTGTACGTTGAAGAACTCGGGATTCGTGGCGGTAACGCGCTCAGCGTTTGGTCTGGACTCACTTTCAGCGTCACCTTCATTGTTTCTGCCGCCGTCGCGCCGTTGTGGGGCAGCCTTGCCGACCGCAAAGGGCGCAAGCTGATGCTGCTGCGCGCCTCGTTCGGCATGGGCGCGGTGATTCTGCTGCAGGCGTTTGTCACCCAGGCGTGGCAGCTATTGCTGCTGCGCGCGCTAATGGGCCTCACTTCCGGCTATATTCCCAATGCGATGGCGCTGGTGGCGGCGCAAGTACCGCGCGAACGCAGCGGCTGGGCGCTGAGTTGTGTCTCCACCGGGCAGATCAGCGGCGTGATCCTCGGGCCGATGATTGGCGGTTTGCTGGCGGACTGGCTCGGTTTGCGCATGGTGTTTATCGTCACGGCGGTGCTGCTGATGGTGAGCTTCCTCGTCACCTTGTTCCTGATAAAAGAGACCGGTTATACGCCGGTTAGCAAACAGGACAAGCTGAGCGGGCGCGAAGTGTTTCGCAGCCTCGATAATCCGCGCTTAATGATCTGCCTGTTCTTCACCACCATGGTGATTCAGATGTGTAACGGCTCGGTGAATCCGATCCTGACGCTGTTTGTGCGCGAGCTGGCACCGAATGCGCAGAACATCGCGTTTCTCAGCGGGGTGATTGCCGCGCTGCCAGGCGTATCGGCGCTGATCTCCGCGCCACGGCTGGGTAAACTCGGCGATCGTATTGGCACGCAACGCATTCTGATCGCCACCATGATTGTGTCGTTGCTGCTGCTGGTGGCGATGTCGTTTGTCACCAGCGCGACGCAGTTGGGCGTGCTGCGTTTCCTATTGGGATTTGCCGATGGCGCGATGATGCCAGCGGTGCAAACGCTGCTGGTACGGCATTCACGCGATAACGTCACCGGGCGTATTTTCGGCTACAACCAATCGTTTATGTATCTGGGGAATGTGGCGGGTCCGCTGCTGGGCGCGGCGGTATCGGCGGCAACCGGCTATCGCTGGGTGTTCTTCGCCACGGCGATGGTGGTGTTGGTCAACGTGATCTTCCTGCGCCGTTTCTATCGCCGCCCGAAAACCACGCTGACTCCGCCTGTGAGCCAGCGTGACAGTGCGGAAAAACCTACTGACGCAACGTCAGCGCGTAGTGCCAGCGCTGCTGAGAAAGCAAAAACTCCGGGCTAACGCTTGGACTCCATGAATCGTCACCGCCGACGCCCATGTGGAAGCCGTCGAGGTGCAGCCAGCAGCCATCCTCTGGCTGCAATAAGTGACGATGCGAGGTTTCACGCAGCTGTTCAAGGCTGTAGTGACTGAGCGAGAAGGCGAAGTCGCCGCTCACCTGCAAGCCATTGCTTTGTAACTGACGCGTGCCGCAGCGCAAGCCATTCTCACTGGGGAACACATACGCGGTGTTGAGCGCCGCCAGCGGCAGCTGCCAGCGTGAGAACTGCGCCGCCAGTTGGCGATCCGGATAGTTCTCGTGCGGGCCTAAACCGAGCCAGCTCACCTGCTGCGGCGACTTGACCAGTTGGCAGCGCAGTCCGATGCGTGCCGGCGGCGGCAGACCGGCGGCCTGTTCCACATTGATGCTGATGGACAACTCGCCGTTAGCATTGATTTGATAGCGTTTGTGGCTGGTGAAAGCCAGTTGCCCGTTAGCTTGCCACTGATGCCAGGTTTCAATCAGCACGCTATGTTTCAGGCTATCGACCTGCATATCCACCAACACCGCATCCAACTCATCGTAGCCCGCACGCTTCCAGCGCTCGACCCACGCATTGGGATCAACATTGGCGGCTTCGCTGGTGCCGATATCATTATCAATCGGCGCACGAATAAAGCACTCCTGCAGCGGCGTGAGCAGCGTTTCTTCATCATCGACAAACCATTGCACCAGCTCGCCGCTGCGGCGCGAGAAGTGCCAGCGCTGCTGCGGCAGCACCACCGCCACCAGATCGTGATTGGCGATCAGTTCTGGCGCGGTAACACCGGTCTCTACAACGCGCACCGGCAGCGCAGCGGGCAGCGGCCACTGATCCCAGGCAACGCGCGCATCCGCTTCGGACCACGGCGTGGCGTTGACCTGATGCACCGCGAGATTCAGCCACGCGTTGCCCTGCAAATCGTCACTGGCCGGCAGCGTAAACGTCTGTCTGCCTTGTGCGGCGAGATCGAGTGGCAGTTCACCGCTGACGATGGCAACGCCATCCTGCTCAATCGACCAGCGCAGCACTTCGTTATCGCTGCGGCGGAACAGATATTCGCTGCTGACGGTAAAGCGATACGGCTCGTTAGCGTCACGCTGAAACTGGAAGAACTGCTGCGCGCGCTGGGCTTCAAACAGCGCCGGATGCGGGGAGCGGTCGGCAAAAACCAGCCCGTTCATGCAGAACTGGCGATCGTTTGGCGTATCGCCAAAATCCCCGCCGTAGGCTTGCCAGGCTTCGCCGTTATCGTCATAGCGCGTCAGGCTTTGATCAACCCAATCCCAGACGAAGCCGCCCTGCAAGCGCGGGAACTGGCGGAAGGCCTGCCAGTATTTAGCGAAGCCGCCAAAGCTGTTGCCCATTGCGTGCGCATATTCGCACAGGATCAGCGGACGCGTTTCGCCCGGCAGACCAATCCATTTTTTCAGCGACCATTTGGGTACCGCCGGGAAAGGCTGATCCTGATCGACGCGCGCGTACATCGGGCAGACGATATCGGTGGCGGCCGTGTTGGCGCCGCCGCCTTCGTACTGCACCGGACGCGTCGGATCGCTGCTTTTCACCCATTGATAGAGTGCATCATGGGTGCTGCCGTGACCGGATTCGTTGCCCAATGACCAGATGATGATGCAGGCATGATTGCGATCGCGCTGCACCATGCGCGTGACGCGCTCGCTGTAGGCGGCGAACCAGCGCGGATCGTTGGAGAGACGATTCATGGGTTGCATGCCGTGCGTTTCGATATTGGCTTCATCCACCACATACAAACCGTATTGATCGCACAGGCGATACCACAGCGGATGATTAGGGTAGTGCGCGCAGCGCACGGCGTTGAAGTTGTGGCGCTTCATCAGCTCGATGTCGCGGCGCATGCTGGCTTCATCCACCACCTGGCCGTTTTCCGGGTGATGTTCATGGCGGTTCACACCGCGAATCAGCAGCGGCTTGCCGTTCAGGCACAGTTGCCCTTTTTCAATGCTGACGCGGCGGAAACCGACGTCATAAGCTTCGGCTTCAAGCACGTTGCCATTTTCATCCAGCAGCGTCACCACCGCGCGATAAAGATGCGGCGTTTCGGCGCTCCACAGCAGCGGCTGGTTGACCGGCAAGATCAGCAGGGCGCGTTCAGGATAATGTCCGCGCTCGTCGATGATGTCGCTGCCTGGTGCCTGTTCCTGCTCGCCAATGCAGTTCTCGCCGCGCCACAAGCTGACGCGCAAGCGGCATTGCGCGGGCTGACGATCGCCAGCGTGGATTTTGACGCTGACGCGCAGATCGCCGCGCAGGTATTCCGGGCTCAGCGCGGTTTCGATCTGCACATCGGCCAGTTGCGTTTCCGGCTTATGCAGCAAGCTGACATCACGGAAGATGCCGCTCATGCGCCACATATCCTGATCTTCCAGATAGCTGCCATCGCTCCAGCGCAACACCATCACGGCTAAACGGTTCTGGCCGGGCTGCAACGCGTTGCTGAGATCAAATTCGGCGGGCAGGCGGCTGTCTTGCGAATAACCGATCCACTGGCCGTTACACCACAGGAAGAAGGCCGAATTCACGCCATCAAAGATAATGCGCGTCTGGCCCTGTTGCAGCCAGTTAGCATCGACTTTAAATGTGAGCGAATAACATCCGGTGGGATTCTCTTGCGGCACTAATGGCGGCGTGACCGGAATCGGATACTGCACGTTGGTATAAATCGGCGCGTCAACACCGTGCAACTGCCAGTTAGCGGGCACCGGCAGGGCATCGGCGCCGGGCAGATCCTGCATTAGCCAACTTTGTGGCACCGCTTCAGGCTGCGTGAAGTAGCTGAAGGTCCATTGGCCGTTCAATGATTGGCGCGAAGGCGAGGGGCGATCGTCGCGCGCGCTGGTTTCATCGCGCCAGCTGGCAAATGGCGGATGCGCATCCAGCCGATTAAGGCTGGTGATCACCGGGTTTTCCCAGTCACGGCGCGCCAGAATTTCACTCAGGGATACAGCAGATAAGCTCATGATGAGATCTCATTTATTGTAATGCGCTCACATTGCGCGAAATTGCATCGGCTGTAAAGCGCTCGACAGCAATTTTGCGCAGCGCGTTGGCATCAATCGACGCCGCCTGTGTGATGTTTTTGCTGCTTTAGTGCCAGTGAATTGTTAAGCGTGGTGAGCAGAGATGAATAGCGCCGTGTTGCGGAGAATTCTGTATTGTCGCGCCCGATGCGGCCTCATACACTCAGCCCGATTTCACCATTCCGAGGTAATTATGGTCCGTATTATTAAAATCGCCGCAGTTGTGGCACTGGTCACCGCGCTGAGCGGTTGTATTTTCCCACCTCCGGGCGGCGGCGGTTGGGGCGGCGGTCATGGTGGCGGCGGTCCGGGACGCGGCTTTATGGGGCCTCATTAATACCCGTCATACTTCAAGCTGCAGGTGCGTTGGCTGCGTGCATTCACCTTCAGTCACTTACTAAAGTAAGCTCCTGAGGATGATTGCACTTGCCGCCTTCCTGCAACTCGAATTATTTAGGGTATAGGTGAGCGAAACGTTTCAATTAACCATTAGGCGTTCAAAGAAACGTTTCGCTATTACATATTGAAATCTAGCCGGTTTTTTTATTCTGCCGTTTGGCTGTTTTTTTCTGAAAACCCTTAAAAATCCTTGTTGTTTTATTCTGCGCAATGCTAACGTCTGTTTTTCTTCTCTCATTGAGCTTGTCGCATGAAAAACCTGATTGCGGAACTCCTTCTAAAGCTGGCTGAAAAAGAAGAAGAGTCTAAAGAATTAGTGGTTCAGGTTGAG
The DNA here is from genome assembly GCF_056491525.1 of Candidatus Pantoea symbiotica. NCBI lineage: Bacteria > Pseudomonadati > Pseudomonadota > Gammaproteobacteria > Enterobacterales > Erwiniaceae > Pantoea > Candidatus Pantoea symbiotica. The sequence continues at coordinate 731,105 of NZ_JBSZHR010000002.1, forward strand.
GCGTTAGAAATCGTGTTAACCGCGATGCTGCGCAAACTGAATCCCGAACAATTCCACGACATTGAGGCCGCTATTAAATTAGCCATGCCGCCCGTCGCCCCCGCTGCTGAAACGCCCGATACCACCATGCTGCGTAATTACGTAGAGAAGTTGCTGCATCATCCCCGCGTTTGACGGCTATCGCCTGTTTTTTCAGGCGAATGTCATTATCGATTTCTCGTATTTGCTTATTCCGTGCCATGCTTAGGTGGCAATAATGCTATGGAGAATCCGGTAATGAAATCGTGTCTTTTGGCAATAATGACAGCAGGCTTGCTGATCGCAGGCGGTGCAAGTGCGGCTGAGAAAACTGCACAGCAGGAAAAAATGACCATGTGTAACCAGAGCGCCGGTACACAAAATCTGAAAGGTGATGCGCGTAAAAGCTTTATGAGTGACTGCCTGAAAAAAGACAGCAAAATGGGCAATATGACGCCGCAACAAATGAAGATGAAAACCTGTAATGCTGATGCGGGCGATAAAAAGCTCACCGGCGATGCACGTAAAACGTTTATGAGTTCGTGCCTGAAGAAAAGCTGATTTAATTAACGGTTAGCCCCGTTTTATTAAATCGAGCCTGCTGGAAAAGTAATAAGGGTTCATGTTTAGCGTGAACCCTTTTTTTATTGCTGTAAGCTGCAGCGCAGTGGTATTCAATTTTACTTATCACGTCAGAGGAAAAACTCATATCACGATCCTCATCACAAAACTGCACCGATAACGCTGCCAGGATGCTTTAGTCCTAATTGATGACTAATTGTTCTAAACGCCTAATCCCCGCGAAGCCGGACCGTTCGTTGGGCAGCCTTTACCTGTGGAGTCTGCTATGAATGTGCTTGATTATGCTGTGATGGCGCTTTATGCGCTGATGATTGTGGCTATAACCTTGTGGGCGATGCGCAAGGTGGGCAGCACGCGTGATTTCTTTGCCGCCGGCGGCAAAATGCCGTGGTGGCTGTCGGGCGTGTCGCATCATATGTCGGGCTACAGCGCGGCGGTGTTTGTCGCCTATGCGGCGGTGGCCTACAACATGGGCATCACCATCTATTTTTGGTGGGCGTTTCCCATCGCTATCGCGGTGTTGATCGGTTCACGCCTGTTCGCGCCGCGCTGGGCGCGCTTGCGTATCTATATGAACATCGAATCGCCGATGGAATATCTCGCCACGCGCTACAACTTGCCCACGCAAATGGTGCTGGCGTGGAGCGGGGTGCTGCTGAAAACATTCGACGTCGGTGCGAAGTGGGCGGCGATTGCGGTGATAATTAACGTCTTCACCGGACTCGATCCGCTGATTGGCATCTGTGTTTCCGGCGCGCTGAGTTTGTTTTACACCGTGATGGGCGGATTGTGGGCAGATGCCTGCAACGACTTCGGCCAGTTCGTGGTGCAGTTTGTCGCCGCGATTGTGATGGTGGTCGCGGTGGCGGTGCATCTCGGCGGTTTTGCTGAGCTGTTCACCATCTGGCAGAAGCTGCCGTCAACCCACACGCAGATCATTCAGGAGCCCTATAGCATCGGCTTTATTCTCGCCTATTTTGTCATCTACACGCTGAGCTACAACGGCGGTACCTGGAATCTGGCGCAGCGCTTTATTGCCGCGCCCGCTGGACGCGATGCGCGCAAAGCAGCACGCCTCTCCGCCGCGCTCTATCTGATCTGGCCGCTGATTCTGTTCTGGCCAATGTGGGCGGCGCCGCTTTTGTTCCCAAATCTCAGCGATCCGTCGCGATCCTATTCGATGATGGCGATGGAACTGCTGCCGAATGGCTTAGTCGGTTTGGTGCTGGTGGCGATGTTTACTCACACGCTGTCGATGACCTCTTCGGATGCCAACGCCATTACTGCCGTGGTGACGCGCGATATCCTGCCCGGCATGCTGCCGAAACGCTTTCAGCGCGGTAAAAGCTCGCTGCTGGTGGCGCGGCTCACCGCTTTTCTCTTCATTATCACCACGCTGGTGATTGCCATGAACGCCAGTCACTTCGGCGGCGTGCTGTCGCTGCTGATCATCTGGTTTGGCGGCTTGGTCGGTCCAATCTCCATTCCGATGTTATTGGGTTTGCTGCCGGCGTTTCGTCGCAGCGGCAGCGCCGCCGCACTGGTGAGTTGGGCGATTGGCGTCGGCACCTTCTTCTGCGTGAAATTCATCTTTACCGATGTCAGCACCGCCACCGTGGTGGCCGCGCCGGTGATGTCTTCACTGGTGCTGTTCGTGGTGATGGGCTGGCTGCGCCGCGCGCCAGTGCGCCCGGAAGTGGATCAGCTGCTGAATGCACTCAATCAGGATCAGGATGCGCCCGCCGCACAGCGCTGGGCGCACAAAAGCAACGTCTCTCAGGAGGGATAACATGACGCTACTACAACAGGGAACCCGAGATCGCTTACGCATCAAACGCTTCGCCAGCCGCGCGGCGTTGGGTGCGGATGCGGCGCAAGATGTAGCCGCATTTCTGCGTCAACGGCTGAGTGAACAGCAAGTGGTGCGCATGGTGTTTGCCGCAGCGCCCTCGCAAAACGAGTTTCTCGCCGCGCTGGTTGCGGCAAAGGATATCGACTGGTCGCGTATTCACGCCTTCCATATGGATGAGTACATCGGGCTGGAGCCAGATGCGCCGCAGCGCTTTAGTCACTTTTTACGCCAGAAACTGTTTGATGTGGTGCAGCCTGGCGACGTTAATTTGATGCCATCTTGCGGCGATCCAGCAGAAATTTGTGCGGATTACGCTAAAAAACTTAATGCCGCACCGATTGATGCGGTGTGCCTCGGTATTGGCGAGAACGGCCATTTAGCCTTCAACGATCCGCCGGTGGCCGACTTCAGCGATCCACTCACTGTGAAAGTAGTGCAACTGGATGATGCCTGCCGCCAGCAGCAGGTCAACGATGGCTGTTTCGCCACTTTCGCTGCGGTACCGACACATGCTGTGACGCTAACGATCCCCGCCTTGATGAGTGGATCGCGGTTGTTCTGCATGGTGCCGGGCGCCACTAAACGTGCGGCGGTGCGGGCAACGCTTGATGATGCGATCTCCACCGCCTGTCCGGCGACGTGTCTGCGCCAGCATGCCGACTGCACGCTCTATACCGACAGCGATGCCTGCCCGGAGGTGACGTTTGACTAACCTCATTTTGCGCGGCCGTGATTACCGCACGTTGCAACCGATTGAGCTGGAAATTGAGCACGGCACCATCATTGATGTGCGCGCGCTGAGCGAACTGGAAGAGGAGGTTATCCTCGCGCCGGGCTTGGTCGATCTGCAGGTCAACGGCTTTCAGGGCGTCGATTTCAACCATTTTCCCTTTAGCGAAGAGGATGTGCTGCACGCCACGCGCGCGCTGTGGCAGCAGGGCGTCACCAGTTTTTTGCCGACGGTGATCACCGCCATGCCGGAGGAGATTGCGCAGGCGATGCAGCGACTTGCCAGCGCCTGCCAGCATCATCCTGACGTGGCACGCGCCGTGCCCGGTTTTCATCTGGAAGGACCGTTTCTGTCGCCTGAAGATGGGCCGCGCGGCGCGCATCCGCGCGAGGCGATTCGCGCACCGGATATCGCGCTGTTCGACAGCTGGCAGCAAGCAGCGCAGCAGCATATTCGCCTGCTGACGCTGTCACCGGAATGGCCGCACAGCGATGCGCTGATCAAGCATTGTGTGGCGCAGCAGGTGCGCGTCGCCATTGGGCACACTTCCGCTACGCCAGAGCAAATTCATGCGGCGGTTGACGCGGGTGCCACGCTCTCCACTCATCTCGGCAACGGCGCGCATCTGCAACTGCCGCGCCATCCCAATTACATCTGGCAGCAGCTGGCTGAAGATGCGCTGACGGCTACCTTGATTGCCGATGGCGATCATCTGCCGGCGGACGTGTTGAAAGTGTTTCTGCGTGCCAAAGGCGAGCAGGCGCTGCTGGTCAGTGACGTCACTTCGTTTGCCGGGCAGCCGCCGGGCATCTATGACACGGCGATTGGTGGCCGCGTGCAGCTCAGCGCCAGCGGACGCCTGAGCATCGCCGATGCGCCGCAACTGCTGGCGGGATCGGCGCGGAGTTTACTTGATGGCGTGAATTTCCTGCTGCGTCAGCAGCTGGCGACGCTGGCGCAGGCGATTGAGATGGCCTCCATACGTCCGGCGCGCCAGCTCAATCTGCCGCAGCAGCAAGGTTTAGCCTGCGGCGCTCCCGCCGATGTGTTGCTGCTTGCTGCTCAGCCCGATGGCAGCGTGGCGTTACGCGGCTGTGTGAAGCAAGGCGCTGCGGTGTGGAGTGAAAACGCAGATTATCTTTAGCGATTAAACAACGACTTACCTCTCGCTGCGCTTTGTTGTTGCGGACAAATCACCATGCTTTGCCAGGCTTACTCTTTGTAGGGATTTGCTGTTTACATCAAAAACCAGAAGAAAGGAGGCCTAACGTGAGCTATCAAACTGTCGTGGAACTCAAGTCGCTGGCGCAGCGCAAACCTACCAAATTTACCGTCGGCGACACCGATGTGGTGTTGATTCGTGATGATGAGCGTGTGCAGGCGTTTCAGGCCAAATGTCCGCACGCCGGTGCGCCGTTAGAGCAGGGCGCAGTGTGTGGCGACAAGCTGATCTGTCCGTGGCACAAAGCGGTATTTCAGCTGCAGGATGGGCAGATGTGCGAGCCGCTGGCGCTGGCGAATCTGAAGCGTTATCCGGTGCGCATTGAACAAGGCAAAGTGCTGGTTAGCCCGCAGGCGATGTCGCCCGCCAGTGCGCCTTCTGCACAAGGCGAGTCGCCGGTTTGCGTGATTCTCGGCTCGGGCGCGGCGGGCAGCGCGGCGATCTGGACGCTGCGCGATGAAGGTTTTAGCGGGCACATCGTGCTGATTGAGCGGGAATCGGCTGCGCCTTACGATCGCACCGCGCTGAGCAAATTTGTGCCATCAGGCAAAATGGCGATTGAAGATGTACCGAAGCTGCTGAAGCAGGATGTGCTGGGCACGGTGGAACGGATTCAGGGCGATGTCGAGCAGCTCAAAGCACTTGAGCAAACGCTGATCCTCAAAGGCGGCCAGCAGGTGAAGTTTGACCAACTGCTGATTGCCAGCGGCAGCGTGCCGCAAGCGCTGGATATACCGGGTAACGATCTCGACGGCGTGCATCTGCTGCGCTCGCTCAATCAGGCCGATGAACTGCTAAAGGAAGTCGATAAGACCGAGCAGTTGGTGATTATCGGCAACAGTTTTATTGGCATGGAGATGGCGGGATCGCTGCGTAATCGTGATGTTGATGTCACGGTGATTGCGCGCCATCCGCTGCCGTTTGCTAAACAGTTTGGCGAAGAAATTGGCCGCCATTTTTACGATCTGCATCGCAGCAACGGCGTGAAGTTTGTCGAAGGCGATCCGGTGGCGCTGGAAGGCGAGGGCAAAGTGAAAGCCGTGCGCCTGAAAAGTGGCAAAAAAGTCGATGCCAGTTTGGTGCTGTTTGGTACTGGTGTGGTGCCGGCGACATCATTCATCCACGATCTGCCGCTGGAAGAGGATGGCAGTTTGCTCACCGACAGCCAGCTGCGCGTAGCCGATAACATCTGGGTGGCCGGTGATATCGCCAGTTATCCGTCGGTGCATGGCCCACAACGCATTGAGCACTATCGCGTGGCGCATCAACAAGGACGCATCGCGGCGATGAATATGTTAGGCAAACAGATTCTGTATGACCGCGTGCCGTTCTTCTGGACTGCGCATTACGGGACGCGTTATGAGTATTTAGGGCATGCGGAAGAGTGGGATAATTACCGGCTGCTGGGATCGCTGCAGAATAAGCAGTTTATCGCTTTCTATTGTCAGGAAGGGATGATTGCGGCGGTATGTTCTGCCGGACTGTATACGCTGACGGCAGCGCTGGTGCAGGAGATGCAGCAGCCCATGACGCTGGCGCAGGGTATTGCGTTGTATGAGGCATATCAGGGGTAGAATCGGTGTTCAAAGGTCGCCATGAATGGCGACCCTACAACTACGATCACTGCTTACTCAACGCCTCTGACTTCGCCATACACTGCTGCATCGCGTTAATCACCGCCGCGCGGAAGCCTTTCTCTTCCAGCACTTTCACCGCTTCGATGGTGGTGCCGCCTGGCGAGCACACCATATCTTTTAGCTCGCCCGGATGCTTACCGGTTTCCAGCACCATCTGCGCCGAGCCTTTTACCGCCTGCGCCGCGAACTGATATGCCTGCGCACGCGGCATGCCGCCGAGCACCGCTGCATCGGCCATCGCTTCGATAAACATAAACACATACGCTGGCGCTGAACCGCTCACGCCAACCACCGCGTGAATCAGGTATTCATTCACCACCGCCGCTTTGCCGAAGCTCTCGAAAATCCCCACCACTTCATCCACTTCATGCGCTTCCACCAGCACGTTTGGCGTCACGGAGGTCATGCCTTCGTTCACCAGCGAGGGCGTATTGGGCATCACGCGGATGATTTTGCGATCGTGGCCGAGAACCGACGCCAGAGAATCCAGCGTCACGCCTGCCGCAATCGAGACCACCAGCACATCTTTCTTCAGCTGGCCGGCAAGATCTTTCAGCACTTTGAGAATCACATTAGGTTTCACCGCGCCAAACAGGATATCTACTTCACGCGCCAGACTTTCCACGCTATCTGCAGCGGTCACGCCATACTGCTGCGCCATCGCCTGATTGGTGGCGGGCTTACGGTCGAATACCCAGATATTGGGGGGGGCGATCTGCCCGCTGTTGACCAGTCCGCTAATAATGGCTTTCGCCATATTGCCGCAGCCGACAAACCCGATTTTCTTCTCCAGCATCGCTTTATCCTCTAAGTGGTTCATTTTCTGTGGGGGTAAGCTTACGTCAGCAGGGATTAATAACAAGGCGGGCGGCCAGCAAAAACAGTTGCGATTCTGCCGCAGCACGGCAAGATCAGCCTCATTGCCGGTTAAGAAGGATTCATCATGTCGATTTGGGTTGATGCAGATGCCTGTCCCAATGTCATCAAAGAAGTGCTGTACCGCGCGGCCGAGCGCACCAAAGTTACCGTGACTTTTGTCGCCAACCAGCCGCTGCGCGTGCCGCCGTCGCCGTGGCTGAAAACGCTACAGGTCGCTGCGGGGTTTGATGTGGCGGATAACGAGATTGTGAAACGGGTGCAGCCTGGCGAGCTGGTGATCACCGGCGATATTCCGCTGGCGGCGGAAGTGCTGGAGAAGGGTGCTGCGGCGTTGAATCCGCGCGGAGAACGTTACTCGACAGACACTATTCGTCAGCGCTTAACTATGCGTGACTTTATGGAGACGATGCGCGCCAGCGGGATTCAGAGTGGCGGCCCGTCGACCTTAAGCCAACGCGACCGCCAATTGTTTGCTAACGAACTGGATAAGTGGTTACGTCAGCGCTAATCAGACGAAGCTGTCATCGTCATCGTAGTCACCGCCAAAATCGCCGAAATCATTGTTATCCGCAACGTTGTTATCCCAACCCGAATTATCGTTGTTGAGGAACGCGTTGTTGCTGTCGTTGCCATTAAAGGTGTCGAGGCTGTTATCCACCTGCGGCAGCGCCGGTTCGTTGATGATGTTAACGATCTCTTCCGGCTGTGAATGGTGGAACATGCTGGTCAGCATATCCGCCATCACCACGCCGCCCGCCACACCAACTGCCGTTTGCAACGCGCCGCCGAGGAAACCGGTGCCGCGTGCCGCTGGTGCGGCATATTGCTGTTGTGGCGGTGGCGCATACTGCTGTTGCGGTTGCGGCGGTGGATTACCCCACGCCGGTTGCTGTTGCGCTGCCGGGCGCGATCCGCCACCAAACAGGCTTGAGAGAAAACCGCCGCTGCTCTGCTGCGGTGCCTGTTGCTGCTGCGCCTGCGCCAGACGATTTTCCAGATCCGTAACCTGCGCGTTGAGTTTTTTCAACGCCGCTTCCTGAATCAGGATCGCCTGCGACATGTAATAAGGCGCGCCGGGCTGATTCTGTAAATGCTGTTTGATTAACTGCTCTGCGCCAGCATCACGCGGGCCGCTTTGCGTTTCAGCCTGTTTCAGTCGGCTGAACAGATTTTCAATAAGTTGTTGTTCTTCGCTTTGCATGGGGAACCCTCCTTTAAGGTATGCCTCATATATGAGGGCGCGACTAAAGAAAGTAAATCAGCGGCCTGGTAAGGAAATGTTGGCCGCTGTTACATTTGGCCCGATGCACGATTCATGCATTGTTTTTCGCTGGCTTTTCAAACGGCTAGCTTAAGATGTGACTGAAATACGCGTAAATCGTGCCTCGCGGGTGGCTGATAAAATAAAATCCAGGTATTATGCGACGCATTATTGACCTGATGACGTTGCCCGCGCGGCACATTACGGCGGAGGATGAGCCCGGATGTCATTACCCATCTATCTGATCGGCGCACGCGGTTGCGGTAAAACCACTGTTGGCAAGGCGCTGTCACAAGCGCTGGGCTATGCCTTTAACGATACCGATCACTATCTGCAACTCACTACGCAACGCAGCGTGGCGGAGATTGTGGCGTCTGAAGGGTGGGATAGTTTTCGCGCCCGCGAAACGGAATCGCTGCGTGCGGTCACCGCGCCGAATACGGTCATCGCCACTGGTGGCGGCATGGTGCTGGCTGAAGTGAACTGTCGCTTTATGCGCGAACACGGTCAGGTGATTTGGCTGAATGCGCCCTCAGAAGTGCTGGCCGATCGTCTGGAGCATCAGCCGGAAGCAGCGCAGCGTCCCACCTTGACCGGCCGCCCGATTGCCGAAGAGATGGGCGATATCCTGCGTGAGCGTGCCCATCTGTATCGCCAAACCGCGCATCATGAAGTCAACGCGATGCAATCGCCCGATCGCGTGGTTGAGCAAATTTTGCAATCGCTCTCTCTGGCGCGCGCCAGCTAAACCCTCAGATTTCTCTCTGTTTTTTTGCAGCGATCCTCAGTTGTCTATACTTAGCGTTAGGCAGAGGATCACCGCTGTCTGTGGACAACTGATAGAAGAGGGAAAACGATGCCAACTAAACCACCCTATCCGCGCGTCGCGCGTATTGTCGCCGTTGAAAAAGGTTCGGCGGATCAAACCGTCACCTGGTATGAATTACGTGCCGACCATCCCAAACCCGATACGTTAATTAGCGAACACAAAACCGAAGCCGAAGCGCAAGATGCAAAAGAGCGCTATGAAGATGCCGGTAAAGATTAACTTTACCCGTCATATTTCAAGCTGCCGGTGCGTTGGCTGCATGTGTTCACCCCAGTCACTTACCTAAGTAAGCTCCTGGGGATTCACACATTTGCCGCCTTCCTGCAGCTTGAACTATTTAGGGTAAAGAATCTCCGCCTAAAAACTGCAATATTCCAAAAAAGTTACACACTTTCCTGCTGAATATTTAACTCACCTGATTACGTCATTTATTTCCCACTTCACGCCGTATTTTATTCTGCCTTAAATTCCCTCAGAAACGTCCGGCTTAAAATTTGCACTTGACCGCAAAAGCGTAGCGCTTTACTTTCTAGTTATTGATAGAGGAACTCAGTTCCATATAGTGAAACCGTCGCCATGACCACACTCGAAAATGCCTCCGCCGTACTGAAGCTGTTTCAGCGCTTTGGCGTGACGCAGGGCCATCCAGGCTTAACCTTTACCGAGGTGGTGGATGCGTTGGGCTTGCCGAAAAGTACGGTATCGCGCCTGCTGGCGACCATGGAAAGTGAAGGCTTACTTGAGCGTGACACCGAAAGCCGCTGCTTCCAGATTGGTCGCGTGCTGCTGTCGGTGGCGGGTCACTATCTGTCGACGCCGTTAGTGGATAGCGCGTCGGCGCCGATGGCGCGTCTGGCGGCCAGCAGCGGCTGCATGGGCTATATCTCGGTGCTGGATGGCGACGATGTGCTGGTGATGCGCATGTATCACGGCCGTTTCTTCACCCAACTGGTGACGCCGCCGGGCACGCGAGTTTCATTAACCGGCACCTCGACCGGACGCGTGCTGCTGGCGCAGCTCAGTGATGAAGAAGTTCGCGATCGTTTTGCCAGCAACTGGCAGGCGGCGTCGATGAATTCGCCGCTGAGTGTGGATGCCTTATGCCAGGAGTTAGCCGTGATTCGCCAGCAAGGCTGGGCACTGGCGCGCAATGAGACGCTGCCAGGCATCAGCTCGTTAGCGGTTGCGGTAACCAATAAACATCGCGGTGAAAGTGCCGCGCTTTGTCTCTCGTTTTTATCGCAAGAAGCGGCGCCCGGTTATCCGGAGATGCTGCTCAGCGAACTACGCGCAACGGCTGCACTGATGGCCGAAAAGTACGGCGCATAATCCTGTCTAAACAGGAAACCCTATTTTAGTTTTGAAGGCGTTTATTCGCGCCACACCAGGGAAATAGCAGGTCTTCGGACCTGCTTATTTCAATAATCAGGGAACGATTAATATAAAAACGTTGATGTCCCGCGTGTCGGGCGCTGCGAATTAACGCGTTTTCTACAGGGTGAAAATACGGGGATCTTATGCGTCAAAATAATCCAATAAAAAGTGTTGGCGTCGCCTTAATGCTGGTTCTGCTATCCGTTGCAGGCGCCATCATTGGGGTTCAGCTTATTACCACCATTGGGGTGACACCCAATACCTCTATTATCGGCGCGCTGTTTGCCATGCTGCTGGCGCGTATTCCACTGCAATGGTTTCGTCGCTATCGCTCCATTGAAGTCCAAAATCTCGCGCAAACCGCCATCTCTTCTGCCACCTTCGGTGCCGCCAACAGCCTGCTGATGCCAATCGCGGTGCCGTGGGCGCTGGGCGAGCCGCAGCTGGTGCTGCCGCTGTTTGTCGGCGTCAGCGCGGCGATGCTGCTCGATGCTTATTTACTCTATCGCCTATTTGATACGCGCGTCTTCCCGGCCAGCAATGCATGGCCGCCGGGAGTGGCAGCAGCCGAAGCGATCAAAGCCGGTGATAAAGGCGGTCGTCAGGCATGGTTGCTGGTGGTGGGCATTGTCGGCGGCATCGTCGGTTCGATGCTGAAGATCCCCATGTCGGCATTTGGTACCGCGTTTATCGGCAATATCTGGGCGTTGAGCATGCTCGGTATTGGTTTCCTGCTGCGTGCTTACGCGCAACCGGTTGCTGGCATTGATATCAACGCGCTCTATATTCCGCACGGCGTGATGGTTGGTGCCGGTTTGGTGGCGTTGATTCAGGTGGTGCAGGTGATTCGCAGCTGCCGCAATGATCAGGTCAACGTCAGCCGCAGCGACAACGAAGTGAAACGCTCGCTGGGTTTCGGCACCGTCGGCTACATCGTCATCTCCACGCTGCTGGCGCTGGCGGGCGGCTTGTGGAGCCAGATGGGCCTGCCGATGCTGGTGCTGTTTATCCTCTACGCCGCCTTTGCTGCCTTCGTGCATGAACTGATTGTCGGTATCGCCGCCATGCACTCAGGCTGGTTCCCGGCCTTTGCGGTTGCGCTGATTACTTTGATTCTCGGCATTCTGCTCGGCTTCCCGCCGCTGGCGTTGTGCCTGCTGTGCGGCTTTACTGCCGCCACCGGCCCAGCGTTTGCCGATATGGGTTATGACCTGAAAGCCGGCTTTATCCTGCGCGGCAACGGTGCCGATGTGCAGCAAGAGCTGTGGGGTCGCCGCATCCAGTTGATCGCCGCGATGATCGCCTTTGTGATCTGTATTCCCGTGGTGTGGTATGCGCACACGATTTTCTTTGCCGAGAATCTGCTGCCGCCGGTGGCGCGCGTCTATGCCAAAACCATTCAGGCCGGAGCCGAGCCGGGTATCGCTGGAAATCTGCTGATGTGGGCGATTCCGGGCGCCATCATTCAGTTGATCGGCGGACCGAAGCGTCAGCTTGGTGTGTTGCTGGCGACCGGTTTATTGATCAACAACGCCGCTGCGGGTTGGGCGGTGATGGTGGGCATCGCGCTGCGCATCATCATCCTGCGCGTGTGGGGCGAGCGTGGACGTTCACCGATGGAGGTGATGGCCGCTGGATTTATCGCGGGCGACGCGCTCTACAGCTTCTTCCATTCACTCTTTGCCAGTGGCACCAAGAAATAATCCAGGGAATTCATTATGAGTTTACAGCAGACACTGCAGGTCTTTGAGTTACTCGATAGCGCTTACATTGATGGCCAACAGGTAGTTGATCTGTTCGCGGCCTATCCGGGCGTCACCGCCAGCACGAAACGCGTCACCGGGCCAAAAGGGCGGACCGATTTCGTCCGCATCGACATTCCCGGTGCGCAGGGCAAAAGCAACGGCGGCAACGCGCCAACGCTTGGCATCATTGGGCGTCTTGGCGGTATTGGTGCGCGTCCAACGCGTATTGGGATGGTGTCAGACGCCGATGGCGCGGTCGCAGCGGTGAGCAGTGCGCTGAAGCTGGCGCAGATGCAAACCAAAGGCGACGTGCTGGCCGGTGATGTGATCATCACGACCCACATCTGCCCGGATGCGCCAACCCGTCCTCACGAACCGGTCGATTTCATGGATTCACCGTGCGACGACATCACCATGAATGACAACGAAGTGATTGCGGGTGTCGATGCGATTTTGTCGATCGATACCACTAAAGGTAACCGCATCCTCAATCACAAAGGCTACGCGCTGTCGCCGACGGTGAAAGAGGGTTACATCCTGCGCGTGTCAGAAGATCTGCTGCGCATTATGGAGATGACCAGCGGCAAACCGGCGGTCACCTTCCCGATCACCACGCAGGACATCACGCCATACGGCAACGGGGTTTATCACCTCAACAGTATTTTACAGCCTTCCACCGCGACGGATGTGCCGGTTGTAGGCGTTGCGATCTGCGCCGAATCGGTGGTGCCGGGCTGCGGTACCGGCGCGAGCCACGAAGTGGATATCGCCTTGGCGGTGAAGTTTGCGGTGGAAGTGGCGAAAGAGTTCGGGCGTGAAACCTGTCACTTCTACGACGCGCAAGAGTACGCTCTGCTGCTCTCTTTGTATGGTAGTCTCAGCCATCTGCGCACCCGGAAAGCCTGATGATGAATATCTCCCTGGTCACACTGACGATTGGTCAATCACCGCGCAGCGACATTCTGCCGCTGCTGCTGGAACATCTGCCTGCCGATGAGGTGGCGCATGCCGGTTTACTCGACGGTTTGACGCTGACCGAAGTCGAGCAGCAGTATGCGCCCGCGCCGGGCGAAACGGTGCTGGTGTCGCGCATGATCAGCGGCGAGCAGGTGCGCCTGTCGGGACCAAAAGTGGAGCAGGGACTGCAACGTAAGATCGACGCGCTGGAAGAGCAGGGCTACGACACCATTCTGCTGCTGTGCACCGGCGAATTTGGCACGCTGAAAACGCAATCCGCCTTGCTGCTGGAGCCGGATCGCATCATCCCGCCGCTGGTTAAGGCGATTGTGCAACAACACAAAGTCGGCATTGTGGTGCCGGTGGAAGAGCAGATTGCCGAGCAGGCCAACAAGTGGCGCAATCTGGATACGCCGCCGTGCTTTGCCGTCGCCAGTCCCTATCTGGCGGAGCAGGCCGATTTGGTGGAAGCGGGATTGTCGCTGCAGGAGCAGGGCGCGGATGTGGTGGTGCTGGATTGCATCGGCTATCACCAGAAGCACCGTGATTTCCTGCAGAAAATGCTGGGCATTCCGGTACTGCTCTCGAACGTGCTGGTTGCCAAGCTGGCGGCAGAATTGATCGTCTAATGCGGACAGATCACAAGTTGCGATCTGTGGCGCTAATTCGCGTGACAGATCAGCGAGTTCCTTAGTAATCTGCCAGTCACGATAATGTGCTGTGAGGAAGTAATATGCTCAATACAAGTGAGTATTTCGACGGAAAAGTGAAATCCATTGGTTTCGACAGCGTGACCATTGGCCGTGCCAGCGTTGGCGTGATGGCGGAAGGTGAATACACCTTCGGCACCAACCAACCGGAAGAGATGACGGTGGTGAGCGGCGCGCTGAAAGTGCTGCTGCCGGGTGAAACCGAGTGGAAATGGTACGAAGCCGGCGCTGTGTTCAGCGTGCCAGGCCAGAGCGAATTCCATCTGCAGGTGGCCGAGCCTTCATCTTATCTGTGCCGCTACCTCTAAACTCAACCTTTAGAAGATCTTAAACCTGCAACTCTCTGTGAAGCGCAGGTTTTTTTACTGCTGAGCAATAGGTGCGCATGAATGCGCACCCTACGAAAATCCGCGCAGGTCTGTCGTAGGGTCGCCATTCATGGCGACCTGGTTCGAGGGGAGTTAACGCTTCGCTTCGCCGCCTAACGCTTCGACCAGATTACTGATCAGCGCGGCCAGTTCGCTGGTCATCAGAATGAAATCCGCATCGAAACGCTGGGCGAAATCGTCGCGGTCGATGTCATCATTCTGCTCACGCAGCGTGTCGCTGAACTTCAAACGCTTGACTGAAGCATCATCAGCGATGACGAACTGAATGCGTTCCTGCCAGTCGAGCGCCAGTTTGGTGACCACTTTACCGGCTTCAATGTGCGTGGCGATCTCGTCAGAAATTAGGTCCTGCTTCTTACAGCGGATCACGCCGCCATCTTCCAGCATCGCTTTCAGCTCAGCTTCATCCATTAAGGCGAAACCGGCTGGCAGTTCACCTGAGCGCACCCATTCGGTCAGCGTCAGCTCGATCGGATTCTCCAGCGTTAACGGAACCACCGGCAGCGAACCGAGGCTTTTACGCAGCAATGCCAGCGTATCTTCGGCTTTCTTGGCGCTGGCGCAATCGACGATGATCAGGTTGTTAACGGTGTCGATCCACATATAAGTCTGGCTGAAACGGCTAAACGCGCGTGGCAGCAGGCTGTGCAGCACTTCATCTTTCAGCGAATCTTTCTCGGTTTTCTTCAGCTTGCGGCTCTGTTCCGCTTCCAGCTTGTCGATTTTGGCTTCCAGCGCCTGCTTCACCACCGGCGACGGCAGAATTTTCTGCTCGGTGCGCGCGCAAATCACCATCTGACCGTTGATTTCATGCGTCAGCGCTTCGCTGCGGTTGCCCATCGGTGAAACCCAGCCGGTTTTCGCCATATCCTGGCTGCCGCACGGCGAGAAGGTGAAGGCGTCGAGCTGCTTTTCCAGATCGTCTGCGGACAGCGGAATGTCACGATTCAGACGATAAACCATCATATTTTTAAACCACAACATCGGGATTCCTTACCGTGGGTGCGATCGAGCGCACAAGTCTCAAAGTCAGCGCGCATGATAGCGAAACATCGGATTGGTTTCATTGCCTTTCCCGATTCAGCCTTCTACTGTATTTGTCACCAGAACGAATAATGAGGAATAAATCGTGCGCATCGGGATTGATTTAGGCGGTACCAAAATTGAAGTGATTGCACTGTCTGATCAGGGTCAGGAGCTGTTTCGTCATCGCGTTAACACGCCGCGTGACGACTACGCTGCCACGGTTCAGGCGATTGTCGATTTAGTGCTGCTGGCAGAAGAGAAAACCGGCCAGCAGGGCACGGTCGGCATCGGCATTCCCGGCACGATTTCACCCTATACGCAGCGGGTGAAAAACGCCAACTCCACCTGGCTAAACGGTCAGCCGCTGGATAAGGATTTAGCGCAGGCGCTGAATCGTGACGTGCGTATCGCCAACGACGCGAATTGTCTGGCGGTTTCCGAAGCGGTGGATGGCGCGGGCGCGGGTCAGCCGCTGGTGTTCGCGGTGATTATTGGCACCGGATCGGGCGCGGGCGTAGCGATTGGCGGTGAGTCGCGCATTGGCGGTAACGGCAATGCCGGTGAGTGGGGCCACAATCCGCTGCCGTGGATGGACGAAGATGAACTGCGCCATCGCGCGGAAGTGCCCTGTTATTGCGGCTTGCAGGGCTGCATTGAGACCTTTGTATCGGGCACCGGTTTCGCTATCGATTATCAGCGTCTGAGCGGTAAAGCGCTGAAAGGCGCGGAGATCATCAAGCTGATTGAGCAGCAGGATCCGGTGGCGGAATTGGCGATGAATCGCTACGAAATGCGCCTGGCGAAATCGCTGGCGCAGGTGGTGAATCTGCTTGATCCCGATGTGATTGTGCTGGGCGGCGGCATGAGTAATAACGATCGCCTGTATCAAACCGTGCCAGCACTGATGAAGCAGTGGGTTTTTGGCCGCGAATGTGAAACGCCGGTGCTGAAGGCGGTGCACGGAGATTCGAGCGGTGTGCGCGGTGCTGCGTGGTTGTGGCCGGTTAAGGCGTGAGTTGATGTAAAAAGGTCGCCATAAATGGCGACCCTACAAAACCCCCTGCTAACATTACTCACCCACTAACATCGAATCCTGCGGCGCGTTATCGCGCTGGGCTTTGGTGGCCAGGAAGTAGACATATCCCACCGCCATAATCGCCACAAACAGGCCGCCAATCACCGGGTTAAACCACAGCATCGCTACGAGACACACCAGCGACAGCACCAGCGCAATGCCTGGCACAATCGGATAGCCCGGCGCACGGAAGCTGCGTTCCATCTCTGGCGCAGTGCGGCGCAGTTTAAACAGGCTCAGCATACTCATCAGATACATCACAATCGCCCCAAACACCGCCATGGTGATCATCGCGGCGGTCAGCGTCATGCCTTGCAGATTGATAAAGCCATCGCTGTAGATGGCGGCGATGCCAATCAAACCACCGGCGATAATCGCACGGTGCGGCGTCTGGAAGCGCGATAGCTTGGCCAGACTCTGTGGCAGATAACCGGCGCGGGCGAGGGCGAAGAACTGGCGCGAATAGCCGAGAATAATGCCGTGGAAGCTGGCAATCAGCCCAAACAGACCAATCCACACCAGCATGTGCATCCAGTTGGAGTTTTCACCGACAATCATCTTCATTGCCTGCGGCAGCGGATCGTTGATGTCCGACAGCTTGCGCCAGTCGCCAGCGCCACCGGCCAGCAGCATCACGCCAATCGCCAGCACCACCAGCGTCAGAATGCCGGTGATGTAGGCTTTGGGAATGGTGCGCTTCGGATCTTTGGCCTCTTCGGCCGCCATCGCCGCACCTTCAATCGCCAGGAAGAACCAGATGGCGAACGGAATCGCGGCGAAGATGCCTGACATCGCGGGCATGCCGAAGTGATCGCTGCCCGCCCAGCCGTTAGCGGCAAAGTTGGCAATGCTGAAGCCCGGCGAAACCACGCCCATAAACACCAGCAGCTCCAGAACCGCCAGCACCGTGACCACCAATTCGAACATCGCCGCCAATTTGACGCCGAGAATGTTCAACGTCATGAAGACGATATAGGCGCCAACCGCAGCAGTTTTCGGATTGAGATCGGGATATTGCACGTTGAGGTAAGCGCCAATCGCCATGGCAATAGCCGGCGGTGCGAATACGAACTCAATCAGCGTGGCGAGGCCAGCGATCAAGCCGCCGGTTTCACCGAACGCGCGGCGGCTATAGGCAAACGGGCCGCCCGCATGCGGAATCGCGGTGGTCAGTTCGGTAAAGCTGAAAATGAAGCAGGTATACATGGTGGCGATCATCGCGGTGGTGATGAGAAATCCCAGCGTGCCCGCCACGCCCCAGCCGTAACTCCAGCCAAAATATTCCCCGGAAATCACCAGTCCAACCGCAATGCCCCACAAATGCAGGGTGCCCAGCGTGGGTTTGAGCTTATTCGTCATCGTCTTTTCCCCGTCGTCATTGTTGGTGCGGCAGCTTCACCGCGCTTTTTTATCTTTGCGCTACAGTGAAGAGATAATGCCGCTGGCTGGCGCGGGAAAACTTGACGCGGGCGCAGTGAGTTTTGTCCTCCACGGTCAACTCTGAGGCAAGAAAAGTGCCAGATGCACGCTGCGGTCAACTTTGGGTTGTCTGCGGTCAAGCAGTCAGGACGACGTCATCCCATGCTGATACCACTTGCTTGATGCTGGAGATTGATGAATGAGTGCCGAACAATCCGATACCTTAACCGATGCTGAAATCACCCTGCTGGCGCATCAGGCGCTGGCCAGTTATCCCGCGGCACTGCGCGGCGAACTGAAGCTGCTGTGCCGCTCGGAAAATGCCACCTTCCTGTTGCAGGCGGCGGGCAAACGCTACGCGCTGCGTCTGCATCGTCCTAACTATCACAGCAAAGCGGACATTCAGAGCGAGCTGCTGTGGCTGGATGCGCTGCGTGACATCGGCATCATGGTGCCGCAGGCGATCCCGGCCAGCGATGGCGCAACTGTGCTGACGCTGCCGATGGCAAACGGCGCAGAGCGTTATGCGGTACTGTTCCATTGGATCGAAGGTGACATGCCCACCACCGATGTCGATCCCAAAGCGTTTCAGCAGCTTGGTCACATCACCGCGCGTCTGCATCAGCACAGCCGCAGCTGGCAGAAACCGGCCGGTTTCCAGCGCATCATCTGGGATCATCACACCATGGTCAGCGATAATAGCCATTGGGGACGCTGGCAGGATGCGCCGAACCTCAATCCGGCCGATCACGGCATTGTCGCCGAAGCGGTGGCGCGCGTCGGGCAAGAGCTGCAAGGCTTCGGCAAAGGGGCGGATCGTTATGGTTTGATCCACGCCGATCTTCGTCTGACCAATCTGCTGCTGCATAAAGGCGAAACGCGGGTGATCGATTTTGATGACTGCGGACTCGGCTGGTATCTGCACGATCTGGCGGCGGCGATCAGTTTTGTTGAGCATCATCCGCGCGCCGCCGAATGGGTGGATAACTGGATCCTCGGCTACGAAAAAGTGGCGCATATCAGCGATGAAGAGATGGCGCTGGTGCCGACGCTGCTGATCCAGCGCCGTATTCAGATGACGGCGTGGATGGGATCGCACGCGGAAACGGAAATGGCGCTGAGTCTCGGGCCGCGCTGGGCCGATCACTCGGTGCGCCTCTGCCGACGTTATCTGGAAACCAATCAGCTGCCGGTCGGCGTTTGATGCACCAGCAGTGAGCAGCTTTGCGCTGTTGCGGCGCAATTGAGGTCGCCATTAATGGCGACCCTACGACGAAATCCGCAAATGACTCGCCTGGTACGAAAATTGCTGGAATCCTCCACCTGTTTCACTCGCGCCACACGCAGAGGTTCCGATGCAATCACTCATCACACCCACTGAAGCCTTCAGCGCCTTGTCCGTCAGCGCCAGCAATCGCGGCGTTTTGGCGGCGGCCGCCACTGGACTGAGCGGATTTATCACTGACAAAGGCGGCGATGTCGATCGCATCTTTGGCATCAGCGGCATTAACTCCGAACTGCTGGCGAGCCCCACGCTGAGCCTGGGTTTAGTGAACTACTGTCGCGTGATGGAAGAAGCGGCGCGTCATTCCGGTTTTGATAACTTCGGTTTGCATTACGGCAAGCAGTTCAAACCGCAGTCATTAGGCTTGATTGGATATATCGGCCTCTGTTCACCGACGCTGGAGCAGGCGCTGCATAACGTGGTGAATGCGTTTCCGTGGCATCAGCACGACACGCTGACGCGGCTGGTGGACAAAGGCGAGTGCTGGCGGCTCGATTATCAGGTGCGCCACGGCGCGATCCTGTCACGACGTCAGGATGCGGAGCTAACGCTCGGCATGTTCCTTAACTTGATCCGCCACGTCGCCGGCAAAAACTGGGCGCCGCGCGAAGTGCATTTCGAACATCCGCGTCCGGAACAGTGGCACGAGCACTGCAAAGTGTTTGATGCGCCGGTGTGGTTTGATCAACCGTTCAACTCATTGTTGATCCCGAAACGCGATCTGCTGCGAACCATGCCGGAACAGGATCCGATGTTGCTGATGGTGATGCAGGATGCCATTCGCCGCCTGAACAGCTCTGCCAGCCTGCAGAGCGTGGTGGAACAGGCGCGATCGCAGGTGAATTTGTCGCTGATGCAGGGCGAACCGGTGCTGGAAGAGATTGCGGAAAAAATGGGCTTGTCGAGCTGGTCGCTGCAACGGCGGCTGCGCGAAGAGGGCATCAGTTTCACCGCGCTGGTGGACAAGGTGCGCTGCGAGATGGCAACGCACTATCTGCAACAGAAGCAGCTGCCGATTTCAGAGATGGCGCTGCTGCTCGGCTATTCCGAAGTCAGCGCCTTTTCCCGCGCCTTCCGCCGCTGGTTTGGCATTAGCCCGCGCCAGTGGCGTCAGGATGGCTCGGCGTCGCCGGGGCAAAACCGAACCACGCTGGCTGGTTAATCTCTGGCGGCGGCGGTAAATCTTTGCTTTGACCAATCAACTGCCATGCGCGCAGACACAGCGTTTCGTCGCCTTGCGTCTGCGTCACCGCGTAGCGCCCGCTGTTTTGCCACTCGAGCCGCACCAGACATTGCTGACCGGCATAACGCCGCGCATCGCGGAAATGCTGGTTGAGCTGATGCTGCATCTCATCAGCCCATTTGCAGGATGCGCTACCCGGCGCACTCTGCGGCTGGCACAGATTGACGATGCTATCCTGTTGCTTTGGCTGAGAATGCTGACAAGCGCTGAGCGCCACAACAATCATTAACCCGCCCAATAATCCCGCCATTCGATTAATTAAATTCATTAATGTGCCTGTATTTTCACTAAAGATCCTTTACCTCACTGCCGACAGTCTACAGACCGACTCAACCAATGCTATGGCATTACTCTGACTGTCGGCAGAACCAGAATTTGCCGCAGCCTCGCGGCTTTATCCCCTTTTGATTCATGGATTAGAAATGCAGAAAAAATATGCCTTTGCGGCACTCTCCTTGTTAAGCGCCACGCTGCTCAGCGGCTGCGCGACCGAATCGTCACGCGCGATTGAAGCACCACAGGTGCGTGCGGCCAGCCAGCCCGCGTATCAGGGCGTGCGCAGCCCGATTGCGGTTGGCCAGTTTGATAACCGCTCCTCCTACATGAACGGCATCTTCTCTGATGGCGTTGATCGTCTTGGCAATCAGTCGAAAACCATTTTGGTCACGCACCTGCAGCAGACCAATCGCTTCAACGTGCTGGATCGCAGCAACCTGAAAGAGTTGCAGCAGGAAGCGGGCTTTAAGAAGAGCGAGCAGAACATCAAAGGTGCGACTTACATCATCACCGGCGATATCACTGAATTTGGTCGCAAAGAAGTGGGCGATCAGCAGCTGTGGGGCATTTTGGGGCGCGGTAAAAACCAGATCGCCTATGCCAAAGTCAACCTGAATGTGGTGGATGTCACCACTTCAGAAGTGGTGTACAGCGCGCAGGGCGCGGGTGAATTCAAGCTGTCAGCGCGTGAGATCGTTGGCTTCGGCGGCACCGCCAGCTATGACTCAACCCTGAACGGTAAAGTGATGGATCTGGCGATTCGTGAAGCGGTGGATCATTTAGTCGATGGCATTAACAGCGGCGCATGGCGTCCGGCGAAATAAGGATATTGAGCATGAAAATGTTGCAACTGAGTGCGGCGCTGATCGCTGCGGGCGTGCTGGCAGGCTGTGCGCCAAAAGGGCCGGAACCGATCTATTACTGGGGCGATTATCAGCAGCAGATCTACAGCTACTACAAAAAAGATAGCGACCCGCAGAAGCAGATCGAAGCACTGAATCTGGATATTGAAAAAGCCAAATCGGTCAACAAACCGGTCGCGCCGGGCCTGCACGCGCAGCTCGGTTTGCTGTACGCCAAAACCGGAGATACCGATAAAGCCTTCGGCCAGTTTGCCACCGAGAAACAGCTGTTCCCGGAATCTGCGCCATACATGGACTTTCTGATGAAGAAAAAACAAGGAGTTGCCCAGTGAAAAAGCTGATTGTTTCTTTAGGCGTGCTGGCCGCGCTGCTGTTGACCGGCTGCGCGCACAAAAAACCTTACGATTACAGCGCCTTCCGCGCCAGCAAGCCAGCCTCAATTCTGGTATTGCCTGCGGATAACCGCGCGCCGGATGTGAATGCGGCGAACAGCTTCACCTCGCTGGTAACGCGTCCGCTGGCGGAAGCGGGCTATTACGTGTTCCCGGTGGCGGTGGTGGATGAAACCTTCCAGCAAAACGGTTTAACCAACGGCCACGAAATTCAGGCTGTCAGCCCGCAGCGTCTGCACGACATCTTCCACGCCGACAGCGCGCTGTACATTTCGGTGACCGATTACGGCAGCAGCTATCAGGTGATCCAGAGTGTGACCAAGGTGTCGGCGACGGCGCGTCTGGTGGATCTGCGCAGCGGTAAAGAGATTTGGCAAGGCATTGCCACCGCCAGTGACGCGGAAGATGGCAACAACAATAACGGCGGCATTATTGGCATGTTGGTGTCAGCGGCAATCAAGCAGATTGCCAGCAATGTGACGGATAAGGCACACACCATCGCCGGTGTGACCAGCGCCCGTCTGCTGGCGCAGAACGAGCAGGGCGGTTTGCTGGTCGGCCCACGTTATAAGTTGGCAACAGTGAGATAAAAAACCGGTGCGCATGAATGCGCACCCTACGAAAACCCGCCGAAGCACCGTAGGGTCGCCATTCATGGCGACCTGATTTATTCCCCTGGCAACTCCAGCTTGCTGTAACCCAGCCCGTTCATCTTGCGGACGCGGATCTGTACCGGAATACGCTCTTTCATCGCTTCTACATGGCTGATCACGCCGATGGTTTTGCCGCTGGCGTTCAGGGCATCGAGCGCATCCAGCGCGGTGTCCAGCGTCTCGGCATCCAGCGTGCCGAAGCCTTCGTCGAGGAACAGCGATTCGATGCGCGTTTTATGACTCACCAAATCCGACAGCGCTAACGCCAGCGCCAGGCTGACGAGGAAACTCTCGCCGCCCGACAGCGTGCGCGTATCGCGCGTGGCGTCGGCC
Organism: Candidatus Pantoea symbiotica; assembly: GCF_056491525.1. Classification (NCBI taxonomy): domain Bacteria; kingdom Pseudomonadati; phylum Pseudomonadota; class Gammaproteobacteria; order Enterobacterales; family Erwiniaceae; genus Pantoea; species Candidatus Pantoea symbiotica. The sequence goes on from NZ_JBSZHR010000002.1 coordinate 753,855, forward strand.
TGCCAGGTATCCACCACTTCCAGCTCCAGCTCTTCACTGACGCGGCGTTGCAACAGATAGCGACCGTGCAGGCGATCAAGCTGACGGTTCGCCAGCCACACCAGATGATCGAGCGTCAGGCCTTGCGCGAAGCGGCGGAATTTATCGCCTTTGGCCGAACCCACCAGATCGTTCAGGCGGCCCAACTGCGCCAGCTCTACTTCATCGGTAGCGATTTGCGTCAGCAACGATTGTTGCTGTGAACGCAGTTGCGCATCGCTGTGCAACTGCTGCTGCGCTTCGCCCTGTTGACGGGCATTGTCACGTAAAGTCACGCGCAGTTGTTCCAGCTGTTGCTGAATAGTGGCGGCGACTTCATCGCTGAGATCGGCCGGTCGCTGCTGCTGATGCGCCATCCAACGCTGCGTGAGCTGCTCGCTGAGAGTAAGCTGCTGCTGGCGCTGCTGATCGAGCGTCTGCAACTGTTGGCGCAGCTGCTGCACCTCGCGCTCATCCAGCAGGGCGGCACGCAGCGCCGTTTCATCCGCAAAATCACTCTGCTGCAGCGCGGCGAGGAAGGCGCTTTCGGCTGCGGCAGCGCGCTCACGTAAGGTGAGTTGCTGCGCCGCGATCTGCTCACATTGGCCATTCAGGCTGTGCAGCGAGCTTTGCGCCTGCTGCCACTGCTGTAGCTGTTGCGCCAGCGCTTGTTCACACTGTTGCAGCGCGGCGTGCTGCTGCTGTCGGGCTTCCGCCACCCGACGATCGCCAAACAGCTGCTGACGCTGTTCTTGCTGCTGCTGGCGCTGCTGTTGCAGCGCGCTGAGCGTCTGCTGCAGCTCATCGAGCCGCTGCTGTTCACGCGCCAGATTCTGCTGCAGGCTGCTACGCTCACTCTCGGCTTTCGCCAGCTGCGGCTGCAACTCGCCGTGTAAGCGCTCATTTTCCTGCCATGCGCTCCAGCGCTGCTGTAGCGTGAGGAGCCAGCTTTCCCGCTCAGCCGCGTCTGGCAAACTGAGCTGATGCTGCGCCAACTGTTGTTCCAGCTGCTGCGCCAGTTGCTGCATGGCGCTGCGTTCGCTGGCTTCGCGCTGGCTGATTTCATCCAGCGTTTGCTGTGTGCTGGCGATCTGTTGAAGCGCCAGCTGCTGCTGATTTTGATGTTGTTGCCACAGCTGCTGCTGTTGCAGATGTGCATCCTTCGCCTGCTGCAGCGCACGCGCGGCGTTTTCCCGCGTCTGCAGCTGCTGTTGCTGCGTTTGTTCCTGCGCATCCTGCTGTTGTTGCCACTGCGCAAAATCGTCCTGTTGCTCCAGCGTGCAGGTAAGTGCCAGCTCACCGCTCAGCGCTTGCCACTGGGTGTTGACCGTTGCCAGTTGCTGGTCGTAATCAGCGATCTCCTGCTGCAACGCCTGCTGCTGTTGCAGCGACAGCTTCTGCTGCTCACCTTTAGCGGTGCCGGACTCTTTCAGCTGCGCCACGCGCGTTTCCAGCTCAGTTAAACGCTGCTGATTGGCACCGGGCTCAAGCTGCTGATATTGCGCGATAGCCGGATGCTGACACGAGCCGCACAGCGGGCAGGGCTGATCCGGCTGCAATTTGGCACGTTCGTCGGCCAGCTGAGCGATGGTGCGCTCCAGCTCGCAGATTTTGCGCACATCGAGCAGCGCTTGATGTTCCCGCTTGTACTCTTCTCGCAGCGCCTGCAACGCCTGTTCGGCTTCCTGATGCTGCTGCTGAAGCAGCGCCAGTTTCTGCAGTCGCTGCAAGCGCTGTGGCTGCAGCGCGCGCCACTGCGCGGCGAGCAGGCTGAGCTGCTGGCGTGCGGCACGTTGCGTTTGATGTTGTGTAAGGTATGCACGCAGCTGTGCGCTGCTAATCTCCGCCTCAAGCGAAGTCAGTGCTTGCTCCGCTTGCAGACGCTGCTGCGCGGCCTGAGTTTCGGCTTGCTGCAACGGTTGCGCTGCCTGTTCACGCTGAGCCTGCGCCTGTTGATGCTGCTCCAGCTGGCTGCGCTGCTGTTGCTGCTGCGCGATGAGCTGCGTCAGCGTCTGCTCGCGCTCATCCAGCCGGGCGATCTCCGCCTGCCAGCGCGTCAGTTCTGCGCCCCAATCGGCGACGGCGGCTTCACGGGCGCGGAATTCCTGCTGCTGCGCCAGCTGCTGTTGTAAACGTTCACTTACCTGCTGTTGCTGGCTCAGCGCGGTTTGGCAGGTTTGCAGCGCCTGTTGCTGCTGCAGATGCAGCCGCTGCTGTTCATCCAGTTGCTGCGAGAGGGTGGTAATGCGTTGATCGAGCGGGATAACCTGCTCGATCAGCAGCATTTCGAGCTGCTGCTGTTGTTGTAACGCCTGCTCGCGCGCCTGCTGCGCGGCCTGATAATGGCTTTCGCCCTGTTGCAGCGCGGTTTTGGCCTGCTGCTGTTGGGCCTGCAGCTGCTGCGATTGCTGTTCCAGCGTGCGGAGATCGCCCTGCAGCTGTTCGCGCTGCTGTAGCTTCTCGCGCAGTTTTTCTGCCGGTTCGGCCCGCGCCAGCCGCTGACGATCGCCATCCGCCTGCTGCCACGCCTGTTGCGCGGCAAGCAGCGTCTGTTCGGCCTGTTGCTGTTCCTGCGTCAGCTGTTGCTGCTGCACCAGCCATTGTTGCTGATGCTGCGCCAGCGTCAGCTGTTCGCTCAGCGATTTCTCCTGAACGGCGAGTTCTGCCAACTGCTGCGTCAGCTCTGCACGGCGCGCTTCATCAAGCAGCGACATACCACCGGCGCGGGCGCGCAGCGTATCCAGCTCGCTGCGTGCGGTGCGCCAGCGTTCGTAGATCTGCACGGAGATTTGTCCGTAGATTTCGGTGCCGGTCAGCTCTTCCAGCAATTCGGCGCGTTCGCCGGGTTTGGCATTCAGGAAGGCGGCAAACTGGCCTTGCGACAACATCATTGAGCGGGTAAAACGGGCGAAATCGAGTCCCGACAGGGTTTCAATCGCTTTTAGCTTGTCGCCAACTTTATCAGCGATGATCTGATTATCCGCGACGCGCGCCAGCTCGACGCGCGGTGCCTGCAGCTTGCCGTCGGCCTGACCGCGCGCGCGGTTCTGGCTCCAGAAGGCGCGCCAGGCTTCGCCTTTGATCTCAAACTCCACTTCTGCCAGACACTCGGCGGTGTCGCGTGTGATCAGCTCATTCTGGGTTTGCGACAGCGTGCCGAGACGTGGCGTTTGGTGATAGAGCGCCAGACAAATCGCATCGAGTAAGGTGGTTTTGCCCGCGCCGGTGGCGCCGGTAATGGCAAACAATCCGTTGCTGGCAAAGGGCTCACGGCGGAAATCGATAAACCATTCGCCGCGCAGCGCATTGAGGTTTTTAAAACGTAGCGTCAATATTTTCATGCAGATGGATTCTCCAGCGCGGCAAGCTGGGTGCGGAATAGCTGCGTTAACTGCTCGGCCTGCTCGGCATCTAGCTGATCTTCCTGCGCCAGTCGGCGGGCAAACACTTCTTCCACTTTTAATTCGCTCAGGGTTTCGTTCTCCAGCCGCTCGAGGCTGCGCTGCCGCTGTTCGCGGCTGCGGCGCACCAGCAGCACTTCTACCGGCAGATTTTCGGTCAGCGCTTCAATGCGACGCTGCAGATCGCTGAGATATTCCTGCGTGGTGATCTCAATATCCAGCCAGGTTGGCAGCTCACTGGTGCTTTCGCTGAACTGCGCCAGCTGATGTTCAATTTCCGCCATCGAGCCTTTCAGCATCTGCATCGGCTGGAAGTGCGGAATGGTCAGTGGCGTCACTTCCTTGAGCTTGTCGCCAAATTCCAGCAGGAAGACGCTTTTCTCGCGGCCAAGCTCATCAAAACTGAGCGGAATTGGTGAGCCGCTGTAACGAATATGTTCGCTGTTGGCGATGCGCTGGGCGCGATGGATGTGACCGAGCGCGATGTAATCCGCTGGTGGAAACGCCTGCGCCGGGAAGGCATCCAACGTGCCAATATAGATGTCACGTACCGAATCGCTTTTAGTGACGCCAACGGTGGTGAGATGGCCGGTGGCGATAATCGGCAGCGCGCTGTTCATTGACTGCGCGGCGGCAAAGCAGTGTTGGTAATGCTGCTCAATCGCCTCCAGCAGCGAGATCTGCTTCTCGCGGCCGGATTGGCCGGCCTGGCTGCGCAGAATGTCGCGCGGTCGCAAATAAGGAATGGCGCACAGCAGCGCACCCGGCGCGCCATCGCGCTGCTTCAGGGTTAACACCTGTTGCTCGGCCTGCGGTGTGGCGCTGGTGATCACCTGCGTATTCAGGCAGGCCAGCAGCTCGCGCGATTCATTCAGCGTCGCCACCGAATCGTGATTGCCCGCCAGCACCACCAATTGGCAGCCGCTTGGCTGCAGCGCCACCACAAAACGGTTAAACATTTCACGCGCGTAGCTCGGCGGCGAACCGGTATCAAACAGATCACCAGCGATAATCAGCGCATCCACCTGATGCTGCACAATCTGATCCAGCAGCCAGTCGAGAAACGCCTGATGTTCCCGCGCGCGACTTTTGCTGTAAAAGAACTGACCGAGATGCCAGTCAGCGGTGTGAATGATGCGCATGTTTGCTCCGTGCTCTGTTTAGCGAAGGCGAATTATAACCACTTAAGATCACAAAGAAAAAAAGCAGATTTTTATTGTCACATTTCTGTTTTTTATCTATCTATCTTAGGGCGGCTTTTTCATAAAAGTGTCACAAAACTGACGCATAATGGCGCCGCAAATCCCAGTGACACGTTGTCACACTAGCAGGAGTTACAATGGCTAAGCGCATTTTGGTTGTGGAAGACGAAGCTCCCATCCGTGAAATGTTATGTTTCGTGCTGGAACAGAATGATTACCAGCCTATTGAGGCGGAAGATTATGACAGCGCGATTGGTAAGCTGATCGAACCCTGGCCTGATTTGATTCTGCTGGACTGGATGTTGCCCGGCGGCAGCGGAATTCAGTTTATTAAGCATTTGAAGCGTGAAGCCATGACGCGCGACATCCCGGTGATGATGCTGACGGCGCGCGGTGAAGAAGAGGATCGCGTGCGCGGTCTGGAAGTGGGCGCGGATGATTACATCACCAAGCCATTCTCACCCAAAGAGCTGATGGCGCGTATCAAAGCGGTGATGCGCCGTATTTCACCGATGGCGGTGGAAGAGGTGATCGAGATGCAGGGCCTGAGCCTTGATCCTTCCTCACATCGCGTGATGTCAGAAACCACGCCGCTGGAGATGGGGCCGACCGAGTACAAACTGCTGCACTTCTTTATGACGCACCCGGAACGCGTGTACAGCCGCGAACAGCTGCTGAACCACGTTTGGGGCACCAATGTGTATGTCGAAGATCGCACCGTCGATGTGCATATTCGCCGTTTACGTAAAGCGCTGGAATTGACCGGCCACGATCGCATGGTTCAAACCGTTCGCGGAACAGGGTATCGTTTCTCTGCCCGCTACTAAACGTAAACGGAGTTTTTACCGTGCTGGAACGACTCTCCTGGAAGAGATTGTTGACCGAGCTGGCGCTGGTCTGTTTACCTGCGCTGGTGTTGGGTCTGTTGTTCGGATATCTGCCGTGGCTGCTGCTGATTGCGGTGACCGGCGTGATGTTCTGGCACTTCAGAAATTTAATGCGTCTGTCGCACTGGCTGTGGGTCGATCGTTCAATGACGCCGCCCACCGGACGCGGCAGCTGGGAACCGCTGTTTTATGGCCTGTATCAGATGCAGTTACGCAACCGGCGTCGTCGCCGCGAGTTGGGCAATCTGATCAAACGTTTCCGCAGCGGTGCCGAATCGCTGCCGGATGCGGTGGTGCTGACCACCGAAGAGGGCACCATTTTCTGGTGCAACGGTTTGGCGCAGCAGCATCTTGGCTTGCGCTGGCCGGAAGATAATGGCCAGAACATCCTCAATTTACTGCGTTATCCTGAATTCTCCCGCTATATCCGCCAGCGCAAGTTTGATACGCCGCTGACGCAGATCCTCAATAATCAGCATCATATGGAATTCCGCGTGATGCCTTACAGCGAAGGTCAGTGGCTGATGGTGGCGCGTGATGTCACCCAAATGCACCAGCTGGAAGGCGCGCGACGCAACTTCTTTGCCAACGTCAGTCATGAACTGCGCACGCCGCTAACGGTGTTGCAGGGCTATCTGGAAATGATGGACGACGCGGTGATGAACGAGCGCACGCGCAGCAAGGCGTTGCACACCATGCAAGAGCAAACGCGCCGCATGGACAGCCTGGTGAAACAGCTGCTGACCTTGTCGCGTATCGAAGCGGCGCCAGCCATCGATCTGAAAGAGACGGTGGATGTGCCGGGCATGCTGCTGCTGTTGCAGCGTGAAGCGGAAACGCTGAGCCAGGGACGTCACACCATCCATTTCCATACCGATCCGCATCTGAAAGTGTTCGGCAATGATGAGCAGTTGCGTAGCGCCATTTCCAACCTGGTCTACAACGCGGTGAATCACACGCCGGATGGCACGCGCATCGACATCAGTTGGCTGCGTACCAAACAAGGCGCGCAGTTTAAGGTGTGCGATGACGGGCCGGGCATCAGCGAACAGCATCTGCCGCGCCTTACCGAACGTTTCTATCGCGTGGACAAAGCGCGTTCACGTGCCACCGGCGGCAGCGGTTTGGGGCTGGCAATCGTGAAACATGCGCTGGGCCATCATAATGCGCGGCTCGAGATCACCAGCGTGCCGCATCAGGAAACCTGTTTCAGCTTCCTGCTGCCGCCAAGGTTGATTGTGGCTAGCGCTCTGCAAGAGCGGGTTAATTAAGGTTTGCACATCCATTGCGTGATGCCGCTCAGTTAAGCACAGAGCATCTTTCGTTCGCCCTAAGCTGAGGTAGTTGCAGCACCCTTGTGCGGCGACCGAGCAGAGAGCGCCTGGCCGCGCCCTCTGCACTCCCGGGCCTTGCGCCAGCCCAACCCGCCGCTGCGCGGTACCTTCACTCAATCACGATTCCTGACGGACCGGCGGCGATTCGCTCCTGCTCAGCGCCACCTCTCGCCGCATCCATGCGGCTCGCCCTGGAATCCCTCATTCGTTCAGCGAGTTAGGATGTCGCCTCAACACCCGCGCTGCACCATCAAGGCATAATTTTGACTCGCCATCGCTACAAGTCTCGTAGGGTCGCCATTCATGGCGACCTGGTGCGCATAAATGCGCACCCTACGGGATTTTCGTAGGGTTGCCATTTATGGCGACCGATTCACCCCTCACTGACAACCTTTACGCAATTTATTGCGCGATAAATCACGCCGCTCCAGAATAGGCGTCTCATTAAATTGCGGAATCGCCAATGAAATCGCTGTTGATCTCCCTCTTGCTGCTTTGCTCTGCTTTGGCACACAGCCAGCAAACCATGCTAACCGGCAATCTGAGCAGCGTCGGATCGGATACGCTGGGTTATCTGATGACCTTGTGGGGCGAGGATTTTAGCCGCCAGTCGCCGGGCGTGAACGTTCAGGTGCAGGCGGCGGGATCGTCTACCGCACCGACCGCTCTGGCCGCCGGTGCTGCCCAGCTTGGCGCGATGAGCCGCCCGATGCAGATCGACGAACGTCAACTTTTCATCGCGCGTTACGGCTATCCGCCGCTGGCGGTGCCGGTGGCGATGGATGCGCTGGTGGTGGTGGTCAATCAGGACAATCCGCTGCCGCGCATCGCGCCGCAACAACTCGATGCGCTGTACTCCATTACGCGCCTGTGCGGCGGACAGCAGGTGCCGCAGCGCTGGGGCGATCTCGGTTTGAGCGACAGCCAATGGGCAACGCGCAGCATCCAGCGTTATGGACGTAACTCGGCGTCGGGCACATGGGGTTTCTTCAAGCAGCAGGCGCTGTGTAAAGGCGATTTCCGTGCTGACGTCGCTGAATTCCCCGGTTCCGCTGCGGTAGTGCAAGCCGTTGCCGCCACGCCTAACAGCATCGGTTACGCCAGTTTTGGCTTTCATCTCAGCGGCGTGAAAATGCTGCCGGTGGTCACGACGAACGGCGACAGCGTGATGCCGGATACCGAATCCATTCGCAGCGGCCGCTATCCGTGGTCGCGCCCGCTTTATATTTACGTCAACAAAGCGCCCGGCAAACCACTGCCGCCGCTGGTGAATGCCTTTCTGCATCAGGTGTTGTCGCCACAAGGCCAGCGTCGGGTGAGCGAAGCTGGCTATTTGCCGTTGTCAGATAGCCAGATGGCGCAAGCGCGGGCGGCAATTGAGGGAAATTGAAGAACGTGCATCTGAACATGAAATAGTTTCATGTAAGCTGAATTTTCTTCCGTTGCCGAAATTGTAACAGCGTGGCATTCTTCTTGGACATATAGCCGTCCAGATGGCTGAAATAACCCAGCGAAATTATACCCTGACGCAACTAAGCGTCAGCCAGGAGATAAGATGCCACGTCATAACCCGTTCCGCGCCGATACCGTCGGCAGTTTTCTGCGTCCCGCTGCCATCAAGCAGGCGCGTGTGCAGTTTGCCAATGGTGACATCAATGCTGATCAACTGCGTCAGGTGGAAGATCGTGAAATCCGTCATGTGGTGGAGCAGCAGCGCGCCAACGGTCTGCAGATCGTTACCGATGGTGAATTCCGTCGCGCATGGTGGCACTTTGACTTCTTCGGCGATCTGCACGGCGTTGAGCTGTTCGAAGCGGAGCAGGGCATTCAGTTCAATGGCGTGCAGACCAAAGCGCACGGCGTGAAAGTCACCGGTAAAGTGGCCTTTAATCCCAATCACCCAATGCTGGATCATTTCCGCTTCCTGCAAAGCGTAGCGGGCGATGCGGTTGCCAAGATGACCATTCCCAGCCCAAGCGTGCTGCACTTCCGCGGTGGCCGTAAGGTGATCGATGCTACGGTTTATCCTGATTTGAAAGACTATTTCGCTGATCTGGCACAAACCTACAAAGATGCCATCAAAGCCTTTTACGATGCCGGCTGCCGTTATCTGCAGCTGGATGACACGGTATGGGCCTATCTGTGCTCTGCCGAACAGCAGCAGCAAATCCGCGAACGCGGTGAAGATCCGCAGGAACTGGCGCGCATCTATGCTGAGGTGCTGAACACCGCGCTGGAAGGCAAGCCAGAGGATTTGACCGTCGGGCTGCATGTGTGTCGCGGCAACTTCCGCTCAACCTGGATCTCCGAAGGTGGCTATGAGCCGGTAGCTGAAGTGCTGTTTGGCGGCGTGAATATCGATGCCTTCTACCTTGAGTATGACAACGAACGTTCCGGTGGCTTCGAGCCGCTGCGCTTCCTCAAGCCTGGCCATCAGCAAGTGGTGCTGGGTTTGATCACCACCAAAACCGGCGAGCTGGAAGATGCGGAACAGGTTAAAGCGCGTCTGCAGGAAGCCTCGCAGTTCGTCAGCCTCGATCAAATCTGCCTCAGCCCGCAGTGTGGTTTTGCGTCTACTGAAGAGGGCAACAGCCTGAGCGAAGAGCAGCAGTGGCAGAAGATTCGTCTGGTGGTCGATATAGCAAGAACAGTCTGGTAATTCCGTAAAGTTAGCCAAACAGGCGCGTAAATCGCGCCTTTTGTGCATCTGCAGGTCGATTTATGCAAAGAGATCTCCCGCGCTGAGGAAACTTTTAGCAAATCATCTGAGGTGTTTTCCTACAATTCCACCGTGATTCACTGCTTTCTCCCACTATCTTGTTATATCCTTCTGGTTTTCCGATCCCGTATTGCCTTTCTTCGCTATAAACGTTCTAATTTGCGCCGTTGTCGATTTATCCCTCTGCGAACAGAAGAAAAGTAGATTAAATCACCTGCGCTTTAACGATTAGTCCCGCATAACACGCTGGTCTTGCCGAATAAGTCCTTGTTTTAGCGCATCCAGAGGACAACACGAACTCAACTTCCACCGCAACATCAGCTACAGGCAGTACAGAAGTTTATGACACATCGTTTAACCTCCAAGGATATCCTGGCGCTGGGCTTCATGACGTTTGCCCTGTTCGTTGGCGCAGGAAATATCATCTTCCCACCGATGGTGGGGATTCAGTCTGGCGAACACGTTTGGATTGCGGCCTTCGGCTTCCTGATTACCGCTGTTGGCTTACCGGTGATCACCGTTATCGCGCTGGCGCGCGTGGGCGGCGGCATTGATGCGCTGAGCTCACCGATTGGTAAAGCCGCAGGTTTGTTGCTGGCGACCGTTTGCTACCTGGCTGTTGGCCCGCTGTTTGCCACACCGCGTACTGCCACCGTTTCCTTTGCCGTTGGTATTGCACCGCTGACCGGCGATGGCGCGCTGCCGCTGTTCATCTACAGCCTGATTTACTTCGCGCTGGTGATTGGCATCTCGCTGTATCCGGGCAAACTGCTGGATACCGTAGGCCACTTCCTCGCACCGCTGAAAATTCTGGCGCTGATTGTGCTCGGCGTTGCCGTACTGATCTGGCCTGCCGGTGGCGTTTCGCCGGGCACCGAAGAGTATCAGCGTGCCGCCTTCTCCAGCGGTTTCGTCAATGGTTATCTGACCATGGATACGTTGGGTGCGCTGGTGTTCGGTATCGTTATCGTCAATGCTGCGCGTTCACGCGGTGTTGAAGATGCCAAACTGCTGACGCGCTACACCATGCTGGCGGGCATCATCGCCGGTATCGGTTTGACGCTGATTTACCTGACGCTGTTCAAGCTCGGTAACGATAGCGGCGCATTAGTGGCGCAGAGCGCCAACGGTGCTGAGATTCTGCATGCTTACGTGCAGCAGACCTTCGGCGGCATGGGCAGCTTCTTCCTCGCCGCGCTGATCTTCGTCGCCTGCATGGTGACGGCGGTGGGCCTGACCTGCGCCTGTGCAGAATTCTTTGCGCAATACGTTCCGCTGTCGTATAAAACGCTGGTATTTATTCTGGGTCTGTTCTCAATGGTGGTGTCGAACCTCGGCCTGAGCCATCTGATTCAGATCTCGATTCCGGTGCTGACGGCGATTTATCCGCCATGCATCGTGCTGGTGGTCCTGAGCTTCACGCTGAAGTTCTGGAACAAAAGTTCGCGTATCATCGCGCCGACCATGCTGGTAAGCCTGCTGTTCGGTATCGTTGATGCCATCAAAACCACCAGCTTTAAAGATGTGTTGCCGCTGTTCAGTCAGCATCTGCCGCTGGCCGATCAGGGACTTTCCTGGTTGCCGCCATCGCTGGCGATGCTGGTGATTGCCGCGGTGGTTGATCGGGCAAAAGGACGTGAGCAGGTCGCAGTTCATCAGTAAGCGACATTGCTGTTAATTCCAACCACGGGCTTGCCCGTGGTTTTTCATTTTCAAGGTACTGAGTGTTATGCAAGAAACCAATAAGCTCAAACGCGGACTGAGCACGCGCCACATTCGCTTTATGGCGCTGGGATCGGCGATTGGCACCGGGCTGTTTTACGGCTCGGCGGATGCCATTAAAATGGCAGGCCCAAGCGTGCTGCTGGCGTACATTATCGGCGGTGCGGTGGCGTACATCATCATGCGTGCGCTGGGTGAAATGTCAGTCAACAACCCGCAGGCCAGCTCATTCTCGCGCTATGCGCAGGATTATCTTGGCCCGCTGGCGGGTTACATCACCGGCTGGACCTACTGTTTTGAAATCCTGATTGTGGCGATTGCCGACGTAACGGCTTTTGGTATCTACATGGGCGTGTGGTTCCCCGATGTGCCGCATTGGATTTGGGTGCTGAGCGTGGTGCTGATTATCGGCGCCATCAACCTGATGAGCGTGAAAGTGTTTGGCGAAGTGGAGTTCTGGTTCTCCTTCTTCAAAGTCGCCACCATCATCATCATGATCATCGCCGGCTTCGGCATGATTTTCTGGGGCATCGGCAACGGCGGCCAGCCGACCGGCATTCACAATCTGTGGACTAATGGCGGCTTCTTCGCGCACGGTATCGTCGGCATGCTGCTGTCACTGCAGATGGTGATGTTTGCCTACGGCGGGATTGAGATTATCGGCATTACCGCCGGTGAAGCGGAAGATCCGAAGACCTCGATTCCACGCGCCATCAACTCTGTACCGATGCGTATTCTGGTGTTCTACGTTGGTACGCTGTTCGTCATCATGTCGATTTATCCGTGGAATCAGGTGGGCACTTCAGGCAGTCCGTTCGTGCTGACCTTCCAGCATTTGGGCATTGCGGCGGCGGCATCGATCCTTAACTTCGTGGTGCTGACGGCGTCGCTGTCGGCGATTAACAGCGATGTGTTTGGCGTGGGGCGTATGCTGCACGGCATGGCGCAGCAGGGCCACGCACCGAAGGTATTCCAGAAGGTCTCGAATCGCGGGATTCCGTGGGTGACCGTTTTGGTGATGATGCTGGCGATGTTGATCGCGGTGTATCTCAACTACCTGATGCCGGAGAAAGTGTTCCTGGTCATCGCCTCGCTGGCGACCTTTGCTACCGTTTGGGTGTGGATCATGATTCTGCTGTCGCAGATCGCCTTCCGCCGTAAGATTGGTAAAGAGCAAGCCGGCAAGCTGGATTTTGCCATGCCGGGCGGCAGTACAACCGCATGGTTTGGCGTGCTGTTCCTGGCGTTTATTATTGGGCTGATTGGTTACTTCCCGGATACGCGCGTATCGCTGTACGTTGGTTTCGGCTGGATTGCGCTGCTGTTGCTGGCATGGCCGCTGGTGAAAAAGCGTAAAAGCTAATGTTATTGTAAGGTCGCCATTTATGGCGACCTTTTTATATATGACGATTTCAAAATAAAAATAATAACGCCATCCCCAAAGAATATAACGCACAAAAAAATATCTCGGCGCATCCTGGCGCCGAAAAGAACAACAAAAAAGGAGAAAATGAGTATTACTAAGGGATGTTTGACTTGAGCAGCATATCGTATTTTTATTGTTGCCGGGATGTTCGAAAAAAAAATAGAAAAGTCTCAATTCGGAATAGAATATTACTTACAGCGCGCTTAAGTAATTTTGCTTGAAGGTTAAGTTCGCATAAATTAACCAACTTAACCCAATGTGAAAATTATAATGACAAATGCGTAGGCAACAGCGCTTTTAGCTGCGGATAAATAACTGCATTGGCCAGCAGCACCGGATTGCCGTTCTGCAAACCGTGATTAGCCAGATAATCGTTGGTGATGCCGCCCGCTTCACGCATCAGCACAATACCCGGTAAGCCATCCCACGGATTCATATGCGCTTCGTAGTAACCAATTAATCGACCCGCCGCCGCCCACGCACTCATCAACGCACCCGAACCGTTACGGATAAACATGCCGCCCTGCGCCAGTAATGCGCTGATAAAAGTGGTGAGAGGTTCAATCGGTTGGCTGTTGGAGCTGCTGAGACCAAGCAATCCCTGATCGAGCTGCTGCGCGCTGTGCGCCTGAATGCGTTTATCATTTACCCAGGCGCCTTTGCCTCGGCAGGCGTGAAAGGTTTCATGATGATTGGGATCGCACACCACGCCGATTACTGCTTCGTTTTCACAAACAATCGCCAGCGAAACGCACCAGTTGTGCAAGCCGTTAAGGAAGCTGCTGGTGCCATCAATCGGATCGATTACCCAGATAAAGCGTGCGCCAGAGGTTTCTCCGCCGCTCTCTTCGCCCAGCACCGCATCGTCAGGAAAGCGTTCGTGGATCAGATGCTTGACCAATTCCTCAACGTTGCGATCGGCTTCGCTGACCACATCCTGCAGATCTTTCTTATGCTCAACCACTAATTGATGACGTTGCTGATACCAGGATAAAGCCCGGCTGGCGGCGGTTTTGGCAACATCACAGGCGAAATGATAACGTGCGTCGAGTTCGGTAAGCGAAGCTGATGACATCTTTCCCTCTTATGATTTCTAGGCTGGCGAAGCGACAACAGACGCCAAAAATGGCGTATTGGCTGTGTGACGGACTTAACAAAAGTTAAGAAAGGTTTCATTAAGCCGTAGATGTTCGCGCGTGACAAGAGGGGAAGAAGTCCCGCCAGTGAAATTTTTATTTTCACTGGCGGGTTATGCGGGATGAAGCGTTAGTGGCGAGTTTTCACGCCAATCTGGCGCATGTCATTACCGGTTGGCGATTGGTGTACACGCAGACCAAAGGTCGGCAGAACCGCATATATATGGTCGAAGATATCCGCTTGAATATTTTCATACTCCGCCCATACCGTGGTGTTGGTGAATACGTATACCTCAACAGGTAAACCGTTTTCACCCGGTGCTAACTGACGCACCATTAACGTCATCTCTTTATGAATGCGCGGATGTTGTTCCAGCCAGCTTTGCAACCAGACGCGGAAGGTGCCGACGTTAGTCAGACGACGACCATTGAGCGGCGAATCCAAATCACAGCCGAGCTGCGCATTCCACGCGGCCACTTCTTCGCTTTTGCTATTCAGATAGGGCGTGAGCAGATGCGCACTTTTCAACTGCTGCATCATGGCGTCATCAAGGAAAGTGATGCTGGTGGTATCGATATTAATGCTGCGTTTAATGCGACGTCCGCCGGATTCCGACATGCCGCGCCAGTTTTTAAAGGAATCGGAAATTAAAGCATAAGCCGGAATGGTCACAATGGTGTTATCCCAGTTGCGCACTTTTACCGTGGTTAAAGAAATATCGATAACCGCACCGTCCGCGCCATATTTCGGCATTTCCAACCAGTCATTCATTTTCAGCATATTATTAGCCGCCAACTGAATACCGGCCACCAGACCGAGAATTGGATCTTTAAATACCAGCATCAGCACCGCCGTCATGGCACCGAGACCGGTGATCAATACGCCAGGCGATTTACCCAACAGCAGCGAAATAATCATGATCACCATTAAAATGGCAGCGATCAATTTCACGCTCTGGATAATACCGCGCAGCGGTAATTGCTGTGCCAGCATGCTGTTTGCGCTGAGCTGCTGCAGCAGATCCAGCAGCGAGAACAGCATCAGCAGAGCGAAGATCATCATCCACAGCTGGGCGAAAATCAGCAGCGCAGGATAGATCTGAGAACTGTCGTGCAGGAACAGTTCGGTCTGTAATTTGAATAGCACGCCTTGCATCAGCCATACGCTGCGGCTAAACAGGCGGCTGTTAATCAGCGTCTTCGGCCACTGACGGCTGCTTTTCTCGGTAGAACGACGCAGCAGCGGCAAAATGGCGCGGTGCAGAATGGCATGAGTGATTAACGAGATGGCAAAGATAATGGCAATCACTATCCCTAACGCCATGATGTGCGTGTAACTAAGACCGGCTTCTGCGAGCCGGTTTGCAATAAGATGCTGCATGAGATTTCCCTAAGTGTGACGAAGATTAAGGCCACGAAGGGTAGGGGATGGGAAATTTCCCGTCCAACAGACGGGTCTTGAATTACCTAATATTACAATTTCTGCGCCCGCGCGGCGGTCATTAAGCGCGGATAAAACTGAAAGAACAGCGGCTCAAGCTGATCATAGTGATCAACAAAATCCTGATAGGAATCGCGCAGCGCGGCCAGACGCGGACGGCGGTGCGCCATGCCGTTTAGCACCCGCGCCAGCCGCGTCGGTTCGGCATAGTGCTCAAACCAGCGTTCGCGCCACATCACTGCATTCAGTTCGATAAAACCTTCCGGCGTGCCCGCCAGTTGCGGCACGATGTCTTGTTCAGCCGCTTCGGTAAACGCCACCAGCGATTGCGTCGGGTGAATTTTCTCCCAGTGCAACGCGAGGAAGTGGTCCCAAATCACGTCCAGCGTGATGGGCGCCACGCGGCGTGTTTCCGGGCGAAACAGCTCACGCGCTATACGTACTTCGGGCAGATTATCGGTTAACACATCGAGGCGACGATGCATGGCAATGCCATCCACCACCGGCGCAGGCCATTGTGATTGCACGTTGCCGCGCACGAAATCGGCCATGAGATTGCCCAGCAGAGAGCTGTTAGCCAGCTGCGCCAGGTGAAGGTGAGCGAGAAAGTTCATGGCGCACATTATATACACGTCATACTTCAAGTTACAGGTGCGTTGGCTGCTCTCGTTCACCCAAATCACTTACTAAAGTAAGCTCATCGGGCTTCTCTCGTTTGCCGCCTTCCTGCACCTCGAATTATTTTGTGTAAAAGCAGAATCACAGAAACTCAGCCAGTTGTTCAGAATTTGCCGCTTTTCCGCTAGACTATGCCGCCTGATTTTAAGTCCTGAAGAAGTGAAGCATGCGCGTAGCCGATTTTACCTTTGAGTTGCCAGAATCCTTAATCGCCCACTATCCGCAGGCGCAGCGAAGCGGTTGCCGCTTGCTGTCGCTGGATGGTCCAAGCGGCGCATTAAGCCACGGCGTATTTACAGACGTGATGGATAAGCTCAATCCGGGCGATCTGCTGGTGTTCAATAACACCCGCGTGATTCCGGCGCGCGTCTTTGGCCGTAAAGCCAGCGGCGGGAAAATCGAGATGCTGGTTGAGCGCATGCTGGACGACAAACGCGTGTTGGCGCACGTGCGCGCTTCTAAAGCGCCCAAGCCGGGCGCAGAGTTGCTGCTGGGCGATGACGAAAGCGTCAAAGCCACGATGGTGGCGCGTCATGACACGCTGTTCGAAATCGCCTTCGAAGACGATCGCGCGGTGCTGGATATTCTCAACAGCGTTGGCCATATGCCGCTGCCGCCTTATATCGATCGTCCGGATGAAGATGCTGACCGTGAGCTTTACCAAACCGTGTATGGCGTGCGTCCCGGCGCCGTCGCCGCGCCGACCGCCGGTTTGCACTTTGACGAGCCGCTGCTGGAGGCGCTGAAAGCCAAAGGCGTTGAGATGGCGTTCGTCACGCTGCACGTCGGCGCAGGGACTTTCCAGCCGGTACGTGTGGAAACCATCGAAGATCACATCATGCACGCCGAATACGCGGAAGTGCCGCAGGATGTGGTGGATGCGGTGCTGGCGTGTAAAGCGCGCGGCAATAAAGTGGTTGCCGTGGGCACTACCTCAGTGCGCTCGCTGGAGAGCGCCGCGAAGGCCAGCCAGGACGCGCTGATTGCCCCGTTCTTCGATGACACGCAGATTTTCATCTATCCCGGCTATCACTATCAGGTGATCGATGCGCTGATCACCAACTTCCACCTGCCGGAATCGACCCTGATTATGCTGGTTTCGGCTTTTGCCGGTTATCAACACACCATGGCGGCTTATCACAGCGCGGTGGCAGAGCAGTACCGTTTCTTTAGCTACGGGGATGCGATGTACATCACCCGTAATCCACAGGCACCTGACGAAACCGTTGGGGCTTAATAATCAGACTGTTTCTCTGATTATCTAATGAGGTTAATGTGAAATTTGAATTAGATACTACCGACGGGCGCGCGCGCCGTGGCCGTCTGGTCTTTGATCGTGGCGTAGTTGAAACCCCGGCATTTATGCCCGTGGGCACCTACGGCACGGTGAAAGGCATGACGCCGGAAGAAGTGAAAGAGACCGGCGCGCAGATCCTGCTCGGCAACACCTTCCACCTGTGGCTGCGCCCAGGTCAGGAGATCATGAAACTGCACGGCGACCTGCACGATTTCATGAACTGGCAAGGGCCGATCCTTACCGATTCCGGCGGCTTCCAGGTGTTCAGCCTCGGCGATATTCGCAAGATCACCGAAGCGGGCGTGCATTTCCGTAACCCGATCAACGGCGACCCGATTTTCCTCGATCCGGAAAAGTCGATGGAGATCCAGTTCGATCTCGGCTCTGACGTAGTCATGATCTTCGACGAATGTACGCCATATCCGGCGGATTGGGATTACGCCAAACGTTCGATGGAGATGTCATTACGTTGGGCACAACGCAGCCGTGACCGCTTCGATTCGCTCGGCAATAAAAATGCATTATTCGGCATTATTCAGGGCGGTGTTTACGAAGATTTACGAGATGTCTCAGTTAAAGGTCTGGTAGAGATTGGCTTTGATGGGTACGCTGTGGGCGGCCTGGCGGTGGGTGAACCTAAAGAGGACATGCACCGAATCCTGGAGCACGTCTGTCCGCAAATTCCGCAAGACAAACCGCGTTATTTGATGGGCGTCGGCAAGCCAGAAGATCTGGTGGAAGGCGTTCGCCGCGGTATCGATATGTTTGACTGCGTTATGCCAACGCGCAATGCGCGTAATGGTCATCTGTTTGTTACGGATGGCGTGGTGAAAATTCGTAATGCCCGGTATAAAGATGACACCGCAACGCTTGATGCAGAGTGTGATTGTTACACCTGTCGCAATTATAGCCGCGCCTACTTGCATCATCTTGATCGCTGTAACGAAATACTGGGCGCACGCCTGAATACGATTCACAATCTGCGCTATTACCAGCGTTTGATGGCCGGTTTACGTAAGGCTATCGAAGAGGGTAAATTAGAGCACTTTGTTAGCGAGTTCTACCAACGGACGGGGAAGGCGGTTCCTCCGCTGAACGTCTGATAATTCATCAATGAGGGAAATTTAATGAGCTTTTTCATTTCTGACGCCGTAGCCGCAGCAGGCGCACCGTCTCAGGGAAGTCCGTATTCTCTGGTGATCATGCTGGTGGTATTTGGTCTGATCTTCTACTTCATGATTCTGCGTCCGCAGCAGAAGCGTACTAAAGATCACAAGAAGCTGATGGATTCCATCTCTAAAGGTGATGAAGTGCTGACCAGCGGTGGTTTAGTTGGCCGTGTGACCAAAGTGGCAGAAACTGGCTATGTTTCTATTGCCCTGAACGACACCACTGAAGTAGTTGTTAAACGTGATTTCGTGGCCGCCGTTCTGCCGAAAGGTACTTTGAAGGCGCTGTAATTTTTTCTTCCCGAAGGGAACTGCCGTGTTAAACCGTTATCCTTTGTGGAAGTACATCATGCTGGTCGTCGTGATTCTCGTCGGCCTGCTCTATGCGCTTCCTAACCTTTATGGTGAGGATCCGGCCGTTCAGATCACTGGTGCGCGCGGTGGCGCCGCCAGTGAGCAAACGTTGGATCAGATCCAGACCGTATTAAAACAAGACAATATCGAGAGCAAATCCCTCGCTCTGGAAAATGGTGCCATTTTGGCCCGCTTTGCAACGCAGGATGTGCAGCTGCGCGCGCGTGATGCTATCACCACCGCGCTGGGCGAAGACTACATTGTGGCACTCAACCTCGCGCCGGCAACCCCTCGCTGGCTGAGCATGCTGGCCGCGGAACCGATGAAACTCGGTCTTGATCTGCGCGGCGGCGTTCACTTCCTGATGGAAGTGGATATGGATACGGCTCTGGGCAAACTGCAAGAGCAGAACGCCGACAGCCTGCGCAGCGATCTGCGCGACAAAAGCATTCCGTATACCACCGTTAATAAAATCGCGAACTATGGCGTTGAAGTGCGTTTCCGTGACGGCGCCAGCCGTGACGCGGCAATCAGCTACTTGTCTACTCGCCACCGCGATCTGGTGATCTCAAGCCAGGGCAGCGATTCACTGCGTGCGGTGATGAGCGATGCGCGTCTGAGCGAAGCGCGTGAATATGCGGTGCAGCAAAACATTACCATTCTGCGTAACCGTGTGAACCAGCTCGGCGTTGCCGAACCGCTGGTGCAGCGTCAGGGTTCTGACCGCATCGTGGTCGAGCTGCCAGGTATTCAGGACACCGCGCGCGCTAAAGAGATTCTGGGCGCAACCGCCACGCTGGAATTCCGTCTGGTTAACACCAGCGTAGATCCAACCGCAGCGGCCAGCGGCCGAGTGCCAGGCGATTCGGAAGTGAAGAAAACCCGCGAAGGGCAGCCAGTGGTGCTGTACAAGCGTGTGATTCTGACCGGTGATCACATCACCGATTCCACGTCGAGCATGGATGAGTACAACCAGCCGCAGGTGAACATTTCACTGGATGGCGCAGGCGGCAACATGATGTCGAACTTCACCAAGGACAACATCGGTAAGCCGATGGCGACCCTGTTTGTGGAGTACAAAGACAGCGGTAAGAAAGATGCCAACGGCCGTTCGATTCTGGTGAAACAGGAAGAAGTGATTAACGTGGCGAACATTCAGTCGCGCCTCGGTAATAGCTTCCGTATCACCGGCATCAACAATCCAAACGAAGCACGTCAGCTGTCGCTGCTGCTGCGCGCGGGTGCGTTGATTGCACCAATCCAGATTGTAGAAGAGCGTACTATCGGCCCAACCATGGGTCAGCAGAACATCACACAAGGCCTCGAAGCCTGCCTGTGGGGTTTGATCGCATCCATCCTGTTCATGGTGGTGTTCTACAAGAAGTTTGGTCTTATCGCGACCAGCGCACTGCTGTGTAACCTGGTGCTGATTGTCGGCATCATGTCACTGCTTCCAGGCGCAACGCTCACCATGCCGGGTATTGCCGGTATCGTGTTGACGCTGGCGGTTGCGGTCGATGCTAACGTGTTGATTAACGAACGTATTAAAGAAGAGTTGCGTAACGGACGCTCGGTACAACAGGCGATTCATGAAGGCTATAAAGGCGCCTTCTCCAGTATCGTCGACGCCAACGTCACTACGCTGATTAAAGTCATCATTCTTTATGCGGTCGGTACCGGTTCAATCAAAGGCTTTGCGATTACTACCGCTATCGGTATCGCAACCTCGATGTTTACCGCTATCGTCGGCACCCGTGCCATCGTTAACCTGGTGTACGGCGGCAAACGCATCAACAAGCTGTCTATCTGAGGAGTGCGTTGTGGCACAGGAATATAGTATTGAGCAGCTAAACCACGGGCGTAAAGTCGTCGACTTTATGCGCTGGGATAAGCTGGCTTTCATCATCTCCGGTTTGCTGATTGTGGCGTCAATCGCCATCGTTGGTGTCAAAGGCTTCAACTGGGGCCTCGACTTTACCGGCGGAACGGTGATTGAGATTAACCTGGAAAAACCGGCGGATCTCGACGCGCTGCGTGAAGGTTTGGTGAAGGCGGGCTTTGAAGAGCCGCTGGTGCAGAACTTTGGTAGCAGCCGCGACGTGATGGTGCGTATGCCTCCGGCGACCGGCAATGCCGGTACCGAATTGGGCAACAAAGTGCTGGCGTCAATCAGCCAGACCACCCAGCAGAACGCCACCGTGAAGCGTGTCGAGTTCGTTGGCCCAAGCGTGGGCAGCGACTTGGCTCAGGCGGGCGCAATGGCGCTGCTGTCGGCGTTGATTGCGATTTTAATCTACATCGGCTTCCGCTTTGAGTGGCGTTTGGCGCTCGGCACCGTACTGGCGCTGGCGCACGATGTGATCATCACCTGCGGAATTCTGGCGCTGTCACGGGTTGAAATTGATCTGACGATTGTCGCCTCGCTGATGTCGGTGATTGGTTACTCGCTTAACGATAAGATCGTGGTCTCTGACCGTATTCGTGAGAACTTCCGCAAGATTCGCCGCGGTTCTTCTTACGACATCACCAACGTGTCGCTGACCCAAACGCTGAGCCGTACCTTGATTACCTCCATCACTACGCTGGCGATGATCATGATCCTGTTCGTGTTTGGTGGTGCGTTGCTGAAAGGCTTCTCACTGACCATGCTGATCGGTGTCACCATCGGTACCATTTCATCGATTTATGTCTCTTCAGCGCTGGCGCTGAAACTGGGCATGAAGCGTGAACATATGCTGGTGCAGAAAGTGGAAAAAGAGGGCGCAGATCAGCCTTCGATTCTGCCGTAACGCTAAGTCAGAAAGTAAACGGGCTGCCAGTGGCAGCCCGTTTTTTTATGCCTGTCGATCAGGACATCGTGCACAGAGGTCACCATAAATGGCGACCCTAAAATGCGTGTAGCGTAGGTATTCAAGGCGCGGTTTTATTTACCGCTGTGCCTTCCACATCGTGCACGCGCACGTAGCCGAGTTGATCAGGGGTTAAGCCGCTGAGTCGCAGCGGCACGCTAACCGAACTGCGTGGCATTAACTCGGCGGGAACGTCGATAGTCTGGCTCAGGCTGCCCGCGTTAAGCGGTTTGCCGCTGGCCGGATCCATTTCGCCCCAAACCACGGTAGCACGCAGCGCCGGAACAGGCTGATCATCGGTCGAGCGGATATTCAGATTAGCGCGACTGCCGCTAGCTTCACCCGCCACCTGCGAGAGTGACAAGCGCAATTTACCCAGCTGCGTCTGCAGTTCCACCGGCGTATTGGCTTGCGGCAACAGCCACGCGCCTTGGGTGGATTGGCTGTTCAGCTGTCCCTGAATCTCCAGCGCCGTTGCCTGATTGGTCAGCTTGCGCATCTGCTGATTAAGCTGACTCACTTCCTGATGCAACTCTTTGACCTGCGGTGAAACCGGCGTTGAACTGCAACCACTGAGAACCAGCAAAGAGAGTGCTGCCGGAGCCCAAAACGTCCTGATCGTCATGCAATGTCCTTTCTTTATTCGGGAATTCGTAAAACCTGGCCAGGGTAGATCTTATCAGGATGCGTCAGCATTGGCTTGTTCGCCTCGAAAATCTTGTTGTATTGATTAGGATTTCCGTAGACCTCTTTCGATACCGCACTCAAGGTATCGCCTTTTTTCACGGTGTAGAACTTCGCGGGCGTAGCAGCATCGCTGGTGGTGACCTTGTCATCGACCTTGGTGATCCCCGCGACGTTACCGGCGGCAACCAGAATCTTCTCTTTCAACTCCTGAGAAATGCCATCACCAGTTACCGTAACGGTATCGCCTTTCACATCAACCTTGACCTTATCGCTGTCGGGCAAACCGAGTTTGTTGATGTGATCCTGCAATTTCTTGCTGGCATCGTCGCCACCGCCACTCACGGCATCCCACAGTTTTTCTCCAGCATCTTTCACGAAATCAAACAGACCCATACATCCTCCAGATTTTTATGATGTTGGCCGCCTTGCTGGCGGCTCTCTAAGCGTAGTGGTTTTTTGACGAGGGAACATGAGGGAGATGTCTTGCATTTGGCTTAATGTCACAAATCGCGATTCACACATTATGTGCCACACACATACATTTTGTGGCGCGATCGCGCTACACTGTGTGGCCTATTTATCTCGCATCAGGAAGCCTCATGCATTGCCCATTCTGCTCCGCTGTGGACACCAAAGTGATTGATTCTCGTCTGGTTAGTGAAGGATCGTCGGTGCGTCGCCGTCGTCAGTGTCTGGTGTGTCATGAGCGTTTTACCACCTTTGAAGTAGCGGAGTTGGTGATGCCGCGCGTGGTGAAAAGCAATGATGTGCGTGAACCCTTCAATGAAGACAAGCTCAGCAGCGGCATGATCAAGGCGCTGGAAAAACGCCCGGTGAGCGCCGATGCGGTTGAGAGCGCGGTCAATCATATTAAAACCCAGCTGCGTGCCACCGGCGAACGCGAAGTGCCAAGCGCATTGATCGGCAATCTGGTGATGGATGAGCTGAAAAAGCTCGATAAAGTCGCCTACATTCGCTTTGCCTCGGTCTATCGCAGCTTCGAAGATATCCGCGATTTTGGTGAAGAGATCGCCCGCCTACAGGACTAATCCATGACTGACGAACGCTATATGGCGCGCGCGCTGGAACTGGCGCGCCGCGGACGCTTTACCACCACTCCTAATCCCAACGTCGGCTGCGTGATTGTGCGCGAGGGCGAGATTGTCGGCGAAGGCTGGCATCAGCGCGCCGGCGAACCGCATGCCGAAGTGCACGCGCTGCGTATGGCGGGCGAACGTGCCGCTGGCGCAACCGCGTATGTCACGCTGGAACCTTGCAGTCATCATGGACGTACGCCGCCGTGCTGCGATGCGCTGATTGCCGCTGGCGTGACGCGCGTAGTCGCCGCGATGCAGGATCCTAATCCGCAGGTGGCGGGACGTGGACTCTATCGTTTACAGCAGGCGGGCATCGACGTCAGTCATGGCCTGATGATGAACGAAGCGGAAGCGCTGAACCGGGGTTTTCTGAAACGCATGCGCACCGGATTTCCGTGGATCCAGCTAAAACTCGGCGCATCCCTTGATGGGCGCACCGCCATGGCGAGTGGCGAAAGTCAGTGGATCACCTCCGCAGCAGCAAGGCGCGATGTGCAACGTTTACGCGCTCAGAGTTCAGCTATTCTTAGCACCAGCGCCACCGTGTTAGCGGATAATCCATCGTTAACGGTGCGCTGGAGTGAATTAAACGAAGAAGTGCGTGCGCAGCTCGACGAAAGCCAGCTGCGCCAGCCGGTGCGTGTGGTGATTGATAGCCAACAGCGCGTCACGCCGCAGCACCGTTTGATTGACCAGCCGGGTGAAACCTGGCTGATGCGCAGCGAACCCGATGAGCTTACGTGGCCCGCCAGCGTGACTCAGATCGCCGTGCCGCAGCGTGGCGAACAGCTTGATCTGGTGGCAATGATGATGTTGCTCGGCCAGCGACAGATCAACAGCGTGTGGGTAGAAGCCGGTGCCGGTTTAGCGGGCGCGCTGCTGCAAGCGGGCTTGGTGGATGAGCTGATCGTTTACATGGCGCCGAAGCTGTTAGGTAATGCTGCTCGCGGCCTGTGTACGCTGCCGGGACTGGAACAGCTGGCCGATGCGCCGGCCCTGAATTTTAGCGATGTACGCCGGGTTGGCGAGGACCTGCGCCTGACGCTGACACCGCGTTGAAAGCGCGGAAAAGCCTGAGCGCGTCGCCAAAGAGTATGATAGAATCCGCCCCCTTCTGCGGGGCCATAAAACAACCCAAAGGATATGTATGAAAGTTATCGAAGCTCCTGTTGCCACGCCTGATGCAAACATTGCCATCGTAATTGCGCGTTTTAACAACTTCATTAATGACAGCCTGCTGGACGGCGCGATTGACGCACTTAAGCGCATCGGCCAGGTGAAAGCAGATAACATCACCGTTGTCTGGGTTCCGGGTGCATACGAACTGCCGCTGGCAGCACGCGCGCTGGCGAAAACCGGTAAGCACGACGCCATTGTTGCGTTGGGCACCGTGATCCGTGGCGGCACCGCACATTTCGAATATGTGGCCGGTGAAGCCAGCTCGGGCATTGCGCACGTCGCGATGACCAGCGAAATCCCGGTGACCTTCGGCGTGTTGACCACTGAAAATATCGAGCAGGCGATTGAACGCGCCGGCACGAAAGCAGGTAATAAAGGTGCCGAAGCGGCCCTGACTGCACTCGAAATGATCAACGTATTGAAAGCCATCAAAGCCTGATTTTTGTAAGGGGAATTTTGTGAAACCTGCTGCTCGTCGTCGCGCCCGTGAGTGCGCTGTCCAGGCGCTTTACTCCTGGCAGCTGTCCAAGAACGACATTGCCGATGTGGAATACCAGTTTCTGGCGGAACAAGACGTCAAAGACGTCGATATTAGCTATTTCCGCGAATTGCTGGCCGGTGTGGCGACTAACAGCGCGTACCTGGACGGTCTGATGAAACCTTACCTGTCGCGTCAGCTGGAAGAGCTGGGCCAGGTAGAAAAAGCCATCCTGCGTATTTCGCTGTATGAGCTGAGCAAGCGTTCTGATGTGCCGTATAAAGTGGCCATCAACGAAGGCATCGAGTTGGCAAAAGTGTTTGGTGCTGAAGACAGCCACAAATTCGTCAACGGTGTCCTCGACAAAGCTGCCCCGCAAATTCGACCGAATAAAAAATAGTCTTAAAGGCCGGTTTTCCGGCCTTTTTCTCATTGAGACCTGACTTATGTCTTGTGGTGAATTCGAACTGATCGCACGTTACTTTAACCGCGTCACCAGCTCCCGCCGCGATGTGGAGAAAGGAATTGGTGACGACTGCGCGTTACTCAACGTGCCAGAAAAACAGACACTTGCCATCAGCACCGACACGCTGGTTGCGGGCGTCCACTTCTTACGTGATATCCATCCCGCCGATCTCGGCTACAAAGCCGTCGCCGTTAACCTCAGCGATTTAGCCGCCATGGGCGCCGATCCGGCCTGGCTGACACTGGCATTAACGCTGCCTGAAATCGATGAAGAGTGGGTAGCGGCCTTTAGCGATAGCCTGTTTGAGCTGCTGGATTACTACGATATGCAGCTGATTGGCGGCGATACCACGCGCGGACCGCTGAGCATGACGCTCGGCATTCACGGTTTAGTGCCGGTGGGAAGGGCGCTAAAACGTTCGGGTGCGAAGCCCGGCGACTGGATTTTTGTTACCGGCACCTTGGGTGACAGCGCAGCCGGTTTGTCGCTGCTGCAGCATCGTCATCGCCTGAACGATCCGGCGGTGCACGAAGCGTTGATCAAACGCCATCTACGTCCGATGCCGCGCGTGCTGCAAGGCCAGGCGCTGCGTGGATTGGCGACCTCGGCGATCGATATCTCTGATGGCCTGATTTCCGATCTCGGCCATGTGCTGACCGCCAGCCGCGTTGGTGCGCGTATCAATCTCGACGCGTTACCACTTTCAGCAGCCTTGCGCGATCACTTCGAGCCTGAGCTGGTGTTGAAATGGGCGTTGAGCGGTGGCGAAGATTACGAGCTGTGCTTTACCGTGCCGGAAGTGAACCGTGGCGCGCTCGATGTGGCGTTGGGGCATTTTGGTGTGCCTTATACCTGCATTGGTCAGATTGCACCGGAATCGGAAGGGCTGAGTTTGCTGGAAAACGGCAAGCCGCGCAGCGTGGATGTGAAAGGGTTTGATCATTTCGGCGTGAAGTGAACGAGGTGGCCATGAATGGCCACCCTACAAAACGTCGCCATTTATGGCGACCTGGTTCCTCAATCACTCAAATCCCACCACCGGATGCGGTTGATACACCGTCTCCAGTTCGGCGATTTCATTCTCACTCAACTCCACATCCACCGCTTTTACCAGTTCGGCGAACTGCTGCTCGCGCGAGGCGCCAATAATCGGCGCGGTAACCGCTGGTTTATGTAATAGCCACGCCAGCGCCACCTGCGCGCGCGTCACGCCTTTATCGGCGGCAACGTTTGCCAGACGCTCGGCAATCGCCGCATCGTTCTCTTCGGTGCCGGTATACAGTTTCTCCATCACGTTATCCGATACCGAACGCGCGGTGGTTTCGCCCCACGGACGCGTGAGTTTACCGCGCGCCAGCGGGCTCCACGGCAGCACCGCGATCCCTTCGCTCTGACACAGCGGATGCATGTCATTCTCCTCTTCACGCTGAATCAGGTTGTACTGATCCTGCATGCTGACAAAGCGCGCCCAGTTGTTCTGCTTCTGCAGATCCAGCGCCTGAGCAAATTGCGATGCGTGCATCGATGATGCGCCGATGTAACGTGCCTTGCCGGATCTCACCACTTCGTGCAGCGCTTCCAGCGTCTCTTCAATCGGCGTGTCGTAATCCCAGCGATGGATTTGCAGCAGATCGACGTACTCCATGCCAAGGCGCGTCAGGCTGTCATCAATCGATTGCAGGATATTCTTGCGCGATAAACCTTGTGACAGATTGCTCAGGGGGAAATAGACCTTGGTGGCAACCACAACCTGATCGCGGCGGGCAAAATCGTTCAGCGCGCGGCCCACGATCTCTTCGCTGCTGCCATCGGAGTAGCTGTTGGCGGTATCGAAGAAGTTAATGCCGGCTTCCAGCGCCTGCTTGATCAGCGGTCGGCTGCTCTCTTCGGGCAGCGTCCA
Source organism: Candidatus Pantoea symbiotica (assembly GCF_056491525.1). Taxonomy (NCBI): domain Bacteria; kingdom Pseudomonadati; phylum Pseudomonadota; class Gammaproteobacteria; order Enterobacterales; family Erwiniaceae; genus Pantoea; species Candidatus Pantoea symbiotica. The sequence continues at coordinate 781,295 of NZ_JBSZHR010000002.1, forward strand.
CGCGTGGTTTCCGCGCGTGGGATCGCCATAAGTCATGCAGCCTAAACAGAGACGCGAAACCTGTAAGTCGGTCTGGCCTAAGGGAATGGTTTTCATGTATTTGGGCTCCTGCTCTTATGCTTGAGGGAAAATCGTTCCCTAAGCATAGCAGCAGGCTCGCTCACCGGGCGGTGAGCGAGTCGGGCAGATTACTGGGCGAGCCAGTCAGCGATTTGCTGCTGAATACCGGCGGCATCCAGCTGGTAATCCTGACGCACTTCTTCCTGCGTACCTTGTGGGATGAACTCATCCGGCAGGCCGAGGTTAAGTACCGGCACCCGCAGGCGTTTTGCCATCACGTACTCGTTAACGCCGCTACCGGCGCCGCCTTTGATGGCACCTTCTTCCAGCGTAACCAGCGAATCGTGGCTGGCTGACAGCTCGGCAATCAGTGCTTCATCGAGTGGCTTCACAAAACGCATATCCACCAGCGTGGCATTCAGCGCTTCCGCAGCGGCAGCGGCTTCTGGCAGTAAGGTACCAAAGTTAAGGATCGCCAGCTTTTCGCCGCGACGCTTCACGATGCCTTTGCCCAGCGGCAAGCTCGCCAGCGGTTCCAGCGTTGCGCCGGTTCCGGTGCCGCGCGGGTAACGCACCGCACTTGGGCCAGCCTGATAGTGATAACCGGTGTACAGCATCAGACGACATTCGTTTTCATCGCTTGGCGTCATGATCACCATCTCTGGCACGCAGCGTAAGAACGCGATATCGAATGCGCCCTGATGGGTTTGGCCATCCGCGCCGACAATGCCGCCGCGATCGATGGCAAACAGCACCGGCAATTTCTGGATGGCGACATCGTGGATCAGCTGATCGTAGGCGCGCTGCAGGAAGGTCGAGTAGATCGCCACAACCGGTTTGTAACCACCAATTGCCATGCCCGCTGCGAACGTCACGGCGTGCTGCTCGGCAATCGCCACATCAAAATATTGCTGCGGATAATCGCGCGAGTAGCTCACCATGCCGGAACCTTCGCGCATCGCTGGCGTTACCGCCATCAGGCGCGCATCGTCAGCGGCCATTTCGCTCAGCCAGTTGCCGAAGATTTTCGAGTAGCTTGGCAAGCCCGGCACGCTTTTCGGCAGCGCTAAGCTGGCGGGATCGAACTTCGGTACCGCATGCCAGGTGATCGGATCTTCTTCCGCCGGGGCATAACCTTTGCCCTTTTTGGTCATGATGTGCAGGAACTGCGGACCTTTCAGATCGCGCATGTTCTTCAGCGTGCTCACCAGCGTCAGCACGTCGTGGCCATCCACCGGGCCGATATAGTTAAAGCCCAGCTCTTCAAACAGCGTGCCCGGCACCACCATGCCTTTCAGGTGCTCTTCAGTGCGCTTCACCAGCTCTTTAATCGGCGGTAAACCGCCCAATACACGCTTGCCGCCTTCGCGCAGGCGTGAATAGGTTTTTCCGGACAGAATCTGTGCCAGACGATTGTTGAGTGCGCCGACGTTTTCGGAGATCGACATCTCGTTGTCGTTGAGGATCACCAGCATATCCGGCTTGATGTCACCGGCGTGGTTCATGGCTTCAAACGCCATGCCCGCCGTGATCGCGCCATCGCCAATGATACAGGCGGTGCGGCGGCCTTTGCCTTCACGCTCGGCGGCAACGGCCATGCCGAGACCGGCGCTGATTGAGGTGGAAGAGTGGCCCACGCTTAACACGTCGTACTCACTCTCACCGCGCCACGGGAACGGATGCAGGCCATTTTTCTGACGGATGGTGCCGATGCGATCGCGGCGTCCGGTCAGAATTTTGTGCGGATAAGCCTGATGGCCGACGTCCCACACCAGATGATCAAACGGGGTGTTATAAACATAATGCAGCGCCACTGTTAGCTCGACGACGCCCAGACCCGATGCAAAGTGGCCGGAAGAACGGCTCACGCTATCCAGCAGATACTGACGCAGTTCGTCACACAGCTCCGGAAGTTTTTCTTTCGGTAATAAACGTAATTCCTGAACCGTGTTGGCTAACGCCAGTGTCGGGTATTTTGCAATATCAAAACTCATCAGAGACTCATTATGAAAGTTATTTATCGCGTTCAATTATGAAGCTTGCCAGCGCTTGTAAGGCGATTGTGTTGTAAGACTGTGCCGCCAGAATATCGAGCGCGCCGAGCGCCTCTTGATAAAGATCCCAGGCTTTACTACGGGCATTTTCCAGCCCCATCAGTGCAGGATAGGTGCTTTTACCCAATGCCTGATCTGAGCCCTGTGTTTTCCCTAACACGGCGGTATCGCCGACCACATCGAGGATGTCATCCTGCACCTGAAACGCCAGTCCGATGGCGTTGGCGTAGGTATCCAGCACCGGCAACGCGGCGCGGCCACGCTCGCCGGCGGCTAATGCGCCAAGACGTACCGCTGCACGAATTAACGCGCCGGTTTTATGACGGTGAATCTGTTCCAGCTGCGCCAGATCGATACTTTTGCCTTCCGCCGCCAAATCCAACGCCTGACCGCCGCACATACCTGCCACGCCGCTGGCCTGCGCCAGTTCGGAAATCATCGCAATACGCGCTTCGGCGTTGACGCCAGGCATTGGCTGATCGGCCAGAATCGAAAAGGCCAGAGTTTGCAGAGCATCGCCGGCGAGAATCGCCGTGTCTTCACCATATTTTATATGGCAGGTTGGCTGCCCGCGGCGTAACGCATCGTCATCCATCGCCGGCAGATCGTCATGAATCAGGGAATAAGCATGGATGCATTCCACGGCAGCAGCCGGCACATCCAGGCTGGCCGCATCGGCCTTTAGCATTTCGCCTGTTGCGTACACCAGAAAGGGACGCAGACGTTTACCGCCTAATAATGCCCCATACTCCATGGCATTAACCAGAGGAGAACTCTGAAAAGGAAGTGGATCTATTAAGCGCGTCAAGGCCTGATTGACGCGTTGATGGTACGCGCTCAGCAGTTTAGCGAAATCCATTACTCATTTTCCGGGGTAAAAGGGGCGAGGGCGGCATCTTTCTCGTCGCTGAGCAGGATCTGCACGCGCTGCTCTGCCTGCTGCAGGGTTTGCTGACCGGTACGTGCCAATTGTACGCCGCGTTCGAATTCGTTCAGCGCCTGCTCCAGCGGCAGCTCGCCACTTTCCAGACGGCTGACAATCTGTTCCAGCTGCTGCAATGCGCTTTCAAAACTGGCAGGCGCTTCGGCTTTTTTCGGCATAATCAGTGTCGACTCACAGGTTAGGACATTATCTTGCAATCGGTCATGGTAGCCGACAGGGATTAATTAGCAAAATAATGAATGTGACTGCGGTTGCAGAAGCAGTCACCCAGCAAAGGTGATATACTTTTGCGCCTCGGATGCGGGGGCTCCTGAATCAACCCGCAATTATATGATTTTAACAGCTAAGTGCCGATGCTTTTAGCACTTATTTGCCCAAACGAACCCCTGTCGCCATGAAGTTTATCATCAAGCTGTTCCCAGAAATCACCATCAAAAGTCAGTCGGTGCGTCTGCGCTTTATCAAAATTCTCACCAGCAGCATTCGTAATATTCTGCGCACTGTCGATGAAGACATCAAAGTGGTGCGTCACTGGGACCACATCGAATTGCGTTCCAAAAATGAGTCGCTGCGTGAAACCATCGTTACCGAATTAACGCGCATTCCGGGTATTCACCATGTGCTGGCGGTGGAAGACCGCGCCTATACCGATATGCACGATATCTTCGAGCAGACGCTGGTATTGAACCGCGAGCGTCTGGAAGGCAAAAGCTTCTGCGTGCGCGTGAAGCGTCGCGGCAAGCACAGCTTCAGCTCACAGGACGTGGAACGCTACGTTGGCGGCGGCCTTAATCAGCACATCGCCAGCGCGCGCGTGCAGCTCAATCGCCCGGATGAAACGGTGAATCTGGAGATTGAAGACGATCGCCTGTTGCTGATCACCGCACGCTATGAAGGCTTAGGCGGTTTCCCGATTGGTACCCAGGAAGATGTTCTGTCACTGATTTCCGGTGGTTTCGACTCTGGCGTGTCGAGCTACATGCTGATGCGTCGCGGCTGCCGCGTGCATTACTGCTTCTTCAACCTTGGCGGTGCGGCACACGAGATTGGCGTGCGTCAGGTTGCGCATTACCTGTGGCAGCGCTTTGGTCGTTCGCACCGCGTACGTTTCGTGGCGATCAACTTCGAGCCGGTAGTGGGTGAGATTCTGGAGAAAGTAGACGACGGCCAAATGGGCGTGGTGCTGAAGCGCATGATGGTGCGTGCGGCGTCGATGGTGGCGGAACGTTACGGCGTGCAGGCGCTGGTGACCGGCGAAGCGCTGGGCCAGGTTTCCAGCCAGACGCTGACTAACCTGCGTTTGATCGATAACGCCTCCGATACGCTGATTCTGCGTCCGCTGATTTCCCATGACAAAGAGCACATCATTGATGTGGCGCGTAAGATCGGCACCGAAGATTTTGCCCGTACCATGCCAGAATATTGCGGCGTGATTTCGAAAAGCCCAACTGTTAAAGCGGTGAAGGGCAAGATCGAAGCGGAAGAGCAAAACTTCGATTTCGAGATTCTTAATCGCGTGGTGCAGGAAGCCAGCAACGTCGATATCCGTGAAATCGCTGAGCAGACGGAAGAAGAAGTGGTGGAAGTTGAAACCGTTGACTCTTTCACCAGCAACGACGTAGTACTGGATATCCGTTCGGCCGATGAGCAGGAAGCAAAGCCGCTGGAAGTTGAAGGCGTTGAGGTGAAAACCCTGGCGTTCTACAAACTCAGCACCCAGTTTGGCGATCTGGATCAGAGCAAAACTTGGCTGCTGTATTGTGATCGCGGTGTGATGAGTCGCCTGCAGGCGCTCTATCTGCACGAGCAGGGCTTCAAAAACGTAAAAGTTTATCGCCCGTAATAAGTAGGGTCGCCATTTATGGCGACCTCTGCCAATTAACTCTCTTCAAACTCCTGATAATTATAAATTCCCGCCGCCAGCACCAGCTGTGAAGCGACTTCACGCGCGGTCTCTTTATCCACCAGCAAATCAATCAGCTTCAACGCAAAATCAATCGCGGTGCCCGGTCCCTGGCTGGTCAGCAGATTAACGCGCGGATCCCACACCACGCGGCGCTCCATCCATTTACTGTCTGGAATGGTGTCACGCAGGCCGGGAAAACCGGTCATATTGCCGACGGGAAACAGATCGTGCGCGACCAAAACCGTGCCCGGCGCGGCACAAATCGCCGCCACAATTTTGCTGGAGAGATGGAACTGGCGCACGGTTTCCACCAGCAGCGGGCTGTCGCGGAAAGTTTCCGCGCCTTTCAAACCGCCGGGCAGTACAATCGCATCGTAGTCGTTATCCGCGACCTCAACCAACGGCGCATCCGCCAGCAGCCGCACACCGCGCGAACAGACGATCTCACGCGTGCCATCGCTCTCCACGCTGGCGGTGGTGACGCTTAATCCGCCGCGGACCAGCAAATCGATAGTGGTGACCGCTTCGGTCTCTTCACTTCCATGTGCCAGGCAAACCAGAACCGATGCGTTCGCGCTCATAGTGGGACTCCTTACGTTTAATCAGATCGTACAAACGGGTATTTTCCGGCAGTGAAATGCCCTGCGCGCGGGCTCGACGCAACAGGTAACCGGTGATGTAATCAATTTCGGTCAGGCGCTGCGCCCGCACATCCTGCAGCATCGATGAGGTATTGGCAGCGGTGCTATCGATCACGTCGTAAATAATGTCGCGCAGATTATCCACCGCCATGTGCTGGCCTTCGCGCTCCATCACCCAGGCGATCTCTTCGCACAGCATTGCTATTTGTTCCGGCCAGGCACGCAGCGCACCGTTCTGGCAATCGTGCTCAACGGTCATTGGATTGATTACGCAGTTGATGGCCAGCTTGCGCCAGCTGGCGGCGGCGATGTTGTCATGCCAGGCCACATCCGGCAGCGCCTGATGCAGAATATCGGCGATATCACTCAGCGCGGCGCTCTCGCGATTAGCTGGGCCAATGTGCGTGATGCCGTGCGCGATGTGTTTGATCACCGTGCCATCGCGCATCGCGGCATGTGTGGTGATGCCGCGCAGCAGCGGCTGACGCAGATCTTTCAACTCTTCCAGCGTTCCCATGCCGTTATGCAGCAGCAGAATCGGCGCGTGCGTCGGCAGCACGCTTTGCAGGTTTTTCACTGCAGGAGAAACCTGCGGCGCTTTGAGCGTCACCAGTAACAGCTGGCTTTCGGCGAGGAACAGCGGATCGTTGGCGATAAAGGTGTGATTGCTCACCAGGCCTTGTGGATCGACCACGTTGGCGGAGCAATACGGCTGCGGCACACGTAACCAACCCTGCACCTCATGTCCCTGACGGGCGAGAGCGGCGAGCCAAATTTGACCTAAGGCGCCACACCCCAACACGGTAATTTTCATTTTGCCTCCCGTGGGCGGGTTCCTGTTTTCACGTTACGAGTAAGTATAGCTTTCCATGTATCGTGTTTTATTAGCGCCACAAGACGCGTATTATGCATGTCACTTTAGTATCAGGAGAAGAAAAGATGCCATCTTTCGATATCGTTTCCGAAGTCGAATTGTCGGAAGTGCGAAATGCCGTGGAGAATGCGAGCCGCGAGATCTCAACCCGTTTCGATTTCCGTAACGTGAGCGCAACCATTGAGCTCAACGAAAAGAATGAGACCATCAAACTCAGCAGCGAATCTGATTTTCAGGTAAAGCAGCTGGTGGATATTCTGCGCGAAAAGCTGCTGAAGCGTGGCATTGAAGGCGCGGCGATTGAAGTGCCAGAAGAGATTGTGCACAGCGGTAAAAGCTGGTCGGTGGAAGCCAAGCTGAAGAAAGGTATCGAAAGCGATATCGCGAAAAAGCTGGTGAAGCTGATTAAAGATAGCAAGCTGAAAGTGCAGACGCAGATTCAGGGTGAAGAACTGCGCGTAACCGGTAAGTCACGCGACGATCTGCAAGGTGCGATGGCGCTGGTGCGCGGTGGCAACCTTGGTCAGCCTTTCCAGTTCAAAAACTTCCGCGACTAATCGCGTTTGTCGCGCGCCGCACGACGATAAAGCGTGCTGCGCGCGACGCCCAAGGCTTCCGCCGTTTTACTGATGTTGCCATTAAAGCGCTGCAGCGTTTCGCTGATCAATCGTTCATCATGACTCTGCCGATCGGGCTGTGGCGGCAACGCCGCGCGACGATACTCGGCCGGCAAATGCACCTCAGTTACTTCCTCACCTTCATCCGCCAGCGCCAGCAGCACGCGTAACAAGCTGCGCAATTGCCGCACGTTGCCCGGCCACGGCAGCTGTGCCAGTGCTGTTAATAAAGCAGGTGAAAGCTGAATATCTCGATCCGCGCCGCCGAGCTCCAGCCATAAACGGCTGATAAAACCCTCTACATCCGGCCAGTCGCGCAGTGGCGGAATGGTCATCGAGAATTCCTGCAGGCGATAGAGCAAATCTTCGCGGAATTCGCCTTCGGCAACGCGTTGTGCCAAATCGCGGTGCGTGGCGCTGATCACCGCAAAATTCACCGGCCAGCTGCGGCTGGAGCCGAGCGGCGCCACCTCTTTCTCCTGCAACACGCGTAGCAAGCGGGTTTGCAGCGCCAGCGGCATATCGCCAATTTCATCGAGAAACAGCACGCCGCCATCCGCTTCACGGATTTTGCCGATATAGCCATTCTTGCTCGCACCGGTGAACGCGCCAGGTTGATAGCCAAACAGCTCAGATTCAATCAACGCTTCGGGGATAGCCGCGCAGTTAATGGCCACGAATTTGCCTTCGCGCCAGCGACTCTGCTGATGCAGTGCACGGCTGACATACTCTTTGCCGCTGCCGGTTTCGCCGTGAATGCACAGTGAAACGCCGGCATTGAGCAGCCGCACCATCTTCTCGCCATCGCGACCCAGCGAGAAGGGCAGATCGCTGGCGGGTTCGCTCGGCGTGGCAAAATGGCTGCGCTGCGGCGCACGCAGGCGGAAATAGTAGCGCTGCGCGGCGTAATCGAGCGGAACGGGAATGGTGTTGGCTTGCTGCTGCTGTTGCGGGAACAGTTGCTGGAAGGTCACGCTGCCAAGTTGTTCGACGCTCAGCGCCAGTTCGCGCATCGCCAGACGATTAGCGGCAGTCAGAACATTGTCCGAGAACACCAGCAGCAGCTCATCGCTGGTATCGATGCCTTGTGGCTGCAGATGCAGGCTCATCAACCATTGCTGCGGGTGCAGGCTCTGTTTTACCCACAGGTATTCGATCTGTTTCGCCGCCGCTTTCACCCAATTAAAGGTTTGCGGATGCGGGAAGTGCGCCGGGCCGGAAATATCCAGCACGCCAGCAATTTGGCCGTTCGGCATTTGCAGCGGCATCGCCGCGCAGTACAAGCCTTGGTTGAGCGTCAGGAAGTGCTGATGACCTTCAATTTCGCAGCCGTCATCAATCGCCAGCGCGGTGCCAATCGCATTGGTGCCACGCCCGCATTCACTCCACAAATTGCCCGGAGCCAGCGCATAACGTTGGGCTTTTTCCATCGAAGGCATATCGCCAAAGGTATTAAGCACCAAACCGGTGGCATCCGACAGAATCACCACCGATTGCTTCTCGGCCAGTTTCTGCGCCAGCTGTTTGATCACTGGCTGCGCGAACTGCTGTAGCCCGGCATTGCTGGCGAGCACATCGGCCAGTTCACCCTGGCGAACACGAGGAAAATCATCGGCGGTGCGATCGAGACCATACAGCTGGCTACGAAACCAGGAGTCGCTTAACAGCGGATTGGCGTTAACGGCAGACGCGGATGGATTTCCCTGCATTGATGACCTCATGCCCAAGCGAAAGAGTTGCAGCATTGTAGCGGGTCGGTTTCTGTACTGTTGCGATACGCAACACAGATGGTGAACTTTTCTGCACAACATCTGCAAATCAAGCCGTGTGTGGGTTTATAACTTAATGATTAAATTTATATTTTTTCAAATGATCAGCTGATGAAAAAAGCTGGCACGCCCGCTGCAATAGCTCCTTTGACAGCACGTTCTCTGAATGGCGACTGAGCCTTCAGATTATCTGACCCTACATAAAGGAGTTTGCGATGCGTTATGCACATCCCGGCACGCCCGGCGCTTTGGTTTCATTTCAGGCGACTTACGGCAACTACATTGCGGGCAAATTCGTCGAGCCGCTCAGCGGCCAATACTTCACCAACACCTCGCCAGTGAATGGCAGCGATATCGCGCAGTTCCCGCGTTCGGATGCGCGCGATATCGATTTAGCGCTGGACGCGGCGCATCAGGCGGCCGATGCCTGGGGAAAAACCAGCGTGCAGCATCGCGCCAACATCCTGCTGCAGGTGGCGGATCGTATCGAGGCCAATCTTGAAAAACTGGCGGTGGCGGAGAGTTGGGATAACGGGAAACCGATCCGCGAAACCCTGAATGCCGATCTGCCGCTGGCGGTGGATCACTTCCGTTATTTCGCCGGTTGCCTGCGGGCGCAAGAGGGCAGCACTGCGGAGATCGATGAAACCACTGTTGCGTATCACTTCCATGAGCCGCTCGGCGTGGTTGGGCAGATCATTCCGTGGAACTTCCCGTTGTTAATGGCGGCGTGGAAATTGGCGCCGGCGCTGGCGGCGGGGAACTGTGTGGTGCTGAAACCGGCAGAACAGACGCCGCTGGGCATTACGCTGCTGATGGAGGTGATTGGCGATCTGTTCCCGGCTGGCGTGTTGAATGTGGTGCAGGGCTTTGGTCGTGAAGCGGGTGAAGCGCTGGCGACCAGTAAACGCATCGCCAAAATCGCCTTTACCGGTTCAACGCCAGTTGGTCGTCACATTATGGCCTGCGCTGCTGAAAACATCATTCCTTGTACCGTTGAGCTGGGCGGCAAGTCGCCGAATATCTACTTCGCCGATGTAATGGACGGCGAGGATGAGTTTATTGAGAAAGCGGTGGAAGGGTTAGTGCTCGGCTTCTTTAATCAGGGCGAAGTCTGTACCTGTCCGTCACGCGCTTTGATTCACGAATCGATCTATCAACCCTTTATGGATCGCGTGATGGCGAAGGTGGCCAACATTCGTCGTGGCGATCCGCTCGATACCGACACCATGATTGGCGCGCAGGCTTCGCGCCAGCAATTCGACAAAATCCTGTCATATATCAACATCGCTCGCGACGAAGGCGGTCAGATTCTCACCGGTGGCGATCGCGCTAGCGTGGCCGCAGAACTGAATGACGGATTCTACATTCAGCCGACCTTAATCAAAGGAACTAACCAGATGCGCTGTTTCCAGGAGGAAATTTTTGGACCGGTGATTGGTGTCACTACTTTTAAGGATGAAGCAGAAGCCCTCGCCATCGCCAATGAAACCCAGTTTGGCCTTGGCGCGGGCGTGTGGACGCGCGATACCAATCTGGCTTATCGCATGGGACGCGGCATAAAAGCCGGTCGCGTCTGGACCAACTGCTATCACATCTATCCCGCTCACGCGGCATTCGGCGGCTATAAGCAATCGGGTGTTGGCCGTGAGACGCACAAGATGGCGCTCAGCGCCTATCAACAAACCAAAAATCTGCTGGTCAGCTATGGCACCGCGCCTTTGGGCCTGTTCTAAGTCCGCATCCGATCAAATGGAGAGTGAAAGATGAATATGCAAATCAAAACCACCATGAAAGCCGCTGTTGTGAAGTCTTTTGGTGAACCGTTAGTGATTGAGCAGGTGCCGGTGCCGCAGGTCGGGCCGGGGCAGATTTTGGTGAAAATCGCGGCTACCGGCGTGTGCCATACCGATCTCCACGCAGCCGAAGGCGACTGGCCGATAAAACCTAATCCGCCGTTTATTCCGGGCCATGAAGGTGTGGGCCAGGTTGTGGCGCTGGGCGAGGGCGTTAAGCACCTGAAAATGGGCGATCGCGTTGGCGTACCGTGGCTCTATTCGGCGTGCGGCCACTGTGAACATTGTCTGGATAGCTGGGAAACGCTGTGTTTATCGCAGCAAAATGCCGGTTACTCAGTGAATGGCAGCTTCGCGGAATATTGCCTCGCCGATGCCAACTATGTCGGCATCATCCCGGATAACGTCGACTACAACGAAATCGCGCCGATCCTCTGTGCGGGCGTCACCGTGTATAAAGGGTTGAAAATGACCGACACCAAACCTGGCGATTGGGTGGTGATTTCGGGTATTGGTGGTTTAGGGCATATGGCGGTGCAGTACGCCGTGGCGATGGGCCTGAACGTGGCGGCGGTGGATATCGATGATGAGAAGCTTGAGTTTGCTAAACGTCTCGGTGCCAGCGTGGTAGCGAATGCGAAAAATGTCGATCCGGCCAAAGTGTTCCAGGAGAGTTTCGGCGGCGCGCATGGTGTGCTGGTGACGGCAGTTTCCCCGAAAGCGTTCGAACAGGCGATTGGTACGCTGCGTCGTGGCGGCACCATGGTGCTGAACGGCTTGCCGCCGGGCAAATTCGATCTGTCGATCTTCAATATGGTGCTGGATGGCATCACGGTGCGCGGTTCCATCGTGGGTACGCGCAAAGATCTGCAGGAAGCTCTGGATTTCGCCGGTCGTCACAAGGTGAAAGCCACCGTGGCGGTTGAACCGCTGACTAACATCAACGATATCTTCGCGCGTATGCACGCTGGCAAGATTGAAGGGCGTATTGTGGTGGATATGTCGCTGTAACAAAAAGCCCGACGCAGTGGTCGGGCTTGTCATTTAACAGCTGGCGAGCAGCGCTTCAAGTTCGACGCGGCTCGTCACTTTACTGTCGATTTTGATGTAGGCACTTTTCTCTTCCGGCACGATAAACACCGACGCCACGCCGGGCTGCGCTTTTAATCGTTTCTCAAGATTCGGCACCGCCAGCACCGCATCACTGAGCATAATGCGCAGGCTGCTGACGTACGGTGGTTCCTGCATCGACATTGCCACAAACAGCCAGGCAGCAGCGACAATCGCGCCGACCAGGAATACGGTTTGTGCATCTACATGACCATAGATCCATCCGCCCATGCTGCCGCCAATCGCCACGCCAATGAACTGGCTGGTGGAGTAGATGCCCATCGCGGTGCCTTTATAGCCCGGCGGCGACTCTTTACTGATCAGCGATGGCAGAATCGCTTCCATCAGGTTGAAGGCGAGGAAGAACAGCTGCACGCCAATCACCAGCGTCCAGAAGTGGCCTGCCGCGCCCCATAGTACGATTTCCGCGATGATGATGATCGCCACGCAGCCAACGAACACGCGCTTCATGCGGCGCTTCACTTCGGCATAGATAATGAAAGGCACTACGGCGACAAACGCCACCAGCATCGTCACCAGATAAACTTTCCAGTGTTCTGCCGCCGGTAAACCGGCTTGCTCAAACTGTCCCGGCAGCGCCACGAAGCTCGACATCAACAGAATGTGCAGGCAGAGAATGCCGATATTCAGTTTTAATAGTTTTGGATTGGTCAGCACCGCACGGATGCTGCCTTTCACCATGCCAGATTCGCGGTTCAATACGTGGTTCGGCGCATTCGGTACCACTAATAAGGTGATGACGATGCCAAGCGTCGCGAGGATAGCGATCATCCAGAACAGCGCATGCAAGCCGAGCGCGTGGGTGACAATCGGGCCAACTACCATGGCAATGGCAAAGGTAACGCCAAAGCTGATGCCGATAAACGCCATCGCTTTGGTGCGGTTCTGTTCACGGGTTAAGTCCGACAGCAACGCCATTACCGCAGCGGCGATCGCGCCGGAACCTTGTAATGCGCGGCCTAAAATCACGCCCCAAATGGTGTCGGAGGTGGCAGCAATAACACTGCCGAAAACGAACAGCAGCAGTCCGCCGACGATCAGTGGCTTACGGCCGACGCGATCGGAGAGCAGACCAAATGGAATCTGGAAGATGGCTTGTGCCAAACCATAGATACCGATTGCGAGACCAATCAGTGTTTCACTGGCGCCCTGTAACGCCATGCCGTACGTGGTGAGTACCGGCAAGACCATAAACATTCCCAGCATGCGCAGGGAAAAAACGGTACCTAAACCCCATGTAGCGCGAAGCTCTACTGGCGTCATTTTATTGTCGTTCATGTTTACCTCAAAATTATACTGCGCCCATTCTAGGCAGCAGGGCAGGGCGGGTAAAACATTTGTTCTTAAGCAGTGGTAACAAAAAGAAAGGGCGCGAAATTCGCGCCCTTTCTGGTTTTGCGGAGCTGAATTACCAGACGTAAGTCAGCAAATCTTTCGACGCTGGCGTCATGAAATCAACCGACATCATCACGCTCAGGGCGGTGATAGCGACAATCGAGAACACAAACAGTTTACGCGCCCAAACTTTGTCGTTTGAGGTTTTGTAACCAGAAAGTGCCATGCCGAGCCACCACACGCTAACGGCCGCAGCCACCACCAGATATTTGTAGCCCGCGTAACCGCCAAGGGTCAGCATCAGCGTGGCAATCATGAACGCCAGGATATATAGCGTAATATGATTTTTTGCCACTGAGATGCCTTTCACCACCGGCAGAACCGGAATGTTGGCAGCCTGGTAATCTTTAAAGCGGAAGATGGCAATCGCATAGGAGTGCGGCATCTGCCACAGGCTAAAGATAGCCAGTAAAATCAACGCGCCAGCATCAAACTGGTTGGTCACTGCGCAGTAGCCAATCACAGGCGGCGCAGCGCCAGAGAGACTACCAATCAGTGTGCCGTAGACAGAGTTACGCTTCATATAGAGGCTGTAAACGCCTACGTAAACCACGAAGCCCATCACCGCCAGCCACATGGCCAGCGGGTTAGCGCCGAAATACAGCAACGCAAAGCCAGCAATACCCAATGCGGTTGCATAAACCAGGCTTACTTTCGCCGAGATCAGGCCTTTGACCAGAACACGGTTCCGCGTTCTCTCCATTTTGATATCGATATCGCGGTCAATCACGTTGTTGAAAACACAACCTGATGCGACAACCAGCGATACGCCAACCAGCGAGGCGAGAAACAGGGTGTAATCAATGCTGCCTTTCGAAGCCAGCAGGAATCCACCGATCACAGAAATTAAATTGCCGAAAATAATTCCTGGTTTTGTTACTTGCAGGTATTGCTTAATCATTACGCGACTCTTTAGTGGGCCATCATGTTGTAGTTGAGGTTCCACATAATCCACAGTGAGCCTACAACAACAATCAAGATAATGAGTGCTGAGAAGACGATGGCCACCATGTTCCAGCCACCTTCTGATTTGCTGTCTAAGTGCAGGAAGTAGACGAGGTGAACCAGCACCTGAACTACCGCACACACCAGAACCACACCCAGAATAGTGCCGTGTGAAGCGCCGCCATCCATTACCATCCAGAACGGAATACCGGTCAGGATGATAGAGAGGACGAAGCCGATCATGTAAGACTTCACGCTACCGTGCGAAGCGCCATGTTCGTTAACAGAATGACTCATTACATGGCTCCCATCAGGTAGACAACGGTGAATACGCAGATCCAAACCACATCCAGGAAGTGCCAGAACAAGCTCAGGCACATGATACGGGTGCGGTTGGTTGCAGTCAGACCACGTTTAGAAATCTGGAACATCATCACTGCCATCCAGATCAGGCCAGAGGTCACGTGCAGACCGTGCGTGCCGACCAGCGTGAAGAACGCTGACAGGAAGCCGCTGCGATCAGGACCGAAGCCTTCTTTGATCAGGTGATGGAATTCATAGATTTCCATGCCGATAAAGCCAGCACCGAACAGGAAGGTCAGGGCTAACCAGCTGATGACCGAACCTTTGTTCTGGTTGTTCATCGCAATCACTGCCATTCCATAAGTAATGGAGCTGAGCAGCAGCAGCGCGGTTTCGACCAGAACGAACGGCAGTTCGAAGATGTCTTTACCTGCCGGGCCACCGGCAGTGTTATTGACCATTACTGCATAGGTCGCAAACAGGGTTGCGAAGATAATGCAGTCACTCATCAGGTAGATCCAGAAGCCAAAGACCTTATTGGCTCCTGCATCGTGATGCCCATGCTCCGCATGGGCGTCGTGGTGGTGTTTTGCAGTTTCAGTTGACATTATTTCAGACCTGCTTTGCTGATTTCGTCAAAGTGCTTCTTCTCGATCTGCTCGACTTCGGCAACCGGTACGTAGTAATCCACGTCTTCATCGAAGCTCTTCACAATCCAGGTCACGATAGTGCCCAGGAAGGTAAGGCCAGCCAGCCACCAAATGTGCCAGATCATAGCGAAACCGAAGACAGTCATCAGGGCCGCGATAACAATGGCTGCGCCGCTGTTTTTCGGCATATGAATTTCTTCATATTTTTCTGGCTGCTTGTACGCTTCGCCTTTCTCTTTCATTTCCCAGAACGCATCGCGCTCGTGGATATGAGGGATAACAGCAAAGTTGTAGAACGGCGGCGGTGAAGAGGTTGCCCACTCCAGCGTACGTCCACCCCACGGGTCACCGGTCAGGTCACGGTTCTGGTCGCGGTCACGCACAGAAACGTAGAACTGGGTAATCTGGCACAGGATACCGCAAGCGATCAGCGCCGCACCGCCTGCTGCAACGACCAGCAGTGAGTGGAACTGAGGATCGATGTCCTGGCTGATACGACGCGTCATACCCATGAAGCCCAGCGCATACAGCGGCATGAATGCCACGAAGAAGCCGATGATCCAGAACCAGAACGCGCGGATGCCCCATTTTTCATTCAGCGTGAAGCCGAATGCTTTCGGGAACCAGTAGGTCACGCCAGCCATACAACCGAACACCACACCACCGATAATCACGTTATGGAAGTGCGCGATCAGGAACAGGCTGTTGTGCAGAATGAAGTCCGCACCCGGAACCGCCAACAGAACACCTGTCATACCACCAATCGAGAAGGTAACCAGGAAGCCGATGGTCCACAGCATCGCTGAGTGGAACTCAACGCGACCCTGATACATGGTGAACAGCCAGTTGAAGATTTTCACGCCGGTCGGGATAGCGATGATCATCGTCATGATACCGAAGAAGGCGTTTACGTTCGCGCCCGCACCCATGGTGAAGAAGTGGTGC
Organism: Candidatus Pantoea symbiotica; assembly: GCF_056491525.1. Taxonomy (NCBI): domain Bacteria; kingdom Pseudomonadati; phylum Pseudomonadota; class Gammaproteobacteria; order Enterobacterales; family Erwiniaceae; genus Pantoea; species Candidatus Pantoea symbiotica. Next base: position 797,324 of record NZ_JBSZHR010000002.1, read on the forward strand.
AGCCAAACGATGAACGACAAGACGGTAATCGCGATGGTCGCCCACACCAGAGAGGTGTAACCGAACAGACGCTTTTTAGAGAAGGTAGCAGTGACTTCAGCGAAGACACCAAACACCGGCAGAACCAGGATGTACACTTCCGGGTGACCCCAGACCCAAATCAGGTTGACGTACATCATCATGTTACCGCCCATTTCATTGGTGAAGAAATGGAAGCCAAGGTAACGGTCAAGCGTCAACAGTGCCAGCGTAACGGTCAGTACCGGGAACGCAGCGATGATCAGGACGTTAGTACACAGTGATGCCCAGGTGAATACCGGCATTTTGAACAGGTCCATGCCCGGCGCACGCATCTTCAGAATGGTAACGAAGAAGTTGATACCGGTCAGTGTCGTACCGATACCGGACAGCTGGAGACTCCAGATCCAGTAATCGACCCCGACGCCAGGACTGTACTCCGCACCCGAAAGCGGTGGATAAGCCAACCAGCCGGTCTGTGCGAACTCGCCCACACCCAGAGAGATGTTCACCAGGATCACACCGATCGCGGTAAACCAGAAGCTCAGGTTGTTCAGGAACGGGAAGGCAACGTCACGTGCACCGATTTGCAGCGGTACCGCGATGTTCATCAGACCTACCACGAATGGCATCGCCACGAAGAAGATCATGATCACGCCGTGAGCGGTGAAGATCTGGTCGTAGTGGTGCGGCGGTAGTATGCCGGCTTCCCCAGCGGAAGCCATCACTTGTTGGGTACGCATCATTACCGCATCGGCAAAGCCGCGCAGCAACATGACGAAAGCCATGATGATGTACATGATACCCAGTTTTTTGTGGTCGATAGAGGTGAACCATTCTGACCACAGGTACTGCCACTTACCAAAATAGGTAATCGCAGCAACCAGTGCCAGACCACCTAAGATGATAGCGGCGACCGTAACCACGATAATGGGTTCGTGGTATGGCACTGCATCCAGTGTTAATTTTCCGAACATCGTATTATTCCTCGGCTCCCGCGGAAGCGGCGTGACTCATGTCCATGCCTTTATGCTCTGGCATGTCCATCTTCCCGTGGCTCATCTTGAACTTATCAATAACTTGCTTGAACAGTTCTGGATTCGTCGTAGAGAAATATTCCACCGGGTGATTTTCGCTTGGCGTAGCCAGTTTCTCGAAATCATCCATGGTGTTCAGCGCGTTAGGTGCCGCTTTAACTTTGGCAACCCACTGCTGGAATTCCGCATCGTCTTTAGTTGCAATGGCTTTGAACTTCATGCCAGAGAAACCACGACCACTGAAGTTCGCAGAGATACCGTCAAATGTTCCTGGCTCGTTGGCGATCAGATGCAGTTTGGTCTGCATACCGGCCATCGCGTAGATCTGGCTGCCGAGAGTAGGAATAAAGAAGGAGTTCATCACGGAGTTGGAGGTGATCTTGAAGTTCACCGGAGTGTTTGCCGGGAAGGCAATCTGGTTAACGGTTGCAATACCCTGTTCCGGGTAAATGAACAGCCATTTCCAGTCCAGTGCCACTACGTCGATCTCAACCGGTTTAACGTCAGAAACCAGCGGTTTGCTCGGCTCCAGCGCGTGGGTTGATTTCCAGGTCAAAACGCCGAGGAAGATAATGATCAGGATCGGAATGGTCCAGACCACGGCTTCCACTTTGTTCGAGTGTGACCAGTTAGGGCTATAAGTTGCGTTAGTATTGGTTGCCCGATATTTCCAGGCAAAGAATACTGCCATGAAGACTGCCGGGATAACGACGATCATCATCAAGCCGAAAGCTGTCAGAATCAACGAACGTTGCTCCAGTGCAATCTGTCCTTTGGGATTTAACAACGCACTATCGCAGCCACTGAGTAATACAGCGCCTGCAATTAATGACAAAATCCCCAAACTTTTATTGTATTTACTGAGTCTCATTTAACGACCTCAATGACAAAGGGCTCTATTGTCGTTTAAGTGTGCGCGCATTTTACGGGAAGGTTTATGCAGTGTAAACCAGCTTAAGGATGTGTCAGAAGGCTGTTGACACCTTTTGCTAAGGGTGTCACAGATGTTACGCAGGGTGACAAATTATTAACTGCGACAAGCAGTTGGCATCAATATAACAAAAACCAATGGTAGAAACCGCAGAAAAATCAGGGAAAGTATAAACCGTACTCTTAATACTCATTTATTTAACATTTCTGCATCATTTTAGCGATGTCTTTTATACAAAGTAATTGCGCACCGGATTTAAATATTCGCCAGCAGTTGTTAATTTAATGTTTCTAATTCGCTTTAAAAAAAATGCTATTGGTAAAATCGGCGACTGATATTTTTTAGCCGATTATTTCGTCACGAAAATTGGCTTACTTAACCCAGATTTTCTCGCGCCGCTTTTTTTAATGCCAAACTATCCAAAATAACCCCGAGTGCGACAGCTAACAGCGCAAATGCCATTCCGACTTCAAACATCGGCGTGAGCAGCGCATTGATCTGCACAACTCCGCTAGCATTGAGTGCTAATGCCAGCAGCCACAATGCCAGCAAGCCGCAGCCGATGCTGAACAGACGCACTGTCCAGCGGTAACCTTGCGGCCACAAGCTGCGCATCACAAACTCCCCGCTCTGCTGCATGCTGTGCAAGGTGCCGCGACACAGCCACAACAGCAGCAATCCCGGTGCGCCAGCAAACACGGTGAAAGCATAGAAGGTCGGCCAGCCCCACAGTTCAACCAGCCAACCGGCAGCGGGACCGACGTAAACACGGCCCACGGCGGAGAGGGCAGAAAGCAGCGCGAACTGCGTTGCTGAGAAGGATTTATTGCACAGCGTCATCAACAACGCGACAAAAGCTGCAGTGCCCATGCCGCCACACAGATTTTCAATAAACACCGCGCTCGCCATGCTCCACAAATGCGGAGGCGTCACCGCCAGCAGCCAGTAAGCAAAGTTCGACACCGCTTGCAGCACGCCGAAAATCATCAAAGCGCGGAACAAACTCAGGCGCTGCATCAGCACGCCGCCGTACAGTGCGCCAATAATGGTGGCCAGCAGACCAAGCGTTTTGTTCACCAGGCCGACATCGCCAGCACTAAAACCGACGCCGCGAATCAGGAAGGTGGTAGTGAGCGAGGCGGCAAACGCATCGCCAAGCTTATAAAGGATAATCAGCGTGATCAGCAGCCAGGCGTTGTTACGCTGGAAAAAGTCTTTTAGCGGGAATGTCACGGCCTGGCGAAGCGAATGCGGTTCGCGCGCCGGCGTCACCGGTTCTTTCGCCAGCAACGTGGCGATCAGGCCCGGCACCATCAGCAGCGCCATCAGCCAGTAAGTGGCTTGCCAGCCGAGATAGCGATCCGCTAACCACAGCGCCAGTCCGCCCGAAATCAACATCGCCAGACGATAACCCAGCACGGTGATCGCTGCGCCGCTGCCGCGCTCTTCCGGCGGCAGCACATCGGTTTTCCAGGCATCAAACACGATATCCTGCGAAGCCGAACAGAAGGCAACCAGCACCGCCAGCGCAGCCAGCAGCGTTAAGTCACGCGAAGGTTGCATAAAGCCCATGGCGATAATGCCGCCAATCAGCGCCAGCTGCGTGACCAGCAGCCAGCCGCGACGGCGACCGAGAAATGGTGGCGTATAGCGATCCATCATCGGCGACCACAGGAACTTAAACACGTAAGCCTGGCCGACAAGGGAGAAGAAACCGATGGTTTTCAGGTCAACATTCTCTACCGTCATCCACGCCTGTAACGTCCCGGCGGTTAACGCCAGCGGTAAGCCTGAGGCAAAACCCAGCAGCAGCAGTACCGCCGCATTACGTTGGGTAAAAATACGCAGATAGTGAGATGTCATAGCCAACCTGAAATGAAGCCCGGCGAAACGTCGCCGGGCAAATTACTGCGGAAATTAGCGGGCGTTCTGCTTGATGAAGTTGTGAACGCTGGTGTCCTGCGCCATATCAGCAATCACGTCACTCAGCGTTGAGTTAACCGCGTTAGTGATCTTCGCGTTGGTGGCGGTAAACGCGCCTTCTACGCTGTAAGTCTGGCGATAGTTTTTCACCTGCTTGTTACCGTTTTTCGCGGTAGCTATGATGGAGATATCCGCCTTGGTGGTAATGCTGTAGCGCACGTTGCCTTGTGTCACATCCGCATACAGACCATTCACCACGATCTGCAGATCAACGGCACCGCTTGGGCCAATCATGTAGCCGCGCGACGTCATCTGCTTCTCCAACACTTCCTGCAGCAGGAAGCGCAGATCGCGGGATGGTGTCAGTGTGATCAACTGACCATCACGGTTCACTTTGGCCAGCGCCTGATCGGAACGTTGATCGGCACCGTTAACGCTGATGGTGACGCCCATCAGGCTTGGATCTTGCTGCGGCAGTTGGATCTTCGGTTGAATATCCAACGTGGTGTTGTTGCTGGCACAGCCGGCCAAAATAAAAGCAGCCAGCAGAGGGAATAACAGTTTTTTCAACATACTCATTCTCGTTAGCATATGGGTTGGTTTGCAAAACTGCGGCCATCATAGCATTGCGCAGCGGTGAAAAAAGCCCCGGGCCAATGGAAATTGATTGTAAAGGCTTTTTTCGGACAGGATGAAACGCCAGCCGGTTGACCTGCAAGATAAGCAGGTTACTATGCGCAGCGCTGGCGGATTTATTTACGGCCAAGCTGCGGAAGCGGTAAAAAACCTACTAATATTTAAACAGATGGGCACAGCGCTCGCCGGAAAGGAGTGTTAATCATGATTCGCGAACAAATAGAAGAAAAGTTGCGTAACGCTTTCGAGCCTGCACATCTTGAAGTGCATGATGAAAGCTACCGTCATAACGTGCCCGCCGGTTCTGAAAGTCACTTTAAAGTGGTGATTGTCAGCGATCGATTTACCGGTCAGCGCTTTCTACAACGTCATCGCGCTATTTATGGCGAACTGGCAACCGAATTAGCGGGCAGCGTACACGCGCTGGCACTGCATACTTACACGCAAAAAGAGTGGGATGGATTGCAGGATACGGTTTTGGCCTCACCGAATTGTCGCGGTGCTGGCACGCTTGCCTGAATTCCCCTCTACCTCATCCTCAAAAACGGCCTGCGGGCCGTTTTCTTTTCATTTATTACACTCAAACGCGATCTACGGCGCAAAAAAGCAGCAAAACCGCTAAAAAGTGGTGAGTTTGCAGCCTCGACTCATTCCAGCGATGCCGCTATAATGCTGCGTCTATTTTTCCGGAATGTCTTCGGGACGCTTCTGGTGACAGGGATTAGGTTCTGCCTGCAGAGGCCGTCCCGGTTGTTGGATACGGCGCATTTTATGTGTGGTGTCTGAAGTTGACCGAGCACGTGATTTTTTGAGGTAACAAGATGACAGTTTCAGTAGAAACCACTCAGGGTCTGGGCCGTCGCATTTCGATTACTGTTGCAGCTGACAGCATCGAAAGCGCAGTGAAGAAAGAACTGGTGGAAGTGGCTAAGAAAGTCCGTATCGACGGTTTCCGTAAAGGCAAAGTGCCGGCACACATCATTTCTCAGCGCTACGGTGCTTCTGTTCGCCAGGACGTGCTGGGCGAGCTGATGACGCGCAACTTCGTTGACGCCATCATCAAAGAGAAAATCAATCCGGCTGGCGCACCAAACTATGTGCCGGGCGAATATAAAGAAGGCGAAGACTTCACCTACGCGGTTGAGTTCGAAGTGTATCCAGAAGTTGAGCTGAAAGGCCTGGACGCAATCGAAGTCGAGAAGCCAGTAGTAGAAGTGACTGACGCTGACGTTGATACCATGCTGGAAACCCTGCAGAAGCAGCAGGCGACCTGGAAAGAGAGCGATGCAGCTGCGACAGCTGAAGATCGCGCTACCATCGACTTCAGTGGTTCTGTTGACGGCGAAGAGTTTGAAGGCGGCAAAGCCTCTGACTTCGTGCTGGCAATGGGCCAGGGTCGTATGATCCCAGGCTTCGAAGAGGGCGTTGTTGGCCATAAAGCCGGCGAAACCTTCACTATCGACGTGAAATTCCCAGACGATTACCACGCAGAAAACCTGAAAGGGAAAGATGCGAAGTTCGAAATCGTGCTGAAGAAAGTTGAAACCCGCGAACTGCCAGAGCTGACTGAAGAGTTCATCAAGCGCTTTGGCGTGGAAGATGGTTCAGTTGCCGGTCTGCGTGCAGAAGTGCGTAAGAACATGGATCGCGAGCTGAAAGGTGCTATCCGTAACCGCGTGAAGACTCAGGCAATCGACGGTCTGGTTAACGCCAACGACATCGACGTTCCGGTTGCGCTGATCGACAGCGAAATCGACGTTCTGCGTCGTCAGGCTGCACAGCGTTTTGGTGGCAACGAGAAGCAAGCGCTGGAACTGCCACGTGAACTGTTCGAAGAGCAGGCTAAACGTCGCGTAGTTGTGGGTCTGCTGTTGGGCGAAGTGATTCGCATCAACGAACTGCAGGCCGACGAAGATCGCGTTAAGACGCTGATCGAAGAGATGGCTTCTGCGTACGAAGATCCGCAGGAAGTGATCGAGTTCTACAGCAAGAACAGCGAGCTGATGAACAACATGCGCAACGTGGCTCTGGAAGAGCAAGCGGTTGAAGCGGTACTGGCGAAAGCGAAAGTGACCGATAAAGCCACTAACTTCCAGGAACTGATGAACCAGACCTCTGCGGCCTGATTCATTCGTTAACCGTTAGTGCTAAGCCCGTGACTGAAAAGTCGCGGGCTTTTTCGTTTCTGGCGTTAAGTACACTGATTTGTCCTCTATTTGCTTAATTAATCGGCAAATTATCCGCTAAGCTCTTTTTCCGTGTTAGCGAATGGGCAAAAGGTTGTTATGCTTGAAACAACTGGGCAGCATCCCCAGATACAGGGAGAATGCATGAAAACAGTGAGACTGACTGATTAACCGGGTTGTTATTTCGGTTTGAGACCGTGGCACGTAGTGTTTGCGCCTCGGCTTACGTAAAATCGGTACAGAATGTTGCCAATGAAATTTATCAGGAGACGGTAATGTCATACAGTGGCGATCGTGAATTTACTGCACCGCACATGGCGCTGGTGCCAATGGTGGTCGAACAAACCTCGCGCGGCGAGCGTTCTTACGACATCTACTCTCGCCTGCTCAAAGAGCGTGTGATCTTCCTGACCGGTCAGGTTGAAGATCATATGGCTAACCTGATCGTGGCGCAGATGCTGTTTCTGGAAGCTGAGAATCCTGAAAAAGACATTTACCTCTACATTAACTCGCCAGGCGGCGTGATTACTGCTGGGATGTCGATTTATGACACAATGAAGTTTATCAAGCCCGATGTCAGCACCATCTGTATGGGTCAGGCTTGTTCAATGGGTGCGTTCCTGCTGACCGCAGGCACCAAAGGCAAACGCTTCTGCCTGCCTAATTCACGTGTGATGATTCATCAGCCGTTGGGCGGCTATCAGGGCCAGGCGACGGATATCGAAATCCATGCGCGCGAAATTCTGAAAGTGAAGCAGCGCATGAATGAGTTGATGGCTGAGCACACCGGCAAATCGCTGGAAGAGATTGAACGCGACACCGAGCGCGATCGTTTCCTCTCTGCGAGCGAAGCGGTTGAGTATGGCTTGGTCGACTCAATCCTGACGCATCGCCAATAAGACACATCTGTCTGCCCCTTACGCTATAGTTAACGGGAAGCAGGCAGATGGGTTGAATGCATATCGGCCGTTGATGTACGGCCAGCGCCGTACAACAAATTTGGTCTGAGAAAGAAAAGAGGTTAGCTGATGACAGATAAGCGCAAAGACGGTTCAGGTAAGTTGCTGTACTGCTCTTTCTGCGGCAAAAGCCAGCATGAAGTCCGTAAGCTAATTGCCGGGCCGTCAGTGTACATTTGCGATGAGTGCGTTGATCTTTGCAACGACATCATTCGTGAAGAGATTAAGGAAGTTGCGCCGCATCGCGAGCGTAGCTCACTGCCGACGCCGCATGAAATCCGCCATCACCTTGATGATTATGTTATTGGTCAGGAAAGGGCGAAGAAAGTGTTGGCAGTAGCGGTATATAACCACTACAAACGCTTGCGTAATGGCGATACCAGCAACGGCATTGAACTGGGCAAAAGTAACATTTTGCTGATCGGTCCAACCGGTAGCGGTAAAACACTGTTGGCAGAAACGCTGGCGCGCTTGCTGGATGTGCCATTCACCATGGCGGATGCCACCACGCTGACCGAAGCGGGTTACGTGGGTGAAGACGTTGAAAACATCATCCAGAAGCTGCTGCAGAAGTGCGATTACGACGTGCAGAAAGCGCAGCGCGGCATTGTCTACATCGATGAAATCGACAAGATTTCTCGTAAGTCTGACAACCCGTCGATCACTCGTGACGTATCGGGCGAAGGCGTACAGCAAGCGCTGTTGAAATTGATTGAAGGCACCGTGGCTGCCGTACCGCCGCAGGGCGGACGCAAACATCCACAGCAGGAGTTCTTGCAGGTTGATACCTCCAAGATTCTGTTCATCTGTGGTGGCGCATTCGCCGGTCTCGATAAGGTGATTTCCCAGCGTGTTGAAACCGGATCCGGCATCGGCTTCGGCGCAACCGTGAAGGGCAAATCCCAGAAGGCGAGCGAAGGCGAATTGCTGTCGCAGGTTGAGCCAGAAGATCTGATCAAGTTTGGCCTGATTCCTGAGTTCATTGGTCGTCTGCCGGTTGTGGCAACGCTGAGCGAACTGAGTGAAGAAGCGCTGATTCAGATTCTGCGTGAGCCGAAGAACGCGCTGACCAAACAGTATCAGGCGCTGTTCAATCTGGAAGGTGTAGAACTGGAATTCCGCGACGAAGCCTTAACGGCGATCGCTAAAAAAGCGATGTCACGTAAAACCGGTGCGCGTGGTCTGCGTTCTATCGTTGAAGGTGCGTTACTTGAAACCATGTACGACCTTCCTTCAATGGATGACGTTGAAAAAGTAGTGATTGATGAATCAGTGATTGAAGGTCAATCCGAACCGATGTTGATTTATGGAAAGCATGAAGCCCAGGCTTCTGGTGAATAAATAAACAATCGCACCACGTTGTTATCTTAAAAAAGGGGAAAAATCTTTCCCCTTTTGTTTTTCTCTCGCCAGTGACATTGAATGTCGTACAAGCATCCCCATATACTCAATATCCTGTGGGTTTAACTGCAAAACCTCTATTGCGCGGTACCCATCACCTGGCGGACATTAAACTAAGAGAGAGCTCTATGAATCCTGAGCGTTCTGAACGCATTGAAATCCCCGTGTTGCCGTTGCGCGACGTGGTGGTTTATCCGCACATGGTAATTCCGTTGTTTGTTGGTCGGGAAAAATCGATTCGGTGCCTCGAAGCCGCGATGGATCATGATAAAAAGATCATGCTGGTTGCACAGAAAGAGGCTTCAACGGATGAACCTGGCATTAACGATCTCTTCTCAGTAGGGACCGTCGCTTCTGTATTGCAGATGCTGAAACTTCCAGACGGCACGGTAAAAGTGCTGGTTGAAGGTTTACAACGCGCGCACATCACCACGCTGGCTGATAATGGCGACCATTTCGTTGCCCAGGCCGAATACCTTGTCTCGCCAGAAATTGAAGAGCGCGAGCAGGAAGTGCTGGTACGCACGGCCATCAACCAGTTTGAAGGCTACATCAAGCTCAATAAAAAAATCCCACCTGAGGTCTTAACCTCCCTCAACAGCATCGACGATGCGGCCCGCCTGGCCGATACCGTCGCAGCGCATATGCCGCTGAAACTGGCTGATAAACAGTCCGTGCTGGAGATGTCCGACGTCAACGAACGTCTGGAATATCTGATGGCGATGATGGAATCAGAAATCGATCTGCTGCAGGTTGAGAAGCGTATTCGCAACCGCGTTAAAAAGCAGATGGAGAAAAGCCAGCGTGAGTACTATCTGAATGAGCAAATGAAAGCCATTCAGAAAGAGCTGGGCGAAATGGATGACGCGCCGGATGAGTACGAGGCGCTGAAACGTAAGATTGAAGCGGCCAAAATGCCGACCGAAGCGCGTGAAAAAGCTGAAGCTGAATTGCAGAAGCTGAAGATGATGTCGCCGATGTCTGCAGAAGCGACCGTGGTGCGTGGCTACATCGACTGGATGGTTCAGGTTCCGTGGGTGGCGCGCAGCAAGGTGAAAAAAGACCTGCGTAAAGCGCAGGAAACGCTGGATATCGACCATTACGGTCTGGAACGCGTCAAAGACCGCATCCTTGAGTATCTTGCGGTGCAGAGTCGCGTGAGCAAAATCAAAGGCCCAATTCTTTGCCTCGTTGGACCGCCAGGCGTGGGTAAAACCTCGCTGGGTCAATCGATTGCTAAGGCCACCGGACGTAAATACGTGCGTATGGCGCTGGGTGGCGTGCGTGATGAAGCAGAAATCCGCGGACATCGTCGTACCTACATCGGTTCCATGCCAGGCAAGTTGATCCAGAAAATGGCGAAAGTGGGCGTCAAAAACCCGCTGTTCCTGCTGGATGAGATCGACAAAATGTCTTCTGACATGCGTGGCGATCCGGCTTCAGCGCTGCTTGAGGTACTGGATCCAGAGCAGAACATCGCGTTTAACGATCACTATCTGGAAGTGGATTACGATCTCTCTGACGTTATGTTTGTGGCGACTTCAAACTCCATGAACATCCCGGCGCCGTTGCTTGACCGTATGGAAGTGATTCGTCTCTCCGGTTACACCGAAGATGAAAAGCTTAACATCGCGAAGCAACATTTGCTGCCGAAGCAGATTGAACGTAATGCACTGAAAGAAAAAGAGATCACCGTCGATGACAGCGCGATTGTTGGCATCATCCGCTACTACACCCGTGAAGCGGGCGTGCGTAGTTTGGAACGCGAACTCTCCAAGCTGTGCCGTAAAGCAGTTAAAACGCTGCTGATGGATAAATCGAAAAAGCACATCGTGATCAATGGCGATAACCTCAAGGATTTCCTTGGCGTGCAGCGCTTTGATTATGGTCGCGCAGAGAGCGAAAGCCGTGTTGGTCAGGTGACCGGTCTGGCGTGGACGGAAGTGGGCGGCGATCTGCTGACCATCGAAACCGCCTGCGTGCCAGGCAAAGGTAAGCTGACGTATACCGGTTCGCTGGGCGAAGTGATGCAGGAATCGATTCAGGCGGCGCTGACTGTGGTGCGCGCGCGTGCAGAGAAACTGGGCATCAACGGTGATTTCTACGAGAAACGCGACATCCACGTGCACGTACCCGAAGGTGCGACGCCGAAAGATGGTCCGAGCGCCGGTATCGCCATGTGCACCGCGCTGGTGTCATGCTTAACCGGTAACCCGGTGCGTTCTGATGTGGCGATGACCGGTGAAATCACCCTGCGTGGCTTGGTTCTGCCGATTGGTGGCCTGAAAGAGAAGTTGCTCGCGGCACACCGTGGCGGCATCAAAACCGTGCTGATCCCGGACGAAAACAAGCGCGATCTGGAAGATATTCCACAGAACGTGATTGCCGATCTGGAGATTCATCCGGTGAAGCGTATTGAAGAAGTGCTGAACCTGGCACTGGAAAATGCGCCTTACGGCATGCAGGTTGCGACCGCAAAATAGTGATTAACGGCATAAACCGTTAAAAAGCGAAGCTGGCAGGCAAAATGGTGCTTGCCAGCTTTTTTTTGTGCCGCTAACTTAGTGGGCTGCTGGATCAACGATTAAGATGAATACCGTTGTTTCAGCTCCACAGGCTTGATATAACTGGCTGCGCGTTCGCACCGGGCGGGAAGCGCGGGTGCGATGTGAATAATAAAAGAGGGGATGAAGAGAGTGAATAAGTCACAGTTGATCGACAAAATTGCTGCAGATGCTGACATTTCTAAAGCAGCAGCGGGACGTGTTTTAGATGCATTCATGGACTCCGTTACCGAAGCTCTGAAAGGCGGTGATGAAGTGGCACTGGTTGGTTTCGGTACTTTCTCTGTACGTGAGCGTGCAGCTCGCACCGGCCGTAACCCACAAACGGGTAAAGAGCTCACCATTCCGGCTGGTAAAGTTCCGGGCTTCCGTGCAGGTAAAGCACTGAAAGATTCCGTCAATTAATGACCGCTGATACATCCATTGAAGCATTTTCTTCCGTGGATTGAGGACGCAAAAGCCGTTCTCATGTAACATACGGGCACATCATTTTTGATGTGCCTTTTTTATTCTTGATGCGCGGCGATAGCCTTTGGTTGTTGTCTCCGCATGGTTGCCAACTGCCAGCCTGAACAGCAGTTGCACGATGATGACATCGTGTTAGAGCTTTACATTCACACTACAGCGGAGTGTTGTCATACCATGATGGACAATTTACGCGCGGCGTCGAATCATGTCGTGCTCAAGATTATTCTGGGATTGATCATCCTGTCTTTCGTACTCACCGGGGTGGGCAACTACCTGATCGGCGGCGGCGGTGATTATGCTGCCAAAGTTAACGGCCACGAGATCAGCCGTGCAGAGCTGGAGCAGGGTTTTAACAACGAGCGCAATCGTCAGCAGCAGATGCTGGGCGATCAGTTCTCGCAGTTAGCCAGCAACGAAGGCTACATGCAGCAGATGCGTCAGCAGGCGCTGTCGCAGCTGATTGATCAGGCGTTACTTGATCAGTACATCAAAGATCTGCACATCGGCATCAGCGATGATCAGGTAAAACAGGCGATCTTCAATCAGAAAGCTTTCCAGACCAACGGTAAATTCGACAACGCCAAATACAGCGGCCTGATCACCAGCATGGGCTTCACGGCTGATCAATATGCCGAAGCGCTGCGTAAGCAGCTGGCGACGCAGCAGCTGATTAACGCGATTGCTAACACCGATTTCATGCTGAAAGGCGAAACCAGCAAGCTGGTGGATCTGGTGTCACAGCAGCGTGAAGTGCGTCAGGCGTTGATTGATGTCAACGCGCTGGCGGTTAAACAGACGGTCAGCGACGACGAAGTCAGCCAGTATTACCAGCAGCATCAGAGTAGCTTCATGGCGCCTGAGCAGTTCCGCGTGAGCTACATCAAAATGGATGCCGCAAGCATGCAGGAAACGGCCAGCGAAGCGGACATTCAGAGCTGGTACGATCAACACAAAGCTGATTATTCACAGCCACAGCGTAATCGCTACAGCGTGATCCAGACCAAGACGGAAGCCGATGCTAACGCCGTGGTTGATGCGCTGAAGAAAGGCGAAGATTTCGCCGCGCTGGCGAAAAGCAAATCTATCGACCCAATCTCAGCCCGCAAAGGCGGTGATATGGGTTGGCTGGAGCCGAGTACCACGCCAGACGAGCTGAAAAACGCCAATCTGACGCAGAAAGGCCAGCTTTCCGGTGCTATCAAATCATCGGTTGGCTACCTCGTGGTGCGCCTGGATGACATCCAGCCGGAGCAGGTTAAACCGCTGGCCGATGTTCATGACATCGTTGCCGATAAAGTGAAGCAAGAGAAAGCGGTTGATGCCTTCTACAAAATTCAGCAGAAAGTAAGCGAAGCAGCCAGCAACGATAACGAATCGTTGGCCGGCGCGGCGCAGGCTTCCGGCCTGAAAGTGGTAGAAACCAATTGGATCACCCGCGATAACCTGCCAGACGAGTTGAATTTCGATCAGGTTAAGCAAGCCATCTTCAACGGTGGTTTAGTGGGCCAGAATGGTGCGCCGGGTAACAACTCCGACATCATCTCTGTGGATGGAGATCGTGCCTTTGTACTGCGTATTAGCGAGCACAAACCGGAAGCGGTGAAGCCGTTGGATCAGGTGAAAGCGCAGATCGTAGATTCACTGAAGCATGATAAAGCGACCCAGCAGGCAAAAGCGCAGGCAGACAAACTGCTGGTCGATTTGAAAGCCGGTAAAGCGGATGCATTGAAAGCTGCAGGCTTAACGCTCAGCGCTAGCAAATCGTTTGATCGCAATGCGCAGGATCCGGTGGCTCAGTCGGCCTTCAATCTGCCGCAACCTGCCGACAATAAACCGTCGTGGGGCGTGAGCGAAGATATGCAGGGCAATGTGGTACTGATCGCGCTGGATAAAGTTAGCGCGGGCAACATGCCGCAGGCGCAGATCGATGAGATGGTGAAAGGCGTAACGCAAAATAACGCGCAAATCGCCTTTGAAGCGCTGCTGGAAAACCTGCGTAAAGAGGCGAAGATTAAGTACGGCGCCGCCGCACAAAACCAGTAAGCCTCACAAAAAAAGTTAAACCACTGCAATACCCGAAAGGCCGCTTATGCGGCCTTTTCCATTTCTGAGATTGTCCTTTTGAGCGTTGAATTGAGCTGTGACACCCTGCTGTTGCTGTCAAACACAAGGAGAAACACAGCATGGTGAAATCAACGTTTCAAGCCCTATGCATTACGCTGGCGCTGGGCGGCGCAGTTTATACCACCGGACTGGCGGCTGCCGAAAGTCCCAGTGAAACGCAGGCGACGCAAGTCTCCACGCCAAACGAAGGACAGGTCAGCATCAATTCAGCCACAGCCGAACAGCTCGCAGCCGGTATGAACGGCATCGGACTAAAGAAAGCGCAAGCGATTGTCAGTTATCGCGAGCAATACGGCCCGTTTACCGCCATTGAACAACTCAAGGAGGTGCCCGGTATCGGTAGCGCACTGATTGAGCGCAACAGCGCTCGGCTTAAACTGTGAAGCGTCTCGCGACTTTGAAGGATTGAAAAAGCCCGGATTCAGGCTGTGCTATGCTCAACAGGTCTTACCAGTTGTCATTCTCAGCCTGAACAGGAGCAATAATGCAAACCACAATTAAAGTGCGCGGTTATCATCTGGATGTTTATCAGCACGTGAATAACGCGCGCTATCTGGAGTTTCTGGAAGAGGCGCGCTGGCAGTGGCTGGAGGATGTCGATGCGTTTCATTGGCTGATTGAGCAGCAGCTGGCGTTTGTGGTGGTGAATATCAACATCAACTATCGTCGTCCGGCGGTATTGGGCGACGTACTGAACATTGAAAGTGAAGTGTCACAGCTCGGCGGTAAAAGCGGTGTAATTGCCCAGCGTGTCTTACTGGCGAGCGATAATTCGGTGGTAGCCGATGCCGCACTGACCTTTGTCTGTATTGATTTGCGCACGCAAAAAGCAGTGCCGTTGGAAGGGGAGTTACACCAGCGTCTGGCGTCGTTGATGGTCGAAAATGAATAACTGGCGCCGATGACGCCAGTTTACCCTGCGGCCTGAATCAGTTGAGGCCGCTTTTCTCTTTCATCGCTGCCATCACTGCCGACGCGTTCGCCTGATAATCTGCCAGGCCACGGGCGCGTAAATGGCAGGCCGCGCATTCGCCGCAACCATCACCTTTTACGCCGTTATAGCAGGTAAGCGTTTCAGCACGTACCAGCTGCAGCTGCTGCCAGTAATCGGCCAGCGCCCAGGTTTCGGCTTTATTCAGCCACATCAACGGCGTTTCAAAGCGAATATTGCGTGCCATGCCGAGGCTGACGGCATTATTCAGTGCTTTAACAAACTCATCGCGGCAATCCGGGTAGCCGGAGAAATCGGTTTCGCATACGCCGGTGATCACCGCTTCAGCTTCGACCTGATAGGCATAAATGGATGCCAGCGTCAGGAACAGAATATTGCGGCCCGGCACAAAGGTGCTCGGCAAACCGCTGGCATTCGGATCGTAGGTTGGCACGGGAATGTTGTCGCGCGTCAGGCTGCTGACGGCTAACTCGTTGAGCAGCGTAACGTCGAGCACTTTGTGCGCCCGTGCGCCCAGCTTCTGCGACAGCTCAGCCGCAACTTCGATCTCTTCGCGATGGCGCTGGCCGTAATCAAAAGTAACGCAATGCACTTCATCATAGTGTTGCAGCGCCTGAATTAAACAGGTGGTGGAGTCTTGTCCGCCACTGAATACCACAACGGCTCGTTTCATTTTTTCTTCCTCAAAAATCTGTGCGCTTATGGTACTGGCTCGAAGGAAGGCTGAACAGCGTTAGCTGTGGTTGGCGGCGGAATCCAGGCGCGAGTGAAATCAAACCAGCCCAGGCTATTTAGCTGGATGCCCTCCACGCCGGGCGGGGCAAAAACCTGATAGCGATAGTTAAACAGCGGCAGTAAATGGCCGTCGCACATCAGCTGCTGAAACAGTTGCTGAGTTAATTCACCACGCTGCAATGTATCAGATTGTTGGGCAATGGCGCTCAGCGGCTTTTGCAGTATCTTTTGGCGCAGCGGCTGCCAGACCGGGTCGTTCTCCAGCCAGTTCACCAGCGTAAACAGCGGCGCATCACCAATCAGTCGATCGCCCATCACCACATCGGCCTCACTGAGATCGATATCGTCACGCCAGCTTTTTACGTCATGGAAGATGCAGGTGAGGGCGCAGCCATGTTGTGCCACCAGTGGAATCAACGCCTGCGCCATCACATGCAGTTCGACCGGCAGGTGGTAATGCAGCGTTAGCGTCGGCGGCAGTGAAATTCTCACTCTTTCTGCGCGCGGTACCGGCCAGCCAGGCAGCAGTTCATGGCTCGGTGTAATCAAACCCTCATCCAGCGGCAATTGTTGAATAACGCCGCTGCGCTGAATCAGGGCAATCAGCGATTGGGCCTGCTCGGCACTGAAGTGCGCCGAGATGCGTGGCGCCAGATAGCAAAATCCCAGGCTGATACTGCGATCAACCGGCCGCAGCGAACCGAGCTCTTCAGGATCGCCAATGGCGATTTGCACCGGATGGCTGCAGCTGGTGCCGAGATCACGATCAAACAGCTGCGGCGTGATCCAGTATTCCATCCGCTGGATCAGCGGGCGCTGCAGATGCCAGCGCGCATGGCTCTCCAGCCGCACCATTTCAGCGGTGAAATGCGTGAGTTTCCACGGCCCGCTACCGACATCGGCGAATTCAGGATGAGGTAACAGACAGAATTGATGCGCCAGCCGCTGCGGCAGCCAGTAATCGCTTTCACGTAGTTGAATATGTATCGCCAGCGGATGCGGCGCTTCAACGCGTTCAATTGCAGCCAGAAGCCGCGAGCCGCGCGGCGATTGCATGATCTGCTGCAGCTGCTCAACCAACTGCGCCGCCTGCACCGGTTCATCGTTGTGCCAGCTAAGCTGCGGGCGCAGCCAGAAATACCAGTCACGGCCGCTGGCATCGTGCTGCCAATGGTGAGCAATATCGCCTTCAACATCGTTATCGCGAAAGCGCGTTAGCCCGGAGAAAACCTGGCGCGCCAGATGTTGCTCGGCGCGTCCGGTCAGCTGTAGCGGGCGCAACGGCTCCATCGCACGGTAATAAGGAATGCGCAGCACCGGCGATTGGTTCTGCCACTGACCGCCCATCAGCGGCCGCAACATTTTCACTAACCGCTCGGGATGCAGATCCAGCACCTGCAATGCCTGTACCGCCTCGCCGGCATCAAGTTGCTGCGTTAACAATTGCTGGCGCAGCTGTTCCGGCGACAGCAGGAAAGTCAGCTCGCCCTGCTTGCCACGCCCGGATTCTCCGCGCCAGTTCAGCCAGCCGGCATCCTGCCACTGCCGCAGCAGCGTGCGCACATGGCGCTCGCTGCAAAAACAGTGTTGCGCCATCGCAGCGACGCTGAGGCGTTGTGTTTCGCCGTGGCTGAGTTGCCACAGGCGCTGGAATTGATTAACCCGATGAAGTTCGCGCATCGCTAAACCCGGAACAGTTTTTTAAAAGTATTCACTATTAGTTCCGTAATTACCAGGCGATAGTAACTGCCTCACTCAGACAGGAGAATTCGCATGGCTCGCCTCGCGGCATTTGATATGGATGGCACGCTGTTGCTTCCTTCGCATCGGTTAGGAAATGAAACGCTGACAAGCCTGCATGCGTTGCATCAGCGCGGCGTTACGTTGGCGTTTGCCACCGGGCGTCATCTTATGGATATGCAGCGAGTACGCGAACAAATCACCTTGCCTGCCTGGCTGATTACCGGCAACGGCACGCGTATTCACGATCTGGAAGGCAATCAGCTTTACGGCTGCGATTTATCGCCATCAGTGGCGGAAGAGGTGATTCATACCCATTGGCAAACGCCAGCGTCGATTCATATTTTCAACGATGAAGGCTGGTTTACCGATAAACCGCTGCTCGGTGCGCTGGAAGCGCATGCGATGAGCGGCTTCCACTATCAGCTGCGTGATTTGCGTCAGATGTCGGCGCATGAAGTCACCAAAATCTGTTTTATTGCGCCGCATGAAATGTTGCAGGCGCTAAGAAGTGAATTGCAGGCCGCGTTGGGCGAGCGGGCAAATATTTGTTTCTCAGCCTGGGATTGCCTGGAAGTGTTGCCGGTTGATTGCCATAAAGGCGCGGCGTTGGGACGTTTGTGCCAGCATCTTTCGCTGTCGTTGGCGGATTGTATGGCGTTTGGCGATGCCATGAACGATCGCGAAATGCTGGAGCGCGTTGGCAGCGGTTTCATTATGGGCAACGCCATGAATCAACTGAAAGCGTCGTTGCCCCATTTACCGATTATCGGACATTGCGAGACACAGGCGGTGTCTCACTACCTTAATCACTGGATGACCACACCACACCTCGATTATTCCCCCGAATGCTGAGGCTTACAGTGAACCGGACAGGACGTCCGGTTTTTTATTGCAGCTCTCGCACCCAAGGCGCAATGTCGCCGATATTCTGCTCTACCCACTGCGCATTGTAATAGGTGTCCGGATAGCGCTCACCGCTGTCACACAGCAATGTCACCAAAGATCCTTGCTCGCCGTTTTCCCGCATGCGTTTTGCCACCTGCATCATGCCCCAGAAGTTGGTGCCGGTTGAGGCGCCAGGGCGACGTCCAAGCACTTTTTCCAACTGCAGCATCGCGGCGATGGTCGCGCCATCCGGCACTTTCATCATCTCGTCAATGACGTCGGGTAAAAACGACGGTTCGACACGCGGACGACCAATGCCTTCAATCAGGCTGCCGCGTTCGCTGCGCAACGTTTTGTCGCGGCTGTGCCAGTAGTCAAAGAACACCGAATGTTGCGGATCGACCACCAGCAGGCGCGTGTCATGGCCCTGATAGCGGATATAGCGGCCCAGCGTTGCCGAAGTGCCGCCGGTACCGGCGCTCATGATCACCGTATGCGGCACCGGGAACGGTTCGTGTGACATCTGGCGGAAAATGCTTTCGGCAATATTGTTGTTGCCGCGCCAGTCGGTGGCGCGCTCGGCGTAGGTGAACTGGTCCATAAAGTGGCCATTCAGTTCACGTGCTAAACGTTCGGATTCGCTGTACAGCTGGCAGGGATCGGCTACGAAATGGCATTCACCACCGTAAAAGCCAATCATCTCGATTTTGCGTTTCGCGGTGCTGGCCGGCATTACGGCGATAAACGGCAAACCGAGCAGACGCGCGAAGTAAGCTTCCGATACCGCAGTACTGCCGGAAGAGGCTTCAATGATCGGCGTATTTTCATGGATCCAGCCGTTCGCCAGGCCATAGAGAAACAGGGAGCGCGCCAGGCGATGTTTTAAGCTGCCGCTAGGATGCGTGCTTTCATCTTTGAGATAGAAGTGAATGCCAGGAAAATCATCCAGCTTAAAGCGGATCAGATGCGTATCCGCAGAGCGCTGAAAATCGGCGTTAATTTCATTAATGGCGTGGCGAACCCAGGGCGTTTGCATGTGGCATTTCCGTAATCATTATTGCGCACAGTGTAAGGCACTGGCAGGAAAAAGAGGTTGCTAAAACCGCGCTATAATGGCGAGATTAGAGAAAAATTTTCTCCCGGAGTGGCAAATGTTAGATAAAACTGACCGCACTTTGCTGGCAATGCTGCAGCAGGATTGCACCTTGTCGCTGCAGACGTTGGCCGATGCGGTGAACCTCACCACCACGCCGTGCTGGAAACGCCTGAAAAAACTGGAAGATGATGGCATTATTCGTGCGCGCGTGGCGCTGGTGGACGGCGAAAAAATCGGTCTGTCACTCACCGCCTTTATGTTTGTCAAAACCCAGCAGCACAGCAGCGAGTGGTTTAAGCAATTTGTCGCCGTGGTGCAGCAAATGCCGGAAGTGATGGCGTTTTATCGCATGGCGGGCGAGTACGATTATTTGCTGCGCATTCAGGTCGCGGACATGAAGAGTTATGACAGCTTTTATAAGCGCCTGGTGAACGGCGTGCCGGGCCTGATGGATGTGACCTCCAGTTTTGCCATGGAAGAGATTAAATACACCACCGCCTTGCCGGTAGCGCCCTAGCGGGCCCAGAAAGAGACACGCTTGTGCAATTATTCAGCCAGTTAAGTTGGTATTTCCTGCGCGAGTGGCGGCGATATCTGGGCGCCGTCAGCTTGCTGATCGTTATTGCCTTATTGCAATTGCTGCCACCGCACGTGGTTGGCGTGATTGTCGACGGCGTCACCCAGCATAATTTAAGCGCCGGGCAGATCTTTATGTGGATCGGCGTGATGCTGGTGACGGCGGTGATCGTCTATCTGCTGCGCTACGTCTGGCGCGTACTGTTGTTCGGCGCATCCTACCAATTAGCCGTTGAGCTACGTGAAGATTTCTATCGTCAGCTCAGCCGCCAGCATCCGGCATTTTATCTGCGTCATCGCACCGGCGATCTGATCGCCCGCGCCACCAATGATGTGGATCGCGTGGTGTTTGCCGCCGGTGAAGGCGTGCTGACGCTGGTGGATTCGCTGGTGATGGGATTGGTGGTGCTGATTGTGATGAGCACCCAAATCAGCTGGGAACTGACGTTACTGGCGCTGATCCCGATGCCGATTATGGCCTTCGCCATTCAGAAAGATGGCGCACGCCTGCATCAGCGTTTCAAAGTGGCGCAAGCGGCGTTCTCCAGTCTGAACGATCAAACCCAGGAAAGTCTGACCAGCATTCGCATGATCAAAGCCTTTGGCCTCGAAGATCATCAGTCGCAGCAGTTTGCTGGCA
Organism: Candidatus Pantoea symbiotica; assembly: GCF_056491525.1. NCBI lineage: Bacteria > Pseudomonadati > Pseudomonadota > Gammaproteobacteria > Enterobacterales > Erwiniaceae > Pantoea > Candidatus Pantoea symbiotica. The sequence continues at coordinate 818,198 of NZ_JBSZHR010000002.1, forward strand.
TCGCTGCCGATACCGGCAAGAAAAATCTGCATGTGGCGCGCGTGGATGCGCGTTTTGATCCGATCATTTATATCGCCGTTGGCTTCTCCAACCTGCTGGCGATTGCCGGTGGCGGCTGGATGGTGTGGAACGGCAGTTTGACGCTCGGGCAGCTCACCAGCTTTGTGATGTACCTCGGCCTGATGATTTGGCCGATGCTGGCGCTGGCATGGATGATCAACATCGTTGAGCGCGGCAGTGCGGCATGGAGCCGTATCCGTTCCTTGCTGGCGGAAGCGCCTGCAGTTGAAGATGGAGCGAAAGTGTTGCCGCCCGAACCTGGCGTGATGCAAGTTGCCATTCGTGAGTTCCGCTATCCGGCCAGTTCTGGCCCGGTGCTGAGCCATGTTAACTTCCAGTTAAAACCGGGCCAGATGCTAGGCTTATGCGGGCCAACCGGCTGCGGCAAGAGCACGCTGCTGAGCCTGATTCAGCGCCACTTCGACATCGATCAGGGCGATATTCGCTACCACAATACGCCGCTGCCGCAGTTGCGGCTCGATAGCTGGCGCAGCCGGTTGGCGGTGGTCAGCCAAACGCCGTTCCTGTTCTCCGACACCATCGCCGCCAATCTGGCGCTGGGTCGCCCGAATGCGACGCAGCAAGAGCTGGAGCGCGTCGCAACCATGGCCTGTGTGCACGATGATATTCTGCGCCTGCCGCAAGGTTATGAGACCGAAGTGGGCGAGCGCGGCGTGATGTTATCGGGCGGGCAGAAGCAGCGCATTGCGATTGCACGCGCGCTGCTGCTGAATGCCGAAATTCTGATTCTGGATGATGCGCTGTCGGCGGTTGATGGTCGTACTGAACATGACATCCTGCATAACCTGCGTCAGTGGGGTAAAGGGCGCACCTTGATTATCAGCGCGCATCGTCTGTCGGCGCTCACTGAAGCGAGTGAAATTCTGGTGCTGCAGCAGGGCGCCGTGGCACAGCGTGGCGATCATGACACTCTGGCCGCCAAAGAAGGCTGGTATCGCGATATGTATCGTTATCAGCAGCTGGAAGCCGCGCTGGATGACGATGAAGTGGCAGAAGGAGCAAGCCGTGGCTAAATCACAACGTTTATGGCCGACGCTGAAACGTCTGCTGGCGTATGGCAAACCGTGGCGTAAATCGCTGTGGCTGGCGGTCGGCATGCTGTGGATTGCCGCGGCAGCCGAAGTGACCGGACCGGTGCTGGTGAGTTACTTCATCGATAATCTGGTGGCAAAACATCAAATGCCGTGGGGCATCGTCGCTGGCCTGCTGGTGGGCTTTATCCTGCTGCAATTGCTGGCTGCCGGTCTGCACTATTTTCAGGCATTGCTGTTTAACCGCGCGGCGATTGGCGTGGTGCAGCAATTGCGCGTAGACGTGATGAACGCGGCGTTGCGCCAGCCTCTCAGCGCCTTCGATACGCAGCCGGTCGGACAAATTATCTCGCGTGTCACCAACGACACCGAAGTGATCAAAGATCTCTACGTCACCGTGGTAGCAACGGTGTTGCGCGCCGCCGCGTTGATTGGCGCGATGCTGGTGGCGATGTTCTCTCTCGACTGGCGTATGGCGCTGGTGGCGATCGTGATTTTCCCGCTGGTGCTGACGGTGATGCTGATTTATCAGCGCTTCAGCACGCCGATTGCGCGTCGCGTGCGCAGCTATCTGGCGGATATCAACAACGGCTTTAATGAAGTGATCAACGGCATGAGCGTGATCCAGCAGTTCCGCCAGCAGGTGCGCTTTGGTGAGCGCATGGGCGAAGCCAGCCGTTCGCACTATCTGGCGCGTATGGAAACGCTGCGGCTGGATGGTTTTTTATTGCGCCCGTTGCTGAGTCTGTTTTCGGCCATGATTCTGTGCGGTTTGCTGATGCTGTTCAGCTTCGCCACGCCAGGCGTGTTTGAAGTGGGCGTGCTTTATGCCTTTATTACCTATCTTGGTCGCCTCAACGAGCCGCTGATTGAACTCACCACGCAGCAGTCGATGCTGCAACAAGCGGTGGTGTCTGGCGAGCGCATCTTCGAACTGATGGATGCAGAGCAGCAAGGTTACGGCAGCGATATTCAGCCGCTGGCTTCCGGCAGCATCTCGCTGCGTGATGTGAGCTTTGCCTATCGCGATAACCGTGATGTGCTCAGCAACATCAATCTTGAGGTGCCCGCGCGTAATTTTGTTGCGCTGGTGGGACACACCGGCAGCGGGAAAAGCACGCTGGCGAATCTGCTGATGGGCTATTACCCGGTGACGCGCGGTAGCATTGAGCTGGATGGTCGCCCACTGCCGCAGCTGTCGCACGCCGCTTTACGTCAAAGCGTTGCGATGGTGCAACAGGATCCGGTGGTGCTGGCGGATTCGCTGCTGGCCAACGTGCGCTTAGGGCGTGATATCCCGGAAGAGCAAGTGTGGCAGGCGCTGGAGACGGTGCAGTTGGCACCGTTGGCGCGCAGCATGGCGGACGGCATCCATACGCGTTTAGGCGAGCAGGGCAATAATCTGTCGGTTGGGCAGAAACAGCTACTGGCGCTGGCGCGCGTGTTGGTGTCATTGCCACAAATCCTGATCCTCGACGAAGCCACTGCCAATATTGATTCCGGTACGGAACAGGCGATTCAGCACGCGTTGCGTGCATTACGTCAGCACAGCACGCTGGTGGTGATCGCGCATCGCCTTTCCACCATCACCGAAGCCGATCAAATTTTAGTGCTGCATCGCGGTCAGGTAGTGGAGCGCGGTACGCATGCTGAGCTGCTGGCCGAGCAGGGCCGTTACTGGCAGATGTATCAGTTGCAGCAGGCCGGCGATGAACTCGCGGCGGGCATCCCCGTACAAGCTGAAGGGTGAATTGCACCTTTTTTGCACAGTTTTATCGGAATGTTCTGTATTGATGCACTTCTTTGAGGCTTGAAGCACCAAAGAAGTGCAATATTGCAACACCTTTCCTATTCCTCCTCCCCAATCTGCGCTGTGCTTCACATAACGAAGCGTGATGCAGCGCGCCTATGCTACTGACATTCCCCTTTTTTTATTTATGGCACAGCCTTTGCTTATATCCCTGTGTGTCCGCGAAGACTCACTCAATTTCTTATCCGGAGGGGAACGTATGAAGCTGGTTACCGTGGTAATCAAACCATTTAAGCTGGAGGACGTGCGTGAAGCCTTATCCTCTATTGGCATTCAGGGACTGACAGTTACCGAGGTTAAAGGTTTCGGTCGCCAGAAAGGTCACGCAGAGCTTTATCGCGGTGCCGAGTACAGCGTTAACTTCCTGCCTAAAGTAAAAATTGATATCGCTATTGCGGACGACCAACTTGATGAAGTGGTCGATGTCATCAGCAAAGCCGCGTATACCGGCAAAATTGGCGACGGCAAGATTTTCGTCGCAGAACTGCAGCGCGTCATTCGTATTCGTACCGGCGAGACCGACGAAGCAGCACTGTAACTGGGGCTCTGAATTGTGATGGGATGGAAAGAAATGAATAAACTGATAACGAAGTTGGGCCTCACCAGCCTTGCGCTGTTACCTTCTCTGGCGATGGCGGCAGCGCCTGCCGTCGCAGATAAAGCCGATAACGCCTTTATGATGATCTGTACCGCGCTGGTACTGTTTATGTCGATTCCAGGCATTGCGCTGTTCTACGGCGGTTTGATTCGCGGTAAGAACGTGCTGTCGATGCTGACGCAGGTTGCAGTGACCTTCTCGCTGGTGTGCGTGCTGTGGGTGATTTACGGCTACTCGCTGGCGTTCAGTGAAGGCAACTCCTTCTTTGGTAGCTTCCAATGGGCGATGCTGAAAAATATTGAGCTGAAAGCGGTGATGGGCAGCTTCTATCAGTACATTCACGTTGCGTTCCAGGCTTCCTTCGCCTGTATTACCGTCGGCCTGATTGTCGGTGCGCTGGCTGAACGTATTCGCTTCTCGGCGGTACTGATTTTCGTGGTGGTTTGGCTGACGCTGGCTTATCTGCCAATCGCACACATGGTTTGGGCGGGTGGCTTGCTGGCGCAAGATGGCGCGCTCGACTTCGCGGGCGGCACCGTGGTTCACATCAACGCCGCAGTCGCTGGCCTGGTGGGTGCTTATCTGGTGGGTAAACGTGCTGGTTTCGGCAAAGAAGCCTTCAAACCACATAACCTGCCGATGGTGTTCCTCGGTACCGCGATTCTGTATGTGGGCTGGTTCGGCTTCAACGCCGGTTCTGCTTCCTCAGCTAACGAAATCGCTGCGCTGGCGTTCCTGAATACCGTAGTGGCTACGGCGGGTGCGGTGCTGTCGTGGGTGTTCGGCGAGTGGGCGGTACGTGGTAAACCTTCTCTGCTCGGTGCGTGTTCAGGCTTCATCGCTGGTCTGGTGGCGATTACCCCAGCTTGTGGTTATGTTGGTGTCGGCGGCGCGTTGATTATCGGTCTGGCGGGTGGTTTAGCCGGTCTGTGGGGCGTAACTACTCTGAAGAAATGGCTGCGTGTTGATGACCCATGTGATGTATTCGGTGTGCACGGCGTGTGTGGCATCCTCGGTTGTATCCTGACCGGCGTGTTCGCCTCCTCTTCATTGGGCGGCGTAGGCTACGCAGAAGGTGTGACCATGGGCCATCAGGTTTGGATTCAGTTGTTCAGCGTGGGCGTGACCATCGTCTGGACTGCAGTTGTGGCCTTCATCGGCTTCAAACTGGCGGATATGATTGTTGGCCTGCGTGTTCCGGAAGATCAGGAACGTGAAGGTTTGGATGTGAACAGCCACGGCGAGAACGCTTACAACCAGTAACAGCCGGGCTGAAGAAGAGCAGTGCGCTAAAATTATAAAAAGCAGAAGGGGCGATAATATCGCCCCTTTTTTTATGCGTCGCGTTGGCGCATCACGCCTTCCTGTACCGTGGTCGCCACCAGTCGGCCATCCTGCGTATAAAACTCGCCACGCACAAAACCGCGCGCGCCGGAGGCAGAGGTGCTCACCACGCTGTACAGCAGCCATTCAGACAAGTCGAACGGGCGATGGAACCACATTGAGTGATCGATGGTGGCAACCTGCATATCGGCTTCGAGAAAGCCTTTACCGTGCGGCTGCAGCGCCACCGGCAGGAAGTTGAGATCCGAGGCATATCCCAGCAGGTATTGATGGATACGGCGATCGGCTGGTAACTCGCCGTTGGCACGAATCCACACCTGACGCAGCGGTTCATCAACGTGGCCTTTTAGCGGGTTATGAATCTGTACCGGACGAATATCCAGCGGACGCTCGGCGAGGAATTTTTCTTTCAGCTTGAGTGGCAGATGGTCGGCCAGCTTTTTCGCCAAATCCTGTTCCGATGGCAGATTATCCGGGCCCGGCACCTGCGGCATGCTGTTCTGGTGCTCGAAGCCGCTTTCTGGTGCCTGGAACGAGGCGGTCATGTAGAAGATCGGTTGGCCATTCTGTACCGCGCTGACCCGGCGTGCGCTGAAGCTTTTGCCGTCACGCAGCGTTTCGACATCATAAATGATGGCTTTTTGGCTATCGCCCGGACGCAGAAAGTAGCTGTGGAAGGAGTGAATGATGCGCTCTTCCGGCACCGTTTGTTTCGCGGCATACAGCGCCTGGCCAACTACCTGGCCACCAAACACCTGGCGCAGACCAAGATCTTCGCTCTGACCACGAAACAGGCCTTCTTCCAGTTTTTCCAGATTTAATAAATTAAGCAGGTTGTGCAGTGCCTGGCTCATAGCGGATTCCTCAGCGTGACTAATCGCGTCAGTGTGAAAGATCCGACCAGTTTCCGTCAATGATTTTGCCGCGATTTCAGTGGGCTGGCGGAAGGTTTAGGCGCAATGCCGATATTTGTGCCAGAATTAAGGTCATTCGGCGGCTGAAAAGCTAAGTAATGAATTTACCGCCGACAATCATAGTGTTCATAAGGAGACGACATCGATGAAAATCTGGCAAGTTATTAGCGGTATGACCCTTGCAGCGGCGATTACCGGTTGTGCGGACCACAGCAAGCCGGTAGCCACACCTACACTTGGCTCAGCGGTAGCGGGGCAGCAGGCCGCCATTGCGCAGCCGAATGTCAGTGGTTCGGTGTATATCCGCCAGCGCATCGCGCTGCCACCGGATTCCGTGCTAACCGTAACGCTGTCTGATGCATCGCTGGCCGATGCGCCTTCAAAAGTCTTGTCACAGCGCGTAGTACGTACTGAAGGGAAACAGTCACCGTTCCAGTTTGTTCTGCCGTTCAATCCGGCTGACATCCAGCCGAACGCGCGCATTCTGTTAAGTGCTGCGATTTCAATTGATGGCAAGCTGGCGTTTATCACTGATACGGTGAAACCGGTGATTAATCAGGGCGGAACGAAAGCCGAACTGCTGTTGGTTCCCGTGACTAACGTCGCGATGCAAACCCAGCCGGGTGCCGCAACAACAGTGCCATCGACTTCTCCTACGCAGGTGACGCCATCGTCCTCGGTGCCGGCACCGACGAGTTTGTAATCTACCAAACGGCATAGGCTAAGCGCACAGGCCCGCTGCCGTGGAGTAAAGCGTCACACGCCATGGATGGCGTGTGCCGAGCGATCAGGGACGAGACAGCGGCTTTACGGAACGGCAGCGGGCTTGGGCGCGACATATCGCACAGCTAAATTTCCCAACGATATTTTTCCAGCTCAATCTCCCCAGCATCGCTCACCTCAATGCCTTCCGCTTCTAGCGCATCACGCTGACGAAACAGATCGTCGCCCTGCAGCGAAATCCTGCCGTGACGATTAATAACGCGAAACCAGGGTAACTTACTGCCTTCCGGCAAACGGCGTAATACGCCACCTACCTGACGTGCCGCGCGTGGCGATCCGGCCAACTGTGCAACATCACCATAAGTGGTGACCTTTCCTGGCGGAATGGCTGCAATGATTTGCCACACGCGCTCAGAGAAATTGTTTTGGTCGCTCATATGCGCACCTATTTTCATCAGGAAAGGGCAAACTTTAGCATGCAGAAGGGTAGACATCAGCGCATTGCTGTGTGCTTGTGCAAGAAACCAACGGTTGTCGGGCCTGCGCTTGCAATTGCCAGGGGCATACTTGATAATGCATGCGCTCTCGAAATGAGGGCTTGTCAATGGGGGCCCTGTTGGTTCTCCCGCAATGCTAACTTGTGAACTCGGTCAGATCCGGAAGGAAGCAGCCGCAGCAGGCGACGCGTGTGCCGGGATGTAGCTGGCAGGGCCCCCACCATTTTGTACCCGCCTAATACTCCACAGAATTTTACGCACAGAGAAATCTGGCAATCCTTTGCCTGTGATTCAATCCTTGATTAATACGATGATGGTGCAGAGCGGCTGTTAGGGGAAAAACTTAGCGGACGAACTTCCAGACAGAAACCGGTACTTTATCGTAAAGCTTATTCATGGTCAGTTCAGCCAGACGATGATCGGCTGCCGAATAGAATACCGCGAGTTCATTATCAGGTAATTCATACTTGTTTTTTTCGATAACCCGTTCAAGGGTATCGATTGAGCGACAGCGGCGCAGTCGCATCAAATAATCTGTTTTGGTTAAGGCTTGGTTGCTCATAAATAAACCGGTCTCAGTCTGGTGCTAAAAGGAATGGCTAGGTTGTTGGAGATAAGCACACTCTTCGGCAAACAGATTAAATAAACGTTTTGCTGAACGCTGCCACCGTTGTAGATCCTGAGTATTGATTCCATAGCTGCTGAACAGCATAAAGGTATCGTCAAGATATTCATCGATTTGCGTAATCAGGGCTTCATCTTCAACGTGCTTAATTTTGTAATTCATCGTGAAAGAAGCGATATGCTCAATCAAATCGTTGAGCTGTAAATTGCTTTCCGAAGTAGGATCATTAACCCAACCATGATGGCTATCAGTCAATGTCGCCATACTTTCGTCGAACAAGTTCTCACACAGGTATTTAAGCTGGGCAATATCATGCCGTTTCGGTGAGTATTCGTCCATCTTTTTCCCCTCCATAGCTAGCACAGTTACCGCAGCGCGGCGAGATTAGGAAAAGCTACCAGGAAGCGATCTCGAATAAAATTGAATTCAGCGACTCCTTAAATGTAATCCACAATCATTAGCTTTGCTCACCTCAATTACCAAATATTACAATTCGTCGGCAGGAGAGGGGCGCTCATTGTCAATCACTTCAAACACCAGCGCGCCGGGCGTTACCTGAAACAACACTTCTTCACGACGCTTAAACGTTTCATTTAAATCCAGGCAAGGATTAAATAAATTCCAGCTGAAATCGTAAAGCATTTTAAATCGATTGTTGTTGGTTGGTTGAATAGAAATAATCTGGAAGCTCTCGGGAACTAATTGCGAGTTTTGAGAATACCACTGTAAATCACCGGCTAATGCCTCGGCTATTTTGAGAATATTCCCCTGGATAATTCTTACCAACTTTTCGCAATCGTCCTCATCCACAGCAATATCACAATGAATAATAGACGGCATTTTGTATCCAGTAAAAGAATGATGTTTCTATCATTGAGCTTATTGGGTGACATTGCAAGTCGCTAATAAACAGAAAGAGTAATCGTTGTGATGGGTTTCATAACTCAATCATGGCGAAACGGCGAATTACAGCGGTAATCGTCTTGAGCGATCAACTTTTGAAACACTTTAACTCGGGCGCAATAGAGGAAAATTCGGGTAGGATAATTGTTATGTTATAACATTTTTGGTTGTTGAGTATGAATCACAGCGGTTTACTTCTTTCCCTTGGCGGCCGTTTGCTGGTTGCGCTGATGCTGATTGCCTTTCTGGCAATAGCCTTATGGTGGGGAATGCAGAAATGATGCATTTCAACCGCTTACAAGCAGGTTATCAAGGCCGTGCGGTGACGCCTGTAGTTAATGGTGAGCTGGCAAAGGGCAGCATGACGGCGCTGATTGGCGCTAACGGCACCGGCAAATCGACCTTATTGAAAACCATTGCCGGCTTACTGCCGCCGATTTACGGCAGCTGCGAATTGCAGATCCCACGTAAAGCACTGGGCTGGTTACCACAACGCAGTGAACTCGAAACCCGCTTTCCTCTTACTGCTTATGAACTGGTGGCGATGGGCTGTTGGCCACGCTGCGGCTGGTTTGGTGGCATTAATCGCGCCTTGCGTCTGGAAATTGATGCCGCGCTGGATGCGGTGCAAATGCGTGAGTTTGCCGATGCGCAGCCAGCCACTTTATCCGGCGGACAACTACAGCGCATATTGTTCGCGCGCTTAATGCTGCAGCGCAGCCAACTCTGGCTGCTGGATGAACCCTTCAACGGCATTGATAGCCAAACCGTCACCTTGCTGATGTCGATCCTTGAACAGCAGCAGCAGGCGGGCACCACATTATTAGTGGTGCTGCACGATCGTCCGCTGGTGGCGCGCTATTTTCAGGATGTGTTATCGCTCGATGACGCTGATTCCGCACAAACGCCAACGTTGCGTAGGGTAGCGTCGTGACATTACTTCAACCCTTTATCGAATTTGGTTTCATGCGCCGTGCGTTGGTGGCATGCGTGGCATTAGCGATTAGCGCCACGCCGCTGGGCGTCTTCCTTTCGCTGCGCCGCATGAGTCTGGTCGGCGATGCGTTATCACATGCAGTATTACCCGGCGCGGCGATAGGTTATCTGGTGTCGGGATTATCGCTGGTGGCGATGGGCATTGGCGGCCTGATTGCCGGTTTGGCAGTGGCGCTGCTCTCGGGGGCGGTCAGCCGTTACACGCACCTCAAAGAGGATGCCAGTTTTTCGGGCTTCTACCTCGGATCTCTCGCACTCGGCGTCACGCTGGTGTCACTGCGTGGTTCCAGCGTTGATCTGCTGCACGTGTTATTTGGATCGCTGCTGGCGGTGGATAACGCGGCAATTCTGCTGGTTGGCGGCATTGCCGCTACGACCTTGCTGCTGCTGGCGGTGATCTTCCGTCCATTGGTGATCGATGCCTTCGATCCCGATTTCCTGCGCGCACAGGGCAAATGGAGCGCACCGCTGGTGCACGGTCTGTTCCTGATGCTGGTGGTGCTCAATCTGGTGGCGGGCTTTCAGGTGCTGGGCACGCTGATGTCGGTGGGATTGATGATGCTGCCGGCCACCAGCGCACGCTTCTGGAGTCGCCACCTGGCTTGCATGCTTGGCATCGCCATGCTGCTGGCGATCGTCTCTGCGTTTATCGGTCTGATTCTTTCGTGGCATTTCTCGCTGCCGGCTGGACCTGCGGTGGTGCTGAGTGCTGCGGTGCTGTTTCTGCTTTCTGTTTTGACAGGACCATGTGGCGGCCTGTTGCGCCGTCGATAACGAAACCAATAAGGGGATATGAATGAAAAAGTTACCGCTGAGTCTGGCGATTGGTGCCATGCTGATTAGCCCACTGTCGCTGGCGAAAAGCGTTGATGTTGTGGCGAGTTTTACCGTGCTGGCGGATATCGTTAAACAGGTTGGTGGCGATCACGTCAACGTGAAATCGCTGGTCGGCCCGAACGGCGATCCGCACACCTTCGAACCGACACCGCAGGATAGTCAGGCGCTGTCGAAAGCGGATATGGTGTTTGTCAGCGGTTTGGGCATGGAAGGTTGGATGGATCGCCTGATCAGCGCGTCAGGTTACAAAGGCACCATCGTAGTGGCCTCGAACGGTGTTAACACGCGCAAGATGGAAGAGGACGGTAAAAGCGTCACCGATCCGCATGCGTGGAACAGCATGCAAAACGGTGTGATCTACGCCACCAATGTGATGAATGCGCTGATCAAAGCCGATCCTGAAGATGCGGCGGATATTCGTAAAAGCGGTGAAAGTTACATTCAGCAGTTGCAAAAGCTAGATAGCTGGGCGAAAACCGCTTTTGCTGAGGTGCCGAAGAACAAGCGTAAGGTGCTGACCAGCCACGATGCCTTTGGCTACTTTGGCCAACGTTATGGCGTCAGTTTCCTTGCGCCGGTGGGCTTCTCTACTGAAGCGGAAGCCAGCGCCAGCGATGTGGCTTCGATCATCAAACAGCTGAAGGCCGAGCACATCAAAACCTACTTCATGGAGAATCAAACCGATCCACGTCTGGTAAAACAGATTGCCAGCGAAACCGGCGCACAGCCGGGCGGTGAACTCTATCCTGAAGCGTTGTCGGAAGCGAATGGCCCGGCAGCGACCTATGTTGCTGCGTTCAAACACAATGTTGACGCCATTCTGCATAGCATGAAGTAAAAAAAAGGCCGGGGAGCATCCCGGCCAATTATCACGACACTTTCCTACCTTTTTTTCTTTCTTCCCTGAACCGCCTTAAAGCGCGGGTTGGTTTTGCAAATCACATAAATGCGACCTTTACGACGCACGACTTTGCAATCTTTATGGCGCGTCTTTGCAGAGCGCAATGAACTCAATACCTGCATCTCTTCTCTCCAGCGTTACTTGTTGCGCGACAGGAAGCTGCCAAAACGCTGGTTGAAGCGCGCGGTGCTGCCTTCTTTGGCGAAATCTTTCTGTTTGCCGGTATAGAACACGTGGGATTTTGACGAGACATCCAGCGTGACGTACGGCAGCACTTCACCTTCAAACTCAATGGTGCGCTCGGTTTTGATAGTGGAGCCGACTTTGAAGTATTCGTTGGCCGAGGTGTCGTGGAACACCACAGGGCGATAAAGGGGATGGATATTCGGTTTCATAGTAACCTCGCTATGTAATGTTATACTATAACAATATTATGAACCCGAGAGTGGCTGATTGCAACCGTGGAAAACGCAGGGCTTTTGGCAGGGCAGAGAAGCAGCAATAAAAAAGGCCGCATCAGCGGCCTTTTAAGGAAGGGTAGAGCTTAGTGTTTGTGCTCTACCGGATGACCTTGTTCGAGGTCACCTTTGTTCTTACTGAAGCGGCGACGTACCACCACGAAGAACACCGGAACGAAGAAGATAGCCAGCGCGGTCGCTGTGACCATCCCGCCCATTACGCCAGTGCCTACCGCATTCTGCGCGCCAGAGCCAGCACCGGTGCTGATCGCCAGCGGCATTACGCCGAGGATAAAGGCGAGCGAGGTCATCAGAATCGGACGCAGACGCATACGGGATGCTTCCAGCGTTGATTCAACCAGCCCTTTGCCTTCCTTCTCCATCAAATCCTTGGCGAATTCGACGATAAGAATGGCGTTCTTCGCCGACAATCCTATGGTGGTCAACAAGCCCACCACAAAGTAGACGTCGTTACTCAAGCCACGCGCCGTGGTGAAGATCAGTGCGCCGACAACACCCAGCGGTACCACCAACATCACCGAGAACGGAATCGACCAGCTCTCATACAGCGCGGCCAGACACAGGAACACCACAATCAGCGAGATAGCATACAGCGCCGGTGCCTGGTTACCTGACAAGCGTTCCTGATAGGACATGCCGGTCCAGTCGTAACCGATACCCGCAGGCAGTTTTCCTGCCAGCTGTTCCATCAGGTTCATGGCATCACCGGAGCTCTTGCCTGGTGCAGCCTGGCCGAGAATCTCCATTGATGGCAAGCCGTTGTAACGCTCCAGACGTGGCGAGCCGTACTGCCACTTCGCCGAAGAGAAGGCGGAGAACGGAACCATGGTGCCGCCGCTGTTGCGCACGAACCACTTACTGATATCGTCCGGCAACATACGTGAATCGGCCTGGCCCATTACGTACACTTTCTTCACACGACCGCGGTCGATGAAGTCGTTGACGTAAGAACCGCCCCATGCGGCGCCCAGCGTGGTGTTGATGTCTGACAGCGACACACCCAGCGCCTGTGCTTTTTCCTGATCGATAATCAGTTTGTACTGCGGCGTATCTTCCATACCGTTTGGACGCACGCCCACCAGCGTATCCGGATGCTGGGCAATCATGCCAAACAGCTGGTTACGCGCGGCGGTCAGCTTCTCGTGACCCAGGTTGCCCTGATCGGTCAGCATGAAGTCGAAGCCGGTGGCGTTACCCAGTTCGATAATCGCTGGCAGGTTGAACGGGAACACCATTGCATCTTTGATTTGACCGAGCGCCTGCATGGCACGACCGGCAATCGCAGGCACTTTCAGGCTGGCATCGCCACGCTCATCCCACGGCTTGAGGCTGACGAACGCGATACCGGTGTTCTGTCCACGACCGGCAAAGCCGAAGCCGTTAACGGTAAACACCGAATTCACGCTGTCTTTCTCTTTGTTCAGGAAGTAGTCAGTAACCTGATCCAGTACTTTCTGCGTACGTTCCTGGGTTGCACCGGCTGGCAATTGCGCCTGAGCCAGTAACAGACCCTGATCCTCTTCCGGCAGGAATGAGGTAGGCAGTTTTATGAACAGGTAAGCCATGCCGACGACGATTACCAGGTAAATCAGCAGGTAACGACCGGTGCTGCGAACGATGTGGCCCACACTATCAACATAGTGGTTGGTGCTCTTATCGAACACGCGGTTAAACCAACCAAAGAAGCCGGTAGTTTTACCATGGGTGCCTTTTTCCACCGGCTTCAGCAAGGTGGCACAAAGCGCTGGAGTCAGAATCAACGCCACCAGCACCGAGAGCGCCATCGCCGAAACGATGGTGATCGAGAACTGGCGATAGATGACGCCGGTTGAACCGCCGAAGAAGGCCATCGGAATAAATACCGCTGACAGCACCAACGCGATACCGACCAACGCGCCCTGAATCTGCTCCATCGAACGTTTGGTGGCTTCTTTAGGCGGCAAGCCTTCTTCCGCCATCACACGCTCAACGTTCTCGACCACCACGATGGCGTCATCCACTAACAGGCCGATGGCAAGCACCATCCCGAACATCGTTAGGGTGTTTATCGAGTAACCAAAGGCGCTGATGACGGCGAAAGTACCCAGCAAGACTACCGGTACGGCGATGGTTGGAATCAAGGTCGCACGGAAGTTCTGCAGGAACAGATACATCACCAGGAACACCAGCACGATCGCTTCAAACAGCGTTTTCACCACTTCGAAAATCGAAATTTTCACGAACGGCGTGGTGTCGTACGGATAGACCGTTTTCATGCCTGCCGGGAAGAACGGCTGCAGTTTCGCCAGTTCTGCTTTCACCGCATCGGCGGTGTCCAGCGCGTTAGCGCCGGTTGCCAGCTTAATACCGATACCGGAAGCCGGTTTGCCATTATAACGCGCGATGATCTCGTAGCTTTCACCACCGAGTTCAATCTTCGCCACGTCACGCAGGCGCACCTGAGAACCATCCTGATTCACTTTCAGCAAGATCTTGCCGAACTCATCTGTTGAAGTCAGACGGGTCTGCGCAATGATCGAGGCATTAAGTTGTTGACCCGGCACAGGTGGCGTGCCGCCCAACTGACCGGCGGCGATTTGGGTGTTCTGAACCTTCAATGCGCTGATGACATCCACTGGCGTCAGTGAGTAGTTATTCAGCTTGTGTGGGTCCAGCCAGATACGCATCGCATACTGCGCACCAAACACCTGCGTATCACCAACCCCCGGCATACGGCTGACCGGATCTTTGATGTTCGAAGCAACATAGTCAGAAATATCGTTCTGCGTCATGTTGTCGTTATCGCTGACGAAACCTGCCACCATCAGGAAGCTGCTGGAGGATTTCTTAACCTGAATCCCCTGTTGCTGCACTTCTTGTGGCAGTAACGGTGTGGCCAGCTGCAGTTTGTTCTGCACCTGAACCTGCGCGATATCAGCGTCAGTACCGGATTGGAAGGTCAGCGTCAGCGTCAATGTGCCCGACGAATCACTGCTCGATGACATATACATCAGGCCATCGATACCGTTCATGTTTTGCTCGATGACCTGCGTCACCGAATCTTGCAGCGTTTTCGCATCAGCACCCGGATAGGTTGCCTGGATTTCAACTGCCGGCGGCGCAACATTGGGATATTGCTCAATCGGCAGGCTGATAATCGATAGCACACCAACCAACATGATGATGATGGCGAGCACCCACGCAAAAATGGGGCGATCAATAAAGAACTTAGCCATGTATCAGTGGCTCCTGTTATGACGATGATTTAGCAGACGGTGATTCTGGTGCAGCTTTGGCATCATCGGAGACTTCTTGTGGCGTCACCTGCGCACCCGGTTTGGCACGCTGGATACCGGTGGTGATCACCCGATCGCCTGCTTTAAGACCTTCCGTTACCAGCCATTTGTCACCAAATGCCTGATTAGCGGTGATATTACGAGATTCCACTTTATTATCCGCGCCCACTACCATCGCCGTTGCCTGACCGGTTGGGGTACGTGTTACGCCCTGTTGCGGTACCAGCAATGCGGTTGGATTGGTGCCTTCATCCAGACGTGCGCGAACAAACATACCTGGCAGCAGGCGATTGTCCGGATTCGGGAAGATGGCGCGCAGCGTGATTGAACCGGTGGTTTCATCCACGCTCACATCAGAGAATTCCAATGTGCCTGTTTGCGGGTATGCGTTACCGTTTTGCATCAGCAGGGTGACGTTGGCCTTACCGTCGTTCTGTTTCAGCTGACCGGATTCCAGTTCTGCGCGCAAACGCAGGAATTCATCACTGGATTGGGTCACGTCGACATACATAGGATCGAGCTGTTGCACGGTCGCCAGCGCGGTAGTCTGCCCATTTGAAACCAGCGCACCTTCGGTCACTGACGATTTACCAATACGACCGCTAATTGGCGAGGTCACTTTGGTATACGCCAGATTGATGCGTGCGGTTTCAACGTTGGCACGCGCAGCCTGTGCGGCAGCAGCCGTTTGGGCTGCTGTGCCTGCGGCGGTGTCATAGTCCTGCTGACTGATGTACTTGGTACCCAGCAGCGGCTTATAGCGCGTGATAGTCAACTGCGCCACGCGAGCATTGGCTTCAGCCTGGGCTAAATCCGCTTTAGCGCTGTCGTAGGCCGCCTGGTAGGTGGCGGGATCGATCTGATACAGCGACTGACCGGCTTTTACATCACTACCTTCAACAAAATTACGCTTGAGAATAATACCTGACACCTGAGGGCGAACTTCCGCAACGCGGAAAGCCGAGGTACGGCCCGGCAGCTCAGTAGTAATTTGCAATGGTTCGTTTTTTAACGTCACAACACCCACTTCTGGGGGCTGCTGCTGGGCGGCTTGCTGGGATTTATTATCATCACATCCTGTTAACAAAAAGCTGCCTGAAAGCATCAGGACGGCCGCCAGAGGCGCTAATCCTCTGTTTTTATTCATAAATAAACCTCTAGTGTCCGATATCAAATGATCAATGGATCACAAACCGATAAACCCATTGCTGCGTTAAAACACGGGTCGTGCTATGGTACATACATTCACAAATGTATGTAAACTTACAAGTTTGTAAAAAAAGCCCAGCATGGCACGAAAAACCAAAGCGCAAGCTCTTGAAACACGGCATCAAATTCTTGACGCCGCATTAGCACACTTTTCCGAACATGGTGTGGCCGCCACGTCTCTGGCGGATATCGCAACAGCGGCCGGCGTCACGCGCGGGGCTATCTACTGGCATTTCAAAAACAAAGCCGATCTCTTACATGAAATCTGGCTACGTTGTGACGCTGGGCTGGACGATGTGGAACTTGAGTATCAGACAAAATACCCGGGTGATCCACTTTCTGTTGTACGTTCAATGTTGATCTATATCCTTGACGCCACAGCAAAGGATCCGCAAAGACGCGCATTAATGGAGATTATCTTCCATAAGTGTGAGTTTGTTGGCGAAATGTCGACGTTACAGGATATGCGCCAAAGCTTACTGCTGGAGTGTTACGACCGCATTGAAGTGGTGTTGAAAGAGTGTATTGAGGTCGGTCAGTTGCCCAGTAACATCAATACGCGGCAGTCTGCCCGCCTGATGTGCGGCTACATCAACGGCATGATGGAAAACTGGTTATTCAATCCGCAGGCTTATGATTTGGCTGCCGATGCGCCGCAGCTAGTCGATGCATTTTTGGATATGTTGCGACTTAGTCCAACACTTACCACCGGGCCACGTTAAGCAGCATCTTCCGCCGCTTTCTTTTGTTGATAATCCCGCTGAACAATTGCCAGCGCGGCCAGCACGGTGGCGGTGGGAACATTATTCTCTTCAAGCAGTTGAATCAGATCGACGGCAAGCTTGATTTCGTCGGGTGCGCTGTCCAGTGACATTGTTTCTCCTATATACGTAATTTCGCCGCGACCAGCAGCATTAACAGTGCACCCAGCAGCGCGCTGGCGAAACCGGCTGGATGCAAGGCGGCCAGATCGCCGGTGGTGAAATAGGTAGCGATATAGCCGCCAATCAGCGCGCCAATCACCGCCAGCACCAGCGTCGGCACAAATCCTCCCGGACGACCGGGAAAAATCACCCGCTTAAGCCAGCCTGCTGCTAAACCAATTACAATCCAAAAAACCAGCGCCATGATTTTTCTCCTTTTTCTCACCGCACTGAGTATAGAGGAAAAAGCGCCGCGTTTAGCGTGGCATAGACGGCAACTCCAGTTTGTAGATGGCGGCGCGGCAGCGTGCCAGACGCTCCTGCAGCTGATCGACTTCACGAATCAATTGTTGCTGAACGCTAAGGGTTTCGGCGCGCGCCAGATGCTGCTCGCGCTGTTGAATCATCGCCAGTAAGCGCTTTTCGTAGCCTTGATACTCTTCACGTTTGGTCTGGCGTGCATCGACGCGTGGCCGCTCGCGCTTCACCCGCAGCTGTTGGCTTTGGCATTCACGCTGCAAGGCGGCAATCTGATCCAACACTTTCTCCGCCAGCCATTGACGACGCGCCACATCGGTATCGGCTGCGGTTAACTGCGTAATATTGCCTTCCAGTTCGCGCAGATAATCCGCCAGACGCGTGCCGCTGGTGCGAAACAGTTGAGAGTCAAAGCGCGGCTGACGACAGGCACCATCCGGCTGCTGCGCAATCTGCTGGCGCAGTAGATCTAACATGGCGTGGAGACGCTGCTGTGCGGGCGCTTGGGGCATCACTCTGTTTCCGACTGTGTTAACGTAACGCTGTTTTGACTCATTCAGGCATCAGGCATGCAGCGCATTTTACTACTGAGCCTTGGCTGGCTGGCGATTGTGCTAGGTACGCTGGGCATTGTATTACCTTTATTACCTACGACGCCATTTGTGTTGCTGGCGGCTTGGTGTTTTGCCCGCTCGTCGCCGCGTTTCCACCATTGGCTGCTGTGGAAATCGCCGTTTGGCCGCTACATTCGTCACTGGCAGCAGCATCGTGCTATGCCACCCGGTGCCAAATTTCGCGCCATGTTGCTGATTGTGATTACCTTTTCGATCTCGATTTATCTGGTGAACCTGCTGTGGGTACGCATTCTGTTAGGCGCGATGCTGTGCATGCTGCTGCTTTTTATGTGGCGCATTCCGGTCGTTGCCGAGGATGCCAGCCCGCCACAACAGTAGCGTGAGGGTTGCATTTAGCCGGGTATTTGCATAGATTTGGGCATCTTCGTGCGTGGCTTCCCTTATAAACGACTTCGCTTAACCCGGTTTCCGGGGTTTGGCGCTAGAGAAGCTGCGCGTATTAGATATTTTCTCCAGGCGTAACATTTATGACCGCAACTGCGCAGCAGCTTGAACTCATCAAAAACAGCATTAAAAGCATTCCTGACTATCCGAAGCCGGGCATTCTGTTCCGTGACGTAACCAGTCTGATGGAAGATCCGCAGGCGTATGCCGCGTCGATCGCCATTCTGGTCGAGCGTTATCGTAACAAAGGCATCACCAAGGTGGTGGGAACGGAAGCGCGTGGCTTCCTGTTTGGCGCGCCGGTGGCGCTGGGTTTGGGCGTGGGTTTTGTGCCGGTGCGTAAGCCAGGTAAACTGCCGCGTGAAACCTTCAGCGAAAGCTATGAGCTGGAATACGGCACCGATGCGCTGGAACTGCACAAAAATGCCATCAAGCCAGGCGATGTGGTGCTGGTGGTGGACGATCTGCTGGCAACCGGCGGCACGCTGGAAGCAACGGTGAAACTGATCCGCCGCGCCGGTGGTGAAGTGAAAGACGCCGCATTCGTGATTAATCTGTTTGACCTGACCGGCGAAGCCCGCCTGACCGCCATGGGCGTCGAGTGCTTCAGCCTGGTGAATTTCCCCGGCCACTAAGGCCTGCGCGCTCCGCTATGCGGCGGGGCGCCACCTCTGCAAAGTTAGTGGTTGCTGATCCGCTGGTGGCTGTTAAACTACTGCCAAAATAAACAGGGTTTGCGAAGCTGCATTTTCTCCCTTCTCCCTAAATTCCAGTGATTGAATCCACATGAGCTATCAGGTACTTGCGCGAAAATGGCGTCCCCAGGCCTTCGCTGACGTAGTCGGTCAGGAACATGTGCTGACTGCGCTGGCTAACGGGTTGTCACTGGGACGAATCCATCATGCTTATCTCTTTTCTGGCACCCGCGGCGTCGGGAAAACCTCGATCGCCCGTCTGCTGGCGAAGGGCCTTAACTGTGAAACCGGCATCACGTCAACGCCGTGCGGACAATGCGACAACTGCCGCGAAATCGAGCAGGGCCGCTTTGTCGATCTGATTGAGATCGATGCCGCCTCACGCACCAAAGTGGAAGATACGCGCGATCTGCTCGATAACGTGCAGTACGCGCCCGCGCGCGGTCGCTTCAAGGTCTATCTGATCGATGAAGTGCACATGCTGTCGCGCCACAGCTTCAATGCGCTGCTGAAAACGCTGGAAGAGCCGCCATCGCACGTCAAATTCCTGCTGGCGACCACCGATCCGCAGAAGCTGCCTGTGACGATTCTGTCACGTTGCCTGCAATTCCATCTTAAAGCGCTCGACGTTGAGCAAATCCAGCAGCAGCTGGCGCATGTGTTGCAGCAGGAGCAGATTGCTGCCGAACCGCGCGCGCTGCATCTCCTGGCGCGCGCCGCTGACGGCAGTATGCGCGATGCGCTGAGCCTGACCGACCAGGCGATTGCCATGGGGCAGGGCAGCGTAACGCGTGACACCGTGGCACAAATGCTCGGCACACTCGACGACGAACAGCCGCTGGCGCTGATTGAAGCGCTGGTGGAGGGTCAGGGCGAACAGGTGATGGCGCTGCTAAATCAGGCCGCATCGCGCGGGGTGGAGTGGGAAGCGCTGCTGGTTGAGATGCTGCGTTTGCTGCACCGCATTGCGATGGTGCAGCTGTTACCGAGCTCGCTCAGCGAGGACGATCTCAGCCAAGCCGATCGCCTGCGCGAGTTAGCGCGCGTGCTGCCACCGGCTGACGTGCAGCTCTATTACCAAACGCTGTTGATGGGACGTAAAGATCTGCCGCTGGCACCGGATCGGCGCTTAGGCGTGGAGATGACACTGCTGCGCGCGCTGGCCTTCCATCCGCAGGCAACAATTGCTGAGCCGCTGGCGCGTCCCACCTTGACGCCACAAGCTGCTCCGCAGGTGGCTGCGCCGCAAGCCGCACCAAAAGCCGTGCCCGCTCCGGCTGCGCAGCCGCAGATGGCACCGCCGAACCATGACGCGCCGCCAATGTCGGATGATTATCCGGACATGCAGCCAGCGTCCGATCCGTTACCCGACTCCACCAGCCAGTTGTTACAGGCGCGAACGCAGTTGCTGCGTCAGGGAGCCGGCAAAGCAAAAAAGAGTGAGCCGGCAGCGCGTTCCGCGCGGCCGGCGAATCCGGCGCTGGAACGTCTCGCTAGCGTCACTGAACGTGTGCAACAACGTGCGTCTGAACCCACGGTAAAAGCGCCGGCTAAACCGGAAGCCTATCGCTGGAAAACGCAGCTGCCGGTTGAGGTTAAAGCGGAGCCGGTGGCGACGCCAAAAGCCTTGCGTTCGGCTCTGGAGCATGAGAAAACGCCAGAGCTGGCGCTACGTCTGGCGGAAGAAGCCCAGCAGCGCGATGCGTGGGCCGCAGAAATCGCCGCGCTGACGCTGCCGAAACTGGTGCAGCAAGTGGCGCTCAATGCGTGGAAAGAGGTGGGCGAGAATGGCATTACGCTGCATCTGCGCAGCAGCCAGCGCCATCTGAATTCTGCGTCGGCAAAGCAAGCGCTGGCGGACGCGCTGAGTCAGTCTGCCGGTCAGCCGGTTGAATTGACCATTATTGAAGACGATAATCCTACGGTATTGACGCCACTGGAGTGGCGCCAGGCCATTTATGAAGAGAAGCTGTCGCAGGCGCGGCAGTCGATCGAAAGTGATACCCATATTCAGACATTGCGTCGATTCTTCGATGCTGATTTGGATGAAGAGAGTATTCGACCGGTGTGAACATGCTGCCGCGCGTCAACTGCGCGCAGCCCCAGCAGAGAGAGAAAACTATGTTTGGTAAAGGCGGATTGGGCAACCTGATGAAACAGGCCCAGCAGATGCAAGACAAAATGGCCAAAGTTCAGGAAGAGATCGCCGCGATCGAAGTGACCGGTGAATCAGGCGCTGGCTTGGTTAAAGTAACCATCAACGGTGCGCACAACTGCCGTCGTGTCGAAGTCGATCCAAGCTTGCTGGAAGATGACAAAGACATGCTGGAAGATCTGATCGCTGCAGCCTTCAACGATGCGGCACGTCGTATTGATGAAACGCAGAAAGAGAAGATGGCTGCTGTCTCTTCAGGTATGCAGCTGCCACCTGGCTTCAAGATGCCGTTCTGATGCAAACCAGTCCACTGCTTGAATCTTTGATGGAGTCGTTGCGCTGCCTGCCGGGCGTTGGCCCGAAGTCGGCGCAGCGCATGGCTTTTCAGCTGTTGCAGCGCGATCGTAGCGGTGGCATGCGTCTGGCGCAGGCGTTGACCCGCGCCATGTCGGAAATCGGCCACTGCGCTGATTGCCGTACCTTCACCGAGCAGGAAATCTGCACCATCTGCGCCAATCCGCGTCGTCAGCAAAACGGCCAGATTTGTGTGGTGGAGAGCCCGGCAGATATCCACGCCATTGAGCAGACCGGCCAGTTTGGCGGCCGCTACTTTGTGCTGATGGGCCACTTGTCACCGCTGGATGGCATTGGTCCACAGGATATCGGCCTGGATCGGCTGGAGCAGCGTCTTGAGCGCGAAACCTTAACCGAAGTGATCCTCGCCACCAATCCGACGGTGGAAGGGGAAGCCACGGCCAACTACATCGCCGAGCTGTGCGGACAATATGGCGTTGATGCCAGCCGCATTGCGCACGGTGTGCCGGTTGGCGGTGAGCTGGAAATGGTCGATGGCACCACGCTGTCGCACTCGCTCGCCGGACGCCACAAGATTAATTTCTAATCACTTGCCGATGTCTTCGCAGACATCGGCTTGAAATCCTGCCCTTCATCCCCATTTCTCTCTCAACGTATCATCAACCCCGATTCAGTTGAGGTAGCAATGACCATGAAAGGACAAGAGACGCGTGGCTTCCAGTCAGAGGTAAAACAACTTCTGCACCTGATGATCCATTCGCTCTATTCAAATAAAGAGATTTTCCTGCGCGAGCTGATTTCCAATGCTTCAGATGCCGCCGACAAACTGCGCTTCCGCGCGCTGTCGACGCCCGATCTGTATGAAGGCGACGGCGACCTGCGCGTACGTATCTCGGTCAACCCGGAAAACCGCACGCTGACGCTCAGCGATAACGGCATCGGTATGCGCCGTGATGAGGTGATTGAGAACCTCGGCACCATCGCGAAATCCGGTACCAAATCCTTCCTCGAATCCATGGGCTCCGATCAGGCGAAAGACAGCCAGCTGATCGGCCAGTTCGGCGTGGGCTTCTACTCGGCGTTCATCGTGGCGGATAAAGTTACCGTGCGCACCCGCGCCGCTGGCGCTAAAGCCGATGAAGCGGTGTTCTGGGAATCTGCCGGCGAAGGCGAATACACATTGGCGGAGATTGAGAAAGCCGATCGCGGTACCGAAATCACGCTGCACTTCCGTGAAGGCGAAGACGATTTCCTTGATGCGTGGCGTGTACGTAACGTGATCAGCAAATACTCCGATCACATCGCGCTGCCGGTGGAGATTGAAAGCAAAGACGAAGAGAGCGACACCACCACCTGGGAAAAGATCAACAAAGCCCAGGCGCTGTGGACGCGTAACAAGTCCGAGATCAGCGACGACGAGTACAACGAGTTTTACAAACATATCGCCCATGATTTTAGCGATCCGGCGATCTGGAGTCACAACCGCGTGGAAGGTAAGCAGGAATACACCAGCTTGCTGTATCTGCCATCACGCGCGCCGTTTGACATGTTCAATCGCGACAGCAAGCATGGCCTGAAACTCTACGTGCAGCGCGTATTCATCATGGACGATGCTGAGCAGTTCATGCCGAACTACCTGCGCTTTGTGCGCGGTCTGATAGATTCCAACGATCTGCCGCTGAACGTGTCGCGTGAAATCCTGCAGGACAGCCGCGTGACCCAAAGCCTGCGTGCCGCGCTGACCAAGCGTAGCCTGCAGATGCTGGAAAAACTGGCGAAAGACGACGCAGAAAAATATCAGCAGTTCTGGAAAGAGTTCGGTCTGGTGCTGAAAGAAGGTCCAGCCGAAGACAATGCTAACCAGCAACAGATTGCCAAATTGCTGCGTTTTGCCACCAGCCAGAGCGAAGGCGCCGAGCAGACCATTTCGCTCGACGACTACCTGACGCGCATGGTGGAAGGTCAGGATAAGATTTACTACATCACCGCCGACAGCTATGCCGCCGCGAAGAGCAGCCCGCATCTGGAACTGTTCCGCAAGAAAGGCATCGAGGTGCTGCTGCTCTCCGATCGCATCGACGAATGGATGATGAGCTACCTCACCGAGTTCGACGGAAAAACCTTCCAGTCAGTCAGCAAAGCGGATGATTCGCTGAGCAAACTGGCCGACGAAGAGACCGAAGAGCAGAAAGAAGCGGAGAAGGCGCTGGAGCCGTTCGTTGAGCGCGTGAAAACCCTGCTGGGCGAGCGCGTGAAAGAGGTGCGTCTGACGCATCGTCTCACCGATACGCCAGCGATCGTCACCACCGATGCCAACGAAATGACCACGCAGATGGCGAAACTGTTTGCCGCAGCGGGTCAGGATGTGCCAGAAGTGAAGTACATCTTCGAGATCAATCCGGATCACACGCTGGTGAAACGCGTGGCCGACACCCAGGACGAAACGCGCTTTGCCGAGTGGGTTGAGCTGCTGCTGGATCAGGCGCTACTGGCTGAGCGCGGTACGCTGGACGATCCCAACCAGTTTATCCGTCGCATGAACCAGTTGCTGACGGCTTAAGCCTGTGCGGTAATTGGCAAGGGCGTCATAAATGACGCCCCTACATTCGCCTTCGTAGGGTCGCCATTCATGGCGACCTTTTTATTATCTGCTCTTAAATCTGCGCCTGATCCCGCAACCAATCGCGAAACAAGGTAATCTCCGCATCGTGCTGGCGCGAAGTCTTGGTCATCATCAACGTCGCGCGATCGACGCGCACAAAGCCCAGCGGCGCAATCAAGGTGCCGTCACTCAACTCCTGACGCACCAGCAAGCGCGGCGCCATAATCACGCCCAATCCGTTTCTCGCTGCCTGAATGCCTAACGTCAAATTATCGAAATGCTTGCCGATCCAGTAATTGCCGCGCACGCCGCTGGTTTTCGCCCATTCGGCCCACGCATGCAGCCGCGTATCGGCGTGCAGCAACGGCAGCGAGGCGAGATCCTGCTCGCTCTGAAAACGGGCAGCAAACTGCGGGGCGCACAGCGGGCCGATGTAATCATCGCTGATCAAAGTGGCATCAATATCGTCATCCGGCGACTGCTCGGCGCTGAGGATCAGCACATCGGTGTGCTCGCTGCGCAGTTGGTCGATCTCCACCAGCGACTGAAACTGCACTTCTATATCGGGATAGCGCTGATAAAAGCTGGCGATACGCGGAATCAGCCATTGTGAGAGAAAGCTGGGCGCGCAGGAGACGCTGAGGTGATGGCGCATGCCGGTACGGATGCTTTCGCAGGTAGTTGAGAGTTCGCTAAAAGCTTTCTGACAGCTCACCAGCAAACGTTCACCGTGTGAGGTTAATTTGACGCGTCCATTGGTGCGCACAAACAGCGGCTTACCCATCCAGCTCTCCAGCTGTCGAACCTGATGGCTAATGGCGCTATGGGTGACATGCAGACGTTCGGCCGCCACGCTAAAACTGCTATACAGTGCCGCCTGGTGGAAATAGTGCAGTGCACGTAACGATGGAAGCGCGGTCATACTCGTCCCCTGTGTAAAAACCTAACAGGGATTGTCAGTTTATATCATTTTAATGTCCAGCCGCATTGGCCTAACCTTTCCCCCAGATTCTGGCGGGTTGACGGCTCCGGCTCTCTGTGTTTCAAGCCGACTATCACCGCAGGTTTCACCTCCCACACACAGCACAATAATAAGAGACCTATCACGCGATGGCTCCACAACTTGCTACTGCCAGGGCGGCGGCGGCGCGCGATAAGCTTCGCGGCTTGCTTTCCCGTCATTACCGGCTTGAAAACTACGATCTTTTCTTCGCACCCTCTTTGCATATCTCGCGGGTGCTGCTTTCCCAGCTTTTTCTCCGTCAGGAACAATCACGTAATCAAACGCGCTATGCCTCGCACCATCCGGTCAGCGAACTCAGCGTGCTGCCCACTTTGCCGATGACGGCGGGCAATATTGCGTTGGTGGATCATGTTGATATGCAGCAAGGTCGGGTGCGGGCGCTAAGCGAATGCCAAAGCCACGGCGTTACCGATGCGTCGGAGTCGTTTGCCACGCAGCTACATAAGCGACTGGTGAGCGATGCGCGCCTGTTTGTTGCTCGCCTTGATCGTCACGCGGCATTATGCGGCGATCTGGTGTTGATTGCGTTGCGCACCGCCGATTTCAGCACGCTAGTGCGCAGCGAACTGCGGCTGTTTGAGCAAGGATTAGCGCTTCGTGACGCACCAGAACAGGCGCTGACGATGATGGAGGACAGCGAATGGCGTCCGTTCAATATTGCGATGGTGGAAAATATCGCACTCGACTCGCCTTTCATCCTGCATTCCATTCAGCAACCGGGTTTACCCTTTGCGCTTTTTCCGCTGCCGAACGGCCTCAATGCCAGTCAATTGCCGCAGGATATTCAGGTGTTGCCGCAACAGGCGTGTTTACGCTTGCGCGCCGACGTGCGCGGCGGCGTCAACAAACAGCAGAACGTCACGCCTGTACTGAAAAAACGTCTTAAAGACGTACTCATGCTTAGCCGTGATTCCTAAAAACGGGCACTCTGCTGGTATTTGCTGACAAAGCAGGTCAAAGTAGACCTTTCGTGGCGAGCGCGCCCGTTTCCTTGTGGTGCGCGGGTCATAATGGTATGTTCTTCGCCTTCTCAGATTGAACAATGCGATTCGCAAGGGGAATTACGCAATGCGTATTATTCTGCTCGGAGCTCCGGGCGCAGGTAAAGGCACTCAGGCTCAATTCATCATGGAGAAATACGGTATTCCGCAAATCTCCACCGGTGACATGTTACGTGCGGCAGTTAAAGCAGGTACGGAACTGGGCCAACAGGCAAAAGCGATCATGGATGCCGGTAAACTGGTGACTGACGAGCTGGTGATAGCGCTGGTTAAAGAGCGTATCACTCAGGAAGACTGCAAAAACGGTTTTCTGCTCGATGGCTTCCCACGCACCATCCCGCAGGCTGACGCCATGAAAGAAGCGGGCATCAAGGTTGACTACGTGCTGGAGTTCGCTGTACCGGACGAGCTGATTGTGGATCGTATTGTTGGTCGTCGCGTACACACGCCATCAGGCCGCGTTTATCACGTCACTTACAATCCACCGAAAGTGGAAGGTAAAGATGACCTGACCGGCGAAGAGCTGACCACGCGCAAAGATGACCAGGAAGAGACCGTGCGTAAGCGTCTGGTGGAATACCATCAGCTGACCGCGCCGCTGATTGCCTACTACGGCAAAGAAGCGCAAGACGGCAACACCGAATATCACAAAATCGACGGCACCCGTCCTGTCGCTGAAGTGAGCACGCAATTGGCCACGATTCTCGGTTAATGCGTTGATAGGGCCGGTTGTCCGGCCCTTTTGCAGCAATTGCTTTCCCCTCCCTCGATTTCCGCTACAATTTCCCCCTGATTTTGCATTCGACCCATTCGTTTCGACATCAAGGAAATACAATGAGGCAAGAAAAGCCCGGGGTTTTGCTGGTTAACTTAGGCACACCAGACGCACCCACAACACCTGCGGTTAAACGCTATCTGAAACAATTCCTCGGCGATCCACGAGTGGTTGATACACCGCGCTTATTGTGGTGGCCGATTCTCAATTTCATCATCGTGCCTTTCCGTTCGCCACGCGTGTCGAAACTTTATGCTTCCGTGTGGATGGATGAAGGTTCACCACTGATGGTGTTCAGCAAGCGTCAACGTGACGCATTGGCGCAGCGCCTCGATATGCCGGTTGAACTTGGCATGAGCTACGGCCAGCCAAGCCTCGACAGCGCGTTAAAGCGCTTGCTGGATCAAGGTGTGACCAAACTCATCGTGCTGCCGCTCTATCCGCAGTTCTCCTGCTCGACGGTTGCCGCAGTCTGGGACGGCTTAGCCACCAGCTTTAAACCGTTGCGTTCACTGCCGGAAGTGGCGTTTATCCGCGATTATGCAGAGCATCCGGCTTACATTGCCGCGCTGAAAGCCTCGGTGGAGCGCTCGTTTGCGCTGCATGGCGAACCGGATCTGCTGGTGCTGTCGTATCACGGCATTCCGCAGCGTTTCGCCAATGAAGGCGATGATTATCCGCTGCGCTGCAAAGACACCACCGACGCGCTGGCCGCGGCATTGGGTATTGCGCCGCACAAGATCATGATGACCTTCCAGTCGCGCTTTGGTCGCGAGCCGTGGCTGACGCCGTATACCGACGAAACCATGAAGAGCTTGCCGGCGAAAGGCATCAAGCACGTGCAGGTGATGAGTCCGGGCTTTGCGGCGGATTGCCTTGAAACGCTCGAGGAGATCAGCGGTGAGAACTGCGAGATCTTCCTGCATGCTGGCGGCGAAAAGTTCGAGTACATTCCTGCGCTCAATGACGATGCTGAACACATTGAAATGATGGTGCAGCTGGTCAACGCGCGCCGTTAAGGGTGTGGCAGAGAGTGTGATATCATTCTCTGCCTGATTTTCCCTGACGGCACTCTCGATGAAATTTCCCGGCAAACGCAAATCCAAACACTATTTCCCCGTCAACGCGCGCGATCCGCTGCTGCAAGCCACGCAGCAAGAGCAGGAAGAGGGCAGTTGGGTAGTGGGTATCGACCAGACGCTGGTGGATATTGAAGCTAAAGTCGACGACGACTTTCTGCAGCGTTACGGCTTAAGCGCCGGTCACTCGCTGGTGATCGACGATGCCACCGCCGAGGCGCTCTACAACGAGCTGATGCGCGAAGAGCTTATCAGCCATCAATTTGCCGGTGGCACCATCGGAAATACCCTGCATAACTACTCGGTGCTGGCGGATGATCGCTCGGTGCTGCTCGGCGTGATGTGCAATAACATCCAAATCGGCGGCTACGCTTATCGCTACCTGTGCAACACCTCCAGCCGCATGGATCTCAACTTCCTGCAGGGCGTCGATGGCGCGATTGGCCGCTGCTTCACGCTGATTGGCGAGCAGGGCGAACGTACTTTCGCCATCAGTCCCGGCTTGATGAACCAGCTGCAGGCCAACAGCATTCCGGAAGAGGTGATTGCAGGCGCATCGGCGCTGGTGCTGACTTCCTATCTGGTGCGCTGCCAGCCGGGCGAACCGATGCCGGAAGCCACCTTGCGCGCTATCGAATACGCCAAAAAGCACAATGTGCCGGTGGTGCTGACGCTCGGTACCAAATATGTGATTCAGGATAACCCGCAGTTCTGGCGCGATTTCCTGCGCGATCACGTGTCGATTGTGGCGATGAACGAAGAAGAAGCCTTTGCGCTGACTGGCGAACAGGATCCGCTGCTGGCGTCGAATATGGCGCTGGATTGGGTGGATTTGGTGCTGTGCACCGCCGGGCCAACCGGTTTATACATGGCCGGTTTCACCGAAGAAGAGTACAAACGTAAAACCAATCATCCGCTGCTGCCGGGCGCGCTGGCTGAATTCAACCAATATGAATTTAGCCGCGCGATGCGCCACAAGGATTGCGATCAGCCGCTGCGCATCTTCTCACATATTGCGCCTTATATGGGCGGGCCAGAGAAGATCATGAACACTAACGGCGCGGGCGATGGTGCGCTGGCGGCGCTGCTGCATGACATCACCGCCAACAACTTCCACCGCCAAAAAGTGCCTAACTCCAGCAAACACGGCCGCGCCTACCTGACCTATTCGTCACTGGCACAGGTGTG
Source organism: Candidatus Pantoea symbiotica (assembly GCF_056491525.1). Lineage (NCBI taxonomy): Bacteria > Pseudomonadati > Pseudomonadota > Gammaproteobacteria > Enterobacterales > Erwiniaceae > Pantoea > Candidatus Pantoea symbiotica. The sequence goes on from NZ_JBSZHR010000002.1 coordinate 847,455, forward strand.
TAAATACGCCAACCGGGTAAGTTATCAGGTGCTGAATCAGCATTCACCGCGTCTGACGCGCGGCCTGCCGGAGCGGGAAGACAGCTTAGAAGAGTCATACTGGGACAGATAAAACGTAGGGTCGCCATTAATGGCGACCTTCCCAAAGACCGCACTCACTTAAATCGGGCACTCACGCACAATCGGGTTCTGCGCAATCTCTTCTTCCAGCACATGCAACATGCTGTTGGCGATCTCACGCTCGCCCATCACCACGCGATTCGCGCCGCGCTCCATAATGTAGGTCACTTCATCGTCATAATGCGCACGCGCAATAATCTCAATGTCCGGACGCTTCTCGCGCGCCGCCGTCACCACTTCACCGGCTTCGTAGCCATTTGGAATGGTTAGCAGCAGCCAGCGGGCGCAGTCGAGACGGGCGAGATCCATGGTATCGACGCGCGCCGCATTGCCCAGCACCGCCTTGATTCCTTGCTCGCGCAGTGCTTCAACGCGCGGGCGCGAGTTCTCAACCACCACCAGCGGCACATCCGCTTCCAACAGTTTTTGCCCCAGCAGGCTGCCGACACGGCCATAACCAACCAGCACCGCGTGATTGCAGATATCCACCGGAATCTGCTTCTCTTCTTCGATCGCTTCTTCCAGCGTCTGCTCTTCGATGGTCTCGGTTTTGTCGAGATAACGTTCCAGCACGCTGAACAGAATCGGGTTAAGCATGATGGAGAGAATCGCCGCCGCCAGCACCAGATTGCGCCCTTCCTCGCTCAGCATGCCGAGCGAGATGCCGAGACCGGCCAGAATAAAGGCGAATTCACCAATCTGCGCCAGGCTCACCGAAATGGTCATCGCGGTACGACGTGAATGGCCAAGCAGCGTTACCAGCAGCCAGGCGGCAATGGATTTGCCCAGTACGATAATCGCGAGCGCGCCCAATACAGCCAGCGGCTGTTCGATCAGGATCATTGGGTCAAACAGCATGCCGACCGACACAAAGAACAGCACGGCGAACGCATCACGCAGCGGCAAGGTGTCATGCGCCGCGCGGTGGCTGAGTTCAGATTCGTTCAGTACCATGCCGGCAAAGAAGGCGCCGAGTGCGAAGGAGACGTCAAAGAATTCAACGGCGCCGAAGGCGATACCGAGCGCCAGCGCTAACACCGCAAGGGTAAACAGCTCACGCGAACCGGTCGCGGCACTTTTTGCCAGAATCCACGGCACCACGCGACGGCCTACCACCATCATCAGCACCATAAAGGCGACGACCTTACCGATGGTCAGCAGCAGATCCCACAACAGCAGCGTTGGGCTGGCGTTGCCTTGTTCCAGCATGCCCGCAATCGCTGGCAGCAGCACCAGCGTCAGCACCATCACCAAATCTTCCACGATCAACCAGCCAATGGCGATTTGCCCGCGTTGGCTATCAATCAGCTGACGCTCTTCCAGCGCGCGCAGCAGCACCACGGTACTGGCAGTGGAAAGACACAGACCAAATACCAGACCAGTCATCCACGACCAGCCCATTGTCCAGGAAAGTCCCATTCCCAGCAGCGTTGCCACGGCGATTTGCGCGATGGCGCCAGGAATGGCGATAGACTTTACCGACATCAAATCCTTCAGCGAGAAGTGCAAACCGACGCCGAACATCAGCAGAATTACGCCGAGTTCAGCCAGTTCTGGAGCAAGGTTGGTATCCGCAACAAAGCCTGGTGTGAAAGGGCCGGCTAATACGCCAGCTAATAGGTAACCGACCAGCGGTGAGATGCGCAGGCGGTTTGCCAGCATACCAAGGAGAAATGCGAGGACCAGCCCCCCGACAATGGTAGTGATCAACGGTGTGGTGTGATGCATGCCTGTCTCCTTGTGTGCAAATGTATCCGCTTGTAACAACCTAGTGTAATGCACAATCACTTACCGCGTTTAAACATTTGAGCGGTAAAAACGCACTAAATTGAAAAAATGAGACTAAAACGCAGCTGAAGCTCCATTTTCGTCAGTTATCTCACTATATCGGCTGGAAATACGCAGAATGAAGGGTGGCGCGGAAAAATAGTTGCGACGGGAAACTGGCTTCGCAGCAGGTGTTGTTGCGGTTAAAGCGGTCCTAAGTCGATAAAGTCGCCGCCAAACGTAGAATTGGGTTATCCAATTAAGCGCCAGGCGGTTTTGCAGCTTGTTTGATTGATGCTTTGCCAGTTTCATCTTGAGTTAGCCAGCCATCTGTGCGAAACAGAAGGGCGATAACGCACATTAAGTCCACCGCTCAGTGGAAAAACGCAGAATAAGGAGATCGGCTTTGTTTTTATCACCGCGAAAGGGGCGCTGGCTGGCGCTGACAGTGTTACTGCTGCCGATGTTGGCGCAGGCGTGGCAAACGGATCGCAGTTATCGTTTTAGTATTCTGCACACCAACGATCATCACGGTCGCTACTGGACCAACGCGCAGGGCGAATATGGCCTCGCTGCGCAGAAAACGCTGATGGATCAACAGCGCTACGATGTGCAGGCCAAAGGTGGCGGCGCGCTGATCCTGTCGGCAGGCGATGTGAACACCGGCGTGCCCGAGTCAGACATGCTGGATGCTGAACCCGACATTCGCGGCATGAACCTGGTGGGCTATGACGCCATGGCGCTGGGTAATCACGAATTCGATAAACCGATCAGCGTGCTGCAAAAGCAGCAGAAGTGGGCCAAGTTTCCTTTCCTTTCGGCCAACATCTATCAAAAAGGCACCGACACACGCTTATTCAAGCCGTGGGCGACCTTTAACCGCATGGGGCTGAAGATTGCGGTGATCGGCCTGACCACCACCGACACGCTGCGTATTTCCAATCCAGAAAATATTGCGACCATTGATATTCGCGATCCGGTGAAAGAGACCGAGAAAGCCGTGGCGGAATTACGCGCCAGCGAAAAGCCTGACGTGATTATCGCGTTGACGCACATGGGCCATTACGACGACGGCCAGCACGGCAGCAATGCGCCGGGCGACGTTGAGCTGGCGCGCAGCCTGCCGCCGGGCACCATCAATGTGATCATTGGTGGCCATTCGCAGGATGCGGTGTGCATGGAGAAAGAGAACGTTAGCGTAAAAGATTATCAGCCGGGCCAGCCTTGCCAGCCGGATCGTCAAAACGGCGTGTGGATCATGCAGGCGAAAGAGTGGGGCAAATTTGTTGGACGCGGCGACTTCACCTTCCGCAATGGCGAGCTGACGCTGGAGAATTACCAGCTGATCCCGGTCAACCTCAAGCACAAAGTGAAGAATCTTGATGGCAGCGAATCCTGGCTCACCTGGCAGGAAGAGATCCCGCCGAACAGCGCGATGATGAAGCTGTTAACGCCTTTCCAGCTGCGTGCCGGCAAGAAGCTGGATGTTAAAGTTGGCAGCAGCGACGGCGTGTTTGTGGGCGAGCGCGACAAAGTACGCTTTGAGCAAACCAATCTTGGGCAGCTGATTTTGCGCGCGCAAATAGCGGCAACCAAAGCGGACTTTGCGGTGATGAGCGGCGGCGGCATTCGTACGTCGCTGGCGCAGGGCAATCTCAGCTGGCGCGATTTGTTGCAGGTGCAGCCGTTCGGCAATCAGGTTGTCTCAGTTACGCTGAGCGGCAATGAGCTGCTGAGTTATCTGGCAACGGTGGCCAATATCAAAGTGGATTCCGGCGGCTTCGCGCAGTTCAGCAACATCAGCCTGGTGGCGGATGGCAAAGGCGTCAGCGACGTGAAGATTAATGGCGAACCGTTGCAAAAGGATAAAACCTACCGCATGGCGACCAACAGCTTTAACGCCAGCGGCGGCGACGGCTATCCGAACATGGAAACTCATGCCAGTTTCAGCAACAGCGGGCAGCGCGATGCGGATGTGCTGCGTGACTACGTCAGCCAGCATTCGCCTTTAAAAGTGAGTGATTATCAACCGAGCGGAATTGTGCATCTGACGGCGGCGCAAATTGAAGATCGCAACAAAGCGCAGGAGAAGCAGCGCAAGCCAAGCTATCCGCAGATGATTCTGGCGTGGATCTGGCCGCGCGCCGCACAACATTGAACGTTGCGCACGTAGGGTCGCCATTCATGGCGACCGCTTTGCAAATGCACATCACGCCTGACAGGATTTCTGCGTCACCCAACGGTGGCGCAACTTATCCCACATCCAGTTGTAAACCATGGTGTAGGGCAGGAAGAACAGGAAGAACGCCACTTCCAGCACAAAGGCTTCCAGCAGCGAAATATTCAGCATCCAGGCGGCAATCGGCAAGCCGATCAGGATAAAACCGCCTTCAAAGCCCAGCGCATGCATCGCGCGCAAACCGAATCCGCGTTTGACCTGCGGTGGCCAGATGCGATCAAAACCGCTGTTATAGATCATGTTCCACAGCATGGCGACGGTCGACAGCATAATCGCCAGCGCGCCCATCTGAAACAGCGGTTTCTCCATGATCCAGGCAGCCAGCGGCGCAACAGTGATAAGTGCCAACCCTTCAAAGCCTGCGGCATGACAAAAACGTTCTTTCAGCGAACGGGTACGCATATAAACCTCCTTATTAGTGATAACCCGCATTTTCGCACTGTGTGATGCTAAGATAAAATGATCACCTATCGATAAAAGCGATGGTTCACCATGAAGTATTCCCCGGAATCCCTGGAGGCGTTTGTGCAAACCGTGGCCAGTGGATCATTTTCAGCGGCGGCGCGCGCGTTGGCTAAAAGCCAGTCCACCATCAGTAACGCGATCGCGAATCTGGAAGATGATCTCGGTTTCACGCTGTTTGATCGCAGCGGACGTAATCCGGTATTAACCGAATATGGTCAGCGCGCCTTTGCGCAGGTACAGCAAATTCTGGCCGCCAGTCAGCGGCTGGACGAACTGGCTGAATGCCTTACCGATGGCGTCGAGCCGCGTCTGAGTCTGGCAATTTCCGACTTTTGGCAAGCCGATCATCACGTCACTTTGCTCACCCGTTTTGCTGAGCTTTATCCCGAGATCGCCTTCGAATGCATGATCGCCGAGGATGAAGATGTACTCGATCTGTTACAGGCTGGACGCGTGCATCTTGGCGTGGTGCGGGCGCAGCCGAAGCTGCCGACCGATTTGGCGATGGCGCGTTTACAGGTCGGCGCGCAGATGGCGATCTATCTGCATCAGGATCATGTTTTATCGCAGCTGGAGCAGGTGAGTGACGAGCAGCTAAGCCAATTACGTCAGCTGCGGCTCAATACGTGGGTGCAAAATCGCGACCCTTTGCCCGCCGGACGCGTGTGGTCGGCGCCATCTTATTTGTTGCTGTTGGAGATGGCGGAGCAGGGTTTTGGCTGGAGTATATTGCCGCGCTGGCTGGTGGAGCAGTTTGGGCATCAGGTGTTGAAGGAGTTGCCGGTGCCGGGCTGGCCGCAGCATATTGCGGTTGATGTGGTGTGGTCACGACGTAATCCGCCGGGACCGGCCGGGCGCTGGATGATCGATCAACTCTGCGCCCAGCAGCCTGATTAATCGCGCCGCGCGATGTCGGCCAGCGGCGCGTCCAGCAGGCGAGACAAATCTTGTGCGGCCAGCTCCAGATCCAAGCCGCGTTTGCCGCCGGAGATAAAGATGGTGGCAAACTCCGCCGCTTGCTGATCGATCACCGTTGGCAGACGTTTTTTCTGTCCTAACGGGCTGATGCCGCCCACCAGATAACCGGTTACGCGCTGTGCCAGCTGCGGATCAGCCATATCCGCTTTCTTCGCGCCCAGCGCTTTGGCGACCTTTTTTAGATCCAGCTGGGTTGAGACTGGCGTCACCGCAACCGCCAGCGCTTTGGCATCGCCGTTGAGCGACACCAGCAAGGTTTTGAACACCTGACGCGCATCCAGATTCAGCTTACGCACCGCTTCATCACCAAAATTGGTTTCATGGCTATCGTGGTCGTACGGATGCAGGGTAAAGGTGACTTTTTGTTTTTCCAGAAGTTTTACCGCAGGCGTCATGATCGGTCCTTGTTAGGAAAATTCTTATTTCAGTTTTGATGGAAAAACAGTGGCGAAATTCTGAACTTTGCGCGAGAATTGGCCCGCGCCAGCAAGAGATTGTTGGTGATAACCAAAATCATAAACAAATTCCTCTTTGACGGGCCAATATAATTATTGGCCTTCTTTTTTTGTATTTTGAGCACATCTGGAGTGTAGGTCGCCATTAATGGCGACCTACGGATGTTTGGTGCGTTTTTGTAGGGGCGCCATTTATGGCGACCAATACGTTAACCCTTCAGCAAATCCGGCAGATTATCGTCGCCGTAAAGATGCAACGCGCCCACCGCCACCACATAACGCCCTTTTGGTAACGCCAGCAGCAACTCGCGCCAATGCTGATTACGATTGCGCATCAGTGTGTCGTTCAGCTCGCTGCTGAAAGTGGTTGGCAGCGCGACCGGTTGCTGGGTGGGCGGCGCATCCAGCCACCAGCTGATCATGGTTTGCAGCAGACGCGCGTTGGTATGCCAGTGTTCCAGCGTATCCAGCAACAGCGGCAAGCCATCCTGCGGCAGCGATTTGAGCAGGGCGATCTGCGTTTCCGGACCTTCCAGCTCGATAACGCGTTTGTTGGCCGCTTTGGCCGCCTGCAACAGCTGATAATCGATACCAAACTGCGGACGCAATCCCAGCCGCTGCGCCTGTTGCGCCTGCAACATCAGCGCGATCTGCCAGAACGGCAGCGTATCGAACAGGCTCAATGACAGCGAAAGCTCATCGCATAAGGCCTGTAAGCGCTGTAGCACCTCGTCGTCGAGCCGCATGGCCAGCGGCGGATGTTCATCATCATTGCTGAACGGCGATCCGCCTTGAGTGATATCGGCTTCGACAATCAGCGCGTCGGCTTTATGCAGCTGGCGCAACAGCCCGGCAGGCAGCGGCTGCATATCGCGCGTGCCCATGTGAATGCTGCCCGCCAGATGCAAACGACGATCGCCCAGCTGAATATCCATCGCCGGCCAGCTGTAACTGGCCGGGAAAAGGGTCGCGATCCGTTGTTGGATGCTGTGCCACAGACCGTGTCTCATTCCCTGTCCTTTTTAAGGCAAAAAACCATGCTAGCGATTTCATCCGATGAAAAACAGGGCTGTAATGGCTATTGCCGTTGCGCGGGCTTAAAGCGCAGCAAACGGTTAGCGTTGCTCACCACGGTAATCGATGACAGCGCCATCGCTGCGCCCGCAACAATCGGGCTTAGCAGCATGCCGGTAAACGGATAGAGCACGCCCGCCGCAATTGGAATCCCCAGGCTGTTATAAATAAAGGCACCCAACAGGTTTTGCCGCATATTGCGCAGTGTGGCGCTGGAGATCGACAGCGCATCGGCGACGCAGTGCAGATCGTTTCGCATCAACGTCATGGCGGCGGTTTCTACTGCCACATCGCTGCCGCCGCCCATGGCAATGCCGACATCGGCTTGCGCCAGCGCGGGCGCATCATTGATGCCATCGCCGACCATCACCACTTTGCGGCCTTGCTGCTGAAGCTGCGTAATCGCCTGCGCTTTGCCATCCGGCAACACGCCGGCAATCACTTCATCCATACCTGCTTCGGAGGCAATCGCCTGCGCGGTTTTTTGGTGATCGCCGGTCAGCATAATCAGGCGATAACCTTGCTGATGCAGACGCTGCAGCGCCGCTTTGCTCTCCGGACGTAAGCTGTCTCGCAGTGCGATCAATCCCAGCAGCTGCTGATCATCGGCCAGCAGCACCGGTGTTGCGCCTTGTGCGGCGAAGCGTTCGATGTCGGCCTGCGCGGCGCGATAATCAATCTGCTGCTCATCCAGCAGCGCCTGATTTCCCAGCAGCAGCGTTCTGTCGGCCACTGTAGCGCTGATACCTTTGCCGCGTATTGTACGAAATTGCTTAACCGCTTCGGCGTTCACCGCTGGCGCAGCATCGAGGATCGCTTTAGCCAGAGGATGGCTGGAGCCTTGCTCCATCTGCGCCGCCGCGCTGAGCACCTGTTCGCGATTCCAATCGCCATACAGCACGACATCACTGACCTGCGGCGTGCCGCGTGTCAGGGTGCCGGTTTTATCAAACACAATGGTATCGACTTCGCTGGCCCGCTGAAGCGCATCGGCGTCACGCACTAGCACGCCCAGCTCTGCGGCGCGCCCGACGCCTGCAATCACCGACATCGGTGTAGCTAAACCCAAAGCGCAAGGGCAGGCGATGATCAGCACCGTCGTCACAATCACCAGCGTGTAAGCCAGCTGCGGCTGCGGACCCGCCAGATACCAAATCAAACCACTTAGCAGCGCGATCGCCACGACCACCGGTACAAATACCGCGGAGATGCGATCGGCCAGCCGGCCAATATCCGGTTTGCTGCTTTGCGCCTGGCGCACCAGATTGATGATGCGCGCCAGCGTGGTGTGGCTGCCGGTGGCGCGCGCAACAAAGTGCAGCGTGCCGTCTTGCACCAGTGTACCAGCAAAGATTTTATCGCCCTGCTGTTTGGCCTGCGGCACCGCTTCACCAGTCAGCATCGCTTCATCCAGCCAGGCTTCGCCGCTGGCAACGTCACCGTCCACCGGGACGCGATCGCCGGTCACCAGTTTCAGTGTCATGCCGGACTTAACTTCGCTGAGTGGCAGCAGCGTTTCACCTTGATCGCTAATGACCCGCGCCTGCGCCGGGGTTAAATCCAGTAATCGTTCCAGCGCCTTCGAGGCGCGCTGGCGTGCGCGCTGCTCTAGCGCGTGGCCGAGATTGATCAGACCAACGATCATCACGCTGGCTTCGAAATAGAGATGACGCGCCTGATGCGGGAAGAATTCGGGCCACAGGGCGACGCTCATCGAGTAGAGCCACGCCGCGCCGGTTCCCAGCGCCACCAGCGTATCCATGGTGGCGGTACCGTGACGCAAACTGCGCCACGCGCTGCGATAGAAGTGCCCTCCAGCAATCACCATCACCAGCAAGGTGATGACGCCAAGCGTGCGCCACAGCGTTTGGTTATCTGCGCTCAGCATCATGTTGTCGCCGAGCATGCCCCAAATCATCATCGGCACGCCGAGCAGCAATGCCAGCGCTGATTGCCAGCTAAAGCGGCGCATGGCTTGCTGCGCGCTGATCTGCTGGCGCTCGCGCCGGGTTTGTTCGTCATCGATCACTTCAGCGGAATAACCGGCCTGATCGACAGCGCTCACCAGCGCTTCGGCGCTTGCATCGCCGATGATCAGCGCGCTGCGCTCACCGAGATTGACGCGTGCCTGACTGACGCCCGGCACCTTTTGCAGCGCCTGTTCCACGCGACTCACGCAGCTGGCGCAGCTCATGCCGCCTATCAGTAAGTGATGCACCGCTTCAGTGGATGGTGCCGGTTGCGACTCCGTTGTCAGCGCCTCCGGCGGCGGCTCTGTAGCTGTCAACGGATCAGGCTTTGGGCTGGTTGCGCCGTCTTTTAGTGCTGCGTGATAACCGGCTTGTTCAACCGTAGCGATCAGATCGCTGGCGCTCGCCTCACCGGTGACGCGCGCTTCTTGCTGCGTGACGTCGGCCTGTTCAACATCGCTGCGCTGCTCCAGCGCTTCTTTAACGCGTTTAACGCAGTGGCCGCAGGACAAGCCGTCCAGCGCCAGCAGTTGGGTATGTGACATGGTTAACTCCTCAGGTAATGATTTTGACTGCATGCAAAATTTGCATTAGAACTAAAGCCTAAACCTTCCCCTGAATGGAAGGTCAAGGGGGAAAAATGAACATCAGCGATGTGGCAAAAAAAACCGGACTCACCAGCAAAGCGATCCGCTTCTACGAAGAGAAGGGCGTAGTGACGCCGCCGTCGCGCAGCGACAATGGTTATCGTCATTATGCGGCGCATCATATTGATGAGCTGAATCTGCTGCGTCAGGCGCGTCAGGTGGGATTTACGCTGGAAGAGTGCCGTGAACTGGTGACGCTGTTCAACGATCCCGCGCGCCACAGCGCCGATGTGAAAGCGCGCACCTTGCAGAAAGCCGACGAGATTGCTGCGCACATTGAAGAGTTACATGCGATGCGCGCGCGCTTGCTGGAGCTGGCGGAAGCTTGTCCCGGCGATGACAGCGCCGAGTGCCCGATCATCAATCATCTGGCCGGTTGCTGCCATCAGGCCGATGGAAAGCGTGGCTGAATCATCAGCGTAATGCCGACTACGCCGGTGACAATCACTGGCGTGCCCGCTGGCAGATCGCTATCTGCTTGCACGCGCCAGCTGCTGTCGCCGATACGCACGTGACCAAGGCCATTTTTTAGCGCGTTATCCAGCGTCAGCTGCATGCCCATTAACTGATTGCCGCGCTGGTTAAGCGTGTTGGCGACCTGCGACGATTCGCGATAGCGCATCCAACGATGCCAGAAAAACGCGCTGAGCAGCGTCATCACCGCAAACACAATGCCCTGGCTGGTCCATGAAATGGGAAACAACCATTCAATCAGCGCCACCGCGACGGCGGCTAAGCCACTCCACAGCAGATAACCGCTGGTACCGAGCATTTCGGCGGCCAGCAGCAGGCCGCCCAACGTCAGCCAGAACCAATGTGGATGCGCAATCAGCTCCATCAGGATCATGGTCGGCGCTCCGTCCGGCTCTCCTTCAGCAACTCACTGATACCGGCAATTGAACCGAGCAGGCTGCTAGCGTCCAGCGGCATCATCACCACTTTGCTGTTGTTGGCTTCGCCAATTTTTTGCAGCGCGTCGGTGTATTTCTGCGCCACGAAGTAGTTCACCGCCTGAATATCGCCGGCGGCTATCGCCTCAGAAACCATGCGCGTCGCCGTGGCTTCCGCTTCAGCCTGACGCTCGCGCGCTTCGGCTTGCAGGAAAGCGGAGGTGCGTTCACCTTCGGCTTTGAGGATCTGCGACTGTTTGTCACCTTCGGCACGCAGAATCGCCGCCTGACGTACGCCTTCTGCGGCAAGGATGTCGGCGCGCTTGGTACGTTCCGCCTTCATCTGCGCGTTCATCGCGGCGATCAATTCCTGTGGCGGGCGCACATCGCGGATTTCGATACGGGTGATTTTCACGCCCCACGGATTGGTGGCTTCATCGACGATATGCAACAGACGCGTGTTGATGTTGTCGCGCTGCGACAGCATCTCATCCAGTTCCATGCTGCCGAGCACGGTGCGGATATTGGTCATGGTCAGATTGAGGATCGAGAGTTCAAGATTGCTGACTTCGTAGGCGGCGCGCGCCGGATCTACAACCTGGATAAAGCACACCGCATCAATAGTGACGTTGGCGTTGTCTTTGGAGATAATTTCCTGCGAAGGGATATCGAGCACCTGTTCCATCATATTGATTTTGCGACCAATACGATCCATGAACGGCACCAGCAGATTGAGGCCTGGCTCCAGCGTTTTGGTATAACGGCCAAAGCGCTCTACCGTCCACTGATAACCTTGTGGAACAATTTTTACACCGGCCCACACGGTAACGAGTGCGAGCACAATGATGACGGGAATTACCGTTAACATATAACCTCCTGGCTGTCAGATTGTCGGGCCGAGTCGTTCGGCCCGTTTAACGCGCGGTACCGATCAGTACAGCAGCGAGTAAAGCTGGCGGCGATAGCGCGTGGCGAGGGTGTCGCCGGTGCCGAGTGCGGCCAAAATCTCCTGGAACATTTTACGCACCTGGCCGTCGCCGACGCTGAGATCGCTTTTCAGGAAGCTGAACAACAACTCCAGCGCTTCCTCATTGCGACCAACCTGATGCAGCTGTAACGACAGTTTAGCAGCCAGCTCGGCATTGGTTGGATCGCTGGCTAACTGCTCCTGCAACAGCTGAATTTCTGGTGTATCGGCGGCCTGTTTTAACAGGTCGATTTGTGAAACCAGGCTCTGATAGCGCGTGTCCTGATCCTGCAGCGGCACCGCATCCAACACGGTTTCGGCTTCGTCGCTGCGATTCAGAGTGATCAGCACTTCCGCCAGCAGGAAACCAATTTCGCTGTTTTTGTTGCTCAGCTGCCAGGCGTCTTTCAGCAGCGGCAGCGCTTCCAGCGGTTTGCCTTCGTGCATCAGTTGCATCGCCTGCTGCGCTTTAACCTCTTCTTCACGCGGCAACACTTTTTGCAGCAGGGCGCGAATGGCCTCTTCCGGCTGCGGTCCCTGGAAGCCGTCCACCGGCTGACCGTTCTGGAACAGGTAAACGGTTGGAATGGAGCGCAGACCAAACTGCGATGCCACCATCTGCTCTTTATCGCAATCCAGCTTCGCCAAAATAAACTGACCCGCATACTCCTGCGCCAGGCGATCCAGCACCGGCGTCAGTTCCAGACAGTGCTGACTGCGTTCGGACCAGAAATAAAACAGCACCGGCAGCTGCATCGACTGTTCTAAGGTCTGCTGCAGGTTGGATTCGTTGATGTCGATAATCAAAGCGTGTGACATGAATACGTCTCTTGTCAGAAAGTGTGTTGAGGATATGGGGGCAAGCTGCCCCGGTTCAAGTTTGATTCTGCGTTGCAGCTTAGTTGCTGCGCAAAATGCGATCCAGTATCCAACCTGGCAGCAGGCGTTTCAGCAGACTCATCGCCCAGGCGACCAGCGTCACCGGATAGCGCAGGCGCGGATGCTTGCTCTCTAACGCGTGGCGCAGCTTCGGCAGAATCGCTTCTGGCGGCAGGGTAAAACGCGCGGCGATGCCCGGATTGCGCACCGGTTTATCCTGCTGGCCCTGATGCACGTTATCGGTGAAACGGGTGCTGATCGGGCCCGGCTCAATCAGGCTGACGCGCACGCCTGAGTCGCGCACTTCGAGACGCAGCGCATCGCTCCAGGCTTCCAGCGCCCATTTGCTGGCGGCATAGGCACCGCGTCCCGGCGTGGAGATCAGTCCCAGCACCGAGCTGGTATTAACGATACGTCCGTTGCCGCTGGCTTGCAGCGCGGGCAGCAGGCGCATGGTCAGTTGATGGGTGCCAAACAGGTTGGTGGAAAACTGCTTCTCTAACTGCTGACGCGAAACGCTACTGAGCGGCCCATATTGACCAAAACCGCCGTTGTTAAACAGCGCGTGCAGGCGATGATCGGTGAGTTCCAGCACGCGATCGGCGGCGGCATCGACGCTGGCGGCATCATCCAGATCCAGCTGCACGCCAATAAATCCCAGCGCTTCCATGCGCGCCACATCGTCGGCGCGGCGACAGGCGGCCAGCACGCGATAGCCGCGCGATAAAAGGTCATTCGCGGCGACCAAACCAATGCCGCTCGAGCAGCCGGTGATAAGAATAGTTCTTTGCATTTTTTTACCCGTTAAAAATCACGCGTCTGCATTAATCATGCTTTACTAACGGAGCCAGTTCGGTCGCCATCAGGTTGGCGATAAACGGCTGAGCATCCGGATTGGGGTGAATTCCATCCTGCTGCATCCACTCCGGCTTCAGGTAGACCTGCTCCATAAAGAAGGGCACCAGAGGAATGTCGTACTGCTGTGCCAGGCGCGGATAGATCGCGCTAAACGCCTCCGTATAACGACGTCCATAATTGGCCGGTAGACGAATCTGCATCAGCAGCGGCTGTGCCTTAGCGGCTTTCACTTCGTCGATCACTTTGGTCAGATCGGCGGTGATATTCTGCGGCGGGAAACCGCGCAGGCCATCGTTACCGCCCAATTCGATTAACACCCAGCGGGGTTGATGCTGTTTTAATAGGCCCGGTAAACGTGCCAGCCCAAGGCCTACGGTATCTCCGCTGATGCTGGCGTTCACCACTTTGGGCTGCTGTTGCCACTCTTTATTCAGCAGGCTCGGCCAGGCCGCCGTGGCCGACATGCGATACCCGGCGCTCAGGCTGTCGCCCAATACCAGCAAGGTATCGGCGGCGGCGATGCGGGACACCAGCAGAAGCAATAACAACAGGAAGGGATAATGCCAGCGGAAAACATTGTTGCAGTTCATCATCTTACTAAGTCCGTCGGTCAGGGAGAGCATCAGCTGACCATCCTTACCGGAGTTGAGCTGGTTGTCAAACCAGCTGAGACCATCGCCCTGATTGGTGAGTCCGGCTCTGGCAAATCCACGCTGCTGGGCATTCTGGCCGGACTGGATGACGGCAGCAGCGGCGAAGTGCATCTGCTTGGCCAGCCGCTGCACAGCATGAACGAAGAGCAACGTGCAGCGCTGCGCGCGCGTGAAGTGGGCTTTGTATTTCAATCTTTTATGCTGGTGCCGACGCTGAACGCGCTGGAAAACGTGCAGCTGCCGGCGCTACTGCGTGGCGACAGCGATCGCGAAAGCCGTGCGCAATCGATGGAGTTGCTTACTTTATTGGGCTTGAAAGATCGTCTGCATCATCTGCCGGCCCAACTTTCTGGCGGCGAGCAGCAGCGTGTGGCGCTGGCGCGTGCCTTTAGCGGCCGTCCCGGTTTACTGTTTGCCGATGAACCCACCGGTAACCTCGATCGTAAAACCGGCGATCGCATCGCCGATCTGCTGTTCTCCCTCAACCGCGATTTTGCCACCACGCTGATTCTGGTGACGCACGATGAACAACTGGCGGCGCGCTGCGACCGCCGCTTACGGCTGCGCGACGGCAAGTTGTGGGAGGAGTCATGATTTGGCGCTGGTTCTGGCGCGAGTGGCGTTCGCCCTCGCTGCTGATTGTCTGGATGGCGCTCACCCTTGCGGTGGCCTGCGTGCTGGCGTTGGGATCGATCAGCGATCGTATGGAGAAAGGCTTAAGCCAGCAGAGCCGCGACTTTATGGCGGGGGATCGCACACTGCGCACCACCTCGCCCGCGCCGGACGCGTGGCTGAATAAAGCGCGTGAAGAAGGGCTGTCGGTTAGCAGCCAGCTGCACTTTATGACCATGACGTTCGCACAAGAGACGCCGCAGCTGGCGGACGTTAAAGCGGTGGATGATGCCTATCCAATGTTTGGCACGCTGCAAACCGATCCGCCAGGCTTGCGTCCACAAGCGGGCACGGTGTTGGCTGCGCCGCGTTTGCTGGCGCTGCTGAATCTGAAAGTGGGTGATAGCGTGGATGTCGGCGACACCACGCTGCGCATTGCTGGTGAAGTGATTCAGGAGCCGGATGGCGGCTTCAATCCGTTCCAGACCGCGCCGCGTCTGCTGATGAATCTGGCTGACGTGGAGAAAACTGGCGCGGTGCAGCCGGGCAGTCGCCTGAGCTGGCGCTACAAATTCTCCGGCGAACCGGCACCGCTGGCGCGCTATGACAGCTGGATCGAACCACAGCTGAAAGCCGATCAGCGCTGGATCAGCGTTGATAACTCGGAAGATGCGCTGGGCCGCTCAATGCAGCGCGCGCAGCAATTTTTACTGCTATCGGCTTTGCTGACGCTGATGCTGGCGATTGCTGCGGTAGCGGTGGCGATGAGTCATTACTGCCGCAGTCGCTACGATTTGGTGGCGGTGCTGAAAACGTTGGGCGCAACCCGTAAAGCGCTGCAGCGGCTGATTATCGGTCAATGGCTGGCGGTGCTGCTGCTGGCGGCGATTGTTGGTAGCGCGTTGGGGCAGGGCATTGAAGTGATTCTGCTGCTGATGCTGAAACCGGTGCTGCCGGGCGCGCTGCCTGCGGCGAGTTTCTGGCCGTGGCTGTGGGCGATTGGCGCGATGTTTGTGATTTCGCTGCTGGTGGGTTTGCGTCCGTATCGCTTGCTGATGGCGACGCAACCGCTGCGCGTACTGAGGCGGGATGCGGTGGCGAACGTCTGGCCGCTGCGCATCTATCTGCCCGCGATGGCGCTGGTGGTGATTGGCTTGCTGGCGCTGCTGATGGGCGGCAGTAAAATGTTGTGGGCGTTGCTGGCGGGCGTGGTGATGTTGGCGTTATTGCTGGCGATGCTCGGCTGGGGCACCTTGCTGCTGCTGCGTCGGTTGGTGGTGCGCAATCTGGCGCTGCGCCTGGCGATTAACCGTCTGCTGCGTCAACCGGCGATGACGCTCAGCCAACTGGCGGCGTTTTCGCTGTCATTTATGTTGCTGGCGCTGCTGCTGGTGATGCGCGGCGATCTGCTGGATCGCTGGCAACAACAACTGCCGCCGGATAGCCCGAACTATTTCCTGCTGAACATCACCAAAGAGCAGGTGCCACAGGTGCGCGACTTCCTGAGTGAGCATCAGCTTAAGCCGGAAACCTTCTACCCGATTGTGCGTGCGCGCCTGACCGAACTGAACGGCAAAGAGGCCGATCCCAAGCTGGATAACGCGCTAAATCGCGAACTCAATCTGACGTGGCAAGCAGAGCGTCCGGATCACAATCCGCTGATCTCTGGCAACTGGCCGCCGCAGGCTGGTGAAGTGTCGATGGAAGTAGAGCTGGCGGATCGCCTCGGCGTGAAGCTCGGCGATACCTTGACCTTCAGTGGCGACACGCAGCAGTTCAGCGCCAAAATCACCAGCTTGCGTAAGGTGGATTGGGAAAGTCTGCGGCCGAACTTCTTCTTTATCTTCCCGCCGGGCGCGCTCGATCAACAGCCGCAAACCTGGCTGACCAGCTTCCGCATGGAGAGCAATCCGGCGCTGCTGGCGCAACTTAATCGCGCATTCCCGACGCTGAGCCTGCTGGATATCGGCAGCATGATGCGCCAGATCGGTCAGGTGCTGACGCAGGTGAGTCAGGCGCTGGAAGTGATGGTGGTGCTGGTAACGGTATGCGGCGTGCTGCTGCTGCTGGCGCAGATTCAGGTCGGCATGCGTCAGCGTCGGCAGGAGTTGGTGGTCTATCGCACGCTCGGTGCCAGCAAGCGCTTGCTGCGCGGCACGTTATGGTGCGAGTTTGCGCTGCTTGGCGTGGTATCGGGGATTGCGGCGGCGCTGGGCGCGGAAGCGGCGCTGTGGGGCTTGCAGCGCAAGATCTTCGATTTCCCGTGGCAGCCAGACTGGACGCTGTGGATCGCCTTGCCGATCGGCGGCGCGCTGCTGCTCTCGCTGTGCGGCGCCTGGCTGGGCATTCGACTGTTAAAACAGAAGGCGCTGTTCAGAAGCTTCAGTGCCTAAATTGTCGATGGTGGCGTAACCAGGTGCGCATTAATGCGCACCCTACGAAAACCCCACAGGAATGCGCGTTCGGCAAAATCACATCAATCTACGTAGGGTCGCCATTCATGGCGACCTGGCTAATCAAAGCTTCTCAACCGCCCACGCAATCCCGCTCGCATACGCTTGCGGCAGCAGCGGCACCAGCGCATTCAGCGCTGACGCCAGACGACCATGATCGCTATCGGTCAGATTAAGATGCCCAACCTTGCGGCCTTCACGCACCTCTTTGTCGTACCAATGCAGATGCACCAGCGGCTGTTGCAGCCACGCCAGATTCACATCGGTACCAATCAGATTCACCATCACCGACGGCGCAAACACCACCGGTTTTGGCAGCGCCAAACCCAAAACCGCACGCAGATGCAGCTCGAACTGGCTAATTGACGCGCCATTCTGCGTCCAGTGACCGCTGTTGTGCACGCGCGGTGCTAACTCGTTGATCAGCAGACCTTTTGGCGTAATGAAACACTCCATCGCCATCACGCCAACATACTTCAGCTCATGCATGATGGCGCTGAGCATCGCTTCTGCCTGCTGTTGCTGTGCGGCATCGGCCTGCGGGAAAGCCACGCTGGTGCGCAGAATGCCGTCCTGATGCAGGTTATGCGTCAGCGGATAAAACACCGTGCTGCCATCGTGTCCACGCGCGCCGACCAGCGACACTTCGCCGCTGAAATTAATGCCTTGCTCAACGATGCATTCGCCGTAGCACTCATCCGGCAGCGCATCGGTTTCGTTGGCGCGCAAGCGCCACTGACCGCGGCCGTCATAGCCGCCGGTACGACGCTTCACAATCGCCAGTTCGCCCAAGGTGCTGAACACGTTTGGCCACTCGGCTTTATCGGCCAGCAGCTGCCACGGCGCGGTGGCGAGGTTCAGCTGATCGAGCAGCTGTTTTTGCGTCAGACGATCGGCCAGGCGCGGGAAAATATCGCGATTCACAAAGGCCGGATGGCTCGCCAGTTCGCGGGTTAACGCGGTTTCCGGCCAGCGCTCAATCTCGGCGGTAATCACGCTTTCGGCGATCGGCAGCGCAGAAGGTTCTGCATCCAGCCCCACCGGATACACCGCGATGCCCAGCGGTTCACCGGCCTGGCGCAGCATGCGGCCTAACTGACCATTACCTAGTACGCAAACCGGCTTCATGCGTCCTCCCGCGGATCCGGGTTGTTCAGCACTTCATCGGTTTGCGTTTGACGCCAGTTGGCGATGCGTGTTGACAGCGCGCTGTCGTGGATCGCAAGAATCTGTGCCGCCAGCAGGGCGGCGTTGGCGGCACCGGCTTTACCAATCGCCAGCGTTCCAACCGGAATACCGCGCGGCATCTGCACGATGGAGTAGAGGCTATCGACGCCGCTCAGCGCCGCGCTTTGCACTGGCACGCCCAGCACCGGCACCAGCGTTTTCGCGGCCAGCATGCCCGGCAAATGGGCGGCACCGCCAGCACCGGCGATGATCACCTGAAAACCGTTGTCGGCGGCGGTTTCCGCGAAGCTGAACAGTTTGTCGGGCGTACGGTGAGCTGAGACCACTTCAACGTGGAAGGGAACATCCAGGCTGTTAAGAATTTCCTCGGCGAACTGCATGGTAGCCCAGTCACTTTTGGAACCCATGACAATGGCGATACGGGCCGGGGCGGCGTTGGATGACATGCGGTCAACTCCTGTGAATATACAAACGAACCTGGCCGGGCGGGCAGGCGAAGAAGGGCACAGAGAATAGCATGAGATGGCAGCAAGGAAAACGGTTGCGTAGGTGGAAAACGGGCATTTACGCCCGGATTTCAGAAGGGGAATTCGATCAGGCTGACGCCGCTGGCATCAAGCTGGATCATCGATCCGTTCTCATGCCATGCACCGAGTACCGCGCGCTGGGCGTTTTCGCCGTGCAGCGTGAAGGGGTGAATGGCGGGACGATGCGTGTGGCCGTGAATCAAAATCGGCACCTGCTGGTGCGTCATCGCGGCTTCCACTGCGGACTGATTGACGTCCATGATGCTGACCGACTTGTGCTGATTCGCCTGCTTGCTGCCATTGCGCATACGCGCGGCAATGCGCATGCGCAGACGCAGCGGTAACGCGAGGAACAGGCGCTGCAACCAGCGCTGATGCACTTTGGCGCGAAAACGCTGATAGCCTTCATCGTCGGTGCACAAGGTATCGCCGTGCATGATCAACACGCGATGTCCGTAGAGATCGAGTACCTTTTCTTCCGGCAGCAGCGTCATGCCAGAAACGCGCGCAAAACGCTGGCCGAGCAGGAAGTCGCGATTACCGTGGATGAAGTATTTCGGTACCGGCAAGGCTTTGAGCGCCGCAGCGATTTGCTGATGCAGCGGATTAGGATCGTCGTCGCCGATCCAGGCTTCAAACAGATCGCCGAGGATGTAAAGCGCATCGCAGGAACGCGCTTCTCCCTGCAAAAAATGCAGAAAACCGGCAGTAATTGCCGGTTCTTCATTACACAGATGCAGATCTGCGATAAACAGCGTGCGCGACATTACTCGCTAACAGTCACTTTCTGGATGACAACGTCTTCAACCGGAACGTCCTGATGCATGCCGCTGCGGCCGGTTTTCACCGCTTTGATTTTCTCAACCACGTCCAGGCCTTCAACCACTTCAGCGAACACGCAGTAACCCCAGCCTTGCAGGCTTTCGTCACGGAAGTTCAGGAAGTCGTTGTCTGCCACGTTGATGAAGAACTGGGCAGTGGCAGAGTGTGGAGCCTGAGTACGCGCCATCGCCAGGGTGCCTTTGGTGTTTTTCAGGCCGTTATTCGCTTCGTTGCGGATGTCTGCTTTGGTATCTTTCTGCTTCATGCCAGGCTCAAAACCGCCGCCCTGAATCATGAAACCGTTGATTACGCGATGGAAGATAGTGTTATCGTAAAAACCTTCCGCGCAGTATTCCAGGAAGTTCTTCACGGTAGCCGGCGCTTTGTCATCGAAAGTTTTAATTACGATATCGCCATGGTTCGTCTGGAAAGTGACCATTATTTTCTTCCTGTCAAGGTTGTCGTCAGTGTCGCTGCCGCGCCTGCAAGGCGGCGGGGCATTTTTGTAGACGCTTCTTATATCACAATTTCCAATAACGCGTCAGTAACCGGACGGCAGTTGGCAACCGAGCGATGCACAAGTCAGAAAAATACGGCACAATAACCGGCTACATTTTTATAATGTTCGAATCCCGCACACGTAAACAAACGGAACCGTTCAATGCTAAAGATTTATAACACCCTGAGTCGACAGAAAGAGGAATTCAAACCCATCCATGCCGGTCAAATCGGTATGTACGTGTGTGGTATCACGGTTTACGACCTCTGTCATATCGGCCATGGGCGTACTTTTGTGGCATTCGACGTGGTGGCGCGCTATCTGCGTTACGTGGGCTATCAGCTGAAGTATGTGCGTAACATCACCGATATCGATGACAAAATCATCAAGCGTGCCAATCAAAACGGTGAAAGCATTGAAACGCTGACCAACCGCATGATCGCCGAGATGCACAAAGATTTCGCCGCGCTCGGCATTCTGCCGCCGGATCTGGAGCCGCGCGCGACACGCCATATCGATGAGATCATCGAGCTGGTCGGCACGCTGATTGAACGTAAGCACGCGTACGTGGCGGACAACGGCGACGTGATGTTCGACGTGATGAGCGATAAAGATTACGGCGTGCTGTCGCGTCAGGATCTGGAGCAGCTGCAGGCCGGTGCACGTGTCGAAGTGGCGGATGTGAAGCGCAATCCTATGGACTTCGTGCTGTGGAAGATGTCTAAAGCCGACGAACCGGCGTGGAACTCGCCGTGGGGCAACGGTCGTCCAGGCTGGCACATCGAATGTTCGGCGATGAACTGCAAACAGCTCGGCACTCATTTCGACATCCACGGCGGCGGTTCCGATCTGATGTTCCCGCACCATGAAAACGAAGTGGCGCAATCCACCTGTGCGCACGATGGCCCGTATGTGAATTACTGGATGCACTCCGGCATGGTGATGGTTGATCGCGAGAAGATGTCGAAATCGCTGGATAACTTCTTCACCGTGCGTGATGTGTTGCAGCATTACGATGCCGAAACCGTGCGTTACTTCCTGATGTCGGGCCACTATCGCAGCCAGCTCAACTACGGCGAAGATAACCTCAACCAGGCGCGTGCCGCGCTTGAGCGTTTGTACACCGCGCTGCGTCATACCGATGCCAACGCCACGGCGGCGGGTGGCGAAGAGTTTGAGGCGCGTTTCCGTCTTGCGATGGATGACGACTTCAACACGCCGGAAGCCTATTCCGTGTTGTTCGATATGGCGCGTGAAGTTAATCGTCTGAAGATCGAAGACAAAGCGTCTGCTGATGCGCTGGCGGCGAAACTGCGCCAGATCGCTAACGTGCTCGGCATTCTGCAGCAGGATCCCGAGTTGTTCCTGCAAAGCGGTGCGCAGGTGAATGTCGATGAAGTGGCGGAAATCGAGCATTGGGTGAAAGCCCGTTCCGACGCGCGTGCAGCCAAAGATTGGGCGCAGGCGGATGTGGCGCGCGATAAGCTCAATGAGTTGGGCGTTATCGTTGAGGATGGGCCTCAAGGTTCCAGCTGGCGACGCAAATAACCGGAGAGGGCGAGAAATCGCCCTTTTTTATTATGGCGATTGAACAGATTCATATTCACGGCTTCCGCTCGGTGCGCGATCTGACGCTACCGCTGCAGCAGCTCAACGTGGTGAGCGGCCCGAACGGCTGCGGCAAATCCAACCTGTATAAAGCGGTGCGACTTCTGCACGAAGCGGCGAGCGGACGTTTAGCGCTGGCGCTGGCGGAAGAGGGCGGCATTCAAAAAGCGATGTGGGCGGGCGGATTGCGGCGCGGCGATCGTCGGCACGATCCCAAACGTCTGGCGCTGGCGGTGGTAATGGACGATATGGATTATCAGCTCGATATCGGTTTTCCTGAGCCGCTCGTCACCAGCATGTTCAATCTCGATCCGCTGGTGAAAGAGGAGCGCTTGTGGATGAGCGGCCAACGGCGACGTCCTTCCTCCTGCATCATGCAGCGGCAAAATCAGACCGCCTTTTTGCATAATGTGCAAGGTGAGCGCGTAGCCTATCCGGCGGTGCTGTATCCCGAAGAGTCGCTGTTTGGGCAACTGGGCGAACCGCATCTGTATCCGGAGCTTTCGCAGGTGCGTGAAAGGCTACGTCAGTGGCGTTTCTATCATGAATTTGCTGTGTGGCCAGGTTCGCCGATTCGTGCGCCGCAGATTGGCGTACGCGCGCCGGTGCTAAGCCATGATGGCAGTAATTTGGCGGCGGCCTGGGCCACTATCGTTGAACGCGGTCATGTCGAGTTGCTGCACGAAGTGATTGCCGAAGCGTTTCCTGACACGGAATTTCACGTTGATGTGCAGAACGGGCGTTTTCAGATGCTGATGTCACGGCGTGGAATTTTGCGTCCGCTAGAGAGCGCCGAGTTCTCGGATGGCACGCTGCGCTTTCTCTGCTTAGTGGTGGCGCTGCTCAGCCCGCGTCCGCCGGCGTTTATGGCGCTGAACGAACCGGAGAACAGTTTGCATGAAGATTTGTTGCCGGCACTGGCGCGCCTGATTGCCGAAGCCAGCCAGTTCAGCCAGCTGTGGATCACCAGCCATTCACCGAAACTGGCGACGCTGATTGCGCAGCATACACCGGTGAATCACATCGAGCTGGAGCAAATTGAAGGGGAAACCCGCGTCTTGTAGGGTCGCCATTCATGGCGACCGCCACCTAATTACGCTACAACCGTAATCTTAAAACCTGCAAACTCAACCTTCTGGCCTTCAACAATCTTGCAGCGCTTACGCGTTTCAACCGCGCCATCGACGCGCACTTCGCCTTCCGCGATCACGGCTTTCGCCTGCGCACCGCTTTGCACCCAACCTTCGAGTTTCAGCAGGTCGCACAAATCAACGTGGGCATGTTTACCGAGAGAAAAACTGGCCATTATGCCTCCTCAATGTCGTGAAATTCTTCACACGCCGTCAGCGTGTTTTGGATCAGTGTAGCAACCGTCATTGGACCGACGCCGCCTGGAACCGGCGTGATGTACGAGGCGCGCTCAGAAGCTGCTTCGAACTCCACATCGCCCACCACTTTGCCGCTGTCGAGACGGTTGATACCTACATCAATGACTACCGCGCCCGGCTTGATCCAGTCGCCCGGAATAAAGCCCGGCTTGCCGACTGCAACCACCAGCAGATCGGCGTGCTCAACGTGATGACGCAGATCTTTGGTGAAACGGTGCGTGACAGTGGTGGTGCAACCGGCGAGCAGCAGCTCCATGCTCATCGGACGGCCAACGATATTCGATGCGCCAACCACCACGGCGTTCAGGCCGTAAGTATCGATATTGTAGCGCTCCAGCAAGGTGACGATGCCGCGCGGCGTACACGGACGCAGTTTTGGCGCGCGCTGGCACAGACGACCGACGTTGTACGGATGGAATCCATCCACGTCTTTGTCTGGCACGATGCGCTCCAGCACTTTGACGTTATCGATGCCGGCTGGCAGCGGCAGCTGCACCAGAATGCCGTCGATATCGTTGTCGTTGTTGAGCGTATCAATCAGCTCCAGCAGCTCGGCTTCGCTGGTGGTGGCGGGCAGATCGTACGAGCGGGAGATGAAGCCCACTTCATCACAAGCACGACGTTTGCTGGCGACATAGATCTGTGAAGCCGGGTTTTCACCCACCAGCACAACTGCCAAACCGGGCGCACGTTTACCGGCCGCCAGACGCTGCTGTACTTTTTCGGCAACCTCAAGGCGCACCTGCTGCGCAATCGTTTTACCGTCAATAATTTTTGCTGCCATCAGAGAGGAAATCCATCTGTAGAGGGTTAGATCGGGGATAGCGCCTATTCTGTCAGAAGCGCGTGCGGCTGTCAGGTAGAGATTCGCCATCAACGCCGCTTTCCCGATTTTTCGCCGTGGCGCCCGCCCGCGTTAGCGCTTATGATGCCCGGCAGTGAATGAGATGGATGACGTGATGATTTGGTTAATTCTCGCCACGCTGGCGGTGGTGTTCGTGGTAGGTTTTCAGCTGCTGACGGCCAGCTCGCGCCATGCGGTGCAGGCGCTCAATAAACGGTTGCAACTGCCGCCGGTGCATATCGAATCAATGTTGTCGCTGATGGGCAAAGAAGCGGCAAAAGAGTTTACCGATTACATCGCGGGCGATAACGACACGCATCAGCACAATGGCGCGGCGGTACTGCTGATTTGGCAGGTGCTGATTGTCGATGGCAGCGACGAAAACAGGCAGCGCTGGCATGGCATTTTGAGCCGGGCTGGATTTTCTGCGTTGATTTCACGTCAGCAGCTGTTGTTGGCGTTGGGATTTCTGCGCCAGCTGGAGCCGGACAGCCAGGAACTGCATGCGCTGCGTGACCAGTACAATGCGCACTTCACGCAGCAAGGGATTGAGCTGGAAGGCGAAACGGAGCAGGGCGGGAATCTGGTGTCAATGAGCGAATGGCGCAAGCGGCATTAAGGGGTTTTGGTTAATCTGGCAGCACTCCGCTTCTGTTCAAGGGCAAAAACGTTGACGCGCGAGCCGCTGGACGTATAATCCGACCCAATCACTATGCGCCCTTAGCTCAGTTGGATAGAGCACCGGCCTTCTAAGCCGTAGGTCACAGGTTCGAATCCTGTAGGGCGTACCAATTACTTTCAATGACTTACGCCAGCTTCAATCCTACCTGATCTTCCCCTTGTGTCGTATTTGTGTCGTAAACTCCGAAAAGTGAGTCAATTTTGCGCGTGCTCCGCTGAATGATTCAGTGGCTAAGCGCGTAGCGACGAACCCTCTCAATGCTTTCCCATCCCCCCATTATGTTGATGACGAAGGTTATTAAATCATCAAGGATGTGCTCGATAGTGAAGTTGTTAATTGAAATCGATAAAGAGTGCTGAGGATATTATTTGGCAGTTATGGCGATTCACCACTAAAAAAATCATGAAAACGAAGTCATAAAATAAGCTATCGAAATAATTTCCAAACAAGTTGGGCTGATGGGCATGGCAGTAATTGAGCTGTCAACTGCTAATCGAATTAATTCTATAAACCGCCCGCAGGCGGTTTCTTTATTAACATTTCCCTATAACATCGCCGACAAAAGACTTTGTACCATCTAAATCATCAATGAAACCAGTTCTGGTCAATGTGTAAAATACCTTTTTATCATCATCAGAAATATTCCATGTTTCAACGGTGCGGCTCTGCCCATTAAGGAAGGTGCCCAAAACAGACTTGCGATTGAGCCCAACGTAGTTAAGGTCGCTGTTTGTCACAGACGAGTGATCTTTATCAGCAATTACATGGAATATTTTTCCTGAGAAGGCATCTTCAGAGTATCTATATGATTGTGATTTTATGGCGCTCATGCCATGAAGATTGCCGACAATCCAACAGTCTGCATATGAATTAAATGCTGAAAAAGATAATGCATAAGCTATAAGTAATTTAAATTTCATCTATTCAATTGCCTCCTGAAAGTATGGCACGCGCCGACAAACAAGAAATGTTCTATCGCGAGTGCCGTCATCGTATGTTTCTTAGTTTAAGGCTACGTCAGTGAGGGCATCCGCCAACTGGAGCTGAGTTTGTTGGGCAGAGTGCAGGCGGGATTTGAGGTGATCACAAACTTCCATAAGCTCATTAGTTTTCATGATTATTTTGTTCTGCTCATTTTGAGATAATAATGGGAAAAGTGTCATCTCAAGCTGTTTTGTTGAAATATGTGGCACACCATTACTTCTACCTGGGTCAATAGCATTAATAAAATAATTAGACTCCAGCCATTTGCTTAAAAAACCACTAAGAATATTTTTTCCAAAACTACTAAATTTAGCCACTCGTTGTAATAAAAGACAGGGTAAATCACACTCCCGTATGAATGCATATTTCAACCCAGTATTAATTACCGGTCTATCCAGAGATATAACCACATCTCCTGTATTCAAAATAAAATCTTTAAACGCTGAGAGCATGGGTTCAGGTAAACTCACTGAATCAGACCAATTAATAAACCCATGGGATATATTGGTGTTTCTTACCAATCGAATTCCATTATCGCTAAACCATTCACTTTTAAATGCATAGCCATTTTTAAAACTAAACAGCGTTCCTAAACGACACCACTCCCAACCTTCCGGCAGCTCAAAAGGTAATTCTTCATCGCTAACGGGCGGAAGCGATTTATGTTTTTTAATTTTGCCTTCTTTCACCAGTTGCGTTTTTTCCTGCTCAATACGTTTAAGCAGTTCGGATGCGGGTTCATCGTTCGAGTCTTGTGGTACCAGTTTTCCCATTACCGCCAGTTGCAGGATGGTTTGCTTAAGCGCATCGATACTCGCTTCGGTAGTAAATAGCGTGTCGAAATGCTGGCTAATTCGCGCCCAGTTTTCGGTGAGTTCTGCAGCATTTTTGCTGGCGGTCAGCGATGTCAGCAGGGTTTCAACCAGTTGCTGATGTGCCTCCAAACTGATCAGGGATTGCTGTTCCAGTTGGTCACAGGTGGACATTAACTCATTAACTTTTGAAACAATTCGCTGCTGCTCAGTTAATGAAGGAATAAGGATGAATGTTTCACGTACTTTATCTGCGTTAAGGTTCAATACAACTGCACCAGACGCTTTCTCTTTAAAAGCTTTTATAATAAATGGTGAAGACAGTAATAGGTAAAGAAAATCTTTGTTTAATAATGATGGAGGAGATATTCTTAACCAGCCATCATGTATGCAACCTTCGATAAGAGTTATGTAAGGTCGTCCGAAACTCATTGAATTTGTAAGTAGAAAATCTCCAGGGTATACCATGCGTGTTTTGTGAAGACCTAAGGGTTTTATTTTTTCATCTGCAGAATAAATATATTTCCCACCAATATCGGTATCGCCAATTTTTATCCAGTTAAGGCCGTCTTCATCGGTGGTTATATAATCTTTAATAGGTCTTGGTGATCCACCTCTTTCTATTTCAGCAATGTCTCCAAATCTTACCCATTCCCATCCCACCGGTAATTCAAACGGCTTTTTATCTTCGCTTATCTTTGGCAGCGGCTTCTGCTTCTTGATTTTTCCTTGCTTCACCAGCTCCGCTTTTTCAGCCGCAATATGCTTCACTAACTCAGACGCCGGTTCATCATTCGGGTCATGCGGCACCAGTTTGCCGCGTACTGCCAGTTCCAGAATCAGCTCGCGCAGTTTCTTAATGCCATAAAGATCGATTTTGCCATTATTGCCACGCCCGGCGGTGGAGCGGGTTTGAAGGGCAGAAGACCAGATATCGATATGATCGGTGATCAGCTTCTCAACGGTCATCAGTTCGCCCTCTTATTGCCTACCAGCGCAGCTCCAAGGATGTCACGCAACTGGTTACGCAGTTCGCTGATTTCCGCCTGTTGTGTCTGATACTGCGCCAGCAATTCATCCGGGTCATGGCTGATAATTTCGCCTTGATACGGGTTCTTGATATCCAGGTTGAAGTTACGCGCGATGATGTCGTCGATACTGACTTTCCATGCCTGGTTGCTCTCTTCACGGCTGGCAAAACCGTCGGCTTCATTGCCCCACCAATCGATTTCCGTCTGGAACTCATCAAACTTCATCGGTTTGGTTTTGCTGTAGTTCTTCACACCATCTGGGTAAGGATGTTCGTAGAACCAAATATCCTTAGTCGGCTGGCCTTTGGTGAAGAACAGAATATTGGTTTTAATACCGGTATACGGGTTAAACACGCCGTTCGGCAAACGCACGATGGTGTGCAGGTTACACTCTTCCGTAAGCAGCTTTTTAATCTTGGTTTTCACTCCTTCACCAAACAGCGTGCCATCCGGCAGCACGACAGCAGCGCGACCTTGGTCCGCTAGTACTTCCACAATCAGTTGCAGAAAGAGATCAGCGGTTTCGCGCGTTTGCATTTCAGAAGGGAAATTTTTCTCAATACCGTCTTCTTCTGTACCACCAAACGGCGGGTTCGTAACGATGACATCGAATTGCTCGTCCCAGGAAGAGAGCGGCTTACTCAGCGTGTTGTCATGGCGAATCTGCACCGGGACTTCAATACCGTGCAGCAGCATATTGGTGGTACAAAGCAAGTGCGGGAGCTGTTTCTTCTCAACACCGTGAATCTGCTTCTGCAGCGTTTGGTGATCGTCGGTGTTATGGACGTAATTTTCTCGTATGTGATCAACGGTACAGGCCAGAAATCCGCCGGTGCCGCAGGCAGGATCAATAACTCGCTCACCCAATTTAGGGTCGATGCGGTTAACCATAAAACGGGTTACGGCACGTGGTGTATAAAATTCACCAGCGTTACCTGCGCTCTGCAAATCCCGCAGAATTTGTTCGTAGATGTCGCCAAACATATGGCGTTCGTTGCTGTCCCCGAGGTTGATCTCGTTAAGTTTATTGATCACCTGACGCAACAGCGTACCGTTTTTCATGTAGTTATAGGCATCGCTGAAGGCTTCCCGCACCACAAAGCCGCGCGGATTTTTATCGCGAGGTGCAGTCAGGTTTTTCAGGGCAGGGAAGAGATCATCATTCACAAACTCAAGCAGTGCGTCGCCCGTGATTCCTTCTGCATCAGCTGCCCAGTTGCGCCAAAGATATCTTGCAGGAACAGGCAGACGATATTCTTCAGCATCCATTTCCAGCTCAAGCTCTTCTTCCTGAGTATCGAAAATTTTCAAAAACAGTAGCCATGAAAGCTGACCCAAGCGCTGCGCATCGCCATCAACACCGGCATCTTTACGCATGATGTCCTGTAAGGACTTGATCACTGAGCTGATAGACATGTTTGTTGCGGTTTCCGTAATAAAAAAAGTCTGCCACCGTGCATTTGCCACGATGACAGACATTGAAAGAGGATCAGGCCGAGCGAGGGGGCAGATCGTAGATTTCTTTTTCCAAATCGCTAACGGCACTCATGTAGCTTTCCTTGTCACCAAAGTTCTTTTTGATGATTTCTAAAGGGCGGCCCATGGTATCAAAAGGACGGAGCTTCAGTACCTGGATATCTTCGATTTCTTTCACGCCAGCATCGGCATATTTGTCGAGCAAGCTACTCAGCACAGCTTGCGCCGATTCAGAATACTTAGTGAAGTAGTTGCGCTTGCGTACGTTATCCGCGCGTTCACGGCGGGTAAGCGGCGGCTGTCCATAAACGACATGGCAAAGCATATCAAAGGGATCCAGATCTTTGCCGACTTCTTCGGTCAGTACATCCCAGATAATGCCTTGCTGTTCCAGCTCTTCGATAATGGCCTGCTTACGCTCAGCACCTTGCCAACGCTGAACAAAGTCATTCAATGATGCGTACTCTTTCATCAGCGTGCGGCGGGTGTAATCCTGGAAAGACTCGGTGACCAGTTTGCCATCAGCGTCGTAATACTGAACACGTTTAGAAAGAACGTTAACAACAACACCTCTTACGTAAAACTTCTTACGTCGTTCTTCGTCAGACTCCGGCAGTTCACCTTCAGGTTCCGCTTCCGTTGCCGAGTCAGATGGATAACTTGGTGATATATCTTCTGCATGATCAGGTTGACTATCGGCATCCAGCGCTTCGTCTTCTAGTTGTTCATCAAAATCGGAATCAGGATCGGCAACCTCTTCTTGCGTAGTGGTTATGACTTTCACCGGCAAGCCATCAAAGCGCTCATCTGCGAACAGCTCGGTCGCTTTTCGGAAATCCAGAATGGTAAACCAGAGTTTGTTGTAGCGTTCATCGATACGCGTACCGCGTCCGATGATCTGCTTAAACTTGGTCATCGATTGGATATTTTGCTCAAGCACAACCAGCTTACAGGTTTTGGCATCCACGCCAGTTGTCATCAGTTCCGATGTTACGGTGATGACTGGGTATGGCTTCTTCGGATTAATAAAGTTATCGAGCTGGTTTTTACCCTCAATCTCATCACCTGTGATGCGCATGATGTATTTGTCGTTTTCTTTCATTTGCGCAGCGTTGAGATTTACCAGTGCACGCCGCATCCGCTCTGCATGGGGAATGTCATTACAGAAGACGATGGTTTTATCCATTGGATTGGTGCGCTTGAGGTAATCCGTGATGGTTTCCGCCACCAGTTGGGTGCGCTCATCAATCACTAAATTGCGATCGAAATCTTTTTGGTTGTAGATGCGGTCTTCTATCAACTCGCCATTTTTATCGACTTCCCCTTTCGATGGACGCCAACCCTGCAAGTCTACATTGATATCGACGCGTACCACTTTATAAGGAGCCAGGAAACCATCCTCAATACCTTGCTTAAGCGAATAGGTATAAACCGGCTCACCAAAGTAATCGGTGTTTGAAACCTCATGCGTTTCCTTCGGTGTTGCGGTCAAGCCAACCTGTGTTGCACTACTGAAATATTCCAATATTTCGCGCCAGGCGCTGTCATCAGCGGCGCTGCCACGATGGCATTCGTCAATGATGATCAGGTCGAAAAAGTCACGGGCAACTTGCTTATAAGCCTTATCTTGCTCTTCGGGTCCAGTCAATGCCTGATATAACGCCAGATGAATTTCATAAGCGGGATCAACCGTGCGGCCAGTGATTTTTGTCATAGCTTGGCCGAAAGGCTGGAAATCGTTGATGCGGGTTTGATCTACCAGAATGTTACGATCGGCTAGAAATAGAATGCGTTTCTTATGTTTGCCTTTCCACAATCGCCAGATGATTTGGAACGCTGTATACGTTTTTCCGGTTCCAGTAGCCATTACCAACAATATGCGACTTTGGCCTGCTGAGATAGCCTCAAGGGTTTTATTGATTGCCTGAAGCTGATAATAGCGTGGTGACTTATCGGAACCATCATCATGGTAATCCTGGGAGATGATAGGCAACTGTTCGGCGGTATAACCTTTCCAGATACAGAACTTTTCCCATAACTCGGTTGGTGTTGGAAAATCATCTAGTGTAATTTCACGTTCGAGCTGAGTAGGGTGGGTTTTATCGTGAAAGATGAAGCCATCGCCATTGGACGCGAAGATGAATGGGACTTCTAACAAAGCGGCATAGCCTAACCCTTGCTGCATGCCTTTGCCGATTTCATGCTGGTTGGCTTTCGCTTCAATGACTGCCAACGGTATGCCGGGCTTGTAATAGAGAACAATGTCGGCAGATTTCACTTTTTGGCGGGATGCTAACTTGCCACGAACGACGACTTTGCCATCTCGTAGCTTCACCTCTTGGCGAATCTGCGTCATGTCATCCCAACCAACAGCCTTGACTGCTGGTAGGATGAATTTCGTCACGATATCGGTTTCAGTCAGTTGAGCTTTGTTCACGCCAGCCATAGCATTTCCGGTTAGGTTGAGTTCATGAAAGTGTGATGATTTTACACAAATTAGGCGTTTCGTTAATGTATTTCAATCATACAATTGGAGTTGGGCATTTTTACAAAACTAAGCCAAATATAAAGCTACCTATTATTAAAGGTACATAAGCGTTCAGTTGTTACCAGTCGAAATATTACTATCGTCTGGATGGTGCATTCCAGGATCGTAACCCAAAAGACGATTACTCATAAAAGTGATGTAGCATTTGCGTGTCTGTGCGCAAATATCTATTCTGCCAGTTCAGCTTCTGTTGTTGTTTTATCTGAATATCAGCTTCCTCACGCAATTTTTGTTGCAGCCATGGAGAAAATGTTCTGTAAAAAATCCTTGCTCTTCTGAATCTTTCAAACTGACTCATCATGAAAAGGAACCAAAACACATTTAAAAAATAGGCTGACATAGCGAGTGCAATGAAAAACACTTGTTCGGTACCTGATGAGGTTTTAGCTATTTCTGCAAATATAAATAAAGCAGTGAGAAGAATCAGCGAAATGATACTGATGAATGCGAGTTGCAAACCTCTTAACTTCCTGTACCGTTTATTGTAACTATTAAACGAGTCGTTCTGAATGTCCTTGATGCAAGGGGTTTTAATAAAGCCTTGAAAGTCTCGGTCTTCATAGCTGATGTTTCGCTCTCTAAGGAATGTCAAAAGCAGCTCGTTTATTTTTACCGAGTACTGCATTCCTATTACATCATATAGTGCCTTAACAGCATTCTCCGTGGCGGTATTTATACTTTTTGTGTACAGCTCGGAAATGCAGCTAAGTGCTTTTGCTCTTTTTTCAGTGACAGTGGCTTTCTCAGCATAATGAATACCTGCCAACCTTTTTATAAGGGGCCACGCGGCTTTAATTAACCCAGGGATAAGTACACCTAGAGATAGCTTAAGCGACTCGGTGCTTATTAAAGTTGAGAAGTTAATTGTTGAGTTTATTTCTTCCATTGATTCACTCTCGATGTTTATGTTATTTAATGTGACTTTTCCGCAGCTTTCCCACTTTGATACGAACCGTTTCCGGCATCGCACTCAGATTATCCTCCCTCAACCCCAGCATCATATTGTATCCATCAAACAACCCGGCATCACCCAGTCGCGGCATTGGCAGCAATCTAGTTGGAATAGTCAGCCAAAACCGCAAATCATAGTCACAGCCCAGATACGTGCGCAGTAGCGCCATCACATCCTGCCTGAGCTGTCCATCAGGCATCCAACCCTTTGCCTCATCAGGATCGTCTGTTGAAAGCTCAACCCGTGAGCAGTAATCAGCCACGCGGGTTTCATCGCCTAGTATCGGATTCTGATCGAGCGTCATGCCGCTGCACATTGCAAGCTGGGCGCGTTTTGCCACCGGCATCGTCACCGGATGGTGTGCGAACACTTCAACTTTGGTGTTCGGTGCCTGGCTGCGTATAACCGCAGCGATGCCTTCAGCAGTGTGCGTGGTATGCAGCAACGGTTTTAGTATCGCCAGCAGGCGTGACGAAGGTTGGTCACCGCTGTGGGCTATGCCGGTTAACGCCATCAGGCTTTGCGAAACCGCATCCGTACCGCCCGGCTCAAAGGTGGCCGGATAGCTGTACTTGCGCCAGATGCGGTAAAACTGCGTCATCAGCCGATGATTGAAGATATCCAGAAACGCCGCCATCGCATCAGCTCCGTCACGCCCTTGGTTGATATCATCGATGATGCTGGTGGGCAGCGGCGAATCAACACCGTACAAGCCGAAGAAGTTGGTTCGGACCGTTGGTATCGCATACGGATTATCGGCGTCACTTTCTGTGCGTTTCAACTCTCCAGCGGGAAAGCCCAGATGCGGATTGGGACGAAAGCGCACCGGATCGCTCTCTGGCGTGCGGCCCGTGCCAAGACGGCTGCCGGTCGTCTGCTCCAGCAGCTGGCAGAAGCGGTAAAAGTTGTACTGCGCGGTCTGGTCATTGCCGTTATCGTCCAGCCAGAACGGTTTTTTGTTTTCTTCGCTCACATCAGCACCCTGTCAATGCGCCGCTCCGGCCAGGCCCACTCGGTGCCCGAAGCGGTCAGCAGCACCGTCAGCTGGGTAAAACGCACAACGCTGGCGTACTGCGTCAGGAACTGCTCCAGCAGCTCGCAGAACAGGCGGGCATCGCCGATGCCGCTGAACTGGGTTTCATCGAGCGCCACGCGAATACGCACGCCGTGCCAGTGATACGATGAGTTATAGTCCTGATGCCAGCTGACGTGACGAATACCGCTGATGCGACGGCGATTGTTATCGTCATTACTCCAGTCAAACAGCGCCAGCACGGCTCGGAGGCTTTCAGCGTCGTTAATCATCTGGCTCAGCGCGCGCGGATGCAGCAGCGACATCACATGCCACTGATACAACTGCGTGGTTGGCGGGTAATAAGGCATAGAAGGGGGATGACGCGTTGTGCACTGCAACGTCAGGTTGCCGGTTACCGCGATTCCATCAAACACGGCTTTCTCCAGCGCCATGCGCGGATAGTTACCATTGGTGCAGGTGATGTTCATAAATAGCGTGGCATCATCCTCGGCCAGATCGGTCTCGCTTTCATCGCCACCCAACATCAGCAAGGTTTCATAAAGACCGCTGACACCCCGCCAGACACGCGTATGGAAATATCGCTCCGGCCAGGATTCTTTGCGTTGCAACATGCCACCTTTTTGCCGGAATTGCCGATACGGCACATAACGCCGTTTATCCAGTATTTCGCTGGCGGCAACTTCATCAACACTGTAAATCTCAGTGTGCAGATCGTGCAGGCGGTGCGGACGCAGACGATAATCGAGCACCGCAGGTTTCACCTTCAGCGGCTCGGCGTTCAGCGTAAACAGGTTAATTACCGGCACGCAGTGAATGCGCAGCGCATCTGCCGGCAGCAAAATATCACGCGGAAGTGGCTGACTGAGGTGAATATCGAGAATCACCTCGCGGCAGCTTTCGTTGAAGAGAAGCGTGTTGAGCCCCGATAGAGTAAAGAAGGCGTAGCGAGCCGGGAAACTGAAATATTCCAGCAGTGGGCGCACTTCGCCGCACAAGGCTGGGCTATCGCTTTCCGGCCAGACCGAGTGCCAGTGCTGCTGCCAGCGGGCGCGGATGTCGCCACTAAAGGGTTTTGGATCACAGTTATCGCTCTGCGGCTGACGAACAGTAATTCTTTCAATTTGGTTGGTTAGAGCCTGATACATCATTGACTGCACCGGGCGATCTCCGTGGATGTAGAGCGGGATATCGCTGAGATCGATTTGGCTCGGATCTGCCTGAGGGCTAAGTGAAAACCGCAGGGAGATCATCTGGTGTCCATCAGGATGGAAGGGCGTCGTTATCTCGCCCAGCGTCAGCGGATGCAACTTTAGCGCATCGATAGTGCGATACGGGCAGCGCAGGCCAGTGATATCCATCGGTCGGGTCAGCAGCATTGTGCCTTCCGGCAGCAGCGCATCACGTACCTTAGCGACGCTATCGGGCGTAAGTTCCACCACTGACATTGATGGCAGCGTGCGGTTCACCACGGGCAGCAGATGCCCGAGCAGCGGCTCCGTCAGCTCAGGAATATCGTCATCAATCTTGCGACGCATCTGCGCCATCATCAGCGAGAAGCCTTGAAACAGTTGCTCGACTGAGTCATCCATCTTCAGAGATTTTCCGTCTACGCCCAGTCGCCGTCCCGCCTCCGGATACTGCTCCGCAAACTCCTGCGCAGCCGCTTTCAGATAACGCATTTCGCTGTCGAAATATTTTAGGAAATCATGATCGTTCATTGTTCACCTACTCACCCAGCGTGAGTGCCAGATAAATCACTGAGCAGAGTGAAACCAACCACAACACCAGTAAGGAGATCATTGCCCGGTAAAACATGACTCTTGTTCCGTGCAGGCGATCTGCCAGAGAACGCGGCCGGGCAAATTTTTTCGGCCACAGCTGCGCCATGCCCAGGTCAAACTCAGCAAGGTCGTCTTCGTTGTTGAGCAAGGCGAAGAGCCGTTCATCAAGCCATAAACGCCAGCAGTAGTAATGTGTGATGAAAAACAACAACATCAACGGCAGACTCAGCGCGGAGTAGAAAAGGCTGAGTATCAGCGCCAGCGGTGGCAGCGTCAGAGCGGCAAAGTAGCGCCAGCTTGCCAGATGAATTTGCACAATTCGGTTGGTCATCATGATGTCTGACATAGCTGTTCCTTGCTGAAGGCTTCCAGGATTTCAATGTGTGCAGGGGTGAGTACAATCTGCGGGCGTCGGGACTTAATGAGTTCAACGGCCTGAACGACAGAAGCTGCATGTCCTTCCGCCAGCAGCCACGCCGCTATCACCGTGGCACTGCGCGATAAACCCAGCGCGCAGCAAACCAACACCTTGTCACTTTCCCGATGCAGTTGCTGGAGCTGTCTTACTGCAGTGCGCAAATGCTCAATGTCTGGCACCAGTAGATCCATCAGCGGATAGGCCTGCCATCTCTGTGCGTTCCGGTTGCCTTTGTGAAATTCTGCAGTCAGATCAAAAACGGCAAAATCTTGCTCCGCCTTGTCCGGAAACCTGCCCAACGATACGCCAGCGACAATCTCATTACTTTGCGCGGTATGCCGGGAAAACCAGCGGCGGGAAATCCCTGCACCTGCCAAATAAGGCAGAAGCAGCAGGCGTGCGGAGAGAGATAAGTTGCCGCAACGGCTTTTCTGGAATACCGTCACGCCCAATCCGGCATAGCCCGCAGCCACTGCCAGCAGCGCCATGGCAGGCCACAACAGCAAATAACCACTGGGAATCGCTATCCCCGCCAGTAAAAACAGCATTCCACCCAGGCAATATTTGCCAGCAAGACGTCGCGCGTGCAGAGTTGGCCGCTGCCAGCGCCATTCTCCTCTAATCGGAATCAGGTAGCTGATGATGACCGCGACCACAATCCCGCTAATTACATCGATAAAATGGTGCTGCCAGGTGGTCAGTACGGATACAGCAATCAGCAGGAACCAACTGGTCGCAACGATTCTCGCATTGCTATTTAGATGCTGGCGAAAGCGCAGCCAGAGCAGCCAGGTCAGAATAATGTGCAGCGAAGGGGCCTGGTTATAGGGCAAATCAAACTGTTCAAGCTGGCGGAACAACCAGCCGAAGGCACCCTGGGTTTCCGGGCGCGTAAAGGTAAACTTCAGCGGGAAAAGTAAAAACGCTGCACACGCCACCAGCGATGCTGCAAGCAGGCGATAGCCGTGACGCATCAGCTCTTGTCTTGATGTGCAGATGAACAGCGAAATACCGTAAAGCAGGTCGATGCTCCAGTAAGGCACGATAGTCCAGGGAACAAATGGAATCGAACGTTCCCAGGCAAACACCAGGCTTTCTACATCATCGCGGGTCGCGGTGTAGGTATTAACCTGCCCATAGCTGAGAAAAAACAGTGGCCCCAGCAACATAAGCCAGCAAAGCCCCTGTTTCCAGGGGCTAAAAGGGCGTTGTGTCAGCAACGATTCAGTCATGCTATTTTCTTACCGCCAGCGACACGGTAAAGATGCCAAACTCATCGATCAGCTGGTGGCACTTCTCAAATCCAGCGTCTTCGACCAGCGTATCCATCTCATTCTGGCTGCGCACGCGCATCAACCAGGGAATGCCGTTCTGGTGGCTGGTTAAGGTCCATGCGATGGTTTTCAACTGCGGATGCCACGGTTGCCCGGTATAAACCAGCACGCCGCCCGGCGGAATGGCTGCGGCTAACCCGGCCAACGATGTTTTGATTAATTGGTTGCTCGGGAACAGTTCATACAGGCCGGAGACAATGCCCAGCGTTGGCGCAGGCGCGAGTGTGGCGAGCGAGTCATAATCAAAGGCATTGCCTTTTTTAAACTGCGCGAGGTGGCCTAATTGACGCGCTTCAATCATCGCCTGGCCTTTCTCCACATTCAGATCGCTGTAATCTCGCAGCAAGATACTTTCAATTCCCGGCTGTTTCTCCAGCGCATCAAGAACGTAGCGGCCATGTCCCGCGGCAATATCGACCACGCGAACCGGCAAATTGTGCTCTTGCAGTTTTGCTACGGCCTGCGCAATCACCTGCTGGATATTTTCTTTGCGCATGCGAATGCCGCGCCAGCCAATGCTGTTGAGGTACTGCCGGTCGATGATGCGACCAACAATGCCGGTGCCTTCAGGCGTGTTGCGGTAGACGTAATCCAGCGTGCTGCCAGAGTCAAAACCGGTTTCATATCCCAGGCGCATGCCTTTAGACAGCCTGCCAATGGTTTTCATGCCAAAACTCAGTGAAGCGTAAGACATGCCTTGTAGTGAGCAGCGCTTAGGTGGTGCCTGCAACTCACGGTATGCATCAGCGCCCGGACTCCACTGATCTTCATTGCTGTAATCGAAGGTGTAAGGTGCAGCGTGGTAAAGCTGTTCGATAAACGGCTTCATTTTATCGAAGGCAAGCTGGCGATCCTTTTCTCCCAGCGTGTCGTGATAAAAACCGGGCAGAATATGCTGCTCTTTAATGGCGCTACGCAGAGCCTGATAGAACTTTTTCTGCGGTTGGGTGTGCACCACAAAATCATCGCCGGAAATCAGCAGCTGTGTTGGCACGGTGATGGCGGCAGAATCAGAAACAATGCGCTCCGCCGTTTTATACAGATCCAGCAGAATATTCACCGCAATCTGACGGGTGATGAGTTTATCCTGCTCAAAGCTGCTAATACGCTCTGGGTCGTGGCTGAGAAATTTCCCTTTGACGTAAGAGTTCACATAAAATAGACCGCGAATACGTTGCAGCAAACCTAAACCCGCGCGAGCGAAAGGCACATACAACTTCACCTTAAACGCTGGCGATGCCAGCACCATACCGCGGATTTTAGGCGCGTAGTCATGCACCCAGGTGGCAACCAACACCGCACCGACGCTTTGCGCAATCACAACAATGTCTTCAATGTTTACCTTTGCTTGTTCAGCGACAAAGCGAACAAATTCATCGACGTCCTGCACTGAGCGAGCCAGGCTTGGGCTGTAACCTCGCTCTCCCGGCGAATGTCCGTGTCCACGCGCATCCCAGGCGTAAAAATGGGCATCCGGCATCAGCAACTCATCGACAACATGCTGCAAACGACCTGAGTGCTCATGCCCGCGATGAAATAGTACAATCACTTTTTTGCTCTGCGCATCCTGCGCGGGCCAGTGGCGAAAATAGAGAGATTCACCGTCGCTGGTTGAAAAAGATCCTTCCTGAAATAAACGTCCTTCCTGGCTCATGATGATTTCCTTATGGCTTGCTGTTGTAATTCGACAAAACGATTTAATAACGCGCTTTTAAATTCAGCCTTGTTGTCCTGATAACGCAGCGGATCGTCGATATAAATATCGATAAAGAACGGCACCGGTATTTTTTGACCTTTACCCATTGAGCGATCCAGTCCGTGCATATAGACCGGAATGATGGGCACATCCGGGCACTGCTGGCTGAGATGCCACAGGCCAGATTTAATTTCTGACAGTTTCCCCGGCTCGCCGCGCGTGCCTTCCGGGAAAATAATCACGATTTTCTTTTCCGCCAGTGCATCGACGCAGGCCTGCAACGGATTAGCCTGATGCGCCCCGCGATATACCGGGATGATGCCAATCACCTTGAGCGCAAACCAACCCACCACTTTGTTTTTCAGGAAGTAATCAGCCGCAGCAACCGGCTGTACATTCACCAGCGTCGAAAGGGGAAACAGCGTGAACAGCGTCAGCACATCCAGATGGCTGTTATGGTTCGCCACAATCATCGCCGGGCCTGTTTTCGGTAGCTTCTTGCGGTTGGCAACGGCGACACCCAGCCAGATCCACACCACCGGATAAGCGATGCAAAGGGTAAAGATCCAGCGCAGCATTCGGTTCATGTGCGCCTCCTACACGTAGAAGTAGTAATAGAAGTGGAAGAACAGCGGCGCGGTGTAGATCAGTGAATCGAGTCGATCCAAAATGCCACCGTGTCCGGGCAGCAATTTGCCGGAATCCTTCACACCAAAATCGCGCTTGATCGCCGACATCACCACATCGCCGCAAAAGCCGCTTGCACCAATAATCAACCCAGCACCCAGCGAGTGGAGATAACTCATCGGTGTAAGCAGTGGGCCAAGAATCACAGCCA
The DNA here is from genome assembly GCF_056491525.1 of Candidatus Pantoea symbiotica. NCBI lineage: Bacteria > Pseudomonadati > Pseudomonadota > Gammaproteobacteria > Enterobacterales > Erwiniaceae > Pantoea > Candidatus Pantoea symbiotica. The sequence goes on from NZ_JBSZHR010000002.1 coordinate 886,946, forward strand.
GCAACATGGTGGTAAAGATGCCACCTAGTAGACCGGCCAGCGTCTTATTCGGGCTAACTTTGGGCGTCACTCGAATCCTGCCCAGCGATTTACCCCACAGGTACTGGGCAATATCATTCAGCTCAGTCAGCGCAACGAGGAAGAACACCAATAGCGCACCGGCACTGGCGTCGGCACCGGGTAAGGTCATCAGGTAGGCAACGTGGCTCAGAGCGAACACGGTGGTCATCATGCCCCAGTGCATCACCGATGCAGAGTGCAGAAAACCTTTGGTATCACCGGCAATCACCATGCGAGCCGGCAGGAACAGGAAGACGTAAACCGGGATAAAAATGATGAACATGCCGTACCAGGCCATGCCGGTCCAGAGATATTGCACCGGGATCGCGGCATACATCCACAGCAGCGGCATACTGTCAGAACGCCGCGTGGGGGCTAGCGTCAGATACTCTTTTAACGACAGGAAGCTGATGAAGCCGAAAAAGGTCAGCGCCAGCCACTTCGGCGACAGCATTGCTAACGAGAACAGGCAGATGATTACCCACCAGCTATTCACGCGCTGCTGCAATTCCACCCAGTTGCGTTGTGGGCGGCACTTTCTCAGCACAAAAATAATCAGCGTTGCCAGAATGAGAACGCCGAAGATACCGCCCAGGCAGTAATAAAGCACGTGTCTGGAGTCAGCCATTTTTCGCCTCCATCGCATTGCGGCAGCGATTCAGGCTGGTCCAACACAGCAACAGGGCGGCAAGGACAAACACTGCGTCAGCGTAGCCGATAGACTGCGGCCACAGCGCAATCGCCAGGCCGAGAGCACCAAAAATAAATGCGCGATCACTTTTGCCCAACGGACCACGGTAGCTACGCATGCCGTTCAGCGTCTGGCACATCACACCGCAAAATTCGCTCAGCCAGGAAAGTAGCACCACCAGCACAACCCACCAGGGAGAGATGCCTGTAACAAACGCGAAAGCGAGGTAGAGTGCGGCGTCGGAGATAATGTCACCCACCTCGTTGAGCATTGCCCCAAGGGTGGATTGCTGATTGAATTCCCTGGCTAACATGCCATCAATGGCGTTTAACGCCATGCGGAAAAACAGGAAAACGGGCAGGGTGATAAAAAAGCGCGGATCGGGAAAACACATCAACAATGCGCCCAGCACCACAGAGGTGAGCATGGCAAACAACGTTACCTGGTTCGCAGTGATACTCTGCGCATGTAACCTGACGACCAGCGGTCTTAATAAATTCTGAAACTTCGGTTTTATATCGTATAGCGTCACTTTGTGGCTCCTGCCGTTAAATTGAATAGTTACTTCAACAATTCCAAACTCAGGGTGTTATCCCTTACTTCAATCGTGCGCGGTGTGTCCGGATCAAGCTCCTCACGGCTCAGCACCCGTTTCCATGTGCCGCGCTCCCGGTCCGGCTGGCGAAACAAGCCCACGACTGCGACGAACTGCGCCTGCTTCTCCATTGGCATATCCAGGCTGACACTTTGTCCCGGCATGACGCTGAGCTGACGTTGCGCCACCAGACTCTCTTTCAGCACCCAATCTGGCTGTACCAGCAGGCTGCTATATTCGGCTTCATCGAAACGTTGACGCGTGCTGAGCTGCAAAATAATCAGGCGCAAAGACATCGACTGCTGGGCGTCGTCCTGATTGATCGCTGTACGCGCAGTGAAGGTCAGGTGCAGGGTGTTGACCTGGCGATAAAACACGGCATCGGCAATGCTTGCTGTTCCCTGTTTGGTTTTTTGCCATGCGCCACAACTGCTCAGCAATGTTGCCGCGCAGCAAATCAACAACACATGGGCGAAACGAGCCATTATTGTTCACCTCGCTGATGCGCAACTTCACTCTGTGTATCGGAAATAAATATCCGCGCAGGCATGCGGAATCCACGCAACTCGAGTAGCGCCAGCGGGCCGCTGCCGAGTTCCGTGCGAATCTGGTAGTTAAGCGCCAGCCCGTCCGGCGTCGGCCAGACAACACGGTAGATGTTGCTGCCCAGATCGGTGATGCGGGCTCTATCCAGCAGGCGGATCAGGCCCCAGCTTCCAGGGTGATCGGCATAAATGCGGGTTCCGGTACGGGTGCTGCGCCAGGTCAGCGTGGTTTGTGGCTGCCAGCGGTTGTCTGGCCAGTTCAGCGTTTGCCAGCTCTCTTCCTGATTAAAATATTGCAGCTTCTGGCGATCCACCGTCAGCTCCGATTCCACTATGTCGCGGGAAGGTTTTGCCATCATCTGGAAATGCAGTTCCACATCTCCCCGGACAAATGCGGTGTTCGCGATGTGCGTCAGTTTATTAAGCGCGCTGAGAAAAGCAGGATCGAACGTCAGTCCCTGGCTGTTCATTGCATCCGGCACCCAGCGATCGCCTTCGAGCCGTAGCAGGCCACCGAGGCGACTGTTAACGAACTGCGCGATACGCCCGGTGTCGGTACGCATAAACTGCGCTAAATGCGGTAAGGAGACGTCGCTTTGCCGGTTGGCAAACGGGTAGCGGTCGGCAAACGATTGATCCCACGGCGTGACAACATCGTTCTGCCACTGGCTGTTAATGCTTTCAGCGGTGGGGCTGAGCACCTGCTCCCACGCCTGCACCATCGGTTCGACAAATACCGCCTGACCAAACCCGCTCCACTCCTGCCCGAGGCTGGCAGCAATCAGACTGCCGTAATCGCGGGTGTCAGTGAGATCAACGGCTTTGCCCTGAAACACCGTCAATGCTAACGACTGCATCATGGCCTGCGGATCCGGCGCGTTGGTTACCTGCTGCAGTCGCAGACGAACACGGGTGATACGTGTCAGGAATGTTTGCAGGCTGAGGCTATCTTTAGCCGCTGCGCCGGTATCGGTAAGTGCCAGCAAGGGGCCAAAAGCGTCATCCATTGGACCACTTGCACCTTGCGGTCTTGCGATGGCGTGGGTTTTGTCACTGCTGAGCAGATTCTTTGCAGAGCTCACCAGCGAATCGGTAAGATTACCGCCAGTTTGCCCCGTCCGGCCCTGCATATTCAGCGTGTTCATCAGCGCAATCAAAGGTGACTGGCGTATATCGGCCAGCAGGATTAACTGTTCAATCGATTCCGACAGGCTCTCCGCCCGCTGCCATTGCAGGCTGTTGAGAAATTTCAGCCAGGCTCCGGCGTAATCGGAGAAATAGCGATCTGTCAGCCGCGCTTGCAGCGTTTCCGGAGAGAGATCATTGTTGCTGGCAGTTTTGTTATCACTCAGCACCCAGTCGATTTCATCGCGCCGTACTTTCGCTGCTTGCTCAATCGCCGGTTGCACTGCTTCTTCCCACGCTTTGCGGGTAAAGATGCCCGGCACGGTTTCATCGGTATTGAACAACCTGCTGCTGTCGGTGCCGCTGACCATCTCACTGAGCGTCATATCGGCATAATCACGGGACACCAGTTCAATAAGCTTCTGATAGCGCGAGGTCTCTGCATTGCTGGCACCAATCTGACGCAGCAGCGCTGAGCGCATACTGCTGACCAGTCGCAAATCCGGTTGTAACTGCCATTCTGGGTGCGCAGGCAGATTCGTCATCATAAAGGCCAGCATAGCGCCGCCATTGTTGCGCCAGCTGGCGTCCTGAATGCCATCACGCAGTTGCCAGATTTTCATTACCGTGGCGCTGAAAAACGCCGGGTCGGATTGTTCGGGATGTGCCAGCATCAGGTACGCCTTGAGCAGGTCATACATGCTTTTAGCATCATCGGCCCGCAGCGGGCTGTCGGGCGGCAGGTTACGCCAGCCGCTCATCAGCATAGTCAGGCGCTTGACGGATGCATCACGCAGCAGCGGCATTGCCGCCTGCTGCCATTGTTGCCACAGAGAATCCAACAGTGCGTCATTCTGGCTGAGGCCAAAACGCATATACCAGGGCGCACCATATTGCTGACGATGCTGCAGACGCTCGATCTCTTTCTGCAACTCGCGCAAAGCTGAAAGTTGCTGCTGCAGCGGCTGACGGGAATCTGTTGCGGCGGCGGCAAGATGCTGATCTGCCTGTATAAGGCGAAAATTGGTAATCCAGGAAAACACCAGGCAGGCCATCCACATAATCAGCAGGCAGGAGCAGAGCGTCAGCAACGTTTTCCGCCATGAGGCACCATTAGTTACCGGCCTGCGCCAGCGTAGCGCTAATAAATCCAGCCAGGCTTTTCCCGGCTGCCAGGCATGACGGAATGAAGCGCTTCCGGTGGTCTCCGGCTGGCTGAGTACCACGCCAGCCAGCGGCAGCGCCCTTGCACCTACGGAGAGCTGCGACAAGGTTCGTGTCAGGCGATCCGCTCCACCGCTGCGCAGCACGTGCGCCAGTTCCAGTAAGAAACTGTGCTGGCGATTACGCTCAGTCTGCTGCATGCCGCGCTCAACCAGCTGGTGCTCAAGATCATTCAGTGACTGACGGTAATCGTCCGCACTGTCGCCTTGCGCGATGGTGAATCCGATCCCCTGCGCGGTGGCGCTATGCAAAGAGGGTGCGTGAATTTCCCATAGCCACAGCGGGATATCCTGGCCCAACAGGCTGTAACGCTTCTGCATCTGGCGAGCCGTAGTATCCAGCACATCCTGGGTCATTTCAGCTTCGGCGTTCACGACCCAGACCACAGCATCTGCCAGCTGGCGACGAATTTTACGCAACGCCCGTAGCTGCGCGGGTAGCGGATTTTCCTGCGGACTGCCGTGCCAGAGCAGCAAGGTATTATGCCCCTCAAGCCAGTGCTGAGTTGTAAGGCCAGGGATACTCCGTTCAACCAGATGTTCATCGCCGACCACCAGCAGAATGCGTACCCGGCTGCGCCAGCGCCACCGATACTGGTAGCGCATCTGGGTAATAATATCCTGCACCCACTGATATTCTGCAGGACGCTGTTTCTGCGAATCTGCTGCGCCTGTTGCTTCACGCGCATTGAGTCGCACCAGCCCGCGCCAGGCGAGAATAAACAGTGGGCAAAACCACACCAGCGCCAGCCAGACCATCAATGACCAGAAAGCAATCTGGCGCGGCAGAGCCTCCGGTAGATCAATGCTGCTGCCTGCGAAGTAATAGAGCCCTGCGCCAGTCAGCACCAGCAGGGTTACGGCAAGCAAATAGCCACAAACCAGCCAGAACAGCGAGTGCCGGTGATTAGTGCGGGATGTTTCCACGGGGAATACAAACTCCTGTAATGTATTGAGATTCCATTTCTGCGGCGATCCAGCCGCAGGACTGGCCGTTGAGCGCCGAGAGCAGCGCCAGCGACCGTAACGTAAACGGTGTTATTTGCCCGGCATGGCCAAGCCATGGGGCAAGTACGTGATCCAGCGCGGACCAGCCGCCATCCAGCAACGCTTCCATGGCGGGGGCATCCGCCGCGATCACCGTATCCGGCGTATCACTTAATCCGGCATAACGGGAAAGCTGTGCGACGGCCAGAGTGGCCGTTTCACCCAACGCCGGTTGCCAGCGCTCCGATCGATGCATCAACGCAGTCCCCTGCGCCGAGCAGAGCCAGGCAAAGGCCGCTTCCCCGGCAACCGGGGTGCAATCAGACAATCCTTCGCCACTTCCGGAACACAGCAGCAAAGTCGGAGCTGTCTTGGCGAGCAGATCGATAACGCTGTCTTCGCCATCAATCGCATTAAGTCGAATGGTTTCTTCAGGCAAAATCATGCCCGCTGCCAGCAGCGTTTCACGAAAGGCGAGCAGACTTTGGTCATCACCGAGCCAACAGAGATGCGTGACCGGGCGTGTATCACCTGACTGATGCACATGCATCACCAGGCGATTGGCGAGATAAGCCGCCAGCATGACAGGACGACTGCGGGCGCTGTTAAGCACCAGTGGGCAACGCAACTGAGCGTAACCTTCTGCGTTGATGCCCGGTTGTGGAGCGTCCGCTGGTTGCGACAACAGCGCCAGATGTTCCGACGCGTCGTCTCCAACTGGCGTCACCAGCAACACGGCTTCAACCGGCAAGGCCTGGCTGCGCTGACGCCACCAGGCGTCGAGCGCCAGCGAGGTTTCCGCATAGTGCGTGCGGCTGTTATCGCTAGATTGCAGCCACACCAGCCAGCGCAGCGTCACCGCCAGCAACCAGCACAGCAGCGGCAAGACCAGCGCGCAGAACCAGAAAAGCGGCGAACGAGTCGGCTTTCCCTCCGGCCACAACAGCATGGTAGTCATCGCAGATATAAACAGCAGCACGGGCAATGCCACCCACCAGCGCCGCCAGCGGGCCGGGTGAATGGTGGCGTAGTCGGCATAAACCGGCGGCTGGTTCATCCGCAGACATCCATATCCGGTAGTGAACTGACCAGCGTGCAACCACAGGCACATTTATGCCCATCCAGCGCCACCGCTTTACCGTTTACGGTGCTGTTGGTTGCTCCCTGAATGAGGGTGGTCATGCCGTGCTCGTTGCATTTCGCTTTGTCATTTACGCAGGCCACCGGCTTGCCAAACGCGTCAAAACTCCCGCTGAGCACTTCACCACCGTAAGGTTTGAGCGTATCGCCCACGCGCACCAGTTTTTTAAGTGTCATACCACTCGCGCTCCCGATGATTTCAGCATATCGATGGCAGAGGTCATCATGGCCTGGTGCTGTTCGCTAATCACACTGGTGCGAGCCAGGGCAACTGCAGCGCCTGGTTGGGTGGTTGCCTCTGGTGGAGTGAGTGTTTGAACGACACCGGTCGCCATATCCTTCACTTTATAAGTCACATTGTTATAAGCGGTTTTCGGCTCGATAAAATAGATGACGTTACTGGAGGTTGGCGCGGCGTTGATAACTTTGCCTTCGACGGAAATCAAACGGAGGTTCTTATTGGTCTGGTTGCCGCAGTAAAGCATGCGATAGCGGAAATAACCGCCCCAGGGTTCACGTCCCCCCAATGCACTTTGCATAAACCAGGCGCGGGAATCGTGGATTTGTTCATCGTAAAGGGCTAACAAGTCAGCACGCGGTTGAGTACGAATGCCGTTGCCCAGCTTGTCGATAAACAGCTGCGGATAACGACGATTGCCATCGGTTTTCATCTGCGCGTATTCCGCGTCTTCATCGTCACCGTTGATCAGGAAGATGGCGTGCTTGGGGATCACATCCAGAACGATCTGCGCAGTTTTATCTATCAAGCCACCATTAATGTCTCGCCGCCACAGCTTATAGTCGTGTTGGAATTCACGCGCAGCTTCGCGGAGTTGATATTGAGCGTTAGTCGGATCTAGATCGGGTTTGCCCTGCAAGCTTTCGTCCAGCGGCAAGCGGCTCTTTTTGGCCTCTGCTCGGCGTGAGTTAAGCGCTTTTACCGCTGCTTTATGATCTTCAGCTTCTTTTTTAAGCCCTTCAGGAGTTAGCTGAGGTGCTTTGTTAAAGAAACTGTTGGCAAACTTATCGCCCTGAGGAAGCATGCTGCCGTGAGCGTAGCGGCCAATGCGCCAGGCAGTGATCCAGCCAATCTGATCGATCAGCGCGCTTTCAAGTGTCTGAGAAAGTTGATAGGCGCGATAACCTTCCGATGTATCTCCAGCCTCTTCGCTGCCTTGCAGAGTGGTGTTGAGCAGGGTTTGACGCCAGATGTTGAAGCGTTTAATCAGTGTTTTACTGAAATCAAATTCATCTCGTACACTGGCTGTCAATACGCGAGTCGGGGATATATCTCTAATAACTTCAGTAACATTGGATTCATCTATAGCCAGTGGTGCTCCTGCTTCAAACGCCGCTGCGTACATATCGTGGAGAACGACTTGCGATAAAATTTCACCTACGCTATTGCATGATTTTCCTTGGTCTCCAGGAGGATAGCCGCCGCCAACATCTGAGTGCATCCCAGGATAAATAACTTCCTGAGTGTTGCTTGGATAACTGCCATCAGGGCGACGAACTGAGTCAAGAGGGAAACATAAGCGCTGTTCGTGTGCGGCAACGAAATGTCGGCAACACTTAATCAATTCAGGGAATTTACGCTCATCAGGTAATTGCTGGCTATTATCCGCCCAGCCCATATGACCTGCAGCACCCGGCATAATGTGAGCTGCCCCAACAGACGCCACCGTATCCAGTAATCCCAGAAACTCAATACTGATGGGTAAACCAGCAAGTTTCAGATGATCGTTTTTTAATTTGGGGTCGGGTAACTGGGTTAACCAGTTCACAAAAGTGCGCGCTTCGGCAGCTCCACGAGAAAAGCCGTAGATAAATAACTTAATACCCAGAATATGGGGCTGCTGGGTCTGCACTGCCTGACTTTCCAACGCCTTTAACAAGGGGGTGATCGCATTACGTCGGTTCACTTCGCCTGAAAAAGCTCCGCGAGCCTGCATGCTGGACAGCATTCCCTTCGCCACACTATCGTCAAGCCGTTTAGCCCCTTTGCTGATGGCATAAGTCAAAGCATCCACTAATCTCAGCAGCGCCCAATTAATTCGATCCTCTCCACCAGCGGCGAAAGCCAGACCGTCATTGCTATAATCCATTTCGCCGATTTTAGGAAATGGTGTGCCTACACCAGGAATGTAGTAGCGGAAATAACCATCACCGTCAGCATTCTGATATGTCGCGTGATACAACTTAGCAATATTGGTCGGATGCGATGGTTTAGCTATACGCGTATCGTTCTCTTCATTATTTCCCGTCCCATCGAAAAATAAGCTGATATGTAGGCTTATACAGCAAGGTACGATACCTTTCTTCCCGGTTTCTTCAGCCAGGCTGGCTCGGTAATCACTTTCTTCGCGGATCTGCTTTTTATAATTGGCATTAACCTGTGATTCACTTAGCGGCAAGCGACCACTATCAGGAAACATTGGAGGCGCAAAGCAGGGCAGAGCGAGGCTCATTTCACGGGACATGATGTAGGCTCCTTCATGTTAAGCGGTTCCTTGATCGGATAGTTTTCAGTGCCGTATCCGTAGCAAGCCGTTGTTACTTTTACCTGGTTACAGGGCAGAAAGTGCACGGTTAAACCACAGCGTTCTTTGCCGTATTGGGGGATATCAACGATGATGCTGTGTTGCCGATAATTTGCTTTATGAAGCGCATATGCCTTTCGATATTCGTCAGTACCCAAAGGTGGCAAATGTACATAGGGTTCAGGATCTGTTTCCCATTCAACCCGAGCTTTCAATTCAGGCGTCCACTTTTCAGGAAGCATGATGCAGCAATATCCCCCTCCTAAACCTGGAACGTGATATCCATTCACTGAAAAACCATTTATACCCTGTCCCTCGACATGGTTTACTGCACGAAGATCGCCAGCTGTATAGCCATCATCACTGTTTGCCTGCGAGCAACCAGCCATCATCGATAAAATCAGTAGTGAGCAACTAACCGCAATTTTTTTCATGACTTTTCAATCCCTAAAATCAGCCAAATCACCAACGTAGCCAGACTTGCTTGCCCGCATTGCAATTGCCAAACAGTCTGTAAAATGTGCTTCTCGCGAAAGAGTTGAAGTTGCTTGCTCCTTCATCAACATCTCGGCATCACTGATACATCCCATCACCTCAACCTGCGCATCGCTTACACGATTCATTTCCGGCGCATCAGCAAGTTGTCGACCCGGATTCCAGGTACCGGTTTTCCAAACCACTTCGTTATCACGATCCCGCCAGCTCCAGAACAGCGCAATATCGGTGAAAGCCGCCTGCTGCTCTGGCGTCAGGACGTGATCAAGTAACGAGGGAAATACGCGATTGTCGTAGTAACGCAGCAAGCCAGTTTGTTCTTCCCAGTGAACCTGTGACAGTGCCTGCAAATGGCTACTCAGCAGGTCGAATGCCAGTGGCGATATCAGCAAGGTCAAACGCGGCGTGGTGGAAAAGTGCTCCACCAGCTGTTCCAGCCAGCGTTGGTGGTTGCTGATGCTAAAATGCAATCGCATCACCAGCGGTGAATATTCTGGCGTTGCCGCTTCCGGCGTATTTGCAAACAGCTCAAACCAGCGTAATGGTGGGGTGATCTGGTTCAGTGCCTGCTGCAGCGGCTGTGCTGTGCCCGCCTGATCAACCAGCACATCGAGATAATCCTGTCCGGCAGCAGTGCAAAGCGCGGTGGCCTGTTTCAACCATCCTGCACCCTTATTCATATCCGTCATGGTTATCCCCTTGGCGCGAAAGCAAGCGCGGCTTCCTGCGCCTTTTTCAGGCACTCTTTGCACACGGATTTAGGCAGGTCCGGCAGCGCTGTTTCTTCGCTGGCAGGAGAATTCCAGGCATGGACGCCACGGATGCTGGTTTTACCCGGTGAATGAATTTGGATATCACCCTGCGGCGTAATCCTGATGGTTGCGCCGCCGCAACCCAGCACAATGCCGTTTTTCGCGGTCAGGCGCAGTTCACCCTGAACGGTTTGCACGCTGATATCTTTCATCGCCGTCAGTCCCAGGGTATCGCCGTGCGATTCCACCGTCAGTGGGCCTTGTCCCGACACCATGCGAATCCCTTCTTGTTGTGACAGCAAAGAAATCGCCTGGCTGGCGTTGACCTGAATGCGTTTGCCACTGGCAATGCTGGTTTCCGTCTTGCTTTGCAGATGCAGAGTGCTGCCTGAGTTGAGCAGGATGCTTTTGGGGCTGACAACGCCAATCCCTTCCGGCGCACTCAGCAACATGGCAGGGGATTTGAGCTGGTCGACGGCGGCCAGATAAGCCCTGAGATGCGTGGCATCAGGCTGGAGATTATGGTGAGACTGAGTGATCGACTGCCAGTCGCTCATCTGGCTGATCGCACCTTTGACCAGACTTACTGCCGATGTCATTTCCAGTACCGGCCCGGTTGCAGTGGTCTGCGCATCAGCCGTCAGGAAAAGGCCCTTACCGGCTCGCAGCGTACCGGTGCTGTCTGTACGCAGCTCAAACCCTTCACCGCGCTTGCTACGTGAACTGTCGACGATATGTCCGAGTGAGAGTTGGCTCTTACCGCCAAATTCCGTCGACAGTTTGACATGCTCATATCCACGGCGATCCTCAAATCGGAGTTTGTTATTCGCCGGAGTTCTCAGCACATTGCGTTGATAGTTATAGAGATTGACATGATCTTCATGACGAGAGTCATGTACCGAGCACAGAATATAAGGCCTGTCAGGATCGCCGTTGGTGAAGGCAATCATCACCTGCGTTCCGGCTATCAGCGGAAAGTGCCAGCCATAGACATTGCCTGCATAAGGCTTCGCCAGCCGCACCGGTACGCTTTCAAAACCAGACTGCCAGGATTCGTTCAGATCGAACTGAAAGCGCACCCGATAACGGCCATGTTCATCAAGTTCAGCATATTGCGCATTTTCTACCGGGCTGGTGACGCGAGCCAGCAGCGTGCCTGCAATTTGCGGCCAGCTTTTCAACGGTGGGCGATAAGTGCTTTGCGGGCGAACGGGCACGGCGGTAAAGCGAATTACATAGGCGGTATCGCGCGAAATACGGTTTGATGAGGTAGTCACCACCAGCAGGCCATCCGGCGCATCCGGCCACGTCTTGCCCTGTGGCGAGATCACCATGCCCGGACGGATATCCATGCCGTTGCTCATACCGTCGAAAGTGACCTGCTCGGTTATCAGGCGTTCCTGACGGCGTTTGACAAACCACTGTCCCTGCTCCGGCAGAGCCTGGTACTCCTTACCCAGCGACTGATAGTTTTCACCGTAGCGATATAGCTCTCCCGTAAGCGCAGGTTTATCAGGATCGGTTTCCGCCCGCGCCTGCATGTCATTTTGCGCGTTGCGGTAATACTCATCATTAAGTCGTGTGCTGGCGGTAACGGATTGACGATTAACTGAAATATCCCAGAGTGATTCCTGGCCGCCATCAAATAACCCTGACGGATGGCGAAAGACGATGTTTTGCTCAGCACCATAGGCCTGCGCGCTATCACCGAGGACCAGCACATCGCGATGATTTTCTTCATCCCAGGTGAAGTAATAAAAGACACCAATGCGCGAAAGATGACGCTCAATAAAGGCGAGATCGCTCTCCGCATATGAGATATAGAAATCGCGAATCGGATACTGCGTATTCAGGCGAAAGTGATAATCCAGCGAGGAATATTCCCAGCGTTTGAGGATATCCTCTACCGCACCCGGTACGCTTTTATGCTGGTAAACGGCATAGGTCAGGCTGTTTTTTAGCAGCGCAAGGCGCGATTCCAGCGTTACCACATACCGTGTTTCGTCAGCAGAGGATTCACACTGCTGGAAAGCCGTCACTACACCGCGCAAAATGCGGGGTTCTACTGGCTGCCAGGGTTGGCCATCAGGATAAAACAATAGCTGGGCCGTGCTGTTAATCAGAATATCGGCGGGAATATCGCGTGTAGCGCTGGTGAGTTCAATGCTGTACTTCCACGGCGTATTTAATGCCTCTTCACCGCTAAAACGCAGCACCGACAACAGGATATCGGGACGCTGACTTTTCAGCGTCTGGATGCTCAGTTGATAGTGGTTATATACCGGCGTCTTGCCGCCTGGAATAACAAAATCCTTTTTGCCCATTTACAGATTCCTTCCTGAAATTTGTTTGCCCGAAGCCTAGCCTTTGACTAACAGATATTGCAGATGACCGTTCATGATGAAAGTGACGACAATAATGGCAACCAGCACACTGCTGCGAATAAGCCAGGGAGAACGTTGCCTGAAAGATGTTTTATATTTTGAACGCTGGATAATTACCGCTGAGTCGGCAGATCCGTTCTGCTGCGGCAACCGCGCTTTTAGCTGCTGCATCAGCGACTGACGCTCCTCAACTTCTTCCGTTCGGTATTTTCCGGCATACCCAAAATGCAGCATTCTGTAGTAACAGCTAACGGCGGCTTCAGCTACTGCAGGTTCACGAAGCAGTTTTTGGATGCGTTCGTAGAAATGCTCACCTCCATTGAGGTGCCCGAGAAAGTGCCCCTGCAAAGGTGTGCGTTTCCACCAGGCAGAGATATCAGTTTCCGGAATGGTCATGATCAGTTCGTCAAGAAACACGCAGTGCGCAAATTTGATTTCTTCGCAGAGAGAAGCTGGTACTCCCGCTGTAGTGAGTTGATCCTGAACCTGTTGAATCATATTGAAGCAACGCTGGTAGAGCGCATCATCAATTGTGATCGATTGCCCATTGCGGACCGCGAGCGCCAATAGCCAGGTATTCTGCATCAGCGCATCGAGAGTATTGGCTGTGATGTTATGTTGTGAAAACGTCATGGGTACCTTCCTGGTAACGCCTGAACATTGTTAATCCATTAACCCAATTACCGATTTCAATTGGGGAGTTGTTGTTGCTCACGCTGCTTACTTAGCCGAGCAAATGTGGACTATCTGACCTAAAAAAGCGGCCTCTACCTATCAACGGCACTGATGATATTACATTGAGTGATAGTTGATCAAACTAACAATTTGAGTTTATGAAACAGGATTCCAATTTTCTACCAGTTTTTACACTCGATATTAAAAAGAGCTTTAACGCGATTCGGTTACTGCGAGATTTTTATTTTAAATATTGATTTTGAATGATTTATTTATAATTTAACAAAGGAGAAAGGCTGTTCTGTGTTAGTCATCATGTGGGGCGATGATGTGAATGTTAATGATGAATATTACGATCGATGAAACGTGATTACGTTAACAGTTTTGGTAGGTTAGGGGACAATGTCCAGGCCGATGAGGTCCATTAAACATTTAAGGGAGTGAGGTAGGTTTGCATCGCTGAGGTTAGTTGGTAATTATCGCGGCAATAAACGTCATTAAACCACTGCTGAAATATTACAGCCGTTTGAACTAATTCTTTTTAAGCATTAACTTCTCAATCAACTCATCCAGCCCGCTCTCAACCAGCATCTCCACCGCATCACTTCTTGTCGTTTCACTTAGTCTTACAACCTGATCAATCTTCCTCAAAACCGACATACGCAACGACAGTGACACCGCTTTCTTTTTCTCTTTATCCAGAAATACTCGGCTGACGGTTTCGCTCTGTTGCAGTTCGGCATTGAGTTTGAGCGCTTCATTAATATGGCGCAGGCTTTTCTTGTCGAGTTTGCCGGGTTCAGTAAGTTGGTAGCAATGGGTGAGGCGGCTGTATTTGATCTCCGCAGACCAGGATTCACGTAGCTCTTTTAGCGCGCGCGTCAGCGTGGGTTCGGAGCAGTTGAGTGAGGCGAGAATGCGGCTGGATGCAACCGGTTTGCCGCTGCTGAGCAGTGAGGCGAGCATGAATACGCGTGTCTGTCGGGTACTGAGTTGCATGGTCGATTGAGGCCTGCGTTAGTGGTCAATGATCTGTATCGCCCTCCTGGCAAACGGTTTTCGACAGTATCAGAGGGTATTTAAATATCAGGTAAATAGGGTGCGAAAATTCTTACGTCTGGTCTTTAGTTTGGTGGTAAAGCGGTGGGCATGAATGCCCACCCTACGGGGTTTGTCATTTAGGTTACCAGCATCAATGCGCCATCTGAGCGGGTATCAGGTGCGATGCCGTATTCCTGCGCGCGGGCCAGGATGGCGGCGGCCCAGCGGCGATGCGTCGTCGGTTCGCACATCGCGCCCTGCGATTTAAATACTGCCTGGCTTGAGTTGAGGATGCGGAAGGCATCCGCCTGATCGCTGGCGGAAACCATCAGCATGTCCTGAATCTTGCCAATCTGGCTCGGGTGAATGGCGGTTTTGCCCACCAATCCGTGCGCGATATCCAGCGCCAGTTCCTGATCCATAATCTGCTGATCGTCGATGTGCTCGCACACCGGCGCAGTTAGCGCAAAATCCCGCGACGCGAATACCGCTACCAGCATTTTAATGGTGTAACCCATCGGGCTGTCATAGAGCGTGAAGTGGCGCGAGCGACGCAGCGACAGCACATTCATTAAGTCGTTACCGCCGATGCGCAAGGCGATCACGCGCTCGCGGCAAGCATGGTTTTGCAGCGTGAGGGCCAGCTCGCGCATCGCCACCACGTCGAATACCTCTTCGGTTTCCAGCGTCGGCATCATGCACAGATGGCTCGGTTCGAGAATCTTCCACCAAACCTGCAAAGAATCGGCGGTGAATTTCGGCAACACGAAACCGTCTATCGCGCTGAGGTTAAGGTTTTCCACCAGCCACGCGCCCATCTCGCTGTTACGCGGACGGATAAACACCAGCGGCCACTGCACGTTGCCATTGGCGCGCTGTTCGGCATTCAACACCTGCAGGATTTGCTGGAGATTGTGTAGCGCCTGCGGCAAATCCGCATCACTGACCGCATCTTCCAGGCAGATCACCAGCGAGCGCAGGCCACTGATTTTATTGTGCAGAATGGCATCGACGATATCGTTGCGCACCGCCGGCATATACAGCGTTGCGCCCAAACGCCATGGAGAGAGACGGCCGTTCATCACAGCACCTTTTTGATTATCGTCACGGCGCGGTATTGCCCAAGATCGGCTCCCGCTTCTGTGATGGTCAGCCCTTTTTGTTGGGCAAGATAGACCAGCAGCGCCACGTCGGGATCGTTCATCGAACGCACCAGCACCTGATCCGGCACGCGACGCAGCACGGCGCGCGTGGCTTCGGCGATGCCCGGCTTGATGCGGTTGATGCTGTTCACCTGATAACGTGCCGCCAGCATGGCGATCACCGCTTCACTTTGCGCCACAAGTTGTTGTTGATGTTGTGGATCCTGCAGGCAAGCGGGCAGGGCGCTGATGTCCAGCGAACGCGCGTATTCCGCCACGGTGTTCACCAGTTGCTGGCTGCAATCGTATTGCGCCAGATGGTCGCACTGCACGCAGCCGTGCAGGCCTTCTTCCGACCACAACGAGCGCGAGATCAAGCCCGACACCGGCGCGCCCATAATACCAAACGGGATCAGCCAGTCATCATCGCTGGCCGAAAGCCACGCCTTGCCGCAAGGATCGGCCAGTACCACCAAGCGCGGTTGCGCCGGATAGCCGGGACGATGTTCGAGGCTGCGGATCAGCTCGCCGGTGATGGCGCCTTTGCCGGTCCAGCCATCAACGAACACAATGCCTGCGGTGCCGTGGCGCGCTTCGATGATCTCCAGCGCGGCCTCATCAATCCCGCGATCGCGGATGATGCTGATGCCGTAATGGTAGGATTCGCGGCCCATCGCGCGCAGCGCCTGTTGCAGCATCACGCCGAGCGGCACGCCCGCGCGCACCAGGCTTGCGAGCACAATCGGCGTGTCACCAAACTGGTGTGCCAGCGTGCGTGCCAGCATGGTGACTTCTTTCGCCAGGCGTCCGGCACCTTCGTCAAGCGCGCGGGAAAACAGCTCAAGGTGCCAGCGCGTCGGTTCCGGTTCCTGGCTCAACATCTCGGAATAGTGGCGCGCGCCGGATTGGATCAGCTGCTCTTTTTGCTCCACCGGCGTCATGTCGATCTCGACGGGCTTGAGCAGGAATTCGACGTCGCCGGCTTGGTACGATCCAGAGAAAGGCAAATTATTCACCATCTGATTGTTCTCCGAATATGGATTGGTTGATGCGTTCGGCAAACTGGCTTTGACGCGGAATGCCGTACCAGCTGCACAGCTTCATAAAGCGGTGATCGCTGAGGCTGTCGCCGAGGCCGATCACCGGGAAGACGCCGCGCTCGTTACGCAGTTTTTCCAGCAGGTAGCTGACGGCTAAGCCTTTTTCCACCACGTTCGGCAGCCAGGCGACGTTGTTGCTGTTGCGATGGATGTAATAGCCGGCGGTGGGGAAGCGTTGCTCAATTTCATCGGCGATGGCGTAAAGCTCCTCGAGGCGCGTGCTGTCACGGTGTTTCATCACCAGATAGATCGGCGTTACGCCATATTCATAGTTGATGCGCGCCCAGCCGTTGATGTCGCGCTCTGCCATCAGGTCGGTGATCGCCTGCTGCATCGAGAGCAGCGCCGGGCCGTACGGCGTCAGTTTTTCCAGCATGTGCGCGCGCCATGCGGCATCTTCCTCGCCTTGCGGGTTGAGGATCACCGCGCCATGCGTGGTCACCGCCCATGAACGGAATGGGATCTGCACGCGCGCGATCTCTTCGGTGCCGCGTGCGGTGACCGGGATCAAATCGGCCTGCTCGATCATCCAGTCGACCAGCATCGACTGCTCTTCGGTCATAAAGCTGCGCGGCTGCAGGCTGAGATCGAGCGCGCCGGTGCGGAACGGCTCAAGATCCAGCTCGTCCACCATTTTGCGGCGCGTCTGAAATAGCGTGTCGTCGAGGTCGGAAAAAATTACAGGTTTATTCATAGCTGATCACTTCCACCTGTGGCGCAACCTTGGCCAGTGCCGTGGTTAACAGCGGATCCACGCTGTCGACCGGCGTTTCGATGCACAGCAAAATGCGGTCAAACTGCTGATGTGCCACGTTGTAAACGAAATTGGCGATGCCGAGACCGTAGTTATCGCCAAAGGCGATAGCCGATTCGATGGCAAATCCGGTGGCGATTGGCGAGCGCGTAGTGGAGCTGTATTTCACCTCAGCGCCTTGTGCTGCCAGACGTTCGGCCAGCAAGAAGGGCTCCCAGACAAATTCGCTGCTGCCGAGCACGAGGATTTTTTCTCCCGGCTGCGCCTGAATCGCACGGCCAAGATCGCCCGCTGGCGTTTCCATGCCGAGTCGGCCCCAGCTTTGTTTGCCGGTTATTGGCACGGTAGCGGCGTCGTTAAGCGCCACCGCTGGCATCGGCGGTAGCGCGGCGTCGGGATCCTGCTGCCAGTGCCAGTCGCCTTGCACCAGCGACACGGTGTGCACCGGCACCGGACAGCGCGCGGGTAACGCATCGCCGCTCCAGTCGGTGAGCGTGACGGCGATAACCTGCTCGATCTGTTTTAAGCCGCCGTCGTTGCGCAGCGCTTCGAGCAGGTTAATAAAGGTGTTGCCGGTGGTGGCTTCGTCATCGATCATCACCAGCGTGCGCGCGTTGAGCACGCGCTGGCGCAGCTGCACATCATCGGGCAGATAGATAAGGTGATCGGTAGCGTGGCTGTGATTCTCTTTGAACTCGCACAGCAAATCCGCCTGCTGCGGATGGCGCGTCGAGGTGAGATAAACCGGTTCGCTCACGCGCTGGCGCACTTCATCAAATACGCCTGCGCCCAGACCAACGGCGGTTTCCGCCATGCCGATAAACAGCACCGGGCCGTCAGAAAGCGGCGGGAACTGCTCCGCCAGCTGGCGATAAACGGCGCGCATTTTCTCCGGCGCGACCGGAATGTGGCGGCCAAGGACTTTACTGACGAACAGAAAAGCGCGCTTGGGATTGCGGCGCTCGGCGATCTCAAACAGATCGTCGATGGCGTTGATGCCGCCGGTTGGCGTGACGCTCAGCGTGCCGCATGAAAGCGTCCTGCTCCAAAGTGTGGTCATGGATAATTCCTCATTGAACCTGGTTGGACAGGACGGGGTTGTACGCCACCACGTCGCTCAGCGCGCGGACGGTTGCTGGCGTGAAGTCGCGGTGTGCGTCATCGATCACCTGCTGCTGACTGATCAAGCCTAGCTGGCGCAGGGCAAACAAGCCGGGAAGATTTACGCCGCTGAAACGGGTGTAACCAATGCCGCCGGAAGGGCGCATATTGATCTCCAGTAATAGCGGTTTGCCGCTGGCATCATTGCGCGTCTGCACGTTGATCAAACCATCTGCGCCCATCGCGGCGGCGCAGGCTTGCGCCAGCTCAAAGGCTTCGCCGCTGTTCTCCAGATACTGCAGCGCACCTTCTTTACGCCGCGCGACGGCAGCCAGCACCTTGCCGTTTTCCGCCAGCATATCAACCGAATATTCCGGGCCCGGCAGATACGGCATCAGGACCAGCGGTTCCATGCTGGCGGCGGCTTCCAGCGCCTGTAAGTAAAATTCGGCTTTCACCCGGCGCGCATCCGGATGGGTAAACGCCGCCATCGGTGAGACGCTTTCATCAAACTGCCAGAATCCCATGCCATAAATACCGGTAACCGGCTTAACGCACAGCGGCAGATCGCCAAAGGGCTTACGGGCGATCAACTCGCGCAACTGTACGGGTGAATCAACGCGCAGTGAAGGCACCACCGGCAAATTCAGGCTTTTCATATGGTGGGCAAACGCGACTTTGTCATCGGCCAGATTCAGCATGGCGACGTCACGTGCGCCGGTGGTTAAGCGCGCACCGCTGGCTTCAATAGCGGCACGATGGGCTTCAAACCAATGCGCATGTCGACCGGTATGGATCGCCTGAATGGCGTATTTTTTGACGGTAGAAAGAATAAATTCGAGGCGCTGATTAATATCACCAGGTTCAATTAATGCATGATCGGCCAGAGAAAGTATTTCATTACGCGATTGGCGATGTGATGCATAAATCGACACGTTGTAGTTATGTTTTTTAGCTGTAGATGTAATGCCATTAATTATATCGCGTTGGGAGGATAAACCTTCCATTAGCCAAATTTTTTGAGACATTTCTAATTATTTCCGCAAGAGGCTGGTGGCTGGGTTATGACTGGCGAGTTTATTTCTCACCTCGAAACGAGTCAATCATAATATGATTTTTTACCCTAACGTAACCTTATGAATTTTAATGTAAAGAATTGTCATGTTTAGTGCGTTGTCTCTTTGGGTTGGATTCTCTTAAGTTGTTCTTCTGCAACGCTTTATTGTGTTTCATAAAATTGCTGTGAAAATTAATGCTGATCATGAATATCCTCATGATATGATTTTGCCCTCATGGAATTTGATGCAAATATAAAACCCTTTTCAAACCTGTTTGAAGGAATTATGACATGGTTTCATTAAGCAAGAATCAGACGGTCTCACTCAGCAAACAAACCGCTTCGCTGAATAAATTACATTTCGGCTTAGGCTGGGATCCAATTAAAAAGAAAGGCTTGTTAGGCAAGCTATTTGGCGGCGGCGGAGATTCAATCGATCTCGATGCCAGCTGCGTATTATTGGATCAATCCGGTAATGCCATTGATACCATCTGGTTCCGCGCATTAACCTCCAAATGTGGTGCGGTTAAACACAGCGGCGATAACCGTACTGGCGAAGGCGATGGCGACGATGAAGTGATCAACGTTGAGTTATCACGTCTGCCTGCCAACGTTGAGTATCTGGCGTTTACCGTGAACAGCTTCCAGGGCCAAACCTTCAACGAAGTGGAAAATGCCTTCTGCCGCGTGGTTGATCAAAACGGCAAAGAGCTGGCGCGCTATGAGCTGACTGAGCAAGGCAGCCATACCGGCATCGTGATTGCTTCGCTGCACCGCAATGGCGGATTGTGGGACTTCACGGCGCACGGCCGCGCAAGTGCCGGCCGTACCATCGATGCGATGCAAAACGACATCGTTGCCGCAGTGGTGCGCTAATGAATATGACGCCGGGGAGCAATGCTCCCGTTCCCGCTAATCTGCTGACGGTGCGCGTGCTCGCTGGCGCCGCGGTTGATGCTTCCGCCTTTCGTCTGTTCGCCAGCGGCAAAGTCAATGGCGATGCCGATATGGTGTTCTACGGCCAGCCGGATAACGATGACCGCACCATCAGCCTGAAAAGCGAAGGGCACAATTCCGCCTTTTCTGTCGATCTCACCCACTTGCGTCCTGACGTGCAGAAAGTGGCCTTTACCGTCACCTGTGACGGCGGCCGCAACGTGTCGGGTCTGCAACGTCTGGCGATTCAGGTGGAGCAGGGCGGCAACGTGCTGCTGAGCGGTAACGTGGAGCTGGTGGGACGTCAGGAAGCGGCGTTGATCCTCGGCGAACTTTACCGTCGCAATAATGAGTGGAAATTCCGCTTTATTGCGCAGGGTTTCAACGGCGGCTTGCAGCCGCTGGCGGAACATTTTGGTGTGGATATAGCGGAACCTGCGCCTGCACCAACGCCTTCTCCTGCTCCGCAGGCGGCACCGGCTCCAGCACCCACGCCAGCACCAGCAAAAATCAATCTGAGCAAAGTTTCTCTCACCAAAGAGAAGCCCGCCATCAGCCTGACTAAGCGCGATAACTTCGGTGAGATCCGCATTAATCTGAACTGGCACCGTGAAACTAATAGCGGTGGCGGCGGATTGCGCGGGTTGTTCGGCGGCAACAAAGGCGTGGATCTCGATCTCGGTGCCTTCGTTGAGCTGCAAGACGGTTCGCGCGGTGTGATCCAGGCGCTGGGCGGCAATTTTGGCGCCATGCATGCCAAACCTTTCGTACACTTGCAGGGCGATGATCGTACCGGCGAAGTGACCGATGGCGAATGGCTGCACATCAACGGTCGCGAATGGAGTCAGATTCGCGAAGTGTTGGTTTTCGCCTTCATCTATCAAGGTGCGGCGAGCTGGGACAAAACGGATGGCGCAGTCACGCTGCACATTCCAGACCAGCCACCGATTGAAACGCGTATGACTGAAGGGGAGAATCGCCGCAACATGTGTGCGATTGCTCGCCTGGTCAATGAGAACGGCAGTATCCGCGTCGAGCGTATCAATCAGTTCTTTAACGGGCATTCCGATATGGATAAAGCTTTCGGTTGGGGATTCAACTGGCGAGCCGGTTCCAAATAATTTCAGACAGAGGATTCACTATGAGCTTTTTCAACAAGGTTAAAGGCGCATTTAATTCCGGCCGCGATGAATTAACCAAACAAGTTAGCCGCTTTAAGAACAAGAAATTTATGCAGGGTACGGTAGCGGTTTGCGCACGCATTGCGGTGGCAGACGGCAGCGTGAGCGCGGAAGAGAAGCAGAAGATGATCGGTTTCCTACGCGCCTCTGAAGAATTGAAAGTCTTTGATACTAATGAAGTGATTGAGTTCTTCAACAAGCTGGTGAGCAGCTTCGATTTCGATCTGGAAATCGGCAAGGGCGAAACCATGAAGTACATCATGGCGTTGAAAGATCAGCCGGAAGCCGCGCAGTTGGCGATCCGCGTAGGTATTGCTGTCGGTAAGAGTGATGGTGATTTTGATGCTGACGAGCAGAAAGCGGTGCGCGAGATCGCCGTCGCTTTGGGCTTTGATCCAGCAATATTTGGTCTGTAATTTTTTTATCTTTTAAGGGTTCATCATGGTGTCTACGCACATTGGCTTCCCCGCTGAAACAGTCGCGGTTTTCATCGCGCTGTCAGTAGGAGCTATTTTTATCGACCTGTTCATGCACCGCGGCGACAAGCCGATTTCGCTGAAAAGCGCGGCGCTGTGGTCGGTGTTCTGGGTAGCTGTGGCGATGGGTTTCGCCGGTTTCCTCTATATCCATCACGGCGCTGAAGTTGCCAGCCTGTTCGTGACCGGTTACGCGCTGGAGAAAGTACTCTCCGTCGATAACCTGTTCGTCATGATGGCGATCTTCTCGTGGTTTGCTGTTCCGGATCGCTACCGTCACCGCGTGCTCTATTGGGGCATCATCGGTGCCATCGTATTCCGTGGCATCTTCGTGGCCATCGGTACCGGCTTGCTGAGCCTCGGCCCGTACGTCGAGATCGTGTTTGCGCTGATCGTAGCCTGGACCGCCGTGATGATGTTGAAAAGCGGCGACGATAGCGACGAGATCGAAGATTACTCGCAGCACCTTGCCTATCGCGGCGTGAAGCGCTTCTTCCCAATCTGGCCAAAAATGCGCGGTAACGCCTTCCTGCTGAATCAGAAAGAAGTTGATGAAGAGCTGCAGAAGCCAGAAAACAAAGATGTGACGGTTGGTCGCGGCAAGAAAGCGGCGCTGTATGCCACGCCGTTGATGCTGTGTGTGGCGGTGGTTGAACTCTCTGACGTAATGTTCGCCTTTGACTCCGTGCCGGCGATTATTGCGGTAAGCCGTGAACCGCTGATCGTGTATAGCGCCATGATGTTCGCCATCCTCGGCTTGCGTACGCTGTACTTCGTACTTGAAGCATTGAAGCAGTATCTGGTTCACCTCGAGAAAGCCGTTATCGTGCTGCTGTTCTTCATCGCGGTGAAACTGGGTCTGAATGCTACCGATCATATCTGGCATCACGGCTACAGCATCTCTGCTAGCGCCAGCCTGTTTGTGGTACTCGGCGTGTTGGCTGTCGGTATCGTACTCAGCGTGATGTTCCCCGGTAAACCCGAGGAAAAAGAAGAGAGCTGATCTTCTGCCAGTAATGTGTCTGAAAAATCATTAACCAAGAGGTAATTACAATGAGCGTTTCTCTTTCTAAAGGCGGTAACGTTTCGCTGAGCAAAGCGGCACCAACCATGAAAAACGTCCTCGTTGGCCTTGGCTGGGATGCACGTTCCACCGATGGTCAGGACTTTGACCTTGATGCGTCAGCGTTCTTGCTGTCCGCCAGCGGCAAAGTTCGTGGCGATGCTGACTTCATTTTCTATAACAACCTGGTCTCTTCCGACGGTTCTGTTTCGCACACCGGTGACAACCGTACCGGTGAAGGCGATGGCGATGATGAGTCGCTGAAAATCAAACTGGACCTGATTCCAGCCGACGTCGACAAGATCGTGTTTGTGGTCACCATCCACGATGCGCAGACTCGTCGTCAGAGCTTCGGCCAGGTTTCCGGCGCGTTTATCCGCCTGGTTAACGATGACGATCGCAGTGAAGTGGCGCGTTACGATTTGACCGAAGATGCTTCCACCGAAACCGCGATGCTGTTTGGTGAGCTGTACCGTAACGGTGCCGAGTGGAAATTCCGCGCGGTAGGCCAGGGTTATGCTGGCGGCCTCGCCTCGGTGTGTGCTCAGTACGGCATCAACGCATCTTAATTAACACGGGCAGCCACGCGCTGCCCGCATCATCCAATTAAAAGCAGGAGCTTTAAAATGGCAGTTTCTCTGGTAAAAGGCGGTAACGTTTCCCTGACTAAAGAAGCACCAACCATGAATGTTGCCATGGCGGGTCTGGGTTGGGATGCACGTGTAACAGATGGTCAGGACTTCGATCTCGATGCGTCAGTATTTATGGTCGGTGACGATGGTAAAGTGCTGAGTGATGCTAGCTTTATCTTCTTCAACAACAAGCAGAGCGCTTGTGGTTCCGTTGAGCATCAGGGCGATAACCGCACCGGTGCAGGCGATGGCGATGACGAGCAGGTTAAAATCACCTTGTCTAAAGTACCGGCTGATGTGAAGAAGCTGGTATTTGCGATCACCATTTATGATGCAGAAGCGCGTAAGCAGAACTTCGGCATGGTGAGCAATAGCTTCATGCGTATCTTCAACAATGACAACGGCGCTGAAATCGCCCGTTTCGACCTGTCTGAAGATGCGTCTACCGAAACCGCGATGGTGTTCGGTGAGCTGTATCGCAACGGTGCTGAGTGGAAATTCAAAGCCGTTGGTCAGGGCTTCGCAGGCGGTCTGTCAGCGCTGGCTTCGCAGCACGGCGTGAGCGTCTGATTTAAAGCATTGCTAACAAAGCCCCGGCTGGTCCGGGGCTTTTTGCTGTCTAAATAACGGATCAAAACCACAAAGTGCTTATTGCGTAGCGGCGAAGTGTAAATCGGTCGCCATGAATGGCGACCCTACGGATCCAGACGCAGCATGCGCAGTTTTTCCATCGGCACGCGGCGTTTTTTCCAGGTTGGATGGAAATGACGCCAGTGTGGATCCTGCGCGGCGGCCAGTAACTCAAAATCACCGCGCGTATCGCCCCAGGCGCGCAGGTGATAGTTATGCAACGGGCCGTAAACGCTTTCCAGTCGCTTAACCTTTTGCCCGCAGCGGCAGTTGTGGCCGGTAATCTTTCCGGTAAGAATGCCGTCCACCACTTCTAATTGGGTGCCGATCAGGTTGATGCCCAGACGCTCGGCGAACGGTTCTAATACCATCGCAGGCGAGGCGGAACAGATGGTCACTTCCGCGCTGGAGTTCACTTCAGCGGCAACCGCTAACAGGCCGGCTGGACGCATCAACTTGTTCCAGTTGGCCGCGCAGAACAGTTGCGCCTGCTGGCGAATCCATTTCTCCTCAACGCCGGTTAAAAAGGTGTGGATCAACACTTCTTTTAACTCATCACGCGTTAGCTTTTTACGCATGCAGCGCAGCGTTGGCAGTGCCAGTCGGGCAATTTTGCGTGCGAACGCACGTTTGCCAAAGCTGAAGCGCAGAAAGGGGATAAAGCTGTCGTGAATAGTCAGCGTGCCGTCGAAATCGAATACTGACAGAACCTGATTTTCACGCGCTAAGGAGGATTCCATGGACATGTTGTTCTCTTTTGTCGCAAGCCGTAATCAATGCAACGATGATAGCAAATGGCGGGACGATATTCTCATGCGGGAATGCGGCTACCGATAAACGGTAGCCGTTTGAAACACTTACTCGCGGATTTTGCCCTCTTCCTCGCGGGTTTTACCCTCTTCGATAAACTCTTCGTCGATCTCTTCCGAGTTCTCGCGGTTATCGCGACCGGAAAGCAGATTCCAGCAGGCAATAAACAGTGCAGCGATCAGCGGACCAATGACAAAGCCGTTGATGCCGTACACTTCCATGCCGCCCAGCGTGGAGATCAGGATCAGATAGTCCGGCATTTTGGTGTCTTTACCGACCAGCAGCGGACGCAGGATGTTATCGACCAGGCCAACCACCACCACGAAGAAGCCAATCAGGAACAGGGCTTTCCAGATGGCGCTGGTGGCGAAGAAGAAGATGGTTGCCGGAACCCAAACAATCGCGGAACCGACCGCCGGAATCAGTGACAGGAACGCCATCAAGGTGCCCCACAGCAAGCTGCCGTCAATGCCGGTGATCCAGAAGGCGATGCCCCCCAACACACCTTGCACCACTGCAACCACCACCGTGCCTTTAACCGTGGCACGTGAGACCGCTGCGAACTTCATCATCAGATGATGTTTCACGTAGGTAGAAAGTGGCAGCGCTTCCAGAATCAAGTTCACCAGCCAGGCGCCATCTTTCAATAGGAAGAACAGCAGATAGAGCATCACGCCAAAGCCAACGGTAAAGGTGAAGGTCCCTTTGCCGATCAGGAATACGCTGCCCGCCATATACTGGCCGCCTTTCAGCGCAAAACCAGAGAGCTTCTGCTGAATCTCCTGCGCGTTGTTCAGGTTGTTATCGGCGAGATAGTTACGCGCCCACGAAGGCAGATGTTGCAGCAAATCGGCAAACACCGTCGGGAACTGCGCGGAGTTGTTCTGCAGCTTGGTGTACACCGTGTTGACTTCAACCACCATCGAAGAGGTGATCAGCGCCAGCGGCGTGAACACAATCAGGCAGATAATCAGCAGCGTGGCAAACGCAGCCAGACCGTTACGATCGCCCATTTTACGACGCAACAGCGACTTCAGCGGATGGAAGATCACCGCCAGAATCGCGGCCCAGAAAATGGCAGAAAAATACGGTGTCAGCACATCAAAAAAGGCGTAGGTGACAATCGCCAAAATAACGATAAAGAAGCCTAAATTAAGTCCTTTAATACGCATTACAGTGTCTCGTTAGTAGATAAGGCGATTGAACTATAGAACGCCTTTCGGGGAATGTAATGTTTTTAGGTCAGATGGTTCGCTTAAGCGCCTGACGAGAGCAGACAAACGATGTCCCGATTTGTCCGCCTGATGTCTGTTCACTGGCTGGTGCAGCGGCATTATTACAGTGATGATGGTGGCTGAAACTCACCGGAGGAAATCATGCTGGAACTACGTCCTAACTGCGAATGCTGCGATAAAGATCTGCCGCCGGAGTCGCTTGATGCACGCATCTGTTCGTTTGAATGCACCTTTTGTGTTGCCTGCGCGGAAGGATCGTTGGCGCAGCGCTGCCCTAATTGCAGCGGTGAACTGGTGCGTCGTCCGATTCGTCCTGCTGCGGCGTTAGCGCGTCATCCGGCATCGACCACGCGACATTTATCGGCTTCATAGATCCGCTGAATCAACTCAATGAGCTGTGATTCGGCAAACACTTCAATCCCGTGCTGACGCAGCAATGCAGTTGCGACGCCCTGACCGGATCGCTGCTGGCCGCTAAAGCTGCCGTCATAGATGCGCTGGCTGCCGCAGGTTGGGCTGCCATCGGTGAGCAGGGCAAAGCGACAGCGCGCGTCTTGCGCCGCACGCAGCGCTAGCCACGCCGCCAGCACGTAATGTTGTGTGACATCGCGGCCATCCGATTCAAGGATGCGCGCCGCGCCGGTTAATACCTGTTCTGCGCTGCCGCCGTGAATTTCCGCGGGTAAACGTGGCGTATTTAAGCCCGCAGCCAGTTCAGGGCAATGGATGACCAGACGTTGTTCGCTGCGCCAGCGCGCTAAGGTGTCGGAGATAAGTTTCTTATCGCTGCCGTTATAGCGCACCGCGTATCCCATCAGGCAGGCACTGACTAATATTCTTTCCATGTAAACGTTTTCCTTAAATAACGACGCTGTCGAAATCACAGTATTAACGTGTTGCGCAACAGAGAATATATTAAGCGCGATATTAATCACTGGTGTGAATTAATGGGGGCAGGAAAGGGATTGTATCGTAATAATGGCGGGTGAATGATGAATTACACTGAACTCTGATCGCATAATGCAGCATGAAAAGTGGGTGCTCGGTCAAAATTCATTGATTTTATGGGTTATTCTTCTTTCTTATTATGACGTTAATGTTGCTTTCTGGCGGTCGTATTTATGTCGCTTTGAATCTGGTCAGAGCACAGACCTTATTTAACCTGAAACAACGTTTCGCAAAATATTATTTCATCTTGTTGGTTAATTTTTACGTATTTTTCTGAAAAGTAGCCCTTCTCAAAAGAACTTTTCAATTTTAAATGGTATTGTTTACTGGCAATGCTAGTGATGTGGCGTTGTGTGCTTCAGTTTTACCCTCACTTTTGCAGGGTTTACCCCTTTATGCAATTTATGGAAATTGAATTATCCTCCCGATCCTTGCGATCGGGTTTTTCTTTATTTTCCCCGCTTTCTCCCCAATAAACGAGCATGCGTCCGTTCGATCCAGCTAATGTCAGAAAATACACAATCGTTAAGAAAGTGATAAGTTGACGTAATTTCCTGTAAGTATCCGGTTTTTAAGAGTTTTGGAAATGCTTTTCTGTCTCCATTTAATCAATAGTAATGCTCAACGGCACAGCAACCGCCGTTATCCTTGGAGGCAACACCATGAAAAAAACAACACTAAGTCTTATTGCGTCATTTATTGCATGCAGCACACTGTTTTCAAGCGTCTCTTGGGCAGACGGCCCAGGTGACCAGCGCTGGCAGTCGCACGGCGGCGACCAGCATCAGGACCATGGACGTGGCCCTGATCATGGCGGCGACCGCGGACCGGATCGCGGTGATAATCACGACCGTGGCCACGATCACGATCGCGGACCTGGCCCGGATCGTCACGACCATTATGCTGAACATCGGATGCCGGAAGGGCATCGTGGCGGCGACCGCTTCGCCTGGGGCGGCCATGACTTCCGTCGCGGCTATCCGGCACCGCCGGAGTTTCGTGGTCCGCACTATCGCGTAGATGACTGGCGCGACCGTGGTCTGTATGAGCCACCGCGTGGTGAGCATTGGGCTTATATCGATGGTAATTACGTGCTGGTGGCCGCAGCAAC
Organism: Candidatus Pantoea symbiotica; assembly: GCF_056491525.1. NCBI lineage: Bacteria > Pseudomonadati > Pseudomonadota > Gammaproteobacteria > Enterobacterales > Erwiniaceae > Pantoea > Candidatus Pantoea symbiotica. Next base: position 915,378 of record NZ_JBSZHR010000002.1, read on the forward strand.
CGGCATCATCACCGCGATTCTGCTAAACGGCGCCTTCAACTAATCTTCCCCAGCGGATGGCTTCGGCCATCCGTGTTTCTCTCCGCTTTATCCGCTCACCAGGTTATTCTCTCTGCGACCCGTTTTTCCTTTCGATACGTTAAGGAGTGATGATGACCGTGGTAAAAATGGTGGCGGTGGATAAAGACGGCACCTTTCTCGACGACAATAAACAGTACAATCGCGCGCGTTTTAACGCCTGCTATCAGGAAATGAAGCAGCGCGGCATTAAGTTTGTGGTAGCCAGCGGCAACCAATATTACCAACTCAAATCCTTCTTCCCTGATATCGCCAGCGAAATTGCCTTCGTGGCGGAGAACGGCGCATGGATTATCGATCGTGATGAAGAGTTATTCTGCGGCGAGTTCTCCCGTCAGGATATTGATGCGGTGCTGGATACGCTGCACAACGGTAATTATCCCGAACTGCGCTACATCCTGTGCGGACGCGACAGCGCCTACTACTTCGAAGGCCTCGATGAAAAGTGGCTGGTGAAAATGCGTCACTACTGCCATCGCCTGAAGGCGATTCGCAGCCTCGATGAAGTGGCGGGCGATAAGCTGTTTAAGTTCGCGTTAAATCTGTCTGATGATTACGTGGAACCGCTGATGGCGGACATTGAGCGTCTGCATCAGGGTGCGGCGGCCGCCACGTCCAGCGGTCACGGATCGGTGGATTTGATTGTGCCTGGCAACCATAAAGGCCACGGCCTTGATCTGTTGGGCAAACGCTGGGGCATCGAACGCAGTGAAATTCTGGTGTTTGGTGATGGCGGTAACGACCTCGAAATGCTGCAGCAGTCTGGTTTCAGCTTTGCCATGGCGAACGCACCGCAGAAGGTCAAAGATGCGGCGCGCTTTGAAGCGCCGAGTAATAACGACGAGGGCGTTTTACAGGTAATTGAGCAGATGCTGGCCGGCAAACCACCGTTTGTCATCTAATCATCATTTATAGCTGAATTTATTCTTTGCTTTGCCGATATTCGATTGTGACGGAACGCACAATTCGCCGCTGAGCGGCACTTCTTATCTCAATCGTTAATGCAGTCGGTTAGAAAGGATAAATTATGTTGCCAACCCGTTTGGCTACCCGCATGACGCTGGGTGGCCTGCTATTACTGTGCGTCACAACCGCAGTGGTATTCTCCGTTCTGTTGTTGCGCGGCCAACCGCGCGTCATCGAGGCCAGCCATACGCTGATTGAGCAGGCCGGTAGCAATCTGGTCAGCCAATTAAATCAGCAGCTGGTGCGCATTGAAGGCGAAGCCGTCAGCATGGCGCGCCTTGCCGAAGTGTTGCCGCACGATGCTACGTTGTGGCAGCAAAGTTTCCCGCAAATCATCAATAGCAGCGGCAATAAAACCATTGCCGGCGGCGGCGTGTGGCCGGAACCCGATGCTTTTAGCGCCGGTGTGCAGCGTCGCAGCTTCTTCTGGGCGCGGCAGAGTGATGGCGCGCTGGCCTATTCCGATGACTACAACCTGCCTGCGGGCAACGGCTATCAACAGGAAAGCTGGTACAGCGCGGTGCGCAATGGACCACGCGATCGTTGCGGCTGGTCTGAGGTTTATCAGGATCCGGTATCCGGCGTGAAAATGGTGACCTGCAGCGTGCCGTACGCGGCGGGCGATCGTTTTGCCGGTGTCGCGACGCTGGATGTGCAGCTGGATAACCTCGCGGGCTTTATGCAGCAGAAAGGGCAGGTGACTGGCGGCTATGCCTTTGCGCTCGATAGCGCGGGCAATCTGCTCTATTACCCAGGCCAGGATGTGAAATCGCTCACCACCCTAAGCAGCCTGGCGGAAAAATCCAACTGGCTGGCACCGTTGGCCGCACGTATCGCTCAGTTAAAAGGCGATGGCAAGGTGTTGCAGCTGTCGGATTTCAATGACGACTACTTGCACACCAGCGCGCAGGTCACGCTGTTCCGCATGCCCGGAACCGGTTGGGTGATTGGCCTCGTAACACCGGAAAGTGCGGTTAGCGGTCTTGCGCGCACCATGATGCGCGACATCTTCACCTTCCTGATTCCGGCGATGATCGTGCTGCTGCTGTTAACCTGGGCGTTTACCAAACGTATTGGCCAGCGCCTGAAGGCCACGCATGCTGCGCTGGATGAGATTGCCAATGGCGATGGCGATTTAACCCGCCGCCTGACCAAAAGTGGGCGCGATGAGCTGGCGGATATCGCCGGTGCGTTCAACAGCTTTGTCGATAAGATCGCGGGCGTGATTACTCGCGTGCAGGGCAGCGGCGAAACGGTGGCGGCCAATGCATCAGGATTGGCGCACAGTAACACCGCGCTGTCGGAGAAAATTGCCGAACAGGCCGCAGCACTTGAACAGAGCGCCGCAGCGATGGAGCAGCTTAACGCGACCGTGCAGCAAAACGCCGAAAATACCCGACTGGCTGATGCTGCCGCCGAACAGACCGCGCAGATTGCCCGCAGCAGCAGCGATGTGATGGGCGAAGTGGTGAGCACCATGGGCGCTATCCAATCCTCGTCGCGCCGTGTGGCGGAGATCCTGACGGTGATCGATAGCATCGCGTTTCAAACCAACATCCTTGCGCTGAATGCGGCGGTGGAAGCGGCACGCGCCGGTGAGCAGGGACGCGGATTTGCGGTGGTGGCGTCTGAAGTGCGGGCCTTAGCCCAGCGCAGCGCCACGGCGGCGCAGGAGATCAAAGCGCTGATCGCCGATTCCGATAGCAACGTGCTGGCCGGCAGTAAGCTGGTGCAAGGCGCGGGGCAGCAGCTTTCGCAACTGGTCACTGACGTGCATAAAGTGAAGCAAGTGGTAAGCGAGATGCGCGTGGCCGGCGATGAGCAGAGCAAAGGTATCGCCGAAGTTACGCTGGCGGTGTCGCAGATGGAGCGCGGTATTCAGCAAAACCTGATGCTGGTGACGCAAACCGCCGAAAATACCCAGGCGCTGCGTGATGAAGCGGCGCAGCTGGCGCAAGAGATCGCGATGTTTAAAGTGGCTGAGCGTTAATTTCCATATGCATGCAGGTGCGCATGAATGCGCACCCTACGAAAAACGCGCCAATCCTTGTAGCGTCGCCATTTAGGGTGACCGAAAAACGCTTAACTGACGAGCATGAGGGCAGCGTTGGCTGCCCGTTATCATTTAGACGATGCGCCAGGCCGCGGCGATCATCTCGGTTAACGTGGGTGCGTCGTAGCTGACCCAACCGTTTTTGCTATTGGCGCGCGACACAATCCAATCCACGTCGGTGGCTGACAGCGTTGGGCCGTCTAACCAGAACGGCACGATCGCCTGCTGCTGGATCCAGGCTTTCAACGCCAACGCGGGCGGCGCGGGATCGTCCGGCAACAGCTGTTGACCGAGCTGCGCCATCAAACATTGCTGCTCAGCATATTCGGTTTCCGCCAGCACATCGAGGAACGGGAACAGTAAGCGTCCGCACACTTCGCCGTGATGGAACGGTTTGATCGCCCCCAACTCTCCAGCAATACCGTGGATCACGCCCAATCCGGCACTGCTCAGACACACGCCACCCAACCATGACGCCATCATCATCGCTTCTCGCGCGGCATCACCACGCTCGTCGTCACGGTTTAAATCCGGCCACGCTTTGAAGAACAGTCGCAGCCCATTCAGCGCGGTTTGCTGGGTAAACAAATTACCTTTGCGCGACAGATAGGCTTCGAATAAATGGGTGAAGGCATCGATGGCGCAGGTTGCCAGTACGCTGTCTGGCGCGCCTTTTAGCAGATCGGGATCGAGAATCGCGACCTGCGGCACAAAGACTGGATGGCGCAGCGACGCTTTGACCTGAATGTGCTGCTGATCGGTCACTACCGCATTCTGCGTGGCTTCGCTGCCGGTGCCCGCCGTGGTAGGAATGGCGATCAGCGGCAGAGTCACCGCTTGCACTGGCGTATCACCGACTTTCTCCAGATAGCGTGCGGTATTCAGCGGATGTTGCATCATCGCGCTAAAAGCTTTGGCCGCATCCAGCACGCTGCCGCCGCCAATCGCCACCACGCGATCAATATGGCCGCGCCAGCGTCGCACCCAACCATCAATCTCATCCGGCGAGGCTTCATGGCTGACGATCTCGTAACCGATGATCTGATCGTTGAGCGCGGCGCCCAGGCGCGCCCAGGCTGGACCGTTAAGGAATGAGCGGCCGCAAAACAGTAGCGTCGGCTGGGTACTGGCCGCCAGCAGCGGAATCAGCTGGTCAATACTGCCGCTACCAAACAGGGTTTGTTGATTACTGTACAACTCGATCAGATTCTCACTCACCTGCATGTCCTTCTTGTTTGGCGTAAAGACCTTAGTGTAACCAAAAGCCGTGACACTCCCGCTGCAAACATTCTGATAACGCGCAGGCAAAAAGTTGATCACCTTCGCAAAACAGAAATTCCGCCGCTGCGGCTGGTGCTTTGTACGCAATGTTACCCTTAACATGATACCCGTAACATTGCTCAGCAGGATGTTTTCCTGCGGCGCACGCTGTTGATTCTCATGTCCTCTGGGATAACCAAAATAAACCGCTGCCGGTGATTCACCGCGCGCAAAAGTGGAGAAAAATTATGCCATTACTCTATGTGGCGATTGGCGTAGCGTTACTGCTGCTGCTGATGATTCGTTTCAAACTGAACGGATTTATCGCGCTGATTCTGGTGGCGCTGGCCGTAGGCATGATGCAGGGCATGCCGGTCAACAAAGTTATCGTTTCGATTAAAACCGGTGTCGGCGGCACCTTGGGCAGCCTCGCGCTGATCATGGGCTTCGGCGCGATGCTGGGTAAACTGCTGGCAGATTGCGGCGGGGCGCAGCGCATCGCCACCACGTTAATCGCTAAGTTCGGCGAGAAGCATATTCAGTGGGCGCTGGTGCTGACCGGCTTCACCGTCGGCTTTGCGCTGTTCTATGAAGTGGGCTTTGTGCTGATGCTGCCGCTGGTGTTCAGTATCGCTGCCTCCGCGCGCGTGCCGCTGCTGTACGTGGGTGTGCCAATGGCGGCAGCACTTTCCGTAACGCACGGCTTCCTGCCACCGCATCCGGGCCCAACCGCGATCGCCACGCTATTCAATGCCGATATGGGTAAAACGCTGCTGTACGGAACGCTGCTGGGAATTCCAACCGTTATTCTTGCCGGTCCGGTTTATGCGCGCTTCCTGAAAGGCATTGATAAGCCGATCCCGGAAGGCTTGTGGAACCCGAAAACCTTTACTGAAGCTGAGATGCCTGGCTTTGGCGTCAGCGTCTGGACGGCGTTGGTGCCGGTGGTGCTGATGGCTCTTCGTGCGGTGGCGGAGATGTTGCTGCCGAAAGGTCACGTGTTATTGCCGTATGCCGAGTTCTTTGGCGACCCGATCATGGCAACCTTGATAGCGGTGCTGATCGCCATCTTCACTTTCGGTCTGAACCGTGGCCGCAGCATGGATGAAGTGATGGGCACCATCACCGATTCGATCAAGATCATCGCGATGATGCTGTTAGTGATTGGCGGTGGCGGGGCGTTTAAACAGGTGCTGGTGGACAGCGGCGTCGATAAATACATCGCCAGCATGATGCATGAAACTAATCTGTCGCCCATCTTCATGGCGTGGTCGATTGCAGCCGTGCTGCGTATTGCGCTGGGCTCCGCGACCGTGGCGGCGATTACGGCTGGCGGTATTGTCGCACCGTTGATCGTCACCAGCGGCGCCAGCCCGGAACTGATGGTGATTGCGGTCGGCTCAGGCAGCGTGATTTTCTCTCACGTCAACGATCCAGGCTTCTGGCTGTTTAAGGAGTATTTCAACCTGACCATCGGCGAGACTTTCCGTTCATGGTCGGCGCTGGAAACCATCATTTCAGTGTGCGGTTTGGTGGGCTGTTTACTGCTTGCCAGCGTCATCTAAGCATCAAGGCTGAGGCATCGCGCCTCAGCCGCTTGCGGTTTACTGCGTCAAGGCGCGGAACGCCGCGAGTTCTTCTTGCGGCATTCCTGCCTGTAACGCCGCGTCACAGATTTGCTCCCAGCTATTACTATCCAGTGGAATGCCATCGCGTTCACGTGCCACGCGGTTTTGCTCTTCCCACTCGCCGGGCACCTGAATCGGTGCATCGCCACTTTGCGGCGACTGTTTCACCCACTCGAGGAATGATTCTGCTTCTTCCTGCATCGCGGGCGCATCAAACGCATCCGGATTAACGATGATGGTGGTCATGCAGTTGAAAATGGCATCGTGACTGGTGACCAGCGTGTCATCATGCGTGGTGCGGCCGCCCGACAGCGCGCCGCCGAGGATTTCGCACATGGTCGCCAGCGCATAGCCTTTGTGCAGACCAAACGGCATCAGCGAACCATACGGCGCCTGATGCATCACGCCCGGTTCGGTGGTCGGCTGGCCTTGATGATCAATCAGATAACCTGGCGCGACCTGCTGCTCTTTGTTCCACGCCACCCGCGTTTTACCAAAGGCGATGCCGCTGGTGGCGAAATCGAGCAGCAGCGGTTTGGCATTGCGACGCGGGAAAATGGCGCAGAACGGATTGGTGCCAAAACGACGATCGCTACCGTTAAAAGGTGCCACCATGGGATCGCCCATCACATTAACGAAGTGAAACGAGACAAAACCGGCGGCTGCGCACTGTTCCGCCCAATGGCCGATGCGACCAATATGGTGCGAATGGTGTAAACCAACCGCTGCAATGCCGAGTTTGGCCGCGCGCTCAATGCCAAGCTGCATCGCCTCAAACGCCGCGACCTGACCAAAACCGTTATGGCCATGTAGCGTCAACACCGCACCGGCGTCTTTTGCCACGCTGGCATGTTGATTGAGTTGCAGAAAACCTTGCGCCAGCGATTTCATGTAGCTCGGAATCATGCCAACGCCGTGTGAATCGTGACCAGCCAGATTTGCGGCGACTAAGTGGTCGGCGACCAGGCGCGCCTCATCGGCGCTGCTGCCAGCATGTAACCAAATGGCTTGAACAAACTGATGAAGGCGGGAAGGGGGAATAAGATGCAGAGTACTCACGCGGTTAATCTCCTTATCATGAACGATATTGCATCCTGCGACGAAACCAGTAATAACCGCAAGTCAGTGATAAAGAAGTAAAGGGCCACAACGTGTGGCCCAAAAACTCAGTGCGGCTGTTCAAAACCCGCTTTGACCATTTGATCACGTAACGCGCGGGTAATTTCTCGATTCCCGCCGGTGACCGGATAAATGACATTGTTGACGACATCGTCAAGATAATGCTCTTCAAACTCCTGCATGGTGAGTTGCGTGCCACCTTCATCATTTATCGCAATACTGCCGCTGATGTGGTTGCCGTAATCCTTTGCCTTAAGGCTGTAACGCCCCATGCTGGTATTAATCGTGCTCATAAGAATCTCCTTGTTACGTAGGCATTGATAACAATTGAGGCCTCTTCAGGCGAAGTAAGTTTAGCCTGTAGACGGGCGCTGAGTGCGGTAATAAGGGGAAGGAAAAGTGAATGCTGCGACCCGTCTCGCAGAAAATAATCTGCGCCAGACGAAATAAGAATATAGGGCTGTGACCACGCTCGCAGCGCCCAGCGAAGGCAGAATGATCATCTATACTGGTTAACAGACACGTTATTTTTCATACTTGAAGGAGCGAACAATGAGAATAATTCTGTGGGTCATCGCCATCATCTTCATCGTTGGATTACTGACAATTACAGGCGTCTTTAAACTGATTTTCTGACAACGACAGGCACCTGCGGGTGCCTGAATTTTTATTCAGCATAGGATTTTTCGCTGTCTTTACAGGATAAGACAGGCAAAATGAGATCGTGCAGATTTAGCGGTTTCTGACATCGTGCGCAGCAGGCGCCATGATGATTTGTCGAATCGACCTTTTCGCAGTCGGATAACGTGTAAAAAAATTTAGCGCAACCGCAGCGGCTACAACGAATAGTCATGTCAGTTTTTTCCCCATCTCCGTCCTGGAGTATCGAGATTTATCTTATTCGTCTGATGAGTTCAATTGATAAATTTTATTAACTTATTCCGTATGTGAATTGTTTGCGCTAAGTCTCTGAAAGCTATCTTATTGCTTGCCGTTATCATTACAGCAGGTTTGCACTTTATGTACATTCCGCGGTAATGCCTATCCGTTTATCTGACGTTTCAATTTCGCGCCCTGCTTGAGATAAAATTCGCCAACATCCAAGAATTTGCCTGGAGAGATTAAGTTCATTTTTTACTATCATCCTGGCAATTACGTTAGAAACTCGTCGTAAAGGAACCTGAAAAATCCGCCTTCGGGTAATAAATTTTTCAGCATGACTTAACAGGAAATTATGTTGTGAATCGGCACTTTTCTGCAGCTTTGTTAGGCTGCATTTTGACCTTATCGGTCTCATTTTCAGCATCAGCGGTTACAACTTCACAAGCCATCAAATCTGGCTGGAACACTTTTAGCGACAACGTGTCGCAAACCTGGTCGCAGCCGCAGAGTTACGATTTTTATCTGCCGGCGATTACCTGGCATAACCGTTGGACTTACGACGATGAACACATCGATAAGTACAACGAACGCCCGTGGGGCGCGGGTGCGGGTGTTTCACGCTGGGATGAAAAAGGCAACTGGCACGGCCTGTACCTGATGGCGTTTAAAGACTCGTTTAACAAATGGGAGCCAATTGGTGGTTACGGTTGGGAAGCGACATGGCGACCGCTTAGCGATCAAAACTTCCATTTGGGTGCGGGATATACGGCGGGCGTAACGGCGAGGGATAACTGGAAATACATTCCGGTTCCACTGATATTACCTTTAGCATCAATCGGATATGGTCCAGCTACTTTCCAAATGACTTATATTCCCGGCACTTACAATAATGGCAATGTCTATTTTGCCTGGCTGAGATTTGAGTTTTAAGCGTTAGCGGCGTGCAGAAAGTGTGATCGGCATGCAAAAAATCAATATTTATCACTTTTTCATCAAATCGCACTGGACAAATGTCACCGCAATTGCTGTACTAGACGTCGACACAGTTTAGTGTCCTTTTTTCATGTAAAGGTAATATAGATGTCTAAGATCAAAGGTAACGTAAAGTGGTTTAATGAGTCGAAAGGCTTCGGTTTCATTACTCCAGAAGATGGCAGCAAAGATGTATTCGTACACTTCTCTGCAATCAACAGCAACGGTTTCAAAACTCTGGCTGAAGGTCAGCGCGTTGAGTTCGAAATCACTGACGGTGCTAAAGGCCCATCAGCTGCTAACGTTATCGCACTGTAATTTAACAGTTCGAATTCTGAAAACCCGCCTTCTGGCGGGTTTTTTTTATTCTTAAATCAGCTCGCTGCTTTGTCTGCAGATAGATTCTGCGGCACATCTCACAGATAACTTCCGTAACACAGCCACACCAATGCTTACTTGCAGATTTTTATCCGGCAACGCTATATAACTGCTCAGGGAAAATGAGGAGGCAGGATGAACATACGTCAGGCACAGGCAAAAGACAGTTTTGCATTGAGCGCGTTGTTGACCGAATTAGGTTATAGCGCGACGGAAGGATTTATCGATACGCGTTTGGCGCAGCTTATTGATCATCCCGATGAAACGTTGTTGGTCGCTGAACACGGCAATCAAGTGCTGGGCTTTCTGTCATTGCACTTTATTCCACAGCTGGCATTGGCCGGCGATTTTGCCCGCATTAGCTATTTCTGCATTGCCGAAGGCGAACGCAGCAAGGGAAGCGGACAGCAGCTATTGAATCACGCCGAGCAGCTGGCGCGTTCACGCGGTTGTGATCGCATGGAAGTGCATTGCCACTCATCGCGCCTCAAAGCCAACCAGTTCTATGCGCGCGAAGGCTATGTGGAATCGCCGCGCTATCACATTAAAGCTCTGGGTTGAGATTTAGCTCGCGTCCGCTGGCAATCACAATGGCATCGGCGATGCTGTCGAGTTGTGCAAAAGGCAGTAGCGCTGCGCTGACGCGAATGAATTGCCGGCTGTTAATGCTACAGCGTTCACCGGGCAGTACGGCGATACCCCGCGCGGCCAGTGTGATCATCGCGTACTGCTCCGATTCCACCGGGATCCACACGCTCAATCCATCGCGCTCTTCCAGCACCAAACCGCGTTTCGCCAGCGCTGCCAGTAACTGCTGGCGACGCTGCGCATAGGTGACTTTGGCCTGCTGAATACGTTGCTGAGTCTCTTCATCGTTGAGCATCCACGCCACGGCATCCTGCAAAATACGGCTGGTCCAGCTCACGCCAAAGTTGCGCCACGCTTGCAGGCGCTTCACCATTTCCGCAGTGCCTGATAACACCGCCAGACGCAAATCTGGTCCATAAGCTTTGGAAAACGAGTGCACATGCAGCACGCGTTCAGGATAGTGGAAGCCCAAGCTAAACACCGGCCAGCGCGACAGATCGCCAATGCCATCATCTTCCACAATGATGGTGCTACTGTTTGCCAGCACGCGTGCGAGCTCTGCACTGCGTCGTTGACTCACGCTGTGTCCGGTGGCTGAATGAGTACGTGGTTGATAGATAAACATCGCCGGAGATTTCTGCATCAGCGTGCTCAGCGCCGAGGGAATTGGCCCTTGTTCATCACATGGCAATGGTAAAATTTCAGCGCCAATGTTGTCTAAAATATCCAGTAATCGTGTGGCAGTAGGATCTTCAATCACCACACGATCGCCCGGTGACAGCAAGGTTTGCACGATCAGGTTCATGGCATCAAAACCGCCGTCGGTCGCCAGCCAGGCTTCGGCGGGATAGGGCCAGCGCGGCGTTACGGCATCCTGTAGTTGTGGTGAAATCGCCTCGCGCTGATAGCTATTCAGTTGCGGTGAGGCAATGCCAGCCAGCATCGCCTGCCGCAGATCCGGCAACAGCGTTGGATCTGGTGAGGCCATCGCCAGCGACGCCTGAACATTCTCACCGTAATTACCAATCTTCTCGAAACGAATCGGACGCGGCATTACGCTGTTGCCGCTCACCCACACGCCGCTGCGACCTTTCCCCGCCAGCACTTTCTGCTTCTTCAGTTGCGCCCAGGCAGCGGAAACCGTTGCCGGACTCACGCCCAATCGCTCAGCCAACTCGCGTACCGCTGGCATTTGCATGCCTACCGCAATCTGCCCATCGCGAATCAGTGTTGATGCCGCATGCGTGATGCCTTTGACTGAGGCATCCGTGATCTGCTGGCTAAGCCACTCCAAATCCACACTTTGCGTCATAAGAAAATCCTTTGTTCAGTAACAAATAATAGATTGTTCAGATTAGTATTCGCGTTTTAGACTCAAATTCAAGCACTATTTGCTGCATAAATAATCACAGCCGCAGGGCTGGCAGAACAGACGGGGAAAGCATAACTATGGTAACCATCAGACTGGCGGTACGTGACTGGGATTACTTCACACCGCTGGCACTTGGCGATATCAAACCGGAAGGGTTCACGCTGGAGATCGATCGCGTTGGCACGTTGGTGGATAACCTCGCCACCAGCGAGAAATACGACGCCGGTGAAGTGTCATTTAGCCGCTTTGCTCAGGCACGAGCCAAAGGTGACACTTCGCTACTGGGCCTGCCACACTTCCTGATGCGCGGTTTCCGCCAGCGCTGCATCATCACGCGCAGCGACAGCCCGATTACCACGCCAGCGCAGCTGAAAGGCAAAAAGATCGGCGTAACCGGCTGGCAGGATTCAGGCAACACCTGGACGCGCACCGTGCTGCGAGAAGCGGGCGTGGAGATTGATGATGCGTACTGGTTTGCCGGTCGTTTGACCGAAGATCATCCGATCGTTGATCGTCTGGCCGGTTTTGGTCGCCCGGGCCGAATTGAACCGGCGCCAGGCGAGCGCCCTCTGATTGAACTGCTGAAAGCGGGCGAGCTGGATGCGGTCTTCACGCCCTTTATGCCGGAAGGTTTCTTCCTCGCCGATTCGGGGCTGCGCCAGCTGCAGGTGGATTTTGCCGCAGCCGAGCGCGACTACTTTAATCGCGTCGGCTATGTGCCGGGCATTCATTTATTGGCGCTGAAGCCTGCCTTAGCCGAGGCGCATCCGTGGCTGCCTCAGGCGCTGAGCGACATCATCGATCGTTCGTACCAGATATGGATGAAGAAGCGCGAGAAATACGCCGACACCACGCCGTGGCTGCTGGACGATTTGCGGCGCACCGCGCAGGAATTACCCGCCAACTGGAATCAGAATGGATTTTCGGTTAACAAAAAGATGATTGCCGATTTTGCGAATGAGCTGTTCCAGCAAGGCCTAACCCAAACATTGCTGACGCCGGAAGCGATTTTCCCGGCTGCGGCGCGAGGAGAATAATGATGAAAGTAGCAATGGGGCAATTTGCCGTCAGCCGCGAATGGCAGGAAAACACCGATATCTGCATCGGACTGATGAACCAGGCGCTGGCGGGTGGCGCGGATCTGCTGGTGCTGCCGGAAGGTGTGCTGGCGCGTGATATCGCCGATCCGGATCTGGTGCTGAAGGCGGCGCAGCCGCTGGATGGGCCTTTCGTCACGCAGCTGCTGGCGGTTAGCAAAGGCAACAACCTGACCACCATGATGAGCGTGCACGTGCCAACAGAAGGGCAGAAGGCGCTCAACGTGCTGATCGCCATTCGCAACGGCGAAATCATCGCCGAATACGTGAAACTGCACCTGTACGATGCCTTCGCCATGCAGGAGTCGCAGCGCGTGAATCCAGGGCGCGAGATTCCGCCACTGGTTGAAGTAGCAGGCATGAAAGTCGGGTTGATGACCTGCTACGACGTGCGCTTCCCGGAGCTGGCGCGTCGCTTAGTGCTCGATGGCGCCGATGTGCTGGTGCTGCCAGCGGCGTGGGTAAAAGGTCCGCTGAAAGAGATGCACTGGGAATTGCTGACCACCGCGCGTGCGCTGGAAAACACCTGCTACATGGTGGCGGTGGGCGAATGCGGTCCACGCAACATCGGCAACAGTCTGGTGATCGATCCGCTGGGCGTGGCGATTGCCAAAGCGCCGGAGTCGGCCGCGCTGGTGTTTGCCGATCTCGATCCGCAGCGCATCGCCTATGCACGCAGCGTACTGCCGGTGCTGGAGAATCGCTGTTTTGCTCGTCCCGAACTTAAACCACTTTGATCGCTGGGGAATCTGACTGATGAAAATTCTTGCTACCGCCATCGCGCTTTCATTGGGCCTGACGGCCTGTTTCGCTCAGGCAGCTGACGCTATTCCGGCACAAAAAGTGGATCAGGCACTGCACGATCGTCTGCCAGCAGAGATTAAAAGCAGCGGCAAAATGATCTCGGTAAACAACGGTTCCTTTCCTCCGTACGAAATCGTTAACGGTCCGCACTCAATGGACGGCGCCTCCGCCGATCTCACTGAAGCGCTGGCGCAGCTGCTGGGCGTGAAGATTGAACATGCCACAGTGAGCGGTTTGTCGGGCGTGCTCACCGGCATTAATTCCGGCCGCTACCAGATGGCTATTGGGCCGATTGGGGATTACCCGGATCGTCAGCAGAAGGTCGATTTTATCGACTTCGTGCAGGAGTTCGTGGTGTTTGGCGTGCAGAAAGGCAATCCATCAAAGATTAATGGTCTGGAAGATACCTGTGGTAAACGCATTGCGGTGATGGCGGCCGGTTCGGCGGAACAGGTGATTCGCAAGCAGTCCGATGCCTGTGTCGCGGCGGGTAAGCCGGCGGTGGTGGTGCAGTCCTTCACCGATCAGCCGTCGTCGATTTTAGCCGTACGCTCAAAACGTTCCGATGCCTTCTTCTCGTCGCAGGCGCCGCTGACTTACTTTATCGAACAGGCTAATGGTCAGCTGGAGCTGTCGGGCAAAGGCAAGAAAAACGGCTTTGGCGACATTTTCCAGGGCACCGTGGTACCGAAAGGTTCGGAGCTGGGCAACGTGGTACTGGATGCTTACAAAGAGCTGTTCAGTAACGGCACCTACGCGGCCATCATGAAGAAGTGGAAGTTAGACGGCAACGTGCTGCAGCAACCGGGACGTAACCTGGCGCAAGGGGCAGCAAAATGAGTCCGGTCACCAACAATTCGCGAGCCAGGGATAAGGCCGACGTGCAGCAGCGCGATGTGGCTTTTGCCCGCAGTGCGCCCACGTATGTGCGCTGGATCTCATGGATTTTGGTGCTGGTTATTGCGGCAAACTTCCTCTGGCTGGTAGCGACCAATCCCAATTTTGAGTGGAACGTGGTGCTGCAGTGGTTCACCGAAGGTTCAGTGATGAAAGGCCTGCAGGTCACGCTCGGCTTGACGGTGGTGTCGATGATTCTCGGCACGCTGCTGGGGCTGTTGCTGGGCGTGTGGCGTCTTTCGGAAAACAAATTGCTCAGCGGCTTATCGTCGCTCTACATCTGGTTTTTCCGTGGTACGCCGCTGCTGGTGCAGCTGATCTTTTGGTACAACCTCTCGACACTGTTTCCCACGATCTCGATCACTATTCCGTGGACGGATATCACCTTTGCTAGCTGGAATACCAACGATCTGATCACGCCACTCACCGCAGCGATTGCCGGGCTGGCGCTCAATGAAGCAGCCTATATGGCCGAGATCATTCGCGCCGGCTTGCTGTCAGTGGATAACGGTCAGGTCGAAACCACCCAGGCGTTTGGCATGAGCCGCAGCCGTGCGCTGCGCCGTGTAATCATTCCACAGGCGATGCGTTCAATCATTCCGCCAACTGGCAACCAGTTGATCAGCATGATCAAAGCGACCTCGCTGGTGAGTGTGATCGCCATGGGCGATCTGTTGTACTCGGTGCAGGCCGTGTATAACCGCACCTTTGAAATTATCCCGATGCTGATGGTTGCAGTGATTTGGTATCTGTTTATCACCTCGATTCTCAACGTGGGTCAGTCCGCTATCGAGCGTTACTACGCACGCGGCACCACCCGCACGGTGGTGAACAAACGTCGTGTTGCCGCTAACGAAGCCGCGCCAGTCGTCGCGCATCATCTGAAGGAGGATGTATGAGTGAAGTTCAGCCACTGGTGCGAGCGCGGAATGTGCAGAAGAGTTATGGCGATAACGAAGTGCTAAAAGGCATCGATCTCGATGTGTTTCCGGGTGAAGTGGTAGTGATTCTCGGACCATCGGGCTCGGGTAAATCTACCTTTTTGCGCTGCATTAATCATCTGGAAGACATGAATGCCGGTTCGATTATGGTGGGAGACGACCAGATCGGTTATGAGCTGAAGCGCGGTATTTTGCATCGCCTGTCGGCGCGTAAAATTGCTCATCAGCGTCAGAAAATCGGCATGGTGTTTCAGCAGTTCAATCTCTATCCGCATATGACGGTGCTACAAAACATCATTGAAGCGCCGATTGGTGTGCACAAATTTGCGCGGCAGGACGCGCTCAAGCATGCCCGTGAACTGCTGGCGACCGTGGGATTGAGTGACAAAGCTGATGCCTGGCCGCGTCATCTGTCAGGTGGTCAACAGCAGCGTGTGGCGATTGCGCGTGCGCTGGCGATTAAACCGGCGCTGATGCTGTTCGATGAACCGACTTCGGCACTCGATCCTGAGTTAGTCGGTGAAGTGCTGGCCACCATGCGCACCTTAGCCGATCAAGGTCTGACCATGATTGTGGTGACCCATGAAATTGGTTTCGCGCGTGAGGCGGCCGATCGCGTGGTGTTTATGGATGGTGGCGTGGTGGTGGAGCAGGGCAGTCCCGAGCAGGTGATTGGTAATCCACAGCATCCGCGCACGCAGGCGTTTCTCAGCCGCTTCATTTAGGCGGGCGGTCTCACTCTGTTACAGATTGCAGTTGAGGCCGTTTATAAACTGCGCGTTAATAGTCAGGTCCGTTTTTCACATTGGTTGAAAGGTAAATTATGGAAGGTATCAGTATTGCCAAACTGCTGATCATCGGTGCGCTCATCGTACTGCTTTTTGGCACCAACAAGTTACGTTCACTGGGTGGCGATCTGGGTTCCGCAATCAAAGGCTTCAAGAAAGCCATGAAAGATGATGAATCCGGCGCACCCAAAAGCAGCGCTGAAGAAGTGCCTGCTGAACGTGTCAGCCACAAAGAGTAATCTCTGCGCCGAACGTCAATAAGTGTAAATATTTATTACGTTGATAAAAAACCAGACTGTCGCCAGTCTGGTTTTTGTTTTGGAATTAATGCCAGACGATATTAACGTCCTCGATCGTCTCCCTTTCTTCAATCGCAGCATACTGCCATGATTCAGGTGCGGATAATTCGTTTTGAATTGATCCACCCTCAAGCACCTCTTCGATAGATAACATGGGTAACATTGCCATCGGCGCTTCATCCTCTTGCATCACCAAATCCATCAGCTCCATATCGACCATTTCCATTGCGTTTTGCGCGAGGGGAAGCAAAACCGCAGCAATTTCGGTGGTTATGATATTGAGTTCCGCTAAATCAGCTATTTCAATCTCAGATGTTTGCAGACTGACGTGAGACAATTCGAAGGAAGAAAGGGGGGGAATGTTTGCGCCGTCAAACAGATCGAAGTTCCAGTGGATTTCAGGCTCTGAATGAAATATCGGATATTCGATTTGTAAACCCGCAATATAAGACACCTCTTCTGATTCCTCCGGCGTTGTCTGAGAAATTAAGGGGACAGCAGCAAGAGAAGCGTCAAGGCGAACCGGTAACTGCAGATGGATTTCATCATAGCGATGTTCAAGGCTAATGGCGGTTGCTAAAAACGCATGTGCACATGAAGCATGGGGTGAAACATACGGATTGGTGTTGTCGATCGGAGTGGTACGCGCTTTCAGCGCATCCAGACTCTCTTCAGATGCACTGTATTGCCGCGAACCCGAGGATTGACCTGACACATCGGGTACTCGGGAAGCATCGAGCACATCTATATGAAAGGATGTTTGCATTATCTGACCTTCAAAAAAATACACTGAGAAAAAGAAATAGGCTCTTATGCCCTCAGCGGTTAAAGCGACAGATTTAAGACAAGGATTAAGACTTTTAAGGAGATTTTTGCGATTGCGCCCTATTAAGAACGCAATCGCGAGGAATATTACTTAACTTCCAGACCTTTGGCCTGCATATCAGCATGATAAGACGAGCGCACAAACGGCCCGCAGGCGGCATGGGTGAAGCCCATCGCCATCGCTTCCTCTTTCATCTCATCAAACTCGGCTGGGCTAACGTAGCGCTGTACCGGCAAGTGGTGACGGCTTGGCTGCAGATATTGTCCCAGCGTCAGCATGGTGACGCCGTGGCGACGCAGATCGCGCATCACTTCAATAATTTCGGCATTGGTTTCGCCCAGGCCTACCATCAAACCCGATTTGGTCGGGATATCCGGATGCGCTTCTTTGAAACGCTCCAGCAGTTTCAGTGACCAATCGTAGTTGGCGCCCGGACGGACCTGACGGTAAACGCGCGGCACGTTTTCCAGATTGTGGTTAAACACATCCGGTGGCGTCGCGGTAAGGATGTCCAGTGCGCGATCCATACGACCACGGAAGTCTGGCACCAGCGTTTCAATTTTGATAGTTGGGCTTTTTTCGCGAATCGCGCTGATGCAGTCAGCAAAGTGCTGAGCACCGCCGTCGCGCAGGTCATCGCGGTCCACCGAAGTAATCACCACATAACGCAACGCCATATCGGCGATGGTTTGGGCCAGTTTCAGCGGTTCGTTAGCGTCAGGCATATTCGGACGACCATGCGCCACGTCGCAGAATGGGCAGCGACGGGTACAAATCGCGCCGAGGATCATAAAGGTCGCGGTGCCGTGGTTAAAACACTCGGCAAGGTTAGGGCAGGAGGCTTCTTCACACACTGAGTGCAGACCGTTTTTACGCATCGCGGCTTTGATGCCCTGAATGCGGCTGGAGTCTGCAGGCAGTTTGATCTTCATCCATTCCGGCTTACGCAGAATTTCTTCACGCTCAACCATCACGGTTTTCACCGGGATCAGCGCCATTTTGTCGGCATCGCGATACTTGACGCCACGTTCCATCTGAATTGGTTTACTCATAAATCTGCAGGTTCCGGTCGGGATTGCGATTTGAAAGCTTCCTCACTCAAACTGAGAACCAGGCTTTCAACTTTTTTTGAAAATATGGCAAAAATTATATCATCTCGTCTGTTCATAAGCAGCCGATTAGCCAGTGCAAAAGTTACAATTTTGTAAATGCGCACGTACAGTCAAGGTCAGACCGCGGCATCATTTTGCCATTCCAGTTGGGTAAATCCGCTTAAACGGGCGAAATGCTGCACCAGACGCGGCCGCACATCGGCGGGCGTGACGCCCGGCTGCAGCTGGCTGAGCTGCGTCATCTGCATCCCGGCATATCCGCACGGATTGATGCGCAGAAAGGGCGCGAGATCCATCGCCACATTCAGCGCCAGGCCGTGAAACGAGCAGCCTTTACGGATGCGCAGCCCCAGCGAGCAAATCTTGTCATCGCCCACGTAGACGCCTGGCGCATCCGGTCGCGCACGCGCGCTGATGTCATAGTCGGCCAGCGTGGCGATCACCGTTTCTTCCAGTGCTGTCACTAACTCGCGTACGCCCATCTTGCGACGTTTCACGTCGATCAGCACATACATCACCTGTTGGCCGGGGCCGTGATAGGTGACCTGGCCGCCGCGATCGCTTTGTACCACCGGAATATCGCCCGGCATCAGCAGATGTTCGGCTTTGCCCGCCTGACCTTGGGTGAACACTGGATGATGTTCCACCAGCCAGATTTCATCGGCGGTGTTGCTGTCGCGTTGATCGGTAAAGTGATGCATCGCATCGGAGATGGGTTGCCAATCGCGCTGGCCGAGTTGACGAACAAGAAGCGTATTAGCTGACAAAGCAGAGATCCGGTAAAGAGTGGAAGGCAGAGTATAACGCTGGCAAAGCGAACTTTGCCAGCGCCAGAATTACAGCACCATCCGCACGATTTCGATGTTGCCCAGCTCTTCGTACAGGGTTTCAACCTGCTCAATGTGGGTAGCGATGATGGTGATGGAAACCGAGTGATAGTTGCCTTTGCTGCTTGGCTTAACGTCCGGTTTGTAATCGCCTGGCGCGTGGCGCTGCACCACTTCAACCACTTGATCAACCAGCTCCGGTTGCGCCAAACCCATCACTTTGTAGGTGAAAGGCGTAGGGAATTCGAGCAGTTCATTCAATTTGGTTTTCATACATTGACTCCGGTGCTTAAAAAAACAGGCTCCCGCCGAGGCGGGAGCAAAGATAGTAGCTTATTTGGGGGCAAATTGGCGTTTTTTCAAGCGCGCCTTAGCCAAACCAGTGGTGGAACATCAGTTTGATGTAATCGATGATGCGGCCGAAGAAACCACCTTCTTTCACTTCGTTCAGCACCACCAGCGGACGCTGTTCAACTGTTTTGCCATCCAACTGGAAGTTGATGCTGCCCACGACCTGATTTTTCTGCAGCGGTGCGTGCAGTTCAGTGTTGTTCAGCACGTAGCTGGCTTTCAGGTCTTTCATGCGGCCACGTGGGATGGTCAGATAGGCATCTTTTTCCACGCCCAGCTGAACACGATCGCTGTCACCGAACCACACGGGCTCAGATGCAAACTCTTTGCCTGCTTTCAGCGGTGCCACGGTTTCGAAGAAGCGGAAGCCCCACGTCAGCAATTTCTTGCTCTCGGTTTCACGGCCTTTATAAGTACGACCGCCCATCACTGCGGAGATCAAACGCATCTGGCCTTCAGTGGCAGAGGCAACCAGGTTGTAGCCCGCTGCGTCCGTATGACCGGTTTTGATGCCATCCACGTTCAGGCTGGTATCCCACAGCAAACCGTTACGGTTGGTCTGCTTGATGTTATTAAAGGTGAAATCTTTTTCACGGTAAACCGCGTACTCATCGGGCACGTCACGGATCAGCGCCTGGCCGATCAACGCCATATCGCGCGGCGAGCTGTATTGGCCTTCGGCATCCAAACCGTGCACGGTCTGGAAGTGGGTGTTTTTCAGGCCCAGTGCGCCAACGTAGTTGTTCATCAGGTTAACGAACGCGTCCTGGCTGCCGGCAACATAATCCGCCATCGCCACACAAGCGTCGTTACCTGATTGCAGCACGATGCCGCGCGTCAGCTGAGAAACCGGTACACGATCGCCTGGCTTCAGGAACATCAGGGATGAACCTTTGAATACCGGATTACCGGTTGCCCAGGCATCTTTGCCCACGGTCACGATGTCATCGTTATGGATTTTGCCCGCTTTGACCGCCTGACCAATCACGTAGCTGGTCATCATTTTGGTCAAACTTGCTGGATCGCGGCGTGCATCCGCGTTCTTTTCGGCCAGCACTTTGCCGGAGTTATAGTCGATCAGCACATAAGCTTCAGCATCAATGTCCGGTACGCCCGGAATCATAGTCTTAAGGTTAACATCGTCCGCAAAAGCGGCATGGCTGAGAGAAAGGGCGACCAGTGATCCCACTGTCAGGCGTTTCAGAAAACGAGAAGGTTTCAGCGTATTCATGTTCAGGACTACAACATCCGTGGGTTTAGAGTGAAAAAAGTGCCTAACTATAGCAAACGCCCGATCGGGCGACATCTTGCTTTGCAAATCAGTTTCAGCAGGAAATGTCACTGTCCGTTACATCGATGGACGGGCAGTGGTAATAAATGAGCTCATTTGCGCTTCAGTGTTCAGACGCTGCTGCAACGCGGCGGCTTCGGCACGGCTTTTATAGCCACCTAACTGAATGCGATAGACGTTGCCATTGGCTTCAACGGCGCCCGGCACGCCAAAACGTTTACCCAGGCTTTCCGCCAGCTGGCGCGCACGCGCTGGATCGTTAATGGCGCCAACCTGCACCACATAACCGCTGCCGGCATGGGCATTCTGGCTGCTGGCAGGTGCTGCTGTGGCTGGCGCTGGCGCGGAGGAGGTTGGTGCTGTTGGCGCGGCAACCGGTTCGTTGCCTTCCAGGACGCCGGTGGCTAACGGCTGTGGCGCGCCGAGAAAGCCGCTGCTCTGGACTGGCGCACCCATGCTGTCATTGCTTTGCAAGGTGCTGTTATCTACCGCGCGCACATCTTGCGGTGCAGGCGCTGGTGCCGCATTGGCGCTGCCGCCCATCATCACCATACCGCCGCCGAGATCCGGACGTGCGGGCAGGGCGTAGCTCTGTTTGGCGACGGTGGTACCGATGGTGCCGGGACCAGAAACTGAGCCATCCGGCGCCACTTTGATGTAATCAACGCGCACGCGAGTATTGTTAGAGATATTCAGGCGATCTCCCGCCGCACGCGACAGGTCGATAATGCGGCCTGGCGTATAAGGACCGCGATCATTAACGCGCACCACAATCTGGCGACCGTTAGCGAGGTTAGTCACGCGCACATAGCTCGGCAGCGGCAGCGTAGGGTGCGCGGCTGTCATGCCTTCCGGATCGTAAGATTCACCGATAGCAGTGCGATTACCCTGCGCTTCGTCACCGTACCAGGTGGCTAAACCCACTTCGCTGTAGTTCGAAGGATCTTTGATCACGCGGTAGTTTTTACCGTTGACGCTGTAATCCTGGCTGGTGGAAGGATTGATCGGTTCATAGCGTGGTTCCACGCCAGGAATTTCCACTACCGGGCCGTTATAGGCCGGTTGCGGTGGCGCAGTATTATTCTGCGGTTCCGGTGTGGAACAGGCAGCCAGTACCAATGATGCCAGTGCAACCCCAAGCCAGTCCTTACGCATGTGCAGCCTCTTAAACGCTTTTAGATAACATTTTTCGATGAGTATGGATCGACATCACAATGCCAAATCCAGCCATTAACACAATCAATGCCGATCCGCCGTAGCTCACCAGCGGCAGCGGTACGCCAACCACCGGTAAGATACCACTTACCATGCCAATGTTAACGAAAACATAAACGAATAAAATCAGCATCAAACCGCCCGCCATTACGCGACCAAAGGTGGTTTGCGCGCGCGCAGCAATAATCAGTCCGCGCATGATCAGCAGCAAATAGAGTACCAGTAATAACAACACACCAACCAGGCCGAGTTCTTCCGCTAACACGGCAAAAATAAAGTCGGTATGACGCTCAGGCAGGAATTCCAGCTGCGATTGGGTGCCGTGCAGCCAGCCTTTGCCGCGCAGGCCACCGGAACCGATAGCAATCTTCGACTGGATGATGTGATAACCGGCGCCGAGCGGATCGCTTTCCGGGTCCAGCAGCATCATCACGCGGTCGCGCTGATAATCGTGCATCAGGAAGAACCACAAAACCGGGATAAAGGCCGCCACTAGCAGCACGGCGATACCAATCAGTTTCCAGCTCATACCGGATAAAAACAGCACAAACAGTCCGGAAGCGGCGATCAGAATCGACGTACCCAAGTCAGGCTGTGCCGCCACCAGCAGCGTTGGCATGAAAATCAGCACCAGCGCGATGCCGGTGTTTTTCAGCGTCGGCGGACAGACATCGCGGTTAATAAAGCGCGCCACCATCAGCGGCACGGCAATCTTGGCGATCTCCGAGGGCTGGAAGCGCACAAAACCCAAATCGAGCCAGCGCTGTGCGCCTTTACTGATGTGGCCAAATGCATCCACCGCGATCAGCAATATCACACAGACAATATAGAGATAGGGCGCCCAGCTTTCATAAACGCGCGGCGGCACCTGCGCCAGCACCAGCATGATGACGATGCCCATGGCGATCTGCCCGAACTTACGCTCGGTCATGCCGGGATCCTGTCCGCTGGCGCTCCAGATGACAATGGCGCTGTAGGTCAGCAAGCTGAGAATGATCAGCATAAACAGCGGGTCGATATGGATACGCGTCCAGATCGATCTTTTCTGCGGACTATCGTTCATGGACATTGTTATTCACCTTCATAGCCGGGCGGCGTCGGTACGGCTTCTGGCAGCACGGTATTATTGTCGCCTAACATAATGTGGTCGAGAATCTGGCGCATCACGGTGCCGACAGCCGGACCTGCGCCGCCGTTTTCCAGAATCATGGTGACGGCCACGCGCGGCTTATCGTACGGCGCGTAAGCGGTCATTAATTTATGGTCGCGCAAACGCTCTGCAATCTTGTGCGCGTTATAGACTTCATTTTCTTTCAGACCGTAAACCTGTGCGGTACCGGATTTGGCGGCGATTTTGTAGGGCGCATCGGCAAAACTCTTATGTGCCGTACCGTTGGCGCGGTTCGCTACGCCATACATGCCGTCTTTAGCAATTTCCCAGTAGCCTGAGTGAATGTCGCCAATCGGTGCATCCGGCGGCTGGCGATAGGGCACCATGGTTTGGCCTTCACGGGTGGCACGCAGTAAGTGCGGTACCTTGATCACACCGTCATTAATCAGAATCATCATCGCTTTGTTCATCTGAATCGGCGTCGCGGTCCAGTAACCCTGGCCGATACCAACCGGAATGGTGTCACCCTGATACCACGGCTTCTTAAAGCGCTTCAGCTTCCACTCGCGCGTTGGCATGTTGCCCGCGCTCTCCTGCGGCAGGTCAATGCCGGTGCGATGGCCGTAACCAAACTTGGTCATCCACTCTGACAGGCGATCAATGCCCATATCGTAAGCGACCTGATAGAAGAAGGTATCCGCTGATTCTTCCAGCGATTTGGTGACGTTCAGGCGGCCGTGGCCCCATTTTTTCCAGTCACGATAGCGCTTTTCTGAGCCGGGCAGTTGCCACCAACCGGGATCAAACAGGCTAGTGTTGCGGTTGATCACGCCTGCGCTCAGCGCCGACACGGCAACGTAAGGTTTCACCGTAGAAGCCGGTGGATAGGAAGCTTGCAGCGCACGGTTATACAGCGGACGGTTTTCGTCGCTCAACAGCGCTTTGTAATCTTTGCTGGAGATGCCGTCGACAAACAGGTTTGGGTCGTAGCTCGGCGTTGACACCAGCGCAAGGATTTCGCCGGTGCGCGGATCGCTCACCACCACCGCCGCGCGGCTGCCGGTCAGCAAGGTTTCGATGTATTGCTGCAGCTTCAGGTCAACCGTCAGATAGATATCACGTCCGGCTTGCGGAGATTGCTCGTGCAACTGACGGATGACGCGGCCACGGTTGTTAACTTCAACCTCTTCATAACCGGTTTTGCCGTGCAGCACATCTTCGTAATAGTTCTCGATGCCGAGCTTGCCGATATCATGCGTGGCCGCATAGTTTGGCCATTTGCCTTCCTGATCAAGGCGCGTGACATCGCGATCGTTAATTTTGGAGACGTAGCCCACCACGTGCGTCAGCGTCTGGCCGTAAGGATAGTAGCGGCGCTGATAGCCTTTTACTTCCACGCCAGGAAAACGGTATTGATTGACGGCAAAACGCGCTACCTGCACCTCGTTTAAACCGATTTTGACCGGAATCGAGGTAAAGCGGCGTGAGCGTTTGCGCTCTTTTTCAAACGCATCGATATCGTCGTCGGTCAGATCCAGCACCGGACGCAGATCCTGCAAGGTCTGCTTCAGGTTTTCGACCTTTTCCGGCATCAGTTCGGCCTGATAGATGGTGCGATTTAACGCCAGCGGCACGCCGTTACGATCAAAAATAATGCCGCGACTCGGCGCCACCGGCACCAGCTTGATGCGGTTTTCATTCGAACGGGTGCTGTAGTCGTCAAAGCGCAGAATTTGCAGGTGGTACATATTGACCACCAGAATGCTGGAGAGCAGCAGGATGCCAACAAAAGCCACCAATGCTCGGCGGACAAAAAGTTTCTGTTCGGCAGTGTAATCGCGAAAGGCGTTGCTCTGTAATTTCATCCGCTACATTTATTGTCTGGGGTTGTCAGGCGTTTATTCACGATGATAAGGATGATTCGTGGTGATGCTCCACGCACGATACAGGCTTTCCGCTACCAGCACACGCACCAGCGGATGTGGCAACGTGAGCGCTGACAGTGACCAGCTTTGTTCGGCAGCGGCCTTGCACGCGGGCGCCAGTCCTTCCGGACCGCCGATCAACAGGCTGACATCGCGGCCATCCAGTTTCCAGCGTTCAAGTTGCTGCGCCAACTGTGGGGTTTCCCACGGCTGTCCGGGGATATCCAGCGTGACAATACGATTGCCTTTACCCACGGCGGCCAGCATCGCTTCACCTTCTTTTTCCAGAATGCGTTTGATGTCGGCGTTCTTGCCGCGTTTGCCGGCAGTCACTTCGATCAGTTCAAACGGCATATCTTTCGGGAAGCGGCGCAGATACTCCATGAAACCGGTCTGAACCCAGTCGGGCATTTTAGTGCCGACGGCTACAAGCTGCAGTTTCACGTCTTAGCTCCAGAGTTTTTCCAGCTCGTACAGCTGGCGGCTCTCTGCTTCCATCACGTGCACAATCACGTCACCCAGGTCAACGACCACCCAATCGGAGGCGGTTTTGCTGTCAACACCCAGCGGCCTCAGGCCGGCAGTGCGCGATTCCTGCACCACATGATCGGCGATAGAAGCGACGTGACGTGTTGAAGTGCCGGTGCAAATAATCATGCAATCGGTGATGCTGGATTTGCCCTGAACATCAATAGCAATGATGTCCTGGCCTTTGAGATCATCAATCTTATCAATAACGAACTCTTGGAGTGCTTTACCTTGCAAAAGGTTCCCCTTAAAAACAGGTGATTACGGACGGGCTAACGATGCGAGAAAGGTAGCCGAAAATGAAGCGGCGCAGTATAGCATGCTGCCTTTAGCTGCGATATAAGCCAACGCTATCGATGTAGCCGATCACTGCATCTGGCAATAAATCCGCGCAGGAGATTCCCGCATGGCGGCGCTGACGGATTTCGGTGGCGGAAATGTCGAGCAGCGGCGTATCTGCCAGCCAGATGTGTCCTGCAGGTGAGTGATGAAGCTGCTGCACATCATCGGCGAGATGCTCATCAAGCCATTGCTGCATCTCAGGCGTTTCCATCTGGGTGGCGTAACCCGGACGCTTACATACCAGCAAATGGCACAGCGACAGCAAATCTTGCCAGCGATGCCATTTGGCTAACGTTAGCAGAGAATCCTGGCCAATGATAAACCCGAGGGGCTGTTCTGTGCCGCGTTCCGCACGCAGTGCTTCCAGCGTAGCCACCGTCCAGGACGGCGTTGCACGCTCCAGTTCACGCGTATCGATATCAAACAGCGGGCGATCGGCGATGGCACAGCGCAGCATCTCAACGCGCTGTTGCGCACTGGCTTCCGGCTGCGGGCGATGCGGCGGCACGTTGTTGGGTAGCAATGTGACCTTTTTCAAACCCACTTGCTGTGCCAGCGCTTCTACCGGGCGGAGATGGCCGAAGTGAATCGGATCGAAGGTGCCACCAAACAGAGCGTAGAGTTTAGACATCGATAAAGCTCAGTGGGAAATCGCGGTGACACAGCAGCAGCGACAGCGTTTCCAGCTGCGGCCACAGGTTTTGGCCATAATCCTGCTTCATGCTGAGTTCCAGCTCTGCCAGCAAATGCACCGCACGCTGTAAACGATGCGCATCAAGACGCTGCAGCGCATCAGTAAACAACGCGCGACGGTTTTGCCAGATACGCTGCTGGTCCATCAGCGTGCGCAGCGCTTGTTTCGCCTGATTACGTTGCAGATGCAGCAGCGTGAGCAAATCGCGTTGCAGCGTGCGCAGCAGAATCACCGCTTCGCTGTCCTCTTTCTCCAGCTGATGCAGGATGTGCAGGGCGCGTTTACTTTTTCCCGCCAGCAGCGCATCCACCCAATGGAATGGCGTAAAGTGCGCGGCATCGTTGACAGCGGCCTCGACGCGCGGCAGCGTCAATTTGCCATCCGGCCACAACAGCGATAAGCGTTCCAGCGCCTGCGACAGCGCCAGCAGATTCCCTTCGTAGCAGTAGCAAAGCAGCTGGATTGCTGCATCATCGACGCTCAACTTCATCGCTTTGGCGCGACTCGCCACCCAGCGCGGCAGTTGCGCCTGTTCAGGCGTCTGACACGGTACCAACACCGCTTGCGCGCTCAGCGCTTTGAACCAGGCGCTGTTCTCCTGTGCTTTGGTCAGTTTCGCCATGCGCAGCACCAGCAAAATATCGCTGTGAAGCAGCGTAGAGAGTTTCACCAACTGCTCGGCGATAGCGGCGTTTGGACCGTTTTCAGGCAGTTGCAGCGTCAGAGTTTGGCGTTGGGTAAACAGGCTGAGCGATTGGCAGCTGACGAAGATCGCATCCCAATCCGTTTGCGCATCAAGGGTGACGCTGAAATGCTCTTCAAATCCCTGTGCGCTGGCGGTAGCACGGATCGCATCCGCGCTTTCCTGAATCAGCAGAGGTTCATTACCGGTGAGAAAATAACAGGCGCGCAGCCCCTCTCGAAGCTGCGCGCTCAGTTGTTCAGGATAAATCCTGATCATTGCAGACTGGTGGCTGACGAAGAGGACACTTCCGGTGAGTTCTGTCCCGGTGCAATCGTCTCAGGCTGCGGCAAGGTATCTTTGTTGCTTTCCTGCGCGGCATGCACGGTCAGCAGTTTACGTACTAACTGCTCGGACGCGCGCTGACGCATCTCCTGCACGATCATATCCTGTTCGGCATCCTTCGCCAGTGCGGCGTTCGGGTTGTCGAAGAAGGAGCGATACACGGTGGTGCTGATTGGGTAGATACCTTTACCCGGCAGCAGAACCTGTGCAGTGACCGTCATCACCAGTGAGTATTCCGCGGTTGTACCGCTGATAAAGACCGATGCGGTATCACGTCCCTGGCCTTCAGCACCTAAACGCAGCGTTGGATATTTGGCACTGGCCGCTTTGCTGTCTTCAATGATGGTGACATTGTTGATGCGCAGCTGCTGGCGCACGGCTCGCGCCAGTGGGCCATAGGGATCGCCGCTCTGGACGATAAGGGTTTTCATCTCACTCGGCACCGAAGTGGTGCCGCGTGGGTGGAAACCACAGCCTGCGGTAATCATTACCGCAAGCAGGACAAACAGCCTGATAATCAGTTGTCGCACAGTTCCTCCTGAACTTAACCTACGACCAGGTTAAGCAGTTTGCCAGGGACATAAATCACTTTACGAATGGTGACGCCATCCAGATATTTCGCCACCAAATGCTCCTGCGCAGCACGCGCCTGCACCTGCTCCTGCGTGGCATCCGTCGCAACGGTAATCTTGCCGCGCACTTTGCCATTCACCTGCACCACTACCAGCAGCGAATCTTCCACCATCGCCGCTTCATCGGCTGCCGGCCAGCTGGCTTCGTCAATGCTGCCTTCGCCGCCCAGCGCCTGCCACAACACATAGCTGGCGTGCGGGGTGAACGGGTAGAGCAGACGCGTCACAGCGACCAGCGCTTCCTGCAGCAGCGCGCGATCTTGCTCGCTCTCCTGCGGGGCACGGATCAGCTTGTTCATCAGTTCCATGATAGCGGCGATGGCGGTGTTGAACGTCTGACGACGACCGACGTCATCGGCCACTTTGGCGATGGTTTTGTGCAGATCGCGTCGCAGCGCTTTCTGATCGTCATTTAGGCTGTTGACGTCCAGCGCCACGGTCGCGCCTTTGGCAATGTGTTCGTACGCCAGTTTCCATACGCGCTTCAGGAAGCGGTTGGCACCTTCAACGCCCGATTCCTGCCACTCCAGCGTCATTTCTGCTGGCGAAGCAAACATCATGAACAGACGCACGGTATCTGCACCGTAACGCTCAACCATCAGCTGTGGATCGATGCCGTTGTTTTTCGACTTCGACATTTTGCTCATGCCGGCGTAAACCACTTCACGACCTTCGTTGTCGATGGCTTTAATAATGCGGCCTTTTTCGTCGCGCTCAACGGTGACGTCAACCGGAGAAACCCAGTTGCGCTCGCCGTTCACGCCGAGGTAGTAGAACGCATCAGCCAGTACCATGCCCTGACACAGCAGGCGTTTGGCCGGCTCATCAGAGTTGACCAGGCCAGCATCACGCAGCAGCTTGTGATAGAAGCGGAAATACATCAGGTGCATGATGGCGTGTTCGATACCGCCAACATACTGATCGACCGGCAGCCAGTAGTTCGCCGCCGCCGGATCCAGCATGCCTTCATGGTAGTTGGCGCAGGTATAGCGCGCGTAGTACCAGGATGACTCCATAAAGGTGTCGAAGGTGTCGGTTTCACGCAGCGCCGGCTGACCGTTAACGGTGGTTTTGGCCCACTCAGGATCGGCTTTGATTGGGCTGGTGATACCGTCCATCACCACGTCTTCTGGCAGGATGACCGGCAACTGATCTTCTGGCGTTGGCATTACGGTGCCATCTTCCAGCGTCACCATTGGGATTGGTGCGCCCCAGTAACGCTGACGGGAAACGCCCCAGTCGCGCAGACGGTAATTCACTTTACGCTCGCCCACGCCTTTAGCTGCCAGCGCATCGGCGATGGCGTTGAAGCCCGCCTGATGATCCAGACCGTTGTATTCACCTGAGTTGAACAGCGCGCCTTTGTCGGTCATTGCGGCAGCACTTACATCCGGTTCTGAACCGTCAAGATTCAGGATAACTGGCTTGATGTTCAGGTTGTATTTGGTGGCGAACTCCCAGTCACGCTGGTCGTGGCCTGGAACTGCCATTACTGCGCCGGTGCCGTACTCCATTAATACGAAGTTAGCGACCCACACAGGAATCTCTTCACCGGTCAGCGGATGGATAGCAAACAGGCCGGTGGCCACGCCTTTTTTCTCCATTGTCGCCATGTCAGCTTCGGCAACTTTGGTGGTGCGGCATTCGTCGATAAATTCAGCCAGCGCAGGATTAGTGGCAGCAGCTTGCTGCGCCAGTGGATGACCTGCAGCTACTGCTACATAAGTAGCGCCCATAAAGGTGTCTGGACGGGTGGTGTAAACGGTCAGCTTCTCGGCGCTGTTGGCAACGTCAAAGGTGATTTCCACGCCTTCAGAACGGCCAATCCAGTTGCGCTGCATGGTTTTGACCTGCTCCGGCCAATCTTCCAGCTTGTCGAGGTCGTTGAGCAACTCTTCGGCATAAGCGGTGATTTTAACGAACCACTGTGGGATCTCTTTGCGCTCAACTTTGGTATCGCAGCGCCAGCAGCAGCCGTCGATAACCTGTTCGTTGGCCAGTACGGTCTGATCGTTCGGGCACCAGTTCACCGCCGAGGTCTTTTTATAGACCATGTCTTTTTCATACAGCTTGGTGAAGAACCACTGTTCCCAGCGATAGTATTCTGGCTGGCAGGTCGCCAGTTCGCGGCTCCAGTCGTAGCCAAAGCCCAGCAATTTCAGCTGGTTCTTCATGTAGGCGATGTTGTCGTAGGTCCACGGTGCAGGCGCGGTGTTGTTTTTCACCGCAGCGCCTTCGGCTGGCAAACCAAATGCATCCCAGCCAATCGGCTGCAGGACGTTTTTGCCGAGCATACGCTGGTAGCGCGCAATCACATCGCCAATGGTGTAGTTACGCACGTGACCCATGTGCAGGCGGCCAGAAGGATAGGGCAGCATCGAAAGGCAGTAATATTTCTCTTTGCCTTCCTGCTCGGTCACTTTAAAGGTTTCGTTTTCGTCCCAGTGCTGTTGGACGCGGGATTCTATCTCTTCCGGGCGGTATTGCTCTTGCATGGCTGCCTGTGGTCCTTTGTGAAAATCGCTAAGCATACTTTTAGATCCGCATAGCATACCCATAAGGCTGCGACTCAACAACTTTTCACGCCCTCGCAGGCCGGATTTCTGCCGAATGCGCCGCCGCTTTCACCCTTTTGTGATTTCTCCGGTTGCTGCCCATGCAATTGTGACAAAACCGCTAAACTTAACAGCAGTATCCGCAGCGGAAAGGAGAACAAAATGAATAACGTGGCGCAGGAATACCGTGCAACGATTGAAGCATTATCCCAGCGATTGGATCATGGCGAGCGCGATGTTGATGCGCTAGTGGCCGAGGCGCGGCAAAGTTTGCTGGCGAAAAAAACGCTGTCACCCGCCGAGGTGAATGAAGTAATGCGTGCCGTGCGCCGTGATTTACACGAGTTTGCGCTGAGCTATCAGGAGTCTTCTGATGTGGTTGGCGATTCGGTGTTTTTGCGCGTAATCCGCGAAAGCCTATGGAAAGAACTGGCGGATATCACCGATAAAAGTCAGTTGGAGTGGCGTGAGGTGTTTCAGGATTTGCGCCATCACGGCGTTTACCAGAGCGGCGAAGTGGTCGGCCTGGGGAATTTAGTCTGTGAGAAGTGCGGCTTCACGCGGGCGATTTACACGCCAGAGAGCTTAACGCGCTGCCCGGAATGTGGGCACGATCAGTTCCAGCGTCAGCCGTTTGAACCCTGATGAAAGGTAGCCAGGTCGTCATTAATGACGACCCTACAAAAGTGAGGTGATTTTGTAGGGTGCGCATTAATGCGCACCTGGCTTGAGGATATTGAATCAGTGCAGAATCTTCGCCAGGAAGTCTTTGGCACGATCGGATTGCGGGTTGTTAAAGAAGTCATCCTTATTGGTGTCTTCAATAATTTTCCCTTCATCCATAAAGATCACGCGGTTGGCGACCTTGCGCGCAAAGCCCATCTCATGCGTCACCACCATCATGGTCATGCCTTCATTCGCCAGCTCAACCATCACGTCCAACACTTCGTTGATCATTTCAGGATCAAGCGCTGACGTCGGCTCATCAAACAGCATCGCTACCGGATCCATACACAACGCGCGCGCGATCGCCACGCGCTGCTGCTGACCACCGGAAAGCTGTCCCGGAAACTTATCCGCGTGCGCAGAGAGCCCAACGCGTTTTAGCAGGCCTTGCGCTTTCTCACGCGAGGCCGCTTTATCACGCTTCAGCACTTTAACCTGCGCCAGCGTCAGGTTCTCGATGATGCTGAGATGAGGGAACAGCTCAAAGTGCTGGAACACCATGCCGACTTTGCTACGTAACTGAGCAAGGTTAGTTTTTTTGTTGTTCACTTCGGTGCCGGTCACCTGAATGCTGCCCTGCTGAATCGGCTCCAGGCCGTTCACGGTTTTAATCAGTGTTGATTTACCTGAGCCAGACGGACCGCAGACCACCACCACTTCACCTTTTTTCACTTCGGTGGAGCAGTCGGTCAGCACCTGAAAGTGCCCATACCACTTTGAAACATTTTTCAGGCTAATCATTTAAACCGTCCTCTTTCTTTTCAGATAGGTAACCAACAGCGAAGCGCTCAGGCTGATCACGAAGTAGACCAGACCAGCAAACAAAATCATTTCAACCTGGGTTCCGTCACGCTCACCAATGGTTGACGCGGTGCGGAAGAAATCAGCCAGGCTCAGTACATAGACCAGCGAGGTATCCTGGAACAGCACGATGCCCTGGGTTAGCAGCAGCGGCACCATGGCGCGGAACGCCTGCGGCAGCACGATCAGTTTCATCGATTGCCAGTGCGTCATGCCGAGCGCCAACGCGGCATTGGATTGCCCGCGTGAGATGCTCTGAATACCGGCACGGATGATTTCCGAATAGTACGCCGCTTCAAAGAGCGCAAATGCCACCATGGCGGAAATCAGGCGGATATCCGATTTAGGCGATAAGCCCAGCACCTGTTGCAGGAACGCGGGCACCACCAGATAAAACCACAGCAGCACCATCACTAAGGGTACGGAGCGGAACAGGTTGACGTACAGCTTGGCAAACCAGCGCACCGGCGCGATCGGCGACAAACGCATCACCGCCAGAATCGTGCCCCAGATAATGCCAAACACCACGGCAATCGCGGTGATCTTGAAGGTGATGATTAACCCATTCCATAAATAAGGCAGGCTGGGAACAATCGAACTCCAGTCAAACTCGTACATTATTTGCCTCCCATATTGCCAGGCAGGCGAATTTTGCGTTCTACCACACTCATAATCAGCATGATCACCAGGTTAATGCCGACGTACGCCAGAGTGATGGCGGTAAAGGATTCATAGGCATGCGCAGAGTAATCCAGCAGTTTGCCGGCCTGCGCCGCCATATCCACCAGGCCGATGGTTGAGGCGATCGCCGAGTTCTTCACCAGGTTAAGCATTTCCGAGGTCATCGGCGGCACAATCACGCGATACGCATTCGGCAACAGCACATAGCGGTAGGTTTGCGGCAGCGTCAGGCCCATCGCTAAACCCGCATTTTTCTGACCACGTGGCAGCGACTGAATCGCCGCGCGCACCTGTTCACAGACGCGCGCAGCGGTGAACAAGCCCAGACAGATAGTGGAAGAGAGGAAGAACTGAATGTTTGGATCCAGCTCAGACTTAAACCACATCCCCAGCTTTTCACCGACCAGTTCTGGCGCGACCAGATACCAGAAGAAGAACTGCACAATCAGCGGGATATTACGGAACAGTTCCACGTAGCAGGTGCCAATCGCCGCCAGCAGGCGGTTGGGCACGGTACGCAGAATGCCAAATAAGGAACCTACCAGGAAGGCGATAATCCAGGCGCAGCAGGACACCGCAATGGTGACCTGAAAACCGGACCACAGCCAGCCGAGGTAAGTCGTATTGCCGAACGGGGCCTGTTCAAGAAAAATGCCCCAGTTCCAATCGATACCCATAACGAGCTCCGGTAAAAAAAGGGTAGCGAGGCTACCCATAAGATTGTTGAGCGGTGTCTTGCATCCTGCTTCAGGGGAACGGCCTGTTACAGTCTGTCTGTCCGCACCGCATGTTCAGCAATCGAGAGGGCAGCGGGGCTGCCCTTGTTGTCGTTGTTAATTCAGAGTGCTTTGTCGTTCGGTGCTTTGAACAGGGCCTGCATATCGCTTGAGAGTTCGAAGTTCAGGTTCAGATTCTTCGGTGGAATCGGCTGTTTGAACCAGGTTTCAAACCATTTTGAGGCTTCGCCAGAGGTCTGCGCTTTAGCAATGGTTTCATCCATCAGCTGTTTGAACTGTGGATCCTGATTGCGCAGCATGCAGCCGTAAGCTTCTTTCGACTGCGGTGTACCCACGATATCCCAGTTGTCTGGCTTCTTGGCTTTGGCACGTTCACCTGCCAGCAGCGCGTCATCCATCATGAAGGCCACGGCACGACCGGTTTCCAGCGTACGGAAAGAATCGCCATGGTCTTTCGCGCTGATGATGCGCATATCCATTTTCTGCTCGTCGTTCAGTTTGTGCAGCAGAACTTCAGAAGTGGTACCGGAGGTCACGACAACGGTTTTGCCCTTCAGATCTGGGAAATCTTTGATGTCGCCGCCTTTTTTCACCAGCAGACGCGTACCGATGATAAATACGGTGTCAGAGAATGCCGCTTGCTTCTGGCGTTCCAGGTTGTTGGTGGTTGAGCCGCACTCAAAATCGTAAGTCCCGTTCTGCAACAGTGGAATACGGTTCTGCGAGGTAATCGGCAGCATTTTAATCTGCAAATCAGGCTTATTCAGTTTGGCCTTGATAGCCGCGATGATGGCGTTTGAATAATCCTGTGAATAGCCAACCACTTTTTGCTGGTTGTCATAGTAAGAAAAGGGAACTGATGATTCACGATGCCCAACGACGATCACGCCGCTATCATTGATTTTTTTCAGGGTACCAGTGAGATCTTCCGCCTGGGCCGCTCCCGCTGCTGCTCCCAACAGCAAAAGAGATAATGCCACTTTGCGTATCTGCATGTTCCAACTCCTTCGTATGGATGTCGCGCAGAACATAAACTGCGCAGATTGTGATGTTGTGTGTATTTCGTGCTGCTTTTTTAGTTATCCCATAGCGCAACCGCACGCAGGATAGTGATTAACATAGCGAATTGTTAACGCAATGAAACAAAAAAGTTTCTTTTTTGCGAGCCGCTCCGCACCAATAAAAGGCAAAAATTCACCAATGCGCTAATAGAGTGCGCATCATTGCCATAAACTAGTGCGTAAAGGTTGCACTACGCTGACAAAAGCCAATGTTTGCGAAAATCACTGAAATAAATAGCAATGATCGTGCCAGCACGATGAATAAGTGTAAAAAGCCAGCAGAGAATCGGGGAAAGCACAACGGAAGGAAGAGAAAACAGCGCATAAAACAGGCGAAGTATTCACTTCGCCTGTTTTCGTAGCAGCCTGAACTAATGGCGACGGCGCAGAATGGCTATAACAATGCCAATCAGCGTCAACATCCACACCGGCCAGATGCCTGCTTTGGCATAGGGTGTTTCACCGGTTGTTGGTGTCACTTTGGCTTCCAGCACATCGCGCGTGAACTGCGGCAGTTCTTTCTGCACCTCACCGTTGGCATTTACTACCGCGGTGACACCGTTATTGGTAGAACGCAGTAACGGGCGTCCCAGCTCCAGTGCACGCATGCGCGCCATCTGGAAATGCTGCCACGGCCCGATGGAGTGACCGAACCAGGCATCGTTGGAGACAGTCAGCAGGAAGTTGGTATCGGGACGGAAGTTGGCACGCACTTGCTCACCCAGCACGATCTCATAGCAGATAGCGCTGGTCAGGTTATAACCCGACACTTTGAGCTGCGGCTGGACATAGGCGCCACGGCTGAAAGAGGACATCGGCAAGTCGAAGAACGGCGCCAGCGGGCGCAGTAACTCTTCCAGCGGCACAAACTCACCGAATGGCACCAGATGATTCTTCTGATAGCGGTTCTGGCTCTGATAGCTGTAAGGCTGCTCGCCACCCAGCACAATCACGGAGTTGTAGTCGTGGTAGCGATTATCGCCTTCCACGCGAGAATCCACGATGCCGGTAATCAGTGAACTGCCGCGTGCACGCAGGTCTGCATCCAGCGCCCGCAGGAACGGTTGCTGGTTGCTTTCCAGATCGGTAATTGCTGATTCGGGCCAGATAATGATCGGCGCTTTGCCGATAAACGGCTGGCTGTATGAGGTGTAAACGCGCAGCGTGTTCAGCAGTTGCTGCGGATCCCACTTCATCGACTGCGGAATATTGCCTTGCACCATCGCAACATCAACGCTGCGTTCCGGCAGCGGTTGATACCACTGCAACATGCGCAGCGGCCACGGCAATAACAGCAGTAGCGCGGCGGCAATCAAACTTTTCACCGTACGATGATGCAGCGCGTGCACCAGCAGGCCCGCGATCACCATCAACAGGAAAGTAATGGTTTCCACACCGGCCAGCGGCGCGAGGCCTTTTAGCGGACCATCGATCTGGCTGTAGCCAAACTGCAGCCACGGAAAACCAGTGAGCACCCAACCGCGCAGGAACTCGCTAATCTGCCACAGTGCTGGTGCCGCTAAAGCCAAACGCCAGATTGTGGCGCGCGGCCAGAAACGGTTGAGCACGATGGCAAACAGCATTGGATAAAGCGACAGATAGGCCGCCAGCAGAATCACCAGGAAGATGTTCACCGGGCCGGGCATACCGCCAAAGGTGGCGATGCTGACGTAAACCCAGTTGATGCCGCTGCCAAACAGTCCAAAGCCCCAAACAAAGCCGATCGCTGCTGCCTGCGCAGTGCGGCGTTCCAGCAGCAACAGTTGCAGACCAAACAGCGAAATTAACGCTGCGGGCCAGAAATCGTAGGGGGAAAAGGAAAGGGTGCCAATGGCACCCGTAATTAACGCCAGCAGCAGGCGAACCCGCTGCTGCGAGTAAAGAGAGGCTAAAGCCATAAAATTATTCGTCTTCCAGTTGCGGTTGTGGTGAGTCTTCCGGAATTTTTACATGCACCTGGATGATACGGCGGCTGTCAGCCATGGCGACTTTGAACTGATAGCCATCAATGACAATACTTTCGCCGCGAGCGGGAAGGTGGCCGAATCCCTGCATGACCAATCCGCCAATGGTATCGACTTCGTCATCGCTGAAATCGGTGCCAAAGACCTCATTAAAATCTTCAATTTGCGTTAAGGCGCGCATGGTATAGGTGTAACGATTGAGCTGGCGGATATCACGATCTTCTTCATCGTCATACTCATCTTCAATTTCGCCGACAATCAGCTCAAGAATATCTTCAATGGTCACCAGACCCGAGACGCCACCAAATTCATCAATGACAATCGCCATGTGATAACGCTGCGAGCGGAACTCCTTCAGCATGCGATCGACGCGCTTGCTTTCAGGTACCACTACAGCGGTGCGCAGCACTTTTTCGATGCTGAACGGCTCAGACGCGCTGGCCATAAACGGCAGCAGGTCTTTGGCCATCAAAATGCCTTCAACGTGATCTTTGTCTTCGCTGATCACCGGAAAGCGTGAGTGCGCAGATTCAATAATCACCGCAAGGCACTCTTCCAGAGTTTGATTGCGTTTCAGGGTGATCATTTGCGAGCGTGGGATCATGATGTCGCGCACGCGCTGTTCGGCAATATCCAGCACACCTTCGAGCATGTCGCGGGTGTCCTGATCGATCAGCTCTTTTTGCTCAGAATCGCGGATTAACCCCAGCAGTTCATCACGGTTTTTAGGTTCACCGTGAAACAGTTGGTTGATTAACAGGGAGAAAAATCCCTTTTTACTACTGGGTGCGTCGCTGTTTTGAGAATGGTCGTCGCTCATGGCGTTTTTATTTAGTTCTCTCTAATGAGGGATTGGGGCTGCTGGCATCCGCGCCAGCAGCGCAATAACCTGAACCAGCGGCTCAGGCGTCTTCTTTCTCCGAAATGTACGGATCAGGATAACCAAGAGCAAGCATTATCTCGGTCTCCAGCGCCTCCATCTCTTCGGCTTCTTCATCTTCGATATGGTCGTAACCCAGCAGATGCAGCGTCCCGTGCACCACCAT
This sequence comes from Candidatus Pantoea symbiotica, assembly GCF_056491525.1. Lineage (NCBI taxonomy): Bacteria > Pseudomonadati > Pseudomonadota > Gammaproteobacteria > Enterobacterales > Erwiniaceae > Pantoea > Candidatus Pantoea symbiotica. The sequence continues at coordinate 952,952 of NZ_JBSZHR010000002.1, forward strand.
ATGCGCCCAGTGAGCTTCGACGGTTTTGCCTTGTTCAGCAGCCTCTTGCTCGACAACCTGGCGGCAAATAATCAAATCGCCGAGCAACGGCAGTTCAATTCCCGGCGGTGCTTCAAACGGGAATGACAGCACGTTGGTCGGCTTATCTTTGCCGCGATAAGTCAGATTAAGCTCATTACTCTCAGCTTCATCCACCAGACGAATCGTGACTTCGCTTTCTGGTTGAAACGGCGTTACCGCCGCTTCCAGCCAGCGTTGAAAATCACTCTCCGCCGGCAGATGGTTTTCATCGGCGCAGGCCAGTTGTAAATCAAGAATCACCGCGCTCATGAACGCTCCTGCGGGCTGGTTTGGCTGGCAAGCTGCGCTGCGATAGCTTCGCGTTTGCGCTCTTCTGCCTGTTGATCACGGCGTTTCTGGTCGGCGGTTTCCCAGGCTTCATAAGCATTCACGATGCGTGCGACAACCGGATGACGGACCACGTCCTCGCTGTGGAAAAAGTTAAAGCTAATTTCATCGACGTCTGCCAGCACTTCAATGGCGTGACGCAAGCCGGATTTGGTGCTGCGCGGCAAGTCAATCTGCGTGATGTCGCCGGTAATGACCGCTTTGGAATTGAAGCCGATACGCGTCAGGAACATCTTCATCTGCTCGATGGTGGTGTTCTGGCTCTCATCGAGAATCACAAAGGCGTCGTTGAGCGTACGTCCGCGCATATAGGCCAGCGGAGCCACTTCAATCACGTTGCGCTCAATCAGCTTCTCTACACGCTCAAAGCCGAGCATTTCGAACAACGCGTCGTATAGCGGGCGCAGATAGGGATCGACCTTCTGGCTGAGATCGCCGGGCAGGAAGCCGAGTTTTTCCCCGGCTTCAACCGCTGGGCGCGTCAGCAGAATACGGCGAATCTCCTGACGCTCCAGCGCATCCACTGCCGCAGCGACCGCCAGATAGGTTTTACCGGTACCAGCCGGGCCGATACCGAAGGTGATGTCGTGCGCGAAGATATTGGCGATATACTGCGCCTGATTAGGCGTACGCGGTTTGATCACGCCACGTTTGGTCTTGATGTTCACCGCTTTGCCGAACTCCGGCACGCTCTCAGCGCTCTGTTCCAGCACGCGGCTCTCTTTGATCGCCAGATGAATCTGGTCCGGTTCGATATCTTTGATCTGACCGCGCATCGGGGCGGTATCAACGTACAGCGTGCGCAGAATATTGACGGCAGCGTCCACACACAGCGAGCGGCCAGTGAGCGTGAACTGGTTATCGCGGCGTTTGATTTCAAGGCCCAAACGGCGCTCCAGCTGTTTCACATTGTCATCCATCGGACCGCACAAGCTCATCAGTCGTTGGTTATCTGCCGGTTCAAGGGCGATTTCACGCGTTTCGATATTCAAATGAATCCTTAAGGTCACTCAGGGCCAGTTGAAAAAGTGTGCCTGATGCTGAAGAGCAATCTCTCAACATCTTTATGGAATTATTTATGGCGCTACGCCGAGGCGCAAGCTTCAGAAACGATATTTGGGCAGCACTTGTGGAAAGCAAGGGCTTTGGGATGAAACAGGCGACAGCGCGTTGTGCGCTGTCGCTCAACGTTCGAGGTTTCAAGGCTGGAACATGCCGACGCCGATGTCGTTCTCTTTGCGGGTACGAGCAATCACCGAAGCCGGGCTTTCGGCCACACGTAGCGCCATTTGATCTTCGGTGCGCACCAGTACGCCGCGCAGGGAGCTGGCATAGACATCAACAATTTCGACATCAACAAACTTACCGATCATTTCTACCGGCGCTTCAAAGTTCACCACGCGGTTATTATCCGTGCGGCCGGTCAGCTCCATCACATTCTTACGTGAAATGCCTTCCACCAGCACGCGCTGTGTGGTGCCCAGCATGCGGCGGCTCCACGCCATCACCTGCTGATTGATGCGGTCCTGCAGAATGAAGAGACGCTGCTTTTTCTCCTCTTCTGTCACATCGTCGGGCAGATCGGCGGCCGGCGTGCCCGGGCGCATGGAGTAGATAAAGCTGAAGCTAACATCGAAATTCACTTCGCCAACCAGTTTCATGGTCTGCTCAAAATCCTGCTGCGTTTCGCCGGGGAATCCAATGATGAAATCCGAGCTCAGCTGGATATCCGGACGCGCGGCTTTCAGCTTGCGGATAATCGCTTTGTACTCGAGTGCGGTGTGCGCGCGCTTCATCAGCGTCAGGATGCGGTCCGAACCGCTCTGTACCGGCAGGTGCAGAAAACTCGCCAGCTCTGGCGTATCGCGGTAAACCTCGATGATGTCATCGGTGAATTCAATCGGATGGCTGGTGGTGAAGCGAATTCGGTCAATGCCATCGATCGCCGCCACTAAGCGCAGCAATTCAGCAAATGTGCAGATGTCGCCATCAAAAGTGGCACCGCGATAGGCGTTGACGTTCTGGCCCAGCAGGTTAACTTCACGCACGCCCTGAGCGGCAAGCTGAGCGATTTCCAGCAGAATATCGTCGCTCGGACGGCTGACTTCCTCGCCGCGGGTGTAAGGCACCACGCAGAAAGTACAATATTTGTTGCAGCCTTCCATGATCGACACAAAGGCGGTTGGGCCATCGGCGCGCGGTTCTGGCAGGCGGTCAAACTTCTCAATTTCCGGGAAGCTGATGTCAACAACCGGGCTTTTGCTGCCGCGCACGGTGTTAATCATCTCCGGCAGACGATGCAACGTTTGCGGGCCAAAGACAATATCGACGTAACTGGCGCGCTGACGCAGGCGTTCGCCTTCCTGTGAGGCGACACAGCCACCCACGCCGATGATCAGATCGGGATTGGTTGCTTTCAGCTTTTTCCAACGGCCTAACAGAGCAAAAACCTTCTCCTGCGCCTTTTCACGAATAGAGCAGGTGTTGAGCAGCAGAACGTCCGCATCTTCAGCTTCCTCGGTTAAGGTGTAGCCGTGCGTACTGTTCAGCAGATCGGCCATCTTTGATGAATCGTATTCATTCATCTGACAGCCCCAGGTTTTGATGTGCAGTTTTTTGGTCATCGAACTAGCCATTGATTCAAGCGAAGTGCAGGGCGCGTATTGTAATGCTTCGACGCTGTTGTTACCAGGCTTCACGCATCTGCATCGCATCGCGCGGCTAATTTCCGGTACACTTTAGCTATCAACGTGATGCTGGAAGGCCTCACGGCAAAAAGAAGGATTAGAGTCGATGCAGGATTCACATTTTGATGTGGTGATCGTGGGTGGTGGCATGGTCGGTGCGGCGCTGGCATGTGGTCTGGCGCAGCAGCAGTTCCGCGTAGCGGTGATTGAACGGGCGGAACCCGCAATCTTTGATGCCAGCAGCGAGCCGGATGTGCGCATCTCCGCCATTGGTGCCTCTTCGGTAGCGTTGCTGCAGCAACTGAATGTTTGGCAGCGCGTGCAGGCGATGCGCTGTGCACCCTATCGTCAGCTGGAAACCTGGGAGTGGCAAAACGCGCATGTGAAGTTTGATGCGGCGTCGCTTGGGCTGCCTGAGCTGGGCTTTATGGTGGAAAACAGCGTGCTGCAACGTGCGCTGTGGGAAAAAATGCAGGAAGAGGGCATCACGCTGATCTGCCCGGCGAGTTTACAGGGTTTGCAGCCGCACCGCGCTGGCTGGCATGTGCAACTGGATAACGGTCAAACGCTGGATGCGCGTTTAGTGGTCGGCGCAGATGGTGCTAACTCGCGTGTGCGGCAGTTAGCGGGCATTGGCGTACGGGGTTGGAACTATGCGCAATCCTGCATGCTGATCAGCGTGGAGTGCGAGCAGGATGCTGGCGATTCCACCTGGCAGCAGTTTACGCCACAAGGGCCGCGCGCTTTCCTGCCGCTGTTTGATCGTCGTGCTTCGCTGGTGTGGTACGACGCGCCCGCGCGCATCCGTCAGCTGCAAAGTTTGCCACTCCAGCAACTGGAGAAAGAGATTTATGCCCACTTCCCAGCACGTGTTGGGCGTATTCGGGTGAAAACCGCCGCCTCTTTCCCGCTGGTGCGACGCCATGCCACGCGGTATGTGATGCCGGGATTGGCGCTGGTGGGCGATGCGGCGCACACCATCAATCCGCTGGCCGGGCAGGGCGTTAATCTGGGCTATCGGGATGTGGATGCGTTGATCACGACGCTGGTCGAAGCGCGCAACCAGGCTGAACTCTGGTCATCGGACGCTGTGCTGCAGCGCTATCATCGCCAGCGTTATAAGGACAACTTACTGATGCAAGGTGGGATGGATCTGTTCTACTTCGCGTTTAGCAATAAGCTGCCGCCGCTGCGCTTTGCACGTAACCTGGCGCTGATTGCGGCAGAGAATGCCGGAGCGTTGAAACGCAAAGTGCTGCGTTACGCATTAGGTTTGTGATCGTAGGGAGCGTATTTATGCGCTCCTGATTAATCCCCGAACGCAGAAAACAATAAAGCCCGCATAAGCGGGCTTTATTGTGCAATTTGGCTGGGGTGCAGGGATTCGAACCCCGGAATGCTGGTATCAGAAACCAGTGCCTTACCGCTTGGCGACACCCCAATAGGTGTTTTATCAAATTGTCTTTTTTGGCTGGGGTGCAGGGATTCGAACCCCGGAATGCTGGTATCAGAAACCAGAGCCTTACCGCTTGGCGACACCCCAATAATTTGGTGGCTACGACGGGATTTGAACCTGTGACCCCATCATTATGAGTGATGTGCTCTAACCAGCTGAGCTACGTAGCCTTTGTACTGCTTACTGCGTCCGACGATGGCTGGGATACCTGGATTCGAACCAGGGAATGCCGGTATCAAAAACCGGTGCCTTACCGCTTGGCGATATCCCATTCGTCGACTTTGTATCCACAACATATTCCGGATTGGCTGGGGTACCAGGATTCGAACCTGGGAATGCTGGTATCAAAAACCAGTGCCTTACCGCTTGGCGATACCCCATCCGGCTGCCGAAGACTGAAATGGTGCGGGAGGCGAGACTTGAACTCGCACACCTTGCGGCGCTAGAACCTAAATCTAGTGCGTCTACCAATTTCGCCACTCCCGCAAAAAAATGGTGGCTACGACGGGATTTGAACCTGTGACCCCATCATTATGAGTGATGTGCTCTAACCAGCTGAGCTACGTAGCCATCTTTTTCGCGTAACCTTCATCGGCGTTGCGGGGCGCATTATGCGTATTGAGTCTTGTAGCGTCAACAATTTTTTTGCCGTTTTTCGCCTTAAAACGCCTGTTTGTCTGGCTTGTAACCAGGCTGGTGATTTATTCGGCAAATTTCAAAGGTTGCACGACAGATTGCATAAAAAAGGGGCTCGATTGAGCCCCTTATCTTGTTGAGTAAAAACCTTATTTATACGCGGACTGATGCACGCCAACGGCACGACCTGATGGGTCATCCATTGATTTGAAGGCTTCATCCCACTCAATCGCTTTAGCCGAAGAACAGGCCACCGATGGACCGCCCGGCACGCACTCTGCGGCGCTGGCAATCGGGAACAACTCTTCAAAGATCTCGCGATACAGATACGCTTCTTTCGAGTTCGGCGTGTTGTACGGGAAGCGGAAGTGCGCAGTCGACAGCTGTTGGTCGGTAATTTGCTTCGCCGCCACTTCTTTCAACGTATCGATCCAGCTGTAGCCAACACCGTCAGAGAACTGCTCTTTCTGACGCCACGCCACGCTCTCGGGCAGATAAGAAGAGAAGCATTCGCGCAGGATGTGTTTTTCCATCTTGCCGTTGCTGCCGCACAGTTTGTCTGCCGGGTTGATGCGCATCGCCACGTCGAGAAATTTCTTGTCGAGGAAGGGTACACGCGCTTCCACGCCCCATGCGGACATCGCTTTGTTGGCGCGAGCACAGTCAAACATGTGCAGAGCCAGCAGTTTACGCACGTTCTCTTCGTGGAATTCTTTGGCGTTTGGCGCCTTATGGAAATAGAGGTAGCCGCCAAAGACTTCATCTGCACCTTCACCGGACAACACCATTTTGATGCCCATCGCTTTGATCTTACGCGACATTAAATACATCGGCGTTGAGGCGCGAATGGTGGTCACATCATAGGTTTCGATGTGGTAAATCACATCACGAATCGCATCCAGACCTTCCTGCACGGTGAAATGGATTTCGTGGTGCACGGTGCCAAGGTGTTCTGCGACCGATTTCGCCGCTTTCAGATCGGGTGAACCTTCCAGGCCAACCGCGAAGGAGTGCAGCTGCGGCCACCATGCATCGCTTTTATCCGCATCTTCGACGCGTTTTGCAGCAAAGCGTTTGGTCACGGCAGAGATGATGGATGAATCCAGTCCACCAGAAAGCAGCACGCCGTAAGGCACGTCAGACATCAGGTGGCTTTTTACGGACTCTTCCAGCGCATGCTTCAGCTCGGCGGCATCCGTGGTGTTGTGCTCAACGGCGGAATATTCCATCCAGTCACGCTGCCAGTAACGACAGATTTCACCATCGGCGCTCGACATGTAGCTTCCCGGCGGGAACTCTTTGATGCTGCGGCACACCGGCACCAGCGCTTTCATCTCGGAAGCGACATACAGGTTGCCGTGCTCGTCGTTGCCCATATACAGCGGGATAATGCCGATATGGTCGCGGCCAATCAGATATTGTTGCTTCACGCTGTCCCAAAGGATGAAGGCGAACATGCCTTGCAGTTCGTCGAGGAAATCGACGCCTTTTTCCTGATACAGCGCGAGGATAACTTCACAGTCAGAACCGGTCTGGAAAGCGTAACGATCGCTTAATTCAGCACGCAGCGCCTGATGGTTGTAAATTTCGCCGTTAACAGCCAGTACGTGGGTGTGGTCAGCGTTATACAGTGGCTGTGCGCCGTTGTTAACGTCAACAATCGACAAACGCTCATGCACCAGAATGGCTTTATCATCTGCATAAACACCTGACCAATCCGGGCCGCGATGACGCATCAGACGAGAGGATTCCAGCGCTTTCTTGCGCAGCTCAATAGGATCGCTTTTCAGATCCAGCACACCAAAAATTGAACACATAACTGACTCCTGATCTCACCTTGTGGTGAAGTTATTTCTACGTTTGTCCGGCAGCCTTGACTGCGTGATGCATAAGAAAATGCGCTAAATGGTGGTGTTAGCGCAAGCAAAATTGCGATTCTTTGATAAAAAGAATGTTGATGAGCGAGTAATATTGAATATTATTCAATTAATACGTGGTTATTTTAGATGGTATCTAATGAAATGGCATTTTTGTTCGTTTTGTGGTCATGCCGTGAGCAACAAAGTCAGGCTTAACCCCAGAAAAAACAAAAGCCCTGCAAGAGCAGGGCTATAAGAAGAGGTGATGGCTGGAATCAGAACAGGTCGATATCGGCAACCGAAGGATAAATCCAATCCGGGCGGAAAGGCATCGCATCGATATCACTCAGCGTTGATACGCCAGACAGCACCAAAATGGTTTCCAGACCCGCCTGGAAGCCGGCCAGAATGTCTGTACGCAGGTTATCGCCAACGATGACAGTCTCTTCCGAATGCGCATGCATCTTGTTTAACGCCGCGCGCATGATGTACGGACTCGGCTTGCCGACATAAAACGGTTTACGGCCGGAAATGGTTTCGATGCCCGCGCAGAGCGCTCCGCATGCCGGAACAAAGCCGCGCGCGTGGGTATCGGGATTGGTAGCGATAAAACGTGCGCCATTGGCCACGAAGAAAGCAGCTTTATGCATCATCTCCCAGTTGAAGGAGCGCGTTTCACCAACGATGACGAAATCTGGATTGACATCAGTAATGGTGAAGCCGGCTTTATACAGCTCATGAATCAGCGCACCTTCGCCAATCACGTAGGCTTTTTTCCCTTCCTGGCGGCGCAGGAAATCGGCGGTGGCCATCGCCGAGGTGTAAAACACCGAATCGGGTACGTCAATACCGGCGTTGGCAAAACGGTTCGCCAGATCCAGCGCGGTTTGTGAAGGATAGTTGGTTAACACTACCAACGGCATATCCTTCGCCAGAATGCGCTGCAGAAATTCGTTCGCGCCGGGAACGGCGGTATTGTCGTGCATCAACACGCCGTCGATGTCACAGATTACGCTTTTAATCGTCATAAATTGCATCCGGTCGGGCCCGCTAAACAAGCAGGCTGGTGATTACTCTTCCAGCAGATGTTGCAGCAAAATGCCATTCAGCATAGCGCGTTTTGCCAGCGCAAAGGCACCAATCGCCGAGCGATGATCGAGCTCGGAACGCACCACCGGCAAGTTTTTACGGAAGGCAGGCAGTGTCTGCGTATTGATACACCCTTCAATGGCAGGAAACAGCACTTTATCGGCTTCAGTGATTTCACCGGCCAACACCACTTTTTGTGGATTGAACAAGTTGATGGCGATAGCAATCGCCTTTCCTAAATAGCGGCCGACATACTCAATCACTTCACACGCCAGCGCGTCGCCGTGGTTAGCGGCGCGGCAAATCTGTGGCATCAGGCAGTCATTCAAGGTTAATGAACTGGGATAGCCTTGATTGAGCAGGTGACGCACGCGGTTTTCAATCGCACCGTTCGCTGCAATGGTTTCCAGGCAGCCAAAGTTGCCGCAGTGGCAGCGTTCACCCAATGGATCGACCTGAATATGGCCAATCTCGCCCACGTTGCCGTTACTGCCGAGGAAAATATGGCCGTTGGCGATGATTCCGGCACCGGTTCCGCGATGCAAACGCACCAGAATGGAGTCTGCGCAATCGCGACTTGCACCGAAGTAGTGCTCGGCCAGCGCCAGGCTGCGAATGTCATGGCCCACAAAGCTGGTGACGTTAAAGCGTTTTTTCAGGCTGGAAACCAACGGCCAGTGACTTACCGCGATGTGCGGCATATAGCGAATGATACCGTTAATGGGATCGACCAAACCGGGCAGAATCACTGAGATGGCAATCAGCTCATGAATCTTCCGCTGATGCGCCGCCATAAAGCCGCTGATGGCATTGAACAGCGCGTTCTCTAGCGTTTCCTGCGTGCGCTCCGGCAGCGGATAATCTTCCTGCGCCAGCGATTTCCCGCTCAGATCAAACAGCGTCAACGTGGCGTCATTACGCCCTAAGCGCACGCCGATGGTATGAAAATGACGGGTTTCAGTAATGATGGAGATGGCGCGGCGCCCACCGGTGGAGGCCTGTTGCTCCACCTCTTTGATGAGGCCGCGCTCGATGAGCTGGCGGGTAATTTTGGTGACACTAGCGGGCGCAAGCTGGCTGTGTTCGGCAATCTGAATGCGCGAAATCGGCCCTTGTTGATCGATTAGCCGATAGACGGCTGCACTATTAAGTTGTTTAACAAGATCAACATTTCCTATTTGAGACTGGCCGCCAGTGGTCATTCAATGCTTACTCGCTGAGGACGTTGTCTCCGTTGACGAACGTCTTAGTGATTTGATAATCGCGGGTAAAGACAGTCAGGTTGGCGACTTTTCCTGCTTCGACCGTGCCTAACTGCTTCTCCACACCCATCGCCTGCGCCGGATAGAGCGTCGCCATACGCAGCGCTTCATCAAGAGCGATACCGCAATGTTCAACGCTGTTCTGCACCGCTTCAATCATGGTCAAGGCAGAACCGCTCAGCGTACCGTTCTCGTCAACGCACAGGCCATCGCGATAGTATATTGTTTTGCCTGCAAAAATGAATTGATCAATCGACGCGCCCGCCGGTGCTGTGGCATCCGTCACTAACACCAGTTTGTCGCCTTTAATGCGTTTTGCATTGCGCACATTAGCGTAATGGACATGTAAACCATCCGCAATGATGCCGCAGTATACATCAGGCGAATCAAACAGCGCACCGATCAGACCTGGCTCACGTCCGGCGAAGGTTGGCATAGCATTATAAAGATGCGTCGCAAAACTGACGCCCGCGCTGAAGCCGATTTTTGCTTCTTCATAGGTCGCGTTGGAGTGACCGGCTGAAACGATGATGCCGGCATCACGTAACTTACGAATCACTTCGCTGCCCGCATTTTCAGGTGCCAGCGTGACTTTAGTGATGACGTCAGCATTGGCGCAGAGGAAATCCACCAGCTTGGCATCCGGCAGGCGAATCAGCTCAGGATTGTGTGTGCCTTTCTTGGCTTTATTCAGCCACGGACCCTCCAGATGCAGGCCGATTGCCTGATTCTGATGCTTCGCCAGATAGGCACGCATGGTTTCGACGGCGCGTTTCATCAGCGCATCGGTGCTGGTAATGAGCGTTGGCAAATAGCTGGTGCAGCCTGATTTCTCGTTGGCACGCTGCATGATCTCCAGCGTCTCAACGCTTAACGCATTGATGTCATCATTGAACTGCACGCCGCCGCAGCCGTTGAGCTGCAAATCAATAAAACCAGGAGCGATAAACGCACCAGCCACATCCTGCTGTGCAATTGCCGCGTCCAGGGCATCACGCGGACACACGCGCTCAATCAGGCCATCTGCAATCACAACTGCATGATTGTCCAGAATTTCATGACCGGTAAAAATCCGGCCGTTCACTAATGCGTACATCGTTTCTCTCTCCCGGCTAAGCCTGCTGCCTGAAAGCAGCAGGTTTTTTACAACGTGTTTTCACACACCTTTCATATTTTCCGCTTCCATTTCGCGGAAATATTTCACGGTTTTCACTTTCAGTTCCATGGTGGCGGGTTCGTCACAGACCACGACAGATTTGGCATGCAGCTGCAGACAGCTGATGGTCCACATGTGGTTAACGTTACCTTCAACCGCAGCCTGCAGCGCTTGCGCTTTCAGATGGCCGGTAACCAGAATCATCACTTCTTCTGCATCCAGCAGCGTACCGACACCAACCGTCAGGGCGTATTTCGGCACCTGATCCACATCACCGTTAAAGAAACGTGAGTTTGCAATGCGCGTATCGTGCGTCAGGGTTTTGATGCGGGTACGTGAGGAGAGGGAGGAAGCCGGTTCGTTAAAGGCAATGTGACCATCGTTGCCCACGCCGCCCATAAACAGGTTAATTTTGCCGTAAGCGCGGATCTTCTCTTCGTATTGGCGACATTCTGCGTCAATATCTTCGGCATTGCCATTCAGAAGATTGATATTTTGCTGTTGAATATCAACATGATCGAAAAAGTTACGGTACATGAAGCTGTGGTAACTTTCCGGATGCTCTTTTGGCAGGCCAACGTACTCATCCATGTTGAAGGTGACAACGTGCTTGAAACTAACCTGGCCCGCTTTGTGCATGTCGATCAGGTGCTTGTAAGCTTCCAGTGGCGTTCCACCGGTTGGCAGACCCAGCACGAAGGGACGTTCTGCGCTAGGCTTAAACGCATTAATGCGGTTAACAATGTGGCGTGCAGCCCATTTACCCACTTGGGTCGGTGTGGCCAAAGGGATCAGTCTCATGTCTTCACCTCAATTAAGATTGGAAATGTGGAGTTGCCGTTTCTCTGAAAGTTTTCTGCCTTTAAGCGTAATGCGTTTAAGCGTAGCCATCCGGGAAAAGTGCGACTCGATATTTTTCATCATAAAATAAGTTTGTGGTGCTGGCTAGCATTTCGCATTATCAAACCACCATTTTGGTGATTAAAGTCACAGTTGCAGTGGTTTTAATTTGCGAGGCGAATTAATTTGTCTTTACACTGCGCCACGTGGTGAAAAGTGTCATCAAGGTACCGGGCGACGGGATAATAAAATCAACCTGCGCCACGGCAAAACGCCAGTCTCATAGGGGGAGAATAAGGTGAGTGTATTAGGATATCTGCAAAAGGTCGGCCGCGCGCTTATGGTGCCGGTAGCGACTCTGCCGGCAGCGGCAATCTTGATGGGCGTTGGATATTGGATCGATCCAGATAGCTGGGGCGCAGGCAATGCGCTGGCGGCACTGTTGATCAAATCCGGTTCGGCGATCATCGACAACATGTCCGTGCTGTTTGCCATTGGTGTGGCGTACGGTATGTCAAAAGATAAAGACGGTGCAGCAGCGTTAACCGGCTTCGTCGGTTTCCTGGTGGTGACCACACTCTGTTCACCGGCTGCGGTCGCGATGATTCAGAAAATACCGGTGGAGCAGGTACCTGCCGCCTTCGGTAAAATCAATAACCAGTTTGTTGGTATCCTGGTGGGTATTCTCTCTGCTGAGGTTTATAACCGCTTCAGCCATGTTGAGTTGCCAAAAGCGCTGTCGTTCTTCAGCGGCCGTCGTCTGGTGCCGATCCTTGTCTCCTTCCTGATGATTGTCGTCGCCTTCGTACTGATGTATGTCTGGCCGATCATTTTCGGTGGACTGGTGAGCTTTGGTGAACACATCCAGAAAATGGGCTCAATCGGTGCGGGCGTCTACGCCTTCTTTAACCGCCTGCTGATTCCTGTTGGTCTGCATCACGCGTTGAACTCGGTATTCTGGTTCGACGTTGCCGGTATCAACGATATTCCTAAATTCCTCGGCGGCGCGCAGTCTATCGCTGAAGGTACAGGTATCCCGGGCATCACCGGTCGTTATCAGGCGGGCTTCTTCCCAATCATGATGTTCGGTCTTCCAGGCGCAGCGCTGGCAATTTACCACTGCGCACGCCCGGAAAACCGCGCCAAAGTCGGCGGTATCATGCTGGCAGCGGCCTTTGCCGCCTTCTTTACAGGTATCACCGAACCGCTGGAGTTCTCCTTCATGTTCGTGGCGCCGGTGCTGTATGTGATTCACGCGGCACTGACCGGTCTTTCTGTGTTCATCGCCGCGAGTATGCAGTGGATTGCCGGTTTCGGCTTCAGTGCGGGTCTGGTGGATATGGTGCTGTCAACGCGTAACCCGCTGGCAGTGCACTGGTGGATGCTGATCCCACAAGGCCTGGTGTTCTTCGTTATCTACTACGCGGTGTTCCGCTTCACCATCCAGAAATTCAACCTGATGACGCCGGGCCGCGAACTCTCTGCGGGCGATGAAACCGATGGTTATGACGTAAATGTCGATAACAGCGGCAGCGGTGAAAGCCAAACAGAATCTCTGGCACGTCGTTACATTGCGGCGGTGGGTGGCTCAGAAAACCTGACCCACATCGATGCTTGTATCACTCGTCTGCGTCTGAACGTTAAAGACTCTGCGCAGGTTAATGAGGGTGTGGCTAAGCGTCTCGGTGCTTCCGGTGTGATTCGTCTGAACAAACAAAGCGTGCAGGTTATCGTCGGTACTCAGGCAGAAAGCATTGCGATGGCAATGAAAACTGTCCTGAGCAAAGGTCCGGTTGCGGCATCCGCTGCCGCGTCAACGGCTGCGCCTGCTGCTGAAGTAAAACCTCAGGCCGTGCTGAACAGTGAAAAAGCCGTCATTGCCACGCTGCTGGCGCCGGTCACCGGTGACATTGTTGCGCTGGAAAATGTGCCTGACGAAGCGTTCGCCAGCAAGGCAGTCGGTGATGGTCTGGCGATCAAACCAACCGATAAAACCGTGGTTGCGCCAACCGCCGGAACCGTGGTGAAGATCTTCAATACCAACCATGCGTTCTGCCTTGAAGCGGAAAACGGTGTCGAGATCGTAGTGCACATGGGTCTGGATACGGTGGCGCTGGAAGGTAAAGGCTTCACGCGTTTGGTTGAAGAGGGCGCAACGGTCACTGCAGGCCAGCCAATCCTGGAAATGGATTTGGACTTCCTCAATGCCAACGCCCGCTCGATGATCAGTCCGGTTGTGGTCAGCAACAGCGATGATTTCGCTGGTCTGAATTTACTGGCAACCGGTTCAGTGGTTGCAGGCCAAACCCCGCTGTACGAGGTTAAAGGCTAAGTCCTTGTGATTGAGCCAGAAGGCAGGAAGCGATTCCTGCCTTTTTTGTTTTAAAACGACCAACAAACGGTTGTTTCCCTCCTGCGCTTTGTGGATCATACTCCGTTACTTCGTGGTACAAATCACCCGTTATAGTTTTTGAGGATTTTGAGATGAGTGAGGCTGAAGCCCGCCCAACGAACTTTATTCGTCAGATCATCGACGAAGATTTGGCGAGCGGTAAGCACAGCAGTGTGCATACCCGTTTCCCGCCTGAGCCCAATGGTTATCTGCATATTGGCCATGCGAAATCTATCTGCCTGAACTTTGGTATCGCGCAAGACTACCAAGGTCAGTGCAATCTGCGTTTCGACGACACTAACCCAGTAAAAGAAGATCTGGAGTTTGTCGAATCCATTAAGCGTGATGTGCAATGGCTGGGCTTTGAGTGGAGCGGCAACATTCGTTACTCCTCAGACTACTTCGACCAACTGTTCAACTATGCGGTTGAGCTGATTAACAAAGGCCTGGCCTATGTTGATGAACTGTCAGCAGATGAGATCCGTGAATATCGCGGTTCCCTGACGGCGCCGGGCAAAAACAGTCCGTATCGCGATCGCAGCGTGGAAGAGAACTTAGCGCTGTTCCAGAAGATGCGCAATGGCGGTTTCGAAGAGGGCAAAGCCTGTCTGCGAGCCAAAATCGACATGGCGTCCAGTTTCATCGTGATGCGCGATCCAGTGCTGTATCGCATTAAGTTTGCCGATCACCATCAGACTGGCAGCAAGTGGTGCATCTATCCGATGTATGACTTCACCCATTGCATTTCGGATGCGATTGAAGGCATTACGCACTCTCTCTGTACGCTGGAGTTCCAGGACAACCGTCGTCTGTACGATTGGGTGCTGGATAACATCACTATTCCGGTGCATCCGCGTCAGTACGAATTCTCACGCCTGAATCTGGAATACGCGGTGATGTCGAAGCGTAAACTGACTCAGCTGGTGAGCGAGAAGGTTGTCGAAGGCTGGGACGATCCGCGCATGCTGACCGTCTCTGGTCTGCGTCGTCGTGGTTACAGCGCCGCTTCAATCCGTGAGTTCTGCCGCCGTATTGGTGTGACCAAACAGGACAATATCGTGGAGATGGCTTCACTGGAATCGTGCATTCGTGACGATCTCAATGAAAACGCACCGCGTGCGATGGCCGTAATGGATCCGCTGAAAGTGGTGATCGAGAACCTGCCTGCAGGTCACGAAGAGATCATCAGCATGCCGAATCATCCGAACAAACCGGAGATGGGCACGCGTGAAGTACCATTCAGCCGTGAAGTGTGGATCGATCGCGCGGACTTCCGTGAAGAAGCCAACAAGCAGTACAAACGTCTGGTGCTGGGTAAAGAAGTGCGTCTGCGTAATGCTTACGTGATCCGTGCCGAACGTGTGGCGAAGGATGATGAAGGCAATATCACCTGCATCTACTGTACCTGCGACGTTGATACGCTGAGCAAAGATCCAGCCGATGGCCGTAAAGTGAAAGGCGTCATCCATTGGGTTTCTGCAATTCACGCGCTGCCAGCGGAATTCCGCCTGTACGATCGTTTGTTCAGTGTGCCAAATCCGGGCGCGGCTGAGGATTTCCTCACCACCATCAACCCGAGTTCACTGGAAATCAAACAGGGCTTCGTTGAGCCAGGTTTGCGTGCAGCGGATCCAATGGCGCCATACCAGTTTGAGCGCGAAGGCTATTTCTGTGCTGATAGCGTCTATTCACAGCCATCCAAACTGGTGTTTAACCGCACCGTTGGTTTGCGTGATACCTGGGCAAAAATCGGCGATTAATACATTTTGTCGCTAGCACGATAAGATCATGAAAGGGCGAGCAATCGCCCTTTTTTATTGTCTCGATTTAACCAGATACGACCTTTTATGCTGCCCGCTGCAATTAGCCTTTAATTCCTTATTTGCGACTATTCTGACTTTAGCAAAATTAAACCATTTGCCAGTGTGAAAAACTTTTTTTCAGGTAGGCTATGCGCTCTCAGCCGTTGCTCTGCGGGTAATCAAAGGATAAAAAATGACAAGTCTCGCCCTGGAAGCCAAACATAGCGTGGTGGTTTTACATCAGCTTATCGAACGTATTTTCAATCAGGCAGAAGGCAGTGATGACAGCATTGATCTGTTCTTGTCGTACTTTCATCCCGACTTCAAAATGGTTACGCCTCAGGGTAAACAGCTTGATCTTAATGAGATGGAAACACTGTTTCGCCAGTTGCAGGGGCAGCGTGAAGGGATGCGAATTGCCACCAGTGAGCACGCCATCATTTCGCAGCAAAGCGACGAAGTCACAATTCAGTATCGTGAATTGCAGATGATGAATGGCACCAATCAAAGCCGCATTTCTCTGGCGGTACTGGATTGCAGTACCGCCATTCCGCGCTGGCGCTACTTGCAGGAAACGCTCGTTGCCTGATTTCAGATATAAAAAAACCGGCTTAAGCCGGTTTTTTTATACTGCATAGCACACTCAATTACTTATCGTGGAGCGTATCGTCTTCGCGGCAGTCTCCCAGAGCACAGTGACCATACAGGTACAGGCTGTGGTTGCTAAGCTTGATGCCGTGGCGAGTGGCAATTTCACGCTGACGCGTTTCGATTGATTCATCGCTGAATTCGATAACTTTGCCACAATCCAGGCAGATCAAGTGATCGTGGTGATGTTGCTGAGTCAGTTCGAAGACAGATTTGCCGCCTTCAAAGTTATGACGGGTTACGATGCCCGCGTCGTCAAACTGGTTAAGAACGCGATACACCGTTGCCAGACCAATCTCTTCGCCCATATCGATCAGGCGCTTATACAAATCTTCCGCACTGACGTGATGGGACTCGGGGCCGGGTCCCTGAAGCACTTCCAGAATTTTCAGTCTGGGTAGCGTGACTTTCAGGCCAGCCTTCTTCAATGCGGAGTTGTTGTCAGTCATGCGGATATTGTCCTGTTACTTTGCTAGTCACTTGCGGCGCAGGGGCCTTGAATGTTTAGGTCAACGCGCATTCTCATTTGCGTCTCATTATAGAACTCAAGCAGTGAAATGAAAACCAAGGCAACGTCCTTAATCACCAAAGGTTGTAAGGATAACGTCACTAACGTCTTCAGGACGCTTGGGTTTTGGATTCCATTTCACTCAGCCTCATTCTACTGCCAGAGGAATAAGCGGATGACCATTGCGGGTATTCTACAGATTTGCGGGGAAAAGTTAAAAAACCGTAGCTATTATTTTTATAGGAAATTCCGTTGCCCGATGTGAGGCAGCGCGCACATCGGACAGAGCAGGGAATTAAGCTTCAATAATCTCTTTCAGCTGCAGCTCGTCGAAGATCTGCTTCACCCACTTCTCAACACGTTCGTTGGTCAATTCTGGCTGACGATCTTCATCAATCGCCAGACCCAGGAAGTTTTTGTCATCGGCCAGGCCTTTAGAGGCTTCAAAGTGATAGCCTTCGGTTGGCCAGTGCCCAACAATCACCGCACCGTTTGGCTCGATGATGTCTCGGATGGTGCCCATCGCATCACAGAAGTACTCGGCGTAATCTTCCTGATCGCCACAACCAAACAGCGCTACCAGCTTGCCATTGAAATCAATCTCTTCCAGCGTCGGGAAAAAATCATCCCAGTCACACTGCGCTTCGCCGTAATACCAGGTTGGAATGCCCAGCAGCAGGATGTCGAATGCATCGAGATCCTCTTTGGTGCTCTTAGCAATGTCATGCACTTCGGCGACATCTTTACCCAGTTGTTTCTGGATCATCTTTGCAATGTTTTCAGTGTTGCCGGTATCGCTGCCGAAGAAAATGCCTACGATTGCCATGGGTTAGGTAACCTCTTGAATCCTGATTGTGAAAGTAAGTCAGTTGACTGCACAGTTATGCGAATAATAGCAGACCGGTAAAAAGTGCGGAACTTGTAAAGCCGTGACTTTGTGTTCCAGCGTGCGGTCTTCGCGCGTTACGACAGTTTGAGCTGTGCCAGCAGCATTTGTTCAATCAATTCGCTGCGACTAATGTTTTGCTGATCGGCCAGCGTGCTGAGCGCGTCAACCGCCTCGCTCGACATCTTCAGCTCAACACGACGCAGCCCACGCACTTTATCGCGCTTGAGCTGGTTGCGTTTGTTGATGCGTAACTGTTCATCACGCGTCAGCGGGCTGGTTTTCGGGCGACCAGGACGCCGCTCGTCTGCGAAGAGATCAAGCGTAGTGCGGTCTGTCTGTTCTTTTGCCATGGTTTGTAAAACTGAGTGGGCGCGAACGGCGGAAAGGCGCTGCGCGATTAAAACATTATCGGCCCGACCACGGCGAAAAAATATCCGTGGCAAATTTTTAGCGCGACATCATACTCCAGCGCCTTCCCTGACGCCAACCCTAAAGCGCAAGCGGCAAGCTTTTGCTTTTACAGGTTAAAAAACCGCCGAACGGCGCGTAACACCGCATCGGGTTTCTCGGCGTGCACCCAATGTCCAGCTCCGCTGATCACATGTGCATGCGCCTGCGGGAACTGACGCAGCAGCGCATCGCGATGCTGATTATCCAGATAAGGCGAATCGCCGCCGCGGATAAACAGTGCCGGATGCGGCCATGCAGGAATCGCTTCCCAGCCGGAGATGGTGCTGTAGTTATCCCACAACACCGGCACATTAAAGCGCCATTCGCCCTCGGCTAAAGACTTGAGGATGAACTGGATCACGCCTTCTTCATCAATATGCTGGCGCATTACCTCAGCGGCCTCACTGCGGCGCGTGACGCCTGCGGCGGTAACGGCGCGAATAGCGGCAAAAATTTCGTCGTGGCGGCGCGTTTGGTAATCAACGGGTGCGATATCGATCATCACCATTTTTTCGATGCGTTCCGGCGCGATGGCACTGAGCGCCATGGCGATTTTTCCGCCCATCGAATGGCCAATCACACCAGCGCGATCGATCTGATGCGCATCCAGCGTTTCGACAATGTCCTGCGCCATCACGTGATAATTCATCTCATCGCTACGTGCCGACAAGCCGTGGTTGCGCACATCAACCTGCAGCGTCGGACGTACGTCACGCACCCCACGCGCCAGCACGCCAAGGTTATCAAGGCTGCCAAAAAGACCATGGATTAACAGAATCGGCGTGGCATCGGGGGCAGATTGTTCAGTTTGCAGACGGGCGTTCAAAATCATGGCTAAAGTTCTTACGGTTGTGACCTTGGCTTAGGTTATCATGGATTCACCTGTCCAGCAGTCAGGCCGGTGGGCATTAGGGCATATTCCGACTTTTGCCCGGAAACGATGCCAACGCTATCGGCTGCCACGGATTTAACTTTATAATCCTTATGTTAGAACCCGCTCACGTTTTGCACGACTGGATTTTGCTAAGGCCGTTGCACTAATGCGTGGTTCTGTCATTTGCCAGAATCGTACGGAAAAAGATGAAAACGATTGAAGTTGACGAAGAACTCTACCGTTATATTGCCAGCCACACGCAGCACATTGGTGAAAGCGCCTCTGATATTTTGCGCCGCATGTTGAAGTTCACCGCCGGACAGAGCGCACCTGCTGCGCCCGCCGCTGGTGCATCAGTGAAAGAAGCGCAACCTGCCAGCCGCGAAGCGCGTCCTCAGGATCGCGTCCGCGCGGTACGTGAGCTGCTGCTCTCCGATGAATATGCCGAGCAGAATAAGGCGGTTAACCGCTTCATGTTGGTACTGTCAACGCTCTATCGTCTTGATCCGGCAGCGTTTGCTGAAGCGACTGCCTCGCTGCAGGGCCGTACCCGCGTCTATTTTGCGGGCGACGAGCACACGCTGCTGCAAAATGGCACCCATACCAAGCCGAAGCACGTTCCCGGCACACCGTACTGGGTGATCACGAATACCAATACAGGTCGCAAATGCAGCATGGTGGAACACATCATGCTGGCTATGCAGTTCCCACAGGAACTGACAGAGAAAGTTCGCGGCACCATTTAACTGAAGCGTCA
The DNA here is from genome assembly GCF_056491525.1 of Candidatus Pantoea symbiotica. NCBI lineage: Bacteria > Pseudomonadati > Pseudomonadota > Gammaproteobacteria > Enterobacterales > Erwiniaceae > Pantoea > Candidatus Pantoea symbiotica. Next base: position 972,665 of record NZ_JBSZHR010000002.1, read on the forward strand.
GGGAGAAGCGCCAATGGCCAATCACCCCCGTGCCGGGCAACCTGCCCAGCAGAGCGATTTGATTAACGTTGCACAATTAACCTCGCAGTATTACGTCCTGAAGCCCGATGTGGCGAATCCGGATCATGCGGTGAAATTTGGCACTTCAGGCCACCGCGGCAGCGCGGGACGCCAAAGCTTCAACGAACAGCACATTTTGGCGATCGCGCAGGCGATTGCTGAAGAGCGCAAAAAGAATGGCATCACCGGTCCATGCTACGTCGGTAAAGACACGCATGCGCTGTCTGAGCCGGCGATTCTGTCCGTGCTGGAAGTGCTGGCCGCTAACGGCGTGGACGTGATTGTGCAGCAGGACAACGGCTATACGCCAACGCCTGCTATCTCTAACGCGATTCTTGAGCACAATAAACGCGGCGGCGCGCAGGCGGACGGCATCGTTATCACGCCTTCGCACAATCCACCGGAAGATGGCGGTATCAAATACAATCCGCCAAACGGTGGCCCGGCTGATACCAACGTCACCAAAGTGGTGGAAGATCGCGCTAACCAGCTGATCAAAGGCGAGCTGAAAGACGTGAAACGTCTGCCGCTGGATCAGGCATGGGCGAGCGGTCACATTGTTGAGCAGGATCTGATCCAGCCGTACGTTGCAGGTCTGGCGCAGGTGATTGACTTCGCCGCCATCCAGAAAGCCGGCCTGAAAATTGGCGTCGATCCATTAGGCGGTTCCGGTATTGCTTACTGGCAGCGCATCGCTGAGCACTACAAGTTGGATCTGACCATCGTTAACGATGCGGTCGACCAGACTTTCCGCTTCATGCATTTGGATAAAGATGGCGTGGTGCGTATGGACTGCTCATCTGAATGCGCGATGGCCGGTTTGCTGGCGTACAAAGACAAATTCGACCTGGCCTTTGGCAACGATCCTGATTACGACCGTCACGGCATCGTCACGCCTGCGGGTCTGATGAATCCGAACCACTATCTGGCGGTAGCGATCAACTACCTGTTCCAGCATCGTCCGCAGTGGGGCAAAGAGGTTGCTGTTGGTAAAACTCTGGTTTCCAGCGCAATGATCGACCGCGTCGTCAACGACATTGGCCGCAAGCTGGTAGAAGTACCGGTTGGGTTCAAATGGTTCGTTGATGGTCTGTTCGATGGCAGCTTCGGTTTCGGCGGTGAAGAGAGCGCTGGCGCATCCTTCCTGCGTTTCGATGGCTCAGCCTGGTCAACCGATAAAGACGGCATCATTATGTGCCTGCTGGCCGCTGAAATCACCGCAGTAACTGGCAAGAACCCGCAGCAGCATTATGACGAGCTGGCTGAGCGCTTTGGTGCGCCAAGCTATAACCGTCTACAGGCTCCGGCGACTTCGGCACAGAAAGCGGCACTATCTAAGCTGTCACCAGAAATGGTGAGCGCAGATACGCTGGCGGGTGATCCGATCACCGCGCGCCTGACTGCCGCGCCGGGTAACGGTGCGTCAATCGGTGGTCTGAAAGTGATGACGGAAAACGGCTGGTTTGCCGCGCGTCCATCAGGTACCGAAGACGCTTACAAAATCTACTGCGAAAGCTTCCTGGGTGCTGAACATCGTCAGCAAATCGAGAAAGAAGCGGTTGAGATTGTTAGCGAAGTACTGAAAAACGCCTGATAGGGCGGTGAAGAGAAAAGGCCGCTTAGCGGCCTTTTTTTATGGCATAAATCGATAGCCGATGCCGGTTTCGGTCAGCAAATGGCTGGGCTGCGTGGGATTCGCTTCCAGCTTCTGCCGCAAGTGGCCCATATAAATGCGTAAATAGTGGCTGTGCTCCACCGCATTCGGGCCCCAAACCTGATTCAGCAACTGACGCTGGGTCAGCACTTTTCCGGCATTATTCAGTAGTAAGCTCAGCAGACGAAACTCCGTCGGCGTCAAATGCACTTCCTGTTGGTTGCGCAGCACGCGCCGCGCCGCCAAATCGACGCTGACTTCGCCAAATTTCACAATCGGTTCAGGCTGGCTGCTTTGATGGCGACGCAGCGCCACGCGCACGCGCGCCAACAGTTCACCAATGCCAAACGGCTTGGTGAGATAATCATCCGCACCGGCATCCAGCGCATCAATCTTATCCTGCTCATCGCTACGCGCAGACAGCACAATCACCGGCATGCTGCTCCACTGGCGTACTTCACGGATAAAGTCATTGCCATCACCATCCGGCAAGCCGAGATCGAGGATCACCAGATCGGGCTTACGCGTTGCCGCTTCAATCAGGCCGCGCTGCAGTTGCTCCGCTTCCACAATTTTAAGGCCTTCGCTCTCCAGCGCCAGGCGCACGAAACGGCGAATCTCTTTTTCATCTTCCACTATCAAGATGGTCGTCACGCTGCCTCCAGCGGCAAAAAAGTTAACGCATCACTTTAGCAATAAAGCGGCCCGGCGTCCGTCACGAAGTTTTTAACTTGAAGAGATCGTTAAATTTACAATTTTGTAACTAAATTTCATTACCACTTAAATTGATGGAAAAAAGCGCAAATATAGTGGTCGGATGAGTAGTAAAATTACACAGCAACGGGTAATATCTGAACCAGATCACATTTCAACGCAATGTTTACCACAAGGGGGCCAAAAAATGGATCGAGCATATCCACTGTATAAAATCGTACTGCGCCGCGTGCTGGTGGTAGCAATCGGTTTGCTGGCGCTGCCAGTAATGTTATTCCGCTCGGATCGCGCGCGTTTGTACAGTTACCTGCATCGTATGTGGTGCAAAACCAGCACTAAACCGGTCTGGCTGGCGCAGTCGGAAGCGGCTGCCGGCATTCACTGGTAAGCAATTTCAGCGCAGTATTAACCCGGCGACTTCCCGCGAAGCGCCGGGTTTTTTTATCGATAAATTCACGCCCACCGCGCGTTAGCGCTGTTATCCCCGCGCATTTCAGCTACACTTAAAACCTCTACAAGATTTCTGAGGTTGTACAAGTATGAGCGAGAAAATTCCTGTTGGTATCAGCGCTTGCCTGCTCGGAGATAACGTCCGATTTGATGGCGGCCACAAACGTTTTGCCTTCGCCACCGACGAACTCGTGCCATTTGTGCGCTTTGAACCTGTATGCCCCGAAATGGCGATTGGCTTGCCGACGCCGCGTCCGGCTTTGCGGCTGGTAAAAGAGAGCGATGAAAATATCCATCTCTGTTTCAGTAAAGATGGCGGCGAAGAGGTGACAGAAGAGATGCAGCGCTGGTCCGCTGAGCGGGTCAAGTCGCTGCATCATCTGTGCGGCTACATTTTGTGTGCCAAATCGCCAAGCTGTGGATTGGAACGCGTCCGCGTTTACGAGCCTGAAACCAACAACAACCGTAAAGCAGGCACCGGCATGTTTACTGCATTCCTGCAGAAAGAGATGCCGTGGCTGCCGCTGGAAGAGGATGGTCGTTTGCACGATGACGCTATCCGTGAAAACTTTATTGGCCGCGTTTACGCGCTGCATGAATTCAACGAAATGTGGCGCAGCGGATTATCACGTCACAAGCTGATGGCCTTCCACAGTCGTTACAAACTGCTACTGCTTTCTCACGCGCAGGATGAGTATCGCGAAATGGGTCGTTTTGTCGCGGCGATGGATCAGTGGGATTCGCTGGAGGATTACGCCTTTGAGTACCGCAATCGCCTGATGCACCTGATGTCACATCAGGCATCACGACGCAATCACACTAACGTGCTGATGCATGTCCAAGGTTACTTCCGTCCACAGCTGAGTTCGCCGCAGCGTCAGGAGCTGGCGCAACTGATTGATCGCTATCGTCTTGGCGTGCAGCCACTGTTAGCACCGATCACCATGCTGAAACACTACATGGCGGAATATCCGCATCCGTGGCTGGCACAACAGCGCTACTTTGATCCTTATCCGGAAGCGCTGCGTTTGCGCTACGGACAATAATTTCGGGGCTTTATGACCACCCATTTAGTTTGGTTGCGTAACGATCTGCGCATTAATGACAACATGGCGCTGGCCGCTGCCTGCCGCGATAGCCAGGCTACAGTGATTGCGCTGTTTATCGCCACACCACAGCAGTGGCAGCAGCACCACATGGCACCTAAGCAGGCGGCGTTCATCCAGCAAAATCTCCTTTTGTTGCAGGCATCGCTGGCCGAACGCGGCATTCCTTTGCACTTCCATCAGTGTGATGACTTTGCCGCTTCGATTGATCACCTGGCGGAATTTTGCCAGCAGCAGCAGGTTGATGCGCTGTTCTACAACTATCAGTACGAAATCAACGAACGGGAACGCGATGCCAGGGCGGAGAAACGTCTGGATGCGCAGGGCGTGATTTGTCAGGGATTCGACGACAGCCTGCTGTTGCCGCCGGGCAGCGTGCAAACCGGCAGTAATACCATGTTCAAGGTGTTCACGCCGTTCAGCAGAGCCTTTGTTCGTCGCCTGCATCAGGGCTTGCCGGAGTGCTATCACGCGCCGAAAGCGCGTGACGGCGCGCCCATCAGCATCAAAAAGAAGATTCCCGCCTTTGATTATCCCTGTGAAGCTTTTGATGACAGCGTGTTCCCGGCAGGGGAAGAGGCCGCGTTAAAACAGCTGCGCCACTTCGCCAAACAGGCGGTGCAACATTATCCGGATCAACGTGATTTGCCGGCCATTGACGGCACCAGTCGGTTATCGGCCTATCTGGCGATTGGCGTGTTGTCGCCGCGTCAGTGCCTGCATCGCGTATTGAAAGAGCATCCCGATGCGCTTAACGAGGGCAAGGCTTTTACCTGGCTGAACGAACTGATCTGGCGCGAGTTCTATCGTCATCTGATGGTGGCATTTCCCGCGCTATGTAAGCATCAGCCGTTTGTCGACTGGACGCGCAACGTGGATTGGCAGCAAAACGAAGCGCACCTAAAAGCCTGGCAGCAGGGTAAAACCGGCTATCCGATTGTTGATGCAGCCATGCGCCAGCTCAACACGCTCGGCTGGATGCACAATCGCTTGCGCATGATTACAGCCAGTTTCCTGGTGAAGGATCTATTGATCGACTGGCGTGAAGGCGAGCGTTATTTCATGCAGCAGTTGATCGATGGCGATCTGGCCGCCAACAACGGCGGCTGGCAGTGGGCAGCGTCAACCGGCACCGATGCCGCGCCCTATTTTCGTATCTTCAATCCCACCACGCAGGGCGAGCGTTTTGATAAACAGGGCGCGTTTATCCGTCAGTGGCTGCCGGAATTAAAGGAAGTGCCCGACAGCGATATCCATCAGCCGCAGGTGTGGGCGCAGAAAAATAACAAGAAACTCGATTATCCCGCGCCAATCGTGGAACATAAGGACGCACGTAAAAAGACACTAGACGCCTTTGAGCGCGCTCGCAGCGCGGCTTGAGGCGGTCAGGGAGCCGTAATGAATAATGTCGAGTTAGAACAGATCGTCAATCAGCAGCTGAACAACAGCGCCTTCAGCGACTATGCGCCGAACGGTTTGCAGGTTGAAGGACGCGCCGAGGTCAAAACCATCATCACCGGTGTAACCGCTTGTCAGGCGTTGCTGGATGAAGCGGTGAAGCGCAACGCCGATGCGGTGCTGGTGCATCACGGATACTTCTGGAAAAGCGAAGCGCCGGTGATTAAAGGCATGAAACGCCAGCGTCTGCGTACGCTGTTAGCCAATGATATCAACCTGTATGGCTGGCATCTGCCGTTGGACGCGCACCCCGAGTTGGGTAATAACGCGCAGCTGGCGCGCCTGTTTGATATTGAAGTGAAAGGCGAGATTCAGCCGCTGGTGCCGTGGGGCGAGCTGGCAGAACCAGTGAGTGGCGCGGCGCTGGCGCAGAGAATTGCCCAGCGATTAGGTCGCACACCGCTGCACTGCGGCGATAACGCACCGGCATTGATCAAGCGCGTTGCCTGGTGCAGCGGCGGCGGTCAGGGTTTTATCGATAGCGCAGCAGCCTTTGGCGTTGATGCCTTTATTACCGGCGAAGTTTCTGAGCAAACCATCCATAGCGCGCGCGAACAAGGTTTGCACTTCTTTGCCGCTGGACACCACGCGACCGAACGCGGCGGGATCAAGGCACTGGGCGAATGGTTAGCCGCCCATCATGGCCTTGATGTGACCTTTATCGACATCGATAATCCTGCCTGATTCTTCCATTCTCACGCCCTTAACCTGCGTTTAAGGGCGCAAATCTGTTGACACATCTCTGTCACTTTCGCATAACTTATTGCCTTTACGCATTAACGAGTTGCCCGGTCGCCATGAAAGGCGACCCTACGTTATGTTTTGAATTTGACCAGGAGGTTGTTTTTGCAACGAGCACGTTGTTATCTGCTAGGTGAGCGCGCGGTGGTGCTGGAACTGGAACCGCCGGTTTCGTTGACCAGTCAGCAGCGCATCTGGGGATTGTGTCAGCGACTGCAGCAGAACGAGCAGGTAGAGGAAGTGATTCCTGGAATGAACAACCTGACGTTGCTGCTGCGCGATCCGCAACTCAATGCATTGGACGCCATTGAGCGTTTGCAGCGCTGGTGGGAAGAGAGCGAAGCGCAGCTGCCGGAATCGCGTCGGGTTGAAATCCCGGTGGTGTACGGCGGCTCGGGCGGGCCTGATCTGCAGGTGGTGGCGGATCGCGCCAACATGACGCCAAAGCAAGCGGTAGAACTGCACAGCAGCATCGATTACGTGGTCTATTTCATCGGCTTCCAGCCTGGTTTCCCCTATCTCGGTGGCCTGGATGAGCGTTTACACACGCCACGCCGTGCTGAGCCGCGCGTGATTGTGCCGAGCGGCTCAGTGGGCATCGGCGGCAGCCAAACCGGCATCTATCCGTTAGCCGCGCCTGGCGGCTGGCAACTGATTGGTCACACACCGCTTAGCCTGTTCGATCCACTTCAGCATCCACCGACACTGTTACGGCCCGGAGATAGCGTGCGCTTTGTGCCGCAGCAGGAGGGCGTATGTTGAAAATTCTCCGCGCGGGCATGATGACCTCGCTGCAAGACCACGGCCGCACCGGCTTCCGCCAATACGGCATCAGCGTAGGCGGCGCGCTCGATCAACCGGCAATGCGCACCGCCAATATGCTGGTGGGCAACCCCGAACAGAGCGCGGTGCTGGAAATTGTGCTGGGACAATTTAAAGCGCAGTTTACCCGCGACGGTTGGTTTGCGCTGACGGGTGCGGGCTGCAATGCCGATCTGGATGGCAAACCGGTCTGGACAGGCTGGCGTCTGCCGGTGAAAAAAGGGCAGGTGCTGACGCTTGCAACGCCAACGCGCGGCATGCGCAGCTATCTGGCGGTCAACGGTGGTTTTGCCGTGCCGGAAATGCTTGGTTCGGTGAGTACCGATCTTAAGGCGGCGTTTGGTGGCTGGCAGGGACGTAAGCTGCAGGACGGCGACGAACTGCCGTTGGGCAAACCGACGCGCGACTTCAAAGATAAAGCCGGCGTGCGTCAGCTGCTGTGGGGCAACCGCATCCGCGCCTTAGCGGGCCCGGAATATAACGAGTTCTCGCGAGAGGCGCAGCAGGGTTTCTGGCGCAGTCCGTGGAAGCTTAGTCCGCAAAGTAACCGCATGGGCTATCGCCTGCAGGGGCGTCAACTGCATCGCGATGCAACGCGCGATTTGCTGTCGCACGGTTTAGTGCCCGGTGTGGTGCAGGTTCCGCCCAATGGTCAGCCGATTGTGTTGATGGCGGACGCACAAACTACCGGCGGCTATCCGCGTATTGCCTGCATCATCGAAGCCGATCTCTATCATCTGGCGCAAATTCGCCTCGGCGAACCGATTCACTTTATCCACTGCACGCTGGAAGATGCGATTCACGCCAAACAGCATCAGCAACGTTCCTTCGACCAAATAGCCTGGGGATTGGCACATGAAGATTGATCTTAACGCCGATCTCGGCGAAGGCAGCGCCAGCGATCAGGAACTGCTGACGCTGGTGAGTTCAGCCAATATCGCCTGCGGCTTTCACGCCGGTGATGCGCAAACCATGCTGCAATCGGTGCGCTGGGCCAAAGCGTCTGGTGTGGCGATTGGTGCTCATCCAAGTTTCCCCGATCGGGAAAACTTTGGTCGTACCGCCATGCAGCTGCCGCCAGAAACCGTATATGCGCAGATGATCTACCAGATTGGTGCGTTGAAAAGCATTGCGGAGAGCGAAGGCGAACGGCTGGTGCACGTCAAGCCGCACGGCATGCTGTACAACCAGGCGGCGGGCGATCCACAACTGGCGGATGCCATTGCGCGTGCGGTGAAAGCCGTGGATGCCGGATTGATTCTGGTAGGATTGGCGGGCAGCGCATCAATTGCGGCGGCGGCGCATCATGGTCTGCGCACCCGCGAAGAGGTGTTTGCCGATCGCGGCTATCTGGCGAGCGGGGCGTTAGTGCCACGCAGCCAGCCGCAAGCGATGATTGAAGATGCCGACCAGGCGCTGGCGCAAACGCTGGCGATGGTACAGCAGCGTCAGGTGCAGAGCATCAGCGGAGAATGGGTCAAGGTTAACGCCGAAACCGTCTGTTTACACGGTGATGGCGCACACGCGCTGCAGTTCGCCCGCACGCTGCGCGCCGCCTTTGCGACACATCAGATTGCTGTCACCAGCGCATAACGTTTTACTCATTGCCCGGCATCACGCCGGGCTTTGTCTTTTCACATAAGGGAACAACATGGATAACGTGGTAAACCTCTGGCCGCTGTTGGGTATTGCCGCCATCATTCTGGGTTTTGTGCTGCGCTTTAACCCGGTGCTGGTGGTAATTGTGGCGGGCTTCGTCACCGGATTGGCGGCGCATCTGCCGCTGGCAGACATTCTGGAAAAACTCGGCTCAGGCTTCCTCAATACGCGCAACCTGCCGCTGATTCTGCTGCTGCCGCTGGCTGTTATCGGTTTGCTGGAGCGTCATGGTCTGAAAGAGCGTGCGCAAAGCTGGATCGCGCAGATCAAAACCGCTACCGCCGGCCGCTTACTGATCGTCTACCTGTTTGTGCGTGAAGCCACCGCCGCGCTGGGCTTAACCAGTCTCGGCGGCCATCCGCAGATGGTGCGTCCGCTGCTGGCACCGATGGCTGAAGGCGCTACCGAAAACCGTTACGGTGACGTCCCGCCAGACGTGCGCCATCGTCTGCGCGCCATGTCTGCGGCGACCGATAACATTGGTCTGTTCTTCGGCGAGGATATCTTCGTTGCCTTTGGCGCGATTATCTTTATGCATAACTTCATGCAGGAATCTGCCGGTATCAGCACCGAACCGCTGCACATCGCGTTGTGGGGCATTCCTACCGCCCTTTGCGCTTTCCTCATTCATTCTGCTCGTCTGGTGCGTCTTGATCGCCAGCTGTCGCGTGAATTAGGCGCGTTGAACCAGCAGGCGCTGAACGCCAAAGGAGGGAAGTAATGTTCCAGCAACAATATTTGATGTGGCTGGCAGGGGTGATCCTGCTGGTGGTTGCCGTGCTTTCCTGGCGTGACAGCGCTAACCCGCGTCGTTTTACCACCGGGCTGTTCTGGGCATTGTATGGTCTGATTTTCCTGATTGGTGAGGGTGCTTACCAGCTGATGGGACAATGGGCGGGCGATGCCGAACTGGGCCGCCGCTGGTTGCATATCGGCGTGGGCGTGGCCGTGGTGTTGATGGCGCTGATTGCCGGTTTCGGCGGCGTGCGTCTGGGCCGCTATCATCAGCGCAGCGACGAGCAGAAACAGGAGAGCGCTAAACGTCTGCATAACAAACTGTTCCTGCCAGCGCTGGCGATTCCGCTGGTCACGGTGATTGGCGTGCTGGCGTTTAACCATATTCCCGGCTTGCAGGACAGCGTGTTTGGACCCGGTAATCACTCCACATTGGTGACGCTGTTCTCAATGATGATTGGTTGCCTGCTGGGCTGGCTGATCGCGTTGAAAATTACCCATGAAAAGCCGCTGCAGTCGATGCAGGAAACCCGTCGTCTGCTGGATGCGGTGGGTTGGGCATTTATCCTGCCGCAAATTCTGGCCACGCTTGGTTTGCTGTTCACCAGTGCCGGTGTCGGCACGGCGATTTCGCATCTCACCGAGCAGTATCTGGCGGTGGATAATCGTCTGATTGCCGTCGCGGTCTATGCGGGTGGCATGGCGTTGCTGACCATGGTGATGGGTAACGCCTTTGCTGCCTTCCCGATTGTGACCGCCGGCATTGGTATTCCGATTCTGGTGCTGCAACACGGCGGCAATCCGGCGGTGATGGCGGCGATTGGTATGTTCTCCGGCTATTGCGGCACGCTGATGACACCGATGGCGGCCAACTTCAACATCGTGCCAGCGCGCCTGCTGGAGCTGCCGGACCGCAACGCGGTGATCAAGGCTCAGGTGCCAACCGGTGTGCTACTGTTGGTAGTGAATATTTTCCTGCTCTACTTCCTGATGTTCTTGTGAGGTTGCAATGAAAACGGTGTTAATGACGGCGTTTGAGCCCTTTGGTGGCGAAACTATCAACCCTTCGTGGGAAGCGGTGCGCACTTTTGACGGCAAAGAGATCGCCGGTGCGCGCATTGTGGTACGCCAGTTGCCGGTGGTGTTTGCTACCTGCGGTGAAGTGCTGACGCGCGCGCTGGACGAGATTCAACCCGATCGCGTGCTGTGTGTTGGGCAAGCTGGCGGCCGCGCCGATATTACGGTTGAACGTGTCGCAATCAACGTAGACGACGCACGTATTCCGGATAACAACCAGCAGCAACCGATCGATCAGCCGATTGAGGCGGATGGCCCGGCGGCCTATTTCTCCACGCTGCCGATCAAAGCGATGGTTGCCGCGCTGCGCGAAGTGGGCGTGCCGGCTTCGGTATCGCAAACTGCCGGCACCTTCACCTGTAATCACGTGATGTACAGCCTGCTGCACTGGATCCACACCACCAACAGCAAGGCGCGCGGCGGTTTTATTCACATCCCGTATATGCCGGAACAAGCGGTGCACCATCCGGGCGTGGCCAGCATGGCGACGTCTAGCGTGATTCAGGCGCTGGAAACTTCGCTGCAGGTGATTCTGAGTACCGAAAATGATATCCGCGTCGTCGGTGGCGCCACGCATTAACAGGAGTTGTTATGCCTGAGGGACCGGAGATCCGCCGCGCGGCGGATCAGCTGGCAGAGGCAATGGTCGGCAAACCACTCACCGATGTGTGGTTTGCCTTTCCACAGCTGAAAACCTACGAACCGGCGTTGATGGATGCCACCATCAACGCCTTCGAAACACGCGGTAAAGCGTTGCTCACCCACTTCTCTAACGGTTTGACGCTCTACAGCCACAATCAGCTGTACGGCGTGTGGCGCGTGGTTCCAACCGGCACGCAGCCGAATACTACGCGCCAGCTGCGTGTGCGGCTCGCTACCGCGGATAAAACCATTTTGCTGTATAGCGCATCGGATATTGAGCTGCTCAATGCTGATACCTTAGCGGCGCATCCGTTTTTGCAACGTGTAGGCCCGGATGTGCTGGATGCCAGTTTAACGGTGGAAGAGGTGCGCGAGCGTTTGCTGTCGCCGCGTTTTCGTCGTCGCCAGTTCAGCGGCTTGCTGCTCGATCAGGCCTTTTTAGCTGGCCTCGGCAATTATCTGCGCGTGGAGATTTTGTGGCACGCCGGATTGCTGGCGTCGCATCGGGCGCAGGATCTCAGCGAGCAGCAGCTGACGGCATTAAGTGAGGCGATGCTGGTGGTGCCGCGTTTGTCGTATCAGATGCGTGGCAGCATGAAGAAATATCACGAAGAGGCAGCTTTTCGCTTCGAGGTGTTTCATCGGCAGGGCAAAAAGTGTCGGCGATGTGGAGCGGTGATTGAGAAGGGCGTGCTGTCATCGCGGCCGTTTTACTGGTGTCCGGGATGCCAGTTGTAGCGCTGCGTTCAGTGCCTAACGCTGGTGCCTGGTTTTCGTAGGGTTCGCATTTATGCGCACCAGGTCGCCATGAATGGCGACCCTACGGAGTTTGTAGCGATTGTGAGTCAAGAAAACGTACTGATGCTACAGCGCGGGTGTTGAGGCGACATCCCAAACCGCTGAACGATTGAGGGATTCCAGGGCGAGCCGCATGGATGCGGCGAGAGGTGGCGTTGAGCAGGAGCGAATCGACACCGGTCCGTCAGGAATCGTGAATGAGTGAAGGGACCGCGCAGCGGCGGGTTGGGCTGGCGCAGGGCCCGGGAGTGCAGAGGGCGTGGCCATGACGCCCTCTGCTCGGTCGCCGCACCAAGGTGCTGCAACTGCTTAGCACATGGCGAACGAAAGTCGCTCTGCGCTTAACTAATCGGCGTTGCCAGATGGCCGCCTTTCTCTTATTTATCCAGCGCCGAGGTGAATGGACGCTCGGTGTAACCGGTATACAGCTGACGCGGACGGGCGATTTTCATGCCTTCGTCGTGCATCTCTTTCCAATGTGCAATCCAGCCCACGGTACGCGCCATCGCGAAGATCACGGTAAACATGGAAGACGGGATGCCCATCGCTTTCAGAATGATGCCTGAATAGAAATCGACGTTTGGATAGAGTTTACGTTCGATGAAGTACGGGTCGTTCAGCGCGATGTGTTCGAGCTCCATCGCCACTTCCAGCAGATCATCTTTCATGCCCAGTTCGTTCAGCACTTCGTGACAGGTGTCGCGCATCACGGTGGCACGTGGATCGTAGTTTTTATACACGCGGTGGCCGAAGCCCATCAGACGGAACGAATCGTTCTTATCTTTCGCACGTTTAACAAACTCAGGGATGTGATCAACGGTGCTGATCTCTTCCAGCATGCGCAGTGTCGCTTCGTTGGCACCGCCGTGCGCCGGTCCCCACAGTGAAGCGATACCGGCGGCGATACACGCAAACGGGTTCGCGCCTGAAGAGCCTGCGGTACGCACGGTAGAGGTTGAAGCATTCTGCTCATGGTCGGCGTGCAGAATCAGAATACGGTCCATCGCGCGTTCCAGTACTGGATTCACTTTGTACTCTTCGCAAGGCGTGGCGAACATCATATGCAGGAAGTTACCGGCATAAGAGAGGTCGTTACGCGGATACACAAACGGCTGGCCAATCGAGTACTTGTAGCACATCGCCGCCATGGTCGGCATTTTCGACAGCAGGCGGAACGCAGCGATTTCACGGTGACGTTCAATGTTGACGTCTAAAGAGTCGTGATAAAACGCCGCCAGCGCACCGGTCACACCACACATCACTGCCATTGGATGCGAATCGCGGCGGAAGCCGTGGAACAGTCGGGTGATTTGCTCGTGGATCATGGTGTGGCGGGTAACGGTGGTGCGGAACTCTTCAAACTGGGCTTGGGTCGGGGCTTCGCCATTCAGCAGGATGTAACACACTTCGAGATAGTTTGAGTGGGTTGCCAACTGATCAATCGGGAAACCACGGTGTAACAGAATACCTTCGTCACCATCAATAAAGGTGATTTTAGATTCGCAGGACGCCGTAGAGGTGAAGCCGGGATCGAAGGTGAACAGGCCTTGAGAGCCAAGGGCGCGGACATCAACAACATCTTGTCCCAGCGTGCCTTGCATCACGTCCAGTTCAACAGACGTATTATCTTGTAGGGTTAGCGTCACTTTTTTATCTGTCATTATTTCGTCTCCATAGCGCCTTTAAGGTAAGGATCTTAGACACCAGAATAGCCTCCATGTTGCATAAAACCACAATCTTCCCAGCATCACTCTACGGTAACGTTGGTTAGGCAAGGTTACAGAGTAAACGCTGAATTTGGGCCATTCGGTGGCATCGGGGCATGACATGCTGCACATCGAGGATGTTAAAGTTCCTGTCACGACATAACTTCTTGGTAACCAATAACCTGATGCTTTATATAACTTGTATTGGCAATGTTACATAACTTGAGCTTAGGGGAAAGTGTATCCCCATAACTTTTGTGCATCATAGGGCTTTAATGCGATTGTTTGTAACTGAAATGTTGATTCTTTGTCAAATCAGATAATTAAAAATGTATAAATTGTGAAATTCGTGAAGGTGATCACTGTTCAGCCTAAATGTGACCAAAGAGATTGTAGGGGAATTGTAATCAGAATGTGATCCTCCTATACTGCGGCCAGGTCTCCGGAACACCCTGACACCAGGAGCCACCCAGCGTTTTACCCGCTTTATTTAACACTGGATGTTGCTATTTTGGTGGCGGTTGCAGTCTGAACACACGCTGTGTCTCTGATGCAACTCAGGACCGGAGGAAGCAAAATAAAAAAGAGCTGTGTGGGCAAAACCGTGAAAAAACAAAGACCTGTTAACTTGGATCTCTCGACGATCCGGTTTCCCGTTACTGCAATATCGTCCATTCTCCACCGCGTCTCCGGCGTGATCACCTTTGTCGCTCTCGGAATTCTGCTCTGGTTACTGGGTCTCTCCCTCTCTTCTCCTGAAGGCTTCCTGCAAGCGGCATCCATCATGGATAGCTTCTTTGCCAAATTCATCATGTGGGGCATTTTAACTGCGCTGGCGTATCACGTCGTGGGCGGTATTCGTCATATGTTGGCTGATTTTGGCTTTATGGAAGAAACCCTGCAGGTGGGAACCCGTTCCGCGCAAGCGGCTTTTGTTATCACTGTCGTGCTCTCAATTTTGGCTGGAGTCCTCGTATGGTAAGCAATGCTTCTGCATTAGGACGCAACGGTATCCATGACTGGCTGTTACTGCGTGCTGCTGCAATCTTAATGACGCTTTACATCATCTACATCCTCGGTTTTGTCGTGATGACAGGCACGCTGACGTATGACGTCTGGCATGGCTTCTTCTCATCCGCCTTCACTAAAGTGTTCACCATGTTGACGCTGTTCTCGATTCTCATCCACGGCTGGATTGGAATGTGGCAAGTGCTGACTGACTACGTGAAACCAGTAGCAACCCGTTTGCTGCTGCAGTTTGTGATTGTGGTTGCGCTGCTGTCGTACGCAATTTATGGATTTGTTGTGGTGTGGGGTGTGTAAATGAGTTTGCCAGTCAGAGAATTTGATGCCGTGGTGATCGGCGCAGGTGGCGCAGGTATGCGCGCCGCCTTGCAAATCTCCCAATCGGGCCAGACTTGTGCCCTGTTATCCAAAGTTTTCCCAACCCGTTCCCATACTGTATCGGCGCAGGGCGGTATTACCGTCGCGCTGGGTAACACCCATGACGATAACTGGGAATGGCACATGTACGATACCGTCAAAGGTTCCGACTTTATCGGCGACCAGGACGCGATCGAATATATGTGTCATGTCGGTCCAGAAGCGATTCTGGAACTGGAACATATGGGATTGCCTTTCTCCCGTCTTGATGACGGCCGCGTCTATCAGCGTCCGTTTGGTGGTCAGTCGAAGAATTTCGGCGGTGAGCAGGCGGCGCGTACCGCTGCTGCGGCCGACCGTACCGGCCACGCCTTGCTGCATACGCTGTATCAGCAGAACCTGAAGAACAAAACCACCATCTTCTCCGAATGGTATGCGCTGGATCTGGTGAAAAACGAAGACGGTGCGATTGTCGGCTGTACGGCTATCTGCATGGAAACCGGTGAAACCGTCTATTTCAAAGCCAAGGCCACCATTCTGGCGACCGGCGGCGCGGGCCGTATTTATCAGTCCACCACTAATGCTCACATCAACACCGGTGACGGCGTTGGTATGGCGCTGCGCGCAGGCGTGCCGGTGCAGGATATGGAAATGTGGCAGTTCCACCCAACCGGTATTGCCGGTGCGGGTGTGCTGGTGACCGAAGGTTGCCGTGGTGAAGGCGGTTACCTGCTGAATAAGCACGGTGAACGCTTCATGGAACGTTACGCGCCGAACGCCAAAGATCTGGCGGGTCGTGATGTGGTTGCACGCTCGATGATGGTGGAAATCCGTGAAGGTCGCGGTTGCGATGGCCCTTGGGGTCCGCACATTAAACTGAAGCTCGACCATCTCGGTGCCGATGTACTGGAATCGCGTCTGCCAGGCATCCTTGAGCTGTCGCGTACCTTTGCGCACGTTGACCCAATCAAAGAACCGATTCCGGTGATCCCAACCTGCCACTACATGATGGGCGGCGTGCCGACCAAAGTGACCGGCCAGGCGCTGCGCGTGAACGAGCAGGGCCAGGATGAGGTGATTCCGGGTCTGTTCGCTGTCGGCGAAATCGCCTGCGTATCGGTACACGGCGCTAACCGTCTCGGCGGCAACTCGCTGCTCGATCTGGTGGTGTTCGGCCGCGCAGCCGGTGTGCATCTGCTGGAGTGTATTGAAGAGCAGGGCGAACTGCGTGAAGCCACGCAGGAAAATCTCGATGAAGCGATGGCGCGCTTCAACCGTTGGGAAAATAACACCACCGGTGAAGATCCTGTCGAAATCCGTAAAGCGCTGCAGCGCTGCATGCAGAACAACTTCTCGGTATTCCGCGATGGCGATGCGATGCGTGAAGGTCTGGAAGAGCTGAAAGTGATTCGTGAGCGTTTGAAATCGGCGCGTCTGGATGACCGTTCGCCGGACTTCAACACCCAGCGTATCGAGTGCCTCGAGCTGGATAACCTGATGGAAACCGCTTACGCCACTGCTGTCGCCGCCAACTTCCGTACCGAAAGTCGTGGCGCGCATAGCCGCTTCGACTTCCCGGATCGCGATGATGAAAACTGGCTGTGCCACAGTCTCTATGTTCCGCAGACGGAAAGCATGACGCGCCGTGAGGTGAACATGCAACCGAAACTGCGTGCGGCCTTCCCGCCGAAAGCGCGTACCTACTAATTGCGGAGATCATCATGAGACTCGAATTTTCTATCTATCGTTACAACCCGGAAGTCGACGACAAACCGCGTATGCAGGAATACACGCTGGAGTCGGAAGATGGTCGCGACATGATGCTGTTGGATGCGCTGATCCGTCTGAAAGAGAAAGACCCAACGCTGGCTTTCCGTCGCTCATGCCGTGAAGGCGTGTGCGGTTCAGATGGTCTGAACATGAACGGTAAAAACGGTCTGGCATGTATCACGCCGATCTCTGCGCTGGGCAACGGCACGAAGAAAATTGTTATCCGTCCACTGCCAGGTTTGCCGGTGATCCGCGACCTCGTGGTAGACATGGGACAATTCTATGCACAGTATGAGAAGATTAAGCCTTTCCTGTTGAATAATGGGGAAAATCCACCGGCGCGCGAGCATTTACAGAGCCCTGCTGAGCGTGAGCATCTGGACGGTTTGTACGAGTGTATTCTCTGCGCCTGCTGCTCAACGTCGTGCCCGTCGTTCTGGTGGAATCCGGACAAGTTTGTTGGTCCGGCTGGCCTGCTGGCCGCTTACCGTTTCCTGATCGACAGCCGCGATACGGAAACCAATGCGCGTCTCGACAATCTAAACGATGCTTTCAGTGTTTTCCGCTGTCACAGCATCATGAACTGTGTGAGCGTGTGCCCGAAAGGCCTAAACCCAACGCGCGCCATCGGCCATATTAAGTCGATGCTACTGCAACGCGGGGCGTAATAGAAAGTCACTCTCCGGGAACTTAGGTTCCCGGATGTTTACGGAAGCCTCTATAAGCGCGGTGCTGACCACGCTTATAAAGGTTCCCTTACGAGCCAGGCGCCGGTAGCGCACAGGTTCGTATCGCTGAACTCACTACGGCAAGCCGCGTAAGCGGTAAAAAATGAAACCTCATAAAAAGCAGATTAATGCTTAAGGGATCACAATGCAGAACAGCGCGATGAAACCCTGGCTGGACTCCTCCTGGCTGGCCGGCGCGAACCAATCTTACATAGAGCAGCTCTATGAGGATTTCCTGACCGATCCTGACTCAGTTGATGACATGTGGCGCGAGCTGTTCCAACAGCTGCCGGGCACTGGCGTGAAACCTGAGCAATTTCACTCCACCACGCGTGATTACTTCCGCCGCCTGGCTAAAGACGCCACGCGTTACACATCAACCGTGACCGATCCAGCAACCAACTCCAAACAGGTTAAAGTGCTGCAGCTGATTAATGCGTTCCGCTTCCGCGGCCATCAGCATGCAAACCTCGATCCGCTTGGCCTGTGGAAACAGGACACGGTAGCCGACCTCGATCCGGCTTATCACGATCTGACCGACGCCGATTTTCAGGAAAGCTTTAACGTAGGTTCTTTTGCTATCGGCAAAGAGACTATGAAGCTGGCCGATCTGTTTGCGGCGCTGCAGCAGACTTACTGTGGCTCGATTGGTGCAGAGTACATGCACATCAACAACACTGACGAGAAGCGCTGGATTCAGCAGCGTCTGGAATCGGTGGTGGGCCACGCGTCTTTCAGCAGCGACGAGAAAAAAGGTTTCCTGAAAGAGCTGACCGCGGCAGAAGGCCTGGAAAAATATCTGGGCGCGAAATTCCCGGGTGCGAAGCGCTTCTCACTGGAAGGCGGTGATGCGCTGGTGCCAATGCTGCGCGAGATGATTCGTCACGCTGGCAAGAGCGGTACGCGCGAAGTGGTGCTGGGTATGGCGCACCGTGGTCGTCTCAACGTACTGATCAACGTCTTAGGTAAGAAGCCGCAGGATCTGTTTGACGAATTCTCCGGCAAGCACAAAGAACACCTCGGCACCGGCGACGTGAAGTACCACATGGGCTTCTCGTCTGACGTGGAAACCGAAGGCGGCCTGGTGCATCTGGCGCTGGCGTTCAACCCGTCGCATCTGGAAATCGTGAGCCCGGTAGTGATGGGTTCGGTGCGCGCGCGTCTGGATCGCTTGGCTGAGCCAAGCAGCAACAAAGTTCTGCCAATCACCATTCACGGTGATGCTGCCGTTATCGGTCAGGGCGTGGTGCAGGAAACCCTAAACATGTCGCAGGCGCGTGGTTACGAAGTGGGCGGTACCGTTCGCATCGTGATCAACAACCAGGTTGGTTTCACCACCTCCAACCCGAAAGATGCGCGTTCTACGCCGTACTGTACTGATATCGGCAAGATGGTGCTGGCACCGATTTTCCACGTTAACGCGGACGATCCAGAAGCGGTGGCGTTTGTGACTCGCCTGGCGCTGGATTATCGCAACACCTTTAAACGTGATGTGTTCATCGATCTGGTGTGCTATCGCCGTCACGGCCACAACGAAGCCGACGAGCCAAGTGCAACTCAGCCGTTGATGTACCAGAAAATCAAAAAGCATCCAACGCCGCGTAAAATCTACGCCGATCAGCTGGAAAGCGAAGGTGTTGCGACCACCGAAGATGCCACCGAGATGGTTAACCTGTACCGCGACGCGCTGGATGAAGGCGAATGCGTGGTGCCGGAATGGCGTCCGATGAGCCTGCATTCGTTCACCTGGTCGCCATATCTGAACCACGAGTGGGACGAAAGCTACCCGGCAACCGTGGAACTGAAACGCCTGCAGGAACTGGCGCGCCGCATCAGCAGCGTACCGGAATCGGTAGAAGTGCAGTCTCGCGTGGCCAAGATCTACAACGATCGCAAAGAGATGGCCGAAGGCAACAAAGCGTTCGACTGGGGCGGTGCAGAAAACCTCGCTTACGCCACGCTGGTTGACGAAGGGATTCCGGTACGTCTTTCCGGTGAAGATACCGGTCGCGGTACCTTCTTCCACCGTCATGCGGTGATCCACAACCAGACCAACGGTTCAACTTACACGCCGCTGCACCATGTCCATAACGGTCAGGGTCAGTTCAAAGTGTGGGATTCCGTGCTGTCTGAAGAAGCGGTACTGGCCTTCGAATACGGTTACGCCACCGCAGAACCGCGCGTGCTGACCATTTGGGAAGCGCAGTTCGGCGACTTCGCCAACGGTGCGCAGGTAGTGATCGACCAGTTCATCAGCTCCGGCGAGCAGAAATGGGGCCGTATGTGTGGCCTGGTAATGTTGCTGCCGCACGGTTATGAAGGTCAGGGTCCTGAGCACTCCTCAGCGCGTCTGGAGCGTTATCTGCAACTCTGTGCTGAACAGAATATGCAGGTATGCGTGCCTTCAACGCCAGCGCAGGTTTACCACATGCTGCGTCGTCAGGCGCTGCGCGGTATGCGCCGTCCGCTGATCGTCATGTCACCAAAATCACTGCTGCGTCATCCGTTGGCGATTTCCAGCCTGGAAGAGTTGGCGACGGGCAGCTTCCAGCCGGCTATTGGTGAGATCGACGATCTCGATCCGCAGCAGGTTAAACGCGTCGTACTGTGTTCGGGCAAGGTTTATTACGATCTGCTGGAGCAGCGTCGTAAAAACGAGCAGACCGACGTGGCTATCGTGCGTATCGAACAACTCTATCCGTTCCCGCACAAAGTCGTGCAGGACGTATTGAAAAACTATGCTCATGTGCAGGATTTCGTGTGGTGTCAGGAAGAGCCACTGAATCAGGGCGCATGGTATTGCAGTCAGCATCATTTCCGCGAAGTGGTTCCATTTGGTGCGTCACTGCGTTATGCAGGCCGTCCGGCTTCTGCTTCACCGGCCGTGGGCTACATGTCCGTACATCAAAAACAGCAGCAAGACCTGGTTAATGACGCGCTGAACCTTGGTTAATAAAAAGGAAAGAAAATGAGTAGCGTAGAAATTCTCGTTCCCGATTTGCCTGAATCCGTAGCGGACGCAACGGTTGCAACCTGGCACAAAAAACCCGGCGACTCCGTGAGCCGCGATGAAGTACTGGTAGAGATTGAAACTGACAAAGTGGTGCTGGAAGTGCCTGCTTCAGCGGACGGCATTCTGGAAGCCGTGCTGGAAGATGAAGGCGCTACCGTCACTTCTCGTCAGATTCTGGGCCGTCTGAAAGAGGGCAACAGCGGCGGGAAAGAGACTGCGGCAAAAGCGGAAAGCAAAGAGTCGACACCAGCACAGCGTCAAACCGCTTCTCTGGAAGAAGAGAGCAACGATGCGCTCAGCCCAGCGGTTCGCCGTCTGATTGCTGAAAACAACCTCGATGCCAGCCAGATCAAAGGCACCGGCGTTGGCGGCCGTCTGACGCGTGAAGATGTGGAAAAACATCTGGCGAAGAAAGCCGACGGTGGCAAAGCCGCACCAGCGCCAGCCGCTGCTGCTGCACCGCAGGCCGCTGTGGCTAACCGCAGCGAAAAACGCGTACCGATGACGCGTCTGCGTAAGCGTGTTGCCGAGCGTCTGCTGGAAGCGAAAAACAGCACCGCGATGTTGACCACGTTTAACGAAATCAACATGAAGCCAATCATGGATCTGCGCAAGCAGTACGGCGACGCGTTCGAGAAGCGCCACGGCGTGCGTCTGGGCTTCATGTCCTTCTACATCAAAGCGGTGGTTGAAGCGCTGAAACGCTTCCCGGAAGTGAACGCGTCGATTGATGGCGAAGATGTGGTTTACCACAACTATTTCGATGTGAGCATTGCGGTTTCTACTCCGCGTGGTCTGGTAACGCCAGTGCTGAAAGATGTTGATGCGCTGAGCATGGCCGACATTGAGAAGAAAATTAAAGAGCTGGCGGTGAAAGGCCGTGACGGCAAGTTAACGGTTGAAGAGCTGACTGGCGGTAATTTCACCATCACTAACGGTGGTGTGTTTGGTTCGCTGATGTCTACGCCAATCATCAACCCACCGCAGAGCGCGATTCTGGGCATGCACGCCATCAAAGATCGCCCAATGGCGGTCAATGGTCAGGTAGTGATTCTGCCAATGATGTATCTGGCGCTCTCTTACGATCACCGTTTGATTGATGGTCGTGAATCCGTTGGCTATCTGGTCGCGGTGAAAGAGATGCTGGAAGATCCAGCTCGCCTGCTGCTGGACGTCTAATTTCGCCGGGCGCGCGGTGTGAAGGCGCGCCCAAACTCATACCTGAATGGATAGAACATCATGAATTTACATGAATACCAGGCGAAGCAGCTGTTTGCACGCTATGGCATGCCAGCACCGACAGGCTACGCCTGCACCACGCCACGTGAAGCTGAAGAAGCCGCGTCTAAAATCGGCGCAGGTCCGTGGGTAGTGAAATGTCAGGTTCATGCCGGTGGCCGCGGTAAAGCGGGTGGCGTGAAAGTGGTTAACAGCAAAGAAGACATTCGTGCTTTTGCTGAGCATTGGCTGGGCAAACGTCTGGTGACCTATCAAACTGATGCGCACGGTCAGCCGGTAAACCAGATTCTGGTTGAAGCCGCGACTGATATCGATCAGGAGCTGTATCTTGGTGCGGTTGTTGACCGTGCGACTCGTCGCGTAATCTTCATGGCCTCGACTGAAGGTGGTGTTGAGATTGAGAAAGTGGCAGAAGAAACGCCACACTTGATCCACAAGATGGCGCTGGATCCATTAGCGGGTCCACAGCCGTATCAGGGCCGCGAGTTGGCGTTCAAACTCGGCCTGACCGGTAAGCAAGTTAGCCAGTTCACCAAAATCTTCATGGGTCTGGCGACCATGTTCCTCGAGCGCGATCTGGCGATGGTTGAGATCAACCCGCTGGTGATCACCAAGC
The DNA here is from genome assembly GCF_056491525.1 of Candidatus Pantoea symbiotica. Lineage (NCBI taxonomy): Bacteria > Pseudomonadati > Pseudomonadota > Gammaproteobacteria > Enterobacterales > Erwiniaceae > Pantoea > Candidatus Pantoea symbiotica. The sequence continues at coordinate 995,036 of NZ_JBSZHR010000002.1, forward strand.
AGGGCGACCTGATCTGCCTCGATGGCAAACTGGGTGCAGACGGTAACGCACTGTTCCGTCAGCCGGAACTGCGTGAAATGCGCGATCCAAGCCAGGAAGATCCACGTGAAGCACATGCAACGCAGTGGGAACTGAACTATGTTGCGCTGGATGGCAACATCGGCTGTATGGTAAACGGCGCTGGTCTGGCGATGGGCACCATGGACATCGTGAAACACCACGGTGGTGAGCCAGCAAACTTCCTGGACGTTGGCGGCGGCGCAACCAAAGAGCGCGTGACCGAAGCCTTCAAAATCATCCTGTCTGACGATGCGGTAAAAGCCGTGTTCGTTAACATCTTCGGCGGCATCGTACGTTGCGACCTGATCGCAGACGGCATCATCGGTGCGGTGGCAGAAGTGGGTGTGAACGTACCAGTTGTGGTACGTCTGGAAGGTAACAACGCCGAGCTGGGCGCTAAGAAACTGGCGGACAGCGGTCTGAACATCATTGCAGCAACCAGCCTGACAGACGCTGCACAGCGTGTTGTAGCTGCAGCGGAGGGTAAATAATGTCCATTTTGATCGACAAAAACACCAAAGTCATTTGCCAGGGTTTCACCGGTGGTCAAGGGACGTTCCACTCTGAGCAGGCGCTGGCCTATGGTACGCAGCTGGTTGGCGGTGTAACGCCAGGCAAAGGTGGCACCACGCATCTCGGACTGCCGGTGTTCAACACCGTGCGTGAAGCAGTAGAAGCGACCGGCGCAACCGCCACCGTTATCTACGTTCCAGCGCCGTTCTGCAAAGACGGTATTCTGGAAGCGATCGATGCGGGCATCAAACTGATCATCACCATCACCGAAGGTATCCCAACGCTGGATATGCTGACCGTGAAAGTGAAGCTGGATGAAGCTGGCGTACGTATGATCGGCCCGAACTGCCCAGGCGTGATCACGCCTGGCGAATGTAAGATCGGTATCATGCCGGGCCACATTCACCAGCCAGGCCGCGTCGGTATCGTATCGCGTTCAGGTACGCTGACTTATGAAGCCGTTAAGCAGACCACTGACATCGGCTACGGCCAGTCAACCTGCGTAGGTATCGGTGGCGACCCGATCCCAGGCTCTAACTTCATCGACATCCTGAAACTGTTCCAGGAAGATCCACAGACCGAAGTGATCGTGATGATCGGTGAGATCGGTGGTAGCGCGGAAGAAGAAGCAGCAGCTTACATCAAAGCGCACGTGACCAAGCCGGTTGTCGGCTACATCGCGGGTGTGACTGCACCGAAAGGCAAACGTATGGGCCACGCAGGCGCCATCATTGCCGGTGGCAAAGGTACTGCTGATGAGAAATTCGCTGCGCTGGAAGCGGCCGGTGTGAAAACCGTACGCAGCCTGGCAGACATTGGCGACGCAGTTAAAGCGGTTCTGCCAATCAAATAAGCCAGTATTGACTGACATTAAAAAGCCACCTTCGGGTGGCTTTTTTTTTGGTAATAACCCGCCGAAAATAGGGGCAAAAAGCGTAACGGTTTCAAAAACAGCGGCTATGCTTACTCTGTCATCAGGGTAAAGAAGGGAAAAGACGCTGGATCTTTGTCAAACAATTGGCGCAAAGCTTTCCAGATCGAGGTTAAATAATTGCGGAAAAGGTAATTATATTCTTAATTATATGATGATGTTGTGACATCTAATTAACAACCACTTTAACACTACATATCTGGAAATTTATTGTCTTAATCCAGATCAATAAATAGCGAGTTATAGGAAACTTTACCGCTAGCAAAACAGCAACTAACCGGTATAAATTGCGCTGCATCAATTCAGTCTTCGTCATAATTTTTCAGGAGTTTGTGCCAGGCGTTGTTATATCAATTCTGCCGCCTCCTCATTCCAATCCTGCTTAAAATTGACTGAAAAGATCGGTTTTTAAGGGAATTTTATCACTGTTACTCGCCTTCTTCGGGCAACAGCTTTCTCTGTTCTATCAGTAACAAAACTGGAATCAATAATCAGTCGTTCCTGAATCTTATTCTGCGCGTCAATGTCTGTTGTTTGCCGTTGTCATCCGCAGGGGAAGTTCATGCGAGGAGCAAGGAGTCATCATGTTAGATATTGTCGAGCTGTCGCGTTTACAGTTTGCCCTGACGGCGATGTACCATTTCCTGTTCGTGCCATTAACGCTGGGTATGGCGTTTTTATTGGCGATCATGGAAACCGTATATGTCCTGACGGGGAAACAAATTTATAAAGATATGACCAAGTTCTGGGGTAAGTTGTTTGGTATCAACTTTGCGCTCGGCGTGGCTACCGGCCTGACCATGGAATTCCAGTTCGGTACCAACTGGTCATATTACTCACACTATGTCGGCGATATCTTCGGTGCGCCGCTCGCTATTGAAGGCTTAATGGCGTTCTTCCTCGAATCCACCTTTGTTGGCCTGTTCTTCTTCGGCTGGGATCGCCTCGGCAAGGTGCAACACCTTGCAGTGACCTGGCTGGTGGCGCTCGGTTCCAACATGTCCGCGCTGTGGATTCTGGTGGCGAACGGCTGGATGCAAAACCCGATTGCTTCCGAGTTCAATTTTGAAACCATGCGTATGGAGATGCTGAGCTTCTCCGAGCTGGTGCTAAACCCGGTTGCGCAGGTGAAGTTTGTGCATACCGTGGCCGCTGGCTACACCACAGGTGCGATGTTCATCCTTGGTATTAGCGCATGGTATCTGCTGAAAGGGCGCGATATTGCTTTCGCTAAACGCTCCTTTGCTATCGCAGCCAGCTTCGGTATGGCGGCGATTTTGTCGGTGATCGTGCTGGGTGACGAATCTGGTTATGAAATCGGCGACGTGCAGAAAACCAAGCTGGCGGCGATTGAAGCGGAATGGGAAACCCAACCGGCTCCAGCTGCGTTTACGCTGTTTGGTATTCCGGACCAGGAAACCCAGGAAAACAAATATGCGATTCAGATTCCGTATCTGCTCGGCTTGATCGCTACGCGTTCAGTCGATACGCCAGTCACCGGTTTGAAAGATCTGCTGGCGCAGCATGAAGTGCGTATTCGTAACGGCATGAAAGCGTACGCGCTGCTGAACGAACTGCGCGGTGGTAGCAAAGATCCTGCTGTGCGCAGCCAGTTTGAAGCCAGCAAAAAGGATCTCGGTTATGGCCTGCTGCTAAAGCGCTATACGCCGGATGTGGCTAACGCCAGCGAAGAGCAGATCCAGAAAGCGACGAAAGACTCAATCCCACGTGTTGCACCGCTGTACTTCGCCTTCCGTATCATGGTGCTGGGCGGTGTGTTGATGCTGGGCATCATTGCGCTCTCCTTCTGGAGCGTGATTCGTAACCGTATCGGCAAGTCGCGCTGGTTACTGAAAGCCGCGTTGTACGGCATTCCATTGCCATGGATTGCGATTGAAGCGGGTTGGTTCGTTGCCGAGTATGGTCGCCAGCCGTGGGCAATTGGTGAGGTGCTGCCAACCGCAGTCGCTAACTCCTCATTGACCGTCGGCGATCTGCTGTTCTCAATGACGCTGATTTGCGGTCTCTACACCTTGTTCCTCGTGGCGGAAATGTACCTGATGTTCAAGTTCGCGCGCCTCGGTCCAAGCAGCCTGAAAACCGGCCGCTATCATCATGAAACGCTGAAGACATCATCTCAGCCGGCGCGTGGATAAGGAGAGCGACCATGTTTGATTACGAAGTATTGCGCTTTGTCTGGTGGCTGCTGATTGGCGTGTTGCTGATTGGTTTTGCGGTCACCGATGGCTTCGATATGGGCGTCGGTATGCTGACCCGCATTTTGGGTCGTACCGATACCGAACGTCGCATCATGATTAACAGCATTGCGCCGCACTGGGATGGAAACCAGGTTTGGCTGATCACCGCCGGTGGCGCGCTGTTCGCCGCCTGGCCAATGGTGTATGCCGCTGCGTTCTCCGGCTTCTATGTGGCAATGATTCTGGTGCTGGCTTCACTGTTCTTCCGTCCGGTTGGTTTTGATTACCGTTCGAAGATTGAAGATATGCGCTGGCGCGGCATGTGGGATTGGGGCATTTTCATCGGCAGCTTTGTCCCGCCGCTGGTGATTGGCGTGGCATTCGGCAACCTGCTGCAAGGCGTGCCGTTCCATGCTGACGAATATCTGCGCCTGTTCTATACCGGCAACTTCTTCCAGCTGCTAAATCCGTTTGGCCTGTTGGCGGGCGTAGTGAGTGTGGCGATGATCCTGACGCAGGGCGCAACCTACCTGCAGATGCGTACTGCCGGTGAGTTGCACGTCCGCAGCCGCAGCACCGCACAAATCTCAGCGCTGGTGATGATGGTGTGCTTCATCCTTGCCGGCGTGTGGGTGAAATACGGTATTGATGGTTATGTGCTGAAAAGCGTTATCGATCATCACGCCGCATCCAACCCGTTGGGTAAAGATGTGGTGCGTGAAGCGGGCGCATGGATGGTGAACTTCGAGCAGATGCCAGTATTGTGGCTGTTCCCGCTGTTGGGCGTGGTGTTACCGCTGCTGACCATTCTCTTTTCGCGTATCGAGAAGGGCGCTCTGGCGTTTATCTCTTCTTCACTGACCTTAGCTTGCGTGATCATGACTGCTGGGATTGCGATGTTCCCGTTCATCATGCCATCCAGCACCGTGCCAGGCATCAGCCTGACGATGTGGGATGCCACGTCTAGCCTGCTGACGCTGAAAGTGATGACCATTGCCGCCATCATCTTTGTACCGATTATCCTGGCGTACACCGCCTGGTGTTATTACAAGATGTTTGGCCGTATCACCAAAGAACACATTGAGAGCAATACGCACTCCCTGTACTGATTAAGGAGATTGAGCATGTGGTATTTTGCCTGGATTCTTGGCACCTTGCTGGCCTGTGCGTTCGGTGTGATCACGGCGCTGGCTCTGGAGCATGTTGAAGAGAGCAGCGCCAAGGACGAGCAAGTCTGATGCGCACACTGATTCGGACGATGTATCGTCTGATGGACAAGGGCCCATTTCGGGCCCTTTCGTTAATTCTGGCACTGTGGCTGGCGGGATGCGTTATTTGGCAACCTTCACGCTTTGCTGCGCGTACAAGTGATTTGGCGATATGGCATGGATTGCTGCTGATTTGGGCTGTGTGTACCGGCGTGATTCACGGCACCGGATTCAGTCCACAACAAACGCGTTGGCAGGCTCTATTCTCACCTCTGCCCGCTCTGTTGATTTTGTTGGCAGGAATTTCCTGGTTCTACCATTAAGTCCAGGTTCAGGACTTAAAAACGCTGCATTTTCAGGCGCTGGCGTGAGGTTTTGTCAGCGCCCGGTCAAGAAACATCCTATAAATCCTTCCAGTTGTTAACCTGTGATAATTATTTTCGCGCGGCGTCAGCGGACCATTCCCAAGCCGATCTCACTTGCGTATAGTAGCAACGTTTAAAATGAGACCGGGATGTAGAGTGAGTACTACGCTGTTTCGCTGGCCGGTTCGTGTCTATTACGAAGACACTGATGCCGGTGGTGTGGTTTACCACGCCAGTTATCTTGCTTTCTATGAACGAGCACGTACCGAAATGTTGCGCCAGCACCATTTCAATCAGCAGGTCCTGTTGGAAGAGCAGGTGGCTTTTGTGGTACGACGCATGACGATCGATTTTGTTGCAGCTGCACGTCTGGACGATCTTTTGGAAATTCAAACAGAAGTGACCTCAATGACGCGTGCAACGATGACGTTCTCGCAGCGTATCGTGAATGCAGAAGGCAAAGTGCTAAATGAAGCAGAAGTCCTGATTGCCTGCATCAACCCACATCTAATGAAGCCAATTGCGCTTCCCAAGTCTATTGTCGCGGAGTTCAAGCAGTGACTGACATGAATGTTCTTGATTTGTTCCTGAAGGCGAGCCTTCTGGTCAAACTTATCATGTTGATTTTGATCGGCTTTTCTATTGCCTCATGGGCGATCATTATTCAGCGTACGCGCATTTTGAATGCGGCGGGGCGCGAAGCCGAAGCTTTTGAAGATAAGTTCTGGTCGGGTATCGAGTTGTCTCGTCTGTATCAGGAAAGCCAGGGACGCCGCGATGAATTGAGCGGATCTGAGCAAATCTTCTATTCGGGTTTCAAAGAGTTTGCGCGCTTGCACCGTGCTAACAACCATGCGCCAGAAGCCGTGGTAGAGGGTGCGAGCCGTGCGATGCGTATCTCCTTCAATCGTGAACTGGAAACGCTGGAAACTCACATTCCTTTCCTTGGGACCGTTGGCTCAATCAGTCCGTATATCGGTCTGTTCGGTACGGTGTGGGGGATCATGCACGCCTTTATCGCCCTTGGTGCGGTAAAACAGGCGACGTTGCAGATGGTTGCACCGGGTATTGCCGAAGCGTTGATCGCCACCGCAATCGGTCTGTTTGCGGCCATTCCTGCCGTTATGGCGTATAACCGTCTGAACCAGCGCGTTAACAAGCTGGAACAGGGCTACGACAACTTTATGGAAGAGTTCACGGCTATCCTGCATCGTCAGGCTTTCTCCAACGACAACACGAAGTAAGTCGAGGTTTACGATGGCCAGAACCCGTGGTCGCGGTAAACGCGACCTTAAGTCGGAAATCAACATTGTTCCACTGCTGGACGTGCTGTTGGTGTTGCTGCTCATCTTTATGGCAACCGCGCCGATTATTACCCAGAGCGTGGAAGTGGATCTGCCGGATGCGACAGATTCAAAAACCGTCTCAACTGATGATAATCCACCGGTGATTGTTGAAGTGTCTGGTGTTGGCCAGTACAGCCTGGTGGTGGATCACGATCGTATGACGCAGTTGCCGCCGGAGCAGGTGGTGAGCGAAGCGCAGCGCCGGATTGAAGCCAATCCGAAAACGGTCTTCCTGATCGGCGGTGCGAAAGACGTCCCTTACGACGAAATCATCAAGGCGCTGAACCTGTTACATCAGGCAGGCGTGAAATCTGTCGGTTTGATGACGCAGCCGATTTAAAGCGAACCGTTTTTGGGAACCGAGTGTGTCGAAGGCAACCGAGCAGAACGACAAGTTAAAACGCGCAATAATCGTTTCGGTGATTCTGCACATCGTGCTGATCGCCTTACTGATTTGGAGCTCGTTTAACGAAAAAATCGAATCCAGCGGCGGTGGCGGTGGCAGTGATATTGACGCAGTGATGGTCGATTCAGGCGCCGTGGTTGAGCAGTATAACCGCCAGCAGAATCAGCAACGAGACAGTCAACGCGCCGAGCAGCAGCGTCAGAAACAGTCGCAACAGCAGGCCGAAGAGTTACAGCAGAAACAAGCTGCTGAGCAGCAACGCCTTAAAGAGATGGAAAAAGAGCGTTTGCAGGCCCAGCAGGAAGCCAAAGAGCAGGCGAAGCAGCAGGCCGAGCAGCAGAAAGCCGCTGAAGCCGCCGCTAAGCAGGCGCAGGAACAGCAGAAAACTGCCGAAGCCGCTGCAGCGAAAGCCAAGGCCGATGCCAAAGCGGAAGCCGATGCGCAGGCAAAAGCGGCTGCTGACGCCAAAGCCAAAGCGGTAGAAGAAGCCAAGCAAGCCGCAGCTGACGCGAAGAAGAAAGCGGACGCGGAAGCCAAAGCTGCCGCTGCTGAAGCGGCCAAAGAGAAAGCGGCACAACAGGCGAAAGCCGCCGCAGAATCGAAAGCTAAAGCGGATGCTGAAGCCAAAGCTCAGGCTGCTGCCGATGCGAAGGCGAAAGCGGCTCAGGAAGCGAAAGAGGCTAAAGAGCAAGCGGCTGCTGAGGCAAAAGAAAAAGCTGCAACAGAAGCAAAAGAGAAGGCTGCAGCCGAGGCGAAAGCCAAGGCCGATGCAGCTGCGAAAGCCAAAGCGGATGCCAAAGCGAAAGCTGCTGCAGATGCCAAAAAAGCCGCCGCTGAAGCTGCGAAGAATGAAAACGCCGTTGACGATCTGTTAGGTGGCTTGTCTTCAGGTAAGAATGCACCGAAAAGCGGCACCGCATCGGGTGGCGCTGCAGGGCAGGGCAATCAGAAGAAATCCGGGGCGTCCGGAGCGGATATTAGTAATTATGCTGGTCAGATTCAGGCTGCAATCAAAAGTAAATTTTATGATTGGGAAAGCTTCAAAGGCCGAACTTGTACTTTGCGCCTCCAGCTAATGCCGGATGGTACATTGGCAGGTGTCAAGTCTGAAGGTGGAGATCCTGCACTGTGTCAAGCTGCGGTAGCGGCTGCTAAACAGGCTCGTATTCCTAAGCCTCCAAGCCAGGATGTCTATCAGGTGTTTAAAAATGCACCTCTGGATTTCAAGCCTCAGTAAATGCAGTAACCTACGGCAGGTTGAACTAAGGTTAGCTTGCCGTACTCTATGAGTACTCGTGTTTTTCAGGAACTGTGCGAATTATCATGAACCTCTGGTTCAGGTAAGGGAGAAAAGATGAAGCAGGCACTTCGTGTAACCTTAGGTTTTTTTGTACTGCTGTGGGCAGCAATGCTTCATGCAGAAGTCCGTATTGAAATTACGCAGGGCGTTAACACCGCACGCCCTATTGGTGTGGTTCCGTTCCAATGGGCTGGCCCAGGCGCGGCACCAGAAGACATCGGCGGGATCGTTTCTGCTGACTTACGCAACAGCGGAAAATTCAATCCGCTCGATCGTTCTCGTCTGCCACAACAGCCAGCCAGCGCGCAGGAAGTTCAACCTGCCGCATGGAGCGCATTGGGTATTGATGCGGTCGTGGTCGGCCAGGTAACGCCAAATGCTGACGGCAGCTATCAAGTTGCCTATCAGCTGGTGGATACCGGCGGCGCTCCAGGCACCGTGCTGGCACAGAACTCTTATAAAGTGACTAAGCAGTGGCTGCGTTATGCAGCGCACACCGCCAGTGACGAAGTGTTCGAGAAGCTGACCGGCATTAAAGGCGCATTCCGTACCCGCATTGCCTATGTGGTGCAGACCAACGGCGGTCAGTTCCCGTATGAGCTGCGCGTATCGGATTACGATGGCTACAACCAGTTTGTGGTTCACCGTTCACCGCAGCCATTGATGTCTCCGGCCTGGTCGCCAGATGGCAGCAAGGTGGCTTACGTAACGTTCGAAAGCGGCAAATCTGCGCTGGTTGTGCAGACGCTGTCTAACGGTGCAATCCGTCAGGTGGCTTCGTATCCACGTCACAACGGTGCGCCAGCCTTCTCACCAGACGGTTCTAAACTGGCCTTCGCGCTGTCGAAAACCGGTAGCCTGAATCTGTACGTGATGGATCTGGCTTCTGGTCAGACGCGTCAGGTGACGGATGGTCGCTACAACAGCACTGAACCGACGTGGTTCCCGGACAGCCAGACGCTGGCTTACACCTCGGATCAGGCCGGTGCGCCTCAGATTTATAAAGTTGGTATCAACGGCGGTGCGCCACAACGTATTACCTGGGAAGGTGCGCAAAACCAGGATGCGGATGTGTCAACCGACGGTAAAACTATGGTGATGATCAGCAGCGCCGGTGGCGCTCAGCATGTCGCCAAACAGGATCTGGTAACGGGAGCCGTTCAAACAATAACGGACACGTTCCTGGATGAAACGCCGAGTCTGGCGCCAAACGGCACAATGGTAATCTATAGCTCTACTCAGGGGATGGGTTCCGTGTTGCAGTTGGTTTCAACCGACGGGCGTTTCAAAGCGCGTCTTCCGGCAACTGATGGACAGGTCAAATTCCCTGCCTGGTCGCCGTATCTGTGATGCATAGGTCCCCTGCACGGCGGGGGATTAAAATGTATGGCAAACAAAATAATAGGATAAAGAAATGCAACTGAACAAAGTGCTGAAGGGTTTGATGCTGGCTCTGCCGGTTATCGCAGTAGCTGCATGTAGCTCACACAAAAACAACAACAACGATCAGACTGGTATGGGCGCTAACGACGGTGCTTACGGTGCTGGTCAGAACGGTAACATGTCTTCTGACGAGCAAGCGCGCCTGCAGATGCAGCAGCTGCAGCAGAACAACATCGTTTACTTCGGTCTGGACAAGTATGACGTGGCTTCTGACTACGCTCAGATGCTGGATCAGCACGCGGCATTCCTGCGTGGCAACCCGTCTTACAAAGTGACCATCGAAGGTCACGCGGATGAGCGCGGTACTCCAGAATACAACATCGCCCTGGGCGAACGTCGTGCAAGCGCCGTTAAGATGTATCTGCAAGGCAAAGGCGTTTCTGCTGACCAGATGTCTATCGTTTCTTACGGTAAAGAAAAACCAGCTGTACTGGGTCATGACGAAGCGGCTTACGCTAAAAACCGTCGTGCCGTACTGGTTTACTAAGAAAATATCATGATGAGTAACTTCAGACTTCATCTGTTGAGTCTGTCGTTACTGGTTGGTTTAGCGGCCCCTTTGGGGGCTGCTAATGCCCAGGCGTCAATCAGTAGCGTTGGCTCAGGCTCGGTCGAAGACCGCGTCACCACTCTTGAACGTATCTCTAATGCCCAGGCTCAGCTTCTGCAGCAATTGCAGCAGCAGATGAGCGACAACCAAAGCGATATCGATTCGCTGCGCGGGCAAATCCAGCAAAACAGCTATCAGCTTAATCAGGTGATCGAGCGCCAGAAACAGCTTTATCAGCAAATCGACAGCCTCAGCTCCGGCAGTAACGGTGCGCAGGCAGGCGGCGGTGCGGATGCCGCTGCTGCAGGCGCTGCGGGTGCAGCAGCGGCTGATAGCGGTAGCAGCGATAACGCCAGTGCGGCCGCGCCAGCACAAACCGGCGATGCCAACACGGATTACAATGCTGCCGTTGCGCTGATTCTGGAGAAGAAGCAGTACGATCAGGCGATTACTGCCCTGCAGGCTTGGGTGAAGAAATATCCTGATTCTACCTATCAGCCGAATGCCAATTACTGGCTGGGTCAGCTGTATTACAACAAGGGTAAAAAAGACGATTCGGCCTATTATTTTGCCACTGTGGTAAAAAATTACGCGAAATCGCCAAAAGCCCCGGAAGCGCTGTTTAAGGTTGGCGTGATCATGCAAGAGAAGAATGATACGGCGAAAGCCAAGGCTGTCTTCCAGCAAGTGATCAAACAATTCCCAAATAGTGATTCTGCTAAGCAGGCGCAAAAACGTCTTGCCGGGTTGTAATTTGTGCTTAAAAGACCGGATTTCGTGTGATTTCTGGTCTTACAGCATGAAAGGTAAGCAATTGAGACATTTAGTGGAAAATAAGGGTTGCGCCCTCCCGCTAAATCAGTAATATATGCCGCCGTTGCCGGGACATATCTTAACAAGTATCGGCAGCACTGAAGATGGGTCGTTAGCTCAGTTGGTAGAGCAGTTGACTTTTAATCAATTGGTCGCAGGTTCGAATCCTGCACGACCCACCATCTCAACCCGTTGTAAGTGAGATGATTTCTTCAGTAAGCTTCACAACCTTGATGGGTCGTTAGCTCAGTTGGTAGAGCAGTTGACTTTTAATCAATTGGTCGCAGGTTCGAATCCTGCACGACCCACCATCAAGTAAAGGTTGTAAGCCCCACAGCGGGTCGTTAGCTCAGTTGGTAGAGCAGTTGACTTTTAATCAATTGGTCGCAGGTTCGAATCCTGCACGACCCACCAGTTATGTAGAAAGGCGCCCTAAAGGCGCCTTTTTGCTTTTCTACGCTATAGCTGGATTTGCTTTGAGATGGTGCACCGGCCAGATAAGGCGGGGCGGATCGCGAAGAAACCTCACATCCCTGTGGATCGGCCTCGCCATCCATGGCTCGGACGCTTCGCTCCTTCCGCTCCCGCCTTTTCTGGCCCTTAAGCTTCGATGTTGCTTTAAATAATCGCACCCATGCTGAACGAAGACGGAAGGACCGGGCGGTGGAGTAAAGCTTCCGGCGCATGGATGCGCCGGCAGAGCCTACAGGGATGTATCCACGGCGACTTTACGCAACCGCCCCTTATTTCCGCCTGAAACGCACTATTAAGATTTCTTAACCGGTGTCAGACTTTCCCAGATATGCAGCACCGCATAGCTGCGCCAAGGTCGCCAAACCTGCGATAACTGCTCCGCCACTTTGGCACTCACGCCGCCGAGGTTATTACGAATCGCAATATCTTCTTTGGGAAATGCATCAGGCCAACGCAGTGCGCGCATCGCGATATAGCTTGCGGTCCACGGCCCAATCCCTTTTAGCGCCAGTAACTGCTGCTGAACCACGTCCGGATTCACCGCACCGTTAAAGCGCAATGCGCCAGAAGCACAGGCCTGCGCCAACGCCTGAATGGCATGTGAACGCGCACTGACAATTCCCAGGCTGGCGATATCATCGATGCTCGCCGCCGCCAGCGACTCCGCATTCGGCGGCAAACGCGAAAGTTCTGACCACGGCGTTACCAGCGGCTCACCAAAACGTTGTGCCATTCGGCTACTTAACGTGGTTGCCGCTTTCACCGTAACCTGCTGGCCGAGTATCGCGCGCACACCCAACTCAAAGCCGTCAAACGCACCAGGAACGCGTAGACCGGGAAAGCGCGACAAGCTCTCGGCTAAAAGCGGATCGTGGCTTAGGTGCTCTGCTATGCGCTGTGGCTGCGCATCCAGGTCGAACAGGTCGCGCAGACGACGCAGCAAAGCGGGCAGCACCGGCGTCAACGACGTTGTGAATTGCACCTTCAGCGACTGTTTCTCCTCAAGATGGCTCACGCGCACCCAGCCGCGACAGTTGCCCAGCGCCACGGTGCGGTGATAAATGCCCTCGTTCACCCATTCCACGTCCTTCATCACGCGCTGCTGCAGGAAATCGAGCATCGCATCCCAATCGTAAGGCGGCCGATAACTCAGGCGCAGTTCAGCGCTCTCCTGCGTGGTCTTCACGGCGTCAGGCTGATTCTGCTTACGCAGGCGGGAAGGCGTCATGCGATAGCGCGCCTGGAACACATCGTTAAAACGCCTCAGACTGCGAAAGCCGCTGGCATAAGCAATTTCTGTTACCGGGAGTGAGGTTTCTGTAAGAAGTTGCTTAGCGAGCAGCATACGACGTGTCTGACGCAGCTCTAAAGGCGATACGCCGAGCTCCTGCTGCACCACACGACGCAATTGACGTTCACTCAGGTCAAACTCGGCTGCGATGTCTGCCAACGTCTCCTGCTCTTCCAGCAAGCCCTCTTCGATACGGCGAATTAAACGATCGGCAATGCGGTGATGGCTATCCACCGGTGCAGAGCCGGGTGCCAGTTCCGGGCGGCAGCGTAAACACGGGCGGAAGTGCGCTTTCTCGGCGGCCTCTGCGCTGCTAAAAAACAGGCAGTTCTTCTGCATCGGCGCTTTCACCGGACAAATGGGGCGGCAATAGATGCCGGTGGATGTCACGCCAACAAAAAACAGCCCGTCGAAGCGGCTATCGCGCGACGTCAGCGCCTGGTAAGCAATTTCAGCATCAAACATCATCGTCTCCGGCAAATAAACGGCATGGTCGCGCAAGCTGAATGGGAAAACTCGCTGCTTTCGGACAGCTAACCAGTTTATGCTGATGACCGAAAACAGCCAGTTTCCTGCGGCGGAAATGCGATAATCGCCAGCAGAGATTAAGCCGGAGGTGCACCATGTATCATGCCAAAATCATCGCAACGCCCGTTGGCGAGCTCACGATTGTTGCCACCGATAAGGGATTGTCGGCGATTCTGTGGGAAAACGAAGGCGCGCAGCGCGTGCCGTTGAAGCCGATTAGCCGTAACGATCAGCATCCGATTCTGTGTGAGGCTGAACGCCAGCTGCGCGAATATTTCGCCGGTGAACGTCAGCAGTTTGATATGCCGTACGACACTGTCGGCACCGAGTTTCAGAAAAAAGTGTGGCAAGCGTTACTGACTATTCCGTTTGGTGAAACGCGCAGCTATCTGCAAATCGCTGAGCAGATCGGCAATCCGAAAGCGGTGCGCGCCGTGGGCGCAGCTAACGGTAAAAACCCGCTATCGATTATGGCACCGTGTCATCGCGTAATAGGCAGCAACGGCAAACTCACCGGTTTTGCGGGCGGGCTTAGCGTTAAAGCTTTCCTGCTGGAGCTGGAAAGTCCACAGAAGAGCGCATTGTTGCTATAGAGCGCGCAAAAAAGAGACGACACTCTCGCGCAATTCCGCTATCGTGTTTAGCATATAAAACACGATGGCGGTTTTGATGCCGCATCATTGCCGTAACAGGCAATTTTGTTAAATTGAGAAAACGAGAGCCGTGTCATGAGTCTGATGTTTGATCCTGAAAGCGCGATCTATCCTTTCCCGCCGAAACCGGCACGTCTCAGTGACGATGAAAAATCCCATTACAAAAACAAAATCAAACGCTTGCTGAAAGAACGTGATGCGGTGATGGTGGCGCATTACTACACCGATCCTGAAATTCAGGCGCTGGCGGAAGAGACCGGCGGCTGCGTATCGGACTCACTGGAAATGGCGCGTTTCGGCAGCACACATTCCGCTAAAACCTTGCTGGTGGCGGGCGTGCGTTTTATGGGCGAAACCGCAAAAATTCTTAGCCCGGAAAAAACCGTGTTGATGCCTACCTTGCAGGCGGAATGCTCGCTCGATCTCGGTTGCCCGATTGAGGAGTTTAACCGCTTCTGCGATCAGCATCCCGATCGCACCGTGGTGGTGTATGCCAACACCTCGGCGGCGGTGAAGGCGCGCGCGGATTGGGTCGTCACCTCAAGCATCGCGGTTGAGCTGATTGAACATCTCGACAGTCTCGGCGAGAAAATTATCTGGGCCCCAGATCGTCACCTTGGCCGCTACGTCACGCAAAAATCCGGCGCAGATGTACTGTGCTGGCAGGGCGCTTGTATCGTGCATGACGAGTTCAAAACGCAGGCTTTGCAACGCATGAAGGCGCTCTATCCGGATGCGGCGGTGCTGGTGCATCCTGAATCGCCGCAGGCGATTGTCGATCTGGCCGATGCGGTGGGATCCACCAGCCAGCTGATTCAGGCGGCACAAAACTTGCCACATCCGCAGATGATCGTTGCCACCGATCGCGGCATCTTCTACAAAATGCAGCAGGCGGTGCCGAACAAAGAGTTGCTGGAAGCGCCAACCGCAGGTGAGGGCGCAACCTGCCGCAGCTGTGCGCACTGTCCGTGGATGGCAATGAACGGCCTGAAAGCGATTGCCGAAGGATTGGAACGTGGCGGCAGCGAGCATGAAATTCATGTCGATGATGCGCTGCGCGAGGCCGCGTTGATCCCGCTTAATCGCATGCTATCCTTTGCTGCAGATCTCAAACTTAAAATCAAAGGGAATGCATGACGGGCTCCCGTTACACAGGCACCTTATATGGACTTCTTTAGCACGCAAAATATTCTGGTTCACATTCCGCTAGGCGTTGGCGGCTACGATCTCTCCTGGATCGAAGCCGTTGGCACCATCGCTGGCTTGCTGTGTATCTGGCTCGCCAGCCTGGAAAAAATCATCAACTACTTTTTCGGGCTGATTAACGTCACGCTGTTCGCGGTGATCTTCTTCCAGATTCAGCTCTATGCCAGCTTATTGCTGCAGCTGTTCTTCTTCGTCGCCAACGTTTACGGCTGGTACGCGTGGAGTCGGCAAACCGCCAACAATGAAACTGAGCTGCAAATTCGCTGGCTGCCGCGCTCAAAAGCCTTGGGTTGGAGCGCGGCGTGCGTGGTGGCGATTGCGCTGATGACAGTGTACATCGATCCGGTGTTTGCCTTCCTGACCAAAACTGCAGTCGGCATTATGCAGAGTCTTGGCCTCAACGTGGCGATGCCGCAGCTGCAGCCGGATGCTTTCCCATTCTGGGATTCATGCATGATGGTGTTGTCGATTGTGGCGATGATTCTCATGACGCGTAAATACGTTGAGAACTGGCTGCTGTGGGTGGTGATCAACGTTATAAGCGTGATGATATTTGCGCGTCAGGGCGTTTATGCCATGTCACTGGAGTACGCGATTCTGACGCTGATTGCGCTTAACGGTTCGCGCCTATGGATGCAAAGCGCACGCGAACATGGCTCGCGCGCGCTGTCACATCAGTGATGATGATGAGCGTGACCTTCCAGCGCAGCATGATCGTGGTGATCGTGCTGCGCGGCGCTGTTATCTAAACAGAGCTCACAGTCCGGTCCGCTGCACGGCTGATACTCCATCTGCACCGTGGCGTGGGCAATTTGATAGTGCTCATGCAGATAATGGTGGATGCGCTTAAGCAAGCCGTCATGATCGTAAGGCGGAATCACCTGTACATGCAGCGTCAGCACCGGCTTTTCACCTACTTGCCACAGATGAACGTGATGCACGTTACGCACTTCATCGATATTGCGCGTCAGCTCACGCGACAGTTTATCCGCGTTGATATGGCCCGGCGCACCTTCCAGCAGCTCATGCAGACTCTCGCGCAGCAGCGACCAGGCGCTGCGCACCACCAGCAATGACACCAGCAGCGACAGAATCGGATCGATCGGCGTCCAGCCGGTCAGCATGATGATCACTGCCGCGACAATCGCACCGACCGAACCCAGCAAATCGCCCAGCACATGCAATGCTGCCGCACGCACGTTGAGATTCTTCTCTTCGCTGCCGCGGTGCAGCAGCCAGAACGACAGCAGATTGGCCAGCAAACCGGCAATGGCGATGCCGAGCATCAATCCGCCGGCTATTGGCTGTGGCTCGTAAAAGCGACGCAGCGCTTCCCAGACAATCAGCACCGTTATCACCAGCAGCGCAATGGCGTTGACGAACGCCGCTAAGGTGGTGAGGCGCAGCAAGCCGAAGGTATGACGCGCGTTGGGTTTGCGCTGAGCAAATTGCACCGCAAGTAACGCCATCAGCAGTGCGGCGGCATCGGTCAACATATGTCCGGCATCGGCCAGCAGCGCCAGCGAGCCAGAAACCAGCCCGCCAATCACTTCCGCCACCATAAACAGCGCCGTTACGCCAAACGCCGCTGCCAGCCTCGTGCGGTTGCTGCTAGCTGCGCCGTGGGAATGAGTGTGTGCCATAATTTTCCAGTTGTTTAAGTAACCTGTTTGTTAATGATATCAGTAAATTGAGATCATCAAGCGGCAACTGCTGCTGTTTGGTCTGCACAATCAACCGCTGACAGCGCTCGGCAACCTCATCCATCCCGAGCATCAACCAGCTGCCTTTCATGCGGTGCGCTGCCTGTTCCAGCGCTGACCAGTTTTGCTTATCGCGTGCGCTGATCAGCGAATCCCGATCCTGTTGCAGCGTGCGCTGCAAGGTCTGGCAGATGCGTGGAATAAACGCCTGATTATTCTGCGCCAAAATCAGCAAACTGTTTGGCAACAAATCCAGCGGATCTTTTATCGCGCGCGCCAGCAGCGGCGCCAGATGATCAAGCTCGATGGGTTTGAGCAGCAAGGCTTCATCGTCCTGCAGGGCGATTTTCAGCAACTGAACATCCGCAGAGCACAGCACGCGCAGCGTGGCGGTGCCGCGCTGGTGCTGTCGGCGGCGCAGAATGCGCAGCAGCGTTAAACCATCCGGGCGCGGCATCATCTGGTCGATAAACAGGATGTCGAAGGCGCGCTGGGCATCGGCGCGCAGCAGCGCTCGGCCCTCTTCAAACACCTGCGCCTGCACACCAAAGTTTGCCAGCTGCTGCTGCATCACTAAAAGATTGGTCGGATGATCGTCCACGATCGCTACACGCAGCTGCGGGTAAAGTGGCCAGCTTGCTGTGCGCTCGGTTAACGGCTCTTCGCTCAGTACTAACGGCAACTGCACGCTGACCGTGGTGCCGCTGCCGGGTTCTGATGTGAGCGTTAGCGTACCGCCCATCCGTTGCACAATCTCGCGACAGATAAACAAACCCAATCCGCTACCTTGTACCGCATGGCTTTTGCCGGATGGCGCCTGATACCAGGGTTCAAACAGCTCTGCCTGCTCGTCAAGCGGAATGCCGCTGCCGGTATCGGCCACCGTAAGCTGGATATGCGCATCAACCGCCAGCGACAGGCGCACTTCGCCTTCGCGGGTAAACTTCAGGGCGTTGGCGACCAAATTATTCACCACCTGCTGCAGGCGATCGCCATCCAGTAACACGCTGGCAGGCAACGGCGTCAGGGCTTCGGCAATCAGGTTTGGCCCGGCATCGCGCATCAAGGGATGATAAAACTGCTGCTGTTGCTGCAGCCAAAGTGTCAGATTGAGCGGGCGCGGCGCCAGGCGGAAGCTCTGGCTCTCAATGCGTGCGTGATCCTGCAAGTCGTTCAGCAGCGCCATCAGCGAGCGCGCGCTGCTGTGCATCAGCGCCAGCCGTTCGCTTGGGTGCTGTTGCTGTTCCAGCTCCAGCAAACCGAGAATCGCCTGCATCGGCGTGCGCAGTTCGTGGCTGGCGGTGGCGAGAAACTGGCTCTTGGCGGCATTGGCGCGTTCGGCCTGTTCACGCTGCAGTCGATCACGACGCTGCTGCCAGTAACGACGCGCCAGCAAACCCAGCAGCAACAGAATAATCACGCCAGCCGCAATCAAAATCATCAGCGGAATATTGCGCATCGCTATCGTCGTGCCGGGCTGCGGCGGCTGCGACCAACTGACGCGCATCTGGTTGAGCGTATCGGGCGGGATCTGCTGCAGAGCATGGTCGAGCAGGGCGCGCAGCTCAGGCTGTTCAGCGCTTACCTGCGGTGCCAGCGGCCAGGCGATATCGCTGGCGGCAAACGCCAGATGCACGCGATTATCTTCGTGACTCGCCATACGCCAGCGCGCGGACAACACGTTATCCACCAGCGCATCAATCTGGCCGCTATTCAGCGCTTGCCACAGCTGCGCCCGGTCGTCGAACGGCTGTGGCGTAATGCCTGATGGCAGCAAACGTGAGGCGAGATCGTCACGCAACACACCCACGCGCTGGCCTTGTAGGGATTGCCAGTTCATTGGCTGATGCGTGGCAAGCGTGTAAATCCCCCAAATGGCGCGCCATACCGGCAAGGTGTTGCTGCCGGGATCGTCGCCATACAGCGGTTGTAACAGATTCAGCATTACCTGCTGTTGCTGCAAAAGCGTGGCGGCCTGCTGCGGATTGTTGACCCAGCGTGGAGTAAAACGCAGGCCGGTACTTTGGCTTAAGGCGTTTAGCAGGTCGATGCCAAAGCCACGCGCATTGCCGTTGCTGTCGCGATAACTCCATGGCGCGTTATCCGCCTCAACCGCATACGGAATCTCGTTGTGCTGCGCCAGCCACTGTTTTTCGCCGGCCGACAGCATCAATGTTTGCGTGTCCTGATAACGCAGCAGCGGCGGACTCCAGCGCTGCTGGACGCGACTGCTGAATTCGGCGGGCAGCAGGCGCAGCTGGCTGTTAAGCCAGTGGATCAAGGCGGCATCGCGCGCCAGCGCACGTAGCGTCAGTTCACCCGCGCCGGGATCGGCGGTGATTTGGTAGATTTGTCCTTGCTGCAGCTGGCCCAGCAGGAAACCGGCGCTGGCTTCATCGGCGACCAGGTAATCGCTCTGCTGATTAAGCAGTGCATACAGCGCCTGCAGATCACCCGGCAAGGTGTGCCAGCGATGCTGCTGGACAAATTCGGCGGGTAATTGCGCTAACGTCGCCTCGGCAATGGTGAGCTGCGCGGTGTCGCTGTTGAACATCACCGCGCGCTGATTATCCCGGTTGCGATAGATACGAATCGGGCTGCTGTACCAGCTGTCGCTGAGCAGAACATCGGGCGGCAGCTCGGCGTGTTGATTACTTAACACCAAATCTACTTCGCCGCGCTGCAAGGCTGCCAGCTGCTGCGCGCGATCGGCATAGCTTTGCAGCGTGAAATGGGTACCTGTCAACTGGCTAAGCGCGCTGAGATAGTCGGCGTCGATGCCCCAGATGTGATCGCCAATGCGCATCGCCCAGGGCGCGCTGTTCTGTGCCGGCACCGCGACGCGCAAGGTTGCACCCGGCCACGGCTCGGCGTGCGGCGCTGGCATCATTGCGGGTAACATCACGCTGCTGGCGGGTTGCAGATCGGCTTTCGCCAGCACACTCAGCACCAACAGGCTGAGTAGCAGCCATATCCTCACTGCTGCGCTTTCCACAATTCAGCCAGCTCAACCACCGATTGCACGCCGGTTTTCTCCAGGATGTTTTTCTTGTGGGTGCTGACAGTTTTATTGCTGATGTGCAGCTGCTCGCCAATTTGCAGATTCGATAAGCCGCGCACTAACAGCGCCACAATTTGCTGCTCCTTCTCGGTTAACGGCAGTTCGATACGCTCTGGCAGCGGCGGAAACGCCTGTTGTCCGCCGAGCACTGCCAGAATTGCACTCAGCAGTTGCGCCATGCTTTGGCTTTTCACCACGTAACCGGCGGCGCCCAACGACACTGCGCTGAGCAATGTGTGACGGCTCTGCTGCGCTGAGTAGATCAGCACCGGGCAGTCTTGGTGGCGCACACGAAAACGGCGCAGCAGCTCGAGGCCGTCGCAATCGGGTAAGCCAATATCCAGCACAATTAAATCGATGGGATGTTGCTGCAGCAGTTGGCGGGCCTGAGCTTCGTCGCCAGCGGCGTGAATTTTCAGCGTGATGGGAGCGTTAACGCAAGCCGCTTCCAGTGCGACTTCAACTAACGGGTGATCATCAATAAGCAGCAATGAAGCCATGAATCAGTTCCTGTGAATTTCATTGCTTCAGCATAGCGGAAAAGGGCGGGGCACAAAATAAAAGGGAGAGCCGAAGCTCTCCCGATTGATACCAATGACTTACTTATTGCGTGGTGCCATCGGTCTTATGATGCTTGGTTCCGACTTTTTTATTCATGTCAGGGCATTTGCCCTCTTTACACATTGAATTTTTATGAACCTGTTCCGCAGACATATTGCTGGTGTTGGTGCCGGATGTTGCAGCGCTATTCGTATTCATGCTGCCGCTGTTGATTTTGCTGTTATCAACTTTATTTGGTGGAAGATTCTGTTTTGCACCACCCGCTGCTGCGCCGGCTTCTGCTGAAGCGTTAGCCGCGCCATTATTGTCTGCAGCCATTACAGCACCGCTACCTAAAGTCATCGCTGCCGTCAGAAAGATCATTGCAAACTTATTCATCATTATGCTCCAGTAATTAATGGATAGTTGCCGTCAAACACGCACTGGTGTTAATTGACGAAAATAGCGTGCCGCGATGGAATAAAATTCCACCTTATACGCTTCGCTTAAATATTAAATTTTGTAAACACCTCATTCCTTAGTGCTTACATTTAAAAAGCTTAGTGCATAGATATATAAATGCAAACTTGAGATATACATTTTAGCCACGGTGCGTAATTTACACCTACCGCGTGAAGGGCTAAAGTGGGCGGGTTGCGCCCGACGGACGTTGGGCCAGAAATTTGAATGGAATTGTGTATGGATTACCAGAACGACGATTTACGCATCAGAGAGATCAAAGAGTTACTTCCTCCTGTTGCCTTGCTTGAGAAATTCCCCGCCACTGATAAAGCTGCCGAAACCGTTGCGCAGTCACGTCAGGCGATTCACCGCATTTTGCATGGCGAAGATGATCGTCTGCTGGTGGTGATCGGTCCGTGCTCGATTCACGATACCCAGGCTGCGCAAGAGTATGCCGCGCGTCTGCTGAAATTGCGTGATGAGTTGAAAGACTATCTCGAAGTGGTGATGCGCGTTTACTTTGAAAAACCGCGCACCACGGTGGGCTGGAAAGGGCTGATCAACGATCCATTTATGGATGGCAGCTTCCAGATCAACGACGGCCTGCGGCTGGCGCGCAAGCTGCTGGTGGATATCAATGATATCGGTTTGCCTGCAGCGGGTGAGTTCCTCGATATGATCACGCCACAATATATGGCCGATCTGATGAGCTGGGGCGCGATTGGCGCACGTACCACTGAATCGCAGGTGCATCGCGAGCTCTCTTCCGGCCTCTCTTGCCCGGTGGGCTTCAAAAACGGCACCGACGGCACCATTAAAGTGGCGATTGACGCGATTGGTGCAGCCAGCGCGCCACACTGCTTCTTGTCGGTCACCAAATATGGTCACTCGGCGATTGTCGAAACCAGCGGTAACGAAGATTGCCACATCATTCTGCGCGGCGGCAAAGAGCCGAACTACAGCGCTGAACACGTGGCGGCAGTGAAAACCGGTCTGGAGAAAGCAGGCTTGCGTCCGCAGGTGATGATCGACTTCAGCCATGCCAACAGCAGCAAGCAGTTCCAGCGTCAGATGGTCGTTTCTGATGACGTGGCGCAGCAGATTGCCGGCGGTGAGCAGGCGATTACTGGCGTGATGATCGAGAGTCATCTGGTGGAAGGCAATCAGAGCCTCGAAAGCGGCAAACCGCTGGTGTACGGCCAGAGCGTGACCGATGCCTGCATCGGCTGGGAAGACACCGAGAAAGCGTTGCGTCAGCTGGCTCAGGCGGTCAAACAGCGTCGCGGTTAAGCTTAGCGGCAATAAAAAAGGCCAGACTCGCGTCTGGCCTTTTTGCGTTTCAGCGGTCGCTTACTTCGCTTTACCCTGGTTTGCTACGGCTGCCGCTTTCGCAGCGATCTCGTCAGCATCACCCAGATAGTAACGTTTGAGCGGCTTGAAGTTCTCGTCGAACTCATACACCAATGGCACGCCAGTTGGGATGTTCAGTTCGAGAATCTCGCCTTCGCTCAGATTGTCGAGGTATTTTACCAGTGCACGCAGTGAGTTGCCGTGTGCAGCAACGATCACTTTCTCACCGCTCTTAATGCGCGGCAGAATGCTTTCGTTCCAGTAAGGAATCACGCGTTCGATGGTCAGCGCCAGGCTTTCGGTGGTTGGCAGCTGCGCGTCAGTCAGTGAAGCGTAACGCGGGTCGTGGCCAGGGAAACGCTCATCAGCGCGATCCAGCTCTGGTGGGGTGATGGCAAAGCCACGACGCCACTGTTTCACTTGCTCGTCACCGTATTTAGCGGCGGTTTCTGCTTTATCCAGACCTTGCAGCGCACCGTAGTGACGCTCGTTCAGACGCCAGGTTTTCTCAACCGGCAGCCAAGCCTGATCCAGCTCATCCAGCACGTTCCACAGCGTGTGGATAGCGCGCTTCAGCACTGAGGTGTAAGCGAAATCAAACACGAAACCTTCTTTCTTCAGCAGCTGACCGGCTGCTTTGGCTTCAGTGCGACCTTTGTCAGACAGGTCAACGTCGTACCATCCGGTGAAGCGGTTTTCCTGGTTCCACTGGCTTTCGCCGTGTCGCACCAGTACCAGCTTAGTTACGGCCATAGCTTTACTCCTTAATGCTCGATTTACGATTAGTATTGAAACCGGCTGCGGCCGCTGAGAAGCGGCTCACTAATAGCGCCATACCATAGCGGAAAACAACGCACGGCGTAAGCCTGTCGGCAGCGCAGTGCGCGTTTTTCATCCGGTGGCTCAGTGCGGCGTGAAGCGATAACGCGTCACGGACTGCCAGCTGTCGCCGGGTTGCAGCCAGCAATCGGGCTGCGGCCACTCTGCATGGTTGGGCGAATCCGGTAAAAATTCGCTCTCCAGAGCGATGCCCTGGAAAGCAGTATAGCTGTCCTGCTCACGGGCGCGTGTTCCCGCCAGATAGTTGCCGCTGTAGAACTGCAACGCCGGGGCAGCAGTAAATACGCTCAGCTCCAGCTTGCCATCCGCAGACCACAAATGGGCGGCGGGCTGGCTGCTGTCGCCAGCGGTGTTGAGCAAAAAGGCGTGGTCATAGCCTTTCACCGCTTTTTGATCGTCATCGGCGAGGAACTCATCAGCGACGCGCTTCGGCTGGCGGAAATCAAAACTGTTTCCCGCTACCTCTTTCAGCGGCGCGTTAGGAATACCTTCGCTATCCACCGGCAAGTAACGATCGGCGTGCAGTTGTAAGCGATGCTGGCGCGCATCACCATGATGCGCATCAAGATTAAAGTAAGCATGGTTGGTCAGATTGACCGGGCAGGGCTTGTCGGTTTGCGCTTCGTAGCGAATCGACAGGCAATTATCATCATCAAGTTGATAGATGACATCGGTGATTAAATTACCGGGATAACCCTGATCGCCATCCGGCGAATCGAGGCGATAGTGCACCTCGCTTTCGCTCTGACTGAGGATCTGCCAGCGACGTTTATCGAAACCTTCCGGCCCGCCGTGCAGCTGATGTGCGCCCTGATTCGCTGCCAGCAACAAATTAAGCGGCTTCAGTTCGGCCGAGGCGATGCGGTTTGCGTAGCGGCCAATCGTCGCGCCAAGATAGGCATCCTGATGCAGATAATCAGATGGCGTGGCGCAGCCGAGCAATGCTTCACGCACGCTGTGATCCAGCATTGGCACGCGCGCTGACAGCCAGGTCGCGCCCCAATCCATAAAGGTCGCGACCATGCCGTTGCGATTACGCAGCACAGTGATGCGCCACGGTTGCCCGTCTGGCGCGTGTGAATTCACATCACTTACCATTGGCCTGCTCCTGCGGACGCTTTGCACACGTAGAAGGTCTCTTTGATGCCGGTTTGTGCTTCATACTTCTCGGCCACCACCGCTTTCACCGCATCGACCAGATCGGTTGGCATCAGCGCCACGATGCAGCCACCAAATCCGCCGCCGGTCATACGCACGCCGCCGCGCGGGCCGATTTCTGCTTTCACAATCTCAACCAGTTGGTCGATTTGTGGCACGGTGATTTCGAAATCGTCACGCATCGAGGCGTGCGATTCGGCCATCAGTTCGCCCATACGTTTCAAATCGCCAGCGCTTAAGGCATCGGCTGCTTCCAGCGTGCGCGCATTTTCGGTAATGACGTGACGCACGCGTTTGGCTACCAACGCATCCAGTTCGCCTGCTGAGGCTTCGAACTCTTCCAGCGTCACATCGCGCAGCGCCGGTTTATTGAAGAAGCGCGCGCCGGTTTCGCACTGCTCACGACGCGTGTTGTATTCGCTGCCCACCAGGCTGCGACGGAAGTTGGAGTTGATGATCACCACTGCGACATCTTCCGGCATCGATACCGCGCGCGTGCCAAGCGTGCGGCAATCCAGCAACATGGCGTGATCCGGCTGACCGAGCGCGGAGATCAGCTGATCCATGATGCCGCAGTTGCAGCCGACAAACTGGTTTTCCGCTTCCTGACCGTTCACTGCAATCGCTGCGCCGTCGAGGTTCAATGCATACAGCTGCTGGAATACGGTACCAACCGCCACTTCCAGCGACGCCGAAGAGCTCAGGCCCGCGCCTTGTGGCACGTTGCCGCTGATCACCATATCGACGCCACCAAAGCTAGCATCGCGTTTCTGCAGATGTTTCACCACGCCGCGCACGTAATTGGCCCACATTGGCTCTTTCAGCGGCTCAATCGGCGCATCCAGCGAGAAGCTATCCTGCTGATTGTCGTAATCGACGGCAATCACGCGCACCTGACGATCGTCGCGTTTGGCGCAGGCAATCACGGTTTGATAATCGATGGCGCACGGCAGCACGAAGCCATCGTTGTAATCGGTGTGTTCGCCGATCAGATTGACACGGCCCGGTGCCTGAATGCTGTGCGTGGCTGGATAGCCGAAGGTGTCAGCGAATACCTGTTGAGTAATGGATTTTAATGACATTTATTGCGCCTCGCGGAAATGGACATCGCTGACAGAACGCAGACGTTCAGCTGCCTGTTCCGCCGTTAAATCACGTTGGGTTTCGGCCAGCATTTCATAGCCAACCATAAATTTGCGTACCGTGGCTGAACGCAGCAACGGTGGATAGAAGTGCGCATGCAGCTGCCAGTGATCGTTACTTTCGCCATTGAACGGCGCGCCGTGCCAACCCATTGAATAGGGGAATGAGCACTGGAACAGGTTGTCGTAGCGGCTGGTGAGCTGCTTGAGCGCCAGCGCCAGATCGGTGCGCTGTGGCTCGGTGAGATCGGTGATGCGTTTCACATGGGCTTTCGGCAGCAGCAAGGTTTCAAACGGCCACGCCGCCCACCACGGCACTACCGCCAGCCAGTGTTCGGTTTCCACCACCGTGCGGCTGCCTTCATTCATTTCACGCTCGGCGTAATCGACCAGCATCGGCGTGCCTTTCTCGGCAAAATAGTGACGCTGATGGTCATCTTCTTTTTGCGCTTCGTTCGGCAGGAAGCTGTTGGCCCAAATCTGACCGTGTGGATGCGGATTGGAGCAGCCCATCGCCGCACCTTTGTTTTCAAACACCTGCACCCACGGATAGTGCTGGCCGAGATCGGCGGTCTGTTCCTGCCAGGTACGTACGATATCTTCCAGTCCGCTCAGCGGCAGCTCAGGCAGCGTTTTGCTGTGATCTGGCGAGAAGCAGATCACCCGGCTGGTACCACGCGCGCTTTCGCAGCGCATCAAAAGATCGTCGCTCTGCGGTGCGTCTGGCGTGTTGGTCATCAGCGCGGCAAAGTCATTGGTGAACACGTAAGTGCTTTTATAGTTGGGGTTTTTGTCACCGGTAATGCGAGTGTTTCCCGCACAGAGGAAACAGTCAGGATCGTGCGCCGGCAGCTGCTCCAGCGCCGGGGTTTCCTGCGCGCCTTGCCACGGACGCTTAGCGCGATGGGGTGAGACCAGCACCCATTGATCGATCAATGGGTTATAACGGCGATGCGGATGATCGACCGGGTTAAATTTTTCCATGATGAGTCCTGGTAAACGGCAAACAGATAAAAATGATTTTGATCAAAGTAGCACAAAGACCAGCGTGAAAGCGTGATCCAGTCTGGATAAATGGTATCGTTTACACAAGGTGACGATTCTCATTTTGTGGGGTTATCAGTGCTATTTGCTTACTTACCAGGCAATGAAATGGTAGCGGTTACATTGCCTTCATACTTCGAACTGCTGCTGCGTTGGCTGCGCATGCGCGCCCCAGTCACTTACTGATGTAAGCTCCTGGGGACTTGCCTGCTTGCCGCCTTGCAGCAGCACGAATTATTTTGGCAATGGCTTTATTGCACGGTAGGCCTTCGTAGGGTCGCCATTCATGGCGACCGCTAATTAACGCAGCGACTCTTGCAGAAAACCGTAGCCCTGTTCCTGCGCGACAAAACTCAGGCGGTGGGTGATGCACTGCGGGGCATCTTCGGCGTGGTGGGAAACAAACAGCAGTTGCGTGCGACCTTCACCAATCAGCACATCGACAAAGCGACGCACCAGCTGGCGGTTAATCGGATCCAGCCCTTGCAGCGGTTCATCGAGGATCAATAACGTAGGATGCTTCACCAGTGCGCGCGCAATCAGCACCAGCCGCTGCTGTCCCCACGACAAACTGTGGAACGGCGCATCGGCCAGCTGATTATCCATACCGAGCAACGTCAGCCACTGACGCGCCAGCGCTTTTTGCCGATCGGACACAGCCTGATACAAGCCAATCGAGTCAAAGAAGCCGGAGAGCACCACGGTGCGCACATTGCAGCTGACGCGATAATCGAGGTGCAGGCTGCTGCTGACGTAGCCGATATGCTGCTTGATATCCCAGATGGTTTCACCGCTGCCGCGTCGGATGCCGAACAGCGTTAAATCGTTGCTGTAACCCTGCGGATGATCGCCGGTCACTAAACTGAGTAGGGTAGATTTACCCGCGCCGTTCGGCCCCACAATCTGCCAGTGTTCGCCGGGATTAACCTGCCAGTTCAGGCCATCAATTACCGCTTTATCGTTGTACGACACCACGCCGTTGCGCAGAACCACGCGCGGCGCATCTTCGGCCAGCTGCGGCAATTGATCCGGCTGATCCGCTTCCGGCAGCGCCATGCCCTCGAGTTTCTCGCTGTGTGCCAGCTGTGCCACCAGCGCTTCAGCCAGAATCGCGCGGCGCTCGCCCACGTGGGTTAGCGTGCACTCCGCCAATACGCCAACCTTCTCGACAAACTCGGGAATATCATCAAAACGATTGAGCACCAGCACCACGCTATAACCGCTTTGATGCAAATCGCTGAGGGTTTGCGCCAGGCTGGCGCGCGACGCCACATCCAGGCCATCAAAAGGTTCATCGAGGATCAGCAAATCCGGCTGCGCCATCAGCGCCTGACACAGCAGCGTTTTGCGCGTCTCGCCGGTGGAGAGGTATTTGAAGCGACGATCAAGCAGATAAGTGATGCCAAACTGCTGCGCCAGCGCCTGACAGCGCGCCTCATCTTTCACTTCGTCCTGAATGATCTGCGCGGCGGTGCGGCCGGTATCGTCTTCGCCTTCACTCAGCAGATCGGTGTTATTGCGTTCCCACTCATCGCTGACCAGTTTTTGCAGCTGCTCTAACGAAAGACGCGTGCGGCGCTGAAAATTCTGCTGCACGCTGCCTTTGCCGGGCAGCAACTCGCCGGAGAGGGCGCGCGCCAGCGATGACTTGCCGCTGCCGTTGGCGCCGACGAACGCCCAGCTTTCGCCGCTGTCGAGAGTTAAATCGTTGAGGGACAGTGCTCGGGTGTCGCTAAGGTGAAACGTGCCTTGCGAAATTTGCAATGAAGCCATGATTTATTCCGTTTTATGCATCGTGTTGCTCAGTTTTAGCCAGCGATGCAGGCGAAGTCAAATCATGGCGTGGATTTCAGAGCAGTGTGGCGATGATGGCGTGTTCGGCATTAAAACTGGCGGTGACGCTGGCGCCAACCTGCAGATTCTGCTGTTTCACCGCGTCATTGGTGACGGTAGCGCACAGCGTTTCGCCGCTCGGCAACGCCATCAATACTTCGCTAACCTGATCGCCGGGCTCAATCGCGCTGATCTGCGCGGCCAGCTGATTATCGCTACTGTCGGCGGCGTGACTGACGTGAATCCACGGCGCTTTAATCAGCACCAGCACCTCTTTGCCGCTGTCGAGTTGCAGCCGTTCAGCGCTGCGGGCGGTGATCGCCACTTGCAGGCGCGTCACGCCATCAGCGAGCAGCACCTCAATGTGCTGCTGCACCTGCTGGTGATCGCTGGCCAGCACCGTACCAAACAGCTGATTGCGCGCGCTGGTTTGCAGCGAGAAGCGCGCAATTGCTGCCAGCAAACTGTCGAGCGGCAAACTGTCGTTTTGCAGCACATCGAAGGCTTTCTGTTGAATCTGCTCCATTAACTGGAACAGCTGAATCAAGCGTTCGCCATAACGCGTCAGCTGCGCGCCGCCGCCGCCTTTGCCGCCGGTCGCGCGATCCACTAGCGTTTGATCGGCCAGCTGATTCATTTCATTGATCGCATCCCAGGCGCTTTTGTAGCTGATGCCCGCCAGTTTCGCGCCCTGGCTAATCGAGCCAGTTTGCTGCACGCGTTTCAGTAATTCGATGCGGCGCGGATCGGCAAACAGCTTTTGCTGAAGACGAATATGGAGAGAAAGTTCTGCCTGCATGTCAGCTCCTTAGGTTTATCTGACCAGTGTAAGGCCTAAAGTAAAAGCACGAAAAGGGCAGTGCGTTTTTTTCGCTAACCGTTACAATCACTTTTTTATTTTCTGCGTGAGGTTTCCATGCTGGAACTGTTAAAAAGCCTGGCTGTGGCTATCATCATGGTGCCGATTGTGATGGCTATTATGCTCGGTCTGATTTACGGCCTGGGTGAAGTTTTCAACGTCATCTCAAAATTTGGCCGCCGCGACGATCGTCCTGCCAACAGCTCACAACACTAATTTCTCAACGCCCGCTTCCTGCGGGCGTTTTGTTTCTGAACTTTTGTAAAATCCTGCCGATAAATATCCTATCGTCTTGGTCACCATAAATGGCGACCCTACGTCACCAAATAGCGGCTGACATGCTTTGTGCTCACGTTGTATTATCAAATATATAACGTAACAAGGAGCAACAAATGCAAACAATCAATTACCGCTGGGCTGCTGCAACCGTTTTAGGCGTTTCGTTGGCGGGTCACGCCGTGGCCGCAGAGAAAATTACCGTGTTCGCGGCGGCATCGCTGACCAATGCGCTGCAGGAAATTGCGACGCAGTATCAGAAGAAAAGTGGCGTAGAAGTGGTCTCGTCTTTTGCCTCTTCTTCGGTGCTGGCGCGCCAGATTGATCAGGGCGCACCGGCCGATCTGTTCATCTCTGCCGATCAGCAATGGATGGACGATGTGGTGGCGAAAAACAGCGTGGTGACCAGCACACGCTACACGCTGCTTGGCAATGATCTGGTGCTGATTGCGCCGAAAAGCGACGCGGCTAAAGCGGTCACCATTGACAGCAAAACCGACTGGAAAAGCCTGCTGAAAGGCGAGCGTCTGGCGGTGGGCGACCCGGATCACGTGCCAGCGGGCATTTATGCCAAAGAAGCATTACAAAAACTCGGCGCGTGGGACGCTTTATCCCCGCAGCTAGCGCCGGCTAATAATGTGCGTGCCGCGCTGGCGCTGGTTGAGCGTAATGAAACGCCGTACGGCATCGTGTATGGTTCAGACGCGGTGGCCAGCCAAAAAGTGCAGGTCGTGGGACGATTCCCGGAAGATAGCCACAAGCCAGTGGAATATCCGATGGCGATTGTCAAAGAACATAAGAACGCAACGGTAGAAGCCTTCTACAACTATTTGCAGGGGCCGGATGCCGCTGCCGTGTTTAAACAGTATGGATTCACGCCGAAGAAATGATATTGAGCGATCCCGAATGGCAGGCCGTTTTTCTCAGCCTGAAAGTTTCTTGTGTAGCTGTGATCTGCAGCTTGCCGTTTGGCATCATGATGGCCTGGATACTGGCGCGCTGCCGCTTTCCGGGCAAAACCCTGTTGGATAGCATCGTCCATTTGCCGCTGGTGCTGCCGCCGGTGGTGGTCGGTTATCTGCTGCTGATCGCTTTAGGCCGTCGCGGTTTTATCGGCGAATGGCTGTATGACTGGTTTGGCTTCACCTTTGCCTTTAGCTGGCGCGGCGCAGTGATCGCTTCGGCGGTGATGGCGTTTCCGCTAATGGTGCGCGCGATTCGTCTCGCGCTGGAAGCGGTGGATACCAAACTGGAGCTTGCCGCCCGCACGCTGGGTGCCGGGCGCTGGCGCGTGTTTTTCACCATCACACTTCCGCTCACCTTGCCGGGCATTATTGTCGGCACGGTGCTGGCCTTCGCCCGCTCGCTGGGCGAATTTGGCGCCACCATCACTTTTGTCTCCAACATTCCCGGCGAGACGCGCACCATTCCGTCGGCGATGTTTACCCTGATTGAGACGCCGGGTGCGGAAGGCACCGCAGCGCGACTTTGTGCGGTGGCGATAGCGTTAGCGCTGATGTCGCTGGTGGCGTCTGAGCTGCTGGCGCGCTGGGGCCGTAAACGGCTGGGAGCGGCATAATGCTAAATCTGCATCTTTCTCAGAAGTTGGGCGATCACCTGCTCGACGTCAACGTCAACATTCCCGCCAGCGGCATCACCGCCATTTTTGGCGTATCGGGCGCGGGCAAAACCTCGTTAATTAACGCGATTGGCGGATTAACCCAGCCGCAAAGCGGGCGCATCGAGTTAAACGATCGTCTGCTGTTCGATTCGGCCACGCGCGTGAATTTGCCGCCGGAAAAGCGCCGTATCGGCTATGTGCTTCAGGATGCGCGACTGTTCCCGCACTATCGCGTGCGCGGCAATCTGCAATACGGCATGGCGCCCTCAATGAAGCCGCAGTTCAACGCGCTGGTGGCGCTGCTCGGTTTAGAGTCGCTGCTGACGCGTTATCCCGCGTCGCTTTCGGGCGGTGAAAAACAGCGCGTGGCAATTGGCCGCGCTTTGCTGACCGCGCCCGATATTCTGCTGATGGATGAACCGCTGGCATCGCTCGATCTGCCGCGCAAACGTGAGCTAATGCCCTATCTGCAAAAGCTGGCGAAGCAGGTCGATATTCCGATTCTTTACGTGTCGCACAGCCTCGATGAAATCCTGCAGCTGGCAGATAACGTGCTGGTGCTGGATGCCGGCCAGGTGAAAGCCTTTGGTCCGCTGGAGAAAGTGTGGGGCAGTTCGGCGATGCGTCCGTGGCTGCCGCTCGCCGAGCGCACCAGCGTGCTGCGTGTGCAGGTGCTGGAGCAGCATCCCGATTACCCGATGACCGCGCTGTCTCTCGGCGATCAGCATATTTGGGTGAGCAGGGTGAATCAGCCGCTGAAAACGCCGCTGCGTATTCGAATCGCCTCGGCCGATGTATCGCTGGCCTTGCAGCCGCCGCACAATACTTCGATCCGCAATATTCTGCCGGCGCAGGTGGTTGAGCTGCTGGAGATTGACGATCAGGTGGAAGTGAAGCTGCGTATTGGCATCAGCGAGTTGTGGGCGCGCATTTCACCGTGGGCGCGAGATGAGTTGGGCATCCGGCCCGATCAGTGGCTGTATGCGCAGATTAAGAGCGTGTCGATAGCGGCATAACAAAAGGTCGCCATGAATGGCGACCCTACAAAACCGCACTAAACATCTGTAGGGTCGCCATTTATGGTGACCGAAAAGCGTTGATGCGGAGGGTTAACTAGAGAACTTCCTGATAAATCACTTCGGCGATACCCGGCTCCAGATTGGTGCCAATCACCTTTTTGGCGCGCGCTTTGATGGCGTCATCGGCATTGCCCATCGCCACGCCTAATCCCACCTGTTCCAGCATGCTGAGATCGTTGTAGTTATCGCCAAACGCCAGCACGTCTTGCATGCTAAAGCCCTGACTTTCAACCCACTGCGCCAGACGCTTGCCTTTGCTGTTGCCGCCTTTGGCGATATCCACCTGATCGTGCCACGACCATTCACACGCCAGACCGAGTTCGGCTTCGGTGCGTTCAGCAAACTGCTGCAGCGCACGCGTGTCGGGATGCGACAGCGCGAATTTCCAGATCGAGTCAGCGTCAATCGCCGCCTGCGCCAGGCTTGGTACCTGCAGGAACAGCGGACGCTGCGCTTCCGGCAGCGATTGCGCCCAGTTCAACGTACGCGTCACATGGCCGGTTGGCGTCTGGTAGAGCATCGCATCATCGACATACAGCAGACCGTGGATGTTCTCTTCATCCAGCATCTCAATCACACGCGCGGCTTTGCTTTTATCTAGCGGATCGGCGGCCAGCACCTGTTTCGCCGGATAATCATACAAATAGGTGCCATTACAGCAGATTGCGGGTGTATCCAGCTTAAGTGCCTGATAAAAAGGGTGGATAGCGCAGTGGTGGCGACCGGTGACGATCAACACTTTCACGCCCGCCTGTTGCGCGCGGGCCAGCGCTTCGATGGATTCAGGCAGAATGGTTTTGTTCGGGGTCAGCAGGGTGCCGTCGAGGTCAAGGGCGATTACGCGGTAGCTCATTACACTTTCCGTCCGGGAGTTGGCAAAGCATTGAGTCTACACCCGGCAGCGGCCCTGAGACAAAAAACAGGGCACAAATGAATCCAGCGCGACAAAATGAAACGCGCTACAGTTATCCCTTTCATCAGGCAGCGAATAAGGAAAACGCATGAAACAAGTCGTGTATACCGCCAGTCCCGAGAGCCAGCAGATCCATGCCTGGCAGTTGCAGGAAGATGGCGCACTGACGTTATTGCAGGTAACGGATGTTGCCGGCCAGGTGCAGCCGATGGTGGTGAGCCCGAAGAAAGATTTCCTCTATGTAGGTGTTCGTCCGAATTTTCGCGTGCTGGCGTTCCGCATTGCGGCCGACGGTTCGCTGAGCCTGGCCGGTGAAGCGCCGCTGCCGGGCAGCCCAACCCACATCTCCACCGATCGTCACGGCAATTATCTGTTCTGCGGCTCGTACAACGATGCCTGCGTCAGCATCAGCCCGATTGGCAGCGATGGTTTGCCGCAAGCGCCAAGTCAGGTGATCAGCGGGTTGGACGGCTGCCACTCCGCCAATATCGACCTGAAAAACCAAACGCTGTTTGTTCCGGCACTGAAGCAGGATCGCATCTGCCTGTATCAACTGAACGCAGACGGCACGCTGTCCCCGCGTGAACAAGCGCAGGTCACCACTGTTGAAGGTGCGGGTCCGCGTCACATGGCCTTCCACCCGAACGGCGCGTATGGCTACGTGGTGAACGAGTTGGATAGCAGCGTCGATGTCTGGGCGTTGAACAATGTGCACGGCCAGGTTGAGCGGGTGCAGAGCCTCGACATGATGCCGAAAGATTTCAGCGACACGCGTTGGGCGGCGGACATCCACATCACGCCGGATGGCCGATTCCTCTATGCCTGCGACCGCACTAGCAGCACTATCACAGTGTTCAGCATCAGTGAAGATGGTTCGGTATTGGCGATTGAAGGTTACCAGCCGACTGAAACCCAGCCGCGCGGCTTCAATATTGATCACAGCGGTCAATATCTGGTGGCGGCGGGACAAAAATCGCACCATATCGAAGTGTATAAGATTCAGGAGCGCGGCCTGCTTAACCCGCTGGCGCGTTACGCAGTAGGACAAGGCCCAATGTGGGTGGTAATCCACCAGCTGTGATATCTCGCAGGGTCGCCATTTATGGCGTAATGCATGTCAGATAAGCAGCGTGCTGACATCGCAGGGATTCCGCCCGCTAAGCATCTGGTAGTTTCAGAATGTGTGAAGCAGGCGGCCGGGCTAAGGTCCGAAGGCGCGGACCTTAGCAATCCGCGCCTGCGCCGTCCTCGCTGTTCCCTCGCTTATCCTTCCGGCCTGACGGACCGCGCGGATTCGCCTTCCTGGCTCATGCCGCGCTTTCGCCGACGTCCTGTCGGCTCATCCTGGCCGTCACTCTGCGCTCGGCGCTGCGGATGGCGCGCAACAGCGCCGCCTGTGATGACAGTGTCCGTACGTATTCATGCGCACCAGGTCGCCATAAATGGCAACCCTACGGAATTTTTAGCGATGGCGAGTCAGGAAAATGCATTGCTGCTGCAGCGCGGGTGTTGAGGCGACATCCTAAACCGCTGAGGGAATGAGGGATTCCAGGGCGAGCCGCATGGATGCGGCGAGAGGTGGCGCTGAGCAGGAGCGAATCGCCGCCGGTCCGTCAGGAATCGTGAATGAGTGAAGGCACCGCGAAGCGGCGGGTTGGGCTGGCGCAAGGCCCGGGAGTGCAGAGGGCGCGGCCAGGCGCCCTTTGCTCGGTCGCAGCACGGAGATGCTGCAACTGCCTCAGCACATGGCGAACGAAAGTCGCTCTGTGCTTAACTGATCGGCATTACGCCATTTATGGCGACCTTTTTTATTACGCGTACTTCACTGTAATCGACGCACTGGCCAGCGCGTGGAAATGCACGTTAAAACCCACCATCGCGCCACTCGCGCCTTCATCGACGTCAATCTTATCCGTATCCATGGCATGCACCGTAAAGATGTAGCGATGCGATTCGCCCTGCGGTGGCGCTGCGCCGCCGTAGCCGGTTTGGCCAAAATCGGTGCGCGTCTGAATCGCGCTTTCCGGCAGTTCTGCCACGCCGGAACCGGCACCTTGCGGCAACTCGGTGACTTCTGCCGGAATGTTCGCTACCACCCAATGCCACCAGCCGGAACCGGTTGGCGCGTCGGGATCGTAGCAGGTGACAACAAAGCTTTTGGTGCCCGCCGGCACATCATCCCACGCCAGATGCGGTGACACATTGTCGCCCTGGTAACCCATGCCGTTGAAAACGTGTCGCTCTGGCATCTTATCGCCGTCGTTAAAATCCTGGCTAACTACGCGCATGATCGCTCCTTATTGGTTGTGCAGTGCCCTCAATCATGGTGGAAATGCGCCGCAACATCCAGTGCCGCACCGACCGCTTGCGTCAGTTTCGTCAGTTCGGCGGCAGAAATCAGATAAGGTGGCATCAGGTAGATCAATCGCCCAAATGGACGAATCCACACGCCGCGCTCCACAAAGAAGTGTTGCAACGCCGCCATGTTCACCGGCTGATGGGTTTCGATCACGCCAATCGCGCCCAGCACACGCGCGTCGGCCACCGCGTGATGACCGCGCAGCGGGAGCAGTTCGGCACGCAGCTGCTGTTCAATCTGTGCCACTTGCGACTGCCAATGCCCTTCATTCACCATTTTCAGACTTTCCACCGCCACCGCGCAGGCCAGCGGATTGCCCATAAAGGTGGGGCCGTGCATAAAGCAGCCCGCTGCGCTGCGGCTGATGGTGTCCGCGACTTCACGCGTGGTCAGCGTGGCGGAGAGCGTCATGGTGCCGCCGGTCAGCGCTTTGCCGAGGCAGAGAATGTCCGGCGTGATGCCCGCATGGTCGCAGGCAAACAGCTTGCCGCTGCGGCCAAATCCGGTGGCGATCTCATCGGCAATCAGCAGCAAACCGTAGCGATCGCACAGCGCGCGCACCTGCTGCAGATAGCGCGGATGGTAGAAACGCATGCCGCCCGCGCCTTGCACAATCGGCTCCAGAATCACCGCCGCAATCTCGCGATGGTGGATTTCGGCCAGCTGCGCGAAATCGGCGAAATCCGCCTCGTTCCACTCATCATTGAAAGCACACTGCGGCGCGTTGGCGAACAGATGTTCCGGCAGATAGCCGCGCCACAGGCTGTGCATCGAATTTTCCGGATCGCACACCGACATCGCGGCAAAGGTATCGCCATGATAGCCGCGCTTCAGCGTGAGGAATTTTTGTCGCGTTTGGTTGCGTCCCAACCAGTATTGCAGCGCCATTTTCATCGACACTTCGACGGCGATCGAACCTGAATCGGCGAGGAACACGCACTCCAGCGCCTCAGGCGTCATGGCAACCAGCTGGCGGCTCAGTTCCACCGCCGCCGGATGAGTAATGCCGCCAAACATCACATGCGACATCTGCGTCATTTGCTGCTGTAACGCCTGATTGAGGCGCGGATGGTTGTAGCCGTGGATTGCTGCCCACCACGACGACATGCCGTCCACCAGTTCACGTCCATCGGCCAGCTGCAGCTGACAGCCGTGCGCCGCCACAACCGGATAACAGGGCAGGGGATCGCGCATCGACGTGTAAGGATGCCAGATATGCTGGCGGTCAAAGTTGAGGTCGTCCTGAGTGAACATGTGAGTTGTAAACCATTTTAAAAAGATTTAGTTTACAAGTATAACCACGTTAATCGTCGGGATGAACCCCCTTTTTCTGGAGTAAGCAATGGCAAACCGCTGGACACTGACACAAGCTCAGGCACTTTTCGATAAACCTTTCCTTGAGTTGATGTTTGAAGCGCAGCAAGTGCATCGTCAACATTTCGATCCACGCCAGGTGCAGGTCAGCACGCTGCTATCGATCAAAACCGGCGCCTGTCCGGAAGACTGTAAATACTGTCCGCAGAGCGCGCGCTACAAAACCGGTCTGGAATCAGAACGTCTGATGGAAGTGGATGCGGTGCTGGAATCGGCGCGCAAAGCCAAGGCGGCGGGATCGAGCCGTTTCTGCATGGGCGCGGCGTGGAAAAACCCGCACGAGCGCGACATGCCTTACCTGCAGCAGATGGTACAGGGCGTGAAAGCGATGGGCATGGAAACCTGCATGACGCTCGGCACGCTGGATGGCAGCCAGGCACAGCGTCTTGCCGAAGCCGGGCTCGATTTCTACAACCACAACCTCGACACCTCGCCAGAGTTCTACGGCAACATCATCACCACGCGCAGCTATCAGGAACGTCTGGATACGCTGGATAAAGTGCGCGGCGCGGGCATCAAAGTGTGTTCCGGCGGCATCGTAGGTCTGGGTGAAACGGTAAAGGATCGCGCGGGCTTGTTGGTGCAGCTGGCGAATCTGCCAACGCCGCCCGAGAGCGTGCCGATCAACATGCTGGTGAAGGTCAAAGGCACGCCGCTGGCCGATAACGACGACGTTGAACCCTTCGACTTCATCCGCACCATCGCGGTGGCGCGCATCATGATGCCATCCTCGCACGTGCGTCTTTCAGCCGGTCGCGAGCAGATGAGCGAGCAAACTCAGGCGATGTGCTTTATGGCCGGTGCAAACTCAATCTTCTACGGCTGCAAGCTGCTCACCACGCCAAACCCGGAAGAGGATAAGGATCTGATTCTGTTCCGCAAACTGGGTCTGAATCCCGAGCATACCGCGACAACCGCCGGTAACAACGAGCAGCAATATCAGCTCAGCGAGCAGCTGCTGCACGCGGATACCGAGCAGTTCTACAACGCGGCTGTGTAAATGGGCTGGTCACAACGTATCGATCAGGCGCTGGCGGCGCGGCGTGCCGCTGATGGCTGGCGGCTGCGGCGTCCCGTTGAGTACAACAGCGTGCGGGAGATTACGCTCGAAGGGCAGCGTTATCGCCACTTCTCCAGCAACGACTATCTCGGCTTGAGTCAGCATCCGGCGGTGATCGCTGCCTGGCAGCATGGCGCAGCCGAATCAGGCGCGGGTGCGGGTGCATCCGGTCATGTCACCGGCTACAGCCGCCATCATGCGCAGCTCGAAGCGGAGCTGGCGGACTGGCTTGGCTATTCGCGCGCGCTGCTATTTATTTCGGGATTCGCCGCCAATCAGGCGGTGATCCATCTGCTGGCGGAAAAGCAGGATCGCATCTTCGCCGATAAGCTGGCGCACGCGTCACTGCTGGATGCCGCCAGCCACAGCCCGGCGAGTCTGCGTCGCTTTGCGCACAATCAGCCGGAAAGTCTGGCGAAGCTGCTGGCAACGCCGTCGGATGGCGGCACGCTGGTGGTGACCGAAGGCGTGTTCAGCATGGATGGCGACAGTGCACCGCTGGCAGCTATCGCAGAAGAGACGCGGCGCGGCAACGGCTGGCTGCTGGTGGATGATGCGCACGGCATCGGCGTTACCGGTGCGCAAGGGCGCGGCAGCTGCTGGCAGCAGCAGGTTAAACCGGAACTGCTGATTGTCACCTTCGGCAAAGGGTTTGGCGTCAGCGGCGCGGCGCTGCTGTGCGATGACGCCACTGCTGATTATGTCGAGCAGTTTTCCCGCCATCTGATCTATTCCACTGCGATGCCACCGGCGCAGTGCTACGCGTTGCTGGCGGCACTGCGGCAGATTCAACAAGGCGATGCGCTGCGCGAAAAACTGCAC
Organism: Candidatus Pantoea symbiotica; assembly: GCF_056491525.1. NCBI lineage: Bacteria > Pseudomonadati > Pseudomonadota > Gammaproteobacteria > Enterobacterales > Erwiniaceae > Pantoea > Candidatus Pantoea symbiotica. The sequence goes on from NZ_JBSZHR010000002.1 coordinate 1,033,817, forward strand.
AGTCACATCGCGCGTTTCCGTGCAGGAGCCGCCGATTTGCCGTGGCAGTTAGGTGCCTCTGCAAGCGCCATCCAACCGCTGATCGTCGGTGAAAACAGCGCGGCGCTGGCGTTGTCGCAGCGGCTGGCGCAGGCCGGCTGCTGGGTAAGCGCCATTCGTCCACCAACCGTGCCGCCGGGCACCGCACGGCTGCGCATCACGCTCACCGCTGCGCATCACACCGATGATATTGATCGTCTGCTGGAGGTGCTGTATGACGCTGCAGGTTAACAAGCAGGCCGTGGCAAACGCTTTTGGTCGTGCGGCTGCGCATTACGAGCAGCACGCGCAGTTACAGCGGCTGAGCGGTGATGCGCTGCTGGCGCTGGCGCCCGCCGGTTTTGGCCCGCATCTGCTGGATGCTGGTTGCGGCACCGGCTGGTATAGCCGCTACTGGCGCGATCGCGGGCGCACGTTGACGGCGCTTGATCTGTCGCCCAACATGCTGCAAACCGCACGCGATCAGCAATCGGCGCAGCACTATCTGCTGGGCGATATTGATGAGGTGCCGCTACCAGACGCCAGTGTTGACGGCGTGTGGAGCAATCTGGCGGTTCAGTGGAGCAGCGACTTGCACACCGCGCTGCTGCAGTTTTTACGCGTTACGCGTCCAGGCGGCACGGTACTGTTTTCCACGCTGCTCGATGGGTCGCTGCACGAAGTGCATCACGCGTGGGCGCAGCTGGATGGTCGTCAGCACGCTAACCGTTTCCTCAGCGCCGTGCAGTTTGACGCGGCCACCGCGACGCTGCCGATCGCTAAGCAGCAACAGGTTATCACGCTGCATTTTCCCAGTGCGCTCAGCGCTATGCGCTCGCTGAAAGGCATTGGTGCCACGCATCTGCACGACGGACGCGGCGCCAGCGTACTGACGCGCGCACAGCTGGCACAACTTGAGCAGCACTGGCCGCAGGACGAGGCGGGTTATCGCCTGAGTTATCACCTGATGTATGGAGTTTTAAGCAAATGACACGCTGGTTTATCACCGGAACCGATACCGAAGTGGGCAAAACCGTGGCCAGCGGCGCGCTGCTGCAGGCGGCGAGCGCCGCCGGTTTACGCACCGCAGGCTACAAGCCGGTGGCTTCCGGCTGCGAGATCACGCCGCAAGGTATCCGCAACAGCGACGCGCTGGCGTTACAACGCTACAGCAGCTTGCCGTTAAGTTATGAGCAGGTGAACCCGCTGGCGTTTGTCGAGCCGACCTCGCCGCATATCATTAGCGCGGAAGAGGGCAGACCGATTACTTTTGCCACGCTGTCAGCAGGCTTGCGCGCGCTGGAGCAGCAGGCGGAATGGGTGTTAGTCGAAGGCGCAGGCGGATGGTTTACGCCGCTGTCGGAGACACAAACGTACGCCGATTGGGTGGAAGCCGAGCAATTGCCGGTGATTCTGGTGGTGGGGGTGAAACTTGGTTGCATCAACCATGCGATGCTCACCGCCGAAGCGGTTAAAGCGCGCGGATTGCGCCTTGCGGGCTGGATTGCCAATGATATCCAGCCGCCCGGCAAACGCCATCAGGAGTATATGGCCACGCTGTGTCAGCGCATTGACGCGCCGTTCCTTGGTGAGATTCCACATTTGAGCGATACGGCCGAACAGGCCGAATGTGGGCGTTATTTGACGTTGCCGCAATAAATAACCCAGGTCGCCATAAATGGCGCCCCTACAAAACCACATCATGCTCCGTAGGGCTGAGGGATCCCCAGGAATATCGTTAATACACATATACGATATTCCTGTAACTCGCTGATAGTTCGGCTCGCACCGTTTCTATATCCAGCTGACTGATCCCTGCCGGGTTGTGCCTTATCGCATTTCTTGCCAGCGTAAGGTATGACAGTACTCGCCGGTGTTGCACCGTGTTCGCCTGATAAAACCGGTGCTCGCCTTTGCTTTCAAGCGCGTAGCCCATCAGCCACAGTAAGATGCTGCACAGCGTCGACAGCAGGTTCAGCACTGACATCCTTTCCACACTCCGGCTGAAGCTGCTTCTCAGCCCCATACCGTAACGTTCACTCTTTTCATCCCGGAAGTTCTGTTCTATCTGCATTCTCCGGCTGTAAAGCTTCATTACCGTCCGTGGCTTCAGCTCCGCATCGCTGGTAAACAGCACCCACGGCTCACGGGCCAGGCGACTCTGGTTTGCCTCTTCGCGCGTGTAAAAAAAACGATCCCGGCTTTTCTTTCCGTGACGATTTTTGGGCGCTCTCTTATGAACGTGCACGAAGCCGTAAGCCGGTGATTTTTTATATCGCGTCAGCCGGGCCGCACTAGCACAGCGCGGCGTTGTGCCGGCTTTTAGCTGACCCGGCGTTACCCACTCATCCGTTCCGGCCAGCTTCAGAACGCCGTTGCCCCTGAGCCGGCCGATGAAGTGCCATCCGTGCGACTGAACGCGGTTAAACCACTCGCGGCGGAACCCGGCATCGGTGACGATGGTCACTTTCCTGTCTCCCATACACCCGGCCAGTTCGTCCAGAAAGCGGTTCTGAAGGTCGGGATTTCCCAGCTTATCGCCTTCTGCGATGAGGCTCAGCAGCGGGATAGCGCGTCCGTCCGCCAGCAGGCTGGCACGCAAAAGGCTGAAGGACTGAGTCGGCCAGGCGCTCCAGTCCACGGCAATGACGCACTCCTTCATGTCCCGGATAAGCCAGCAGATAATGTCGCGTGACAGCGCGGGCACCTCCCGGTGGAGGGCAGCATTCCCCATAAGGCGGTCAACGCGTTTGATTTTGTGCTTAACGCGGGCATCGCCCGCAAGAGAGCGACCAATGCTGGTCAGATTGAGGGAAGCACCGCGGGTCAGGGAAATCGTCATATCAGTGAGGGCGTTACGACGATACTGATGGGTGCTGGCTAAAGATTCCCGTAAAAATTTATGGCAAAATGCGGAAGCAGGCATAGTGGCGATCTTATTTTTTGTTGGCGCAATAATTAGACCATTTTTCCACTGTGCCTGCTTCGTTTTTGTGGGGATTCATCAGGTCGTAGGGTCGCCATTTATGGCGACCTGGCTATCTACGTCGCCGTTAACCACTTATTAACGGTGATGTCATCCAACTGCGCCACTTTGCCGTGTGCCACGTTACGCCCACGATGCAGCAGCAGGAAATAGTCGGCGACGCGCCGGACAAACGACACGTGCTGCTCCAGCAGCAGAATGGTTAAACCATACTCACGGTTTAGCCGACGAATCAGATTGCCCATCTCCTCTTCCAGCCACGGCGACATCCCTTCTGTTGGCTCATCCAGAATCACCAGCTTGGGCTGCAGCACCAGCGCGCGCGCCAGTGCCAAATGTTGCTGTTGCTCCATCGGCAACTCGCCGCTGCGCTGATGGCGCAATGAATAGAGCGCCGGAAACAGGTCAAACACCATTTCCGGAATGGCGCGACTACGATCGTCCTGCGCCGCCATCAGGGCGATCAGCAGGTTATCCTCCACGCTCATCTGCGAGAAAATATGCCGTCCTTGCGGCACGTAACCAATGCCGGTGCGTGCGCGCAGCTCGGCCGGTTGCAGCAGCAAATCTTCCGGCGGCGCGCCATCTTCCTGCCAGGTCATCGAGCCGCTGTTAATCGGCAGTCGGCCCATAATGCAGTTCACCAACGTGGTTTTGCCCATGCCGGGGCTGCCCAACACGCCGGTGCAGGTGCCCGGCGGCAGATCGAGATCCACATCCCACAGAATGTGATTTTGACCGTAAAACTGATTCACCGAACGTAAACTCAGCATCTGACATACTCCTTCCAGATTATTAGCCTGAATGCTCCCGCTCTGTGTCGTCTGGCATACAGTCGTGCACGATTGATGGACACCGCTGTCGTCGGCAAGCGCCGATATGGACTCGTCACTCCATATAGCAAACACTGCAATTCCCAGGCCAGGTTAGGAATTTAACTCTTTCCAGGTCGGAAACCTGACAAATCAACCGCTAAAAGTTGAGAAACGCTTAACAATTGCCGGCGGTGATAAATTAGCTGCACTTTGACGGTGCTGACTGCTTAACGTTTCTGGTGCATTTGATCGTTCGTAAGGCAATAACCGGGGAAATAAATGGTCTTAAAGCCTGGCTTTTCTCCCGGCAAGGAGAGGTAAACAGGGAAAAAGAAGGGTTAATGCGACACGCAGGCGGAGAAAAATAAATGCGAAAAAATTTTTTTTCGCGCTTAAGAATGGGCGAGAGAAAATTATACACAGCCGATGGGCTCGGGGCTGGATTCACTTATCCACCATTACTGTGGATAACCTTGTGCATTAGCGACTGAAAACCGTGTGCAAGCGAGTAAATTCGCGGCCTTCATACATTATGATGAGAAACTGGGCTTTTGAGTCAATGTCAGTAAAAACAGCAGGTTAGTTAAAATCAAGCATGCGAATTATCTGGCTTGTCATCGGACTGCAATTTAATGACACTCTATTGACAAATGTTAAAAGCGTCCTCCGCTTGGGGATAACATTGCGCAACAAGAGCTTGCTGGCTACCGCTTAAATTGCACTGAAGAAAATCGGCTTCAGGTTCCATTATCGTGCAAGGTTACTGTGATTATGTCCAGTATTTTTTTCTGGCAAATTCGCCATAGCAGAGTAGAATTAGCAGCCTGCCCGCCGACTTCATCTGCTGGAACCGCTAAAACATGAGCAAAGCCTTTAAACTCAACTCCGCTTTCAAGCCTTCAGGCGATCAACCTGAGGCGATTCGCCGTCTCGAAGAGGGGCTGGAAGATGGACTCGCGCATCAAACGCTGTTGGGCGTGACGGGCTCTGGTAAAACATTTACCGTGGCGAACGTGATTGCCGACCTCAACCGCCCGACGATGGTGCTGGCGCCGAATAAAACCCTGGCAGCGCAGCTCTACGGCGAGATGAAGGAGTTTTTCCCGGATAACGCGGTGGAGTTTTTCGTCTCTTATTACGATTACTACCAGCCTGAAGCCTATGTGCCGAGTTCTGACACCTTTATCGAGAAAGATGCCTCGGTGAATGAGCACATTGAGCAGATGCGTCTGTCGGCGACCAAAGCACTGCTGGAGCGTCGTGATGTGATTGTGGTGGCGTCGGTTTCGGCGATCTACGGCTTGGGCGATCCTGATCTCTACCTGAAAATGATGCTGCACCTGACGCGCGGCATGATTATTGATCAGCGCAGCATTCTGCGCCGTCTGGCGGAATTGCAATATACCCGTAACGATCAAGCCTTCCAGCGCGGCACCTTCCGCGTGCGCGGCGAAGTGATTGATGTGTTCCCGGCGGAATCGGACGACATTGCGCTGCGTATTGAACTGTTTGATGAAGAAGTTGAAAGGCTGTCGCTGTTTGATCCGCTGACTGGCCAGATTGATTCTGTTATCCCACGCTTTACCGTCTATCCCAAAACGCACTACGTGACGCCGCGCGAACGCATTCTGCAAGCGATGGAAGAGATCAAAGATGAGCTGGTGATCCGCCGCAAAGTGCTGCTGGAGAACAACAAGCTGCTTGAAGAACAGCGTATTTCCCAGCGTACGCAGTTCGATCTCGAAATGATGAACGAGTTGGGTTACTGCTCCGGCATCGAAAACTACTCGCGCTATCTTTCCGGTCGCGGACCGGGCGAGCCGCCGCCGACCTTGTTCGACTATTTACCAGCGGATGGCTTGCTGGTGGTCGACGAATCGCACGTCACCATTCCGCAGATTGGCGGCATGTATCGCGGTGACCGCGCGCGTAAAGAGACGCTGGTGGAATACGGTTTCCGCTTGCCGTCGGCGCTGGATAACCGTCCAATGCGCTTTGAAGAGTTTGAAGCGGCCGCGCCGCAAACCATTTATGTGTCGGCCACGCCGGGCAATTACGAGCTGGAAAAATCGGGCAGCGAAGTGATTGATCAGCTGGTGCGCCCAACTGGCCTGCTGGATCCGGTGCTGGAAGTGCGTCCGGTGGCGACGCAGGTCGATGATTTGCTGTCGGAAATCCGCAAGCGTGTTGAGATCAACGAGCGTGTGCTGGTGACCGTACTGACCAAGCGTATGGCGGAAGATCTCACCGAATACCTTGTGGAGCACGGCGAGAAGGTGCGCTATCTGCACTCGGATATCGATACCGTGGAACGTATGGAGATTATCCGCGATTTACGCCTCGGCGAATTTGATGTGCTGGTTGGCATCAACTTGCTGCGAGAAGGTCTGGATATGCCGGAGGTGTCGCTGGTGGCGATTCTCGATGCCGATAAAGAGGGCTTCCTGCGTTCCGAGCGTTCGCTGATTCAGACCATTGGCCGCGCCGCGCGTAACATCAACGGCCGGGCGATTCTCTACGCCGACAAACTCACGCCGTCGATGGAGCGCGCGATGGGCGAAACCGAGCGCCGTCGTGAGAAGCAGCAGAAATACAACGAAGAGAATGGCATTACACCGCAAGGGCTCAACAAGAAGATCACCGATATTCTTGAGCTCGGTAAAAACGTAGTGAAAACGCGCGGCAAAGGCAAAACCGCGTCACGCACTGCGGCAGAAGCCGAAGCTAACTATATGGCGCTGACGCCGCAGGCGATGCAGAAGAAAATTCACGAGCTGGAAGGGCAGATGCAGCAACACGCGCAGAACCTGGAGTTCGAAGAAGCCGCCAGCGTGCGCGATCAGTTACATCAACTGCGCGAGCTGTTTATTGCGGCTTCGTGATGGTAGCAGCCAGGTCGCCATAAATGGCGACTCTACACGGCCTGAATGGCGTGTTCCAGCGCGATACGCAGCAGCTGGCGGTCGTGGCGATATTTGATGTCGGCGGCTTCCAGCGGTTCGCGAATGATTAAACGCTCTTCCACGCCGCGAATATCGGCGGCCGGACTCACCACCACCGCATCAATCACCCGCTTGCCAATCGCTTTCTCCATGATCGCCAATTTATCGGCCACATTCAGGCTGGCTGCCGCCGGGCTCAGTTCGCGGCCCAGATTACCAATAAACACCATGGTGGCAGGTGTACGACGCAGCGCGCGTGCCATATCTTCCATCAGCAGAATCGGCATCAGGCTGGTGTAAAAACTGCCGGGACCAATCAGAATCAAATCCGCTTCGCCTATCGCCTCAATCGCTTCACGGGTTGGCAGTACGTTGGGATGCAACATCAACTCTTCGGGCGGCTGTTTCATCTCATCAATCGCGGTTTCGCCGTACACCATATTGCCTTCGCCATCCTGCGCCACCAGATCAACCGGCTGTTCCGACATCGGAATCAGAAACGCATCAACTTTAAGCAGATTGCGAATGATATTGATCGCTTCCAGCGGACGTACGCTCAGGTGATCGAGCGCCTTCAGCATCAGGTTGCCCAGGTTGTGCCCGGCCAGCTCGCCATTGCCGGTGAAGCGATACTCAAACATCGCAGTGGCGACGCTGGGTTCGGTGATCAGCTGATTGATGCAGTTGCGCATATCGCCCCACGCAATGCCGCCTTCCGATCGGCGAATGCGGCCGGTGGATCCGCCGTTATCGGTGGTGGTGACAATGCCGGTTAAGCGCGAGCCTAACGGTGCCAGCGCCGACATCACGCGGCCCAAACCGTGTCCGCCACCTAATGCCACTACGCGGTCCAAATCTGCCAGGGTTCGATTCATGTTTCTCCTTTGTCACTGACGTCCTCGCGTTGAGGCGTAGTTGAACTGATGTGCATCAATATCTGTGATGCATTTTACCGTATCCTGTCGCGAAAATGCGGTGAAAAACACGTTATACATCAAGATATATAGCGAAATTCACTGATGGATGCGAATCGCTAATCGCGCTACCATTCGTTTTAACCGTGTTGTCCATAATGACAACAAACTCCCAAGCCTGGTTTCCTAAGTCGTTAAAGATATGGAATGCAGGCCGCAGCCTTGAGCTGCCAGGGTGCAGAAAGAAATGACTGCATCTCCCGACTTTGGAAAGGTGTTCAGGTGCCACAATTTACAGATGCCTACGCGCGCAGCTTTTACTATCTGCGCCTGTCGGTCACGGATGTGTGTAACTTCCGTTGTACCTACTGCTTGCCGAATGGCTACAAGCCGAACGGTACGCACAATAAAAGCTTCCTCTCGCTGGATGAGATTCGTCGCGTGACGCGTGCCTTTGCGGCTGCGGGCACGGAAAAAGTGCGCCTGACGGGCGGCGAACCCTCTATGCGTCGCGATTTCACCGACATCATCGCCGCGGTGCGTGAAAACGCCGCTATTCGCCAAATCGCGATGACCACCAACGGTTACCGCATGGCGCGTGACGTGCGTGCGTGGCGCGCTGCCGGTCTCACTCATATCAATGTCAGCGTCGACAGCCTCGACGCACGCCAGTTTCACGCCATTACCGGCCAGGACAAATTTACCGAGGTGATGGCGGGAATTGACGCCGCCTTTGATGCCGGTTTCGAGAAAGTGAAAGTGAACAGCGTGTTGATGCGCGATGTAAATAGCCACAGTCTCAGCACCTTCCTTGAGTGGCTGCGCCTGCGACCGATTCAACTGCGCTTTATCGAACTGATGGAGACCGGCGAAGGCAGCGATCTGTTCCGCCGTCATCACATCTCCGGTGAAGTGATCCGCGATCAGCTGATCATGCAAGGTTGGCAACGCCAGCCGCGCGGTCGCAGCGACGGCCCAGCGCAGGTGTTCCGTCATCCCGATTATCAGGGCGAAGTGGGCCTGATCATGCCGTACGAGAAAGATTTCTGTGCCAGCTGCAACCGCCTGCGCGTCTCGGCGCTGGGCAATTTGCATCTGTGCCTGTTTGGCGATGGCGGCGTGTCGCTGCGCGATCTGCTGGCCTCTGACGATCAGCAAGATGCGTTGCAGGCACGCATTGCGCACAGCCTTGGACAGAAAAAGCAGACGCATTTCCTGCATCAGGGCAACACCGGCATCACACAAAATCTCTCCTTTATTGGTGGCTAAACACAGGAGTTACGGCCATGGGTAAACCTTCTGGCGAATTTGTCGCCTTAAATGTGGCGGTGATGACCGTCTCGGATAGCCGCGATGCCAGCAATGACACATCCGGCGATTATCTGCGTGAAGCGCTGGCGGAAGCCGGACATCAGGTGGTGGATCGCGCGATTGTGCCGGATAACCGCTATCGCATTCGCGCCACGGTGTCGCGCTGGATCGCCAGCGACGATGTGCAAGTGGTGATCGTTAACGGCGGCACCGGCTTCAACAGCAAAAACAGCACGCCAGAAGCGTTGCTGCCGCTGCTGGACCGCGAAATCGAAGGCTTTGGCGAGCTGTTCCGCATGATCTCCTATGAAGAGATTGGCAGCTCAACGCTGCAGTCGCGCGCGGTGGCTGGATTAGCCAATCAAACGCTGATTTTTGCCGTGCCGGGATCGACCAACGCCTGCCGCAGCGCCTGGGAACGCATTATTGAAGATCAGCTGGATGCGCGTACGCGTCCGTGTAATTTCGTCTCACATTTGAAGAAGTTGTAAGCATGTCATCGTTAACTCATATCAATGCCGCTGGCGAAGCCCACATGGTGGATGTCTCTGGCAAAACCGAAACGGTGCGCGAAGCGCAGGCCGAAGCGCTGGTGCTGATGAGCGCCGAAACGCTGCAGATGATTATTGACGGCAGCCATCATAAAGGTGACGTGTTCGCCACCGCGCGCATCGCCGGTATTCAGGCGGCAAAACGCACCTGGGAACTGATTCCGCTCTGTCATCCGCTGATGCTGAGCAAAGTGGAAGTCAGTTTGATTGCTGAACCTGAGCACAATCGCGTGCGCGTCACCTCGCTGTGTCGTCTGACGGGCAAAACCGGCGTCGAGATGGAAGCGTTGACGGCGGCATCCGTCGCGGCGCTGACCATCTATGACATGTGCAAAGCGGTGCAAAAAGACATCGTCATCGACCAGCTACGTTTGCTGACTAAAAGCGGCGGCAAGTCCGGCGATTTCAAGGCGGTGAGCCATGATTAAGGTGCTGTTTTTTGCTCAGGTGCGTGAATTGACCGGAACCAGCTCACTTGATTTGGCTCCAGAATATGATGACGTCGCGACATTGCGCGCGGCGTTAGCGGAGAAGGGCGATCGCTGGGCGCTGGCGCTGGAATCTGGCAAGCTGCTGGCGGCGGTAAACCAAACGCTGGTGCCGATGACTCATCCGCTGCGTGCCGGTGATGAAGTGGCCTTTTTCCCGCCGGTCACTGGAGGCTGATGATGGAAACGCGGATTCGTGTGGGATCAGAGCCTTTTAACGTCGGCGAAGAGTACGAAAAACTTGCCGCGCATGACAGCGATGGCGCGGTTGTTACTTTCACCGGCAAAGTGCGCAATCACAATCTCGGCGCTAGTGTGGCGGCCTTGACGCTGGAGCACTATCCCGGCATGACGGAAAAAGCGCTGGCCGATATTGTTGAAGATGCGCGTCAGCGCTGGGCGCTGCAGCAGGTCACGGTGATTCATCGCGTTGGCGAACTGTTCCCCGGCGATGAAATTGTGTTTGTGGGCGTCAGCAGCGCACATCGTAGCAGCGCCTTCGCTGCTACTGAGTTCATCATGGATTACCTGAAAACCCGCGCACCGTTCTGGAAGCGCGAAGCTACCGCTGCAGGCGATCGCTGGGTTGATGCCCGCGACAGCGATCATCAGGCCGCTGAGCGCTGGAGCTAGCGCGCAAAATCCTCCGGCTCCGATAGCGGCAGGCCACTGAAAACGTTAAGGTACGGTTTTTGTTGGCGTCAGGGAGCAGGATGAACACGAGCAAGATGATGAAAGGCGCAGCATTGCTGGCTGCGCTGGTGCTAGTTGGTTGTAGCACCAAAAAAGAGCCGCAGGTGCCTGCACGTCAGCCCGCCGATGTGAAAAGCCAAATCCAGCAGTTGTTGCCAAGCGACGTGAAGCAAAAATCCTCCTGGGCCGACGACATCTATACCGCGTTCCGCGTGCAGCAAATCGATGCCAGCGTCAGCAACATCTGCGCGGTGATTGCCGTCACCGATCAGGAGTCCAACTTCAGTGCTGATGCGGAAGTGCCGGGCTTACCGAAAATCGCCTGGGGCGAAATCGATCGCCGCGCCGCCAAAGTACACGTTCCGGCATTTCTGGTGCGCACCGCGCTGCTGATCAAATCGCCGAACGGTGAAAGCTATGCCGCGCGTCTGGATAAAGTGCGCAGCGAGAAAGAACTGAGCGCCATCTTTGATGATTTCATCGATATGGTGCCGATGGGGCAGAAGCTGTTTGGCAACCTTAACCCGATTCATACCGGCGGGCCGATGCAGGTCAGCATTGAGTTTGCGGAAGCGCACGCCAAAGGCTATCCGTATGCGGTTGACGGTTCGATTCGTCGAGAAGTCTTCACCCGTCGCGGTGGTATCTACTTCGGCACGCTGCATCTACTTGGCTATCCGGCCGATTACAGCCAGCCGCTCTATCGCTTCGCCGACTTCAACGCCGGTTGGTACGCCAGCCGCAACGCGGCATTCCAGGCGGCGATTGCACGCGCCAGCGGCATCAAGCTGGAACTGGATGGCGACTTGATTATGTATGGCAGCGAGCAGGCCGGCTCCACCGAACTGGCGGTGCGCAGCCTGAGCAAGCAGCTGGATATGAGCAATCGTGAAATCCGCCGCGATTTGGAGAAGGGCGACAGCGAAGATTTTGCCAAAAGCACGCTGTGGAAGCAGACCTTTATTCTCGCCGATAAGATGGCCGGAAAACGTCTGCCGCGCGAAATGCTGCCGGGCATCAAACTGGAGAGCCCGAAAATCACCCGCAATCTCACCACCGCGTGGTTTGCCCAGCGCGTTAATGGCCGCTATCAACAGTGCTTGACGCGCCGTTGACGCAAACGGGTGTACACTCCACACTTACAGAGTTTGTTAACGTAAAAGCTAATGAGGCGCTTCATGGATCGATATCCACGTAATGATTCAATCGTGCAGCAGGCATCCACCTCGCTGCAGACCTACATGGCGCAGGTGTATGGCTGGATGACCTGCGGCTTGCTGCTCACCGCGTTTGTTTCGTGGTTTGCTGCCCGCACACCTGCAGTAATGGAACTGGTGTTTGCTAACCGTATCACTTTCTTTGGTCTGATCATCGCGCAGCTGGCGCTGGTGTTTGTGCTGTCTGGCATGGTGCAACGGATGAGCGGCGCGGTCGCCACCGCGCTGTTTATGCTCTATTCGGCGCTGACCGGCCTGACAATGGCGAGTATTTTCCTCGTTTACACCTACTCATCGATTGCCAGCACCTTCTTTGTGACGGCCGGGATGTTCGGTGCCATGAGCTTCTACGGTTACACCACCAAGCGCGACCTGAGCCGTTTTGGCAGCCTGCTGTTTATGGCGCTGATCGGTATTTTGCTGGCGTCGCTGGTGAACTTCTGGCTGAAAAGCCCGGCACTGATGTGGGCGATCACCTATATCGGCGTGGTGGTGTTTGTTGGCTTAACCGCCTATGACACGCAGAAGCTGAAGGCGATTGGCGAGAACATCAACGTGAACGACAAAGAGAACCTGCGTCGCACTTCCATCATGGGCGCGCTTACGCTGTATCTCGACTTTATCAACCTGTTCCTGATGCTGCTGCGCATCTTCGGCAACCGCCGCTAATCCTCGTGTATCTTCGTAGGGTCGCCATTGATGGTGACCAGGTCGGCATAAATGCCGACCCTACGAGGATATTTACCGCGAAACCGATTTCTCCATCTTCTGCTCATTCTTCTGCCGCAAATGCTTCGCGCGGCTCTCCAGCCACAAATAGAGCACCAGCGCCACCAACAGCGGCAGAATAAAGTAGAGCACGCGATAAGCCAGCAGCGCCGCGATAATGCTGCCATGCGAGGCATGTTGCCCACTCAGCAGCGCCAAAAATACCGCTTCCAGCACGCCAATCCCGGCCGGGATATGAATAATCACACCCGCGATACTGCTGATCAACAGCACGCCCAGCACGATCGGATAATCCACCTGACGCGCCAGCAGCAGCCAGATAATCATGCCCATCACCATCCAGTTGGCGCAGGAGACGGCAAACTGGAACAGCGCCATGCGCAGCGAAGGCAACTGCAGATGCTGGCCTTTTACCGTCCAGCGGCGCTTCTTCGCAAAGGCGCACGCCCACAAATAGACAGCCACCATCACCAGCAGCACTACGCCAATAATGCGCAGCGTGGTTTCGCCAATGAACCAGCCGGAAGGAATTGGCACCATGCCCGCCGCAAACACCACGCCGGCCAGCAGAATATAGCCGAGCCAGTTGGTGGCGATGCTCAGCGAGAAAATGCGCGTAATGGTGTTTCCCGGCAAACCGAGTCGCGAGTAGAGCCGATAACGCATCGCCACGCCGCCAACCCAGGTGCTGAGCGTCAGGTTGAAGGCATAACAGATAAACGACACCAGCATCACCTGACGCTTCGCCAGCTTATGGCCGCAGTACGCGCGTCCAATCAGGTCGTAAAGGCCATAAGTCAGATAACTCACCACCACCAGCGCGGCAGCGCTCAGCACCACATAGCGGTTGTAGCCGACGATGACGGTATAGACGTCTTCCCAATTCACCTTGCGTGCATACACCACCAGCAGCACAATCACTGCGATAAAAAACAGCCAGGTGAGGATTTTTTTCGCCAGTTGCCAGCGCGGATTCTTTTTCGACATTAGGGTTTCGCTCCTGGATTATCGGCTTCAACCCGATCCTGGGTTTCCATTTCAGGTTGCACCGGCGGCGCAACCTGCGACAAGTGCGGCGTATGCGCAGGCAACCAACCGGCGATAGCCGGAAAGTGGCGTAAAAAGTGAAACACAATCACGCCTTTGGTTAGCTGCCACCAGTTGCGCGGCGGCAGCTTGTCATCCTCCACGCGCACACAATCCTGCTGAATCAGCAACTCCAGATTGTCGCGCAGCGTCTGGTTGAAGGCGTGATCGTGCACCATCAAGTTGGCTTCCAGATTGAGGGATAAACTCAACGGATCGAGGTTGCTGGAGCCGACGGTGGACCACTGCTGATCCTGCACCGCAATTTTGCCGTGCAGCGGGCGGCGGCAGTATTCATACACTTCTACGCCACCATCGACCAAATAGTTGTACAGCAGCTCGGCACCAACTTTAACGATCGGCATATCGGGTTCGCCCTGCACAATCAGCCTGACGCGCACGCCGCGCTGTGCCGCGCTGCGCATCTCACGCAGCAAACGATAGCCGGGGAAGAAGTAGGCGTTGGCGATGATCACATCCTTCTGGGCTTTGCGCAGCATGGCGAGATAGTGCTGCTCAATGTCGTCGCGGTGTTCGTCGTTATCGCGATAGACAAACAGCACCTGCGCTTCACCGGGCATGGCATTAACCGCCGGGCGGTGGGAACGCGCGCCCCACCAGCGCCGCGTGTGCTGTTCGCTGCCCATTTGTTGCTGCACATACTGGGTAATATCCAAAACCACCGGGCCTTTCACCTCCACCGCATAATCCTGTTTGGCTTGCGCGCCAAAATCGATGTTGTGCTCGGCGGAGAAGTTGATGCCGCCGACAAAGGCGATCGCTTCATCGATCACCACAATTTTGCGATGCAGACGGCGGAACACGTTGGTGCGCATACCGAGCACTAACGGACGCGGATCGTAATAGATAAAGCGCACGCCAGCGGCGGTCAGGCTATCGACAAAGCGATCGGAGAGATCCGGCGAGCCGTAACCATCGACCATCACTTCAACTTTCACTCCACGCTGCGCTGCGTTAAGCAACGCTTCGTGCAGGTCGTTACCCACTTCATCTTCAAACAGAATAAAGGTTTCCAGCAGCAGCGTGCGCTCGGCGCGCTGAATCGCGCTCAACACGCGCGGGAAAAATGCGTCACCGTTTTCAAGTAAACGGAGCTGATTACCGTCGCGCCAATTGAAACTCATAGGAAAATCTCCACCGCTAATGGCGCATGATCGGACAGGTGTGACCATGGTTTAACCGGCAGCGCCCACGGCTTACTTACCGTGGCGTTGCGGATGTAGATACGATCAAGCCTCAACAGCGGAAAACGTGCCGGAAAGGTGCGGGCAGGGCGGCCGGTTTTGATGCTGAACACTTCCTCTAAGCCCACCGCGCGCTTGAGAAAGCGATTGGCGCTGACCTGCCAGTCATTAAAATCACCGGCCACCACCAATGGCGCATCGGGCGACAGCGTATCGATGAAGTCGCACATCATCTTCATCTGCGCCTGACGATGCTTCTCTTTCAGACCGAGATGCACGCAGAACACATGCAGCGGCTCAGCACGATCTGGCAGGCGGATTTGGCAGTGCAACATGCCGCGCTTTTCACTTCCGGCGACGGAAATATCGCGGTTCTCATATTCAACGATGGGAAATCGTGACAATATCGCGTTCCCGTGATGTCCCTCGGGATAAACGGCGTTGCGGCCATAGGCGAAATCGTCCCACATGGTATCGGCCAGAAACTCATAATGTGAGGTTTCCGGCCAGTTTTCGATGTTCAGTGAATGGATAGCGTGGGTGCCCATCACCTCTTGCAGGAAGACGATATCCGCCGATGTGGCGCGGACTGCGTCGCGCAATTCCGGCAGGATAAAGCGGCGATTAAAGCTGGTGAACCCCTTGTGGGTATTGATCGTCAGGACTTTAAATGAAAATCCTTGCGTATTTTGTGGCATACTTCGACGCGCTCCTTTTCATCATCAACAGCACAAAGTGTAGTCTTTGTCACAAATGGATGGTGTTAAGGGCAGAAAATTAGGGCGTAATCCGAAATTTGCTTTACATTGAGGACGTTCGTCTGGCCTCCAGCCAGATACACTTGGGCGACCTGTTGGGTCTGCCAGGAGAAGAGAATGAAATGGTCTAATCGTGTTCAGATTGTTACCGGACAAACCTGTTTGCACATTGCAATGCACCTGCTGGTGATTGCCGCGCTGGTTTGGGGCTGGAAACATAGGGCGCTGGTTGAAGTGAGCAGTACCCTGGTGGCAGCTTATGCGGTGGTATTTATTACCATGCTGGTCATGCAGCGTAGTGCCCGTTTACGTAGAATGGGTGACTCCCTCGAAGAGGTGACCACCACGTACTACTTTGGCGCAGCGATGTTAACGCTGTTCCTGATCTCCCGCTTTATCCACAACAACCTGCTGATTGGTATCCTCGGCGTGGTGATGTTGGTGGGACCGGCGCTGGTATCACTGCTGGCGAAAGAGCCGGTCCAGCGCATCGAGAAGAAGCGCAGTTGATCGATTAGGGACCGCAATCCTGCGGACCTGACAAAAAGGAGCCGAATGCGGCTCCTTTTTTTATGGATGCTGTACGCGCGGAAAGCTGCTAAACTCGCGCCCTTACGCATGGTAGTTTGTGCCCTTTTCACACGTGAGCCCAGCGCTTGCGTCATATCCCTCCTGAAAACTACATCGCTTACGGCGATCAGGACGGTTCGGAGTAATACACCTGCATGTCATTTGACTCTCTCGGCTTAAGTGCCGATATTTTGCGTGCGGTAGCAGAACAAGGCTACCAAGAGCCGACGCCGATTCAGCGTCAGGCAATTCCTGTGGTGCTGGCTGGTCGTGACCTGCTGGCGAGCGCCCAAACCGGCACCGGTAAAACCGCCGGCTTTACGCTGCCATTGCTGCAGCGTCTGACTGCAAAACCGTCCACGGCGCGTGGCCGCCGTCCGGTGCGTGCGCTGATCCTGACCCCGACCCGCGAACTGGCGGCTCAGGTTGGCGAGAACGTGCGTGAGTACAGCCAATATCTGGATATCCGTTCGCTGGTGGTCTTCGGCGGCGTGAGCATCAACCCGCAGATGATGAAACTGCGCGGCGGCGTTGACGTATTGGTGGCAACACCGGGCCGTCTGCTCGATCTGGCACACCAGAACGCAGTTGATCTGTCACAGGTTGAAATCCTCGTGCTGGATGAAGCGGATCGCATGCTCGACATGGGCTTCATCCACGACATCCGTCGCGTGCTGGCGCGTCTGCCTGCTAAGCGTCAGAACCTGCTGTTCTCTGCCACCTTCTCTGACGAGATCAAAACGCTGGCGGAAAAACTGCTCACCAACCCAGAACAGGTTGAAGTTGCGCGCCGTAACACCGCATCTGAGCAGGTTTCCCAGCAAGTGCATTTCGTGGATAAGAAGCGCAAGCGGGAACTGCTGTCGCTGATGATTGGCCGTGATAACTGGCAGCAAGTGCTGGTCTTCACCCGTACCAAACACGGCGCCAACCACCTGGCTGAACAGCTGAACAAAGACGGCATCACTGCCGCCGCGATCCACGGCAACAAGAGCCAGGGCGCTCGTACTCGTGCATTGGCTGACTTCAAATCTGGCGGTATTCGCGTGTTGGTTGCCACCGACATCGCGGCGCGTGGTCTGGATATCGAAGAGCTGCCACACGTGGTGAACTACGAGCTGCCAAACGTGGCGGAAGATTACGTGCACCGTATCGGTCGTACCGGCCGTGCAGCTGCTACCGGAGCGGCACTGTCGCTGGTGTGTGTTGATGAACACAAACTGCTGCGTGACATTGAGCGTCTGCTGAAGCGTGAAATCCCACGCATCGAGCTGCCTGGTTTCGAAGTCGATCCAAGCATCAAAGCCGAGCCAATCCAGAACGGTCGTCAGCAGCAGGGCGGCGGTCGCGGTCAAGGTGGACGCGGTCAAGGCCAGGGTCGCGGACAGGGCGGCAACGTTTCTCGTCCACACAGCGGCAATGCACCACGTCCGCAGGGTGAAGCGCGTTCAGCGCGTCGTCCAGCGCAGGGCGCAAGCCAGGCCGCGCCAGCCGCCAACAGCGGTCGTCGTCGTCCGGCACCAAAGAAAACCGGGAACGCCTAACGTCATGAGGGTTTTGCTGGCGCCGATGGAGGGCGTGCTTGATTCGCTGGTGCGTGAGCTGCTCTCCGGGGTTAATGATTATGACTTATGCGTGACCGAGTTTTTGCGCGTGGTCGATCAGCTGCTGCCGGTAAAATCCTTCTATCGTTTGTGTCCTGAGCTGCATAACCACAGCCGCACGCCGTCAGGCACGCGCGTTCGCATGCAGTTGCTTGGGCAATATCCCGAGTGGCTGGCAGAGAACGCCGCGCGCGCGGTGGAACTCGGTTCCTGGGGCGTTGATCTCAACTGCGGCTGTCCGTCGAAGCTGGTAAACGGCAGCGGCGGCGGTGCCACCTTGCTGAAAGATCCCGAACTGATCTATCGCGGCGCGAAAGCGATGCGTGAAGCGGTGCCGGATCATTTGCCGGTGACGGTGAAAGTGCGATTGGGCTGGGATTCCGGCGATCGTCGCTTTGAGATCGCCGATGCGGTGCAGCAAGCCGGTGCCAGCGAGTTGGTGGTGCACGGTCGTACCAAAGAAGATGGCTATCGCGCCGAAAGCATTAACTGGCAGGCGATTGGCGAAATCCGCCAGCGTCTGCGCATTCCGGTGATCGCCAACGGTGAAATCTGGAACTGGCAGGACGCGCAGGATTGCATGCGCATTACCGGCTGTGATGCGGTGATGATTGGACGCGGTGCGCTCAACGTGCCGAATCTGGCGCGGGTTGTGAAGTACAACGAAGCGCCGATGCCGTGGTCTGATGTGGTCGCATTGTTGCTGAAGTACACCCAGCTGGAAAAGCAGGGCGATACCGGCATGTATCACGTGGCGCGCATCAAGCAGTGGCTTGGCTACCTGCGCAAGGCGTATCACCAAGCCGACGGCATGTTCAGCGAAGTTCGCACCCTCAAAGTCTCCGCCGAAATCGCCACCGCGATTGAGCGGCATGCATCAGCAATCATCACTTAATTCCGCAAAACCATTGTCGGATCGCCATTTATGGCGTAATGCTGCGCACCCTACGAAAAACGCGCCAATCCTTTGTAGGGTCGCCATTCATGGCGACCTTCTCATACAAGTGCATATAAACTTAATAATTAAAAAATCCGCGATCTCTTAGCACGCTAAGGTTATAGTTATCGCCTACTTTCATCCTGATCCCCGACGCCACCTTCCATGTCTGACGCCGCTGTACTGAGTAACGCTCAGTTAAATAAACGTATTCTCTCCGTCATTGTCTTCACCTTCTTTTGCTACCTTTCGGTGGGTTTGCCGCTCGCGGTGCTGCCGGGATTTGTGCATAACCAGCTTGGATTCAGCTCATTCATCGCCGGATTAATCATCAGTCTGCAATACTTCGCCACGCTATTAAGCCGCCCGCACTCCGGTCGTCTGGCGGATCGCTACGGTCCAAAACGCGTGGTGATGATGGGATTGGTGTTCTGCGGCATGAGCGGCGTGCTATCGATTATCGCCGCGCTGTGCAGCGATATGCCGCTGTTGAGCCTGGCGCTGCTGGCGGCGGGGCGCCTGTTCCTCGGCGTCGGTGAAAGTTTTAGCAGCACCGGATCCACGCTGTGGGGCATGAACATTGTCGGCCCGCTGCAAACCGCGCGCGTGATCTCGTGGAACGGCGTGGCGACCTATTTCGCCATGGCGATTGGTGCGCCGCTCGGCGTGCTGCTCAATCAATGGTTTGGCATCAGTGGCTTTGCGGGTTTGGTGGCGATCATGGGAGTTGCCGGATTCTGGATGGCGAGCCGCAAAGCGGGCGTCAGTGTCACCGCCGGCGTGCGCATTCCGTTTCATCGTGTGGTCAGCCGCGTGTGGATGTTTGGTCTGGCGCTCGGTTTTGGCACCATCGGCTTCGGCGTGATCTCCACCTTTATCACCCTCTATTTCGCCAGCCGCGACTGGAGCGGAGCCGCGTTCGCGCTGACGCTGTTCAGCCTCGGCTTTGTGATTGTGCGCCTCGGTTTTGGCCGCTACATCACACGTTTCGGAGGCCTGAAGGTGGCGCTGGTGTCGTTCGTGCTGGAGTGTGCCGGATTGCTGCTGATTTGGCAGGCCGACAGCATTTGGCTGGTGGATTTGGGCGCGTTCCTTACCGGCGGCGGTTTCTCGCTGGTGTTCCCGGCGCTCGGGGTGGAAGCGGTGAAGCGCGTACAGCAGCAGGATCAGGGTTCGGCGCTTGGCACCTATTCGGCGTTTCTCGATTTAGGGCTGGGATTAACCGGGCCGGTAGCGGGCTTGCTGATTGGTCATTGGGGCATGCAGTCAGTCTATCTTGCGGCGGCACTGATGGTGCTGGGCGCGTTTGCCATCACGCTGCGCCTGCACCAACAGCACGGCCGCCAGACGGCCGCGCAAGCGCTTTAGTATTTCTCCGGCACCACCATGTGCTCGGGTACCGGCGCGCGGCGATAGTCTTCGGAACGTTCGCGCGGCGGTAGCATAATCGGTTTGGCTTCACTCTCTTCGTACGGCATCTGCTGCAGCAAATGGCTGATGCAGTTGAGTCGCGCACGCTTCTTATCCACGCCTTGTACCACCCACCACGGCGCTTCGGGAATATTGGTGCGCTCCAGCATCTCCTCTTTCGCCTCGGTGTAATCTTCCCAGCGACGACGGCTTTCGAGATCCATCGGGCTCAGTTTCCACTGTTTGAGCGGATCGTGAATGCGGCTGAGGAAGCGCAATTCCTGCTCTTCATCGGTGATTGAGAACCAGTATTTGATGATCTGGATGCCGCTGCGCGTCAGCATTTTTTCAAACTCCGGCACGCTGCGGTAAAACTCTTCCACTTCATCTTCGTTGCAGAAACCCATAACGCGCTCAACGCCCGCACGGTTGTACCAGCTGCGGTCAAACATCACGATCTCACCGGCGGCCGGCAGATGGGCGATATAGCGCTGAAAATACCACTGCGTTTTCTCGCGATCGTTGGGCGCGGGCAGGGCGGCTACACGACAGGTGCGCGGATTGAGACGCTGAGTGATACGTTTGATCACGCCGCCTTTACCCGCCGCATCGCGCCCTTCAAACAGAATCACCACGCGATGTCCGGTGCGCATCACCCAATCCTGCAGCTTGACCAGCTCGCCTTGCAGATGCAGCAGCTCGCGGAAATAACGACGACGAAAGGCTTTATCGTCATCAGCCTGCGGCTCGCCGCTGTCGTTAAAACGCAGGTCATCCAGCTCCATCTCCAGCTCTTCGTCGTAGCTGTCGTAAAACTCCTGCAGCAGACGCTGATTAAAGGTCTCGCTGTGGAAGCTATTGTCGTGTGTCGCCATTATTTTCTCCCGTTACAGGTGGATAAACAGGGCGTAAAGGAGCCCCGAAAGTAAAACAGAAACCGGCAGCGTCAGCACCCACGCCATCGCCAGATTGCGGATGGTGGAAAGTTGCAAACCTGAACGGTTGGCGGCCATCGAACCGGCGACGCCTGAAGAGAGCACATGCGTGGTGGAAACCGGCAGGCCAAACACATCAGCCGCGCCGATGGTCGCCATTGCCACCAGCTCGGCGCTGGCCCCTTGCGCGTAGGTGAGATGGGTTTTACCGATGCGTTCACCCACCGTTACCACGATGCGACGCCAGCCGACCATGGTGCCGAGACCCAGCGCTATCGCCACCACCACTTTCACCCACATCGGGATAAAGCGCGTGGCGGCATCCAGCTCTTTCTTCACCGCCGCCAGGTTGCGCGCGGTCTCTTCCGGCAGCGTCACTTTGGCATTTTGCAGATGCTTGATGGTTTCCGATGCCAGATACATGTCGTTTCGCGTGTTAGTCACCGCCTGCGCCGGAATATTCTCCACCGCGCCATAGCGACGAATCTGGTCGCCGATATCGCCGAGCATCATGCCGAGCGCCGGTAACACTTGCGGGCGATTTTGGTTGGTGCGCACGAATTCGGTCAGCACTTCACGCGGCGCGGGCATGGCAGCGGGCACGGGTTGCAGCGTTAGCAGCTGCTGTTCCGTCACCTGAGTTAAGGCGGCGACGCGCGGAATCTGCTCCGGCGGCAGCGAGCGGTTCAGCGCATAGGCAATCGGCATGGTGCCGACCAGAATCAACATGATTAAGCCCATGCCTTTTTGGCCGTCATTCGAACCGTGGGCGAAAGAGACGCCGGTGCAGGTGAGGATCAGCAAGCCGCGAATCCATACCGGTGGCGGCTGATTGCCCTTTGGCGCTTCATACAGCTGGCGATTACGGATAAAGGCTTTCATCGCCAGCAGCAACAGGGCGGCACAGACGAAGCCGACAATTGGCGACAGCAGCAGCGCGTAACCGACTTTAATCGCCTGATCCCAATCCACACCGCTGGTGCCGCTGCGACCATGCAGTAAGGCGTTCGCCACGCCGACGCCGATGATCGAACCGATCAGCGTATGCGAAGAGGAGGCCGGCAAACCGAAATACCAGGTGCCGAGGTTCCAGATAATCGCCGAGAACAGCAGCGCATACACCATGGCAAAGCCGTGGCCGCTGCCCGCTTGCAGAATCAACTCCACCGGCAACAGCGAGATGATGCCGAACGCCACCACGCCGCTGGAGAGCAGCACGCCCAAAAAGTTACAGAAACCGGACCACATTACCGCCACGCCCGGCGACAGCGAATGGGTGTAGATCACGGTGGCTACGGCGTTGGCGGTATCGTGGAAACCGTTCACAAATTCAAAGCCGAGCGCGATGATCAGCGCCACGCCAAGCAGTACGAATGGCGTATAACTGGTGACCGGCGCGCCAGTCTCTTCAACATCATTAAACAGGTTAATGCCGGCATACATCAGGCCAGCGATCAGCAACAGTACAAAGATCAGGCGTGAGGCTGGACCGTTGCCGCGGTTAAGGTTCGGGCGTCCGCTGTGGGACGAGGAGGTCGATGCAGGTAAACTGTTTTCAGCCATAAAACACCTCAGTGTTAAATCACGATGCTCGAACGGCATCCGTTAATGGCAGTGTGATACGTGGTTTGTATGACAGAATGATGATGGCGATCACGCTGTGTCATCGTGCTGCAACAAAGCTGTCGCACGCTGTGGATCTGACCGCTGCGGAATGACCTGCTAATGCTCCAGCCCGTACTACCACTCGCCTCGCTGCCGGACTTCAACAATGAAGTCGCCGGATTGATTCACGGTTATCTGTTTACCCCCGCGTCGCCGCCTCAGCGCCTCAATGCGCGCGAAGCGGCCCAGCTGGCGCAGCAGCAGCTGCCGGAGTCGTACTTTATCTGGCTGCACATCAACCTTAATCACGCACGTGCAGAGCGTTGGGTTCAGGACCACTTTGGCGTAGACCACGATTTTTTCGACGAGATACATTCGGCTTCGCCGCGCACCCGTTTAGCCCATCAAAACGATGCGCTGCTGGCGGTGCTCAATGACGTGACTTTCAGTAAAGAGGAGCGCAGCACGCAGAACGCCACATTGTGGATGTGGTGCTGCCCGCGTGTGGTGGTCACCGCGCGTTTTCGCCCGGTTGGCATGATTGAACGCATGCATCAGCAGATGGACCGCCTGAAGTTCGCCGAGCCGGATGCGATGCTGCTGTGGCTGCTTGGTGAGCAGGAAGCGCAGCTGGAGCAGGTGGTGCGGCGATCCAGTCAGGCGGTGGATGCGATTGAAGAGCGGTTGCTGAGTGCGGCAATCAAAACCAACCGCCGCGAGCTGGGGCAACTGCGTCGCATGCTGCTGCGCGTGCAGCGTTTACTGGCACCGGAACCGGCGGCGCTGTTCCGCCTGTTGAATCGTCCGCCCAAATGGCTGAAGCGTGAACCATTAGGCGAGCTGCGGATTTTCACCGAAGAGTTCAGCGTGGCGCTGAATGATTTGGCGAGCTTGATGGAGCGGATTCGTTTGTTGCAGGAAGAGATCGCCGCGCGATTAATGGAGCAGAGCAACCGCACGCTGTTTTTGCTGACGGTGATTACCGTGCTGGCGCTGCCGATCAATATCGTGGCGGGATTTTTTGGGATGAACGTGGGCGGGATTCCGCTGGCGAATAATCCGCACGGTTTTTTGCTGCTGGTGTTGGTGGTGCTGGCGTTTACGTTGGTGGCGGGTTGGCTGGCGTTTCGACGACCGCGGGATTGATTTGGCAAGGTTGCCATAAATGGCAACCCTACGGGTGCGGTTTTGTAGGGTCGCCATTTATGGCGACCTTCTTAAACCGCGATTACAGGCTGGTGGTCGGCTGCGCCGCTGGCGCTGCGCCGTTGATACCTTGCGGTGTCATTGGCTCTTCTTTCGGCAATGCGTCAGAAGACTCCTGAACCGGAACCGGTGCTGGCTGAACTTCGCCTGCTGGACCGTTAATCTTGATCGGCATACCGTTACGCGCCTGGATAGCGTTGTTGACCGCATCCTGGTTGGTGCTGGCATCGGCAATCACTTTGGTCACAGCTGAAGTCAGGTTGATCGGCACCACTTCACGTGAGTTAAACTGCTCTTCGGTGGTCGACAGCGGATTGTGCACTTCCACATAGCGCGAACCATCTGGCTCAACGGTGGCTTTCACCGGCTGATCGATGAACTGAACGCGGGTGCCAACCGGCACGTTGTCGAACAGCCATTTGATGTCGTCAGCACGCAGACGCACACAGCCGTGGCTCACGCGCAGACCGATACCGAAGTTGGCGTTAGTGCCGTGAATCGCATACAGGCGGCCGATATACAGCGCGTGCAGACCCATCGGGTTATCCGGGCCAGCCGGGAACACCGCAGGAATGCTCTCGCCGCGTGCCGCATATTCTGCGTGCATCGCTTTGGTTGGCGTCCAGGTTGGGCCATCTTTCTTACGCTCAACCGCAGTAGTCCAGTTGATCGGCGTATCTTTACCCAGCTCGCCGATACCGATTGGCAGCACGACTACAGTCTTGGTGCCTTTCGGGTAGTAGTAAAGACGCATCTCAGCGCTGTTGATCACGATGCCTTCACGCGGCGCGTCAGGCAGAATCAGCTGCTGTGGGATGATCATTTTAGTGCCAGCTTTCGGCAGATAAACGTCAACGCCCGGATTGGCTTCCAGCATGTTGCTGAGGCCCATCTGATACTGAGCAGCAAAGGCTTCCAGCGGAAGTTTGCTGTCATCAGGTACGGTGATTTCAATGTTTTCGCCGATCAGACGGCTGTTAGCCGGCGGCAGCGGATAGACTACTGCAAATGCCGACTGGCTGAACGCCGCCAGTGCGAGGGCGAGTGAAGCGAACGCGCGAATGCTCATTTTCATGTTTTTCAAGTCGTTATGGCCATGTTTCAGGCTTGTCAGTGTGTCGAATCCATCGTGGTCAGTATGACCCGCTGCGCATTATATGTGCATTGACGCATTGATGGAAATCAGGATTTTTACTGGCTGCAGATACTTTACGCAATTCCTTGTCTTTACCAGACAATTCTCTTGGATCCGCAGCCCAAAATGTGAATTTTCACGGCTGCCACAGCGTCACTTCATTACTCAGTTTACGATTGAGGAAAAAAGCGGCACTGATTAATGCCAGATGCGTCAACGCCTGCGGCATGTTACCCAATGCTTCGCCGTGCGAAGTGAACTCTTCGGCATACAGACCGAGCGGATTGGCGTAACTCAGCAACTTTTCAAACTCAAAATGCGCCTCATGTACGCGACCCGCACGCGCCAGACACTCCACATACCAGAATGAACAGGCGGCAAAGGATCCTTCGCCACCGGTTAAAGCATCGGCAGGCGTCTCGTGAATGTTATAGCGTCGAACTAAACCGTCGCTCACCAGATGCGTTTTAATCGCATCCAGCGTCGAAATCCAGTCGGGATCGGTGGAGCTGACAAAGCGCACCAGCGGCATCAGCAGCATCGACGCATCAAGGAAGGTTCCGCCGCGCGTGGCGGTGAAATGGCCCAGTTCCGGGTTCCAGAAGTTCTGCCAGATATCGTCGCGGATCTCGCTGCGCACCCGATCCCAGCGTTCGTACGGCATCGGCAATGAACGCTTCATGCCCAATCGCAGCGCGCGATCCAATGCTACCCAACACATCAGGCGTGAATGCAGGAAATGCTCCGGCTCACCGCGCATCTCCCAGATGCCAGCATCGGGCTGATTCCAGTTAACGCAGACGTAATCGATCATATCGGAGACGTACTTCCAGCCGCGATGTGAAATCGCCTCGCCATATTTGTTGGCGAGATAAATGGCATCCATCAGCTCGCCATAAATATCGAGCTGCGTCTGACGCCAGGCATCATTGCCGATGCGCACTGGACGCGAATTGGCGTAGCCGGAAAGATTGAGCAACTCGGTTTCGTGCAGTTCGGTGCCGCTGTCGAGGCGATACATCACCTGTAAGTGTGGCGTATCGTCGTGGCTGTGTTCAACGCAGCGGCCGACCCATTTGGTAAAGTCGCGCGCTTCTTCGGTGTAGCCGAGGCGCATTAGCGCGTACATGCTGAACGAGGCATCGCGGATCCACGAGGCACGATAATCCCAGTTGCGCTCGCCGCCCAACTCTTCCGGTAAGCCAAAGGTGGCGGCTGCGGCGATTGAACCGTGCTGATGCGAGGTTAGCAGCTTCAGCGCCAGCGCCGAACGCGTCACCATCTCTTGCCAGCGACCGCGATAGGAACTGTGGCTGCTCCAGCGCCGCCAGTACTGCAGCGTGTCATGGAAACACTGCTCGGTAGCGATCTTGGCCACGTTGGCATCGTCATCGTTACCAAAGACAAATTCGGCGGTTTCACCGGCTTTCAGGGTGAATTCCGCCACCGCGCTGTGATTTTCGCGCGTCATCACCACTGTAGCGCTCAGACGCAACGTGGGTTGTCCGGGCGCCAGAAACGCGATGCCGCCGGGCCGCAGCTCGGTGGTGGTTTCGGCGCGTGCATAGTCATGGCGCGGGGCGCACAGCAGATGAAATTTTGCCGTGCCGCGTACCATTTTCACGCGACGCACGATACGCGGCACTTTGCTGTGTTCATCGCAAATCGGCATGTAATCGGTAATCTCTGCTACGCCCGCGTCATCCAGCCAGCGGGTTTGCAGAATATTGGTATCAGGCAGGTAAAGCTGCTGCTGGCGGGCATGTTTCCAGTCCGGCGCGAGGGAGAAAAGGCCTGCCTCATCGCTGTCGAGCAAGGCGGCGAAAACCGACGGGCTATCGAGCTCCGGCCAGCACAAATAATCGATGGTGCCGTCATTCGCGATCAGGGCGCAGGTGCGTAAATCACCAATCACACCGTGGTCGTCTATTCTTCGTTTTATCTCGCTCATCGTGCCCCCTAATGCGTATGTAATTGTTAACTATAGACGAAACGGCAGATTCGGCGGCGCCGAGGCACAGAAGGATAACTTCTATACTGTAAAGACACCCTCAATCAGGAGAATGTTATGAGCTCAGGAAAACAGAAAGTCGCTGTGGTCACCGGATCCAGTTCTGGCATTGGTCGCAGCTGTGCGGTGATGCTGGCCGAAGCGGGCTATACGCTTGGCATCACCTGGAGTTCGGATGAAGAGGGCGCCCAGGAAACCGCACGCATGGTGGAGAGCCGTGGACAGCAGGCGCAGGTGCGGCAGGTCGATCTCTCCGATCCGCAAGCTGGCGCGCAGCAACTGGCACAGCTGATCAACTCGCTGGGGCGCATCGATGTGCTGGTGAGCAACGCCGGCGTGATGACCAAAGCCGACTTTCTCGACGTAACCTTTGAGGATTGGCGCAAGGTGTTCAATGTGGATGTCGATGGCGCGTTTCTGTGTGGGCAGATTGCCGCGCGCCATATGGTGGATCAGGGCGACGGCGGACGCATCATCAACATCACCTCGGTGCATGAACACACGCCACTGCCGGATGCCACTGCTTATACCGCCGCCAAACATGCGCTTGGTGGCCTGACCAAGTCGATGGCGTTGAGTCTGTTGCCGCACCATATTCTGGTGAACGCGGTCGCGCCGGGCGCAATTGCCACCGCAATGAACGATATGAAAGATGATCAGCAAGGGCGACGTATGCCGGAAATCCCGATTGGGCGTCCCGGCGATACGCGTGAAGTGGCGAGTTTAGTGGCGTGGCTCTGCTCGGAGTGGGCAACCTATACCACCGGACAATCGTTTATTGTCGACGGTGGTTTTATGCTGGCCAATCCACAGTTTAAGGGTTACCACCAGTAATTAACCGGCGCGGCGGCGGTTCCAGTGGCGAATGATAAAGCGCAGGACGATGCCGAAAATCACCGCTGCCGCCAGCCACAATACCGGCTTGAGGTGCTGATCGATTTTGTGCAGCCAGGGCGCAACGATCTGTCCGGCGAAGTAGCCGAGCGAAACAAAGATCAGCGACCACAGCGCCGCACCAATCACATTCAAAATAAAGAAGCGCAGCGGCTTGAGATGGCTGGTGCCGATGATGATCGGCCCGACAATGCGAAAGCCATACATAAAGCGCACGCCAATCACGAACAGGCTGGGATGTTTGCGAATCAGCCGATTAGCTTTGCCGATGGTTTCCTGATGTTTACTGAAACGGCGCAAAATACGCGTGCCATAACGACGTCCCAGCCAGAACAGCAGCTGATCGCCAATGATGCCGCCCGCCATTGCCGCCAGCACCACGCCGCTGAAGTGCAGTAAGCCTTCATGCGCTGCCACACCGCCCAACAGCGTGAACGTTTCCCCTTCGGCGATACAACCAATCAGCAGCGCCAGATAACCGTATTGGGTGATTAATCCATTGATATCGAGATGCAAATTATCCTCCCTGCAAAGTGTGAAATCGCTATTAGTGTATACCAGCGGCTTAATTTGTGTGGCGACCCGCAAAAACGGCGCTGACGATTATACTTGAGTTAACGCTGCCTCCGTTGATCAGGCCGTTAGCTGTAAGGGCAGCCCATCGCAGCAAAGGAGTAGATGTATGAATCATGTCTGGGGTTTACTGGCGCATCCAGGTCAGGAAATGCGCGATATTAAACAGGAAAATGAGAGCGTTTCGCACCATTACACCCATCATGTTCTGCTAATGGCGGCGATCCCGGTGATCTGCGCCTTTATCGGGACCACGCAACTGGGCTGGAATCTGGGCGAAGGGCAATTCGTACAACTCAATCTACTGACCGGTATCGGTCTCGGCATTCTGTTCTATCTGATTATTCTCGGCGGCGTGGCGGTGATGGGGCGTGTGATCCACTGGATGGCACGTAACTATCCGCAGCGTCCTAGCCTACAGCGCTGCACGGTGTTTGCCGGCTATGTGGCAACGCCGCTGTTCCTCAGCGGGCTGGTGGCGCTCTATCCGTTGGTATGGCTTTGCGTGCTGGCGGGTGCGGTGGCGCTGGTTTACACCGGTTATCTGCTTTATGTCGGTATCCCGGTGTTCCTGAGCATTGACCGTGAAGAGAGCCTGCGTTTCTCCGGTTCAACGCTGGCGATTGGTGTACTGGTGTTTGAGGTGCTGCTGGCGCTGACGGTGATTTTGTGGGGTTACGGGCCACGGTTGTTCTGAGGTTAGCCAGGTCGCCATAAATGGCGACCCTACAAAAAACGCACTCACCTCGTAGGGTCGCCATTCATGGCGACCTTTTTAACGCCCAGAAACAATCTCGATAAGAAATTTCTCAGGTAAGTGCGTATGATACTGCTGCCAGCCCGCATCCTGTCTGGATTGTTGCGGGCGGCCTGTGTCTCAACACAGCGCAAAACTCCTTACCGGATTTTTTTGACACGATGTCTGCAAAAATGCGTATTTCCTTGCTGTCGCTGGCGCTTTTTGTCGCCGCGCCAGCCGCTGTAACGCCCGCGCACGCTGCGCCGGCGGCACTCTCTAACCTGGCGCCGATTGCTCAACCGCAAATCGCCTCTGGCAGTGCCATGATTGTTGATTTGGAAAACGGCAAAGTGCTGTTTTCCAGCCATCCTAACCGCGTACGTCCGATCGCTTCACTCACCAAAGTGATGACGGCGATGGTGGTCCTGGATGCCAAACTGCCGATGGATGAAATGCTGTCGGTGGATATCAGCCATACCGCTGAAATGCGCGGCGTGTTCTCCCGCGTCAAACTGAACAGCGAAATCAGCCGCCGCAACATGCTGCTGCTGGCGCTGATGTCCTCGGAAAACCGTGCTGCCGCCAGCCTGGCGCATCACTATCCAGGCGGCTACGATGCGTTTATTCGCGCCATGAACGCCAAAGCGCGTTCACTCGGCATGACGCACACGCGCTATGTGGAGCCGACGGGCCTGTCGATTCAGAACGTTTCCAGTGCTGAAGACTTGGTTAAGCTGGTGAAAGCCACGCGTCAGTACCCGCTGATTGGCGAACTGAGTACCACCAAAGAAGATACTGCGGTATTTAAACATCCGAACTACGCGCTGCCGTTCCGTAACACCAATCATCTGGTGTACAAAAACGACTGGCGTATTCAGCTGACCAAAACCGGTTACACCGATGAAGCCGGGCACTGCCTGGTAATGCGCACGGTGATCAACAACCGCCCGGTGGCGCTGGTGGTGCTGGATGCCTTCGGTAAGTACACCCATTTCGCCGATGCTAATCGCCTGCGCGACTGGCTGGAAACCGGCAAAGCCGCACCGGTTCCGGCCGCGGCGCTGGCGTATAAAAAGCAGAAGTCCGGTTTGACCGCCAGCAACAACGAGGCGGAATAATCACTCGCAGGTAAGCTGCAATCTGTCGTAGGGTCGCCATTAATGGCGACCTGTTTCACCTCGACTTACCGAAAAAATTTCTTATCGTTAGCGCCAAAGTTTTACACCTTCATTCCTATAGTTTCAGTGTCGGCAACGTCTTAAACTAGCCGCCATTCACGATCGCACTTGCGTTTATCGGCTGTTATTACGCTGGAATCTCATTCATATGTTCAAGTTCCGTCACCTGTTTACCCCATTTTTACTGCTGTTAGTGCTGTTAGCCCCCACGCTGAGCGTGGCCGCCGACACGCCGCCCAACGATCAGGCGGAAGATGCCGCACCCAAGGTTAATGCTTCGGTCGAGCTGCCTAAAATGCAGAAAATTCTCGACAAAATTAAAGGCCAGGTGTCAGGCGATACCAATGAAAGCCAGCTCAACCAGCTCAATGAGATGGCGCTCGAGCTTTCCGGTAATGCCGAAACCCTTGGCCAGGCCTTAGTGCCGCAGCGTCAGCAGCTGGATGCCCAGTTAGCGGTGCTCGGCCCGGCACCCAAAGCCGACAGCGGCGTGAAAGAGACGCCCGAAGTGACGCGCAAACGTGCGGCGCTGGAGAGCCAGAAAGCCAAGCTGGACGATCAGATCAAACAAGCCGATGGCATCAAAAACGGTGCGCTGGTGCTGTCATCGCAGATCGTCAACCTGCGTCGTGACCAGCTGAAAAGCCAGCTGGCGCTGAACTCCGGCAGTATCCTCGGCCCGCGTTTCTGGGCACCGGTGATGAGCAGCCAGGATCTCGATGGCGAGAAGATCAGCGATTTTATCGCCGAATTGCAGGACACCGCCGCGCTATCGTGGGAGTCAGGCTGGCGTTTTGGCACCATCGCCTGGCTGTTTGCGGCGATGCTGGTGATGACGCTGGGACGCCGTTACAGCGAAGAGTTCTTTGCCTGGGTCAGCATTCATAAAATGCCGGAAGGGCGCTTACGTCGTAGCTTCCTCGCCGCCACCACCGCGCTCACCACGCTGGCGGCGGTGGTGCTAACTTTCAACTTCATCGCGCTGGCCTTTACGCGCCGCGACGAAGTCTCTGGCGATGTGCAGGATTTTGTCGAGCGACTGGTGCAGCTCAGCGTCTATTGCGGCTTGATTGCCGGTTTAGGCCGCGCGTTTCTCTCAACCCGTCGCCCAAGCTGGCGTCTGCCGGCCATCTCCAACGAAGTGGCGCAGGCGCTAAAACCGTTCCCGCCATTCACTGCGGCGCTGGTGTTTGTTTTCCAGACGGTGGAAGCCTTCAACTACAGCGTCGGCACCAGCCTGAATACCACCATTTTTGCTAACGGCTTGACCGCGCTGCTGATCGGCAGCACCGGACTGGCGATCGGCATGCGCATCAACCGCGTACGCCGCCGCATGGTGCAGGAAGGCCATCAGCCTGAAGCGCGTTCAACGCTGGTGGGATTGGTGCAGCTGGCGCTGATGCTGACGGCGCTGGGCATTCTGGTTTCGCTGATTATTGGTTACGTCACGCTGGCGCGCTTCCTCAGTTATGAGGTGATTTGGTGCGGCATCTTGTTTGGTTCGTTCTACTTCCTCAGCCATCTGGTGAATGACGGCTGCGAAAGCCTGTTCTCCACCAGCAATGCCACCGGCAAGCGCCTGCAAACCACGCTGAATATCGATGAGCGCTACCTGCAACAGGCGGCGACGCTGCTCAGCGCGCTGGGTAAAACCCTGCTGATTGCGATTCTGGCGCTGGCACTGCTGAACGGCACTTTTGCCTCGTCAACGCCGATTGAGCTGATCCAGAAGGTGATTGAATTCTGGGGCGGTAAAGGGCTGGAGTCGCTGAACATTGTGCCGGCGCACATGGTCAATGCGATTCTCTGTCTGGTGGTGGGCATTTACGTGCTGCGTTCGGTGCGTCGCTGGCTGGATAAAGATTTTCTGCCCAAAACCACCATGGACGTTGGCATGCGCGTGTCGCTGGTGACGCTGTTCAGCAACATCGGTTACGTGCTGATTATCCTGCTGACGCTGTCGATCATGGGCCTGCAGTGGAACAAGCTGGCGTGGATCGTCAGCGCCTTGTCGGTTGGTATCGGTTTTGGTTTGCAGGAGATCGTGAAGAACTTTATCTCTGGCCTGATTCTGTTGACCGAGCGTCCGGTGAAAGTCGGCGATCTGGTGAGCATTAGCGGCATTGAAGGGGATATTCGTCGCATCAACGTGCGCGCCACCGAAATTCAGCTGGGCGACAAATCGACGGTGATTGTGCCGAACTCGCAGTTTATCTCGCAGAACGTGCGTAACGCCACCATGGGCAATGCGCAGGGCGTGGTCACCATCTTGCTGACCTTCCCGCTGGATATCGATCCGGTGCGCGTGCGTGAAATTCTGCTGGAAGTGTATCAGGAGAACGAACGTATTCTGGAGACGCCGGAGCCGTCAGTGTCGTTCAAAGATTTGACGCCGGCGGGCATCGTGTTAAGTGTCACCGGCAACGTGGCGGGTCAACGTCAGATTTCCGGTGCCAAGAGTGATTTGCTGTTTGATATTCTGACGCGTCTGCGCAAAGAGGGCATTATGCTGTCAACGCCGCAAACCATGATTATCGAGCGCCGCGCCATGGCTGCGGCACAAGATCAGCAAAGCGATCCGTTACCCTAAATCCGGCTCGTAGGGTGGCCATTCATGGCCACCTTTACCACAACCGCACTGGATCAAACCTTCACCGCCCAACCTTTCTGTTTACTGGTTTTGCCAATCCCCGGATTAAAACTGTTGGTAGGATCGAGCTGCTGATAAAACGCCTGCAGCTGCGGTTTTGCCTGATACAGATGGCCGACGTTATGTTCGGCCGGATATTCGGCACCGCGCGCGGCTAATATCGCCAGCATCTTCTCTTTCAGCGCATGTGCATCCACGCCTTTTTTCACGATGTAATCCTGATGGAACACGTGGCAGAAGAAATGGCCGTAATAGAGACGATGGCTTATATCCTTATCGAACTCGGCCGGCAGGCGTTCAAACCACTCTTCATCATTACGACGCAGCGCGATATCCAGCGCCAGAATGTCTTCCACTTCATCGGCATGCACCGCGTGATAGCGCACCGCAGCTCCGGCGGCAGCAAAGCGATGCAGGAAAGCGTGCGCGCCCTCTTTGGCGTCGCAGGCGAAGAACGCGCCGCCGCCTTCGCGGAAATATTCGGTCAAATAAGCCTGCGCTTCGGCCACGCCGTCGCCAGACATCTTCAGCATCAGGTGATGCTCATATTTATCGCGATACAGTTTAAGGCGTTTAGGCAGATGCGCCGGTAGCCAGCCGCTGATGCGCTGCAACAGACGATCGGTGAGATGCGGTTTCACCCAGCTCAGCTTGTTCAGCCAGGCATCCACGCGGCCTTTAAGGGTGAAAAACAGCGGCATTTTGTCGGTGCCGAGTTTGTCGATCATCACGAAGGTATCTTTGCCGTACACCTCGGCGATGTCGAAAATGTCGCGGTGCATATATTCGCCCGCCACCGGCAGATGGGTAAACTCCGCCAGAATATGGCGACGAATATCGCCCAGCTCCGCCGGATTGTTGGTGCCGATATAGAACACCTGCTGCTGCGGTTCGGTGGGGAAGGTATCCAGACGCACGGCAAACACCGCCAGCTTCCCGGCGCAGCCGGAGGCTTCAAACAGGCGGCGCTCATCGGCGTTGAAGCGCGCTGGCGTCTGCGCATTAATATCGCGCACGCGCTCGGCGTATTCGTGATCCGAGGCGTGGCGCTCGTCCCAGCGTACATCACTCTGCTGCCAGCGATCGTCATCCAGCCGGCCCAACATCTCTTCCGGCGAGTGACCAAGATCGATGCCGAGATGGTTCACCAGCTTGAGTTTGCCGCTGGCATCAATCTGTGCAAACAGCGCCATTTCGCTGTAGGCCGGACCGCGTTTAATCAGCGATCCGCCTGAGTTATTGCAAATTCCGCCCATCACCGAGGCGCCAATGCAGGAGGAACCAATCACCGAATGCGGCTCGCGTCCGAGCGGCTTCAGCGCTTTTTCCAGCTGATACAGCGTGCTGCCGGGGAAGGCGAGGATCTGTTTGCCGCTGTCGATCAGCTGCAACTTATCCAGACGCAAGGTGCTGATGATCACCACCGGACGATCGTAATCGTTGCCGTTTGGCGTGGAACCTTCGGTCAGGCCGGTGTTGGCGGCCTGCATCAAAATGATCGCATCGGCGCTCACCAGCGCCTGCAACGCACGCCACAGCTCAAGCAGCGAACCGGGGAAAATCACCGCCAGCGCCTCGCCTTCGCCGGAGCGAAAACCTTTGCGGTAGCGCGCGGTTTGCTCCGCGTCGGTTAACAGGTTCGACGATCCGACCAGACGACGCAGTTCGGCGAGCAGAGTAGGATGCGAAGTGTTGTTATTCATTGGCCTATCCTTGTCTTTAACATGGCGCATTTACTGTAGCACGCGTCAGCGACAGGGTCGCGGTGTGACATGGCGGCTACCTGCTATCCTCATCTTGTGGCAAACTGCCCCGGTTATTTCGATATTGCGCAGTCACTTAAGAGAACCCGACCTGATGAAATGGATTTACTCTGTTAGCCTCGCTGTCTCCTTAGCCATTCAGCCCGCTTTCGCGGACGACTTGTTTGGCCCACATCCGATGACTGAACAGGCGCGTGACGCCTTTGTGAATCAGCTGCTCAGCAAAATGACCCTTGATGAAAAAATCGGGCAGATGCGTTTGATCAGCGTAGGACCGGATACGCCAAAATCGGCGGTTCGCGACATGATTCAGCATGGTCAGGTCGGGGCAATTTTCAACACCGTGACGCGTCAGGATATTCGCGCCATGCAGGATCAGGTGATGCAGCTCAGTCGCCTGAAAATTCCGCTGTTCTTCGCCTATGACGTAGTGCACGGTCAGCGCACTATCTTCCCGATTCCACTTGGCCTGGCGGCGAGCTGGGATCTGGATGCCATCGCCGAGGTGGGACGCGTCTCTGCTTATGAAGCCGCAGATGATGGCCTGAATATGACGTGGGCACCAATGGTTGATGTGTCACGCGAACCTCGTTGGGGACGCGGCTCGGAAGGCTTCGGCGAAGACACCTTCCTCAGCGCGCAAATGGGCAGCAGCATGGTAAAAGCCATGCAGGGCAAAAGCGCGGCGGATCGCTTCTCGATCATGACCAGCGTGAAGCACTTCGCGGCCTACGGCGCAGTGGAAGGCGGACGTGATTACAACACCGTCGACATGAGCCCGCAGCGCCTGTTCCAGGATTATCTGCCGCCGTATAAAGCATCACTGGATGCCGGCAGCGGTGGCGTGATGGTGGCGCTCAACTCGCTGAATGGCACGCCGGCCACGGCAGACAGTTGGCTGCTGAAAGATATTCTGCGCGGCGACTGGAAGTTCAAAGGCATCACCATTAGCGATCACGGTGCGATTAAAGAACTGATTAAACACGGTGTGGCCAGTGATCCGCAGGATGCGGTGCGCATTGCGATGAAATCAGGCATCGACATGAGCATGAGCGACGAGTATTACAGCAAATATCTGCCGGGCCTGGTGAAGAGCGGCGCGGTGAGCATGGCGGAAGTGGATGATGCCGCGCGCCACGTGCTGAACGTCAAATATGACATGGGCCTGTTTAACGATCCTTACAGCCATTTAGGACCGAAGGAGAGCGATCCGCAGGACACCAATGCCGAAAGCCGTTTGCACCGCGCCGAAGCGCGTGATGTGGCGCGCAAAAGCATTGTGTTGCTGAAAAACTGGCGTGAAACCTTGCCGCTGAAAAAAGACGCCACCATTGCGTTGGTGGGACCGTTGGCGGATAGCCAGCGCGACATCATGGGCAGTTGGTCGGCGGCTGGCGTAGCGAAACAATCGATCCCGCTGCTGCAAGGCATGCGCAATGCGATGGCGGGCAAAGGGACGGTGCTGTATGCCAAAGGCGCTAACATCAGCGACAACAAAGGCATTCAGGACTTCCTCAATCTGTATGAGCAAGCGGTAAGCGTGGATAAGCGCTCGCCGCAGGAGCTGATTGATGAAGCGGTGGCACAGGCGAAAAAAGCCGATGTAGTGGTGGCCGCAGTCGGCGAAGCGCAAGGCATGGCGCATGAAGCCTCCAGCCGCAGCGATCTCGTCATTCCACCTAGCCAACAGAAGCTGCTGGCAGCGCTGAAAGCCACCGGTAAACCGCTGGTGATCGTGCTGATGAATGGCCGTCCTCTGACGGTGGTGAATGAAGATAAGCAAGCCGATGCGATGCTGGAAACCTGGTTCAGCGGCACCGAAGGCGGCAACGCCATCGCTGATGTGCTGTTCGGCGATTACAATCCGTCAGGCAAATTGCCGGTCTCCTTCCCGCGTTCCGTAGGCCAGATTCCGATTTACTACAACCATCTGCCAACCGGTCGTCCGTACAACTTTGCCAAGCCGAACAAGTACACTTCGCATTACTACGATGCGGTGAACGGTCCGCTTTATCCGTTTGGTTACGGTCTGAGCTACACCACCTTCAGCGTATCGCCGGTGAAGATGTCGTCACGCACCATGCCGCGCAACGGTTCGGTGGAGGCGTCAGTGACCGTCACCAACAGCGGTAAACGCGATGGCGCAACCGTTGTGCAGCTCTATCTTAACGATCCGGTGGCCAGCATTAGCCGTCCGGTGCAGGAGCTGCGCGGCTTCCAGCGCATCATGCTGAAAGCCGGTGAATCGCAGACCGTGAAGTTTAAAATCGACGTTGATGCGCTGAAATTCTGGAACCAGAAGATGCAGCACATCGCCGAGCCGGGCAAAATCAACGTAATGATTGGACTGGATTCGGTGCGCACTCAGGACGCGCAGTTTGATTATCTGTAAGTAAGCTTGTTGCGCTCTTTGGTTCGGTCAGCATGAACGCTGACCCTACATGTTATGCTTCACTGATTTGTAGGGTCGGCATTTATGCCGACCAGGTCAACGAGCGCACAAACCCATGAACATCCGCGAACGCATCCAACAGCAAGTCTTCCGCCTCAACGGCCTGTCACTCAACGAATTCGACATCTCGCAACCGCCTGGCGATCCCGGCTTATTTGGCCCGGACCACGTTATCTGGCGCGTCCACGGCGACTTCACCTCCATGCTGTGCGGCGGCATCAGCGCCTTGATGCTGCAAATGTTGCATCCGGCGGCGCTGGCGGGCGTGTGGGATCACTCCAATTTCCGACAGGACATGATGGGCCGCTTGCGCCGCACCAGCCAGTTTATTGCCGTCACCACCTTCGGTAACACCACAGATGCCAATATCTTGATCGACCGCGTCAAACGTATTCACCTGCGCGTGACCGGTGTTGATAACGCGGGCAAGCCGTATGCCGCCAGCGATCCGCATCTGCTCACCTGGG
The DNA here is from genome assembly GCF_056491525.1 of Candidatus Pantoea symbiotica. NCBI lineage: Bacteria > Pseudomonadati > Pseudomonadota > Gammaproteobacteria > Enterobacterales > Erwiniaceae > Pantoea > Candidatus Pantoea symbiotica. Next base: position 1,071,659 of record NZ_JBSZHR010000002.1, read on the forward strand.
TGCACGTCGCGGAAACCAGCCGCTTTCTGGCGGCGCATCTGCGCTATAAAAATCCGCAGCTCAGCCTCGCCGATCAGGATCGCTATTATCAGGAAGCGGCATTAGTTGCTGAAGCGCTGGGTGCGCAGCGGGTGCCGAAAAGCGTACAGGCGGTTGAGGCGTATCTACAGATGATGCGGCCCGAGTTGATCTGCGATGCGCGCACGCTGGAGGTGATGCAGTTATTGATTAACGCGCCCGCGCCCAGCTGGCAGGCAAAACCGGCCATGCGCGTGATGCTGAAAGCGGGGATGGGATTGTTGCCGGAGTGGGCGCAACAGCAGATCCAGCAGCCGGTTGCGCCGCTGACGCAGTGGCGGGTGGATCGGGAAATGGCGGTGATCGCCGCACTGTTGCGCTGGTCGATTCAGCGCGGCGCTTATACCCGCGCCATGCAGCGCATGGGCCGCTAAAGGTTACAGATGCAGTTCATCCTGCTTGTTCGTGTAGGTGCGCGGCGTGCGCGCTTGACGTTTTAACGCCAGCTGACGTTGCTGATAATGATGCAGTAACATGCCAAGCCCGAGGCCAATCAGCGCCAGCGGCAACAAGCTGTAATAGATATCAATCGGTAATAACACCAGCAATGCCACGCCGCTTAGCAACAAGGTCAGCGATGACATCACCCACGTATAGCGGATAAACAGCCACACCAACATCACGAAAATAACCACATCCCGCAGGTTCAGATCGAGGTTTTGCAGCACCATGATGGCAGCTCCAAAGAGGCGAATGTGCAAACAATATCACGCGAAATTGTAAAAGAATCGCAAATTAATCTGAAGCTTGTCAGCCAGTTAAGCGGCGATTCATAAGGCGCTCTCATCTATTTCCCACCGCACTTTGAGAGTTTTACCCTTGTGTCACATGGCACGAGTGCCGATCCTGCTCTATTCTCGGGGAAAATGGATTCCTCCAGGTAATATCGAGGCGTTATGACCCACCAACCTCTGATTGCTGAGGTGCCGAATCAGCAACACACACTAACCGCGATCGTCGAGCAGGATGCGCGTACGGCTTATTTTTACATCTGGCCGAATGACCTGTTTCGCAGCCAATACGCGGTGCGCGGCTGCTGGCTGCGTAACCTGCTGCCTGCACCCGCGCAGGAAGATCGTGAAGCGATGGAGCAGGGCATCGCGCCGCTGCTGAGTGCCGAGTATTGCCGCACGCTGGAAGCCGAGCCGATGCTCGATCCGGCGGGATTACAGGTGCTGTGGGAGCCCAGCGATGACGGCGCAGCGCTGTGGTATTACGGCCAGCTGCTGGCGGTGATCCCCGGCTGGAGCCTGTATCAGGATAAGCAGGTGAGTTTTTCTGCTGCCTGCATCAAAGAGAATCGCCTGACCGCGCCGCTTGGGTCGGCCTCCACCAACGATTACTACGCGCGCGCAGAGCAACAGCGCCACTTCTGGCGCGACTGGCACGACGGCCATTTGTGGGATGTGGTGCAGCGCGAGCTGATGCAGTGTTATCAGGCGCAGTTTGGCGAGTCGGTAAAATATTACTCCATCGATCAGGGCAACTGGCCACCGATGGCGATTTCGCAGCACTTGCACAATGGCGTCTGGTATTTTCTCACTCTCGGCATGGGAATTCGCCCGATGCCGCAGGTGGATCATCTGTTTGACGAGCTGGCCCCGCAGTATCGCCGCGTCGAGCTGGCGATGGCGGTAGACGGCGAAGTGATGACCGAAGCCAACGCGGTGCAGATGGCGAGCGCACTGGCTGAGTTTGCCCATCTGCCGTGGGCGCGCCTGACCTGGATTGGCGAAGGGCATACGCTGGCGTCGGAAGTCGCCCCTGTGGGCTTTGAAAGTTTCCTGCTGGCGAATGATCTTGCCCCGGAAGCGGCGCAGTTCCGCCTGCCGAAACGCGATGGCGATCGCGTGAATCTGCTGTGGTGCACGCCAATTACCGAGGCCGAACGCCAGTTCGCCCAGGCGGACGATCGCGGTGGGCAGCAGCTGCTGCAGCGGTTGCTGGCGGACGGCAATAATCATGTGTTTCGGCCACGGCAGGAAGTGGTGGAAACCCCCGCACCGTAAATCAGGTCGGCATCGATGCCGACCCTACGATTTTAAATTATCACCCAAATCAACTATTTCACTGCTTTGTGATCTCGCTCACCTCAAGTTCCCCATTAACACGCCGTTAACCTCGATCAGGCAACTCGCCAACCAGGGTAAGGGCACACATAATGTTCAAAACAACACAATCCCGTTTTACCGCGACGCTTGTCGCCTTTTTTGCCGGTCTGATGCTGGTTACCGTGCTGGTAATCAATCAGTTCATCGCGCCGCAACTCTCCGAAAATGAAAGTCGTCTGGTGCGTTACGAAGTGGACGGTCTGGCCGGTCGCATTGTCGAGCAGATGAACCGCGTACAGGCGCAGCAGCGCGCCATTACCGAAGCCGCAGGCGTGATGGACAGCGCAGCCATCGATACCTTGCTGCCCGCCTTAGTTAACCAATATCAGGACAGTAATGTGTTCGGCGGCGGCATCTGGCCGTTACCAAACCGTCGCGATCCGGCCAAAGAGAAAAACAGCTCATTCTTTGCGCGCAACGCCAGCAACCAGCTGCAGGTCAACACCTACTGGAACTCGGATGCCGCCGACAAATACTGGGAGCAATCCTGGTATAAAGATGGTTTAGCCGCGCCTAAAGGCCAGTGCGCCTGGGCGAAAGCCTATCAGGATGCCGCCAGCCCGCAGCCGCGCACCAACTGCGCAATGGCGATCTATCGCGATGGCACCGCGTGGGGCGTGGCGACCATTGACGTGACGCTCGGCTTCTTCAACCAGCTGGCAAAACAGATGGGTGAGGCGATTCAGGGCCGCGTACTGATCGTTGAAGCTGACGGCAAAGTGGTGGGTAACGCCGCGCTGGTGGATGGCGCGCCGAAGCTGGAAAACCTCGCGGATACTCAGCTGCCGATGGCGTCCGCGCTGAAAGGTCTGTTGGCGCAGGCGGGCAGTCAGCCCGCGCAAACCACCTTTGAAGGTGAGGATGGCGAACACACGCTGTTCGTGCAGGCGATTGCCGGCAGCCCGTGGTATCTCGCCAGTGATGTGCCGTCGAGCTTGCTGGATGCACAAACCCACAGCATGTTGACGCGTCTTGGTCTGGTGCAGATTCCGCTGGCGGTGATCCTGCTGCTGGTGCTGCTTGGCTTCGTGCGCGCCATGATGAAACGTCTCGCCGTGCTGAACAGCAACATTGAAGCCTTATCGACCGGCGGAGCCGATTTGACACAGCGTCTGCCTGCCAGCAACAGCCCGGAATTCAACGCCGTGGCGCAGAGCTTCAACCAGTTCATCGCCTATCTGCAAGGCCTGATGCGTCAGGTGGGCGACAGCGCGCTGGCGATTACGGCGGCTTCGCGTGAAATCGCCAGCGGCAACGCCGATCTCTCGGCGCGTACCGAATCGCAAGCCAGTTCGATTGTTGAAACGGCGGCGTCAATGGAAGAGCTGACCGGCACGGTGCGTCAGAACGCCGACAACGCCACGCACGCAAACCAGCTGGCGGACGGCGCATCGCAGGTTGCCGCACGCGGCACCGAAGTGGTGCGGCAGGTGGTCACCACCATGGGCGCGATCAATCACTCTTCGCGCAAAGTAGTCGATATCATCAGCGTCATCGACAGTATCGCCTTCCAGACCAACATCCTGGCGCTGAACGCCGCGGTAGAAGCGGCGCGCGCCGGTGAACAGGGTCGCGGTTTTGCCGTGGTGGCATCGGAAGTGCGTAACCTGGCACAGCGCTCGGCTAACTCGGCGCGTGAAATCAAAAAGCTGATTGAGGAGTCGGTGGCGAATATCGATACCGGCAGCCAGCTGGTGGAGCAGGCCGGGCAAACCATGGATGAGCTGATGCAGGGCGTCAGCAGCGTGACCACGCTGATGAGCGAAATCATGTCGGCCAGCCGTGAGCAGAGCATGGGCATCGATCAGGTGAACGTGGCGATTACTCAGCTGGATGGCAGCACCCAGCAGAACGCCGCGCTGGTCGAGCAGGTTTCCGCCGCCGCGCAGTCGATGCAGCAGCAGAGCGTGCAGCTGGAGCAGGTGGTGCAGAGCTTTAAATTGTAAGTTTTGTGGAAGCGGTCGCCATAAATGGCGACCCTACACCAATCCCACGTAAGGCCGTCATTTATGGCGTAATGCATGTCAGATAAGCAGTGCGCTGAAATCGCAGGGATTCCGCCCGCTAAGCATCTGGCAGTTTCAGCATGCCAAAAGCAGGCGGCCGGGCTAAGGTCCGAAGGCGCGGACCTTAGCAATCCGCGCCTTGCGCCGTCCTCGCTGTTCCCTCGCTTATCGCTCCGTCCTACGGACCACGCGGATTCGCCTTCCTGGCTCATACCGCGTTTTCGCCGACGTCCTGTCGGCTCATCCTGGCCGTCACTCTGCGCTCGGCGCTGCGGATAGCGCTCAACACCGCCGCCTGTGATAACCGTGCCCGAATTAGTTTTTTCGTAGGGTGCGCATTCATGCGCACCAGGTTGCCATGAATGGCAACCCTACGGGATTTATAGCGATTTTGAGTTAAGAATACACACGACTGCTGCAGCGCGGGTGTTGAGGCGACATCCTAAACCGCTGAGGGAATGAGGGATTCCAGGGCGAGCCGCATGGATGCGGCGAGAGGTGGCGTTGAGCAGGAGCGAATCGACACCGGTCCGTCAGGAATCGTGAATGAGTGAAGGCACCGCGAAGCGGCGGGTTGGGCTGGCGCAGGGCCCGGGAGTGCAGAGGGCGCGGCCAGGCGTCCTCTGCTCGGTCGCCGCACGGAGGTGCTGCAACTGCCTCAGCACGAGGCGAACGAAAGTCGCTCTGAGCTTAACTGATCGGCATTACGCCATTTATGGCGACCTTCTCACCCTCCGCACACATCTCCTCCGTTAACGCCGTTCCCCGCCTTTTTATGCTGAATTGCCCGCCGGCTGCTACGCTTTAATGTGCCCACGTTAACGCACGGAATGTGCGCTATTTCCTCCATCAACCCTTTGGAGGTTGTGTACAATAGCTGCGAATTTTCCGAAGGAGTTGTCATGCCCGCCATTGAAGTTATTCTCGTTGACCACCTCGATCGTCCTATCGGCAAAATGGAAAAGCTGGAAGTGCATGAAAAAGGATTGCTGCATCGCGCGGTGACGGTTTACGTGTTCAATTCGCGCCATGAAGTGCTGCTGCAGCGCCGTGCCAGCAGTAAATATCACTGTGGTGGCTTGTGGAGTAATACCTGCTGCAGTCATCCCTATCCGCAGGAATCGACGCGCGACGCCGCCGAGCGCCGTTTGCGTGAAGAGATGGGCATGAATGTGGCGTTAACGCCGGTGTTTGAACTGAGCTACAACCTGCCGCTGAGCAACGGGTTAACCGAGCATGAATATGGCCACGTGTTCTTCGCCATCAGCGACGAGCAGCCGGTGCTGAATCCGGAAGAGGCCGATGCGTGGTGTTATCGTTCGATTGCGCAGATTCAGCAGGAGATGCAGGAGAATCCGGCGCAGTTCACGCCGTGGTTTTTGCACACCTTCCCGCGCATTCCCCATACGCTTGGTGAGTTTCGCCTGACGGCGTAATGGCGGAGGTCGCCATGAATGGCGACCCTACGAGGTGATGTCGCCATGAATGGCGACCCTACGAGGTGATGTCGCCATTTATGGCGACCTCTGTTAATCCATCACTGAAAATCTTCCGCATCCACGTCGTAACCCGACGGCTCCCAGCGAATCGCCAGCAGCGCCAGCAAGCCAATCAGCGGTGCAAGGAAAATCACCCAGAACACGCCAGTGCCGAAGGCCGCCACCAGCAGCGGGAAAGCAAATAGCGACACGGTGGAGCTGCCGCGCATCAGCGTCTGGTTGAAGCCGACGCCGACACCGCGCAGAGAAGCTGGATAGCTCAGCGAGGCAAACGTCATGGTGTGCGAGCCGGGACCAAAACCCTGACCAAACAGGAACAGCGCCAGCATGGCAATCGCCACCGCTGCCTGTTCGCCGCCCTCCGGACGACCAATCAGCGCTAATCCCAGCAGCGCCACGCACTGACAGGCGTAACCGGCCACCGACATCTTCCACGCGCCAAGACGTGGCACCAGCCGCACCGCCAGCAAGCCGCCGACAAAGGCAAACAGCAGATTCAGCGCCAGCGACACCAGAATGGTGGTCAGCATCGATTGCGCAAAGAAGCTGGAGATAATCACCGGCAAACCAAACGCCACCGCGTTATAGGCAAACGACGAGGCAATCGAAGTGACGGTAGCCAGAATCGTACGACGGCGATAAACGCCCTGCAGCAGCGCGCCGTAGTTGCGCCAGCTTGCTTTGCGTACCGCTTTTTGCGGCGTCAGATCGGCGTCATCCGCCACCTGCGCGTTGATGTTGTAGGAGTTGCGCAGAATCTCCGCCGCGCCCTTCAGGTTGCCCTGATTGGCTGCCCAAATCGGTGATTCACTCATGTAGCGGCTGCGAATGGCGATGATCAGCAGCGCAGGTACCGCACCAAATCCCAGAATCAAACGCCACAGCCAATCGGTGTGGCTTTCGGGCAATACCGCATACAGCAGCAGGACCAGCAGATAGGAAATACTGATCGCTGCGTACCACGTCGGACACCACATCGCCACGCTGGCGGCCTTGTTACCTTGCCCGCGCAGTTTCGAAAACTCGGCGAGAAACGCCATCGCCACCGGCAAATCGATCCCAACGCCGAGGCCCATCACAAAGCGCGCACCGGCCAGCACATACTCGTTTGGCGCAAACGCACAGGCTAACGCTGCCACCACGAAGAAGAACATATCGGCCATAAACACACGATAGCGGCCGATCTTGTCGGTGAGGTAGCCGCCAATCAGCGCCCCGACAATCGCACCAAAGGTAATCGCCGATGCCACCATGCCGGTGCCTGCGGGCGTAAGCTGGAACTCACGCGTCACGTCTTTGATGCCGAAGGCTAATGCACCGAGATCGTAGGCGTCGAGGAACACGCCGCCCAGCGCAATGGCGATGACGATACGCGCGTTGCTGCGCGATTCGTCGCTGTTATTCACTAGCCCGGAGACATCGGCCGCGCTGCGGATCCATTTGGTCTCGCCGGTTGGTGTATTCCCTGCCTGCGCGACGTGCGCCGGAGAAGCTAAGTCGGTCATGATGTTTTGTAATTTATTGTAATGAGTGGGACTGTGAGCATAAGCCGCCACCGAAGCATCGAAAATTCCATTTAATTATATGTGCTGCGTTTTGGTTATAACCGTTGCGATATTGATAGCAAAAAAAGCACGAAGTAAGCCGCTTGACCGCGCCCATCCCGATTCGCCAGGCTACGCTTGATAGTCACACAATGAAAACAAATGAGGGAAGCGAGATGATAAAGCAGGGTTTATTGGGAATGATTGCATTGGCAATGAGCGTGGGTGCAGCGCAGGCGGCGGATCCGGTTAAAGTGGGTTCAAAGATTGATACCGAAGGCTCGCTACTCGGCAACATCATCCTGCAGGTGCTGGACAAACACGGGGTAAAAACTGTCAACAAAATCCAGCTCGGCACTACGCAAGTGGTGCGCGGTGCGATCACCGCCGGCGAGCTGGATATCTACCCGGAATACACCGGCAACGGCGCGTTCTTCTTCAACGATGAGAAAGACACGGCGTGGAAAAACGCCCAGCAGGGCTACGAGAAAGTGAAGAAACTCGACGCCGAGAAAAATCATCTGGTGTGGCTGACGCCCGCGCCGGCCAACAATACCTGGACCATTGCGGTGCGCGGCGACGTAGCGCAGAAGAACAACCTCAACTCGCTGGACGATCTCAGCGCCTACCTGAAAAAAGGTGGCACCTTCAAGCTGGCCGCCTCGGCGGAATTTATCGAACGCAGCGATGCCTTACCGGCGTTTGAAAAAGCCTACAACTTCAAGCTGGAGCAGGCGCAGCTGCTGTCGCTGGCCGGTGGTGACACCGCCGTGACCATTAAAGCGGCAGCGCAGCAAACCTCTGGCGTGAACGCGGCGATGGCGTACGGTACCGACGGTCCGGTGGCGGCGCTAGGCCTGCAAACGCTGAGCGATCCGAAAGGCGTGCAGCCGATTTATGCGCCTGCGCCGGTAATCCGCGAAAGCGTGCTCAAGCAATATCCTGACATCGGCAACTGGCTGCAGCCGGTCTTCAGCAAGCTGGATGAGAAAACCCTGCAGCAGCTGAATGCGCAGATCGCGGTGGATGGTCAGGATGCCAGCCAGGTCGCGAAACAGTGGTTACAGACCAATAAGTTGATGTAAGCAGTGTCGTCGTTGTTATTCAGACCGCGCCAGCAGCCGGTGCTGCTGGTGTTAATCACGCTTATCACGCTGGCGCTGTCTGCCTTGCCGCTGCTGAGCTTTGCCGCCAATCGGTTGGTCTCCGGCCAGCCGCTAACGTTCTGGCAGGTGACGAACAGCGCACTGCTGTTGATTCCGCTGCTGTGGCTTTGGCAGAGCTTGTGGTGGCCGCCGCGCCGCATCCACGCGATAACGGTGCTGCTGGCGGCGGAGTTGCTGCTGGCCTTGCTTATTTGGCTGGCCGGACAGCAGGCCACGGAACTGGCGAACAGCGGCAGCCCGCTGGCACGTACCGCGTTTGGTAGCGGCTTGTGGTGCGCGGCGGCGCTGGCGCTGCTGCTGGCGGCGGAAGCGATACGGCAAATCACGCGCAGTACGCCGTGGCGCATTGTGCTCAATCTGCAAATCTGGCTGTTGCCGCTGGCGCTGTTACTCAGCGGTCATCTCGATCGTCTCTCGCTTATGAAAGAGTACGCCAATCGCACGGCGGTGTTTGACGCGGCCTTCACGCAGCATTTGTGGCTGCTGGGCGGCACGCTGCTGCCCACGGTAATCATCGGTTTGCCGCTCGGCCTGGCGATTGCGCGCCGTCCGCGCTGGCAAAACGCCGCGTTTAGCGTGCTCAATCTGATCCAAACCGTGCCGTCGGTGGCGCTGTTCGGCTTGCTGATTGCGCCGCTGGCAGGATTGGTGGCGCATTTCCCGGTTCTGGCCCGTTGGGGCATTAGCGGCATCGGCATCGCTCCGGCCTTGATTGCGCTGGTGCTCTACGCGCTGTTGCCGCTGGTGCGCAGCGTGGTGGCCGGTTTGCAGCAGGTGCCGCAGGAAGTGCGTGAAACCGCGCGCGGCATGGGCATGAGCGCGTGGCAACAATTCTGGCGCGCCGAGCTGCCGCTGGCACTGCCGGTGTGGCTCTCCGGGCTGCGCGTGGTGGTGGTGCAAACCGTTGGCCTGGCGGTGGTCGCAGCGCTGATTGGGGCAGGCGGATTCGGTGCCATTGTTTTTCAGGGATTGCTGAGCAGCGCGCTGGATCTGGTGCTGCTTGGCGTGATTCCGGTGGTGGCGCTGGCGGTGATTTTTGATGCACTGCTGCGTTTACTGTCGGCACTGCTGGAGAGACGTCATGATTGAATTTCACCACGTGAGCAAAGTGTTCGCCGGGAAAGAGGCGATACGTAACCTGTCGCTGAAGATTGAAAAGGGCAGTTTTACTGTGCTGATCGGCACGTCCGGTTCCGGAAAGTCGACCACGCTGAAGATGATCAATCGGCTGGTCGAACACGACAGCGGCGAAATCCGCTTCGCCGGAGAGGCCATCGAGACCATGGATGCGCGCGCGCTGCGCCGCCGCATCGGCTACGCCATTCAGTCGATTGGCCTGTTTCCGCACTGGAACGTGGCGAAGAACATCGGCACCGTGCCGTCACTGCTCGGCTGGCCGCGGGCGAAGATCAACCAACGCGTCGAGGAGCTGCTGGTGCTGCTCAATCTCGATAGCCATCTGGCGACGCGTATGCCGCATCAGCTGTCGGGCGGACAGCAGCAGCGCGTCGGCGTGGCGCGTGCGCTGGCGGCCGATCCCGAATTGCTGCTGATGGATGAACCCTTCGGCGCACTCGATCCGGTCAACCGTCTGGCGCTGCAACACGAGATGCTGCGCATTCAGAAAATGTCCGGTCGTACCGTGGTGCTGGTGACGCACGACATCGACGAAGCGCTGACGCTGGCCGATCAACTGGTGCTGATGGACGGTGGCGAAATCGTGCAGCAGGGCAGACCGATCGATCTGCTGACGCAACCGGTGAATGACTTTGCCCGCGAGTTCTTTGGTCGCAGCGAGCTGGGCGTGCGTTTGCTGGCGCTGGGGCGTGCGGGCAGCGCAGCGCGACGCGGTGAATGGCTCGATGCCGAACCAATTGCCGCATCGCTGACGCTGCGTGAAGCGCTGTCGCAGTTTATTGCGCGCCGCACCGACAAATTGCCGGTGATCGATCAGCATCAGCAGCCGCTCGGCGTGCTGCACTTCAGCGATCTGCTGCGCCAGCGGGAGGCGAGCTGATGCGGCTGTTACGCGATCCGCTTTACTGGCTGCTGGCGGCCTTTCTGCTGTTGCTGTGGGGCTTGCCGCACAGCGGTCCGCTGTTTGCCCACTGGTTTCCGCAGCTGGAGCGTCCGCTTTATCAGCAGGAGAGTTTTTGGCGATTGGCGCTGGCGCATCTGGCGTTAGTGGTCAGCGGCAGCCTGTTGGCGTTGCTGGTTGGCATTGGCTGTGCGGTGTTTGCTACGCGTCACGCCGGTCGCGCCTTTCGTCCGCTGCTGGAAACGGTGGCTGCGGCCGGGCAAACCTTTCCGCCGGTTGCAGTGTTAGCGATTGCGGTGCCGGTGATGGGATTTGGCGCGACGCCCGCGGTGATGGCGCTGTTTCTCTACGGCTTGCTGCCGATTTTACAGGGCACGCTGGCGGGCTTAGATAGCGTACCGGCCAGCAACCGTGAAATCGCTGTCGGTCTCGGCATGGGGCCGTGGCGACGCTTGTGGCAGATTGAGCTGGCGCTGGCGGCACCGGTGATCATGGCGGGCGTGCGAACCTCGGTGATGATCAACATCGGCACGGCAACCATCGCCTCCACGGTGGGCGCGGAGAGTCTGGGATCGCCGGTGATTATTGGTCTAAGCGGCTTTAACACCGCCTATGTGATTCAGGGCGCGCTGCTGGTGGCGCTGCTGGCGTTAATTTGCGATCGCCTGCTAGAGCGCGTGCAGCGCAAACTTAGTTGGTATGCACAATGAGGCTGTAGCCGACCAGCATCATGCCGCCCATGCCGCCAAGCGCCATGATGGCAAACAGGGAACCGATGAGGAGTTTATTCCAGTTCATGTGGAGACCTGAGAAAAGAAATTTAGGGCGGCATGATAACGCGCACACCACGCCAGGCAAAGGCCGTGTGTGCGATTTTTAGTTACGCGGGATCGTGCAGGTGAATGGCAAAACCTTGTGCCTGCCAGTGCTCAAACTGCTCGATCTGGCGACGCGTCGGCTTTTTGCCGGTCCAGATAAACAAATTTTGTCCGGGGAATAACTCAGGGCGTGGCATATCCAGCGGTTCCGCTAACACATCCATGCGCCAGCCTTGCTGCGACAAACGCCAGGCTTCCAGCCAGATGCGGGTACGATCTTCCACCGCCCAGCCAATCATCAGCGCATCTTTACCGGCTTTTTTACGCCCACCGGCCAGACAAAACGCCACATAATCAATCAGCGCGCCATCAAGCAGGCTGCACATGGTACGCGCAGTATTTTGATCTAAACCGAGACGCTGACGAACCGGCACGAACACGTGATCGATCAGCGCATCCACCGGATGTTCCCGGCCGATGGTGGCAATTTTGACGCGCAATTTCGCCGGGCGAACGTGACGCAGCACGCTCATCAACTCTTCCTGCAGCGCCGACCAACCGTCATGCACATTGACAGTGGCACCTTCCAGCAACGCTTTTACTTTGCCGACGGGCACGCCGCTCTCTATCCAGCGTTTTATCTCTTCGATACGCTGAACATCTTCATCATCAAACTGCCGATGACCACCTTCGGTGCGCTGGGGTTTTAACAGACCGTAACGTCGCTGCCAGGCGCGAAGCGTTACCGGGTTGATTCCACAGCGTTCGGCCACATCCCCGATACTGTATAAGGCCATAGACTCCTCGAAAATACTGACCTGCATAACAACACCTTAACCCCCACGCTTGGGTTGTACAACGATTTTTTAGTTGTACAACTTGACCTTGTTTAGGATTCGTAGTGTTATCTCATATATGAGATTTAATTCCCATAAATGAGAGGTGAAGATGTCTGCTTCTGATACTGACGATCGACTGGCGGCACGACTGGCCGAATTACGCGTACAGCGCGGTTGGTCATTAGATGATTTGGCGATGGCGACCGGCATCAGTCGGGCGTCATTGTCGCGCATTGAACGCGCTGAAACGAGCCCCACAGCCGCTTTGCTTAACCGCCTTTGCGTGGCTTACGGATTGACCATGTCGCGCCTGCTCAGCGAGGTAGAAGAGGAGGCCGCGCTGCTGCTGAAAGCGGAGCAACAGCCGGTGTGGCGCGACGACGCCAGCGGTTTCCAGCGCCGCAACGTATCACCGCCCGCCAGCCACTTTAAAGCGGAAGTGGTGGAAGGCGTGCTGCGTCCCGGCGCGCGTATTGATTACGACGCGCCGCCGATTCAGGGACTGGAGCAGCACATCTGGCTGCAATCGGGTGAGCTGACCATCAGCATGGACGATCAACACTGGACGCTGCAGGCGGGTGATTGTCTGCGCTTCCATCTCACCGGTAAATCCGCGTTTGCCGCCCATGCCGAAGGCGGCGCGCGCTACATTTTGGTGGTATGCAAACCATGATTGACATCGAACTTCTCAGTGCTACACAAGCGCAGCCGCTGCTGGCGGCATTGTGTGATGTGCTGCAGGGCTGCGTCGCCGATGGCGCCAGCGTGGGCTTTATTGATGCCAACGATCGCGCGGCCATTGAGCGCTTCTGGCAGGACAAAATTTACAGTCTGGCGAGCGGCGACAATCAGCTTTTGGTGGCGTATCAGCAGGGCGTGATTGTGGCGACGGTGATGGTAGGTTTCAGCGCGATGCCGAACGGTCGCCATCGTGCGGAGATCAGCAAACTGCTGGTGCATCCGCGCGCCAGACGTCAGGGCATTGCGCGCCGCCTGATGCAGCAGGCCGAACAGTTGGCGGCAGAGCAGGGCAAAACCTTGCTGGTGCTGGACACGCGCAGCGGCGACGTGGCGACGGATTTGTATTTGTCGATGGATTGGCAGATTGCGGGGTCGATTCCAATGTATGCCGAGTCAACTGAAGGTGTGCTGGATGCGACCACGGTGATGTTTAAGATGCTGCGTTGACCAGGTCGGCATAAATGCCGCCCCTACGGTAGGGTCGCCATTCATGGCGACCTGTGCAAAACTCTGCACCAAATCAGTGCGCCGCCTCCGCCTCTGCCACGCCCAACGCCTGCATAAACAGCCGGATAATCGGGTTTATTTTGCGGCCCTTCTTCATCATCAAACAAAACGGGTTTTCACGCCGAATCGAATCATCGCCCAACTCACACAGCTGACCACGCGCAATAAACGCGGCGGCATAATGATCCGGTAAATAACCAATAAAATGGCCGGTTAAAATCAACATGGCGACAGATTCAACCTGAACCGCCTGCGCACCGCTGTCCTGCAACGGAATGATGCGACGATCGTCGCGCGGCGTCACATATAAATGATTAATGATTTTCTGCTCACGTAATATTTCCAGTGAGATATTTTTATCATACGAGCCGGAATATAAAGGATGTGACATAGAGCAATATAATTTTGAATATTCCTTATAAAGCGGGAAGTAATCAAAATCACTTTTCATTTCATAAACCGGTGCAATACCACAATGAAAACGGCCTTCACTGATGCCGCGTTCAATATCATCTAATTGCGCGGTTTGCAGTCGAATTTGTACCTTTGGCGCTTTCTGGTGCAGCTGTTGCACCGCCGCGGTGACCGGTGATTGCGGATCCGAAATAGTGTTATCCACCACGCAAATGGCAATGTCACCCAGCAGTTCATTGCGGCTGTTGTGCAGCCGCTCGCGAAACAGATTCAGCGAGACGAACAGCTCCAGCGTGGCCTGATAGACGTTGATGCCGTATTGCGTCAGCTCAAAACCTTCGCGTCCGCGGCTGCACAACGTCATGCCGAGACGAATTTCCAGATCGGAAACCTGTTTACTGATCGCCGCCAGACCAATATTCAATTCGTGACTGGCAGCGGTTAATCCGCCGGCTTCTACCACGCATTTAAATACCCGCAGTAATTTTAAATCGATATTACTCAGTGCCAGAACCGCATTATCGCTGCGATTATTTGCATTGTTTCCGGACTGGGAAACTTTACTTTCCATTTTTGCTATTCAACTCCGGAATAATTGCGGTGAAAGTACAGTGAACCTGAAATAGGCCCTATTTACCAGTGTAGCCATAAAATAATTTTTTATTATCTCAACTGGCTTATCCATATCTTTTTCATATCGCTGATGATTATCTGTAAGGGGAAATAGCATGTCTGATAATGCCGAACTGTTATGGGGCGCGCGTTTTAAAGCGGCACCGGCGGCGAGTTTAACCGCGCTGTCTCGTAGCCCGGATTATTACTTTGCATTGGCACCTTACGATTTGGCGGGCTGCCGGGCGCATGCCCGTGAACTGGCGCGCGGCGATCTGCTGAGTGCGGAAGAGCTCCGTACCATGCTGGACGCCATTGACGTGTTAGACGCCGATTATCGCGCCGGTCAGCTGCATCCGATTGCCGCCGACGAAGATGTGCACACGTTTATCGAACGCGCGCTGACCGAGCGTTTAGGTGCGCTGGGCGGTAAGCTGCGCGCCGGGCGTTCGCGCAACGATCAAACCGTTAACGACCTGCGACTTTACCTGCGCGACAACGGCCGCAAAGTAGTCAGCGCCTTGCTGGCACTGCAGCAGGCGCTGGTCGAGCAGGCGGCGCAGCACACCGAAAGCGTCGCGCCTGGTTTCACGCATTTGCAGCAGGCGCAGCCGATTGTGTTCGGTCATCAACTGCTGGCCCACGCGCAATCCTTCGCCCGCGATATCGAACGCATGCAGGATTGGGATCGCCGCAGCGCGCGCTGTCCACTCGGTGCTGCGGCAATGGCCGGTTCCGCCATTGCGCGTCAGCCGGAGCAAGCCGCCGCCGATCTCGCTTATCTCGCGCCGTGCGAGAACTCCATCGATGCCGTGGCCAGCCGCGATTACGCCGCTGAATTCCTGTTTGTCACCAGCATGATCGGCATCAACCTGTCACGCCTGTGCGAAGAGGTGTGCATGTGGGCGTCCCGCCAGTTCCGCTGGGTTGAGCTGCACGACAGCTACGCCACCGGCAGTTCCATCATGCCGCAGAAGAAAAACCCGGACATCGCCGAACTGACGCGCGGTCGCTCTGGCCGCCTGGTCGGCAACCTGATGGCGCTGCTCACCACCATGAAAGCGATGCCGCTCTCCTACAACCGCGATCTCAGCGACGACAAACGCAACGTGATTGATGCGGTGGATACGCTGCTGCTGGTGCTGCCAGCGATGGCGGGCATGATGACGACGCTGAAATTCAACACCGACGTGATGCGCGAGCAGGCGCCGGACGGCTTCACGCTGGCGACCGAAGTGGCCGACTGGCTGGCGATGCGCGGCGTGCCGTTCCGCGAAGCGCATGAGATCACCGGCCAGCTGGTGCAGCTGTGCGAGCGCGAAAACTGCGGTCTGCCGGATCTCAGCGATGCGCAGCTGCACGCGGTGGATGCCCGCTTAACGCCGGAGGTGCGCAGCGCCCTGACACTGGAAGCGGCGCTGGCGGCCCGCAGCGGCTACGGCGGTACCGCACCGGCACGCGTGCGTGAGCAGTTGGCACGTCTGCAAACCCTGATGCAGGACCAGCAGCGCTGGACCGAAGATTACGCTGGCCCACGCGCCTGAGGAGAGCTCTATGTCGCAATCAACGCCGATTGAGCCGGGTTTGAACAACAGCCGCGAGCAGACGCATTACGATCTCGATCGTTATCAGGTGGTGCCGCGCCGTTATTACGGCCGCATTACCGCGTCGGCGGTGATTCTGGTGCTGCTGGCGCTGCTGGTGAACGCTTTTGCCCACGGCAATATCGAATGGTCGTTTGTCGGCCAGTTCTTTACCGCTCAGGCGATCCTCAACGGCGTGGTCAACACGCTGATCATGTCGGTGCTGGCGATGGGGCTGGGCGTACTGTTTGGCGTCATCACCGCCATCATGTACATGTCGCCCAATCCGGTGCTGCACTACATCGCCGTGGGCTATGCGTGGATTTTTCGCGGCACGCCGCTGATTTTACAGCTCCTGCTGTGGTTCAACCTCGCGCTGGTGTTTCCCACCATCAGCATTCCCGGCGTGTTCAGCGTGCAAACCGTCACCATCATGACGCCGTTTCTCGCCGCGCTGCTCGGTTTGAGCATCAATCAAGGCGCGTACACCTCGGAAGTGGTGCGTGCGGGCTTGCTGTCGGTGGATACCGGACAGTACGAAGCGGCGAAAGCCATCGGCATGCCGCGTTTGCAGGCGCTGCATCGCATCATTCTGCCGCAGGCGATGCGCGTGATTCTGCCGCCGGTCGGCAACGAATTTATCAGCATGATCAAAACCACCAGTCTCGCCAGCATGATTCAGTACTCCGAACTGCTCTACAACACGCAAACCATCTACTTCGCCAACGCGCGCGTAATGGAATTGCTGTTCGTGGCGGGCATTTGGTACCTGATTGTGGTCACGGTGTTGTCGTTTGGACAGAGCCGACTGGAACGTTATTTCTCACGCGGCCATCGTCAGCGTCAGTAATCAGGAGCCCAACATGAGAAACATCGTGCGCGCCGTCAAGGTGAACAAATATTTCGACCAGTTCCACGCCCTGAAGGATGTCAGCCTCGAAGTGAACTACGGCGAGGTGATGTGCATCCTCGGTCCATCCGGTTCCGGCAAAAGCACCTTTTTGCGCTGCATTAATCAGCTGGAGAAGGTCGATAAAGGCGGGATTTGGGTCGACAACGAGCTGGCGGGCTATCGCATCGCCGGTAACAAACTGCATGCGCTGAGCGACAAGCAGATTGCGCGTCAGCGCCTGCAAACCGGCATGGTGTTCCAGCGCTTTAACCTGTTCCCACACAAAACCGCGCTGGAGAACATTACCGAAGGGCCGTGTCGCGTACTGCTGCGTCCAAGGCGCGAAGCCAGCGAAGAGGCGATGGCGCTGCTCGAGCGCGTCGGTCTGGCGCACAAAGCGCACGACTATCCGCAGTCGCTCTCCGGCGGCCAGCAGCAGCGCGTGGCGATTGCCCGCGCGCTGGCAATGAAACCCAAACTGATGCTGTTTGACGAACCCACTTCGGCGCTGGATCCGGAGATGGTGGGCGAAGTGCTGGCGGTGATGCGTCAGCTGGCAAAAGAGGGCACCACCATGCTGGTGGTCACGCACGAAATGGGCTTTGCCCGTGAGGTGGCCAATCAGGTGGTGTTTATGGACGAGGGACGCATTATCGAGCAGGGCGCACCGGAAGACATTCTGCTGAACCCGCAAAATCCACGGATGAAAAACTTTATTAACGCGATTCTTCTTTAACATTACCGGGGTGAATATGAAAAAGCTGTTATTGAGTGCCATCAGTGCCGCCGTTTTGCTGCAATCCTCTGCCTGGGCAGATATCGCCGTACCTGCTGCGATCAAAGAGAAAGGACTGACCGTGGCGATCATGCCGAACTATCCGCCAATGGATTTTAAAGATCCGGCCACTAACCAGCTGACCGGCGTGGATTACGATCTCGGCCAGGCGATTGGTGAAAAGCTCGGCGTGAAGATCAACTGGCAGGAGATTGCCTTCGAGCAGATGGTGAACGCGGTAGTGACCAAGCGCGTTGATCTGGTGATGTCCGGCATGACGGACACCAAAGAGCGCCAGCAGGTGGTTAACTTTATCGACTACTTCAAAACCGGCCCGCAGTTCTACACCCAATCCGCGCGCAGCGATATCAACAGCGCGATGGATTTGTGCGGCAAGAAAGTCGGCACCAGCCGTCGCACCACCTTCCCACTGGAAATTGCTAACTGGTCAAAAGCGCACTGTGAAGCGGCCGGTAAGCCCGCGATCATCGTGGTGGGCGCCGAAGGTACCGCCGATGCGCGTACTCAGCTGCGTCAGAACCGTCTGGATGGCGTGGTGCAGGGCAGCGAAACCCTGCCGTACATCATGGATCTGGAAAAGGGCAAATATAAGGCGCTGGATAAAGCCTTCTCCTTCCAGTACACCGGCATGGCGATTGGTAAGGATGCGGGCGAGCTGACAACGGCGATTCAGGCGGCGATCGACGCGATGATTGCCGATGGCACTTACCAGAAAATCCTCGGCAAATGGGGCCTGGCAGACAACGGCGTGGCGAAGGCTACCGTTAACCAGGGCTAAGGAGCGCGCAGATGCAACAACCGGGCGCAGTGCGCTGGCCGCAGGGTAAACGCGGCTGTATGGCGCTGGCGTTTGACCTCGACGGTCCCACCGGCGATGCCATGCTGAATGGCAGCCTGTGGTCAACGCCAGAGTATTTTACCTTTGGGGCTTACGGGCCGTACCGCGCGCTCGGGCGTCTGCTTGACCTGCTGCGCGCCTTTCATATTCCTGCCACCTTTTTTGTGCCGGCGTGGGTGGTGGAGCAGTGGCCGCAGCAGTGTCAGGCGATTATCGAACAGGGCCACGAAGTGGCCTATCACGGCTATCGCCACGAATCCTTCTGGGCGATTTCACCGGATGAACAGCGTGCGGTAATGGCGAAATCCGCTGAAATTTTCCACAACATTCTCGGTATCACCGCCTGCGGTTTTCGCACGCCGTCGGGCGACTGGCATGCCGAAACGCCACAAATCCTGCGCGACGCGGGCGTGATTTATTCCAGCAGCATGCGCGGCGACGATCGTCCCTACAGCATTCCGGTGGCGGGCCATACGCCGCTGGTGGAGATCCCCGGTAAATGGGAGATGGATGATTACGCCTCGCTGGCCTACACGCGCCAGCCCGATTTCCCCAAAGGCGGCGACCGTATCGCCAGCTATGCGCACACGCGCGATAACTGGCAGCGAGAGTTCGATGGCGCGATGGATGAAGGCTTGTGCCTCACCACGCTGTTCCACCCGAAAATCTCCGGCCAACCGGGACGCATTTTGCTGCTCGAACAGCTGTTTGAACATATGACGGCGCGCGATGACGTGTGGTTTGCGCGATGCGATGCGGTGGCGCAGTGGTATTTGCAGGAGCAACAGCATGACTGAACCTTCACGCTGGCCGCTGGACTTCCAGTCGGCGGCGATCATCACCATCGACTTCAACGATATCCACGGCATTCTCACTCAGGCACCGGCGGTGGCGGGGCGCGATAAAACGCTATCGGTATGGCGCTACGGCACGCTGCGCGGCGTTGATCGCTTGCTGGCGCTGCTGGCGGAAAAACAGCTTAAAGCCACATGGTGTATGCCCGCGATTGTTGCCGAAGAGCAGCCGGAACTGGTGCAGCGTATGGTGGCCGAAGGCCATGAAATTGCCTGCAGCGGCGATATGCATGAAGATTTCTCGTTACTCACGCTGGAGCAACAAATTGCCAGCGTGACGCGCGGCTGCGACAAACTGGCGCACATCACCGGCCGCGCTATTGTCGGCTTCCGCACGCCCGCCGGGCAGTGGAAACCGGGATTGGCCGAGGCGCTGATAGAACGCGGTATTCGCTGGTCATCCAGCTGGCGCGGCGACGATTTACCGTACTTCCATCCCGGCACGCGCCTGGTGGAACTGCCAATGCACTACACGCTGGAAGATGAGCCTTATTTTGCCTTCAACCTCAGCCCGGCGATTCCGCCAGGGCAATCGCGTATCGCACCTTATGCGGAAACGCTGGCGAATATGACGCAGGATTTCCACGGCTTCCACCGCTTTGGTCTGTGCTACTTGCTGCGCCTGCACCCGGAAATTATCGGCACCGCCGGACGCATTGGTTTGCTGCGGGCGCTGCTTGACACGCTGCAACAACACAACGTGTGGATCGCCACCGCCGAGCAGGCGGCGGCGCATTGGCAGACGCAGCCGGATAACGATTTATCCCATCCGGCGGAAGTGTTTACCCGCATCATTGGAGGTGCGCATGGCGAGCACGCTTGATCAACTGGCGGCCTTTATCGCCGAGACGCGTTTTGCACAACTGCCTGCGCCGCTGGTGGAGCAGGCGAAACGTCATTTGCTTGATACGCTCGGTGCTTCGCTGGCGGGCTGCGACAGCCCGATTTGGCGCGAATGTCTGGCGCTGGTGCAGGCCGAAGGTGGACGCGAGCAGGCGCAGATTTGGGGCAGCGCGCAGCAGGCCAATCCGCGTCAGGCGGCGTGGCTGAACGGCGTGGCGGCGCATATGTATGAACTCGACGACACTGGCGGCTGCGATCACTCCGGCGCAGTGGTGATCCCGGCGCTGCTGGCGGCCTTGCCACTGGCGACGCAGCCGGTGGACGGACAAGCGCTGCTGGTGGCGATGGTGATCGGCTATGACGTCGGCCGCCGCGTGTTAGAAGCCTGCGGCGGGTACTCGGCGCATAACGGCGCAGGCTGGCACTCTACCGCCAGCTGCGGCGTATTTGGTGCGGCGGCGGCGGTGTGTTCGCTGCTGCAGCTGGATCGCGTGCAGTGTGCGTCTGCGCTGGGCATTGCTGCCAGCTTCAGCGGTGGGTTGTGGGGCTTTATTCATGACGGCTCGCACACCAAAAAACTGCATGCCGCGCGCGCCGCAGAAGGTGGCGTGCAAGCCGCGCTGCTGGCACAACGCGGTATCAGCGGCCCTTCGGCGGTGTTTGAACCGCGCTGGGGCGGCTTCCTGCAAACCTTAGCGGCAGATACTCAGCAGCCGCAGGCCTTAACGGCGGATCTCGGCGACGTGTGGAAACTGGCGCGCTGCTCGATCAAACCTTACGCCTCGTGCCGTGGCACCCACGCGGCGATTGATGCGCTGGGGATCCTGCTACACCAGCATGATGTACGCGTAGAGCAGATCGCGCGCATCGTGGTGGGCGTGAATCCGTTCCTGCTGGAGATGTGTGGCGGTCGTGAGTTACACAGCCTGGCGGCGGCGCAGATGAGCCTGCCGTATGCGCTGGTGGCGCGTGCACTGTACGGCTCAGCGGAGCTGGCGAGTTATGACGACGCCAAACGGCTGCATCCTGATGTGGAAGCGTTGCTGGCGCGTATTGAGCTGGTGATCGATGCGCAGCAGAGCCGCGACGACGAGCCGTGGGTGCGGCTGGAAACCGAGCAGGGCGCGCAGTGGCAGCAGCATGTGCCGGTGCCGTCAGGCGCGCCGACCAATCCGCTCACGCTGGATGCGCTGCTGGCGAAGTACCGCAGTTTGGCCGCGCGCGTGTTGCCGCTGGAGCAAGTCGAACGGCTCGAGGCGGTGTGTCTGGAGCTGGATGAAGTGGCGGATGTGCGGGAAGTGGTGGGGTTGTTGGCGATAAGGTAAAACCAGGTCGGCATAAATGCCGACCCTACAAAATCCACGCATTTCGCCGTAGGGTCGCCATTAATGGCGACCGCTATTAAACCCTGCCCGCCAAACCCTTCAACCCGCGCCATCGCCGCCAGCTCACGCTCAGTCAGGTCGGCATAAATGCCGACCCTACAAAATCCGCGCATTTCGCCGTAGGGTCGCCATTAATGGCGACCGCTATTAAACCCTGCCCGCCAAACCCTCAATCCGCGCCATCGCCGCCAGCTCACGCTCAGTCAGGTCGGCATAAATGCCGACCCTACAAAATCCGCGCATTTCGCCGTAGGGTCGCCATTAATGGCGACCGCTATTAAATCCTGCCCGCCAACCCCTCAATCCGCGCCATCGCCGCCAGCAACCGCGCTTCGGTCACCGCTTCGGCCATGTTCTCCATATCCGGCGCATGCACCGATTCACGCACAATCAGCGCCAGCTCATGCTCATCCAGCTCGGCAATCTCGCTCAGCGTCAGCGGCACGCCGCAGTCGCGCGCCAGGCGCATCTCATCCAGCACTTCTTCATCGGCGCGATTCTCCAGCGCCAGCAAACACAGGTTGCCGAAGCCGACCAGCAGGCCATGACCAAACTCGCGGGTTTTATCGCAGAAGGTAAAGCCTTCATAAATCGCGTGCGAAGCTGCCGCGTGTGCGCCGTTGCTCATCAGCGAGGTTAATCCTGCCCAGGTGAAAATCGCATCCAGCACTTGATCGAGCGACGCGCTGCTCTCACCGCGCAGCACTGCGGCATAGGCCGCCGGGCCGTGTTCGGCAATCACGTCATAACAAATCTGGCTGTGCGCTAGTGACGAGAGCGCATTGCCATCGCGCGCCGGATGGCGTGCGCTGACCGCGCGGAACTCGTACCACTTCGCCAGCGTATCGCCCAGCCCCGCGGCCAGCCAGCGGGCGGGCGCTTTTGCCAGCAGCTCGCTGTCGATAATTACTGCTGCTGGTGCCTGCGGCAGTGGGAAGATATCGAAGAAATTGCCGTTGTCGTCATAACGAATACTCAGCGGCGTTACCGCAGAACAGGTGGCGGCGATGGTTGGCAGCGTCACCACCGGCAAGCCGAGCTGTGCGCCCACCGCTTTCACCGTATCCAGTGATTTACCGCCGCCAACGCCAATCAGCACCTCGGCGTCCAGTTCAGCTGCCAGCGCCGCTAAACGGTCGATGTGATTGATCGAGGTTTCGCCGCCAAACCACTCTTGCGCCAGCAGCGTGACATTGGCCGCCAGCAGTTGCGCGCGGACCTGCGCTTCTACCGCCTGCAACGCCTGATGGCCGCCAATCAGCAGCGCACGCTGGCCCAGCCCGGCGCAGATCGCGCCTAATTGATTGATCACGCCCGCACCGCGCAGCACGCGCGCCGGGAACACCAGATTCTGTTGTGTCATCACTTGTTCTCTGTGTAACGGACGCCGGGCAACACGCACAGCATCTCATAAAGGATATTGGCCGCCAGCTGCGAGGTCATGCCGCTGATGTCATACGGCGGCGAGACTTCTACCAGATCGCCGCCCACCAGATTGAGTCCACGGCAGCCGCGCACGATCTCCAGCCCTTGCATCGAGGTTAAACCGCCCACTTCCGGCGTGCCGGTGCCAGGCGCCCATGCGGGATCGAAGCTGTCGATATCGTAAGAGAGATACACCGGGCCGTTGCCGATACGCGCGCGCACCTCGGCCATCAGCGGCGTCATCGATCGATACCAGCACTGCTCGGCGGGCACCAGATGGAAGCCCTGATCGACGCCCCACTGAAAATCGTCGGCGGCGTAGCCTTGCGCACGTTGTCCAATCTGTACCACGCGCTGACAGTCGAGCAGGCCTTCTTCCACCGCGCGGCGGAACGTGGTGCCATGCGCGATCTTCTCGCCAAACATCTCGTCGTTGGTATCGGTATGCGCATCAATGTGAATCAGACCCATCGGCCCATGCTTCTTCGCCAGCGCGCGCAAAATCGGCAGCGTCAGCGTGTGATCGCCGCCCAACGTTAACGGGATAATCGGCCAGTTATTCAGCTCGGTATAATAGTTTTCGATGATATCAACCGATTTCAGCAGGCTGTAGGTGTTGATCGGCACATCGCCGAGATCGCCGACGCGCAGCGAATCAAAGGGCGCGGCGCCGGTAGCCATGTTGTAAGGGCGGATCATCACGGAATCGGCGCGAATGGCGCGCGGGCCATAGCGCGTGCCGCTGCGCTGCGAGGTGCCGATATCCAGCGGAATGCCGACGAACGCCACATCCAAATTGGCCGGTGTGTCAGCGGCGGGCAAACGCATCATGGTGCCGCGTCCGGCAAAACGGGGCATCTCGTTGCCGCCTTGCGGCTGGGGGAAATCGGTCATCACGCACTCCTTCAGTCAGGTGAAACCCATCATTACCCAGCCCGCGCGCCGGAAAAATCCTTGACAGCAGATAATCACTTCAGAGATTACTTAACTTTAGTCAGCAATCACTGAAGGAAAATCGGTGCAGACGCTTCCCAATCTCAAACTTCTGCAGGTGTTCGCCAGCGTGGTGGAAAATCAGGGCTATTCGCGCGCGCAGCAGGCGCTGAACATGACCACGCCCGCCATCAGCGCCTACATGAGCGAGCTGGAAACTCAGCTCGGTTTTATCCTCTGTCAGCGCGGACGCGGCGGCTTTACTCTGACCAGTAAAGGCGAACAGTTCTATCGCTACAGTCAGGAGATGCTGGCGACGCTGGCGGGTTGGCAGGAGCAGGTGGAAACCTTGAAAAGCGCGCAGGGCGGCACTTTTTCGCTTGGCGTGGTGGACGCCACCGTCACCGACAGCACGCTGGATCTGCCCGCTGCGATTGCGCGTTTTAATCAGCGCTTTCCGGCGGTGTTTTTCAATCTGAGCGTGCGCGATCCCAATGAGTTGCAGCAGCAGTTGCTGGAGGATCGGCTGGATTTGGCGATTGGTCACTTCCCGCTGCGCGCCAGCAATCTGATGACCATTCCGCTGTATGAAGAGCAGCATTGGCTCTATTGCAGCCCGGAACATCCGCTGGCTGAAGGTCATCCGGATGTGCGCACCGTGCAGCAAACCGGCATGGTGACGCGGCGTTACTGGAATCAGCAGGAGTTGAACAAGCGCGGCTTCCGCCAGAGCAACGCATCGGTTGAGAGCATCGAAGCGCAGCTGACGCTGATTCTCTCCGGCCGCTTCATTGGCTATTTACCCGAACACTATGCGCGCAGCTGGGAACAGCAGGGCGCGCTGCGCCGTCTGCTGCCGCACCATTTCCACTTCCGCGCGCCTTTCTCTTTTGCTTTTCGCCGTGGGCGCGCGCGGGAAACCTTGATCCGCGCGATGCGTGAAATTCTGAATCCAGCGCGAAAAAATAGCAGCTAAAGCTGACGCTGCGCCAATACTGTGTAAAAATACAGGCCAATTCAGCAAACAGTAACGAAAATGGCCCTGACAGCAGCGATAAAAAGCCAGATTGCGCAATGGTATAAGGCGCTGCAGCAGCAGGTTCCTGACTTTATTCCGCGCGCGCCGCAGCGCCAGATGATTGCCGAAGTGGCGAAAAGTCTGGCCGGTGACGAAGGGCGTCATCTGGCGATTGAAGCGCCAACCGGCGTCGGCAAAACCCTCTCTTATTTAATTCCCGGTATTGCGGTAAGCCGCGCCGAGGAAAAACGGCTGGTGATCAGCACCGCCAACGTGGCATTACAGGATCAGATCTTCACCAAGGATCTGCCGCTGCTGAAGAAAATCATCCCCGATCTCACCTTTACCGCTGCCTTTGGCCGTGGACGCTATGTTTGTCCACGCAACCTTGCGGCGCTGGCGGCGACCGAAGATCAGCAGGGCGATTTGCTGCTCTATCTTGATGAAGAGGCGGTCACCGGCTCGAAAGAGGAGCAGAAATTCTGCGCCAAGCTGGAGAAGCAGCTCAGCAGCTACCGCTGGGATGGCTTGCGCGATCACACCGATGTCAACATTGACGACAGCTTGTGGCAACGCCTCTCCACCGACAAAGCCAACTGCCTCGGCCATCACTGCCGCTGGTATCGTGAATGCCCGTTCTTTGTCGCGCGTCGCGAAATTGAGCAGGCGGATGTGGTGGTCGCCAACCATGCGCTGGTGATGGCGGCGATGGAGAATGAATCGGTGCTGCCACCGGCGAAAAACCTGATGCTGGTGCTGGACGAAGGCCATCATCTGCCGGAAGTGGCGCGCGATGCGCTGGAGATGAGCGCAGAGATCACGCCAGGCTGGAGCAGTTTGCAACTCGATCTGTTTGTGCGGCTGGTGGAAACCATCATGGTGCAGTTCCGCCCGAAATCCCCGCCGCCGCTCACCAATCCGGAACGCCTGAAAGGCCACTGCGATGAAATGCGTGAGCTGCTGCAGATTCTCTGCGATGCCCTCAATCCGCTGTTGCCGGGCCATAATCAGCCGGGCGAGTTCCGCTTTGTACTGGGCGAATTGCCGGAAGAGCTGCTGAGCCTGTGCGCGCGGCTGTTCAAACTGAGCGATGCGCTGCGTGGCCTGAGCGAAGGCCTGCTCAATGAGTTGGGCGATCAAACCGGTAAAGCTGACATCATGCGGCTGCATAAAGCGATTATTCAGCTCAATCGCCACTTTGGCTGGTTCGAATCAATCAGTAAATTGTGGCGGCTGGCGGCGATGGAGAAAGCCTCGAATGCGCCGGTGTCGAAGTGGATTACGCGTGAGATCCGTGAAGGCCAGGCGCATCTGCTGTTCCACTGCGCGGGCATTCGCGTGAGCGATCAGCTGGAAAAAATCCTGTGGCGCAAAATCCCGCATGTGGTGGTGACCTCGGCAACTTTGCGATCGCTCAACAGCTTTAACCGTTTGCAGGAGATGTCCGGGCTGAGCGAGAAAGCCGGCGACCGCTTTGTGGCGCTGGATTCACCGTTTAACCATATCGATCAGGGCAAACTGGTGATTCCGCAGATGCAGTTTGAGCCGCAGATGGCGCAGGAAGCGGAGCACATCGCCGAGATGGCGCGTTTCTTCCGTCAGCAGATAGCCGAAGAGAAGCACAAAGGCGTGCTGGTGCTGTTCGCCAGCGGCCGCGCGATGCAGCAGTTTGTCGCGCACATTCCGGAGCTGCGTTTATCAATGCTGGTGCAAGGTGACCAGCCACGTTCGCGCCTCGTGGCGCTGCACCGGGAACGCGTCGAAGCCGGTAAAACCAGCATTTTAGTTGGCCTGCAATCGTTCGCCGAAGGGCTGGATTTGAAAGGCGATCTGCTGTCGCAGGTGCATATCCATAAAATCGCTTTTCCGCCGGTGGACAGTCCGGTAATTTTGACCGAGGGCGAATGGCTGAAGAGCCTGAAACGCTATCCGTTCGAGGTGCAGAGCTTGCCGAGCGCCTCCTTTACCTTGATTCAACAGGTAGGACGTTTGATTCGCAGCCACAGCTGCTTTGGCGAAATCGTGATTTACGATCGCCGACTGCTCAACAAAGCTTATGGCAGCCGACTGCTGGCCGCGTTACCGGTGTTCCCGATTGAGCAACCGCCGATGCCGGAAGCCAGCAGTGACAAGCCGAAAAAAAGTCGCAGTAAGAAAATCTAACTTTGGCAGCCGCACGGCGGCGCGCCCTGGAAGCGGGAATGCCTGATGGAACTGAATAAAATCATTAAAGAGATTGGGCGCGGTAAAAATCACGCGCGCGATATCGATTTCGACACCGCGCAGGCGCTCTACAGCGCGATGCTGGCCGGTGAAGTGCCGGAGCTGGAATTGGGTGGCGTGCTGATTGCGCTGCGCATCAAGGGCGAAGGCGAAGAGGAGATGCGCGGTTTTTACCACGCGATGCAGCAGCAGATGATGCGGTTGCAGGCACCGGCTCATCGTCCGATGCCGATTGTTATTCCCAGCTACAACGGTGCGCGTCGTCAGGGCAATCTGACGCCGCTGCTGGCGCTGTTGCTGGTGAAACTCGGCTTCCCGGTGCTGTTGCACGGCGTTAGCGACGATCCCACGCGCATCACCACCGAAGCGGTGCTGGCGGCGCTGGACATCGCGCCCATGACCTCCGCCGCACAGGCGCAGGCGAAGCTGGATAACGGCGAGCTGGCATTTATCACCATTGATCATCTGTGTGCGCCGATGGCGCAACAGCTGTCGCTGCGCTGGCGCATGGGCGTGCGTAACAGTGCGCATACGCTGGCGAAACTGGCGACGCCGTTTGCCGAACGCGCCGCGCTGCGTCTGGCCAGCGTCTCGCATCCGGAATATGTGCCGCGCGTAGGGAAATTCTTCCAGGATATCGATGCACCGGCAATTCTGCTCAACGGCACCGAAGGCGAGGTGTATGCCAATCCGCAGCGCTGCCCGGCGATTAACTTCATTCGCGGTGCGGGTGCAGAAGCGGAAGTATGGGTTGAACGCCAGCCGGAAGTCAGCGTTGAACTGCCGGAAAGCAAAAGCGCGCAGGATACCGCCGAGTGGATCAATCAGGTGTTAGTCGGGGAACGCGCGGTCCCACAGGCGCTGCGTTTGCAGCTGGCGTGTTGTTTGGTGGCAACCGGGGAATCGGTCAGCATGGCGGACGCGGAAGGGCGGTTAAAACAGGCGGGAATCTGAGTTCTGCCAGGTGCATCGCGCGGTTTTCGTAGGGTCGCCATTCATGGCGACCGCAAACACGTAATCACGCTTTCGCTAACACGCTCTCCACCAACCGCTGCCAGAAGGTAATACCGATCGGCAGCAGCTCATCATTAAAGTCGTAATGGGCGTTATGCAGCGGGGCGGACGGCGTTGCGCCATCGGCACCGAGCCAGAAATAGGCGCCGGGACAGGCTTCCATCATGCAGGCAAAATCTTCCGAAGCCATTGAAGGGTTCACCTGCCAATGCACCTGCGACTCGCCGAGCACATCAACCGCCACCGCACGCACCTGTTCGGCTTGCTCTGCATGGTTGGCGGTGACCGGATATCCGGGATACCAGTGAATCTCTCCGCTGACGCCAAACGGGCGCGGCAACGTAGTGACAAAATCCTCAATCAGACCGCGCACGCGATTGCGCACGTCGGTCTGCAAACATCGCACCGTGCCACGCAACACAATCTGCTCAGGAATGACGTTAATCGCTTCACCGCCGTGAATCTGCGTCACGCTCACCACCGCCGAAGCCAGCGGTGACAGGCGACGCGATGGAATGGTTTGCAGCGCCAGAATCAGTTCGGCGGCCACCACCATCGGATCGGCACCGCTTTCCGGCATCGCCGCATGGCAGCTTTTACCGTGCAGCGTAATTTCGAAAGAGTCGAGTGACGCCATCATCGCATCCGGATTCACCGCCAGCGTGCCCACCGGCATGCCCGGCCAGTTGTGCATGGCGTACACCGCATCCATCGGGAAGCGTTGGAACAGACCTTCTTCCACCATCTTGCGCGCGCCACCGAGATTCTCCTCGGCGGGCTGGAAGATGAAGTGAATGGTACCGCTGAAGTTGCGCGTGGCCGCCAGCTGACAGGCCGCAGCCAGCAGAATAGAAGTGTGACCATCATGGCCACAGGCGTGCATGACGCCGGCTTTTTGCGACTTCCACTGCGGATCGCCTTTTTCGGTGATCGGTAACGCATCCATATCGGCGCGCAGGCCAATAACCGGTCCGGGACCGTTCTCTAAGGTGCCGATCACGCCGGTGCCGGCTAAGCCACGAAACACCTGTAATCCGGCATCGGTGAGTATCTTCGCGACGAGCTCGCTGGTCTGCTGCTCCTGGTAACCCAGTTCAGGATGTTGGTGTAACTGACGACGCCAGTTGAGGGCGTTTTCCAGCAGTGCAGCAGGCAGGCTCATAAAGTAAGGCTCTCCATTAGCAGCGTGAGCTGCAAAATAATGTATTTACTGTAGTGGCAAGCGCATGGCGGCGTCTATCGCGGAACGGAATAATTTGGCTATAGGCTATAGCGGAATGGAATATGCGGGTTTTAATAAAAGAGGTCGCCATGAATGGCGACCCTAAGATGATACTGCGCGAGGTGAACGTTATTTCTGCATCGGCAGGTTTAAGCCGTGTTCCTTTGCGCAGCTCTGCGCTAGTTCATAACCGGCATCCGCGTGACGCATTACGCCCGTGGCCGGATCGTTCCACAACACGCGGCCTAAGCGCGCATCGGCTTCTTTAGTGCCGTCACACACGATCACTACACCTGAGTGCTGCGAGAAGCCCATGCCGACGCCGCCGCCATGGTGCAGACTCACCCAGGTCGCGCCGCCTGCGGTGTTCAGCAGGGCATTCAGCAGCGGCCAATCGGATACCGCATCCGAGCCGTCTTTCATCGCTTCGGTTTCACGGTTCGGTGACGCCACGGAACCGCAATCCAGATGATCGCGACCAATGACGATCGGCGCTTTTAGCTCGCCATTACGCACCATCTCGTTGAACGCCAGCGCCGCTTTGTGACGCTCGCCAAGACCCAGCCAGCAGATACGCGCCGGTAAGCCCTGGAAGGCGATGCGCTCCTGCGCCATGTCGAGCCAGCGGTGCAGATTCTGGTGATCCGGGAACAGCTCTTTCAGCTTGGCATCGGTTTTGTAGATATCTTCCGGATCGCCTGACAGCGCTACCCAGCGGAACGGGCCTTTGCCTTCGCAGAACAGCGGACGAATATAGGCCGGGACAAAGCCAGGGAAATCAAAGGCATTTTTCACGCCTTCATCCAGCGCCACCTGACGGATGTTGTTGCCGTAATCCACGGTCGGGACGCCCATGTGATGGAAGTCCAGCATCGCCTGCACATGCACCGCCATTGAGGCGCGCGCAGCTTTCTCCACCGCTTTTGGGTTGCTGACACGCTCTGCTTCCCAGCGCGCCACATCCCAACCGACCGGCAGATAACCGTTAATCGGATCGTGCGCCGAAGTCTGATCGGTGACGATATCCGGCTTCATGCCGCCCGCTTTGGCACGTTTCACCAGCTCCGGCACGATTTCAGCGGCGTTACCCAGCAAGCCAACAGAAATGGCGCGCTTCTCTTTATTCGCCTGATCAATCAGCGCCAGCGCTTCGTCTAGCGTGTAGGCTTTGTGGTCAACGTAGCGAGTACGGATACGGAAATCGATGCGTGATTCCTGGCACTCAATGGCCAGCACGCTGGCACCGGCCAACACGCCAGCCAGCGGTTGTGCGCCGCCCATGCCGCCCAAACCGGCGGTGAGGATCCAGCGGCCGCTGAGATTGCTGTCGTAATGCTGGCGACCGGCTTCGGCGAAGGTTTCAAAAGTGCCTTGTACGATGCCCTGCGCACCGATGTAGATCCACGAACCGGCGGTCATCTGGCCGTACATCATCAGGCCCTTTTGATCCAGCTCGTGGAAGTGATCCCAGTTGGCCCAATGTGGCACCAGATTCGAGTTAGCCAGCAGCACGCGCGGTGCATCGGCATGCGTGCGGAACACGCCCACCGGTTTGCCGGACTGGATCAGCAGCGTCTCTTCCGGCTGCAGCGCGCGCAGCGAACGCAGGATCTGCTCGAAGCACTCCCAGTTACGCGCGGCTTTACCGATACCGCCGTACACCACCAGATCTTCCGGGCGCTCTGCCACGTCAGGATCGAGGTTGTTTTGGATCATGCGGTATGCCGCTTCAATCAACCAGTTGGCGCAGTGCAATTCATTACCGCGCGGCGCACGGATTTCACGGGCTACAGCCTGAGTCAAAGTTTCGCTCATCATCGATTCCTTAATTAACAGTCTTACGCTGGCTTGGCAGCAGCGCGGTAAGGGATTCAGGCCATGCGGATGCGCTGGCCCACAGACGCATGGATTCGATATCCGGCGCCAGTAAACGGTCGTGATCGAGGAAGGCCACGTTCTCGCGGATGCGGCTCATCTCCTGTTCCAGCGTCGGCGAGCTCTGCAGCGGACGATGGAAATCGATGCCTTGTGCAGCGGCCATCGCTTCAATACCCACTACAGCAGCGGTGTTGAAGCACATGCTGCCGAGGCGGCGGGCTGCGTAGGTCGCCATTGAGACGTGATCTTCCTGGTTAGCGGAGGTCGGCAGGCTGTCAACGCTGCCGGGATGCGCCAGCGATTTGTTCTCAGACGCCAGCGCCGCCGCAGTGACCTGGGCGATCATAAAGCCGGAGTTAACGCCGCCATCATTGACGAGGAAAGGCGGCAAACCGGAAAGACCGGTATCCAGCAGTAGCGCCAGACGACGCTCGGAGATCGCGCCGATTTCGGCAATCGCCAGCGCCAGAATATCGGCGGCGAAAGCCACCGGCTCGGCGTGGAAGTTACCGCCGGAAATCACATCGCCGCTGTCGCTGAACACCAGCGGATTATCGGAGGCGGCGTTGGCTTCAATCTGTAATACGCGCGCGGCGTGCGTCAGGTTATCCAGGCAGGCGCCCATCACCTGTGGTACGCAACGAATCGAGTAGGGATCCTGCACGCGGCCACAGTTGGTGTGCGAGCCGAGGATTTCACTGCCGGATAATAAAGAGGAGACGGCGGCGGCAACGTTAATCTGTCCCACCTGACCGCGCGCTTCGTGAATACGCGCATCGTAAGGTTTCACCGAGCCTTTAATGGCTTCCAGCGACAACGCACCGGCCATCAGGCCGGCAGCGAACAGGTTTTCCGCTTCGAACAGACCGCGCAGCGCCAGCGCGTTAGAGACCTGCGTGCCGTTGAGCAGCGCCAGACCTTCTTTAGGGCCCAACACTATCGGCTGCAGGCCAACGCGCGCTAAGCCTTCGATCGCGGGTATCAATTCGCCATCGACGCGTACCTGACCTTCGCCCAGCAGCATCAGCGACATATGCGCCAGCGGCGCCAGATCGCCTGACGCGCCAACCGATCCTTTCTCCGGAATGCACGGCATCACGCCCGCGTTGAACAGCGCCAGCAGCGCTTCAATCAGTTCGATGCGCACGCCAGAGTGACCGCGCGCCAGGCTGATAATTTTGGTGGCAACCACCAAACGCGCCACATTGTCCGGCAGCAAATCGCCCAGGCCAACGCTGTGCGACAGCACCAGATTGCGCTGCAGCTCTGCCAGCCGCGCCGAAGGGATCTGCGTCTGCGCCAGCTTGCCGAAACCGGTGTTGATGCCGTACACCACTTTGCCGGATGCGACGATGGCATCGACGGTTTCATGGGCACGGGCAATCGCTGCGCGCGCTTCATCGGCCAACGTGAGCGTTACCTTGCTTTGATAAATGCTGCGCAAGGTCGCGAGGTCCACTTCACCGGGAACGAGGCGAATTTCCTGAACCGAACCTGACATAGTCTACTCCTGTCTATACAAGTGATCTGGCATGAATTGGACGCCAATATTTTGCGATGTGGCTGTCCGATTTGCCGTGGATTGCGATGAGTGAAGCATAAGTGTCTAATCTTGTCTATACAAGTAGCAAGCGCTATGCCAGATTGTTCTTGTTCTGTGAATTGCGGCGCAAAGCGGTGAAACAGGCGCAACCGCAGCGGGATTGCACCGCAATGGCACGAAAGCTGCACCAATGCTGGGCGGATTGCACAATTAGATGTATATACATTTACCGGCTGAGACAGTAAACTTTGGGCATTATTCTTTAAAGGAACAGGAAATGGCGGAGCAAACAGCAGTAGCACAGCTGGCTGCGGCGATGGGCGATGAGCCTGCGCCGATTTACCAGCGGGTGAAGCAGGCAATCGTTAGCCAGATCCGTGAAGGCCACTGGAAAGCTAATCAGCGCGTGCCGTCTGAAAGTGAACTGGTAAACGAGCTGGGCGTCAGTCGTATGACCATTAACCGCGCGCTGCGAGAACTCACCAGCGAAGGTTTTCTGGTGCGCATGCAGGGCGTCGGCACCTTTGTCGCAGAGATGAAGGGCTATACCGCGATGCTCGAAGTGCACAACATCGCCGATGAAATTGCGCAGCGCGGTCATCGTCACAGCTGCAAGATTTTGTCGATTGGGCAGATGAAGGCCGATCCCGAACAGGCGGCGGTGCTGGGATTATCCACCGGGCAAACGCTGTTCCATTCGCTGATTGTACATTACGAAAACGATCTGCCGGTGCAGCTGGAAGATCGTTTGGTTAATCCGCTGGTGGCGCCGGATTATCTCAGTCAGGATTATCATCAGCTGACGCCGTACACCTATTTGATGCGCGTCGCCCCGCTGACCGCCGGTGAGCATATTGTTGAAGCGGTGCTGCCGGATCTGCGCCAGCGTAAGCATCTGGCGCTGGATGAACATGAGCCGTGCCTGTTGATTCGTCGTCAGACGTGGAGCGACAACAAGATTGTGACCTACGCGCGCCTGCTTTATCCAGGATCACGCTATAAGTTGCTGGGTCGCTTTAGAGGACACGGTTAAGCGTGACAAATAACAGTCTGGCATCCGACGTTTGTGGTGCCAGCTGTAACTTTTCATCCAGCCACCACATCCCTTGATCCACCGTCAGCTTTTCTCCGGCCGATGTTTGCCATGTGCCCGCTACCACCCACGCCACGCCGTTTTCACTGCTGACCGTTTCTTGCGCGATGCTCACCGCAGACCGCCAGCTGTCGCGCCGCGTCATGATATTGAAATCCTGACAGCTACCAGAAATCGTGGCTTCAATCGCCCATTCACCGGGGAACGCCCACGGCTGCAGCGGAGTTAAGCGCTGCTGAGCCTGTTCACTCTCAAGTAAAACGCTGTCGCCATGCAGCAAGGCAATTACCCGATCGATGCCGGGGAAGGGCGAAAACGGCCCGTCGGCGGAGATGGTGGCGATGCTGGCGCGCCAGGCAAATTGCGCGTCGCCCGGCGGATAGCTAACGATTTCCCGCGTTTCACCGCCGCCGTTGCGCCAACGGCTGACCGGAAGCTGGTCATAGGCAAAACGGGTTCTCATTGTAACGCCCTCATCGCCTCGGCAAAGTCTGCCGCTGCGTGCTCTTCTGCCGCATGATGGCCTGCGCTAATCACCTGTTTGCCCGCCACAAACACGTCACGGATCTGTTCGCGCTGCCCGCCAAACAGCCAGCGATTCAACAGAGATGTGCTGCTGACGCTGCTGAGAAACGCGTCCTCTGCCAGCACCAGCCAGTCAGCACGTTTGCCAATCGCCAGTTCACCCGCCGATAAGCCACACGCCTGCGCACCGCCCTGTGCGGCTTGCTGCCACAGCAGATCGCCGACGGAAGGTTGATTGGGCAAGGTGATGCGGTTGCGACGACGATCGCGCAGTCGCTGACCGTACTCCAGCCAGCGCAGCTCTTCCAATGCGCTGAGCGACACGTGGCTGTCGGAGCCAATGCCCCAGCGGCCGCCGCGCGCGATGTATTCCACCGCCGGGAAAATGCCGTCGCCGAGATTGGCTTCTGTGGTCGGACACAAGCCCGCCACCGCGCCGCTCGCCGCCATGCGCTGAATTTCATCGTCATCAAGATGGGTGGCGTGAATTAAACACCAGCGCTGATCGACCTTGAAGCGATTGAGCAGCCACGCCACCGGACGTTCGCCGCTCCACGCCAGGCTGTCGTTAACCTCTTTCTCCTGCTCGGCGACGTGAATGTGCACCGGCACATCCTGCGGGCAGGCGGCTAATACCTCTTGCATCTGCGCTTCATTCACCGCGCGCAGCGAATGGAAGCAGATGCCATGATTAAGCAGCGGCTTATCCGCGCTCCAGCTTGCCACGCGCTGCTGCTGTTGCAGATAGGCGTCGGTTTGCTGAATGAAACGGCGCTGGCCGTCGCTGGCCGGCTGCGAACCAAAACCGCTATAGCTGTAGAGCACCGGCAGCAAGGTTTGGCCGATGCCTGCGTTATCCGCCGCCGCCATCAGTGCTAACTGCATGGCATCATCGGCGTAAGGTTTACCCTGCGCATCGTGGTGCAAATAGTGGAATTCCGCCACCTGGCTGTAACCGCCTTTCAGCATGTCGATGTAGAGATGCGTGGCGATGGCGCCAACCTGTTCGGGCGACAGGCGCTGCACCATGCGATACATCAGATCGCGCCATGTCCAGAAGCTGTCCTGCGGATCGCCCGCCACTTCGGCCAGTCCTGCCATCGCGCGCTGGAAGGCGTGTGAATGCAGATTCGCTATCGCTGGAATCACCGGTCCGGCAAGACGCGTGGCCTCGCCGGGCTCGCTGTTGGGCGCGAGTTGTGTAATCTGTCCGGCTGCGTTGGTGGTAATCAGCACGCGCTCATGCCAGCCGTCGGCCAGCAGCGCGCGTGGGGCAAAATAGGTTGTCATGGTTGATCCTGCATGGCGAAAGGTTGTATATACATATACATACTTTGAAGCCTGGTGTAAATCGCCGAACGCGAAGGGGAGTGGGATGGCAGAAACAGAGCAGATCGACAGCCTGTGGCTGGGGGCCGACATCGTGACGATGCGTGACGGACACTACAATCTGATTGCCGATGGCGCGCTGGCGGTCGATCAGGGAAAACTGATTTGGGTGGGGCCGCGCAGCGAATGCCCGGCTTTTGCCGCGCGTGAACAGCACCAATTTTCCGGCGGCATCATCACGCCCGGTTTGGTGGATTGCCATACGCATCTGGTGTTTGGCGGCGATCGCAGCCAGGAGTTTGAGCAGCGCCTCAATGGCGTGAGCTATGCGGAAATTGCTGCGCAGGGCGGCGGCATTCTCTCCACGGTGCGCGCCACCCGCGCCGCTTCCCAGCAAGAGCTGGTAGCGAGTGCGCGCTGGCGGCTGGATCGTCTGCTGGCGGAAGGTGTCACCACGGTGGAGATCAAATCCGGTTACGGTCTTGATGAAGCCAGCGAGCTGACCATGCTGCGCGCCATTCGTGAGCTGGCGGAAACGGTACCCGCCGATGTTCAAGCTACATGCCTGGCAGCGCATGGCTTCCCGCCGGAGTTTAAAGACAACCCGCAAGGCTGGATCGATATCATCTGCCAGCGCCTGCTGCCGCAGGTGAAAGCTGAAGGTTTGGCGGATGCGGTCGATGCGTTTTGCGAGCATTTGGCCTTTTCGCCTGAGCAAGTTCGCACGGTATTTGATGCAGCCAAAGCATTGGGCATGCCGGTGAAACTGCACGCCGAGCAGCTTTCGGCGCTCGGCGGTGCGGCGCTGGCGGCGGGTTACGGTGCGCTTTCCGCCGATCATCTGGAATACGCTACCGAATCCGATGCGCAAGCGATGGCGCAGCACGGCACCGTTGCGGTGTTGCTGCCGGGCGCGTTTTATCTGTTGCGCGAAACTCAGCGTCCGCCGGTGGCGCTATTCCGTGAACACGGCGTGCCGATGGCGCTGGCCAGCGATGCCAATCCGGGCACGTCACCGGCGCTTTCGCTGCGTCTGATGCTGAATATGGGCTGCACGCTATTTGGTTTGACGCCGGAAGAGGCGTTGGCGGGCGTGACCTTGTGGGGCGCCAAAGCGCTGGGATTACAGCACTCGCACGGTTCGCTGGAAGCGGGCAAGGTCGCTAATTTTGTACACTGGCCGCTGGCGCGTCCGGCAGAGCTGGTTTACTGGCTGGGCGGCGAATTGCCGTGCCAGGTTATTTATCGTGGAGAAGCGCAATGACACCTTTTCATTTCACCGCCGGCAAGATTCCGCTGCTGGTCAGCATTCCGCACGCCGGTACGCAATTAACGCCAGAAGTGGATGCCGGTTTGAGCGACGCCGCGCGCGGCCTGCCGGATACCGACTGGCACTTGCCGCTGCTGTATGACTTTGTGCGCGATCTTGGTGCCAGCGTGTTGATTGGTCACTATTCGCGTTTTGTAATCGATCTTAATCGGCCGGCGGATAATCAGCCGCTCTACACCACGGCGACCACCGGCTTGTATCCGGAAACCTTGTTTGACGGCAGCCCAACCTTTGCTGCAGGTAAAACGCCGAGCGCCGAGGTGCGTCAGGGTTATCTGGACACCATCTGGCAACCGTATCATCAGCAGCTGCAACAGGAGCTGGCGCGGCTCAAAGCACAGCACGGTTACGCGCTGCTGTTTGATGCGCACTCGATCGCTTCGGTGATCCCGCGCTTGTTTGAGGGACGTTTGCCGGATCTCAACATCGGGACTAACGATGGTGCCAGCTGTTCAACGGCGGTTATCGACGCGATTAAGCAGGTTTGTAGCGAGCAGCAAGATTACAGCTGGATCGCGAATGGGCGCTTTAAAGGTGGCTACATTACCCGCGCCTACGGCCAGCCGGAGCTGGGCGTGCAGGCGGTGCAGCTGGAGCTGGCGCAGCTCAATTATATGGATGAAACTCCGCCGTTTGCCTGGCAGCAGGATCGCGCTGCGCAGCTGCAGAAGGTGCTGAAACCGCTGATGCAGGCGTTTCTTGCAGCGGGTAAACCTCAATAAAAACCACATTCGTAGGGTCGCCATTAATGGCGACCAATTAACGCTGTGAGTACATTTTAGACGGTCGCCATTAATGGCGACCCTACTGCACCATCTCAATGCATTCTCTGCTACACCACAGTGCAACATTACGTCCATTGCGTGACAATCCTCCTGATTTTGCGGCTTTGCCGATTTGGCATAGCGCTTGCTAGGTTGTATGTACAAGTAAAGACCACGCAGCGATTATTAATTTTTATACTGGCTGGCTCACAAAAAGCTTATGCCGACAATGATCTGCCGCACGCTAACTTGTATATACATGAAAGGTCATCTGCAAATATTGCACAAGCAGAGACTGACAAACTCGATTAATAGCCAGGAGAAGCCGCATGACGCACCGTGTTCAGATTCGCCGTTTTTGCCTCACGACCCTGTTTGCCAGCCTGATGATGAGCGGCATTGCCGTACAGGCGAAAGAGTGGAAATCGATCACCATCGCTACCGAAGGCAGCTATGAACCCTGGAACCTGACGCTGCCGGGCGGCAAGTTAGGCGGCTTTGAACCTGAACTGATGGAAGACCTGTGCAAGCGCATGGGCATTCAGTGCAAGCTGGTGGTGCAGAACTGGGACGGCATGATCGCCGGCCTCAACGCCGGTAAATATGACGTGATCATGGATGCGATTGTTATCACGCCGGATCGTAAAAAAGTGGTCAACTTCACCACGCCATATGCCTCAACGCCCGCCACTTTCATCACCACCAAAGACAATCCGCTGCTGCCGGCCGATCACAACATCATCAAGCTGCATGACGATGAGAAAGAGATCAACGCGGCAATTGCTCCGCTGAAGGCGGCGCTGAAGGGTAAAACCATCGGTATCGCCTCCGGCACGGTTTACACGCCATTTATCGATAAGTACTTCAAAGGCGATGCTGACGTACGCGAATACACCTCGTCGGCGGATGCGATGCTCGATCTGCAATCGGGCCGTATCGATGCGGTGTTCGATGACGTGACCTTTGCGCAATCGATGCTGGCGCGCAAAGAGAACAACAATCTGATCTTTAGCGGTCCTCAGCTCGGCGGCCCAATTTGGGGCGAGGGCGAAGCGATGGGCGTGCGCATGGCGGATAACGACCTGAAGGCCAAGCTGGATGAGGCAATTCATGCCGCGCTGGCTGACGGCACGGTGAAAAAGCTCAGTGAGAAGTGGTTTAAAACTGACGTAACCCCGTAAGTGAGGTGAAAGATGATGAGCCTGCTGAGTTTTGGTGCTGATGGTTGGGGCCGCCTGATCCTGAGTGCCGCCTGCACCACGCTGCTGCTGTCGCTGGTGGCGCTGATGATTGGTGCGGTGGTCGGTTCCGGTGTGGCGGCCGCTAAATTATCGCCTCAGCGCTGGCTGCGCTGGTTGGGTGAAAGCTATTCGGTGGTGTTTCGCGGCATCCCGGAACTGCTGGTGATCTACCTGTTCTATTTCGGGGGATCAGGCCTGATTACGCTGGTTGGGCAGATGTTCGGCGCGGATGGCTTTATCGAAGCGCCGCCGTTCCTGATTGGTGCGCTGGCTATCGGGCTCATCTCTGGTTCGTATCAGGGTGAAGTGTATCGCGCGGCGCGGCTGGCGCTGTCGAAAGGCGAGGTGGAAGCCGCGGTGGCGATTGGCATGCCGCGCTGGCGTATCGCGCAACGCATTCTGCTGCCGCAGGTGGTGCGTTATGCGCTGCCGGGCATGTCGAACGTGTGGCAGATGAGCCTGAAAGATTCGGCGCTGGTGTCGGTCACCGGCATCGTTGAGCTGATGCGCGCCAGCCAGGTTGCGGCGGGATCCACGCGCGATTACTTCACTTTCTATCTGATCGGCGGCGCCTGTTATCTGGTGCTGACGCTGGTGTCTAATCATGCGTTTCGTCGGGCGGAATCGCGCCTTGGTCGTGCGTGGCAAAGTCGCACTGCGGCACAGCATTAAGGAGCAGCAGCATGATCGACTTCGCTTTTCTCTTTGATACCTTTCTCAAGCTGAGCGCCGCGCTGCCGGTGACGCTTGGCCTGTTTATCAGCGCCTTTATCTGCGGCGGCCTACTGGCGATTGGTATTTTGTCCCTGCGCATGAGCCGCTGGCGCGTGCTGAGCGGTTTCGCGCGCGGCTACATTCTGGTGTTTCGCGGCTCGCCGCTGATGATCCAGCTGTTTCTCATCTATTACGGTCTTGGGCAGTTTGGCGTGATCCGTCACAGCTTCGTCTGGCCGTTCCTGCGCGAACCCTTTATCTGCGCGGTGCTGGCGCTGTCACTCTGTACTGCGGCCTATACCGCAGAGATCTTGCGCGGGGCGCTGCTCGCGGTGCCAGCTGGACAAGTGGAAGCGGGTCTCGCCTGCGGTATGTCGCGCTGGCTGCTACTGCGCCGCATTATCGCACCGATCATGCTGCGCTATGCGTTGCCCGCATACTCCACCGAAGCGATTTTGCTGGTGAAATCCACCGCGCTCGCCAGCCTCGTCACCGTTTGGGACGTGACCGGCGTGGCGCAGCAGATCATTCAGCGTACCTATCGCACCATGGAAGTGTTTGTCTGTGCGGCGGCGATCTACCTGATTCTCAACTTTATTATCGTCCAGCTGTACGCGCTGTTAGAGCGTCGTCTGACCCCGGCGCATCGTGTCGCAAAAAAGCCGTTGCCCGCCGTTAAACCGCTTGCCGGAGAGTAATATGCATTCCACATCACCCGTTACCTTATCCGCCACCGATATCCATAAATCCTTTGGCGCGATGGAAGTTCTGAAAGGCATTTCGCTGCAGGCGCATAAAGGCGATGTCATCTCGATTCTTGGTGCCAGCGGCTCAGGCAAAAGTACTTTGCTGCGCTGCATCAACCTGCTGGAAACGCCGGACGCCGGTGTGGTGAGCGTCGGTGGCGAAACCATTG
This sequence comes from Candidatus Pantoea symbiotica, assembly GCF_056491525.1. NCBI lineage: Bacteria > Pseudomonadati > Pseudomonadota > Gammaproteobacteria > Enterobacterales > Erwiniaceae > Pantoea > Candidatus Pantoea symbiotica. Next base: position 1,112,391 of record NZ_JBSZHR010000002.1, read on the forward strand.
AGATGAAACGCCATGCGCGCGGCCATCAGCTGGCGGCCAATCCGAAGCAGATTGAGCGTTTGCGTTCACGCCTCGGCATGGTGTTCCAGAGCTTTAATCTGTGGTCGCACATGACGGTGCTGCAAAACGTCATTGAAGGGCCGCACTATGTGCTGAAGCGCGATAAGAAAAGCTGCATCGCCCAGGCGGAGCAACTGCTGGATCGCGTCGGCTTACTTAATCGCAAAGATTTCTACCCGGCGCAGCTGTCGGGCGGCCAGCAGCAGCGCGTGGCGATTGCCCGCGCGCTGGCGATGGATCCGGAAGTGATGCTGTTCGATGAGCCAACCTCGGCGCTCGATCCTGAACTGGTAGGCGAAGTGCTGAAAGTGATGCGCAGCCTGGCCGAAGAGGGGCGCACCATGCTGGTGGTGACGCACGAAATGGGCTTTGCGCGCAACGTCTCTAACCGCGTGGTGTTTATGCATCAGGGCACTATTGATTGTCAGGGCGCGCCGGAAGAGATGTTTGGTGCCGAGGGATCGCAGCGCTTTAAGCAGTTTATCTCCAGCCATCACGGCGCGGAGCAGCCAGCATGACTATCGTGTGGGGCGACAGCCCATTGACCTGGCAAGAGCTGGTGCAGGTGGCGCGGCACGACGCGGAACTGAGTTTGAGCGTCAGCGCCTGGCAGCGCATTGCGCAAGGGCGCACCATTGTCGATGAGATTGTCGCCAGCGGCCAGATTGCTTACGGCATCAATACCGGTTTGGGCGCGCTGTGCAACATCACGCTGCCGGAGGATCAGCTTAGCCAGCTGTCGCGCAATACCCTGCTGAGCCACGCCTGTGGCGTCGGCCCGCTGCTGACGCGTGAGCAGGCGCGCGCCATTCTGTGTGCGGCAATTGCCAATTACAGCCACGGCAAATCGGGCGTATCGGTGCCGCTGGTGCAGCATCTGCTGGCGCTGCTCAATCAGCAGATTACGCCGCAGGTGCCGTCGCAGGGTTCGGTAGGCTATCTCAGCCATATGGCGCATATCGGGCTGGCGCTGATTGGTGTTGGCGACGTCGAGTATCAAAACCAGATTATGCCTGCCGCGCAGGCGCTAACGCTGGCGGGATTACAGCCTTATCGTCCAGGTGCCAAAGAGGGTTTGAGTCTGGTCAACGGCACGCCGTGCATGACCGGGTTATCCTGTCTGGCGCTGGATGATGCGGCGCGTTTGCTGGATTGGGCCGATGTCACCGGCGCGATGAGTTTCGAGGCACTGCGCGGACAGCTGGTAGCCTTTGATACCGAAGTTATCGCGCTGAAAGCCAGTCCTGGCATGCAGCTGAGCGGTCAGCGCTTACGCGCACTGCTGAGTGATAGCCCGCTGCTGGCGACGAGCGTCGGCATTCGCACCCAGGATGCGCTGAGCCTGCGCTCCATGCCGCAGGTGCACGGTGCCAGCCGCGATCAGTTCGATCACGCGGCGCGCCAGATTGAGACCGAACTCAATGCCTGCACCGATAATCCGCTGGTGCTCGGCACGCCGGATAACTGGCGCGTGGTGTCGCAGGCTAATCCGCACGGCGAATCGGTGGCGATGGCGGCGGATCTGCTGGCGATTGCCATGGCGGAAGTCGGCAGCATCGCCGAGCGGCGGCTGGATCGGTTAGTCAATCCACTGGTGAGCGGCTTACCGGCGTTTCTGGTGGCGCAGCCGGGTGTCAACTCCGGCATGATGATTGCGCAGTACGTGGCAGCATCACTCTGTGCGGAGAATCGCCAGCTGGCGCAACCGGCGGTGCTGGATAATTATGTGACCTCGGGTTTGCAGGAGGATCATCTCAGCTTGGGTACCGGCGCGGCACTCAAGCTGCTGAAGCTGGTGGGCAACGTGTGGCAGATTTTGGCGATTGAGTATCTGCTGGCGGCGCAGGCGCTGGATTTCCACGGCGAAGAGCAGCTGGCGCAAGGGACGGCGCAGGCATTACGTCGCCTGCGCGCGGTGGTCGCCAACTGGCAGGAGGATCGCTGGCTGGCGCCAGAGATTGCGCGTGCGGTGCAGGTTTTGAAGAGCGGTTTGTAACACGGTCGCCATTAATGGCGACCCTACAAAACCCGGTCGTAGGGGCGCCATTTATGGCGACCTGGCCGACGATTAGCTGATCAGCGGCGCGCGTCCGGGCGCACCAAATCAAAGCGCAGTTCTTCGCTGATGCCGTAATAGGCCGACGGGCCACCGGCACGCAGGATTGGCTGCGCTTTGGCGGTTTGATAGATCCCTTCTTCCAGCAGTGATTCATCAATATGAATGGCGACCGCTTCGCCCATCACCAGCCAGCTATCAATCGGCTTGCCTTGCGCATCCTGCAGTTGAATCAGCTGCGTCAACTTACACTCAAAATTCACCGGGCTTTCCGCCACCATGCTGACATTGACGTGTGATGCGGCAAGCGGCGTTAATCCCGCCAGCGCAAACTCATCTTGATCAGACGGCACCGACGCGGAGCTCTCATTCATCGCCTCGGCCAGCGGACGCGTCGCCAGATTCCAGACAAACTCTTTGGTCTCGGAGATATTCTGCACGCTGTCTTTCCAGCCACTGCTGGCGAAACCGATAATGGGCGGATGATAGTTGAAGCAGTTAAAGAAGCTATAGGGCGCTAAATTGCGCACGCCGCTGGCGCTTTGTGAGCTGACCCAACCAATTGGGCGAGGGCCGACGATCGCATTCAAAGGATCGTGTGGCAAACCGTGCCCAGCGCGGGGCTGATAAGAGTAACGCTGACGAGTCATAACTATCCTTATAAGGGAACCTGAGTGTGGTGCACTAATCTCATCTAATACGGTGAATTCGATTAAGCGCATTGTGCGATGCCGCTAGCCAGAGTATCTTACGCCCGCGCTATTTTCCGGAGAAACTATGAACAAGCCAGCCGCCACGTCACCTTTCCATCCGCGTAACCGCCATCAAGGCCGTTATGATTTTGCTGCTCTGACCGCAGCCCATCCGCCGCTGGCGGTGAAAGTGCGTCCCAACGGCTACGGCGAGTTGTCGGTGGATTTCGCCGATCCTGAAGCGGTGATGCTGCTGAATCAGGCGCTGCTGAAGTTGTTCTATAACCTCAACTGGCAATTGCCTGCAGGTTATCTGACGCCGCCGGTGCCGGGCCGTGCCGATTACGTGCACGCGCTGGCCGATCTGCTGGCAAGCGACAACGGCGGCGTGGTGCCACGCGATCTGGATGTGATGGATATCGGCTGCGGCGCGAACTGCATCTATCCGTTGATTGGCAACGCCGAATATGGCTGGCGTTTTACCGGTACCGATATCACCGCCGAAGCGATTACCGTTGCGGGACAGATTGTGGCGAGTAATCCGGGCTTGCAGCGCGCCGTGCGTCTGCGTCGGCAAAAGGATACCTCGGCGATTTTCGCTGGCGTGGTGCATAAGAATGAGCGCTATCACGCGGTGCTGTGCAATCCGCCGTTCCACGTATCTGCGGAAGAGGCGGCCACCGTAGGTCAGCGTAAAACGCGTAACCTCGGCCTGGGCAAAAACGCGCCGCTCAATTTTGGTGGTCATCATAATGAATTGTGGTGTGACGGTGGCGAGCGTAAGTTCGTCGGCCAGATGATCGCTGAAAGCATGGCGTACTCCGACCATATTATCTGGTTCACCTCGCTGGTCTCGCGCAAAGAGAATTTACCGGCGCTGCGCGACCAGCTGCGCGATCTTGATGCTTATGAAGTGCGCATCATCGAAATGGCGCAAGGGCAGAAGCAGAGCCGCTTTATCGCCTGGACGTTCCAGCCGCCGGCAACACGCGCTAAACGGCTGAAACGCTAAGCTTATTGTGCCGGCGGCAATGCCGGTAAGCTGGCAGCGGAGGCAATATCGCTGCCTGTTTGCATCACTTCTACCGTTTGGTGCGGCGCTTTAATGCCGGCCGCATCAAAATGCTTCTTCACCTTATCATCCAGCGCAAAACGTACCGTCCACTGCTTCAGCGGCTGGGTGGTGAATGACACGCGCACGGTAAAGGATTGGTTGGTTAATCCCACTAATCCGGCAAAGCTCGGCTCGCCAATCACCATGCCGCGAATATCCGGGTTCTCCAGCAGCTCTTTCACTGCGCCCTGCAGCGTTTGGTTAACGCGTTCGGTATCTTCACTGCGATCCACATCGTAGTTCGCCACAAACGATCCGATGCCGCGCACAAAGTTGGCGAAGGTGGTGATCGATGACCACGGAATAATGTGATACGCGCCGGTATCCTGACGCACGCCCACTGAGCGAATCGACATGCGTTCTACCGTGCCGGTGATTGGGCCAATGGTGACTAAATCACCGGTGTTCATGCCGTTCTCAAACTGGATAAAGATGCCGGTGATGATGTCCTTTACCAGCGTTTGTGAACCGAACGACACAGCCAGACCGAGCGCGCCGGCACCGGCCAGCAGCGGTGCAATATTTACACCCACTTCCGACAGCAAAATCATAATGGTGATGGTGCTGATCACCACCGCCAGCGCGTTGCGGAACAGCGTCAGCAGCGTGCGGGTGCGCGCGCTCGGCATCGGGCGGCCGTGCGAATCCGAGGCGAGGCGGCTTTCGATCAGACTCGCCAGCAACGTCCAGCCGATTGCCGACAGCAGCACAATCATCACGATGCGAATCAGGACATCCACCATTTTTTGGCCGGTACCAAGAGTGAGCCAGTGCCAGAGATCAAACAGATTCCATGCGTTGAGCAGTAGCAACAGCGTGGCAAATACCGTGACCACGCGCGCCAGTTTCAGCAGTGCTTTCACCCAATCGTTGACGCGCTTTTGCAGCTCGGGATAGTTGCGGCGCATATCGGGCGACAGCGTGACGGTTTTGCCAATCCAGCGTGTCAGCATGCCGGAAATCAGCGCGGCGATGACCACAATCGCCAGGCTGCGCACCGTGGCGGACATCATAAACTTTAGGCTGTCGCCGGGATTGAAGATCGAGAACAGGAACAGCGCGATAAAGTAGGCGCTGGCCAGCCAGTGCCACACCATGCCGAAGGCGCGGATGAACAGCGCAAAGAAGCTCATGCTGCGATCGGCGAGACGCGACAACTCCTGATGGATGTTGTTTTTGTTGCGGAAAATCAGCCACAGCGCCCAGCCGGTCATGATCCCCATAATCAGCATATTGACCAATGCGGCCACCTGAATGTTGACCTGATTGGAGACAATCGGCACCACCACCAGTAAACCATAACCGATGATGCCGCTCAGCCAGCTCAAACGTGTGTTCCAGTAGCTGGCGCGCGCATCAGTTAAGTGGAAGAAGCGCAGCGTGGAGAAGCGCGGGCAGAAAATCAGACGCAGCACCGCTTTAAAGAATTCAATCAACGCAAAGGCGTTAAGGAACAGACCTTGCTGATAGGCGATGGTGCGGTTGTTGTTGTGATAGTTGTCGCTGATGATCTGCCCGACAAACAGCGTCAGCGCCAGCAGCACAATATCGAGTACAAAGGCCATCAAGATGGTAGCGGGCAGGTGCAGCCACTTGGTGCGCTCAAGGTTTTGATTGCGTCCCCAGCGGCCCATGCGTCGCCAGATCGGCCACATCATACGGCGTGTCAGCCAGTAAAACGCAAACACCGAGGCGGCGAGGGCGGCAAAGTATTTCAGCGCGTTGAGGAAGGTTTGTTGGTTAAAGGCTTTGTGCGGCGCATTGGTGATGTTGTCATGCAGTTGGACAAACTGCGCGGCTACCGCGCCGCCATATTCACGCGTCACGCTGGTGACGCTCTCCAGCACCGTGGGATCTTCTTCATTGGCCTGCGGCGGTGCCAGCACCGGCGGTTCGCTGGTGGATTTACTGTTTGCAGCCTGACGTAACTGATCGATCAGCTCCTGGCGCGAAGCGTTGTTATCCAGAATATTCGCCAATGCGGCATAGGCGGCTTTTTTCTCGTCTAAGCTGGGTTCGCTTTCGGCTGTGCTATTCGTTGCCGGGGTTTGTGACTGCTGAGCTGCAACGGCCGCCTGCGGCAGATTAACCGCCTGCGCCGGGGCAATGACAAACAGAGTGTACAAACTGAAGAGTAACCACATGGCTAAACGCCATGGTGGGCTGGCAGACGACATCGCTTTTCTCCTTTAGCTTCGCGCAGCGGCACAAGAGAGAAGTATAGTCAGTGATGGAAGGTTAGGATTCTGAAAGGAAAATTGTTGGGTGCGGGTAAGAAGAAGGTCGCCATGAATGGCGACCCTACGGATTAGGAGACGTGCTGCAGGAATTCGCGCAGACGATCGCTTGGCGGGTTGGTGATCAGATCGTCCGGGTTGCCATCTTCTGCAATGGTACCTTTATCGATAAAGATCAGACGCGAAGCCACTTTCTGGGCGAAACCGACTTCGTGCGTCACGATGACCATCGTCATGCCTTCTTCCGCCAGATCCTGCATCACTTTCAACACTTCGTGACGCAGCTCGGGATCCAGCGCTGAGGTTGGCTCATCAAACAGCATCATCTTCGGCTTCACCGCCAGCGCCCGGGCAATCGCCACGCGCTGTTGCTGACCACCGGAAAGCTCAGACGGGAAGTGATGTGCGCGCTCGGCGAGGCCAACTTTACCCAGCAATTCACGCGCCAGCTTATGCGCTTCTTCTTTCTTCGCACCGCGCACGCGAATCGGGCCAAAGGCAACGTTGTCCAGCGCGCTCATCTGTGGGAACAGATGGAACTGCTGGAACACCATGCCCGCTTCCTGACGAATCAGGCGCTCATCCACTTTCGGATCATTAACCTTCATGCCATCGACAATCAGGTCGCCGGTGGTGATCTCTTCCAGCTTGTTGATGCAGCGCAGCAGCGTGGATTTACCGGAACCGGACGGCCCGATAATCACCACCACTTCGCCTTGATTGATCTTCAGGTTGATGTCGTGCAGAACCTGAGTCTGGCCGAAATTCTTCGAGACGTTTTTAAATTCAATCACAGAATTTTCATCCTTTTCTCAATACGGCGCAGCACAAAGCTCAACACCAACGTAATAACCAAATAGATAATGGCAACGGCGCTCCAGATCTCCAGCGCGCGGAAGTTTCCGGCAATGATCTCCTGACCCTGACGCGTCAGTTCGGCCACGCCAATCACGATAAACAGCGACGTATCCTTGATGCTGACAATCCACTGGTTACCCAGCGGCGGCAGCATACGGCGCAGCGCCAGCGGCATGATCACGTAACGCAGGGTTTCGCGGCGCGACAGACCCAGCGCCAGACCCGCTTCACGGAAGCCTTTGTTGATCGACAGCACCGCACCGCGCGTGATTTCTGCGATGTAGGCGCCGGAGTTGATCATGATGGTGACCACCGCCGCGCTGAACGGATCGATACGCAGATCCGGGAAAGCCATCGGCAGGGCGAAGTAGATAAACATCACCTGAACCACGATTGGCGTACCGCGAATCAGTTCGATAAACACTAAGGCGATGTTGTTGGTGATCCAGCCGCCGTAGGCGCGGGCAAAACCGGCGACTAAACCGATAATTAAACCGCCGACCAGGCCGAGGACCGAGATCAGCAGGGTCATTTTGGCGCCTTCGATTAAAATCGGCAGGGCAGGCCAAATGACGCTCCAGTCAAACTCCATGGTGTGACTCCAAAATCTGTTGCGTGGAAATGTAAAAAGCAGGGAGTGTTAAGCTCCCTGCTGGAAAAATCGGCTTAAGCCGCAATTATTTTGGTTCAGTACCGAACCATTTTTTATAGATGGTGTTGTAAGTGCCGTTGTCGCGCAGGGTTTTCAGTGCGCCGTTCACTTTTTCACGCAGGTCGTCGCTGCCTTTCGGGAACGCGATGCCATACTGCTGCGCTTCAATCGACTCGCCAACCGCTTTGAAGCGGCCTTTACCGGCGGTGTTGATGAAGTACAGAATGTTCGGGGTATCGTGCAGCACAGCGTCAGCACGGTTAGTGCCTAACTCCATGTAAGCATTGTCGATGTTCGGGAACTGACGCAGATCTTTCGATTTGATGTGCGCTTTCGCGTAATCAACCGAACCGGTGCCGCTCTTCACTGCAACCACTTTGCCGTTCAGATCGTCAATGCTCTTCACGTCTTTTTCGTTCTCGCGCACCATCACCAGCAGGCCGCTTTTGTAGTAGCCGTCAGAGAACTCAATGGCTTTTTTACGTTCTTCGGTAATGGTGATACCCGCCAGCGCCAGGTCAATGTTTTTGGTTTGCAGTGCAGGGATGATGCCGCTGAAATCCATTGGCTTAAAGGCGTAATCGAGTTTCAATTTTTTCGCGATGGCATCCCACAGATCGATATCAAAACCGACGTATTTATCGCCTTGTTTGAACTCGAAGGGAACGAATGCGGTGTCGGTTGCGACGATCAGTTTTTTGTCTGCTGCGGTGGAAGAAAGCGAGAAGGCCAGCGCTAACGCGGCCACGGAGACTTTAATCAATGACTTCATCATTTTTTTCCTTATTACCCTTCAGGCCTTGTGGCCTGCTGTACGGCGTATCATATGAAAAAATTATGCCAACTTTTTCATTTTGCAGGAAATCAGTAGTTTTAAGCACTTGCTGACACGATTTTGCGCAGAAGAAAAGTTTTGCACCTTATTGGTGCTTCATTTTGGTGCATGGTGCTGTTGTGGTGCAGGCACAGTGTGCACCAAGGGCGGGGAGAGCGAAAGAAGGGATTAAGGAATTGTTAACGACGTCAAAAAAAGCACCACAATGTTACAGACGTAAAAAAAGGCGGGATAACCCGCCTTCGTTATAACACTGAGATTTATTCAATATTCGATTCGATAAACCACAGGAATTTATCCAGATCGCGCGATGCCGCAGTGAAGATATCAGCGGTGTCTTCATCGCTCACTTCAGTAATGGCTTTGCGCGTGTCATTCGCCACAATCGCATAACGATCGGCCAGCGCTTTCAGGTGATCCTGCACGCTATGAATGTTCAACGGATAGCTTTTCAGTGGTGTTTTATCGTTAACGATCTGAGTGGTACCCAGCGCTACGCCGCCTAGCTGAACCACACGTTCAGCGATAGTGTCCTGGTGATCGGTAATGGCCGCACGGAAACCATCCAGCATCTCATGTACGCCAATAAAGTTAGCGCCACGCATATTCCAGTGCGCCTGCTTGGTGATCAGCGACAGGTCAATAAACTCCACTACCAGACGGTTGAGCACCTCGATGGTCGCTTTCTTATCGCTGTCAGCGACGTCATTACGGGTGTAAATCAGATCAGACGATTTAGTTTTAACCAGTTTTGCGGTACTCATCATTAATGTCCTCTTATTGATGGTTGTCCTAATCAAGCACGGAAATAAGTATAGCAGCAGTTTTTTAATCTGCAGGATTGATTAAATCAATGACAGGAATAGATAAACCTTAATGTTGCTCAGGGATTGTGCGGTTTAAATATTAGTTGAAGTAAAACAGAAGGTTGTGGATTGTGTTAATTATTTATTAATCGTGTTGCAAAATAATAACGGAGAAATCCTAACGCCACATTAAAAATGAAAATGAGAATGCTTCTATATTTAGCCTGCAGCAAAGCAGGCTAACGTGTTGAATATTTATTGCGGATGATTGATATCCACTTCGCTTATTTTTGCGCTTTTTTGTTTCATGGTCAGCGTTGAACCTGCCGAAGCGACAATGATCGCCAGCAGCGCCATCCACTGTTGCAGCGTTAACAGTTCGCCGAGGAACAACATGCCTGAAAGCGCCGCCATCGCCGGTTCCAGACTCATTAAGGTGCCGAAAATGCGCGCTGGCAATCGCGTTAGCGCCATCATCTCTAAAGAATAAGGAATGGCGCTGGAGAGCAGGGCGATCAGCAGCGCTAACGGCAGTACTTCCCAATGCCAGATGCCCGGCGCGGCGAATGTCAGGCCGAGCGGTACAAAAATCACTGAGGCAATCAGCGAACCCATCGCCACCGTTGCCGGGCCATGTTCCGCGCCCGCCCGCTGACCCGCAAGAATATAAACTGCCCAGCAGGCACCCGCGCCTACCGCTAACAGCGCACCGAGCGGATCGATATGACTCATCCCTTCACCGATTGGTAACAGGAACCACAAACCCACCACCGCCAGCAGCACCCAAATAAAATCAAGCGGACGACGCGCGCCGATCAAGGCCAGCGTCAGTGGACCCAGAAACTCCAATCCAACCGCAACGCCCAGCGGCACGGTGCGAATCGCTAAATAGAAGAGATAGTTCATGCAGCCAAGCGCTAAACCGTACATCAGCAGCGGTTTGCGCTGCTCGCGCGTAAAGCGCAAACGCCAGGGTTTGAAGATGATGCAGAGAATCAGCGTGCCAAGACCAAGACGCAGCGCGGTAATGCCGGGCGCGCCAACGGTGGAAAACAGTGATTTTGCCAACGAAGCGCCGCCTTGCAGCGAAAGCATGGCAATCAGCAGCACGGCAATAGGGAACAACACCGGGGCCATATTTTTGGTCGTTTGAGGCGCAGACATCCTGTAATCCAGTCCTTTATTTATTAACAGCAGGGTAACAAGCGCTCAGTGTAAAGGAATCTTCGGCAAATAAGGAGACGCGAATCGGGGAATTAAAAAGCGCTAACAGGTCATAATTTGGCCATCTTTAGGGCCATTTCCGTAAAGAAACGTCAGGTTAGTTTAGGAATTTACTTAAAGGCATTTTTTGTGATCGGAATTTATGTTGCAGGAATATGATGGTTTTTATAAGTAAAATGAATGACATAGGAAACTTCATTAACTTTCTGTTACACCAAACAATCTGTTAGACAACAAAATGCGGGCAGAGTTTCTTGCTGTTTTTTGTTATATTTACAGCGTTGTCAGGAGAGAAGTATATTCACATTTGAGGTGGTTATGAAAAAAATTGCATGTCTTTCAGCATTGGCTTGTGTACTTGCAGTTTCTGCAGGTTCTGCCATGGCACAAAGCACCGTTACCGGTGGTTACGCTCAGAGCGATTATCAAGGCGTTGCTAACAAAGCAAACGGCTTCAACCTGAAATATCGTTACGAAGACGGTTCTAACCCACTGGGTTGGATCGGTTCTTTCACCTACACCGAGAAAGATCGTACTGATGCTGGCGTTTATAACAAAGGCCAGTACTACGGCATCACCGGTGGTCCAGCTTACCGTCTGAACGACTGGGCAAGCATCTACGGTGTTGTTGGTGTGGGCTACGGCAAATTCCAGCAGAACGATACCGCAGTACGTTCTAAATCTGATTCAAGCGACTACGGTTTCTCTTACGGTGCGGGTATGCAGTTCAACCCAATCGAGAACATCGCAGTTGACGTAGGTTACGAGCAGAGCCGTATCCGCAACGTCGACGTTGGCACCTGGATTGCTGGCGTAGGTTACAGCTTCTAAGTTCTTGCTTAGACCAGTTGCACAATAAACGGTCCTTCGGGGCCGTTTTTTTATGGGCGCAAAATATGGTTTACCGGCTACCAGAAACACAAAACCCGCTACGTGAGCGGGTTTTATTAGAAGTCGGGAACGTTAGCCGCGCCAGATCAGGTTTGGGCACGGACGTTCAACCAGCTGTTTGCCGGTGAGCTTTTCAATCAGCATCAAACGCAGCGCAAACGGCGAGCGGGTAAACAGGCACAGCAGTGATTTCAGCTCAAAAGCCGGTTTGCTCTGTTCAGCCTGGAAACATTTGCCACAGTCGAGGCAGTTTTTCATGGTAGTCATGTTCACCTCCCGAGTGAATGACGACAATTTCTTTGTAGCCTTTATAAGCTATTCGCTTACATTATCAACAAAGATAGCACTGGCTATACTCTTTAGCCAACACTATTTAGGAAAAATTTGTGCTTATTTGTGCCTGGTTTACAATGGGCGCAGCCAGCCCGCACCGCAGGTAAAGTGCGGCAGATAATAAAGAGGAAGTTAGATGAGTCGTCGTGCAAAAATCGCCACCAACATGCCCCAGGGCCCGCTAAAAGAGATAGAGGAGCATGTCGAAGGATTTCGTCAGGTGCGCGAGGCGCATCGTCGTGAGCTGATCGATGACTACGTAGAATTAATCTCTGATTTGATACGTGAATTTGGCGAAGCGCGTCAGGTGGATATGGCCGCACGTTTGGGCGTATCCCAGCCGACCGTGGCGAAAATGCTGAAGCGTCTTGGCACCACCGGCTTAGTTGAGCAAGTGCCGTATCGCGGCGTATTCCTCACAGCTGAAGGTGAGAAGCTGGCTGAAGCGAGCCGCGTTCGTCACCATATTGTTGAAACCTTCCTGTTGGCGCTGGGCGTTAGCCCGGAAACCGCACGCCGTGATTCAGAAGGCCTGGAGCATCACGTCAGTGATGAAACCCTGGCCGTGTTCCAGAAATTCTACGAGAGTCGCTAACTACAAGGCCTTCCGCCATCATGCCCAATCTGCTTCGTTCCTTAATGCGCGATCGTATTTTGCATTTGTTATTGCTGTTGGGTGTGATCATGTTGCCGCTGGCGAATTTCCGCTGGTCGCAACTGCCTGCCGCGGTGGACTGGCACACCATCATGACGCTCACCGGCTTATTGATGTTGACCAAAGGGCTAGAGAACAGCGGCTATTTTGATGTGCTCGGCGCGCGCTTGATCCAACGTTTTCAACATGAACGCGCACTTGCGCTGTTCATGGTATGCGCCGCCGCGTTGCTGTCTACTTTTCTCACCAACGATGTTGCGCTGTTTATTCTGGTGCCACTAACGCTAACGCTGCGCAAATTTTCGCGCTTGCCTATTTCCCGCCTGATCATTTTCGAAGCGCTGGCGGTGAACGCAGGTTCCTTACTGACGCCGGTTGGCAACCCGCAAAACATTCTGTTGTGGAGTCACGGTACGCTCAGCGTGCCAGGCTTCATTGCGCAAATGGCGCCGCTGGCGGCATTTTTAATGCTCACGCTAATGGCGCTGACGTGGTGGAGTTTCCCGGCGCGCGTAATCCAGAAACATGACCAAACCGAAAGCCAAACATGGTACAAGCCGCTGTTCACGATTAGCGTGCTGCTGTACATCGTGTTTATCGTGGCGCTCGAGCTGAAAATGACCGGCTGGGCGTTGCTGCTGGTGGCCGCCTGTTTCCTGATTATGGCGCGTAGCGTGTTGATCAGCATCGACTGGAGTTTGCTGCTGGTGTTCGTGGCGATGTTTATCGATGTCTTCCTGTTGATGCATTTGTCCTGGCTGCAGCCGCATTTTGCCGCTATTGGTCAGCTAGGCGAGGGCGGACTCTATCTACTGGCCATTGGCCTGTCGCAATTCATCAGTAACGTTCCCGCCACCATTCTGCTTTTGCAGAAAGTGCCACCGTCCGACGTGCTGGCGTGGGCGGTGAATATCGGTGGATTTGGCTTATTACCGGGATCGCTCGCCAACCTGATTGCCTTGCGCATGGCGCAAGATGCGCGTGTTTGGTGGCGTTTCCACTTGTTTTCCATCCCGATGCTGGCTTGGTCGATGTTGGGCGGATGGCTGCTGTTACACCTCATACGTTAGCGCGATGCCGATGTCGGCTTGTGTAAAGTTGCATTGGCATTTGTCAATTTCCCATCTAAGGTTATGTTGACCGTTTTTGCCCGGGAATCGGGACAACCGCCTACGATGAAAAATTATGGAAAACCAGAATCAACCGTCTGAACGCGATCAGCAGGATCCGCAAAACACCTCGAATACCCATCAAGATAACAACGAACCAGAACGTAAACGCCCCGGAAAGAAGCCGCTGATTTTTCTCGCCATTGTGGTGGTGATCATGATCGTGGTGGGATTATGGTTCTGGCTCACCACGCGCAATATTGAAAGCACTGATGATGCCTTTACCGAAGGCAATGCGGTGACTATCGCGCCGAAAGCGGCCGGTTACGTGGTCAAGCTGCTGGTGCGCGATAACCAGCGCGTAAAGCAGGGCGATTTGCTGGTGGAGATCGATGCGCGCGACAGTGAAGCGCAGCGCGATCAGGCCAAAGCCCAGCTTGGTCTGGCACAGGCGCAGCTGCATCAGGCGCAGGCGCAGTTAGCCTTGTCTCGCGTGCAGTATCCGGCGCAGCGCGATCAAGCGCTCGCCGATCAGGCCAAAGCGCAGGCCAACTTGCTCAACGCTCAAGCCGATTATCGTCGCCAGCGCGGTGTTGATCCGCGTGCGACTTCACAGCGCAATATTGATACTGCCGCCGCGCAGCTGCGTTCGGCTGAAGCGCAACTGCAAAGCGCTAAAGCGCAGGTTGAAGTGGCTTCTCAGGTGAAGCTGCAAATCCGCCAGCAGGAAACCAATGTTGAAGCGCGTGAGCAACAAGTTGAGCAGGCGCAGGCGCAGCTCAACACCGCCGAATTGAATCTCTCTTATACCCAGGTTCGCGCGCCATACGATGGCTTCGTCACCAAGCGTAACGTGCACCTCGGCACGCTGGTGCAGGCTGGCAGCGCGCTGTTCTCGCTGGTTTCGCCTGAAATCTGGATTAACGCCAACTTCAAAGAGTCGCAGCTGGCGCGCATGAAGCCGGGCGACAAAGTGGAAATCAGTGTCGATGCCTGGCCGGATATGAAGCTGGAAGGGCATGTGGATAGCGTGCAGATGGGATCCGGTTCGCGCTTCTCCACCTTCCCGGCTGAAAACGCCACCGGCAACTACGTGAAAATCGTGCAGCGCGTGCCAGTGAAAATCGTCATCGATAAAGGATTGGATCCTAACCATCCGCTGCCGCTGGGCTTGTCGGTTGAGCCGAAGGTCACAGTGGAATGAGTGCGAGCGAAAGCTGGCGTCCGGCCAGCAATCCGTGGCTGGTCGCTATTACGGTGACGCTGGCGGTGTTTATGGAGATCCTCGACACCACCATCGTTAACGTCGCGCTGCCGCACATTGCCGGCTCGCTCTCCTCCAGCTACGACGAATCGACCTGGGTTCTGACTTCTTATCTGGTCGCCAACGGCATCGTGTTGCCGATCTCGGCGTTCTTCAGCCGCCTGTTTGGCCGCAAGCAATTCTTCCTGATCTGCATCGTGATGTTCACCATCTGCTCCTTCCTGTGCGGCATCGCCACGGAACTGTGGCAGATCATTTTGTTCCGCGTGTTGCAGGGCTTTTTTGGCGGCGGATTGCAGCCGGTGCAGCAATCGGTACTTCTCGATTACTTCAAAGCCGAAGATCGCGGCAAAGCCTTTGGCCTGTCGTCGATTGCGATTATCGTCGCGCCGGTGATTGGTCCAACGCTCGGCGGCTGGATCACCGACAACTACAGCTGGCGTTGGGTGTTCTTCATTAATATTCCGGTTGGCATTTTGACGGTGATGGCGATTTATCAATTGCTGGAAGATCCGCCGTGGGAACGCAAGTGGGATAAAGGCCGCCTGAAGATTGATTACATCGGCATCAGCCTGATCACGCTGGGCCTCGGTTGTTTGCAGGTGTTCCTCGATCGTGGCGAAGATGAAGATTGGTTTGCCTCGCACTTTATCCGCCTGTTCGCCATGCTGGCGGTGATCGGCATTATCGGCGCCATTTATTGGCTGCTGTATGCCCGTAAACCGGTGGTCGATCTCACCGTAATGAAAGATCGCAACTTCTGGGTGGCGGGCTTGCTGATGGCGGGCATGGCGATGATTCTGTACGGCAGTTCGGTGGTGCTTCCCCAGCTGGCGCAGCAGGATCTTGGCTACACTGCAACCTGGTCGGGGCTGGTGCTATCGCCCGGCGCGATATTGATTGTGCTGACGATACCCATCGTGCTGAAACTGATGCCGATCGTGCAAACGCGCTACATCATAGCGTTCGGCTTCACCTGTCTTGCCAGCGCCTTCTTCTATTCCACCACGTTAACGCCCAACGTCGATTTCACCACGCTGGTGATGATGCGCAGCGCGCAGTCGATCGGCCTCGGCTTCCTGTTTGTGCCGCTGACCACCATTGCGTTCATTACCGTGCCGCAGCGATTAAACGCCGATGCCTCAGCATTGTTCACCATGTTCCGTAACGTCGCGGGCTCGATTGGCATTTCGCTGTCGACGGCGGGCATTACGGAACGCATGCAGACGCGTTCGGCCAGCATGGTGCACAACATGTCGCCGCTCAACGAGCCTTACAATCTCACGCTGCAACACTGGGCTGATTCGATCCGTAATTTCACCACCGCCGTGGGCGATCCGCTGGTGCTGGCGAGCGGGCAGCTCTATCAGGAGATGATCGCCCAGGCGCGTATTCTGGCGTACATCGACGTATTTATGGGCCTCAGTATTGTGGCGCTGCTATTGATTCCATTCTGTTGGTTGCTTTCGCCAATTAAGAGCGAAGGCGGTGCAGGAGCACATTAAAATGAAAATGATTTCGCGATCTCAGCCGTCACTGACGTTGCTGGCGCTGTCACTGTTGCTGGCCGGATGCGCGGTAGGACCGGATTACCAGCCACCGCAGGCGCACACGCCGGGCGGCTACCATGATTTACCTTCACAGCAAGCGTCTAAGCCGCTGGCGGCGGCGACCAATCCGCTGTGGTGGAAAAGCTTTAACGATCCGCAGCTTGATAGCCTGATTGAGCGCGCCATTGCTGGCAACTTAACGCTGCAACAATCGGTACTGCGTATTGCCGGTGCGCGTGAGCAGCTGGCGCAGGCGCGCGGTGGCCTATTCCCGTCGCTTAACGGCTCGGCAAAGGTCACACGCCAGCAGTTGGGTTTAAAAGGTTTGCTGAAATCTAACGGCGTTTATGACCAGGTTGATAGCGATGTCGCCAGCCAGCTCAACGGTTTAGATCATTCCGTTACCTTGTATCAGGGCAGCTTCGACGCCAGCTGGGAGCTGGATCTGTGGGGCAAAGTGCGCCGCCAGATGGAAGCCGCGGATGCGCAGCAGCAGGCGGCTATCGAGCAGCGCAACGATGCGTTGGTCTCGCTGGAAGCTGAAGTCGCGCGTGCCTATCTGCAACTGCGCGGTTCGCAGGCGGTGCTGGCGACCTTGCAACAGCAGATCGAGGTGGCTCAGCAAACCTGGGAACTAACCAAAAGCCAGCAGCAAAACGGCTTAGCGCCGACCACCGATGTGGAAAACGCCCGCGCGCAGTTGGCCTCGCTGAATGCGCAGCTGCCGCAATATCAGGCGCAGCAGCAGCAGGCGATGAACGGTTTGGCGGTGCTGCTGGGTAAAACGCCGGGCGCGCTGGATAATGAACTGATGAACATAAAGCCGCTGCCCGATTTGCCGAAATTGGTGCCAGTGGGCATTCCGTCCACGCTGGCGCGGCGACGTCCGGATATTCGTCAGGCCGAAGCGACCTTGCATGCGGAAACCGCGAACATTGGCGTGTCGGTTGCCGACCTGTTCCCTAGCCTGTCGCTCACCGGGCAACTGGGCGTGCGAAATACCGATGCCAGTTATCTGGATGACTGGAGCAGCCACTTCTTTAGTGTTGGGCCGTCGCTATCGATTCCTATATTTCAGGGCGGCCGTTTAGTCTCCAGCGTAAAACTGGCGCGCGCGCAGCAAGCCAGCGCGGCGCTTGATTATCGGCAAACGGTATTAACCGCGCTACAGGATGTGGAGAACGCGCTGGTGAGTTATCGTGCCGATCAACAGCAGGTTATTGCACTGGATGAAACCACCGGCGCACTGCAACGTGCATTTGATTTAGCCAGCGACAGTTATCGTCAGGGTATTTCTACTTTCCTCGAAGTATTAGATGCGCAGCGACAATTGGCGCAAGCTAAAGCGCAATCGACGCAGGCGCGCATGCAAAGTGCACTCGATTTAGTGGCGTTATATAAAGCGCTGGGCGGTGGCTGGGAACCTTATCAAAATGTCAATCTGCCAGACTATTCAGTGTTTGGTCCCGCGACGGAAGTGCATTAATTTCCCTTAGTAGCCGGTTAACCACCGGCTTTTTTATCGGCACGATAAGAAAAAATGAGATTCTTCTCTCATCCTCAGCAATATATTACTCCACAATGAAAATAGGTTTTTCGTTACACCATTAATCCTTGCTTACCTTTATGCTCACTAATGCTGCAGCACGCAATAGCGCCTAAATGGTTGTTTATTACCTGAGAATATCGGACTGAAATCGATTCCAGTTCCTCCATAAGGAACAACCTTGAGTTGTTAATTCAGGGTTAATTAAAGCAACCTTACCCGTTTTAAAGCTCAATGTAAGAATTAGGTAAGCAAGTTCAGATAAATCCGGACAATAAAATTAATTTATTTTTTTATTTGAATTAGGTAATCTTGCCACTACAGTTTATTTAACCCCCTTAAGCAAGGACATTGTGATGAGTGACGCATTTAAAGTTCTGAACAACATTCGCACATTACGTGCGCAGGCTCGTGAACTGCCATTGACCGATCTGGAAGAAATTCTGGAAAAATTAACTGTTGTTGTGACTGAACGT
This sequence comes from Candidatus Pantoea symbiotica, assembly GCF_056491525.1. Taxonomy (NCBI): domain Bacteria; kingdom Pseudomonadati; phylum Pseudomonadota; class Gammaproteobacteria; order Enterobacterales; family Erwiniaceae; genus Pantoea; species Candidatus Pantoea symbiotica. The sequence continues at coordinate 1,130,749 of NZ_JBSZHR010000002.1, forward strand.
CGTGACGAAGTAAACGCAGAAGAAGCGCAGAACCGCGAAAAAGAAGAGAAGCTGTCTAAATATCGCGAAATGCTGCTGGCTGACGGTATTGACCCGAACGAATTACTGGGTGCTCTGGAAGTTGGTAAAAAACGCGCTAAGCGTGCACCACGTCCAGCAAAATATTCTTACACCGACGAAAACGGTGAAGTAAAATCATGGACCGGCCAAGGCCGTACCCCAGCTGCGATTAAAAAAGCGCTGGATTCAGGTAAAAGCCTCGATACTTTCCTGATCAAATAATCCGCACAATCCTTGTAAGTGGGAGCCGAAGGCCAACGCCTTCGGCTTTTTTATTTATTTTTTTGTATTAGCTCAAGACGTTCAGCCGATTACCCTCTCTGCCTCTGGCGCAGAGGTGGCGTACGGGTGCCCGCTTCTGGCATAATGCCCGCTGTTTTTTCCTCCACTGCGTAACAAAGGTCAATGCCGTGTTAGTTTCCAGCAATATCACCATGCAGTTCGGCAGTAAGCCGCTGTTCGAAAATATCTCCGTTAAATTTGGCGGCGGTAATCGTTACGGTTTAATCGGTGCGAACGGCAGCGGTAAATCTACCTTTATGAAAATACTGGGCGGCGACCTGGTGCCGACGGGTGGAAATGTTTCCCTCGACCCCAATGAGCGTATCGGTAAGTTACGTCAGGACCAATTTGCCTTTGAGCAATATAGTGTGCTGGACACCGTGATCATGGGCCACAATGAATTGTGGGCAGTGAAGCAAGAGCGTGACCGTATATATGCTTTGCCGGAAATGAGCGAAGAGGAAGGCTATAAAGTCGCCGATCTCGAAGTCGAATACGGCGAGATGGACGGTTACAGTTCGGAATCACGTGCCGGTGAATTATTACTGGGCGTTGGCATTCCGGTGGAGCAGCACTACGGTCCGATGAGCGAAATTGCGCCGGGCTGGAAATTGCGTGTGCTTTTAGCGCAGGCATTATTTGCTAATCCGGATATTTTGTTGCTCGATGAACCGACTAACAACCTGGATATCGATACCATTCGTTGGTTGGAGCAAGTGCTCAACGAACGTAACAGCACCATGATCATCATTTCGCATGACCGTCACTTCCTGAATATGGTGTGTACGCATATGGCGGATCTGGATTACGGCGAACTGCGCGTTTATCCAGGTAATTATGACGAATATATGACCGCGGCTACTCAATCACGCGAACGTTTATTATCGGATAACGCCAAGAAGAAAGCGCAAATTGCCGATCTGCAATCGTTCGTCAGCCGTTTTAGCGCCAATGCCTCTAAATCACGTCAGGCAACTTCGCGCGCCAAGCAGATTGATAAAATTAAGCTGGAAGAAGTTAAAGCGTCCAGCCGTCAAAACCCGTTTATCCGTTTTGACCAGGATAAGAAACTGTTCCGTAATGCGCTGGAAGTTGAAGCGCTGACCAAAGGTTTTGATAACGGTCCGCTGTTTAATAAACTCAACTTGATGTTAGAAGTCGGCGAGAAATTGGCGATCCTCGGTGCCAACGGTATCGGTAAAACCACGCTGCTGAAAACGCTGGTCGGTGAACATACGCCAGATAGCGGCACGGTGAAATGGTCCGAGAATGCGCGCATTGGTTATTACGGCCAGGATCACGCGGAAGACTTTGCTGAAGATCTGACGGTATTCGACTGGATGAGCCAGTGGAAGCAGGAAGGCGATGACGAACAAGCGGTGCGCAGTATTCTTGGCCGCCTGCTGTTTGGTCACGACGAGATCAACAAGCCAGCCAAAGTGTTGTCGGGTGGTGAGAAGGGCCGCATGCTGTTTGGCAAGCTGATGATGCAGAAGCCGAACATCCTGATCATGGATGAACCGACTAACCACCTTGATATGGAATCGATCGAGTCGCTCAACATGGCGCTGGAGATGTACGAAGGCACCCTGATTTTCGTTTCGCACGACCGTGAGTTTGTCAGCTCGCTGGCGACCCGCGTGATGGAGATGAAAGCCGATCGTATTATCGACTTCACCGGTAACTATGAAGATTACCTGCGCAGCCAGGGGATTGTTTAAGTGTGAAAAATAAGGTGCGCATTAATGCGCACCTTACGAAAAATCGCACCTTACATATGTAGGGTCGCCATTTATGGTGACCTTATTCACCACACACTTCGCAATGCGCGTCTTGTGCCACCTTCATGCTGCGGAATTCTGCGCTCATCGCATCGTACATCAGTAAGCGCGAGCTAGCGGGTTGACCGAACGTCGTTAGCACTTTTAAGGTTTCCATCGCCTGCATTGCGCCAACCACGCCAACCAGCGGCGCCATCACGCCCGCCTCTACGCAACTTAACACCTGATCGCCAAACAAACGGCTAATACAGCGATAACACGGCTCGCCGGGCTGCCAGGTGAAGACGCTGAGCTGGCCTTCCATGCGAATCGCTGCGCCGGAGATCAGCGGCACCTTGTGCTGAAAACAGAGACGATTGATCTGCTCGCGGGTATCGACGTTATCGGTGCAATCCACCACCGCGTCGTGCCGTGCAATCAATGCGCTGAGCTGCGCGTCGTCCAGCTGTGCATCAATTGGCTCCAGCTGACAATGCGGATTAATTGCGGCTAACTGCTGCTGCGCCGAGGCGACTTTTGCCATGCCAATCTTCGCATCGCTGTGCAGGATCTGGCGCTGCAGATTGCTCAGGCTAACGGTATCGAAATCGAGCAAGGTGAGATGTCCTACGCCCGCCGATGCCAGATAGGGCGCTGCTGCACAGCCGAGACCGCCGAGGCCGACCACCAACACGCGTGATGCCTTCAGCTTCTCCTGGCCATCAAAATCAAAACCGCGCAGTACGATCTGGCGGTTATAGCGCAGCATCTCTTCATCGCTCAACTCAACGCTCATTAGCCCTCCAGCAGCGTATTAAAGGCTTCGATCTCCACCCATTCGCCGGGTTCGACATCGCCGCGATCGCGCTCAAGCACCACAAAGCAGTTTGCCAGCGCAAACGAACTGAACACATGCGAACCTTGCGCACCGGTGCTGCGCACTTCCAGCACGCCGTCATCGCCACGGCTAACAATCGCACGCTGGAAGTCGAGACGACCCGGGGATTTCTTCAAACGCTGGGTGGCGCGTGCGCGTTGGCGCAGCGGCATGATGCGCGTGGTTTGACCGGTTAAGGTGGCCAGCAGCGGCTGGACTAATTGATAGAAAGTTACTGCCGCAGAAACCGGATTGCCCGGTAAACCGCAGAACCAGCTGTTTGCCAGACGACCAAAGGCAAAAGGTTTACCCGGCTTAATCGCCAGTTTCCAGAAGGTGATGGCGCCGAGCTCTTCCAGCATCGCACGGGTGAAGTCGGCCTCGCCAACCGACACGCCGCCGGTGCTGATCACCACATCGGCCTGACGATCGGCTTCGGTAAAGGCAGTACGCAGCGCCGCCTGATCGTCGGCAATGACGCCGAGATCGATCACTTCGCAGCCGAGTTTGTTGAGCATTAACGCCACGGTAAAGCGGTTGGTATCGTAAATCTGACCTTCCGCCAGCGGCTGACCGACCGCCTGCAATTCATCGCCGGTGGAGAAAATTGCCACTCGCAGTTTGCGCAGCACGCTGACTTCAGCAATCCCCAGCGACGCCAGCAGCGGCAGTTCGGCCGCGCCGAGACGTACTCCGGTGTCCAGCACCTGCTTGCCCGCCTGAATGTCTTCGCCGATGCGACGAATGTTCTGCGCGGCCTGCACCGGCGCGGTAATTACAATGCCGCCGTCGCGCTGCTCCGTTTGCTCCTGCATCACCACGGCATCACAACCGGCGGGAATCGGCGCGCCGGTCATGATGCGGATCACGCTGCCCGCTGGCCACGCACCGTTAAACGGCGCGCCAGCAAACGCTTTACCGGCCACCGGTAATACGCGGTCAGGCGCGATATCAGCCAGACGCAGCGCGTAACCGTCCATCGCCGAGTTATCAAACGAGGGCACATCCAGCGGCGAAAGAATCGGCTTCGCGGTGATGCGTCCGGCGGCTTCAAACAGCGAGACGTTAAGCGAATCGCTGATCGGCGTCAGCTGTTGCAGCATCTTTTGCTGCGCGTCTTCGAGGGAGATTAATCCTGCGGTAAAAGGTTCCATGTCCATCTCTGCCTGGTTAATTTCAGATGCGGTCTATTATGGGTAATGCGTGGCCGTTAAGCGAGAGTTGGTGGTCAGGAAGGGGTATTTCACGCTACGGCTGATTGAATTTTCGGTCACCATAAATGGCGACCCTACAATATTGCGCGTGTATTTGTAGGGTCGCCATTTATGGCGACCGGAAAAACCACTCACAACCAAAAAAGCATAATCCACAATAAAAGGTTATGACCGCGCAGGCAGTTTCTGCTTTACAAGATGAGGGGGCCTTTCTATAGTCGAAAATTGCCAAAAAAAGATGAAAACCATTCTAAATCAGTGTTTTTGGTTCTGATTCCTTCACAGGGTACCGGTTATGGCTAAAGCAGTTATCGCAATTCACGGCGGTGCGGGCGCGATTACGCGTGCGGCAATGAGCGCCGAAAAAGAGCAGCACTATCGTCAGCAACTCAGCGCAATCGTTACCGCAGGCCAGCAGATTCTGGCCGCCGGCGGCAGTGCGCTGGATGCCGTTACCGAAGCTGTGCGCCTGCTGGAAGAGTGTCCGCTGTTTAACGCGGGCAAGGGCGCGGTGTTCACCCATCAGGGCACGCATGAACTCGATGCCAGCATTATGGATGGCCGCACGCTGGACGTCGGCGCGGTCGCGGGCGTCAGCCACATCCGCAATCCGATTCTGGCGGCGCGTAAAGTGCTGGAAAACAGTCCGCACGTACTGTTTATCGGTGCGGGCGCAGAAGCCTTTGCCGCCGAGCAGGGTTTAGCGCCGGTCGAGGCAGATTTCTTCTCCACGCCGGAACGCTGGGAACAGCTGCAGCGCGCGCTGCACAGCCAGCAAATGGTGCTGGACCACGACGGCGAAGCAAACAGCCACAGCGACGATCCGCTGGACCCGGATCGCAAATTTGGCACCGTTGGTGCGGTGGCGCTCGATCTTCAGGGTAATCTGGCGGCCGCCACCTCAACCGGCGGCATGACCAACAAACAGGCCGGTCGCGTGGGCGATTCGCCGTTGGTCGGTGCGGGCTGCTACGCCAGCAACGACACAGTAGCGGTCTCCTGTACCGGCACTGGCGAAGTGTTTATCCGTACGCTCGCCGCTTACGACGTGGCGGCGCAGATGCATTACGCCGGACGCTCGCTGCAACAGGCCACCGCCAACGTCATTCATGACAAAGTGCAGGAGCTGGAGGGCAGCGGCGGGCTGATTGCCATTGACGCCGCAGGCAATGTGGCGCTGCCGTTTAACAGCGAAGGCATGTATCGCGGATTCGCCTACGTGGATGGCGACGTTGAGGTAGCGATCTACCGCGACAGCTAAGGAGCAGGCATGACGGACCAACAGCTGCAGTTTGCGCCGGAGCAGGTTCTGGCGGTGCGCGATCTTAACGTGCGCTTTGAGCATGAAGGTCGCATTACCGAAGCGGTACGCAACCTGTCGCTCGACCTGCATCGCGGTGAAACGTTGGCGCTGGTGGGCGAATCGGGCTCGGGCAAATCCGTCACCTCGCTGGCGCTGATGCGTTTGATTCAGCAGGCCGGCGGTGAAGTGAGCGGCGAAATCCAGCTGCGGCGTCGCAATGGCGAGGTGTTGGATGTGATGCGCGCGTCGAACGGTCAGATGCGCAAAGTGCGCGGCGCCGATATGGCGATGATTTTTCAGGAGCCGATGACCTCGCTCAATCCGGTATTCACCGTTGGCGAGCAGATTGCGGAATCCATCCGTCTGCATCAGGGCAAAAGTCATCAGCAGGCGCTGGCGGAAGCGCGGCGCATGCTCGATCTGGTGCGCATTCCCGAAGCGCAAAACGTGTTATCACGCTATCCGCATCAACTCTCCGGCGGCATGCGCCAACGCGTGATGATTGCCATGGCGCTGTCGTGTAAACCGGCGCTGCTGATTGCCGATGAACCCACCACCGCACTCGACGTCACCATTCAGGCGCAGATTCTGCAGCTAATCCGCGTGCTGCAAAAAGAGATGCAGATGGGGGTGATTTTTATCACCCACGATATGGGCGTGGTGGCGGAGATGGCCGATCGTGTGCAGGTGATGTATCGCGGTGATGTGGTGGAACGCGCGCCGGTGCAGCAGCTATTTGCTGAACCGCAACAGCCGTATACCCGCGCGTTACTGGCGGCGGTGCCCAAACTGGGGGCGATGCACGGCCAGCCGTTACCGGCTAAATTCCCCTTATTGCACAGCAACGGACGCGAAGAGCAGGCCGTGCCGCAGGACACGGTGCGCCACGATCGACCGCCGATTTTGCAGGTGCGTGATTTAGTCACGCGCTTTGATATTCGCGGCGGCTTGCTCAATCGCGTCAAGCGTCGCGTGCACGCGGTGGAGAAAGTCAGTTTCGATCTCCATGCCGGTGAAACGCTGGCGCTGGTGGGGGAATCCGGCTGCGGAAAATCCACCACCGGACGTTCACTGCTGCGGCTGGTGGCCAGCCAGGGCGGCACCATCACCTTTGACGGCCAGCGCATCGATGCGCTGCAGGGCAATGCGCTGGCGTCGTTGCGGCGCGATATCCAGTTTATTTTTCAGGATCCTTACGCCTCGCTCGATCCGCGTTTAACCGTCGGTTTCTCGATCATGGAACCGCTGCTGGTGCATAAAACGCTGGATCGCCGTCAGGCGGAGAAACGCGTTGCCTGGCTGCTGGAGCGCGTTGGTCTGCTGCCGGAACATGCGCAGCGCTATCCGCACGAATTTTCCGGCGGCCAGCGCCAGCGTATCTGCATTGCGCGCGCGCTGGCGCTCAATCCCAAAGTGGTGATCGCCGATGAGTCGGTGTCGGCGCTGGACGTGTCGATTCAGGCGCAGATCATCAACCTGATGCTCGATTTGCAGCGTGAATTTGGTATCGCCTTCTTATTTATCTCGCACGATATGGCGGTGGTAGAACGCATCAGCCATCGCGTGGCGGTGATGTATCTCGGACAGATTGTGGAGATGGGGCCGCGCCAGGCGGTATTTGAGCAGCCGCGCCATCCGTACACTAAAAAACTGATGGCCGCAGTGCCGGTGGCCGATCCGGCGCACCGGCATCGTGAGCGGGCGCTGATGGTGGATGAGATCCCCAGCCCGATTCGCCCGCTGGGCGATGAGCCGGAAGTGGCGCCTTTACTGGAAGTGGCGCCGGGCCATTTTGTCGCCCGACACGCAATTAGTGGCGCCTGAGCAGCAAACAACCGCACATCTTTGGATGTCGCACATGACAGGGATTACAGGAGAACGATAACGATGCACCATATTATGCGAAAAGGGGTTATCACTGCCGGTTTGTTGAGTTCGGCGCTGGCGCTGCCCGCGTGGGCGGCGAAAGATGCGGTGATTGCGGTAGCCTCGACCTTTACCACGCTCGATCCGTATGACGCGAACGATACGCTGTCGCAGGCGGTGGCGAAGTCTTTCTATCAGGGCTTGTTTGGCTTCGATAAAGACATGAAGCTGACCAACGTGCTGGCGGAAAGCTATCAGGCGAGCAGTGACGGTTTGACGTACACCATCAAGCTGCGCCCCGGCGTGAAATTCCAGGATGGCACCGACTTCAATGCCGAAGCGGTAAAAGTAAACCTCGATCGCGCCAGCAATCCGGATAACCATCTCAAACGCTATAACCTGTTCAAATATATCGCCACCACCGAAGTGGTCGATCCGAGCACGGTGAAAATCACCCTGAAGCAGCCGTTCTCGGCCTTCATCAACAACCTCGCGCACCCGGCGGCGGTGATGATTTCGCCAACCGCGCTGAAAAAATATGGCAAGGATATCGGCTTCCATCCGGTGGGAACCGGTCCGTTTGCCTTTGATACCTGGAACCAGACCGACTTCGTGAAAGTGAAGAAGTGGGATGGCTACTGGAAAAAAGGTTATCCGAAGCTGGATAGCATTACCTGGCGTCCGGTGGTGGATAACAACACCCGCGCGGCGATGCTGCAAACTGGCGAAGCGAGCTTTGCTTTCCCGGTGCCGTTCGAGCAGGCCAAACTGCTGGAAGGCAACAGCAAGCTCGATGTGGTCACCACGCCATCGATCATGCAGCGCTACATCAGCCTCAACGTGACGCAAAAGCCGTTTGATAACCCGAAAGTGCGTGAAGCGCTGGAGTACGCGATCAACCGTCAGGCGCTGGCGAAAGTCGCCTTTGCCGGTTACGCCACGCCAGCTACCGGCATCGTGCCGCCGAGCATCGATTTCGCGCAGAGCTATCCAGCGATCAAATACGATCCGGCTAAAGCACGCGAATTGCTGAAGGAAGCGGGCTTCCCGAACGGTTTCGAAACCACTTTGTGGTCGTCGCATAACCACAGCACCGCGCAGAAAGTACTGCAGTTCACCCAGCAGCAGCTGGCGCAGGTGGGCGTGAAGGTGAAAGTGACGGCGATGGATGCCGGTCAACGTGCCGCTGAAGTGGAGAGTAAAGGGCAGAAAGAGAGCGGTGTGCGCATGTTCTACACCGGCTGGTCAGCCTCGACCGGTGAAGCTGATTGGGCGCTGACGCCGCTGTTCGCCACCACCTCATGGCCGCCAGCGATCTTCAACACCGCGTTCTACAGCAATCCGCAGGTGGACAAGGATCTCGCCGATGCGCTGAAAACCACCGATCGCGACCAGAAAGCTAAGCTGTACAAAGACGCGCAGGATCGCATCTGGAACGACCATCCGTGGATTCCGCTGGTGGTGGAACAACTGCTTTCAGCCAACAATAAAAACCTCAGCGGTTTTTATGTCATGCCCGATACCTCATTCAATTTCGATGAGGCCGATCTGAAGTAACAGACGCGGCCAGCCTTAGCGGGCTGGCCGATGCTGCGCAGGACTTCGCATGCTCAACTATTTTCTTAAACGATTACTGGGACTGATTCCCACGCTGCTGATTGTGGCGGTGCTGGTGTTCCTGTTCGTCCATTTGCTGCCGGGCGATCCGGCGCGCCTGATTGCCGGCCCGGAAGCGGATGCTTCGGTGGTGGCGCTGGTGCGTCAGGATCTCGGCCTTGATCAGCCGCTGATCAAGCAGTTCTGGCACTTCATGATCAATGCGGTGCAGGGCGATTTCGGCCATTCGCTGGTCTCGAAACGTCCGGTGATTGACGAAATTGCCGCGCGCTTTTTCCCGACGCTGTGGCTGACACTGAGCAGCATGGTGTGGGCGGTGATTTTCGGTATGGCGATTGGCATCACCTCGGCGGTATGGCGCAATCGCTGGCCCGATCGCATCGGCATGACGCTGGCGGTGTCGGGTATTTCGTTCCCGGCGTTTGCGCTCGGCATGCTGCTGATGCAGGTGTTTTCCGTCGAGCTCGGCTGGTTGCCGACCGTCGGCGCGGATAGCTGGAAACACTACATTTTGCCGTCGATCACCTTGGGTGCGGCGGTGGCGGCGGTGATGGCGCGCTTCACCCGCGCCTCGTTCGTGGAGGTGATGCAGGAAGATTACATGCGCACCGCACGCGCCAAAGGGGTACGCGAATCGCTGGTGGTGGTGAAACACGGCCTGCGTAACGCCATGATTCCAGTGGTTACCATGATGGGCCTGCAGTTTGGTTTCCTGCTCGGCGGCTCGATTGTGGTGGAAGTGGTGTTCAACTGGCCAGGCTTAGGCCGCTTGCTGGTGGATTCAGTCGAGATGCGCGATTACCCGGTGATTCAGGCCGAAGTGCTGCTGTTCTCGCTGGAATTCATTCTGATTAACCTGATTGTCGATGTGCTGTACGCGGCAATCAACCCGGCAATTCGCTACAAGTAAGGAGTCGCAATTGAAGAACTGGCGACGAGCCGCGGCATTGAAAACCATGCCGACTATCACGGAAAACCGGGTACGCACGCCGTGGCGCGAATTCTGGCGGCGATTTCGCCGTCAGCATGTGGCGCTGCTGGCCGGATTGTTTGTGCTGCTGCTGATTGTGGTGGCGTTTATCGCGCCGCTGATTGCGCCTTTTGATGCGGAAAATTATTTCGATTACGACCGGCTAAATGAAGGGCCGTCGCTGATGCACTGGTTTGGCGTTGATTCGCTGGGGCGCGATATCTTCAGCCGCGTGCTGGTAGGCACGCGCATTTCGCTGATTGCCGGTTTCTTTTCGGTAGCGATTGGCGCGCTGATCGGCACCGTGTTAGGTCTGCTGGCGGGCTATTACGAAGGCTGGTGGGATCGCATCACCATGCGCATCTGCGATGTGCTGTTCGCTTTTCCCGGCATTCTGCTGGCGATTGCGGTGGTGGCAATTATGGGCAGCGGCATGAGCAACGTGATTGTCGCGGTGGCGATCTTCAGCATTCCGGCGTTTGCCCGTTTGGTGCGCGGCAATACGCTGGTGCTGAAACATCAAACCTATATTGAATCGGCGCGCAGCATTGGTGCGTCGGACTGGACCATTATCATGCGTCACATCCTGCCCGGCACGGTGTCGTCGATTGTGGTCTATTTCACTATGCGTATTGGTACCTCGATCATCACGGCGGCGAGTTTGTCCTTTCTCGGCCTCGGTGCGCAGCCGCCCACGCCGGAGTGGGGCGCGATGCTCAATGAAGCGCGCGCCGATATGGTGATTGCGCCGCATGTCGCCATCTTCCCAAGTCTGGCGATTTTCCTTACCGTGCTGGCGTTTAACCTGCTGGGTGATGGTTTGCGTGATGCGCTGGATCCGAAATTGAAGACCTGATGCTGTTTCGGTCGCCCGTAAGGTCGCCATTTATGGCGACCTTTTCACCCACCGCACAATCCCGCCCTTAAAACGTTTCCCAATTGTCATTACTGTGCGCGGCGGCAGGTGCGGCGCGGGTTGGCGTCATCACCGGTTTCACCACTTTCGCCAGCGGCGCAGCGGCCTGGCGAGCGCCGGTTTTGAAGCGGGCCACCGCAGAAGAGAGGCTGCTGGCCTGTTGTTCCAGCGACGCCGACGCATTAGCCGATTCCTGCACCAGCGTGGCGTTCTGCTGTGTGACGCGATCCATCTCGTTCACCGCCTGACCAATCTGGTCGATGCCGCGACTCTGCTCATCAGATGCCGAAGCAATCTCGCCCATGATATCGGTGACGCGGGTGACGGCGCTAACGATCTCCTGCATGGTTTCACCGGCGCTGCTCACCTGTTGTGAACCGGTGTTGACGCGCTGCACGGAATTCTCAATCAGCAGTTTGATCTCTTTCGCCGCCTGGGCGCTGCGCTGTGCCAGATTGCGCACTTCGCCTGCCACCACGGCAAAACCGCGCCCTTGTTCACCGGCACGCGCCGCTTCTACCGCTGCGTTGAGCGCAAGGATGTTGGTCTGGAAAGCGATGCCATCAATCACGCTGGTGATATCGGCGATTTTCTTTGAGCTGTCGGCGATATCGCGCATGGTTTTCACCACGCCATCCACCACGTTGCCGCCTTTATCGGCGGTCTCCGAGGCAGTTTTCGCCAGCTGCGTCGCCTGACGCGCGTTATCGGCGTTCTGTTTCACCGTGGCGGTCAGCTGTTCCATGCTGGCAGCGGTCTCTTCCAGCGACGCCGCTTGCTGCTCGGTGCGTGAAGAGAGATCGTTATTGCCGGTGGCGATCTCGCTGGCGCTGCCAAAAATCGCATCCGCGCTATCACGCACATTGTTGATGGTGCTGAGCAGCGACTGCTGCATGTGGTTGAGGCTGGCGGCAATCGACGCCATTTCGCTGCGGCCTTCCACCTGCAAACTGGCGGAGAGATCGCCGTCGGCGAAGCGCTCCATCTGTTGCTGCACCTGCTTCATTGGTGCCAGCAGAATGCGACGCACCAGAATCCACACGGCAACCAGCAGCAGCAACACAACCACAGCCATTACGGCCATCATCACCAACATATGCTGGTAGGCGCTGTCGTAGTCTGCACTGCGCTCCGTTAACAATTGCACGTTATGTTCACGCCACTGTTTATAGGCCGCTTCCAGGTCATCCTGCGCCTGCTGGGCATCAAGATTTCCATAGGAGGCGTAATCATTGGCTTTCAGGAACGTCGCCGACTGTTTCAACAAATCAGCGAAGGCAGCAAACTTAGTGTCAACTACACTGGCTGAGCCCGCGCTTTGTCCGGCAATGTGCGGCATGCTCTTGTAGAGATCGTAATGTTGCTTTGCTTCATCCAGTGACGCACTTGCGCTGATCAGCAGTTTGTTGATGGCGGCGACTGACGCTTCATCCGTCTGTTTTTTCAGGATACGAATGGCGACGCGGTTGATAATCACGCGGGTTTTCACCAGCGTTTGCCAGCCATCGGCCAGCTCCCGTTGCTGATGGGACAGCTGATTGCTGGTGGTGAAATTATGCTGTCCGGTAATCAGTGATGATAAAAACAGCGAGCCGGAAATCGCCTGCATCGCGGTGAAAACCACCAATATCATCATGATGGCCGTCACAATTTTCATTCGTTTAAACATAGGTGCGTCTCTGAGGAAGTAGGCTGATATTGAAGTTATCGGTATAAAAGCAAATCGCTTAAGTGCCAGCGGGAAATAATTACGTCACGGGATGATGAGAGGCGGGAAAAAACAGATGAAAGCGTTTAATTACGAGCAGGATTTCAAGCACATCGATTTTCGCCAGCAGCCAGAGCTGTATCAGGTGGGGCGCGGCGAGCAGGGCGTGTTGATGGTCGAACCTTACAAAAGTGAGATTCTGCCGCACTGGCGTTTTCGCACCGTCGAGCTGGCAAAGCAGTCTTCACAACAGATCATGCAATTGTTTGAAACGTATCGCGCGCAGGACGATTTTGTCGGCATGGACATGGCGCGCAAATATATTCAGATGGGGTACACGCGTGCGCGCCGCTACAGCAATCATCAGGGCGGGCGGAAATATGACGAGGCGGGCAACGAATTGCCGCGCACCACAGAAAAAGAAAAGGCCGCTGCGGCGGCCGTTTTCAAAGCGTGCTGGGATAAACTGCGTGCGGATACTGACTATCTGGCGCGCAAACGTGCGCACCAGCAAAAGTATGGTTAAACGCGCGTGCCCCACAGATCGTATTCGTCGGCGTGTTCGACTTTAACGCGTACCACATCACCGACTTTCACCTGACGATCGCCGTTCAGATAGACCGCGCCATCGATTTCCGGCGCATCAGCCATGCTGCGGCCTACCGCGCCTTCTTCGTCGACTTCATCAATCAGCACCAGCACTTCGCGGCCGATTTTCTCCTGCAGACGTTCGCTGGAGATCTTCTGCTGCAGCTGCATGAAGCGATCAAAACGATCCTGCTTCACGTCATCCGGTACCTGATCCGGCAACTGGTTGGCGGTTGCGCCATCTACCGGGCTGTACTGGAAGCAGCCAACGCGATCGAGGCGCGCTTCCTGCAGGAAGTCGAGCAGCATCTGGAAATCTTCTTCGGTTTCACCGGGGAAGCCGACGATAAAGGTTGAACGCAGCGTCAGCTCTGGGCAGATTTCACGCCAGCGCTTAATGCGCTCCAGCGTACGCTCTACCGCGCCTGGACGCTTCATCAGCTTGAGGATGCGCGGGCTGGCGTGCTGCAGCGGAATATCGAGGTACGGCAGAATCTTGCCTTCGGCCATCAGCGGAATAACGTCATCCACATGCGGATACGGATAAACGTAGTGCAGACGCACCCACACGCCGAGTTTGGCTAACTGCTCGCACAGGCTCACCATGCTGGTTTTCACTGGCGATCCGTTCCAGAAACCGGTGCGATGTTTGACATCCACGCCGTAAGCGGAGGTGTCTTGTGAGATCACCAGCAGCTCTTTCACGCCGGCTTCGACCAGACGTTTCGCTTCGTCGAGTACCGAACCGATTGGACGGCTATCCAGATCGCCACGCATCGATGGAATGATGCAGAATGTGCAGCGATGGTTGCAGCCTTCGGAAATTTTCAGGTAGGCGTAATGGCGCGGCGTCAGTTTGACACCTTGCTCCGGCACCAGGCTGAGGAACGGGTTGTGCTCCGGCTTAGGCACATAGGTGTGCACGTGCGACAGAACCTGCTCGTAGCTGTGCGGGCCAGTGATCTCCAGCACTTTTGGATGCACTTCGCGGATCTGATCCACTTTGGCGCCGAGGCAGCCGGTGACGATCACTTTGCCGTTCTCGTTCAGCGCTTCACCAATCGCTTCCAGTGATTCCTGTACGGCGCTATCAATAAATCCACAGGTGTTAACGATGACGATCTCTGCATCATCGTAGCGTGGCACCACGTCATAGCCTTCGGTACGCAGTTCCGTCAGGATGCGTTCAGAGTCGACGAGGTTTTTCGGACAGCCGAGGGAGACGAACCCCACGCGCGGTGGATTTTTGACTTGGCTCATAAGGTTAAAAATTCATCATAATTAGTGTGGATAGGGGGGCGATTGTACAGAGGTTGCAGAGGAAAATGTATAGGCTGTGTAAGAATCTCCTTATCGACAACCAATGTGCTGTAGATATGCTTAACTCAGTGAGCGACGCGCGCTCTCATTAAGCGCCGCGCCTGAGTTGCTCGTCTGCGAACGTGATCCGAGTTGTGTAAGCTGACGTGTTTTGCTTAAATGTTGGGTCGGTAAAGGTAAGTACTTATCTTCACTGAAAATTTCAAATCGCACTGATAGTGAATCCTCACTGCCAGGGCAGAAGTGGATAATGTGAGAGCAGACATATGCAAGAGATCGTCAAAGGTTTTCTGAATTTTCAACAGAATGTGTTCCCTGAAAGGAAGGATCTTTTCAAAAGTTTGGCATCCAACCAAAATCCCAAAGCCCTGTTTATCTCTTGCTCAGACAGCCGTCTGGTGCCAGAGCTGGTGACGCAGTCGGAGCCGGGTCAGCTGTTCGTGATCCGTAACGCCGGTAATATCGTGCCACCTTTTGGTCCAGAGCCGGGCGGCGTGTCCGCCACCATTGAGTACGCAGTAGTGGCGCTGGGCGTGACCGAAATTATTATTTGTGGTCACTCCAACTGCGGTGCCATGAACGCGATTGCTTCCAATGCCGATCTGGAAACCATGCCAGCGGTTGATCACTGGTTGCACTACGCCAACGCGGCGAAAGCGGTGGTGGAAGAGCGCAACTACGATTCGGTTGAGAAACGTCTCAACGAAATGGTGAAAGAGAACGTGATCGCGCAGCTGCACAATATCAAAACACACCCTTCTGTGGCGGTCGCGCTGCGTAAAGGCAAAGTGCGCCTGCACGGGTGGGTTTATGATATTGAGAGCGGTGGCATCATTGCGCTGACCAAAGGCGGTGAATCCTTTATTTCACTGTCGGAAAACCCGGAAACCTGCTTCGAGTAATTCCGCCTAACCACCTGCAATGCAGGTGGTTTTTCCTCGCATTTCGCTAATATTTCCTCCCGCGCTGAAAACCAACTTCTACACTTGAGAAGCAATTACCTCTGATAAGGGCTCTCTCATGCGATTTCCCCTTTGTGTTCCCGTGTTAACGCTGGCGCTGCTGGCCGCGGGTTGTACCTCTCATGTGGCCGACAAAAAACAATATTCCGGTTTTCTCGGCGATTACAGTCAGCTGCAATCGACCCAATCGCCAAGCGGTAAACCGACGCTGCGCTGGATCTCTCCCGATTATCACGATGCTGATTATCGAGGCGTGGTATACACGCCGGTGGTCTATTATCCGGCGGCGCACCCGACTGCACGTATCAGCCAGCAAACGCTGGATGAGGTGCGCAGTTACACCGATAGCCAGCTGAAGCGGGCGATTTCTGAACGCAAACCGCTGGTGACCACCAAAGGCCCGCGTACGTTGCTGGTGAAAGCGGCGATTACGGCGGTATCGGCAGAAAATGAAGGCGTGCAGTTCTACGAAGTGGTGCCGATTGCCGCCGTTGTTGCCAGCACCATGGCGGCCACCGGGCACCGCACGCAAGAGAGTTCGCTGTTCCTCGAAATCGAAGCAGTGGATGCTCAAACCGGTAAGCCGATGATTAAAGTGGTGCGTAAAGCCTTCGGCAAAACCTTACCGAATAACAACACGCCAATTACCCTCACCGATCTCCGTCCAGGCATTGATGAGATGGTGCGCGACACGTTGGCGTTCTCCGTGCCGTGAACCTGTGCCCGGCCGTGTGCCGGGCTTAATGTTTTGTAAATCCTGCACATCCTTTGTCACGCGCTGACTACCCTTAACGGCAGACCGTGATAAAGGAGAATGCCATGCGTTTACTGCCCGCCGCGCTGCTGTTTGGCGCTTTAAGCACGTCCTTACCGTTATTCGCTGCCGATGTGCAGGTTCAGGTGCTGCAGGACAAGCTCGATCATCCGTGGTCCGTGGCTTTTCTGCCCGACAATCAAACGCTGTTAATCACTGAACGATCCGGCCAGCTGCGCAGCTGGCAGCCGGGCAAAGGCCTGTCGCAACCGATCGGCGGCGTGCCGAAGGTGTGGGCGAATCGTCAGGGCGGCTTGCTGGATGTGGTGCTGGCGCCGGACTTTGCCCAAAGCCGCCGCGTGTGGCTCAGCTACACCACCGCCGATGCCAGCGGCCGCGCCGGTGGCGTGGTGGGTTATGGCCGATTAGGCGATGACAACCGCCAGCTGAGCGACTTTAAAGTGGTGCTGGAGCAAACGCCGAAGCTGTCGGGTGGCGCCAATATCGGCACGCGACTGGCGTTTGATCGTCAGGGCTTTCTCTATATCGCCTTCGGTGACAACTTCGCCAGCAGCAGCGCGCAGCAGCTGGATAAGCTCTCCGGCAAAATCGTGCGTCTGACCAAAGACGGTGAAATCCCGCCGGACAATCCGTTTGTCGATCGCCAGGGCGCGCGCGCTGAAATCTGGTCTTACGGCATGCGCAATCCGCAAGGGCTGGCGCTCAATCCGTGGACGCAGCAAATGTGGGAAAGCGAACACGGCCCGCGCGGCGGCGATGAGGTAAACATCCCGGAGAAGGGCAAAAATTACGGCTGGCCGCTGGCAACTTACGGCATTGATTACAGCGGAGAGAAAGTGCCGGAAGCGAAAGGCAGTGAAGTCGAAGGTACCGAGCAACCGCTGCACTACTGGAAAGTCTCGCCCGCCATCAGCGGCATGGCTTTCTATAACAGCGCGCGCTTCCCGCAGTGGAAAAACTCACTGTTTATCGGCGCGCTGAAGGAGAAGAGTTTGATTCGCTTGCAGGTGAATGGCGAGAAAGTGGTGGAGGAGCAGCGCTTACTGGAAGATCGTGGCGAGCGTATTCGTGATGTACGACAAGGCCCGGATGGTTATCTCTATGTGCTAACCGATGAGTCCAACGGCAAGCTGCTGAAAGTGGGGCTGCCAGACGCCGCCAGCGCCCCACGCGGTTAACTTAGCGTGCCCAGTTACACACTTCCCATCCGCGCTGCTGTGCTTCCTGCAGCAGCAGCGGATTGGGATTCACCACCCATGCATGGTCGGCATGCGCCAGCAGCGGTAAATCATTCATTGAATCGCTGTAAGCCCAGGTGCGTTCAAAGCGTTGGTCCTGCTGTAACGCTTTCCAGTCGCTGAGGCGCGTCACTTTGCCTTCACGATAGGTCATGGTGCCGTAAGTTTGCCCGCTGTAGCGTTCATCCACCACTTCAACGCCAATAGCCAGTGCGCCGTGAACACCAAGGCGCTCGGCGATGGGAACAGCAAGATGATCGCCGCTGGCGGTGATGATCATTACCGTGTCGCCGCGCTGCTGATGCCACTCAATACGCTCGCGGGCGGCGGGGAACACGCGCGGCATGATGTCGCGATGGATAAAGCGGCGTACCCAGCCTTCCACGGTCATGGTGGCCATACCGGCGAGTGGCGCCAGCGTGGTGTTCATATACTCTTCAATCGATAACGTACCGGTGTGATATTTTTCCATCAGAATTTTCTCTTGCTGGATGATCTCTTCGGGGGCAAAGCCCTGTGAAACCAACCAGCGCAGCCACAGGCTGGTGCTGTCTTCACAAATCAGGGTTTCGTCCAAATCGAAAATGGCTAAGTCCATCGCGGCTCTCCTCAGGCTGACTGAATTCAGGTTAGCGGAAATTTGTGACTGGCTTAACCGTTCTGCGAAAAATCGGAATTACACGCAAAATTTTTCAATAGTCAGATGGGCAAAAGTGGCGGCGCTGCACGGTTGGTGCCAGGGTTACTCTAATAAACTCTATAAAACTTTACGATTGGACGGTTTTTTTCGCTGGCCTGAACCGTTAGCGTGGGATGAGACACGTCTTATCTGCAAAAAACCAAGATTTAACAAGGACAATCTGGTCATCCTCATGAGAAAAAACACCTTCGCTACTGCATGGCGGCCGCTGGCTGCATCGTCACTATTATTACTTTTCATTCCTATTTCAACGCTGGCAGAACAAGCTCCAGCCGCTCCGCAGATAGACGCCAAAGCCTGGATCTTAATGGATTACAACAGCGGCAAAGTGCTGGCGGAATCCAATGCCGATCAGCGCCTCGATCCCGCCAGTTTGACCAAAATGATGACCAGCTATGTGGTCGGCCAGGCGCTGAAATCGGGCAAGATAACCAACGATGACATGGTCACCATTGGTCAGGATGCGTGGGCCACCGGCAATCCCAAACTGCGCGGTTCATCGCTGATGTTCCTCAAGCCTGGCGATCGCATTCCGGTCTCTGAACTGAATAAAGGCGTGGTGATTCAATCTGGCAACGACGCTTGTATCGCATTGGCTGATTATGTCGCGGGCAGCCAGGATTCGTTTATCGGGTTGATGAACAACTACGTCAAAGCCTTTGGCCTGCAAAACACCCACTTTATGACGGTGCACGGCCTGGACGCCGAAGGGCAATACAGCACCGCGCGTGATATGGCGATTATCGGCCAGCGCCTGATCAGCGATGTGCCGGAAGAGTATGCGATCAACAGCGAAAAAGAGTTCACCTTTAATAAGATCAAGCAGATGAACCGTAACCGTCTGCTGTGGAGCACTAATCTGAAGGTGGATGGTATTAAAACCGGTCACACCTCCGGCGCGGGCAACAATCTGGTGGCCTCGGCAACCGAAGGTGATATGCGCCTGATTTCCGTGGTGCTCGGCGCGGCAACCGATGCCACGCGTTTCCGTGAAAGCGAGAAGCTGCTGACGTGGGGCTTCCGTTTCTATGAAACCGTGACGCCGATTAAGGCCGACAAGCCGTTTGCGCAGCAGCGCGTATGGTTTGGCGATCATAGCCAGGTGAATCTCGGTGTAGCAAAAGATGCTGCGATCACTGTGCCGAAAGGGCAGATGAAAAACCTCAAGGCCAGCTTTACCCTGAACTCACCGCAGCTGGAAGCGCCGCTGGAGAAGAATCAGGTGGTGGGAACCATTGATTTCCAACTGGATGGTAAAACCATTGAACAACGCCCGCTGGTGGCGATGGAAGCGGTGCCGGAAGGTGGCTTTATTGGCCGGATTTGGGATTTCATTATGATGAAATTCCACGGCTGGTTCGGTAAGTGGTTTAGTTAATAAAAAACGGTGCGCATCAAGCGCACCGTTTAGTAGGGTCGCCATTCATGGCGACCTCATCCCTCACTCACGTATCCACCCTTTCTTTATCGGCATAGCAAACAGTGCGCGATACACCTGATGGGTAAATGCCAGCATCCGCTCGCCATACAGTTGCCACGCCATGTGCGACGCCAGACACGCCAGCAAACCAACCAAAAAGCCGCCCAGCATATCCATTGGCCAGTGCACGCCAAGGTAGACGCGTGACCACGCAATGGCGCTGCCGATCACCAGCAACAGCACGCCCGACCACAAGCGATGCCAGAAGATAAATGCCAGTGCAAAGGTAAAAATGGTGGTGCCGTGATCGCTCGGATAAGAGTCATCTGCGGCGTGAGATAAGAACTGATGTCCGAAGCCAATGGCAAACGGACGTGGATGCGGCAACAGCTGGCCGACGCACCATGAGATACTCAGCGCGTACAGCAGCGCCATGCCGGTTTTCAACACCAGCGCACGTTGCGATTGCACATGTTCGCGCGGTCCCCACAGCCACAGCGCCACAATCAGCAGCGGCACGATGGCAATCACATCTTTGGCAATAAAGGTCGCCAGACTAATCAGCCACTGCGGCGAATCCTGTGTGGCGTTGATCCATAAAAAAAGCGTGTGGTTCAGAGCTTCCATCACGATTCCTTGTCCTCGTCTTGTTTACCCGAAAAACAGCAGCGCAAATATGGCTGCAAAATAAGTTTGATAGCCTAAAAGCGGACCAGCTATGAGTACATAGTCGCGCTCTTAAACTTATTGCGGGTTGTTGGAGTGTTTAACTTTGATGAAAGTTGCAAGAAGGTTTAATTAAAACAGGGCGAAGCAAGAGGATGACGAAGGGGATTTTGGCAATCTGGCGAAAAAGCCATAAAAAAACCCGCAAGTCAGTGACCGGCGGGCTCCACAATTTGGGGATTTCAAAGAAAAGCAGTGGCACTTATTCAGACTGCGCCCCCCAAAGAAAGTTCTGGACAGCGCGAAAATATTTTTATAATGGCAAAAGCGGCCAGATTATCACGATCAAGGTGCCGGCCAACGTCAGCAAAACGTTAGCAATCGCATAAGTTCCTGCATAGCCCAAGGCTGGAATGCTGCTGCGCGCGGTATCGCTGATGATCTCCATTGCCGGCGCACAGGTGCGCGCGCCCATGATGGCACCAAACAGCAAGGCGCGGTTCATGCGCAGCACATAAGCGCCGAACAGATAGCAAATCACCACCGGCAGCAAACTTACCAGTAAGCCACTCACCAGCATCAACGCACCGGCGCTGCCAAAACCGTGCTGCAAACCGCTGCCCGCGCTTAGGCCAACGCCCGCCATAAATACCATCAAACCAAACTCTTTCACCATCGTCAGCGCACCCTGCGGGATATAGCCAAAGGTCGGATGGTTGGCGCGCATAAAGCCGAGCATGATGCCCGCGAACAACAATCCGGCGGCGTTACCGATGCCAAAGCTGAAGTTGCTGAACTGGAAGGTGATCATGCCGATCATCAGGCCGACGATAAAGAAGGCGCAGAAGGCGAGCAAATCGGTGATTTGGCTGTGAATGGCGATAAAACCAATGCGATCGGCAAGGCTCTTGACGCGGCGTGCTTCGCCGCTTACCTGCAGCACATCGCCTTTGTTGAGCATAATGCTGTCATCGATCGGCATCTCGATCTGGCTGCGAATCACGCGGTTGAGGAAGCAGCCGTGATCGGTCAGCTTGAGATGGCTCAGGCGCTTATTCACCGCGTTGTGGTTTTTCACCACGATCTCTTCGGTGACGATGCGCATATCCAGCAGGTCGCGATCGAACACCTCTTTGCCGTTACGGAAGCTGGGATCAAGGCGCGCGTGCGCATCGGGATAGCCCACCAGCGAGATATCGTCGCCCAGCTGCAGCATCGCGTCACCGTCCGGGCTGGCGAGAATGCCGTTGCGGCGCAGACGCTCGATGTAGCAGCCGGTCTGGCGATGAATGCCCAGCTCGCGCAGGTTTTTGCCGCCGCTCCACTCCACCAGTTCCGGACCGACGCGATAGGCGCGAATCACCGGCAGAAACACTTTGCGCTGGCTGTCGGCGTCGAGGCCGCGCTCACGCGCGATTTGCTGCGCACAGGTCGGTAGATCCTGATGTTGCAGGCGCGGCAGATAGCGTGCGCCAAAAATCAGGCTGACTAAACCTACCAGATAGGTGAGGGCATAACCGAGGCTGAGATTATCCTGCATCAACGTGAGCTGATGGCTGTCGCTGATGCTTTGCCGCAGCGTATCGCCAGCGCCCACCAGCACCGGCGTCGAGGTCATCGAACCGGCTAACATGCCTGCGGTTAAACCAATATCCCAGCCGAATACTTTGCCAAGCGTCAGGGCGATTAACAGCGCGCTGACCACCATGACAATCGCCAGGAAGAAGTAGTTTTTACCGTCGCGGAAAAATATCGAGAAAAAGTTAGGTCCGGCTTCCACGCCGACACAAAAAATAAACAACATAAAGCCAAGACTTAATGCGTCAGTATTAATGGCGAAATGCTGTTGACCTAAAATCAACGAAACAACCAGCACACCAATGGAATTACCGAGTTGGACCGAGCCGAGGCGTAATTTACCTAAGCAGAGTCCGAGTGCTAAAACGACAAATAATAACAGAACGTCATTTCCGCTTAACAATTCTGCGACGTTAATGTTCACGGTTTAACTTCTTCTTAACCTGTAACCAGTTGATGAGATGACCTTTTTTCGCTATCTTGTGCCGAACGTTAAGGTTCCTGCAACAAAAGCGTTCAAGCCGAAATCTAAAGCGGCGTCATTCTAATCATAATTAACACCCTCAGCTATCGGCAGTTTTCATTCCTTTCGCCTCCAGCTGTTTCTTTTTATTTCCAGTCGTGCGCATCAGGGCAGAAAAAGTTTCATAATTGTTAACGTCAAAGTTGAGGATAATTATGTTGCAGCGCAATAATCGCTGGCCAGCATCCATTCTGGGCGTGATGCTTTATACGCTGGTGTTTATTTATGCACATCATTTCTGGGCCGCCGCCAGTGAACAAGCCGTGCGCGGACAACCAGAATTACTGCTGTTTTTACTGCCAGGATGCTTGATGGCGCTACTGCAGCCGGAAAGTCCGCTGATCAGCACCTTGTGGGTTGCGCTGGGCGGTACGCTGCTGGGCATGATGTGGTTGATGCTGGCAGTGCCAATGACGTATAGCGGCTTGTTGATTGTGGCCTGGAGTTTGAGTGCGCTGTTCTGGGCGGGGTGCGGTGCGCTGCTGGTGCGCCTGCTGCGGATTATGCTGGCGATGCGTGCCGAATAGCACCAATAAAAACGGGCCCGCAGGCCCGTTCTCTTATGCTTCGATACCCAGGTTTTCTTTGGTCCAGGCAGCGAATTCGGTGTAACCACCAATGTGCTGATCGTCGAGGAAAATCTGCGGCACGGTTGTTACCGGCTTGCCGGCACGGGCTTCCAGATCGGCTTTAGTAATGCCGGTAGCCTGAATATCAACGTACTGATAGTTAAAATCGTCGCGCTCGCTGGTCAGCTTGGCGGCCAACTCTTTCGCACGTACGCAGTAAGGGCAGCTAGAACGGCCAAAAATCACTGCAATCATTGCTTCTCTCCTTCCGCTGCTGTTTTGTGACTAGAATCACATCACAGCGTGAATAATGCGTAACATCATGCCCGCCCATCCTGCTTAATGAAAGAAGAAGTTACCTGTTATTCTGATACCTGCTGCCTATGCAGACGCTAAAACTGATTGAACGCCAAGGAACCCTCGCATGCGTGATCTCGCCACATTACCGAAACCCG
The DNA here is from genome assembly GCF_056491525.1 of Candidatus Pantoea symbiotica. Classification (NCBI taxonomy): domain Bacteria; kingdom Pseudomonadati; phylum Pseudomonadota; class Gammaproteobacteria; order Enterobacterales; family Erwiniaceae; genus Pantoea; species Candidatus Pantoea symbiotica. Next base: position 1,154,116 of record NZ_JBSZHR010000002.1, read on the forward strand.
TGTTACTGCTCGAAGTGCTCGGCGTGCTTGCCGTGATTGGCGCATTGTTGCTCACCAACGATTGGGTGAGTGCGCCTGACTTCATCGCGAAAAAGCCGCTGGCGACGCTGCTGTTTTTTCTCGGCATCGCGCTGATGCTGCCTGCCGCGTGGATGATGATGTGGCGCACGGCGAAGGCGATGGCTCCACAATTGTTCAATCATTCCAACAAAAAGAAGTAACCACCGGAGAGGATTTATGACGCCGACTATCGATTTACTGTGCAGCCACCGTTCCATTCGCGCTTTTACCGAACAGGGCATTGATGAGGCGCAACGCAGCGCCATTATTGCAGCGGCACAAGCGGCTTCGACCTCCAGCTTTTTACAGTGCTCATCAATTATTCGTATCACCGATCCCGCAAAACGCGAGCAGTTGGTACAGCTGACTGGCGGCCAACCGTGGGTCAGCGCGGCGGCAGAGTTTTGGGTGTTCTGCGCGGATTTCAATCGTCACCAGCAGATCTGCCCAGACGCGCAACTCGGGCGCGCTGAACAGCTGCTGCTCGGCTGTGTTGATACCGCACTGATGGCGCAAAATGCCATGGTGGCGGCGGAATCGCTGGGCCTTGGCGGCGTATTCATTGGCGGGATTCGTAATAGCATCGCTGAAGTTACCGAGCTGCTGGAGCTGCCGAAGTTTGTGTTGCCGCTGTTCGGCTTCTGCGTCGGTCATCCAGCTGATGCGCCAGACGTCAAGCCACGCATGCCGCAAGCGATGCTGGTGCATGAAAATCGTTATCAGCCCGTCGATAAAAAGGTGCTGGCACAGTACGATGAGCAAATTACTGCCTATTATCAGCAACGTGATAGCAACCAGCGTTCCGAAACCTGGAGCCAGCTGATTCAGCGCCTGATTATTAAAGAAACGCGTCCCTTCATACTGGATTACCTGCATCAGCAGGGTTGGGCGACGCGCTAAGCACAAGGAACTCTGCAATGAAAATGGCCATTCTCACCCGCGATGGATCGATCTATTCGTGTAAGCGTCTAAGCGACGCCGCGGAGGAGCGTGGTCATCAGGTGCAGATCATCGATCCGCTCTCCTGCTACATGAACATCAATTCCGATTCACCGGCGGTGCATTATCGCGGCGAGACGCTGGGGCATTTTGATGCAGTAATCCCGCGCATCGGTACCGCCACCACCTTTTACGGCACCGCCGTGCTGCGCCAGTTTGAGGTGCGTGGCAGCTATCCCCTCAATGAATCAGTCGCCATTACCCGCGCGCGTGACAAACTGCGTTCGCTGCAGTTGTTGGCGCGTGAAGGCATTGATATGCCGATCACCGGTTTTGCCTCCTCGCCGGATGATACCGATGATTTGATTGCGATGGTGGGCGGTGCGCCGCTGGTGGTGAAACTGGTGGAAGGCACGCAAGGCATCGGCGTGGTGCTGGCGGAAACGCGCCAGGCGGCGGAGAGCGTCATTGACGCTTTTCGTGGCCTCAATGCGCATATTCTGGTGCAGGAGTTCATCAAGGAAGCGCAAGGGCGCGATATTCGCTGCCTGGTGATTGGCAATGAAGTGGTGGCGGCGATTGAGCGTGAGGCGAAAGAGGGCGATTTTCGTTCTAATCTGCATCGCGGCGGTAAAGCGCGCGCCGTGCACATCACCGATCAGGAGCGGGATATCGCGGTAAAAGCCGCCAGCACGCTGGGGCTCGAAGTAGCTGGCGTGGATATCCTGCGCGCCCATCGTGGACCGCTGGTTATGGAGGTGAACGCCTCGCCTGGACTGGAAGGAATTGAGGGCATTACCGGTTTAGATATCGCCACCATGATGATCACGTGGATTGAGCAGCACGCTTGCCCCGGCTATCGTCCTAAAACCGGCGGCTAACCCGCGCTTTTCAGCGGTTTTCGTGGCATCCAGATCGGTTTTTCCGTAAGCTAAGGCGCTCATTTCTTCACCCCACAGGATATTACGATGGATTCACTGGTCGTTCCGGACATTGACGTGCTGCGTCGCTGGCTGGATCAACAAAATATCACCTGGTTCGAATGCGATGCCTGTCAGGCACTGCATCTGCCGCATATGCAGAATTTTGACGGGGTGTTTGATGCAAAAATTGACCTGGTGGATAACGTTATCCTCTTCTCCGCGCTGGCAGAAGTAAAACCGACGGCGCTGATTCCGCTGGTGGGCGATTTATCGCAGATCAACGCCAGCTCGCTGACCATTAAAGCCTTTGTTGATATTCAGGACGACAATCTGCCGAAGCTGATTGTCTGCCAGTCGATCAGTACCAGTGCCGGATTAACCTTCGGTCAGTTCTCCCACTTTATGAAGCAAAGTGAAGAGGGCGTTTCCATGGTGATCATGGAAGCCTTTGCTAACCACTTGCTGGTGGTAGAAGAAGAAGAGGAGCGACAACCCAGCTCCAGCAGCCACGCGATGCTGCACTGAGTTCCCCGCCTCGCTAACTGCCGCTTTTTGCGGCAGTTTTCATTTTTGCCCCACCACTTTTTATTCTGCACTTTGCCCTTTATTGCCAGATATTAGTCGTGCTTTATGCCACTAACGCCAAACCCCATAGCAGAAACATGCATAACTTATCGCGAAAAGGCGTTTTTTAAGCTGGGATCTGGTGCAGGTGGTGCGGGGGGGCTATTCTTGCGGGGCTGCTTGAGACGTGCAACCTCAGCGCAGGTATAGGTTTTTGCTATTAAACTCCCGCTGAATATTGATTCATTGTGTGCCTGTGATTTAACAGAAAACGCAACGTCCGGATCGCCGTGTATGCAGCGTTGTGATGACCCGCTCAGGAGGAAGTAAAACATGTTCAACCAACGTAAAAAATGGTTGTCAGGTGTGGTTGCTGGTGCATTGATGGCTGCGGCCGGCGGTGCGCAGGCCGAAGGTAGTACGGTTCATGTGTATAACTGGTCCGATTATATCGCGGCGGATACCGTGCCGAACTTCGAAAAGCAGACCGGCGATAAAGTGGTTTATGACGTCTTTGACTCCAACGAAGTGTTGGAAGGCAAACTGATGGCCGGTAGCACCGGTTATGACGTGGTGGTGCCGTCGTCGAGCTTCCTCGCGCGTCAGCTGCAATCGGGCGTGTTCCAGGAGCTGGATAAGAGCAAGCTGCCGAACTACAAAAATCTTGATCCCGATCTGATGGCGAAAGTGGCCCAGCACGATCCGGGTAACAAATACGCAATTCCTTATCTGTGGGGCACCACTGGCATCGGCTACAACGTCGATAAAGTGAAAGCCGCACTGGGCAAAGATGTACCGCTGGATAGCTGGGATCTGGTGCTGAAACCAGAAAACCTGGAAAAACTGAAAGGCTGTGGCGTCTCCTTCCTTGATGCACCGGAAGAGATCTTCGCCACCGTGCTGAACTACCTCGGCAAAGATCCAAACAGCTCTGATGCGAAAGATTACTCTGGCGCAGCGACCGATTTGCTGCTGAAACTGCGTCCAAACATCCGTTACTTCCACTCGTCGCAGTACATCAACGACCTGGCGAACGGCAACATCTGCGTGGCGATTGGCTGGTCGGGCGATATCCTGCAGGCGAAAGATCGTGCGGATAAAGCCAACAACGGCGTGCATCTGGGCTACATCGTGCCGAAGCAGGGCGCACTGGCGTTCTTCGACATGTTTGCGATTCCTAAAGACGCGAAAAATGTGGAAGGAGCCTACCAGTTCCTTAACTACATGATGGATCCAAAAGTCATTGCTGACGTTTCCAACAACATGAACTACGCCAACGGTAATAAAGCCTCGCTGCCGCTGATCAATGCGGACGTGCGTAACAATCCGGGCATCTTCCCAACGCCGGATGCCATGGCCAAACTGTTTGTGCTCAAGGTCCAGGATCCGAAACTGGATCGTGTGCGTACCCGTGCATGGACTAAAGTAAAAAGTGGTAAGTAATTCGTTCTGAACGATTATTGCCTGAAGACGACAGCAGAGGCGCAGTGATGGCCTCTGTTGTGCCATTTTTAGCGGCTGGCTGTGCCGCGCGATTTTAGCGCCGGAGAAATGTTAGTGAACGACGCGATTCCCCGCCCCCCAAATAAAACGGCTAAGGCGATGACGCCGCTGCTGGAAATTCGCAACCTGACCAAATCTTTTGACGGCCAGCACGCCGTGGATGATGTCAGTCTGACCATTTACAAAGGTGAGATTTTTGCGCTGCTGGGCGCATCCGGCTGTGGCAAATCGACCTTGCTGCGCATGCTGGCGGGATTCGAACCGCCAACCAGCGGCCAGATTGTGCTGGATGGCCAGGATCTCTCCCATGTTCCGCCGTATCAGCGCCCAATCAATATGATGTTTCAGTCCTACGCACTGTTCCCACACATGACGGTGGAGCAGAACATTGCCTTCGGCCTGAAGCAGGACAAACTGCCGAAAGGCGAAATCACTAGCCGCGTCGAAGAGATGCTGTCGCTGGTGCACATGCAGGAGTTCGCCAAGCGTAAGCCGCATCAGCTCTCTGGCGGTCAGCGTCAGCGTGTGGCGCTGGCGCGTAGCCTGGCGAAACGCCCTAAGCTGCTGCTGCTCGACGAACCGATGGGCGCGCTGGATAAAAAACTGCGTGACCGCATGCAGCATGAAGTGGTCGATATTCTCGAGCGTGTCGGCGCTACCTGCGTGATGGTGACGCACGATCAGGAAGAGGCCATGACCATGGCGGGCCGTATCGCCATCATGAACCGTGGCAAATTCGTGCAGATTGGCGAGCCGGAAGAGATCTACGAGCATCCAACCAGCCGCTACAGCGCTGAGTTCATCGGTTCAGTGAATGTGTTTGAAGGCTTGCTGCGCGAACGCGGCGAAGACGCGCTGATTATTGATGCGCCGGGCTTAGTGCATCCGCTGAAAGTGCAGACCGATGTCTCCGTGGTGGATAACGTGCCGGTCCACGTGGCGCTGCGTCCGGAAAAAGTGATGCTGTGCGAAGAAGTCCCAGCCGATGGCTGTAATTTTGCCGTGGGTGAAGTGGTTCACATCGCCTATCTCGGCGACCTGTCGATTTATCACGTGCGTCTGCGCAGCGGCCAGATGATCAGCGCACAGTTGCAAAACGCCCATCGCTACCGCAAAGGCGCGCCAACGTGGGGCGATGAAGTGCGTCTCTGCTGGGACGCCGACAGCTGTGTGGTTCTGACGGTTTAAGGGGGCGATATGAGCCAGATTTCTCAACGCAGCGAGCCCGAAGTGGTGGGCACGCCGCTGCAGCGCTGGGCCACGCGCATTAAGATGCAGCACGGCCGCAAGCTGGTGATTGCCTTGCCATATCTGTGGCTGATCCTGCTGTTCCTGCTACCGTTCCTGATCGTGCTGAAGATCAGTTTCGCCGATATTGCGCGCGCCATTCCGCCGTACACCGATTTGGTCACCTGGGCCGATGGCGAGCTCAATCTGGTGCTTAACCTCGGTAACTACTTCACGCTGACCGACGATCCGCTGTATGCCGACGCATATCTGACGTCGCTGAAAGTGGCGGGCATCTCCACCATTATCTGCCTGATGATTGGTTATCCGCTGGCGTGGGCGGTGGCGCATAGCAAGCCGTCAATGCGCACTATTCTGTTGCTGCTGGTGATCCTGCCGTCGTGGACCTCGTTCCTGGTGCGCGTATACGCGTGGATGGGCCTGCTCAACAACAACGGCATTCTTAACCGCTTCCTGATGTGGCTCGGCGTGATCGATCATCCGCTGGTGATCCTCTACACCAACACGGCGGTGTATATCGGTATCGTTTACTGCTATCTGCCGTTTATGGTGCTGCCAATTTATACCGCGCTGACGCGTATTGATTATTCGCTGGTGGAAGCCTCGCTGGATCTCGGTGCACGTCCGTTGAAAACCTTCTTCAGCGTGATTGTGCCGCTGACCAAAGGCGGAATTATCGCTGGCTCAATGCTGGTGTTTATTCCGGCGGTCGGTGAGTACGTGATCCCGGAACTGCTCGGCGGCCCGGACAGCATCATGATTGGCCGTATTTTGTGGCAGGAATTCTTTAACAACCGCGATTGGCCGGTAGCGTCCGCGCTGGCGGTGATCATCCTGTTGATTCTGATATTGCCGATTATCTGGTTCCACAAGCACCAGAACCGTGAAGTGGGAGAGAAAGAATGAGCCAGTTACCGACCATTCGCTCTCCGTGGCGCACCGTGATTCTGGTGCTGTGCTTTATGTTCCTGTACGCGCCGATGCTGCTGCTGGTGGTTTACTCCTTCAACAGTTCGCCGCTGGTCACGGTGTGGGAGAACTTCTCATTCCACTGGTACAAAGTGCTGTTCCAGGATCAGGCGATGCTGGATGCGGTGGGTCTCAGCCTGACCATCGCCGCGCTCTCAGCCACCATGGCGGTGGTGCTCGGCACTATGGCGGCGGTGGTGATTGTGCGCTTTGGTCGCTTCCGTGGGCATAACGGTTTCGCCTTTATGCTGACGGCGCCGCTGGTAATGCCTGATGTGATCACCGGTTTATCCTTGCTGCTGCTGTTCGTGGCGATGGGCAACACCTTTGGCTGGCCGAGCGATCGCGGCATGCTGACTATCTGGCTGGCGCACGTGACCTTCTGTACCGCTTACGTGGCGGTGGTGATCAACTCGCGTCTGCGCGAGCTGGATCGCTCGATTGAAGAGGCGGCGATGGATCTCGGCGCAACGCCGGTGAAAGTGTTCTTCGTCATCACCGTGCCGATGATCGCGCCCGCTATCGTTACCGGCTGGCTGCTGGCGTTTACCCTATCGCTGGATGATCTGGTGATTGCCAGCTTCGTGACCGGCCCAGGCGCGACCACTTTGCCGATGGCGATTTTCGCTACCGTGCGTCGTGGTGTGAACCCGGAGATCAACGCCTTAGCCTCGCTGATTCTGTTTGTCGTCGGATTAGTCGGTTTTATCGCCTGGCGCTTTATGGCGCACGAAGAAAAGCAGCGTTTACGCGATATTCAGAAAGCAAAACGTGGCTGAACGCCGTAACATTAAGGTCGCCATTAATGGCGACCCTACGTCGTAGGGCTGATGAATCCCCACAAAAACGAAGCAGGCACAGTGGAAAAATGATCTAATTATTGCGCCAACAAAAAATAAGATCGCCACTATGCCTGCTTCCGCATTTTGCCATAAATTTTTACGGGAATCTTTAGCCAGCACCCATCAGTATCGTCGTAACGCCCTCACTGATATGACGATTTCCCTGACCCGCGGTGCTTCCCTCAATCTGACCAGCATTGGTCGCTCTCTTGCGGGCGATGCCCGCGTTAAGCACAAAATCAAACGCGTTGACCGCCTTATGGGGAATGCTGCCCTCCACCGGGAGGTGCCCGCGCTGTCACGCGACATTATCTGCTGGCTTATCCGGGACATGAAGGAGTGCGTCATTGCCGTGGACTGGAGCGCCTGGCCGACTCAGTCCTTCAGCCTTTTGCGTGCCAGCCTGCTGGCGGACGGACGCGCTATCCCGCTGCTGAGCCTCATCGCAGAAGGCGATAAGCTGGGAAATCCCGACCTTCAGAACCGCTTTCTGGACGAACTGGCCGGGTGTATGGGAGACAGGAAAGTGACCATCGTCACCGATGCCGGGTTCCGCCGCGAGTGGTTTAACCGCGTTCAGTCGCACGGATGGCACTTCATCGGCCGGCTCAGGGGCAACGGCGTTCTGAAGCTGGCCGGAACGGATGAGTGGGTAACGCCGGGTCAGCTAAAAGCCGGCACAACGCCGCGCTGTGCTGGTGCGGCCCGGCTGACGCGATATAAAAAATCACCGGCTTACGGCTTCGTGCACGTTCATAAGAGAGCGCCCAAAAATCGTCACGGAAAGAAAAGCCGGGATCGTTTTTTTTACACGCGCGAAGAGGCAAACCAGAGTCGCCTGGCCCGTGAGCCGTGGGTGCTGTTTACCAGCGATGCGGAGCTGAAGCCACGGACGGTAATGAAGCTTTACAGCCGGAGAATGCAGATAGAACAGAACTTCCGGGATGAAAAGAGTGAACGTTACGGTATGGGGCTGAGAAGCAGCTTCAGCCGGAGTGTGGAAAGGATGTCAGTGCTGAACCTGCTGTCGACGCTGTGCAGCATCTTACTGTGGCTGATGGGCTACGCGCTTGAAAGCAAAGGCGAGCACCGGTTTTATCAGGCGAACACGGTGCAACACCGGCGAGTACTGTCATACCTTACGCTGGCAAGAAATGCGATAAGGCACAACCCGGCAGGGATCAGTCAGCTGGATATAGAAACGGTGCGAGCCGAACTATCAGCGAGTTACAGGAATATCGTATATGTGTATTAACGATATTCCTGGGGATCCCTCAGGTCGTAGGGTGCGCATTTATGCGCACCTCAGTTACGGAGCAATACCATGTCGGAAACCCTGAAACACGGTTCAATGATTAACGCTACGCCGGTGCCGGTAATGGTCGCAGGCTGCGCCATCATCATTACGCGCTGCCTCAGCGTGTTGATGCTGGCCAACGAACTGGGTTACGACGAACTTGCCAATTTCGTGCATCGCAGCGCGCAAGCCTGGGATTCCACCCTGATCTTTATCGCCAGCCAGCTGATTTTCCTGTTTGAACTGCGCTGCGCCTTTACCCTGATGCGCGGCAATAATCGTGGGCGCTGGGGCTATGTCGTGACGCAAATCATTGTGTTGATCTACATGTTGATGGCATCGGTGGGCTGGATTTACCCGGAAATTTTCAGCATTCCCGGCGAAAGTAATGCACAGATTATTCATCACACGCTGCTGCAAAAACTGCCGGATGTGCTGGTGTTAGCGCTGTTGTTTGTGCCGGCCAGCAGCCGCGCTTTTTTCCGGCACCGGTGATACAATCGCCCCCCATTTTTTCTCCCGATTCTGAATACAGGCATTTGCATGCATTGCGCGCTTTATGATGCCGGTCGCTGTCGTTCATGCCAGTGGCTGGAAAAACCCTATCCGCAACAGCTCAACGACAAGCAGTCGCTGCTGGAACAACTGCTGGCTGAGAGGCCGGTAGGCGAATGGTTGCCGCCGGTGGAATCCGCGCAGCAAGGGTTTCGTAATAAAGCCAAAATGGTGGTGAGCGGTAGCGTGGAGCGGCCGATTTTCGGCATGGTGGCGCGCGACGGTGAACCGGTCGATCTCTGCGCTTGTCCGCTCTATCCCGACAGCTTCAGCGCGGTGTTCACGCTACTCAAACCCTTTATCGCCCGCGCCGGTTTAACGCCGTATAACGTGGCGCGCAAACGCGGTGAACTGAAATTCCTGTTGCTGACGGAGAGTACGCAGGGCGGCATGATGCTGCGTTTTGTGCTGCGTTCCACCAGCAAGCTGCAGCAGCTGCGCGCTGCCTTGCCGTGGCTGCAACAGCAGCTGCCGCAGCTGAAGGTGATCTCCGCTAATATTCAGCCGGTGCATATGGCGATTCTTGAAGGTGATGAAGAAATTGCGCTGACGCCGGATCAGGCGCTGGCGGAGCGCTTTAATCAGGTGCCACTGTATATTCGTCCGCAAAGCTTCTTCCAGACCAATCCACAGGTTGCCGCCGATCTCTACGCCACCGCGCGTGATTGGGTTGCGCAGTTGCCGGTTAGCAGCATGTGGGATCTGTTTTGTGGCGTCGGGGGATTTGGTCTGCACTGCGCAACGCCGGAGATGCAGCTGACCGGCATCGAAATCAATGCTGAAGCCATCGCCTGTGCGCAGCAGTCGGCGCAGCAGCTGGGATTAGAGAAAGTGAGTTTTGCCGCGCTGGATTCCACTCAGTTCGCCACTTCGCGTGAAGCGGTGCCGCAGCTGGTGCTGGTGAATCCGCCGCGTCGTGGTATCGGCGCAGAGTTGTGTGCTTATCTCAGCGAGATGGCACCCGATTACATTCTCTATTCCAGTTGCAATCCCACCAGCATGGCGCAGGATATCGCGCGTCTGGCGGAGTATGACGTGATCCGCGTGCAGCTGTTCGACATGTTCCCGCATACTGCGCATTTTGAAGTGCTGTGCTTGCTTAAGAAGGGCGGAACAGCGTAGCGTTCACCGGAACGGAGGACGTGCAGAACCTGTCTGGCGCCCGCCACGCTATCCCATAATGCTTATTCCGGGAACCACTTCTGATTGATCTGCTGCCAGGTGCCGTTGGCTTTCAACGCCACTAACGCGCTGTTCAGCTCGTTGAGCAGCGGCTCATTGCCTTTGCGTACTGCAATGCCTAAACCGGTGCCGAAGAAGTCGGTATCGGTGATGTGCTCGCCGACAGCGCTGAGATCATCATTGGCCTTCAGCCACTGATTTACCACCGCCGTATCACCAAACACGCCGTTCAGCCGACCGTTTTTCAGATCGAGAATCGCGTTCTGATAGCTGTCATACGCCACCGCAATCACCTCCGGATGTTTCTCCAGCAGGTATTTTTGATGCGTGGTGCCGTTCTCAACGCCAACGCGTTTGCCTTTCAGCTGGCTGAAATCGGTGAACTGGCCTTTATGCGCAATCACAATCGCCGAGTTAGCGTAGTAAGGCTGGGTGAAATCGACCTGCTTACTGCGATCGGCGGTGATGTCCATGCCGGAAATCACCGCGTCATAGCGACGGAATTTCAGCGATGGAATCAGGCTATCGAAGGCGTTATTGGTGAAGGTGCAATCCGCTTTCATCTGCTGACACAGTGCTTTTGCCAGATCGATATCAAAGCCAACGATTTGGTTGTCGTGATCAAGGGATTCGAACGGGGGATAAGTTGCGGAAGAGGCGAAGCGGATTTTTTCAGCCGCATAAGCATTCATTGCCAGAGTTGCCAGTGCAGCAGCAACGATCCATTTTTTCATTATGTAACTCCTGTAAACCATGCCAGAGACGGAACGGGTTACACGATGCCAGTTAATGAATTTATATGCAATATTTTTGCTTAATAATTTAAATTAAATCAGGCGCCGTTTCGGGCGCCTGTTGTGGTGACATCAGTTACGGTGCTCGAATGCCAGCGCACGCTTCTCAACCAAACGCATCATCAGCGTCAGCAAGCCGTTAACCACCAGATAGATCAGGCCAGCGGCAGCGTACACCGAGATATCGTAAGTGCGGCCATACAGCAGCTGCCCGTGGCCCATCACTTCCATCAGCGTAATGGTGTAAGCCAGCGAGGTACTTTTGAATACCAGCACCACTTCATTGGAGTAGGACGACAGGGCGCGCTTGAAGGCGTACGGCAGCAGAATGCGCAGCGTATCTTTGCGGTTCATGCCGAGCGCCGCGCAGGACTGCCATTGACCGGACGGAATCGCGCGCACCGCACCGTAAAACAGCTGAGTGGTGTAAGCCGCACTGTTGAGTGACAGCGCCAGCAGCGCACACAGCCACGGCTGCGACAGCAGATGCCACAGCCACGGAATGTTCTGGATGCTGGGGAATTGGCCGGGACCGTAATAGATCAGGAAGATCTGCACCAGCAGCGGCGTGCCGGTAAACAGGGTGATATAGCCTTTCACCAGCCAATTCAGCACTGGCACTTTGAGCGCCAGCACGATGGTGCAGAGCACAGAGAGCACCAAAGCCGCAATCAGCGAAGCCACGGTCAGCGTCAGGCTGGTGTGTAACCCTTTCAGCAGCTCGGGTAAGTAATCCAGCATGCTTAAGCCCCTCGCTCAAAACGCGTGGTGCGCAATTCAATGCGGCGCAGCACGAACTGACTGAACAGCGTAATAATCAGATAGATCGCCGCGGCCACCAGATACCAGGTAAAAGGCTCTTGGGTGCGCGTGGCAATGCTTTTGGTTTGCAGCATCAGATCGTTGACGCTGATCAGCGAGACCAGCGCAGTATCCTTCAGCAAAACCAGCCATTGGTTACCCAAACCGGGCAGCGCGTGACGCCACATCTGCGGCATGATCAGGCGCAGAAAAATCGCCGACTTCTTCATACCCAGCGCCTGGCCCGATTCCCATTGACCCACCGGTACCGCTTTCAGCGCGCCGCGCAGGGTTTGTGACGCATAGGCGGAATAGAGCATCGCCAGCGCAATCACACCACACAGGAAAGGACTGACGTCGAAGTTTTCAATCTGCACCTGCACCGGAATGTTGAACAGGCCGAGATTGATGTGGAAGCCATCGGAGAGCGTCAGCAGCAGCTGAGAAGCGCCGAAATAGATAAACAGCACCACCAGAATTTCCGGCAGGCCGCGAATCAGCGTGACCAGCGCGGTACCGAGCCACGCCAACGGTTTCCAGCGTACCGATTCCCAGCCAGCAAAAATCATCGCCAGCACAAGGCCGGCGATCAGTGCACAAACGGCAAGGCCGACGGTCATACCGGCGGCGCTTGCGAGTGGAATCATTTCATTCATCAGAAATTACTGCTGGAACCATTTGCTGTAGATGGTTTTGTAGGTGCCGTCAGCTTTGATCTTCTCCAGCGCAGCGTTGAATTTGCCCTGCAGCTCGCTGTTGCCCTGACGCACGGCAATACCTAAACCGGTACCGAAGTAATCTTTGTCCGTCACTTTCTCACCCAGCGGCGCGAGGTTGGCGTTCTGCTTCAGCCACTCGTTCACCACGGCGGTGTCACCGAATACGGCATCGATGCGACCGTTTTTCAGATCCAGCACCGCGTTCTGGTAGCTGTCGTAAGGCACAACGGTGATGTCGCTGTGCTTGTCAGAGAGATATTTCTGATGCGTGGTGCCGTTCTGCACGCCAACACGCTTGCCTTTCAGCGCGGCCACGTCAGCCATTTTGCCTTTCTGCGCAATGAAGATGGCAGAGTTGTCGTAGTACGGCTTGGAGAACAGCACTTGCTTCTCACGATCTGGCGTGATGTCCATGCCCGCCATCACCGCGTCAAAACGACGGAATTTCAGGCTGGGGATCAGGCTATCGAACGCCTGATTGGTGAAGGTGCAGGTCGCATCCATCTCTTTACACAGCGCGTTAGCCAGATCGACATCAAAGCCCTGAATTTTGTTATCAGAGTCGACGAATTCAAACGGAGGATAAGAAGCCTCGGTAGCAAAACGCAATGTCTGTGCCGCTGAAGCGCTGAGGCTCAGGCCAGCAAGGAGGGCAGCAATTACAACTTTTTTCATTAGAAGCATCCTGACTTAATGCGAAAGATAATTAGCAAACGCGTCGGTTTGCGGCTGTGTAAAGTGGCTGGCATCGCCTTGCTCAACAATGTGACCGTTTTCCATATACACCACGCGGCTGGCGGTTTTACGCGCCACTTCCACTTCGTGCGTGACGATCACTTGTGTGATGTTGGTCTGTGCCAGCTCACGAATAATGCTGACGATCTGGGCGGTGATTTCGGGATCAAGCGCGGCGGTCGGTTCATCAAACAGCAGCACCTGCGGCTCCATCATCAGCGCACGGGCAATCGCGACGCGCTGCTGCTGGCCGCCGGAAAGATGCAGCGGGAAGCGATCGGCGTACGGCGTCAGGCGCAGACGATCCAGCAGCTTTTCCGCACGCGCACGCGCGGCATCTTTGCTGAGACCGAGCACGCGGCACGGCGCTTCAATCAGGTTTTGCACCACGCTAAGGTGCGGCCACAGATTGTATTGCTGGAATACCATGCCCACGTTCTGCCGCAGCTCGCGAATCGCGCTGTCGGAAGGGGCTTTGGTGAAATCAAACTGGTTGCCGGCAATCTGCAGGCTGCCGGAACGCGGTTGCTCCAGCAAGTTGAGAACGCGCAGGAGCGAACTTTTACCCGCGCCACTCGGGCCGAGCAACACCAGCGTTTCACCCTGCGGACAAGCCAGGTTGATATCGAACAGTGCCTGATGGGCACCGTAAAAACAGTTTATGGCGTTTAGTTGAATACTCATGCGCTAAAAATGAATAGTAATTAGTGTCGCGGATTTTAACGTCACCAGAATAGTTATGCAATTGTGGTGGGTTAATATTTATTAAAGAGCAGTGAAACCTCCAAAGCGTAGCACAATATCGCGCAACTCAAGGTGGATGAGGGCTGGCGAGCCCTATTTAGTTCACAAAATATCAACAAAAAGCGCCGCAAGGATGCGGCGCGCTAATCAATGGTGTTAACTGCGGGAAAAGTGAACGGTTACTTTTTCGCTTCCAGCAGCTGCGTCAGCGAACCGCCACCGACGTGTGGCACCTGGCCGACATAACGCACATCATCAACTACCCAGCAAGTGCCTTCGTGGATCATCAGCACTTCATCTTTCCAGGTTTTGTTATCGCGGCTCAGCTCAACGCGCAGCGGGATATTGCGCGCGTCGCGATTAGGAATGGTGGATGCGCTGGCAACCTCTGCCGACGTTGGGCCTTGCGCCAGGCTGGAGAAGAGATCGCCGCTGGTCCAGGCCGCCGGTTTTGGATTCTGGCTGCTGGCACTCAGCAGTTTCTGATACAGGTGATCGCTGAGGTAAGGGCGATATTTCGCCAGCGTGTTGCTGTCTGGCAAACCTTGTGTCGGCTGACTGACGCGTAAATCGTAGAACTGTTGTGCCACGCTGTCCGGACCACCTTCAACACAGGCAGCGGTGCGCGGGCCATTATCCTTAATGACCGGCTCAACGGTGGTACAAGCACTCAGCAGCAACGCTGCAGGAATAAGCAGCGCAAAGGCATTGTTTCTCATCTCGATTTCCTTATTGTTCACTGGCAAAGCGCCATTTTTAGCATAGAGTATAGCCTTGCTTTTAAGCGCTACGAGCTGATTCAGAAAAGGAGAACATCATGAAATTTTCTACAACGCCCACGCTGGAAGGACACAGCATCAGTGAATATTGCGGCGTGGTCGCCGGTGAAGCGATTCTCGGCGCCAATATTTTCCGCGATTTCTTCGCCGGCATTCGCGATATCGTCGGTGGCCGCTCTGGCGCCTACGAAAAAGAGTTACGTAAAGCACGCCAGATCGCCTTCAAAGAGCTGGAGGAGCAGGCCAAAGCGCTTGGCGCCAACGCGGTAGTAGGCATCGATATCGACTACGAAACCGTGGGTAAAGAGGGCAGCATGTTGATGGTGAGCGTCACCGGCACCGCCGTGATTATTCGCTAATGCGCGTGGTGGTTCTGTTGGCGATGGCGTTGTTACTGAGCGCTTGTCAGTCATCAATTGAAGCGCGCCACGGTTATTGGGTCGATACCGCGCATCCGGCGCAGGGCGCGCGACCGCGCATTAAGGTGGTGGTGATTCACTACACCGCCGAGGATTTCTCCAGTTCGCTGGCGACACTGACCGATCGGGACGTTAGCGCGCACTATCTGATTCCGCAGCATCCGCCGCAGAAAAACGGCAAGGGCGTGTTGTGGCAGCTGGTGCCGGAAAGTCAGCTCGCGTGGCATGCGGGCCCGAGTTTTTGGCGCGGCGCAACGCGCATCAATGACACCTCGATTGGCATTGAAATCGTCAACAGCGGCTATCGCCGCACTTTGACGGGTTTGCAGTGGCAGCCTTTTACGCCGCAGCAAATCAGCGCGCTGATGGCGCTGGTAGAGGACATCACACAGCGCTACGGTATCGCGCCGGAAAATGTGGTCGGACACAGCGATATCGCGCCGCAGCGTAAGCAGGATCCCGGACCGCTGTTTCCGTGGCAGCAACTGGCAGAGCAGGGTTTAGGCGCGTGGCCAGAGCAGGCAACGGTGCAGCGCTATCTTAACGGACGCGAGGCGGAGGAGGGCGTGGATCAGGCTGAATTGCTGGATGCGCTGCAGCGCTATGGCTACGATGTCCCGGCGGCAACCACGCCGCAGATGCAGCGCAAGCTGATTGCGGCGTTTCAGATGCATTTCCGACCGCGTGATTATCGCGGCATCGCCGATGCGGAAACCCTGGCGATTGCGCGTGCGTTATTAGCGAAGTACGGTGCGGCGCAGTGATGCGCCGCATCGGTCGTCATAAATGGCGACGGTTTGTTTACTGCTGCAGAAACGCCTGCCAGTGTGCCACCAGCCGTTGCAGATCCTGACGGCTGACATCCAGATGCGTGACAATACGCGTCACGGGCCCGACGCTGATTAACACATCGCCTGACTGCATCCAGCTTTTCAGCGCTTCAACTTTTTCGGTTGGCACCTTCACAAACAGCATGTTGGTGTGCTGATTGAGCACTTCAACGCCGATGGCACTCAGCTGCTCGCCTAACCATGCTGCGTTGTCATGGTCGTCTTTGAGACGCGCGACATTGTGCTTTAACGCATACAGGCCCGCAGCGGCCAGAATGCCCGACTGGCGCATGCCGCCGCCGGTCATTTTGCGCCAGCGACGCGCTTGCTCAATGTAGGCTTCATCGCCACATAACAGCGAACCAATCGGCGTGCCGAGCCCTTTTGACAGACAGATGGTTAAGGTGTCGCAGTAACGTGCAATCGCTTCCAGTTCAACGTTCTGTTCCACCACAGCGTTAAAAATACGCGCGCCATCAATGTGCAGCGCCAGCTTGCGCTCGCGGGTGAATGTCCAGGCTTGCTCCAGATAGCTGAGCGGCAGCACTTTACCGTGATGGGTATTTTCCAGGCTCAACAGACGCGTGCGGGCGAAGTGGAAATCGTCGGGTTTGATGGCGGCAGCTACATCCGCCAGCGGCAGGGAACCATCTTCGGCGTGCAAAATCGGCTGCGGCTGAATGCTGCCGAGCACCGCTGCACCACCGGCTTCATATTTATAGTTGTGCGCCTGCTGACCCACGATATATTCATCGCCGCGCTGGCAGTGACACAGCAGCGCCACCAGATTGGCCTGCGTGCCGGTAGGGAAGAACAGGGCAGCGGCTTTGCCGCTCAAGCGTGCGGCTTCGACTTCCAGTGCGTGTACGGTGGGGTCATCGCGGTAGACATCATCGCCAGTTTCGGCTGCCATCATGGCATCGAGCATGGCAGCACTCGGGCGGGTTACGGTATCACTGCGTAAATCGATCACGTCGCTCTCCTGAAATAAAAAAGCGGGCAGAGCGCCCGCGTTATCATCATGTTTGGCCTGAATTGTTTTACCTCAGCCAGTTGGTTTTCGCCAGCTCCACGATCTCATCACCACGTCCATTCAGAATGGCGCGCATCATATAGAGGCTGAAACCTTTGGCCTGCTCGGCTTTGATCTGCGGCGGCATCGACAACTCTTCCTTGGCGGTAATCACATCAAGCAGCACCGGACCATCATGTGCAAAGGCTTCCTGCAGCGCGCCGTTGAGATCGGAGGCTTTCTCGACGCGAATGCCTTTGATGCCGCAGGCGGCGGCAATGGCGGCGAAATCAGGGTTTTCGAGATCGGTGCCATCGGTTAGATAGCCGCCAGCTTTCATCTCCATCGCCACAAAGCCCAGCACGCTGTTATTGAAGATCACCAGTTTCACCGGCAGTTTCAGCTGCGCCACCGAAATGAAATCGCCCAGTAGCATGCTAAAACCGCCGTCGCCACACAGCGCAACCACCTGACGCTGCTTGTCCAGCGACTGCGCGCCCAACGCCTGCGGCATGGCGTTGGCCATCGAACCGTGATTGAACGAGCCGATTAAACGACGTTTGCCGTTCATCTTCAGATAGCGCGCCGCCCACACGGTTGGCGTGCCAACGTCGCAGGTAAAGATGGCGTCATCATCAGCGTATTCACTGATTTGCTGAGCCAGATATTGCGGGTGAATTGCCAACTTATCGTTGGCGGTGGCCAACTCATCCAGCCCTTTACGCGCATCGACATAATGCTCCAACGCTTTGTCCAGATGCTGACGATCGGTTTTGCTGGTGAGCTGCGGCTGCAGCGCATGCAAGGTGGTTTTGATGTCACCGACCAGCGCCATATCGACGTGGCTGTGCGATCCGAGGCTGCCGGGATTGATATCGATCTGGATGATTTTGGCATCGGCAGGATAGAAGGCGCGATAGGGGAACTGCGTCCCCAGCAGTACTAAGGTATCGGCGTTCATCATGGCGTGGAAACCGGAGGAGAAGCCAATCAATCCGGTCATGCCGACATCGTAAGGGTTATCGTATTCGATATGCTCTTTACCGCGCATCGCATGCACGATCGGCGCTTTCAGCGTTTCTGCCAGCTTCACCACTTCGGCGTGCGCGCCAGCGCAACCGCTGCCGCACAGCAGAGTGATATTTTCCGCTGCGTTCAGCGTTTCGGCTAATGCGGACACTTCGCGGGCGTTAGGCACCACATGTGGCAACTGCGGCGGATACCATTCGCTGCGTGCGCTTTCCGGCGCCGGCTGCAACGCCACGTCGCCGGGGATCACAATTACCGATACGCCACGATTGAGAATCGCTTTACGCATTGCAATGCCCAGCACCTGTGGCAACTGCTCTGGATTGGATACCAGCTCGCAATAATGGCTGCATTCGCGGAACAATTCTTGCGGATGGGTTTCCTGGAAGTAGCCGCTGCCGATTTCGCTGGAAGGGATGTGGGCGGCGATCGCCAATACCGGAACGTGGTTGCGGTGGCAATCAAACAAGCCGTTGATGAGATGCAGGTTGCCCGGTCCACAGGAACCGGCGCATACCGCCAGCTCGCCGCTGATTTGGGCTTCGGCGCCGGCCGCGAACGCCGCCACTTCTTCATGGCGCGTTGGCATCCATTCAATGGTGCCCATGCGATTCAGGCTGTCGCTCAGCCCGTTAAGTGAGTCACCGGTGACGCCCCAAATGCGTTTCACGCCGGCGTTTTCGAGGGTTTTTGCCAGCATTGCTGCCACAGTTTGCTTCATCGTTATGCTCCTTTCTGGTGTTGAGCCATCCATGCCGATGGCGAAAACGTGTCAGTCAGAAAGCGTAGACGATGAAGCTGGCGTGCAGCCGTGAAAAAATGCGTTATGCCGAGAACAGTGCGATCAGGATAGGCGCCAGCAAACTCATAATAAAACCGTGCACAATGGCGGCGGGCACGATTTCCATGCCGCCGGTGCGTTGCAGGATCGGCAGGGTGAAATCCATCGAGGTCGCGCCGCTCAAACCTAGCGTCATGCTGCGTTGACGCGTTATCAGCAGCGGAATCAGCATAATGGTAATCAGCTCACGCAGCAGGTCGTTGAAGAAGGCGGCGCTGCCTATCACCGGGCCGAAAGATTCGCTCATCAGAATGCCGGAGAGTGAATACCAGCCGAAGCCGCTGGCTAACGCCAGACCGGTTTTGATCGGCAGATCTAATAGCAGCGCGGCAATCATGCCGCCCACCAGTGCACTGCACAGCGATACCAGCGCCACCAGCATGCCGCGCCGATTGATGGTTATTTGACGCAGCGTCATGCCGCTGCTGCGCAGTTGAATACCGACCAGTAATAGCATCAGCATCAAGGCGTATTCACTGATGGTCGAGGCATGGCGCAGCGGCGCCCACTGACTCAAACCAAGCAGAAAGCCCGCCAGCACCGAACCGCACAACTTGAGCGACTCCAGCGCCATATGCAGCCTTGACGGCAGCGCTTGAGGTTTGTGCTGATGACGCCACGGCCAGCGTCGCTCCAGCAGCCACAGCGCCAGCAGCGAGCAGGCAAGAATGCTCAGCATGCTCACCAGCGCGATGTGGAAAATGGCCAGCAGATTGCTGCTCAGGTTATCGAGAAACGCCAGGCTGGTGCCCATAAAGAACAGAATGATGTAGACCAGCGCGCTCAACGTGCGGCCAACCGCCTGTAAAAGCGTGGTGTGCCGCAGCGGCAGCAGATAGCCAAGAATTAGCGGCAAAAGGATGATAATCAATCCATACATGTGGGTTTTCTATCCATGATTGGCGGGCTGCCACGCTAGCGAAAAACGGTTGAAGTGTAAACCTTTTCCCCCGTCTCTGACTTGACCAACGCAACGTGGCGGACCATGCTCAGGCAAAGCTTCGGATGGAATGTATGATGATTCTGGAACATATCGATATTCACGGTTTTCGCGGCATTAATCGGCTGTCATTGCCGTTGACCAACACCAATTTGCTGATTGGGGAAAATGCCTGGGGTAAATCGAGCTTGCTTGATGCCTTAACGCTGTTGCTGGCACCCGCCGCCGAACCCTATCAATTCACTGAACACGACTTCCACTTTCCTCCCGGCGATATTGATGCCCGCATGCGTCAGTTGCAGCTGATATTTCGTTTTCGCGCTCAGAGCGATGATGAAAGCGCGTTGTTTCAGCCCTTCTGGCAGCACGATGAGCTCGGTCGCTATATTCGCTTTAGCACTCGCGCTAAGCGTCAGGATCAGGGCGTAAAAACCAGCTGGCGGTTCATCGATCAGCATAACGATGTGTTGCCGCTGGCGGGCACCGACGCGGCGCTGGCACATCTGCGCGCTTATTATCCGGTATTGCGTTTACGCGATGCGCGTTTCGGCCGTCGTAACCGCCATGCGGACAGCGATGTGGAACGCCGCGCGACGACGCTGACGGCACTGGCACAGGAAGTGGAAAATCTGACGCGCGATTTGGTGGTGCGGCCACAAACGCTAAGCGACGAGCTGTTGCGTCAGGGATTGCACACCATGCAGCAACTGCTGGAACACTATTTTCTGGTGCAGCAATCAGGCAGTAGCGCGCCGCGCGTGGCACCGGAAGTTCGCGATGGCAGCGAAGGCTGGCGATCGCTGGATAAACTAAACCACCTGATTGCCGGTACGGAATCGCGCAGTCGTCAGGTGATTTTGCTGCGTATGTTCTCGCTGTTGATTCAGGCGCACGGCAACGAACCGCTGCCGGCGGGCGCGCATCCGCTGCTGCTGGTGGAAGATCCAGAAACGCGGCTGCATCCCATTATGCTGTCGGTGGCGTGGAATTTACTGGAGCTGATGCCGCTGCAAAAAATCGCCACCACCAACTCGGGCGAACTGCTATCGCAGGTGCCGCTGGAGAATATCTGTCGTCTGGTGCGCGAACCCGCGCGCGTGGCGGCATGGCGCATTGGACCCGAAGGTTTAAGTGCTGAAGAGAGCCGCCGTATCGGTTTCCACATCCGTGTGAATCGTCCTTCGGCGCTTTTTGCCCGCTGCTGGCTGCTGGTGGAAGGCGAGACCGAAGTGTGGATCATCAATGAGCTGGCGCGACAGCGTGGCTATCACTTCGCTGCGGAAGGGGTGAAAGTAATTGAGTTTGCGCAATCGGGTTTGAAACCGCTGCTGAAGTTTGCTCAACGCATGGGCATCGCCTGGCATGTGCTGACCGATGGCGACCAGGCGGGCAGCAAATATGCAGCTACCGCCCGCAGTCAGCTGCCATCGGCGGCGCGGGAGAGCGATCATCTCACTCAGTTTCCAGCACCGGATATCGAACATTTTCTCTATAAACAGGGCTTCAGCGATGTTTATCACCAGACGGCGCACCTGCCGTTAAACGCGCCGATGAATACGCGGCGTATTATTAGTAAAGCCATTCAGCACAGCTCGAAACCTGAGCTGGCGATTGCCGTCGCGATGGCTGCGGCTGAACGCGGGCCACAGGCGATTCCGCCGTTGCTGGATCAACTGTTTGCGCACGTGATGTGGTTGGCGCGCGGTCGGGCGGATTAATGAAAGGGTGAGATGCGCCAAATAAAAATGCCAGCGTCTGCGGCTGGCATTTTTTTTCGGGAGTGGTCAGAATATGTGAAACAGCATGCGCGTTAAGCGACCGCAGCTTGCGTAGCTTCACAGGGCACGATCAGGCTGGCATGATTGCCTTTTGGTCCTTCATGGACATCAAACTGAACCTGCTGGCCAGCTTTCAGCGTTCTGTATCCCTCCATCTGAATCGTGGAGTAGTGTGCGAAGATATCGTCGCCGCCGCTAATCGGACAGATAAACCCGAAGCCTTTGGCGTTGTTGAACCATTTTACTGTACCCGTCTCCATGCTTTTACTTCCCTCGCAAGACATTTTGATAAGTAGGTGAGGTCATTGAAGCTGTGAGTCGAGTTTGTTTAAAACTCAATCAGCTTGTGTTAGTAGAATGTAGAGAAACGGACCTTATCGTCAAGCAAACGGCCCTGGCGGACGGGGATAAATTCATCAAAATTTGAGGCAGTTAACGCTATTGCAAATTTTGTGATACAGGTCGCGCATGTGCTTTTAGGGCCAGTTTTTATCATCTTAAAACCGGCTTGACAGGCATGTTAAACTTTAGGAATGGGCGCAGAGATGTGCACAACCGTAACGCAGAATTTCGACGGAACATTATGGCAAACACAAACGACTGGCTTAATTTTGAACATCTAGCCGAAGATAAAGTACGCGAAGGGTTAAAGCCGCCTTCAATGTATAAAGTCATTCTCAACAATGACGATTATACACCTATGGAATTTGTTATTGACGTTCTGCAAAAGTTCTTTTCTTATGATATTGAACGTGCAACGCAGCTGATGTTGAAAGTTCACTACCATGGAAAAGCAATCTGTGGTGTATTCACTGCAGAAGTGGCGGAGACCAAAGTAGCCCAGGTGAACAATTACGCACGAGATAATGAACATCCGTTGCTGTGTACGCTAGAAAAAGCCTGAAGCCATCTCCATATAGGAGATAGGTTGTCAGAGCGATAATTGGGGGAGGTGCCAAATGCTCAATCAAGAACTGGAACTCAGTTTAAATATGGCTTTCGCCAGAGCGCGCGAGCACCGTCATGAGTTTATGACCGTCGAGCATCTGTTGCTGGCATTGCTCAGTAACCCGTCGGCCAGAGAGGCACTGGAAGCTTGCTCGGTGGATATCGTGGCTCTGCGTCAGGAACTCGAAGCCTTCATCGAACAAACCACGCCGGTGCTGCCTGCCAGTGAAGAGGAGCGCGATACCCAACCTACGCTCAGCTTCCAGCGCGTGTTGCAGCGCGCGGTATTCCATGTCCAGTCTTCCGGTCGCAGCGAAGTCGCAGGCGCGAACGTGCTGGTCGCGATTTTCAGCGAGCAGGAGTCGCAAGCGGCTTATCTGTTGCGCAAACACGAAGTGAGCCGCCTCGATGTGGTGAACTTCATCTCCCATGGTACGCGTAAAGACGAACCCGGCCAGCCGCAGAACAACGCGGAGAATCCGGTTAACGAAGAGCAAGCAGGCGGGGAGGATCGTATGGAAAACTTCACCACCAATCTTAATCAGCTTGCTCGTGTCGGCGGTATCGATCCGCTGATCGGCCGCGATAAAGAGCTGGAACGTACTGTTCAGGTGTTATGCCGTCGTCGTAAGAATAACCCGCTGCTGGTGGGTGAATCGGGTGTGGGTAAAACCGCGATTGCTGAAGGACTTGCCTGGCGCATTGTGCAGGGCGACGTACCGGAAGTGATGAAAGAGTGCACCATCTATTCACTCGACATCGGTTCGCTGCTGGCGGGTACCAAATACCGTGGTGATTTTGAAAAACGTTTCAAAGCGCTGCTAAAACAGCTGGAACAGGATAGTAACAGCATCCTGTTTATTGATGAAATTCATACCATTATCGGTGCTGGTGCAGCATCGGGTGGCCAGGTTGATGCGGCAAACCTGATCAAACCATTGCTCTCCAGCGGTAAAATCCGCGTGATGGGTTCAACCACTTATCAGGAATTCAGCAATATCTTTGAGAAGGATCGTGCGCTGGCGCGTCGTTTCCAGAAGATCGATATTACCGAGCCTTCTGTGGAAGAGACCGTGCAGATCCTTAACGGTCTGAAGCCGAAGTACGAAGCGCACCATGATGTGCGTTATACCGCGAAAGCGGTGCGTGCGGCGGTGGAACTGGCGGTGAAATACATCAACGATCGTCATCTGCCGGATAAAGCTATTGACGTGATCGACGAAGCCGGTGCGCGTGCGCGCCTGGTGCCGGTCAGCAAGCGTAAGAAAACCGTCAACGTTTCGGATATCGAAACGGTGGTGGCGCGCATTGCGCGTATTCCTGAGCAGAGCGTGTCAGCGACCGATCGTGATACGCTGAAAAATCTCGGCGATCGTCTGAAGATGCTGGTATTTGGTCAGGATAATGCGATTGAAGCACTGACTGAAGCAATCAAGATGAGCCGTGCAGGTTTGGGTCAGGATCGTAAACCGGTTGGTTCCTTCCTGTTTGCGGGGCCAACCGGTGTCGGTAAAACAGAAGTTACTGTCCAGCTAGCTAAAGCGCTGGGTATCGAGCTGCTGCGTTTTGATATGTCTGAGTATATGGAACGTCATACCGTAAGCCGTTTGATTGGTGCGCCTCCGGGCTATGTTGGCTTCGATCAGGGCGGTTTGCTGACAGATGCGGTAATTAAACATCCGCACGCTGTGGTGCTGCTGGATGAAATCGAGAAAGCGCACCCGGATGTCTTCAACCTGCTGCTGCAGGTGATGGACAACGGTATGCTGACCGATAACAACGGCCGTAAAGCAGACTTCCGCAATGTGGTGCTGGTGATGACCACCAACGCCGGTGTACGCGAGACTGAACGTAAGTCGATTGGTCTGATTCATCAGGACAACAGTACTGACGCGATGGAAGAGATCAAAAAGATCTTTACGCCAGAGTTCCGTAACCGTCTCGACAACATTATCTGGTTCCGTCACCTGTCTCAGGAAGTGATTCATCAGGTAGTGGATAAATTCATCGTCGAGTTGCAGGCTCAGCTGGATGCGAAGGGCGTATCGCTGGAAGTTAGCGATGATGCGCGCGATTGGCTGGCTGATAAAGGTTACGACAAAGCGATGGGTGCGCGTCCGATGGCACGTGCCGTACAGGAAAATCTGAAGAAACCGTTGGCGAATGAACTGCTGTTTGGTTCGCTGGTTGATGGTGGATCGGTATCAGTAGCGCTGGATAAAGATAAAAACCAGCTTACTTACCACTTCCTGAGTGCCGAGAAACGTAAAACCGAAGGTACGGTGCACTAAGCGAAATGCAGATATGAAAAAGGCCGGATGCGAATCCGGCCTTTTTTTCGCGCTATGTAAATATAACCATCGCGAGATGTGAATATTTACTTAGCGACTACGGAAGACAATGCGGCCTTTGCTCAGGTCGTACGGGGTCAACTCGACAGTCACTTTGTCGCCCGTCAGGATGCGGATGTAGTTTTTGCGCATTTTACCGGAGATATGAGCGGTAACCACGTGCCCGTTTTCAAGCTCTACGCGGAACATGGTGTTCGGTAACGTATCCAGTACGGTACCTTGCATTTCAATATTGTCTTCTTTGGCCATCGAATCCTCTGGGTGTACTACCAAACTGTTGAACCGGCAAGATAATGCCGAATTCCATGATTTATGTAAAGAACCGTTGATGATTTTGCCAACGCTTCGCCGTGCGTCGCGCCGTTGCGCGTGCAGTACGGATAAATTAGGGTGTTTTTTGACGTCTGCGGGGGATTAGCGGGCTAAGAATCTGTAGCAATCGGCATCAGTTGCACAATCAAAACAGCTTCGGGAAATGTGTGAGATTCCCAACCTGGCAATTCCGGCTCGCCACAGCGAAGCGCGGACGACATACCAAACTCGCTTATTGTATCACTTTTGTCGGGAATTGTGTGCAAAACATCGGTGACCGATGTCAAAAAAGGGTTTGTGTTTGCCAGCAACTCTCGGAAACCGGTTGCCACGCCAGCGTTTGCACGTACTGTAGATAATCGACGCGGGGAATTTCAACCGCACCAAGGGAAGCGGTATGCGGGTTCAGTACCTGACAATCAATCAGTCGGCCCTGATGCGCGAGAAAATGTTGCGCGAATACCCAGAGTGCGGTTTTCGAAGCATTTTCCTGACGGCTAAACATCGATTCACCGCAAAAAATTTGCCCCAGCGCCAGGCCATACATCCCGCCAACCAGTTGCTGATCGCACCAGACTTCGATCGAATGTGCATGGCCCAGTTCGTACAACCGTAGCCACGCACGTTTCACTTCAAATGTAATCCACGTACCTTCCTGTCGACCGCTGGCGCAGCCTTCCAGCACCTGTGGAAATGCATGATTCATGGTAACCCGATACGGTGAGCGCTTATGGAAGCGCGCCATACTGCGGCTGAGATGGAAAGATTCTGGCAGCATTACCGCGCGGGGATCCGGCGACCACCAAAGAATCGGATCTCCCGGAGAAAACCACGGGAAAATGCCACGCTGATAAGCATTCATCAGGCGAGCAGGGGAGAGATCGCCGCCCATCGCCAGTAATCCATTGGGCTCGCGCAGCGCCATTTCCGGTGGTGGGAAATTTAATGAATCTCGTGAAAGCTGTATCAGTCTCATTGCGTCAATCACACTCAGGGCTGTTGGCTAAGACTATAGCGTAAAGCGCTGATGGAAACGCCAGTAGCGGCCTGCTTTTGAGATTAATTCGGCGTGTGAACCGGATTCGATAATCTGTCCCTGATCCATAACGCAAATACGGTCCATGGCATCTAAACCGCTTAAGCGATGCGTCACCATAATCAGCGTTTTACCGCGGGTGACGTGCTGCAATAGCGTCAGAATCTGCTGCTCGGTGCTGGCATCAAGACCTTCAGTGGGTTCATCCAGCAGCCACAAATCGCCATCGTGCAGCAGAGCGCGCGCAATTGCCAGACGACGCAGTTCACCGCCAGATAACGGTCGACCGCCATCGCCCATCCATGCGTTCAATCCTTCGTTGTGTTCGGCCAAATGAGCCAGATCGACCTTGTTTAATGCATCAACCAGTTGCACATCACTGGCATCAGGTTTTGCCAGCAACAAATTGTCGCGTAGCGTTTGGCTAAACAGATGCACGCGCTGTGTTACCACGCTAATGCGGCTGCGCAGCGAAGCTTCATCCCATAAAGCGATATCGTTGTCGTTCAGGCTAATCGAACCTCGTTGCGCTTCCCAACCTCGGGTAATCAGCGCCAGCAGGCTGGATTTGCCGCAGCCGGTTGGACCGAGCAGCGCCAGATGTTCGCCTGCATTTAGCGATAGAGAGAAATGCTGCAACACCGGTTCAGGACGCTGCGGATAGCTGAAACTGATGTTTTCCATTTTCAGGTTAATACCTGAAGCACTACTGATTTTAGCGTAGGGAAAATGTATCGCAGCGGGCTGTTCAATGATTTCCTGTACCCGCTTAGCGGCGCTGGTCACCTGCGAAAGCGGCAGAAACGCTCCGGCAACTGGGGCCAGCGCTTCGAATGCCGCCAGTCCGCAGAACACAAACAGCGCGATAAATGCGCCCGGTGCACTGTTTCCCCCTACGCCATTGGCGGAGATCCATAACAACAGCGTCACCGTTGCGCCGCTGATGACCAGTAGCAGACTTTGCGCCAGCGCCTGCAGGCGATGCTGTCTGCGTTGCGCCTGTTGCCAGTTGAGTTCTTCGCGATCAAACTGGGCGCGCCACAGATGTGCAGCGCCATAAATTTTCAGCTCGGACAGACCAGTAATCCAGTGCGTCAACTGCATGCGCCAGATGGCCTGATGCTGGGCAATCTGGTGTCCGGCTGAAGTGCCAAGCCGCCAGAATAGCGGCGGCATAAGCAATAGCGTCAAAAGCATGATGCCGCCGAGCAGCAAAGCTAACGGCACGTCCAGTAGCGCCAAACCGCAGGTGACCACCACAATCACCACGGCTGCACCTATTAGCGGCGAGATTACACGCAGATAGAGATGGTCGAGTGTATCGACGTCGCTGACAAAACGGTTGAGTAACTCGCCCTGACGAAAACGAGCCAGCTGTTCTGGCGCGAGGGCGATGAGTTTGCCAAAGGTAAATACGCGCAAATGTTGCAGCACACGGAAGGTGGCATCGTGGCTCACCAGGCGCTCAAAATAACGCGCAGCTGTTCGCGTGATCGCCGCGCCACGTACACCAGCTGCGGGCAACATATAGTTGAACGTGTAAAGTCCCGCTACGCCCGCCAGTGAAGAGGCGGCGAGGAACCAGCCGGATAACGTAAGCAGTCCAATACTGGCAAGCAAGGTGATGATGGCAAGAACAACGCCAAGTCCTAAACGCCATGGATGACGGCTAAACAGACGCAGGAAAGGCAATAAATCGTTCATTATGCGATCTCCTTTTGACGATGCTGCGCCATTTCACGCAGTGGTCCATCTTGTTCAATCAGCTCCTGCCAATGACCTTGTTGCACCAGTTGCCCCGCCTGCATCACCCACACTTCATCCCAACTCGCGAGCTCGTAAAGTTGGTGTGTGATCATCAACGTGGTTTGCTGAGTGGCTGCTTGTTGCAAGGCATTGATGACATGCTGCTCGCTCTGGCTATCCAGTCCGGAACCGGGCTCATCAAGCAGCAGCAATTGCGCTGGTTTAAGCAATGCACGCGCTACGGCAATACGCTGCGCCTGACCGACGGAAAGACCCACGCCGCCATCGCCTAAAACGGTATCTAATCCTTGTGGCAGACGATCTAAAAATTCATTAACACCCGCGCGCCGTAGAACCGTCATGAGCGTAGCGTCATCAATGCGGCTATTGAGCAGCAGATTTTCGCGCAGCGTTTGCGCGGGTAAATGGGGATTTTGGCCAACCCACGCGATATGTTTTTGCCAGCTATCGCGGCTGATATCGCGCAGCTCCTGTCCATTGATCTGCAGCGAACCTTGATAAGGCAGGAAACCCAGCAAGACGTTCATCAGCGCGGTTTTCCCTGCGCCGCTTTGTCCTACTAACGCCACGCGCTTACCGGCGTCGAGAGTAAAATTCAGCGATTGAGACAGCGCTTCACCGCTGGCGGTTATCACCACCAAATTCTGCGCTTGGATATGTAGCGGTGCAGAGAGGGAAAGCTCACGAGAACCATGCTCTATGGCTGGATCGGGACTTTCACGTAGAAATTGGTCCAGCGCATCAGCTCCGCCAATCGCTTGCGCTTTGGCGTGATAAAAGGTGCCTAAGTCCCGCAACGGCTGGAAAAATTCAGGTGCCAGAATTAAGGCCAGGAAACCGGCAAACAGGGTTACGCCGGTGCTGTAATGACCAAAATTCAGTTCGCCAAGGTAAGAGAAACCGAAATAGACCGCGACGACAGCAATCGCCAGTGAGGCAAAAAACTCCAGCACGGCGGAAGAGAGAAACGCCAGGCGCAACACTTCCATGGTGCGTTGACGGAAATCGGTGGTGCTGGCGGCAATCGCTTCTTGCTCTGCCGCGCCGCGATAGAACAAGCGCAGCGTTTCACGTCCACGCAGACGATCGTAAAAATCACCGCTAAGACGGGCGAGAGCAACAAAGTTGCGGCGGTTAGCATCAGCCGCGCCCATACCAACCATCGCCATAAACAGGGGAATAAGTGGCGCGGTCACCAGCAGAATCAATCCTGCCGCCCAGTTAATCGGGAAAATGGCGATCAAAATAGCTAATGGAATAAAGACTGCCAGCGACATTTGTGGCAGATAGCGCGCGTAGTATTCCTGCATCTCTTCGATTTGTTCGAGCAGCAGCGTAGCCCAGCTGCCTGCGGGTTTACCCTGAATCCAGGCGGGACCGAGCACATTGAGGCGATCCAGAACCTGCTGACGCAGCGCACGGCGAATGGCGACGCCAGCGCGATGTCCTGCCATTTCGCGGGCGTAATGCAATCCAGCACGTAAGACAAAGCACAGCAGCAACAATAGAAAATCGATGAGCAGCGAGGCGCGCGGCTGTTGTGCCACAAGCAGATTTTGCAACAGTGAAGCCAGTAACCAGGCTTGGGCGATAATCACCAATGCGCCAGCAAAACCCAACAGCGAAGCCACACGCAAGTTGCGCGCACCGTGATGACGTTGCTGACGGAGCCAGCGGAGAAGTTCTTGTTGCCGTGATTTGTTCATGCGATGCCGTTTGGTAACTCAAAAGAGATGTGAATCCCGGATGAAAACTCAGCAATGTCGGGCGCGTGAACTGTAGCACGCAGGTAACAAAAAAGGCGACCAAAACTGGCCGCCTTCTGGCGATTATGATCAGGTTATTAACAACTTACTTATCGTTTTTAACCAGTCCATCGAGGAAGCGTTCCGCATCCAACGCAGCCATACAGCCGGTACCGGCAGAGGTAATGGCCTGGCGATAAATATGATCCATCACATCGCCGGCAGCGAACACGCCTGGGATGCTGGTTTGAGTGGCGTTACCATGCAAACCAGACTGCACTTTGATGTAGCCATTTTCTAAATCCAGCTGACCATCAAAGATTGCGGTATTTGGACTGTGGCCGATAGCGACAAACAGACCAGCGACATCGAGTGATTCCGCCGCTTCACCTTTGGTAGAAAGCAGTTTCAAGCCTGTCACGCCCATTTGATCGCCGACCACTTCGTCCAACGTGCGATCGGTGTGCAGCACGATGTTGCCATTACGCACTTTTTCCATCAGACGGTCGATGAGGATTTTCTCCGCGCGGAAGCTGTCGCGACGGTGAATCAGATGCACTTCAGCGGCAATGTTAGCCAGGTAAAGTGCTTCCTCAACGGCGGTGTTGCCTCCACCAATCACGGCAACTTTCTGGTTGCGGTAGAAGAAACCGTCACAGGTCGCGCAAGCAGATACGCCTTTGCCCTTGAACGCTTCTTCTGATGGCAGACCGAGGTAGCGCGCTGAGGCGCCAGTTGCGATGATCAAGGCATCAGCAGTGTATTCACCGCTGTCGCCGACCAGACGGAACGGACGGTTCTGCAAATCGACGGTATGAATGTGGTCAAAAATGATCTCGGTGTTGAATTTCTCAGCATGCTCTTGCATGCGTTCCATCAACGCTGGACCGGTCAGATCGTTTGCATCGCCTGGCCAGTTCTCCACCTCGGTGGTGGTGGTGAGCTGACCCCCTTTTTCCAGCCCGGTGATTAATACCGGATTCAGGTTAGCGCGCGCTGCATATACCGCAGCAGTGTAACCGGCAGGGCCGGAGCCCAGAATGAGCAGCTTACTGTGTTTGGCCGTACTCATGCGTTCCTCAATTTTTCTGACAACATAGTTTTTGATTGTAGGGAAATTAACGTCGCAAAAAAAGGCTTCAGCAATTTTGTTAACAATCACTGCGAGCGGCGTAGACGATGAGTGTAAATTTTGCACGCGCGTTGCGCCAAAAGGGGGCAATGCTCGGCAATTAGTGGTGCAGCAGCATAAAAATTCTCATTTAAAAACAGCAACCCAGAACTCTATCTGGCATCTTGTACTGAATTTGGATGTTTTACTTTGACAATCGCCTGCGCTTTTGCGAAAACATTGGGAGAAGCAGAGAATATTTAGCGATTCAAAACAGAATTTCATTTCTGTTTTGGCCTTTTTAGCCGAATAAACTCAGCCTGACATTGGTAGTGACGCATGATGTGGACAGACAACATGCGTCATACGGATGGACGCGTTACTGCACAGGCTTATGGTCTTCACTTCAGTAAGGCCCTGAACAATGAGCGTTTTCAGGGTGTGGCAGGTAAAGGGAAGGAATTAAGAGAGACAATAATAATGGTAGACAATAAGAAACGCCCCGGAAAAGATTTAGATCGTATCGACAGAAATATTCTGAATGAACTGCAGAAAGACGGTCGAATTTCCAATGTCGAGCTTTCCAAACGTGTTGGATTATCGCCAACTCCTTGTCTTGAGCGCGTACGTCGCCTCGAGCGTCAAGGCTTCATTCTGGGCTACACTGCGCAGCTCAATCCCCATTATCTGGATGCTTCACTGCTGGTTTTCGTTGAGATTACTCTGAATCGTGGTGCGCCAGATGTGTTTGAACAATTTAACGCCGCTGTGCAAAAACTTGAGGAAACTCAAGAATGTCACCTCGTTTCCGGTGACTTTGACTACCTGCTGAAAACCCGCGTACCAGATATGTCCGCTTATCGTAAACTGCTGGGTGAAACCTTGCTGCGTCTGCCGGGCGTAAACGACACCCGTACTTACGTGGTGATGGAAGAGGTCAAACAGAGCAATCGTCTGGTGATCAAAACCCGGTAGTGCAGGGCAGGTGCAAAGCTTGCAGGATTTCGGTACACTCCTGTGAATTCATACAGGACCAGCGTCGGGCATGCCCGACGTTGTTGCCTTCTTAATTTACAGGCACCTGGAGAGTTCTCTTGAGCCAGGAATATACAGAAGATAAAGATGTTTCGTTACAACCGCTGAGCAGTGGACGTCGTCTGCTGGAAGCGTTGCTCATTCTTGTGGCCTTGTTCGCCATCTATTTGATGGTGTCACTGGTTAGTTTTAACCCTTCAGATCCAAGCTGGTCACAAACCGCATGGCACGAACCTATCCATAATTTGGGTGGTAGCGTCGGCGCATGGCTGGCCGATACGCTATTGTTCATTTTTGGCGTGATGGCTTACGCCATTCCTCCCGTCATTATTGGTCTGTGTTGGATCACTTTCCGCCAACGCGATCGCCAGGATTACATCGACTACTTTGCCGTGGGTTTACGTCTGATTGGCGTACTGGCCCTGGTGGTAACCACCTGTGGTCTTGCGGCGCTCAACGTTGATGATATCTGGTACTTTGCTTCCGGCGGCGTCATTGGCAGCCTGGTCAGTAATGCGATGGCGCCGTGGTTCAGTTCCGCTGGCGGCACTTTAACGCTGCTTTGCGTCTGGGCTGCCGGGATCACCCTTTATACCGGTTGGTCATGGCTGACGATTGCCGAGAAGATCGGCGGCGTTGTAATGGGTGTTCTGACCTTTGCCAGCAACCGTTCACGGCATGACGAACCCTGGCAGGAAGAAGAATACGACGACGAAGAGCACGCTGATGAGGTGTCACCTTCAATGCCTGCTTTACAGCCTGCAAATGAAGAAGACGATGTCTTGTTAGCCAAACCGCGCAAGATGAGCGAACCCGTTGTTGCAGAGTTGGGCGACGATCCACTGCTGGCGAAGGCCTGTGCGGCAACTGCCGCTGCAATTGCGGTTACCACGCAAGCCGCACAGCAAACCCCTGCAACTACGCAGCCTGCGGCAAGTGCGTCTGCAGAACCTGCCGCAATGCCGCGCGTTGCTGAACCTGGTGCCCAGCCAACTTCGGTTCCACAGCCTGTCGCTGCGGCGCCCGAACCGATCGCGCAACCTTCTATGCCGCTCTATCGTTTCGAGATGCCAAATGAACCGGCACCGACACCTTCGCCGTTTTCGCCGGCTGATGACGATGAGGGCCCGAGCATGGGCAACTGGCAGGATACTGCTCCATCTTCAGCGCCTTTAAACAGTCTCGCCGCCGCTTCACTGGCTGCAGGAGCAGTTAAAGCAGCGTCTTCAACTGCTGCTTATTCGCCTGCCTTCGATATCGTGCCAGAGCGTGATTACAACCCGCAGGTCAAGCAGGGCATTGGCCCAGAGTTGCCGCGTCCGAATAAGGTTAAGTTGCCAACACGACGCGAGTTAGCGTCGTACGGCATTAAGTTGCCTTCGCAGCGCATGGCGGAAGAGCAGGCTAAAGATGCTGAGCAGCAACAGCCGGAAGTCACCGCGTCTTACAGCGTTCCACCACAGGAAGATGATGTTGAGCTGCAAGAGGCGCAGTTGCGGGAAGCCTTCGCATCACAGCAGCAGAATCGTTATGGCGAAAGCTGGCAGGATGCGTCTGAGCCTGAGGATGAAGATGCATTGCAGCAGGCTCAACTGGCACGTCAGTTCGCCGATCAGCAGCAGCAACGCTATAACGAACCTGAAGTGAAAGAAGCGCCGGTCTTTAATCTGGACACATCGTCTGCTTTTGATTTTTCGCCAATGAAAGATCTGGTCGACGACAGTCCAAGCGAGCCGCTGTTTACGATCTCTGCAACGCCAGAGCCAGAAGAACCCGCGCAGTGGCAGCAACCCGCTGCGCCGGAGCCAGCGTCATTACCTTCATTGAGTGCTGAATCGAGCCCGTGGTCGTCACCGGAACAGGAAGCCTATTCTGCGCCGCCTGCGCCAGTGAAACCTGCAGCGCCAGCGCAGGATAGCTTGTTCCATCCGTTCCTGGTACGCCATGAACAGCCGCTGGAAAAACCCTCTACGCCGCTGCCAACGCTGGATCTGCTCACGTCACCACCGGCAGAAGAAGAGCCGGTGGATATGTTTGCACTTGAGCAAACGGCGCGACTGGTTGAGGCTCGACTGGCGGATTATCGTGTGAAGGCGGAAGTAGTAGGTATTTCGCCTGGGCCAGTCATCACCCG
Source organism: Candidatus Pantoea symbiotica (assembly GCF_056491525.1). Taxonomy (NCBI): domain Bacteria; kingdom Pseudomonadati; phylum Pseudomonadota; class Gammaproteobacteria; order Enterobacterales; family Erwiniaceae; genus Pantoea; species Candidatus Pantoea symbiotica. Next base: position 1,188,058 of record NZ_JBSZHR010000002.1, read on the forward strand.
TTTTGAGCTCGACTTAGCGCCAGGCGTTAAAGCTTCACGTATCTCTAACTTGTCGCGTGACCTGGCGCGTTCATTGTCAGCGGTTGCCGTGCGCGTGGTGGAAGTGATTCCAGGCAAGCCTTATGTTGGGCTTGAACTGCCAAATAAACATCGTCAAACCGTTTATCTGCGCGAAGTGCTGGATTGCCCTAAATTCCGTGAAAATCCGTCACCGCTTGCAGTGGTGTTGGGCAAGGACATTGCTGGCCAGCCGGTTGTGGCTGATTTAGCGAAGATGCCTCACTTGCTGGTTGCCGGTACCACTGGTTCCGGTAAATCGGTGGGCGTTAACACCATGATCATCAGCATGTTGTATAAAGCCACGCCGGAAGAAGTGCGCTTTATCATGATCGACCCGAAAATGCTTGAGCTGTCAGTCTATGAAGGCATTCCGCACTTGCTGACGGAAGTGGTTACCGATATGAAAGATGCGGCTAATGCGCTGCGCTGGAGTGTTGGTGAAATGGAGCGTCGTTATAAGCTGATGTCTGCATTGGGCGTGCGTAATCTTGCCGGATATAACGAGAAGATTGAGCAGGCTGCAGCGATGGGCCGACCAATTCCCGATCCGTTCTGGAAGCCGGGCGATAGCATGGACACCACGCCGCCGGTGCTGGAAAAACTGCCTTATATCGTGGTACTGGTCGATGAATTTGCCGATCTGATGATGGCGGTCGGTAAGAAAGTTGAAGAGTTGATTGCTCGTCTGGCACAGAAAGCACGTGCGGCGGGTATTCACCTGGTGCTGGCGACACAGCGTCCGTCGGTCGATGTGATTACCGGTCTGATCAAAGCCAACATCCCGACGCGTATCGCCTTTACCGTTTCCAGTAAGATCGACTCACGCACCATCCTCGATCAGGGCGGTGCGGAATCGCTGCTGGGCATGGGTGACATGCTGTACATGCCGCCAAACTCCTCAATGCCAGTGCGTGTGCACGGTGCATTCGTGCGCGATCAGGAAGTCCATGCGGTCGTTCAGGACTGGAAAGCACGCGGTCGCCCGCAATACATCGAAAGCATTACTGCTGGTGAAGAGAGCGATAGCGCGGCTGGCGGTATGATGGGTGATGAAGAGCTGGATCCGCTGTTCGATCAGGCCGTCTCTTTCGTGGTGGAAAAACGCCGGGCGTCCATCTCTGGGGTTCAGCGTCAGTTCCGTATCGGTTATAACCGTGCTGCACGCATCATCGAGCAGATGGAAGCGCAGGGCATCGTTTCTGAACCGGGACACAATGGCAACCGTGAAGTGCTTTCACCGCCGCCACACGAAATGTAAATTATCGCGTGTGATTGTCTGCTTATGGGCCAGTTAACACTGGCCCATTGTTTATCTGTTGGTCGATCCCCATATCTTCGGGAGCTTTCGGCTTTTTCTCCTGTCGAAGAGACAGGACGGCAACTACGTTTAATGCAGTAAGTGTCGGGAAACAATGAATAAGGAATCGAATCAGATGAAATTACGCGTTATTGCCTGTGGCCTGTTGGCCAGTTTTGTTTCCGCATCAGTATTGGCGGATGCGTCCAGCGATCTGCAACAGCGTCTCAATAAAGTGAACAGCTTCCATGCCAGCTTCAGTCAGAAAGTGACCGATGGCAGCGGCGCTAACGTGCAGGATGGTGAAGGTGAGCTGTGGGTTAAGCGCCCAAGTTTGTTTAACTGGCACATGACCGCGCCGGACGAAAGCGTAATTATTTCTGATGGCAAAAACCTGTGGTTCTACAATCCCTTCGTTGAACAAGCCAGCGTTAGCCTGCTGCAAAATGCGGCAAGTAATACGCCGTTTATGCTGATTGCGCGTAATCAGCCAAGCGACTGGAAACAGTACAACATCAAGCAGCAGGGCGATAATTTCGAGCTAACGCCGAAGAGCAGTGATGGCAACCTCAAGCAGTTCACCATCAATGTGACATCGTCTGGCACCATCAATAAGTTCAGCGCGATTGAGCAAGATGGTCAGCACAGCGATTATCAGCTGAAGAGCCAAAACAACGGCGCCATTAGCCCAGACAAATTCACCTTTACGCCGCCAAAAGGGGTAACGGTGGACGATCAACGTCAGTGAGGTCACGGTGAGTAACCTGTCTCTGGATTTCGCACCTTCGAATGAGTTTCAGCCGCTGGCCGCACGTATGCGGCCAGCTACGCTGCAACATTACATTGGGCAGCAGCATTTGCTGGCGCCCGGTAAACCGCTGCCGCGCGCTATTGAGGCCGGGCATCTGCATTCGATGATTTTGTGGGGACCGCCGGGGACAGGGAAAACAACATTAGCCGAAATCATCGCCCATTACGGTAAAGCTGATGTTGAGCGGATTTCTGCGGTGACTTCTGGCGTCAAAGAGATTCGTGAAGCGATAGAGCGCGCCCGGCAAAATCGTCTGGTGGGCCGACGCACCATTCTGTTTGTCGACGAAGTTCATCGCTTTAACAAAAGTCAGCAGGATGCATTCCTGCCACATATTGAAGATGGCACCATCACGTTTATCGGTGCCACCACCGAAAATCCCTCGTTTGAGCTCAACTCGGCGCTGCTATCGCGTGCTCGTGTCTATTTACTCAAATCTCTCACCACTGCTGATATCGAACAGGTTTTGCTGCAGGCGATGCAGGATGACGATCGCGGTTATGGCAAAAGCGATATTGTGCTGCCGGATAATACGCGCCGCATGATTGCAGAGTTGGTGAACGGGGATGCGCGTCGGGCACTGAATACGCTGGAAATGATGGCGGATATGGCCGAAAGTAACGCCGAAGGCCAGCGTGAATTAACGCCACAATTGCTGAACGAAGTTTCCGGTGAAAGAGCGGCGCGTTTTGATAACAAAGGCGATCGTTTCTACGATCTGATCTCCGCTCTGCATAAATCGGTACGCGGTTCAGCACCTGATGCGGCGCTTTACTGGTATGCAAGAATCATCACCGCCGGCGGCGATCCGCTTTATGTCGCCCGCCGTTTGCTGGCTATCGCCTCGGAAGATGTGGGTAACGCCGATCCGCGCGGTATGCAAGTTGCGTTAGCGGCCTGGGATTGTTTTACGCGCGTCGGTCCAGCTGAAGGCGAAAGGGCGATTGCGCAGGCGATTGTCTACCTTGCCAGCGCACCCAAAAGTAATGCCGTTTACACCGCTTTCAAAGCCGCGATGCGCGATGCCCGCGAATTTCCTGACTACGATGTACCGGAACATTTACGCAATGCTCCGACCAAATTGATGAAGGAGATGGGGCTGGGTAAAGAGTATCGCTATGCGCACGACGAGACTAACGCCTATGCCGCTGGCGAAGTCTATTTTCCGCCAGAAATGGCGCAGACACGCTACTATCAACCGACTAATCGCGGGCTTGAAGGGAAAATTGGCGAAAAACTCGCCTGGCTGGCTGAGCAGGATCAAAATAGCCCGATAAAACGCTACCGCTGATAAACACCTTACGGTAAGGTGAGCAAGGATTTCATTGCATTCCATAGGGATGCAAGTCCCGCCATTCGTTCAATCAACCTTTTATTACACAGGATTAGCATGCTCGATCCCAACCTGCTGCGTAACGAGCCAGACGCAGTCGCAGAAAAACTGGCACGCCGAGGATTTAAACTGGATGTGGAAACCTTACGTTCGCTTGAAGAGCGTCGTAAAGTCTTGCAGGTAGAAACTGAGAATCTGCAAGCTGAGCGTAATTCCCGATCCAAATCCATCGGTCAGGCCAAAGCACGTGGGGAAGACATCGAGCCGCTGCGTCAGGAAGTGAACGCACTGGGCGAACGCCTGGATGCGGCTAAAGCAGAACTGGATGCCCTGCAGAACGAAATTCGTGACTTTGCCCTCGCATTGCCAAATCTCCCGGTTGACGAAGTCCCGTTGGGTAAAGATGACAGCGAGAACCAGGAAGTCAGCCGCTGGGGCCAGCCGCGCCAGTTCGATTTCCCGGTAAAAGACCATGTTGAGCTGGGTGAAGCCGCCAAAGGTCTGGATTTTGCCGCAGCGGTTAAACTGACGGGTTCACGTTTCATTGTCATGCAGGGCCAGATTGCGCGTCTGCACCGTGCGCTTAGCCAGTTTATGCTTGACCTGCACACGCAGCAGCATGGTTATCTTGAAACCTATGTTCCGTATCTGGTTAATCAGGAAACACTGTATGGAACCGGACAACTGCCGAAATTTGGTGAAGATCTGTTCCATACCAAGCCGCTGGGCGAAGAAGCAGGTAGCAGCAACTATGCGTTGATCCCAACCGCTGAAGTGCCGCTGACCAATCTGGTGCGCGATGAAATCGTTGAAGAAGAATCTTTGCCGCTCAAACTCACCGCACACACGCCATGCTTCCGTTCTGAAGCCGGTTCGTACGGACGTGATACGCGCGGTTTAATCCGTATGCACCAGTTCGACAAAGTGGAAATGGTGCAGATTGTGGCGCCTGAAACTTCTATGGACGCACTGGAAGAGTTGGTCGGCCATGCAGAGAAAGTGCTGCAGCTGCTCAATCTGCCATACCGTAAAGTGCTGCTTTGCACCGGCGATATGGGCTTCGGTTCTGCCAAAACTTACGATCTGGAAGTTTGGCTGCCAGCACAGGGCACCTATCGTGAGATCTCCTCTTGCTCCAACATGGGTGATTTCCAGGCTCGTCGTATGCAGGCGCGCTGCCGCAGCAAAACCGACAAGAAACCACGTTTGGTGCACACGCTGAACGGCTCTGGTCTGGCGGTGGGTCGTACTCTGGTTGCTGTGCTGGAAAACTACCAGCAAGCAGATGGCCGCATTGAAGTGCCTGACGTGTTGCGTCCTTACATGGGCGGACTGGAATTCGTTGGCTAATCAACGTGCAATTATATAAGCCCGGCAATGCCGGGTTTTTTGTTTCTTAAGCTGAAAAATAATTATTTTTTAGTTGGAATTAATCAGAAATAAACGTTATCGACAATAAATGGCTATTAACCATTAAAAATCATAAATTCAATTAGATAGATGCCTGCCTGTTATCTTTCATCCTGCCTCTAACCCGCTGAAGATAAATAAAATAAATTGTGCTGCAGCAAATCGTGCGGCGACGATTTTTTGCACATTGACTTTAAATTAGCAAATGGCAAACTGCGCGCAATTATCGTCATCTCTTTTGGTTTTATTCCCTATGTCAACCTGGTCGCGCCCCGTCGTTTTGCTGCTTTGCGGCTTAATGCTCATGACGGTGTCTATCGCTGTGCTTAATACGCTGGTACCGCTATGGCTTACCCATGATCAATTGCCAACCTGGCAAGTGGGTATGGCTAGCTCATCGTATTACACCGGTAATTTGCTGGGCACTTTGCTCGCGGGCTGGTTGATCACTCGTTACGGTTTTAATCGCTGTTTCTACCTCGCCAGTGTGCTTTTCGCCGTGGCGACCATGGGCATGGTGATGCTGGATGGTTTCTATAGCTGGACCATGCTGCGTTTCACCGCAGGCGTGGGTTGTGCACTGATTTGGGTGGTGGTTGAGAGCGCCTTATTATGCAGCGGTACCGTACGTAATCGTGGCCAGTTGCTCGCGGCATACATGATTATCTATTACCTCGGCACGGTTGCCGGCCAGTTGTTGGTGAGTCGTGTGTCGACAGCGCTGCTCCACGTGATTCCGTGGGTGACTGCGCTGATTATCTGTGCGGTGTTGCCGGTCGTATTTGTGCATGTTAATGCCAGCGCTGTGACGGAAGAAGCCTCGACGGGTCGCCTTTGGGTGATGTTGCGCCGTCGTAGTTCACGTCTCGGCATCAATGGCTGCATCATTTCCGGTATCGTTCTCGGCTCGCTTTATGGCTTGATGCCTTTGTATCTGTCGCATCAGGGCATGAGTGATGCTACCGTCGGTTACTGGATGGCGTTACTGGTCAGCTCGGGCATTGTCGGCCAGTGGCCAGTAGGACGTTTAGCCGATCGCTTTGGTCGCCTGATGGTACTGCGCGTGCAAGTGTTCGTGGTCATTCTGGGTGCGATTGCCATGTTGGGTGATGCTGCGATGGCGCCAGCACTGTTTGTGCTGGGTCTGGCGGGTTTTACTCTCTACCCAGTGGCGATGTCCTGGGCGTGCGAAACCGTGGCGCATCATGAGTTAGTGGCGATGAATCAGGCATTACTGTTCAGCTATACCGTGGGTAGTTTGGTGGGGCCGGGAATGACGTCAATGCTGATGCAGAACTACTCTGACCGCCTGCTGTTTGTGATGATTGCTGCAGTTGCACTGGTTTATCTGGTGATGTTACTGCGCAAAGCCGATCATCAGGCAACGCCGGTTGCACATGCTTAACGCATTAATATAAAATAGTAAAAAGGGGAGCCAGCGGCTCTAATGCCGATCAGTTAAGGATCAGTTGAACGATCCAGTGGCTGTGTAAGAATCCGGGAACGTTTCGTTTCCGGATTTTTTTATGCAGCTCCGTCAGGCCCTTGATATTGTCTCTTGCTACGATTCTCTGCGTAACCCACTCACTACACTCGCGGATGTCCTTGAGCCCGAACTGATCGCCCGCTGCATTCAGGAGTCAGGCTCCGTTACCCTCCGCAAGCGTCGTCTTACCACCGATATGATGGTCTGGTGCCTTATCGGCATGGCGCTTGAGCGCAAAGAGCCCCTGCACGCCATCGTGAATCGCCTTGATATTCTGTTGCCGGGAAACCGGCCTTTTGTTGCGCCCAGCGCCGTGGTGCAGGCCCGGCAGCGCCTGGGAGACGATGCCGTCAGGCGTGTCTTCGAACAAAGCAGCGACCTCTGGCACGCGCAGACCACGCATCCTGACTGGTGTGGGCTGACGCTTCACGCGGTTGACGGCGTCGTCTGGCGCACGCAGGAAACGCCGGATAATGAAAAGGCTATCGCCCGCACAAAAACGGTTGCCGGTGCATCGCCCTATCCGCAGGTACGCGTGGTCTGCCTGATGGAGCTGACCAGCCATCTTATCGGCGGCGCCGTGATGGGCTGCCAGAATGAGAACGAAATGATACTGGCGGAAGGGCTTATCCCACGCGTCCCCGACAACAGCCTGACGCTGTTCGACAAGGGCTATACCTCGTTCGGCCTGCTCAGCGCCTGGCATCAGGCGGGGGAAAACCGTCACTGGATGATAGCAGCCCGCAAAGACCTGCAGTACGAAGAGGTACGCCGCCTGGGAAAAGGAGATGCGCTCATCCGTGTTAAAACCTCCCCTCAGGCGCGGAAGAAGTGGCCTCATCTGGCGGAATATGCAGAGATGAGGCTTATCAGCCGGGAAATTAAAGGAAAGACGTGGCGGTTCCTGACGTCGATGACGGATGCGATGCGCTATCCGGGGAAAGAGATAGCGGACCTGTACAGCCATCGCTGGGAGATAGAGCTGGGGTATCGGGAAATCAAGCAGGGGCTGCAGGATAACCGGCTGACGCTGCGCAGCAAAAAACCGGAGATGGTGCGTCAGGAGCTGTGGGGCGTGCTGCTTGCGTATAATCTGGTGAGATATCAGATGATAAAAATGGCGTCGACGCTTAAGGGATACTGGCCTAATCAGCTGAGCTTCAGCGAGTCTGCGGCCTGGGTCATGAAGCTGCTCTGGACGCTTGAGGGCGCGTCACCGGGGCGGATCCCGGAACTGGTGAAAAATGTGGACGCGATAGCGCAGATAGTCAAACTGCCGGGGCGACGGGAGAGGTCGTTCCCGAGAGTGGTGAAAGAGAGGCCCTGGAAGTACCCGACAGCCAAAAGAAGAAATGCCAGTCAGGCTTAACTGACTGGCATTAAGCCAGCGGCTCCCCTTTTGTTTGCGGTTAATACATCACTTCATGACCGTAGCTGGCGAGGATATTCTTCACTCGCTCCATGGTTTCTTTGCTCGGCGGCTTAACACCATCCAGCTTGTACTCTTCACCCATGGCAATCCATTTGTGTTTGCCTAACTCGTGATAAGGCAACAGTTCAATCTTCTCAATGTTATCCATATCCTTAGTGAACTCACCTAAGCGATGTACGGAATCATCATCATCAGAGTAACCAGGCACAACAACGTAACGAATCCAGGTACGTTTGCCTCTCTTCTGCAGATAACGAGCAAAATCCAGCGTGCGGTGATTGGAAACGCCAACCAGAACTTCATGCACCTCATCATTAATTTGTTTCAGATCAAGCATGACCAAGTCAGTGGCATCCAGCAATTCATCGATCACCGGGTCGTAGCGACGAACAAAGCCGTTGGTGTCAAGGCAGGTGTGAATACCTTCTGCCTGGCAGGCGCGGAACCAGTCACGCACAAACTCGGCTTGTAAGATCGCTTCGCCACCCGATGCGGTCACGCCGCCGCCAGATGCATTCATAAAGTGACGATATGAGAGCGCATCCTTCATCAACTCTTCGACGGTCACTTCTTTACCGCCATGTGTGTCCCATGTATCGCGGTTATGGCAATACAGGCAGCGCATTAGACAGCCCTGAAAAAAGGTGATGAAACGGATGCCTGGGCCGTCAACGGTGCCGCAGGATTCAAAGGAGTGGATACGACCGATGGTTGACATTGCGATGGGTTCTCCAGGTGAGCCTGAACATCAGGCAGCACAATCTATGTCGTGCTCTAAAAGTGAAAGTCGATTTTGCCAGGTCGCCAGCACCAGCAAGCTGGCAAAACGGACTTGTGGAGAAAAGGCTCCCGCAGGAGCCTTTTAATCTCAGTAAAGTGCTATTACAACGACTGAGTGAACGTACGGGTAATTACATCTTTCTGCTGCTCTTTGGTGAGCGAGTTAAAGCGAACAGCATAACCGGATACGCGAATGGTCAATTGAGGATACTTCTCAGGATGTTCCATCGCATCCAGCAGCATCTCACGATTCATCACGTTAACGTTCAGATGCTGACCGCCCTCAATGTTAGCTTCATGGTGGAAATATCCATCCATCAAGCCAGCAAGGTTAGTTTTACGCACGTTATCATCTTTACCCAGTGCATTTGGCACGATGGAGAAGGTATAAGAGATGCCGTCTTTAGCATAAGCGAAGGGCAGTTTCGCGACCGAGGTCAATGAAGCTACCGCACCTTTCTGATCACGTCCGTGCATTGGGTTAGCACCCGGTCCGAACGGTGCACCCGCACGACGTCCGTCTGGCGTGTTACCGGTTTTCTTACCATAAACCACGTTAGATGTAATGGTCAGCACTGACTGCGTTGGCACCGCATTGCGGTAGGTTTGCAGTTTCTGAATTTTTTTCATGAAACGTTCAACCAGATCGCACGCCATGTCATCAACGCGCGAGTCATTGTTACCAAACTGCGGATATTCACCTTCAATTTCAAAGTCTACCGCTAAACCATCTTCATCACGGATGGTTTTCACTTTGGCGTATTTGATGGCTGAAAGTGAGTCAGCCGCAACAGACAGACCCGCGATACCACATGCCATGGTGCGATAAACGTCACGGTCGTGCAGTGCCATCAGTGAAGCTTCGTAGCTGTACTTATCGTGCATATAGTGAATGATGTTCAGGGAGGTGACGTACTGCTTCGCCAGCCAATCCATGAAGTGATCCAGACGCTCCATCACGATGTCGAAATCAAGAATTTCATCAGTGATTGGCGCTTCTTTCGGGCCTACCTGCATTTTCAGTTTTTCATCAACGCCACCGTTGATTGCATACAGCAGGGTTTTTGCCAGGTTGGCACGCGCACCGAAGAACTGCATCTGCTTACCGACAATCATTGGGCTTACGCAGCAGGCGATAGCATAGTCATCGTTGTCGAAGTCAGGACGCATCAGGTCGTCATTCTCATACTGCAATGAGGACGTATCGATAGAAACTTTTGCGGCGTATTTCTTGAAGTTAACCGGCAGTTTTTCTGACCACAGGATGGTCATATTTGGCTCCGGAGATGGACCCATGGTGTAAAGCGTATTCAGGAAACGGAAGGTGCTTTTGGTCACCAGAGTACGGCCATCGACGCCCATACCCGCTAATGATTCTGTTGCCCAGATTGGGTCACCGGAGAACAGCTCATCGTATTCAGGCGTACGCAGGAAGCGCACCATACGCAGTTTCATCACCAGATGGTCAATCAGTTCCTGTGCGTCTTCTTCAGTCAGTTTCCCGGCCTGAATATCGCGATCAATGTACACATCAAGGAAGGTGGATACGCGACCAAATGACATCGCCGCACCATTCTGAGATTTCACCGCCGCGAGGTAGCCGTAGTAAGTCCACTGAACGGCTTCTTGTGCATTGGTAGCGGGCAACGAGATATCTGAACCATACTTCGCAGCCATCTCTTTGATTTGACCCAGCGCACGATGCTGTTCAGAAATCTCTTCACGCAGGCGAATAGTGGCTTCGAGGTCAACACCATTCTCCATATCGCTTTGCAGAGAATTGAACTGCGCAACTTTGTCTTTCATCAGGTAATCAATGCCGTACAGCGCAACGCGGCGATAGTCACCGATGATACGACCGCGGCCATAGGCATCAGGTAAACCTGTCAGTACGCCTGATTTACGGCAGCGCATGATGTCTGGGGTATAAACATCGAATACGCCTTGGTTATGGGTTTTGCGGTAATCAGTGAAGACTTTTTTCAACGCGGGATCGAGTTCGCGGCCATAAACCTTGCAAGAGCCCTCAACCATTTTGATGCCGCCGAACGGGATGATGGCACGTTTCAGAGGCGCTTCAGTTTGCAGACCAACAATTTTTTCCAGCGATTTGCTGATGTAGCCGGCGTCGTGAGAGGTGATGGTTGAAGCCAAATCGGTGTCAAAATCCACCGGCGCGTGAGTGCGGTTCTCAATTTTGATGCCTTCAAGCACGCTGTCCCACAACTTAGTTGTGGCTGGAGTCGCGCCCGCGAGGAAGGACTCGTCGCCTTCATACGGTTTATAGTTTTTCTGGATAAAGTCACGGACATTGACGCTGTTCTGCCATTCGCCGGCGCTAAATCCTTCCCAGGCTGACGCCATTTTTTCATTCAGTTCGGACATGATATACCTGCCTTATTTAGGGAGACTTTGACGTATGGCGCGCTGCTTCAGCACGCCCGTACCAATTCATTAATGCACCGGCTCATCGCCACGCAGATAGATTACCCAGTAGGTCAAACCGACTAATAATCCGCCGCCAATAATGTTGCCGATGGTTACGGGAATAAGGTTATTAAGAATAAAATCGCTAACGCTGAGTGAGGGAAACTGTGCTGCGCTTGCCCCCGCCATTTGCCAGAATTCCGGGCTGGCAAAATCACGGATAACAATGGCCATCGGAATAAGGAACATGTTGGCGATGCTGTGTTCGAAGCCACAGGCAACAAACATCGCTACCGGTAAGATCATCGCAAACATTTTATCCATCAGGCTGCGGCCGGAGTAACTCATCCATACCGCCAGGCAAACCATCAAATTAGCGAGCGTGCCGAGACTGACTGCTTCGATAAAGGTGTGATGCATCTTGTGGTCGGCGGTTTGCAGAAGGTTCAAGCCCCAGGCACCATTCGCCACCATGTGTTCACCGGCTAACCAGATCAGCGCTACAAAGAACAGCGCGCCAAACAGGTTACCTATATAGACAGTCAACCAATGTCGACCGAGTTGGAGCCAGGTGATTCGGCCGCTGGCTTTTGCCACTACGATCAGAACAGTTGAGGTGAACAGGTCAGCGCCACACACGACTACTAACATTAAACCGAGTGAGAAACAGATACCGCCGATCAGTTTTGCTATGCCGTAGGGCATGGCTCCACTTCCGGTAGTTGCAGTGATATAGAAGACAAATGCAATTGAGATAAATACGCCAGCAGTGATGGCAAGGAAGAATGTGGTTAAAGGATGTTTAGTAGCTTTATATATGCCGGCTTCTTCTGCAACTTTCGCCATTGCCGCCGGTAATAATGAATTAAAAGGGTTGTCAGCTTTCACACTAACGCTCTCCAAAAATTGCCTGTAAAGATACTAACAAAGGAGTATAGGTCAGAAATTGATATGGATCATATTTGACCGGGAGGCTGCTGGTAAGCGAAGCGATAAAGTAAGTGTTTTGAAGTTAATCTATTGAATTAATTGAAATAAATAAATTTTAAATTATGCAAAATAAGTTTAAGGTAGCTGTAGTTAAGGATGGTTTTGTTAAATATCATTAACGAATAAAGCTTAATTGTTATTCAATAATGCGCTTTAATCTCTTTGCATGACCAATATAAAAAAATGGCACTGATTTTTTCAGTGCCATTTACCAATATGCTAATTTTTATAAATAACCATTAAAAGCGCCAAGGCTATTTTTGTGACCAATAACGACGTTTAGCTGTCTGCAGTTTTTCATAGGCAGCGAGTAATGATTGATGCGCTGGGAAGGCTTTCAGGTCCAAATCGACCGCTTGCAATCCATAGAAAGGCACTTCACCACTGATAGCCGCTGAAGCGGCCTCAACTGCCGCCTGGCCATACATACGGATAAAGGCACGATGATATTGAAGCGGATCGCGTTCCTCTTCCATTGCCAGCAGCAGCAAGGTTTGCAGGCAGCGATAGTAGTTAGCGCGCTCTTCGCTGAAGATGGACTGGTTAAATTCCATCGTCCATTCAGTCCAGATCAGAGCCTGATCCAGGTCGCCACCTGCCAGCGCTAGCATCGCTTTCAGCTCGCCGATACGCAGCGTGTACCAAGCATTATCTTTGCCTGATGCCAGACCCAGCAGTTCGCGCACGCGAGTAAAGTCATCATGACCTTCCTCATCCAGTTGCACGATCAGCTCGAGATAGGCCTCAGGTTCCCATTGGCTTTCCGGCAGCGCCAGCAGCGTTTCGCGCAGTGGTGCACCCATGCTGTTATTCGCCAGCAGCAGATCTTCCGCTGGATAAATATCAGACATACCAGGAACGATAATGCGGCAAGCGTAAACGCTCAGATGTTCATAGTCAGCGATATAGACTTCTTTATCTTCCGCACGGAAGATCGCCATCAGCGTATCAAACTCTTCGTGCGTGGTACCCGCAAAGCTCCAGTCGACGAAAGGATAGTCAGCATCGTCTTTGAACATATCCCATGAAATCAGACCGCTTGAATCGATGAAATGCGTTTCCAGGTTAGCGTGTTCCGCAACTTCTTCATCATCAAACGTCGGCGGAGTAAACACGTCGAGATCTTTCAGACCACGGCCCTGCAGCAGTTCAGTAACTGTACGCTCCAGTGCGACGCCAAAGTCCGGATGTGCACCAAACGAAGCGAAACAGGTACCATTTGCTGGATTGAACAGCACTACGCAGATAACCGGATATTTACCGCCCAGTGAAGCATCGTAAGAGAAGATTGGGAAACCTTCTGCTTCCAGACGTTTAATCGCTTCAATTACGCCAGGATAACGTTGCATCACCTCTGCTGGAATTTCTGGCAGGCTGATGGATTCGGCGATGATGCGATTCTTGATATGGCGCTCAAACACTTCTGACAGGCCTTGTACGCGCGCTTCGTTCGCGGTGTTACCGGCTGACATACCATTCGAAACGTACAGATTTCCGATGATGTTCATCGGGATATAAACCGTTTGCTGGTCAGATTGGCGGCTAAATGGCAGGCCACAAATACCGCGCTCATCATTGCCGGATTGCAGATCAATCAGCTCTGAAGCACCCAGGCTCTCTTCAGGATCATAAAATTTGCGCAGGCGCGCATCCAGAATGCCTTCTGGCAGGCTGTCGTCCTCGGTGAGCGGGAACCACTTTTCATTCGGATAGTGAACAAAATCACCATTAGCGATGGATTTACCTAACCAGAAATCGGCGAAGAAGTAGTTAGTAGAGAGGCGCTCAAAATATTCGCCCAGTGCTGAAGCCAGAGCGGCTTTTTTGCTAGCACCTTTGCCATTTGTAAAGCACAGCGGGCAGTCGCGATCGCGAATGTGCACTGACCAGACGTGTGGTACCGGATTCAGCCAGGAAGCTTCTTCAATATTGAAACCAAGGTCTTGCAGTTTCTGTTGAAAGCGTGCAATGGAATCTTCCAGTGCGGCGTCTTTTCCGGGGATAAACGTTTGCGTCATGGTGGCGCTCTCTTAAGTCAATGGGGTGGGCGTAAAGCGCGCAATAATACGGGTTTTATGCATGCTTCGCTATTCAGTCAGCCAAATTTATCTCAGTCTGGCTAAGGTTTTTACGCCATTCGGCTTTCCCCTTTTCTTTCTGGAACTACATCACAAAATTCCATGGCTTAATGCATTTATGACATAAGCTGCGGTGGAGCTGGCTCTGGAAATGTGATCGCTGCCGGATTAATGATTGCAGCCATCTGGAGGCAATGATAAAACCGGTGAAGTATTCATAACCGTTCGATATGACAGTGGTGAGGGGAAATGACTCAGGTTTATAATTTTAGCTCTGGCCCGGCTATGCTGCCGGTAGAAGTGCTCCGTCGCGCAGAACAAGAACTGACAAACTGGCACGGGTTAGGCACCTCGGTGATGGAGATCAGTCACCGCAGTAAAGAGTTTATTGCTGTTGCTGAAGCGGCAGAACAAGATTTTCGCGATCTGCTGAAGATCCCAGCCAATTACAAAGTTTTATTCTGCCACGGCGGTGCGCGTGCACAATTCGCGGCCATCCCCGGCAACTTATTGGGTGAGGCAAAAACCGCAGATTATATTGACGGCGGTTACTGGGCTCACAGCGCAATTAAAGAAGCCGAAAAATTCTGCTCGCCAAATACCATTGATATAAAAACCACGCGTGATGGTAAACGTGCTTTATTACCAATGCGTGAATGGCAGCTAAATTATGATGCGGCTTACGTCCATTTCTGCCCGAACGAAACGATTGATGGCATTGCTATCGATGAAGAGCCGGATTTTGGCGATAAGATCGTGGTTGCCGATCTCTCTTCTACTATTCTGTCTCGTCCAATCGATGTGAGTCGTTATGGCGTGATCTACGCCGGCGCGCAAAAAAATATCGGTCCGGCGGGCTTAACCTTGGTGGTTGTGCGCGAAGATCTGCTGGGTAAAGCACAGCGTTATGTGCCTTCAATCCTTGATTACAAGGTGCTGGCCGAAAACGAATCGATGTTCAACACCCCGCCAACTTTCGCATGGTATCTCTCTGGGCTGGTATTCAAATGGCTGAAAGAGAAGGGCGGCGTGGCCGAGATGGACAAGCTGAATCAGGCAAAAGCCGACTTACTGTATGGCGTGATTGATAACAGCGCGTTTTATCGCAACGATGTCGCAAGCGAAAACCGTTCACGTATGAACGTGCCATTCCAGTTAGCCGATTCATCTTTGGACAAAGTGTTCCTGGAAGAGTCTCTCAAGGCTGGTCTGCATGCGTTGAAAGGCCATCGCGTGGTTGGAGGTATGCGTGCATCGATCTACAATGCGATGCCGCTGGAAGGCGTTAAAACGCTGACTGAGTTTATGGTCGACTTCGAACGTCGCCACGGCTAATTGCTTTTTTCATGCCAGCTTGTCTGGTATCAGACCCCGTCGCAAGATGGGGTCTCGTATTTTCTGGAGATTTGGTTTCACATGCAGGACTCCCTGACTCTACAACCGATTGCTCGCGTTGACGGCACGGTAAATTTACCGGGCTCAAAAAGCGTCTCGAACCGCGCTCTCTTGCTGGCCGCGCTGGCAAAAGGCACCACTCGGCTGACTAATTTGCTCGATAGCGATGACGTTAAGCACATGCTGAACGCCCTCAAGGCGCTGGGTGTCAGCTATACGCTCTCCGATGATCGCACCGTATGCGAAGTAGTGGGTAACGCGGGACCTTTGCGCGCTGAAAAGCCGCTTGAGCTGTTTCTGGGTAACGCAGGCACCGCGATGCGTCCATTGGCTGCTGCGCTGTGTTTGGGCCAGCAGTCAATTGTCCTGACTGGCGAGCCGCGCATGAAAGAGCGTCCGATTGGTCACTTGGTTGATGCACTGCGTCAGGGCGGAGCAAAGATCGACTATCTTGAGCAGACCGATTACCCACCAGTACGCCTCAATGGCGGTTTTGTTGGGGGCGAAGTCAGCGTTGATGGCAGCGTTTCCAGCCAGTTCCTGACGGCGTTGTTGATGACCGCGCCGCTGGCGCAGCAAGACACCATCATCACCATCAAAGGCGATCTGGTTTCTAAGCCTTATATTGACATTACCTTGCACCTGATGCGCTGCTTTGGTGTGGACGTTGATAACCAGAACTATCAGCGTTTTGTGGTCAAAGGGCAGCAACAGTATCAGTCTCCGGGCGATTACCTGGTGGAAGGTGATGCGTCTTCTGCCTCATATTTCCTCGCTGCGGCAGCCATTAAAGGTGGCACCGTGCGTGTAACCGGTATCGGCCGCAACAGCGTGCAGGGCGATATTCGTTTTGCTGATGTGCTAGAAAAGATGGGCGCAGTGATTGAGTGGGGCGATGATTACATCTCCTGTACGCGTGGATCGTTGACGGCAATCGATATGGATATGAACCATATTCCCGATGCGGCAATGACCATTGCAACCACAGCACTGTTCGCACAAGGCACCACGCTGATGCGCAACATCTATAACTGGCGCGTAAAAGAGACCGATCGTCTGGCGGCGATGGCGACTGAGTTGCGTAAAGTCGGTGCTGAAGTGGAAGAAGGACACGACTTTATTCGTGTGACACCGCCGGCTCAGTTGCAACATGCGGATATCGGTACCTATAACGATCACCGGATGGCGATGTGCTTCGCACTGGTGGCTCTGTCTGATACGCCAGTAACCATCCTTGATCCAGGCTGCACCGCGAAAACCTTCCCAAGCTATTTCCAGCAGTTGGCGAGAATCAGCCATACTTCCTGATCGTCTGACCCGGCGCACTACGCCGGGTTTCTTTGCTTTCCTTTGGCCTTATCAGGCGGAAATTCTTCTGAATCTGTCTATATTTCTAGCGATGTCTACGCTAAAGGGTAACTAACCTGATGCAGGCAGCGTATAATGCCGCGCAATCCAGGCGGCCTGGAAGGGCTGACAATAAGCACGCAGCAACAGGAGAGAACAATGACGGCAATCGCCCCGGTTATTACCATCGATGGGCCAAGTGGCGCGGGTAAAGGGACTTTATGTAAAGCGATGGCGGAGTCGTTGCAGTGGCACTTACTGGATTCTGGCGCTATTTATCGCGTTTTAGCATTGGCTGCACTTCACCATCAGGTAGATATTGAGTCTGAAGAAGCATTAGTTCCGATTGCCGCGCATCTTGATGTGCGTTTTCTGTCGGTTGACGGTGAAATGCAGGTGGTGCTTGAAGGTGAAGACGTTACCGGTGAAATCCGCACGCAAGAAGTGAGCAACACCGCATCGCGCGTCGCCGCTTTTCCGCGGGTGCGTGAGGCGCTGCTTCGTCGCCAACGTGGATTCCGTGAAGAGCCCGGTTTAATCGCTGATGGACGCGATATGGGAACCGTGGTTTTCCCAGATGCACCAGTGAAAATTTTCCTCGACGCTAGCTCGGAAGAGCGTGCGCATCGCCGTATGCTACAGTTGCAGGAGAAGGGCTTTAATGTTAACTTTGATCGCCTTTTATCCGAGATAAAGGAACGCGACGACCGCGATCGTAATCGTGCCATCGCACCTTTAGTGCCTGCCACAGATGCTCTGGTACTGGATTCAACCAGTATGTCGATTGAGCAAGTGATTGAAAAGGCGCTTGATTATGCTAAGCAGAAGCTGGGCATTTAATCTTTCGGCAACCGAATTGCTGTAACCCTGTACCAAGGACCCGGTGCAGGGCATGTGAAACAACCCCATCCGACAATGAAGTCAGGTGGACGTTAAATTGAAGAATCCTAAGATTATCAATATGACTGAATCTTTTGCTCAACTCTTTGAAGAGTCCCTGAAAGAAATCGAAACCCGTCCGGGTTCCATCGTTCGTGGCGTTGTTGTCTCTATCGACAAAGACGTAGTTCTGGTTGATGCGGGTCTGAAATCTGAATCTGCAATTCCTGCAGAGCAGTTCAAGAACGCAGCCGGCGAACTGGAAATCCAGGTAGGCGACGAAGTTGACGTTGCGCTGGACGCAGTAGAAGACGGCTTCGGTGAAACCCTGCTGTCCCGTGAGAAAGCTAAACGTCACGAAGCTTGGATCACGCTGGAAAAAGCTTACGAAGACGCTGAAACTGTTACCGGTGTTATCAACGGCAAAGTTAAAGGTGGCTTCACAGTTGAGCTGAACGGTATTCGTGCGTTCCTGCCAGGTTCATTGGTAGACGTTCGTCCGGTTCGCGATACTCTGCACCTGGAAGGCAAAGAGCTTGAATTCAAAGTAATCAAGCTTGATCAGAAACGTAACAACGTCGTGGTTTCACGTCGTGCAGTTATCGAATCTGAGAACAGCGCTGAGCGCGATCAGCTGCTGGAAAACCTGCAGGAAGGCATGGAAGTTAAAGGTATCGTTAAGAACCTCACTGACTACGGTGCATTCGTGGATCTGGGTGGCGTTGACGGCCTGCTGCACATTACCGATATGGCTTGGAAACGCGTTAAGCATCCGAGCGAAATCGTCAACGTGGGCGACGAAATCACTGTTAAAGTGCTGAAGTTCGACCGCGAGCGTACCCGTGTATCTCTGGGCCTGAAACAGCTGGGCGAAGATCCTTGGGTGGCTATCGCTAAGCGCTACCCAGAAGGCACCCGCCTGACTGGTCGTGTAACCAACCTGACTGATTACGGCTGCTTCGTAGAAATCGAAGAAGGCGTTGAAGGTCTGGTACACGTTTCTGAAATGGACTGGACCAACAAAAACATCCATCCGTCTAAAGTTGTAAACGTAGGCGACGTGGTTGAAGTAATGGTTCTGGACATCGATGAAGAGCGTCGTCGTATCTCCCTGGGTCTGAAGCAGTGCAAATCTAACCCATGGCAGCTGTTCGCTGAGACCCACAACAAAGGCGATCGCGT
Organism: Candidatus Pantoea symbiotica; assembly: GCF_056491525.1. NCBI lineage: Bacteria > Pseudomonadati > Pseudomonadota > Gammaproteobacteria > Enterobacterales > Erwiniaceae > Pantoea > Candidatus Pantoea symbiotica. The sequence goes on from NZ_JBSZHR010000002.1 coordinate 1,206,965, forward strand.
TGAAGGTAAAATCAAGTCAATCACTGACTTCGGTATCTTCATCGGCCTGGACGGTGGCATCGACGGTCTGGTTCACCTGTCTGACATCTCCTGGAACGCGACTGGCGAAGAAGCCGTTCGTGAGTACAAAAAAGGCGACGAAATCGCTGCCGTTGTACTGCAGGTTGATGCAGAGCGCGAGCGCATCTCTCTGGGCGTGAAGCAGTTGGCTGAAGATCCATTCAACAACTACATCACCCTGAACAAGAAAGGCGCTATCGTGACTGGTAAAGTCACTGCAGTTGACGCTAAAGGTGCTACAGTAGAATTAGCTGACGGCGTAGAGGGTTACCTGCGCGCTTCTGAAGCTTCTCTGGACCGCATCGAAGACGCAACTCTGGTTCTGAGTGTTGGCGACGACGTTGAAGCTAAATTCACCGGCGTTGACCGTAAGAACCGCGTTGTGAGCCTGTCTGTTCGTGCTAAAGACCAGGCTGATGAGAAAGAAGCTATCAACACTGTTAACACCAAACAGGATGAAGGCAGCAACTTCTCTAGCGCGATGGCTGAAGCGTTCAAAGCGGCTAAAGGCGAGTAATTGACCTAAGGCACCGGACGATGAAAATCGTCCGGTTTCGGTAAAAGCTGTCATACCTTTCCCAATAAGGATTAACCGGAGGTTACATGACCAAGTCAGAACTGATTGAAAGACTTGCTGGCCAGCATACTCATATTCCGGCGAAAGTCGTTGAGGATGCGGTCAAAGAGATGCTTGAGCACATGGCCACTACGTTGGCCCAGGGCGAGCGCATTGAAATCCGGGGATTCGGCAGCTTTTCTTTGCATTACCGTGCACCACGTACGGGTCGTAACCCGAAAACGGGTGACAAAGTGGATCTGGAAGGTAAATACGTTCCTCACTTTAAGCCGGGCAAAGAATTGCGTGACCGTGCGAATATCTACGGCTAAGCCGTTACCGAACGATAAAAACGACACTTTAGGGTGTCGTTTTTTTTTGCTTGCAGTATGCAGAATTGCGAGCTGCTTTCCAAAATGAAGTCCCACCAATGTAATCTCTGCAAAATTCTCTGAATCCATCGCGACACACACTCTTTTCACTGAAGCAAATCCCCCATCTTCACTGCAAACTCTTCCCCCAATGAGGGAGAGTACTAATGCATATGAACTGGATTGTTCTGGCGAGATTGATGATTGCCTCGGCGTTGCCGTTGGGCATATTGCCGCACATACCCGCCGCCAGCGTAATACTCATCATGGTTGGATTCGCGGTGTTACTCGGGTTGATGCCAATCACGTTGCTGCGGATATTAGGGATTGCTCTGTTAATGTTGGCCTGGACAATGAATGAAGCTCGGCAGATGGTTAATAGCATTGAGGAACTGGCTGCCGCATCTATTGAAGCCACGGTGCGTATCACTGAAGTGCGTGAACAGAAGCAGCAGCTGACAGCGCAAATCCTGCGTGTCGGTCAGCGTTATCAATTTCCACCTCTATTTGTCACGCTCAATAATGCTTCTACAGACCAACCATTTTGTGCCGGTCAGCGCTGGCAGATGAAATTGCGACTGCGTGCCGTGCACGGCAGACTGAACGAAGGGGAGTTCGATCTGCAACGCTTTGCTTTGTCGAATCACACTCCGCTGCAAGGTCGCATCATCAGTCAGCAGGCGGAATCGCTAACCTGCAACTGGCGCACGCGTTTTATTGATTACCATTTACCTAAATTTGATACGCTCCAGCAACCCGCAATCATGCAGGCTTTAGCGTTTGGTATACGTACCAACATGACCGAAGAGCAGCGACAGTTGCTGCGGGAAACAGGCACCGCCCACTTGATGGCCATCTCAGGCATGCACATTGCGTTAGCTGCCAGCGTTGGATGGCTAATAGCACGTGCAATCCAGGTGATTTTACCTGCTCATTTGATTGGCTATTTGTTTCCGCTGCTAATTAGCATCATAACCGCAGCCATCTACACGTGGGTTTCTGGCAGCCATGCACCGGCCCAGCGCGCGATTATCGCGCTCATGCTTTGGACAGGTATTCGTAGCGTTGGTTGGCAACTCAGTGGCTGGCAAGTCTGGACGTTGTGTATTGGCGCATTGCTGGCACTTGATCCATTAACCGTTCTGTCAGAAAGCTTTTGGTTGTCAGCGCTGGCGGTCGCGATGCTGATTGTCTGGTATCAATGGTTTCCATTGCCGCATCGCTTGCGCGCAAAGCGTCGCTGGCTGCTACTGCAATTGCTACATCTGCAGCTTGGCATGATGATCCTCATGGCACCGCTACAAATCTTCCTGTTTCAGGGAATAAGCCTGAGTGCTTTATTGGCAAATCTGATCGCGGTGCCGGTTGTGTCATTTGTCACGGTGCCAGTGATATTGCTGGCAATGCTCTTGTCTGTGCCGCCGATTTCAGCGGGATTATGGTATCTGGCGGATCTTTCTATAAACAAAGTATTGCTAGTGCTGCAGTGGTTACCCGCGGGCTGGTGGGCATGGAGCGATACCACACCCGCGATCGTGCTGCTGTGGGTGGGATTACTTCTTTGGCGTAGCAACCTGATATATCGCAGCCTTATGCCGTGTTTTAGCCTGGTACTCGCGATCATCCTTTGGCGCAGCACTACTCAGCGTGATGATTGGCAAATCGACATGATTGATGTGGGGCACGGCCTGGCTATTGCCATTACGCAAGGCAATGAAGTGGTGCTATATGATGTTGGACCGGGCTGGAAGCAGGATGATGCCGGTTCACGCGTCATCCTGCCATGGTTGCAGTATCACGGCAGAAGCCTTCATTCTCTGATACTAAGCCACAAGCATCTGGATCATCGTGGTGGGCTACACTCATTGCTCAAAGTTAATCCAGCGGTAGCAATTCGAAGTGCATTAGCGGAAAAGGGACATCTGCCATGCTTCCGTGGCCAGCAGTGGCAATGGGGCAAATTGCAATTTACCGCCTTGTGGCCGCCGGAGAGTCAGACCCAGGGACAAAATAACGATTCGTGTGTGGTGCGAATCAATGACGGGCAATTTAGCGTATTGCTCACCGGTGATATTGAGTTAGAAGCCGAAAGAAAAATTGTCGCGCTGGAAAAAGATGCACTCAACGCGACGATTTTGCAGGTGCCGCACCATGGCAGTCGTACTTCGTCAGGCGCGTTACTGTTACGTAATGTTGCTGGTAAGGCCGCATTCGCTTCGGTGGCGCGTTATAACGCCTGGCGTATGCCGGCACCAGCCGTGGTGCAGCGCTATCGTCAGCAAGGCTACGTGTGGTACGACACGGCACAATTGGGGCAGATTCATGTGGGTATCAGACAAGGTCATTGGCAAATTAAGGGCTTAAGAGAGCAAATAATGCCTCGCTGGTACCATCAGTGGTTTGGCGTCAAACGCGATTCCAGGTAGAATGAGCGGCTATTTCAAACAGCGTGAATAAATAATGCATCAAGATAAAGATCTCTCAACGTGGCAGACATTCCGTCGACTCTGGCCGATGATTGCGCCCCATAAGGCTGGCCTGTATGTGTCAGCAGTGGCGCTGATACTCAATGCGGCAGGCGATACCCTGATGCTCTCTCTGTTGAAACCTTTACTGGATGATGGCTTCGGTAAAGCTGACAGATCCGTAATGCTGTGGATGCCGCTGGTGGTAATCGGCCTGATGTTGGTGCGTGGCGTGACCAGCTATATCTCCAGTTACTGCATCTCATGGGTTTCCGGCAACGTGGTCATGAACATGCGTCGCCGTCTGTTCGGCCATATGATGGGCATGCCGGTTACCTTCTTCGATCAACAGTCAACGGGTACGCTGCTATCACGCATCACCTACGATTCTGAGCAGGTTGCCTCTTCTTCTTCAAGCGCACTGGTTACCGTGGTGCGTGAAGGGGCCTCGATCATTGGCCTGTTCATCATGATGTTCTATTACAGCTGGCAGCTGTCTTTGATTCTCATTGTGCTGGCGCCGATCGTCTCCTTTGCTATTCGTACCGTTTCCAAGCGTTTCCGCAGCATCAGCAAGAACATGCAGAACACTATGGGACAGGTGACAACCAGCGCCGAACAGATGCTGAAAGGGCATAAAGAAGTGCTGATTTTTGGTGGTCAGGACGTCGAAGCGAAGCGCTTTTCTCAGGTCAGCAATAAAATGCGTCAGCAAGGCATGAAACTGGTGTCGGCGTCTTCAATTTCTGATCCTGTGATTCAGTTGATTGCCTCGCTGGCACTGGCATTTGTGCTTTATGCCGCCAGCTTCCCAAGCGTGATGGATACGCTCACAGCCGGTACCATCACCGTGGTCTTCTCTTCAATGATCGCCCTGATGCGTCCGCTGAAGTCACTGACCAACGTCAATGCGCAGTTCCAGCGTGGTATGGCGGCATGTCAGACGCTGTTCTCGATTCTCGACAGTGAGCAGGAAGTGGATAACGGCAAGCGTGAGATGGATCGCGCCAAAGGTGATGTTGAATTCCGCAACGTGACCTTTACCTATCCAGGCCGTGAAATCCCTGCGCTGCGCGATATCAACCTGTCGCTGCCTGCCGGTAAAACGGTTGCACTGGTCGGTCGTTCCGGCTCGGGTAAATCCACCATGGCCAGTTTGTTGACGCGCTTCTACGACATCGACAGCGGTGAAATTTTGCTGGATGGTCACGATTTGCGTGAATACACCCTGCGCTCACTGCGTAACCAGGTCGCGCTGGTTTCCCAGAATGTGCACCTTTTCAACGACACCATCGCCAACAACATTGCGTATGCCCGCAATGGCCAATACACGCGTGAACAAATTGAGCAGGCTGCGACCATGGCGCATGCGATGGACTTCATCCAGAAGATGGATAACGGCCTCGATACCGTGATTGGTGAGAATGGCGTGCTGCTTTCTGGTGGTCAGCGTCAACGTATTGCGATTGCGCGTGCGTTATTGCGCGACTGTCCAATCTTGATTCTCGATGAAGCCACATCAGCGCTGGATACCGAATCTGAGCGTGCGATTCAGGCCGCACTAGATGAGCTGCAGAAGAACCGTACCTCACTGGTGATTGCGCACCGTCTGTCGACCATTGAAAAAGCTGATGAGATCGTCGTGGTTGAAGATGGTCGCATTGTCGAGCGTGGTACTCACAGCGTGCTGCTGGAACAGAAGGGCGCCTATGCGCAGCTTCACAAGCTGCAGTTCGGTCAATGATTGAACGCATCTGGAGCGGGCGCTCGCCGTTATGGCTACTACTATGGCCGCTGAGTCTGCTTTATGGGGCGATCACCTGGCTGATTCGCCTCAGCTTCCAGCGCGGGTGGCGAAAAAGCTGGCGCGCTCCTTGCCCGGTGATTGTGGTGGGGAACCTCACCGCAGGCGGGAATGGTAAAACGCCCGTAGTGATTTGGTTGGTGCAGGCGCTGCAACAACGCGGTTTACGTGCTGGCGTGGTGTCGCGGGGTTACGGCGGAAAGGCTGAACGATATCCGCTGTTGGTTACCGCTGAAACGCCCACGGCGCAGGCTGGCGATGAACCTGTTTTAATCGCTCAGCGTACGCAGGTGCCAGTCGCGGTTGCACCGCAGCGGCGTCTGGCGGTAGAAGGTCTGCTCGCTGCGCACGATCTGGATGTGATCATTACCGATGATGGCCTGCAGCATTATGCGCTGCAGCGCGATCGTGAAATCGTGGTGGTGGATGGGATGCGTCGTTTTGGCAATGGCTGGTGGTTACCGGCCGGGCCGATGCGTGAACGTGCTTCGCGACTTCAGACGGTGAATGCGGTGATCGTTAATGGTGGTGATGCGCAGGCAGGCGAAATTGCGATGACATTGCAGCCCGGTCTGGCGGTAAACCTGATCAGCGGCGCAACCGTAGCGTTAGCGCAGTTGCCGGAAATTGTCGCGATGGCCGGTATTGGTCATCCGCCGCGCTTCTTCAACACGCTCAAACAGCAAGGTATTCAGCCGGTGGCAGAAATTGCCTTCGCCGATCACCACGCTTACAGCGAAGACGAATTGCAACGTCTGACTCAGGCAGAACAGTGTTTGCTGATGACGGAAAAAGATGCGGTGAAATGCCGTGGCTTTGCTCGCCCAAACTGGTGGTATCTGCCGGTGGATGCGCATCTGCAGGGCGCGACGGTGGCAACCTTGTTAGACGATATCACTCATCTCTGCACCAACGCGCGCGACGCCCGTTCGCGCTAACCTCCGAAAAGGGAACTGAGTCATGAACCGCGTCGCTTCCCTCTCGTTACAAACTGCGCGTCACCTTCATCTGGCTGCTCAGGGACTGTTACGTCCTCTGGGCCGTCGGGCGCGCTTTACCGATATTCACGCCACTGTGCGTCAAATGTCTTTGCTGCAAATCGATACCATCAATGTGGTGGCACGCAGTCCTTATCTGGTGCTGTTTAGCCGCCTTGGCGCATACCAGGCCAATTGGCTGGAACAGGCGCTGGCATCTGGCGCGTTATTTGAATATTGGGCGCATGAAGCCTGTTTTATACCTGTTGAAGATTACCCATTGCTGCGCCATCGCATGCTGGAACCGCAGCGACTTGGCTGGAAGTACAACCAACAGTGGGTTGAGGAACATCAACAGGAAATCACTGACCTTCTGCAACACATCTCCGCCAATGGTCCGGTACGTGCTGCCGATTTCAGCAATGATAAACAGACCAAACCAGGTTGGTGGGCGTGGAAGCCGCATAAGCGTCATCTCGAGAATTTGTTCAGTGCCGGTCAGTTGATGGTGGTGGAGCGGCGCAACTTCCAGCGGGTTTACGACCTGCACAGCCGCGTAATGCCGGACTGGATTGATGAACAGCATGCACTGAGTGAAGACGAAGCAGTCATAAAGATGTTGAGTCACAGCGCGCGCAGCCTCGGCATTTTCCGTGATAGTTGGCTAGCTGATTACTATCGCCTCAAACGCGCACCACTTAAGTCGTGGCTCATGGATGCCGCCGCACGCGGAGAGATAGCTCGCGTTGAGGTCGAGCAGCTGGGTGAAATGTGGCTACACCACGCGTTATTACCGCTGCTGGAAAAACCACTCTCGGCCACGCATACCGCGCTGTTGTCACCCTTTGATCCGGTGGTATGGGATCGTCGTCGTGCGCTGGAGCTATTTAATTTTGATTACCGCATCGAGTGCTACACGCCAGCAGAGAAGCGCAAATATGGTTATTTTGTCCTTCCAGTGCTACATCGTGGCGTATTGAAAGCGCGCATCGACGCCAAAATGGAGCGTCAGGCACAACAATTGGTAATTCGTGCATTCTGGCTGGAAGAAAGCACACGCGTCAGTAACGCTTTCCTTAATGACGTACAAAAAGCCATTAATCGCTTTGCTGCGTGGCAAGGTGCCAATGAAGTGATTATCGAAAATGCGCCGGCAGAACTGCTGGCTGCCTGGTCAAATCGCTGGTCGATTGGTGAATAAAGCCGCCATTTGTCTGGCTTGAGTGCGCCATTCACGCGCACGCTATTATGATATGCTAACCGCCTGAATCGGTCCTGAATGGAGAAGATTATGGATCACCGTTTACTCGAAATCGTTGCCTGCCCGGTATGCAACGGAAAACTCTATTTCAACAAAGAGCAGCAAGAGCTGATCTGTAAACCGGATGGCCTGGCTTACCCGGTACGTGACGGCATTCCAGTGCTGCTGGAAGTGGAAGCGCGGACGCTGTCTGTTGAAGAGATCCATCCATGAGTTTTGTTGCCATTATTCCCGCGCGTTACGCTTCAACGCGTCTGCCCGGCAAACCGCTGGTGGATATTCAGGGTAAACCGATGGTGCTGCACGTCATGGAACGCGCGCGTGAATCGGGTGCCGATCGCGTGATTGTCGCCACCGATCATCCGGATGTGGCGGCGGCGGTAACCGCAGCGGGCGGCGAAGTGTGCATGACGCGAGTCGATCATCAGTCCGGCACCGAGCGTTTGGCAGAAGTGGTCGAGAAGTATCAGTTTGCCGACGACACGATCATCGTTAACGTGCAGGGCGACGAGCCGATGATCCCGGCGGAGATTGTACGTCAGGTGGCAGGTAATCTGGCGCAATCGGAAGCCGGAATGGCGACGCTGGCGGTACCGATTACCGATGCAGAAGAAGCCTTTAACCCGAACGCGGTGAAAGTGGTGATGGACGCCAAAGGTTATGCGCTCTACTTCTCACGCGCCACCATTCCCTGGGATCGCGAGCGTTATGCTCAATCGCGCGAGCAGATTGGCGATACGCTGCTGCGCCACATTGGTATCTACGCTTATCGCGCCGGTTTTATCCGTCGCTATATCGCGTGGGAACCTTGCCCGCTGGAGCACATTGAGCTGCTCGAACAGCTGCGCGTGCTGTGGTACGGTGAAAAGATTCACGTCGCGGTGGCAAAAGCTATCCCAAGTGTTGGGGTGGATACGCCGGAAGACCTTGAGCGGGTTCGTCTCGCTATGCAGGGTTAATCTCCGACCGGCCAGCGGCTCTCGCTGGCCTTAAAGTTTGATCTGGCGCTAAGCTTTGCGCCGCCATCACCTCCAGCATATTCCAGCCCTTTGACTTCGGAGGATATTGCATGGAACAGCTCCGTTCAGAACTCGCGTTGGTGCTCGGTGAAAGCATCAGCCGTCTCGAAACCATTAGCGAGAATACGCACACGCGGTTGTATGCGCTATACGATAACGCCGGTAAACCGATGCCGCTGGTAGCGAAGTATTTTCGTCATCAGGGACGTGCTGCGCTGGAAGCCAAAAAGCTGACCATGCTCGGCCATGATGGCTTAATTGCCGTGCCCGCAGTGTTTGGCCTGGTGCTAAGCCAGCAAAAGCCGGTACATGAAATGTTGTTAATGGCGCGTTTTAACGGCGTATCGGCGGAAGCTCCGGCGCGTAGCTCAGCCCGCTGGGAACAGCTGTGCGAGCAGATCGTTGAAGGCGTGCTGGCGTGGCATCGTATCGACAGTCATGGCTTAGTTGGCAGCGTGGACAGCGTGCAGGAAAATAGCTGGCCCGCCTGGTATCGCCAGCGGGTGGATGTATTGTGGTCAACGCTGGGTTATCTGTCACCGCCGTTTTTCACGCTGGAAGATCGTCAGATTCTGTTTCGCAGCCGTCAGCTATTACCGCGTCTTTTCAACGGCTTTGATGATCCCTGCGTGTTGATGCATGGCAATTTGCGCTTAGCCAGCATGCTGAAAGATGCGCACAGCGATCAGCTGATTGCGATGATGCAGCCGGGCAACATTCTCTGGGCACCACGCGAATATGATCTGATGCGCCTGGCGGATAGCGGCGCAGAAGCGTCACTGCTGCAACACTATCTGCAGCGTGCGCCCGTGGCCGAAGGTTTCCTCTGGCGACGCTGGTTGTATCAGTTGTGGGATTGCGTCGACACGCTGGTCAGCAGCGGACAGTTTGACCGCCCGCGCTTCGATCATGCTCGTGCGCAATTACTCCCCTGGCTGGGTTGAGGTGAGATCGTCACCGCGCAGCTTCTGCCAGATCTGTCCTAGCGTTTCATAGATCGCTCGCTCACTGTGACCGAGCCACAGCGGTGACGGAATCGCGCGTTCCCACCAGTTGAGCGGCGATGTCACCGCCAGCTGGTTCGCCGGTGCAGCCAGCGGATTCATGCCAGCACTTTGGAAGAATTGCATCGCACGCGGCAGATGGTTGGCGGAGGTCACCAGTAAAAATGGATGTTCCCCAATCGTCTGTTTCACCGCGCGTGCTTCACCAATCGTATCCCGTGGTTGATCCAACTGAATAATCGCTTCTGGCGGCACGCCCAGGCTTTCTGCCACTTCAGCCGCCACGCTGGCGCTGCTGCGTGGGTTTTCGCCGGCTGCTGCGCCTGTAAAGATCATTTTCGCCTGCGGATAGCGCCGCCACTGACGCACGCCTTCAGCCACGCGCTGCAAGCTATTACTGATTAAATTTGAACTCGGCGCCCAATTCGGATTGAAGGTATAGCCGCCGCCAAGCACCACGATATAATCGACCGGCTCGTTACCGTTCCAGGTGGGATAATGATTTTCCAGCTGTGACAGCAGGCGATCGGCAACCGGCTGCAGGCTTAACACCAGCAGTAGCAGCCAACTGCAAGAGATAAGGATTTTGCCGCTTTTTTGCCAGCGGCTGAACCAGAGCAGTAAAAGTCCTGCCGCCATCAGCAATAACAGCAGCGGCAAGGGGAGCAACATCCCGCCAATGACTTTTTTAAATGCGAAAAACATCGAATATGGCCTCTTTTGTCCAAAAAAACAGCTGCCAGACGGTTACTGCGGCATGAAAGGTTCATTCTTGTTGAGCCTGTGACAAAATAGCACAAGTTGAATGCAGCAAAGCGGAGCCATCATCATGCAGGATCGTAACTTTGACGATCTGGCGGACAAATTCTCACAGAACATTTATGGCACGCGCAAAGGGCAAGTGCGCCAGGCGATTGTCTGGGACGAGCTGGAAGCCCTGTTACCGACACTGCCTGCCGGACCTTTAAAGGTGCTGGATGCCGGCGGTGGCGTGGGACAAGTCTCAAGCGGGCTGGCGGCGCGCGGTCATCAGGTGGTGCTGTGCGATCTCTCTGCTGAGATGCTGAAGCTGGCGGAAGCCCATGCGCTCGCCGCAGGTGTGAGCCACAACATGCAATTCAAACAAATTAGCGCCCAGCAGGTGGGCGAACATTTGGATACGCAGGTTGATCTGGTATTGTTTCACGCGGTATTGGAATGGGTCGCGCATCCGGAAGAGGTGCTGCAAGCGCTGTGGCACACGCTCAAGCCCGGCGGCGTGCTGTCGTTGATGTTTTATAACGCGCATGGCTTAACCTTCCGCACCCTGACGCTCGGCAATTTCGGCTATATGCGCGCCAATATGAGCAAACGCAAAAAGCGCACGCTGTCGCCCGATTTCCCGCGCGATCCCGATGATGTGACGCGCTGGCTGACAAACTGCGGATTTGAAATTGAACGGCGTGCGGGCATTCGCGTCTTCTGTGATTACATGAAGCCGCAACCCGGCGCAGGGAAGAGCGTTGAGGAAATCATTGAGATGGAACGGCGTTTCTGTCGCCAGGAGCCCTTTTTAAGTTTAGGGCGCTATATCCACGTGACCGCGCGCAAACCCAGCTAGAAGGATCAACTATGAGCGAATTTTCCCAGACGGTCCCCGAATTGGTGGCATGGGCGCGCAAGAACGATTTTTCGCTTGCGCTGCCGGTAGAACGTCTGGCCTTTTTGCTGGCCATCGCCACCTTAAACGGTGAGCGCATGGACGGCGAGATGAGTGAAGGCGAGCTGATTGACGCGTTTCGACACGTTAGCAAAGCATTCGAACAAACCCACGAAACCGTGCAGGTCCGTGCCAACAACGCCATCAATGACATGGTGCGTCAGCGCTTGCTTAACCGCTTTACCAGCGAGCTAACGGAAGGCCACGCCATCTATCGTCTGACGCCGCTCGCCATCGGCATTACCGACTATTACATCCGTCAGCGCGAGTTCTCCACGCTGCGCCTGTCGATGCAGTTGTCGATTGTGGCACAAGAGTTAAAACGTGCCGCAGATGCCGCTGAAGAAGACGGTGACGAATTCCACTGGCATCGCAACGTGTTTGCGCCGCTGAAATATTCGGTGGCGGAAATCTTCGACAGCATCGATATGACGCAACGTCTGATGGATGAGCAGCAGCAAGCGGTGAAAACCGATATTGCCGATCTGCTCAACAAAGACTGGCGCGCGGCGATCTCCAGCTGTGAAATGCTACTGTCGGAAACCTCCGGTACGCTACGTGAACTGCAGGATACGCTGGAAGCGGCGGGCGATAAGCTGCAGGCCAATTTGCTGCGTATTCAGGATGCAACGCTGAGCAGCCCGGATCTGGGCTTTGTCGATAAGCTGGTGTTTGACCTGCAAAACAAGCTCGATCGCATTATCAGCTGGGGCCAGCAGGCTATCGATCTGTGGATCGGTTACGACCGCCACGTACACAAATTTATTCGTACCGCCATCGACATGGATAAGAACCGCGTGTTTGCGCAGCGTTTACGCCTGTCGGTGCAAAACTATTTCGATCAGCCGTGGGCGCTGACCTACGCCAATGCCGATCGTCTTTACGATATGCGCGATGAAGAGATGACGCTGCGTAATGACGAGGTAATGGGCGAGCTGCCGCCGGAAATGGAATACGAAGAGTTTAATGAGATTCGCGAGCAACTGGCCGCGATGATCGAAGAGGCGCTGCAAATTTATAAGCAGGAGCAGAAGCCGCTCCATCTTGCCACGGTGATGCGCGACTATCTGTCGCAGTATCCGCGCGCGCGCCACTTTGATCTGGCGCGTATCGTCATCGATCAAGCGGTGCGACTCGGCGTGGCCGAAGCTGATTTAGCCGGTCTGCCTGCGCAATGGCAGGCCATTAATGATTACGGAGCCAAGGTGCAGGCACATGTCATCGACAAATATTGAACAAGTGATGCCAGTCAAACTGGCATTGGCTCTGGCAAACCCGATTTTCCCGGCGCTCGATAGCCAGTTACGCGCGGGTCGCCACATTGGCATTGAAGAGCTAGATAATCACGCCTTCCTGATGGATTACCAGGAATATCTCGAAGAGTTTTACGCGCGCTACAACGTTGAGCTGATCCGCGCGCCGGAAGGCTTCTTCTATCTGCGTCCGCGTTCAACCACCTTGATTCCGCGCTCGGTGCTGTCCGAGCTGGACATGATGGTGGGCAAAATTCTTTGCTATCTCTACCTCAGCCCGGAACGTCTGGCAAATGAGGGGATTTTTACCCAGCAAGAGCTGTATGACGAACTGCTGTCGCTGGCCGATGAGAGCAAACTGCTTAAGCTGGTAAACCAGCGATCCACCGGTTCCGATCTTGACCGCGCCAAGCTGCAGGAAAAAATGCGTGCGTCGCTGAGCCGCCTGCGCCGTCTTGGCATGGTGTGGTTTATGGGCAACGACAGCAGCAAATTCCGCATCACCGAATCGGTGTTCCGCTTTGGCGCCGACGTGCGCAGTGGTGACGATGCGCGTGAAGCGCAGCTGCGCCTGATTCGTGACGGTGAAGCGATGACGCTGGAAAGCGCGCCGGCTGCGGCAGAAAACGATGAAGCAGATAACGATATTGACGCTGAAAGCGACGCGAGTGATAACGCGGAGGATGAACAAGCATGATTGAACGCGGTAAATTTCGTTCGCTAACGCTGATCAATTGGAACGGCTTCTTTGCCCGTACTTTTGATCTTGATGAACTGGTCACCACGCTTTCGGGCGGTAACGGTGCGGGTAAATCCACCACCATGGCCGCCTTCGTTACGGCGATGATCCCTGACTTAACCTTGCTGCACTTCCGTAACACCACTGAAGCCGGTGCAACATCGGGTTCACGCGATAAAGGTCTGCACGGCAAGCTGCGCGCTGGCGTCTGCTATTCGGTGCTGGATGTGGTCAACTCACGCCATCAGCGCGTGATTGTTGGCGTACGTCTGCAGCAGGTGGCGGGACGCGATAAAAAGGTAGATATCAAGCCATTCAGTATTCACGGCTTGCCGAGCGATTCACAGGCCACCGATATGCTGACCGAAATCCTCAACAACCGTCAGGCGCGCGTGTTGCCGCTGACGGAAGTAAAGGAGCGCGTGGAAGCACAGGAAGGCGTGCAGTTCAAACAGTACAACTCGGTCACCGATTATCACGCGGTGCTGTTCGAGCTCGGCGTGGTGCCGCGTCGTCTGCGTAACGCCAGCGATCGCAGCAAGTTCTATCGTCTGATCGAAGCCTCGCTGTACGGCGGTATCTCCAGCGCCATCACCCGCTCGCTGCGCGATTACCTGCTGCCAGAAAACGGCGGCGTGCGTAAAGCTTTCCAGGATATGGAAGCCGCGCTGCGGGAAAACCGCATGACGCTGGAAGCGATTCGCGTCACCCAATCGGATCGCGACCTGTTTAAGCATCTGATTTCGGAAGCTACCAGCTATGTTTCCGCCGACTACATGCGCCACGCCAACGAGCGCCGCATTCACCTCGATGGCGCGCTGCAGCTGCGTAACGAGTTGTTTACCAGCCGCAATCAGCTGATTTCCGAGCAGTATCGCCACATTGAAATGGCGCGCGAGTTGTCCGAGCACAACGGCGCCGAGAGCGATCTGGAAAGCGATTATCAGGGCGCCAGCGACCACCTGAATCTGGTGCAAACCGCCATGCGCCAGCAGGAGAAAATCGAGCGTTACGATGCCGATCTGGAAGAGCTGACTTATCGCCTTGAAGAGCAAAATGAAGTTGTAGCCGAAGCGCGTGAAGTGCAGGAAGAGAATGAAGCGCGCGCCGAAGCGGCTGAAGTGGAAGTGGATGAGCTGAAAAGCCAGCTTGCCGACTTCCAGCAGGCGCTCGACGTGCAGCAGACGCGTGCCATTCAGTATCAGCAAGCCTTGCAGGCGCTGGAGAAAGCACGCACGCAGTGTCAACTGCCCGATTTATCTATCGATAACGCCGCTGAATGGCAGGAAACCTTCCAGGCGCGTGAAGAGGAAGCCACCGAGCGCCTGCTGCGTCTCGAACAGAAGCTGAGCGTCGCCGAAGCGGCGCATAGCCAGTTTGAGCAAGCGCTAGCATTAGTCACCAGCATCGCCGGTGACGTTGATCGTCAGGATGCGTGGCAAGTGGGGCGCGAATTACTGCGTGACGCCGGCAATCAGCGCCATCATGCCGAACAACTCTCCTCGCTGCGTCTGCGCCTCAATGAATTAGAAACCCGTCTGCGTGAGCAGCATGATGCCGAGCGTCTGCTGGCGGATTTCTGCAAACGTCAGGGCCAGCAATACGATGCGGATGCGCTGGACGGCTTGCAGCGTGAACTCGAAGCGCAGATTGAGCAGCTGAATAGCAGCGTTGCCGATGCCGGCGAACGCCGCATGTTGATGCGTCAGGAGCTGGAGCAGCTGCGTGAACGCATCACCGCGTTGACTGCGCGTGCGCCACACTGGCTGGCGGCGCAGGAAATTCTGACGCAGCTGAGCGAGCAAACCGGTCAGGAGCTGACCAGCAGCCAGCAGATCACTGAATTTATGCAGCAACTGCTGGAGCGCGAGCGTGAAACCACGGTTGAACGCGACGAGCTGGCCGCGCGTAAGCGTGAAGTTGAACAGCAGATTGAACGGCTGAGCCAGCCGGGCGGCGCGGAAGATGCGCGCCTGACGCAGCTGGCAGAACGTTTTGGCGGCGTACTGCTGTCGGAAATTTATGATGACGTTACGCTGGATGACGCGCCGTACTTCTCGGCGTTATACGGCCCATCGCGCCACGCCATCGTGGTGCCGGATCTGTCGCTGGTGCGCGATCTGCTCGACGGTTTAGACGAGTGCCCGGAAGATCTCTATTTGATTGAAGGCGATCCGCAAGCCTTTGACGACAGCGTATTTAGCGTCGAAGAGCTGGATAAAGCAGTGGTAGTGAAAGTGGCTGAACGTCAGTGGCGCTACTCCCGCTTCCCGAAAGTGCCGCTGTTTGGTCGCGCGGCGCGTGAAAACCAGCTTGAGTTGCTGAACAACGAACGTGAACAGCTGGCTGAGCGTTATGCCACGCTGTCGTTTGATGTGCAGAAAACCCAGCGTCTACATCAATCCTTCAGCCGCTTCATCGGCAGCCATTTAGCAGTGGCGTTTGATGAAGATCCGGAAGCGCAGATTCGTCAGCTTAACAGCCGCCGTGGCGAGCTGGAGCGGGCGCTGGCGCAGCATGAAAATGACAATCAGCAGCAGCGTGCGCAGTTTGAGCAGGCAAAAGAGGGCGTCAGCCAGCTTAACCGCCTGTTGCCGCGCGTTAATCTGCTGCTCGACGACACGCTTGGCGATCGCTGTGAAGAGATCCGCGAGCGCGTCGAAGAAGCGCAGGAAGCCGCGCGCTTCCTGCATCAGCACGGCAACAAACTCAGCAAGCTGGAGCCGCTGATTTCTGTACTGCAAAGCGATCCGCAGCAGCACGATCAGCTGCAACGTGACTATCAGCAGGCACAGCAGCAGCAGCGCGATGCGCGTCAACAGGCCTTTGCCCTGACCGAAGTGGTGCAGCGTCGTGCGCACTTCAGCTATGAAAGTTCGGCGGGCATGTTGGGCGGTAACAGCGATCTCAATGAACAGTTGCGTCAGCGTCTGGAACAGGCGGAAGGTGAGCGCAGCCGCGCACGTGAACGTCTGCGTGGACATCAGGCGCAGTTGACGCAGTATTCACAGGTGCTGGCTTCGCTGAAAAGTTCTTACGATGCCAAACGCGACATGCTGAAAGAGTTGCAGCAAGAGATGCAGGATATCGGTGTGCATGCCGATGCCAGCGCAGAAGAGCGTGCGCGCATTCGTCGTGATGAGCTGTACAGCGCGTTGAGCCACAACCGTGCGCGTCGCAACCAGCTGGAAAAACAGATCACCTTCTGTGAAGCCGAAATGGACAGCCTGCAGAAGAAACTGCGCAAGCTGGAACGCGATTATCATCAGATTCGTGAGCAGGTTGTCAGCGCGAAAGCCGGCTGGTGCACGGTGTTGCGTCTGGTTAAAGAGAACGGCGTTGAGCGTCGTCTGCATCGTCGCGAGCTGGCCTATCTCAGCGGCGATGAGCTGCGTTCGATGTCGGATAAGGCGCTGGGTGCGCTGCGTCTGGCGGTAGCGGATAACGAGCATCTGCGCGATGTGCTGCGCATGTCGGAAGATCCGAAACGTCCGGAACGTAAGATTCAGTTCTTTATCGCGGTCTATCAGCATCTGCGCGAACGTATTCGTCAGGACATCATTCGTACCGACGATCCAGTTGAAGCCATCGAGCAGATGGAAATCGAGCTGAATCGTCTGACCGAAGAGCTGACGGCGCGTGAACAGACGCTGGCAATCAGCTCACGCAGCGCGGCGAACATCATTCGCAAAACCATTCAGCGCGAGCAGAACCGTATCCGCCAGCTGAACCAGGGCTTGCAAGCTGTGAGCTTTGGTCAGGTGCGCAGCGTGCGCCTCAACGTTAACGTGCGTGAAGCGCACTCAACGCTGCTGGATACGCTGTCGGAAGAGCATGAACAGCATCAGGATCTGTTTACCAGCAACCGCTTAACCTTCTCGGAAGCGCTGGCGAAACTCTATCAACGCCTAAATCCGCAGATCGATATGGGCCAGCGTACGCCGCAAACCATTGGTGAAGAGCTGCTCGACTACCGCAACTATCTTGAGATGGAAGTGGAAGTGAATCGTGGCTCTGATGGCTGGTTACGTGCAGAAAGTGGTGCGCTCTCGACCGGTGAAGCGATCGGTACCGGGATGTCGATTCTGGTGATGGTTGTGCAGAGCTGGGAAGAGGAATCACGTCGTCTGCGCGGCAAAGATATCTCGCCGTGTCGTCTGCTGTTCCTCGATGAAGCGGCACGTCTGGATGCCCGTTCAATCGCCACGCTGTTTGAGCTGTGCGAACGTCTGGAGATGCAGCTGATCATCGCGGCACCAGAGAATATAAGCCCAGAAAAAGGCACCACTTACAAACTGGTGCGTAAAATGTTCAATAACACCGAACACGTGCATGTGGTCGGTCTGCGCGGCTTCTCGGCGGATCCTGCACCGAGCAAGGATCAAAGTCCTAAGGTCGGTCTTGAATTTGAGAATTCATAGCGCTTAATCTGGTTAAAAAACAGCACTACGTTTAATCTGTATGCGGCATCTGCACTTAGAGGCAGATGCCGTTTTTTATTCGTATACTCAACATTAAGAGTATGGCTGTACATGGCGATCACAGGGCGCTATGTCATTGGTGAGAAGGGGGCAGGGATGTTGCTAAACAATAAGCGCAAAATGAGCCGTGCTGCAGTAGCACTCGGTTTGTCACTGGTATTATCGCCGCTGGCTGTCAGCCATGCGGCCATCACCTCTACGCTACCCAACTCGACGCATCACAGTTCGATGTCGGTTGCTGCCAGTCAGCAGCAGATTCAGCAGGCGTTTAGCGCCACTGAACAACCCTTCTACTTGCCAGGCTTGGCCGGTATTTATGCGTCGCGTGACATGGCACCGCTGTGGCAGGACCCGCAAGCGGTGCAGGCCTTCCAGCAGCAGCTTGCGGAAGTGGCGCTCTCTGGCGTGCAGCCGCAGTTCACTCGCTGGGTGGAGCGGCTGACCAATCCGAACATTAAAGGCATGGCGCGCGATATCGTGCTCAGTGATGCAATGCTTGGCTATCTGCAATTTGTTGCCAATGTGCCGACGCAGGGTGAAAACTGGCTTTACAGCAACGTGCCGTACAAGCTGACCATGCCATCGCTGGCAGCCATCAATCAGTGGCAGAATGCGGTGAATGGCGGTGGCAGCCGTACTTTCGTGGTGTCACTGCAGCCGCAGCATCCGCAATATCTACCGATGCACAATGCATTGAAAACGCTGCTAAATGATCATCATCCGTGGCCACAGCTGCGTGATACCGCTACGCTGCGCCCAGGACAAATCAGCAATGATGTGCCTGCACTGCGTGAGATTCTGCAACGCACCGGTATGTTGACCGCCAGCCACAGCACTACACCAACGCCGGCGGAAGATGCGGTACCCACGGCGCCGGTTCCGGTGAGTCAGAGCAATCAGCCGGTGGCGGTGAGCCCGTCAGCGGCGAACTTTGATGATATTGATGCGGCTCCGGCACTCGCTGCTGCGCCTGAAGTCGCTAATAATGTGGCTGCCAATCCAGCGGCAACCGGACCCAACGTCTATGACGCTGCGCTGGTGGAAGGTGTGAAACGCTTCCAGCACTGGCAAGGCTTAGCCGATGATGGCGCAATTGGTCCGCGTACCCGTGAATGGCTGAATGTGCCGCCGCAGATGCGCGCCTCGCTGCTGGCGCTCAATATTCAGCGTCTGCGCCTGCTGCCAGATGATATGCATAACGGCATCATGGTAAACATTCCCAACTATTCGCTGACCTACTACAACAATGGTGCCACCATTTTGTCATCACGCGTGATTGTGGGCCGTCCCGATCGCAAAACGCCGCTGATGCACAGCGCGCTGAATAATGTGGTGCTGAATCCACCTTGGAATGTACCAACCACGCTGGTGCGCCAGGATATTGTGCCGAAGGTGAAGCAGGATCCGTCATATCTTTATAAGCACGGTTATACGCTGCTGTCGGGCTGGAGTGCGGATGCAGAAGTGATCGATCCTTCAATGATTGACTGGCATATGGTGTCGGCGGCGAGCTTCCCATATCGCATTCGTCAGGCGCCAGGCGCGACTAATTCGCTGGGTCGCTACAAATTCAATATGCCAAGTTCAGATGCTATCTATCTGCACGATACGCCAAACCATAATCTGTTCCAGCGCGATATTCGTGCGCTCAGTTCCGGTTGTGTGCGCGTCAATAAAGCCTCGGAATTGGCCGATCTGCTACTGCAGGATGTGGGCTGGAATGACGGCCGTATTTCGGACACCTTGAAAGAGGGGAATACCCGTTATGTGCCGATTCGCCATCGTATCCCAGTGAACCTTTACTACCTCACCGCTTGGGTTGCAGATGATGGACTCCCGCAATATCGTACAGATATTTACAATTATGATAACCCTGCGCGTTCCGGCAGTCAGGTGCTGTATAAAGCTGGCCAATTGTTACTCTAGTACTTGATTTGGCTGTCTTCTCTTCACATGAATTTAACCAAGACCAGTCTCGAAAATTTGATTTTGAGCTGGTTTTGGTCTTCTGCAACATATTCTGGGTTGACTGAGTCTTAGGCGGACGTTAATGTTCGGCCTTGTGTATTTTTCGCACATATTTTATCCGCTTTAGACTAGGTAACCTCGCTTCATGGCTAATATTGATTCTCAACGTCGTCGATTACTCTTGATTGGAGGCGCAGCTGCAGGATTATCACTGCTTCCTGGCTCCGCTCTGGCTTCGCTTTCCACCGCCCGCCCTCGAGTATTGACACTTAGTAACCTTCACACCGGCGAAACCCTCAAAACGGAGTTTTTTAACGGTAAGCGTTATGACAAGGATGAGTTAGCCCGCTTAAATCACTTCTTCCGTGATTACCGCGCCAATCAGGTGAAGAACATCGATCCCCATCTTTTTGATCAGCTTTACCGCCTGCAAACGTTGCTCGATACGCGCAAGCCGGTGCAGTTGATCTCGGGTTACCGCACGTTAGCGACTAACACCATGCTGCGTGAATCGGGTCCGGGCGTGGCGAAAAAAAGCTATCACACCAAAGGACAGGCGATGGATTTCCACATTGAGGGAATTTCGTTGAGCAATGTTCGCAAAGCGGCGTTATCTATGCGCGCCGGTGGTGTAGGATATTACCCGCGCAGCAACTTCGTACACATAGATACCGGGCCTGCAAGGCACTGGTCCTGATACCGGCAGCGCTGCGTGTGTCGGTCATGGAGCGCTATGAATTACCAAATTATTCCGGTTACGGCTTTTTCCCAAAACTGTTCAGTTATTTGGGATGACGAAACCCAACAAGCCGCATTGGTCGATCCCGGCGGCGATGCAGAAACCATTAAAGCCGTGCTGGCAGAACGTGGTTTAACGCCGTCGCAAATCCTGCTCACGCATGGACATCTTGATCACGTGGGTGCCGCTGCGGAACTTGCGGCACATTATCAGGTGCCGATTGTCGGTCCGCATCCGCTTGATGCTTTCTGGTTAGACAATCTGCCTACACAGAGCCGCATGTTTGGATTACCCGAATGCGCGCCGCTGACGCCCGATCGCTGGCTGGAAGAGGGCGAAACAGTGCAGGTCGGTAATGTTGTGCTGGAAGTGCTGCTTTGTCCGGGCCATACGCCGGGACACATCGTATTCTTTGATCGTGCAGGACGTCTGCTGATTTCAGGTGATGTGATTTTTAACGGTGGCGTGGGACGCACCGATTTCCCACAGGGTAGCCACAGTGACCTAATCGATGCGATTAAAACCAAGCTGCTGCCGCTGGGCGATGATGTGACTTTCGTGCCGGGTCACGGGCCTATCTCGACGCTAGGTCGTGAGCGCCTCAGCAATCCGTTCCTGCAAGAATAAAAAATGGGCCACTTCGGCCCATTTATCGTTATTTGCCGCCTGTTTTATAAAACCGCGACAATCGCTTCACACAGCGCCGACATGTTGTCAGGCGTCATGCCTGCCACGTTAACGCGACCAGAATTTACAGCATACACACCAAACTCTTCACGCAGACGTACCACCTGATCTTTGGTCAGGCCGCTAAACGAAAACATGCCGTTCTGCTTGATGATGAAGCTAAAGTCCTGATTAGCACCTTTCTCTGCCAACGTGTTCACAAACAGCTGACGCATGCGCTGGATACGCTGACGCATATCGGTCAGCTCCTGAATCCAGATGGTACGCAGCGCATCGTTGCTGAGGATGGTGGCGACTACTGCCGCGCCGTGTGACGGCGGGTTTGAGTAGTTGGCGCGAATCGTATATTTCACCTGGCTAAACGCGGTTTTCGCCACGTCGCTGCTGGCAGCAACCAGCGTCAATGCACCGACACGCTCGTTATACAAACCGAAGTTCTTCGAGTAAGAACTGGCAACGATCAGTTCCTGATGTGAAGCGGCAAAAATACGCAGCCCTTCCGCATCTTCATCCAGACCGCGAGCAAAGCCCTGATAGGCGAAATCAAACAGCGGCAACCAGCCTTTCTCTTGCGACAGCTGCGCTAACTGTTGCCATTGCTCTGCAGAAGGATCAACACCGGTTGGGTTGTGGCAGCAGCCGTGGAACAGCACTACATCGCCCGCTTTGGCTTCCTGCAGTGATGCCACCATCGCGTCGAAATCCAGGCTGTGGCTCGCTGCATCGTAATAATCGTAATCACACACTTCAAGGCCAGCAGCGTTGAACACATTGTTATGATTCGGCCAGCTTGGGTTGCTCACCCAAACGCGCTTCACGCTGGTCTGGTTTGCCAGAAAATCTGCCGCTACGCGCAGGGCGCCGGTGCCGCCTGGCGTTTGTGCGGTGCAGGCGCGACCTGAAGAAATCAGAGCGCTCTCTTTGCCGAACAGTAACTCCTGCGTGCAACGCGCGAAATCCGCCAGACCATCAATGCTCAGGTAGTTCTTGGTGGTTTCATTTTCCAGCAAATACTGCTCAGCTTTTTTAACACTGGTGAGCACCGGCGTTTTACCGGTTTCATCTTTATAAACACCAATGCCAAGATTGATTTTATTCGTGCGGTCATCGGCACGAAAAAGGTCAGCCAGTCCCAGAATAGGATCGGCGGGTGCGGCAGAGATCGATTCAAACATGAGTCAGTTCCGTTTGGGTGAACTTTAGCGAAATGAGCTATCAGGTTAACGTCAGTCGGCACGCTTGCCAACCGCTGATATAAAAAAGAAATATGTCGGCAGGATAAAGTAGAAAAGCTAATTGCGAAGCCGATCACTGAAATGCAAAACGGAGCCCGAAGGCCCCGTTTTTAGGTATTACGCAAATCTAATCGGGTGATTAGAACTGGTAAACCAGACCCAGTGCAACTACGTCGTCGGTAGCAATACCAAGCGGGTTGTCATCGTTCAGCTGGTTGATTTTGTAATCAACGTAGGTAGCCATGTTTTTGTTGAAGTAGTAAGTTGCGCCAACTTCAATGTATTTAACCAGGTCAGCATCGCCAACGCCTTCGATGTCTTTGCCTTTAGACTGAACATAGGCGATGGACGGACGCAGACCGAAGTCGAACTGGTACTGTGCAACAACTTCGAAGTTCTGAGCTTTGTTAGCGAACGCAGACAAGTCACCAGAGCTGATTGGAGTCGAGTTACGAGTTTCGCCGTACATTGCTGCCAGGTATACGTTGTTAGCGTCATACTTCAGAGCAGTTGCCCAGTTTTCAGCACGTTTACCAGCGCCAACACCAGTCGCTACGTTGGTTGAAGTATCAGTATCACGCACAGTACCAGCTGACTGCGCATTAGTACGGTCGCTGCTGCTATAAGCTGCAGCTACACCAACACCGATTGGTGAAGTGTAAGAGGTTGACAGGCCATAGCCGTCACCGTTTGCACGGCGGATATCAGAGCGATCGTTTTTGCCTTGGTACTGTGCTGCGAAGTTCCAACCGTCAACCAGACCGAAGAAGTTGGTGTTACGGTAGGTCAGCAGACCGGTGCTACGACCGTTCATGAAGTTGTCTGAGTAACCTGAGTCGCCACCGAATTCTGGCAGAACGTCAGTCCAGCCAATTGCGTCATATACAACGCCATAGTTACGACCGTAGTCGATTGAACCCGCATCGCCAAATTTCAGACCTGCGAAGCCCAGACGGGTTTTGTTGCCGTCTTGTGCATCAGAACCTTCAGAGTTGTTAGCCTGAATGTTGTATTCCCACTGGCCGTAACCGGTCAGTTGGTCATTAATCTGGGTTTCACCCTTGAAGCCGAAGCGAACATAAGTCTGGTCGCCGTCGCTGCCAGCGTCATCCGAGAAATAGTGCAGACCAACAGCTTTACCGTACAGGTCCAGCTTGTTGCCGTCTTTATTATAGATTTCTGCTGCGTTTGCTGCGCCGGCAGCTAACAGAGCAGGGATAACCACTGCAAGAATGTTGCGCTTCATCATTTTTTATTACCCTCATTGGAGTTATTTGGACATCTGCCACTGCTGCCAAGAAATCTTTACAGAACCTTGAAAGAAGTTTGATGTCTCCTGTGTCTGCACGCATCTTTCCATCACAGGGTTGCTAATTCTAGCCCGAAAATGATTCAAATCTCTCGATTAAGTATCAAAAGGAAAATATGTATTACAAAATGTAAAATATTGGGAACTTTGTGAGAGAACTCTAAATTTACAAAAATAAAAAAAGGCCGGCTAGGCCGACCTCTTTATATATATGAATTACTTATAATTAATCGTTAAATTTAGAAATTCGCGTTGCGTGGTGTACGTGGGAAGGGGATAACATCCCTTACATTTTGTACGCCGGTGACATAGGCGATTAATCGTTCGAAACCTAATCCAAAGCCTGCATGTGGCACGGTGCCGTAACGACGCAGGTCACGATACCACCAATAATCTTCCTTATTCAGGCCCATTTCCGCCAGACGCGCATCCAGCACATCCAGACGTTCTTCACGCTGTGAACCACCGATGATTTCGCCGATGCCCGGCGCAAGAACATCCATCGCTGCCACGGTTTTACCATCTTCGTTCATACGCATATAGAAAGCTTTGATGTCTTTCGGATAGTTTTTCACTACCACTGGCGCTTTGAAATGCTGCTCTGCGAGGTAACGCTCGTGTTCGGATGACAGATCCACGCCCCATGAAACCGGGTTTTCGAAGGTCTGACCGCTTTTCAGCAGAATTTCAACCGCATCGGTGTAATCCACCTGAGCAAAGTCGGTAGTCACGAAACGCTCGAGACGCGCAATGGCATCTTTATCCACGCGCTCAGCAAAGAAGGCCATGTCATCAGCCCGCTCGTTGAGAACGGCCTGGAACACGTATTTCAGCATAGATTCAGCCAGAGCTGCGGCATCATCCAGCGTTGCGAAAGCAATTTCCGGCTCGAGCATCCAGAATTCCGCCAGATGGCGGCTGGTGTTGGAGTTTTCGGCACGGAACGTTGGACCAAAGGTATACACCTTCGACAGCGCACAGGCGTAAGTTTCGGCGTTGAGCTGGCCGGATACGGTCAGGAACGCTTCTTTACCGAAGAAGTCTTTATCGAAATCGATTTTGCCCTGCGGATCGCGCGGCAGGTTTTCCAGGTCCAGCGTTGAAACGCGGAACATCTCGCCGGCACCTTCGGTATCCGAAGCGGTGATCAGCGGAGTCGAAACCCAGAAATAGCCGTTTTCGTGGAAGAAGCGATGCAACGCCTGCGCCAGCGTATGACGCACGCGCGCCACGGCGCCGACCAGGTTGGTACGCGGACGCAGATGCGCCACTTCACGCAGGTATTCGATGCTGTGACGTTTCGCCGCCATCGGATAGGTGTCCGGATCGTCAACCCAACCGGTAACTTCAACCTTGGTTGCCTGCATCTCGAAGGCCTGGCCTTCGCCTGGCGATTCGACCACTTTGCCGGTAATGATCACCGAGCAACCGGTAGTCAGACGCAACACTTCATCCTGATAATTATTCAGAGAATTATTGACGACGGCCTGAACGGGATTAAAGCAGGAACCGTCGTAAACGGCGATAAAGGAAAGACCAGCTTTGGAATCTCTTCGGGTACGCACCCAACCACGTACGGTGACTTCACTGTCAACCGCGACACGGCCGTGCAGTACATCCGCTACAGGCACAACGCTCATAAAGTTCTCTCTATATATAAAAGAAGGTGGATAAAAGCCCTTTTTCAGGGTTTTGCTATGTTACTTGCGAGCCGACAGGAAACAAGCAAAATTGCCGGGTTAATCGGAGATTTGTTGCGTGAAAGCAGGGTGCAAGCACCCTGCAATAAGAATCAGCTGGCTCTTTTGACCAGCGGCAAATCGAAGGCTTTGCGCAAGGCGCGCACGAAGGCTTTATCCTGGCAAATGGTTTTGCCGGGACTGTCGGAGAGTTTTGCCACCGGTTTGCCATTGCAGCTCACCAGTTTGATCACGATATTCAGCGGCGTAACGCCCGGAATATCGCAGGACAAGCGCGTTCCGATACCGAACACCACGTTGGCACGTTGGCCAAAGTGACGATAGAGCGCCAGCGCTTTATCCAGATTGAGATTATCTGAGAACACCAGCGTTTTGCTTTTCGGATCGATATCCAGACGCTGATAGTGCGCAATGGCTTTTTCACCCCATTCCACCGGGTCGCCAGAGTCATGGCGCAGGCCTTGATAACGATGAGCAAAACCAGGACCAAAGTCGCGCAGGAAGGCATCCATGGTGATGCAGTCGGTCAGGGCGATGCCTAGCTGGTCGTCATACTCATCTAGCCAGGATTGCAGCGCCGCACGTTGGCTGTTCGCCAATACCGGGCTGATTTGCTGGTGCGCCTGGAACCATTCGTGTGCTTGCGTGCCCACCGGATTAAGCTGCAGGCGGCGCGCCAAATCGTAGTTGCTGGTGCCAACCAGCCACGGAAACTCCGCTTTGAGCGTAGCGACAATCGCTTCCTGCACCGCTTTGGAGTAACGGCGACGCGTACCGAAATCCATCAGCTGGAAGCGTGACATATCCAAATCGCCGACTTGCTGACGGAAATCCACCAGCTTGTGCTGCAAGTGCGCAACCGCCTGATCCACACCCATCTGCGGCGTGCGATGGCGATGCACCACCTCACTGATCAACGCCAGCAGCGGCACTTCCCACAAAATCACTTCACGCCACGGCCCGCTGATCTGAATCGTCAGATGGCCGTTGTTATTACGCACGTTGACTTGTGAAGGATCGAGGCGGAACTGGCGCAGCCAGTTAAGGTAATCGCTTTGGAAGAAAGGCAGCCCGCTGAGGTAGTGATACTCATCGTCGCTCAGGGCGAGCGTTTGCAGGGTTTCGATTTGTGCGCGGATCTCGTCCGCATAAATACCGAGCAGTTCGTCGCCACGGCAGCGAAATTCCGCCGTAACCGGGACATCATAATAGCGATGATAGACGGCCTGCTGCATATGAAGCTTGTACGCATCGGTATCAAGCAGCGTGGTCAAAATCGGGGAAGCATGTCCAGTCATGGTGCGTTTCAGCATCCTCTTCCGCGGAGCAGAGCCCGGTGTTCAACAAAGTCATAAAGACGCAGGAGTATAAAACAGTAATGACCGCGATCACACCATAATTGCGGGTGGCAGGTCGAGGGTCATTTGTGCCATTGTTAATGAATTGTAGCCTTTTCAACGAACGCACGCATTGACCGTGGCAACCAAGGCACAACCCGCTTAGACTTTGACGGGTCAACATATTAACGATTTAACGATGCGAGAAGGACTCATGACGCAACAGCCGCAAATTAAATATCGCCACGATTACCGTGCGCCGGATTATACCATTACCGATATCGACCTGACTTTTGATCTGGATGCAGCTTCGACGCGCGTCACGGCGGTCAGTCAGGTGAAGCGTATTGGCGCTGCCGATGCGGAACTGCGTCTGGATGGCGAAGATCTCACGCTGGTATCGCTGGCGGTGGATGGCAATCCGTGGTCGCATTACCGCGAAGAAGAGGGCGCGTTGTTCATCAGCCAGCTACCGGACAACTTCACTCTGACCATCATTAATGACATTCATCCGGATAAAAACACCGCGCTGGAAGGGTTATACCAATCTGGCGAGGCGCTCTGTACCCAATGTGAAGCCGAAGGTTTCCGCCACATTACGTGGTATCTCGATCGCCCAGACGTGCTGGCGCGCTTCACCACCACCATCATTGCCGATGCCGCGCGTTATCCTTATTTACTCTCCAACGGCAACAAGCTGGAGAGTGGTCACCATGAAGATGGCCGCCATTGGGTGAAGTGGCAAGATCCGTTCCCGAAACCGTGCTACCTGTTTGCGCTGGTGGCCGGTGATTTCGATGTATTACGCGATAGCTTTACTACCCGTTCTGGTCGTGATGTGGCGCTGGAGATCTTTGTCGATCGCGGCAACCTCGATCGTGCCGATTGGGCGATGACCTCGCTGAAAGCCAGCATGAAGTGGGATGAAGAGCGCTTTAACCTCGAGTACGACCTCGACATCTTTATGATCGTCGCGGTGGATTTCTTCAATATGGGCGCGATGGAGAACAAAGGCCTCAACGTCTTCAACTCCAAATATGTGCTGGCGAAAGCTGAAACCGCCACCGACAAAGATTACCTCGGTATTGAAGCCGTTATCGGTCACGAATATTTCCACAACTGGACCGGCAACCGCGTGACCTGCCGCGACTGGTTCCAGCTCAGCCTGAAAGAGGGTTTGACGGTGTTCCGTGATCAGGAGTTCAGCTCCGATCTCGGTTCGCGCGCGGTGAACCGTATCGATAACGTACGCGTGATGCGCGGTGCGCAGTTCGCGGAAGACGCCAGCCCAATGGCGCATCCGATCCGTCCGGATCAGGTTATCGAGATGAACAACTTCTACACCTTAACGGTGTATGAGAAAGGTTCAGAAGTGATCCGCATGATGCACACCTTGCTTGGCGAAGAGAACTTCCAGAAAGGCATGCAACTCTATTTCGAACGTCATGATGGCAGCGCGGCGACCTGTGATGATTTCGTGCAGGCGATGGAAGATGCGTCGAATGTCGATCTGTCGCAGTTCCGCCGCTGGTACAGCCAGGCGGGCACGCCGATCCTGACGGTGCGCGATGATTACAATCCAGAGCTGGAACAGTACACGCTGCACGTCACCCAGCGCACGCCGGCCACCGCCGAGCAGAAAGAGAAGCTGCCACTGCACATTCCGCTGGATA
Organism: Candidatus Pantoea symbiotica; assembly: GCF_056491525.1. NCBI lineage: Bacteria > Pseudomonadati > Pseudomonadota > Gammaproteobacteria > Enterobacterales > Erwiniaceae > Pantoea > Candidatus Pantoea symbiotica. The sequence goes on from NZ_JBSZHR010000002.1 coordinate 1,235,302, forward strand.
TCGAACTGTACGATAACGAAGGCAAGGTGATTCCGCTGCAGCATAATGGTCATCCGGTGCATCACGTGCTGAACGTTACCGAAGAGTTCCAGACCTTTATTTTCGATAACGTTTATTTCCAGCCGGTGCCGTCGCTGCTGCGTGAATTCTCTGCGCCAGTGAAGCTCGACTATAAATGGAGCGATGCGCAACTTACCTTCCTGATGCGCCACGCGCGCAACGACTTCGCGCGCTGGGATGCGGCGCAAAGCCTGCTGGCCACCTACATTCGCCTCAACGTGGCGCGCCATCAGCAGGGTCAGCCGCTGTCGCTGCCGCTGCATGTGGCTGATGCATTCCGCGCGGTATTGCTGGATGAGCAGGGCGACCCTGCGTTGAAAGCGCTGATTCTGTCGCTGCCGTCTGAGAATGAAATCGCCGAACTGTTTGATGTTATCGATCCGCTGGCGATCTCGGCAGTGCGCGATGCGCTGGTGCGTACGCTAGCAAAAGAGTTGAGTGATGAATTCTTCGCGCTCTATCTGGCCAACCAAAGCGGCGAATACAAAATTGAGCATGCGGAGATTGGCAAGCGCACGCTGAAAAACGTCTGCCTCGGCTATCTGGCGTTTGCCGATGCGGCACAGGCCGACAAGCTGGTGCAGGCGCAATATCAGCAGGCGAACAACATGACCGACGCATTAGCGGCGCTGGCGGCAGCGGTAGCGGCGAACCTGCCATGCCGCGATTCGCTGCTGGCGGCCTATGATGAGCGCTGGCATCAGGATGGTTTGGTGATGGATAAATGGTTTGTGCTGCAAGCCACCAGCCCAGCGGCGGATGTGCTGAGCAACGTGCGTAAGCTGCTGAATCACCGTTCGTTCACCATGGGCAACCCGAACCGTATCCGTTCACTGATTGGTGCGTTTGCCTCAGGCAATCCAGCGGCATTCCACGCCAAAGATGGCAGCGGTTATCAGTTCCTGGTGGAGATGTTGACCGATCTGAACACGCGCAACCCGCAAGTGGCTGCACGCATGATCGAGCCGCTGATTCGCCTGAAACGTTACGATGCCGATCGTCAGGCACTAATGCGTAAGGCGCTGGAAACGTTGAAAGGGCTGGATAAGCTGTCAGGCGATCTCTACGAGAAGATTACCAAGGCGTTGAACGCGTAAAAGTAACCGTAGGGTCGCCATTTATGGCGACCTCTATCACTAACTCTGCTGCGCAAACTTCAACGGCTGTTCTGACGAGCCACGCTTCATCACCCGATCCAGTACTTCCGCTTCCAGCTCTGCTAGCCGCGCTGATCCACGACGGCGTGGGCGTGGCAAATCGACGATCAAATCCAGGCCAATCTGTCCTTCCTCGATTAGCAGCACACGATCGGCTATCGCCACCGCTTCGCTGACATCGTGCGTCACCAGCAGCACGGTGAAGTTATGCTGCTGCCACAGCGACTCAATCAATCCCTGCATTTCGATGCGCGTCAACGCATCCAGCGCACCGAGTGGCTCATCGAGCAGCAGCAAACCTGGACGGTGAATCAGCGCACGTGCCAGCGCCACACGCTGTTTCTGTCCGCCGGACAATGCAGCAGGCCACTCGTTGGCGCGGTCCGCCAATCCCACTGCTTCCAGCGCGTCCAGCGCGGCGGCACGCCATTCGCGGCCTTTCAGTCCCAGCCCAACGTTATCAATCACCTTTTTCCACGGCAGCAAGCGTGAATCCTGGAACATCAAACGCGTATCTTCGCGTGCCTCGGATAACGGCGCATTGCCAGCCAGTAACTCACCGCGCGTGGTCGATTCCAGGCCCGCCAGCAGACGCAGCAAGGTACTTTTCCCGCAGCCGCTGCGGCCGACGACGGCGACAAACTGCCCGGACGGAATATGCAGATCGATATTATTCAGGATGGTGCGATCGCCATATTGCTTGCTGACGCCATTCACACCAACCGGCGTACCGCGATTTAAACGCGCCGGATTTAGGGTTGCGTTGCTCATGCGTTCTCCTTCAATTGGTAGGCCGGATGCCAGCGCAGCCAGACGCGCTCCAGCAGTTGTGCCGCAACGTCAGCCAGTTTGCCGAGCAGGGCATAGAGAATGATGGCCACCACCACCACGTCGGTTTGCAGGAATTCACGCGCGTTCATCGCCAGATAACCAATACCGGAGTTAGCGGAAATGGTTTCGGCGACAATCAGCGTCAGCCACATCAGGCCAAGAGCAAAACGCACGCCAACCATAATCGAAGGCAGCGCACCCGGCAGAATCACCTGAATGAACAGGCTCCAGCCAGACAAGCCGTAGCTGCGCGCCATCTCGACTAAACCCCGATCAATGTTACGAATGCCGTGATAAGTGTTGAGGTAAATCGGGAACAAGGTGCCCAGCGCCACGAGGAAAATTTTGGCGGATTCATCGATGCCGAACCACAGAATCACCAGCGGAATCAGCGCCAGATGCGGCACGTTACGCAGCATCTGCACCGAGGTATCCAGCAAGCGTTCACCGACGCGCGAGGTGCCGGTAATCAATCCCAGAATCAAACCAATCGAGCCGCCGATAGAGAAACCGATGGCGGCACGCCAGCTGCTGATCGCCAGGTTTTGCCACAGTTCACCGCTCACCGTCAGCTTCCAGAAGGTGATGAGGATGTTTTCTGGCGACGGCAAAATGCGCGTCGACAGCCAACCCACTTGCGATGCCAGTTGCCACACCGCAATCAGCACTACCGGCAACACCCAGGGCAGCACCGCATTACTCAGCTGTTTTTTAACGTTCGCCATGATCGAATCCTTTAGCTCTGTGACACTTTTTGCGGCGTGAAGTCGTTGGCCACCGCTTCGCCGTGCGCTTGCACCACGCGCGGCTTCGGTACTTCCGGAATCGCCAAATCGAGGTGCGGGAACAGCAACTCGCCAACGCGATAAGCCTCTTCCAGATGCGGATAGCCGGAGAGAATAAAGGTCTCGATGCCGAGATCCTGATACTCCTGCATGCGCGCCGCCACGGTTGGGCCATCACCCACTAACGCGGTTCCCGCGCCGCCGCGCACCAGACCGACACCGGCCCACAGGTTCGGGCTGATCTCCAGCTTGTCGCGACGTCCACCGTGCAGTGCCGCCATACGCTGCTGGCCCACTGAATCGGTGCGCGCAAACGCGGCCTGCGCTTTGGCGATGGTGGCATCGTCGAGGTGAGCAATTAGACGATCTGCCGCTTGCCACGCTTCTTCATTAGTTTCACGCACAATCACGTGCAGACGAATCCCGAAGCGCACGGTGCGGCCTTGTGCCGCCGCTTTGGCGCGCACTTGCTCAATCTTCTCTTTAACTAACGCGGGCGGTTCGCCCCAGGTGAGATAAACATCAACCTGCTCGGCGGCCAGATCCTGCGCGGCATCCGACGATCCGCCAAACCACAGCGGCGGACGCGGTTCCTGCACCGCTTTAAACATCAGACGCGCACCGCGCACTTTCACATGCTTGCCTTCGTAATCGACCGTTTCGCCTTCGCTTACGCGACGCCAGACGCGGGTAAACTCGGCGGATTCTTCATAGCGTTCGCGGTGATCGAGGAATACGCCATCGCCTGCCAACTCTTCCGGATCGCCGCCGGTAACCAGATTAAACAGCGCGCGACCATTCGACAGACGATCCAGCGTGGCGGCCTGACGCGCCGCTTGCGTCGGTGAAATCACGCCCGGACGCAGTGCAACGAGGAAACGCAGACGCTGCGTCACCGGAATCAGTGATGCTGCCACCAGCCAGGCATCTTCACAGGAGCGGCCGGTGGGGATCAGCACGCCGCCAAAGCCAAGGCGATCCGCTGCCTGCGCAATCTGTTGCAGGTAACCATGATCAACCGGGCGCGAACCTTCCGCTGTGCCAAGATAGTGACCATCGCCGTGCGTCGGGAGAAACCAAAATACGGATACGCTCATGATTAATTTCCTTTAGGCTGGGCGGATTGTGGATGCCAGATGCGGTCAGCGATATTCACTTTTACCGGCATCAGATGATTGGCATAAAATAGATCGGCCGTTTGCTGTTGGGCCTGCGCGGTATGGGCGCTGACCGGCGTAATGGTGGTGGGTGGACGATGGTCGAGATAGCTGGCGATCACCGGTTTCGGTAAGCCCATGGCGTTTGCAAGCAGATCGATACTCTGGTCGCGCTGACTGCGCGTTAATGCATCGGCGTCGCTGAAGGTATTCAGAACCTGCTGCACGAAGGCGCCGTTAGCCTCGATGTATTTGCGCGTGGCTAAATAGAAGGAGCCGGTTTGATTGAGTTTGCTGCCATCGGCCAGCACGCGCACGTTGCCTTGCAGCAGGGCGGCTGAGTAGTAAGGATCCCAAATCGCCCAGGCATCGACGTCACCTTGCTGGAACGCGGCGCGCGCATCGGCGGGTGTCAGATAGGTTGGCTGAATATCTTTAAAGCTCAGTCCGGCTTGTTCCAGCGCACGCAACAGCAAGTTGTGCGAGCTGGAGCCTTTCTGGAACGCCACTTTATGGCCTTTCAGTTCGGCCACGCTGTGAATCGGGCTATCTTTCGGCACCAGAATTACTTCGGCCTGCGGCTTAGGTGGCTCCGAGCCGACGTACAGCAGATCGGCACCCGCAGCTTGCGCAAACAGCGGTGGAATGTCGCCGGTGCTGCCCAAATCGATGCTATCGACGTTAAGCGCCTCGAGCATCTGCGGGCCCGCCGGGAATTCCACCCACTTGATGTTGGTATGCGGGAAGCGCTGCTCCAGCAGCTTATGGGTTTTCGCCAAAACCATGCTCACCGAACCTTTCTGATATCCGATACGCAACTGTTCGGGTGCGTCGGCGGCCTGGGCGCTCACGCTCAAGGTGAGCAGTGCCGCTACGGCTGGCATGAGTAAACCCGTCAATATCCTTTTCATCTCTCTTCCTTTATACCGCTTGTGCGTAAGGTTGGTGGCGACGATGCAGCGCGTGCCAGAAGGTATCCAGCGCTTCGTCAATGCGTTGCGATAGCAGCGGATCGAGCAGCGGCTGGCGATCGTAATCAGTAATCTGGCCGTCAGTGGCAAACACGCCGTGCAACACTTCCTGCGCCTTCAGCGCATTCAGCACCGGCTTCAGCGCGTAATCCACCGCCAGCAGATGTGACGCGCTGCCGCCGCTTGCCAGTGGCAGCACCACTTTGTGCTCCAGCGCGCGCTCTGGCAGCAGATCGAGCAGAGTTTTCAGTGCGCCAGAAAACGAAGCTTTATAAATAGGCGTGGCGACAATCACGCCATCTGCCAGCGCCAAATCAGCTTTCAACGCGGCTAAAGCAGGTGAATCGAAGCGTGCATACAGCAAATCTTCAGGCTGGAAGTTGTGAATATTCCACGGAATCACTTCGACGCCGCGTGCTTCCAGCGCGTGCTGGCAAAGGCTCAGCAGCGCAGTAGAGCGTGAAGGGTAGCGAGGGCTGCCCGCCAGCGTAATAACCCGCATGGTCACTCCTTATAACTGAAAGTTATTGATTATCTGATATTCAGAACTGATGTGTTCAATACTGTCAGAGCAGGCAGCGAGGCTTAAATGATTTATCTGGTAATCCTAAGTCGCAAAATGGGATAGCCAGCGACATATAAAGGAAGGGTAAAAAAGCTGCTGATGGGTACTTAGGCATAATCTGAAAAGCGGTACAGGAAGTGGGCGGTTATATAAATCCTGAGGCCCATTGGACTGAGTTTAATGATTAAGGGTCGTAATGCATGGGTAAAACAGAGGAGTAACCGGAGAAATATATTTACACAGACCACGTGGATGCCGGATAAATGCGGCTGTTACTATTGAAAGATATGGGGAAAAATCAGCAATTCACCACTATTCGTTTTTTCATGAATCGGATTAACCTTAGCAAGCTTTGATTATTTCCTAATATAGCGTGGTTTTTATTTCGCGAAATTTATGTCGAAACACGAATAAAGGTTAATAAAATACGTGCCATTCATCTTGCCGGTTACAACTAATGCAACTTTGCGCAGATCAACTTCACACTTCATGCAGTCGCGCTAAACAATGAATCTCTTAAGTTACGTGTTAATGCTAATAGTGGTTGGAATTACAATCCCCGGCCTGTTTATAATTGGTTGAGCTAATTTCCGCTAGAACACGATAACGATATTTCACTTATTTATTTACGCCCGCGTTTTGTGGCGTGAACTGCCGTTGCGGCAAGCTAATTTATTCTTAGGGAGATAAATATGGGTAGTTCTTCATTTGCTCAGGATTTAACTGAGCAGCAGGTCGTGCCTGCCACCTTCAATCGCATCTCACCCTCACTTAAACCAGAAGAAGAGCTGGTGTGTTATTGGCTGCAACCCGATGCCGCGGGCGCGCATCTTACTTCTTCATTGCTGCCAACCTTCCCGCACAGCACGCCGGCAGAAGATGACTTTCTGCTGTTCAGCGCGGAGCGCAGCGCCTTGCCGGCCAGCCTGCTGCAGGACGTGGCGAAGCTCAGTGACCAGCGTCCAGAGCTGAACTGCTTTATTATCTCGCTGGCGAAGCGCGAGCTGGCGAACGGCTTACACTCGTCTCTGCAGCTGTTTCAGCAACTGCATGAGCAACGCTGGTGGCAGCAGGGCGGCTTTGCGGTGATCTTGCGTGCTGGCCTGGCCCGCGTGGGTGCGCCGCTGACGCGTATTCAGGATGTGATGCTGGCCGGATTACTGCATACGCAAACGGCGTGGGTACTCGATTACGCCAGCGAAGCGTCGCTGACCACCAAAGCCGATGCCTCGCCGCGCTTAACTTATCAACAATTCATTACTGATTATGAAAAACTCACGCGTTTGTCACACTATATTCCGGAGCGAAACCGCTATCGCGAAAGTTATTTACGCAGCGGCTTATTACAATTAGTCCAGTACGAGTTAAGTGGTGCGGCGAAATTCTCAGATAATACCCGCCACGCATTAACCTACTTTGCGGAAAACTTCCCGGCCAAGGGAGCAATGGAAAAACTTATGCTGAAACAACCTGACATCTATTTCTCCATGATGAAAATGAGAAAAAGGCTGGGCGCTTAGCACCAAGGTTAATTTTAAGAATAACTCCGGTGTGCGCGTGAATACTTTTATGTCACGCTTAAGGCCACTGAGATAATCCCCAGATGCCAAAACACCTATGTCTATAAAACGTAACGCGATTGCCAACTATGTTGGTCAAATCTATCTGACGCTGTCAGGTATTTTGGTTGTACCACTTTATATTCAACACTTAGGAATGGAAGCCTACGGTTTAGTGGGCTTCTTTTCGATCTTATTAACCTGGCTGCAATTACTTGATGCCGGTGTTTCTACTACCTTAATGCGGGAAGCGGCGCGCTATCGTGCAAATCAGGCGGAGTTCGTCTGGTTCCCGGCGCTGTTTGCCACGCTGACCAAATTCTTCCTGTTCTCTACCATTGTGCTGGTGGTGTTGGGTTGGCTGGCAACGCCGTGGATTGCCACGCATTGGCTGGATGCGCGTCATCTTCCGGCGGGCGATGTGGTGATTGCCGTGGCGATTATGGTGATCACCGCCGCGATTCGCTGGCGCACCAGTCCGTATCGCAGCGTGATTGTCGGCTTCGAACATCAAGTCTGGCTGAACGGCGTCAACCTGGTCATCACCACCTTACGCACCTTCGGCGCAGTGCTGGTGATTCAGTTCTTCTCTAATCCGGTATTGGCGTTCTTTGTCTGGCAACTGCTGGTATCGATTGCCGAAGCAGCCTGCTGTATCTATAAATCTTGTCAGCTGATTCCCAAAGCGGCGCGCAAAGAGAAGCGCGGCGATCTTAAAGAGGTGCTGAAACCCTTTATTCGTTTTGCCCTCAGCGCGGCATTCTCCAGTGCGGTGTGGACCTTTATTTCGCAAATCGACCGATTGGTACTTTCCAAGACGCTGCCACTAAGCGAATACGGTTCGTTTACCGTGGTGGCGACGGCTGCGACCGGCATTCTGCTGCTCAGCAGCCCGATTATGCAGGCGATTGTGCCACGTATGACCGGCATGAAAACCCGTAAAGAGGGCGATGCGGAGTCGCTGAAACTCTATCGCTACACCACGCAGGCGGTGGCGATCTTTATGGCGCCGCTCAGCATTACTATTGCCTGTTACGCCGGCCCGCTGCTGTGGGCATGGACGCAGAAGAGTCAGATTGTTGATGAGATGTCGTTTGTTCTCAGCCTGTACGCGTTGGGCAGCGGCATTCAGGCCATCTGTGGCTTGCTTTATCACCTGCAATACATCAACGGCAATCTCAAGCTGCACATGAAAGGCTTCACCTGCTTTGCCGTGCTGCTGGTGCCGCTCAATATCTGGTGCGCTATTCACTTCGGCGCGTTGGGCACCGGTTGGTTGTGGCTGGGGCAAAACATCTTCTATCTGGTGGGTTGGGCGTGGCTGGTGCATCGCCGTTTCGCGCCGGGCATTCATTTCACCTGGTTAACCCGCGACGTAATGCTGATTTGGGCGGTTTCCGCCGCCATCGCCTGGTTGAGCACTTTCTTGCCGATCGAGTGGAATCAAAATCGCTGGATCAACCTGCTGTGGCTCGGCTTGATTGGCGCGTTCAATCTTGGTGTCTGCTGCCTGCTGCACAGCGTGGTGTTGAAGCGTCTCAGAATTCCGTTGTTTAACGTTGAGGAAAGAGGATGAGCATGATGTCATCTCACCGTATCCCTACGGTTTCGGTCATCATTCCGAACTGGAATTGCGCGCCCTGGCTGCCAGAAGCGATGAGTTCTTTGTTGCGGCAGTCATCGCCGCCGGAACAGATCATTGTTATCGACGATGGCTCCAGCGATAGCAGCGTGGCCTGGCTAACGGCGTTTGCGGCACAGCATCCGCAGGTGATGCTGCTGAGCGGTGAGCGCGGCGGCGTCAGTGCCGCGCGTATGAAAGGGTTGTCAGTGGCAACCGGCGATTTTGTTTACTTCATGGATGCGGATGATTTTGTCTCCACCGACTTGTTCGCCGACTTCCGTCGCGTGCAGGCGCGCCATGAGGATATTGACCTGTTCTGCTTTGGCGCAAAAATGTTCTTCGATCTGCCCGCCGCGCAGCGTCACTATCAAACCATTCATCAGCGTCACGTCAGTGGATTATTGCCCGGCGGCAGCACCAGCTTGCGTACGCTGATGCAGCATCAGTCGGCGCACCGCGTGGTGTGGAGCAGCATCATTTCGCGTCGCTTGATTGATCAACTGGCGCTGCAGTTTCTGCCGATCCAGAACCATGAAGATGCACCGTACATGTTCGCGCTCTATCTGCAGGCGCGTAACATCTATTGCACCAGCCAAAGCTACTACTACAAACGCTTCATGCTGACTTCGTTGTCGCAGAGCACGCGCGATTTTTCCTACGTGAAAAACTACTTTATTGCGCGTGAAAGCAGCGAACAGTTCCTGCGTGAACAGCAACTGCCGGTGGATGCGGCCTTGCTGGATAGCTATTACCAAACGGTGATGCACAGCTGTTTGTCGCAGATCCGCAAAAATCACATGGTGATCCCGACAGATTGGCAGCCGCAGGTGAATCAGCTGGTGCGCAATGTGTTGCAGCACAGCGCGCGTTTGAAGCTGATGTGGTACTGCCCGACGATTTACAGTGGCCTGCAGGCGTGTCGTGAACAGCTTGGCCGCTATTCTGCACGACGCTGATAACGATCAAATTGTGATGCAGTAGAACAATTTACTTTTGCGCCAGAGCACCTTACCATTCTGGCGCACATTTTCCCGTGCACCCCGACTTCCCTGGTTTCCGTCATTGAGGAGAGTGCATGTTATATCCTATCGTCCGGCCGGCGCTGTTTAAGCTTGATCCTGAGCGTGCGCACGAACTCACCTTTCAACAACTGCGTTTTATCAGCGGCACCCCGCTGGAAGGGCTGATTCGCCAGTCGCTGCCATCACGTCCGGTCACCTGCATGGGATTAACCTTCCCGAACGCGCTCGGCTTAGCCGCCGGCCTCGACAAAAATGCCGAGTGCATTGATGCCTTTGGCGCGATGGGCTTTGGTTTTGTCGAAGTGGGAACGGTAACGCCGCTGGCGCAACCGGGAAATGATAAACCGCGTATGTTCCGCTTAGTGCCCGCCGAAGGAATTATTAACCGCATGGGGTTTAATAATCACGGCGTTGATCATCTGATCGCCAACGTCAAAAAGTCGCGCTTTAAAGGCATTCTCGGCATCAATATTGGCAAAAATAAAGATACGCCGGTTGAGAATGGTAAAGACGATTATCTGATCTGCATGGAAAAGGTATATGCCCACGCGGGTTATATTGCCATCAATATTTCGTCTCCGAACACGCCAGGATTACGCACGCTGCAATATGGTGAAGCGCTGGACGATCTTCTCTCTGCCATCAAATTAAAACAGCAAGAGCTGCAAGAACGGCACCTTAAATATGTGCCGGTGGCGGTAAAGATCGCGCCGGATCTTACCGAAGAAGAATTGATCCAGGTTGCTGACAGTTTGCTGCGCCACCATATTGATGGTGTGATTGCCACCAATACCACGCTCGATCGTTCGCTGGTGACCGGCCTTAAATATGCCGAAGAAGCGGGTGGATTAAGTGGTCGTCCGGTGCAGTCACGCAGCACCGAAGTGATTCGCCGCCTGGCGCAAGAGCTGCAGGGCCGCTTACCTATTATTGGCGTCGGTGGTATTGATTCGCTGGTTTCTGCGCGCGAGAAAATTGCCGCAGGTGCAACATTAGTGCAGATATACTCCGGATTTATTTATAAAGGCCCAGGCTTAATTAAAGATATCGTGACCCACCTCTAAGACATTTCCCACTTTACTGCGCCGAGGGGTTTATTTATCCCTTCGGCTCGTTTATATTTTTTCCTGCTGGTGCATTTTTCAGCTTTTTCTCAGATTTATTTTTTTAATTAAGCGCCATTTAGCGCAGCGATAAACCACAGGGCAGATCATGAAAATCAAACCTGATGACAACTGGCGTTGGTATTTCGACGCAGAGCATGACCGCATGATGCTGGATTTAGCCGACGGTATGTTATTTCGCTCGCGCTTCTCGCGCAAAATGCTGACGCCTGATGCATTTAATGTCAGCGGCTTTTGCGTTGATGACGCCGCGCTCTATTTTACCTTTGAAGAACGTTGCCGTCAGAGTGGATTAAAAGGCGATCAGCGTGCCGAATTAGTTTTAAACGCGCTGGTGGCCAGCCGTTTTCTCAAACCGTTAATGCCTAAAAGCTGGCACTTTGCTCATCACGCGCACAGCTGGCAGCCGGCTGCGGGCGATATGGTGGCGGTGACGCTAGCCGATAGCGGCGAGCAGGCACAACTGTTCGTGGTTGAAAGCGGTGAAAATGCGGCGCTGTGCTTATTAGCGCAAAATGCGTTAACCGTGGCGGGTAAAGGTATGCAGTTGGGTGATGCGATTAAGATCATGAACGATCGTTTACGTCCACAGCAGCAGGAACAAACCGCCCACTTTGCGCGGGCGGTGTAATCGGCTTACGCCAGTTCGATATCGCCTGCCGGAATACAGCTGCAGCTTAAGATCGTGCCATCTGCGCGCACCGCGCTTTTCTTCAGTGCTTTCACTTCACCCGCGACCAACGTCACTTTGCAGCTGCCACAGAGTCCGGCGCGGCACGAGTAGGGAATGCGGAAACCCTGCATCTCCAGCTGTTCCAGCAACACTTGCTGATTGTCGCCGCTAAAGCTCGCACCCTGATAATCAATGGTTACTGTACTGTGACTGCTGGCGACCGGCGCCAGCGTTTCGACCACGGCGCCGGCACCGTAAGCGCGCGGCGTTTGCTTCTCTAAAATGGTCACTGCATCGCCGACGCGAATAATGCCGCTGTTGAGCGCAATCAAATTCAAGCCGAAATCGATATCGCCGCTGCCATCCTGCGCGCTGCGGAAACCCTGCAAGGTGGTAAGCGGTTCGCCATTAGGATGTTTACGGCCGGTTTCGGTGCCGACGGTGGTAAACACGCAGCGGCTGCACGGCTTCGGCATTTCAAAAGTGATCTCGCCAATTTGCAGACGCTTCCAGCTATCTTCTTCCCACGCGGCCGCGCCGCTCACCACCAGATTGGGGCGGAACTGCTCAACGCGCACGCTGGCCGGACAGCGCTGCTGCAGATCCTGCAACGAGGCCATGTTCACCAGCAGGTAGGGAAAACCGTCGGCAAAGCTCAGCGGCACATGATCAAAACGCTTCACGCGGCGCGTCGGTTCCGCGCCGGTCCAGCGCAGTTGCACCGGACGCGGGAAGAAGGTGCTCAACCAGCTATTAATTGTTTCCGGTGCAATACGCGCGGTGAAATGGTTGCCCCAGACTTCGGTAGGTGACTGTTCAGCGGTGAAATCATTAAAGCGGATCAGCGCCTGCGATCCATCCGGTGCTTGTAAAAACAGGCCATCCGGCAGCAGCGCAGGTGTGAAACGCACCATTTCCGGAAACTGGCGCGCGGTGACAAACGTGCCGTCCAGTTCGGTCACCATAAAGATGCGATCAAAGCCCAGACCGCTTTCCAGCACCTGCGCATGTGACAGTTGCAGACCGCGCATAGATTTAACGGGATGGATGTAAAGGCGTGAAAGCGTAATCATCACCACTCCAGAAATAGGGTCATAAGTTTAAAAGAAGCTAACTTTATGACATAGCACGCTGATTCGCTATAATGCGCAGCAATTTAAGCAAGAGTAAAAAGTGACGATATGAATTCTCTGTTTGCCAGTACGGCGCGTGGGCTCGAAGAGCTGTTGAAAAGTGAGCTAGACGCGCTGGGTGCGCAGGATTTGCAGGTGGTGCAGGGCGGCGTCCACTTTCAGGCCGACGACCATGTAATGTACCAAAGCCTGCTGTGGAGTCGTCTGGCTTCGCGCATTTTGCTGCCGCTGGGAGAATTTGGCGTCTGGAGCGATCTCGATCTTTACGTGGGTGCGCAAAGTATTCCATGGACCGAGATGTTCGACAGCAACACCAGTTTTGCCATCCATTTTAGCGGCACCAACGAGGTGATCCGCAACAGCCAGTTCGGTGCGCTGCGTATCAAAGATGCCATCGTTGACAGCTTTACCCGTCAGAACCTGGAACGCCCGAACGTCGATCGTGAACAACCGGGCATCCGCATCAATGCGTGGCTGAACAAAGATCGCGTGAGCATCGCGCTGGATCTGAGCGGTGATTCACTGCATCAGCGCGGCTATCGCCAGCAAACCGGCGCCGCGCCGTTAAAAGAAACCTTAGCGGCGGCGATTGTGATGCGTTCGGGTTGGCAGAGCAGCACGCCGATGGTCGATCCGATGTGTGGTTCCGGTACGCTGCTGCTGGAAGCGGCGCTGATCGCCTGCGATCGCGCGCCTGGCTTACTGCGTACCCATTGGGGCTTCAATCGCTGGAAGAAACACAATCAGGCGGTGTGGCAGGAAGTTCATGCTGCCGCGAAAGAGCGCGCACGCGTCGGCACCGCCGCTACGACAGCCCGTTTCTTTGGCTACGATAATGACAGCCGTGTGCTGGAATCGGCGCGCGCCAATGCTCGTCGTGCCGGCGTGTTCGAGCTTTTCACCTTCGCGCAGCAGGATGTGATCAAGCTGAAGAATCCGCTGGCGGGCAAAGAGATTACCGGCACGGTCTTGAGCAACCCGCCGTACGGTGAACGTCTGGAAAGCGAACCGGCGCTGATTGCGCTGCACAGCCAGCTGGGCCGCATCATGAAGCAGAATTTCGGCGGCTGGAATCTGTCGCTGTTCAGCGCCTCGCCAGAGTTGCTGAGCTGCTTGCAACTGCGTGCCGATCGCCAGTTCAAAGCCAAAAACGGCCCGCTTGAGTGCGTGCAGAAAAACTATCAGCTGGCTGCGACCAGCGCAGAAGGCGGCGCGCAGATCGCGGAAGATTTTGCTAACCGCCTGCGTAAGAATCTGAAGAAGCTGGATAAATGGGCGCGTCAGTCGAATATCGACTGCTATCGTCTGTATGACGCCGATCTGCCTGAGTACAACGTGGCGGTCGATCGTTATGCCGATTGGGTGGTGATCCAGGAGTATGCGCCACCGAAAACCGTGGACGCGAATAAAGCGCGTCAGCGTCTGTTTGATGTGATCAGCGCCACGCTGAGCGTGCTGGAGATTCCGGCGAATCGTCTGGTGATGAAAACCCGCGAGCGTCAGAAAGGTAAAAGCCAGTATCAAAAGCTGGGCGAGAAGGGCGATTTCTTTGAAGTGCAGGAATTTGATGCGCGCCTGCTGGTGAATCTCACCGATTATCTGGATACTGGTTTGTTCCTCGATCACCGTATCGCGCGCCAGATGCTGGGCAAAATGAGCGCAGGCAAAGATTTCCTCAACTTGTTTGCCTATACCGGCACCGCCAGCGTGCACGCCGGTTTGGGTGGCGCGAAAACCACCACCACCGTAGATATGTCGCGTACCTATCTCGAGTGGGCCGAGCGCAACCTTCGTCTCAACGGTTTAACCGGTCGTCAGCACCGCCTGATGCATGCGGATTGCCTGAGCTGGCTGCGCGAGAGTGATGAGCAGTTCGATTTGATCTTTATCGATCCACCGACGTTCTCTAACTCAAAGCGCATGGAAGACGATTTCGACGTGCAGCGCGATCACATGATGCTGATGCAGAACCTGAAACGTCTGCTGCGTCGCGGTGGCACCATTATGTTCTCCAACAACAAGCGCGGCTTCAAAATGGATCTCGACGGCTTAGAACGTCTGGGTCTGCAGGCGCAGGAAATTACCCAAAAAACGCTGTCGCAGGATTTCGCGCGCAACCGTCAAATTCACAACTGCTGGCTGGTTAGCCACGCCGGTAAGGAATAAGTTTTATGTCACTGATCAGTATCCATGGCGCTTACCTCTCGTTCAGCGATGCGCCGCTGTTGGATAACACCGAACTGCATATCGAAGAGGGCGAACGCGTCTGTCTGGTTGGCCGTAACGGCGCCGGTAAATCGACGCTGATGAAAATCATCAACGGCGAACAGCCGCTGGATGATGGCCGCATCATTTATGAGCAGGATTTGGTGGTGGCGCGTCTGCAACAGGATCCGCCACGCAACATTACCGGTTCCGTTTACGACTTCGTTGCCGAAGGCGTGGCCGAGCAGGCTGAGCATCTCAAGGCTTATCACGCGATTTCCCATCTGGTGATGGAAGATCCGAGCGAGAAGAACCTCAACGAGATGGGCCGTCTGCAAACCATTCTTGATCACCAAAACCTGTGGCAGCTTGATAGCCGTATCAACGACGTGCTGCTGCAGATTGGTCTGGATGCGGACACCGAGTTGTCCTCGCTTTCCGGCGGCTGGCTGCGTAAAGCGGCATTGGGCCGCGCGCTGGTGAGCAACCCGCGTGTGCTGATGCTCGACGAACCGACGAACCATCTCGATATCGAAACCATCGACTGGCTGGAAACGTTCCTCAAGACCTTTAGCGGCAGCATCGTGTTCATCTCGCATGACCGTTCATTTATCCGCAACATGGCAACGCGTATTGTCGATCTCGATCGCGGCAAGCTGGTT
Source organism: Candidatus Pantoea symbiotica (assembly GCF_056491525.1). Lineage (NCBI taxonomy): Bacteria > Pseudomonadati > Pseudomonadota > Gammaproteobacteria > Enterobacterales > Erwiniaceae > Pantoea > Candidatus Pantoea symbiotica. The sequence goes on from NZ_JBSZHR010000002.1 coordinate 1,250,830, forward strand.
TCCTGGCCGGGCAACTACGATCTGTTCCTGACCGGTAAAGAAGAAGCGTTGCGTGTTGAAGAGATGCAGAACGCTGAGTTCGATCGCAAGCTGGCGCAGGAAGAAGTGTGGATCCGTCAGGGCATCAAAGCGCGCCGCACGCGTAACGAAGGCCGCGTACGTGCCTTGAAAGCGCTGCGTAACGAGCGCTCTGCACGCCGTGAAGTGATGGGCAAAGCCAATATGCAGGTCGGCGAAGCGGCACGTTCCGGCAAAATCGTGTTTGAGATGGAAGATGTCAATTACAGTGTGGGTGGCAAAACCCTGGTGAAAGACTTCTCTACTCAGGTGCAGCGCGGCGACAAAATCGCCCTGATCGGCCCGAACGGTTGCGGTAAAACCACCTTGCTGCGTTTGATGCTGGATCAGCTGAAAGCCGACAGCGGCCGCGTGCACTGCGGTACCAAGCTGGAAATCGCGTACTTCGATCAGCACCGCGCCGAGCTGGATCCGGATCGTACCGTGATGGATAACCTCGCCGAAGGTAAGCAGGAAGTGATGGTTAACGGCAAACCGCGCCATGTGCTCGGTTACCTGCAGGACTTCCTGTTCCATCCGAAACGCGCCATGACGCCGGTGCGCGCCTTGTCCGGCGGTGAGCGTAACCGCCTGCTGCTGGCGCGTCTGTTCCTCAAGCCAAGCAACCTGCTGATTCTCGATGAACCGACCAACGACCTCGACGTCGAAACGCTGGAGCTGCTGGAAGAGCTGGTGGATGGTTATCAGGGCACCGTGATGCTGGTGAGCCACGATCGTCAATTCGTCGACAACACCGTGACTGAATGCTGGATCTTTGAAGGCAACGGCGAAATCGGTACCTTTGTTGGTGGCTATCACGATGCACAGCAACAGCGCGCCGCGTATAAGCAGGGTAAAGCCACTCAGGCCAAATCGGCTGCACCGGCGAAAACTGCAGACAAAAGTGACGCCGCCAAACGTCCGGCCAACAAGCTAAGCTATAACCTGGCACGTGAGCTGGAACAGCTGCCGCAAAAACTGGAACAGCTGGAAATCCGCATTGGTGAGTTGCAGGCTAAAATGAGTCATCCGGACTTCTTCAGCCAGCCACACGATAAAACCCAGCCGGTTCTGGATGCGTTAGCGCAAACCGAGCAGGAACTGGAAGTGGCGTTTGAACGTTGGGAAGAGCTGGAAGCGCTGAAAAACGGCGCGTAATCGGAAGGAGTCAGCATGTGTGCAGCGGATCAAGCGCATCAGTGGAGTCTTTGTCCACAGTGTGATTTAACAGTAAAGCTGCCCGCTGTACCGGTCGGCAGCCGTGCGCGTTGCCCGCGTTGTCACACCACGCTGCAAGCCAACTGGCAAGAGCCGCGTCGACGTCCGACCGGCTACGCCCTTTCGGCGCTGTTTATGCTGGTGCTAGCCAATCTGTTTCCTTTCATCAATATGCACGTCGCGGGATTGAGCAGCCAGATATCGCTGCTCGAAATCCCGCAGGTGATGGATCGTGAAGATTACCGCAGCCTGGCAACGCTGTTTCTGCTGTTCGTGCAGGGCATTCCAGCCTTCTGCATGATCACCATTATCCTGCTGGTCAATAACGTTCGCATGCCGCATAACCTGCGGCTTGGGTTGGCGCGCGTGCTGTTTCAGCTGCGTAGCTGGGGCATGGCGGAAATCTTTATGGCCGGCGTGCTGGTCAGTTTCGTTAAGCTGATGGCGTACGGTGAAATTGGCCTCGGCAGCAGCTTCTGGCCGTGGTGTCTGTTCTGCGTGCTGCATCTGCGGGCGTTTCAATGTGTTGATCGCCGCTGGGTGTGGCAACGTATCGATCCGTTACCGCCGCTGCCGAAAGTGCCGCTGGCCGGTGTTAGCGGCTTAAAGCAGGGTTTGCGTAGCTGTCCTTGTTGCACCGCTATTCTGCCCGCCGACCAACTGGCGTGTCCGCGTTGTGGTGTGAAGGCGCATGCGCGCCGCAAGAACAGTCTGCAATGGACGCTGGCGCTGCTGATCACCTCGGTGATGCTCTACATTCCCTCCAATATCATGCCGATCATGGTGACCGAAACGCTCGGTTCGCAATATCCTTCGAACATTATGGCCGGGGTGATTTTGCTGTGGAGCGACGGTTCGTGGCCGGTAGCGCTGGTGATATTCATCGCCAGTATCATGGTGCCTTCGCTGAAAATGCTGGCGATTGCCTGGCTGTGCTGGCACGGCAGCGGACGCGGGGGGCGCGATGATGAAAAGATGCACGTGATTTATGAGGTGGTTGAATTCGTTGGCCGCTGGTCAATGATTGATGTGTTTGTCATCGCCGTTCTCTCTGCGCTGGTGCGGATGGGAAGGCTGATGAGTGTGTATCCTGCGCCGGGTGCGCTGCTGTTTGCCATGGTGGTGATTCTCACGATGTTCGCCGCCATGACCTTTGATCCGCGCCTGCTGTGGGATCGACAACGAGAAACTGAACGTAAGGAGCCGCGTCTTGACGGACAACCATCACGGGACTGCTAAGGTCGACCAGATTAAACGCTGGTCACCGGTCTGGATTGTACCCATCGTCACGCTGTTAATCGGCGGATGGATTCTTTTTTATCACTTCAGCCATCAGGGCCCGGAAGTCACGCTGATTACCGAGAATGCGGAAGGCATTGAAGCCGGTAAAACCACCATTAAAAGCCGCAGCGTCAACGTCGGCGTGGTGGAAAGCGCGGTTCTGACCGACGATCTACATCACGTAGAGATTAAAGCGCGTCTTAATTCCGGCATGGAAAAGTTGCTGCAAGGCGATAGCGCATTCTGGGTGGTCAAACCGCAAATTGGCCGCGAAGGTATTTCCGGTTTAGGTACCTTGTTGTCGGGTGCTTACATCGAACTGCAGCCGGGCGCGAAGGGCGATAAGCCAGAGAGATACCAACTGCTGGATGCGCCGCCGTTAGCGCCGCCGGATGCCAAAGGCATTCGTGTCACGCTTGACAGTAAGAAAGCGGGACAGCTGAATCCGGGCGATCCGGTGCTGTTCCGTGGTTATCGTGTCGGCTCGGTAGAAACCAGCACCTTTGATACCGATAAACGCATGATGGCTTACCAGCTGTTTATCTCGGCGCCTTATGATCGCCTGATCACCACCAACGTGCGCTTCTGGAAAGACAGCGGCATTGCGGTGGATATGTCGGCATCTGGCATGCGCGTAGAGATGGGATCGCTCACTACGCTGTTCAGCGGTGGCGTCAGTTTTGACGTGCCGGATGGCGCTGAATTGGGCCGTGCTGCGGAGAACAAAGCGGAATACCATCTGTACGACGATCAGCGCAGCATCCAGGATTCGCTCTACAGCGCTCACACCGATTTCCTGCTGTTCTTCACCGATTCGATTCGTGGCTTGCAGGTTGGCGCACCGGTTGAGTTCCGTGGCATTCGTCTGGGTACGGTTTCACAAGTGCCTTACATGATTCCAGGCGTGAACCAGGCGCTGAATACTGACTATCGTGTGCCAGTGCTGATCCGCATTGAGCCGGATCGTTTTGTTAATCGTCTGGGCGGGGATTTCAATCTTGAGCAGCATCTACAGGAAGGCAAAAAACGCGGTCTGCGTGCGACGCTGAAGACCGGCAATCTGCTGTCTGGCGCGCTGTTTATCGACCTTGATTTCTATGACAACGCACCGGCATATAAAGGCCCGAATGAAGTGGCTGGCCTGGAAGTGATTCCAACCGTCAGCGGCGGCCTGGCGCAGATTCAGCAGAAATTGATGGCGGCGCTGGATAAGATCAACGGCTTGCCACTCAATCCTGTGCTGAACGAAGCCACCGGTACCTTGAAAGAGAGTCAGCGCACGCTGCAGCAACTACAGAAGACGCTGGATAACCTCAATCAGGTCACGGCGAATCCGGCGATGAAAACGCTGCCTTCAGATATGCAGCAAACCCTGCGCGAACTGAATCGTAGTATGAAAGGGCTGCAGCCAGGTTCGCCGGCTTACAGCAAGCTGGTGGGCGATATGCAGCGGCTTGATCAGGTTTTACGTGAACTGCAGCCGGTGCTGAAAACGCTGAATAGCAAAAGTAACGCGCTGGTGTTTGAAGCCAAGCCGGGCCAGGATCCACAGCCAAAGAGGGCGAAACAGTGAAAAAAGGGCTAATTATCGGGGCGCTGTTGCTGCTGTCAGGCTGCAGCAGCACCATTGAAAATACCTATTATCAGCTGCCGGCAGGCAATAATGTGGCGCGCGTTGAAAGTGCCGCGGGCACTGGACAGCCGATGATTTGGGTCGAGCAGGTGACGGTGCCGGATTATATGGCGGGCAATGGCCTGGTGTATCAGACCAGCGATGTGAAGTACGTGATTGCGGCCAATAACCTGTGGGCCAGTCCGCTTGATCAACAGCTGCAGCAAACGCTGATCAGTAATCTCAGCAAAGCGCTGCCTGGTCGTTTGGTTGCTGGTGCTCCGCTGGGCGATAGCCACGACACGCTCTCCGTCAATGTCACCGGTTTCCAGGGACGTTACGATGGGCAAGTGGTGGTGAGTGGCGAATGGTTACTGCAGCATCAAGGGCGCCTAATCAAACATGGCTTTAATCTGACGCTGCCGCAAACTGAAGATGGCTATGATGCGTTGGTGCGTACTCTGGCTCTCGGCTGGCAGCAAACGGCGCAACAAATCGCAAATAGTGTCGTTTCGCTAAATTAAGATTTGTTCGATGCTTATGCTAAGTCCTTGATTTGCTGTAGTGTGATCGCAGTCAAATCAGGGGCTTTTTTTATTGCCTAATCAGCCAGATAGACATTCCACTGACAATTCTACATGGCACTTTAACGTCAAAAACATGACATTGGCGTGAATTTTGCGCATTGACCTTTCTTCTGCATCGGGTTAGAACATTACTGTGGTTGAACATTATATCGCCACTCTTTCTTTCCACCCAGATTCCACCAGACCTGAAAAATGAGGGAAACGAGGCATGAAGAGACAGAAGAGAGACCGCCTGGAACGAGCACATTCACGAGGCTACCAAGCCGGGATTACAGGGCGTTCAAAAGAGATATGCCCTTATCAATTGATCGATGCACGGTCTCACTGGTTGGGAGGTTGGCGTCAAGCCATGGAGGACAGGTCAGCGGTGGCCTAGCACTGCTGGATGTCTATCATTATGGAAGAAACCTCCGCTGCGTGCGGAGGTTTTCGTTTGGAAGGATTAGAAAGCGGAAGTGTCTTTGAACAGACCCACTTTCAAATCAGTCGCAGAGTAAATCAGGTTCCCGTCAACGAAGACTTCGCCATCTGCCACGCCCATCACCAGTTTACGGTTGATCACACGCTTGAAGTGAATTTTGTAGGTCACTTTCTTCGCGGTAGGCAGGACTTGTCCAGTGAACTTCACTTCACCCACGCCCAATGCGCGGCCTTTACCTTCTGCGCCCAGCCAGCCGAGGTAGAAACCAACCAGCTGCCACATCGCATCAAGGCCAAGACAACCCGGCATCACCGGATCGCCAATGAAGTGGCAGTCAAAGAACCACAGGTCAGGGCGGATATCCAGTTCGGCTTCTACGAAACCTTTATCGAATTTACCGCCGTCTTCGGTCATTTTGACCACGCGGTCCATCATCAACATGTTGTTGGATGGAAGCGGCGGTCCATTTTCGCCAAACAGTTCGCCGCGACCCGAGGCAACCAGGTCTTCTTTACTATAGGATTCGCGTTTATCTACCATGTTCTCAATATGCCTTCTTTTAGTGAAGCCCGAATATTAGCGAACAGTTGTACGCTGAGCAATCTTATCAGCTGTGGTTGAACCAGTTGAGCCAACGTAATGGCCATGGACGCAGGCGAGCTTCCTGCTGATTCAACTGGGTAATGCGTTCCTGAATGGTGCTAAGCAATGATTCGCCGCTTTCACTCTGCCAGGCAATGCCGGTCAGCAGCGGCAGCGCTTCATCGACGCTCTCAATGGCCCAAAGATGGAATTGTCCGGCTTTAACCGCTTCCACTACGTCCTGATTCAAACTGAGATGGCGCGCGTTACTGGCAGGGAAAATCACACCTTGCTTACCGGTCAGTTCACGTGAGTTGCAGATGTGGAAAAAGCCTTCAATTTTTTCGTTCAGGCCACCGACGGGCTGCACGTTACCAAACTGATCCACTGAACCGGTCACCGCAATCTGCTGGTTAACTGGCTGGTTAGCCAGTGCACTGATTAACGCACACAGCTCGGCCAGCGAGGCGCTGTCGCCATCTACTTCGGAATAGGATTGTTCAAACACCAGCGAAGCCGAGAAGGGCAGTTGTTGCTCCAGTTCCAGCTCGGCAATCAGGTAGGCTTGCATAATCATCATGCCTTTCGCATGAATGTTGCCACCCAATTCGGCTTTACGCTCCACATCGGTGAACTCGCCATCGCCCGGATGAACCACACAGGTAATGCGCGAAGGTTCGCCCCACGGACGCGGATGACCAGGGAACTCAACCACTGAAAGGCCATTGATTTGGCCAACCACTTCGCCTTCGGTCTCAATCATGATCTGATTAAGCAGGATTTCATCGCGCATACGGTCGGCGAGGAAGCCTTCACGCCACTGGCGTGCTTCCAGTGCTTCTTTCAGCGCTTCGGCATTGATGCTGTCGCCATGCAGCGCCGTTTCCTGCAGTTGACGACGAAGCCAGCGTGGGCAAAGCGGTAAGGTGTCTTGATCACCGGTCATGCGTGCCGCTTCGGTGATCAACAATGGCCAGAAATCCGCTTCAGGCTGCGCTAATCCGGCTTGTTCAGCTTGGGTTAGAGTCCATTGGCACCATGATGTCATGTCGTCTTCGTCGAGAATCTGTAAGCTCTCTTCAAATTCGCTATACAGCGCCATCTCATGAACTTCTACGTCCATTTCCTGGAAGGCGGCCAGTGCATCACGATCGCCACACAGAACCAGACGCAGTTGCAGCGGTAGCGAGGGAATGGCGACGGGCAGCGGTTGACGCTCATCCTGTGAATACCAATCGAAGCGACCTTGCTCAATGCACTTGCGTAGACGTAGCCACAACAGCGGCTGTGCCAGCAAAGTATTGACCGCAAGTATTAACGTGCCGCCATTGGCACGATGCAGTAAGCCTGGTTCAGGCTGCACACGGTCTTTATATTGACGTACACATCCGAACAGTTGCTCAGCTTCAATCCAGTCGGCGAAATGCACGCCGCCCTGGCTGGTGAACGGACGATTGATATCGGTGGGCGCGAGTAGGCTAACGTTGTCGCCCATCACATGATAGTCACCACCGTAGAGAGCAATCTCATCCGGCTGGAAACGCTGCGCTGCATCGGCGATGCAGGCCAGGTAATCGCTATTTTCCTGACTGCGCAATAACAGCAGTGGAAAACCCAGGGTTTGATGATGTAAATGCGCCAGCGCATTCAGCAGACGCGGCTGAACCGCGGCAAGACTATCGCAATCTTCCAGTGAGACGTTCGAGAAAATGGATTGGTAGCGGTCGCTATCCGGCTGCAGGGCTTGCCACGTAATTTGAGTGCTGGTCAAAATATTCGCATTAGTCTGATTTAGGAAAAGCGCGATTATACAGGAATCAACCCGGTTAATCACGGCGGAGTTCCGGCCCGGATTGTGACGGCTGCAACATGTTTTTCCTTGCTGCATCCAGGAAAAAAGCTGTTATTCTTAGTTTGTTACGTGATCACGATGAGATTCCGATGAAATACCAGCAACTCGAAAATCTTGAAAGTGGATGGAAGTGGAAATACCTGGTGAAAAAGCATCGGGAGGGTGAACTGATCACCCGTCATCTTGAGCTTAGCGCGGCGCAAGCTGCGGTTGATACGTTGCTATCGATGGAAAATAGCCCGGTTGAGGTTAACGAGTGGATCGCTCAGCACATTCATCCTGATTTGGAGAATCGTCTCAAGCAGACGATACGTGCGCGCCGTAAGCGTCACTTTAATGCCGAGCATCAACATACGCGTAAGAAATCGATCGATCTGGAATATCTGGTGTGGCAGCGACTAGCGGGATTGGCACAGCGTCGCAGTAATACGCTATCAGAAACCATCGTCCAGTTGATTGAAGATGCCGAACGCAAAGAGAAGTATGCCAGCCAGATGTCTACGCTGAAGCAAGATCTGCAGGCGATCCTTGGGAATGGTGGCTCGGAAAAAGAGTAGAATTCTTTTCGTTCTCATTACATTCAGCCATAAAAAAACCCCGCCTTAGCGGGGTTTTTTACTGCGTGATAACTTAAGCCTGTGGCTGAGTTACAACGTCTTTGATACCTTTCACGTCGATTTCAACGCGACGGTCTGGCGCCAGGCAGTCGATCAGGGCATTACGGCCTTTCACGCTGTCACAGGTGTTGCCAGTAACTGGGTTAGATTTGCCCATACCGCGTGCAGAGATCTTGTTAGAAGGGATACCTTTAGATACCAGGTAATCAACTACAGACTGAGCGCGTTTCTCAGACAGTTTCTGGTTGTACTGCTCTGAACCGATGCGATCGGTGAAGCCCAGTACTACAACAGAACCGTCTTTCGGATCCATTGAGCTCAGCTGGCTGTACAGCTGATCCAGAGCCTGCTGACCTTCTGGCTTCAGAGTTGCCTTGTTGAAGGTGAACAGAACGTCAGACTTCAGAGTGAAACGCTTGGTTTCAACAACTGGCGCTGGAGCTGGAGCCGGAGCTACAACTGGCGCTGCATCTTCTTCCTGACCGAAACGGTAAGAAACGCCGACGCTCAGCATGCTGTTGTCTGGACGCGCACCAACGGTACCTGCGTCACCGATGTTGTTAACCCACTGATAGTCCAGGCGAGTCGCCCAGTTTTTGGTCAGTGCGTATTCAACACCAACAGCAGCCAGCGGAGAAACGCCGGTGTCGTGGTCGCTGTGACGAACGCCATCGGTGTTCTGAGTAGAGTCTGCACGCCATACCATGCCACCCAGACGGGTGTAGACATCGAAGTCTTCGGTGATTGGGTAGCTCAGTTTAGCAGCCAGCTGAACGCCTTGTGCTTTGAACGCGCCATTGGTCACGTTGCCTTTGTTAGGCATACGGCCCAACCAGTCGTAGCCCAGCTCGAAGCCCAGGTACGGGTTAGCTTGGTAACCTGCGAATGCACCAGCTCCCAGCTGAGATTCGTGAGTTGGACCGTCGTTGTTCGCGTAACCGTTACCGTAGTAACCAGTATCGTGATACTGAGACCAGCCCAGTTTAGCACCGGTGTACCAGGTGTTATCTTTAGGTGCGGCCTGCGCTACGGTAGCGAAGCCAGCCAGTGCCACTGCAATTGCGATAGCTGTCTTTTTCATTTTTGCGCCTCGTTATCATCCAAATAGGCAATGAGCAAAAAGGTTGCTCTTTGTGTTAATCCTTCGCCGGGTCTAAACGCTCGCTTTTGACTCTACCGAAAAAACGGAGGTTATTGAGCACCCTGGCGAGCTAAAGTCTACAACGAGATTGGAAACTTACAAGTATGATGTGACGCCGGGCAGCAAAAAAACAGCGATTTATACACACATTTTAACAAATCACCTGGCTAAATCTTCGGTATTAGAAAACAAAAAAGCGTCTAAGCCATTGTCATAGCTGGCGGGAAAAGAATCAGTAGCTTAGATGCAACTTATGCAAAAAAAATGCTGAGAAAATTCCTGGAATTTACTTAATGAAACAATTCAGACGGAATTTTTGCTGAGTTAGGTTGTCTGGAAGGGGCATATTGACGTCCGTGCGGACGCAAAATCAGACCGAGTGCTTCACCTTCCGCCGCTGCTTGTTCCAATTCTAAACGCTCTTCATCACTCAATTCGTACGGAATCCAGGCAAGAACGACGCTGTAATTACCCGTACGTAATGCCTTCACCATACTTTCCACGGTGTTAAAACGTTCAGATTCGGTGATATGCATACTCTTTTCTAACGGCAATCCCGACTGCTGCATCCAGTTACGATTCAGCTTATGTGCTGGAGTGAGCCACAGCTGCCAGCGTGATTGCTCACTCAGCTGTTTTAGTACCGGCAACAGCATAAGTTGCATCATTCCAGGTTGTTCGCTGGAACGCAGTTCAGTGATTCCACCCAGCGAAGGTTGCGCTAAGCTGGATGAAGCGAAACGATTTGAACGGTCAGCAGAGCCAGAGAAATGAGTACGCATAATTTAATCACTCAGTAATGAACTGTATGGATGTACAGTAATGGCTTCCTGGATAAAGATCAACCTCAATTTCTGAAAACGCCTCGCAATTTCTGCACAAGATCCCGCCCGCCTGCTTTTATTCATTGAACAGCTAAATCGTTTTTTTTATCTTCTAACCAGATGAATCTGCGAGCTTTTATAGGAAATTTCCCGCGCATGGAATCCATTGAAGGGGGCGTTATGAAGAGATATAACCCGGTAGTTGAGCAATCGAAAGCGCAGTTGGCAGCATTAGGTAAAATTGAATCGCGCACGCAATTTGGTGGTTATGCACTGACTGTTGAGAAGGTAATTTTTGCGTATATCAATGAGGATGCACTCTATCTTCGAGCCAGCGAGGCGCTTCACGTCTATAACGCACAGCGTTCACTGGAACCGCTGGTGTACCGTAAGCGTGGCGTGCCGGTGACACTGAGCTACTTCAAAGTGGATACGCAATTGTGGCAAAACCCTGAACAGTTATTGCAGCTGTCAGCATGTTCTCTGCGTGCCGCACAGGACGAAGCGGCTACCAGACTTGTCTCGCTGCGTCTGAAAGACCTGCCGAATTTAAGCCTGCGATTGGAGCTGATGCTGCATAAGGTAGGGATCAGTTCGGTGCAATTGCTGTGTGAAACAGGGTCGCGACAAAGCTGGCTGAAACTGCGGGCGGTGAATAAGCACATTGGGTTAAAAACGCTGTTGGCGCTGGAAGGTGCAATATCAGGACATCATGAAGCAGCGTTACCCAGCGCAATCAGGCAAGAGCTTTATACCTGGTATCTAAAAATGCTCCGCCAGCACGCGGCGGAGCATCAACCGCTTTAATCGTTGACGAGGGTACGGCGTAGACGGGCGATTTCAGGCAGCAGCGCGACTAACAAGCCCAATTGCTGAATCACTAGTGGTGCGCGTGTATCCGGGCTGTTTTTCATCTCGCTCATGCGTTGCATTAGCGCCTGCTGCATCTCAGTAGCTTGAGCATCCGTAACCCGGTCGATCTGCAGCACATCCTCAATAAAGCAGACGGCGTCATCCAGTAAGGTAAGTAAGGTGCTATCCGCGAGATGTTCGCGGTGCGCTCCCAATGCGGAGATATAGCTGAGGAAGGAGTGGTTCAGGCACAGCAGTCGAAACGCATTCTCACGTAGCGGTTGTTGTAGCTTGAGTTCACCACTGATGTTTGACACGACTGACGCTAGCTCGGCATCGGCGTTATGCGCATCGCGACGTGCCACGCGATAAGCAAGACGATTGTCTTTGCCTTGATGGTATTGCTCCATAATCGCATCCAGATAGCGGCAGTTGGCATTCAGTGTGCGATCGGCAACGGCAGTGATTTTGCGAAAACGCCAGTCTGGCCAGACAAAGGCCACGGCCAGCCACGCCAGACCGCAGCCCAGTAAGGTATCCACCACGCGCGGCAGCGCCACTTCAAAACCTTCGCCGAGCAAATTGAAGCACAGTAGAACCAGCAAAGTGATAAACAAGGTGGCTTGCGCATACTGAATCTGGCGGAAGGCGAAGAACAGCACGCCGCTCAGTACAATCAGCACCAGTTGGCCTTCAATCGAGGGCACCAGCCACAAGACCGGCAGGCCGATGGCAATGCCGGCTAAGGTGCCGCCAATACGCAATGCAAGGCGTCGTCGAGTGGCGTTGTAGTTGGGTTGGCAGACAAACAGGCTGGTCAGCAAGATCCAGTAACCGCGATCGACGCCGGTGATTTTAATGAAGGCGTAGCCAACGCACAGCACCAGCGACATACGCACCGCATGACGGAACAGGGCAGATTGCGGGCTAAGATGGCGACTGAGGCGCAAGCGGATATCCGCCCAGCCGCTGAGTCCTTCCCGTGACAGATGGTGATCGCTCTGCGGGGATGGTTCGGCCAGCATCTGTTCTGATTCAATCGACGCCAGTTGCGCATCAATAGCACGCAGATTACGCAGCAGCCAAAACAGCGCGTGAATGTGTGGATCCTGCGGCTCATTCTGTTGAAGACGTTGCAGTGCGGTTTCCAGACGTTCGAAGGTGCGTTCAAAATGGCTGTCGTGATGCCACGACTGACGCAGCAAAATGGTCTCCGCCAGTTGCCTACAGGCACGCGCTTGCATATTCATCAGGCGCTGGAAACGGAACAGCACTTCGTTGTAACGCCAGTTATCACGCAGCAAATGGTATTGCAGATGCGAGGAGCTGGCGCGCTCATGAATATCCTGCGCGACAAAATAGTAGTGCAAGCTGCGGCGTGTGCTGCGTGAACCGCGATCACCACGCAAACGGCTTTGAATAGTACTTTTGGTGAGATTCAGCTGTGCCACCAACTGGCTGTTAACCATCGCCGTGGCAACCAGCGTAGCGTCATCCTGATCGCCGCCGTCGGGATCAAACAGGTTCGCTTTGGCTTCCAGATAGCGCGCCAGCTGGGAAAAACTGCCTGCCAGCTGCTCCTGAACCGGGCGCACCGGGAACATCAAATGACCGATAAAGGTCAGCAAGTTGTACCAAAGGGCACCGATCAACAGCAGCGCTGGCTGCATCCACCATTGTGGGAATAAACCGATGCCCAGCATGGTGTAAACCGCAATCAGCAGCGCACCAAAGGCGATGGTGGCATAACGCTGTCCCAACGCACCGAGCAAAATAAAGCCCCAGCTGGAAAGCGCCAGACCCAAACCGAATGCCCACGGATGGGGAAACAACAGTTCCACCGACACCGAAGCAATACAGAAACACACCAGCGTGATCAACAGATTGCGCACACGCCCAATCCAGCGATCGTCGAGATCCGCCAGCGCCGCAGCGACTACACCCAGCGTCAGCGGAATGGTCCACTCGATTTGGTGCAGCCACCACGGCACCGCCGCGCATCCGGTTAAGGCAAAGAAGATGCGCAGCAAATAGCGCAGGCTGCTGTTAAACAGATAACGTCGCCAGCCTGGCAAGGCGTCATGAATCATTTAACGGCCTCAGTAACGGCGACGCGCATTGGCTTCACGCGCGGCCTGCGCTTCTTCAACGGAGACCACGCGACGGCCCACCGGCCACAGCGCAATCGCGGCGATTTTGAAGTTGGCGATGCCAACTGGAATGCCGATGATAGTCAGACACTGCACGATACCGGCCGAGATATGCGCCAGACACAGCCACCAGCCAAACAGAATCAGCCAGAAGATGTTGAGGAAGGTGCCGCCAGTATTCATCACATGGCTTTTGCTGTCGGGGCGCAGCACATCGACATGCACCGCTTCGTTGCCAAAAGGCAGCAGAGACAGCTTGGTGATTTCCCAGCAGGAACGCGTCAACGGCAGCGTGAAAATCAGTACGATGCTCACCAGCGTGGCGAAAAGCCAGCTGAGGGTGGTGAAGAAGCCGCCGAGAATGAAATTAAGAATATTAAGTACGGTACGCATAAACGTGTTTTTCCTTTTGCAATCCGCAATATGTGGCGCCAAGTTTAGCTCTTTTTAAGGCTGGAGCGCCAAGAGTCTGACAGGTAAACTGCGCGATATCGAATTCCACATGACGGTGCGGACATGGAACTGAAAGCAACATCAATGGGTAAACGTCTGGCACAGCATCCCTATAATCGGGTGCGCTTGCTGGCCGCCGGCGTGGAAGTCAGTGGCGATCGCCATGAATATCTGATTCCGTTTAACCAGCTGCTCAACATTGCCTGCAAGCGCGGCATGGTGTGGGGCGAACTGGAGTTTCTGCTGCCAGATGAGAAAGTGGTGCGCCTGCATGGCACCGAATGGCAGGAAACGCAGCGCTTTTTCCACTACTTGCAGCACGCCTGGCAGCAGTGGAGCCAGGAGATGAGCGAGGTGAGCGCCGAGGTGCTCGCCGCGCTGGAGCAGGAAATCCTCGCCTTTACGCAGCAGGATCGCTGGTTGAAACGCAGTGAGCTGAGCGCGGTGAAAGAGAGCATTACGCGCCAGTTTTCTGCCTTGCCGTTGCCCCTCGCGCGTATTGCCGAGTTTGACAACTGTCGTGAACGCTGGGAATTCTGCCAGCAATGGCTGGAGCAGGGTGAAACGGCCATTCGCCAACGCAATCGTGAATGGACCAGCAAGATCCTCAGCGATTATCACGAATTCTTCTCCACGGTTGAAACCACGCCGCTCAATCCATCGCAATGTGAAGCTGTAGTGAATGGCGAAGATGCGCTGCTGGTGCTGGCGGGTGCTGGCAGCGGCAAAACCTCGGTGCTGGTGGCGCGCGCGGGTTGGCTGCTGAAACGCAAACTGGCGCAACCGGATCAAATTCTGCTGCTGGCGTTTGGTCGTCAGGCGGCAGAAGAGATGAATGACCGCATTCAAACGCGTCTTGGCGAGAGCGCGATTCAGGCGCGTACCTTCCATGCGCTGGCGCTGCATATCATCCGCGAAGGCAGTAACAAACAACCGGTAATTAGCAAACTGGAGAGCGACAGCAAGGCGCGGCGACAGCTGCTAATTGAGACGTGGCGCGAGCAGTGCAACAGCAAAAAAGCGCAGGCCAGCGGCTGGCGTCAGTGGTTGCAGGATGAGCTGGAGTGGGAAATTCCCGAAGGCCCGTTTTGGCAGGATGACAAACTGGCGCAGCGTATCGCATCGCGCATGGAGCGCTGGCTGGGTTTGATGCGCATGCACGGCGGCGCGCAGGCGGCAATGATCGCGGATGTGGCAGAAGCGCAGCGCGATAACTTCAGCAAACGCGTCAAACTGATGGCGCCGCTGCTTAAAGCGTGGAAAAGCGCGCTGAAAGAGGAAGGCGCGGTCGATTTCTCCGGGCTGATTCATCAGGCGATTGCCATTCTGGAGAAAGGGCGCTTTATCAGTCCGTGGAAGCATATTCTGGTCGATGAATTCCAGGATATCTCACCGCAGCGAGCCGCACTGCTGACGGCGCTGCGTCAGCAAAACAAGCGAACCAGCCTTTACGCGGTGGGCGATGACTGGCAGGCAATCTATCGCTTCAGCGGTGCCGAAATGAGTCTGACCACTGCGTTCCATCACTATTTCGGTGATGGCGATCGCTGCGTGCTGGATACCACCTATCGCTTTAACGATCGCATTGGTGAGATTGCCAATCGCTTCGTGCAGCAAAACCCGCATCAGCTGCGCAAGCCGCTAAATAGCTTGAGCAAGGGCAATAAAAAATCGGTGACTTTGCTGCCGCAGGAGCAACTGGAAGCGCTGTTCGATAAACTGAGCGGCTATGCCAAACCCGATGAGCGCGTGCTGCTGCTGGCGCGTTACCACCATTTGCGCCCCGCAATCCTCGATAAAGCCAAAACGCGCTGGCCAAAGTTAAAGCTGGATTTTATGACCATTCATGCCAGCAAAGGCCAACAGGCGGATTTCGTCATTGTGTTGGGGCTGCATCAGGGACGCGACGGTTTTCCGGCACAAGCGCGTGAATCCATCATGGAAGAGGGTTTGCTGCCGCAGCCGGAAGAATTCCCGGATGCGGAGGAGCGGCGGCTGGCGTATGTGGCGATGACGCGCGCGCGCCAGCAGGTATGGCTAATGTTCGATAAAGATCGGCCTTCGGTATTTGTCGAACACCTGCGCGAGTTAGGTGTGCCGCAAAGCCGTAAGGCCTGATGATTAGGGTTTCAGACGTTCGGCGAGATAACGCTGATAGTCTGGAATCTGAATCTCAATCTGCTGGGCAAATTTCGGTGACTGAATAATAAAGTCTGCGGTGGTGCGGTTATTGGCCACCGGGATATTCCATACTGTGGCGAGGCGCAGCAGCGCTTTGACATCCGGATCGTGCGGCACCGCATTCAGCGGGTCCCAGAAGAAAATCAGCACATCAATTTTGCCTTCCGAAATCAACGCGCCCACTTGCTGATCGCCGCCCATCGGGCCGCTCAGCATGGCGTTAACGTCTAATCCAGTATGACGATTAATCAGATTGCCGGTGGTGCCGGTAGCGTAAAGCACATGCTTTTGCAGCGTGCTTTGGTTGATTTGCACCCATTCAAGCAGCGAGGCTTTGCAGTGATCGTGTGCAACGAGGGCGATATGTTTCTGAACCTGAAGGGTACGAACGGTCTGCTCCATAGGGCTTCCTGTTTCTTCTCATGCATTATGTGTTAATGCAGGAGTTTACCCTTGGCGTTTCATCACTATCAACTTGTGCGTAAGGTTTTCATCCAGCTAATAAAACGCAGACGTGTGGCGGCATCAAAACGCTTGAACCAGCCTTGCAAAGAGGGGAGATCGCTGACGTCCTGCCACGCGTAATCCATATTCAGCTGTGCCTCGCTGGCACTCAGCGAATGTAAGGCAAAACGCGGAACCGAAGCGGCGTGGGCATCACGATTATAATTCACCATCGCCTTTTCGAAATCGTTATCACTTTCCTTCGGCAAATGGTCGCGCAGGCTGGTGATCTCCATGCCGCGTTCATCAATCAGCTGGAAGTTGAGCGTTTTGTCGAAGGTAGTGCGTTCGCGACGATTATTGAGCGCGGGCAAGCGAATCGCCACCGAATGGGCGTTGGCGTTAAAAGTGACAATCATCGGCACGGATTGAAAGTGCGCGGCGTCAGCGCCCGGTTTTTCCACACGAAACAGAAACTGATGCTGCCCACGCTCCAGCTCAAGGCTGCCAGCACCTTTCAGCAGCGAGCCAGAGATTTTACGCCCGTCCAGCACCAGCAGTTCGATCTCGGGATCGAGCTTGAGAGTGATGGCCTGGCATGAGGCTGATACGAGCAACAGCAGTAAACCCGTAGCAGTTAAAGACAGCTTCATTTCAACTCCCGGCAGAAGGGGATAAATCGATTATGTGTAGCAAAGTATTACATTATGGCAGTAAATTTACATTTTTACATATTTATTCGTGCTGCTGCGCAAAGTTCTCGTGCCCGGCAGTTGCAGCCTAATGCGCAATGCCATCTACACTTAAGCGAATGAACCAGGAGAAAAAAGATGAATGATCAAACGATTCGCGATGTGCTGACTAAAACCAAACGTATCGCGTTAGTGGGCGCCAGCGATCGTCCCGATCGCCCAAGCTATGGCGTGATGAAATACTTGCTCGATCAGGGATACGACGTGATTCCAGTGAGCCCTAAACTGGCGGGCCAAGAACTTCTTGGCCAAACCGCCTATGCCACGCTGGAGGATGTACCTGGAAAAGTGGATATGGTGGATGTGTTTCGCAATGCCGAAGCGGCGTGGGGCGTAGCGCAGGAAGCGATTGCCATTGGGGCGGATACATTGTGGTTACAGTTGGGCGTGATTAATGAGCAGGCGGCGGTGCTGGCGCAGGACGCAGGTATGACCGTAGTGATGGATCGCTGTCCGAAGATTGAAATTCCGCGTTTAGGTATCACGCGTTAAACAAAAACGGCGACTTAGTCGCCGTTGTTATTAATGTCGCAGGCTGGGTGCCTGCAGCTGTTGCCGAATTGATGCGGCCAGCTCATCCATTGAAGGTTGTTCGGGATGTTCGAAGGAGGTTTCTCCCGCCAGCTGAACTTCCGCCACGTAGGTATGCACCTGATCGCCTTCTTCATCTTCCATCACTACATGATACCAGGGCGCAGCGCGCAGAGTTTCGCTGGCAGCGACATCATCAACTTCTGGCTCATCAAGCGAAAACTCCGGATCGACATCCACGATAACACCGAGCACCCCGGAGAGACGATGTCGGACCTGCTGTCCAATTCCAAATTTAGTCGTAATCATTGTGACCTCCCAAAAGACTGCCCTGTAACCAATATGGAGGCAGGGACAGCGTTTTCAAGTCACAGCACGCGGCAGGCAAAACCTTTCAGATAAAGCCCTTCAGGATAGCTGGCGATCACTGGATGGTCGGCTGCCTGACGGAACTGCTCTATAAATTGTACATCACGACCGGCATCAACGGCGGCATCCGCGATGATTTTCTGGAACAAATCGGTCGGCATCAGGCCAGAACAGGAGAAGGTCAGTAACACGCCGCCGGGATTCAACAGCTGAATGGCCAGCATGTTGATGTCTTTATAGCCGCGACACGCGCCCATCAACTGGTTCTTGTTCTCAACGAATTTCGGCGGATCCATCACGATCAGGTCGAACTTCTCGCCGCTGTCGCGATAACGACGCAGCAGTTTGAACACATCGTCACGCACGAACTGGGCGCGCGACACATCCAGACTATTGAGCTCAACGTTCTGTTTCGCCACGTCGAGTGCGTCCTGCGAAGTATCAACGCTGATCACTTCACGGCAGCCGCCCATCAAGGCCGAAACCGCAAATCCACCGGTGTAAGAGAAGCAGTTCAGCACGCGTGCATTCTCTGAGTAGCCACGCGTGGCAAAACGGCTGTCACGCTGATCAAGGTAATAACCGGTTTTATGGCCGCCCTGAATATCCACCAACAGCTTCATGCCGTGTTCAGTAATCGGCAGCAGCGGTGGCGGCAGTTCACCCGAAACCGGGCCTTGTGCCAGCTCCAGTCCCTCTTTTTTACGCACCGCGACGTCTGAGCGATCGTAAATAGCGCATTCCGGGAAGCACTGCTGCAAAGCTGAAACGATGGCTGGACGTTGATACTCGGCACCCGCAGATAACAGCTGCAGCACCAGGAAGTTGCCGAAGCGATCGATGGTGACGCCCGGCATGCCATCGGACTCACCGGCAATTAGACGATAGCTGTCCAGCCCGTCACGTTTTGCCAGCCAGTCACGCCACAGCTGCGCTTGCTCAAAGCGGCGCACGAAGAAGGTGATGTCGATTGACTCATCCTGTTGCCAGCTCCAGACGCGTGCGCGAATTTGTGATTGCGGAGAATACGCGGCGCGAGCCAGCCATTTGCCATTGCTGTCACAGACATCAATGGTTTCACCAGACTGGGCTTTACCTTCCATACGTGCAACGGCACCAGAGAACACCCACGGATGGCGGCGGAGCAGGGATTTTTCACGTCCCTTTGCGAGAATCAATCGAACGGTCATAGTTTGCTATGCTTACCTGAAAAAATGAGGCGCCATTTTCCGGCGGATGGCGGCAAATTGCAACGCAAGGTGATGGGAGAACGTAATGGCAACCACATGCTGCAAAATTTGGGTGCATGGCATCGTGCAGGGCGTGGGATTTCGCTACCACACGCAAGCGCAGGCCAGAGAGTTGAATCTAAACGGTTATGCGCACAATCTGGCGGACGGCAGCGTTGAAGTGCTGGCGTCCGGTGAAGCGCAGCAGGTCGATGCATTGATCAGTTGGCTAAAAGCGGGCGGGCCGCGTAGCGCGCGGGTGGACAAAGTGCTGGTGGAGCCGCATCAGCCTAGGGAAGTGCCTACGCGATTCACCACCGGCTGATTACAGGCACTTGGCTGGTTTTGGCAATCCGGCAATTTTGGTCGCTTGCTTCGCCGGGCCCTCCGGAAACAGGCGGAACAGATAGCGGCTGTTGCCTTTCTCCTCGCCATACTTCTGCGCCATGGCTTTCACCAGCATGCGCACCGCCGGCGAAGTATTAAATTCCTGATAAAACGCGCGCACAAAGTGCACCACTTCCCAGTGCGCTTCACTCATCACGATCGCCTCTTGCTCCGCAATGGCGGCGGCCAGCGGTTCGCTCCAGTCCGCGCTATTTTTCAAATAGCCTTCCGCATCGGTGGCAATCTCTTTACCGGCAAAATTCACAGTCATTCCTCATTGCGTTAATCGACACATTGTAAATTCGCCCGGCCATAAAAAGCAAAAACCCCGCCGAAGCGGGGTTTAATAACGGTTACGGCATCTTAATCGCGGTTAGCGAAGCCCAGCAGGCTCAACAGGCTAACAAAGATGTTATACAGCGAGACATACAGACTCACGGTGGCGCGAATGTAGTTAGTTTCGCCGCCATGAATGATGTTGCTGGTTTCCCACAGAATGGCACCGGCAGAGAACAGAATGAACAGGGCGCTAATCGCCAGATGCAGCGCAGGCAGTTGCAGGAAGATGTTAGCAACCACCGCCACCAGCAGCACCACAAAGCCGGCCATCATCATGCCGCTCAGGAATGACATATCGCGGCGCGTGGTCAGCACATAGGCCGAGCAACCGAAGAACACCAGCGCCGTGCCGCCCAAGGCCATAGCGATCACATCACCCATGCCCGCAGTCAGGAACGAACTCAGGATTGGGCCAAGGCAGTAACCGAGGAAACCGGTAAAGGCGAAGGCGGCCAGAATACCTGCCGGGCTGTTAGCCAGTTTATGCGTCAGGAACATCAAACCATAAAAGCCCACCAGCATCAGAATCAGACCCGGTGAAGGCAACGCAAACACGGTGCTCAGTGTTGCGGTAACCGCCGAGAAGGCCAGCGTAAAGCCAAGTAACAGATAAGTATTGCGCAGCACCTTGTGGGTGCTGACTAACGATTGCTGCGACGAGCTAAAAACTCTTTCCATCACGCGCTCCTTAAAGAGAGAAACACCAAATATGGCACGAGGATACGCAGCGCCTGAAAGACATAAAAGGCGTTTTACCCATCTTTACGCGATAAATTGCTGTTTCGCTGAGCAGAATGGCGAAATTGACGCCGAAAAAATAGAATTTGGCTGTTTTTCAGCCGAACGATTCATTGCAGGCTTTACATCGTTATGGGGGATGTTTATAGTGCGCCTCATTGCGGAGGGGTGGCCGAGTGGCTTAAGGCAACGGTCTTGAAAACCGTCGATGGGAAACCATCCGAGAGTTCGAATCTCTCCTCCTCCGCCATTCACTCTCGCTGAGTGACGCAACAAAAAAATCCCCGGAGGGATGGCCGAGTGGCTTAAGGCAACGGTCTTGAAAACCGTCGATGGGAAACCATCCCAGAGTTCGAATCTCTGTTCCTCCGCCATATTAAAGAAGCCCGCAGAAATGCGGGCTTTTTGCTTTTCTGCGTTCACAGATTCCGAAAAACATCGCGTTGCTTTTCAATCTGCTGCCATTGCCTAACGCCACGCGCGTTTACTGCTATATTCCATGCACGGTTTTTTGCAAACATCTGGCGATTTTCCGATGCAAGCTGAGTTACACTGTGCGGTAATTCGCTCTTTGGCGGGCTAATCGTTTGAAAGCCAGAGTGTTTCACTGATGAATTATGGAATAGGCACAATGATCAAGAAACTGAGTCTTTGCGCGTTGTCAGTCATCGCTGCGCTCCCGATGGGCATGTCCGCATATGCTGCGGATGGAGATATGCAACTCCAGCAGGTGCTGATGTTAAGCCGTCATAATCTGCGTGCGCCGCTCGCCAATAACGGCAGCGTACTGGAACAATCCACCAAAAAGAGCTGGCCGCAGTGGGATGTCGCGGGCGGTGAGCTCACCACCAAAGGTGGCGTGCTGGAAGTCTACATGGGTAATTACACCCGTCAGTGGCTGGCACAGCAGGGCTTAGTCCAGAATGGTACTTGCCCGGATAGCAGCAACATCTTTGTCTACGCCAACAGCCTGCAGCGCACCGTGGCGACCGCGCAGTACTTTATCACTGGCGCCTTCCCTGGCTGTGATATTGCGGTAACGCATCAGGATGCGATGGGCACCATGGATCCTATCTTCAATCCGGTCGTCACCGACGGCAGCGATGAATTCAACAAGAAAGCGTTGGCTGCCATGACCGCCGCCAATGAAAAGCTGGCACTGAAACCTGCCTTCCAGCATCTGGAAAAAATTGTTGATTACAAATCTGCCCCGGCCTGTAACGGCAAAAAGCAGTGTGATTTGAGCAGCGGCGATAACACCTTCAGCGCGGATAACGGTAAAGAGCCAAACGTAAGCGGCCCGCTGAAAATCGGCAACTCGCTGGTGGACGCGTTCACGCTGCAATATTACGAAGGTTTCCCGGCCGATCAGGTTGCCTGGGGCCAGATCAAAACGCCTGAGCAGTGGAAAGAGCTGGCGTCGATCAAAAACGGTTATCAGGATGCGCTGTTCGCCTCTCCTGAAGTGGCGCGCGAAGTGGCCGCACCGCTGGTGGATTACATCCGCAGCCAGTTAGTCGATCAGGACAAAGCCAACGCGCCAAAAGTGACGTTGATGGTCGGTCATGATTCCAACATCGCATCGTTACTCAGCGCACTGCAGGTTAAGCCTTATGAACTGCCGGGCAACGATGAGAAAACGCCAATTGGCGGTCAGGTGGTATTCGAACGCTGGCACGATGTGAAGAACAACAAAGATCTGCTGAAAATTGAGTATGTCTATCAAACGGCCGATCAGCTGCGCGATGCCGATGTGCTGAGCCTGAAAAACCCACCGAAGCGCGTCACGCTGCAACTGGCAGGCTGTGAAACGGATGCCAACGGCTACTGCAGCTGGGATCAATTCACCGGCGCACTGAATGGCGCTCTGCAAGGTACGCCACTGCAGCCTGCTGTTGCACCTGCTCCGGCAGAACAGCCAGCACCAGCGGCGGCCGCACCAGCCGCAGATGATGCCAAGCAGAAAGCCGATCAGGCCGCTGCCGATAAAGCGGCTGAAGACAAAGCAGCAGCAGATAAAGCCGCAGCAGATAAAGCCGCAGCACAGAAGGCTGCAGACGCGAAAGCGGCTGAAGAGAAAGTGAAGGCGGATAAAGCTGCAGCGCAGAAAGCCGCTGACGAGAAAGCCAAAGCCGAGAAATCCACCGCCCAAAAAGCAGCGGATGACAAAGCTAAGGCCGATGCGGCAGCTGCACAGAAAGCACAAGCCGATGCCACGGCAGCCAAGCCAGAAGAGCCGGCAAAAGCGGCGACCAGCAACTGAGTTTGCTACCAATAAAAAACCCCGCCGAAGCGGGGTTTTTTTATGCCTTTGAACTTAACCGGCAACCACAACCAATTTTTGGTTAGCGAACTCTTTAATACCCAAATCCGACAGCTCACGTCCGTAACCGGAACGTTTCACGCCACCAAACGGCAGCTCTGCTGAGGTATCGCTCTGCGAATTGATGAACACCATGCCGGTTTCAATCTGCGACGCCATCTTACGGCCGCGCGCAATGTCTTTGGTCCAGACCGAACCGCCCAAGCCGTAATTTGAATCATTCGCCAGCGCCACAGCGGCACGATCGTCCGCCACCACATACACCTGCGCCACCGGGCCGAAGAACTCCTGATAGTAAGCTGGATTATCTGGCGTTAGACCGGTAAGCACCGTTGGCTGGTAATAGCAGCCGACGCCATCAATGGCACGTCCACCAAATTCCACGCGCGCGCCATTTTTTACCGCTTCATCAACCTGCTTCACTAAACGATCGCGCGCATCTTTCGAAGAGAGCGGACCGAGCGTGGTTTTCTCGTCGAGCGGATCGCCCGGCGTGGCAGATTGCAGAGCCGCGCTGAATTTGGCCATAAACGTATCGGCAATTTTCTCGTGCAGAATAAAGCGCTTGGCAGCGGTACACACTTGGCCGCAGTTGCTGAGGCGAGCTTGCGCGCCCTGACGTACCGCTTCATCGATATCGGCATCGTCCAGCACCACAAACACATCGTTACCGCCCAATTCCAGCGTCGATTTCTTCAGATGTTTACCGGCCTGTTCCGCCACGGCGCTACCGGCGCGTTCGGAACCGGTCAGCGCCACACCTTGCACACGTGGATCGGCGATCAGATCCGCAACCTGATCGGTAGAGATAAACAAATTGGTCCACGCGCCTTTTGGCGCACCGGCTTCTTCCACCAGCTTTTCAAATACATCGGCGCAGTGCGGCACGATATTGGCGTGTTTAGCCAGTACCGGATTGCCCAGCGCCAGGTTTGGTGCCAGCACGCGCATGAGCTGATAGTAAGGGAAGTTCCACGGTTCAACCGCGACAATCACGCCAATCGGATGGTACTCAAGCCAGGCATCGCCCACATCGCTGGCGTAGGGCTGCGGCTGTAAAAATGTTGCGGCATGTTCAGCGTAGTAGCGGGCGATCTGCGAACAGATTTTCACTTCACCACGGCTTTGCCCAATTAGCTTGCCCATCTCTTTACTGGCGATGGTCGCCAGCTCTTCGACGCGTTGGTCGATCAGGTCGGCTAAACGATGCAGCACCTGCAAACGCGGCTGAATATCGCCTTTACTCCACGCGGAATGATAAAGCGCATCTGCGGTTTTAAGCGCCTGTTGTGCATAGGCATCATCGTGCTCGTTCCACGCTTTTAGCAGTTGGTTATTGGCTGGATTGATACTTTGATAGGCTGACATACAAGGCTCCTTGGTGATGTAAAGGTAACAAAGGCGGGACAATGCCCGCCTGTCACTCAAACGTTTTTGCGTTCGACCGTTTTGTCGTCCCAGGTCAGAACATCCTGGTCGGTCTTTTTGAAGGCGCGAATCAGCACTTCATCGCTGCCTTGCTGGCTCCAGATCTGCTCGGCTAAACGTTCGTCGTAGTTGGCTACCTCAAAAATGGCTTCCGCGATTTCGCGTGAAGTGTGGCGCAGTGATGCCCATTCGCCCACGTGATGCTCTTTTGACTGTTCTGTTGTCATGAAGATCTCCTGTTGTGGATTTTATCCCTGCAGCTTAACCGCCAGTCCGGCGACGTGTTGACCCTGATAACGGGCAATATCCAGTTCTTCCGCCGAAGGTTGACGCGATCCATCTCCGCCCGCCAGCGTAGTCGCGCCGTAAGGCGTTCCGCCGCGTACGTGAGAAATGTCAAAAAGTTGTTTCGTGCCATAACCGATAGGAACGATCACCATGCCGTGGTGGGCGAGGGTGGTCCAGACGGAAGTGATGGTTTGCTCCTGGCCGCCGCCGGTGCCGGTGGAGGCAAAGACGCTGGCGATTTTGCCGTACAGTGCGCCCGAAGCCCACAGACCGCCGGTGCGATCCCAGAAGTTACGCATCTGTCCCGCCATGTTGCCGAAGCGCGTGGGTGTGCCAACGATGATGGCATCGTACTGCGGCAAATCTTCCGGTTTCGCTTCAGGCGCGGCCTGATTCACTTTGCCGCCAACCTGGGCGAAACGCTCGGCATCCATGCTTTCCGGCACGCGTAATATCGTGACTTCCGCGCCACTTACGCTCTTTGCACCGTCGGCCACGGCTTGCGCCATGGTTTCAATATGTCCGTACATCGAATAATAGAGCACCAAAATCTTTGCCATAGTTTTCATCCTGCTGGGGTGATGAGTAATCAGAAGTATAGAAGAGCCTGCGCAGGCTGCTGTACAGAGGTTAAGCAGGTTCCAATAAGTGTCGGCTAACTGCTTGTAACGCGGCGGTAAATTTGGTTTTTCGCAGATAAATTAGTGAATTATCTGTTTCAAATTATGAATATCAGGCCGATCTCACCGTTGTGTTGTCTATTATTTAATCAGGCGAGCGGAATGTCCGCCGCCGTGCTTTTCACGGCAGCATCGTGATCAGCCCCTAATCTGAACGCTCAATCCCTGGAGGAAATGATGGCCGAACATCGTGGAGGATCAGGCAATTTCGCAGAGGACCGTGAAAGGGCCGCAGAAGCGGGTCGCAAAGGCGGCAAAAACAGCGGGGGTAATTTCAGAAACGACCCACAGCGCGCTTCTGTAGCCGGTGAAAAAGGGGGACGCAGCCGCGGCAAGAAATAGCGCGACTGCCCGTTAATCCCCGGCCGCCGGGTTCGCCCGGCGGTAACAAGCATTGCAATTTCCCCGCTCTCTGAGCAAACTGACCACCAACTGATTATTCTGGTGCGTTATGTCCGCTTCCTCTTCTCGTCTCAGCCTGCGTATTTCGCGTCAGGAGCTGGTGCTCATTTTTATTACCATGGTTTGGGGCGGCACCTTTTTGGTGGTACACCGGGCGATGGCGCATTCTGGTCCATTCTTCTTTGTCGGATTACGTTTTGCCACCGCATCGCTGCTGCTGGCCTTTTTCTTCCGTCGTTATCTTAAGCAGGTGACCTGGCTGGAAATTAAAGCCGGCGCATTGATCGGGTTGTCGATTGCCGGCGGCTACGGTCTGCAAACCTGGGGTATGCAAACCATTTCCAGCAGCCAGTCGGCATTTATTACCGCGCTGTATGTGCCGGTGGTGCCGCTGCTGCAGTGGTTATTTCTGCGCCGTCCGCCGGGACTGATGGCGTGGCTGGGCATTCTGCTGGCGTTTACCGGTTTAGTGCTGGTGGCCGGTCCGCAGGATGGCAGTTTGACGCTGAACGCCGGTGAAATCGCCACCTTGTTGAGTACGCTAGCGATTGCGGCAGAGATTATCCTGATTAGCCGCTATGCCGGACAAGTTGATGTGCGGCGCGTAACGCTGATTCAGCTGATGGTGGCATCGGCCTGCGCTTTTGTTCTGATGATCCCGAATGGCGAATCGGTTCCCGCTATGTCAACGCCGCTGCTGTTGAGCGCGTTGGGTTTGGGCGCAGCCAGTGCCTTAATTCAGGTGACGATGAACTGGGCGCAACGCAGTGTTTCACCGACTCGCGCCACGGTGATTTACGCCGGTGAACCGGTATGGGCGGGCGTGGTGGGACGTTTGGCGGGCGAGCGTCTACCTGCTGCTGCGCTGCTGGGCGCGGCATTGATTGTTTGTGGGGTGATCGTCAGCGAGCTGCGTATTCGTCGTAAGAAAGCGGTGCCCGATCAGGCACCGCTCGAACCTTAAGGATGTTGCCGTGCCGCCTGGTTCGCCAGTGCGGCGCCGCGACGTTGTAAAATGGCGTTCAGGATGATGGCACCAAAGGTCGCGGTGCCAATGCCGCCAATGGTGAAGCTGCCAATCTTCAGAGCAAAATCACCCGCGCCCAGCACCAGCGTGGTCGCTACCATGATCAAATTGCCATTCTGATTGAAATCCACGTGGTTTTGCACCCAAATGCGTGCGCCTGCCACCGCAATCAACCCAAACACCACAATTGATGCGCCGCCAATCACCGGACCGGGAATGGTGTGAATCAGTGCGCCAAATTTCGGTGAGAAGCCAAGCACCAAAGCGATCACTGCAGCGGCCACGAAGGCCAGCGTGGAATAGACTTTGGTTACCGCCATCACGCCGATATTTTCCGCGTAGGTGGTGACGCCGCTGCCGCCGATAGATCCCGACAGCATGGTTGCCAAACCATCGCCAACAAAGGCACGCCCCATCCAGGGATCGAGGTTGCGCCCGGTCATACCTGCTACGGCTTTAATGTGCCCGAGGTTTTCCGCCACCAGAATGATCGCCACAGGCGCGATCATCGCGATGGCCTGCATATCAAAGATCGGAGCGGTGGTGTGCGGCAGGCCAAACCACGGCGCGCTGGCAAGGCCGCTGAAATCCACCGGTTTGCCAAAGCCCATCACGTTGGTCAGCAGCGCGTAGATCGCCCATGCGACAATCAGACCGACCAGAATCAGCAGGCGCTGGATCATACCGCGCGTGAAAACCGCGACCAGACCAATGCACAATACCGTCATTACCGCCATCCAGCTGTCGAACATCGAGCCGGAAACGCCGTGCACCGCAATCGGTGCCAGGTTCAGACCAATTGCCATCACCACCGCGCCCGTGACCACCGGCGGCATCAGGCGCTCAATCCAACCGGTGCCGACTTTCATCACGATCAGGCCAATCAAGGTATAGAGCGCGCCGCAGGCGATAACGCCGCCCAAAGCCAGCGCCAGATTAGGGTTGAGTCCCTGGCCGTTAAAGCCGGTTACCGCGATGATCACGCCGACAAACGCCGCGCTGGATCCGAGATAGCTGGGTACGCGCCCGCCAGTGATCAGGAAGAACAGCAGCGTACCGATGCCCGAAACCAGAATCGCCAGATTGGGATCCAGTCCCATCAGCAACGGCATCAGCACCGTTGCGCCAAACATTGCCACAGCATGCTGCAGTCCAAGGACGACCGTCTGCGCAAACGGCAGCGTTTCGTCCGGCGCAATCAGCCCATCATCGGTCAAGGCTGACTTTTTCTGCCAGCGGGGGAACCAGGAACTCGCCATCGTCATCTCCAGGGTGTCAGTGAAAGCGGGCCGCACAAGGCGGCGTTAGCGGGCGTCCTGCCGTAAAAGGTGATGATAGCCACGGTCAAACCATGCCAGACCGTGGGTTTCATCATTGCGTACCAGCGCCTGCACTTCACAAAACAGAATGTCGTGCGTGCCCACGCTGACCACTTGCGCCACTTTGCAATCAAACGACACCAGTGCGCCGTCTAATAGCGGTGAACCGCTGGCCAGCGTGTGCCAGTCAGCGGCGGCAAAGCGTTCTACCATTGGCGTTTTGCCGCCAAACAGCGTCGAGAGTTCTTCATGCCCAGCGGCAAGTGTGTTGACGCACAGATAACCGTTGTCGCGGAAAATCGGCCACACCGACGCTGAGCGATTAAGACAAACCAACAGCGTCGGCGGCGAATCGGTGACGCTGCACACCGCCGAGGCGGTAAAACCGGCACGTCCGGCGGGGCCGTCGGTGGTGATGATATTTACCGCTGCGCCTAAGCACGCCATCGCGTTGCGAAACGCATCGCGTTCTACAGCGGGTAAAACCGGCAGTTCATGCACGCTCATTGGCTGCTCCTGTGATTAGCTGGCCGCACGCTGAGCAGGCGCAGCCGTGTCGGCCAGCCAGCGCAGCAGCAGCGCATTAAAGTTGTCGGCATCGGTAACGCTCATCGCGTGTCCGCCCCAGGCCATCTCAATCAGGCTGCCGTTGGGCAGCGCCTGCGCCAGCTGCGGTGAGCAGCTCCACGGCACCAGCAGATCGTCCTGGCTGCAAATCGCTAATACCGGCTGGATAATGCGCGCCACATGTGGACGGAAATCCGCGCTTTTCAGCGCATGCAAGCGGCGCAGCAGATTTTCCATGCCCTGGAAATGGGCGACATGGTGGGCATCTTCCGCGTTAATGCGCTCCTGATTGCGCGCCAGCCATTCGGCGGGATAGAGGAACAGCGGCTGCGCACGCACAAAGGCTTCGACGCCGACGTTCATCAGCAGATCCTGACGCACCTGGAAGCAGCGCTGCGTGTGTGCATCCAGCGAAAGCCAGCCGTTGATCACCACCACGCGGCCCACGCGCTGCGGGAAGTCCAGCGCCAGCTGCAGGCCGATTAAGCCGCCCAGCGCATGGCCGATAATGTCGTAATGCTCAATGCCGTGCTGTTCCAGCACCTCCGCCAGTTCCGCCGCCATCATCGTCATGCTGTAGCCGTCCGGCAGCGTATCTGCGCTGCGGCCGGTGCCGCGCTGATCGTAGGTCACCACGCGATAATGCGGCGTCAGCGCCGCCAGCTGCGGCTGCCAGAAACCGGCGACGCCGCCTAAACCAGAGGCGAGCACCAGCGTCGGCGCATCTTCAGCGGTTAAACCCTGAATCTCCAGATGCATCACGCCTCCTGTTTGCCGATATGCGCAACGGTAGCAATTTCAATCAGCGCATCCGGTTTCACTAAGCCGCACTGAATGCAGAAGCGTGCCGGTTTATCGCCGGGGAAGTACTCGGCATAGATCTGGTTAATCGCCGTGTAGTTGCTCCAGTCGGTGAGAAAAATCGAGTTGAAGGTCACGTCGTCCATGGTGCCGCCAGCGGTTTCGATCACCTTTTTGATGGTCTCCAGCACGTGACGCGTTTGCGCGGCGGCATCACCGACGTGCACCACGTTGTTGTTGGCATCGAACGGCAAGGTGCCGGAGACATACACAATGCCGTCAGCTAAGGTGCCGGGCACGAATGGTGCGATTGGCGTACCACTGCCGGGCGGAATAATCACACTTTTAGGCATGGTGAAATCCTCTTGTTATTGATGTGCAGGTGAATCGAGGCGTTAGCTTTTCAGCGTTTCGCAGAAAGTGTCGGTATCGCTGACCCAGCCAAAAAACGTTTCAATGTTGAAAATGGCCGCCTGCTGCGCAAACGCCGGACCTGCCTGATAGGTCGCGTCCTCCAGCACCACGCCGAAATACTCCAGGAAGAAGCCGTCTCGCAGCGTCGATTCCACGCAGACGTTGGTGGCGATGCCGGTAAACACCAGATGGCGAATGCCACGGCTGCGCAGCATGCTGTCGAGCGAGGTGTTGAAGAAGCCGCTGTAGCGTGGTTTCGGCAGCACGATATCACCTTCCTGCGGCACCAGTTCATCGACCAGCGCATAATCCCAGCCGCCTTTCGACAGCAGCGTGCCCTGTAATTCCGGGCGCTTGCGCATGGTTTTCAGCGCGTTGGATTTATGGAAGTTGGGGGATCCGGCATCACCGGCTTCCACGTATTGGTCGTCCCAACCGTTCTGGAACCAGATGATCTGCATCCCGGCGGCACGCGCTGCGGTGACCGCCTGATGGATTTTGGCAATCACCGGTTTGGTGGCGGAGACATCAAAGCCCGCCAGATCGAGGTAGCCGCCTTGCGTGGCATAAGCGTTCTGCATATCCACCACAATCAGCGCACTTTGCGCGGGCGGCAGCGCGATGGCTTCCGGGCGCGCCGGTAAGGTGACATTGGGTAAAGTTGAGGTGTGGGCGCAAACAACGGTACTCATCAGGCAACCTCCTGCTGGGATGCGATTAAATCGTGGCGACACTGCATTAATGGCTGAATACGTTCACCGAAATCTTCGATGCCTTGCAGGAAGTCGTCGAAGGTGAGCAACACGCCTTGCGTGCCATCTACTAAAGCAACCTCATCCAACATTCGTGCCACATTGGCGTAAGAACCCACCAGCGTGCCCATGTTGATGTTGACGGCGGAGGTTGGATCGGCCATCTGGCGCACGTTGGTGTCGCTGCCGGATTTGGTATCCTGCTGACTTTGCGTGGTGAGCCATGCGAGCGCCTCTTCATCGGCACCCGCTTTGTAGTGCTCCCATTTGGCGCGAGCGGCTTCGTCGCTCTCGGCGGCAATGATCATAAACAGCACATAAGAACCGACGTCGCGGCCCGCTTTATCGGCAGCTTGTTTCATACGCGCGGCGGTTGGCGCGAAGGCGGTTGGCGTGTTGACGCCTTTGCCAAAGCAGAAGTTGTAATCGGCATGCTGCGCCGAGAACGCCATGCCCGCATCGCTCTGGCCGGCGCAGATCACTTTCATCGGTTTCTGCGGCTGCGGGCTGACGCGGCAATCGTTCATGGTAAAGAACTCGCCTTTGAAGTCGCTCTGGCCGGTGCCCCACAGATCGCGCAGCACGGTGACGTATTCGGTCAGGTATTCATAACGACTGGAGAAGTAGGCATCGCCCGGCCACAAGCCCATCTGCTCGTACTCGGGTTTCTGCCAGCCGGTGACGAGGTTTACGCCGAAGCGGCCATTGGAGATGGAATCAATGGTGGAAGCCATACGCGCCACAATCGCGGGCGGTAAGGTGAGCGTGGCGGCGGTGGCGTAGATCTCAATGCGTGAGGTCACCGCCGCGAGTCCCGCCATCAGCGTGAAGGATTCGAGGTTGTGATCCCAAAACTCGGTTTTACCGCCAAAGCCGCGCAGCTTGATCATCGAAAGGGCAAAGTCGAAATGATAATGCTCCGCTTTCAGCACGATCTCTTTGTTCAGTTCAAAGGTCGGTTTGTATTGCGGCGCATGGGTGGAGATCAGCCAGCCGTTATTACCAATCGGGATAAAGACGCCAATTTTCATGTGAAACCTCTCTGCATTAGACGGGGACTGCTTCACGCGCTGCGCTGCTTCCTGCACGCATCCTGCGGGCGGCGCTCCATCACAAAATTGCAAAGGCTGTGCCACATTTTCAAAAGACTTAAATAACAATATGTTAAAAGTAGCGATGTTTGTAAACTGGAGTAATTGGTCCAATTCAGACCGTTTGGTCAAAACGTTCTGCACGTTTTTCATGCGCGACATGGTCAAAAAAGGTGCAGGCAGGCGATTAGGCAGGAAAGAAGGCCTTTGTTATGATGCGTTCACGCAGGACGGAAGAGGTAACAGTGTGAAAAGCGATGAAAAAAAACCGGGACGCCGTTCGCGTGCGGTCGCCGCAAAGCGGGCAGCCATTCTGGAAGCGGCATTAGCCTTCTTCTCGCAATACGGCATTCACGGCACCAGCCTGGATAAAGTGGCGGAGCGCGCCGATGTCTCGAAAACCAATCTGCTGTATTACTATCCGTCGAAAGAAGTGCTGTATGTGGCGGTTTTAAAAGAGATTCTTGATGTGTGGCTGGCACCATTGCGTGCGCTGCAGCACGATCACGATCCGCTGACGGCCATTCGTCAATACATTCGCCTCAAACTGGAAGTCTCACGCGATCATCCCCAAGCTTCACGGTTGTTCTGCCTTGAGATGTTGCAGGGCGCGCCGCTGCTGAAAGGTGAACTGGCCGGCGATTTAAAAGCGCTGGTGGATGAGAAAGCGGCGATTATCGAGCAGTGGATCGCCGAAGGGCGGCTGGCGGGCGTGCAGCCGCAGCACCTGTTTTTCCTGCTGTGGGCGACCACGCAGCACTATGCGGATTTCGCCTCGCAGGTGGAAGCGATTACCGGCCAGACGTTGAACGATGCGGCGTTCTTTGAACAGACGCTGGAAAATGTGCAACGCATGATTATTGAAGGGATCCGCGTGCGCTGATCCCGCTGGTTCAAGGAGAGTGCATGGATTCGTTATCACAATTGACGTTAGGCGCGGCGGTCACCGTTGCGGTGATGGGCAAACGCGTTCCGCTGTGGCAAGCGGCGCTGGTGGGCGCGGTGGCGGGCACCTTGCCGGATCTCGATGTGTTTATCGATCACGGCGACGCCATCCGCAATATGACGCTGCATCGTACCGAAAGTCATGCGCTGATATTCCTCACCTTATTTGCACCGCTGCTCGGCTGGCTGGTGGCCGGTGCGACACGCAGTCGCGCGCACTGGCGCGGCTGGACGCTGGCGATGTGGCTGGCGCTGATAACGCATCCGCTGCTGGATCTCACCACCGTTTACGGTACGCAGCTGGGCCTGCCGCTCACTGATTTCCCCTATGCCATTGGCAGCATGTACATCATCGATCCGCTGTATACCTTGCCGTTGCTAATTGCGCTTTTGGTCGCTCTATGGCGGCGCGATGCGGTGGGTTTGCGCTGGAATCAGGCGGGATTGCTGGTGAGTACGCTCTATCTCGGCTGGAGCATGGTGGCACAAAGCATCGCGACTCAGCACATTGAGCAAGCGCTGACGCAGCAATCGGTGCAGCCCGAGCAATTGCTGGTGACGCCTACCGCCTTTAATACGCTGGTGTGGCGCACGGTGATCATGATGCCGGATCGTTATGGCGAAGCCTATTGGTCGCTATTTTCGCCGGGGCTTCCGCTGCAGATAAGCTGGCACGACCGTCAACCCGCGCTGTTTGCGCCGTTCAAAGGACAATGGCATGCCGAGCGTGTGGCGTGGTTTAGTCATGGTTTTTACGCGATGAAGCAGCAGGGCGATCGTACGTTAATCAGCGATTTGCGCATGGGGGAAGAGCCGGATTACACCTTCACCTTTAATCTGGGATCGCCGCAGTCGCCGGAGCTCGCGCCACAGCGTGAACCTTCGATGCGGCCCTCGCTGTCGCAGGCATGGCAAAACCTCCGCGAACGACTCTGATTTGTAGGGTCGCCATTTATGGCGACCTGGTTGCATTATTCTTAAGGATTGCTATTAGTGCGGGCTCTGACACATCTGCTGCGTCATGGGCCGTCCTCGCGCCGCTAGCGCGGTGCCTTCGGCTTTCACGTCGTGCCGACGGACCATTCGGGGATCGGCCGTCCTGGCCGGCCCCGAACTGCCTCACGCATCCATGCGCGAGGCTCCTGGCCCAACGTTAAAGCCTCAGCGCTGCGGATAGCCCTTTTGCCGCAGCAGACGCGTCAGCGCCTCTGGCAAATGTGCCCTTTTCAACAACACACTTGTTGCTGGTTTAACTGACAAGCATTACGCCATTAATGGCAGTCCTAACGTCTTATGCTTTACGACGACGTAACAACCAGCCCATTGTCAACATCACAAACCACAGCGGCGTCACCATCAGCGCCTGGCGGGTATCTTCCTGCAGCGTCAGCAGCACCAGCACAAAGGCGAAGAACGCCATGCATGCCCAGCACATAAACTTACCCAGCGGCATTTTGAACGTCGATTCGGCATGACGTTGTGGATGCTGCTTACGGTACGCCAGATAGCTGCACAGGATGATGGTCCAGACGAACATAAACAGAATCGCCGATACCGTGGTTACCATGGTGAACACCGTCATCACATCCGGAATCAGGTAGATCAGCGCCACGCCAGCCAGCAGACACAGGCAGGAGAAGAACAGGCCGGTGGTGGGCACCGCACGCGCTGAAAGGCGGCCAAAGGCTTTGTGCGCCACGCCTTGTTCCGCCAAACCATACAACATGCGGCTGGTGGAGAAGATACCGCTATTAGCGGAAGAGGCGGCGGAGGTCAGCACCACGAAGTTGACGATGCTAGCAGCAGCAGGCAAGCCAATCAGCACAAACATCTCAACGAACGGGCTGCGATTCGGCAGCACCTGATTCCACGGCGTTACCGCCATGATCACCATCAGCGCCAGCACGTAAAACATAATGATACGCAGCGGAATGGCGTTGATCGCGCGTGGCAGAACTTTGTGCGGATCTTTGGTTTCTGCTGCCGCAGTGCCAACCAGCTCAATACCGACAAAGGCGAAAACCGCAATCTGGAAGCCGGCAAAGAAGCCGCTCAGTCCTTTCGGGAACATGCCGCCGTGATCCCAGATATTGCTCAGGGAAGCGGTGCCACCGTTCGGCGACGGATAATGCATGCTCACCAGCACAATGCCGGTAATGATCAGCGCCACAATGGCGACGATTTTGATAATCGCGAACCAGAATTCCATCTCACCAAACAGCTTCACCGTGGCGATGTTCAACGCCAGGAAGACAAAGACACACAGCAGGGCGCTCATCCAGATGGAGAAGTCCGGGAACCACAACTGGAAATAGGCGCTGATGGCGACCACATCGGCAATCCCGGTCACCACCCAACAGAACCAGTAAGTCCAGCCGGTAAAATAACCCGCCCATGGACCAAGTAAGTCAGCGGCGAAATCGCTAAAGGATTTGTATTCGAGGTTGGATAACAGCAGTTCGCCCATGGCGCGCATGACGAAGAACAGCATAAAGCCAATGATCATATAGACGAAAATGATCGACGGACCCGCCAGACTGATGGTTTTACCCGAGCCCATAAACAGCCCGGTGCCGATGGCGCCACCGATGGCAATCAGCTGGATGTGACGATTATGCAGGCTACGCTGGAGCTTATCCGGCTGTTCGGCCTCAACGAGCGCCTCTTTTGATTGATCAACCATAAATTATTCTTTCCTGTCGGGATGTTGTGTCAGCTCTAATGGCTGTTTTGCCCGTCATACTTCAAGCCGCAGATGCGTTGGCTAAGCGTGTTCGCCCCAGTCACTTACTAAAGTAAGCTCCTGAGGATTCACACACTTGCCGCCTTCCTGCGGCTCGAATTATTTAGGGCAATCGTTATGAGCCGTTGTATAGGCAAGTGGCATAAGATAGTGGAAAGCTAAGCAGTTTCGGTAATGGTTTTTCCCCCTTTGTGACCTTTTACGCGCTTTGCTGTGTCAGTAATTATTTACATAGTTTAAAGCGCAGTCATTTTGCGTAAATCTTCAACAATTAAGCGATTTACGTCACTTTCCATCCGCATGACTTCTACACTTGTTAGTTCATTTCGTCAGGAAAAGTGAGGCATTGTGCGCGCTCTGTTCGCCGTCGCGTTGCTGGCTGTTTGCGGCTGGCTCAGTTTGCCGTGGTTGAAAACCCATCTGCCACCTCAGTGGAATCCCTTCACGCCGCTCAACGTTACCGATCCGCCCGGTTGGATGACGCGCTACAAGCTGAAAAAGCTGAGTGGCGATCCGGCCGCCTGCATGGCGGTGATGCGGCAAGCCAGTGAACAGCGGCTGGTGCAGTTTCGTGCCGTGCCGCCGATGCAGGGTGATTGTCCGATCGAACAGCCGCTACGCATCAGCGGCTATGGCGATGTTTCTCTTAGCAGCAGTTTTCTCGCCAGCTGTCCAATGGCGGTGGCCAGCACCATGTTCGTGATTAACAGCGACAGCGCGTTACGCCAGGCCGGTTTTGACAGCCCGCTGAAACGCATTGCCCATGTTGGCAGCTACGCTTGTCGCAATATCTATCATCGTCAGGAAGGGCGTTTGAGTGAGCACGCCAGCGCTGATGCCTGGGATATCACCGGATTTCAGCTGGCGAACGGGCGTTGGTTACAGGTAGGGAAAAACTGGCAACAGCCGGAGGATGCGGCGGCAGGACTGCATGCGCTGTGGCGTAACGGCTGCACCACGTTCGGTAATGCGCTGGGGCCTGATTACAACGCTGCGCATGCCAGCCATTTTCATCTCGGCATGCGCGGTTCAGGTTACTGTCGTTAGCTAGACCGCAGGATTAAGTCCACGTTTTATCAGGAAATGATTAGCCGGCCAGGAGAAAATAAAGCCAATCATTATTGCCAGCTGCAGCATAAACCAGAATGCCACCACCAGCGGATTGACTTGCTCGTGCAGCACAAACTTTAGGGCCAATGCCATAAAGATAAAAATACCTAATTGATAAATCAGCAGTGGGAAAATCTCGGTTTTCAACGCCAATAATAATGCGCCGCCAAATGAATGTTTTTCACGTTGACGAATCGCCAGGAATTGAAATAGTAATCCGATGAACAATGAAACGATAATGCAAATAAGCGCCTGCATCCTAATCGTTGGATTAAAGGCAAATTGTTTTAGTAATGTGACTATCGGGATTGTCATTATATCGCCGAATATACAGGCCGCTGCGGATAATGAAGTGGAAATAAATATGGTTTGCCAGCTGGCATTACTGCGTATTTTTTGTGGTACCAGCAGCGCAAGTTTTTGCTGTTGTGATGGTTTACGACCTAAGTACCACCAGGCTATCCAGCCAATAAAAGGCATATACAAGCCAGTAATGGGCCAAATGATATTCATCACCGCGACAGGATGCGGATGGCGGAACAGGTCTTTTAGAATCATCAGGGCAGTACAGCCGCCCAGAACAAGGAAAGGTAATGCCAACTGGTTCAACATAGTCGGTTCCGCTAAGTTTCCCACCTACCTGTGACAATACGTGTGAGCCGTTCTGTCGCATTGTCCCCCATTGCCTCTTTACCTTCATTTCTCATGCCGCGAGTATTAAGCGTAGCCGTGATTCAGCATGAGAGAAATCACATCATTACTAAAAGCATTATCTTAACCGCAGAAATAGGTGGGATTAAGATTAAGTAAAAACTAATGCACTGTAGAAATGGCGTTGATGGCAAAAGAATATGCTTTGCCATGCGTTAATTTTAGTTAATGACGATGCTAAAAATTTATCAATCTAACGTTCATTTTCAATCAAACGGGTGATTGAAACTACTTCAGAAAAATCCTATTCTAATCTGCTGAGGAATTAAAGTTGTGAACCTGTTAACAAATAGCGTGAACTTACACATTTCCATTACGTTAAAGCATTGACATTAGAAGAGTTATGCCCGCTGCTGGAAAATATGCTCTCTTTTCAATCAATATTTTTTGTCTGGCTAATTTATTTTTTGCGTTAACACGAATCAATTTCAGAATGTAAAAGCGTGAAACAGCGCTAAGGCAATAATGACGACCGATAATTATTTCGTCTGGCGAGACGAAATGGAAAATGAATTTCTGGCGCTAACGCAAGTGGCGCATTTGAAATCGCTATTGCAACAGCAGATTGAAAAGCTGGGTTTTGATTACTTCGCTTTTTTGGTTCAGCATCCGGTACCTTTTACCCGGCCGCGCCTGTTTTTGTTCAGTACGTACCCGGAAAGCTGGGTAAAACGCTATGAAAGTGAGAACTATTATGCGGTCGATCCGGTGCTATTACTCTGTCAGCGGCCGGGACGCGGTGTGGAATGGACGCGCGATTTATTTACCGGTGCGGGTAATTTATGGGCGGAAGCTAACGCCGCAGGATTAATGAGTGGCTTTTCCTGCTCAGCAATGGCACCAAATCGTACCATTGGTATATTATCAATTGCATCGACGCTTCACAGTAAGACCCAACACTTACGTGTACAGTTAGAAGTGAAACTGCATCTTCTGGCGGAACTGAGTTTGCGCGTGTTGGAGCGTCTGAATGACGATTCTATGGTCGTTTTATCTAACGATTTTAGTCAGCGTGAATTAGAAATTCTGAAATGGACGGCAGAAGGAAAAACGTCTGCGGAAATTTCACTTATTTTAGCCATATCTGAACATACGGTGAATTTTCACCAAAAGAATATGCAAAAGCGTTTTAATGTTTCCAATAAAACGCAGATTGCCTGTTATGCCGCAGCGGTTGGCCTGATATAGCGAAAACGCAACTACTAATTTTAGTAGTTCCTTCTCCAGTGTCAGTTGTCTACCCTGCGCGCAATGTTGCCAGGCTGGCTCAAAGAAATCATTGCATACATGGGGATGTCAGAGGCGCATGATGAAAGTAATTCAAACACAGCTTAAGGATATGCCGTCCTCACTGTTGGCAGAACTGGGAACGTATCGCTATAGCGTGTTTGCGCGCGGCGAAGGGTGGTCGATTCCACCGCGATTGAGTACGCCAGGACAAGAGTATGATCGGTTTGATCGCTCGGATGTTACCTGGTTGATTGCCTGGAACGCTCGTCAGGGTATTTGTGGCTGCGCACGCTTGTTACCGTGGCATGAACCAGAGGTGCCTGAAGGTTTTGTTCTGCCTTTCGATCAGGAAAAGGTTTGGGAAATGTCGCGCTTCTCGGCGCGCCTTGAAGTCGATGTAGAGCTACCACTGAGTATTTTGTGGCACTCGGTGCAATTAGCAGAACTGAGCGGCATGGAGTATTTGATCAGTTCGGCGACGCCGATGCTTGAGAAGATGTTTGAACAGCATCAGGTGGTCTACGAGCCGCTCTCACCGGGCTTGATCCAATCTGAAGACAATCTGTTTGCCATTCGCATTCCGGTTGATCAACCGGCGCTGGCGGAGAAGTATCGTGGTACGCGACGCTTTAGCCCGGAAGAGGTGCTGCCATCGCTGGGTGTTTCAGTGAACTGGCAATCACACAGCTAAATACCCCGCGCATCGCGCGCGGGGAATATCGCTTATTGACGGTAAGCAGTTTTGATCTGACGAATCGTATTATTAAACACTTCCGCCTGCGGCTTATCGCCTAACGAAGCTTGCACATAACGCTCCATGTTGATGATCACCTTACCGGCATCGGCTTGACCCATTCCTTTCAGAATCAGCGTCACCATCATTTTCAGACAGGCGACTTCGTCTGCCAGCGCCTGCGTGTCTCGTGAAGTTGCGAAATCTTCATCACTCATAATTGACTCCTTGGTGGTGTTACTCAATGTAGACACATTCTTCCTGTGCGTAAAAAAGAGAGTATATCATATGGTTGTCAGACGAATTTTAATGCAGGCGAAGCGGTAAAAGCCAGACCGCGATTTAATTGCCTATTGCGCTATTTGTCAGCAATCAGAATTAGCGTTTAGCTGTTATTTACCCGGCAAACAGAGTGCGATAACAAAATCGAGCTATAAATTATAACTTAATGATATTAGTCACAATTTTACTTCTCTAATTTTGCATGTTATTGCCCGGTGCTGTAAAAGCAAGATCAAAAGAATGTTATTGATTTGCATCATTTCATTTGAGATTTATCTGTGGCGATAGATGTTTTTTCCACCTGAAAACCGGTAAGATAGCCGCTCTGAAATATATTTCCCTTTCTTAACCTGCGGAGTACGTCCCGTTGATCAGCCTGCTTCTTGTTGATGACCATGAACTGGTCCGCGCCGGTATTCGCCGCATTCTGGAAGATATGAAAGGACTCGTCATAGCCGGTGAAGCGGCCTGCGGTGAAGACGCCGTGAAATGGTGCCGCAGCAATCCGGTTGACGTGGTGCTGATGGACATGAACATGCCCGGTATTGGCGGCCTGGAAGCAACACGCAAAATTGTGCGTTTTAACCCCGACATTCGCATCATCATGCTCACCATTCATACCGAAAATCCACTGCCGGCGAAAGTGATGCAGGCGGGCGCAGCGGGTTATCTCAGCAAAGGTGCCGCGCCACAGGAAGTGGTAAGTGCGATTCGCTCGGTACATTCGGGGCAACGCTATATCGCCTCGGATATTGCTCAGCAAATGGCACTCAGCCAGATCGAACCGCAAAAAGCCGAATCACCGTTCAGCTGTTTGTCGGAAAGGGAATTGCAGATTATGCTGATGATCACGCGCGGGCAGAAAGTGACGGAAATCTCCGAACAACTCAGTCTCAGCCCGAAAACCGTTAACAGTTACCGCTATCGCATGTTCAGTAAGCTGAATATCAGTGGCGACGTCGAGTTAACGCATTTGGCCATTCGACATGGCCTGTTCAATGCGGAGCCATTAATCAGTAGTGAGTGACGTCTTCAATTCCAAAGCCTTTCTCAGCACCGTGACCAGCCAACCCGGCGTCTACCGTATGTACGATGCGACCGGCACGGTGATCTATGTTGGTAAAGCCAAAGACCTCAAAAAGCGCCTGACCAGCTACTTCCGTACGCAGGTGGGCAGTCGCAAAACTGAAGTGTTGGTCAGCAACATCCAGAACATCGACGTCACCGTGACGCACACCGAAACGGAAGCGCTGCTGCTGGAGCATAACTACATCAAGCTCTACCAGCCGCGCTATAACGTGCTGCTGCGCGATGACAAATCCTATCCTTACATTTTCCTCAGCAGCGATATCCATCCGCGCCTGGCGATGCACCGTGGTGCGAAGCATGCTAAAGGCGAATATTTTGGGCCGTTTCCAAATGGTTATGCGGTGCGTGAAACCCTCGCCTTGCTGCAGAAGGTGTTCCCGATTCGCCAGTGTGAAAACAGCGTGTATCGCAACCGTTCGCGCCCGTGTTTGCAGTATCAGATTGGCCGCTGCCTTGGGCCCTGCGTTTCGGGTCTGGTCAGCGAAGAGGAGTATGCGCAGCAAACCGATTACGTGCGTCTGTTCCTTGCGGGCAAAGATGATCAGGTAATCAATCAGCTGGTCAAACGCATGGAAACGGCCAGTGAGGAGCTGCGCTTCGAAGAGGCGGGGATCTTACGCGACCAGATTCAGGCGGTAAGGCGTGTTACCGAGCGACAGTTCGTCTCCAATCAGGGTGAAGACCTGGATGTGATGGGCGTGGCCTTTGATGCCGGCATGGCTTGCTTGCACGTGCTGTTTATTCGTCAGGGCAAAGTGCTCGGCAGCCGCAGCTACTTCCCGAAAGTACCTGCCGATACCGAACTGACCGAAGTGGTGCAAACCTTTGTTGGGCAGTTCTATTTGCAAGGCAGTGAAGCGCGTACTTTACCGGCGGAAATCCTGCTGGACTTCAATCTGCCGGAGCGTGAGCTGCTGGCGGAATCGCTTAGTGTGCTGGCGGGGCGCAAGGTGAATATTCAAAGTAAGCCGCGTGGCGACCGCGCGCGTTACCTGAAACTGGCGCGCACCAATGCGGCAACGGCACTGATTACCAAGCTGTCGCAGCACTCGACCATTCAACAGCGTCTGGCAGCGCTGGCGACGTTCCTCGAGCTCGACACCATCCATCGCATGGAGTGCTTCGACATCAGCCACACCATGGGTGAGCAGACCATTGCATCGTGCGTGGTGTTCAACCGTGATGGCCCGCTGCGTTCCGATTACCGTCGCTACAACATTGAAGGCATCACGCCGGGCGATGATTACGCGGCGATGAATCAGGTGCTGCGTCGTCGTTACGGCAAAGCGCTGGAAGAGGACAAAATCCCCGACGTGATTATTATCGACGGCGGTAAAGGCCAGTTAGCGCAGGCGAAGCAGGTGTTCGCCGAGCTGAATGTGCCGTGGGATAAAGATCGTCCGATTTTACTCGGCGTGGCGAAGGGCAGCGATCGTAAAGCCGGGCTGGAAACGCTGTTCTTTGAAGCGGAAGGTGAGGGTATTTCCTTGCCGCCGGACTCGCCTGCACTGCATGTGATTCAACATATTCGTGATGACTCTCACAATCATGCGATTTCAGGTCACCGGAAAAAACGCGCCAAAGTGAAGAACACCAGCGCACTGGAAAGCATTGAAGGCGTGGGGCCAAAACGGCGCCAACAGCTGCTCAAGTATATGGGCGGCCTGCAACCGTTGATGAATGCCAGCGTCGATGAGATCGCCAAAGTGCCGGGAATTTCTACCGCGCTGGCGGAAAAAATCTACTACTCACTGAAACACTAACGTTGAAAGAGGGGGGGCAATGTAGGAACATACATGAAACCCTACTCACACCAGACAGTTACTGGCATATGCAATTTAACATTCCGACGTGTCTTACCCTGTTTCGAGTCGTACTTATTCCCTTCTTTGTCCTGGCGTTTTATCTGCCATTTCAATGGGCTCCTTTTGCTACTGCACTGATCTTTGTGATTGCTGCGGTCACTGACTGGTTTGATGGTTTTTTAGCGCGTCGCTGGAAGCAGACCACGCGTTTTGGCGCGTTCCTCGATCCGGTGGCGGATAAAGTGCTGGTGGCGATTGCGCTGGTGCTGGTGGCAGAGCATTTCCACGCGTGGTGGATTACGCTGCCTGCGGCAACCATGATTGCACGCGAGATTATCATCTCTGCACTGCGTGAGTGGATGGCGGAAATTGGCAAACGCAGCAGCGTAGCGGTGTCGTGGATCGGCAAAGTGAAAACCACCGCGCAAATGTTCTCGCTGTTCGCCTTGCTGTGGCGTCCTGAAGCCACGGTGGTAGGCGTGGGTGTGGTTGCGCTGTACATCGCAGCGGTGCTGACTTTCTGGTCAATGTTCCAGTATTTGAGCG
Source organism: Candidatus Pantoea symbiotica (assembly GCF_056491525.1). Lineage (NCBI taxonomy): Bacteria > Pseudomonadati > Pseudomonadota > Gammaproteobacteria > Enterobacterales > Erwiniaceae > Pantoea > Candidatus Pantoea symbiotica. The sequence goes on from NZ_JBSZHR010000002.1 coordinate 1,293,733, forward strand.
CCGCGCGCGGCGATTTGCTCGATAGCTGATCGATGCGATTTAAAAAGCAGCAAACGGACGCAGTGTGTGGATAATTATATTGACTCACTGCGTCAGATAAGTAGAATGCATCGCATCGAACAGCAGCGAGTCTGCAAGAAGCTGAGTTAAATCAGTAAGTTCGATGATGAAATACAGAATCTCCTTTGTAAATTTGCAGGTAATACGGCAGCAAATAAGCAGGCGAAGATTATGCGGGAATAGCTCAGTTGGTAGAGCACGACCTTGCCAAGGTCGGGGTCGCGAGTTCGAGTCTCGTTTCCCGCTCCAAATTTAGTAATTCGTATTCAACGAATTACATATCAGATTAAAGGCGCGTTGGCAGAGTGGCCATGCAACGGATTGCAAATCCGTCTACCTCGGTTCGACTCCGGGACGCGCCTCCAATTTACACCCTGCCCGGGTGGTGAAATCGGTAGACACAAGGGATTTAAAATCCCTCGGCTTATGGCTGTGCGGGTTCAAGTCCCGCCCCGGGCACCATATTCGCAGTTGATAAAACGAATAAAATAAAGCAATAAGCAGTAATGTCGTAACCGCCTAAGGGCGGTTTTTTTGTTTTTGCAGCTTCTTTCCTAATATCACTTCCTAATATCAGATGCTCCTAAGCTGTCCGCCGATAACTGGAACTACAACAATCCTGCAGCAGTAAGCAATCATCTGTTCCAAATAAAGTCTTTAATATTCTTCACTAAGTATAATGATTTGCTCCTTTCCTTGCCCGCAATCAATGTATGCACAAATAAAAGTACGTTAGCCTGCTGGTCTCTTAAATTTAAGAATCGACAGGGAGTCTTCAGAATGATAATAAGCCCGCCTTTTATACGTAACAAGAACCCCGAGGACAGTGACCGTGTCTGGATAAATAGCATGCTTCCTATCGATGCAAGACGTGGTTTTCCGCTAAATGTTCATGGTTCATGGCATGGTGGTGTACATGTTACCCACACCGACGCAACCAGCCGGCCTGAGATGGTGCGGGCTATTGCCGATGGGGTTGTGGTCTCTTTCCGCCAACCATCCGGTTTGGAAAGACGTGACGCGTTTCCACTGAACTATAACGGGAAAACCGATGACGGGTATGTGTTGCTAAAACATGAAACCGATATTGGTGAAAACTGTAATGTCGTGTATTACTCACTTTACATGCATCTCCGTGACAGACTGGATCCTGCCATCAGTGACGGTGCCAAAATATGGCGTAAGGATCCCATAGGACAGAGTGGCATGGTAGACGGAACCAATGCTTTCCACTTTCAGGTGTTTTGTGACAACTCGAATATGCTGAAACTGGTTGGGCGCACCACACCCGAACTTGATATCACTCGTAACGGCAGAACCGATACCGTTTACGGTGATATTCATTTTTATTTGCCGGTAGGAACGCTTTTGTATGAGCGCGTGACTGACGCAAGCTCACCAGTCACAGAACACCTTAGTGCTGTCCATACCACTACAGAGCCGTTGTACGTAAGTATGACCTTCGAACAAGGTGATTGTACGATGGTCACTCGAAGGCAGAATATCTCCGCGGCAGCATTCTTCGACTTAGTGGGGGATCCACTGGTCAATACTGATGCTAATCCTCTTGATAACAGCCGGAACACACCGGAAAAGTATGAATACAATCTGTCCCGAACTGCTCGTCGACTTTACCCGCAGAATCCGTCTGCGGGGTTCGAGCTGCTCCGTTTCGGACGGGTCATCAGTACAGGACATGAAATCCTGACACCGGCCGGCGCTCCACTCTGGCGTACCATCAACTTTCCCGGAGGGACAGGCATTGCCAATCTGGCCTCTTCTGACATCAAAAAATATAGCGATGCTGACTTCCCGCACTGGACGGGGTGGAGAATGGTGGACGATGACACAGACAATAACAGTCAGTGTAATTCCCCCTTTATTGCTGGATTGCATGAAAGCGGACACCTCAGTGACCTGAGCAGCCGTCTGGTCTGTCATTTCCCGCTAGAATGGTCTGTCGCCATCTTTGAACAGCGCTATTCCTGGCTAAAAATCGGATCCGACGATGTCCCAGCAAAGTCTGAAGAGGATTACGACAGGCTGAAAAGCCATGCTTCAGCGCTATTTTTTGACACTGGCGAATTCGGCACCGAAAGGCAGTGGCATTTTCATCCGGTAGCGTTTATCAATCACTTCCGTAAGTGCTGCTGGCTTAGTAAACAGGAGCTGAAGCAGCTTGTACCCCGTAACGTGTTAAGAATGGCCGGCCGGAATGATTACCGCTGGGAGGCCATCACCTATCGGGACGGCGCTGGCAGCATCGCGGACAATATTCACACGCACATGAACAGGATGATGCAGAAATACCTGATAACCAATCCGCTGCGGATTGCCTGTTTTATGGGGAACGGGATTCAGGAAACTGGCTGGCTAGGCTCTATGGAGGAAGGGTACCGCTACACGGAAAGGGATCCACGCACGCATCAGGTTATCCGCCGCTATAACATTTGGTATTACCCTTGGTACGGTCGCGGCCTATTACAACTTACCAGTCCAGTAAATTACTTTGATTACTTCAGCTTCAGGGGACGAACCTGCCCTGAAAATATCAAGAACACCTTGATAAATGAATACAATCGCTTGTATTCAAATCGGGGAATTCGTTACACCGACAATCACCTATCTGATACTGAAAATAATGTCGCTGAAGATATTATCCAGTGGCGAAATAACGTTAGCAGTGACAGCTATGAGGCGACCAGCAGCGCCGGATTTTACTGGATTGAAAGAGGTATGGCACCTTACGCTGACAATGAACATGTACTGGAGCGGTGCAGTGTTAACACTCGGGTTAGCGGAATAAAAATTTACTATCGCAGTCAAGCTTTCTGGCAGGCCAGCGCCGCTGTTAACCTGCCTGGTCAGATCAATAACGAACAATATCAAGGGCTTAATGGCTTTGATGCCCGCTGCTGTGTTTATGGCAGTGTTATAGCCGTCCTCACCGAGCAGAAATTCCCGGACAGCCATAACACACCCGTTAACGAGAAACCCGAATCAAACCAGCTAAGGAGAGCGTGATGAAAAAATTATTACTGCTGGCGGCAATCCCGTTTTTTTCCTTTGGAAAAATAATCCCGGAAATTGCCACTCCAGACAGTTTCAATGAGCAGTCTTTTGAGCATCAAACTTTACATCGAGGTAATTACCTGGCAGATACGGCTAGCTGCGGAATTGTTCAATTGAAATTGTTCTATCCACCTGAGCATAAAGGCTATCCACCATCAGGGCCGTGGCTTTGCTTGTTCCCTGTTGATGTCATCAGAGATGGATATGGTCCAGGAAGATCGCTTTCTGAAAAAATCTATTTTGATAAAAGAACAGGTCTGTGGAAAAAGAGAAAATATAACCGTAACAGAGAAGAAACCCAGCAAACTATGAAAGTCTATGGCATCAAAAGCCTGAGAGAATTACAGCCTTTGGAGCTGTATAATATTCATTCTGTGAATGGACATGGCTTTGCGGTTGTCGATAGTAATATTCCTCTCATGGAAAAACAGAAAGGGGTGAAAAAAAATCTCGCATTTTGCCTGATACAAAACCAAAGCTATTCAGCCTTATGTGGCTCAGGATCAATTATTGATGAAGAAAACGGAAAAGAAGTCGATTTCACTCCCTTCATGCTCAAGTCCCTTGAGACCGTCGAGATAGGGCTGGAGGAAAAAATCAAATAACTTAAAGTTATTTTATTTGGAATGAACTCATGTCAGAGTAATGTACATAACTAACTTTTTTAGAATAAAAGGGGGCAATAAAAGCTTTTTATATTGAGTTATCATGATTTATTACTGTAAAAAACATTATGGCCCCGAAGGGCCATTTTTTTAATTGGCTAAAAAATTAGCGGTCTGAGCAAGTAGTTTTGCTCGCGCATGAATGAAATCTTCAAACTTCATATTTAATCCATCGTTAGGGATGAATGTTGATTCGAATATTTCATTAATATGTGTAGGTGAGATTCTCTTAACGTAATCATGAGGTGCTGCATCTTTAATGCTACGATTATCCGTCTTTGATAAAAATGTGAAATTAGCCAAATTAAACTGAATTGATTTATCAATAATTCCTAGTTTAGTTTTTAAATGATTTTTGGGGAAGATGTGATGGAATTCATTTCGATTGCAGTTACTCAAAACTTTTTCAAGATCAACTTTAGCACCTGATATTAAGGAAAGAGGATTCTGATGGGCTAAAAGAAGTATGAAAATTTTAGTGTTTACCGAACCAATATTGAATGAGTTGTCAATAAAAAAGTTGTCTGGTATTTCGATAGTTCTCGAAGTAATTGGTGTGCAATCACCAGCTATTAACTTTACCATTGCTTTAATATCTTGAGAAATAGCATTGTCAACGCTATTAGAATAGCGCCTTGAAAAGCAACTATGCCAAAACCATTTTACTAAAGCTGATCTTTGATTTGCATCTGGATGAAAGCTCTTATTTCCAGCTGTATAAAAACATCTGGAAAGTGGAATTAACATCGATTTATAAGGTATGTTTTTAAAGCTATTAACACCGCAGTCACGCCTCAAGAAGTCAATTGCGCCCAATAAAGCATTAGTAAAACCTTCAAAACCATTTCTAACTTCAGTGCCGTCAAGTTCTACCACTGCTTTGGATGAAGCATCATCTCTTAACACAGCAGCACAGCATTTCAATAATAAATCTGGGTCGTCTACAAGATCGTTATAATCATGCTCGTCTAATTCAACACCTAATTCCTCAAATTTTGACCTTAAGTCGAATTCACCACTCCAGGTCCAAGCCGAAAGAAGTTGGTACGTATCAAGTGGCACACCCCCTCGATTTACACGTTCAAAAATTATAGCAATTTTTGAGTGTTCCTCAGTTTCAACTATATCAATATTGATTTGCTTATCGATGAAATTTGCTTGAAGAGCGTATATTTCATCTACTCTTGATGGGTCCGGATAGCTGTGAACGAATCTTCCAAATTCTTTATAGTCAAATAATAGTTTTAATGGGATATGCCTTGTCTCAACATCTTCAGGTTTTAATGCAATAAATTGAGAGTTTTGCACATCCTCTTTTGCATCTAAATCAAAGTAAATATCTAACCACTTTATTTCTTCATCTTCTTCTGGTTTGAGCACTGTTTGGAATGCTGAAAATATAGAAGTTATTCGTTGCTGGCCATCTAAAATATAGTCAATAGGATAATCTTTTTGAGGTTCAGGAAGAGTGAATGCTCCAAGCTTTCTATCATGTTCTAATTTTTCTCTTGTTCTCCATACTAAAATAGTACCAATAGGATAGCCTTTATATAAACTATCCATGAGGAATTGGACTCTGTCTGGATTCCAGACAAAATTTCTTTGGAAAGCAGGCACTCTAAGCTCACCGTCAATAACACGGCGCAAAATATTTTTGATGCTTATAGTCGTGGTCATAGGCAATCCTTGCAGTTAATGTACGATATTTATAGGATGTTTTTAAGAAGAACTCCATCGGCATTAGATCTACTAGAGAGCACTATAAATTGTCAAATAATATTTATGAAATCAAGATATGATTTTACAGTTTATTTAGTGTCATATTTACATTTGATCTTCTCAACTTAGATTCTTGTGCCGCGATACTAATGACGAACTTATTAGCAATGTAAGGGCACCATCATGGAAGCGTTTTCTTTAAGACATTTCACCACTGTCCTCCGTTAGGACGAAGCCGGTTTTTAAGCCAGGGAGCCCTGCCGCAAGCATGCTATTTACGGCGCTACCATCTGCACCTTGAGCAAGAAGTTTGGATGCATAGAAGTACCTAAGGTGATATGGCTTAAGTCACTTCAAGAAGGAGAACTGCCACCTCAAGATAATCCTCGTCAAAGCCATGCTGGATAACGAGGCGCTTGAGATGGCTTTAGTTCGAATATTCTCAAGATAGACTATAAGTGCGGATGCCTTGTCTATCATTTGTAAGGTTAAGGGGCTGTCGCAGCTTTAACGCCTGTCTGCACTCTGGTAGATTTTTTTCACTGCCAACCTGCTGTTATAAAGAAAGATGTAGGATCGGCGACGCTCAGTTATTGGTGCGAATTACTAAGTTGGCGTTTGAACAACGGGGCTTGGATTATCGGTTGCAACGGGCCGCTACTGCGTTTGGAGAGCTTTCACGTTAATTAAAAACGAGGAACCCTTAACGGCTTTGGTGTAAAAGGTTGACGGCGTCATTAAGGGATTGGCAAATTATTGACTTCCGGTTCGGCACCCGGATATGGATGATTTCACAAAGGAGTGCCCGACGATCATAACCGCCGTTGGGATTTCTTTCGAACACGCATTACGCATTACGTAAAGCATTGCACTGTTTCGTGGCTATTTGGCGATGATAACAACCAGCATAGCCCTTGATTTACCTATCGTATGCTTGAAAAATGGGTTTGAGGCATTGTATGGAGCTACGTTTAATCCTGCTGTACAAGCCCACTCAAAACTGATTTATTTAGGGATTTAATAGCCGATTTTGTGATGAAATTCTGAATCCAAACAATTTCCTTTTAGGAGTGGATATGGTGATTATTGGTAACTATAAGCAGACGTTTAAACCTAAATAAAATTATTTATAGCGGCTGCAGATCATGTGTTTATCTTAAATACATGATTTATAACTCTTTGGGAAACTTTTAAATCCCTCGGCTTATGGCTGCGCGGGTTTAAGTCCCGCCCCGGGCACCATATTCGCAGTTGATAAAACGAATAAAATAAAGCAATAGGCAGTAATGTCGTAACCGCCTAAGGGCGGTTTTTTTGTTTTTATCTTTTACTAAAATCAATAAAAAACCCGGCAAAGCCGGGCAAATCATTACGATTGTGGTTGTCCCACCGGACCGGCACCTTCGCTGGCGCCTGGCACTGGTTGGTTACTTGGCGCATGTGGACGCCCATCGCCGCCGACCGCATCACTTTTGTGCATACAGCCCGCCAGCGAGACCAACGTTAACGTCACCAATGCTGCTTTTGCTAAAACTTTCATCTATTGCTCCTCATAAATGAGCGATTGAGTAACCAATCTCAAAGAGATCAAAGGATTGACCTTGAGGTAAGCAAAGTCAGTAACAGCACATTACGCAAGCGAAGCGCGGTGATAAGCATAAAAAACGCCGGGTTTCCGGCGTTTTTCGTCTCAATCCTAATAATTGCTATCCCAGGTTCCCACTCAGCCGCTCGCGGAAATCGCTGCTGCGGTTATCCAGCCCGATAAAGGTAACTTTCGCGCCATGGCGCTGATAGCGATATTCGATGGCATCAAGGGCCGCCACGCTGGATGCGTCCCAAATCTGCGCATGGGTTAAATCGATAGTGACAGATTTAGGATCGTGGCCGTAATTGAAGTGCTCAAACAAATCATTGCTGCTACCGAAGAACAGCGGGCCGCGCACGATGTAATTGACCTGTTGCCCATCGTCGCTCAAGTGGCGTTCAGCGTGAATCACATGGGCGATGCGGCGTGCAAACAGCATCATTGCCAGAATTACACCAACCAGTACGCCAATCGCCAGGTTGCCGGTCCACACGGTGACCGCCACCGTCAGCACCATTACAAAGGTTTCAGACCACGGCATGCGTTTCAACGTTGCCGGTTGCAGGCTGTGCCAGTTCACGGTTTTCACCGCCACCACCATCATAATGCCCGCCAGCACCACCATTGGGATCTGCGCCATAATCTGGCTCAGTCCTGTCACTAATAACAGCAGCACGATACCCGCCGCGATAGTCGAAACACGCGTACGTGCTTTGCCCAGCTCGACGTTAACGATGGTTTGACCAATCATCGCGCAACCGGCGATGCCGCCATAAAAGCCCGCCAGAATGTTGCCAACGCCCAAAGCCCAGGATTCGCGGCGTTTACCGGAAGGCGTATCAGTGAGGTCATCCACCAGTTTGGCGGTCAGCAGCGATTCCATCAGGCCAACAAAGGCGATGCTCAAGGCGGTTGGCCAGATGATTTGCAGGGTGTGCAGATTGATTGGCACCAATAAGGTGGTGAAGCCAGGCAGACCAGCAGTCATTGGCCCTTCATCGCCGACGTTTGGTACACGATAACCCAGCAGCAACGCGACAGCCGTCACCACCACAATGGCGACCAGCGGTGATGGGACGCTGTTCAGCACTTTCGGCAGCAGCAGCACAATCGCCAACGTCACGGCAAACAGAGCCCACACCAAAGTGGATTGCCCCCAAACGTGCGGGACTTGCGCAAAGAAGATCAGGATGCCGAGGGCGTTGACGAAGCCGATCATCACCGAGCGCGGGATATAGCGCATCATGCGCGACAGTCCAGCAAGGCCAAAGATAATCTGGATAACGCCGCCCATAATCACTGCCGGAAGAATGTATTCGACGCCGTGCGCATGCACCATCGGGCCGATCACCAGCGCCACCGAGCCGGCTGCAGCGGTGACCATCGCCGGACGGCCGCCCAGAATCGACAGCGTCAGGCACAGCACCACCGAGGCCACAAGGCTGACTTTGGGATCGACACCGGCAATCACGGAGAAGGAGATCACTTCAGGGATCAGCGCCAGCGCGGTAATAATGCCGGCCAGACACTCGCGGGTTAGCAGGGCAGGCGAACGTAATACGCGCCCCACGGTGATATCGCTCTCCACCGTAGTGGTGCGCTCAGTTGGTTGGCTCATAGATTGTGCAGGCTCTTTTATTATTGTGCGCATACCGTCGCGGTACGGCAGTAACCAGTTAGAATTTTCGAGAGAGGATGTTACCGGGCAAAGAGATTAGACGCTAGCGCGTTGGGGCAGGTGAGGGTGATTCCATCCCTGGAATCCGGCTTTAGACCGCGAGATCGTCAGGTGTTTTATTCACAACCAATTCAAGCAGGTGGCGATAAATATCCAGCTGAATCACATCGCTTTCCATCTCAAGACGGTTAATCAGCGATGCAATAATCGCTTTATTGGAAACCGGCATACCGGCTTGCAGGATTTCGGCGATGATCTGCCCGAAAACTTCCATCTCACTGCTGTCGCTGTTACCGGCCAGTTTGAAGTAGTCAGCGATGGCAGCGCTACTGTTTGCGGCGTTTTGCATATGTGAAGCCCTTAAGATCGGCCTGATGGCAATGTGCCTTCAGCTCCATGATGAAAAAACGTGCACGCGGACAGGCGCGCACCACCCAACTCATCAACCAACGCAAAAAGACACCTCTGAAGGTGGAAATCCACAACACCTTCAGAGGCGACGCAAAGTGCATCATTCGTTACGGAGCCATCAGCTGGCTCGCGGGATGTAAACTTATACAATCCGGAGTAACTTGTACAACAAGGATCTTAAGCAATTTGTGCTAATGTATATTTAACAATAAGTTATAATTTGTAATGTTTTCTAAAATCTATACAAACCTATGCAGGAACAGCAAAAATTTCCGCGAGTTGTACAACTGAGACAGAAAGCTGGAGATTTTTTTGCCGCGCCAACTACGTTTGCTGATGTAAGCAAGGTTTTCATTGGGGAGCGGCTTCGCCTATAATAACGCTCCCGTTTAGTTAGATACCTAACCATTAGGCCACTACGTTTTGAGCGACTATCCGCAACCCTTTTCTCGTTTGCTGCATCTCACCGCGCACGCGTGGCGTTTGGCCGTTGATCGTCGCCTCAAAGAGAGCGGATTAAGTATGAGCAGCTGGATGGCGATTGCCAGCGTTGCTACCGCCGCCGAGCCGCCAACGCAAAAAGCCCTGGCGCAATTGCTCGGTCTGGAAGAGGCCAGCGTCGTGCCCTTGGTCGATCGTTTGGTGAAGCAGCAGCTGTTGGCGCGCGTGCAGCCGCCGGAAGATCGCCGCAAGCGCCTGCTGATTTTGACGGAGCAAGGCAGCGTGGCCTTTGCCGAAGTGAAAACCCAGGCCGATGCGCTACGTGCGCAGTTGCTGGCGGATATCGATCCCGAATCGCTGGCGATAACGGAACAGGTGCTGAAACAACTGCTGGCGCGTCTGGGAAGTGTTTAACCGTGGCGAAACGTAATCCTTATGCTCCACGCGAATGGCTGCCACATGAAAAGCCGATGCTGCCGGGCTCGCCCTCAACGCCGCTGCATTCGCCCTCGAAGCGCATCGCGTTTGGCATCATCGGCTTACTGATCTCAATTACCGGCGCGTTGAGTAACGCGCTGGTCTCAGCCAACCTCACCAATCTGCAAGGCACCTTTGGCGCCTATAGCAATGAGATCGCCTGGCTGCCTGCGGTGTATGTGATGGGCAACATTTCCATCAACCTGCTGTTGGTGAAGTTCCGCCAGCAGTTTGGTCTGCGGCTGTTCACTGAAGCGTTTCTGGTGCTGTATGTGATCGTGGCGTTTTTCCACCTGCTGGCCAACGATCTCAGCTCGGCCATCATTGTGCGCACCGCGCACGGCATGGTTGGTGCGGCGCTCAGTTCGCTCGGCATCTATTACCAGATTCAGGCGTGGCCCGCGAAGCATCGGCTTAAAGCCCTGGTGATTGGTATTACCGCGTCGCAGCTGGCGATTCCGCTGGCTAGATTGTTCTCCACCGAACTGCTGCAGCTGCAAGAGTGGCGCGGTTTGTACCTGTTTGAACTCGGTCTGGCGCTGATCTCGCTGGGCTGCGTGCTGGTGGTGAAACTGCCGCCCGGCGACCGCATTAAAGCGTTTGAAAAGATGGATTTCCTCACCTTTATGCTGATGGCGCCGGGCATGGCGCTGTTGTGTGCGGTGCTGTCGCTGGGACGCATCGAATGGTGGTTCAGCACGCCGTGGCTCGGTGTGGCATTGGCGCTGGCGCTGGTATTGATCGTGGCGGCGATCGTCGTCGAGCACAATCGCAAGAATCCGTTGATCAACACGCGCTGGCTGAGTAACGGCATGATTGTGCGGCTCGGCATAGTGATGATCATGATGCGTATTCTGCTGGCTGAACAAAACACCGGTGCGGTCGGCTTCCTGCAGCAACTCGGTTTACTCAACGATCAGATGCGCGGTCTGGCGTTAGCGATCATCGCCGGGGTAATTTGCGGCATGATCGCCAGCGCGTTAACCATCAAACCTACGCATCTGAGCTGGCCGATTGTCGCGTCATTGGTGGTGATGATCGTCGCCTCACTCATGGATGCGCAATCCAGCCCGCTGACGCGTGCCAACAATCTCTACTTTAGCCAGTTTTTACTCGGCTTCGGCAGCGCCTTCTTCCTCGGGCCCGCCATGCTGCTGGGGATTGGCGGCGTGGTGACGCAGCCGAAAAACCTGGTGAGCTTCTCGGTGCTGTTTGGCATGAGCCAGAACTTAGGCGGCTTGATCGGCGCAGCCATTCTCGGCACGTTCCAGACGTGGCGCGAAAAGTATCACTCCAGCCTATTGGGCGATCAGCTGTCGCAGCTTGATCCCAACGTTACCGAACGCCTCAGCCAGTACAGTTCGCTGTTCAGCAGCCAGTTGCCGGATAGCGTGCTGCTCAGCGCGCAAAGCAGCAGCCAGCTGCAAATTGTGGCGACACTGCAAGCCAACGTGCTGGCCTATAACGACACCTATCTTCTTACCGCCGCGCTGGCCTTCATCACCTTAATCTGGGTGCTGTATCGCCTGACGCGTTTACGCTATATCAACTGGCGTCAGACCAAAATGAATGCGGCACAACCAGTAACCCCGACGGAGAATTCATGAGCCAACAGGACGACATTCAGGCGGCAGAGCGCGAGCGCACCAACCGCCGACGCATTCTTTCCATCGCCGCTGGCAGCGGCATTGTTATCGTCGGCGTGCTGGTGATTCTGTATGCCTGGCAGCTGTGGCCGTTCACCAGCACCGTTCAGTCGACGGAAAACGCTTACGTGCGCGGCCAGGTGACCTTTATTAGCCCGCAGGTGAATGGCTATCTGACTGAAGTTAACGTGGTGGATTTGCAGCCGGTGACCAAAGGCCAGCTGCTGATGACCATCGACGATCGTATTTACCGTCAGCGCGTGCATCAGGCGCAGGCGCAGCTGGATATGAAAATCGCCGCGCAGAACAATAACCAGCAGCAGCGTAAAAGTGCTGAAGCCAACATTCTCAGCAACAAAGCCGCGCTGGAGAATGCCAAAGCGCAGGCGCTGAAAAGCAGCCTCGATCTCAAACGTGTAGAAAATCTGGCGGCTGACGGTTCGCTGTCGGTACGTGAACGCGATGCCGCGCGCGCGGCCAATGCCCAGGCACAGGCGCAGTTGCGTCAGGCGGATGCGCAGGTCGCCGTTTCACAACAGAATCTGCAAACCGTGGTGGTAAACAAGGCTTCACTGCAAGGCGATGTCGCCAGTGCGCAGGCGGCGTTAGAGCTGGCAAACATCGACCTGGCGAATACACGCATTATCGCACCGGACAGCGGCCAGCTCGGTCAGCTGTCGGTGCGTAAAGGCACCTATGTTACCGCTGGCACGCGTTTGACTTCGGTGGTGCCGGAAAACAAATGGATCATCGCCAATTTCAAAGAAACCCAGCTGGCGCGCGTGCGTCCCGGTTTGCCAGTGAACATCCGCGTTGATGCGCTGGACGGTAAGCATTATGACGGTCGCGTCGAGTTTATCTCGCCTGCCGCCGGTTCAGAATTCAGCGCTATCTCGCCGGATAACGCCACCGGCAACTTTGTGAAAATTGCCCAGCGTATTCCGGTGCGCATCAAAATTCTTAACGACGATCTGCACGCACTGCGCCCCGGCATGTCGGTGGAAGTGAGCATTGATACCGCCGCTGAACCGCACAAGGATGCGCCATGAAGCGCTTACTGTTAGCCACGTGCGTGGCATTAATGGTGGGCGGCTGTGCGACGGAAGTGGAAAAAGCGCCGTCATCGTTGCCGATTCCCGATAGCTGGCGTCAGCAGGTCGGCCCACATGCGCTGCCTGAAGCGCAGTGGTGGCAGAACTTTGGCGATGCCGATCTCAATCGCCTTGTCACGCAGGCGTTGCAGCACAACAGCGATATTCTCTCGGCGCGTTCACGCGTCGATCAATACCGTGCCGAATTACGTGCCGCGCAGGGCGATAATTTCCCGACGCTGTCGGCGGGCGTTGCGGCCACGCATCAGCGTGCGCTGTCGGCGGCGACCGGTCAGCCGTATGAAAATGCGGTATTTCAGGGATTGCTGCAGGCCAACTATGAGGTGGATTTATGGGGCAGCCGCAGCAACAGCATTCGCGCCGCGCAAGCTTCGCTGGATGCGCAGCGTGCCGCGGCGTCTGCCGCTGAGCTCACCGTTGCCAGTTCGGTGGCATCGGGCTATCTCAGCTTGTGCGCACTTGATGAGCAGTTACGCGTCACTGAAGCGACGTTAGCAACGCGCGAAAACTCGCTCAATCTGGCGCAGCGTCAGTTTGAAACCGGCTACACCTCGCGTCTGGAATGGATGCAGGCCGCCTCGGAATATCAAACCGCCAAAGCGCAGATCCCGCAGCTGCAGCATCAGATCGAGCAGCAGGAGAACGCGCTCAGCGTGCTGGTGGGCATGAACCCGCGTGAAATTGCGCGCAGTAGCCAGTTCGACCACATCAAACCGCAAACCTTGCCATCGCTGCTGCCGTCGCAGTTGCTGAATCGCCGGCCGGATATCGTGCAGGCGCAGCGCCAGCTGCTGGCCGCCGACGCGTCACTGGCATCATCCCAGGCCAAATTATTGCCGTCGCTCAATCTCACCGCCAGCGGCACCTTGCAAAGCGGCGAACTGCATCAGCTGTTGGACTATCCATTCCGTTTGTGGAGCATCGGCGGCAGCATTCTGGCACCGCTGCTGAATCGCGAAGCGCTGACTGCTCAGGTTGATGTGGCGATGGCGACGCGCAATCAGGCGCTTTATGGCTATGAGAAAGTGGTACGCAATGCCTTCTCCGATGTGGATAACGCGCTGGATGCCATTCGCCGCAGTCAGGAGCAGCTTGAAGAGTTGCAGAAGCAGGAAGGTTATGTGGCGGAAGCGTATCGCATTGCGCATAACCGCTATCAAAACGGTTACGCCTCTTATCTGGATGAGCTGGACGCCCAGCGCACGCTGTTCAGCACTCAGCTCAATATCGTATCAGTGAAAAATACGCTGCTGCTGGCACAAATCGATCTTTATCGTTCGCTCGGTGGCGGCTGGCAGGGTTAAACATCATGCAACAAGGCCATTTTTCGGTAGAAATTCCGCCGTAAGAGGGCCTGTGGATAGTTTTAAATCGGCATTAAACGATTCTTAAGTGATTCATGCTTATTTTTACTTGTCTTTACAAATAATGTTATTATCCGCCCGCTTTACACAGTCTGAACGGAACAGTGTTGGTAAGTTTTACCAGCGCGGTCGCTCACTGAGGCGGCTTGCAAAGACAGGGGAAGAAAAGGAAATGATGAATAAGAAAATCGGTTTTGCTTTGTTAGTATCTGCGGTCCTGTTAACCGGCTGCGCGCCACGTACCGCGCCGATCGAGAATGTTAGCCAGACCGTGGGTCAAAGCTACTCAGATGATCAAATGAAGCAGGCGATCATCCAGTCAGGTGCCGCTAACCATTGGGTGATGACGCCAGCCGGTCCTGGCGTGATGAATGGTCACCTGGCCGAGCGCGGACATACCGCAGATATTCGCGTGAATTACACCGCGAACAGCTATCAAATCCAGTATGTCAGCAGCCAGAATCTGAAAGCCGGTAGCGGTCAGATTCACCGTAATTACAACCGCTGGATTCAGAACCTGAGTCAGGGCATCCAAACGCGTCTGGCGGTCGAAGCCGCTAAATAAGCGCGAAGCGTGATTGCTGACATAATGTTGTAAAGTTAGCCGACACGCTGCCGAAATAGAAACAGGCGGGCCATGTGCCCGCCTTGTTAATCGGCGACATCCGCATGGGATGACGGGTATTGAGAGCAAGGAAGGGATGCCGCGCAGCGAAAATCTGACCATCCCTGAGGCTGAAGAAAGAATACAGGTATGAAACTCGCTTACTCCCTTGTTGACTGGCACGCCATCGCGCCGGGCAACAGCACCGCAGAAGAGTGGCAACGTTGGGCGCAACAGGCACCGGCGTTAGATGCCACGCAACCTATCGCGAAACCCCAATTTTTGCCGATGATGACCGCGCGTCGTCTCAGCCCAGGCAGCCGTGCAGCGGTTGAGTGCGGGCTGGCGCTAGTGGCGCGGCAAAGCGTGGACGCCATCGTCTTCACCAGTCGCCACGGCGAACTGGAACGCAATCTGCGCATTCTTACCGCGCTGGCGGAACAGCAAGCGCTGTCGCCGACCGATTTCGCCATGTCGGTCCACAACTCTGCGGTAGGCAGTTTGACCATCGCCGCGCGTCAGCCGCTGGTTTCATCCTCGATTTCGGCCGGTATCGATAGCTTCCAGCAAGGATTGATTGAAGTAGCGACGCTACATCAGGCGGGTTACGCGCAGGTGCTGCTGGTGGATTTTGACGGCGTGGTGCCGGATTACTATCGGCCGTGGCTGCCGGAAATCGATCGCTTTAATGCGCCTTACGCGGTGGCGCTGCTGCTGCGCGCGGGCGAGGCGTGGCGCTGCGAAGCGCAGGCGGGCAAACCCACTGAGCCGCATGACGTTCTGCCGCAAAGTCTGCAATTCCTGGCGGCGATGCTGCGCAACACGGCAGGTTTTAGCGTGGCTGGCGAACGCCATCAATGGCATTGGGAGCGTCAGCATGGTGGATAATTCGCTGGCGCAGGCGCGTCCTGGTTTCAACTATTACTGGCGGCTGGTGATGACCGCCGTCAGCTTCACGCTGTTCAGCGTGGGCGGCCTGCTGCTATCGCTGATCTGGTTCAATCTGCTGTTACTGGTACAGCGCGATGGCCTGCGCCGTCGCCACATCGCCCGCAGCAGCATTGCGTGGAGCTTCCGCTGCTTCTTGCGTTTCTGCCGTTTTGTCGGCGTGTACGATTACCAGATCATTGGCGCAGAACAGCTGCGGCAGGATCGCGGCTGCCTGATCGTCGCCAACCATCCGTCATTGATCGATTACGTGATGATCGCGTCGGTGCTGCCGGAGATGGATTGCCTGGTAAAAGCCGAGCTGCAGCACAACATTTTCTTCCGTGGCGTGATTCGCGCCGCCGATTACCTGATTAACAGCGAAGCCGATACGCTGCTGCCGGACAGCCAACAGCGTCTGGCGCGCGGCGATACCATCCTGATTTTCCCGGAAGGTACGCGCACGCGTTATGGCGAGCCGCTGAAGTTACAGCGCGGAGCTGCCAACATTGCGGTGCGCGCTGGCTGCGATCTGCGCGTGGTACACATTAGCTGCACCGAGCGCATGCTCGATAAGCAAAGCCGCTGGTATCAGATTCCGCTGGTTAAACCGATTTTTACTGTACGCGTACAATCGCGTATTGCTAGCCACGCCTTTAGTGAAGCCGAAGAGGATGCGCAGCCGCTGGCCGCACGTCGTCTGACGCGTCATCTGCAACAGGCGCTGGTGCCTGACGAGACCAACTAAGTTATGCAAGTACTGATTAACGACATCAAACAGATGATTATCGACACGCTGAATCTGGAAGATATCAGCCCTGACGACATCGAAACCGACGCGCCACTGTTTGGCGAGGGGCTGGGCCTCGATTCAATCGATGCGCTGGAGCTGGGACTGGCGGTGAAAAATCGCTTCGGCGTACAGCTCTCAGCCGAGAGCGAAACGCTGCGCGCGCACTTTTTTTCCGTGGCTACACTGGCCGCGTTTGTTGAACAACAGCAAGCCTGAGAACAGCCAACATGATGAACAAAAACGAGATTTACCAGGAAGTGGCTTCGTTGCTCACCTCGCTGTTTGAAATTGAGCCGGAGGATATTCGTCCGGACGCTCGCCTGTATGAAGACCTCGAGCTGGATAGCATCGATGCGGTGGATATGGTGGTGCATCTGCAAAAGCGTACCGGCCGTAAGATCAAACCGGAAACCTTCCGCGCGGTGCGTACCGTGCAGGACGTGGTGGATGCCGTCGACCAACTGATGCGCGACGAAGCCTGATCGTATGCTGCTGCGGCTGCTAAACGGCGTGGCGCTGCTGGCGTGGCCGTTTCTGGTGTGGTTAACCATCACCCAGCCACAGTGGCGCGGCGTGACGGCTCTGCTGGCGCTGCTGTTTGTGCTGCGCGTCTGGACGCTGCGCCGTGCCGCCGGGCCGATGGCGCGCGTGATGCTGCTGCTGGCGCTGGTCGGCAGCGCGTTATGCCTCGCCAGCCTGCTGCTGCGATCGCAACATCTGCTGTTGTGGTATCCGCTGGTGGTCAATGCGCTGATGCTGCTGCTGTTTGGCGCGTCATTGTGGAGCCCAATGCCGCTGGTGGAGCGGCTGGCGCGGCTGCGCGAACCGGATCTGCCGCCGCGCGCGGTGCATTATACCCGCCGCGTGACGCAAGTGTGGTGCGGCTTTTTCATCTTCAACGGCAGCGTGGCGTTGCTCACCTGCCTGCTCAATGATGTCACGCTTTGGACACTCTGGAATGGGTGCATCAGCTATTTGCTGATGGGCACGCTGATGGGCGGCGAATGGCTGCTGCGTCAGCGCATAAGGAAACAGGCATGAACCTACATAGCCTTCGCGACTGGCTCAGCGCGCCGGATCGCATTGTGGCCTGGCACGGCCAACAACAATATACGCTGCACACTTTGCGTCAGCAGGTGCAGGCGCTGGTTGATCGGCTGCAAAATCAGCCCGGCCAATATTGGGCGCTGTGTTTTGACAACAGTTATGCCTTCACCGCCGCGCTGCTGGCGCTGTGGCACGCCGGTAAAACGCCGGTGATCCCCGGGCACTGTCGCGCGGCCCAGCTGGAAGAGATGGCCGACAGCCTCGATGGTGTGATCAGCGATATGCCGTTGGCGGTCTCGCTGCCGCAGCTGCGCTGGGATGGCGCGTTGGCGAGCGACGCATTACCGCCGATCGCCGCCGACGCCACGATGGTGCTGTTCACGTCCGGTTCGACCGGCACGCCGCGTCGCGTGGTGAAATCGCTGCGCGCGCTGGATCTCGAAGCCCGCTGGCTCAACACCTTGTGGGGCACACGCTTACGTGATTGCCATGTGATTGCCTCCGTCAGCCATCAACATCTGTATGGCCTGAGTTTTCGTATCGTGCTGCCGATGGCGCTGGGTTTACCCTTCGCCGCGCAGCAAATTTTCTACAGCGAACAGCTGGCCGACCAATCAGCCGATCGTCGCTACGCGTTTATTAGCAGCCCGGCGTTTTTACGTCGTCTCGATCCTGCGCTGGCCGGGCCGCGCTGTGAGCTGATCGTCTCCGCCGGTGGCGCGTTGCCGTGGACGGCGGCGCAGCATGCGCAACAGGCGCTGAGCTGCACGGTTGATGAAATTTATGGCAGCACTGAAACCGGTGTGATTGGCTGGCGCTGCGCCAGCAAGGAGAACGCACTGTGGCACTGTTTCCCGCAAATTACCTTGCGTGAGCAGGAAGCCGGACGCTGGCGGGTGTTTTCCGCTTTGCTGGAAACTGATGCCGGTTGCGCGCTCGACGATCGTATCGTGCAGCAGCCGTCCGGCCAGTTTCAGTTGGCGGGACGGCAGGATCGCGTGGTGAAGATTGAAGATAAGCGCGTCTCGCTAAGTGAAATTGAACGCCGCCTGCTGGCGTTGCCCGGCGTAGACGATGCCGCCGCGCTGGCGATTCAGCGTCACGGTCGTCACGCGATTGGCGTGGTGCTGGCGCTGCCTGAGATGCTGGATGCGGCGGCGCTGCATCAGCTAAAAATGGAGTGGAAACGCGCGCTGCAACCCTGGCTGGAGCCGGTGGCGATGCCGCGCTACTGGCGCGTGGTGACAACCATTCCTGTCACCGCACAGAGTAAACGCGCCTGGCCACAAATTGAGGAGTTGTTTGATGTTGCCGGTTGAACTGCATGCCGAACAGCAGGGCGATGCACTGACATTGCGCCTGCACGTTGCCGCCGATCTGTTTTGGTTTCGCGGCCATTTCCCTACGCTGCCGATTTTGCCGGGCGTGGCGCAGCTCGACTGGGCGCTGCATTACGGCCTGACGCGTTTAGCTGTCGGGAAATCCTTTGCCGCCATCGACAATATTAAGTTCCAGCAGCCGGTGCCGCCGGATGCCGAACTGCAATTACAGCTGCAGTGGCAGGCAGATAAATCGCTGCTCAGTTTCAGCTACAGCCTGATCAATGGCGACGTAGCGACGATCGCCAGCAGCGGGAAGATCAGCCTGTGTTAAGCCCTGACTTCATGCCTTGCGTATTAATTCCCTGCTATAACCACGGCGCGATGCTGGCGTCGGTGCTGGCGCGGCTGGCACCGTTTAATTTGCCGGTGATTCTGGTGGATGACGGCAGCGATGCCATCACCAAACAGCAGATTGCGGCGCTGGATGCGCCGCAGTTGCAGGTGCTGACGCTACCGCATAATCAGGGCAAAGGCGCGGCGGTGATTGCCGGCCTGCGCGCGGCGGCGGCGGCGGGTTATAGCCACGCGCTGCAGCTCGATGCCGATGGTCAGCATCAGGTGGAAGACACGCCACGCATGCTAGCCGAAGCACAGCGTTATCCGCACTGCCTGATCTCCGGTCAGCCGCTTTACGACGCTTCGATTCCCAAATCGCGCCTGTATGGCCGCTACATCACCCATTTCTGGGTGTGGGTGGAAACGCTGTCGTTTTCGCTGAAAGACAGCATGTGCGGCTTCCGCGTCTATCCGCTCGCACCGTCGCTGGCGTTGTGCGATCGGCGCCCGATTGGGCAGCGCATGGATTTCGATACCGAAATCATGGTGCGCCTCTATTGGCAGGGCACGCCGAGCCGTTTTATCACCACCCGCGTGACCTATCCGGCCAGCGGCGTGTCGCACTTTGATGCGCTGCGTGACAACCTGCGCATCTCATGGATGCATACGCGCCTGTTCTTCGGCATGTTGCCGCGCATCCCGCAATTGCTGCGTCAGCGTGGCGATGCGCAGCACTGGTCGGCGACGCCGGAACGGCGCGGTCAGAGCGGTTTGCGCTTTATGCTGTGGCTCTATCGCCGTGCCGGGCGCTTACCTTTTATCTTGCTGCTGTGGCCGGTGGTGGCGGTTTACTGGCTAACCGGACGCACCGCGCGCGCCGCCTCGCAGCAGTGGCTGACGCGGGTGCAGGCGGTGGCGCAACAGCAGAACATCGCGTTGCCTGCGCCGCTCAACAGCTATCGTCACTTTCTGCGTTTCGGCTACAGCATGCTGGATAAAGTCGCCAGCTGGCGCGGCGATCTGCAATGGGGACGCGACATTGATTTCGCGCCCGGTGCTGAAGCCACCATTCGCGCCGCCGAAGGCAAAGGTCATTTGATTCTCGCCTCGCATCTCGGTGATATCGAAGCCTGCCGCGCGATGGCCAAACAGGTCAGCGGATTGGTGATTAACGCGCTGGTGTTTACCGACAATGCGCAGCGCTTCCGCGAGGTGCTGGAGAGCATTGCGCCACAGGCGGGCGTGAATCTGATGCCGGTCACCGATATCGGCCCGGACACCGCCATTCTGCTGCAGCAAAAACTCGATGCCGGCGAATGGGTGGCGATTGTTGGCGATCGTACCGCCGTGCATCGCCAGCGCGGCGGCGAGCGTCGCGTGGTGTGGAGCGAATTTATGGGCCAGCGCGCACCGTTTCCGCAGGGGCCTTTTGTGCTGGCGGCAGCGTTGCGCTGTCCGGTGCTGCTGATGTTCGCCCTGCGCGAACAGGGCCGGTTGCGGGTGCACTGCGAAGCCTTCGCCGATCCGCTCTCGCTGCCGCGTGCGCAGCGCCAGCAGGCGTTACAAGCCACGGTCGATCGCTACGCCGAACGGTTACAACAGCACGCGCTGATGGCGCCGCTGGACTGGTTTAACTTTTACGATTTCTGGACGTTGCCCGAGGAGAAAAGCCGCGATGAGTGAAAGCAACTACCGCGCTGAAGTGGAAATTACCGTGTCGTTTCACGACTGCGATCCGATGGGCGTGGTGTGGCACGGCAACTATTTCCGCTTTTTTGAAGTGGCGCGCGAAGCCTTGCTGCGCAGCGTCAATTACAGCTACAGCGAAATGGCCGCCAGCGGCTACGTCTGGCCGGTGGTGGATACCCACGTGAAATACCGCCAACCGCTGCGCTGCGAAGAGGTGGTGCGCGTCGCCGCCAGTATCAGCGAATACGAAAACCGTTTGCGCATCGATTACGTGATTCGCAATGCGGCGGGGCAGGTGACCACCAAAGCACACACGCTGCAAGTGGCGGTGCATGCGGCCACGCAGGAGATGTGTTTTGTCTCGCCCGATATTCTGTTTGAACGCCTGGGAGTGAAACCGTGATCAGAACCCTTTGTCTGCTGCTGCTGGTGATCTGTGCCAACGCCAGCGCGGTCACGCTTGAGCAGCTGCAACAGCGCTTCGCCAGTCAACCGGTGATCCGCGCCAATTTTGTTCAGGTGCGCACCATTGCTGGCATGGCGCAGCCGCTGGTATCACGCGGTCAGTTGCTGATCGCTCAGCAGCAGGGTTTGTGGTGGCAGCAAGCCACGCCGTTCCCGCTGATGCTGATCCTCGATGACAAGCGCATGGTGCAGAGCATGAGCGGCCAGCCGCCGCAGGTGATCACCGCCGACAGCAATCCGCAGATGTTCCAGTTCAACCATCTGTTGCGCGCGCTGTTCCAGGCGGATGAAAAGGTACTGCGTGAGAACTTTGAACTCGATTTCCACGATTTGGGCAACAACCGCTGGCAGCTGGGCCTGACGCCGAAAGCCGCGCCGTTGAATAAGATCTTTAACCGTATCGATCTGCAGGGCGAAGCGTTCCTCAACCGCATCACGCTGGATGACAAGCAGGGCGATAAAACCGAAATCACCCTAAGCGCTACTCGCACCGAACCTAAACAATTGACTGATGAAGAGCGAGCCCGTTTTGCCCCAGCGCAGTGAGAAAACCGTTGCGCTGCTGTGGCTGGCGGTGTGCCTGACGTTAGCGCTGGCGCTGGCGGTTTTGCTGCCGCGCAGCCAGCTGAACAGCAGCGTGCTGGCGTTATTGCCGCAGCAGAATCTCGGCCAGGCACCAGCGGAGATCCAGCACGGCTTTATGCAGCGCCTCGATCGTCAACTGGTGTGGCTGGTGAGCGCCAACAATCAAGACGGCGATGCGGTCGCGGCCTGGTGGCAAGCGCAGCTGCAAGCCTTGCCGATGCTGAAACAGGTCAGCGGCGCGCTGGATGACGATCAAATGCAGCGTTGGGGCGCCTATGCGTTTCAGCATCGCAATGGTTTGATCGATCCGGCCACGCGCGCACGCTTGCAGAACGGCGGCGGCACGCAGGCTGACTGGATTCTGGCGCAGCTTTTCTCGGCCTTCGCGGGCGTCGGCAGCAAAGAGATCGGCAACGATCCGCTGCTGCTGGTGCGCGGCGCACAGCTGGCGATGCAGCAGAGTGCCAACAAAATGCTGCTGCATAACGGCTGGCTGACGGTCAACGATGCGCAGCAGCGCCGCTGGTATTTCCTTCACGGCGAACTGGCGAGCAATGCTTTCAGTATCAAAGAGAGCCATCAGCTGGTGACCGCGCTCAATCAGCTAGAGCAACAGCTGAAAACTCGCTGGCCGGATGCGCAACTGCTGACGCGTGGCACGGTGCTGTTTAGCGACGATGCCAGCCAGCGCGCGCAGCGTGATGTTGAAACCCTTGGCAGCGCGACGTTAGCGGGATTGCTGCTGCTGGTGTGGCTGGTTTTCCGTTCGTTGCGGCCGCTGGCGCTCTGTGCACTGTCGGTGGCGATTGGCGCGATGGCGGGCACGGTGCTAACGCTGCTGTGTTTTGGTGAGCTGCACCTCACCACCTTAGTGATGAGCCTCAGCATTGTCGGTATCTCGGCCGATTATACGCTCTACTACCTGACGGAACGCATGGTGCACGGCGAGCAGGCCACGCCGTGGCAAAGTTTGCATAAGGTACGCGGCACGCTGCTGCTGGCGCTGGGCACCACAGCGATTGCCTGGCTGCTGATGCTACTGGCACCGTTCCCCGGCTTGCGCCAGCTGGCGGTGTTTGCTGCCAGCGGATTGAGCGCTTCCTGCCTGACGGTGATCTGTTTTTATCCGTGGCTGGTGCGCGGTTTACCGGTGCGACCGATTCCGGCAATGGTGTGGCTGGCGCGCTGGCTGGCCGCGTGGCGGCGCAATAACTGGCTGAAGCGCGGCTTACCGGCGCTGGTGGCGATCTATGCGCTGAGCGGCATGCTGCAACTTAAGGTCGATGATGATATTGCGCATCTGCAAAGCGCACCGGCGCAACTGTTAGCGCAGGATCGTCAGCTGGCGCAACTGACCGGTCAGCAGGCCGATCAAACCTGGTTTGTGGTGTGGGGCGATGATGAACAGCAAGCATTGCAGCGGCTGAGCGCGCTGGCACCGCAGCTGCAGCAGGCGCAGCAGCAAGGCTGGTTTGCGAGTTATCGCGTGCTGCCACTCAGTTCGCTGGCGCAGCAGCAGCAGGATGTGGCGCTGCTACAGCAGGCCGTACCCACCATTCTGCAACGGTTGAAGCAGGCGGGCATCACGGTGGCGAATGCCAATCTCAGCTCCATGCCGGTGACCGCCGCCGACTGGTTGGCGAGCCCGCTGAGTGAAGGCTGGCGGCTGCTGTGGCTGTCGCTGCCGGACGGACGCAGCAGCGTGCTGGTGCCGATCGGCGGCGTTAAAAACAGCACCGCGCTGCAGCAGCTGGCGTCACAACAGGCGGGCGTCAGCTGGGTCGATCGCAAGGCCAGCTATGATGAACTGTTCCGCTTCTGGCGCACGCTGCTGAGCGGATTGCTGGCGCTGGCGTTATTGCTGATTACCGCCAGCTACATGCTGCGACTGGGCGTGAAAGCCGGCATGCGCAGCGCGCTGCCGTCGTGGCTGTCGCTGGCGGCGGCGCTGGCGACCTTGGGCTGGATCGGCGCGAGCCTCAATCTGTTTGCCTTGCTGGCGCTGATTCTGGTGCTGGGCATCGGCATTAATTACACGCTGTTCTTCAGCAATCCGCGCGGCACGCCGTTAACCTCGATGCTGGCGGTGACGCTGGCGATGATGACCACGCTGTTAACGCTCGGCATGCTGGTGTTCAGCAGCACCGCCGCCATCAGCGGTTTTGGTACCGTGCTGTGCAGCGGGATTTTTTGTGCATTCTTGCTGGCGCCGCTGGCGCTGGCTCCGGGGAAAAGGAAGCAACGATGAAAATGGGCATTTTGCTGCTGTTGAGCCTGCTGGTAAGCGGCTGCGCGCAGCATCAGAGCGATCTCAATCGACCGAGCGCGTGGCTGAAACCGGGCGTGCGCGTCACGCTGCCAGCGCCGGGCATTTCGCCAGCGTTTCAGCAGCAGCAGTTGCTGACCGGCCACGCCAAAGGCAAAACCCAGTCGCTGCTGGTGCTGCTAAGCGCTGATTCGCAACAGCTGAGCCTCGCCGGTTTGTCATCGCTTGGCATTCGCCTGTTCCGCGTCACCTATGATAAAAACGGCATTCACACGCAGCAGATGATAGCGCTGCCGGAAATGCCGCCCGCCAGTCAGGTGCTGGCGGATGTAATGCTCAGCCACTGGCCGATCAGCGCGTGGCAGCCGCAGTTGCCGCGTGGCTGGACGTTAACCGACATCGACGATCGTCGCGAGCTGCGCGATCCGTCCGGTAAGGTGGTGATGCTGATTCGCTATCTGCAGCGCGGCGAGTTGCGCGAGCCGATCAGCATCGATCAACGCGCCTTTGGCTATCAGATTCAAATCCAACATCTGGATGCCTCATCATGATCTACATCTCCGCCTCTGGCATGGTGAATGCGCTGGGCAATAACCTGGCGCAGATTGCCGCGCAGCTGCAAGCCGGTGAAGCGCCAGGCATGCAACCGCGCGACGGCTGGCTGCAGGACGGCAAACGCTGCTGGCTGGGCGAAGTGCAGGGCGCGTTGCCGCTGATTCCTGCTGCGCTGGCGGCGCATAACACCCGCAACAATCAACTGCTGCTGGCCGCGCTGGCGCAGATACGCCCGGCACTGGATGCGGCTATCGCGCAATATGGGCGCGAGCGCGTGGCGATTGTGCTCGGCACCAGCACCTCCGGCGTCGATGAAGGCGATCGTCAGGTGGATGACGCATTACCGGGCTACGATTACCGCATGCAGGAGCTTGGCGATCCGTCGCGCTTCCTGGCGCACTATTTAGAACTGGATGGTCCGGCTTACACCATTTCTACTGCCTGCTCCTCCAGCGCGCGCGCGATCATCAGCGGCCAACGTTTGATCGATGCCGGATTAGCGGATGTGGCGCTGGTGGGCGGCGCGGATTCGCTGAGCCGCATGCCGATTAACGGCTTCGCCAGCCTGGATTCGCTCTCTGAAGGTCACTGCGCGCCTTTTAGCGCCGATCGCGACGGCATTTCGATTGGCGAAGCTGCCGCGCTGCTGCTGCTGACGCGCGAACAGCAGCCATTGGCGCTGCTCGGCTGCGGTGAATCGTCGGACGCGTGGCACATGTCAGCGCCGCATCCGGAAGGCGTCGGTGCCGAGCGCGCCATGCGGATGGCGCTGCAACAGGCGGGGTTACAGCCGCAGGATGTCGGTTACATCAACCTGCACGGCACCGCCACGCCGCTGAACGATCAGGTGGAATCTGCGGTGATTCATCGCCTGTTTGGCGATAGCGTGCCGTGCAGTTCAACCAAACACCTTACCGGCCACACGCTGGGCGCGGCGGGCGCGACCGAAGCGGCTTTGGCTGCACTGATTCTGCAGCACCATCTGCCGCTGCCGCCACAGGATTTCTCGCAGGCAGCACGCGATACCTCGCTGCCGGAATGCGGTTTGATCACCGCGCCGCAGACGCTGGCGCGTCCGGTGATTGCCTCAAATTCGTTTGCTTTTGGCGGGAACAATACCTGCCTGATTGTAGGAAAGCCTCATGAGTGATTTTCTGCCGGTTGATGCCTATCTGCCGCATCGCGCGCCGATGCTGCTGCTGGATCGCGTCATCCAGGTCACCGACGACAGCGTGATCTGCGAAGTCAGCATCAACGCAACGGGCGTGCTGGCACCGTTTCTCACGCCGCAGGGCGATTTACCGGCGTGGTACGGCGTGGAGATCATGGCGCAGACCGTTGGCGTCTGGTCGGGATTTCATGCGCGTCAGCGCGGCGACAGTGAGATTCGTCCCGGCATGCTGCTTGGCGGACGCGGCTATCGTGCCAGCAGCGCCTTTTTCGCCGCCAACAGCACGCTGCGCGTTGAAATGCGCCTGCTGATGCGTGACGACCGCTTGGGCAGCTTTGAAGGGGAAATCCGCTGCGATGACGCGATCATCGCCAGCGGGCGGCTGAATACTTATCAGCCCAATGAACACGAGTTAATTCAATTGCAACAAGGAATTCAGCCATGACACGCAGCGTTTTAGTGACCGGCGCAAGTAAAGGAATTGGCCGCGCCATCGCACAGCGTCTGGCGCAGGATGGATTTGAGATTGTGGTGCATTATCACCGCGACAGCGCCGGTGCAGCGTACACGCTGTCAGAAATTGTGGCGGCGGGCGGATGTGGGCGCACCTTGCAGTTTGACGTGGCGCAGCGCGAAGCCACACGCAACGCGCTGGAACAGGACATTGCCGCGCACGGCGCCTATTACGGCGTAGTGAGCAATGCGGGCATCACGCGCGATGCGGCGTTCCCGGCGCTGACCGATGATGAGTGGGACAGCGTGATCCACACCAATCTCGACAGCTTCTACAACGTGATTCATCCGTGCGTGATGCCGATGATTGGCCTGCGCAAGGGCGGACGCATTATTACGCTCTCTTCGGTATCGGGGATCATGGGCAATCGCGGCCAGGTCAACTACAGCGCCGCCAAAGCGGGCATCATCGGTGCCACCAAAGCGCTGGCGATTGAGCTGGCGAAACGCAAAATTACCGTGAACTGCATCGCCCCCGGCTTGATTGATACCGGCATGACCGATCTTGAGCCGCTGGTGATTGATGAAGCAATGAAGCTGATTCCGATGAAGCGCATGGGCGCGGCAGATGAAGTCGCCGGATTGGCCAGCTACTTAATGTCGGACATCGCGGGCTACGTCACGCGTCAGGTGATTTCAATCAATGGAGGTATGCTGTGATTCAGCGTGTAGTGGTAACCGGCATGGGCGGCGTAACTGCCTTTGGTGAGAGCTGGAGCGCGGTGGCTGAGCGGATCAGGCAGGGCAAAAATGCGGTGCGTCATATGCCGGAATGGCAGGTTTACGACGGCTTGCACACGCTGCTTGGCGCGCCGGTGGACGACTTTACGCCGCCCGCGCATTACACGCGCAAACGCATTCGCTCGATGGGCCGCGTTTCACTGATGGCGACGCGCGCGACCGAACTCGCGCTGGAACAGGCCGGTTTGATCGACCATCCGGTGCTGACCAACGGTGAAACCGGCATTGCCTACGGTTCCTCAACCGGCAGCACCGGACCGGTGAGTGAGTTCGCCACCATGCTGACGGAAAAGCACACCAACAACATCACCGGTACCACTTACGTGCAGATGATGCCGCACACCACCGCCGTCAATGCGGGTCTGTTCTTCGGTCTGCGCGGCCGGGTGATTCCGACGTCCAGCGCCTGTACCTCGGGCAGCCAGGCGATTGGTTACGCGTGGGAAGCGATTCGCCACGGTTATCAAAGCGTGATGGTGGCAGGTGGCGCGGAAGAGTTGTGTCCGTCCGAAGCGGCGGTGTTTGACACGCTGTTTGCCACCAGCCAGCGCAACGACGCGCCGCACACCTCGCCCGCACCGTTTGACCAGCAACGCGACGGTTTAGTGATTGGCGAAGGCGCGGGCACTTTGATTCTCGAATCGCTGGAACATGCGCAGGCGCGCGGAGCCACCATTTATGCGGAGCTTGTAGGTTTTCACACCAACTGCGATGCCGCGCATATCACTCAGCCGCAGCGGGAAACCATGCAGATTTGTATCGAGCGTGCGCTGAAAACCGCCGGTGTTACGGCGGAGCAGATCGGCTATATCAACGCCCACGGCACCGCCACCGATCGCGGCGATATCGCCGAGAGTCAGGCCACTGCGGCGATTTATGGCAATAGCACACCAATCTCTTCGCTGAAAAGCTACTTTGGTCATACGTTGGGTGCGTGCGGGGCGCTGGAAGCCTGGATGAGCATTGAGATGATGCGCGAAGGCTGGTTTGCGCCGACGCTGAATCTGTCGCAACCGGCAGCGGAATGCGGTGAACTTGATTACATCATCGGCGAAGCGCGCCAGATTGAGACGGATTATATCCAATCCAATAATTTCGCGTTTGGCGGTATTAATACTTCGCTGGTGTTTAAACGCTGGCGCGAGGCCTGATAGCAGGTCGCCATGAATGGCGACCCTACATGACCGCTCAGGCGACTTGTTGCACCACCTCTCCATAATGTGAACGCAGAAAGTAGGATTTTTCTTGCTTTCGGGCAACGACTGCGCATAATCGCAAACCGCAATAATAATGATTATCACTTCGTTTGCATTAGGGGATCCCATGCGCGCTATGCCTTTCAATCCCGGACTGAAACCGACGCTGTTGGCCGTTATGGTCAGCGCCGGTTGTTTGCCAGTGATGGCTGCTACCACCAACACCACAACTCAAACCAACGCGAAAAACGAGCAGCAGACGCTGACCGTGACCGCGACACCACAAACCGATTTCAAACCAGGCGGCGACGATCTGGTACCGGCGTTCCTTGATGGCCAGGTTGCACACGGCGGCCGTCTCGGCATGCTGGGTGAGCAAAACGCCATGGACGTGCCGTTCAACGTCATCGGTTTTACCTCGAAAATGATTCAGGACCAGCAGGCGCAAACCATCGGTGATGTGGTGCGCAACGATGCTGGCGTGCAGAATCTGAAAGGCTACGGCAACTTTGCCGAGAGTTATCGCATTCGCGGCTTCAAGCTGGACGGCGATGCCATGACCTACGGCGGCCTGGCCGGTATCGTGCCGCGTCAGGTGATGGATGCCTCGCTGATTGATCGCGTGGAAATCTTCAAAGGCGCTAACGCCTTGCTGAACGGTTCGGCGGAGAGCGGCGTCGGCGGCATGATTAACCTTGAGCCGAAGCACGCTGATGATACGCCGCTGACGCGTATTGGCGTGGATTACACTTCCGGTTCACAAGTGGGCGGCACCGCCGATATCGGCCGTCGTTTTGGCGACAATAACCAGTTTGGCGTGCGTCTGAATGCGGTTAACCGCGAAGGCGGCACGGAGGTGGATGGCGAGAAGAAACGCACCACCGCTGCGTCACTTGGCCTGGATTATCGTGGCGATCGTCTGCGTACGTCGCTCGACGTCGGCTACCAGAAAAAGACCTTCCACGATGCGCGTAACGGCATCAACATCAGCGGCATCGATTTCATTCCTGATGTGCCATCCAACTCGAAAAACTACAGCCAGAACTGGGTGTTCAGCGATATCGAGTCGGAGTTTGGTCTGGCAAAAGCCGAATACGATCTGACCGATCAGTGGACCGCCTATGCGGGCCTCGGCGCGCAGCACACTCATGAAGTGGGCAACTACGGCATTCCGAAGATCCTCGATAGCGCTGGCAACGCCACCATTGGCCGCTTCCGTACCAATCGCGTGCAGGACAACATGAGCGGCATGGTTGGCCTGCGTGGTGATTTCACCACCGGTCCGGTGACGCATAAAGTGAACTTTGGCTATTCAGCAATGACCGCGAATGCGAAAAACAGCTATCGCATGTCGTCGGGCAACGATGCCAATGTGAACATTTATAACCCGCAGGATGTGGCCGAACCGGATAGCGTGTTTGCCGGTGGCGCTAAGTTCAGCGATCCACTGACCACGTACCGTTCACGCTCGCAGGGCTACCTGCTGAGCGATACGCTGGGCTTCTTTGATGACACTTTGCTGGCAACCGTCGGCGCGCGTCATCAGAAAGTGGTGGTGCGTAACTACGGTTATGACGGCGCTGAAGATACCGCGACACGTTTTGACAGCAGCCGCTGGTTGCCAGCGTACGGTTTGCTGTATAAAGCCACGCAGAATATCTCGCTGTATGCCAACCATACCGAATCGCTGACGCCGGGCACCGCCGCGCCGTTTACCGCCACCAACTACGGTAGCGTGACCGGCATCGTACATGCGAAGCAGAACGAAGTGGGTGTCAAAGCGGACTTTGGTCGCATTGGCGGATCGCTGGCGCTGTTTGAAATCAAACAGCCGGTTGGCGTGCTGAACAATTCGGTTTACCAACTGAATGGCGAGCAGCGTAACCGTGGCGTGGAGCTGAACGTATTCGGTGAGCCGGTGCTGGGCCTGCGTCTCAACAGCAGCGCCACCTGGATCGATCCGGATATGACCAAAACCGGTGACAGCGATCAGAATGGCAAAAACGCCATTGGTGTACCGCGCTTCACTGCGGCGCTGGGTGCGGAGTATGACATCAAGCCAGTTGATGGTTTGACTGCCACGGCATTGCTGAACTACACCGGCTCGCAATATGCTGATCTGGCAAACAACATGAAGCTGGATGATTACACCACGCTGGATTTGGGTCTGCGTTACCGCATGAAGGTTAACCAGAACGATATGGTGTGGCGCGTGGGCGTGGATAACGTCACCAATGAGAAATATTGGGCCAACGTCGATGACAGCGGCACCTATTTGTCTCAGGGTGAACCGCGCACGGTGAAGGTTTCACTGAGCTACGATTTCTAATCTGTTCTTCACGGGGCGCTTGCGCCCCGTTATTTTCTCCGCCAGAAATAATCCTGTAACTTTAAGCACATTGCATTACACTCTGAGCGGCAATCCTGCACGAAAACTCGCCTTTATTTTGAGTCATCATGAGTTCACCTGCACCACCAGACGACCACGACGAACCTTATCGGCAGCCGCTCGACGACGCGCTCTTCGCTATTGTGGTACTTGCAGTCACTTCGGTTACGCTTATAATCTTCGTCCTGATGATTACGCTGTGGATGAGTTAAGGTCAGCACCGGGAAAAGGAAGCCTGCAAGGAGATGTCGATGGAATCCAGAGATGACAAACTGATCGCCATAATTGGCCTGCTCTCCGCCTGTTTAATTGGCGTAGTGTTTCTCTTCACTATGACCTGGCTCACCGACGTGCGTCACCCCGCTGATCCTTCACTTGATGTGCAAACCTGTCCGCAAAAACCCAACACCACGCAACAGTCTTAGCTTTTTGTCTGCCAGTTCTGCCACTTAATCTGTTGACTGCGCAACTCCAGCGCCAGCGCCTCATGCAAGGTGCGATTGCCATTGGGATCGCCGAGGCCGAACAGCGCGCCCGGTGAACGCCGATCGTCGGCCCACGCTGGATATTCCACCACCGGATAGAGCGAAATTCCTTCCAGCGCCACACCGTGATCCAGCGCCAGACGCGCTTCTTCACTTATGTGACGCAGCCAGGGCGCACGCGCATCACCTTCAGCGCCGGTTTCAGCCAAAATCATCGGGCGCTGATAGCGTTGCCAGCACTGCATTAATAAACGGTGCAACGGTTGCCGCGTTGGATGGTCGAGCGGAATGGTTTCGCCTGAGAAAAACCAGTGATTGTCGGGATAGTAATTGAGACCCAGAATATCGAGAAAATCCGCGCGGCCACCCAGTTCCGGCGCATCGCGTCCGCCAATCCAATCCCAGGCTTCAAACTGCGCCTGATGCTGCGCGTCGGCGTAGGGTTTGCTGTCGGGATTATCGGGATCTGTCGCCACTTGTACCAGCGGATCGGTCAGCACAAAGCGGGCATCGGGATATACCTCACGAATGGCGTGCATCGCCGCCAGCGAGGCGCGCACCAGTTGGCGCTTCAGCTCGCGACCGCGATCGCTGGCATAGGGATCAAGCCAGGAAACGTCCGCGCCCGCCCACGACCAGAATGAGATCTGATTAATTGGTGTGAAAAAGGGCTTTTCGATGCCTTCATCGCGCATCAGTTGCGCCATCGCGCGGGCGAAGCGTTCGAAGTGATCGACAAAACTGGCTTTCCAGATATCTAAGTGATCGGGATAGCCAAAGTGCGCCAGCTCCCAGATAATCTGCATGTCGTGACGCGCTGCAGCGTGCACCATCGGCAGAAAGGTGCGCCAGTCATATTCATTGGGCACTGCTTCAATCAAATGCCAGCGCGCGCCATCGCGCGCGGTGTGCAAACCTTCTTGCGCCAGTGCGGCATAATCTTTCTCCAGCAGCATGTCGTGGCCGCTGCTGATCACCATATCGAGCCGACGTCCGCCTGCGCGACAGGCGGTTGAACAGGGAAAACTGCCCTGAATGAAACTGCGGAACAGCTGAGGGTGATGGCGCAGGGATTGCTGAGTCATAATCCTCTCCTCACGGTGAACGCCGGATGCAGAATGCAGAACGCCTGGCTAAGTCTAGACTAAATTGACGGTGCGCCATCGGGCAGAAAAGGAAGCCTCCGATTGCTTGTTAGCGCATTGATACCAACAATAATAGGTCCACAGCTTTCAGGGATTCACTATGAGTGAAGCAGCAACTTCTTTGCCGCCTGAGGAACATTCGGGCAACGGGCTAAAACCGAGTGTTGAGGCGCGTTGCGCGCGGCATCCCGGCATGAGCGGCATTCATCCGCTTAACGATGGATTGGACGCTTTTGCTGCGCGCTATCAAATGATGAGCATGGCGCAGCACAGCATTGATGTGCAGTACTACATTTGGCACAACGACATGTCCGGCCGCTTGCTGTTTAGCGCGCTACTGGATGCCGCCGAGCGCGGGGTGAAAGTGCGACTGCTGCTGGATGACAACAACACGCCGGGTTTGGATGAAACGCTGGCGGAACTCGATCGCCACGCCAATATCGCCGTGCGCCTGTTCAATCCGTTCTCGTTCCGCACGCTGCGCGCGCTCGGTTATCTCACCGATTTTTCCCGCCTCAATCGTCGTATGCACAATAAAAGTTTGACGGTGGATGGCGCGGCGACGCTGGTGGGCGGGCGCAATATCGGCGACGAATATTTTGGCACCGGCGATGAGCCGCTGTTTACCGATCTCGATGTGCTGGCGATTGGGCCGGTGGTCGACGAAGTGACGCAGGATTTCGAACGCTACTGGCGCAGTAAAGCCGTTTCGCCGCTGCGCAAGGTGGTTGACGTGAGCGGCGATGCGCATCAGGCGGTGCGCTTGCCGCAAGAGTGGCAGCAGAGTGAAGCGGTAGAGCGCTATCTGGCGCGGCTGGAGCACTCGTCGTTCATCAGCCAGATGGAGCAGGGCGAGCTTGAGATGACGTGGGCGGAATCGCGCCTGTTGAGCGACGATCCGCGTAAAGGGCTCGGCAAAGCAAAACGCCGCAGTTTACTGCCGCAGCGCATGCTGGAAGTGATTGGTACGCCGCAGCAGCAGTTCGATATTATCTCGGCCTATTTTGTCCCGACGCGTGCTGGCGTGGCGCAGCTGCTGGCGTTGAAGCGGCGCGGGGTGAAGATTGCCATCCTTACTAATTCGCTGGCGGCAAATGATGTCACGGTGGTGCATGCCGGTTATGCGCGCTGGCGCAAAAAACTGCTGCGCCACGGCATCGCGCTGTATGAATTGAAACCGCAGGACAATCCGCAAAGTGCACCACACGATCGCGGCATCACCGGTAATTCTGGTTCCAGCTTGCATGCCAAAACCTTCACCGTCGACAATCGCAAAGTGTTTATCGGCTCGTTCAATTTCGACCCGCGTTCCGCCATGCTGAACACCGAAATGGGTTTGGTGATTGAGAGTGAAACTCTGGCGCAGCAAACCCATCAGCGCTTTATTGCCGGCATGCGCGATCGCGCCTGGACACTGCGTCTGGATAAGTGGGGACGCGTCAATTGGGTGGAGTTTGCGAACGAGCAGGGCGAAGTGGTGCATAAACACGAACCGCAGTGCACGCTGCTGCAGCGCTTGCTGGTGCGACTGGTGTGGCGTTTGCCGGTTGAGTGGTTGCTTTAGATAAAAGGGCCAGCTTAGCTGGCCCTATTTTTTATTTGCGTTGCGGCTTACCGGAGAACAGGAAGCGCAGCAGCGGAATGCGCAGATGGATTTCGTACAGCGTAAACGCCACGCCAAACACCATCAACAAGCCGACAAAGAAACCGAGCGTGTCGCTACCGATGTGCGGCGTGATGTAGATGCCGTACAAAATGGTCAGCGGATGGTGCACCAGATAGATAAACAGCGAAGCATTCACCAGATACATAATGCGCGGCGAATGGCTGTTCAGCAGCTTGTGCCCGAAGCTAAAACAGACGTTTAGCATGCACAAACCCATCAGCGTCGAAATAATCATATCGATCTCGTACAGCCAACCTTCACCGCTGCTGTAACGCTGATTCAGGCTGTAAGCGATAAATACCGCGATAGCGCCAAAGCACATCACCGGATTAAAGCGTACAAACAGCGCCTTCAGCGCCTGATGCTTCCAGCTCAGCGCGCCCAACATAAAGAATGGCAGGAACATCAGCATTTGCATCACGGCAATGCTGAACAGGCCATCGGCAAAAACGGCCGGGACGAAATAAAACAGCACGCGGCGGAAGGCGCACCAAATCAACGCATAAATCAGCAGCGCCAGCGTCAATTTACCCCAGCCAATTTGCTGATAATTGATGCTGCGCTGCTGCTTGTTCAGCCAGCGAAATGCCACCATACCCAGCGTGGTCAGAATCACCAGTACCAGTAAAAACCACAGATGTGAGATCAACTCCCACATCAGCGTGTTGTACTTGTCGTACAGCGAGAAACTGCTCCAGTCGCCGATTTTATCGGTGAGATTTTTGGTGATGAAAAACTGTGGCAGCGTAATCAGCGGAACGGCGGTCAACATCGGGATGCCAACACGCTCCAGACGCACTTTCAACCAGCGCTGCGGCTGGTAGCGTAAGTAGAGCATGTAGGAAAAATAGCCTGAGATAACAAAGAACACCTGCATGCGGAAGGCGTGAATAAAGTCATTCAACACCGTCAACCACATCGATGCGTCATGGCTGTTCACAGCCCATTTTTGCGTGGAGTAAATCAGGGAGACGTGAAAAGGCACGCCTAATAACATTAAATATGCGCGAATCGAATCGAGGAAATATTCACGTTCGGGTTTTGCTGAACTCATAATCTTCCAATAGTCAGTTTACTTGCCGGTTTCACCCTGAAACCGGATTATGCCGAAGGAAAATTCTACCGGCTGTAAACAGGGTATACTATCAGGTGAATCTGTATGTGATTTTGCGGGGTTTAATTATCCTAAAAGCACACTTTCAGCTTACAAATCAGCGGAACAATCTATTACATACGCTGTCGGAAAACCGAATAATCCTTTAAGATAATCGGGTTTGATCTAAGCACACGAAAGGGGGGGATGTGCTGAATAATGTGAATAATAAAGTGGGACTGGTAAAGATGCGCTGGGTAGGCGCGGCAGTTCTGCTGGCTATGTATGCCAACAATAGTTGGGCGTTTAACATTGATGATGTTGCAAAACAAGCCAAGGCGTTGGCAGGGAAAAGTTTCGAAGCGCCAAAAAGCAATTTACCCTCTCAGTTTCGTGAAATGAAGTTTGCTGACTATCAGCAGATCCAGTTTAACCACGACAAAGCTTATTGGGGCAAACTGCGCACGCCGTTTAAGCTTGAGTTCTATCATCAGGGCATGTATTTCGATACGCCGGTGAAAATTAACGAAGTGACGGCGTCTTCAGTACGTGAAATTAAATATAACCCTGACTACTTCAATTTCGGTAACGTAAAACACGATGCTGATTCAGTCAAAAACCTCGGCTTTGCTGGGTTTAAGGTGTTGTATCCTTTAAATAAAAAGGGCAAAGACGACGAGATCACCAGCTTCCTCGGCGCCAGCTATTTCCGTGTGATTGGCGAAGGCCAGGTGTACGGTCTTTCGGCACGCGGTCTGGCGATTGATACTGCCTTGCCGTCCGGCGAAGAGTTCCCGCGCTTTAAAGAGTTCTGGATTGAACGTCCAAAACCGCAGGACAAACAGCTGGTGATTTATGCGCTGCTGGATTCGCCACGTGCGTCCGGTGCCTATCGCTTCATCATCAAACCGGGCAAAGAATCGACGGTTGATGTGCAATCTAAAGTTTACCTGCGTGATAACGTCGGCAAACTGGGCGTTGCGCCGTTGACCAGTATGTTCCTGTTTGGTGCTAACCAGCCTTCGCCGGTGACCAACTTCCGTTCAGAGCTGCACGATTCGAATGGTCTTTCGATTCATGCCGGTAATGGTGAATGGATTTGGCGTCCGCTGAATAACCCGAAACATCTGGCAGTCAGCACCTTTACCGTTGAGAACCCGAAAGGCTTTGGTCTGCTGCAGCGCACGCGTGATTTCAGCCGCTTCCAGGATCTCGACGATCGCTACGATCTGCGCCCAAGTGGCTGGGTTGAGCCGCAGGGTGATTGGGGCAAAGGTCGCGTTGAGCTGGTCGAGATTCCAACCGCGGATGAAACCAACGACAACATCGTTGCGTTCTGGACGCCGGAAAAACTGCCTGAGCCAGGCAAAGAGATGAACTTCCAGTATCGTCTGCACTTCACCCGTGACGAGAATCAGCTGCACTCCGACGATATCGCCTGGGTGAAAGACACGCTGCGCTCTGCCGGTGATGTGAAGCAGTCGAATCTGGTACGTCAACCTGATGGTTCTATCGCCTTCACCGTGGATTTCGTTGGCAAAGCGATGAGCAAGCTGCCGGAAGATACGCAAGTGGCACCGCAGGTGAGCGTGGGTAATAACGCTGACGTGGTTGAGCAGAGTGTGCGCTACAACCCGGTGACCAAAGGCTGGCGTCTGGTGTTGCGTCTGCGTGTGAAAGATAACAAGCAGCCGACTGAGATGCGTGCGGCGCTGGTGAGCGGCGACAAGACATTGACGGAAACCTGGAGCTATCAGCTACCTGCCAATGAATAAATCGATATTTCTACCTCAATCTTACGTGGAGGCTCTGCCGCTTGATGCGGCAGGGCGCGCCCGTCTGAGCGATTCGCTACAGAATGCGCAGGCGTTCCACGCTATTCATACGTCGCTGGGGCAGGATAACGCCGCCAGCGAGCGCCCGGATGATGCGCCGCTGAAATCGGTGTCATCCCGTGTGCAAATGGCCTGGCCGGACTCACTTGCGGATGGTCAGCAGCTCAGCAAGGATTATCTCGATCGCACCACACTCAAGGCGATGCCGAAAGTGAAGCGTTCGCTGATGTTCCCGGAGATCTGGCGCACCAACCCGATTGCGCGCGCATGGGATTCCCTGCGTGGCCAGAAATCCAATCCACGTTATGCCACGGTTGAAGAGCAGAAAACTGAGGACAAGTGGCGCCACGTTGGCTCCATGCGTCGTTATGTGCTGCTGATTCTGACGATTCTGCAGACCGTGGTGGCAACCTGGTATATGAAAACCATTCTGCCGTATCAGGGCTGGACGCTGATCGATCCGATCGAGATGTTCAACCAGAACTGGCTGCAGTCGGTTGAGCTGATTCTGCCGTACATCCTGCAGACCGGGATTCTGTTCCTGTTCGCCATTCTGTTCTGCTGGGTTTCTGCCGGTTTCTGGACTGCGCTGATGGGCTTCCTGCAGTTGCTGATTGGTCGCGACAAATACAGCATTTCGTATTCGACCACCGGCGATGAACCGCTGAATCCGGAACATCGTACTGCGCTGATTATGCCGATCTGTAATGAAGACGTAGAACGTGTGTTTGCCGGCCTGCGTGCGACCTGGGAATCGGTCAAACGTACGGGCAACGCCGAGCACTTCGACGTCTACATTCTCAGCGACAGCTACGATGCGGATATCGCCATCGCCGAACAGAAAGCCTGGATGGAGTTGGTACGTGATGTCGGTGGCGCGGGCAAGATTTTCTATCGTCGCCGTCGTCGTCGTGTGAAGCGTAAAAGCGGCAACATCGATGACTTCTGCCGTCGCTGGGGCAGCAATTACAGCTACATGGTGGTGCTGGACGCCGACAGCGTGATGAGCGGTGAGTGTCTTACCGGCTTGGTGCGCATGATGGATGCTAACCCGAACGCCGGTATTATCCAGTCGTCGCCAAAAGCGTCAGGTATGGATACGCTGTATGCCCGTTGCCAGCAGTTCGCCACGCGCGTGTACGGTCCGCTGTTCACCGCTGGTCTGCACTTCTGGCAGTTGGGTGAATCACACTATTGGGGCCATAACGCCATCATTCGTGTGCAGCCGTTTATCGAGCACTGTGCGCTTGCGCCGTTGCCGGGTGAAGGTTCCTTCGCCGGTTCGATCCTGTCGCATGACTTCGTTGAAGCCGCGCTGATGCGTCGTGCCGGTTGGGGCGTGTGGATCGCCTACGATCTGCCGGGCTCCTATGAAGAACTGCCGCCGAACCTGCTGGATGAGCTGAAGCGTGACCGCCGCTGGTGTCACGGTAACCTGATGAACTTCCGTCTGTTCCTGGTAAAAGGGATGCACCCGGTTCACCGTGCGGTGTTCCTGACGGGTGTAATGTCTTATCTCTCTGCGCCGTTGTGGTTCATGTTCCTTGCGCTGTCTACTGCCTTGCAGGTGGTGCACACGCTGATGGAACCGACCTACTTCCTGCAACCACGCCAGCTGTTCCCGGTGTGGCCGCAGTGGCGTCCGGATCTGGCGATTGCCTTGTTCTCAACCACTTTGGTGCTGTTGTTCCTGCCGAAGCTGTTGAGCGTGGTGCTGATTTGGTTCAAGGGAGCTAAACCTTACGGTGGCGCCATCCGCTTGTTCTTCTCGCTGATTCTGGAAATGCTGTTCTCGGTGCTGCTGGCGCCGGTACGCATGCTGTTCCACACCGTGTTCGTGGTCAGTGCGTTCCTCGGCTGGGAAGTGGTGTGGAACTCGCCGCAGCGTGATGATGATGCGACGCCGTGGAGCGAAGCTTTCCGTCGTCATGGTTCACAGATGCTGTTGGGTATCGTGTGGGCAGGCGGAATGGGCTTCCTCGACCTGAACTTCCTTTGGTGGCTGTCGCCGATCGTCTTCTCGCTGATCCTGTCGCCGTTTGTGTCGGTGATGTCGAGCCGTGCAACGGTAGGGCAGAAGAGTAAGAACGCTAAGCTGTTCCTGATCCCGGAAGAGTATGAGCCACCAAAAGAGCTGGTCGATACCGATCACTACCTGCAGATCAACCGTCAACGCGCGCTGAAAAATGGCTTTATGCATGCGCTGTTTAACCCGGCGTTTAACGCGCTGGCGACGGCGATGGCAACATCGCGTCATAAGCAGAGTGATTTGCTGGACCATGCGCGTGACCGTCGTGTCGATCAGGCGCTGAGTGATGCGCCAGAGAAACTGAACCGCGAGCAGCGTTTGCAGCTGATCAGCGATCCAGTGGTGCTGGCGCGTGTGCACTCACGCCTGTGGGAAAGCGCGGACAAATATCATCAGTGGGTAGAAAGCTATCAGAAGTTGAAGCTCAATCCTGAAGCGCTGCCACAGCGCTGAAGATGAGAAAGTGAAAAGCGGCAGAGATGCCGCTTTTTTTTCGCCCGGAATATGACGCAATCTTTACGCGTCAGGAGTAGGTATTTCACCTCACAGGCAGTTAAACTAACGCCAGTTCATTGTGAGTAAATGTTGTGAATTATTTCCTGAAAATAACCGCGCTTAGCGCCGCCATTCTTCTGCTCACTGGTTGTGGCAGTATCATCAGCCGCACCTTTCCTGGCCAAGGTCACGGCAATCAATACTATCCCGGCGTACAGTGGGACGTTCGTGACGGACCGTGGCGTGTGCTGACCATTCTCGATTTGCCGCTATCGCTGGTGATGGACACGCTGTTACTGCCAGTGGATGCCAGTCACGGCCCGTACGAATAAGCGTTATTACAGATTGTCAGAAGGGCTGTTGTCGTCTTCCCACTCTTGCGCCGCCGCTTCGCCCTCTTCAAGGTCACGCGGAGGTTCCAGCTGGAATTCGCCTTCATCCCATTCGTGCAGCGTATTTTCCGCCTGCCACTCCTGACGCAGTTCGACTTCATCAAAATCGCCGTCAAAAATGGCCTGCGCGGCTTCTCCGCTGGAGATCGGCAGGCATTCACCCTGGCCATCCTCTTCAGCGAAAAACTCGGCCTGCCACATAATGTCGCCATCCTGCATCACATACTTCTGCAGGGCAAACTGGCTGACGCTGGCATCTTCTTCAGCGATCTCAGGTTGGCTGGCAAGGAACTCTTCGCGAGCGGCTTCAATGGCTTCTTCAAGGGTGCTAAACAGGCTCATCATCAACTCCATGTCTGTAAAAAAGGGATTTCACAGAAGGATAGACGAAAAATCGTGAAGTGCGGGGCATAGAGGGAATATCGGTTGGGCGGTTGCATGAAATTCAACCGCCCAACCGGTCAGGCTATTTTCTGAGGAAAGTGTAATACCGGACGTACAGATTCATGAATAATTGGAGCAGAGTAACGAATACAACATTTAATACAGGGCTTAACCTTTTTGAAATTAATACGCGCGGTTGATAATGCCTGATTTAAGTTATACAGAGTGCCGATAAAAACCATATCCTCCTTTACGGGTAGCCGTTTACACTCTTTTCGATGCAGAAGATGATAACCTTCCTGATCGGTACTGATCGTCACGTAGTAGTAGATGCCTTTATTCATTTTATAATTGTCCTGAGATATATTTGCTGTGTGAAATCTTTTTATATTTTTTTAAAAGTGAACTTAATGTTCTTACTGACATCACGAAATTAACTGGATTCGAATTTGCCGACAAATTCCATAAGGTAATAAGAAGGTGTTATTTTCTTTCGAAAAGGAATATGGCGGTTTTTATTAAGACAATACCTTGTTTAGTAAGTTAATTTTACTGCATTGATTAGCGGGGCCGAAGGGTTTAGTAAAATTAAATAGGATTACCCCTGGATGTTGGGGGAAAACAGGTCCGAAACGACATATTTTGATTAGTAAATATTTCCGATAAAGCTGCGGCAGAATCAAATACTAGCGCAGTTTTTTGCCGGCGCATTGCTTTGAAAGATTAATTTTTGCAAAGATATAGCTAAGAAAGAGGGATTTGATGGGTTAAGAGTGGTGCTAACTGAACAATTAGCCCAAGCTCAGGCTGGACCGATAAGCTGATTAATAACCGGATAAAATCACGTAATAAGGTAAATTTCTGCTGAAGGGCGTGGGGCGCGTAATCATGCCCCACATCACATTAATAAACCGAAGGCTCACCTTGTGGACGGGTTTTAAACCGACGATGCAGCCACATATATTGTTCTGGAGCCAGTAACACCGTCTCTTCCACCACTTTATTCATCACTACAGCGGTCTCAAGTTCAGATTCCAGAGTAAATTTATCACGGATATCAGGCATCATTTTCAGCTCATAGCCGCGTGCGTTTGGCAGACGTCGCGCCAGGAATGGCACCACGCTGGGATTTGCCAGACGAATCAACATATGCGTACCGGTTGTTGTCGCCGCGTCCTGAACCGCAAAGAAAGGCGCAAATACGCTGCTGCGCGGGCCATAATCATGATCCGGTGCATACCAGATAATGTCGTTGTTCTTCATGGCGCGAATCATGCCTTTCAGATCTTTGCGGTCCAGCATGCTTTTATTGGAACGCATGCGGCCCCAGGTTTGCAGCCAGTCGATGAGCTTATTGTCGTTCGGACGATACACGCCAATGCCTGGGTTATGCATACCAAATACCCGCGCGCCCAATTCCAGAGTCAGAAAGTGCATACCAATTAATAATATGCCCCGCTTCTCTGCCAGCGCGTTAGCAACATGTTCCAGGCCGCTGGTGGTGACCCATTTACGGATGCGCCAGTCTGGCCAGAACCACGCCATGCCGGTTTCAATCAGTCCCATGCCCACCGATTCAAAGTTGTGCTTCACCATCGCGTCGCGTTCATTAGTCGGCATGGTGGGGAAACAGACTTCCAGATTGCGCTGCGCCACTTCAACGCGACGTTTCATGAAACGCATGGCAATGCGACCCAGTCCACAGCCAATGGCATGCAACACCGGATAGGGCAACAGCACCAGCAGGTAGAGAAAACCAATGCCGAGCCAGGTCAGCCAATAGCGTGGATAGAGGAGTTCACGGGTGAGTTTGGGAAGTTGAGTCATGGAAATGTCAGTATCCTGCGTCTTATGCCAGAGAGTCCGGTTTCTGTAATTTTTTGTCATTATGCCATTTTTTCATTCTGGCTGAAATCAAGCATAGACCGTGGACGGCTATCTGGCAGCAGGTATGCGCACGAAAACGCAATTGTGTCGCAGAAATGCGCCTGTAATTGCACTCGTCAGGCTTATCGCACCAAAATTTTTGTATCCGGCAGAATTCGGGTATCATACGCGCGCTAAATTTCTCTGATTGCTAACAGGACGAACACCATGCCAGTGTTACATAACCTTGTTTCCAATAAAGAGCTGAAGGAACGTATGTTGGCGGAAACCGAACCACGTACCACAGTCTCTTTTTATAAATACTTCCAGATTGCCGATCCTAAAGCCTTCCGTGATGCCCTTTACGTTGAGTTAACCAAACTCAAGGTGTTTGGTCGCGTCTATGTCGCGCACGAAGGTATCAACGCGCAAATCAGCGTGCCAGCCAGCCGCTACGAAAAGATGAAGGCCGCTTTGTATGCCTTTGATGCGGCGCTGAACAACCTGCGCATGAACATTGCGCTGGATGATGACGGTAAATCTTTTTGGGTGCTGCGCCTGAAAGTGCGTGAGCGCATTGTGGCAGATGGAATTGTAGACAACAGCTTCGATGCCAGCGATGTGGGCGCTTACCTGAAAGCCGCTGACGTTAACGCGATGCTCGACGATCCGGATGCGCTGTTCGTGGATATGCG
This sequence comes from Candidatus Pantoea symbiotica, assembly GCF_056491525.1. NCBI lineage: Bacteria > Pseudomonadati > Pseudomonadota > Gammaproteobacteria > Enterobacterales > Erwiniaceae > Pantoea > Candidatus Pantoea symbiotica. The sequence continues at coordinate 1,336,650 of NZ_JBSZHR010000002.1, forward strand.
TAACCACTACGAATATGAAGTGGGGCGTTTCGATAACGCCATGGAAGTGCCGGCCGATACCTTCCGCGATCAGCTGCCGATGGCAGTTGATATGCTGCAGAATCAGAAAGACAAAAAGATTGTCATGTACTGCACCGGCGGCATTCGTTGTGAAAAAGCCAGCGCCTGGATGAAGCACAACGGCTTCAATGATGTTTATCACATTGAAGGTGGGATTATTGAATACACCCGTCGCGCGCGCGAGCAGGGCTTACCGGTGCGTTTCAAGGGCAAAAACTTTGTCTTTGACGAACGCATGGGCGAACGCATTTCCGACGATATTCTTTCCAGCTGTCATCAGTGCGGCACGCCTTGCGATAGCCATACCAACTGCATCAATGATGGCTGTCACTTGTTGTTTATTCAGTGCCCAAGCTGTGCTGAAAAATACAACAACTGCTGCAGCCCAATCTGCATGGAAGAGTCAATGTTGTCGCCAGAAGAGCAGCGCGCACGCCGTGCGGGCCGTGAAAATGGCAACAAGGTGTTTAACAAATCACGTGGTTTGCTGAACATGACGATGGCGATTCCCGCGCCAGATAAAAAATAAGCGCAAAACAGCCTGAAGTCAGCGGACTTCAGGCTGCATTTGGTTTACTTACGCACGCCTTCCACCGAAATAATCAGTTCAGCTTTCTGCGATGCCGGGCCAAGATCTTTGCTGATGTTGAACTCTTTCAGCACGATTTCACCGCTGGCTTCAAATCCTGCACGATAGCCGCCCCACGGATCTTTGCCTTCTCCCATCAATTTTGCATCCAGCGTCACGGGCTTGGTCACGCCATTCAGCGTCAGGTCGCCAGTGATTTTGTAATCCTTGCCGTCTTTCTTCACAGCGGTAGAAGCAAAGGTCGCCTGCGGGAACTTACCGGTGTTGAGGAAATCCGCGCTGCGCAGGTGTTTATCACGTTCAGCATGGTTGGTATCGAGGCTGTTAGTGTTGATGGTCACGTTGACTTTATCTGCTGCAGGATTGGCTTCATCAAACGTGAAGCTGCCGTCAAAATCTTTAAAGGTGCCGTACAACCAGCTGTAGCCCAGATGCTGAATGCGGAACTGAACAAACGCGTGCTGGCCTTCTTTATCAAACTTATAGTCAGCTGCGCTGGCCGTTAGGCTGGCGCTCAATAATCCGGCCGCTGCTACTGCCAATAATGTTTTCTTTAGCATGTTACTTTTCCTTTTCAGAGGTTAACGGGATGCGGTAACCCAACATCCTTTTCAGTGTCACATCACGGTCGATAAAATGGTGTTTCAGGGCTGCCAGCGCGTGCAGTGCAGAGAACAGCACCAAACCCCACGCCAGCCAAAGATGAATGTCGCCCGCCAGATCTGCTTGCTGCGCGGCACCGCTGAACAGAGCGGGAACCTCAAACCAGCCAAATACTGAGATTGGTTTACCATCGGCGGTGGAGATGAGATAACCGGTGAACAGCAGCACAATTAGCAAGCCGTATAACATCCAGTGTGCGGCAGTGGCACCGCGCCGAACGGCGGGGGAATAGCTCGACAACGGTTTGGGTGGCGGTGAAATAATTCGCCAGCCGAGGCGCAGCAGCAGCGCAGCAAACAGCAGGATGCCGATGCCTTTATGAATTTCTGGCGCGTCGTGATACCAGCCGTCGTAATAACCCAATCCGACCATCCACAAACCCAGCGCAAACATGCCGTAAATAGCCAGCGCCATAAGCCAATGCAATAAAATGGAGACAGCGCCGAAATGCTGTGTGGAATTACGCCACATATAAAGTTCCAGGAATGAAATAAGTGGCAATGAGCATCTACATTTTGCAATGAAAGATCAATTAACCTTACTTTTCTATAAAGTCGAAAATCATCTTCGGAATAAATGAGGATTTAATTAAAACTCAGTCAGGATAATTGAAGGGATGACTTAAAAGACGAAGGCTATTGCGGGGTATTGCATATTGACTACACCAAATGCGGCATTTCGCTGCATTGAATGTTTATTTAGGTAATTAAATGTCAACTTGCGTCAATCTTGCCGGCGCGGAATGAGCGCCGGCATCTGCGCATCAGTTAAATCGCGCGAGTGAGAAGGGCTTAATATCGAAAGAGAATGGTTTGTTCTGGGCAAATTCACTGGCAAGTTCACCCAACACGCTGGCGAATTTGAAACCGTGCCCGCTTAAACCGGTGATGATCAGGCGATTTGGCTCACCGGGCAGCGTATCGATGATGAAATCTTCATCCGGCGTATTGTCGTAGCTGCAGGCTTCACCATGCAAACAGACGCCCACGCCCGGCAGAAATTGACGCAAGAAGTTAAAGGACTCATTACCATCCACCGCGATGCTGCCAAAAGGTTTGCGGTCTGCCGGCGTTTGCATTAATTGGCCGCCATCGTGACGTCCCACTTTCAGCGCATTGTTATCCGCTGGGAAGCCATAGAAGTGGCTGCCATCGCTCATCTCTACGGTAAAGCCGGGGAATTTGTTGTTCTCGCTGTAGCGACCATCTGCCTGATACCAGGCAAAAACTTTACGCACCGGCGCAACCGGCAGATCAGCGACCAACTGGCTAACCCATGTTCCGGCGCTGACCAGCAATTTACGCGCGCGGAAAATGCCATCGCTGGTGATGACCTGCTGCAGATCGCCATCGCGACCAATTTCTGTCACCGGGCAGTTAAATAGCTGCGCGCAACCGGCTTGTTCCGCCAGCTGCACCCAGCTGCGCACCGCTTGCTCGCATTTGAGGAAACCGGAGTTAGGTTCGAACACGCCAATATAGCCATCCGGCACCGTGAACTGCGGCCAGCGCGCGCGCACTTCATCGGCTTGAAGGATTTTCACATCCAACTGCCACGTTTTTGCGCTATCGATGACATTTTGAATAAAGGAAGATGTAATAGGCGCTAAGTTGAGGATGCCGCTGCGATGCATGATGCGCTCGCCGCTCTGACGTTCCAGCTCATCCCACAGCGTCTGCGCGCGCAGTACCAGCGGCACGTAGCGTTCACCTTCGCCATAAGCATGACGAATCAGGCGGGTTTCGCCATGATGCGTGCCCTGGCTGTGCGGGGGATGGGCGCTATCAATCATCAGCACCGATAAGCCAGCCTGTGTGGCGTAAAACCCGGCTGCTGCGCCTACCGAACCGCTTCCCACCACAATCAGATCATAAACCATAACGACATCACTCCAGCAAAACGGCGAAATTTTTCAATAGCATATCAAAAGAGAGCGCCCATGAAAAAGGCACCCTGTTGGGTGCCCTTTCACGCGATAGTAGAAATTAATGCTTTTGATTGTCGCGTAGGTACTGCTCGGTAGACTCTATTTTTGCAATGCCAGCTTCGAGTAGAGAGATGAACTGTCTGGCTACATCGGTAGTCAGCCAGTAGGTCGGGCCCACGTCAGCTTCTTCTTCTTTCTGCCCCTGCGAGGAGAGCGAGTGCAGGCGAATCATCATGGCGTCATAACTGTCTACGGTGCTGATGTCCCATCCTACCAACGGATGAGTCTGGATGACGTCTTTATTTCTGTCCATTATAACCTCCGTATTACTCGTTAAACGAAGTGCTTCTTGAGGTTCAATGCGGCTGTATCGTGCACTAGCGAAACAATTATAACATGAAATAGCGGGTACAATAGTTAAAAGGTATGACGAACCTAATCCGAGTGAAAATAAATGCGCTTCACATTGACGTTATGGCGAATAATAAAATGCCCGAAACGTCAGGCATTTTATTGGAATATTACTGGCAGTGGTTACGAAATTATCGGCTTTTATAAGAGAAAACTTTAGGCCGAAAAAAGAGAATCTTTTAGGCGTGTGGCTCGCTCGGCAGCAGGCCGTGACGCTTCTGAATCTCTTCCGCCAGCCGGGTAAAATGCTGCTGTAACTGCTCGTCATGGTTCTGGTTTTGCGCTTCCAGCGTCAGGTTGTGGACCAGCAACTGATTGGCGCGATCGTCGAGACAGAAGGTCAAGGTGGCAAACGCATTTTCTAATACGGTTAAGCGGCGCTGTTGCTCAGCAATAAATGCCAGCAACTCTCCGAAGGTCATCGCCTCTTCTGGTTTTTCAGTAGTCATGTAAAACACCTCCTGTAAGCATGACGAGGCAAGAATAGGGGATCGTTTAACATGAGTCTAGATGCAGGAAGTTTTTATGGCGAGAGGGAAATAAAAACAAAAAAGCCGGGTGGCGAAACCCGGCAAAAACGGCACAGTGGCTGTTAATCGTTATTAAACCAGTCGTCAGCGCTTTCCCAGGTTTCTTGTAACAGTTCGCTGATGCGTTCACGTGACTCTTTGCAGCCACCAAACACGCTAAGTTGGTTGCCGCCGGCATAACGCACTTTGACGTGATGATCGTCGTCAGGGAAATCCTGCGTAATACGACGGACCAGTTCGATGCTGAGTGCATCCAGTGCACCTGCAGGAAGGGGAGAAGTTTTTGCTACGGTAATTTCAACACGCATAGAAGCCTCCGGAATAATATACTGTTTATTTGTACAGTATAATTATCCCGAAGGCAAGCAGCAGAAAATTATTCTTTGATGCGCCAGTTCAGCGTTTCACCGGCAAGGAAAGGCACCAGCGTGTCATCCGCCAGGGCAATGCTCTCTTCAACTTGCCAGGATTCACGCACCAGCGTCAGCGTGCCTTCATTCAGCGGCAAACCATAGAAGTTCGCGCCGTTTTCCGAGCAGAAGGCTTCGAAATGCTCCAGCGCATTCAGCTCCTCGAATACCGTGGCGTAAGCAGGCAATGAGGTCGGCGCATTAAACACACCGGCGCAGCCGCAGCTGGCTTCTTTCAGGTGACGCAGATGTGGCGCGGTATCGGTCCCGAGGAATACGCGACGATTACCGCTGGCAACCAGTTTACGCAGCGCTTCCTGATGAACATTGCGCTTCAGAATCGGCAGGCAGTAGAGATGCGGGCGCACGCCGCCGACCAGCATGTGGTTACGGTTGAACATCAGGTGTTGTGGCGTAATGGTGGCGCCCAGTAGATCGTTTCCGGCAGCCAGATATTCTGCTGCTTCTTTGGTGGTGATGTGTTCCATCACCACTTTCAGCGCCGGGAACTGTTTGCGCAGCGGTTCCAGCACGGTTTCAATAAAGCGCGCTTCGCGATCAAAAATATCGATATGAGAATCGGTCACTTCACCATGCACCAGCATCGGCATGCCAATCTGCTGCATGCGATCCAGCACCTTCGCAATCGCGGCGATATTGGTGACACCGTGGCTGGAGTTGGTGGTGGCGTGCGCAGGGTAGAGCTTGGCAGCGGTAAAAGTACCGTCACGGAAGCCGCGCTCGATCTCATCAGGATCGAGTGAGTCGGTGAGATAGCAGGTCATTAGCGGAGTAAAAGCATGCTCAGCAGGCAACGCAGCCATAATGCGCTCGCGGTAAGCCACGGCAGCGGCCACGCTAATAACCGGTGGAACCAGGTTTGGCATGACAATCGCACGACCATTTACTGCGCTGGTATAAGGCAGCACGGCGTTGAGCATCGCGCCATCGCGCAGATGGATATGCCAGTCGTCAGGGCGGCGGATGGTGATTTGCTGAGGTTGGGCTGTCATTCAAAAAGACTCCGGCTGAGAAGAAAACGAGAGGCACGTTTAGGCCGGGGAGTAATCATAAGGATGTGGGCAACCGTTTGCACGGGATTTTATTGTGACAAACAAAAACCGCACCCGAAGGTGCGGCTGCGCGGATTAATCAGTAAACGGAATCACCAATTGTCCCGGTTTCACTTCTATCCCTTTAGCGAGTTTCTTCGCCAGCGCTTCGCCTTTGCTGCGGTCTGCGCTCAGCACGTAGGCGGGTTTCTCATTGAAGTAGCGCTTCAGCGACTCATTGAGATAAGGCGTAAGGGTTTTCATGATCGACGCCATTTTTTCTGGCTGCACCTGCGCATCGACAATCTCCATATCATGCAGATAAATCGCGCCTTCCTGTGCGTTGTAAACCGGCTGCGCCTTCATCTTCAGCAGCATTTCGGCCTGCTGCGGGCCAAACAGCGAGCTGACATTGATATTGGCTTTACCCGAGAGGGTGATTTTGCCGGGTTCTTCACGGCCAATCTGGCTGTTGAGATCGCTCAGCACAATGTGCGCATTCACCAGCCCGGAAACGCCGATGTCTTTTTCGAAGTTATTGCGCTTTTGCAGCGCCTGATTCACTTCCTGTTCGCTGATGGTGTATTGCGTCAATTGGTTACAGCCGCTGAGTAGCACGGCAAAAAGCAGGGCGACAAGCCCGGTAAACGCCTTTTTCATATAGTCCTCATCCTGATCGAAACGGCAAAACAGCGATAGCCTGCCTGAATCAGCGGCACCTGTCACCAGGAGAGAGATGAGAAGCGCCGGAGCGCCTCTCGTGGATGAGGATTATGCGGCGATGGAGGAGAGCAGATTGACCTGAGTTTGTTTCGCCATATTATCGCGATAATCGGCAACGCGGCTTGGCCACTCAATGCCGTTGACCAGCGTTAAGGAGCGCAATAGCGGGAACAGATGAATGTCATCTTCCGAAAGTTCGCCATTGACCGCATTGGGTTTGACGATCAGCTTATCGAGCTGGCGCAAATCGTCGCTGATGTTTTTGATCAAGCCCGGCGCGTGTTTCCGCAACTCGCTGAAATCGCCGACGCTGGCCTGCTTCTTCTCGCTAAAGTAACTGCGCGCTTCCGGCGTGGCGAATTCGGCAAAGGAGGCATCGGCAATGCGCGGTAGCAGCAGCTTATTCACGTAGCCATTTACATGGCGCAGCCAGTCGCTAATCGCCGGATTACTTTTACCATTGAGCAGCGGCTCGTGATCGTATTTATCCACCAGCCGCACAATATCCATACTTTCCGGTACCGCGCTGCCATCGGCCTTTTGCAGAATCGGCGCCATTTTCTGGCCGATCAGTTTTTTTGGCGTTTGCTCGTCGTCATTTAGCATAACGATGAGTTCTAATGGCAGATTTTTTAAGCCGAAAATCATGCGTGCTTTGACGCAGAAAGGGCAGTGATCGTAGATGTAGAGTTTCATCCCGTTTCTCCTGTGGTTCTAAGGGTGACGGAGGTCACCCTTTTTTCGGACGTGCGGGAAGTATGGAAGAGATCTGTGGCAGGGGCAAACTAGCTGCTGAAAATCGCTGGCGCCACCGAACGCGGCTGGAACTGCCACCACAGCGCCAAAAGGGTGATCATGCCGACGCTGCTCAGCAGCATCCACGGCAGTTCCGGCAGCGCCCATTGCTGGCCCATATCGAACATCCAGCCGCCACCGGAGTAGCCGATCAAGCCGCCAATGGCGAGGCCGAGACGGCTGAAGCCCATGTAGCTACCGCGTGCGCGGGAGCTGGCGAGCGAAGCGCTGAGTGTCTCACGCGCCGGTTCAGCAATGATGGAGCCGAGATAAAAGATGGCGATCAGCATAAACAGCGACGGCAGCGAGTCGGTCATGCCAACCGGCAGCAGACTGAACGTCATCAGGAACAAACCGGCCATCAGACGCGTTTCCAGGCAAAAGCGTTTTTCGCTCCAGCGAGCCAGTGGATAGAGCAGGCTTAATGACAGCAGCGCTTCAATGGCGTACATCCACTTCACCGCAGCAGGCGCACCGGCCACCTGATTCACCATCACCGGCAGCATCAACATCACTTGCACGGCGAGAATGTAGTAGCCGGTCAATGTCAGTACATACAGGCGAAAACGCTTATCCTGCCAGACGCGTTGCATCCCTTCACGCATCGCAATGCGTTCGGTTGAGATGCGCCACGCCGGTAACCAAATGGCGTTGAACAGCGCAGCAGCGACAAACACCGCCGCGCCAACCCAACATACCAGGCGGAAATCCCACGCCAGCAGCCAGCTACCAATCAGTGCGCCCAGCACCGCACCGGCGCTGTCCTGCATCATCAGTAGAGAGAAGAAGCGGCCGCGATCGCGTGCGCGCACCAGTTTCATCACCAGCGCGCTGCGTGGTGGATCAAACAGCGTGCCGCCAAGACCGGAAAGTAAACAGGCGAACCACAGCAGCCAGGGTTCATGCGCCAGCGCCATACAGGCAAAACCCGCCGCGCGCATCAGCATGCCGGTGACGATCAGCGGACGCGCACCAAAACGGTCGGCAATCGCGCCGCCGAAGATGCCGAATCCCTGCTGGACGAATTGGCGCAAGCCAAGCGCAATGCCGACCATCAACGCGGCCCAGCCCAGCTGTTCGACAAAATGGATGGAGATGAGAGGAAATACCACAAAAAATCCCATCACAACCAGCATGTTATCCACTAAAAGAAATGTTTTACCGAGGCGTCGTGCCCGCGCAACCCGAGACATGCTAATTCCTGAGCAAGTGAGAGGAGATAAGAGACCAATTGGTCTATTTTCCGCCTGCTCAGGGGCGAAAAACAGCTTTCTCAGGATGATATTTTTTCATCGAATCCGCAGAAATATTAATCCTAAATCAGGATGAATCCTGAGGAACGCGTTCAAGGGTTTTACCGCAAGCGGGGTGACGGTTATAGTGAGAAGTATCGCCGCTGGCGTACATCTTTCTTAAGTTATGGATTTCAGGAGTCATGATGTTTGGCTATCGTTCTGCTGGCCCACGCGTGCGCCTCACTACCGATCGCTTAGTGGTGCGTTTAGTACACGAACGCGATGCCTGGCGATTAGCGGATTATTACGCTGAAAATCGTGCGTTTCTCAAGCCGTGGGAACCGGTGCGCGACGAGAGCCACTGTTATCCTTCAGGTTGGCAAGCACGCCTCGGACTGATCGCTGACATGCATAAACAGGGCTCAGCCTACTATTTTGTGCTGATGGACCCGGAAGAGACCGAAGTGCGTGGTGTGGCCAACTACAGCAACGTGCTGCGCGGATCGTTTCACGCCTGCTATCTCGGCTATTCGCTGGGCGAGAAGTGGCAAGGTCAGGGATTGATGTTTGAAGCGCTCACGACCACCCTTCGCTATATGCAAAGCCAGCAGCGCATTCACCGCATCATGGCAAACTACATGCCGCACAATCAGCGCAGTGGCGATCTACTGGCGCGCCTCGGATTTGAAAAAGAGGGCTACGCCAAAGATTACTTATTGATTGATGGGCGCTGGCAGGATCATGTCCTGACTGCGCTGACCTACCGGGAGTGGACCCCGGATCGCCGTGGACAATAAAAAAGGATTACCCCAATGAAAATGGCCTTATCCGCGCAGGCGCTGCGCGTAATTGGATGCCTGCTGGAGAAGCAGGTCACCACGCCGGATCAATATCCGCTCTCCCTTAATGGCGTTGTCACCGCCTGTAATCAGAAATCCAACCGCGAACCGGTGCTGAATCTCAGCGAGATGGAGGTGCAAACGCAGCTCGATGAGCTGGTGAAAAAGCATCTGGTGACCTCCAATAACGGCTTCGGCCAGCGCGTCAGCAAGTATGAACAGCGTTTCTGCAACTCCGCTTTCGGCAACTTGCAACTGAGCAGCGCTGAAGTCGCGGTGCTGACACTGTTGTTCCTGCGCGGCGCCCAGACGCCGGGCGAGCTGCGCACTCGCAGCGGCCGTCTGCATGAATTCAGCGATATGAATGAAGTCGAGCAGACGCTTAACGACTTGACCACGCGCGATGATGGTCCAATGGTGGTGCGCCTGGCGCGCGAACCGGGCAAACGTGAAAGCCGCTATATGCATCTGTTTGGCGGCGAAATGGTGGAAGACGCGGCCAGCGCAGAAACCGCCAGCGACAATGACGATTTAACCGCGCGTGTCGCGCAACTTGAAGAAACGGTTGCTCAGTTGCAGTCGCAACTGCAACAGCTGCTGCAAAAGGAGCTCTGATATGACGCTGCGCATTGGCATTGTAGGTTTAGGCGGTATCGCGCAGAAAGCGTGGCTGCCGGTGTTATCGCAGGCCAGCGGCTGGCAATTGGCTGGCGCTTTTTCGCCGAATCAGGTAAAAGCGCAACCGATTTGCGATAGCTATCGCATACCCTATTTTGGTCAGCTGGATGCGCTGGCCGCCGCCAGCGATGCGGTATTTGTTCATAGCAGCACCGCCAGTCATTACGAAGTGGTCAAAGCGCTGTTGCTGGCGGGCAAAGATGTGTGCGTCGATAAACCGCTAGCCGAAACGCTGCAACAGGCTGAAGCGCTGGTGGCGCTGGCGGACAAGCATAAGCGCAAGCTGATGGTGGCATTTAACCGCCGTTTTGCGCCGCGTTACCAGCAGCTAAAGAATGACATGCCACGCGCGGCCTCGCTGCGTATTGAGAAGCATCGCGCGGATAGCGTTGGCCCGCACGATCTGCGTTTTACCCTGCTGGATGATTATCTGCACGTAGTGGATACCGCGCTGTGGCTGGCGGGCGGCACTCTGACGCGCGAGCTGGGGCATATCGAGACCAATGATGATGGCGCGATGTTGTACGCCGAACACCATTTCACCGCCGGTTCGCTGCAAATCACCACCAGCATGCATCGCCGCGCCGGGACGCAACGCGAAGTAGTCAGCGCCATCTGCGACGGTGATTACATCGAAATTAACGAGATGCGCGACTGGCAGCAGGAAAACCGCAGCGGCATCGTGCGTGATGTGCCGCCCGCGTGGCAAAGCCATCTTACCCAGCGCGGTTTTAGCGGCGCAGCGCACCATTTCATTCAGTGTGTTGAAAATCAGACGATGCCTGAAACCAGTGGCGAACAGGCGCTGGCGGCGCAGCGTCTGGTGGAAAAGTTGTGGCGCGATGCCGAACGTGAATAATCCCTTGTAACACTCAATGCTGGTCATTTCCCGCCGTGTCAGTAGACTATCGCCGGACATCACGGGATGTCCGCGCTAAGTCGCTCATTTCTCCGACACTTTTCAGGATGCGCCACTCAATATGAATTTGTTGAAATCGCTGGCTGCGGTCAGTTCGATGACCTTGTTTTCCCGCGTACTGGGCTTTGCCCGCGATGCCATTGTGGCGCGCGTTTTCGGTGCGGGGATGGCAACCGATGCCTTCTTTGTTGCCTTCAAACTGCCTAACCTGCTGCGCCGCATTTTTGCTGAAGGCGCGTTTTCTCAGGCGTTCGTACCGATTCTGGCGGAATATAAAAGCAAGCAGGGCGAAGATGCTACGCGCGTGTTTGTCGCCTACGTTTCCGGTTTATTGACGCTGGTGCTGGCGGTTGTGACCGTGTTGGGGATGATCGCTGCGCCCTGGGTGATTGTGGTGACGGCGCCAGGCTTTGCCGATACCGCAGACAAATTCGCCTTAACCAGCGCGCTGCTGCGCGTCACCTTTCCTTATATTCTGCTGATCTCGCTGGCGTCGCTGGCGGGTGCCATCCTCAATACCTGGAACCGTTTTTCCGTGCCGGCGTTTGCGCCAACGCTGCTCAACATCAGCATGATTGGTTTTGCGGTCTTCGCTGCGCCGCATTTTAATCCTCCGGTGATGGCGCTGGCGTGGGCCGTGGTGGTGGGCGGCGTGTTGCAGCTGTTTTATCAACTGCCGCACCTGAAGAAAATTGGCATGCTGGTTCTGCCACGCCTGAATCTGCGCGATGCGGGCGTGTGGCGCGTGATGCGTCAAATGGGGCCGGCGATTCTTGGCGTGTCGGTCAGTCAAATTTCACTGATCATCAATACCATCTTCGCCTCCTTTTTGGTTTCCGGTTCGGTTTCGTGGATGTACTACGCCGATCGTCTGATGGAGTTTCCTTCCGGCGTGCTGGGCGTGGCGCTGGGCACCATTTTGCTGCCCTCGCTGGCGAAGAGTTTTGCCAGTGGCAATCAGGAAGAGTATTCACGGTTGATGGATTGGGGTCTGCGTCTCTGCTTCCTGCTGGCGTTGCCGAGCGCGGTGGCGCTGGGGATTTTGTCCGGACCGCTGACGGTCGCGCTGTTCCAGTACGGGAAATTCACCGCCTTTGATGCCTTGATGACGCAGCGCGCGCTGATTGCCTATTCAGTGGGTTTGATGGGGCTGATTGTGGTGAAAGTGCTGGCACCCGGCTTCTATTCTCGTCAGGACATCAAAACTCCGGTGAAAATTGCCATCGTGACGCTGATTGTGACGCAATTGATGAACCTGGCGTTTATTGGCCCGCTCAAACACGCCGGTTTGTCGCTGTCGATTGGTCTTGCCGCTTGTCTGAATGCCGCGCTGTTGTACTGGCAACTGCGTAAGCAGGATATCTTCCAGCCGCAGCCTGGCTGGTTCAGTTTCCTGACTCGTTTGCTGATTGCGGTATGTGTGATGGCCGCAGCGCTGCTGGGCATTCTGCAGGTCATGCCAGCATGGGAAGAGGGGCAGATGTGGTGGCGCCTGATTCGCCTGGCGGCGGTCTGCGCCATCGGCGGTGGCTCATACTTTGTGATGCTTGGCTTGCTCGGCTTCCGCCCGCGCGACTTCGCACGCCGCACTATGGCGTAAAAAACCAGCTCTCACGCAGACGGAAGTTTGTTTTGGTCCGGCGGTCCTCGCGCCGCTTCGCGGTTCCTTCACTTCGTACGTCAGCCTGACGGACCGGCTCAGACGGGACTTCCTTGTCCCGGCTGAGCCTTTCGCCCGCGTCCTGCGGGCAAATCCTGGCTTCCTTTCTCCGTTCAGCGCTGCGGATGCCTGCCCAAAACAAGCTCCCGCCTGCTGTTTATCTCTTGTGCGCTGTGCTTAAAACCAAAGAAAAAAGGCCGCCATCCCGAAAGATAGCAGCCTCTTCAAACCCACTTTTTTACCCTTTACGACTCAGCGTCGCCTGACCTTTACCCAAACCATCCGGCCCGTAAAATGCCTGCGTTTGGTGCGGTCGCAATACCGCCAATGCTTCATTGGTGAAGCCAATCTGATGCTGCAACAAAATCCCGTTATGCGTATTAGCATCGCGCAAGCGGCGCGTGTGTTGTTGAATACGCATCCAGCGGTTTTCGCGATCGCTGTGATCACCATAGGGCGCCTGCGTGCCGAGGGATTTCTCGGTGGTGCGGCGCATTTCGTCCAGATAATTCAACGTAGTCAGCAGCGCGCTTTTATCTTCAGAAATACGCTGCAGCATGTTGCCATTAACCTGGCCGGCAGAAAGTTGCTGTTGTTCTTCATCCATTACCACCGCAAGGGATGTCAGCACGTCCTGCATTTTGTCTAAGGTGATCAGCAGATTGTCCATTGGGATTAGTTACCCTCTAAATACGCCTTGGTATCGGCGATCAGCGCGTCGGCGATCTTACCGGTATCCATTTTCAATTCGCCATTACGAATGGCCGTCTTCAGCTGCTCAACGCGCGCTGTATTAATGTCTTTGCTGCCAGGCTGCATCAGTTGCGCCTGCGCGGTACTCAACTTCACTTCCGCACCGCTTTCGCTGGTGGTGCTGGCTGCTGGTGTTGCGCTCTGACGCACTTTGCTGCTGTTATCGTTGGTATCGCGTGTTTGAACAGTGCTAACCGGATTCGTAGGCTGCGTTCTGTCGATGCTCATGGTAAGGCTCCTGTAAGGTCAGTTGGGGGTCAGCCAACTGAGTCAGCATAGGGTAATGTCTTTGTTGATATCTCTATCGGCAGAACAACAGGGTTCTTTAACGCTTTATAGCGATATCAGAATATTCCCATCCGCGTCGACGCGACCACTGACAACCTGACCATTTCCCATCCTCACGCGCACCATTTGTGCCGTGCTGGCGTTGTTCAGCGCACGTCCTTCGCTGCTGGCATTAAACCCGTTTCCACTGGCGACTACCATCACATTTTGACCGGCTTTTACGCGCCACGGTTGGCGCACCATGGTGGCAGTCACCGGCTGTCCTGGCGGGATATCGCGCAATGCGACGGCATCGATGACGCCGCTGCTATCCATCAAGGCGCGTGCCGGCAATTCATCCAGCCGTCCGGTTTCCAGACGCACGTCCGTCGGGCTGAGATTGCTGCCGCGCGCCACCTGACGGCTCGCCACCAGATATTGTCCGGTCACCTGCACCTGAACCTGCAGGAAACGACGGTTTTGATCGCAGTTAGCGGCGATGCTGATGTTGCCCCACTGACGGCTATTACCCGGCAGTTGCAGTTCAGGGGTTTCGCAGTTTGGCCACTGCGCCTGCGGCGTACGTACCACCACCGTCATGCCGGCGGCATGTTGTGGGTCGCGCGCCTTAAAAAATTGGGTTAACTGCGCGGTAAGGTCCGCGGCAGAACTGGGTAGCGCCAGTGCCAGCAAAAGTGTGGCTAGCAAAGTGGAATATCTGCGCATAACGCCTCCTGACGAGAAGATGGCACCGAGTCTACGCCTCGCGCAAAAAAATCAATGTCAAAAATAGCCGTCATTTTTGCTGCTATTCAGACGATCGCCCTTGCATTTGTCCACTTAAGCTGTCAGCTCGAAATTCTCATTCGCGGAGGAAGCATGCTCGACAAACTCGATGCCGCGCTGCGATTTGGTACTGAAGCGTTAAACCTACGTGCTCAGCGTCAGGAAATCCTGGCGTCAAACATTGCCAACGCCGATACCCCGGGCTACCAGGCGCGGGATATCGACTTTGCCAGCCAACTGAGCAAGGTGATGCAAAACGGTCGCGCCGAAGGCAGCAGTCTGGCGCTGAATGTGACGTCCTCACGCCACATTGAAGCGCAAACCAACTCTCAGCCGTCACTGGATCTGCTGTACCGCATTCCCGATCAACCCGCCGCGGATGGCAACACCGTGGATATGGATCGCGAACGTACGCAGTTTGCTGATAACAGCCTGAAATACCAAACCGATCTCACCCTCATCAGTAGCCAGATCAAAGGCATGATGAGCGTTCTGCAGGGGCAATAAGCATGGCATTGCTGAATATCTTTGATATCGCCGGTTCTGCGATGACAGCGCAATCACAGCGCCTCAACGTCAGCGCCAGTAACCTGGCCAACGCCGACAGCGTAACCGGCCCTGATGGCCAGCCTTACGTGGCAAAGCAGGTGATTTTCCAGACCGACGCCGCACAAGGTGCAGCGACCGGCGGCGTTAAGGTCGCAGGCGTGGTTAACGATCCTACTCCGGCAAAACTGGTGTATGACCCAGGCAATCCGCTGGCGGATCAGAAGGGCTACGTCAAGATGCCAAACGTTGATGTTGTGTCCGAAACCGTTAACACCATGTCCGCGTCGCGCAGCTACCAGGCCAACGTTGAAGTGCTGAACACGGTGAAGTCAATGATGATGAAAACCCTCACCATGGGTCAGTAACGGAGAACGACGATGAGCGTAGCAGTAGGAATTAAAGACAGTCTGGACCCAACGGTACTGACCTCCAGCAGTGCTTCGAGCGGCAATACCTCCGCCGACCTGCAGAATCAGTTTCTGAATATGTTGGTGGCGCAGCTGAAAAACCAGGATCCCACCAATCCAATGGATAACAGCCAGCTCACCACCCAGTTGGCTCAAATCAACACCCTGAGCGGTATTGAAAAGCTGAATACCACGCTGGGATCCATCTCTGGTCAGATTAGCTCTAGCCAGTCGTTGCAGAGCGCAACCTTAATTGGTCACGGCGTGATGGTTAACGGCAGCCAGGTCCTGGTGGGCAGCGGCACGACCACGCCTTTCGGTGTGGAACTGAGCACCGCGTCAACCGCGACCACCGCCACCATCAAAGATGCCAGTGGCGCGACTGTTCGCACCATCGATTTGGGTGCACTGACTGCAGGCGTCCATACCTTCTCATGGGATGGCACCCTGACCGATGGCAGCACTGCACCGGATGGAAAATATACCGTTTCACTGGCCGCCAGCAGTGGCAGCACCCAATTGGTGGCTCAACCGCTCAACTATGCCTACGTCAATGGCGTCAGCACAGTGGGTGACACCGCAAAACTGGATCTCGGCACCATGGGCTCCGCAACCCTCGATGAAATTCGTCAGATTCTCTGATTAACCTTTAGCAGGAGAAATACTATGTCTTTTTCACAAGCGGTGAGCGGCCTGAATGCTGCCTCCAGCAATCTGGATGTAATTGGTAACAACATCGCCAACTCCGCCACAGCCGGTTTTAAATCCAGCACCATTGCCTTTGCCGATATGTTTGCCGGTTCTAATGTCGGTCTGGGGACTAAAGTTGCCGCCGTCATCCAGGACTTTGGTGATGGTAGTACCACGTCAACCAGTCGTGGACTGGACGTAGCGCTGAGCGGCAACGGCTTCTTCCGTATGACCGACGCCAGCGGCGGCGTGTTCTATTCCCGTAACGGCCAATTCACACTGGATGCCAACCGTAACCTGGTGAACACCCAAGGTCTGAACGTCTCTGGCTACCCGGCCAGCGGTACACCACCCACCATTCAGACCGGTGCGAACCCGGTGGCGCTGAGTATTCCGACCACGCAGATGGGCGCTCGCGCTACGACTACCGCGACTCAGGTTGCGAACCTGAACTCAACCAGCACCACACCAACGGTGACAACGTTTGATAAATCCAACGTTGATAGCTACAACGCAAAAACCACCATGACGGTGTATGACACCCAGGGTAACGATCATCAGTTAGATATGTACTACATCAAAACT
Organism: Candidatus Pantoea symbiotica; assembly: GCF_056491525.1. Classification (NCBI taxonomy): domain Bacteria; kingdom Pseudomonadati; phylum Pseudomonadota; class Gammaproteobacteria; order Enterobacterales; family Erwiniaceae; genus Pantoea; species Candidatus Pantoea symbiotica. Next base: position 1,353,178 of record NZ_JBSZHR010000002.1, read on the forward strand.
GCGGATAACACCTGGACCGTGCATATGGTTGACTCCACCACGGGTAATGAAGTCGGTAACACCGCAGCAGGCGACAACCTGGGCTACCAGATGAAGTTTGATGCCAACGGTAAGCTGACCGGCGTATCAAAAATGATTGACGATCCGGCCAACCCGGGCACTGCAATTCCGGATACTACGACCACCAGCGCCTCACTGGCAAACCTGGTTGTGAGCGGCACCAACGGTGCGGATGGCATGAACATCAGCATGAGCATGTTGGGCAGCCTACAGCAAAACACCGGTGCGACCACCTTTGGTAACCCAACACAGGACGGTTATCAGCCTGGCGATTTGACCAGCTACACCATCAATGATGACGGCACCATTACCGGTACTTACTCCAACCAGAAAACCCAGTTGTTGGGTCAGATCGTGTTGGCGAGCTTCTCTAACCCGGAAGGTCTGAAGTCTGAAGGCGATAACGTCTGGTCAGCTACCAGCTCATCAGGCCAGGCTGCGGTTGGTCTGGCAGGCACTGGTACTTACGGCAACCTGACTTCAGGTGCGCTGGAAGCATCCAACGTCGATATGAGTAAAGAGCTGGTGAACATGATCGTTGCGCAACGTAACTATCAGGCTAACAGCCAGACCATCAAAACTCAGGACCAGATTCTTAACACCCTGGTTAACTTACGTTAATTCGCTAACGGGATTGCTTTATGGATCACGCAATATATACCGCTATGGGCGCGGCCAGTCAGACGTTGGAGCAGCAGTCGGTAACGGCCAGCAACCTCGCCAACGCCTCAACGCCGGGCTTTCGTGCTCAGCTCAACGCGTTGCGCGCGGTGCCGGTCAGCGGCTGGTCACTGCCAACGCGTACGCTGGTTGCCGCTTCCACGCCGGGCGCCGATATGTCACCGGGCTCGATGGATAACACCGGCCGCACGCTGGATGTGGGTGTCGCGCAGGACGGCTGGTTGGCAGTGCGTGCCGCTGACGGTACCGAAGCTTATACCCGCAACGGCAACATGCAGATCAGCTCAACCGGTATTTTGACCATTCAGGGCAATCCCGTGATGGGCGATGGCGGTCCGATCGCCATCCCGCAAGGCGCTGAATTGACCATCGCGGCAGACGGTACCATCACCTCGCGTAACGCCGGTGATGCACCCAATGCCACGGTGCAGATTGGTCGCCTGAAGCTGGTGCGCGCCACCGGTAAAGAGATGCAACGCGGTGATGACGGCATGTTCCGTCCTAACCAGCAAACCCAGGCGACGCGCGGCGCTGCGCTGGCGAACGATGCCACCATGACGGTGATGCCTGGCGTGCTGGAGGGCAGTAACGTGAAGCCGGTGGAAACCATGGTCGATATGATCGCCAACGCCCGACGTTTTGAGATGCAGATGAAAGTGATCTCCAACGTCGATGAAAACGAACAAAAAGCTAACAGCTTGCTCAACATGAGCAGCTAAGGCGTAAGGAAAACACCATGATTCGTTCTTTATGGATCGCCAAAACCGGTCTTGACGCTCAGCAAACCAACATGGACGTCATCTCCAACAACCTCGCGAACGTAAGCACCAACGGCTTTAAACGTTCGCGCGCGGTATTTGAAGATTTGATGTACCAAACCCTGCGTCAGCCGGGCACCCAGTCGTCGGAGCAAACTACGCTGCCGTCAGGTCTGCAGATCGGTACCGGTGTGCGTCCCGTTACGACAGAGCGTCTGCATCAGCAGGGTAACCTGTCGCAGACCAGCAACTCGAAAGACGTGGCAATCAACGGCCAGGGTTATTTCGAAGTGCAGATGCCAGACGGCACCTCGGCGTATACCCGTGATGGTTCATTCCAGGTTGACCAGAACGGTCAGCTGGTAACCAACGCCGGTTATCCGGTTCAGCCAGGCATCACCATTCCGGCCAACGCCACCAGCATCACTATCTCGCGCGATGGCGTGGTGAGCGTGACGCAGCAGGGCCAGACCAACCCGGCGCAGGTCGGTCAGCTGACGCTCAGCACCTTCATGAACGATGCGGGCCTGAATAGCCAGGGTGAAAACCTCTATCAGGAGACGCAGGCATCCGGTGCGGCAACGCAGAGCACGCCAGGCCAGAACGGCGCGGGTCTGCTGTATCAGGGTTATGTCGAAACCTCGAACGTCAACGTGGCGGAAGAGCTGGTCACCATGATTCAGACGCAGCGCGCCTACGAGATCAACAGTAAAGCGATCAGCACCTCCGATCAGATGCTGGCGAAGTTAACCCAGCTGTAATGCTGGTGTCGTTGGGCCAGCCTGGCTGGCCTGATTAAGCAACATGAATAAGGTTAGAACTCCGTGGCGAAGCAAGTGATTCTCAAGCCTGGTCATTGGTTGGTAGCCACGCTGCTACTCACTCTTAACGGTTGTGCGCTGGTTCCGCGCACGCCACTGGTGCAAGGGGCGACAACGGCAGAGCCGACGCCATCCGCACCGCCAGTGGTGAACGGTTCCATTTTTCAGGGCGTCGCACCGCTGAACTACGGCTATCAGCCGCTGTTTGAGGATCGCCGTCCACGCAACATTGGCGACACATTGACGATCACCTTGCAGGAAAACGTCAGCGCCAGCAAAAGTTCTTCCGCCAACGCCAGCCGCGATGGCAGCAACAGTTTTGGTGTGACAGGTGTACCAACTGGCCTCAGTGGTCTGGTGGGTGCCGGTGGCGAAAAAGCCACGCTGGATGCCAATGGCAAAAATGATTTCGCCGGCAAAGGTGGCGCGACGGCGAATAACACCTTTACGGGCACCATCACCGTCACCGTCAATCAGGTGTTGTCGAACGGCAACCTGCGCGTGGTGGGTGAGAAACAGATCGAAATTAACCAGGGCACCGAATTCATCCGCTTCTCGGGCGTGGTTAACCCGCGCACCATCAGCGCCAGCAATGCGGTGCTCTCCACCGCGGTGGCCGATGCACGTATTGAGTACGTCGGAAATGGTTATATCAATGAAGCGCAGACGATGGGCTGGTTCCAGCGTTTCTTCCTGAACGTCTCGCCGATGTAAGAGGTATTAAGAATGAATATGACGACTCTGCTCCGCCTGTGCCTCTGCTTGCTGCTCGGTTTCAGCGTTCTGGCGCATGCTGATCGCATCCGCGATCTGACCTCCGTACAGGGCGTGCGCGATAACCAGCTGATCGGTTACGGCTTGGTGGTGGGCCTTGATGGTACCGGTGACCAGACCACGCAAACCCCGTTTACCACGCAAACCGTGAGCAACATGCTCTCCCAGCTCGGCATTACTTTGCCAGCGGGCACCAACATGCAGCTGAAAAACGTGGCGGCCGTTATGGTGACCGCAAAGCTGCCGACCTTTGCGCGTCAGGGCCAAACCGTTGATGTGGTGGTCTCCTCGCTGGGTAACGCCAAAAGTTTGCGCGGCGGTACGCTGCTGATGACGCCGATGAAAGGCGTCGATAACCAGGTTTATGCGCTGGCGCAGGGTAACATTCTGGTTGGCGGTGCCGGCGCTTCAGCCGGTGGCAGCAGCGTGCAGGTTAACCAGCTGAACGGTGGCCGTATTACCGGCGGCGCAACGGTAGAGCGTGAACTGCAGAGCAACTTTGGTAGCCAGAACACCATCAACCTGCAGTTAAATAATGAAGACTTCAGCATGGCGCAGCGCATCGCCGACGCCATCAACAGCCGTGGCATTGGCTCCGCGCAGCCGCTGGATGCGCGTACCGTGCAGATCCGCGTGTCGCCGAATAACAGTTCGCAGGTGCGTTTGCTGGCCGAAATTCAGAACCTCGACGTTTCAGTGCCGCTGGAAGATGCCAAGGTGATTATCAACTCACGTACCGGTTCGGTGGTGATGAACCGCGAAGTGACGCTGAACACCTGTGCGGTGGCGCAGGGCAATCTGTCGGTTACCGTCAATCAGCAGCAGAACGTCAGTCAGCCTGATACGCCGTTGGCGGGCGGTCAGACGGTGACCACTAACAATACCCAGATCGATCTGCGTCAGAGTGGCGGCGCGCTGCAACGTGTTAACTCCAGCGCCAACCTCAACAACGTGGTGCGTGCGCTGAATGCGCTGGGTGCGTCACCGATTGAGCTGATGTCGATTTTGCAATCGATGGAAAGCGCAGGCTGCTTGCGCGCCAAACTGGAAATTATCTGATGAACGATACGCAATCGCTGGTGAATGCGGCGTATGACAGCCGCTCGCTGAACGACCTGAAACGCGAAGCCGCCGCCGACCCGAAAGGGAAGGCGATGCAGGTGGCCAAGCAGGTGGAAGGGATGTTCGTGCAGATGATGATGAAAAGCATGCGCGCTGCGCTGCCGCAGGATGGCCTGCTGAGCAACGATCAAACGCGGCTTTTCACCTCGATGTACGATCAGCAGATTGCGCAGGACATCGGTAAACGTGGTCTCGGCATGGCCGATATCATCGTTAAACAGATGCAGCCCGCTCAGGAGCCGGACGAAACCGCCGGTACGGTGCCGATGAAGCTGGATAACAGCTTCATCTATAGCAATCTGCCGTCGAATCAGCTGGAGCAGATGGTGCGTAAAGCGGTGCCGCGTTTGCCGGTCTCGCCAAGCAGTTTGCCGAGCGACAGCAACGACTTTATTGCCCAGCTGGCGCAACCGGCGCAGGTCGCCAGCCAGCAGAGCGGCATTCCGCATCACCTGATTCTGGCGCAGGCCGCGCTGGAATCCGGCTGGGGCCAGCGACAGATTCTGACGCGCGACGGTAAGCCGAGTTACAACGTGTTTGGTATTAAGGCGAGCGGTGACTGGAAGGGCGCAACCACCGATATCATGACCACCGAATACGAAGGCGGCGTGGCGAAAAAAGTGCGCGCCAGTTTCCGTGTGTATGGCTCCTATATGGAAGCGCTCAGCGACTACGTCAAACTGCTGTCCAATAACCCTCGTTATGCCGCCGTTGCCAACGCACCGAGCGCCGAGCAGGGCGCGCGTGCCTTGCAGGCCGCCGGTTACGCGACCGATCCAAAGTATGCGCAAAAACTGGTGGGAATGATCCAGCAATTCAAAAACATGGGCGAAAAAGTGGTGAAGGCGTACAGCAACGACATCACCGATTTGTTCTGATTTTTGCTCTCAAGTTTCACTTAAGCACGCCGATAACAATCACATGCCGCGGGCGTTCACCGCCCGCGCAATCGCACTGATGACTGCCAGCCCGGTTAACGGGAAATTAAGGAACCGAGATGTCCAGCATAATTAACTCAGCGATGAGTGGGCTGAGCGCCGCACAGGCTGCATTAAGCACCACCAGTAATAACATCAGCAATTACACGGTAGCGGGCTATTCGCGTCAGACGGCGATTCTGTCGCAGTCGAACAGCACCCTGCAGGGCAACAGCTATTACGGCAACGGTGTAACGCTCTCCGGCGTTCAGCGTGAGTATGACGAGTTCATCACCGCCCAGCTCCGTGGCTCCAGCGCCAACTACAGCGCCGTGAATACGCAGTACAACCAAATTTCGAACATTGATGATCTGCTGTCGACGTCGACCACCAGCTTGTCGACCTCAATCCAAAGCTTCTTCACCAACGTGCAGAACGTGGTGAGTAACGCCAACGATCCGTCGGCGCGTCAATCAATGCTGAGTTACGCACAAGGCCTGGTGAACCAATTCCAGACCACGGCGCAATATCTCAATAATATGCAGAACAGCGTTAATACAGATATCGCCTCGAACGTCGACCAAATCAACACCTTCACCAGTCAGATTGCCGACCTGAACAGTCAGATCGCCAAGCTGACCACCGGCGGTGGCGCGGCGCCGAACAATTTGCTGGATCAGCGCGATCAGTTAGTGAACAGCCTGAATAATGTGGTTGGCGTTAACGTATCTCAACAGGACGGTAGCTATATCGTCTCAATGGGCAGCGTGACGTTGGTGAATGGTAAAAACTCCACCAGTTTGGTGGCGATGCCGTCCAGCAGCGATTCAACACGTACCACTGTCGGCTATGTCGATAAGCAGGCGGGTAATGTTGAGATCCCTGAGAAGACATTGACCACCGGTTCACTCGGCGGCTTGCTGGCGTTTCGTACGCAGGATTTGGATACCGCGCAGAATCAGCTCGGCCAGTTAGCTGCGGCGTTCACCACTAGCTTCAATACCGTGCACAGCGAAGGGTATGACAGCAACGGTGACCAGGGTGGCAACTTCTTTAATATCGGTTCGCCAACCGTGGTGGGTAACAGCAAAAATACCTCAGCGGCTACCGTTACGGCTGCATGGTCAGATACCAGCGCGATGAAAGCGTCTAACTACACCGTGAGTTATGACGGCAGTAATTGGTCGGTGACCCGCATGTCTGACAACGTGAAGTTTAGCGTTACGCCAGATGCGACTGACGGCACCCTTAACTTTGATGGCCTGAAACTGACGGTGAGTACATCACCCGCACCTAACGCTAAAGACAGTTTCCTGGTCAAACCGGTACAGAACGTCATTGCCGGTATGTCGGTTGCGATCACCGATGAGTCGCAAATTGCTGCGGCATCCAGCGCAACCAGCGGTGAAAGTGACAACCGTAATGCGCAGAAATTGTTGGATCTGCAGGATAGCAAGTTGGTGAATGGTAATGCGACCATCGCTCAGGCTTACGCCAGTATTGTCAGCAGCGTCGGTAACAAAACCAGCACGCTGGAAACGGCCAGCACCACACAAGAAAACGTGGTTACTCAGCTAAGCGATCGCCAGCAGTCAGTTTCAGGGGTCAACCTCGATGAAGAGTACTCTAATCTGACGAAGTATCAGCAGTTCTATATGGCGAACGCGCAAGTACTGCAAACGGCGAGTACCATTTTTAATGCGCTGATGGGCATCCGCGGCTAAGCATAGAGGATAAAAACCATGCGTCTTAGTACCAATATGATTTTCAACCAGCAGGTGCGCGGGATTACTGACTCGCAAGCTTCCTGGTTAAAAGTAGGTGAACAGCTCTCTACCGGGCTGCGCGTCAGCAATCCCTCGGATGATCCAATCGCCGCCTCTCGCGCCGTGGTGCTTTCGCAATCGCAGGCGAAAAGTAGCCAATATGCCACGGCACGCAGCTTTGCCGATCAAAGCTTGTCGATGGAAGAGAACTCACTCTCCAGCGTGACCAGCAGCATTCAGGATGCGCAGACCATGATTGTGTATGGTTCAACCGGTACGCTGAGTGACGATGACCGCGCATCGATTGCCACCAAATTACAAGGTATTCGTGACCAACTGCTGAACCAGGCTAACAGCCGTGACGGCAATGGTCGCTATATTTTCGCGGGCTATCAAACCGATGTTGCGCCGTTCAGTGACGCTGGAGCCCCAACGGGCGTTACGTATGTTGGCGGGACCGATGCCATTACGCAGAAGGTCGATGATGGTCGCACGATGGCGGTGAGTAGCACAGGATCGTCAGTATTTATGTCACTGACCAGCAACGCAAAAGCAGAGCCGGACGGCAGCCCGAGTGAAACCAATCTGTTTAACATGCTTGATAGCGCAATTGCAGCACTCAATACGCCGCAGGATGATGCTGATGACGCAACCAAGCAGGTTTTCCAGGATGCAATGGATAAATCCAACCGTGGCTTGAGCAACTCATTAAACAACGTGTTGGCGGTGCGTTCAGCAGTAGGTTCACAGTTGGCTGAACTGGATACGCTGGATGCGCAGGGCGATGACCGTGACACCATTATGGCTTCACAAATGACAGATCTGGTGCAGGTTGATTACACGCAAGCCATTTCCAGCTACACCATGCAACAAACGGCTTTGCAGGCGTCGTATAAGACTTTTACCGATATGTCGAAACTCTCGCTGTTCCAGCTTAATTCGTAATTGACCTTAACCTTTGAGCGTACTTTAACCGGGTGCGCTTAGTTTCTCCCACCGCCTTTCGGGGCTGTGGGATTTTTTTTGCCTGTTATTCAGGTCGCATAAATGGCGACCGCAGGCAATAAAAAACCCCGGACTGGCCGGGGTTTGCTGTTTACTGGCGTGCTTTAGCTTACGCGCTTTCCGGACGGGTTGCCGGGGCGGTGGCCTGATGCGTCGCGCTGTGACCGCCGGCAGAGCCGCGGCCCTCGAAGCCAAACGCTGGACGGACCCAGTCGCTGTTACGAACCGGTTCAGGTTGCCACGCCGGAGCCGGTGCTTTGGTCATCGGTGCGGTAGCGTGGTGCTTGAAGCGCGTCTCTACCGTGGTCACTGCGGTATCACGAGCCGCAACCGGCGCATGAGGTTCAGTGACCGGCGTGACTTCCGCTTCAGCCGCGACTGGCGCAGCCAGCACTTCTTCAACCTGAGCTTCCACTGCTGGAGAAACATCAGCTGGCGCCTGCTCTACAACCGCAGCGACTTCGCTGACTTCACCTTCAGGCTTCGCTTCTTCAACGACAACAGCCGGTTCCGCTTCAGCCGCAGTTTCCTGAGCTACTTGTTCATCAGCAGCAGAGATCACTGATGGCTCTTCGTTGACAGGCGCGGCAATCGGCGTGACGTCATCAGTGTTTACCACTGGAACATCGGTATGTGCCTGTGGTTCAACCTGATGCACAGCTTCTTCAGCAGCAACCTGCTCAACGGCCGGTTCAACTGCAGCCGGTTGAGCTTCTGCATCAGCGGCTTGCTGGTAGCCGTAATCCGACACTTCATGCATCGCATCTTGCGTGCTGTACTCTTCCTGCGCTTGCGCAACCGGGTAAGAGATCCACACTTTGCCTGACGCCATTTCTGGAGAGGCAGCAGCCGATTCCAGCGGCATTGCAGACTGCGTTGGGTAACGCTCGTCACGATAACGACGACGACGCTGGCCACTCACGCGCAGGTGACGCGGTGAACGACGTGAACGGCGCGGCATATTGGCGCTATCACGGTTATCGCTATCATCTTGCTCGTCATTGCTGGCTTCAGGATGTTCGTGGTACTGAGCGCGTGGCGCAGTTTCAACGGCGGCTTCATGAACCACTGGCGCTTTGGCAGCAATTTCAGTGGTATCGCCCACACGCACGCGCTGTGACAGCTGACGCTGCTTACGACGCGGCATTACCTGAACGCGTTCTTCTTCCTGCTCGACGTTTTCGTCAACAACAGGCGCCTGAACAACCGGCTCAGCGGCTTTCTGATCCTGCTGCTGAGTGCGCTTCTCTTCCTGACGACGACGCTGGCGATCGGCACGCTGTTCGCGGCGCTGTTGTTGCTGCTCATCACGTTGCTCAAGTGCTTCATCGCTCAGGACCGGACGCGCTTCACGCGGCTCATTCTGACGCTTGTTGCGACGATTGTCCTGATTGTCACGCGGTTCGCGGGCTTCACGTGGCTCACGTGCTTCACGCGGCTCGCGCGGTTCACGACCTTCGCGCACCTGACCATTCTCGCCATTACGCGGAGTACGTTCGCGACGGTTGTTGCGGCGGTTGTTATTGTTGCGACGTTCGCCACGCTGCTGGGTATTTTCAGATTCAGCGGCAACAACGGCTGGGGTTTCTTGCTGAGTTTCAGCAGGAGCCGCAGCTGGCGCGTCACCGGCAAACAGTTTCTTCAATCCGCTCAGCAGGCGTGCCACGAAGCCGGTGTTAGTCACCGCGGGTGCTGCAACCGCAGGCTTGGTTTTCACTTCTGCTGCAGGCTGAGACTCTTTCACCACTTCAACCGGCGCAGGCGGCGCATCAGGCATCGCGAAGGCGGCCAATGCTGGCTGCTCCGGACGACGACGCTCAGCGTGCTCTTCTTCAGAAGGCAGCGCCATTTCCGCTTCGTGCAGTTTCGGCAAGTGATAGCTCAGCGTTTGCGTCTCTTCGCCGGTGCGAACACGCAGTACCGAGTAGTGTGGCGTTTCCATCTGATCGTTTGGCACGATGATGGCACGCACGCCGCCCTGGCGTTTTTCGATGGCGCTAACGGCATCACGCTTTTCGTTCAGCAGGTAAGAGGCGACCTGAACCGGAACAATCGCATGCACTTCTTTGGTGTTGTCTTTCAGCGCTTCTTCTTCAATTAGACGCAGAATAGACAGCGACAGCGATTCGTTATCACGGATGGTGCCGGTACCGCTGCAGCGTGGGCAGACGTGATGGCTGGATTCACCCAGTGACGGGCTCAGACGCTGACGCGACATCTCCAGCAAACCGAAGCGTGAAATGTGGCTGATCTGAATACGCGCACGATCCTGACGCACCGCTTCACGCAGACGATTCTCCACCGCGCGCTGGTGGCGCACTGGCGTCATGTCGATGAAGTCGATAACAATCAGGCCGCCGAGATCACGCAGACGCAGCTGGCGAGCGATCTCATCGGCCGCTTCCAGGTTGGTGTTATAGGCGGTTTCTTCGATATCACCGCCGCGAGTTGCACGTGCGGAGTTGATATCAATCGCCGTCAGGGCTTCGGTGCTATCGATAACAATCGATCCGCCTGATGGCAGACGCACTTCACGCTGGAAGGCTGATTCAATCTGCGATTCGATTTGGTAGTGGCTGAACAGCGGGATTTCACCGGTGTACAGTTTGATTTTGCTGCTGAAGTCCGGACGACCCAGTGCAGCAATGTGCTGACGAGCCAGTTCCAGGACTTTTGGATTATCGATAAGGATTTCACCGATATCCTGACGCAGATAGTCGCGGAAGGCGCGCACGATAACGTTGCTTTCCTGATGGATCAGGAAAGGCGCCGGGCGGCTGTCTGCGGCTTTCTTAATGGCTTCCCAGTGCTTCATACGGAAGCTGAGATCCCACTGCAGTGATTCGGCTGATTTGCCTACGCCCGCAGTGCGAACGATTAATCCCATGCCGTCTGGAAGTTCCAGTGCGGAAAGTGCTTCTTTTAATTCGGTACGATCGTCGCCCTCAATGCGGCGTGAAATACCACCGGCACGTGGGTTGTTCGGCATCAATACCAGATAGCTACCGGCCAGAGAAATAAAGGTGGTCAGTGCTGCACCTTTATTACCGCGTTCCTCTTTATCAATTTGAACGATAACTTCCTGACCTTCACGCAGCACATCTTTGATATTCGGACGACCATGTGCGTTGTAATTGGCGGGGAAATATTCGCGGGAAATTTCTTTCAGAGGGAGGAAACCGTGACGTTCTGCACCGTAATCGACAAATGCAGCTTCAAGGCTGGGTTCAACGCGGGTGATTTTACCTTTGTATATGTTGGCTTTTTTCTGTTCGTGTCCAGGACTTTCAATATCCAGATCGTACAGACGTTGTCCATCAACCAGGGCAACGCGCAACTCCTCCTGCTGAGTTGCGTTAATTAACATTCTTTTCATCGTGACTTACTCGTTATTCTCACATGAGTGATCTAGCTGCGGGCATCGTTACCCTGGACGAGAATCAACCGATGGCCCCGTGTCTTAATGCACTGACGTCAACCTCACGGTTGTCGGCGGCTAAAGGGGCGCAAATCTTGTCGGTGGCCTGTTTTTCATAAGGAAATCCAGCGCCTGAAGGTGGAAATGTTACAGAGTATTCAAAAATCCACACATCCTAGTCTGTCGTCCAGGCCGCAACCCGCAGCCCGCTAAGTGCCTGATTTAACATTACGTCTTACGCCATTGCTGCGTGTCCGTTCAATCCGGCAAAATGACTTATTTCGCTCTTTTTCCTGCCTGAATCTTTCCAGGGCAGAAACACCTGCATTATTCCATTGCTAACCAACATTAAGCAAGGCGACTTTTGCCAAGCTGAGAAGTTTATTCGTCCATAACCTGTTCATTTGCAGGGCTAATCATCGCATCGCTGAAAATGTCGCCATTTTCACCGTTTCATCACGCGACAAAGAGAGAGTTAAGCACAGAAAAAGGGGTGGCGCTATCCAGGGACACTAATTAGAATCGCCGCCATGAAAACAGAGAATCCCGGCGTACAGTATGTCGCCATCACGGCTGAAAATGCCGGACAACGAATTGATAACTTTTTGCGCACCCAGCTCAAGGGCGTGCCGAAAAGCATGATTTATCGCATTTTGCGTAAAGGCGAAGTGCGGGTGAATAAAAAGCGCGTCAAACCTGAGTATAAGCTGGAGGATGGCGACGAGCTGCGTATTCCGCCGGTGCGGGTTGCCGAGCGCGAAGAGAACACGGTTTCACCGAAGCTGGATAAAGTCGCAGCGCTCACCAATGCCATTCTCTATGAAGATGATTACCTGATGGTGCTGAATAAACCGTCGGGCACGGCGGTGCACGGTGGCAGCGGATTAAGTTTTGGTGTGATTGAAGGGCTGCGTGCGTTGCGTCCAGAAGCGCGTTTCCTTGAGTTAGTCCATCGCCTCGATCGTGATACCTCTGGCATCCTGCTGGTGGCGAAGAAGCGTTCTGCGTTGCGCTCTCTGCATGAGCAGCTGCGCGAGAAGGGCATGCAGAAGGATTACCTTGCTCTGGTGCGCGGTGACTGGCCATCGCATCTGAAAGTGGTGCAGGCTCCGCTGCTGAAGAACATTTTGCAGAGCGGTGAACGTGTGGTTCGCGTGAGTGCGGAAGGCAAGCCTTCTGAGACGCGTTTTAAAGTCGAAGAGCGGTTTGGTTTCGCGACTTTAGTGAAAGCCAGCCCGGTGACCGGTCGTACCCATCAGATTCGTGTGCATACGCTTCATGGCGGCCACCCGATCGCCTTCGACGATCGTTACGGCGACCGCGAATTTGATGCGCAATTAGGTTCGACGGGCTTATCGCGTCTGTTCCTGCATGCAGCGGCGTTAACCTTCACCCATCCCAACACCGGAGAAGTGTTACGGATGGAAGCGCCACTGGATGGCGCGCTTAAGAATTGCCTCGCCAAACTGCGTCAGAAAAAAGCCTGATTATCCGGGCATCAACATAAAGCGTTGATGCCCACCTCTCTTAGCATTTCATTCAAGGCAATCAGCGGTAAGCCAATCAAAGTATTGGGATCGCGACCTTCCAGCCTGTCAAATAAACAAATCCCTAATCCTTCGCTTTTGAAACTGCCAGCGCACTGCAGCGGCTTTTCTTTTTCAACGTAGCCACGAATCTCTTCAGCACTCAACTCGCGGAAATGCACGGTAAAGGGTTCGCAAATGACCGATTGTTTGCCGCTCTGCGGTTGCAGTAGCGCCAGACCGGTATAAAAGGTGATGGCGTTGCCACTGGCCGCCGCAAGTTGCTGGCAGGCTTTCTCCACAGTGTGCGGTTTGCCGGTTATCTCGCCATTCAGCACACAAACCTGATCGGACCCGATTATCCAGCTGTCCGGGTAACATGCGGCCAGCGCCTGCGCTTTGGCAAATGCCAGACGCTGCACCAGCTCGGGGGCCGATTCATGCGGTAGCGGTGATTCGTCGCAATCTGGGGCGGCGGTAATAAAAGGCAGGCCCAGTTTGCTCAGCAGCGCCTGACGAAAAGGGGAAGTAGAAGCTAAAACCAAAGGTGTCGTCATTTTTTTTCAGAATAGATAGCGTAAAGATGACAGTCATTTTAAACTATGCGCCGCACTGGATGCGACTAACGGGTGAAAGATGCCGTAAACCGGCCTTTTTCTTTGACTCTATGACGTTACAAAGTTAATATGCGCGCCCTATGCAAAAGGTAAAATTACCCCTGACGCTCGATCCGGTCCGCGCCGCGCAAAAACGCCTTGATTATCATGGTGTTTATGCACCTGAATTGGTGGCGCGCTTGGCCGAAACGGTCGTGAGTGTGGACAGTGAAGTTGAATGCGATATGTCGTTTGCGGTTGATAACCAGCGCCTCGCCGTTCTGCAAGGAACAGCCGAAGTGCAGGTGACTCTGTCATGTCAACGCTGCAACCAGTCGTTTCCACGTCATGTTCACGTAAGCTATTGCTTCAGTCCTGTCTCTTCTGATGAGCAGGCCGAGGCACTACCGGAAGCCTACGAGCCAGTTGATGTCAATGATTTTGGTGAGATCGACTTGCTGGCAGTGATCGAAGATGAGCTCATCCTCGCGCTGCCCGTGGTTCCGGTGCATGATTCTGAACACTGTGAAGTGTCCGACGCGGACATGGTGTTTGGTCAACTGCCTCCAGAGGCAGAAAAACCAAATCCCTTTGCCGTATTAGCCAGTTTAAAGCGTAAGTAATAGGAGTAAGGTCCATGGCCGTACAACAGAATAAACCAACCCGTTCTAAGCGTGGTATGCGTCGTTCACACGATGCTCTGACCACTGCTGCTCTGTCAGTAGATAAAGTTTCTGGCGAAACTCATCTGCGTCACCATATCACTGCGGATGGTTACTACCGCGGTCGCAAGGTTATCACCAAGTAATCCTCGCGATTACACAAGGCGATACCTTGACACGTTTGACCCTGGCAGTTGATGCCATGGGCGGGGACTTCGGTCCTTGCGTGACAGTGCCTGCAGCCTTGCAGGCACTGGCCTCTCATTCGGAGCTGGTTCTTCTTCTGGTCGGCGATCCCGACATCATCTCGTCATTTCTTGCCAAAGCGGATTCCTCGTTACAGGGGCGTGTGCAGGTTATTCCTGCTGAATCGGTTATTGCAAGTGATGCCAAACCTTCTCAGGCGATTCGTAACAGCCGCGGCAGTTCAATGCGTGTGGCGTTAGAGTTGGTGAAAGAGGGGAAAGCACAAGCCTGTGTCAGTGCCGGAAATACCGGCGCACTAATGGGACTGGCAAAAATGTTATTAAAGCCGCTGGATGGCATTGAGCGTCCAGCGTTGATGACGGTGTTGCCGCATCAGCAGCATGGCAAAACGGTGGTGTTGGATCTCGGCGCTAACGTTGAATCGGACAGCGCCATGCTGGTGCAGTTTGCGATCATGGGCGCTGTAATGGCAGAAGAAGTGCTGGAGATCGCCCAGCCGCGTGTGGCGCTGCTGAATATTGGTCAGGAAGAGACCAAAGGATTAGAAACAATCCGCGCCGCATCTGCGGTGCTGCGAGCGTCACCGCAAATCAACTATATTGGATACCTTGAGGGGAACGATCTCCTCACCGGCAAGACGGATGTGCTGGTTTGTGATGGCTTCGTTGGTAACGTCACGTTGAAGACCATGGAAGGCGTGGTAAGAATGTTCCTCTCTCTGATCAAATCGTCAGAGGAAGGAAAAAAACGGGCCTGGTGGCTAACATTGTTGGGGCGCTGGATTCAAAAGCGTCTGGCAAAGCGTTTCGGCCATCTCAACCCCGACCAGTACAATGGCGCTTGTCTGTTAGGATTGCGCGGGACAGTGATCAAAAGCCACGGTGCGGCGAATCAACGTGCATTTGCCGTGGCGATAGAGCAGGCAGAGCAGACGGTGCGAAAGCAAGTCCCAGAGAGGATTGCTGCGCGCCTTGACACTGTATTAGCCAGGAGTGACAAAGCGTAGATGTTTACCAAAATTATCGGTACGGGCAGCTATTTGCCTGAGCAGATTCGCTCCAATGCGGATCTGGAAAAAATGGTCGAGACGACGGACGAGTGGATTGTCACCCGTACCGGCATCCGTGAGCGCCGTATTGCCGCTCCGGAAGAAACCGTTGCTACTATGGGCTTCACCGCAGCACAGCGCGCGCTGGAAATGGCGGGTGTGAATGCGAGCGACGTTGGCCTGATCATTGTGGCAACCACCTCTTCCAGCCATGCCTTCCCTAGTTCAGCGTGCATGATCCAGCAAATGCTGGAGATCAATGATTGCGCTGCCTTCGATTTGGCCGCTGCCTGTGCGGGCTTCACTTATGCACTGAGCGTTGCCGATCAATACATCAAAAATGGTGTGGTAAAACATGCGCTGGTGATCGGTGCAGACGTGCTGGCACGTACGCTCGATCCTAACGATCGTGGCACTATCATTCTGTTTGGTGATGGCGCGGGCGCGGTGGTACTGAGCCAGAGCGAAGAGCCAGGCATCCTTTCTACCCATCTGCACGCCGACGGCCGTTACAGCAAACTGCTGACGCTGCCGTATCAGGATCGTGCCCATCAGGATGAGCCTGCTTATTTGACGATGGCGGGCAATGAAGTCTTCAAAGTGGCCGTGACTGAACTGGCACACATTGTTGATGAAACTCTGCAAGCCAACAATCTTGATCGTGAAATGCTCGACTGGCTGGTGCCGCATCAGGCGAACCTGCGCATTATTAGCGCAACCGCCAAAAAGCTCGGCATGGGCATGGATAAAGTTGTCGTCACGCTGGATCGTCACGGTAATACCTCGGCCGCGTCAGTGCCAAGTGCACTGGACGAAGCAGTGCGCGATGGTCGTATCAAGCCGGGACAACTGATTCTGCTGGAAGCCTTTGGTGGTGGTTTCACCTGGGGTTCTGCACTGGTTCGCTTTTGATTGACAGGAACGAAAGATGACGCAATTTGCTTATGTTTTCCCAGGACAGGGATCGCAGACCGTCGGCATGTTAGCCGAGCTGGCTGCTGAAAACCCGCAGGTTGAAGCCACTTTCCGTGAAGCTTCTGATGCGCTGGGTTATGACTTATGGCAGTTGGTCCAGCAGGGACCGGCTGAAGAATTGAATAAAACCTGGCAGACGCAGCCTGCGCTGCTGGCGGCTTCTGTTGCTATCTATCGCGTATTGCAGAGCAAAAATGCGGTGCAGCCAACCATGATGGCCGGCCACAGCCTCGGTGAATACTCGGCTCTGGTATGTGCCGGTGTGCTGAATTTCGCAGACGCCATTAAACTGGTTGAGCTGCGCGGCAAACTGATGCAGGAAGCGGTACCGGAAGGTACTGGCGCTATGCAGGCGATTATCGGCCTGGATGACGCATCCATCCGTAAAGCCTGCGAAGAGAGTGCTCAAGGCCAGGTGGTTTCACCGGTTAACTTCAACTCGCCGGGCCAGGTGGTTATCGCGGGCAACAAAGAAGCGGTTGAGCGTGCGGGTGCAGCCTGTAAGGCTGCTGGTGCCAAACGTGCACTGCCGCTGCCAGTTAGCGTGCCATCGCACTGTGCTTTGATGAAACCTGCTGCCGATAAGCTAGCGGTGGCTCTCGAAGCGATCACCTTCAATGCGCCTGCGGTGCCGGTGGTGAACAACGTCGACGTGAAGTGTGAAACTGAAGCTGCTGCGATCCGTAGTGCGCTGGTCCGTCAGCTGTATAGCCCGGTGCGCTGGACTGAATCGGTCGAGTTTATTGCTGCGCAGGGCGTTGAGCAATTGCTGGAAGTCGGTCCAGGTAAAGTCCTGACCGGTCTGACCAAACGTATTGTGGATAGCCTGAGTGCTGCTGCGGTGAACGATTCTGCTTCACTGAGCGCTGCACTTTCACAGGAATAAGAGGAAAAACATGAGCTTTGAAGGTAAAGTAGCGCTGGTTACCGGTGCAAGCCGTGGAATTGGTCGTGCCATTGCGGAAACGCTGGCTGCGCGCGGTGCCAAAGTGGTGGGAACCGCCACCAGTGCAAGCGGTGCGGAAGCAATCAGTGCTTACCTCGGCGACAAGGGCAAAGGCCTGCTGCTGAACGTCACTGATGCCGCCTCAATTGAGAGCGTCCTCGAACAAGTACGCGCCGAATTTGGCGAAGTGGACATTTTAGTCAATAATGCAGGCATTACGCGTGACAATCTGTTGATGCGCATGAAAGACGATGAGTGGGCGGATATCCTTGATACCAACCTGACATCTGTCTTCCGTCTTTCTAAGGCGGTTATGCGTGCCATGATGAAAAAACGCGTGGGCCGTATCATTACCATCGGTTCTGTAGTTGGAACCATGGGTAACGCGGGTCAGGCAAACTATGCGGCAGCAAAAGCAGGTTTGATTGGCTTTAGCAAATCACTGGCGCGAGAAATTGCGTCACGTGGCATTACTGTAAACGTCGTGGCTCCGGGCTTTATTGAGACGGACATGACGCGTGCACTGAACGAAGATCAACGTTCGGGTATTTTGGCAGAAGTTCCAGCAGGTCGTTTAGGTGACCCGCAGGAGATTGCCAATGCTGTTGCATTCTTAGCCTCTGACGAAGCAGCCTACATCACGGGTGAGACGCTTCATGTCAATGGCGGCATGTACATGGTCTGATAATCACGAAAACATTTGCTTTATCTGCAGCAAACACCGCAGAATAACGCAAAATCGTGGTTAGACCAGCCGGGATTTTGTTGCATCTTTTTCAACATTTTATACACTACGAAAACCATCGCGAAAGCGAGTTTTGATAGGAAATTAAATAGTATGAGCGATATCGAACAACGCGTTAAGAAAATCGTAGCTGAGCAGCTGGGTGTTAAAGAAGACGAAGTGATTAACACTGCTTCTTTCGTTGAAGACCTTGGTGCAGATTCTCTTGACACCGTTGAGCTGGTAATGGCTCTGGAAGAAGAGTTTGATACTGAAATTCCAGACGAAGAAGCTGAGAAAATCACTACCGTTCAGGCAGCGATCGATTACATCAATAGTCATAAACACGACTAATGAATATCTTCAGGCGGTCACCTCGACCGCCTGAGTTTTATGTATGCCCCACATAGCGTTATTTTTTCCCTCCCTGGAGGACGTGCGTGTCTAAGCGTCGTGTAGTTGTGACTGGTCTTGGCATGTTGTCTCCTGTCGGCAATACCGTAGAGTCTACCTGGAGTGCTCTCCTTGCCGGTCAGAGCGGCATTAGCCTGATCGACCATTTTGATACTAGTGCCTATGCAACGCGTTTTGCGGGCTTAGTAAGAGATTTTAATTGCGATGATTTCATCTCGCGCAAAGATCAGCGCAAGATGGATGACTTCATCCAATACGGCATCGTTGCAGGCATTCAGGCTATGGCAGACTCCGGTCTGGTCGTAACCGATGAGAATGCTGGTCGCATTGGTGCGGCAATCGGTTCTGGGATTGGCGGACTGGGTTTAATCGAAGATAACCACAGCTCGCTGGTCAACGGTGGACCGCGCAAAATCAGCCCATTCTTCGTGCCTTCTACCATCGTCAACATGGTTGCAGGTCACCTCACCATCATGTACGGCCTGAAAGGCCCAAGCATCTCTATCGCAACTGCCTGTACGTCCGGTGTGCACAACATTGGTCATGCGGCGCGTATCATTGCGTATAACGATGCTGATGTGATGTTGGCCGGTGGTGCGGAGAAAGCCAGTACGCCGTTAGGTGTCGGTGGTTTCGGTGCTGCTCGTGCGCTCTCCACGCGTAATGACAATCCTCAGGCGGCAAGCCGTCCGTGGGATAAAGATCGTGACGGTTTCGTGTTGGGTGACGGTGCTGGCATTATCGTACTGGAAGAGTACGAACACGCGAAGAAACGTGGTGCGAAGATTTATGCTGAGATCATTGGTTTCGGCATGAGCAGCGATGCTTACCACATGACGTCACCTCCGGAAGACGGTTCAGGTGCAGCAGCAGCGATGGTTAACGCGCTGCGTGACGCGCAGCTGAACGCTGAGCAGATTGGTTATGTCAACGCGCACGGTACCTCGACGCCAGCCGGTGACAAAGCGGAAGCGCAGGCGGTGAAATCGGTGTTTGGTGCGGCAGCTCACAGCGTGATGGTCAGCTCCACCAAGTCGATGACTGGCCACCTGTTGGGCGCTGCGGGCGCGGTAGAAGCGATTTATTCGATTCTGGCGCTGCGCGACCAGGCGATTCCACCGACCATCAACCTCGACAATCCTGACGAAGGTTGCGATCTGGACTTCGTGCCGCATACGGCGCGCCAGGTCAGCGGACTGGAGTACACCTTGTGTAACTCCTTTGGATTTGGCGGCACTAACGGCTCGCTGATCTTCCGCAAGGTTTAATCGCTCCTCAGCCATACAGAGGCCCGCAATGCGGGCCTTTTTTATATATTCTACCGGGGTAATCAAGGCGGCCATCATGTGGATAAACGGCATACTGCAAACCGAGCTTTCAGCACGCGATCGCGCAGTGCAATTTGGTGATGGCTGCTTTACCACTGCTGCAGTGATCAACGGCCATATTGTTATGCTGGATGCGCATCTGCAGCGGCTGAAAGAGGGCTGCGCACGGTTATTGATGGATGCGCCTGATTTAGCTCAACTCGCCGCAGAAATGCATCACGCCGCTGCGCTACAAACGCAGGCAGTGCTCAAGGTGATTTTGACACCGGGCGCTGGCGGACGCGGTTATAGCCGCGCAGGCTGCCAAACACCGACGCGCATCCTTTCACTTTCGCCGTGGCCACAGCATTACGCCACGCTGCAACAGCAGGGCGCCTTGCTGCATACCAGCCCAATGCGACTGGCACGCAATCCATTGCTGGCCGGCGTAAAGCACCTGAATCGCCTTGAGCAGGTGCTGATTCGCCAGCATCTTGACCAGACGGGCGGCGACGAGGCGCTGGTGCTTGACACTAACGGGACGGTGGTGGAATGCTGTGCGGCCAATTTATTCTGGCGCAAAGGCAACAACGTCTTTACGCCGCAGCTTGGGCAGGCTGGCGTGGATGGTATTATGCGTCGTTATCTGATGGCGCAGATGGCCGCGAATGGCCAGACTTGTCAGCTAATTGATGGCAGCAGGGACGACGTGTTGAACGCTGATGAAGTGGTGATGTGTAACGCCCTGATGCCAGTTTTACCCGTGCGACAAATTGACGACGTTTCGTTTACCGCACGCTCGCTGTATCAGCAACTGCGCGCCAGTTGCCCGACGATGGAAGTATCATGACTCGAATGAAAAAAATTCTCGCAGGCGTTGTGGTAGTCGCAGGACTCGCCGCCGCCTTTAGCTATTGGCAGATTGAACGTTTAGCCGATACGCCCTTAACACTGCAGCAGGAAACCATTTACACCTTGCCGGCTGGCAGCGGCCGTGTAGTACTGGAAGCGCAACTCGAAAGCCAGCACATCATTCCGCAAAGCATCTGGTTTGGGCCATTGCTGAAACTGGAACCGGAACTGGCGCGTTTTAAGGCCGGTACCTATCGCCTGGAAACCGGCATGACGGTGCGTCAGTTGCTGCAACTGTTAGCCAGCGGTAAAGAAGCGCAATTCCCGGTGCGTTTTATTGAAGGTTCGCGTCTTACCGAGTGGTTAGCCGAGTTGCGTAAAGCGCCATACCTGAAACACACGCTAACCGACGATCAATTTGCTACCGTTGCCGCTGCGCTCAAACTCGACGTGGGCCAACTGGAAGGCAGCTTCTATCCTGATACGTATCTCTACACTGCCAATACCAGCGATGTGGCTCTGCTGGAACGTGCCCACGCGCGCATGAATAAGCTGGTCGATGAGATTTGGCAGGGACGCATGGAGAATCTGCCTTACAAGAAAGAGCAGGACATGGTCACCATGGCATCGATCATTGAGAAAGAGACTGGCGTGAGCGAAGAGCGCGCGCGCGTGGCGTCGGTGTTTATCAATCGCCTGCGTACCGGGATGAAACTGCAAACCGATCCCACGGTGATTTACGGTATGGGCGACAGCTACACCGGCACGCTAACCCGTAAAAATCTGGAAACACCAACCGACTACAACACCTACACCATTAGCGGTTTGCCGCCGGGTCCGATCGCGATGCCGGGCCGCGCTTCACTGGAAGCGGCTGCGCATCCGGAAAAAACCAATTACCTCTATTTTGTCGCGGATGGCAAAGGTGGACACACCTTTACCACCAATCTGGCCAGCCACAATAAAGCGGTGCAGGTTTACCGGCTGGCAATGAAGGAAAAAAATGAAAAGTAAGTTTATCGTCATTGAAGGCCTGGAAGGTGCAGGCAAAACCACCGCGCGTGATGCGCTGGTTGCCGTGCTGCATGAGCACGGCATTCATGATGTCGTCTTCACGCGCGAGCCGGGCGGTACGCCGCTGGCAGAACAACTGCGTGTGTTGGTCAAGCAGGGCATTGATGGCGAGCAGGTGACCGATAAAGCCGAGCTGCTAATGCTGTACGCGGCACGCGTGCAGCTGGTAGAGAACGTGATCAAACCGGCGCTGGCACGCGGTGCCTGGGTGGTCGGCGATCGTCACGATCTCTCTTCACAAGCCTATCAAGGCGGCGGTCGCGGTCTGGATGCGCAGTTGATGACCACGCTGCGCGATGCGGTGCTGGGCGATTTCCGTCCCGATCTCACACTCTATCTCGACGTAACGCCAGAAATTGGCCTGCAACGGGCCCGCGCACGTGGCGAGTTGGATCGTATCGAGCAGGAATCACTGCGGTTCTTCGAGCGCACGCGTGAACGCTATCTGGCTTTGGCCGCTCAGGATCCCTCAATTCTAACCATTGATGCGACGCAAAATATTGCAGACGTGACATCGTCACTTCAAGGCACCTTGCGTAGCTGGCTGGCAGGCCAATCCGCATGAACTGGTATCCGTGGCTGAATCAGCCTTATCGACAAATCATCGCCCGGCATCAAAGTGGCCAGGCGCATCACGCCTTGCTGGTGCAGGCCATTGAAGGCATGGGTGACGATGCGTTGATCTGGGGCGTAAGTCGTTGGTTGATGTGTTTGCAGCCGGAAGGATTGAAGAGCTGTGGCCACTGCCACGGCTGCCAGTTGATGCAGGCGCACACGCATCCGGATTGGTATCGCCTTGAAGCCGAAAAGGGGAAATCCTCGCTCGGTATTGATGCGGTGCGCGACGTCACTGAAAAGCTGTATCACTTCGCGCAGCAGGGCGGCGCAAAGATCGTTTGGTTGCCCGATGCCGCGCAGCTGACGGAAGCCGCCGCCAACGCATTACTGAAAACGCTGGAAGAGCCGCCGGCGAATTGCTGGTTTTTCCTCAGCGTGCGCGAACCTTCGCGCCTGCTGGCGACGCTGCGCAGTCGCTGCATGACGTGGCATCTGTCGCCGCCAGAAGAAGCACATAGCCTGCAATGGTTGCAGAAGCAGCAACCGCAGCCGGAAGAGAAGCTGCGCGCCGCCTTACGTTTGAGTAATGGCGCACCCGCCGCCGCCTTGACGCTGTTGCAGCCCGAGCGCTGGCAGGCGCGTGAAACGCTGTGCGAAACGCTGATCAAAGCGCTAAACGGCGATGTGCTGCAGCTGTTACCCGCGCTGAACAGTGAAGATGTGGCCGAACGCCTCAGCTGGCTGATTTCGCTGCTGGTGGATGCGATGAAAGTGCAGCAGGGCGCCAGTCAGTGGCTGAGCAACGGCGATCGTCCGGATGTGGTCACGCAGTTGGCGCAAAGAATGAATAGCAGTGCGCTCAACAGCAGCGCGCAGCAATGGATGCAGTGTCGCGAACAGCTGTTACATGTCGCCGCGCTCAACCGTGAATTAATGTTGACCGATCGTTTACTCGCCTGGGGACGTTTACTGGCTCCGGCAACGGTCGGCTAAGCGAAAAGAGAGCTCTATGTTTATTGTCGATTCCCACTGCCATCTCGATGGCCTCGATTATGAAAAACACCACCGCGATCTGGATGATGTCATCGCCAAAGCGGCGGCGCGTGATGTGAAGTTTATGCTGGCAATTGCCACCACCTTGCCGGATTACTACAAAATCAAACAGCTGGTAGGCGATCGTGAAAACGTCGCGCTGGCTTGTGGCGTGCATCCGCTCAATCAGGAAGCGCCGTACGACGTCGAAGAGTTCCGCCGTCTGGCCGCCGAGGATCGCGTGGTCGCGCTGGGTGAAACCGGGCTGGATTACTTCTATCAGCAGGAAACCAAAGCGCAGCAGCAAGCCTCGTTTCGTGAACACATTCGTACCGGTATCGCGCTGAATAAACCGATCATTGTGCACACGCGTGATGCGCGTGAAGACACGCTGGCAATCCTGCGCGAAGAGCAGGTGGAGAAGTGCGGCGGCGTGCTGCACTGTTTTACCGAAGATAAAGAAACCGCAGCCAAACTGCTGGATCTTGGTTTTTATATCTCCTTCTCCGGCATTCTGACCTTTCGCAACGCCGAACAGATCCGTGATGCGGCGCGCTATGTGCCGCTTGATCGCATGCTGGTAGAAACCGATTCGCCGTATCTGGCGCCGGTACCGCACCGTGGTAAAGAGAATCAGCCGGCGTTTACGCGTGATGTTGCAGATTACATGGCGGTATTAACAGGCGTGGATATCGAAACCCTCGCCGCTGCCACCACAGAAAACTTCTCCCGCCTGTTCCACATCCCGATGAGTCGTCTCGGCGGCTAAACGCTTTATTTCAAACACTGTAATTAATCTAAAATCACCCAACTGCACTGCGTCTGAATGGACGCAGGCAGTGATTTGTTGCTGTTTATTAGCGCAAGTCAGTCAGAAATGACTGAAAGGAAGGGGCCGCTTTTAGCGAAATGTGATGGCCGTCAATTTAACAATTAGCGATTTATTTTACTCTTCGTAATAAATCAAAAGACGCTCAGCGTCACCCCGGCGAAGGATCCTCCCCCTAAGCCATGCGCACTGCGCAAAAAATTGCACTCATACTCAGGAGTTTCTATGTTCAAGAACGCATTTGCGAACCTGCAGAAAGTAGGTAAATCGCTGATGTTGCCGGTATCGGTTTTGCCGATTGCCGGTATTTTGTTAGGTGTTGGTTCAGCAAACTTCAGCTGGCTGCCGGAAGTAGTTTCCCACGTCATGGCCGAAGCGGGTGGTTCGGTGTTTGCCAATATGCCGCTGATCTTTGCGATCGGTGTGGCACTTGGCTTTACCAATAACGACGGCGTGTCTGCGCTGGCGGCCGTAGTTGCTTACGGCATCATGGTGAAAACCATGGCGGTGGTTGCGCCACTGGTACT
Organism: Candidatus Pantoea symbiotica; assembly: GCF_056491525.1. Lineage (NCBI taxonomy): Bacteria > Pseudomonadati > Pseudomonadota > Gammaproteobacteria > Enterobacterales > Erwiniaceae > Pantoea > Candidatus Pantoea symbiotica. Next base: position 1,377,777 of record NZ_JBSZHR010000002.1, read on the forward strand.
GCATATGCCTGCCGGAGAAATCGAGGCCAAGCATCTGGCGGATACCGGTGTGCTCGGCGGGATCATCGCCGGTTCCATTGCGGCGTATATGTTTAACCGCTTCTACCGCATCAAACTGCCTGAGTATCTCGGCTTCTTTGCCGGCAAGCGCTTTGTGCCGATCATCTCCGGTCTGGCCGCGATTTTCACCGGTGTGGTGCTGTCATTCATTTGGCCGCCAATCGGTACCGCAATTCAGGACTTCTCACAGTGGGCTGCATACCAAAACCCAGTCGTCGCCTTTGGACTTTACGGTCTGATTGAGCGTTCACTGGTGCCGTTTGGTCTGCACCATATCTGGAACGTACCTTTCCAGATGCAGATTGGTGAATTCACCAATGCCGCAGGTCAGGTGTTCCACGGTGATATCCCACGTTATATGGCGGGCGACCCAACGGCAGGCAAACTGTCAGGCGGCTTCCTGTTCAAAATGTACGGTCTGCCAGCAGCAGCGATTGCGATTTGGCATACCGCTAAACCAGAAAACCGCGCCAAAGTGGGCGGCATCATGATCTCAGCCGCGCTGACCTCGTTCCTGACCGGTATTACCGAGCCAATCGAGTTCGCTTTCATGTTCGTGGCGCCGATTCTGTATGTGATCCACGCGATTCTGGCGGGCCTGGCCTTCCCAATCTGTATCCTGCTGGGTATGCGTGATGGCACCAGCTTCTCACACGGTCTGATCGACTTTATCGTGCTGAGCGGTAACAGCAGTAAAATCTGGCTGTTCCCGATTGTGGGTATCATCTACGGCCTGATTTACTACACCGTGTTCCGTTTCCTGATTGTGAAACTGAATCTGAAAACCCCTGGCCGTGAGGACACCGCGATGGAGCAGAGCAGCGCAACCGGCAGCGAAATGGCTGGCAAACTGGTTACCGCGTTTGGTGGTAAAGAGAACATCACTAACCTTGATGCCTGTATCACTCGTCTGCGTGTGAGTGTGGCAGATGTCGGCAAGGTTGATCAGGCTGAACTGAAAAGCCTTGGCGCACGTGGTGTGGTGGTAGCAGGTTCAGGCGTTCAGGCGATCTTCGGCACCAAGTCCGATAACCTGAAAACTGAAATGGATGATTATATCCGCAGTATGTAACGATAAAGGGCAGGCAGAGCCGGTGCGATGAAGCGGCGTCAGATCGTAAAGACGCCATAAACCATCCCTGGGGCTCGGCCCAAGCCATCCCTGGCTTGGGACGCTTTACTCCTCTGCCGCCACTTCATCGCACTTCACTTTCGGTGCGTAAAAATGCCCTCAAATGAGGGCATTTTTTATTTATAAATAAACCCGCAAATACTCTGTCAAACACAGCAGCGCCATCGCCTGACCATACGGCATCGAGGTGAGTGGTATCTGACGGTAATACTCCAGATCGCTACCCATCGCCGTTCCGAACGACACCTGCTTCAGTTCCCCATCCTCATCGATATTTCCGATCACCCCACGCAACGCTTTCTCCGCTAGCGGTAAATAGGCGGGCGAAAGGTAGTGTTTGCGCACCGCTTTAAGAATGCCATAGGCGAAACCGGCGGTGGCGGAGGCTTCAGGATAGCTGTTGGGATCGTCGAGCAAGGTGTGCCACAAACCGCTGCTGTGCTGACAGGTGCTCAGCGCCTTCACCTGGCTCTCCAGCACCTGCTGCAGGAAACGCCGCGTGGCATGCTGTTCCGGCCAGTTCATCATCTCGAGGAAATCAGGAATAACGATAGTCAGCCAGCTATTGCCGCGCGCCCAGCGCGCGTTGGCGAAGTTGTGCCGTCCCTCGAACGTCCAGCCGTGGAACCACAAACCGGTTTGGCGATCCATCAAATATTGGGTATGAATCAGGAACTGATAACTGGCTTCTTCGACAAACTCCGGACGTTCCAGCAGCTGACCAATCTTCGCCAGCGCCATCACGCTCATCATCAAGGTGTCATCCCACAGCTGCTGGGTGTTTTCGTTGTTGTAGACGATGTGCTGCAAGCCGCCTTGCTCGGTACGCGGCATCTCATACATCACCCATTCAGCCCAACGCTCCAGCACCGGCCGCCACGCGGCATTTCGCGTCTCTTCATAGCGATACGCCAGCGTCAGGAACGGACAAACGGTATTGACGTTCTTGGTTGGCGTACCTTCCGCCAGCCGCGCACTGAACCAGTCATCGATGATCTTCAGCGTCTCTTGATCGCCGGTTTGCTGATAGTAGTGCAGCATGCCGTACAGGCCGATGCCGTGTGTCCACTCCCAACCGGCCCAGCCTTTGGTATCGATCACGCGGCCATCATCGAGGCGCAGCAAAAACTCGCCGCTGTGATCGGTAATATTCACCAGATTATGGGTTAGCTGCTGAATCAACTGCACCAGCTCACTACGTGGCAACAGATATTCAGGCTGGCGCAGTAACGCGCTGTGCTTCACAGGAAATACAGTCATGGTTCATTCCTATCGTTAATCAGGGTAGAGAGAGAAGGTAAAGATCGTGGCTGAGTCGGCAGCGGCGGTGCGGCAGGCTTATGACGGTTGAGATACCCGACGTTGTTATTGCCCCACAGATTTTCATACGGCATGCCCGCCAGCATTTCGACCACTTCACGCGCTTGCGGCGTAATGCGTTCCGGCACCACGCGTCCGGCTTCGCGCATTTTCAATGTCTCTTCGCGCAACACGGTGTGGGTTTGCAGGTTGAGCTTGAAGCGCAGTGAAATAATGAAGCCGCAGGCCAGCACGCAGAGTGTGCCCACGCTGAGGATCGCCAGAATGGTATGGCCGACAGCCGGGACTTGTGTGGCCTTGCCGGAAGAGAAGCCCGCCAGCTGCAACACGATCCCGACGAACATCACCGCACCTGCTTGTGACGCTTTGCGCGTCAGCGTCATGATGCCGGCAAAAATGCCTTCGCGACGTTGACCGGTAATCACTTCATCGACGTCAGCGATGTAGGTGTATGTATTCCACGGCACATAGTTGATGCCACCGCGACCAAGACCAGCAAGGCCAGAAATCAGTACCAGCAGGGCGAAGTTGTCGTTCATGCCGGTGTACCACAATCCGGCGTAGGAGAGGGCGCTCAGACCAAACAGCACCACCACCATACGATACGCGGGCGCTGGTCCAAGGCGAATACACAGCGGAATCATCGCCATCACCGCAATAAACTGCATCACCGCCATGGTGCCCATCAGGTTGGAGGCGATTTGCGCGCTTTGCATCAGCACAAACACCACATACCAGGTAAACACCGCGTTAAACACGTCCTGCGCGATATAGCCACCGAGATACATGCCCAGATGCTGGCGGAAAATACGAATGCGCAGCGTTGAGGCCAGCTCGGTGTAGAGGCGTTTCAGGCTCTGCAGCAAGGTCAGCTGTGATTTCTCCTGCTCTGCGCGGCGTGATTCAGCAGAGAAATCGTCGGGATCGCGCTCCCATGTAAACAGCCACACCAGCGTTAACACCAGCGCACAAATCACTGAGAACACCAGGCTGGCGTAGAAGAAGGAGATCGGATTATCTTTGCCAAACCAGCCAATCAGCACGCCCGGCAGGAACGCCGCCAGAATAGCCGACAGCTGCGCCAACCCAATACGCGCGCCAGAGAAGCGGGTTTTCTGTTTAAAATCATCGGTCATCTCCGGCACCAGCGTTTCGTAGGGCACCAGAATCATGGTGTAGACCATATCGAACAGCAGATAAGTCAGCAGATACCACCAGAAACTCATGTCACCAACCCACATCAGGCTGTAGCTGAACACGCACGGGATGCCGAGCAGGATAAAGAATTTGCGGCGGCCAAAGCGCTTGCCGAGCCAGGTCGAACCAAAGTTATCGGTCAGGAAACCCATCAGCGGGCTCACTACCGCATCCAGCACGCGAGCGGCAGCAAAAATGAAGGTCGCCTGAATCGGCGAGAGCCCACAAAAGGTGGTGTAAAAGTAGAGCAGCCAGGCGGCGGTTAACGCCGTGGTGCCTGCACCGAGGAAATCCCCGGACCCATAGGCCAGATAATGGCCCAGGCCAATCTTACGAGAGCGCATGGCAGGTTCTCCTTGAATTAGTCGGTAAACACATCCCTCATCACTCCGTACAACTTGCTCGGATTGGATTGAAAGTAGAGCGGCTTAAGCGTGCAAACCTTCGTGATTTCGCAATGACTTTCTGGTGGATGGCAAAATCACAAAGAAAATGGCGTGATATCTCTAATTTATAAAACAGCGTTTCATTTTTGTGGTTAATGAGATGTTAGAAATGCGAGTTGCAGCACAATGCGTGGCGAAGGGAGAAAACGGCTTAAAGGCAGTCATTTAATACAGGAAATGTGGTCCTGAGGTTGAAAGAAATGGAATTCCTCACGCATACTGCCTGACTGAACTCAGGCTTAAGGAAATGCACCATGGCTGAAGAAACCATTTTCAGTAAAATCATCCGTCGCGAGATCCCCGCCGACGTGGTTTATCAGGACGAACTGGTCACCGCCTTCCGTGATATCGCGCCCAAAGCGCCTACCCATATTCTGATCATCCCCAATGTATTGATTCCCACCGCCAACGATGTGCAGGCCGCACACGAGCAGGCGCTGGGCCGGATGATTACCGTGGCCGCCAAAATTGCCCGTGATGAAGGCATTGCCGAAGATGGCTATCGTCTGATCATGAACTGCAACAGTCATGGCGGTCAGGAGGTTTATCACATCCATATGCATTTGGTCGGCGGTCAGCCGCTGGGCCCAATGTTGGCCATCTAACTCAGGCGGACAAATTGATGCGTCAATGGCTGAGTGGCTTGCTGTTGCTGACCCTTGCAGGTTGCAGCAGCGATAAGCCGATGATTAATACCTCGCAGTCGCTGGTAATGGAATCGTCTGTATTATCCGCAGGCATTATTACCGATGATCCGAAGTTGACCGAGCAAGATGGTCAGCAGCGTGCCATGAGCGTGTTGTATAACCAGCGGGAAACGCCGGTGAAAGTGCACTATCGTTTCTATTGGTACGACGACAAAGGATTGGAAATCACGCCGGAAGAGCCGGCGCAGAGCCAAATTGTCCCGGCGCATGGCAGCGTAGAAGTGGCCTCACAAATGGGCAATCCGACCGCCAGTAAGGTGCGTCTCTATCTTTATCTTTGAGGAGTAAGCTGTGATTTGCAGTGTAAAACGTTCGGGCGCGTTGTTATTTGCGCTAATGCTCACCGGTTGTGTGGTGAAACAACAGACGCCAGCGCCGGTAGAACCCACGCAGCCGACCACGCCAACTCAGCCGGTTGAACCGACGCCGCAGCCGGTGCCGCCGCCAGAAACCGTGCCGCAGCCACCGAAGCTGAAAACCATTAACTGGGATGCCAGCGTCCAGCCATTAGTCGGCAAGATGGTGCAATCTTCAGGCGTGAATCCTGGCAGCGTGCTGCTGGTGGATCGCATAAAGAACAGCACCAACGGCGCGCTGCAAACCGACAAAGCCACCGATGCGATTCAGAATGCGCTGGCCAACAACGGCAAGTTCACGCTGATCACTCCCGAACAGCTGGCGCAGGCCAAGCAGACGCTGGGCTTATCGCCGGATGACAGCCTCAACTCGCGCAGTAAAGCGATTGGTCTGGCGCGCAACGTTAACGCGCAGTATGTGCTCTACAGCAATGCGCAGGGCGATGTGAAAGCACCAACGCTGCAAATGCAGCTGATGCTGGTACAAACCGGTGAAATCATCTGGTCAGGAAACGGTGTTGCTCAACCCTGATCCGCAGCTGCAAAACATGCTTCAGCAACAATGGCCGACGGCGCAAGCTGCCGGTCATTTTTTCGCGCTACCGGGACTGAGCGGGCAAAGCGTGCGCGTGCAGATGCCGCAGGGCGCGTTGCTGGCGCGACGTGCGCCGCCGCAGCCGATCCCGTTTGTTGATCGCCAGCGCGAATACCGCATCCTGCAGCAGCTCAGATATGCAGATCTCGGGCCGCAGCCGCTGGCATGGCGCGATCCCTGGCTTCTGCAAAGCTGGTTGCCGGGCGAGGTGCTCACCTCCGCGCAGTTTAACGCGCAGCGGGAGGCGATTGTGGCGCTGCTGCAGCGCCTGCATCAACAGCCACTCACCGGCTATCGTTTACGATTAGCGCCACTGCTGCAGCGCTATTGGCAACTTTGCCAGCAGCGTCACTGGCGCTGGCAGCGTCGTCTGCAACGCTTATTACAGCAGGGCGAACCGCCGCCGCTGCGCCTGGCACCGCTGCATATGGATGTCCACGCCGGCAACCTGATTGCCACGCCTGCCGGTTTGCGCCTGATCGATTGGGAATATGCCGCCGATGGCGACGTGGCGCTGGAGCTAGCGGCGGTTTGTGCGGTTGATGGCGATACGCGTTCAGCGTGGATTGCCGAGTACGCCTCGCGCGCGAAGTTGGATGAGCATGAACTGGCGCGCCAGATGCAGCGCTGGCAGCCGTGGCTGCAACTGCTGATGGCCAGCTGGTATCAGTTGCGCGCCGAGCAGAGCCAGGACGACACATTACAACAGCTGGCGCAGGCCAGTTGGCACGACCTTTAACGTAGGATTTTAATCATGACCATGAACACGCCTGGACCGCTGATGCTCGACGTCGAAAGCTATGAGCTGGACGCCGAAGAACGCGAAATTCTGCAGCATCCGCTGGTGGGCGGACTGATTCTGTTTGCCCGCAACTTCCACGATGTCGACCAGCTGGCAGAGCTAGTGCGCCAGATTCGCGCCGCGTCGCGCCATCGTCTGGTTGTCGCGGTGGATCAGGAAGGCGGACGCGTGCAGCGTTTCCGCGACGGCTTCACGCAATTGCCGGCCATGCAATCCTTCGCCGCGCTGCACGATCTCAACAGTGCCGGTGAACTGGCGCAGCAGGCGGGCTGGCAGATGGCATCGGAAATGATCGCCATGGACATCGACATCAGTTTCGCGCCGGTGCTCGACATTGGTCATATCAGCGCGGCGATTGGCGACCGTTCGTTCCATGAAGATCCGGCCATCACCCTGCAAGTCGCGCGTCGTTTTATCAACGGCATGCATGAAGCGGGCATGAAGACCACCGGCAAACACTTCCCCGGTCACGGTGCGGTCAGCGCGGATTCGCACAAAGAGACGCCGCGCGACAATCGCGATGCCGCCACGCTGCGTCAGCATGACATGGCGATCTTTAAGCAGTTGATCGATGAGCAACTGCTTGATGCGGTGATGCCAGCGCACGTTATCTATACTGAGGTGGATCCGTTGCCCGCCAGCGGTTCACCGTACTGGCTGCAAACCGTGTTGCGCAAAGAGCTCAGCTTCAACGGCGTGATTTTCTCCGACGATTTGTCGATGGAAGGTGCCGCCGTGATGGGCAGCTACGCCGAACGCGCACAGCAGTCGCTGAATGCCGGTTGCGATATGATCCTGGTGTGCAATCAGCGCGCCGGCGCGGTAAGCGTACTGGATAACTTGACGCCGATCGGGGCAGAGCGCGTGACGCAGTTATACCATCAAGGGCGTTTTACCCGTCAAAGCTTGCTGGCAAGCGAGCGCTGGCGGCAAAATCAGCGTCAGCTCAGCGCATTGCAAGAGCGCTGGTTGGCGCACAAAGCTTCGGGCAGATAAGCCGCGCTGCCCGGATTTATTCCACGCTGAGGAAAATCATGATCATCTATCTGCACGGTTTTGATTCCAACAGTCCGGGCAACCATGAAAAAGTGCTGCAGCTGCAGTTTATTGACCCGGACGTCAGATTAGTCAGCTACAGCACTCGCCATCCCAAACACGACATGCAGTTTCTGCTGAAAGAGTGCGACAAGCTGCTGCAGCAGGGCGACGATGCGCATCCGCTGATTTGCGGGGTTGGGCTGGGCGGTTATTGGGCCGAGCGCATTGGCTTCCTGTGTGGCATGCGTCAGGTGATCTTTAATCCCAATCTGTTCCCGTTTGAGAACATGGAAGGCAAAATCGATCGCCCGGAAGAGTATCTCGATATTGCTACCAAATGCGTCAATGATTTCCGCGAGAAGAACCGCGATAAGTGTCTGGCGATTTTGTCTCGTCAGGATGAAGCGCTGGATAATCAGCGCAGCGCGGCGTATCTGCAGCCGTTCTATGAAATCATCTGGGATGACGCAGCCAGCCACAAATTCAAGAACATCGCCCCGCATTTACAGCGCATCAAAGCCTTCAAACTCCTCGCCTGACCGTCGGTGCGCCGTGTGACGCGGCGCATAAAATGTGTAACATTCTGATAATGCTGCTTAAAGATTGATGTACATCAATTTTCTTATGTGATGTCTTTGACGCCGTGATATTCTGCCCTCAGCTCGCGATTTAACGTCGCCAACCCTATGTTTATTAAGGTTTTTATTAACCATTAATTAACTATTGGTTTACAACTTTGAGGGGGTCTTTGTTGACTACATCTATGGAAAAAATCGTTATTATCGGCGGTGGTGCTGGCGGCTTAGAGCTGGCAACGCAGCTCGGTCACAAGCTGGGACGCAAGAAAAAGGCCGAGATCATATTGGTCGATCGTAACCACAGTCATCTGTGGAAACCGCTGCTGCACGAAGTGGCAACCGGTTCGATGGACGAAGGGATTGATGCGCTGAGCTATCTGGCGCACGCGCGTAATCACGGCTTCCAGTTCCAGCTGGGGTCGCTGACGCAAATCAACCGTGAAAACAAAACCCTTGAGCTGGCTGAAATCCGCGATGCGGAAGGCGCGTTGTTAGTGCCGCAGCGTGAGCTGGCCTACGATCGCCTCGTTATCGCACTTGGCAGCACCTCAAATGACTTCGGCACGCCGGGTGTGAAAGATCACTGCATCTTCCTTGATAACCCGCATCAGGCACGTCGTTTCCACAACGAAATGCTCAACCTGTTCCTGCGTTTCTCGGCCAGCGAAGGCAGCCTGGAAAAAGTGAATATTGCGATTGTCGGCGGTGGCGCCACCGGCGTTGAGCTCTCCGCTGAGCTGTACAACGCGGTAAAACAGCTGCACAGCTACGGCTACAAAGGTCTGGATAGCAGCTCGCTGAACGTCACGCTGGTGGAAGCCGGTGAACGCATTCTGCCTGCGCTGCCACCGCGCATCTCGGCGGCAGCGCATCAGGAGCTGACCAAACTTGGCGTGCGGGTGTTGACGCAAACCATGGTCACCAGCGCCACTGAAAACGGCTTGAATACCAAAGGCGGCGAATTCATCGATGCCGATTTGATGGTGTGGGCGGCCGGTATCAAAGCGCCAGATTTCCTGAAAGAGATTGGCGGACTGGAAACAAATCGCATCAATCAGCTGGTGGTGAAAGAGACGCTGCAAACCACGCTGGATGACGACATCTACGCGATTGGTGACTGCGCCTCCTGCGCGCTGCCGGGTGGCGGATTTGTGCCGCCGCGCGCGCAGTCAGCGCATCAGATGGCATCGCGCGCGCTGGAGAACATCCTTGCACAGCGTAAAGATAAACCATTGAAAGCCTATGTTTATAAAGATCACGGTTCGCTGGTATCGCTGTCGCGCTTCAGCACCGTGGGCAGTTTGATGGGTAACCTGATGCGCGGATCGATGATGGTGGAAGGGCGCATTGCGCGTTTTGTCTACATTTCTCTATATCGCATGCACCAGATTGCGCTCCACGGATACTTCAAGACCGGTCTGATGATGTTGGTCGGCAGTCTTAACCGCGTCCTACGTCCGCGCCTCAAGCTGCACTGATGATTTTCGGGCGGTGAATGCCGTTCCACGCCACGCCAGCTGCCGTAACCCGCTGAAAACAGCACGTTCAGCTTAAGGTTACGGCACTATTTCACCCGCTCTCAGAACTCTCCTAAAAGCTGGCCCTGATGGGTTTCCGCTGCGTTTCCTCCATTAATCTGATGTTGCAATTACGGTCCATCTGTAAAACTTATTACCAACAAACACGGCGCGGCGCGCACGCCGGTTATGCCTCGGCTACATCAGGATTTCGTAGCGGCAGGAATGCGCGGTAACAACCTTCAGGAGGACATTCCTGTGAATAAATCAATGTTAGCGGGTATCGGTATCGGCGTAGCAGCAGCGTTAGGCGTTGCCGCAGTCGCCAGCATGGATGTCTTCGATCGCGGCCCGCAGTTTGCACAAGTTCTGTCGGCGACGCCGATCAAAGAGAGCATCAAGCAGCCGCGACAGGAGTGTCGCAATGTGACGCTGACCCATCGTCGTGCGGTGCAGGATGAGAATCGCATTGCCGGTTCGGTGCTGGGCGCAGTAGCCGGCGGCGTGTTGGGCCATCAGTTTGGTGGCGGACGCGGACGCGATGTGGCAACGGTAGCGGGCGCGTTGGCCGGTGGTTACGGTGGTAATCAGGTGCAGGGTGCGCTGCAGGATCGCGACACTTACACCACCAACGAGCAACGTTGCAAAACGGTGTACGATAAACAGGAAAAAATGCTGGGTTATGACGTGACCTATAAAATAGGCGACCAGCAGGGCAAAATCCGCATGGAAAATGACCCTGGCACCCGCATTCCGCTCGACCGTAATGGTCAGCTGATCCTGAATTCGAATCAGGCCTAATTGGGCAAAGATGCATCACAGCAGCAGTAACAAAAAAGCGCCGCAAGGCGCTTTTTTTCGTATTACACATCATAGCGGTGTAGGGTCGCCATTCATGGCGACCTTCCGCAACACGGCATCAAACCCGATTTTTCGCCAGCTCGCTGACAAAACCCTGCACCCATTCCATACGGATTTTCCGGTCCGCCATGTCTCGGGTGAATTTCAGGCGCGTTGGGCCATCCAGTTTCCACTGCTTAGGATCTTTCTGCAGCAGGCCAATCAGCCAGCCCGGATCAACCTGATTCTGCGGCGCAAATTCGAAGAAGCCGCCTTTGTCGCTGGCTTCGATCTTACGAATCCCCAATTGGCGCGCCACTAGACGCAGCCCGGCGATATCCAGCAGATTACGTGCGGCATCCGGCAGTTTGCCGAAGCGGTCAATCATCTCGACCTTCAGCTCCGCCAAATCCTGCTCATCCGCCGCGCTGGCCACGCGCTTGTAGAGCGACAAGCGGGTATTCACGTCCGGGATAAAATCATCCGGCAACAGAGCAGGCATACGCAATTCGATTTCAGTTTGATTGCTGGTGAGATCTTCCAGCGACGGCTCGCGGCCCGCCTTCAGCGCATCGACCGCATTCTCCAGCAGCTCCATATACAGCGTGAAGCCGATGGTTTCCATCTGGCCGCTCTGGTCTTCGCCGAGCAGTTCACCCGCGCCGCGAATCTCCAGATCGTGGGTTGCCAGCGCAAAACCGGCGCCAAGATCTTCCAGCGACGCGATAGCTTCCAGACGCTTCTGCGCATCGGTGGTCATCGCTTTTGGATGCGGCGTCAGCAGCCATGCATAGGCCTGATGGTGCGAACGTCCCACGCGGCCACGCAATTGGTGCAGTTGCGCCAGGCCAAAGTGATCGGCGCGTTCGATGATAATGGTGTTGGCGCTGGGAACGTCGATACCGGTTTCGATGATGGTGGTACACACCAGCACGTTAAAGCGCTGATGGTGGAAATCATTCATCACCCGCTCGAGATCGCGTTCGCGCATCTGGCCGTGACCAATGGCAATACGCGCTTCCGGCACCAATTCGGCCAGTCGCTGCGCCGCTTTCTCGATGTTTTCGACGTCATTGTAGAGATAGTAAACCTGGCCGCCGCGCAGCACTTCACGCAGGATCGCCTCGCGCACCACCAGACTGTCGTACTCGCGCACAAAGGTTTTCACCGCCATGCGTCGCGCCGGTGGCGTGGCAATAATCGACAAATCGCGCATGCCGCTCATCGCCATATTCAGGGTACGCGGAATCGGCGTGGCGGTGAGCGTCAGGATATCGACGTCGGCGCGCATCGCCTTGATCCGCTCTTTGTGACGCACGCCAAAGCGGTGCTCTTCATCGACAATCAGCAGGCCGAGATCGTGCCATTTCAGGTCGTTCGACAGCAGCTTATGCGTGCCAATCAAAATATCGACTTTGCCCTCGCGCGCCTGTTCCAGCACCTGACTCTGCTCTTTGGCGGTGCGGAAGCGCGATAGCATTTCAATGCGCACCGGCCAGTTAGCGAAACGATCGCGGAAGTTGTCGTAATGCTGCTGCGCCAGCAAGGTGGTGGGCACCAGCACCGCGACCTGTTTGGCGTTCTCAACCGCGAGGAACGCGGCGCGCATCGCCACTTCGGTTTTACCAAAGCCGACGTCGCCGCACACCAGACGGTCCATCGCCAGCGGCTGACACATGTCGCTCAGCACCGCGTTGATCGCCTGACCTTGATCCGGCGTGGTTTCAAACGGGAAGCCTTCGCAGAACAGCTGATATTGATCGCGATCGTGCTTAAAGGCGAAGCCGGTTTTGGCCGCGCGCTGAGCGTAGATATCCAGCAGCTCGGCCGCTACGTCGCGCACTTTCTCGGCGGCTTTCTGTCGCGCGCGCGACCAGGCATCGCTGCCGAGTTTATGCAGCGGCGCATTCTCATCGGCGCCACCGGCATAGCGGCTAATCAGATGCAGCGATGAAACCGGCACATACAGCTTGGCGTCGCCCGCATAGGAGAGCATCAGATATTCGGCCACGATGCCGCCGGCTTCCAGCGTGGTCAGGCCGATATAACGTCCAACGCCGTGCTCCAGATGCACCACTGGCTGGCCGGGATGCAGCTCGGCGAGGTTACGGATCAGCACATCAGGATTGATGGTGCGGCGATTATCCTGGCGACGACGACTGACGCGCTCGCCAAGCAGATCGCTTTCGCAGATCAATGCCAGCTGGCGTTGCGTATCGATAAAGCCGCGCTCGCTGGCGCCAATCATCAGGCTATGCGGTTGATTGGCGGCCTGATCAAAGTGATCGATGGCATGCGGACGCAGTTTGATGCGCGTCAGCAACTCTTGCAGGCTTTCGCGGCGACCTTCACTCTCAACCGAAAAAATCACCTGACCGCTGAATTGTTCAAGGAACTGACGCAGCAGATCGAGTGGCGCTTTTGCCTGCGCCTGCACGGTTAATTCCGGCAGCGGCTGATAACCCAGATTGGTATTTGCCGCTTTCTCCGGCAGCGTGTCGCTGCTTAACTGCATGCGCGGCCAGGCTTTCAGTTCGCTCATTAGCGTGTCGGGACGCAGCCACAGCGTAACCGGCTCCAGCAACGGACGCATCGGATCGATACGCCGATTCTCAAAGCGCGCGTTGGCATCAAGCCAGAAGCGCTCGGCGCTGGCCAGCAAATCGCCGCTGTTGAGCAGCAGGGTATTGGCGGGCAGATAGCTAAACAGCGTTGGCAATTCCTGCTCAAAGAACAGCGGTTGCCAGTATTCGATACCGGCGGGCAGCGTGCCTTTGCTCACCTGCTGATAGACGTGCTCCGGCTCGCGCCGAACGTCAAAGGTTTCGCGCCAGCGGCTACGGAACAGCTCGATGGCGGCTTTATCCGTGGGGAATTCATGCGCCGGCAGCAGGTTAATCGCGTTAACCGCTTCCAGCGTGCGCTGAGTATCGACATCAAACAGGCGCAGGCTGTCGATCTCGTCATCAAAGAAGTCGATGCGATAAGGTTGATCGCTGCCCATCGGGAACAGATCGAGCAGCGCACCGCGTGTAGCATATTCGCCGTGCTCCATGACCTGATCGACATGGCGATAACCAGCCTGCTCCAGCTGATCGCGCAGCGCATCGCGCGACAGCTTTTGCCCTTGCTGCATCACCAGCGCATGACCGTGCAGGAAGCTGTGCGGACAAACGCGCTGCATCAGCGTGTTGACCGGCATAATCAGCATACCGCGCGTTAAGTTGGGCAGCTGATACAGCGTGGAGAGGCGAGCAGAGATAATGTCCTGATGCGGCGAGAAACTGTCGTAGGGCAGGGTTTCCCAGTCAGCGAGGTTAGTGACCGGCAGATCGGTGAACTGGCGTATCTCCTCCTGCAGACGCAAGGCAGATTGCATATCCGGGGTAATCATCAACACCGGACCGCTGTGGCGTTCGGTGATACTGGCACACTCAAGCGCTTGCGCGGCGCCGACTAGCTGGCCGAGCTGGCGATGGTCGCCGGCTTTGACTGGCAGGGTATAACGACTCTGTTCCGACATGGGATCTCGACATTCTCTCCTTGGATTACAGGGCGTCATCATTCCATAATCCGCCCTGAGGATCATCTGTCGTTTCGGAGTTTCTGCCAGGTCGTCATAAATGACGACCCTACAAAACCCCCACGAATCACTTACTCGATTGCTGTGTGTAGTGCATACGCGGGCGATCGACATTGGCCCATGACAGCTCTTTCTCCAGATGGTAGCTGTGATTGCCGTCGTCCCACTTCACGTAATAGCCGGTTGGCGCATCTCCCTGTTCAAAAACGTTAACGATCTCGCCTCTGATCTCTCCCGATTTATGCTTCACGATACTGTTCTTAGGGAATTTGAACATGGTGTACTCCTCGTCGCCTACGGTAATTCACCTTTAAGTCTACGCCAGCCGATGACGAATAAACGTACAAATAACATCATTAATTTGTCGCAATTTTATGCATAAGCGTTGGCTGGTACGGTTTTTGACACAACTTTGCCGCAGACTCAGAGGGTTAGAGGTTTCATAAAGGGGACGCCTCCTTTATCATCCCACTACTTATTTTCAGGCAACTGCCAAGACGGATCTCATGTATCAACCAGTCGCGTTATTCATCGGTTTGCGCTACATGCGTGGACGTGCCTCAGACCGCTTTGGTCGCTTCGTCTCCTGGCTCTCTACTATCGGCATCACGCTCGGCGTGCTGGCGCTGGTCACCGTGTTATCGGTGATGAACGGCTTCGAGCGTGAGCTGGAGGGTAATATCCTCGGCCTGATGCCGCAGGCGCTGATCACCAGCGACAAAGGCAGCATCAACCCAAAGGAATTGCCAGCCGAGGACCTCAAGCTGCAAGGCGTTAAGCGCATCGCTCCGCTCACCACTGCCGATGTGGTATTGCAGAGCGCGCGTAACGTCTCGGTCGGCGTGATGCTCGGCATCAATCCTGACGAACAGGATCCGCTGACACCGTTCCTCGTCAACACCCAACAAAGCGTGCTGCAAGCGGGCCAGTACAACGTCATCCTCGGTGAGCAACTGGCTGCACAGCTGGGCGTGAAGCGTGGCGATCAGCTGCGTTTGATGGTGCCGTCGGTCAGCCAGTTCACGCCGGTGGGCCGCTTGCCGAGCCAGCGTATTTTCACCGTGGCCGGCACGTATGCCGCCAACAGCGAAGTGGATGGCTATCAGATTCTGGTCAATCAGCAGGATGCATCACGCGTGATGCGCTATCCGCTCGGCAACATCACCGGCTGGCGTTTGTGGCTGGATAAGCCGTTGAGCGTTGATGCGCTCAGCCAGCAGAAACTGCCGGATGGACTGGCGTGGAAAGACTGGCGTGAACGCAAAGGCGATCTGTTCCAGGCGGTGCGCATGGAGAAAAACATGATGGGGCTGCTGCTGAGCCTGATCATCGCAGTGGCGGCCTTCAATATTATTACCTCGCTCGGCCTGCTGATCATGGAGAAGCAGGGTGAAGTGGCGATCCTGCAAACGCTGGGTTTAACCCGCCGCCAGATTGTCGCGGTATTTATGGTGCAGGGCGCCAGCGCCGGTATTATTGGCGCGTTGTTAGGTACCGTGCTTGGCGTGCTGCTTGCCAGCCAACTGAATAATTTGATGCCGGTAATTGGCCTGTTCCTCGATGGCGCGGCGCTGCCGGTCGACATCAATGTGCTGCAGGTGATCACCATCGCGCTGGTCTCAATGGCCGTCGCGCTGCTCTCTACTCTTTATCCGTCGTGGCGCGCTGCCGCCGTCCAACCCGCTGAGGCTTTACGTTATGAGTAATACTCCTTTGTTGCAGTGTCGTGACCTGTGCAAACGCTATCAGGAAGGCAGCGTGCAGACCGATGTGCTGCGCAATGTGGCTTTCAGCCTGCAGCCGGGTGAATTGACGGCGATTGTCGGCAGCTCCGGTTCGGGTAAAAGTACCTTGCTGCATCTGCTCGGCGGCCTGGATGCACCTACCTCGGGCGATGTGATTTTTGATGGTAAATCGCTGAATGCGATGTCGTCCGCCGCGAAAGCCGAGCTGCGCAACCGCGAGCTGGGCTTCATCTATCAGTTCCACCACTTGCTGCCGGACTTTAGCGCGCTGGAGAACGTGGCGATGCCGCTGCTGATTGGCAAAATCGGCAAAGCGGAGGCGGAGTCACGCGCGCGTGAAATGCTGGCGGCGGTCGGGCTGGAAAAACGTGCCGCGCATCGGCCTTCTGAGCTGTCGGGCGGTGAACGTCAGCGTGTGGCGATTGCCCGCGCGCTGGTGAATCGTCCGCGTCTGGTGATGGCCGATGAGCCCACCGGTAACCTCGATGCGCGCAACGCCGATGCAATTTTCGAACTGCTCGGCGAGTTGAACGTCAAGCAGGGCACCGCTTTTCTGGTAGTGACGCACGATCTGCAGCTGGCGAAACGCCTGAGCCGTCAGATGGAGATGCGCGACGGTGAGCTGAGCGACCAACTGACGCTGGGAGTGATCTGATGGCTTCGTCATTATCCCTGCTGCTCGGGCTGCGTTTTAGCCGCGGTCGGCGGCGTGGTGGCATGGTCTCGCTGATCTCCATCATCTCCACCATCGGCATTGCGCTTGGCGTGGCGGTGCTGATCATCGGCCTGAGCGCCATGAACGGCTTTGAGCGTGAGCTGAACAACCGCATTCTGGCGGTGGTGCCGCACGGTGAAATCGAGCCGGTGAATCAGCCGTTCCGCAACTGGCAACCGATGATCGCGCCGATTGAGCAGGTTGCTGGCATTGCCGCTGCCGCGCCCTATATCAACTTCACCGGACTGATTGAGAGCGGCGCGAAACTGCAAGCGCTGCAGGTGAAAGGTGTCGATCCGCAGCAGGAAGCGCGCCTTAGCGCCTTGCCGAGCTTTGTTGCCGGTGATGCGTGGTCGCAGTTCGCGGCCGGTAAACAGCAGATCATTCTGGGTGGTGGCATCGCTAAATCGCTCAACGTTAAACAGGGCGACTGGATCACCATCATGATCCCGAATAATGATGGTGAGAATAAGCTGCTGCAGCCGAAACGCATTCGTCTGCAGGTCAGCGGCGTGCTGCAACTGAGCGGCATGCTCGATCACAGCCTGGCGCTGGTGCCGCTGGCGGATGCGCAGAAGTATCTGGATATGGGCGACAGCGTCAGCGGTATCGCGTTGAAAATGAACGACCCGTTCCAGGCGCAGAAGCTGGTACGAGACGCCGGTGAAGTGACGCACTCTTACGTCTATATCAAGAGCTGGATTGGTACTTACGGCTATATGTACCGTGACATCCAGATGATTCGCGCCATTATGTATTTAGCCATGGTGCTGGTGATTGGCGTGGCCTGCTTCAACATCGTTTCGACGCTGGTAATGGCGGTGAAAGACAAGAGCAGCGACATCGCGGTGCTGCGTACGCTGGGTGCCAAAGATGGCCTGATTCGCGCCATCTTTATCTGGTACGGCTTGCTGGCGGGCCTGCTCGGCAGCGTCAGCGGCGTGGTGGTCGGCGTGCTGGTGGCGCTCAATCTTACGCCGGTGATGCGCGTATTTGAGCACATTACCGGGCATCAGTTGCTGGCGGGAGATATCTACTTTATCGATTTCCTGCCGTCCGAACTGCACTGGATTGATGTGATTTCGGTGCTGGGCACCGCGATTGTCCTGAGCCTGATTGCCAGCTGGTATCCGGCACGCCGCGCCAGCCGTATCGATCCGGCACGCGTGCTTAGCGGTCAGTAAAGATAAAACGCAGCCGCCGTGCGGCTGCTATTATCGGGCAGATTAGCCCGAAAAATACCCGACGCGCGGCGATAAACGCCGCAGATAAGGAGCTTTTATGCGCATACCGCGCCGCCGCCTACGACTCGCCCGCGACAAAAAAAACCGCCGCAAGGTGCATCAGCGCTTTCGCCAGCGCATCTTCGAGCGCGATCGCAAAGCTGAACTGGCCGCGCATCCGCAACCGCGCGTGGTGGTGCTGACCGGCGCGGGTATCTCCGCCGAGTCCGGTATTCGCACGTTCCGCGCTGCCGATGGCTTGTGGGAAGAGCACCGCGTGGAAGATGTCGCCACGCCGGAAGGTTTTCAACGCAATCCGGCGCTGGTGCAGGCGTTTTACAATGCGCGCCGTCAACAGCTGCAGCAGCCCGAAATCCAGCCTAACGCCGCGCACAAAGCGCTGGCAGAACTGGAGCAGGTGCTGGGCGATAACTTTCTGCTGGTGACGCAGAATATCGATAACCTGCACGAACGCGCCGGCAGCCAGCGCGTGTTGCACATGCATGGTGAACTGTTGAAAGTGCGCTGCGTTAGCAGTGGACAAGTGCTCGACTGGACGGAAGATTTAACCCCGGACGATCGCTGCACCTGCTGCCAGTTCCCGGCCATGCTGCGCCCGCACATCGTGTGGTTTGGTGAAATGCCGCTGGGAATGGAAGAGATTTATCAGGCGATTGAGCAGGCGAATCTGTTTATCGCCATTGGCACCTCGGGTCACGTTTATCCCGCCGCTGGTTTTGTCCACGAGGCGAAACTGCAGGGCGCGCATACCGTGGAGCTGAACCTGGAACCAAGCCAGGTCGGCAATGAGTTTGCCGAGCGTCATTACGGCTTAGCAAGCGAAGTGGTGCCGGAGTTTGTGCATACGTTTTTGCGTGGGTTGTATAAGTAGCGATCGTCGGAGGGTGCGCATTTATGCGCACCTGGCATGCCAGGTCGCCATGAATAGCGACCCTACGAAAGATTAACGTCCCGCCTTCAGCTTCTGGAACAGCGTCTCATACTGCACGCTGGCTTCACCGACATCGTTCTGCCACTCGCCTTTTTTAATCACATCCTCAGCAGGATAAAGCGAAGGATCGTTGGCTACTTCCTGTGGCAATAACTTCTTCGCCGCCAGGTTTGGTGTGGGATAACCAATGGTTTCCGCCACTTGCGCCGCCACGTCTGGACGCAGCAGGAAGTTAATCAGCTTCAGCGCGCCTTCACGGTTTTTCGCGTTGGCGGGAATCGCCAGGTTATCCATCCAGAAAATCCCGCCTTCCTGCGGCCAGATAATCTGCAACGGCGTACCTGCCTGGCGCGCAACGTAGGCAGAACCGTTCCAGATCATGCCAACGTTCACTTCGCCTTCCATAAACGGGTTGCCCGGATTATCGGAGTTAAACGCCAGCACGTTCGGCATCAGCTTTTTCAACTCTTCATAAGCGGCTTCGATCTGTTTGGGATCGCGGGTGTTGCCCGAATAGCCCAGCTTGCGCAGCGCCATCTGGAACACTTCACGCGCGTCGTCGGTCAGCAGCAGGCTCTGCTTATACTCTGGCTTCCACAAATCGGCCCAGCGGGTAATGCTTTTGGCATCCACTTCGTCGGTGTTGATACCAATGGCGGTCGCGCCCCAGATATAAGGGATCGAGTAATTGTTATTAGGATCGAACGGCTTGTTCAGCAGGTTAGGATCGAGATTTTTGAAGTTGCTGAGCTGGGATTTATCGATCTTTTGCAGCATGCCTTCATTACGCATCTTGGCGACGAAGTAGGTGGAAGGCACCACCAAATCGTAAGCGCCATCTTTCCAGGTCTTCAGCTTGGCATACATGCTTTCATTAGATTCGTAGGTGGAGTAAATCACCTTGATGCCAGTCTCTTTAGTGAACTGCTCCAGCAGTCCCGGCGGCACGTATTCGGTCCAGTTATAGAAGTAGAGCGTTTTGCCGGCATCCGCCTGCGCGCTCTGCATGCCCAATGCCAGCGCCCCAGCCGCCAGCCAATGAGACCACTTTTTCATCGATTATCCTCTATTTGGTTTTATCACGGAGCAACAGCTGACTGAGCGCCACCAACAGCAGCGACAGCAGCAGCAAAATTGTCGCCAGCGCGTTCACTTCCGGTGACACGCCAACTTTAACCATCGAGTAGATTTTTAACGGCAAAATTTCGAAGCTCGGGCCGGTGACGAACGACGATACCACGACATCGTCCATCGACAGCGTAAAGCTGAGCAGCCAACCCGCTGCGACCGCCGGTAGCGCCAGCGGCAGCAGAATTTTGCGCAAAATGGTGACTTCGCTGGCACCGAGATCTTTGGCGGCTTCCAGCATGCGCACATCAAACCCTTTCAGGCGCGAATAGACGGTGATCACCACAAACGGCAGGCAGAAGGTGATGTGCGAGAACAGCAGCGACCAGAAGCCAAGCGAAATGCCCAGCAGCATAAACAGCACCAGCAGCGAAATTGCCATCACAATATCCGGCGACATCATCACCACAAACAGCATGCCGCTGACGAACGGTTTACCACGGAAGTGATAGCGATAGAGCGCGACGGCGGTCAGCGAGCCGATAGTTGTGGCGCAGCTGGCGGAGAGCACGCCCATCAACAATGAATGTTGTGCCGCCTGAATCAGGCTGTCGTTGTTCATCAGCAGGCGATACCACTGCGTGCTGAAGCCCTGCCAGTTAATGCCGAAACGCGAACTGTTGAAGGAGTTGACGATCAGAATGATGATCGGGATATAAAACCAGGCGTAAATCACGGCCATGAAGCCGCCACGTAACCAGCGCGCCATCATTGCAGTTCCACCTTGCTGTTCAGCATACGCGCTGCGCGCCAGTAAGCCATCAGCATCAATCCCATCAGCAGCGTCATCACAATGCTGGTGGCGGCACCGAATGGCCAGTCGCGGATATTCAGGAACTGGCTCTTGATCACGTTGCCAATTAACAGGTTTTTCGCGCCGCCCAGCAAATCTGCCACAAAGAACAAGCCCATCGCCGGGATAAACACCAGCAGGCAACCGGCGACAATGCCTGGCATGGTCAGCGGCAGAATGATGCGTAAGAAGGTTTTCACTTTACTGGCGCCGAGATCGCGCGCCGCTTCGAGGCAGGATTTATCCAGCTTTTCCAGGCTGGAGTAGAGCGGCAGCACCATAAACGGCAGCAAAATGTAGATCAGTCCCAGAATCACCGCTTCTGAGGTGTACATGATGCGAAACGGTTTATCGATCACCCCAAGCCACAGCAAAAATTCATTCAGCCAACCGCGTGTGCTGAGGAAGATTTTCAGGCCGTAGATACGGATCAGCGAGTTGGTCCAGAACGGCACAATCAGCAGGAACAGCATCAGCGGACGCAGGCGCGCCGGCAGTTTCGTCAGACACCAGGCAAACGGATAACCCAGTAGCAGGCAGCACAGCGTGGCGATAAACGCCATATTCAGCGAGTGCAGCAGCACGTCGGCGTAAAGTGGATCGAGCAGTCGCGTGTAGTTATCAAGGGTGAAGGCCATACTGACAAAATGCGCATCATCGCGCGTCAGGAAGCTGGTGGCGAAGATCATCAGGTTAGGCAGCAGTACAAACAGCGTCAGCCAGCTGACGATCAGCGCGACAATCACTTTCTGCAGGCGGTTACGCATCAACTTCATACGGCAGCACCACCTCCCAGTTTGGCACCCAGCTGACCGCCATTTTCTGGTTCAGCGAGTGATCAAAATCAGGATCGTCTTCGTTGAAGAACTCGCTCACCGTCAGCAGCTTGCCGTTCTCCAGCTCAACGGTGGATTCCAGCGTCATGCCTTTATAGTTGCGCTCGCGCACATAGCCAATCAGGTTGTCGCTGCGGCTGTCGTGATCAATCTCTTCAACGCGCAGATCTTCCGGGCGCAGCAGCACAAGTAGCTTATCGCCCGCGCTGACCGGGAAATCACATTGCAGCTCACATTCACGGCCTTCCACGCGCGCGCGGATAGTGGGCGCATGGTCGCTGTTCAGCACCTCGGCATCGAACACGTTTATTTCGCCGATAAAGCGCGCGACAAACAGGTTGGCGGGCTCTTCGTAAATCTCGCGCGGCGTGCCGTCCTGTTCGATGCGGCCATCGCGCATCACCACGATACGATCGGACATAGTCAGCGCTTCTTCCTGATCGTGGGTGACGAAGACAAAGGTGATGCCGAGCTTACGCTGCAGCGCTTTGAGCTCGTTTTGCATCTGGCGACGCAGCTTATAATCCAGCGCCGACAGCGACTCATCCAGCAGCAGCACTTTCGGGCGATTGACCACCGCGCGCGCAATCGCCACGCGCTGCTGCTGACCGCCAGAAAGCTGATGCGGACGGCGATCGGCAAAACTCTCCAGCTGCACCATCGCCAGCGCATCCTTAACGCGCGTGGTGATCTCGGCCGCCGGGGTTTTCTGCATGCGCAGACCAAAGGCGACGTTCTCAAACACCGACATGTGCGGGAACAGCGCGTAGCTCTGAAACACGGTGTTGATGTGGCGATGCTCGGCGGGCAGATCGGTGATGTCATTATCATCAAGAATGATGTGACCGCGATCGGCATCTTCCAGCCCGGCAATCAGCCGCAATATGGTGGTTTTTCCGCAGCCGGAAGGGCCAAGCAGCGTGATGAACTCGCCGTGACGGATGGTCAGGTCGAAGTCAGAGATGATGCTTTTGCCATCGAAAGCTTTACTGATGCCAGAAAGCGTAACCAGCGCAGGCGCGCGTGTTTGCGTCATTTTAGTCACTCAGTCTGATGGTGAATCAGGTTACAGCATAGCCGCTGGTGGCCGCTTGCTGTGATGAAGGGCGCGATGATACCGCAAAAATGTGTCAATGCCATGTTTTGCCACGGATTTACCTTGAAAACTCTGAAAAATGCCGGAGTATGCGTAACGGATAAGTCGGACAGGCGATAGTGAGCGAATTTTCAGCGCAATTCACGTTGAGAGAGCTAACCTGAAGGATAATGATTTGACGCAACATGGTGCCATCAGGCCACCATGATAATGACGCAGGTTCTTTAGAGGGATGACAGATGGATCAATTACTTGAGCGTTTTCTCAGTTATGTCGCAGTAGAAACTCAGTCAAAACCTCAGGCACGACAGGTGCCAAGCAGCGAAGGGCAGTGGACGCTGGCGCGCCAATTACAGGAAGAACTCATCGCGCTGGGCTTTGTTGATGTATCTCTGAGCGATCATTGCTGTGTGATGGGCACCTTGCCGGCTAACGTCGATTGGGCCACGCCGGTGATCGGCTTTATTTCGCATATGGATACCTCACCAGATTTCACCGCTAAAAACGTCAATCCGCAGATTATTGAAAACTACCGCGGTGGCGATATCGCGCTCGGCAACGGTGATGAAATTTTGTCGCCGGTGATGTTCCCGATCCTGCATAAGCTGATCGGCCATACGCTGATCACCACCGATGGCAAAACCCTGCTCGGCGCAGATGACAAAGCCGGTATCGCCGAGATCATGACCGCGATGGCGCGTCTGGCAAAAAGTGATACGCCACACGGCGCGATTCGCGTGGCCTTTACCCCGGATGAAGAGATTGGTCGCGGCGCATCGCACTTCGACGTTGAAGGTTTTGCCGCCGATTGGGCGTATACCGTGGATGGCAGCGATCTCGGCGAGTTCGAGTTCGAAAACTTCAACGCCGCCACCGCAATGGTCAAAATCACCGGCAACAACGTGCATCCGGGCAGCGCCAAAAATGTGATGGTCAATGCGCTGGATCTGGCGATGCGCTTCCACGCGGAATTGCCGGCCAAAGAGAAGCCGCAGTTCACCGACGGCTACGAAGGCTTCTTCCATCTGCATACCATCAAAGGCACGGTTGAACATGCCGAGCTGATGTATCTGATCCGTGATTTTGATGCCGACAACTATGAACAGCGTAAACAGCTGCTGGAAGAGATTGGCCAGCGCGTCAGCAAAGGGCTGCAAAGCGAGTGTTCGGTGAAGGTCGAGATCAGCCATAGCTATCGCAACATGCGCGAGAAGGTTGAACCGCATCCGCACATTATTGAGTTAGCGCTGCAGGCGATGCGCGATTGTGGCATTGAACCGAACGTCAAACCAATTCGTGGCGGCACCGACGGCTCTGCGCTGTCGTGGAAAGGATTGCCGTGCCCGAACCTGTTCACCGGTGGCTACAACTATCACGGCAAGCACGAGTTCGCCTCACTCAATGTGATGGCGCAGTCAGTGGATGTGATTGTGCGTTTGGCTGAGCTGGCGGGACAGAAAAAGTAACAGTATCCAGGTGCGCATTTATGCGCACCCTACAACGTCGTAGGGTCGCCATTCATGGCGACCGTAACGCCAGCTTACTCGCCGAAGAACCAATAGCCGCTATTCACCAACGCCGCCAGCTGCGCCAGCAGTGAAGGATCATCCAGCGCATCGCCGAAATCTTCCAGCGTCAGCACGTGATTGTGCGCCAATGCCGCCAGCACATGCGGATGGCTGCTGGTGATCGATTCCCCGTTCACAAATACCACATCGCCGATGGTCAATACGCGCAGGCCGCCGAGACGCGTCAGCGCATCGCCTTGCTGCAATGCATCGTAAATCTCATCCGGTTGATACGGCGGCTCTGGCGGCGCGACGTCCAGCTCATGACGCGACTGAGAAATAAACTCACCAAACCACTGATTAAACTGCTCTGGCTGGTTAATTACATCCATCATCACTTTACGGATACCTTCCAGTTCTGATGGCAGGATCTGCGATGGGCATTCACGCGATGGCACATCAGGATCGCTGTAGCGATAGCTGCCCAATTCGTTGGCCAGCATGTGATCGGCAAAGCCGCTGATTAGCTCACGACCGTTCGGTGCGCGGAAGCCGACCGAATAGTTGATGGCGTTTTCCAGCGAATAGCCTTCGTGCGGGAATCCAGGCGGAATATAGAGAATATCGCCGGGCTCCATCTCTTCATCGATGATGGCGTCGAACGGCTCAACCTGCAGCAGATCCGGATGCGGGCAGTGCTGTTTCAACGGCACTTTTTCACCCACGCGCCAGCGACGACGGCCGGTTCCCTGAATGATAAACACATCGTACTGATCGAAATGCGGGCCCACGCCGCCACCCGGCACGGCAAAAGAGATCATCAGATCGTCAACGCGCCAGTCGGGCAGGAAACGGAATGGGCGCATCAGCGCGGCAGAAGGTTCATGCCAATGGTTGACCGCCTGCACCAGCAGCGACCAGTTGCTCTCACCGAGATGATCGTAGCTTTCAAACGGGCCGTGACTGACTTGCCATTTGCCTTCGTTATGGCTGACAAGGCGGCTATCCACCTCATTTTCCATTGCCAGACCGGCCAGCTCGTCAGGAGAAATAGGATCGACGAAGTTTTTAAATCCACGTTTAAGCACCACCGGGCGTTTCTGCCAGTAGCGCTGAATAAAGTCGGGCCAGTTGATATCGAGCTGATAGTCCATATGGGGAGTCCGTTTGCTGCAAAGAATGATGGCAAGTATAACAGCCCGCGTCCCTTTCTACTCGCGGTGATGCTCGACTTCCTGGCGCTGGAAAATGACTTCCATGCGCGCGCCACCGAGCGGGCTGGTGGTCGCAATCACTTGACCCGCGTACTGTTCGAGGATATCGCGCACCACGGCTAAACCTAATCCCTGACCGGGACGCAAGGTGTCGGCACGTTGACCGCGCACGAAGATCAAATCGCGTTTGCTTTCCGGAATGCCGGGGCCGTCATCATCAATAAACAGATGCAAAGTGTTGTCGGTTTGGCGCGCGGTGACTTCAATAAATTCGAGGCAATATTTGCAGGCGTTATCCAGCACGTTGCCCAGCACTTCCATAAAGTCATTTTTATCGCCGATAAAGGTCAGTTCCGGCGAGATATCCAGCGTGATCGCCACGCCTTTACGTTGATAGACCTTATTCAATGCCGAACACAGGCTGTCGAGCAGCGCCGACACCGAATGCAAATCGCGCTGCAGAGGATTGTGATCGGCCTGCATACTCGCGCGATGGAGGTAATAACCAATCTGCTGTGAGATGCGGCTAATCTGCTCCAGCATCACCGGTTCGGCCTGCTCAATGGTTAACTCTTTACCATTGCGTAACGATCGCAGGGTACTTTGCAGCACCGCCAGCGGGGTTTTCAGGCTGTGGGTGACATCCGAAAGTGTGGTGCGATAGCGCGTGTAGCGCTGGCGTTCATTGCTCAGCAGCAGGTTAAGATTGCGCACCAGGCTGCGTAGCTCCTGCGGCGGATTGTCATCGAGATTCTCGCGCTGGCCGGTTTCCAGCTCGCGCACTTGCGAAGTGAGATCGCCAATCGGCCGCAAACTCCAGTGTGCCGCCAGCCACAGCAGCGGAATCACCAGCAATAGATTCGCCGCCAGCACATAGCTGAACCACGACCACACCACATCGGAATGCTGCAGCTCTTGCGGAATCGAATCGACCACCACAATGGTTAACGCCGGTAAGTTGGTGGTGGCATCGTAGCGATTGACGGCGACCGAGTGGGTAAAGGTGTCATTGCTGTCGCTATCCAGCGCGTGCAGTCGCTCTTTCGCCTGCGGGTTATTGCCCATCGCCGCCATGCTGGTGCGATTGCTGGTGTCGATTTCGTAGAAGTCGGGCTTGAGCAGCCATTCACGACGAATTTTTTTACGAATGTCCGGCACATCGCGCTGCTGCCACAGCAATTTGCCGTGTTCATCGTAGATAAAGACCAGCGTGGGGAAATTAAGCGTCATGCGCTCAGGCTGACCAATTGTGAGCTGATTGTCGTGCCATTGCGCCAGCGTGAAGAACAGATTGCTCTCGCCGCGCATCACGCGATAGGTATTTTTATCGAAGCTGACGACGTAGCCGACCACGGCGACCATGCCGTAGGAGAGCGACAAAAACAGTACGATCGCGGCCGTCGCCAACAGGAAACGGGCGCGAAGTGAGAAGGGGCGTAAGCGTTGTAACCACGTCATAAATCAGAGATCAAAGCGATATCCCTGGCCGCGCACGGTGTTGATCACTTCGGTCGGATAGAGTGACAGAATTTTTTTGCGCAGACGACCCATCAGCACGTCAATGGTGTGGCTTTCGCGCAGTTCGGCGTCGGGATAGAGCTGCAGCATCAACGAATCTTTGCTCACCACTTTACCGGCGTTGCGAATCAGAGTTTCGACGATGGTGTACTCGAAGGCGGTCAGTTTTACCGGTTCGTCTTGCACCGTCAGTTCACGGCGAGAGAGATCGACCTGGAACGGCGGCATAGAGATAATTTGCGATGCATGACCGCTGTTGCGACGCATCAGCGCCTGCAAACGTGCAGCCACTTCTTCAATGTGGAACGGCTTGGTCACGTAGTCGTCGGCACCGGCTTCCAGCGCTTCCACTTTGGCCTGCCAGCCTTCGCGAGCGGTTAATACCAGAATCGGTTGGCGAACGGCATCGGTGCGCCAGCGGCGAATCAGCGACATGCCATCTTCGTCCGGCAAACCGAGATCGACCAGCGCGATGTCAGGGACATGTTCTTGCAGGAAATAATCCGCTTCTTTGGCATCTTCTGCGGCATCGACCTGATGGCCCATGTCACGCAGCTGCACGGCGAGGTGATGGCGCAGCAGCGCATTATCTTCCACAACCAGTACACGCATAGTATTTCCTTAGCTTCCAACGTAGTGATGATGGAATGAGTATATGCGAAGCCAACTAAACCATAGAACAACCAGGCGCGCTAAGCGCGCCTGGTTGATACATTACTTCAAATCATCAACCATCTGAATCGCACGGCCGAGGTAGTTGGCTGGCGTCATCTGCTTCAGACGCACTTTCTCCTCTTCCGGCAGCTCGAGGCTATCGATAAAGGTCTGCATGCCAGCGGCATCAACGCGTTTACCGCGCGTCAGCTCTTTCAGCTTCTCGTACGGTTTTTCAATGCCGTAACGACGCATCACGGTTTGGATTGGCTCAGCCAGCACTTCCCAGTTGTGGTCCAGTTCGTCCAGCAGACGATCGCGGTTCACTTCCAGCTTAGAGATGCCTTTCAGCGTAGCTTGATAGGCGATAAGCGCATAACCGATACCGACGCCAAGGTTACGCAGCACGGTGGAGTCGGTCAGGTCGCGCTGCCAGCGTGAAACCGGCAGTTTGCTCGCCAGATGCTGCATCATCGCATTAGCCAGGCCGAGGTTGCCTTCGGAGTTTTCGAAGTCAATCGGGTTTACTTTGTGCGGCATAGTAGACGAACCGATTTCACCGGCGATGGTTTTCTGCTTGAAGTGATTGAGTGCGACGTAGCCCCAAATATCACGATCAAAGTCGATCAGAATGGTGTTGAAACGCGCGATGCAATCAAACAGTTCAGCGATGTAATCGTGTGGCTCGATCTGCGTGGTGTACGGGTTCCAGGTAATGCCCAGCGAGGTGACAAACTGCTCGCTCAGCTGGTGCCAGTCCACTTCCGGATAAGCCGAGATGTGGGCGTTGTAGTTGCCGACCGCACCGTTGATTTTACCCAGCACTTCAATCTTGCTCAACTGACGCAACTGGCGTTCCAGACGATACGCCACGTTCGCCATCTCTTTACCCATAGTTGACGGCGTTGCTGGCTGGCCGTGGGTGCGCGACAGCAGCGGAATGTCACGGTATTCGTGCGCCAGACCTTTAACTGCATCGATCAGTTTGTTCCAGAACGGCACGATCACATCACGACGTGCCGTTTCCAGCATCAGCGCGTGCGACAGGTTATTGATATCTTCGGAGGTGCAGGCGAAGTGGATAAATTCAGACACCGCATGCAGCGCAGGGATATCGGCCACTTTCTCTTTCAGGAAATATTCCACGGCTTTGACGTCGTGATTGGTGGTGCGCTCGATGGTTTTGATACGCGCCGCGTCTTCTTCGCTGAAATTGGCGACAATGGCATCAAGGAAAGCGTTTGCGTCGGCATCAAATGCAGGAACTTCCTTGATCTCTACAGTCGTAGCCAGTTTTTGTAACCAGCGAACCTCAACCTCAACGCGGAATTTCAGCAAACCGAACTCGCTGAAAATGGCGCGCAGTGGGCTGACTTTATCGCCGTAACGACCATCGACAGGTGAAACGGCGGTCAGAGAGGATAATTCCATCAGTGCAACTCCTGAATCGTTTAACAATTATGCCGGGGCGGCGCTTAATACGCCGGGCCCAGGCGGGATAAAATGGTTTTGGCTTCGCTCAGCAAGCGCTGGCGCGAGAACATCAGCTGCAGACGGCCACCGCCAACCTGCTGCCATAACACCGCAGAGCGAATGCCGGCCAGCAGGGCGGCGCGCACTTTACTCTGCACTTGTGAATTCTGTAATACCTGCGGCGAACCGGTCACCTGAATGCGCGGGCCCAACGGGCTAATCACATCCACATAAATGCCGGCCATCGCGCTGGTGATGGTGTCTGATTCCAGTTCGTAATGCGCCAGTTGACGGTCAAGCTGGCCGATGCGCTGTGCCAGCGTGTTCATCGCGGCTTTATTGCCGTGCAGCTTACGCTCCAGCACCATCATGCTTAAGGTGTAGCGCGTCAGCTCTGCGCTGGCGCCCTGACGATTGCTGCTATTCAGCACCGCCATTAAGGTCTCTAATCCAACCTTCAAATTGGCTTCGTCGTTGCCAAATACCGCCAGCGTTGAACCGGGATTGAGATCGATCAGGCTGCGCAGCGACACATTCAGTGCCGCGTTATTGCAATGTCCCTGTTGCGCGAGCTGTTGCACCACATGGGCAGCCTGGCATACGCCCGCCAGCGCCAGTGTAATCTCATAATAGTTCTTAGCCACGCTTAACTCCTGTCATCGCGTCGGGCAGCGCCGACCTTAGGCTTCTGCCAGAGGCAGGCGTTGTTCGATAATGCCGCCGCCGAGGCACACTTCACCGAGATAAAACACGGCAGATTGGCCTGGCGTGACGGCCGCAACCGGCTCGTCAAAACGGACTTCAATACGGTCGTCGCCGTGCGGAATGATTTCACACGGAATGTCGGTCTGGCGATAGCGGGTTTTGACCGTGCAGCGCAGCGAGGCGGTAATCGGCTGGCGATCGACCCAATGCAGCTGTTGGGCAATCAACCCCACAGACATCAGGCGCGGATGCTCGCCGCCTTGCGCCACGATTAGACGATTGCGCGCCACATCTTTGTCGACCACATACCAGGGATCGTCGTTGCTCTCTTTACGACCGCCAATGCCCAGGCCTTTACGTTGGCCGAGCGTGTGATACATCAAGCCCTGATGTTCACCGACGATTTCACCGTCAACGGTTTCGATTTCGCCCGGCTGGGCAGGCAAATAGCGGGCAAGGAAGTCACGGAACTTGCGCTCGCCGATAAAGCAGATGCCGGTGGAATCTTTCTTCTTGGCGGTGATCAGATCCAACTGCTCAGCGATGCGGCGCACTTCCGGCTTATCCAGTTCGCCAACCGGGAACAGGCTTTGCGCGATCTGCTGGTGGCTGAGCGTGTAGAGGAAATAGCTCTGATCTTTGTTGCCGTCGAGGCCGCGCAGCAGGCGGCTTTGACCGTCAACATCCTGACGGCGCACGTAGTGGCCGGTGGCGATGAAATCTGCACCGAGATCGTCCGCCGCGAATTCGAGGAAGGCTTTGAACTTGATCTCTTTGTTGCACAGGATGTCGGGATTCGGCGTGCGGCCCGCTTTGTACTCTTCCAGGAAGTGCTCGAACACGTTATCCCAGTACTCAGCGGCGAAGTTGATTTTGTGCAGTTTGATGCCGAGTTTGTCACACACGGCTTGTGCGTCAGCCAGATCATCGGCGGCGGTGCAATACTCCTCGCCATCGTCTTCCTCCCAGTTCTTCATGAACAGGCCTTCAACCTGGTAGCCCTGCTGCTGCAGTAACCAGGCGGAAACGGAAGAATCGACGCCGCCGGACATTCCGACGATCACTTTTTTCTGGCTGTTGTCAGACATGACGCACTCTTAGATTACGATAAAAACAGGCGGCGCATTCTATCATGCAGAAGCGGGGCGCGCACCCTCATGAAACGGCCACTGGAACGGCGCGATCAGATGCAGCGGATAACGCTCGCCTTGTTGCCACAGCCGCACGCTCTCTGCCACTAGCGGCGAACGCAGGCGATTAGCCGTCAGAATCTGCTCTGGCGGCAGCCACCAGCAGCAATCGATGTCGCGGTCGTGCGGCGAGGTTTCGACTTTCTCGGCCAGATCGAGGCCAAACAGGAAACGCACAAAAGGTGTATCGTCCGGGGCAATCCACTGCTGCACGCCGAGGAAATATTCGGGATGGGCGTCGATGCCGGTCTCTTCAAACAATTCACGCTGGGCGGCTTCGAGCAGAGTTTCATTGGCCTCAAGATGCCCGGCGGGCTGATTCCAGGTAATACGACCGTGCACACGCTCTTCAACCACCAGCAAATGTCCCTGCGCCTGCACAATACAGGCGACCGTTACATGAGGTTTAAACATCCTTCCTCCGAAATTGTTAACTAAAAGTTATTAAATGGCTGCGCTGATATCGCGCCATTCTCCGGGCGGTAAATCGCCTAGCTGATGTTCGCCCATCGCAAAGCGAATCAGGCGCAACGTCGGAAAACCGATATGTGCCGTCATGCGGCGCACCTGACGATTTCGGCCCTCAAACAGGGTGATTTTCAGCCAACTGGTGGGGATCGCTTTGCGTTCGCGAATTGGCGGCTGGCGCGGCCACAGCCATTCTGGCTCGTCCACTAACTCAATGCCTGCCGGCAACGTCGGGCCATCGTTGAGCGTCACACCGTTGCGTAACAGGGATAAATCAGATTCCTGCGGCGCGCCTTCCACCTGCACAAAATAGACCTTTCCGGTGCGCTTGCCAGGCTGCGTCAGCGCGGCTTGCACCGCGCCATCGTTGGTCAAAACCATCAATCCTTCGCTGTCGCGATCGAGGCGGCCCGCAGCATAAACGTCGCCTACCGGCACAAAATCTTTCAGCGTGCGGCGTCCGGCTTCATCACTGAATTGCGGCAAAACATCGAAGGGTTTGTTAAAGAGTATGACGCGTCTTGGGCCTTTCGGACGGGTATCACGGCGCACGGGCTTACGTGCTGGGGAGTTCGCACGCTTATCCTGGTGAATTCGTTGAGAAGTTTTTCGCATGGGCTTTGCAGTCAGAAACATTCGGCGCATTATAGCGCGAAACTACGGTGATTGGCGTAGCGGAAATAATCAAGTAGTATTGACCCGCATCTTACAAATCATTAACAAAAAATCGCTCGAAGGAGAGGTTGATGGAAAGCAAAGTAGTTGTTCCGGCGGAAGGTCAAAAAATCACCCTGGCTCAGGGAAAACTTACAGTTCCGAATAACCCGATTATTCCTTACATTGAAGGTGACGGTATCGGTGTTGATGTTTCCCCGGTAATGTTGAAAGTGGTTGATGCCGCTGTGAAGAAAGCCTACAACGGCGAGCGTAAAATTTCCTGGATGGAAATTTATACTGGTGAAAAATCAGTAGAACTTTACGGCCAGGACGTCTGGCTGCCGCAGGAAACCCTCGATTTAATCAAAGAATATCGCGTTGCCATCAAAGGCCCACTGACTACGCCAGTTGGCGGCGGTATTCGTTCTCTGAACGTTGCACTGCGTCAGGAGCTGGATCTGTACGTGTGTCTGCGTCCGGTTCGCTACTACAAAGGCACTCCAAGCCCGGTTAAACGCCCTGAAGAAACCGACATGGTGATCTTCCGTGAAAACTCAGAAGATATCTATGCCGGTATCGAGTGGAAGGCGGGCACGCCAGAAGCGGATAAAGTGATCAAGTTCCTGCGCGAAGAGATGGGCGTGAAGAAAATTCGCTTCCCTGAGCAGTGCGGTATCGGCGTTAAGCCATGCTCGGAAGAGGGTACCAAACGTCTGGTGCGCGCAGCAGTTGAATACACCATCACCAACGATCGTGATTCTCTGACCCTGGTTCACAAAGGCAACATCATGAAGTTCACCGAAGGTTCTTTCAAAGACTGGGGCTACCAGTTAGTGAAAGAAGAGTTCGGCGGCGAGCTGATCGATGGCGGCCCGTGGATGAAGTTCAAGAACCCGAACACCGGTAAAGAGATCATCGTTAAAGACGTGATCGCTGATGCCTTCCTGCAGCAGATCCTGTTGCGTCCAGCTGAATACGACGTGATCGCCTGTATGAACCTGAACGGTGACTACATCTCTGATGCCCTGGCGGCACAGGTTGGCGGTATCGGTATCGCACCAGGCGCAAACATCGGTGACGAATGTGCTCTGTTCGAAGCGACACACGGTACAGCACCTAAGTATGCAGGTCAGGATAAAGTGAACCCAGGTTCAGTAATCCTGTCAGCAGAAATGATGCTGCGTCATCTGGAGTGGTTCGAAGCGGCTGACCTGATCGTTAAAGGTGTTGAAGGCGCCATCGCTAACAAAACCGTGACCTACGATTTCGAACGTCTGATGGACGGCGCTAAACTGCTGAAATGTTCAGAGTTTGGTGATGCGATCATCAACAACATGTAATTTGCCACTCAGGCAGAAAGCATAACGGGAGCCTATGGCTCCCGTTTTTTTTGCTTTAAAATGAGCAACTATTACAGCTAAAAATTTATTTCATTGCCAGTACGGATTGAGCATCAATAATAATGCACTTGCCTGGGCAGTTGTCGTTTCCGGTGATCACTGGCGATTCCGTAAGAGTGAAATTCATACCTGCTTCTTTCTTTACGGTGTATGCCATACCAGCAAATGTCCACGGCATGCCTAAAGATAAAGAACCAAACTCATCATATTTCGATGATTTTGCAATTTTTGGCAAATTCTCAGTATTCAATCGGTAGTAAAGCGTGCCATCGAAATCTTTTGGCACCACTTTAGTGATTTCGGCCTGTAAAAGTGCATACTCTTTTTGCTGAGGCGAAGAAAACCCCTCTTTAATATTGCTGGCTGCAAGCCATCCTGCAGCGACAGGCAGCAATAGATAAATGAATCGTGAGTATTTTATTTTATCGATAATAAAGAATAACCCGATAAGGAAGCAAGAAGTGGTAATCAGCGAGAGCGCGCTGATAGTACGGTAAGCCGCCCAACTCTCTGTCACTAGCAAGTTTGGTGTCACTGCTGCAACAGCGAAGAGGAAAGATAAAAATACTTTTTCTTTGCCATTCTCGCTAATGTTTTTCAATCCGATAAAGATAAAACCTAACGATATAATGATCGAGAGTGCTTTTCTGCCGGTGTCAAAATTACAGATGGCATTTTTTAATGGTTCTACAAAGAACCATTTAATCTTTCCTATAAGATCAATGGTGATGTTACTTCTTGAAAGTGTCTCGCCGAATAACAGGAGCGGGATGGCTTTAGCTAATACTAATGCCATCAGCATACCAAAGAAAATCATTGCGAAAGTACGAATAAGTTCCTTTTTTTCAATTTTGCGGGAAGTCAGGCAAGTGTCCATAAATGCAAAAAAAAGGAAACACATTGCAGTTGGTTGATAAATAGCGAAGGAGAATGTGATCAGCAATGCTGATAACATAATCCCTGAAATGCCGCGCAATGTAGTTAGTGCTGAGTAACTCAATCCAGCAAGAATAATAGAGGTGACAAAAGGAAAACATACTGACCACGAGTTGAATACCTGGAAAGAGGGCAGTAAACAGATTGTTAATGAGAATATCACTCTCTGCAGATTATTTTTGAGAATATTTCTATCAGAGATAAATTTGTAAAAGTAACAGCTTAGTATGATAAGAGAAGAAACGGATAGCAATCTTAACAGTATTAACGAGTCCACGCTGGATATAAAGAATGAGAGTAAATAGCGCAAACCGCCGTAGGCCGGCCTTCCTGAAAGAACATCCCATTTAAAAATGCTGGCTGGATCAGTCTGAGAGCTTAACAGATAGTACCAATCATCCGAAAAAGCATAGCTCGAGAGAAAAACAGGGCTATAACTGACGATCAAGGCCACGGCTAATAAAAAATAAATTTTAAAGTTATTGCAGACTATATTAGTCATTTGATTCCTTTTTTATATATCGAGGTCTGTGTTTGGTTTCAATATAGATCCTGCCAATATATTCGCCTAATACACCTATTCCTATCAACTGAATGCCACCTAAAAAGAGTATTGAAACCAGTAGTGACGGATATCCGGCAACAGGATTTCCCCATATTATTTTATCAATAATCATCCATGCGCCATAAACGAACGACAAGAACGCGACAAAAAAACCAATATAGGTCCACACTCTGAGCGGAAATGTTGAAAAGCTGGTAAGCCCTTCAAGAGCCAGATTCCAAAGTCGCCATCCATTAAATTTTGCCTCTCCGGCAATGCGCGCTGGGCGGCTATATTCAACGATGGCAGAATCACCTTCCACCCAACTCAGAAGACCTTTCATAAACAGATTGCGTTCCTGCAATTGCTTAATGTTTTCGACAGTTGCACGAGAAAGTAAACGAAAGTCGCCAACATTTTCTTCTAATTTTGGTGAGCTAATTTTATTGTGTAACTTGTAAAACCATGCAGCAGTTTTTCGCTTAAAACGACTATCGCTACGCCTATCATTGCGCTTGGCCAATACAATCGGCCAGCCTTCTTGCCATTTATTTATCAGCAAAGGAATGACTTCAATGGGATCCTGGAGATCAACATCAACTGGAATGACTGCATCACCACTAGAATGTTCAAGTCCAGCGAGCAGCGCGGCTTCTTTACCAAAGTTACGAATAAAATTGATGACTAATACAGATTCGTCATTATTCTGAAGCGATTTAATAATCTGTTCTGTACTATCAGTACTGCCATCATTAATAAAGATGATTTCAAGATTGTAAGAAGAAAGTTTTTCTTTAACGGTCCGGTAAAAAACCGGAATTGCATCTTCTTCGTTGAAGACAGGCACCACCAGAGAAATTTTCATTTTTTCACCCTAAAAACAATAAAGTTTGAATAGATGAAGCCGAATATCAGACTTATTATGGAAAATGAAATAAGCGTAATAATCGGATTAATATGCGTATGATCGGCGAAACTGCCAATACCTGCGGCCATCATGCCCATAAAAGCAACAAAGATGACATAGCGAAAAGTTGTCGCTTCGGCTTTAAACGTCCAGCGTGCGTTAGCAAAAAATGAAAATGTTACGGCGACAATGAAAGCCAACAGATTAGCCAGCCATTGGCGGGTATTCAGAGAATACAGGGCTGCAAACACCATCCAATGGATCAAGGTGTTAATGATGCCAACTGATAAAAACCGTGAGAATAATTTCAACATAGTGAAATGTTAGCCATGAGGACATCATTATTTTAAAAATAGTGGGGAATTTTACATGGAGGCTCACAACAAATAAAGTTGTAAAATCATCGTTCTCGCCAACATGTCATTAGAGAAAGCCATTGGCTTACGAACATTAAAGAAACGGGAGCCAGTGGCTCCCATTTTTTATTGCATCAATCGATTTGCTGCTCATTGGATTTTGCCACCTGAGCTCGCTCCTGCGACAGCCGCCAGAAATCACTACCGCCCGGCTGCTGATACATCCGCAGCGAGAAGTGGCCGACAATCGCGTAGATATACTCAAAAATGGCCGATTGAGAATCCTCGTAATCCACCCACAGCACTGACGAGGTGAAGCAATAAACCTCAACCGGCAAGCCCTCAGGCGAAGGTTTCATGGCGCGTACCACGATATACATATCTTTCTTGATATCGTCGCGCTGCGATAGCCACGCCGTCAGGTATTTACGAAACACCGTCAGGTTGGTGATGCCGTTTTCCGCAAACCAGCGTTCGCCCACCGCATTGCTGTCGCGACCATCCATCAGCGCTGAGAGTTGCTCACTGACACCGCGAATTTGGCTCATCTGCTGCACCATATCGTGATCGAGAAAACGAATCGACATCTGATCAAGATGGAAACTGCGCATAATGCGGCGCGCGCCGGAGGAGAACATCGCCTGCCAGTTGGTGTAGGTTTCGGTGAGGAAGTTTTTGGTCGGGATGCGCGACAGGGTATTGTCCCAATTGCGAATGGTGATGGTGTGCAGCGCGATATCGATCACTTCGCCACTAATGCCATTGTCAGGCATCTCGATCCAATCTCCGAGTTGCAACACATCGTTAGAGGACACCTGAATATTGGCCACCAGCGACATCAGCGTATGCTGGAACACCAACATTAACACCGCCGCTACCGCACCCAAACTGGAGATAATAATCACCGGTGATTTATTCGACATAATCGCCAGAATCATGATCGCCGAAATAATATGCACCAGAATCTTCCCGACCTGGATATAACCCTTGATCGAGTGATTCTTACGTTTGGCTTTTTTCGAATAGGAGTTATTAACGATCTCCAGCACTTCGGTAAAGAACAGTGATAAATAGACGAAGAACAGAATGCCGCAGATGGTCTTTATCGCAATCAACAGATGTTCTGGTAAATCTGGCATAAACTGCAGCAGATAGTAGACCGTGATCACCGGGATAAAGTTAGAGAGCTTCTCCGACAGCCTGACGTCCTTATCCAGCGGCACCTGATTCTTGTGCGTGCTGAAGAACACCTTCCTGACCACCTTCACAATAAAGAATTTACAGATCAGATGGGCGATCATGCCGGCAAACATCAGTAACACCAGGCTAAATGCGGCCGAAAGCACCGTGTTGCCCTCAATAAAATTTTGAATCTTGCTTAAATAATTCATTTCAACCACATACCGGACAGTGTTGGCGGGAATTCAAACATAAACGCGCCAAAGGCGATATGCTACGCGTGCGCAAAGGCGTTGTTGCGCAGTGACACGTTAAGAGTGTGATAACGCTTTACGCGCGGCTTCAGCGAGAAAGTGGCTGCGGCTGTTATAGCGCGCATCATTCCCCACGGCCTGATCTATCTTCTCAATCAACAAGTTCGGCATAGTGATGTTGATGCGCTCAGATTTACCCAGATAGCGCGTAATATCGATCTCAACATAAATCCAAATTCCTGTCTGGCTAAAATCGGTGATCCAATTCTGCGAAGGTTCGGGAATGAGCATGCCTTTCTCTGCCATTAATTCAAAATGCGCACTCAGCGCTGACTGGGCATCGTAAAGGGTATGCTCTGGCGTATCTCCAGCAAAGTAGCAGCCGGTTACGTCAGGGAAGAAACCGCTGGCAGAGCCATCAACATCAATTTCAACAAAGGCGGGATACAACATAATTTTCACCTGTGGCTGAGTTTAGTAGGGCGTTATCGCGCTATTTAAGTTTGGCGTCCTTCAAAATCTGCATCAGCGTTCCTGTTTTTAGGTCCTTTCTCGGGTGCGGAACGGTAATGAGATAACTGAAATCAGGATGGGAGAACTGATGATGACTGCCTTTGATTCTTTCAAGAATCCATCCGGTGTTCACCAGCATTTTAATTAGCTCAGAGCTTTTCATCGCCATCTCTGTCATCAAATTATACACACGATACACACCTAAGCAATCGTCCTACCTTGCCTATGGCGTGCTTAACCTCGCTTAAATTAACCTGATGACGCCAAAGTTGCGGCAGAGCTAAAGTGCAATTTGTGCAGAGTATTCCTATCACTTTGCGTTGCTTTACAATTCACTTCATGGAAGTTTGAATCAGTTAACATTTACGTGCTGATAGCAGTGTGTATTAAAGACTAAACCGCTATCTTCAGCGCTTACGATTCAGGAGGTGGTATGCAAGGTGTAATCAAGTTCGTCAAAGGCTGGCTGATTTTTTCCCTGTTGTGGGGCATTTTTATGTGGTTTGTTTCGTG
This sequence comes from Candidatus Pantoea symbiotica, assembly GCF_056491525.1. Classification (NCBI taxonomy): domain Bacteria; kingdom Pseudomonadati; phylum Pseudomonadota; class Gammaproteobacteria; order Enterobacterales; family Erwiniaceae; genus Pantoea; species Candidatus Pantoea symbiotica. The sequence continues at coordinate 1,416,425 of NZ_JBSZHR010000002.1, forward strand.
GCAGGCGCAGGGCAAAGAGATCGGCATGGTGATCGTGATGAGCTTGTATGCGGGATTAATTTATCAGGCGCTGATGACCATGGTTGCGCGCTACAAAGCACGGCGCGCGCAAGTTTAGTTGTACACAACTGACTACACAGCTTTGCGGCAAGTTGACGCTGATTTGCATTGATTCGGGCAATCTGAGCCGACATATCTCAGCTTGCTGGTAAGAAAACGATGGGAAAGAAGGTTATCGCTGCGTGGTTTTTTCTGCTGCTGTCCGTGGCTGCTTGCGCCCAGCCTTCAGGCTTAATTACGCTCACCATGCCGCACGAACGTCATTTGAAGATGGAAAACAGCACTGCAGATGTGGCTGAAACGCCGGATGAGCATATTCAGGAACGCGTTGAGGATGTTGGACATCGCCAATAAATTGGGGCCTTAAGGCCCCATTTACAGATTACTTACGTCCGAGCAGAAAACCGACAATCACACCAATGCTGGCTGCAACTGCCAGGCCGGTCGCGGGATTATCGCGTACCGATTTCACCACACAATCCGCTGCATCCTGAACCGCATAGCTGGCCTGAGCCGGATAACGACGTGCCGCACCTTTGGCTTGCTGACGGCGTGAACCGGTGAATTCGCCAAATTTTTCCTGAACGGCACCTGCCGCTTCATTCAATTTTGCTTCCGCTTTGTCGCTCATAATTACTCCCTGATCGTGGTGAATGTCCTGTAAAGCGTAGTCAGAGAAACTGCAGGCAGCAAATGACGCAGCGGTAAAGGTTGTAACAGCAGTTTGCAGTACGCAAAAATTCTGCGCGCAGCAGAAAGGCGGGACGCAATAGTCTGAACTAGGGCTTTCCGCGATAAGCCGGATACCAGCTCACAAGGAAGTGACGCAGATGATCAAAACACCATTCGGCATCGTCAGCCTGCTGGCAGTAATAGCGCAAGGTCACTTTTTCATAACGCATGTGGCGCTGCTGCAGCGGTGACCAACCCCAATCCAACACGGCACGCGCATAATTGATCAGCGTGCCGCTCTGCATATTGTGCTGCTTCTCTTGTCGGCTGAGGTAGATTTCAAACGCCTGATCGAGGCTTTGTGTCTCTTCCGTGTTAAAGCCTGCAGTCGTCGGACGAAATGCCACATCGATAAAGCCGCACACGCCGTCGTCACGCTGCTGCCAGTCGCAGGCCAGCGTCATAAACAAGCCCTCCTGCAAATTGACCTCTTCCAGTAGACGCCGCATATTTTCGGAATGTTTACCGGCGGTAATCTCATCAATACGATCGGTTTCCAGCGTCAGGTCGAATCCACAAGGATTCACCGAGCCATCCGCATTGGTGCTGGCCGGGAAGGGGAAATCGACATAGCCGTTGTTATCCAGACTCTTTTCCATCAGGCAGGTCCGCAGCGTGAGATGGTCAGACAATAAACCATCTCGCACTGCGACGCACGGCTTATGGGCACGTCCAGGTGATCATGGTGTTCTGATAGGGATTGATCAGGCGGAACTGTTTATCAGACAGCCGTTGCGCGTAGAAGCCTTCTGCGGTGATGGCCGAAGGCACGTACTGAAAGCGATCGGTGGAGTGCAGCGTGCCGCTTTGCACCTTCACGCCGTCGCGCGAGACGGCGAAGGCGTTCACCAAATCAAAGATGCGCGCCTGCGTATTGCCCATCGATTGTCCATAAATCGTCGACACTTCGCCCGGACAGTCGACACCTTTCGGTGCGGAACTGCAGCCAGCTAAAACTAAAAGGGTGAGTACAACCGTGATTCGCCACATGAGCACCTGCTTCATTCCCTGGTTTGCAATGGCACGCCAATGCGTACTGATAAGTGGATCATAGCAGGTCTGGCGCTGCTTCCCATTTGTCATTTGTATAATCGTTAAGCGGAAGGAATGTAAAGGGGTGACTTTACTAGCAGAGAAACGGTATTCTTGCCAGCGTTGCGCACCGGGTAAGCAAAACAAGGGTAAATTAATGAAAGAAGAAGAAGCGAGTTTAATGATTCTTCAGCACGCGATCGACAAATTAGAAGCCGACAAAAAGAAGCAGGTAATGAACTGCGTAGCGGCCATTCAGGAAGTGATGCAGCGTTTTGAAGCCGAAGAGGCCGGGCTGGCATTGATGTTGGTCGCGGCGCAAGTGGCTGCTGAGTAGTTCCTGCTCCCGCGAAATTTCGCCACGTTTGATGTACCAGGCTTTGCTGCTGTTAGATAACGTTCATGGAATGCAGCAGCAAGGCAAATCACTCCACGAAATCATCATTTAACCTCAGCGGAGAACCCAATGAAGGCGATAGTTATGGCCGTTGGCGTGCTGGCTTGTCAGATTGCGCCCGCCTGGAGCGAAACCGAATATCAAATTACCTGTCCCGGCCGTCCCACCATGACGGTATCGCGTGCCGAGTATGGTTTGAGTACCTTAATGTGGCTGACGCGCCACTTCCAGATCGCTGCTGGTCAGCAGCGCACCAGCCTGAAAGGCGGTGACAAAGTTGCCATCACCCGTTTTCGTAATGGCGATCAGTTAATCGTGAATAAAAATAACGATGAAACCTTCTTCGTCTACGCTAATAGCAACAAGCTATTGCCCTGCAGCCGTACCGATAAGCGCGATGCACAGATTCTGTCGCTGGAACGTTACGACGACAGCGCGCGTCCAAACTCGTGAGTTAATAACCCTGTTTGATCAGTTGCCGTTGGCGCAAATCCAGCGGTGATTGTTCTGCCTCATCGATGGCTGCCAGCCAGCTCTGCAAATTCACTTTGGCCCACGACAGATGTCCACGCGTGGTGCTCATCAAAACCACATCGGGACGCAATGAGCGATAAAGCTCCAGCGACTGCTGCAGTTCGGTGGGATTACTGTCTGGCATTAGCACGCTGATCCAGCGATTGTAGTCGCGGGTCAGCGTATCGCCGACAAACAGATAAGTCTGGCCAAGCGGCGAGTGATACAGATAGCTACTGCTGCCAGGCGTATGTCCGGGCGTCGGCAACAGGTGGAAATCGCCGAAGTGTGTCTCTTGTTGGGTAAAGGTTTCGTCAGGCTCAATCACTAAACTAACCGGTCCCAGCGAACGACTGTGACAATAGAGCGCACTATTAAAGCGCTGCTGAATGGCGATCGCGCCCGGTGCGGCTTCATGCCAGTGGGTCAAATAGTGGCGAATCACGCCGCCGGCATCGTTGAGGAATTCATGATCGAGTGGATGCTCCACGCGACCAATCAATAAATTGCCGCGTGGGTGGCACAGCATAAAGCCATGCATCATTAAATCATTCGCCGTCTCTTCGGCGGGGAATTCTGGCGTGGAGATCCACAAGTCGTCGTACAGTGGCTTCATTGTCGGTCTCCTGCGGCAAAACGTTAGCGCAATGTCGGGTGGCCGGTGAAGGCGAACTGTGCTTCTCCATTCTCAATCTGCAACGTGGCGCTGGCACCCAGCGGCAGCGTCACGGTATCAGCATCGTGTCCAAAAGCCAGATCGCTAATCACCGGAATCTGAAACTCGTCACGGATGCGCTGCCACACGGTGGCAAAATCAAAACCGTTGTCATACGCCGACAGCGAGGTGCTGGTGAAACTGCCGGTAATAATCGCTTGCTGGCGCGACAAAATGCCACTCTGCTGCAGCTGAATCAGCATGCGTTCGATGCGGAACGGATGTTCGTTCACATCTTCGATCACCAGAATCCCGCCTTCGATTTGCGGCATCCACGGCGTACCAATCAGCGAGCAAATCATCGCTAAATTGCCACCCCACAAGGTGCCTTGCCAGCGGCCGTGATCCGGGCTTGTGCTCGGCCAGCTTAGATTGACTGTAGGTGAAGTTAGCGTTTGCCAAAAGTGCGACTCGGTAAAATCAGATAATGCCTCTGCACCAAAGTTACCGGCCAGCATCGGACCGCTAAAGGTAATCAGGCCGATTTGCGCCAGCAACGCCAGCTGCAGCGCGGTGAAATCGCTGTGGCCGCACAGCGCCACCGGTTGATTGAGCAATCGACGTTGCAGACCAACATAATCGATCTTATCCAGCAAACGTGAAGCGCCATAGCCGCCACGCACCGCCAGCACGATATCAGGCAGCGCCTCCAGCGTAGCCAGCGCATTGATATCATTCAGCCGCTGCGCATCATCGCCAGCAAAGCGTTGAAAGCGGCGGGTGATGGCAGAGAGATTCTCAAGATGATGGCCTGCGGCCTGTAAACGAAGCACCGCACGTTGGGCGGCGTCCTGATTGTGGCAATAACCGGAAGGGGCGATAAGACGTAGCGTGCGGGGAGTAACCATAACTTCCATCCTGCTGTAGAGTGGCCTGCCGATGATGACGAAATGCGTTATCGAAGTCACGGTAGCATAAGGTTTTTTACCGATTTAGGATAAACGGTAATTTTGCATCGCGCTGCGCCAGGTATGATAGCTTGCGCCAACCCTATTGCGGAACCAAAAATCAGTGAAAATTCGCCTACTTATGCTTTCTGCACTGCTGCTTGCTGGCTGTTCAAGCGAGCCGGAAAAACCGGCACTGCCCGAGAAGAATACGCCTTTGACCCAGGCACCGCCGTCGAAAGTGAATGATGCATGGTCAATGTTTACCGAAGATGCCGCCAGTCATTATGGCGTTGATGAGAAGTTAATCAGCGCCATTATTAGTGTCGAATCCGGAGGCAATCCCACTGTGGTGAGCCGTTCCAATGCGGTCGGTCTGATGCAAATTAAGGCCTCTACTGCAGGCCGCGAAGTTTATCGCACCCAAGGCCGTCATGGTCAGCCATCCTCTTCCGAGCTGCGCGATCCGGCGAAGAACATTGATATCGGCGCCGCCTACCTGAAAATTTTGCAGGACTCCGCATTAGCTGGGATTCGCGATCCGCTCACGCTGCGCTACGCCACTATTGTCTCCTACGCCAACGGCGCGGGCGCCTTGCTGCGTACCTTCTCGCGTGACCGCGACCGTGCGATTGCGATGATTAATTCGATGACGCCGGACGAGTTTTACCAGCACGTACAGAACAAACATCCGGCGGCGCAGGCCCCGCGTTATTTGTGGAAAGTCACCACCGCCTACCGCACCATCGGTTGAATGTAGGGTCGCCATTCATGGCGACCTTTTTAACAACCCCACCAAACTAACCCTCCACCAACACTCTCGCCGTCGGATAATCCACAATCAGCACCTGCACATAACCACCACGTAACGCCCCACGAATCGCCTGCGCTTTCTCTTTGCCGCCCGCTAACGCCACCACCTGCGGACAGCGTTTCACCTGCGCCAGCTCCATGCCAATCACCGGATCTTCCTCTGCACTGAGCACTGGCTGACCATCGGCGTCAAAATAGTGCAGGCAGATATCGCCCACCGCGCCGCGTTCGGCCAGCGTTTGCAGCATCGCACCGTCGTAATAGTTGCCGGAGTTGCGTAGCAGGGCGGAAGGCTCAAGATCGCCAATGCCGACAATCGCCAGATCCACCTGATCAAACTTCTCCAGTACCACCGCGACATCGGGATTAACCGACAAACGCTGGCGATCCTGCACCGAATGCTCGATCGACTGCGACGGCAGCAGCCACGCCGGACAATCCAGCAGTGCCGCCAGATTCTGCGTCAGAATCGTGGCCTGCACGTTGCCGTTGGCGCCCACGCCGCCCAGCAGCTGAATCACGCCTTTGCACGGCGCGCTGAGCGGATGCAGCGCATCCACCATCGCGCGAATCGTGCCGCTCCAGGAAGAAATGCCGATCAGCTCATCGGCGCGCACGCGCGTTTCCAGATAGTGCGCGGCAGCGGAACCGATTGCCTGTTTGATCTGCAACGCCGACGCCTGATCCGGCACATCCACCACAATCACCTGCGGCAGTTGATAGAGCTGCTCAATGGCTTTTTCCAGCTCAGGGAACACATTGGCCGGCGGCACCACGCTGATCTTCACCACACCTTCTTTCACGCTGCGATTGAGGATGCGCGACACAAAGGATTGCGACAGCTTCAGCAGCTGCGCAATGTCGGACTGCTTCCTGCCTTCCACATAATAAAGCGTGGCGATTTTCACCATCAGCCGCTGTTCATCCTGTTTTGCCATGGTTTTTTCTCTCTCTTAACCTGCCTGGTATTGTTAATCAGCCGGTCATAAATAACAACGCAGAACATTTTGTGATCGTTTTCGCTTTTTGAGGATCGGGCAATGGACGTGCTCAGAAAGCCAGCGCATAGTCATTATGCATATAAAATCGCAATTGAATATATATTCAATCGGAGATAACAAATGAAAGCCTCTGTCCTCAAAATCTCTCTACTTGCTTCAATCATGATGATCTCGGCGGCGTCGCTGGCGGCGGATAAGGGGTTGCTGGCCATCATTACGCCATCGCATGACAACCCGTTCTTTAAAGCGGAAGCCGATGGCGCGCAGGAAAAAGCCAAAGCGCTCGGTTACACCACGCTGGTGGCTTCGCACGATGATGACGTGAATAAGCAAAACCAGCTGATTGAAACCGCCATCGCGCGTAAAGCCAAAGCCATCATCCTCGATAACGCCGGTGCGGATGCCACGGTTGGCCCGGTGCAGAAAGCGAAAGATGCCGGCATTCCTACCTTCCTCATCGACCGCGAAATCAACAAAACCGGCATTGCCGTAGCGCAAATCGTCTCCAACAACTATCAGGGCGCACAGCTCGGTGCCGAGAAGTTCGCCAAACTGCTCAACGGCAAAGGGGATTACGTCGAGCTGCTGGGCAAAGAGTCGGATACCAATGCGGGCGTGCGTTCGCAGGGTTATCACGACGTACTGGATGATTATCCCGATCTGAAAATGGTGGCGCAGCAGAGTGCCAACTGGAGCCAGACCGAAGCCTTCAGCCGCATGGAAACCATCCTGCAGAAGAACCCGAATATCGTCGGCGTAATCTCCGGTAACGACACCATGGCGCTCGGTGCGGAAGCCGCGTTGAAAGCGGCGGGCAAAACCAATGTGATTGTGGTCGGCTTCGACGGCAGCGATTACACCCGCGACTCCATCCTCAATAAAGGCAACATCAAAGCCACCGTACTGCAGCCGGGCTGGGATCAGGCGCAGATGGCCGTTGAGCAGGTGGATTACTACCTGAAGAACGGCAAAGCGCAGAAACAGGAGAAGCAGCTGATGGATTGCGTGCTGATTGACGACAGCAACGCCTCGAAGCTGAAAACCTTCAAGCTGGCGCAATAACATGGAGGTCGGCATGAAGGGGAAAGCGCTGAGCGGCATGCTGATCGGGCTGCTGACGCTGATGTTAGCCGCCTGCACCGTGGTGGATCTGGATGCCGACGGCAAACCCATCATGCCGAAAGATCCCAACGCCAAACCGGGCTACAGCGATCAAACGCCGCAGCAGATTGCGGAATCAAGCTGGGCCAGCCGCGTGCAGCAGCCCGCTGAGAAGCAGGCGCTGAGCTGGGCAGATATGGAAACCAAAAGCCACACCGTCAAAGCCGGCGGCAGCGAGAGCGTGTTTGTGCGCGCAGCGGGCACGGTGACGGCGTTTGATAACAGCAACGATCGGGAACGCAGCCTCACCATGACCATCAACGGCAAGCCGGTGAAAGTGTTGATTGGTCCGGTGCTGCGCGGCAACGCCATCCGCGATGCGGCCGGTTTCCGCTTCGAAGAGTTCACCAATCAGGTGCAGTACGCGCAGCTGACCAAAGCGCTGAATCGCCACGCGGTGAAACAGTTGCCAGCGGTGGATGCCAGCTGGGTGGGCAAACCGGCGCAGGCGCTGCTTGCCGTCAGCATGGGCGCAGGCACGGTGGATGATGTGGTGGCGATTCAGCTGAAGCAGGGGAATCCATGATGAGCGACGAGATCATTCTGCAGGCCAATCAGATGTCAATGCTGTTCCCCGGCACCTTAGCGCTGGATCGTGTGGATTACCGCGTGTGGCGCGGCAAAGTCAACGTCATCATCGGCGAGAACGGCGCGGGGAAATCGACGCTAATGAAGATCCTCGCCGGCGTGCAGCAGCCGACCAGCGGAGAAATGTTCCTCAATGGCAACAAAGTGGCGTTTCACAGCACGCGAGACGCCGCGCGCCACGGCATTGGCATGGTGCATCAGGAACTCAACCTGTTTGAGAACCTCAGCGTGGCGGAGAATATTTTCCTCGGCCGCGAAATTCAAAGCGGCATCCGGCCCATCAATGAAGTCGAGCAAAAACGCCGCACCGCCGCGCTGATGCAGCGCCTCGATCAGCCGATTTCACCGGATGAGAAGGTTGGCAGCCTGAAGGTCGGCCAGCAGCAACTGGTGGAGATCGCCAAAGCACTGGCGGAGGACGCCGACATTTTGATCCTCGATGAACCGACCTCGGCGCTGAGTAAAACCGAAGTGGAAATTCTGTTTCGGGTGATCCGCGAACTGACGCGCCAGGGCGTTTCCATCATCTATATCTCGCATCGGCTGGAGGAGCTGATGGCGATTGGCGATGTGATCACCATTCTGCGCGACGGACGTTTTCAGGCCGAAGCGCAGGTCAGCGATATCGACGTGCCGTGGATCGTACGTGAAATGCTGGGTAGCGAACCGGTGGGCACCTTTCTGCCGCCGGACCGCCAGTTTGGTGCGCCGGTGCTGGAAGCCGAACACATCACCTGCGTCAGCCCGAACGGCAACACGCTGGTAGATGACGTTAGCTTCCAGGTGCGTTCCGGAGAGATCGTCGGCATTTACGGATTGATGGGAGCGGGGCGCACCGAGCTGTTTGAGTGTTTGCTCGGCACGCAGCGTAACTATCTCGGCAAGCTGTGGCTCGACAGCAAACCGCTGCCGACGCGTCTGCCGACCGCAGAACGTATCCGTATGGGCATGAGTCTGGTGCCGGAAGATCGCAAACGCTCGGGCATTTTTCCCATCTCATCGGTGGCGAGCAATCTCACCATCGCCAGCCTGTGGCGGCGTCTGTCGCATCGCACGGTGATATCAGAGCAGGCGGAACGCGAAGTGGTGACCAGCACCGTCGGCAATCTGGCGATCAAAATTTCTTCGCCGGATGTCGCCATCAGCGCGCTGAGCGGCGGCAATCAGCAAAAGGTGGTGATTGGCCGTTCGCTGTTGACCAATCCGCGCTTGCTGCTGTTGGATGAACCAAGCCGTGGCATCGACGTCGGGGCCAAAGGCGAAGTGTTCCGCATGATGGTGAAGCTGTCCGAGCAGGGCATTGCGGTGGTGTTCTCCACCTCTGATTTGAAAGAGATCATGGCCGTTGCCGATCGCATCATTGTGATGTCCGGCGGCAAATTGACTGCTGACCTGCCGCGCGCTGAAGCGGAAGAGGCGGCGCTGGTTAAAGCAAGCGCACAAGGGTTCTGATATGAAAAACAACGGCGCGCTCGCGCTCGCATCGCCAGCTAAAGCGTTCAACTCACGCGAAAGCCTGATTTTGCTGCTGCTCAAACTGCGCACCTTTATTGCGCTGTTTCTGATTGTCGGTTTCTTCGCTATCACGGTGCCCGATTTCCTCGCGGTGGGCAGCATGGTGATCATGGTGAAACACATCGCCATTAACGCCTTCCTCGCGCTCGGCATCACATTTGTCATCATCACGGCGGGCATCGATCTCTCCATCGGCGCAACACTCGGCCTGTGTGGCATGATCGCCGGTTGGCTGATCACCAAAGGCATTGTGTTGCCGATGTTTGGCATCGCCATCTTTCCCAGCGTGTGGCTGATCGTACCGATTGTGTTGCTGATTGGCGGTCTGATTGGTGCGGCAAACGGCTGGATCATCACCCGTTATAACGTGGCACCGTTCATTTGCACGCTCGGCACCATGTACATCCTGCGCGGCACGGCGATGCTTACGTCAGGCGGTGAAACCTTCCCCGGTTTACAGGGCAATGAAATGCTCGGCAATACCGGATTCGACAAGATTGGCGCGGGCTATTTTCTCGGTTTGCCGTGGGCCATCTGGATGATGGTGCTGCTGGCGCTGGTGATTGCCTATGTCGCGCGCCGTCTGCCGTTTGGTCGTCAGGTTTACGCGATTGGCGATAACGAACGCGCCGCTGAACTTTCGGGCGTGAAAGTGAAGTCAGTGAAAATCTGGGTGTATGCCATCTCCGGTTTCTGCGCGGCGATTGCCGGCATCGTGGTGTCGTCGCAGCTGGTGGCCAGCCATCCGGCGAACGGAACCTCCTTTGAAATGAACGCGATTGCCGCAGTGGTGCTGGGCGGCACCTCGCTGGCCGGTGGACGCGGCACCATTCTCGGCACGCTGATTGGTGCGTTCGTGATCGGCTTTCTCGCCGACGGTTTGATCATGATGGGCGTGAGCGAGTTCTGGCAAATGGTGATCAAAGGCATCGTGATTATCGTGGCGGTGATCATCGACCAAATGCAGAGCCGCATGCAGCAGAAAGCGGCGGTGGTGGCGCAGAAAGCGCTGATTGAGGAGGGCGGTAGCCCGGCAAAAGGTTAATCGGTTGGGTGCAGGCGCTGATTGTCTGCACCTTTTTTTCTCCATTACGAATAAATATTCATCCATGCTTTAAAATTCAGAGGTGTCTATGAATCCTTTCAAATATTCGGTAGCGGATCTGGCAGCGAAAGCGCGCGCCGTGCGCCGCCGCATCATTCAGCTCAATGCGGGCAGCCCGGCGGGCGGGCATACCGGTGCCGATCTGTCACAGGTGGAGATCCTCACCGCACTCTATTTTCGCATTCTTAACTGCGCGCCGGATCGCACCAACGATCCGCAACGCGACATCTATATCCAGTCGAAAGGCCATGCGGTGGGCGGTTATTACTGCGTGCTGGCAGAAGCCGGTTACTTCCCGACCGAATGGCTGCCGACCTATCAGCATTCGGATTCGCATCTGCCGGGCCATCCGGTGCGCCAAAAAACGCCGGGCGTTGAGCTGAATACCGGTGCGCTGGGCCACGGTTTACCGGTGGCGGTCGGCATTGCGCTGGCGGCGAAGAAAGATAACAGCGATCGACGTATTTTTGTCGTTACCGGCGACGGTGAGTTGGCAGAAGGCAGCAACTGGGAAGCGGCGCTGGTGGCGGCGCATTACGGCCTCGATAACCTGGTGATCATCAACGACAAGAACAAGCTGCAGCTGGCGGGGCACACGCGTGACATCATGAACACCGATCCGCTGCCGGAAAAATGGCGCGCCTTTGGTCTGGAGGTAAGCGAGTGCAACGGCAATGACATGGCGGCGGTGGTTGAAGCCATCGAAAACCTGCCGCGTAACAGCGGCAAGCCGCAGGTGATTGTGGCGCATACCGAAAAAGGCTTCGGCATCTCCTTTATTCAGGGCAAACCGGAGTGGCATCACCGCGTGCCGAAAGGGGAAGAGATTGAGTTGGCACTGGAGGAGTTGAAAGATGAGTAATGCAAAACACCTGGCGACGGTAATGGTCGAGGCATTTATTGATGCGGTTAATCGCGGCGTCGATTTAGTGCCGGTAGTGGCCGATTCCACCTCAACCGCCAAAATCGCGCCCTTTATTAAGGCGTTTCCCGATCGGCTGGTTAACGTCGGTATCGCCGAGCAAACGCTGGTGGGCACCGCCGCTGGTCTGGCGATTGGCGGCAAAGTGGCCGTGACCTGTAACGCCGCGCCGTTCCTGGTTTCCCGCGCCAATGAGCAGGTTAAAGTCGACGTCTGCTACAACAACACCAACGTGAAATTGTTTGGCCTGAATGCCGGTGCCAGCTACGGTCCGCTCGCCAGCACCCATCACAGCATCGACGACATTGCGGTGATGCGCGGCTTCGGCAACATCGAAATTTATGCGCCATCCTGCCCGCTGGAGTGCCGCCAGATTATTGAGTATGCGCTGGCGCATGTCGGGCCGGTGTATATCCGTTTGGACGGTAAAGATCTGCCGCAGCTGCACGATGAGAACTACCAATTCCGTCCCGGGCAAATCGACGTTTTACGTGAAGGTCATGACATTGTGCTGGTGGCGATGGGCTCGACGGTTCACGAGGTGGTTCACGCTGCCGAGCAACTGCATGAGCAAGGCATTACAGCGGGTGTGATCAGCATTCCATCGATTCGACCTTGTGATACCCAACAGCTGCGCGAGCTGTTAAATCACTATCCAGCGGTAATTACCGTGGAAGAACACAACGTCAACGGCGGCGTCGGCAGCCTGGTGGCAGAAGTGCTGGCGGAAGGCGGCTGTGGCATCCCGCTGCTGCGTTTGGGTATCCCCGATGGCGAATACGCGATTGCGGGCGATCGCGCCTCAACCCGTGCCCGACATGGCATTGATGCCGCCAGCGTAGTGAAGAGTGCAGCGCGCATCTGTGCAGGAGCGTAAAGATGGCAGGTTCGGTGATACTGGCAATTGATGAAGGCACCACCAATGCGAAAGCGATTGCGGTCGATCGTGCCGGCAACGTGGTGGCACGCGGCAGCCAGCCGCTGACGCTGGAACATCCGCAGCCGGGTTTGGCGGAGCAGGATCCACTGGCGATTTGGCAGGCGGTGAAACAGGCGGTGAGCGATTGTCTGGCGCAGTGTGCGGGTGCGCAAGTTGCGGCAGTGGCGATCAGCAACCAGCGCGAATCGGTGCTGATCTGGCAGCGACATAACGGTCAGCCGCTGACGCCGCTGGTCAGCTGGCAGGATCGCCGTTCGGAGGCGTTTTGCCGCGATTTACGTGTGGCGGGTAAAGCGCCGCGCATCACTGGGCTTACCGGGTTGGCGGTCGATCCGATGTTTCCGGCCGGCAAACTTACCGGCATGCTGGCCGCGCTGCCGAACGGATTTTCTCGCGCGCAGGCCGGTGAACTCTGTATCGGCACCGTTGATAGCTGGCTGAGCTGGCAACTGAGTGGCGGCGAAAGCTTTGTCACCGATCATGCCAATGCGGCGCGCACCCAGTTGTATAACCTGCACAGCGGCGATTGGGACGAGGAACTGCTGGCGCTGTTCCATATTCCCCGCGCAGCGCTGCCGCAGATTGTGCCCTCGGCCAGCGCGCAGGGTGTAGTGACACGTAACGATATTCCCGGTTTAGCGCCCGGCACGCCGATTTTGTCGCGCATCGGCGATTCGCACGCTGCGTTGCAAGCGCAGCGCAGTGGCAGCGAAGAGGTGGTCAAAGCCACGTACGGCACCGGTTCGTCACTGATGATGTCGATGGCGACGCCGCTGCTAACGGAAAATGGCCTCAGCACCACGGTGGCGTGGCACGACGGCACGCTGCGCTATGCCTTTGAAGGCAATATTACCCACACCGGTTCCGGCGCGGCGTGGCTGGGCCGCATGCTGGGCATCAAGGATCCACGAGAACTCACCGCGCTGGCGCAGCGCAGCGAACACAATCAGGGCATCTATTTTGTACCGGCGCTCTCTGGTCTCGGCGCGCCCTGGTGGGATTTAAAAGCGCGCGGCATGGTGTGTGGTTTGACCGATGCAGCAACGCCGGAAGTGCTGGCGCGCGTGGCGCTGGAATCGATCACTTTCCAGATCGCCGACGTGTTTTTTGCCATGGAGCAGGCCAGCGGTGTGCAACTTCCTGCGCTGTGCGTGGATGGCAGCGCCACGGAAAACGGCTGGTTGATGCAGATGCAGGCCGATGTGTTGCAGCGGCCATTGAAGCGCGTACCGACGGCAGAAGTTTCAGCGCTGGGTGCCGCGCTATTAGCGGGCCGCACCTTAGGCTGGTGGCAGCAGGGCAGTGAGATGCAGGCGTTGCAGGGCGGCAGCGTAATTATGCCGCGTGAAGATCAGGCGAAAAGCATGCAGGAGAATTATCACGGCTGGCTGGATGCGGTGGCGCGTTGCCGTTATCAGCCACGATGATGGGTGCGGTTTTGTGTGGATCTGGGGGATTGGTCGCCATGAGTGGCGTAAAGCCGCTCAGTTAAGCATTAATTTACATATGTATGCAGGTGCGCATGAATGCGCACCCTACAAAAAAACGCGCCAATCCTTTGTAGGGTCGCCATTCATGGCGACCGATTCACGCCTGGCTGACAAGCATTACGCCATAAAATTGAACGAAGCTATTGGAAACGGTTGGCCTTATCGCGCGCCAGACGTTCCAGCGCAAAAATCACCTGCTGCAGCTGGCGTTCCTGAATCGGCTCGATAGCGGTAAAGCGGAAGCTGAGGCGCGGAGTGACGCGGGTTTCATTCTTGCTGGTCACCATGGTGCGCTCACCAATGTGCAGCAGCTGTGCCGTCACCTCAAAGTGGCCGTACTCAGCCAGGTCAACGCGCAGCTTTTTAAAGGTATCGCCGCGATTGAGACCCTCTGGCAGCGCTTCGTCCAGCAGCACGCCCACGCCGCCCAATGACAGATCCTGCAGGCGAAAACGCGCAGTGGTTCCATCCGGCCACTGGCTATGGCAATAAAAAACCGGCTCCAGCGGCGCATTGACACGGAAGAACTCACGGCGTTGAATCTGCCACACCAGTTCAGGTAGCGACGCAGCAAAAGCGGGCAAGCCTTCGAATTCGATACGCTGTAAACCGATTAAGCTAAATTCGACTTTGGCACCGTGCGTTTCGGCAAAGATATTCACTTCACCACCTTGCAGCGCTAAATCGTTATCCAGCGCGTTGCTGCCAAGGTCAAAGATCACCTGATCTTCATCGGCTGACAGCATGCGGCTGATAAACTGACCACGCGAAAAATTCACCATCAACGGGGTTTGAAAACGCAACAGATCCTTCATCACGCCCAAAACCGCTAACGTGCCTCGCTTGAGGTATTGTTCTTTATCGGCTTCTCCCACGTCCTGCTCCACTTATCCGATTGTTATTTTCACGACTGACAATGCTGTTCGTCAGTTATCGGCGTGGCTGCGCTAACCTTTAATTAGCTAACGATTATTTACTGCGGTAAGTTGCGAGGCAGATCATAAAATCCCGTCTATACTAGAGGCGGTGAACACATTGATTAATAACGTAAGGAGCAGTACATGGGTATTCTTTCATGGATTATTTTTGGTCTGATTGCCGGGATTATCGCGAAGTGGATTATGCCGGGTAAAGATGGCGGCGGCTTTATCATCACCGTGGTTCTGGGTGTGGTAGGTGCGGTTGTCGGTGGCTGGATCAGTACCCTGTTTGGTTTCGGTAAAGTTGACGGTTTCAACTTCGGTAGCTTCGTGGTGGCCGTGATTGGTGCCATTGTGGTGCTGTGGATTTACCGTAAAGTACGAAGTTAACAGCATAGAGATTTGATGAAATCCGCCATCCCGCAAAGGATGGCGGATTTTTTTATGCCTGATTAAAAGTCGTAGCCCACCGTGGCCATGACCGTGCGCTCGGCACCGCGATAGCAGTAACCGGTGCCATAACAGGCGGCCAGATACTTTTTATCGGTCAGGTTGTTGGCATTCACCTGCAGCCAGGCGCCTTTCAGCTGTGAGTTCCATGCGCCCAGATCGGCGCGAACCGAGGCATCAAACAGCGTCACGGATGGCAGACGCGTAGTGTTCTCGTTATCCGCCCACTGTTTGCCGATATAGCGCACACCGGCCCCGGCGCTCAAGCCGTAATCAAACTGATAATGTCCCCACAACGATGCCATGCTGTTCGGCGTGACATACGGCGTATGGCCATCGTTACCGTCCACGGAATCTTTAAAGCGCAGATGGTTCAGCGTATAGCCAGCGATGGTACTGAAACGCGACGTCAGCTGATTGCGCGCTTCCAACTCGATGCCCTGCGAATGCACTTTGCCCGACGGCGTGTACGTGCCGTCCTGCACGTTACGGTTGGCGACATCGTCCTGAGTCAAATCGTACAGCGCGATTGAGTACATATCGCGCGTGCCCACCGGCTGATATTTCACGCCCGCTTCATATTGCTCTGAGGTGGTCGGTTTCAGCTGATTGCCCTGCGGATCGGTTAACGAAGCCGGTGTAATTGCCTGGCTCCAGCTGACGTAAGGCGAGATGCCGTTCTCGAAGGCATACAGCAGCGCGGCGCGGCCGCTGATGTGATCGTCCTGACGACGGCTGGTGCCGTTTTCCGACACGATGCGGTCATAGCGTCCCGACAAATCCAGATGCCAGCGATCGAGCTGCAACTCATCCTGCAGATACAAACCGGTTTGATAGTAGCGGCGCGTCTGCGATGTCCAGTCGAAGTCCGGCATGATGCCCACTTCTTCGCCGTTCCACGCATTCAGCGCGCTAGCGGCACCGCTGGCTTTGGTGATGTCATTTTTATAACGATGGTATTCCGCGCCCAGCGTCACGCGATGCTGAACCGCGCCGGTGGCAAAATCCGCCTGCAAGCGGTTGTCGTTGGCCCATGCGCTCAGTGATGAACGCTCGCCGGAGTAATAGCGGTTCAGCAGGTCAGGGTTAGTTGCATTCCAGCCAATCTGATAAACCTGATCGAGATCGGTATTCGAGTGGCTGTAGCTGCCGGTGGAGTATACCGACCAGACTTCGTTGAAGCGGTGTGAGAAGTCATAGCTGTAAATCTGCTCGCGACGTTTGAACTGATCGAGCGAACTGTCGCCTTCATAGAAACTGTCGCTCAACTTGCGGCCGTTATGGCTGTAGAGCGTGCCTTCCGCCGGTACCGAACCGTGATAGCCGCCGGACGGATCTTTCTGCAGATAGGCGCGCAGCACTAAGTTGGTGTCTTCGCTTGGCTGCCACATCAGCTGTGGCGAAATGGCATATTTCTCTTCACGCGTGTGATCGTACTGCGTATCGCTGTTGCGCGTGATGCCGGTTAAGCGAAACGCCCACTGGTCGTTGATGGCGTTGGTGTAATCAAAAGCGGCGCTATTGGTGGCGTTGGTGCCGCTCGACAGGCGGAAGTGACCCTCTTCGGCAAACTGCGGACGCTTGCTCACCATGTTCACTAATCCGCCCGGCACCGTTTGGCCGTAAAGCGCGGAGGAGGGACCTTTGATCACATCAATGCGATCAAGGAACCAGTTGTCCACCTGCAGGATGTTGAAGCTGCCGCCGTCACTCATCACGCGCAGGCCATCGAGGAAGGTGTTGTCGACATCGCCGCCGTGGAAACCACGCAGAGCGATGGTGTCGTAACGCGTGGCGGCACCACCAAAGTTGGTGAACACGCCCGGCGTGTAACCCAGCGCCTGATTGAGATCCTGCGCGCCCTGATCTTCCATCTGCTGACGTGTCACTACCGAAATCGACTGCGGCGTGGTAATCAGCGGCTGATCGCTTTTGCTGGCGCCGCTGCTCCGCGTGGCGAGATAGCCCTGCGTCGGCGAGGTGGCGTTCTCTTGCGGTTGCGCAGTGACGACAATCGACTCTTCGGCGAAGCTTGCAGCGGGTAAAGCCAGCGCAAGCGCGCACAGAACGCGGCCACGGTTAAGGGTAAACAGCGAGGTCATGAGAGGTTCCTGATATTTTAATGGGAATAGCTATCGATATTAGATTGAGAATTATTATCTTTTGTAGCGAGTGTTTCAAGATGTGAGTTTGTTGTAAGAGGGTTGTGAGGAAAATGCACAGGCAGGGCGGGATTAGCGTGCAAGCATATGAGGTTGTAGGGTGCGCATTAATGCGCACCTGGGTTGATGGTCGCCATGAATGGCGACCCTACGACGGATATGCGTGGTTTTCGTAGGGTGCGCATTAATGCGCACCTGGTTTAATGGTCGCCATAAATGGCGACCCTACAACGGTTACGTATGGATCAGGAAAAACGTTACTTCGCGCTACTCAAAACCGGCATATTCGGGATATCGCCGGCGTTATTACAGGTTTTATCTTTCGGGCAGTACTTATCGAGCAGCTTTAGCGTCACACCGTTGGTCCAGCCGAAGCCATCCTGCAGCGGATATTCACCGCCGCCACCGCCGCCCAACTGCGCGCCTTCAACCACATATTTCTCAACCAGCTTATGCTCCTTGTCATAGGTTGCCTGCACGTTCTGCAGGAAGCGCTGACCAATCTGCTGCGCCAGTTTCGGCTGCTTGTAATGCTCCAGACCTTCCACCGCCACCCATTGCAGCGGCGCCCAGCCGTTTGGCGCATCCCATTGCTGGCCGTTATTCACTGTGGTGGTCACCAGACCGCCCGGTTTCAGCAGCTGTTTTTCGACGGCGGACGCGGTGCGCTCAGCTTGCTTATCACTCGCCACCTGCATATAGAGCGGGAACAACGTGGCGGCGGTCAGCTGTGGATGAACCTGCTTCTTCTGGAAATCGTAATCGGCGTACCAGCCTTTTTTGTCATCCCAAAGATAGCGATTGATCGCCGCTTGGCGTTTCTCGGCATCCGCCGCGAACTGTTTGGCTTTGTCATCCTGCTTATCCAGTTTGGACGCTTTAGACAATGTCTGTTCGAGGTGGAAAATCAGGCTGTTAAGATCGACCGGCGCCAGCTGCGTGGTACGAATCGACGCCAGATTGTGCGCATCGGTGAACCAGCGCGAACTGAAATCCCAGCCTGATGCCGCGCCTGCACGCAAGTCGCGATAAACCTGCTGCTTATTACGATCCGGCGCTTTATTCGCGGTGTTGACGTCATCAAGCCAGGATTCGGTGCGCGGTGCATCGCGATCGTCCCAGTAGCGGTTAAGCAGCGTGCCGTCGCTAAGTTTAATCACGCGTTTGCTGGCCTGGCCGGCTGCAACTTTGTCGCTGTCCGCCATCCAGTAATCGTACTCTTTCTGCAGCTGCGGCAAGTATTGGCGATAGACATCGTCGCCTTTGTGCGTTGCCAGCAGGTCAACCATCAGGCTGAAGAACGGCGGCTGCGAGCGGCTGAGATAGTAGCTGCGGTTGCCGTTGGGGATATGGCCATATTTATCGAGTTCGGTGGCGAAGTTATCCACCATATCCTGCACGCGATCCCAGTGACCGCTCTCCGCCAGGCCGAGCATAGTGAAGTAGCTGTCCCAGTAATAGACTTCGCGGAATCGGCCGCCTGGCACCACGTAAGGTTTCGGCAGCGGCAGCAGCGAATCGTACTGACTGGCACTTTGCGCGGTGCGTGTCAGCACCGGCCATAAACCGTTGATGTGCTCGCGCAGGCTTTGCCCGGCGGGCGGCACATATTTGTCTCCCTCTTTTGGCAGCGTGAAGTTGCTGTCGACAAAATGCTTGAGATCGAAGTTGCGCTGGCTTTTCTGCATCTGCCAGTCGGCCAGAATCGAAGAGGGATTGGATTTCGGCACCGCATCGGCGAAGGTTTTCTGGTCCGGATAAAATTTCGCCTGCTGCACGGCATTGAAAAGCGGTCCCAGACGCACATCTGGCGGCTGCGGTTGGTTGCTGAGCATGCGGCTTTGATCGTCGGCGTGTGCGTTGCTGGCAGCGGCCAGCAACGCAGCGCTGAGTAAAAAGGTCAGACGCGCGGGCGTGAATACGGCATTTTTTATCATCGGTTTTTCTCCTTGTCCGAAAAGGTGGTGTGCTAACGCATTGACCACCCGAACAACTTTAGTCGCAATCGCACCGCTTAGCCTTGTACAGCGGTGGAAATGTGAAGCGCCCGGAATTAATCACGCGAGAAATTGCATCAAGGCTAAGGTTTTTGCTTGCCCTGTTCGGCTATTTGCCTGAGGCTGAAGCAAAAAAAAGGAGAGTCGAATGGAGATTATCTGGTATCACCCGTCGCTGGCGCCGCAGGGCTGGCTGGAAGGTTTGCATCAGCGTTTACCTGAGGCGCGCGTGCGTTACTGGCAGCCGGGCGACAACGCGCCGGCCGATTACGCTGTGGTGCGTTCGCCGCCGGTTGAGATGCTGGCGGGGCGTCAACTGAAAGGCGTGTTTGCCATGGGCGCGGGCGTGGACGAGATCCTCAAGCAGCTGCGTGACAATCCACAAATGCTGGCTGACAACGTGCCGTTATTCCGCCTCGAAGATACCGGCATGGCGCGCCAGATGCAGGAATACGCTAACTGGTGCGTGCTGGGCTGGTTCCGCCGTTTCGCCGAATATCGTCAACTTCAGCAGCAAGCAAAGTGGCAAGAGCTCGATGGCTTGGATCGCCACAACTTCACCATTGGCGTGCTTGGCGCAGGCGTGTTAGGCCGCAGCGTACTGGAGAGTTTGCGTCAATGGGGCTTCCCGTTACGCAGCTGGAGCCGTTCGCCGAAGCACATCGACGGCGTGCAAAGCTTCCATGGCCGCGATCAACTCAATGCCTTCCTCGAGGGCACGCAGGTGCTGATCGATCTGCTGCCCACCACGCCGGAAACCACCAACCTCATTGATAGCCAGCTGCTCAGCGCGTTGCCGCACGGTGCCTGCTTCCTTAATCTGGCGCGCGGTGCGCATGTGGTGGAAGTCGATCTGCTGGCGGCGCTGAACAGCGGTCAATTGGCCGCCGCCGCGCTGGATGTGTTCCAGACCGAGCCGCTGCCGCACGATCATCCGTTGTGGTCTCATCCGCATGTCACAATCACGCCACATACTGCAGCGATTACCTTGCCAGCCGAGGCGATGGATTACATTGCGGATGCCATACTTGCTCTGGAGCAAGGTCAACAGCCGGGTGGTTTGGTCGATCGCCAGCGCGGTTATTAATTCACATTGGGTCAGGAGATGAAGATGTATCCCGTTGATTTACATATGCACACCGTTGCCAGCACGCATGCTTACAGCACGCTGCATGATTATGTGGCGCAGGCGAAAAAGAACGGCCTGAAGCTGTTCGCGATTACCGATCACGGTCCGGATATGGCCGATGCGCCGCACTATTGGCACTTCGTTAACATGCGCATTTGGCCGCGGGTGATTGATGGGGTTGGCGTGCTGCGCGGTATTGAAGCCAACATCAAAAATCAGCAGGGCGAGATCGATTGCAGCGGCCCGATGCTCGATGCGCTGGATCTGATCGTCGCGGGCTTCCACGAGCCGGTTTATGCACCGCGTGATAAAAAGCATCACACCGAAGCGATGATTGCGGCGATGGCGGGCGGTTTGGTGCATATCATTTCGCATCCGGGCAACCCGAAATTCCCGGTGGATATCCGCGCAATAGCCGAAGCCGCCGCGCATTACGATGTGGCGCTGGAGATCAACAACTCCTCCTTTACCCATTCGCGCCTCGGCAGCGAACCGAACTGTCGCGCTATTGCCGAAGCGGTGCGCGATGCCGGCGGTAAACTGGCATTTGGCTCCGATTCGCATACGGCGTTTACGCTGGGCAATTTCGAACACTGCCTGCGCATCACCAGCGAAGTGGATTTTCCTGAAGATCGCGTGTTAAATGTCACGCCGCGTCGCCTGCTCGATTTCCTCGAACTGCGCACCGGTAAAACGATTGCCGAATTTGCTGATTTTTAACTTTTTTGCCTCAAGGAATTCTGTTGCATGAATGAGTTTTCCATTCTCTGCCGCGTCATCGGCTCGCTGTTTAATCGCCAGCCGCAGGATCCGCTGCTGGTGCCATTGTTCACTCTGCTGCGTGAAGGCAAACTGCAACAGCAGTGGCCGCTGGAGCAGGATGAACTGTTGACGCGCCTGCAGCAGAATAGCGATCCGCAGGCGCTGGCCGCCGACTACAACGCGCTGTTTGTTGGCAGCGATTGCAGCGTGCCGCCGTACGCATCCCAATGGCCGAACGGTGTTGCTGAAGCGGACGTGCGTGCATTTCTCAGCGCGCGCGGCATGCCGCTGAGCGAAGCTCCCGCCGATCACTTTGGCGTGCTGCTGCTGGCGGCATCGTGGCTGGAAGATCAGTCAGCGGAAGATGAATCCGCCGCGCAGCTGGCGCTGTTTGATGAGTATCTGCTGCCGTGGTGCGGCGCGTTCCTCGGCAAAGTGGAAGCGCATGCTACCACGGCATTTTATCGCACGCTGGCGGCGCTAAGCCGTGAGGCGATTCAGGCGATGTACGACGAGCTGAACGAAGAGCAGGGCGACGAGGCCTAACCGTTACCAGCTGGCTGCGCTGCTGCCGAGCTTCACGCCTGGCGTAGCGCAGATCATTGGCGTGCCGGGCAAATACGCTGCGGCACGCAATCTCTCGGCAATTCCCCATTGATTAATCTCTATCGCGCTCAACGCGTCATCGTGCTGCGCGTGGATACCGTTTTGCACATTCTCCGGCGCGGCGCCGAACTGCTGTAACAGCCGCGCGGTGCGGGCCAGCGATAAACGCGCCTGCCAGCCAACGCCATTGATCAACCGCTGACGTAAACCTTCCAGCACCGCCGCAGCCATCAGATAACCGGTGGCGTGATCGAGCGCCTGCACCGGCAGCGGCGTTGGCTGGTTATTGCCGCTCCAGCGCATGCCTTGTTCGGCGATGCCGCAGCCCATCTGCACCAGACTGTCGAAGCCACGCCGGTTGCGCCACGGCCCGCTCCAGCCCCACGCATTGAGGCTGACATCCACTAAGCCCGGCGCGAGTTTGCGGCGCGTCTCAGCATCCAGCCCGAGTTTTTCCAGCGCATCGGCACGATAACCGTGTACCAGCACATCGCTGTGCTGCAACAGCTGGCGCAGCTGTTCACGCCCGGTGCGGGATTTGATATCAAGCCGCGCACAGCGTTTGCCACAGGTGATCTCCTCTTCCAGCGTTGGTTCGTGCCAGTCGGGCGGATCGATGCGCAGCACCTGCGCGCCGAGGCTGGCGAGAAAACGCGTCGCCACCGGACCGGCGATGATGCGCGTGAGATCCAATACGCGTACGCCGAGCAGCGGCCGCGCGGGCGATAACAGCCAGGCAGGCGCGGGTGCAGCGTCGGTGGCCTGTTGGGCAATCAGCGCTTCCTGCTGCACGGCGCGGCCTTGCGCATGCTGAAGCCATTGCGCTTCGCTACGCATCTGCGCGGCGCAGCCGCCAGCATCAATCACGGCCTGTTCCAGCGTAGCGGCGGGCCAGCGTGCCACTGCATCGGCCAGTGCGGCACGATTAGCATGCTGGCCGAGCACGCGCTCCATCGCCGCACGATGATGAGCCGCGTTGGTGTGCAGGCGGATCCAGCCATCGGCGCTGGTGTAATCACCGGCGAATTCATCCCACAGCGCGGCAGGCGGTCGATTAAGCGGGATCAGGCTGTGCTGAAACCAGCGCGAGGCGAGACGGACATTGATGCTGACCGGTGCGGCCTGGCCGAGCAGATCGCTCAGTGCCTGGCTGGCAAGACCAATGCTGGTGGCCGCCAGTTCGCTGACGGCAAAGGCAGAGGAAAAGGTGTCGGGCTGGAGAAAAGTAGGCGAGGGAAGCGGGTCCGCGCCTCGCAATCCCTGCCACATTTGCTGCCACAGTGCGGCAGCACGTTGAGAATCCATGTTGAGTCTCCGGATAATGCGCGAGACTCAAGCATAGCAGAGCGGATTATCGGCGGCGTAAGCGCGGGAAACGCGCGTGCATCCGCAGGTTACGCAGATTGATCACCGCAATGGCGGTACCCAACACCACTAACGAGGCGCCGAGAATCTTAAAGCTGTTCATGCTGTCACCCAAGACAAAAACGCCCATCAACACCGCCAGCACCGGCGTCAGCAGCGAATAGGGCATGATCAGGTTGACGTTGTACTTCTTCAGCAGCGCATACCACAGCGTATAGGCGACAATTGACGAGGCGAGCGCGCTATACAGAATGCCAAACCAGCCGCGCCAGCCGGCGTGGCCTAATGCGTAAAATTGATTGGATTCGGTCAGCCACGAAGCGGCACCAACAATCGGCACCGCAAGGAAGGAGATCCAGCCGGTTAGCGTCAGCGGTTTTATCGGCGGTGATTTCTTCACAATCATATTGCTGATTGCCCAGCCAAACGCGCTGCACAGCAGAATACACAGCACCCACCAGGCCGGAATGGTCGGGCTGCCCGACAGCACCGCAACGCCGCTCAGCGAAATAGCGATGCCGATCAGCTGCACCAGGCGCAATTTCTCTTTCAATATCACCATCGCCAGCAGCATGGCAATCGGCGTGCCGAGCTGAACCACGATGGCGCCGGTGCCGGCATCGGTGTAGCGCATGCCGACAAACAGCAGCGAGAAGTGCATAAAGCCAAAGGTGAATGCCAGCGTCAGCAGCCACGGCAATTGTGCGCGCGTGATGCGGCAAAACGGCACCAGCACAATCGCCACCACCACAAAGCGCATCCAGGTGAGAAACAGCGGCGGAAGTTCCAGTAATCCCCACTTCACCGCCACGTTGTTGAAAGCCCAGATGGAAACCACCATCAGAACCATTAAAAAATGCCGCACTGCCACGAGGTCTTCCTTCACGCTGTACAAAGATTATCACCGGCTAATGATGGCATGAAGGTGCGTACTTCGGGCATGTCTGGCGAAATTTTTTTCGCTTAAGCATTAGCTTATGCAGGAAAAAAATAAGACATGTCGCTGATTTACTGTCAAAGTGGACGTCCGAAAGGCGACCATAATGAGGACCGTATTCGGCATGACACACACCCGCGCTTTACCTCTTGCTCTTATTCAACTCGAAGTTCCGCCGCCGCAGGTTGTGGCGCAAATTGGTGAACAACCCCGCTGGTTTATCGACGCGCTGCAATTGCAGCCTGATGACTATGTGATTGTGCGTCCGCATCTGGGTGATGATTTACCGGCCTTTGACCGCGTCAGTGGCGCGATCCTCAGTGGTTCCTGGGCGATGGTGACCGATCACGCTGACTGGAGCGAACGCACCGCCGCCTGGATTCGGGGCGCGCTGGAAGCGGATCTGCCGCTGCTTGGCGTCTGTTACGGACATCAATTGATGGCATATGCGCTGGGGGGCAAAGTGGGCGATAACCCGCATGGCTGGGAGCGTGGACTGAAACCGCTAACGCGCAGCGCGCAGGCGCACAACGATCCTTGGCTGGCTGCGTTACCGGGTGAATTTCATGCGTGGTTGTCACATCGGCAATCGGTGCTAACGCCGCCGCAGCATGCGCAGGTGCTGGCGAGCTCGGCGCTGGATGGCTGTCAGATTCTGCGTTATTCGCCGCAGGCGCTGTCGGTGCAGTTCCATCCGGAATTTACCCACGACATTATGAGCGCCTGTTTACCCGCGGGCGTGAGTGACGATGGTACGCAACTGGCGGGGGAAGATTGGTCACGCGAACTGCTGCGCCGCTTCTGGCTGCAAACGCGGCCGCAGCCGCGCGCACAGGTTCAGGGCGCGTAATTACGCGTGCAGCGATAAACCCACGCGGGTGGCATGTTTTTCAGCACCCGCTGGCGTTCCCAGGTGAAGTAGCGTGACAAATTGGGTTGGGTGAACGAGGTGTATTGAAACTGCACGAATACGCCACGTGGACCCAGCGCATCATGCACCGCGCTGAGAATATTGTCACGTGTGGCGGGCGGTAATGACAGCAGCGGCAAGCCAGAGAAAATCACATCATATTCCCCAGCAAGATATTCTGCCGAGCAGGCGCGCACCTGCATGCGCGCATCGGGCAATCCCCGCAGGCTTTTCACCAGTTCCGGGCTAATTTCGAACACATCCAACTGAGCTTGCGGTGACATACGCGACAGTACGTGGCGTGTGAGCACGCCGTCACCGGCGCCGAGTTCAGCGATACGCAGGCTGTTATCCCAATTCACCGCATCGCACATGGTGCGGCACAGCGCGGCGGAAGAGGGCGTGATACTGCCCATTTTGCGCGGGTTACGGATGAATTGCTGAACAAAGTTCGCTTTGGCGCGCATTAACGTCAGGGCTGAAGCCAACATCTGTTTCTCCTGGTTAGTATCCTGCTTCATATTGACCACATATTTCGCCCATGTTCCGCTTTTTGCGGCATAAGTGGGAAAACTCGGAATTTTCCGTAACGGAACTGGGGATGATACACAGGCTGCATTTTAGGCATACAAGACCTGGCTGAAACTTAGGGCAATGTGAAAAATCGTAAAGCGATGGGCTGTGCCGGATTTCCTTCGATGCGGTCACAGTTTCCCCTTCTGCGATCTGACAGGCTGGCGTTGATCGCTCAATGTTAATAACAGGTTTCATAGTTGTTAATCGCCACTCTGTCCGCAAGGAGAAACACCATGCGTTACGCTGCTCCGGGAGAACAAGGTTCTCTCATTACTCTGCAATCGCGTTATGGCAACTTTATCAACGGCGAATTTGTTGCGCCGGTGAACGGTAACTACTTCGTCAACACCTCACCGATTAATGCTTCCACCATTGGCGAGTTCCCACGCTCGGATCGTGCCGATATCGATAACGCCGTAGCTGCCGCCCAGGCCGCTGCCGATGCGTGGGGCAAAACTTCGCCGCAGGCACGCTCGCTGGTGCTGCTGAAAATTGCCGATCGGCTGGAAGAGAATCTGGAATACATTGCGGTCAACGAAACCTGGGATAACGGGAAGCCAGTGCGTGAAACGCTGGCAGCGGATCTGCCGCTGGCGGTCGATCACTTCCGTTATTTCGCTGGATGCGTGCGTGCGCAGGAAGGCACCGCTGCTGAAATCGATGAGTTCACCGCCGCCTATCACTTCCACGAACCGCTGGGCGTGGTCGGGCAA
Organism: Candidatus Pantoea symbiotica; assembly: GCF_056491525.1. Classification (NCBI taxonomy): domain Bacteria; kingdom Pseudomonadati; phylum Pseudomonadota; class Gammaproteobacteria; order Enterobacterales; family Erwiniaceae; genus Pantoea; species Candidatus Pantoea symbiotica. The sequence goes on from NZ_JBSZHR010000002.1 coordinate 1,442,823, forward strand.
ATCATTCCCTGGAACTTCCCGCTGCTGATGGCGGCATGGAAACTAGCACCGGCACTCGGCGCAGGCAACTGCGTGGTGCTGAAACCAGCCGAGCAAACGCCGCTGTCGATCACGCTGTTTATGGAAGTGATCAAAGATCTGCTGCCGCCGGGCGTGATTAACGTGGTGCACGGCTACGGCAAAGAGGCGGGCGAAGCGCTGGCGTCGCATCCGGGCATCGCCAAAATCGCCTTTACCGGTTCTACCGCTACCGGCGGCCATATTCTGGAGCTGGCGGCGAAAAGTCTGATTCCGTCCACCGTTGAGCTAGGGGGTAAATCGCCGAATATCTTCTTCGAAGACATCATGGATGCCGAAGAGAGTTTCATTGAGAAAGCGGCCGAAGGTGTGGTGCTCGGCTTCCTTAATCAGGGGGAAGTCTGTACCTGTCCATCACGTGCGCTGGTGCAGGAATCGATCTTCGAGCCGTTTATGGCGGCGGTGATGAAGCGTATCAAAACCATCAAACGTGGTGATCCGCTTGATACCGAAACCATGATTGGCGCGCAGGCGTCACAGCAGCAGTTCGATAAAATCCTCTCCTATCTGGAGATTGCGCAACAAGAGGGCGCACAAGTGCTGCACGGCGGCGGTGTTGAAAAGGTAGGGGACGCGTTTGCCAGCGGTTATTACATTCAGCCAACGCTGCTGAAAGGCGACAACAGCATGCGCGTGTTCCAGGAAGAAATTTTTGGCCCGGTTGTCGGCGTGCTGACCTTCAAAGATGAGGCGGAAGCGCTGGCCATCGCCAATGACTCGATTTACGGGCTTGGCGCAGGCGTGTGGACGCGTGATATCAACCGAGCCTATCGCATGGGCCGCGCGATCAAAGCCGGTCGCGTGTGGACCAACTGCTATCACCTCTATCCGGCGCACGCGGCGTTTGGCGGCTATAAGAAATCGGGGATTGGCCGCGAAACTCACAAAATGATGCTCGACCATTATCAGCAGACTAAAAATCTGCTGGTGAGCTACAGCACGCAACCGCTTGGTTTCTTCTAACGGTAAAAGGCAGCGGAGTGATTCGCTGCCTTTTCATCTCTTCGTCATCTTGCGACCGCAGGATGACTCTATCGCCAGAAACTTCTGATGGAAGTGGCATCTTTAAGCCAGGTCTTGTGTGTTTAAAGGATGCGATTGGGCAGAATAGCCCACCTATTTTCAAGGAGAACCCATGAACACGTTGTATAACTACCTGGAACAGCATGACGAGATGCTGGACGGTGTGGAGCAAAATATTATTACCGTTAACCTGCCTGGACGTCAGGCGGTGTATGTAATTGGTCAGAACGATGCTGACCTGCTGTTGGAAGTGAAAGCACGCGAAGTCGCCACGGCGCAGCGGATGGAAACATTGCGTCAGCTGGAGAGCCAATTCCGTTTTTAACTTTTCTGCTTTGCCTCATTTAATGATCAATTCGTCAGAAATATCGCAATAAAAAAGCCGCTATCACGCGATAACGGCTTTTTTTTGGTGCGATGCGTAGATTACTTCACGCAGGCGGCGCAGTTGTTATGAATCTGCTGGAAGAAGTCGTTGCCTTTGTCATCTACCAGAATGAACGCCGGGAAGTTTTCCACTTCAATTTTCCAGATCGCTTCCATGCCGAGTTCGGCATACTCCACGCATTCCAGACTCTTAATACTCTGCTGTGCCAGCACCGCTGCCGGGCCGCCGATGCTGCCCAGATAGAAGCCGCCGTGTTTATGACACGCATCGGTAACCTGCTTGCTGCGGTTGCCCTTCGCCAGCATCACCATGCTGCCGCCGTTAGCTTGCAGCAGGTCAACGTAGGAATCCATACGACCTGCAGTAGTTGGGCCGAGTGAACCAGAGGCATAACCTTCTGGCGTCTTCGCCGGGCCTGCATAATAGACCGGATGATCTTTGATGTACTGCGGCAGACCTTCGCCGTTATCGATGCGCTCTTTCAACTTGGCGTGCGCAATATCGCGCGCCACGATGATAGTGCCGTTGAGTGACAAGCGGGTTGAAACCGGATAGGCCGACAGCAGCGCCAGAATCTCGCTCATCGGCTGGTTTAGATCGACATGCACCACTTCGCCTTCGCCCTGCTGACGCAGCTCTTCAGGAATGTAGCGGCCTGGATTGTCTTCCATCTTCTCAATCCAGATACCTTCACGGTTGATCTTGGCTTTGATGTTACGGTCCGCAGAGCAAGAGACGCCCATGCCCACCGGACAGGATGCGCCATGACGCGGCAGACGTACCACACGGATATCGTGGGCAAAGTATTTACCACCAAACTGCGCGCCGAGACCCAGTTCCTGCGAGGCTTTCAGCAGCTCTTCTTCCAGTTGAATGTCACGGAAGGCCTGACCGTGTTCATTACCTTCGGTCGGCAGCGAATCGTAATAGTGGGTTGAGGCCAGCTTGACGGTTTTCAGCGTGGCTTCGGCTGAAGTACCGCCAATCACAAACGCGATGTGATAAGGCGGGCAAGCGGCGGTACCCAGCGACATCATCTTATCGACCAGATAATTTTTCAGCTTGGCGGGCGTAATCAGCGCTTTGGTTTCCTGATACAGATAGGTTTTATTGGCGGAACCGCCACCTTTAGCAATACACAGGAATTTGTACTCGTCGCCATCAACGCTATACAGGTCAATCTGCGCCGGCAGGTTGGTGCCGGTATTGACCTCTTTATACATATCCAGCGCGGCATTCTGTGAATAGCGCAGGTTATCTTCAATAAAGGTGTTGTAGACGCCTTGCGACAGTGCAGCTTCATCGCCGCCGCCGGTCCAGACGCGCTGGCCTTTTTTGCCCATGATGATGGCGGTGCCGGTATCCTGACAGGTTGGCAGCACGCCTTTGGCGGCAATTTCAGAGTTGCGCAGGAACTGCAGGGCAACGTATTTGTCGTTCTTGCTGGCTTCGTCGTCGGCAAGAATTGACGCGACCTGCGCCTGATGCGAGGCGCGCAGCATGAAAGAGGCATCGTGGAATGCCTGCTTCGCCAGCAGCGTCAGCGCTTTGGGATCGACTTTCAGGACTTCTTCGCCATCGAAGTTGGCCACTGAGACGTAATCAGTGCTCAGCAGATAGTATTCGGTATCATCTTTGGCGAGAGGAAAGGGATTCTGATAATAGAAGGGTTTGTTCGACATGTTGGCTCACTTAGCTTCGTGTTACCCGCCAGCATGACGGGCGACAAATTAGGCAGTCTGTTATTCGATTTTCTCTCGCCAGCCCTCCGCAGGGGCTGACTGGCGAGCATCATAACATTTTCACGGTAATGCGCGGCTCCGTTTTTAACATCGAAGCAACATCATCAGAACATCATCACCATCCATGGATAGGCGACAACCATCAGAAGAACCAGGAACAGCGCGCCGAAGATGGTGCCCAGGCGCCAGTAATCTTTGGTTGGCAGATAGCCGCTACCGTAATAAATCGGGCTTGGGCCGGTGCCGTACGGGGTGATAATGCCCATCACACCCAGAGAAACACACATCATCAGGCAGAATACCGGCATGTTGATGCCCGGGATTGAGGCGGCGATAGTCAGCATTGCGGGCAGCAGCGCGGTGGTGTGCGCGGTGGTACTGGCGAACAGGTAATGCAGCAGGTAGAAGGCGATTAACAGCACCACGGCAGAAACCTGTGGATCGTAACCGTGCAGCAGCATCGCACCTTCTTTACCCAGCCAGGCGATGAAGCCGACGCGCGCTAAACCATCTGCCAGCGCAACCAGCGTGGCGAACCAGGCGAAGGTGTTCCATGCGGCTTTATTGCTGGTGATGTCATTCCAGTTTAGTACACCGGTCCACAGCATCAGCACGATGACTAACAGTGCGGCCATTGCCGGTTCAATCCATGCGGTGGCGAAGATCCACATCATCAGCGCGGCAACCACGAAGCCCAGCAGCAGGATTTCGTTACGTTTCAGCTTGCCGAGTTTTTCCAGCTCAGCAGTCGCCCAGCGCGGCACTTCGTCATTCACTTTCACTTCTGGCGGATAGAGCCAGTAAGCCAGCAGCGGCATGGTGAGAATCAGCAGCACGCCCAGCGGCAGGAAGGCGAGGAACCACATGCCCCATGAGATTTCAAAGCCCACCACGCTTTTCACCAGCGCCAGCGCCAGCAGGTTCGGCGCCAGAGCTGAAAGGAACATTGAGCTGGTGATACAGGCAGCGGTGATCGCCACCCACATCAGGTAAGAACCAATCTTACGCGCGCTTGGGTCATTCGGTTTTGAACCGTACAGCGGCGGCAGGTTAGCGATGATTGGATAGATGGTACCGCCACTGCGCGCGGTGTTGGATGGCGTAAACGGTGCCAGCAACAGGTCAGCGAAGGTAATGGCGTAACCCAGCGTCAGGCTGCGGCGGCCAAGATACTTCACCAGAATCAGCGCCAGGCGACGACCGAACTGGGTTTTATCGTAGCCGGCGGCGAACATAAAGGCACCGAAGATCAGCCAGACCGTAGAATTGCCGAAGCCACTTACCGCCCATTTGAACGACTGCGCAGCGGTTTTGAACTTGGGATCCGCCAGTTCTGCCGGGCTAAACAGCACCCACTGGCTGAACAGCGCAATCACCACCACGCCGGTTAAACCGATAACGGCGCCCGGCAGCGGTTCGAAAATCAGTCCCACAATAACCCCGACAAAAATGGCGAAGAAGTGCCATGCGTAAGGTTCCAATCCCGCAGGAGTCGGCACCAGCAGCAACAGCACAGCCACAATAATTGGCAGGCACAACATTATCAGGCGGTTCTTTTTCTTCCCCGGTGCCGCGGGAGGCGCGGTGAGGGATTCACTCTGGGTTGTTTGTGTGTTCATAGTTTTGTCTGCAAGTTATGGAGAATGCGTATATACGCCCCGAACCAAGCTGGTTTTTTTAGTTACAAAACTCTTTTAACAGATTAGTCGTGACATTTAAAACTGAGTTTTAATAAATCGCTATTTACAAAATTTGATGCGCGAATTATCTAATGGATGCGCCTATGATGCGATTAATTAAAATATCTATTTTGATCCAGATCAATAAAATTTATTCGTGGTTTTTTTGCTTTAAACATGCACGCCTTAATAAATGAACCATTAGGTGAAAATTAACTGTGTGAGGTGAATAAAACGGCACAAATCAAGCAAAAAACAGAGAAAGGAGACGATTTATCTTTATGATAAGGCTGGATTTGTTTTAAATGTAAGGAAAAAGTTGATTTTTGTCAAGTCTTGGTTAAAACTTAGCTCAGCGCAACTTTCAGCAATAGGTATCAAATATTATTTCCATGCGTAAAACTTATATAACTAACGAATAAGGTTATGTAAGTAAATAAAATGGTATATTTACGCCATGAAATCGGACCACTCAAATAATTATAAATGTCTCCGAACCGCCAAAGAATTGAATACAAAGTTTCTTAATTCTGGAGTTGCTCATCATGAATACGCTCACCCCGATTCTTAATCCGCTTACGCTACCGAAAGGTGCGGTGCTTAAAAACCGATTGGTTATGGCGCCGATGACCACCTGTACCGGTTATTACGATGGCGGTGTTACCAGTGACCTTGTCGAATATTATCGCGTGCGTGCCGGCAGCATCGGTACCGTAATTGTAGAGTGCTGCTTTATTGATAACCGTGGACCTGCTTTCCCAGGTGCGCTCGGTATCGACAGCGACAACAAAATCCCCGGTCTGGCGAAAATTGCCCACGCCATCAAATCGCAAGGCTCCAAAGCGGTTCTGCAGATCTATCACGGCGGCCGCATGGTGGAACCGGCGCTGATCGGCGGTAAAACTCCGGTCGCACCGAGCGCCATCGCCGCACCGCGTGACGGTGCCACCAAACCTCAGGCGCTGACTGCAGAAGAAGTGGATGTGATGATCACCAAGTTTGGTGATGCGGTGAACCGTGCGATCAAAGCCGGCTTCGACGGTGTAGAAATCCACGGTGCCAACACCTATCTGATCCAGCAGTTCTACTCGCCAAACTCTAACCAGCGTGACGACAAATGGGGAGGCAGCCGCGACAATCGCGCACGTTTCCCACTGGAAGTGCTGGAAATCACCCATAAGATGGCGGACCGCTTTGCTGCGGCAGATTTCATCATCGGTTATCGCTTCTCACCGGAAGAGCTCGAAGTGCCGGGCATCCGCTGGGACGACACGCTTTACCTGCTGGAGAAACTGGCGGAACGCGGTCTCGATTACGTGCACTTCTCGGTGGGGCAACTGCTGCGTCCGTCGATTGTCGATACTCAAGACCCAACGCCGCTGATCACCAAATATCTGGCGCAACGTTCTCCTAACCTGGCGAAAGTGCCGGTGATTGGCGTCGGCGGCATCGTTAATAAAGAAGATGCCGAGAACGCGCTGGAGCACGGTTTCGATTTAGTGGCGGTGGGGAAAGCCTGCATCGCCTATCCGGACTGGACCGATCGCGTCATCAAGAATCAGCACATGGAGCTGTATATTGACAGCACCAAGCGCGAAGAGTTGACCATTCCAGAACCGCTGTGGCGCTTCTCGCTGGTGGATGCGATGATCCGTGACACCAGCGATACCGGCCGTAAATACAAAGCGGGCGTGTATCAAGCCAAAGTGGAAGCCGAAGCGCTGAAGCTGAAAATCAACGTCACGCTCGACACCGACCGTATCACCGATATCTCGCTGGTGCCGGATCCGAGTCTCGACGTCGACTTCACCAGCACCTTCGAAAGCCTGCGTGAACGCATTCTGGTGGCGAACAGCCCGCACGTGGATGCCATCACCGGCGCTACTACGCAGAGTGAAGCGCTGAAAAAAGCGGTATCGCGCGCCATGACCACCTCAAGCAAAGAGTATGTGATTGAAGAGGGCGGTAACCCGAACGCACCGGTCAATTACGACGTCGTTGTAGTGGGCACCGGCGGTGCCGGTCTGGCGGCGGCGATTCAGGCGCATGACGATGGCGCACGCGTGGTGATCATCGAGAAGATGCCAACCATCGGCGGTAACACCATCAAAGCCTCGGTCGGTATGAACGCAGCGGAAACCCGTTATCAGAAGCTGAAAGGCATCGAAGACAGCAAAGAGCTGTTCTACGAAGAGACGCTGAAAGGCGGCAAATTCAAAAATAATCCGGTGCTGCTGCGCGAGTTTGTTGAGCAAGCGCCCGAAGCGATTGAGTGGCTGGCAGCGAAAGAGATCGAGCTGTGCGATATCACCATCACCGGCGGCATGAGCATTGACCGTACGCACCGTCCGGAAGATCGCTCTGCGGTCGGCGGCTTCCTGATTAGCGGCCTGGTGAAAAACGTTAACCAGCGCAATATCGAAGTGCTACTGGAAACCTCGGTTGCTGAAATTCTGGTGGAAAACGGCGCGGTCACCGGCGTGAAAGTGGTGGATGAGTACAACGACAGCCGCATCATCAACGCCAAAAGCGTGATTGTGGCGACCGGCGGCTTCAGTGCCAACCGCGAAATGGTGGTGAAATACCGCCCTGAGCTGGACGGTTTCGTCACCACCAACCACAAAGGTGCCACCGGCAGCGGCATCGCCATGCTGCAACACATCGGTGCGGATACCGTGGATATGGGCGAAATCCAGATTCACCCAACGGTTGAGCAAACCACCTCGTACCTGATTTCCGAAGCGATGCGCGGCGGCGGGGCGATTCTGGTGAGCCAGGCGGGCAAGCGTTTCTATAACGAAATGGAAACTCGTGACAAAGTTTCCGCTGAGATCATCGCGCTGCCAGAGAAGAGTGCGTGGATCGTGTTTGATGAGCAGGTACGCGCCAACAACAAAGCGGCTGACGAATACATCGCCAAAGGTTTTGTCATCAGCGCACCAACGCCACACGAGTTGGCGGTGAAACTCAACATGGATCAGGAAGCGCTGCAAACCACGCTCGGTCGTTACAACGAGTTCGTGGCGAAGCAGGATGACGAAGACTTCGGTCGTAAGACTGCGCTGCGTCATCCGCTGAATAAAGGTCCGTACTTCGCGATTCGTATCGCACCGGGCGTGCACCACACCATGGGCGGCGTGACCATCAACACCGATACTGCGGTGCTGGATGCGCAGAAAGAGGTGATTCCTGGCGCATGGGCGGCGGGTGAAGTGGTCGGCGGCATCCACGGCGCCAACCGCATCGGCGGCAACGCAGTGGCTGACATCATCATCTTCGGTATCAAAGCCGGTCATAATGCGGCTAAACTGGCGTTAGGAAATTAATCTCTCTCGCTGCCTGTCAGGTCGTTCATTCCATTCGGTGCGCATTAATGCGCACCCTACAGGTTTTGTAGGGTCACCATTCATGGTGACCGAATGGTGCTTAACGTCACTTGCAGGCATCTTTTTCTCTCTGAGAAGAGGCATCAATGAACACCGACGCTGGCGTCTATGCCTATTCTGCCGTTCTAATGGGTTCACCCATTCTGCTCAAATTGTTCGATGACAATCCCACGCTTGCCCGCCACGTCTTTCAACTGATCAAACAGCAAGAAAACCTGTTCACCGTTAATCGCGCTGAATCCGAAGTGATGTCGATCAACCACGCCGCAGGCCGCCATCCGGTGATCGTCAGCGAGCCAGTATTTGCCTTGATCAGCGTGGCGCACGCGGTGAGTTTGCTGCCGGAGAGCGCCTTCAATTTCACCATCGGCCCGGTGGTGAAACGCTGGAAAATCGGCTTCCAGGGTCGCGCCGTACCGCCTGCGCTAGAAATCGCCTCACTACTAAAACTGACCGATCCGCATCAGGTGCTGCTCAATCCCGCCGAACGCTCGGTGTTTTTGCAACAGCCGGGCATGGAGATCGATCTCGGTGCCATCGCCAAAGGCTACATCGCCGATCGCGTACAGGCGTTTTTGCGTCAGCAGGGCGTGCAGCAGGCGCTGATCAATCTGGGTGGCAATGTGCAAACGCTGGGCTCGCCGCCGCACGAACCTCAAGGTTGGGGCATTGGCCTGAAAAAGCCGTTTGGTCGCGATGATGAGCTGTTAGGCGTGCTGCAGGTGCAGGGCAAATCGGTGGTGACGTCGGGGATTTATGAGCGCTACTTCGAACTGGATGGCCGCTGTTGGCATCATATTTTTGATCCGCAAACCGGCTATCCGCTGGATAACGAACTGCTGAGCGTGACGGTGATTTCCGATCGCTCAATTGATGGTGATATCTACACCACGCTGCTCTATGGCATGGGCGTGGAGAAAGGGCTGGCTTATCTCGCTGACCAGCCCGACATTGACGCGGTTTTCGTTACTCGCGATCGGCAGATCATCTGCTCCTCGCCGCATCATTTCCATTTCCAGCAGCTCGATTTCGACTGGCAGCTGCGTTACTGACAATATTGCTGCAGCAGCGAATGGTATTCCGGCTGCAGACGATAGCGGTACACCGGACGACCTGTCGCGCCGTAGTGAATACTGGTGAACAGAATATTAATCTGCGCCAGCCAAATCAGGTATTTACGGCAGGATACGCGCGAGATATTCACTTCAGCCGCCAGTTCGTCGGTGGAGAATTCGTGTCCCGGATGCGCATCAATCCACTGACACAGCGTGCGCAGCGTTTGCGGCGTTAAGCCTTTTGGCAGGCGCTTGTTATCGTGCTGCGTCGCCGGACTGCCGTGAATCAGCAGATCCACATCCGCTTGCTGATAGTAATGCTGATTGTCCATCAGCGACTTCTTCTGCCGCCAACCGGTCAGCGCCTCTTCAAAACGCGGGAACTGGAACGGTTTGATCAGGTAATCGACCACGCCGTAGTGCAGCGAGGTTTTGATATTCTCCGCATCGGCAGCAGACGAAATGATGATCACTTCCACCGCGCTCTGCGCCGTGCGCAGCTCCGGCAACAGATCGAGGCCATTCTCCTGCTGCATATAGATATCCAGCAGCACCAGATCGACCGCGGTATCGCTGTTGAACAGGATCTCTTTCGCCTGCTTCAAGGTTGAGGCGGTGCCACAACAGTGAAAGCCCTGAATTTGGCCGATATACGCGCGATTAAGCTCGGCGACCATGGCGTCATCATCGACCACTAACACATTGATCATGCGGATTGGTTTCCTCCATCCCAGGGAAGTTGGACTAAAAATTGGGTAAACACGCCGGGTTCTGACTCGACACTTACGCTGCCACCGATATTTTCGGTTTGCTGCTGCAGCAGAAACAGCCCGACACCACGGTTTTCACCTTTGGTGGAGAAGCCTTTTTCGAAAATGGTGCTGAGATGATCGGCTTCAATGCCCGGACCATCATCACTCACTTCGCAGGTCAGCCAACCGTTTTGGTAGTGCAGCATCACGTGAATCTCGCCTTCTACCTGCTCGCTCATTGCATCCAGCGCATTCTCAATTAGATTGCCGATCACCGTAATCAGCGCCGCCATTTGCTGCTCATTGCCGCTGTCGGGCAGGAAGCTGGCATCGCTGATGGTCAGGCGATGGCCGCAATCCGACGCGCGATTGATTTTGCTCAGCAAGAAACCGGCAATCACCGGCGACTTAATTTTATCGAGCAGGAAACCGATCTCCGTTTGGTAATTATTGGCGGTTTTGAGAATGTAGCTTTCCACCTGCGTGTAGTTTTTCATGTGCAGCAGGCCGAGGATCACATGCAGCTTGTTCATAAATTCGTGCGAGCGCTCACGCAGCGCATCGACGTAGTTTACCATGCCCGTCAGACGCTGCATCAGTTGACTGATTTCCGTCTTATCCCTGAAGGTGCAGACCGCGCCGATAATCCGTCCCTGGCTGCGCACCGGTACGGTATTACTCAGCAACACGCGGCCATTCACATTTAACTCTTCATCACGCCGTGCGCGCCCGCTGTGCAGTACATCCTGCAGATGATCGTTGATCACCGAGGCATCGTAGATGCGGTCGCCGCTGATGGTGCCCATCGAATCGTTCAGCAACGAACGCGCCGCCTGATTCACCAGCGTCACCTGCGCCTGATCGTCCATCGCCACCACGCCTTCTTTTAGCGAATTGAGAATCGCCTGGCGCTGTTCAAACAGGGTGGAAATTTCGTAGGGTTCAAGGCCAAACAGGATGCGCTTCAGCACGCGTACCAGCACAAAGGTGCCAATGGCGCCCGCAAAGGTGCCAATCAGGATAGTCCACAAGATGCTCCAGCGGCTTTGGTTAATCTGATCGGTAACGGCGCTGAGTGAAATGCCCACCACCACAACACCAATCTGCTTATGCTGCGCATTATAGACCGGCGTATAGACGCGCATTGCCCGGCCCAGTACACCTTGATTGACGGAGACATTTTCATGGCCGCGTATCGCGGGCTCAATATCCGTACCAATAAAGTGCTGACCGATGAGTTCAGGATTCAGGTGCGAATAGCGGATGGTATCCATGTTGGTCACCACCACAAACAGCAGGTTATTGCTCTCCTGCACGGCTTTAGCAATGGGTTGGATGCTGGTGGCATTTGGCGGCAATATCAGCGCGCGCTGAATCTCAGGAAATTTGGCCAACGTGCGCGCCACCGCCATGGCCTTATCTTCCAACTGCGCGCGCGTTGAAGCGCCAATCTGGAAAAAATAGAACATGTGCACGCTGAGCAGTACCAGCACAATCACCGCGCTGAGCATCAGAGTGACCAGCGTATTGAGCTTCATCGGCTGCTTGCGCGCCGCGATTCCTTGCTGTGAAGAAGACATGATCGCTCTCGGAGGAGAAGAGGGCGTGTATTATGACGGATAAACTGCAGAAGGTCGCGTATCACGTACGGTCGCCATTCATGGCGACCGTCTGAACTCACGCGGGAATTAACTCGATTTAACCCGATTGGCAAAACTCTTACGCAGCTTCTGCAGTTTCGGTGGGATTACCGCCATGCAGTAGCCGTTGCGCTGACCTGCGCCTTCCCAATAATCCTGATGATAACCTTCCGCCGCATACCACTCTTTCAGCGGCTCGATGGTGGTGACCACCGGATCGCTCAGGCCTTCCTGCGCACGCGCAATCGCGGCAATCGCTTCGGCTTCTTGCTCAGGATTGGCCGGGAAAATCGCCGAACGATATTGCGTGCCCACATCGTTGCCCTGGCGGTTCAGCGTGGTCGGATCATGGGTGGCGAAGCTGATATCCAGCAGATCGCCATATTTCACCTGCGCCGGATCGAAACCGATGCGAATCGCTTCGGCATGGCCGGTCGCGCCGCTGCACACCTGCTCGTAGGTTGGATTCGGACGTGCGCCGCCGGTATAGCCACTCTCGACTGACTCGACGCCAATCACATCTTTAAACACTGCTTCAGTACACCAGAAACAGCCACCAGCGATCACCGCATATTCGGTTGCCATTATATTTACTCCTGTCAGGGCGAAAGGTTAAAAGTGGGGGCAAGCCCATATCAATTCAAGCAGTTAAATTAACATTTCTGGCTTAAAGTCGCTGCGCTTGTCGAGCCGCAAGTTGCTCATCACGCTAAAGCGTCCTTCGCCGGTGTAGTGCAGCGTCGGGGGGAACTCCGGCGTTTCTGCCACATGCGCTTTGACGATCTCAAAGATAAAGAAGTTGTAGTTATCCACCATCGAATCGTCATACAGCTGGCACTCGAAGCTGGCAAAGCACTCATCGATTAACGGCGCATTGACTACGCTGGCCGGTTCGGGCGTCAGGTTGAAGGCATCAAACTTATCAAGGCGATCGCCGTGGCTGTTGCCGATCGCTACCACGTTATCCACCAGATTGGCCGACGGTACGTTGATCACGCACTGGCCGCTCTGGCGAATCAGTTCATGGCTGTAATTGCCGCCGGCAATCATGCAGCCAACCAGCGACGGCGAGAACTCCAAAATGGTGTGCCAGCCGAGCGTCATGATGTCGCGGTGATCCTCAAACTGTGAACTCAGCAGCACCACCGGACCCGGCTCCAGATATTTGCGCGCTTTACTCACCGGAAAGTCGATTTTATGCATCGGGATTCTCCTGTTGTAGGTACAGATGTTCTAAGTGTAGCTGCCACCCTTTACTGGGCTGGCATTTCACGGCATGTTAATGCGTCATCTTATCTGGAGCTGTTTTATGGAATCTGCGTGCGCGTCCACATCTCGTCCTGTGTTGCATCTGCTGTGCGGTAAAATTGCGGCGGGAAAATCAACGTTAGCTCATCAGCTGGCGCAGCAAACCGGTGCGGTGATCATTAGCGAAGATGCCTGGCTGGCGCATCTGTTTGCTGAAGAGATGCAGGATGTGGCGGATTACGTGCGCTGTGCCGGTAAACTGCGCAACGCGATGACGCCGCATCTGATTTCGCTGCTGCAGTGCGGTGTGTCGGTGGTGCTGGATTTCCCCGCCAACACCGTGGCTCAACGCCAGTGGATGAAGGCGGTGATCAACAGCGCCGAGGCTGAACATCAACTGCATTTCCTCGATGTGTCCGATGAACTGTGCAAATCGCGGCTGCACGCGCGCAATGCATCCGGCCAGCACGACTTCGCCGCCACCGATGCGCAGTTTGCGCTGATCAGCAGCTACTTCGTTGCGCCACACAGCGATGAAGGGTTTAACGTGGTTAATCACCGTTAATTAAGCAAGGAGGCTAAAATGAATTATCCGCTGTGCCAGAAGCTTAACCTCACTTATCCGATCATTCAGGCGCCGATGGCTGGCGTCTCCACGCCGGAGCTGGCGGCGGCGGTGAGTAACAGCGGCGCGCTGGGATCGATCAGCGTGGGTGCCTCAACACCGCAGCAGGCGGAAATCATGATCCGCAAAACGCGCGCGCTGACCTCAGCACCGATCAACGTCAACGTCTTTTGTCACGCGCCGGTGCAGCGCAATCCACAGCTAGAACAGGCGTGGATCGCCCGCTTTCAGCCGGTGTTTGCTCGCTATGAAGCGACACCGCCGGATGCGCTGTCGGAGATTTACCAAACGTTTGTCGATAACGACGCAATGCTGGAGGTGTTGCTGGAGACCGCGCCCGCCGCAGTGAGTTTCCACTTTGGTTTGCCGTCCGCCGCTTTCGTGCAGCGTTTGAAAAGTCGCGGCATTATTACGCTGGCGAGCGCCACCAGTATTCGTGAAGCTCAGGTGATTGAAGCCGGCGACATCGATTTTATTGTGGCGCAGGGCATTGAGGCGGGCGGACATCGCGGGATATTCCAGCCTCAAGGCGACGATCAGCAGCTCAGCACCTTTACGCTGGTGCAGGCGATTCGCCAGGTTTCGCGTCTGCCGGTAATTGCCGCCGGTGGCGTGATGGACGGCGCGGGCATTGCCGCCATGCTCAAGCTGGGCGCGGCGGGTGTACAGCTGGGCACCGCGTTTATTCTGTGCCCGGAATCCGCTGCCAATGCGGCGTATCGTCAGGCGCTGAAAAGCGAGCAGGCCAACAGCACCGAGATGATCGCCGCCATCTCTGGCCGCTCGGCAAGATGTCTCACCAACGATTTCTGCCACCTGGCGCGCGAATTCGCGCAGGAATCCATTCCACCTTATCCACTCACCTATGCGTTAGGCAAAGCCCTCGCCGCCGCAGCGGCTGCCAAAGGCGTGCACGGCTTTGGCGCGCAGTGGGCCGGACAGGGCGCGGCGCTGGCGCGGGAAATGCCTGCTGCTGAATTGGTCAAAACGCTGGTGAAGGAGTGGCAAGCGGCGTAATGTTCGCCGCCCCATTAATCATCAAAGCGGTAGGTTTTCTCCATAATGCTGTTAGCCATCATGGTTTTAATCCATTCAGTGGGTTCCCGTTTACCGCTGCGTTTGTGTGAATAGATTTTCACGGTGAACCTTGGCGCGGGAAACGGCAGTTTGAACAAGTTTACATCGGCGGCTTGTTTGATTTTACTGGCGACGAAGGACGGGATCGCCATCAGCAATTCACTTTCCGCGATAATAAAGGGTGCGCTCAACATGGATGGCGTTCTAATGGCAATGCGGCGCTTAAGACCCATGCGCGCAAGATGGGAATCCAGCAATCCCTGCTTTTCATTCCACGGCGTCACGACCAGATGTCCGGCGGCAAGATAGTCTTCAAGATTCAGGCTGCTACGTCGCGCATTGGCAATCACAATAAACTCATCACTGAATAAATCGGTCTCTTCCAGGTCTGGATGATGCATGCCTTCCGGCTCGCTAAAACTCAGCGCCATATCGATTTCACCAGCGAGTAATTCAATCAGCGCCGGATTATGTGGCAAATGGCAGAGTTCAAAACTCAGTTTGGGTGCCGTATTGGTCAGCGCATTCATCAGACCCGGAAACACGCAAAAAGCGGTGTAATCCGTTACCGCAATTCGAAAACAGTCATCGCTGGTCAGGGGATTAAAAGGCTGCACCGGGCTGAGATGCCGATTCAATCCGGTTAGCGTTTCGGCAATATAGGGTGCCAGCTGGCAGGCATAGACGCTGGGACACATTTTGTGGCCTTCGCGATAAAACAGCGGATCTTTAAAAAAATCACGTAATCGGGACAACGCGTGGCTAAGCGCGGAGGTACTCAGATTGAGTTCAATCGCCGCCAGCCTGACCGAACCGTGCCTGAAAACTGCGTCGAAAACGGGGAGAAGATTCAAGTCCAGTCGACGCAGAACATGATGCATGAAATTCACCTATCATTGATTTTATTGCACTTATTTCATCGAACAATACCCATTATGCTGAGCAGCATCAATCTGATTAAGAAAGAAAATAATGCATGAAGATGACTATTCGGCCAGCCAATCCTGAAGACGCAGACGCCATCTACGGCATGATTGCCGAGTTGTCGGTTTATGAGCATGGATTGCAGCAGTCAGTGACGACTGCAGAAGAGATCAGATCGATGCTATTTAATCCCGACAGTAATAGCGAAGCGCTGATGTGCGAGATTGATGGCTCAACCGCCGGTTATGCGGTGATTACGCGTAGCTACTCGGCGTGGCTTGGGCGTCGCGGGATGTATATGGAGGATTTGTACTTCTCGCCCAATTTTCGTGGTCTGGGCGCAGGCAAAGCGCTGCTGCAGTATGTCGCGCAGCACGCGGTCAATCATCAGTGTAATCGTATTGAGTGGAGTGCATTAGATTGGGATCAGTCCGCCAGAGAGTTCTATCTCAGCATCGATGCGCTGCCGTTAAATGAGTGGGTACGTTATCGACTCGACGGGGCAGCATTAGAGAAATTCGCCGCCGCCGCGCCGCAATCGGTGTTGGGTCTGTAACGCATTTCGTAGGGTGCGCATTCATGCGCACCAGGTCACCATAAATGGCGACCCTACGGAGTTACAGCGATTGCAGGAACGTCAGCAGATCCGCGTTGAGCTGATCGGTATGCGTCACTGCAAAGCCGTGCGGTGCGTTGTCATACACTTTCAGCTGCGCACCGCTAATCATTTCGGCGGCGACTTTCCCGGTGGTTTCGAACGGCACGATCTGGTCGTTGCTGCCGTGAATCACCAGCGTCGGCACGTCGATTTTCGCCATATCAGGACGGAAATCGGTCTCCGAGAAGGCGGTAACACAATCAATCGTCCCTTTCAGCGACGCCAGCAGCGCAATATTCATTGTCTGCGTCAGCGCGCCTTGTGAAACCGTTTGACCGGCGTTAATGCCGTAGAACGGTGTGGCAAAATCACTGATAAACTGCGCGCGATCTTTACGTAAGCCCTGACGAATGCCTTCAAACACCGACAAATCGACGCCCGCCGGATAATCATCGGCCTTGCCGAAGATCGGTGTCACCGCGCCCAGCAGCACTAAGCTATCAACCCGCGCTGTGCCGTAATTGTTGATGTAGCGCGCCACATCGCCGCCACCCATTGAGAAACCTACCAGCGTAACGTTTTGCAGATCCAGATGAGTAATCAGGTCGTTAATATCCGATGCGAAGGTGTCGTAGTTGTAGCCTTCCCACGGTTGATCGGAACGCCCAAAGCCCCGGCGATCAAAAGCGATAACGCGATAGCCTTTCTCCGCCAGAAAATTCAGCTGGCTATCCCACATATCGCCGTCGAGCGGCCAGCCGTGACTGAACAGCACCGGCTTGCCGGTACCCCAATCTTTGAAATAGATCTGCGTACCATCCTGAGTCTTGAATGTGCTCATGTTCCAGCCTTATTGATGTCGAGAGATGAGAGCGCCTTATTCAGGCGCCACGAGGTAACGAACTTCCGGCAGTGCTGTACCTTGATGGAATCCCAGCACGCGATTCTGAATCTTTTGATCGTTCATGGTGTAGCGCTCGCGCTGACGCAAATGCTCCATCCACGAACCAACCACAAAGGTCTCGACAAAAATGCCGGGCTGCAGCATGTCTTCATACAGCGACCAGTTCAGCGCGCCGCCACGCCGTCTGACGCGACGCATATCCTGCATGCAGACCGCAAAGGCATGCGCCTCACTGCGGTTGATCTGATAATGATAGCTGACCATCACCGGCCCACGATCGTGACGAATCTGCAGCTCGGGCAAGGGATCGCTAACCGTGCTGAGGTCGAGGTTCAAATCCGGATCCTGATCCAGCCGCCAGCGCAGCACCGTCAAACTCGCCAGCAGCATGCCGAGGGTGGCGACAGTCAGGGAGACTGGAATGCTGAATTTTGATGCTAGCTGTCCCCAGATAGCGCTGCCTAGCGTCATAGAGCCAAAAAACACCGTTAAATAAACCGCCAGCGCACGGGCTTTCACCCATTTTGCGGCGCTACGTTGCGCGCCTAGATTGAGGGTGGAAAGCACGGCGATCCACGCAAAGCCGGTAAAGAACTCGAACGCATTCAGCAACCAGATGTGACGAATAAACGCCAGCGCCAACATAGTGATGGCAAATATCACGCTCGCCAGCACCATCAGCTGATCGGGATTGAAGCGTTTACGCATACGCGGCAACAGCAGCGCACCGCAAATCGCGCCTACGCCGATGCAACCCAGCATAATGCCGTAGCCGCCGGGGCCGAGGCCCAGCTCGCGCCGCGCCACCAGCGGCAGCAGAGCCCAGCCGGCGCTACCAAAGACAAAGAAGGCGACTGTGCGTACCAGCACATTACGCAGTACCGGCGCGGCGTGCACATAGCGCACGCCAGCGCGCACCGCCGGGAAGAAGTGTTCTGGCGGTAAACGCTGCACGCTGGGCTGCGCTTTCCAGAGATACAGCACCAGAAACACGCCGAGTACCGAGAGCGTATTCAGCAGAAACACCATCCACGGACCGGCAAACGACAGAATCAGGCCGCCGAGCGCCGGGCCGATCGCGCGACTGATGTTGATGCCAAGCGAGTTGAGCGCGATCGCCGGACCCAGTTCCTCCTTACTGACCAAATCGGGCACGATGGCCTGGAAGGGCGGAGAGCTCATGGCCGCGCCGGTACTCAGCAGGAAAGCGGCAATCAGCAGCACCATCGGCGTCACCAGCCCGGCCCACGACAGCAGTGTCAGACTCGCAGCGGCAATAAATACCCAGATTTGTGAGAACAGTAGGTATTTACGCCGGTCAACGATATCCGCCATCACGCCGGACGGCAGCGCAAACAGAAACATCGGTAAGCTGCTGGCGGCCTGCACCAGCGCCACCGAGAGCGGATCGGCGCTCAGGGTTAGCATGGTCCAGTTAACGCCGACGTCGTTCATCCATGAACCGACATTGGAGACCACGGTAGCGATCCACAGCATGCGGAACACGCGTTGGCGCAGCGGCTGCCACGGTGAAATCGTCTGCGGAACGGGCGGGAGATCTGCCTCCGGGATGTCATGAATGTCATTAACCTGCGCCACGTACCACCTCCGCAACTCCGCCAAACACGCGCCAGCGACCGGGACCGGTCAGCGACAGTGTGGTGAAAATGATCAGCAGCAGCCAGCCAAACTGACCTTCCGCTATGCTCCAGTCGGGATGGACAAACAGCATCGCCACCAGCAGCACGCCGATAATCGGCAAACAGGCGAGGCGGGTAAAGACACCGAGCAGGATAAACAGCGGGCAGACCACTTCAGCCACGATCGCCGCCAGCAGGCTGAGGTAAGCACCAAGGCCAAACGGATCCTCAATACGTGTCAGTTCTTCACTGAAATGGAACACCTTCGGCAAGCCGTGCACGTGCAGCAACAGCAGGCAGCCGGTGAGGCGCAGGAAGAACAGCCCCGCATCAATGCGAGGCGGCTGAGAGAGTGAATGTTTCATGGTTAGAAAGCGAAGCAGCTGCAGCCGAGCGCGCCCCAGAAGGCGTTCTCTTCCGAAACCGGCAAGTTGGCACCGCGCGCAATCTCGTGGGAATGCGTATGCACGCCGCACGGGCCGCTACAGTGATGCGCTTGCTGCATCATGCCCACGCGCGTGGTGGCGGTGGGCGGCGCGCTGCGATAGTGGCCGGGAACCTTGACCACCGGCGACCATTCCGGCAGCACCGGAATTGAGGGTGGTGCTTCCGAACTGAAAGAGCCTGCGGCATAGACGATGTTACCGTCGACCAGGGTCAGCACCGACTCAATGCCTTTGATCTCCTCTTCAGGCACGCTGAAGTAGTCTTTGCTCAGCACCACCATGTCGGCCAGCTGACCGATTTTAATCTGGCCTTTTTTACCTTGCTCGCTGGAGAACCAGGCGCTGCCCTGCGTCCACAGCATCAACGCCGTATCGCGATCGAGGCGCGCGTTAACGTCATACATCTGCATGCCGCCCACAGTGCGCCCCGATACCAGCCAGTAAAGCGCGGTCCACGGGTTGTAACTGGCCACGCGGGTCGCATCGGTTCCCAAACCAACCGGCACGCCGGTCTCCAGCATGCGCGCCACCGGCGGCGTATGGCGTGTCGCCTCAATGCCATATCGCTCAGCAAAGTATTCGCCCTGGAAGGCCATGCGATGCTGTACGGCAATGCCGCCGCCCAGCTCTTTGATGCGATCAAGGTTACCCTGCGTCACAGTTTCGGCGTGGTCGAAGAACCAGTGCAGCCCGTTGAACGGAATGTCGCGGTTCACTTTCTCAAATACATCCAGCATGCGGCTGATCGATTCATCGTATGTGGCGTGCAGGCGGAACGGCCAGCGATGCTCCACCAGATGGCGCACCACGCGTTCCAGCTCATCTTCCATGCCTGGCGCTAGATCCGGACGCGGTTCGAGGAAATCTTCAAAATCGGCAGCAGAGAACACCAGCATTTCACCGGCACCGTTATGGCGGAAATAGTCGCTGCCCTGGCCCGGCGTCAGCATATCGGTCCACTTTTCGAAATCTTCCAGCTCGTGGCCCGGACGCTGGGTAAACAGGTTGTAGGCGATACGCAGCGTCATCTGCTTCTTCTCATGCAGCTCGGCAATGACTTCGTAATCTTCTGGATAATTCTGGAAACCGCCGCCCGCATCAATCGCGCTGGTCAGGCCGAGGCGGTTCAACTCGCGCATAAACTGGCGGGTGGAATTGACCTGCTGCTCCAGCGGCAGTTTTGGCCCTTTCGCCAGCGTGGCGTAAAGGATCATGGCGTTCGGGCGCGCAATCAGCATACCGGTTGGGTTGCCATTGCTGTCACGTTGGATCTCACCGCCCGGCGGATTGGGCGTGTCTTTGGTATAGCCCACCACTTTCAACGCGGCGCGGTTGAGCAGGGCGCGGTCATACAGATGCAGGATGAAAACCGGCGTATCGGGCGCGGCTTCATTGATCTCATCCAGCGTCGGCATGCGACGCTCGGCAAATTGAAACTCGGTCCAGCCGCCCACCACGCGCACCCACTGTGGCGATGGCGTGCGCAGCGCCTGTTCTCGCAGCATGCGTAGCGCATCGGCGATGGAGGGCACGCCTTCCCAGCGCAATTCGAGATTGTAATTGAGGCCGCCACGGATCAGGTGCAGGTGGGAATCATTCAGGCCGGGAATGGCGGTATGACCTTTGAGGTCAATTACTTTGGTGCCTTCGCAGTGATGCTGCATCACGTCGGCCAGACTGCCCACTTCGAGAAATTTGCCATCGCGCATCGCCACGGCCTCGGCAATTGGGTTGCCGCGATCGACGGTATGAAACCGCCCATTAGTCAAAATGATATCTGCTTTACCTAACGTAACCATAAAACCTCCTGAATGAGATGTCCTGCCAATTGCGCAGGTGAAATGCGTGGAGGGATTATGTTCAGGAGGTCTGGAAAGCGTCTAGTTATACAAAAGGATAGGTATACCTTCGTATAGTTATACCTTTAGATAATAGTTCGTGTGCCTAAAGGTTCCTACACTGCGTCCAGACATTCACCTCAATGGGCATACAAAAATGACAACCAGTAAATTAGAAGTACTGACGCCGCACAACTGCCAGATCATCTTCATCGACCAGCAGCCACAAATGGCCTTTGGCGTGCAGTCCATCGACCGTCAGGTATTGAAAAATAACGTGATGGCGCTGGCGAAAGCGGCGAAGGTCTTCAACATTCCTACCGTGCTGACCACGGTTGAGACCGAGAGCTTCTCAGGTAACACCTTCCCGGAGCTGCTGGATGTGTTCCCAGGCCAGGATATTCTCGAGCGTACCTCAATGAACTCGTGGGATGACCAGAAAGTGCGTGACGCTCTGGCGGCCAACGGTAAAAAGAAAATTGTGGTTTCCGGTCTGTGGACTGAAGTGTGTAACAACACTTTCGCGCTGTGCGCCATGCTGGAAGGCGATTATGAAATCTATATGGTGGCTGATGCTTCAGGCGGCACCACCAAAGAAGCCCACGACTATGCCATGCAGCGCATGATTCAGGCGGGCGTGATCCCGATGACCTGGCAGCAGGTGATGCTGGAGTGGCAGCGCGACTGGGCGCACAAAGAGACCTACAACGCGGTGATGGATATCGCCAAAGAGCACTCCGGCGCTTACGGCATCGGCGTGGATTACGCTTACACCATGGTGCACAAAGCGCCGTCGCGTCAGAAGAGCGAGCATCGCACGCTGGCGCCGGTTCCTGCGCCCGTTCGCTAAATCGTCACGCAGGCGAGCGCTATCGGGCTCGCCTTTCTTTTGCAAGGAGGACCGGTGAGTCCTTTACTGATTTCTCTGTCTGCGGGCGTGTTTATCGGCCTGATTTACGCCTTACTCAACGTGCGATCGCCAGCACCGCCCGCCGTGGCGCTGGTGGGATTGCTGGGCATGATAGTGGGCAGCTCGCTGGGCGGAAAATTGACGCATCCCATGGCCACCGCTGCGCCAGTTGATAAAACGCAGCACGCGATTGCCGCTGAGAAGCCGTCACACTCCGCCACGCTCACGCCAAAACAGGCGGGATGAACATGCTGAAAACCTATGCGATTTCGCTCTCCGTCGGCATTTTAGTCGGCATCATTTATGCCGTTATCGACGTCAATTCCCCGGCGCCGCCAGTGATTGCGCTACTTGGCCTGTTTGGTATGCTGGTCGGCGAACAGATTATCCCGCTGTGCAAGCGCCTGATTAACCGTCAACCGGTAACGCTGGCCTGGTTTCGTCATGAGTGCGTGCCTAAAATCAGCGGCACGCCGCCGCCCAGTGACAAAACCTCCTGAGGACGCGCCGCAGGCAGTGAATAATAATTAAGGAACACAGCATGCAGCTGTCGCAGCGCATTGTCGTTGTTGATGATGAACGATCTGTTCGCAGTGGTTTATGTAATCTGCTTCAGTCGGAAGGATACGCAACGCAGGCATTTGAGTCGGCTGAAGCGCTATTGGCGGACGAGACGGCGCTGCACGACGCTGCGCTGTTTATTATTGATGTTGAGCTCAACGGCATGTCGGGCTTTGAGTTGTTCCGTGCGCTGGTAGAGCGTCTCGAGAACCCACCCGGTATCATCATCTCCGGCAACGGCGATGAGAATATGCTCTGGTATGCCATCAATCTAGGCGCGATAACCTTTATGCGAAAGCCCATTGATATCGACCTGCTGTTTGAACATATCCGCCTGGCATTTTCTTCCCAGGCTGCGCGCCAATGAGCACGCTTTTCCTCTCATTAAATATCGCGGATGACGCGGCGCTGGTACTGGCGGATGACATCGTTTTCACCCCGCTGGCGCAGGAAGGACAAGTTGAGTGGATCGAATGCCGCCACTTGATTTCCGATGAGTGCTTTGTGCTGGCTACGGCGGCGGCCGAAGAGGCGGTGTTTCCGGTGACGCAACTGCTGAAAAATGAGTATGCGCTGCGCACCTTATTAGCCGAGAGCTGGGCGCTAAAACCGCTGCGCCACACCTTATATCAAGGGCGTTACGCGCTGATTTATCCCGCGTTCCACTACCAAACGCTGGCGGATTATCTGCGCCTGCCCGCCGGGAAAATCCAGAAGTTCATCAGCTGCGCCGTCCTGCTGTGCAATGCGCTCAGCAAGCTGCATCAGCAAGGTTTGGTGCACGGCGACATCAAACCGGCCAATTTCTTCTTCACCGACCAGGGCGACGTGGTACTAGGCGGCTTTGGCCTGGCGTTTATGGAAGCGGACTCACAGCAGCCGCTGCGCGCCGCGGTGACCGGCGGAACGCTGGCCTACATGTCGCCGGAACATACTTCGCGCACCGCGCACGCGGTTAGCCGGGTCAGCGATCTCTACAGCCTTGGCATTGTGCTCTACGAATTGCTCACCGGCAGGCTTCCCTACGGCAGCGCCGAAGGGGGTGCGGCTGAGTGGGTGCATCATCACATTGCCTCCGAAGCGCTGCCGCCGCACCGGCTGCGCAAAGATGTGCCGCTGGTGCTCTCGTCCCTCATTTTACGACTGCTGACCAAATCGCCGGAACAGCGTTATCAAACCGTCGAGGGCGTGCTGGCCGATCTGCGACGCTGCGAATCCAACTTAATGCCTGATGGTCTGGTCGAATCCTTTGCGCTGGGCTTACAGGATGTGCCGACCTCGACGCTATCCTCTGATGTGCTGTATAGCGACCATGCTCAGGCCAGTGAGATGCTGGCGGCATTTGATGAGGTGAGCAGCAGCGGCAAACACTGCATGGTGGCGATTAGCGGCGCGCCCGGCTCCGGAAAATCGTCGCTGATTGCCTCAGCGCTTAAAATCCTGCGGGAAAAAAATGCGCTGCTGACGGTGACCAAAGCCGATCAGCACTCACCCATTTTGCCCTATGCGGTCTTTACCTCAGCGTTTCAATCGTTGACGCTCCATCTGCTTGGGTTGCCCGCCGCAGAGATGGCGCGCTGGAAAACACACATCACGCGTCAGTTGGGGCATTACGTCGGGCTGGCGGTTAATCTTGTGCCTGAGCTGGGCATCTTGCTCAACCAGAAAGCCAGCGTGCAGGCAGATGCGCGCTCGCTGGATGCGCGCAATCGCCTGAATCTGGTGGCCTGCAGCCTGGTGAAAGCCTTTACGGTACCGGGGCGGCCGCTGATCCTGTTGATTGATGACGTGCACTGGGCCGATCAGGCGACTTTGCAGCTGTTGCAGAATCTGCTGCGTTCCAGCGACGATATCCCCTTGTTGCTGGTGATTTCTCACCGTGATCACGCTTCGTTGCCTTGTCCGACGGTGGTCGCCAGCCTTGATCGGATTCGTGCAGCCGCCACGCGCATTGTGGATGTGACGCCCGAGCCGCTGTCGGTGAAAAATATCGCCAGCTGGCTGGCCGGCATTTTTCACACGCGCAGCGCAGAGACCGCAGAGCTGGCGCAGATTATTCATGAAAAAACCGCCGGGAATCCGCTCGCCACGCGTGAGTTTTACCGCCAGGCGGTGCGCGATCATCACATCACGCACATCGCATCCCATAAATGGACCTACAATCCGCACGCGCTGAGAAACAGCCATTACACCGCGAACGTTGCAGCCAGCGTGCTGCAACAGCTGCAGTTGCTCGCGCTGCCGGTGCGCCAGCTGCTGGGCCGATTGGCCTGCATCGGCAGCAGCGGCGATCTGCCGGTATTGGCCGGCATTCTGCAGACGGCGGTTAGCGCGATTCATGTCACGCTGCGACCTGCGGCCGAGGCGCGGTTGATCTCGCTGACCGATCACAGCTACGCCTTTATGCATGACAGCATGCATGAGGCCGCGCTGAAGTTGCTGTCGTCGGCAGCAAAAGATGATTTTCACTTTGCCGCCGCCCGCTATTACATGCAGGCCGCGCGCGAGGATAATGCGCATGCGCTGCTGTTCAGTGCCGCGCATCACACCATCACGCTGCAAAACCGCGCACTTTTAACACCTGAAGCTGCTGCCTTCGGTCTGCTGTTACTCAACGCCACCCGACGCGCGAAGATTATGGGCGATTACGCTTCCGCGCTGCGCTTCTTACACACCGCCCGCGCGCTCAACGCAGAATCAGGCGCGGAGGAGGGCGGCGTAATTTT
This sequence comes from Candidatus Pantoea symbiotica, assembly GCF_056491525.1. Taxonomy (NCBI): domain Bacteria; kingdom Pseudomonadati; phylum Pseudomonadota; class Gammaproteobacteria; order Enterobacterales; family Erwiniaceae; genus Pantoea; species Candidatus Pantoea symbiotica. The sequence goes on from NZ_JBSZHR010000002.1 coordinate 1,468,063, forward strand.
GTTTGAGCAAGCGGAGTGTGAGTTTCTAAGTGGCAACTTATCGGGCGCGCTGGCGTTGAGCTCTGAGATTCTCGCTACGCCCGGCGCGGTCACCGATAAAGCCGAGGCCGCGACGCTGATAGCGGAAATCCATATGCGTCAGTCCGACAGTCAGCTGGCGCTGGAAACCGCGCTGGCCTGGCTGGCGGTGTTTGGCATTCATCTAAACCGCTATCCGGATAAAGCCGAATGCGATGCCGCCCGGCAATTGCTGAAAAAGGATGTCGGCAAAAATCCCTACACGCGTTTCCGCTCTCTGTCGCGAGTGACCTGCCATAAAACCGAAGCCGTGATGAACCTGATGGCCAGCGCCAGCACCTTCGCTGCCTTTATCAGCCCACGGTTGCAGTTCATTATCCTGTGCAAACTTCTGCATCTGACAATGGAGAAGGGCATCAGCGGTGCCTCCACGCTGGCGCTTGCGTGGTACGGCGTGGTGTGTGGCGATCAGTTCAACGAATATAGCCGTGGTTTTGCCAGCGCGCTGCTGGCCCGCGAGTTGGTGTATAAGCACGATTTCGTCAGCTATAAAGCGCGTACGCTGATGCCGCTGGATCAGGTGAGCGTCTGGACCATGCCGCTCAGTTATGCCATTGAGTGCGCAAAAGCGACCTTTGATGTGGCGGTTGATATCGGCGATCGCACCTCGGCGTGTCTGGCGCTGCGTCACCTCACCATGAACTGCCTGGCGCGCGGTGACCATCTTGATGGGGTGCATACCTCGATCATGCGCGGCATGGTGTATGTGCGCAAAGCGCAATATCGCGATGTGGAAGTGATTCTCGGCATGCAGCTGGATTACGTGATGTTCCTGCGTAAATCCGTCGGTGAGACATTGTCCGGCGATGATTTCAGGGCGCCTGCGTTAAACGTGGTGCAACCGGAACATGCCATTGAACCACTTTTTTTGATGCAGTTTTGGGCGCGGCTGTACAAAGGCATGGCGCATTTCTTTGCCGGTGAATATGCCGCCGCCCATCGCCAGTTCAGCGACGCCGCGCCGCTGACAGAGGTGATTCCCGGCCATGTGCATATGCTGGATTTTCATCTGTATAGCGCGCTTTCGCTCACCATACCGCTGCAACCGAATGAGCTTGATGCCACGCAGCGGCAGCAACTGCAGCGCCATCTTGAAAGAATCATCACCTGGTCAGCGGAGAACCCAGGCACCTTTGCCGACAAGGAAGCGCTGCTGCGCGCTGAACTGCTCAGGCTGGAGGATAACAGCGGTGCGGCGCTGGAGCAGTTTGAAAAAGCCATCGAGCTGTCGCGCAAAGGTCAGTTCCATCCTATCAACGGTCTGGCCTGCGAACTGGCGGCGCGCTGCGCCAATGCGCGCGGCATGGCGTTCGCCGCCGAAGGATATATTAAAGGCGCGCTTGCCGCCTGGGAGCGCTGGGGTGCGGGCGCAAAAGTGCGTCAGCTTGAAATGCACTATCCGCATCTGGCGGCGCACCCGCCGCAGAGCGCATTAAACACCGTGACCTTTGAGCAGAGCGCGGTGATCAGCGACTTGCAAAGCATGGTGACGGCGATGCGTGCGTTAACCGAAGAGATCAATCTTGATCGGCTGATCCATATTTTGATGATGATGCTGGTTGAGCGCGCTGGGGCGCAGCACTGTATTTTGATCCGTCTCATCGACGGCAATGTGCCGGAAATTCAGGCCCGCGCCTCCTCCACGGTGGAAGGCGTCCGAGTGAAGATCGTCAATGAACTGCCGGTGGCGACCGATCTGCCGCTGTCGATTCTCTCGGCGGTGATCCGCACTGGACAAGAAATCCGTACCGGCAGGCCGGAAGTTTTCAGTCCGTTTAGTCAGGATAACTATCTGGTCGCCTCCGGCGCGGCGGTGATGTGCGTACCGATGTTCCGCCAGGCGCAAATGGTGGGCGTGCTCTACCTGGAAAACCGGCTGATGCCGGACGTTTTCACCGCTGAGCACTCGCGCATTGTCTCGATGTTAGGTGCGCAGGCCGCCGTTTCTCTGGAAACGGCGCGGCTGTATGCCGAGCTGGTGGAAGAGAACATCCAGCGGCGGAAAATTGAAAAACAGCTGCGCGCCAGCCAGACATCCTTGATGCTGGGTGAAAAAATCAGTAATACCGGCACCTGGCACTGGCATCTGGGGCCGGATATTCAGCTGATATCGGACGAATATAAACGCATCATGGGGCTGCCCGCCGGGCAGGTGAGTACCTCAATGGCGGAGTTTCAGCGGCGGGTACATCCAGACGATATTCAGTGCCTGAAAGCGCTGATTGAATCCAGCGTGGCCAATGGCGTGAGCATGCAGGCTGAATTCCGCATCATCCGTGATGATGGTGAATGCCGTTACATCAAAGGCATCGGTGAGCCGGTGGAGAACTGGCCGGAGGTCGCCGAATATTTCGGCACGCTGACGGATATCACCGCGCAGCGTCAGTCTGAGGATGCCGCCAGGATTGCGCAGGCAGAGCTGGCGCGCGTGGCGCGCGCTACCACGGTAGGACAGCTGACCTCATCGATCGCCCATGAAATCAATCAACCACTGATGTCGATTGTGGCCAATGCCGGCGCCAGCCTGCGTTGGTTGAAGCGCGAACCGGCTCAGCTCGACAAAGCCAGCGAAAGCATTGAGGAGATCATTAACGAAGGGCGGCGCGCCGGCGAAATTATTCGCGGCCTGCAGTCACTGACGCGCAATAATGTCGCGGAGTATGGCGCCGCCAGGCTGCATCTGCTGGCGCGCGATATTTTAACCTTGTCGCGTCTGGAACTTGAGCGCCGTTTTGTGGCACTGGAAATGGATATCAAAGCGCAATGGGATGAGGTTTTTTGCGAGCGCGTACAGATTCAGCAGGTGTTGTTGAATCTGGTGATTAATGCCATTGAGGCGATGGCTGATAATTCCGGGGCGCGTATCTTGCGGCTCTCATCTTCTAATCCTGACGCTAATCTTATTCGTATTGAGGTTGCCGACAACGGTACCGGCTTATCGGCAGAGGTTATCGGCAAGATCTTCGACTCGTTCTATACCACCAAAGCAGAAGGGATGGGAATGGGCCTGACCATCAGTAACGAAATCATCAAACGTCATGGTGGTGTGTTGAGCGCGGAAAATCGCCCGCAGGGTGGCAGCGTATTTAGCTTTACCCTGCCGTTGAATGCGGAGAAATAGTTTATCGTATCCTCCCGCACTATTTCGCGGGAGGATTGTTGTACAGTTATCGTTATAAAGCCTGACGTTATTCATCTTGCAATAAATGGAGTTTCTCTGCGGCTCTGACTAATTCTGAAACCGAACGCACCGCCATTTTTTCCATCACGCGGCGCTTATGCACTTTTGCCGTAATTTCACTGATGCCCATTTCAGCGGCAATCTGCTTATTTAATAAACCGCGAATAACTAACTGCATTAATTCCATTTCGCGTGGCGTTAAAGAGTGATAACGCGCGGTGAGGACAATTTTTTCCTGTGAGAGTGCCGCACTTTTTTCGGCCAGCGCCATGGCAGCGGATACCACTTGCATCAGCTCATCTGGCATCACCGGTTTAGTGAGAAACTCAAAGGCGCCCGCCTTCATGGCGCGGACCGTCAGGGGAATGGTGCCAAAGCCGGTGAGGAAAATAGTGGGAAGGGTATAGCCGCGCGCGGTGAGATTCTGCGAGACATCAAAGCCGTCGAGGCCGGGCATATTCATATCGACAATTAAACAGCTCGGAGTACGGTAATGCGGCTGATTCAAAAATTCAGCAGGGGAAGTAAAGGTCGAGATCAGGTAGCCTTCTGAGCTCAGAAGATTTTGCAGCGCGTTGGTGACCGCAGGATCATCATCAACAATATAAATCGTTCTATCCATAAAAACTCATTCAGACTCTTACGAGTTCTATTCACTACATGCGAACTAATATACCCGCAAAATAGTCTCTTAGGAATGGCGAAAAAATTATATGTGACAGTGATTATCTGCTGCGCTATTCGGTCTAAAAAGGGTGAGGATGAAAAGCCATGCACTCACCCGCCATTCTTAAGGTAATAACTGCGTAACCTTAAGGTTCTTCAATACGCGATACCTTTAAGGTGGTTTGATCGCCACGCCCATACACTTTTCCGCTGACGCGAACTTTATCACTCGCTGAATAGGTTTTCTCTTTGAATGCGGGTTGCTCAGCATTAATGATAATCGTGCCGGTATCATCACGGAATTTATAGCTATCACCTTTCAGCTTTTCAATAATATGGCCTTCGAGCGTGACATAGCCGCCCTGACGGAAATCACGAATACGTGAAATCGGTGTTTGCGCGGTATCTTCCGAACCTTTATAACCGGCATCTTGATTCTGCTGCGGCGGTGCTGTTTCGCCTGATTTATAGCCGCCTTCTGCTGCGCTTACGCCGACGCTGAACATCATGATTACCGAAGCTAAAACAAACTGTTTCATACGCTCTCCATGGATTTTCCTGCTCACACGGTGTTAAGTCTGGCACAAATAAGCGTGGCTGCACGACAAACGCAGCGCTATTTATCAGGATTAATCTCATTAATAAAAAATTAATTAAACGGTTCGCTTAAAATAACCTCGCTTTAAATCAAGCTCATTAATCTCTTTAAACATCATTTATAAGCGAGACGGAATTTTAACGCTATTTTTGCTCTACAGTTAATAGGGTCTTAACTGGAGGAGCATGTGAAATGTCGAAAGATAAAAAAGAACAAAATTTAACCCATACCGCGCCGCATAAAGGGCCAGAAACCTCTGAGCCGGGTTTAGGCGACTTGGCGCCGCATGATGGTGGACATAAACCTGCCGCCGAACCTACACCGCCGGGCAAACAGCCCACCGCGCCTGGCAGCCTTAAAGCGCCCGCAACGCAAAACGACAAGCTTGAGCAGCTCGATGCGTACCGTAAAAATGGTGAAAACGCCGACCTGACCACCAATCAGGGCACGCGCATCGCCAACGATCAAAACTCGCTGCGTGCCGGTTCACGCGGCCCAACATTGCTTGAAGACTTCATCATGCGCGAGAAAATCACGCATTTTGACCATGAACGCATTCCTGAACGTATCGTGCATGCGCGCGGTTCGGCGGCGCACGGCTATTTCCAACCTTATCGCTCGCTGGAAAAACTGACCAAAGCGGGCTTCCTCAGCGATGCCGAAAAAATCACACCCGTCTTCGTGCGTTTTTCCACCGTGCAAGGTGGCGCAGGATCGGCCGATACCGTGCGCGATATCCGTGGATTCGCCACCAAGTTCTATACCGATGAGGGCGTATTTGATTTAGTCGGCAACAACACGCCGGTGTTTTTCATTCAGGATGCGCATAAATTCCCGGACTTTGTGCATGCGGTGAAACCCGAGCCGCACAACGAAATCCCGCAAGGGCAGAGCGCGCATGACACCTTCTGGGATTATGTGTCGCTGCAACCGGAAACGCTACATAACGTCATCTGGGCGATGTCGGATCGCGGTATTCCGCGCAGCTATCGCACCATGGAAGGTTTCGGTATCCATACTTTCCGCCTGATTAACGCCGAGGGTAAATCTACCTTTGTGCGTTTCCACTGGAAACCGGTGGCAGGCAAAGCATCGCTGCTGTGGGATGAAGCGCAGAAGCTGACCGGCCGCGATCCTGACTTCCATCGCCGCGATCTGTGGGAAGCGATTGAAGCCGGCGATTTCCCGGAATATGAGCTGGGTCTGCAGCTGATCCCGGAAGAGGATGAGTTCAAGTTCGATTTCGACATACTCGATGCCACCAAACTGATTCCGGAAGAGCTGGTGCCGGTTGAGCTGGTCGGCAAAATGGTGCTCAACCGTAATCCGGATAACTTCTTTGCGGAGACCGAACAGGTGGCATTCCATCCGGGCCACATCGTGCCGGGGCTGGATTTCAGCAACGATCCGCTGCTGCAGGGCCGCTTGTTCTCCTACACCGATACGCAAATCAGCCGTCTGGGTGGGCCGAACTTCCATGAGATTCCGATCAATCGTCCGGTTTGCCCGTACCATAACTTCCAGCGTCAGGGCATGCATCGTACGGAAATCGATACCAATCCAGCCAACTACGAACCGAACTCCATCAACAACAACTGGCCGCGTGAAGTGCCACCAGCGGCGAAACAGGGCGGATTTGAGAGTTATCAGGAACGTATTGAAGGCAGCAAGGTGCGTGAGCGCAGCCCATCGTTTGGCGAATATTACTCGCAGCCACGGCTGTTTTGGCTGAGCCAGACGGCGGAAGAGCAGCAGCACATTATTGGCGCTTACTCGTTTGAGCTCAGTAAGGTGGCGCGCCCTTATATCCGCGAGCGCGTGGTCGATCATCTGTTGCAGATTGATGTCACGCTGGCGCAGGCCGTGGCGAAAAATCTCGGTCTGAAGCTAAGTGATGAGCAGCTGAAAACCGCGCCGCCGAAGGATGTCAATGGACTGCAAAAGGACGAAAGTCTCAGTCTTTACGCACAACCGAGCGGCGATATTAAAGGCCGTCAGGTCGCGTTACTGTTGAGTGACGGGGTGAAAGCTGCCGACGTGCTGGCGATTTTGCAGGCGCTTAAAGCGCAGGGCGTGCATGCCAAAATCCTGGCGGCGCATATGGGGCAAGTGCTGGCTGATGACGGCTCGGTGCTGCCGGTGGATGCCACCTTTACCGGTCTTCCTTCGCTGACTTTTGATGCGGTGATTGTGCCGGATGGCAATATTGATGCGTTGCTGCTGAGCGGCGATGCGCGCTATTTCTTGCTGGAAGCGTACAAGCATCTGAAAGCCATTGGTCTGAGCGGTGATGCGCGCCGGTTTAAAGCGCAGTTCAACGTGCAGGATAATGAAACCGAAGAAGGGCTGGTGGAAGAGGTGAAAGCCGAAGGCAGCTTTATGGCGGATTTCCTCGCGTTGATGGCATCCCATCGCGTCTGGTCGCGCAGTAAAAAAGCGTTGACCGTCGCAGCATAAAACTTCAGGGCGGCGCTTTCTGCTCCGTCCGCTTTCCCTGCATCTCAAATAAAAAAAGCCCGCAATTTGCGGGCTGGTCGATATGACTACCGAATGATCTCGTTGTAAACGCGTGCCGTAGTGCAGCCACTCTGTGTGGTGAAGCTATACTACAGTAATATCTCGTTACTGGTCATATGAGTTATCGATGGTCCGAAAAATATCCGCCTCATCCCGCGCGGCATCAATTACATGCTTAACTCTGTTGTAGCTTGAAAACAGAGGACAACATGCAGTTAAAAAGAAAAATGGATCCCAGGACGACATCTGACGCAGGTTTGCAGCAAAGTATTGTGCTGTCCGGTCTCTTTTTAATTATTACCGTCGTGGGGATGAGTATCTGGACCCTGCGCGAAGACTGGCTCGGTACCGTGCGACAAACGCAGCAAACGGCGATGAATCTGGCGCTGTCGCAGTCGCGCCAGGCTGAAGATACCTTTCTGCAGACGGAGCTGTCGCTGCGGCAGATGCAGCGTGATCTCCAGCTTCAGCTGGCAACACATATTCAGGGTGCTGACCTGAGTAACACCATGCGCGAACTGCAACGTCGTCTGCCACAACTGCATGGACTGTTCTATTACGATGCCGAGGGCAAGTGGATCGCGACCTCTGCTGAACGCGTGCCCAACAATATTAATAACTCCGATCGTGAATACTTCACTTTTCAGCGCAGCAACCATCGTAACAGCGTGCATATTAGCCCGGTGATCACCAGCCGCAGCACCGGCGACTTGGTGATCCCTGTTTCCCTGCGCGTCAGTGATGCCAGCGGTGGATTTAAGGGCGTGTTGCTGGCCACTATCAAAGTGGATTTTTTCCGCCGCTTCTACAGCTACTACGAGATCGGTGCACGCGATGTGCTGGTGTTAATGCTGGCCGATAGCACCGTGCTCTATGCGCGCCCGATGCCAGACAGTTACATCGGTAAGAATCTCTCGGCCAGTCCGCTGTTTCAGGAGATGCTGGCTAAGATGGATCGCGGCAGCGGGCAGTGGCGATCGGTGCTGGATGGTCAACCGCGTATCTTTGGCTTTGCCCGCTCCGATCGTTATCCGATTATTGTGGCGGCGGGTTACAACAGCGACGATCTGTTCCACGTGTGGGTCAACGGTCGGGCGCAGGATATTCTGCTCAGCATCATTCTGCTGCTGACCATCATCTTACTCGGCACATTCCAGCTGCGTCAGGCACGTCGCGTGTTGCGCTACCAGCAGGAGCTGACGCTGCTGCGTGACGAGCTGCACAACGCCAATCTGACGCTGAACAAACTCGCGCATGTCGATGGCTTAACCGGGCTGGCGAATCGCCGGGAATTTGATCGTTTCCTGCGTGAAGCGTTAACCAATGCGGCGGCAAGCGGCAAACCGCTCTCGCTTATCATGATGGATATCGATTTTTTCAAACACTACAACGATACCTATGGTCACATTGCCGGGGATAAATGCCTGAAAGTGGTTGGCGAGGTGCTGGCGTCTGTAACCGGAAGACGTTCAGACATGGCCGCGCGTTATGGCGGCGAGGAGTTTGCGCTGATATTACCGGATACCACATTTGGCGAAGGGATGACCATTGCCAACCGCGTGGTTGAAGCGGTGAGGGTGATGCAACTTCCCCATGTTGCCTCGCCCGTTGGTCATGTCACGCTCAGTGCCGGCTGCGCCACCACCGTTACGGCGGCGGCGGTGAGCGCCGTGAAACTGCTGGAATACGCCGATCATGCTTTGTATCAGGCAAAGCGTGAAGGGCGTGATGGGGCGAAAGGCATGAATATCGCCTCGCTCCCAGAAGAGCAGAAATAAGCGTGGGCTTATTCCACGGCAGGCAGCTGGTATTTGATATATTGACGTAGCGCTTCGTGCATCTGGCTATTCCTTTCGTCATCTAAGCCGCGCTCTTCATATTCTTTCGCCAGCTGAATAATCACCTCATCATATTTCCCTTTGAAGGTGATGTTATTTACCGCCACCTGCTTAATCATTAACTCGCGCAAGGCAGCGACTTCAATCTGCAGCTGGTTTACCGTTTCTTCCAGCTCGTTTACGCGTTCTTCATTCGACATAGGTTCTCCGGATGTTATTAAGCTGTGGCTGTGTCAGGGCCTGAATATCGCATTGGCATGCGTGTAATTCAAGCGTGAAGCGGTTACTTCGCCAGCGGAAGATCCTCTCAGGGTTTGAGTCTGTGGTGCGCTGTGAAAAATAAAAACCAGCGCTGCTACTTGTTGGGAAACGTATGATGTAGCTGGAAGCATAAGGGATTACAAAAGTTGTTTGAAAAAGGTGATATCAGCGGCGTCCAGGCGCAGGACGCGGAACGCATTCGGCTTCTGGTCATCTATGAAGCGCTCTCCACGGATGAATTCAGAAACTATCCGCGCTGACTGGCGTAATGCTTGTCAGTTAAACCAACGACGAGTGCGCTGACCGGGGACACTTTTGGTCAGGCGCTGGCGCGTCTGCTGCGGCAAAAGGGCCATTCGCAGCGCTGAGGCTTTTACGTTGGGCCAGGAGCCTCACGCATGGATGCGTGAGGCAGTTCGGGGGCGGCCAGGGAAGGCCGATCCGCGAACGGTCCGTTGGCGCGACGTGGAAGCCGAAGGCACCGCGCTAGCGGCGCGAGGACGGCCCGTGACGCAGCAGATGTGTCAGAGCCCGCAACAGATTAGCTGTGGCCGTGTCAGGGCCTGAATATTGTATTGGCATGCGCGTAATTCAAGCGTGAAGCGGTTACTTCGCCACAGGAAGATCCGCCAGCCGCGTGGTGTACGCCGGTGACAGCATCTCGCGCTTCATCGACCAGGGTTTCTGAATGCCTTGCCCGGCAAACCATAGCGCGCCGCGCTGGTGGGCATTCATCTTATCGATCAGGGCCATCAGTTGGTCACTATTATGACGCGGCTGATATTCCGCAAATAGATCAAGCTGCGCCACGCCATCGCTAAAGAAATCGCCCAGCATCACGCCGCCTTTCATATAACGCTTACCGGGAACCCAGATACGATCTAAACAATTAAGCGTGGCCTGAATAATATCGCGACTGTCAGCGGTCGGCGTAATCAAGGTTTGACTGGCCGCATTGGCGTAATAAGGATGATGCGCATCGTGCGGGCTGGTGCGAATAAACGTACCGATATGACGACAATATTGCCGCTCGCTGCGCAGCTTTTCTGCGGCGCGCGCGGCGTAATTGGCGATGGCTTCGCGCATATCCTGATATTCGGTAATACGATCGCCAAACGAGCGCGAGCAGAGAATATTTTGTCGGTTGGGAATCACCTCCTCAAACGCCAGACAAGACTCGCCACATAATTCACGCACCGTGCGCTCCAGCACCACGCCGAAGTGTTTCCGGATCAGCGCGGTTGGGGTTTCTGCTAATTCCAGCGCGGTGCTAATCCCCATCAGGTTGAGCTTTTTCGATAAGCGGCGGCCCACGCCCCACACCTCTTCAACCTTGACGAGTTTCATCAACTCGCGCTGACGGCGCGGCAAAGAGAGATCCATCACGTTATCGGCTTTGGTCCAGCGTTTGGCGGCCCAGTTGGCAAGCTTGGCGAGGGTTTTGGTCGGTGCAATGCCGACACCCACGCGCAGATGGGTGTCCTGATAAATGCGGTCGCGGATATCGCAGCCTAACTGTTCAAACGTCATGCAGGCATTGATGCCGGTGACATCAACGAAGGCTTCGTCGATGGAGTACTCATCCACGCGCGTGGATATCAGCGCCAGCGTCTCCATCACGCGGCGCGACATATCGCCATTTATGTGGAATACAGATTCAACAGCTTAATTAATAACCGTCTCAGAGCACACGTGCTTTAGGAATGTCTGACCAGCGCGTGGTCCAGGCAGGGCTAAGCATTTCACGCTTCATTTTCCATTCCATGCTAATCCCCTGTCCGGCAAACCACACATTTCCCAGTCCTGACTGGTTAATGCCGTCCAATACCTTCATCAGCTGTGCGCTGTTAGCCCGTGGCCGATTATCGTCAAACAGATTTAGCTGGCTTACGCCGTTCGGCGTGAAGTTATCAAGCATAATGCCGGCTTTCATGTACCGGCGCCCCTCAAGCCAGATACGATCGAGTGACCGCATCGCAGACTCAATGATGTCCCGCGTGTCCTGTGTTGGTAGTGTCAGCTTCTCACCGGTGCTGTTTCCGTAAAACATCTCACCGCTTGCATGTGGTGACGTCCGGATAAACACGCAGATGTTGCGAGAGTACTGACATTCCCCGCGCAGCTTTTCCGCTGCGCGTGCAGCATACTGACACAGTGCCTGCTGCATGGCTGTTTTTGTAGTAATGCGCTCTCCGAAGCTGCGGCTACAGACTATCTGCTGTTTTGCCGGCGGAAGCTCTTCCGGATAGATGGCGGCGTAAGCAGGGTTCATGGGCAGCAGTGCCACCCGTGGGATCAGCTGCAGGCGCTTAACTGTGAACTCACCTCCAACCTCGGCGATGACGATGTCGCCGTGCGTGGGTGGCTCTGCGCGATCGACCACCATAACATCACCGTCATAAAGCCCCAGCTCCTGCATGCTGTTGCCACTGGCCCGTACGAAGAATGTGGACGCCCGTCTGCGAATACAGAGCTCATTCAGGTCCAGCTCTTTCTCTACATAATCCTGAGCAGGGGAGGGAAAACCAGCTGAGCAGGGATCTGCGTACAGCGGCACCTTTACCGTTGGGGTAAAAATCGGCGGCCATAACAGCGTCAGGCCCTGAGCGCAACTGACCGCTTTCATAACGCGGCGTCCCGGACGTGCTGCCGAGTACGGATTAAGAAAAAAAATGTAAAGCGCATAAAAATCCTCCTTTAAATTATACTGTTTATATGAACAGTATTATTGAGCCTGAAATTTCTGGCAAGAGGAAGCGAAACGGTTATGGCTAAAGCTGTTGTCAGATCGCTGAAATTTTACCGAAATTCTGAGCTATGGCCTTTTTATATGCGCTGCCACTGCAGCCGGGTCAACAGGGTATAAAAGGCTTTCCTTTTGAGTGCAGCCCTTTTATGGCAATAAGAGGCTTGACCATTCAGTAAGCTTTAAATTATATTTCCATTATTCTGGAAATATAGATTTGGTGATGGCATGGACATACAAAATGCTGCTAATGCTCTCAGGGAACTGGGACACGTGACGCGACTGGGAGTTTACCGTGAACTGGTGAAAGCCGGGCCTGAAGGACTGCCCGTGGGTGACATCCAGAAAAGACTGGCTATTCCTGCCTCCACGCTCAGCCATCATCTTTCTGCGCTGATGTCCGCTGGCCTCATAAGTCAGGAACGTCAGAGCCGAACCCTGTTCTGCAGGCCCTGTTATTCGCAGCTTGAGCAGCTGATGGCTTTTCTGACTGAAGAGTGCTGCGCCGGCGGCAGCGACTGCAGCCTGTTCACCGCTATTACCCTTAAAGAGACTCCATTGTGAATAACGTGAATGATGCCCTGAACAATATCGATCCGACGCTCCTGGATGCACCGCTGACGGAAGAAAAGCTGAAGGCAGCAGAGGTGGCACACCCGCCCCGCATCCTGATGCTCTACGGCTCGCTGCGTGAGCGCTCTTACAGCCGTCTCGCCACGGAGGAGGCCGCCCGGCTGCTGATGGCCATGGGCGCGGAAGTTAAAATATTCAATCCGTCCGGCCTGCCGCTGCCGGATGACGCCCCGGAGACGCACCCGAAGGTTGCAGAGCTCCGCGAGCTGGTACTCTGGTCAGAAGGCATGGTCTGGTGCTCGCCGGAGCGTCACGGTGCCATGACCGGCATCATGAAGACGCAGATTGACTGGATACCGCTGACGTCCGGTGCGGTCCGGCCGTCACAGGGAAAAACCCTTGCAGTGATGCAGGTCAGCGGCGGCTCACAGTCCTTCAACGCCGTAAATCAGATGCGCATTCTCGGGCGCTGGATGCGCATGATCACTATCCCGAACCAGTCATCCGTGGCGAAAGCCTGGGCCGAGTTTGATGAGGACGGCCGCATGAAGCCTTCTTCGTATTACGACCGCATCGTGGACGTCATGGAGGAACTGATGAAGTTCACCCTGCTGACGCGCGGGCGAAGCAACTGCCTGACCGACCGCTACAGTGAAAGGAAAGAGAGTGCCGCTCAGCTCTCAGAGCGGGTCAACCAGCGCAGCATATAAAAAAGCCGGCAGATGCCGGCTTTTTTCACACTCGTTATGTCTGCAGCCTGGTGAAAAATCAGTGGCTGACGCGGTGACCGTGCTCATCAATGACCACTTCGCCATCCTCTTTGGTAAACGCTCCCTGCTGCGGATCTGGCAGAATGTCGAGAACCGCTTCGGACGGACGGCAGAGCTTCGTTCCGAGCGGCGTCACCACCACCGGGCGATTAATAAGGATCGGATGAGCCAGCATGGCATCGAGCAGTTCGTTATCGCTGAAGCGGTCTTCTGCAAGGCCGAGCTGCTCGTACGGTTCGGTATTCTTGCGCAGCAGGGCGCGTAAGCTGATGCCCATGTCCGCAATCAGCTTCTTCAGCTCGTCGCGTGACGGCGGTGTTTCCAGATACAGAATAACCTTGGGTTCGGTGCCGCTGTTGCGGATAAGCGCCAGGGTGTTGCGGGACGTCCCGCACGCCGGGTTGTGATAAATGGTGATGTCAGTCATAAGCGGTACTCCGTAAAGGCGCTGCACAGTCGCAACACCGGGGTTAAGGTTAAACAGACAGGCGCAGGGCCAGCGCGGTCAGCGTCACAAAAAGTACCGGCAGGGTCATCACGATGCCCACGCGGAAGTAGTAGCTCCAGCTGACAGTAATGTTTTTTTGCGCCAGTACGTGCAGCCACAGCAGGGTAGCGAGGCTGCCGATGGGGGTGATCTTCGGGCCGAGGTCGCAGCCGATGATGTTGGCGTAAATCATCGCTTCCTTCACCACGCCCTGTGCGGTGCTGCCGTCAATCGAAAGCGCACCAACGAGCACGGTAGGCATGTTGTTCATGACTGATGAAAGCGCCGCCGTCAGAAAGCCGGTGCCGAGCGTTGCGCCCCAGACACCATGCTCTGCAAACCGGTTCAGGGCGGCAGAAAGGTAATCAGTTAGCCCGGCATTGCGTAGTCCGTATACCACCAGGTACATGCCCAGCGAGAAGATAACGATCTGCCAGGGCGCACCTTTCAGTACCTTTCCGGTATCAATCACATTGCCTTTCCGGGCTACCAGCCAGAGAATAAACGCCGCCACCGCGGCCACAAGGCTGACCGGCACGCCGAGTGGTTCGAGGGCAAAGAAGCCGATCAGCAGCAGGATGAGAACAATCCAGCCGGTTTTAAAGGTACGCGCATCGCGAATGGCCTCACGCGGCGCCTTCAGCTTCGCCAGGTCGTAAGTGGCCGGGATGTCCCTGCGGAAAAACAGGTGCAGCATCACCAGCGTGGCGGCCACGGACGCGATATTCACCGGCACCATCACCGAGGCATACTCGCTGAAACCCAGTTTAAAGAAGTCTGCCGTGACAATGTTCACCAGGTTCGACACGATGAGCGGCAGGCTGGAGGTATCAGCGATGAAGCCTGCCGCCATCACAAACGCCAGCGTGGCGCCCGGGCTGAAGCCCAGCGCCAGCAGCATGGCGATAACGATCGGCGTCAGAATAAGCGCTGCCCCGTCATTGGCGAACAGGGCGGCTACCGCCGCACCCAGCAGAACGATATACGTGAACAGCAACCGGCCCCTGCCGCCGCCCCAGCGTGAAACGTGCAGCGCGGCCCACTCAAAAAAGCCGGACTCATCAAGCAGCAGGCTGATAATGATGACCGCAATAAACGTGGCCGTGGCGTTCCAGACAATCTGCCAGACTACAGGAATGTCCCCGATGTGTACCACGCCGGTCAGCAGCGCCAGTGCGGCGCCGATAACGGCACTCCAGCCAATGCTGAGCCCTTTCGGCTGCCAGATCACCAGTATCAGGGTCAGGATAAAAATCGCACCCGCCAGAAACATACTCTCTCCTTCTTAATTATACCTGCCCGTTAAAGCGGGCTGCTAAGTGTACCCTGTAAATATATTCGTTTAATCGAATGTGTTTAGATAAAATTTTTACATGCAGACAGCTTTGCCGTTGGTGGTTGCGTTATCACGCTCAGCCTGCTGACTGAGATGAAGAATTTCATCCCGCTGACACAGATATGCCTGCTCAATGACCGCTGCTGCCCACGCAGGCATGTGTGGCGATAACCGGTAATGGATCCACTTGCCGTCGCGCCTGTCGATAAGCAGTCCACTCTCTCTGAGCAGGGCCAGGTGCCGCGATATTTTTGGCTGTGTTTCTTTCAGGATAGATACAAGCTCGCAGACGCAGAGCTCCCCTTTTTCGCGCAACAACAGCACCAGGCTGAGCCGGGTTTCGTCAGAAAGATTCTTAAAAAGTTGCAGGGGCAGAAGTGACGGCATAATTTCTCCTTCGTGGCGGACAGCAACAAGTCTCGTCTTCTGCAGACGAAAGGTCAATTTTATATTGATAAATTCATATATGTTGTGACGTGCTTACAGGCTTTTCTGTACAGCTTAATGAGGGAATAGCGGTTAAACGATGTCACACAGATTTTAACGGCAGCATACTTTCAGCAACCTGAATGGCCGGGCATGACGAAGTAACATCACAAAAAAAGCCTGTTGCTTTAGTGAACCGTTCTACTTACAGCAGAAAGCAGCATCAGCAAGAGTGGCTTCCGGCCAGATGACCTGCAGTGATAACCGGCACGATATCCTCAGGCTCTTCTGCCTGCTCCAGTTCGCGCAGAATACCGCAGTCCCGTGTTGCCCGGTTGGCATTGCAGTGGCTCCGGAGCTCAAACAGTTGCTTTTCCAGCATATTCAGTTCACGAATACGGGCCTGAACGTGGTTCAGATGTTCATTTATCAGGGCATTAACCTTACCGCAGTCTGCGTCAGGCTGGCTTCGCGCCTGCAGCAGCACCCGGATTTCTTCATGGGTCATATCCAGCGCCCGACAGCGCCGGATAAACATAAGCCTTTCGAGATGTGCGCTGTCGTAATGGCGGTAGTTATTAGTCTGGTCCCGCAATGCGGCCTGCAAAAGCCCCTCTCGCTCATAATAACGTACCGTCTCTACAGGACATCCCGCCTGGCGGGCCAGTTCACCAATTTTCATATCACACCTCTTCTGAGCTTGACCCTGTAGTTACATCAGGGTCTTTAATGCCAGTATACGTTATGAACGGGATAAAAAAATGAGTGACTGCTGCAGTAATAAAAAATGTGGATCAGCCGCAACCGGAGAGGAGGCGTCTGTTAAAAATACCGCCACTGCCCCGACTGAGGCTTCAGGGAAAATGCCACCAAAAACGACTCAGACCACACCGGCCTGTTGCAGCACCGGGAGCTGCTGCTCAACGGACGGACTGAGCCAGATGTCCGAACCGGTTGCAGAGCTTCCCCGCAACGATGACGTTCAGACGCGTCTGCGCATCATGCAGATGGACTGCCCGACGGAGGAGACGCTCCTCCGAAAAAAACTGGCAAAATTACCTGCCGTCAGCAATCTTGAATTCAATCTGATACAGAGGGTGCTTACCGTGACCCATACACCGCAGGCGCTGGAACCGGTTCTGCAGGCGGTGCGCTCGCTGGGTTTTGACCCGGAACCGATTGATAAAGCAATGCAGCCTGAAGGCAGCTGCTGCTCAGGCCGTGAGGCGGAAAATACCGGCGGTTCCTGCTGCTCGCCTGCCCCTGTCACATTCGGTGAGCTGCAGACGCAGCAGGTGACCGCTGACGGGGTGCGTACCAGTATCAGGATCATGCAGATGGACTGCCCGGTTGAAGAGGGCATGATCCGTAAAAAGCTGGACGGCATGTCAGCCGTCAAGGAACTGGATTTCAATCTTATGCAGCGTGTACTGACGGTGGTTCACGCACCGGATACGCTGGAGCCGGTTCTGGCCGCCATTCGTTCGCTGGGCTTTGAACCTGAACTTCCTGACAGTAATGGCCGGCACGCGGTCACTGAGGAAAAGAAAAAACACTGGTGGCCGCTCGCGCTTGCCGGTGTGGCGGCAATCGCCGCCGAAGCCATGCACTGGGCGGGCATGCCGGAATGGCTGGAAGCGGCTCTTGCTCTGGCTGCCGTTGCGGCCTGTGGCCTGTCCACGTACAAAAAAGGCTGGATTGCTCTTCGCAACGGCAACCTGAATATCAACGCCCTGATGAGTATTGCCGTCACCGGGGCGCTGGCGCTCGGACAGTGGCCTGAAGCCGCCATGGTAATGGTGCTGTTCACGATTGCGGAACTGATTGAAGCGAAATCTCTTGATCGCGCCCGCAATGCCATCGGCTCTCTGATGAAGCTGACGCCTGAAACGGCCACGGTTCAGCAACCGGACGGCTCCTGGAAAGAAACTGAGGCCAGGTCTGTATCCCTTAACAGCGTGGTCAGGGTAAAACCGGGCGAGCGTATCGCTCTCGACGGCACGGTGGTCCGGGGCAGGACCGCCATTAATCAGGCACCTATTACCGGCGAAAGTCTGCCGGTGGATAAAGGGGAAGGTGACCCGGTCTTCGCCGGGACGGTCAACGGCTCCGGTGGCTTTGAGTACCGTGTAACGGCCGCTGCCGGAAATACCACGCTGGCGCGTATCATTCATGCCGTGGAGGAAGCGCAGGGGGCAAAAGCCCCTACGCAGCGCTTTGTTGATCGCTTTGCACAAATTTATACCCCTGTGGTGTTTGCTATTGCCGTCGCAGTTGCCGTTCTCCCACCGCTGATTGCAGGTGAAAGCTGGCAGGAGTGGATTTACAAGGCGCTGGTGATGCTGGTTATCGCCTGCCCCTGTGCGCTGGTCATTTCCACGCCAGTGACCATTGTCAGTGGCCTGACGGCAGCAGCCCGCCGGGGGATATTGATCAAGGGCGGCGTTTATCTTGAAGAAGGCCGAAAGCTGAAGTGGCTGGCGCTCGACAAGACCGGCACCCTGACGCACGGTAAGCCGGTACAGACGGATGTGATTATCTATACCGGGGTGGCAGAAGATGAGGGGCGCAGTCTGGCTGTGAGCCTGGCAGGTTACTCCGATCATCCGGTTTCGCAGGCTGTATCGGCGGCATCAGATGGCATTCAGCGTTATGAAGTGGAAAACTTTGAGGCTCTGCCAGGCCGCGGCGTGCGCGGCGTCATCAACGGTCAAACCTACAGTCTGGGCAATCTGAGGCTGGCTGAAGAAACGGTGCGCTGTCCGGAAGCGGTCAGGGCTGCACTAACGGAACTGGAGACTGGGGGTAAAACGGTCATCATGCTCTGTGACACTCATCAGGTGCTAGGGCTGTTTGCGGTGGCTGATACGGTGAAGGAAAGCAGCCGCGAGGCGATAAGTCAGTTGCATAGTCTGGGTGTTAAAACGCTCATGCTGACCGGAGACAATGCGCACACTGCGCAGGCCATTGCCGGTCAGGTTGGTATCGATGAGGCGCGGGGGGATCAACTGCCGGAAGATAAACTGCGTGCTGTAGAAACATTTACGGCGCAGGGCACGACCGGCATGGTGGGCGACGGCATCAATGATGCACCGGCGCTGGCCCGCGCCGATATCGGCTTTGCCATGGGTGCAATGGGCACGGATACCGCCATCGAGACGGCCGATGTGGCCCTCATGGATGATGATTTGCGTAAAATTCCGGCTTTTGTCCGACTCTCCCGGCAGACGTATAACATTCTGGTTCAGAATATCGTTATGGCTATTGGGATCAAGGCAGTGTTCCTGGCCCTGACCATTGCAGGTATGGGGACCATGTGGATGGCGGTATTCGCGGATGTGGGAGCAAGCCTGCTTGTTGTAGCAAACGGCCTGCGCCTGTTGCGTAATTAGCAGGGCTGCTGCCTATCGGATTAGGGCGGGCAGTGACAGGAGACGTAGTTGGCTTATATTGTCTGCGTTATGCTACCAAGGTCGGCTCTGAAAAAGAGAGGGACAGCATCACTGACACCGCTCTTTTCATAATGGCCATAGTGCAGTTTTGATACCTATCCTGATATAAAGGCCCTCTCTGACAGAGGGCCTTTTGATATCATAATATCCTTGCTTTATGCCTACGCAGCCAGATTAATTTGTAGGCAGCAGGAATAATGAACAGTGATAGAAGCGGAGCTGTGATCATCCCCCCAATCATGGGTGCTGCAATCCGACTCATGACTTCTGAGCCTGCTCCCGTTCCCCAGAGAATGGGTAGCAGACCCGCAATGATCACTGCCACGGTCATGGCTTTTGGCCGGACACGCAGAACTGCACCATGGTAGAGGGCTTCATCAAGACTTTCAGATGTGAATGTCTCGCGGTGGGACAATTCCGGGTGTGCTTCAATGGCATGACGCAGATACATCAGCATGACCACTCCAAATTCTGCCGCCACCCCAGCCAGGGCGATAAATCCGGTTCCGGTCGCCACAGACATGTGGAAGTCCTGCCAGTAGAGGAACCATATTCCTCCGACCAGGGCAAACGGAAGACTCATCAGGATCAGCAGGGCTTCATCAGCCCGGCGGAAGGCGAGGTATAACAGAATGAAAATGATCATCACCGTCATCGGTACCATCAGTTTCAGTTTCTTGTTGGCGTGCTCAAGTAACTCAAATTGACCGGAGAATGACACACTGGTACCCGGTCTAAGTTTCACTTTCTTGCTGATGGCCGTCTTAATATCGTTTACCACCGAAACCATATCCCTGCCGCGCGCATCAATATAAATCCAGCTGGCAGGTCGGGCATTTTCCGTTTTCAGCATGGTTGGTCCGGAAACGACCTTAACGTCAGTCACATCCCCCAGCGTGATTTGCTGCTTCATCGGTGTCAGGATCGGCATCTGTTTCAGCGCCTGCGGACTGTTCCGGTAATCCTGCGGGTAGCGGATATTAATCGGATACCGGGCCACGCCCTCAACCGTTTCCCCAACCGTCGCGCCGCCGATAGCTGAGGAGACGAACAGCTGGACATCACCCACCGTCATCCCGTAGCGGGAGGCTTTTTCACGGTTAATATCGATGTCAATGTAGCGCCCGCCCTCCAGTCGCTCAGCCAGAGCAGATACCACACCCGGCACGGTTTTGGCTACCGCCTCAATACTCTGCGCCGTTGCATCGATATCGGACAGAACAGTACCTGACACCTTGATACCTATCGGACTTTTGATCCCGGTAGAGAGCATATCAATACGGTTACGAATGGGGGGCACCCAGAGGTTAGCCAGTCCGGGTAAACGGACCGTTTGATCGAGTTCGTCAATAATCTTGTCAATCGTCATGCCGGGCCGCCACTGATCCTCTGGTTTGAGCTGGATTGTGGTTTCCATCATTTCGAGCGGCGCGGAATCCGTCGCGGTCTCGGCCTTCCCGGTCTTGCCAAAAACAGAAACTACTTCAGGTACGGTTTTGATGAGCTTATCCGTGGTCTGTAAGAGCGCAGCGGCCTCTGCCGGCGATACGCCCGGCAATGTTGAGGGCATATACAACAGGTCGCCCTCATTTATCTTCGGCAAAAACTCGCCGCCCACCTGACTCAGGGGCCAGATAACCGTGAAGATGGATAAGGTCGCAACCAGCAGGGTTGTTTTTGGCCAGTGAAGTACTCGCAGCAGCAAAGGATGATACGCTTTGATCAGCAGCCGGTTCAGGGGATTGCTGGTCTCGGCAGGAATTTTCCCCCGGATCCAGAATCCCATCAGAATCGGGATGACGATGATGGCCAGCGCGGCCGCGCCCGCCATGGAGTAGGTTTTCGTAAAGGCCAGCGGACCAAACAGACGACCTTCCTGTCCTTCAAGGGTAAAAATAGGAATAAAGGACAGGGTAATGATCAGCAGACTGATAAACAGCGCGGGTCCCACTTCAACGGAGGCATCGGTGATAACCTTCCAGCGCGTTGCGTTGTCAATCTGCTCATCCGGATGCTGATGATCCCACTCTTCCAGCCGTTTATGCGCATTTTCAATCATCACGATGGCGGCATCTACCATCGCCCCTACTGCAATGGCGATCCCTCCCAGCGACATTATATTGGCGTTCAGCCCCTGGAAATGCATGACAATAAAGGCGATACACAGACCAAGGGGCAGAGAAATGATCGCCACCAGGGCAGAACGAACATGCCACAGGAACAGGGCGCAGACGATGGCCACCACGATAAACTCTTCCAGGAGTTTGTAGCTGAGGTTGTCAATGGCCCGGTCAATTAACTGGCTGCGATCGTAGGTACTCACAATATCAACGCCCTCAGGCAAACTTGCCTTCAGGGTCTCCAGTTTATCTTTCACTGCCGTGATAACGTCGCGCGCATTTTTACCCGACCGCAGGATCACGACGCCGCCGGCGACTTCTCCCTGACCGTTAAGCTCTGCTATACCACGCCGCATTTCAGGCCCGGTCTGCACGCGGGCCACGTCCCGCAGATAAATCGGTACACCGTTTTCTCCGGTTTTCAGGACGATGTTATTGAAATCGTCTATGGACTGGAGGTAACCGCTGGCCCGGACCATGTACTCCGCTTCGGCGATTTCAACGGATGAGCCACCGGCTTCCTGATTAGATGACTCAAGGGCCTGTTTTACTTCAGGCAGGCTGATACTGTACTGGGTTAGTTTCTCCGGGTTAACCTGGATTTGGTACTGCTTGACCACACCGCCTACTGATGCCACTTCCGCGACGTTAGGGATAGTTTTCAGTTCAAATTTCAGGAACCAGTCCTGCAGGGAGCGCAGTTCGGAAAGGTCGTGTTTGCCGCTGTGATCAACCAGAGCATATTCAAATATCCAGCCTACACCTGTGGCATCAGGCCCGATTTCCGAGCTTACACCGGCAGGCAGTTTCCCCTGAACCTGATTTAGGTATTCCAGCACACGCGAGCGGGCCCAGTACAGATCGGTCCCGTCCTCAAAAATGACATAAACGTAGGAATCGCCAAACTGGGAAAAACCGCGCACGGTCTTGGCACCGGGTACCGACAGCATGGTGGTCGTGAGCGGATATGTAACCTGGTTTTCAACAATCTGCGGAGCCTGACCAGGATAGCTGGTCTTGATAATTACCTGTACATCGGACAGATCGGGTAGCGCATCCACAGGGGTGTTGATGATAGTCCAGGTGCCCCAGACACTAAGAAACAGAGCGGCCATCATAACGAGGAAACGGTTGGCAACCGATCGCCGTATAATCCATTCAATCATCATCGTCTCCTCAATGACCGGAATGTGTATTTGCAGACGGAGCGGACATTGGCGGCATTGTGCCGTCCGTTGTTTCCGGATGACGCATACGTTCCAGTGCGCCCGTAATGTTGGCTTCGGAGTCAATCAGGAACATGCCGCTGACTACCACCATATCGCCTTCATTGAGGCCGGTGCCGATACCGGACTGTTGCTGAGATTCGTGGAGAACGTGGACCTTTTTTGGCACAAACCGACCTTCTGCATCGACAGTGATCACGCGCTGTTCTTTACCGGTGTCAATAACGGCCTGCGACGGGATCAGCAACATTTCCTGGCTCCGGGTATTCAGTTTCAGATAGGCATTCATGCCCGGTTTAAGACGTTCGTCCTTGTTTGATACCTGCAGACGTACCTGCAGGGTCCGGGTGGTTTGATCGACGCTGGGAAGAATGTTCCATTTTTCTACATGGAACGATTTATCCGGATAGGCCGGTACTGAAATTTCAAATTGAGAGGTGTCTTTCAGGAGATAGGCGATGGATTCGGGTACTGCCGCACTGATCCAGACCGGATCCATCCCCTGAATCTGTGCCACCACTTTATCTTTTGAGATATTCATACCAGTGCGCAGGTCAAACGCCGTAATGACACCATCTATCGGTGCCTTAATGGTAAACCGGGTCTGAATACTCCGGGTTGACCGCAGTTTCTGGATATCCTTTTCCGGCATTCCGGCCAGACGAAGTCGTTCAAGCACACCTTTAATTTGCGTTGGTGTCCCTCCGGTGCCAGATAACAGTAGAAACTCACTTTGTGCTTCCACCCATTCCGGAATGGTAATATCGATAAGCGGTGTACCTTCCTTCACATGATCGCCAATCGTCAGGGGATACACTTTTTCGACGAAACCGTCAGAGCGAGCCTGCACAATGACAAACTGATACTCGTTGTAACTAACATTGGCCGGTATTGTCTGAGAATAATTCAGCATTCCGCGTGTGACTTTTTGCGTTTTTAATCCCAGGTTCTGAACCAGCGTTGGATCAATACGGATCCCATCGCTGATTTTCTCGCCGCTTTCATCTGCATATTTTGGCACCAGGTCCATGTCCATAAAGGGTGATTTTCCGGGTTTATCAAATTTCGTATCCGGTTTCATCGGGTCATACCAGAAAAGTATCTTTCGCTCCGGTGCCTTTAGTTCCGTTTGTACTGTTTTTTGTTCCGGGTTTACATACTGCAAGGCAGTAACCGATATCAGCCCTCCTGCTATCAGGCTGCTGATAATTATTGCAGCATATTTTATCTTTAAAGAAGCCATACAATTTCTCGCTGAAAAATCAAAACACCTGACATATGCGCCTGATCATTAATTCACAGAAATCTCTTTTTAAATGTTCAGGCACACTGGATGTATTCGCTCCGGGCTGACAGTCAGGATTGCGTAACGTTAATGCTTTTGAGTAAGGAGATATTTCCCTGCTGAATAAACGAGAAATCAACGTGGTTACCGGTTTTCAGCGCATTAATGGTGTCGTCTGCATTCATAAAGGTGAAGCGCATGGTCATTGCAGGCCAGCCCACCTCAGGGATAGCTTCGTGCGAAATGGTGATTTTTTTACTGTTCATATCAATGTCTTTAACGACACCGTTGCTATTAATAATTTGCTGTGACGAAGCATCACTGGCAGCATTCATATCGCCATGGTGATGTATTTCAGCATGAAGACCGGCAGAAAACATGACAGAGAAGGCGCCCAATAAAACGGCTTTAAGTGAATTACGCATTTTTTATTTCCTGATTAATTAAATAAATTTACTGTACCCAACCGCCACCCAGTGCGGTGAATAGATTGATTTCGTTAACCTGCCGGGAATATGTAAGATCGAGAATGATTTGCTGTGTCGTGAACAGGGAGCGTTCTGCGTCCAGCACTTCAATGTAGCTGACAGCACCACTTGAATATAATCCTCTGGCACGCTGGAGGGTTATCTGAAGTGAATCGAGATAACGCTGCTGTGCCTCAAGTTGCTGGTTAAGGCTGTCCCGCAGCGCAAGCGTATCGGATACATCCTTAAAGGCGGACTGAATTTTTTGTTCGTAGTTAACCACCGACTGTTGCTGGCGAATTTCGGCCAATTTCAAATTGGCTTTGTTCCTGCCGGCATTAAAAACAGGAATTTCAATTTTGGGAATAAAATTCCACATTCCGCTTCCTGGCGTAAAGAGGCTGGACAGCTCCGTACTGCTTGCGGAAAGACTACTGGTCAGGGTAATAGATGGGAAAAACGCCGCTCGCGCTGCGCCAATATTGGCATCAGCTGCTTTGAGCTGGTATTCCGCTTCCATGATATCCGGGCGCTGCAGTAAAATTTGTGACGACAGGTTTGGTGGCAGTTTTACTGGTGCGATCTCACCACCTTTCATCGTTTTTTCTGACGGAAGTGCGCGGTAGGTTCCCACCAACAGTCGCAGGGCATTGTTTGCCTGCGCCAGATCGCCTTCTCGTTTGGCTATCTCAGCGCGGGTACTTTCGATTTGTCCCCTGGCCTGTTCAAGCGCCAGAACGTTCGTACTCCCGGTCACCAGCTGTTGCTCAACGAAAGCATAAGACTGTTGATAATTTTTCAGCGTTTCCCGCGCAATACGGAGTTGTTCGTACGCCAGTTGCTGGCTGAAATAGCTCTGTGAAACGTTGGATACCAGCAGGATGTGTACGGCCCGACGGGCTTCTTCGCTGGCAAAATAGTTCTGGCGGTCAGCTTCACTCATGTTCTTAAGCTTGCCGAAAAAATCGAGTTCATAGCTGAGCTCCAGACCCGCGTCGTACTCCTGTGCGGTCGGCTTGTCATCTTTCAGACCAACGCGGTAGGTGATCCCGGATGAGGCATTCAACTGGGGATAACGGTCTGCATCCGTGACGTTGAACTGGGCCCGGGCCTCTTCAACCTTCAGGGCGGCCATTCTCAAATCACGGTTGTTTGTCAGGGCTTCATCGATCAGCCGGGTAACCTGGGGATCGACAAAAAAAATACGCCAGCCCGTATCCTGATAGCCATTTACCGCTGGCGTCAGGCTGTTGCGTGACAAAGAAAACTGCTGTGGTACTGGCGCTGCCGGCCGCTGATAGTCAGGTGCCAGCGAAACGCAGCCAGCCAGTATAAAAATCATGCTGATGCTTAATAGTTTTAATTTGAACATAACGCTTCTCTTCCAGGCAGGCCTGGTAAATGGTTCAAATGAAGTCCAGAGTATTGATAGGGGGATGTTACAGAATGCTCTCTGTTTGCCAGGTGACTGGATAATGACAATGCTGTCATTTTTAACGTAAGCCGTTGATTACATGCTTAGGCTAAATAGAATGAATGGCACGGGTAGTCAGCCAGGGGAGCAAGATGAAAATACTGATCGTTGAAGATGAAGTAAAAACTGGTGAGTACCTCAGTAAAGGGCTTACTGAAGCGGGATTTGTAGTTGATCACGCCGATAATGGTCTGACCGGATATCATCTCGCCATAACAGCCGAATATGATTTACTGATTCTGGATATCATGCTCCCGGATGTAAACGGCTGGGATATTATTCGTATGCTTCGTGCCGCAGGTAAAGGTATGCCTGTTTTGCTGCTTACGGCTCTCGGCACCATTGAGCACCGGGTTAAAGGACTTGAGCTGGGCGCGGACGATTACCTGATTAAACCATTTGCGTTTGCTGAGCTTCTTGCCCGAGTCAGGACACTTTTACGACGGGGTAACACAGTCATCACGGAAAGCCAGTTTAAGGTGGCTGATCTGATGGTAGACCTTGTTTCAAGAAAGGTTAGCCGCGCAGGGAAACGTATCTTGCTGACGAGTAAGGAGTTCTCTCTACTGGAATTCTTCATTCGTCATCAGGGAGAGGTGCTGCCCCGTTCGCTGATTGCATCGCAGGTCTGGGATATGAACTTTGACAGCGATACTAATGCTATAGACGTGGCAGTAAAACGCCTCAGGGCAAAGATAGACAACGATTATGAGCCTAAGCTGATCCAGACGGTCCGCGGCGTGGGATATATCCTGGAGGTTCCGGATGCGTTTTAATTTCTCAGGGCGCCCTTACTCTCTCGCACTGAGACTAACCTTCTTTATCAGCCTGTCCACCATAATTGCGTTTTTTGCTTTTACCTGGTTTATGCTGCATTCCGTTGAAAAACACTTTGCAGAGCAGGATGTGCGGGATCTGAAACAAATCAGTATCGCGATGAACAGAATACTGCAGACACCTGTAGCTCCGGACCAAAAAAAAATAAGTAAAATCAAAGAATCCATATCAGATTACCGCAACGTCGCTGTTCTTATTTTGACTGATGGGGGTGACGTGTTGTTCAGTTCACCACAAGGAGCGACGTTACGTTCTGTGGTCAATGCATCAAACTTTACAGCGCATAGTCGGGCCAGGGAAATATTCCTCTGGACAGTAAAAGAGCCAACTTTACTTATGCGCAACGGCTCTGACATGAAAATGGAGACTTACAGAATCGTTGCATCTTCAGGCAAAGCAACGCTTAACGGAAAACCACAGACGTATCAGATGATAATTGGGCTCTCGATTGACTTTCATCTTCATTACCTTGAAGCACTAAAAAAGAATTTAATTGCCATTGCCTTCGTAATCAGCCTGTTGATAATTTTCATTATCCGCATAGCGGTTCGCCAGGGTCATCTTCCTCTCCGCAACGTCAGCAAGGCCATTAAAAATATTACCTCGGAGAACCTGGATGTGAGACTGGAACCGTCCAAAGTTCCCATCGAGCTGGAGCAACTGGTGATATCGTTTAACCATATGATTGAAAAGATTGAGGATGTATTTACGCGACAGGCAAATTTCTCTGCTGATATCGCCCATGAAATCAGAACGCCCATAACCAATCTGGTTACACAGACTGAAATCGCGCTAAGTCAGCACAGGACGCAGAAAGAGCTGGAGGATGTGTTGTATTCCAGCCTTGAAGAGTATAACAGAATGACAAAAATGGTCAGCGATATGCTTTTTCTGGCACAGGCTGATAATAATCAATTGATCCCCGAACGGATAATGTTTGATCTCCGCACAGAAGTGGTCAAGGTGTTTGATTTTTTCGAAGCCTGGGCAGAAGAACTCAATGTTTCTCTGCAGTTAAACGGGTCGTGCTGCCTTATTAAAGGAGACCCACTTATGTACCGAAGGGCATTAAATAATCTTCTGTCTAACGCTCTGCGTTATACGCAGTCAGGGAAGACAGTGACTGTAACCATTGCGGGGAATGAGAATAGTGTTCAGCTTATAGTTGAAAATCCAGGGAAACCGATACCTGCAGAACACCTGCCACGTTTGTTTGATCGGTTTTATCGCGTCGATCCATCGCGGCAAAGAAAGGGAGAAGGCAGTGGGATTGGTCTGGCGATTGTAAAGTCAATCGTAAACGCTCATCACGGGAAACTGTGGGTCGAATCAGATACAGTTTCGACACGATTCATATTGCTATTACCCAGAATGGCTGCATAGTGTCCCGAATGTCTCCAGTTTTTTCGATGAATAATAAATATATTACAGAGATGTCATTAAGCTGTCATGCCTTCAACAGAATTAAGCAGGTAGAATCGTCCTCACTAAGCAGGCGGAACAGTCTTTATGGATCAATATCAACGGAATACAGGCACTGAGTTACGCATATTATCTTTTTTTAAGATGAAATCAGTCTGGCTTGTAAGTTCTTTAGTTGATGACATCTTTGACAGTCCGTTATTTATTCCATTATCAACGGGAAACTTATTATGAAAAGTTTAATCTTCGCTTCCTCTGTCGGACTTAGCTTAATTCCTTCAGCCTGGGCGGATGGAAATATCAACATTCATGAGCATGTTAATAATGCCCAGGCGGCAGCGCATCAGCAACAGTTTTCATCCGTTCCTGAATCTGTCAGGGGGGAAGTATTACAAATGAAGAGTATGGATCAGCATGAACAGGCCCTTAATGTTCATAATTCCATGAAAAATGGTGCTTCTGATGCCCATCAGAAAATGGCGAAGAACCATCAGAAAATGTCAGATGATATGGCCGGCATGAAATCAAGTACCGCGCCATCTTTTGCAGAAATGGATGAACATGAAAGCGCCGCCGTTGCCCACGAAAATATGAGTAACGGCCAGTCAGAAGCACACCAGTCAATGGCTGCAATACATCGCGGTATGAAGTAAAACTGACGGAAGCGGGTTGCTATATCAGTCCTTAATGTTTTTGCAGATGTAGATATTCTTACCTTAAAGATACGATCCCTTTATTCAAATTAGCCCCTATATGGGGCTTTTTTGCAACGCTTACAAAAAATAAACATCTTTTTTATAAGATTTAATTTTTATTTTCCTGCTGCAATTGAAGATGTTATCGCTTTGAACTAATGGCGAGGAGTTCTGTTGAAGCTGTTTCAATCAGCTTAGTTTTTTTACATGGCTGAGTGTGATGTTTCTCAATAAATAATTTGCTTAATGTCGCTTGTTTTTTGAGTGATGCCAAATCACATTAATCAATTCCTCTGGCAATTATTTTAAATATTCACGACTGAAGCAAGAGCACACCTTTCTGAACGGTTTAGAGTTTTTCATTATGCATAATAGCGGCGTATACGACATGAAATGTAAAAAACTGACTTACAAAATCTATAGGCTCTGATGATATCCTGTAAGCGGTTGTATATTCATTTTGATGCTTTCTACCGTTTCAACATGAGGCCTTTCAGGCTTAACCTGAAGATAAATCGCAGATTGCAGTGCAGGTTAGGGCGATTAGCTGGCAGACAAGACCTGAACCGGGTGAAAAAAGGGAAATACAGTTACACCTTACTGCACGTTGAGTAAACCGGGGGCTGCGGTAAAAAGAATGTTTAAAATATAAAAATGTAGCCCGCCACAGTCAGCGGGCCGGCTGAAATCAGCCTGAAAGAAGATTTACCGGAAATACATTAATGATGAGGGTAATACACAACACATCCCGGATGCAGTGGCAAGGAAGAACAGAAAACTCCGGGCGAATTTTCTGTCCACATACTATCCGTTATTTCTCTTCCAGCATCATTTTACGGTGCATATCGATAATGCTCTGATGCGCAGCTGAGTTTGCATTATCCATGCTCTCATGCGCAAGAATGGCACGTTCATGCTCATTCATCGCAGAGACAGAAACACGGTTATCAGTGTTATCTAGTACTGTTTCAGGATGCTGCTGTGCCCATGCGGACGAAGCGGAAATCAGGATCACAAGAGGGATAAGCTTTACTTTTTTCATGGTGGCAGTCCTTAACGTTGAATGTAAAATAAGAATAAACAATTACCGGCCGGGTTTACCTGTGGCCTTAGTGATGTTCATCGTACAGAAGAAAAAACGTTACGGCGAAAAATGACAGAAATGTAATTTATAAACAGTGCGTTCCAACATTACACAATTGTAATCACACAAAGTCTGTAGCTGTGGTAGCTTTCCGGTAACAAAAAACTTTTCATCCTGAACGGTAAGCACGGCTTGTGCTTCCGGAGCGGAGAGAGCCATTCTCCCGGGATAACAGAAAATTGCCGGAGTTCAGTCATGCAGCTTAAAAGTTCACGACGTAATTTCATTAAAGGGATCACTGCCGCTGGCATTGTGGGCGGACTGGGCCTGCGAACATTCGATGCATTCTCGGCGGTAAGCCTGATGCAGTCCCGCACACTTACCGGCACAGACTTTGATCTGTTTATTGGCGAGACGCCGCTAAATATCACCGGTAAAACCCGGTATGCAAAAACCATTAATGCCGGCCTGCCAGGCCCTCTGTTGCGCTGGAAAGAAGGCGATACCGTTACATTAAGAGTTAAAAATCGCCTTTCTGAACCGACATCAATTCACTGGCATGGCATTCTTCTGCCGGCGAATATGGATGGCGTACCGGGACTGAGTTTTCATGGTATTGAGCCGGACGATACCTATGTTTACTCCTTTAAGATAAAGCAGAACGGTACATACTGGTATCACAGCCATTCCGGCCTGCAGGAGCAGGAAGGTGTCTATGGCCCGATTATTATTGATGCAGCTGAACCAGAACCGTTTGTCTGGGACAGCGAACACATAGTCATGCTTACCGACTGGTCTGATGAAAAAGCATCAGACATTCTCGCCAAACTGAAAAAGCAGTCCGATTATTACAACTTTGCGAAACCTACCGTTTCTGACTTTTTCCGTGACGCCAGGGAAAAAGGTCTAGGCAGTACGTTGTCCGATCGGAAAATGTGGGCGGAAATGAAGATGAATCCGACGGATCTGGCTGACGTCAGTGGTGCCACATATACCTATCTCATGAACGGGCAGGGCCCTGGAAAAAACTGGACAGGGCTGTTCCGTAAAGGCGAGAAGGTACGCCTGCGTTTCATTAACGGTTCCGCCATGACCTACTTTGATGTGCGCATTCCGGGGTTGAAAATGACGGTCGTGGCGGCTGATGGCCAGTATGTCACGCCTGTTGCTGTTGACGAGTTCCGCATCGCTGTGGCCGAAACTTACGATGTAATCGTGGAGCCGGCTGAAGATGCCTACACTATTTTCGCGCAGTCTATGGACAGAAGCGGCTACGCTCGCGGCACGCTGGCTGTCCGTGAAGGGCTTTATGCTCCGGTACCGGCTCCCGATCCTCGCCCCTGGCTGACTATGGACGATATGGGTATGGGCGGCATGGATCATGGCAGCATGGGCGATATGGATCACAGCCAGATGCAGAGCATGAATAACGACACCATGACGGGCATGGATGGTAATGCTATGCAGGCTATGGATGGCTCTGGTGTCTCCGGAGCAGCAGAAAGTATGCCGGAAATGGACCATAGCGCCATGGCCGGGATGGATCACGGCAGTATGAGTGGCATGGGGGACATGCAGAAACATCCTGCATCTGAAACAGACAATCCTCTGGTTGATATGCAGGCCATGATGCCGGCGCCTAAATTAAGTGACCCGGGCATTGGTCTGCGCAATAACGGCAGAAAAGTCCTTACGTATGCCGATCTGAAAAGCACATTTGACGATCCGGACGGGCGTGAGCCATCGCGTACCATCGAGCTACATCTCACCGGACATATGGAAAAATTCGCCTGGTCATTCAACGGTATTAAATTCTCCGATTCAGAACCGGTTACGTTGCGATATGGCGAACGCGTGCGTGTGGTGCTGGTTAACGACACGATGATGACGCACCCCATTCACCTGCATGGTATGTGGAGCGATCTGGAGGATGAGGACGGTAATTTCCTGGTACGCAAACACACTATCGATATGCCTCCGGGTACCCGCCGAAGCTATCGGGTAACTGCCGATGCACTCGGGCGGTGGGCTTATCACTGTCATCTTCTTTTCCATATGGAAACCGGCATGTTTCGTGAAGTCCGGGTTACAGAGTGAGGTAGCGATAATGTCAGTTTCAGGATGGAATGATATGACAAAGTATTTTTCACGTTCCGCTGCAGGTTTGCTGGCCTGCACTGCGTTTGCCGGAGCGATAGTGATGCCCGCGTTTGCAGCACCTACGGGACCATCTGACAATTTACAACAGCATGATATGTCAGGCATGGACCATTCTGCTATGCAGGGAATGGATCATGCGTCTATGGAAGGAATGACGCCTGGGACATCCGGTATGGGGGGTATGGAATCCATGCAGCCCGCGGCGCCAGCAGAAAGCCGTACACCCATTCCGCCGGTTACGGAGGCGGACCGTAAGGCAGCATTCCCGGACGTACATGGGCATAAGGTTCATGACAACAGCATAAATTACTTTGTGCTTGCCGATCAGCTTGAATGGCAAAAAAACAACGATCCGGGTGGCTTCAGCTGGGATGTAAGCGGCTGGGCTGGCGGGGATATCAATCGACTCTGGTTACGTAGCGAAGGTGAAACCACCCGAGATAAAGCCGAATCCGCAGAAGTTCAGGCTTTATGGGGACATGCTCTGACACCCTGGTGGGACGTGGTTGCCGGTGCCCGGCAGGATTTCAGGCCCGGAAAACCGCAAACCTGGCTGGCTGCTGGTTTTCAGGGCATGGCGTTGTACAACTTTGAAAGTGAGCTGACTGCGTTTGCCGGCGAGCAGGGACGGACAGCGCTCAGGCTGGAAGCCGAATACGATGTGCTGCTGACCAATCGCCTGATCCTGCAACCTTCCTTTGAGGCGAATATTTACGGGAAAGATGATGAGGCACGGGAAACCGGTAAAGGCCTTTCCAGTACCGAACTTGCTCTTCGCCTTCGCTATGAAGTGAAAAGAGAATTTGCACCTTACGTAGGGGTTTCGTGGAGCCAGCTCTATGGCAATACTGCTGATATGGCTGCCCGTGAAGGTGAAAAAGATAACGAAGTGCGCTTCCTCCTCGGGGCTCGCATGTGGTTCTGATGCAGTTAATTCAAACAAAACAGGTATTATTATGAAACATTCATCTGCCAAATATTTCTTCGCTTTAATTGCTTCTGGCGCGGCTTTTGCTGCACAGGCGCATCCGGAACTGGCGTCTGCTGTCCCTGCTGATAAGTCTCAGATAACGGCACCGTCTAAACTGGAACTGCATTTCACCGAAAATCTGGTAACGAAATTTTCCGGCGCCCGTCTTGTAATGACCGCCATGCCGGGCATGTCTTCTCATGCGCCAATGCCGGTTGCGGCTAAAGTCTCAGCGGGCAGCGATCCGAAAACGATGATTATCACACCGGCAAAAACTCTGCCTGCAGGAACCTATAAAGTGGAATGGCGGGCGGTATCTTCTGATACTCACCCCCGGACCGGCAACTACAGTTTCAGCGTGAAGTAATACCATGAACGATCAGACTTTTATTATCATCCGTTTTTTTCTTTACCTTGATCTTATGCTTCTTTTTGGCCTGCCTTTATTCGAAATTTATGGGGTAAAGGGAGTATTGAAGAAATCGGTATCGTTGTTCAGCGTCTGGTCGTTCTTTTTTACGCTCATCTCTGCTGGCATGGTTTTGTCCCTTGCAAATATGCTGCTTGTCGCTCAGGCCATGAGTGGCGTCAGTGATCCCGGCGAACTGACTCTCCATATTATGGAGATGGTTGTCGGGGAAACTGCAGTGGGCATGAGCTGGGTTATCCGCTTCGCTGCACTGGTCATGGCGTTTATCGGGCTTGGCCTGCGGCTCAGGCATGTCGGGCTGTCACGTTATGTGCTTACCCTGTCCGGCGGTATAGCACTTGCTACACTGGCATGGGGCGGGCATGCGGCAATGAATGACGGCATCAGCTACTATCTTCATCTTCTGAGCGATATCATTCATCTGACAGCGGCCGGGGCCTGGATCGGTGCACTGGCGGCTTTTACTCTGCTCTTATGCATCAAAAAGGCTGAAAAGGCTGTCTATGCCAGCCAGCTGGCCGCAGCGTTGTCGGGTTTTGCCCGTGCCGGCACGATCATTGTGCTGAGCATTGTCATCACCGCCGTGGTTAACTTCGTATTTATCGTTGAAAAGCCTCTGAGTACCCTGCCGGGCAGTGACTATGGTCTGCTGCTGCTGATAAAAACTGTTCTGTTTTTTCTGATGCTGCTGCTGGCCGCCGCCAATCGCTTCCGGCTTACACCGCGACTGGAAACGGCCCTGCTTCAGGGCCAATATAAGATGGGTATTTACCTGATGCGTAAAAGCATTATCACGGAATTTACTGTTTCGGTACTGATACTGGCAACCGTCGCCTGGCTGGGCACGCTATCGCCGGGTACCGGTATGGAATAACGACTAACCGTAGCCTGCAGGAAAGCTGCCCATGACCACTATGCTGATCGTTGAGGATGAACTGAAAACCGGTACCTACCTGAAACAGGGGCTTCTGGAAGCGGGATATGATGTAACCCTTGTAAACGACGGGCGTCAGGGACTGGAGCATATCCTGCGACAGCATTATGATCTCATTATTCTGGATGTAATGCTGCCCTCAATGGACGGCTGGGATATTCTTCAGCAGATGCGTATGGCCCGGCACGAAGAGCCCGTGTTGTTTCTGACTGCCCGGGATAACGTCAGTGAAAAGATTAAAGGTCTCGATCTTGGCGCGGATGACTATCTGCTCAAACCCTTTGATTTTGCCGAGCTCCTGGCGCGTATCCGCACCCTGCTCAGACGCAACCGTACGCAAACGTCCGGTACGCACCGCATTGCTGATTTGGTTATGGATGTCACCCGCCGGAGTGTGAGCCGTTCCGGCAAAAAGATACATTTGTCTGCTAAAGAATTTGTGCTGCTTGAGCTACTGTTACAGCGGACCGGAGAGGTGCTGCCAAGGAGCCTGCTTTCATCTCTGGTCTGGAATATCAATTTTGAAAGCGATACCAATGTGATTGATGTGGCCGTCAGACGACTTCGCAGTAAGGTGGATGATGACTTTACACCAAAGCTTATTCACACGGTACGGGGTATCGGATATGTGCTGGAGATACGGGAAGAGTGAAGCGTAACTGGTCCCTGACATCACGACTGAGCATAATCTTTGCCGGCGTGATGATGTCCGTCTGGCTTCTTTCGAGTGTGCTGCTTGTAGCCGCCCTCAGCAGTTATTTTCGTCATCAGGATGCCACATTGCTGACCGGAAAGCTTGAACTTGCCACAGAGCTTCTTGAGGGCGAGGTGCACGCCGGAAAGCTCGACAGCGCATCGCTTGCACGAAAGCTTTCGGATGCCATGGTTGGTCACAGCGGACTTTATCTTTCCGTTAAAACAACTGATAACCAGATGCTGGCCGACTATTCATCACCCGGTTTTTTGGTGCCTTATGAGCGCTTTAGCGGCGAAGCTACCCGTCCGGGTATTATGCAGACGGTAGAGGAAGATAGCTGGCGTTATAACGTTATGGTCAGAAAAATTAATGCGAAGAGCGCAGGAAAACTAAACGATGTACTGATTACGGCCGCCTATGATACCAGCCTTCATGATGAGTTTATCGGTCAGCTTAAAAAATGGCTGGTCTGGTTTAATGTCGCCCTGATATTTATCTCCGTTTTTCTGGGATGGCTCGTCACCCGGATGGGACTCAGGCCTCTGAATGAAATAAACCGGCTTGCCTCAGCAATTACGATTAACAGCCTGAGCAAACGTCTCCCTGGCCATAATCTGCCAGCCGAACTAAAGGTAACAGTAGCTGAATTTAACAGCATGCTTGAACGGCTGGAAGATTCATTCTGTCGTCTGTCTGAGTTCTCTTCGGATATCGCGCATGAACTGCGTACCCCTGTCAGTAATCTGATGATGCAGACTCAGGTTGCGCTGTCCCGTGAACGTGATGCCGAAAGTTACCGTGAGGTACTTTTTTCAAATCTGGAAGAGCTGAGCCGGCTCGCCAGAATGAGCAGTGATATGCTTTTCCTGGCTAAATCTGAAAACGGGCTGATGCCTCTGGAGAAACAGGACGTTTCGTTAAACGCAGAGCTGGAAGAGCTCCTCGATTTTTTTGAACCGCTTGCCGGTGACAGCGGCAAAACGCTTTCTCTGCAGGGGGAGGCAGTTGTCAGAGGCGATCGCCTGATGCTGCGTCGTGCAATGAGTAATCTGATAACTAACGCCATAAAATATTCATTACCGGGATCAGCTATTAATGTGCTGGCTGAACACCACGCCGGCAGGGTTTTTATACATATCTCTAACCCCACAGAAAATATCAACCGGGATAGTCTGAACCGGCTTTTTGACCGCTTTTACCGGGGCGACGCTTCCCGTCAGCATAATACGGACGGTGCCGGGCTGGGGCTGTCCATCACCCGTTCTGTTTTACTGGCTCATGAGGGCGATCTGCAGGTTTCCATGAACGATAATGTAATTACGTTCACGGCCATGATGCCGGCTCCCCGGGAGGTGTTTTAACGTTTTACCGGCAGGTCGGCAATTTTCATGGCCTTGTACTGCCTTAGTATCAGTAATAGGTTTCCCGGCACATTAAAGGATATCGGGAAAATCTGAAGTCTGAATCCAATACATGAAGGAGTGACGTTATGAAAAAAACGCAATTTGTTTTTGCTTCACTGATTTTTGCCCTGCCGGCTGCCGTTATAGCCCAGCAGCCGGACTCAAAGATGTCCCAGGATATGAATATGTCCCCGGCTTCAAAAGAGTACATGTCTGGCATGCAAAAGATGCACAGCGGCATGATGAATGCCATGAAGGAACAGGATGCTGACAGAGCGTTTGCCAGGGGCATGATTGAGCACCACAAAGGGGCTATTGCCATGGCCGAAACGGAACTGAAATACGGGAAAGATCCGGAAATGAAGAAGATGGCAGAGGACATTATCAAAGCGCAAAAAGGTGAAATTGAGCATATGGAAACGTGGCTGAAAAAATAATCATCTTCCGCTTTGGGGTCTGTTAACGTAAAGCAGGTTTCTGGCGGAGGACCTCTGGGAATCTTTAATGAGAAAGTAATATAACCTGTCTGAACCTTCGCCCCGGGTCCAGCATTCATTTTTCAGGCAAAATGCTTCTCCGGGGCGAAACAGGGTGCCTTACTGTTTTTTCAATGCATAATCCAGTTTTTCCATATCGTTAACGACAATTTCTTGCTCGTCAGCTGTCAGCGGAACTTCCTCCAGATAACGCTTCACTGAAGCCTTACTTTCCAGCAGCAGGCCTCTGGCGCTTTCTTTAGGTAGGTTAAAATCGCACCCGATACAGGCCATACGGTGAGGGCAGCTGCTCCAGAATGGGTTCGTACAGAAAGAATCCCCTAAATCGTAATAGGTTGCCGGTCCGGTCAGGCTGACAGCCTCCGGATCATGATCGATTAGCACGCTCATCATATGCGCCACCCGGTCCGCCTTCACAAAAGACGCAGCCAGCTGGGTAGGACGTATACGAATATAATGCATGGTGGACTGAGGCGTAGAATGACCTGACCACTGCATCAGCTCATACAAAGTCATGCCCTGTGGAACACTGGCCAGGGCTGTAACTGCTGAAGCGCGCCCCCGATGGCTGGTAATTGGCCCCCGGCTGTCTTGCGCAGGCACACCCGCTCTGGCACAGAGAACCGGGATGACAGTCCGGTTTATGACATCCCTGCCGACAGGTTTGCCCCGAAACTGAAACAGGAAGCGGACTTTTTCACCGGTACGCTCATCCGTAAGAGCTGCCTGTTCCTGTGGACGTTCGCTGAGCCAGATATCAACGTACTTTTTCACGACGGCAGAGATAGGTTTTACAAAGGCTTTAGACGTTTTTCCTGCCGGTACGCTGAGGTAGCAAAGCGTTCCTGCCGGAATGATGTTGCCATCCTCCCGCCTGATATCATCCGCCTGCAGAGTGATGCAGCCAGCAGTAAGACGCATTAACTCGTTCTGGCGCAGCCCGGCATGTGTCCAGATAACGGCCATCGCCTGCAACATGGACAGAGGATAGTGAATGTCACTCAGGAGATCTTCATGGCGCAGATTGAGGCTTGCCCAGATCAGCTTCAGCCAGACCGGATCATCAATGACGCGGGGATTTACACTCTGACGGAACAGTGGAGTGCCAGGCGTAGAGAGATGTCGTGCCGGACTGAATTTCAGTCGCCCCCAGCCCCAGTTTTCATAATCGATCATGAAACGGCGAACCGCATAAACAAATCCACTACGGGAATTCGGCAGCAAGGGCTCACCTATCCGGGCAGATTGCCGGGCACCTCCTTCGGTGCCCAGTGACAGCTCGCCCACCTTCATTCGTCCAACTGCCGCAATAAAGCTGGCACAGGTTTCCATTGTCCAGTCGGCCGGTTCGTGAATATCCGGATATTCACGGGCAAGCCACAGCCCACAGCGGAGAATAAAACTGTACTGGTTCTCCCGCGATCGGGGGCGAAGCACTGACGTATGCCTCCATTTCCGGCACCACCTGACCCAGTCTGCCGCGATACCTTGCGTGGGTTTTTCATGCCATTCTTTATAATTCCGCATACGCACAGAATTTTTTATGATGCCCATTGCGGCAAGTGCGTGTGAAACCCTGCCAGCTGTTTTTGCTATTCCCCGGTCGTGATAATTCTGCGCCCGCCACAGCAGATCGATCGTAAAGCTTTCAAGTTGAGGATTTTTATTCATCAGCATCAGTACGCCGAGTATGGCTGACAGAGCATTTTTCTGGTTCTGACTTTTATACCCAAGCGAAACCAGAACTTCAGTCAGACGGCTGAGCTCCTGACTGAAAATGTTCTGTCCAAAAATGGCTCGGGCATACAGCGACGGCGCGCCCTGATGCGGCAAACTGAACGGAGAAGAAAATGGGCCAAGATGAAAGGCAAAAGCGGCAAGCAGCGGCCTGCCTGATTCATGCTGCTGTAACAGATAAATCCATTTTTCCTGCGGCCACTGCCAGCAGGGTTTCCCTGTCCGGTGTGTTTCTGCCAGAACGGAAAGAATTATGATTCTGATCAGCCTGTCACTGGTTCCACTGCGAGTGGCAATATCCTGCAAAGGCATCAGTAACAATGACAAAGAATCCGGCTGTTCGAGAGCGGCTGATCTGCGATGGCCTGTACTTAGCGCTGCCCGTTCTTCAGCAGTGAGCACATCATTCAGCTGATAATCTGTACGTTCAAAGGGGCTATAAGTACACATGATTATTTCTTCTTTCATCAGCGAGTCTCCGTCTGAAAAATAAGGCCGGCAACTTTTCGATCAATTTCAGCTACTGCAGCGGCCATCCGACCAGCCAAATCAGAACCTGAAAGATGGATGTAAATCTGGGTAGTACGCGGATCGCGGTGTCCTGCGTATGCGGCTAGTTCATGGAGTTTCCATCCAAAGCGTGCCAGGTGCGTCAGACGAAGATGGCGGAAGGTATGTGTGGTGATTTGTGGAAGGCCGGCATCAAGTGCCCATTTCCGGACAGTTTTACTCCAGTTCCAGAAAGACAGGGGGGCACCGTGGTTACGATCAGAAGCCGAGCGAAACAATGCACCTTCTCGGTAACCCGCGAGCCGTAACTGCCGGAAATGATTTGTCAGCACCGGTGTTACGGCGGAACTGTAGCAGACTATCCTTTCCCGCCTGTTTTTCGTCGTTTCGGCGCGAACACGAATCAGACGATGAGCAGGATCAATATCTTCAAGCATGAGGGAGGCTACTTCTGCGCGACGAAGCGCACCGTAATACGCCAGGGCTAGCATCAGTCTGTCACGCAGGGAGGCGGCAGAGACATGCATCAGGAATCTTAGCCATTGCTCATCATCAGGAATAACGGGCAGACGTGTGATACGGGGAACCAGACCGCGTCCCGTATAAGCGCTCCCCGGCAAACCCGAACGGGGTAACGGGTTGAGACTGCAGATATCCTGATAAACCAGAAAGTCATACCAGAGACGGATCGCAGAAAGGCGCAGCTGGAGCGTGGCGCTGGCCGCGGGAAAAGGCATGCCGGGTAGCTGAGGGCTGATGTAGGCGGCCAGGTCTTCAAACCGGGCCTTTTCAGGTTCAATGCTGTTCTGGCTGCAGAACGCAAAATAATGGCTGAGGGCACTGCGGTAGGCGGAGAGTGTGGCCTGAGCCCTGCCCAGGTCGGACAGCAGTTTCAGCCAGCGCTCCGCCAGTACCAGAACGTCCTGATTTGGTGGAATCATCATTGTGTTTACCTCTGACAGCAGCATTGCTATTCAAAGTTTACCCAGTCAATGTTGCATTCCACTTAACTTACTACAATGCATAGTTAGACGAGAACACCACCACTTTATGGCGCATCAACTCTTCGCGATGTTTGAAGTAGGGCGCGCCCATCTTGATGCCCAGCGCCTTGGCTTCTCTGCTCAGGGAAATAATGCAGCCGTCGTTATTCGACAGCACCACAATCGGTTTGCCACGCAGATCCGGGCGAAACACCGTTTCACAGCTGGCATAAAACGAGTTCACATCCACCAGGGCAAACATCAGCGGCCTATAGTTTTAATCACGTGTTTAACGATGCCGAAGACTTCGAACTCATCGGCATCAGGAATGGCAATAACCGCATGCGCGGCATTCATCGGTTTGAGATGCAGGTAAGGCTGCAGCATCAGCTGTTTCACGGTGAACTCGCCGGAAAGCGAAGCCACCACAATGTCACCGTGTTTGGGTTTCAGCGAGCTATCCACCACCAGCATGTCGCCCTCATTGATACCAATGTCGATCATCGAATCACCGCTGACTCGGATGAAGTAGGTTGAGCTGGGGTGGTCGACTAAAAAGTCGTTGAGGTCGATGCGTTGTTCAACGTAGTCCTGCGCCGGGGACGGGAAGCCGCAGGGCACGCGGCTGATGAACAAGGGTAAGGCGAGAATGGCGCGGATTTCCGCGGGTTGATAAAACTGCATGGCTGCGATCTCAAATCATTACTGTATATGTATACAGTAATGTCGATTGGGCAGTTTGATCAAGCCAGAACCCGCAATGATTTGCAAAACAGTTGGCAACAAAGGAAATTTATTTTGTGCCAAAGGGCTTGCCGCTGCGCTTAAATCATCATTCCCATGATCTGCATCGTGCTCTGCTGCGAAGCGGTGACAAACGGAATGTCTTTGATGTGCTGCATACCAAAGGCTTCATAGAATTTACGTGCACGCACGTTATCGCCTAACACTTCCAGCCACAGATAGCCTTCACGCTTGTCGCGCGCCTCATTGATGATGCTCTCGAACATCCAGCGACCGTAGTTTTTGCCGGTTTCTTCCGGATTGAGATACAGCTTATTCAGCAGCGCGCCGCTCATGCCGGAATCCGGTACCGGCGTGTTCCAGGTGACTTTGGCAAAGCCAATCGGCTTGTCGGTCTCGGCGATCAGCCAGCTCTCGTTGGGCGCCGCCAAGCTGCTATTCAGTTCCGCCAGACCGTATTCCTTGTCGATAAAGGCATCCAGCTCTTCTGCGGAAACCCACATATGTTTAAAATGCGCGCTGTAGGTCATGCGGCCCAGCAGGTGCAGCAGCTCTGCATCCTCTGCCTTGGCTTTGCGTATGGTGAACTCCATGCCAGATTTCCTTGCTTCATTCTTGTTATTAATCACATCGTCGGTGCGAGCAGAGGCCACCGAAGGGCAGTTACCATAACGTGTTAGTAACAAAAACCCAAGATAACCAGAGCTTTCTGTTAACAAGGCACCACGCTGATGATCTATAGTGAGTAGTGAGAAGCAAGCGTAAGCCCATATTCTCAGGAGGTAGAAGATGTCAGATTCGCAACCTAAAATTATCGGCGAAGCGGCCTATGCGTTACTGCTACGTCGTGAGGATGTCAGCGTCTCCTCACTGCTGGCAGAACTCGCGTGCATGGCGAGAAAAGAGCAAAACACGCAACAGCAGCAGCGCATTAGCCAGGCTCAGCAATGGCTGCTCACGCACCGTCAACCGGCGGGCAGCGATAACCGCGTCCATTCCGCGTTGCGCGGGTTGAGTCGTCAGGAAGGCAGCGTCAGAATGCCTTCGGCCGATGCCGACGACAGTTGACTAGCCCAACAGGCTCACGCGTCGATGACTTTCGGCGCTGAGCGCACGGATTTGGAAACAAAAGCTTTCCAATTATCCTAATTCACCTTTATTAGCACTTTTTGCAACAAATCCCGCCTGCTAACTTGAGTAAGCTCCTTGTACAGCTTTTTGCTATCTGTACAACTTTACTTAGGTCAAATGACCTAACTTTTTTAATTATTGGGGTCAATTATGCGTCAGAACGGATACACGCCGAGTTCAGTCGAGGCCATTGCCAACTACTTCAGCAAAGCGTCGCTGCCATCGCAGCAGGAAACATTGGGTCAGATCGTGGTTGAAATCTTACGCGAAGGCCGTAATCTCAACCGCAAATCGCTCTGCACTAAGCTGCTGCGCAGACTGGAACTGGCCGCCAATGCCGAAGAAGAGCATCATTATCATCAACTGATTGGCTTGTTATTCGAACGCGAAAGCTGAGAGCCTGTCAGACGTCAAACTTGTACAAGTATTAAAATTTTACTCTGAATACGCTCCCACACTGGCTTCGCCCCGCACCGGGGCGAAGCGGCGATCAGAGATTCGTTATGAATGATTCGTTATGAATAGAAGTGAACAGCA
Organism: Candidatus Pantoea symbiotica; assembly: GCF_056491525.1. Lineage (NCBI taxonomy): Bacteria > Pseudomonadati > Pseudomonadota > Gammaproteobacteria > Enterobacterales > Erwiniaceae > Pantoea > Candidatus Pantoea symbiotica. Next base: position 1,510,335 of record NZ_JBSZHR010000002.1, read on the forward strand.
GAAAATAATCGATGAAATTATTGGCGAAGCCGCGCTGGCGTTGCTGCAGCAGCCGGGTCCCGTTAATACTCAGGCGCTGATGGATCAGCTGACGCTGATGAAACAGCAGAGCACCGATGACGAACAGCGTGCAGCGATTACTGCCGCCATCACCGATGTGCGCAACAGCATTTCGGCGGGGAAAAAACTGCGCGAAGAGCAGCCGCAAAGAGATAACGTTCTCCAGCTGTTTGGTCATAACCAGCAGTCTGGCAACAATCGTAAACATTGACCGATTGGCTCGCGTTTAGGACATAGCAATGCGGGCACACACGCAATCACGGGACTGGAATCATGTCGGAAAATCACAACCTCTATGCTGCACTGCCTGATACCGAGTTGGCAGAGCATTTTCGCAATGCAGACAGTACGTTAAGAAACGAAGCTGCCGTATTGGATAGGGTTATCCGCCACGTGCTGGCCACGGAAGGGCGCGTCAGTAATAAATCGATTATTCTTTGTCTGATTATGGCGCTGGAAACCGCAGAAAGTGATGCTGAAGCCGATGTGCTGCGCAAAACGCTGGAAATTGTGGTGGGCTATACGCCTGACGACGCCTGATATTTTCCGCTGTCCCCCACGCGGGGACAATGTCATTACTCCTTCCCTGAGAGAGCCAACCGGCGTTTTGCTTTACCAATGTTAATTCTGTGTAACCAAGTGCGAAACTGTTTTAACTGAATATGTGACGCAATCTCAGTAGAAAGCGTGCAAATATAAAGTTGACTTTGGGTATGATTATTGGTGCCGGTGGCGTAAATTTCGCTTTTATTATCACGCTGTTGTAATTCTATTCCTGTGAAGTGTAAATCCCCCCACAGCTGAAGAGTGGCCTCGAACTTTTTAAAGTCCATCATGATTACCTTATTATTTTGACTTATTATGGAGTATTGCTGGCTCGGTACAACATAAATAATTAAGCCAGCATCTTTGATTATTAAATTATGGATAGTCGCGTTTAGGCGCAGACTTCCGGATCCATTTGCGTTTATTACCGCTTTGCTTATCCATGGCTAATGCGCTGGCGCTAGCCGGATCAAACAGCGACAAACTTTCTATTTGATGCACCATAATCACTTTGCGAAACTCAAGGGCACTTTTCGGTGACGAAGAGAAATCGATGTCGTGATTGTGGTACCACTTGCTGTAATTATGCTCGATCGCCAGATTGAGCGTGCGTGAATCGCGATAGCCGCTCAGCATCGGGATCAACACAATATTGGCGGTATTGGCATACTCAAAGGTCGCCGCGTGAATCATGCCGATATAGATACGGCGCGATTTCAGCGTAACCCACGCCAGTTCGCCTTCTTCCATACACTGCAGCAGCAACTGTTCGATGCCGTTGGAGCGTGAAAGGCGCTGATACAGCTCTTTGCGCCCACCGGCGTTGAGCCGGGCGCTCACCGCCCAATTGGAGCGATACATACAGAACAGAATGGCAAAGGCCAGCATCAAGACCACCGGCGCCTGAATGCCTAAAAAACTCCACGTCATGAAATCGACGTTCCAGTGCACATTTTCTGCCGAAGTCAGGGCAAAGGCATTGTTCACACCGGATGCGGCCAGCAGAATTAGCCAGATAATGGCGGTTGCCAGCACGCCTTGCAGTACAAATATGCAGCCATACAGTGCAATAAGAAAATAGACATCCCAGCCAAAAGAGCGCTTAATTTTCAAACGGCTCGACATGTCGCGGCTAGTATACCAATAACCGCATACCATCATTACCATAAATATCGCCGTGCCCATTTAAATATCCTTTAATGTGCTGACATGATGGGCAAAATCGCGCTGTACTTCAGGACTCAATGGATTAACCGAAGCGTTACCGTCTTCATCAATAATAATTCTGTCACCTTCCTCAATCGATTCCTGAATGTCCTGGCGCGTCATGACTTGCACTAATGATTCTGGACTACCAAAAAGAGAGGTTAAAAAGCCAAACATAGCAGGATCCTTTATATTTCATATCAACATGAACTATGGCACATCCTGCAAAGAGAACGCCTCACAACCGAATATTAAGCAAAATTTCCAGATTTATCTGCCGATAGAAGTCGCGTGATTGGCGATAAACAGGGAATAACCGATGCGGCTAATAACAGGCAATGCTGTTCATGCAGCATTGCCTAATTAACATTAATCAGAACAGTTCACGATAAAGCGATCTAATCATCTCAACGCTGCACTCACGTGGATTGCCCGGCGTACACACATCAGCGAAGGCGGCGGCGGCGAGCGCATCCACATCCTGCTCCTGCATACCGATATCACGCAGTCTGAGCGGAATACCGATATCGTGGTTCAGGGTGATCACCGCATCAATCGCCAGCGCACGTGCGTCGGCTAATGAACAGGCATAGGCACCTTCCATGCCAAGCGCATGCGCGATAGCGCGGTACTTCTCGCCGGTATGCTCAGCATTGAACGCCATGATGTGCGGCAGCAGGACTGCATTGGCGATGCCGTGCGGCGTGCCATAAAACGCGCCCAGCGGATGCGCCATACCGTGCACCAGACCTAATCCGACATTCGAGAAGCCCATTCCGGCGATGTACTGACCCAGCGCCATATCGGCAACGCCCGCCGGCACGCCTTTGACCGAGTCACGCAGCGAGCGGCCAATAATTTCGATTGCCTTGAGATGGAACATGTCGGTGAGCTCCCACGCACCGCGCGTGATGTAGCCTTCAATGGCGTGGGTCAGCGCATCTACACCGGTCGCCGCTTTCAGGCTGGCGGGCATGCTGGCCATCATGTCGGGATCGATGATGGCAATCGCCGGAATATCGTGCGGGTCGTAGCAGACGAACTTGCGCTTCTTCTCTTCATCGGTGATGACGTAATTGATGGTCACTTCCGCTGCGGTACCCGAAGTAGTCGGTACCGCAATGATCGGTACGGAAGGATTACGTGTGGCAGCACCGCCTTCCAGCATGCGCACATCGCTGAACTCGGGATTGGCAATCATCATGCCGATGGCTTTGCAGGTATCCTGCGGCGAGCCGCCGCCCACGGCGATCAGATAATCGGCACCCGAACGACGAAAAGCATCGACGCCCGCATGCACCACATCAACGGTGGGATTAGGAATCACTTCATCATAGATTTCGAAACTGAGGTCGTGCTGCGCCAGCAGATCGGTAATGCGGGTGGCGACCGAAAACTTGATCAAATCCTTGTCGGTGACCACCAACGCTTTAGTAAAACCGCGTTTGTGAATCTCATCGACAATCGAATTAATCGCGCCCGCACCGAAATAAGCGGTCTCATTGAGGATCATTCTGTTAATCATGTTAATTACCTTCACGTAGATGCCAGATTTAAGTTTTTTCGATTAAATTCATCAAGATAAGAAGATTTAACCTGATCTAGATCTACGGGGTAATCGGCGGGCAGGTATTGAGATTTCTCAATAAAAACGTGGTTTCCGCAGGGCTGGAATTTCGCGGGCAAACTTCCCCCAACGCGAGATCAGGGGAAGGGGAGAAATTAACGCATCAGAACAAATAGCGTACGCCCAGCGTAAACTGGTTCTCAACCAGATGGGCTTTCATTTGCTCATCCTTATAACCACGGGCATTGACGAAGTTGTTATAGCCGCTCTCAATCTTGCCCATATCTACGTAGCGATAGCCGACGTCGATGGCGATGCGATCGATCGGTGCGTAACTCAAACCGGCACCAATGCTGTAGGTGAGATTGTTTTGCGTGCTTGAGGCGTACTCACGCGATGGCACGCCTTGCCAGCCGCCCGCTTTGATTTTGCTCACGCCCACGCCAGCGGTGCCGTACAGCGAAATGTTATAGCCGAGCTCGATATCACGATAGAGGTTGAACATCAGGCGCTGAACGTCAGTTTGCAGATGGTTATAGCTGGTGGCGAAGGTGGATGAACCGCTGGTGAACTCCGCGCTTTGGCCAAAGGTGTATTCACCTTCGGTGCGCCAGCCGTTGCCCCATTGATAACCGAGCGCCAGCGCGGCAGTGGCCTGATGCGCCTTCTCGTTACCCGCAACAAACTGGCCCACGCCCGGACGCGCGCTGGTGTTCATCTCTTTAGCATTCTGTTGATTTTGCAGATATTTCGCCGAAGCGTAATAGCCTTGATTCACATCCGCCGCTATGGCCGAACCGGCGATGATCATCAAGGGCAGCGCGCAGCATAGTTGTTTTAATTTCATCTGAATCCATTCTCTTCGTCAGGTGGAAAGGAGGAACGTGGCTGTTCCTGATGACGAATCATAGGTAATGCGAGAGGGGGAAAACATGCGGTTGAATACGCAGGGAAATAGGTAGAACTACGCAGGAAACGCGCCGGCGAACCGGCGCAACAATCACAAACCTAAACGCAGGGTCTCGGCACGCTTTGCGGTGTCGTAGACATATTGCAGCATCGGTTCCAGATCGGTGTCGGGCCCGGAGCTGATGATCTTGGCGCGCAGCCACTCAATCTCGCTGGTGATATCCGGCGGGAAAATGGTGTTGTTCTGCGCATTACGCAGCCATTTCAGCAGGAAATTATTCTTGCCGCGCACGCCGCCAGACTTCTTAGTTTTGGCGTTGATTTTCAGGGCGACCAGAATGCAGTAATAGAAGTGAACGCGTTGGCTGTAACTCTGCGGGATCATCGTCGTTCACCCGCCATGACATATGAAAAATGTGATGTCGATCGGTTTTCCATCATCCGGATTCCTGCCTGAATGGATCTAAAAGCCGTGATCTATGCGGTTCAGGGCTCTATTTCCGCGCTGTAGCCGCACGGTAAACGCACCATATGATAATCCGCGCGGCGGATGCAAGTCGGCATAATCCGGGAATTGAGGCGGGAGAAGGGCGTAATACTGCCACAAATAAGCGAAGCGGTTGAAAAACCCGTGAGGCGATTCTTTTGCGGCATAACCCCTAAAACTGCCACTTATCCTATAGCGAAGCCGCATGAATCTGGCAATATCGTGATCTGCGTCTACACTTAAAGCTGACGATGTTCGCAGTCAGCCTGGCGAGTGAGTTCAAATGATGTTTGTTTGTGGAGAGTTATCTATCGAAATTCCGTGTTGTCTGCAAAACCTCCTCGCACACACTTCTGCGGTTGTAACCGCCTCGATCGCCCAGCCAGCCTCCGAACATCCTGTGATGGTAAATTCCACAAGACAGGAGAAGAGTCGTGACCCCCGCGGTTAATCAGAACAGCACCTTGCCGTCGTTAAGTGGCGGACTTTATGCCTTCTTTTTTGATGTCGACGGCACGCTGGCAGCGATTCAGTCGCAGCCCGAGTCGGTCTCCATTCCCGCCTCGGTACGCCAGCTCCTGCAACAAATTTCCAATCTCAGCCACGGCGCAGTCGCGCTGGTTTCCGGACGTCCGATTGCGCAACTTGATGCCTTAGTGGCACCGCTCGAAGCACCCGCCGCTGGCGTGCACGGTGCAGAACGCCGTGATGCGGCGGGACGTGTACATCGCCATAGCTTGCCGGGCGATGTGGCGCAAACGCTGCAAACCGAACTGCAGCAGACGCTGGATCAATGGCCGAATACGCTTTTAGAAGTGAAAGGCATGGCGTTTGCGCTGCACTATCGCAATGCGCCGCAGTATGAAAACGCCATCATGCAGCTGGCCGAAGACGCCGTCGCACGCTTTCCCGAGCTGGCGCTGCAGCCAGGCAAATGCGTGGTGGAACTGAAGCCGCAAGGCATCGATAAAGGTGCCGCCGTGCGTGAATTTATGCAGGAAGCGCCCTTTGCCGGACGCATTCCGGTATTTGTGGGAGACGACCTGACAGACGAAAAAGGATTCCTCGCGGTCAACGCCATGCAGGGCATTTCTGTCAAAGTCGGTGAAGGGGCCAGCCATGCACGTTATCGCCTCGACAGCGTTGAGGCCGTATGGCACTGGCTTGAACAACTATTATTACAACTAGAACATGACAATGTGGGTAAGGAGTTTAGGTTATGAGTCGTTTAGTCGTCGTATCTAACCGTATCGCGATTCCCGATGGTAGCAAGGCCAGCGCAGGCGGGCTTGCTGTCGGTATTTTGGATGCTCTGCGAGATACCGGAGGATTATGGTTTGGCTGGAACGGAGAGATCAGCGAATTCTCGGGCGAAGAGGAAGATGAAGAACTTTCGCAGATCGAAAAAGACGGCATTACCTATGCGTCACTGCCGCTGAATCAAAACGATTACGATCAATATTATCTCCAGTTCTCCAATACCGTGATTTGGCCGGCTTTCCACTATCGTCTCGATCTGGTGCAGTATCAGCGCGAAGCCTGGGATGGCTATTGCCGCGTCAACACCTTGCTGGCACAGCGCCTTAAACCGCTGCTCAAGCCTGACGATATTCTGTGGATCCACGATTACCATCTGCTGCCGTTTGCCGCCGAGCTGCGCAAACAGGGCATTAATAACCGCATCGGATTCTTTCTGCATATCCCGTTCCCAACGCCTGAGATCTTCAACGCGTTGCCGCCGCATCAGGAACTGCTGGAGATGCTGTGCGACTACGATCTGCTGGGTTTCCAGACAGAATCCGACCGCGTTGCCTTCCTCGATAGCCTGAGCCAGCTGACGCAGTTGCAGAATAAAGGAGAGAAGAAGCATCGCGCCTTCGGTAACACCTTTATGACCGAGGTCTATCCGATTGGTATTGAGCCGGACACCATTAAAGAGATGGCGGAAGGGCCGTTGCCACCGAAAATGGCGGCGATGAAACGTGATTTGGGCGATCTGCAGAACATCATCGCCTGCGAGCGTCTGGATTACTCCAAAGGATTGCCGGAGCGCTTCCTCGCCTTTGAAGCCTTGCTGGCGAATTTCCCGCAGCACCGCGGCAATGTTCGCTACTCGCAAATTGCGCCCACCTCGCGCGGCGACGTGCAGGCTTATCAGGACATCCGTCACCAGCTGGAAACGGAAGCGGGGCGCATCAACGGTAAATACGGCACGCTAGGCTGGACGCCGCTCTATTACCTCAATCAGCACTTTGATCGCCGTCTGTTAATGAAGATCTTCCGTCTCACCAACGTGGGCTTGATTACGCCACTGCGTGACGGCATGAATCTGGTGGCGAAAGAGTATGTGGCCGCGCAGGACCCGGATAATCCTGGCGTGCTGGTATTGTCTCGCTTTGCCGGTGCAGCCAATGAGCTGACGTCGGCGCTGATCGTTAATCCATATGATCGTGATGAAGTGGCAGCGGCGCTGGACCGCGCGTTGACCATGCCGCGTACCGAACGTATTTCGCGTTATAACGACATGATGGCGGTGTTGCGCAAACAGGATATTTCGCACTGGCGCGAAAGCTTCCTGAAAGATTTAAATACATTGCCGGTACGCAGTGACGATCACGGCACGGCAAATAAAGTCGCTACCTTTCCGAAATTAGCGTAACGCGCACTCAACAAGTAGGGTCGCCATTAATGGCGACCTTTTTTCCAAAAACTCCCAGCCATCAATGACAATCTCCTCACCAAAAAACTTCCCGCCATTACGCCACCGATCGCCACCGCATTTCTGCTTCACTGCACAGCGTTTTCACGCGCCATCCTAACTTCACGAAATCGATTTCATTTCTTTAAGCGCTAATGCGCTGACTCATCAGCAAAAAGCGCACATTTTGGTTAAAAAGCACGCAATCGAAAGGCCAAAAAAGCTTTTTTTCATCTCAACCCTAAAGATCTCAGGTGGTACGCCGATAGTAATCGCGTAGCAAACCGAAAAAACACCGATTCATTCATTTCTCTAATGTAACGCTCTGTTACATCCCCTGCCGTGCGCTAAACACTCCCTACAATCCATTGACAGTTCCCAGGCGCTCTACGCCCAGTCTTCACGCTTCGCTAGCGTCTCGCTTTACGGCACATGGGCAATATTCCCTGTAAGTGATTAATTTAGAAGCGAATAGTTTCGCGCTAATTCAGAGTATTATGCTGCATATAATTCTTTATATGGCGCGTTATAGCACTCTAATTCCAACAAAACAGATATCTGATCGTGTGGTAATGACAATCTTCCGCAGAGCCTAAAATCCGCCTTACTTCAGCAAAATATTAAAGAAATAATCAGAAATCGCGCAAAAAACAGACAACAGAAAAGCGATGCTGAAGGGTTAGCGAAAAAATTTGCCTTAAAAGTGTGACGCAGATCACACTTTATCTAAAATTTCGCGCCACTCACGTTGTATGTCGAAATCAGACGATATAGATTTGCCTTGTTTTCAGATTAGTCTTAAAAAACTGTAAGCAGACGTCACGGAAGATGGTTACTACTCAAGCAAAGAATGGCCTGGAGTTTTGATTACTACTGATCAGTGTCCTGACGGGAAGTGAAACAGTTAGGTACGCGTTGGCTCAAGCCTGATTATTTTTTGCCATCTTTAGATTTACCAACCAGCAGCCCGAACCATAGAACAATTTAATTCTGTGGCCGTATATGTGTCGCGTCTATCAGGATGGAAAAAAATGGGTACATCAGAATTACTAAAACATATATATGACATCAATCTGTCATATTTGCTTCTTGCTCAGCGTTTAATTAACCAGGAAAAAGCTTCAGCAATGTTTCGTTTAGGCATCGATGAATCGATGGCTGATGCATTGTCGCAATTAACCTTACCTGAAATGGTAAAATTAGCGGAAACCAATCAACTGGTTTGCCAGTTCCGTTTTACCGATCACAACCATATTAATCGTCTGACTCAAGAGTCACGCGTGGATGACTTGCAGCAAATCCACACCGGTATTTTATTATCCAGCCGCCTGCTGCGGAATGCGTCTAAAGATGACGTCTCCGCGAAGAAGAGGGCAGTTTAATGACCGAAAAAAGTATTGTTCAGGAAGCGCGCGATATTCAGCTGGCAATGGAGCTGATTACGTTGGGCGCACGACTGCAAATGCTGGAGAGTGAAACGCAGCTGAGCCGTGGTCGCCTGATTAAACTGTATAAAGAACTGCGTGGTGCTCCACCACCGAAAGGCATGCTGCCATTCTCTACTGATTGGTTCATGACCTGGGAACAAAACATCCACTCTTCTATGTTCTGTAACGCCTGGCAGTTCCTGCTGAAAACCGGCTTGAACAGTGGCGTTGAAGCGGTAATCAAAGCTTATCGCTTGTATCTTGAGCAGTGTCCGCAATCGGACGAGGGCCCGCTGTTGGCGCTAACGCGTGCATGGACCCTGGTGCGATTCGTTGAAAGCGGCATGCTGGAACTTTCTGACTGTAAGTGCTGTGGTGGAAGCTTTATTAACCACGCGCACCAGCCCGTCGGCAGCTTTGTCTGCAGCCTGTGCCAGCCGCCATCACGTGCCGTAAAAAGACGTAAACTTTCTGCAGATTCTGCCGATACCTTTCCACAACTGCTGGATGAACAGGTTAAACGCGCCGTTTAAGTTTGTTCGCATCGTGGAAAACATCCAGCAGCGGTTAATACCGCTGCTTTTTTTTTGCCTGCGATAAACGAATAACACCTGCGGCTCTCTGGCTTAACTTCCATCAACACGTTACGGACGTAAGGATTTTTTGTGCTGATAATTCTGGGTTATATCGTGGTCGTCGGCTCCGTGTTGGGCGGCTACGCGATGGTCGGCGGACATTTAGGCGCGCTATATCAACCGGCGGAGCTGATCATTATCGGCGGTGCCGGTATTGGTGCTTTTTTAGTCGGCAATAATGGCAAATCGATTAAGAAAACATTAAAAGCGCTGCCATTGTTAATGCGCGGCTCGAAATATAACAAAGCGGTATACATGGATTTAATGGCGCTGCTGTATCGCCTGATGGCGAAATCGCGTCAGCAAGGCATGTTGTCATTAGAACGCGACATTGAAGATCCCAGCCAGAGTGAAATTTTCGCTAACTATCCGCGTATTTTGTCCGATAAACAGTTAGTCGATTTTATTACCGATTATTTGCGTTTAATGGTCAGCGGAAATATGAACGCTTTTGAAATCGAAGCGTTGATGGATGAAGAGATCGAGACCTACGAGCACGAGTGCGAAGTACCAGCGCAAAGTATATCGGCGGTAGGTGATGGCTTACCGGCTTTCGGTATTGTCGCGGCGGTAATGGGCGTGGTGCACGCACTGGCATCAGCCGACCGTCCGGCGGCCGAACTGGGTGCGTTAGTAGCCCACGCGATGGTCGGTACCTTCCTCGGAATTTTGCTGGCTTACGGCTTTATTTCTCCGCTGGCGTCGGTGCTGCGTCAGAAATGTGCCGAAACCACCAAGATGATGCAGTGCGTGAAGGTGACGTTGCTCTCCAGCCTCAATGGTTACGCGCCGCAAATCGCCGTGGAATTTGGTCGTAAAACGCTGTACTCCGCCGAGCGTCCATCGTTCTCAGAGTTGGAAGAGCACGTGCGTAACGCCAAGAACCCGGCGAAACAAACTTCGGATGAGAATTCATGAAAGCAGGCAATCGCCCCATTGTGCTGGTTAAAAAGCGCAAACATAAAGGTCACCATGGGAGCCACGGTTCGTGGAAGATTGCCTATGCCGACTTTATGACGGCGATGATGGCGTTCTTTATGGTGATGTGGTTGCTCTCCATCTCCAGCCCCAAAGAGTTGGTCCAAATTGCGGAATACTTCAAAACGCCGTTGAAAGTGGCGTTAACCGGCGGTCAGCGCAGCAGCGACAGCGAAAGCCCGATCCCTGGCGGCGGAGACGATCCGACGCAGCAGAAGGGTGAAGTAAAGAAGATTGTCGATATGGATGCGCAGAAGAAGAAGCTGGAGGAGATCCGTCTGAATCGCCTGCGTGAAAAGCTCGACCAGTTGATTGAAGCCGATCCGCGTCTGAAAGCGCTGCGTCCGCACCTGATTATCAACATGGTGGAAGAGGGACTGCGCATTCAGATTATCGATAGCCAGAACCGCCCGATGTTTAAAACCGGCAGCGCGGACGTGGAGCCTTACATGCGCGACATCCTGCGCACTATCGCGCCGGTACTGAATGATATCCCGAACAAAATCAGCCTCGCGGGTCACACCGATGATTTCCAGTATGCCAACGGCGACCGTGGCTACAGCAACTGGGAACTGTCGGCGGATCGTGCCAATGCCTCACGGCGCGAGCTGGTGATTGGTGGCCTCGACGGCGCCAAAATGCTGCGTGTGGTCGGTATGGCCGACACCATGAAGCTGAAAAACCGTGGTGCTAATGATGCAGTCAACCGCCGCATTAGCCTGCTGGTGTTGAATCACGACACCGAAGCGGCGATTGAAAAAGAGAATGCCGAGAGCGATGCCGTTCAGGTAAGCGACCCGGCGCAAATTATTCCCGACATTACCGCACCCGCTGTACCGGCTGCGTCGACTGCCCCAACAGGTTCCACTGCGACACCGGCTGCGCCGGCTGCTGCAACGGCACCTGCGGCAGCGGCGACGCCCGCGGCGAGCGCGGTGACACCAGACCAACCCTCACAGCCGAGGTGATCCCGTGAGCATGGACATCAGCGATTTTTACCAGACGTTTTTCGATGAAGCCGATGAGCTGTTAGCGGATATGGAGCAACACCTGTTGGGACTTGATCCCCAGGAGCCCGATTCCGAGCAGTTGAATGCCATCTTCCGCGCCGCCCACTCCATCAAGGGCGGAGCCGGTACGTTTGGCTTTACGGTTTTACAGGAAACCACCCACATCCTGGAAAACATTCTGGATGGTGCGCGCCGCGGCGAGATGCAGCTCAGCACCGATATCATCAACCTGTTTTTGGAAACCAAAGATATTATGCAAGAACAGCTCGATGCCTATAAAACGGCGCAGGAGCCGAATGCAGAAAGCTTTAAATACATCTGCGAAGCGCTGCGTCAGCTGGCACTGGAAGCGAAAGGCATTGCGCCTGAAGTACCGAAAGTGGCCGAAGTGGTTGAGATTGCTGCAGCCGTTGTCGCCAGCGGTCTGCGCCTGCAACTGGTTGACCTGAAAGAGAAAGAGCCGGAGCTGATGCTGGAAGAGCTCGGCAATCTTGGCACCGTCAGCAACGTGGTGAAAGGCGCCAATTCGCTGGAAGTCACCATTGATGGCGTCGGCAAAGATGACATCGTAGCGGTGCTGTGTTTTGTGCTGGATGAAGCACAGATTCACTTCCCGACAGGCGCAGCGGCAGTTACCGAAGCGCCGGTAGCGGAAGTGGCTGCCGAAGCGGTGCAAACCGCCACCGTGACCGATATTACGCCAGCGGTGAAACGTGAACCTAAGCGTGCCGCCGCACCGGCTAAAGGCAGCGAATCCAGCAGCATCCGCGTGGCCGTGGAGAAAGTTGACCAGCTGATTAACCTGGTTGGCGAACTGGTGATCACCCAATCGATGCTGGCGCAACGCTCCGGCGCGCTGGATCCGGTGGCGCACGGCGACCTGCTGAACAGCATGGGTCAGCTGGAGCGTAATGCCCGCGATCTGCAGGAATCGGTGATGTCGATTCGTATGATGCCGATGGAGTATGTCTTCAGCCGCTTCCCGCGTCTGGTGCGCGATCTGGCCAGCAAGCTGGGCAAAGAAGTGGAACTGACGCTGCTCGGCAGCTCGACCGAACTGGATAAGAGCCTGATTGAGCGCATCATCGATCCGTTAACGCATCTGGTGCGTAACAGCCTCGATCACGGCATCGAAACCCCGGAAAAACGTCTGGCCGCGAATAAAACCGCCGTCGGCAACCTGACGCTGTCTGCGGAACACCAGGGTGGCAACATCTGCATCGAAGTGATCGATGACGGTGCCGGTCTGAACCGCGAACGTATTCTGGCGAAAGCGCTGTCGTCTGGTCTGCCGGTCAGCGACAGCATGAGCGACGAAGAAGTCGGCATGCTGATCTTCGCGCCGGGCTTCTCCACCGCCGAGCAGGTCACCGACGTGTCGGGCCGTGGCGTGGGCATGGACGTAGTGAAACGTAATATTCAGGAGATGGGCGGTCACGTCGAAATCTCTTCGAAGCAGGGCAAAGGCACCACCATTCGCATCCTGCTGCCGCTGACGCTGGCGATCCTTGACGGCATGTCAGTGCGCGTGGCTAACGAAGTGTTCATTCTGCCGCTCAACGCGGTGATGGAATCGCTACAGCCGACCGCCGAAGAGTTGAAACCGCTGGCCGGTGGCGAGCGCGTGCTGGAAGTGCGTGGCGAATATCTGCCGCTGGTGGAGTTGTGGAATGTGTTTGAGGTGCAGAATGCTAAAACCGACGCCACGCAAGGCATCGTGGTGATTCTGCAAAGCGCAGGCCGTCGCTATGCGCTGCTGGTCGATCAGCTGATTGGTCAGCATCAGGTGGTAGTGAAAAACCTTGAAAGCAACTATCGCAAAGTGCCGGGCATCTCTGCCGCCACCATTTTGGGCGATGGTAGCGTGGCGCTGATTGTGGATGTCTCAGCACTGCAATCGTTGAACCGTGAAAAGCGTGTGGCCGGTGCCGCAGCGTAATAGATAACGAAAGGGTAAAAAAATGACTGACATGGCAACCGTGACCAAAATCGCTGGCGAAACCGTGGGCCAGGAATTCTTAGTTTTCACACTGGGTGACGAAGAGTACGGCATCGACATTCTGAAAGTGCAGGAGATTCGTGGTTACGATCAGGTAACCCGCATCGCTAACACGCCGGAATTCATCAAAGGCGTGACCAACCTGCGCGGCGTGATCGTGCCAATCATCGACCTGCGCGTGAAATTCTCGCAGCCGGATGTGGTGTACAACGAAAACACCGTGGTGATCGTGCTGAATCTTGAGCATCGTGTCGTGGGCATCGTGGTCGATGGTGTTTCTGACGTGCTGTCGCTGACGCAAGAGCAGATTCGCCCTTCACCGGAGTTCGCCGTCACCATGTCCACCGAGTACCTGACCGGTCTGGGTGCGTTGGGTGAACGTATGCTGATTCTGGTCGACATCGAAAAGCTGCTGAGCAGCGAAGAGATGGCGCTGGTGGATAACCTGCGTACCGCATAATCCCCGCAACGGGCCGCGCTGCTGCGGCCCGTTATCATCACGCGAGTGAATTAATTCCTTACAAATCAACAACAAAACCGCCAAAAACCTCTGCAATACCCCTCAATATTCTCCGCCTTTGGTCGATAACTGATCTGTACCATTTTTCTTCATTTTCCAGGGCAAACTATGTTTACGAGAATCCGCGTGGTCACCAGCTTATTGCTGGTGTTGTTGGTGTTTGGCTTTTTACAGCTGGCATCCGGCTCACTGTTTTTCAAAGCGTTAAGCGATGACAAAAACAGTTTTAACGTTTCACAACTGGCGAGCAAAAACACTGCCGCCATCAACGACGCCTACATGAGCCTCAATCAGAGCCGTGTGGTGTTAACCCGCATTCAGCTGCGTATGGCAACCAGCAAACTCACCGGCAGCGAAGCGGATATCGCCGGTTTATATGACGACAGCAAAGCCTTCCAGAAAGACGCCGCCGATAACTACCAGCTGTTTAAAGCCACGCCGGACACGCCGGGACAGAATGCCGCGCTGAATAAACGTGTGGATGAAACCTATACCGCCTATGCCAGCGCGCTGGGCCAGTTGCACGATGCGCTGGTGGCAAAAGATCTCGATCAGGCAGCCAAAGCGCCGGTTGCGCCGAGTCAAAATGCCTTCCTGAAAGAGTATCGCCAGTGGCGTGCCGATCAGGATCGCCTGACCGCTGCGGGCGTCGAAGCCAACAGCTCAGCCTACGAACACATGATTTGGCTGCTAGGCGCGGTGTTGGCGATTGTGGTGGCGGTGATTGTGCTGTGCTGGTTTGGCATGCGCAAAATCCTCATCAAGCCGCTTAATGAGAACATCCAGCATATTCAGCACATTGCGCAGGGCGATTTGACGCAGAGCATCGCGGTTGAAGGGCGCAACGAAATGAGCCAGCTAGCGGAAAGCCTGCATGAGATGCAGCAGTCGCTGGTGCGTACGGTAAGTGATGTGCGTGACGGTTCGGATGCCATCTTTACCGGAGCAAGCGAAATCTCTGCGGGCAACAACGATCTCTCGGCACGTACCGAAGAGCAGGCGGCTTCACTGGAGCAAACCGCCGCCAGCATGGAACAGCTAACTGCCACCGTGAAGCAGAACGCCGAAAACGCGCGTCAGGCGTCGCAGCTGGCGCTGAGCGCCTCCGAAACCGCACAGAAGGGCGGCGACGTGGTGCAAGGCGTGGTGCGCACCATGAGCGACATCGCCGGCAGTTCGAAGAAGATCGCCGACATCACAAGCGTGATCGATGGCATCGCTTTCCAGACCAATATCCTGGCGCTGAACGCGGCGGTAGAAGCGGCGCGTGCCGGTGAGCAGGGCCGAGGCTTTGCGGTGGTCGCCGGTGAAGTGCGTAATCTGGCGCAGCGCAGCGCGCAGGCGGCTAAAGAGATTAAAGGGTTGATTGAAGATTCCGTCCAGCGTGTGAACAGCGGATCTGAACTGGTTGGCACCGCCGGTGAAACCATGAGCGATATCGTTAATGCGGTGACGCGCGTCACTGACATCATGGGCGAAATTGCCTCGGCGTCGGATGAGCAGAGCCGTGGTATCGATCAGGTCGGTCAGGCGGTAACGGAGATGGATCGCGTGACGCAGCAGAACGCCTCGCTGGTGGAGGAGTCGGCGGCGGCTGCAGCATCGCTGGAAGAGCAGGCCAGCCGCCTGAGCCAGTCGGTGGCAGTGTTCCGCGTACCGCGCGCGGCGCAGGAGCAGCCGCAGGCCAAAGCCGGCGTACGTCATCCGCAGATCGCACCACCAACGCTGGGCACACCGCGTAAAGCGGTGACTGCGGCGGCGGGGGACAGCAACTGGGAGACGTTTTAAGTTTTGGAGTTGTCGGTCCCTCACCCTAACCCTCTCCCACACGTGGGAGAGGGAACTGTCCGAGCCAGCATGTGGCAGCGTCTCCCTCTCCCGCCTGCGGGAGAGGGCCGGGGTGAGGGACAACCCACAACACCCAATGCGCCTTTATCGCTAACCCGATAAAAGGCGCATTTTTTTTACTGTTAATTTCTTTAGTTATAAAACACTGCAATCATGCTCAAACGCAGAGTTTTAATTCGTAAAGTAGCTTAAGCACCCTGAAATATTCAGATTACCGGTCGATAACTGGGGGAGCCGAAACGCATCCCTGGAGAACCCATGTTAAAACGAATCAATGTAGTGACCAGCCTCATCGCCGTATTGCTGGTTTTTGGCGCTTTACAATTACTGTCGGGTGGCCTGTTCTGGTCCGCCTTACAAAAAGATAAAGAGGCGTTTGCGGTAGCGCAGATCTCCTCCAACAACGTCGGCGCGATGTCTGATGCCTGGATTGAACTGAACCAAACCCGCACGGTGCTCAACCGCGCCATGTTGCGTATGCAGGGCACCATGGCCGCGCAGGCGAATGGCGGCCAGCTGGCGGCGTTAATTGCGCAAACTGAAAAGCAGCTCAATGTGGCTGCCGGTCACTATCAACGCTACTACGACTTACCGGCCACGCCGGGCTTGCCGGAAGCGCTGCGCGATAAGCTGGAAGCGAACTACGCTGCCTTTAACGACGGATTGAAAGCCATGCTGGATCGCCTGAAAGCCAACGATCTGCAAGGCATGTTTGCGCAGAACATCGAAGCGAAACAGGTGGCGATGAAAGCCACTTACGAAGAGTGGCGGACTGAGCAAAGCAAACTGGCGGCAGAAGGCGTGGCGCAAAACCAGCGCGCCTTCCAGACCATGATGTGGTTGCTGGCGTCCGTGGCGCTGGTGGTGGTGGCGGTGATTGTTGGCTGCTGGTTTGGTCTGCGTAGCGTGCTGATTCAGCCGTTGCATCAGCTGCTGGCGCATATTCGTCATATCGCTGCTGGCGATCTCACGCAACAAATCGTGGTGGAAGGGCGCAATGAAATGAGCCAGCTGGCCGGTAGCCTGCATGAAATGCAGCAGTCGCTGGTTAGCACCGTTGGTAATGTGCGTGACGGTTCCGATGCGATTTTCACCGGCGCCAGCGAAATCGCCGCCGGGAATAACGATCTCTCTGCGCGTACCGAAGAGCAGGCCGCCTCACTGGAGCAGACTGCAGCCAGCATGGAGCAGCTCACCGCGACGGTGAAACAGAACGCCGAAAATGCGCGTCAGGCATCGCAGCTGGCGCTTAGCGCGTCCGACACCGCGCGCAAGGGCGGCGAGGTGGTCGATGGCGTGGTGCGTACCATGCAGGATATTGCCGGCAGTTCGAAGAAGATCGCCGACATTATCAGCGTGATTGATGGCATCGCTTTCCAGACCAACATCCTGGCGCTGAACGCGGCGGTTGAAGCGGCGCGCGCCGGTGAACAGGGCCGTGGTTTTGCCGTGGTGGCAGGTGAAGTGCGTAACCTGGCACAGCGCAGTGCGCAGGCGGCGAAAGAGATCAAAGGCTTGATCGAAGACTCGGTGAACCGCGTCAACAACGGTTCGCAGCTGGTTGGCACCGCCGGAGAGACCATGAATGATATCGTCGGTGCCGTCACGCGCGTCACCGATATTATGGGCGAAATCGCCTCGGCATCGGATGAGCAGAGCCGGGGTATCGATCAGGTAGGACAAGCGGTGACCGAGATGGACCGCGTCACCCAGCAGAACGCCTCGCTGGTGGAAGAGTCCGCTGCTGCTGCTGCATCACTGGAAGAGCAGGCGAGCCGCCTGAGCCAGGCGGTATCGGTGTTCCGCATTCCACGCGCCGCGCAGGCGCAACCGAAGGCGAGCATGGTACGTCAGATCGCCAGCGCACCGCGCAAAGCGGCTGCCGCGCCGGTGAGTGACGGCAACTGGGAGACGTTTTAAGTTTTGAGTCGTTTGTCCCTCACCCCGGCCCTCTCCCGTAAACGGGAGAGGGAGACGCTGCCATATGTTAGCTCGATCAATTCCCTCTCCCGCCTGCGGGAGAGGGTTAGGGTGAGGGACAGCGAGCACCCATCTAACCCAAGCTGGTCCAACCCCTGCGAACACACATAAAGATCCCTCTTTGAGCGCCGATAACAGAGGCGATCCGCCAACCAATGAGGTGTTTATGTTTAGTCGTATTCGTGTTGTATCCGGCCTGCTGTGCGTGCTGGCGCTGTTTGCCTTACTGCAGCTGTTCTCCGGTGGAGTGTTCTACTCCACGGTCAAAGCCGATAAAGATAATTTTGCCTATAACCAGCGTCTTAGCACGCTGCAGCGGGCGATGGGCACCTCATGGGTATCGCTGGTTCAGGCGCGTAACACGCTGAACCGTGCGGGGATCCGTTACCTGCTGGACAGTCAGCAGGCTGGCTCAGGCGCAACCGTGAAAGATCTGGTGGCGCTGGCGAGTGAGGAGTTGAAGAACGCCGATCAGGGTTTTGCCGAATTTAACGCCAACCTGTCTGAAAAGGGCAAAAAGGCCGAGAACGTGCTAACGCTGCAGGCCAACTACAACGCCTATCGGGGTGCATTGGGTGAGTTGATCGATTTCCTCGGTAGCGGAAATTTCAAAGGATTTGTTGATCAGCCGACGCAGGGATTCCAGGACAAATTTGCCAAAGATTACAACGCGTGGCTGAGCTACAACATTGTGCTCGCCAATCAGGGCATTGAAGCCAATGACGCGGCGTATACCAAGTCCATCATGCTGGTGGTCGGCACGCTGCTGGTGACCTTGCTGGTGATTGCGCTGGTGTGGAGCGGCATGCGTACGGTGCTGATCCGTCCGCTGAAGCAGAGCATCGAGCACATTCGTCACATCGCGCGTGGCGATTTGACGCAGCAGGTCGACATCACGGTACGCAACGAAATGGGCGAGCTGCTCACCTCGGTGCAGGAGATGCAGCAAGAGCTGGCGCGGACGGTGCGTACCGTGCGTGACGGTTCCGATGCCATCTACACCGGTGCCAGCGAAATCGCCATGGGCAACAACGATCTCTCCTCGCGTACCGAGCAGCAAGCGGCCTCGCTGGAAGAGACCGCTGCCAGCATGGAGCAGTTGACCGCCACCGTGAAGCAGAACGCCGAAAATGCCCGTCAGGCGTCGCAGCTGGCGCTCACCGCCTCGGAAACCGCGCAGCAGGGCGGCAAAGTGGTAGATGGCGTGGTTACCACCATGAAAGAGATTACCGGCAGCTCGAAGAAAATCGCTGACATCATCAGCGTGATCGATGGCATTGCCTTCCAGACCAATATCCTCGCACTGAACGCCGCGGTAGAAGCTGCGCGCGCCGGTGAGCAGGGACGTGGATTTGCTGTGGTAGCGGGCGAGGTGCGCAGTCTGGCACAGCGCAGCGCACAAGCGGCGAAAGAGATTAAAGGATTGATCGAAGATTCGGTTAGCCGCGTCAACACCGGTTCTGTGCTGGTGGAGAGCGCCGGGAAAACCATGACCAACATCGTGAATGCGGTTACGCGCGTCACCGACATCATGGGCGAAATCGCCTCGGCGTCGGACGAGCAGAGCCGTGGTATCGATCAGGTCGGTCTGGCGGTGAACGAGATGGATCGCGTGACGCAGCAGAACGCCGCGCTGGTCGAAGAGTCTGCGACTGCGGCAGCGGCGCTGGAAGATCAGGCCAGCCGACTAAAACAGTCAGTTGCGGTGTTCAATATCGGTAAAGAATTTGTCGTTCAGGCCGTTAACGTATCTACAGCGGCAAAAAATTTGCGTTCCGGCACGCCAAAAGCACTGGCACCGGCAGGCGCACGTAGCACTGACGATAACTGGGAAACCTTTTAATCCTTATGGCCGCCGCAAGGCGGCCCATAAGAATGGCGCGACTGGCAGCACAGTAGCAACCGCAGTATCACAATTTAAACAGTTTGTTGCCGGGTGACCTGAAATGAAGAAATCGACGTTATTGGATCAAAATGAAGCGACCACGCTGCTGTCGCAAATGGTGCAGCGCTTACCGCTCTCAGATACGCATTTTCGTCGCATTAGCCAGCTGATCTATCAGCGCGCGGGTATTGTGCTGGCCGACCACAAACGCGAGATGGTTTACAACCGTTTGGTGCGTCGTCTGCGCATGCTGAATATTGATGACTTTGGCCGCTATCTGGCGCTGCTGGAGCAGGACCAAAACAGTGCGGAGTGGCAGGCGTTTATTAACGCGCTGACCACCAACCTGACCTCTTTCTTCCGCGAGGCGCATCACTTCCCGATCCTCGCGGATCATGCGCGTAAGCGCACGGGTAATTACAGCGTCTGGAGCACCGCCGCCTCAACCGGCGAAGAGCCGTACTCCATCGCCATGACGCTGGCGGAAACGCTGGGCACCGGTCCGGGTAAATTCCAGGTCCATGCCAGCGATATCGATACGCAGGTGTTAGAGAAAGCCGTGGCGGGCGTTTATCGCCAGGAAGAGCTACGTACGCTCTCGCAGTCACAGCTGCAGCGCTTTTTCCTGCGCGGCACCGGTCCGCACGAAGGCATGGTGCGCGTGCGTTCCGACCTCGCCAACATGGTGAACTATACGCAACTGAATTTACTGGCTAACGACTGGGCGTTGCCGGGTCCGTTCGACGCAATTTTCTGTCGCAACGTGATGATCTATTTCGATAAAGAGACGCAGGAGCAGATTCTGCGCCGTTTCGTGCCCCTGCTGAAACCCGGCGGTCTGCTGTTTGCCGGGCATTCCGAGAACTTTAGTCAGATCAGCAAAGAGTTCTGGCTGCGTGGACAGACAGTCTATGGACTGAGCAAGGAAAGACGATGAGCAAAATCACCGTGATGTGCGTGGATGACTCTGCGCTAATGCGACAGTTGATGACGGAAATCATCAACAGCCATCCCGATATGGAGATGGTCGCGAGTGCGCCAGATCCGCTGGTGGCGCGGGATTTAATCAAACAGTACAACCCGCAGGTGTTGACGCTGGATGTGGAGATGCCGCGTATGGATGGTCTCGATTTCCTCGAGAAGCTGATGCGCCTGCGTCCAATGCCGGTGGTGATGGTTTCTTCGCTGACCGGTAAAGGCTCCGAAGTGACGCTGCGCGCGCTCGAGTTAGGTGCGGTGGATTTTGTCACCAAGCCGCAGCTCGGCATCCGCGAAGGCATGCTGGCGTACAGCCAGATGATTGCCGATAAGATCCGCGCCGCCGCGCGCGCCAAGCTGCATGTGCGTGCCTCCACGCCGATGCCGGTGACGCTGAAAGCGGGTCCGCTGCTGAGCAGTGAAAAGCTGATCGCCATTGGCTCTTCTACTGGCGGTACCGAGGCGATTCGTCATGTGCTGCAGCCGCTGCCGGCGACCAGCCCGGCGCTGCTGATTACTCAGCATATGCCGCCTGGCTTTACCCGCTCGTTTGCCGAGCGTCTGAACAAGCTGTGCCAGATCACCGTGAAAGAAGCGGAAGACGGCGAGCGTATTTTGCCGGGCCACGCCTATATTGCGCCAGGCGCCATGCACATGGAGCTGGGCCGTAGCGGTGCCAACTATGTGGTGAAACTGAATGACGGTCCGCCAGTGAACCGACACAAGCCATCGGTGGATGTGCTGTTCCGTTCGGTGGCGGTGCACGCAGGACGAAATGCGGTGGGTGTAATTCTGACCGGGATGGGTAACGACGGCGCGGCCGGGATGCTGGAAATGCATCGCGCGGGCGCCTGGACCATCGCGCAGGATGAAGCCAGCTGCGTGGTATTTGGTATGCCGCGCGAAGCGATTGCGATGGGCGGCACCAGTGAAGTGGTCGATTTAGGCCACATCAGTCAGCACATGCTGGCGAAAATTAGCGCCGGACAGGCATTGCGAATTTAACGAGCCCGTCCTGCTGGACGAGACAACACGGGAGTAGATATGGCTGATAAAAATATGCGCTTTTTGGTGGTGGATGACTTCAATACGATGCGTCGTATCGTCCGTAACCTGCTGAAAGAGCTTGGATTCAATAACGTCGAAGAAGCAGAAGATGGCGTCGATGCCCTGACCAAACTGCGTGCCGGTGGCTTTGATTTCGTGGTTTCCGACTGGAACATGCCGAACATGGACGGTCTGGAGCTGCTGCAAACCATTCGTGCTGACGCCACGCTGAACAAACTGCCGGTGCTGATGGTGACCGCGGAAGCGAAGAAAGAGAACATCATCGCGGCCGCGCAGGCGGGCGCCAGCGGCTACGTGGTGAAACCGTTCACGGCGGCCACGCTGGAAGAGAAGTTAGGCAAAATATTCGAAAAACTGGGTATGTAAGGAGATGTGATGAGCGACCTTCCGAAATCAACCGAAGAAGCCTCGGCACACGACATTATTACCCGCATCGGCTCACTGACGCGCATGTTGCGTGACAGCCTGCGTGAGCTGGGGTTAGACCAGGCGATTGCTGAAGCGGCGGAAGCCATTCCTGATGCGCGCGATCGTCTGGATTATGTTGTGCAAATGACGGCGCAAGCGGCAGAACGTGCGTTGAACTGCGTTGATGCAGCGCAGCCACACCAGGACCAAATGGAAGCCGGCGCCAACCAGCTGAAAGGCCGTTGGGATGCGTGGTTTGAAAATCCGATTGAACTGACTGATGCGCGCGAGTTGGTTTCGGATACGCGCCAGTTCCTGACTGACGTTCCGGGACACACGTCGTACACCAATAAGCAGTTGCTCGAAATCATGATGGCGCAGGATTTCCAGGACCTGACCGGTCAGGTGATCAAGCGCATGATGGATGTGATCCAGGAGATCGAGCGTCAGCTGTTGATGGTGCTGCTGGAGAATATGCCAGAAGCCAACGCCGCGGCGCGTAAAGAGGGCAACAGCCTGCTGAACGGTCCGCAGATCCACGCCAATGCACCTGGCGTGGTGGCGAACCAGGATCAGGTTGATGACCTGCTGGATAGCTTAGGGTTTTAACGGTTAGTGAGCGGTCGGCATGAATGCCGACCCTACAAAACCGCGTAGGGTGGGCATTGATGCCCACCTGGTTTTACACCGCGCGCTTCTGCGCCAACGCCAATTGCGCCACCAACACTTCCACGCCTAAAGCCTCAAACGCCGCAACCTGCGCCGGAGAAATGCCGCTGTCGGTAATCAGATAGTGAATATGGCTCCAGTCACACGGCAGCGCGAACATCGACACCTTATCGATCTTGCTGGAATCCGCCACCACATACACGGTGTTGGCTGACTTGATCATCGCCATTTTCACCTTGATATCGGTCTCGCTGGGAAAGCTCAAACCCAGACGCGGCGAGATACAGGCCGTGGCAAGAAACAGCTTTTCCGCCAGCACGTTTTCGAAAAACGAAGCGGCTTTCTCGCCCGAGGTCGAAAGCGTCGGGAACTTGAACGTCCCACCGGTCAGCAAAATATTAATGCCCGGCTCGCCGCCCAGCTTCAGCGCAATATTCACCGCCGTAGTAATCACCGATAAACGACGAATATGGTTAATCGCCTCGGCAATCGCCGTGGTGGTGGTACCGGAATCGAAAATCACCGTATCGCCATTTTCTACATGCTGCGCGGCGAGTCGGCCAATCGCCTGTTTTTCTTCAAGATGCGTCTGACGCTCCAGCAACATTGCGCCGGTATTCTGCTTGCCGGTCATCAAGGTGGCGCCGCCGTGATAGCGCTGCACGTGCCCCTCTTGCTGCAACATGCGCAGGTCGGTGCGAATGGTGGCTTCGGTCAGGCCGAAGGTGTCGGTTAGCGCTTTAACCGTGACTGTGCCGTCTTCGCGGATCATCTCCAGAATCTTCTCACGGCGCTGCTGCATATCAGCCAGCTGCTCAGTTTTGCTTTTCAATCGAAATGCTCCCTCTTTCCAATCACGGTCTGGTTTCGCCAATAAGGAAACCCGAGCTGATTTTACTCTGCGTTTTGGGCATTTGCGAGGCAGCTTCCACAATCATTCATTTTCGAACGAAAATAATCATCTGCTATGCGATTGATTTCGCAGAAAGCCACTAGCAGCTCTCTCCATGTAATAAATTCAGTGATTTGCACAAAGTTAATAAAATCATGAGGATAATTTTTCTTGTTGCGATTTGTATGAAATTTGATCTCCTCCACAAACCATTATTAAACGATAGCTTATATTTTTGTTCGAAAATGATATTTACCAAAACGATAACCCGGCCAGCCGTAACCAGAGCCGCCGTACACCATTATGGAGAGAGACGATGAGTGGGGAATATGACGTTAACCTGCGCTACGGCGTGAACATTGAGCAGGATTTAACCGGCAAAGTGGCGGTGGTCACCGGCGGGCTAGGCGGGATTGCGATGGCCAGTAACGCCATGCTGCTGGAGAAGGGCGCACGGCTGGCGCTGCTCTATCCGCCCTTCGAAAGCGACAAAGTGGCTGGCGTGCAGGATCAGTTTGCTGCCGATCGTGTGCTGCTGGTGTGCTGCGACGTGACCGATCCAGCCTCGGTTGAAGCGGCATTTGATAACGTCGAACAGCATTACGGCAAGATTGATATCCTGGTGAACTGCGCGGGCTACGTGATGTTGCAACCGGTGTTAGAAACCGATTTTGCCGAGTGGCAGAAGCAGATCGACGTCAATCTTACCGGACCTTTCCTCTGCTCACAGGCGGCCGGTAAACGCATGGTGCGCGCCGGTAACGGCGGCAAAATTATTAATATCGCCTCGCAGGCCGCTTCCATCGCGATCGATAACCACGTTGCCTACACCTCGGCCAAAGCCGGTCTGCTCGGCATGACCAAAGTGATGGCTAAAGAGTTCGCTCCCTATCGCATCAACGTTAATACCTTATCGCCCACCGTGGTGCTGACGCCGATGGGTGAAAAAGCCTGGCGCGGCGAGAAGGGCGAGCAGATGAAAAAGCTGATCCCACTCGGACGCTTTGCCTATACCGACGAAATCGCCGCCGCAGTGCTGTTCTTCGCCAGCAACGGTAGCGACATGATCACCGGCGCAGATTTAATGATCGACGGTGGCTTTACCATCTGGTAAGCCGCGCCAACACCAGAACGGCTGACCCTGCGTGACCCAATATAACAATGAGAGAACCTCACCATGAAAAAACGTACCCTGCTGTTAACTGCCATTGCCAGTTGCATGATCTCCCAAGCCAGTTTCGCTGCCGATAAAGGCACCATCATGATTCTGGTGAACTCGCTGGATAACCCGTATTACGCCTCCGAAGCCAAAGGTGCCAACCTCAAAGCGCAGCAGCTGGGCTATAAAACCAGCGTGCTGTCGCATGGCGAAGATGTGAAAAAACAAAGTGAACTGATTGATGCCGCCATCGGCAAAAAGGTGCAGGGCATCGTGCTGGATAACGCCGACTCCACCGCCAGCGTGGCCGCCATCAAAAAAGCCAAAGATGCCGGCATTCCGGTGGTGCTGATCAACCGTGAAATTCCGGTAGACGACGTGGCGCTGGCGCAAATCACCCACAACAACTTCCAGGCCGGATCTGACGTGGCCAACGTGTTTGTCGAGAAGATGGGGGAAAAGGGCAGCTACGCGGAACTTACATGTAACCTCGCCGACAACAACTGCGTGACGCGCTCTAAATCCTTCCATCAGGTGCTCGACCAATATTCAGACATGAAAAGCGTCGCGCGTCAGGATGCCAAAGGCACGCTGATTGACGGCAAACGCATCATGGACAGCATTCTTCAGGCGCATCCGGATGTGAAAGGGGTGATCTGCGGTAACGGTCCGGTGGCGCTGGGCGCGATTGCGGCCCTGAAAGCGGCGGGCCGTAACGACGTCATCGTGGTGGGCATTGACGGCAGCAATGATGAACGTGACGCGGTGGAAAAAGGCGATTTGAAAGCCACGGTGATGCTGCAGGCCCAAGCCATCGCCGCGCAGGGCGTGACCGACCTCGACAACTTTATCCAGAAAGGCACCAAGCCTGAGAAGCAACGCGTGATGTTCCGCGGCATTCTCATCACGCCAGACAACGCCAAAGGCGTGCAGGACTTTAACTTCAAGTCGTAATCAATGCGGTGCGCCCGTCTATCGGGCGCCCAGGAGAATGTGATGCACAGACGACTCTGGTTACTGCTTCCTGTCGTGATCCTTAGCGGTTGCCGCATTGTGTCGCAGCAGGAGCTGGCCGACCTGAAAAATCCTCCCAATCCCAAAATGGGCAATATTGCCCAAACGTGGCAACAGAAGCTGGTGCCGCAAGTGCAGCATGATGCGAAGCCGGTGGCTGAGTTGTTGAATGCGCTGAAGTCCGCCAAAGATTTTGATAGCGCCTGTAAAACCTACGGCTATCGCAGCCAGGAAGAGAACCCGTGTGTGTTCAGTGTCAACGTGAGCGGCGAAGTTACCGCCGTCAACACCACGTCGCGTAATGGCCGGATGACGGTGAAGGATGTGTCCGGTGACAACATCACGGTGCAGGTCGGCCCAATATTTCCCGGCACCGTGTTACGCGATGCCTACAAAGGTGCCAGCTATCAGGACTTTAACGATCAGGTGCTGTTCGGCGACTACAGCCGCGCGATCAATCAGCAGGCGGCGAACATGATGAGTGCTTTCAAGCCCAAAGTGGGTGACAAAGTGCAGCTTGCTGGCGTGTTTAGCAGCTTCGATACGCCGGAGCAGGTGCCGAATGTGACACCTGCGGCGATTACACGTCAGTAAGGAGCGGATATGCAACAGCCTCAACATGACGTGATTATTGAAACCCGCAACGTGTCGCGCATCTATCCCGGCGTCACCGCGCTGGATCAGGTCAATTACCGCGTCTATCGCAACAAAGTGAACGTGCTGATTGGCGAAAACGGCGCGGGAAAATCCACCATGATGAAAATGCTGGCGGGCGTGGAGATCCCCTCATCGGGCGAGATTCTGCTGGACGGCGCGGCGGTGTCGCTAAGCTCCACACATCAGGCGGAAAAACAGGGCATCAGCATTATCTTTCAGGAGCTGAACCTGTTTCCCAACATGAATGTGATGGACAACATCTTCATGGCAAATGAGTTTTTCCAGCGCGGCGTGATCAACGAGAAGTACCAATATTCACTGGCCAAAGCGCTGCTGGAACGGCTGGAGCTGGATGTCGATCCCTACGCGCCGCTGGCTGAACTCGGTATTGGCCATCAGCAGCTGGTGGAGATCGCCCGCGCGCTATCAAAAGACACGCGCGTGCTGATCATGGATGAACCGACCAGCGCGCTCAGCCAGTCAGAAGTGAAGGTGCTGTTCAACGTCATCGACCAGCTCAAACGGCGCGGCGTCACCATCATCTATATCTCACATCGACTGGAAGAGCTGATGGAGATTGGCGATCACATCACCATCTTCCGCGACGGACGCTTTATCAGTGAACGCGAAGTCCGCGACGCCTCGATTCCGTGGATCATCGAGCAGATGGTGGGCGACAAGAAGAAACACTTCGACTACCAACCGGCGACCCAGGGCGAAACGGTACTCAGCGTCAGCGGGCTTACCGCGCTGCATCAAAACGGCGGCTACAAACTCAATGATGTCTCTTTCTCGCTGCGCAAAGGCGAAGTGATTGGCATCTACGGCTTGCTGGGCGCCGGGCGCACCGAGTTGTTCAAAGGGCTGATTGGCATGATGCACTGTCAGTCGGGCAGCGTCAGTCTAAATGGCGAAGCGCTGGAGAAACGCAGCTTCCAGCAGCGACTGAAAAAAGGCATCGCGCTGGTTCCAGAAGATCGTCAAACCGAAGGCGTGGTGCAGCTGATGTCGATCACCGCCAACATGACGCTCAGCGATCTCAGTCTGCGCGGCTTCCGCCGCTGCTGGCGCATGCTCAATCCGCACAAAGAAAAGAGCCGCGTAGATGAAATGATTGGTCATCTCGCCATCAAAGTCAGCGATGCCGAATTGCCGATCACCTCGTTAAGCGGTGGCAATCAGCAAAAAGTGGTGCTGGGCAAAGCCCTGATGACCGGGCCGCAGGTGGTGCTGCTGGATGAGCCGACGCGCGGCATCGATGTGGGCGCCAAAACCGACGTCTATCACCTGATTGGCAGTCTGGCGCAACAGGGATTGGCGGTGATGTTCTCCTCGTCCGAGCTGGATGAAGTGATGGCGCTGGCTGACCGCATTTTGGTGATGGCGGATGGTCGTATCACCGCCGATTTACCGCGCGCGGCGGCCACGCGCGAAGCCCTGATTAGCGCCTCAACGCCGCATGATTGAGCCCGCTGGAGAGTAAAACGATGAATCAAAAATACCTGATCTACATGTACCTGCTTAAGGCGCGCACCTTTATTGCCTTATTAATCGTGGTGAGTTTCTTCAGCTTTATGGTGCCTAACTTTCTCACCACCTCCAACTTGCTGATCATGACGCAGCATGTGGCGATCACCGGCTTGCTGGCGATCGGCATGACGCTGGTGATTTTGACCGGCGGCATCGATCTGTCCGTGGGCGCGGTGGCGGGCATATGCGGCATGGTAGCGGGTGCGCTGCTCACTAACGGCGTTCCGCTGTGGGGCGGCAACGTGCTGTTCTTCAACGTGCCCGAAGTGATTCTGGTGGTGGCGCTGTTTGGCGTAGCGCTGGGGTTGATTAATGGCGCGGTGGTCACGCGACTCGGCGTAGCGCCCTTTATCTGCACGCTCGGCATGATGTATGTGGCACGCGGCGCGGCGCTGCTGTTCAACGATGGCAGCACCTACGCTAACCTCGTCGGCACGCCAGCGCTCGGCAACACCGGTTTCGCCTTGCTCGGTTCCGGTTCGGTGCTGGGCGTGTTTATCCCGATATGGATGATGCTCGGCTTCCTGCTGCTGGGTTTGTATCTGACTCGCAAAACGCCGCTCGGTCGTTACATCTACGCCACCGGCGGAAACGAATCGGCGGCGCGCCTGGCGGGTGTACCGATCATCAAGGTCAAAGTGTTTGTCTACGCCTTTTCCGGTTTGTGCGCCGCGCTGGTGGGTTTGATTGTGGCGTCGCAACTGCAAACCGCGCACCCGATGACCGGCAATATGTTCGAGATGGATGCCATCGGTGCCACGGTGCTGGGCGGCACGGCGCTGGCGGGTGGACGCGGGCGGGTCTCGGGATCGATTATTGGTGCCTTTGTCATCGTGTTTCTTGCCGATGGCATGGTGATGATGGGCGTCAGCGATTTCTGGCAGATGGTGATTAAAGGCTTGGTGATTGTTACTGCGGTGGTGATCGACCAGTTCCAGCAAAAATTACAAAGTAAGGTGGTGCTGCTGCGCAGACATGAAAAAAAGCAGCAATCGGCCGCCCTGCCTGAAGCGACACATGGATAACAGGAGGCAATATGACACGCGATTTTAGTGGAAAAACGGTGGTGATTACCGGCGCATGCCGCGGCATTGGCGCGGGCATTGCGGCGCGTTTTGCCCGCGACGGCGCGCGGTTGGTGATGGTGTCGAACTCGGAACGCGTCTTCAGTACTGCGCAGGCCATCGAACAGCAGTTTGGTAGTGAGATTCTGGCGCTGCAGGTCGATGTTACCGATGAAGCTGAGGTTCAGCAGCTCTATCAACAGGCGGCTGAGCGCTTCGGCAGCATTGATGTGTCGATTCAAAATGCGGGCGTCATCACCATCGATCGTTTCGACTCGATGCCGAAAAGCGATTTCGAGAAGATCCTTGCGGTGAACACCACGGGCGTGTGGTTGTGCTGTCGGGAAGCGGCGAAATATATGGTCAAGCAGGGCAGCGGCAGCCTGATTAACACTTCGTCCGGCCAGGGACGTCAGGGCTTCATTTATACTCCGCACTATGCCGCCAGCAAGATGGGCGTGATCGGGATTACCCAAAGCCTGGCGCTGGAGCTGGCACCGTGGCATATCACGGTGAATGCCTTCTGTCCGGGCATTATCGAGAGTGAAATGTGGGACTACAACGATCGCGTGTGGGGCGAGATCCTCAGCAGCGATAAAAAGCAGTATGGCAAAGGCGAGCTTATGGCGGAGTGGGTGGAAAATATCCCGCTTAAGCGCGCGGGGCAGCCGGAAGATGTCGCTGGTTTAGTGGCCTTCCTCGCGTCTGACGATGCACGCTATATCACCGGGCAGACCATCAATGTGGATGGCGGTTTGATCTTCTCCTGATAGTTCACCGTAGGGTCGCCATTTATGGCGACCTGGCTTCCAGGTGCCCATAAATGGGCACCCTACGAAACAGCGATTACCTCCGTAGGGTCGCCATTTATGACGACCTGGTTTCCAGATGCGCACGAATGCGCACTCTACAAATCCGAAAATACCCGCCAATGTCTTAATCGAAACCAGACATTTCCGGCACTTGCATCAGAATATGCTAGGGTAGACTTATGCACTTTTGTGAGCCACCTCAAATTCTGAACTGGGTCGAACCCTATTTTTAGCTATGTTATCTACTTTGTTATCACTCAAAAGCGTGCGATATCTCTCTGGTTTTTCATTACTTGCTGCAGCCGCGCCTGCGCTGGCGTTGATTTCTGACACTAAACTCGCCGATGCGCCGTTTAGCGATCCCACACGTTTCCAGAAAATGGCCGATCAGTTACCTGCGTTGGGCTATCAGGACGAAACCGAAGCGTTCAACAAAAAGCTGGCGACCATTGCCAAAAGCATTGGCGAAGCCAGCCAGAACAGCACGGACGACAATTCGTTAAGCCAGCAGGCCGGACTTTGGGCCTTTAATCATTTCCGCGATGAAGTGGGAAATCGTCTGGTCAATGAAGGTCAATCATTGCTGTCGCCGTATGGCAACGCGCAGATCGATTTCAACGTTGACATCGATGGCAACTTTAACGGCAGCGGTGCTTCGCTGCTGACGCCGTGGGCAGATAACTATCGCTATTTGACCTTCAGTCAGGTGGGTTTCCATCAAACCGATGATGGGCTGGTGGGCAATGTGGGTCTCGGCCAGCGTTGGATGGCGGGCAAATGGCAGCTGGGCTATAACGGCTTTGTGGACCGCATGTTCAGCAGCGGCCTGCAGCGCGCCTCGCTGGGTACCGAAGCGTGGGGCGATTATCTGCGCTTCTCCGCCAACTATTACACGCCGCTCTCAGGCTGGCAGGATCGCAATCCTTTCCAGCAGCAGCGTATGGCGCGCGGCTACGATTTCACCACCCAAGGCTATTTGCCGCAGTATCGCCAGCTCGGTGCATCAGTGAGCTGGCAGCAATATCTTGGCGATAACGTCGATCTGTTTAGCTCCGGCAATCGCTACCACAATCCGTCGGCGTTGACCTTTGGCGTCACTTACACGCCAGTGCCGCTGGTGACCTTATCCGCCAGCCACAAAACCAGTGACAGCGGTGAGAGCCAGGATCAGCTCGGTTTGCGTCTCAACTACCGCTTTGGCGTGGCGCTCAGCCAGCAGCTGAGTCCGGATAACGTGGCGGCGGCGCACTCGCTGCGCGGCAGTCGCTATGATAACGTGACGCGCAGCTATACGCCGGTGCTGGAATATCGCCAGCGTAAAACGCTGTCGGTGTTTCTCGCCACGCCACCGTGGCAGCTGAATGGCGGAGAAAGTTTGCCGCTGAAACTGCAGATCCGCAGCACCAACCCAATCACTAAAGTGATGTGGCAGGGCGATACGCAGGCGCTGAGCCTGACACCGGGTGCCAATCCCAACGATCCGCAGGGCTGGAGCGTGATCATGCCAGCCTGGGATAGCTCGCCGGGCGCGCATAACAGTTATCGCTTGTCGGTGGTGTTAGAAGACAGCAAACAGAATCGCGTCACTTCGAACGAAATCGTCCTGCAATTGCAACCGCCGTTCTCATTGGATCAGGGTGATGATAATCGTTTTGATTTGATGGCGCCGTAATCGCATCACGCCAATAAAAAAGGGCAGCTTTCGCTGCCCTTTACGCATATTCAGCCGACACTAGCCGAATAGCAATGAGGGTAAAGCAACTTAGAACTGGTAAACCAGACCTACTGCGGTGACATCATCAGAAGCGATGCCCAACGCATTATCGTCTTTCAACAGGTTGATTTTGTATTCAGCATACACAGACATGTTTTTGTTGAAGTAGTAGGTTCCACCGACAGCAACATATTTGGTGAGATCGACATCACCAATATTTTCAATCTCTTTGCCTTTCGATGAAACGTAACCGATTGAAGGACGCAGGCCGTTCAGGAACTGATACTGCGCCACAGCTTCAAAGTTAATCGCTTTGTTAGCAAAGCCACCAATGATTGGGGTAGCGTTCAGCGTTTCGCCGTACATGGTTGCCAGATAAATCTGGTTAGCATCGTATTTCAGGCCAGTAGTCCAGTGCTGTGCTTTCTCGCCATCGCCACGTAAGGCCTGGTTCTGCGTATTGGTACGAGCCAGGCTAGCGTAAGCGCCAACCAAGCTCAGACCGAAATCGAAGTCATAGGAAGTCGAGAGCGCGAAGCCATCACCATTCGAACGGCGTACCGCAATGTCTGAAGCGCTGCGATCGTTTTTACCTTCGTACTGAGCCGCAACGTTCCAGCCTTTCACCAGACCAAAGAAATCTTTGTTGCGCCAGGTGAGCACGCCACCTGAGCGGCTGGACAGGAATCCATCAGAGTAACCTTGATCGCCACCGAAGAATGGCAGCATATCGGTGTAACCCAGCACGTCATAAATCAGGCCGTAGTTACGACCGTAATCAATTGAGCCAAACTGACCGAACTTCAGACCGGCAAAGCCCAGACGGGTCTTGTTACCGTTGTTAGCATCGCTGCCTTCAGAGTTGGTCAGGCTGTACTGATACTGCCACTGGCCGTAACCGGTCAGTTGGTCATTGATCTTGGTTTCGCCTTTAAAACCCAGACGGGTATAAGAGGAGGTGTCGCCATTAGACGCATCGTTATCGGAGAACAGATGCGAGACGTTAATTTTGCCAGTCAGGTCCAGCTTGTTGCCATCTTTGTTATAGATTTCGGCGGCCTGAGCCGAAGAAAGTCCCAGCAGTAAAGGCATCACTGCTGCCAGTAAGGAGCGCTTCATCATTTAATTTTTACCCTGTGATATTTTTTAATTTTGTCCCCTTATTCGGGGTGAAAAGAAAATGACACAAAAGGTTCAAGATCGACAGTGCAATATATGTAACTAAATATTTCTCGTTAACTTTTTGTGTGATTTTTAATCTTAAATTCCATTATGTGGAATTTTGTATTGGTTAAACTTATCCCTAAAACAACAAGGGATATGAATGTTTAAATAGGTATCTTAATGATTTTATACGATAATTTAAAAATTAAAGATGCGTAAATAAAGTAACTAGCTTGTTCGTGAAATAGCACAAGCCTATGCATAATTGTTCAATAGCAAATATCTGAATCCAGCTAATCGTTAGCATGGTAATTATCTGGTTCATGGCTTTGTGTCTGTTTATTTCTGTTCTGATAATAACCTTGGTCACAAAATGTTATTTAGGTTTCGTTTAATAACGAACTGGCGAAATAACATTCAATTTGAACATGTAAATGTTAAAAACCGATTAATCCACTCCATGCTAAATCTGCACCGCGCTAACACTTTCCTGCACCAATCAGGCACATCTCGCCCCAAAAAAGTGCGTATATCGCATTAATTTGGCGAAATATTTCCTGCCCGATCACAAAAGCAATATTTCATTTTGCCAATGCATAAATCCGCTAAATAAATTGCTGCTATTCAGCCTGCATCAGACTGGTATTCACTTTTTATGCAATTAATGTGAATACTAGCACTGGTTAAGTTATTGATATTTCGTGGTGGCAAGACGTTTATGCATTTTTGCGGCTGGCTGGCACGCTATCTGCAAGATACAGTAGAGCTGCCACTTAACATTTTTAACAATTTCAAAACAAAGGCTTCACCGGGTGTGGAGCAGGAGAAAGGGCTATGTCACAGCAGGTTTCGCGTCAAAATTTTGATCAATGGATGATGCCAGTTTATGCACCCGCGGCTTTTGTACCGGTTCGTGCTGAAGGTTCTACGCTGTGGGATCAGCAAGGCAAAGAGTATATCGATTTCGCCGGTGGCATTGCCGTTAACGCCCTGGGTCATGCGCATCCCGCGTTGCAGCAGGCGCTAACCGAACAGGCGAGCAAACTGTGGCATACCGGTAACGGCTACACCAATGAACCGATCCTGCGTCTCGCCAAACAATTGATTGATGCCACCTTTGCCGACCGCGTGTTCTTCTGTAACTCCGGCGCCGAAGCGAATGAAGCCGCGCTGAAGCTGGCGCGTAAAACCGCGCACGACCGTTTCGGCGCTGAGAAAAATGGCATAGTTGCCTTTAATAACGCCTTCCACGGTCGCACGCTGTTTACCGTGACAGCGGGCGGACAACCGGCTTATTCCCGTGATTTTGCGCCGCTGCCGCCAGCAGTTGAGCACGCTAATTTCAACGATCTGGCCTCGGCAGCCGCGCTGATCAATGACCAAACCTGCGCGGTGATCGTCGAGCCGATTCAGGGTGAAGGCGGCGTACTGCCAGCCGATCCGTCTTTCCTGCGCGGATTGCGCGAACTCTGCGATAAGCATCATGCGGTGCTGATTTTTGATGAAGTGCAGAGCGGCGTGGGGCGTACTGGTTCGCTGTACGCCTACATGCATTATGGCGTGACGCCGGATGTGTTAACCACCGCCAAAGCGCTGGGTGGCGGCTTCCCGATTGGCGCCATGCTGACGCGTGAAGATTTAGCGCAGGTAATGGGCGTCGGCACGCACGGCACCACCTACGGCGGCAACCCGCTGGCAGGCGCAGTGGCGGGCAAAGTGATGGAGCTGATCAACCAGCCAGCCTTTATGGCGGGCGTGGCCGAGCGTCATCAATGGTTTGTTACTGCGCTGCAGGAACTGAACCAGCGTCTGCCGGTGTTTAAAGAAGTACGCGGATTGGGGCTGCTAATTGGCGCGGTGCTAAACGACGATTTTGCTGGCAAAGCCAAACAGTTCAACCTCACTGCAGCCGAAGAGGGCGTGATGGTGCTGATTGCCGGCGCTAACGTGGTACGTTTCGCGCCAGCGTTGAACATCAGCGAGCGTGAAGTAAAAGAAGGCCTGGCGCGCTTCGAACGTGCCTGTGAACGCGTGCTCAAAGGAGCCACATCATGATGGTGATTCGCCCCGTCGAACGTGACGATCTTTCGCAGTTGTTGTCGCTGGCGGGCAAAACCGGGGGCGGCTTAACCTCGCTGCCTGCGGATAGCGATACGCTCAAAGCTCGTATTGAGCGTTCGCTGCTCACCTGGCAAGGTGCGCTGCCGCCTGCCGAACAAGGCTATGTGTTTGTGCTGGCCGACAGCGCAGACAATCGCGCCGTCGGCATTTGCGCCATCGAAGCGGCGGTAGGTTTGCAGGATCCCTGGTACAACTTTCGCGTTGGCACGCAGGTGCACGCTTCGAAAGAGCTGAATGTGTATGCCAGCCTGCCGACGCTGTCGCTGAGCAACGATCATACCGGCAGCAGCGAGCTGTGCACGCTGTTCCTCGATCCTGATTACCGCGATGGCAAAAACGGCCATCTGCTGTCGAAATCGCGTTTTCTGTTTATGGCCAACTTCCGCGACCGCTTTATGAAACACGTGGTGGCGGAGATGCGTGGCGTCAGTGATGACAATGGACACTCGCCCTTCTGGGACAGCGTCGGCAGCCGCTTCTTCTCGATGGAGTTCAGCAAAGCCGATTTCCTCAGCGGCACCGGCCAGAAAGCCTTTATCGCCGAGCTGATGCCCAAACATCCGCTCTACATTCATTACCTGTCTGAAGCCGCGCAAAAAGTGATTGGCGAAGTCCATCCGAAAACCGCACCGGCGCGTGCGGTGCTGGAGGCGGAAGGTTTCCGCTATCTCAACTATGTCGACATCTTCGACGGCGGCCCGACGCTGGAGTGCGAAATCGATCGCATCCGTGCCATTCGCAAGAGTCGCCAGTTAACCGCTGAAAGCGGTGCCGCCGATGAAAGCTGGCCGCTGTGTCTGGTGGCGAACGCCGATTACCAGCATTTCCGCGTGGCGCTGCTGCCGGTGGATATGGCATCCGGTACGGTAAAACTGACTGAAAGCCAGCGCGCGGCGCTGCACTGCAACATTGGCGATCAACTGCGTGTGGTCACGCTGTGTCGCGAGGAGAAAAAAGCATGACGCATTTTATTCAAGGTCAATGGTTGACCGGCGGCGCTGATGCCCTGAGCAAACACAATCCGGTAACCGGCGAAACGCTGTGGCAGGGCAAAGCGGCATCGGCAGCACAAGTGGCTACGGCCTGTGAAGCGGCGCGCGCGGCGTTCCCGCAGTGGGCGAAAAAACCGTTTGTGGAACGTCAGGCGCTGGTGGAAGGTTTTGCCCGTCTGCTCGAAAGCCATAAAACCGCGCTGGCGGAAACCATCGCCCAGGAAACCGGCAAGCCGCGCTGGGAAACGCTGACCGAAGTGCAGGCGATGATCAACAAAATCGCCATTTCGATTAAAGCCTATCACAGCCGCACCGGCGAACAGGCCGACGGCGAGAGCTCGCTGCGCCATCGTCCGCACGGCGTGCTAGCAGTGTTTGGTCCGTATAATTTCCCCGGTCATCTGCCGAACGGCCACATCGTGCCGGCTCTGCTGGCGGGGAACTGCGTGGTGTTTAAGCCGAGCGAGCTGACGCCGCTGACGGCAGAGAAAACCGTGCAGCTGTGGGAGCAAGCCGGTTTACCGGCGGGCGTGATGGCACTGCTGCAGGGCGGTCGTGAAACCGGCCAGGCGCTGGCGAATGCATCGCAAATTGATGGCCTGCTGTTTACCGGCAGCGCCGCCACCGGCTATCACCTGCATCGTCAGTTCGCCGGGCAGCCAGAAAAAATGCTGGCGCTGGAGATGGGCGGCAACAATGCGCTGATTGTCGAAGATCCTTCCGATCTCGATGGTGCGGTACATATCGCTATTCAGTCGGCCTTTATTACCGCCGGACAGCGCTGCACCTGTGCGCGTCGCTTGCTGGTGAAGCGCGGCGCGGCGGGCGATGCCTTCCTGCAGCGTTTGATTGAGGTCAGCGCGCGCTTGCAGCCTGGCGCATGGAATGCCGAACCGCAGCCGTTTATGGGCAGCGTGATTTCACCCGTCGCCGCCGGACATATTTTTGCTGCCTGGCAGCAGCAGGTGGAAAAGGGCGGGAAAGTGTTGCTCGGCATGCACTGGCCGGATCGCGACAGCGCCATCATCACGCCGGGCATCATTGATGTGACGGAAGTGAAAGATTTAGCGGATGAAGAGGTGTTTGGTCCGCTGCTGCAGGTGATTCGCTACGACAGCTTCGAGCAGGCGATTGCCATCGCCAATAACACCCGTTACGGCTTGTCATGCGGCCTGATTTCGCCGCAGCGCGCGCAGTTTGATCAGCTGTTGCTGGAGGCGCGCGCCGGTATTGTTAACTGGAACAAACCGCTGACCGGTGCCGCCAGCACCGCACCTTTTGGTGGCATTGGCGCCTCGGGGAATCATCGTGCCAGCGCGTGGTACGCCGCTGATTACTGCGCGTGGCCGATGGCGTCGCTGGAGAGCCCAAGCCTGGCGCTGCCGGGCAGCTTATCGCCGGGCCTCGATTTCTCCGCGCAGGGAGCGAAATAATGAAAGCGTTTGAAGCTAACTTTGATGGGCTGGTCGGCCTGACACATCACTACGCGGGATTGTCGTTTGGTAACGAAGCCTCGACGCGCAATCAGCTGCAACCTTCGAACCCGCGTCTGGCGGCCAAGCAGGGCTTGCTGAAGATGAAAGCGCTGGCGGATATGGGTTACGTGCAGGGCGTGATCCCGCCGCACGAGCGTCCTAATCTGCCGCTGCTGCGCCAGCTCGGTTTTAGCGGCAGCGATGAGCAAGTGCTGGCGCAGGCGGCGAAGCACGCGCCGCAGCTGCTGTCGGCGGCCAGCTCCGCCTCAGCAATGTGGGTGGCCAATGCCGCCACGGTGTCGCCGTCGGCGGATAGCGCCGATGGTCGCGTGCATTTCACCGTTGCCAATCTGAATAACAAATTCCACCGCGCCATTGAGGCGCCGGAAACTGCCGATCTGCTGCGCGCCATTTTCCGTAACCCGCAGCACTTCAGCGTGCACGATGCGCTGCCGCAGGTAGCGCAATTCGGTGATGAGGGCGCGGCCAATCACAATCGCTTCGGCAGTGATTACGGCGATGCGGGCGTGCAGCTGTTTATTTATGGCCGCGATGGTCAGCAGCAGGGCGCAACACCGGCACGTTATCCGGCGCGCCAAACGCGGGAAGCCAGCGAAGCGGTGGCGCGTTTGCATCAGCTCGATGCGCAACGCACGCTGTTTGCGCAGCAAAATCCGGCGGTGATCGATCAGGGCGTGTTTCATAACGATGTGATTGCGGTGAGCAATCAGCAGGTGCTGTTCTGCCATCAGGATGCCTTTGTTAATCAGCCGCAGTTGCTCAATGACCTCGCCGCGCGCGTCAACGGTTTCCAGCCAATTGAAGTACCGCGCGATAAAGTCTCGGTGACCGATGCGGTCAATACCTATTTGTTTAACAGCCAGTTATTGCAGCGTGCCGACGGCGGTATGCTGCTGGTGCTGCCCGAAGAGTCGCGCCAGCATGCGGGCGTGTGGCGTTATCTCACCGAGCTGGTGGAGAGCGGCGGGCCGATTCGTGAACTGAAAGTGTTCGATCTGCGTGAAAGCATGTTTAACGGCGGCGGCCCGGCCTGTTTGCGTCTGCGCGTGGTGTTAACCGAAACCGAGCGTCAGGCGCTGAATCCGGCGGTGCTAATGAACGATCGTCTGTTTGCCACGCTCAACGATTGGGTGGATCGCCACTACCGCGATCGCCTAACCCAGGGCGATTTAGCCGACCCGCAACTGCTGCGTGAAGGGCGCACCGCGCTGGATGAGCTGACGAAGCTGCTAGACTTAGGCAGTGTCTACGCGTTTCAGCGTTAACGCCGGGGTGAGAGGTTCGCCCCACGTCGTTAAAAAGGAGTGAACATGCAGGATTTTTTACAGCAGACCTTGTCTGGTGAGCCGCCACAGCAAAGAGAGGGCAGCAACGATCATCTGAGTTGGCAATGGCATAACGAGGGACTTCTGTCCCTCACGCCGCACACGCCCACGCAGCAGGCGCTGGTGCTCTCTGCGGGCATTCACGGCAACGAAACCGCGCCGGTTGAGATTCTTAATCTGTTGCTGACGCCACTGTTAAAAGGCGAGAAACCGCTGGCGGTGCGTTTGCTGGTGATTTTGGGTAATCCCGCCGCGTTGCGCAGCGGCAAGCGCTACCAGCAATACGATATCAACCGCCTGTTTGGTGGCCGCTGGCAGCAGGTGACCGATGTCCCCGAAGCGCAGCGTGTGTTGCAGCTGGAGCAGGAGCTGGAGAGTTTCTGGCGCGCCTGTCTCGATCACGAAGTGCGCTGGCACCTCGATCTGCATACGGCGATTCGCGGCTCGTATCATGCGCGTTTTGGCGTGATGCCGCTGAATCCCAATCCGTGGCCCGAACAGTTTATGCACTGGCTGGCGGCGGCAGAAATGGAAGCGCTGGTGTTCCATCGTTCACCGGGCGGCACCTTCACCCATTACAGCTGCGAGCACCATAATGCGGCGAGCTGCACGTTGGAACTGGGCAAGGCTTTGCCGTTTGGTGAGAACGATCTGAGTCAGTTTAGCGGCGTGCAACGGGCGCTGGCGGCGTTGCTGTATGGCGAGACCTTGCCGGAGGTGCGCGAGCAGCCGCGCCATTATCGTGTGGCGCAGCAGTTGACTCGCCACGGCGATAAGTTTGTGTTGCACATGGGGCCAGAGACGCTGAACTTCACCGCTTTCCCGCAGGGCACGCTGCTGGCGGAAGAGGGCGATCGGCGCTACTACGTGCAGCAGGCACGCGAGTATGTGCTGTTCCCGAATCCGAATGTCGCGCCGGGATTGCGCGCCGGGCTGATGTTGGTGGAGGAGAATGAACAGACGCAGGCGCTGGCGTTGTGATCTTTATGTAGTTGGTCGCCATGAATGGCGACCCTACAATGAGCGAGGTGCGTAACGGGATTAATCGCCGACATTTCCCTTCCTGAAAACCGACAATACCGTTACACTCCTCCTTAATTCCTGCGTTTTTCCCTTGATTGTCATAAACTTTTGCAATTCCTCACGCATTTCTTCTCTTTCTCTCCATGATTGCCTGATCTCTGTCTTTTATGCTTTCAGGGCTTTACTCAGCCTCTGAGTAGTTGACGTTCAGCGTCGTATGCTTGTTTCCGAAGACGCGACACAGGCTGTCGTCATTAAACTGATAAGTAAGGACAATATTATGCGTAAATTAACTTCTGTGTTCCTGGCTACCGCAATGGCTCTTGGTGCTGCAAATATCGTCCATGCAGCGGCAGACAACCTGACACCGCCGCCAGCAGGCAGCGAAAAACCGATGCACAAGCCGCCGATGCGCCATCACGGTATGGAGATGATGTTTAAAGGTCTGAACCTGACCGATACGCAGAAAGCGCAGATCAAAACTATTCTGCGTGATGGTCACAAAGATATGAAACGCCCGTCGCTGGAAGAGCGTCGTGCTGACCATGCCATCATCGCTTCCGATACCTTCGACCGTGCGAAAGCCGAAGCGCAGGCTGAGAAAATGACAGCAAACGCCAAAGACCGCGCGCTGCAGATGATGGAAACCCAGAACAAGATCTACAACGTGCTGACACCAGAGCAGAAGAAACAGTACAACGCGAATTTTGAGAAGCGCTTAACTGAGAAAGGCCCGCACGATGGCAAAATGACGCCACCGCCGGCTGATGCTGAATAAGTTCTTTCGCTAACTGAATAGAGACCGCCGGGGTTGTCCATCGCATCTGATGCTTTGGGCAACCTCGGCGGTTTTATTTTACAGCTCGATCAGCGGGAACACGCCAGAAAGCAGTGGACGGCAGAGGATTTTGTAGCCGTCATGATCGAAGCCGTGCGAGGCGCGCTGCAGCTGGCGTGCTTCGGCTTCACTGTTTACCGATCCCAGCCAGAACCAGTGATCGATCACATGGATTTGGGTGAGGTCTGTCCCCGTTTCCACCATGCCAACCGGGCCTTGCCACGGCCAGCACTGAATGCGCATCTGCTCTAACGCCGCATGCAAGCGCTGCTGATGCTCAGCAACCGATTCGTTGCCACAACAGGCACCGGCGCAGCGTTTTAGCGCGGCGCGAAAACAGCCACGTCCCGGACGTAACGATTCCAGCCCCAGCAAGCCGTGACACAAGCGCTGCTCATCGGCGATGGCTTTTAGCTTCTCCAGCGCGGCAAAGCGACTGCGAAACAGGCCATAAAGATTGGGCGAGCGCGAGAAGTCGAGATCCTTTGCGTATACCACCTGTGGCGCACCGTCTCCCAGCTGCAGCGAACAGAGCTGGCGGTTCTTACGCAGGCGCTTATTAAACAGCGGCTGTTGCGTTTTGATCATCTGCGCTTCCAGCAGCTGTGCGCCGACGTCGCCAGCGGTGGGAATCCAGGTGACGCGTCGCGCCTGACGCAGCATTTTGGCTTCATCCGGCGTGCGGAAATGCGCCATCACCCGACTGCGCAGGTTGACGCTTTTGCCGATATACAGCGGCAGGTTTTCGCTTTCACCGTGAAAGGTATAGACGCCCGGCTGGTTGGGTAAACCTTCCAGCCACTGACGTAAATGTTCGGGATATTGATAGATTGCTGCCGCATCGAAATCGAGGCGGTGGCTGGCTGCACGTCTGACCAAAGCACACTCCAATTACTGGTTGTCTATCCAGTGTATCAAGCTGTGCTTTTTCTCGCCACTTTAGGTTTTGATTTGAATTAGGTCGCCATGAATGGCGACCCTACAGTGATTTGGCGAGGCGCATTTATGCGCACTTGCGTAACTTACGAGTAAATTACGGTTTCCAGAAATCGTCAAACACGGTGATTGGCGGGCGACGTTTATGCTCGGTTTTCAGATACCAGCCTTCGATGGTTTTTGCTGCTGCGGCATCGATGGTTTTGCCTTCCAGATAAGCATCGATTTGCTGATAAGTGACGCCTAGCGCCACTTCATCCTGCAAGCCGGGACGATCATCTTCCAAATCGGCGGTCGGATGTTTGAGATAGAGATGCTCCGGGCAGCCCAAAGTTTTCAGCAGCTGTTTGCCCTGGCCTTTGTGCAGACGGAAGATCGGGTTGATGTCGCTGCCGCCGTCACCGTACTTGGTGAAGAAACCGGTGATTGCTTCTGCTGCGTGATCTGTCCCGACCACAACGCCTTTGGTCATGCCAGCAATGCTGTACTGCGCTTTCATGCGCTCACGCGCTTTTTCATTGCCGCGCACGAAATCCGACACCGTGATACCTGCGTCTTTCAACGCACGTTCGCTGGCCAGAATCGCTTCTTTGATGTTTACCACCAGCGTGCGGTCCGGCTGGATAAACGCCAGCGCATCCTGACAATCCTGCTCATCGGCCTGCACGCCATACGGCAAACGCACGGCGATAAAGGTGTAATCGTTATCGCCGCTCTCTTCACGCAGTTCGCGAATCGCGGTCTGCGACAAGATGCCGGTCAGCGTCGAATCCTGGCCGCCGCTGATGCCAAGCACCAGCGTTTTCAAAAAGGGATGGGCTTTCAGGTAAGACTTCAGAAAATCAACGCTGACGCGGATCTCCTGCTGCGGGTCGATAACCGGTTTTACACCAAGGGCTTGAATGATTTCCTGTTGCAGTGACATGAACCTCTCCTCAAGTCAGTAGCCTGACGGCACAATGCGAATCATCTGCTAAAGCTAACGCCTCTCCCCACAAACAACAAGCCGCACGGCTTGTTGTCCAGGTTATTTGCTGGCAAATCAGGCGTTTTTTGCCTTCTGCACCAGCAAATTGAACGACACAATCGCCAGCATAAAGCAGCCAAAGATGGTGCCGGTCATGCTCGCCACCGAGGTGCCGCCCAGGCCGGTGATCGGCACGCTGATGGCACCAAAGGTGAACATGCACACGCCAATCACCGCCGAGGCACTGCCCGCTCGCTGGCCCTGGCTTTGCATCGCCAGCGAAGAAGCGGTGGTGGCGATTACGCCGTTACTGGCGATGGTGAAGAACAGCGCGACCAGCAGAATCGGCAGCGCGGCGCCTGTCAGTCCCGCCAGCAGCAAACAGCTCGAAGCGACAAACGCCAGCGTCAGGCCGCCTTTAAGTACACGGTATTCACCCCACAGCGGACAGAGGCGCGCACTGGTTTGTGATGCAATAATCAGGCCGAGGCCGTTAGCAGCGAAGCAGAAGCTGAAGGCTTGCGGTGTCAGGCCGTACAGCTGTTGCAGTACAAACGGCGAGGCGCCGATATAGGCAAACATGCCGGACATCATAAAACCTTGCGTCAGGCAGAAGCCCATAAACTGACGATGCGTGACGACCTGGCCGAGCGCCGCCCAGGTAGAAAAGATCGAGCCCTGGCTGCGGCGCTCTGGCGGTAAGGTTTCATGCAATTTCCAGCGGGCAAGGAAGATCAACACGATGGCGATGCAGCCGAGCACCACGAAAATGCCGCGCCAGTTGAGCACTGTCATCAAGGCACCGCCCAGCACCGGCGCACCAATTGGCGCTAAACCGTTGACCAGCATCAGCAGTGCAAAGAAACGCGTCAGTTCATGCCCGCTGTACATATCACGGGCAATGGCACGTGACAGCACCGCGCCGCCTGCGCCCGCCAGGCCTTCAAACAGACGCGCCACTAACAGCGAGTTGATATCTTTTGCCAGCGCACAGCCAATCGAGGCAATAAACAGCAGCACCAGCGATACCAGCAGCGGACGCAGGCGACCAAACTTGTCGCTCATTGGCCCAAACAGCAACTGACCGGCACCCAAACCGAGCAAGCCGGCGGTGAGGCTCAGCTGCGCTGTGGCGGTTTCGGTGTGCAGGTCGCGCGCCAGTTCCGGTAGCGCCGGCAGGTAAAGATCGATACAAAGTGGCCCGAGCGCCGCGAGCAGGCCCAGCGTGATGGCATAAACCAGCCGATTAGAAGGTGCAGGTGTCATTAATCCTCTGTCTTTATTCATTACTATAGGTATTTTTTCGCGGGTGATTATACGAACCGTAGCGCATCAACACAGCATTTTTACCAAATCCTAACGCTTCGGAATTTGGCTAAATTTATCCCATAAAGTTGATAAATCTGGGTTTATGTTCCAGGCTTACTCCACATGGACAAAAAAATGAGGAACAACAACATGAATAAAGTGATGGGATGTATCGCTGCCGCTATGACGCTGGCAGCCCTGTCTGGTTGTACGACTTATGACAAAGCTGAAAGCTACGTAACCAAGCCGGTGGTGAAGGATGTGAAGAAAGGCATGACACGTGATCAGGTTCGCCAGATTGCCGGTCCAGCCTCCACTGAAATCACCATGGTTCACGCCCGCGGTACTTGCCAGACTTACGTGATTGGCGAGCGCGACGGTAAACCGCAGACCTATTTCGTTAGCTATAACGATACCGGTCGCGTC
Source organism: Candidatus Pantoea symbiotica (assembly GCF_056491525.1). Taxonomy (NCBI): domain Bacteria; kingdom Pseudomonadati; phylum Pseudomonadota; class Gammaproteobacteria; order Enterobacterales; family Erwiniaceae; genus Pantoea; species Candidatus Pantoea symbiotica. The sequence continues at coordinate 1,554,651 of NZ_JBSZHR010000002.1, forward strand.
ATGAACTACGGTTTCCAGAGCTGTAAAGACTACGATACCGATCCGCAAGCGGCGCAGTAATCGCAGCAGAATAAGAAACGGCCCGTCATTGACGGGCCGTTTTTCGTTGTGGCGCTTATAAACCGTAGGGACGCGGCACTTCGATATAATCACCACCGATCTCACGCTGGTAGTAGTGACCTTCCTGCACGTAATAGCGCTTGCCGCTGAAATCCAGCACGCGCATTCCGCCGCCCGGCGGGGCTTCAGGCGGTTGCACCACGACATAGGTGTCGCCCTGGCGCTGATAGTAGTTGCCGTTCAACATGTAATAGGTCAGGCCGCCCAGCAAAACTGCGGTTGCCGCTTCTGGTAAGAAGCGCAGCGGGCCGGGACCGCCCCAATGTGAACCTCCACCCCAATGCGGACCTGGACCAGGGCCCCAACCGCCGGGATGGGCGAAACTGATTGCTGGTGTTAATAAGGTTAACGCCAGCACCGAGGCGATAACTGTTTTCATCGGTGATTCTCCTGCTGTGACTGACAGCAGAATTGGCCTTCCTGAGCGAAAACTCAAGCGAAAAGCAGCTGATTTTTCCTCTGTTTACCATGCTTAACGTTTTCCTGACGCTAGCGCCATGATTGGGTGGAATTGGGGAGAGCAGGGCATAAAAAAACGGCAGACCAATTGGCCTGCCGTTGTGGTATTGAGGAGTGTTAGCGGTGTGCCAGTTCGGCGTGCTCGTCGCTCTCCAGCACTTTTTTGTCGGTCAATCCGAGCCAGCGGCTGGTGAGTGAACCGGCGGTCATTGAACCATTTACGTTGAGCGCGGTACGGCCCATATCGATCAGCGGTTCGATGGAGATCAGCAGCGCCACCAACGTCACCGGCAAGCCCATCGCTGGCAGCACAATCAGTGCGGCGAAGGTAGCACCGCCGCCGACGCCGGCCACACCGGCAGAACTCAGCGTCACGATACCCACCAGCGTCGCAATCCACATTGGGTCAAACGGGTTGATGCCCACGGTTGGCGCAACCATCACCGCCAGCATGGTCGGATAGAGACCCGCACAACCATTCTGACCGATGGTGGCACCGAACGACGCCGAGAAGCTGGCGATCGATTCCGGCACGCCAAGGCGACGCGTCTGGGTTTCCACGTTCAGTGGAATACTGGCGGCGCTGGAGCGGCTGGTGAAGGCAAAGGTGATCACCGGCCACACTTTACGGAAGAAGCGCATTGGGTTGATGCCGTTAACCGACAGCAGCAGCGCGTGAACGGCAAACATAATTGCCAGACCGAGATAAGAAGCCACCACGAAGCCACCCAGCTTGATGATGTCTTGCAGGTTGGAACCGGCCACCACTTTGGTCATCAGCGCCAGTACGCCGTACGGCGTCAGCTTCATGATCAAACGCACCAGCTTCATCACCCAGGATTGCAGGGTGTCGATTGCAACCAGCACGCGCTCGCCTTTTACCTTGTCATCTTTCAGCAGTTGCAGCGCGGCTACACCGAGGAAGGCAGCGAAAATCACTACGCTGATGATGGAAGTTGGATTGGCACCCGCCAGATCGGCAAACGGATTTTTAGGAATGAAGGAGAGCAGCAGCTGCGGCGTGCTGAGGTCAGCCACTTTGCCTACATAGTTGCTCTGAATCGCGCTCAGACGCGCGGTTTCCTGCGCACCTTGCACCAGACCTTCCGCGCTCAGGCCAAACAGCCCAGTCACCAGCACGCCGACCAGCGCGGAGATTGCGGTGGTAAACAGCAGTACGCCAATGGTCAGCACGCTGATTTTACCCAGCGATGAGGCATTGTGCAGACGTGCGACCGCACTCAGGATCGAGGCGAACACCAGCGGCATCACGATCATCTGCAACAGTTGCACATAGCCGTTACCGACGATGTTGAACCAGCCAATCGACGCTTTTACGGTTGGGCTGTTTTCGCCATAGATGGTTTGCAGCGCCAGACCAAAGGCCACACCGAAAACTAATCCGGTCAACACGCGCTTTGACAGGCTCCAGCTTTGGTTGCCAATGCGATTCAGCAGAATCAGCAGCGCGATAAACGCCACGATATTAATAATGAGGGGAAAATCCATGCTCAACTCCAGAGTGTGACGCGCCATCGCCCTGGGATGGCACGTAAAACAGTAAGTCCCCGTTAGGGAATATTTAGAATGTTATCAGTTCAGCGTGGGGCGGGCTTATACCCAAAAAGAATGTTTTATAACTTTATCGCTTGATTCGACTGGTTATTGACCGCTTTGACCATTAACCAACCGACCGACGCCATTTTGTAGCGTATTGAACAGTTGTTCCGGCCAGCCGTTGGCACCAAAAGAGGGCATGCCGGGCGGGAACCACAAGGCATAACCGACCAGCGCCAGGCAAAGTGCGCGTTCCAGCTGATTACCTTTCTGGCTATTGAGGATTGGCAAACGGAAGCGCCAGCGGCAAGGCCACAGCAATGGCACGCCAGCGGGCGTTAGCATATCGGCGACAATATGGCTGAGATAGCCGAGCGTCATACCTTGCAGCACATCGGCGGGCAGAAACCAGTCGGCGGGCACATTGATTTGAAATAGCCACAAACTCACCGCTACCGCCAGCAAACTGTGGGTAAAACCGCGATGACCAAAGGCGCGGGCGATGGGATGCGACAGCCACTTTAATCGCTGGCCTAACACTGATTTAGGGTGATCGATATCGGGCAGCAGGCAGGTTAACAGCGCAGCAGGCACTAAATGCCACCAATCGGCGCTGGCCAAAACTGGCGTCAGCTCCGCGCGCTTGGCAAAAATGGCGCTGGCAATGGCAAAAATGATATGGCCTTCGGCCGTCATGATGAAACCTGGCTGCATAAAACTGTCGATGCATCCAGTATAGGGATTTATCCAGTGAATGAGAATGGTGACGCTGTAACGAAGCGTTAATATTTTTCACTTTCCCGCGTCACAATGACGCGGGAAAAGAACGGGTTAGCTTAGCGCGCTAACCATCCACCATCGACGGCCAATGTATAACCTTGCACATAATCGGAGGCGCTGGAGGCGAGGAACACAATCGGGCCCATCATGTCGTCCGGGACGCCCCAGCGACCTGATGGAATGCGGCCCAAAATTTCCTCGTTGCGTGACTCATCGCTGCGCAGCTGTTCGGTGTTATTGGTGGCCATGTATCCTGGCGCAATGGCGTTAACGTTGATGCCGTGCTTGGCCCATTCGTTGGCCATCAGGCGGGTTAACCCCATCACCGCGCTTTTAGATGCGGTATAAGAAGGCACGCGAATGCCGCCCTGGAACGACAGCATTGAGGCGATATTGATGATCTTGCCGCCGTTGCCTTGCGCGATAAACTGACGCGCGACCTGCTGCGACAGGAAGAACAGGCTTTTGCTGTTGATGTTCATCACATCATCCCAATCCTGTTCGCTGAAGTTGAGTGCATCCTCGCGGCGGATGATGCCGGCATTATTCACCAGGATGTCGATACGGCCGGCCTGCGCCACCGCCTGTTCAACAATGTGCGGCACGATGGACGGTTTAGTCAGATCGGCCTGAATCGACCAAAAACGGCGGCCTAACGCCTCAACTTTGGCCTGCGTATCATCTGGCCCAGCGCGATTGACGCCAATAACGTCACAACCTGCCTGCGCCAAACCCAGCGCCATGCCTTGTCCTAAACCGGTATTGCAACCGGTGACCAGTGCGACTTTGCCTTCAAGACTAAATGCGTTAAGTATCATGATTCGCTCCTTGTTAGCGCAGCGCGCTGATGGCGACGTGGTCCATGTCATCGAAAACCTGGTTTTCGCCCACCATGCCCCAGATAAAGGTGTAGCGCTGCGTTCCCACGCCCGCGTGAATCGACCAGCTCGGTGAAATCACCGCCTGCTCGTTGTGTACTAATAGATGACGCGTCTCCTGCGGCTGGCCCATCATGTGGAACACGGCGCTGTCGTCGGCCATATCGAAGTAGAAGTAGACTTCCATGCGGCGTTCGTGGGTGTGACACGGCATGGTGTTCCACAAGTTGCCATCATCGAGGCGGGTTAATCCCATGGTTAATTGGCAGGTTGGTAACACGTCGGGCACGATGAATTTATTGATGGTGCGGCGATTCGAGGTGGCCGCGTCGCCCAGCGTGGCTTTCACCGCTTCGGCGAGGGTGATTTTTTTGTCCGGATAATGAGTGTGTGCCGGCGCGCTGTTGTAGTAAAACTTCGCCGGATGATTGGCATCGCTACTGCGGAAAATCACGCTCTGCGCGCCTTGTCCGACATACAACGCTTCCTGATTACCTACTTCCCAGGTTTTGCCATCCACTTCAATCAATCCCGGTCCACCGATGTTGATTACGCCGAGCTCGCGGCGTTCGAGGAAGTAACTGACGCCCAGTTGTTTACCCACTTCATGGCCGATGGTCACGGATTTCTGCACCGGCATTACGCCGCCGATGATGATGCGATCGATATGGCTGTAAGTGAGGGTGTAATTGTCGGCGTCGAAAATCTTGTCGATCAGAAACTCACGGCGTAGGCCGTCAGTGTCCAGCGTTTTGGCATGTTCGCTATGAATGCTTTGACGAATGTCCATCTCAGGCCTCTCAAGAGTCAAAGGAAGTGGTCCCGATGCGGGTCTTTGGGCATCTTAGGCAGGATGGGATATGAATTCAATAAAAATGAAACGATGTTTTATTTATTTGCGTGTGCGATCAAATTGCACAAAAAAGCCCGCGATAAGCGGGCTGCGGTTAACCGTGCAGATGTTCGGGTTTGAGCTGAGTTAAATTATCAAGAATCACATTGGCTAACGCCCAACGCGCATCATCGCGATGATCGGCTGCTGGCACCACGATCGAGCGCATGCGTGCGGCTTTGGTGGCAATCATGCCGTTGAAGGAATCTTCCAGCGTCACACAGTTCAGTGGGTCGATACCCAGTTTGGCTGCGGCGTCGAGATAGACCTGCGGGTGCGGTTTGCTGTACGGCAGCGCTTCCGCAGACGCCAGCACATCAAAGTATTTGCGCAGGTCAAACATCTCCAGCACGCGCTCCAGCATGTGCAGCGGCGAGGCGGAGGCGAGGCCGATTTTCAAACCTTGCTGCTGGCACAGTTGCAGTGCCTGCTCCACGCCAGGCAGCAGCGGACGCGTCTCTTCAACCAGCGCCAGCGCGCGGGCAATGATGCGTTGGGTCACTTCCTGCTGATCCGGGCCGTTCCACGGCAGCGCTTCAAACCACATGCGCACGGTTTGATCGATGCGCAGACCCAGCGTATCGGGCAATTCGTGACGGCGGGTGATGTCGACGCCAAGGCTGGCGAAGATATCCAATTCCGCCTGATCCCACAGCGGTTCTGAGTCGATCAACAATCCGTCCATATCAAAGATGGCGGCCAAAACAGGACGACGATATGACATACAACTGCTCCCTTGGAAATTTGGCTTACCTTAGCACGAGTGCCGGAGAAAGCCGACTTGCGGCAGGCCACGCATTTTTCAGGAAAAATTGCAGTAGTGCAGGTAGACTTAGGCAAAACTATTATCGGTTCAGGGAGACACCATGACTTACCAACAGGCTGGCCGCATCGCCATCCTTAAGCGAGTGGCTGGCTGGGTGATTTTTATACCAGCACTGTTATCCACCCTTATTTCGCTGCTGGGCTTTATGTTTAAGCACAGTGAAAAGCAGCCAGGCATTGATGCCGTGATGCTCGATTTTGTCCATGTTATGGTCGACATGGTGAAGTTCAATACGCCGTTCCTTAATGTGTTTTGGCAGAACTCGCCGGTGCCGGAGTTTAATGGCGGCGCGAATATCGGCTTTTGGCTGATCTATATCCTGATTTTTGTCGGGATTGCGCTGCAGGCTTCGGGGGCGCGGATGTGGCGTCAGTCGCGCCATATTAAAGAGGGCATTGAAGATCAGCTGATCATGGAACAGGCGAAAGGCAGTGAAGGGCGTACGCGAACGCAGCTGGAAGAGAAAATCCATATGCCGCGTCACACCATTTTCTTGCAGATTTTTCCGCTCTACATTTTGCCGATTATCATCGCGATTGCCGGCTACTTTGTGCTGAAGCTACTCGGCATGCTGTAACGCGTCAGGCCGGTCTGGCCTGACGTTCTCCCAACACATCTTCATCCAACAACTGGCCGATGGCGAACTGCGCTTCGCCCGTCCAGTTGCCGCCGAACACATTGGCGCGATTGAGCAGGTAATAAAGCTGATAGACCGGCTGACGCTGTGAGAATCCGTCCTCCAGTGGCCAAACCGCGTGGTAGCCATCATAAATCTGGCGCGGTAAATCGGCGTAGTAGCTCAGCATCGCCAGATCGCATTCGCGGTCGCCCCAATAGCAGGCGGGATCGAACAGCCACGGACCGGTTGCGCTGCCAGCGCAGTTGGCGGGCCATAAATCGCCGTGTAATAAAGAGGGTTGCGGATGATGGTTGGCTAACGTGCGCTGCACACAATCGACAATCAGCTCGGTATCGCCATAATGCACGCCTTTTTCGGCAGCCAGTTGCAGCTGCCAGCCGATGCGCTGCTCAGCGAAGAACACCGACCAGCGGCGTAACCAGCTGTTCGGCTGAGGTGAGGTGGTGATGTTGTTGTCGTAATCAAGACCAAATTGCGGTTGCTCGCTCCATTGGTGCAGATGCGCTAACTGTTGGCCGAGCTGGAAGGCACTCTGATCGGTAAAGGGTTGAGGCGGAATATATTCCAGCAGTAGGAAGCTGGTATCACGATCGTTGCCGACGCCATACACTTTCGGTACGCGAACGGTTTGCGTGCGCGCCAGCAGGTCGAGTTGATCGGCTTCCCAGCTAAACAAGGTGAGCATGTCGCGGGTGTTACATTTGACGAACACATCTAACTCGCCATAGCGGATACGCCAGGCAGGATGGACATCGCCACCGGGAAGTTCCTGACGGTCGGTGATTTCAGCATCACCGGCGTGCTCGCTTAACAGACGACTAATGGCTGACCACATCGGGTAATCCTCTTTGTTCGCTGCGTGAGTTCGATTGTAACGCGCAAAACCTGAGCAAACCTGGCGTCGATGCCGTTTTTTGCACTGCGTCAGGATTGGTCTTTCAAAAATGCCTCTAGCGTGGTGACGGTGACTTCAGGTTTTTGGTCGAGAGCGATTTGCGCGTATCCTGCGGCCTGCTCCGCCACTTCATGTTCCTCTAAAGCGCTGACAATGCCAAAGCTGTTAGTGCCCAGCTCATGCGGATGACCTTCATCATCACTTAACGTGGTGCTATATCCGCCATTGATCATGGCGCTATTCACTGACTGCAAGTCGCCAAGTCCATTTTCCTGATACTTTAGCGTGACAATGTAACGTTTGACATCATGGTCACTCATTATTCACCTCATTGTTATCGAACAGATTTCAGCGTAGACCAGCGGGCAGGATAGAGCGAATTTTAGGCGATTGATCAGCAGGAATGGCAGGTAAAGCTCTGTCAAAAAAGTTCAGAAAATTCTTCTGGCTTTTGGGCTGCTATTTGAGTAATTGCCCCCTATAATGCGCAACGAAAATGGGAAAAGTCCCATTAAAAGAGCGGTCCAGCGACTTTCCTGGCTTTTTTTGCGGGTACATAATTTTTTACAAAACTTACGGTAAATTGCATTGATTGACCGGAGAAACGCTTCAGACTCTTCGTTTTTTAAACTGTCGTACGGGTTACTTTTAATGAAAGCCTTTAACAAGCTGTCCGCTGTTTTATTGCTCTCTGCTGGAGCATTTTGTCACCAGGCATTTGCAGATAACGCCGTTTTCACCTCCATGGATGACCCTTCAACGGCGAAAAAACCGTTTGAAGGCAGTGCGTCAGCGGGTTACCTGGCTCAAACCGGTAACACCACCAGTTCTTCGCTGAGTGCGGCTACCAATATGACGTGGTACCAAACCAACACCGCACTGAGCCTGTGGGGTAACGCCTCGAACAACTCCTCTAACGATGAGCGTTCATCTGAGACCTACAACATCGGTGGCCGTAGCCGTTATAACCTCAACAGCGCCGATTACCTGTTTGGTCAGGCGAGCTGGTTGAGCGACCGTTTCAACGGTTATGACTCACGCGATGTACTGACCGCCGGTTACGGTCGTCAGCTCCTCAACGGTCCGGTTCACTCACTGCGTGCTGAATTCGGTCCGGGTGTGCGTTACGACGATTTCCATGATGGCGGCCATGAAACCAAAGCATTGGGTTATGGTGCAGTGAGCTATCAATGGCAGCTGACAGATACCACCAAATTTATCCAGGGTGTTTCTGTGCTGAGCAGCTTCGGTGAAGACACCACGCTGAACTCAGAAACTGCGCTGCAGGTGGCCATCAATGCGCACTTCGCGCTGAAGTTGGGCTACAACGTGACCTGGAACAACAATCCGCCAGAATCTGCGCCGGATCGTACCGATACCAAAACCACGATCCAGCTCTCATACTCAATGTAAGCGAGACGGATGTGAATCACCGCTGCCAGGCCTGCGCCTCGCAGCGGTTTTTTTTATTTCTCTTTAGCTTAGCGAATTTCCGCACGGGTTTTGATCGGCGGCGAAAGCTGCTATTATCATCGCCGCTTTACATTCCTGGCGTCATTCCGACAACGTGGGTCTGACATCACGCCGGGTTACACACTACAAAACTCATTTTTGCATGTAGGCTTTCGTGTGGCTTACCACTGCAATTAAGGATATGAAATGCCAGTAATTACTCTTCCTGATGGCAGCCAGCGCAGCTTTGACCGTCCGGTCAGCGTGATGGATATTGCGTTGGATATTGGACCGGGTTTGGCGAAAGCCTGTATCGCGGGTCGCGTGAATGGCGAGTTGGTTGATGCGGTTGATCCGATCACCGAAGACGCTCAGGTCGCGATTATTACCGCTAAAGACGACGCCGGTTTAGAAATCATTCGTCACTCTTGCGCGCACCTGTTAGGGCATGCGATTAAGCAGCTGTGGCCAAACACCAAGATGGCTATCGGCCCGGTGATTGATAACGGTTTCTATTATGACGTCGACCTGGAACATACCTTAACCCAGGAAGATCTTGAGCTGCTGGAAAAGCGTATGCACCAGTTGGCTGAAAGCAACTACGATGTGGTGAAGAAAAAGGTGAGCTGGCAGGAAGCACGTGACGTGTTTGCTGAGCGTGGCGAAAGCTACAAAACCACCATTCTTGACGAGAACATCAGCCACAACGATCGTCCTGGCTTGTATCACCATGAAGAATACATCGACATGTGCCGCGGTCCGCACGTGCCGAACATGCGTTTCTGCCATCACTTTAAACTGCAGAAAATCTCCGGGGCTTACTGGCGCGGCAACAGCGATAACAAAATGCTGCAGCGTATTTACGGTACGGCCTGGGCGGATAAAAAGCAGCTGGCTGCTTATTTGCAGCGTCTGGAAGAAGCGGCGAAGCGCGATCACCGTAAAATCGGTAAGCAGCTTGATCTCTACCACATGCAGGAAGAAGCTCCGGGCATGGTGTTCTGGCACAATGACGGCTGGACCATCTTCCGCGAACTGGAAGTGTTTGTGCGTACCAAGCTGAAAGAGTACGACTACCAGGAAGTGAAAGGTCCGTTCATGATGGACCGCGTGCTGTGGGAAAAAACCGGGCACTGGGAGAACTATAAAGAAGCAATGTTCACCACCTCTTCAGAGAACCGTGAATATTGCATCAAGCCGATGAACTGCCCAGGCCACGTTCAGATCTTTAATCAGGGTCTGAAATCCTACCGCGACCTGCCGCTGCGTATGGCGGAATTTGGTAGCTGCCATCGTAACGAGCCATCAGGTGCCTTGCATGGTCTGATGCGCGTACGCGGCTTTACCCAGGATGATGCTCACGTCTTCTGTACCGAAGATCAGGTACGTGATGAAGTGAACAGCTGTATCCGCATGGTCTACGACATGTACAGCACCTTCGGTTTTGAAAAAATCGTGGTGAAACTGTCGACCCGTCCGGAAAAACGTATCGGTACCGACGAAATGTGGGATCGTGCGGAAGTGGATTTGGCAGAAGCGCTGAAAGAGAATGACATTCCATTCGAATATCAGCCGGGAGAAGGTGCCTTCTACGGCCCTAAAATTGAGTTTACCCTGTACGATTGTCTCGACCGCGCCTGGCAGTGTGGTACCGTTCAGCTAGACTTCTCCCTGCCGAAACGTCTGGACGCGACTTTTGTCGGTGAAAACAACGATCGTCAGACACCGGTGATGATTCACCGCGCAATTCTCGGTTCAATGGAGCGCTTTATCGGCATCCTGACCGAAGAGTTCGCTGGATTCTTCCCGAGTTGGCTGGCACCAGTGCAAGCTGTGGTGATGAATATCACCGACAGTCAGTCAGAATACGTCAGCGAATTGACAAAGAAACTGCAGAATGCAGGTATTCGTGTCAAAGCGGACTTGAGAAACGAGAAGATAGGCTTTAAAATCCGCGAGCACACATTACGTCGCGTCCCTTATATGCTGGTTTGCGGTGACAAAGAGGTGGAAGCAGGCAAAGTTGCCGTGCGCACCCGCCGTGGTAAAGACCTTGGGAGCATGGACGTAGATGTGTTTGTTGAGAAGCTGCAACAAGAGATTCGCAGCCGACATCTTCACCAATTAGAGGAAACAGGTTATTAAAGGCGGAAAACGAGTACAACCAACACGTCCGAACCGTATCAACGGCGAAATCCGTGCTACCGAAGTGCGCTTATCTGGCGTAGACGGCGAGCAACTTGGCATTGTCACCCTGCGTGAAGCCATTGAGAAAGCTGAAGAAGCCGGCGTAGATTTAGTTGAAATCAGCCCGAACGCCGAACCGCCGGTTTGCCGTATCATGGATTACGGCAAGTTCCTTTATGAAAAAAGCAAGTCTTCTAAGGAACAGAAGAAGAAGCAGAAAGTTATCCAGGTTAAGGAAATCAAATTCCGTCCTGGTACCGATGATGGCGACTATCAGGTCAAACTACGCAACCTGATTCGCTTTCTGGAAGAGGGCGATAAAGCCAAAATTACGCTGCGTTTCCGCGGTCGTGAGATGGCGCACCAGCAGATCGGTATGGAAGTGCTTAACCGCGTCCGTAAAGATCTGTGTGAAGACATGGATCTGGCGATTGTCGAATCCTTCCCTTCGAAGATCGAAGGTCGTCAGATGATCATGGTGCTCGCTCCTAAGAAGAAACAGTAGGCCTTCAAGTAATAAAGCCGCGCAGCGCTTGCGTTGTGCGGATTTTTATTCGCCTGTCTGATTCATTTTATTAACAATGCGAAGTGGATATTTGTAAAAATGCCAAAGATTAAAACTGTACGTGGCGCCGCTAAGCGCTTCAAGAAGACCGCTTCTGGCGGCTTCAAGCGTAAGCACGCGAACCTGCGTCATATTCTGACTAAAAAGTCTACTAAGCGTAAACGTCACCTGCGTCCGAAAGGCATGGTGTCTAAAGGCGATCTGGGTCTGGTTATTGCCTGCCTGCCGTACGCATAAGTAAGTTTTTTATAAATTTGCCCGAAAACTTTGCGTACTGGCCTTTGGCTTGCAAGGAATAGGGCGTCACAGAATATGATATAGGAGAGCTCACATGGCTCGCGTTAAACGTGGTGTAATTGCTCGCGCACGTCACAAGAAAATCTTAAAACAAGCTAAAGGCTACTATGGTGCACGTTCACGTGTATACCGCGTTGCCTTCCAGGCTGTTATCAAAGCTGGTCAGTATGCTTACCGTGACCGTCGTCAACGTAAGCGTCAGTTCCGTCAACTGTGGATCGCGCGTATCAACGCTGCGGCTCGTCAGAACGGTATCTCTTACAGCCGTTTCATCAATGGCCTGAAAAAAGCCTCTATTGAAATCGACCGTAAGATTCTGGCTGACATCGCTGTATTCGACAAAGTGACATTTACTGCACTTGTTGAAAAAGCAAAATCAGCTCTGGCGTAAGTCAGTTGAAAAAGGGAGCTTGCTCCCTTTTTTATTACCCGCAACTCACGCAAAAGATTGACATTTTGGCCGCTGCGCATTTCAATAGTGCGGTTTCTAAATATGACAAGGTAACGCAAGCATGAATGCTGCTATTTTCCGTTTCTTTTTTTACTTTAGCGCCTGAACATCAGGGGCTTTTGCGCATAAGAAAAGAAACGAAAAATCGCGCTAAAAGCCTCCCTCGTGGAGGCTTTTTTGTTTCTGGCGACACTTAATCGGATCAGCTGATCCCAACGAGAACTGACCAGCCCGGCTGGAAGAAGAGGAAATCATGTCCCAACTCGCAGACCTGGTGGCTCGTGCCACGGCCGCCATCGACGAGGCGGCGGATATCGCTGCTCTGGACGCCGTGCGCGTCGAATTTCTGGGTAAGAAAGGGCATCTGACGCTGCAAATGACCACCCTGCGTGAACTGCCAGCAGAAGAGCGTCCGGCAGCGGGTGCGGTCATCAACGATGCCAAACAGCAAGTGCAGGATCACCTTACCGCGCGCAAAGATACGCTGGAAAGCGCCGAGCTGAATGCGCGTCTGGCTGCAGAAACCATCGACGTGTCGCTGCCTGGCCGTCGCGTTGAGAATGGCGGCTTACATCCGGTGACCCGCACGATCGACCGTATCGAAACCTTCTTCGGCGAACTGGGTTTCGCGGTAGTGACAGGTCCGGAAATTGAAGACGATTATCACAACTTTGATGCGCTAAACATTCCCGGCCATCACCCGGCGCGTGCCGATCACGATACCTTCTGGTTCGATGCCACGCGTTTGCTGCGCACCCAAACCTCAGGCGTGCAGATTCGCACCATGAAAAACCAGCAGCCACCGATCCGCATCATCGCGCCAGGCCGTGTTTATCGTAACGACTACGATCAGACGCACACGCCGATGTTCCATCAGATGGAAGGTTTGATTGTCGATAAGGACATCAGCTTTACCAACCTGAAAGGCACGCTGCACGATTTCCTGAACAATTTCTTCGAAGAGAATCTGCAAATTCGCTTCCGTCCTTCTTACTTCCCGTTCACTGAACCGTCCGCAGAAGTGGATGTGATGGGTAAAAACGGCAAGTGGCTGGAAGTGCTAGGTTGCGGCATGGTGCACCCGAACGTGTTGCGCAATGTTGGCATCGATCCGGAAATTTATTCGGGCTTTGCGTTTGGCATGGGCATGGAGCGTCTCACCATGCTGCGCTACGGTGTGACCGATCTGCGCGCCTTCTTCGAAAATGATTTACGTTTCCTCAAACAATTTAAATAAGGGCAGGTTATCCAATGAAATTCAGTGAACTCTGGTTACGCGAATGGGTAAATCCAGCCCTGGACAGCGCTGCGCTGTCTGAGCAAATCACCATGGCCGGCCTTGAAGTGGACGGCGTGGATCCGGTTGCCGGCGCTTTCAACGGTGTTGTGGTGGGTGAAGTGGTTGAGTGCGGCCAGCATCCAAACGCCGACAAACTGCGCGTCACCAAAATCAACGTCGGTGGCGATCGCCTGTTGGATATCGTCTGCGGCGCGCCAAACTGCCGTCAGGGACTCAAAGTGGCGGTGGCGACCGTTGGCGCTGTGCTACCGGGCGATTTCAAAATCAAAGCGGCAAAACTGCGTGGCGAACCCTCTGAAGGCATGCTGTGTTCCTTCTCCGAGCTGGGGATTTCCGACGATCACAGTGGCATTATCGAGCTGCCAGCCGATGCGCCAATTGGTACCGACATCCGCAGCTATCTGCAGCTGGATGACAACACCATCGAAATCAGCGTTACGCCAAACCGCGCCGATTGCCTGGGCATCATCGGGGTTGCGCGTGATGTAGCGGTACTGAACGGTTTGCCGCTGACGGCGCCTGCCATTGAGCCGGTAAAAGCCACCATCACCGATACTTTCCCGATTCGCGTCGATGCCACCGCCGCGTGCCCGCGCTACCTTGGCCGCGTGGTGAAAGGTATCAACGTCAAAGCCGCTACGCCATTGTGGATGCGTGAAAAGCTGCGTCGTTGCGGTATTCGTTCAATCGATCCGGTGGTCGACATCACCAACTTTGTGTTGCTGGAGCTTGGCCAGCCGATGCACGCCTTTGATCTCGACCGTATCGACGGCGGCATCGTGGTGCGTATGGCAGAAGAGGGCGAAGTGCTGACGCTGCTGGATGGAACCGAAGCCAAACTCAGCAGCGACACGCTGGTGATCGCCGATCACCACAAAGCGCTGGCGATGGGCGGCATCTTTGGTGGCGAGCATTCAGGTGTGAATGAAGAGACGCAAAACGTGCTGTTCGAATGCGCCTACTTTGATCCGCTGGCGATTACCGGCCGCGCACGCCGTCAAGGCCTGCATACCGACGCATCACATCGTTATGAGCGTGGCGTCGATCCGGCGCTGCAGCACAAAGCGATTGAACGCGCGACGCAGCTGCTGCTCGACATCTGTGGCGGCGAAGCGGGCCCGGTCATCGATCAAACTGACGCGAGCGCGCTGCCGCCACGCGCCACCATCACGTTGCGCCGTGAAAAGCTCGATCGCCTGATTGGTCACGTGATTGCTGACGATCAGGTAACTGACATCCTGACGCGTCTCGGCTGTGAAGTGACGGTCAGTGCAGGCGAGTGGCAAGCCGTTGCGCCGAGCTGGCGTTTCGATATGGCCATCGAAGAAGATCTGGTCGAAGAAGTTGCACGCGTTTATGGCTACAACAACATTCCTGATGTGCCGGTGAAAGCCAGCCTGATCATGACGCAACATCGTGAAGCTGATCTGTCGCTGAAGCGTGCGAAAAATCTGCTGGTGGATAAAGGCTATCAGGAAGCGATTACTTACAGCTTCGTCGATCCAAAAATGCAGCAGTTGCTGCATCCTGGCGAAGAAGCGCTGATCCTGCCAAGCCCAATCTCCAGCGATATGTCGGCCATGCGCCTGTCGCTGTGGACCGGTTTACTAGGCGCGGTGGTGTACAACCAAAACCGTCAGCAGGGCCGCGTACGCCTGTTTGAAAGCGGTTTACGCTTTGTTCCTGATACACAGGCCGATCTGGGTATCCGCCAGGATCTTATGCTGGCCGGTGTTTTAAGCGGTAATCGCTATGAAGAGCATTGGGATCTGGCGCGTCAGACGGTTAACTTCTATGATTTGAAAGGCGATTTAGAATCGCTGCTGGATTTGACCGGTAAACTTGATGAGATTTCCTTCCGTGCGGAAGCCAATCCGGCGCTGCATCCAGGACAAAGCGCCGCAATTTATTTACGCGGCGAACGAATCGGATTTATCGGGGTGGTTCATCCAGAGCTGGAACGTAAGCTGGATCTTAACGGCCGCACCTTAGTGTTTGAACTGCTTTGGAATAAGGTCGCAGACCGCGTCCTGCCTGATGCGCGCGAGATTTCCCGCTTCCCGGCAAACCGTCGTGATATCGCCGTTGTCGTGGCTGAAAACGTGCCTGCAGCAGATATCATTGCGGAGTGTAAGAAAGTTGGCGTAAATCAGGTAGTTGGCGTAAACTTGTTTGACGTGTACCGTGGTAAGGGCGTGAACGAGGGTGAAAAGAGCCTTGCGATTAGCCTGATTTTGCAGGATACCAGCCGGACACTCGAAGAAGAGGAGATTGCCGCGACCGTTGCCAAATGCGTTGCGGCATTAAAAGAGCGATTCCAGGCAACCTTGAGGGATTGAACCTATGGCGCTTACAAAAGCTGAAATGTCAGAGTACCTGTTTGAAAAACTCGGGTTGAGCAAACGCGATGCCAAAGAGTTGGTAGAACTTTTTTTTGAAGAGGTTCGCCGCGCGTTGGAAAACGGAGAACAGGTAAAACTGTCCGGATTTGGTAATTTTGATCTGCGTGACAAAAACCAACGTCCGGGCCGTAACCCGAAGACGGGGGAAGATATTCCTATCACCGCGCGCCGAGTGGTGACATTCCGTCCGGGACAGAAGTTGAAAAGTCGCGTCGAGAACGCGACACCCAAGGATGCTGACTAATTTCAGTACGACAAAAAGGCCGCTTAGCGGCCTTTTTTTTGCCTTAAATTTGGTCGTTCTACACGATTTATCCACGATGTAAGGATTTCGTAAGTATCCGGAAAATAGGGCGAAAATCGGTCCTCACTGATAGTGACGGCGTCGACACTTTTGTTATAACAGCGCCATCACATAGCAAATGGTTTGAATAATGAAAAAGACAGCACTTTTATTAAGCATCCTGTTAAGCATGCCGCTGCTGGCTAGCGCCAATGTTTCCGTCAACATCAACACACCGGGCGTTTCGATTCATATCGGCGACCAGGATAAGCGTGGCTACTATTGGGATGGTTACGACTGGCGTGCACCAACGTGGTGGAAACAGCACCATAACCAGCGCATTGGCACCAAAGGTCCGCATGGTTACTGGAACGGTAACGGCTGGCAGGCGCAGCATCCGGGCAATGGACCGCATCGGGATGACAAACGTCAGCCACAGCATCAGCCGCAACCGCAGCATCACGACCAGCATGATAATCAGCAGAAGCGTGATAACCACGGTCAGCCGCTTCCTCCGCATCAGTAATGCTTCTCTGGCGGCGCCTCCACAGCGCCGCTTTCTTTTTGCTGTAATCCCACTACAATCAAATCTCTGTTTTCTCAGCCAATCTTATCTATGACTCTGCTGGATCAGCTTGCTTCACAGGCAAATCGCCGCAGCCAGCGCTGGCTCATCGCACTCAGTGCGCTGTTGTTGCTGCTCATTGGGCTTAGCCTGTCTGCCGGTGATAGCTGGATCTCCCCCACACAATGGTTTTCGGCGCAAGGCGATCTGTTCGTTTGGCAACTGCGCATGCCGCGTACGCTGGCGGTGCTGCTGGTGGGTGCGGCGCTGGCGGTGTGCGGCGTGGTGATGCAGGCGCTGTTCAACAATCCGTTAGCGGAACCTGGCTTACTGGGCGTGTCGAATGGGGCGGGGATTGGTCTGGTATTGGGCGTAATGCTCGGTAACGGTTCGTTATGGAGTTTAGCGCTGGCGGCAATGGCCGGTGCGCTGCTGATCACGCTGATTCTGCTGCATTTTGCTCACAAACAACTCTCGGTGAGCCGACTACTGTTAACCGGCGTGGCGCTCGGCATTATCTGTAGCGCCATCATGACGTGGGCGGTGTACTTTAGCACCAGCCTCGATCTGCGCCAGCTGATGTACTGGATGATGGGCGGCTTTAGCGGCATCGACTGGCGCTATGGCTGGATGATGCTGGCGCTGCTGCCGGTTACGCTGCTGCTGATCGCTACCGCGCGCATACTGAATTTGCTGGCGCTAGGTGAAACCTCGGCGCGTCAGCTCGGATTACCGCTGCTGCTGTGGCGCAACCTGCTGGTGCTGGCGATGGGCTGGTTGGTGGGCGTGAGCGTGGCGATGGCAGGGGCAATCGGCTTTGTCGGTCTGGTGATCCCGCATTTGTTGCGGCTCAGTGGTTTCAGCGATCATCGTTATTTGTTGCCTGCGGCGGCTTTAGCCGGTGCCGCAGTGCTGCTGGGCGCGGATATTATTGCGCGGCTGGTGTTAACCTCCGCCGAACTGCCAATTGGCGTGGTAACGGCCACGCTCGGCGCGCCGCTGTTTATCGTGTTATTAGTGAAGTCTTCGCGCTAGCTACGGCTGGCAACGTGTTATCAACAACAGGAATCGACTATGAGCATTTATCAAACAGAACTGGTGACGCTGGACGGTGAAAAAACCTCGCTGGCTGCCTATGAAGGCAAGGCGCTGCTGGTGGTGAACGTGGCATCGAAATGCGGCCTGACGGCGCAGTACGAACAGTTAGAATCGCTGCAAAAAGCCTGGCAGGATAAGAACTTCAGCGTGCTGGGATTCCCGTGCAATCAGTTCCTCGAGCAAGAGCCAGGCAGCAACGAAGAGATCAAAACCTTCTGCAGCACCACTTACGGCGTGACTTTCCCGATGTTCGATAAAACTGACGTCAACGGCGAGCATCGTCATCCGCTCTATGCCCAGCTGACGGCGGCGCAGCCAGTGGCGCAGCGCCCGGAAGGCAGCGGTTTCCTTGAGCGCATGGAGAGCAAAGGCCGCGCGCCGAAAGCGCCAGGCGATATCCTGTGGAACTTCGAGAAGTTCCTGATTAATAAGCAGGGCAAAGTGATTGCGCGCTTCTCACCGGATATGACGCCGGACGATCCGATCATCCTGAAAAGTGTAGAGCAGGCGCTGGCCGAGTAAATGCTATTGCAGTGTCAGGGAGTCAGCATCACAGGGCGCCTGGCTCCCGTTGAACTTAGCGTTAACGCCGGTGAATTAGTGCATCTGGTGGGGCCGAACGGTGCCGGCAAAAGTACCTTGCTCAACGCGCTGTCCGGTTTGTTGCCGAGCCAGGGCAGCATTCTGCTGGATGGCGCGCCGCTGTCCACGTTAAACGGTGCGGCATTGGCTCAGTTGCGTGGTTGGCTGCCACAGCAGCAGATGGCGCCGGGACAAATGCCTGTGTGGCATTACTTACACATGCATGTCTCCGCCCAGACGGCGGAAACAGACCGCATTTTACAGGATGTGTTCGCGCAGTTAGCTCTGCAGGACAAACTGACGCGCAGCCTGACCCAGCTTTCTGGTGGCGAATGGCAACGCGTGCGGCTGGCTGCCGTGGTGTTACAGGTTCATCCGGCGATCAATCCACGCGGCAAGCTGCTACTGCTGGATGAGCCGATGAGCGCACTCGATGTGGCGCAGCAACGCGCGGTTGATAAGTTGCTGGCTGAACTGTGTCGCAGCGGTCTGGCGATTGTTGCCAGTGGGCACGACCTCAACCACAGCTTGCGCCATGCCGATCGCGTGTGGTTAATGCACCAAGGCGCGGTTGTGCATCAGGGTAACGCCCGCGACGTGCTGACTGCTGCGCAGTTAACGCCGCTTTACCAAACCCCGTTTGAACAAATCGATACTGCACAAGGCCCGCTGCTGTTTATTCCCTGACGGAGGATTGCGTGGCGTGGCGCTTTGCCGCTAAAGTGACTGCCGGACGAGGGAGAGAGGAAAAGGCTGATGCGGCTGACAATTTTGATTTTGGCACTGTTGCTGGCGGGCTGTAGCCATCATGCGCCGCCGCCTAATGGTCGCCTTTCTGATTCCATCACCGTGATTGCCCAACTCAACGATCAACTGAGCCGCTGGCGCGGAACGCCATATCGCTATGGCGGGTTAAGCCGCGGTGGCGTGGATTGTTCCGGTTTCGTCTATCTGACCTTCCGCGATAAATTCGAGATGCAATTGCCGCGCTCGACCATTGACCAAACCGACATTGGTACGCGCATCGACAAAGGCGATCTGCTGCCTGGCGATCTGGTGTTCTTCAAAACCGGCAGCGGAGAAAACGGTTTGCACGTGGGTATTTACGATACCGACAACACCTTTATTCACGCCTCGACCAGCCAGGGTGTGATCCGCTCTTCGCTGGATAACGTATACTGGCGCAAAGTATTTTGGCAGGCGCGTCGCATCTAAATAGTGCTTTTATCGCTTAATAAAGACGCGGAAAAAGAAAGGTTATCTCACCCTGAATTAATTCCGAATCGTGCCGATATTTAACTATCATTTAGAATGGCACTTTACCCGCCATCGATTTAATACTAATAATAAAGCTAAATTTATTTAATTGGTATGGACATTAACCCCGGCTTATTTGGCTTAAGTATTATTTGCGGCTTAAATCGGCGTAATAAGACCTAAAACGGCACCTCTTCAAACGTTTGGTCCTATTGCCTGGTGGTATTTGTTGATATACGATGCGCCAATTGCCATTGCTTCTGGCTTGAAAAATGAAAGTCCATTTGTCTGCCGACTATCAGTCGGAAACCTGGTTTTATCCAGTTTACTCTCTGGCGGGCCAGCTGACTGCGGTCGAGCTGGTGACGCAATTTGTCCACGACAGTGCACCTATTACGCTGCCGCAGGATTTGCTATTGCCACAATTGGACGATGCGCAGCAATTACGTTTGCTGCAGAGCCAGCTTTCATTGCTGGAAAAGTACCGCGACTTTTTTGAGGTTAATCAAATTACCGCTTTGGTACGTATCGATGATTCCATGGCCAATACACTTTTAGCCAGCGAATTTCTGTTAAGGAAATTCCGACAAATTCCTTTTATTGTTTTGGATATCAGCGAAACGTTTCCGCAATTATCTTTGGGTAAATCCCATCCATTGCTCGCCGCATTACAAAGTGAATTTCGTTTATCGCTTTCACAATTTGGTGCAGGAAAAGCACCGGCAACGGCGGTATACGATAATCTGTTTAGCGTGTTAAAACTGGATAAAGTCTTTATTCAGAACCTGGCGAAACGTGCCTCGTTTACGCCTTTTATTCAGACGGTTATCAATAATTTTTCTGATTTTGCGGAGCAGATCATTATTTGTGGTATTGACGATAACCAAATGATGGAAAAGATGAGCACGTTGAGCGGTGCGCAGCTGCAGGGCAGTTTGTTCCCGGTGGTTAAAGCTGAACGCCTTAGCGATCTCATCTATTCCGATCTGAATTTACACACGCCTTCGCAGCAGTAATCCTTTCGCCTGTCTTCCGCGCCGCGTCGGCGTTACAATCCTGGTTATCTTAAAACTCAATGCAGGTGCCTTCATTAAGCGCACCTTCCGGAGTGTCGATGCAATTTACCAATAGCTGGCAGCAAGAATTAGCCGGATTCTACACCGCGCTGGACCCAACGCCATTGGCAGGTGGACGGCTGTTTTATCACAATGCGCCGCTGGCACAACAGATGGGTTTAGACGATGCGCTGTTCGCCGGCAGCGGGCATGGCGTGTGGTCAGGGCGCGAACTGTTGCCCGGCATGTCGCCGCTGGCGCAGGTGTATAGCGGCCATCAGTTTGGCGTCTGGGCCGGACAACTGGGCGATGGGCGCGGCATTCTGCTGGGTGAACAGCAGCTGGCAAACGGTCGTAAGCTCGACTGGCACTTGAAAGGCGCTGGATTAACTCCTTATTCGCGCATGGGCGACGGTCGCGCGGTGATCCGCTCCAGCGTACGCGAATTCCTCGCTTCCGAAGCGCTGCACCATCTTGGCATTCCCACCACGCGCGCGCTGGCGCTCGCCATCGGCGATGAGCCGGTGCTGCGCGAAACCCAGGAACGCGGTGCGATGCTGATGCGCATTGCCGACAGCCATCTGCGTTTCGGCCATTTTGAGCATTTCTATTACGGCGGTGAACAAGACAAAGTGCGCCAGCTGGCGGATTACGCTATTCGCCATCACTGGCCGCAGCTGAAAGAGGAAGCGGACCGTTATCTACTGTGGTTCACCGATATCGTTAAACGCACCGCCAGCCTGATCGCCCATTGGCAAAGCGTGGGCTTTGCGCACGGTGTGATGAACACCGATAACATGTCGATTCTGGGCTTAACGCTGGATTACGGTCCGTACGGTTTCCTCGACGACTATCAGCCGGATTACATCTGTAATCACAGTGATTATCAGGGCCGCTACGCCTTTGAAAATCAGCCGATGATTGGCCTGTGGAACCTTAATCGCCTGGCGAATGCCTTGTCGGGTCTGATGACCACCGAGCAACTCAAACTGGCGCTCGGTCATTATGAAAACGAGCTGATGCGCGTCTGGGGCGAGAAAATGCGCGCCAAACTTGGCTTGCTGACGGCGGATGCCAATGACAACACGCTTCTGACCGGCTTACTGTCGATGATGTCGGCGGAACGCAGTGATTACACGCTGACCTTCCGCATGCTAAGCGACACGCAGCAAGATGAAAGCCGTTCGCCGTTGCGTGATGAGTTTATCGATCGTGACGCTTTTGATCGCTGGTACAGCGATTATCGCCAGCGTTTGTTGCAAGATCACGCCAGCGATGCGCAGCGTCAGGCGGTGATGAAGGCGGCCAATCCGGCGCTGGTTTTGCGCAACTATCTGGCGCAGCAGGTGATTGAAGAGGTCGAGAACGGCGAGACCACGGCGTTAGCCAGGCTGCACCGCGCGTTACAGCAGCCGTTTAGCGATGTGGCCGTCAGCGCGGAGTTGCGCCAACGGCCACCAGAGTGGGGCAAAACGCTGGAAGTGAGCTGTTCCAGCTAGGTCGAAATTAAAAACGGCTGTCGACTGCGGCAGCCAGTTTCGCCAGCACCTCGGCGCTGTCTTCCCAGCCGAGGCACGGATCGGTGATCGATTGGCCGTAGGTCAGCGCTTCACCGCTCACCACTTTCTGATTTCCTTCCTGCAGGAAGCTCTCGATCATCACGCCCGCGACTGCGCGCGATCCGGCACGGATTTGCGCCGCCACGTCATCGGCAACATCACGCTGACGACCATGTTGCTTCAGGCAGTTGCCGTGGCTGAAGTCGATCACCAGCTGCTCCGGCAGATTGAAGTCGCGCATATTGGCCGCCGCAGCCGCCACATCTTCGGCGTGATAGTTCGGCTGACGACCGCCGCGCAGGATCACGTGACCATGCGGATTGCCGCTGGTTTGATAAATGGTCATCTGACCGTTTTTATCCGGTGACAGGAACATGTGGCTGCCGCGCGCGGCGCGAATCGCATCGACGGCGATCTGCACGTTGCCGTCGGTGCCGTTCTTGAAACCGACCGGGCAGGAGAGCGCCGATGCCATCTCACGGTGAATCTGGCTTTCGGTAGTACGCGCGCCAATCGCGCCCCAGCTGATCAGGTCGGCAATAAACTGGCCGATCACCATATCAAGGAATTCGGTGGCGGTTGGCATGCCCAGCGCGTTGATATCCAGCAGCAGTTTGCGCGCGATGGCGATGCCGCGATTTACATCATAGCTACCATCCAGATCCGGATCGGAAATCAGGCCTTTCCAGCCAATCACGGTGCGCGGTTTTTCAAAATAGGCGCGCATCACGATTTCCAGACGATCTTTATGGCGCTCACGCAGCACGTTCAGACGTTCTGCATACTCAATCGCCGCTTTAGGATCGTGCAGAGAGCAAGGTCCAATAATCACTAAAAGACGCGGATCTTCGCCGGTCAGAATGCGCGCGATGCGTTGACGGGAAGCCGTGACGTTGGCGGCAATCTCTGCCGAAATAGGGTGTTCATGCGCGAGCGCAGCCGGAGTTAACAGGCTACCGATGCGCGCGGTACGCAGTTCATCAGTCTTGTTCATTGGGATTCTCAAAAATTTTTTCTTCGCAGCGGTGAAATACCGGGAAGTGATGGTGGTCACAATAAACTAATAGCCTGCGAATTCAACCTGCTAAAAACAAAGGTCATCAAATCGGACGGAAGCGTGGCTTTACATTGGAATTACAGTGAGATCAGGTCGCCATAAATGGCGACCCTACGAATGTGTAGTGCGGTTTTTGTAGGGCCGCCATTTATGGCGACCGCCAGCAACACCTAATACATGTTGCGGTTCAGGCCCATGATGTCGAGGATTTTGGTGGCGATCTCCTCCACCGAATAGTTGGTGCTGTTGAGATAACGAATCTGATTGGTGCGGAACAGTGCTTCCACTTCGCCCACCTCGAGACGGCATTGGCGCAGCGAGGCGTAACGGGTATTTTCCGCGCGCTCCTGGCGAATCGCCGCCAGCCGTTCCGGATCGATGGTCAACCCAAACAGCTTATGCTGATGCGCACGCAGCGCCGGCGGCAGTTTCAGGTTATCCATATCATCGGCAATAAACGGATAGTTAGCGGCGCGCACGCCAAACTGCATTGCTAAATACAAGCTGGTGGGCGTTTTCCCGCAGCGAGACACGCCGAGCAAAATCACCTGCGCATCTTCCAAACCGCGCAAAGAAATGCCGTCATCATGCGCAAGGGTGTAATCGATGGCCGCGATACGCGCGTCATATTTGCCGAGGTTGCTGGCGGTTAAACCGTGTGTGCGGTGCGCCACTGGCATTGACGCCACGCCCAACTCGCTCTGCAGCGGTGCCACCAGCGCCTGCACGATGTCCTGACAAAAGCCTTCGCTCTCGAGAATAATTTCGCGTACATCGGGCGTGACAATGGAGAAGAACACCAGCGGGCGTACGCCGCTCTGCTGATAGAGCGCATTGATTTGTGCTTTAACCGCTTGAGCGCGCTGCACATTCTCAACAAACGGCAGCGTCACGCTGTGGGCCATTACCGGGAACTGAGATAACACCGCATGGCCCAGTACTTCGGCGGTTATGGCGGTGCCATCAGAAATGTAGAATACGCTGCGTTCAGTGTTCATTGTGCAAATATCCTCTTGCGTATCAATGCCTAAATTATCGATGACAACATTTCATTTTAATTAATAGTAAAATGAAATATCCATATTATCCGCTATTGCGCTCACAAAGATGAATCAGCGAATAATCAATATTAGATGAAATGCTGTTTTGAAAAGCGTTATTTTCGCGCATTTTCCTTTTCGCGCATGAAATAAAGTGTGAAGCCGTTGCGCAACAAAAATCAATCGCTAACCCTCTGAAAAGGGGAAAAATATCGTTGCAGCAATCCATTAGCGTGAAATAGCCAGGTTGCGCAACTCAATTAATTCTAAGTACTAATCCGATTTTGCCTTTCTTTTCCTGCTTTAACGATTCAACACTTAGTCTTTATTTATCGGTTGTGCCAGGCTGTTTTGGCGAATAGCAAAATGTTCCATGTGTATTCACATCATTTAAAAGGATAATCTCAATGTCCAATCAAGACCAACAGTCGCTAGTGCTCTGGTACAACCAGCTTGGCATGCATGATGTTGATCGGGTGGGAGGCAAGAATGCTTCCCTGGGAGAAATGATTACGAATTTGTCGTCGCTGGGTGTTTCCGTGCCAAACGGTTATGCGACCACATCTTATGCGTTTAATCTGTTCCTCGATCAAAGCGGACTGAACCAGCGTATTTATGATTTGCTGGATAAAACGGATGTTGATGATGTTGCTGAGCTCGCGCAAGCGGGTAAACAGATTCGTCAATGGGTGGTCGATACGCCATTCCAGCCTGAGCTGGAAGCGGCGATTCGTAGCGCCTACGAACAACTCTCTGCTGATGATGCCGACGCCTCTTTTGCGGTGCGCTCGTCAGCCACCGCCGAGGATATGCCCGACGCCTCGTTTGCGGGCCAGCAGGAGACTTTCCTTAACGTGCAGGGCTATGACGCGGTGATCATCGCGGTGAAGCACGTTTATGCGTCCTTGTTTAACGATCGCGCTATCTCTTACCGTGTGCATCAGGGCTACGACCATCGCGGCGTAGCGCTCTCGGCCGGTATTCAGCGCATGGTGCGATCGGATCTCGCCTCCTCAGGCGTAATGTTTACCATTGATACCGAATCAGGCTTCGATCAGGTGGTGTTTATCACCTCAGCCTTTGGTTTGGGCGAAATGGTGGTGCAGGGCGCGGTTAACCCCGACGAGTTCTACGTGCACAAACCGACATTGGCAGCCAACCGTCCGGCGATTGTGCGTCGCACCATGGGCTCGAAAAAGTTGCGCATGGTGTATGCCGATTCGCAGGAGCATGGCGAGCAGGTGCGCATTGAAGATGTCGAGCAGGAACAGCGCGATCGCTTCAGCTTAACCGATGACGAAGTGCAGGCGCTGGCGCGTCAGGCGATGCTGATTGAGCAGCATTACAAACGCCCAATGGACATTGAGTGGGCGAAAGATGGCCACACCGGCAAACTGTTCATCGTGCAGGCGCGTCCGGAAACGGTGCGCTCCAACGGTCAGGTGATGGAACGCTATACGCTGCAGGGCAAAGGCAAAGTGGTGGTCGAGGGCCGCGCCATTGGTCATCGCATCGGTGCCGGTGAAGTCAAAGTTATTCACGACATCAGCGAGATGCACCGCATTGAAAAAGGCGATGTGCTGGTGACCGACATGACCGATCCCGATTGGGAACCGATCATGAAGAAAGCCTCAGCCATCGTAACCAATCGCGGCGGTCGTACCTGCCACGCGGCGATCATCGCGCGTGAGCTGGGCATTCCGGCGGTGGTGGGCTGTGGCGATGCCACCGATCACCTTAAAGATGGCCATAAAGTCACGGTTTCCTGTGCCGAAGGCGATACCGGTTATGTCTATGACGAACTGCTGGACTTTGAAGTCACCAGCTCGCAAGTCGATACCATGCCGGAACTGCCGCTGAAGATTATGATGAACATCGGTAACCCGGATCGTGCCTTTGATTTCGCCTGCTTGCCGAACGAAGGTGTTGGGCTGGCGCGTCTGGAATTCATCATTAACCGCATGATTGGCGTGCATCCAAAAGCGCTGCTGGAGTTTGATCAGCAAACGCCGGAACTGCAGCAGCAGATTCGTCAGATGATGAAAGGCTTTGATGATCCGATTGAGTTCTACATCGGCCGTCTGACCGAAGGGATTGCGACCTTGGGTGCGGCGTTTGCGCCGAAGCGCGTGATTGTTCGTCTCTCGGATTTCAAAACCAACGAATATGCCAACCTGGTCGGCGGCGAGCGTTATGAGCCGGAAGAAGAGAACCCGATGCTCGGTTTCCGTGGCGCCGGTCGTTACGTTGCTGACAACTTCCGCGACTGCTTCAAGCTGGAGTGCGAAGCGGTGAAGCGCGTGCGTAACGAAATGGGACTGACCAACGTTGAGATCATGATTCCGTTCGTGCGTACCGTCGATCAAGCCGAAGCGGTGATCGCCGAGCTGGCGAAAAACGGTCTGAAGCGCGGCGAGAACGGCCTGAAAGTGATCATGATGTGTGAGATCCCGTCCAACGCCTTGCTGGCTGAGCAGTTCCTCGAGCACTTCGATGGCTTCTCAATCGGCTCAAACGACATGACGCAGCTGGCGCTAGGCCTTGATCGCGACTCTGGCGTGGTGTCCGCGCTGTTTGATGAGCGTAATGATGCGGTGAAAGCGCTGTTGTCGATGTCGATCAAAGCGGCGAAAAAACAGGGAAAATACGTCGGTATTTGTGGTCAGGGCCCATCAGATCATCAGGACTTTGCGGCATGGTTAATGGAGCAGGGCATTGATAGCCTGTCGCTGAATCCGGATACCGTGGTTGAAACCTGGTTAGGTTTGGCAGAGTTGAACGCTGCGAAACATTAACCAAACGGTAATTTGATGCTTCAAATGAGAGTTTGACGTGTCATTAAGGTAATTATCAAGGCCAGCGCTGCTGGCCTTGTTGTTTTGCCTGAAAAAAAGCCAAAAAAAAGCCCATCACAGGGGATGGGCAAAGACTACACACAGCAATTCTTCACTTTACTCAGGGGAATAAGGTTGTTTAAAAATCAGTAGCTTGATTCCAAACATAGGAAACATGTTATTGATCAGGCCCGCTGGCGTCTTTAAGAATCCTCTTATTAGTTTAAAGCTGATAACCTTTCGTGGTGATTTTCTTAGTGATCTACCGCTGTTTCAGCTGCAAAAATAATCATTCCGTAAGCGAATCCCACCTAAAGCGCCTAAAACTGCGTTTTTTCTTAAAAATCGCTTATGGAAAAAAATTATTATCGGTAGGGAATGCAAGGTGACGAAGTTAAGGCATTAGGCGGGTTAAAGTAAGGCCAGTGTAAAACGGAGAGTTTGTGCAACTTATGTAGGATGCACTTTCATGTGAATCAGGTCGCCATGAATGGCGACCCTACGAACTTAACGTTGTTCTTCTTCGTGATCGGCTAGTGCTTCGATGGCGGTTTGCATATCGTCATCGGGTTCAGGCGCTTCATGCATCCACACCGAAACCAGACGATAAGAGACCGCCAATACCACCGGACCGATAAATAGCCCAATCATGCCGAAAGCAATCAATCCGCCAATAACGCCGGAGAGAATCAGGATCATCGGTAAATCAGCGCCCATACGAATCAACATCGGACGCAACACGCTGTCCAGCGTACCGACCACGCAGCTCCACACCAGCAGCACCGTGCCCCATGTGGTATCGCCGCTCCAGTAGAGCCAGATAATCGCTGGCACTAACACCACCAGCGGTCCGAGCTGCACCAGACAGGTCAGAATCATCAGCACGGTTAACAGCGTGGCGTAAGGAATGCCGGAAATGGCTAAACCGATGCCGCCGAGTACGCCCTGCACCAGTGCGGTGACCACTACGCCGAGCGCCACGGCGCGAATCGCCTGACCAGCCAGCAGCACGGCGGCATCACCACGGCGTCCGCTCATGCGATAAGCAAAATGACGAATCCCGTGACCCACCTGCTCGCCGCGCCAGTAGAGCAGCACGCTGAACAGCAGCATCACGATGAGGTGCATCATAAAGCGGCCAAAGTGTCCGGCCTGCGCCACGAAGAAGCCCGTGGTGCGACCAATATAAGGCTGCACCTGATTGAGCATCGCCGCGCCGCCGCCATCCACTAATTTGTGGTAGCTGGAGTAGAGTTTTCTGCCGACATACGGAATCTGTCGCAACCAATCGAAGTCTGGCATCACCAGATGGCGCTGCGTTGCCCAGGCAATCACCGGCGCGCTGTTATCAATCAGGCTGCTGACCAGCAGGGCGATAGGAATAATAAACAGCAGTAATAGCAAAATGGTCATGGCGATGACCGCCAGCGAGCGGCGTCCCCATAACATTTGTTGCAGACGAATCATCAACGGCCAGGTGGCGATCACCACCATGCTGGCCCAGGCAAAGCCGAGAATAAAGGGCTGCACCACCCACAGACTGGCGATGATCATGATCAGAATGAACATCAGTGAAAACAGCATTTGCGGTAAATCCATACCGCGTTGCAGGTCTTTCATCACAACGGTTAACCTCGATTGAATCCTTCAGAGTGGGGCTGAACAGCCCTGATTAATGATGATCTATTTCCTGAAAATTAAACAGGAAAAGCAGCGACGGCGGCGCGCTTTCCTGAAAAAACAGCAGCCAGCAGAAAAGTATGATAAAACCAAGGGCTGAAAAAAATTACGACGCAAACGTTTACAACATCTCGGTCACTCAATAATGATCCCACAGATTTCTCAGGCACCGGGCCTCGTTCAACTGGTGCTGACATTCCTGCAGTCCTTAAATGAGCAAGGCTTTACCGGCGATACCGCCACCAGCTATGCCGATCGCCTCTCGCTATCCACCGACAACAGTATTTATCAGCTGCTGCCTGATGCGGCGCTGTTTCCGCGCTCGACGGCGGATGTAGCCTTGATTGCGCGCCTCGCCGGTGAAACCCGCTTTACCAGCCTGGTGTTTACGCCACGCGGTGGCGGCACCGGCACCAACGGGCAGTCGCTGAATCAGGGCATCGTGGTGGATATGTCGCGCTATATGAACCGCATCCTGGAAATCAATACCGATCAAGGTTGGGTGCGTGTCGAAGCGGGCGTGGTGAAAGATCAGCTCAATGCGTGGCTCAAGCCCTATGGCTTCTTCTTCTCGCCGGAGCTCTCCACCAGCAACCGCGCCACGCTTGGCGGCATGATCAACACCGATGCATCGGGTCAGGGTTCGCTGGTGTATGGCAAAACTTCCGATCACGTTGAAGGTCTGCGTGCGGTGCTGCTGGGCGGCGATATCCTGGATACGCGCGCCATGCCGACCGCACTGGCGGAACAGCTGGCGAACACGCCAACGGCGGAAGGGCGCATTTATCAGCAGGTTTTAAGCCGCTGCCGTGAACAGCGCGATCTGATTCTGGAGAAATTTCCCAAACTCAATCGCTTCCTGACCGGCTATGACCTGCGTCATGTCTTCAGCGACGATTTACAGACATTCGATTTGACGCGTCTGCTGTGCGGCGCGGAAGGTACATTGGCCTTTATTACTGAAGCGCGCCTCGACATCACGCCCATCCCGAAAGTGCGGCGTCTGGTGAACATCAAATACGACTCCTTCGACTCGGCGCTGCGTAATGCCCCTTTTATGGTGGAAGCCAAAGCGCTGTCGGTAGAAACCGTTGACTCGAAAGTATTGAACCTGGCGCGTGAAGATATCGTCTGGCATTCGGTGAATGAATTAATTACCGATGTGCCAGACAAAGAGATGCTCGGCCTCAACATCGTGGAGTTTGCCGGTGATGATGGCGAACTGATTGAGCAGCAAATCAGCACGCTGTGCCAGCGCCTGGATGAGCTGATGCAGCAGCAGATGGGCGGCGTGATTGGTTATCAACTGTGCGACGATTTAGGCGGGATTGAGCGCATCTATAATATGCGCAAAAAAGCGGTTGGCCTATTGGGGAACGCCAAAGGGCGCGCCAAGCCGATTCCGTTTGTCGAAGATACCGCCGTGCCGCCAGAACAGCTGGCGGATTACATCGTCGATTTTCGTGCGCTGCTCGACAGTCACGGCCTGAGCTATGGCATGTTTGGTCACGTGGATGCCGGCGTGTTGCATGTGCGGCCGGCGCTGGATATGTGCGATCCGCAGCAGGAGCTGCTGATGAAGCAGATCTCCGATGAAGTGGTGGCGCTAACCGCGCGCTACGGCGGTTTATTGTGGGGCGAGCACGGCAAAGGCTTCCGCGCGCAGTACAGCCCGGAATTCTTTGGCGAGACGCTGTTCAATGAGTTGCGTCGCATCAAAGCCGCCTTCGATCCTGACAATCGCATGAATCCCGGCAAGATCTGTACGCCGCTGGGCAGTGATGAAGCGATGATGCAGGTTGATGCAGTGAAACGCGGCACCTACGATCGGCAGATTCCGGTTACGGTGCGCAACGAGTGGCGCGGCGCGATGGAGTGTAATGGCAACGGTTTGTGCTTCAACTTTGATGCGCGTAGCCCGATGTGCCCGTCGATGAAGATTACCCGCAACCGCATTCACTCGCCGAAAGGGCGCGCCACACTCACGCGTGAATGGCTGCGCTTGCTCTCCGAGCAGGGCGTGGATCCGGTTCAACTGGAGCAGGCATTGCCCAAACAGGGCGCCAGCCTGCGTACGCTGATTCAGCGCACGCGTAATACCTGGCACGCGAATCAGGGCGAATATGACTTTTCGCACGAAGTAAAAGAGGCGATGTCGGGCTGTCTGGCGTGTAAAGCCTGTTCGACTCAGTGTCCGATCAAGATTGATGTGCCGAACTTCCGTTCACGCTTCCTGCAGCTTTATCACACTCGCTATCTGCGTCCGATGAGCGATCATCTGGTGGCCACAGTGGAAAGTTACGCGCCGTTGATGGCCAAAGCGCCCAAGGTGTTCAACTTCTTCCTCAAACAGCCGTGGATGCGCGAACTGAGCAAAACGCATATCGGCATGGTGGATTTGCCACTGCTGTCATCGCCGAGCCTCAAGCAGCAGTTAAGCGGTCATCCGGCGATGAACCTGACGCTGGAGCAGTTAGAAGCGCTGGATGCGGCGCAACGCGAAAACTGCGTGCTGGTGGTGCAAGATCCTTTCACCAGCTATTACGAGGCGCAGCTGGTCACCGATTTCGTCAAGCTGATTGAGAAACTCGGTTATCGTCCGGTGCTGCTGCCGTTTTCACCGAACGGCAAGGCGCAGCATGTGAAAGGCTTCCTGCAACGCTTTGCACGTACCGCCAGCAAAACCGCCGATTTTCTCAACCGCGTGGCGAAACTGGGCATGCCGATGGTCGGCGTCGATCCGGCGACCGTGCTTTGCTATCGCGATGAGTATAATCAGGTGCTGGGCGAGCAGCGCGGCGAGTTTAACGTGCAGCTGGTGCACGAGTGGCTGCAAACCGCGTTGTCTCCACGCGCGGAACAAACCGCCAGCGGCGAAGCCTGGTATCTGTTTGCGCACTGCACCGAAGTGACCGCGCTGCCATCCACGCCGAATCAGTGGCAGAGCATCTTTGCGCGCTTTGGCGCGAAGCTGGAAAACGTCAATGTCGGTTGTTGCGGCATGGCGGGAACCTATGGCCACGAAAGCGCAAACCTGGAGAATTCGCTGGGAATTTATGAGCTTTCCTGGCATCCGCAACTGCAAAAGCTGCCGCGTCAACGCTGTCTGGCAACCGGCTTTTCCTGTCGTAGCCAGGTGAAACGCGCAGAAGGCAATGGCATGCGTCATCCACTGCAAGCGTTACTGGAAATGATGTAAACAAATTGTAGGAGACGTCACAAAGCTGGATTAGAATATCCAGCCTGCGTGGCGAACAAAATCACTCTGCAGGCGGGTAGCTTGATCCCACTCGCCGCTGAGCGCCAGTTGATGACACAAACGTGTTAATGACAGGCGCGCCAGTTGATAGGCCTGAATCCGGAACAAACGGTCACGATCGGCATTGCCCATCTCCTGCACTAAGCGGTGATGGAGCTTGCCCATGGCATGCAGAAAGCTGTGATCGTCGCCGTTAAGTTCGCAGATTTCTGCCATATCGAGGCAGGTGTCGTTGAAGCGACGCAGTTGGTCGAGAGTGCAATCGGTGCGGTTGAGCTTTGCCTGAGCCATGTAGAAGTCAACGGTGATATCGCGCACCGAAAACTTATATTCGTCGATTTTATGTTGTAACCAGGCTGAGACGGTAAGCGTCATATCGCCACCTTTTTAGGTTAATGATAATCATTATCATATTCAACCGCGTCAGGAATGCAATTCCCGCTGTGAAATTTTATTGATTTCTTCTGCCTGTTACTAAAATCGGCAATAACAATTTCTTTACATTGTAGAAAGGCGTAACCTATCAATCAGGATTAAATCGTAAAATTGATTTTAAAAATTTTGCGGCAATTTAACGGGTTACGCTGGTCAGGCGCGCACGGGAATGCCGCCGTCAATCTGCTTTGAAGCGACTATGCTTAATAAAGCAGCAGTGAAAAATAGCACGAGATGATTATCCCTGCAAAACAAGAGGTTGAAGTGATATCTGATATCACTACCATAGGGGGATAGCCTGAAAAGGCCCAGACATACGAGGTAGCACAATGTCATCAGTAAATGCCGACTCCTTTTCACCCGAAGATTTCGTCTGGAAAGGGCTCACGCTGACCGAATCGGCAGCGAAACAGATTCTTAACCTTGTAGAACAAGACCCTGAAGTCAAGGGCTTGAAACTGGGTGTGAAAACGTCCGGCTGTGCCGGCTTTGGGTACGTTATGGATCTGGTAAAAGATCCTGCCGATGACGACCTGCAGTTTGAGCAATTCGGCGCAAAACTGTTTGTGCCACTTCAGGCGATGCCGTTTGTTGACGGTACCGAGCTGGATTATGTCCGCGAAGGTCTTAACCAGATTTTTAAATTCAACAACCCTAAAGCTCAACACGCCTGCGGGTGCGGTGAAAGCTTTGGCGTCGAGTAAGTAAAACATGTCACGACACACCGAAGCATCTGATGATGTACAAATGTGGGAAGGCAAGCTCAACTATAAAGAGGGCTTCTTTACCCAGTTACAAACCGAAGAATTTGCTCACGGCATCAATGAAGATGTGGTGCGCGCCATTTCGGCTAAACGTAACGAACCTGAATGGATGCTTGAATTCCGTCTCAAGGCGTTCCGCGCCTGGGAGCAAATGGAAGAGCCGCACTGGCTGAAAGCGCACTACGAAAAACTGGATTATCAGGATTACAGCTACTATTCCGCGCCGTCCTGCGGCAACTGCGATGACAGCTGTGCTTCTGAACCTGGCGCGACCCAAACCTCCGGCAGCGTCGCCTCCAGCGACTACCTGACGAAGGAAGTGGAAGACGCGTTCAACCAGTTAGGCGTTCCGGTGCGTGAAGGGCGTGAAGTGGCGGTGGATGCGATTTTCGACTCCGTGTCCGTTTCCACTACCTATCGCGGCAAGCTGGCGGAGCAGGGCATTATCTTCTGCTCGTTCGGCGAAGCGATTCACGATCACCCAGAGTTGGTGCAGAAGTATCTCGGTACTGTCGTGCCGCCTAACGATAACTTCTTTGCCGCGCTGAACTCCGCTGTGGCCTCTGACGGTACCTTCGTGTACATCCCGAAAGGCGTACGTTGCCCGATGGAGCTGTCGACCTATTTCCGCATCAATGCGGCAAAAACCGGTCAGTTCGAGCGCACCATCTTGATCGCCGATGAAGACAGCTACGTCAGCTACATCGAAGGTTGTTCGGCTCCAGTGCGTGACACCTATCAGCTGCACGCCGCAGTGGTAGAAGTGATCATCCACAAGAACGCTGAAGTGAAATATTCTACCGTACAGAACTGGTTCCCAGGCGGTGAAGGCGAGGGCGGTATCCTCAACTTCGTCACCAAACGTGCTCTGTGCGAAGGCGATCACAGCAAGATGTCCTGGACACAGTCTGAGACCGGTTCGGCGATCACCTGGAAATATCCAAGCTGCATTCTGCGCGGTGACTACTCGATTGGTGAGTTCTACTCCGTCGCGCTGACCGCGGGCCGCCAGCAGGCGGATACCGGTACCAAGATGATTCACATTGGTAAAAACACCAAGTCGACCATCATCTCGAAAGGTATCTCTGCCGGTAAGAGCCAGAACACCTATCGCGGCCTGGTTAAAATCATGCCAACCGCCACCAACGCGCGTAACTTCACCCAGTGTGATTCGATGCTGATTGGTGCCGAGTGCGGTGCGCATACTTTCCCGTATGTGGAAACGCGCAACAACACCGCCCATCTGGAGCACGAAGCCACTACCTCGCGCATCGGTGAAGATCAGATGTTCTACTGCCTGCAGCGCGGCATCAGCGAAGAAGATGCGATCTCAATGATCGTTAACGGCTTCTGCAAAGACGTTTTCTCCGAGCTGCCACTGGAATTCGCCGTGGAAGCGCAAAAATTGTTAGCTATCAGCCTTGAGCACAGTGTGGGCTGATGCCCGTTGCCGGAAGCAATGTGAAGGAAAGAGTATGTTAAGCATTAAAGATTTGCAGGTTAGCGTTGAAGACAAAGAGATTTTGCGCGGTCTGAACCTTGAAGTAAAACCGGGCGAAGTCCACGCCATCATGGGACCGAACGGTTCAGGTAAAAGTACCCTGTCTGCAACGCTGGCTGGTCGTGAAGATTACGAAGTCACTGGCGGTTCTGTCACCTTCAAGGGCAAAGACCTGCTGGAACTTGAGCCAGAAGAGCGTGCCGGTGAAGGCATCTTCATGGCGTTCCAGTATCCGGTAGAAATTCCGGGCGTCAGCAACCAGTTCTTCCTGCAGACCTCGGTCAACGCGGTACGTAAATACCGTGAGCAGGAGCCGCTGGACCGTTTCGACTTCCAGGACTTTATCGAAGATAAAATCCAACTGCTGAAGATGCCAGAAGATTTGCTGACCCGTTCAGTAAACGTGGGCTTCTCCGGCGGTGAGAAGAAGCGTAACGACATCCTGCAGATGGCGGCCCTGGAACCTGAGCTGTGCATCCTTGATGAAACCGACTCCGGTCTGGATATCGATGCGCTGAAAATCGTAGCCGAAGGCGTTAATAGCCTGCGCGACGGTAAGCGTTCATTCATCATCGTGACGCACTATCAGCGCATCCTGGATTACATCAAGCCGGATCACGTACACGTGCTGTATCAGGGCAAGATCGTTAAATCTGGCGACTTCTCGCTGGTGAAACAGTTGGAGGAGCAAGGCTATGGCTGGCTTACCGACCAAGAGTGATAACGCCCTGCAGCAGTGGCATCACCTGTTTGAATCGCGCGGTGACGTGCGTTCTTTACAGGCGCAGCAGCACTGGCAGCAACTGATGCGTGTCGGCCTGCCGACGCGTAAGCACGAAAACTGGAAATACACGCCGCTTGATGGCCTGCTGGCGCAGCAATTTGTGCTGCCACAGCCGCAGGAAGTGAGCGCTGAGCAAGTTGAAGCGCTGGCGCTGCCGGTTGATGCGGTGCGTCTGGTGTTTATTGATGGTCGCTTTCAGGCTGAATTGAGCAGCCGTGATACCGGCCTGTTTGAAATTCAGCATGCGCAGGCTTCTGAGCGTCGTCCGCTGCCGGCACCGATTCAGCCGGAAGTGTTCCTGCATCTGACCGAAAGTCTGGCGGAAGAAGCTACGACTATTCGTCTGGCGCGTGGCAAATCAGCGGCTAAACCGCTCTATCTGCTGCACATCACCAGCGGTCAGGACGCGGGCACTAACACCGTGCATCATCGCCATCATTTGCAGCTGGAAGCCAGCGCAGAAGCGGAAGTGATTGAGCACTACGTTACGCTGAATGACGTGGCGCACTTTACCGGCGCGCGTTTCACGTTCGACGTGGCCGACAATGCCAAACTGCAGCACATCAAACTGTCATTTGAGAGCGAGAAGGCTTACCACTTCGCGCACAATGACGTGGTGATGGGCCGTGATGCGAATGTAGCCACCACCAGCTTCCTGCTGGGTGCGGGCTTGTCACGTCACAACACCAGCGCGCAGCTGAATGGCGAAAATACCAATCTGGCGATCAACAGTTTGTCGTTGCCGGTGAATCAGGAAGTGTGCGATACCCGCAGCTATCTGGAGCACAACAAAGGCTATTGCACCAGCCGTCAGATGCACAAAGTCATCGCGCGCGATAAAGGTCGTGCGGTGTTTAACGGCATGATCAAAGTGGCACAGCACGCGCTGAAAACTGATGGACAGATGACCAACAACAACCTGTTGCTGGGCCGTCTGGCTGAAGTAGACACCAAGCCGCAGCTGGAAATCTATGCTGATGACGTGAAGTGCAGCCACGGTGCGACCATTGGTCGTATTGATGAAGAGCAGATGTTCTATCTGCGCTCGCGCGGCATCGATGAGACCGCCGCACAGCGTATGATCATCCATGCATTTGCCGCTGAACTCACCGAAACGCTGGAGAATCCGGTACTGCGTCAGGTGGTGCTGCAGCGCATTGCCGCGCGTATTCCGGGAGTTGAGTCATGAGTTTCGATCTCGAACGCATCAGAGCGGAATTTCCGATTCTGAAACGTGAGGTCAACGGACATCCGCTGGCCTACCTTGATAGCGCGGCCAGCGCACAGCGCCCGCTCGCGGTCATCAATGCGGAAAGTTATTTCTACCAGCACGGCTATGCGGCCGTGCACCGCGGTATCCATTCGTTGAGCGCGCAGGCGACCACCGACATGGAGAACGTGCGTCATCAGGCAGCGCGTTTTCTTAACGCCGCAACGCCTGAAGAGATCATCTTTGTCAAAGGCACCACCGAAGCCATCAATCTGGTGGCTAACAGTTGGGGCGGCAGTCAGCTGCAGCCAGGCGACAACATCATCATCACCGAGATGGAGCATCACGCTAACATCGTGCCGTGGCAGATGGTGGCGCAGCGAACCGGCGCAGAAATTCGCGTACTGCCGCTAAATGCGCAGGGCGAGCTGGCGCTAGAGCAGCTGAGCGGCTTGATTGATAGCCGCACTCGTTTGCTGGCGGTGACCCACGTTTCAAACGTGCTCGGAACCGTCAATCCTGTGAAAGCCATCGTGGCGCAAGCGAAAGCCGCTGGCGTAATTACCCTGGTGGATGGCGCGCAAGCTGTGATGCATCACGCGGTGGATGTGCAGGATATCGACTGCGACTTCTACGCCTTCTCCGGCCATAAGATTTATGGTCCGACCGGCATTGGTGTGTTGTATGCGCGTAAAGCGTTGCAGGAGATCATGCCACCGTGGGAAGGCGGCGGTTCGATGATTTCTGAGGTTGTGCTGCCAACCGGCACCACCTTTAACAGTACGCCATGGCGTTTCGAAGCGGGCACGCCTAATACCGGCGGTATCATTGGTTTGGGGGCGGCGTTAACGTGGATCAGCGAACTGGGCCTGGACGTTATTCATCAGCGCGAATCGATGCTGATGCGATATGCGCTGGATAAACTGGCTTCGGTGCCGGATCTGGTGATTTACGGTCCGGAGAGTCGTAGCGGCGTGGTGGCTTTTAACCTCGGCAAGCATCACGCGTTTGATGTCGGCAGTTTCCTTGATCAATACGGTATTGCGATCCGCACTGGCCATCATTGCGCAATGCCGCTGATGCGTCATTATGCGGTGCCGGCGATGTGTCGTGCCTCCTTCGCGCTGTATAACACCGAAGAAGAAGCCGATCGCCTGGCCGCAGGTTTGACCCGTATTCATCGTCTGCTGGGCGGTTGAGCAGATTTCAGGAGTGATTCATGGCGAATTTGCCAGATAAAGAGAGACTGGTTCGTAACTTTAATCGTTGCGCTAACTGGGAAGAGAAGTACCTCTACATCATTGAACTCGGTGGGAAATTACCAGAATCCTCCGAAAGCTTACAGCAGCCAGAACACGTGATTTCAGGCTGTCAGAGCCAGGTGTGGATACGCATGACCCCGCAGGCCGATGGCACCATCGCCTTCGAAGGTGACAGTGATGCCGCCATCGTTAAAGGGTTGATTGCAGTGGT
Organism: Candidatus Pantoea symbiotica; assembly: GCF_056491525.1. NCBI lineage: Bacteria > Pseudomonadati > Pseudomonadota > Gammaproteobacteria > Enterobacterales > Erwiniaceae > Pantoea > Candidatus Pantoea symbiotica. The sequence continues at coordinate 1,592,788 of NZ_JBSZHR010000002.1, forward strand.
GTTTAGCCTGTATCAGGGGCTTAAGGCGCCAGAGATTCTCGATCTCGATGTGCGTCACTGGTTCGGCGAATTAGCGCTGACCTCACATCTCACTCCCTCGCGTTCACAGGGTCTGGAAGCCATGATCCGGGCGATCCGGCATAACGCTCAGACCCTCAGCTAAGTTACACTCTCCAGACCCCGGCTTGACCGGGGTCTGTTCTATCCGACAAAGAGAAAATTGCATGAAACCAGCCTTACGTTTAGCCGGTGCATTGCTGTTGTCCTGTTGCGGACTCTCTGCACCTGCATTTGCTACGGAATATCCCCTACCAGCCGATAACAGCCGTTTAATTGGCGAGAATACCTTAACCACCGTGCCGGATGACAAACGGCCGCTGGAGAGCATTGCCGCGCGTTATAAGATAGGCATGCTCGGCATGCTGGAAGCGAATCCAGGCGTTGATCCCTGGCTGCCAAAGGCCGGCACACAATTAACCGTGCCGCTGCAGATGTTGCTTCCTGATGCGCCACGCGAAGGTATCGTGATTAACCTTGCGGAACTGCGACTCTACTACTATCCGAAAGGTGAAGATCGTGTGGTGGTCTATCCGATTGGTATCGGCCAATTGGGTGCCATGACGCCAACCATGGTTACCAGCATCAGCCAGAAAATCCCTAATCCTACCTGGACGCCAACCACTAATATCCGCAAGCGCTATGCCAAAGAGGGCATCACTTTGCCGGGCGTGGTGCCCGCCGGGCCAGATAACCCGATGGGGCTGTTTGCGATGCGTCTGGCGCGCGGTACCGGACAGTATCTGATTCATGGTACCAATGCTGACTTTGGTATTGGTATGCGCGTAAGCTCTGGCTGCATTCGCCTGCGACCGGATGATATTGAAGCGCTGTTCAATAGCGTGCCGAAAGGAACGCGCGTGCAGGTCATCAACCAACCGATCAAATATGCCATTGAGCCCGACGGTAAGCGCTACGTTGAAGTGCATCAGCCGTTATCGCGCAACGATAAGGACGATCCACAAACTATGCCAATTGCGCAGTCTGCGCAGCTGAAAGCCTTCTCGAAGAGTGAGAAGAGCGATACCGCGTTGATAAAGGAAGTGATAGCCCGACGTTCAGGAATGCCGGTGTTAGTGAGCAGCGGTGAGCCGGTAACTAATCAGAGTGCTGAAGCTGTAGGTGAAGCAGTAGCGCAACCCTAATTCGGACCAGAGAAACGCAGAATCAGAACAAAAAAAATGGTGCCACATGGGCACCATTTTTCAACCAGTACTCTTACTTACGGTAAGAGTGAGCCTGGTTGTCCAGACGCTGGTTAGCGCGAGCTGCGTCATCTTTAGCAGCCTGAACGTCAGAACGGATTGCGTTCACGTCGTTGCTCAGCTGATCAACTTTAGCGTTCAGAGTCTGAACGTCTGAAGACAGTTGGTCGATTTTAGCGTTGCTTGAGCAACCAGCCAGCATAGTTGAAGCCAGGATTACAGCGCCCAGTACCAGTTTAGTGCGATTCATTCTTTATACCCTCTAGATTGAGTTAATCTCCATGTAGCGTTACAAGTATTACACAAAGCTTTTTGAGTTGAGAATAAATTTTTGATGAGAACATGCTTAATTTTGATCGTTCGCTCAAAGAAACAGCATTTCACAGAAGAAGATGAAAATAATTAGCTAAAACAGAGAGATTTAATCGGACTAACCTTAATCATACGAGATTTTGAATAGTTAATTTCGATTGGAAATTTCTGGTTTTTGTATTACATCAGCAATAAAAAAAGCGCCTAAAAAAGGCGCTTTTTAATAAAAATTCAGTTGCTAATCAGATTACATGTACAGAAGCGGTGTTTGTCGTTCCGCTTGGTACTAATGCGCCTGAAACCATTACCACAACATCGCCTTTCTGCGCATATCCGCTTTCCAGCGCCATTTCTTTACCAATGCGATAGAAATCATCAGTTGAGGCAATTTCTGTCACCAGATGGGTTTCGATACCTTTGCTCAGAATCAGCTGACGCGCGGTGGTTTCGTTGGTGGTGAGCGCCAGAATGGTGGCATCCGGGAAATACTTACGGATGGCTTTGGCTGATTTACCGCCTTCGGTAGCTACAACAATCAGTGGTGCTTCCAGCTTCTCTGCAGTCTCAACGGCACCTCGGCACACTGCTTCGGTGATGCGCAGCTTGCGTGAGTCTTGCAGTGAATCGATGCGGGATTTCATCACGCGATCGGTGCGCTCACAGATGGTCGCCATGATGGTGACCGACTCCAGCGGATAACGGCCTTTCGCGCTCTCACCAGACAGCATCACCGCATCGGTACCATCGAGAATGGCGTTAGCCACGTCGCCGGCTTCTGCGCGGGTAGGGCGCGGGTTTTTGATCATTGAATCCAGCATCTGCGTGGCGGTGATCACCACTTTGCGGGCTTTATTACATTTTTTGATCATCATCTTCTGCGCGAAGATTACTTCTTCAACCGGGATCTCAACGCCGAGGTCGCCACGCGCAACCATGATGCCGTCTGACGCTTCAAGGATCTCGTCGAAGTTGTTCAGGCCTTCCTGGTTCTCGATTTTCGAGATGATCTGAATGTGTTCGCCGCCGTGCGCTTTCAGGTGCTCACGGATTTCCAGCACGTCAGAACGCTTACGGATAAATGAAGCGGCGACGAAATCAACGTTCTGCTCGCAACCAAAGATCAGGTCGCGCTTATCTTTTTCCGCCAGTGCAGGCAGCTGAATGGAGACACCTGGCAGGTTAACGCCTTTGTTCTCACCCAGATCGCCGTTGTTCAGGACATTACAGACCACTGAGTTCTCAGTGACTTCAGTCACCTGCATACCGATCAAGCCATCGTCGACCAGCACGGTGTTACCAATTTTCAGGTCTTCAGTGAAACCGGCGTAGGTCACGGCAACACGTTCGCTGTTACCAATTACCGACTGATCGGTAGTGAAAGTGAAGGTCTGGCCGGCTTTCAACGACACATCGTTGCCGCCTTCCAGTTTCATGGTACGAATTTCCGGACCTTTGGTGTCCAGCAGAATAGCGGCCTGACGACCGGTTTTTTCCATAACAGCACGCATGTTGGTGATGCGTTGGCCGTGTTCAGCGTAATCCCCGTGCGAGAAGTTCAGGCGCATCACGTTCATGCCCGCTTCCAGCAGTTGGGTCAGCATCTCTTCAGATTCGGTTTTTGGACCGATAGTACAAACGATTTTGGTCTTTTTCATGTCAGGTTTTCTATAAGTTGTGATGGATGATAAAGGTCGGGATTCGATGCGCATGGCACCGAAGTGAGAATATTTATGGTGTTGGAACGGATTTCACAGAAATAAGAATAGGAGACGAAAGCAAAGCGTGCAGAGAAGTTATGCAGTACGCGAGGGAACTGAGTGATCAGTGTTGCGCAAATCATTGGAGTTGTTTGCATAGGCACGTTAGCGCTGAAACCTTTCAGGTGGAACAACGCGGCATAGTATAGTCGCTAAGTATGCGAAAACCAATATAAAAGCGGCGTGATAAAGACGATGCAGATCAAGAAAAAGGTGTTGCGCAAGGAGATAAAACCAGAGTGGTGCGCTCTAATGGACTCGAACCATCGACCCCCACCATGTCAAGGTGGTGCTCTAACCAACTGAGCTAAGAGCGCATGCAGAATATTCAATAATTGGTGCGTCCGAGTGGACTCGAACCACCGACCCCCACCATGTCAAGGTGGTGCTCTAACCAACTGAGCTACGGACGCACTTGGTGCGCTCTAATGGACTCGAACCATCGACCCCCACCATGTCAAGGTGGTGCTCTAACCAACTGAGCTAAGAGCGCAACACGCTGTCAGGGCGACAGCGGGGACGAATATTAACGGCAGGCTGTGATGCTGGCAAGGGGAAAAAGTGTTTTTCCCCTACGACTGACCAGCAACTGTGCTATGCGTCGTTTTTTTCGCCGTTACCAGCCACTTAGCGCGCGGCGCGCGCTAAAATCACTTGCGCAGGCAGGCGCTGCAAACGACGGATGCGCCAAATCATCATCACTGCTGCGGAGGTCAGGCCGATAATAAAGCCACACCAGAAACCGGCGGGACCGAGTTTTGGCAATACCCAATCCGTCATCGCCAGTACATAACCCACCGGCAAACCCAGCACCCAATACGCGATAAAAGTAATGAAGAAGATCGAGCGCGTGTCTTTATATCCTCGCAAGATACCGCTGCCAATCACCTGAATCGAATCTGAGAACTGATAGATTGCCGCCAGCAGCATCAGTTGCGCCGCAAGGGTAATGACTTCAGGATTTGCGGTATAAAGCGCGGCGATATCATGACGGAAGATCACGGTAAAGAGCGCGGTGATGGCCGCCATGCTGATGCCGACGCCTTGCCCAGTCCACGCGGCAACGCGCGCCTGTTCGGCTGAACCTTGTCCGAGTCGATAGCCAACACGAATGGTGGTGGCCACGCCGAGCGACAACGGCAACACGAACATCAACGAACTGAAGTTGAGCGCAATCTGGTGCCCGGCCACTTTGACGATGCCGAGTGGTGATACTAGAAGCGCAACCACGGCAAACAGTGTCACCTCAAAGAACAGCGCCAACGCCACTGGCAAACCCAGCGTGAACAGGCGTGACAAGATTGCGCGTGACGGCGCGGACCAGCGCGTTTTCATGCGGATATCGCGCATGCTTGCCATGCGTTTCACCCAGAAGCGCATTACCAGGAACATCACCCAATATACCGATGCCGTCGCCACACCGCAGCCGACGCCGCCTAAGGCCGGCATACCGAAATGCCCGTAAATGAAGACATAGTTGAGCGGAATGTTCACCATCAGTCCGAGAAAGCCGAGCAGCATCGCCGGTTTGGTTTTCGACAAACCTTCACACTGGTTGCGCATCACCTGGAACAACAGATATCCCGGTGCGCCCCACAGCAACGCATGCAGGTATCCTTCGGCTTTGGCGGCCAATTCAGGATCGATGTCATGCATGGTGTTAATCAGATAACCGGCATTCCACAGCACCACCATAATCAGTAGCGCAACGGCAATTGCCATCCAGTATCCCTGGCGCACTTGTTCCGCGATACGTTCGCGTCGTCCTGAACCGTTGAGTTGCGCAACGGTAGGCGTCAAAGCCAGTAGAAGACCATGACCAAACAGAATGGCGGGAAGCCAGATAGAGGTGCCGACAGCAACGGCGGCCATATCCGTGGCGCTTACCGCACCGGCCATAACAGTATCTACAAATCCCATCGCCGTCTGGGCCACCTGAGCAAGGATGACCGGGATCGCGAGGGCCAGCAATTGACGCGCTTCTGTAAAATACTTCTGCACGTTACACCTGCTTAATTAAAGAAGAGAGCGGGGCTAAATCCCCAAAGAATGCGCGGCATAGTGTAGCGGCAGCGCTGGCTTCCGCCAAACGTTGATCGCATTTTGTTTAGCAATTTGTGTAAAGTTGGAACTCCGCCAAATTAAGCTGCCGCCAACAAGCTGTGATAAACTGACGCAAAATTTGCAGAGGCTGAGATTATGTTTACTGGAATTGTGCAAGGCACGGCAGAAATTGTCGGCATTGAAGAGAAAGATCTGTTTCGAACCCATATTGTGCGCTTACCGGAGGATCTGTTACCGGGACTGGCGCTTGGCGCATCGGTGGCACACAACGGCTGCTGCCTGACCGTAACCGAGATTAACGGCGATTTGGTCAGCTTCGATCTGATTAAAGAAACACTGCGCATTACCAACCTGGGTGAATTAAAGGTGGGGGATGTGGTGAATATTGAGCGTGCAGCGAAGTTCAGTGATGAAATTGGCGGCCATTTAATGTCTGGCCATATTATGACCACGGCGGAAATCTGCAAAATCATCCAGTCTGAAAACAACCGCGAAATCTGGTTTAAATTACAGGACGCCACGCAGATCAAATATATTCTGCACAAAGGTTTCGTGGGTATCGATGGAATTAGTTTGACCGTTGGCGACGTGACGAAAAGCAAATTCTGTGTGCATTTGATTCCGGAAACGCTGGAGCGCACCACTTTAGGCGCGAAGAAGTTTGGTCATAAGGTCAATATTGAGATTGATCCGCATACGCAGGCCATTGTGGAAACGGTTGAGCGCGTATTAGCGCAGCGTGAAGCCGCTGCACTGGCGCAGATTGCTGGCGCAGAATAATACCGTTAAAAAAGGCGCCATGCGGCGCCTTGATTCATTTGAAAGCTTATTAACGCGCAACGCGTAAACCGCCATCCTTGCCACGACTGAATACTACCTGCCACAGCTGAATATCACGGGCACGAAACGCACCGGCGCAGGCGTTGAGATAATAGTCGAACATTCGTTTAAAACGTTCGCCATATTTCTCAGCCAGCTGCGGCCACGCCGCCTGAAAACGTTCATACCATGCCATTAACGTCGTATCGTAATCTGCGCCAAAGTTATGCCAATCTTCCATGACGAAATGTGGCTCACTGGCGTCAGCGATTTGACGCACTGACGGCAAACAACCGTTCGGGAAGATATATTTATCAATCCACGGATCGACATTCATATCTGTGGTGAGGGCGCCAATGGTGTGCAGCAAAAATATGCCGTCTGGTTTGAGGTTGCGGTCAGCAACATCAAAATAAGTGGCATAGTTTTTCGGCCCGACATGTTCAAACATACCGACAGAAACGATGCGATCATATTGATTATTCAGGTCGCGATAGTCCTGAAGTAATATAGTCACATCCAGTCCTTCACAGCGTTGTTGTGCCAGTTTTTGTTGCTCAGCTGAAATAGTCACGCCATGCACCGTGACGCCATAATGGCGCGCGGCGTATTCTGCCAGTCCACCCCAGCCACAACCGATATCCAACAACGTCATGCCCGGTTCAAGTTGCAACTTGCGGCAAATCATATCCAGTTTGGCTTGCTGCGCGTTTTCCAGGGTATCAGCATCTTTCCAGTAGCCGCAGGAATATTGCATATAAGGATCAAGCATCAGTGAGAATAGATCATTACCAAGGTCGTAATGCTCTTTACCCACAATCCAGGCGCGTTTTTTTGATTGCAAATTAGTGAGACGCGCGGCGGCGATGCGCAACGTATCTTTAAAATGCCGGGGTAATTGTTTATCCAGATGGTGTTTTAAAACGCGATGGAAGAACATATCTAGCTGTTCGCACTCCCACCAACCATCCATGTAACTTTCACCTAATCCGAGCGATCCTTCCTCAAGAACGCGTTTAAAAAAATCTGGATGCTTTACCTGAATATCCCAGGGACGAGTGCCATTAACTGCAATATCAGCCCGCTCTAGCAGTTCATTGACGATCCGATACCAGTGGTTTTCTTCAAGGCTCACTTCTTCTATAACAGATGAACTCATAGCTTCTCCATCACCTTCCGATCTGAACCTGAGAAAAAGAATAGCCAATTTCCCAAGACCTGTGAGAGAACTCACGGAAAATCCGTGCGCCAGAAATCCGACGTTGTACGACGTAGTACAGAGGTATGAATTTGAGCAGAAAAGTGGGTCGCCGCACCGGATAATGTGCAGACGCCATCCCGCGACAGTGTCGCTAAAGGTATTACATTTATATTATTGATTTAATACAGAATTACTGACCCACAGAGTATATGCTCACGTGGGTCAATATTCAACGGGTTATCGTTAGTTTGCTAACGAAAATCATTGAGTCAGAGATTATCTTCGCAGGGACGGGAAGTGTGGGCAATATCACTTTGTGCGTTTAGCGATCGCTGGCAGACAAAGCCCGCCCACGCCAGTACCACGGTGGCGACCATCACTAACGTGGTGTTGAACAACGCCTGTTCAAGGCCGGCGGAGACCAGCAGGCTGGCAACAAAGCATAATCCTAACTGGAATAAGTTCTGTAATCCTGCGGCTTTACCGGTGGCGTGCGGGAAGGGCGCTAATGCGCTAGCAACCACAATCGGATAGATCGCACCATTGGCCAGCGCCATGCCGCAGAAGGGCATCAACAATACAAACAGCGGCGCTGAGGGCATCAGGGCGATGACAAACAAACTCAGGATGCTCAGGCTATACAACACCAGCAACCACGGCAGCAGTTGCGCGCCCTGATAACGATTTAACAGCGTGCGGCAGCCAAAGCCACCAATCAGAAATGCAATGGTCTGCGGAATATAGCTCAGGCCAATATCGCCCGGCGTCAGGCCAGCAGCGGCGAGAATGAAAGGTGATCCCGTCAGCCAGGCGAAAAAGCTCGCCGAACACGCCGAGTAGATCAAGACGTTACCGCTGTAAACGCGGGTGCCCAGCAAGGTCAACCATCCAGGTTGTTTGCCTGCCGCAACTTTCTCGCGCTTAGGCGAGGTTAACTGCAGCGTACCGATCAGCAACACCACGGCAACCAGCGTCAATGTGATAAAGATGCTGCGCCAGTGGAAGTGGCCGATAAGCCAGGCGCCGAGCAGCGGTGCCAGCGCCGGAGACAGCGCAACCAGCGGCATAATTGTCGCAAACACTTTATTGGCTTTGGCTTTTGGATAGTGATCCACCACCAGCGCCTGCCAGCTCACGGCAGCAGCACACACGCCAATCGCCTGCACAAAACGCAGCGCCAGCATCAGGCGGACATCGGTCACCCAAAGCATCCCCAGACAACCAAGGGCGAAGATGGCTAAACCGGCCAGCAAAATTGGTTTACGCCCGTAACGATCTGACAGCGGCCCCCAAAATACCTGGGCACAGGCGAAACCGCCGAGAAACAGACTCAGGCTGGCGCTAATGGTGCCAGGTGCGCTAGCGAAATCACGCTGCATATCGCCAAAGGCAGGTAAATACATATCCGTGGCAAGAAAGCCGAGCATGCTGAGCACGGCAAGATAAGGCATAAATGCTTTAGACGACAACATGTTGATTCTCTTTTGGGCAGGTTGAACGCCGGGGAGTGTAAAAGGATGCAACGCGCTTTGTGAAACGCTAATATTTGCATAGTGCTGTTAAATTTTTTGAAGGCAAAATTATGTGGTCAGAATATGCGCTTGAAGTGGTGGATGCGGTGGCGCGCACTGGGAGTTTTAGTGCGGCAGCGCAGGAGCTGCATCGTGTGCCTTCTGCCGTCAGCTATACCGTACGACAGCTGGAAACCTGGCTGGCAGTGCCGCTGTTTGAGCGTCAGCACCGCGAAGTGGTGATGACACCCGCGGGCGAGCATTTTGTGCGTGAAGGGCGATCTGTTATCAAAAAAATGCTGGCAACCCGTCGACAGTGTCAGCAACTGGCAAATGGCTGGCGTGGGGAGCTAAGTATCGCGGTTGACTGCATTGTTAAACCGCAGCGCACGCGGCAGTTAGTGAAGGATTTCTATCGCCATTTTCCCGATATGGAGCTGATTATCAGCTACGAAGTGTTCAACGGCGTATGGGATGCATTGGCTGATGGCCGGGTTGATGTGGCTATTGGCGCAACCCAGGCGATTCCGGTGGGCGGACGTTTTGCCTTTCAGGATATGGGCGCACTGAACTGGCGTTGTGTAGTGAGTCCCGATCATCCACTGGTTAACAGCAGGGAGCTGGATGATGAAACATTGCGGGCATGGCCATCGCTGGTGCTGGAAGATACCTCGCGTGCGTTGCCGCGCCGTATGACATGGACGCTGGATAATCAGCGACGTCTGGTGGTACCAGAATGGGAAACCGGAATGGATTGTTTGCTGGCAGGATTGTGCGTTGGAATGGTGCCGGGCCATCTGGCACGTCCGCTGCTGGATAGCCATAAACTGGTCGAACTGGCACTGCCGCAGGCCTTTCCGGACAGTCCGTGCTGCGTCAGCTGGTCAGAACAGCGCGCGTCACCGGCGCTGGAGTGGTTACTGGCTTATCTCGGGGATGCCGAAACGCTGAACCACGAATGGCTCAGCGAAGTGTCTGCTTAGCGGCGATAGTCGCGGAACGGACCGTACGCCACCGAACGGCGCTCAATCAGCGTTGGCTGAACCTCAATGGTTTGCGGATCTTCACGCTTGCTGGTGATGCGATCCAGTAGCATTTCCAGCGCTTTTTCACCCAGTTCGGCTTTTGGCTGATGCACGGTGGTCAGCGCTGGCGTGAAATAGCGCGCGTTGCGCACGTTATCGTAGCCGATGACCGAGATATCCTGCGGTACGCGCAAGCCCATCTCATCAGCAGCGCAAATCGCGCCCATCGCCATAATATCGCCGCCGCAGAACACCGCCGTTGGGCGCTGTTTCTGATTTAAAATCTGCTGCATCGCCTGATAGCCCGATTCAGGCTCAAAGTCGCCCTGAACTACCCATTCAGGACGCACCGTAATGTCCGCTTCGTTCATTGCCTGCAGGAAGCCAGCGTGACGGCCGCCGCCGGTGTTGCGCTCCATCTGGCCGGGAATGGCACCGATATCGCGATGACCGCGTTCAATCAGATAACGCCCGGCGAGATAGCCGCCCTGAAACGCATTGTCCTGCACGGTATCGGTGAAGTCACCGCGCGATGCACCCCAATCCATCACCACCATGGGAATGTTGCGGTTCTCTTCCAGCATCTGTAGCAAATCGTCTGGATACTCAGAACACATCACCAGCAAGCCATCGACGCGCTTTTGCGCCATCATTGACAGGTAAGCACGTTGCTTTTGCAGATCGTTATGCGCGTTGCCGAGAATCAGCGTGTAGCCGCGTTCGAAACAACGGTTCTCCACCGCTTCGATAATTTCAGCGAAATAGGGCGCTTCGCTGGAGGTCGCCAGCAAACCTAAGGTTTTGGTGTGATTAACTTTGAGACTACGCGCCACGGCACTGGGCGAGTAGTGTAATTCTTTGATCGCTTCCCATACGGCGTTACGCGTCTCTTCCGCAACGAAACGCGTTTTGTTGATGACATGCGAAACCGTGGTGGTTGAGACACCCGCGCGTTTTGCGACATCTTTAATTGTTGCCATGAAAATGGTACTCCTGGGCTTATCGCAACTTACTGATAAGTATATTGTTAAACGTTTGCGTCTGCTAATGCTTTTATAGCCCAAAAAGCAGGCGAAATGGTGTGTTTTAGCAGGCGAAATCACTTCATCACGCTGTAAATACAGCATGCGCAAAATCTGTTGCGCAACGAAAGGCGGCGATTCTAGCAAGCTGGCGCGGATAACACGAGATTTTTGCCCATTGCTGTGCGAAAATCGCTTTAACCCTAATAATTGTGTGACTAAGGAGTTGTAATGAATACCGACCTGAAGCTGGCGCTAATGACCACTGTTGGCGCACTGTTGATGATTATCGCCTTCAGCTTTACCGCGATCATGCATTAACAAAAAAGCCGGAGCTGAGAACAGCATCCGGCTTTTTTATGATTGTTGCGCAACAGCTAGCGAATAGTTTTTGGCGTCATCATACGACGCGCGCCCACATAGTGTTTTTGCCAGTAATCCTCACCCAATACGCTAATCTGAATATCTTTGCCGGTACGCGGCGACTGAATGAATTTCCCGTTGCCGAGATACACGCCAACATGATCGGCAGTGCCGCGATTATTGATGCGGAAGAACACCAGATCACCTTTCTCCAGCATTTCACGCTTAATCGGTGCCGCATCGCGCAGGTGATACATCTCATTGGCGGTGCGCGGGAATTTGAATTTCACCAGATCTTTATAGGCGTACCACACTAAGCCGCTGCAGTCGAAACCGGTGTGTGGCGAAGTGCCGCCCCACTGATAAGGTTTGCCGAGTTGGCCCATTAATTTGGTCATCGCCGTTTCACGCGCCTTTTGATAACGCTGGCGGTGCGCCTTACTCATTTTGATGCCGGTCAGCGCTAATGCTTCATCATCGACGGCGATCTCAGGTGTTTTCTTCGCTAAACGTTGATGACCGTATTTCTTAGCAGAGAGTTTCAGCGGGGATTTTTTGCTGGTGGTTTTATGCAGCGCAGTTTCTGTTTTGGTCTGTTTTTTGAGTTTGAATTTTTGAACAGCAGTCAGGCGCGATTTTTTGGTGGTGGTTTTCACCGGGCGTCGTTTGCGGCGCTCGTCTTCACGTGCGCTCTTTTTCTCTGCTTTAAGCGAACTGGCATTAACGGGCGCATGCGGAGATGCAGCAGCCACATTAAAAAACAGTTGGGCGAAAGCCAGTATGAAAAGCGTTATTAGTAGACGCATAATCCGGTTACAGGTTAAGCAGGCTGAATGAAAGCAGACTGCGTTAAAGTGAGAGAAATCTGATCAAGCGATCAGCGCCGAGGCAATTCTAATCCACTTTTTTTCCAAAAGGTAAGGCCTTTTTCCATTAATATGTTACCAGATTGATTCTGTAGCAAAAATGAGCTATTTCAGCTGGTTAACGCAGCGAAACTATTGCTAATTATTAATTTATTAATGCCAATTAATGATATGAAAATGTTATTTGTCATGCGTTAACTTAACAAACATGGCGATTAGCCAGTGCAAACGCAAAATCCCGTTTTCAGTCCGGGAGCGAAATCGCTACAATAAACAAACACGAAGTAGAAGATTAAGGAAGGCAATAATGAGTACTGTTGAAAAAATTCAGCGTCAGATCGCAGAAAACCCGATTCTGCTGTACATGAAAGGTTCTCCAAAGCTGCCAAGCTGCGGTTTCTCGGCGCAAGCCGTGCAGGCGCTTTCTGCGTGTGGCGAGCGTTTCGCATACGTGGACATTCTGCAGAACCCGGACATTCGCGCTGAAATGCCAAAATACGCTAACTGGCCAACCTTCCCGCAGCTGTGGGTCGATGGTGAACTGGTCGGCGGCTGCGACATCATCGTTGAGATGTTCCAGCGCGGTGAACTTCAGCCACTGCTGAAAGAGACCGCTGAGAAGTATAAAGAAGCGGAATAATGCAGAAGGCCGACAAATGTCGGCCTTTTCTTTGCTTACTCGACAGACGCGTCGTCTGCGGGTTCTTCACTGAAAGCCAGCGGCCAGCCGCCCAGGCGTTTCCAGCGGTTCACCAACTCACAAAACAGCGTCGCGGTTTGCTCGGTGTCATACAGCGCCGAATGCGCTTGCGTACTATCAAACTCCATTCCCGCCGCTTTACAGGCTTTCGCCAGCACGGTTTGCCCCAGCACTAAACCACTTAACGCTGCGGTATCAAAGGTGGCAAAAGGGTGGAACGGATTGCGCTTCAGGCTGGCGCGCTCTGCGGCCGCCATCACGAAGTTGAGATCGAAAGTGGCATTGTGCGCCACGATAATGGCGCGATTGCAGCCGCTATCTTTGGTGCCTTTGCGCACCATTTTAAAAATCGCATGCAGCGCTTCGTATTCGCTTACCGCACCACGCAGCGGATTGGTGGGATCGATGCCGGTAAACGCCAGCGCCGCAGGATTCAGAATGGCGCCTTCAAACGGTTCCACATGGAAGTGCAGCGTTTCATCGCGGTGCAACCAGCCGTCTTCATCCATTTTCAGCGTTATGGCTGCAATTTCCAGCAGTGCATCGGTTTGTGCATTGAAACCTGCGGTTTCAACGTCGATCACAACAGGATAAAAACCGCGGAAGCGTTGGTGGAGAGCGTTTAAAGCGTTCGATTCAGACATCAGGATCTCATGGCAATAAATAGGGCAGCGCGCATTATGGCAAAAATCGCAGGAGGGTGCAGCAGGAGAGGGAAGTCAGCCTGCAAATAGCAGGCTGACCAGCAACCTTAGTTGCCTAAGCCGTGACCGGCATGTTTGTTTTCAATCAGTTCGATCTTGTAACCGTCTGGATCTTCGACAAACGCAATAATGGTAGAACCGCCTTTTACCGGGCCCGCTTCACGCGTCACGTTGCCGCCCGCGCTGCGAATGCGTTCGCAGGTGTCAGCCACGTTGTCCACGCCCAGCGCGATATGGCCGTAAGCGTTGCCGAGATCGTATTTATCCACGCCCCAGTTGTAAGTCAGCTCAATCACCGCGCCTTCGCTCTCTTCGGTGTAGCCAACGAATGCCAGCGTGTATTTGTACTCGGTGTTTTCGCTCTGACGCAGCACGCGCATGCCGAGCACGCGGGTGTAGAAATCGATAGAACGTTGCAAATCGCCAACGCGTAACATGGTGTGAAGTAAACGCATAACATCCTCTTTTTTAAAACGTCATCAGTGAATGACAAGACAACTAAGTATACACACTGATGAAACAACGCTGCCGCCTATCCGACGCGGCAGCCATTTTCTTACAGGGTTGGATAATCGGTGTAACCTTCCGCGCCGCCGCCGTAGAAGCTCTCAGGACGCTGCGGATTGAGTGGCGCATCTTGCTGCAAACGAGCAACCAGATCCGGGTTAGCGATAAAGTCGCGACCAAACGCCACCGCGTCAATCAGGCCGCGTGCAATCAGATCATCTGCTTTCTCAACGGTGTAAGCACCGGCACCGATAATCACGCCCGGGAACAGCGCACGCACTTTCTCACGGAATGCATCGCTATAAGGCTGTCCGCCTGCCCAGTCTGGCTCAGAAAGGTGCAGATAGGCGATGCCGCGCTTGCCCAACTCGGCGATGTACCACAATGCCGCTTTCTCTTCTTCCGGGCCATTTTCCAGATTCTGGAAGGCACCGATTGGCGAAACGCGGATACCGATACGATTGGCAGACCAGTTAGCAATCGCCGCATCAACCACTTCCAGCGCGAAACGACCACGTTTCTCAATCGAACCGCCGTACTCATCGCTACGCTGGTTTGAGCCGGGTGCGAGGAACTGATGCATCAGGTAACCGTGCGCTGAGTGCAGTTCCAGCAGGTCGAAGTCGGCTTCGCGCGCATTGGCGGCGGCCTGGCCAAAATCTTTGACGATTTGCTGAATTTCAGCCACTGACAGCTCGCGCGGTACTGAGGTGTCTTCACGATAGACAGAACCATCCGCAGCGCGCAGGGAAGTGCGCGTACCTGCCGCTAGCGCGGTCGGTGCGACCGGCGCTTTGCCTTCTGGCTGCACGCTATTATGAGAAATGCGACCGGTGTGCCACAGCTGCACGGCGCTGTGACCGTTAGCGGCATGAATGCCTTCGTTAATCATTTTCCACGCGGCAATTTGCTGCTGTGTGTGCAGACCCGGCGCACCGGCATAGCCTTTCGCCTGGAAAGAGATCTGGGTGGCTTCGGTGATGATCAAACCGGCACTGGCGCGCTGCTGATAATATTCAGCCATCAGCGGCGTCGGAATATCGCCCGGCTCAATGCTGCGCAGGCGCGTCAACGGGGCCATAAAAATGCGGTTCGGTACGGTAATCGCGCCCACTTTGAGTGGGGAGAACAGCTGCTTACTCGCCATATTGATTGCTCCAGGAAGACCGGTCGTCTAGTAACGACGATTTTTAAAAATCAGTGACTTATCAGCCACTGTTCGATGGTTTCGAGCGCCAGACTAATCGGACCCGGCTCTCGGGAAATCTTGCTCTGCAAACTGGCCCCGAGCCACAACAAGTAGCAGCGCTGCGCCAGTTGCTGCGGTGTTTGCCCAAACGGCAGCGGCTGCTCAGCGGCTACCTCAGTCAAACAGCGCGTGTAGGCAGCGATGATGGCATTGGCGCCTTGTTGCAGGGCATCGCGCATGGGTTCGGAGAGATCGCACACTTCGGCTGACAATTTCACGCCAAGGCAGCCAACAATATGACCTTGCTCGATAAACAGCCTTTCGCCGTAGCGGAAATGCGCTAACAGGCGTTCGCTCGGCGGTAAACCGGGCAGATTCAGCTGCTGATCAATCTGTTGCTGGAAGTTGGCGAAGTAGCGCTCAATCAGCGCCACGCCAAAGGCCTCTTTCGAACCGAAATAGTGGTAGAACGAGCCTTTAGTGACTTCCGCCAGCGCCAGCATCTCGATCAATCCCATGCCGGTAAAGCCGCGCTGTAAACAAACCTGCTCGCCAATAGCGAGCAGATGTTCACGAGTGTCGTTGCGTTGCAGAGTCTTATTCATGGGTCGCAGGTTATTAGACCAGTCAGTCTAGCGCAACCCTCAGGTGGCGGTTTGGCACGATCTGTTCATATCCAACTGCGGTTGATACTGCTGAGTCTGGATATTGAACATACCTAAAAGCGTATGGAAAAGATTATCTTGCGATACCTTTGCATCGGCAGCTTGCTGGCGCAAACAGGCTTCATTGATGTGATTCGCCGCCGCGTAACCCGGTGACATCCACATCAGCAGAGGAATGTGTGTTTGCTGTGAGGGCGCAAACATATAAGGCGCACCGTGCAGATACATCCCGCGCTCGCCAAGCGATTCGCCGTGATCGGAGAGATAGACCAGCGCCACATTGAAGCGATCGCTCAGGCCTTTGAGCTTATCGATGGTGCGGCTCAGCATGGCGTCGGTATACAGCAGCGAGTTATCGTAGGTATTTACCAATGCCTGATGATCGCAATCCTGAATCTGTTTGCTGTCGCAGGTGGGCGTAAAACGGCGGAACTCAGCCGGATAACGCTGATAATAGGCCGGACCGTGGCTGCCCATTTGATGCAGTACAATAATGCCGTCGTTGTGCAGACTATCAATATAGTTATCAAGACGATGCAGCAACACATCATCCTGGCAAAACCCATCGTGACAATATTGCGGCAGTTTCCACTGTGTCATGTCGGTGTGCGGCACGCGGTCGCAGGCGCCTTTGCAACCACCATCGTTTTCGCGCCACAGCACGCTCACGCCGGCATGCGCCAGGATATCAAGCACGCCTTCCTGGTGGTGCGCCAGATTCGCGTCGTAATGCACGCGTGGCATATTGGAGAACATGCAGGGCACCGATATAGCGGTTTCTGTGCCACAGGAAATGGCGTTGGGATAGTAAATGACCTGCTGTTTTTTCAGCTCCGGATTGGTGTCACGCGCGTAGCCACCCAGCGAAAAATTCTCGGCACGCGCCGTTTCACCCACCACTAACACCACCAGCGTTTTCTTGGTTGCTGCGGAGATTAATGGGCCTTTGTGGGCATCCTCGCCAATCTTTACCAATTCCTGACTACCTTGCAGATAACGTTGATCGACATAGTGGCCAGTACCGCTAACCACGTTGGCCGGAGTAATCATCTTGATCAGGTTTTTATTGTTGCGAATCAGCGAGGCGTAATCTTTGTAAAACAGCGCCGCCATCAGCAATATGAGTAATATTGCGCCCAGTGCGCCCGTCAGGCGTTGCAGCAGATTCCACCACCAGCGCGTGCCGTTATTGATGCGCACGCCGCAAATCAGCGCCACCGGCACCATCCCCATCAACAGCATCCAGAGTAGATAGCGACTGCTGATCAGCGCACCGGCTTCCTGCGGGTCGGATTCAAAGACGTTTTGAATCATATTGGTGTCGATCACCGTGCCAAAACTGTGCATGAAGTAATTGGCGGCGGCGCTAACCAATACCAGCGCAATTAGCAACGGTTTGCGCAGATAAGGCCAGGCGGCTAGCGAGAAGAGAAAATAGAACGCCGAGGCGAGCACCAGCGGAATACTGGCGGCGAACAGATAATCGTGGACGTGATCGTAAGGGATCATTTCCCAGGCGCGCAGCAAGAAAAGGGCATTCAGGACTAATGCGAAAAACAGGGCGGCAATAAGATTAAATCCGTTGGTGCCGCACTGAAAGGTGATCGGGAATCTCATGAAAACTCAACGGTAAGAGGTAATGTGACAATCGTATGAAGACAAGATGAGGAAAACCTTAACGAAGATTAAACGTAAGCAATCCAAATCCTTTAAATGCTGGCTTTTTGGTAAACAGGCGTAACGAAATGCCGCGATGGCTTGATTATGCGCAATGCCCGTATACTCTTTGCACAATGTCATTAAGCTGTTATCAATGTGATTTGAGATGTTAATTGCGGAGTGCATGTGGCCGAGCAACTAGAGTTCTTCCCCGTTCCCAGCCCGTGTCGTGGCATTTGCCAGAGTGACGCGCGTGGCTATTGTCGTGGCTGTTTACGCAGCCGGGAAGAGCGCTTTAACTGGATGAAATTCAGCGATGCGCAAAAGCGCGATGTGCTGCGCTTGTGCCGGCAACGCTTTTTGCGCCTGCAGCGCCAGCAAAAAGTCGATGAAGATCATGATCCACAACAACCGGAACTGTTTTAAGAAAACGACGATTTGCCTTTCCGTTATACTCCCGCTTTCGTTATCTGGAATCGTGTTTAGGGGAGTTTAACCATGTTACAACCGCAGGCTATTTCACCGCAGGGACCGTCCTTTTCACCGCTGATTGCCGGTTACTGGCGTTTAATGGAGTGGGGCATGACGCCGCAGCAAGTGGTGCAGTTTATTGAGCACCATTTAGCGCTGGGCATTACCACTGTCGATCATGCTGATATCTACGGCGATTACCAGTGTGAAGCCGCCTTTGGTGCAGCACTGCGCCTCACGCCAGGTTTGCGTGAAAAGCTGCAAATCGTCACTAAATGCGGCATTGCGACGCGCGCCAAACCCGAACACCGCATTGGTCACTACATCACCGAAGCCAGCCACATTCTGCACAGCGCCGAGAACTCGCTGCGCCATTTCAATACCGATTACCTCGATTTGCTGCTGATTCATCGTCCGGACCCGTTGATGGACGCGGATGAAATTGCCGAAGCGTTTACGGCGTTGCATCAGAGCGGCAAAGTGCGCCATTTTGGCGTCTCTAACTTCACTGCGTCTCAGTTCACGCTGCTGCAATCGCGTTTGCCATTTAGTCTGGTCACTAATCAACTGGAAATCTCCCCGCTGGAGCAAACGTCGCTGCTGGATGGCTCGCTCGATCAGTGCCAGCAGAACCGTATCCGCCCAATGGCGTGGTCCTGCCTCGGCGGCGGTCGCGTGTTTAACGATCCACACTATCAGCCGTTGCGCGATGAGCTGGAGCAGGTGAAGCAGGAGATTGGCGCCAGCAATATCGAGCAAGTGGTGTATGCATGGGTGATGAAGCTGCCAAGCCGTCCGCTGCCGATTATTGGATCAGGCAAAATTGAACGTGTGAAAGAAGCGGTTGGCGCCTGCCAGTTAACCCTCGATCGCCAGCAATGGTTCCGCATCCGCAAAGCCGCCATCGGCTACGATGTGCCCTAAAGCGTAAAGCTGCGTCAAATTACGGCAGCCTGGATGAAAGCAGTCCAGGCTTACAGGGAATCTAACCGTAAGGAGACGTTATGAAGAAAACCCTCATTGTTATGCTGGCTCTGGCTTGCGCCGCAGGCGCGCAGGCGGCGTCAGAAGAAGTCACGCTGCACGAAACCACCGCGCAAGGAATTGGGGCGGCAATTGGCAAAGTCACTATCAGCGAAAAGCCGTACGGTGTGCAATTTACGCCAGCGTTAAGTGGCCTGAAGCCGGGCGTTCATGGTTTCCACGTGCATGCTAAAGGCAGCTGTGAACCGGGCGAGTCGGACGGAAAAACGGTGGCGGCCGGTGCGGCGGGCGGACATCTCGATCCGCAAAAAACCGGCAAGCATCTTGGCCCGTACGCCGATGGTCACCTTGGCGACTTGCCCGCGTTGTTTGTAACCGAAGATGGCAAGGCGACTTATCCGGTGGTTGCGCCACGCATCAAATCCCTGAGTGAAATCAAAGGAAAAGCCCTGATGGTGCATGTGGGCGGCGATAATCATGCCGACCATCCGCAACCGCTCGGCGGCGGCGGGGCGCGTTTTGCCTGCGGCGTAATTTAATCTCCTGGGCGGCAGCAGCTTGTCGCCCTGATTTCCTTACTTTGAAAAAAATTGACCCATTTTCTTGCTACTCTCAGCGGTTTTTCCGTCCTATGATATTGATTCAGGAATAAAACCTTCAGGGGCAGGAAT
Organism: Candidatus Pantoea symbiotica; assembly: GCF_056491525.1. NCBI lineage: Bacteria > Pseudomonadati > Pseudomonadota > Gammaproteobacteria > Enterobacterales > Erwiniaceae > Pantoea > Candidatus Pantoea symbiotica. Next base: position 1,612,540 of record NZ_JBSZHR010000002.1, read on the forward strand.
GAAAGCGCGTGGGATGATGTTGTTATGTTTATTGCTGGTGGGATGCGATCAACCCAACGACACACAGCTGCGTTTAGATGCCAGTCGACAACTGCAACGCACCATCGATACCAACCCGCTGCGTGTTGAGTGTGAAAAGATTGCGCGTGGGCGTGAATGGCTGACACAGCACACCCTCCACCGTCTGGAAGCCAAAGGCTGCGAAAACGTTCTGCGCAGCGCCACCGAAACCAACTTCACCCACAGCGAAACTTATCGTCATGCGATGACGGTGGTATGCGGTGGCATTCAGGGTAAAAGTTTCACCGGCACCACCTTGTATCGACGTTTTATCTACTCTTCAGAAGAGAAGGCGCTGGTGATTGAACCGATGTCCGATCAGGACAAAACCCGCTTCGAAGGACAGAAATCGCTGCAGCAGTTGCAGGACGATTTTAATCGCCAGACCACGCAATATTGTCAGTGATTAATCCGGCACCGCCTGCGCCAACTGGGCGAGTGAGCAGCGCAGGCGCCACAAAATACCCGCCAGCGTATTGGCTTCGCTCTCCGCTTGCTGCTGCAGCTGGTTAATCATGGTTTCCAGCTCATCCAGCGTGGCCTGCAACGCGGTGTGATGCACGCCGCGCAGGCTCATAATCCGTTGTAGATCCTGCAGGCTGCTATCGCGCATTTGCCCCAGCGTTGCCGACGTCGGCTGCCATTCGCGCAGCTGCCAGACGATGTGAGAACAGTTGAGTAGTACCACGCCCCAGCGCAGCAGCCAAACACGCGCCTGCTCGTCACGACTGTTACTCAGCTGACTAATGTGATGATAAATCTGCGATTCAAAGTGGCTTTCGCTCAGACGCGGATGACGGCGTAGCTGATCGAGAAATGCATGGCGCAAGGCGCGAATATGCCGACGACTGCGACGCGCATCGGAACTGGGACGCAGCACCTGAAACGCCAGCCACGCCAGCAGTACGCCGCACACCTTGGCGATATTGTCATTGAGGAAGCTTTGGTAATCCCAGTCGGGCGGATTGGTGACGGCGATAAAGGATCCCATAAAAACAATGAATTGCCCCCACATTCCCGCACGTTTCTTCTGCTGCAGTTTAAACAACTGCAAGGTGAGCAGCAGCGGAAACAGCACCAGCAAAAATTGCCACAGCGCGCTGATTTGCACCATCAAACCGAACTGCAGCACAAAACTAAACAGCGACAGCCACAGCAAGGTCTTCAGTAATAGCGATACGCTGCCGCTCGGCGAAGGTGCGGAAGAGTAAAGCACGCACGCGATGGCGGTGAGCGTTAGGGCGGCGGCGCCGGAATCCCATTGCGTGGTGATCCAAAAGGCGCAGCCCAGCATGATGACGCTAAAAGTGCGCAGGGCGCTCCAGCCGGCTTCTGCGCTGTCGCTTTCGCGCGCCAGCGATGGCGCATACGGCGGCTGAAAACGGGTATCGGCATCGGCGCGTTCAATCAGGCGAATCCAGCGATTGACGTTGAGATAGACCCAGCAGAAATAACGCAGGCGCTGAACGAATGCGCGTTGGCGGTAATCACCGGTTGCTGATGGCGTGATGCCGCGCAAAATCAGCGCCAACCGGTATTTATCGCAGTGCGGCTGCGCCAATTCGTGAAGCAGTTTTGCCATGGCATCGTAAAGTTCAGGCGGCGCATCGGGCCAGTTCAGCAACATGCGGCGCAGACTGGAGAGCACGCTGGTCAGACGCAGCTGCTGATGCAGCACATAGTTCAGCACGTTGTTCTGACGGCGGAAGCGATAGTGGCTCCAGAACGCCTGAATGCGCAGCAAGTTCATGGTGAGAATCTGGCTAATGACATTCTCATGGGCGGTGCGCACGTTATCGGTGCTGCCTTGCTGCAGTAATAACACCGCATGATCCAGCAAACGCGCGTGCATCTGACGCAGTGAACTCATCAGTGCATTGCCATCCGAGGTGCTGGGCAGAATCATCATCATCAATCCGGCGCAAAGAATGCCGGAGATCACTTCGCACACGCGCGCTTGCGCGATATCCCATAGCTGAGTGACATCAGTGATATTGACGCTGCTAAAGGCAATGATGGCGGCGGTATATCCCGCCAGCGAAAACGCGTAGGCCACGTTGTTTTGGTAGTGATTGGCGATCCAGGTGCAGAACGCCAGCCAACCGGCCATGAAAAAGGCAAACAGCCAGGGCTCGTTTAGCGTGTGTCCGGCAATCAGCAGCGCGGCGCTGGCACCGAGCAAACTGCCAACGATACGCCCCAGACTTTTACTGATGGCGCCGCCGACGGTCGGGAAACTCACCACCGCTGCCGAGGTCATGGCCCAGTATGGTTCATCGAGTTGCAGCGCATAGGCGATGGTCAAGGCGAGACACATCGCAATGCCATTCCGCAGCGCATAGCGCCACTCGCCCCAGCTTGCTTTTATCCACGGCAGATTTTGCCAGGCCAGCCACTGAAAATTCATCACAACCTCAGTGCGCGATCGAGATGGTGCAGGTGGTGCCCGCCACCAGCGGCACGCCTTCCGGCAACGCGTCTAAGCGAATGCGTACCGGCACGCGCTGCGCCAGACGCACCCAGGGCACGTTAGGCTTGATATCCGGCACCAAACCGCCATCGCTGGCGACGCTTTGGTCGTAAATGGCGCGTCCGATACTCTCCACTTTGCCCTGCAAACGCGCACCGTTGCTGTACAACACAATCTGCGCCGCAGCGCCGGGTTGAATATGGCGCAGCTTGGTTTCTTCGAAATAACCCATCACGTAATAAGAGTGGCTATCGACCAGCGCAAACAGCGGCGTACCGGCGCTGGCATAGTTGCCGGTACGCAGCGTCAGGTTGCTGATCCAGCCATCGGTGGGCGCGGTAATCGTAGTTTGATCGAGGTTCCAGCGCGCCTGATCGAGGCTGGCCTGCGCGGCTTTCGCCGTTGATGCGGCGGCATTGGCGGTTAAGCGCGCGGCGTCCATATCTTCCGCTGAAATGACGTTGCGCGGCAGGCTGGCGCGGCGATTGGCTTCATGCTGCGCCTTCGCCAGGTCGGCCTGTGCTTTGGCTAACTGCGCTTCGGCGTTAGCCTGCGCAATTTGCCATGGCACCGGATCGAGCTTGAGCAGCACATCACCTTTATGCACGAACTGATTGTCACGCACCTCCAGGGCGATGATGCGCCCGGACACTTCCGGCGTGATATCCACCAGCTCGGCGCGCACTTTGCCATCACGCGTCCACGGCGATTGCATGTAGTAATTCCACATCCACCATCCGGCAAGCAGGGCCAGCGCAAAGATCACTACGGTTGAAAAATACTTAAAAGGGTTGAATTTCATAGTGATTTATCCGAGGCTCAGTAACCACAATGCGCCAGCGACGCACAGTACAAACAGGGAAAGGTCCATTAAGGTGGGATGCCAGACATCGCCGGAGTAGATCCAGCCGCGTATCAGCGGGTGAATCAACAGCCAGAAAAAGAATCCTAGTAACACCGCTTTAAACAGCGGCGGGAAAAACAGCGACGCACCGAACACTAGGTCGGTAAGCGGGGCGCTGGGGGAAAAAACGGTTAGGGACACGTGTCATCATCCTTTTTGACCGGGAATCATCTAAATAGAGCTTAGACGGCAAGCGTATATGCAGGCCTGGTATTTGTAATTTGCCAGGTAAACTCGCAGAATAGTGTAAAATCTGGCTTAATAGCTAGCAAGCTAATTATAAGGAGATGCAATGGATACGCCCTTGGGAACCGATCTGTCTCGCCTGGTGCGCATTTGGCGCGCGTTAATCGATCAGCGCTTAAAACCGCTCGAGTTGACACAAACACACTGGGTGACGCTACACAATATTCATCAACTCCCGCCAGAGCAGTCTCAGATTCAGCTGGCAAAAGCCATCGGCATTGAGCAGCCTTCACTGGTGCGCACGCTGGATCAGCTGGAAGAGAAAGGCTTGATCACCCGCGCCACCTGCGCCAACGATCGCCGTGCCAAGCGCATCAAGCTGACCAAGCAAGCTGAGCCGATCATCGAGCAGGTTGAGAATGTGATTGATGCCACGCGCGATGACATTCTTTCCGGCATCAGCCTGGAAGAGATCAATCAGATGGTGACGCTGATTGCGCGGCTGGAAAAAAACATTCTCGAGTTTCACAACCGCGAGAAATAAAAAAACCGACGCCAGGCGTCGGTTTTTTTTATCTATTCGCTTAACGTGGCGAAACGGTAACCTGGCTGCCGTTTGACGCCATCACGACGCGCTGGCCAACCGAGTAACGGGTGGCAGCTTGCTTCTGCACCACCATGATGGTGTTGCCATCATCCTTGCGGATTTCCAGCTCGACACCGTCAGATTTGTTAACCGCACCCTGCACGCCCTGACCGGCTACGCCACCGAGCACCGCGCCGCCTGCGGTTGCCAGACTGCGACCGCTGCCGCCGCCAATGGTGTTACCGAGGAAACCACCCAGCACCGCACCACCAATTGCGCCAATCACGTTGTTTTCATCGCCGCCCTGGATTTTCACCGGACGCACCGAAACCAGCGTGCCGTAGGAAACACTTTGTACTTGTTTAGCTTCGCTGGCGCTGTAAACGTCACCGGAAAGGGTGCTGTCGTTGGCACAACCTGCCAGAGTTAAGCCGGTCAACGCCACGGCTACAAAACGCTTAATCATCAGAACGCTCCTTAATGCAAAAAAACGCCATATTTCTCATCCTGTACTGCACAGAGTATAAGACAGAAAACTGGCAAATGACTCTAAGTCCGTATAATACGCGGCTGGGCCGAAGCATAGACCGTCTCCCATCAACAAAAATTCAATTACCTGCAGAAAATATTTCTGAGCTGGAACACACTGCGCAGTGACGCTGAAAAGCGGAATTTTATCATAGAATTAGCCCCGGTAATTTGCCAGGCTTAAGCCAGATGATGTTAAGGGAGTGAACCGCTATGAAATCAGGACGCTATATTGGCGTGATGTCCGGCACCAGCCTTGATGGCGTGGACGTGGTACTGGCGGCGATTGATGGGCAAATGGTGGCGCAGCAGGCCAGCTATTGTCATCCCATCCCGCAGGAATTACGTCAGCAGGTGTTGGCCATTTGTCAGGGACAATCATTGACGCTATCGCAGCTCGGACAACTGGACACGCGGCTTGGCAAACTGTTCGCCGAGGCGGTATTGACCTTGATGCACCAGCAGTCGCTGGAAGCCAGCGACATTATGGCGATTGGCTGCCACGGACAAACGGTGTGGCATGAGCCGCAAAGTGATGCGCCGAATACGCTGCAAATTGGCGATAACAACCAGATTGCGGCGGCCACCGGCGTGACGGTGATCGGTGATTTTCGTCGCCGCGATATGGCGCTCGGCGGGCAGGGCGCGCCGCTGGTGCCGGCCTTCCATCAGGCGCTGTTAATGGACAGCGCCGAGCGCCGCATGGTGCTGAATATTGGCGGTATCGCCAATCTGTCGCTATTAATTCCCGGCCAGCCGGTGCGCGGTTTTGATACCGGTCCGGGCAATATGCTGATCGATGCGTGGATTTGGCGCAATAAAGGTTTGCCGTACGATAAAGATGCCGCCTGGGCGCGCAGCGGTCAGGTGGTTCCGGCGCTACTGGAGTTAATGCTAGGCGATCCATGGTTTGCGCTGCCGCCGCCAAAAAGCACCGGACGCGAATATTTCAATCTCAGCTGGATTGAGCAGCAGTTGCAGCGTTTCCCGGCGCTGGCACCACAAGATGTGCAAGCCACGTTGACTGAGCTGACGGCGTTGACCATCGCGCAGCAGGTGCAGCTCAACGACGGTTGCGATCGCCTGTTGGTGTGCGGCGGAGGCAGCCGAAATCCGCTGCTGATGGCGCGCCTCGCCACGCATCTGTCGGGTACTGAAGTCGGTACCACCGACGAAGCGGGCATCAGCGGTGATGATATGGAAGCGCTGGCCTTTGCCTGGCTGGCGTTTCGCACATTAAATGGGTTACCGGGCAACCTGCCAGCGGTAACCGGCGCGCGGGAGATGAGTGTATTGGGCGCGATTTATCCGGCCAATCCCCGACCTATTCGTTAAGAGGTGATGATGAAAAAAACAATTATGATGCTGAGTAGCGTGGCGATATTAAGTGGTTGCGGCATGATGCATAAACAGGAAGAGACTCCACAACAGCTGCGCTACCAGTGCGGCACCTTGCCGCTGACGGTCACCCAGGATAACGCGAAGCAGCAGGTAAGCTTTATTCTGGATGGCAAGCCGCTGACGCTGACACAAACGGTCTCGGCCTCTGGCGCGCGCTACAGCGACGGCACTTACGTCTTCTGGTCAAAAGGCAATAGCGCTTTTGTTGAACGTAATGACAAAATCGTGATTAATGATTGTGAATTGCAGAACGCGGATACCTCCGCTCAGTAAACGTTAGAGAAAGAGAAACAGCATGAGCGACAGTGACAGCTTGCAAAATATTGCCCATCTGCGTCGTGAATACACTCGCGGCGGGCTGCGACGTAAAGATCTGCCCGATAATCCTCTGGCGCTGTTTGAGCAGTGGCTGCAGCAGGCTTGCACCGCGCAGTTGCCAGATCCGACGGCGATGACGGTGGCCACCGTTGACAGCAGCGGCCAGCCTTATCAGCGCATCGTGCTGCTTAAGCACTACGACGAGCAAGGAATGGTGTTCTATACCAACCTCGGCAGCCGCAAGGCGTTGCAGTTGGCAGAGAATCCGCGTATCTCGCTGCACTTCCCGTGGCACTTCCTGGAGCGTCAGGTGATGGTGCTGGGTGAAGTGGAAAAACTGTCGCCGCTCGAGGTGCTGAAATACTTCAGCCGTCGCCCGCGTGATAGCCAGATTGGTGCGTGGGTGTCGAAGCAGTCGAGCCGCATTTCGGCGCGCGGCGTGCTGGAAGGGAAGTTCCTCGAACTTAAACAAAAATTCCAGCAGGGTGAAGTACCGCTGCCGAGTTTCTGGGGCGGTTACCGCGTAAAATTCCACACCGTTGAGTTCTGGCAGGGCGGCGAACATCGCCTGCACGATCGCTTCCTCTATCAGCGTAATGACAATGGCTGGTCGATTGACCGTTTAGCCCCGTAAAACTGCGTTTTATCCCCTTTCAACGCTGGCGCAGTTGGCGTCAGCGCTTTATGCTATAGCCCTCTTTTTTTTCGTCTCCGCACGTCGGCGGAAAGCTGTGTACCAGCCTAGGTGCAGTCTGATCAATTTGGAGTCAGTGATGACCAGCAGTAACCTGATACAACAATTGCAAGAAAGGGGCTTAGTCGCCCAGGTAACGGATGAAGAAGCGTTAGCAGAGCGACTGGCGCAAGGGCCAATTGCACTCTATTGCGGCTTCGATCCTACCGCTGATAGCTTGCATTTGGGCCATCTGGTGCCGCTGCTCTGCCTGAAACGTTTTCAGGATGCCGGACACAAGCCGGTCGCGCTGGTGGGTGGTGCCACCGGTCTGATTGGCGATCCCAGCTTTAAAGCAGCAGAACGTAAACTTAACACCGCTGAAACCGTTAGCGAGTGGGTCGACAAGATCCGCAACCAGGTCGCGCCTTTCCTGAGCTTCGATTGCGGCGACAACAGCGCAATTGCCGCGAACAACTACGACTGGTTTGGCGGCATGAACGTGCTGACCTTCCTGCGTGACATCGGTAAGCACTTCTCCGTCAACCAGATGATCAACCGTGAAGCGGTGAAACAGCGTCTGAACCGCGAAGATCAGGGCATCTCCTACACCGAGTTCTCTTACAATCTGCTGCAGGGTTATGACTTTGCTGAGCTGAACAAGCGTCACGATGTGGTGCTGCAGATTGGCGGTTCCGATCAGTGGGGCAACATTACTTCTGGTATCGACCTGACGCGTCGTCTGCATCAGCAGCAGGCGTGGGGATTGACCGTACCGCTAATCACCAAATCTGACGGCACCAAATTCGGTAAAACCGAAGGTGGCGCGGTGTGGCTGGATGCGAAGAAAACCAGTCCGTACAAGTTCTACCAGTTCTGGATCAACACCGCAGATGCAGACGTGTATCGCTTCCTGAAGTTCTTCACCTTCATGAGCATTGAAGAGATCAATGCGCTGGAAGAAGAGGACAAAAACAGCGGCAAAGCGCCACGCGCGCAGTACGTGCTGGCTGAGCAGGTCACGCGTCTGGTGCACGGCGAAAGCGGCTTAACCGCGGCAAAACGCATCACCGAGAGCCTGTTCTCTGGCAGTTTGAGTGCGATGACCGAAGCAGACTTCGAGCAGCTGGCGCAGGACGGCATGCCAACCATCACGCTGACGGCAGAAGACGATCTGCAGCAGGCGCTGGTAGCGGCTGAGTTGGTGCCATCACGCGGCCAGGCGCGCACCATGATCGGTTCCAACGCGGTCTCGCTGAATGGCGAAAAACAGTCAGATGCGGAGTACCGTTTCAGCGACAGCGATAAACTGTTTGGACGTTTCACGTTGTTGCGTCGCGGTAAAAAACATTACTGCCTGATTAACTGGCAGTAAGCGTTCAGGGCCGGCTTCCGGCCCTTTTTTATGGCAAGACAGCAGTACAGGGCAAAATGAAAAATATTCTCGCAATTCAATCTCACGTTGTTTACGGACACGCCGGTAACAGCGCTGCCGAATTCCCGATGCGCCGCATGGGCGCAAACGTTTGGCCGCTGAATACCGTGCAATTTTCTAATCACACCCAGTATGGTCACTGGACCGGCACTGTGATGCCCGCCACGCATTTGACCGACATCGTTAAAGGTATTGCGGCAGTTGATCGCCTGAAGACCTGTGATGCGGTGCTGAGCGGCTATTTAGGATCGGCGGAGCAGGGCGAACAGATTCTGGAGATCGTGCGTCTGGTGAAAGAAGCCAACCCGAACGCATGGTTCTTCTGCGATCCTGTGATGGGCCATCCGGAAAAAGGCTGCATTGTGGCGCCGGGCGTGGCGGAGTTTCACTGCAAAATGGCGTTGCCCGCCAGCGACATCATCGCGCCGAACCTGCTGGAGCTGGAGATGCTCAGCGGGCATGAAGTGGCCAACGTGGAGCAAGCGGTGGTTGCGGCACGAGAACTGATTAGCAAAGGCCCGAAAGTGGTGCTGGTGAAACATCTGGCGCGCGCCGGACGCCGCAGCGACCGCTTTGAGATGCTGCTGGTGACCGCCGATGAGTGCTGGCACATCAGCCGTCCGCTGGTGGACTTTGGCGTGCGTCAGCCGGTTGGCGTGGGCGATCTCACCAGCGGCCTGCTGCTGGTCGATCTGCTGCACGGTAAGTCGCTGCAGGATGCGCTGGAGCATATTACGGCGGCAGTGTATGAAGTGATGCTGAAAACCCACGAAATGGGCGAGTACGAATTGCAGCTGGTGGCCGCGCAGGATGCGATTGCCAAACCGACGCAGCACTTCGCGGCAGAAAAGCTGTAAATTCCCGTAGGGTGCGCATTCATGCGCACCTGTAATCCAGGTCGCCATAAATGGCGACCTTACAAGAGATTAAACCAAACCTTCCGCCTTCAACGCCGCCTGCACCGCTGGGCGCTCCGCAACCCGGCTAAACCAGGCTTCCAGCGCATCCAGTCCCGCTAAATCCAGCTTGATGGCTTTAGCCCAGCGCGTCACCACGAACAGATACACATCGGCAACGGTAAAACGCAATCCCAGCAGCCACTGTTTATCCTGCAACGCCTCATTCACCTGTTGGTACTTCTTCTCCAGCTGCGCACGCGCAATGGCTTTGTACTCTTCCGGCGTATCAGGACGGAACAGCGGGCTAAAACCCTTGTGCAGTTCGCTGCTGACATAACTCAGCCATTCCAGCGTGTGATAACGCGTCAGGCTGCCGGTAGGCGCCAACAAATTGCGATCCGGCTTGAGATCCGCCAGATACTGCACAATCGCCACGCCTTCGGTCAGGATGCTGCCATCATCAAACTGCAGCGCCGGCACTTGTCCTTTCGGGTTAATCTGCCAGTAATCCTCTCCCTGCTCGGTCACTTTCTTCTGCAGGTCCACATTCACCTGGGTAAAGTCCAGTCCGCATTCCAGCGCGACAATATGCGGTGATAGCGAACAGGCACCGGGCTTACAATAGAGTTTCATCATGGCTTATCCTTGAGTGTTGTGGTGGTGGATGCAGCATAAATCTGCAAGGGATTTTTACCCGTGACAGCGGTCAGGAATTGCGGTCATCGTTCAGTTTTATTCAGCAAAGCATGGCAGTAATGGCAGCTTTTCGAGCGCGAAATCCCAAAATTGCCGCACTTTAGGCGTCATATTCTTCACGCGCTGGGTGACTAACTGCACCGGCAACGGTGCCGGCTCCCATTCAGGCAGTAAACGCAGCAATTTTCCGCTGTGGATATCGTCGATAACCTGATACGAGAGCAGCCGTCCAATGCCTTGTGCGCTGCGCAACGCTTCCAGCTGGCTCTCCACATCATTAACCCGCAGACGCGGCGTGATGCGCACGCGCAGATCCTGGGCGAAGCGCCACTCGCGTGTATGGCGCAGGCTCGTCACTAACGCATGTTGAGTCAGTTCAGTGGGATGAAGAGGCGTGCCAGCCTGTTGCAGATAGCCGGGGCAGGCAACCAGCGTTGAACGCACCGTGCCAACCTGACGCGCCACCATCGAAGAGTCCTGCAGTTCGCCAATGCGCAGCGCGATATCAAGACCGTTTTCAATCAGATCCTGATAGGTGTCGCTGAGCACCACCTCAATCTGCATCTCCGCATGCTGTTGCAGGAAGGCATTCACCAAGGGCATGACGTGGCGACGACCAAACTGCACCGGTGCGGTTAAACGCAGCAAGCCATGCAGGCCGCTGTGGTGAGCGCTGTCGATGGCACGCTGATAATCGCTCAACACCCGTTGCGCCTGCTCAAACAGCTGCCAGCCGGCTTCGGTGGGTGCCAGCTGGCGCGTGGTGCGTTCAATCAGGGTGGTGGCGAGACGGGCTTCGAGGGTATTAAGAGTGCGAGTGATCACCGGTGGCGATCGCTGTAACAAGCGTGCAGCGCCAGCCAAGCTGCCTTGCTGGATAACCGCGACAAACACCTCAAGCTCATCAAACCTGTCCATGCTTCTTCCACGCTGATTAACAGTGAGCCGACATCATGAAGTTAAGCGAGCGAAAAGCGAAGAGTGAGCAGCAGAAATCGTTAAAGGAAATGTGAATAGCGGGCAGAAAAAAGCCGGGACACGCCCGGCTTTCTGATTACTGATTGGCGTTAGCGCGTTTCAGTTCAGTTTGATTGTCATCCTGCGTCATGCGGTTCAGCAATGGCGCGGTGATCAACATCAGCAGGGCAATCACGCCGGTAGCAATACCAATCTGCTGGAACACATGGCTGTAAACTGCCAGCGAAGTATGCGGATCGGTCACATCACTCGGTACTGCCATCAGGTTGGCGACTTTACCCGCAATCATTGCTGCACCTGCGGTGGTCAGGAACCAGGAACCCATAATGAAGCCCATCAGACGCTGTGGAACCAGCTGTGCCACCATCGCCAGGCCCAGGCCGGAAATCATCAGCTCACCGATGCTCTGCAACGCATAGCTGAGGATCAACCAGTTCACCGAGACAATACCGGCTTCGTTGGCAAATTTGGCACCAAACGGCAGCACCAGGAAGGCCGCTGAACACAGCACCATACCGAAGGCGAATTTGTGTGGCATCGGCATTTTATCGCCGAGCTTGTTATACACCGCCGCCAGAATCGGGCTTGCCAGCATAATCCAGAACGGGTTCAGCGCCTGGAACTGCTCTGGCTCAAAGGTGATGCCGAGAATGGCATGCTCAACGTTGCGGATAGCGAAGAAGTTGAGTGAGGTCGGCATCTGCATATAGAGCACGAAGAACACAATCGCTTCTACCATCAGCAGGAAGGCCACGATCATCTTACGACGTGCCGCACCTTTCAACGCGAAAGCTTCTTTGGCGAAGATCACCACGATACCCGCGGCGATGACGCCCAGCGTCATACGCGCGATGCTCTGGTGATGCAGCAGCCAGGCCGCCAGCGCAATCAGCGCTACCACGCCAACCAGCGTCATCAGCAGTTTACCCATCTGCAGCGGGGCAAAATCCGGCTTGGAGCCGTAGTTTTTCACCACACGCTGGAAGAACAGGAAGTTCAGCAGCGTAATTACCAGACCGACAACCGACAGCGAGAACGCCGCGCCCCAGCCATATTTCGCAGCCAGCCACGGTGTCAGCATCATCGAGAACAGCGAACCGATGTTGATCGACATGTAGAACATGGTGAAGGCACCGTCGAGGCGCGCGTCATCTTTCTCATAGCAGGTCGAAAGCAGCGAAGAAGGGTTAGCTTTAAACAAGCCGCTACCCACCGCGATGGTCGCCATACCGATGTACACCATTGAGGTGTCATGACCGGAGAAGGCAATCAGCGCATAACCCAGCGCCAGTACCATCACGCCAAGCACGATAACGCGTTTGGTACCCAGCACTTTATCGCCGAGCCAGCCGCCGATGGCGACCAAACCATAAACCAGCGCGCTAAACGAGGTGAACAGCGTAATGGAGTCCGCTTCGGACATGCCAAGCTGTTTAACCAGGTAAACCGCCATGATGGCTTGCAGACCGTAGTAACCAAAACGTTCCCACAGCTCGATGGAGAAGATCAGATAAAACGCTTTCGGTTGCTTAAAAGCGTTGAGGCTTGGCGCCCCGTCAGTGTGTTTGTTTGCAGTTGACACGTGTACCTCAGTTTTAACATAGCCTGTTTTGCGACAGGAATTAAGTCTGCGTCGGGCTGGGTAATCCCGCGCAACATTGTTATTAGAAAGGAAAAACGGCGACTAATTTGGCTGAATCAGTCCAACAGGGCAAGCATTTTCTACACGCTGAAATACTTGCAATAGGTAGGGTTAATGCCGTTATACAAAGTTGTAAATCAGTGTTAAATCTCGCTGCGTGGCATTATATCAGGATAAACAGGTGAAATGCAGATCTGGAAGATCATTTTCCTGATATAAACTGCTCAGAGAGACATTGTTGGAATATAACGCTAAAGTTCATAAATTATACAGAGATTATTATTGCTGTTGTGCAGAATATAAGCACAACAGCTTGATTGATGAGCGTAATAAGCAGTCAAAAGATTCCAGAACGCTAATTAGTTGATCCTGCGCACAAAACCGTGAATTAATTAGCAGGCTAAAAGAAGAAAACGTTTGCGCAGCATACATCTGACGAATTTTAGCGCGATTGGATACATTATTTGCCAGATAAACAGGTCGCCATAAGCGCAATACGAGGAAACGAAAGGCGCAAAAATCGGCATTTAAGGCGTTTAGACAGCGCGTTAACTTTGCTGTAACCTCCTTTTTTCCCTGAAAGGACGTAGTCATGATGAAGTCGATTCGTGTTGCCCTGATTGGCGATTACCGTGCTGATGCCGTTGCGCATCAAGCCATTCCTCCCGCCGTACAACTCGCTGCAAAAACCCTTTCCCTTAACGTTAGCGCCGACTGGATTGCCACTCCCGAGCTCGACCAACATAACCTCAATGATTACCAGGCGATTTGGCTGGTACCGGGCAGTCCTTATCTCAATGACGCGGGCGTGTTTGCCACTCTTCGCTGGGCGCGGGAAAGCGGTAAGCCATTTTTAGGTTCGTGTGGCGGATTCCAGTACGCCATCGTGGAGTACGCGCGCAATGTGCTGGGTTGGGAAGATGCGGCGCATGCGGAAACCGATCCCAGCGGTCGCTGGGTGATTGCCCCGCTGGCGTGTTCACTGGTGGAACAGCGCGGAAGCGTCACCTTCCAGCCGGGTTCACGTATTGCAAAGGCTTACGGCGCATTGCAGAGCGATGAGGGTTACCACTGCAACTTTGGCGTCAACCCTGAGTTCAGCGAAGCGCTAGCGACACAGAATCTGCAGATCACTTCCTGGGATTTGGACGGCGACGTGCGCGGCATTGAATTGACCGATCACCCGTTCTTTGTGGCTACCTTGTTCCAGTCCGAACGTGCAGCGTTACAAAACCGGCTTTCGCCGCTAGTAGTCGCGTGGCTGCAGGCCGCCGCAGTTTAAATACGCAGGGTCGCCATTCATGGCGACCGCTTTCAGCTGATCTGCAACAACGGCTTACGCTCCCGCCCCGATTGGTGATAGCACTGAATTGCATCCCGCCAGTGCGCCAGCGGGAAAATCTCGACCTCGCCACACTCACTGGCACGTAACAGCGGCCAGATCTCACGGAATAACGTTTGCCAATTCTGATGTGCTAAATCCTCTAGCGTATGCCGCACGTGGAACCAGTGCAGCACCGGACGTGGCGCATTAACCCGCACCGGCTTGCCACTCAGCACGCCATAAGCAATGAATTCAGCGTCGACAGACAAAGCTTGCCAAATCAACTGGCCGATTTCGCCGCCCACGGCATCAAACACCAGATCGCACTGCTGCGCTTCAGCAGCGATTTCGGCCCGCTGCGTTTCAGCCAGCGCAGCGATGCCCAATTGCTGCAAGCGTGCGCCATGCTGCGGCGCACGATGAATCGCGGTGATGCTGCTCGCGCCCATCTGTCGCGCCCACTGCGCCAGTAACAGGGCACAAGCGGAACCGCCTGCGGTGATCAACACACGCTTACCGGCTGGCGACCACTGTTTGAGCATCAGCAACGCCGCAAGTGGATTGATATAGGCGCGTGCCGCCAGCATGCTGCTGATGTCGGGCGGAACCGGCACCGCAATCAGCGGATCGCAATCGACATAACGTTGCCAGGTGCCGGCGCCTCGCAGCGGCAGCACGCGCTGGCCGAGCAAATGGCTAAACGCAGACGGAGCAGTCATCACCGTGCCAACGCCCTCATAGCCAGCGATGAGCGGCGGCGAGACGCGATGGCGATAAGCGCCAGTAATCGGAATCAGGTCGGAAGCATTAATGGGAGCAAACTGCATCGCCACGCGCAGCAGGCCAGCCGCACAGGGCGCTAAAGCAGAGGATTCGAGCGTAAGTACGCTGGCAGGATCGCCAAACTGCCGATAAGCGAGGGCGAGATTGCTTATCGGCAGCGATTCAGAGTTCGGTTTTGGCGTCGAATTCACACAGATCTTCGATCAGGCAGGATCCGCAACGCGGTTTGCGTGCCACGCAGGTATAGCGACCGTGCAGTATCAGCCAGTGATGGCAGTCGACTTTAAACGCCGCCGGCACCACTTTCAGCAGTTTGTCTTCCACTTCTTCTACATTCTTACCCGGCGCGAAGCGGGTGCGATTACTGACGCGGAAAATATGCGTATCGACAGCAATCGTCGGCCAGCCAAAAGCAGTATTGAGCACCACGTTGGCGGTTTTGCGCCCAACGCCCGGCAGCGCTTCCAGCGCCGCACGATCTTCCGGCACTTCGCCGCCGTGCTGTTCCAGCAGAATGCGGCAGGTCTTGATGACGTTCTCCGCTTTGCTGTTAAACAGGCCGATGGTTTTGATGTACTCCTTCACGCCATCAACGCCGAGCGCCAGAATGGTTGCTGGCGTATTCGCCACTGGATAGAGCTTCGCGGTGGCTTTGTTGACGCTAACGTCGGTGGCTTGCGCGGAGAGTAACACTGCAATCAGCAGCTCAAATGGCGAGCTGAAGTTCAGTTCTGTGGTTGGATGCGGATTCTCATCACGCAGGCGCGTCAGGATTTGCGCGCGTTTCTCTTTATTCACACCGCTTTCCCGGTTGCGCCTTGCGGCTCGGCTTCAGGCTCTGCCGCACGTGTGGCAGCACGCTGTTTCATCTTCTGATCGATCAGGTATTTCGCCGCCAGCAGCATACCGAGGCCGATAAAGGCACCCGGTGGCAGCATCGCCAGCAGCATTGGGGAATCAAAATGCACCACTTCAATACGCAGCGCTTTGGCCCACGGCCCCAGCAGTTGATCCGCACCGTTAAACAGCGTACCGCTGCCAATCAGTTCACGAATCGAACCCAGCGTCACCATCGCACAGGTTGCGCCCATGCCGATGGCAAAACCATCCAGCGCGGAGAGCGGAATGCTGCTCTTCGAGGCGACCGCTTCGGCGCGACCCACCACGATGCAGTTGGTGACGATCAGCGGGATAAAGATGCCGAGCGATTGATACAAACCGTAGGCGTAGGCGTTGATCAGCATCTGCACGCAGCTCACCACCGAGGCGATGATCATCACGTAAATCGGAATACGGATTTCAGCCGGCACCCAACGACGTGAAGCAGAAATTGCGCTGTTGGTGATAGTCAGCACCAGCGTGGTCGCCAGGCCTAAGCCGAGGGCATTCGTGGCGGTTGAGGTGACCGCCAGCAGCGGACACAGGCCGAGCAGCTGCACCAGCGCGGAGTTATTTTTCCACAGGCCGCCGACCAGTAAATTCTTGGCTTCACTCATTTGCATCTCCACATTCAGGCAGCGAGGATAACTTCGCTGGCAGTGTTTCAATCAGCAGCGCGGTGCGCTTAGTGGCGTTGACCACCGCACGTGGCGTAATGGTTGCGCCGGTAAATTGGTCGAATTCACCGCCGTCTTTTTTCACCGCAAAATTTTTGTCATCAGCGCCGTGGATCACTTTGCCATTGAAGCTGTTGATCCAGTCTGAAATTCGCAGTTCGATTTTATCGCCAAGGCCCGGCGTTTCATGATGCTCAACCACGCGCACGCCCAGCACTTTGCCGTGGAAATCGGCCCCGACCAACATCTGAATCGCCCCAGAATAGCCGTCTGGCGCGGTGGTCTCAAGCGCCGCCGCCACCGGCTGATTGCCTTTACGCGCTAAATAGAGATGATGCGGTTTACCATTGCCCAGCGCCAGCGCATCGGTCACCAGATAACACTCTTGCTGGATGTGATTGTCGTACAGATCGGTCGGCACCACCTGATCTAACAGATTTTTCTGTTGCAGTGCGGTCTGATGCTCCACCGTCGGTTTGGTAACATAGTTAACCACCGCCGTCACGCCGGTGGTGATCACCGCAAACGCCGCCAGCGTCACCGCATTTTTACGAATAGCTTCGATCATCTTCAGTCCTTGCGATGGCCGTAAACGCGCGGCTGAGTGTAGTAATCAATCAGCGGCACACAAATATTGGCCAGCAATACCGCGAAGGCGACGCCGTCTGGATAGCCGCCAAAGCTGCGAATTAGCCACACCAGCAAACCAATCAGCGCGCCGTAAATCAGGCGTCCGCGATTGGTGGTCGATGCCGTTACCGGATCGGTGGCAATAAAGAACGCGCCAAGCATGGTGGCACCGGAGAACAGGTGAATCAGCGGTGAGTTAAGCGACTCCGGCGAGAACAGCCAGCCCAGCGTGGCGCAGAACGCCAGCGAGACGAGGAAGCTAACCGGAATGTGCCAGCGGATGGCATTTTTCGCCAGCAGCAGCACACCGCCCAGCAGATAACCGAGGTTAACCCACTGCCAGCCAAGACCGGCTAACACGCCACTGTAAATCGGTTGCGCCAGCAATTGATCGGCGCTGTGTCCGGCACGCAGACCGGTTTTAAAGGTATCGAGCGGCGTCGCCTGGCTGACGCCATCAACGCCGAGTTGCAGCTGCTGCATGGTTTCACCGGCCAGCGTGTGATGGGTGAAGATCATGCTGAGTGAATCCAACAGACCAGGTTTGATCGCCTGCAAACTATCGGGCGGCAGCCAGCTGGTCATCTGCACTGGGAAAGAGATCAGTAGCACCACGTAACCGACCATCGCCGGGTTAAACGGGTTTTGCCCCAAACCGCCGTACAGCTGTTTGGCGATGACGATGGCAAAAATGGTACCCAATACCACCAACCACCACGGCGCAAGCGGCGGCAGGCTAATGCCGAGCAGCAACGCGGTGAGCAGGGCGGAGTTATCGGATAAGGTTGGCACCACCGGCGTTTTGCGCAGGCGCAGAATCGCGCCTTCGGTGGCCCACGCGGTGGCGGTCGCCAGCAAAACCTGAATTAAAAAACCCACGCCAAAGAAATACCATTGTGCGGCCATGCCCGGCACTGCGGCCAACACCACCAACAGCATAATATTGCCGGTGCTGCGGCGGTTGTGGGTATAGGGAGAACTTGCGATACGAAAAGCCATTTAATCCTCAGTCGTCGAAGGCTGCTGCTGCGCTTTACGCGCTTTGGCACGGGCGACCGCAGCGGCAATTGCCGCTTTGCGTGGGTCGGCGGAGTCAGGAGAGGCAGCAGCCTCCACTTCAGGAGATGGTGTTTCAGCCTGCTGCGCGGCTGCCGCAGCGGCTTTTTTGGCTTTAGCGCGCGCTATTGCCGCTTCAACGGCGGCTTTGCGCGGATCGACTTCAGCAGTAGGCGCGTCAGCTGGCGGCTCGACTGGCGCAGGTTCAGCAGGTTGTGCGGCAGCGGCGGCTTTCTTCGCTTTCGCGCGGGCAATCGCTGCTTCAACGGCAGCTTTGCGTGGATCGACTTCAGCAGCAGGCGCGTCAGATGGCGTCTCGGCAGGTGCCGGTTCAGCGGCAGCTTTTTTCGCTTTCGCACGGGCAATCGCCGCTTCAACGGCCGCTTTGCGCGGATCGACTTCAGCCACCGGTTCAGCGGCAGGCGCTACCTCAGCCACAGGTGCGCCGGCTTTCTTCGCCTTCGCACGCGCAATTGCCGCTTCCACCGCTGCTTTACGCGGATCGCCAGATTGGCGACTCAGCGCCTGAGTTTCAGCTTGCTTCTCGGCCTGCTGCGCTAAGGCTTGCGCGTGACGCGCTTCGCGCTCTGCAGCATCCTGCTCCGGCGTTTTTTCCTGGCGCGCTTTCACACGTGCCACGGCAGCGTCTCGTTCACCCTGGTCGCTGCGCGCCACGCGCTGTTTGGCGTTTTCATGACGCGCTTCACGCGCCTGTTTTTCGCGCTCTAAACGGGCCAGACGCGCTTCAAAACGCGCTTTCGCTTCGGCGGTGCGTTTCGCTTCGAGGTCGATGGCGCGCAGTTCCGCCTTCTCCTGGCGATAATATTGCACCAGCGGAATGTTACTCGGGCAGACGTAAGCGCAGGCACCACACTCAATGCAGTCATCAATATTGTGTGCGCGCGCTTTTTCGTGATCGCCGCCCTGGCTGTACCAGAACAGCTGCTGCGGCAGCAGTTTAGCCGGACAGGCATCAGCGCAGGCGCTGCAGCGGATACAGGATTGTTCTTCCTGATCGTTGCCCATTTCGCTGGCGGACGGCGCCAGAATACAGTTGGAGATTTTCACCAGCGGCACGTTCAGCGACGGCAGGGTAAAGCCCATCAGCGGACCGCCCATAATCACCATCTGGCGCGATCCCGGCGTAAAACCGGCATGCTGCAGCAGGTGACTCACCGGCGTACCGAGACGTCCCCAGACATTGCGTGGGCGCGCCAGCGCTTCGCCGGTCAGCGTCACCACGCGTTCAGTGATCGGTTCGCCGTCAACGATGGCGCGTTTTACCGCCCACGCGGTTCCGACGTTCTGCATCAACACACCGATATCGGTGGAGCGTCCGCCGTGTGGCACTTCGAGACCGGTAAGAATCTGCGTCAGCTGTTTCGCGCCGCCAGAAGGATATTTGGTCGGGATGACGCGAATCTGCAATTCACGATCGCCACCCAATGCCTGCTTCAGCGCAGCAATGGCTTCAGGTTTGTTATCTTCAACGCCGATCAGCACGCGTTCCGCCTGCAACACCCACGCCAGAATGCGGCAGCCTTCCAGCACTTCGGCGGCACAATCCTGCATTAAACGGTCATCGGCGGTGATGTAAGGCTCGCACTCGGCGGCGTTGATGATCAGGGTTTTTACGCCGCGCAGGCCGCCGCGCAGTTTGGTGGCGGTCGGGAAGCCCGCGCCGCCTAAACCGGCAATGCCGGCATCGTGAATGCGTTTGACGGCCTCTTCACGCGACAGGGCGCGGTAATCGTGCTGCGGATCGAGTGTCGTCCAGCGATCTTCGCCGTCGGCACGCAGGAAAATGCACAGCTCGGATAGTCCAGAAGGGTGCGCCGTCATGTGTGGCGCAATCTCTTCGATAGTGCCGGAGGTCGGGGCGTGTACCGGCAGCATGCGTCCGCCGCCAAAGGTCAGCGGCTGACCGCGTAACACTTTGTCGCCGGGCGCGACGCAAATCTCGCCTTCATGGCCGATATGCTGTTTTAACGGAATGATAAAGCGCTCAGGCAGCGGTAACTGACTCAGCGGCGTGCCGTTGGACTGTGTTTTCATTTCCGGCGGATGAATGCCGCCCTGAAAATCCCACAGCTTCTCTTTGCGGAACAGGTTAAACAAATTAAGCATGGGTTGTTTCTACCGGGATCACCCGTACAGGAATGGTGTCGAGATTCCACTTCCAGTTGGCCGTGGTGGTGGCAACCGGGCGCATCTCAATGCAGTCGGTCGGGCAAGGCGCAACGCAGAGATCGCAGCCGGTGCAGACATCGCTCAGCACGGTGTGCATGGCGCGCGTGGCACCGACGATGGCGTCAACCGGACAAGCCTGAATACATTTGGTGCAGCCGATGCAGTTCTCCTCATCGATCCACGCCACGGTACGTATTGGCTCCAGCACTTCTGCGCCGCCGTCGAGCGGTTGCGGTTCAACGTTGAGCAGCGCGGCCAGCTTGAGCATGGTCTGCTCGCCGCCAGGCGCGCACTTATTGATGGCTTCGCCGTTATTACCTACCGCATCGGCATACGGACGACAGCCGGGATAGCCGCACTGCCCACACTGGCTCTGCGGTAAAATCTCATCGATCTGTTCAACAATCGGATCTTCTTCCACCTCGAAGCGACGCGAGGCGTAACCGAGCAGGGCACCGAACACCAGGCCCAATGCAGCAAGTGCGACAATCGCAATCCAAATCGCGGTCATTAGAATTTCACCAGCCCGGTGAAGCCCATAAAGGCCAGCGCCATCAAACCGGCGGTGATCAGCGCAATTGAGTTGCCTTTAAACGGTGCAGGAACATTCGCCAGCACCAGCCGCTCACGCATACCCGCGAATAGCACCATCACCAGCGAGAAGCCGAGTGACGCGCTGAAGCCGTACAGCGCCGCTTGCAGGAAGGTGTGATTCAAATTAACGCTCAAGAGTGGCACGCCCAGTACCGCGCAGTTGGTGGTGATCAGCGGCAAAAAGATACCCAGCAGGCGATAAAGTGACGGGCTGGTTTTGCGCACCACCATTTCGGTGAACTGCACGACAACAGCAATCACCAGGATGTAGGCGAGGGTACGCAGATAAACCAGATCGAGCGGCACCAGAATCAGGTGGTTCACCAGCCAGGCGCAGATCGCCGCCAGCGTGATCACGAAAGTGGTGGCAAGTCCCATGCCGATGGCCGTTTCCAGTTTTTTTGACACGCCCATAAAGGGACAAAGGCCGAGGAATTTGACCAACACGAAGTTGTTCACCAGCACTGTGCCAATAAAGAGAAGTAAGTAATCGGTCATTTTTTAACCTGGGAAGCCGAAAGGCGTCTATTATCCGGAATTGAGAGGTGCATCTCAACCTTCACCGGGTTTGTGTGGTCGTTGAGAGCACTCAGAATTAAATTGCTGACGAAACTCACATCATTATGGCTGGATAAACGTCTGTTTAACGCGTTGAGAGCGTTTGAAATAGGGCACAAACACCGCAGCGGCCAGCAGTGACAGCAGCAACGTCTGAATCGCCTTGCCGTCGGCAACGGGCGTGAAGGCAAAGGTTTTTAACGCCAGCAAAACCGTCATCAACAGCCACAGAATGTAGTGGCGCGGTAAGCGACGCGAACGTTTACAGAAAATCCAGCACACCCACATGCTGTATAGCCAAACCACTGCGGCGGTCAGCAGTGAGATCGACCATTGCGTGAGCAAAATGCCGCCGTGTGAAAACAGCGTAGTACGCAATTCGGGATTGAACAGCGGGCTCAAATACATCGCCACCACCAGCGCGCTGGTCAGCATGGTCATGATCAGCCACGCCAGCGGCAGCAATAACCAGCCAGCGATACGCGGCGGGAACACCTGTTCGGTCATCGGGAAGATCCTGTTTGCAGAATAGAGGGCGATGCAGAGCGTATCATGTCCAAACGGGGCACGCCCGACCTGGACAACGCAAGAGCGCAGATAAAGAGGGGATAAATCAATTAGATCACGTAACGCCAGACGGTTTTAGGCACGCGGCCCATGTCGAACAGACGTCCGCCAGAGACCAGTTCAGCACGTCGATGGTCGGCAGCGCGATACATATTGATGATCTCATTATCATCAGTCAGCGAATAATTAAGATGGTCGTAGAGTTTTTCCAGACTATCGAGATTATTCACTTTGCGGAATTTCAGCAGGTAATCTAACGCAGTCATGATTGCCATTTAAATATAAAGTACTCGGAAGTGTCCAAGTATAGGGAGCACGCAGCGAGAGTCCATACGCGACTTGTAAAAAAATACAAAATTCAGACAACATGCGCTAATTCGCTCATGAAACGACACTTTTTTGCCTTTTAAATGTTTTAAACGCGTATTTGAAAAGCGATTTAAGGCAAATTCAGGCCGGTAATTAGCGGGTATGTGAGAAAATCTCACACTAATTAATCCATACTGGTTAGCCATTATTTATCCGTCTCTATAATAGTTATTTCCGATCGTGCTGCTGACGAATCCGCTAATTATTAGCGACTGGTCGGCAAATTTATGCACACGCCATGAAACCAGCACTCACAATCTGTGCGAGCAGTCACAAAACCAATAATTGATTGTCCGGACAGACAATAACCATTCTTTACGTACCTGCTGTAATCGTTTCCAGTAGTGAGAAACATAACCGATTCTGTTTATTACATTTATTTAACCACCTGCGCAATAATTAGCAGGCATTTTGTCCATAACGGCACTCTCCTTAAAGCCTTGCTCGTTCGCGTAACTCCTTTAATTCACTCTGATTTGTGAAGTAAGTCGCGCTTGTTTACGCGCTTTTCAGCCAGGCTTAATTCGCGTTTTGTACCCCTACAACACACTCCCTTCAGAGGAATGAAATTATGTGGAAACGTTTACTCTTGACCGCCATGGTGAGCTCGG
Organism: Candidatus Pantoea symbiotica; assembly: GCF_056491525.1. Lineage (NCBI taxonomy): Bacteria > Pseudomonadati > Pseudomonadota > Gammaproteobacteria > Enterobacterales > Erwiniaceae > Pantoea > Candidatus Pantoea symbiotica. The sequence goes on from NZ_JBSZHR010000002.1 coordinate 1,635,554, forward strand.
CACTGAGTACGTCGGTGTTGGCTGCTGATATGACGGTGGGCTTCTCACAGGTTGGCTCGGAATCTGGCTGGCGTTCAGCAGAAACCAATGTGGCAAAAAGTGAAGCGCAAAAGCGCGGCATCACACTGAAAATCGCCGATGGCCAACAGAAACAAGAGAACCAAATCAAAGCGGTGCGCTCGTTCATTGCGCAGGGCGTTGATGCCATCTTCATTGCGCCGGTGGTGCAAACGGGATGGGAGCCGGTGCTGGAAGAAGCCAAAGACGCCAAAATTCCGGTGTTCTTACTTGATCGCGCCATCGTGGTGAAAGACAAATCGCTGTACATGGCGGTGGTCACCGCTGACAACGTGCTGGAAGGCAAGTTGATTGGTGACTGGTTGGTCAAAACCGTTGCGGACAAAAAATGTAACGTCGTCGAGTTGCAAGGCACCGTTGGCGCTAGCGTGGCAATCGACCGTAAGAAAGGCTTTGCCGAGGCCATCGCGGGACACGACAACATCAAAGTGATTCGCTCTCAGTCCGGCGACTTTACCCGCAGCAAAGGTAAAGAGGTGATGGAGAGTTTCATCAAGGCGGAAAACAACGGCAAGAACATCTGCATGGTTTACGCGCATAACGATGATATGGCGATCGGTGCAATTCAGGCGATCAAAGAAGCCGGCCTCAAGCCAGGTAAAGATATCCTGACCGGTTCGATTGACGGCGTGCCCGATATCTACAAAGCGATGCTGGCCGGTGAAGCCAATGCCAACGTGGAGCTGACGCCAAACATGGCGGGGCCGGCATTTGACGCGCTGGAGAAATTCAAGAAAGACGGCACGATGCCGCCGAAAATCATCAAAACAGAATCGAAACTGTATCTGCCGGACTCCGCGCAGGCACAGCTCGATACCAAAAAAGGCATGGGTTACTGATCCCCGCAACCGCCCTTCGGGGCGGTTTTTGATGACGTAAAGCGAGGTAGAACCCGATGAGCACCTCCGATGAAACCGCACTGCTGACCATCAGCGGCGTCAGCAAAGGCTTTCCCGGCGTGAAGGCGCTGGATAATGTTTCGTTCAGCATCCGTAAGGGCGAGATCATGGCGCTGCTGGGCGAAAATGGCGCGGGCAAATCTACGCTGATTAAAGTCCTGACCGGCGTTTACACCCGCGATGCCGGCACCGTAACCCTGAATGGCAAGGCGATTACGCCGCACAATACCGCTGATGCGCAGGAGATGGGCATTGGCACCGTTTATCAGGAAGTGAATCTGCTGCCGAATATGTCGGTGGCGGATAATTTGTATATTGGCCGCGAGCCGCGTCGCTTTGGCATGATCGATCGCAAGCGCATGGTGCGCGATGCCGATGCGCTGATGCGCAATTATAGCTTCGTGCTCGACGTGACGCGTCCGCTGGGCCACTACTCGGTGGCGATGCAGCAGATCATTGCGATTTGCCGCGCGGTCGATCTCTCCGCGCAGGTGCTGATCCTCGATGAACCGACTGCCAGCCTCGATGCCAATGAAGTCGAAATGCTGTTTACCCTGATGGCGCAGCTGAAAGCCAAAGGGATGAGCCTGATTTTTGTGACCCACTTTCTCGACCAGGTTTACCGCATTACCGATCGCATCACCGTGCTGCGAAACGGCCAGTTTATTGCCACGCGCGATACCGCCACGCTGCCGCAGATTGAACTGATTAAGCTGATGCTGGGGCGCGAGCTGCTGGAAACCGCTTTGCAGCGTCAGGGCAGCACGCTGCGCAGCAATCAGCCGGTGGTGTCGTTTGAAGATTACGGCAAGAAGGGCACCATTGAACCGTTCAACCTGCAGGTGCGTCCGGGGGAAGTGGTAGGCCTGGCCGGATTGCTCGGTTCCGGTCGTACCGAAACCGCCGAAGTGCTGTTTGGTATTCGCCGCGCCGATCGCGGGACTGCAACTATCAAGGGCAAAGTGCAGAGCATCCGCACGCCCGCGAAGGCCTCGCGCCTTGGTATGGGTTTCTGCCCGGAAGATCGTAAAACCGACGGCATCATTGGTGGCGCATCGGTACGCGAAAATATCATTCTGGCATTGCAGGCACAGCGCGGCTGGCTGCGACCGATTAAGCGTCGTGAGCAGCAGGAGATCGCCGAACGCTTTATTAAGAGCCTTGGCATTCGCACGCCGCATGCCGATCAACCGGTTGAGCTGTTGTCCGGCGGCAATCAGCAAAAGGTGCTGCTGTCGCGCTGGCTGGTCACTAAACCGCAATTCCTGATCCTAGACGAACCAACGCGCGGTATCGATGTGGGCGCGCACGCCGAGATCATTCGCTTAATTGAAACACTGTGCGCCGACGGATTGGCGCTGCTGGTTATCTCCTCTGAACTCGAAGAACTGGTGGGCTATGCCGATCGCGTGTTGATTATGCGCGATTTGAAGCAGGTGGCCGAAATCCCGCTGGAGCAGCTGTCGGTGGCCGCGATCGTCAACGCCATCGCTGACGGAGGAGCACAACATGCTTGAATCCCCTATGACACATGACAAACCCGAACGGCGTAAGCCGAAGCTGCCGCCTGGCATGCCGCAGATTGTGGCGCTGATTCTGGTGCTGCTGGTGGATAGCCTGGTGGCGAATAACTTTTTTGCTATCCACATTCAGGATGGCCGTTTGTTCGGTAGCCCGATTGATATTCTCAATCGCGCCGCGCCGGTGGCGCTGCTGGCGATCGGCATGACGCTGGTGATTGCCACCGGCGGCATCGATCTGTCGGTGGGCGCGGTGATGGCGATTGCGGGCGCGACGGCGGCGACGCTGACCGTGGCGGGGCACAGTTTGCCGTTCATCATTCTGGTGACACTCGGTACCGGCCTGGCCTGCGGTTTGTGGAATGGCATTTTAGTGGCGCTACTAAAAATTCAGCCGTTTGTCGCCACCTTGATTTTGATGGTGGCGGGACGCGGCGTGGCGCAGCTGATTACGCAGGGGCAAATCGTCACCTTCAACAGCGATAGCCTGGCGTGGTTCGGCAGCGGTTCGCTGTGGCTGTTGCCAGTGCCGGTATGGATTACGCTGCTGGTGGCGTTAGTGGTGTGGTTACTGACGCGCAAAACCGCGCTTGGGCTGTTTATCGAAGCGGTCGGTATCAACCTGCGCGCGGCGCGCAATGCCGGTGTGAATGGCTGGCTGGTGGTGATGTCGACCTATGTGATTAGCGGCATGTGTGCGGCGGTGGCGGGCATGATCGTCGCGGCAGATATCCGTGGTGCCGATGCCAATAACGCCGGTTTGTGGCTGGAGCTGGATGCGATTCTGGCGGTGGTGATTGGCGGTGCCTCGCTGATGGGCGGACGCTTTAATCTGGTGCTATCGCTGATTGGCGCGTTGATTATTCAGTCGATGAATACCGGTATTTTGCTGTCCGGCTTCCAGCCTGAACTCAATCAGGTAGTGAAAGCGGTGGTGGTGATGTGCGTGCTGCTGCTGCAGTCGCCACGCTTTATTGCCATGTTGAAACGGAGACGCCCGAAATGATTAAACGTCATCTGCCTTTGATGATCACGCTGCTGGTGTTTGTGGCGGGTTATCTGTTTTGCCTGAGTCAATTTCCCGGCTTCGCTTCAACGCGCGTGATCTGCAATATCCTTACCGATAATGCCTTCCTCGGCATTATCGCGGTGGGAATGACGTTCGTGATTTTGTCCGGCGGGATTGATCTGTCGGTGGGCGCGGTGATCGCCTTCAGCGGCGTGTTCCTCGCGCGGGTGATTGGCGATTATCATCTCGATCCGCTTCTGGCGTTTGCGCTGGTGCTGGCGATGGGCGCGCTGTTTGGCGCGATGATGGGCTGGTTGATCGATGCGCTGAAAATCCCGGCATTTATCATTACGTTGGCGGGGATGTTTTTCCTGCGCGGCTGTAGCTATCTGGTGTCGGAGAATTCGATTCCTATCGATCATCCGCTCTACACCACGCTGTCGAGTCTGGCGTGGAAGATCCCCGGCGGCGGGCGTTTGAGCTTGCTGGCGCTGATTATGCTGGTGGTGGTGCTGGGCGGCATTATTCTGGCGCACCGCACGCGTTTTGGTAATCAGGTATATGCGATTGGCGGCAGCCTGACTTCGGCACAGCTGATGGGCGTGTCTACGCGCGCGACCACCATTAAGATTTATATGTTGTCGACCACGCTGGCGACGCTGGCGGGCATTGTGTTCTCGATTTATACCTCGGCGGGTTATGCGCTGGCGGGATTGGGCGTGGAACTTGACGCGATTGCCTCAGTGGTGATTGGCGGGACGTTATTGTCCGGCGGCGTCGGCACGGTATTGGGCACGCTGTTCGGCGTGTTGATTCAGGGATTGATTCAGACCTGGATTAACTTCGACGGTACCTTGAGTTCATGGTGGACAAAAATCGCCATCGGCATTCTGCTGTTCGCCTTTATCGCGCTGCAGCGCCTGTTAACGGTTATGTGGGATCGGCAGCAGAACGCACCTGTCAAAAGATTAACCTCGTAATTGTCGTAGGGTGGCCATTAATGGCCACCTGGTTTTCTTGATGGCTGCTGGATCGGCGCCAGGGCCAGAAAAGGCCAGCCCGATCGCAAAGAAACCCTGCATCCCTGCAGATCGGCCTCGCCATCCATGGCTCGGACGCTTTGCTCTTCGGGCTGGCCTTTCCTGACCTCGTTACCAATTTCATCGCTTTTTTTTGGTTAATTGTTATGCCGGACCGTTTCGTAGGGTGGCCATTTATGGCCACCTGCTTTGCTTGGTGGCTACTGGAACATGCTGGTCTTTCCTGTCCCAATGGATAATTTCATCGCTGTTTTATCCCAGGTGCGCATGAATGCGCACCCTACATCTTCGTAGGGTCGCCATTTATGGCGACCACCGTTACCGCCGCCAACAAAAAGGCCGCGAATCATCGCGGCCTTGTTCATTCCAGATCACATCAACGTGTCAGGCGGTAGTACGCCTCATTCCAGCGCAGCGCATCTTTAAATGCCGGTAAGCGCGTCTCCTCATCAATCACCAGCACTTCAATGCCGTTCAGCTCGCCGTACAGATACATATCATCCAAATCCAGCGCCTGGCTGAACACCGTGTGGTGCGCGCCGCCGGCCAGAATCCAGGCTTCGGAGGCCGTTGCCAGCGACGGCTGGGCACGCCACAACGCACGCGCCACCGGCAGTTTTGGCAACGGTTTAGGTTGTTCGATGGCATCCACCACATTCACCAGTAAACGGAAGCGATCGCCCATGTCGATGACGCTGGCATTCACCGCACGCCCGGCTGGCGTGGAGAAGATCATGCGCGCTGGATCGGCTTTATCGCCAATGCCGAGGAACTGCACATCAATCAGCGGCTTCTCCTCTTTGGCGATGGACGGGCACACTTCCAGCATGTGCGAGCCCAGCACCAAATCGTTGCCCGGTGAGAAGTGATAAGTGTAATCCTCCATAAAGGAAGTGCCGCCTGCACGCGTGCCTGCTTGTACCTTGAGGATGTGCAGCAGCGCGGCGGTTTTCCAGTCGCCTTCACCGGCAAAGCCGTAGCCCTGGCCCATCAAGCGCTGCACCGCCAAACCGGGCAGTTGCGTCATACCGTGCAAGGTCTGGAAGTTGGTGGTGAAGGCTTTGCAGCCCTCGGCTTCGAGGAAGCGCTTCAGACCCAGCTCAATGCGTGCCGCATCCAGTACGTTTTGCCGTTTTTCACCGTTAACCGCTGCAACATCGGTAAAGCGATATTGGCTTTCGTATTCATCAATCAACGCGTTGACATCACCATCGCTGACGCTGTTAACCACCTCGACCAGATCGCCCACGCCCCAGCCATTCACGGAGTAACCAAACTGAATCTGCGCCGCGACTTTATCGCCTTCGGTCACCGCCACTTCGCGCATGTTGTCGCCGAAGCGCGCCACTTTCAGCTGCTGGCTGGCCTGTTTTGCCAGCGCGGCATTGATCCAGCGTCCGATGCGCTGCTGGCTGGCTTTATCCTGCCAGTGACCCGTCACCACGCTGTGCTGCAAGCCCATGCGCGCGCCGATAAAGCCGAACTCGCGGCCGCCGTGTGCGGTTTGGTTGAGGTTCATAAAGTCCATATCCATGCTGTCCCACGGAATCTCCGCGTTGAACTGGGTATGGAATTGCAGCAGCGGCTTATTGAGGATGCTCAGACCACCAATCCACATCTTGGCTGGCGAGAAGGTGTGCAGCCAGGTAATGATGCCGACGCACTGATTGTCGTGGTTGGCAGCGCGGCACAGGGCCAGCGCTTCGTCCGGCGATTTCACCAGCGGCTTCAACACCAGCGACACCGGCAGCGTGCCAGCCTGATTCAAGCCTTCCATCACCTGGCGAGCGTGCTGTTCCACCTGACGCAAGGTTTCCGCGCCGTAAAGGTGCTGCGTACCAATAACAAACCACACCTGTTGTACGTTGTGCTGTTCCATTAAATCTCTCCTTTACTGAGCGGATGCGGTGCGTGCGGCATACTGCGGTTCAGCGGCCTGGCACCAGTTTTGATAACGTTGATAAAGTTGCTGATAAACCACCACGCGCTCGGCGTTGGGTTGCAGCGTGACATCAATTGGACTGGCCATCACGTGCTGGGCGGCAGGCACATCGGCATACACGCCCGCAGCGACGGCGGCAAAAATGGCGGCGCCGAGTGCGCAGCATTCGTCAGAGGCGACGATATCCAGCGGACGGTTCATTACGTCGCAGCACGCCTGCATGATGGCGGGGGATTTGCGGGCAATGCCGCCGAGCGTCAGGATGCTCTGTACCGGAATTTGCTGCTGCTCGAAACACTCCATAATGGCGCGCGCGCCAAACGCGGTCGCGGCGATCAAGCCACCAAACAGCGCTGGCGCATCGGTGCCAAGGTTGAGATCGGTGATCACGCCTTTTAAGCGCTGATTAGCATCCGGCGTGCGGCGGCCGTTGAACCAGTCAAGCACCACCGGCAGGTGATCGAGCTGCGGATTGGCCGCCCAGGCTTCGGTGAGATTACGGATCAGATCCTTTTGCAGCGCGGCTAACTGCGGTTGCAGCTCCGGATGCTGCTGCGCCGCCTGCTGCAATGGCCAGCCGAGCAAGCGGCTGAACCAGGCATAAATATCGCCAAACGCCGACTGACCGGCTTCGCAGCCAATCGCGCCCGGCACCACGCTGCCATCCACCTGGCCGCAGATCCCTTTGATGGCGCGGTCGCCAACGGTGTCGCTGTCGGCAATCAGAATGTCGCAGGTTGAGGTGCCAATCACTTTCACCAGCGTATATGGCTGCGCACCGGCACCGACCGCGCCCATGTGGCAGTCAAACGCACCGCCCGAAAGTATCACCTTTTCCGATAAACCGAGGCGCTGCGCCCATTCGCTGCTGAGCGTGCCAACCGGCACATCGGCGGTCCAGGTTTCTTCGAACAGGGGAGAATCAAGCTGCTCGACCAGCAGAGGATCGAGTGCGCGGAAGAAGTCAGCCGGTGGCAAGCCTTGCCACTCTGGATGCCACAGTGATTTGTGCCCGGCGGCACAGCGTCCACGACGAAGTTGCGCAGGTGCAGTGGTGCCGCTGAGTAACGCGGGCACCCAATCGCACAGTTCCACCCAAGACACTGCCGCGTCACGTACCGCAGCATCGGCGCGTGACACGTGCAGTATCTTGGCCCAGAACCACTCCGACGAATACACGCCGCCAATATAGCGGGTGTAATCGTTGAAACGACCGCTACGACACAGCTGATTGATCTCTTCGGCTTCTTCAATCGCGGTGTGATCTTTCCACAGCACAAACATCGCGTTGGGGTTATTGGCGAATTCCGGGCGCAGCGCCAGCACGTTGCCATCACGATCGATGGGCGCGGGCGTCGAGCCGGTGGAATCCACACCAATCCCGACCACGGCGGCGCGCTGTTCAGGTGTTAAGGCGTTAACCACGGTGACAATCGCCTGTTCTAACGCATCAATATAGTCCTGCGGATGGTGACGAAAACGGTTGGCGTGCGCGTCGCAGAATTCGCCGTTGGCCCAGCGTGCATAGTTGACCACCGCTTTTTCCAGCTCTTTGCCACTATGACAGTCCACGGCCAGCGCACGCACCGAGTCACTGCCGAAATCCAGCCCAATTGTTATGGTGCCAGCACCCATTGGGATTCTCCTGTGTGAGTTATCTGGCTCTATCCTGGAATGGGGCGGCAGAAGCGGTTAGTCATCAGTCGCTGAGAATATGCACTTTTCTGTCATCGGCGAGGATGTGTGATCCATAGCAAAAGTTAATGACCGGTTAAATTTGCTGAATATATGGAGGATTTTGTCATCGTTTTGGGATGTGATACCGCTCTACATTTTTCATCTCCATTCCCGCTACAACTAGCCCAGCGTTTGCGCAGCCTTTGTACAACCTTTGTGCTAACGCGCTGATTTTTAGCTGTACCCCACAGAATTATTTGATTGGTAGCGTTTACACCGATTGGTTAATAACAGCCTAAAACAACATTGTGCCGGAGAGCATCATGCATAAATTCACTAAAACGCTGGCGGCGGTTGGTCTCGCTGCGGTTATGTCACAATCCGCTATCGCCGAGACCATGAAACTCGGTTTCCTTGTCAAACAACCGGAAGAGCCCTGGTTCCAGACCGAATGGAAATTCGCGGATAAAGCCGGCAAGGATCTCGGTTTCGAAGTGATCAAAATTGCGGTGCCTGACGGCGAGAAAACCCTCAACGCTATCGATAGCCTGGCCGCCAGCGGTGCGAAAGGCTTCGTTATCTGTACGCCGGATCCCAAACTCGGCTCGGCGATTGTCGCCAAAGCGCGCGGTTACGGTCTGAAAGTGATCGCCGTCGATGACCAGTTCGTCACCGCCAAAGGCAAGCCGATGGATACCGTGCCATTAGTGATGATGGCCGCGACCAAGATCGGCGAGCGTCAGGGACAAGAACTGTATAAAGAGATGCAGAAACGCGGCTGGGATGTGAAAGAGACCGGCGTGATGGCCATCACCGCCAACGAGCTCGACACTGCACGCCGCCGCACCAGCGGTTCAATGGATGCGCTGAAAGCCGCCGGTTTCCCGGAGAAGCAGATTTATCAGGTACCGACCAAATCCAACGATATTCCTGGCGCGTTTGACGCCGGTAACTCGCTGCTGGTGCAGCATCCGGAAGTTAAACACTGGCTGATTCTCGGCATGAACGATAACACCGTGCTGGGCGGCGTGCGCGCCACCGAAGGTCAGGGCTTCAAGGCGCCCGATGTGATTGGTATCGGCATCAACGGTGTCGATGCGGTGAGTGAGCTGTCTAAAGGTTCCGCCACCGGCTTCTACGGTTCGCTGCTGCCAAGCCCGGATGTGCACGGTTATAAGAGCAGCCAGATGCTCTACAACTGGGTAACCAAAGATCAGGAGCCGCCGAAGTTCACCGAAGTCACCGATGTGGTGCTGATTACCCGCGATAACTTCAAAGCCGAGCTGGATAAGAAAGGGCTGAAGTAAGGATCAGCGGTTTTGGAAGGTCGCCATAAATGGCGACCCTACGATGCGGTTTTGTAGGGTGCGCATTAATGCGCAGGGCCCATGACTTAGGAGTTTCCATGAACACTGATCAAGCCTTTCTGTCGTTTCATGGCATCAGCAAAACCTTTCCCGGCGTGAAAGCGCTGCAGGATATCTCATTCAGCTGCCGCGCCGGTGAAGTGCACGCGCTGATGGGGGAAAACGGTGCCGGTAAATCGACGCTGTTGAAAATCCTCAGTGGCAGTTATCAGCCGAGCGGCGGCGAAATTCGCATTAAAGGCCAGCCGAAGAGTTTCAACACTACCGTGGATGCGCTGGACGCCGGCGTGGCGATCATTTACCAGGAACTGCATCTGGTGCCGGAAATGAGCGTGGCGGAGAACATCTATCTCGGCCAGCTGCCGCACAAGCGCGGTTTGGTGAATCGCAAACTGCTGCGCTATGAAGCCGGTTTGCAGCTGCAAAATCTCGGCATGGATATCGATCCGGATATGCCGCTGAAATACCTGTCGCTCGGCCAGTGGCAGATGGTGGAGATCGCCAAAGCGCTGGCGCGTAACGCGCGCATTATCGCCTTTGACGAACCGACCAGCTCGCTGTCAGCGCGCGAGATTGATCACTTGTTCCGCGTCATCCGCCAGCTGCGCGAGCAGGGCCGCACCGTGCTTTACGTGTCGCACCGCATGGAAGAGATTTTCGCGTTGAGCGATGCCATCACCGTGTTTAAAGATGGTCGCTATGTGCGTACCTTCACCGACATGAAAAACACCCATCACGACGATCTGGTGCAGGCGATGGTGGGACGCAATCTGGGGGATATTTATGGTTACGCGCCGCGTGAACTTGGTCCCGTGCGTCTGCAGCTGGACGCGGTAGAGGCGAAGGGCGTGCGCACGCCGATTTCGTTAACGGTGCGCGCCGGTGAAATCGTTGGGCTATTTGGCTTAGTTGGCGCAGGACGCAGCGAATTGATGAAAGGGCTGTTCGGTGCCACCAAACTGCGCGGCGGTACCGTGACGCTGGATGGCAAAAAGCTCAACATTCGCCAGCCGATCGACGCTATCCGCGCCGGCATCATGCTGTGCCCGGAAGATCGCAAATCTGAGGGCATCATTCCGGTGCATTCGGTGCGCGATAACATCAACATCAGCGCGCGTCGCCACAATCTCACCGCCGGTTGCCTGATCAAACCGAGCTGGGAGGCGAAAAATGCCGATATCCACATTCGTTCACTCAACATCAAAACGCCGGGTCCGCAGCAGCTGATCATGAACCTTTCGGGCGGTAATCAGCAGAAGGCAATTCTGGGCCGTTGGCTGTCGGAAGAGATGAACGTGATTCTGCTCGATGAGCCAACGCGCGGCATTGACGTCGGTGCCAAACACGAAATCTACAACCTGATTTATGCCCTGGCGAAAAAAGGCATTGCGGTGCTGTTTGCCTCCAGCGACTTGCCGGAAGTGATGGGATTAGCCGATCGCATTCTGGTGATGCGTGAAGGTGAAATTGCCGGTGAACTGTCCCACGACACGGCCACAGAGCAGCTGACGCTGAGCCTGGCGATGCCGAAAACCACTCAAGCGGCCGCCGTGGCCTGATGTAAAGGAGAGCAATAATGGCTTCATCTACCACTTCCAACACGCCACCGGTGCAACGCAACGGGCTGCAACTTGGGCGGATTTGGGACAACTTCGGCATGCTGGTGGTGTTCGCACTGCTGTTTATCGTTTGTGCCATATTCGTACCGAACTTTGGATCCATCATCAATATGAAAGGGCTCGGTCTGGCGATGTCGATGTCCGGCATGGTGGCGTGCGGCATGCTGTTCTGCCTCGCCTCAGGCGACTTTGACCTTTCAGTGGCGTCGGTGATCGCCTGCGCCGGTGTGGTCACCGCAGTGGTGATCAACATGACCGAAAGTCTATGGATTGGCGTCGCGGCCGGTTTACTGCTCGGCATGGCCACTGGCTTTATCAACGGCTTCGTCATCGCGCGGTTGAAAATCAATGCCTTAATCACCACGCTGGCCACCATGCAGATTGTGCGCGGTCTGGCTTATATCTTCTCCGACGGCAAAGCGGTGGGCATTGAAGACGAGCGCTTCTTTACCCTCGGTTACGCCAACTGGCTCGGCGTGCCGGCGCCAATCTGGCTGACCATTGCCACCATGGTGCTGTTCGGCTTCCTGCTAAATAAAACCACCTTTGGCCGCAATACGCTGGCGATTGGCGGCAACGAAGAAGCCGCGCGTCTGGCCGGTGTGCCGGTGGTGCGTACGCGCATCATCATCTTCATCTTGTCGGGTTTAGTGTCGGCGGCGGCGGGCATCATTCTGGCGTCGCGCATGACCAGCGGCCAGCCAATGACGTCGCTCGGTTACGAGCTGATTGTGATTTCGGCTTGCGTGCTGGGCGGCGTATCGCTGAAAGGCGGCATCGGCAAAATTTCGTACGTGGTAGCGGGCGTGCTGATTCTCGGCACGGTTGAGAATGCGATGAATTTATTGAATATCTCGCCATTCTCACAGTATGTGGTGCGCGGTTTGATACTGTTAGCGGCGGTGATTTTTGACCGTTACAAACAAAAAAGTAAAGCCGCCTGATAACCAAGGCTGAGCGCGCCGGATAGCGGGCGCGCTCGCCGCATTTCACGCGATAAGTGAGGCCACTATGTACCATCGTGAACCCCCGAGTGAGCAGCAGAATCCCTTATTGCCGGGCTATGCGTTCAATGCCTGGCTGGTGGCAGGATTGACGCCGATTAACGCCAATGACGCGCTCGATTTCTTTATCGATCGTCCGCACGGCATGAAAGGCTACATCCTCAATCTGACTATTAAAGGTCAGGGCCGCGTGTTTGATGGTGAATCCGCTTTCGACTGCGAGCCGGGCGATCTGCTGCTGTTTCAACCGAAAACACCGCACTATTACGGACGCGCACCCGATAGTCCATGCTGGTTCCATCGCTGGGTCTATTTCCGTCCGCGCGCCTACTGGACCGATTGGTTGCAGTGGCAGGATGAAAGTCAGGGCGTGGGGCGTTTACGTTTGTCGGAAGCGCAGCGTGCCGAGTTTGATCGCCTGTTCGCCAGCATCGAACAAACCCACAACTCCGGACGTCGCTTCGCCGAAGAGCTGGCGATGAACCTGCTGGAGCGCCTGCTGCTGCGCGCGGTGGAAGAGGACCCGCGCAGCCATCAACAGATTCGCGATCCACGCGTGATAGAAGCTTGCCAGTACGTCACCAATCATCTGGCGGGCGAAGTGAAGATTGAAGAAGTGGCGCGTCACGTTTGTCTGTCGCCGTCACGGCTGGCGCATCTGTTCCGCGAGCAAATGGGTATTAATCTGCTGCGCTGGCGCGAAGATCAGCGGGTTATCCGCGCCAAACTGCTGCTGCAAACCACTCAGGAACCGATTGCTTCTGTTGGCCGCGAAGTGGGCTACGACGACCAGCTCTACTTCTCGCGCGTGTTCCGCAAACGCGTTGGCGTCAGCCCCAGCGACTTCCGCCGCCGCAGCCAGGATGCCCAGGATGCTTTGGTGGCTCATGAGAGCTGGCAATCCGCACGGAGTGCTATTTCCTGAGTTTTCAGGTGATTCCGCCTTGTTCTTATAGACCGATTCGTCTTAAATCAGTCTGGTAACGAACAAGAGGAATGAGAATGAGCGATAAATTACGTGTCGGCCTAATCGGCTACGGTTTTGCCAGCAAAACCTTTCATGCACCCTTGATCGCCGGTACGCCGGATGTTGAGCTGGCGGCGATCTCGAGCAGCGATGCCAGCAAAGTGCATGCTGACTGGCCGTCAGTGCAGGTGGTTTCCGATCCACAGGCGCTGCTGGACGACCCGACACTGCAACTGATTGTTATTCCGACCCCGAATGACACCCATTTTCCCTTAGCCAAAGCGGCACTTAACGCCGGTAAACACGTGGTGGTCGATAAGCCATTTACCGTGACGTTGTCACAGGCGCGTGAGCTGGATGCGCTGGCCAAAGCCAAAGGTCTGCTGCTGTCGGTGTTCCATAACCGCCGCTGGGACAGCGATTTCCTGACGCTGAAATCCTTGCTGAACGACGGCACCTTGGGCGAAGTGCGTTACTTCGAATCCCACTTTGACCGTTTCCGCCCTGAAGTGCGTCAGCGCTGGCGTGAAATGAAAGGCGCGGGCAGCGGCATTTGGTTCGATCTCGGACCACACGTGCTGGACCAGGCGCTGCAGCTATTTGGCACGCCGGTCGCTATCAATGTCGATATGGCAGAGCTGCGTCCAGGCGCTCAAACCACCGATTACTTCCATGCCGTGTTGACCTATCCAACGCGCCGCGTGGTGCTGCACGCCAGCATGCTGGTGGCGGCGGAATCAGCACGCTTTGTGGTGCACGGCACGCGCGGCAGCTACGTGAAATACGGCCTCGATCCACAGGAAGATCGTCTGAAAGCGGGTGAACGTCCGCCGCAGGAAGATTGGGGCTACGACATGCGCAACGGTACGCTGACGCTGGCGGAAGGCGATGTGATGGTGGAGAAAGAGCTTCTGACTTTGCCAGGCAACTATCCGGCATATTACGCAGGTATTCGTGATGCAATTGCGGGCACAGGTGCAAATCCGGTGCAGGCAGAAGAGGCGATTCAGGTTATGGAATTGATCGAGCTGGGCTTGCAGTCCGCCGAGAAGCGCCAGACTATGTCGTTGCGTTAATTCTGTAAAGCGGTCGCCATGAATGGCGACCCTACAATGTAAGGTGCGCGTTATGCGCACCTTTTTTTATCCCGCCACGCGTGCGCGCAGCGCGGCTTTCTCGGCATCACTCAGGAACGCGATGGTTACGCCATTATCCTGCGCCTGACGCATCTCTTCCGCCGTCAATCCTGCTTGCGGTGCCGCCACTTCATACTCATGTGCCAGCTCAACGCCCTGGACCGCCGGATCGTCAGTGTTAATGGTGGCGAGAATGCCGTGCTGCAGGAAGGTTTTTAGCGGATGGCTGCTCAGCGATGATACGGTGCTGGTCTGAATATTCGAGGTCAGGCAAGACTCAATACCAATGCGCTGCTCGGCAAGGAAATCCATCAGTGCGCGGTCTTCAATCGCCTTCACGCCGTGACCAATACGCTCTGCGCCCAGCTCGCGAATCGCTTGCCAGATGCTTTCCGGGCCTGCGGCTTCACCGGCGTGAACCGTAATGCGGAAACCGGCGTCACGCGCACGATTAAAGTGGCTGAGGAATTCGCTGCCTGGGAAGCCTAATTCGTCACCGGCCAAATCGACGGCGGTGATGCCATCGCGATGCGCCAGCAAACCTTCCAGCTCGCGCAGGCAAGCTTCTTCACCAAAGGTACGGCTCATAATGCCGGTCAGGCGCACATCAACGCCATATTGCTGAATACCGGCCCGCACGCCATCAATCACCGCTTCAACCACGCCGGCAATCGGCAGCTTGTGGGTCATTGCCATATAGCCCGGTGAGAAGCGCAGTTCCGCATAGTGAATGCCAGCGCTCGCCGCATCTTCAACGTTTTCCAGCGCGATACGGCGGCAGGCATCAAGATCGCCCAACACTTTCACGCCCCAGTCGAGTTTCTGCAGGAAGCTCACCAGATCCGGTTCATTCGCGGTGACCTGCACATGCGGGCGCAATGCATCAAGCGAATCAGCGGGCAGCGCAAGATTATGCTGACGACCTAAATCGAGAATGGTTTGTGCGCGGATATTGCCATCAAGGTGGCGGTGAATGTCGGTGAGGGGGAGTTTTAGATCAATCATGGCGCACTCGCTTAAGTTTCATAAAGTGCAGAGGATTATAAAAACATCTTGCGCAACAGCGCCAGCGATTTGCGCAAACAGGAAAACGGATGCTGAATTAATCAGCATCCGTCGCATTTCAGAACGATTTTAACCCGGCGATGAGACGATCCAGCCCATCATCCAGCTTGCTGCGCGGGCAACCGGCGTTGAGACGCAGATAACCGCGACTGGCTGCACCGTAAGTCGAACCGGGCATGATCGCCACTTTGTGTTGATGAATCAGACGCTGTTGCAGCGCCTGTTCGTCAATGCCAAGCGGATTGAGATCGATCCACGCCAGGTAAGTGGCGGCGGGCGGCTGCCAGTTAAGCTGCGGAAATGCCGTATTCAGGCGCTGCGCGATGTGCTGCATATTGCCACGTAAATGGGTACGCAACGCATCCAGCCACGGCGCGCCATCGCGATACGCGGCGATGGTGGCGGCAAGCGCCATTACTGCCGGCGAGGATAAACCATCCTGCTGCTTCAGCGCGTGGAACCACGCCTGACGATCGCGCTCGTCCGGAATGATGCCCCACGCGCCGGTCAGCGCCGGAATATTGAAGCTCTTGGAGGCCGAGGTGAACAGCGCCCAATCGGACTGCGCAACCTCGCTCCACGGCGTATGCCGCGCATCACTCAGCACCATATCCATATGGATTTCATCGCTGATCACCTTCACGCCATGCTTTTCGCACAGCGCGGCCATCTGGCGCAGCTCGTCTTCGCGCCACACTTTGCCGGTAGGATTGTGTGGACTGCACAGCAGCATCATTTTACAGCGCGGACGCGCCAGCAAGCTTTCCAGCTGCGCCATGTCGCACAGCCATTCACTTCCGTGGCGCTGCAGCGGCAGCTCCAGCACGCGACGCTGATTGCCGTTGATGGTGTGGTAAAACGCATCGTAAGCAGGCGTGTGGATCAGCACTTCATCGTCCGGCTGCGTCCAGTGGCGCAACAGCTGCGCCACCATGTAAATCACCGACGGGCCATAAATCAACGATTCTGCCGCGACTTCAGTAGCGAAACGGCTGCGCATCCAGTGTTGAATGGCAGAAAGAAAATCATCATGCTGCCAGCGGCTGTAACCAAACACCCCGTGCGTGAGGCGCTGTTGCAGCGCCTCGATGATGCAAGGCGCGGTGGCGAAATCCATGTCGGAGATGGTGAAGGGCAGTAAATCCGCCACGCCAAACCGATCGGCCACGAAATCCCACTGCGTACACCAGCTGCCGTGGCGATCCACCACCTGATTGAAATTAAAATCCGGCATCATTACACCGTCGCACTCATCAGGTGTGCCATCTCATCTTTGACCGACTGCACCTGCGGGCCCATCACCACTTGCAGATTGGTGGCATTGACATGCACCACGCCAATCGCGCCGTTGGCTTTCAGTATTGCATCATCCACCTTGCTCATATCGACCACGGTAATGCGCAGACGCGTCAGGCAGTTATCCAGTGAAGCGATGTTTTCCACGCCGCCCAGCGCCGACAGAATCGCTGGCGTGTTGAAGCCCGATTTACCGACAGCTGCGCGATTAACCTGCTGCTCCACGCTGTTGGTTTCCACTTCGCGACCTGGGGTTTTGATATTGAAGTGGCTGATGGCAAAACGGAAGATAACGTAATAAGACACGAACCACACCGCAGCAATGACCGGCACCCAATACCATTTGGTGGAGAGGCCGTGCAGCACGCCGAAGACGAAGAAGTCGATCACGTTGCCGTCGGTGTTACCGATAGTCACACCCAGCATCGCCATCACGGTGAAGCCTAAACCGGTCAGCAGTGCGTGGATCAGATACAGCACCGGCGCGACAAACAGGAACAGGAACTCCAGCGGTTCCGTGGTGCCGCCCACGACGCACGCCACCACGCCGGAAATCAGCAGGCCTTTAATTTTATGACGGTTTTCCGGACGGGCGCAGTGATACATCGCCAATGCTGCACCCGGCAAACCGCCGAGGAAGGCCGGCATTTTACCCTGCGACAGGAAACGCGTGGCGCTCTCGGCAAAGCCGTGCGTATCCGCACACGCCAATTGCGCCTGGAAGATGGTTAACGCACCGCTGACACTTTTACCGCACACATCCATGGTGCCGCCCGCATCGGTAAAGCGGATGATCGCCACCAAAATGTGCTGCAAACCAAACGGCAGCAGCAGACGTTCGCCGGTACCAAAAATCATCGGACCAAATTCACCGGCGCTGTTAATCACCCAGCCAAGGCCGGTAATCGCACGGGCGAAGAATGGCCAGATATGCGGAACCACTAAGCCCAGCACGCCCATCGCCATCGCGGTGACGATCGGCACAAAGCGCGTGCCACCGAAGAACGCCAGCGCATCTGGCAGGCGAATGTTGTGGAAACGCTCATGCAGCCAGAACACTACGATACCGACGATCACCGCGCCGAGAATGCCGGTGTCGATGGACTGAATGCCGAGAATATTTTGTACGTTATTGGCTTTCAGTACCGCCGCATCGGTGGTTGGCAGAATGCCGTTGATGTTGAGCCAGAAGTTGATGCTCAGGTTCAGCACCGCATAGCCAACAAAACCGGCAAACGCTGCCACGCCTTTGTTCTCACGCGCCATACCGAGCGGAATGGCAATCGCAAACATCACCGGCAGATAGCTAAAAGCAAAGGAACCGATCTTCGCCAGCCAGATAAACATATATTGCAGGAAAGGCTGATCGAGCGCGGGGATGAGCGTGAGCACATCGCGGCTGCTGAGCGAACTGCCGATGCCGAGCAGGATACCGCAGAACGAAAGCAGTGCGACGGGCAACATAAATGTTTTGCCCAGACTTTGGAAAAACTCCCAAAGTGACATTTTGGGACGACTGGCGGACATAGACTCTCCTGGCAATAAAAGTTAAAGGCTTCAATGTGGTCAAGGATGATAAAACGTTTTACCACTTATTTTTGTGGCTATAATCACAAAGAGTGACTAATTGCAGACTTTATTTTTGGTGCAATCAGTGTAACGTTTTACCTCTTTGAATTTGGACGTTGGTAACGGAACGCTATGTCCCAGCAGAAAACCACTATTCATGATGTGGCGTTGGTCGCCGGGGTGTCGGTCTCTACCGTGTCGTTGGTGCTCTCCGGCAAAGGGCGTATTTCGCCCGCTACGGCCACACGTGTCAATCAGGCGATTGAGCAGCTTGGCTACGTGCGTAATCGTTCGGCCTCAATCTTGCGCGGCGGCGAAAGCGGCGTAATCGGCTTGATCGTGCGCGATCTCAGCCAGCCATTTTATGCTGCGATGACGGCCGGGCTTAGCGAAGTGCTGGAGCAGCAGGGCAAAGTGCTGGTGCTGACACAAAGCGGTCAGCACGGCCAACATCTTAAACGCTGTTTTGACACGCTGGTGGCGCAGGGCGCGGAAGGGATTGTGCTCGGCGGCGCGGTGGCGCAGGCGGAAACGCTGGTGCCGCAGGCGCAGGAGCAGAACATTGCGTTAGTCTGCGCCTCACGCGCCAGCAGCCTGGATAACGTCGACTCATTGCGTCCCGATAATAGTCAGGCGGCGCGCATGGCGACGGAGTATCTGATTCGTCAGGGCCATCAGCGCATCGCCTGGATGGGCGGTTTGGGATCGTCACTGACGCGCGCCGAGCGGATTGGCGGCTATTGCGCCACTTTGCTGCAATACGGTTTGCCGTTTCGCTCCGACTGGATCATTGAGTGTGACGATCGCCAGCAAAGCGTGTCGGCGTTGACGCTGCAATTGTTGCGTCAACATCCCGGCATCACGGCGATTTTGGCGCATAACGGCAGCACCGCGCTCGGCTGCTATTTCGGCGCGTTACGCTGTGGGCGAACCTTTGGTGAAGGCGCGGTGGATAGCTACTACACGCAGCAGTTGGCGCTGGTGGGCTTTAATGACGATCCGCAGCGGGAGTTGCACGATCCCACCATGACCTTTGTCAGTAGCGAAGCGCGTGATGTAGGAAGAAGGGCGGCGGAAAGGATGTTGCAGCGGCTGGCGCAGCCGGAAGCGGAGATTCAAAACTTGATTGTGCCGCCGCAGCTAATGCGCGGGGAAGTTTAAGGGCGGCCAATTGGCCTAATGCTTGTCAGTTAAGCGTGAAAAGGTCGCCATAAATGGCGACCCTACGGGGATTTGGCGGGATTTTCGTAGGGTGCGCATTCATGCGCACCTGCATACATTGGCAATTTATTGCTTAAGTGATTTACTCAGGCATGCCTTCGCTGGTCGGTGCGCCAAGCATATAACGTGACAGGAACTGCTCCAGCGTCATCTTGTCGCCGTTCATGGTTACCTGACCGTTGCCGTATTGCAGGCTGGTGACGATGTTGTCATCCTGCTGCTGCGTCAGGCGGAACATCTGGCCCATCGCCGCTAAACCTTTCACCTGCTGATCCGCCAGCTTCTGCGCATCATCACCCTGATAACCTTCCGCTAAACCGACATGACGCATGGTTTCTGTCGCCATCGGCATATTGATCGCCAGCTTGCCGTCGAGGGTTTTCAGCACGCGATCCACTGCGGCACCCAAACTCTGCGCTTCGCCGGTGACGGTGGCCGGATCGTTAAAGCCGACGTTCAGGTTAAAGGTGCTTTCACCTTTGTCATTTTTCCAGCTCAACGGCGCGATGCTCAGCGTTGGCGAGCCTTTCAACAGCGTTGGCAGGTTATTACGCAGGATGGTTTGCACGCTGGCCTGATAGCGAATTGGATCTTCCGCCACGCCCGGCTGGTTCAGCAGATCCTGCATCTGCGCATTGTAAGTATCCGAGAAGGCTTTCACCGCCTGCGCATCAAATTGCGCAAACTTCATCGCCAGCTTAGCTTCACCAAATGGCTGCTTCTGCAGGGTAATCTTGTCAACGTTGACATCCAGCTGCCCGCCAATCTTGCCCTCTTTATTGTCGAAGGAAGAGGTGGTTTTCAGCTTCTCCAGTGACAAACCTTCCTGACCGTTGATGCTGGCATCCAGTTTATCCAGAGAGATCGACTGATCGCCAACGCGCACGCCTTCCGGGCTGAGGTGGGTATCGCCGCTCAGCTTCAGGCCATTGAGCGTGAACAGCACTGGCTGTTCCACCTGATTTTTGCTGGTGACCGCGATGCTGGAGAAGTCGCCGTCGAGGCTGACTTTGTCGCCTTTGCTGTCGGCGCTGATGTTCAGCGTGCCGCCGTTGGTGGCCAGACGATCGCCGGTCTGCGGATTATTGTAATCCACCGCCAGCAGGTTGAGATCGGTATTGGTCGCACCGCTGTAACCGACGCGGGTATCAGCATTAACCAGCGATCTGCCGTTGGTTAGTTCAAACAGTTTCTTCACCGCATCGGTGTTTTCCAGCTCGGTATGCACCGACGCCATGCTTGGGATCAGGCTGCCGCGCTTCAACTGGGCGAACGGGAAAGGACCGTGATCAATAGTCTCGTTCAGCACGATGCTTTGACCAGGCTTCAACAGCGGGTTGTCATTGGTTTGCGAGCTAGCCTGTACTACCAACTTGGTTTTGCTGCTGAACACGCCGCGCTGGTAATCCTGATAGCTCAGCGTAAGTCGGCTGTTCGGTGCGTAAGCATTCAGCTGCGCGTTGGCATTCTGCAACATCTGATCCATGTGGCTTTCCAGTTGTTTACCGGTAAACCATGCAGCACCAGTCCAAATCACGCCGAGCGCCACAATTACACCTACGGCAACCTGGGTCTTTTTCATCGCTGTGTCGTCCTTATCCTTGCGTCCGCACGCCGCTGGTCGGTGCGCGACGGGTGAAGAAAAACGCCCGCAGGCGTTTTAAATTAATAGTTTGAAAGAATAGCAGTTAATGCTGGCAGCGTCAGCCGGAACTCAGTTGAGCGTGTTAAATACGCGCGCCAGACGACCGGTGCCCGCCGCGTTGACCGGCGACTCATTGGCGGCGACAAAGCAGGATTCGCCTGGCTTCAGCACCAGCTGTTGACCGGACTTCTCAATCACCGCCTGGCCTTCAATACAGAACAGCAGGGCAGCGCTGTTTTGTGCCAGCGATTGCGGCGCAGCAGAAAGTCCATGAATGGCAAAGGCAAAGTCTTCTACCGGAATCGGGAAGTTCAGGGTTTCGCCGTCGCGCTGCGGCTGAGTCAACAGCGTCGCGGCCGGTTTTGCCTGGAATTTCAGGTTAGCCAGCAGTTCCGGGATATCGATAAACTTCGGCGTCAGACCGGCGCGCAGCACGTTATCGGAGTTCGCCATCACTTCCAGCGCCACGCCTTTCAGATACGCGTGCGGCGTTTCGGCAAACAGGAACATCGCTTCACCCGGCTGCAGGGTGATGACATTGAGCAGCAGCGGCGAAAACAGCCCGCTGTCGTCCGGATAATCGGTGGCGATGGATTTGATCGTCTGCCACGGTTCGCCTTCACGCGCATTGAGCGCCGATTTCAGTACGCCGATGGCGCGCGATTTGGCCTCGTCTTGCAGCGAAAGCAGGGTGGCGAACAGTTTTGCCAGATTGGCTTCGTTAGCGTTTTCGAGGAAGTGAGCGATTTGCGGATGCGCACCGGCCACCGGCTCCAGCAGCGAGACAATTTCATGCAGCTCGCGGAAACCGTTCATCGCCTGGAATGGCGTCAGCGCATACACCAGCTCGGGCTTGTGATTGGCGTCTTTATAGTTACGTTCAGCGGCGCTGAGTGGAATACCAGCGGCATTTTCACGCGCAAAACCCTCTTCAGCAGCGGCTTTGCTCGGGTGTACCTGAATCGACAAAGGCTGATCGGCGCACAGTACTTTAAACAGGAATGGCAGCTCGCCGAAACGTTCCGCCACCGCATTGCCTAGCGTGGCGACTTTGTCGGCATCAATCACTTCGCGCAGAGAACGCGCTTCACCGTTGATCTCAACGGTCGAAGGGCTTTTCGGGTGCGCGCCCATCCACAGTTCCGCCATCGGCAAACCTTGTGGATTTTCGATGCCGTAGAGTTCTGTCAGCGCAGTTTTGCTGCCCCAGGCGTAATTTTGCAGCGAATTGTTCAATTTTTGCATCGTTTACCCTTAATAACCGTAAGTAAATAGGCTTATTAAAGCAGAAAGTGCCATAGAAAATACACGAACAAGTGCAATAAAGGCGATAGGCTCGCATAATGTTAAATTCTTGTATGTGACAATCTTGCTCGCTCAACGGCGTCGCGGGAAGGCGTTTAGAGCGGAAACCTCAAAATCTGAGCTAAGGAGACGTAGTCATGGCAGCCAATCGCATTGAAAAAGACTCAATGGGACCGATCGAAGTACCGGCAGATAAGTTGTGGGGCGCACAAACCCAGCGTTCGCTGGAACATTTCAAAATCTCAACCGAGAAAATGCCAGTGGCATTGGTGCATGCGCTGGCGCTGACCAAGCGTGCGGCGGCGCAGGTGAACCAGGATCTCGGCTTGCTTCCTGCCGATCGCGCCCAGGCGATTCTTAAAGCCGCCGACGAAGTGCTGGCAGATAAACACAGCGACGAGTTCCCGCTGGCGATCTGGCAGACTGGCTCCGGCACCCAGACCAACATGAACATGAATGAAGTGCTGGCCAACCGCGCCAGTGAAATTCTTGGCGGCGAGCGTGGCATGTCGCGTCTGGTGCACCCCAATGACGACGTGAATAAAAGCCAAAGCTCCAACGATGTGTTCCCCACCGCCATGCACGTGGCCGCGGTCATCGCCGTGCGGGAGCAGCTGATTCCGCAGATTCATGTGCTGAAAAAGACGCTGAGTGAGAAGTCCGACGCTTTCAAAGATATCGTCAAGATTGGCCGAACCCACTTGCAGGATGCGACCCCGCTGACGCTCGGCCAGGAGATCTCCGGCTGGGTGGCGATGCTCGAGCACAATCTCAAGCACATCGAAAACAGTATTCCGCACGTGGCGGAGCTGGCGCTGGGTGGCACCGCAGTTGGTACCGGCCTGAATACCCATCCGGAATACGCGGTACGTGTAGCCAAAGCGCTGGCCGATTTGACCAAACAGCCATTTGTTACTGCGCCGAATAAGTTTGAAGCGCTGGCGACCTGCGATGCGCTGGTCCACGCGCACGGTGCGCTGAAAGGTCTGGCGGCTTCGCTGATGAAAATTGCCAACGATGTACGCTGGCTGGCCTCTGGCCCGCGTTGCGGCATCGGCGAACTGGCGATCCCGGAAAACGAACCTGGCAGCTCAATTATGCCGGGCAAAGTGAACCCGACGCAGTGCGAAGCGCTGACCATGCTGTGTTGCCAGGTGATGGGCAACGACGTGGCGGTGAACATTGGCGGCGCGTCCGGCAACTTTGAGCTCAATGTGTTCCGTCCAATGGTGATCCACAACTTCCTGCAATCGGTGCGACTGCTGGCCGACGGTATGGACAGCTTCAATCACCACTGCGCGATTGGCATTGAGCCGGTACGCGAGCGCATCGATCAGTTGCTGAACGAATCGCTGATGCTGGTGACCGCGCTGAATACCCATATCGGTTACGACAAAGCGGCGGAAATCGCCAAGAAAGCCCATAAAGAGGGCCTGACACTAAAAGGCTCGGCGCTGAAGCTCGGCTATCTGACCGAAGAGCAGTTCGATGAGTGGGTACGTCCGGAAGAGATGGTTGGCAGCATGAAGCAGTAATTTGCTGTTAAAAGTTAGGAGACATAGCACCCATCGTAGCGGCGCAATTCATTGCGCGATAAATCGCGCCGCTACGGAATGTGCGTTGATTTACAGCTGCCCGCTATACATCACCGGACCGGTTGGCTGGCCCGTTGGCGAGCCGCCGCGCGGTTCAAGGCTGATAGCGATCACGCCTGAGCGAGAAATCGTGCTATTTAACGCAACATCGGTTGCCTTCTGGTTATCCAGCAAACCCAGCGAAATCGGCGATTTGCCCGGCGGAATCAGCCACAGCTGCAAACTGTTGCTGTCGGCGATGGCCACCGGATGTAACGGCGTCAGGCTCAGCTGCGCCAGTTTGCTGTCCGCGCTGACCACCCATTGCTGTTGATGCTGAGCATCGTTCAGTACCGTCAACGGTGTTAACGTCGGCTGCTGCAGGAACAGTGAGGCGAGCAGGGCGATCGCCGCGATACTGGCGGCCGCCAGCCAGCCGGCATAATGACGTTTAGGTTGAATCGCGCGTTGCTCGGGCAAGCTC
This sequence comes from Candidatus Pantoea symbiotica, assembly GCF_056491525.1. NCBI lineage: Bacteria > Pseudomonadati > Pseudomonadota > Gammaproteobacteria > Enterobacterales > Erwiniaceae > Pantoea > Candidatus Pantoea symbiotica. The sequence continues at coordinate 1,659,971 of NZ_JBSZHR010000002.1, forward strand.
AACGTAATCTTCTTCCACACCTTTTCCGGCGGCGTGACCGGCGCAAGCTGATTATCAAGGCCCGCCAGCATGGTTTGCCAGCGTGCGACGTTAGCCGCAAGCTCGGGCTCGTTACGCAGCCTGCGCTCAAAGCGCAAACGCGCCAGCTCGCTTAAGGTGCCCAGCGCATACTCGGCCGCTAAGGCATCATCGCGTTGTAAGTTTTCGTTCATAGGCCCACACACTCCCGCAGATGCTCCAGCGCGCGGCGAATCCAGCTTTTTACCGAGCCAACTGGCTGTTGTAGCCAGGCGGCAATATCACTGTGGGACATTCCCTGATAATAGGCGAGCGTGATGCTTTGCTGCTGTTCGCTGCTCAGGTGGCCAATGCAGTGTCGCAGGCGATCGGCTTGCGCCGGATCGTGCCAGGTATTCTGTTCGTCTTCCGCCGTTATCTGCATTAGATCGTCAAACTCTTCTGTATTAAGCGTCATGCGCGCTTGTCCGCTGCGTAACCCGTCAATGCAGCGATTGCGCACAATGTGCGTCATCCATGTCATCGGCGCGCTAAGGGCGGCATCGTAGGCGTTGGCGCGGTTCCAGATAGTGAGATAGCAATCGTGCAGCACCTCTTCCGCCCAGCCTTGCTGGCGTAGCATGCGCAGGGTGAGGGCGAAGAGATGTGGCGAAGTCAGTCGATAGAGTTGTTCAAACGCGCGGCGATCGCCCTGTGCGATCGCCGGCAATAACGTCACTAATTGTTCTGTTAGCCTATTATCCATAATCTTCCCGGTTGGCTAAAATGCCCAATCCGAGTATAGGCAATTACTTAGGCATTAAGACGGTATCAATCACATCAATCACACCATTTTTCTGATTGACGTCATAAGTGCTGATATTCGCCACATTGCCTTGACCATCTTTCAGTTGAATATTGTGCGGGCCATTATTCATAATCCACAACGGTTGGCCGTTAACAGTTTTCAGCTCGGCATGACCGCCACCTTGCTTGATTTTCATCTCCAGCGCTTTCATGTCGTATTTGCCCGCCACCACATGATAAGTCAGGATGCTGGTCAACTTCGCTTTGTTCTCCGGTTTCACCAGGCTATCAACGGTGCCCGCTGGCAACTTGGCGAAGGCCGCATTGGTTGGCGCGAAGACGGTAAACGGACCTTTACCTTCGAGGGTTTCCACCAAGCCCGCCGCTTTAACAGCAGCAACCAGCGTGGTGTGATCTTTAGAGTTCAGCGCGTTTTCAACGATGTTCTTTTGCGGATACATCGCGGCTCCGCCTACCATCACGGAGCCATTATCCATCGCGGCGAATGCACCTGCGGTGAACAGTAAAGTGCTGGATACGACTGCAATGCCCATTAGCTTTTTCATCATAAATCCTCGTAGTAGGGAGCGAAGAAGTTGCTCACACTCTGATATACGAGGGCAGGTGATGAATTGGATGCAGTGATTTTGAAATTTATTTTTAAACCTGCCGATCGCTCCATAAATGCAGGCGCGGAATGATCAGATGCAGCGGCTCGGCCAGCGGTTTGTGGCGATAAGCCACGTTATCGGCATCGTAATTCAGCAGCTCACCCAGAATCGGTACCTGGGTGCGATCGCGGCACAGCACCAACAGCGGAGAAGGGCAGGCAAGTTGCACCTGTTTCTTTTCGCTGGCGCGCCACACGCGGGCAATCGGCTGCACCTTAACCGGACGTTTGATTTTCAGTTTCGCACCCGCCGGTAACGCGAGGATCGCTTCCAGCTCCAATTGCACTTTTTCCGCCCACTGCTCGCGCGTCCACGGCGCCTGAGCGCGATTGGCCTTCAGGCTGCGCTCCAGCTGTTCAACCACCTCATCACGCGTGACGTTTTTGATGATATTTTTATTTGCCCAGCCGAAGCGCAAACTGTCCGGTGAGTGAAGCAGCGTCACGCTGCGGTAAGCATTGAGCGTAATTAACCCGCGCAGATGCTGGTGGACAAACTCAAAGCGCGCTTCGCTCGGCAAGCCCGACTCCACGGTAATCAGCTGTTCCAGCCGCTGCTTCAGGGTATTTATTTCCGCAACCTGCTGCGTAATCTGTTCATGCACATCGCCGTCGGCTTCAATGCAAATCGCGCCCGGCAAACGCACGGCGGCTTTGGTGCTGAGCTTTTCCGATTGATGCTGCATAAACAGGCGGCAATAGTGCGCCAGCGCCATATCGCGCGCCGTTTTGCCAAGATGCTGCGTCACCGCGATGCGTTCAATTTCATCATGTTCACGGCCTTTCTCGATTTCCGGCAGGCCAAACACCCGCGCAATCAGCAGCGGTTGCTGCTCAATCTGTTGACGCAACGCGCCCAAACCCGCTTCCAGCGCATTGACGCAGTCATGCAGATCGGCAACCAAATCATAACGAGCCATAATTGGCCTCCATAGTTACAACATACTGTTCAGTGTACTGACTTAGATGCCGGTCTGCCAGCGCAGCGCAAGGTTTTTGTTAAGCAGCTAACGGCGGGATTTTTCCAGCGGGATGAACGTGTTATAACAATGCTTTGCCTGCTAATGGATAATTGTTGTGAAGCCTCAGCCAAAGCCACCTGCCGCCGCCATCGTTACGCTTGGATTAGTGCAAATCCTGTCATGGGGCGGCTCCTTCTATCTTATGGCGGTGATGGCTAATCCCATCGTGGCGGAAACCGGCTGGTCGCAACAATGGGTGTATGGCGCGCTATCGCTCGGCATGCTGATTTCCGGTTTGCTGGCACCGCTGAGCGGGCGACTGATTTCTCGCACTTATGGCCGCGCATTGCTGGCGGCGAGCGGGGCGGTGATGGCACTCGGTCTGGTGATCATGGGATTGAGTCATAACCTGCCGCTGTTTCTTTTTGCCTGGCTGATTATCGGCATTGGTATGGCGATGGGCCTGTACGATGCGCTGTTTGCCACGCTCGGCACGCTGTACGGCGGCCAGGCGCGCGGTGCGATTACAGGCATCACGCTGATCTCCGGCTTCTGTACCACTTTAGTGTGGCCTGGCACCGCGCTGCTGATTCACTGGCTGGATTGGCGTGGCGCCTGTTTTGCTATCGCCGGATTGCTATGTGTTTCAGTGTTGCCCGCCTACCTTTACGCGCTGCCCGCGCCGGAAGGTAAAATTGCCGCCGCCAAAGCAAAACCAACCGCGCAGGGCGACGAACTGGCGCCAACGCTGTTTTGGCTGCTGTGCAGCATTTTCACTCTCGCATCGGTGATCATGACGGCCATTTCGGTACAGCTGATCACCTTGCTGCAGGCCAGCGGCCACACGCTGGCGTCGGCGCTGGCCATCAGCGCGATTCTCGGCCCGTGTCAGGTGGGATCACGCATCGTGGATATCGCCTTTAAGCGCGGTCACCCGATCTGGACCACCTTTTTCTCGGTGGGATTAGTGGCGCTCGGCTTGCTGCTGCTGGCGTGTTATCCGCAATTTGCGGTGCTCAGCATGGTGCTGTACGGTGCCGGGAATGGGTTGCGTGCCATTGTGCGGGGAACTTTACCGCTGGTGATGGTCAAACCAGAGGCTTACGCGATTGTGGTAGGGCGCATGGCGCGTCCCGCTTTAATCGGCCAGGCATTGACGCCGCTGGTTGGCGGCTATGTGTTTCAGCACCTCGGAGCCAGCGCCACGCTGTGGTTGTTGTGCGTTCTGGCGTTGATTAACGTGCTGTTGGTGGTGCTTTTGCAGCAGAAGTTGCCGCAGGCCAGCCCACAGTCGGAAAGGGGAGTGATAAACTAAGCAGCCTGTGCGCTTCTGCCCGATTAAATGGGGAATACGTGCCTGGATCACGGACGTTGACTTCTAAAAAGCAACAGTGTTTGTTATATTTATTGCTCATTGATTACTCACTGTCGCGGCATAAAAACAACAAGATAACCGCAACTCAGGATATAGAAATGCTTGATTACCGCTTCCCGACAGCTTTGCAGATGGTTTTGAGCGTAGCGATGGCGGAGCAACTGGGTAAACGCTCGACCAGTGCCATATTGGCGTATGGTCTTGAAGCGAACCCCAGTTTCATTCGGAAACTTATGGTTCCGCTCACGCGTGACGGCATCATCGTCTCAACGCTTGGCCGCACCGGCTCGATTCATTTGGGTCGCCCGGCCGCTGAGATCACGCTGCGCGATATTTATACTTCTGTGATTGAAGATAAAAAACTCTGGGCATCGCGCCCTGATGTGGCACCGCGTTGTTTGGTCAGTGCCAACCTGTGTTGGTATTTCAAATCGATTGCTGAAGAGGCTGAAGAAGCGTCGTTAAAAGTGCTGGAAACCCGCACCGTAGCGGACGCGCTGGCCGAACTGAAGCATAACGACACCAGCAACTGCGAAGAGCTGCCCGATCTCGAACTCGCCGACCTGTGTAAGAAAGGCCGCTAAAACCACACCCCGTAGGGTCGCCATTCATGGCGACCTTTTTTATTACCTCATGCTCCAGCCATACAATTCCATGCACATTAGCGAACTGCACTTCATTTTTAGCTAATCGGTCACCATAAATGGCGACCCTACGGTTGTTTGACAAGGTTTCTGTAGGCTGCACATTTATAAAAAATCCGGGCACTTGGCCCGGATTGTTCATTTAACCTAAAACCTTCACACCGTTTGCACTTCACCCTGCGGCTGCTTGCGCGTCACCAGCTTACGCAGCGTCACATAGAACACTGGTGTCAGGAACAGACCAAATAGCGTCACGCCCAGCATGCCAGAGAACACGGTAATTCCGGTAACGCCGCGCACTTCCGCGCCCGCACCTTCACCAAGAATCAGCGGAATGGTACCGGCGATAAAGGCAATCGAGGTCATGACGATGGGACGCAGACGCAGACGACAGGCTTCCAGCGCCGCATCGACAATGCTCTTGCCCTGCATCTCCAGCTCACGCGCAAACTCGACGATGAGAATCGCGTTCTTACACGCCAGCCCCATCAGCACCACCAGCCCAACCTGCACAAACACGTTGTTATCGCCACCGGTCAGCCACACGCCGACCAGCGCAGAGAGCATGGTTACCGGCACAATCAGGATCACCGCCAGCGGTAACGTCCAGCTTTCATACAGCGCTGCCAGCACCAGGAACGCCAGTAAAACGGCGACCGGGAAGACGATCAGCGCGGTATTGCCCTGCGTTGATTGTTGATAGCTCAGGTCGGTCCATTCAATGTTCATGCCGTTTGGCAGCACCTGCGTCGACATCTCTTCCAGCTTCTGCATCGCCTGCGCCGAAGAGAGCACGCGTGGGTCGGCATCGCCAATCAGGTCCGCTGCCGGATAACCGTTGTAGCGAATCACCGGATCCGGGCCGTACGTGGTGGTGATATTCACCATGCTGCCAATCGGCACCATTTCGCCGCGATCGTTGCGGGTACGCAGATTACCGATATCCTGCACGCTATCGCGGAAATCGCCGTCCGCCTGCGCCATTACGCGCCAGGTACGACCAAACTTATTGAAATCGTTAACGTACGACGATCCCAGATAGGTTTGCAGCGTACTGAACAGTTCGGTCAGCGACACGCCTTGCGCTTTGGCTTTATCACGATCCACCTGCACATCCAACTGCGGCACGTTGGCCTGGTAGGATGAAATCGGGAACATCATGCCCGGCGTCTGTAACACCGCACCCGTCATGGTGTTGATGGCGGTTTGCAGCGCGCCGTAACCCAAGCCTGCGCGATCCTGCACATACAGCGAATAACCCGAACCTTGTCCCAGACCCAAAATCGGCGGCGGCATAATCGAGAAGCCAAAGCCTTGCTGGATTTTCGAGATTTTGGCGTTGATCTCGGCGTTGATCTCCGCCGCACTGCGCTTACGCTCGTTGAACGGTTTCAGGCCGAAGAACACCGTGCCGGTATTCGGCGTGTTGGTGAACTGCAACGCATTCAGGCCGGGGAAGGCGACCGAATAGGCCACGCCTTCGGTGTTCATGCCGATTTCGCTCATCTTGCGAATCACTTCATCGGTACGTGCCAGCGACGAACCTTCCGGCATCTTCACGCCGCCAATCAGATAGAGCTTATCCTGGGTCGGAATAAAGCCGCCCGGCACGGTATGGAACATAAAGCCCGCACCGGCCAGCAGCAGCACGTACACGCCGAACACCGCACCACGACGACGCAAGGTTTTACCCACCAGCGATTCATAGCCATCCGAACTGCGCTGGAAGAAGCGGTTAAACGGACGGAACAGCCAGCCGAGCAGGCGATCGATAATTCGCGTCGGCATATCCTTCGCGGCATCATGCGGCTTCAGCAGCAGCGCCGCCAGCGCCGGTGACAGTGTCAGCGAGTTGATGGCGGAGATCACCGTCGAAATGGCAATCGTCACCGCAAACTGCTTATAGAACTGACCGGTAACGCCGGACAGGAACGCCATCGGTACGAACACCGCACACAGCACCAGCGCAATGGCGATAATCGGCCCGGACACTTCACGCATCGCCTGATGCGCCGCCGCCGTCGGCGACAAGCCTTGTTCGATATTACGTTCGACGTTCTCCACCACCACGATGGCGTCATCCACCACGATACCGATTGCTAACACCAGCCCAAACAAACTCAGGGTATTGAGCGAGAAGCCGAGCAGATAGAGGATGCTGAAGGTACCGACCACCGAAACCGGCACCGCCAGCAGCGGGATGATCGACGCGCGCCAGGTCTGCAGGAACAGAATCACCACCAGCACCACCAGCACAATCGCTTCGAACAGCGTTTGCACCACGGCACGGATCGAATCACGTACGAACACCGTTGGATCGTACGGCGCGGCCCACTGCACATCGTCCGGGAAGCGGGTTGCCAGTTCAGCCATTTTGTCGCGCACCGCATTCGACAGGTCGATAGCATTGGCACCCGGCGCCTGGAAGATACCGATACCCACCGCATCTTTGTTGTTCAGCTGCGAACGCAACGCGTAGCTGCCGGAACCCATCTCAATGCGCGCCACATCACGCAGGCGCACCAGCGTGCCGTCGTCGGCGGTTTTCAGGATGATATTGCCGAACTGCTCTTCGCTCTCCAGACGACCTTGGGTGTTGATCGACAGCAGGAAATCACTCTGTTTCTTCAGCGGCTCCGCGCCAAGCTGACCGGCAGAAACCTGCACGTTCTGCTCCTGCATCGCGCTGACCACATCGGATGCGGTCAAGCCACGCGCCGCCACCTTATTGGGATCGAGCCACACGCGCATCGCGTATTCACCGGCCCCGAAGATCTGAATCTGACCCACGCCCGGCAGGCGCGCCAGTTCATCTTTCACCTTCAACGTGGCGTAGTTACGTAGATAGAGTGAATCGTACTTGCCGTGCGGCGAGAACATGTGCACCACCAGCGTCAGCGTCGGTGACATCTTCTGCGTGGTGAGGCCGAGTTGTCGCACCTCTTCCGGCAGACGCGCTTCGGCCTGAGCCACGCGGTTCTGCACCTGAACCTGCGCCTGATCCGGATCGGTGCCTGGACGGAAGGTCACGGTGGTGACCAGCACGCCATCAGAACCGGCCACGGATTTCATGTACATCATGTTTTCTACCCCGTTGATGGCTTCTTCCAGCGGCGTCGCCACGGAATCTGCAATCACTTTGGGGTTGGCGCCGGGATATTCCGCGCGCACCTGCACGCTGGGTGGCACCACGTTGGGATATTCACTGATCGGCAGCAGCGGAATGGCGATCAATCCGGTGGTAAAGATCAAAATCGACAGCACCGCGGCGAAGATCGGCCGGTCGATAAAAAAGCGGGAGAAATCCATAAAAGGCAGTCTCGAAGGTTATTGAGCGGAGCGCATCGCCACCGGTTGGGCGGTCACCGGCATGCCAGGCATAAAGACTTTCTGCAAGCCGTTAACGATCACCTTGTCGCCGGGTTTCAGGCCTTGCTGCACAATGCGCAGGCCATCGGCTAAATCACCGGCCTGAATATCGCGGCGCTGGGCTTTACCCTGCGCATCGACCACGTAAACGTACTTACGATCCTGATCGGTGAGCACGGCTTTATCGTCGATTAACAGGGCGGTGAAGTCGGCGCTGCCCGGCAGGCGCACGCGGGCAAACAGGCCTGGCGTGAACTGACGCTGCTGATTATCCAGCGAGGCGCGCATGCGGATGGTACCGGTGCTGGCGGTCAGCTGGTTATCAAGGAAATCCACGGTGCCGCGATGCGGAAAGCCCTCTTCGCCGGTCAACGCCACTTCCACCGGCAGCGATCCGCGATTTTCGCCTTTACGCGCCATCGCCTGATAATGCAGATAGGTAGCTTCATCGACGTCGAAATAGACGTACATGCGATCCTGCGACACTAACGTGGTCAGCACGCTGGCGCTGTCACCGGCGGTCACCAGGTTGCCGGTGGTGATCATCGCGCGGCTGGCGCGGCCTTCAATCGGTGCGGTGACGCGGGTGAAATCGAGATTCAGCTGCGCCATATCCACCGCCGCTTGGGCTGACAGCACGCTGGCCTGCGCTTGATTAGCCGCCGAGCGACGCTGTTCCCACTCTTCGCGTGACACCACATTGGTGCCGATCAGTTTATCGGTACGTGCCGATTCACTGCGGGCCAGCGTGGCCTGGCTGCGCGCGTTGGCGAGTTCGGCCTGCGCCTGTTCGAGCGTGGCGCGATAGGTGCGATCGTCAATAGTGAACAGCACCTGACCTTTTTTCACCTCGTCGCCTTCGCGATAATTGACCTGATCGATATAGCCGGAAACGCGCGGCCGCAGCTGCACGCTCTGCACCGCTTCGAAACGGCCATTGAAGCTATCCCATTGGCTGACTTTCTGCACTACCACCTGCGCGACACTTACTTCGGGCGGCGGCGGCGGGGCGTTTTGCGCCACCCCGCGATCGCAACCGGCCAGCAGGCTTCCCAGCAACATCACTCCTGACAGGCTTACCGCCCATTGAACCCTATATGTTTGCAGATGCATTGTTGTTATTCCGCATTGGTGAAAAAGAAAGGAGACGTACGAAAAATCTGCAACTTTTATGATTGCATTAAAACGCCACGAGTGTAGGCTTGCTCAAACTGCATCTGCAAGAATATCTGATACACTTTATGTGCTGTTTTGATCATTACGTTGCAGAAGGATCAAAGCCCCTACGCGCAGTGCGGCATTTAATGCAATAATAAAACTTGCATTAACTGGCATAGTCGTTCAACCTTAAAGTGTAATTGCAACTGATACTGATACTGTTCGCAACGGCGACCGGAGAAAACGAGATGATGACCACCGCATTTATTCACGATTTGATCGACTGGATTGACAACAATATTGAAACGCGTCTGGATCTGGATACCGTAGCGGGGCGCGCCGGTTATTCGAAATGGCACCTGCAACGTATGTTCAAAGAGCACACGGGTTTGCCTCTGGGCGAATACATTCGTGAGAAGAAGCTGAAGAAGTCAGCGGATCGCTTGACCACCAGCAATGAACCGATTCTTAACGTGGCGATTTCACTCGGTTTCGACTCGCAGCAGTCGTTTAACCGCAGCTTCAAACGCCAGTATGGCGTAGCGCCGGGAGCATGGCGTCGTCACGCCGCGCCATCCGCCAGCGCAATGCAGTAAACCCCGCCAGGGCCAGCTTTGCTGGCCCGCGTTTTTCCCTGCCTTAAATCTGTTATTATCGTCGTCCTGTTTTTCAGGATGCCACCATGTCAAAAAAACTCTGGATTGCCTTAATTCTGGTCCTCGCTGCGCTGTGGCTCGGGCTGAAACCGCGTTTGTCCGATAAATGGTCCGCCAGCCACCCCGATATCTCGCAGCTCACCGATGCCAACACCGTGGCGCGTTGGCTGCAGCAGCATCACAAATTACCCGATCTCTATCTCACCAAAAATGAAGCGCGTCGCCAGGGCTGGAATCCCAGCAAGGGCAACTTATGTGAGGTATTGCCGGGCCGCGCGATTGGTGGCGATCGCTTTAGCAATCGTGAAAGAAGGTTGCCGATGCAGGCGGGCAGGCAGTGGTTTGAAGCGGACGTCAATTACGATTGCGGCCACCGCGATGCCGATCGTCTGCTTTACTCTTCCGATGGGCTGATTTTCCTTACCACCGATCACTATCGCAGCTTCAAACAGGTGCCTTAAACATGTTGACGCTCCATTTTGACTTTGAAATGTTGTCGGATCGCCAGGCGTTTTACCGCGCGCTGGTGCAGCAAAGTGCCTGCCCAGTGGATTTCGGTAACAATCTTGATGCGCTGTGGGATTGGCTGACTGGCGGCATGGTGCTGCCGGCGACCTTCTATTTAGCGCATGCCGATGACGCCAGCGAGAGTGCCGAATTCGCGCCGGTGCTGGCGTTACTGGAAGAGGCGCAGCAGCAGTTAGAAGGCGAGCTGCGCCTGGTGCGTGGCGAGTAAATTACGCGTGCAGCGGTAACAGCAAAATCGCCAGCATCTGGCGGGCATTCGCGGGCAAATCGCCACCGCCGGTATAGCCATTGTTCTCAACGATCACCGAATTCAACCCCACCAGCCAGTCATAGATGTAGTAAGCGGTATGATTGGCGGGAGCGGCCGACAGACGTGTTAAGCGCTGTCCCGGCGAGAAGCTCACGCTTGGCGCGGGCGGACGGGCAAAAATCGTCTGACCGCGATTGACGCGGCTTTCAGGACGCTCGCTCTCCGGGCGCTGTAAAAAGCCCAGCCACGCGACAAAATCACCCAGCACCGTCATGGCACGAGAAACCTGACGATCGGTACGTGCTTCGTGGGCGCTGGCATGCGCATCCGGCTCATTCAGCGCGTTTTGCAGTTTGCTCAGCACCTTGAGACGGAAGCTGGCGGTAATCAACTCTTCCACCAGCATCTCCAGCGTCGGCTTATCGACGTTGAGCAGCGCCAGCAGGCTGCGGCTTTCCGGCAACTGACGCAAATGCTCAAGCCACAGCGCAAACACCTGCTGCGGAAATTGCTGATCGCGCTGACCGCCCGAGCTGCGCGGCTCAGCGGCGGCGACCGGCTCGTCTTTAAACAGATCAAACTCAAAGCCGATGCCAAAATAGCTCTGCTCAGCGGCTGCGGTTTTGGCGCTGTGCTGAATAGTAGTGCTGCTGCTCTGGCTCAGCCACAGCTGACGTACCGCTTCACGCGACGGCTGCAAACGTTCCAGCAGTTCACCGTGCAAACCGGTGCGATGTTGCAAACATTTCAGCAACGTATCGGAGATCGCCTGCTTGCGAGCCGCCTGTTCTGGCGTGGCGCTGGATTCGGTCCACGGCTGCAAACGTTCCACCAGCTTCTGCTGCAGCGCGCCGAGCTGCAATGCCAGACGATCGCGGCGCGCTTCCGGCTGCATCTCATCCTGCAACCAGCTGCCCATACGATCGACGCCTGCGCGATCCAGCGCCAGCATCGAACCCCAACTTTGTCCCGGCTGACCAATCTGCCGTTGCACTGCTTCATCAACGTTAATCTGCTGCTGCTGATAGCGCGCGTCATGTGGCGTGATCGCCCAAATCAGACGCGGCTTCTCACCGCTGGCGGCGATGGTTTGATGCATGTGCCACTCGCGCAGTGCGCTAGCGGCGACATCGGTATCCTGACGCTGACTGGCGGCGGTACAGATCAGCATCAAATCGATGCCCTGACGCGCGGCGTACAGGCCCGGCAGCAGCGCACGTTTCTGTTCCAGCAGCGTGGCGCGCAGCGGATCGCGTTTGCGCAGCTGCGCCAGTTCATCCTGTTGGGCGCGATCGGCTGGCGTGCCCGGCGCGGGCAGCTCGAGCATATCCGCATCATCGTACAGCGCCTGACGCGGCGTGGAGCTGAGCGGCAAGGTAATCTCCAGCGTTAGTAGCGACAGCAATCCCAGCGGCACATGCTGCGCTTTCCCCACACGATTGGCGACGATCGGACACACTTCGATCATCTCCTGCCAGTCGGCATCGTTACCAATCAGTTTTTCTGCCGGCAGCGCGGCGTCGTCCACCAGCACGCTGAGCGGCGCTAACACGCGCGGCGCGTGGCGCAGCTGGTGGCGTAAGTGCATCAGGCTGCGCAGGCTTTCGTTCAGCGCGTTTTGGCCTGGCCACAGCAGGGCAAACAGCTGCACGCGATCGTCGACGTTAAGCCACGGTGCCAGCGCAATCGCCTGCGGCCAGAAGTGGCGATCGAGAATCTCGGCATGACGATGGTGCCGACGGCTCCACGCCCACAGCGTGATCAGCGCATCGCTGTCGAGGCCCGGCTGCGGTTCATCCTGGCGATGGCGCTGCAAACGCTGCAAAGCGGCATCGATCTGCGCGGTGTCGGGCTGAAGCTCGGTTTTGGCGCAGGCCAGCATCAAACGAATCAGTTCCACTTCGCTCAGCAGCGTCATCTCCAGCGGCCAGGCGTTGGATTGGGTTTCGCGCTGGTGGCTGAAGCGGGTGGCGATAGCGTAATCGAGATTGCCGGGATTGATGTTTTGGAAATAGTTCAGGGTTTTATCGCCGAGACGCGCGATCAGTTGGCCTTGCGCATCGCCGACCATCTCACTCAGCAGCCAGGCTTTGCCCGCCTGCGACTGACCAAACAGCGCCAGCGTCACCGGACGCGCCAGCTGGCGCGCCAGTGCATGGCTTTCCACGCGCGCGCGGCGCAGCTGCAGCGTCAGGGTTTCGGCTTCCAGCGCCAGACGCGGCGCGTGCGACTGATGGGTTTCCACCCAGTTCAGCGCGCCATCCAGCGTTTCCTGCATCAGGCTCAGACGTTTCGCGGGTGTAACCGGCGAGGCTTTTTTGGCAGTTCTCATCGTTTGCAGACGCTCCCGCTGTCGATCCAATATTGCGCATTCGCGTTGCCGGTGGCGGAAAGCGTATTCAGTTTCAGACTCAGCTGCTCCAGCGGCACGCGCGTGCCGTCATCCATGCGTGCATCGCTTAACACTAAGCGTTCAGGGCCGAGATTATCCGGGCCCGGCTGCACCGCCAGTTTGATGCGCAGTACGCTTTCACCGGCGACCTGACGCGCCAGCGTCGGGTCGACAATGCTCAGGCTATACAACGGCGATGCCGGCCAGCGATCGTTTTCCAGCTGGCGGAAGCCGAGGCAAACGTTGCCGCGAATGCGGAAGCTGCTTTTGCGATCCAGCGCGAAACTGCTGCTGTCGAGGTCGATCTCGCTGTAGCACAGATTATCGTCGCTAAGCGCTGAGGTCTCATCCAGCACGCCGAGATAGCGAATGGTGGAGTAAGGTTCGAAATCACCGGCGCGGAACCAGAAGCTGCTGAGGCGCAGATCGAGCGCCAGCAAGCACAGCATCGCGCCCACCGCGGCGGTGGATTTCGGGTTATCAATACGGCCTTGCTTGTTGAACGGATACCAGTCGCTGGTGTGATAGCCTTCCAGCGACAAAATACGGCTGCCCGGCAAGGGTTGCAGATGGCGCACCAGCGCCTGAATGCCGGGGAAGCGTGACGGGCGACCGGTAAGCAGCAGCACATCGCACTGATACAAAGACACCACTTCGCACATTGCGCGCAGCGCCGGAATAATTGCCATGCGGTGTTGCAGGAACTCGCCGTGCAGCTGCGCCATGCTGACCACCAGCGGCACCTCAAGCAGATCGAAACGGCTATCGCCGCCGAGCGTGCGCTGAATTTCGCCGTTCACAAACGCCAGCACGCTACTGGCCGGTTTTTGTGGCACCAGCTCGCCAAACAGCGCGTTGATTTCGCTGTGGCTGTCGAGCGGATCCCAGTTTTCATACTGCTCCAGCACCGCCTGCGCCAGCGGAATGAACAGCTGCAGCGTCACCTGTTGCCGCAGCGTGGCTTGACCGTCCATGCGGCTGTCGTGACCAAACAGCTTGTTCATTAGCGGTTCTGCCAGCTGTAATCCGGCTTTCTGCAAGCTCTGCTGCAATGCCGGCAGAATCCACAGCTGAATCACATCCAGCAGAATATCGTCACCGGCGACTTTGAAGCCTTCGCGGAACAGTAAGCGCGGGGTGATTTTGACGTTGTTGCCCTGGCCATCATCAAGGCGATATTGGGTGATGGCTAAATCTGTGGTGCCGCCGCCGATATCAATTGAGGCGATGCGCAGGCTTTTACCCGGCAGCTCATCGACTTCACGCGGACGATCCGGGCGCGCCATGCTGCTGAAGAAATCTTCTGCGCGACCAGCAAAGTTGACCTGAGTTTCGTTGAACAGCCACACCATTTGACCGCAGGTGGCTTCGTCCCACTCCATCTGCACATCCGGCACCGGACGCAGGCTGCTTGCCTGGCTGGCGGCGGTGAACTCTTCTTCGGCTGGATGCCAGCCTTCGGCTTTCCACACCAGCGCGATGGCTTCCTGCATGCGGCGACGGAAAATCTCACGCTCCGGCTTCGGCATCGCCGACGGCAGCGTCAGAATCACATGACGCAGCTGACGCGGTGCCTGGCTTTGCGGCATACGCTGGCGCTGCGCCACGCTGTTCATCTGCATCATCGCCTGCGCCAGCAGTTCGCACAGCATAAAGGTCATCAGCGAACTGCGGCTGTAGCTGGCGGAAAACACTGGCAGACGATCGTCTTCCGCCAGCGCGTGCAGCGGCTGGCCTTCGTCATTGATCAGTAAAGTGAACGGCAGCGCAGTCGCCTGCGGCTCATCGCTGCTGCCGTTGGCGTTGAAGCGCCAGCCTGGCTGATAGCGCGCTTCATCCCATAAATAGCGGCGCGGACTGGACAAGCCGGTGCTGCCTTCGGTGCCGGCACGCAGCAGCGCCAGACGGCTGGCTTCACGGCCCACGCGCGTCAGAGACGGCCACATAAAGGCGTTTTCACGGCCGCTCTCCAGCGAGAAGTTAGCCTTGCCGAAACGGGTTTCAGCAAACTCCAGACGGCTGTCGAACAGTTCGTTGTACACCTGATGCGGCTCAGAGAGATCGCGCAGCTGCAGCTCGTAAGTTTGACGCAGGCCGCTGCTCTCTTCGGCGTGATCTTCCACCAGAATGCCGCAGGTGTGCGAGTTGCCGACGTCGAGAATGATATCGACGTTGACCGCCGGCGTTTGCAGCGACGTCGCCTGGATATAGATCTCCGCCAGATCGAGCTGTTCGCCCAGCAGTTCCAGCAGGTTGAGATAGTGCGCCTGATATTCGAACTCACGCAGCGCCTGGTTCAGCTCCTGCTCACGGCGTGATTCCAGCGCATGCACCTGCTGGCTAAAGGTTTCACGCAGCCAGCCATCAACCCAGGTGTGATCAAGAAATTCGCCCAGTTCGTAGTTGTGCCAGGCGAGGGCGAAACTGACGCCGTTCTGCGCATCGGCTTTGCTTAAACCGTGCTGTTCGCCGCCATCCTGCTCTGAAACAATGCGCGTATCGAAGGCGAGGGTGATTCGATGGGTGTTGCCTGCCGCATCGGGTTGCGCCAGCGGCGCCAGATGCAGACGCGCCCAGTTATCCGGGCCGCCAATAAAACGACGTCCGCTGGTGCAGCGCAGCACCGGCAGCGGCAGCCATTGATGAGCCAGCAGCTTCAGCGAATCGGCCAGCGCGATATCCGTTTCCGGTCGCACCACTTCCGCCGCGCCGCCATCTTCCGGATAGAGCAGGAACTTGCCGCTGTTGCCGTCGACGTTGAGGCGCAGCAGCGGGCCGTTGGCGGTTTGACGCACGAACTGGCGGCGAGCCTGCAACGCAGGCAAACGCAAACCAAAATCAAGAAACTGCACACCGCTATCTTCAATCAGCGTGATTTTCTGTTTGTCATCGATGAGGGGAGCCAACATGTTTACTTACTCTCACGCTTAATCGTCAACGGGAAGACCTGATCTGCGCCGTATTGCGCAGTACAGCTGGCGATGCCATCACCGGCTTTACACACCAGTTCCGGCATGCGGTAACGCGATTTGTCGCTGCAGGCCGCAGTATAGCGGCTGCGTACTTCCATGCTGCCGGAGCTGGTCATCGCGGCGGTGACATCGGCTTTGCAGCGGATGTTGTCGCCCTGGGTAATGGTGGCGGTGCCTTTGCCGTTGCGGATCTGATAGCGCAGGCTTGGCGGTTTGCCGGTCGGCAGATTGGTTTGACGCAACGTCACGCGCCAGGTGCCATTGATAAATTTCACCGAGCCAACGCGCGCGTCTTCGGTGGTCATCACCAAATCATCCGCTTTGGCCGGTTCGGTGTGTTCAGCGACCACCTCAGGCGGCGCGACAGGTGAAGCAACCGGCACTGGGGCGGCAATGACGGTGGCGGCGGTTTGTGGCAGCGTGGCGGCGAGTTTTTCCGCTTTCACCATCACGGCTGGCGGCTTACTCACCGGCACAGGTACATCTGCAACGCTAATCGCAGCCGGTTGTGGTGCGCTGTGCAGCCAGAAGGCGACGCCCGCAGCGACCACCGCCGCAACCGGCAACAGCAGCATCAGCGGACGCACGGCAAAGGCGCGACGTGGCGGCACAACAGGTGCCGGTTCAAGCGCTGGCTCAGGAATGACTTCGGCTTCTGGTTCTTCGACTTCAGGTTCTGGCTCGATCAGCGGTTCGGCAGCAGCAGGTGGCACGTCGATCAGTGGCGCAATCACTGGCGCGACCACCAGCGGAGCGGGCGCTGGCGGTTCTGGCAGTAGCGGCGGCAGTTCATCTTCCAGTGAATCACGCAGGCAAGCCAGCGCGTCATCACGCGAACGCGCCTGCGGATCGACAAAGCCCCAGAAGGTGATCACCGGTTTGCCATCCACCAGATAAACGTACTGCTGATCCGGGAACTGCAACGTCTTGCTCAGCAACGCACCAAACAAGCGCATCGCCGGATTCTCCGCGTCGCGCGCGCGCAGGCTCAGCGCCTGCAAATCTTGCTGGTTCAGCGTCAGCAGTTCCAGCGCCTGACGGCGCTCGTGATCGCTGGCACCCAGCCAGGATTTTACTTTGCCATTAAACGGGGCGTACCAATCGAGGCGGTCACCGCGCTCGTTGACCTGCGGAATCGCGAGGCAATTGGCCAGCGTGGTTTGGCGGCGCAGGCGCAGGGTTTCACGGATTTGCAGCGCGGACGTCCAGACCGGCTGGCCGTTTTCACCCAGCGCCAGTACCGTGTCCAGATTGCCGCTGCGCAGAAAAGTTTTTGCCACTCGTTGGGCCCTTATCGGTGGTTGTCTGAGGCAGAACAGTGTGTGTTTTTGGCGATGATAGTGATCTTAAGCCAAATGCTGCGAAATCAAACGGCTGATAAAGGGGGAAAAACAGGGCGTTTTTCCCGGGTGCGGAGAAGATTGCTGAAATTTTAAGCGCGGCGTCGTGGAGAAAGTATCAAATAGGTCAGCATGCCGCCGAGCAAGCCCCAAAAGGCGGAGCCGATGCCCAACAGCGAAATGCCGCTGGCAGTGATCAGGAATGCCACGATGGCGCTATCGCGCTGATCCGGCTCGGCTAAAGCGCGCTGCAAACTGCCGGAGAGCGTAGCCAGCAGCGCCAAACCGGCCAGCGTGGCGATCATTACCGGCGGCAAGGCGCTCAGCATGATGGCGATCAATCCGCCGGTAAAACCGGTCAGCAGGTAGAACACGCCCGCCAATGCGGAGGCCATCCAGCGTCGCGCCGGATTCGGATCGACATCGTCGCCCATGCAGATGGCGGCGGTAATGGCGGCGATACACACCGAAAATCCACCAAACGGCGACAGCACTAAGGCGATA
This sequence comes from Candidatus Pantoea symbiotica, assembly GCF_056491525.1. NCBI lineage: Bacteria > Pseudomonadati > Pseudomonadota > Gammaproteobacteria > Enterobacterales > Erwiniaceae > Pantoea > Candidatus Pantoea symbiotica. The sequence continues at coordinate 1,677,595 of NZ_JBSZHR010000002.1, forward strand.
AATCCCGTCCAGCCGGTCAGCGTCGAAACCGGCGGCTGGTAACCGTGCGCCTGCAAGGTGGCAATGCCCGGCGCGTTTTGTGACGCCATGGTGACGAGAAAATAGGGCAACCCCACGCCAATCAGCGCTGGCAGATTAAATTGCGGCATGATGAATTCGGGACGACTGATCGCCAGCGCATGCGGCGGAAAGTGGATCGATTGCTGGCCCAGCGCCACCAGCACGCCGGCGATCAACGCCAGAATAATGGCGTAGCGCGGCAGCCAGCGACGGCTCAACAGCCACACCAGACACATGCTGCCGCACAGCGCGAAATTGCTCTGCAAACCGCTAAAGGTGCCGATGCCAAACTTCAGCAGAATCCCGGCCAGCATCGCTGCCGCCAGCGACTGCGGAATGTGATTCATCAGGCGAGCAAACAGGCCGGTGACGCCGCACAACACAATCAGCAGGTTAGTCGCGACAAACACGCCCACCACTTCATTCAGCGTCAAACCCTGTACGCTGGTGGCGAGCAGCGCCGCGCCTGGCGTCGACCATGCGGCGAGGATTGGCATGCGCGTCCACAGCGATAAGCCGAATGAGGCCAATCCCATGCCGACGCCGAGCATCGACAGCCAGCCGCCAATCTGCTCCGGCGATGCGCCCGCCGCCTGCGCCGCCTGAAAAATCAGTGCCGCCGTGCTGCTGTAGCCCACCAGCACGGCGATAAAACCAGAAATCAGCATCGGGAAAGAGAAAGCACTGCGCGTGGTGGCGGTTGTCATCAGGTCACATCCGGTTGTGCGTTATAGCGCACATAGTGGCATGGAGCGTTATAGCGCACAAGTGTTACACTGCGCGCGAGCTTTTCGGGAGAACACATGGAAAATTTGCATCAACATTTGAGTCTGGCGCTGAAGCAGCTGCGTCAGGCCAACGGCTGGAGCCTGACACTGGCAGCGGATCGCACCGGCGTGAGCAAAGCGATGCTCGGCCAGATCGAGCGCGGCGAATCGAGCCCCACGGTGGCGACGCTGTGGAAAATCGCCACCGGCTTTAACGTGCCGTTTTCCTTCTTTGTGCAGGGCAGCGATCAACCGCCGGGCAGCGTGGCGACCTTCAGCCAGCCTAATGCGCAGATGCAGGTTAAGCCGCTGCTGCCGTACGATGCCAAACTGCGTTTTGATCTACTGGAAGTGACGTTAGCGGGTGGCGCGCAGAGCGATTCATCGGCGCATGAAAGCGGGGTGATTGAGCAAGTGGTGGTGCTGGAGGGCGAACTGCTGTTGGGCGTGGAAGGCACATGGCGGCGTTTGCTCGCGGGCGATGCCAGCCAATTCGCCGCCGATACGCCGCACAGCTACCGCAATCCTCTCAGCACGCCGCTGCGTTTCCACAGTTTGATCCATTATCTGCAGCGCCCGTAGGGTCGCCATTCATGACGACCACCTCATAACCCGGCACAATTACAAATTGATACGAAGGTAAACTACACAGTTTGCCTTCGTATTTATATACTCGCGGCTCATCAGTAAGGAGAAGGTGCCATGAGCGACCTCAACAGCGCGGCGGCGTTACTGCGCAGCATCAATGGCAAACTGGCGCGTCGTCTGCGTGAATCGGCGCCGCCGGGCGATCTCACCTGGCCGCAGGTATCGGTCCTCGGTTATCTGGTGCGCGAGGGTGCTATGACGGTGACGGAATTGGCTACGCTGGAAGGTGTGCGCACGCAGTCGATGGGCGCCACCGTGGCCAGCTTGCAAACGCTGGGTATGGTGCAGGGCACCGCCGATCCGCAGGATGGCCGCAAAACCCGTTATCAACCCACCGATGCTTGCCTGAAACTGATCGCCGCCAACCGCGCACAACGTGATGACTGGCTGCTCAACAGCATCGCGACGCAGTTGAATGCGCAGGAACAACACACGCTGCTGGCCGCGATTCCCTTACTGCAACGACTTGCTGACCAATAATCCTGAGAGGACTCAACATGGCTTTAACTACCCTTGACGACAACACCGCGCTGATTGTAATTGACCTGCAGAACGGCATCGTTGCGCTGCCTGTCGCTCCGTTAGAGGCGCATGAAGTGATTGAGCGCTCAGCGCGTCTGGCCGATGCTTTCCGTGGGCAAAAGCGCCCGGTGGTGCTGGTTAACGTTGCGGGCGGCGCACCTGGCCGTAATGAGCAGCCGAAACACGGTGGCGATCTGCCTGCCGATTGGGCCACGTTGGTGCCGGATCTGGCGCAGCAGCGCGGTGATATCGCCATCACCAAAAAAACCTGGGGCGCATTCCACAACACCGATCTGCATGAGCAGCTGCAGCAGCGCGGCATCACGCAAGTGGTTATTTGCGGTATCGCCACCAGCATCGGTGTGGAATCCACGGCGCGCCAGGCGTATGAATTGGGTTACAACGTCACGTTGGCAACCGATGCTATGACCTGCCTGAATGCCGAAACGCATAAAAACAGCGTCGAGCGCATCTTCCCGCGCCTGGGCGAAACCGGCACAACCGATGATGTACTGGCGTTGTTGAAGTAAAAGATAACTACCATTCGACGGGGCGAGAGATGATGTTCAGCCTGACAGGTACAAAGTCGATTTCAGATGTATAAGGATCTGAAATTCGTTGATGTATCCGAGTGAAGGAGCGCTTTACTGCTTTCACTTTATGATTGGGTACTGGACGTTTCGCTGAGATTTTCTTTTTAGTCATGTTCTTTCTCATATTGAAAAAGAAAATGAAAATAGCGAATCAGCAGCTTCTTCCCTAAGTAAAAACAGTAAAGGCCCTGCAATTCAGACAGGTCTTGCATGCTGCTTGTTAGCTGAGCGTGAATCGGTCGCCATTAATGGCGACCCTACGGTAATTGGCGAGGTTTTCGTAGGGTGCGCATTTAGGTACAAACCGGCCACATGGGTAACACTTTAGACCGGGCACATGGGTAACAGTTATAAACGGCATAGCAGAGGAGACTCACTATGCCCTGGACTGAGAAAGTACCCATGCAACGGCTTCAATTCATTAGTGCCTGCGAAGCAGGCACGCATTCCATTTCTGAGCTCTGCCGTCTCCACGGCATTAGCCGCAAAACTGGCTACAAGTGGCTTAAGCGTTTTGACCCTGACAATCTCCGCTCACTTGAAGACCGGCTCTCTGTAAGGCTTACTCAGCCGGATAAAATCCCTGAGGATATTGCCGACCAGCTTGTGAGCTTCCGCATTCAGCATCCCGACTGGGGACCCAAAAAAATCCGCCAGTGGTTCCTTAACCAAAACGTAGACTTCATCGTTCCCGCAGCCAGCACCATCGGTGACATGTTAAAAGACAGGGAGCTTGTGAAGAAGCGGGAGAAACGTAAACGCACGCCTGTCAGCCAGCGAAAGCTCACGGAGCCTGAACGCATTAATCAGGTCTGGAGCGCCGACTTTAAAGGCCGCTTCCGTCTGAAAGACCGAAGCTACTGCCGTCCATTTACGCTGACGGACAATCACAGCCGCTATATCCTGGCCTGCGAAGCGGGTGTCGCAGAGACCACAGAGTTCGTGCGAAGCTGCATGGAAAGGGCTTTCCGGGAAGGCGGACTCCCCGAAGTCATCCGTACAGACAATGGCTCGCCCTTCGTTGCGCCAGGCATTGCCGCGCTGACGCAACTGATCGTGTGGCTGATCAAGCTGGGTATCCAGCCGGAACGTACCGCACCGGGCTGCCCGGGCCAGAACGCACGTCATGAGCGCATGCATAAGTCGCTGAAAGCCGCGATGAACCACGGAAAAATCTTTACCACACAGGCCGAACAGCAGGCATGGTTCAGCACCTGGCGTAAAGAGTTCAACCATGAAAAGCCGCATGAAGCCCATGGAAATCAAACACCCGCCAGCCAGTGGACACCTTCATTGAGGCAATGGAATGGAAAGGTGCCAGAGGTCGTTTATCCGGAAGGAGCGAAACTTTATAAAGTGGGTGTAAAAGGCGATCTTCGACTCAACGGAAGAATGTTCCTGAGTGCAGCGCTTCGGGGAGAATATGTACGGTTCCTGGAAGTGGATGACGGCATAGACGTCATCCTGTTCGACAGGTTGATGCTGGCATATTACGACCGGGCAGAAAAGCGTATTATCCGAATCGACTGAGCACAAATGTGTTACCTATGTGCCCGGTCTGATCTGTAACCCATGTGCCCGGTTCTACCTTTATGCGCACCGGCATTCGCGTTTATTTACTGGAACGCATAACTCACCGTTAGACCCACGCTGTAATTGCGGCCCGGTGCCGGTTCGTAATAGCGGCCGTTGCTTTCATTGACGATTACTGAACCGATGTAGTTGCGGTCGAACAGGTTATCGACGCGGCCAAACAGATCCAGCGTCCAGTTCTGCACCAGCCACTTATAACCGCTGTTTACGCCGACCACGGTGTAAGACGGCGCTTTCACATCGTTCTCATCATCCGCCGCGATATCGCTCAGGTAGCGCACATCGGTTCCGGCATACCAGCCTTGATCGGGCGCGTAAGCCAGACCGGCGTAGGCCATGTTACGGGCGATGCCGGGAATACGGTTGCCGTCGCAGCTTTCGGTGCCGCAAGCGTTGGAGCGATAGCGGGCATCCAGCAAGGTCCATGCGGCTTTGAAGCGCCAGCTTTCACCAAACTGCTGGTCGAGGCCGAGTTCCAATCCACGGCGGCGGGTTTCCCCGGCGTTTTTGTAGCTGGTGCGGCCTTCAAAGCTGCTGTCGGAAACGATCTCGTTTTTGGTGTCGGTCTGGAAAATCGCCGCGGTTAACAGGCCATTGCCGATACGTTTCTTACTGCCCAGTTCCACGGTTTCGCTGGTGGCGGGTTGCAGGTTGAGATTCAGTCCGGCCTGATCGGCGGCGCGATAGGACAACTCATTCAGCGTCGGCGTTTCGAAGCCGCGACCAGCAGAAACGTAGGCGTTCCAGCTGTTATCAATCGCGTAATTCAGCGCAGCGGCAGGCAACCAGCGATGGTAGCGACGATTGCCGCTGTCATCCGGATCGGTTGAGGTGACGTAATAGTCATTGGAGTCGAAATTCACCGTACTGAAACGCACGCCGGCATCCAGCGACAGTTTATCAGTCAGCTGCCACGCGGTTTGCAGATAAGGATCGAGGTTCCACATTAGGTTGCGTTCGTTACGACGCATCTCGCCCTGTACGCCCAATTCGTCGCCGCTAAAGTTCTGATAACCTTTGCGCTTCTCGGTCATAGTTTCATAGTCGAGGCCGCCGGTGAAGGTCACCGGAATGGTGAACAGCGCGTCGCGGTGCGTCCAGCGGGTATCGATGCCCTGATAATGACGTGACAGAGAGATGACGCCGCCGGGATAACCTGGGCGCAACTGGGTGGCTTTAGGAATCGATTGATACTGCGTGGTTTCACGTTCCCCCGCGTACATCATCACGCTCAGGTCATCGTTTTCACTCATCTGGCGCTGATAATGCAGGCCCGCCTGGGTTTGATCGACGGTTTTACGCGCGTCGTACAAGGTCACGTTGCTGGCGACCTGGCGCGGATTGTCTTTCCACTGTTCAGCGGTCAAACCGCCCGGATCCTGCGCCTCAACGTGCACGCTGTTGAACAGCAGCGTCAGGGTGCTGACATCATCAATGCGCACGCCGAGTTTGGCGTTGCCGAGGTTCTTGTCCGCCGAGCTGTGATCGCGGAAGCCGTGCGTGGTAAAGCGTGAGGCGGAAACCGTGTAATTAACGTCGCCGGCTTGCGTACCGTCGCCGGTTGCGCCGCTGGCTTTAACGCTGTTGCGCCAGCTACCATAACTGCCGTACCAGCTGCTGGCTTCCAGCGTGGTAGGTTGCTGACCGGTTTCGGTTTCAACGTTAATCACGCCGCCCGACGAGTTGCCATATAGCGCCGAGAACGGGCCGCGCAGCACGTCGATGTGATCGATTGAGCCGATATCGATATTGGAGGTTTGACCCTGACCATCAGGCATGGTCGCTGGAATGCCATCAACGTACATGCGAATGCCGCGCAGGCCGAAGGTGGAACGCGAACCAAAACCGCGCACCGAAATCTGCAAATCCTGCGCATAGTTCTGGCGGTTTTGAATCTGCAGACCTGGCACGCTGCTGAGGTTTTCTGACAAATTGACGCGCGGTGCCGCGTGGCGCATATCTTCGCCGGAAACCACGCTAACTGCTGCTGGTGTATCAAGTTCAGAAAGTCCGGATGCGGACGGCGCCGCGCTCACCACCATGGTGTTATTGGCCGCGTTCGCCGCCAGCGCTGAGACCGGCAACATCGCAGGCAGCATCAGCAACGAAGCCTGTCGCAGTAAAGCTATTTTCATTATGAAAGACCGTAAAAAGGGCGTGGAATGTACCGAATGGAACATTAATGGCGCGTATGTTAATCGTTTTATCATTTGTTTGAAAAGCGTTAATAGTATGACGGATTATTAATAATTGCGGTGTTGAAAATGTTTTTTCATCGCATCTCTGGCCTGGCTGCGTCAGGGAAATTCTGTCAGTCTGCGGTTTTGTCTGAAAGCACAAAAGAGAGGGAATGATGAGTCAACAACCTGTGGTCGCGGTACTGGGATTGGGCGCGATGGGCCATGCGTTTGCCGCTAACCTATTGAAAAAAAGCTTCACGGTACGCGGCTGGAACCGTACACGCGCCAAAGGCGAAGATCTGCTGGATGCTGGCATCACGCTGACCGATAGCGCCGCGCAAGCGGTAGAAGGTGCGGATGTGGTGATCGCCATGCTGTCCGACGGCGATACCACGCGTCAGGCGCTGAACGACGCCAGCAGCGCGCTTAAGCAGGGCGCGACCATTTGTCAGATGGGCACCATCGGCGTGGAAGCCACCGATCAACTGATCGCTGAATTCAAAAGCGCGCGTCCGGATGTGGTGTTTATCGATGCACCGGTTTCCGGCACCAAAGCGCCGGCAGAAAATGCACAAATTCTGGTGATGGCCAGCGGCGATCAGAGCAAAGCGCAGGCGGCCGAGCAGGTGTTTGCCGCGATTGGTAAAGGCACGCAATGGCTGGGCGAGGCGGGCGCTAGCTCGCGCATGAAGCTGGTGGTGAATAGCTGGTTGATTGGTCTGATGCAGAGCCTGGCGGAAAGTACCCGTCTGGCGGAAGAGTTTGGTTTCAGCACCGACGATCTGTGGAAAGTGCTGGATGGCGGTCCGCTGGCGGCACCGTACGCCAAAATGAAACTCGGCATGATTGCCAGCGGCGATTTCACGCCGCAGATGCATCTGGTGTGGGCGCTGAAAGACGCCAAACTGGCGCTGGATGCGGCAGGCGACAGCAAGCTGCCGGCGCTGGAAAACATCGTAGATGTCTGGCAGCAAGCGGTGGACGCCGGTTACGGCGAGCAGGATCTGGCGGCGGTTTATCAATATCTGAAACGCTAACATGAGTGCGCGGCTCAACTTCGACTTCGCCCATCGTCCGCTGGTGCCTTATGCGCATGATTATGCGCATGGCGACGTGGAGCCGTGGCATCACCACGATTGCGCGCAGCTGATCCACACGCTGAGCGGCGTGGTGAAAGTTGAAACGCAGCACGGCAGCTGGATTGTGCCGCCGAGTCGCGGCGTCTGGCTGCCAGCGGGAACGCGTCACGCGCTGCACATTGTCGGCGCAGTTGCGGCGCGCACGCTGTTTGTTGATCCGCTGGCGCGCGCCGATCTGCCCGCCAGTTGTCAGGTGGTGCAGATTTCGCCGCTGCTGCGCGAGTTGATTGTCAGCGCGCTGGCGCTGCCGGAGCAGTACGTTCCCGGCAGCCGCGCCGAGCGGATTTACGAGTTGATCCTCGATGAAATCCGCGTGATGGATGTGTTGCCGTTTGGCCTGCCGCTGCCGGAAAGCGAGCGGCTGCTGAGTTTGTGCCAGCACATCCAGCAAGCGCCCGGCGAAAACTGGACGCTGGCCCGCGCGGCTACGCAACTCTGCGTGGCGGAACGCACGCTGGCGCGGCATTTCAGCCGCGAAACCGGTTTACAGTTCAGCGATTGGGTGCGCCGCGCGCGACTGAGCGTGGCGTTAACCCGCTTAGCGCAGGGCGAAAGCGTGCTGACGGTGGCGCTCGATCTCGGTTACGACAGCCCGAGCGCCTTCAGTGCGATGTTTCGCCGCGTGCTCGGCGTTACACCAGCGAACTACTTTCCTGCGGCAGAAAAGCGTGCGCTGCGTTGAGCAGCGCCTGCAATGAAGCGCGCGCCACATCGTTATCAATGCCCACGCCCCACGCGCGTTCACCGCGTGCGTTAATGCAGCTGATGTAGGTCACCGAACGACTATCGCTGCGTTTGCCCAGCGTGTGTTCGTGATAATCCTCGATGGTGATGACGATGTCGTAGCGCTGACGCAGCGCGGTGACGGCAGCAGAGAGCAAGCCGTTACCTTTGCCTTCCAGCGTCACCGGCTGCGCGCCCTGTTGCAGCCGCGCTTTGAAACGCGTTTCGCCTTTATCATCGCTGTGGCTTTCCGCTTCCAGCAAACGACGTGCGGGCTGGGTTAAGCCGTAGTGCTGACAAAACAGCTGCCAGAGCGCGTGGTGCGTCATCTCCTGGCCGTGCTGGTCGGTTTGCTGCTGCACCAGACGGCTGAAATCCTGCTGCAAACCGCGCGGCAGTTGCAGGCCGTGATTCTGCTCCAGCAGCCACGCGGCGCCACCCTTGCCGGATTGACTGTTGACGCGGATTACCGCTTCGTAGCTGCAGCCGATATCCAGTGGATCGAGCGGCAGATACGGCATCTGCCAGATCGTTTCTTCACGCTCAGCGCGTTCGGCAAAGCCTTTGCGAATCGCATCCTGATGTGAACCGGAGAAGGCGGTAAACACCAGCTCACCGGCATACGGATGGCGCGGATGCACCGGCAGCTGGTTGCAGCGCGTCACCACTTCCAGCACCTGCTGGATATCGCTGAAATCGAGTTGCGGCGCCACACCTTGGGTATAGAGATTGAGCGCCAGCGTGACGATATCAACGTTGCCGGTGCGCTCGCCGTTGCCGAACAAACAGCCTTCGACGCGATCGGCACCCGCCAACAGCGCCAGCTCGGCGCAGGCAATGCCGGTACCGCGATCGTTATGCGGATGCACGCTGATCGACACCTGCGAACGCTGGCTGAAGTGGCGACAGAAATACTCAATCTGGTCGGCATAGACGTTTGGCGTATTCACTTCGACGGTGGCAGGCAGGTTGATGATCATCGGACGCGTCGGGCCCGGTTGCCAAATCGCCGCCACCGCTTCGCAAATCTCCAGCGCAAACTCCGGCTCGGTAAAGCAGAAGGTTTCTGGCGAATACTCGAAGGTCCACGCGGTATCCTTTTGCGCTTCGCAGCGGGCGCGAATTTGCCGTGCACCGGCGCAGGCCAGTTCAATAATTTCTGCTTTACTCTGGCGGAACACACGCTCGCGGAACAGCGGCGCGGTGGCGTTGTACAGATGAATAATGGCGTTCGGTGCGCCACGCAGCGCTTCAAAGGTACGATCGATCAGGTCGCTGCGCGCCTGGGTCAGCACCTGAATCGCCACATCGTCTGGGATATGGTTTTGCTCAATCAGCAAACGGACAAAATCAAAATCGGTCTGCGATGCCGCCGGGAACGCCACCTCAATCTCCTTAAAGCCACAGCGCAGCAGCAGTTGCCAGAACTCCAGCTTGCGCGCGCTGTCCATCGGCGTCGCCAGCGCCTGATTGCCATCGCGTAAGTCGGTAGAGAGCCAGCGCGGTGCCTGTGTCAGCTGGCGTGATGGCCATTGACGATCGGGTAAGTGGATGACCGGAAACGGACGGTATTTTGCAGCGGGTTGCGTGAGCATAACGATCTCCTTGTGATGTTGTATTCAGTCTCACCCAGCAGCACGCGGCCCGGCTCGCGCATTGCTGACAACCATACGCGCAAAAGTGACAACCGTGCGGTATGCCTGGTCGCCATAAATGGCGTAATGCTTATTAGATAAGCTGTGAACTGGCATCGCAGGGGGTCCGCCCGCTAAGCATCTGGCAGTTTCAGAATGCCTGAAGCAGGCGGCCGGGCTAAGGTCCGAAGGCGCGGACCTTAGCAATCCGCGCCTGCGCCGTCCTCGCTGTTCCCTCGCTTATCCTTCCGGCATGACGGACCACGCGGATTCGCCTTCCTGGCTCATACCGCGTTTTCGCCGACGTCCTGTCGGCTCATCCTGGCCGTCACTCTGCGCTCGGCGCTGCGGATGGCGCCCAACACCGCCGCCTGTGATGACAGTGCCCAAACTGGTTTTTCGTAGGGTGCGCATTCATGCGCACCTGGTCGCCATAAATGACGACCCTACGGGATTTGTGACGACTGTGAGTCAAAATAATGCATTGATGCAGCAGCGCGGGTGTTGAGGCGGCATCCCAAACCGCTGAGCGAAAGAGGGATTCCAGGGCGAGCCGCATGGATGCGGCGAGAGGTGGCGCTGAGCAGGAGCGAATCGCCGCCGGTCCGTCAGGAATCGTGAATGAGTGAAGGCACCGCGAAGCGGCGGGTTGGGCTGGCGCAAGGCCCGGGAGTGAAGAGGGCGCGGCCAGGCGTCCTCTTCTCGGTCGCCGCACAAAGTTACTGCAACTGCCCCAGCACATGGCGAACGAAAGTTGCTCCGCGCCTAACTGAGCAGCATATCACCGCTATATACCATTGTCGGCATATCTCATGCGAAATCGGCATCGGTCATTTGGCGCGCGCGGGTTAGGCTGGGGTTTTGCGCGATGGGATAAAACACAATGAAAAGAGCAGCTTTGGCACTATTGATCGTGACAGCGGGCAGCGCGGTAGCGGCAGAACCCGTGACGCTGCGCATTGCCGATCAAAAGGGAAATATGCACGCGGAAATGGCCGCAGCGCAGCAGTTGAACAACCTCAATTACAAAATCGAATGGGCCGAGTTCCCGGCGGCGGCACCGCTGGCGGAGGCGCTGAATGCCGGTGCGGTGGATGCCGGTATTATCGGCGATGCGCCGCTGCTGTTCTCGCTGGCGGCCGGTTCGCAGGTGAAAGCAGTGGCGGTGAGTAAGTCGATACCTGAAGGTTTGGCGGTGCTGGTCAGCCCGGATTCACCCATCAAAACCGTGGCCGAGCTGAAGGGCAAAAATATCGCCACTGGACGCGGATCGATTGGTCACTTTGAGGCGCTCAAAGCGCTGGAGCAGGCGGGCGTCAGCGATAAAGAGGTTAAGTGGCGCTTCTTAACGCCGGCGGATGCGCGCATCGCGCTGGCTAACGGTTCGGTGGATGCCTGGTCAACGTGGGATCCCTATACTGCGCTGGCAGAAGTGACCCATACCGGCCGCGTGCTGGTTAACGGCGTCGGCCTGTCCAGTGGCAACAGTTTCCTCGCCGCCACCGACGCTGCTTTGCAAGATGACGCCAAACGCGCGGCGCTGCAGGATTATGTCAATCGTTTAGCGGCTGCCGATCGCTGGGCCAACAGCCATGTCGATGAGTACTCCACCACACTGGCGAAAATCATCGGCTTCCCGAAAGAAGCGGCGGCGAAATCCTTCTCACGCCGCAAATCGCACTGGCAGAGCATTGATGATGCCACCATCACCCAGCAGCAGGAGACCGCCGATTTTTACCAGAAATACGGTTTGATCCAGCAGCATCTGGATGTGAAACCAACCTTCTATCACGGCTTAAAGGTTGCGCAGAACTAACCCTTTGTGCGCCCACATTTGGCGAAACAGCAGCGCGCGCGTAGCATGGCGGCATGTTGTTTCGCCAAAGATCTCCCTATGTTGCTAAAAACCTTCGACGGTCATAACGACCTGCTTCTCAATCTGTGGCTGCATCATCGCGATGATCCGGCGCAGGCATTTTTTCACGGCATCGAAAAGGGCCACCTCGATTTTCCGCGTATGCAGCGGGGCGGTTTTGCCGGAGGGCTGTTCGCGATGTTTGTGCCGCCACAGCGTTATGTCACAGAGGTCGCGCCGCAGCGAGCGGAGGAAAATCTCGAACCGCTGGAGATTCTCTGGCAGCAGCTCGACATCCTGAAAACGCTGGCGGCGCAATCTGACGGTCGTGCGCGTTTATGCCTCAACGCCGCTGATATTGCCGCCTGTCGTGCGGACGGCGTGCTGGCGCTGGTGGCGCACATTGAAGGCGCAGACGGTTTTGATGGCGATGGCGCTGCGCTTGATGCGTTCTATAAAGCGGGCGTGCGCAGCATCGGGCCGTTCTGGAATCTGCCTAATCGCTTTGGTGAAGGCGTCAGTGGATCATTCCCCAACTCGCCGGACAGTGGACCGGGTTTGACCGCACAAGGCGAGCAATTGATCGCCGCAGCCAACCGCCATCGCATGCTGATCGATATGTCGCACATGAACGAGAAAGCCTTCTGGGACACCGCGCGCCTGTCAACTGCACCGCTGGTGGCGACGCACTCCAATGCGCATGCGCTCTGCGCACAGCCACGTAATCTTACTGACGATCAACTGCGCGCCATCCGCGACAGCGGCGGCGTGGTGGGCGTGAATTTTGGCAACGCTTTCCTGCGCAGCGACGGAAAACGCGACAGCGACACCGCATTGATCGAAATTGTTAAACATGTTGAGCACCTGATCGCGATAATGGGCCGCGATCATGTGGCGCTGGGCTCCGATTTTGACGGCATCAGCGTGCCTGATGCGCTGAAAGATGTAAGTGGATTGCCGCATCTTTATGCGTTGTTGCGTTCGTTCGACTACGATCAAACAGCACTTGAGCAGCTCGCATGGGGCAACTGGCAGCGCGTGTTGCAACAAATTTGGCAGGATTAGCACAATTCCCTTACCGAATCAGGGTTGATCTGCTCGCTACATTGGCGCAACATCTGCGCGCGTACGGATTGCGATGTGATCTACGTCACAGCTGCAATCCTCTTCAGCAGAGATTTCTCTGCGTTTTTGCTTTATGAGGAAGACCATTATGTGGAAAAAACCTGCGTTTATTGACCTGCGTCTGGGCCTGGAAGTGACTCTGTACATCTCCAACCGCTAAGACTTCTGCCCGCCGTTCGTGCGGGCATTTTGTTTTCTCTCTCTGGTCAACTTTCATGTTTATTAAAGTCCTCGGTTCAGCGGCTGGCGGCGGCTTCCCGCAGTGGAACTGCAACTGCGCCAATTGCAGCGGCCTGCGTAACGGCAGCATCCAGGCGCAGGCGCGCACGCAATCTTCGATCATTGTCAGCGACAACGGTGAAGATTGGGTGTTGTGTAACGCTTCGCCGGACATCAGCCAGCAAATTGCCCACACGCCAGAACTGATCAAAAAGGGTGTGCTGCGTGGCACGGCGATTGGCAGCATCATTCTGACCGACAGCCAAATCGATCACACCACCGGCTTGCTGAGCCTGCGTGAAGGTTGCCCACATCAGGTGTGGTGCACGCCGGAAGTGCATGGCGATCTCACCAGCGGCTTCCCGATTTTCACCATGCTGCAGCACTGGAATGGCGGCTTGCAGCATCATGCGTTAACGCCGCTGGAACCGTTTCGCGTCGATGTCTGCCACAGTTTGCAGTTCACCGCGATTCCGATTCTCAGCAACGCGCCACCGTATTCGCCGTATCGCGATCGCCCGCTGCCGGGCCACAACGTGGCGCTGTTTATTGAAAACACCGCCAACGGCCAAACGCTGCTGTATGCGCCGGGACTCGGTGAGCCGGATGCGGTGATCATGCCGTGGCTGCAAAAAGCCGATTGCTTGTTGATTGATGGCACGGTGTGGCAGGACGACGAGCTGCTCGCTACCGGCGTCGGCAAAAATACCGGCAAAGCGATGGGCCACTTAGCGCTGGCTGAAGAACAAGGTTTGATGGCGCTGCTGGCTGCGCTGCCGGCCAAACGCAAGATTTTGATTCACATTAACAACACCAATCCGATCCTTAATGAGCAATCGCCGCAGCGCGCCTATCTGACGCAGCAGGGCATTGAAGTGAGTTGGGATGGCATGGCGATTCATCTGCAGGAGTTTGCATCGTGATCATTACTGAAGCGTTATCACCCGCCGCGTTTGAGCAGGCGCTGCGCGATAAAGGCGCGTTCTACCACATTCATCATCCGTACCACATCGCCATGCACAATGGCGATGCGACGCGCGAGCAGATTCAAGGCTGGGTGGCGAACCGCTTCTATTATCAGACCAATATTCCGCTGAAAGACGCGGCGATCATGGCGAACTGCCCGGATGCGGCCACGCGGCGTAAATGGGTGCAGCGCATCCTCGATCACGACGGCAGCAACGGTCACGAAGGCGGCATTGAAGCCTGGCTGCAGTTGGGTGAAGCGGTGGGCCTGGATCGTGAGGTTTTGCTGTCGGAGAAGCTGGTGCTGCCGGGCGTGCGCTTTGCGGTGGATGCCTACGTTAACTTTGCGCGTCGTGCCAACTGGCAGGAAGCGGCCTGCAGCTCGCTGACCGAACTGTTTGCGCCGCAGATTCATCAGTCGCGCCTCGACAGCTGGCCGCAGCACTATCCGTGGATCAAAGAGGAAGGCTATTTCTACTTCCGCAGCCGTCTGAGCCAGGCGAACCGCGATGTGGAGCATGGATTGGCGCTGGCGCTTGAGGTGTTCACCAGCGCCGAACAGCAGAATCGCATGCTGGAGATCCTGCAGTTCAAGCTCGATATTCTCTGGACCATGCTCGATGCCATGACCATGGCGTATGCGCTGCAACGTCCGCCTTATCATACGGTCACCGATCAGGTGTCCTGGCACAGCACAAGACTGGTATAACAATATGAAAGATAATGTGATTCCGGCTTTCCGTCGCGGCTACCGCATGCAGTGGGAAGCGGCGCAAGATAGCCATGTAGTGCTCTATCCAGAAGGCATGGCCAAACTGAACGAAACCGCTGTGGCGATCCTCGAGCTGGTGGATGGCAAACAGGATGTGGCGGCGATTGTTGCCACGCTGGATGCGCGTTTCCCGGATGCGGGCGGCGTCGGCGATGACGTAAAAGAGTTCCTGCAATCAGCCATCGAACAAAAATGGATACAGTGTCGTGAACCCGAGTAAAAGCGTGACGCCGCCGCTGTGGCTGCTGGCAGAACTGACCTATCGCTGCCCGCTGCAGTGTCCGTACTGCTCCAATCCGCTGGATTTTTCCCAGCAGGAGAAAGAGTTGACCACCGAACAGTGGATTGAGGTGTTTCGTCAGGCGCGCGCCATGGGCAGCGTGCAGCTCGGTTTTTCCGGCGGCGAACCGCTGACGCGTAAAGACCTGCCGGAACTGATCCGCGCCGCGCGCGATCTCGGTTTCTACACCAACCTGATCACCTCCGGCATTGGCCTGACGGCGAAAAAACTCGATGCCTTTGCTGATGCCGGGCTCGATCATATTCAGATCAGTTTCCAGGCCAGCGATGAAACGCTTAATGCCGCGCTGGCCGGGTCGAAAAAGGCCTTCCAGCAGAAGCTGGAGATGGCAAAAGCGGTGAAAGCACACGGCTATCCGATGGTGCTGAACTTCGTACTGCATCGCCACAATATCGACCAGATCGACAAAATCATCGATCTCTGTATCGAACTGGAAGCCGACGATGTCGAGCTGGCGACCTGTCAGTTCTACGGCTGGGCGCAGCTCAATCGTGAAGGATTGCTGCCGACGCGCGAGCAGATCGCTAACGCTGAAGCGGTGGTGGCCGATTATCGTCAGCGCATGAGCGCCACCGGTAATCTCACCAATCTGCTGTTCGTCACGCCGGATTACTACGAAGAGCGCCCGAAACCCTGCATGGGCGGTTGGGGATCGATCTTCCTCAGCGTCACGCCAGACGGCACCGCGTTGCCGTGCCACAGCGCGCGTCAGCTGCCGGTCGAGTTCCCGTCGGTGCTGGAACGCACGCTGGACGATATCTGGTATAACTCCTTTGGTTTCAACCGCTATCGCGGCTTTGACTGGATGCCGGAACCGTGCCGCTCCTGTGATGAGAAAGAGAAAGACTTTGGCGGCTGTCGCTGTCAGGCCTTTATGCTGACCGGCGATGCCGATAACACCGATCCGGTGTGTAGCAAATCGCCGCATCACGGCAAGATCCTCGAAGCACGGCGTGAAGCCAACTGCAGCGATATCAAAATCCAGCAGCTACAGTTCCGCAATCGCAGCAACTCCGAACTGATCTTTAAGCAGCGCGTTACCTGATGAACACGCGCCAGCTCACGCTTACCAACGGCCTGCGCTGCCATCTTTATCATCAGCCCGACGCGCGTGAGGCGGCGGCGCTGGTGCGCGTGCAGGCCGGCAGTCTGGATGAAGCCGATCGCTGGCCGGGTTTGGCGCATCTGCTGGAACATCTGCTGTTCTGCGGCAGCCAGGACTTTAACGGCGACGATCGCCTGATGCCGTGGCTGCAGCAGCAGGGCGGCCAGGTGAATGCCACCACACAGTTGAGCCGCAGCGCCTATTTCTTTCAGCTCCCAGCACCGGCGTTGTCGGCAGGCGTGCAGCGGCTGTGCGATATGTTGGCGTCGCCGTTGCTGACGACGCAGGCCATTCAACAGGAAGCAGCGGTGATTGAAGCAGAGTTTCAACTGCTGCAAAAACATGCCGACACGCTGAGTGAAGCTGCCATCCTGGATAAGCTAAAGGGACGCTTTCAGCGCTTTCGTGTCGGCAGTCGGCTTGCGTTTAGTGACAATGTCACGGAATTGCAATCCGCACTCCGCAATTTTCATTGCCGCTTCTATCGCGCTGAAAATATGGAACTTTGGCTGCAAGGGCCGCAATCGCTTGACGAGTTAGCACAGCTGGCGGCGCGCTATGGCGGCAGTTTGCTGGCGGGTGGAAAACGCGCTGCGGCGGTTAGACCTACGCTGCTGCCCGGCGATCGTTTGCTGCAATCAGGCGGTGAAGAAAATTTCTGGCTGACGTTATTGATCGCGGGCGATGAACAGACTGTGCGTGACAATGTCACCTTGCTTAAGATGTTCTGGCAAGACGAAGCGCCGGGCAGTTTGCTGGCGCAGTTGCGGGCAGAGGCGTTATGCGAAACCTTTGATGTGCAATGGTTATGGCAAGATGAACAACACGCATTACTGGCGCTGCGCTTTAGCGCCAGGCACATATCTTCTGCGCAGGCGCAACAGATTGAACAACGCGTTTGGCAGCATCTGGCTGCGTTAGTCGAGAGTAACGCGATTCAGCTGCAGCATTACGCGCAACTCGCGCAGCAGGATTTCGCGGCCTTGTCGCCGCTGGAACAGTTGCGCGGCCGCGCGTTGGGCTTCGCGCCTGGTTTAGCGGTTTCAGATAACTTCACGGATTTTGCCGCCGCGTTGCCGCGTTGGCCGCGCACGCGTCTGCTCACGCAGCGACAGATCGACGGCGCACCGAATCAGACGCAAGGCTTTACTCTGCAACTGGCCGAGTGGCTGCCAGCGACGCTGAATGCGGCAGAATCCGCAGCGTTTCACTTCTATCCCGCTTCAGGCGACATTCAGCTCCCTCGTCTTCCGCCCGTGGCGCAATCGTTGCCGATTATTGCGCCGGTAAAACAGGTCGAAACGCTGCTGCTGCGTCCGGCGTTTTATCAAACCTTGAGCGATGAAGAAGCGCAGGCGCGGCAGCGCCAGTTGCGCCCAGTGCTGGCGGAACTTCGCCACGCCGGCGGCAACGGCACCTGGCAACAAACGCAGGGAAGCTGGCAGCTGTTGCTCAATCTGCCCGCATCCGAAGAACGCGCGTTGTTAAGCGTGCATCAGGCATTACGGGCGCTGAACACGCCGGTGCTGGCACAATCCGCAGCGACAACACACTCTATTGTGATTCGTCAGCTACTCGCCGCTTTGCCAACTCGCTTGATTAAGCCATCGCCCTCGCCGCAATGGCTGGCGGCATGGTGCGGCACCAATAGCGCGCTAAGCCAGCGCGTGGCGCTTCTGCTCAGCGATTTTGCACCGGATCTGGCGCGCTACACGCCGCCCGCACAACTGCAATGCGGCATTGTGCCCATCAACTGCGATGGACCCGATCAGGCGCTGTTGCTGTTTATGCCGTTATCGCACGCCGACGATGCCGCCCTGGCTGCTTTACGCGTGCTGGCACTGATGCTGGAAACGCGTTTCTTCCAGCGGCTGCGCGTGGATCAGCAAATTGGTTATGTGGTGTCAGCGCGTTATCAACGGGTGGCAGATGTGGATGGCTTAATGCTGGCGCTGCAATCGCCGGATATCACCTGGCGCGCGTTGCTGGGTCACTGCAAACGCTTTATGCGTGAGATGGTTGCCGAGATCGCAGCAGTTTCCCCTGAAAAGCTGGCGGCATGGCAGGCAAGCTTACTGACGCAGTGCGCAAGCAAAGACAATGGCGATGCCGCACTCGAAACCCTGCGCCAGCAGCACGGCCTGGCGACGCTCAATCGCGCTGCCATTCAGGCTCTGACGCTGCCGCAGCTTGAGCAACTGCACCAGCGTCTGCTGCGCGAACGGCATCGTTGGTTGATTTTGGTGACCAGGTGCGCATAAATGCGCACCCTACAAAACCCGCACCGTTGTCGTAGGGTCGCCATTTATGGTGACCAGGTGCGCATAAATGCGCGCCCTACGAAACCCGCACCGTTGTCGTAGGGTCGCCATTTATGGCGACCAGGTGCGCATGAATGTGCACCTTTCGAAACTCCGACGCTACATCTCCCGCCAAAACTTCTTCTTACTGGTTTTACCAATCCCCGGATTACAGCTATTGGTCGGATCAAGTTGTTTCCAGTGCTCGACATGCTCACACGATGCCTGATAGAGGTGTCCGACATTGTGCTCGGCGGGATACTTCGCGCCGCGCTGCTCCAGATAGCGCTTCACCTCTTCCTTAAACACTTTCGCGTCGTAGCCCGGCTTCAGCACGTAATCCTGATGATTGACGAAACAGAAGAAGTGTCCACAGCAGGAATCAACCTGTACCTGGGCCGCCAGATGATCCGGCAGCGTCAAACGCCACGCGTCATCATTGCGGCGCAGCGCCACGTCAAACGCCACCAGCCGTTCGTTGGGGTTGTAGCCCAGCGCATCGCAGTAGGAAATGGTGCAGCCGCCGACGCCGAAACGCACCAAAAATGCATCCGCCGCTTCGCGTGCATTGCAGAGGAAAAAGCCGCCTGGCTGCTCAGCAAAAAACTGCTGTAACAAGCTTTGTAATTCTGCGGTTTGCGGCGACTCCACTTTGATCATCAGATGATGTTGATACTCGCTGCGGTAATCCATGATGCGCGGCGCGATAAAGCTCGGCGTCAGCTGGTTAAAGAATTGCAGCACCCGATCAACAAAATTGCGCGGCAGGAATTTCAGGTGGCTGACGCGCACATCCCATTTGGCTTTGTTGGCCATCATCTGCGGAATGGCCTGCGGTCCCAGTTTGCGGATCGCCAGATACATATGTTTGGCGTAGCGCACGGTTAAATCGAAGGCGTTGCGATGGATATATTCCGCCTGCAGCGGCAACTCGCTCATCTTCGTTAGCAGGAAACGGCGCAGCGCCACCAGCACGCTCTCATCGTTAGTGCCGATGTAAAAGGTATCGCTGCCGGTGCTGGCTTCGAAGGTCGGCAAGCGCACGGCGAACACCACCACTTTACCGGCGCTGCCTGAACTGTCGTGCAGGTAACGCAGATCGCCATTGAAGCGCGCCGGAGAATCTGCGGCCACATCTCGCAGGCGGTCGGCATAATCATCAGCCCAGATTTTTCCCTGCCAGTCGGGCTGCTCACCGGTTTGATAGCGCTGCTGCGTCAGGTTTTCCAGCATCACTTCTGGCGTGTCGCCCAACTCGATGCCGAGATGGTTGACCATCTCTAAACGACCATCGTCATGAATGCGGGCGAACAAGGATTTTTCGGTGAAAGCGGGGCCGCGCCGAATCAGCGAGCCACCGGAATTATTGCAGATGCCGCCGACCACCGACGCGCCGATGCAGGATGATCCAATCACCGAGTGCGGCTCACGACCCAGCGGCTGCAAGGTGTGCTCCAGTTCGGTCAAGGTGGTGCCAGGGAAAGCAATCACCTGACGCGCCTGATCGATCACCTGCACGCCTTTGAGCTGGCGGGTGCTGATAATCACGATATCGCGGTCATAATCATTGCCGTCGGGCGTTGAGCCGCCGGTAACGCCGGTATTCGACGCCTGCATCAGCACAATGACATCGTGCGCCACGCAAACCTGCAGCGTTTGCCACAGCTGCAACAGTGTTTGCGGTAACGCCACCGCCAGCGCTTCACCGCGTCCGACGCGGAATCCCTTTATGTACCAGGCTTTGTCATCCGCATGGGTTAATAGCTGTTTCTCGCCAACTACCTCTGCCAACTTACGCAACATATCCTTCTGCATGCTCATTTTTTTCTCTTGTTTATTCTTTATCTGCCACGGTATTGGACAAGTGCATCGGCATTGAGTCAATCGTTCACTGGCCCTGACGCATAAATAACGCACGTAATCATTATCCCTTTATCTGATGCGGAATAAGCGTCAGGAACCGATAAAAATGCGCGGGAAATCACAAAATAGATCGAAAGCAAAACAGCGAGCAGGGTGTTAATTTAAGCTGCCGAGTTTACTGCGCAAAATAAATATAACTCTATGATTTTATTTGTTATTAATGCTTTAAGGTGAAAAGTGTCATGTGATTTATATCACAAAATTTAGCCTGTATTGGATGCTGTCAATGATCTCACTCGGGGAATTCATCGCAAAAGTGTGACATTCGTTGCAAATAACAATGTCGTTAATCGGAAGAATGAATTCCAGACGCACAGCATAAAGGATGATGACAATGAGAATTGGCATGGTGATCAGCGGTGGCGATGTTACCGGGATTAATAACTTTGTGTATCAAATATCGCGATTAACTCAGGCGGAAATGGTGTTATTTAACGGTGGTATTCCGGGATTGCTGGAAAACAATCACCAGGAAATATCCCAACGCGATTTAGTGGATTACGCTATCGCCGCTATTCCGGTGATGCAATCGGGACGAACCAGCAGAAAATTAATTCGTCCGGAATATGAAACCATCGCCAAACATCTTAAGTCGCTGCGCATCGATGTATTAATTATGGCGGGCGGTGATGGTTCATTACAATTCCTGCATACGCTAAGCGAATTTGGCGTTAACTGTTTTGGCGTCGGCATGACCATCGATAATGACGTATTTGGCAGTGATTACAGCATCGGCTTTTCCACCGCCTGTGAGCAGGTTTTAAAAGAGGTGGCGAAATTACGCAATACCGGCCGCGCCTTAACCGGTCGTGTCTTTATGGTTGAGTTGCTGGGCGGTTATTGCGGTGAGTTAACCCTGCAGTCAGCGATCAAATCCAATGCGGATTTCGCGCTGATCCCGGAATGCCAGATTGCGCCGCAGGAGCTGGCCGAGCGCATCACGCAGCGTCTGGCGGCGCAGAACAGCGTCATTATTTTGTGTTCGGAAGGCTACACCCGTGAATATTCGCCGGGCTTTCAGGGCGCCATCGATACCTTAATTAAACAAATTGAACCGTTAATTGGTGTGCGTATTCGTAAAACAATTATCGGTTATGGTCTGCGTAATGGCGATCCTACCTGTGAAGAGATTTATCAGGGCACCATTATGGCCAGTGAAGTCGCGCGTTGTATTCAGTCGGGAATGCGCAACAAAGCGGTGATTATTAATGGCAGTAATCGACCGATTCCGATTGATTTAATAAGCATGAAAAAACGCCTGGTCGATACGGAAGGGCATCATTATAAACTCGCTAAACAACTGCAAATTCTGTGAGGAAATAGCCATGCTGAAAATATTATGTGTCTGTGGATGTGGTTTGGGTTCAAGCTTTGCGATTGAGATGAGCGCCAAGTCAGTATTAAAGAAACTCGAAATTGATGCTGATATCGATCACACCACCATTTCTGAAGCCAACGCCTTTAAATCCGACATGATTTTAACCCAGAAAGCTTTTGCTGATGTGTTAAATGCCGATGCCAGCCCGGAACAGATCAAACGGGTGATTATTCTCAATAAGCTGACCGACAAAGCGGAAATTGAAGAGAAAATCGTGGCGTTTATGAAAGAACGTAACTTAAAGGTTGCTAATCATGAATAGTGTGATCGACTTCCTGGTAAAAGACTTATTGGGGCAGGCATCAATTCTGATCGCCTTTATTGCCCTGATTGGTCTGCTACTGCAAAAAAAATCAGCAGGCAAGGTGGTGGAAGGCACCTTTAAAACCCTGCTTGGTTTCTTAATTATGATGGCCGGTATCAACATTATTGTCGGTACGCTGACCTTCCTGAACACCATTTTTACCCACGGTTTTGGCATGCAGGGTTATATCACCGACGTTGCCGCCATTGCAGGGTTAGCAAACCGCGAGCTGGGTTCAGAAGTGGCGCTGACGCTGTTGGTGATCTTTATCGTCAACATCATCATTGCCCGTCTGACACCGTTCAAATACATCTTCCTTACCGGTCAGGCGCTGCTGTGGATGGCGACCATCGGTGCGGTGATTGGCTATAAAGCGGGGCTAACAGGCTTACCTCTGATCCTTACCGGTGGCATCTTTGGCGGCATTATGGCGGTCGTGATGCCTGCGCTGGCACAACCGGTGGTGCGTCGTATCACCGATTCCGACGATGTGGCGCTCGGTCACTTCTGCACCATCGGCTACCTGCTGACGGCGGCGGTGGCGAAGGTGGTGGGCAAAGGTTCGCGCTCCACGGAAGACCTCAAACTGCCCGACAACTTTAAATTCCTGCAGGACACTTATCTGTCGATGGCGGTGGTGATGGTGCCGATGTACCTGATTCCTGCGGTCGCCGCCGGCCCGGAATTTATCGGCCAGTACAGCAACGGCATGAACTATCTGATGTACGCCTTTATGCAGTCGATTCAGTTCGTGTGCGGTGTGTTCGTGCTGTATAGCGGCGTGCGTCTGCTGCTGAACGAACTGGTGCCAGCTTTCCGTGGTATCGCCATGCGTCTGGTTCCGGATGCGAAACCGGCGCTCGACTGCCCGGTGATGTTCCCATACGCCCCGAATGCGGTGATCGTCGGCTTCCTCGCCACCACGCTGGGTTCGGTGGTGGGCATGCTGGTGTTCCCGATGTTTGGTCTGGCGATGATTCTGCCAGGTCTGCTGACCAACTTCTTTGCCGGTGGCACCGCAGGCGTGTTTGGTAATGCGCTTGGTGGTCGTCGCGGGGCGATGATCGGCGGTTTCGTGCACGGTCTATTCATCACCTTCCTGCCGGCGATTCTGGTGCCGATGCTGGAAAGTTACGGTTTTACCGGCGTCACCTTCAGTGATTCGGATGTGATCAGTACCGGCCTGGTGCTCGGCCATGCATTCCAGAATAACTGGCTGTTCGTCGCGCTGTTTATTGCCTTCATTACTCTCATCGCCTGGTTTGTTAACGGAAAATCCACCAAGTCTAAATCCCATGAGGAAAAGCTCCATGAAACTTTATAACTTTACCGATCTGTTACAGGTGGCTAAAGAACGTGAATTTAAAGCGCTCGGTTCCTTTAATTTGCACTGCCTGGAAATGCTGCCGGCCTTTTTTAAAGCGGCGGAGAAAACCAATAGTCCATTAATGATTCAGATCTCAACCGGCACAGCGAAATATCTCGGACACAAATTATTGGTGGATGCGATTCGCTCACTGTCAGAAAGCCGTAACGTGCCGACCTGTTTGCACCTCGATCACTGTTCGGATTTAGACGCTATTCAAACCGCGCTGGATGCGGGCTTTAGTTCAATTATGTATGACGGCTCACATTTGCCGATTGAAGAGAACATCGCCAATACGCGCCGTGTTATTGATATGGCGCGCCCGCTGGCTGTTTCGGTAGAAGCTGAACTGGGCGCGATTGGCGGCTCGGAAGATGGCAAAGAAGTGGAAATGAACGATGCGGCCTTTACCACCGTCGATGAAGCCAAACGCTTTGTCGATGAAACCGGCGTCGATATGCTGGCGATCTCCATCGGTACCGTGCACGGCTTGTATACTGGTAAAGCGCATATTCAGCATCAGCGCCTGGCGGATATCACCGATGCCACTAAAACGCCACTGGTGCTGCACGGCGGAACGGGCGTCAGCGATGAAGATATGCGTCTTGCGGTGCGCAGCGGCATTGAGAAAGTCAACGTCGGCACCGAGATGAATGTACAGTGGGTCGCAAACTGCAAGCAGACGTTTGAAAAGGGCAAGGTCAACGACAGCGTGCGTAATTTCCTTGTGCCGGCCAACGATGCCGTAACCAATGTGCTGGTAGAAAAGATTCAGCTGTTCCGCTAATTCCGACTCACTCATGACGTAATAACCTGAGGTGCCCGGCGCCATTCGGGGCAGGAGACGCTATGTTTGGATTCTTGAAAAAAGGCTCCGATAATAAGAGCCAGGATTCACAGGAAATAGATCTTCAGGCTGAAACCATCAGCGGAAAAATAAGCGAACTGGAGCAGCAGTTAGCCAATAATCCGCAGGCGACAGATACGCAAAAACAATTAATGCTGGAATATAATCGTGCATTAAATATCTTTGCGAAAAGCCGCCGCTTTCGTCAGGAAATTGATCCGCTGTTTGTCAAAATCGATGAACTGCGCAACACCATTCGCAAATCATTTTAAGGAGGCAGTATGAGTATTAAACAGCTGCTGCAGGAGGCAAGTGCGATTCAGGTGGGGATCAGCGCCAGGGATTGGCGCGAGGTGATCGCGCTGGCGGCGTTGCCGCTGGTGAACGGCGGTTACATCAAAGCCAGTTATCCGGAAGCGGTGATCGCCAACACGCTGGAGCATGGCGCTTATTACGTGTTTGAGGAGGGCATCGCTATTCCCCATGCGCGGCCTGAAACCGGCGTGCTGAAAGATTGTTTCAGCATGATTGTGCTGGATGAGCCGATTTCCTTCGACGGCAGCGACAAAGCCGACATCGTGATTATGTTCGGTGCGCGTGACAGCAACGCCCACATTGAAGAGGGCATCCGCGCGATTGTCACGCTGCTGGAAGATGAGGAGACGCTGGTGCGCTTGCGCAACGCCAGCAGTGCTGCGGAGGTGATAGAGATCCTATGACAACCGACACTGAAGAGAAGATGGTGGTGCTGGTGAACGGCATTCCGGCTTCCGGCAAAAGCACCCTCACGCGCGCGCTGGCCGAGCAATTCGGCTTTCCGGTGCTGACGCTGGATAGCCTGAAAGAGCCGTTTATGGCCAGCTTTGCGCCGGTGGATCGCCTGCGCAATCGCCAGTTAGGTTGTGCGGCGTATCAGGCGATCTGGCAAGTGGTGGCGCAAGCACCGACGCGTTGCATCTATGTCATCGATGCCTGGTTTGGCTTCCAGCCGAAAGAGGTGTTGCAGCAAGGATTGCAGAAGGCGGGCGTGACGCGGGTGCTGGAGCTGTGGCTGGCGATCACGCCGGATGAGGCGGTGGCGCGGTATCAGGCACGCTTGACCGATCGCATGCCGGGACATCCGGGCGCTGAGTATCTGCCAGAACTGCGCAAGCTGGCGGAAACGGCACAGCCGATGGCGCTGGGTCCGGTGTTGCAGCTTAACGCGCGCAACCCGGACCAGGCAGCGGCCTGCGCCTGGTTGCAGCGTCAACTGCGGCTGCCAATCAGCGCTCAACCGGCTTTATCGGCCTCGGGTTGAACCATGTCGGCAGCAGGCTGAACGCACATCAGCATTGCGGCCGACACCTCCATCGCATGATTCGTCAATGCATCTTCTCCTGCCTGAACCAGGCTTTGTGATTACGCTCACAGAGGAAAGCATAATGAATATCGATCTACACGGAAAAACAGCCTTAGTTACCGCATCAACCGGCGGCATCGGTTTTGCCATTGCACAAGGTCTGGCGGCCAGCGGGGCGGAAGTGGTGCTGAACGGGCGCAGCGAAGCCTCGGTGAGTCGTGCGCGCGAGAAGCTCAACGGCTTAGTGGCGGGGGCGAAAATTCACACCTTTATCGCCGATCTCGGCAGTGCGCAAGGTGTTAAGCAACTGCTCAACGGTTTGCCGCCGATCGATATTCTGGTGAATAACGCCGGGATTTACGGTCCGCAAGATTTTTATCAAGTGGATGACGAAACCTGGGATGCCTACTGGCAAACCAACGTGATGTCCGGTGTGCGCCTGTCGCGGGCCTTATTGCCGGAGATGGTGAAACGCGATTGGGGTCGCGTGGTGTTTATTTCCTCAGAGTCGGCGCTGAATATTCCCGCTGATATGCTGCATTACGGCGTGAGTAAAACCGCGCAGTTGTCGTTGGCGCGCGGGCTGGCGAAAGTGGTGGCGGGCAGCGGCGTGACGGTGAACAGCGTGTTGCCGGGCCCAACGCTCTCCGATGGCTTTGCCGCCATGATGGAAGATGAAGTGAAGCGCACCGGTAAGCCGCTGGAAGAGCTGGCGAAAGAGTTTGTGATGGCCCAGCGTCCGAGTTCGGTGATCCAGCGCGCCGCCACGGTGGAAGAGGTGGCGAACATGGTGGTGTACGTTTGTTCGAAACAGGCGTCGGCGACGTCCGGTGCCGCGCTGCGCGTCGATGGCGGCGTGGTGGATGATATTGTTTAGCCGGATGCGGTGATTGACAAGGTCGCCATGAATGGCGACCCTACGACGCTCGCACCACAAAGACAAAAGTTTACACAGCAAAGCTTGGTGTTTCTGCTGCAGATGCTTAAAATGCCCGCACTTTTCTCTGAGGCTGCGGCATGACGATATCGCTATCACGCGCAAAATGGATTCTGGCACTGGTTTGTCTGGTGCTGGCGTTTTGTCTCGTCCAGCGCAGCTTCAATTTGCCTTCCGCACCTTTAGCGCAGGTCAGCGCGTCCGCGCAAACTCACAGCAGTGACGATGCCAGCGGCAGTGAAAAACCCTGTGCGTTGAGCGCCAAATCGCTCAGTGCCGCCGCACCCATCCTTGATACCGCATTGCCTTTCCTGCTGTTGTTGCTGGCGCTGATCGCCACCTTCACACAAACCACCACTTCCGTCGGCTATCGCCGCGCACCGCTGTTTCCGCCTCTGCGACGGCGGCATCTGACCTTCTGCGTCTTCCGGGAATAACACCTGCGCGTTGCATCGCGTAAACCCTGTTATTCACTGGAGAATTCACATGACTGTATTGATCAGGAGCCTGCTGCTCCTGCTGGCGAGCTGCGCGATCACTGCGCAGGCGGCAGACACTGGCTGGCTGCGTAATGCGCAAAATAGCCATGCCGAAGTGCGCCTGCGCAGCGCCAGCCACAACGATAATCAGCAATTGCTGCTGGATATTCGCCTGCAACCCGGCTGGAAAACCTACTGGCGTACGCCAGGCGAAGGCGGCGTTGCGCCGGAAATCCGCTGGCAAACGCCGGAGGTAAAGGCGCAATGGTTCTGGCCTGCGCCTGAGCGTTTTGACGTTAGCGGCTTGACCACCCAAGGCTACAAAGGCGATATCACGCTGCCGATTGAACTGGCGAAACTGTCGAGCCAGCAGCTCGCAGGAACGCTGACACTCTCGACCTGCAGCGACGTCTGCATCCTCACCGACTTCCCGTTCAGCCTCGATCTGACGCAGCCCGCTGACGCCGATTTTGCCCGCGATTTCGCCGAAGCGATGGGACGAATCCCGGCCGCCAGCGGCTTAACCGATCAACTCGACGCCAGCTTTGTGAATGGCGAATTGCAGATTCGCGCACAGCGTCAGGGCGGCTGGCAACAACCTGAACTGTTCTTCGATTATCCGCAGGGCAGCATGCTGGCGGCACCGCAAATCAGTGTCAAAGGCGACACGCTCAGCGCACGCGTGGCGGTCACCGATGAATGGGGCGAAGCGGCTCCGGATCTGCGCGGCAAAACGCTGTCGCTGGTGGTTGCCGATGGTGGGATTGCACAGCAAAGCGCGATTAATATTGGCGCGGAAGCGTTGGTATACGGCGATGGCGCGCAAACCTTCTTGTCGGTGTTGCTGCTGGCGCTGCTCGGTGGCTTGATCCTCAACCTGATGCCGTGCGTATTGCCGGTGCTAGCGATCAAGCTCAGCAGCCTGGTGCAGCAGCAAGGGCAAACGCAGCGTCAGACGCGCCAACAGTTTCTTGCTTCCAGCGCCGGGATCATTTTCTCCTTCCTGCTTTTGGCGCTGCTGATGACCGGACTGCGGCTCAGCGGTCAGGCGCTTGGCTGGGGCATTCAGTTCCAGAGCAGCGGCTTCCTGCTGGTGATGGTGCTGGTGATGTTCCTGTTCAGCGCCAGCCTGTTTGATCTGCTGCATTTCCGCTTGCCGTCGGGTTTGAATACCAAACTGGCGACGCAGGGCGGCGACGGCTTGCTTGGGCATTTCGGCCAGGGCGCGTTTGCCACTTTGCTGGCCACGCCGTGCAGCGCGCCGTTTCTCGGTACAGCGGTGGCTTATGCGCTGACGGCACCGCTGCCGCAGCTGTGGCTGCTGTTTGTCGCGCTCGGCGTCGGCATGAGTTTGCCGTGGCTGCTGGTGGCGGCGTTGCCGGGCATGGCCCGCTGCCTGCCGCGTCCGGGGCGCTGGATGGTGCATCTGCGCAGCGTGCTCGGCCTGTTTATGCTGCTCGCCACCTTCTGGCTGGTGACATTGCTGGTACCGCATTGGGGCAGCACCTTCGCGCTGGTGCTGGCGGGTATGTTACTCGCGGTACTTTGCGGCTGGCTGGTGAAACGTCGCGCGCTGCAGCAGGCGGGGGTGGTGTTTATCACTCTGACGCTGGCTGGTGCGCTATTCCTGATGACGCGCATCACGCCGGAAGAGGAAACGCTGCACTGGCAGCCGCTGACCGAAGCGGCGATCCATCAGGCACTCGAGCAGGATAAACGGGTGTTTGTCGATGTCACCGCCGACTGGTGCATCACCTGCAAAGTGAACAAATCCCGCGTTCTGAATCAGCCCGATGTGCGTGCTGCGCTAAGAGCCGATGACGTGGTGCTGCTGCGCGGTGACTGGACGCAGCCCGATCCCGCCATCGGTGAATTCCTGCGCCGCCGCGACCGCGTGGCAATCCCTTTTAACCAAATTTATGGCCCGGCACTGCCGCAAGGCCAGATTTTGTCACCGCTGCTGAGTCGTGAAGCGGTGATCTCCACTCTCTCTGAGGCGAAAAAATAATGAAGAAATCCCTGTTACTGCCACTGATGTTCCTTGCCATGCCTGCACTGGCGGCCGCGCCTTTTACTCCTGAGCAGGAAGCGCGCATCAAAGAGCTGATCCGTGAAACCCTGGTGCAGAATCCGTCAATTCTGGCGGAAGCGGCTGATGCGTTTGATAAAGAGGCCGCACAACAGCAGCAAAATGTGGTGGCGCAGATGGTGAAGAAAAACCATGACGCGTTGTTCAACGATGCAGGTTCACCGCGCATCGGTGCTGAAAAACCGGCGCTGACGCTGGTCTATTTCACCGATTACAACTGCGTGTTCTGCAAGAAGTTTGAAGCCGATATCGAAAAACTGCTGAAATCGTATCCGCAGGTTGCGGTGGTGATTAAACCGCTGCCGTATCGCTCTGAAACCTCACTCACCTCGGCGCGTCTGGCGCTCACTGTGTGGGAGCAGCAGCCGAAAAACTTCCTTAAATTGCATGAACGTTTGATGGCGAAAAAGGGCAATCACGATACCGCCAGCATTGACGCGGCGCTGGAGAAAACCGGCATCAAGCTGAAAGAGCCAAGCAAAGTGAGCCTCGACACCATCAACAGCAACCTGACACTGGCGCAGCAGCTCGGCGTGCAAGGTACGCCAGCGACGCTGGTGGGCGACCAGATGATCAGCGGCGCGGTGCCGTATGAGCAACTGGAAGCGGCAGTGAAAGGCGCGCTGCAGGCAAAGCCATGAGTCGACTAAAGCGCTGGCTGCGTGAGGCGCTGCTATTGGTGCTGATTGTCGCGGCGGCGCTGT
The DNA here is from genome assembly GCF_056491525.1 of Candidatus Pantoea symbiotica. Classification (NCBI taxonomy): domain Bacteria; kingdom Pseudomonadati; phylum Pseudomonadota; class Gammaproteobacteria; order Enterobacterales; family Erwiniaceae; genus Pantoea; species Candidatus Pantoea symbiotica. The sequence continues at coordinate 1,707,466 of NZ_JBSZHR010000002.1, forward strand.
GGGGCATGGATTGGCTGCGCGCGCCGCAGCTGCCTGCCGACCTGGCGCAACAGCCGCTCACCTCGCTGCAAGGCGAGGTCAATCTGGCGGAGCTCAGTCAGGATCGGCCATTGCTGGTTTACGTCTGGGCAACCTGGTGCGGCGTATGCAAACTCACCACGCCAACTGTGGCGGCGATGAGCCAGCAAGGTTACAAGGTGGCGAGTATTGCGCTGCGATCCGGTAACGATACGCGCGTAGCAACCTGGCTGGAAAAGAAAGGGCTGCAAGGCGTGGCGATCAATGATGAGAGCGGGGCGATCGGCCAGCGCTGGGATATTCAGGCCACGCCGACCTTTATCGTGCTGCATCAGGGCAAAGTCATCAGCACCAGCAGCGGCTGGACCAGCGCTTGGGGGCTGAAGCTGCGCCTCTGGTGGGCTTCCCGCTAGTCTCTCTGGCGGCACGTTACGGTGCCGCCAGAAAATCCTCGCGCTGCGGCGTAAAGGTATCCAGCAATACGCCCGCTTCCAGACACACGCAGCCGTGCACAATGTTCGGCGCTTTATACAGCGTATCGCCGGCGCTGACTTCTTTGGTCACGCCATCAATGGTGAAGGCAAAACGTCCGGACAGCACGTAGGTGAGCTGCTCATGCGGATGATGATGCAACGGACCAACAGCATCCTGCTCAAAGGTGACTTCCACCGCCATCATGGTGCCGCCGTGCGCCAGAATTCGGCGCGTCACGCCGTTGCCTAAATCGTCCAGTTGGGTTGCGCTTTTATAGATAAACATGGTTTCTCCTTGCAGGTTGCATCGTCAATGTGTGACTTAACTCACAGTCAAAAAGGCATTTAAAGGCTGCATTTTAACGATCTTTGATTAAAATGAAACGGTGTTTCAATTTAATCTGAGGATGGATCATGAAAATCGCTTTGATGATGGAAAACAGCCAGGCTGCGAAGAACGCAACGGTGTTGAAAGAGCTTCAGTCTGTGGCGCAACCGCTCGGGCATCAGGTGTTTAACGTCGGTATGAGCGACGAACAGGATCACCATCTTACCTATATTCACCTCGGCATCATGGCCAACGTACTGCTTAACAGCAAAGCGGTGGACTTCGTGGTAGCTGGTTGCGGCACCGGCCAGGGTGCGCTGATGTCGCTGAACCTGCATCCCGGCGTGGTGTGCGGTTACTGCATCGATCCTGCTGATGCCTATCTGTTTGCGCAAATCAATAACGGTAATGCGCTGTCGCTGCCGTTCGCCAAAGGCTTTGGCTGGGGCGCGGAACTGAACCTGCGCTTTATCTTCGAAAAAGCCTTCACCGGCGAAAAAGGTCACGGCTATCCGCCAGAGCGCAAAGAACCCCAGGTGCGCAACGCAGGTATCCTGAACGAGGTGAAAGCCGCGCTGTTGAAAGAGAATTACCTCGATTCACTGCGCGCCATCGATCCTGAACTGGTGAAGACCGCTGTAAGCGGCCCGCGCTTGCAGCATTGCCTTTTTGAGCATGGGCAGAATCAGGAGATCGTGGGTTTTGTACGTGAACTGACACAGTAATTTTCCGATGTTGTTCGTAGGGTGCGCATTTATGCGCACCTGGTAAAGTGGTCGCCATAAACGGCGACCCTACGCCAAAACCCCGTTATCCTGCCGGCTCGCATCCACCAGCATCTGCGTATAGGCCACCTGCGCGCGATTGTGCACCAGCGCATCGACATCCAGCGTCTCCAGCACTTTGCCGTGCTGCATCACCGCCACGCGATGGCACAAATGCGCCACCACGCCGAGATCGTGCGTCACCATCAAATAGGTTAGCTTCTCCTGCTGCTGCAAATCGCTGAGCAGATTGAGGATCTCCGCTTGCACCGACACATCCAGCGCTGAGGTTGGTTCATCCAGCAGCAGCACACGCGGTTCCAGAATCAGCGCGCGGGCAATCGCGACACGCTGGCGCTGGCCGCCGGACAACTGGTGCGGATAGCGGGTTTGCCATGCGCGATTAAGGCCGACTTTCTCCAGCATGGCGATAACGCGCTGCTGGCGCTGACCGATGCCGTGAATCTGCAGCGGCTCCTCAAGAATATCGCCGATGGTGTGACGCGGATGCAGCGATCCGTAGGGATCCTGAAACACCATCTGCACGCTGCGGCAGCGCTCGCGGGCGATACGATGTTCGAGCGGCACGCCATCAATCGCCAGCTCGCCGTGCCAGTGGGTGAACAGCCCGGCAAGGCACTTCAATACTGTGGTTTTGCCCGATCCCGACTCGCCAACCAGGCCAAAGATTTCACCCTCGCGAATCGACAAATTGACGTCGAACAGCACCTGATTACGCCGCTCCTCCTCACCGAAACTGAGGTTGAGATTACTTACGCGGATCATCTCGTTCATCATTGCTCCTTAGGATTGCAGCCAACTGGCTTGACGTTGCAGCACCGGCAGACGGGCGCGACGTTGATCCATATCCGGCAGCGCGGCGAGTAGGCCTTGCGTATAGGGATGCTGCGCCTGATTGAGCTCGCTGGCCGCCAGCGACTCCACCACGCGCCCGGCATACATCACCAATACGCGGTCACAGAAGCGGCGCACCAGATTGATGTCGTGACTGATAAAAATCAGCCCCAGACCGCGCTGTTTAACCAAATCGTCCAGTAGCGCCAATACCTGCAAACGCACCGACACATCCAGCGCCGAAGTGGGTTCATCGGCAATCAGCAGTTCAGGATCGGTAATCAGCATCATGGCGATCATCACGCGCTGGCCCTGACCGCCGGAAATTTCGTGCGGATAACATTGGTAGATGCGGCCCGGATCGCGTACCTGCACCACTTCGAGCATCTCCATCGCTCGCTGCCGCGCAACCTCGCGCTGGCCGGGATGATGACTGCGCCAGGCTTCAGCAATCTGCTCGCCCACACGCACCACCGGATTCAGCGAGTATTTCGGGTCCTGCATAATCATTGAGATGCGCTTACCGCGAATGGCGCGCATCTGTGCTGGCGTGGCGCGCAGCAGATCCACGTCACCAAACTGCATGCGCTGTGCCGTAACCTGCGCGCTGCGCGGATGCAGCTGTAACAGCGCTCGGCCCACGGTGGATTTGCCGGAACCGGATTCACCGACAATCGCCAGTTTCTCCTTGCCCAACTGGAAGGAGATGCCGCGCACGGCGGGCGTCACCAGTCGACCATTGACGAAATTGACCTGTAAATCCTGCACGTCAAGCAATGGTGCAGCGCTATTCGCTGCGGGGATCGAGGATGTCACGTAAGCCATCTCCTAAGAAGTTGAACGCTAAGCTATTGATCAGAATCGCCAGACCCGGCACCGTCACCACCCACCAACACTCCAGCATGTAAGTGCGGCCGCTGGCGATCATCGCACCCCATTCCGGATCCGGTGGCTGGGCGCCCAAACCGAGAAAACCGAGTCCGGCAGCAGTCAGGATGATGCCCGCCATATTCATGGTGATGCGGATGATTACCGACGGCAGGCACAGCGGCACAATGTGCTTCCACAAAATGCGCAGTGAAGAGGCGCCCTGTAAGCGCACCGCGGAGACAAAATCGGCCTGGCGCAGCGACAGCGCTTCGGCGCGCGCCAGTCGCGCAATCGGCGGCCAGGCGGTGAGGGTAATGGCGATCACCACATGCTCCAGTCCCGGACCGAGCGCGGCGACAAACGCCAGCGCCAGCACCAGGCTCGGAAAGGAGATGAAGATATCGGTGACGCGCATCAACACGCTATCGACTTTGCCGCCGAAGTAACCGGCGGTGACGCCGAGCAGCAAACCCAGCGGGCCAACGGTGATCGACACCAGCAGCACGATATACAGCGTGATGCGCGCGCCCCACACCAGACGGCTGAAGATGTCGCGGCCAAACTCATCGGTGCCAAACCAGTGCTGCGCGTTCGGCGGCGTCAGCGCATTGTTGAGATCCTGAATCAGTGGATGGTAGGGTGCGATCCACGGTGCGAACAGCGCCACTATCAGCAGCAGCAAAATGATGCCGCCGCCAATCGCGGTTAACGGGTTGCGCGCCATCTGCCAGAGAAAATGGCCGATACGTGCGCCGGTGCGGCGACAGCGCGCCAGCCGTTCGCGCGTCTGGCTGGCTAACGGCGTATCGAGAGAAATCGTCATACTTTGGTCCTCGGATCGAACACCTGATAGAGCAGGTCAGAGAGAAGATTGAGCAGCACGAAAATCAGGCCGACCACCAGCACGCAGCCCATCACCGCATTCATATCGCCGAGCATCAAACTGCCGGTGAGATAGGAACCAAAACCGGGCCACGAGAACACGGTTTCAATCAGCACCGCGCCCTCCAGCAGCGAGCCGTACGCCAGCGCTACCACCGTCAGCAGCTGCACCAGAATATTGCGGAACGCGTGCTGCCAAATCACCTGCCATTCGCTGAGGCCTTTCACCCGCGCCGTCAAAATGAACTCCTGCGACAGCTGCGCCAGCATGAAGCTGCGCGTCATACGGCTGATGTAAGCCAGCGAGTGAAAGCCGAGCAGCGACGCGGGCAGAATCAGATGATTGAGCGCATTGCTGAACACCGTGAAGTTGCCCACCAGCAAGGCGTCAATGAGCAGAAAACCGGTGCGACGCGGCACAATGCCATCAAGACTGAAATCAACACGCCCGGCGCCGCCGACCCAGCCGAGATGGGCATAAAACAGCAGCAAGCCAACCATACCTACCCAGAAGATCGGCGTGGAGTAACCCGCCAGGCTGATGATGCGCACCAGATAGTCAATCACGCTGTTGCGGCGCGCGGCGGCCCACACGCCCAGCGGGACGCCGAGGCCGGTACCGATCACAATCGCCAGCGTTGCCAGTTCCACCGTGGCCGGGAAGACGCGCAGGATATCGTTGATCACCGGTTGTCCGGTCAGCAGCGCCAGCCCGAGGTTGCCGTGCAGCAGGCCTTGCAGATAGATACCAAACTGCACCCACAGCGGTTTATCGAAGCCGAGCTGGTGATAAACCTGCTGATAGGTGTTGTGATCGGCATCCGGCCCGACAATCGCCAGCACCGGATCGAGCGGCATCACGCGTCCGATAAAAAAGGTCAGCAGCAGCAGGCCAAACAGCGTGATCGCGACCTGCAAACTGCGGCTACGCAGGCGTCGCCAGTGGCTTTTTGTTAGCTTCATTGCGCACCTCCAGCCAGGCTGTCTGGCGTTTTCCAAACGTCACGCAGGAAAGTGGTGGCCGACGGATGCGGCACGTAATCCTGCACGCGATTATTCACCACCACCGAATCGGTCATTTGCGAGATTGGCATCAGCGCCGGAATCAGCTGGTCGTAGCGCTGCTGGATGGCGAAGTAATCCTGCTGTTGCTGTTTTACATCGCGCTCCAGCAGCGCTTTATCGATCATGCTGTTCAGCTGCGCGTCATAAAAACCGGTGCGCCAGCCCTGAAAATTGGTGAGTCGCGCGCTATCGGCATTATTCGGGTTATACACCAGCGCGCGCAGGCTGGAGTGCGGATGCGGCTCCACGCCGCTGCCGCCGCGTCCCACCAGCAGGTTGAACTGGCGTTCCCGCATTGCACCGTAAATCTGGTTGCCGGTGCCGGTGATGATTTTGGCGCGAATCCCGCCCTGCATTAGCGTGGACTGAATCGCAATCGCGACATTAAGGAACGGCTGATCGGCCAGCACGCGCAGCGTGGTATCAAAACCGTTGGGATAACCGGCGGCGGCGAGCAGCGCTTTGGCGCGTGGCACATCCAGCTTGTAGCCCGGATCGGGTAACGTTGCCGGCATGCCGGATTGAATCGGCCGCTGATGCAGCGTGCCGTAACCGGCCATCAGCGTTTTGTTAATTCCCTGATAATCCACCAGATAACGCAGCGCTTCGCGCACCTGCGGATTGGCGAAGTGATCGTCCTTCATGCTCATCGCCAGGTAATAAATCGTGCCTTTTTGTACCGCGTCGATGGTGAGGTCGGGATCGTGGCACAGCGCTTTCACGTCGGGGATCGCCATATTGCTGGCGATATCAAGATCGCCTTTCTCCATCATCAGGCGCAAGGTTTGCGACTCCTGCAGATGACGGAACACCACGCGCGTCAGCTTCGGCGCACCGCGCCAATAGTTGGCATCACGGCTGATGCGCAGCACATCTTTGGCCTGCCACACATCCAGGCGGAACGGCCCGGAACCCGCTTCGTGGGTGGTGAGCCAGCGATTGCCCCAATCGTTATTCACCGCCTGCGCCTGCACAGTTTTGCTATCGAGCACCACCATGCTGCCGAGCGCCGCCAGCGAGTAGAGCACCAGCTTGGGATCGTTAGGCTTGGGCAGGCGAATCACCACCGTGCGCGCGTCTGGCCCGGTGATCATCTGATCCACGTTCTCTTTACTGAAGCCGTAAGATTTCCATACCGACGCCTGCGCGAGATTAAGGTGCAGCACGCGGCGCATCGACCAAATCACATCGGCGCTACTCAGTGCATTGCCGGAGTGGAAGGTGACATTGTCACGCAGGTGGAAGGTGAGTTGACGGTTGTCGGGGCTGATCTCCCAACGCTCCGCCAGCGCGGGGCGCACGTTGGTGAGCTGTTGCGGATCTAACTCGACTAAACCGTCATAGAGATTAACCACAATGCCGACCACTTCGTTGCCGGTCATGGCGGCGGGATCGAGCGTGAGTAAGTTGTTCATGTTCATGCCCACAATTAGCTGGTCGTCTGGCGTGGACGCCAACAGCGACGGGCTACAGGTGAGCAACAGCAGCGCGGCGCACCACGCTCTGCATGGGTTCATCAGGTTCATAAGCAAAGTCCAGCAGGTCAGAGGTTTATAGTTTTTTGCCGTACTGCTTGTGTTGGGCGCTTACCAGCGATTTAGCGTGTGCGTCTCAATCCACGCGAAATTGATATCCTCCCCAAGTCCAGGGCGCGTTGGCAGATGCACAAAACCGTCGGCATCCATCGGATCAACCAGCGCGTTGAGATAGGCGGGTGGCTGTTCGTAATCAAGGAACGGATGCAGCAGACCGCGTTCGTACCAGCGGCAGTTGCGGATGGCGCCAACCACCGCGATGCTGGCGGCGCCGTTGCCGTGCACTTCGCAATCCATACCAAAGGCTTCGGCCAGGCTGGCGACCTTCATGGTGGCCGAGATGCCGCCAACGCCGTTCGCACCGGCGCGCAGAATGTCGCAGGCACCGGCACGCACCCAATCGGCGCGGCTGTGGTGTTTGCCGCCGAGACTTTCCGGGCCGAGCACATCAATGCTGAGGTTTTCCGCCAGCCACGCGTACGACGCCATGCTTTCTTCTTCCATCGGCTCTTCGAACCAGGCGAAATTGAGTTTTTCCAGCGCTTTACCGATGGTGAGCGCATCGCTGCGGCTGTACCAGTGATAGCCGTCGAGCATCAGGGCGATGTCTGGACCAACCGCTTCGCGCACCGCTGCGCAGGCTTTGATGTCCATTTGTGGACTTGGCGCGAACGACACCGGCGGCATCCAGGTGTGCAGTTTGATAGCTTGATAACCGCGCGCGACCAGCTTTTCGGCAAACTGCGCGTATTCATCGGGTGTGGATAAACCGCCTTCCAGTTCATCGCCGCACATGGTGCTGCCGTATGCAGGAATTTTCTCGCGATAACCGCCAAGCAACTTATGCACCGGCTGCTTGAGTTTGCGGCCAATCAAATCCCACAGCGCCTGTTCCACCGCCGATAACGCGCGTTCGGTGAGCTGATGGGCGCTACCGCGCTGCCAGTGCACCAAATCCTGCCACAGACGTTCGCGATCAAAGGCATTTTGCCCAATCAGCACTTTGCGGAAGAAGGCGTTCACCACGTGCGGACGAATCACTTCGGCCGGGGCGAAGCTGTAGCCGCAATCGCCATCTTCGCTGGTGATGGTTAGCAGCGCCATTTGCGCATCGGTCTCTGCGCCGGGATGCGAATGTCCGGCGCTGTCAGAGACGCGGCGCGTAGGGTAGCTAAACAGGGTGACATCAATGGCACTGATCTTCACGGTAACTCCTCCTTCAACTCGGTAGCTTGCCCAGCTGGGCATTAACATAAAAAATAAAACGCCGTTTCATTTTGTAATTTAGCGTTCACATTTTGTTTACGCATTAGCCAAAGCGCGGGATAGCGCGGCGATTAATTGGGCATTTGCCCGGTGCGCTGTGAGGTTTTTCACGAATGAAGGGCATTTTGTGAGCGATTGCACAGTGGGAAATCTCTGAGTGAATGTAAAAAAATGTGTCTCCGGGGCTTTTCATTTGCTGTCAGCCAGGTAATAGTGACGCCGCGAAATTTTAATAATAATCATTATCATTCCGGGTCGATCAAATGAAAAAATGGCTGTTAGCACTGGGGTTACTGGCGGTGGCGAGTCACGCTTCTGCTAAAACGATTACCGATGTGGCTGGACGACAGGTTGAAGTCAAAGAAGAATCCAAACGCATTATTCTCGGCGAAGGGCGCCAGATGTATCTGCTGGCGGCGTTTGATACTGCTGCGCCGTTCCAGCGCGTGGTGGGCTGGCGCGACGATTTCCATAAAGCCGATTACGACGGCTATATGGCGTATGAGAAGAAATATCCGCAGATCAAAAAGCTGCCGACCTTTGGTGGCGCGAAAGATGGCACCTTTAACGTCGAGCAGGCGCTGACGCTGAAGCCGGATTTAGTGCTGATGAACCTCGAATCTAAAGCCGCGACCGACGAAGGCAAGCTGATCGAGAAGTTACAAGCGGTGGGCGTGCCGGTGGTGTTTATCGACTTCCGTGAGAAGCCGATGGAACATGCTGAGCAAAGCATTCGCATCATGGGCGAGCTGGTCAACAATCCGCAGCGCGCCGAAGAGATTGTGGCGTTCCGCCGTGCGCAAATCGCCAGGGTGACCGATCGTCTGAAGAACTTTAACGGTACGCGCCCGAAAGTGATGATTGATCGCGCCGGCGGCTACACCGACGAGTGCTGCATGTCGTTTGGTAACGAGAACTTTGGGCAGATGGTGGAACTGGCGGGCGGCAGCAATATTGCCAAAGACCTGATTCCGGGCACCTTTGGCACGCTCAATCCAGAACAAATCATCGCCAGCCGTCCCGATGTGGTGGTGGTAACCGGTGCGAACTGGAAAAACTACAACACCGTCGGCAAATGGGTCGGCGTGGGCCCCGGTGCAGATGTGAAAGAAGCGACGGCGCGTTTACAGCTGCTGATGATGCGTGACGCCTTCAAAACGCTGCCGGTAGCGCATAACGGTAACGCGCATGCCATCTGGCATCAGTTCTACGACAGCCCGTATCAGTTTGTCGCGATTCAGGCGCTGGCGAAGTGGCTGCATCCTGAACTGTTTGCCGATCTCGATCCGGACGCCACGTTCCGTGAGTTCCACGAAAAGTTCCTGCCATTGCCCTATCAGCCGGGTTATTGGGTAAGCCTGCCGGCAGATAAGTCTTAAGTTTGAACGTGTTAGATAAGTGTTAAACGTTACTGTTTATCTTTACTAATATTTCACAGGTGGTGGCACGTTGTTTCAGTAAAGCGAAACGCGTGCACCATCTGATGTTAATACGGTAAAAGGGAGAGAGTAATGTTTCATACCTCAGGAAGATCGGTGTTCGGTGTGACGTTGTATACGCTGCTGGAACCGTTGCCGCTGGGCTTTTTTGTTGCCGCCTGGTTTTTCGATATCCTCTATTTGCAAACCTTCGTCATCATGTGGACCAAATCGGCCAGCTGGCTGATCACCATTGGTCTGGTGCTGGCTATCCTGCCACGATTAATCAGTTTGGTTTATTTATTCCGTGGCGCGCGGCCGAATGAGAAAACCCATTTCTGGTTGTCGCTGCTGGCAATCGTGCTGGCGGTGGTTAATGCCTTTATTCACAGCCGCGATGCTTACGCAGTGGTGCCACTGGGCGTGACGCTGTCGACGCTGGTGGTGGCGCTGCTGCTGATCGCTAACGTGCAGCTGGTGTTGCGCGAACGTCGCACACAAGGAGGTCGCGTATGAAATACTTACTCAGCGCGGTAGCCATCGCGATGCTGCTTAGCGCCTGTGACGACGGGGCGCTGATCGATCCTCAAAAGCAGATTGGTCCAAATCCTGAACTGCCGCAGGCGCAGAACTTCTTTATGCCGCCGATGCAGGTGCCGGAAGGCACGCCGTGGAAAGCCGGTGAAATGCCGAAAGTGGCGGATGGGTTGAAGATCGAAAAGATCGCCGAAAATCTGCAGCATCCGCGTCAGGTACTGGTGCTGCCGAATAATGATGTGCTGGTGGCGGAATCTAATGGTATGGCTAAAACCATCAGCGCGCCCAAAGAGTTGATCATGGGACTGGTGCAGAAAGCGTCCGGTAAAGGCGGCGCGGGCGGTAATCGCATCACCTTGTTGCGTAACGTTAACGGCAAATGGGAACAGCATCGCTTCATCGAAAATCTGACCGCACCGTTTGGCATGCAGCTGGTGGGCAACACCTTGTATGTGGCGAATGCCGATAGCCTGGTGAAATTCCCGTATGAGACCGGGCAAACCGAGATCCGCACACCGCCGGTGGAAGTGACCGAACTGCCGGGCGGGCCGATTAACCATCACTGGACCAAATCGCTGCTCGCCAGCCCCGACGGCAGCAAGCTGTATGTTGGGGTGGGATCGAACAGTAACGTGACGGAAAACGGCATTGGCGAAGAGTATCGCCGTGCGGCGGTGCTGGAAGTGGATGCGGCCAGCGGTGCCAGCCGGATTTATGCCAGCGGCCTGCGCAATCCAACCGGCTTACAGTGGGAGCCGCAAAGCGGCAAGCTGTGGGCTGTCGTCAATGAACGCGACGAGATCGGTTCGGATTTAGTGCCAGATTACCTGACGTCGGTGCAGGACAAAGGCTTTTACGGCTGGCCGTACAGCTATTATGGTCAGCACGTGGATGAACGCGCGCAGCCGCAAAGGCCAGATTTGGTGGAGAAAGCGATCAAACCGGATTACGCCCTGAGCTCACACGTTGCACCGCTCGGCCTGTTGTTCTATGGCGCGGATAATATGCCGCAGTATCGCGGTGGCGCGTTTATCAGCGAACACGGCAGCTGGAACCGCACGCCGCTCAACGGCTATCAGGTGGTGTGGGTGAAATTCGAGAACGGGAAACCGGTAGGGCAGCCACAGCCGGTAGTGACCGGTTTCCTGACGGACGATCAGAAGCAGGTGCGCGGTTTGCCGGTGGGTTTAGCCACCGATCAGCAGGGCGGCGTGTTGATTGCCGATGATGCGGGAAATACCATTTGGCGTATCAGTTCCGCCAGATAATCAATCGCGGGCAATAAAAAAGGATTTGGCATTAAGCCAAATCCTTTTTTTTATATTCGCTAACCGGCTGGTAACCGCGCCGCGAACGGGGTGCTCAGCACTCCTCACAAAGGCGATAATAAAATGTGCGGCGATATATTTCAAGTTTTGCCATAATACTGTATGGTTATACAGGTGTTGAGTGACGAGCGAAGCCTCATTGTTTTTCTGATGACTCCAGGGGCGCGGATAGTCAAATCCCGGCAGGTTTCAGGTGGTGCTGGCCTGTGGCTTTTACAATGAGAGCCGCTCAGCACTCCTCACAATTGTGCTTAGGCGGTCGGCGGGTGGAGTCAAAGCCCCGGCAGCTGAAAGGCGCGCTCCTCTCAGAGGAGAAGGAAAGTGATGGAACTTGTTCGATTGCTGCTGGACATCGTCCGCATCATTCTTCAAATCATCGTTGCCCTTTTGCAACTGACCGGTCAGGCACACTGATCGGAACTTGAGACAAGGCGGAGCTCACCCCTCCGCCTTTTTTCGTTTGGATCAAAATCCGCTGCGCTAAAAACGCTAATATCCTCAACTCATTCTGTAATGCGAGGAAGTGCATCATGGCAATCACGTTTGGGCCGATTAGCGCGCCGGTGAAGTTTAGCGACGTTGAACCGGTTTTTCTCACCGATGATACGCTGCAGGCGCGAAAAAACGCGCTGCTGGCGGGCATGCAGCGCGAGGGTTTTGACTGGCTGGTGATTTATGCCGACAAGGAACACGGCGGCAATTTCGAATATCTCACCGGATTTATCCCGCGTTTCGAAGAAGGGTTGCTGCTGCTGAATCAGTCCGGGGATTGCACGCTGGTACTGGGTAACGAAAACCTCAAAATGGCGCGCTTCTCACGCACCTCTGCTGCGCTGGTGCACACGCCATACTTCTCGCTACCCAATCAGCCCATGGACAATGAAGCGCCGCTGGAAAGCCTGTTCAAAGACGCTGGCTTAGCCAACGGCGATAAAGTCGGGCTGGTGGGCTGGAAGATGTTTACGCCCGCCGCGGGCAATGGGCGCGCTATGTTTGATCTGCCGTATTTTATCGTCGACGCCATCCAGCGCACGCTCAGCGATAACGCCTTATTAGAAAATGCCATCCACTTGTTTATTGGCGATCACGGCGCGCGCACTACCTGCAATGCCAATGAAATCGCGCATTACGAATATGGCGCAAACCTCGCATCAAATTGCATGCTGGAGGCGCTAAATGCCATCGAGGTGGGCGTGCGTGAAACCGAGTTGGGCGCGTTACTTCAGGCGGAAGGGCAATGCAACACGGTGGTGACCATCGCCGCGACCGGCAGCCGTTTCGACAAGGCGAATCTCTATCCGACTTACAAAAAAGTGCAACGCGGCGATCCGCTCTCGCTGACCACCGCTTTCAAAGGCGGGCTCTCCAGCCGCAGCGGTTTTGTCATTGCCGATCAACGCGAACTGCCGTCAGGCCAGCAAGATTATCTGGATCGCATCGCCAAACCCTATTTCTCGGCGGTGGTGGCGTGGCTGGAAAATATTCGCTGCGGCATGAGCGGCGGGGCACTGTATGCGCTGGTCGAGCAGGTGTTACCAAAAGAGCGCTTCGGCTGGCATCTCAATCCGGGACATCTGGTGGCGGATGAAGAGTGGATGTCTTCGCCGATTTATCATCATTCCACCGAATTGCTCAAAAGCGGCATGATGCTGCAAATTGATATCATCCCATCGGTGCCGGGCTACAACGGTGCCAGCGCCGAAGAGTGCGTGCTGCTGGCTGATGCGGCGCTGCAAAGCGACATCCGCAATCAATATCCGGCGCTGTGGCAACGCATCGAAACCCGCCGCCGTTATTTGCGGGAAACCATCGGCATTCAGTTCAGCGATGAAATCTTGCCGTTATCGAATAGCGTGGGGTATTTAAGGCCGTTCTTTTTAGCCAAAGATCTCGCGTTGAGCGTGGAGCAATAATCATCGGATTTGGTGTGGCGATCATTTTGCTGGCTTGAGATCGCCATACCAATAAGAAGCGGTAACACCACCATCCATCAGGAAATCACTGCCGGTAATAAAGGTGCCTTCCGGCCCCATCAGCAGTGCGGCGACCACCGCCACTTCATCCGGTGAACCGCCGCGACCCACCGGAGAGCGCTCAAGCATGTCGCGATAGCCCGCGCCACGCGGTCCCGAAAGCTCATCATTGGCCAGCGGCGTGTAGATGATGCCGGGACTGATGGTATTGACGCGCGCGCCCCGTTTGCCCCATTTCACCGCTTCCGCCATCACACGCAGCGCATTGCCACGTTTGGAATATTGATACGCCAGCAGGGAATCGCTGATGTTATCTGCCTGCAGAAACGGCAGATCGAGCAGCGCTTCGGTCGGTGTGGTGGCGAGGGCTTCATTCTGCTCCACCGAAAGCGGCGGCAGGCGATGTCCGGATTGCGAAGCGATCACAATCCCCGATCCGCCTGGCGCAATTACGGCACCAAACTCCTCGAGCACCACCGCCGTGCCGTAGAGGTCAACTTGCATGATGGTGGCAGATGAAGCCTGTGAAGGCGACACGCCAGCGGAGTGGATAACGCCTTTGATCGCACCCAGCGAACCTGCCAGCTTGACCAGTTCCTGAATGGATTGCCGTAAAGAGACATCCACCTGTGCGGTGTTAACCACAAAACCGGCATCGCGCAGCGTCTTTGCGGCGGCCTCGGTATTTTCAGGACGCAGGTCGGCCAGCAGAATCACTTTCCCCTGGCTCACCCGACGCGCGATTGCTTGCCCAATCGATCCGGCACCGATAACCACATATACTTCTTTCATATCCACTCCTGAAGTTAGCTTGATTTAACGTCAATCACTATAAGCGCTCAGGGCGCAGCTGACTGTACTCATAAATCGCAAGACTTTATGAGTACAGTTCATGAAATGGTTTTTTTCTTAAGAGCAGTGGTTTAATTAATGATAAAAATCGATCGTTAACCTTTATATTTAATGGCTTCAATCAATTTCTCAAACGCGGCGGTGTGCTGTTTGCGGCTCGGATAATAGAGATAATATCCGCTAAACGGTTCGCACCAATCTTCAAGCAGGGATTTCAGTTCGCCATTGGCAATATGCTGTTTTACGGTATCTTCGGGAACATAAGCAATGCCCATGCCGGAAAGTACCGCATCAATACGCGAAGCCAAATTATTAAATATCAGCTGCCCTTCGACTTTAACGCGAATATCTTTGCCATCTTTGCTGAATTCCCAGCTATATATTCCTCCCAAGGTAGGAAGGCGCATATTAATGCAGTTGTGATTCTGCAATTCATAGGGCGTAGCCGGAATGCCGTGTTTTTGCAGATAGTCTGGCGATGCCACCGCGACCATTTTCCAGTCCGGTCCGATTCTAACCGCCACCATATCTTTCTCAATGCTCTCGCCAAGTCGTACGCCAGCATCGAAACGTCCGCTGACGATATCCGTTAAGGTGTTATCAACGGAGAGCTCCACATTCACTTCGGGATAGGCTTGCAGAAACGGTTTGAGCAGCGGCCACAACGTGGAAGACAACGCATGTTCACCGGCGGTAATACGAATATTTCCCGACGGCTTGCCCTGATTATCGGTCAGTTGCAGCAGGGCTTTCTCAATATCGGCCATCATCGGTGCCACGCTCTGAATCAGGTTTTCACCTGCTTCGGTCGGCGCGACACTGCGCGTGGTGCGCGTTAATAAACGCGTATTTAATCGCTCTTCAAGACCGCGAATCGAGTGGCTTAACGCCGATTGCGACACGCCTAATTTGGCCGCAGCGCGCGTGAAGCTACATTCGCGCGCCACCATCACTAAATAGATCAGGTCGTTGAAGTTTTCCCGCAGCATGGCTTTACCTTTATCAATTTTGGTTAGGTTTAAGCCTAACGCCTGCACATAACCTGAAATATATGTGAGATTCTCACGAATTTTCCAGTAAAAACTGACGCAAAGTGATGGTCATCAAGATTTAAGCCGCTCGATTTGCTTCTGCTTAACCTTTTGCCGCTTCATTAATGATTTTGCCTCATAAACCTTTCCCATTTTCACTGCCTAATAAAAAGCAACTTGTAATGATACGCTTCTTTTCCATCAATGCTGTGACTTCCCGTGGCTGTGAGAGAAGAGGTGAAAAATGGATCGACATGAAATTATTATCCGCGACCTGCTGTCGTGGATAAATGCGAACATTCGTAGCTCGATTAAGATCGAAGATGTGGCTCTTCGTTCCGGTTATTCTAAATGGCATCTGCAGCGTATGTTTCAGCGCATCATGCATATTAGTCTCGGGAATTATATTCGCGATAAAAAGCTGGAGTTAGCCGCGCATGATTTACTCGATAGCAGCGCGGCAGTGATTGATATCTCCATGAAGTATGGCTACGACTCGCAACAATCTTTTACTCGCTCATTTGCCCGTAAATATCGTGTGCCACCAGCGACCTATCGCCGTTTAAATACCCACAATTTTAACTTCCCACATTAATTTTTCATTACCGGTTTCCGGGAGATAATTTCAATGCCCAAACACGAGGCAATTAAGCCTTTGGCTTTGCTATACGCGTTTTTCATTTTACCCACCACAGGATGTGATGATTCATCGAATAAAACCGCTCAGGCGCCGGCCGCGCCCGAGGTGAAAGTCATTACGCTTACCACGCAATCACAAGCGATCACCAGCGAATTACCTGGCCGCACTCTGGCGTATCGGGTCGCTGATGTGCGTCCTCAGGTTTCCGGAATTGTGCTGAAACGCAGCTTTACCGAAGGCAGTGATGTGATCGCCGGGCAGACGTTGTATCAAATTGATCCTGCACCGTTCCGCGCCAGTTTCACCAGTGCCAAAGCGTACGTCGCGCAAGCCGAAGCCAACGCGCGTATCGCGCAGGTGACGCTGAATCGCTATCGCTCGCTCAGCGGCAGCCAATTTATCAGCCGACAGGATTATGACCAGGCGCAAGCCACCGCTGCGCAAACCCGTGCCGCGGTGGATGTCGCCAAAGCCACGATGCAAAGTGCGCGCATCAATCTGGCGTGGAGCACCATTACCGCGCCGATAAGCGGTCGCATCGGGCGTTCGTCGGTCACCGAAGGCGCGCTGGTGGCTGATGCGCAGAGCGATTCGCTGGCCACCGTGCAGCAACTGGATCCGATGTACGTCGATGTCACCCAGTCGAGCCAGGATTTCCTGCGTTTACAGCAGGAGTTTGCCGCGGGTCGTTTACGTCAGAACGATGGTAAAGCGCTAGTTAGCGTGGTGATGGGCGACGGCTCACTCTATTCGCAACGCGGCACGCTGGCGTTTTCCGATGTCACCGTCGATCGCACTACCGGTTCCATTACGCTGCGCGCCATTGTCCCCAATCCCAACCATACGCTGCTGCCCGGCATGTTTGTACGCGCGCGGCTGGATGAAGGCACCGATCCCAAGGCCATGCTGATTCCGCAGCAGGCGGTGACGCGCACGCCGCGCGGCGACGCCACGGCGATGGTGGTGGGCAGTGACAACAAAGTGGAAATCCGCACTATCCAGGTTTTTCAGGCGCTCGGTGATCAATGGCGCGTGGCGGGTGGCTTGCAGGCGGGTGAACGCGTGATTGTTTCCGGCGTTCAGCGTGCTCAGCCCGGCATGATCGTCACTCCTCTTGCTGCTGATGCAACATCCTCCCCGTCGAAAGGAACCGCTTTCTGATGTCCCGATTTTTTATTGATCGCCCCATTTTTGCCTGGGTACTCGCGATTATCGTCATGCTGGTGGGTGGCATTTCGATCCTGAAGTTGCCGGTTGAGCAATATCCGGATGTCGCGCCCACTGCGGTTCAGGTGCGTGCAACCTATCCGGGTGCTGATGCCACCACCTTGCAGAATAGCGTGACGCAGGTGATCGAGCAGAACATGAGCGGGCTGGATGGCCTGATGTATATGTCCTCGACCAGCGATTCCTCCGGCACCTTGCAGCTGACGCTGTCGTTTGAGAACGGCACCGATCCTGATATCGCGCAAGTGCAGGTGCAGAACAAATTACAGCTGGCAACGCCATTGTTGCCGCAGGAAGTGCAGCAGCAGGGCATCACCGTGCGCAAATCGTCCAGCGTCTTCTTCCTTGTCCCCGGCTTTGTGGATGAGTCGGGCCGCATGAGCATGGAAGACATTGCCGATTACGTGGCAACCAACCTGAAAGATCCCATCAGTCGCATTAACGGCGTAGGCGATACCACGCTATTTGGCTCGCAATACGCGATGCGCATCTGGCTCGATCCTAACAAGCTCAACACCTATCAGCTGACACCGGTGGATGTGATCAGCATGCTGGAAACGCAGAATGCTCAGGTCGCGGCGGGCCAGTTGGGCGGCGCGCCGCCGGTGAAAGGGCAGCAGCTAAACGCTTCGATTATCGCGCAGACGCGCCTAACCTCACCGGAAGCCTTTGGCAATATCCTGATGAAGGTCAACAGCGATGGTTCTCAGGTGCGGCTGCATGATGTTGCGCGCATCGAGCGCGGCGGTGAAAACTACAACTTTGTGGTGAAAATCAACGGTAAACCGGCGTCAGCGCTGGGTATTCAGCTGGCGAGCGGCGCCAATGCGCTGGATACCGCCAATGCGATTCGCGGCAAAATCGACGAGCTGAAACCCTATTTCCCGCAAGGGCTGAAAGTGGTTTATCCGTACGACACCACACCGTTTATCAGCATTTCGATTCACGAAGTGGTGAAAACGCTGTTTGAAGCCATCGTGCTGGTGTTCCTGGTGATGTACCTGTTCTTGCAGAATCTGCGCGCCACGCTGATTCCCACCATTGCTGTACCGGTGGTATTGCTGGGGACGTTCGGCATTCTTAATGCCTTTGGTTATTCCATTAATACTCTCACCATGTTTGGCATGGTGCTGGCGATTGGGTTGCTGGTGGATGACGCCATTGTGGTGGTGGAGAACGTTGAGCGCGTCATGGCGGAAGAGGGGCTAAAACCCAAAGCCGCCACCCGCAAATCGATGGGCCAGATTCAGGGTGCGCTGGTGGGGATTGCGCTGGTGCTATCGGCGGTATTTGTGCCGATGGCGTTCTTTGGCGGCAGTACCGGCGTGATCTATCGCCAGTTCTCCATCACCATTGTTTCGGCGATGGTGCTGTCGGTGCTGGTGGCGTTGATCCTCACGCCCGCGCTGTGCGTCACCATCCTGAAGCCAGTAAAACCGGGTTCCCACGGCCAGCAGCGTGGATTCTTTGGCTGGTTTAATCGCAAGTTCGATCAAAGCGCTCATCATTACTCCAGCTCCGTGGCGCGCATGGTGTACCGCAGCGGGCGCTATCTGGTGATTTATGGCGTGATTGTGGTCGGTATGGCGCTGCTGTTTATGCGCTTGCCGACCTCGTTCCTGCCTTCGGAAGATCAGGGCGTGTTGGCAACGCAGGCGATTTTGCCGGCGGGTGCAACCCAGGAACGCACGCAAGTGGTGCTGGATCAGGTGAATGACTATTATCTCTCCAGTGAAAAGAGCAACGTCGAGAACGTCCTGACGGTTAATGGCTTCGGTTTTGCCGGACGTGGTCAGAACGTCGGTATTGCTTTCATCGGTTTGAAGGATTGGTCCGAGCGCGCCGGTGATGAAAACAAAGTCGACGCTATTGTGGCCCGCGCCATGAAAAGCTTCGGCAATATCATGGACGGCAATGTGGTTGCCTTTAACCTGCCGCCGATCATCGCGCTGGGCAATGCCACCGGCTTTGATTTTGAGCTGATTGATCAGGCAGGGCTTGGCCATGACAAGCTGATCGCCGCGCGTAATCAGCTACTGGATCTGGCGCGTCAGCATCCTGAAACCCTGGCGGCGGTGCGTCCCAACGGCATGGAAGACAGCCCGCAGTTCAAGCTCAACATTGATCAGGAAAAAGCCACCGCGCTGGGCGTCGATCTCTCTGACATCAACACCACGCTGAGCAGCGCGTGGGGCGGCAGTTACGTGAACGACTTTGTCGACAATGGCAGGGTGAAGAAGGTGTACGTCATGAGTGACGCGCCGTATCGCATGATGCCGGAAGACCTGAATAAGTGGTACGTGCGTGCCAGCAACGACAAGATGGTGCCTTTTGCCAGCTTCTCGACGGCAGAATGGGTGTATGGATCGCCGCGTCTGGAGCGCTTTAATGGCCTTTCAGCTGTGGAAATTCTTGGGCAACCTGCACCGGGCAAAAGTTCGGGTGAAGCGATGGCCTTGATGGAGCAACTGGCGCAGCAACTGCCCTCAGGCATTGGCTACGACTGGACAGGAATGTCGTATCAGGAGCGCATGACCGGAGAACAGGCACCGGCGTTGTATGCGCTTTCGCTGATTGTGGTGTTTCTGTGTCTGGCCGCACTGTACGAGAGTTGGTCAATTCCGTTCTCGGTGATGTTGGTGGTGCCGTTGGGCGTGTTTGGTGCACTGGTAGCCACGCTGCTGCGCGGCTTAAACAATGACGTGTATTTCGTGGTCGGACTGCTGACTACCATTGGCTTGTCGGCAAAGAACGCCATTCTTATCGTCGAGTTTGCCAAAGATCAGATTGAGAAAGAGGGTAAAAGCGTGATTGAAGCCACGCTGGACGCGGCACGTATGCGACTGCGACCGATTTTGATGACATCGCTGGCCTTTATTCTTGGCGTGTTACCTTTAGCCATCAGCTCCGGCGCGGGTTCTGGCGCACAGAATGCGGTGGGTACCGGCGTGATTGGCGGCATGGTAGCGGCAACGCTGTTAGCCATTTACTTTGTGCCGGTATTCTTTGTGGTGGTGCGCAATCGCTTTGGCGGCAAAGCAGCCGATGAGGATGATGAGTAAATCTTAGCGAAAGTGCTGGCGTTGTCCGGTCACCATGAATGGCGACCCTACGATTTGGCGAGGATTTTCGTAGGGTGCGCATTCATGCGCACCTGCATACGTACGGCATTCATGCCGATCAAGTGCATCAATTATTGGGATTGCTGGCTGCATACAGCGGCCAGGATTCAAACAGATAACCATCGAAATCAATATCATCAACGTCTGAGAACTCCAGCAGCCGTTGCTTGACGTTTTCCAGATGTTGCCACATCGCCAGTTTGGCGGCGCGCGCGTCTTTTTTGATCAGCGTCGCGAGGATCTTTTTGTGATCGTCGAGCCACTGTTTGCGGTAATTGTTGTTGACCAGATGGCGATGCAGTTGGCTCCACATCACGTTATCTTCACGCCATTGCCAGGATTGTTTAAACAGCTCAACCAGCATGCTGTTGTGCGTGGCTTCGGCAATCGCCAGATGGAAATCACGATCGCCATTTTCGCTTTGGTTGACCGCACCGGAAGCCAGCTCTTTCTCTTCCAGCTCCAGCGCCTGGCGCATCTTCATGATGTCCTCACGCGTAGCCTGCAGCGCGGCGAACTCAGCGATATTGCTCTCCAGCAGCTGGCGCGCCTGCAACATCTCAAACGGTCCAGCATCGTTGCTGGCCTTGTGAAGCGAAACGGGCTGTTGCGGCGAGTCGTGAATCACGTAGATGCCCGCACCGCGACGCACCTCGATTAATCCTTCCAGCTCCAGCATGATCAGCGCTTCACGCACCAGCGTGCGCGTCACGTCCAGCAGCGCGGCGAGTTCGCGCTCCGGCGGCAGCCGTTCGCCCACCGCATACTGCTTCTGGGTGATCATCTGGCGGAGCATTTCCCCGACTTCCTGATAAGGGCGCTGTGCTGAAGTTTGAGTTTTCATCGTGCTCTTTTCTGTGTGTTAAAGGATTCACAACCTCTGATACAGCCTCACTCAGAGACGCGCACTATAGCATAGCGAATAAGAATCGGCCTGGTCACGACGTGCAGTACCAGGCCTTAATGACTAAGCGTTAAGTGCGAAATAGCGTTCGGCATTATTGAAGCAGATGTCGCGCAGCATGCTGCCAAGCATCGGCTCATCATGCGGCACAATGCCCTCTTGCACCCACTGCGCCAGCAGATTGCACAGAATACGGCGGAAGTATTCGTGGCGCGTGTAGGAGAGGAAGCTGCGCGAATCGGTCAGCATGCCAACAAACTGGCTGAGCAAGCCGATTTGCGACAGCTGCTCGAGCTGACGCAGCATGCCGTCGCGCTGATCGTTGAACCACCAGCCGGAGCCAAACTGCACTTTGCCAGCGATACCCGCGCCCTGGAAGTTGCCCGCCATGGTCGCCAGCACTTCGTTATCGCGCGGATTAAGGCAATAGAGAATGGTTTTCGGCAGCTGATCGTTGAGGTCCATCGCATCCAGCAGGCGCGCCAGCGGCCAGGCAATATTGTTATCGCCAATCGAATCAAATCCGCTGTCTGGCCCAAGCTGACGGAACATGCGCGTGCTGTTATTACGAATCGCGCCGATGTGCAGCTGCATCACCCAGCCGCGCCGCGCATATTCACTGCCGAGCCACACCAACACCGCGCTGCTGAACTGGGCGATTTCTAATTCATCCAGAACATCGCCACGGCGACGTTTCGCCAAAATTGTATCAAGCACGCTGTCGTCCGGCACCGGCGCAAAACGCAGGGTTTCGATGCCGTGATCCGATGCGCGACAACCGTGAGCGGAGAAGTGGTCAAGGCGTCGTAACAGCGCGCGGCGTAACGCATCAAAGCTGTCGATGGCGACATCGGCGGCGGCTTCCAGGCGACCAAGATAGTCGACAAAACCCTCAAGCTCGATTTTGAAGACTTTGTCCGGACGCCAGCTCGGCGCAACGTCAATATCAAAGCTGTTGTCATCGGCGATTTGGCGGTGATAGCGCAGCGAATCAACCGGATCGTCGGTGGTGCCCACCATGCGCACCTTCATCTGGCGCATGATGCCGCGCGCGGAGAATTCCGGCGTCGCCAGCTGTTCCGCGCAGCGCTGCCAGATCGCAGGCGCGGTGTCCGGGCCAAACAGCGTATCAGTGATGCCAAACGGGCGACGCAATTCAAGGTGCGTCCAGTGATAAAGCGGGTTACCGAGGGTTTTGGGCACCGTTTGCGCCCACGCGAGATACTTGTCGTAGTCGCTGGTGCTCTTGCCGGTAATTAACGACTCATCCACGCCGGCGGCACGCAGCGCGCGCCATTTGTAGTGATCGCCTTCCAGCCAGATTTGGCCGAGGTTGGCAAAGCGACGATCTTCAGCAATCTCCTGCGGATTGAGGTGACAGTGATAATCGTAGATCGGCATATCCGCAGCGAAGTCGTGGTACAAGCGTCGCGCGATGTCGCTCTGCAGCAGAAAATCTTCATCCATAAAGCGCATTATTGGGCTTCCTGAGCAAAATAGGCGCGGTGGATCGCCAGTTCGACGCCGCGAATTTCAGCCAATCCTTTCAGTCGACCAATCGCCGAATAGCCGGGATTGGTTTTCTTCTTCAAGTCATCCAGCATTTGGTGGCCGTGGTCGGGACGCATTGGAATCAAATCTTCCTCGCCCGCAGCTTTACGGCGCTGCTCCTCTTCGGCAATCGCCTTGATCACCGCAAACATATCCACATCGCCACCTAAATGCGCGGCCTCGTGGAAGCTGTTGGGGTTCTCTTCACGTTTGGTGGATCGCAGATGCGCGAAGTAGATGCGCGGGCCAAAGCGTTTGACCATGCCGGCTAAATCATTCTCTGCCAGTACGCCGTACGAGCCGGTACACATGGTGAAACCGTTAGCGGGACTGCTGACGGTATCGATCATCCACTGCAGATCATCAGCGTTGGAAACAATACGCGGTAAGCCAAGAATCGGGCGCGGCGGATCGTCCGGATGCACCGCCATGCGCACGCCCACTTCTTCGGCAACCGCAACAATGGCGCGCAGGAAGGTGGCAAAGTTCTCACGCAGTTCGGCTTTTCCGATGCCTTCATAGCGCGCCAGCTGGGCGCGGAATTGATCCAGCGTGTAACCTTCCTCAGCGCCCGGCAAACCAGCTATGATATTACGCATCAGGCGGTTACGGTGCTCTTCACTCATCGTCGCAAACCGTTCAGCGGCCTGGGCGATCTCTTCCGCACTGTAATCCTGCTCCGCGCCGGGACGTTGCAGAATGTGAAGTTCAAACACCGCGAACTCAATCTGATCAAAGCGCAGGGCTTTCGCGCCATCCGGCAGCAGATATTCGAGATCGGTACGCGTCCAGTCGAGGATTGGCATGAAGTTGTAGCACACGGTTTTGATGCCGCACTGCGCCAGATTACGCAGCGACTGCTGATAGTTGCTGATCCAGTGCTGACAGCGGCCGCTGCCGGTTTTAATCTCTTCATGAATCGGCACGCTCTCCACCACCGACCACACCAAACCTGCGGCTTCCACCAGCGCTTTACGCTGCATGATTTCGTCGACTGACCACACTTCGCCGTTGGGAATGTGATGCAGTGCGGTGACGATGCCGGTTGCGCCCGCCTGGCGCGCATCGGCCAGAGAGACAGGATCGTTGGGGCCGTACCAGCGCCAGGTCTGCTTCATGTTGTTACCTCACTCACGATTGGTTGACCAATATTCCTTGCTAGCGTGTTACTTCAAACATTAACCACGCGATTCGCGGTTAAAACTCTGCTCTTTGTCCGGTTAAGTCAACCTGGTGAGTGATTTTGGTTAACCAGATCACATTTGCGACATCGAGCTGGCGACCACTTTTCGCAACTGTGGTTCACTCCTGGCGGATGGTTAGAAATGACTCACTAACGGAGAATCAGATGAACCGCAGTTTAAATCCAGGGATAACCGCCGCTGGCACCAAACGCACCTTCCGCCATATGCGCTGGTGGGTGCTGGTGCTGTTCTTAGCCGGCGTGACGGTCAATTACATCACGCGTAACTCGTTAGGGCTGCTGGCCCCAGAGCTCAAAGACAGCCTTAACATCACCACCGAGCAATATTCCTACATCGTCGGTGCCTTCCAGCTGGCCTATACGTTCTTCCAACCGATTTGTGGCTGGTTGATTGATGTGATTGGCCTGAAAGTAGGCTTCCTGATCTGCGCCTCGGTGTGGGCCATTGCCTGTTTATTCCATGCTGGAGCGGGCAGTTGGCTGCATCTGGCGATTCTGCGTTTTGTTATGGGCAGCGCAGAAGCCGCTGCCACGCCAGCCAACGCCAAAGTAATTGGTGAATGGTTCCCGAAAAAAGAGCGTCCTATCGCCGCGGGTTGGGCGGGTGTCGGATTCTCCCTCGGCGCTATGCTGGCACCGCCGATTATCTACTTTGCCCATGCGGCTTTTGGCGGCTGGCAGGGCGCATTCCTGTTCACCGGCGCGCTGGCACTGGGTTGGGTGTTGCTGTGGTGGTGGCTGTATCGCGATCCCGATCAGCACCCTAATTTGTCGAAATCCGAACTGGATTTCATCCGCCAGGACAACGAACCACCGGCAGTGAAACTGCCATTTTTTACCGCGTTGAAAACCGTATCGAAGAACAAGCGTTTCTACGGCATTGCCATTCCGGCATTCATGGCCGAACCGGCGTGGGGCGTACTGAGTTTCTGGGTGCCGCTCTATCTGGCAAAAGAGCTCGGCATGGATCTGAAACAGATCGTCATGTTCGCCTGGCTGCCGTTCCTCGCCGCCGACCTCGGCAGCGCCGCCAGCGGCTATTTGACGCGCCTTTACACCAAAATTTTTGGCTTCACCCAGGTGAACTCGGTAGTCGCCAGTTCAGTTACCGGCGCGTTCCTGATGCTGTCTCTGGCCGCAGTGGCAGTGACCAAAGATCCGTATGTGGCGATTGCGTTGATCTCAATTGGTGGCTTCGGTCACCAGATCATCTCCTGCATGCTGAGCGCGCTGGTGGTGGAAAAGTTTGATAAAGGCCAGATGGCCACCGTCAACGGCATGCGCGGCTCGTTCGCGTGGATCTCCAGCTTCCTGTTCTCACTGCTGATCGGCGTTACCGCCGACACCATTGGATTTAATCCGCTGTTTGTCGCCATGGGCTTCTTTGACCTGATTGGCGCCGTATTCCTGATTGCTTTTATTGCTGAACGTCGCGCACAGCGCGCATGAAAAAGTAGGTAACGATGAAAACGTTAAAAAATTGGTCATTAGCCGGTTCCGATGCGCACCACGTGGCGTTAACCGTCGACGGCAAACACACGCTGTGTCTGTATGTGCTGGAAACGGGCATGTTCCGCGTGGTGATTAAACGTCAGGGCGCGTATAGCCTTGATCGCACCTGGAGCATCGCGCCTGAAAGCGATGTGCCGTGGGAAGGGCGTCAGCGCGACAGCCTGGCCGGCTTCGCCTTGCCATCGTTCACGCTGGAAGAAGAGGGCGACACGCTGGTGGTCGCCACCGCTAAGCTGCGGGTGATCGTCCATCAACCGCTGGCGCTGGAGTGGCAATATTGCGACAGCCACGGCGCATGGCAGTTACTGACCTGTGACCGTCCAACCAGCGCTTACCAAATTAACGCGCACGGCGATGGCGTGGCGCACTATCAGTGCCGCATGAACGACGATCGTTATTACGGCCTCGGCGAGAAAAGCGGTGATTTGCAGCGTAACGGTCAGCGCTACGAGATGCGTAACCTTGACGCGATGGGCTACAACGCGGCCTCCACCGATCCGCTGTATAAGCATGTGCCGTTTACCATCACGCGCCGCACCGACGTCAGCTTTGGTCTTTATTACGATAACCTCAGCAGCAGCTGGTTTGATCTCGGTAATGAGCTCGATAACTATCACAAGCCGTATCGCCGCTGGCAGGCCGAAAGCGGTGATATCGACTATTACCTGTTTGTCGGTGACAAGGTGCTGGATATCACCAAAGCCTTTGTGCGTCTGACCGGTAAAACGCTGTTCGGCCCGAAATGGAGCCTTGGCTACAGCGGTTCAACCATGCATTACACCGATGCGCCGGACGCGCAAAATCAGCTGATGAACTTCATCCGCCTGTGTGAAGAACACGATATTCCGTGCGATTCGTTCCAGCTCTCGTCCGGTTACACCTCGATTAACAACAAGCGCTACGTGTTCAACTGGAACTACGACAAAGTGCCGCAGCCGGAAGTGATGAGCCAGGCGTTTCACGACGCGGGCTTGCGCCTTGCCGCTAATATCAAACCGTGCCTGTTGCAGGATCATCCGCGTTACAACGAAGTGGCTGAACAAGGTCTGTTTATTCGTGACTCGGAAGAGGATGCGCCCGAGCGTTCGGTGTTCTGGGATGATGAAGGTTCACATCTCGATTTTACCCATCCGCAAGCCGTTGCCTGGTGGCAGGACAACGTCACCAAACAGCTGCTGGAAAAGGGCATTGATTCCACCTGGAACGATAACAACGAATATGAAGTGTGGGATGGCGAAGCGCACTGCCATGGTTTCGGCACGCCGATTGCTATTAAGCACATTCGCCCGGTGATGCCGCTGCTGATGATGCGCGCCTCAATGGAAGCGCAGCAGCGTTTCGCGCCGGAAAAGCGCCCATTCCTGATTTCCCGTTCGGGCTGCGCCGGGATGCAGCGCTACGTGCAAACCTGGAGTGGCGATAACCGCACCAACTGGACCACGCTGCGTTACAACATCCGCATGGGATTGGGCATGAGCCTGTCCGGTTTGTACAACGTGGGACATGATGTGGGTGGCTTCTCTGGCGATAAGCCAGATGCAGAACTGTTTGTGCGCTGGGTACAGAACGGCGTGATGCATCCGCGTTTCACTATTCACTCGTGGAATGACGATCACAGCGTCAATGAACCCTGGATGTATCCAGCGGCCACGCCTGCAATCCGCGCCGCAATTGAGCTGCGTTATCGTCTGCTGCCTTATCTCTATACGCTTCTGTGGCAGGCGCATGCTGACGATGAACCGATGCTGCGTCCGACTTTCCTCGATCATGAACAGGATACGCAGACGTTCGCCGAGTGCGATGAGTTTATGCTGGGCCGCGATCTGCTGGTGGCCAGCGTGGTTGAGCCCGGTCAGCGCGAACGTCGCCTCTGGCTGCCTGACAACCAAACCGGCTGGTATGACTTTGCCACTCAGCAATGGTACAGCGGCGGTCAATGGATCACGCTGGCAGCACCGCTGGAAACTCAGCCGATGCTGGTGCGTGCCGGTGCGGGCTTACCGCTTAGCGAGCGCCTGCGTCATGTTGATGCTAAAACTGACGATCGCCGCACCTTGCAGCTGTTCCCGCTCAAAGGCAAAGGCGTCAGCCACGGTGTGCTGTTTGAGGATGATGGCGAAAGCTGGGGTTATCAGCAGGGCAATGCGCTGTGGCTCAACTGGGAAATGCGCAGCGATGCTGAGGCAATCCACCTTAACTTCCAGCGCAAAGGCAGCTTCCTGCCAGCCTGGCAAACGCTGAACGTTACGTTGCCGCCGGGTGAACAGCGTCAGTTGTTTATTGATGGCGTAGCGGTGGATAAGGCGCAGGCAGAAGTTATATTGGCGGAGATAAAATAGTCACTATTTTCGGGGTGCGCATCTTTGCGCCCCCCGACACAGGCAGTGCCATCATTAAATAGGAATTTTTACCTTCCAGCGCGTACGAAAAACCCCTAAATTCACGTCGACAACCAGTACCACTCACAACACGTGAGTATCTAAACAACAATCAAATAAACATTTTTGCATGCCAAAATTCGTGGCAGTGAGGATTTGTATGCTTTTAAAACGCAGCTGTAATATTGCCATTGTTCTGGTGGTTATGTTTTCTGTCACCGCTTGTGGAATGTCGCATCGTGGACGCAATACTGCTATCGGTGCCGGAGTAGGTGCGGTGGGTGGTGCAGTATTAACCGGCGGCAGCACGTTCGGAACACTGGGTGGTGCGGCCATTGGTGGTTTGATTGGGCACGAAGTCAGCCGTTAACGAATATAGATAATGCAAATAAAAAAGGGCCTTAAAGGCCCTTTTTATTTGCATTCGCAACGCTGAAAATAATCTGTTTTTTCGCTGGAATGTGTTTTCAATATATCTTGTTTAAGAAAATTAAAATACCAGGCTGAGTCATAGTTGTTACGTATGTTGTGTTAGATATGAGTATGCAAAAAATTAATGGCTTTCATGTGAATGAATATTTACGCAGTCAAATTCAGCAGATCAAAATTTTAGTTCTGACTTATCAGGCAAAGATTCACTTTACTCATCGCTGTCAGAAGACCGGGGCGAATAGTTTTGTCACTAAAACGGAAGACCTTTCTGGATTAGTTTATGCTGTACGCGTGATTGGACGAGGATACAATTAGCTGGGTATCAAAGGCTATATATCTAAGCGCGAGAGTGGCGCAGTCTATAGCTCCGCGATTCGTACTGTAGCGCATGGTCAGCGGTTCATTCCGCTTGCTATCGCGGAACAACTGGTGCAGTTCACCGGCAAAAATAATGACTATCTGCCTAAGCCGCACATCTCATGATGTGAATGCTTCGTCCGTACTGAACAAACTGTTAACACCCAGTGAAACGACGGTGATCAGCTATTTCTTGTCAGGAATGTCGATCAGCGATATCGCCAAAGAACTTGAGCGCAGTCGTAAAACAGTCGCCGGACATAAAAATAATGCGCTCAGGAAAATGGGGATGAAAAGTGATTTAGAGCTATTCAAATTCCATAATGATTTTTTTAAGCAAAAAATCGCCTGAGGTACGCGCATCCAGTGATATTAAGCGCCATTAGGTTATAGTGTTTCTTATTTAGCCGTCGTCTTTACAGGAGCACTATGACCATCGCCTGTTTGCATACCGCCGCCAGTAATATCGCTATTTTCGATGACGCTGCGCGCTCATTGGCCCTCCATAATTCCCTTAGCCATATCGTCATGCCACATTTGCTGGGGGAAGCGGAGCTGACCGGTGGCATGACCGCGCCGCAGCAGCGAAAACTGGAACAATTGTTACACAGCCTGACGCCGTGGTTCGACGCGATTCTGATTACCTGCTCGACGCTGGGCCCGGTTGCCGATGGTTTTCACGCTGAAGGACATGATTGCCCGGTGTACCGCACCGATCGCATGCTGGCCGATGCGGTGCACCGTTTGCCGGGAAAATCGCTGGTGCTGTGTGCGGCAGAATCCACGCTGGCGGCAACGCGCGCGCTGTTTTGCCCAGCGACGCTGCCGGTTGCACAGCATCCTGACGTGCAGCTGATTCCCGGCGCATGGGCGGCGTTTAAAGCGGGCAAACAGGAGGCGTATCTGCAGATGATTGCGCAAGCGGTGGCCGACGGGAAACAGCAGGGCGCGGATCACGTGGCACTGGCCCAGGTTTCGATGGCGGCTGCGACCAGTTTGTTTAGACCGGATAATCAGCCGTTAACCAGCCCACAATTGGCGTTGAAGGTTGTAAGTCATATTTCGTAGGGGCGCATTTATGCGCACCTGGAAGGAGGTCGCCATAAATGGCGACCCTACAACTTATCTGTAAATAATAATCATTTGCATTAATGCTTATTACTCATTATCTTTAGCAACACTTTGTAACCTATAGCGATTTAACCACTAAATATCCTCAATCAAAGAGGACGCTTTTCTGCTGACGCTTTTCAGGATCGCTCTTTTCATTTTCCTGACATACGCCCACATCTGCGATTTGGTAGACTTAAAACTGAGAATGAACGTTCACTACAGGATTATTCATGAAGAATTTTCAGCGCACGGCCATCGCCGGGCTGGTGTTATTGCTCGCCGCCTGTGACCAGAACAGCGCCCCGCCAGCGGGCGAGATGACCACCGAAGTCGGCGTGAAAACGCTGCAAACCGAGCCGGTGACGCTCGATAGCCAGCTCACCGGACGTGTGGTGGGCAGCATGGTGTCGGAAGTGCGTCCGCAGGTGGATGGCATCATCCAGAAGCGACTGTTTACCGAAGGCGATGAGGTCAAGGCTGGTCAGGTGCTTTATCAAATCGATGCGGCTAGCTATCAGGCCAGTTACGACCAAGCCGTTGCCCAGTTGAAAAATGCGCAGGCGTTAGTGAAAAGTAGCCAGTTAAAATCCGCGCGTTACAGCGCGCTGGTGAAAGAGAATGGCGTGTCGCGCCAGGATGCCGACGATGCGCTGGCAACCTATCAACAAAACGTGGCGTCGGTTGATCAATATCGTGCCGCCGTCGAAAGCGCCCGCATCAACCTCAACTACACGCAAATCAAAGCGCCGATTTCGGGCCGCATCGGCATCTCGTCGGTAACGCCGGGCGCGCTGGTGACGTCCGCGCAAACCACGGCGCTGGCGACCATTCGCGCGCTCGATCCAATCTATGTCGATCTCACGCAATCCAGCGTGCAACTGCTGAAACTGAAGCGTCAGCAGGCTTCCTTGCAGCAGAGCGGCGATGTGGTGCCGGTAACGGTAAAACTGGAAGACGGCAGCAATTATGATCATCCCGGCAAGCTGGAACTGACCGAAGTAGCAGTTGATGAAGCCACCGGAACCGTCACGCTACGCGCGATCTTCCCCAATCCGCAGCATGAATTGTTGCCGGGCATGTATGTGCGCGCCAGCGTCACCAACGGGGTTAAAAACGATGCGATTCTGGCCCCGCAGCAGGGCATCACGCGTGATGCCAAAGGCAACGCCACGGCGCTGGTGGTGGATAAAGAGAACAAAGTGCAGAGCCGGGAAGTAGTGACCGATCGGGTTATTGGCAACACCTGGCTGGTGACCAGCGGTTTGAACAGTGGCGACAAGCTGATTGTTGAAGGCACCGCCAAAGTGCAGGCCGGGATGACGGTGAAAGCAGTTGAAGTGACGCCGAACAGCGCCAGCAGCGGAGGCCAGTAATTATGTTGGCTCAGTTCTTTATCCGCCGCCCGGTATTTGCCTGGGTGATCGCCATCTGCATCATGATGTTCGGCGTGCTCAGCATTAAAAGTCTGCCGATTGCGCAGTATCCCGACGTCGCACCGCCGCAGATCAGCATTCAGGCCACTTACACCGGTGCATCTGCGGAAACGCTGGAAAGCAGCGTCACGCAGGTGATTGAACAGCAGCTCACTGGCATCGACGGCTTGCTCTATTTCGATTCCACCAGCACCGCTTCAACCGGGCAGGTGAAAATCAACGTCACCTTCCAGCAGGGCACCGATCCGGACATTGCGCAGGTGCAGGTGCAGAACAAAGTGCAGCAGGCCGAAAGCCGCTTGCCGACGTCCGTCACCACGCAAGGCGTGACGGTAGAGAAGGCGCAGAGCGACTTCCTGCTGATTCTGGCGCTGTACGATAAAACCAACAAAAGCACCTCGGCCGATGTAGCGGACTACATGGTCAGCAACATGGAAGACTCGCTGGCGCGCGTGCCGGGCGTCGGCAGCGTTCAGGTGTTTGGTGCCGAATACGCCATGCGCATCTGGCTTGATCCCGCCAAACTCGCCTCCTATTCGCTGATGCCGTCCGATGTCACAACCGCGCTGGAGAGCCAGAATACCCAGGTTTCATCGGGTCAGTTAGGTGCGCAACCGGCCAGCAAAGAGCAGCAGCTGGTGGCAACCGTGCGCTCGCGTTCGCGTCTGCAAACGCCGGAACAGTTCCGCAATATCGTGCTGAAAAGCCAAAGCGACGGCTCGGTGGTGCATCTTAGCGATGTGGCACGCGTAGAAATGGGAGATGAGGATTACAGCGCCAACGTGCTGGCCAACGGTCATCCGGCTTCGGGGATTGCGGTGCAGCTGGCGTCCGGCGCCAATGCGCTGTCAACCGCTGAACAGGTGAAAGCCACCATCGACGAATTCCGCAGCAGCATGCCAGCGGGCTATGAAGTGGCGTATCCGCTCGACAGCACCGACTTCGTGAAAATCTCGATCGAAGAAGTGGTGAAAACCCTGATTGAGGCGGTGATTTTGGTGGTGATCGTGATGTTCGTGTTCCTGCAGAACATCCGCACCACGCTGATTCCGGCGATTGCCGTGCCAGTGGTGTTGCTCGGAACCTTTGGCGTGCTGTCGCTGTTCGGATACTCGATCAACACCTTAACCATGTTCGGCATGGTGCTCGCCATCGGGCTGTTAGTGGATGATGCGATTGTGGTGGTGGAAAACGTCGAGCGCGTGATGCGCGAAGAGGGTTTACCGCCGCGTCAGGCCACCGAGAAATCGATGAAAGAGATCACCGGCGCGTTGATTGGTATCGCGCTGGTGCTGTCGGCGGTGTTCCTGCCGATGACCTTCTTCAGCGGCTCAACCGGCGTTATCTATCGTCAGTTCTCCATCACTATTGTTTCATCGATGGTGCTGTCGGTGATTGTGGCGCTTACGCTGACGCCAGCGCTGTGCGCCACGCTGCTTAAACCGCATAACGAAGAAGGCGGCAAAAAGGGCTTTTTCGGCTGGTTTAATCGCAGCTACGAGCGCGTGCAGGCGCGTTATCACAATGGCGTTGGTCACGTGCTGCACAGTTCGGTGCGCTATCTGCTGCTCTATGCGGTGCTGCTGATCGGTTGCGCGGTGATGTACATGCGGTTGCCGACCGGCTTCCTGCCGACTGAAGATCAGGGTTACATCATGGTGCAATATCAGCTGGCACCGGGCGCGACGGAAAACCGCACCAGCGAGGTTCGTCGTCAGGTACAGGAATACTTTGCCACCAAAGAAAAAGACAACGTCAACGTCAGCATGCTGGTGAACGGCTTCAGCTTTGCCGGCAGCGGCCAGAACGCCGGGATTGGCTTTATCTCGCTAAAGAACTGGAGCGAGCGAAAAGGTACAGAAAACAGTGCCGATGCGATTGC
Source organism: Candidatus Pantoea symbiotica (assembly GCF_056491525.1). NCBI lineage: Bacteria > Pseudomonadati > Pseudomonadota > Gammaproteobacteria > Enterobacterales > Erwiniaceae > Pantoea > Candidatus Pantoea symbiotica. The sequence goes on from NZ_JBSZHR010000002.1 coordinate 1,740,416, forward strand.
CGCACGTGCCATGGCGAGCCTGGCCAGCATTCGTGATGCGCAGATCTTCGTGCTGTCGCCGCCGTCGGTGTCCGGTTTAGGGCAGTCAGACGGATTCACCTTTGAGCTGCAGGCGCGTGGCACCACCGGGCGCGACCAGCTACTGAAGATGCGCAATCAGCTGATTGCTGAAGCCAATCAGGATCCGCTGCTCAGCGCGGTGCGCGCCAACACCTTGCCGGATTTACCGCAGCTGCAGGTCAATATCGACGATGAAAAAGCGCAGTCGCTGGGGCTCACCATCAGCGACATCAACGACACGCTCAGTGCGGCGATTGGCGGCAGCTACATCAACGACTTCACCGATCGTGGCCGAGTGAAAAAGGTCTACATGCAGGGCGATCAGCAATTCCGCAGCAAGCCGGAAGATATCGATCACTGGTACGTGCGCGGCAGCGATAGTAACAGCAATACCACCATGGTGCCGTTTGCGTCGTTTGCCTCCTCCGAATGGGCGTACGGCCCGGATGTGCTGTCACGCTATAACGGCCTGGCCTCCTACGAAATCGAAGGTTCGGCGGCGGCAGGCAAGAGTTCCGGGGACGCGATCAGCGCGATGGAAAAACTGGCGGCGAAGCTACCGGCGGGCACCACCTTTGCGTGGAGCGGTTTGTCCTATCAGGAAAAACTCTCCGGCAACCAGGCGATGTCGCTGTATGGCATCTCGCTGATTGTGGTGTTCCTGTGCCTGGCTGCATTGTATGAAAGCTGGTCGGTGCCGTTCTCGGTGATGATGGTAGTGCCGCTCGGCGTGATCGGTTCGTTGCTGGCAATCAGCCTGCGCGGACTGGAAAACGACGTCTATTTCCAGGTGGCGCTGTTAACCATCATTGGCTTGTCGGCGAAGAACGCGATTCTGATCGTTGAGTTCGCCGAAGACAATTACCGCAAAGGGGAAAACCTGGTGAAGGCGGCGACGCATGCGGCATCGATGCGCCTGCGTCCTATCATCATGACTTCACTGGCGTTTACCGCTGGCGTATTGCCACTGGCGATTTCCACCGGCGCGGGCGCCAACAGCCGCATTGCGATTGGTACCGGCATTATTGGCGGCACGCTGACCGCCACCTTGCTGGCGCTCTTCTTTGTACCGCTGTTCTTTGTTTTGGTGCGTCGCGTCTTCCCGGCGATTCCGCATGACGATAATCATCAATCTGTGGCGAAGGCGGGGGAATAACATGTCGGCAAAACTCTTAATGGTATTAATTCCCGCGCTGCTGTCGGGTTGTGTCTCGCTCGATCCGCACTATGACCGCCCGCAAGGCGCGGTCAGCAGCCAGATGCCGAGCGGTGATGCCTATCGTTCATTGCAAGGCACGCAGGCCAGCAACTACCGCGACCTGAGCTGGCAGGATTATGTGCTCGACGCCAAACTGCGTCAGGTGGTGGCGATGGCGCTGGATAGCAGCCGCGACTTGCGTGAAGCGGTGGCCAGCGTGAAGTCTGCGCATGCGCAATATGGCGAAGAGCGCGCCAATCTGTTCCCGACCCTCAGCGCAGGCGTGAGCGGCACGCGTTCACGCGCGTTAACCGGCGAAGGCAATCAAACTGCCATCAGCAACAGCTATTCGGCGGAAGGCAGCGTGAGTTCGTTTGAACTCGATCTGTTTGGCAAAAACCAGAGCCTGACGCGCGAGCAGTATGAAACCTATCTCGGCACGCTGCAGGGCGCTCGCAGCACGCGCCTGACGGTGTTGTACAACACGGTGGATTACTGGCTGCAACTCGCCGCCGATCGCAGCAATCTGGCGATTGCCAAAGAGACCGCCGAGAGCGCGCGTCAATCGTGGCAGGTCACGCGTAAGCAGATGGAAAATGGCATCGCTTCGATGGTGGATGTCTCGTCTGCGGAAACCACCTATCAATCTGCGCAGGCCGATGTCGCCAGCTACACCACGCTGGTGGCGCAGGATAAAAATGCGCTGGATTTGGTGGTGGGCCGCAGCGTGCCGGATAACCTGCTGCCGGACAGCATTGAGTCGATTGGTAACGCATTGCGTGAGGTGCCGGCGGGCGTCTCGTCGGATGCGCTGCTAAATCGCCCTGATGTGTTGCAAGCCGAGCATAATCTTAAATCTGCTAACGCCAGTATTGGTGCGGCGCGTGCCAACTTCTTCCCGAGCATTACGCTGACCGGTAGCGGCGGCGTCGGCAGTGCCGATCTCTCGACGCTGTTTAAAAATGGGGCGGGCATTTGGTCGTTTGCGCCGAGCATTTCGCTGCCAATTTTCCAGGGTGGCTACAACGTTTCTTACCTGAAATACACCAAAGCACAGAAAGAGTATTACGTGGCGGCGTATGAGAAAGCGGTGCAAACCGCCTTCCAGGAAGTGGCGGATGCGCTGGCGCGTCGCGGCACCATCAACGATCAGCTCAGCAGTCAGCAGAGTAATGTGGCGGCATCGCAAACCTATTACCATCTGGCGGATTTGCGCTATCGCAACGGCGTTGATACTTATCTCAATGCCCTGACCGCGCAGCGCACGCTGTACAGTGCCCGCACCAGTCTGGTGAGTACGCAGCAAGCCTATTACCTGAATTTGATCACCTTCTATAAAGTGATGGGCGGCGGCACGGCGTTGAAAGAGTCTGAAATAATGAGCACGCAATAAATTGCGTAATGCTCGTCAGTTAATTGTCTTTCGGTCACCATAAATGGCGACCCTACAAAGGATTGGCGCGTTTTTCGTAGGGTGCGCATTTATGCGCACCAACCGCAAATATTGGAAACATTGTCATGGTTTCTCACCGGATACGCATCGCGTATGATAACGCAATTAAAACGATAAATTCTTTTTCGGAGCTAATGTGAGCCACTCTGAACATGACGAATTCTTTTTGCAGCGTCAGCAGCAGATTATTAATGCGGCAAAAGTTTGTTTCAGTCGCTCCGGATTTCATGGCGCCAGCATGGCGGATATTAGCCGTGAATCCGCTTTAGGGGCAGGGCAAATATATCGTTACTTCAGCAGTAAAGAGCTAATTGTCACGGAAACAATCAAAAGCATCGCACAGAACTGGCGCCAGTTTTTAGTACAACATTTACCTGCGCAACAATCGACTCAGGATATTATCAACGCCGATTCCCCATTCTGGCAGCATTGGCCGAGTCAGGACCGGAAATTATTACTGGAAATGTATTCTGAGGCGTCGCGTAATGAATCGGTACGCACCATTTTGGCCCAGCAGGAGCAATTATTACTCGCCGAATTAGATGTGCGTTTTGCCGCAAAAACACCTGAAACCAACGCAACGCAACGTGCCAACCGTATTCAATTTTTATTGCTGATGGTGGATGGCGTCGCCTGCCGCGCTTTTGGCGATAGCGACCTTGATCAGAATGAAATGCAGCGCGTGAACGGCATTCTCAGCCAGCATCTATTCGGTTGAGATTAGGCAGCACTGTGCGGGTAGATGTCATTCACCACCGCATTGAAAAACGGCATAAAGCCCGGTGCGATATCGCGCTGCTTCATGCAGCGGCGAATAATGATGCCGTCAATAATCAGCGACATCACATATAAGCGGGTATGAATGGCATTGGCGTCCTGTTCGGGATGCAGCGCCTGCTCCTGAGCGATAAAGTTATTTTTAAGCTCATGCCAGGCATCGAACATAATTTGCTGGATGCTATTATTACGCGTGGCTTCAGACGACACTTCCATCAGCAGAATAATACTGTTTTCCACGGCCGCAGGCACAATATCTTCCGCTTCATGATAATGTCCTTTCATATGTGCGATACGTTCGAAATCAGCATTCAATAGCGTGATCATTCGCTGCACCACACTGGTGACTAACGCCTCAATGATCGCCTCTTTATTTTTATAATATTTATAAATTAAACCGATGCTGACGTCGGCCTGAGTGGCAATATTCTGAATCGATGTCTGGTGAAAACCTTTTTGCCGCATGCACTGCTCGGCGGCGGCAAGAATCTGTTCGCTTCGGTTCATGATTATTACACTCACAGAATAAAGCGGCTATTTTACGCAATTAAACCTGCGCTGGCGATGAATAAAAACATTAACTTGATCTTATTATTTAGGCACTTAATCGTTGTTCAGTTTTTTTGATTTAAGCGAGCAGTTTTGCCTGCTGTTCATGATTTTCCAGATCTCTATGATGGTGGACAGAGAAAAATCATCGAGGAGTTACACCATGAACCTTCTGCGCGCCCAACGCGATCAGCTGTTTGAATATGGTCCGTTTAACATTCGCCGTCAGCGTCCTGGTGAAGCGTTTGGACCGCTGGAGATTATCGATCAAATGACGCTGCAGCTGGATGCCACCATCCCGCTGCATTCGCATCAGGACAGTGAGATTTTCAGCTACGTTTTGCGCGGTTCGCTGCTGCACAGCACCGAGCAGGGGGAAACGCATTCCCTCAACGCCAAACGCGCGCTGCTGCTGAGTGCCGGTAGCGGGATACGCTTTGCCGAGTCTGCGCCTTTTATCGAAACCGAAATGCTGCAGGCCACTATTCGCCCAGCAAAAACCGGCGGTGAACCGCAGGTCAATACCTTTACTCGTGTGGACGGTGCGGCAGCAAACGCATGGACGTTACTGGCAGGGCCGCACGGCAGCGAGGCGCCGCTGCCACTGAATCAGGCGGTATATATTTATGACCTGAAACTGGAACGCGGCCAACAGGTGGATGTGCCACAGCGTGCAGGCTATTCTAGCTGGATTACCGTGCTGGACGGCATTGTGCGTATCGATAATGAACGGTTGCACAAGGGCGATTCCGTGAGCGATACCGCGCCATTACCCGCGCTGACGGGAGAAAGGGATGCAACACTGATCGCCTTTCTGGTGCAGTAATACATGTAGGGTCGCCATTCGTGGCGACCTATGCCCATTGATGCACACCTAACCCTTTCTCCTCATAACATCGTGTTATCATCTGCGAACACAACACAGGAGCAGGCTAATCCCATGAAAAAGAAAGAGTTCGTTACCCAGGATTTGCTGAGCAAGATCTATCAGGAAGATACCTCCGCGCCACGCAAATTACCGCCTGAACGCCAGCTGGCCGAAGAGTATGGCGTATCGCGTTTCACCATCCGGCAAGCACTGGAGAAACTGGTCAGTATCGGGGCGGTACGTATCGTGCAGGGATCGGGCATCTGGATTAACGAGACGGTGCGCAATAACCCGCTGGTGTATAATTCGATCACCGAAAAGCGCTTTGACCAAATGCGTTATCGCACAATCAGTCTGCGTAAAAGACGGCCCGACAGTGACGAGCAACAGATATTCGCTATTAACGACGATGCTTTTATCTGGGAGTTTTCCCGCCTGCGCTATGTCGATAATGTGGCCGTGCAGATTGAAATATCGCGCATGCCAGCAACCTTATTTAGCGATCTCAACGGTGACATTATTGAGCGCTCAATACAGCAATATGTGTTGTCCAAAGGCTATCAAATCTCACATTTACTCACCAGCTACCGCGCAATTAGCGTTAATCGCGAACAGGCGACGTTACTGGGCTGTAAAAAAGGCAGTCCGGCTATGCACATTATTAATCGTGGTATTTTGCAAGGTGGGCAGGTGTATGAAATCAGCGACATCGTTGATATTAATTACACCTGCACTTATTTGATTCCGCATAACCCGGATAATCTGCGTTTCCGCCAGCAACAGCGCTAAATTATGGCGTGTGAATGGTGCCGTCCGGCAGGCGACTCTGCGTCCATTCATGCGGACGGTAAACCACCGGATGTTTTTCCGCTAACGCTTGATCAAAGCCGACGCCAATACCCGATGCTTGTGGTGGATAAATATAGCCATTTTTAATCTCCGGCGCGCCAGGGAAAACGGCATCCGTCAGCCTTGATCTCGGAATAAATTCCTGAATTGCTGCATTGTGCAGATGAATATTCAGGTGTGTATTGATTGCCACGCCAATCGGCGTCATATCGCCCGGTCCGTGCCATGCCAGTCGCACGCCAAATGCCTGACACAGCGCGGCCAGTTTTAACGCTGGCGTAATGCCACCAATCTGTGAGATGTGACAACGAATAAAGTCGATGCGACGATTAACAATTAACTCGTGCCATTCCGCTGGATTATTAAATAATTCACCTAAGGCTAATGGCACCGCGCTTTGCTGACGCAGCTGCTCTAGCCAACCGGTTTGCGCGGGAGGAAGCACATCTTCAAGAAAATAGGGCATATACGGCTCAAGCTGTTTAACCAGTTGAATTGCCTGCTGTGGGAATAAGCGCTCATGCACGTCATGCAGAATTTCGAAACGATGTCCGTATTTCTCTCTTAATGCCCGGAACATCTCAACCGTATTTGCCATGTACTCTTGCTGCGAGTAATAAGCGCCTGAGGTGCTATTTTCCGGTGCGTTGAGTTCTTTGGGCGTTCCGCCGTAAAAACCCAGCTGACAGCGGATATGGCGATAGCCTTTCTCTAAGGCGTTATCGACCGAGGTATAAAGTTCGTCCAGTGTTTCACCGCTGGCATGGGTGTAAGCCGCAATTGCATCGCGCGCTTTACCGCCCCACAGCTGATAAAGAGGCATATCGGCTAACTGCGCCTTAATATCCCACAACGCCATATCCACGCCCGAAATGGCATTGTTAGTCACTGGCCCGTTACGCCAATAGGCATTAACGTTCATCATCTGCCACAGGTCTTCAATATTGTTGGCATCGCGTCCAGTTAATAGCGGTACCAGATACTCATCCACCATGGTTTTAACCGCTAAAGGACGCTGTTGAAAGGTGGCGCAGCCGTGACCGATAATCCCTTTATTGGTGGTAACACGCACGGTAATAAGGTTATGGCGATCGGGTCGGGTAATAAAACACTCAATACTTTCAATAATGGTTGGGGTCACGAGAAATACTCCTGTGGTGCAGTGACTGCACGCAATATCAAGGCATGTTGATAAGCTACTTTTGCCGTATCATTACCGGGTTTTTATAGAGACGCAAACCCTTTTTTGGGCAATAAATATTGGTCAGTAAATCAGAGCGTTTATCGCCATAAAACAGACCAATTCGCCAGTTTAGGGCTTAATGAGTCTGATGCAGCGGCTTTTGTGATCGCAGTCATGATTTATTGGTTTGTTTTGTCCGGTGTCATTTATTACCATCCAGTGCAGATTTCATCAGGCTGTTTTTCTTCCCTCAGGAGCACGTATGGGAACGCAGGAAGTAATAAAAAATATAATCCACTTAGTGGGTGGGAAGAATAATATCAATAAAGTCTGGCATTGCATGACGCGTTTGCGCTTTGACCTTATTGATGACAATAAAGTTAACCAGAGCGAAATTAAAACCTTGCCCGGTGTGCTGGGCGCGCAAATGCAGAGCGAACAATTCCAGATTATTATCGGGCCCAAGGTGAATAGCTGGTATGAGCAAATCGTTCCGGTATTAAATAATGATGGCGTACAGCCGGCGCAAAATGAGAAAACACGTAAAAGCCTGATATCGCTGTTTATGGATACCGTCTCGGGCGTGTTTGGACCGATTGTTCCCGCGATTGCCGGCGCAGGGATGATCAAAGGATTGCTGGCTGGATTAGTGGCGTTGCAGCTGGTCTCGGCCAAAAGTGACACGGTGATGGTGATTGATTTAATTGCCAGCGGCGTGTTCTATTTCCTGCCGTTCTTTTTAGCGGTCTCCGCCGCCAAAATTTTCAAAACCAACGAGTATTTAGCCGCGGCCGTGGCGGCTTGTTTAATGTATCCCTCTTTGATTGATGCAGCAAAAGCGCTGGCGGCGCATCAGGAGGGCGCAGTGAGCGCGTTTTGGCTGATGGGCGTGCTGCCAGTTTCGGTATTTAATTATGCCTCCAGCGTTATCCCGGTCATCTTCTCTATCCTGGCGCTCAGCTATATCCATCGCTGGGTGGATCGCATTATGCCGGAAGTATTGAAAACCGTATTTACCCCAACTTTGACGCTGTTCCTCGCGGCATTGACCGCGCTAGTGGTGATTGGCCCGATGGGGATTTGGCTTGGCAAAGGTTTGGCGCTGTTTATTGAGGGCTTATTCAGTATCTCAGCGAGCTTTGCTGGCTTAATTGTCGGCGCCATTCGCCCGGTTGCCGTGCTAACCGGCATGCATCACGCGATGACACCGATTGCGCTACAGAACTTTAGCGATCGCGGTTATGACATGTTGATGCCGATGATGTTTATGGCAAATATGTCGATCGCCGGAGCGACATTTGCTATCTGGAAATTAAGTAAAAATCGTCAGGACAAAGTGGTCACGCTTTCAGCCGCGATTTCAGCGTTATTAGGCATCACGGAACCGGCGCTGTTTGGCGTATTAACGCGCTACAAAAAAGCCTTTATCGCGGCAACAGTTTCCAGTGCGCTGGCTTCAGCCTTTATCGGTTTCTTTGGCGTGCGTTTATATGGCTATATTCTTTCCAGTATATTCAGTCTGCCAGCCTATATTGGCCCGTACTTTATCTGGGCCGTTTCTGGCGTCGCCATTGCGCTTATCATGTCATTTAGTCTGACGTTGATTTTGGTGGGTAAGGAACCTGATTTAGTTATTCAGGCAGAGAATAAGTAATAAATTGTCTATGCAACCAGGTGCGCATGAATGCGCACCCTACAAAAAAACCGCCAAACAAATGTAGGGTCGCCATTTATGGCGACCGATTTCCACTTAGCTCACACTCACCACCAGCCAGCTTTCCAGCTCGTTCAGTTCATTAATCTGTTCCGGATATTCCGTTTTCAAAAGCGTTAATTGCGCCAACATGGTTTCAGGTCGATATACCGCGCCTTGCAGACGTAACGCCAGCGCTTCTAATGGTGAAGGGTTCAGGCTATCGGTGAAAATCTGGCAGCGAGAAATCACGCCGCGCTCCACATCAAAATGGATCTCTACGCCGCCCCAGACAAAGCGCTCATTCAACTGATGCGAAAAATCCGGTGCGTTACCAAAATTCCATTCCCAGCTGCTTAGCCGCGCAAACTGTTCTTCAAAACCGGGCAAATCAGGTAGTGCGGCGGGGGAAATATGCTCCGGTTCGCACTCTTCCTGGTAGTAAACGAAATACGCGGCAATCACCTCACGGCAGATTGCGTCAAAGCTGATGCCCGGCACCAAATCGGCAATGTTGGCTACGCGTGAGCGCACCGAGGTAATGCCTTTCGCCTGTAATTTTTTAATGTCTGGATTGAGGTAATCGGCGAGACGCGAAAGGTCGGCATCCATCAAAAATGTGCCGTGATGAAAACCGCGATCCGGCGTTTCACGATAGGCAGATCCGGAAATCTTGCGCACCTCGCCATCCACATTCACCACGATATCGTTGCGACCCGATGCTTCAGCTGGAATGCCAAGCTGTTCCAGCGCGCGCAGGATAATCGCCGTTGACACCGATTTATCATATTCCGGTTTGCCGGCCATAAAGGTGAAGCAGCAGTTTCCCAAATCGTGAAACACCGCGCCACCGCCGCTGCTGCGTCGTGCCAGCTTGATACCGTCTTCCGCCATCCGCCGCGTATTGCACTCTTTCCACGGATTCTGGGCGCGCCCGATCACCACCGTTTCGGCGTTCTGCCAAAGAAACAGCACGCGCTGCGTTGTCGGCATCTGGCGGAAAATACACTCTTCTACTGCGAGGTTGAACCAGGGATCGTGTGAGTCAGAAATCAGCAAACGTAGGGTGGACATGATTTTTCGGTTCCGTGAGAAAGGGCAAATCGGGATAGAGTACGCTTAAGCTAATCGAAAGATAAGAAACAGCGGCGCATTTCATTTCAGTAAAAAAATGATTTAACCACTAGACGACTGGTCTATTAGCTGTTACTTTGAATTCAAGCGCTAGACGACTGGTCTAGTTTAGATGTTTAAATCCAGCAGCAGGAGATTGATGATGAAGATTCTTATGGTTTTAACCTCACACGACCAATTGGGTAACACCGGACGTAAAACCGGTTTCTGGCTGGAAGAGCTGGCCGCGCCTTACTACGCATTCAAAGATGCTGGCGCAGAAATCACGCTGGCGTCGCCAAAAGGGGGCAACCCGCCGTTAGATCCTAAAAGCAATGAGCCGGATTTCCAGACTGAGCAAACGCATCGTTTTGAAGCGGATGCCGCAGCAACCGCGCAACTCGCCGCCACCGTGCGTCTGGACAGCGTATCGCCAGCCGATTTCGACGCGGTGTTTTACCCAGGCGGCCACGGCCCACTGTGGGATTTAGCAGAAGATCAGCACTCCATCGCGCTGATCGAAGGCTTCCTGGCTGCGAATAAGCACGTTGCACTGGTGTGTCATGCGCCGGGCGTGCTGCGTCACGTCAAAACGCCGGAAGGAAAACCGCTGGTAGAAGGCCGTAAAGTCACCGGCTTTACCAACAGCGAAGAGGAGGCGGTCGGCCTGACTCAGGTGGTGCCTTTCCTGGTGGAAGACGAGCTGATTGCGAAGGGCGGTCTGTATTCGAAAGGCGCGGACTGGAGTTCTTATGTGGTCAGCGATGGTTTGCTGATTACCGGACAAAACCCAACTTCTTCAGCAGAGACGGCGCAACAGTTGATCAAGCAACTGGCGCAATAAACGCATCGGGAGGCGAGCCGCTGTTCGCCTCCTATGTTTTGCATCGTGAAAATTGTGGAGAGAAAAATCATGTTTAAAAAATCATTAACCACGTTAGCGTTAGGCGCAGTTCTGTCGGTGTATGCGCAGGCGTCACTGGCTGAGCCGGTGAAAAACATTGTGCTGGTTCACGGTGCGTTTGTGGATGGCTCGGGCTGGAATCCGGTGGCGCGCATTCTCGATAAAGCCGGTTATAAAGTGTCGATTGTGCAGGAGCCGCAAACTTCGCTGGCTGATGATGCGGCAGCCACCCGACGCGTTCTGGCATTGCAGCAGGGCAAATCACTGCTGGTCGGACACAGTTATGGCGGCATGATTATCAGCGATGCGGGTAACGATCCGTCGGTTGCTGGCCTGGTGTACATTGCCGCGTTCCAGCCAGATCAAGGGGATTCGCTGTTGAGTCTGGCGAAAAAATATCCGCCCGCCGCGCAATCCATCGCTGAAACGCCCGACCATTATCTCTATTTGAAACCGGAAAAATTCCACGCTGATTTCGCCGCCGATTTGCCCGTTAAAGAGACCGATTTGCTGGCGCGTTCTCAGGTGATGCCTGCTGTCGCGGCCTTTGCTGCACCGGCCGGTGCGCCAGCGTGGAAAAACAAACCCAGCTGGGCGGTGGTAGCAACCGAAGATCGCGCGATCAATCCGCAACTGGAACGCTTTATGGCGCAACGTGCGCACAGCAGCGTGACGGAGTTAAAAGGAAATCATGCGATTTACGCCTCACAGCCTAAAGAGATTGCGGCGGTGATCGAGAAAGCGGCACGCAGCTTATCGCAGTAGTAAACGCATGCTCTGCATCTAGACGACTGGTCTAGTATTTGGTAATCTAACGCTATGACGACTACATCCCAATTGCATAGCAATGAAATCCGCGATCACATCCTTGCCACTGGCCAACGCATTATGGCCGGCAAGGGTTTTTCGGCTGTCGGATTAAATGAAATCCTCACCGATGCCGGTGTGCCCAAGGGCTCGTTCTATCACTACTTCAGCTCGAAAGAGGCTTTTGGGGTGGATATGCTGGCGCGCTACTTCGATGATTATCTGGCTGAGCTTGATGCGACGTTGAGTCAGCCGGGCCTGACGATGGCCCAGCGGCTGATGAATTACTGGCAGCTGTGGCGTGAATCGCAATCGTTCTCCGATTGTCAGGGCAAGTGTCTGGCGGTGAAGCTGGGCGCGGAAGTTGCCGATCTCTCGGATAGCATGCGCGGCACGCTACAGACCGGCACGGCCGGCATTATCGCGCGACTGGCGGATGCGTTAGAAGCGGGTGTTGAGGAAGGTTCGCTGTCTATCGATGATAAACCGAGCCGTGTGGCAGAAAGCCTGTATCAGCTGTGGGTGGGCGCCAGCGTGATGGTGAAAATCGTGCGCAATACCGGCCCGTTTGATTCTGCCATGAGCATGACGCAAAAGATCATTCGTATCACCGCGTAGTAAGAAGGGCGACTCAACAGAGCCGCCCTTTATTTTGTCGGGTTGGCATGAATGCGCACCCTACGAAAACCTCGCCAAACAACCGTAGGGTCGCCATTAATGGCGACCTGAAATCACAAAACCGATTTCGCCGTATTAACCACGTTCTCAACGGTGAAGCCAAACTCCTTGAACAGCTTATCCGCAGGCGCTGACTCACCGAAGGTGGTCATGCCGACGATCGCACCGTTCAGGCCGGTGTATTTGAACCAGTAATCCGCGATACCCGCTTCAATCGCCACGCGTGCGGCAACCGCTTTCGGCAGCACGGATTCACGGTACGCCGCGTCCTGCTTGTCGAAGGCGTCGGTGGATGGCATAGCCACCACGCGCACCTTGCGGCCTTCCGCCGTCAGCTGCTCATAAGCGCTCACCGCCAGCTCCACTTCTGAACCGGTAGCGATCAGGATCAGCTCTGGCGTACCTTCGCTGTCCTTCAGCACGTAACCACCGCGCGCCACGTTAGCCAGCTGCTCAGCGCTACGATCCTGCTGCGCCAGGTTCTGACGCGAGAAGATCAGCGCCGACGGGCCATCAACACGTTCGATAGCGTACTTCCACGCCACCGCAGACTCAACCTGGTCGCACGGGCGCCACAGGCTCATGTTTGGCGTCACGCGCAGGCTGGCCATCTGCTCAACCGGCTGATGCGTCGGGCCATCTTCGCCCAGACCAATCGAGTCGTGGGTGTAGACCATGATCTGACGGATTTTCATCAGCGCGGCCATACGTGCGGCGTTGCGCGCGTACTCGACGAACATCAGGAAGGTGGCGGTGTACGGCAGGAAGCCGCCGTGCAGCGCGAGGCCGTTGGCGATGGCGGTCATACCGAACTCGCGCACGCCGTAATGGATGTAGTTGCCCGCCGCGTCTTCATTGATCGGTTTAGAACCGGACCACATGGTGAGGTTGCTTGGCGCCAGGTCAGCAGAGCCGCCCAGATATTCCGGCAGGATTTTACCGAAGGCTTCGATGGCGTTCTGCGAGGCTTTACGGCTGGCGATTTTCGCCGGATTGGCCTGCAGCTGCTCAATAAACTTCTGCGATTCGGTTGCCCAGTTAGCCGGCAGCTGGTTGTTGACGCGACGTTTGAACTCCGCAGCCAGTTCCGGATGTGCAGCGGCGTAGGCAGCAAACTTCTGGTCCCACGCAGACTCTTTCGCCTGGCCGGCTTCTTTGGCATCCCACTGCGCGTAGATATCTGAAGGGATTTCAAACGGACCGTGATTCCAGCCCAGCTGCTTACGGGTCAGCGCGATTTCATCGGCACCCAGCGGCGCGCCGTGCGAATCGTGCGTACCGGCTTTGTTCGGCGAACCGAAGCCAATCACGGTTTTGCACATCAGCAGCGAAGGCTTGTCGGAAACCGCTTTGGCTTCTTCAACCGCTTTCTTAATTGCGTCTGCGTCGTGACCGTCCACGCCGCGCACCACGTGCCAGCCGTAGGCTTCAAAGCGTTTAGCGGTGTCGTCGGTGAACCAGCCGTCAACGTGACCGTCGATGGAGATGCCGTTGTCATCGTAGAAGGCAACCAGTTTGCCCAGCTTCAGGGTACCGGCGATGGAGCAGACTTCGTGTGAGATGCCTTCCATCATGCAGCCGTCGCCCATAAACACGTAGGTGTTATGGTCTACGATGTCATGGCCCGGACGGTTGAACTGCGCCGCCAGCGTGCGCTCGGCAATGGCAAAACCGACTGCGTTCGCGATGCCCTGACCGAGCGGGCCGGTGGTGGTTTCAACGCCTGCGGTGTAACCGTATTCCGGGTGACCTGGAGTTTTAGAGTGCAGCTGGCGGAAATTTTTTAATTCGCTGAGCGGTAAATCGTAACCGCTCAGGTGGAGCAGGCTGTAAATCAGCATTGAGCCATGACCGTTCGACAGCACAAAGCGGTCGCGGTTAGCCCAGTTGGGATTGCGTGGATTGTGCTGCAAAAAGTCGAGCCACAAGACTTCAGCGATATCCGCCATGCCCATCGGGGCACCCGGATGTCCCGAATTGGCTTGTTGTACGCCATCCATACTCAAAGCGCGGATGGCGTTGGCTCTTTCCCGGCGTGTAGACATAAGGTTCTCCAGAGGTGCGACGTCGGCGCTTATTTAGCGTGAGATACTTGTTCGTAGTAACCAATCTTCTCAACTTTGGCGGTTGAGCCGCCACCTTCAAACTCCGATGCCAGCCAGGCATTAACGATGTTCTTCGCCAGCTCAGGCCCGATGACGCGCGCGCCCATGGTCATGATCTGTGCATTGTTGCTCTTGCGAGCACGCTCGGCAGAGAAGGTGTCGTGACACTGCGCTGCACGCACGCCTTCCACCTTGTTAGCGACAATCGCCACACCGATGCCGGTGCCGCACAGCAGAATACCGCGCTCAAATTCGTTCTTCTGGATGGCGGTGGCGAGCGCAAATGCCACATCCGGGTACATCGGACGGTCGTTTTGCGCGTCATTAGTGTAATCCGTCACCACATACTCTTTCTCTTCCAGCAGCTTTTTAATCACATTTTTCAATTCGATAGCCGCATCATCGGCGCCAATTGCGATAGTTTTCATCGTCGTTCTCCAGCAGGGTGTGCAATGACGCCTGCACGTTTGTTCAGCAGGCGAGAATATGTTCATGGTTAGCCTGCCATAAATACAATCATATGTTCAATGGCTGTTCATATGAATTGCCTTCAGGATCGCGCCTGAATTCCTCAGGAAACCCTGTCAAACCGCCTTTGCTGCGCTGGATGGGCGCAGTAATCCGATAAATTGACCAAAATCAAATCTCATGAAGCCGCTCACACTTTCACGTGTTGCAGTTGAGAGATGCACAATTATCCGTGTAGTGTTCATATGTTCGCATGACTATACCAATGTACAAGAAGACCCATCGAGGACTCGAACATGTGTCATTTACACCGTACCTCTCAGTACTCCTGCAGCCAGCGCCTCTTTGGCGATTGGTCAACACCACATAAAGAAATGATCACTCACGCACGTCGTGGAGGTGCGTTATGAACCAACAAACAATGACGGCGGTGGAACAATCCACCATCCGAAAAATCTCCTGGCGCTTAGTGCCGTTCGTGGCGCTGATGTTCTTTATCAACTTCCTCGATCGCACCGCGATTTCGTTTGCCGGCCCCAACGGCATGACGCAAGACCTTGGCCTCACCGCGCTGCAGTTTGGCCTGGCGTCGGGCATCTTCTTTATTGGTTACATCCTGCTGGAAGTGCCAAGCAACCTGGCGCTGCATAAGTTCGGCGCGCGTCGCTGGCTGGCGCGCATCATGATCAGCTGGGGCATTGTCTCGCTGCTGTTCACCTGGGTGAGCAGTGTGGAAGGCTTGTATACGCTGCGTCTGTTGCTGGGTATCGCTGAAGCCGGCTTCTTCCCTGGCGCGATTCTCTATCTCAGCATGTGGGTGCCGGGACGTCATCGCAGCAAAATCCTGTCGCTGTTCTATCTTGCGCAGCCGCTGACGGTGGTGTTCGGTGCACCTTTAGCCGCGTCACTGATTCAGCAGCATGGCCTGTTTGGTATGGAAGGCTGGCGCGTGATGTTTATGGGCGTCTCAATTCCCGCGATTCTGATTGGTATCGTCGCACTGTTCTGGTTGGTGGATTCGCCGCGTCAAGCCAAGTGGCTGAGCGCCGAAGAGAAAACCTGGCTGACCACCGAACTGGAAGCCGAGCATCAACAGAAGCAGGGCCATCAAAAACATAGCCTGCGTTCGGTGATGGGTAACGGCCGCGTCTGGATGCTATGCCTGATTTACTTCGGCTTTATCTATGGCCTGTATGCGCTGGCGTTCTTCCTGCCGACCATCATCGCGGGCTTCCAGCAGCAGTTTGGCACCACCTTTAACGTGATGCAGAAAGGGCTGATTACCGGCGTGCCGTACCTGATCGCGGCGGTGGTGATGTTCTTCTGGTCGAAAGATGCCACACGTCGTGGCTGCAAAACCTGGCACATCGCCATTCCGGCGCTGGCAGGCGGCATCAGCGTGCCGTTGGCGCTATATATGGATTCGCCGTTCACCACCATCATGGTGATTGCGATTACTGCCAGCTCCATCTTCGCCGCGCTGCCGAACTTCTGGACCTTACCGACGCAATTCCTGACCGGCGCATCTGCCGCCGCAGCCATTGCCTTGATCAACACCTTAGGAAATGTAGCGGGCTTCTCTGCGGGCTACATCACCGGCGCACTGCATGACGCCACCAACAGCTACGCCTTGCCGATGTTTGTGGTAGGTGGATTCATGCTGCTGTCCGCGTTCCTCATGCTGTTACTTAATCGCCGTCGCTCGCCGTCTCGGCCGACCTCTTTAGCTCAGGAGCATTAATATGACGTACCTGTTTAACCAACCTTCAGCCTTTGCCGCTGAGCTTATCGAAGGCTTTGTTGCCGCCAACGCCGATAAAGTCCGTCAGGTCGCCGGAGGCGTGGTGCGCAGCACCCGCAGCCAGCCGAATACGGTGGCGGTGATTGTGGGCGGCGGGTCCGGTCACTATCCGGCGTTCGCCGGGTTGGTTGGACAAGGTCTGGCGCACGGCGCGGCGATGGGCAACTTATTCGCGTCGCCGTCGGCACAGCAGATCTACAACGTGGCGCGAGCGGCCCATAACGGCGCGGGCGTATTGCTGATGTTCGGTAACTACGCTGGCGATGTGCTGCACTTCGGCCAGGCCTGCGAGCGTCTGCGCGCGGAAGGCATCGCTTGTAAAGTGCTGGCGGTAACCGACGATATCTCCAGCGCGGGTAAAGATGAGCTGGAGAAGCGTCGCGGTGTGGCAGGCGATCTCTGCGTGTTCAAAGCCGCCTGCGCCGCAGCTGAAGCGGGTCACGATTTATCACAGGTGTTGCAGCTGGCACAGCACGCGAATAACCGCACGCGTACATTTGGCGTGGCGTTTTCCGGTTGCAGCTTGCCGGGTGCTTCACATCCGCTGTTTGAAGTGGAAAAAGGGCGCATGGCGCTGGGACTTGGCATTCACGGCGAGCCGGGGATCAAAGAGACCGACATGCCGAGTGCGGATGAGCTGGCCGAGATCTTCGTGGAGCGCTTGCTCAATGAACTGCCAGCCGACATCCCGCAGGCTGAAGGTCAGCGCGTGGCGGTGATCCTCAACGGGCTGGGCTCGGTGAAATATGAAGAGCTGTTTGTCGTTTATCGTCGCGTTGCGCAACTGCTGGAGGCGGCTAAGCTGCAGGTGGTTGAGCCGGACGTCGGTGAGTTTGTCACCAGCTTCAATATGGCTGGTGCGTCACTGACGCTGATGTGGCTGGACGATCAGCTGGAAACTTTGTGGCGTGCGCCGACCAATACGCCCGCTTACCGTAAAGGCAGCGTATTGGTGGCCGAGCCGTTAAGCGCCGCAGAGTTGGTGGAAAGCACGGAAGAAGCCTTGCCAGCAGCTACAGCCGAATCGCAAGAGAGCGCGAAACGCGTGCTGCAGCTGCTCGAAGCAGTGGCAGAAATGTTACAGCGTAACGCTGAGCGTCTTGGCGATATCGATGCGGTGGCCGGCGACGGCGATCACGGTATCGGCATGGAGCGCGGCGTGCTGGGCGCGGTTGAGAAGGCGCGTGAAGTTGCGGCGCGCGGTGCCGGTGCGGGCAGCTTGCTGTGCCGCGCGGCGGATGCGTGGGCCGATAAAGCCGGTGGCACGTCGGGCGCATTGTGGGGCGTGGCGCTTACCGCGTTGGGTACCGCGCTTGGCGATCGTCAGACGCCAGATGCGCAGCGCGTGGCAACCGGCGTACGTGAAGCGAAAGAAGGCATCATGCACTTTGGTAAAGCGCGCGTCGGCGATAAAACCATGGTGGATGTGCTGGTGCCGTTTAGCGACAGCCTGAACGACGCCGTTGCCGCTGGCGCGTCACTAACTGATGCCTGGCTGAAGGCGGCGCAGGTGGCCGATAAAGCCGCGCAGGACACCGCCCAGCTGGTACCCAAAATGGGGCGCGCGCGTCCGCTGGCAGAAAAAAGTGTTGGCACGCCGGATGCCGGAGCGATTTCGCTGGCATTGATCGTCAATACCGTCGGCGATCTGCTAAAAGAACACAGTGCCTCTGAACAAGGAGCTTGAAGCATGTCTCAGCCAAAAATCTGGCTCGGCGTCAGTTTGAAAATGTACTTCGGCTACCAGCAAACCTTGCAATGGTGTCGCGATGTGGCGGCATTAGCCAACCATGCTGCGGTGAAAAACGGCGAAGTGGGCTTGTTTGTGTTACCGGCTTATCCGGCGATTCCGGCGGTTGCAGAGATCTTCGCTAACACACCAGTGCGCTTCGGCGGCCAGGATGTTTGCCAGGCGGAGAACGGAGCCTGGACTGGCGAAGTCAGCGCCAGCATGTTGCAGGAGTTGGGCTGCTCGCTGGCCGAAATTGGTCACGCTGAGCGCCGTCGTCATTTCCACGAAGATAAAGTGCAAATTGCCGCCAAAGTGGCAATGTCGCTGCGTCACGGCATCACGCCGGTGCTGTGCATCGGTGAAGAAGTGCAGGCAGAACCGCAGCAGGCGATCGCACTGTGCCTGCAGCAGCTGGCCGAAGCGCTGGCCGAGTCGGCGCAGCAGGGCTTAAAGGGCGAAGTGTTCTTTGCCTACGAACCGCAGTGGGCGATTGGTGCGCCGCAACCGGCACCGGACAGCTACATCCGCGCCGTGTGCGCCGGGTTGCAGCAACTCGCTACGCCGCCCGGCATCACTCTCAAAATCATCTACGGCGGCAGCGCGGGTCCGGGACTGATTCAGCGGCTTGGCGCGGACGTGAATGGCCTGTTCCTGGGGCGCTTTGCCCACGATCCCAACGCGTTGGCACAAATAATTGATGAAGCCAGTGAGCTGGCTCAGGAGCTCGATTCATGAGCCGTATCGGACTCAGTACCTACGCCTTTTTCTGGCGCATGTCGTCGAAAGTACCTCATCCGCTGACGCTGGAGCAGATGCTGCAACAGACCGCCGATCTCGATGTGTCGGTGTTTCAAATCTGCGACTACCCGGCGATTGAAAGCTGGTCTGACGCACAGCTGTTGACGCTGCGTCAGCAGGCCGATGCGCTCGGCATCACGCTGGAACTCGGCACGCGCGGCCTTGGCACAGAGCATCTGCGTCGTTATCTGCATATGGCGGAAATCCTCGATGCGCGCGTAATACGCTCGATGTTCTACACCGCCGATCACCGTCCTTCGCTCGACGAAGCTGC
Source organism: Candidatus Pantoea symbiotica (assembly GCF_056491525.1). Taxonomy (NCBI): domain Bacteria; kingdom Pseudomonadati; phylum Pseudomonadota; class Gammaproteobacteria; order Enterobacterales; family Erwiniaceae; genus Pantoea; species Candidatus Pantoea symbiotica. Next base: position 1,759,726 of record NZ_JBSZHR010000002.1, read on the forward strand.
CGCGCTGATTGGCGCGGTGTTGCCAGATTTTGCCCGCCAGCAGGTGCGTCTCTGTCTGGAGACATACGAGCAGGTGAACAGCGGCGCGATGATGTCGGTGATCAACAAGTTCCTGTCGCCGTGGCTCGGCGTGTGTCTCGATCCCGCCAACTGTGTCGCCGGACTCGAATTGCCAGAGCAGGTGATTGCCAACACCGCCGCGCGCGTCGGCAATCTGCACATCAAAGACTTTGCTTTCACGCGTCGTGATGGCTGGGTCGGCTTTACCTTTGCCGGTTGCCCAATGGGCGAAGGCTTGCTGGATTACGACCGGATGATCGCCAGCGTGCGCCCGGCGGATAAAGGCATTAACCAAATCGTCGAACATTGGTTGCCGTGGCAGGACGATGCCGCGCTGACCTGCGAGCGAGAAGCCGAATGGACTCGCCGCACCGTTGAATTCTTACGTAGTAAACAAGATCAGGAGTAACAACATGAGCGTGCAACTGAAAACCATCACCGTGATTGGCGCGGGCGGCAAAATGGGTATGCGTATTTCTGCCAACTTCCAGAAAAGCGATTACCAGGTGTTTTACTGTGAGAACTCACCTAAGGCGCAAGAGCAGGTAAGCGCACAGGGGCGTGAACTCTCTGATGCGGCCTCCGTGGTGCCATTGAGCGACGTGGTGATTCTGGCGGTGCCGGATATTGTGCTGGGTAAAGTCTCTGAAGGCGTGGTGCCACAGATGAAACCGGGCGCGATTCTGCTGACGCTGGACCCCGCAGCGGCATACGCCAATTTGATTGCCCATCGCGATGGCATTGAATACGCGGTGGCGCATCCTTGCCATCCGTCGGTCTTCCTTGAGCGTTACACCAAAGAAGAACATGCCGATGCTTTCGGCGGTATCGCGGCGGTTCAGCACGTGGCGGCTTCGTATGAAACCGGTTCGGATGAGCAGAAAGCCGAGTTGAGCAAGGTGATCAGCGTGATGTACGGGCCGGTGGAGCAAGTGCATTGGGTTACCGTGACGCAGCTGGCGTATCTGGAACCCACGCTGGTGGAAACCGTGGCCTGCATGGTCGGCGCGTTCATGAAAGAAGCGCTGGACGAAACAGTGAAACACAGCGGCGTGCCGGAAGAAGCGGCCAAAGCGATGTTGTACGGCCACATTCAAATCGCGCTGGCCGTGGCGTTCCGCGCGACTAACCCGTTCTCGGATGCTTGCATGATCGCCATGGAGTACGGCCGTGAGAAGATTGTGAAACCTGACTGGAAACAGATCTTCGATCAGAAAGAGCTGGATATCGTGATTGCCCGTATGCTGAAAATCGACGCCATCAAGCGCTAAGCGTGATGCTCGATCGACTCGCGGCGCTGTTGTCTGGCGAAGCGAGTCGTATCAATGATATAACTCCCTGCCAACGTCAGATCTCGCCCCATTTTGTAGGGTCGCCATTCATGGCGACCTGGTGCGCATGAATGCGCACCCTACATGGCGCGGTCTTTACATCTTCAAATAACACCCAAATAAGACAGGTTACGGATGGAAAAAAACACGCTTTCTCAGGACTCCGAGCTGCTGACGGAAATAGCTGTCGCCTATTATCAGGACGAAATCACCCAGGAGGAGATTGCGCGTAAGTTTGGTATTTCCCGCATTAAAGTCGGTCGACTGCTCAAACGCGCGCGCGAAGAAGGCATCGTCGAAATCAACGTGCGTTACCATCCCGTCTTCAGCACCCGCCTTGAACAACAGCTGCAAAATCGCTTCCCACAATTGCAACGTGCGCTGATAGCGCTCGATCAGCCCGATCAGGAAGAGCAGCGACGTCAGGTTGCCGCGCTGGTGTCGTCACATTTAGCGCAGTCGCTGAAAGACGACGCCATTGTCGCCGTTGGGCAAGGGCGCAACGTTGCCGCTGTCGCCGATTATCCCGGCCAGGTACCGACGCGTAACTGCCTGTTCATTAGCGGCATTGGCGGCACGCATCGTCCAGGCGATGCTATCAATGCTGACCATATCAGCCGTCGTCTGGCGAAGAAGTTTGGTGGCATCAGCGAAACACTGTATGCGCCCGCCTATGTTGAGAACCGCGCGCTGCGCGATGCCTTTATGCAAAACGGCACCATCAAAGAGACACTGGACCGCGCGCGCAAAGCAGATGTGGCGCTGGTGGGCATCGGTGACATGAATGAAAACAGCTACATGGTGAAACTCGGCTGGTTCACGCCGCACGAAATCATCGATGCCAGCGTTAATCAGGGCGTGACGGGCGATGTCGCCGGCTATGACTTCTTTAATTCACAAGGTCAACATGTGGATACCGTGATGAACGATCGCGTGATTGGACTGAGCATCGATGAGCTGCGCAAAATTCCCTGCGTGATCGCCATTGCCGCAGAAAATACCAAAGCGATGGCGATTCTCGGTGCACTGCGCACTGGCGCGATCGATATTATCGCCACCACCGCGCAGAACATCCGCACCATATTGAGTTTGTCGCAGGAAAAGGTTTAGTTAAAGGGCCAACCACTGCTGAGCATCGCGTTTGATGTTTTGCTCCAGTTCACTGCCACGCGTAGCAAATACGCGCTGTAACGGGAAGCCGCTCTGCTCCAGCAAATACGCCAGCGTGGCGTATTCACGCGGATATTTCGCTACCACGGCGTGGTCTATTTCCACCAGACCCAGCGGGAAGGTAAAGGTCCCCATATCGTAAATACTTTGGCGACGCACCAGTCGCCACACGCCGTCGCGTTTTTCAGCCATGTCATAAAAGCGGTTGTGGCATTCACAGCCGACATTCAGTTTTACATTCTCCGCAATGATCATCGCATTGGTTTCAAGAATCGCTTTGTTGCCACTGGCGTTGAAGGTGATCGCTGGAGAGGCAATGAAGTGTTTGGTGCGCAGATCGGATTTCCCCATGCGCATTGAACCCGTGACAAAGTCACTTGCCAGCCCTTCAAACCAGGTAATTTCAATCGTGCCATCGGCGTGGAACAGATCGCGTAATTGATCCCATTCACCCAAATCGCGGTGCATCCAGCCATTCATAAGGTCATTGAGTTGTTGGCGATCCTGTAATTGGTTTTGCATGTTATTGCTCCTGTAAGTTGACGGCGTTCAGTTTGTGCGCTGATTGCGCTAAACTCAAATAGATAGAAATTACGGATCAATCATTTTTTGTGATTAATGGGGCGAATATGGAATTGCGTCATCTGCGCTACTTTTTAACTGTTGCAGAAGAGGGGCATTTTGGCCGCGCGGCGCAACGGCTGAATATTGTGCAACCGGCATTGAGTATGCAGATTAAAGCGCTGGAAGCTGAGCTAGGCGGCCCGTTGTTTATGCGCACCAGTCGTCGCGTCGAACTCACCGAAGCGGGCCTGCTATTGCAAGCCGAGGCGAAACGGACGCTGGAGCAAGCTGAGCACACTCGTCATGTGGTTCAACGTTCAATGCGCGGAGAAATTGGTCGGGTACGCGTTGGCTTCGCTGGCAACGCCGTGTTTAGCGGCAGATTGATGCGCGACATCCGCGCCTTTCATCATGCATATCCGCAGGCGGAATTGGTGTGTCAGGAGATGGCACCGCATCTGCAACATGAGGCGATTAACAGCGGCATGCTCGATGTCGGCTATATGCCTGACTATCATCCAGAACCGACCTCTGCGCTGGCGTATGACTTAATTGGCGAATGGCCACGCGTGGTGGTGATGTCCAGCGATCATCCGCTGGCGGCGAAGCCGAGCGTGACCATTGAGATGCTGGCGCATCAGCCACTGATTATGTACGCCACCCATGAAGGTCATTCTCATTTTGACGTCGCTTTACATCGCCTGTTGGGTGACAGATTGCATATCGCGTATCGCATCTCCAGCACACTAAGCGTGCTCGCGATGGCCGGTGCCGGGCTTGGCATCGCGCTGGTGCCAGCACCGTTAACACAAGTGGCAATCCCCGGCGTGGTTTATCGAACGCTGGACTTAGCTGAGTTATCGGCGAATTTAATGATGGTCAGTCGTAAGGATGCGTGCAGCGGCGCGGTTTTGGCGTATCTTGCTACCGCGCGGGTAACAGCTTCTGAAGTGTAAATCTTTAAGCCATGCCCGAAGTGCCCCCGTCCAGCTCCGAAACTTCATTACGTGTTGTTAAAAAGGGCTGATTAGCGTCAGGCGCTGGCATGTCTGCTGCGGCAAAAAGGGCTATTCGCAGCGCTGAGGCTTTTGCGTTGGGCCAGGAGCTTCACGCATGGATGCGTGAGGCAGTTCGGGGCCGGCCAGGACGGCCGATCCCCGAACGGTCCGTCGGCACAATGTGAAAGCCGAAGGTACCGCGCCAGCGGCGCGAGGACGGCCCGTGCCGCAGCAGATGTGTCAGTGCCCGCACTAACTTTAAAGCAAAATGCATTTTTATCGACAAGCATTAGGCAATAATTGCCGTCGTTATAAATTAAAAACCACATAACCAACAGGTTTGCCATTTTGCTCATCGACGGCAATTACTGCCGTTAATACGGGATATGTTAAACCCATTCGCCAGACTTATTCCGCAACGCGCAGTGCCATAACCGAACGGTCTTGTTCGTGCTATGTTCAGGATATATCCTGTATTTTTCCTTGTTGAGAATCCCTACCAGATGACTAATGCGCGCTTGCTCTCGGTTGAAAACCTCTCGCTGCACACTCACGATCAGCGCTTGCTGGTGGATAACGTCTCTTTTGATCTCGATCGCAAGGAAATCCTGGCGTTAGTCGGCGAGTCGGGATCCGGCAAAACCTTAACATCGCTGGCGCTGATGAGCTTGCTGCCGCCGGGCGTGCAGCAGAGTGGTGGCCGCGTGGTGTTTAATGGCGAGCCGCTCGATGCGCGTAAGACCCAGCAATTACGCGGCTGCCGCATCGCCACGGTGTTTCAGGAGCCGATGACCAGCATGAATCCCACGCTGCGTATTGGTGAGCAGATTGCCGAAGTGCTGGTACGGCATCGACAGTTCAGCTGGAAACAGGCGCAGCAGGAAGCGATAGCGCTGCTGGAACGCGTTGGCATCGTCAATCCCGCACAGCGTGCGCGGCAGTATATTCATCAGCTGTCGGGCGGCATGCGTCAACGTGTGATGATCGCCAGTGCCATTAGCGGTCAGCCGGAATTATTGATTGCCGATGAACCGACCACCGCGCTGGACGTCACCATTCAGGCGCAGATTCTGGCGCTGCTGCAGGAACTGCAACAAGATATGGGCATGGGGATCTTATTGATCACCCACGATCTCTCGGTGGTGGCGCGCTACGCCGATCGCGTCTGCGTGATGCAGCAAGGGCAACTGGTTGAACAGGGCGCGGTGCTGAGCACGCTCGGCGCGCCAACGCATCCTTACACGCGCAAATTGATTGCCGCTTCAGCGACGCAAATCCCTGAGGCAATTGCGCCGGTTGAGCAGCCGCCGCTGCTGGTGCTGCGTGACATCAGTAAAAGCTATCCGCTGCCGCGCCGCATGCCGCTGTGGCCAGCCAAACGGCAAACCGTTTTGCATCCGGCTAATCTGTCGATTGCGCAGGGCGAAATCGTCGGGCTGATTGGCGAATCCGGCTCCGGCAAAACCACCTTGGGTAGCGCGGCGATTGGCCTGATTACGGCGGATGGCGGCGAGGTACATTTTCAGGGGCAGCATCTGCAACGGCGCCAGCTGAATACGTTACGTCGTCACGCTCAGATCATCTTTCAGGACCCTTACGCCAGTTTGAATCCCAAAATTCCGGTCGGTGAGCAGATCGCTGAACCGCTGCGCGTCTGGCAACTGCGCAAAGGCGCGGCGGTGGATGAGCGGGTTAAAGAGTTGCTGGCGTTGGTGGGATTGAAGGCCGAACATGCCGGACGTCTGCCGGGCGCGTTTTCCGGCGGCCAGCGTCAGCGTATTGCCATTGCGCGCGCGCTGGCGATGGAGCCGAAGTTGCTGGTGGCGGATGAAGCGGTGGCGGCACTGGATTTATCAGTGCGCGGGCAGATTCTGGCGCTGTTTAATGATTTACGCCACAAGCTGGGATTATCGGTGCTGTTTATCAGCCACGATCTCAGCGCGGTGCGTCAGTTGTGCGATCGCGTGGTGGTGATGTATCACGGCAGGATTGTGGAGTCCGGCGCGACCGCCAGCGTGATTAATTATCCGCAGGACAATTACACACGCCAACTGCTCGCCGCTGCGCCGGACGTTCAGCAGGCGCTGGCGCTGCGATCAGCTGCCGTGTAACAGCGGCAGTTCGTGATGTTCGGCCCATTCGTGCCAGGAACCGACATACACCGAAACATGGGGATAGCCCGCCAGCTTCAACGCCGCCAACACCGTGGCGGCGCGGGCACCGCGATGGCAATAAACCTGCAGCTTCGCGTCTTTACTCAATCCTGCCGCCTCGGCGCGTGCGGCAATCTGCTGCGCTGATAAGAAATGGCCGTTGGCAATGACATCCTCCCAAAACAGCAGCTGAGAATGCGGAATGCGTCCGGCGCGCTGGCAGCAGGCATGCGCAAAGCTGCCGTCAAATTCGCTGCGGCGACGAGCATCAACGTTGATCACATTCACTCCATCTGCTGCCAATACCTGTTCCCGGCTGCACACCAATTCGCGGTTCCACGCGGGTGCGTTTGCTGCGGGTGGATGCGCCACCGTGCGGCTTAACCCCAATCCCGGACTGAGTTCATAGCCTGACGCAATCCACGCCTCCACGCCGCCATCCAGAATCAGCGCATCATCACGCTTCAGCAGCCAGGCGAACCAGGCCCCACGCGGCGAACGCATGCCAACCTGCTGTTCGAAAAACACCGGCGTGGCGTTGGGATAGGCGGTAAACATCGGTTGCAGCGCGGTGGCGGCTTCTGCAGCCATCACCGCTAAACCTGCCTCGCTGCAATCCTCAATAAAATAGTCGTAGACGTTACAATGCTGCGCGCCGGGCAAGGTGGCGCGTTGCCAGTCGGCGAACTCGCGCACGTCGATCAGCAGAAACGCTTCGCCTTTTGCCTGGCGCTGATGCAGGGATAGCACATCAATGATCATGCAGAACTCCTGAAAACAGCGACTGCAACGAACCGAGTTCGTCGTGCTCGGCGGCCTGCAACACGCGGGCGGCGAGGGCGATATCAAACACGTTGAGGCCAAACGAGGAAAAATAGACGCTATCTTCAGGCTGTGGACGCCAGTTATCCAGCAGCAGCGCGGCGAGATCGGCCGCCACATCCTGCTCACCAAACTCACCGGCGCGGAACATCTGGAACAGGCTTTTGGCGCTGCGCTGGGCAAAATCGCCCCACGCATCAACCACCACCTTGCTGCTGGCTTTGATGGCGGCAAAACTGACTTCGTGATAGCCGACCTGCACAATGATCCTGCCAGGCTGGACTGCTGTGGCATCAATAATCGGCTGCTCGGCGCTGGTGCAGGTCAGCACCGCGTCATAAGGCTGCGCCAGAGCGAGCTGCAAATCAGTTTCGATCTGCACTTCGCGCAACGCATTGAGTTCAAAAGGCGAGCGATTCCACACGCCAATCTGTTCCAGCTGCGGAAACAACTGCTGCAACATGCGCAGATGCGCCTGAGCATGCAAACCGGCACCAAGCAGCAGCACGCGTTTCACAGGACGCGGCGCGGCCAGCTGTAACGCCAGTGCGCTCACCGCCGCGGTGCGCGCAGCGGTTAATGCGCCGCTGGCCAGCAAACCACGCGGAATACCGCTTTGCGCATCGTTAATCAGGGTTAAGGCTAAGGCGGCGGGCAGCGCATCCGGTCGCTGTGGACGATGCGCTGTCCACTTTACGCCCGCAGCGTTGTAGCTGCCGCCCACGCGCGCTGGTAAGGCATAAGCTTTACCAAGCGGCGTACCGAGATCGATGTGATTTTCAGCGGGCATTTGCGCCTCGCCGAGACGCATCAGGCGAATCACCGCTTTGACGTCTTCCAGCGCCAGAGCGACATCGCCGCCGCCTAATTGCGCGACGGTGGCTTCATCCAGTACACGCAATAACGCTTCCATTACTGCTCCAGCAGGCGATCGGCGAAGGGATAGAGCGCCGGAGAACCGCCACAATGCACAAAGGTAACGCGCGATCCTTGCGGAATGCGCCCTTGCTCCACCAGCGAGAACAGGCCGTGCATCGCTTTGCCGGTGTAGACCGGATCCAGCAGCACGCCTTCCAACTGGGCGAGTTGATAGATGGCGGCAATGCCACCGTCCGATGGCACGCCGTACGCCTGACCGACATAACCATCTTCAATCCAGATATCCTCCGGCTGCCACTGCTGCGGCCATTGCAGCAGATCGGCACAATCCTGCGCCATGCCGGCAATGCGCGGCTGGAACCAGTCGGCTTTGGCGCTAACGCTCACGCCAATCACCCTGGTATCGGGCCAATAGCGGCGCGTACCCACATGCAATCCCGCCAGCGTGCCGCCAGAACCGGTGGGCGCTACGATGAAATCGGGCGCGGGCGTCTGGCTGGGTGCCAGCTGCGCCGCGATCTCTTCCACGGCCCGCACATAACCCAATGCGCCGAGTGGCGTTGCGCCACCCAGCGGAATAATCATTGGGGTTTCACCTTGCGCGACAGCCGCATCAGCATGCGCCTGCATCGCACCTTCGATCTGCGTGAAATAGCCGTCGGGATCGAGGAACTGCACCTCGGCCCCGAACAGCTTGTCCAGCAGCAGATTACCTTGCCAGCTTGCGGGCGGATTGCCCCGCAGCACCAGCACCGGACGCATACCAAACTTGCGTGCGGCGGCGGCCACCATGCGGGCGTGGTTCGACTGATGCCCGCCGGTGGTGATCACCACATTCACGCCTGTTTTGCAGGCCTCCGCCATCAGATACTCCAGCTTGCGTACTTTGTTGCCGCCGCCGCCGAAGCCACTGTAGTCATCACGTTTGATCGTCAGCGTAATCCCAAGTGCCTCACTGAGCCGCGGCAGCGGCTCGTGAGGCGTGGGGAAGAAGCCGAGCGGAACGCGTTCAAACTCTTCAACTGATTTCATTATGTGTTACCTATATTTTTATGTACTGCGGTGTTTCCCTGGTGTGGCGCGACCCGGCCAATGGCCGAATCATTGAATGCGTTGAGCCATAAGCTCATGGATTGCTGGAAGCGTTCGAGTCCCGCCAGCGTGACAAACTCATTGACGGCGTGGGCGTTGCCGCCGTGGCCTAATCCGCCAATCAGAAAGGCGGGAGCGACGGCCGCGAAAGCGTAAGCGGGCGCACAGCCCGGTGCCCACGGCCAGATTTGCGGTGCCGCGCCTAGCGTTTGATAGCTGGCTATCAAAGCATCGACGCCGCTGGCACTGCGGCTAAAGCGCACGCCGGGATAGCGATCGAACAGTTGCAGTTCGCTGCCGGCTAAATCGGCTTGCGCCAGGCGCTGCTGCGCGGCTTCAATCATCGCGTCCTGATCGAAACCCGGCGGAATGCGAAACGCCAGTTCCGCGCTGGCACGGAACGGGATGACGCCGCGTCCGCCCGGCGGATCGCTGTGCAGTTCGGCCAGCGTTAAGACCGCGCTGCCGAGCAGCGTTTGCAGGCAGCTTAGCGTGTCGCCTTCAATCATCAGGCGCTGGCTGCGACGGAACTGTAGTTCATCATTGATGCTGAACTCGGCGGCTAAGGTCGCCAATAACTGATTCGCCTCATCGTCCGTGGCGTGACACGCCAGCACGCCGCTGTGTGCGGCCGGTGCGATGGCATCTAATGCCTGCACTAAGCGCCACGCCGGATTGGCGATCCAACCGGCATTGCTGGCATGAATAGCGGAGGAAGGTCCGCCCCAAGCGCCGCCGCTGACGCTGAGACGTCCGCTGGCCAGTCCGGTAAAGCCGAGATAGACGCGCGGTGCGCCGCCACCGTATTCGCACAGTGAGGGGAACAGCACCGCTTCAGCGGGAGCGATCGGGCAAGGCTGCTGCGCCAGATAACGTCGCAGTGCGCCGCTGCCGATTTCCTCTTCACCTTCGAGCAAGATTTCGATATTGAAATCGAGCAGCTGGCTTTGCTGCAGTTCGCGCAGCAGGATCAGCAGGGCGGCGACCGGGCCTTTATTGTTCTCTGCGCCGCGTCCGACAAAGACCGCGCCAAGATCGTCCCAGTGACACACGCCACCGACAAACGGCGGCACATCCCAACCGGCATCATCCGCAGGCATCACGTCATACATGTTGTAGAGCACCACGGTTTTGGCACTGCCGTTATCGATGCGCACATGCACCAGCGGCGGAGAATTGTCGGTTTGCGCCGCCACCGGATAAATCACGCTGGCGCCAAGTTGCTCCACCATCCACTGTTCCAGCCAGGTGGCCAACCCGCGCTGCGAGGATAACTGACCGGCCACGCTCGGCCAGCGCGTCAGTTCACTCAGCAGTTCAAGCGTGGCATCAAGGCGACTCATAAACGAATCCTCGGGTTCAGCACCAGATAGAGCAGGTCGATCAGCAAATTGATCGCCACAAACACCACCGCAGCGAGCAACACAATCGCTTGCACCAGCGGGAAGTCGCGGTTTTGAATCGCCTGAATCGCCAGACGACCAATACCTGGCCAGGCAAAAATAATCTCTGTTACCAGGGCGCCGCCGAGCAGCGAGGCGAAATACATGCCTTGTACGGTGATCACCGGAATCAGTGCGTTACGCAAACCATGGCGTACCACAATGCGCCAGGCGCTGAGCCCTTTGGCGCGCGCGGTGCGGATATAATCCTGTTGCAGCACATCCAGCAGGCTGGCGCGCGTCAAACGCGCTACGGCGCTCATGTAAAACGCACCGAGGCTGAGTGCGGGCATCACCAGCGCGGCGAAAGTGCCGTAACCGCTGGACGGCAGCCACTGTAACTTCAGGCTAAACAGCAAAATCAGCAGCAGACCCAGCCAGAACACCGGAATCGCCTGGCCGGAGAAGGCCAGCAGGCGGCACAGCAAATCCCACATGCTGTGCGGTCGCAGGGCGCTGATAATGCCCAGCAGCAGACCGAGCAGCGAACTCCACGCCAGCGCACTCACCGCCAGCAGCACCGTTGCGGGCAAGCGCTCAGCAATCAGCGCCAATACCGGCTGGCTGTAACGCAGGGATTCACCAAAATCGCCGTGCAGCACGCCGCCAAGATAGTGGCTGTATTGCCACAGCAGCGGACGATCAAAGCCCATGCTGTGACGAAAAGTATCAATCTCCTGCTGGCTGGAGCCGGGCGGCATCATCAGCGCCGCCGGATCGCCCGTCATGTGCAGGCTAAAGAAAATCAGCAGCGACACGCCAAGCAGCACTAATATCGATTGGCCAAGGCGATTGAGCAGAATGTTCAGCATCTTAATCCAGCCTTGTGTGCGTGCGACGTAGCAGCGCATCGCCCAGCAGGTTGCAGCCAATCACCAGCGCCGCAATCACTAATCCGGGATAGAGCACCAGCCATTGCGATAGCAGCATGTACGAGCGGCCTTCGCCAATTAAGTTGCCCAGCGTCGGCGTGGGCGGCTGAATGCCCATGCCAAGAAATCCCACGGAGGCTTCGAGCACGATTAAGCGTGGGATATCCAGCGTCAGCAGCACCACCAGTGGCGTCAGCAGATTTGGCAGGATATGCCGCAGCAGCACGCGCAGCGGCGAAAAGCCCATGGCGCGCACCGCCTGAATGTATTCCAGTTCACGAATTTCTAAGGTTTTGGCGCGCGCCACGCGGGCATAAATCGCCCAACTGGTGCAGCCCATAATCACAATAATGTTGGTGAGTGAGGCGCCCATCAGCGCAATCACCAGCAAAATTAACAGAATAAACGGCACCGCCAGCTGGATGTCGATCAGGCGCATGATCAGCGCATCAACCCAACCGCCGGCGTAACCGGCAATCATGCCGAGCGCGACGCCAATCACCGCGCCAATCGCCGCCGCGACCAATACCACCAGCAACGACAAGCGCGTGCCGGAGAGAATACGCGCCAGCAGATCGCGCCCCAGTTGGTCGGTGCCGAGCCAATGCGTGGCCTGCGCGCCGGGCGAACCCGGCGGCAGAAACATCTCGCTGAGGTTATTACTTAAGGCATCGGGCAACGGCAGCCAGGGAGAGAGCAGCGCCGCGGCAATCACCACGATCAGCAATACGCTGCCGATTACCGCATCGCCGTAAATCAGGCGGCGCGGACGGCGCTGCAGCACGGTGCCCGGTGAAATCATTTCAGCCTCAGATCAAACAGCGGGATGCGGGCATCGACGCGGCCTTTGAAGTTGAGCGAGGTGCTGTGCGCATACAAGGTGTCTTCACGATACAGCGGCAGCAGCGGCTGTTGTTCAGCGACGCGTTGCTGAATCTGCTCTAACACTTTTTTGCGCGCAGCGGGATCAACAATCTGGCGACTTTGGTCGAGCAGCTTATCCAGCTCCGCATCATGCACGGTGGAATAGGGCTCGCCGCTGCGCAGAATCGGGAACAGCGCGGCATCGGCATCCAGCGTTTGGGTTGAGCCCCACGCCAGCATATACATCGGAGCCTGTTTCTGTGACGCAACCTGCTGGGTGTAAACCGACCATTCCGGCACTTCCAGCTCGGCTTTCACACCAATCGCAGCTAAATCCTGCACGATGGCTTGCGCCACATCGGCGCTGGCAATGTAGCGACGCGGTGCCTGGAAGCGCAGGGTAAAGCCGTTAGCGTAACCGGCTTCAGCCAGCAGCGATTTGGCTTTCGCCACATCCTGCGCGATCGCCGGAACCGCCAGATAACCGAAGTCATTAGCACCGGCCATGGTGCCGGTTGGTGTGCCGAAACCGTGCAGCAGCTGTTGGGTATACGCCTGGCGATTCAACGCCAGCGAAAGCGCCTGACGTACGCGCACATCACTCAGCGGTTTCTCATCATCTTTAAGGCCGAGGTAAATCGTCAACCCGCCGCCTTTCACCTGTTCCAGCTCGACGTTGGGGCGATTTTTCAACGCGGGGACTAAATCGGCGGGCACGCTTTCAATCAGCTGCACTTCGCCGGTCAGCAGCGCGGTAAGGCGCGCGGTGGCTTCGGGAATTGGACGCCAGGTAACGCGATCAATCGCCGGTTTGCCGCGCCAGTAAGTTTCATTGGCGACCATCACCACTTTTTCGTCCGGGATAAAGCTATCCAGCTTGTAAGCGCCGCTGCCCACTGGCTTGCGCGCAAACTCGCTGGCACCGACTTTCTTCACGTATGCGGGTGGCACAATGTAAGCCGGGTAGCGGCTCATGCGCGTCGGCAGCAGAGGATCCGGGCCGTTGGTGTGGATCTGCACCTGATAATCGTTGATCACCTCCACCGATTTGATGGTGCGGATATAGGAAATCGTCGGCGCGTGATTGGCGGGGTCTAAAATACGATCGATGGAGAATTTCACCGCTTCGGCGTTCACCGGCTCGCCATCGGTAAATTTCACGCCCTGGCGCAGGGTAAATTGCCAGGTGGTTTCGTTAATCGCTTTCCACTCAGTGGCTAAGCCTGGCTGCAATGACATGTCATCGGCGCGGCGCACTAAAGTATCGAAGATGTTATCTACCAGTGTGGCAGATTCTTTAAGAAAGCCGGGATCCATCGCCGTGGCAGACGTGGGTTGGCCAATGGTCAGTTCTGCCGCCTGTACAGCAGGCATCAGAGCAAATAGCAACGCGGTAGTGACAAACTTCACTGCAGGTAGTCTCATAACGTTTTCCAAAAATTGCCAGGGCAAGGTAGTGAAAAGAGTGGCTGCGGCCAGAATCAAGACTGTGCTTATTTGTAATACATGATATATCCTATAATCTGGCCGGTTGGCAATAAAACATTAAAAATAACTTACCATTTGCGGATTTCGGTAAAGGGCTCACAAAAAATGATCGAAATGGATAAAGCGCAGCGCATGAGTTTGACCGCGCAGGTGGAATCGTCACTGCGCAGCGCGTTGATTGTCGGCAAGTTAAAACCTGGCGCACGGCTGGTGACGCGCGATCTGGCGGCTCAACTGGGTACCAGCATCACGCCGGTGCGTGAAGCCTTATTGCGTCTGGTTTCTGCCGGCGCGCTGGATGCCACGCCCGCCGCCGCCTTTTTAGTGCCGGAAATGTCACTGCAGCGCTTCGAGGAAATCACGCTAATCCGTAAGCAGCTTGAAGGTTTAGCCGTGAGGACGGCGACGCCCTTTGTGGGAAAAAAACAGCTTTCTGAGCTGAAAAAACTCTGCGTCAGCTTTATGCAGGCCAAGTTAAGCGGTGATGCAGCAGTGGCGCTCGAAGCCAATCGTGCGTTTCGTTTTACGCTGTATGGCTATGCGCAAATGCCCACGCTCGAAGCGCTGATTGAACAGCTTTGGGTGCAGATTGGTCCGTGCTTTAACTATCTCTATCCGCAGCCGGCCGAGGTGGTGAATGGGCATCATAATTATGATCATCTGCTGGAAGCGTTGCAGGCGGGTGATGGCGTTACCAGTGAGAAGATTTTGATGAAAGCGATTGATGATGGGGCGGCGATTCTGAAGCAGCATTATTTTGATCAGTGATTCATTTTAGAAGGTCGTCATAAATGACGACCCTACGAAATACGGGCGGGTTCCTGTGGGGTCGCCATTTATGGTCACCGCCGATGTCTCCCTTTAACCGCCCGGTCACCGCAGTGACATAAATCCTTCATTTCCTTCCGCTAGCTTACCGCCATTCTGATTTCTGGATTGCGGATGCATGAGCCACCTTTCGCTTCATCACATCACTAAAGCCTGGGGCGAGAAAATCGCCCTGGACGACATCAGCTTCGACGCGGCAGAAGGCTCGTTTGTCGCGCTGCTCGGTCCATCAGGCTGCGGTAAATCGACGCTGTTGCGCACTATTGCCGGGCTGGAAACGGCCGATCGCGGGGCGATCCACTTTAAACACGCCGATATCACCCATTTGCCGCCATCGCAGCGCAAGTTATCGATGGTGTTTCAGTCCTACGCGCTGTTTCCCCACCTTAACGTGCGTGAAAACCTGCTGTTTGGTTTGAAAGCGCGCGGCGAGGAGAAGCAGTCGTTTGCTGCACGCCTCGATAACGTCGGTAAGCTGATGGAGTTGGATAAGCTGCTGGATCGTTTGCCGTCGCAGCTCTCCGGCGGACAGCAGCAGCGCGTGGCGCTGGGCCGTGCGGTGATCGCCAACAACACGCTTTGCCTGATGGATGAGCCGCTGTCGAACCTCGATGCCAAGCTGCGTCAAAGCATGCGCCGTGAAATCCGCGCGCTACAGAAAAAACTCGGCCTGACCATGCTGTACGTCACGCACGATCAAACCGAAGCGATGAGCATGGCCGACAGCATTATCCTGCTCAACGACGGCCACATCGAACAGCACGGCTCGCCAGACGATCTCTACAACAATCCTGCCAGCGTGTTTGCCGCGCAGTTCATTGGCGCACCGCCGATGAATATCCTGCCGCTGCAGCGCAACGGCGCACATCACACCCTGATGCACCTCACCGCGCCCGTTGTGGAATACCACGAAGCAGCGCTGAGTCTTGGATTGCGTGCCGAAGATATCCAGCTGATCGCCGCAGATCAGGCAGCGCTGACCGCGCGAGTGATCAGTTCCGAATATATGGGGGCGGATACCTTGCTGGTGTGCCAGCTTGCCGGCATCAGCGAGCCGCTGACGGTCAAAGTGCCGGGCATGCAGCGCTTTATCGATGGCAGCGAAGTGGGATTGCAGTGGTCCGCCGCGCGGCAATATCTGTTTCACAGCCAGAGCGGTAAGCGCTGCGCGCCAGCTGAACAACAGATATTTGCCTCACAGAAAAAATACGCCGTTTAACCGTTGTCATTTGCCCAAGGGAAAATCATGTCTGCAATTCGTTATTCACGTCTTTCTGCATTAGTCCTCGCCGTTAGCACCTCAGCTTTTGCGGCTGAACCGGTCAAGCTGCAAATGTATTACCCGATCGCGGTGGGCGGCAAAGTGAGCCACACCGTGGATACGCTGGTGGCGGATTTCCAGAAAGTGCATCCGGACGTGAGCATTCAGCCGGTGTATACCGGTGACTACGCGACCACCGTGACCAAAGCGCTGACCGCATTTCGTGGTGGCAACGCGCCGCAGCTGGCGGTTATCGGCGATATCGAAGCCTATTCTCTGATTGATGCCGGTGCGATTGTGGCGGCCAGCGATTTAGCGCAGGGCGATGCAGGCAAAAAATGGATCGACGGTTTCTATCCGGCGTTTCTGCGTCACATTGACGGCAAAGTGTGGGGCGTACCGTTCCAGCGTTCAACCGTGGTGATGTACTGGAACAAACAGGCGTTTGAGAAAGCCGGTTTGAACGCCGATACGCCACCGGCCAACTGGCAGCAAGTGGTCGAGTTCAGTAAGAAACTCACGATCAAAGATGCTAACGGCGTCAGCCAATGGGGCATCGAGATTCCGTCCACACCAAACGGCTACTGGAACTTCCAGGGCTTGTCTGCCACCAACGGCGGTCGTCTGGATAACGGCAAAGGCACGGCGGTGCACTTCAACACGCCGGGCAACGTGGAAACGCTGCAGTGGCTGACCGATCTCGGCCAGAAAGAGGAAGTGTCGCCGAAAGGTGCGATTGCGTGGGGCACCACGCCGCAGGACTTCATCAGCGGCAAAACTGCCATGATGGTGACCACCACCGGCAACCTGACCAACGTGCGTGATAACGCCAAGTTCCCGTTCGGCGTAGCGATGCTGCCGGAGAAAACCCAGCGCGGCAGCCCAACCGGCGGCGGCAACCTGTATGTCTTCAAAAACGCTTCGCCAGAACAGCAGAAAGCGGCGATGGAATTTATCCGTTGGGTCACGTCACCCGAGCAGGCGGCGCGCTGGAGTATCGCTACCGGTTACGTTGCGACGTCTCCGGCCGCGTGGGATACCACGGTGATGAAGGATTACGTCAAAGACGTTCCGCAGGCATTGGTGGCGCGTGAACAGCTGAAATATGCGCAGCCGGAACTCTCTACCTACAACAGCGTGCAGATTCAGGATGCACTCAATCACGCGGTAGAAGCGGCGGTAACGCAGGCGAAAACCCCAGCCGAAGCACTTGAAGGCGCGCAGAAGCAAGCCGATCGTCTACTGAAGTCATACCAATAATTATGAGCACGATTCTCACCGTCGCGCCGGTTCGTCGTCCCCGGTTATGGTCGATGCAGCTGTATGGCTATCTGCTGATTTTGCCAGCACTGAGCTTTTTGCTGCTGTTCACCCACTATCCGGCGGTTGCGACCGTGTGGGAAAGCCTGTTCAGCGCAGCGCGTAACGGTCGTCCAGCCCATTTTGTTGGGCTGGATAACTATCTCGCGCTGCTGGATGACGACATCTTCATCCAGTCGCTGTGGAATAACCTGTTATATGCGCTGATCACCATTCCGCTGGCGGTCACGCTGGCGCTGCTGATGGCGCTGGCGGTCAATCGCCATATGCGTGCGAATGCGCTGGTGCGCACCGCGTTCTTTATTCCTTCGCTGCTGCCGATGATTGCTATCGCCAATCTGTGGCTGTTCTTCTACACGCCGCAGTTGGGCTTGCTGAATAAGCTGCTGGCGCTGTTTTCCCTGCCGGCGATTAACTGGCTCGGCGAACCGGGTAGCGCGTTGTACTGCTTGATGGCAGTTTCGGTGTGGCGCGAAGCGGGCTTCTTTATGATCTTTTATCTCGCCGCTTTGCAGCAGATCGATCCACGCCTCAGCGAAGCCGCGCAGATAGAAGGGGCGTCGCGCAGCTATTTCTTCCGTCGCGTGCAGTGGCCGCTGCTGATGCCTACCACGCTGTTTGTACTGATCAATGCGTCGATGAATGCCTTCCGCATTGTCGATCAGGTAATTGCTATGACCAACGGCGGGCCGAATAACAGCAGTAGCTTGCTGCTGTTCTACATCTATCGCACCGCTTTCAGCTTCTGGGATATGCCCGCAGCGGCGGCCATGACGGTGGTGCTGTTGGTGATTCTCGCCGCAATTGCGCTGCTTAAATTCAACCTGCTGGACAAGCGAGCCCATTACCAATGAAGCCGACAATCACATTTGGTCGCCTGTGCCTGAATACGGCCATTGGGCTTGCCGCGTTGCTGTGGTTTTTACCGATTCTGGTGGCGTTTTGGGTGGCGATTCATCCGGCATCCGATCAGGCGAGCTTTTCGCTGTTTTCGCCGCTGACGGTACAAAACTTCGTTAATGCCTGGCATGCCGCGCCCTTTGGTCGCTACTTCCTCAATACCAGTTTGCTGGTGCTGATGATTGTGGTGGTGCAGCTGATTCTGGCGACCATGGCCGCTTACGCATTAGTGCGCTTCCGCCTGAAATTCTCGGGTGCGATCTTCGCGCTGATCCTGCTGCAGCTGATGATCAGCCCGGACGTGCTGATTTTGAATAACTACAAAACCATCGGCGCGCTGGGTTTCCGCGATACGCTAACCGGCATCGCGCTGCCGTACTTCTCCTCGGCCTTCGCCATCTTTCTGCTGCGTCAGACGTTTAAAAGTATTCCGCTGGTGCTGGAAGAGGCGGCGATTGTCGAAGGTGCCAGCCGCTTTTACATTCTGCGCAAGATTTACATCCCGCTGGCGAAGCCGATTTATGTGGCGTTTGCGCTGGTATCGATCAGCTTCCACTGGAATGATTTCCTCTGGCCGCTGGTGATTACTGATTCCGTCAACGTGCGGCCGCTTACTGTTGGCCTGCAACTGTTTTCGGCGCCAGAGCAGGGCGTGCAATGGGCGTTGATTGGCGCTGCTACGTTGATGACCACCTTGCCGCTGCTGGTGCTGTTCCTGATTTTCCAGCGTCAGTTTATTCAATCGTTTATGCGTGCCGGTATTCGCTAAGGAGTGCTTTTCGTGTCTTATCCGCATCCGCTGACTGAATTACAGCGTGAACTGCTGGGCGATGTCGCCGAGCTCTATGCCTTACCTGATGTGCGTTCCGCTCCGCTGAGTAGCACGCTACGTTTTGGTTTGATTGCCGATCCGCAATATGCCGACATCGACGCCGATATTGCGAAAAATCTCTTCTATCGTCATGCGCTGCGCAAGTTACCGCAGGCGATTGAAGTGTTGAATCAACAGCCGCTGGATTTTGTCGTCACGCTGGGGGATTTAGTCGATCGCGACTGGAGCAGCTACGCGGCGATATTGCCGATATACGATCGCCTCGAACATCCGCATGCAGTGGTGCTGGGCAATCACGATGCGCAGACCATCGCGCAGCATCTCAACGAAGCTGCCGCGCTGCCAAAAAGCTACTACGCCTTTGGATTGCAGGGCTGGCGTTTTATTGTTTATGACGGCAACGACATCAGCCTCTATTGCAACACGCAGAATGGTGACGATCGCGCACAGGCGGAGGCGCTGCTGGTGGACCTGACCGAGCGCCAGCAGCCGCAGGCGAAACCGTGGAACGGCGCGGTAGGCACGCAGCAGTTAGCGTGGATTGAGCAGCAGTTGCAACAAGCCCAGCAGCAAGGCGAGAAAGTGGTGGTGTTTGGCCATTATCCGCTGGCACCGCACAACAGCCACAACTTGCTGAACGGCGGTGTGCTGGCAGAGCTGTTTTCTAGTTACAACATACATTTCTGTTTCTCTGGACACGACCACCGCGGCGGCTTTGCGCGCATCGGTCAAACAGGCTTTTATACGCTTAAAGGCATGCTTGATGGGGCTGACGAAGTACCGTTTGCAGTAGTTGAGATTGAGGGCGATGAGGTACGCGTGAAAGAATACGGCGTTGGGTCGCCGTTTATGGCGACCGCTCATGATGATACTGGCATTTGCCCGCGCTGACGAAGAATCGCAATCTCCTCGGCGCGCTGCAGCAACTGCTGCAAATCATCTTCATCAATATCCAACACTTCACCGCTTTCCAGCGCCTGATGCAGGTCTTCACGCGTAATCGGTACGTCGATCACCACAGGCGGTGCTTTGATTTCAGTTGCAGCCAGCGGATGCGGGTAACGACGCCCGGCGAGATTATTAAACACCAACGCCAGCAGCGCCAAACAAACCGAGTTCAACAATACCGGCGTTAAAATAAAGTGGTAACCGAGCTGCTGGACGCCGTTACCGCCTAAAATCGCGGTCAGCGCTACCGCGCCGCTCGGTGGATGCAGGCAGCGCAGTTGAAACATCAGCGCAATGGTCAAACAGGCCGCGATGCCGCACGCCAATGCAGCATGGGGAACCAACAGCGCAATGGTAACACCGACAACGCCCGCCACCAGATTGCCGCCGACAATTGACCACGGCTGCGCCAGCGGACTGTTCGGCAAACCAAACAGCAACACCGCCGAAGCGCCCATTGGCGCGACAAACCACAGATTCACTTCGCCCAGCAGCCAGTGACTGGTCAGGCTGGTTATCATTAAACCCAATCCCGCGCCAACACTGGCGATGACCATCTGCTTTTTGCCTCCCGGTAACGGATGAGGCCAAAGGCGGGCCAGAAAGGTGCGCACGGAGGTTATCCACGTCACCAATGGCTGATTTGTCATGAGGGAATCACTCTGTCATAAGAAAAAACGATGGGTGCGAATTGTCGCTGATCGATCCGCTGACAACAACCACATTGTTAGTGTGCTGTTATATCGTGGTGAGAGAAATGCTGATGATTGTCGCGATGCTTAACCAACGCCTAAGGTTGCTGTATAGTCCGTTTTTTTTCGGAGGAACCATGCTGCCTAACTCATCCACACGCCTGAACAAATACATCAGCGAGAGCGGTATCTGCTCACGCCGCGATGCCGATCGTTACATCGAGCAAGGCAACGTTTTCATTAACGGTAAACGCGCTGCCGTCGGTGCGCAGGTGTTTGCGGGGGATGAAGTCAAAGTGAACGGGCAGCTGATTGAGCCGCGTGACGAAGAAGATTTAGTGCTGATTGCGCTGAACAAACCGGTTGGCATCATCACCACCATGGAAGAGGGTGAGCGTGACAACATTGGTGATTTCGTCAATCACAGTAAACGCGTGTTCCCGATTGGTCGTCTGGATAAAGATTCGCAGGGACTGATTTTTCTCACCAACCACGGCGATCTGGTGAATAAAATCCTGCGTGCCGGTAATAACCACGAAAAAGAGTATGTAGTTACCGTCGATAAGCCGATCACCGATGAATTTATTGCCGGAATGGGCGCGGGCGTGCCGATGCTCGGCACCGTCACCAAAAAGTGCAAAGTTAAAAAAGAGTCGACCTTTGTCTTCCGCATTATTCTGGTTCAGGGGCTGAATCGTCAGATTCGTCGTATGACCAAGCACTTCGGCTTTGAAGTCACCAAGCTTGAACGTACGCGCATCATGAACGTCAGTTTGAAAGGGATTCCGCTCGGCGAATGGCGTGATTTAACCGATGACGAGCTGATCGACCTGTTCAAACTGATTGAAGACTCTTCATCGGAAGATCAAAAAACGCAGAAGACGCAGGCGAAGAAGAAACCGGCCAGCCCCGCGAAAAAGCCCGCTGCCGGAGCTAAGCCGGGTGAGAAAGCGGGTGCAAAACCAGCGAATCGCCAGCGTTTCGCGCAGCCGGGTCGTAAGAAGAAAGGGCGTTAATTTTTCATTCCCCGCGCAGAGTGCGCGGGGAAAAGCCGTTACTTGTCGTTACCAAATCCTTGCTTCTTCAGCGCGTCCAGCACGTGCGGGAAGTAAATCTTGTGATAATAACCGCTGACGCTTTCGCTCCAGCTCTCGCCATCATCACGACCGGTATTTTTCCAGTGCTGCACCATCTCCTGATTGTAGGCGGCGATGTGCTGCTCCAGTCCATCACGCTGATAGCGCTCTTCATGACGGAAGGTTGCCAGCGGCAGACGCGGCTTCTGATGCGCAGGCTGATCGACATGGCCAATCACCACGCCCGCCACCGGGAAAGTGTATTCCGGCAAATCCAACAAGCTAATTAACGCCTGTGGATCGCGACGAATACCGCCAATCGGCACAATGCCCAAACCTTCTGCGCGCGCCGCTGCCATGATCGAACCCAGCGCAATACCGACGTCGGTTGAGCCCGACACAATGCTTTCGATGCTCTGCTGGGCGATTTGCTCGCGGTCGATCGCATTCATCGCCAGGCGCGATTTATGCATATCCAGCACCAGGGTAATAAACACCGGCGCTTTGGCAATCCACGGTTGGCCGCCGGCAATCTGTGAGATTTGTGCGCGTTTCTCAGCATCGCGCGTCACCACCAAAGAGACCTGCTGCGAGTTCACCGAGGTTGGCGCGCGATACGCGGCCGAAATGATGCGATCCAGCACCGCATCCTCAACGGGAAGGTCGGTAAAATTGCGATCGCTTTTATGACTGGTGAAAATATCGATTAATGAACTCATGGATCCTCCTGATTGGGAGGCGAGAGCGTAACAGAAGAGGGATAGATCGGACTTAACCGTTGTTGCCTTGGCTAACTACTTCTTTTGAATAAGCAAAGTGCGGAATGCGATAAACGGTGAGACCGGTGCATAATGCACCGGCTAAGCAACTTTGGCTGCAGCGACAGCCGGATGAATGCTGCGATCTGGCCCGCTGAGCATCACCGGTTTACCGGAACGTAATCCGCGCTGGAATTGGGTCATGCGTTCTTGGCTGATTCCGGCACCGCACCACAGCAGGTGATGATCGTGACGGCTTTCTGATCCGTACAGCATCGGTTGTGAGGTTTGATCGACATCAACGCAGAATCCTTGTCCGCTAAGGCGAATGGCTTCCAGCCACACTTCAGTTTCATCGCCGGTGCTGACCACTTCAAGCAACAGTGGCATCTGCTGCTGACGGGCTGACGCGCGTTTTACGCAGTCGCTATGATGCACGATCGCCTCATGGAAGCGCGTTAACCGACGCGATGCGCCACGACGTGTATCATCACGCAGCCAGCGATTAAGCGGTTTCATCAGCACGTTGACGAAATCATCGCTGCTATAATCGCCCGCCAGATTGCGCACGGTACGCGCCAGTTCGCGGTCAGAACCTAGCTCCAGTTGTCGTAACAGATCGCCACGGCGTGCCACCCAGCCAGACGAAGAGTACTCAAGCCCGCAGTGTCTGCCTTGATAGATTTGCCACAGCGTGGCGCCACCGGCGGTCAATGCCATCATGGCGAGCACTTCATCAACCTGATGTCGGCTCCAATCCTTATTGACGTGATTCTCAGAAATTAATCCACCGCGCAACCAGCGACGAAGATTGGCGCGGTTGGCACCGGTAATGGCGCAAACGGTTTCAGTTGAGTAAAAGTACATAACGTGCCCTCAGATTGAGGGTGAATTGCCGTGGGTGCTAATCCAGGATGAGCGACCATCCTGAACCTTATCTGTATAAATTACCAGTATCTTTACTTAACTCGTCATAAACGGGCGAAGATCGCTTTCGCCACGAAAAGCGTTAACTGACTTTAACCACGGTTTTACCGAAGTTTTTGCCTTTCAGCATATCGAAAAACGCCTGAGGTGCGTTTTCCAGCCCGTCGATCATGTGCTCGCGGTAGTGGATTTTTTGCTGCTCCACCAGCGGCGTCATCGCTTTGAGGAATTCAGGGTAACGATCACCGTAATCCTGGAAGATGATAAAGCCCTGCATGCGAATACGACGTTTGAGAATGCCGCCCATGATTTGCGGGGTGCGATCCGGGCCCGGCGGTAATTCGCGGCTGCTGTAGCCAGAAACCAGACCACATACCGGCACGCGCGCAGCAGTATTCAGCAGCGGGAATACGGCATCAAACACCTTGCCGCCGACGTTTTCGAAGTAGATATCAATGCCGTCCGGGCAGGCCGCCGCAAGCTGTTCTGCAAAGTCGTCACGATGGTGATCGATACAGGCAGAGAAACCGAGTTTCTCAATCGCATAGCGGCATTTCTCTTCGCCACCGGCGACACCCACAACATGGCAGCCTTGAAGTTTGCCAAGCTGACCCACCGTGGCACCGACCGGGCCGGTAGCTGCTGCAACCACTAAGGTTTCGCCCTGTTTCGGCTGGCCGATATCCATCAAGCCCATATAGGCGGTAAAGCCCGGCATCCCGAGAATGCCCAGCGCCCAGGAAGGATGGGGCAGATCGCCCAGTTTCGCCACGCCGTTTCCGTCCGAAACCGCATAGCTTTGCCAGCCGCTCTGCGCGAGGACCACATCGCCTTGTTTGAAATCCGCATGTTGAGATTCAACCACTTCGCTCACCGTGCCGCCGACCATCGGTTGGTCGAGTTCTGCTGGCGCAGCATAGGATTTGCTGTCATCCATGCGCCCGCGCATATACGGGTCGAGCGACAAATAGAGCGTGCGCAGCAGGATTTGGCCATCCTTCACCTCAGGAATTGGCTGCTCCACAAGGCGAAAGTTCTCTTTTACCGGTTCGCCATGCGGGCGTGAGGCTAATAGCCAAGCTTGATTACGTTGATTTGATTGCGACATTTTTACCTCTATTAGCGTTTTCACGTGAGGCAAGTGTAGACGAGGAAAAGATAATGGATCGCTTATGCAGAAGTGAAATGTTGCTATATACTCACATTTTAGTGAAAATACAGAAATTGTTATTATATACCAACAATGGAGGTTTTATGTTGCCTGGTTTGCAAGCAATAGGAGCCAAATGCCAGGAAAGGCGGAAGGCTAACCGTTGGACTCAAGCCGACGCCGCGACACGTGCAGGTATTCATCGCACGGTTATTTCACAGATTGAAAACGGCCATTACGCGGGATCATTGAAAGCATTTACTCTTTATTTGACGTCACTGGGATTGAAACTTTCAGCCGTTGATTTCTCATTTCCCCAGCTTGAAGAACTGGACAATTTATTTATTGAGGATTGACCTCATCCTTCTATGAATTTCCAATATGTAGTTTTTGAAGTTACGTGCTTTATCGTGGCAGATTTGTCCCTCAAGTAAATCAATTATTTACATCATCTTAGTTTTTCATAGCCGTCATTACTCAAATAGCTTCAAACAACAACGCCTGAAAAAGCCCATTATGAAAATTCGACCATTGATGTGCCAGGTCACCATAAATGGCGACCCTACAGGATTAATAGCGATAGGGAGCCGGGAAAATGCATTGTTGCTGAAGCGGGGGTGTTGAGGCGACATCCCAAACCGCTGAGGGAATGAGGGATTCCAGGATGAGCCGCATGGATGCGGCGAGAGGCGGCGCTGAGCAGGAGCGAATCGCCGCCGGTCCGTCAGGAATCGTGAATGAGTGAGGGTACCGCAAAGCGGCGGGTTGGGCTGGCGCAAGGCCCGGGAGTGCAGAGGGCGCGGCCAGGCGCCCTTTGCTCGGTCGCCGCACGGCAAAACTGAAACAATCTGATCTTATGGCGAACGAAAGTTGCTCAATTTGAAATAAGGTGTGCTCAGGCACGGGGCTCGTCGTGAGCCAGCGCACAAACCAAGCGTAAACTTTTCGACGCGAATTAATATAACACCATGAATTTTAACATTCATAGGGCATTTGCCTAAGCGGTCTCGGGCAATGCCACATACACCAGAGCCAACTCTGCTGCGTATACCTATAGCGATGCTTTTCTCCCTACAGGTGACGCATGACACAACAACAATACGCACTATCGCCCGATCATGACGCTCATATCGCCTCAGCCATCGGCAAGTTCTTCCGCCGCATCATTCCAATGCTGGCGCTGATGTTAGTTGTGAACCAGATTGACCGGGCAAACATTGGCTTCGTTAAAGCCGAACTGCAAACGGATGCGGGCATCAGCGCCGCCGCCTTCGGTTTAGGCGCGGGCCTGTTCTTTATCGGTTATGCGCTGTTTGAAGTGCCGAGCAATATGATGCTGAAGAAACTCGGCGCACGCGTGTGGCTGACCCGCATCATGATTACGTGGGGCATGGTGGTGGTGCTTACCGGTTTTGTCAGCACGCCGCTGCATTTCTATCTGCTGCGTTTCCTGCTCGGCGTGGCGGAAGCCGGCTTCTTCCCAGGCGTGCTGTTCTATTTCCGTCAATGGGTGCCGAACGCCTGGCGAGGACGCGCCACCGCGATGGTGTTGAGCGCCACCGCCAGCGCCTTTCTGTTCTCCGGTCCGCTCACCGGCGCGATTTTGATGATGCATGATGTTGGCGGCATCGCGGGCTGGAAATGGGTGATGTTTATGGAAGGTGGCGGATCGATTGTGATCGGTTTGCTGGCTGCCTTTGTGTTGGTATCCAAACCGGAAGGCGCAAAGTGGCTCAGCGACGCGGAGAAACAGGCGCTGGCGCAGCAGTTAGCGCTGGAAGATGACGCTCGCGAAGAGCACGCGGTGACACACGGTCGCTGGGGCTTGATCACCGATCGCAGCCTTTTATCTTACTGCCTGATCTTCTTCACCATGACCATGACCGGCTACACATTAGTGTTTTGGCTTCCGCAGATCATTCAGCGTATTCAGGGCTTCAACAGTTTTGAAACCGGATTGCTGACCGCCGTTCCGTGGTTGTTCGCCATTGTCGCGCTATTTCTGCTCGGCAAAGCCACCGACCGTTATCGCGATAAGCTGGATAGAGGGCTCGGCATCGCCATGCTGATCGCTGCGTGCGGCACCTTTATGGCCACGCTGGGTACGCCGTGGTTTGGATTTGTGGCGATGATTGTGGCCTGTATCGGCTCCAAAGTCAGTGCGGCATTCTTCTGGCCGATGCCACAAAGTGAATTACCGGCCTCGATTGCCGCACCCGGCATTGCGCTGATCAACTCGATTGGCAACCTGGGCGGCTTCTTTGCGCCTACGGTATTCGGCTACCTCGAAATGCACACCGGCAGCACCACCGGCGGACTTTACGCGCTGACCAGCGTGTCCGTGGTTACCGGACTCTATTTGCTGCTGCGTCACAAGCCTGTTCCACCCGCATTCGGTCACACGGAGAGAAACCATGTCAGACAGTCCAGTCATTAAATCGATGCGCATCGTGCCGGTTGCCGGTTACGACAGCATGTTATTGAACATTGGCGGCGCCCATAACTGCTACTTCACGCGCATCATCGTGATATTGACCGATTCGGCCGGGCATACCGGCGTCGGCGAAACGCCGTGTCATGCGTCCACCTTGCAGCTGCTGGAGCAGTTTCGTCCGCTGATCGAAGGCAGTTCGCTGCTGCGCCTCAACGCGATGCTAAGCCAGTTGTTTAGCAGCGAGGCACGTCAGCAACAAACTTCGCACACCAATGACATTCATATCCCGCAGATGAATCCGGAAAAGTTCTACAACGCCGCCGCCGCGATTGAAGCGGCGCTTCTGGATCTGCAAGGCAAGCTTTTCAATCTGCCGGTAGCGGATCTGCTCGCCAGCGGCAAACAGCGCGACCGCATTCCGGTGCTCGGCTATTTGTTCTACATCGCCGATCGCCAGCGCACCAATATGAACTATCGATCGGGAGAGCATGAGCAAGATGGTTGGTTCCGTCTGCGTCATGAAGCGGCGATGGACAGCGATGCTGTGGTGCGGCTCGCCGAAGCGGCGGTTGAGCAATACGGCTTCCGCGATTTCAAGCTAAAAGGCGGCGTGCAGCCAGGCGAAGTGGAAGTGGCAACGGTTGAAGCGCTGCTGGCACGATTCCCTGACGCGCGCGTCACCGTCGATCCTAATGCCAGCTGGTCGCTGGATGAGGCGATTCGCTTTGGTAAGCAGCTGGCCGGGAAAGTGCCGTATCTGGAAGATCCTTGCGGCGCTGAACAGGGCTATTCCGGCCGGGAAACGCTGGCCGAGTTTCGCCGCGCCACCGGCGTGCTGGTCGCGACTAACATGATCGCCAACGACTGGCGCCAGCTGCATCATGCGCTGCAGCTGAATGCTATCGATATCCCGCTCGCCGATCCGCACTTCTGGACGATGCGTAACGCCAACGTGGTGGCGCAGTTGTGCAACGAATGGGGGCTGACAACCGGCTGCCACTCCAATAATCATTTTGATGTTTCGCTGGCGATGGTCGCGCACCTTGGCGCCGCGGCACCGGGCGATCGTCAAACCGCTTTTGATACGCACTGGATTTGGCAGGATGGTCAGCAGCTTACGCGTCAACCGCCGCAGATCCGTGACGGCTATCTGGAGTTGCCGCCGGGACCAGGATTGGGCATTGAGCTGGATATGGATCGCGTCGAACAAGCGCATGCGCTCTACAACGCGCTGCCAGATAAAAATCGCAACGATGCGCTGGGGATGCAGTTTTTGATCGATAACTGGCGCTATGACGCCAAACGTCCGTCATTGGTACGCTAAGGAAGCAGCATGAAAAAGATATTACGCGCGGCGACGCTGTTAGCGTCGTTAGCCGCCAGCGCGCCGTTACTGGCGCAAACTTTTGTCTACGTTTCAGAAGCCGATGATGGCACCATCGCGCGCTACGCGCTGAACGAGCAAACCGGTGCGCTACAACTGTTGGGACGCACGCAAGCCGGTGGCAAAGTGATGCCGATGGCGTTAAGCGCCGATCATAAACATCTGTACGCCGCAATTCGCAGCAAACCGCTGCAACTTGTCAGCTGGAATATCGACAGCAAATCGGGCGATCTCAGCCCATTGAACGCCGTATCCGCTGCGGCCAGTTATCCCTACATTCGCACGGACCCGCAAGGGCGTTTTCTGCTGGGCGCGTCCTATGATGGCGATGTGGTGCACGTTTACAAACTCAATAACGATGGCAAGCTTATTGCGCCTCCAGTCGGCAGCTACAAAACCGGACATGCCGCACACTCGGTGATTGTTGATACGAGCGGAAAACACGCTTATGTCGGCAATCTCGGCACCGATCGCGTGCTGCAATTGAAGCTGAGCGCCGAAGGCGAACTGTCGGGCTTAGGCAACGGCTATGTCAAAACGGCGACAGAAAATGGACCGCGCCATTCGGTGTTGTCGCCAGATAATCGCTATCTCTACAACATCGGTGAAATGGGCGGCATCATCACGCAGTTTCGGCGCGAAGCTAGCGGCGAGCTAGTGAAAGTGGCGGAGACGCCGAATGCTGTAGCGGAAAAATATAAACTGCAGCACGGCAAAGAGCGACCTCCGGGCTACAGCGACACCACACCGCGCATCTGGGCGGCCGATATTCGTCTGACGCCAGACGGCCGTTTTCTGTATGTTAGCGAGCGGACCAGCAGCACCATCAGCGGATACCGGATCAATAAAGATGACGGCAAACTGACGCTGATTGATAGCTGGCAAATCGAGAAGCAGCCGCGCGGTATCGCGATTACCGCTGACGGACGTTGGCTGATTGCCAGCGGCGAGAAGAGTGCGGTTACCGGCAGCTATGCCATTGATCAGGAAAGCGGGGCGCTGAAACGCGTTGGCGAGGCACCGGCCGGCGGAGACGCCAATTGGGTGACGGTAGTGAGTTACAAATAATCCCGTAGGGTCGCCATTCATGGCGACCGCTATCAAAATGCGCACCTTACAGTTGCTGATATTCCTCGTCAGAAACAGGTTCCAGCCACTCGTTAGAAGCACCTTCAGCCGGTACTGCGATAGCAATGTGTGCGAACCAGCTATCGGCCGACGCGCCATGCCAATGCTTCAATCCCGCCGGAATGTTTACAACATCGCCAGCTACTAACTGACGCGCCGGCTGATTCCACTCCTGATACCAACCGGTTCCGCCAGTCACCAGCAAAATCTGCCCGCCGCCATGATGGATATGCCAGTTATTACGGCAGCCGGGTTCAAACACCACGTTGCCGATGTTGACGCCTTCTGTCGTCAGCATGCTCAGATAGCTGGTACCGGTAAAGTATTGTGCAAAAGCGTCGTTTTTAGGCCCTTTCGGGAAGATACCATTGCCATCAAATTGGTCGTTCATCTTTATCTCCATGTAAGTGCAGCATGGTTAAAGTGTAGCGGCGGGATGGCTGAATGATAATGCGCTCAAAGCTGCAAGCACTTGTGAGCGCAATTCATTAATGCAGGGTGCGTGACATTGTCACTAATTGGGGTAAACAGATTGCGCTAACATTCCGCGACGATCGAACTTTCTTGCGGCTAACCACAGCAGCGCGGTGACAAACCAACCAATAATCCGCGAAACATCGTTACCGGCAAAAATCCAGGTTAACGAACCGTGATGCAGCGGATTATCAATGAACGGCAACTGAACCAGCACGCCGCAAAAGTAGACAACAATCCCCGCCCAGTTCCAGCGCCCGTAACGTCCGTTGGGTTGGGAAAGCGCCGGCACATCGACTTTACCTTTGGTGATCAGGTAGAAATCCGTCAAGCTGATGGCGCTCCAGGGCACAAAAAAGGCCAGTAAAAACAGCAGGAAATGGGTGAAAGATTTCAGGAACGCGGGTTCGCTAATCAGCGCAATCACACAGGAGATCGTCACCATCAACACCACAAACAGAATGCGGCCGCCACGGCTTAACGCGGTTTTCTGACGAAAACCAGAAACGATGGTGGTAAGCGACATAAAACTGCCGTAAGCATTCAGCGTGGTGAAGGTGATTTTGCCGAAGCAGATCGCGAAGTAAATCACCATCGCCATCGTGGCGCTGCTGCCTAAACTGACGATATAGCCAACCTCGTTGCCAGAAAAAGCCTTACCGGCAATCGCCGCGACAATCACACCCAATGTCATTGAAGCTTGTGTGCCTAAAACGGTACCGAAGAAAACGCAGTTAAAGAGTTTTTTCGCTGAGACGTTGGCCGGTAAATAGCGTGAGTAGTCAGAGACATACGGACAGAATGCAATCTGCCATGATGACGACAACGAAACGGCCAGCAGGAAGTTAGCGACGGTGAAATGCTGGTTTTGCCACACCGAAGAAAGGTCATGTGTTGAGAGCAGCGTGATAAACAGGTAAACAAAGGCGAGCACGCCAATCACGCTGGCCACTTTACCCAGCTTGTGAATCACGCGATATCCCAGCACCGCGATGACGACGATAATCGCGCTGAACAGAATCATGCCTGATGCATTGCTGGTATTGATCAGTTTGGCGAGCGCCTGGCCGGCCAACACCGTGCCGCTGGCAGAAAATCCGACATACATGATGCACACCAACACTAACGGAATCACCGCACCATAAACGCCAAACTGCATGCGGCTGGTGATCATTTGCGGCAATCCGAGGCGCGGTCCCTGAATCGCGTGCAGCGACATGATCGCCGCACCGACAACTTGCCCAACCAGCAATCCGATAATCGACCACACCACATCGCCGCCCAACACCACCGCCAGTGCGCCAGTCACGATAGCGGTGATCTGCAGATTGCCGCCAAACCATAAGGTGAACTGGCTAAAAGGGTGTCCGTGGCGTTCGCTCGGAGGAATGTAATCAATGGATCGCGTTTCTGACAGGCGCTGTTTCTCTGCGCCGGCGTAATCTGCTGCAGGTGATTCGGCTGACATAGTTTCCTCGCTGAAGCGTCTAAAGAGGGCGAATTATTGTTAGTATGATGTGAGTTATCTTGGCGCTACATGTATATACATGTATCGATATTGTCATGCAGAATGGAAACTTACAATACGATCGGTCATTGGAAAATGTGATGACGCGGGCAAGGTTGACAGGAAGTGAAAACTTAAAGAATAACGCTGGCTTTAGAAAAGCCAGCGGACAAAATGCTTACTGATGTGAACAGCGTTGAGCAATTAGACGATCAATTCCCCACGGGCCACAGCCCTGAACCATTAACATCACGCACATCAAAATGTAACTGGATTCAGGCAGATACAGCAGCCAGCTATACCAGGTTAATAAATTCAGGTCGGCGGGAATGTGATGCAGTCCAACGGTAAAAAGTGCCACAAGGCTTATCACCAGCAACACTAAAGCGCCTAAACGCGTAAATAAACCCAGCGCCAGAAGTAATCCAAACAGCGTTTCACAACTGGCGACAAACACCGACATGAACTCTGGAAAGGTAATGCCGGCTTCAGTGATGGTTTCCAGCATCAGCGCCTGATTAGCCGCAACAAACACTTTGTTAAAACCGGATGCGAAGAAGAACAAACCGAAAGCGACGCGCATGAGCGTCAACGGCAGGAAGCTAGCGCTTCCAGGGGATTGAAATAGAGTGAGGCATCGTGCCATCTGAAATCTCCTTAATAATTTAGGAGCGGTAGTATATCAGGATCGTCTGTTTTGATGCGGTCTTAAGGCTAATTTCGCTGACGACGCTACGTGAATTCTGTGAAAAGAGCAGGGTGGAAGTTAGCGAGAATTCACGTAGCACTGCCGATTTTATCGCCAGAAATTACTTATCTTTGCCCATGGTCCAGGGATTTGTCGCTGAATCATCCGGCTTATCCGCAGCAAAATCATCCAGTGAATCCAGATAAAGTGCTTCAACTTCAGCGCGCGCCCACGGTGTGCGGCGCAAAAACTTCAGGCTCGATTTGACGCTCGGATCGCTTTTGAAGCAGTTGATGTTGATAATCTTGCCCAGTTCAGCCCAGCCATAATGGGCGACCAGCGCATTAATTTGCATCTCAAGCGTCACGCCGTGCAAGGGATCTTTGGAGCGATGATCGTTCATAGGAAATCCTTAAAATGTTGACGGCAAAGGTTACAAGAAAGCCTCGCCAGCGGCAATGGTGCGATCTTCATTGCAGGTAAATGCGGTACACTTGTTGCCAGAAAATCACTATTGGACGGTACGCTATGAACGACAAGAAAATGATTTCCATCGATCAATTCAATCTCAATGAACGCGTTGCAGTAGAAGAAGCGTTTAAAGGATTGATGGAGAAGTATCGCCAGCGCACCGGCAAAGAGCCGGATGCAAAGAAAGAGAAAGAGTTCACGGCGGAAGCCCGGCAGCAAATCATGACGACGAAACTGGCCAAAGAGAAAGCGCTGGCTGACAAAGCAAAGAAAACGCCAACGCGCAGGAAGAAACCGGAGTCGTTGAAAGAGAGCGAGGTCAGTGATTTCAACTGGAAGGCGTCAGTGATCAAAGGGCGCAGATAACGGCATCGTGAGTTCAACAGTCCGTCGCCAGAGATATCGCTGGTTACGGATTGTTGGTGAATGTGGTGTTTGAAGACAGGTGATGGGCTGATGGCGATTTGAGTGCGCGCTTAGATACTTAATTTAACATAATATACATTATGCGCCCTTTGGTTGTGAGTGCTATTTGATAATGTCACTTTTTAGCTAGTTCATAATGTCACCCAGATATGGCGCTTTTGCCACCTTTTCTGGGAGATCTCTGCTGATGCTGGTGACCATGTCGAACAAAGAACTTCACCGCCTTCCCGTCATTCAGGCTGTCATCGAAAAGCGTCTGCGCCGTCGTGATGCGGCCTCCCAGCTTGATCTTACCGAGCGTCAGGTTCAGCGGCTCATGAACCGCTATCGCGAGTCCGGCGCTGTCGGGCTGACTAACGCGCGTCGCGGTCAACCAGGCACTCACCGGATTGATGATGCATTGCACTGCCAGATACTGACGCTGCTACGTGAAAATTACGTAGGTTTCGGGCCCACACTTGCCGTAGAAAAGCTTCAGGAGCGTCACGGGATCGCTGTCTCCGTTGAGACGCTGCGATGCTGGATGATTGCTGACGGACTCTGGATCCCGCACGCTCGCCGTCAGCCCCGGATTTATCAGCCACGCCAGCGGCGGGATTGTCTTGGCGAACTTATCCAGATCGACGGCTCTCACCATGACTGGTTCGAAGGCCGCGCACCAAAATGCTGTCTGCTGGTTTACATCGATGACGCGACCGGTCGTCTGATGCACCTGCGCTTCTGCCAGAGTGAATCGGCCTTTGATTACATGATGGCCACGCGCAATTACATCGACAAGCACGGCAAGCCGGTGGCGTTTTACAGTGATAAGCACGCGGTATTTCGCGTTAGCCAGGCAGAAACACGCCGTACCGGCATGACGCAGTTCGGACGTGCTTTGCACGACCTGAACATCGACCTTATCTGTGCCAACAGCTCGCAGGCTAAAGGCCGCGTCGAACGCGCCAATCTTACGCTTCAGGATCGGCTTGTTAAGGAGATGCGGCTCGAGAACATTTCCGGCATTGATAACGCGAATGCCTGGCTTGAGACATTCATCAGTGACTTCAACCGCCGCTTCGGCAGGCCGGCAACATATCCGAAAAACCTGCACCGCACCGTCTCGGAGAGCGGTCAGGAGCTGGACGATATCTTCGCCTGGCAGACGCTGCGTACGCTCTCAAAATCACTGACTTTTCAGTACGATAAAATTTTATATCTGGTTGAACCTACGGAGGAAAACTCACGTATTGCCGGGGAAAAAATCATTGCTTTTGATTACCCGGACGGTACGCTCGCATTCCGCCACGGCAGCAGAATTCTGGAATATCAGATGTTCGATAAGCTGGAGTGCATCAGCCAGGGGCGCATCGTTGACAATAAAAGGCTCGGCGCAGTGCTGAAGCTGGCGCAGGAAAAGCAGGATGAACTGGAAGCAGCAGGAAAAAGAAAACGCAGCCGTCATATGCCTAAAAGACGGGCGCAGGTTCAGGAACAACTTAGGGCAATCAATCCGGTTCTGGCTGATCCGTCACTTTTCAAATCCAGCCTGAAAAAATGAGCTCGCTGCCCTTTTCTCTTCATTGGCAAACAACAAAAAGTGACATTTAAAAATGGGAAATCAGGGTGACATTATCAATATGGATAGACATTGGTTGTTACTCCAAAGCGCTAATGTCGTGCGCAACAACTCACAGATGTCGTCTCTGAACTAGCCTTAAATCTCCACAGGCTCAGCTCAGGATGCAGACTTTATGTTGGTGACTATGACAGATAAAGATCTTTACCGGCTCGGCATCATTCAGCGCGTTTCATTAACATAAATGCCTGTTTCTTCTCTATTTTGTTGGACTCAAAAAATGCCGGGCGTGATACCCGGCTCAAGAATATGTGCCCGCTGTCAGAAGCTGATCTTCACACCCAGCATCGCATTGCTGTCGCGGTAATGATTACCGCTCATCTGTTGACCGACGCTCCCCCACAAATTGACGCTTGAAGGTAACTTACTCTCAACGCCAACTCGCATTTCCGCGATATTTTTTTGGCCCTGGCTTGTCAGGCTGACATCATTCAGGTTGCTGCCAAAGTTCTTGGTATTGTTAATCCAGTTAGCTTCAATATAAGGCTGATATATAGCCTTCTGCGGTTCGTTTGCCGTTTTAAGTGAAGCGCGTAAACCCAATCGAGATTGCAGATTACCGTTACCCTGGCTGCTGACACGTGTGCCGTTTGCTTCGATAACATTATCCGTTTTTACATTCATCCAGATAAATTGCGCATTAGGTTCGATGAAGTAACTGTTCCTCGCCCTGTCCTCTCCCAATTTCCAGCTATAGCCACTTTCCAGTGAGGCGGTGAAGCCGTTCGATTTGTAACGTTCTGCAGGTAGGTGATCGCCATTTACGCTGTTATTAAACCAGCTGTACTGCAACCAACTGTCCACGTATGCGCCGGTCTGCTGCTGTGCTTGCTGATACCAGGTGCCATACACGCCAACATTATATCCGGTAGTGTGGCCCTGAGAACGATATCCGGTTACAGTTGAGTCACTATTACTACGTGCATTGCCATATCCCGCCATGGCGCCGAAGTGCAAGCTGTCGGTACCGTTCAGGCTACCGGTTGCGAGGTCGCCACCCAGTTGGAGTACATAACGGTTAGTCTCAGTTTTTATCTTTCACTATTGTCACGCACCTGCTGATGACCACCGAGATTACGCATCCACAAACTGGTAGTTTTCTTCTCACCCGTCAGTGCGTCAACGTACTGCGTTTCACCACCGCGATCCTGCAGACGAATGTTGAACAACGTATTAGCGGCCGCGATGTTAGCGATGTAGTTCCCCACCTCAGGACGCACAATCATCTTCACCGGTTGCTGCGGACCAGATTCCCCTCCCGTACCCTCAACAGGATCGACGACAGGATCTACACCAGGAGCTCCCGGTGTGACTGGTGTGACTGGTGTGACTGGTGTGACTGGTTTCACCGTATTCACGTCACTGGTGAGATACCAGTTTTTATTGTCCGCACCCTCGCCACGAGCCAGGTGATAGTCATAGGCTCCTGCAACAATACGGCCTTGTTGAGTGAAGACGCCGTCTGAACTGCCGTCCACGCTAATTAACTCAATACCGTGCAATGTCTGTGCACCGCTGCCGCCGGCATTATTGATTACTACGTCAGTGCTACCGTTGGTATTGCCAGTGACGTGAAGTTTATCGGTATCTGAATCATCTCCCGCCAGTACGGTGTTCATCACCAAGGTACCTCCGGTGCCATTGAAATCACCATTCACTGTTAGCGTGGATGAACGTCCGTTGCTGTGATCAAAACTCAGTGTGCTGCCATTCAGCGTCAGCGTATTCAGGCTAGAGCTGTCAGCCATATTCCACAGACTGCCGTTCTCCAACGTCAACGTCTGCAGGTTGACTGCGCTGCCAGTCCACTGCGAATCGTTTAACGCAATGCTGCTCGCTGTTGTAGCGGCCGGATCAACATTAACATCGCCTGTCATTACCGAACCATTGCTGGCAGAAACTTGTGCGCTGGTACCCGTGGCTGAAGCATCAAGCAGAGTTACACCCACTAATGCAGATCCATCCAAAGAAAGGTTAAGCGCGGAACCGTTCTGCAGTGTAATTGCACTACCCTCTACTGCGCTCAACTGCGTGTTGGTCAGTGTCAGCTTATTGTTACCGTTGATGCTGTTAATGCCAATCGCACCGTTGCCTGTCACGTTGAGCGAAGAATCGGCCAAAGTTACGCTGTTTGCAGCGCCGGCCATGCCATCGAAGGCCACCAGGTTTCCGCCATCAGCCACCTTGCCCTGAATGGAAATTCCACTAATATTGGCGCCGGATACTGCGGATATCGCCGTTGCTCCTGCTTCTGCGTTTAGCGTGATATTGCGCGCATCTAGCGTTGATGCACCGCTGGCAGAAAGAGCCGCACCACTGCTGTTAATGGATAAGTTATCCGCGTTAATCCGGCTGCCCCCATTGGCAAAAATGCCTGCCGCATTTGCGCCAGTGGTAGTAATTGTCCCGCCGGTTATAATGAGATTTCCCGTTGTGCCGGTGGCATAAACCGCATGCGCATCAATGCCAGAGGTCATCACATCGTTCTGTTCAGACACTAAAGTGCCGCTATATGCATACAAGCCATTCGAATAATCACCTAACGTCGTGACCTGACTGTTTTTAAGGCTGATGTTACCCGCTGCTGCATTGGAATAGACAGCGTGGCCATTGCGACCGCTGGTATTAACAATTAAGCGATCACCGTTGATGGTTGCTCCGTTAGCATAAATCCCCAGGCCCACGGCATTAATGGTGGAGTCGCTGGCTGTCATGACTGAGCGTCCCCCTGCCACCAGGCCGCGACTACCACTGGTTACGCTGCCGTTGGTGAAAGTCACAGTACTGTTGGTTTCAGCGTATACACCATAGCCCGTGCCGCTGTTAACGGTTACGTTATCGGCAGTTAGTGATGCATTACGCGGCACATAAATGGCATGGGTGCCCGCACCACTCGCGCTGACTTGCGTTCCACTGATATTGACGCTGCCCTGATCAGAAGCGACTACGGCGTAGGCAGTTGTACCACTGGTGCTGATGCTACCACCGGTGAAAGTCATTTCACCCCCCGCATTAACACCCTGAATACCGTAATCACCTGCGGCGCTGGTAACGATATCCTGACCGCTATAGCTTTGGCTAACGCCATTGGCTATCAGCCCGGCATTTGCTACTCCCATGCTGCTGGTCAAAATCAAGGCAACCATATTGCGAACCCGGCGGGATTTACACTTTCCTTTGGCAAATTCAGAAGCAACAACAAACTGCCCTGTTACGTTATTCCAGACAATGCGGTAGATGATATTCATTAGACTCTCTCACTCAACAAACCCAGGCGACTTATGGAGCACAAGAGTAAGGATGTGAGTGACAGCGTTAAATCATACCGTTCCTATAGGTTTGTAGGACGCTTCTGAAGACACGAGAAATGTCTTGGATTTAAGGCAAAAAAGATCCTAATGAAAGTACTCACCTCGGGACGTTATGAAAACTAAGTCAATAAAAGAGGAACCGTTCATTGGTTCCTCTCGAATCACAAATACGCTTACGG
Source organism: Candidatus Pantoea symbiotica (assembly GCF_056491525.1). Classification (NCBI taxonomy): domain Bacteria; kingdom Pseudomonadati; phylum Pseudomonadota; class Gammaproteobacteria; order Enterobacterales; family Erwiniaceae; genus Pantoea; species Candidatus Pantoea symbiotica. The sequence goes on from NZ_JBSZHR010000002.1 coordinate 1,797,773, forward strand.
ACGTGCAGCCGTGCCATCTGGCAGACGCGCATTGGTCCAGTCCGGAATCCCACCCGATACCGGATATTTCGCTGCCTCTTTCAGATCGATATCCACGCCCAACCCCGGACGATCGCTAAGGTACGCATAACCGCGATCAATCTCCGGACAACCTGGGAACACCTCCTGCAGCGCCTCGTTGACCGGCGTGTACTCCTGAATGCCAAGGTTGGTGATGCTCAGATCGATATGCAGGTTTGCCGCAACGCCAATCGGTGAGATATCACCCGGACCATGCCACGCGGTGCGCACGCCAAACAATTCGGCAAAGGTCGCCAGTTTCTTCGCTGGCGTGATGCCGCCAATGGTGCTGACGTGGCAGCGAATATAATCGATCAGCTGGTTTTGAATTAACGGCTTCCACTCGTTGATTTGCGTAAACAGCTCGCCCATGGCAATCGGCGTGCTGCTTTGGCTGCGTAACTTGCTTAGCCAATCGATATTCTCCGGCGCAACCGGATCCTCGAGGAAAAACAGCTGATACGGTTCGAGTGATTTCGCCAACTGAATCGAAGCGATTGGCGTGATGCGCTCGTGTACATCATGAATAAACTCCACGCCAAAGCCGAGTTTATTGCGCAGATGATCAAACAGGCGGGGTACGGCGCGCGCATAGGCATCCGGATCGAAATAGATGCCGTGCGTAGGATTACGCGGTGATACTTTCGGCTGAATATTGCGGGCCTTGGCCAGCTTGCCGGCAATCAGGCGTAAATCATCGGTACCCGCGCCGCCATACATGCCCATCTGACAGCGCACATATTGATAGCCCTCCTCCATGCGCGCGCGAATGTTATCTTCAACTTCAATCTCATCTGCGCCGTCGCAGTGACGATAAAGCGGCACGCCATCACGACATTTTCCGCCAAGCAGTTCATATACCGGCAAGTCGGCGACTTTGCCCTTCAGATCCCACAGTGCCATATCAACGCCGGAGAGCGCATTATTCATCACCGGACCATTACGCCAGTAACCGCTCACCGCCGCCGATTGCCAGATATCTTCGATACGCGCCGGGTCTTTACCGATCAAAAACGGCTTCATGTAGTTTTCGATGGCTGCGGCGACCGCATAGATACGCTGAGTAAAAGTGGCGCAGCCTAAACCGTATAAACCGGGTTCGCTGGTTTCGATTTTTACCACCACCAAATCAATGCCGCCTGGCGCGGTAAGGATGGTTTTTACATCGGTAATTTTCAGGTTACTCATCATGATCCTCACGGGAGCTGGATAACATGCTGTATGATGTCCTACATGTTATGTGTATTAAAAAGCCCTGTTCAGGGCTTTTGGTTATTCAGTTATGGCGTACATCTTCAATTGCGTGCACGTTGTGTGTCATCGCACTATTAAGCGTCTCGGCCGCCAGCGCCGCATCGCGGTTTTTCAACGCCATAAAGACTTTGATATGGGCTTCAACGCTTTCCAGCGTGATGCCTAACACCCGATTTAACTCTTCCAGGTAATGCACATAAATTCCTTTCAGCGATTCCATTACGTGGATGAACACCTTGTTGTGCGAGGCTTTCACAATCGCCAGATGGAAATCGTAGTCCGCCAGCGAGTACTTTTTGTAGTCATCTTTACTCACCAGCATGCGATTCAAGGCGCTTTCCAGCACTTTGACATCTTCATCAGTGGCGTTCTGAACTGCCAGCTCCATACATTTGAACTCGACGGTCTGACGGAAAACCCGCATATCATCAAACTCTTCCTGCGACAGATGCAGAATGGGCTGGTTATCACTGAACGATCCGTAGCGCGCCACTTCGCGGGTAACATATGTGCCCTTCCCCTGATGCGTCACCACTACGCCAAGGTCACGCAGCTTCTGCACGGCACTCCTGACGCTGACGCGGCTCACCTGAAAGGTTGCGGTCAGTTCCGCTTCAGAAGGCAACTTACAGCCCGGCTCCCACAGACCATCCTGAATGTTCTGCTTCATCTGTTCGTAGATGACATCAACCACATTATGTTTTTGGATACTTTCCAGCGCCACGGCGTTACTCACTTGTCCTACATGTCTACCGCTTTTTAACGTGTCACTGCTTGCAACACAAGCAGCAATTTTTCGCGCAGCAAAAGCGATACTGCAAAACCCCGAAATTTAACTATTACTTTCATTAGGTTAATCATAAAAAGAAGATAATTACCTTCTGACGATGACATTAAAAATTTGTGAGATATCTTACAAATCTCTCGCCTGCCAATTGCTGCCTTTCTGCGCATAACGTAAAAGTAACTCATCCAACTTGTTAGTCATGTTACATGAAGGACGTTTTGTTATGCAGACCTTATTTAACCTCTCCGGGAAAACCGCCCTGATCACCGGCTCAACGCGCGGTTTGGGATTCGCTTATGCACAAGGCCTGGCGCAAGCCGGCGCCAAAGTGCTGCTGAATGGCACGCGTCAGGAGCATATGGATACGGCGTTGGAACAATTACAGAAGCAGGGATTTGACGCTCGAGGCTTTCTGTTCAATGTGGCAGATGAAGCCGCGATTGAAGCGGTATTCCAGCAGCTCGACGAAGAGAGTATTCACGTCGACATTGTGATCAACAACGCAGGTATTCAGTTCCGCAAACCGATGCTGGAACTAGCATTGAGCGACTGGCAGCGCGTGCTGGATGTCAATCTCACCAGCGCGTTCCTTGTTTCGCGTGCGGCAGCCAAACGCATGGTTGAACGCCAGCGCGGTGGGAAAATTATCAATATCGGATCGCTGACCAGCGAAGCCGCGCGCCCTACGGTTGCGCCTTACACTGCGGCGAAAGGCGGTATCAAACTGCTGACTAAATCGATGGCGGCTGAATGGGCGCCGTTCAATATCCAGACCAACGGCATCGGGCCAGGCTACATCCTCACCGATATGAACGAAGCGCTGGTCGAAAACGAAGAGTTCAATAAATGGGTCTGCAGCAGCAATCCGTCTGGCCGCTGGGGAAAACCCGACGAACTAGTGGGTACCGCCATCTATCTGGCGTCCTCTGCTTCCGATTACGTCAATGGCCAGATGATTTACGTGGATGGCGGCTGGCTCGCCACCTTGTAACAGCGACCTAAGCTGGGCATCAAGACTCAGCTGTATCCTACTCAAGCGACCTGAGGTCATACCATGAACCAGAATATTGCAGGGATTTTACCGGCCAGTCGGTGGGGAAAACTCATCCCGATTGCCTTTATTACCTATAGCCTCGCCTACCTCGATCGTGCCAACTACGGTTTCGGTGCCGCCGCAGGTCTGGCTGAAGATCTCAATATCACGCCCGCCATTTCGGCGTTACTTGGCGCACTGTTTTTCCTTGGTTACTTCTGTTTTCAGGTGCCGGGCGGTATTTACGCTGAAAAGCACTCGGCGAAGAAGCTGATTTTCTGGAGCCTGATCCTGTGGGGCGCATTGGCTACCGCCACCGGCATGGTGCACAGCGTGGCGCTGCTGGCGGTGATTCGCTTCCTGCTCGGCGTGGCGGAAAGTGTGGTGATGCCGGCGATGCTGATCTTCCTCAGCCACTGGTTCACGCGCGCGGAACGTTCCAAAGCCAATACTTTTCTGTTCCTCGGCAATCCGATTACCGTGTTATGGATGTCGATCCTCTCCGGCTATCTGGTGAATTCCTTTGGCTGGCGCGGCATGTTCATTATTGAAGGTGTGCCCGCCATTTTGTGGGCATTTATCTGGTGGAAAATTTATGCCGACCGACCGCGCGATGCCAAATGGCTGAGCGAAGCGGAAAAGCGTGCAGTAGTAAACGCGCTGGCGGCAGAGCAGCAATCGATCAAACCGGTTAAGAATTACCGTGAAGCCTTCCGCTCGCCTAAGGTGCTGGCGCTGGCCTTTATCCACTTCTTTTGGAATATCGGCATGTACGGTTTCATCATGTGGCTACCTTCAATGCTGAAGAGCGCGTCCGGCATGGGCATCGTCGCGACCGGTTGGCTCTCTGCCGCGCCCTATCTGCTCGCCGTGCCGCTGATGCTGACCGCATCCTGGTTCTCCGATAAATATCAGCAGCGTAAAAACATCGTGCTGCTTTTCCTTGGGCTGGGCGCGGTGTGCTTCATTGCTTCCTTTACGCTCGGTGCGACCCACTTCTGGCTCTCATGGGTGCTGTTGGTGATTGCTGGCGGTGCGATGTACACGCCGTATGGTCCGTTCTTCGCGGCGATTCCTGAGATGCTGCCACGCAACGTGGTGGCGGGCGCGATGTCCTTCGTGGTCTGTTTCGGTGCGCTCGGTTCGTTCGTCGGCGCGTGGATTGTGGGCTATCTCAATGGCCTGACCGGCAGCCCGGCGGCATCTTACGTATTTATGGGTGGGTCGCTGGTTGTCGCGGTATTACTCACCGCGCTCACCACCTTTAGCAGCCTGAGCACGCCAACGGCACAAACCCGCTCTGCATACTAATAGAGAATGAAGTCATGACCATGAAACCCACGCGCACGCGTTTAAGCGTTTTATTCATGCTGTTTATTGTCACCGCGATTAATTACATGGATCGCGCTAACCTGGCGGTGGCCGGTTCCCATATTCAGGGCGAGTTTTTCTTATCCGCCACCCAACTCGGTTTGCTGTTTTCGATGTTTACCTGGTTTTATGCCCTGAGCCAGATTCCGGTCGGCTATCTGCTTGACCGGATTGGTTCGCGCTGGCTGTACGGCGGCGCGATTGTGCTGTGGAGCCTGTTTACCCTGCTGATGGGATTGGCATCGCATCACTTTTTCACCACCGCCACTGCGTCATTTATGATGCTGTTGGTGTGCCGCGCGCTGATTGGTGTGGCGGAAGCGCCCTCTTTTCCCTCCAACACCAAAATCATCGCCACCTGGTTTCCCGACCATGAACGTGCGCGTGCAACGGCAACCTACTCCAGCGCGCAATATATTGGCCTGGCGCTGCTGACGCCGGTGCTGTCGTTTATCGTCAGCCAATGGGGCTGGGAAATGTCGTTTTATCTCTCTGGCCTGGTTGGGATTGTGTTCGGTATTTACTGGCTGATTGTCTATCGCGATCCGCAGCACAGCAGCAAAGTGAATGATGCGGAACTCGATATTATCCGCAAAGGCGGCGGTCACGGTTCGGTAAATCAGCAAACCGGCAACGGCAAAGTTAACTGGCAGTCGGTGAAATACATCCTGCGTCAGCGCACCACATGGGGTTTGTTTATTGCGCAGTTTGCGGCTTCATCGACGCTCTACTTTTTCCTGACCTGGTTTATTGTCTATCTGGAAAAAGGGCTGCATCTGTCGATCGATAAAGCGGGGATTGGCGCGATGTTCCCTTATCTGATGGCGATGGCGGGCGTGCTGTGTGGCGGGACGCTGAGTGATTTCCTGCTAAAGCGTGGCCGCAGCCGCACTTTTGCGCGCAAGCTGCCGGTGATGCTGGGCATGTTGCTCACCTGCTCGATTGCGCTGGTGAATTTCTTCCAGGACAGCCCGGTAATTGCCATCGCCATTCTCTCTATCGCTTTCTTCGCCAACGCCTTCTCTAATCTCGGCTGGGTGGTGTGCAGCGATGTGATTCCGCGCCACTTAATCGGCACCATCGGCGGCTTTCTGAACATTTTTGGCAATCTTTCCGGCATTGTCAGCCCGATCATCATTGGCGTTATTTTGCAGCGCACCCACAACTTCCAGTATGCCATGTGGTACATCGCTGCCGTCGCGCTGATGGGCTTTTTGGCCTACCTGCTGCTGGTTGGCAAAATTGAAGTGATGACGCCGCCCGGCGAAGAACACGCTGACAATAAAAAGAAATTCGAAACCCCTTCAAACGCATAGAGAGAAGCATAATGCAGCAGAAAACAGTGAACGCGGTGATCGTCAATGCCGCACATGATGTGCGCTGTGAGTCGCGGGAAATTGAGTGGAACACGCAACAAGTGTTGGTCAAAGTTGAGCGTGGCGGGATTTGTGGCTCGGATATTCACTATTTCCAGCATGGACGCGCGGGCATGTCAGTGCTGAAAGCGCCGATGATTTTAGGCCATGAGTTTGTTGGCATCATCGAGCAAGTGCCAGAAAACAGCGACCTGAAAGTTGGCCAGCGCGTGGCGATCAACCCTTCCCAACCCTGCCAGTTGTGTGCGCTGTGTCAGGAAGGAAAACAGAACCTTTGCCGCTCAATGCGCTTTATGGGCAGCGCGCAGTTTTTTCCGCATGTTAACGGTGGATTTGCCCAATATGTGGCGGTGAATCCCTTGCAGTGCGTGCCGTACAGCGATAGCGCGGATGCTAAAGTGATGGCCTTCGCCGAACCGCTGGCAGTGTGCATTCATGCGGTGCGTCAGGCGGGTGATTTAACCGGCAAGCGCGTGCTGGTCACCGGTGCCGGGCCGATCGGTTGTCTGGTGATAGCGGCGGCACTGGCTTCCGGTGCCACCGAAGTGGTGGCCACCGACATCAGCGAACGTTGCTGTCAGTTGGCGAACGAGATGGGCGCCAGCGCGGCGATCGATCCGCGTGACGAACAGCAAACTGCACTCTTAGCGGAAAATGGCGGCTGTTTTGATGTCTGTTTTGAAGCTTCTGGTGCAGGCGCGGCGGTGGCTTCGCTGGTTGCCTTTACCCGTCCGGGCGGCATTATCGTGCAGCTCGGCATGGGCGCGGCTGAAGTGAACTATCCTATCGGACCGTTGCTGGTCAAAGAGATACAGCTGCGTGGCTCCTTCCGCTTCACCAGCGAGTTCACCACTGCGGTACGCTGGCTCGAGCAAGGCAAAATCAATCCGCTGCCGCTGCTATCAGCCGAAATGCCCATGCAGGATGCGGCACTTGCGCTGGAACTGGCTGCGGATAAAGATCGAGCCGCCAAAGTACAGTTGGTTTTCTAAGCGTAAAAAAACGGCTGATGCGATGCACCAGCCGTTGTCATACATTTTCGCACTATTCGGTTACTTCAAACGGAATGCCACAACGCTGTCACCCGCCTGGGTGCCGAGCGAACCGTGACCGCCTGCTGCAATCACCACGTACTGCTTACCGTCTTTGCCCATAAAGGTAGACGGTGTGGCTTGCGCACCGGCACTCAGCTCGGTTTGCCACAGCAGTTCGCCGGTGGTGCTGTCGTAAGCGCGGAAGAAGTTATCCGCGGTTGCACCGTGGAACACCAGATCACCTGCGGTCAGCAATGGACCACCGTGCGCCACCATGCCCATCGGGAAACCGATTGGGAAACGGCCTGGCAGGAAGCTGGTCTTCAGGTTTTTGGTGACGCCGACGCGACGCAGCCATTCGGTTTTACCGGTCTTCAGATCCACGCCCACCATGCGGCCCCAAGGTGGCGCAACGCATGGAATGCCGAGGCCAGACGCCATCTGCTGGATATGAATCGCGTAATCACCGTGGAAGTTTTCGTTCCAGTATGGCGTGCCATCTTTGGTGAACAGGCGCTCGGTGGCGGTCTGCTCGCTACGCTTGATCAGGTTGTATTTGTAAGCCAGACGCACTGGCGCGGCAATCAGCATTTGACGCTGCGGATCGACGGCAACAGAACCCCAGTTGAACACACCAATGTTGCCAGGGAAGATCAGCGAACCACCTTCAGTTGCTGGCGTCCACGGATTGCCGTCATAGCGCAGGCTACGGAAATCCATGCGGCATGACATCTGGTCAAACGGCGTGATGCCCCACATTGACTTCTCAGTCAACGGCTGCGGGATGAAGTTCAGGCTGGAAACCGGCTGGGTTGCCGCAAATTTCTCGCCTGCGACGCCACCTTCAGTGGAGACCTTCACCTGATTTACCGGATACACCGGCTGGCCGGTAAGACGGTTCAGCACAAACAGGTTGCCGGTTTTGGTCGGCAGGATCACCACAGGCTGCTTCTGGCCCTGATAATCGATGTCCACCAGCGAAGGCTGTGACGGATTATCGCGGTCCCACAGATCGTGGTTGGAGCTCTGATAGCGCCATTTGAACGCACCGGTTTGCAGATCCAGCGCCACCAGCGCATCGCGGAACTTCTCGGTGTTGCTGTTCGGATCGCGTTCAATGCCCACTTCATCCGGTGAAGCGTTACCAAACGGTACGTATACTACGCCGTTTTTCAGGTCAGCACTCAGCGTGCCCCACGCTACTGGCGTGTCCTGCGGGTAGTTTTGACCAGCAGCGATTGGTGCGGTGTTTTCCGGGTTGGCCGGATCAAAGTTCCACATCAGACGACCGCTTTGCACATCGTACGCACGAATCACGCCTGACGGGTTGCCGCTGTTGAAGCCGTTATCCATCACGGAACCGCCAACGATCACCAGCTTGCCCGCGACCAGCGGTGCTGCGGTTTGCATCAGCGCATGTGGACGCACTTCACCCATGTTGGCGTGCAGATCAACCACACCGTTCTGACCGAAATCAGCGCACGGTTTACCGGTATCGGCATCCAGCGCAATTAGCTGCGCATCGGTGGTGGCGTTAAAGATACGCTTACGGCAGATAGCCGGATTCGCTGCGCTATCCTGCGCGGCAACCGGGGTTTCTTCGTAGTAGCTTACGCCGCGACAGGTTTGATGCTGCTGCAGGTAAGAGCGATCTTTATTCGGCGTGAATTTCCATTTCACCGCGCCGGTTTCCGGATCAAGCGCGTGCACTTCGTTATGCGGCGTACAGAAGTACAGCATGCCGTTGGCTTTCAGCGGCGTGGCTTCGAAGGTGTATTCGCTGGCATCCGCATCCTGGCGCAGATCGCCAGTGTGATAAGTCCAGGCAACTTCGAGGTTTTTGACGTTCTCTTTGCTGATTTGATTCAGCGATGAGAAACGCAGGCCGTCAGACGAACCACCGTACGCAGTCCAGTCGTTAGCAGCGCCCTGCTCGCTGTTCTGTTCGCGGGCATTGCTGATGGTGCCTTGCTGCGGAACCGGATCGTAGAAGCACAGACCAATCACCACCACAATCATGATAATCACGGTGCCGCCGAGGAAGCCGTGGAAACGGCGTTCACCGCGATACAGCGGTTTCACCACCCACGGCATCGCCAGCCACAGGCCGATCACACCGAACAGGTCACCGCGTGGGATCCACTGCCATTTATCAAAGCCCACTTCCCAGATAATCCAGGCGAGCGTAATCCACATCAGCACCGCATACAGCGCCAGCGCGCTGCGCTGGTTGCGGAACAGTAAAATTGCGGTAATAAGTAAGCCCACCGCCATCAGTGCATAGAAGGCGCTGCCGCCCAGCATTAACAGCTTGCCGCCCATGTACAGCAAGGCAATCGCCAGAATCGCGAGCACGATACTGGTTAGTTTGTTAACCATGCTAATCCCTCAACCATTTTCATCGAAAAACCTCAAAAATAACCCCACATAAAATCAACAGAATTTTAACGTACGTTACCGTTTAGTAAAAACCCGTTGCGAGGTGTGTCGTTAGCTCCGCTAATGAATGTAGTTTGGCTAATGGCTGCCAGCTACCGCCTCGCTCAATGTGTGACTGAAATCACGTTTCATTTTCGTTGAGAGAATTAATCATTAGTGAGGAAAATTCGCATTTTTTGATAACGGTAAATGGCGAGAGTACGCGATTTGCTGGCTTTTGCGCCTGAGACATAACCTTGTGCGGATTTATTACTACGCCCGCTGTAGTTGAAAACTTACGCTGTTTTCTTTTTACCCGGGAAACGTTATGAAAATCACTTTATTAGCTTGCTCATTGTTGCTCCTCACGGTGACTTCACAGGCTGCCAGCAACGAACTGATCGTTGGCGATCAAAAAGGTAATGCTCGCGCAGTGATGTCCGCCGCCGGCGAGCTCAACAATGTGCCATATGAAATCAAATGGTATGAGTTCCCCAACGCTGCGCCGCTACTGGAGTCGCTCAACTCCCAGCATCTGGATGCCGGATTGGTCGGCGATGGTCCGCTGTCATTTGCCGTAGCGGCGGGCGCGCAGATCCGCGCCATTCAGGCATCGCAATATCTCGGCAATGCCATCGTGGTGAAAAAGGATAGCGCCCTGCACAGCATTGCCGACTTAAAAGGCAAAAAAGTGGCGACGGTAAAAGGTTCGGCCGGACAAAATATGGTGCTGAATGCGCTGCACGAAGCGGGTTTGCCAGACGACAGCGTCAGTTTTGTCTTTACTACGCCGTCGGAAGCAACGCTGGCGCTGGATAATGGCGCGGTGGATGCGGTGGCAACCTGGGAACCCTAAGTGTCGTTTGCCGTGGCCCAATCCGGCGATCGTATCGCCATCGACGGCAAAAACTCTCCGGTTTCAAACTATCTGGTGGCAACCGATAGCGCCATCGCCAGCAAGCGAGAGCAGCTCGCAGACTTCCGTCAGCGCCTGATCCGCGCACGCGCGTGGGGCGTGGCGCATCCACAAGCGTACGCCAGCGAGATCGCCAAACTGCTGCGTCTGCCAGATGCGGTGGCGCTGAGCAAAGTACAGCGTGAAAACAACGCGCCGGTAGAAGATTACGCCTTGGTGGAAAAACGCCAGCAGCTGGCGATTGATACCTTTACCCGCGGCGGCCTGATCAAACCCGGCTTAAAAGCCGACAAACTGGTGGATGCCTCCTTCTTTAACGCCAACGGAGCCGCCAAACCATGATGAATCTGGCGCTCTACCTCGACTCCGGTATTCATCAGGGCGGCTGGCGTCATCCCGATTCGGCCGCGACCGGCGGCAGTAATTGGCCGCTGTATCGCAAAATTGCCCAACGCGCCGAAGCCGCAAAGCTGGACATGATTTTTGTCGCTGACAAGCTGGCGATTGATGATGTTTATGGCGGTCATCTGACGCACACCGTGCAGCATCGTCAGGTTGGCTGGTCTGAACCCTTAACATTATTAGCCGCGCTGGCGGCGGTGACTGACCACATCGGACTTGGCGGCACGGTTTCCTCTTCCTATTCGGTGCCGTATACCACCGCGCGTCAGTTGGCCAACATCGACCACATCAGCGGCGGGCGCGCGGCGTGGAACGTGGTTACCTCGCTGAGCCACGCCGAAGCGCGCAACTTTGGTCGCAGCGAACACTTCAGCCATGAGGATCGCTATCGCCGCGCGGCCGAATTTATCGACGTAATGAAAGCGCTGTGGGACAGCTTTGAAGAGGACGCGCTGATTCTGGATAAAGCCCAGGCGCGCTTTGCCGACCCGGCACGCTTCCATCGACTTGATCATCCGGGTGAATCTTTCGACGTGCAGGGCCCGCTGAACCTGCCGCGCCCGCCGCAAGGGCATCCGGTGGTGATTCAGGCTGGCGTCTCGGAGGCCTTTATCGATCTGGCGGCGCAACAGGCGGAAGTGCTGTTTGTGGTGCAACCCAATCGGGAACGCGCGCAGCAGTTCTATCAAACCCTGAAACAGCGTGCGCAGCAGTATCAGCGTCAGCCCGATCAACTGCGCATTCTGCCTGGCATGGTGCCGATTGTCGGCACCACGCAGCGCGATGCCGAGGAGCGTGCGGCATACCTGAAATCATTGATTACTGTGGAATCGGGCCTGAGCTTTGTCTCGGCCAGCATGAATATCGATTTGTCGCAGTATCCGATTGACGGTCCGGTGCCGGATCTGCGTGAAAAGATCACCGGCAGCAAAGGCCGTTTCCAGTATGTGATTGCCAGCGCCATTGAGCAGAACCTGACGCTGGGTGAGATGGCGAAACGCTACGCGGAGAGCTTGTCGTTCCCTGCTCCGACCGGCACAGCGGATAGCATTGCGCAGCAGATGATTGACTGGTATCAGCATCAGGCCTGCGACGGTTTTGTCATTCTGCCCACCTACATTGATGAGAACGAAGATCGCTTCCTCGAACAGGTTGTACCGCGCCTGCAGGACGCGGGCGTCTTCCGCAGAGACTATCAGCCGGGCACGCTGCGCGATCGTTTAGGCTTAGTCAAGCCGGAAAATCGCTTTCACAGTTAGACATTAATTGAAATAACTTAATAGATTATAAAAGCACCGCTGCGATTATTCCTGGCAACGATTATCACAGCGGTGCGAATAAGCGCATTTTTATTACACTTTCATTTCCGCAGTCTTTATTTAAGATTTTTTGAATTGATTAACTATTGCGTCCCAATACCTTTTTGAGAGTTTCCTCAGCCTGTTATCCCCAATTGAGCGTGATATAAATCACATAACTGCTCTGCGGCAAGTCCGCTATAAAAAAGAAGGTTATGATGATTAGCGCAGATTTCTTTTATCGTAAATTACGTTTTCCTTTTAAACTCACACACGCTGCTTTTAAGTTTCCGGTTGCCAATGCGCATGCCCGGCAATATCAGGTGATGTCGCCTGAACAGACCATTGACCTGCTGCTCAATAACGACAAGCTCTCCGTAAGCCGCTATGGCGACGGCGAGCTGGAAATGACCTTGTTCAAGAATATCGGTTTTCAATCTTTCGATGAACGTCTCTCGATTCGCCTTAAAGAGATATTACGTCGCGGAAGCCAGCCGAAGAATACATGCTTATTGTGTTTGCCCGATGCCTTTCGCGGCACCTCGAATATGCGTTTTGGTTCGGCCCTATTCTGGTTTTTTCATAAAGCGTTTTATTTTCGCCATTATGAAGCGTTATTAAAGAAAGATTATCGCTATGGTAATACCTCTGTTACGCGTCCCTATCATGATTATAAGGATAAGCAACAGGCTGCTCGTGTGTTTAATAAGTTCAGGCAACTGTTCAGTGACAAAAAGATATTAATTGTGGAAGGTAGCGGCACGCGTCTCGGCATCGGCAACGATTTGCTCGGCGGCGCGCGGGAGATTAAACGCATCACCACACTCAATCGCAACGCTTTCTCGGTTTACAACGATCTCTACAGCGCCGTCCTGGCGCACGCACGCGATTACGATATGGTACTGATGTCGCTCGGCCCCACCGCAACGGTGCTGGCTTACGATCTCAGCCAGCATGGCATTCGCTGTATTGATACCGGCCACATTGATATCGAGTATGAATGGATGCGCAGTGCCGCGCGTGACAAGGTGCAGGTGGCTGGCAAGAACGTCAATGAAGTTGGCGTGTTGCTCAGCGACGACGCGCGCGACGCCGATGAGCATTATCGCCAGCAGATTTTGCTGCATGTCGGGCTGCCACAGGAAGCGGTGCTGTCGGCGATGGTGATGCATCCGCCGGTCTAATCCACATCGCAAGCAATCGCAAAAAAAGGGCATTTTGAGATTGCTTGCGATGGCGTTGTTACCCTTCGCGCTTTTTCAGCCACTCTTGCAGCTTGCGCAGTGAAACAGGCGCCTGATACACCGTTCCTTTTCCCTCCTTGAGTGGACGCAACAATCCCTGTTCGGTGAGATTTTTCAGGCGCGCACGCGCGGTGTTATCCGCAATGCCGAGCCGCGATTTAATTCCAGCAGAGCTGAGTAACGAACCCGGCGCATTCAGTGCGATAGCCATGATATCCAGCTCACCTTTGGCTAAGGTCATATTCTCTTCCACCCACGTCACCAGACGCTCCCGCTCTTTATGCAGCGTGGCGATTTGCTCGGTGAATGCATTAACCGCGCGCATTACCACTTCACACTGAAACTGCACGAAATAGGTTAGATCCATCTCATCGGTTTCGCTGTACAGATAGGAGATGCCGTACTTTACCGCTGCGGCTTTCAACAGCTTGCTAATAGAGATGTAGCGGAATGCGCTATAACCGTGACGAATCAGATGATGGTAGAACAGCCCGCGCGCGGTGCGACCGTTGCCATCATTAAAGGGATGAATGTAGCCGATGGCAAAGTGCATTACGCAGGCGACCAGCAACGGATGCGTGCCCTGCTGCTCCAGCCACGCAACTTCGGCGCATAACGCGTCCAGCAGGCTATTCAGCCGCTGATAATCCGGCGGCTGATGAATGATTTCGCCGTCTCGCCCGGCAACGAACACATCGTTATTGTCACGCACCGCACCGGGCCGATATTTGTCATCATTAATGCCAGCGCAGGCGATGTGATGAATTTCCAGAATATCGGCGCGTGTCAACGGCGCATCACCCAACGTGGCAATGTGCTGCATCAGCCGCCAATTGCCCATGATCATGCTTTCATCTTCGTTGCGCGGTGCACGCCCCACCGCCAGCAACTCCATTGCCACACGCGAGGTTGTCGCCGCGCCTTCCAACTGACTGGATGAGATCGCCTCTTCCATGATCAGCTGAGACATCAGATAGGAAGCTGCATCCTCATCCGTCGGTTCGCCATTGCGCGCAAAGGTCATGCGATCGACCATCGACATCGCCGCCGTGATTTTGGCCGTGAGGTTACAGGTCACGGTTTGATCGGCGATCACAAAGTGCTGCGCGCTGCTGCGGCGCTTGAATTTCAATGCGCTCCACAGTTTCTCACGCATCTGGCCATCACTGACTCGACGATACAATTCATCGAAATGCAGATAGCGCTCATCCCACTCGGCATGACTAGCGAGAAGCGAATTAATCTCACTGATACTCAACGAATCAATAAGTTGAGCAGGCGGACAACGCAGTTTCATCTCAAGCAATCTCAAAAACAGTGTATTTTGAGTTTACTTGAGATTAGCTGCGACGACAAATGGCGCTTACAGCGCGGTTAGCTGCCGTGTCGCTGGCAGAAGGCGCGGAGATCGGATGACTGGAAATCCGCCAGATTCGTCATCAATTTCTCCAGCGGCCAGTTCCACCAGGCAATTGCCTGCAGTTGTGCGGCAATATCCGCAGCGAAACGCGCACGGATCACTTTGGCTGGCACGCCACCGACAATGGTGTAAGGCGGTACATCTTTCGTCACCACCGCACCGGCCGCCAGCACCGCGCCATCCCCCACCGTTACGCCCGGCAGAACGATCACGCCATGCCCAATCCACACGTCATTACCAATAATCACGCGATCGGCGCGTCGCTCGGCAAAGAAGCCATTATCGCGCTCCGCCTGCCCATCGTAGTATTCCGGGCAGTAGGTGAAACGGTGCTGCGAAGCGCGGTCCATCGGATGATTGGGCGCGCCAATCCGCACATGATTGGCAATGGCGGTAAAGCGTCCAATCTGCGCATCGGCGACGCAGCAGTGCTCTCCCAGATAAGAGAAATCGCCGAGTTCGGTATATTCGATATAGGTTTCGGCCAGCACTTCACATTGCGCGCCAATCTGGGTTTCGCGCATACGCACGCTGGGATCGATAACGGTGTGTTGCAGTTTTGCCGGTTGCACAGCAGCGAGTGCCATAATCAAAGCTCCGTGTGGTCAGATGTCTGGATAAGCGGTTGCGACTGGGCAACCGCGAGCCATCACGCTACAGCGACAAGATGACAGAAATGCTATTGTGCGCATCTGCAATGGGCGATTTGAGGAAAGGGAATGAGAACACCGTGGTCAATACTGGCGCTGTTGTGGTCAGCCGGACAGGCATCTGCCGCGCTGCCCGCCGACATCAAAGCCGGTGATATTGTGCAAGTGCAGTTAGCGCAACTCCATCCGACGCAGGCCGCGATTGGCTATCGTCAGCTGGATTACAAACAACATCGTTATGAAGCCGAACCGAAAAAGCTGTTTGATGATTATTGCGAAAGCATGGGTCAGAAAGGCGTCGATAAATTTGATAGTAAATCACGTCTCTCGCAGCCCAGCAGCTTCAGTTGTAAAGCGCCGGTTGGCAGCGAACCTGGCCCGATGAAAACGGCGGTGATTGCACCGGATAATGTGCTGTACCTTACCGATGGTCATCATACTTTCAGTAATTTCGCCGATATCGCCGGTCTCAACACGCCGGTGCAGGTACGCATTACTAATGACTTCCGCAGCCTGAAAACCATGTCCGCCTTCTGGCAAAAAATGGAAGCGGCACATCTGGTGTGGCTGGACACGCCATCCGGCAAAATTAAACCGGATGCGCTGCCGAAAGAGCTGGGCCGCCAGCACATGCAGAATGATGAATATCGCTCGCTGGTCTATTTCGTGCGCGATATTGGCTTTGACAAAGAGCAAAATCCGCCGCCGTTCCTTGAATTCTACTGGGGCAAATGGCTGGAAACTCAGCTCCCACTGAAGAACTTTGATCTCAACAATCGCGGCGGTTACGCCAAAGCGCTGGAAACCATCGCTGAGAAGATGACCAGCGTGCCGAAAGACACGGTAATTGCGCACAGCGATAGCGGCGCGCTGACGGCGGATCGGTTAGGCGCACGCAAGAAAGTGAACGAGAAGAAGCTGGAAAAGCTGGTCTCCGACAACGGCAAATTGACGTGGGCCTTTGCGCAATAACCATACGGTCGCCATAAATGGCGACCCTACATTCGCATCGGCCAGTCGGGATTCGCCAGTGCGCTTTTGCCAATCGATACATAATCCGCGCCCTGCTCCAGCGCCTGCGCTGCCGAGCTGGCTCCGCGCGTGCTATTGAGATTGCCTTGCGAGATGCGCAACCGCAGCTGCTCGGCGTGTGGGCGCTGTTTCCCACCGCTCGCCATTTGCCAACGCGCGTCACGGTCTTTCTGCATGCCCTGAAACAGGCGATGGCGCGATAATTCAGAAAAAGCTAACGGTGATCGTGGTTATAGTTATTCACTCATTGAAATCACGGAGGCCAACAGTGAAACCTGAAATCCATACGCTTGCTTCAACTGAGATTTACCGTAACCGCTGGTTAACCTTGAAAGAGGATAAAATCCAGCGCGCCGATGGCAGCGAAGGCATCTATTCGGTGATTGAGAAGAATGATTTTGTGGTGATTTTGCCAGTCGAGGGTGATCACATCTATGTGGTTGAACAGTTCCGCTATCCGCTGGGTGAACGCACCATTGAACTGCCTCAGGGAAGCTGGGAACTTGCGCCCGATGCCGCGCCTGAAGATCTTGCCGCTGGCGAGTTATTAGAAGAAACAGGTCTGATTGCCGGGCAGCTTGAACACGTGGGATATCAAAAATTAGCGCAAGGCTATTCCGCGCAGGGCTATCACATTTATCTGGCGAGTAACCTGAGCTATCAGGGACAAAATCTGGATGCAGAAGAAGTAGGATTAACCGCGAGAAAAATCAAAACTGTCGAATTTCTTGAATTAATTCTGGCAGGCAAGATCACCGACGCAACGTCTGTGACCGCGTTTCTGCTGGCCAGAGCGAAAAATCTTATCGACTAATCTCGTCTTTAGCAGCCGCTTGATCAATGCGGCTGCTAAGGTTGCGGCCTTATTTGCTGGACGGTTTTAAGGCCAGTGAGCGGTTGTTCTTTACGCGCACCACCGTTCTCACCATCGCCAACGTGGCAACAATTAGTAGTATGCCGCCCACCATCGCCATGGCTTTAAAACCAAGATGTTTAAACATCATCAGGCCGACAATCCCGCCAATCAGGAAAGAGAAAATGGTGGTCAGATGCGTCCACAGCTGGCGTTTCTGGCCCGAGATCTGCTTTGACGGATCGCGGCGGAACAGCGCCGCTAATACTGATGCCAGAGAAATTCCGGCATCGGTTAAGGTACCGGTAATATGGGTTGAACGTACGCGACCATTGGATAACTGCGTTGAAGTTGAATTATGTACGCCCATCAGGAAGCCGAGAATAACAATAACTTCCCGGTTATTGGCCGATGAATAAAAGAACATTTCAAACAGCGATAACGCGATTAAGGCCAGCCCTTCAACCCACAGTATTTGGCAGAATATAATACGATTGCCGTTGGCTAATCCGCTGATCACCACCATTCTCGCCGTGACCGCACCACAAACAAAGGCAAACAGTATGGTGGCTAAAAAGGTGATATCGCGGAAATTAACGTTCGTTACTTCACTGGATAATTGTGAGGTATTACCTGACATGTGTGAGGGGAAAAAGCCAAACGCCCCCAAGGCGATCGCATTGAGCACGCCGGCTGCGGTGGCGAGCCACATTGCCAGATTCCTGTCCTCATCATGCGTTCGTGTGCGTTTAAGTTTAATCAGCATCAGATACCTCATTATTCTGAACCAGGGCCGAATAATAACCATAGAGCACTACGCTGCGTGCATGACCAGGAAATTGCCGAATAAGACGCTGAACGAATTAAAGAAAGTAAAAAAATCAACGAGGCGGGAATATATTTAAATTAATGTAAAGATTGGCATGCCATATAATCGTAGGGTCGCCATTAATGGTGACCCACTTTTCACGAATTAACCGAATGATTTATTTTCATCGGGGCGACCACCACATTTACTCCTAAATCCTGCATACGACGCAAAATAGGTACCGGCGTGCCCTGATTGACAATCACCACATCGAATTCACTCAGATGCGCAAAGCGGTGCAGCGCCCGACGTTCAAATTTGGTGTTATCCATCATCAGAATGCGCTTCTGCGCGGCGTCAAACATCGCGCGTTTGGTCTCTACCGTTTCAGCAGATTGATGGAACACCGCATCATCGATAATCGCTGACATGCTGACGAAAAACACGTCGGCACGCAGGCTGGCAATTTCATCCCGCGTCATACGGCCCATAAACGCATTGCACCAGTGATAGAACTGTCCGCCTAAGCCCATCAAGGTGATATCGCGGCCGTTGCGCAGCTCGTTCATTAAGGTGAGTGAATTGGTGATTACCGTTAGCGGCGCGCGTGCGGAGAGCAGTCGCGCCATCTGCAGCACGGTAGTTGAATCATCGAGGAAAATCGCCTGCCCCGGTTCGAGATAGGTGGCGGCGACATCGGCAATCGCCTGCTTCTCTTCCAGTTGACGCGTGGCGCGGTAGATATCGCTGGATTCAACCAGGCTGGTTGGAGTCGCGGATACCACGCCGCGCGATTTATGCAGCAGGCCGCGTTCTACCATCTCGTCAATATCGCGATGTGCGGTCATCAAACTGATGCCAAAGCGATCGGTGATATCTTCAATGCGGATCGCCCCTTCAGCCATTACCGCTTCGGCGATTAGCTGACGACGGGCGAGCTGGCGCGCCTGACGGCTATCGCTGGGTAAGGTTTCGGCCATAAATACGCCAAGGGAAGAGTCCTGCGGGTTGTGCGCCATATTTCATCCGGGAAAGTGAAGCGGAAAGCGGGTTCGGCACTCATTACAGCGTCTAATTGTGGTTTTGGCAAATGCTTGAGGTCGCCATAAATGACGACCCTACAGAAGATATCGCGTTATGTAGGGTCGCCATTTATGGCGACCTGGTTTATTTACTGCTTCAGAACAAACGGTGAAGCAAAGTTACCGGCGTTCTCTTTGGTAATCAGGATGCAGTCAAACAGTTGCTTCTCGGAGGCTGCTCCGGTTTTGCCGGTTTTCAGGAAGCTATCCGCCTGCTCTACCGCTTTCTGCGCGAACTGCGCCACTGGCTGCATCACGGTGTAAGCCAGCGTACCGGCTTTCACGGCATCGACCGCATCCGGTGAACCGTCAAAACCGCCGACTTTGATCTGATTCAGTTTGCCAGCTTCTTTCAGCGCAGCGATCGCGCCCAGCGCCATTTCATCATTACCGCTGATCACGCCTTTGATGTTGGGATTGGCCTGCAGCAGCGACTGCATTTTGTTGAAGCCCTGGGTGCGATCCCAGTTAGCCACTTCCTGGCCTACTTTCTTCAGCGTGGGATATTGCGTCAGCACGGTATCAAAACCATTGGCGCGGGTGGCGGCGTTATTATCTGACGGCGGGCCAACCAGCTCGACATAGTTGGCGGTATCGCCAACCTGCTTCACCCACTCCATCGCGCCAACCGCCGCGCCCTGCGCGTTGTTAGAAACCAACTGCGCTTTGGCGAGGCCGCTCTGGTTCAGTTCGGCGTTGATGATAAACACCGGAATATTAGCGGCGATGGCTTTTTTCACCGAGCCGACCGAGCCATCGGCGTTAGCCGGGTCGAGAATAATCGCTTTCGATTTATTAGTGATCGCCGTATCAATCAGCTGGCTTTCGGTATTGGTATCGCCTTTGTGTGCACTGACTTTGGCGCTGTAGCCCAGCTTTTCAGCGGCTTTCTGCGCCACCTGACCTTCCGTCAGCCAGTAAGGGTTGGAAGGATCGTTAACGATAATCGTCATTAACCCGTTATCTGCCCAGGTGGGTGCAGCAAAAGTGGTGATGGCCATAGCTGCGGCCGCGATGAAGAGACGTTTAGTGAACATAGTTGGTGCTCCGTTATTATTTGGGGTACAGGTTTTACGGATATCCGCGCGCTGCTGAAACAGCGCGCGTGAGTTAGCGAGCGCGCCGTCCGTATTGCAGGGTGTTGAGCAATACCGCCAGCACGATCACGGCACCAGTGAACACCGTCTGCCAGTAAGCAGAGACGCCGATAATCACCAGGCCATCAGAGAGAAAACCAATCACAAACGCGCCAAGTAACGTACCGCGCACGTTGCCGCGTCCACCGGTCAGCGCCGCGCCACCGATCACCACCGCCGCAATGGCGGTCAGTTCATAGGTGGTACCGGCGGTTGGGCCCGCCGAGGTGAGCTGTGAGGAGAGCACCAGCCCGGCGAGTGCGGCGCAGACGCCAGACAACACATAGACGCTGATTTTGATGCGTTTCACCGGCACACCCGACAGATCGGCCGCGCGTTCGTTACCACCCGAAGCGTAGAGCCAGCGACCAAACGCCGAGCGGCTGAGCAGGAAACCACATGCCAGCGCCACCACGCCCAGCACCAGCACGCCAACCGGGATATTGAAGATGCGATTAAAGCCGAGCCAGTCGAAGCCGGTATTTCCCAGCGCTTCGCTGCCTGAGAGTTTGTTGTAGGTCAGGCCGTTGGTGATCAGCAGCGCAATGCCGCGCGCCACATACATGGTGCCGAGCGTGGCGACGAATGCCGGAACGCGGAACCAGGCAATAAGTACGCCGTTGACTAATCCCACCAGCGCGCCGACCACCAGCGTCAAAATCGCCACCGCCCACACCGGCAGATAGAGCACCACGCCGAGCGCTTCCAGGTTGATGCCCTGCATCATAAATCCGGCCATTACACCGGCGAGACCGAGCGTAGAGCCCACCGATAAATCAATGCCGCCGTTGAGGATCACCAACAGCATGCCGATCGCCGGCAGACCGAAAATCGCCACGTGCGATGCCATGGTGAGGAAGTTGGCGCCGGTAAAGTAGTTGGGCGATAACATTGAGAAGGTAGCGATAATCACCAGCAGCGCGATGAACGCGCGCCCTTCCAGCAGCAGCCGCGCCACATTCAGCTGCTTGTCGTTTTTTTTCTTGTTTACCACCGGCGGCGTGTCCAGCGTTTGTGTTCTGTCAGTCATACCTTTTGCTCCACTTTTCATGTCATGCCACCAGAGACTCGCCTGAAGCGGCCATAATGCGTTCTTTACTGACGCTTGCGTCGAAGATGGCGGAGATGCGCCCTTTGCTCATCACCACAATGCGATGGGCAATACTCAGACATTCGCCCACTTCCGAGGTGGTATACACCACCGCCAGCCCCTTTTTGGCGTTCTCCGCCAGCAGGCGAAACACTTCCGCTTTTGCGCCGATATCGATGCCACGGCTCGGCTCATCCAGCAGAATCACTTTGGGACGGGTGGCGAGCATTTTGCCGATCACCACTTTTTGCTGATTGCCGCCGGAGAGCGAGCCAATCGCCGCATCGCCACCGGCGGTCTTCACCGTCACGTTGCGAATGCTGTCGTTAACCAGCTGTTTTTCCCGGCTTCTGGAGAGCACCAGCCCGCGCACAAAGTCGCCGATGCTGGCGAGCGACAGGTTTTCCCCCACCGACATGGTTTGTACCAGGCCATCGCGCTGCCGATCTTCTGGCACCAGCGCCAGTCCAATTTGAATGCGTTGGGAAATGGTCAGCGCGGAGATATCGGTGTCCTGCAGCAGAATATGGCCGCTGCTTTGATGCAGACGTCCGGCGATGCACTCCAGTAGCTCGGTGCGCCCCGCGCCCATCAGCCCGTAAATGCAGACGATCTCGCCGGCTTGCACCGACAGCGAGAGGTTGTCCACCAGCCGAATGCCGGTTTTGCTTTTCAGCGTCAGATCTTTCACCGTCAGCGCCGGCAGCCCGAAGTTGTAACCCTGCGGTGGCGATCCCAGATCAAAGTGATCGCCGACCATGTTGCGCACGATCCATTCGAGATCGATCTCATCGCGTTTGGCGTAGGCGGTCATCACGCCATCGCGCAGCACCACCGCGCGATCGGTAATCTCCAGCGCCTCTTCCAGATGATGCGAGATATAGACAATCGCCACGCCCTGGCTGGTTAAATCACGGATCACCTGGAACAGCACCGCCACTTCTGCTGCGCTGAGTGCCGAGGTGGGTTCATCCATGATCAGAATCTGCGAATTGACCGACAGCGCGCGCGCAATCTCCACAATCTGCTGTTGGCCCAGACGCAGGTTCTCCACTGGCGTTAGCGGATCAATCTCCTCCTCCAGCGCTGCCATCAGGTGCGCCGTCACGCGCGCCTCTTCGGCATAATCAACGCCGCCCGGCTTCATGATTTCGCGCCCCATAAAGATGTTGTCGCGCACGTTCATATTTGGCGCGAGATTCAACTCCTGATGGATAATCGAGATGCCGCAGTCACGCGCTTCGGTGGCGGATCGAAAGGTCTTCTCCTCGCCGTGTAATAAGATTTCCCCGGTTGTTGGCGTAATCACGCCAGACAAAATTTTCATCAGCGTCGATTTACCCGCGCCGTTTTCACCAAACAGCGTGGTCACTTCGCCACGACGAATTTCGAAATTGACGCCCTTCAGCGCGTGCGTGGAGCCGTACACTTTGCTGACGTTGCGCGCCTGCAGAATCACTTCGCCTTTCAGCAAGGCGGGATTGAGGTTGAACGGTTTCATTTCACCTCCATGCTGACCGGCGTCACCATCCAGTTTTTTGCGTTGAGCAAGCGGAACACGCCAACTACCTGCACGGTTTTGCCCGGCAACGCATCGCGATCCAGCTTGTCGAGCACCGCGCTTTTCATCGCACGATTGATCGCCGAACCGGCATTTTGATACTCGATTTGGTTAGTGAAATCGCCGAACTGAATCTTGCCATTGGCGTCACGCAGATCGGTGCCGGTAATCGCCGGACCGGTTTGCAGCCGCACCTGCATATCTGTCGGCAATCCGTCGATTTTCAGCGGAAAGATGCCCATCTGCCCGGCTTGCACCACGCCGGAGAATTTAACGGCGAACACCGGCAGCGGCGCGCCAACGCCATACTTCTGCACCGCTTCCTGCTGATTAGCCTGCAGCGCATCAACTAACGTTTTGGCCTCTACCGCGCGTGATTCAACATCCTGCTGAATGGTTGGGAAGGTCTTCTGGCCGTAACTGTCCGGCGAGAACCCCTGCTCCTGCGCGTCATCGGCGGAGCCAATTTTTACCACCTTGGTGTCAAGCGCCATCGCCGCGATAACCGCGATCACCACTGCGCCGATGGCGGCATAGCGTCGGACGCGCTTGCGGGAAATTTGCTGGGCCTGAATTGAGACATCGGACATAACGTGACCTCTCACTGACATCAGCTGCGATAATCGCGCCGATAATGTTATAAATGTGATAACTTGTGTGATGAGAATTGTGCTGATGTGACTAAATTGTCAACAGGTGGCGCGCAATTTTTTCAGGAGAGCGATCTGGATCGCTTATTTGATGTCGGCCTCGTCACAAAGCGCACTAAACCCCGCCCTATAAGCCTTTTCGCCGTGATATCTCATTTCTTCCTGTGAGGTTTTACCACCTAATCCGTGATCTGCTTCGCTATCCGAAATGAAATTTATTGGTTTTATCGAAAAATAATACAGATGATATGTTATCTCAGTGAGAAGTGGTGTAAGACATTATTTAGCAAATTCATCACAGCCCATTAACACCTTTCCGGTGATCACGGCGATGAACAGAACTCTTCTTCTTTCGGAGGTGTACGTGGATAGTGGCGATATCATTCTGGGTCTGGATTCCGGCACCTCGGTGGTTAAAGCGGTGGCGTTTGATCTGGAAGGCACGCAACTGGCATGCGCATCGGTGCGTAACAGTTATTACCGCAGCGAAGGCGGCGCGGCGCAGCAGTCAATGAGCCAAACCTGGCAGGATGCGGTCACCGCGATACGTAAACTGGGCGAGCGCGTCGACAATCTCGCCGTGCGGGTTGTTGCAGTGGCCGTTACCGCACAAGGCGACGGCAGCTGGCTGGTGGGTGCCAATAATCAACCGGTCGGCGATGCGTGGATCTGGTTAGATGCGCGCGCGGCACCGACGGTTGAAAAACTCAATCAACATCCGTTAGCTGCCGCACGCTTTAGCGCCACCGGCACCGGACTCAACACCTGTCAGCAGGGATCGCAGCTGGCGCACATGGATCACTTCTTTCCCGAGCTGTTAGCCAACAGCGAAGTGGCGCTACACTGCAAAGATTGGCTTTACCTCAATCTCACTGGTATTCGCGCCACCGATCCTTCCGAGGCAAGCTTTACCTTTGGCAACTTCCGCCACCAGCGTTATGACGATCAGGTGATTGCCGCGCTGGGGCTGGAACAGCGTCGTCATCTGCTGCCGGAAATTATCGAAGGTACGGAAACCACCCATCCATTAACCGTTGAAGCCGCGCAGGCCACCGGTTTACGGGCCGGCACGCCAATCTGTCTCGGCTATGTCGATATGGCGATGACCGCGCTTGGCGCTGGCGTGCATACCGGCGAAGCCAATACCGCTTGCTCGATTGTCGGATCGACCGGCGTACATCTGCGCAGCGTCACCATCGATGAAGTGTGGCTGAATCCGGCGCAAACCGGCTACGTGATTCCGCTGCCGTGGCCGGGCTATGTCACCCAGGTGCAAACCAATATGGCATCGACACTCAATCTCGACTGGTTGCTGAATCTCGCCAGCGATCTGCTCAACAGCTTTGGTTGTGAAATCGATCATGCCCGCTTGGTGGGACATATCGATCGCTGGCTCAACGCGGCCAAGCCCGGCAGCCTGCTCTATCACCCTTATATCTCGATTGCCGGTGAGCGCGGACCGTTTGTTAATGCCGAAGCGCGCGCCAGCTTTACCGGCCTGAGTTACACCCACAACTTTGGCGATCTGGTGCGGGCGGTAATCGAAGGCATCGGTTTTGCCGCGCGCGATTGCTATCAGGCGATGGGCAGTTTGCCGGGCGAAATCCGTTTAACCGGCGGCGCGGTGCGTTCGCAGCAGTTACGCCAGATTTTATCTGCCTGCATTGGTGCGCCGGTGCGCATCAGCCAGCGCGACGAAGCCGGAGCGGCCGGTGCCGCGATGATGGCGGCGGTAGCGATTGGCGCCTATCCGTCGATGGAGAGCTGTGTCAAAACCTGGGTGATGCCGCTGCTGGATGCGCCCGAAGCGCCAGCCAACGAACTGATGCAGCGCTACAACCAGCTGTTCCCCACCTATCAGCAGATGCGTAACGATCTTCCTGCCGCCTGGCACG
The DNA here is from genome assembly GCF_056491525.1 of Candidatus Pantoea symbiotica. Lineage (NCBI taxonomy): Bacteria > Pseudomonadati > Pseudomonadota > Gammaproteobacteria > Enterobacterales > Erwiniaceae > Pantoea > Candidatus Pantoea symbiotica. Next base: position 1,823,143 of record NZ_JBSZHR010000002.1, read on the forward strand.
CGCTAAAACAGTTTTAAGGAGTAAATCATGAGTGAACACATGCTGGATCTGTTTGTGATTGGCGGCGGTATCAACGGTGCGGGTATCGCACGTGACGCCGCCGGTCGCGGCTTGTCGGTGATGATGTGTGAGAAAGATGACCTCGCGCAGGGCACCTCATCGCGCTCCGGCAAACTGGTGCACGGCGGGCTGCGTTATCTGGAGTATTACGAGTTTCGTCTGGTGCGTGAGGCGTTAATCGAGCGCGAAGTGCTGCTCAACGCCGCGCCGCATATCATCTGGCCGATGCGGTTTGTGTTGCCGCACAGCCCAACCGATCGCCCGGCGTGGCTGGTACGTCTCGGCCTGTTTCTCTATGACCATCTTGGCGGCCGTCAAAAGCTGCCGGGCACGCGTTCGCTGGATTTATCGCGCGATCCCGAAGGTGCGCCGCTGCTGGACACTTACAGCAAAGGATTCGAGTACTCCGATTGCTGGGTGGATGATGCACGGCTGGTGACGTTGAATGCGCTGGATGCCGCCGAGCGTGGTGCCACCATTCTGCCGCGCACCCGCTGCGTGGCGGCGACGCGTCATAACGGTAAGTGGGAAATCACCCTGCAGGATGCCAGCGGCACCTCGCGCACCGTGTTTGCCAAAGTGTTGGTCAACGCTGCCGGGCCATGGGTGCTGGATATCGTTAATCAGGTGACGCACACCAAAAGCAGTCGCAACGTGCGGCTGGTCAAAGGCTCGCACATCATCGTGCCGAAATTCTGGGAAGGTCAGCAGGCGTATCTGGTGCAGAACACCGACAAGCGGGTGATTTTTATCAATCCGTATGAGGGCGATAAAGCGCTGATCGGCACCACCGATATTCCGTGGCAAGGCAAAGCGGAAGCGGTCACCGCCGACGACAGCGAACAGCAATATCTGATCGACGTGGTAAATCGCTACTTCAAGGTGAAACTGCGCGCCAGCGATGTGATCACGCGCTTTTCCGGCGTGCGTCCGCTGTTTGATGACGGCAAAGGCAATCCATCGGCGGTGACCCGTGATTACGTGTTTGACCTCGACGATCAGCAAAACGCCCCACTGCTGCATGTGTTTGGCGGCAAGATCACCACCTTCCGCAAGCTGGCTGAACACGCCATTCAGAAGCTGGCACCGTTCTTCCCCAACATGGGCGCGGACTGGACGCGTGGCGCCACCTTACCGGGCGGCGATATGCCACACGCTGATTTCGACAGTTTCTTAGAGCAGGTTAAAGCGCGCTGGCCGTGGCTGCCGCAGCCGCTGCGTAAACACTATGCGCGGCTGTATGGCACGCGTATCGATAAGTTGATCGGTCATGCCAATGCGCTGGGCGATCTTGGCCGTCATTTTGGTGGGCAACTGTATGAAGCCGAAGTGCGTTATCTGGTGGAAAATGAGTGGGCGCAACAGGCTGAGGATGTGCTGTGGCGTCGTACCAAGCATAAATTGCACCTCGATGACGCGCAGCAACAGGCTTTCACTCAGTGGTTCAACGCCACCTTTGCTGCTCCCGCGCCGCTGCGTGCGCATGCCGGATAAGAGGTGAAACATGCCGTTAACGCTGTCACTGAATACCAATCCGCTGGTGAATCGCTTTGCCGATCCGCAGGATTTGATTAACACCGTGGCGCAGCAGATCCGCATTCGTGATGTGCAGCTCACCCATGAATTCATCAATCCCGGCTGGCCCGCTGCGACCATCACGCGCATGACGCGCCTGATGCAACAGGCGCTGCGCGCCACCGGCGTGCGCGTCACCTCCGGCATGACTGGGCCGTATGGTCGACTCAACCATTTTGGCCATCCTGATGTTGAAGTGCGCCGCTATTACGTCGACTGGTTTAAAACCTTCGCCGATATCACCGCCGAACTGGGTGGCGACTCGGTGGGATCGCAGTTCGCCATCTTTACCCAGCAGGATTTCAACGATGTTGCACGCCGCGAAGCACTGATCGATATCGCCATTGATTGCTGGGCGGACGTTGCCGAACACGCCAAAGCCGCCGGACTGAAATACCTGTTTTGGGAGCCGATGAGCGTGGGCCGCGAGTTTGGTGAAACCATTCCTGCCTGTTTAGCGCTGCAGCAGCGTTTGAGCGAAGCCTCGATGGCGCTGCCGATGTGGATGATGGCGGATATCGATCACGGTGATGTTACCTCCGCCGATCCGCGCGATTACGATCCCTATGCGTGGGCGGAAGCGGTGCCGCGTTATTCTCCGATTATCCATATTAAACAGAGCATGCTGGATAAAGGCGGACACAGACCTTTTACATTGCAGTACAATGCCGGCGGCCGCATTCAGCCCCAGCCGCTGCTGGACGCGCTGGCGCGCGGCGGCGCGCAGGATAATGAGATCTGCCTTGAACTGAGCTTTAAAGAGCGCGAGCCAACCGACAGCAATGTGGTGGCCGAGATCGCCGAAAGCGTCGCCTTCTGGGCCGGACATATTGATACCGGCGTGCAGGATCTGCATTTGTCTAATTAACAGGACGTATAAATAATGAAACCGGCACCAACCTCGAGTGAACGCGACGAATCTCTGGCGCTGCGCGCCGCCTGGCTGCACTACGTCGGCGGTTTAACGCAGGCGGAAGTGGCGAAACGACTTGGGCTGCCGTCGGTGAAAACGCACCGCATGATTGCGCGCATGGTGGCGGAAGGCGCGGTGAAGGTGTCTATCGATGGCGATATCGTAGCCTGCGTCGCATTAGAAGATCGGCTGCGAGCAAAATTCGCGCTTAACTTCTGTCATGTCGCGCCTGACCTTGGTGAAGAAGGTTTGCCGGTACGTGTGCTGGGTATGGCGGGCGCGGATTACCTGCGTAACCTGCTCACCGCGTCGCCTTCTACCACGCTAGGTTTGGGACACGGCCGCACCCTTTCCGCCGCCATCCACCAATTGCCGCGTATTGATGCCCCGCATATGCGCTTTGTCTCGCTGCTCGGCTGTTTAACCCGCAACTACGCGCTCAATCCCCACGACGTCATGCATCGTATCGCCGAGAAAACCGGTGCGCAGGCTTACATGATGCCTGTGCCTTTCTTTGCGAATACTCAGGAAGATCGTGAAGTGTTGCTGGCGCAGCGCGGTGTGAGCGAGGTGTTTGCCATGGCGGCGCAGAGTGAAGTCAAACTGGTGGGCATTGGCACCGTCGAACCCGCCGCTCAGCTGGTTGAAGCCGGTATGATTGATGAAGCGGAGATCAATGATATCTCCTCATCCGGAGCGGTCGGCGAACTGCTGGGCCACTTCTTCGATGCCAACGGACAGATGATTCACACCAACCTGACGGCACGCACCTTGTCGGTAGATCTCGATCTTTCGCATCGCGCAGAGATTGTCGCCCTGGCAGGCGGCGCCAGTAAAGTTGCTGCGATTCGCGCCGTGCTGGCCAGCGGTCTGGTGACCGGTTTGATTACGGATGAAGTGACGGCGCAGGCGTTGGTGGGTTAAAGCAGAATGGTTAAATGTTCTCTGTATGGCACCAATAAGTATCATTGGTACCATACAGAGAACATCCATGGCGGTTTACAACATTGATAAAATCCTTCACATCAGGCTATGATGTTCCATATATTGTACATATAACGCTTATTGGTACCGTGTATGGAACAAATCATGACTTCTCTTACTTCACCAACCTCACGCTATGCGCAGGAAGCGATTGCCCTATTAGCTTCCTTGATTCGTGCTGAACGGATCGAGAAGCAAATTCCGGTATCCGAGTTGGCTGAAAGAGCCGGCATTTCGCGCGGGACTTTGCATCGTATTGAGCAAGGCGATGTGAAATGTCAGATTGGCAGTTATTTCGAGATTGCGGCCATCCTGGGCATTCCCCTGTTTGATACAGAGGTGAGTTTGCCCTCATTGGTCAGCCATCGAAACCGTGTTGAGGAAAAGCTAAAGCTGTTACCTAAACACACCAGCAAAAAAAAGAGCAGCAGGAAGGTGAAGGATGACTTCTGAAGCGCGTTTAAGAGACGCTTACGTATGGATATGGCTACCAGGTGAAACATCGCCAGTGGTGGCGGGCAGGCTAGAGGCTGAAGGCGATACGCTGTTTTTCAACTATGGTCGTAGTTATCTGCAGCGAGAAAACTGCATTCCGCTCAATCCCAATGAACTTCCTCTGCAGACTGGCGTTATTTCGCCGCTGAATGGGTTAACGATTGCGGGCTGTATTCGTGATAGCGCGCCTGATGCCTGGGGACGTCGTGTCATTATCAACCGTCGAATGGGACGTAAAGGCGCTAATGTCGATACCGGAATACTCGATGAGCTGACATATCTCATCGAGTCCGGTTCAGATCGTATTGGTGCGCTTGATTTCCAGCACTCGGCAACGGAGTACGTTCCGCGATCGGCTGCGAATGTCACCCTTCCTGAATTAATGGAGTCTGCTGATCGGGTCGAAAAAGGCGTACCGCTAACACCTGAATTGGATCAGGCGCTTTTTCATGGGACGTCGATCGGTGGCGCGCGGCCCAAAGCGCTGATCGAGGCCGAGGGAAAAAAATACATTGCTAAGTTTTCTGCCAGTACGGATATCTGGAATGTGGTGAAAGGCGAATTCCTGGCGATGCGATTGGCGCAGTTGGCAGGTTTGCATGTCGCTCCGGTCAAGTTAGTCAAAGCAGCCGGACGCGATGTCATCATGATTGAGCGTTTCGACCGCGAACAAAAAGCCGATGGATGGACACGAAAAGTGATGCTTTCGGCGCTGACCTTGTTTGAACTCGACGATATGCTGGCGCGCTATGCCAGTTACGAAACACTCGCTGAAATTATTCGTCAGCGATTTGCCTCGCCCAAAGAGACTTTGCTGGAACTGTATAAACGGCTTTGCTTCAATATTCTCTGCGGCAATACCGATGACCATGCCCGCAATCATGCTGCATTCTGGGACGGCAACAGCTTCAGTCTTACGCCTGCTTATGATATTTGCCCGCAGGGCCGCGCTGGCAACGAAGCCTCGCAGGCGATGCTGATTAGCGGCAACAATAATTTGAGTCGCATGAGCAGTTGTCTGGATGCCGCTCATCATTTTGCTTTGAGTCGCGCTGACGCTCATACGCATTTCATGATGTTAAAAACGGCTATCGAAACCTATTGGCATCATGTTTGTGATGAAGCCGAACTGAGCCATGTGGATCGGGAAAGTCTGTGGAACAGGCAATTCATCAATCCTTTTTCACTTGAATAACTGACCGCTTAAGTTAAACCACACTCACTTCCACGCCCTTCTCGCGCAGCGTTTTTAGATAGCTTGCCTCCAGTTCAGCATCGGTGATCAGCTGTTTAAACGGCTGAAGCGGTGCCAGCGCAAAAGGATGAATCTGGCCAAACTTTGAGGAATCCGTCAACGCGATGGTGTGCGTGGGTTTTTCCATGATGGCGTTAACTACGTCACAGCGCAGCATATCGCGGCCGGTAAAGCCAGTGACCGCATCCCAGCCATCAATGCCGATAAACGCCTTGTGGAAATTGAGGTGCTGAATACACAAACGCGTCAGCGGCCCCACCACCGATTCACTGCTTTTCTGGAACAGGCCGCCAAGGATGATCACATCGCCGCCCTTTTCGCGCAGCAATCCGGCGATGTAATGGCTCACGGTAATGATGGTGATGTCGTTGCGTTCACTCAGTTCACGCGCCAGCAAGGCGTTGGTGCTGCCGCCTTCGATGAACACCGTTTCACCGCTGTTCACTAGCGACGCCGCGTATTCGGCCAATCGCTTTTTCACCGCGAAGCGGGTTTGCATACGCGCGCCGACGTCATCACTTTCTGGCGCCACGGCAGAACCGTGCACGCGGCGCAGAAAGCCGCCTTTCTCGAGGAGATTGAGATCCTGACGCACCGTCACTTCCGAGACGCCGGTGGTGTGCGCCAGCTCATTTACGCTGACGCTGCCGCGCTCGCTAACCAGTTGGATAATCTGCTGATGACGTGCGTTCATAACACCCGCTGCTGTGAAATTTTTGCCAAGCTTACCAGAAATTTAGCCTAATCCCAGACTGCGGCGACCATGGGCATTTAACGCATCGAGGGAGAAGCGATCGCGCCACTGCGTTTCATAATCCTCCTGCGGGAAATCGCCTGGCGATGCACCGGTGGCCAGCGCTTGCGCCACTTTGGTCGCGTAGGCGGCATTTTTCTCGCACAGTGGTGCGGCGGGAATGTACATCACATTGCCCCAGCCTTGCTGATTCTCTACTGGCGCGACCGAATGGATCACATCGCAGTGCCACCATACCGAATCGCCGGCCTGCAGTGCGGGAATCGAACATAAGCCTTCAATCAGTTCCGGATGCCACTGCGCTGATACCGGCAACACTTTGCCCGGCGCAACGCCGCACAACTCATCTTCCGGTACATCTTTCAACAACGGACGCAGTAACAAATAGGCCATCGCTTCCGGCACCGGCACCACGTGCAGCAAGCCCTGACCAATCTGCATATCCGACAACGCAGTCCAACCCTGGAAGGTCCGGAATACCGAACACTTGGTGGTGGTGCCCGATTGATACTCATTCACTTCGGTGCGATGCGCCGCATCCCAGGGATCGTATTGATCAAACTGGTTGGTGAAAATTTTGCTGAACACTTGCTGATACGCCGGCAATAACCAACGCTCCAGCGCGCCTGAATCGGTGTGCGCACCGAGGCCTTTGGAGGTGGTGCCAGGCAAGCGGCGGCGAATACGATCGGGATAAATAATGCTGACGTCGGGTTCAAACCAACGTGTGCCGCGTGACTCAAACCTCCACAAGCGATTGAGGAATGATTGCGTTTGGGCCATGGCATCGCTTTGGCGCGCTGACATCTGCGCATCGCTCCAGTAAATCGGATAGATTTCCGGGCGTGACGCATCCAGATTGCCGAAGAAGTTATCGCCCGGCCCTTGATAGACGTTGTCGAAATCGTTGTCATCGAGGTACTTGAGCATCGACTCATCCCACGCCAGCGCCTGTTCGCGCGGGAAAGTCTGCTTCACCACCACACAACCGCGTCGACGGATATGATCCTCCACCTCATCGCTAATACGTCCCGCCGCAATATCCTGCTGACTGACCTGCGGCCACGCGCTGCCGTTTTGCGCCTCTTCTGCACGAGTGGCGGCAATTTCGCTGACGATTTTGCTTCTGACTTGTTCAAACAGACCTTCGACATCACCGATCTGCTCTCTCAGCACGCCTTTCATCAGACGAACGTTTTGTTTGAAATCATCAGGTTGTTGCAATGAAGTGAAAGTATTATTCATGACATGCTCCGATTCGTTAACTTGTATGTTTCATTCGAAACTAAATTGCACTTCATTCATAACAAATGCGCAGCAATAAACAATGCCATAAGCGCCGAATCCGGAGATTGATCACATTAAGGTTGAAAAATAGCTTTCAGGTGAAAGTGGCGACGCGTTGAACGCCACCACTGAAAGATCAGGATTTTGACGTTTTCGGTAGCGCTTGCAGAATGACATCCACGCACTGCTGCGCCGAGAGCATTGCGCTATCAAGCTGCAAATGGTCGCGCTCCCAGGCTTGATATTCGCGCTGTTCAACTGCCTGCCAATCCGGCAGCTTCAAACCTTTAATATCGGACGCGCGATTTTCGACACGAAAGCGATGTTTGTTACGATCGGAACAGATCACTTCGACTTCCAGCAGCGGCGAGCCGCTTAACAAGGCGATATCGCGATAAGCATTGCGGATCAGTTGCAGGTCGTTAACCGAGTCGGTAATAACGGTGGAACCAAGCAGCAAATTATCGCGCGCCAATCCGTAGATGACGAAATACCCTTCCGGGCCGATGGCTTTCTCGCTCTCTTGACCCGATCGCAGCGCTTGTTCGATGGTATCGACGCGTAAATACGCCGCGCCGAGCTGCTGCGCTAATAACCGCGCAATGGTGCTTTTGCCAGTGCCGGGTAATCCGCTAAAAGTGATGAGCATTCATTAATTCCTTGTCACATCGGTCGTTATGATTATTTATTCTGATAAAGATCCCAGCGGTTACCGTATATATCTTCGAACACGACCACTGTGCCGTATTCTTCTTCGCGCGGCTCTTCACTGAAAGTAACGCCATTAGCTTTCATCTGGTTATAGTCACGCCAGAAGTCATCGGTTTGTAAAAACAGAAATACGCGGCCACCGCATTGATTTCCGATAGATTCTTTCTGTCGATCATTGGAAGCCTGAGCGAGTAATAGATTGCAATCACTTTGCGGATTAGGGTTCACGACAACCCATCGCTTACCGGGTTGAGGTGTATCTTCAATTAAATGGAATCCCAGCTTCTGAGTGTAATATTCAATGGCGCGGTCATAATCATCCACGACAATTGCCACATATCCCATACAGCGCTTTTGCGTTCTCATGCTATTACTCCTTAGTAAAATACGGCCATGCTCTGATAAGTATTTTTTTGCATTTAAACCTTTCACACACTTCAAATCCCGCCGTCTATTAAACACCATTTAAGTGAACGAAATCACAACTACGACTCATCGAATTAACAATTCCTTCACCTTTCATCCTTCAGCACAGCTCCAGCGACTACGATCTCATCCTGGCGTACTGGAACTGGAGCATCTCATGGATAACATTAAAACCCGCGAACAACGCCTGAGCACGCTGCGCTTGCGGTCGTCGACACCGGTGTTGATTGTCGGCGGCGGCATCAACGGTATCAGTACGTTTCGCGAGCTGGCGTTGCAGGGCATTCCGGCGATTCTGGTGGAAAAAGGCGACTGGTGCCAAGCCGCCAGCGGTGCGCTGTCGCGCATGATCCATGGCGGTTTACGTTATTTGGAAACCGGTGAGTTCACGCTGGTCAAAGAGTCGGTCACCGAGCGCGACCGGCTGCTGAAAAATGCCTCGCATTATGTGTTTCCCTTACGTACCACGGTGCCGATCGATAATCTCGCTGGTGGCTTAGTGAATGCCACGCGCCGTTTTCTGCGCCTGAGCGATAAGCCAACGCGACGTGGCGCGCTGCTGATTAAAACCGGGCTCAGCCTGTATGACATCTACACCCGCCAATACGGATCGATGCCGAAGCATCAGGTGCGCAATGAGGCCGCCACGCGCGATCGCTGGCCGGGATTCGCGTCCTGGGTGAAATACAGCGCCAGCTACTACGATGCCTGGATCAGCGCGCCAGAACGACTGGGATTTGAGTTGATTGATGATGCCGAAAAAGCCTGCCCAGAGGCGCTGGCGCTCAATTATTTACAGCTGGTCAGCGCCGAGGGCGAAACGGTTATTTTGCAGGATGCGTTGAGCGGCGAGCGCTTCAGCCTGCAACCGCATGTGCTGGTGAATGCTGGTGGCGCCTGGATCGACCAGCTTAACCAACGCATCACCTCCAGCCGCGATCTGCCAAAGCTAATTGGCGGCACCAAAGGTTCGCATCTGATCCTCGATCATCCCGAATTGCTGCATATGCTGGATGGCGAAATGGTCTATTTCGAGAACCAGGAAGGCCGTGTCTGCATCATGTTCCCATGGTTTGGCAAGGTGCTGGTGGGTTCAACCGATATCCGCGTGGACGATCCTGACGCGGTGGTGTGCGAAGAAGAGGAAAAGGATTACATCCTTGAGTCACTGCGTTTCGTCTTTCCGCATATCGAGGTGGCGGATTCCGCCATCGTGTATACCTTCTGCGGCGTACGTCCGCTGCCCGCTAGCGAGGCCAAACTTAACGGCCAAATCTCACGTAATCACTCATTAGTGGTGCTGCCAGCTGACGCGAATCGCGCCTGGAGCACGCTCTGTTTAGTCGGTGGCAAATGGACCACCTTCCGTCAGTTCGGTGAAGAAGCGGCGGATCGTGTACTGCGCCTGCTCGGTGAAAAACGTCATGTATCCAGCGGCGATGTGCCGATTGGCGGCGGGCGTGACTTCCCCAAACCTTCAGGACAAACCGTGTGGCTGGCGCAACTGGCGCAACGTTATAGCGTGCCGCTGCCGCGCGTGATGCAGCTCGCCAAACGTTACGGCAGCCGCGCCCTGCCGCTGCTGGCGCTGATCCAACAGCACGGCGAGCAAATGTTGCAGCATCATTCCGCCTACAGCGATGTCGAGTTACGTTATCTGATAGAGCATGAACAGGTTTGTCAGCTGGAGGATTTGCTGGTACGCCGCACCTCGCTGGCGATTTGCGGTGAACTTAGCGCGCCGCTGGTGCAGGAGATCGCCGAAATCATGGCCACGACGCTCGGCTGGAGCGATAGCGAACGCGCGCAGCAGCTGCAGCGCGGCTGCGCCAATCTGGCGCGTTTGCACGGACTTACCGGCCTTTACCCCACGGTTTTTCAGGAGGAAACACGACATGTTAGTAACCAATAAAGTGCGCATGCAGCGCCTGTTTCAGCACGGCAAATGTCTGGATGTCGCCATCGATCACGGCATCGCCAACGAGCCCGATTTTCTCATCGGCCTGGAGAATATTGCAGATGTGATGGATAACCTGATCGCCGCGCAGCCGGATGCGATTCAGGTCAACTACGGTCAGGCCGATCTGCTGCAGCGTGTGGCGGGACGTAAACCGGCGCTGGTGATGCGCACCGATGTGGGCAATGCCTACAACGCGGCGCGTCACCGGGAAATGTGGGCGGTACTGCACAATCCTGATGAGCCGATTCTTGCTGCGTTACAGATGGACGCTGCCGCGGTGGTGGTTAATCTCTATCTGATCCCTGATGAACCGGGCATTTTCCGCATGTGCGTTGAAAACATTGGCCGCCTGCGTCAGGCCTGCGATCGCTACGCCATGCCGCTGATGATTGAACCGCTGGTGATGGCTCCCGCCGGGCAAGGCGCAGCTTACGGCTCGCTGGGCGATGTGGAGAAGATTGTGCCGCTGGTACGGCTGGCGCGCGAGTTGGGTGCCGATATTATCAAAGCCGATCCCACTGAGAACGTGGAGGATTTTCATCGCGTAGTGGAAGCGGCGCGCTGTCCCACGCTGGTGCGCGGCGGCGGCAAAGGTGAACTGGCGGGCGTGCTGACGAAAAGTGCCGCGCTAATGGCGCAAGGCGCCAGCGGCATGGTGTATGGCCGCAATGTGTATCAGCACGATAATCCGTCACGCGTGGTGAAAGCGCTGATGGCGATTATTCATCAGGGTGCCAGCGGCCCGGACGCATTGGAAATCTATCAGCAGGGTTGAGCCTTACCTGCACCGGCGCTTAAGCGGTGCGCCGTCTTCGCCAGTTGCACGGAGTCGGATATGAAGATAGTCGGTATTGATGCCGGAAACACCATGATCAAAGCGGTGCTGTTTGATCTCAGCGGTCGCGTATTGTCGGTGGCCGAGTGCGCGGGAGAAACCCATCGTCCGCAGGAAGGATACGCCGAACGGCCGGTGGCGGATATCTGGCATGGCGTTAGTGATGCGGTGAGCCGTTGCCTGCAACAGGCGGGAACGCCAGCCAGCGATGTGATTGCGGTTGGCGCGGCCGGTCACGGCAACGGATTGTATGCGCTGGATAAGCATCAGCAGCCGCTGTTTGGTATTCAGTCTATCGATCATCGCGCTTGTGATACGGTGCACGCGCTGGAAATCAGCGGCGAGGATAAGTGCATCTACCAGATTTCGCTGCAAAAACCCTGGCCAGCGGCAACGCCAGTGTTGATCAGTTGGATCAAACAACATCAACCCGAACGTTGGTCGCAAATCGGCCATTTACTGTTAGCGAAAGACGTTATCGCCCATTTTCTCAGTGGTGCAATCAGCGCTGATTTTTCGGATGCCGCCGGGGCTGGATTGATTGATTATCGCGCGCGCGGCTACAGCCGTGAATTGATGGCGCTGTACGGGGTAGAAGAGGCGCTCACCCTGCTGCCCGCACTGCGTGAATCTTGCGAGGTGGTTGGCCATGTCACAGAACATGCTGCACAGCTCACCGGATTACCGGCGGGCATTCCGGTGGTGGCGGGCATCTTTGATGTGGTGGCCAGCGCCGTCGGTTCTGGCGTGGTGAACACGGGACAAGCCTCGATTGTCGCCGGGACGTGGAGCATCAATCAGGTGGTAGTGGATAAACCCGATTATCTGCGCCCGGTATTTATGAACTCCATTATTGAGTCAGATCGTTACATGGCGATTGAGGCCAGCGCCACCTCGGCGGCGAATCTCGACTGGTTCCTGCGCGAATTTGACGACGGTCGCGGCGGTCAAGGCGCGGCGCGCAGCAGCGATAGCGTGGCGCATGTGCAACCCAATGCGCAGTTGCCGCTTTATCACCCTTACCTCTATTCCGGACGTAAATCGGAACCAGCCAAAGCCGGGTTTTATGGCTTAGGCGGCTGGCATACGCGCGCCGATATGCTGTTCGCGCTGTTTGAAGGCGTGACCTTTGCCCATCGGGCGCATATCGATCGCTTGCGTGCGGCGGGCATCCCTTTTACGCAGGCCATTTTGTCGGGCGGCGCGGCGCGCAGTTGCGTCTGGCCGCAGATGTTTGCTGACGTGTTAGACATACCGATCCGCGTTGCGGAGTGCAAAGAAACCGGTGCGCTCGGCGCAGCATTGTGTGCCGGTGTGGGCGTCGGCGCGTGGCGTAATCTCGCCGATGCCGCGCAGCAGGCGGTGCAGATCAATCCCGGCGCGCTGTTGCCACGACCAGATCGCTTTACGTTTCACGATACGCGTTATCGCGTGTTTAAGAAGCTGGAGCTGGCGATGCGCGAGATGTGGCAGGAAGCCGGTTGATTTTACTGGCTTAATTGCCCTCTCGCTGCTAATCATGGCTGTCTTATCTACTCAAGGGCATCCGTATGCAGATCAATCAGCTTCCTTTTGGCATCACTACCTGGAACGACATCGCACCTGAAAAGCATCCCGGCGATGAAGGCTTTGCTTTGTGGCGCACCCAACGCTTCGGTGATATTCGGGTCAGGATGGTGGAGTATTCACCCGGTTATCTGGCGGATCACTGGTGCAGCAAAGGCCATATTCTGCTTTGCCTCGAAGGTGAAATGGTGACGGAACTGGAAGATGGTCGCACCTTCACGTTAACGCCAGGCGTGAGTTATCAGGTCGCAGACAATGCAGAAGCGCACCGCTCCTCAACCGTCAGCGGTGCAAAGCTGTTTATTGTTGATTAACAATGCATTAGTTTTATGATCGTACAAAAAATGACAACCTCTGCGCAGTGATGTACACTTGAACTATCAAAATGTTCAAATGAACATTGTTCAGGAGGTTGTTATGACAACTGCATCCCCATTCAATCACGGCAATGCCGCACGCGTCTTCGACCCGACGCTGATTCAGCACGCTCAGCAATCTTTTATGGATCAAATGGGCTTGCCGCGTAATCCGCTGAAAGCACATCAGTTGATCACCGAAGGTCTGGACGTTGGCATCGTTGAGCGCGCTGCCACGGTGCTGAAAGCAACGCCGCTGGATGTGGCCCAGATGGTCTCGATCGATCGCAATACCTATCGCCGCCGTGAGAAGGCCGGATCGCAACTCTCGGTGGAGCAAGGTGCTCGCGTGTATCAGGTATTCGAAATTCTGGATGCCGTATTGCAATTATTTGCCGGTGACGTTGACGCTGCCATGCACTGGATGTATCAACCTGCGTTGGCACTGGATGATGCCTTGCCAATGGAGATGCTGAGCACGCCTGCGGGCTGCGATGCGGTGTTAACGCTGATTGGTCGCCTGGAACACGGAGTGATTGTGTAATGACGCAACGGAAGGAACCGGATGCTCCCTATCGACTGTTTTATCGTTTAGTGAAAGAAGAATATGCCAGCGAGGCATTTAGCGGCGCTGGCGCTGAAAAATGGGGCGGACGCTGGAATCCGCCCGGCATTAAAACGGTTTACCTCAGCAGCTCAAAGGCACTCGCCACGCTGGAACTGGTGGTGCATGCCGGTAAAGCGATGCTGGAGAAGAGCCGCTTTGTGATTTTTACCCTGCCGATCCCTGAGAGCGAAATCATGGCGCTGGACAGCAGTAAGCTGCCCAGCGATTGGCAAAAGTATCAGCAGCAGGAAGAGACGCAAGCGATTGGCGCCGCGTTCCTTGATTTGCAAGGCGGCTTTCCTTTGCTGTTGACGGTACCCAGCATTTTGACCGGTGAAGACAACGCCATTCTCAATCCCGACCATCCCGCCGCCGCCGCCCTCTTTGCACAAGCCACTTCAGCGCCCTTCGCGCTTGATCGTCGGATTAAAGCGTGACGAGAGTTTTTGTAGGGTGCGCATTCATGCGCATCTGGTCACCATAAATGGCGACCCTACAAAGTCGGTTTCGCTAAAGCAAATGCCGCCGTTAAATCGACACGTTGCCAGAATGACTGATCCGCACTGTTGCCGGACAGCGGATAACCGTTTGGCAGCGCGCTTTTCACCATCAGGCTACGAATCTGCGCATCAGACAGCTGCGGCAACGCGGTCTTCAGCAGGATCTCCGCGCCCTGCGGAACTTTAACTGGCGTGTTCTGCACATTGGCTTTCGGCAGGTTGTAGCTCATGGTGAAACGATAGAACTGCTTCATTGCAGGTGAACGATAAGGATCGTCCTTGCCATCGCTGCGCGCACATTCTGCCAGCGACGTTCCGCACTCTTTCTCTAGCGCGGCACGCAGCTGGTCACGCGCTTCACTAAACAGCGCCTGATAGCGCGCATCGTTGAGATAATTTGCCACGTTGCGTTGCGCCACCATGCGCGAACCCATCACATCCAGCGGGTAATGCACGCCCAATACTAAACGCGAATAACCGTAGCGCGCGCCGCGTGTTACCAATGCTTCAAAACGTTCCGGCACCATTTCGGCCAGTAACAAAGCATCGGTATAACCGGTATTGGTGTGGCCGCTCGGGAAAGCGCCGCCGTCGGCGGTGTAACGCACATTGTCTTTAACCACCACATCGTCCGGCACCAGATGAATGCTGTTGCCCTCACGCAGGAATGGTCGCGGATAGTTAAAGTGTTTCTTAGCTGCGCTGGTGCTGACTTCACTGGCTTTGATCAACGCCGCCGCTTTGCCGATCTCACCTTTATCGTAAGCCGCGAGGAAGGCTTTGCCGAGACGCGGGCCGAGCGCATCAGAGAGGAAATAGAGATAGCTGATCGCTTCCGCATCGGCCAGTGCCTGATGACGCACATTTTGCGTGGCATTCAGGTTGATGTTGGTGACGGTGGCTTGACTGGCATCAAGCACGCTGGCGGGTAACGCGCTAAAGCCCGACAGCAGCGCAATTCCGGCCTGCTGGTTCTCTTTAGTTTTGAAATCGTAGCCGCTGTTTTTCAGCCACTGCTTGTCAGCTTGTTTCGCGTTCTGTTTAGCTTTTTCCAGTTGCTCGCGCGTCAGCTTGCTGCTATCGCCTTGCAGCGCCTGACGTTCAGCTTGCAATGATTGCTGCTCGAGATCGCTATAAGCGGGGGTGGAACCGGTGGAGGTTAAGCCTGCCAGCGCGGCCGCGTCGGGCAGTGAAACCGCATGTGCCTGCTGTGCCAGCAGAAGAACCGTTGCAATCAGTGTGAAGCGGGTTTTCATTATTTTCCCCTGTTATCAAAATATTACCTTGCCGGGGAAACACGCTAGCACTCGGTTATGACAGATTTATTTCACTTAACGACACTGACTGGCACAGTTTTGTACGCAAATTTGTGCTAATGAGCCGCAGCCGCCGTTATTGTCGTTTTTGCACTGTGATTGCTGCACATAACAGTTCTGCTGACAGGCTGAAACATCGCACTTGGCGGCAATCGGCGTCAGTTGGACCACCGGCGCTTTTCGTTCCGGCTGCCATTGTGGTTGTGCCAGCACGCTGACGCTAAACAGCAAGGCAAAAGCCATTATCCATTTCATGATTGAGTCCTCGCAGGAAGAGTGTAAAGAGTATGGCTGCTGCGGCGCCAATTACCATGCTGAAACAATCGATTCATTGCTCTCTACAAATTGCCCTCATTCAGTGCGCGGGCGTGCGCCACCGTAGTGCAGGATTGTAAGAGAGAATGCTTCTGTATCAATTTAAAATCAGAGAGATAGCTTCAATTCGACTTATCCGCGAATCTGGTACAAAAGTTGCAGTCTCTTATGCATAGCAAAGGAGACGGATATGAAAGCGATTGTAATTGGCGCGGGCATTGGCGGTATGAGTGCTGCGATTGCGCTGGAGAAAGCGGGTTTTGACACCGCGGTATTTGAAGCAGTGAAAGAGATGAAGCCGGTGGGTGCGGCGATCTCCATCTGGCCCAACGGCGTGAAATGCCTCAATGCGTTGGGCATGAAAGAGCCGCTACGCGCACTGGGCGGCAACATGGCGTTTATGGCCTATAACGATGCGCACAGCGGCAGCACGCTAACCCGCTTCAGCATGGAACCGCTGGTGCAACAGGTGGGTGAATATCCCTATCCGGTGGCGCGCGCTGAATTGCAGGCGATGCTAATCGATACCTACGGACGTTCGCGCATTAGCTTTGGCAAACGCGTCTCGCAGGTTGAGCAAACTGAACATGGCGTCACCGCCTGGTTTGATGATGGCAGCCAGGCCGAAGGCGATTTCCTGATTGCCGCCGATGGCACGCACTCGGTGATCCGCCACTATGTGCTGGGCGAAAGCGTCGAACGTCGTTACGCCGGTTACGTCAACTGGAACGGCCTGGTGACGATTGATGAAGCGATTGCGCCCGCCGATCAGTGGACCACTTTTGTCGGCGAAGGCAAACGCGTGTCGCTGATGCCGGTCAGCGACAACCGCTTCTACTTCTTCTTTGATGTCCCGCTGCCAAAAGGCTTGTCGGAAGATCGCGCAACGCTGAAAAGTGACCTTAAAGGCTACTTCAGCGGCTGGGCCGAACCGGTGCAGCGCCTGATAGAGCGCCTCAATCCGGAAACCACCAACCGCGTGGAAATCCACGATATCGAACCGTTTAGCCGTTTCGTTAAAGGTCGCGTGGCGTTGCTGGGCGATGCAGCACACAGCACCACGCCGGATATCGGGCAAGGCGGTTGTGCGGCGATGGAAGATGCAGTGGTGCTGGCGCAGACGCTGGCGTCACACTCTTTGGGGATTGAGGATGCGCTGTTGCGCTATGAAAGCCGTCGCGTGGAGCGCACCAAAGACTTGGTGTTGAAGGCCCGTAAGCGCTGTGATGTTACCCATGCGAAAGATGCGGAAGTGACGGCGGCGTGGTATGCGGATTTGAAAAACGAAACCGGCGAGCGGGTGCTGGCCGGTATGTGCGATACGATTGAAGGCGGACCGTTCGGTTGAATCAGGTCGCCATCAATGGCGACCCTACGATTCTAATCCACGGTTTTTCAGCATTGGGCCGATCTCCGGCTCTTTGCCGCGCCACGCCAGCCACAGATGCTGCAAATCGGTGCTGTTACCGCGTGACAGAATATGATCGCGGAACTGCTGACCGTTTTCTCGCGTTAATCCCCCGCGTTCGACAAAGGCTTGATAGCCATCATCGGCTAACATCTGCGTCCAGATATAGGCGTAATAACCGGCTGCATAACCGCCGCCCCAGATATGACGGAAATAGCTGGAGCGATAGCGTGGAGGAACGGCCGCCAGCGCAATGTTTTCGGCAGCCAACGCCTGTAATTCAAAGTGGCTGACGTCCTGCGGATTGTCATGCGTGGTCAGTGAATGCCACTGCAAATCCAGCAGCGCTGCGGCCAGCAGCTCGGTCATGTCGTAGCCTTTGTTGAACTTCGCGGCGCGTACCATTTTGTCGCGCAGCTCGGCAGGCATCGCCTCACCGGTTTTGTAGTGGCGCGCATAGTTGGCAAACACCGCTTCGTTGCTGGCCCAATGCTCATTAATCTGCGACGGGAACTCGACAAAGTCGCGCGGCGTGGCGGTGCCCGACAAGCTCGGATAGCGTTGCGTGGCGAACAAGCCGTGTAGCGCATGACCAAATTCGTGGAACAACGTGATCACTTCATCCCAGCTCAGCAGCGCTGGCTGGCCTGCCTGCGGCTTGGTGTAGTTGCACACGTTGTAGATCACCGGCTTAGTGCCTAGCAGCGTGGTTTGGTCAACGAAATTACTCATCCACGCGCCACCGCTTTTGTTATCACGTTTGAAGAAGTCGGTGTAGAACAGCGCCAGCGGCGTGTCGTCAGCATCGAAAATCTCGTAAACGTTAACGTCCGGATGGTAAACCGGCAGATCGTGGCGTTGGCTAAAACGAATACCAAACAGCTGGCTGGCCGACCAGAACACGCCCTTTTCCAGCACATTATTCAGCTCAAAGTATGGGCGGATTTGACTCTCATCCAGCGCGTATTGGGCTTTACGCACCTGCTCAGCGTAGAAATTCCAGTCCCAGACGCGCAGCGGGAAACTGTGATGTGAGGCTTCAATCGCCTGCTGAATATCGGCGGCTTCGCGTTCGGCGCGGGCCCGCGCGGCAGGAACGATATTGCGCATAAAGGCAAAAGCCGCTTCCGGCGTTTTCGCCATCTGATCCTGCATGCTCCACTCGGCATAGGTTTTGAAGCCGAGCAGACTCGCCTGCTGCGCGCGTAGTTGCGCCATACGTAACACGATGTCGCGCGTGTCGTTATCATCGCCCTGCTCGCTGCGCGTTAGCGCCTGCTGGAACAGCGCTTCACGCGTGGCGCGCACTTCCAGCGCTTGCAGCGCCGGTTGCTGCGTGGTGTTTTGCAGCGCAATCAGCCATTCGCCGTGTAAACCGCGCGCTTCGGCCGCCGCTTTGGCGTGCGCCAGCTCTTCCTCGCTTAATCCGGCCAGCGCCGCAACATTGCTAACTACATAAGCACCGGCTTTGGTGGCGGCCAGCAACTTGTTGCCAAAACGGGTGCTGAGGCTTGCCAGCTCCTGATTGCAGGCACGAAGCTGGGTTTTATCCGCATCGCTGAGGCTGGCACCGGCCAGCTGGAAATGCTGCCAGGTGACTTCCGCCAGACGCATCGCTTCAGCATCCGGACACTGCGATCCGCGATGCTGGTAAACCGCATCGAGGCGAGCAAACAGCTGGCTGTTCAGGCAGATTTCATCATTGAGCGCGGTCAGCTGCGGGGTAATCAATTCATCGATTTCCTGCAAACGATCGCTGGTGTTGGCGGAAGTCATGGCGCCAAACACCAGATTTACGCGCTTCAGTAACTGGCCGCTGCGCTCCAGCGCTTCATAGGTATTGGCAAAGGTTGGCGCGTCAGGATTGCTGGCGATCGCCGCCACTTCGCGCCGTTTCTCTTCAATACCCGCTTCCAGCGCCGGCAGAAAATCCTCTTCCTGAATCTGGTCAAATGGCGGGGTTTGATACGGCAAGGTGCTGGCGGTGAAAAACGGATTGGCTCGTGAATTCATTATCGCTCCTGATAATCAGCAACGCCGCACAGCGGCGGCGGGATGTTTCTATCCTGGCAGTTTCCTCGTCACTCAACAACTTATCGCCTGCTGCTGATAAACGCTGATGATTTCCCCCGCCACCGCCACGGCAATTTCCGCCGGTAACTTGCCCTTCACATCCGCTAAACCAATCGGGCAGCGCAAACGTGCGAGAGAATCTGCCGCAATGCCTTTGCCCTCTAAGCGATAACGAAAACGCTGGGCTTTGGTAGCTGAACCAATCACACCGGCATAGCGAAAATCGCCGCGCCGCAAGATCGCTTCGCTGAGCGCCAGATCGAGCGGATGATCGTGCGTCATCACCACAAAGTAGCTGTCGGGCGCGGCTTCCCGCACGCAGTCGATCGGATCTTCAACCTGGCGCACCGTTACGCCGGGCGGCACGGCACGAAACTGCGCGGCGCGACTATCAATCCACGTAATATGGCACGGCAAGGTCGCAAGCAGATTCACCAGCGCCTGGCCGACGTGGCCTGCGCCGTACACCTGGATTTCCGGCTGCTGCTGCATCAGCGGTTCAAACAGCAAAGTGGCGTGACCACCGCAGCATTGGCCGAGGCGCGCAGCCAGCGCAAACTCTTCACTGCGTGGTTGGCTGCAGCGCTGCTGCAGCATCTCACGCGCCTGCGCAATGCATTGGTACTCAAGATGCCCGCCGCCAATAGTAAGAAAGGTGTCATTGGCGCTGACCACCATTTTGCTGCCGCGATCGCGCGGCACGGAGCCCCGCTCGCTGAGCACGGTGATTAACACGCAGCTTTCGCGTTTCTCCCGCAAGGTGTGTAACACGCTGATCCAGTCATGATAAATCATGGTCCGCTCCTGATAAGCGCTGAATCCCCCAGAACACCCGCTCCGGCGTGGCCGGCGCGTCCAGCTGCGGATGGCGACAATAGTTATCGACGCTGGCAACCGCATCCTGCAACGCACACCACACGGCGATGCCCAACATAAACGGTGGTTCGCCGACGGCTTTGGAGTGGAATACCGTGTCCTGCGGATTCTTGCGATTCTCTACCAGCGTGACGCGCAAATCGCTCGGTACATCGCTGATCGCCGGGATTTTGTAGCTGGCCGGGCCATCGGTGAGCAATTTGCCCTTGTCGTTCCACACCAGCTCTTCGCAGGTGAGCCAGCCCATGCCCTGCACAAAACCGCCCTCAACCTGGCCGATATCAATCGCCGGATTCAGCGATGCGCCCACGTCATGCAAAATGTCGGCGCGCAGCAAACGGTATTCGCCGGTCAGCGTATCCACCAGCACTTCACAGCAGGCCGCGCCGTAAGAGAAGTAATAGAACGGCTTGCCGCGTCCGGCGGCGCGATCGTAATGAATGCCCGGCACTTTGTAGAACCCGGTGGCGGAAAGCGGCACCTGATTGAGCCACGCTTGCTGCGCCACCTGGGCGAAGGTGAAGTGTTTCTCGCCAACGCGCACAATGCCGTTACTGAAATGCACCGCTTCGGCAGCGCATTGATGTTGCTGGCACAGCATCTCGGTTAAGCGATCGCGCAGGATTTGTGCGGCATTCTGCGCCGCTTTGCCGTTGAGATCGGCCCCGCTGGACGCCGCAGTTGGCGAGGTGTTGGGCACTTTGCCGGTATCGGTGGCGGTGACCTGAATCTGACTGATATCAATCTGCAGCACTTCCGCCACAATCTGCGCCACTTTGGTATTTAAGCCCTGACCCATTTCGGTGCCGCCGTGATTGAGCTGCACCGTGCCATCGGTGTAGATCAAAATCAGCGCGCCGGCCTGATTGAGGAAGCTGGAGGTAAATGAGATGCCGAATTTCACCGGCGTCAGCGCCAATCCGCGTTTCATAAAACGGTTGCTGGCGTTAAACGCGCTGATTTCGGCACGGCGCGCGGCGTATTCGCTGCTGGTTTCCAATTGCGCGGTCATCTCATCCAGCAGATTGTCTTCCACATGCTGGTGGTAATGAGTGATGTTGCGATCGGTTTTGCCGTAATAGTTACGTTTGCGCAGCTCAAGTGGATCGAGGCCCACTTCGCGCGCGACGTGATCCATGATCTGCTCAATCGCCACCATGCCTTGCGGCCCGCCGAAGCCACGATACGCAGTGTTCGAAGCGGTATGCGTGCGGCAGCGATAGCCGGTAATCAGCGCATCACCGAGGTAATACGCGTTATCGGCGTGGAACATCGCGCGATCGACAATCGATCCGCTGAGATCGAGCGAATAACCGCAGTTGCCAGCCAGATCGATCTTCACACCGCAGAAGCGACCGTCGTCATCGACGCCGACATCGTAGCGGACAAAAAACGGATGGCGTTTGCCGGTGATCTGCATGTCGTCGCGGCGCGCCAGGCGCATTTTCACCGGTTTACGCAGCTGACGCGCGGCGATGGCACACAAACACGCCACGCCCGCCGCCTGGGTCTCTTTGCCGCCAAAGCCGCCGCCCATACGCCGCATATCAATGGTAACTTTGTTCATGGTGATGCCCATAACTTCCGCCACCAGCTTCTGCACTTCAGTGGGGTTTTGCGTCGAGGAGAACACCTGCAAAGTGTCATCTTCGCCGGGGATCACCAGCGCCGTCTGGGTTTCCAGATAGAAATGTTCCTGACCGCCGATGTGAAATTTACCCTGAATACGCCGCGACGCCCGCGCCAGCGCGGCTTCGGCATCACCGCGTTGGTGAATATGCGGCTGCTGCACAAAGAAGCGTTGTTCCAGCGCTTCACGTACGTCGAGCACTGCGGGCAGCGCTTCATACTCAACAATTGCCGCTGCAGCACCGGCACGCGCTGCTTCCGGTGAATCAGCCGCGACGGCAATCACGATCTGACCGAAATATTCGATTTTGTCCTGCGCCAGCAGCGGATCGCCGGGTTCCAGCGGACCGACATCATTGAGGCCTGGCACATCACGCCAGGTTAGCACGCTGACCACGCCCGGCACCGCGTAGCACGGCTGCACATCCAGTTTGGTGATGCGCGCATGCGCGTGCTCGCTTAGTCGTGGACAGAGATGCAGCAATCCCGGCAGATCGGGCTTGTCGTCGATATACAGCGCCTCACCGGAGACATGTTTGTCGGCACTTTCATGTTTGTTGCTGCGCCCCACGCCCGTTTGCATGCCAGTGGCGAACTGGGTTTTCAGCAGCGTTTCGTTCAGTTCCGGACGGTTATGAGACATAGCGCGACACCTCAGTAATGGTCAGCTCACCAGACGCTTGTGCGTAGTAGCGGCGCAACAGATTGCGCGCCACCTGCAGGCGATAATCGGCGCTGGCGCGGAAATCACTCAGCGGCTGGAAATCAACGCTCAATGCGGCGCAGGCTTTTTCGATGGCGCTGAGATTCAGCGGCTGGCCCAGCAATTGTGCCTCAGCCGCCAGCGCACGCTTCGGCGTGGCGGCCATGCCACCAAAAGCCAGTCGTGCCTCCACAATCAACCCTTCCTTGATTTGCAGATTGATGGCGGCAAACACGGCGGAAATATCATCATCCAGCCGTTTCGCCACCTTCCACGCAGTAAAGTTGGGTGACACCGTCACTTTAGGAATGGTGATGCTGCGAATGAATTCCCCCGGCAACAAAACCGTTTGGCGATACGCGGTAAAGAATTGATCGAGCGGGACTTCTCGCTGCTTGTCGCCCTGCTGCAAAACCAGACGCGCATTCAGTGCCAGCAGCATGGGCGCGCAATCACCAATCGGCGATGCGTTACCAATGTTGCCGCCAAGCGTGCCCTGATTACGGATTTGCAACGAGGCAAAACGCTCCAGCATGCTGCTAAACGCCGGAATGTGCTGCGCTAAAAACTGATAGCAATGATGCAATGAAGCGGCAGCACTGAGATAAAGATGTGTTTCATCTTCGTGGCAGACCTTCAACTCATCGACCTGCTCCAGCGCAATCAATAGCGGCAAGCGCTTATATTGCTGGGTAATTTGCAGCGTTAAATCGGTGCCACCGGCCACCAAACGGGCTTCGGGATGTTGCTGATAGAGATCGGCGAGCTGCGCTAGCGTTTTTGGCAGATAGCAGCGGCTGCCCGCGGCTTCGATAATCTGGACTTCTGTGTTGCTGAGCGCCTGTAAACGCTGCACTAGCGCGGGTGCATTGGCGCTGAAGGCATCCGCAACAGGTTGTTCGCATGCCTGCTGAGCCGCATCCATGATCGGACGATAGCCGGTACAGCGACACAAATTGCCCGCCAGCGCCTGTTCCGCCTGATGACGGTTCCAGCCAGCACTGTTTTTCTGCAGGGTAAACAGCGACATCACAAACCCCGGCGTGCAGTAACCGCATTGTGAACCGTGGCAATCGACCATCGCTTGCTGCACGCTGTGCAGTTCGCGCCCCTGCTTGAGATCTTCCACCGTGATCAGTTGCTTGCCTTGCAGGCTACTTACCAGCGTTAAACAGCTGTTGACCGCCTGATACTGCATCTCTCCATCCACCACTTTACCGAGCGTGACGGTGCAGGCACCACAGTCGCCAGAGGCACAACCCTCTTTGGTGCCGCGACGCTGCTGCTGGCCGCGCAGGTAGTTAAGCACGGTGAGATTGGGATCGATCTCGCGTTCGGTGACTAAACGATCGTTGAGTAAGAACTGGATCATGCGATTTGCTCCTCACTTTCGCGCTGCCAAACCGGCTTGCCGCTCACCCAGGTCTGCGCAATGTTGCGGTCGTCGCCGAGCGTCATCATCACAAACAGCCGCTCCCAGATATCTTTACTGTTGGCGTTACGCAGCTTCTGCAGCGGCGACACGGCCGGATCGAGCACGACAAAATCGGCCTCTTTGCCGGGATTGAAGTTGCCGATAACGTCATCGAGATCGAGCGCGTGCGCGCCGCCTAAGGTGGCGTGATAGAACGCTTCACAGGCGCTGAGTTTGTACTGCTGTAGCTGGCCGACTTTGTACGCTTCGCCCAGCGTTTGCAGCAGATTAAAGGTGGTGCCTGCGCCAACGTCGGTGCCAATGCCCATGCGCACGCCCTGCTGCCAGCAGCGTTTGATGTTGAATAAGCCGCTGCCGAGGAACAGGTTTGACGTCGGGCAGAAGGCTATTGATGAGTCGGTGTCATGCAGGCATTGCCATTCTGTATCTTCCAGATGCAGACAGTGCGCAAACACGCTGCGTTTGCCGGTGAGTTGATGATGATGGTAGACATCAAGGTAGCCCGCCCGCTCCGGGAATAACGCTTTTACCCAGGCGATTTCCTGCTGGTTTTCACTTAAGTGCGTGTGCATCCAGACGTCAGGGAACTCCTCGCGCAGTTGACGCACTTTGTCCAGCAGTTCGGGCGACGAGGTCGGCGCAAAGCGCGGCGTAAGCGCATAGCTCAGGCGACCGCGCTGATGCCAGCGTTCAATCAGTTCACGCGTGTGCTGATAGCTCTCTTCCGGCGTTTCGGTCAGGTATTCCGGTGCGTTGCGATCCATCATCACTTTGCCAGCGATGAGCCGCATATCCAGCTGCTGTGCCGCGCTGAACAGGGAATCCACCGACTGCTTATGCACGGTGCCGAACACCAGCGCTGTTGTCGTGCCGTTCGACAACAGCTGATGCAGGAAGAACGCCGACATTTTTGCCGCGTGATCGGGACAGTGATATTGGCTCTCCACCGGGAAAGTGTACTGGTTGAGCCACTCCAGCAACTGTTCGCCAAAGGCGCCGATCATCTCGGTTTGCGGATAATGGATATGGGTATCGATAAAGCCGGGCACGATCAGTTTGCCGCGCAGATCGGTGACGCGTGTGTGATCGACGCGCCCTTCCGCAATTTGCCAGCTTTCAAGGCTGACCACTTTGCCGTCACGCAGCGTTAATAAGCCATCTTCGAGATAGCGCGCGTTGGCAGCGATGTCGTCTGGCTGCGCGGCCAGAGCGGTGAAATCAAAGAAGCTGGCGCGCAGCAGCGTTTCGGGTGCGTAAGGCATAATGGTTCCTTGGTGCTTTTTTTATTAATGCAGGTGATTGCCTTAAAGATAGTTTGCAAAGCGCATGCCAATGCAAAGAACAAAAAATACTGTTTACTTTCAATATAATAGGTTGATCTTGCAGGTTTGTGTGTCAAGCTTAGCTGGCAAACGTATGCGCAACCGGTTGCCTGGGTTCGCAAACGGTTGCGATTTAACATTGCGGTGAGTTTTGCCTGATATGGCGAATTTATTGCCCGCAAACGTGCGTCTTTGTGGTGCGCTGATGCACTCGCAATGTGCAGGAAAAATCCTGCAACAAGCTGCCTTTGGTTTTCATGAGCATGGGTTCGAGGTTAATGCTAAGGTGTGGCTGATAACCTGAAATCGTTTAAGGAACAGTGAGATGATTATTTTTGTTACTGGCGCAACTGCTGGTTTTGGTCAAAGTATCACCCGCCGCTTCATTGCTACAGGTCATAAAGTGATCGCCAGCGGACGTCGCGCTGAGCGCTTAAAAGAGTTGAAAGATGAGTTGGGCGATAACCTGTATACCGTTCAGCTGGACGTGCGTAATCGCGCCGCCATCGATGAAGTGATTGCCTCCCTGCCCGCTGAATGGCGCAATATTGATGTGCTGGTGAACAATGCTGGCCTGGCGTTGGGTGTTGAACCGGCGCACAAAGCCAATATTGAGGACTGGGAAAATATGATCGACACCAACAACAAAGGTTTGGTGTACATGACGCGTGCGGTGCTGCCTGCCATGGTTGAGCGCAACGTCGGTCATATCGTGAATATCGGTTCGATTGCGGGCAGCTGGCCCTATCTGGGTGGCAACGTGTATGGCGCGACCAAAGCGTTCGTGCGCCAGTTCAGCCTGAATCTGCGTACCGACCTGCACGGCACCGCGCTGCGCGTGACCGATATCGAGCCAGGTTTGGTGGGCGGCACCGAGTTCTCTAACGTGCGCTTCAAGGGCGATGACGATAAAGCGGGCCAGGTTTACGAAGGCACCACCGCGTTAACGGCGGAAGATGTGACCGAAGCGGTCTATTGGGTGACGACGCTGCCGAAACACGTCAACATCAATACGCTGGAGATTATGCCGGTAACGCAAACCACCGCAGGATTGAAAGTGCATAAAGGTTAAGGTGATTTTGTAGGGTGCGCATTCATGCGCACCAGGTCAACCTCAATGCGAGTGAGGTCGCCATTAATGGCGACCCTACGATTTAGGTGCGACCCCAACCTGTCACGATAATCAACATGCCGCTAAAGGCGACCAGCGCGCCAACCCAATCCCATGTACTGAGTTTTACGCCATCCACCACGCGCAGCCAGATCAATGCCGTCAACACGTATACGCCGCCATAGGCCGCATAGACGCGCCCGCTCGCGGCGGGATGCAGCGTCAACAACCAAACAAACAGCGCCAGACTCGCTGCGGCGGGCACCAGCAGCCAGGCCGTCATGCCCTTCTTCAACCATAGCCACGGCAGGAAACAGCCAACAATTTCCGCTATCGCAGTGATAAAAAACAGCAAGGCGGTTTTTACCAGCATAGAAAATCTCTCACTAAGCTAAACAAAGCGCTCACCGCTGGTGAGCAAAGAAGCAGCGATGATATACTAGCGCCCATGGTTGTTACAGCCGCGATCCCGGCTGTGCTGGTGTTAACTGAAGGAAATGACGATGAAAAAACTGTTATCCGCCCTGTTGGCGACCGTGGTGACGTCGAGCCTGTTAATGGCTGCGCCAATTGCGTCGGCCAAAACCGATCGCCTGATCATTGAAGATGGCAGCAGCGCCTCCAGCAATGAAGCCGCTCGCCAGAGTAAAGAGCAGTGGAACGATACTAAAAATCTGCGCAACAAGGTCAATACGCGCGTTGAGAAAGAGTTCGATAAGACGGATAAAGCTTTTGATACCCGCGACTCCTGCGAAAAGAGCTACAACGTTAACGCTTATTGGGAACCGAATACGTTGCGTTGCCTCGACCGCCGCACCGGACGTCCACTTGCACCCTAATCGTTTATCGCTGCTATAGTTTTGACAGGATTTCTGACCAAAGGAGTGAATGATGAAAAAACGTAATGCAGTGCTGCTGATGGCGATGTTGTCGCTGCCGGTTTTGGCGCAGGCTTCTTGTGAAAGTGTCAAAGCGGACATCAGCAAAAAAATCATTAATAACGGCGTCGCCGAATCGGACTTCACGCTGGATATCGTGGCCAATGATCAAGCCGATCAGACTGGCGGCCAGGTTGTGGGTCATTGCGAGAACGACACACAGAAAATCGTCTACAAGAAAAATGGCCGTGATGGCGACAGCAACGTGCCAGACGGCGCAGGCAGCTCTCAGGATGCGCCCGCGCAGTAACCCTTCGGGCGGCTCTCTGGCCGCCCTGCTTTTACTCCACTTCCGGCCTTTGCCGCGGCATCATCCACGCCACCCACAGCGTTAACAGCGCAATCAGCAACGACACCACAAACACCCAATGTAATGAGCTGGCGATTTGTCCGGTCCAGTCATGCAATGTCGCTTCCGGTAGCGCCTGGCGACTTTCGTGCGACATGATTTTCTGCATCGGATCGTCGGCCTGCGGCAAACGCAGCGACAAGTTCAGGTTCAGTACCGCACCCAACAACGCGGTACCAATTGCTGAGCCGATCATGCGGCTGAACATGATTGATGCGGTGCAAATGCCGCGAATGTCGTAATGCGCATGGTTTTGCACCGATACCAAAAACGTGGTGCTGGTCATGCCCATGCCGGTACCAATCACAAAGGCGGTGAAGCCCGCCTGCATAATCGAGCTATCGCTGCGCAGTAACAGCAGCAACGCACTGCCAGCAATTAGCAGCAGCGCTCCCAACTGCGCGGTGAAGCGATAGGAGGTGATAAGCATTAATCTGCCGCTTAAGGTGCTCGCCAGCGGCCAGCCAATCGACATCATCGCCAGTGCGCTGCCGGCCTGCAGCGGCGTGCCGCCGGTGATGCCCTGAATCCACGTTGGCAGAAACGCGCTGATGCCCATCATGCTGGCACCGATAATCAGGTTACCGATGTTACCAGCGACAATGAGCCGACTGCGCCAGATCTCCAGCGGAAACAGCGGTGCATCGGCACGCTGTTCATGATGTTTTAAACGCCAGGCGGCGATGACTGCCAGCAGCAGGAACGGTAGCAACCAGAAGCCGAGCACTTCAGCCTGCAACAACGCGACTAATAATGCCGTCACGCAGATCATCAGCCAGCAGCTGCCGGTGAGATTGAGCGTGGTGGCCTGATTTTGCTCACGCGATGGAAGGAAGCGCGCCAGCAGCAGCATGGCGACCGCGCCAATCGGTACGTTAACCCAGAAAATCACCGACCAGTTAAAGTGCTGCACCAGCCACGCGCCGCTCAATGGGCCAATAATTGCCGCCACGCCCCAGACGCTGGAGAGCCAGCCTTGTACGTTGGCGCGTTCACGCGGCGAATAGACGTCAGCCACAATGGTGGAGGTCAGCGGCATAATTGCGCCGGCACCTAAACCTTGAAAAGCACGAAACAGAATCAGCCACGTCATGCTGTGGGCGAATCCGCACAGAATTGATCCCAGCAGGAACAGCGAAACGCCAATAAACAGCAGCCGCTTGCGGCCCCACATGTCCGCCAGCCGGCCATACAAGGGCACGCTGACCGCTTGTGTCAGTAAATAGATGGAAAATACCCAGCCAAACTGCGAAAAGCCGCCAAGATCGGCAATGATGGTCGGCATCGCGGTGGCCACGATGGTGACTTCAATCGCCGCCATAAACATAGCGAGCATGCAGCCGATGAGAATCCAGTGGCGATGTTCCGTGTTCAATTCTGCAGTTTCAGTCATACGTCTCCCTAATTTCTAACAAGGCTAGCTGAAAATTCACCAGACCAGTTTCCTCTGCGTGCGCCCCATCTGTGACGACGTCACTTATTTCGATGAAAATTTTTTATTGTCGGATGATGCCTTATTCCATGCGGGTTAGATGCGGTTTTTGATTATTTCTATCTGTCTGATTTTGCCGCAGAAACTGGCGCTTATCGACAAGCATTGCTATAAGTCTAAGCGGTGCTTTCCAGTTATTCACTGAAAAAGCATCTGCTAATAGTCATTTTAACTGCAATTTAACGGGGTGAAGGATTTTCGTATGTGTGCGTTTTTGACACTGCGCCGCCATCCTGGGAATGACATCACCACATCGAACGATTTTTTGAATCAGGGAGACACTGGCTATGCAAAATGCATCGCTCGCCCGCCGCGCTGGGCTGGCTCTGCTCGCAATTGTTGCGGTGATTGCCCTGCTTGTTTGGGGGCTGGGGCTGAATACGCTGCGCGACCGCCGGGAGGATTTGATTTATCTCGGGCAGCAGCATCTATTTTTGGTGTTTTGGTCAATGTTCTTTGCGCTGCTGGTGGGGATTCCCAGCGGGATCCTGCTGAGTCGTCCGTTTGCCCGTCGCTGGGCAGAGTACGTGATGCAAATCTTCAACGTGGGTAACACGTTGCCTCCGCTGGCGGTATTGGCGCTGGCGATGGTGATTGTCGGTATCGGCGATCGTCCCGCGCTGATTGCCCTGTTCCTCGCCTCGCTGCTGCCGATTGTGCGTAATACTTTTGCCGGTTTAAGCGCGGTACCGCCGTCGCTAATCGAAGCCGCCAACGGTATAGGTATGACGAAGTTTCAGCGTTTGCGTCAGGTGGAAATTCCTAATGCGCTGCCGGTGATTCTGGCAGGCGTGCGCATCGCCACGGCGATTAACGTCGGCACAGCGCCATTGGCGTTCCTGATCGGCGCCAGCAGCTTTGGTGAACTGATCTTCCCCGGCATCTACCTCAACGACTTCCCTACGCTGATCCTCGGCGCCGTGGCAACCGCGCTGGTTGCGCTGGTGCTCGACATGCTGCTTGCAGCATTGGGACGTTATCTCAGCCCGCACTCTGCGGCTTAACACAAGGAGTTTTGTGATGGCCACTGCCAATAAGCTGGCGCGCTGGGTAAAACGTACTGCGCTGGCACTCACCGCGACGCTGGCAATCAGCCAAAGCGCCGCTGCCGCAACACCAATCACCATGGCAACCAAGAGCTTTACCGAGCAGCACATCCTCTCCGCGATGACGGTGATTTGGTTGCAGAAGAAAGGTTTTCAGGTGATCCCCAAAACCAACATCGCTACCACCATCGGTCGTAACGCGATGATCAATAAACAGATTGATATGACGTGGGAATACACCGGCACCTCGCTGATCATCTTTAACCACATCAATAAGCCGATGTCGACGGAAGACGCCTATAAAACGGTAAAACAGCTGGATGCGAAGTTGGGACTGGTTTGGCTTAATCCGGCACCGATGAACAATACCTATGCGTTTGCTATGCAACGCGATCGTGCGGAGAAAGAAGGCATTAACACCATGTCGCAACTGGTGGCGAAGCTGGAAGAGGTGCGCAAGAACGATCCGGATCATAACTGGAAACTGGGTTTGGACCTGGAGTTCTCAGGCCGTTCCGATGGCCTGAAGCCGTTGCAGAAAGCCTACAACATGCCGCTCGATCGTCCGCAGATTCGCCAGATGGATCCCGGTTTAGTCTACAACGCGATTCGCGATGGCTTTGTTGATGCGGGTTTGATCTACACCACCGATGGCCGTGTGAAAGGGTTTGAACTCAAAGTGTTAGAAGATGATAAGCACTTCTTCCCGAGTTACAACGTCACGCCGGTGTTGCGTCAGGATGTGCTGGAGAGCCATCCAGGCTTGGATACGGCGCTTAATCAGCTTTCCGCATTGATTAATGACGAAGCGATCACCGAGATGAACAAACGTGTCGATATTGATCATCAGTCGCCGCAACAGGTGGCGCGTGATTTCCTTCAATCTAAGAACATGCTGTAAGGAGGCGCTGTGGATACCTTGCATTACATCATGAATAACTGGCACACCTTGATGTCGCTCACCTGGCAACATACCTGGCTGGTGCTGGTCGCGGTGGGTTTCGCCATTATCGTTGGCGTGCCGCTGGGCATTTTGATTGTGCGCTTTAAATGGCTGGCTACGCCGGTGCTCGGCATCGCCACCATTGTGTTAACCATTCCAACCATTGCGTTATTTGGTTTGATGATTCCTCTGTTTTCAATGATTGGTCAGGGCATTGGCGCCCTTCCCGCGATTACTGCGGTGTTTCTCTACTCGCTGCTGCCGATTGTGCGAAACACCCACACCGCGCTGGAAAATCTGTCTCCCGGACTGCGCGAAGCCGGTCGCGGGATTGGCATGACTTTCTGGCAGCGTCTGCGCTGGGTGGAAATTCCGATGGCGCTGCCGGTGATTTTTGGCGGTATCCGTACGGCGGTGGTGATGAACGTCGGTGTGATGGCGATTGCCGCCGTGATTGGTGCGGGCGGTTTGGGCCTGCAACTGCTAGACGGTATCAGCGGCAGCGATGTGCGCATGCTGATTGCCGGTGCCTTGATGATTTGTTTGCTCGCGATTGTGCTTGATTGGCTGCTGCACCGTTTGCAGTCGGCGCTGACTCCTAAGGGGATTCGATAATGATAAAACTGGAAAACCTGACGAAAACCTTTACGCAAAAGAACGGCACGTCTCTCAATGCCGTGGATAACGTCAGCCTGGAAGTGCCTGCCGGAGAAATGTGTGTGCTGCTCGGCCCATCGGGTTGTGGCAAAACCACCACGCTGAAGATGATTAACCGCCTGATTCCCTCCTCAAGCGGCAGAATCTTGATCAATGGTGAAGATACCAGCGGACAAGATACCGTTACCCTGCGCCGCAATATTGGTTACGTAATCCAGCAGATTGGTCTGTTTCCGAACATGACCATCGAGGAGAACATTACCGTGGTGCCGCGCATGCTGGGCTGGGATAAGAAGCGTTGCCGCGAACGCGCTACTGAATTGATGAGCATGGTGGCGCTCGATCCGACCAAGTTCCTGCATCGCTATCCGCGTGAAATGTCCGGCGGTCAGCAGCAGCGTATTGGCGTGATTCGCGCATTGGCAGCTGACCCACCGGTATTACTGATGGATGAACCTTTCGGCGCGGTCGACCCGATTAACCGTGAAGTGATTCAGAACGAATTCCTGGAGATGCAGCGTCAGTTGAAGAAGACCGTGATGCTGGTTAGCCATGATATTGATGAGGCGCTGAAGCTCGGTGACCGCATTGCAGTGTTTGGTCAGGGCAAAATTGTGCAGTGCGCCAGCCCGGATGAGCTGTTAGCCAAACCAGCGAACGACTTTGTTGGCTCCTTTGTCGGGCAAGACCGTACGCTGAAACGTTTGTTGCTGGTGCAAGCTGGCGATGTCACCGATCAGCAGCCGACCATCACCGTGCAGCGTAATACGCCATTGCAGGACGCTTTCGCTACCATGGACGATAACGATATGCGCTCGGTTACGGTGGTCGATGAAGATGGCAAGCCACTGGGATTTGTGAAGCGTCGTGAAGCGCGCGGATCCACGGGCCGCTGCGAAGAGATGCTGCATACCTTTAAAGTGACCGGCAAAGCGGAAGAGAATCTGCGCGTGGTGCTGTCGAAGCTGTATGAGCACAACACGGTGTGGATGCCGATCGTCGATGAGGAAGGTCGTTATAGCGGTGAGATATCGCAGGATTACATTGCCGATTATCTCAGTTCTGGACGTACGCGCCGTCGATTGAATCCATAAACCGCACGATACTTGAAACGCAGGAAGAGGCGGCAGAGGAGTAAAGTGTCCCGCGCCATGGATGGCGCGGGCCAAGCCCCAGGGATGGTTTATGGCGTCTTTACGATCTGCCGCCTCTTCTTGCGTATGCACCCTGCACGTTAATGCGACTCCTCAGCCGTTTTTGCTGCTACCGCTTCGTTACGCTCTGAAGGCAGCACGACATTCAAAATAATCGCCAGCATCCCGCCGGTGGTGACCGCGTGACCAAACAGGTTGCTAATCAGCGTGGGGAACTGTTTCAGCACATCAGGCACTGCTTCAACACCTAAGCCGATACCAAACGACACGGCAACAATCAGCATCTCGCGACGGCCAAGCGGCGTTTGCGTCATCACGCGGATACCGGCCGCCACCACGCTACCAAACATCACGATGGTCGCGCCGCCTAGCACCGGCGGCGGAATCTGCTGCAGCATGGTGCCAATCGCCGGGAACATACCAAGCAGCACCAGCATCACGCCGATAACCATGCCAACGTACCGGCTGGCGACGCCGGTCATCTGGATGACGCCGTTATTTTGCGCAAAGGTGGTGTTGGGAAATGCCGAGAATACGGCGGCGAGCAAACAGCTGATGCCATCGGCAAAAATACCGCCCTGCATGCGGCGCTCAAACGCTTCGCCTTCAATCGGCTGCTGCGACAACATGCAGTTCGCCGTGAGGTCGCCTACCGCTTCAATCACGGCAATCACCGATACCAGCGCGATGGGAATGAAGATGGTCCAGTCAAAGGCAAAACCAAAGCGGAACAGTTCTGGCAACACCAGCCACGGCGTATCGCCCATTGGTTTGAGGGTGAGATGACCGGTTAACGCTGCGGCGATACAGCCCGCAGCAATGCCGGCAACCACGGCAACCAGCCGCGTCCAGCGATTTTGCGAACGGTTAAGTACAATAATCACCAGCAGCGTCAAGGCGCCGAGCGCCAGATTGCCGGGTGCGCCAAAATCGCTGGCGTTATGGCCACCAGCCCAATCGGTGATGCTGACTTTGATCAGGCTGATGCCAATCAATGTGATCACGGTGCCGGTGACCACCGGCGTCAACACTTTGCGCAATGGCGCGATGCAGCGGCTGATTAACATCGGAATCATCGCCGCCACCAGGTTACAGCCAAAGATCATCGCCATGATCTCTTCAGGCGATCCGCCGCGCGCTTTGACCATTAACCCGCCCGACAGAATCACACCAAGAAAGGCAAAACTGGTGCCCTGCAGGCAGATCATACCGGCACCAATGCCCATAAAGCGACGCGCCTGCAGGAAAGTACCCAGACCGGAAACCAACAGCGACATACTGATCAGATAAGGGATCCACGCTTGTAATCCCAAAACGGAACCAATAATCAGCGGCGGCGTAATAATGCCGACGACGCTGGCCAGCACATGTTGCAGTGCGGCACAAAATGCAGGCAATGGACCGATGCGGTCATTCAGCCCATACAACAAACCTTTCTCATCTGATTGCGACATACAGGTGCTCCGGCAAGATATTCATCAGAGCAGCTGATGCATGAATCACGCCAGAGAAGAGTGTTCAATAAAATGCAGGGAGTAAAGGATTGAATAATAGAGGAATTAATTCGTTAAAAGGATGGCTGAATCTGAATCATTAGATTCAGCCATTGATCATTTGCGGCAATTTGTTTCATCAGGCCGCAGGCTTTGCACTGTTGTCGTGCGTAAAATTCTCATTGAGCAGCGAAATATCCAGATAACCGCTCAATTCCCGCTGCTCTGCACGCGGCAGGTAAGGCAACTCGCCTAATAAAGGTGCACCTAGCTTGCCGCTCAAAACATCAATAATTTCAGCGTAATGCGCCAGGCCGGGATTAATACGGTTTGCTACCCAACCCGCCAGTTGCAATCCATCCTGCGCAATGGCTTCGGCGGTCAGTAAAGCATGGCTGATGCAACCTTCCTTAATGCCCACAACCAGCACAACCGGCAAATGCTCCTGCCGCACCCAATCGGATAAAGGCTGCAAGTCGTTCATTAAACTGCGCCAGCCGCCGGTGCCTTCCACCACCACGCGTGCCGCGCGCGCCTGCAAATCTTTCAGACTGCGAGTGAGTAACGGATAATCAATGCGCTGTGTCGGGCTGGTGCTGATTTCATCCTCTTCCAAAGCGATAGGATTAACGGCGGAATAAGTGAGAGTGACGCCCGAAACCTGCTGCAACAGCAGTGCATCTTTATTACGTAAGCCTTCGGGTGTGCGCTGCGCGCTTTTGGCGACAGGTTTGAAACCTGCGGCGCAGATATTCGCCTTGGCAAAGCACTGTAATAACGCGCGAGATACCACGGTTTTACCCACCGCGGTGTCGGTACCGGTGACAAAAAGCGTTTTCACCATTCTCCTCCTTCATTGAAGCGATGTGTAACGTGCGAAGGAGGCAGTTTAAGGAAATGTTTTCGCGGGCAGATTGCGTTAGGACAAACTTAAGGCGAGCTGTAATTATCCCTGCAACAGTTTTACCAATAAATGGCCGCTATAAAGCGCGTCTTTTATCAGGGCTGCACCGCCAAAAGTACCGGGATCGCTGAAAGCCGTTGGTGTGAGCTGGATTTCACTGCTGTAAGCGGGCAACGCCTGCTGACGAATGGTACTGCTCACCGCAGGGAACAGCACATCGGCGGCTTGATTTAGCGGCGAACCGATAAGAATTTGTTGAGGATTAAAGATGTTAACCATCATCGCCAGCATCCTGCCAATATGATGTCCGACGCCAGCAATAACATCACGCGCCAGACGATCGCCCTGCTGTGCGGCGGCGCATAAGCTCTCAATCGTCAGCGGTGCCTGATGCAATAAACTGTCCGGCTGCGATGGCAAGCGCTGGGCAGTGAGAGTAAGCAAGCTTCCGATGCTGGCGACGGTTTCCAGACAACCATTATTGCCGCAATAACATTGCTGGCCGTAAGGATCGATTTGCGTATGACCAATCTCCACTAGCGTACGACCATTTTTATGCAGCAGTTGTCCGCCGCTGATCACGCCCGCGCCGACGGTTTCATCGATCACAATCTGAATCACATGCTGTGCGCCGCTGGAAGCACCAAACAGTGCTTCGGCTAACGTCCAGGCAGAAATATCATGCTGCACGAATACCGGCAAACCGGTGCGTTGCGCCAGCGTTTCTCCCAGCGGCATATCCTGCACGTCGTAACCCGGCATACGATGTACCACGCCAGAAGCCGCGTTGATCAATCCCGGCAAAGTAATGGCGATGGCGGTCAAACGCTCCAGCTTGCTTTGATGACGAATAAAGAAGTCATTCACCAGATCCAGCAAGGTTTGCAGCAGCGGTTTTTCGGCGCTGGCGTGCAGCGGCAAGCGATCTTCCTGCAGCGCGCGGCTGCTGAGATCGCGCAGCGTCAGCGTAATGTATCCGGGCTGAATGCGTACGGCGAGATAGTGCCAGGCAAGCGTATCAAGGATCAAACCAATCGCTGGACGACCGCGACTGCCCGGTTCCTGAAATTCGGTTTCCTGTACCAGATGGGCATCGAGCATTTCACGCACGATTTTGGTAATGCTGGCGGGTGCTAACTGGGCACGTTTAGAAAGCTCAATACGCGAAATCGGGCCGTAAAGGTCAATCAGTCGGTAAACCACACCTGCGTTGGTCTGTTTTATCTGATCAATATGACCAGGTTGACTGTACAGATTCACGCCCTGCTCCCATTATTTTCGCGCTTCTAAATAAACAGCAGCTATGGTGATGCAGATTGACCAGCAGCGTCAAATATTTGATTAGAAATGTGATTTATCGCACATAAAGTTTATGCCCTGCTTCACCCGCTGGTTCAATTCTCCGCGTTTTGGAGCATCAGCGACATCATATTGGTCATTTGTGCCGTCGGTTCTCGCGTCGCCGACCAGACCAGCCAAACTTCAGAAATCGCGTCGCTTTCCTGCAAAGGGATCCACACCACATCGGCCAAACGCGCACGGCGGAACGATGCCGGCAGAATCGACACGCCGAGTCCGGTCGCCACCAACCCCAGAATGGTCATCGCCTCGCCCACTTCCTGAGTAATAAAAGGTTTGATTTGATACCGATGCAGCAGCGCCAGGATCTCACCGTACAACGCGGTGCCGCCTTGCGGATCGAAAAATACAAACGGCTCGTTGGCTAACGCCTGAATGGAAATCGACTCCGCATCGGCCAGCGGATGCGCCCAATGCACTACCGCGCACAGCGGCTCACGCAGTAACACGCGATGCTGCAGATCGCTAGGCAGCGGCGTATTGCGCATCACACCGAGATCCAGCCGGTCGTCATGAAGGGGCGCAAGCTGCTGGCGCGTGTTGTTTTCCTGCATATGAATGTGCACTTGCGGCCAACGCTGGCGGAATTGATACAACGCATCTGAAACCAAACCAGTAAACGGCGCTGACGAGGTAAAGCCAATGCGCAACTCGCCTTCCTGACCGGTGTGCACGCGTGCGGCGCGGCGCGCTGCCTGTTCAACCTGCAACAAAATGCCACGCGCATCCTGCAAAAACAGCGCGCCAGCAGGCGTGATCTGTACGCTGCGATTGGTGCGGGTAAACAGCTGCGCGCCAATTTCCTGTTCCAGCTGCTGAATCTGCTGGCTCAACGGCGGTTGCGAAATATTCAGGCGCTGCGCAGCGCGGCCAAAATGCAGCTCCTCCGCGACAGCAATGAAATAGCGTAGATGTCGTAATTCGACATTCATATTTTAAACGTCTCATTTGAGATTATTAATATATTGTACAACCTATTAACCCTTTCCTACAGTAACGCCATAATGGTTCAAACGAGGATGTTCCGTGAGTCGCTCTTCCCAGGCGGTGATACTCGATGAAGACGAGTTGTCCGTAAAGCCTGCTTCAGCTGCAACCCCTTCAGAATGGATTGAACGCGGATCGCCGCAGTTTATGCGCGTGACGCTAGCGCTGTTCTCCGCTGGTCTTGCCACTTTCGCCTTGCTGTATTGCGTACAGCCGATTCTGCCGGTGCTTTCGCAGCAGTTTGGCGTTTCTCCGGCGCAAAGCAGTATTTCTCTCTCGCTCTCCACCGGCTTAATGGCGTTAGGATTGCTGTTTACTGGGCCGCTGTCGGATGCAATTGGCCGTAAATCGGTGATGGTTACCGCGCTGTTGCTCGCCGCCATCTGCACCTTGATTTCCGCTACCATGAGCAGCTGGCAAGGCATTTTGCTGATGCGCGCGCTGATAGGTTTATCTCTGAGCGGGGTTGCGGCGGTTGGTATGACCTATCTGAGTGAAGAGATTCACCCACGCGTTATCGCCTTTTCCATGGGGCTGTATATCAGCGGTAACTCGATTGGTGGCATGAGCGGACGCCTGTTAACTGGCGTATTGACCGATTTCTTCTCGTGGCGTGTTGCGGTGGGTGTTATTGGTTGCTTCGCGTTGGCGGGCGCGCTGATGTTCTGGAAAATTCTGCCTGCATCTCGTCATTTCCGCCCGGCGTCGCTGCGCCCGCGCAGTTTATTAATCAACTTCCGTCTGCACTGGCGCGATAAAGGTCTGCCGCTGCTGTTCGCAGAAGGCTTCCTGCTGATGGGCGCGTTCGTCACGCTGTTCAACTACATCGGGTATCGCCTGTTAAGTTCGCCGTGGTCACTGAGCCAGGCGGTGGTCGGATTGCTGTCGGTGGTGTATCTGACTGGTTCATGGAGTTCACCAAAAGCGGGCGCGATGACCAGCCGCTTTGGGCGCGGTCCGGTGATGATCGGTGCAACAGCAATAATGCTGGCGGGATTGCTGCTGACGGCGTTTAACTCGCTGTGGCTGATTTTGCCTGGCATGATGCTGTTCACCGCCGGATTCTTTGCGGCACACTCGGTTGCCAGCGGCTGGATTGGCCCGCGCGCGCGCCGTGCTAAAGGCCAGGCATCGTCACTTTATCTGTTCAGTTATTACGTCGGTTCCAGCGTGGCCGGTACCTTGGGCGGCGTGTTCTGGCACAGCTACGGCTGGATGGGCGTAACACTATTCATTAGCCTGCTATTATTAATGGCTTTGCTGGTCGGCTGGCGTTTGCAGTGCCGGAAACTGTAATACCTTTCATCTGTCAAACGGGGCTAATGCGCCCCGTTCTCATCTCAAGTGTATGCCATACGGCGATCTCACAGTCCCAGATAAAACAAAACGGCTATTCGTCGCTATAATTCATTCCATTCCAACAATAGTTAGACTTTTTTTATTTCACAGCAATGAGGTCGTTAGATGGGACTCTATTATTACGTCGATAAGCACGCCGGCTATAACGACAACCATGTAGTACATGCAACGGGATGCCCGTTTTTACCCACTGATGAGGCACGCCGTTTTCTTGGTACATTCTACACGCCAAATGCCGCCATCCAGCAAGCACGTAAATTTTATGCCAGCGCGCTGGGCTGCGAGCACTGTTGTCCGGTTGGGGTAAAAAAAAACATGACGACTCAAAATAGCGTGGCACTAAAACACATGGTGAGACTCTGATAATCATGATTTGAGAGTGGTAAGGTGCCCCCGCTATTTTGTTAAGCACCGCTGAGGCGTTTCATAATAACTATAAATTTAAGTGTAATAATAACTGGACCTTAAGACGTTCATTGCGGCGTCAGGTCCAGTCGCCTCTTCCCTGATTTCATCACTCCTGATTACTCTCGCCTTCATACCAGAAAGCGTAATAACCTCAGGCTATTAACAACGCCTTCCACGATAAAAAATAATCAGTAATAAAAGCCCGACAAACGGTTTCCCTTCGCTCATTAATGCTCCACAATAGCGGCAATTTGTGACTCCGGTCACTTTCTGGGGTGCCTTTTCGCCCTTTCACTCGCCGTCTGACAGATTTGAACTCCATGCAATCTACTACTGTTTCCCGTAAAACGGCCTGGCTACGCGTTGTTCTGCTGGCTATTGCTGCTTTTGTCTTTAACACCACAGAATTCGTGCCTGTCGGTCTGCTGTCAGATATCGCCGCCAGCTATGACATGAAGACTGCCGATGTTGGCATCATGTTGACCATCTATGCGTGGGTCGTCGCACTATTGTCGCTGCCGTTGATGCTACTGACGCGCAATATCGAGCGTCGCCTGCTGTTGGCCGTGTTGTTCATCGTGTTTGTCGCCAGCCATGTGCTCTCGTCTGTGGCATGGGATTTCACCTCGCTGGTGATCTCGCGCATTGGTATTGCCTTAGCGCACGCGGTGTTCTGGTCAATTACTGCTTCGCTGGCCATTCGCGTGGCGCCTGCGGGTAAGAAAACTCAGGCGTTGAGTATGCTGGCAACCGGTACCGCGCTGGCAATGGTGCTGGGCGTACCAATTGGGCGCATCGTCGGTCAATATCTTGGCTGGCGCACCACCTTCGGCATGATAGGTTTGTCTGCATTGGTGTTGCTGATTTTGCTGATGCGCATCCTGCCGCGTCTGCCAAGCGAACATACCGGTTCACTGAGCAGCGTGCCGATGCTCTTCCGTCGTCCGGCGCTGGTAGCAATGTACGTTCTGGTTACAGTGGTGGTGACGGCGCATTACACCGCTTATAGCTACATCGAACCGTTCATGCAGGTGGTTGCCAATGCGGATGATAATTTCACCACCCTGCTTTTACTGCTGTTCGGATCGGCGGGCATCATCGGCAGCGTGTTGTTCAGTACGCTGGGCAATAAATTCCCGTCGGCGATGCTGATCGCCGCGATTGCGATGATCACGCTAAGCATGGGCTTGCTGGTGTTTGCCGCCGTACGTCCCGCTGCGATCACCGTACTGTGCATCGTTTGGGGCATGGCAATGATGATGATTGGTCTGGCGATGCAGGTGCGCGTGCTGGCGCTGGCGCCGGATGCTACCGACGTCGCAATGTCGCTGTTCTCTGGTATCTACAACATCGGAATCGGCGCAGGTGCGCTGCTGGGTAACCAGGTCAGTTTGCATATGCAAATGTCGGACGTCGGTAACGTCGGCGGCATTATTGGCCTTGTTGCACTGTTCTGGTGTATCGCTATCTTCCGC
Source organism: Candidatus Pantoea symbiotica (assembly GCF_056491525.1). Lineage (NCBI taxonomy): Bacteria > Pseudomonadati > Pseudomonadota > Gammaproteobacteria > Enterobacterales > Erwiniaceae > Pantoea > Candidatus Pantoea symbiotica. The sequence goes on from NZ_JBSZHR010000002.1 coordinate 1,864,179, forward strand.
CGCTATCCTCAGTTGCGTTCCAACGGATAAGAAAAAAGGCTTCAGAAGGGTTATCTTCTGAAGCCTTTTATTCACTTCTTACAGAATGCTTAATCGCACTCCGCTCAATTCTCTTAGTTATAAATTACTGCTGTGCCATTTAGCTTGTTGTTGCCAGAGGTCGAAGTGATGCGGAATGACTTTGCTCCGGCAGCATTGGCCTTTTCCGATAGCTGATTCTCCAGCGATGTCAGGTTGGTGCTACCTGATGCGCTAACCACACCAATTTGCTGTTGATCGAGTGGCGCTTCGTTTACCAGGTCTGCAGCCATGCTACCAAACGCGATTGAGGATAATGCTACAGCGGCCAGGGTCAGTTTGATGCTTTTCATAATTTTGCTCTCTTAAACAGATGAATTAGGTTCGGTCGCGATTAAGTTAACAACCGTTAATTAAATGCTACTGCCGAAAGGGTGCGCGCGTCAATCATTTTATTAACGGTCATTATTTTAATCGGAAGTGGCGTGATTATGGGCTTCCCAGCCCTTTTCGACTTATCCATTTGGGTGCTTTCGACAGTTAAAAGCACAAACGGGCAAAGACGAACAGGCTCATTCCGGGCTGCGCTTGCATATTTATTTAATGATCGGTAATTTAATTGGGTGTTTCTAAGCTTTGAGGTGCCCAATGACAGAATTGATCGATGTAGTGAACAGGAAAACGCGCGGTCGCCCGAAAGTGTTTGATCGCAATGATGCCCTGGACAAGGCATTGATGTTGTTCTGGGCGCATGGTTATGAAGGCACGTCCTTGTCCGAATTGGTTAACGCAACCGGCGCGAAAGCCCCAACCCTTTATGCTGAGTTTGAGAATAAAGAGGGTTTATTCCGTGCGGCGATGCAGCGATACATTGAAACCTTCAGCGCACAACGCAACGCAGTGCTGAACGATGATGCATCAGACGTGAAAACGGCAATTGAAGCCTATTTTCGGGCAACCGCCGCGTGCTTCACAGAATGTGATAAGCCAGCAGGCTGTTTCTTCATTTGTACGTCGAGCGCGCTCTCTTCCGGCTCGGAAGAAGTGGCGCAAATGCTGGCGCAGCAGCATCATGCGCAGGAATCAGCGTTAAAAGCTTTCCTTGATACCCGGCAGCAGCGCGGCGAGTTACCGCAATGTGCCAATAGTGCAACCTTAGCTAGCTATCTGGCGTGCTTACTTCAGGGAATGTCGGTACGTGCTCGTGAAGGAGCTAATCGTGAGGATCTTGACCAGATTGTGGATACGCAGATGGCAATCTGGCCCGCTCTGGCGGGATATTGTGAGTTGAGCACCAAATAAATTTCAGGCCGACTTCCCTTTCGGCCTGAAATTATTGCCTCAATACGAATAGTGAGACGAGCGAGCGTTAAGGCAGGAAAAACATCGGTTTTAACGCCGCGCTCACCGGACTGTTATCCGGATTCGATGGCATTAAATCCTTCATGGATGCCCACCAACGCTGACACACTTCCGTTTTTGCCACGGCTTCCCAGCGCGCTTCAGACTCAATTTCTACACTGGCAAACAGCAGATTGCGTTCAGCATCAAGCCAGATAGCGTAATTGTGCGCGCCATGCGCTTTTAACGTCTCGGCCAGCTCCGGCCAAATTGGCGTGTGACGGCGCAGATACTCATCGTGGCAGTGTGCATGCACCTGCATCACAAAGGCTTTACGCAACATCGCTGCGCTCCGCCTGCAGAGCGGCTTGCCACGGCTTAACGTTGAAGCGTTCACCCAGCGCGATCAGTTGCTCAGTGGTGATGCTTTGACGAATGCCACCCATCGACAGCGCTTTCACCACCACTTCGGAGGATTTCTCCGCAGTGTCGATCAGGCCAAAGGTCTCATCGAGGTTTGGACCGGCGCCAAAGATGCCATGGAACGGCCACATCACAATGCTGTGGTTTGCCATCGCGTCTGCTGTTGCCTGGCCGATTCCGTCAGTGCCTGGCACCATCCACGGCAGAATACCGACGCCATCCGGGAACACCACCAGACACTCGGTACTGCCTTCCCACAGCAGGCGTGTAAAGCGTGCGGAATCCAGATCGACCACATAGCTCAGCGCCATAAAGTTGGTGGCGTGACAGTGCATGATCACGCGATCAATGCCGTTTGAGACCTGCTTGCGCACGCTGTGTGACTGGAAGTGAGCTGCCAGCTCTGACGTTGGCAGGCCACCGTTACTCAAGCCCCAGTGGATTTTGTATGACAAGCCTTTGTCATCGACCTGCAACAGAGCCAGACAATCAGCCGGGTCGATCTGTACATTACGGAAAAACTTACCCGATCCGGTGACCAGGAACCAATCATTGGCCAGTGCTGGAGCAGGTTTGGTCAGCTCAATACAGCGCGGCTCAGCATAGAAATCACCGGCGAAATCTTTAACTTCTTCCGGCAGTAAACGTAAGCTGACGTTGCCGCCGTTACGCTCATCCCAGCCCTTCAACCACATGTCGCTGGTCGCTTTAACCATTCCCTGAACAAAAGCGGAAGAGAGAATATTTTGCATGGTGTGTCCCTTAACGTTGACGCAGTGTTTGTTGTTCATAATGACGGACTTCGCTCAGCCAGCTGGCATCAGCAGGGACATCGTGGCGCAGACACCAGGCTTCCCACACCGCTTGCCACGGCAACGATTTTTGTTCTTCCAGCATCGCCAGGCGACCGGTGTAATCCCCTTCGTTCTCTAGCTTGCGTAACTGATCGGTAGGTTCCAGCAGCGCACGCAGCAACGCTTTTTTGGCATTGCGTGTACCAATCACCCACGCTGCGATGCGGTTGATAGACGCATCAAAGAAGTCGAGACCGATATGCACCTTGTCGAACAGCTTGTGGCGCGCGATCTCGGTGGCGATAGCCTGGGTTTCATCGTCGAGAATCACCACGTGATCACTGTCCCAGCGCACCGGACGGCTTACGTGCAGCAGCAGACGCGGCACATAAAGCATCGCCGTGGAGATCTTGTCGGAAATTACTTCGGTTGGATGGAAGTGGCCGGCATCGAGAGTTAGTGCGGTCTGGCGGCTGCTGGCATAACCCAGGCAGAATTCATTGGAGCCCACGGTGTAGCTTTCTGCACCGATACCAAAAAGTTTGCTCTCTACCGCATCGATGTGATGCGCAGGGTTGAGCTTTTCACTGATTACTTCATCAAGCGCACTTGCCAGGCGTTGACGCGGTGCAAGGCGATCGACGGTGAGATCTTTCATTCCATCCGGCACCCAGATGTTCATAACAGATGCAGTACCCAGTTGCTCACCAAAGTGTGCCGAGATGCGACGGCTGGCCTTGCAATGATCGATCCAGAACTGGCGAATCCCTTTATCGGCGTGTGACAAGGTAAAGCCATCGGCGCTCAGTGGATGGGAGAAGCAGCTTGGATTAAAGTCGAGGCCCAACTTGTGCGTCTTAGCCCATTCCACCCAGTTGCTGAAGTGCTTCGGTTCAATCGCATCGCGATCAACCGGCTTATCGCTCTCCAGGTAAATTGCATGCAGGTTAAGGCGTTTTGCCCCCGGAATGAGTGACATCGCTTTTTCAACATCAGAACGCAGCTCATCAGCATTACGGGCGCGGCCCGGATAGTTACCGGTGGCCTGAATACCGCCGGTCAGTTCACCGTTTGGATTTTCGAAGCCTCGCACGTCATCGCCTTGCCAACAGTGCATCGAGACCGGAATGCCATCCAGCTGTGCCATTACCTGTTCCACATCCACACCGATGGCGGCGTAGCGTTGTTTGGCCAGTTCGAAGGCCTGTTCAATCAGCTTAGTCATATGCAAGTTCCTTAGCAGGTTGGCTGAGCGCGGCAAAGCGTGCCTGATGGGCAGCGAAGGCGCTGTTGTTCAACGGTTCAAATTTTTCTAACGGGAAGTTTTGGCTAATGCAGCGGCGTAAATCGCTGACGTCTCGCAGTTCGCCTAAGGCAATGAGCTGGCAGCCGACGTTACCGAGCGTTGAGGCTTCAATTGGCCCGGCTAATACCGGCAACTCGCAGGCATCGGCACACAATTGGTTTAACAGTGGGTTCTGACTGCCACCGCCCACCACATGCAGCTGACGCAGCGGTGCAGCGCGCAATGTGCCGAGTTCGCCAATCACCTGGCGATAGAGCAAGGCCAGACTGTCAAAGATGGTGCGGGCCAGCGCGGCAGGCGTCTGAGGAACGGGCATGTTCTGTTCGGCGCAGGCGTTCTGAATCTCCTGAACCATGCTGTCTGGATTGATAAAACGGCTGTGATTTGGGTTAACCAGCGCACGACAGGCAGGTTCATTTTCAGCGTCTTTGATCAGCGAGCAGAGATCGGTAATGTGCAACTCGGTGCAGACACGTTGCAGCAGCCACAAACCCATAATGTTTTTCAGAACACGGTAGCCTTCAGCACCACCTTCATTGGTTATGTTGGCATTGAGCGCCGCCGTGCTGACACAAGGCTGCAAGCTCTCAATCCCCATCAGCGACCAGGTTCCCGAGCTGAGATAAGCGGCATCATCCTGCATTAACGGCGTGGCCAAAACCGCACTCGCTGTATCGTGTGTCGCCACCGCGATCACCGGAATGTTGTTGCCGCTGGCGCTGGTCCAATAACCAACGGTATTGCCTGGCGAGGTTGGTTTACCGAACCATTTAGCCGGTACGCCAGCCCAGCCGAGTAAATCGCTGTCCCATTCACCGCTGTGAATATTGAGCAGTTGTGTGGTGGTGGCGTTGGTGTATTCCCAGTTCATCTGGCCCGTAAGGCGATAGTGCAGATAGTCTGGAATCATCAGCGCATGCTGCACTGTTTCCTGCCAATCTGGCTGCTGTTGATGCAGCGCGTGCAATTGATAGAGCGTGTTGAAAGGCAAGAACTGAATACCGGTGCGCTGATAGATCGCACCTTTGCCGAGATCATTAATGGCCTGAGCCATATGCCCTTCCGTGCGCTTGTCGCGATAGCTTACCGCCTCGCCGACGCGCTCACCGTTGGCATCCAGTAACACCAAATCAACGCCCCAGGTATCGATGCCGATGCTGTCCGGCACAATACCTTCATCATCTAGCTGGGTCAGCCCTAAACGAATCTCCTGCTCCAGTCGATCCAAATCCCAACAATCATAATCTGCACGGCGCACACGCTGATTGGTGAAGCGACGGACTTCGCGCAGGCTGATCTGCTGATTCGCTGAACTCCATTGTGCGAGCATCACGCGCCCGCTGGATGCGCCTAAATCAATGGCAACAATGTTACGCATACTCATGGCGTGTTCTTCCTGTGATGAGATGACTACAGATTAGAAATCTCTGCTTTTTGCCACCTTCCCCTTACTGCCAGTGCGTAATAGTCGCTGGCACGCTAACAAAGAAGTTCGTGAGAAAGCTCACAGAACCACACAAGAAGAGAGATGTGAGCCTTGCCGCATTTCCGTCAATCACTGGTGAGATCTTGAAAAATTAGCCATTTTCCTGCGCCACTAAGTTGAAAATTCAAGGTAAGGTGCGGGGCGCCTGCGTAGACTCGGCAACAGTTGAGCAAATAAAGAGGCGAATCATGACCGTTCTACATAGCGCAGATTTCTTCCCGGAAGGGAATTACGCCATCGCCATTGAGCCGCGCGTGCCGCAGCAGGCATTTCCGGAGCACCATCATGATTTCCATGAAATTGTGTTAGTGGAACAAGGTTCTGGCATTCATGTGTTTAATGGTCAACCACAGGCTTTATCCGCAGGATGCGTGTGCTTCGTGCGCGATCACGATCGCCATCTTTATGAGCAAACGGAGAATTTATGTCTGACCAACGTGCTGTATCGCAGTCCGGCGGCATTCCGTTTTCTCTCGGGTTTGCAGGAACTCCTGCCGCGCGAAGAAGAGGACCACTACGCGTCGCACTGGCGCATTAATCACAAGGTAATGGCGCAGGCCCTGCAAATCGTTACGCAGATGAAGCAGCAAGATGCATGGTCGTTGGAACGGCACGCACGTCAGGAACAACTTTTTCTGCAACTGTTGGTGTTGTTGCGCGAAGCGGCTCACAACGATCAATCACAGGATCAGGAAGCCCGCTTACATCGGTTGCTCGACTGGCTCAATGAGCACTACAGTGAAGAGATTGTGTGGGATGCCTTAGCCGATCGTTTTTCATTGTCGCTGCGCACCCTGCACCGCCAGATGAAGCAGCAAACCGGCAATACACCGCAGCGTTACCTGAATCGGCTTCGCCTGTTACAGGCGCGGCATTTACTGCGTCATAGCGATATGCGCATAACAGACATTGCCTACCAGTGCGGATTTGGTGACAGCAACCACTTCTCCACGCTGTTCCGGCGAGAATTTGGCTGCGCGCCCAGAGCGGAGCGCCAGCAGATGCTATAACTGGAGCGTTTCCTCATGTCGCTGATCTTAACGCGCGAAGACTATTTTCCGGCCACCAATCTGCCGATTGCCGTGGCCGAGCGCATGCCGCAGCCCTCCTTCCCTCCGCACCGTCATGAATTCAGTGAAATTGTAATCGTCTGGCGCGGCAATGGCCTGCATGTGTTGAACGATCGTCCATGGTTGATAACCTGCGGCGACGTTTTTTACATTCACGATAACGACTGTCACAGCTACGACAGCGTCAACGATCTGGCGCTGGATAACATTCTTTACTGCCGCGATCGCTTTCGTCTTGGCCTTGACTGGAGCCAGTTGCTGCCGCCGCAAGAAGAAGATTCGCCGGGCTGCTGGCGTTTGACCACGCGCGGGATGGCGTTAGCGCGCGGCGTGATTAGCCAGCTAGAGCGCGAGAGCCGCAAAAGTGATTCGCTATCGATTCAACTCTCCGAAGCGCTGTTTTTGCAACTCGCGCTGATTTTGCGTCGTCACGGTTATGCTGCCGATCGGCCCTGGGCATTGCCTGAAGGTGAACAACTTGATCTGCTGATGTCGGCGCTGCAAGGTGCCATCAGTCGTCCATTCGATTTGGCGGTGTTTTGCCAGCAGAATCAGTTAAGCGAGCGTGCGTTAAAACAGCTGTTTCGCCAGCAGACCGGTATGACCGTGGGACATTATTTGCGGCAGCTCCAGCTGTGCCAGGCGAAGTATCTGCTGCGGACGCAGGATTGCTTAATCAGTGAAGTGGCCGCACGTTGCGGCTTCGATGACAGTAACTACTTTTCGGTGGTGTTTACGCGGGAAACCGGTTTAACGCCGAGTGCGTGGCGGCAGCGCTTCCTGCCGCATCGCGAACTCTCATCTGAGAAAGTTAAAGCCTGACGCGAGGTGTGCGTCAGGCCTTTTATTAGTTTGCTAACCCTAATCCGACAATGTTGGCGGCAATGATGATCACCACACAACCCAGTGACAGCACGCGCACCGGACGTTGACCCGCTGACTTCCACTCTTTCAGCACCAGACCAACCAAGCCACCGCACAGCACGTAGAGACTCATATGCAGCATCCAGCTGACAAAGTCATACTGTGCTGGGATTTTGGCGTGGCCCCAGGCGTAGAAGAAGAACTGCAGATACCACATGGTGCCGCCCAGCACGGCAAACGCGATATTGGCCAGCAGCATCGGTTTGGCGACGGAGAAATCACGGCGAACAGAGAGATCGGTTTTTACTGCCAGACGGATGAAGCAATAAGCCAGATTGACTAATGCACCGCCGCCCATGATTACCACATAGCTTGGCAACGCCACATATAACGGATTGATACCCAGATTGGCTGCGGCTTCATGCATCGGCTTTGCGGCATCCATCGCAAATGACATGCCAGCGGAGAAGATGCCGCACATCACCGCCAGAATCAGCCCTTTCTTCAAATTGAACTCTTCGGCGTTGATGCCAAGCGCCCGCTCTTTTAACAGACCGGCACGTGAAACAATCGCCACACCAATCAACGCAACAAACACGCCGAGCAGCGTCATACGTCCACCGGTAGAGTTAAATAGCTCAACAAAGCGTCCCTGCAGCAGCGGCGTCATTAAGGTACCCACCACTAAGGTGATACCGATGGCAATCCCGATGCCCATCGACATACCGAGGTAGCGCATGGTCAACCCGTAGTTGATGTTTCCGATGCCCCACATAGCACCAAACAGAAACACCGGCATCAGTTGAGAGAAACTAAAGCTGCCGTAATACGCCCAGAAGTTCGGCAGTAATACCGCACTCACTGCCCAGGGAAGAATCAGCCACGACATTATGCCGCCTACCGACCACATCGTTTCCCAGGACCATTTTTTCACCTGCTTAAATGGAGCATAAAAACAGGCGGCACTGGCGGCACCCACCAGATGCCAGAAAATACCTGCAATGATGGCACTGTTCATTGTTATTCCTTCGTAAGGTTGAGGCCAACAGGAAACCGGCGGTCTCCCGATTACCGGCAGTCTACGGTGGGCAGCTTTTCCTCAGCCTTTGGATGGCTGCCGGAAAGCGGAGGTTGCTGGCAAAATTCGGTGGGTCGTCAACATAAGGATCACAAAATCGCATTTGCAGGTAGATCACGAGGTGTTTTTTATAAGTCGCTTATTATTCAGCATATTTTTCTATTGTGCTGTGTCGATCAGCACAGTTTTTGATTCACTGCCACTGCAACAGTTAACATGGCAGTCACACAAAGCCGCGCACCAGACTTTCCCCGCAGGCGTTTAATCCGTATAACGTTGGGAAAATCATCAGGACGAAGGATTGAGATGAATACCAAAAGATTGCGGCTACTGCTGTCACAATCGGTGAGCCGCGTGATGCTGGATGACATCCGCGCCATCGTGCCGGCGCAGGCGCTTAACGTCTTTATTAATGGATTAGATGAGACGCACTACGCCACGCTGGATTGCGTACAGAGCGAAGAGAATTGCGCCCTGCTGGCGTCGGTGATTGTGGTGTGGCGCCAGTTGGGTCACATTCATGCGATTCATTATCAGAAAGGTGAGCATCTGCGTCAGGTCGATGACGCCACACAATTCCAGCTGTTCAGTATGATGAAAACCCATCGCGCGATCGTGCAGATCGCTTAACTCTCGGGATGACTATGAAAATCGGACTGCTTTTTCCTATTGCCATCATCATTGCTGGCGTCAGTTTTTTGGCGTGGTTTATTGCCAGCGGCGCGGCGATGCCGGGTTCCTGACATTTATTTAACATACGTTGAATCGCCTCTAACTCGCTGAAAGCGCGGCATTTCGCCAGGAATGCTGCGTCTGTCGTGCTGTTCTTCCCTCCTTTGCCATTCCTCAAGTCGCATTGGCAATAGCAAAAAGGTGCCACACCGCGATCTGTTTCACTCTGCACTTCACAAATCTTTAACGAAACCGATCGCGGAGAACCTGCACATGACAACACACCATCAACATTACATTAATGGCGCGTTTGTTGCCGATCACAACGACAAGTGGATAGAAGTGATTAACCCGGCAACCGAGGCGTTACTGTCGCGCGTGCCGGAAGGCAGTAAACACGATGCCGCGCAAGCCATCGACGCTGCTGAAGTGGCGCAGCCGGGTTGGGAAGCACTTCCTGCCGTGGAACGCGGCAACTGGCTGCGCAAAATTGCCGTCGCTATTCGTCAGCGTGAGCCGGAACTCACCGCCACTATCGTCGCCGAAGGCGGAAAAACCCAGGGGCTGGCGCAAACTGAAGTGCTGTTTACCGCCGATTATCTTGAGTACATGGCCGAATGGGCACGTCGTTATGATGGCGAGATCATTAACAGCGATCGTCCTAACGAAAACATCTTCGTGTTCAAGAAAGCCATTGGCGTCACCACCGGCATTCTGCCGTGGAACTTCCCCTTCTTCCTGATTGCACGTAAAGCCGCGCCCGCGCTGGTAACCGGCAATACCATTGTTATCAAGCCCAGTGAGCTGACACCTAATAATGCGGCGATTTTTTCGCAAATCATCCATGAAATTGGTCTGCCAAAAGGCGTGATCAACTTTGTTTACGGCTATGGCCCAGAGATTGGTCAGGAGCTGGCAGGCAACCCGAAAGTCGGTCTGGTCAGTTTGACCGGCAGCGTCAACGCCGGTATCGCCACTATGGAAGCTGCGGCGAAAAACGTCACCAAAGTCTCGCTTGAGTTGGGCGGCAAAGCGCCGGCTATCGTGATGGATGATGCTGACCTCGATCTGGCGGTCAAAGCAATCGTCAGCTCCCGCGTGATCAACACCGGACAGGTGTGTAACTGTGCTGAGCGCGTTTACGTGCAGGAAGGCATTTACGACCGCTTTATCAGCGCCCTGACCACCGCCATGCAGCAGGTAAAGTTCGGTAATCCGGCCGAGCAGAATGATATTGATATGGGTCCGCTGATCACGGCGGCCGCGCTGGAGCGCGTTGAGCAGAAAGTGGCGAACGCGGTCGCGGATGGCGGCAAAGTGGTGCTGGGCGGCAAGCGTGCAGGCAGCAAAGGATTCTATTTTGAGCCAACTGTCATCACGGGCGTGCGTCAGGATATGGAGATCATGCAGCAAGAGATTTTTGGTCCGGTGCTGCCAGTGATGACCTTTAAAACTCTTGATGAAGCCGTAGCGCTGGCGAATGACTGTGAATACGGTCTGACTTCATCGATTTTCACCCAGAACCTCAACACTGCAATGGTTGCCCTGCGTAAGTTGAAGTTTGGCGAAACCTACATCAACCGCGAGAATTTCGAGGCGATGCAAGGTTTCCATGCGGGCTGGCGTAAATCGGGCATTGGCGGTGCCGATGGCCGTCACGGTTTGGAAGAGTTTTTGCAGACACACGTGGCGTATTTGCAGTTCTCGTAATGATCCATGTTCAGGTGCGCATCCCTGCGCACCTGAAATCGTTAAGAAACCCGCTTCTGGCTGCGCAGCAGCGCCAGGCCGCTTAACACCGACATCGCCATCAGATAATAGCCGGGTGCCAGGCTGGTACCCGTCGCGCTAATCAGCAGTGTACAAATCAGCGGTGCAAAGCCACCAAACACCGTCACCGCCACGTTATAGCTGATCGCCATGCCACTGGCTCGCGTACCAATCGGGAACAGATCCGCCATCACTGATGGCACCGTCGAGAAATAAATCGACTTAAGCAGCGCCATCCAGCACACCAGCAAAATCAAGGTAGTTGGCGTGGTGTGATCAACCACCAGCTTAAATGCCGGATAGATGGTGACGATCAGCAGAATCAACGATCCCCACATCAGCGGCACGCGCCCTACGCGCTCTGCCCATAACCCCATGATTGGCGTGACCACCGTCAGAATCACGCCCGCCAACAAGGTGGCGGTAAACGCTACGCTGCCTGACAAGTGCAGGTTTTTAGTGGCGTAAGTCGGCACATAATTGAGCATGTAGTTCACCGCAGTCGAGATCACCATCAGGCCGATTGCTAACAGCATCAACTCCTTCTGACGACCAAACAGACTTTTCAGCGGTGCGGCTTCCGGTTTATGCTCAGCAAAGCTCGCCGGTTCATGTACATGACGTCGAATATAAATCCCCAGCGGACCAATCAGCAGGCCGAAGGCGAACGGAATGCGCCATCCCCAATCCTGAATCTGGCTTTCGGTGAGAATCTGCGTCAATCCAAGGCCAAACGCTGATGCCATCAATGTACTGGCGCCCTGCGTGGCGAACTGCCAGCTGGCGATAAAGGCTTTACGCTCCGGGAAATGCTCAACCAGGAACGCCGTCGAGCTGCCAAATTCACCGCCGGCAGAGAAACCCTGCACCAGACGCGCCAGCAAAATCAACAGCGGCGCCATCAGGCCAATGCTGCTGTAGCTCGGCATAAAGGTAATGACCGCACCGCCGAGCATCATCAGGTTAATCGATAACAGCAGCGCTTTTTTACGTCCGTGACGATCGGCATAGTTGCCCAGCACAATCGCGCCGAGCGGACGAATCAGGAATGACACGCCAAAACTACCAAAGGTCAGCAACATCGAGACCGACGGATCGCTGGTAGGAAAGAAGGCATGCGCAATGTAGCTGGCAAAAAAGCCGTACACAGCGATATCAAACCACTCCAGCGCATTGCCGATACAGGTGGCGAACAGCGTTTTGTGCAGATTGGGTTTAGCCGCGCTCAACGGCATCGCCGTATTCAATGTACTCATTGGCCACCTCCAACGTGCGCACGATGCCGCGCCACCAGTTCTGTTCCCTGCTCACCGAGGTCCCACAGCAGACGCGTCATAATCTGCAAACCTTCGCGGGCAATCGATTTCAACATATGCTCGTTAACGCCATGCTGGCCGCAGGCGGGATACGAATGCGGCACCCACAAGGTGGGCAAACCGAGAATGTCAGAGAACACTTCATTGGGCAGCGAGCCGCCGAGGTTAGGCAGCAGCGCTGGCTTCTTGCCGCTGGTTTCCGCCATGCTGGTCAGCACCCAATTGACCAGTGGATCGGTGGGATCAAGGCGTGTCGCGGGCGATCCGCGCATAAACTCCACGTCCACATAGTCAAAATCGTGCTGCTGCAGATGGGCGCGCACATGCTGGGCGAGGCTCTCCCAATCGGTGCCCACCACAAAACGCAGCTGACAAACCGCCGTAGCACTGCCCGGAATGGCATTCATTGGACGTGCCGGATTGCCGGTGAGGAATGACAACACTTCCAGCGTGTTCCAGCCATACAGGCGTTCGGTCGGCGTCAGTCCCGGCTCGCCCCAGTTCACGTCAATGTCGGGATCGCCCGGCATGCCGCCGACTTCGATATCGCTCAGAATATCGCGCACCTGCGGCGTCAGAGAGTTAGGTTTCAGCGCCTCAACCTGCAACACGCCCTGTGCGTTGACCAGCGAGGCGATGGCGTTGGCCAACTGCGTACCCGGATTGCTCAACAAGCCGCCCCAGTTGCCGGAGTGATAGGCGTTGTCACGCGCGTTAACGGTCAGACGGAAATTAACCGCGCCGCGTGAGCCCAGGAACAGCGTGGGACGAATCGCGTTGAGGCGCGGACCGTCTGAGGCAATAAACAGATCGGCTTGCAGCAATTCGCCATGCTGCTGGCACAACTGCGCCAGTCCCGGCGAGCTGATCTCCTCGCCCATCTCGAACAGCATTTTGCAGTTAAAGCCCAGGCTGCCGCCGCGCAACTGAAACACCTGCTCCAGCGCCGCCAGATTGACGCAGTGCTGGCCCTTGTTATCGGCGCTGCCGCGCGCATACCAGCGATCGCCCTCTTCAACCATCTGCCACGGCGATAAGCCGTCGCGCCAGTTTTCATCGTCGCCAAACACCACATCGCCGTGACCATAGCTGAGCAAGGTTGGCAGCTGCGGATTTTCAATGCGTACCGCCACGAGGAACGGCCGATTAGCGGCTTCCGGGTTGTCGATGAAGTGCAAAGTAAAGCCCAGTGCAATCAGCTGCGGGCCGATCTCATCCTGCAAATAACGCTGTAGCTCGCTGTCACGATCCTCGCGCTGGCTTTCGGTGCGTTGCGCCACGCGACGCGCCAAAATACGTTGAAACTCCCCGCTGTCAAAATAAGCGGTGGCCTGTTTAACCGCCTGTTGTGCTGTCATGTTTGCCCTGTCTTTTATTGTTTTGTCGTTAATTCATCTTTGCGGAAACGCTGCTTTGCCACAATTATCAATTTATCGAGTAAGATTTGCTTTTATGGCAAAGCTAGCCTGCCCGATTTCGAGGCATGCACCACCATGAGGCACCCGCATGTTAAGCAGTCAAATCCGCTATTTTCTCGCCGTCGCCAATACCGGCTCGCTCAGCGCCGCCAGCGAGCAGCTGTATGTGGCGGTGTCGGCGATCAGCAGGCAAATTCAGCGACTGGAGAATCAGGTTGGCGTGCCGCTGTTTGCACGTCATGCGCGCGGCATGGTGTTGAATGAAGCGGGCGAGATTTTCGCGCATCACGTACGTAAGAACCTGCTTGATATGGAGTACGCGCTGGCGGAGATTAAGGGGCTAAAAGCGGTGCGCCGCACGCTGATCCGCGTGGCCTGCACCGATGGGCTGGCGTTTACGCTGCTACCCCGTTTGATCGCGGATTTCCGCAATGACAATCCGGGCGTGCTGTTTGATGTGAAAGTCGCCAGCACCCAAGGCGTGGCGGAAGCGCTGCGCAACGGCGAGTGTGACGTAGCGCTGCAGTTTAGTCTGCACGCTGAACGCGGCGTCGAAGTGATGGGTTCGTGGCCGGCACCGGTATTAATCGTTATGCATCAAACGCATCCACTGGCGACTGCGCCGCAGGTCACGCTCGCTGATCTTAGCCACTATCCGCTGGCCTTGCCGCAGCAAAACACCACCGTGCGACAACTGTTTGAGCTTGCCAGCCATATGAACGGCAGTCTGGTCGAGCCAGTGATGACCTGCGATACCTTTTCGATGCTGTTTCAATTCCTGCTGCGCACGCCCCAGGCGGTGACGATTTGCAGCGCCTTCACCGTGTTGCAGGAGGCTGAAACGCACGGTTTGATTTTGCGCTCGGTAGGCATCGATCAGCTGAGCCAGCGCACTTTGCAGCTGCAGACGCAATCAGGGCGACCTCGCAGTGCCGCCCTGAATGTGTTTCTCTCCTTTTTGCTGCAACAGCTGGACGCGTTAGAGGAACCGCTGCGCCAGCGCTGGAAGCCGTAACTTAGTTCTTGATATCCACCGGATAGAAGATGTGTTTACCGAACGGATCGACCTGATAACCGCTGACTGATTTGCGCACCGGCTCGAAGATGGTTGAGTGAGCAATCATCACCGCGGGCATTTGGTCATGCATGATCTGCTGCGCTTGCTGATACAGCGCCACGCGTTTGTCGTGATTCTGCTCGGCACGCGCTTCGGTGATGATCTTCTCAAACGGCTGATAACACCATTTCGATGAGTTGGAGCCGCCATTCGCTGAGGTGCAACTGTAGAGCGGACCGAAGAAGTTATCCGGATCGCCGGTCGCGGTGGTCCAGCCCATCAGCGCCGCCTGATGCTCGCCGCCTTTCACGCGCTTAAGGTATTCGCCCCACTCATAGCTGACGATATTGGCTTTAATGCCCACTTTGGCCCAGTCCGCCTGGATCATCTCCGCCATACGTCGCGCGTTCGGATTGTACGGTCGCTGAACTGGCATCGCCCACAAGGCGATTTCGGTGCCTGGCTTAATTCCCGCTTCCTGCAGCAGCGCTTTGGCTTTCTGCGGATCGTAGTCGTAATCCTTCAGATCTTTATCCGCACTCCACACGTCCGGTGGCAGGATATTTTTCGCCACCGTGCCGGTGCCCTTAAAAATGGCATCGATGATTGCCTGCTTGTTGATCGCCATCGCCAGCGCCTGACGCACCTTCACGTTATCCAGCGGCGCTTTGGTAGTGTTGAACGACAGGAAACCGGTATTCAATCCTGATTTCTGTTCTAGCGTTAAATCGGGATTGGTGCGCATCTTCTCCAGATCGGCCGGATTGGGGAACGGCATAATCTGGCATTCGTTTTTCTCCAGCTTGGCGTAACGCACCGAGGCGTCCGGCGTGATGGAGAAGACAATGCGATCGAGTTTCGCCTTGCCTTGCCAGTATTCCGGGAAGGCTTTGTAGAGGATGCGCGAATCTTTTTGATACTGCACCAGCTCAAACGGTCCGGTGCCAATCGGCTCCATATCGACCTTCTCCGGCGTTCCTGCTTTTAACATCTGGTCGGCGTATTCTGCCGAATGGATCGAGGCAAAATACCACGCCAAATCGGCGAGGAATGGTGCTTCAGCGTGAGCTAAGGTGATGCGCACAGTATTGTCATCGACCTTCTCAATGCTGGTGATCAGCTTGGCCAGCTCAAGGCTTTCAAAGTTGGCGTAGTTACCGCCGGAGACATTGTGGTACGGGTTTTTGGGGTCCATCTGGCGCATAAACGAGAAGATTACGTCGTCGGCGTTGAAATCGCGCGATGGCTTAAACAGTTTGTTGCTCTGGAATTTCACCCCTTTGCGCAGATGGAAGGTGTAGACCTTACCATCCGGGCTGATATCCCAGCTCTCGGCGAGGCTGGGCACCAGTTCGGTGGTGCCGGGCGTAAAGTCCACCAGGCGGTTAAAAATCGGTACTGCGCTGGCATCGACGCTGGTTCCCGAGGTGTACAACTGCGGGTTGAAGTTCTCTGGCGATCCTTCAGAACAGTAAACCAGCGTTTTTGCCGAAACCCCGCCCGCGACCGCCAAGCCGATTGCCGTGAGAGTGAGATTTGCCATCATTTTTTTCATCATGATCCTCGCTTTTTATTGACTTCCATGAGTCTGCTTCGTTATTTAATGTTCATCTGATTAATAAATAACATGATTTAACCAGCACGCGTACTACAGACGCCGCAATGCTAATAAGGAATTGTGATGACAGACCAACTTGCCAGCCAATTGACCCAGCGTTTCTACCGTTATCTGGCGGTTTCCAGCCAGAGCGATGCCAAATCAACCACGCTGCCGAGTACGCCGTCCCAACATGCGATGGCGGAGTTACTGGCAAAGGAGCTGGGCGAACTGGGATTACAGGAGATTGTGATTGACCAGCACGCCACGGTCACGGCGGTGAAACCTGGCAATCGTCCAGATGCGCCGCGCATCGGTTTTATCACCCACATCGATACCGTGGATGTTGGCCTGTCACCGGACATCCATCCGCAAACGCTCACGTTCACCGGCGAAGATTTGTGCCTTAACAGCACGCAGGACATCTGGCTGCGCGTGGCGGAACATCCAGAGATCAAACCCTATCTTGGTCAGGAGATTATCTTCAGCGACGGTACCAGCGTGCTGGGCGCCGACAACAAAGCCGCCGTAACGGTGGTGATGACGTTGCTGGAGAACCTGCGTGGCGATCACGGTGATATCGTGGTGGCGTTTGTGCCCGATGAAGAGATTGGCCTGCGCGGTGCCAAAGCGCTCGATCTGGAGCAGCGCTTCAACGTCGATTTCGCCTGGACTATCGACTGCTGCGAATTGGGTGAAGTGGTGTATGAAAACTTCAATGCTGCTGCAGCGGAGTTGGTGTTTACCGGCGTGCCGGCGCATCCGATGTCGGGCAAAGGCGTGTTAGTCAATCCGCTGCTGATGGCGCATGACTTCATCTCGCGCTTTGATCGCTTAAAAACCCCTGAACATACCGAAGGCCGCGAAGGTTATATCTGGTTCAACGATATGAATGCCAACGCCAGCCGCGCGGTGCTGAAAGCCTCAATTCGTGATTTTGATTTGCAGGGTTTTGACGCGAAGAAACAGCAATTAGTGGAAGTGGCCGATGAAATCGCCGCGCGTTATCCCACTGGCCATGTATCGCTGACGATTAACGACACTTACAGCAATATCAGTAATGCGATTGGTGAGGATCGTCGGGCGATTGATTTGATTTTTGCCGCGCTGCAGCAGGTGGGCGTGGAGCCGAAAGTGATCCCGATGCGCGGCGGCACCGACGGTGCAGCGCTGTCAGCAAAAGGATTACTGACGCCGAACTTCTTCACCGGCGCGCACAATTTCCATTCGCGCTTTGAGTTTTTGCCGGTTCCCTCGTTTGTGAAGTCGTATCAGGTGGCAGAAGCGCTGTGTTATTTAGCCGCGAAATAATGCAGAAAGCTCGCGACGACCTCAATCCACCCGTAGGGTCGCCATTCATGGCGACCTGATTGCATTTTTCTTTAGGATTGCTATTCGTGCGGGCCCTGACACATCTGCTGCGTCACGGGCCGTCCTCGCGCCGCTAGCGCGGTGCCTTCGGCTTCCGCGTCGTGCCAACGGACCGTTCGCGGATCGGCCGTCCTGGCCGGCCCCGAACTGCCTCACGCATCCATGCGTGAGGCTCCTGGCCCAACGTAAAAGCCTCAGCGCTGCGAATAGCCGTTTTGCCACAGCAGACGTGCCAGCGCCTTTGGAAAATGTGCCCCTTTCAACAAAACGCACTGAAGCTTCATCCCCGGCCTGCGCAAACACCGTTGGTTAATCCGGCAAGCATTACGCGACCTGTTTTACGTTATTTGCTGGCTGAAACATCAATCCCAGGGAAGAATTTCGCCGCCAGTTTGGTAACGGTGCCATCGGTTTGCACTTTGGTGATTGCCGCATCCAGCTCTTGTTTCAGTTTGGCATCGCCTTTACGCAGGCCAAAACCAATACCGGTACCGAGAATGGTGTCATCTTCCACCGGCTTGCCGACAAAGGCGAAACCTTTACCCTGCGGCTTTTCGAGGAAGCCTGATTGACCCGCCGCAGACATCACCAGCGTGCCATCAAGACGACCCGCAACCATGTCGTTGTAAACCTGGTTCTGATCCTGATAAGAAGTCACTGTAACGCCCTGCGCTTCCCAGTGCTTCTTGGCATAGGTTTCCTGAATCGAACCCTGTAGCACACCGATGTTTTTGCCTTTCAGTGATTCGGCGGTTGGCAGCAGCTTCTCGCCCTCTTTCACGATCAGCATGGTTGGAATACGGTAGATCGGCTTAGTGAAGTCGATGCTTTTCGCACGCGCTTCGGTGATGTTCATCGCGGAGTTGATGGCATCAAATTTTTTCGCCTGCAGAGCCGGAATCAGCGCATCGAAGCTGCTTTCCACCCATTTACAGTCGAAGTTACCTACCTGGCAAATCGCTTTACCCAGTTCGATATCGAAACCTTCCAGTTCGCCCTGCGCGTTGCGGCTCTCAAATGGCGGATACTGCGATTCCAGACCATAGCGTAAGGTTTCCTGCGCCAGCGCGTGCGCCGAGGTCAGCATGCCCAGAGCGACAAACAGTGCGTTCAATTTTTTCATTATATTTACCCCTAAGTTACCCTTTGACCTGGCAGAGCGCTTCTGCACCGGCCTGAAGTGTTGCGTCGTCTTTTGCGAATGACAGGCGAATTAATTTATTGTCAGTGCCGTCCATATAAAACGCCGACAACGGAATGGTGGCCACACCGTGATCGACGATGAGACGTTTTACCATTTCGCTATCACTTTCGTCACTGAAATGTCCGTAGCTGGCCAACATAAAGAACGAACCGGCGCTCGGTAGCAGCTTAAATGGCGAATCCTGCATCAACGTCAGCAGGCGATCGCGTTTTTCCTGATAGAACGGTGACAGCTGCAGATAGTTCTGCGGGTTTTGCAGATAGTGAGCAAAACCGACCTGCATCGGCGTATCGGCGGCGTACATCATGAACTGATGCACTTTGACAATCTCTTCCATCAGCGCTGCCGGTGCCAGCGCATAACCCACACGCCAGCCGGTAACGTGGAAGGTTTTGCCGAAGGATGAAACCACCACGCTGCGCTGCGCCAGTTCCGGATGCGTTGCCATGCCGCAGTGCTTACGGCCATCAAACAGAATATGTTCGTAGACTTCGTCAGACAGCACCACGATATCGGTGTTGCGCGTCAACGCGGCTAACTGATCCAGATCCGCAGCTGACAGCACCTGCGCGCTAGGATTGTGGGGCGTATTGATGATGATCATGCGGGTGCGCGGCGTAATGGTGGCACGCAGTTCGTCCCAGTTGATGGCGAAATCAGGTACCTGCAACTTCAGACCAATCGGCGTAGCGCCTTGCAGACGGACCACCGGCGCGTAGCTGTCAAAAGCCGGTTCGAAGAAGATTACTTCATCGCCCGCATGTACCAGCGCGGAAATCGCCATGTAAATACCCTGGCTGGCGCTGCCGGTGATCAGCACTTCGCTGCCGGCATCATATTGCTGGCCATACAGCGTGTGCACTTTCTCCGCCAGCGCTTCACGCAGTGACGGCAGTCCGGTCATCGAGGCGTATTGGTTATGACCGTCGCGCATCGCCTTACTCACCAGCTCAACCAGATACGGATCGCATGGGAAGTTCGGTGCGCCTTGCGACAGGTTGATGGCTTTATGTTGCGCCGACAGCTGGCCGATGACGCTAAAAATCGTCGTGCCGACATCGGGCTGTTTGGAAGAGATGTTAACACTGCTATTCAGGGTCATCGGTGCCTCGTGAGGTTGCATAACCACGTATCGAAAGTAGATTTCTATTCAACGGCGTGTGGCTTGAGTCGACAAGCGAATTGTTGTCATAATAGCCATGATTAAAAATCATAGCTTGAGGTTGTTATGTCCCGCTCTGCTCTGCCGCTCAATGCCATTCACGCGTTTCTGGTGACCGCGCGCCATCTCAACCTGACGCGAGCCGCCAGCGAACTGTGCATCACCCAAGGCGCAGTGAGCCGTAAAATCGCCACGCTAGAAAGCTGGCTGGGATTCGCGCTGTTTACCCGTCACGCCCGTGGCCTGCATCTCACCGAACAAGGTGCCGCGCTGCTGCCGGAACTGCAGCAAGGTTTTGCCATGCTGGTGAATGCCACAGAAAAAGCTAGCCGCAGCAACGCCGCCATTCGCCTGAAAGCGCCCACCTGCGCCATGCGCTGGCTGGTGCCGCGTCTGGTGGCGCTGGAACAACAGCGTCCGGATATTCACGTGGCGTTAACCACAACGCTCGATCATGGATCGCAGCTGGATAATTTTGACGCGGCGATTGTGTTTGGCCCAACGCCAGCCGGATCGATTTGCCTGTTTGAGGAGCGTTTAACGCCGGTGATGGCCAGCAGCGTCACGCCGCCCAGCCAGATTGATGAACTGGCGAAGTTTACTTTTTTGCATCCGACACCGGATTCACGCGACTGGCAGCTGTGGCTGGCCGGGCTCGATGCCGCATTGCCGATGGCGCGCAATCAGCATTTCGCCACCATGGATCTGGCGATCAGCGCCGCGATTCAGGGATTTGGCGTCACGGTGGCGGACGTCACCTTGGTGCAGAACGATGTGTTAAATGGGCGATTGATTGCGCCGTTTGCCGAGAGTGTGGGGACTGGCGCAAGCTACAGCCTGTTACAACGGGCGGAAAAAGATGCGCCACCGTTCCTGCCGGAACTGGTGGCGTGGTTATCTGAGGTTTAGAAAGAGACCCATTCGTCAGAGGCTGGTTTCGGCTGCGCGAGACCGGCGCCTGACAATACCGGACGACGTAGCGCGGTTGTCGAAACCACGGCCTTGTTCACCGGCGCGCTGTCCGACAGACGGAATTTCGCCACCGAAGCTTGCAGCTCCTGCGTTTGGCGCTCCAGCGCGCTGGCGGCGGCAGAAACCTCTTCAACCAGCGAGGCGTTCTGCTGGGTGACGCTGTCCATTTCGGTGACGGCGGTGCCGACCTGCGAAATGCCTTTGCTCTGCTCTTCTGACGCTGCGGCGATGTGCTTCATAATCTCATTCACATCCTGCACCGATTTAAGAATGTCGTGCATGGTGCTGCCCGCGCTGCTCACCAGTTCCGAACCTTTTTCCACGCGCTGCACGGAATCTTCAATCAGTGTGGCGATCTCTTTCGCCGCACCGGCACTGCGCTGCGCCAGATTGCGCACTTCGCTGGCCACCACGGCAAAACCTCGGCCCTGTTCACCGGCGCGTGCGGCTTCCACTGCGGCATTCAACGCCAGAATGTTGGTCTGGAAGGCGATACTGTTAATCACGCTGGTGATTTCCGCGATCTTCTTCGAGCTGCCGGAAATACCTTGCATGGTGGTAACCACTTCGCCCACCAACTTGCCGCCCTGCTGCGCGGTGCCGGTGGCAGTTTCTGCCAGCGAACTGGCCTGACGCGCGTTGTCGGCGTTGAACTTCACGGTGGCGGTTAACTGCTCCATGCTGGCCGCCGTTTGCTCCAGCGCGGCCGCCTGCTCTTCGGTGCGCGAAGAGAGATCGTTGTTGCCGGAGGAGATCTCCGCCGCACCGCGATAGATGTTTTCAGTTCCACTGCGAATCGCGCTTACTGCTTCGCGCAGGCTATCCTGCATGGCACGCAGCAGCGGCACCAGCTTGCCGACGCAGTTACGGCCAAAATCTTCCACCGGCTGACTGAGATCGCCCTGCGCAATAATAGAGAAATGGTTGCGGATGCGTTCCAGCGGTTTCACCAGCATCGCCACCAAATAGCGATCGGTAAACAGCAGGATGAACAAGCCAATCACTACCGCCACCAGAATGATCACTTTGGTGATGCTGGTGAGCTTATCGACGGTGACGCGCGTCTCATCCAGCTTGCTGCCTGCGGCTTTATTGAAGGCTTCAGCGCTGGCACCAAACGCACGACTGAGCGGCGGCGTGACATTATTGGCTTGCGCGCGATAGGCTTCAACGGTGCCCTGCTGCGCCAGCGAAACCTGCGGGGCGATACCTTCATCCAGCAGCTTTTGCCAGTTGGCGATAACGCTATTGGCGGTCTCGGCATCCATCGGACCCGGCGCCATAGTTTTAAACTGCGCCAGCAGATTTTTCATATTGTCGAGCGCTTGCTGTACCGGCGTGAACGCATCAGCACTGACTGCATTGCCTGAAGCACGGCCTTCCATCACACGCGAGAGACGCGTAACCACACGAAAATATTGATCGTTTCCTTTGCTCAAAACCGTCATTTGATTGACCAACTGGCGGTCAATCTCGTTGCCCTCGCCGAGGGCGTTCAGTGAGTGGACGCTAAACAGCCCAACGGCACACCACAGCAGGCAAAACAGCCCAAGAATGGTGAGCAATACGGCGCGGATGGTGAAATTTTTTAAGATACCCATACATAATCCCGTGGTGTGAAACGCGAAGGAGGCCCGATAAAATCGGGCATATTGCGTTTATCGGCATCGGATGGGGAAAATGTAACGGTTTTGAAAGCTAATTAATTGCTTACTGACGCAGGTGAGGAAAAGGCGCTTTCATGATTAATCAGTAAGATAGGCGTGAATTTGTCTTAAGAATTCATTTACCTGCTTAAACCATTAGCAGGCTCATTAAAGCTTAACGTGGCTGCGCATCATCAAACGGAACAAACGCAGCCGTCCACGCATAAAGCGCGCCTTCACCACCGCCTGGGCTTTGCCCTGATCGCCTAACGCCAGCGTCAGATCTTCGCCCGGTCGCCAGGCGGGCCAATCAACCTCGCCGGGTAAGTGCGCGCTGAACTCGCTGACTTCCCGTGCGAAGGTGACCCAATAGGCGCTGACTGCACCGGCGAACGCTTTATCCTGCTCGCTGTAGCTGCGTTCCGCCGGCGGCGTTAGCGTATCCAGCGTGTTAAAGACATAAGGAATTTCATTGCCGTGCCAGGTGCCGTGCGGATAGAGATCGCGCGCGTTTTCGGAGACGTAATCGAACCAGTAACGCCATGCGGGCATCCCGATATTATGCTGCGCCTGAGCGACCATCAACGGTAACACCGTGAACGCCATATCGCGCGCCACCGCACGCCCCAGCAGCGCATCATCATGAATATCGTACAGCCATTTCATCAGACGATAACTGACGCGGTTCTTGCTGCGCATCTGCCGCAACACCGCCGTGGCATCCACGCCAAAATAGTCCAGCACGCTGGCTTCATCGCTGTTGCTGCCAATCATTAACGGGATGCGATGCTGTTTACCGCTCATAAAGGTGGTTAACATCGGCTTCGGCAGCACCGCATCGCCGCTAATTGGCACCGGGCCAAGCGCTAGCGGGCGTTCTAACGGCCAGAATTGTTCAGCCGGCAGCTCGCGCAGTTGCTCGGCGCTGGCATCTTCGGGTAATGAAAAATGCGCCGCCACCTGCAAACCAATCTGTTGTGCCTGCTTTTGCGGGATGTCGGGCAAGCTGTAGGCGCTTTGTACAATGCCTTTGTGAAACAGCGCCTCGGAGAGCGGCGAGCAGCACAGCGATAACACGCTGCGCGCACCGGAGGATTCACCAAACAGCGTCACGTTATGACGATCGCCGCCAAAGGCAGGAATGTTGCGCTGAATCCACTGCAAGGCGGCAATTTGATCGAGTAAGGCAAAGTTGTTGATCACGCGCCCGGCGGGATATTGCGCATCCAGCGCCGGATGAGAGAAGAAACCGAAGTGGCCAAGGCGATAGTTGAGCGTTACGACCACCACGCCTTGCGCCGCCAGCGCTTTGCCGCGATAGGGATCGAGATTGCCCGCGCCGATGGCAAAACCGCCGCCGTGCAACCACACCATCACCGGCAACGGCCGCGATGGCTCAACATCCGGTGTCCAGATATTGAGGTAGAGACAATCTTCACTGAAGTGACCGGGATCGCCACCGCCAGCGGCCACGCAATAGTCACGGTTCTGCCAGCTTGCCGCGCCCCATTCGGTCGCGTCACGCACATCTTGCCACGGCTGAACCGGCTGCGGCGGTCGCCAGCGTAAAGCGCCAGTGGGTGCGGCTGCGTACGGTATTCCTTTGAAGACAAAAAGATCTTCGTCCATCAGGCCTCTGAGTTCACCTTCTGCGGTCATGATCCTCAGACGTCGTTCATTTTTCATCTCGGGTTCCCTGATAATGCATCGTTCCATTATTTGCAGGCCTTGGACGAATGTCCATGTTCTGAAAGCATTTGCAGATTATGCCGAACCGTGGCGCGATTCTTTGAACAACTCCATCAAATATTTTGGCTAACCCCATTGAGACCATTTGTTTTAAGGTTGCAAGTTAACCTGGCGCGACGGAGAAATACCATGTTTGGTGGCATTAACCAGATGTTCAACCGGATGTGCGATCACCCGGACTTCGGCAAACTGCTGTTACGCCTGACTTTTGGCGGATTGCTGCTGTTTCATGGGGCGTTCAAGGTAGTGCATGGCGTGGGCTGGATTGCGCATATGCTCGCCGTCAAAGGGATGCCAGGTTTCATCGCTTACGGTGCTTACATCGGGGAAATAGCGGCACCGGTAATGGTGATCATCGGATTACTGACGCGCCCTGCGGCGTTCATTATTGCGGTGAACATGATTGTTGCGACACTGCTGGTAAAAATGGGCGCTGTCTGGCATCGCACAGATGTCGGTGCCTGGGCGCTGGAGACAGAAGCTCTCTACCTGCTGGGTGCGCTCGCCATTATGTTTTTGGGTGCCGGGAAGTACACGCTGGTGCGTGACTCGCGCTTGCAATAACGAGAAGAAAAGCAGCCGGTCTGCTGAATTTCAGACCGGCTGTAAATTTTCTCCTTACGCTACACTACAGCGTTCAAGACTGCGCTGCTGCATCTGTTGATATAACGCCATCTCATCCTGAACCGCTGTCCCTAACGCAGTTTCAAAATCCGCCCGGCTGGCGTTACCTGCGCTGCGCGTTTGCGCCACATCGCCCAGATTCGACTGAAAAATCCCCGCTGCGCTCACCGGCAGGAAATCCTCGTAAACGATAGGTTCGGCGCTCAATCGCCCTTCTGCCAGCAACTGCGTCACGCTTTCGCCCGCGCGTGGCGGCAGATGCTCGCCTTTGTCAGTCAGGCGATAGCGGAACCACGCCAGCTGCTGCTCGCGCAAGCTCTCTTCGTCATCGGGGAAATCACTAAACACCGCGCTGAGATGTTGCTGGTGATGTTGGTTATCGCTGCCGGTACCGGCTTCGGCTAGCAAACGATCGTAGAGTTCGCGCCCTTTCGGCGTGAGCGCTGCGCCGCGCTGTTCAATCTCACCAAAGCGCGCGGTATGCGTGCCCGGCGTGCCATCATTAAAGTGCACCGCTTCTTCCAGGGCTTTGAAGCTGGTCTGGCGCAGCAGAATCGGCACCTTGCGCTGCGGCGGGCCTTCAATCAAGGTTTTGGGATCGATACCGCGCGAAGGCATCAGCGATTGCACGCGGTCAATATCCAGCGTGCGCGGCGTCAAATGGTTAATGTGGCAACCGCGGAAACACACCACATCGGCAATCAGACGATGCTGTTGACTCAACGCACGATAAGTGGCGCTGTCCACGGTGGTGTGCGCATGCCAGCGGAAAGTTTCCAGCGCTTCCAGCACGAAAGTCGCCGCATCCACTGCGTTTAAGCCGCCCTGCTGTTGATGCTTAGCGATTAACGCGCGGCAACCCGGCGTAAAGATATCGCGCGCGGCGAGAATCGCAGCGGCCTTCTCGCGCAGCGCCGCATCATCAATCAGTTCGAGACGCAGCAGCGAGGTGAACACGCGGAACGGATTGTGGCGCAATGCGCGGTCGCTAACCGGTCGAAACGCCGTGGAGTGCACCGGCACACCGGCTTGCGACAGGTCGTAATATCCCACCGCTTCCATGCCCATCACGGCAAACATCTGGCGCAACGTGCTGAGTTCTTCAGCTTTGCCGACGCGAATCGCACCGTGACGCTCGACGCTGAGTCGGCTCAGTTCATCGGCGGCTGACAGACGGTTTTTTAACTCGGGATTGGCTTCCAGCGTACGTTCATTAACGGCGGTGACCAACTGCGTCAGCGTGCCGTATTGCGGCACTTCCTGCTGATACATGGCCGACATTGCCTGAGAGAACAGCGTGCGGATGGCATCGCTGCTGAGAAAGTTTGGCATCATCATCACCTTGGGCTTACGGGTTGTTGCTACTGTAGATCAACCCTTTAGCGGCGGGTAACAATTTCGTGGAACTGTGATCGCCTTGTCACTCGGTAAGGTTTGACTGGTCACCAAAGCGACATTTCAGCACCAGCATGATGGTGGTTAATACCGCAGGAATCGCCAGCAGCAGGAAGATCTGACTGAACGTCCAGCCGAGCGTTAACAACTCGGCACCCACAAACGCGCTGAGGATAGCGCCGATGCGGCCTACCCCATGCATCCAGCTGGAGCCGGTGGCTCGAGCGTGTGTTGGATAATAACTGGCAGAAAGCGCATTCATGCCGGTGTTGGCACCGTTAAAACAGAAGCCGCTGCAGAAAGCGATAGCGCTCATTAAGCCAACCTGCGCAGGAGAAAAACCCAGCGCCACAATGGCAATGCCGCCGCAGAAATAGATCACCGCCAGCGCCAGATTGGCGTTGATGCGATCCATCAACCAACCAGCAAACAACGAGCCAATGGTTCCACCGGCCTGATACATCGCCGTAACAATCGCTGCTTCCGTCACCGACATGCCAAGCGTGCTGATCAGCGAAGGCATCCAGCTGCCAATCAGATAAACGAGGAACAGCCCCATAAAGTAGCCGCCCCACAACATCAAACTGCCAAACAGATAGCGGCGCGACACCACGGTTGCAACCGAACCTTTGCGCGCTGTGGGCAGCTCAGTGCTTTGGAAATGGCTACCCGGCTGCACGGTGCCGGGCAGCATACGTTCGAGGATGGCGTGAATATGTGCGGCAGGCGCGCGGCGGCTAATCAGAAATCGTACCGATTCCGGTAAGCCGCGCACTAAAAAGGGCAGCACCAGCAGCGGCAGTACGCCGCCCATCAGCATGACCGAGTGCCAGTCATAGCGCGGCAACAGCCACGAAGCGGCAAAACCACCGGTTGCGGCACCAAAGGTAAAGCCGCAAAACACCACGGTAATAATGAAGGAGCGACGACGTTCGGGCGCATATTCGGCTACCAGAGTGCCAACGTTAGGCATGGCGGCACCAAGCCCTAAACCGGTGAGAAAGCGGAAAAGCATCATCTGTTCGATGTTCTGCGCCATCGCCGTGGCCAGCGTCCACAGGCCGAAAAACAGTACGCTGATCAGGATCATCACGCGGCGACCATAGCGATCGGCCAGCGGTCCAGCGACCATCGCACCTAATGCCAGACCAATCAACGCCGCGCTGATCACCAGGCCGAGTTGATGATTAGTCACGCCCCAACTGGCTTTCAAGGTGGGCGCAATAAATCCCATTAGCGCAATGTCCATGCCGTCCAGCGCCACTACCACGAAGCACAGCGCGATTAAGCGCTTCTGCCAGCTGCTAAGCGCACTCTTATTGATAAGCTGGCGAACGTCTACTGCTTCAACGCTGGTCACGTAACGACTCCTGCACTTTTACCGTTTAGGGCATCAGTTTTAGTAAAAAAAACGGCGCTTATCATAGCTCATCGTTAACAATATCGGGCACTGTTTTTGGATGTAATTGAGAATTATTCAACTTTTACCGAATTATGTTGTTGATTTTACGTGACCTGAATATTCGGCAAAAAGTGTCATTTGCAGCATTACGCTTAAATTCAGCAGGTTACGCATAAAGGTTGTGTCGCGGCATTTTTGTTAATATAAATTTGCAGGCAAGTTAACATAATTAACGTTTCCTCATTGCTGCTTCTCGTCATAACTCATTATGTTGGGCGTATGGACAAAAATATCCTTTTCAATCAGCGCATTCGCTTGCGTCATTTACATACCTTTGTGGCGGTGGCGCAGCAAGGCACGCTCGGTCGTGCCGCTGAAACGCTCAATCTGAGCCAGCCTGCTTTGTCGAAAACACTGAATGAGCTGGAAGAGATGGCCGGCGCGCGGCTGTTTGAACGCGGACGGCTCGGCGCGCAGCTCACCACGCTGGGCGAACAGTTTCTGATTCATGCGGTGAAAGTGCTGGATGCGCTCAATCATGCGGGTCAGAGCTTTAACGCACAGCAGCCGGGCCGGCCGGTGGTGATTCGGCTTGGCGCGCTAACAACCGCGGCGATGGGCATGCTGCCGCAAATTCTTGATCGCTTCCATGAACAGCAACCCAATACTACGGTGCAGGTCGCAACGTTGCACAATAACGTGCTGTTGGCCGGTTTACGTGCCGGTGAGTTTGATGTTGGCATTGGTCGGATGGCGGATAGCGACATGATGGCCGGGCTGACCTATGAATTGCTGTTTCTGGAATCACTCAAACTGGTGGTGCGCCCGGATCATCCGCTATTAAGCGAGAACGTTATGCTGTCGCGCGCGATGCAATGGCCAGTGGTGATTTCGCCGGAAGGCACCGCGCCACGCCGTATCGCGCAGCATATGCTGAATGAGCAAGGTTGTACGTTACCGGCAAATTGTGTCGAGACTTCATCAACTTCGCTGGCGCGCCAGCTGGCGCTGCGTTACGACTATGTGTGGTTTGTGCCTTCCGGCGCCATTAAAGAAGATTTAAATCACGATGCGTTGTGTGCGCTACCGATTGCCTCGCCGGGACCAGGCGAACCGGTTGGCATTATTACGCGCAGCGGCAGCCCGCTAAGCCTAAGCGCCGAAGTGTTGATGGCGACCATCCGCAAATTCCACAGCTAACGACTGTGTTTGGCATGACGTTCACGGTTCTCGAGGCGCGCCTGTTCGGTTTTACGTAAACCGACATAGAGCGCGCCCGCCCCGCCATCTTTCGGCTGCGCCGTGCAAAAGGTCTGCACCTCTGCAAACTCCTGCAACCATCGCGCCACATAGCTGCGCACAATATTGGCGTGCGACTCATCGTCACGCCCTTTGCCATGAATGATCAGCAGATTGCGCAATCCATGCTTGTTGGCTTGTTGCATAAAGCTGAACAGCGCCTGACGACAGGTTTCCACCGGCTGACGCAGCAGATAAAGGCTGGCTTCGGGCGGATATTTGCCCAGCCGCAGCTTATCCAGCACGCCTTGCTGTACGCCCTCAACCTTAAACTCCAGTGGTGTTGTCAGCGGAACGATGTCGAGAAACCCACGCGTGAGGAAATTTTCCTGCTCGTCACTTTCCTGCGGCGCGCGTGGCGCTTTAGGCGAAGGGGCGCGTAGCCATTGGGTGTTAGCGCAGTTTTTTAATGGTGTCACATCACCCATGGCATCGCGGAAAAGGTCTTCATCATCAAGGTTCATGGTGTTTCCTCTCGCCTGGTATTTACCTGAGCGTCCAATTCGACGCCAAAGCAAAAGAGTAGCAAAGGATTATTGGCAAAACATCTGTCACTTTTTGCGCTGTATTAAGCTGTGTCTAACTGTAAATCTGGCAACAAAACGTTCCAGATCAATAAATGCCCTTGAGCCAGACCAGCGCAAACCGTGTAATACCTGACATTTGTGGGGTTTTAAGGACATTTACTGCTCGGATGAGTTCCCTTCGCTTAGAAAAATGTTAAAATTGACCGCAGTCAATAATCATCGAGCGTAACTATATGATCCAGGAAAAACGCAGCATTCGACGTATTCAGTCTGGCGGTTGTGCCATCCATTGTCAGGATTGCAGTATCAGCCAATTGTGTATTCCCTTCACGCTGAACGAGCACGAACTGGATCAGCTGGATAACATCATTGAGCGCAAAAAGCCGATTCAAAAAGGCCAGACGCTGTTCAAAGCCGGTGATGAACTGAAATCGCTTTACGCAATCCGCTCCGGCACCATCAAAAGCTACACCATCACTGAACAAGGCGACGAGCAAATTACTGGCTTCCATCTGGCAGGCGATTTGGTCGGTTTTGACGCCATTGTCGGTGCAAAACATCCAAGCTTTGCGCAAGCGCTGGAAACCGCGATGGTGTGCGAAATCCCGTTTGAAACCCTCGACGATCTCTCCGGTAAAATGCCGGCGCTGCGTCAGCAAATGATGCGTTTGATGAGCGGTGAAATCAAAGGCGATCAGGATATGATTCTGCTGCTGTCGAAGAAAAACGCGGAAGAGCGTCTGGCGGCGTTTGTCTGGAATCTGTCGCGCCGTTTCGGACAGCGCGGTTTCTCACAGCGTGAATTCCGTCTGACCATGACGCGTGGCGACATTGGTAACTATTTGGGACTAACCGTAGAAACCATTAGCCGTCTGCTGGGTCGCTTCCAGAAAAGTGGCATGCTGGCCGTTAAAGGCAAATATATCACCATCGAGAACCACGCTTTGCTGGCAGAATTAGCTGGCCAGACCGAACAAGCCGCGTGATTCTGTGCCGGGTTAATAAAAGTTATTTTATTGATCCGGCAACAACTTTTCCGCTTCTGCCCTGTCCAAACTTAGGCTATCTTTAATCCAACTTGCTTTGGTTTTAGGAGATCGGCCTATGTCCCGGTACCAAAATATTCTGGTGGCTATTGATGCCCAGCAGGACGATCAGCCCGCGCTGCGTCGTGCGGTTTATCTCAATCAACGTATCGGCGGAAAAATCAAAGCTTTCCTGCCTATTTACGACTTCTCATATGAAATGACCACGCTGCTGTCGCCCGACGAGCGCTCAAATATGCGCAAAGGGGTGATTAGCCAACGTACCGAATGGATCCGCCAACAGGCCCAGGCATATATTGAGGCTGGCGTTGAAATTGAAATCAAAGTGGTTTGGCATAACCGTCCGTATGAAGCCATCATTCAGGAAATTATGGCGCATCAGCATGATTTAGTGCTGAAAATGGCGCACCAACACGATCGCCTGGAAGCAGTGATATTTACTCCGACGGATTGGCATCTGCTGCGCAAATGCCCTTGCCCGGTGTGGATGGTGAAAGATCAGGCATGGCCTGAAGGCGGCAAAGCGGTGGTGGCGGTCAATCTGGCCAGCGAAGAACCGCATCACGATGAGCTTAATCAGAAGCTGATTCGTGAAACCACGCTGCTGGCCGAGATGGTGAATCACACCGAAGTGCATTTGGTCGGTGCTTATCCCATCACGCCAATCAACATTGCTATCGAACTGCCGGACTTTGATCCGAGCGTTTATAACGACGCAATTCGCGGCCAGCATTTAGTGGCGATGAAAGCGCTGCGACAAAAATTCTCAATCGGTGAAGAGTTCACTCATGTGGCAAAAGGTTTGCCCGAGGAAGTGATTCCGGATATCGCTTCGCATCTGGATGCTGGCATTGTGGTGCTCGGCACCATCGGCCGTACCGGTTTGTCAGCTGCGTTCCTGGGTAACACCGCGGAACAAGTGATCGATCATCTGCGCTGTGATTTGCTGGCAATCAAGCCAGACGATTTCAAATCGCCGATTGATTACGATGACGAAGAAGATGAAGACGATTGATTAAAAAAAGGGCGGCTCGCAATGGCCGCCCTTTCTATATTTACTCAGGGCGGTGAGTCACATCATCGCCCTTCTTTTTTACAGCGCGCGCAGAATACCTTCCACGCTCGCTTTCGCATCACCAAACAGCATCTGCGTATTGTCTTTAAAGAACAGCGGATTCTGTACGCCCGCGTATCCAGTGCTCATCGAGCGTTTAAACACAATCACGTTCTGCGCTTTCCACACTTCCAGCACTGGCATGCCAGCGATTGGACTGCGCGGATCTTCCAGTGCGGCTGGGTTAACGGTGTCATTCGCGCCGATTACCAACACGGTATCGGTATCGCTGAAGTCATCGTTAATCTCGTCCATTTCCAGCACCACATCGTAAGGTACTTTCGCTTCCGCCAGCAGCACGTTCATGTGACCAGGCAGACGACCAGCAACCGGGTGAATACCAAAGCGAACCTTGATACCGCGTGCGCGCAGCTTTTCGGTAATCTCAGCCACCGGATACTGCGCCTGTGCCACCGCCATGCCATAACCAGGCGTGATCACCACAGAAGAAGAGGCTTTCAGCATTTCTGCGGTCTCTTCTGCGGTAATTTCGCGGTGCTCGCCGACTTCATCGCTTTCGCCGCCCACGCTTACGTCGGTACCAAAACCACCGGCGATTACGCTGATAAAGGAGCGGTTCATCGCTTTACACATGATGTAAGAGAGGATGGCACCGGAAGAACCGACCAGCGCACCGGTAACGATCAGCAAGTCATTGCTCAGCATGAAGCCCGCCGCCGCCGCTGCCCAACCGGAGTAAGAGTTCAGCATCGAAACCACAACCGGCATATCCGCACCGCCGATCGACGCCACCAGATGCCAGCCAAACACCAGCGCAATGATGGTCATCAGCAGCAGCGCAAACACCTGCGCGCCAATACTATCGGTTTGCACGAACCACAGCATCAGCAGGAAGGAAACCACCAGCGCCGCGAGGTTCATCTTATGACGATGCGGCAGCATCAGCGCTGAAGAGGAGATCTTGCCGCGCAGTTTGCCAAACGCCACCAGTGAACCGGTGAAGGTCACCGCACCGATGAAGATGCCGAGGAACACTTCGGTCAGATGGATATTTTCCATCACCGGCGCGAGGCCCGGCGCGTGATCGATGTAGCTGTTGAAGCCCACTAACACCGCCGCCAAACCTACAAAGCTGTGCAGAATGGCAACCAGCTCCGGCATTTCGGTCATTTCGACTTTCTTCGCCAGACGCAAGCCAATCGCACCACCAATCACCATCGCCACCAGAATCCAGGCAACGTTACCGGTGTTCGGGCCAAAAATGGTGGCAAGCAGCGCAATCGCCATGCCGCTCATGCCAAAAATATTACCCTGCTTAGAGGTCTCGTGTTTCGAGAGACCGGCAAGGCTGCAAATAAACAGAATCGCGGCAACAATATATGCTGCAGTAACTAATCCGCCAGACATGTTGCTACCCCTTAATTCTTACGAAACATTTTCAGCATGCGCTGGGTGACGGTGAAACCACCGAAGATATTGATGCTGGCGATCAGCACGGCGATAAACGACAGAATCGTTACCCAACCGCCGTGCCCCATCTGCAGCACCGCACCCACCACAATAATGCCGGAAATGGCGTTGGTGACGGCCATCAACGGCGTGTGCAAAGCGTGACTCACGTTCCACACCACGTAATAGCCGACCACGCAAGAGAGCGCGAAGACGGTAAAGTGCGACAGGAAGTCCGCTGGCGCCACGTTTGCCAGGCAGGCAAACAGCACCACCGCCAACGCCAGCAGCAGATACTTGCGCCACGGTGAAACCGGCTTGGCTTCAGCCTTTGGCAGCGGCTGTGCGGCAGGTTGCGCTTTCGGCGCGGCGGAAACCTGAATCGGCGGCGCTGGCCATGTCACTTCGCCATCACGAATCACCGTCACGCCACGCACTACGACGTCTTCGAAATCAACGGTGATTTCGCCGTTTTTCTCTTTGCACAGCAGTTTCAGCAGGTTGACAAGGTTGGTGCCGTAAAGCTGTGAGGATTGGGTTGGCAGACGGCTTGGCAAATCGGTGTAACCGATAATCTTCACGCCGTTGGGGGTTAAGGTCACCTGATCGGCAACCGTCAATTCACAGTTACCGCCGGTTTGCGCGGCCAGATCGACGATCACGCTGCCCGGCTTCATGCTGGCAACCATCTCAGCAGTAATCAGCTTCGGTGCCGGGCGACCAGGAATCAGCGCTGTGGTAACAATAATGTCGACGTCTTTCGCCTGCGCGGCAAACAGCTCCATCTCCGCCTTGATAAAGGCTTCAGACATCACTTTGGCATAACCATCGCCACTGCCCGCTTCTTCTTCGAAGTCCAGCTCAAGGAACTCGGCGCCCATACTCTGCACCTGCTCTTTCACTTCCGGACGCGTGTCGAACGCACGCACGATGGCACCCAAACTGCCTGCCGCACCGATTGCCGCTAATCCCGCGACGCCCGCACCAATCACCAGCACTTTTGCTGGCGGTACTTTACCGGCAGCGGTGATTTGACCAGTGAAGAAGCGGCCGAATTCATGCGCGGCTTCAACGATGGCACGATAGCCCGCGATGTTCGCCATTGAGCTCAACGCATCCAGCGCCTGCGCACGTGAAATACGCGGCACCGAATCCATCGCCATCACGGTGACGTTGCGTGCTGCCAGTTTCTCAAGCAGCGCTGGATTCTGTGCAGGCCAGATAAAGCTCACCAGCGTGCTACCGGCGCGCGTCAGTTCGATCTCCTGATCGTCAGGCGCATTCACTTTTAACACGATGTCTGACTGCCAGACGTCGTGAGTGTTGGTGATTGTGGCGCCGACGGCGATAAAGCTTTCATCATCAAAGCTGGCGCGAAGTCCTGCGCTCTGTTCAACGGTGACGCTAAATCCCAGCTTGATCAGTTGCTCAACGGTCTTTGGCGTGGCGGCCACGCGCGACTCATTAGCTAACCGTTCTTTGGGTATCCCAATTAACATACTGTTTCCTTTCAACAATTAAAGGATGAGGTTCTGTAAGTGGCAAAAAGCTCAAAAGCCGAAACAGTGTTTCAGCTTTTTATGAGCAAAATGCACAATGTAACAAAGTCTTTATAACCTACTGAAAATATGAAGAGTGATCCACAGCGATAACGCCTACTTATGACATTCACACAAATATTCAGACGCAAAGATTGAATGCCACGTTTTGCCACTGCATTTGGTGTTTATTAAAAAATATTCTGCTGCGCAAAATCGTGTCATGTCGAATTAAGTATTATAAAAAACCTTTATTTAACAATGCGATAACTATTATGGCACTAAGTGTTACCAGAATAAGTGGTTATCTGTGCAAAAAAGAGCCGTATCAGAAGTCAATGACAGGTCGATGAATAAATGGCAGAGATTGTCAATGTTATGCGCTTAAATTGGCTGAGACAGGCCGATTATTACATGCAATAATCAGCGGCTAATCTGTTATACATCAAGAGTCCAGCACGTTTTCGTACTCATTTTGCGTAAGGCGAAGGATCATTTTTATGAAGCTGAAGAACACCATTCTGGCGTCAACCTTGTTATCACTGCTGGCGGCAAATGCGTTTGCTGCTAAAGAGTTAACGCCAGAGCAAGCGGCCGCGTTGAAACCATTCGAACGTATTAATATCAGCGGCCGTTTCAATGCCATTGGCGATGCAACTGATGCCATCTCCAAACAAGCCGATGCCAAAGGCGCTGACTCTTTCTATGTTCAGGGTATTAATGATAGCAACGGCAACGGCGGTAACTGGCGCGTAACGGCTGATTTGTATAAAGCCAACGCACCAAAAGCGGATGACTCCACTAAATACCGCACCTTCTCCGGCGTGAAAGAGCTGCCGAAAGCAGAAGCGTATCGCCTTGAGCCTTACGATACCGTATCGGTTAATGGTTTCTTCTCAAGCCAGCCAGATGTTAATGAAGCGATTGCCAAGGCAGCTAAAAATAAAGGTGCGGCATCCTTCTTTATCGTGCGTCAGGTTGATGCCAACAACGGCGGCAACCAATACGTGACCGCTTATGTTTACAAGGCAGATGCGCCAGAACGTAAAGTTCAGAACACCTCTGATTCGATCCCAGCGGATTCTGAAGCCGGTAAAGCAGCTCTGGCTGCTGGCGGTGCGGCGGCAGCGAAAGTGGCGATCCCAGGCGTGGCCTCTTCTGAGACGCCAAGCCGTAACGTAGGTCGTTTCTTCGAAACGCAAAGCTCAACCGGTCAACGTTACACGGTAAAAACCGCCGATGGCCGCAGCGTGCAGGAAGTGAACGCGATTACTGCTGCGCAGATGCAGCCGTTTGATACCATCACCTTCTCCGATCACTTCGGTACCCCAACCGAAATCTCTGAAGCGGTTGGTAAACGTGCCGTAGAAAAAGGCGCTAAGTACTATCACATCACGCGTCAATGGCAGAACCAGAGCGGCGGTAACCTGACCGTCACTGCAGATCTGTTCAAGTAATTCCGATTAAGGGCGACGTCCGTCGCCCTTTTCAAAATCTCCTTCATACTGACTGCATAATCTGTGCGCAGATTTGCATAGTCTTGCATTGCCTTCCCCCTTTGCACTCCGTAAAATCTGCCGCCTATTTTTAGGGGATTCCGTTTCAAAGTTGGCTAACTGCCACGCGAGACTCCAGCGGAATCGCCACCACCCAGCATACTCTGCTGCTTAGGATGGGCGTTTTGGATAAAAAATTAGGTCTTAGTGCGCTCACCGCGTTGGTACTCAGCTCAATGCTGGGCGCTGGCGTGTTCAGCCTGCCGCAAAACATGGCGGCGGTTGCCGGCCCGGCGGCGCTGCTGATCGGCTGGCTGATCACCGGCGTTGGCATCATCTTCCTGTCGCTTGCCATGCTGTTACTGACGCGGCTGAAACCCGAGTTGGATGGCGGAATCTTTACCTATGCGCGCGCCGGCTTTGGTGAGCTGATGGGCTTCTGCTCGGCGTGGGGATATTGGCTGTGTGCGGTAATCGCCAACGTCTCTTATCTGGTGATTGTCTTTTCGGCGCTGAGCTTCTTTACCGACACGCCGGATCGCGTGGTGTTTGGCGATGGCAATACGTGGCAAGCAATGCTTGGCGCGTCGGTGCTGCTGTGGCTGGTGCATTGCCTGGTGCTGCGCGGCGTGCAAACTGCGGCCAGCATTAATTTGCTGGCGACGCTGGGCAAGCTGGTGCCGCTGCTGCTGTTTGTGGTGCTGGCGCTGCTGGCGTTCAACTACGATGGCTTCCGCTTTGATTTCAGCGGTGTCGAACTCGGTCAGCCGCTATGGCAGCAAGTGAAGCAAACCATGCTGATCACCTTATGGGTGTTTATTGGTGTCGAAGGCGCGGTGGTGGTTTCCGCGCGTGCGCGAAATAAGCAAGATGTCGGACGCGCTACGCTTATGGCGGTGCTGGCCGCGCTGTTGGTTTATTTGCTGGTTACGCTGCTGTCGTTAGGCGTGATTCCGCGAGCCGAACTGGCACAGATGCGCAATCCTTCCATGGCTGGTTTGATGAAGCATCTACTCGGTCATTGGGGCGATGCGGTGATTGCGGTCGGATTGATTATTTCGGTGTGCGGCGCCTATCTGAGCTGGACGATTATGGCCGCTGAAGTGCCGTTCCTTGCCGCGCAGCAAGGTGCCTTCCCGCGCAGCATCGCGCGCCAGAATCGCCACAACTCTCCTTCTGCCTCGTTATGGCTGACCAACGGCAGCGTGCAGGTTTGCCTGATCTTGATCGCCTTAACCGGCGCGGATTACAACACGCTGCTGACCATCGCTTCAGAAATGATTTTGGTGCCCTATCTGCTGGTGGGTCTGTATCTGATTAAGGTGGTGCGCGGGCAGAACAAACCCTGGGCGATGTTTACCGGCGTCGGCGCCAGCGCGTACGGCATTTGGCTGCTGTATGCGTCGGGTCCCTTGCATCTGCTGCTCTCTGTTGTGCTCTATGCGCCTGGATTGCTGCTGTTCCTGTACGCACGACGCGGAGGCCGTGGCGACAAGATGTTGTCACAGTTGGAGCGCATTGCGATTGTGTTGTTGATGGCGGCGTCACTGCCCGCGTTGTGGCAGCTAACGAATTAGTGCGGCTGGACCGGAATGGAAACACACAGCAGGTCATCCTGCTGTGTCAGATTGAGCGGTTTACGGTATTCCTGATGAATAGCGTCAAGCTGCTCGGCTGACAGCGGATATGGCAGCTGAATATCAAAGCGGCTGATGTGCTGTTGCTCGGCCAACGTGATAAGGCGCGCGATATTAATCTCATCGCTCACCTGCGTTGAAATGATTTGTAATGCTAATTCTTTCAGATGATCGTCGCTGGCCTGAAGGTTGTGCGCCGATTTACGCGTCACCATGCCAAAGATAGGCATCACGCCATAAATGGCATCGACAAAACTCCAGCGTTTTTTGCAGGAAGCGGAGAGAAAATCACTGTAATTGAAGCAGATGCGATCACTGTATCCGGCTGAAGCCAGCTCTTTATCAGACACTCTCGCACTCCTCCTGTTTTTCGTTACGGTTCCGAACCTTGCGCTACAACGCGCCGCTAATGATGGCACATTTCACGGTATACATACCAGTAACGCAGGGATATTTCGTGCGGTAACGTAGAGCTCAGGACCAGGAAAAGCTATGCTGCTGGCATTCTCATCCGTCACAGTGAATTATGAACAAAATCGTCTATGTGGAAGATGAGCCAGAAGTAGGCGAATTGATCGCCGCTTACCTTGGCCGCCACGATATTGAAGTTATTGTTGAAACGCGCGGTGACCGCGCCGAAGCCACCATCGCCCTGCACGATCCCGATTTAGTGATGCTGGATATCATGTTACCTGGTAAAGATGGCATGACATTGTGCCGCGATCTGCGTGCCAGCTGGCAAGGTCCGATTGTGTTGCTCACCTCACTCGACAGCGACATGAACCATATTCTGTCACTGGAAATGGGCGCTAACGATTACATCCTTAAAACCACGCCGCCAGCGGTGTTGCTGGCGCGCCTGCGTTTGCATCTGCGTCAGGCGCACGTCGGTCAGCCGGAAGTGACGCCCGCCATTCAAAGTTCGCAGCGCGTGCTGCGATTCGGTTCACTGACCATCGACTCGCTCAATCGTCAGGTGACGCTGTTCGAGGAAAATATTGTACTGTCCACCGCCGATTTCGATCTGCTGTGGGAACTGGCTAATCACGCCGGGCAAATCCTCAATCGCGATGCGCTGCTGAAAACCCTGCGCGGCGTCACCTACGATGGCATGGATCGCAGCATTGATGTGGCGATTTCTCGCCTGCGCAAAAAACTGTACGACAGCGCCACCGAGCCGTTCCGCATCAAAACCATCCGTAACAAAGGCTATCTGTTCGCGCCTCAGGCCTGGGATACCCGTTCCGCATGAGAAAGCTCTTCATTCAGTTCTATTTGCTGCTGTTCGTCTGTTTTCTGGTGATGACGTTGCTGGTTGGGCTGGTGTACAAATTCACCGCCGAACGCGCCGGACGCCAGTCAATGAACGATTTGATGGCCAGTTCGCTGTTTTTGATGCGCAGCGAACTGCGCGAGATCCCGCCGCGCGACTGGAGCAAAACCATTCGCAGCCTCGATCTCGATCTGTCATTTGACCTGAATATTGAGCCGATGAGCAAATATCAGCTGGGTGACGCGGACATGAAGCGCCTGCGCGCCGGCGAAATCGTGGCGATTGACGATCAGTACACCTTCTT
This sequence comes from Candidatus Pantoea symbiotica, assembly GCF_056491525.1. NCBI lineage: Bacteria > Pseudomonadati > Pseudomonadota > Gammaproteobacteria > Enterobacterales > Erwiniaceae > Pantoea > Candidatus Pantoea symbiotica. The sequence goes on from NZ_JBSZHR010000002.1 coordinate 1,903,558, forward strand.
ACAGCATATTCCGCGCAGCCATTATGTGCTTTCCGTTGGCCCGATCCCTTACCTTTTCTACCTGCACCAGATGCGCATTCTGGATATCGCGCTGCTGGCGTTTATTGGTATGTCGCTGGCGCTGCCGGTATTTATCTGGCTGCGTCCGCACTGGCAAGAGATGCAGCGGCTGGAGAAAGCCGCCGAGCGTTTTGGCCGTGGCGAACTCGACGTGCGCACCCATTTTGAAAGCACCTCCAGCCTGCACAGTCTTGGCGTGGCGTTTAATCAGATGGCGGAGAACATCAACACGCTGGTTGCCAGCAAGAAACAGCTGATTGACGGCATCGCGCACGAGTTGCGAACGCCGCTGGTGCGGCTGCGTTACCGGCTGGAGATGAGCGATAACCTCACCGATGCGGAATCCGCCGCGCTGAACCGCGATGTGGGTCAGCTGGAGAGTTTGATTGAGGAGTTGCTGACGTATGCACGCCTCGATCGTCCGCGCGTTGATCTCCATCTGCAATCTTTCGATCTGGCGCAATGGCTGCGTGTGCATATCGAAGATGTGCAAACCATGAATCCGCAGACGCAGATTGCGCTAGATATCCCGCAGCTGGAGAACGTCGGCAGTGCCGATACGCGCCTGATGGAGCGCGTACTGGATAACCTGGTGAATAACGCCCTGCGCTATGCGCAACAGCGTTTACGCGTCAGCTTATGGTTTGATGGCGCGCTAGGCTGTTTGCAGGTGGAAGACGACGGTCCGGGCATTCCGCAGGAAGAGCGCGCTCGCGTGTTTGAACCTTTTGTCCGCCTCGATCCGAGCCGCGATCGCGCCACCGGCGGCTGTGGTTTGGGTCTGGCGATCGTCCACTCTATTGCGCTGGCGATGCAGGGAAATGTCTCGATTGAGAGCAGCCCGCTCGGCGGCGCCAGCGTTCGCTTTTGCTGGCCGGTTGATCTACCCTTGCGGGACATTGCGCCACGCTTACCGTCATAAGGAGCTTTTTACGTGACTTCAGCTTATCAAGAACTTAGCCGCACTTTTCAGCGTCTCTCCCGCTTTGGCCATTTAGGCGCCATTGCCGGTGTCGATATGCAAACCACCATGCCGCCGGGCGGCAGCCAGGCACGCGGTGAAGCGATGGCCGAACTGAGCGTGTTCATGCACGAAGTGCTGACCGATAAACGCCTCGGCGGGCTGTTTGATGCCGCGCAGCAGGAATCTCTAAATGATGTCGAGCAGGTTAACCTGAGCGAGATGCAGCGCGCCTGGCAGCAAGCCACGCTGCTGCCTGCGTCACTGGTGGAAGCCAAGTCGCTGGCCGGTTCGCGCTGTGAGCACGCCTGGCGTCAGCAGCGTCCAGCGAACGACTGGCAAGGTTTCTCCGCCAATCTGAAAGAAGTGGTGAAGCTGAGCCGTGAAGAGGCGCAGCTGCGTGCCGATGCGCTTGGCGTATCGCGCTACGATGCGCTGCTGGATGTGTTTGAGCCGGGCATGACCAGCGCGCAGCTGGAGCAAACCTTTGGCGATTTGAAAAGCTGGTTGCCCGACCTATTGCAAAAAGCAGTGGCGAAGCAGCAGCAAACGCCGATCGCGCAGCCGGTCGGTCCGTTTGCCATCGAATCACAGAAACAGCTGGGCCTGAGCGTGATGAAAACGCTGGGCTTCGATTTCAATCACGGCCGGTTAGATGTGAGTGCGCATCCGTTCTGCGGCGGCGTGCCGGAAGATGTGCGCATTACCACGCGTTACAACGAGAATGACTTCCTCAGCGCCATGATGGGCGTGATACATGAAACCGGCCATGCGCGTTACGAGCAGAATTTGCCAAAACAGTGGCGCGGTCAGCCAGTGGCGCAGGCGCGTTCTACCGCGATTCATGAGTCGCAAAGCCTGTTTATGGAGATGCAGCTGGGGCGCAGTAAAGCCTTCCTGCAGCATATACATCCGCAGGTGGTGGCGCTGATGGGCGATCAGCCTGCGCTGGAGTTAAACAACTTCATTCGTCAGACGCAGCGCGTGAAGCCGGGCTTTATTCGCGTCGACGCCGACGAGTTGAGCTATCCGGCGCACGTGATTTTACGTTACGAGATTGAGCGCGCGCTGATTGAGGGCGAGATTGAGGTTGATGATATCCCGGCGTTGTGGGACGAGAAGATGCAGCAGTCATTAGGCATTGATACGCGCGGTAATTATCGCGATGGCTGCATGCAGGATATTCACTGGACCGACGGCGCGTTTGGCTATTTCCCAACTTACACCTTGGGCGCGATGTACGCGGCCCAGCTGTTCCAGGCAGTGAAGCGCGCGATTCCGCAGGTCGAGACGCTGATCCAACAAGGTGATTTGCAGCCGGTGTTTGACTGGTTACAGCAGAACATCTGGCAGCACGGTAGCCGTTTCCCGACGCAGCAGCTGCTGGTCAATGCCACCGGCGAAGCGCTGAATCCGCACTATTTCCGTCAGCACCTTGAACAACGTTATCTCTCTGAGTAAACTGCGCGGCGGCCCATGCGGCCGCCCTTTTCACTTCCTTTACGCCGCTTTGTACAATCCGTTACACGCCGATACCAATGCCTCACGGAAAGCCTGAATTGTTTTTCATATAGTGTTTTCACCGGCCCCGCAGTGGGCTACACATGAAAAAATAGTTCGAGGATTTTGCAATGAAAAAATTATTTGCACTGGTGATCGCCGCTGCTATGGGTATGTCTTCTGTTGCTTTCGCTGCTGAAACAACTGCTGCTCCAGCTGCTGCTGCAACCACAACTGCTGCGCCAGTTAAACACAAAATGGCTCATCACAAAAAACCAGCTGCTCAGAAAGCGCAGGCTGCTAAGAAACACAAGAAAGTAGAGAAGAAAGCGCCAGCTGCACAGAAAGCTCAGGCAGCTAAAAAGCATCACAAAAAAGCAACCAAGCCAGCTGCACAGAAAGCCCAGGCTGCTAAAAAGCACCACAAAAAAGCAACCAAACCAGCTGCACAGAAAGCCCAGGCTGCTAAAAAGCACCATAAAGCAACCAAGCCAGCTGCACAGAAAGCTCAGGCTGCTAAAAAGCACCACAAAAAAGTAACTAAACCAGCTGCGCAGAAAGCTCAGGCAGCTAAAAAGCATCACAAAGTGAAAAAAGCAGCTAAATAAGATTCTCTTAGCGCCAACACCGTATTGATGATTGAAAACACCCGGTTATGCCGGGTGTTTATTTACTGGAGTAGCGAAAAATGGTGCGTCGCTATCGCTTCGAAATTATTCTGATTGTGATGATCCTCTGTGGCATAGTTGCAGCCAGCTTTTTTATCTAGTCGTTGTAGCGTGCTGATTACTCCAATATTTCTCCCTTTTTCACCGCTCACCGACTATAGTTATCGCTCAAGCGTGATGACAACAACTTCTATTTATTCTCGCCATTGAGAGAACTATGCGCCTGGCTATCCTGTTACTTGTTGGTCTTTTCAGTTTTAACCACACAGCACATGCCGATGATGAAGATGGGCCAAGCCCGGAAGACATCAAAACGTTGTTCTTTGGCAAAGATCATCGCCAGGCGATTAGCGACGTGAGCGCCGCGCCCTGGGATGCCATCGGTCAGTTAGAGACCGAAAGCGGTAACCTCTGCACCGCCACCCTGATTTCTGCCCATCTGGCATTGACCGCCGGACACTGTTTATTGGCTCCGCCCGGCAAGTTTGATAAGCCGGTGGCGCTGCGTTTTATGGCCAGCGCCAAAGGCTGGCGTTACGAGATTCATGATATTGATGCGCGCGTTGAACCCTCTTTAGCGCGCCGGTTGCAGGCAGACGGCGAAGGCTGGATCGTGCCGCCGGGCGCCGCGCCCTACGATTATGGGCTGGTTATTCTGCATAATCCGCCATCCGGTATTGTGCCGATTCCGTTGTTTGACGGTTCGCGTGGCGATTTAACCACCGCGTTGAAAACCACTCAACGTAAAGTGACACAAGCCGGTTATCCGGCCGATCATCTTGATACGCTCTATTCGCACAGCGATTGTCTGGTGACCGGTTGGGCACAACGCGCAGTGCTGTCGCACCAGTGCGATACCTTGCCAGGCGACAGCGGTTCGCCTCTGCTGTTGAAGAACGGTGATGAGTGGCAGTTGATTGCGGTGCAGAGTTCAGCACCCGCGCCGGCCGATCGTTACCGTGCCGATAACCGCGCCATCGCAGTGCCGTCCTTTAAAGATAAGCTGGAAGAGCTAGCGCAATAATCACGTAGGGTCGCCATTCATGGCGACCTCCATCACATCACTCTCTTGATTAACTCAACTGCTCCATCGCCTGCAGAATACGCTTATCCGAAATCGGATAAGGCGTGCCCAGTTGCTGCGCGAAATAGCTAATCCGCAACTCCTCCAGCATCCAGCGAATCGCCTGTACTTCGGCATCATCCTGACGTTGCGGCGGCAATTTATTGCGCCACGTCTGCCAGGCCTGCTCCACCGCCTGCACTTTCAGCATGCGCGCACGATCGCTGTGTGGATCCACCGGAAGTTTCTCGAGGCGGCGCTCAATACCTTGCAGATAGCGCAGCGTATCACCGAGACGCGACCAGCCATTGCCGGTCACGAAACCGCGATACACCAGGCCATTCAGCTGCGCTTTGATATCGCCTAATGCCAGCGCCAGCGACATATCCACGCGACCCTTAAGGAACTTGTTGATATTGAACACGCAGGTCAGGATCTGTTCGACCTGTTTGGCGATGGTGACCACGGTTTCATTCAAATCGGCACGCACTTTGTCGCGTAGCTGTTCGAAGTTCTCCTGTTGCCATGCCGGACCGCCCGCCTCCGCCATCAACTTATCCACACCGCAGGCGATGCAGTCATCGATCAGTTCCAGCACTTTGCCGTACGGATTGAAGTACAAACCGAGTTTGGCTTTGTTTGGCAGCTTCTCGTGCAGATACTTGGTCGGCGACGGAATGTTGAGCAGCAGCAAGCGACGCTGACCGCGCCACATCATTTTCTGCTGTTCCACTTCGTTATCGAACAGGCGAATTGCTACGCTGTCCTTTTCATCCACCAGCGCCGGCCAGGCTTTGACCTGATAGCTGCCACGCTTCTGCTCGTAGCTTTGCGGCAAATCGCCAAAGCTCCAGATGTGCAAACCGCTCTGCTCGAGGCCATCGTCTGCCACTTTCGACAGCGTTTCCTGCACTTTGCCTTTCAGCAGCAGCCGCAGTTGATGCAAATTCTTGCCTTCCTGCAGCTTACGGTTGTGCTCGTCTACCACGCGGAAAGTCATTTTCAGGTGATCGGGCACCTGATCCCACTGCCAGGCTTCACGGTCAATGATCACGCCGGTCATACGGCGGAATTCGCGTTCCAGCGCATCCAGCAACGGCAGCTCCATCGCAGTGACGCGACCAAGAAACGCTTCGGCGTAGTTCGGCGCAGGCACCAGATTGCGGCGCACCGGCTTGGGCAGCGATTTGATCAGCGCGATAACCAACTCGCGACGCACGCCAGGAATTTGCCACTCAAATCCGGTCTCTTCGATTTGATTCAGCAGCGGTAGCGGAATATGCACTGTCACGCCATCGGCATCCGCGCCCGGTTCAAACTGATAGCTCAGCTTGAGTTTCAGGTTGCCCTGATGCCAGAAGTTGGGGTAATCGAGCTGGCTGACTTTGTCCGCGCCATCTTTGATCAGCATCTGCTTATCAAAGCTCAGCAGGTCCGGATTCTCTTTGCTGGCTTGCTTCCACCATGCATCGAAATGGCGCGCAGACACCACATCGCTGCCGATGCGGCGATCGTAGAAAGCGAACAGCGTTTCGTCATCGACCAGAATGTCGCGACGACGCGATTTGTGTTCCAGATCTTCAATTTCGTTACGCAGTTTCAGGTTATTGCGGAAGAACGCGTGACGCGTCTGCCAATCGCCCTCCACCAGCGCATGACGGATAAACAGCTCGCGGCTGAGCTGGGGATCGATGCGGCTGTAATTGACCTTGCGCGCCTGCACAATCGCCAGGCCGTAAAGCGTCACTTTTTCTGTCGCCATCACCGCGCCCTGCGCTTTTTCCCAGTGCGGTTCGCTGTAGCTGCGTTTGATCAGATGCTGCGCCAGCGGTTCGATCCATTCCGGATCGATACGTGCGGCAACGCGGCCCCACAAACGGCTGGTTTCCACCAGTTCCGCCACCATGGTCCACTTCGGCGGCTTCTTAAACAGGCCTGAACCGGGGAAGATGGAGAAGCGCGCGTTGCGAGCGCCGGTAAATTCCTGCTTGTCGTTATCTTTCTGCCCAATGTGCGACAGCAAACCGGTGAGCAAAGCGCAGTGCAATTCACGATACGGCGCAGGTTCACTGTTGACCGGCATACCTTGTTCCCGCACCACCTGACGCAGTTGGGTGTAGATATCCTGCCATTCACGCACGCGCAGATAGTTAAGGAACTCGGTTTTACACAAGCGGCGGAAGTGATTACTGGAGAGCGCTTTTTGCTGCTCCTGCAGGTAATTCCACAGATTCACGAAGGCAAGGAAATCGGACTCTTTATCCTCAAAACGACGATGCTTTTCGTCAGATGCCTGCTTTTTATCAGCGGGACGCTCACGCGGATCCTGAATTGATAGTGCCGCGGTGATGATCATCGCTTCGCGCACGCAGCCAAACTTTTGCGCTTCCAGCACCATGCGAGCCATACGCGGATCGACCGGCAACTGGGCGAGCTGGCGACCCGAAGGCGTCAGCTTGTAGGTTTCGTCTTCACTCAGCGTGATGGCACCAAGCTCTTCCAGCAGGCGCACGCCGTCCTGAATGTTGCGCTTGTCCGGCGCTTCGACAAACGGGAAGGCAGCAATATCGCCCAGCCCCAGCGCCGTCATCTGTAAAATGACCGAGGCGAGATTGGTGCGCAGAATTTCGGGATCGGTAAATTCCGGGCGGCTGAGGAAATCGTCCTCGGAATAGAGGCGAATACAGATACCTTCCGAAACGCGTCCGCAGCGCCCTTTGCGCTGGTTAGCGGAAGCCTGCGAAATCGGCTCAATCGGCAGGCGCTGCACTTTGGTACGGAAGCTGTAGCGGCTGATACGTGCGGTGCCGGGATCGATAACGTATTTGATGCCAGGCACGGTCAGCGAGGTTTCTGCTACGTTGGTTGCCAGCACGATGCGGCGTCCGCTGTGCGACTGGAACACGCGGTTTTGCTCGGCGTTCGACAGGCGCGCATACAGCGGCAGAATCTCGGTGTGCGCAATATCTCGCTTCATCAGCGCATCGGCGGTATCGCGGATTTCGCGCTCGCCGCTCATAAAGATCAGAATGTCGCCGCGGCTCTCTTGTCCCAGCTCATCGACCGCATCAAAAATCGCCTGCAGCTGATCGCGATCGGTATCGTCAGCGTCCTCGACCATCGGACGATAACGCACTTCCACCGGATAAGTACGGCCCGAAACTTCAATCACCGGCGCATTGTGGAAATGGCGTGAGAAGCGCTGCGGATCGATGGTGGCTGACGTGATGATGACTTTTAAGTCAGGACGACGTGGCAACAGTTCGCGCAGATAACCAAGCAAGAAATCGATATTCAGGCTGCGTTCGTGCGCTTCATCGATAATGATGGTGTCGTACTGCAGCAACAGGCGATCCTGCTGGATTTCCGCCAGCAGGATACCGTCGGTCATCAGCTTAACCTGGGTGGTTTCGCTCACCTGATCGTTGAAGCGCACCTTGTAACCGATGGTGCCGCCGAGCGAGGTTTCCAGCTCATCGGCAATGCGGTTCGCCACGGTGCGCGCCGCCAGACGACGCGGCTGAGTGTGACCAATCAGCCCTTTCACTCCGCGCCCCAGCGCCAGACAGATTTTTGGCAGCTGCGTGGTTTTACCCGATCCGGTTTCACCCGCAACGATCACCACCTGATGCTGACTGATCGCATCGGCAATGTCCTGCTGCTTCTGACTGACCGGCAGGTTGTCCGGGAAAGTGATGCGCGGTGTCGCCGCCGTGCGCTGCGCAAGGCGCTGCTCCGCCGCGACAAATTCCGGCTCCAGCTCAGCCATAATGCCCTGCTGCGCCGCAGGATTTTTCACCTTGGCAGCGCCCAGCAATCGACGTCGCAGACGCTGACTGTCGCGCAGCGTCAGATTATCGAGCCGCGGCCAAAGGGAGGCTAAAGATGAAGAGTCGGATGATGACATAGCGATGCGTACCTGTTGTTGCAGCGGGCAGATGATTTCCCGGCGGATTCAAGCAATTAATGGTCGGCATCATAGCACAATTTGGAACACCTGCCTGAACGGGACGTGCGAGGTTATTCAATTATTTCGAACATAGATCTCGAAATATTGCGCTTTTACCTCGCGGGCTAACTCCGTACAGTGTAAAGCATTGAGCGGTAAGCCAACCGCGTAACGCACAGGAAAATACCATGAGCAAAGTTTTAGTTCTGAAATCAAGCATCCTCGCTGGTTACTCTCAGTCAAATCAACTGGCTGACTTCTACGCTGACGAAGCACGCGCTAAAGGTGATTCAGTTACCGTGCGTGATTTAGCCGCGCAGCCGATTCCGGTGCTGGATGGTGAGCTGGTTGGCGCACTGCGTCCATCCGACGCACCGCTGTCTCCACGTCAGCAGGAAGCGCTGTCTCTCTCCGATGAGCTGATTGCTGAACTGCAAGCCCATGACACCGTGGTTATCGCCGCGCCAATGTACAACTTCAACATTCCAACTCAGTTGAAAAATTACTTCGACCTGATTGCCCGCGCTGGCGTGACCTTCCGTTACACCGAAGCAGGCCCAGAAGGTCTGGTGACCGGTAAACGTGCGGTGATTCTCTCCAGCCGTGGCGGCATCCACAAAGATACGGCCAGCGACCTGCTGACGCCATACGTGAAACTGTTCCTCGGCTTCATCGGTATCACTGACGTGAACTTCGTGTTCGCAGAAGGCATCGCTTATGGTCCAGAAGTGGCGACCAAAGCGGCTAACGATGCAAAAGACGCCATCAAGCAAATTGTTGCTGCGTAATCATTTTTCACTATGATGCATGCCCGTCAGGCTTATCTGACGGGCATTTTTTTTGCTGTTGTTTTCTAAGCGCTTAAAGCTCCATACTGCACTTCTTTGCCAGCCCCTGAATGGTCGATTTCAGCACAGCGAAAGGAGATGAAGTGATACACCACAATCAATATGGTCAGCCCATCGGTTTTGCGTTACCCGACTGGCAGCCCGCCACCTTCCCGCCCGCCGTTATTCTCACTGGCCGTTTTTGCCATCTCGCACCGCTTCAACTCAGTCACGCGCCCGCCCTTTTTGCCGCCTTTTCACTGGCAGCCGACGATCGCGACTGGACCTGGCTCGGCGCATCGCAGCCGCAATCGTTAGCTGAAATGACCGACTGGGTCGCCAACAAAATCGGCGACAGTGGATTAGTCAGTTATGCGGTGATCGATCAGGTTAAGCAGCAAGCGGTTGGCGCGGTCTGTTTCGCCAATATCGAGATGCAGAATGGCGCGATTGAGATTGGTCATGTTACCTGGTCGCCGCTGATGCAGCGCAACGTGTTGGGCAGTGAAGCAATATATCTGCTGTTGCAGCAGGCTTTTGCGCTCGGTTATCGCCGCGTGGCGTGGCGTTGTGATTCCCTTAATCTGGCTTCACGACGCGCAGCAGAGCGTATCGGCTTTACCTTTGAAGGCCGCTTTCGTCAGGCCATGACGCGTAAACAGCGCAATCGCGATACCGATTGGTTGTCGATCATTGATAGCGAATGGCCAGCGATTCAGCAGGCCTTACGCGAATGGCTGGCGGTAGAGAATATGGATCAGCACGGGCGCGAAACGCAAAAACTGCGCAGCTTTTTCCCCGCAGATTGACGTTGTCTATACTGACTAGCTTTTATCTACGCAATTGCAGAGGTACTCATGTCCAACGTATTTATCATTGGCGGCGCAGGCAACATTGGCCGTCGTCTGGCATCACTGCTGGCCGCAAACGGGCACGTTGCGCGCCCGCTGTTTCGCAAAGCGGAACAGGAGCAGTCTTTGCGTGAAATGGGTGCTGAGCCGGTTAACAGCGATTTAACCGCGCTGGACGCAACATCCCTGGCCGCGCTAATGGCGGGCAGCGATGTGGTGGTGTTTACCGCTGGTGCCGGTGGCAAAGGTGGTGAAGAGATGACAAACGCCATTGATGGTAAAGGATTAACCACCGCGGTTGCTGCCGCGCAGCAGGCCGGCATCTCGCGCTTTTTGCTGGTCTCGGCCTTCCCCGAAGCTGGCAGAAACAAAAACCTCTCCGCCACCTTCGAGAACTACATGCGCGTGAAGAAAGCAGCCGATGTCGAGCTGGCGCAAAGCGATCTGGATTGGGTAATTTTACGCCCCGGAACGCTAACGGATGAGGAAGGCCAAGGCAAGGTGCGTGCCGGTTTGGCCATCCCGTATGGCGACATTCCTCGCGATGACGTAGCGGCGACACTGGCTGAACTCATCGCACAACCGGCTGTCAGCCGCGTGATCATTGAGTTGACCGGCGGTGAAATGCCGGTGCGCGAAGCGATTAAACCACTGGCATCACGCTAGCGCCTTCAACTCTCGGCTTCATCCAATGAACGCAAATGATCCTTTTTATTCAGCGTCATCAGCGCCGGAATACTGATCGCAGCCGTAACCATGATGTACCAGGCGGGGATATCGAGATTCCCCGTTTGCTTAATCAGGGAGGTGATAATCAATCCGGCACAACCTGAGAAAAGCGCGTTAGAGAGTGAATAAGCCAGACCCAGCCCGGTATAGCGAACGCGCGTCGGGAACATTTCAGCTAGCATCGCCGGGCCTGGTCCTGCCAGCAATCCAACAATTCCACCCGCAACAAACACCACCAGCGCCTTGATCAACAGCGTTGAAGAGTCGGCCTGCAACACTTTCAGTAACGGTAATGCCAGCACCAGCAACAAGCATGCCGCGAGAACCATCACGCTGCGGCGTCCAATTTTATCGCTAAGAATACCTGCAGGGATGATGGTCGCAGCAAAGCCAAGGTTAGAAATCACCGCAATCAACAGCGCCTGGTTAAAGCCGGTGTGCAGCGAAGATTGCAGATAGGTTGGCATGATCACCAGATAGGTATAACCCGCCGCTGACCACACCATCACGCGGCAGATTGCCAGCAGGATAATCCTGAGCGTTGCGGCAAAACTGGCGCTCACCGCCGCTGGCTGATGCGCATTTTTCGTTTGTTGCTGACGCACAAAACTGGGCGTTTCTTCCATGCTGTAGCGCAGCCACAGCGCCACAATCCCCATCGGCAAGGCGAGGAAGAAAGGAATGCGCCAGCCCCAACTGTGCATCTCATCTGCACTCAGCACCGCCGACAGCAATGCGACAATGCCAGCGCCCGCCAGCAGGCCCAACGCCACGGTGAATGATTGCCATGCCCCGTAACGCCCACGCTGCCCCTTGGGGGCAAATTCCGTCATTAATGACACCGCGCCGCCGTATTCACCTCCGGCAAACAATCCTTGCAGAATACGCAGCCCGGTAATGATCAGCGGCGCCGCCACGCCAATGCTGGCATAGGTGGGAATAACGCCGATCGCAGTTGTCACCAGCGTCATCATGATCAAGACAAAAATCAGCGTAGGCTTGCGCCCTATGCGATCGCCCATGCGACCAAAAAATATCGCGCCCAACGGACGGAAGAAAAAGGCGATGGCGAAGGAGGCGTAGGTCAGAATAATGCCGGTCAGCTCGGCTTCACCCTGCAGGCGAAAGAAGTTCTGCGCGATCACCGTCGCGAGGAAGCCATAGACCGCAAACTCGTACCATTCAATGAAATTGCCCACTGAACCGGCGATTAAGGCGCGCTTCTGTGCATCCGTTGTAGTTTGAGGCATTGGCATTTAACGCTCCCAGAAAAAGATTATCCGCTGATAAATCTTACTTACGCAGCCACTGCCCATTGATGCCGCGCACATACTCGCCGCTACCCGCGCGATTCACCAGCTTCTCGCCGGCAATGCGCGCCACTTCACTGGCGCTCAGGTTATTTTGCTGTGCCACGCGCTGATATTGCTGCAGGCGGCCATCGTTGATGCGTTTGACCAGCGCCAGCGTCTCTTCGTCCTGCTGACGCGCCGCCACATAGCCGCTGAGCGTTTCGCCCACACGCCCTTGTTGACGCGCCTCATCCAGCGTGAGCGCCCAGGCAGAAGGCATCAGCAGCAGCGCCGCAAGCAGCGCTATCCCCTTGCGTTTCATCATGCTTCTCCTCAAAACAGTCCGCTCTGGTTCTTCAGCAGCGCTTCCACATCTTTATCCACCTTGATGTGAATCTCATGCTCAATTTTGACGTTCATATTGATGGTGATTGGCTCCTTCGGCGCCGCAACTTCAATGCGCGGCACGCAGCCAATCAGTGGCAGCCAGGCTGCCAGCACCAGTAATGCCCTGAGGCTCATGGTTGGGGATCCTTCTTCGAGGGTAAGGTGGCATTTTGCTCCACCCAGGATTGCAAATTATCGCCAAAGCGCAGGCTGCGCCACAGCTGGAACAAATTTTCCTGATGCCGGTAGTTCAGATCAACGGTCTGTCGGCGGTTGCTGAACTGACTCACGCCTTTCACTTCCGACTGCATGATCAGATTGCCGAAGTTATCCAGATCGAGGGTGGCCCATGAACGCGAGATCTCCATGTAGCGTAGCCAATCCAGCGCCGCTCCGGCCGCAAAGTTATTGCTGACAATGGCATCCGCCATATCTTTATCCAGCCGGAAGGTCAGCGGGCCGCTGTTGGCGATCCAGCCCTTTTCAATCAGCCATTGCGGATTGTTTACCCATAGCGGCAACTCGCCATTCACCTTGCCGGACATGGCAAATTGCTTGGGTTTAATCGCAGTAACCAGCTTGCTGAGATTGATCTCTTTCAGCGAGACGCGCGCCGCTTCATGCTGCGGCATACGCAGCTCGGGCATGCTGACGTGTCCGCCTAACAAATCAAGATTGACGTTGCTAAGCGTTAACGGCTGGCGCTCCTGCCACGGATAGTGACCTTGCAAATCGGCGGTGATGTTTTGCAGCGAGAACTGATTTTTCACTTCGGCGATACGCAGTGAAACCGGACCGCGCCGCCCAAGCTGCCATTGATGATCCTTCAGGCGGAACGGCAGCGAGAAATCGATACCGTTGATTTCACTGTCCGGCATCCACAGGCTGCCGTTTTTCACCGTCCAGTGACCGCCCGCTTCGAAGCCCTGCTCGCTGGCCGCCGAGAATGCTACCTGCGCGCGCAGTTCGCCCGACTGAATACGCATCTTCAAATCACTGCTGAGCAGCGGCTGGAACACCGTCAATGATTGCGCTGGCCACCAGGCTTCGCCACGCAGACGTTCGCCGTCCCAGCGGCCATGCACACGTACCGGACCAATATCCTGCGCCGTCAGCTGACCGCGCCAGATAAACTGGCTGGGATCGCTGCCTTTGGCTTCAAAATTGAGTTCTGATGGCGGCAGCCAGCCGCCGTAGCTGAACTGGGTTTGACCCGACTTTAGCGTGAAGCCGCCGTTAAACGCCGGATGATCCGGATCACGCTGCCAGCGCACCGGCGCGTTGAGCGTCAGGCGCGGTTTAGCCACTTGCACCATGCCGTACGCCAGCTGATCGAAACCGGTATTCAGCGTGTCGAGGCTGATCAAGGTGTCCTGCCAGCTGCCGGTGCCCTTCACGTCCCATTTGGCGGTGAGCGGCTCGATCTGACCGTCACCCCAATAACGCCAGTTCCACACGCCGCTGTCCGGCCAGAAATCGCTGGCGCGCCCATCGAGATGCAACCTGAAGCGACCAAAGCTGGGATCGTGTGCCTTAAGGATCGCCTGCAGGCGACCATTAATGCCGCGCGACGCCACCGTTACGCCCGCCAACGGCCAGCGCGCTTCATCCACTTCCAGCGTTGAGAGCAAGCGCCCGCGCAAACGCAGCAGCGCGCCCTGCTTCAGGCTCAACTGCGGATCGGTGAGCACGCCGTGCAGCAAGCCGGGCATACTGCCAAACAGCTGCAGATCGGCGAATTTGCTCTCACCGGTCAACTGGAACGGCAAAGCGCTGTCGACCATGCTCAGTTTGCCGGGGCCGACGCTCAATACCAGATTGCCTTTGCCACCGCGCCCTTGCGTCAGCAGATTGAATCGCCCGCTGACCAGCGTGTTTTCCAGCCCTTGCTGCCAGTTTTCCAGCGTCACTGCCATGCCGCCCGATAGCGGCTGATCGGCCTGTGGCCAGCGCCATTGGCCTTTCGTAATACGAATCTGCCGCTCGTCGACCTGCCACGGCAGCTGCAGCAGCGGCTGATCGTCATCCTGCTGTTTCACCGTCAATGTGCCTTGCTGTTGCTGCCAGTTAAGCGTCAGCGCCAGCGGCTGCGGCCACTGCACAACATTGAGGTCGGCACTGAGTTCGCCCGCCACCGGCAAGCCATCGGCAAAGGTTGGCAAGGTAACATCGCCGTGCAGATTGAGCGGTTTTGGCAGTAGAGGATGACTGAGCTGCAGCTGGGCAATCTGCAGCAACTGACCTTGCAAACGCGCATCCACATTGAGGTTGTCGCCCTGATAATGCAGCCGCTGTACATCTTTATCTAAGGTGAGATCGAAACGACCGGCATATTGTTGCCACGGCAGAATGGTGATTTTTTGCAGATGCACATCGGCGCCAGGCAACATCTTCTGCCAGTCGGCCAGGCTGCGCGGCGCACCGCTGGCTTCGCTGTGCGGCAGCGATTGCAGGCAGTCGCTGTTAAGTTGCACTTCACCGGCGCTGAGCTGCCAGCGCTTTTGCTGCCAGCCAAGCGCCGCATCGCTGACGTTTGCCAGTTCACAATCGCCCGCCAGATAACGCACCGCCGGGAAATGCAGCGCACCTTGCTGCCAGCGCGGCGTGCCGTTGAGTTCTACGCGGGTATTTTCGGGCAGCCAGATACCGGCCAGACGCGGCAACCATTGCGTGAGCGTCAGCAGCAATCCCAATAGCAGCAGTATCAGCGCCAGCAGCGCAGCAAGTGTTCGGCGAAGGCCACGCGTCATGGCAGTTAACGTTCCTGTTCTTTACACAATCCTGACGAGGAGCCAAATGATGGCATGTTACGTCCGGCAAATGAAGGTGTTAGCGACATAGTCTGGCTGAAGAACAGCAAAATGACGCGGAAAACGTTATCCTGTTGTGATACCGACGTTGCATTTTTCAGGAGCGAAACAATGAAAGTTGCGGTTTACAGCACCAAGCATTACGACCAGAAATACCTTGAACACGTCAACAGCAGCTACGGATTTGAGCTGCAGTTTTTTGACTTCCTGCTGACACCGGCGACGGCGAAAAACGCCGCGGGCTGTGATGCAGTGTGTATTTTCGTCAACGATGATGCCAGCAAAGAGGTACTGGAAGAGTTGGCGGCGCTGGGCGTGAAGCACATTGCGCTGCGCTGTGCCGGTTTCAATAACGTTGATCTCGCGGCAGCGAAAGCGCTGGGCTTGAACGTGGTGCGCGTCCCGGCGTATTCCCCGGAAGCGGTGGCCGAACATGCGGTTGGCCTGATGATGACGCTGAACCGTCGCATTCATCGCGCTTATCAACGCACGCGCGATGCCAACTTCTCGCTGGATGGCTTAACCGGTTTCAACATGCACAACAAAACTGCGGGCGTGGTCGGAACCGGCAAGATTGGTATCGCAGCGATGCGAATCCTTAAGGGATTTGGCATGCGCCTGCTGGCGTTCGATCCCTATCCAAGCCAGGCGGCGCTGGAGCTGGGCGCGGAGTATGTCGATCTCAAAACACTGTTCGCTGAAGCCGATGTGATTACATTGCACTGCCCGCTTACGCCGGAAAATCACCATCTGCTTAACGCACAGGCGTTCAGCCAAATGAAAGATGGCGTGATGATCATCAACACCAGCCGTGGCGGTTTGATTGATTCACAGGCAGCGATCGATGCGCTTAAACAGCAGAAGATTGGTTCGTTGGGGATGGATGTATACGAAAACGAGCGCGATCTGTTCTTTGAAGACAAATCGAATGACGTGATTCAGGATGATGTGTTCCGTCGTCTGTCGGCCTGTCACAACGTGCTGTTCACCGGCCATCAGGCTTTCCTGACCGCCGAAGCATTGACAGCGATTTCAGAAACCACGCTCAGCAACTTGCAGCAGTTGGAACGCGGCGAAACCAGCCCGAATCAGGTCACTGCTTAATCTTTCTGCGCCTGCCTTAGCGGGCGCAGCTTCCACCCATCAGCGCCTGCTCGTCACAGCGACGACCATTAGCCAACTGGCACATACCGATGCGTGAGCCGTCTAACTGACGCGAAAACGCCAGCGATCCCCCGGCATTACTACAATTCACTTCAGCCATTGATGACATCACAACGCGCGGTTGTACGTGGGCGGCAGTAGCTTGTTGCGGCGGTTCGTTGTCACTGTTGCTGCTGCAGGCAGAAAGTAACAAGGTAGCGCCAGCCAGCAGGAAGAGAGCGGCTTTCATCGATGGGGCTCCGGGGATTGAGCGAAAAAGTCGCACCAGAATATGTCAGGTGCGGTGAGGGATCGATAGGCGACACAGCTTTTTACAAAATTTAATTTCATTGTTTACAAGCAGAATTATCCTGTTTGAGATATTTCCGCCCTTTTCACCCGGCGGATTGTTTGTTTATCAACCACTAAGGAGAGAACGATGTTGACGGATATGCTTATCCGCATCGCGCTGGCCGGGATTCTCGGCGGACTGATTGGCCTGGAACGGCAGCTGCGCGCCAAAGAGGCCGGTTTGCGCACCCATATTCTGGTCGGTATCGGCAGCGCGATGTTTATGCTGGTATCGAAATATGGCTTTGCCGATATGTTAGTCAGCGATCATGTGGCGCTCGATCCCAGCCGTATTGCAGCGCAGGTGGTGAGCGGCATGGGCTTTCTTGGTGCCGGCACCATCATTATTCAGAAGCAAGTGGTGAAAGGTCTCACCACCGCCGCCGGTTTATGGGTTACTGCGGCGATTGGTCTGGTGATCGGTAGCGGCATGTATGAGATCGGCATTTATGGCACCGTGCTGGCGCTGGTGGTGCTGGAAACGTTTCGTCGCATCAGTCACTGGCTGATTGGCCGTCATCATACGCTGCTGGTGCATCTCAAACCGAAAAGCGTGCCGCTGGTGCTACTGGTGCTGCAGCGCGAGAATGTGCGCTACGGCCATATCGCCGTGGTGAACCGTGATGAAGAGATTGGCCTATGCGAATTAAGCGTAGAGGTGACATTGTCACGACGCACGCCGATGCACAACATCTATGACAAAGTGATGGAAATCAAAGGCGTTCAGTCGCTGGAGATGATGTAAAAATCAGCAATGTTAGATTCCGGTGCGCTGCCATCTCGCAAGCACACAGATGAAAAAGTCGCGTCAGAGCCCTTTGCTAAACTGAACTGATAACCCCCGTAAATTTTGCGGGTTTCTCAGCGTAGCAAAGGACGATTTATGATTACCGTCGACGGTAACGGTGCAGTGGCTTCAGTCGCCTTCCGCACCAGCGAAGTGATTGCCATTTATCCCATCACGCCCAGCTCGACCATGGCCGAGCTGGCGGATAGTTGGTCAGGCGAAGGCCGCCGTAATATCTGGGGCGATGTGCCGCGCGTGGTTGAGATGCAATCGGAAGGCGGCGCGATCGCCACCGTGCACGGCGCGCTGCAAACCGGCGCACTCTCAACTACATTCACCTCGTCGCAGGGATTGCTGTTGATGATCCCGACGCTCTACAAACTGGCGGGCCAGCTGACGCCGTTTGTTCTGCACGTCGCGGCGCGTACCGTGGCGACGCACGCGCTGTCGATTTTTGGCGATCACTCCGATGTTATGGCGGTGCGACAAACCGGCTGCGCGCAGCTCTGCGCCTCGAGCGTGCAGGAAGCGCAGGATTTTGCCCTGATTTCACAAATCGCCTCACTAAATAGCCGCATCCCTTTTATCCACTTCTTCGATGGCTTCCGCACCTCGCATGAGATCAATAAAATCGTGCCGATCAGCGATGAAACCTTACAGGCGCTGATGCCCGCCGAAGCGATTAACGCCCATCGTGCCCGTGCGTTAACACCGGATCGCCCGACGATTCGCGGCACATCCGCCAATCCTGATACCTATTTCCAGTCACGCGAAGCCACTAACCGCTGGTATGACGATTGCACCCAGCACGTAGAAGCCGCGATGACTGCGTTTGGCGAAAATACCGGCCGCCACTATCAGCCGTTTGAGTATTACGGCCATCCGCAGGCCGAGCGCGTCATTGTGATGATGGGATCCGGCTGCGGCACCGCCGAAGAAGCGATTGATGAGATGCTGCAGCGCGGCGAGAAAGTCGGGCTGGTGAAAGTACGCCTCTATCGCCCATTTTCGGCAGCGCATTTGCTGCAAAAGATCCCCGCTTCCGCCAAACGTATTGCGGTGCTTGATCGCACCAAGGAGCCCGGCGCGCTCGGCGAACCGCTGTTCCTGGATGTGATGACCGCGCTGGCTGAAGCCTACAGCCGTGGCGATCGCGCGTCGCTGCCGAAGGTGATCGGCGGTCGCTATGGTTTGTCGTCGAAAGAGTTCGCACCCGATGCGGTGCTGGCAGTGTTTCGTGCCTTGTTGCGTGATCAACCGCCGGCGCGTTTTACCGTCGGCATTTATGACGACGTCACCCATCTTTCGTTGCCGATCGAAGCCAATATCGTGCCGAATCGCGCGCGGCTCGAAGCGCTGTTTTATGGTTTGGGCAGCGACGGCAGCGTCAGCGCCAGCAAAAACAACCTGAAGATAATCGGCAACGCCACGCCGTGGCACGTGCAGGGTTATTTCGTCTACGACTCGAAGAAAGCTGGCGGCCTGACGGTTTCCCATCTGCGCGTCAGTGAATATCCGATTCAATCCGCCTATCTGATTCAGCAAGCCGACTTCATTGGCTGCCATCAGCTGCAGTTTATCGATAAGTATTCCATGCTCGATCAGCTTAAGCCGGGCGGGATTTTTCTGCTCAATACGCCTTACAGCGCTGATGAAGTGTGGTCGCGCCTGCCGCAGGAAGTGCAGAGCCAGCTCAACGATAAACAGGCGCGATTCTATGCGATAAACGCGGCGCGTATCGCCCGCGAATGCCAGCTGGGCGCGCGCATCAACACCGTGATGCAGATGGCCTTTTTCCATCTGACCCAGATTTTGCCTGGCGATAGCGCGTTAACCGAACTGCAAAACGCCATTGCCCGCAGCTACAGCAGCAAAGGCGAAGAGCTGGTGCAGCGCAACTGGCAAGCGCTGGCGATGGCACAACAAGCGCTCCAGGCGGTGCCGCTGCAGCCGGTAGACGATCGCAGTCCGCATCGCCCGCCGGTGGTCTCGGATAGCGCACCCGATTTTGTCAAAACCGTCACCGCCGCGATGCTGGCCGGCCTTGGCGATAAACTGCCGGTTTCGGCGCTGCCGCCGGATGGAACCTGGCCGGTTGGCACCACTAAGTGGGAAAAACGTAATATCGCCGAAGCCGTGCCGATCTGGCAGCCCGATCTCTGTACCCAGTGCAATCATTGCGTTGCCGCCTGCCCACACTCGGCGATTCGCGCCAAAGTGGTTGATCCTGCAGCGCTAGCAGATGCGCCAGCTTCGCTCGCTTCACTGGATGTAAAATCGCGCGATATGCGCGGACAGAAATACGTGTTGCAGGTGGCGCCGGAAGATTGCACCGGCTGTAATCTGTGCGTGGAAGTGTGCCCGGCCAGCGATCGCCAGCATCCGGAAATCAAAGCCATCAACATGAAATCACGCCTCGAGCATGTTGAGACGGAAAAGGTCAATTACGATGCCTTCCTCGCGCTGCCAGAGATCACCGCCGAGCAGCTGGAACGTATTGATATCCGCACCTCGCAGCTTATCACGCCGCTGTTTGAGTATTCCGGTGCCTGTTCGGGCTGCGGGGAAACGCCCTATATCAAACTGCTGACGCAGCTGTATGGCGATCGCCTGCTGATTGCCAATGCCACCGGCTGCTCCTCCATTTACGGCGGCAATCTGCCTTCTACACCTTACACAACCAATGCCGAAGGTCGCGGTCCCGCGTGGGCGAATTCGCTGTTTGAAGATAACGCCGAATTTGGCCTGGGCTTCCGTTTAAGCGTCGACCAGCAGAAACAGCGCGCGCTCAGATTACTGGATCAATGCGCGGCGCAGTTACCGGCGGAATTGGTTGACGCGCTAAAAGGTGACAATGTCACGATATCGCAACGACGCGAGCAAATTGAACAGCTGCGCGCCCTGCTTGCTGCGTCATCGCAACCGGAAGCTAAAGCGTTAAACGAAGCAGCCGATGCGCTGGTAGAGAAATCGGTCTGGCTGATTGGTGGCGATGGCTGGGCGTACGACATTGGTTACGGCGGACTCGATCACGTAATGAGCCTGAGCGAAAACGTCAATGTGCTGGTACTGGATACGCAGTGCTACTCGAATACTGGCGGACAGGCATCAAAAGCGACGCCGCTCGGCGCGGTGACCAAGTTCGGCGAACAAGGTAAACGTAAGGCGCGGAAGGATCTTGGCATGTCGACGCTGCTGTACGGGCATGTGTATGTGGCGCAGATTTCACTGGGCGCACAACTCAATCAAACCGTAAAAGCTATTCAGGAAGCGGAAGCCTGGCCGGGGCCGTCACTGATCATCGCTTACAGCCCGTGCGAAGAGCATGGCTACGATCTTGCTTATAGTCACGAACAGATGCGCCTGCTGACCACCAGCGGTTTCTGGCCGCTGTATCGCTTTGATCCACGACGCGCCGAGCAAGGTAAAGCCGCGCTGGCGCTGGATTCGCGTCCGCCAAATTCCGAACTGGAACAGGCATTGATGAATGAGCAGCGTTTCCGCCAGTTGCAAACCCAGCGGCCTGAAGAAGCGTCGCAGTTGTGGCGTGATGCAACCGAAGCCGCCAGTCAGCGTTATCAGCGGCTGGCGGAGTTAGCAGGTAAAACGGAGAAAAGCGAGTAGATTAAAAAGCCCGACGCTTAAGCAGTAAATTGCCTATGTATGAAGGTGCGCATGAATGCGCACCCTACGAAAACCTCGCCAAACCGCTGTAGGGTCGCCATTCATGGTGACCGATTAACGCATAACTGACGAGCACTACGGCGCGATGGCCGGGCGTTTCTTTGCTGGGTTAACGTTGATGGATTAACAAGGCTTGAGCTGAACGATTGCCATCTCCACCGCCCGATTCGGTGAACCGGTGAGTTCACGATAGCGCAGCTGCAGATTGCGCAACTCGCTGGCTAACACCTCTTTTTCGGTTGCTGCGCCACGCTGAACAAGCTCCAAATAACATTGCCCCACCAGCCGACACGCCTCTTCAAAAACCATATCGTACGTTTGCATTTGCCACTCCTCACCTTAAGAAAGTAAAAAAAGCACTTCGGCCATCCTGTCAGGCCCAGATGAGGTAAATATTTGCCCAGATCAAAAAATAGCCAGATTGTTCAGGCAAAGTGTGCGCTTTTGTTTCAAACGCACAAGCAACTCGTATTCTTAAATTTTAAGAATAACAAACACTTCTATATTTCAAAATAATTAAATTTACATTAAATTTTATTTTGAATGTCGATGCTTCTTTCAATAATCCCAACTTCAACATCGGCTCCTAAATTTTTAACCATAGAGTTATAAACCCCTGAGTCTTTGTTCTCACTTTTAAAAGTTAGAACAAAAGAAACATTTTGCTCATCCATTTCATGGTGAGAGGCCATACCAAATTGATAAAGGTCACGTGCATAAATTCTAGCATGTAAACGCAACACTTTATTATCTACTGACACTCCTGAAAAAACTTTCCCATGATGCCTTACAGGACTCCACTTTGCTAATTCTTTACGAGATTGAATTTCTTTTTCTTTGGACTCTTTCATAGAGCCTAGAATATTCTTTACCTTTCCATCATTTCCAACTGACTGTAAAGCACATTGTAGTCTCGTTGAAAAGTAATTATCACCGCCCAGTTCTGACACCAAAGGTTGAAGTATCGCAGTCAAAACAATCTCACCTTTTATTTGCCCATTATCAAGCATTTCAGAGGGTAAAGGGATATCATTCCAATAATATGCAAACCCGGCTTTTATTTTAGCATTCCACGCAAGCGTTACGGTGCCCGGCTCGCATAGCCAAGGTAAATTTTTACCCCTAAGCCATGGAGATCCCCAGCCTAAACGGAAATCATGATAATGACTTTCACCTTTATTAATAAGTAATGCTTTTACCAAGTCTGGGGTGGGGCTTTTTAGGTTATCAAAGGTATGTGCCGCAACAGATGATATTAACGGCGTACTAAAACTTGTACCAGTATCAATAGAACCACCTATCATTCTGAGAGTGGAGAACCATGATAACTCTGGTTTTTTCATACCTCCAGGCGCTGGGCCTCTTAAGCTAAATGGGCATGGAGAATCTGGCAAGCCTTGATCATCAGCTACGCGTCCAGAGACTGTAAGCGCAGCCTCGCAATCCGCAGGAGGACATAGCCTTGAGTTATTTTCTTTACTTACATTACCAATAGCTATCACCGGAAGGATATCAAACTCTCGCGCTATTTTATTTATCTCATGCCCTAAGTAACTTATCTCATTGCTACTGAAAGAAGGACTTCCTTCATTGAAAGAGAGGTTCCACACAGAAGATACTTGCTTGGTTTTTTCTGCAACATCTCTTAAGTAATTTACGAATTGTTCTGACGTTGGCTGTACTGGAATGTTCTTTTTATTAATTGCCTGAACACTAACAAACTTGCACTCTAAGTCAGGCAAAGCCAAGTTATTATTCCATGCAGCCCCCTGACAAATAACTGAGGTAACTTGATTGCCATGTTTTAAATCGGCATCGACATCTCTGACTAAAGGCTTAATATTTAAGACATTCAACGGCAAGTAAGAGCCGGCGGAGCAGCCACCATCAATAATTACGACAGTTGGCATTGAATCTAAATTGATTAATTTGGGAGCTGGTTCAGCGCCATCACCCGGAGGAACAGATTTAACACTCACTTGAGCTACGGGATCAACTCTGTACACCACTCCGGACGCTAACAGCTTTCCGAGTTTTTCTTTACTTTCAATAGTGGCGGTGAATGAAAGTGAACCTTCAACAAGATATTTTTTTATTTTTTCACTAAAAGAATCCAAATCAGATTTGTTTACACCTGAGATTCCAAGAACATTATTAAACCTTGCATCCCCAAATCCAATTACTTTACTATTTACTAATTTTTCAATTTCATTATAAACGGACAATCGTGATCCATTATCAAAAAATGGCAATAACCACAAATTAAACTGATATCCCGAAGATTTCCCTTTTTCAAAAACTTCGTCAATGTCTCTGTGGCGTAATGCCTCTTCACGATTAAAAGGAGAAATGCTTTCTAACCTTGAAATATCAACCTTAACTGTAGCTGATTTGGGATTCACAACCTTATTAATTATTTCATTTATTTTGTCTTTTTTTATCTCAACAAGAAAGCCGTTATAGGCTGGAGCTACAATACGGACATAATGATTGCTCTCAAACAAATCATCTGGTGTCCATGACGGTGCATACGAATCTGAGAACATTTTAACTATCAGATGCAAACGTCCGGCCAAGGAAATTAGACCATCATCCTTTTGAATGCTTTTTAACTCTGCAGACAATTTTTCCTGTTGTATGCCGAGTCGAGAAGTTACTATTCCTTTAGCACTTTTACCTCCCCCACTAACAGAATTAGGGGTTGGTTGCATCAAGAGTGAAAGAATTGGATTCAATACTGGGGTATTATTTCCTTCGGCCATCGCTCTTACTCCTTAAGATATGTTGAAATGGTTTGTCTACTAAGATGTAACAATTGACCTAATTCTGACTGCGTAAATAGTTTTGTGTTTGTAAGCAATTTCAATATCTGCTTTTTGAGATCGATATCCATTTTATCAGAGGCAACCGAACCTGAGCTTTCTTGACTAGTACTCATTACAGATTTAATTACCGCTGCTAAATTAATTGGCGTATCACTTAGAACAGATTGTCTTCTAATCGAGATGGCAACAGTTTCAATGTCAGCACCACTTAACCCTTCAGATATAACAGACAAAGCTTTTATATGCTTATGCTCACCTTTATCCTGATATAAAAAATGATTCCATAGTGTTTCTCTAACATCAATATCTGGAAGGCCAAACTTTATTTTGAAAGGGAATCTCCGCCATATAGCCGGATCTAAAAGACCTGCATGGTTAGTTGCAGCAATAACAACGGCATTGTCATCCAATGAATCCAGCCCCTGGATCAAAGTATTGACCACTCTCTTTAGTTCACCGACTTCATGCCGGTCATCCCTTAGCTTTGCAACTGCATCTACTTCATCCAGGAAAATGATCCCATTTTTCGAGGGAACAAAGTCAAATATTTGCCGTAAATTTTTAGCCGTATCTCCTAAAAGGGATGAAATAACTGAATCAAGTCGAACAACGTATAATGGTCGATTAAGTCTGGACGCAACATGCCCAGCGATTAACGTTTTACCGGTTCCCGGTGGCCCAGATAATAGAAGACCCAATCTACCAGACAATCCGTTTTCAATTAATTTATCCTGATGTTTTACACTATCTACAAATTGTTCAAAAATGCAACCTTCTTCTTCGCCAAGGAATAAAGGCGTGACTGGCCATTGATGCTCTTCAAGTAGTGGAATTCGTGATTTCGGATCAATTGGCAAATTATCGCTATATCCTGAACTACGTAAAGGCACACCTTTACGACGGACAACAGACTTAATTTTTTTTGCGAGTTCCATATCATCGGCACTAATGGACTTCGCAATCCTATTACTAACGCTTCGTACTTCTGTGTAGTTAGCATCCAGGGATGCTTCAATGAGGGCAATAATGTCCTCGACAACGATGTTCATACACTTCCTCTATAACAAATGACAATGGAAAACCGATTTTTGTCATGCCGACAGCCATGAATGTCATCGCTATGAGGATAAATGTCAAACCATTTCATGCTCAATGCATTTAATTTGATCAGGCTATCAAAATTCAGTACCAGCTTGACCAAGCTTAGACATTGAGGGGGCCTACCACTCCATAAGTCTGTGCATATGCTTGATGATAGATATTGGAAATCGAGCAAGTAATACGTACCATACGCGACATCCCTGTGCTCATCGGCTGGGCACACAAATTATCAAATCAACGATCAGATGGAGAGCGGGTGCAGTCTTAAAAGAAATTATGCCCCCTATATGCCCCTTTTGATTACAGAGATAGTAAATAATGCAAGAAAATCAATCTACTGCTAAAAAAGAACAATACAACCTCAACAAACTGCAGAAGCGTTTACGTCGCAACGTGGGCGAAGCCATTGCTGACTTCAATATGATTGAAGAAGGCGATCGCATCATGGTTTGTCTGTCTGGTGGTAAAGACAGCTACACCATGCTGGAAATCCTGCGTAATTTGCAGCAGAGCGCGCCGGTCAACTTCTCGCTGGTGGCGGTAAATCTCGACCAGAAACAGCCCGGTTTTCCAGAGCATATTTTGCCGGCTTATCTGGAACAACAGGGCGTTGAATACCACATCGTTAACGAAGACACTTATTCCATCGTTAAAGATAAAATTCCTGAAGGCAAAACCACCTGCTCGCTCTGTTCGCGTCTGCGCCGCGGTATTCTGTATCGCACTGCCACCGAGTTGGGCTGTACCAAGATCGCCTTAGGTCACCACCGCGACGATATCCTGCAGACCATGTTCCTCAACATGTTCTACGGCGGCAAGATGAAAGGCATGCCACCAAAACTGATGAGCGATGACGGTAAACATATCGTGATTCGTCCGTTGGCTTACTGCCGTGAGAAAGACATTATTCGTTTTGCAGAAGCGCGCCAGTTCCCAATCATTCCTTGCAACCTGTGCGGTTCGCAGCCGAATCTGCAACGTCAGGTGGTTGCCGACATGCTGCGCGACTGGGATAAACGTTATCCGGGCCGTATCGAAACCATGTTCACCGCGATGCAGAATGTGGTGCCATCACATATGGCCGACATCAATCTGTTCGATTTCAAAGGCATCAAACACGGTGATGCCGTGGTAGATGGCGGTGATTTGGCGTTTGATCGCGAAAGCTTACCGGTGCAGCCTGCGGGCTGGCAGCCAGAAGAGGACGACGCGCCCAATCTCAGCGTGCGTCTTGATGTGCTGGAAATTAAATAATCGGATTTGCTGTGAAATTAGGCGCGTCGCTTCGGCTACGCGCCTTTTTTATTAGCGGTGCGGTGGTGGATCCTGGATCGGTGGAAATTCGGGATCGTACGGCGGCTGTACGGGTGGTATCGGCTGCGGTTGTGGAATCGGTTCGGGAATCGGTGGTGGATCGGTAGGAATTGGTTCGCTGGCAATGATCGCTTGCATGCCCTTCTCCTTGTCACTGAATGTCCTTTAAGCATAGGAAAGGATGAGTATTCAAGCCAAGCGGGCAAAAAAAAGCCGGCGGATAGGCCGGCGTCGTACGAATCAAATGTGCTATGCAGTAATTCAAAAAAGGAAGTAAGACAATATGGAGCGCAACGCCCATCGCTTGACGTTGCATTCACCTGCGGGAAAGAGTTTGCCCCGATTGCCCTGGCGGGATATTGATATCGATCAGGTTTATTCCGCTTTTATGCCTTACAACCATTTGCGCCGTTTCAGCCATATCGCCACACCGCCCACCATCGCCAGCAGCAGCACGCAGAAGGCGGTGAAGCCCAGCGCCCAATTGCCGCCGGGAATGCCGCCGAGGTTGACGCCGAATAAACCGGTAAGAAACGTGGCCGGCAGGAAGATCATCGCCATCAACGACATAGTATAAGTGCGGCGGTTCATCGATTCCGCAAGGATTGACGCCACTTCATCCGCCAGAATTGAGGTTCGCGCCACGCCCGCATTGAGATCGTCCAGTCCACGTCCGAGACGATCGGCAACTTCTTGCATGCGGCGGCGGTCGTCGTCATTCATCCACGCCATCTTTTCGATAGCCAGCCGCGCATAGACATCGCGCTGCGGTGCCATATAACGACGCATCACAATCAATTGCTTACGCAGCAGCGCCAAATCGCCGCGCGCAGGCACTTCCTGATTCATCAACGCATCTTCCAGTTCGATAATTTTATCGTGCATCTCTTCGATAAATTCACTGGCGTGATCGGTTAACGCATCGCACACATCCACCAGCCAGCTGCCGCCATCAACCGGACCATTACCGTTTTGCAGATCGGTCAGCACGGCATCAATGGCGTACACCTTGCGACGGCGCGTCGAGACAATCAGCTTGTCGTTGATAAACACGCGCATTGCCACCAGCTGATCGGGACGCGAATCGGCATTGTGGTTTACGCTACGCAGCACAATCATGAAGCCGTCGCCAAGGCGTGTCACGCGCGGACGCATGCTGTCGCCCGCCAGCGCGTCACGCACAGAATCGGGGATCAGCGGCGTGTTTTGCAGCCATTCCGCACTTTGCCGTTGGGTGTAATTGAGGTGCAACCAGCAGGGACGTTCGCAGTTGATGACATCTTTATCTTCGATGGGGATCATGCCGCCTGCGCCATCCAGCTGACAGGACACAATAGCATCGGATACTTGTAACGCTTTTCCTTCAATGACGTTCACGAACTCGCCTCACTATCAAAATCAATACGATACAGTCTAGCGTGGCGCAGACCAGTTGCAATCATCAGGCTGTGAGCAAAGATGACAGGCGGTCACAATCATTTGTAGGGTCGCCATTTATGGCGACCGATTAGACTCAGTGCTTCTCAATCCACAGTTCGCGGCTGTACGCCACGTCTTCAGGATTGGTGATCGGATATCCTTTCACCCACGGCTTGATCAAGCGGCCGTTGGTATATTGATAGATCGGCGCGATCGGTGCCTGATCGGCGATGATCTGCTCGGCTTTGTTGTAATCGGTGTTACGCGCTGCCACGCTAGTTTCGGTGCTGGCTTTGGTAATCACCGCATCGTAATCGGCACTGCGGAAGCGCGCGATATTGCCGGTGTGGGTCGAGGTCAGCAGACTAAGGAAGGTTGAAGGCTCATTATAATCGCCGATCCACGAGGCGCGGATCACATCGAAATTGCCGCTGTTACGGCTGTCGATATAGGTTTTCCACTCCTGATTTTGCAAGGTGACATCCACGCCGAGATTCTTCTTCCACATTGAAGCTACCGCGATAGCGATTTTCTGATGGCTTTCCGAGGTGTTGTAGAGCAGCGACAAATGCAGCGGTTTGCCGGGTCCATAACCTGCCGCCGTCAGCAACGCTTTGGCCTGCGCGTTCAGCTCCTGTTGGCTATGTTGCTGCAGATAGCTTTTCATCGGAGTGAAACCGGCGGTAACGTCCGGCGTAAAGTGCCAGGCCGGTTTCTCGCCGGTGCCCAATACTTTCTCCGCGATAATACGACGATCGATGCTCCACGACAGCGCCTTACGCACGCGCACATCGGCAGTTGGCCCTTTCTCGGTATTGAATGCGTAGTAATAGGTGCCAAGCTGATCCGGCGTATACACCTGGCCCGGCAACTCTTTCTTCAGCAGCGCGTACATGTTTTTCGGGAAGGATTCGGTGATATCGATGTCATTGGCGCGGTAACGCTTAGTAGCGCTGGACTCTTCATTAATCGGGATAAAGGTGACTTTGGTCAGCACCGATTTTTTGTCATCCCAATAGTTGGCGTTGCGCACCAGCACGATTTTTTCGTTTACTACGCGATCTTGCAACTGATAAGCGCCATTGCCGACCAGCTTGCCCGGTGACGTCCAGCTATCACCCTCTTTTTCAATCACTTTCTGAGATACCGGATACATCGCGGCATTGGCAACCATACTCGGGAACCACGGCACAGGGCGTGACAATGTCACCTTGAGGTGTGTTGCATCGGTCGCCGTCACGCCCAGTTTATCGGCGCTCATCTGCCCTTTGGTGATCGCTTCCGCGTTTTCAATGCCGCTCAGCGCAGCAAACCAGGCAAACGGCGAACTGTTCTTCGGTTCAACTAAACGTTGCCAGCTATAGACAAAATCCTGCGCGGTAACCGGCTCGCCATTCGACCAGCGCGCATCTTTGCGCAGGGTAAAGATCCAGGTTTTGTTGTCGTTGCTGCTCCAGCTTTGCGCCACGCCGGGAACGATCTTTCCGTGGGCATCCTGATTGGTCAGCCCTTCAAACAGATCGCGCATCACCTGAATTTCCGGCAGGCCAACCGCCTTCATCGGATCGAGTGAAGCGGGCTCATCTTTGATATGGCGAACGATTTCCTGGGTGCTGGCCAGCTGTGCGCCCGACGGCACGTTGGCGGCGAATGCGGGTGAGACTGCACTGGCTACAATTAACGCAGTCAGCGTCTTGCGGAACGTTAGTTTCATCACCACTCCTTTACGCGAAAAAAATGGCGACCGCGAAGAGATTGTGTCGCCAGCAACGTTTGGCACTTTATCGCAAATTGCTGATTGATATATAGCTATTTCCCCGCAGGCTATTTACCGTTATGTTGAGGCTGGATTCCCGGTCACATTTTTTACCTTGAGCGCCAGAAGGTTTTTGGCGGTGTTGGAAGCATTTCAGAGAGGAACGTCATGTCGTCATACCATCCACGTCCGCTGCGCGGCAAGCTGGACGCTGTCTGGCAACAATACGGGCAATCGGTGCTGGGCGCGCCGCTGCTGTGGTTTCCGGCACCCGCCGCCGATGCCGAAAGCGGGCTGATTATTGCTGGCACGCACGGCGACGAGAATGCTGCGATTGCCACTTTATCCGGTGCGATGCGCACCTTGCCGGAGGCGCTGCGGCGTCATCACGTTGTTCTGGCCGTCAATCCCGATGGTTGTCAGTTGGGGCTGCGCGCCAACGCCAACGGCGTCGATCTCAACCGTAATTTCCCCGCCGCTAACTGGCAGAATGGCGACACGGTGTATCGCTGGAACAGTGAAGCGGATGAGCGCGATGTGGTGCTTTCAACCGGATCAGGTCCCTCTTCCGAACCGGAAACCCGCGAGCTGTGCCAGCTGATTCATCAGATTAAACCGCGCTGGGTGGTTTCGTGGCATGAACCGCTGGCCTGCATTGACGATCCGCACCACAGCGATTTAGCAAAGTGGCTGGCGCAGCAGACCGCGCTGCCGGTGGTGAGTAGCGTGGGTTATGCCACGCCGGGTTCGTTTGGCAGCTGGTGTGACGATCTCGGCCTGTTATGCATTACCGCCGAGATGCCGCCGATTTCAGTCGACGAAGCCACCGAAGTCTATCTGGAAGCGATGATCAATCTGCTGCGCTGGCAGCCAGCGGCTTGAGTACGCCGTGAGAGAAGTGCAGCGACGGTTCAACATCGGCCGCAAGCCAGGTTGGACCGTCGAGATCCGCGAAGGTCGCCTGCGCCGTCAGCGGTAATGCCGCACGAATCGCCCGCGAGGTGCAGAGCATGCAGCCAAGCATAATGGCGAATCCCTGTTGCTGTGCCGCCTCTGCGAGCGCCAGCGCTTCGGTTAATCCCCCGGTTTTATCCAGCTTGATATTCACCATCTCATAGCGCCCTTTCAGCTGCGCCAGGCTTTCACGCGTGTGACAGCTTTCATCGGCGCAGATCGGCAGCGGATGAATAAAATTGCCCAGCGCGCTGTCTTCTGCGGCAGGCAGCGGCTGTTCAAGCATGGCGACATTGAGATCGGCCAGTAGCTGACAGCGCGCCGCCAGGCCTTCGGCATGCCAGGATTCATTGGCATCAACAATCAAGGTGGCGTCCGGTACCGCGCTGCGTATCGCCACTAAACGTTCGCTGATCAGGTGATCGTCCATTTTGATCTTCAATAAACGCGCGCCATGCTGCCACAACGCCTGCGCGCTGCTGGCCATCGCATCTGGCGTATCGATGCTGATGGTGTGCGCGGTGACAATCTCATCGGCCAGTTGCACAGCACACAATTGCACCAGACTTTCACCTTGCTGCTGACGTGCCAAATCCCACAGTGCGCAGTCAATGGCGTTACGTGCCGCGCCCGCCGGTAACGCCTGTTGCAGCGCTTCACGCGTCATGCCGCTTTGCAACGCACTCAGCTGCGAGGCGATCTGCTTGAGTACCGATTCCTCGCTTTCACCGTAGCGCGCGTACGGCGTGGCTTCCCCGACGCCTTTAACGCCATCCTGCTCGATCTCTACCACCACAACATGCGCCTCAGTGCGGCTGCCGCGTGAAATAACAAACGGCGAATGTAACGGCCAGGCTTCCGGATAACTCTTCACTGTTCTCATTATTTCTCCTTAAATCCGTCGCTTAAATGCGAGCCGGCTCGATTATCGCCAGGAAATGCGCTCGTAAACCCTTAAAAATTATGTCATAAACACACGCTATATCTTAAAAGTCAGATATTTCATCGTTAAAAAAAGGAAATCACATGTCTCAGACTGTTCACTTTCAGGGCAATCCGGTGCCGGTTGCAGGCCAGTTCCCACAAGTTGGCGAGCAAGCTAAACCTTTCAGCCTGGTCGCCAAAGATCTTGCTGACGTATCCCTGGCTAATTATGCAGGCAAACGCAAAGTTCTGAACATTTTCCCAAGTATTGATACTGGCGTGTGTGCGGCATCGGTGCGTAAGTTTAATGAGCGCTCAGGTGAAGCGGACAACACGGTCGTACTGTGCATCTCTTCCGATCTGCCTTTCGCTCAGTCACGCTTCTGCGGCGCAGAGAACGTCAGCAACGTAATCACGCTCTCTTCCCTGCGTGGCGCTGAGTTCAAAGAAAACTATGGCGTGGCGATTGCGGATGGCCCGCTGAAAGGCCTGACCGCGCGTGCCGTGGTGGTGCTGGATGAAAACGATAAAGTGATTTACAGCGAGCTGGTGAATGAAATCACCGAAGAGCCAAACTACGATGCGGCGCTGGCTGCGCTGAAGTAACGTTAGTTCACTATTAATGTGAAACAGAAAGCACCGAATGATTAATTCTTCGGTGCTTTTTTTATGCCCGCCTTCAACTCAGTTCCCTTTTTAACCCGTTGATTTATCGTGATACGTAGCACTTCTTCCTGCCTTGTTGCATTTTTGCTGTGATTCTTGTTACCCGTATCACATTAATCAAAAAACATAAAACCCGTAACAGATCCCGCAATTGTTCCCATCCGCTTCGCTACCTATAACTAACCGTCAATTGCCCTTAAGCGATTCAAAGACAGGCGGGAATCTCTATGCAAGCAAGCTTATCCATTAAAGAAAAAATCAGTTACGGCCTTGGTGATATGGCCAGCCATATCGCCATCGATAACGTCATTATTTTTCTCACCTTTTACTACACCGATGTGGTGGGTTTGCCCGCGATCTTTGTCGGCACGCTGTTTTTACTGGCGCGCGTTGCCGATGCGGTGATCGATCCCGCGATGGGAATGGTCGCTGACCGAACCCGTTCACGCTGGGGCAAATTCCGTCCCTGGTTATTGATGCTGGCAGTACCGTTCGGCGTGAGTTGTATGCTGATTTATGCGGTGCCGGAAAGCCTGTCGCTCACCGGAAAGATGATCTACGCCGCCGTGACCTACAGCCTGATGATGCTGATGTACACCGCCATCAATATTCCTTACTGCTCAATGGGGGCGATCATCACCGCCGATGATAATCAGCGCATCTCCCTGCAATCATGGCGTTTCTTCCTGGCTACGCTAGGTGGCGCGATGTCCACTTTCCTGATGATCCCGCTCGCCACCTGGCTGGGCGGCGGTAACAAACTGGACGGTTACTTCGCGGCGATGTCGATTATGGCGACACTGGCAACCCTGCTGTTCTTTATCTGCTTCCTCAACACCCGCGAACGTATCAATGCGCCCGCCAACCACGGCAACTTTCTCGCTGATTTACGCGATTTGCTGCGTAACGATCAGTGGCGCGTGGTTGCATTACTGGTGTTCTGCAATATCTCGTTCGGCGTGGTGCGGCTTGGCGCGATGATGTACTACGTCACCTATTTTCTGGGTAACGCCAGTCTCTTCATGTGGCTGCTGGCCGCGCATATCGTCGGCAAAAGCGTCGGTAGCGTGCTGGCAAAACTGCTGACGCGCCGCCTAAACAAAATCACCGCTTTTATCCTCAGCGCCATCACTGCCGGTGTGTTAAGTATCAGCATCGTGTTCC
Source organism: Candidatus Pantoea symbiotica (assembly GCF_056491525.1). NCBI lineage: Bacteria > Pseudomonadati > Pseudomonadota > Gammaproteobacteria > Enterobacterales > Erwiniaceae > Pantoea > Candidatus Pantoea symbiotica. The sequence continues at coordinate 1,936,743 of NZ_JBSZHR010000002.1, forward strand.
TGCCGGGATCGCTGGCGCTGTTAGTCGGCATGACGTTCATCGTTTCCAGCTTCTATCAGGTCACCACCACGCTGATGTGGGTGATGATGGCCGATGTGGTGGATTACGGTGAATATCGTCAGGGCAAGCGCCTCGATGGCACCGTCTTCTCCACGCTGCTCGCCGTATTGAAAATGGGCATGGCGATCAGCGGCGCGATTGTTGGCTGGACGCTGGGTCTGAGCGGTTACGTTGCTCAGGCACCGCATCAGCAGCCTGCCGCGATGATGGCCATCGTCGCACTGTTTTCAGTGGTTCCCGGCCTGCTGTCGCTGTTGAGCGCGCTGGCGATGCGCGGCTACAAACTTAACGATGCCACCATGCGCACCATCAATCAGAACAAAGTGTCAGCCCAACCGGCTGCAACGGCTTCCACCCTTTTACAACCACAGGAGTTGTCATGAGTGAATTACGCGCCGAATCCCAGCGTATTATCTGGACATTTGACCGTCAGACGCTGGTTATCGAACCCTGGGGCGCGCATAGCCTGCGAGTACGAGCCACCTGTCAGCCTGAACTGATCGACCATGACTGGGCGTTGTTAGCGCCTACGGCTTGCGAGGTGGAGATCCACCAGGAGCATGAATCCCTGAGCCTGCGTAACGGCAATATCATCGCCACGTTGAATATTCGCGGCCAGCTGGCTTTTTACAATCAACATGGAGAACTGCTGCTGGAGGAGTTCTGGCGTCAGCGCAGCACCGTGGGCATCGGTGCCAGCGAAAAGAGTCAGGACAAATACATCAGCGCCCTGAAGCTGGATGCGCGCGCCTTTCGACCAATTCCGGGAGGGAAATATCAGCTCAGCGTGCGCTTTGAAGCGCGTGCGGAGGAGAAAATTTATGGCATGGGCCAGTATCAGCAGGATTGTCTCGATCTAAAAGGCTGCACGCTGGAGCTGGCACAGCGCAACTCGCAGGCCAGCGTGCCGTTTATGGTGTCCAACCTCGGCTATGGCTTGCTGTGGCATAACCCGGCCATCGGCGAAGTGACCTTTGGTAAAAATGGCACACGCTGGCAGGCCGAAGTAACCGATCAGATGGATTACTGGATCACCGCAGCCGATACACCGGCTGAGATCGTGCGTCAGTATGGCCGCGCCACCGGCACAGCACCGATGATGCCCAGCTTTGCAACCGGCTTCTGGCAATGCAAACTGCGCTATCGCACTCAGCAGGAAGTGCTGGAGGTAGCACGCGAATATCGCCGCCTGCAATTGCCGCTCTCGGTAATTGTCATCGACTTTTTCCACTGGCCAAATCAGGGAACCTGGTGTTTCGATGTGCGCGATTGGCCGGATCCGCGAGCCATGGTGCAGGAGCTGAAAGAGATGGGCATCGAAACTATGATTTCGGTGTGGCCCACGGTAGACAGCCGCAGTGATAACTATCGTCTGATGAAATCCAAAGGCTTGCTGGTCAACAGCGAACGCGGCGTATCCGTAAATCTCGATTTCATGGGCAACACTACCTTTTTTGACGCCACGCATCCCTCCGCCCGCGAGTTCGTCTGGCAGGAAGTTAAGCGCAACTATTATGACCACGGCATACGCACCTTCTGGCTCGATGAAGCGGAACCGGAATATCGCGCGTACGATTTTGATAATTACCGCTATCATCTCGGTCCGGTTCAGGAAGTGGGCAATATCTATCCGCAGCTGTTTGCCCGCGGATTTTATGAAGGTCTGCAACAACAAGGCGAGAGCGAGATCGTCAACCTGGTGCGCTGCGCCTGGGCGGGCAGCCAGCGTTATGGCGTGCTTGCCTGGTCGGGCGACGTTCACTCCTCGTTCCATGCCTTACGTAATCAGTTCACAGCCGGGCTGAATATGGCAATGGCGGGAATTCCGTGGTGGACCACCGACATCGGCGGTTTTCAGGGCGGAAATATTCATGACCCGGCGTTTCATGAACTGCTAATCCGTTGGTTCCAGTGGGCGGTATTCTGTCCAGTGATGCGTCTGCATGGTTACCGCGAGCCACAGATTGCACCTGAAGAATCCTGGCGTGATGGTATTGCGCAGTGTAACAGCGGCTCACCAAACGAGGTTTGGAGCTATGGTGAGGAGAATTACGCGCTGATGAAAAGTTGCCTGCTGCAACGTGAGCAGATTCGTCCCTATATTGATGGCCTGATGCGCGAAGCGCATGAGCTCGGCGATCCGGTGATGCGCCCGCTGTTCTATCACTACCCGCAGCAGCCAGAGAGCTGGCAAGTGGAAGATCAGTATCTGCTGGGCCGTGACCTGCTGGTAGCGCCGGTGCTGCACGCCGGGCAGCGTGAACGTGAAGTATGGTTGCCTGCTGGTGAGCAATGGATTGCGCGTAACGGCGAGTGCTATCAAGGCGGACAACGCATTAGCGTCGCCGCGCCATTGAGTGAGATTCCGGTGTTTAAGCGGGAAGGAAGTCAGGTAGATATTCGTGCACCCGACTAAAACCAGCTAAATAAACGTAGGGTCGCCATTCATGGCGACCAATGACAAGACATCCGCTTGCCAAGGTTGATGCACGTTAGCGGACCAGGTCGCCATGAATGGCGACCCTACGGGCGGAACGACGTTACGGGATGTACGCGCTTTATTACTCGCTCTCGTTGCGCTTCTGCCCTAATCCATATTCACGCAGCTTATTGGCAATGGCGGTATGCGAGACGCCGAGGCGTTTCGCCAGTTTGCGCGTGCTGGGATAAGAGAGATAAAGACGTGTCAGCACTGAACGTTCGAAGCGGCTGGTGATGTCATCCAGCGAACCTTCCATCGCCTCTTCGCCCAATGACACATCCAGCGCCTGCTCTGGCAACACAATATCTTGTGGTCCCAGTTCATAACCTTCCAGCTGCGTCAGCGCACGGTACAGCGCATTTTTCAGCTGGCGCACGTTACCCGGCCAGTTGTAGCGCGTCAGGAACGGCGTCAGTTGCGATGAAAGGCGCGGACGCGGCAAGCCTTGTTCGTCTGCGAAACGGGCGACAAACATTTCGGTCAGCGGCAGAATATCCAGCGGACGTTCACGCAGCGGCGGCAGATTGAGCGTCAACACATTCAGGCGATAAAACAGATCTTCACGGAATTCACCGCGCTGTACCAGCTCAATCAAATTCTTCTGCGTGGCGCAAATCACACGCACATCAACGTGCACTTCATGCTCTTCGCCCACGCGGCGGAACGTGCCGTCGTTGAGGAAACGCAGCAGTTTGGTCTGCATGCGTGGCGACATTTCGCCAATCTCATCCAGCAATACCGAGCCGCCGTTAGCCTGCTCGAAGAAGCCTTTTTTGCCTTCCAGTGCATTGGGATAAGCACCGGCGGCGTGACCAAACAGCTCGCTCTCGGCCACATCATCCGGCAGTGAGGCGCAGTTCAGCGCCAGGAACGGTTTTTTGCCGCGTGCGCTGCGTAAATGACAGGCGCGCGCCAGCATATCTTTGCCGGTGCCGGTATCGCCCACGATCAACAGCGGCGCATCGTGCATCGCCAGCTTGCGCGCCTGATCGATCACCTGACGCATTTTTGGCGTAACCGCCACGATGTGATCGAACTCCGATTCATCGGTAACGGTAAGATTCTGCAGCTGTCGGCCCATACGCGCCGTCGATTTCAGGGTGATCATTGCACCGACCGGCAGATCGCTCTGGCCCTCTTCTTCTGCCAGATAAATCGGCCGCGCTTCCATCAGGAAATCGCGCCCCTGAATCACCACATGCTGCGCCTGTGCGTCAACGCGTTCATTCTCCAGCCAGCGCTGGAAATTAAAGCCGGTGATTAAGGTGCCAACGTTTTGGTTGCGCAGCTTCTGTTCATCAAGGGTAAACAGATTTTGTGCTGCCGGATTGGCCAACTCGACCTTACATTTTAGATCGATGGATAACACCGGTTCCGGCATCGCCACCAGCAGTGCACTCAATGCGCGATGCTCACGCTCGGAGGGCATAAACGAAACGGTACGCACATCTGTCACGCCAGGTGTACGGCGAATTTCCGCCATCAGATTGCTGAAGGGTTCAAACTCCAGCGCGGTAAAATTGAGATAAATGCGACCGAGTGGCGCAATTTCGATGCCGCGCAGGTCGATATTGCGGGCAACCAGCAGGTCGAGCAACTCGCGCGCCAGACCGATTCGGTCCTGGCAGAAAACTTCCAAACGCATTGCGATGAGCCTTAGTCAGGTTTTGATTTTAGTGATAATACGCTAACTTGCAGCGCCTCAGAAGAGGCCTGTCAGGAAAAGTTGACAGCCAGAGGCAGGTGATAGAGGGAAGTGTAGCGGAGCGACCAACAAAAATCCCGCCGAATATGCGTGGTAACACAGATAATTTTACCTTTCACGCCAGTTGCAGCGTGAAAGGTAAGCAAGTGCTGATTATTTAGCAGCCTGCCCTGCTTTATCCCCACTTTTTACCAGGGATTCTTTCAGCTGACCAATTAACTCACGACGGAAATCACCGAGACGCGGCTTATCATCTTCCAGCCACGGTAATGGACGACACAATTCCATCGCTTTAATGCCGAGGCGCGCGGTGAGCAAACCGGCACCGATCCCTTGCGCGGCGCGGGTTGACAAGCGCGCGGCAAGATCCTGCGACATCCAGTCCATTCCGACTTCACGCACCAGTTCGGAAGCACCGGCAAACGCCATGTTGAGCAGCACTAAACGGAACAAGCGGATGCGGCTAAAGTAGCCCAGCTCAATGCCATAAATCGCTGCGATGCGATTCACCAGCCGCAGATTGCGCCAGGCGATAAACGCCATATCCACTAAAGCTAGCGGGCTGACGGCGATCATCAGCGTCGATTCGGCGGCGTGACGGCTGATTTCCCGGCGTGCCTGACGATCCAGCACCGGCTGCACCAGTTGGGCATATAAGGTGACGATTTCACGATCGTTGTGGGTTTCATGTAGCGCCGCATGCCAGCGCTGCAGTGCAGGATGCGCCTGATCGAGCTGAGCCTGCTGCGCCAGCTTTTCACAGAACGCGCGACCTTTGCCCACGCCGTGACTGTGCAGCAGTTCGCGGCCAATATCGCGCTCTTCAGCCCGCTGACGCAGACGATATAAACGACGCCATTCGCCAATCAGCGCGCCTGCACCCGCAGCGACAATCAATGTGCCGGCCACGCCAGTGCCGAGGGTAAACCAGTCGCGCACCATCCACGCATCGTGCAGCGTCTGCGCGCCCTGCGCCATCACGCTGACGCCGAAAATGGCGAGGCCAACGCCCACCATTTTGCGCCACAGGCTGCGTTTTGGCCTCAGCGCAGCTTCCACCACTTTTTCGCCTTCGCCCTCCTCCAGCGGCTCGGCTTCTGCCGTGGCGAGAAAGGCCTTCTCGCTATCCGCGCTAAAGGTTTGTGCTGCGCGCAGCGGTTTTTCCGCTTCCACCGTCAGCGGCCTGGCGAAATCAATGCGTCCTTTTAAAGGTGTTTCGTCGCTCATCGCAATTTATCTCCCAGTAAAAATTCCAGCGCGGCATCCATGCGAATGTGCGGCAGCGGACGATCGACATCCAGCTGCTGTGGCCGGAACTGTTCAAACTGAAATCCCTGCTGCTGCCAGAAATTGTGGCCCGGCAAGCGCGGCGGTACTTCGCCGGGATAGAACGTCAGCGCTTCATTATCGGCTAAACGATGACCGCGTAACGCCGGTAACTTCTCGCCGCGATGATCAACCAGCCCACTTTCCGTTGCCTGCACCGAGGCCAAACCGAGGCAATCCATGTTGATGCCTTCGAACGCCGCGTTTTGCCACGCGTCCTGCACCAGCTGCTGCAACAGCGACACCATATTGGCGTGCTGATCGGAAGTCACATGATCGGCCTTAGTGGCGGCAAACAGCAGCTTATCGATGACCGGAGAAAACAGGCGGCGGAACAGCGTACGCTGACCGTAATGGAAACTCTGCATCAGTTGCGTCAACGCGAGGCGCATATCGTTGAACGCTTGCGGCCCGCTGTTCAGCGGTTGCAGACAATCGACCAGCACGATTTGGCGGTCGAAGCGCAAGAAATGATTTTTGTAGAATCCTTTCACCACGTGCTGGCAGTAATAGTTAAAACGCTGCTGCAGCATAGCGAAGTTACTGCCCGCTGGCGCCTGCGCCAGCTTGCTAACCTGCATCTCATCGACCTGCGGCCACGGGAAGAACTGCAGCGCCGGCGCGCCAGCCATATCGCCCGGCAACACAAAGCGGCCCGGCTGGATAAAGTGCAAGCCTTCGCTTTTGCATTGGTGCAGGTAATCGGTCCAGGCTGCGGCAATCGCTGCCAGACGATTTTCATCGGCGGGTGCAAAAGGATCGAGATCGGCGCACAGGCTGCGCCATTGCGCTGACCATTCGGCGCGATCGCCCTGCAACAAGCCCACCATCTGGCGTGACCAACTGAGATAATCCTGCGCCAGCATCGGCAGATCCAGCAGCCATTCGCCGGGATAATCGACGATTTCGAGGTAGAGCGTGGCGGTATCTTTGAAATGGCGCAGCAACGATTCATCCGGACGATAGCGCAGCGCCAGGCGCATTTCGCTTACGCCACGCGTGGGCGTCGGCCACATCGGCGGCGTGCCGTAAAGCTGCGCCAGACCTTCATCGTAGGTGAAACGCGGCGTGCCGAGTTCGCGCTGCGGTACGCGCTTGACGCCCAGCAGGCGATCTTCGCGCACCACGGAAAACAGCGGCAATCGTGCGCCGCTGTGGACATTGAGAAGCTGGTTAACCAGCGAAGTGATAAACGCGGTTTTGCCGCTGCGGCTCAAACCGGTTACAGCCAGGCGCAGATGGCGGTCAACACCGCGGTTCATCAACGCCACGAATTCATTTTGCAGTCTTTTCATCGTTCTCCCTGATGAATCGTGCCGATAAGCGTTTAAACGCTTTGCTCAGCAACGGTTCCAGGGCGGCCGCCAGCAACAGGCGCAGCGGACGGCGCGCCACCGATTTCACTGCCCAGCCAGCGATCCCGCCGGGCCCGTAAGTTACTGCGCTAATAATGATAAATTTCCCCGCCGACATCAACGCAGGTGTCGCGCGACGGCGCAGAGCAGTAAAACGTTGAGTTTGCATAGAGCCTCTTATCACAATAGAAGAAGTGGGCCCGAAAGCCCGGGGATTTAGATCTGGCGGAAGCGGCTGCGTACGCTGAACGTTTCAGAGGTCACGTAACGTTCCACCTCGCGCACCTTGCGCTCATCGCTTTGCAGCGTTGTTTCCAGCTCGTCGAGCAGTTCACGTGCGCTGGGTGCCCGTTCAGATGAAGCATCAACGGGTTTCTCGTCCAGCACAAAGCCCAGGATAAAATAGGCGACGATGGTGAACATAAACAGCCCAAGGAACAGCGACAGCACCACAATCACACGCAGCAAGCGCACCGGGATATCGAGGTACTCAGCAATACCCGCACATACGCCGCGCACTTTGCCTTGCTGCGGAATGCGCCACAGTTTACGGCCATTCATCATGGTTGCCTCCAGTTTGGATGTTCGGCATCCAAAATGGCCTCCAGCGCTTCCACACGCTCACGCATGCGGCGCGCATCCTGAGTGATTTGTTGCAAACGCTGCAGGTCACTCGACGATAAATCGGCGCCGCCGTTGCGTTTGTTGCTGTAATGCAGCCATAACCAGATTGGTGCGACAAACAGCACGAAAATCGTTAAGGGTATGGCTAAAAAAAGTGCGCTCATTGACTCTCCTTAATCACTAACACCATTTTTAACTCGGGCCCGCAATCAGGCCCGTGGCGATCACTCAGGGCGATTCATTTTGGCTTTCAGCGCGGCCAGCTGCTGGCTGATTTCATCATCGGCTTTCAGCTCGGCGAACTCCTGATCCAGACCTTTTGGCTTACCAAAACGCTGGCTTTCTGCTTCCGCTTCCATGTGATCGATGCGACGTTCAAAGGATTCGAAACGTGCCATTGCATCATCAATCTTGCCGCTGTCGAGCTGACGACGCACATCACGTGATGACGATGCCGCCTGATGACGCAGCGTTAACGCTTGCTGACGTGCACGGGTTTCAGTGAGTTTTTTCTCCAGCTCACCAATCTCGCCTTTCATGCGGTCCAGCGTCTCTTCAACCTGGGTAGATTCCTGCTGCAGTGCAGCAATCAAATCAGTCAGCTTCTGCTTCTCAATTAAAGCAGCACGCGCCAGATCTTCTTTACCTTTGTTGATTGCCAGCTCCGCTTTTTCCTGCCATTCGGCCTGCTGAATTTCAGCCTGCTCGCTGCGGCGCAGCAGCTGTTTCTTTTCGGCCAGCGCGCGGGCTGAGGTTGAACGGACTTCTACCAGCGTGTCTTCCATTTCCTGAATCATCAGGCGTACCAGTTTCTGCGGATCTTCGGCGCGCTCCAGCAGAGAGTTGATGTTAGCGTTCACGATGTCGGCGAAACGAGAAAAAATACCCATAATGATGTTCCTCAAATTTTGTGTGTAGGTGCGCGAGGCGCTCATCACTAATACAATTCGCGTGCCAACTTTTAATTCATTGATTTTATACCATTTGTTTATTTTACATCCGCCAGAACATCCCTTAAGGTAGTGAAATTGATTAATCAGTGGCGAATTTCATCATGGCGAATAGTTCTGACAACCTTTTGGGTGAATCGAATAACTTTCTGGAAGTACTGGAACAGGTTTCGCGCCTGGCACCGCTGGAAAAACCGGTGCTGGTGATTGGCGAACGCGGGACAGGGAAAGAGCTGATCGCCAGCCGCCTGCATTATCTGTCGAACCGTTGGGAAGGTCCGTTTGTTTCGCTGAACTGCGCCGCGCTGAATGAAAACCTGCTTGATTCCGAACTGTTCGGTCATGAGGCCGGCGCGTTTACCGGGGCGCAAAAACGCCATCTGGGACGCTTCGAACGCGCCGATGGCGGCACGCTGTTTCTCGATGAACTCGCCACCGCACCGATGCTGGTGCAGGAGAAATTGCTGCGCGTGATTGAATATGGCCAGCTTGAGCGCGTGGGCGGCAATCAATCTTTGCAGGTCAATGTGCGGCTGGTGTGCGCCACCAATGAAGATCTGCCCGCGCTTGCCGCCGCCGGAAAATTCCGCGCCGACCTGCTCGATCGCCTCGCCTTTGATGTGGTGCAGCTGCCGCCGCTGCGTGAACGCCGCAGCGACATATTGGTGATGGCCAACCATTTCGCTATTCAGATGTGCCGCGAGTTGGGCTTGCCGCTGTTCCCAGGCTTCAGCGATCGCGCCCAGCTGACACTGCTGAATCACAGCTGGCCCGGCAACGTGCGCGAGCTAAAGAACGTGGTCGAGCGTTCGGTCTATCGCCACCACAGCGCCGACGAGGAGCTGGATAACATCATCATTAACCCGTTTGCACCACGCACTCCGCCCGCCGACGTCACAGCCGAACCTGCCTCATCTGCTTTGCCTTCCCTGCCGCTAGATTTACGTCAGTGGCAAAATCAGCAGGAACGCGAGTTAGTAGAAGCGAGTTTGCATCAAGCCAAATACAACCAGCGCCGCGCCGCCGAACTGTTGCGTGTTACCTATCACCAATTACGCGCCATGATGAAAAAGCACGGGATTCAAGCGCGAGACGAGGATTAGCCAGGTCGCCATAAATGGCGACCCTACGTTTTATCGCACAGGTGTGTGGCGCTTTTCCCAAAAGCTTTTACGCTGATGCAAGGCGGCAAGTGCGATAATCCCCGGGAGCATACATCAGTATGTGACCGGGGTTAGCGTGCGCAGCCAACGCAGCAGCGGCGTAAAAGATGACGGGAAAAACGTCACACAAAAAAAAGCCCGCGAGACGCGGGCAACTAATACTGGAAGCAATGTGAGCAATGTCGTGCTCTTCTTCGGTAGAGCCACCGTCGAAGCGCAGAAGAATAATAATCATTCTTATTATCATCTGTAAACCCCTAATTGAGAATTTTTCTCATTTCCACACAGAGATTGTGATTACCCCATCGCCATTTTGGCGAAAAACTCAGCAGAAATGTCGCGAATTTGGGGAGTACGTGACGTTTAAGATACACTCACGCTATTGCCTCAGAATCGTTGAGTTCTATGCCAAAATTATTCCCCTCTCTGCTGCTTGGTCTCAGCATGATGAGCGCGTCAGCGTGGGCCGCGCCAACGGACAACATCCGCAACAGCGGCTTTGTCTATTGCGTTAACGGCACGGTTAATACCTTCAACCCACAAATGGTCAGCAGCGGCTTAGTCGTCGATACGCTGGCGGCGCAGCTGTATGACCGGCTGCTGGACGTGGATCCTTATACTTATCGATTGATTCCCGACCTCGCCCAGAGCTGGGAAGTGCGGGATAACGGCGCAACCTACCGTTTCCACCTGCGCAAAGATGTCGCCTTCCAGCACACCAACTGGTTTAAACCGACGCGTAAAATGAACGCCGATGATGTGGTGTTCAGCTTTGCGCGCATGTTTGATCGCAAACATCCGTGGCATAACGTCAACGGCGGCAGCTATCCCTATTTTGACAGCCTGCAGTTTGCCGATTCAGTGCAGAGCGTGAAAAAGCTCGATAGCGATACGGTTGAAATCCGCCTTAACAGCCCGGACGCCTCATTCCTGTGGCACATCGCGACGCATTACGCGCCGATTCTGTCGCAGGAGTACGCCAATAATCTCAGCGCCAAAGGCCAGCAGGAACAGCTGGATCGCGAACCGGTCGGCACCGGCCCGTTCCAACTGAGCGAATACCGCACCGGACAATATCTGCGCCTCGCGCGCAATCCACAATACTGGAATGGCGTGCCGCGTCTGCAGCAGGTGGTGATTGATTTGGGCGTTGGCGGCACCGGACGTTTGTCCAAACTGCTGACCGGCGAATGCGATGTGCTGGCCTATCCTGCCGCCAGCCAGTTGAGCATTTTGCGCGACGATCCGCGTCTGCGCATGACGCTGCGTCCCGGCATGAACATCGCCTATCTGGCGTTCAACACCCGCAAGCCGCCGCTCGATCGCCCGGAAGTTCGCCACGCGCTGGCGCTAGCGATCAATAACGAACGCCTGATGGAGTCGATCTATTACGGCACCGCCGAAACTGCCGCCTCGATTCTGCCGCGTGCGTCATGGGCTTATGACAACGATGCGCGCGTCACCGAATACAACCCGGCCAAAGCGCGTGAAGAGTTGAAAGCGCTGGGGCTGGAAAATCTGCATTTACGTTTAGTGGTGCCCTCTTCCTCACAGTCGTGGAATCCCAGCCCGCTGAAAACCGCCGAGCTGTTGCAGGCGGATTTGGCGCAGATTGGCGTGCGCGTCACCATCGCGCCGGTGGAAGGCCGCTTCCAGGAAGCGCAGTTAATGGAGATGAATCACGATCTCACGCTTACCGGCTGGGCGACCGACAGTAACGATCCCGACAGTTTCTTCCGCCCACTATTAAGCTGCGCGGCGATCCGTTCGCAGACCAACTACGCACACTGGTGCTCGCCCGCCTTTGATGAGGCGTTGCAGCACGCGCTATTGTCCCAGCAGCTGTCGGCGCGCATTGATAGCTACGACAAGGCGCAGCAGATTTTGGCGCAAGAGTTGCCGGTGCTGCCGCTGGCCTCGTCGCTGCGTTTGCAGGCCTATCGGCATGACATTAAAGGTTTGGTGTTGAGCCCGTTTGGTAACGCCTCGTTCGCCGGCGTTTACCGCGATGAGAGCAGCGAGGAGTAGGCATGATTATCTATATTCTGCGTCGCGTGGTGCTGCTGCTGATCACCCTGTTTTTGCTGTCGCTGGTGAGCTTTAGCCTGAGCTACTTCACGCCAAACGCCCCGCTCGAAGGCGCGTCGCTGTTTGATGCGTGGTGGTTCTGGTTTAAAGGATTACTGCAGTTTGATTTCGGCGTCTCCAGCACCAACGGCCAGCCGATTGATCTTCAGCTGCGCGAAGTGTTCCCCGCCACGCTGGAGCTGTGCGTGATGGCGTTTATTCTGGCGCTGCTGGTGGGCATTCCGCTGGGAATTTGCGCCGGCGTGATGCGCAAAAAATGGCAGGATAAAGCCATCAGCGCGCTGGCGTTGCTCGGCTTCTCGATGCCGGTGTTTTGGCTGGCGCTGCTGTTCACGCTGTTCTTCTCATTAACGCTTGGCTGGTTGCCGGTTTCCGGGCGTTTCGACCTGCTCTATCCGGTGCAAAACGTTACCGGCTTTGCATTAATTGATGCCTGGCTAAGCCCGTCACCTTGGCGGCATGAAATGCTGATCAGCGCCTTGACGCACATGATTCTGCCGGTCGTAGTTTTAGCAGTTGCGCCCGCTACCGAGATGATTCGCTTGCTGCGCAGCAGCACCAGCGATGTGATGGACAAGAACTACGTTAAAGCCGCCGCCACACGCGGGCTGTCACGCTTCACGGTGATCCGCCGCCACGTGCTGCACAACGCGCTGCCGCCGGTGATTCCGCGCCTTGGCCTGCAATTTTCCACCATGTTGACGTTGGCGATGATCACCGAAGTGGTGTTCAACTGGCCGGGAATTGGCCGCTGGTTGATTAACGCCATTCGCCAGCAGGATTACGCGGCGATTTCCGCTGGCGTGATGGTGGTGGGCGGTCTGGTGATTCTGGTCAGCGTGTTGTCCGATATTCTCGGTGCGGCACTTAACCCGCTGAAACATAAGGAATGGTATGCCCTTAGATAATGTCTACGACGAAAAGCGGCTGCCCAGCACGCTGCGTCGCAGCTGGCAGCGCTTGTACCGCGATACCAGCGGCATGGTCGGCTTGTACGGCTTTGGCCTGCTGCTGTTCCTGTGCCTGTTTGGCGGCTTGCTGGCGCCGTATGGCATCGATCAGCAATTCCTCGGTTATCAGCTGCTGCCGCCGTCGTGGTCACGCTATGGCGATGTCTCCTTCTTCCTCGGCACCGACGATTTAGGTCGCGATGTGCTGAGCCGCCTGCTGAGCGGCGTAGCGCCGACCGTCGGCTCGGCGATTCTGGTGACGGTGCTGGCGGCGATTTGCGCGCTGGTGCTTGGTGTGTTTGCCGGTATCACGCACGGCGTGCGCTCGGCGGTAATGAATCACGTGCTGGATACCTTACTGTCGATTCCCTCGCTGCTGCTGGCAATTATCGTGGTGGCGTTTCTCGGCCCGCGTCTGGAACACGCGATGCTGGCGGTGTTTCTGGCGCTGATCCCACGTCTGGTGCGCGAGATCTATACTGCTGTGCATGATGAGATGGAAAAAGAGTATGTGGTGGCGCTGCGTCTTGATGGCGCGCGCAACCTGAATATTTTGTGGAATGCGGTGCTGCCTAACGTGCTGCCGCTGCTGGTGAGCGAATTTACCCGCTCGCTGTCGATGGCAATTCTCGACATCGCCGCACTCGGTTTCCTCGATCTTGGCGCGCAGCTGCCCTCACCCGAATGGGGTGCGATGCTCGGTGACGCGCTGGAGCTGATCTACGTTGCGCCCTGGACGGTGATGCTACCGGGCGTGGCGCTGATGGTCAGCGTATTGATCGTTAACCTGCTGGGCGACGGCATTCGCCGCGCAGTAGAAGCGGGAGTTGAATAATGCCGCTACTGGATATCCGTAACCTGACCATCGAATTTATGACCGCTGATGGTCCGGTCAAAGCGGTTGATCGCATCAACCTGACGCTCACCGAAGGTGAAATCCGTGGTTTAGTAGGTGAATCAGGTTCAGGCAAAAGTCTGATTGCCAAAGCGATCTGCGGCGTCACCAAAGACAACTGGCGCGTCACCGCCGATCGCATGGTGTTCGACGATATCGATCTGCTGCGCCTGTCACCGCGCGAACGCCGTCGGATTGTCGGTTATAACGTGTCGATGATTTTCCAGGAGCCGCAATCCTGTCTTGATCCGTCGGAAAGTATCGGTCGCCAGTTGATGCAGGCGATTCCGCGCTGGACGCATAAAGGCCGCTGGTTTAAACGGCTGTGGTTCTGGCGCAAAGTGCGCGCCATTGAGCTGCTGCACCGCGTCGGTATCAAAGATCATAAAGACATCATGCGCAGTTTCCCGTACGAACTCACCGACGGCGAATGCCAGAAAGTGATGATCGCCATCGCGCTGGCCAATCAGCCGCGTTTGCTGATTGCCGATGAACCGACCAATGCGATGGAGCCGACCACGCAGGCGCAGATTTTCCGTCTGCTGAGTCGCCTCAACCAGAATAACAACACCACTATTTTGCTGATCAGCCACGATCTGCGCACCATGAGCCACTGGGCCGACCGCATCAATGTGATGTATTGCGGTCAGACGGTGGAAAGTGCACAAAGCGAAGATTTGATGGAGTCGCCGCATCATCCTTACACTCAGGCGTTGATCCGTGCGATGCCCGATTTCGGTAGCGCGCTGCCGCACAAAAGCCGCCTGAACACGCTGTCTGGCGCGATTCCTTCGCTCGAACATCTGCCGATTGGCTGTCGTTTGGGGCCGCGTTGCCCGTATGCGCAACGTAAGTGCATCGAAACGCCGCGCCTGACCGGCAACAAAGCGCATCTGTTTGCCTGCCACTTCCCGCTGAATATGGAGAGCCAGTAAACATGGAAACGCTGCTGGAAGTGCGCAACCTGAGTAAAACCTACCGCTATCGCACCGGCCTGTTTCGTCGTCAGCACGTTGAGGCGGTGAAAGGCGTCAGTTTTACCCTGCGTGAGAAACAGACGCTGGCGGTGATTGGTGAAAACGGTTCGGGGAAATCGACGCTGGCGAAGATGCTGAGCGGCATGGTCGAGCCGAGCGAGGGCGAAATGCTGATTGACGATCATCCGCTGGAGTACGGTGATTACGGCTATCGCAGCCAGCGCATTCGCATGATTTTTCAGGATCCTTCAACCTCGCTCAATCCGCGTCAGCGCATCAGCCAGATTCTCGATTTCCCGCTGCGCCTGAATACCGAGTTGGATGATGTAGCGCGCGAAAAACGCATTATTGCCACGCTGCGTCAGGTCGGCTTATTGCGCGATCACGCCGGATACTATCCGCACATGCTGGCGCCCGGCCAGAAGCAGCGTCTGGCGCTGGCGCGTGCGCTGATTCTGCAGCCGAAAGTGATCGTCGCCGATGAAGCCCTCGCCTCGCTGGATATGACCATGCGTTCGCAGTTGGTGAACCTGATGCTGGAACTGCAGGAGAAGCACGGCATCGCCTATATTTATGTCACGCAGCATCTCGGCATGATGAAGCACATCAGCGATCAGGTGCTGGTGATGCATCAGGGCGAAGTGGTTGAGCGCGGCGGCACCGCCGATGTCCTGGCCTCGCCGCTGCACGATCTCACCAAACGCCTGATCACCAGCCACTTTGGTGAAGCCTTAACCGCCGAAGCCTGGCGCCGCGAGCGTTAAGGCGCGGAAAACGCGGTGCGATTTACCGCATTTATACAGACGTGCTAGACTTCGCACGAGATTAACGTCGGTCGCCTAATTTTCAACCATCGCGACCGCCAACAACAATGACCAAAAGGATTACAGCTATGGGTTTTCTTTCCGGTAAGCGCATTCTGATTACTGGCGTTGCCAGTAAACTCTCAATCGCCTACGGTATTGCGCAGGCGATGCACAAACAGGGCGCAGAACTGGCTTTCACCTACCAGAACGACAAACTGAAAAGTCGTGTGGAAGAGTTTGCTAAAGATCTGGGTTCAGACATTGTTCTGCCATGCGATGTGGCTGAAGACGAGAGCATCACTGCGCTGTTCACCGAACTGGCAAAAACCTGGCCGAAATTTGACGGTTTCGTTCACTCCATCGGTTTCGCACCTGGCGATCAGCTGGATGGCGACTACGTGAATGCCGTTACCCGTGAAGGCTTCAAAATCGCTCACGACATCAGCGCGTACAGCTTTGTGGCGATGGCGAAAGAGTGCCGTGCGATGCTGAACCCGAATTCTGCCCTGCTGACCTTGTCTTACCTGGGTGCAGAGCGCGCCATCCCGAACTACAACGTGATGGGTCTGGCGAAAGCCTCTCTGGAAGCTAACGTGCGCTACATGGCGAACGCAATGGGTCCAGAGGGCACGCGTGTTAACGCCGTTTCTGCCGGTCCAATCCGTACGCTGGCTGCATCAGGCATCAAAGATTTCCGTAAGATGCTGGCACACTGCGAAGCGGTTACCCCGATTCGTCGTACCGTTACCATCGAAGACGTGGGTAACTCAGCGGCATTCCTGTGCTCTGATCTGGCGGGTGGTATCACTGGTGAAGTGGTACACGTTGATGGCGGCTTCAGCATTGCCGCAATGAACGAGCTGGAACTGAAATAAGATTTACGTAGGGTCGCCATTCATGGCGACCTCTCTTTCAAAAAAATCCCCCCTTATACTCGTAAGCTATTAATTATTCCCCATCATTCTTTTGCCGCGGACGGCCGTTCAGCGACGATAAGCTAGCCCTTTGTTGCATGCCTGCTTTTCAGATTCGCACGCTATGCAGCAAGTCCGTTTTTAGCGCAAGGAATGACCATGGAACAACGCCGTTCTCCCGGCCATGACCACTGGTTTTATGAAAGCCAGACTCGCCCGAATAGCACCGCCACTGCGCCGCTGGTGCCCGAAGCCGCCTATATCGACGATCGTTTCTTACTCGGTTTGCAACAGGAAGCGACCGCGCTACAGCCGCTGCTGTCGCGTTTTCAGCCTGCGTTATTGGCCGCGCGCGATCTCAGCCAGATTCTGTTTCCCGATACGCTTGCCACCAGTTTGACCCACACCTTAACGCTGTACGATCGCCTCAGCACCGCGCTGACGGTAGCGCAGGTCGCCGGCGTGCAGCGCCTGTGCAATCACTACTCCGCCCGGCTCAATCCGTTGCCCGGCCCGGACTCGTCTCGCGAAAGTAATAATCGTCTGACGCAAATCACCCAATATGCGCGTCAACTGGCGATGCAGCCGGAACTGATCAACGCCCACAGCATCAGCGCGCTGGACGCGGTGGGCTTAACCGAACCGGATATTGTCACGCTGAATCAACTGGTGGGATATGTCAGCTATCAGTCGCGCGTGGTGGCCGCGCTGCAGGCGATGATGGGCTTGCCGGTGCGCTGGATTCCGGGCGTTTCACCGCCGCCGGATGCCAGCGCAGAGCTGTTCACACGCAACGACGGCTGGCAGCATGCACTGAAACCGGTTGAACTGCGCTACGCCAGCGCCGATCAGCTGGCGGCGGTCACCTTCTGTCAGGGCATTGAGGGATTGGATGATGCCATTTGGCTGCTGGTGCACGATGCGCAAGCGCTGTATGGCTTTGCCACTCTGAAGCAGCGGCTGAGTGAACATTTTGCCGAGGATGAAGCGCTGGCGCAGGCGGTCAGCGCGCGGGTGCTGGGTTGTCGACGTCAGTTTCATCGTGTTTCTGATGAATGGCGAGCCGCGCTGTTGCAGGATGTCGAAGGCGCTGCCGCAGCTTCGCCGGTGATTTTACTCAGCGCCCAGCTCACTCGCCTGCCCGACCGCTTCAGCGCTGCGCATCTGCAGCCACTGTTGAATGCCGGCTGGGGCAGCGAACGCATCTTCACCTTGTTACAAGCGGTGGCTTTCGCCAGCTGGCAGGATCGCGTGCTGATGGCGCTCGGCGAAACCCGTTAATCGGGAAGATGCCGCCGCGCTTCATCAAAGAAATGCTGAGCCAGCGGCGATGCTCTGCCCGGCTCGGCAATCACTAACGCCGCCTGCCTGCCCATCGGCGCAATTTCAATCGGCCGCCGCGCCAGATTCTGCATCAGCTCCGGCAACAGATGCCCGCAGGGCGACACCATCACGCCGAGGCCAACCTGCGCACTTTGCAGCAGTTGCATAATCGACGCGCTCTCAACAATCACGCGCGGTATCAAGCCGGTTTCACGCAGTTGCCCATCAAGATAGCGACGAAAATAGCGTGTCGGTTCCGCCAGACACAGCGGCTGGCTGGCTAGTGTGGTGAGCGAAATGCTCTCTTGCTCCAGCAGCGCCGGGAAATGCGCCGGATTAAACAGCGCTTCGACGCCCGGATCTTTCAATAGCGCAGTCTGGAAATGCAGCTCGCGCAATGACGTCAGTTCAAAGAAGCCGATACCGCCATCAACCGTATGGCTGTTGAGCGCTTCCAGCAGCTGATCGGCGCTCATCGCGGCAACGCGATAGTCGAGCTGCGGATAACGCGCTTCCACCGCTTTCAACAATGCGGGCAGCGCCACGCTGCATTGCGGCATGACGCCAAGCCGCAACGTACCGTTGACACCATGCTTGAGCGACTCCACTTCCAGCTTTAATCCCTGATACACCGAGACAATTTCCCGCGCCCAGGTCAGCACGCGCTCGCCTTCCGGTGTGAAGCCATCGAAATTATTACTGCGATTGATCAGCGACAGCCCTAATTCGCGCTCAAGGTTTTTCAGACGCATCGATAGCGTCGGCTGGCTGACAAAGCTGGCTTCTGCCGCACGGCCAAAGTGGCGCTCGCGTTCCAGATTACAAAGATAGATGAGTTGTTTGATGTCCATGGAAAGCAGAATTGGCTGGAAAACGGCAGTGTATCATGGCGGTTGCCGCTGCGCTGAGCCCACGCGCAGCGACCATTGCGTTACGCCACGCCCAAGGCACTTTTTACGTCGTTGGCGATCTTTTCGACCTGCGGGCCGTAAATCACCTGCACGTCGTGTTCGCTGACGCGATTGATGCCGTTCGCGCCGGTGGTGAGTAACGTTTGATCAACCACTTCATTCATCTGTTTAACCCGCACGCGCAGCCGGGTGAAACAGCAATCGACGTCCTCTATATTGGCTTCACCGCCCAGCCCGCTGATGATCACTTTGGTGCGCTCATCCGCCGCAACCTGTTCGGGCTTGTGCTCCTCATCGGATTCGCGCCCCGGCGTTTCTACTCGCATTCGCGTAATCACAAAGCGGAAACCGTAGTAGTAAATCGGCACATAAATCACGCCGAGGACAATCGTCCACCACCAATGCGTTTTACTGCCGCCGAGAATGCCAAACACCACCAGATCGATCGCGCCGCCCTGCACGTTACCAATCATCAAATGCAGCATCGACATCAACATAAATGACAGGCCGGTTAACAGCGCATGCAGGATATACAGCACCGGCGAAACGAAGATGAAACAGAACTCCAGCGGTTCGGTGATGCCGGTGGTAAAGGAGGTCAGCGCACCGGCCAGCACCAGCGCTTTGACGCGCTGCTTATGTTCGGGGCGCGCGGTGTGGTAAATCGCCAGCGCGGCGGCCGGTAAGCCAAACATCATTACCGGAATTTTGCCCTGCGCGAGGAACTGCGTGGCACCGCGCACCGTATCGTCCGGGATGGCGCCGGGATGCGTCAGCGAGGTGTTGAAGATGTTGAGCGCGCCGACAATGCTTTGCCCATCCACCGTTGCCATGCCGCCAATCGGCGTGAAGCGCACGGTTTCGTTGAGGATGTGATGTAAACCGGTGGGAATCAGCAGACGTTCACTGGTGCCGAGCAGGAAGGCGCCGTATTGCCCGCTTTTACCAATCATCAAACCCACCCACGCGATGCCTTCGCCGATAGTCGGCCAAATCAACGCCAGCAGCACGCCCACCAGCGGCAGCACCACCACGGTAACGATCGGCACAAAGCGGCGTCCGCCAAAGAAGCTGATCGCCGTCGGCAGTTGCTGGGTGTAAAAGCGGTTGTGCAGCACCACCGTAATCAATCCGGCAATCACGCCGCCCAGCACGCTCATGTTGTAGGTAAAGATGCCGAGCATGTCGATGTATTCGGCGGACGTCATCATCGCGGCGGTTTGGTCCATGCCCGCTTTCTGCAGCGCTTCGGGCGTGGTGGTGGCGGCCGTCAATCCTTTCGACGCCAGTGTAGAGCTGATACCGACGTTCATGGCGATATAGCCAATCACGGCGGCAAAGGCGGCGGTGGGTTTCTCCGCTTTCGCCAGCCCGATGGCGCTGGCCACCGCAAAGAACAGCGGCAGATTGGCGAACAGCGCGCCCGCCACTTTACGAATAAATCCGATGATCAATTGCGGCACCTGCAGATTGGCGAAGGCATCACCGGTAATCGCCGGGTTTTGCATGGCGGCGGCCAGACCAAGAAAGATCCCTGCGGCAGCGATCACCGAGATGGGCATCATTAAGGCTTTACCGAAGGCGTGAATTTGGCTTGCCAGATTCTTCATGCGCGTGCCCTTTTCAGAATGGAAAGAGCAATTATTAGCCAGTTATCTCAGCAGCACGTAACCGCCGCCCCTGAACATCCGGGAAAGTTTGACCTAGGTCACGCTTTACGGCTAGTTCACGATAAACGCCGCCTATCGCACCATTAAACCAATCAATTAGACAACTTTTAAGGAGAGTCGCACACTTCCCGCTAACAGAAGACATATTCTGATAACAACTCATAAACAAATAAGCCTGCAACTATGAAATTTAAACGTAAGATTCAACCCTATCGCGCTGCTGCGGGCGGCTGGGGTTCATTGGAAGCCACCACCCGTTTCGTCCTTGATAGTAAAGCTGCCCTGAAAAATATGCGTAACCTGATGCGCATGAACAAAGCACGCGGTTTCGACTGCCCAGGTTGCGCCTGGGGCGATGACAACAAAAGCACCTTTAGCTTTTGTGAAAACGGGGCAAAAGCGGTGACGTGGGAAGCCACGCGTCGTGTGGTTGAGCCAGAATTTTTTGCTCAGCATAGCGTCAGCACCCTTTACCAGCAGAGCGATTACTTCCTTGAGTATCAGGGACGCTTAACCCATCCAATGCGCTACAACAGCGCTACCGACCACTACGAACCGATCAGCTGGGACGATGCGCTAGCCTTGATTGCTCGCCATCTGCAGGCGATGGATCATCCGAACCAAATGGAGCTTTACACCTCCGGCCGCGCCAGTAATGAAGCTTCCTGGCTTTATCAGCTGTTTGGCCGCGTGATGGGCACCAACAACTTCCCCGACTGCTCCAACATGTGTCACGAAGCCAGCGGCACCGGCCTGAAGCGCAGCATCGGCGTGGGTAAAGGCACTATTCGTCTGGACGATTTTGATCACGCCGACGCGATTTTCGTGCTGGGTCAGAATCCGGGCACCAACCATCCGCGCATGCTGCACAGCCTGCGCCACGCCGCCGATCACGGTGCGAAGATTGTCACCTTTAACACGCTGCGCGAACGCGGCCTTGAGCGTTTTGCCGATCCGCAAAAGCCGCTGGAAATTGTCACGTCGATGGCGGGTACCATTAGTTCTGCCTATTACCAGCCTAATCTGGGCGGCGATATGGCGGCGGTGCGCGGTATGGTAAAAGCCCTGCTCGAGCTACAGCGTGCACGTTTGGCAGCCGGTGAGAAAGGCATTTTCGATCAGGCGTTTATTGATGCGAATACGCATGGTGTAGATGACTATCTCGCTGCGGTGGATAACACCCGCTGGGATGATATCGTGCGCCAATCCGGTCTGAGCGAAGTTCAGATCCGTGAAGCGGCGGCGATTTATCAAAGTGCCGAACGCGTGATTGTTACCTGGGCGATGGGTATCACGCAGCATAAACACTCGGTGGATACCGTTCGCGAGATCACCAACCTGCAGCTGCTGTTTGGTCAGTTGGGCAAGAAAGGCGCAGGCCTGTGTCCGGTGCGCGGCCACAGTAACGTGCAGGGCAACCGCACCATGGGCATTGATGAGAAACCGGGCAAGCCGTTCCTCGATGCCCTCGGCGCGCACTTTGATTTCGAACCACCGCGCGAGCATGGCCACAACACCGTTGAAGCGTTGAACGCGATGCTGCGTGACGAAGTGAAAGTGCTGATCGCGCTGGGCGGCAACCTTGCGGCGGCCGCACCGGATTCACCGGTCACCGAAGAAGCGTTGCAGCATTGCGGTTTGACCGTGCACATCAGCACCAAACTCAACCGCAGCCATTTGGTGCCGGGCCATGAAGGATTGATTCTGCCGACGCTGGGCCGTACCGAACGCGATCGCCAGGCAAGCGGCAATCAGTACATCACTGTTGAAGACTCGTTCAGCATGGTGCACGCCTCAGAAGGTGTCGGCATTCCACTGGCGGAAACGCAGCGTTCTGAAACCGCGATTGTGGCCGGCATCGCCCATGCAACCTTAGGCAGCGATAAAATCGACTGGCTGGCGATGGCAGGCAATTACGATCTGATTCGCGATCACATCGCCGCCACCATTCCCGGCTTTGCTGATTTCAATAACAAATGCGACATTCCGGGTGGTTTCTACCTCGGTAGCGCAGCCGCTGAGCTGCGCTTCAATACGCCAACCAAACGTGCCGAGTTCAGCGCTGCCGCCCTACCGACTTCACTGTTCCCGCAGTTAGGTGATGTCGCAGTGCCGTTCACCCTGCAAACCCTGCGTTCACACGATCAGTACAACACCACGATTTACGGCCTCGATGAC
The DNA here is from genome assembly GCF_056491525.1 of Candidatus Pantoea symbiotica. Taxonomy (NCBI): domain Bacteria; kingdom Pseudomonadati; phylum Pseudomonadota; class Gammaproteobacteria; order Enterobacterales; family Erwiniaceae; genus Pantoea; species Candidatus Pantoea symbiotica. Next base: position 1,959,120 of record NZ_JBSZHR010000002.1, read on the forward strand.
CGTTATCGCGGCGTGTACGGTCAGCGTGAAGTGGTGTTTATCCATCCGGATGATATGGCGTCGCTGGGCTTCGCTGAAGGCCAGTTGGTGGATATCGAGACGCTGTGGAATGACGGCTTAACCCGTCGCGTCAGCGGTTTCAAACTGGTGCCGTATAACATTCCGCGCGGCAACCTTGCGGCTTATTATCCGGAAACCAACCCGCTGGTGCCGCTCTCCAGTTTTGGCGACGGCAGCGGCACGCCGACCTCAAAATCGGTGCCGGTGAAGCTGGCATTAACCGCCGCCGTAGCGTCACAACGCATCGCCTGACCAAAGCGTTATCAGAAGGTAAAAAGCCGCGTAAAGCGGCTTTTTAGCCTGTTTTGGCCTTGCCGCGCGGACCCGATTCGCGTAAAACTGTCAGCCGCTCTTAGGCCACGAAACTATATAAATTATGTTCCAGGATAATCCGCTGCTCGCGCAGCTTAAAGAGAAGCTTCACGCGCAGACTCCGCGCGTCGAAGGTGTTGTTAAAGGTACGGAAAAAGGCTTTGGCTTCCTCGAAGTTGATGCCCAGAAAAGCTACTTCATTCCGCCACCGCAGATGAAGAAAGTGATGCACGGCGACCGTATTTCTGCCGTGATCCACACCGATAAAGACCGCGAGAGTGCCGAGCCGGAAACCCTGGTTGAGCCGTTCCTGACCCGCTTTGTCGGCCGCGTGCAGAAGAAAGACGATCGTCTGTCAATTGTGCCGGATCATCCGCTGCTGAAAGATGCGATTCAGTGCCGCGCCGAACGTGGCGTGACCCACGATTTCCAGACCGGCGATTGGGCGGTGGCAGAGATGCGTCGTCACCCGCTGAAAGGCGATCGCGGTTTCTATGCCGAACTGACCGAATTCATTGTCACCGCGGACGATCACCTCGCGCCGTGGTGGGTAACGTTGTCGCGCCATAACCTCGAGCGTCAGGCTCCGGACGTCGGTTTTGGTGAGATGCTCGACGAAAATCTGCAGCGTGAAGATCTGACCGCGCTGAACTTCGTTACCATCGACAGCGCCAGCACCCAGGATATGGATGATGCGCTGTACGTGGAAGAAGCTGCCGACGGCAATCTGATCCTGACCATCGCCATCGCCGATCCGACCGCTTACGTGGCGGAAGGCAGCGAGCTGGATAAGCTGGCGTCAAAACGCGCGTTCACCAACTATCTGCCGGGCTTTAACATCCCGATGCTGCCGCGCGAACTCTCTGACGACGTCTGTTCTCTGCGTCCGAACGAACGTCGTCCAGCGCTGGCGTGCCGCGTCACCGTATTGAAAGATGGCAGCCTGGCTGATGACGTGCATTTCTTTGCCGCGTGGATCGAGTCGAAAGCCAAACTGGTTTATGACCAGGTTTCTGATTGGCTGGAAAACAGCGGCAGCTGGCAGCCAGAGAACGACGCCATCGCCCAGCAGATTCGCCTGTTGCACCAGGTTTGCCTGGCGCGCAGCGAGTGGCGTCAAACCCACGCGCTGGTGTTTAAAGATCGTCCGGACTATCGCTTTGTGTTGGGCGAGAAAGGCGAAGTGCTGGATATCATCTCTGAGCCACGCCGCATCGCTAACCGCATCGTGGAAGAGTCGATGATTCTGGCTAACGTCTGTGCCGCGAAAGTGCTGCAGGAGAAGCTGGGCTTCGGTATCTACAACCTGCATACCGGTTTCGATCTAGCCAACGCTGAGCAGGCCGCAGGCGTGCTGGCGGGTCATGGCATCACCGTGGATCCGCAGGCAATTACCACGCTGGAAGGCTTCCGCCAGCTGCGTCGTGAACTTGATGCGCAGCCAACCCAATATCTCGACAGCCGCATTCGTCGCTTCCAGTCGTTTGCCGAAGTCGGCACCGAACCGGGCCCGCACTTTGGTCTTGGCCTCGACGCGTACGCGACCTGGACTTCGCCGATTCGTAAGTTTGGCGACATGATCAACCATCGCTTGTTGAAAGCGATTGTGCGCGGCGAAAGCACCGCTCGTCCGCAGGATGAGCTGACGACCATCATGAGCGAACGTCGTCGCCTGAACCGCATGGCAGAGCGCGATGTCGGAGACTGGTTGTACGCACGCTTCCTCTCGCCGTTTGCCGGCACCGATCGCAAGTTCAGCGCCGAGATCATCGATGTCTCTCGCGGCGGCATGCGCGTGCGTCTGCAGGAGAATGGCGCGGTGGCCTTTATTCCTGCGCCGTTCATCCACGCGGTGCGTGATGAACTGGTGTGCTCGCAGGAAAGCGGCACCGTGCAGGTTAAAGGTGAAGTTGCTTACCGTGTGACGGACATCATCGACGTGACCATCGCCGAAGTGCGTATGGAAACCCGCAGCGTGGTCGCACGTCCGGCCGCCTGAGCATGAAAACTGGCGGGATAACAGCCGTTATCCCGCATTTCTCTCCGCCCGCTTTAGCAAATGTTAAATTTGCATTCCGCTTCACATTTCTAACGCCTCTGCCTGTCGTTAACAATTCATTACATTACTTTTAACTTGTTGTATTCGATCGCCTCTTTTCCCGGTCCCTACAAGGAGTTAACTCATGAACAACGTCAAAACCAGTCTCATCTGGTTAGCGGTGGCGTTAATTGGCGCGGGCGCATTTGCCATGCTGGCCCTCAGCCGTGGCGAACACGTCAACGCGGTCTGGCTGGTGATTGCCTCCGTCGCCTGCTACAGCATTGCCTATCGCTTTTACAGCCTGTTTATCGCTAAGCGCATCTTCGAACTGGACGATCGCCGTCGCACGCCGGCGGAGCGCTTAAGTGACGGCCTTGATTATGTGCCCACCAATAAATGGGTGCTGTTCGGCCACCATTTTGCGGCGATTGCCGGCGCGGGCCCGCTGGTCGGCCCGATCCTCGCGGCGCAAATGGGCTTCCTGCCTGGCACCATCTGGATTCTGGTTGGCGTGATGTTTGCCGGAGCGGTGCAAGATTTCCTGATTCTGTTTATCTCTACGCGCCGTGACGGCCGCTCGCTCGGTGAGATGGCCCGCCAGGAACTCGGTTCATTCGCTGGCGTTGTCACCATGCTCGGCGCGCTGGGCGTGATGATCATCATCCTCTCCGCACTGGCCTTGGTGGTGGTGAAGGCGCTGGCCAACAGTCCGTGGGGCTTGTTCACCATCGCCGCGACCATTCCGATTGCGCTGTTTATGGGCGTGTATATGCGTTTCCTGCGTCCGGGCAAAATCGCGGAAGTGTCGATCATTGGCTTCGTGCTGATGATGGCGGCGATTATTTACGGCGGTAACGTGGCGGCCGATCCCTATTGGGGCCCGCTGTTCACGCTGAAAGGCACGGAGCTGACGTGGGTGCTGGTGATCTACGGCTTTGTCGCCTCTTCGCTGCCGGTGTGGCTGCTGCTGGCGCCGCGCGATTATCTCTCCACCTTCCTGAAAATCGGCGTGATCATTGGTTTGGCCATCGGCATCGTGTTTGCCATGCCCGAGATGAAAATGCCTGCGGTAACCAAATTTATTGATGGCACCGGGCCGGTCTTCTCCGGCGCGCTGTTCCCGTTCCTGTTTATCACTATCGCTTGTGGCGCCATTTCAGGTTTCCATGCGTTGGTTTCGAGCGGTACCACACCAAAACTGGTGGAGCGCGAAAGCCATATCCGCTTTATCGGCTACGGCGCGATGCTGATGGAATCCTTCGTGGCGATCATGGCGCTGATTTGCGCCTCGGTGCTTGATCCGGGCGTCTACTTTGCCATGAACTCACCCGCCGCGCTGATTGGCACCACGGTGGAAAGTGCTTCGCAAGTGATTAACGGCTGGGGCTTCGTGGTGACGCCAGAGATGCTGAGCGGCATTGCGCGTGACGTCGGCGAAAGCACCATTCTTTCCCGTGCCGGTGGCGCACCCACCTTTGCGGTCGGCATGGCGCACATCATCACCGAAGTGTTTAACAGCCGCGCCATGATGGCGTTCTGGTATCACTTTGCCATCCTGTTTGAAGCGCTGTTTATCCTCACCGCTGTGGACGCCGGTACCCGCGCCTGCCGCTTTATGGTGCAGGATTTGGTGGGCACCGTGGTGCCATCGATGGCGAATAACCGTTCATGGTTGGGCAACATGGCGGGAACCACCGTTGCGGTGGCGGGCTGGGGCTTCTTCGTTTATCAGGGCGTAGTCGATCCGCTCGGCGGCATTAACACGCTGTGGCCGCTGTTTGGTATCGGCAACCAGATGCTGGCGTCGATGGCGCTGATTCTCGGCACCGTGGTGCTGTTCAAAATGAAGAAGCAGCGTTATGCGTGGGTGACGATTGTGCCGACCGCCTGGCTGTTTATTACCTCGATGACTGCTGGCTGGCAGAAGATTTTCCACGAGAAGCCATCGATTGGTTTCCTCGCGCAGGCCAACAAGTTCCGCAAAGGTATTGATGACGGCATCGTCATCGCCCCGGCTAAAACCGTCGCTGACATGCAAACTATCGTCTTCAGCAATCAAATTAACGCGGCCCTGTGCGCCTTCTTCATGCTGGTGGCGGTGACCATGCTGGTTTCTGCCTTCTTTGTGATTCGTCGGGCGCTCAACAGCAGCGTGCCGACTACCCATGAATCCGAGATCTCACTGCGTAAAGAGGTGCGAAATGTCTGAGTCCATTTATCACTGGAGAAAACCCACCGGTGCGTGGCAGATTCAGCAGTGCTTACCAATCGCACCCGCTGCGGCTGGGCAAAATCTTACGCGCTGGCAGCGCATCTGGCAGGGATTACAGCAAAGTTTTCGTTTAATGGTCGGCGTTCATGACTATCAAACTTATCTGAAGCATATGCGCGAACATCATCCAACTATCGCCCCCATGGATGAACGCGCTTTTCACCGTCACTGCCTCGATGCCCGCTTTCCCAGCCAGGCCGGAAAACTGGGTAAGTGTCCTTGCTAACCAGGAACAGCCCCGCTTGTCGGGGCTTTTTCGTGCCATTCTTTAATAAAAACAAAAATATATTTGGATTGCATCTTGTGCTGGCGCAGGAGGTTGAATACTGTTGCTAAAATAATGAGATACCGCCCGCTGAGCATTCCCCCGGAGGAAGTTTCCATGACCGATGAACAAGGGCAAACATTGCTATACACCTTGTTTGGCACCACCAGCCCTCATTGGCGTTTAACTTCAGATAGTGATGCTCTGCATTTTGCCGAAGATGAGAACGCGAACACTAATATGGCGGTTCCGCTGACTCCCGCACAAGCCAGTTTATTGCGTGCGATGACGGTCATTACCTCAAGTATTAACCTCACGCTGTCGCTGCACGGCGAACCCGTTCCGATGCATTTTGTCGGCCGTAAAGTCAATCAATCGACCTGGGCAGGCACCTCTTCAGCCTGGGGCGATACCTCGGCTGTCGCGCGTGATTTGACACTGGGTTTATCCTTCGCAGAACAAGTGGTTTCTGAGGCGAACTCAGTGATCGTGATTCTCGATCAGCGCGGCAATATTCAGCGTTTCAATCGTTTGAGTGAAGAGTACACCGGGCTGAAGGAGCAGGAAGTGATTGGCCGCAACGTTTTCCAGCTGTTTATGACCAAGCAGGAAGCGCAGGCATCACGCCGCAATATCGCCGGATTCTTCCGTGAAGGCAGTTCTTACGAAGTTGAACGCTGGATTAAAACCCGTAAAGGTCAGCGACTGTTTCTGTTTCGTAATAAGTTCGTTCACAGCGGTAGCGGAAAAAATGAAATTTTCCTCATCTGTTCCGGAACCGACATAACTGAAGAGCGCCGCGCTCAGGAACGCCTGCGCGTGCTGGCCAATACCGATACCGTGACCGGCTTGCCCAATCGCAACGCGATCCATCAGCAGATTAGTCTGGCACTGGAGCTGGCAAATGGCAGTCAAACCGGTGTGGTTTACCTCGATTTAGACAATTTTAAGAAGGTGAACGACGCTTACGGCCATATGTTTGGCGATCAGCTGCTGCAAGCGGTGTCGTTGGCCATCCTCAGCTGCCTTGGCAAAGACCAGACGCTGGCGCGCCTTGGCGGCGATGAGTTTGTGGTGCTGGCGGAACACACCAGCCAGGCGGCGCTGGAAGCGATGGCATCGCGCATCCTTGAGCGGCTGCGCCAGCCGTTCCGCATTGGATTGATTGAAGTCTACAGCGGCTGCTCGATTGGTATCGCCCTCGCCCCGCTGCATGGCGAAGATCGTGAAAGCCTGATTCGTAACGCCGATACCGCGATGTATCACGCCAAAGAGAACGGTCGCGGCAAGTTCTGTGTGTTCGCTAACGAGATGAATCAGCGCGTGTTTGAGTATCTGTGGCTCGATACCAACCTGCGCAAAGCGCTCGAACTGGATCATCTGGTGGTGCATTACCAGCCGAAACTCAATGCCGAAGGTGATGTGCTGAGCGCCGAAGCGCTGGTGCGCTGGAATTCCCCGGAGCGTGGTTTGGTGCCGCCGGGCGACTTTATTTCGTATGCCGAAGAGTCCGGTTTGATTGTGCCTTTGGGCCGCTGGGTGATGCTGAATGTGTTGCAGCAGATCATCAAGTGGCGCAGCGAAGGCATCTATCTGCGCGTCGCGGTGAACGTCTCGGCTAAACAGCTGATTGACCAGAGTATTTATACCGACCTGAAACATGCGCTGAATGAAGCCGGTTTGACCGACTGTCCGATTGATATCGAACTGACGGAAAGCTGTTTGATTGAGAATGAAGCTGGCGCACTGATGCTGATGAAGCAGTTTCAGGAACTGGGTGCGCAAGTACATCTTGATGATTTTGGTACCGGTTACTCCTCGCTTTCCCAGTTGGCGCGCGTTCCTATTGACGCCATTAAACTGGATCAGAGTTTTGTGCGTAATATCAATAAGCAACCTGTTGCGCAGTCGCTGGTCCGTGCGATTGTCGCCGTTGCCAAAGCCTTGAAGCTGCAGGTGATTGCCGAAGGCATTGAAACTAAAGCCGAAGAAAAGTTTGTTATGGCCAATGGTGTCGATGGGCGTCAGGGTTATTATTATGCAAAACCAATGCCCGCAGAAGAGCTCGGGCATTGGCTGGCTAAGCATCCTGCCCGCGTCTAACGCTGGTTTGCGAGATTAGCCGGCTTTGCGCAAGGATGCGCTATGACGGTTCTGCAGTTGTACCAGTCGTTCCATGTAAGCAATGTCTTTCGGTTCCAGTGTGAAGGCATAATCAACCCAATCCTCGGTGATATCCATCAGCTCGGCGCGTGATAATTGCAATACGCGCTGACGCGCTTTCAGCATCGCACGCACGCCGTTGAGCTTTGGACGTAACGTATCGATAAAGGTCCGTGTGGTGCGATAACCATCGCCCGGCTGGAACACTTTGTCGACCAGCCCACGCGTTTCATACCACTCCGCGCTGTGTGACTCGCCTTCCATAATCAGCTCTTCAGCCAGCTTCATGCCAGAGCGACGCGCCACTAACGAGTAGCCGCCCATGCCAGGGAACAAGTTGAACGCGATCTCCGGGAAGCCCATGCGCGCGCTGTTCTGCGCCAGAATGAAGTGATGCGCCAGCGCCGCTTCAAAGCCGCCACCGAGAGCACTGCCCTCAATCATCGCCAGCGTGACCGCACCGGTATCGAAACCCCGCGCTGCGGAGTGGATGCAGTCAACACAGGCACGTGCATAAGCGCGCAGTGCTTCACGACGGTTGTTGCGAATGCACTCCACGAAGAAACGCAAATCGCCTCCGGCGTTAAACATCTGTGGCACTAACGATCCCGTCACCCAGAAATCAATCGGCAGACCAGAACGCTGAGCGGAATAGCTCAGGTTCATGATCTCCTCAATTAATTCGTGGTTGAAACTCGGACGGGGTTGCGCACGCAGCATCATCCACATGGTACGTCGGCCCTCTTCATAGTAGGCGGCGAGCTGTGTGGTTTGTCCAACTTCGGTGAACAGTCTGCATGTCGGTTGGTTAATTACTGTCATTGTCTCATCCTCTGTTTATGTTTATGTAGTGCGTTAAACGCCACATCAGCGTAATCCAGAGTGAGGCCAGACCAAATGAGAGATTGATTTATAAAGCAAAATCCAGAGATATCCCCGACCAGCGGCCGGGGAAGCATTAGCGGGCTTACTTGATGGCTGCGCGTTGCCCCACGGCAACATGAGAACGCTTAACGCGTCGTGAATAAACAGCCGTAATGATTGGCACAATGACGGAAGTGACAATGACAGAAGTGGCGACTAGCGCTGTGGCAGCCGGTGCGACCGGTTTAAACTGTGGCAGCATCTCGGCAATCAACACTGGCGTAGCCACCGCAGCACCGGCGGTGCTGGATGCTGCAATCCCTGCCGTACCATCACCACCGCCAATCAGGCGATCGGCAATGATCAGCGGAATGCCGGTCACAATGATCACTGCGACGCCAAGCATGATTCCCAGCAGGCCAGTTTGCGCGATGACGGTCAAATCAATGGTGTTGCCCAATGCGAAGGCAAAGAACGGAATTAGCGTGTGTACCGCTTTACCAAAGAACTCGCGCAGTTCGGGATCAAGATTACCGAGCGCAAATCCAACGATAAACGGCAGCACTGCGCCCACGAAGACATGCGGCTCGAATGAGGCGATGCCTGCGGTGCCGAGGATCACCATCGTCATCAGCGGCCCCGACTCCAGCGACATCAAGACGAATGCACCGGCTTCTTCTTTCGAACCGTATTGCTGCATGATAGAAGCGTATAAGCCGCCGTTGGTCATATCCATCGCCGCCACTAACGCCAGCGTGGAGAGTCCGGCAAACATGCCCACTTCCACGCCGTTTTCTGGCATCACACGTGAGGCAATCGCTGCGACAACCCAAGCTACCGCAATTTTGGTGAGTACCAGCGTGCCTGATTTACGCAGCACCGTGCCGGTGGCGCTGAGTTTGATGGATGCGCCCATGCAGAAGAACCACACCGCGAGGATTGGTACGGTGCCGGTCATCAACCCATTGGTGAAGGAACCAAAGTATTTACCTGCGCCGGGAGAGAACGTATGGCATAGCGCGCCCAAAAACAGCGGAATCAGCATCATGCCGCCAGGAATTTTATCAATTGCACGTTTGATATGCATAAGAGTGTCACCTTAACTGAGCCAGAGGGAGGTGTTTTTATGAATTGCCAGATGGCATGGCGAGCAAGATAACGATTGGCTGAAAGGAAAAAAGTGATCACAAATGCATTTATGAAACACTGTTTTATTTTTATTGATTGATCATTTTGTATTTATGATGCGTATCGCCATACCAGATGATTTGATGCAAAAAGAAAGGCGCCCGCAGGCGCCTATGATTCTAAATCAGCCTTAATTCTGCCCATACCACGCATTTTTACCGTGCTTGCGCAGATAGTGCAGATCAAGCAAGGTTTGCGATATCGGCGGTAACTCAGTGCGCAACTGCTCGGTATGCAGCGCCATATAAGCTACTTCTTCTAATACCACCGCACTGTGTACCGCAGCATGCGCGTCTTTGCCCCAGGCAAAGGGGCCGTGGGAATTGACCAACACGGCGGGAATCGCTGTTGGCTCAATTGCGCGCTGCGCAAAAGTTTCAATGATCACCTGCCCGGTGTTCCACTCGTATTCCTGCTCAATTTCTTCACGCTTCATCTGCCGTGTACAAGGAATGGTGCCGTAGAAATCATCGGCGTGCGTGGTGCCCAACGCGATGATTTCGCGTCCAGCCTGCGCCCAAATGGTGGCATGCCGCGAGTGCGTATGCACGATGCCGCCAATCTCTGGCCAGGCGAGATAGAGCGCGCGGTGCGTAGCGGTATCCGATGACGGGCGCATGTTACCTTCGATCACCTCACCGCTGGCGAGATCAACAACCACCATATCGTCGCGCTGCATCTGTTCGTACTTCACGCCCGACGGCTTAATCACCAATAAACCGCGATCGCGGTCCACCGCACTGACATTGCCCCAGGTAAAAGTGACCAAGTTGTAACGGGGTAAATCGAGGTTGGCTTCCAGCACCTGCTGCTTTAACGCTTCCAGCATCTTTTTTCTCCTGCAAACTGTGATAGCTGAATTGTGCGGAGCAGTGAGGAAAAGCGTTATGGAAGGAATGGCTGTAAAAGCTGCGGAAAGTGGCTATGACGAGAAATCTGTGGCTTGAAGGGGTTTCGAACAACAAACAAGACGTGGATTGCAGACTTGTAGTTTAGGACCGTTTTACCCTGCCGAGTGCGCCGTAACATCTATACTTATAAAGTTACCTCGGTGATAACAATCAAGGAGAAGTTAATGACTACAACAATGAAACGTCTTACTGCTGCCGTCCTGGCAACAACTTTAGTTGTCGCGCTGAGCGGCTGTTCAAACTGGTCCAAACGCGACCGTAATACCGCAATCGGTGCGGGTGCCGGTGCCATTGGTGGTTCAGTACTGACCAACGGTAGCGGACTCGGTACTGTTGGCGGCGCAGCTGTAGGCGGCATCATCGGCCACCAGATCAGCAAATAAAATATAATTATCAGGCTACGCAGCGCATCTACTTAACAACGGGCCACCTAATAAGTGGCCCGAACTGTTTCAACCGCCAGCCAGTTTGACTTTCATGCCTTTGGCTTCCAGCAGCGTTTTAATCAGATCGCGTTTGTCGCCCTGAATCTCAATCACGCCCTCTTTAACTGACCCGCCACAACCACACTTTTTCTTCAGCTCAGCGGCCAGTTTTTCGAGTGCGCCATCATCCAGATCGATGCCGGTGACCAGACACACGCCCTTCCCTTTGCGTCCGCTGGTTTGGCGCTGGATACGCACGATACCATCGCCTTTCGGCCGCGGCGCTTTCTCTTCTTCATGGGTGATTCGGCCGCTGTCGGTCGAATACACCAATCGATTGTCCTGAGCCATTAAGCCTCCTGTAAACTTTGCAGGATTTGCTGCAGCGTGGCGGCCGGATCGGCGGATTGGGTGATCGGACGCCCGATGACCATATAATCCACACCCGCGAGTTTAGCCTGCTGCGGCGTCATGATACGGCGCTGATCGCCCGCATCGCAGCCAGCCGGACGAATACCTGGGGTAACCAGCGCGAAATCCTGACCAATTACCTGCTTAAAGTGCACGGCTTCCTGCGCCGAACAAACCACGCCGTGCAGGCCGCAATCGCGGGTCAAACGCGCCAGTCGTTCAGCCTGCTCAGCTGGAGACAAGGTAATGCCCAAACCTTTCAGATCGTCTTCATCCATGCTGGTCAACACGGTGACCGCAATCAGCAGCGGTGCATCTTTACCAAATGGCACCAGCGCTTCACGTGCCGCGTTCATCATGCGAGCGCCACCGCTGGCGTGCACGTTCACCATCCATACGCCAAGATCGGCCGCTGCCGCGACTGCATGTGCGGTGGTGTTTGGGATGTCATGAAACTTGAGATCGAGGAACACTTCAAAACCACGTTCCTGCAGCGTTTTCACCAGCGATGGACCAAACAGCGTGAACATCTCTTTGCCCACTTTCAGGCGACACTGGCTTGGATCGATGCGGTCTACAAACTGCAGCGCGCTGTTGAGATCATGATAGTCGAGTGCCACCAGAATAGGTGAAGTGGTTACAGGCATAACGTTTCCTCAGTAACAGGCACCCGCAGGCGCGATGGACAAACGGCAAGCATTCTACCTGCGCAGGCCGGTGCCGACAATCACGCTGCCGCCAGAACTTGCCTGTTTGACCGCTTGCTGCACGATGCTGAAGGAGTATTAGTATTAAATACTAATAGTATGTTGTAACTAATAAGCTTTAGATAGAATACAAATACGGCCATTTATTGGCCGTCGAGTCCACGAATAGGTTTTACGGAAGACCAGGCGCGGCAAGATGGGCAATGCCAGTAAAGTGCATGTGCAGTGAAGCCGCATTTCTGGCAACGATATCGCGGCTTAGTGCGGATTTGCTCGCCGACCATATCGCGCAGCACCATCAAGCTCTCTTTCGCGCGTCCGTCTTCCGCTTCATGTAAGTGGAAGTCCATTAAACGATGGAACACGCGCATGGTTGGATGACGCTGGAGCTGGCGATTGATATACAGCTGCGCCGCTTCGGGGCCCTGCTGCTGCTCGAGAATATCGGAGAGATAAAGCTCTGCTGCGGCGCCGGTATTTTCATCGACACAGCGTTGTAAGAATTGCGCCCAGTTTTCGGGTTGGTTCAGGCGCTGATAGCAGGTTTCCAGCATCGGTAAGGTTTCACTCACCAGCTCTTTATCCTGCTCGAGTACGCGCTGCAGTCGGCTGGCGGCTTTCGCATACTCGCCCTGCTCCATCAAAATGCGGCCCATCATTATAGAGACGCGCGCGCTTTGATGATCGGCTGACTCGCCCTTTTTCAACAAACTCATCGCCCGATCAAGGTCGTCGCTGCTTAATGCCTGCAACGCCAGCTCACAGTAGAAATGGGCAATTTCGCCTTTCTGTTTGTCTTTGCCGAGCTTAACCAGCTTTTCCGCCACTTCGATGGCTTTTTGCCAGTCGCTGGTTGCCTGATGAATCAACAGCAATTGCTGGAGCGCACCGATGCGGAAATCGGTCTCTTCCACCAGTTGCCCAAACATATCTTCGGCACGATCGTACAATCCCGCCGCCATGTAATCACGGCCGAGTTGCTGGATCGCCAGTAAGCGCTGCTCGTAGCTGAGCGACGCGCTTTCCATCAAAGATTGGTGAATGCGAATGGCGCGATCAACTTCACCGCGCGAACGGAACAGGTTGCCGAGCGTCAGATGTGCTTCAACCGTGCCGCTGTCCTCTTTCAACATGTCGAGAAAGAGATCAACCGCTTTGTCCTGTTGATTGGAGAGCAGGAAGTTTACCCCAGTCACATAATCACGCGACAGACGGTTCGCTTCCTGTTGCTTATCCTGATGTGCACTGCGGCGGCCCATATACCAGCCATACGCCGCAGCAACAGGAAGAAGCAGAAACAGCAATTCAAGCATCGAAAATTAATCCCGACGGCTGGCAGTTGGTGATGTGGTCACTGCGGTTGATTGTTCATTCTGTGCCTGCATACGTTTAAGTTTACGCTGTGCATTGGCCAGTGAAACCCGTAAGCGTAACCAGAACAGGCCACAAATTGCCCATCCCAGCAGGAATCCAGCGCCAAACAAGCTGGCGAGCAGTGTTGAAATGCGGAATTCGCCCTGCGCTAGCAGATAGTTAAAGGTGATGACTTGGTCGTTATGCGCTCCGAGCGTGACGGAGATGATGAAAATGACCAATACCACGAGAAAAATAAGCAAATATTTCACAATGCGTCCTGTCGAGAGGTTATCCAAAAGAAGTATGCCAAAAAACCGCCGTCGATGCTGCTTATCCCCACATCTGATAGCGCTTTTTTCTGCAAGCACAATCAATCATATGGGGACGAATAGCGTAATTACAATCCATCATCACGTTGCGCGATCTCACGATGCTCTTCTGGCGGGATGGTGAGCGGGCCGCAGAAACGCTGCGCAAGTAAAGTGGCAACGGTGACCAGCAACCAGGATATCAGCGTTGCCATCACTAAATCACGCGGCCAGTGCATACCTAACACTAAACGGCTGCCCATCACCGCGGTCGCCCAAACAAATAATACGGCAACCGTGGCGAAATGGCGGCGCGGCCACAATAACCCGATCGCCAATAACGCCCAGCTGGCGGCAAACATGGTGTGCCCGGAAGGAAACGCATAACCGGTTTCAAACGCCCAGTGATTCTTCAGCCATTGCGGCAGCTGGGTATCGTTGGCCAGCAAAGTTGAGACCATTTCGCCACGCTGCTGACGATGCAGCTGATAAAACTCATCACCGTTAATGCCATGACTTTTTTCCAGCCAGATGACATACGGGCGCGGTTCCTGCACCTGCTCTTTGATGGTGGATTTGGTGTACTGACCGGCAAGAATTGCGCCGTTCATAATAAGGATGAGCAGAATCGCGGGTTTAAGCCGAAAGCGTAAACACCACAACACCCAGGCGCTGAGGATGATACTGGTGAGAATGCCCCACGGATTGGTGACGGTTTCTGTCATCCAAAACAGCACGCGAAGTAGATTGCCACTTTCCCCTGGTTGCCATTGCCAGTTGGATATCCATACGCCCAACGGCATGAGCAACAATAAAAACGCCCCTAAAGTGGTGCGCTGAATGATTTTTAACATTCGCTTCCTTTTAGATCCGCATTACTACGCGCGATTAGCATAACTTTAGCTGAAAAAAGAATAACATACCCATTGCGACTTGGATAATTGTGCTTTATCACTACAATCACTCTGACCGATTAACGGCAGCCGTTCGGGTTGTGGCACAATAGTGTAAGTTTCATCGGGCCACATGGCCCGTGCGTTATCATGATGATAGCGCATCCTCTGAAGGTTCTGGAGAGTCACATGCAGCTTAAACGGGTAGCAGAAGCCAAACTGCCCACGCCATGGGGAGATTTCCTGATGGTTGGTTTTGAAGAACTGGCAACCGGCCACGACCATGTCGCGCTGGTTTATGGTGATATTAGCGATCACAATCCGGTGCTGGCGCGCGTCCATTCCGAATGTTTAACTGGCGATGCCCTGTTCAGCTTGCGCTGCGACTGTGGTTTCCAGCTGGAAGCCGCGTTAACGGCGATTGCGGAAGAAGGTCGTGGCATTCTGATGTATCACCGTCAGGAAGGACGTAACATCGGTTTGCTGAATAAAATTCGTGCTTATGCGTTACAGGATAAAGGTTACGACACTGTCGAAGCCAACCATCAGCTCGGTTTCGCCGCTGATGAGCGTGACTTCACGCTGTGTGCGGATATGTTCAAGCTGTTGGGCGTCAATGAAGTGCGCTTGCTGACGAACAATCCGCGCAAAGTTGAGATCCTGACCGAAGCCGGTATCAATATCGTTGAACGCGTGCCGTTGGTTGTCGGGCGTAACCCGAAAAACGCGCACTATCTCGATACGAAAGCCGAGAAAATGGGTCATTTGCTACCGAAGTCTTAAGCAGATTTTAAAGCAGATAAAAAAAGCCGGGAATTCCCGGCTTTTTATTTTAGTTCAGCATATTGCGGATCACGTAATGCAAAATACCGTCGTTCTGGTAGTAGGTTAGTTCGTTACCCGTATCGATACGGCAGCGCGTTTCCAGCGTCTCTTTGCTGCCATCCGCGCGCGTCAGCGTCACGTTTACAGTGCCACCCGGTTTCAGCTGCGACAGGTTCGCCACATCAATAAACTCTTCACCGGTGAGCTGCAGCGTTTTACGCGTCACGCCAGCCGGAAACTCAAGCGGTAGAATCCCCATACCAATCAGGTTAGAGCGGTGAATACGCTCGAAGGATTCGGAAATAACTACGCGCACGCCTTGTAAACGCGGCCCTTTTGCTGCCCAGTCACGACTGGAGCCGGAACCGTACTCTTTACCGGCAATCACGGCTAACGGTACGCCTTCCTGCTGATACTTTATCGCCGCATCGTAAATCGCCAACTGCTCGTTAGTGGGGAAGTGTTTGGTATAACCGCCCTCCACACCCGGCACCATTTCGTTACGAATACGGATGTTAGCGAAAGTGCCGCGCATCATCACTTCGTGGTTACCACGACGCGAACCGTAAGAGTTGAAATCGGTGCGCTCGACGCCATGCGACAGCAAATAGCGTCCGGCTGGACTTTCCGCTTTGATGCTACCCGCCGGAGAAATGTGGTCGGTGGTGACGGAATCACCCAGCATCGCCAGAATGCGCGCGCCTTTGATGTCCTGCACCGGCTTCGGCGTTTTCTCCATGTCATCAAAGAATGGCGACAGGCGAATGTAAGTAGAATCGCCATCCCAATCATAGGTTGCCGCTTCACTAACTTTAATCTGCTGCCACTCCGGCGTGCCGTCAAATACCTCGGCATACTCTTTGTGGAACATATCGCTGGTCACTTTCTGCACCGCTTCCGCAATCTCTTCCGGCGACGGCCAGATATCCTTGAGGAAGACATCATTGCCCTGTCGATCCTGGCCGATCGGATCAGATTGCAGATTGATCTTCATATTACCCGCTAAGGCATAAGCCACCACCAACGGCGGCGAAGCCAGCCAGTTGGTTTTAATCAGCGGATGAATGCGGCCCTCAAAGTTACGGTTACCCGAAAGCACGGCAGCAACCGTGAGATCGCCCTCTTTAATCGCGCTTTCTATCGCATCGGGTAACGGACCGGAGTTGCCGATACAAGTGGTACAACCGTAACCGACCAAATTGAACCCTAATTCGTCCAGATAAGGCGTAAGTTGGGCTACAGCAAGATAATCAGAAACCACTTTAGAACCTGGCGCCAGCGAGGCTTTAACCCACGCCTTGCGCATCAGACCGCGCTCAACGGCTTTCTTCGCCAGCAAACCGGCGGCCATTAGCACGCTAGGATTCGAGGTGTTAGTACAAGAGGTAATCGCCGAGATCACTACTGCACCGTCATCCAACTGATAACTTTCTCCGGTTTCGCTATCGCGATAGCTGACAGTTTTATGCGGTTTTTGCGCCTGATTGACTTCCAGTTCATTGCTGGCATCAAAGGCTGAAGGAACATCGCCCAGCGATACGCGATCCTGTGGGCGTTTTGGTCCGGCAAGGCTGGATTCAACATCACCCATGTCCAGCGCTAAAGAGCTGGTGAACACCGGTTCATCGCCCGCATTGCGCCACATACCTTGTTGCTTGGCATAAGCCTCAACCAGTTCAACTTGCTCCGCATCGCGGCCGGTGAGCGTCATGTAGCTTAAGGTAACGTCATCAACCGGGAAGAAGCCGCAGGTTGCACCATATTCCGGTGCCATGTTGGCGATGGTTGCGCGATCGGCCAGCGGCAAGTCCGCTAATCCATCACCATAAAACTCAACGAATTTACCTACCACTCCGTGTTTACGCAGCATCTGCGTGACGGTTAGCACTAAATCCGTTGCGGTAATACCGGGACGCAGTTTACCGGTGAGTTTGAAACCAACTACGTCAGGAATTAGCATCGAAACCGGCTGGCCAAGCATCGCCGCTTCAGCCTCAATTCCGCCTACGCCCCAACCCAATACGCCGAGCGCATTGATCATAGTGGTGTGCGAATCGGTGCCCACCAGCGTATCCGGATAAGCAATCTCTTGCCCATTCAGCGTCTCATGCCAGACAGATTTACCGAGATATTCCAGATTGACCTGATGACAAATCCCGGTGCCCGGCGGCACGACGCGGAATCGATTGAAGGCTTTTTGCCCCCAGCGCAGGAAGACGTAGCGCTCATGGTTGCGCTCCATTTCCAAATGCACATTTTCACCAAAGGCTTTGTCATCACCGAAATGATCCACGGTGACAGAGTGGTCGATGACCAGATCAACCGGGGATAAGGGATTGACTTTGGCGACATCGCCGCCGAGGCGTTTCACCGCTTCGCGCATGGCGGCTAAGTCCACCACTGCCGGCACGCCGGTAAAATCTTGCATTAATACACGCGCTGGACGATAGGCAATCTCACGATCGGCGTGAGCATCTTTTTGCCAGGCGACCAACGCTTCAATATCTTCGAGCGTGACAGAATCACCATCCTGCCAGCGCAATAGGTTTTCCAGCAGGACTTTCATTGACTTGGGCAAGCGATCAATATTGCCCAATTGCTGAGCTGCTTTGGGCAAGCTGTAGTAATGATATTTTTTTGCCCGAACATCCAGCGTGTCCTGACTCTGCTCGCGTAACGTTAACGACATAGCGCCTCCATGTAAGTGAATCTCTTTTTAAACCTCAGTGACTGCAAGGTTTAACTTAAAGATAGACCACATTACCGTTAACGTTTTGATAACAACACGAATTGACACATTAAAGCACAATGAAAAATGCCCCGACGTTTGTCAGGGCATTTATATAATTCAGTTTAATTTGAGTTAGAGCTTAAATCATCGCCCAAAAGGCGGCAGCCCAAAAAGCCAGGGAAAAGGTATATACACTCACCCAGGATAATGTCGTTGTATTGATGCTCATAATTCACTCCCTCCCGGATTCCGGGCAAAAAAAGTCCACCGTCTTCAGCGTTGTACTGATGACACCGTTTTTTTAATGCTGAGTGTTAAAGGACGGGCTTTTAACTTGCCCACCGGATAATCCGGCAAAAAGAGGGACTAAATGTCTAAATATGGAACAGAACGCATACCGCGTTATTTGGACTTCATATCCATGAAGGATTCAATAAAATTGCGCTGATTCTCACTGAGTTCCCACGAAACAGGAATGGTCACTTGTGGTTCAGTGGATACAACGTCTTTCACTTTGCACGCAGGCGTTTGCGGCTGACGCGCAGAAACCGGATGCTTACGACTGAGTGTATTTGCCCACATGGCTTAACCCCACATACGCCAAATCATTAACGCCACCACTACCCAGAACAGTGCTGAAGCAGCGAAGACAGTCATCCAAGCTTTGCGACGGGTATTGCCAGTACGCTCAACTTTGGTGCTTTTAGTCCGGAAGCCCGGCTGTACAGTTATTCTCGTATTCATAGTTTTTGATAATCACTCTCAATAAAACGATTGATGACAACGATTAAGATTTAGGACGAATCCTAAACTTGTTAAGACCGAAAATCCAGTTATTTTTATTGAGCACAACGATTAACGCTATTTATCAAAACACAAAAGATTGATGAGATAAATTTAATTGCCAACATAACTATTAATTAAATCGTTACATTGTAAATTTGGGTTAACAGCAAATTAGATCCAATCTAAATTTGAGTTTAATTTACCAACCCAGTAAAAAAGCCCTTCTCCATCAACTCTTAACTAGAGTATGGGAATATTCCTGGCGAGCTGCAAAGTAGCATCGTAAAAATTGTGTACTGATTCGCATTTAATAGATAACAATGAAAAAACATGTGACCCATGTTTCATTTACATAAAAATAATGATTTTTTTTGAAGTACTCGTGGCGCTAAGCGCTAAGGGATTCCGAAGGTGCCCACTGGACACCTTGGCAAAAGAATGAGTTAGGAATTTACTTGAAGGGTAATTTGATGTCGCGGAACATCGCTTCAATGTCTTCATTGGAGCGCAGTGCGACCGCCGCATCCACCACATCACGCGTGAGGTGCGGTGCGAAACGTTGAATAAAATCATACATATAGCTGCGCAGAAAGGTGCTACGTCTAAAGCCAATCTTGGTCGTACTATTCGTAAAGATTTCTGATGCTTCAATGCGCACCAAATCGGGGTCTGCAATTGGGTCCACCGCCATGCTGGCAATCACCCCAACGCCCAAGCCTAAACGCACATAGGTCTTAATTACGTCAGCATCTGTCGCAGTAAAGACGATGCGTGGTGTTAATCCTGCGCGATTGAACGCGGTATCCAGCTCTGAACGGCCGGTAAAGCCGAAGGTGTAGGTCACTAACGGGAAATCAGCCAGCTCTTCGATTGTCACATTCGATTTACCTGCCAGCGGATGGTCGGGCGTCACGACGATGGCGCGATTCCAGTGATAGCACGGCAGCATGATCAAATCGTCATACAGATGCAGCGCTTCGGTGGCAATGGCAAAGTCCGCATTCCCCTTTGAAACCGCTTCAGCTATTTGTGTGGGCGATCCCTGATGCATATGTAATGAGACGCGTGGATAACGTTCGATAAAGCCTTTAATCACGCCAGGAAGCGCATAACGCGCTTGCGTGTGCGTGGTCGCTACATATAACGAACCTTTATCCGGCCAGGTATGTTCACCGGCAACCGATTTAATCGCGTCAACTTTGGAGAGCACTTCGCGCGCAATCCGAATAATCTCTTCGCCTGCAGGCGTTACTTGCGTCAGATGCTTACCACTGCGCGCAAATATCTGCACGCCCAGCTCATCTTCTAACATACGGACTTGCTTACTGATGCCTGGCTGCGAGGTATATAAGCCTTCGGCGGTCGATGAGACATTAAGATTGTGATTAACCACTTCGACGATGTAACGCAACTGCTGCAATTTCATAGTTATATCTTCCTGGTAGCGACAGAGGTGCATTCCCGGCAGGCGTGTTTCCGCCTTGATTGCGGTGAGGGAGGGAAAGCGAGTCAGCGAAACGAAAAGAGTTCTATAACTACTATATCAGTTAAAGGAAGAATGTAGAACGATTAGCTATAAGGATAAGAGAAAGGCCAGCGGATGCTGGCCTTGTGGGGAATTACTTCTTCGCTTCCTGCCATTTGCCGTCAATATAGAACATTGACCAGCCAGTGGCTTTGCCATCCTTTTCGGAGGAGACATATTGTTGTTTAGTCTTGCGACTGAAACGCACCATCGTCTTATTCCCTTCCGGATCGGCGGCTGGCGCTTCTGACAGATATTTCAGCTTCTCTGGCAGACGGTCGGCAAAGCGTTGCAGCTCTTCCACCAGCGGCGCGCGCGTTTCACGTGATTTCGGGAAGGTATTAGCGGCAAGGAACACGCCCGCTGCACCATCACGCAGCACAAAGTAAGCATCCGATTTTTCACACTGCAGTTCTGGCAGCGGTACCGGATCTTCTTTCGGCGGCGCGACATCACCATTACGCAGAATCTTACGGGTGTTTTTGCACTCGTCGTTGGTACAGGCCATGTACTTACCGAAACGACCCATTTTCAGGTGCATCTCAGAACCACATTTCTCGCACTCTACAATCGGACCATCGTAGCCCTTGATACGGAATTCGCCCTGCTCGATCTCGTAGCCGTCGCACTCTGGGTTATTACCGCAGACGTGCAGCTTGCGCTGGTTATCGATCAAATAGCTGTCCATCGCGGTGCCACACTTCTGGCAACGACGACGGGCGCGCAGCGCGTTGGTTTCGGCATCATCGCCTTCCAGCACGTTGAGCACTTCATTTTCTGGGATCAGGTTGATGGTCTGCTTGCAGCGCTCTTTCGGCGGCAACGCATAACCCGAGCAACCGAGGAACACGCCGGTACTGGCGGTTCGAATTCCCATCGGACGGCTACAGGTTGGACAGTCAATCGACGTCAAAACCATCTGGTTCGGCTGCATGCCGCCCTCTTCCGGATCTTTCTCAGCATCATCTAACTGCTGGCTGAAATCACTGAAGAAGGAGTCGAGCACCGCTTTCCATTCGGCTTCATTATTTGCCACCTGATCGAGGCTATTTTCCATGCGCGCGGTGAAGTCATAGTTCATCAGCTCGCGGAAGTTAGACTCCAAACGATCGGTAACAATTTCACCCATTTTTTCAGCGTAGAAACGGCGATTCTCAACACGCACGTAACCACGATCCTGAATGGTGGAGATAATCGAGGCGTAAGTAGATGGACGACCAATGCCGCGTTTTTCCAGCTCACGGACCAGTGACGCTTCGCTGAAGCGCGCTGGCGGTTTAGTGAAGTGCTGGCTTGGCATCAGCTCTTTAAGATCCAGCATGTCGCCAACATCAACTGGCGGCAGCGTCAGATCTTCATCATTTTTACGCAGCGCAGGCATCACGCGCGTCCAGCCATCGAAACGCAGCGTACGACCTTTGGCTTTCAATTTGAATTCAGCCGCGCCCACGGTCAGCGTGGTGGAGTCGTACTGAGCCGGTACCATCTGGCAGGCAACGAACTGGCGCCAAATCAGCTGATACAGTTTCTGCGCGTCAGCTTCCATATCTTTCAGCTGCTCAGCGACGATATTCACATCAGAAGGACGAATCGCTTCGTGCGCTTCCTGTGAATTCTCTTTGCTGGCATAGGTATTCGGCGCTTCTGGCAGATACTTTTTACCGAAGCTACTCTCAACATAGCCACGCGCCATCGCCACAGCATCCTGGCTCAGGTTGGTGGAGTCGGTACGCATATAAGTGATGTGGCCCGCTTCATACAAGCGCTGCGCCATCATCATGGTCTTCTTCACGCCGAAGCCCAAACGCGTACTCGCCGCCTGTTGCAGCGTTGAGGTAATAAAAGGTGCAGAAGGCTTGCTGCTGGTCGGTTTATCTTCACGATCCAGCACTTCGTAACGCGCTTTCTGCAAAATCGCCACCGCCGCGTGAGTTTGCTCACGATTAACCGGGCGGAACGCTTTGTCATTCTGATGCGTAACCTGCATAGCCAGATCGGCGCCTTTCGGCGTGGCGAAATCAGCATCGATTTCCCAATACTCTTCTGGCACAAAGGCTTTGATTTCGTGCTCGCGCTCAACCACCAAACGCACAGCAACCGACTGAACGCGACCGGCTGACAGGCCGCGAGCAATTTTCTTCCACAGCAGTGGGGAAACCATGTAACCCACCACGCGATCCATAAAGCGGCGCGCTTGCTGTGCGTTAACACGTTCAATATTGAGCTCGCCCGGCTTGTCAAACGCCTGACGAATCGCATTCTTGGTAATTTCGTTAAACACCACGCGGCTAAAGCGCTTATCGTCCCCACCGATCACTTCCCGCAGGTGCCAGGCAATGGCTTCCCCTTCGCGGTCAAGGTCGGTTGCGAGATAGATGTGGTCTGCATCGGCAGCCAGGTTTTTCAACTCAGCGACAACTTTCTCTTTGCCCGGCAGAATTTGATAATCCGCTTCCCAACCATGCCATGGATCAACGCCCATGCGGTTTACGAGTGCGGCTTTCTCATCCTTTTTTACCTTTTTTCCAGGTTTCGCTTTTTCCCCGTCGGCACTTTTACGGGCAGTTGAACCGCTGGTCGGCAAATCACGGATATGACCGACACTGGATTTCACCACGTAGTCATTACCGAGGTATTTATTGATTGTTTTGGCCTTTGCCGGGGACTCAACGATTACGAGTGATTTACCCATATGTACCTTTACCTAAATGAAACGTCCTGATAAACGGGAGAGAATTGGAGGTCCCAAAACCCAATGGGTTCAATATTGCTGCCAGCATTTCGCATTTCAAGGCAGCAGGGATAATCTCAGGTCAGATTGCGTCGACTTCTGCAACTTTATGATTAGGAGCGAGTTTTCCATCTGACAGAACCACACATCCGGGTGTGATCTCCCTGAAAGCTGAATCGCCCACACTCTACCTGATAAAATCCGTTACGCAACTTAATTAGCATTCTGCCTAATTTTGCGCCAGTTTTATGACGCAATGCTGATTTGCTGAACGCGATAGCTCGCAAGTAATATAGAAGGAGAAAAATGGCTGTCAAAAAAGAGGTGAAAAATGTCAGTGCCAACGGAATCTATTTCACGCCACGCGTTACTGGAAATAGCCAATCAGATAATCACGCAGCACGACACTTATTTTGTCGGATTAGAAGCTAATGACGTGATTCAGCAAGGTGAGGTTTTGGTGTTTCGCGGTCCCTATTTTCTTGATGATCAAGGCTTGCCTACGGCCAAAACCACCACGGTATTTAATGTGTTTAAACACCTCGCGGTCGAACTCTCCTCTCAATATCATCTGGCATAAAAAAAGCCCGGCAATTGCCGGGCTCGGTTATAACAGCGGCTTCTCGCCGCGCTGCCAAATTTTCAGAATCAACCGCTCTGCCGCCAGACTGGCGCTGTTGGTGAAGCGATCCATCATTTTACGCTTACGTGCATAGTGCACGCCCAGCACGGTGAAGCGGTCCATATGCTTGATAATCAAAGCATCGCTGGTGCCGATTTCATCGACCAGACCTAAATCCAGCGCCTGACGGCCATACCAATGCTCGCCGGTCGCCACTTTATTCAGATCAAGCGACGGACGCATCTGCTGTACGAAATCCTTAAACAGTTGATGCGTTTCATTGAGATCTTCCTGGAATTTCTCGCGCCCTTCGTCGGTGTTTTCACCAAACAGCGTTAAGGTACGTTTGTATTGACCGGCGGTATGCAGCTCAACGTCAATATCGTTACGCTTTAACAGTCGGTTGAAGTTAGGGATCTGCGCGACCACGCCAATCGAACCAATAATAGAAAACGGTGCCGCCACAATACGATCCGCCACGCAAGCCATCATGTAACCGCCGCTGGCAGCGACTTTATCCACCACGGCTGTCAATTGCAGGCCGGCATCACGCAGACGTTGCAGCTGCGAAGCCGCCAAACCGTAGCCGTGTACCACGCCGCCTGGGCTTTCCAGACGCAGTAGCACTTCATCGCCCGGCAGCGCAACCGCCAGCACCGCGGAGATCTCTTCACGTAATGAAGTGACTTCACTCGCGTCCATGCTGCCTTTGAACTCCAGCACATACAGCGTGGGTTTCAGCGTCTCGCTCACGCCCGCTTTGGCATTGCGTTTATCGGCTTTCGCCTTTTGCTTCTCTTCTTTCTTATGCAGCTTGAGCCACACTTTTTGCGCCTGTGGCTTCATTTTGGCGAGCTGCAGATCTTCCTTCATCTCACGATAATCATCATCAAGATGCGTCAAACGCAGCTGGCCGCTGCTGTGACGTTTACGCAGCGCGGCATTAAGCACAATCAGAACAATAGCTGCGATCGCCACCACCACGGTGACGGCCTTAGCCAGAAATAATCCGTAACTGGAGAAAAAATCCATTCTGCCGCCTTATTAAACAGTAAATTACAACAGCTTCAAGTTTACCCGCTTTACGCGCTGTCGTCGCCTGAAATGCCCGCAGGCGGCACAGAATGCGAGGCTAAGCGATTGCACCGCGCGGCAAATTCAGGCATAAAGCCAAAAACCTCCTGACCCGAGCAAAGGACATCGCTGTGCATTATCAACCGAAAAGCGATCTGCTGGAAAATCGCATCATTCTCGTCACCGGCGCTTCCGACGGCATTGGCCGTGAAGCAGCGCTGACCTATGCGCGCTACGGCGCGCGCGTCATCCTGCTGGGACGCAACGCCGACACGCTGCAGAAAACTGAACAAGCCATCAACCAGTTAAACAAGCAGCCTGCGTCTTCTTTATTACTGGATCTGGCTGAAGCCACGCCAGAAAGCTGCCAGCAGCTGGCCGATCAGGTCGCTGCTCTGGTGCCGCGTCTGGATGGCGTGCTGCACAACGCCGGCATTCTGGGCGAGATTGTGCCGCTGGAAGAACTCGATCCGCAGATCTGGCGTGACGTGATGCAGATTAATCTTGATGCCACCTTCTATTTAACCCAGGCATTACTGCCGCTGCTGCTGCAATCGGATGCCGGATCGCTGGTATTTACCACCTCAAGCGTGGGCCGCACCGGACGTGCCGGCTGGGGCGCGTACGCGGTTTCGAAGTTTGCTACTGAAGGCATGATGCAGGTACTGGCAGACGAGTATAAAAACCGTCATCTGCGAGTGAACTGCATCAATCCTGGCGGCACGCGCACCAAAATGCGCGCCAGCGCCTTCCCGGAAGAGGATGCCAATTTACTCAAAACCCCGGCTGATTTGATGCCGCTCTACCTCTATTTAATGGGCGATGACAGTCGTCGTAAAACCGGTACCAGCTTCGATGCGCAGCCGGGACGTAAAGCGGGGCCAGCAACCGCATGAGCGATCGCCATCAGCAACGCCAGCAACGCCTTAAAGAGCAAGTCGATGCCCGTATCGCCGCCGCCACCGAGACGCGCGGCATTTTGATGGTGTTCACCGGTAACGGCAAAGGCAAAACCACCGCCGCTTTCGGCACCGCGTTGCGCGCCTGTGGGCACGGTAAAAAAGTGGCGGCGGTTCAGTTTATTAAAGGCGAATGGCCAAACGGTGAACGCAACTTGCTGGAGCAGCACGGCGTCGAATTTCAGGTGATGTCTACCGGTTTTACCTGGGATACGCAGAACCGCGAGACCGATACCGCCGCCTGTCAGTTGGTGTGGCAGCAGGCGCGTCGCATGTTGGCCGATGACAGCGTCGATCTGGTGATCCTGGATGAAATCACTTACATGGTGAGCATGGATTATCTGGATTTAAATGAGTTGGTCGATGTACTGCAACAGCGCCCTGCACAGCAAAGCGTGATCATTACCGGTCGCGGCTGTCATCGTACGTTACTGGATTTGGCGGATACCGTGACGGAAATGCGTCCGGTGAAGCATGCGTTCGATGCGGGAATTCAGGCACAGCAAGGAATAGACTGGTAAAACGCTGACGCCGCGAAGTACGGCGTCAGGTTTCGCATCAGGAACCGCGTTTGGTGTTATTACGACGCGGATTGTTGCTCACCACACCGTGACGTTTTACCGCACGACGGATTTGGTTAGCCTTGGTGCGACGACGATCCTTTTCGACGGCAACTTTAGTCACCGTCTCTTCCGGCATACTGACTAACGTACGCAGATAGTTAACCGCCGGTAATTCCATCTCGATCCAGCCGCCGCGTGGCAAGCCTTTTGGCAACTGGATATCACCGTAACGCACACGCATCAGGCGACTAACCTGCACGCCGACCGCTTCCCACAGACGACGCACTTCGCGGTTACGTCCTTCGGTCAGCGTCACGTTGTACCATTGGTTAATGCCTTCGCCACCGGCAAACTTAATGGTTTTGAACGATGCCGGGCCATCTTCCAGCTGCACGCCTTTGCTCAGCTGACGGATTTTATCGTCATCCACTTCGCCAAACACGCGAACCGCGTATTCACGCTCAACTTCACGGCTTGGGTGCATCAGACGGTTAGCCAGTTCACCATCGGTGGTGAACAGCATCAAACCGCAGGTATTCACATCCAGACGACCAACGGCAATCCAGCGTGAACCACGCAGACGCGGCAGACGATCAAACACGGTTGGACGCCCTTCCGGATCGTTACGCGTGCAGAGCTCACCTTCCGGTTTGTAATACGCCAGTACGCGGCACACTTCGGTCGCCGACTCAGCGATGGACACCAGATGGCCATCAATACGAATTTTCAGGGATTTATCACTTTCAACACGATCGCCAAGCGTCGCCAGTTTGCCGTCAACGCTGACGCGTCCGGCTGAAATCATGGTTTCGATTTCGCGACGCGAACCGTGACCGGCGCGCGCTAATACTTTCTGTAATTTTTCGCTCATGGAGCCTCGTTGTCGCCTTCCCAGGCGTCGGATTGTTAAAGCAATACTTAATAAAATCAATACGTTAGTTTCACCTGTAGGTGCCATTATACAGGATGTGCAACACGAAGTAACGCTTATTGTTGTCCACCTTGTTGCACAAGTTACAGGCAATAAAAAACCCGCTCTTACAGCGGGTCATCATTAAAAATGGATTATTCAATGCAGTAGGTATCGTTTAACTTCTTCAACGTCAGCGCCCACTGCTTTGAGGGCTTCGACGAGCTTATCTTGTGTTGTGTGTAGAGATAACATCCAATATGTGATCTGCCATTGTTCCCTGATAACCACTGTGTTTTTGTCTTCAGGTTCACGACGATGGAAAACATAGGCCATACAATTTCTTCCCAAGGTAATGATTAATAAGTATACCGCAGGTGTAGGATGGCACTACTAATCGTAAGGTTAAATCGATTGTTTCTATTGTAGAGATGAAGGTTTTTGATTGAAAAACGAATGCGCCTAAATTTCTTAAGCAGGCATAACTTATAAACAAGGATAGAAACATCAGTCTCGGGTTGATTATTAAGTTAGGTTAATGATTGGCGTTTCTATAAAATTTCCCAGCCTACTTCAACTTATTGTTCCACCTCGATAAAATGTGTTTAAGTTGAGGCTTAACCAAACTCGTCACTTTAAATCATCAGTAATCTGGGGATTGTGCAGCAACTTTTATTGGCTGGGCTGAACCAATGAAAAGAGAGTTAATGTATCAATTACATCAACCCAACAAAAACTTTACATTTAAATCGGATTTTTCTCAATCCTTAGTACAACCAGCCTATACTTCAATTTTACGACTTTATCAATACAATTAAATTTGACATGGAATAGAAAATGTGATACCCTAACAACTGAAAAGCCGAGCGTAGCGAGGTGTTATTATCTCTTTGTTTAAATATTCTCTCTAGCTATGTTTCATGTAGTAGATGACTATCGTAGATAGGAGTCTACGGAATGGAACATAGCTAATTAATGTATCCCTTCCTGTTAAGGGTATAGGGATAAGATCATAGAGTGGTTAGATGCATCAACTTACTTTAGTGGTAACTAACGTTAGTTCTGATCTAACAGATGAAACACAACAAAGTTAACAATTAACTAAGTGCAGTTAGAACTTAATATTAAGGTTATCCAGCTGAGGTAACTCACAACATCTTACACTTCCTGTAATCCCCTCTTTCGCACGCTGTTCGCCAACCTTAACCCAACAACCAATTCTATTAAGCGTGTTTCTGAAAACGTCACAGAAGCTATCTGACCCATCTATAAATAGTTGCTCTGCTTACTTTGTGCCACTCCACTAATTCCCCCACCTTCATGCCTCTTCTAAAGTCCTGAATGACCTTATCCTTGATTGAGAATGTATGAGTTGAAGGTTTGCCTGGCTTACGTCCTGCAACCGTGCATAACTCTTTCCCTGAATCGGCACAAGCTACAGTTACGCGCTTATCCCCTGCACAATATTCTTTTCTGAACACAACAACACAGATTGGTAATGGTGATCTCACGCTCTCAAGCCGTGCAGGATGGATGAACTTAACGCCACGGTGCAGAAACCTGATTTCGTGACAGTGAGGGTTAGCGAACACGCCAGAGAGAAAATATGTCGCCTGTGGTCTGGCTGCAATAACGAATATCGATAAGTCAGCCTCACCTGCTTTCGTAAGGAAAACCGCCGTCATTGAGAAAGGAGGATTGCAAAATACCCTCTCACCTTCCCAGCTCTGTTTCAGTGCATCAGTATCAGCATCCCAATACCGGTCACACACTGCATTGTCAGCATCTGCTGCCGCATCAACAGTGAAATCAAATTCATTGTCTAATTCCCTTAACAAGTGAAACGGCGTGCGCCAGTCATCCTTACCGCCATTGTTAACACCGTGCCGGATGTAACGAAAGCATTCGTCCCTGATAGTGATAGTCTGCTCCTAAATCCCATAACTCACTCTAATAGTGAGATATTATGTTTACAAAACAGCCGTCATTCAAGCTAACTTTCTTCCTATTGGATACCATTCAAGAGGCGCTTAGCCCTATCACAAGCAACAGAAGAAAGTCAATAAATAATTATTGACATTTTGTGCTAAATCTATTATAATCAATTGTAGGGTAAGCAAAGCGTAAGAAAGTATCTCACAGAGTTTACTTCTTCTTATCGAGCTTTCAGCATCACAGGCCCAGCCGTAATCGCGTCACACGCACCATTTCATAGCAAACCTTCACACGCCAGTGAAACCCAAAATCTCCCGCGCGATTGCCGCGCTCATTATCAAAACTGTCATCCAAGCAGTGTCTCCTTGATGAGCCGGGCTTTTCTTTCGCGTGGGATTTTTTCACCTAAACAAAAGGAAATCGCATACTGATGAATGACACAGATAGTAGCAACTCGCTACACCTTATTGAGGCGTGGATGCCTCGTTTCGAATATCACGTTTACCGTGACCGCCTTCGAAGTCATAACCTTCCGACAACTCCAACCCGCGTTGCCTTCCTGTATTGGGCAGAGCAGATGATGAAACACTGCTTCACCTTTGAAGACTTCCTTCAGGAATGGGACAACGGCAACCCGCACCGCGTGATCAATCAGTGGCTGGAATCGGGCCTTATTCAAAAGGACTTCTACAACGGCATCTGGTATTACGTCACCGAATACGCCGCAGACAGCAAATCACCCTTTACGTGTAAAAGCTGTAACCGAATCAACATCAAACGACTACTTGAAATCAAACAAAATAAGGAACAACTATAATGACAACATTCAAATTACCAGCAGAAGCAAAAAAAGAAATCCGTGCTATCTACCACTCAGAACGTGATTCCTATGTTCATCAATACACTCAGCGCCACCTACGTGAGCGTGAAGAACTGATCGAGGTGCATCCGGTTTCCCTTGTACGACTTCAGGATTTTATCCTCGCAGGCTATCGAATCTCTGACTTACGTGATCAGGAGATTTTTATCCCTGGTAGTCCAATGATGCGCGTTGTTCTCGACCGTCCGCAGTCAGTTGTAGATGCCGACCGCGAAGAACTGGAAGCCCAAGCTGAGGCCGATTTGGTAGATCAAATCACTGAAGAAATCACTCAGGTGTATACAGAACGTCACAGGACAGAACTAGAAGCCAAAAACGCAGCAGAGGCCGCAGCGCTGGAAGCAAAAGCACCAACTATGCGCGACCGTATTCGAGCCGCACTAGTATACAGCGAAATTGAGTAAAATGAATACAGTCACCGTAACACGTCAGCAACTGGAGAAATTTCTCTCCGTTCTTATCAGTGCGGGTTTTATACCCAAAGATGGAATCTGATTTACTCGAACTAGTGCGGTTGGGCCTTATTGAGTTTCGTTGCACCGAGGAGGGAACTCCTGTTATCTATCACATCAGCACCGACAAATTTTATTCCCTTCTCGATCTTCACCACCTAACTTCTTAGATGAAAGTCTCGAAAGAGGGGGTGAAAATCGAAGTAAAAAAGGGCCACTTTTCGGAGGTTGGTTATTTTTTGAACAGCAATTAATGGCCTCTAAACCCGCGTCATTGCTGGGTTTTACCCCAAAAAGAATGATGATCTAGCAGGGGTAAGAATATGTCACGCTAAGACCTGTTTCACAGATAGTCTTTGGAGTGGCTTCAGCCACGACATTACCCCTTAATCTATTTCACAAGGAGTGTATGAACATTCATTGCAAACAGTGTGGAGTTGAGTTTCAGCCTCAACGTTCCACAGCGGCCTATTGCAGCGTCAATTGCCGGAAAGCAGCATCAAGAAAACAACAAACAAAAGGAAAAAGAACAACAAGCAAACAATCAGAGACACCACTTGAAGATCTGGAGTCTGCCTTTTTTCGTTCAGGTGTATCTGACTGGCTGGTGAAGCAATGCAAGCGAAGTAAAACAGTCGAAATCCTTCCAGCCACCAAAGCAGAAATGCTTGCCCTGTTTCATCTGGTAAGATGGAAGCAATCGCGTTTGCCGTATGCGGAGAATGGTTTCAACTATGACATTTGCCACATCTACCCCGGCAAGAAAGTAAAAGGCAGGATAGGCACACTTCACCCAAACAATCTCTTTGTTGCACCAGCCAGCAATAACCGTGCAGCACAGGCAGCAATGCCTGTTCAGGGTTACGGCGTCAGCATTGCAGCCGGATACCTGAAGATGCCATACCGTATTGACGCCAACACAAGCGACAGCAGCATCAGAGCCAAAATCCGCACATACCTTACTGAACAAGGTATCTGGGAGGAGTTTCTTCGTGCATCAGGCGTTGAGCGCGGTAAAAAAGAAATCACCTACAAGTCTTTAAAGGCAAAAATCCCCAATCTGGAGAATCTCCCGTTCTTTCGTTTACTGGAGATTGCTTCCCAATTACATAACAAAGAAGTCATGGTGCAGATACGCGAGCACTTTGGCGAGCCATACACAGAGAATGAGGAATACGATATGAACCACTTAGAAGAAGAAATCACACGTTACAACAAAGCAACAGGTAAACGCCTAGAATCGTCCGATCACTGGGAAGCGCTCCCGGTTTACCCGGAGAAGAAAGTAGCAGAAGTTTATCTGCGCGAACTGATTCGATTCGCACAGCTTTACCCGTCAGGCAGTCAACAACAGCGGTATGCTCAATCGCTGGTTACGGAAGGTTATGCGCTGTGCCGTGGAGGATACAACTACTTCCTGGCCTATCCACCCTATCACACCCAACTGTCAACAATGGATGCAGATCAGGAAAACCTCCTGTCTAGTCTGGCAGACGCAGCCAACCCTCACAAACAAAACAGCATCGTGCCAAAAGCCTTTCTTCATGCGAATAAGAAGCTACCAGCAGGCACCGCAGAGAGCATCTGGCACGATCTTTTCTCCAGAGTAATGCAATGGCAGTTAGACTGCTTTACTTTCCTCCAGTTTGGAAGTGTGCCGGAAACGCCAGCCGGGACGGTATAACTGCCACTTTGCTTAACAACGCATTAAACAAAAGTTTTATTCAAATCAGCTTTTTCATACCGCAGTTTGACACGCTGATCACACCACTATCACTTCAACTTTTAATAATCAATAGATGTTACTAAATCGCGGCATACAGCCGGAGGATGTGATCACCGCAGACTTACAGGAGGCCATTTGGCAGCTAACAAACGATACAAAAAGAACTTGGATACATTCCTTGCAGACCCTGCAAGAAATGAACGCATCAGTGCCATCAGGAGCGATTTAAAACTCTTCGCTAATGGCCACAAGCATCAAGAGGAAGCGCCAGAGAGGGCCATAAAGAAGCTAATACTGTGCCCACGTAGGATCGATGGAACGCCATTCATTGAATATTCACCGGGCTACCTGATTCACCAGGATGATTTTGAAGATTACGTGAGTGGAGCGCGGCAACTCCCCATGGGTGAGCGTCAGCAAGTGGATGCAAAGCAGAAGAGGATTGATTGGGAGTTATTGATAGCAGGTCTGGATGGATTGCCTTGGACGCTTGAGGATTGGCATTTTAGGGCAGTGATTGGAACAACACACGATGATCTACGACTGATGCACCATCCGTAAGCTGTATGAAAAAACACTGATAACGAAACGGTAGCCTATTGCATTAACTTCATCCTTAAGTAAAATCCTAAATATTGATTGATTTTACTGGTCTATAAAATCGTTTTTATTTATTAAATAGATAAAGGAATATCTCCGATGTCTCGTAGAGCAACTTGGATTGCAGTCTTTCTGTTTTGTGTTGCAGCATGGGGGTGAGTGATATGGGCGCTGATGTAGAAGACACCATCCCTTCAGAAGAGCAGCCAGACAGAGAGCAGTCTCAATGTGCCTCGCTTGAAGGTTGGGAGCTAACGGAAGAACAGCGTAGATTTATCGAATCGCTCAGGGATGCCCTACCGTTCATCTTTGGCTTAAGTCTGATAATGCCAGATGGACATTTTTTCGATTTATTCATATAATTCATTGAGCTGCACTAATAGGTGTGAGATACGGTATGGACATTGGATTTATTGCCGAACCTATAGTTGATCTAAAGGGAAGAACACTTGGTGTTGAACTCCTGACCCGATTCATTTCAAACCAAAACAAACAGTTGCATCCTGGCTATGTGATCGCAGGTTGGGATTTAGAGCGTAAGCGAGGATTCTTATTCGAACAGTGCTCAGTCATAGCCAATAAACAAGATTGGTTTCTGACTAATCATTTTTTCTGCACAGTTAACATTGACCATTCTATGGCTAAATTGCTGAAAGATGACTCCTCCCTTCGTGGCACGTTTGAATCGATGCCATTTATCAAGCTGGAGATTTCTGAACAATTTCCCGGCTTGCAAAATGGGCAGGAAAGTTCATTGCTCAGTTTTTTGAAGAAAGGGAAAAACGCACTCTGGCTTGATGACCTTGGAGCTGGGGGCGCTAATGTGAGAAGTTTAATTAATGGCTATTTTGACGTGGTTAAAATAGATCGCGTCTTCTTCAATGCTCAGGTTAAGAAGGCAAGCTTCCCCCTTTTAATCAAAAAGATAAGGAGCTATTGCGACAGGATTGTCGTTGAAGGTATTGAAAGCGAAGAACACTTGGAGATTATCAAAAGTGTTGATATTTGGGGGCTGCAAGGCTACCTGTTTGAGTCTGTACCATTCCAGAACATAGAGATCTTATCGCATCGCGTTAGATGATTTGAAACAATCATGATGACAAAGGTGTCCCAAGCTTAAACCTTGAGAATTGTATTTTATCCTACGTCCGCACCAGGCGCCCGGCTTCGTGTTACTCCTTATACGTTGCCGGTTTCTTTTCCTAACTCGCTCACCACCTATAACCTCCAAGTTTAATCAAACAATCTTCCACAAAAATGATCTAGGACCACTCCTAAAATTACATCCAGTCATGATTTTATGAGACAATTCTCATCTTATGAGTTTTTGTAAAGGTAAGGTGTAATGTCATGGAGAATGACGTGGTTACATCTTTTAGTTTTTTGTTCATTGGTGTGGGGGCTTGCAATATGCATACTGCTTTGGGCAATAAACTAAAAGAAGTGGGATTTCGCAAGCTGGATGGCTGGGACTTCAATGAAAAGCAGTTGGCCTTTATTGAAGCGGTATTAAATGACGATTTGACACATAAAACCAATCACTTACAAAACTTTATCAAAAAATCACCTGAAACCTCTTCTAAAGAATGAGTTAGTGACTTAAGCGCAGCAGGAAGCTGTGTTGGAGGGGAATTTCATTCGTGGTGTATTCCCTTCTTGCTGTGTGCAAATTGCCTATACTGGGGGCATCCCGGTTTTCACTTCGTCCGAGGCGTCTGCCGGGTATTTTTTATTTCCAATGGCGCTTAACTGTCGCTAGTGACACACCAATTTCTTCAGCAACTTTCGCCTGAGATAACCCTCTGGCTTTGGCAACCTGGACACTTCTATAAGTTTTCATTGCTGGTGGTCTGCCAAGTTTAACACCCGCTGCCTTAGCTCGGGCTAATCCCTCCTGAGTTCGCTCTATCAAACGATCCTTTTCGAACTGTGCGAACGCACTAAATACACCCAGCATCAAACGCCCTTCAGCACTTGTAAGATCTGATGTTGGTAGATCAAGACTCACCACTTTAATTCCTTTTGCAGTGAGCATTTCAAGAGTGCTCAGGACATCAATAGCCCCTCTTCCCAGTCTGTCCAACTTCAGCACTACCAGTTGATCACCTGCTTCAAGTTTATGCTCCACCAGCATCTTGAAGCCATTTCTCAACATAGCCGCCTGACTACCACTCACCTGTTCAGATACAACACGATTATCTGGAACGTCAAAGCCAGCTTTACGAATTGCTAATACCTGGTTTTCTGTCGTCTGCTCAGTAGTGCTAACACGGCAATATGCAAAAATTCTCATCCATCTCACCCCACTAGTATCATCTAATGTGCTCATTAAAGCACATGGCATCATAAATCATCAAATTCTATTTTTATGACACCAAATGCGTATCATTTTACTAGTATCTTAAAACGGTCGATTTGTGATACCACCAACAACCCACTTACGTTAGCTGAGAATAACCAAGATATTTGACGGGAGGTCTGACCAGAGATTGGCGGGGGTTAAAATTTGATGTTCGGCACTGATTAAGTGAGTTTGAATGAACGACTATTAGAGGGGGGGCGTCAAAATATTCCGGGTATGTGGCGGTAAACGCAAAATCCCGCCACAAGTGGAATCAATCTAAGCGAGACTTATTACGATTGACGTATGGATGAAATTCACCGTGTGTCAATCTTGTTTTGCCAAGTTGGTGTTTAAGCTCTGTCCCCATCGTTCGCAGAATTGTGCGATTTGATTCAGTTTCTCGCTTATTTACTTTACGTGCGTGATAGTTCATTTCGTGATCTTCCGAAAAGTTCACATACTCATGATCGCTCATTGGCATATAAATTCCCTCTATCCTATTGATAAGTAACATTTAAAACCAAATACAAAACAACAATGAGATATTTCTTAAATATTGTGTATTTTTCGTTTAGGATTAGCAATCCTTTAGGGTGCGAATGTGTATTTTCATTACAATAAGTTTCAAGGATTGTGATCATGAACAAGAAAAGAGCTATTATTGCTTTGGCAGTTACTCTTCTGGCAGGATGCGCGGCTCAAAAACAGATGGTGCCAACTGGAGGAAGTAAATCGGATGGCACAGTGCGGATGAGTTATAGCTATGGAATGTTCGAGAAGCCAGTTATAGATCCTCAACAAGGGATGGCAGCAGCTAAACAACGCTGTGCAGCTTGGGGTTATA
Organism: Candidatus Pantoea symbiotica; assembly: GCF_056491525.1. NCBI lineage: Bacteria > Pseudomonadati > Pseudomonadota > Gammaproteobacteria > Enterobacterales > Erwiniaceae > Pantoea > Candidatus Pantoea symbiotica. The sequence continues at coordinate 1,994,803 of NZ_JBSZHR010000002.1, forward strand.
ATGGTGCCGAACCATTTGGGGGCTTCACTTCTCAGTGTTCGCAGCCTTCTTCTTCAGGCTGTATGGAAACCACTGTTACTGTTGAATATCAATGCACAGGCGATATCAAGAAATAAACTGAGGGGCTTAAGCCCCTTTTGCTTATGTGACTGGTTCAACCGAGATGATCGAATATGATGCCATACCTGACTTATGGAAACGCGCAGTGTCTCGCCTGACCACTTCATGCACCTCTTCAGGAGTTGGCTCAGTCTCACTATCAAATAAAATCTCTTCTTGCTTGGATAGATTACCATCGCGCCGTTCATAGGTGATTTTGTATGTGGTGCCCATCCCAACCTCCAGCTTTAAGTTCATTCATTTCAAAGTAAAAGGCAAAGACATCATACGTTTCAACCTTGATGTAAACATTGCACTGATAATCAGAGTTAAGCCATTTGAACAGAACCAGTTCGAAATAGAATTGATCAGAGGGTCAGCACCAGTTAACTCCATCAACGACAGGAAGCAATTCTTCTAGTGTTGGTTCATGGGTGTATCTGGCAGTGATGCCAAGAGAATCAGTCAGACTATGGCCTACTACAAGTTGAACTAAAACATGAGAACAGTGTTTTACCGCCTTCGTAATAAAGGAATGGCGTATTGAATGCACCCGGCGCTTTTGACCCTTCTCGTTGAGATCTGGCGCATTGCATTTGTGCATAATCTCCACCCAAGCATCTGTAACCTGAGTGTAATATGGGAATTTGGGGAAAAGTCTTGCTGTGGCTGCTTTACCTTCTGCCAGCTTCGTTAGAATCCCTTCAATGTTCTTATGAACGGGTATCTGACGTTGAGCGTGATCCGTCTTACCACCATCAATGAAGAGATATTTACGTCCTGTCTGTTCATCGGTTCGCAGTTGCCCTACTTTCAGATCAGCAATCTCGCCACGCCGCGCCCCTGTGTAACACAGAGTGAGGAAGTAAGCCTTACGCCAGTCATCATCAGATAACTTCTCCAGGTGCGATACAAGGCGTTTCATCTCCGGGTAAGAGAAGCTACCGCCCCTGTTTTCCTTCACTTCTAGTTTGATTCCTTCAGTTGGTGCCAAAGTCAGAATATCTTTCTCATCCTTCAAGAACACTTTGAAGAATGAACTGTAGATCTTGAGATGCTTCTTGACCGTAGCACTACTGATCAAATCCTCTTCAGGCACATCATAATCAATGCACTCTTGCAGAGTCATAGTCTTGTAAGGATGTCCAAAGCGTTTAGGTAATAAGCTGACAACTTCCAGCGTCTTCCGAATGTCCTGCTTAGTGATCGAGGTTACAGGCACATCCCCAACGACATGCAACAACACTTCATAGATTCGCCTGTTCTCATGATCAATAGCCTTCACCCACTGGCTACCCTTCTCTTTAACGAATATGGCCCAGGCTTCAGAAAGTGGCATTGATTCTTCAACTTGTGTGACTTCTGAATTCTCAGTTGTGGCAGTGGTGAGAGGCAGGATTTGTCCCTGTAATGCATCCACTAATTGTTGATAGCGGAGCAAGTCATTTCTATAAAATGCCTCATAAGCCTGATAGACAAGCGATCTGCTCATTTCAATTTTAGATGCCGCTGAGTGCCCTTCATCGTCGTCATCAGATAAGCCGATCCCTTGGTGTTTGAAGAAGTACTGCATCATTTTGAACATTTGATCGTTGCCAGTTGCAAGGCGTTGATGCGCTATTGATGCATAGGCTGCTGCATCTTCTGCACTCCGCTCAATGGACAACGGTGCATCAGGGAACAATTTCTTACTCCATCTACCCAGTTCAGGCAGTCTCTGAGCTTCAGCTAACCCATCTTGCAGCCATTCGAGCACATAAGAATCTAGATCACGTTTTGTTGCCTGACGGAAACCTTCAATGTGCTTCTGAAATTCTTCAACAGGCATACGCCCGGATTGCACTAGGGGGATCAGTGGAGTTAGTCGCCCCATTGAGATTTGGGCTTCTTTGAGGGAGTCAGTGCCAAGAGATTGACGGAAGAACTTACCGGACGGTAGCCGAAAGTTTACATAGAAGGTGTTGCCACGCTTTGTTGTGAATTTGGGTTTGTTGTCCACTTTCTTCGGTTTGTTGTTCGTCTGAATGTTGCCCATTATGTTCACCTTAATGTTGTAAAATCAACAACTTAGAAATTAAGGTGAGGCTAACCCTATGATTTTCAGCGCTTTTTCGTATGCCTTCCCAGGCGTCGTGGTAAGAAGAGGTACGATACAGGGATTACCAATTCCCATATCAGAATCTGTTACCGCTCTGCATCGCTGCTGCAATCTCAGACGGCCCGCGATTTTACACTAACGCAAGTTTTGTTAACACCTTTTCCTTTGCTGCCGATAACAGAGGGTCCGTTAAAAACGGCTTAATTAGCACCACGACAATAAACATTCAGCTGACTGATAGATCGATCTCATTTTTGTCATCAGCATTCACGCCAAGTCACTGAAATATTGTTACTTGCCCCTTACCGTTCCCGCCTGAATCTGCGCCCGACTTAAGCCACCTGATACATTAGCGCTTCGCAAGACTGCCAGGACAGTATTGCGCGCCATGCTTAAGGATAATCACAAACTTTAAATCTAGTTCAAAATCACAAAACAGCATAAAACACTATTTAATGGCGTTAAATAAGCCCTTTTCCGGTAATAAATATAAATTGATAGTTTATTGGCACTACAGGTTGGATTAAGTCTGTATTTTTGTATTTTTTGATTAATATTAAATTTGATGAATTGTTCTGAAGAAAAAACTGTGTAAAATTTAAGCCTGAAATCCAGTGAGTCGTCATAATAACATAGCTTTTATTTACTATTTATATTCGTTCAACTAACAAACCATTAACGAACACTGTGTAATTTCACTGATATTATAAACCGGCGCGCGCGGGATTTGACGCGTTTATTCATTTACGGAATGAATTTAATTTGCATGTCGAAAGTCTTCACCAGGGATTTTACGGGCATGCTTTAATGAAGATCACTGCCATGAAAACCTCTCTGCTTTGGCCTGCGCTTGCTGCGCTGGCACTGAGCGGTTGTTCCGTGGGCCACACTGAGTACAGTCGTACTGCGATGCAACACGTTGATATGAGCGTGACTGGCATCCCGACTGTGCTGGGTTTAGGCATCCTCGGCACAACCATTCCTTTGACGCCAGAATACAGCCTGACGGCGGCGCACGTGGCAAAAACCGCCGTGCAGCGCGTGAAGGCTTATCATCCCTATTGCGACGTCGCGATTATTTATCATAAGAATAGCCCAGAAACGCTGGCTAAATTCCGCAGCGGTGCGATTGGTGAACCGATTAAAATGTACGGTTACAGCTTTATTTCCGCTATGCCGGTGGAATCGAGCGGCGTTAATTTAGCGCGCACCGCAATTACCAATAAATGGAATAAAAAGCCCTGCATGGCGATGGCATCTAATGCTGGTGTTGTGCAAGGAATGTCAGGTGGCGCGGTATATAATGCTGACCAAACTATTGGCGGCGTGATTGTCGGTTATAGCCACGAAATATCTAACGTGCGCAGCAAGAAAGTCATTTTAAAAGATGTCTCGCTGTATATTCCGTACGGGGATTTTAAAAAATGGCTGGAATCCAATATTGGTCAGACGCAGAACGCCACGCCTGACCATGCATGATTACTCGAACGGGCGCGTGTCACCGACGCCTTCGCGCACCACCACTGGCGCATCGCTGGTGAGATCAATCACCGTGGTCGGCTGCTGTCCCAGCGTGCCGCCATCGATGATCAGATCCACCAGCTTGCCAATGCTGTACTGAATTTCTTCCGGATCGGATTCGGTAAAATCGTTGCCCGGCAACATCAGCGAAGTCGACATCATCGGTTCGTTGAGGCGCTCCAATATTGCCAGCGCTACCGGATTGGACGGCACGCGCAGACCGATGGTTTTACGTTTGTCATTCATCAAACGACGCGGCACTTCTTTCGTCGCCTTCAAAATGAAGGTGTAATTGCCCGGCGTATTATTTTTCAGGATGCGAAACGCGGAGTTATCCACCTGCGCGTAAGTCGATAGCTCCGACAAATCGCGACACATCAGCGTGAAGTTGTGATTGCCATCCAATTGGCGAATGCGACAAATGCGCTCCATGGCATTTTTCTCTTCCAGACGACAACCCAGCGCATAGCCAGAATCGGTTGGATAAACAATCACGCTGCCTTTGTTCAGATAATCAACGGCCTGATTCACTAAGCGCGGCTGCGGATTGTCGGGATGAATGTGAAAATATTGACTCATAAAAACCTCATATCACCTGTCTGCAACAGCAATGCTGGGCGCCAACTCGGGGAAGCGTTCCCAAACCGGCTCCACGCCGCCCGGTAACCATAACTTGCGTCCCAGTTCTATCCACGGACAAGGTTGGTGGAAATCTGATCCCTGCGACCCGGCTAACTGATGGTCACGCGCATAGGTTGCCAGCTGCGTGCGCTCGTTTGGCGCTTGCTGACACTGCGCGACTTCCATGGCATCGCCGCCCACGTCGGCAAAATGCGCAATCAGCCGCTTTAACCATTTAGCCGACAAACCATAACGACCGGGATGCGCCAAAACGGCATAGCCGCCAGAATGATGAATAGCATCAATGGCTTGTTTGATTGTACACCATTGCGGAGGCACGTAGCCGGTTTTCCCGCGCGCCAGATAATTCTTGAACACCTGCGCCATATTATCGGCTTTGCCAATCTCCACCAGATAACGCGCAAAATGGCCACGCGTAATCAGGCCGCCTTGTGCCAGACGTTGGGCCCCGGCCAGCGCATCAGGAATACGCGCGCGCTCAAGGCGTTCGGCAATTTGCTGCGCACGATCCACACGCGTCTGATGCTGCTGCGCGAGGAATTCAGTCAACGCGGGATGCTGGCAATCGACATTCAGCCCCACAATGTGGATTTCGTGGTTTTCCCATAAGGTTGACGCTTCTAAACCGGCTAGCACGCGAATCGGCAGATCCTGTTGCACCACTGCCGCCTGCGCTTCTGCCACGCCCGCCACCGTGTCGTGATCGGTGATCGCCAGCACGCCGACTTTCATCTCAACCGCACGCTGCACCAGCGCGGTTGGCGTTAATAAGCCGTCAGAAGCCAGCGTATGGCTGTGTAAATCATAAAGGGGAAAACGTGCGATGTCCGACAAGATAACTCCAGCAACTGCATAAACCGGCAGGCATGATAACGATTTTGTCCCTGGCTGAAAAAGGGTATTGACATTTTTCGCCCGAACCAGTTAACTAGTACACAAGTTCACACGTAACGGGTATTTAATCATGACTATTTTCGGTACGCTTTTAAATGGTTGGTGGCGCGAAGATCCCTTTATCGGGCGACATCGTCGTGCACAACTCGCGTAACCGCAGTGCAGATTGATACCTAAGCCCGCCACCGAGCGGGCTTTTTTTTGAGCGAAATTCAGAGAATCCATTATGGCTATTGCGAAACCTACATTGAAGTTGATAACCGGTACCGCGCCCTACCGCGAAGATCCGGCCGCAGTGTTTCATCAGTTATGCGGCGCACGTCCAGCAACTCTGCTGCTTGAATCCGCTGATATCGACAGCAAACAAAACCTGAAAAGCCTGTTAATCGTCGATAGCGCGCTGCGCGTCAGCGCGCTGGGCAACATCGTCACCATCAAAGCGCTGTCGGAAAATGGTCGCGCCATCTTGCCGCTGCTGGACGAAGCGCTGCCATCTGAAGTGCGCATCGACGTGCGCCCCGATGGCCGCGAGCTCCATTTCACTCAGCCGCAAGGTATGCAGGACGAAGATTCCCGCCTGAAAGCCCTTTCGGTTTTTGATGCGCTGCGCCTGATTCCGCAACTGGTGAACAGCCCGGAAGAGGAACGCGAAGCGATGCTGCTCGGTGGCTTGTTCGCCTACGACCTGGTAGCGGGTTTCGAAGATCTGCCGGAGCTGCGTAACGAACAGCGTTGCCCGGATTACTGCTTCTATCTGGCCGAAACTTTGCTGGTGATCGACCATCAGCAACGCACGGCGCGCCTGCAGGCCAGCTTGTTCAGCCCATCGACCAGCGAGTTCCAGCGTCTGCAAGGCCGCATCGAACAACTGCGCGGCCAGATGACGCAAGCTGCGCCAGCATTGCCGGTCCAGCGCGTCGAGCAAATGACGCTGAGCACCAGTCAAAGCGACGAAGAGTATTGCAACGTGGTACGTGAGATGCAGGAAGCGATTCGCATCGGCGAAATCTTCCAGGTTGTCCCTTCGCGTCGCTTCTCGCTGCCGTGTCCTTCTCCACTGGCCGCTTACGACACGCTGAAAAACAGCAACCCAAGCCCTTATATGTTCTTTATGCAGGATCAGGACTTCGCATTGTTTGGCGCCTCGCCAGAAAGCTCACTGAAATATGACGCGACCTCGCGCCAGATTGAGATTTACCCGATTGCCGGCACACGCCCACGCGGCCGCCATGCTGATGGCTCGCTGGATCGCGATCTCGACAGCCGCATTGAACTGGAAATGCGCACCGATCATAAAGAGATGGCCGAACACCTGATGCTGGTGGATTTAGCGCGTAACGATTTGGCGCGCATCTGCGTGCCGGGCAGCCGCTACGTGGCTGACCTGACCAAAGTGGACCGCTACTCGTTCGTGATGCATCTGGTGTCACGCGTGGTCGGCACGCTGCGCGCAGATCTCGACGTGCTGCACGCGTACCGCGCCTGCATGAACATGGGCACGCTGAGTGGTGCACCAAAAGTACGTGCGATGCAGCTGATTGCCGGGAAAGAAGGCACACGTCGCGGCAGCTACGGCGGCGCAGTGGGCTATTTCACCGCTAACGGCGATCTGGATACCTGCATCGTTATCCGCTCTGCGTGGGTCGAAGACGGTGTCGCCACCGTGCAAGCCGGTGCCGGTGTGGTACTGGATTCACAGCCACAGGCAGAAGCGGACGAGAGCCGCAACAAAGCGCGCGCGGTATTGCGTGCCATCGCAACAGCCCATCACTGCAAGGAGATTTTCTGATGGCCGATATCCTGCTGCTCGATAACATCGACTCCTTTACTTACAACCTCGTTGATCAGCTGCGTACCTTCGGCCACAACGTGGTGATTTATCGCAACAACGTGCCCGCTGAAGTGCTGATTGAACGCCTGCAGCAGATGGAAAATCCGATTCTGATGCTGTCGCCGGGTCCGGGCGCGCCGAAAGATGCCGGTTGCATGCCAGATTTACTGCAAGCGCTGCGCGGTCGCCTGCCGATTATCGGGATTTGCCTCGGTCATCAGGCGATTGTTGAAGCATACGGCGGACATGTCGGCCAGGCTGGCGAGATCCTGCACGGCAAAGCGTCTTCTATTACCCACGATGGCGAAGGCATGTTCGCGGGCCTGAGCAATCCGCTGCCGGTGGCACGTTATCACTCGCTGGTGGGCAGCAATACGCCAGCCGAATTGACCGTTAACGCCAGCTACAACGGCATGGTGATGGCCGTGCGCCACGATGCCGACCGAGTGTGTGGCTTCCAGTTCCACCCCGAATCCATTCTCACCACCCAGGGCGCGCGCTTGTTAGAACAGACGTTGGCCTGGGCGCTGGCGAAGTAATAGGGAGATTATGATGCAAACTATTCTGGAAAAACTTTATCAGTCCGAGACGCTGAGTCAGGGCGAAAGCCACCAGCTATTTAGCGCCATTATCACCGGTCAGCTGGAGCCGACGCAGTTAGCCGCCGCGCTGATCGCCATGAAAGTCCGTGGCGAACGTCCGGAAGAGATCGCTGGTGCCGCTTCCGCGTTGCTGGCCGATGCGAAACCGTTCCCGCGTCCGGATTACACCTTTGCCGATATCGTGGGTACCGGCGGTGACGGCAGCAACAGCATCAATATTTCTACCGCCAGCGCCTTTGTCGCGGCAACTTGTGGCCTGAAAGTGGCGAAGCACGGCAATCGCAGCGTCTCCAGCAAATCTGGATCGTCCGATCTGCTGGCAGCATTTGGCATCAATCTGGATATGCCTGCTGAGCAGGCACGCCAGGCGCTGGACGATCTCAACGTCTGCTTCCTGTTTGCCCCGCAGTATCACAGCGGTTTTCGTCACGCGATGCCGGTACGCCAGCAGTTGAAAACCCGTACGATCTTTAACGTGCTGGGGCCGCTGATCAATCCCGCGCGTCCACCTCTGGCGGTGATTGGCGTTTATAGCCCAGAACTAGTGCTGCCGATCGCCCAAACGCTGAAAGTGCTCGGCTATCAACGTGCCGCGGTTGTACATGGCGGCGGCATGGATGAAGTGGCGTTGCATAGCCCAACGCAGGTCGCTGAGCTGCGTGATGGCGAAATCACCGGCTATCAGCTGACGCCAGAAGACTTCGGTTTTGGCTTCCATGATAAAGACGCGTTGGCAGGCGGCACGCCGGAAGAAAACCGTGACATTCTGACCCGTTTACTCCAGGGTAAAGGCCAGCCCGCCCATGAGCAGGCGGTTGCGGTGAACGTCGCAATGTTACTGAAAGTGTTCGGAAATGAAGATTTGCGCGACAACGCACAACGCGCCATCGCTGCCATTCGCAGCGGACAGGCCTACGAGCGCGTTGTCGCTCTGGCAGCGAGAGGATGAGATGAGTATTAAGGGCACTGTTTTAGAGAAAATCGTACAAGATAAAGCCGTCTGGGTTGAAGCGCGCAAAGCACAGCAGCCGCTGGCCACCTTCCAGAACGATTTACAGCCTGCGGAACGTCATTTTTACGATGCACTGCGTGGCTCACGCACCGTATTCATCCTGGAATGCAAAAAAGCCTCGCCTTCCAAAGGGCTAATTCGCGAGGATTTTGATCCCGCAACTATTGCTGGCGTTTACCGTCACCACGCTTCTGCGGTATCGGTGTTAACCGATGAAAAATACTTCCAGGGCGATTTTGCGTTCCTGCCGATTGTCAGCGCCGCCATCACGCAACCGGTGTTGTGCAAAGACTTCATCATCGATCCGTACCAGATCTATCTGGCGCGCCATTATCAAGCTGATGCCATCCTGCTGATGTTGTCGGTGCTGGATGATGAGCAATATCGTCAGCTCGCCGCTGTGGCGCACAGCCTGAAAATGGGCGTGCTTACCGAAGTGAGTAATGAAGAAGAGATGGAACGTGCCATCGCGCTGGAGGCCAAAGTTGTCGGCATTAATAACCGTGACCTGCGCGACCTGTCGATCGACCTGAACCGCACACGTCAATTAGCGCCGCGTCTCGGACATGGCGTCACCGTCATCAGCGAATCCGGCATCCACAATTACGCGCAGGTGCGTGAATTGAGCCACTTCGCTAACGGCTTCCTGATTGGCTCCGCGCTGATGGAAGAAACGGATCTCACCGCTGGCGTTCGTCGCGTGTTGCTTGGCGATAACAAAGTCTGTGGCCTAACCCGCGCTGAAGATGCGCGTGCAGCGCAGGAAGCTGGCGCCATTTACGGTGGCTTGATCTTCGCTGAAGGCTCGCCGCGTAAAATCAGCATTGAACAGGCGCAGTTGGTTCAGGCTGCTGCCCCGCTGAAGTATGTTGGCGTGTTCCGCAACAACGCTTTAAGTGACATTGTCACGCTTGCGGAGACGTTAAAACTGGCCGCAGTACAATTGCACGGCGATGAAGATCAGGCGTTTGTCGCACAACTGCGTCAGGCGCTGCCAGCAGACACTAAAATCTGGAAAGCGCTGAGCATCAAAGATCACTTACCTGCGCGCGACTGGCCGCACGTCGATCGCTACGTGTTCGATAACGGCCAGGGCGGCACCGGCCAGCGTTTCGATTGGTCACTGCTGCAAGGCCAGGATCTCAGCAACGTATTGCTGGCCGGTGGCTTAAGCGCTGACAACTGCGTTGAAGCCGCGCAGTTGGGCTGTGCCGGCCTCGATTTCAACTCCGGCGTAGAATCTGCGCCAGGCATTAAAGATGCCAGCAAAGTCGCGGCGGTATTCCGCACGCTGCGCGCCTATTAATTTCGCTTGCCCGCCATCGCGCGGGCCGAATAAGGAAGATGAAAAAATGACCACGTTATTGAATCCCTATTTTGGCGAGTTTGGCGGCCAATATGTGCCGCAAATCCTGATGCCAGCTTTGCGCCAGCTGGAAAATGCGTTTGTTGAAGCGCAGCGCGATCCCGAGTTTCAGGCCGAGTTTACTGACCTGCTGAAAAACTACGCTGGACGCCCAACGGCTTTGACGCTGTGCAGCAACCTGACCAAAGGCACCAAAACCCGCCTCTATCTGAAGCGTGAGGATTTGCTGCACGGTGGCGCGCACAAAACCAACCAGGTGCTAGGTCAGGCGCTGTTGGCCAAGCGTATGGGTAAAAACGAGATCATCGCGGAAACCGGCGCCGGTCAGCACGGCGTGGCGTCAGCGTTAGCCTGTGCCCTGCTGGGTATGAAGTGCCGCATCTATATGGGCGCGAAAGATGTTGAACGTCAGTCACCAAACGTATTCCGTATGCGTTTGATGGGCGCGGAAGTGATTCCAGTGCATAGCGGCTCAGCCACGCTGAAAGATGCTTGTAACGAGGCGCTGCGCGACTGGTCTGGCAGCTACGAGACCGCGCACTACATGCTCGGCACCGCCGCCGGCCCGCACCCGTTCCCGACTATCGTACGTGAATTCCAGCGCATGATTGGCGAAGAGACCAAAGCCCAGATTCTGGAGCGCGAAGGTCGTTTGCCCGATGCAGTGTTAGCCTGCGTGGGCGGTGGTTCGAACGCTATCGGCATGTTCGCTGACTTCATCGAAGAAGAAAGCGTTGGCCTGATCGGCGTTGAGCCGGCGGGTCACGGAATCGAAACCGGTGAACACGGTGCGCCGCTCAAACACGGTCGCGTCGGGATCTACTTCGGCATGAAAGCGCCGATGATGCAGACCGAAGAGGGTCAGATTGAAGAATCCTACTCCATCTCTGCGGGTCTGGACTTCCCATCGGTGGGACCTCAGCATGCGCATCTGAACAGTATCGGCCGCGCGGAATATGTTTCGATCACCGATGATGAAGCGCTCAGCGCCTTCAAAGAGCTGTGCCGTGCTGAAGGGATTATTCCTGCACTCGAATCCTCACACGCGCTGGCACATGCGCTGAAAATGATCCGCGAGAATCCGGAAAAAGAGCAGCTGCTGGTAGTTAACCTTTCCGGACGCGGCGATAAAGACATCTTCACCGTTCACGATATTTTGAAAGCCAAGGGAGAGATCTGATGGAACGTTATAATCAGCTGTTTCAACGTCTGTCGGCGCAGAAAGAAGGCGCGTTCGTCCCCTTCATTACCCTCGGCGATCCTTCACCTGAACTGTCGCTGAAAATTATCGATACTTTGGTGGAAGGCGGTGCGGACGCGTTAGAGCTCGGTATTCCGTTCTCTGATCCGCTGGCCGATGGCCCAACTATTCAGGGCGCGACGCTGCGTGCCTTTGCTTCCGGCACCACCGTGGCGCAGTGTTTTGAAATTCTGGCGACCGTGCGTCAGAAATATCCCGACCTGCCGATTGGCTTGCTGATGTACGCCAATCTGGTGTTCAGCAAAGGTATCGATAACTTTTATGCACAGTGTGAAGCGGTGGGCGTCGATTCCGTGCTGGTTGCTGATGTGCCGCTGGAAGAGTCTGCGCCGTTCCGTCAGGCTGCCATGCGCCACAATGTGGCACCGATCTTTATCTGTCCGCCAAATGCCGACGATGAACTACTGCGCGAGATTGCTGCGCACGGTCGCGGATATACCTATCTGCTGTCACGCGCAGGCGTCACCGGTTCAGAAAATCGTGCCAGCCTGCCGCTGCATCACCTGATCGAAAAACTGCGTGAGTTTAACGCTGCGCCACCGCTGCAGGGCTTTGGTATCTCTGAGCCTGGCCAGGTGAAAGAAGCGATCGCTGCGGGTGCGGCGGGCGCCATTTCCGGCTCGGCGATTGTGAAAATCATTGAGCGTAATCAGAATGATCCGGCAACGCTGCTCAGCGAGCTGAAAGCCTTTGTGAGCAGCCTGAAAGCAGCCACTCGCTAAATCCTTCAAGGCCTTATTCCCGCGCGGATAAGGCCTTTTTACCGTCATAAACCTCCCCCCTGCTCATTTTCTCGGCCACTCTCAGCTTTTCATATCCAGCTAAAACTGGGATTGGATCAATAAGTGGCAAAAAATCCCTATTTCTCACTTTTTCGCACGTGCCGATTTGCCGATTTGGTTTCTCCAGACCACAATTAACTGCGCCGCCCCATTGCGGCGAAACATCATCTAAGACAGGGAGATAACCAATGAATTTTTTCAAAGTCGTTGCAGGATTTATGATGGCTGCGGTAATGGCGCTGACTCTTAGTGCGTGTGCACCCACAGCAACCAAAGAAGGCACTGGCGGTTACATCGACGATACCGTGGTAACCACCAAAGTTAAGGCTCAGCTATTGAATGACGAGTCGCTGAAATCGACCGAAATCAATGTTGAAACCTTCAAGGGTAAAGTTCAGCTGAGCGGTTTTGTCAGCTCACCGCAGATGGCAAATCGCGCTGTTGCCGTAACGCGTAGCGTGGCAGGCGTGAAATCTGTGGTTAACAATATGCAGATCAAATAACACCACGGGCGACCTTCTGGTCGCCCGCTTCATTTCTGCTTGCCGATTAGAAACGATATCCCGCACCAAAGAAGAACACCCACGGATCGATACGCGTGTTGATGTTTTGCTGCTCACCACCGGCTTTGAATTTCACTTCGGTATCAATATCCATGTACCACAGCGATGCGTTCAGCAGCCAGTCGCGGTTGATTTGATAATCCAGACCAACCTGGCCCGCCATGCCCCACGAGTCTTTTACGCTCAGGTCGCTTAAGCCGGCATCCTGTCCAGTCTGATTGAATTTGGCATCATAGAAGGTGGTGTAGTTAATACCGACGCCAACATACGGGCGGACTTTGCTTTTGCTATCAAAGAAATAGTACTGCGCCATTAAGGTTGGCGGCAGCTGGCGCACGGTGGCCAGATTTCCGGTGGCGCCCAGTCCAACCTTATGACGAAACGGTGTGGCGGCCAGCAGCTCAACGCCGATGTTATCCGTCGCCATATAGGTAAAAGTTAAACCCAGTTGCGTATCGTTGCTGACGTTAAAGCCGCCCATACCCAGCACATTGTCAGAGCCTTCGGTCGGACGGACGGTGGCGCTACCTGCGCGCATAAAGAAATCACCGGCTTCATGAGCCAGAGCCAGTTGCGGAATTGCCAGCGCCATCAGCAGTGCGCATTTTGCCAGTTTCATAATCACTCCTTTGCCAAAAAAATGGGTCTCGATGTTGAATGCGGCACAACATTTACCCCTTTTTTGGTAAAAGATCATCTGCATCAATCTAAATTAATCACTTAAAAAACAATGGATTGATTCAGATCAATTTTGGCCTTACACCGCGTAATAAAAGTCCGCTTGCGAAAATTTTTCGCCGTGATTATTTTACCTTTCCCCTGTGTGATTTTGGTTCGATGCCTTAGAGGTGGCGGGCGATCAGATGAGCGATTTACTAAACCCTTGTGTAACCTGTGGCGCATGCTGCGCGCATTTCCGTGTTTCTTTTTACTGGGCCGAAGCCGATGATGGCGCCGGTGCCGTTCCCGTTGAATTAACCGAGCCGTTAGGCCTGTTTATGCGCAATATGCGCGGCACCAACCAACACCAACCGCGCTGTGTTGCGCTAGAGGGAGAGGTCGGCGGCTGCGTCTCCTGCGGCATTTATCAGCAGCGTCCGTCACCTTGCCGGGAGTTTTCAATGTCCGGCGAGAACGGTGAACTGAACGAAGCCTGCGATCGCGCCCGTGCTCGCTATGGTCTTCCTGCGCTTTTTCACCCTTCTTTACCTGTTATGACAGAAAGTTATCCCAATGCGGGTGCCAGCACGCCAGTAGAACATGTACAATCGCCGGGTTAATTAATCCGGTTCTTTCAAGGAGTTTACATGTCTATCACGGCAAGCTCGTTATACCGTGACACAGGAAATTTTTTGCGCCATCAGTTGGTTACTATTTTACTGCTGGCGCTGCTGACCTCGTTCATTACTGTGATCGTCGGCCACGCGTTAACGCCAGGCGAAGACCAGCTCTCATTGTTGAGCCAGTCAGATGACAGCGCATCATCGCTGTTTGAGCTGGTACAAAATATGTCTCCGGATCAGCAGCGTATTTTGCTGCGCGCTTCCGCTGCAGGCACGTTTGCTGCATTGATTGGTAATACGCTGCTGCTGGGTGGCATGCTATTCCTGATCCCAATGGTGTCGGGCGGACAACGCGTGAGCGCACTGCGCGCTATTGGTGCTTCTGCGCCGATCCTGCCAAAGCTGCTGCTGCAGACCTTCCTGATCACCTTGCTGGTACAGCTAGGCTTTATGGTGCTGATGGTGCCGGGCGTGATTCTGGCCATCCTGTTTTCACTGGCGCCAGTGATTCTCGCCAATGAGAAGCTCGGCGTGATCGGCGCGATGCGCGCCAGCATGCGTCTCGCCTGGAAGAATATTAAGATTATCGCACCGGCCATTGTGCTGTGGCTGCTGGCCAAAATTGTGCTGATGTTCTTCTTTTCATCGCTGACCGTGCTGCCCGCCAACATCGCCTCCGTGGTGTTGAACGCGCTGGGTAATCTGGTCTCCGCTGTACTGATCATCTATCTGTACCGGCTGTATATGCTGTTACGTTAATCGTTACGGCGCTCACTCGGGCGCCATAACTGAACGCTCCTGCCCTAATTGGAAACGCTATGAAGCAGTTACTCGATTTTCTTCCCCTGGTGGTTTTCTTCATCTTTTACAAGCTGTACGACATCTTTGTCGCCTCCGGCGCATTGATTGTTGCCACCGGTCTGGCGCTGGTCGTCAGTTGGGTGCTCTATCGCAAGCTGGAAAAGATGACCATTTTCACCTTTGTACTGGTTGCGGTATTCGGCACGCTGACGCTGGTGTTCCACAACGATGAATTCATCAAATGGAAAGTCACGGTGATCTATTCACTGTTTGCCGTCGCACTGCTCTACAGCCAGTGGTTTATGAAGCAACCGCTGATCCAAACCATGCTGGGTAAAGAGTTGCAACTGCCGTCAGGCGTGTGGCGCAATCTCAACATTGCCTGGGCAATATTCTTTCTCGCCTGCGGCTTAGCGAATATTTATGTTGCGTTTTGGTTATCGCAGGAATTTTGGGTTAACTTTAAAGTGTTCGGTCTGACCGGCCTGACCCTACTCTTTACCCTGTTAAGCGGCGTGTATATCTGGCGACAGATGCCGCAACAAGAACAAAAATAATGCCACTCCGCCCGACAGCGTCGGGCTTCTCTTCACCTGCAGAAGAACTGAGCAATGGACGAAAAACATAAGTCGCCGCAAGGCGAGATGGTGTTGCGTACCCTGGCAATGCCAGCGGATACCAATGCCAACGGTGATATCTTTGGTGGTTGGTTGATGTCGCAGATGGATATGGGCGGCGCAATCAAGGCGAAAGAGATTGCTGAAGGACGTGTTGTTACCGTGCGCGTGGATGGAATGACGTTCCTTAAACCTGTAGCGGTTGGCGATGTGGTGAGCTGCTACGCACGCTGCATCCGCACCGGCAACAGTTCCATGACCATTAACGTCGAAGTGTGGATCAAGAAAGTGTCGTCGGAACCCATTGGACAGACTTACTGCGCAACCGAAGCGGTATTTGTCTACGTTGCCGTCGACAATACCGGGCAATCTCGCCCATTACCGCCCGGCAGAAGCAATTTAAGCGATCTCTAACACTAAAAAAGCGGTCATCTGACCGCTTTCTTTTTGCCTCTCAAACATGAATGCTTATTCGATATTGGCGCCGCCGTTGATGCGGAACACGATATTCATGGTCAGATTCTTGCCAGGACGACCCGGCTGATAACGCCATTTCTTCATCGCCTGCTTCACTTCGCGTTCGAACATGTTGCGCGGTTCAGCCGATAAAATCTGGACGTTATCGACACGACCGTCACTATCAACATCAAACTGCACGCGTACACGTCCCTCAACGCGCAGCGCGAAAGCGCGTGCTGGATAGGCTGGTTTGCTGACGTTCATCGCTTTCGGGCCATCAGAGATGCTTGGCGTTGCGGTTGGATTGGCTTTCGGCGCGGTAGTTGGACGCGTCTGCGTAGCTGGCGCGTCCTGCTTCACCGGATTTTCCTGCGGCTTCACTTCCTGACGCGGTTTCGGCTCAACCTTCTTTTCCACCTTTGGCTTCGGTTTAGGTTTTGGCTTCGGCTTAGGTTCCGGTTTAGGAATCGGCACCGGCTCAACCTTCGGCGGCTCTGGCGCTACTTCAGGTTCCGGCTCAGGCTCGGGAGGTGGTGGCGTAACCTGGGCAGGTGCAGGTTCGGGTTGCACTTCAGGCGCCACCAGCGAAACGCTGATAGGCTGCGACGCTTTTGGAACTTCAATGACCTGATGAAACGATGCATAGAGAATGCCAGCGATCAACGAACCGTGAAGTACCACGGATAAAATTACAGCAATGGGGGTACGTGTAGGTAAAGGCGTAGTCAACGTGGTCATATCATTCATGTTCATTGAGTGAAGCGCAGATTTTAAATGCAAATAGCAATCAGTTTCAATAAGCGATGTAAATGTGGCTGCAGAAAGGCCTTTTTTAACCCTGATTGCGCTGAATGACAGCGTATTTATCTTTCGTTTGCACTCTGATTAACGATCACTTAACGTGTCACGCAATTTCGGCAAGTCTAACGGGAGTATCCCATCGTGCTTTACGTCATTTATGCGGAAGATACCGCTGATTCACTGGAAAAACGCAACTCGGTACGTCCCGCGCATCTTGCTCGTTTACAGCTGTTGCAAGATGAAGGTCGTCTGATTGCTGCGGGTCCGCTGCCAGCGGTTGACAGCAACGATCCAGGCCCGGCCGGTTTCAGCGGTTCCGTGATCATCGCCGAATTCTCTTCACTGGAAGTCGCGGAATCATGGGCCAAGGACGATCCCTACATTGCCGCAGGCGTGTATGAGAAAGTCGCGGTCAAACCGTTCAAACGCGTTTTCTAATCTATGTGGCAGTCAGTTTTACTGCTGGTAATAGCATTCGCGCTTATCGGCAGAGCACTTTGGCTATGGCGTCAGCAAGGCTGGCGCAACGCTCGGCAGCACATTGTGATGTTAATTGTGCTGGCAGCGGCAGTAGAGATGGTCAATGTCATTCGGGTGCTACGCGGCGCATAGTGGCCGCGTAAGCCCATCAGACCATTTGCGAGATAAACAGGATGGAGCGGCGATGCTGCTGCGCCACCTGATGACGAATGGTGTGGATGCGTTTATAACGACGCGACTGCCCTTCCAGCCAGCGAGAACGACGACGGTGTACCTGACGTAACATTCTCCAGCGCGCCACTTCATTTTTGCTGCGTCTCATCACATCCTCTCAGACAGGCTAAACTCGGCAGGCATTATAAAGATCTGTTGGGAAATGCCAAATCGAAAGCTTCATCGAAACGTCATTCACGATTAAAGGTTTCACTACCTGTGATCAGCACGTAAACTTTGCACAACAAAGCGCGAACAGGATGTCCACTTAATGACCACATTTTATACCCTCATCAGTTGGTTGCTGCTGTTCGGTTACTGGCTGCTGATTGCGGGTGTCACGCTACGTATTCTGATGAAACGCCGCGCAGTCACTTCTGCAATGGCCTGGCTGCTGATCATCTACATTCTGCCGCTGGTGGGTATAATCGCCTATCTCTCCTTTGGTGAGCTGCATTTAGGTAAACGGCGTGCTGAACGCGCACGCACCATGTGGCCCTCTACCGCCAAATGGCTCAACGACCTCAAACAGTGTCGGCATATCTTTGCCACCGAACACAGCGACGTGGCGCGTTCCCTGTTTGATTTGTGCCGCCATCGTCAGGGCATTGCGGGCGTGAAAGGTAATCAGCTGCAGTTGCTGACCAGCTCCGACGATGTGATGCACGCGCTGATTCGTGATATCCAACTGGCACGTCACAATATCGAGATGGTGTTCTATATCTGGCATCCCGGCGGGCTGGCTGATGAAGTAGCGGAATCGTTGATGGCCGCATCGCGTCGCGGTGTGCATTGCCGCTTGATGCTGGATTCAGCAGGCAGCGTCACCTTCTTCCGCAGTCCGTGGGTCAATATGATGCGCAACGCTGGCATCGACGTGGTTGAAGCGTTGCAGGTAAGCCTGCTGCGTGTGTTCCTGCGCCGCATGGACTTACGTCAGCATCGCAAAGTGGTGCTGATCGATAACTACATCGCGTATACCGGCAGCATGAACCTGGTCGATCCACGCTTCTTTAAGCAGGAAGCGGGCGTGGGCCAGTGGATTGATCTGATGGCGCGCATGGAAGGTCCAGTGGCAACCACCATGGGCATTGTGTATGCCTGCGACTGGGAGATTGAAACCGGGAAACGCATTCTGCCGCCCGCGCCAGATGCCAACGTGATGCCCTTCGAACAGGAGAGCGGTCATACCATTCAGGTGATCGCTTCTGGCCCTGGTTTCCCGGAAGATATGATCCATCAGGCATTGCTCACGGCGGTTTACTCCGCGCGCGAGCAGCTGATCATGACCACGCCCTACTTTGTGCCGAGCGATGACCTGCTGCACGCCATCTGTACCGCGGCGTTACGCGGGGTGGAGGTGAGCATCATTGTGCCGCGCCACAATGATTCGTTGCTGGTAGGCTGGGCAAGCCGGGCCTTCTTTACCGAGTTGCTGGAAGCGGGCGTAAAAATTTACCAGTTTGAAGATGGCCTGTTGCATACCAAAAGTGTGCTGGTGGATGGGCAGCTGAGTTTGGTCGGCACTGTTAATCTGGATATGCGCAGCCTGTGGCTTAATTTTGAGATCACATTGGTGGTTGATGATGATGGCTTTGGCAGCGATCTCGCTACCGTGCAGGACGATTACATCGCCCGCTCACGCTTACTGGATGGCGCTCGCTGGGCTAAACGTGCCTGGTGGCAACGCATCGTTGAACGACTGTTTTACTTCTTTAGTCCTTTACTGTAAAACGAGCGAAAATATTACCGCCTCAGGGCAAGCAGGAATGACCATGGATTTAAATAATCGCCTTACTGAAGATGAAACGCTGGAACAGGCTTACGATATTTTTCTTGAGCTGGCTGGCGACAATCTCGATCCCGCTGACATTATTCTGTTCAATCTGCAGTTTGAAGAGCGCGGTGGCGCGGAACTGTTCGATCCTGCGGAAGACTGGCAGGAACATGTTGATTTCGATCTCAACCCAGACTTCTTCGCAGAAGTGGTGATTGGATTGGGTGAAGCCGACGGCGAGCCGATCACTGATGTGTTCGCACGCGTCCTGCTGTGCCGCGAGAAAGATCACAAACTCTGCCACATTTTGTGGCGCGAGTAAGAGACAGAACGAAAAACGCCGGGCAATCGCCCGGCGTTTTCATTTACAGCGGATCAACTTTCAGACAAGACACCGCATGTCGGAAACTGCCTTCCAGCAGCGGCCGGGTTTTCGCGCACTCTGGTCCGGCAATCGGGCAACGCGTGCGGAACACGCAACCTGATGGTGGATTGATCGGTGATGGCAGCTCCCCTTCCAGCAGTTGGATTTCCTTGTTCTTCTCCAGATCCGGATCGGGAATTGGCACCGCAGACATCAGCGCGCGGGTGTAAGGATGCTGCGGATTGTTATACACCGCATCGTAAGTACCCAGCTCGACCGCATGACCGAGATACATCACCAGCACGCGATCGGAGATGTGTTTTACCACCGCCAAATCGTGCGCGATAAAGATCAGTGACAAGCCCATTTCTCGCTGCAATTTCTGCAAAAGATTAACGACCTGCGCCTGAATCGACACGTCGAGCGCCGATACCGGCTCATCACAGATAATCAGTTTAGGTTCAAGGATTAGCGCACGCGCAATACCAATACGCTGACACTGACCGCCCGAGAACTCATGCGGATAGCGGTTGATGAGGTTAGGTAGCAACCCAACCTTCATCATCATGCTTTTGACCTTATCCTTCACTTCCTGACGCGGCATCTTCGGGTAATAGGTGCGCAGCGGCTCGGCAATGATGTCGCCTATGGTCATGCGCGGATTAAGCGATGCCAGCGGATCCTGAAAGATCATCTGGATATCGCTGCGCGCCTGACGCCACTGCTCCTGACTTTGCCCCAGCAAATCGCGTCCTAACCAGGCGACGCGCCCTTCCGTGGCTTTCACCAGGCCGATGATGGCGCGGGCCAGCGTCGATTTACCGCAGCCTGATTCACCGACAACACCCAGCGTTTCACCTTCGTACAAACGCAGGCTGACGCCGTCGACCGCTTTGAGCGTGTGCGGTGGCTGCCAGAACCACTGTTTGCCATCCTTAATCTCGAAATGCACCTTAAGGTCGGCGATCTCCAGCAGGACTTTTTTCTCTTCGACTACGGTGCTCATACTAATTCCTCCACCGGCTTGAAGCAGGCACGCAAGCGCCCTTCAGCAAAAGGCTCCAGCGGCGGTGCCTTGGCGCAAATGTCCATGGCGTAAGCGCAGCGAGGCTGGAACGGACAGCCTTGCGGCAGGCGCAGCAGGTTTGGTGGGTTGCCTGGAATAGTGGTCAGCGACTCGCCCTCTTCAGCGTCCAGTCGCGGCACCGCACTCAGCAAGCCAATCGAGTACGGATGTGCTGGATGATAAAACACATCGCGTGCACGGCCATATTCCATGGTACGGCCGGCGTACATCACCAGCACTTTGTCACAAATACCCGCTACCACGCCGAGGTCGTGGGTAATCATCACAATCGCGGTATTGAATTCGCGCTTTAGCTCATTCAGCAGCGTCATGATTTGCGCCTGCACGGTGACGTCAAGCGCTGTGGTCGGCTCATCGGCAATCAGCAGCTTCGGCCGGCACAGCAGCGCCATCGCAATCATCACACGCTGGCGCATGCCGCCAGAGAATTCATGTGGGAACATCTTCATGCGCTTACGCGCTTCCGGCATTTTCACGGCGTCCAGCATGCGTACCGACTCTTCAAACGCCTGGGCGCTGTTCATGCCTTTATGCAGCTTCAGCACTTCCATTAACTGCTCGCCAACGCGCATATACGGATTCAGCGACGTCATCGGGTCCTGGAAGATCATCGCGATCTGCTCAGCACGCAGTTTGTTCAGTTTGTTTTCTGGCAGATTGAGAATCTCTGCGCCGTTGAATTTTGCTGATCCGCCAATGCGCCCATTTTTCGCCAGCAACCCCATCAAGGCAAACGCGGTTTGCGATTTCCCGGAGCCGGATTCGCCAACAATGCCCAGCGTTTCACCCGCATGCAGTGAAAAGTTGAGGTCGTTCACAGCGGTGACATCGCCATCGTGGGTGCTGAAGGTGACGCGCAGATCTTTTACATCCAGCAGCAGGTTATTGTTTCCCGCACGTGCAGCCATGGCTGGCTGAAATTCATGAATGGTCATCGGGAAACTCCTTAACGATCTTTCGGGTCGAGGGCATCACGCAAGCCATCGCCGATAAAGTTAAAACAGAACAGCGTGACCACGAGGAAACCGGCCGGGAACATCAGCAACCACGGCGACACCTCCATCGAGTTGGCGCCATCACTCAGCAACGCGCCCCAACTGCTCAGTGGTTCCTGCGTGCCGAGGCCAAGGAAGCTGAGGAAAGATTCGAACAGAATCATGCTTGGCACCAGCAGCGAGGCATACACCACCACCACGCCCAACACGTTCGGCACAATGTGGCGCAATACGATTTTGAAGGTGCTGACACCGCCGACCTGAGCCGCTTCGATGAACTCTTTGCGCTTCAGGCCCAGGGTCTGCCCGCGCACGATACGCGCCATGTCCAGCCACGACACCATGCCGATCGCCACAAAGATCAGCAGGATATTGCGACCAAAGAAGGTCACCAGCAGGATGACGAAGAACATGAATGGGAAGGAGTTGAGGATCTCCAGAATACGCATCATCACCGAGTCGATTTTTCCGCCCAGATAACCCGCCAGTGAGCCATACAGCGTGCCCACCAGCACCGCGATCAGCGCGGAGGCAATGCCCACCATCAGCGAGATACGGCCACCAATCGCAACGCGCACCAGCAGGTCACGGCCAGACGAATCAGTGCCAAACCAGTGACCGGAAACGGTATCCGGCGCGGCAGACATCATCGCCCAGTCGGTATCGTCATATTTAAATTGCGACAACATCGGGGCGAACACCACGAACAGCGTGATCACCAGCAGCACCAGCAGGCTTATAAAGGCGGCGCGGTTGTGAATAAAGCGGCGACGCGCATCCTGCCAGAGGCTGCGCCCTTCGACTTCCAGTTTTTCACTGAAGGCATCCAGAGCTTCGCTGTTTTTCTTACTTAACATCATGGGCGAGCTCCACAATCAGTAACGGATTTTCGGATCGATCACGGCGTACAGCACATCAACGATCGCGTTAAACAGAATGGTCAGCACGCCAACCAGAATGGTCAGGCTCATCACCAGCGAGTAGTCACGGTTCAATGCCCCGTTGACGAACAACTGGCCGATGCCCGGCAAACCATAGATGGATTCAATCACCATGGAACCGGTGATGATGCCGACAAACGCCGGTCCCATATAGGAAAGCACCGGTAACATAGCGGGCTTCAGCGCGTGACGCAGCACGATACGGCGCAACGGCAGGCCTTTGGCGCGCGCCGTGCGGATGAAGTTTGAGTGCATCACTTCAATCATCGAACCACGGGTAATACGCGCGATGCTGGCGATATAGGCCAGCGAGAGCGCCACCATCGGCAGCAACATGTAATTCCATTGGCCGCCGTTCCAGCCGCCGCCTGGCAGCCAGCGTAAGGTAATCGCAAATACCAGCACCAGTAACGGTGCTACGACAAAGCTGGGGATCACCACGCCGGTCATCGCGACCCCCATCACGGCATAATCCCACAAACTGTTCTGCTTCAGGGCGGCGATCACGCCAGCCGTTACGCCTAGCACCACGGCGAGGAAGAATGCCGCAAGACCGAGTTTGGCTGATACCGGGAAGGCGTGGCCGACCAGATAATTGACCGAGTAATCTTTGTATTTAAACGAGGGACCAAAGTCACCATGTGCCAACTGCACCAGATAGCTCAGGTACTGTTTGCCAATCGGATCGTTGAGATGGTACTTCGCTTCGATATTCGCCATCACTTCCGGCGACAGAACACGTTCGCCGGTAAATGGACTGCCGGGTGCCAGTCGCATCATAAAGAATGAGATGGTGATGAGGATAAACAGCGTCGGGATGGCTTCAAGGAGCCGACGCAGGATGAATTTTAACATTGCCGTACCTACCAGGCTGTTGCTTCACAAAGTAAAAAGGCGGTGCCGCAGCACCGCCACTATCGATAGCCTGAGTGCTATTAATGTTTAATGATATACAGGTTTTTATCGACGGTTTTATCCAGCGGATCGTTGCCGGTGTAACCGCCCACGTAAGGTTTCACCAGACGCGCATTGACGTAGTAGTAAACCGGCACGATGGTGCTGTCTTTATCCAGAATCTGCTCAGCTTTCTGATAATCCGCTACGCGCGCTTTATCGTCTGTGGCTTTAACCGCATCGTGGATAACTTTATCGAAGTCAGCGCTCTTGTAGTGCGAGGTGTTACTGCTGCTGTCAGACAGCATGATGTTCAGGAATGAAGTCGGTTCGTTGTAATCCGCACACCATGCCGCGCGAGAGACATCAAAGTTGCCCTGATGACGCGTATCCAGGAAGGTTTTCCACTCCTGGTTCTCAAGCTTGATGTTAACGCCGATGTTTTTCTTCCAGATAGAAGAGGCAGCGATCGCCAGTTTCTTGTGCAGATCGGAGGTGTTGTACAGCAGATTGAAGGTCAGCGGTTTATCCGCAGTGTAACCCGCTTCAGCCAGCAGCTTTTTCGCTTCTTCGTTACGCTTGTTCTGATCCCACTTGAACCAATCCGGCGGCAGCAGTTCCATGCCATCGGTGGCTGGCGGGGTGAAGCTGTAAGCCGGTTGCTGACCTTGTGCCAGAACCTTGTTTACCATGATGTCGCGATCCAAACCGAGTTTCAGCGCGGTACGGACGCGTGGATCGGTGAATGGTGCTTTCTGGTTATTGATTTCGTAGTAATAGGTGCACAGATATGGCTTCACCATCAACTCTTTGCCGTTATCACGCTGCAGTTTTTTGAACAGCTCGATTGGCATGTTGTTGTAAGTGATATCGCTGCCGTTCTCAGAGAAGTAACGGTTAACGTCGCTGACTTCGGAGTTAATTGGCAGGAAGGTAACTTTGTTCAGAACGGTATGCTCGTTATCCCAATACTGCGTGTTACGCACCAGCGTTACGCGTTCGTTGATCACGTGTGATTCAAGTTTGAATGCGCCGTTACCCACCCAGTTCTGCGGTTGGGTCCACTGATCGCCGAATTTGTCGATAGCAGGTTTATAAACCGGAGACATTACTGAGTTGATCAGCAGCTTATAGAAGTAAGGTACGGGCTCGCTCAGCGTCACTTCCAGCGTGTGATCGTCGATGGCTTTTACACCCAGCTCGGATGTCGGCTTTTTACCGGCGATGATGTCGTCAACATTGACGATGTGGCCGTATTGCGGATAGCTGGCATAAGGCGATGCCGTTTTCGGATCGACCAGGCGCTGCCAGCTGTAAACGAAATCTTGTGCGGTGACTGGTTCACCGTTGGACCATTTGGCGTTCTTGCGCAGGTGGAAAGTCCAGACTTTGAAATCTTTGTTTTCCCAGCTTTCCGCCACGCCCGGAACTGGTTTGCCATCGCTGTCGCTGGTGATCAAACCCTCATACAGGTCACGCGCAATGTTGTCTTCCGGAACACCTTCAATCTTGTGTGGATCCAGCGACTGTACTTCATCGCCGTTACCGCGAACCAGTTCCTGTTTTGCTGCCAATTCAACGCCTGCTGGCACTGTTGCTGCCAGCGCGGCATTCCCTGCCAGCGCGCCGATTGCTGCTAATACGCCCGCTGCAATCAGGCTTTTTTTTGTGATGTTGTTCATTATTACGCTCCAGTTTTATTATCTTTACCGGGTCGATTTAACGCCCGGCGTACCCCGTTTCCAGGTGATATTCGCGTGTCTGAACGAAGACCCTAATCACCCTTCAGGGTTTACCACGGTAAAGTGCCGCCCGACTGTAGCGCCGGATCGGCCCATTACTCAATGTTTCTTTATGTAATAGTATTTCAACGCCAGCATGTCCTGCGGATCCTTACCGGTAAAACCGCCCACCCACGGTTTGACCAACCGCACGCTAACGCGGTAGTAGACAGGTACGATCGGCGAGTCTTTATCGAGTTGCGCTTCCGCTTGCTGATAAAGAGCGGCGCGCTTTGCTTCATCTGAAGTGGTTAATGTTTGCTTCATTAACTGGTCAAACGCCGGACTTTGGTAAAACGCGGTATTAATTGATGAACCGCTCAACAGCATATTCAGGAAGGTTGAGGGCTCGTTGTAATCTGCGCACCATGTCGCGCGTACCACGTCGTACTGCGCCTGGTGACGCGTCTCCAGCAGCGTTTTCCACTCCTGATTCTGTAATGTCACCACCGCACCGAGATTTTTTTGCCACATTGAGGCCGCAGCAATCGCCTGTCTTTTGTTCTGTTCGGAGGTGTTGTACAGCAGCGTAAAACGCAGCGGGTTTTGTTGATTAAAGCCGGCATCTGCTAATAACTGTTTGGCGCTGGCATTACGCTCGGACTGCGTTTGTTGCGCCCAGGCCGGTGGGGAAAGCGTGATGCCGTGGGTAAACGGCGGCGTCAATCCGTACGCAGGAATTTGCCCCTGGCCCATGATCTTCTGCGCAATGATGTCGCGATCAAGGGTTAACTTCAGGGCGGCGCGTACTCGGGCATCATCGAACGGCGCTTTTTTGTTGTTGATTTCGTAGTAGAAGGTGCACAGCAGCGGACTGATTTTGACCTCATCGCCCAGATCCTGCTGTAACTTTTTAAACAGCTCTGGCGGCACCGCGCTGTTGGTCATATCCGTGCCACCGCTGCGATAGCGGTTGATATCACTGTTCTCTGAAGAGAGCGGTAAGAACACGCCTTCTTCAATCGCCGTGTGTGCATTATCCCAATACTGCGGATTGCGTTTCACCACAATTTTTTCATTCACCACCCAGTCCGACAGCGTAAAAGCGCCATTGCCAACATAGTGTTGCGGCTGCGTCCACTGCTCGCCCCACTGCTCTATCGCCGGCCGATAGACCGGTTTCATCGCGCTGTGGGCCAGCATGGCAACAAAATAGGGAACGGGTTCAGAAAGGGTGACTTGTAGATGACGATCGTCGAGGGCTTTAACGCCAAGTTCAGCTGGCGCGGCTTTGCCAGACAAGATGGCATCAACGTTGGCGACATGGGCCGCCTGTAAATAGCTGGCGTAAGGCGAGGCCGTTTTGGGATCGGCCAGGCGCTGCCAACTGTAGACGAAATCCTGGGCGGTAACGGGCTGGCCGTTACTCCAGCGCGCATCGTCACGCAGCGTGAAAGTCCAGATGCGCCCCTCTTCGCTTTTCCATTGCTTAGCGACACCGGGGACGAGTTGACCGTTATTATCGGTTTCAACCAGACCTTCCAGCAAATTACGCATGACATTGGATTCCGGCACGCCTTCCCCTTTCTGCGGATCGAGCGTTGCCACTTCGCTGCCATTATTAATTACGATTCGCTGTAATTCGGATAATTCAGTGCCTGCGGGAATTTGTGCTGCCTGGCTTGAGGCCATTGCGCCTGTGAGACATAAGGCAAGCACTGAACGTACGGCCGTTTTCGCTACCATGCATTTCATCAACAAATATCAACCTTAATCATAAGCCTGATAGCCTGTAAGCAAGAAGCGTACACATTTGTCGCTATCAGATAAAAAATTTGTGATGTGCCGAAAATTATCAGAACCGATGCCCGCACGCCAAAGCTAAACTGCAAAAATGTTAGCAGATTCTCTTTTATCACGTTCAGCCAAGTAGGAAAAGTGTTAATTATTGGGATGAAATATCAATTAAGACACTGATTAACATCAATATAATATCGTTATCGCATAAAGTTTATTCATTATTGTTATTAAGTTATAGTTTTTACGAATACAACTGAGAAATCATCGTTTCACAACATAATGATTTCATCACCGCGCCAATGACTTTCCCGTAATGCTAACAAGAAAGAATTATACAGAGTATTTATCTGTGATAATTATCACAGTTTAATGTGAACTGCTGGAGACTTTTATCAGGATTAGTAGTAAAAGTGATGCGGAGGTTAATGCGTTAAGAAGGATGAATGAAATTACCAAAATGGTGCAATTAAGTTTAACGTTGCACCATTGTGGATCGCGTTGCTGGTTAAGATTAAAAATTAAGGGCTATTAATTGAGTAATCCTGGGAAGATTGATTTCATGCCGGTGACAATAAATTCTATGCCCAATGCCATTAACAACAATCCCATGATACGAGTGATAACGTTGATCCCGGTTTGGCCAAGTACTCGCACCATTAATGGTGCTGCGCGAAACAGTAGCCAACAGCAAAACGCGAAAATCGCAATCGCGATACTAAAGCCAATTAAGTTCTGCCAGCTGTGATAACGCGTACTCCAGACGATGGTTGAACTGATTGCGCCGGGACCGGCCATCAACGGTAACGCCAGCGGTACCACGCCGATACTTTCACGAATGGCGCTCTCTGACTTCTCCTGCTTGTTCTGCTTATCCTCACCCAGTTTTCCGCTGATCATCGACATCGCGATGGTGACGACCAGAATCCCGCCGGCAATACGGAACGAATCTATCGAAATACCAAACAGATGCAGGATGCCATCACCTAAGAAAAGTGACGTCCACAGGATAATGGCGACGGCCAGGTTCGCGGTGAGGTTGGTTTTGTTGCGCTCAACCACAGCCTGATAGCTGGTCATGCTGATAAAGACCGGGATGATACCTACCGGATTTACCAGGGCAAACAAACCGACAAAAAACTTAATGTAGCCGGATAGATCAAGTAGCACGGGGTTCAAAGTGGGCTCCGGTAAAGTCTGAGTAGAAAAACGCGCTTAATGTAGTGCATAAGCCGGGCGGAAAACCAGAGGCGCCAACAGAAATTTATGCTGCCGGCAAAGCTTTAAGTCAGTTCTTTCAACTACTGTTAACGTTGGGTTATCGCAATGAAGCCAGCAGGTACCGCAGATGTGGCACATCACGCTAACTTTACTTGCAAAAGTTAGTGCTGAAAGGTGTCAGCTTGGAGCAGGATTGATCTGTATCAAAATTTACCTACCTCATCAGGGGTAATCTTACCCCGTCGAAACAACTTCCTGACGCTTAAGCATCTTGACCAGGAAACCCTTTTAGTAAGCAAAGGCAAAACAGTCGCCAACCTGACCAAAATATAAGCATAGCGTGACTATACTTCTGGATTCAGGCTTGTTTACTAAAAGAGTTTAACTTCCTTCAGGAGAGCACTATGGCCGTTACTAATGTTGCCGAACTTAATGCACTGGTTGAGCGTGTAAAAAAGGCACAGCGTGAGTACGCTAATTTCAGTCAGGAACAAGTTGATGCCATCTTCCGCGCTGCCGCACTTGCTGCTGCAGACGCACGAATTCCTCTCGCCAAACTGGCTGTTGCCGAATCAGGCATGGGTATTGTTGAAGATAAAGTGATCAAGAACCACTTTGCTTCTGAATACATCTACAACGCTTACAAAGATGAAAAAACCTGCGGTATCCTCGCCACCGATGACACCTTCGGCACCATTACCATTGCTGAACCGATTGGCCTGATCTGCGGCATCGTTCCAACCACCAACCCAACTTCTACGGCTATTTTCAAAGCGCTGATTAGCCTGAAAACCCGTAACGGCATTATCTTCTCGCCACATCCACGTGCGAAAGATGCAACTAATAAAGCCGCAGACATTGTGCTGCAGGCAGCGATTGCGGCGGGTGCACCAAAAGATATTATCGGCTGGATCGATACCCCTTCTGTCGAGCTTTCTAATCAGTTAATGCATCACCCCGATATCAACTTGATCCTTGCAACCGGCGGTCCGGGCATGGTGAAAGCCGCATACAGTTCCGGAAAACCCGCGATTGGTGTGGGTGCGGGTAACACGCCAGTCGTGATTGATGAAACTGCGGATATCAAACGCGCCGTCGCGTCTATCCTGATGTCGAAAACCTTCGATAACGGTGTGATTTGTGCTTCTGAACAATCCGTGATTGTGGTTGATTCGGCTTATGACGCGGTTCGTGAGCGTTTTGCCAGCCACGGTGGCTACCTGCTGCAAGGTAAAGAGCTGAAAGCCATTCAGGATATCATTCTGAAGAATGGCGCGTTGAATGCGGCGATTGTAGGCCAGCCAGCGACGAAGATTGCCGAATTGGCGGGGATTAGCGTGCCTGCAACTACCAAGATTCTGATTGGTGAAGTGAAACTGGTTGATGAGTCTGAGCCTTTCGCACATGAAAAACTCTCTCCAACTTTAGCGATGTACCGCGCGAAGGATTACCACGACGCGGTCGATAAAGCTGAGAAACTGGTAACGATGGGCGGTATCGGCCACACCTCATGCCTGTATACCGACCAGGATAACCAAATCGAACGCGTGCACTACTTCGGCGACAAAATGAAGACCGCGCGTATTCTGATTAATACGCCGGCGTCACAAGGCGGTATCGGTGACCTGTACAACTTCAAGCTGGCTCCGTCACTGACGCTGGGCTGTGGTTCATGGGGCGGTAACTCCATTTCTGAAAACGTGGGACCAAAACATCTCATTAACAAGAAAACCGTGGCCAAGCGAGCTGAGAATATGTTGTGGCATAAACTTCCGAAGTCTATTTACTTCCGTCGCGGCTCACTGCCAATTGCTCTGGAAGAAGTGGCAACTGATGGTGCAAAACGCGCCTTTATCGTTACCGACCGCTTCTTGTTCAATAACGGCTATGCCGACCAGGTGACTCGCGTACTGAAATCACACGGTATCGAAACCGAAGTCTTCTTCGAAGTTGAAGCTGACCCAACGCTGAGCATTGTTCGTAAAGGTGCAGAGCAGATGAACAGCTTTAAACCTGATGTGATTATCGCACTCGGCGGTGGTTCACCGATGGATGCAGCAAAAATCATGTGGGTGATGTACGAACATCCTGAAACGCATTTCGAAGAGCTGGCCCTGCGCTTTATGGACATCCGTAAACGCATCTATAAGTTCCCGAAAATGGGCGTCAAAGCGCGCATGGTTGCCATCACGACCACTTCCGGTACCGGTTCTGAAGTCACACCATTTGCCGTGGTGACGGACGATGCAACCGGCCAGAAATACCCATTAGCGGATTATGCTCTGACACCAGACATGGCGATTGTTGACGCCAACCTGGTGATGGATATGCCGCGTTCACTCTGCGCCTTCGGTGGTCTGGATGCGGTAACGCACTCACTTGAAGCCTACGTTTCCGTATTAGCGAACGAGTATTCTGACGGCCAGGCTTTGCAAGCACTGAAACTGCTGAAGGAAAACTTGCCTGCCAGCTATCGCGATGGCGCGAAAAATCCAGTTGCTCGCGAACGTGTTCACAATGCGGCGACTATCGCGGGGATTGCGTTTGCTAACGCCTTCCTGGGTGTATGTCACTCAATGGCGCATAAACTGGGTTCTGAGTTCCACATTCCTCACGGTCTGGCAAACGCCCTGCTAATTTCAAACGTCATTCGCTACAACGCCAATGACAACCCGACCAAGCAGACGGCTTTCAGCCAGTACGATCGTCCACAAGCACGTCGTCGTTATGCTGAGATCGCCGACCATCTGGGACTTTCCGCTGCTGGCGACCGTACCGCGCAGAAAATTGAAAAACTGCTCGCCTGGCTTGAAGAGATGAAAACGCAGTTGGGCATCCCAACCTCTATCCGCGAAGCGGGTGTGCAAGAGGCGGACTTCCTTGCGAAAGTTGACAA
This sequence comes from Candidatus Pantoea symbiotica, assembly GCF_056491525.1. Classification (NCBI taxonomy): domain Bacteria; kingdom Pseudomonadati; phylum Pseudomonadota; class Gammaproteobacteria; order Enterobacterales; family Erwiniaceae; genus Pantoea; species Candidatus Pantoea symbiotica. The sequence goes on from NZ_JBSZHR010000002.1 coordinate 2,025,821, forward strand.
GCTGGCTGAGGATGCATTCGATGACCAATGTACCGGTGCGAACCCACGCTATCCGCTGATTGCTGAGTTAAAACAAATCATGCTGGATACCTTCTACGGCCGTGAATTCTCTGAGTCACTGAATGAGAAAGCTGAAGAAGTTAAAGCCGAAGTAAAAGTTGATAAGAAAATGAAGAAAGCGTAAAGCGCTTTAAACAAAAAACCCGCTTCGGCGGGTTTTTTTATGGCTTGCTGAGCAGTTAAATCTGCGGCGATTGTGAGCCGTAAATCGCCTGAAGGGAACCTTCATCAATCGCTTGTTTATAGTGTTTACGGCAAACCGATATATAGCGCTCATTGCCACCAATCACTACCTGCTCGCCTTCGCTAAAAGGCTTACCCTTTGCATCGAGACGAAGGACCATGCTGGCTTTTCTGCCACAATGACAGATGGTTTTAAGCTCAACCAACTTATCCGCCCATGCCAGTAAATATTGGCTACCCACAAACAGCTCTCCACGGAAATCCGTGCGCAAGCCATAGCAAAGCACTGGAATATCCAGATTGTCGACAACATCAGATAACGCTTTCACCTGCTCGCGCGTCAGGAACTGGCTTTCATCGACCAACACACAATGCACGGGTTGCTTGGCATGCTCTGCCGCTATTTCTTCATCAAGCTTCGTCTCATCGTTATATAAAAATGCAGGAGACGAAAGACCGATGCGTGAACTGACTTTGCCTGCACCAAAGCGGTTATCGATCTCGGCGGTATAAACCAGCGATCGCATCCCGCGCTCGTGGTAATTATAAGAAGATTGCAGCAAAGCCGTTGATTTACCCGCATTCATCGCAGAGTAATAAAAATAAAGTTGAGCCATTAGAAAATCTCATCGTAGCCTATATCTGTTGCGCCGCAGTTTACCATAAAGCTGTATACCTGTAGCGATGCATTATTTTTATCATTTGCTCAAATTAACATCACCATCAAGATGGATATCACAGCGCCCAAAAAAGAGAGCACGTTTTGACAAAGTAGCGATTAAGCCGATATTTTATTCGTTTTAATTAAAGCCGAAGCGTCAGGATTAGCGTGGGCTAAGCGTTCAGCCTACAAAGCCAGTTAAAAAAGATTGCCAGATAAGTAAATATATTCTGAATAGCGTTATAAAATCACACTCCTTTTTTATTTTTACGTTTTGCTTTTAAATCCGACTATTGCAGTTATTTTTTCGCACCACTATTATGAGTCGGCAGAACAACCTCCATTTATTATATTTTGAGATTAGGACAATGAGCGAAGCACTTAAAATTCTTAATAATATCCGTACATTGCGCGCACAGGCTCGGGAATGCTCTCTGGAAACATTGGAAGAGATGCTGGAAAAACTCGAAGTTGTGGTCAATGAGCGTCGTGAAGATGATACTCATGCACAAGCGGAAAATGCAGAGCGCACACGCAAGCTTGAACAATATCGCGAGATGCTAATTGCCGATGGTATCGACCCAAATGAGCTATTGCAGGCATTATCTGAAACAAAAGTTCCGGGTAAAGCCAAGCGTGCTGCGCGCCCCGCTAAATATTCTTACGTTGATGAAAACGGTGAAAACCGCACCTGGACTGGCCAGGGCCGCACGCCTGCTGTGATTAAAAAAGCAATTGAAGAACAAGGTAAACAACTGGACGATTTCCTACTGTAATCATTCCAGCGCTCAGAATTGTAATTAGTTCACCACTAATTCACTTTGACCAGGTAAGAAAAAGGAAGCCAATGGCTTCCTTTTTTCATGCTTAATTATTGTTGATAGAAGCGGCGATACCAATCAACAAAATGCTGCACACCCTGCTCAACGCTAGTTTGAGGACGGAAATTGATCGCCTGATACAAAGGTTGTGTATCAGCGCTGGTACCCAGCACGTCGCCGGGTTGCATCGGCAGCATATTTTTCTTCGCTTCAATGCCCAATGCCTTTTCCAGCGACTCAATATAGGTCATTAAGCTGGTCGGCTGGCTATTGCCGATGTTGTAAACGCGATAAGGTGCCGAACTGCTTGCAGGAGAACCAGCTTCAACTGTCCAGCTATCATCCGGTTGAGGAATTACATCCTGCAAACGCACGATCGCTTCTGCGATGTCATCTATATAAGTGAAGTCACGCGTCATTTGTCCGTTGTTATAAACATCAATTTGTTCACCCGCTAACATCGCGCGGGTAAATTTGAACAGCGCCATATCCGGACGGCCCCACGGACCATAAACGGTGAAAAAGCGTAATCCTGTAGTGGGCAATTGATAAAGATGTGAATAGGTATGCGACATCAATTCGTTAGCTTTTTTAGTGGCCGCATAGAGTGAAACCGGATGGTCAACGGAATCGTCCGTTGAAAAAGGCATTTTGCGATTCAGGCCATAAACTGAACTGGATGAGGCATACAAAAGGTGGCCGATTTTATGATGGCGGCAGCCTTCAAGAATATTGAGATGACCGATTAAATTTGCTTCGGCATAAGCATGGGGATTTTCGATCGAATAACGTACGCCAGCCTGAGCGCCCAAATGAATAACGCGTTCAAACGCATGCTCAGCGAATAAAGAAGAAATGGCCTGGCGATCCGCCAGGTCCATTTTTACGAAAATAAAATCAGAATGTTGTGTGTTCTGGTCTAAACGGGCCTGCTTAAGGCTGACATCATAATAGTCATTCAGGTTATCGATACCGACAACCTGGTGACCAGCGGCCAGCAAGCGCTGACTGACGTGAAATCCAATAAAACCTGCCGCGCCGGTGACCAGAAACTTCATACATCCCTCATTATTCTACGATTTTAATTGATGCTCCGCGGCCGATTGCATAGTACGTGAAACCGCGCTTGCTGATACGCTCTGGATCATACAGGTTACGACCATCAAAAATCACGGGTTCTTTTAACGCACTTTTGATGACGTCGAAGTCTGGCGCACGGAAGTTTTGCCATTCAGTACAGATAACCAAGCCATCAGCACCCTGCAACGCTGCTTCCTTAGTACCCATCAACTTCAGATCGTTACGATGACCATAAACGCGTTGCGCTTCGTCCATCGCTTCTGGGTCAAACGCCTGAACCGTTGCACCGGCTTCCCACAGTGTTTCCATCAGCACGCGGCTGGAGGCTTCACGCATGTCGTCAGTGTTCGGTTTGAACGCCAATCCCCACAAAGCAAAGGTTTTGCCGCGCAGATCGTCGCCAAAATGACGCTTAATAAAGGTTGGCAGCTTGTTCTTCTGCGAATCGTTAACGTCTTCTACCGCCTGCAGCAGACGCGGAGTGTAACCAATTGACTCAGCAGTACGAATCAGCGCCTGCACGTCTTTCGGGAAACAAGAACCGCCATAGCCGCAGCCTGGATAGATGAAGTGATAACCGATACGTGAATCTGAACCGATACCCTGGCGAACCTTCTCAACGTCGGCTCCCAGACGTTCTGCCAGGTTAGAGATCTCGTTCATGAAGCTGATTTTGGTTGCCAGCATGCAGTTAGCCGCATATTTGGTCAGCTCTGCACTGCGGATATCCATCAAAATCATACGATCATGATTGCGGTTGAACGGCTCATACAGCTCGCGTAGCAGCTCAACCACTTCATCATTATCGGTACCGACAACGATACGCTCAGGACGCATACAGTCATTAACTGCTGCACCTTCCTTGAGGAATTCCGGGTTTGAAACCACGTCAAAGGTGATGTTCACATCACGCTTTTGCAAAGTTTCAGTCATCACCGCACGAACGCGATCCGCTGTACCTACGGGTACAGTTGATTTGTCGATAACAACTTTGTGATCGTTCATGTGCTGCGCGATTGTGCGCGCAACAGCTGTCACATATTTCAGATCGGCAGAACCGTCTTCATCCGGTGGCGTACCCACGGCGATAAACTGCATCACGCCATGATTAACGCCCTCTTCCGCATTCGTGCTGAACTTCAGGCGACCCGACTCGTAATTGGACATAACGAGTGGCGTCAGGCCCGGTTCAAAGATCGGAATATTGCCTTTCTTTAAGTTCTCGACTTTCTTTGCGTCGACATCAATACAGAGAACGTCATGTCCGACTTCGGCCAACACCGCAGCCTGAACCAGACCGACATAGCCGATACCAAATACAGTGACTTTCATTGAATTATCCTGTGTTTATTGAGTTACTTTTTGTTGCCTACCGCGCCTTCAAGCCACTGAGTGAAATCTTTACCCAGGACTGGATGGCGAACGCCGTACTCAACAAACGCTTGCATGTAACCCAGTTTGTTACCGCAGTCATGGCTAACACCGTTCAGGTGATACGCTTCAACGGTCTCTTTTTCCATCAGCATCGCAATGGAGTCAGTCAGCTGAACTTCGCCACCTGCACCTGGAGGCGTTTTCGCCAGCAGTGGCCAGATTTCAGCAGACAGCACATAACGACCAACAACGGCCAGGTTTGATGGGGCTTCAGAAGCTTTAGGCTTCTCAACCACGCCAACCATTGGCGCGCTCTGACCTGCAGAGAGATCAGCACCTTGGCAGTCAACCACACCGTAAGCGGTTACATCCGCAACTGGCTCAACCATGATCTGGCTGCGGCCGCTCTCTTCGTAGCGCGCCAGCATCTCTGCCAGGTTGTCTTTGGTTGGGTCAGATTCGTATTCATCGATGATTACGTCGGGCAGGATTACGGCGAATGGCTCATCACCAATCAGCGGATGTGCACACATTACTGCGTGGCCCAGACCTTTCGCGATACCCTGACGAACCTGCATGATGGTGACGTGTGGAGGGCAGATTGACTGGATTTCATCCAGCAGCTGACGCTTAACACGTTTTTCCAGCATAGATTCCAGCTCAAAACTGGTATCAAAGTGGTTTTCGATGGCGTTTTTAGAAGAGTGTGTAACCAGCACAATCTCGTTAATGCCTGCTGCAATGCACTCATTCACGACATACTGGATCAACGGCTTATCGACCAGCGGTAACATCTCTTTTGGAATAGCTTTGGTCGCAGGCAGCATACGCGTGCCGAGGCCTGCAACTGGGATTACCGCTTTTTTAACTTTAGTCTTATAGGCAGACATCAAAATACCTCTCTTAATAGGCCGTTCAAGTTAATACTTGATATGTCGGTTTAAAAACGAAATGAGTATATCAGTTACTATCAGGTGGATTTATCCTGGAAGAAGTTAATCCACGGAATTTAGGACTATTACCCAAGTGTAAAGCTTGCCCCTGGTCCTGTCTTCAACCCGTGGAAAATTTAAATCCGACTGGTCATTCTTCAGCTGATAGCATCAAACGTAGCCTGCCCCCAGCACCCCAAATATGGCACTGCCAGGCGTCGGCACGTTGACTGATTTGATTGAGATGGGTGCTGCCCATAGTACCAAGTGGCACACCATTACTGAGTTGGATTTGATGAGTATTGATATGCAATGTAGCGTTAAGTCCTGCTGAAACCAGGATCAGATTTTTCAACTGGCGATGGTAATAGCCCACCAGTAACGGGAACTGACCGCTGAGATTGGCTTGCCGTAACAGCATGTTGACCTGCCGTAGCAACCCATTTAATTCAGGCAATCGCTGCTTCTGGCCGGAGAGTTGCTCCTGTAGCAAGCCATTAAACAGCGCGCGCAGTAACAGCGCGGCTAACACGCCATTATCGCCAGCGCGTGTCACATCAAGGCAATAGAATGCCAAATCGTTATCAGACAGCGCCGCGATATCCAGCACTAAGCCCGGCTGTTCCGCCATGGTGAGCTGGCGGTAATTGATTCGGCAATTGGCGATGGTTTGCTGTACCGGCGGCTGAAGCTGTTTAAGTAATTTAGAGGCCGCCAGCGGATCGCTGACCAGCGCATCCCAATCCTGAAATAGCTGCTCATCCTCCTCCACTTTGGAGGTAAACATTGAGGGATAGAGGCACTCAAACACCGCTTCACGGAAACGTTCAAGATTTTTGAGCGGTTTGAGCAGCACATCCTGCACGCCCAAACGCAACACATGGGCGATATCCGCCATATTTTGTGTGGCGGAGATAATCAGAATGGGCACATTGTTGCCGCGCGTGCGAAGACGCTCAACGAACGGGATACCGCCCATACGCGGCATTTCAAGATCGCAAATAACCAGATCCACTGACTGCGCCGACAACAATGTTAAGCCATCAACGCCATCTCCCGCCTCAAGCGTACTGGCGCCCAAGCTGGTTAATAAATTGTCTATCAATGAACGGAAAACGACCTCATCTTCGACAATGAGTATCTTTTTGCCGATTAGCGGTTTTTCCATTCTCTCCCCCTGCGTACCAGATAATTCAATAGTGGTTCATAAAATGCAGTTGCGCCTTTCAGAATTGGCTGAAGTAGCAACACCTGTGAATGAACAACCTGACTATCTGCCACGGACCAGCGGTAATAGTTCATCCATTTTTTTCTCAACGGCGGCCTTGCCAGCCGCGATGGCTTCTTCTGCACGATGGAAGTCCAGTGTGGAAATTTGTGGACAAAACGGCTGAATCAGCACATCCGGCGGATCACCCGCCATGCGGTTACGTTTCAGGCGATTTTCCAGAACCTGGATGGATGTCGACATAATCTCCATCGCACCCGGCGTTTGATTAGCACGGCGTTGCGTCAGGCCAATCAGGCGTTGACGCAGTTTTTTCCCCCAGCTCAGCGCTTCAACTGCCGCCGCCTCTTCACCGCTTTGCGGCGTGACTGACAATAGATCTTGCTGCATCAGGTGCGCGTCATGCTGTAAATCCACGGCGATAACGATGTCAGCACCTAATGCGCGGGTTAATGAGATCGGTACAGGATTCACCACCGCACCGTCCACCAACCAATATCCATTGTAAGCGATGGGTGGTAATAAGCCTGGCATACTACAGGACGCACGCACAGCTTGATGCAAATCGCCCTCGGTTAACCACACTTCACGTCCGGTACTCAGATTGGTTGCCACCACGCCAAACGGCTTGTCGCACTCATCGATCAGATCGTTAGGAATCAGCTGGCGGATATGACTGAACACCCGATCGCCGCGCAGTAGACCGCCGCGCTGCCACGAGAGATCCATCAGTCGGATGACGTCCCAGTAACGGAATGCGCTCACCCATTTTTCCATCACGCCCAGCCGTCCATTCACGTAAGCCGAACCGACCAACGCGCCAACAGAACAACCCGCCACCACATCGATTTCAATCCCAGCGCGTTCCAGCGCATTGATCACGCCGATGTGCGACCAACCTTTGGCAGCACCTGAACCTAGTGCCAGCCCGATTCTGACTTTTCTCATCTCACCTCATGATGGGCATGGTACGTAGCATCACGCCTGACAGTCGGCTACCATAGCGCACGCTTTAATTTACTTTAATCACTTCCAGGAGATGACGTGTCTGAAAAGTGCCCTTGCTGCAGCGGAAAGGAGTATAGCCTATGTTGCCAACCCTTTCTGAATGGCCAAGCGAACCCGTCCAGCGCGGAGCAATTAATGCGCTCACGCTATACCGCCTACGTCGTGAAAGATGCTGCGTGGCTGGCAAAAACCTGGCACTCCAGTAAACGCGTGGCTGACCTCGAGACGTTATTATCCGAAAGTTTTAGTGGTACTGAATGGCTGGGCTTGAATGTAACTCGTTGTAATCATGGAAGCCACGAGAATGAAGCCTTCGTGACGTTTTTTGCGCGTTACCTCGAAAAAGGCCGCACTTCAGCCATCTATGAATGTTCGCGCTTTCTTCGCGAGGATCAACGCTGGTACTATGTCGACGGAACAACGCCTGAGTTGGGACGTAACGATCGCTGTCCTTGTGGCGCCGATAAAAAATACAAAAAATGTTGTGGTTAATCTGGACAGATAGACCCTAAATAATTTGAGTTGCAGCAAGGCGGCAAGTATGTGAATTCCCAGGAGCTTACAAAAGTAAGTGACTGGGGTGAGCATGCGCAGCCAACGCAGCTGCAGCGCAAAGTATGACGGGTATTCACAACGGCTTTACCATTCATCGCTTTGACAGGACTCTGATCGAGATGCAAGCGCAAACCATCCAACGAAAAGTTTTACGAACCATTTGCCCTGATGCGAAAGGTTTGATCGCCAAGATCACCAACATTTGCTACAAGCACGAACTCAACATTGTGCAGAACAATGAGTTTGTTGATCACCGTACCGGACGCTTTTTTATGCGCACCGAGCTGGAAGGCATTTTCAACGACAACACCTTGCTGGCCGATCTCGATAGCGCGCTGCCAGTGGGTTCTGTGCGTGAACTGCAAAGTGCCGGTCGTCGTCGTGTGGTGATTCTGGTGACCAAAGAGGCGCATTGCCTTGGCGATCTGCTGATGAAAAGCGCATTTGGCGGTCTGGATATGGAGATTGCGGCAGTCATTGGTAACCACGAAACGCTGCGCTCATTGGTGGAACGTTTTGATATTCCGTTTGTGTTGGTGAGCCACGAAGGCCACACGCGTGAAGAGCACGATAACCGCATGGCGGACGAAATTGATCGCTATCAGCCTGATTACGTAGTGCTGGCGAAATATATGCGCGTGTTGACACCCGCCTTCGTGCAACGTTATCCAAATCAGATTATCAATATTCACCACTCCTTCTTGCCGGCGTTCATTGGCGCGCGTCCCTATCATCAGGCTTATGAGCGCGGCGTGAAAATCATCGGCGCTACCGCGCACTACGTGAATGATAACCTCGATGAAGGCCCAATCATCATGCAGGACGTGATCAACGTCGATCACAGCTACACCGCAGAAGAGATGATGCGTGCAGGACGCGACGTTGAGAAGAATGTGTTGAGCCGCGCGCTGTATAAAGTGCTAGGCCAGCGCGTGTTCGTTTACGGCAACCGCACGATCATTCTTTAACCACTTCGGCGCTGAACTGCACAACTCTTCAGCGCCACGCGTAAAAAGTGGGCAAACAGTTTTTATTTTCAGTGACGGCGCTTTACAGGCTGAGCGCATTTGTTATGATGCGCCCCGCTTTAAGACGCAATGATTCAGGCCAGTGGTGGGATTCCCGAGCGGCCAAAGGGAGCAGACTGTAAATCTGCCGTCACAGACTTCGAAGGTTCGAATCCTTCTCCCACCACCATCTGAATCGTCTCTGCTTGAAGCCACAATACGTAATATCCCCGGTGGGATTCCCGAGCGGCCAAAGGGAGCAGACTGTAAATCTGCCGTCACAGACTTCGAAGGTTCGAATCCTTCTCCCACCACCATCACATGTTTTCCCCTTCTGCTTTAATCGCTGTTTTCTCCCGCTTATCACCATGACTTTTGCCCAAAAACTCGTTACCATCGCGCCATACTTTTGCGGATAAAAATGGCAGCGAAATGAAATTTGTCTCTTTCAACATCAACGGCTTGCGTGCGCGTCCTCATCAATTAGCCGCGCTGGTTGAACAGCATCAACCTGATGTCATCGGCTTGCAGGAAACCAAAGTGCATGACGATATGTTCCCGCTTGAAGACGTCAGCAAACTGGGTTATCACGTGTTTTATCACGGGCAGAAAGGTCATTACGGCGTCGCGCTGCTAACCAAAGCTGAGCCAGTCAACGTCTCACGCGGTTTTCCCGGCGATGATGAAGATGCTCAGCGCCGTATAATCATGGCGGAAATCCCGAGTCCAATTGGCGATATCACCGTTATCAACGGTTATTTCCCGCAGGGTGAAAGCCGCGACCATCCCACCAAGTTCCCGGCGAAAGAGAAGTTTTATCGCGATCTGCAAAGCTATCTTGAGCAGCAGTTGGCCGTGGATAAACCGGTGTTGATCATGGGTGACATGAACATCAGCAGCACAGATTTTGATATCGGCATTGGTGAAGATAATCGTAAACGCTGGCTGCGCACCGGCAAGTGCTCGTTCCTGCCTGAAGAGCGTGAGTGGATGGATCGCTTGCTGCAGTGGGGTTTGGTCGACACCTGGCGCGATAAGTTCCCGGAAACCAACGATCGTTTCTCATGGTTTGATTACCGCTCGAAAGGCTTTGACGACAATCGCGGTCTGCGCATCGATCTGCTGCTGGCGAGCCAGCCGCTCGCCTCGCGCTGTATTGAGAGTGGCATTGATTACGATATCCGCAGCATGGAAAAACCGTCGGATCACGCCCCAGTTTGGTCGACGTTTAAGCTGTAATGAAGCAGCGTGGCGTCATACGCCACGCGCTTTTATTTGATGATTTTCCAGATAAGCGGATTGGTGCCTAATACCTTCTCATCCCTGCCGCACTGCAATAACACGCCTTCTGCTTTAACCACCGCACCTTCAGAATAACTGCGATTCTCATAGGTACAGCACTGCATGCAGTTGCTCTGACGATTATTTTGCCCTTGCGTCCAGACTTCGGGTGGCAGATCCACCACCACATCGGTATTACCCGTACGATTATTTTCCGGCTGGCGGTTGGCCAGCGCCGAGGTGCTGCATAACAATAATCCGCCCAGCAACATCATTGCATAACGCATCACTCTGTCTCCTTGGTTTTGCGACGAGCCGTTTTTGGTTTGGCTCTTTTATTGGCCCCAGGCGCAGTCAATCCGCGAAAGGCCTGTAACGACGGTCGCTGGCGTGCTTCACCAATCAGCCCAATCAAGGTGCTGACCAGCGGCTGCATAAACTCATCATAGCGACAAGATTTCTCACTGATGCGGGTCAGCGTTGATTCCCATTGCGCCGTCATATCCGGCCGGGCGGCCATTTCTGGCAGCGCATGGATCAACGCCCTGCCCGCATCCGTCGAATGAATATAGCGGCCTTTTTTCACCAGAAAAGTGCGGCGGAACAGCAATTCGATAATGCCTGCACGCGTCGCTTCCGTACCTAAACCATCGGTTGCACGCAGCACTTTCTTTAATTCTTTATCCTGCACAAAGCGGGCGATGCCCGTCATCGCAGATAACAGTGTCGCATCGGTAAACGGACGTGGCGGCTGCGTCTGCTTCGCCAGCACTTCGCCGCGCTCGCACAGCAGCTCATCGCCTTTGGCGACCACCGGCAGCGGCGTGCCATCGTTCTCCTCGTCACGCTCTTTGCTGCCAAGCAGCGCACGCCAGCCGGCTTCGGCCAGAAAGCGCGCTTTGGCGATAAATTTACCGCCGCCGATATCGAGGTCAATCACGCATTTGCGGAACACCGCATCCGGGCAAAACTGCATCAGATATTGGCGCGCAATAAGGCCGTAAATATTGGCTTCATTTTCGGTCAGATTGACCTTACTGGCACGCGCGGTAGGAATGATGGCGTGGTGCGCATCGACCTTTTTATCATCCCAACAGCGGTTCTTCTGATCGGGATTGAAGTCTGCTGGCGGCGTCAGATTGGGCTGATGCGCCTGAATGGCATTCAATACCGCGTGGCGTCCGGCAAAGTGTTCATCGGGCAGATAGCGGCTGTCGGAACGCGGATAGGTGATCAGCTTGTGGGTTTCGTACAACCGCTGACAACAATCGAGTACGTTCTGCGCGCTAAGGCCAAAGCGTTTGCCGGCTTCTATCTGCAGGCCAGAAAGCGAGAATGGCAGCGGCGCGGTATCGGACTCACGTTTATCGTTATAGCCGGTGACCAGCGCGGGCTTACCGTTAATGCGCTCAAGTACGTGATCCGCCAGCGGACGATGCAGCAATCGTCCCTCTTCATCCTGCCACGGCTCGCAAGCATCGCTTGGTACCCATGTCGCGACAAAACGCTCCTCTTTTGGCGTGACGATGTGCGCTTTAACTTCGAAATAGTCCTTCGGGATAAAGTTTTCGATCTCTTCATCGCGACGCACCACCAGGCCAAGCACCGGCGTCTGCACGCGACCAACCGACAGCACACCATCGTAACCCGCGTTACGCCCCAGCAAGGTAAAAGCGCGCGTCATATTGATGCCATACAGCCAGTCGGCACGTGCACGCGCTAACGCAGACACGCACAGCGGAATGAATTCACGGTTCTCACGCAAACGGCCGACCGCGCGCTCAACCGCCGAGGGATTGAGATCGTTAATCAAACAGCGCTGCACCGTTTTGCGTTTCTCTGGCGCGAGTTGCAGGTAATCCAGCACCTCATCCACCAGCAGTTGACCTTCACGATCGGGGTCACCCGCATGCACCACCGAGCTGGCTTGTTGCAGCAGGCCTTCAATCACTTTTAACTGCTTCGCCACGGAAGGACGTGGCTGCAAGCGCCATTTTTCCGGAATAATTGGTAAATCAGCCAGATTCCAGCGCGCATAGCGGCTGTCGTAACTGTCGGGCTGCGCCTGCTCGAGCAGGTGCCCAACACACCAGGTCACAACCTGGTCATTTCCGCAGGAAATATAGCCGTCTCCGCGTCGATGCGGTTTCGGCAACACGTCGGCAATCGCACGCGCTAAGCTGGGTTTTTCGGCAATAAACAAACGCATGGATGGCGTCGTTCCTTAACGTCAGGTAACTACGGTAATCAGTGGACGATCGGCTTCGGCGGCAAACAGTTCGCCAATCGACGTTGCTTGTACGCCAGCTGCAGAGGCACAGCGCTGGAACGCATCAATGGCGCTGGGTTGAACCGCCACCAGCAAGCCGCCGGAGGTTTGTGGATCGCACAGCAACGCGCGGGTGGCGTCATCAAGCGGGGAAACCTGCTCGCCATAACTGGCGAAGTTGCGGCTGGTGCCGCCTGGCACCGCGCCTGCAGCGATATAGTCATCAACGCCCGCCAGGCGCGGCACCTGCGACGCAATCACTTCAGCACGTAATCCGGAACCGTGGCAGATTTCACTCAAATGACCAAGTAAGCCAAAACCGGTGACATCGGTCATCGCGCTCACGCCCGCCAGTTTGGCGAATTCCGCACCGGCATTATTCAGCTGGCACATCACATCGGCGGCCAGCGACTGGTGTTCAGGTCGCAGCAGGCCTTTTTTCTCGGCGGTGGTGAGAATGCCAATGCCTAACGGTTTGGTGAGGAAGAGCTGACAGCCAGCCTGTGCCGCGCTGTTCTTTTTCACTCGCGCTACATCGACGATACCGGTCACGGCCAGACCAAAGATCGGCTCTGGCGCATCAATCGAGTGCCCGCCCGCCAGGGCGATTCCTGCCGCCTGACAAGCAGCACGCCCGCCTTCGACCACCTGCTGCGCCACTTCCGGACTCAGAACATTCACCGGCCAGCCTAAAATAGCGATCGCCATGATCGGTTTCCCGCCCATGGCATAAATATCGCTGATAGCGTTAGTGGCGGCGATACGACCAAAGGTGAAAGGATCGTCAACGATCGGCATAAAGAAATCGGTGGTGCTTACCACCGCAGTACCGTTCCCGATATCGTATACCGCGGCGTCATCACGCGTTTCATTGCCCACCAGCAGTTGCGGATCGTGAAACGGGCTGAACTCACTGCGCAGAATGGTTTCTAAAACCTGCGGCGAAATTTTACACCCGCAACCCGCACCATGGCTGTATTGCGTCAAACGAAGAGGTTCACTCATGGCGACTTCCTTATGCGATGAACAGAAGGCGCTATGTTAGCCTGGCTGTCAGTTGGGAGTAAGTGTTGCACGACCTAACCTCGATCTTTCGCACAGGCTTTGTGCAATCTCTGCAACGGCGCTTAACCTGCCGTAAAAGGCCGCCGTTGTCTGTCAGAAATAACTGACAAACTGCGCGGTGTCCGGCGCCACCACGGTGGTGTTGGCTTTCAGCTGCGGCGTGCCGAGATAGAGGAAACCGACAATCGCATCCTGCTCGCGGCAGCCAAAGGCTTCGCGCACGGACGGATGATCGGTCCAGGGTCCGCTACGCCAGATGCCGTTGAAACCTTGCGCCACGGCTGCCATTTGCATCGCCATCACCGCACAGCTTGCAGACGCCAGCTGTTCCCAATGCGGCACTTTGGCGTTCTCTTCACAATGCGCCACCACGGTGATGATCATCGGCGCGCGAAAAGGCGCGGAAGCTGCTTTGTCGATCGCCTTCTGCTCAAGGTTGCTGTCACGCGCGGCCTGTTCCAGCAAGTTAGCAAAACGCTCGCGCCCTTCATTTTCGACAATAATGAAACGCCAGGGCTGTAATGTGCCGTGATCGGGTGCGCGCATCGCGGCGTGCAGAATATTTTGCAACGCTTCTCCCGCCGGAGCCGGTTCTGCCAGACGTGACGCCGAGCGGCGATTAACTAATAAATCCAGTGCATCCATTATTCTTCTCCCGTGAATAAAAAGCGTGGGCTAATCCTGGCACAGCGCGATCTTTTGTAACAGTCTGGCGCGATTTCCTGCTGACTTTTCGCACGCCGCTCTTTAGGATGAACCCGACATCGGGGCAGACCGCGTGCTGGCTGCCCTGCTACGTGAATATGGAGAGTTTATGCGCACTTTGTGGCGAATTATTTCCGGCTTGTTCCGCTGGACCTGGCGGGTACTGAATTTTATTCGGGAATTTATTCTTAATTTATTTCTTATTGTGTTGATCCTGGCGGGCGTAGGGATTTGGCTGCAGGTTTCCAGTTCCAATAGCAGTGAACCTGTGCAGCAAGGCGCGCTGAAAATCGATCTGAGCGGTGTGCTGGTCGATAAACCTTCCGTCAGCAATCGTTTGAGTCGTATCAGCCGCCAACTGTTAGGCGCCAACAGCGATCGCCTGCAGGAGAATTCCCTGTTTGACGTCGTTGATGCGATCCGCCAGGCCAAAACCGATAAAAACATCACTGGCATCGTGCTGGAGCTGCGTGACTTTGCTGGTGGCGATCAACCTTCGCTGCAATATGTGGGTAAAGCGTTGCGCGAATTCCGTGACGCCGGCAAACCTATTTACGCGGTCGGCGACAGCTACAGCCAGGCGCAATACTACATCGCCAGCTATGCCAACAAGGTCTATCTCTCACCGCAGGGCACGGTTGATCTGCACGGCTTCGCCACCAATGGTCTGTACTACAAGTCTTTACTGGATAAGTTGAAAGTGAACTCGCATGTGTTCCGCGTAGGCACTTACAAATCTGCGGTTGAGCCATTCCTGCGTGACGATATGTCACCGGAAGCGCGCGACGCCGACGGACGCTGGATTGGCCAGTTGTGGCAGAATTACCTGAATACCGTGGCGGCTAATCGTCAGATCACCCCAGAACAGCTGTTCCCTGGCGCAGCCGGCATCATTAGCGGCCTGCAAGCGGTGCAAGGCGATACAGCGAAATATGCACTGAACAATAAATTGGTGGATGTGCTGGATACGCGTGCGTCCGCCGATCAGGAACTGGTGAAAACCTTTGGCTGGGACAAGGCAAATAACGATTACCGCAGCGTCAGTATCTACGATTACACCGTTAAACAGCCGCCGCAGAGTCAGGATGGCAATATTGCGGTAATCCTCGCCAGCGGTGCGATTATGGATGGCGAAGAGAGCGCCGGAAACGTCGGCGGTGATACCACGGCGTCGCAAATTCGCGATGCGCGTCTGGATCCGAAAATTAAAGCCATTGTATTGCGTGTCAACAGCCCAGGCGGCAGCGTCACTGCGTCTGAAGCGATTCGTGAAGAACTGGCGGCAGCTCACGATGCAGGTAAACCGGTGGTGGTTTCGATGGGCGGCATGGCAGCATCCGGCGGCTACTGGATTTCAACGCCTGCCGATTACATTGTGGCAGCCCCCAGCACGCTGACCGGCTCTATCGGTATCTTTGGCGTGATTAACACCGTAGAAAACAGCCTGAGTTCGGTAGGTGTGCATACCGACGGTGTGGCTACATCGCCGCTGGCGGACGTCGCCACCACCAAAGCGCTGCCAACCGAAGTGCAGCAGCTGATGCAGCTGACCATTGAGAACGGCTATCGTAACTTCGTTGGTTTAGTGGCAACCTCGCGTCACAAAACGCCAGACGAAATCAATGCGATTGCGCAGGGTCACGTCTGGACCGGTAGCGATGCAAAAGCCAATGGTTTGGTCGATGCGTTGGGTGACTTTGACGATGCCGTGGCAAAAGCCGCTGAGCTGGCGAAAGTCGCCAAGCCGGAGTTGAGCTGGTATCAGGATGATCCGGGCATGATCGATCTGCTGCTGAATCAGATGAATGCGTCGGTTCAGGCGGTGCTGCCGGCAGCGCTGAAAGTCTGGCTGCCTGCGCCAATGCTGGACGTGATGAGCGCAATGAAGCAGCAACCTGGCTTACTGAATAACCTTAACGATCCGCAAAATCGCTACGCTTTCTGCCTGAACTGCGGCAACGTACGCTAATCTTTACAGCCCGGCCGCTGGTCGGGCTGCTTTTCGTTCGCAATCCCCTTATACTGCGCGTTTTACGGCAAGTCTGAGTTCCTTCATGCAAAAGAAAAATATCTACGTAGCCTACACCGGCGGCACCATCGGGATGCAGCGCTCTGCGCAGGGCTACATTCCGGTCTCGGGTCATCTGCAGCAGCAGCTGGCAAACATGCCCGAATTCCATCGGCCTGAAATGCCAGCTTTTACTATCCATGAATATCAGCCGCTGATGGATTCCTCGGATATGACGCCGCAGGATTGGCAATCGATTGCGAACGATATTAAGCAAAACTACGATCGCTACGATGGCTTTGTGATTTTGCATGGTACCGACACCATGGCCTTCACCGCTTCGGCGCTCTCCTTTATGCTGGAGAACCTCGCCAAGCCGGTGATTGTCACCGGCTCGCAAATTCCCCTGGCAGAATTGCGTTCTGATGGTCAGCAAAACTTGCTGAACTCGCTGTACGTGGCGGCCAATTATCCAATTAACGAAGTTGCCCTGTTTTTCAACAACACGCTGTTCCGCGGCAACCGCACCACTAAAGCACATGCTGACGGCTTTAATGCTTTCGCGTCGCCCAACCTGGCGCCATTGCTGGAAGCAGGCATTCATATCCGCCGGTTGAATACGCCGCCCGCACCGCAAGGTCATGGCGAGCTGATTGTGCATCCGATTACGCCGCAGCCGATTGGCGTGGTGACGATTTATCCGGGGATCTCTGCCGACGTGGTGGGTAACTTCCTGCGCCAGCCGGTGAAAGCCTTGATCCTGCGTTCCTACGGTGTGGGCAACGCGCCGCAAAACGCCGAGTTCCTGTCAGAACTGCAACAGGCCAGCGATCGCGGCATTGTGGTGGTGAATCTGACGCAGTGTATGTCCGGTAAAGTGAATATGGGCGGCTATGCCACCGGCAATGCGCTGGAGCATGCGGGCGTAATCAGCGGTTTTGATCTCACCGTTGAAGCGACATTAACCAAACTGCATTTTTTATTGAGTCAGAACCTTACCAGCGCGGAAATTCGTGCCAAAATGCAGCAGAATTTACGCGGCGAACTGACCGAAGATTGATACGGAGCGAAACCAATGAAGCGGGCATTGATAATTATCGATATTCAGAACGATTTTTGCCCCGGCGGCCCAATGGCGGTGCGTGATGGTGACCAAACGGTTGCTGTTGCCAATCGATTTGCGCGTGAGTTTCACGATCGGGGCGAATGTGTGGTGGCATTGCAAGACTGGCATCCAGCCAATCACGGCAGCTTCGCCTCAATCTCCGGCGAGCCGGTTTACACGCTGGGCGAATTAAACGGTTTAGCGCAAATCTGGTGGCCGGATCATGGTATTGAGAACTCTGTCGGGGCGGATTTCCATCCCGATCTCGACCGCTCTCTGATTGATGCCGTATTCCACAAAGGCGGCGATGTTGAGGTGGACAGCTACAGCGCCTTCTTCGATAACGGCCATCGCCGCAAGACAGAACTCGACAGCTGGCTGCGCGAGCGCGGCATTAGCGATTTAGTGATGTTGGGTATTGCAACCGATTACTGCGTCAAATACAGCGTGTTGGATGCGCTGGAGTTAGGTTACAACGTCGAGGTAGTTAAAGAAGGCTGCCGTGGCGTGAACCTGAATCCGGATGACAGTGAAATTGCGTTCGAGCAGATGGCAGCACAAGGTGCGGTATTAATCTGAAAATAAGGGGCTGGTGAGAACCAGCCCTTTGGCTTTTTAGTGCAGGTTGATGCGCGTGACATCGGGCTCAATGCCGAACTCTTCTTTCAGCTGTTTCTTCGATTTCATCACCATATCGCCACCTTTACTGATGGTCATATGCTGCGGATCGTCATTGTGGCGAGCCTGCCACAACATCACCAGCTGCAGGCAATTCTCTTTCTGCTCCGGCGTTAGCGCAACGCCATCCGGCCATTTTCCGATTTCAACTGCCGTGGAGAGTCGTTCGTAGACTTCCGGCGTCATCGCCTCCAGCATCGCTTCCAGTTCCTGTTTCATGCTTAGCCCTCTTGCTGATTGCCTTGCTCATCAGTGAAGTTTAGCGAAGCGGAGTTCACGCAATAGCGCTCGCCGCTTGGCTGTGGGCCATCCGGGAACACATGCCCCAAATGCGCGTCACAGTTGCCACAACGAATCTCAACCCGATGCATGCCATGTGAATCATCTTCCAGATAGCGGATAGCTTCGTCACTGAAAGGCTGATAGAAACTTGGCCAGCCACAGCCTGAATCATATTTGGTTTCGGAGAGAAACAGCGGCGAGTTACAAACTAAGCAGTAGTAAATCCCTTCCTGCTTATTGTGCAGCAAGGCGCCCGAGAAAGGGGGCTCCGTTCCACGATGCTGAGTGACATAGCGCTGCATTTCGGAAAGCTGCGCAATTTTTGCGTCGGGTGCGGTGTCTTTAGCCATTTTGAGTTCCGGAGTGTCATTCTGAAAAAATCGACTAGTATTCTAACAAACGTACAACATCTATCGGGTCTTTTTTCGTGCTAACGCATCCGACATCTCTTCCACAGCACGATTTTGTGATGGCGATCACCCTTTGCAAAAGTCATCCCTTTTCAGCCCGCATTCGGCGTAACATAGGCGCGCAATAAGGGTGCTGCGTAAGCGATTGCGCAACGAATTATTCCTGGTGTTGGAATTGACCTGTCGCAACAATTGACACGATTCCGCTTGACGCCTGGTAAGGTTTTTGTAATTTTACAGCCAACCTTTTATTCACTAACAAATAGCTGGTGGAATATATGACTATCAAAGTAGGTATTAACGGTTTTGGCCGTATCGGTCGCATCGTTTTCCGTGCTGCGCAGCAGCGTTCTGACATCGAAATCGTCGCGATCAACGATCTGCTCGACGCCGATTACATGGCATACATGCTGAAGTATGACTCTACTCACGGTCGTTTTGACGGCACTGTAGAAGTGAAAGACGGTGCACTGATTGTTAACGGTAAGAAAATCCGTGTTACCGCTGAGAAAGACCCGGCTAACCTGAAGTGGGACGAAGTGGGTGTTGACGTTGTTGCTGAAGCGACCGGTATCTTCCTGACCGACGAAACTGCACGTAAACACATCACCGCTGGCGCGAAGAAAGTGGTTCTGACTGGTCCTTCTAAAGACAGCACCCCAATGTTCGTACGTGGCGCTAACTTTGACAAATATGCTGGCCAGGACATCGTTTCTAACGCGTCTTGCACCACTAACTGCCTGGCTCCACTGGCTAAAGTTATCAACGACAACTTCGGTATCGTTGAAGGTCTGATGACCACCGTGCACGCAACTACCGCAACCCAGAAAACCGTTGATGGCCCGTCTCACAAAGACTGGCGCGGCGGTCGTGGCGCAGCGCAGAACATCATCCCATCTTCTACCGGTGCAGCTAAAGCAGTTGGCGTTGTTCTGCCAGAGCTGAACGGCAAACTGACCGGTATGGCGTTCCGTGTTCCTACTCCAAACGTGTCTGTTGTTGACCTGACTGTTCGTCTGGAAAAACCAGCGACCTACAAAGAAATTTGTGCAGTGATCAAAGCTGAGTCAGAAGGCAAAATGAAAGGCGTTCTGGGCTACATCGAAGACGACGTGGTTTCTACCGACTTCAACGGCGAAACCCTGACTTCAGTGTTCGATGCTAAAGCAGGTATCGCTCTGAATGACAACTTCGTGAAACTGGTTTCCTGGTACGATAACGAAACTGGTTACTCACACAAAGTTCTGGATCTGATTGCTCTGGTTGCTTCTAAGTAAGCTAACCGGCTAAACAGACAAGGGGTGACTTCGGTCGCCCCTTTTTTTCGACTGGATAAAGAGAAGGTCTGACCATGCAAGATACGCTTTATACCCTTCCGGTAGTGAATCAAATCACCCCTTATCTGTCACAGCGTCAACTGGGTGATTTGCCAATTGTGGTGATCAGCCATCCCAAAGTACGTGCGGCGATTGCCCTGCAAGGCGCACATCTGCTCTCGTGGCAGCCTAGCGGCCAGCAGCCGGTGATTTGGCTCAGTGAAAAGACGCCGTTTACCACGGGCAAAGCAATTCGCGGCGGCGTGCCTATCTGCTGGCCGTGGTTTGGTCCGGCAGGTGAACCTGCACACGGTTTTGCACGTAACATGCCGTGGACGCTGACCGCCCATGACGAAAACGAAGATGCGGTCTTGCTGACTTTCACACTGGGAAGCAACGCACAAACCAAAAAGCTGTGGCCACACGATTTCACCCTGCTCGCTCGTTTCCGTATTGCTGAACATTGTGAAATTGAGCTGGAAGCCTATGGCGATTATGAAGCTACGGCGGCGTTGCACAGCTACTTCCAGATTGCAGATATCGCGCAGGTCGAAGTGAGCGGATTGGGTAATAGCTTTATCGATAAGGTTAACGATAATGCGGTTGGCGCATCAGACGGCAAACAAACCTATCCTAATCGCGTGGATCGTATTCACACCGCGGCGGATGACTGCAGCGTGATTCACGATAAAGCCGGCAAACGTCAGATCGAAGTCTATCACCACTACCAGAGTGACGTTGTCACGTGGAATCCGGGTCCGGAATTGTCGTGCAGCATGGGTGATATGCCAAATGAAGGCTACAAAACCATGGTGTGCGTGGAAACGGCGCGCATTAGCAAGCCGTTAAAAAGCGCGGGCGAATCCCCTGCGCGTTTGGGCACCACGATTCGTATTGTTAAAAAGTAATAAGATGCGGCGCTGTTGCGCCGCTAAACCACATCCAATGCAGTTTTAGTCAGTGGCGCAGGAAACGCCCGATCGATGATGCTCAGCTCTTCAAGCGTCAGATTGATGCTAAGCGCCGCAGCGTTTTGCTGCACATGTGCAACGCTGCTGGCTTTTGGAATGGCTAAAATGCCCTGCTGACGTATCACCCAAGCCAGCATCACTTGCGCCACGCTAATGCCCTTCTGTTGTGCAATCTGTTGAAGATGCGGATCGTCAAACAGCGCCTGTCGCAGTCGCCCAGCCTGAGCCAACGGACAATAGGCCATAATGGGCATCTCACGCTGCTGACATTGCGGCAGTAAATCGAACTCGATCCCACGCGACGCTAAATGGTACAGCACCTGATTAGTTAAACACGCCTCGCCGCCAGGCTCATGCCACAGTTCCAGCATATCGTCGTGGTCAAAGTTAGAGACGCCCCAATGGCGAATTTTGCCCTGCTGCTGCAAAGATTCCATCGCGCGGATGGTTTCTTCTAAGGGCACATTGCCCCGCCAGTGCAACAGATAAAGATCGAGGTAATCGGTTTGCAGACGCTTAAGACTGCGCTCGCAGGCCTCGATTGCGTCAACTTCACCGGCATTCCATGGATAGACCTTCGATACCAGCCAGGCTTGATCGCGACGTCCGCGTAACGCTTCCCCGACCACCTGTTCAGCGCCGCCTTCTGCATACATCTCAGCGGTATCGATAACCTTGAGGCCGAGATCTAAGCCCGCCTGCAATGCCGCCACTTCCTGGCTGCGTAGCGTTGGATTCTCGCCCATATACCAGGTTCCCTGGCCGATGGCGGGTAAAGCTAATTCACCGTGAAATTGAATGGTCTTCATTACTCCTCCTGTTGCGCTAAATTGGGGCTCGGGATTGGTGCAATGTAAGAAAAACGCCTCATTACGAGGCGCTTATTTCATCATCAGAAGCTGTAACTGATGCCGGTCCAGAGTGTGTACTGCCCACTCTTATTGACCATCGGGCTATCTTTGATTTCGCTGTCGAAGCGCGTATAGCGACCTGACAAGCTGGCGTTCCAGCTTTCGCTGATTTGGTAGCTGGCGTTCATCTCAACATACGGTGACCAGCTGTCGTCAGGATGGTACTCAGCGATGCCAGTACGCGCACTTTCATGCGAGGAAACACCGTAGTAATAACGGTTCTGATTGGCGCTGTTCCACAGCGCACCAATGCCCGGCGTCAGGCTGAAAGCACCGAAATTAAAGCGATATAAATAGGTGAGATCCCACATCATGCCGTTGCTGTTATTGAGCACATCACCCAGCAATGTGGTGCGCACGATGCCCCAATCCGCCACATGACGATAGTTGGCGCCGGCCATCAGCGTCATTCGGCGCTTATCCAGCGCTTTCATATCACCCAAATCGTTGTCTTTAGGATCGTATTCCTGCGGCGATCCCAGCACGGTCAGCGACAGCTGATTCTGTGGGTCTTTCCACAGGTAATAGCCGCCTTGCAGGCTGCGGAACCAGAAGTTTTCACCTTCATAATTAATCACCGGAATCGGCAGATAGCGGTCTTGCCCGCCCCGATAAGGTGACTGCGCGTAAATGACCGAAGCGCCGAGAGATAAGGGTTCTGCATGAGTGCCGAACGCCGCAAAATAACAAGGAACAGCCAGAGCAAGCGCTTTAAGTTTGAATTGGTTCACAATTTAATCAGTCCATTAATATAACAATCACACGCAGAGTCTAACCAAATTTTTGCTATCGGTTAACGTTTAATGATGCTCTCTAACCAGCACAGGGAAATAATCTGAGTGGCTGCAACGCTCTCGCTGCTTAGGTTGATTGCCTCGGTGCTTATGAGACTTTGTTATTGATATATCGCTGAATAAGGAGAAAAGTGGCTGCAGGTTTTCTGAATGCCTTCTACAGTTAAATGTAAGACGAGACTTTTTTGTACGAGCAGAGTAACCATAAGAATTGTGTACCCCGATTAAAAAACGTCAGGTTGGCATAAGGGTTGCTGTACTCAATAAAGAATATCTTCCGGGAGCTGCTACAAACTTTTATTACGCTCCTTTACCTGTGCTAAAAACGAAAGGACGGGCATCGCTATGAATATATTCGATCACTATCGTCAGCGTTATGAAGCTGCCAAGGATGAAGAGTTCTCATTGCAGGAATTCCTCGCCATCTGTAAACAGGATCGCAGTGCATACGCCAACGCTGCAGAGCGACTATTAATGGCCATCGGTGAGCCGGTGATGGTTGACACTGCGCAAGAGCCACGCCTTTCCCGCATCTTCTCCAACCGCGTCATGGGACGCTACCCTGCCTTCGAAGAGTTTTACGGTATGGAGGAAGCGATTGAGCAAATCGTCTCCTATCTGAAACACGCCGCGCAGGGTTTGGAAGAGAAGAAACAGATCCTTTACTTACTGGGCCCGGTGGGCGGCGGTAAATCCTCGCTGGCGGAGCGCCTGAAAGCGCTAATGCAGCGTGTACCGATTTATGTGCTGAGTGCCGACGGCGAACGTAGCCCGGTAAACGATCATCCACTCTGCCTGTTTAACCCGCAGGAAGACGCCAATATTCTGGAAAAAGAGTATGGCGTGCCGCGGCGCTACCTTGGCACCATCATGTCGCCTTGGGCGGCAAAACGTCTGCACGAGTTTGGCGGCGATATTACCCGTTTCAAAGTGGTGAAAGTGTGGCCGTCGATTCTGGAGCAGGTGGCGATTGCCAAAACTGAACCGGGTGATGAGAACAACCAGGATATCTCTGCGTTGGTTGGTAAAGTCGATATCCGCAAACTGGAAAATCACGCGCAAAACGATCCTGATGCTTATGGCTATTCAGGTGCGCTGTGTCGCGCGAACCAGGGCGTGATGGAATTCGTCGAGATGTTTAAAGCACCGATTAAAGTGCTGCATCCGCTGCTGACCGCCACGCAGGAAGGTAACTACAACGGTACTGAAGGGATTTCTGCCCTGCCGTTCAACGGCATCATTCTGGCGCACTCCAACGAATCAGAATGGGTCACCTTCCGCAATAACAAAAACAATGAGGCGTTCCTTGACCGTGTTTACATCGTCAAAGTGCCTTACTGCTTACGCGTCTCCGAAGAGATCAAGATCTACAACAAACTGTTGGATCACAGTGAGTTGACCACTGCGCCATGCGCGCCGGGTACGCTGGAAACGCTGGCCCGCTTCTCCATTCTGTCGCGTTTGAAAGAGCCGGAAAACTCCAGCATTTACTCAAAAATGCGCGTTTATGATGGTGAGAGCCTGAAAGATACCGATCCAAAAGCGAAATCCTGGCAGGAGTATCACGATTACGCGGGCGTAGATGAGGGCATGAACGGCCTTTCTACCCGCTTCGCGTTTAAAATCCTGTCGCGCGTGTTCAACTTCGACCATGCCGAAGTGGCGGCCAACCCGGTGCACCTGTTCTACGTACTGGAGCAGCAAATTGAGCGCGAGCAGTTCCCGCAGGATCAAGCCGAGAAGTATCTGGAGCACCTGAAAGGCTACCTGATTCCGAAATACGCCGAGTTCATTGGGAAAGAGATTCAGACCGCGTATCTGGAGTCCTACTCTGAATACGGTCAGAACATCTTTGATCGTTACGTCACCTACGCTGATTTCTGGATCCAGGATCAAGAGTACCGCGATCCTGACACCGGACAGCTGTTTGACCGCGAATCGCTGAACGCCGAGCTGGAAAAGATCGAGAAACCTGCCGGGATCAGTAACCCGAAAGATTTCCGTAACGAGATTGTCAACTTTGTGCTGCGTGCCCGCGCGCAGAATAGTGGGCGCAATCCGAACTGGACCAGCTACGAAAAACTGCGCACGGTTATCGAGAAGAAAATGTTCTCGAACACCGAAGAGTTGCTGCCGGTGATTTCGTTCAATACCAAAACCTCAACGGACGAGCAGAAAAAACACGATGATTTTGTCGATCGCATGATGGAAAAAGGCTATACCCGCAAGCAAGTTCGTCTGCTGTGCGAGTGGTATCTGCGCGTGCGTAAATCTTCATAATCGTTATCTGTAAGCGTCGCGGTGCTTCGGTGCTGTAACAGGAGGCCGGGTTTTCCCGGCCTAAGCTTGCAATGCAGTTTGGGGGATTTTTATGGCCTATTTTATCGATCGGCGTCTCAACGGTAAGAATAAAAGCGCCGTCAATCGGCAGCGCTTTCTGCGCCGTTATAAGTCGCAAATCAAGCAATCGATCTCCGAGGCCATCAATAAGCGTTCGGTGACCGATGTCGAGAGCGGCGAATCGGTCTCGATTCCAATTGACGATATCAATGAGCCGAGTTTCCATCAGGGCCGTGGCGGCAGTCGCCATCGCGTTCATCCTGGGAACGACCATTTCGTGCAAAACGATCGCATTGAACGCCCGCAAGGTGGCGGCGGCAGCGGTGGTAGCGGCCAGGGCAACGCCAGTCAGGACGGTGAAGGCCAGGATGAATTCGTCTTCCAAATATCTAAAGATGAATATCTCGATTTGCTGTTCGAAGATTTGGCGTTGCCGAACCTGCGTAAGAATCAGCATCGTCAGTTAAACGAGTACAAAACCCATCGCGCGGGCTACACCTCAAATGGTACGCCGGCCAACATCAGCGTGGTGCGTTCGCTACAAAACTCATTGGCGCGTCGTACGGCGATGACGGCAGGTAAACGCCGCATGCTAAACGAACTGGAAGCCACGTTAACCGAAGTGGAAAACAGCGAACCAGCGCAGTTACTGGAAGAGGAGCGTTTACGGAAAGAGATCGCCGAGCTGCGCGCGCGCATCGATCGCGTGCCGTTTATCGATACATTTGATCTGCGCTACAAAAACTTCGAGAAGCGGCCAGAACCCTCCAGCCAGGCCGTGATGTTCTGCCTGATGGACGTATCAGGTTCGATGGATCAGGCCACCAAAGATATGGCGAAGCGTTTCTATATTCTGCTGTATCTGTTCCTGAGCCGTACTTATAAGAACGTCGACGTGGTTTACATTCGTCATCACACTCAGGCGAAAGAGGTCGACGAACAGGAGTTCTTCTACTCGCAGGAAACCGGCGGCACCATTGTATCCAGTGCATTGAAGTTGATGGATGAAGTGGTTAAAGAGCGTTATGACCCGTCACAGTGGAACATCTATGCGGCGCAAGCGTCGGATGGTGACAACTGGGCCGATGATTCACCGCTCTGCCACGAGATCTTAGCCAAGCATATTCTGCCGGTTGTGCGTTATTACAGCTACATCGAAATCACGCGCCGCGCGCACCAGACCTTATGGCGCGAGTACGAACATCTGCAAGCGATGTTTGATAACTTCGCAATCCAACATATTCGCGAGCCAGAAGACATCTATCCAGTATTTAGAGAACTTTTCCACAAGCAGGCTGCAGAAGCCTAAGTCTATAAGCCGGTCACTGACCGGCTTTTTCTTTGCAGCAGCCCCGCTCACTTCCCGCCATTTCTTGTTGTTTTTTCATACAAATTTAGCTGTATATGGGATATGCCCCCACAGAATGAAAAAATGTGCAATTAAGCGCTGACAAGCTATTGATAAGGCATTATCTTTTCACCTTGTCTGTGTGAATCCCCCGCAGTTTGTCTTTTTTGCCCCGCCGCAGGAGAACGCCGTTGAATACCAGCATGATTTACAGTGTGTTTATTATTGGGTCCGTGCTGGTAGCAGCAAGTATTTTACTCAGTTCCTTTTCCTCGCGCCTTGGCATTCCGATTCTGGTGATCTTCCTCGCGCTCGGCATGTTGGCCGGCATTGATGGCATTGGTGGCATCGCGTTTGATAACTATCCGGTTGCCTATCTGGTCTCAAACCTGGCTTTAGCCATCATCTTGCTCGATGGCGGTATGCGCACCAAAGCGACCTCGCTAAAAGTGGCGCTCGGCCCGGCGCTATCGCTGGCGACCGTCGGCGTGATGATCACCGCAGGTTTAACCGGCGTAGCCGCTGCCTGGTTGTTTAAACTCGACCTGATGCAGGGCTTCCTGATTGGCGCGATTATCGGTTCCACCGATGCCGCCGCAGTATTTTCACTGCTGGGTGATAAAGGCCTCAACGAACGTGTCAGCTCCACGCTGGAGATTGAATCTGGCAGCAACGACCCGATGGCGGTGTTTCTCACCATCACGCTGATCGAAATGATCCAGCAAGGCCAGTCCGGCCTGAGCTGGATGTTCGTAGTGCATCTGGTGCAGCAGTTTGGTCTTGGCATCGTATTAGGCCTTGGCGGCGGCTGGGCGCTGCAGCAGTTGATAAACCGCATCAATCTCGCGCAGGGTTTATATCCGCTGCTGGCGGTGAGCGGCGGCATCATCGTGTTTGCGCTGACCACGGTTATGGAAGGCAGCGGCATTCTGGCGGTATATCTGTGCGGCTTCCTGCTGGGCAACAGCCCGATTCGCAACCGCCACGGTATTTTGCAAACCTTTGACGGCATGGCATGGCTGAGCCAAATCGGCATGTTTATTGTGCTGGGTTTGCTGGTGACGCCGTCCGATTTATGGCACATCGCGGTGCCGGCGATGATTCTGTCACTGTGGTTGATTCTGGTCGCGCGCCCACTATCGATTCTGGTTGGCCTGTTGCCTTTCAAGGGCTTCACCGGACGCGAACGTATCTTTATCAGTTGGGTGGGCTTGCGAGGCGCGGTGCCAATCATTCTCGCAGTGTTCCCGATGATGGCCGGACTGGAAAACGCCAAACTCTACTTCAACATCGCCTTCTTTGTGGTGCTGGTATCGCTGATGCTGCAAGGTACGTCGCTGGGCTATGCCGCCAAACGCGCCAAAGTAGTGGTGCCGCCAACCGCCTCGCCGATTAGCCGGGTTGGACTGGACATCCATCCGGAGAATCCGTGGGAGCAATTCATTTACCAGTTGGGCGCAGACAAGTGGTGCGTCGGCGCGGCACTGCGTGATTTGCAGATGCCACGTGAAACCCGCATCGCCGCTCTATTCCGTGACAACGTGTTGATGCATCCCAACGGCAACACGCGTCTGAAGGAAGGCGATGTGCTGTGTGTGATTGGCCGGGAACGCGATCTCCCCGCATTGGGTAAAATGTTCAGCCAATCGCCGCCCGTCTCGCTGGATCAACGCTTCTTCGGCGACTTTATCCTCGATGCCGAGGCACGTTTGAAAGATGTGGCGCAAATTTACGGGCTGGAGTTGGATGAACAAACCAACGATCAGCAGTCGCTAGGACAGCTGGTGATGAGTTTGCTGGGCAGTACGCCGGTGGTTGGCGATCAGGTGGAATGGAACCAGTTAACCTGGACGGTGGCAGAAAAAGAAGACAATCAAATCGTGAAAATCGGCGTACGTGTAATGGAAGACAAGGAATAATCCGAGGCCATTATCACTCGTAAACTGCGTGTGAACGACTATGCTCACTAATCAACCCAGTTAATACGGGAGAATATAATGGGACACGTGGTGAAGATTGGTCGTTATGAAATTGTTGATGCAGAGTTCAATACTGACAATGGCGATACTGTGAGTATTCCCTGCCATACCAATCCCGGCCTGAGTGACCAACTCGACGGCTGGGATGTGGATACCAGTGTACCGGCATGGATTGATGAAGAGGCTGTCGATCTGCAAATCGGACACTACGACAAGCAGCAGGATCTTTGGGTACTGAAAAAACCTGCCTGACTGGCTGGCGCCGCCATTGATGGAAATGGCGGTCATTCCGAAAAGTTGTCTTAAAATGAAGCGTTATATCCGCGATATATTAACTTTTAACGATAGTTTTCAAGTAGATAGCCAATTATTTCTTTAGTCATTTTTTTCCTTTTCAGACTATTTCCATATTAACTCTGTCAAATAACTCCTGCATACTCTTAAACGTTGCTGCAGCTTTTCGTGACGTGCATCACGTCTCAAACGGTCCTTTCCTTGCAGCGCTTATGGCAGCACAGACTTATAAATCGCTGAAAGAATTATTCTTTCTGCTTTTCAGCGGATCACTCCTGAGCGCGTACTTGATTCTGGTCAGGCCATCTTTTACTTAAGAAAAGAGAGCAGGTTTTATGGCAAGTACTTTGATAATGAATGATGCAACCCGCTCGTGGAGCGGATTGCGCAAAAACCTCATCGCAAAAGTCGCACTTAGTTTCTCGGATTTAATTGCGTTAAATCTGGCATTGTTTTTATCTGCCGCCACCGTTCAAGGTATTTGGGGCGAACTGGATACGTTTATTCCGCCTCAGCAGATTGAATACCGATTTATTGCCCAATTTAGCCTTTCTATTCTTTGCAACGCCTGGTTCTGGGTGCGTATGCGTCACTACACCTATCGCAAACCGTTTTGGTTTGAATTGAAAGAAGTGATTAAAACCCTGTTCGTCTTCTCGCTGCTTGATCTGGCGCTGATTGCCTTTTCAAAATGGGACTTCTCGCGCATGGTTTGGGTGTTCAGCTGGACTTACGCCCTGCTGCTGCTGCCGCTGATGCGTGCCGTGGTAAAACGCGCGATCAATCGTGCAGGTCAGTGGCAGAAGGAAACCATCATTATTGGTTCCGGTAAAAACGCCATGGAAGCCTATGCGGCGCTGCAGAGCGAGGAGATCCTGGGTTACAACGTGCAGGCGTTCATCTCACTGGATGATGACCAGCAGCACGAAAAAGTGAATGGCGTTCCGGTTATCACCTGGAAAGACATCAACTGGCAAACCATGGACCGTGACAACACGCAATTTATCGTCGCCACCGAATTTGAGCAGCAAGTGGTGCGCGATAAATGGCTGAAGTTCCTGTCCAAAATGAAGTGCCGTTCGATTTCCGTGATCCCAACGCTGCGCGGCGTGCCGCTGTATGGCACCGACATGTCATTCATCTTCAGCCATGAAGTGATGATCTTACGTGTCAGCAACAACCTGGCAAAACGCTCTTCACGCTTCCTGAAACGCACCTTCGATATTGTGGTGGCATCCATGCTGCTGCTGTTCCTCGGTCCGGTATTCGGTCTGCTGTGTGCGATGGTGAAACGTGACGGCGGCAATGCGATTTATGGCCATGAACGCGTTGGACAAGATGGCGTGAAGTTTAAGTGCCTGAAGTTCCGCTCGATGGTAACCAACTCGCAGGAAGTGCTGCAAAATCTGCTGGCGACCAGCGAGGAAGCGCGTGCTGAATGGGACCGTGATTTCAAACTGAAAAACGATCCGCGCGTGACTAAAATTGGGAACTTCCTGCGCAAAACCAGCCTTGATGAGCTGCCACAGTTGTGGAACGTGATTCGCGGCGAAATGAGTCTGGTCGGTCCGCGTCCGGTGATTGAAGCGGAACTGGAGCGTTATGCCGGTGATGTGGATTACTACCTGATGGCGAAACCGGGCATGACCGGCTTGTGGCAGGTCAGCGGCCGTAACGACATCGACTACGATACGCGCGTTTACTTCGATTCCTGGTACGTGAAAAACTGGGCATTGTGGACTGACATTGCGATTCTGTTCAAAACCGCTGGCGTAGTGGTCCGTCGCGACGGCGCTTACTAATACCCTCGAGGCGATGCCTGTGCACTTCGGCAGGCATCGCTTTTTTTATCCCTTTCTTTTTCCCCAAAGAGTCATTACCCTTCCGGATTGTTTAACAGGTCGTCCGGTTCGTAATGCAAAAATTCACCTTAATACTTCTTAGCCTGGTGCTGCTGGCCCCACTGGGCATTGATCTTTACCTCCCTACATTGCCGCAAATCGCCGAAGGTCTTAATAGCCCGGTGAGCCTTATCCAAATCACAATTCCCCTGTTTTTATTGGTGATGGGCATCGGCCAACTGATTACCGGTCCGCTGGTGGATAATTTTGGTCGCAAGCCGATCGCCTTGATTGGTCTGGCGCTTTACATCCTTGGCAGCGCAATAGCCGCCACCAGCACGTTGTGGCCGGTGTTCTTCCTTGCGCGCATCATTCAGGGATGCGCCGTGTGCTGCACTGCGGTGGTGGCATTCAGTGGCGTGCGCGATCGTCTCAGTGGCGAAGATGCCGCACGCGCTTACGGCTTTCTCAATGGTGCGCTGAATATCGTACCTGCGCTGGCACCGCTGCTTGGTGGGATTCTGGCTGAAGCCTACGGCTGGCGTATGCCGTTCTGGTTCCTGTGTGGCTATGCGGTGGTAATCGGCTTGATCGTGATGCTGTGGCTGCCGGAAACGCGTCCCGCAGACACGTTGCGCGTTAAAGGTTTACCGCTGGCGCAGTACGCTGCCATCGCCCGTGAACCGCGCTTCCTTGCCTTTGCTTTTGCCAATGCCGGCGCGCTAGGCATGGTGCTGACCTATGTGTCGCTGGCACCACACGTGCTGATGACCGAAGGCGGCCTGACGCCGCTACAATTCTCCTTTGCCTTTGGCGCCAATGGTTTTTGGATCATGCTGGTTAGCGCTTTCGTGAACAAAACCATTCGCAAAGCGGGACGTCCATTCTGTCTGGCGATGGGTTTCGCCACCATGTTGATCGGCGCGATTCTGTTAATGATGGGCACCACGCTATTACCGGCAGCGTGGCAAAACCATTGGTCGCTGTACATGATTCCCGTGGCGGTTTCCGTGGCTGGCCTGGCGTTCACGGTCGGTCCTGCCACCAGCTACGCGTTGGAGCCGTATCAGCAGCAAGCGGGCGTGGCCTCAGCACTGCAAGGATTTATTCAGATGGCGTGTGGTGCGGGCGGCAGCATGGCAATCGTGGCATTGCCGGTTGCGGAAAAATCGTCACTGGCACTGATGATGCTGCTGGGTGCAGCGCTGGCTATGACCGCCTGGCGCTGCAGCAAGAAAATGCACGGTCGCGTGACCGCGCTTAAATAACCTCAACCGGAACGCGTGGCGCGAGCGCGCACATCAGCTCGTAGCCCACCGTTCCGGCGGCTTTTGCCACCTCATCGATCTTCACCTGATTGCCCCACAGCTCAACCTTCGAACCAATGCCGGCCTGCGGGCAAGGTTCCAAATCGATCATCATCATGTCCATAGAAATGGCGCCGAGCGTTTGCGTGCGGATGCCATCCACGCTGACTGGCGTGCCGGTTGGCGCATGTCGCGGATAACCATCGGCGTAACCGCAGGCGACAATACCGATACGCTGCGCGCCGCTGGCGTGATAGCGATAACCGTAACCCACGCCTTCACCGGCGTTCAGCTGCTGCACGCCAATGATTTCGCTGTTGAGCGTCATCACCGGTTGCAATCCGGTGCTGGCGATATCCTGCCAGTCACCGCTCGGTGACGCACCGTAGAGAATAATGCCGGGACGCACCCAATCAAAATGCGCTTCAGGATGCCATAGCGTAGCCGCTGAGTTAGACAAGGAACGCGGGCATCCGAGCCCTTCCGCCGCCCGTTCAACGCACTTCATCGGCTCAACTAATCCTTGCGGATTCTCTGCATCGGCAAAGTGCGCCATTAACGTCATTTCACCGACGTTCGGCAAAGCACGCAGTTTCTGCCACGCCGCATGAGCCTGCTCAGGACGGAAACCAAGTCGATTCATGCCGCTGTTGATTTTGAGGTAAACATCGACCGGCGCCGACAGCTGCGCTTTGGCTAGCGCCTGAATTTGCCAGTTGCTGTGTACGCTGGTGGTGAGGCGATAGCGATCGATCAGCGCTAAATCATCGGCATGGAAGAAGCCTTCCAGCAGCAGGATCGGCTTTTTCCAGCCCTGCTCCCGCAGTAAGATCGCCTCTTCCATATTCAGCAGCGCAAAGCCGTCGGTTTCGGCCAGACTTTGCCACACGCGGGCCACACCGTGACCATACGCATTGGCTTTCACCACCGACCAGACGCGTGATTGCGGTGCCGCCTGGCGTACGACAGCCAGATTATGACGCAGTGCCTGTTGATTGATGGTGGCACCGGTTGGACGTGACATGCTTCTACTCTCCCTGAGGTCTCAGCGCGCCGCGCTGGCGTTACGCAGCGGCGAAGAATGTGGCTCAAAACCTGGCAGGTAGCGCAGCACTGACAAATCATCTGCGGCAATCGCCGGTTTCTGACCGGAAATTAAATCAGCCAAAAGCTGACCGGAACCACAAGCCATCGTCCATCCCAGCGTACCGTGTCCGGTATTGAGATAGAGATTGGAGAGCGGCGTGCGCCCGACAATCGGCGTACCGTCTGGCGTCATTGGACGCAATCCGGTCCAGAACGTGGCCTGTTCGACAAACCCGCCTTCAGGATAGAGATCGCGGACCACCATCTCCAGCGTTTCGCGTCGTGCCGGCAACAGTTTGGTGTTAAAACCAACAATTTCTGCCATGCCGCCCACGCGAATGCGATCGTCAAAGCGCGTCACCGCCACTTTGTAGGTTTCGTCGAGGATGGTGGAAACCGGTGCAGCGTCAGCGTTTTTGATCGGGATGGTCAGCGAATAACCCTTCAGCGGATAAACCGGGATGGCGAGGATGTCTTTCAGCAGCGCGGTGGAATAGGAACCGAACGCCACCACGTAAGCATCGGCTTTAATCACCTCATCGCCACACTTCACGCCATAAATACGATTGCCCTCGCGCAGCAACTGATCAACCGACGTGTTGTAGCGGAAGGTCACGCCCGCCGCCGCAGCCATTTCGGCCAGGCGCTGAGTAAACAGTTGGCAGTCGCCGGTTTCATCGTTAGGGAGACGCAAACCGCCGGTGAGTTTATGCGCCGTCGCCGCCAGCGCGGGTTCGACATTTTTCAGCTGATGCGCTTCCAGTAATTCATAGGGAACGCCCGCATCACGCAGCACGGCGATATCTTTGCTGGCGCTTTCGAACTGTTGCTGCGTACGGAACAGCTGCAGCGTGCCGCCCTGACGACCTTCATAGGCGATGCCGGTGCTGGCGCGCAGTGTTTTCAGGCAGTCGCGGCTGTACTCCGCGATACGCACCATGCGGCTTTTATTCTCTTGATAGTGCTGCATGTCGCAGTTACGCAGCATATTCCACATCCATTCCAGCTGGAACTTACTGCCATCGAGACGAACCGCCAGCGGCGCGTGACGCTGGAACATCCATTTGACCGCTTTCAGCGGAACGCCCGGCGCCGCCCAAGGCGCGGCATAGCCCGGAGAGATCTGCCCTGCATTACCGGCGCTGGTTTCCAGCGCGGCGGCAGGTTGACGATCGATGACCGTAACCTCATGTCCGGCCTGCGCCAGATACCATGCGCTCGCTACCCCAACGACACCACTACCCAGAATCACTACGCGCATAAGCCCCTCGTCGCAGCAAAAGAATAATTAACTATTAACCAAGCCCAATACAGCATAACCCGACCGCCACTTAAATCTTACATTCGACCGACTTATTTCACATGTTTTTTACCTCACTGCACACTGAAATCATGCAACAGCGGCAAAATCAGGATTTTTTATGCCTTAAATCCCTTAATCAGCAATTTATTATGCGGATGGCAGCGGTTTTGACTTTTTTCAGGAGAAAGCGCCGCAGTCATACAATCCACTTATAAACAGAGCATTATTCTGCCAAATAAAACAAAACCAACACTTGTCATCAGTATCGGCTTAACTAACGCTTTTTGAATGATTTTCTGCCAAAAGAATTCGATTGAGATTCAGTTTCGGATAGGCGACAGTGGACTATCATTGAAGTGTTCGCTCAGTTTTATTGGGCCATCTTTACTCAGGATGAGGCCTTAAACGATCGTGACAGGTAATTCCTGCCGCTTGCAAAACAGAGGTGCGCTATGACGACAATCTTTGACGAGCCAACCCGCAACAGTAAACGACTCAGTGATGGTCCCGACTGGACTTTCGAACTGCTGGATGATTATCTGGCGGAAATTGACCGCGTAGCCAAAAGTTACGGACTGGAAACCTATCCGCACCAAATTGAAGTGATCACCTCCGAACAGATGATGGATGCCTACTCCAGCGTAGGTATGCCGATCAACTATGCACACTGGTCGTTCGGCAAGAAATTCATCGAAACAGAACAGCGCTACAAGCACGGTCAGCAAGGTCTGGCGTATGAGATCGTCATCAACTCCAATCCGTGTATCGCCTATCTGATGGAAGAGAACACCATGACCATGCAGGCGCTGGTGATGGCGCATGCTTGTTACGGTCACAACTCTTTCTTCAAAAATAACTATCTGTTCCGCAGCTGGACCGATGCCAGTTCCATCGTGGATTACCTGTTGTTCGCCAGAAATTACATTACCGACTGCGAAGAGCGCTATGGCGTGGAGGAAGTTGAGCGGCTGCTCGATTCCTGTCATGCGCTGATGAACTACGGCGTGGATCGCTACAAACGTCCGCAGAAAATTTCGCTGCAGGAAGAGAAAGCTCGCCAGCAGAGCCGTGAAGAGTATTTGCAGAGTCAGGTAAACACGCTGTGGCGTACGCTACCGCGTAAAGAGAAGGAGTCGGTGCACGTTGAGGCATCCCGCTACCCTTCTGAACCGCAGGAAAACCTGCTCTATTTCATGGAAAAAAATGCGCCGCTGCTGGAATCCTGGCAACGTGAAGTACTGCGCATTGTGCGCAAGGTCAGCCAGTATTTTTATCCGCAGAAACAGACGCAGGTAATGAATGAAGGCTGGGCCACGTTCTGGCACTACACCATCCTTAATCATCTGTATGACGAAGGCAAAGTGTCGGAACGCTTTATGATGGAGTTCCTGCACAGCCACACCAACGTGGTGTATCAGCCGCCGTATAACAGCCAGTGGTATAACGGCATCAACCCGTATGCGCTGGGCTTCGCGATGTTCCAGGACATCAAGCGTATCTGTCAGACGCCAACTGAAGAAGACCGCTACTGGTTCCCGGACATTGCTGGTTCGGACTGGCTGAAAACCATGCATTTTGCCATGCGCGAGTTTAAGGATGAGAGCTTTATCAGCCAGTTCCTGTCACCGAAAGTGATGCGTGATTTCCGTCTGTTCACGGTAATGGATGATGACCGCAACAATTTCCTCGAAATTGCAGCGATCCATGATGAAGCGGGTTATCGCGCCATTCGTCAGCAGTTGTCGGCGCAGTACAATCTGAGCAATCTGGAACCGAACATTCAGGTCTACAACGTGGATTTACGTGGCGACCGCTCACTGACGTTGCGTTATGTGCCGCAACAGCGTGCGCCGCTCGATAAGAGCCGCAAAGAAGTGTTGAAGCATGTGCATCGTTTGTGGGGCTTTGATGTGATTCTGGAGCAGCAGAACGAAGACGGCAGCGTCGAGTTGCTGGATCGTTCACCCGCGCGCGGCCCAACGCTATAAAGCAAAAAACCGGACTGTTGAGGTCCGGTTTTTCTTTTATCGCTTGCTGGCTAAATCGTCCGGCATGCTTTTCTGCATCTTGTGCCAAATCTCACCGCTGCGGCGTCCGTATTCTCGCACGCTATCGACAATCTGCTCCTGCGATGGGTTGGCCACGCACAGGTCAGCCAATTGGCGATAGAAGTTACGCGCCAGTTCACGCGCTTCCAGGCTGGAGAAGTAGTGACGACCAACGCGGGTATACAATCCTTTCAGGCCGTTCAAAATCAGACCATAAATCGGGTTGCCCGAGGCAAACGCCAGGCCGCGGAACACGCGATAATCCAGCTCGGTATAGGCTTCGGCTTTATCTTCCTCAATCAGCGCATTCTCCAGCACTTCACGCGCTTTTTCTGGATGATGACGCAGCGCACGGCTGATAAAAATCGACGAGATGTTGGTGCGCACCGACAGCAAATTATCAATCAACTGCGGGACGCTATCGTGATCGAGTCGGGCCAGGGTTTCGAGGATGTTTAAACCGGAGGTTTCCCAGAAATCGTTAACGCGAGTTGGTTTGCCATGTTGAATGGTCAACCAGCCATCACGCGCCAGACGCTGCAACACTTCACGCAACGTGGTGCGTGTTACGCCAATTAGTTCAGAAAGCTCACGTTCGGCAGGTAGAATGGATCCCGGCGGAAAACGACTGTTCCAGATGCTTTCAATAATATACTCTTCAGCAAATCCCGCGGGGCTCTGCGCCTTAATCACCATAGCATTTATTTCTCGTTGCTTTCTTTATCGTAATGCGACTCATCATACCAGAGCGGCTATAGCGTAAATAGCCTGCCAACCGATTAAAAGCGCGCGCTGGCGCAAAATTCAGCCGTGAATTCAGAGTAAATTCCCCGGCCAGGCACACGTTTGCGCTGCGTCTGCAGCTTGCGCTCTTCGGGTCATGCGCTCAACAGACACTTTTTTGGCCTCAAGGCGACTTAAGTCATTTTTGTACATGATTTTTTCCCGTTACCTGGCTGGCACGGTTGCGCTTTTGGTTTACACTGCGAAACATTAACGGTTACAGGAAAAGCAATATGTTGCGATATTTAAATCAATGCTCGCGTGGACGCGGTGCCTGGCTTCTGCTGGCCCTGACGGCGTTGGCGTTTGAATTGACGGCGTTGTATTTTCAGCACGTGATGGGGCTGCAACCCTGCGTAATGTGTATTTATGAGCGTTGCGCGTTGTTTGGCGTGATGGGCGCGGGCATTGTGGGCGCTATTGCGCCGAAAACACCGCTACGCTGGGCGGCCATTCTCATCTGGATCTACAGCGCGATTGAAGGCACGCGCCTCTCTTACGATCACACCATGATTCAGCTGCATCCCAACCCGTTTGTCACCTGCGACTTTGCCGCGCGTTTCCCAACCTGGTTGCCGCTGGATAAGTGGTTGCCTTCTGTATTCGTAGCGAGCGGTGATTGCGCTGAGCGCGGCTGGACCTTCCTGACCTGGAGCATGCCGCAGTGGATGATCGTGATTTTTGCCGCTTATCTGCTGGTGGCGCTGCTGGTGCTGATTGCACAACCCTTCAAACCGAAACGCCGCGATCTGTTCGGACGCTAAGCACAAACAAAACAGGCAGCCTTGGCTGCCTGTTTTATGCTTAACCGTTACGATCCGGTCGATCGATAATATGCTCTTCCCAATCCCGCACTTCACTCTCACGCACCGCAATAAAACGCACGGAAATGCGCTGCGCATGCATCGCCTTTTTAGAACCAGCGATAAGCGGATGCCACGCCGGCAAGGTTTTGCCTTCTCCTAACACACGATAGGCGCAGGTGCGCGGCAGCCATTCAAAACTGGTGAGGTTTTCACGCGTCAGCTTGATGCAATTCTCTTCCAACTCAAAACGATGCTCGTAGTTACGACACTGGCAGGTTTTGATATTCAGCTGATTGCAGGCCACGTTGGTGAAGTAGATTTCGTCGGTGTCCGCATCCTGCAACTTATTCAGGCAACATTGGCCGCAGCCGTCGCACAGGGATTCCCACTCTGCGTCGTTCATTTGGTCAAGGCGTTTAGTCTGCCAGAAAGGTTGTTCAGTCATGATGGCGGTCCGGGTTAGCAAAGAGACCGCACCTTATAAAGCTTCAGGTGCGGTGATGCAAGTTTTACAGAACGCGCGTCGAAATACCGTGACCGGCCAGCGTGATTTCCAGCTTATCGCCAGAGCGCATTGGGCCAACGCCCTCTGGCGTCCCGGTCAGCACCACATCGCCCGCGCGCAGGGTGAAATACTGGCTCATATAGGCAATCAGCGGCAAAATTTTGTGGATCATATCGGCGGTCGTGCCGTGCTGGCGCACTTCGCCGTTAACAATCAGCTTCAGTTCGGTGTTCTGTGGATCGCCGCTAAACTCAGAAACGGGAATAAAACCCGACAGCGGGCACGAGTTATCGAAACCTTTGGATTTTTCCCACGGTTGGCCCGCTTTCTTCAAACCCGCTTGCACGTCACGCAAGGTCAAATCCAGCGCAACGCCATAGCCAGCAATCGCCTTCGCCACGTGCTCTTCGCTCGCCTGTTTCAGCGTTGAACCAATCAACACCGCCAGCTCCACTTCATGATGCACTTCACCAAAATTTGCCGGAATCGACAGCGGCTGGCGCAGATCGCACACCGCAGTTTCCGGTTTGATAAACACCACCGGTTCGGTTGGCGTGGCACTTCCCATCTCCTTTATGTGCTTCGCATAGTTGCTGCCGACGCAAACCACTTTGCTGACCGGATAATCCAACAGAGCGCCCTGCCAGTTACGATGCTGATACATGCTATTCCCCTGCTTTGGTTGTGTTTGCCGCCAGTGCATCTGGCGATGAAGTCTGGCTCAGTGCCGGAACGCGGCAGGCTGAGGTGGAATATATTAGCGGGTTTATGGCGGCAGGCGTGGCGGAAATTGTCAAAAGTCGTTAATCGTATACAACAAAATCAGCTAAACGCTTGGATAATTGCCCGCAATAAAGGGTTAAAGCGGGCAGTTAATTAACGCAAATAGCACTGATTATTTCTACAGGATATATTTACAGATGAATCTGAATTAATCTTTTTTACCCTGATCGAGATGAATGTTGAGCAGACTTTCAACCGGTGGTGGAATTTGCAAATAATAGCCGTGTTCGCTTAAACCTTGCTTAACTTTATTGATATCCGCGTTAGCCAGCTTGTCACGCTTATCCAGCGATAACACCATTGCCAGCTGGGGTTTGCCGAAGCCACGCAGCAGTTCTTCTGGTACCCGTGAAAAATCGTCTTTTTTTTCAACATACAGATAAGTCTGTTCACGTTGCGGGCTTCTGTAGATCACACAAAACATATTTTTTACTCGAATTAACCGATGGCGTCACTTGCCTGAATATAGCAGTAACTATAACATGCTTGCAGAACTTCGAATATTGACCGTTTGATGTTATTGCCGATTTTATCGGCGTACATTTAAGGGTCGTAAAACAGGACTGAGTCAGCACAGATGTCGCAAACGCCAATCGAATTCAAGGGAAGCAGTTTTACCCTGTCAGTCGTTCATCTGCATCATTCGCAACCCGAGGTGATTCGTCAGGCGCTACAGGACAAAATCGATCAGGCACCTGCCTTTTTGCTGAATGCGCCGGTGGTGCTGAATGTGTCAGCGTTAACCGGCGACATTAACTGGAAACAGATGCAACAAGCGGTGATGGCGACCGGTCTGCGTATCGTCGGTGTCAGCGGTTGCAAAGATGAAGCCCTGAAAAAAATGATTGCCCGCGCGGGTTTGCCGGTACTTTCGGAAGGTAAAGAGAGCCGCAAACAGGCTGCGGCTCCCGTGGTTGAAGCCGCGCCGGTTGTTCCGGCAGTGATCGCTGAAGCCGCCAGTAAAACCCGCATCATTAATACGCCGGTGCGTTCGGGCCAACAGATTTATGCGCGCAATGCCGACCTCATCGTCACCAGCAGCGTCAGCGCCGGTGCCGAACTGGTCGCCGACGGCAACATCCATATTTACGGCATGATGCGCGGTCGCGCGTTGGCCGGTGTCGGCGGACAACGCGACAGCCAGATTTTTTGCACCAACCTCGCCGCAGAGTTGGTCTCTATTGCCGGGGAATATTGGATGATGGACCACATTCCGGCGGAATTCTTTGGTAAAGCGGCGCGTTTGAGTCTCAAAGAAGGCGCGCTGACCATTCAGACACTTAATTAAGCCCCTTTTCTTTCGTTAAGGAAATCAACATTTATGGCACGCATTATTGTAGTTACATCGGGTAAAGGGGGCGTTGGCAAGACCACGTCAAGCGCGGCCATCGCCACCGGCTTAGCGCAGAAAGGCAAAAAAACTGTCGTCATCGATTTCGATATCGGCCTGCGTAACCTCGATTTGATCATGGGCTGTGAACGTCGCGTGGTGTATGACTTTGTTAACGTCATTCAGGGTGACGCGACGCTGAACCAGGCGCTGATTCGCGACAAGCGTACAGAGCAGCTTTATATTTTGCCAGCTTCACAGACGCGCGATAAAGATGCGCTGACGCGTGAAGGCGTTGAGAAAGTGCTGAACGATCTGGCGGCAATGGAGTTCGACTTTATCGTCTGCGACTCACCAGCAGGTATCGAAACTGGCGCGCTGATGGCGTTGTACTTCGCTGATGAAGCCATCATCACCACCAACCCGGAAGTCTCTTCAGTACGTGACTCCGACCGTATTCTGGGCATCATCTCTTCGAAATCCCGTCGTGCAGAGAACAGCCAGGATCCGGTGAAAGAGCATCTGCTGCTGACCCGTTACAATCCCGGCCGCG
Source organism: Candidatus Pantoea symbiotica (assembly GCF_056491525.1). Classification (NCBI taxonomy): domain Bacteria; kingdom Pseudomonadati; phylum Pseudomonadota; class Gammaproteobacteria; order Enterobacterales; family Erwiniaceae; genus Pantoea; species Candidatus Pantoea symbiotica. Next base: position 2,066,831 of record NZ_JBSZHR010000002.1, read on the forward strand.
TTACCCGTGGCGATATGCTGAGTATGGAAGACGTGCTGGAAATTCTGCGCATTCCACTGGTTGGCGTCATCCCGGAAGATCAATCTGTCCTGCGCGCCTCTAACCAGGGTGAGCCGGTGATCCTCGACGCAAACGCTGACGCCGGTAAAGCCTATGCTGATACCGTAGATCGCCTGCTTGGCGAAGAACGCCCCTTCCGCTTTATTGAAGAAGAGAAGAAGGGTTTCCTTAAACGCCTGTTCGGGGGATAACCAATGGCATTACTTGATTTCTTTTTATCCCGTAAGAAGAACACAGCCAATATAGCCAAGGAAAGGCTGCAGATTATCGTAGCCGAGCGCAGAAGGGGCGACAGTGAGCCCCACTATCTGCCGCAGCTGAAGCGCGATATTTTGGAAGTGATCTGTAAATACGTAAAAATTGACCCGGATATGGTGACCGTTCAGCTGGATCAGAAAGGGGATGATATCTCCATCCTCGAGCTCAACGTAACGCTGCCGGAGCCGGAAGACGTTCCTAAATGATTAAAGCGGTTTCCTGATTTTCCCCTGCGGTGTTGCGCAGGGGAAAATGCTACCGTTACAGTGCCTGCAGAATCTCGTCGATACCCGCTTTCAGCAAATCGCCCCGCCAGCCTGTCTGTAATTCAGGTGTGCGCGACGCGGTTTTCAATCCCCAATGCACACTCAGCACCTGATTGATCTGGCGACGTGATGCCAGCAGTTCCTGACTGAAACCACTCTCTTCACTTACCTGTTGCACCAGCGCTTTAATGGCTTTAAACGCCTGCTTGTAATGCGGATGATCGATCAGATTAGGCAGCGGCGGCGGCAAGGTTGATTCATCCTGCGCCTGTGCTTCAGCCACCAGCGCCACCATCGCTTTACCGTGGAAGCGAATTTCATGGCCGTTCAGCCCTAAATGATCCAGCTCACCAAGGCTGCCTGGCATAAAGCGCGCTACTTTCCACAGATTCTCTTCGCGCACCACGAAGTTCACCGCCATATCTTTCTGACGCGCGATGTTCAAACGCCACGCGGCCAGACGTTGCAACGCCGCCAGCTGACGCGGACGCAGTTGCCACGCATTGGTGATATCGCGCCAGGCTTCTTCCGGCTGCAGCACATCGAGGCGACGCTGGCACAGCAAATTGCATTCGCTTAACGCCGCCGCCATGTTGCCGGCTTCCTCGGTTTGCGCCACCAGCTGATGGGCAATCGGCAGCAGATAGGCGACATCGGCGGCGGCATATTCGCACTGACGCTCGGTCAGCGGACGCGCCAGCCAATCGGTACGCGACTCACTTTTATCCAGCTCGATCTGGTTGAAATGCATCACCATCGAGGCAAAGCCCCACGACAGCGCCTGGCCGCTAAAGGCCGCCAGAATTTGCGTATCAATCATCGGATCGGGCAGGCATTTAAAACGATGCAGAAATACTTCCAGATCTTCGCCACCGGCGTGCAGGAATTTGGTGACCTGCTTATCCTGCAGCAACGCCACAAACGGCGTCCAGTCACTGATACTAAGCGGATCGATCAGGATCAATTGGTCGCCATCAAACAGCTGAATCAGGCCGAGCTGCGGATAGTAAGTGCGGGTACGCACGAATTCGGTGTCCAGCGCCACGGCGGCATGCTGGCGTGCTTTCTCGCACACGGCGGCCAGTTGGTCATTTTGGTCGATCAGGGTGTAATTCACGTTGTCTTTCTCGCTGCGGCAAACTACGCGCAGCGCTCCATGTTAAAAGCAATAAAAACGCCGGACTGTGCCGGCGTTAACCTGAGGAGAATGGCGCATTACTGCCCTTCTCGCTTCGCCTCATCACGCAATTCGCGACGCAAAATTTTGCCTACGTTGGTCTTTGGCAACTCGTCACGAAACTCGATAATCTTCGGCACTTTGTAGCCGGTCAGCTGGCGACGGCAGTGATCCAGCACCTCTTCTTTGGTCAGTGAGGGATCTTTCTTCACGATGCACACTTTAACCGCTTCGCCCGACAGATCGCTGGGAACACCAATCGCTGCAGCTTCACGCACTTTCTCGTGCTGCATTAGCACATCTTCGATCTCGTTAGGATACACGTTAAAGCCTGACACCAGAATCATGTCTTTCTTACGATCGACGATGCGAATAAAGCCTTCGCTATCAACGGTAACAATATCACCGGTATGCAGCCAGCCATTTTTCAGCACTTCATCGGTCGCATCGGCGCGCTGCCAGTAGCCGCTCATCACCTGCGGACCCCGAATACACAGCTCGCCCGGTTCGCCTGGCGCGACATCCTTGTCTTCATCATCGACGATGCGCACATCGGTGGACGGCACTGGCAAACCAATGCTGCCGGTGTGACAGGTAATGTCATATGGATTCACTGACACCAGCGGCGAACACTCGGTCAGGCCGTAACCTTCCAGCAGATAGTGTCCGGTGAGTTTTTCCCAGCGCTCGGCGACCGCTTTTTGCACCGCCATGCCGCCTCCTGCAGACAGGCGCAGCGTGGAGAAATCGAGCTTATTGAAATTGGCATCATTCAGCAGTGCATTGAACAAGGTGTTCACGCCGGTGATCGCAGTAAACGGGAACTTGCTGAGCTCTTTGACAAAGCCGGGAATATCGCGCGGATTGGTAATCAGCAGGTTGGTACCACCAAGATCGAGGAACAGCAGCCCATTCACCGTCAGCGCAAAAATGTGGTAGAGCGGCAGCGCGGTCACCACTTGCTCTTTGCCCGGACGCAGCAGCTTGCCGTAAGTGGCTTTGGTCTGTTCCAGATTGGCCTGCATATTGCGGTGCGTCAGCATCGCGCCTTTGGCCACGCCGGTGGTACCGCCGGTGTATTGCAGGAAGGCGAGATCGTCATTGGTCACGGTCGGGCGTTGATAGGTCATCTGTTCGCCCTGCGACAAGGCGCTGCGGAACGGCACCGCGCCCGGCAGGTGGTATTTCGGCACCAGCTTTTTCACGTATTTCACGACGAAGTTTACCAGCGTGGCTTTCACCGGCGCCAGCTGATCGCCCATACGCGTTAACATCACATGCTTGATCGGCGTTTCGGCCACCACTTTTTCCAGCGTGTGGGCAAAGTTCGAGACGATGACAATGGCACTGGCACCGCTATCAACTAGCTGATGCTTGAGTTCACGCGGCGTGTAGAGCGGATTGACGTTCACCACCACCATGCCAGCGCGCAATACGCCAAACAGCGCGACGGGATATTGCAGCAGGTTTGGCATCATCAGCGCCACGCGATCGCCCTGCTTCAAACCTAAACCTTGCTGCAGCCAGGCGGCAAAGGCGCGGCTCTGCTTTTCCAGCTGCCGATAGGTCATCGGCTGGCCCATATTAATGAAAGCCACCTGATCGGCGTATTGCTCTGCTGCGTGCTCGAAAAGATCGACCAATGAAGCGTAACGATCCGCATTAATTTCCGCAGGGACATCTGCCGGATAGCGTTTGAGCCAAACCTTATTCAAAGAATCACCCCGATAATCTTGTTGCGTAGCCATCGCCGCCTCGACAATCAATGTTGTTAACAATATTTTAACTGATTGTACCAGTTTGCCTGTTTCGGCATTTTCAGGTTGCGAAGCGCATCACTAAATTTCGCGCATCGGTTGCGCGCCCAATAAAAAGGCCCGTTCGCAAGCACCGCGACCGGGCCGTAAATAACATAATAAAAAACTTACTCGGTAAGTATTGTTTGCACCTGCGCCGGTTGGCCGAGGTTCATGCCCCAATAGGGATTCGGTCCCCAATATCCCGCACGATGGCGCGTTGGGCCATACCAGATATACGGATCAATCGGCTGCGGCGGAGTCATCACCTGTTGTGTCAGATGCCAGCGCTGATAACCGCGCACATCGATTACTACAAAGTTGTAGCTGGCCTTACCAATATCCCCTTTTTCAATACCTTTAATGTTGCCCAGCACCGTGATGTATTGGTTATTCAAATCGACCGGATCGACAAAGCCGCGTATATCGGCAAAGATGCGGCCAACCGAGGCCGAACCTAAACGCGGACGCGCACTCTCATCCAGCGGTTGGGTCGCAATCTCCACGCGGGTTAAGCCGTTAAGATTGGTGACTTTCACCACTTTCCCACCGAAACGTGATTCCTGGCCGACAAACAGTTGCGGCGCGTTCATCACGCGCAGTAAATCTTGCTGTGGAAGCTCAGAACTTCCTTTAATTGAATCTGGCACCGAAACACAGCCGCTGAGCAGCATTGCGCAGGCTAACAGAGCGCCAGACATCCCTTTACGACTTATTGGCATAGCACTTCTCCTGTTATTTCTCTGATTAGACTGAGCCCGCGGAGATAAGTTGCGCGCGACTTAGCGCCCCGGTAACTTTTTCCATGCCACTTCATTGCGCAGATAAACCGGCTCGGCATTCTCCACCGCAACGGCTTCATCACGTTGCCAGGCGCTAAGCGCCAGCGGCAGCATATCTTCGGCTGCGGGTAACAACACCTCTGAGGCAATAAGCTGTGCGCCTGGCGAGGTCAACAGATGCGGATAGGCTTGCCAGCCGGTGCCAACCGCAGTCCATTCGCCGCTTAATGCCGCAATACGTTCCTGTGCCACTTCCGGTTTGATCACTGCTTCGGTTTCCGCACCCAGCCATTCACCGTTTTCGTCGCGCTGATATTCAGCCCAATAGAGTTCGCCCATACGCGCGTCAATCGCCGCCAGCACGCGGGTTGCGCCGGTTAAACGCCACGCGCCCTGCGCCATGGTCGCTAATGAGGAGACGCCGATCATCGGCAGATTCGCGCCAAGTGCCAGCCCCTGAGCAATACCAATGCCGATACGCACACCGGTAAAACTGCCCGGACCCCGGCCAAACGCCAGCACGTCAAGCGCTGTCAGATCCAGCTGCTGCGCCTGCAACAGCTCCTGCACCAGCGGCAAAATACGTTGGGTGTGATCGCGCGGGGCTATTTCAAAGCGGGCATCAATCTGCTGCAGATTTTGCAGCGCGGCAGAACAGGCTTCTGTCGCCGTGTCCAGGGCTAAAATTCGGGCGGACATAACAACCTCAGAGAGTCAAAATGGCGCGCATCTTATCACAGCCTGGCACAAATTAGTGATCCACTGGCTGACGGACAAATTCGATGGCGCGCGCAATATCGCGGGTGCGCGGCGTGGGCGGCAAACTGTTAAGGAACAGGCCGCCATAAGGGCGTGAAACCAGGCGCTGATCGCAAATCACCAGCACACCGCGATCTTCCGTATCACGAATCAAACGCCCCACGCCCTGTTTCAGGGTGATCACCGCATCGGGCAGTTGCACATCATTAAAGGGATCGCCGCCGCGCAGGCGACAATCTTCCATGCGTGCTTTGAGCAGCGGATCTTCCGGCGAGGTAAACGGCAGCTTGTCGATGATCACCAGCGACAGCGCATCGCCGCGCACGTCGACACCTTCCCAGAAGCTGCTGGTCGCGACCAATAGCGCGTTACCGGCTTCGAGGAACTGCTTCAGCAACTGTCCTTTACTGGTTTCGCCCTGCAGCAGCACCGGCAACGTCATCGAAGCGCGAAACTCGATGGCTAACTCGCGCATCATCTTGTGCGAGGTGCAGAGAAAGAAGCAGCGCCCTTTGTTGGCATCAATCAGCGGCTTCATCATGCGCGCCAGCTGGCGAGCGCCGCCGGGATGATTGGGTTCCGGCATATTACGCGGCACGCACAGCAGCGCTTGCTGGGTGTAATCGAACGGGCTGTCGAGAATCATGGTGGTGGCGTTATCCACGCCAAGGCGACTGGAGAAATGGCTCATCTGCTCATTTACCGCCAGCGTGGCAGACGTGAAAATCCACGCCGCTTTGCGGTTATCCATCACTTCCCGGAAACGTTCCGCCACCGATAACGGCGTCAGTGCCAGCGTGAAATGGCGGCTGTTGCACTCATACCAATAGCTGAAGCCCGGCTCATCAATGGCGCGCAGACGTTTCAGGCGCGTGCGATACAGCGCCGCGCGCTCAAAGGCGGCGTCCAGCAGCGCGGAACGGCCCAGCGACAGTTTGATCACGTCGTAACAGAGTTCGAGCGCATCATCCAGTAAGGTAAACATGCGCATGATGTTGTTGTCGCTCAGCAGATCGCGCAGATTGCCGCGAAAGCCCGGTTCGCCGAGCGTCAAACGGAAATCCTGCGCGCACTGCGCCAGGCGATCGGCAGATTTCTGTAGCTGCTGCACATCCCGCACTTCGGTGCGATAGGCGATGATGATGTCTTTGGCGAGGTCCTGCAGTTGGCGGCTCGACAGCTGCTGACCGAAATACTGGCTGGCGATATCAGGCAACTGATGCGCTTCATCAAAGATCATCACATCGGCCTCCGGGATCAGTTCGCCAAAGCCGCCCTCTTTCACCACCAAATCGGCGAGAAACAGATGATGGTTCACCACCACCACATCGGCATCCATGGCTTTTTTACGCGCTTTGACCACGAAGCAATCTTTATACAGCGGGCAATCGCTGCCGAGGCAGTTATCGTTGGTGCTGGTGACAAACGGCCAGATCGGACTGTCTTCGGCCACGCCGTTGCAGTTGCTGACGTCGCCATCGGTGGTTTCTGACGACCAGCCGCGCACGCTGATCAAATCGCCCAGCGCCTGTACGCTGAGATCACCGCCGGTTTGATTCTGCTGCTCAAGACGTTCGAGGCATAAATAGTTGGAGCGCCCTTTCAATAGCGCGGTTTTGCCGCTGAACTTCAAGGCACGCGCGATGGTAGGCAGATCGCGGTTATAGAGCTGATCCTGCAATGCTTTGGAGCCGGTGGAGACGATGACTTTTTTCTTCGCCCGCAATGCCGGCGCCAGATAGGCATAGGTTTTACCGGTTCCGGTGCCCGCTTCAACCACCAGCTCGCCGCCTTTTTTGACCGCCTCGGTGACCGCTTTGGCCATTTGGCGCTGTGCTTCACGCGGTTTAAAGCCCGGAATTGCCTGCGCCAGGGCGCCGTCAGCTGCAAAATCGTCTGCCACACTTCCTCACATCAAAAATAAAAACCACTGTAATTATGTCAGGATTCCCGGCAGGCAACCACAACAGATGACATCCGCCCCTGGGATATGGCAGGCTAGCGCAGCAAAATTAAAGGAGAACAGCATGACTATTACGCGTATTGATCCGGAACACCGCATGTCGGAAGCCGTGGTGCATAACCAAACCGTCTATTACACCAGCGTACCGGAAAATCTGGATGAAGATGCGGAAGCGCAAACTGCCAATGCGTTGGCAGTGATTGACGCCATTCTGACGCGCGTGGGATCGGATAAAAGCAAGATCCTCGACGCCACCATTTTTCTGGTGGAGAAAAGCGATTTCCCGGCGATGAATCGCGCCTGGGATGCATGGGTTTCACCGGGCAATGCGCCGGTGCGTTGCACCGTGCAGGCCGGTTTGATGAACCCGAAATATAAAGTCGAAATTAAAATCATCGCCGCGCTGTAAAAATCGTTCGGGCGTTATTCGTTGTCGTCTTCTTCATCCTCGTCGTCTTCGAACATCGCCCGAATTGCTTCACCTTTATAGGTTTGACGAATTTCCTGCGCCACTTGCGCAATCGCCTGTCCGCTCGACATACCGCCCGCCATTAATTCCTGGATGCGTTCAACCGCTTGCTGCTGTTGCTCGTGGGATAACGCTGGAAGACCTGTAAACATAATTCACTCCTGGTGCATGGGGGACGCATTATTACCACGTGGAACAAACGGGTGCCAGCAACAAAAAAATATGTCAGGCTAGCCACCTGCTTGCTGAAGTGATTTGTCCCATGATGGTAAAAAGCCTCGTTCTGAAGTATACGCCCGAAACGCTGTTACACCTTTTTGCTCCGCTGGCCCACCAATGCTGGGCGATGTTGCTGACCTCCGGCCAGGCCGATCACGCGGATAACCGCTTTGATATCCTCACCGCCGATCCGCGCACGACGCTGACCACACTCGGTGCCAGCACCGAAATTGCCTGTGGTGATGAGGTCATTCATTCCGCCGCCGATCCACTGCTGCTGGTACAACAGCAATGCGCCGCGCTGGGTGTTACGCCCGCTTTTGATGCCGATTTACCCTTTCAGGGCGGCGCATTGGGTCTGTTCGGTTACGATTTGGGACGGCGCTTTGAAACTCTGCCGCAGCGTGCGCAGCAGGATCTCACCACGCCGGATATGGCGGTGGGCATTTATGACTGGGCGCTGATCGCCGATCACCATCTGCAAAAACTGACGCTGATTTCACTCACCGATGCCGAACAGCGCTGGCAATGGCTGCAAGCACAGGTCGCACCGCCAGCCGAGCCCTTCTCCTTGACCAGCAAATGGCAATCGAATCTCAGTTTTGACGCCTATGCGCAGCGGTTCCACGCGGTGCAGGCTTATATTCAGGCCGGTGATTGCTATCAGGTGAATCTGGCGCAGCGCTTTCAGGCGGGCTATCGCGGCGATGAGTGGCAGGCATTTTTGCGTCTCACGCAGGCGAATCGCGCGCCGTTCAGCGCCTTCCTGCGTTTGCCAAACAGCGCGCTGTTGAGTTTATCGCCTGAGCGCTTCCTCGCTTTACAGCAGCATGAGATTGAAACGCGTCCGATTAAAGGCACCTTGCCGCGTCTCGCGGATGCCGAGGCCGATCGTTTGCAGGCAGAAAAACTCGCCAACTCGAAAAAAGATCGCGCTGAGAATCTGATGATTGTCGATCTGCTGCGCAATGATATTGGCCGCGTGGCCGTGCCCGGCAGCGTTAGCGTGCCGGAACTGTTCGTGGTCGAGCCTTTCCCGGCGGTACATCATCTGGTTAGCACCGTGCGTGCACGTTTGCCTGAAACGCTAAGTGCTACCGATCTGCTGCGCGCCTGTTTCCCCGGCGGTTCGATTACCGGCGCACCGAAGATCCGCGCAATGGAGATTATCGAAGAGTTGGAGCCGCATCGCCGCAACGCGTGGTGTGGCAGCATCGGTTACATCAGCCTGTGCGGCCGCATGGATACCAGCATCACCATTCGCACGCTGATTGCGGAGAACCACCAGCTTTATTGCGCTGCCGGTGGCGGATTAGTGGCGGATAGCGACCTGAACGCCGAATATCAGGAAACCTTTCACAAGGTGAATCGTATTCTGCCCAGCCTGCGTGATGAGAACTGAGATGAATTTAACCCTTGAGCAATTCCTCAGCCGCTTTGTTCTGCAACCGCCGCTGCATGTGCCAAAAAGCGCTATCAGCGGACGCCGTGCGGCGGTGCTGGTGCCGGTTATTGACGGCGCGGAACCTGGCTTACTGCTCACGCGCCGCTCATCGCACCTGCGGAAACACGCGGGACAAGTTGCTTTTCCCGGCGGCATGCAGGATGCCACTGACGCGTCGCTGATCCACACCGCGCTGCGTGAAGCACAGGAAGAAGTGGGAATTCAGCCGGAACAGGTGCAGATCATCGGCGTTCTGCCGCCGGTAACCAGCAGCACGGGTTTCGCCGTGACGCCGGTAGTGGGCATTATTCCAGCTGATTTGGCTTTGCAGCTCAATCCGGACGAAGTGGAAAGCGCCTTTGCCATGCCGCTGTCGGAAGCATTGCGTTTGAGCCGCTACAGCGATCTCACGTTGCGGCGCGGTCATCGCCAACATCAGGTCTGGCTGTCATGGTATGAGGATTACTTTATCTGGGGCATGACCGCCGGGATTATTCGTGCGCTCGGTCAACAAATCGCCCTCCCGTAAATCCTCTAATGCTCCTCAGTTAAGCACCTTTCGGTCACCATAAATGGCGACCCTACAATGGATTGACGCGTTTTTCGTAGGGTGCGCATTCATGCGCACCTGCATACAGATGCATATTAATGCTTAACTAACCAGCAAATTGCCCTAAATCCGCCACTTCGTGAGCCTCAAGCCAGGAAAATCGATCCGCTTCACAACAGTAGAAAACGGATAACTATTTCTGTGGTTTATAATTAGTTTATTTCATGCGAAAAGCTGCTCGTTATCCAACATGGGCGATTACTATTAGCCGCATAAACGGCTTCTGCCGTGCAGAATAAGATTTGTGAGGAGTGTCACCGGTGATTAGTGTTTTTGACATGTTTAAAGTGGGCATCGGCCCATCCAGTTCACATACCGTCGGTCCGATGAAAGCGGGCAAGCAGTTTGTTGATCTGCTGGCCGAACAAGGCAAATTGCAGGACGTGACGCGCGTGGCGGTCGACGTCTACGGTTCACTTTCGCTCACTGGCAAAGGTCACCACACCGATATCGCGATTATCATGGGGCTGGCGGGTTTTGAACCGGCCACCGTGGATATCGATGGCATTCCCGCGTTCATCAAAGACGTGGAACAGCGCGAGCGTCTGCTGTTAGCCAAGGGCGCGCGTGAAGTGGAGTTTCCACGTGAAGGCGGCATGGTGTTCCGCAGCGAAAACCTGTCGCTGCATGAGAATGGCATGACGGTGTTCGCTTTCGCTGGCGATGTGATGATCTTGAGTAAAACCTACTATTCCATCGGCGGCGGTTTCATCATTGATGAAGAGCATTTCGGCCAGCCGGTGCTGGACGAAGTTTCTGTGCCGTGGCCGTTCCACTCTGCTAAAGAGCTGCTCAGCCACTGTCGCGAAAGCGGCCTGTCACTATCAGGTTTGGTGATGAAGAACGAACTGGCGCTGCATACTCGCGACGAGATTCATGCCTATTTTGGTCATGTGTGGCAAACCATGCAGGCCTGTATCGATCGCGGTCTCAATACTGAAGGCGTCCTGCCGGGCCCACTGCGCGTACCACGTCGTGCAGCTTCCTTGCGCCGTCTGCTGGTTTCATCTTCTAAACATTCGAAAGATCCGATGGATGTGATCGACTGGGTGAACATGTTCGCGCTGGCGGTCAATGAAGAGAATGCGGCCGGTGGTCGTGTGGTGACAGCACCCACCAACGGTGCCTGCGGCATCGTGCCGGCGGTGTTGGCCTATTACGATCACTTTATCGAACCCGTTACTCCCGATATCTTTATCCGCTACTTCCTCGCCTCTGGCGCCATTGGCGTGCTGTATAAAATGAACGCCTCGATTTCGGGTGCCGAAGTGGGTTGTCAGGGCGAAGTTGGCGTGGCCTGTTCCATGGCGGCCGCCGGTCTGGCGGAACTGCTCGGCGGCAGCCCGGAGCAAGTTTGCGTCGCGGCGGAAATCGGTATGGAACACAATCTGGGATTAACCTGCGATCCAGTCGCCGGCCAGGTTCAGGTGCCGTGCATTGAGCGTAACGCCATCGCTTCCGTGAAAGCCATCAACTCCGCACGCATGGCACTGCGTCGCACCAGTGAACCGCGCGTGTCGCTGGATAAAGTGATTGAGACCATGTACGAAACCGGTAAGGACATGAACGCCAAATACCGTGAAACCTCACGCGGCGGATTGGCGATTAAGGTCCAGTGCGACTAATACTCCGCTGATGATTAAAGCAACAGTTGACTATTTTTCTGCATCTGTTGCTACCTCCAACTGATTAAAACAGATACATTGATTTTGAGCGCGGCCCTTTATGGCCGCGCTTTTTTTGGTGCCGTTTTTTTTATTCAGCCGCGCTAAACCTGGCCGCCTCAATGCCGATAACCTACACGTTAATTTGGCTTCAATCTTTGTTTTGCAAGGTGGTTACTGATGCTCATTCCCCAGCAATTTGTGGGTCAATTTCGCCGTAAGCGACTGCTTATCGCGTTAGTGATCGCCTCGCTGGTTCTGGTCCTGACGCTGACTTTTCGCTATATCGAAGAGAAATCGCGCATTGAGCAGCAGTCGCTGAATTTCGCCACCCGCGCGATTGAACGCTTTGATCGTATGTTCTCGCCGCTGGATGTTTCCGCCAACAACACGCTCGGCCTGGTTGGCGTACCTTGCTCGCAGGTGCGTTATCCGCTGATTGAGAAAATTGCCGCACTGCAAACCGTGCGCACAGTTTTGCTGGTGCAGGACGACACGCTCTACTGCTCCAGCATTTTCGGCCCGCAAAACCTCTCTTTCAGCCAAACCTATCCTGAATTAGCTATCAATAATCAGCGCATGATGTTAGCCACGGATAATGATCTGTTGAAAGGATCGCCGGTGCTGCTGCTGTGGACACCAAAATCGCTGGATAACCGCGAAGGGCTGCTGCAAGTCATTAATATTGAGTTGATGACAAATTATCTGCTGGAACCGCAGTTGCCGTGGGTGGAGCGTGCGATCTTCAACGTCGGTGGTCAAAGTCTTGAATACGGCAATCCGCTGATTGAGCAAACCGAGCCTTCTGAAGATGAAGTGGCTTACGATCAGGCGTCGCTGCGTTATCCGTTCAGCATCACCTTGTATGGCCCTTCTCCCGCCCGGCTGGCGCTCAACACTCTACCTTCACAGCTGCCACTGGCGCTGATGCTGAGCCTGCTGATGGGTTATATCGTCTGGCTGGCGACCGCTAACCGCATGAGCCTCAGTTGGCAGATCAGTTATGGCATCACCGCTAACGAATTTATGGTGTATTGCCAGCCGCTGATTAACGCCAAAAGCGGCGAGTGTGACGGCATGGAGCTGCTGCTGCGTTGGCATAACCAACGTCAGGGCTGGATTGCGCCGGACGTGTTCATTCCGCTCGCCGAGCGCCAGAACCTGATCGCGCCGTTAACCCGCTTCGTGCTGGCGAAAGTGGTGGATGAGCTGCCCAACCTGCCGCAATGTCCGTCGTTCCATATTGCCATCAACGTTGCCGCCAGCCATTTCCGCGATCGCGCCATTGTGGAAGACCTGCAGAATATCTGGTGGCCCGCCAATCCGATTCCAAAACTGGTGGTCGAGCTGACGGAGCGTGATGCCTTGCCGATCATCGATCAATCGGTGGTGTCGCAGCTGCATGAGATTGGTGTGCGTCTGGCAATTGATGATTTCGGTACCGGCCACAGTTCGCTGGCTTATCTGAAAGACCTCAAGCCGGACGTGCTTAAAATCGACAAGATTTTCACTGCCGCCATTGGCACCGACGCGATTAACGCGACCGTGACTGATATGGTGATCTCGCTGGCGCAGCGCCTGAATATTTCGCTGGTGGCGGAAGGTGTGGAAACCGCCGAGCAGGCGCACTATCTGCGTGAGCGCGGCGTCGACCATCTGCAAGGCTATTTCTACGCGCGTCCCATGCCGATTGAAGATTTCCCGCAGTGGCTGGAGCAGCATCAGGCGCAGTTAAGCGCATAAAAAAACGGCCACTTATGTGGCCGTTTTTATTCGCATCAATCAGATTACTTACTCGGCGTGTTCTTCGTGATCGAATGGCTTATCTTTGGTCACGCGCACCAGGTCAATACGGTAATCGGTCGCCTCAATCACCTGGAAGTGCAGCGGCGGTAAATCAATCACTTCGCCCGGCAGCGGCAACTGACCTTTCTGCGCAATCAACAAACCAGCTAACGAGGCGTGATCTTCATCAGCCTTCACTAACTCGTGATGATCCAGCAGCTGTTGCAGCGAGTGTAGATCGGTACCGCCCTTCACTAACCAACCGTCGCCATCGGCAATGATGTCTGGCGTTTCATCTTCATCCGGGAACTCACCGGCAATCGCTTCCAGCACGTCCAGCGGCGTGATTAAGCCCTGTACCACACCAAATTCGTTGGTAACAATTACGAAGCTACCTTTAGCACGGCGCAACACGCCCAGCAGATTGATTGGGTCCAGCGTTTCCGGTACCACAATCGCCGGGGTATTAGCGGCAAAGATCGCCACATCCATACCGTGTTCCAGCGCCACCAGCAGCTCTTTGGCACGCACTACGCCGATGATTTCATCCAGCTCACCGCGACACACCGGGAATAAACTGTGTGGCGTATCCAGCAGCTGAATACGGATTTCATCCAGTGGACGCGAAACATCTACCCACGAAATGTTGCCGCGCGGCGTCATGATGCTGCGAATTGAGCGCTGCGATAACGTCAATACGCCGTTAATCATGTAGCGCTCTTCGTCTTTAAACGCTTCCTGCGGCATCGCTTCGGTCAACGAAGTTTCTTCGGTGGTCGTTGCTTGCTTACGCTGGCGTCCGCCCATCAGACGGAGAATCGCTTCGGCGGTGCGTTCACGCATCGGGCGATGTTCCTGATGCTTAATAAAGTTACGGCGCGCAATCTGGTTGAACAGCTCGATGATGATCGAGAAGCCAATCGCCGCGTACAGGTAACCTTTAGGAATGTGGAAACCAAAGCCCTCAGCCACCAGCGACAGACCAATCATCAGCAGGAAGCTCAGACACAGCACCACCACCGTTGGGTGTGCGTTAACAAAATTCGTCAGCGGTTTCGAGGCCAGCAGCATCACGCCCATGGCGATTACCACCGCAGTCATCATCACCGGCAGATGGTTCACCATACCGACCGCAGTAATCACCGCATCAAGTGAGAACACCGCATCCAGCACGACGATCTGAATCACCACCGCCCAGAAACTGGCGTAGCTCTTATTGCCCTGATGTTCGAGTCCGCGGTTCTCGAGCCGCTCATGCAGTTCCATGGTTCCCTTGAATAACAGGAACAAACCACCGAACAACAGAATTAAATCTCGTCCGGAAAAGCTGAAATCGCCTACGCTGAATAGGGGTCGCGTCAGCGTCACGATCCAGGAGATCAGCGACAGCAAACCAAGACGCATAATCAGGGCGAGCGACAAACCAATCAGTCGGGCTTTATCGCGCTGCTTCGGCGGCAATTTATCCGCGAGGATGGCGATAAACACCAGGTTATCAATACCAAGAACGATTTCCAGCACGATCAGCGTAAGCAAACCCGCCCAGATTGAGGGGTCGAAGAGAAATTCCATCAATGACTCCTTACCGAACGTGAAGGCGCACGAAATTGCATCTGCACCAGAGGGCGAGACGAGAGATCGTTACAGGTGGTGATAACGCTGAAGAGCGTGGAAGCAGGCGCGGAAAAGCGCTGAGAACATGTTGAGCGACGTCGGTGACGGTCCATAAAGGTGAGCTGAAGCCCGGTACTCCTGAATAAAAAACAGAACGCTAATGTATCAGTTACATCAACGACGTCAAAAAAATTTATTACATTTACAAATATCTACGTGAACGCATGAATAACGAACAAAAGTGCACATTAGCGCCGTTACGCTCGAAATAGCTGACAAACATCACATAATTTATTTTTTCGATCACTAAAATAAATCGCGACCTTATCGCTGTGCAGCGGATTGTTTCGTTTTATTTATTGATGCTCTTTCTCTATCACATCACTAACGATCCACCTGAAACACTAACGGTAATTTTCAATGATTCCCGGCAATGCCAGAGAATCTCTCACGCGAACGGAGGTAGCAAGTGACCATTGCTATTGTAATTGGTACACATGGCTGGGCGGCAGAACAGTTGCTTAAAACAGCAGAAATGCTGTTGGGTGAGCAGGAAAATGTCGGATGGATTGATTTCGTTCCCGGCGAAAATGCAGAAACGCTAATCGAAAAGTATCAGGCACGGCTGGCAGATCTCGACACGTCAAAGGGCGTGTTGTTCCTGGTCGATACCTGGGGTGGCAGTCCATTTAATGCGGCCAGCCGCATTGTGGTAGATAAGGATGGCTATGATGTCATCGCCGGCGTCAACATTCCGATGCTGGTGGAAACCCTGATGGGACGTGATGACGATCCCTCGCTGGAAGAACTGATTCACATCGCGGTAGAAGCCGGTCGTGAAGGCGTCAAAGCCCTCAAGACTGAAACGCCTGCGCAAGCCGCAGCTGCACCGGCTCCGGTTGCAGCGAAAGCGCCTGCTCAGCCGCAGAAACCGATGGCACCGGGCGATCACATGAAAATCGGCCTGGCGCGTATTGATGACCGCTTGATTCACGGGCAAGTGGCCACGCGCTGGACCAAAGAGACCAACGTTAGTCGCATCATCGTAGTGTCTGATGAAGTGGCTAACGATCATGTGCGCAAAACCCTGCTGACGCAGGTTGCCCCGCCGGGCGTCACCGCGCATGTGGTGGATGTCGACAAGATGGTTCGTGTGTGGAACAACCCGAAATATGGCCAGGATAAAGTGATGCTGCTGTTCACCAATCCCACGGATGTAGTGAGGATTGTTGAGCAAGGCGTGGACATTAAGTCGGTCAATATTGGTGGCATGGCGTTCCGTCAGGGCAAAACGCAGGTGAATAATGCGGTATCGGTGGATGAAAAAGATATCACGGCGTTCCGCAAACTTAATGAACGCGGTATCGAACTGGAAGTACGTAAAGTGTCCAGCGATCAGCGACTGAAAATGATGGACCTGATCGCCAAGGTCAATCCGTAGTTCGCCCTTTGCCTGCATATGTGGGCGAATTTTAGAGACCTTGCAGAGGAGAAATGCAATGGAGATAACCACGCTACAAATCATTTTGATATTTATTGTGGCCTGTATTGCCGGGATGGGATCGATTCTTGATGAGTTCCAGTTCCACCGTCCGCTGGTGGCTTGTACCTTAATTGGTGCGGTCCTCGGTGATATGAAAACCGGTATCATCATCGGCGGTACGCTGGAGATGATTGCACTGGGCTGGATGAACATCGGTGCGGCCGTTGCACCAGATGCGGCGCTGGCTTCTATTATCTCAACCATTTTGGTTATCGCCGGTGGCCAAAGCGTCGGTGCCGGTATCGCGCTGGCAATTCCACTGGCCGCAGCCGGTCAGGTTCTGACCATCATCGTGCGTACCATCACTGTCGCCTTCCAGCACGCCGCCGATAAGGCAGCCGAGAAAGGTAATCTTAATGCCATCAGTTGGATCCACGTGTCCGCGCTGGTATTGCAGGCGATGCGTATCGCGATCCCAGCCTTGATCGTGGCGATTTCTGTGGGTACTCACGTGGTTCAGGAACTGCTGAACTCGATTCCAGAAGTGGTCACCAACGGCCTGAACATCGCCGGCGGCATGATCGTGGTAGTCGGTTACGCGATGGTCATCAACATGATGCGTGCGGGCTACCTGATGCCGTTCTTCTACCTTGGCTTCGTTACTGCAGCCTTCACCAACTTCAACCTGGTTGCGCTTGGCGTGATTGGCGTGGTGATGGCGGTGCTGTATATCCAGCTGGCACCGAAATATAACCGCGTTGCAGGTGCTGCAAATGCCGGTCCTGCAAACAATGACCTCGATAACGAACTCGACTAGGAACAGGTGAAATCATGGTTGATACAACTAACACTCCAAAGAAACTCACCCCCGGCGATGTCCGTGGTGTGTTCCTGCGCTCTAACCTGTTTCAGGGTTCGTGGAACTTTGAACGTATGCAGGCGCTGGGTTTTTGCTACTCAATGGTGCCGGTGATTCGTCGCCTCTATCCAGAAAACAACGATGAACGTAAACAGGCGATTAAACGTCACCTTGAGTTCTTCAACACCCATCCTTACGTGGCGGCACCGGTACTTGGCGTAACCATGGCGATGGAAGAACAGCGTGCCAACGGTGCGCCGATTGATGATGCGGCGATTAACGGTATCAAAGTGGGTCTGATGGGGCCGCTGGCAGGCGTAGGTGACCCGATCTTCTGGGGTACCGTGCGTCCGGTGTTTGCTGCGCTCGGTGCTGGTATCGCCATGAGCGGTAGCTTGCTGGGGCCATTGCTGTTCTTCATCCTGTTTAACGCGGTTCGTCTGCTAACGCGTTACTACGGTGTGGCGTACGGTTATCGTAAAGGTGTGGATATCGTCAGTGATATGGGCGGCGGTTTCCTGCAGAAACTGACGGAGGGCGCGTCGATTCTCGGCCTCTTTGTTATGGGGGCCTTGGTCAACAAGTGGACGCATGTGAATGTGCCGCTGGTGGTGTCGCGCATCACCGACCAGACCGGTAAAACCACGGTTACTACGGTACAATCGATCCTCGATCAGCTGATGCCTGGCCTGATTCCACTGCTGCTGACCTTTGGCTGTATGTGGCTGCTGCGCCGTAAAGTGAATGCGTTGTGGATTATCGTCGGCTTCTTCGCCCTCGGTATCTTTGGTTACTGGATCGGCCTGCTCGGTCTGTAATCAGCCAGCCGGGAGCCCTGCTCCCGGCTATTTTTGAGCGGCATTACCTGAGCGCCCACGTTGAGGTAATTTCGATTGAGGAAGAGTATTTTATGTCACTGACTGACGCGCTGATCGCCCTGCTGATTACAGGCTTCATTCTGTTCGCTATCTATGATGAAGCGATCCTGCCGCGCCGCAACGGCCCGACCAAACTGCGCGTTGCTCTGCGCCGTCGTCACAAGATTGATAGCGCCATTTTCGTGGTGCTGCTGCTGATTCTACTGTGGAACAACATTGATAAGCATGGCACGCAACTCACCACCAATTTGCTGATGATGCTGTGCTTTATGGCGATTTGGCTGTTCTGGGTGCGTAGCCCGAAGCTGCTGATGAAGGAGAATGGACTGTTTTTTGGCAGCGTGTGGATCGATTACGCCCGCATTCAGAGTATGAACCTGTCGGAAGACGGCATTCTGGTGATGCAACTGGAGCAGCGTCGCCTGCTAATTGCCGTCAAACAGCTGGATGATTTGGAACGCATCTACAATACGCTGGTGGAAGCGCGTTAGTCGCGCTGCCACAACGTCAGCATGAAGTCGGCATCACAGGTAAACTCGCTGGATGCCGCAAGCTTCTGCCACACCTCTTCGCGCGCACGCCAGGCAAATGGCGTCATTTGCAATAAGCTCACCGCCTCACTTCCGCTCAACGTCATGCTGTAATTCAGGTTTTGCTGATCGATCTGCTTAAAACTAGCATACATCTTCTCTTCTGCCGCATGCAGCTGCACTTCGCGGTAAATCAGCGCCTTGAACTGCTGCAAATGATGTGGTCCCGGCGTCACCGTTAGCAGGTAGCCACCCGCTTTAATCACGCGGCTGAGCTCCTCTTCATTACAGGGCGCATAAATGCGCACCACGCCATCCAGAGAAGCATCGGCAAAAGGCAAACGCTGGCTGGAGGCCACACAGAATCTCACCGTGCGATAGCGTTTAGCGGCCATGCGAATCGCTGCTTTTGCGACATCCAGACCAAAGAGTTGCGCCTGCGGTAACGCGTCGGCCATCGCTGCGGTGTAATAGCCTTCTCCGCATCCGATATCTAACAGCTGCGAATTTTGCTCACTCAGGCGCTGCGCGAGGATTTCGGCAACACCCGCGCGCAACGGCTGATAATGGCCAGCATCGAGGAAGGCGCGCCGTGCCTGCAGCATCTCGGCGCTATCGCCCGGTTCGCGCGAACCTTTGTGCTGCACCGGCAGCAAATTGACGTACCCTTCTTTGGCCTGATCAAATTGATGCCCAGCATCACAGCGGAAGCTATTCGCCTGCTGCAATAAAGGCTGATGACAAAGTGGGCAAATCAAAGACATAGATAACTCCGGGTTAGCAATTCGCGGCGCAGTTTACCCTGATCATCTGGCTACAGAAAGGATAAAAGAAAAAGCCCCGTTCAGTGAACGGGGCTTTAAGATTCGTTTCAGTGGTGCATGGCACCGAGCCTGAGGGCGAAATCAGATTGGGGTAACGTTGACCGCAGCAGGACCTTTCTGGCCGTCCTGGATTTCGAACTCAACGCTTTGGCCTTCGGCCAGAGTTTTAAAACCATTGCCCTGGATTGCAGAGAAGTGTACGAACACATCTTTGCTACCATCAGCAGGAGTAATAAAACCAAAACCTTTAGACTCGTTGAACCACTTAACCTGACCTTTAATCTTTGCCATTTCGCAAATTTCCTTTCAATGATTATATTGCCCGCAGGCAGACTTACAGATAAACCAGAGACATTACTGAATGAGGCACTAATTTAAGGTTCGGCAAGGAAGCGGTATTCAACGTCAACGTCTTTACTCGTAACTTCTTTACTGAAGATGCCATACATAAACAGAACTGTACCTCGTTTGACCCACGATTTGTTATCACATATCCGTAAATTAATGGCAAGCCATTTTTAAACGGTGATCGACGTGACGCACATAATTAGTTAATTGGCGCTGCACTTCATCAATCAACATATTGACACCCAACCCGTAAGATGCGCAAAAAAGGGTTATCTGTCAGTATAGTTAGCGCTTAATCCTCACTTAGTCAAGCGCAGCGGTAATGTCTAAACAGGTACATTTTAAAGGGGATAACAGTACGACAAAAATATTGCACTAATATGGCATCAATAAAATATTCCACTAAAAAGTTCGCCAGCCACACAACAACTGCGCGCCGTTCAAATCTTGTACAAATAGTTTTCTCAGGTATAAGTTATTAATTGCTTTGCACCAAAATCAGGAGAAACCAATAATATGCGCCCCATATAAACGCATTAACATTAGGTGGCATTTATCTCAATTTTAACTATCTACCCAACAATTAAATGTTAAAAAAAACATTGATGAGCTTGATTTAACAAAAACTCCTTAGGATTAATCTTAGTTGATATTCTTTATGGCAGAGATCATCGCTTTTCATACTTGATTTAGGAAGCGAATGCACTAAAAGGCATTATCCCGCCACGCACCATTTCAGTGCGCAGCCGGTTGCCCTATCGGCGATTATTTCACCCCTTCCAACGCCTTAACGTTCCGGGATCATCCGAATAAAATCGCGTTTTTCATCCGCGTCTTCATCCGCTGGTGGTTTTGCTGTGGATGGCTGTGCGTCAACCAGACGGCGCAGTAGCGCATTCTGTTTCTTTTGCTCTTCGATAACGGCTTCCAGCAAACGGATCTGCTCACTGGCGCGCACGCTAGCCCGGTTAACAAAGAACCAGACAATAAAGGCCACAAGAATGATGATGGCCAGAACGCCGTAGTTAAACAGCGGGCTGGTGTTTGCGGCTAATTCGTTCATAACTGCCTCTGTAGTCAAAAATCAAACATCTACTCCGCCGCTGATTCTACTCGTTGCCGGGGCAAAAGATAATGGGTAGCGACGTAAAGCAGATTATCCCGCAAGACCCTCTTTCAGTTATCTCTGATCGATTCGATGGCTAAAGCGAGGCATGCTGCTACAGTAGATTCGCAGCCATGTTGGACGCGCTGCGTTGTGTATCACAAGGAGAAAAGATGAAACTACTTATTCGGACGATTATGCTGGTGGCATTAATTTGGTTGGCGATGCTGCTAACCGGCTATGGCGTACTCACCGGCAGCAATAAGAATGCGGCGGGATTGGGACTGCAATGCAGCTATCTGACCGCACGCGGCATGATTACAGCACAGTATCTGCACACAGACAGCGGTATCGTCGGCGTAACGGATTGTCCACTGCTGAAGAAAAGTGGCGAAGTGGTCGACAATTAAACGTTGAAACGGGCTGGCAACAGCCCGTTTTTCATTTCAGAACGGATAGTCGTGGTAGCCCATTTGTTCAGACAGATTGCGCGCCGCACGGTGCAGCATCGCCACATACTCATTTTTGGCTTCTTCTGAAAAACGAATGGTGGGGAACGAAATGCTCAATCCCGCAATCACCACACCAAAGCGGTCAAACACCGGCACCGCGATACAGCGTAAGCCCTCTTCCTGCTCTTCATTATCTTCGCCAAATCCTTGCACTTTCACCTGATCCAGCACCGCCAGCAGCGCTTCTGCAGTGACAATGGTTTTGGCGGTACTGCGGCGGAATTCCACTTCGCTGAGAATCTCCTGCACTTCAGTGCGATCGCGCCATGCCAGCAACACTTTACCAATTGCGGTGGTGTGCAGTGGATTGCGGCGGCCGATGCGCGAATACATGCGCAGGTTATACAGTGAATCGATTTTATGGATATAGACGATGCTGTCTTCTTCCAGCGCACCCAGGTGAATGGTTTCTTTGGTTAGACGCGACAGCTCACGCATCTCAATATCGGCACTGCGAATCAAATCGACGTTCTGCAACGCTTTGGCACCGAGCTCAAACAGCTTGAGCGTCAACGAGTATTTCTCACTTTCCCCTTCCTGCGCCACATAACCCAGCGATTTCATGGTTTGGAGAAAGCGATAGACGGTGCTTTTCGACATCATCACGCGTTGGGACAATTCGGTGATACCGTGATCGCGCTCTTCGCCCAGCGCCTGCAGAATGCCAAACACTTTCATCACCGATGAAACCGAGTCCGGCTGTTTATCGTTATCGCTGCTCGCCATGGCGCGTATCCTTTTTTGACAGTGTTTCAAAAAAAACGGAACAGAAGCGCCAGTATATGCGTTTCAACCTGATGGCGGCAACGACTGACGCTAAGTGACACATCCACACGTAATTTTATGTCAATGAATGCGGTGCTTTTCGGCAGCGGATTGATTAGCATGATGATATTCACTTCCTTTACTTACCTAACTTATGTCCTCTACTGTTGCTCAGGATGGATTGCCCGTTCCACAGCGCTATGGCGCGATCATCACCATTGCACTCGGTATCATGATGGCGGTGCTGGATGGGGCTATCGCCAACGTGGCTTTGCCGACCATTGCGCGTGAACTGAATGCCAGTCCAGCCGAATCGATCTGGATTGTTAACGCTTATCAAATCGCTATCGTTATCTCGCTGCTGTCGCTGTCGTTTCTTGGCGATATGCTTGGTTACCGCCGCGTCTATCAAGTTGGACTTGCGCTGTTTATCGCCACCTCGCTGTTTTGCGCCCTCTCCTCATCGCTGAATACGCTGACCGTGGCGCGTGTGCTGCAAGGCTTTGGTGGCGCAGCGCTGATGAGCGTCAACACTGCGCTGATCCGCATAATCTACCCGCAGCGCTTTCTCGGACGTGGTATGGCGATTAACTCGCTGATCGTTGCGGTGTCGAGTGCAGCCGGGCCAACCGTGGCGGCAGCGATTCTTTCCGTCGCCAGCTGGAAATGGCTGTTCCTGATCAACATTCCACTCGGTATTGTCGCGCTGTGGCTGGCGTTGCGTTTCCTGCCGGATAACCCGCAGAAAGCCAAACAACAAAAATTCGACGTGCCCAGCGCCATAATGAATGCGTTGTTCTTTGGGCTGCTGATTACAGCACTGAGCGGTTTCTCACAAGGGCAAAACGGCTGGCTGATTGTGGCCGAGTTGGTGGCATTGGTGTTGGTAGGCATAGTGTTTGTCCGTCGCCAACTGGCGATGCCGGTGCCATTGTTGCCGGTGGATTTGCTGCGCATTCCGATCTTTTCCCTGTCGATTGGTACCTCTATTTGCTCGTTCTGCGCGCAGATGCTGGCGATGGTGGCGCTGCCGTTTTTCCTCCAAAACGTGCTCGGGCGTGATGAAGTGGCAACCGGTTTGCTGCTCACGCCGTGGCCGCTGGCAACCATGGTGATGGCACCCATTGCGGGTCGATTGATCGAGAAGTTCCATGCCGGATTATTGGGCGGATTGGGATTAGCGATGTTCGCTGCCGGTCTATTCCTGCTGGCACTGTTGCCGACTCAGCCAACTGATGTGGATATCATCTGGCGCATGATGCTATGCGGTGCCGGTTTCGGTCTGTTCCAGTCACCCAACAATCACACCATCATCACCGCGGCTCCGCGTAATCGCAGCGGTGGTGCCAGCGGAATGCTCGGCACCGCGCGTCTGGTGGGACAAAGCAGCGGCGCGGCGCTGGTAGCGCTGATGTTTAATCTGTTCAGTGACCACGGTACACACGCCTCACTGCTGCTGGCAGGTGGCTTTGCCAGCGTCGCCGCCGTGGTGAGCCTCGCGCGTATGACGCAGACACGGCAGACTGCCGAACCCTGAAAACAGCAAGGGCGCCATCTGGCGCCCTTGTTTTTGGTATGCAAACACTGGTTACTTCAAGTATTCACCGCTGCGCAACGCTTCGATACGTTTATCGAGCGGCGGATGCGACATGAACAGCTCACTAAACGATTTGCTTTTACCGTTGATACAGAACGCCATCATGCTGCCTGGCTCCTGCGGCTCGTAGCTGGTTTTCAAACGTTGCAGTGCGGCAATCATCTTCTCGCGACCCACAAGTTTGGCGGAACCCGCATCGGCATGGAATTCACGGTGACGTGAGAACCACATAGTGATGATGCTGGCAAGGAAGCCGAACAGCAGTTCCAACACCATGGAGACCGCGAAATAAACCATCGGATTACCGTTACTGCTCTCTTCACCGTCGCGGTTGCCCGACAGGAAGCCAGCAGCTATCTGCGCCAGAATACGCGAGATGAAGATAACAAAGGTGTTCACCACACCCTGAATCAGCGTCATGGTGATCATGTCGCCGTTAGCAATGTGGGCGATTTCGTGTGCCAGCACCGCTTCCGCTTCATCGCGGCTCATGTTTTGCAACAAGCCGGTGGAAACAGCGACCAGCGACGCGTCACGGCGCGCGCCTGTCGCAAAGGCGTTAATGTCGGGCGCGTGATAAATCGCCACCTGCGGCATCGCAATGCCAGCCTGTTGTGCCTGGCGGCCGACGGTTTCCATCAGCCAGCGTTCCGTCTCATTACGCGGTTGTTCAATAACCTCACCGCCAACGGATCGTAACGCCATCCATTTGGACATCAGCAGTGAAACAAACGCACCGCCAAAGCCAAACAGACCTGCCATAATCATCAGACCCTGAACACTGCTTGACTGGATTCCTGTCAGACTCAAAATCAGTCCGAATACCAACATCACCGCCAGGTTGGTGAGCAGGAAAAGAGCAATACGCATCATAAACGTTAATCTTCCTCAGTTGTGCACGCGCATATGCGCGGATATCTATCCTATGGTCATCGCCGCGCATTTCAAGCAACCTTAATCTTTAAGTGCCTAAAAAGACATAACTTTACATTAGGTAGTGAAGTGCGCAATTCAGTGTATCAGCAGCGCCTATTAACGATTTTAGCCTAAAAAAAAGCACCGCCGAAGCGGTGCTGTTTCACAGGCCAAACGGTTATTTCGCGCTTTCGGCTGCGGGCTGAGATTTCTCCAGCTGCGCCATGTCATTAGCGATTTTCACCGTTTCGTCCAGATACGGATCTGGCTCTTTATAGTCCTTCGGCAGATCTTCGATGCTCTTCAGCGGCGCTTTGCCTTCCGCCTGATAGCGTGCGTTGATACGCTCCAGACGCAGTGCATCATCTTCGCGGTTCTCTTTCTCACGCTGAGCAAGATTGAGCGACACGATATTACGCTTGTCTTTCATCGCATCGAAACGCGCAATATCTTTCATGATGTACTGGAACTCGCGATCTTTAGCGATGCGATCGGCGTGCTCTTTGGTCAGCTGCGGTACCAGCGGCGCGATATCGCCGGTTTTGGTGTAGCTTGCCGCATTCACGCTGTCCCAAGGCAACGCGTTGTCCTCGAACTTCTCACCGGTTTCTGCCGCTTCGACGCCGGTTGGCATCAGCAGATCCGGCGTTACGCCTTTACGCTGAGTACTGCCGCCGTTGATACGGTAGAACTTCTGAATGGTGTACTGTACGGAACCCAACGCTGGCCATTCAGGACGCAGCATCTGATCGTAAATGCGATTCAGCGAACGATACTGCTGCACGGTGCCTTTACCGAAGGTCGGTTCACCGACAATCAGCGCACGACCGTAATCCTGCATCGCCGCAGCGAAGATTTCTGACGCTGAAGCACTGAAGCGATCAACCAGCACCACCAGCGGACCTTTGTAATAGACAATGCCGTCGTTATCGCTGTCTTCGCGCACGCGTCCATTGTTATCACGCACCTGCACCACCGGACCGCTTGGAATAAACAGGCCAGAGAGTGAAACGGCTTCAGTCAAGGCGCCACCGCCGTTGGTACGCAGATCGATCACCACGCTGTCGACGTTCTGCTTCTGCAGTTTCTGCAGTTGCACCTTCACATCATCAGTCAGGCCAACGTAGAAGCCAGGAATGTCGAGCACGCCGACTTTCTCTTTGCCAACGTTATGCACGGTGCCTTTCACGGCGCGATCTTCCAGACGGATTTTTTCACGCGTCAGCGTGACGGTGCGGGTTTTCGTGCCCTTGCCGGCTGGCAGGATTTCCAGGCGTACTTTGCTGCCTTTCGGTCCTTTGATTTTTGAAACCACATCATCCAGACGCCAGCCAATCACATCTTCCATCGGCTTGCCCGGCTGAGCGACACCGACAATGCGGTCGCCGACGCTGATCGCTTTACTCTTCGCCGCCGGACCGCCTGCGACCATCGAGTTGATCACCGTGTAATCGTCATCCATCTGCAGCACTGCGCCGATACCTTCCAGCGACAGGCTCATTTCGGTATTGAACTGCTCGGTGTTGCGCGGTGAAAGATAGTTAGTGTGGGGATCGATTTCATGCGCGAACGCGGTCATCGCCAGCTGGAACACATCTTCACTGTTGCTTTGCGCCAGACGACGGATGGCAAAGTTGTAACGCTTGGTCAGCGTTTCGCGGATCTCTTTCTCATCTTTACCGGCCAGTTTCAGGCTCAGTTCGTCATATTTAACTTTGGCATCCCACAGCGCGTTGAGCTCATCAACGCTCTTCGGCCATGGCGATTTTGCCCGGTCAATGTCAATGGTGTCATTGCCGGTGAAATTCATTGGGCGGTTCAGCACGCTCAGCGCATATTGATAGCGCTCAAAGCGGCGTTTCTGCGCCAGATTGTAGAGATCGTAAAACACATCCAGCTTACCGCTGCGGAACTCATCACCGACGGTGGTTTTCTTGTCGGCGAATTGCGCGACATCCGATGCCAGCAGCACGTTGTGGCTGTAGTCGAGCAAATTCAGGTAGCGATCAAAAATTTTCGCAGAAAAGTCCTGATTCAAATCGAACTGGCGATAGTGAGAGCGGGTAAAACGCGAGGTAACGCGTTCGCTGACGGTGGGATGCTGTGGATCTTCGTGTAGCTGGGGAATCTGGTCGGCGCGGGTAATATTATCTGCACCAAAGGTGGGGCCTGCTAAAAGCAGGCCCGCGATCATACCGATCTTTAAAATATTGTTCATGCCAGGGTCAGCCTCCGTTTCAGAACTGCAAATGTTCTGCGCGCACAATCATAGCCATGCCGGAAGCGAGCTGAACCCGAACGCCATCTTTGGTAATTTCCAGAATGGTAGCGTCCATTGCACCTTTGCCTGCGGTCACTTTGATGTTCTGGCCGGGCTGCAACGTTGAGGTATCAGTGACAGGTTTAGCACGCGGTGGCTGCGGCGCTGCGGCACGTTCAGTAGCGGCCGCACGCGGCGCCTGAGGACGTGGCTTACGCGGTGCATCACCTTCGGCAGCTTTACGCGGAGCAGGCTTGCGCGGACGACGTTCAGCGGTCTCTTCACCGGCCTCACGCTTCTTCGCTTTCTGCTGATCGCGCTGCGCCTGAACGCGGGCTTTAGCTTCTTCCAGTTGCTTGCGCGCATGTTCTACGTGTTGCTCATCCAGCACGCCACAGGCGTTGCCATCGAGATCGACACGGATGGCACCTGCTTTGATGCCATAAAGATAACGCCAGCTAGAGGTATAAAGACGTAAGGCAGAACGCAGTTGCGTCTTGCTCAGGCTCAGTTCGCCTTGAACACGCTCGACCAGATCTTGAAAAATGCCGATTTTGAGCGGACGCGCCTCGCCTTCGGCGCTAAAGCATTGCGGAAAACGTTCCGCCAAAAAGGCGATGACTTCTTTACTGCTATTCAACTTAGGTTGATTTTCCATGAAATTTCCTGATTACAACGGATTTGCCGACCAGAGCAGGCATGAACAGGCGACATTATAATGACAACATCGCCAAATGCTATGTGATCCAGTCGATTAGCTGTGCGTCAGCTGAATAAATTTTACGATGTCGCTGCCCGCCAGCACTTCACAAAGCCCGTCGGTAAGGGCCACCAGCCCCGCTTCATCCTCGCTATCGAAGCGAGAATAAACCGTACTATCAATGTCTAAAACACCCACGAGGGTGCCATTTACTTTCAGAGGAATCACGATTTCGGCGTTGCTGGCCGCGTCACAGGCGATGTGACCTGGGAACGCGTGCACGTCTTCCACCAACTGCACTTTGTCCTCAGCTACCGCTGTACCACACACGCCTTTGCCAACCGGAATACGTACGCAAGCGATTTTGCCCTGGAACGGGCCTAGCACCAGCGTGTTCGGTTCCGTCAGTAAATAGAATCCAGCCCAGTTCACGCCTTCCAGGCGTTCAAAAAGCAACGCGCTGCAATTACCGAGCGCGGCCAGGAACGAGGTTTCGCCCGCCAACAGAGCGCGGATATCGCGATTCAAATCCTCGTAAAAAGCTTTTTTGTTCATTGTTCAACCATAACTCGTCACTGTGGTGACCTTGTTGTCACTCAGTTGTTAAAATAAGCACTAATAATCCAGGCGCATAAGGTGAATCATTCTGTTAGTTACTATACCCTTAGCAGTCGGTGGATAAGAGTATTCTGGTACCACCGAATATTGCAGGCAAATTTGCGCTACTCAGCATGCCGGTAAACGTAACGAACGATGGGCACTTGCGTCACCTATGAAAATTCACGCTATCAGCCAGACGTTGCCCCACGCACGTTATCAGCGTTGTCCGCAATGCGATACCCTTTTTTCCTTACCGGATGTGAAATCGCATCAGACAGCCTATTGCCCTCGCTGTCATGCACAAATTCAGAGCGGCCGTGACTGGTCGATGACGCGACTCACCGCCATGGCGGTGGTGATGATCGTGCTGATGCCGTTCGCCTTTAGCTTGCCGCTGGTCGATATTCGCCTGCTTGGCATGCGCATTAACGCCAGCCTGGTGGAGGGCGTGATTCAGATGGCGCAGCAGGGCGACACCCTAACGGCGTCGATGGTGGCGTTTTGCACCATTGGCGCGCCGGTCACGCTGGTCGTCGGCATCCTCTATCTTTGGCTGGGCAACGCGCTGGGTATGAACCTGCGCCCGGTCCTGCTGATGATGGATAAGCTCAAAGAGTGGGTGATGCTGGATATCTATCTGGTCGGCGTGGCGGTGGCCTCAATCAAGGTGCAAGATTACGCCTCGCTGGAGGTGGGCTACGGTTTAGTGGCTTATATCGCGTTGACGGTGCTGAGCCTGCTGACGCTGATTCACCTGAACGTCGAGCAGCTGTGGGAACAGTACTATCCGCAAGCGATGCCCACTTCCCCGCCCGAAGAGTGGCAAGTGTGCCTTAACTGCCATCAAACCGGTGTAGCCGATGAGCGTGGGCGCTGCACACGTTGCCACACGCCGCTCGACTATCGCCGCCGCCACAGTTTGCAGAAATCCTGGTCAGCGCTCATCGCCTCAATTGTGCTGCTGATCCCCGCCAATTTGCTGCCGATTTCGGTGGTGTACGTGAATGGCGCACGCCGTGAAGACACCATATTCTCCGGCATTCTGGGATTGGCATCGGGCAATATACCGGTCGCCGCCGTGGTGTTTATCGCCAGTATTCTGGTGCCCTTTACCAAAGTGTTAGTGATGCTGACCTTGCTGATCAGCATTCATTTCAAATGCGAACAAGGTTTAAAAACCCGCATTCGCCTGCTGCGCGCCGTCACATGGGTGGGCCGCTGGTCGATGCTGGATCTGTTCGTGATTGCTGTAACCATGTCGCTGGTCAATCGTGACCAGCTTCTGGCTTTTACCATGGGACCGGCCGCCTTCTATTTTGGTGCCGCCGTTGTTCTGACCATTATGGCTGTAGAGTGGCTTGATAGCCGCCTGATCTGGGATGCACATGCAACAGGAAACGCCGACTACACCGACTAGCGCCAATCTGCGCAACAAGCGCAAGATTTCGCCGTTCTGGTTATTGCCCATCATCGCCCTGCTGATTGCTGGCTGGCTGCTGTGGACCAATTATCAGGAGCGCGGTACGACGATCACCATTAACTTCCAGACCGCCGACGGGATTGTGCCAGGCCGCACGCCTATTCGCTATCAGGGCGTGGAAGTGGGCACGGTGCAAGGCATTGTGCTGAGTGATGACTATCGCAGCATCCAGATTAAGGCCAGCATCAAAAGCGACATGCGCGATGCACTGCGTGAAGACACCCAATTCTGGCTGGTGACGCCGAAAGCGTCGCTGGCGGGCGTCTCCGGGCTTGATGCGCTGGTCGGCGGTAACTACATCGGCATGATGCCGGGCAAAGGTAAAGAGAGCGATCACTTCACCGCGCTCGATACCCAACCGAAATATCGCGTCAATACCGGCGAGCTATTGATCCACCTGCGCGCGCCGGATCTCGGCTCGCTCAACACCGGTTCGCTGGTCTACTACCGCAAAATTCCGGTGGGTCGCGTCTACGACTACAGCCTGAACAACAGCACCGATGGCGTCACCATTGATGTGCTGATTGAGCGCCGCTTTATCAATCTGGTGAAAAAGCAGAGCCGCTTCTGGAATGTCTCCGGCGTTGATGCGGATGTCAGCCTGAGCGGTGCCAAAGTGAAGCTGGAAAGTCTGGCTGCGTTAGTGAATGGCGCGATTGCCTTCGATTCCCCCAATGACGGCGAGCAAGCGCAGGTGGATGCCAATTACCAGCTCTATCCGGATCTGGCGCGCAGTCAGCGCGGTGTGCAAGTGAAACTGGATCTGCCGAGCGGCGATAATTTGAAAGCGGATAGCACGCCGCTGATGTATCAGGGGCTGGAAGTCGGCACCTTAACTAAACTCAACCTGCTGGATGGCGGCAAGGTCACCGGCGAGCTGACGGTCGATCCTTCAGTAACCGGTTTGATGCGCAGCGGGACGCGCATTGAGATGCGCACGCCGAAGATCAGCCTGACCGACACCAATCTCAGCAGCCTGTTAACCGGCAATACCTTCGAACTGGTGCCCGGCGAAGGCGAACCGCAGGATCACTTCACCGTGTTACCGTCCAGTGAAACCTTGCTGCAAAAACCTGACGTGCTGACGGTAAAACTCAGCGCGCCGGAAACCTACGGCATCGATGCCGGCCAGCCGGTGATGCTGTATGGCATGAAAATCGGCCAGGTGATTTCACGCACACTGGATGAGAATGGCATCAGCTTCGTCGCAGCTATCAACCCGGAACACCGTAATCTGGTGCATGCCGACAGCAAGTTTGTGGTGAATAGCCGCCTCGATGTGAAGTTTGGCCTCGACGGTATGCAGGTGCTCGGCGCCAGCGCGCGCGAATGGGTCGATGGCGGTATTCGCCTGATTCCCGGCGCGAAAGGCAATCCATCCAGTCGTTATCCTTTATATGCGGATGCGGAGCGGGCCCAGGAAGGCATCGTGGGCGAACAGCCGCCGACCACGCTGAAACTTACCGCCAACAGCTTGCCGGATGTGCAGGCCGGTTCGGTGCTGCTGTACCGCAAATTCCAGGTCGGTGAAGTGGTGGATGTGGTGCCGCGCGCGGATGCGTTTGAAATCTCGATTCACATTCAGCCGCAGTATCGCAAGCTGCTCACTAGCGAAAGCGTGTTCTGGGCCGAAGGCGGCGCCAAAGTGCAGCTCAACGGCAGCGGCTTGACGGTACAAGCGTCTCCGCTCAACCGTGCGCTGAAAGGTGCTATCAGCTTTGATAATCTGACCGGTGCGCAGGCAGCGAAAGGCGTTAAGCGTGTGCTGTACGCTTCAGAAACCGCCGCGCGTGCGGTTGGCAGCCAGATTACGCTGCATACTTTCGATGCCAGCAAACTGGCGGCGGGAATGCCGATTCGTTATCTCGGCATCAACATTGGTCAGGTTGAATCACTGGCGTTGAGTTCGGATAATAATCAGGTGGTCGCCAAAGCGGTGCTTTATCCGGAATACGTGCAGGACTTCGCGCGCATCGGCAGCCGCTTCTCAGTGGTATCGCCGGAAATTTCTGCGGCGGGCGTGAATCATATCGAAACGCTGTTGCAGCCTTATCTCAACGTCGATCCGGGCAAAGGTGCACCGGCGCGCACCTTTGAACTGCAGGAAAGCACCATCACCGATTCACGCTACCTGAACGGCTTGACTATTTATGTCGATGCCGCTGACGCGGGATCGCTGTCGGTGGGCACGCCAGTGCTGTTCCGTGGCGTAGAAGTGGGCACGGTCACCGGAACGTCGCTGGGCAATATGGCGGATCGCGTGCAGATCGCGCTGCGTATCAGCAAGAAGTACCAGCATCTGGTGCGCAACAACTCGGTGTTCTGGCTGGCTTCCGGCTATAACTTTGATTTCGGCCTGATTGGCGGCGTGTTGAAAACCGGCACCTTCCAGCAGTTCATTCGCGGCGGCGTTCAGTTTGCCACCCCGCCGACGGTGCCATTAGCACCGCAGGCCGGCGCCAACAAACACTTCCTGCTACAGGATGAAGCGCCGAAAGCGTGGCGCGATTGGGGCACGGCGATTCCGGACCCTAATCAACCTTAAGCAAATCGGGCAGCCTGGCTGCCCGATTCTTTTTCGCGTGTTACACTTCGCGCTCATTTCGTTTCCCGGTAGATGCCCGTGTCCGATCGCTTTCCCGAAGATTTCCTCGCGCTGATGCGCGCCAGCCTTGCTGACGACGCCGAACTGCAACGCTTTCTCGCTATTAGCCAGCAACCGCTGCGTCGCAGCTTACGCGTCAACACCTTAAAAATTAGCGTGGAAGATTTCCTCGCCCGCACCGCCGACTATGGCTGGCGCTTATCGCCCATTCCATGGTGCGCCGAAGGGTTCTGGATTGAGCGTGACGACGAATCGTTGCCGCTCGGTAGCGTAGCGGAACACCTGAGCGGACTGTTCTACATCCAGGAAGCCAGCTCGATGCTGCCGGTCACCGCGCTGTTTGATGCCGCACCTGATGCGCGTCAGGTGATGGATGTAGCTGCTGCACCGGGCTCTAAAACCACGCAGATGGCCGCGCTGATGCGCAATGAAGGCGCTATTCTGGCGAATGAATACTCGGCCAGCCGCGTTAAAGTGCTGCACGCTAATATCAGCCGCTGCGGTGTCAGCAATGTGGCACTGACTCATTTTGATGGTCGCGTGTTTGGTGCCGCGCTGCCGGAGCGTTTCGATGCCATTCTGCTTGATGCGCCCTGCTCTGGCGAAGGCGTGGTGCGTAAAGATGCCGACGCGTTACGTAACTGGACGCTGGCCAGCACCGAAGCGATCGCTGAGACCCAACGCGATTTGCTCGACAGCGCTTTCCATGCCTTGCAGCCCGGTGGCACGCTGATTTACTCCACCTGCACACTGAATCAGATCGAGAATCAGCAGGTGATTCACTGGTTGCAACAGCGTTATCCCGATGCGGTTGAAATCGTACCGCTGAACAGCCTGTTCGCCGGAGCCGATCAGGCGTTAACCCCCGAAGGTTTCCTGCACGTATTCCCGCAAATTTTCGATAGCGAAGGTTTCTTCGTCGCGCGTCTGCGTAAAACCGCCAGCATTCCGGCATTGCCCACGCCAACCTATAAAGTTGGTAAACTGCCCTTTTCTCCGGCCAGCCGCAAGCTGAGCGCCGAAGTGCGGCAGGCGGCGGCAAAAGTCGGCTTGCAGTGGGATGAGAACCACACGCTGTGGCAGCGCGATAAAGAGCTGTGGCTGTTCCCGGCGGCGCTGGAGAGTTGGCTGGGAAAAGTGCGCTTCTCGCGTATCGGCCTCAAGCTGGCAGAAACCTTCCCTAAAGGTTATCGCTGGCAGCACGAAGCGGTTGTGGCGCTGTCGCAGCCAGGCAGCGCGCTGGATTTCGAACTCACCGATGCGGAAGCGGAAACCTGGTATCGCGGTCAGGATATCCATCCGGAAAGCTTGCCCAATCGGGATGAAGTGATCGTCACCTATCAGCAGCAGCCGCTGGGATTGGCGAAGAAAGTGGGTAATCGCATTAAAAACAGTTATCCGCGTGAACTGGTGCGCGACGGGCGTCTGTTCCGTTAAACGTTACTGTAATTGCACCAGAGTAAGATGATTGCCGAAGACCGCGCCGGTATCAATGTAATGCTGATTCGCCACATTGAGCGGTTGTTCTAACGGCGTGTGGCCGAAGTAGAAATCACTGGCGCCATCGATGTGGGCTGAACTGCCACGTTGATGGCGTCCCAGCCGATCGCGACTCCACACCACTTGTTGCCAGTCAACATCCTGCCCCAACGCATAATGGCTGGCAGGATAATCGGCGTGGGCAATCACCACCACGCGATCGCCGAAATCCAGGTGCAGGATCAACGGTAACTCAGCGCA
This sequence comes from Candidatus Pantoea symbiotica, assembly GCF_056491525.1. Taxonomy (NCBI): domain Bacteria; kingdom Pseudomonadati; phylum Pseudomonadota; class Gammaproteobacteria; order Enterobacterales; family Erwiniaceae; genus Pantoea; species Candidatus Pantoea symbiotica. Next base: position 2,100,898 of record NZ_JBSZHR010000002.1, read on the forward strand.
GCGTTTCAACGCATGGCGCGCAGCAATTAATTTTGCGCCCTTCAACTGCCAAAACCACTCGCCGCCGTTCATCATCCATAAGGTTTGATCGCGCCCATCCAGCGCAGCGAGCGCCATCTGTTCGTGATTGCCGCGCACGCAGCGAAACCAGGGTTCCTGCATCAGCGCTAAACAGCCAGGACTGTCCGGCCCGCGATCGATTAAATCGCCCACCGAAAGCAATAAGTCCTGCTGCTTATCAAAATCCCGCTTCTGCAGTTGTGCATCGAGTTGGGCGCGGCAACCGTGCAGATCGCCAACCACCCAAATCTTTCGCCACATTTGCGTGTTTACCGTTTGGTAAAGCATGTAATCTTCCCCGGTTGACTGGAAGTTTAGTGAGCCCGGCATAAAGTATAGTCCGGTCAGGTTTAGCCAGCGGAGGGAACAGCATGAGCGGACGGAAGCAATTCATTGGTGTATTAATCGTTATTTTCATTGGCAGCTTGCTGCTGCTGGAATCACTCGCTCGTCTGGTACATCTGTTATTCGTGGGATAATTACGCGGCTTTACATTCCGCGCTAAACGCCTAAACTCCTTTGCGCATCATATAAAGGAGCCTGTATGAGCCAGAATATTTACGACAATCCCACCTTTTTTGCCGGTTACGCCACCTTGCCACGTTCCGTTAAGGGATTAGACGGCGCGCCAGAATGGGCCGCACTGCGTGCATTACTGCCTGACCTGCAGGATAAACGTGTTCTCGATTTAGGTTGCGGCTACGGCTGGTTTTGCCGATACGCACAGCAGCAAGGCGCACGCGACGTGCTGGGACTCGACGTTTCCGAGAAGATGCTGGCGCAGGCCGCAACCATGACGCAGGGAACGGAGATTCGCTACCAGCGCGCCGATTTAGAAACGCTGCAGCTAAGCGAATCCTTTGATCTCGCTTACAGCTCGCTGGCGCTGCACTACCTCACCAATATTGACGCGCTCTTCGCAACCCTGTTTGAGGCAATCACACCTGGCGGCGCGCTGGTGTTTTCCTGTGAACATCCGATTTACACCGCACCTGCACAACAGCAGTGGATGGTGGATGAGCACCAGCAGCGCAGTTGGCCGGTCAATCATTATCAGCAGGAAGGCGAGCGCATCAGCAACTGGTTTGCCGATGGCGTGAAGAAGCAGCATCGCAAGCTGTCAACCTGGATCAATGCAGTAATCGGCGCAGGATTTGAGATGGTACATCTTGATGAATGGGGCCCGAGCGAAGAGATGGTTGCGCTGAATCCCGCGCTGGCGGAAGAACGCGATCGTCCGATGATGTTTTTGCTGGCAGCGCGTAAACCGCTGTGACCGTTGTCCTGAGGCTGCACAATGCAGCCTTTTACACATCCCGGCAGCGCTATATGCGGCGGGCATCGTGCTTAATATTTAACGGCTAACGCGTGATTAAAAAGATCGCCAGCAAGAAGAAGGCTAATAAACCGGCAAATGTCAGTGTCCCAATACGCGGCGTTTTGGCGCGGCCGACTACCACACCAATAAAGATACAAAGCAGCGTTAGGGTGCCAATCATTACCCAGAGAAGATATTGTGTATTTGCCATGAAGGATCCTTATCCGTCCATTAATCAGATGCGCCAACGTTATACCATTTTTCACACAGGCTGACTGCAGCTATATAACCGCACCTTTTCTGCTGATTATTTCCCGTCCAGTCATCATCAAGTCGCGTTATGCTCGCAACGCACAGCCTTGAGATTTTCCAACTGCTGTAAACGCGCTGCAGCCTTATTGTTCGCACTGGCTTTCGCAATGCCGTTACCGATACCAAAATCCCCAACGAAGCCGAGGACTGTCAACGCATCAAACTCGCCAGTTTTATCGATCTGCTGCTTAACACTTTGGCTTTTAGCAATCTCCTGATTCAGTGCTGCACAGTCGTAGGTTTGCGCTTCGGCATCGCTCACATTGGCAGACTGCGGATATTGTTTCAGCGCGCAACCACTCAGCAGCATGGCGATCAGAATAACAGGCTTGTACATCTTGCAAAATTCTCACTAAAGCGGCGATTTATTACGAGAAACTGTAGCATCCGGGGGAGATGACGATCGGGGGAATAAGTAACGTTAAGATGGGTATTTAAAAATAAAAAAGCACTGCCTAAGCAGTGCTAATAATTCTCATATCAGGCAATTGCCTGATAAGCCCTAATAATTATCAGGGCAGAAAATCCGTTATTATGCAGTTTTCAACATAATCATTGATGATTTGCAGAAAATGCATTTAGCGCCATGTGGGTTCATTTTAGTAATATCGAACGCGGAGGTGCGATATTGTGAACTCTGGCAATGCGGACATCTTAAACGATGATAAATACGAATAATTACAGACCTAATACATTTGTTGCAGACGGACCTTTAGGACCATCTTCAACTGAAAACTCAACACGCTGACCTTCATCAAGTGAGCGATAATCAGTGCCCTGAATGGCAGAGAAGTGGACGAAAACGTCCTTGCTGCCATTTTCAGGAGAAATAAAGCCGAAGCCTTTTTCTGAGTTGAACCATTTTACCGTTCCAAGAATTTTATTAGACATAATTTTTACCTTTTAAATGAGCCTATTGGCGTAAGGGCCGAGTTGCAGATACGAATCAGAACTTAGGATAAGACTCAAAGAGAAAGGGCTTGAAGCGGCACTAACTGGGATGAGAAATACAATGGGAACTAACCTTCTAACTGTCTGCTATTCAGACCGACGAAACATTAACGCATTTATTTTCGACACTAGCAAGCGAAAAGAATATTTAATTCTCGGTTAGTGATGATGGTTTTTGAATTTAGAACGTAAAAAAGAGACAAAAAAAGACCGAATACGATTCCTATATTCGGTCCAGGGAAATGGCTCTTTGAGAGCCGTGCGCTAAAAGTTGGCATTTTTGCAGGCGAGGACGCCTTGCCATTTAAAGGTAGACCAGGATTGATGGTTTTCCAGCCAATCTGGAGGTTTGATACGGAAAGGTGACAACTCTGTGATCGTGCTGACAGAACAAGTAAGCAAGCGTAGCGGCAAAAATGTGCGCTACGCCTGAAAAATGAGGGGATTACTTATCGCACAGTTGCTGGGCGCGATCGATGATCGGCTGCAGACTCATTTTCTGATCTGGATGGGCTTTATCAACGGCGACGATGGTGTCGATCGATTGCAGAGTGCCCTGCCCGGCAGTTTTGCGCGCCAGGGCTTTATCGTTAAGCGGATACTGCAGCAGCGTGCCCGGATTAATCGCGAACAACGCGCCGTCTTTCTCGCAGGTCAACATCACCTCTTCGCGGGTGAAGGGCCATTTATCTTTTCCAATCTCAAAACGGCTGACGGTAATAATCTGTGCCGCCATCGCCTGGCTGCACAGCGCCATCAATACGCAAGCTGGAATCAGTTTCTTCAGCAAAATATCGACCTCATTTCATCTTCTTTAATGACACATTCAGGCAGGTGACAGTGTGGCAAACACACTCACCAACCCAATAACAAGAACGGCCAGCAGCAGCTCAAGCTGCGTCAGGCGAATAAACAGATGCGCTGTATTGCTGGCCGCCAGGCGAAAACGCGGCACCAGCAGATAGCGATTGGTTAACGCGATAGCGATCATCAGCATGACCAGCAGCACCTTCACCACCAGCAGCTCGCTCCACAGCGTGGCTTGCCAATTCAGCGGTGAACCGGCAATCAGCAGGCTATTAATCGTGCCCGTCAGCAGCGCTAGCGCTACCGCGAGATGTCCGTAACGCGAGAAGCGCATCATGCAGCGGATCGCATCGGTGCGAAAGGCAATCTGCCGCGCTTCACGCATCAGCACTAATAGCGGCAATAATCCCCCCGCCCAGAATGCAGCCGCAATTAAATGCAGTGCATGATTGCCTTGCTGCAGCAATCCAGGCCAGCCATCGCGCATCGCGGCATGCCCTACGCCGGCTAAAGCCATCAACTGCAAGAGGCCGCTGCATAGCAGCAGATTTTGCCGCAGTGTGCCACGCAGCAGCAGCGCCAACGTGCTCAGCAGTGCGAAAGCAATTTCCCAGCGCCAAACCTGACCGAAGCGTGTGCTAAGCACCGCTTGCCAGATTGCGCTATCACTGACATTTCGCCAGTCGCCGCTCATCAAGCCGGTTTGTGTTGCCAGCATCAACAGCGCGCTGAACAAACTCAGCAGCGCGCTAGTACGTAAAATTAAACCTAAACGTTGTGATAGCAGCGGACGATAGCGGCGCGGCGCCAGCAGCGCTGTATAGAAGGCGCTACCGGCGAGCAGCAGCACCGACAAAAAATGCAGCGCTCGCAAGCCAATCCACAACGTGCCCAAACTCATCAATCACTTCACGCTGAAGCTGTAGCTGCCTTTGGTTTTATGCCCATCAACGGACAGCACATGCCAGTTAACCTGATAATTGCCCGATGGCAGCGGCTGGCTGATCGGCACAATCAACTGATCATGTTGTTTATTGTTGAGTTGGGCTTTTCCAGTCGCCACCGGCTGATGTTGAGCATTGAGCACATCCACGCCACTGAATGCCGCTTCAACATCTTCGGTAAAGGTCAGCGTTAAATTCTGCGGGGACGTTTCCACCACCGCTTTATCGGCTGGAACCGGTGTTTTCAGGTGAGCATGCGCCATGGCAAACTGGCTGAAGGCCAGCGTTGATGACGCCAGAAGTAGCGCGACGACCGAGTTGAACGCAGTTTTCTTCATGACTTCTTCCCTTTTAAATACGGCAAACCACCGTAAACGTGGCAGCAGGATACGCCGCCGATCCGCAGGTGTCGAGACTTGCGGTGCGATCCAATCCCCTTGATCCCAGGGTCCGAAACCATTACTTTTGCCCCTGTTTATCAGGAGAAAAGCATGAGCCAAAACCTTGCCCTGCTCTCGCAGGAAGAGAAAGACAAAGTGAATGTCGATCTGGCCGCCGCAGGCGTTGCATTTAAAGAACGCTACAATATGCCGGTGATTGCCGAAATGGTGGAACGCGAGCAACCCGAAGCGCTGCGTGACTGGTTTCGTCAGCGCTTAATGAACTATCGCCAGGCTTCGCTTAGCCTGTCGCGCCTGCCCTACGAACCTAAGCAGAAGTAATTTATGTTACGTGTTATTGATACCGAAACCTGCGGCTTGCAGGGCGGCGTGGTGGAAGTGGCGTCGGTGGATGTCATTGATGGTCAGATTGTTAATCCGATGAGCGACTTAATCTGCCCGGATCGCCCAATCAGTCGCCAGGCGATGACGGTACATCGCATTACCGAAGCGATGGTGGTGGGCAAACCCACCATTGAAGAAGCGATCGGCCGCTATCATGGCAGCCCGCATTATGTGGCGCACAATGCCAGTTTTGACCGTCGCATGTTGCCTACGATGCCAGGCGAATGGATCTGCACCATGACGCTGGCGCGTCAACTGTGGCCAGGCATTAAATATGGAAATCAGGCACTGCGTCATAGCCTGAAGCTGGATGTCACGCCGCCTGCTGAATTGCATGCGCACCGCGCATTGTATGACTGTTACGTCACCGCTGCGCTGCTGATCCGCATTATGGAAACCTCAGGCTGGAACGCCGAGCAGATGGCGAATTTGTGCCAGCCTGCGCCGGTGAGCGGCGATGTCTTCCCGTTCGGCAAATATCGCGGTCAGAGCATTGGCAGCATCGCGCGCAAAGATCCCGGCTATCTGCGTTGGGTGCTGGAAAATGTGCGCGATTTGCGCCCACCGTTACGGCAGGCGCTGCGTAAGTACGTGAAGAGCGATCAGTAATCGACGCGGTCTGGCAAGCTGCCCTGCGCCAGGCCGATCAGGAAAGTGAACTCCTGCGCCACACCTTCATACGCTTTGAAACGACCCGATTTGCCGCCGTGGCCAGAATCCATCTCAGTGCAGAGTAACAGCAGCGAATCGTTGGTTTTCAACTCGCGCAGTTTCGCCACCCATTTGGCCGGTTCCCAATACTGCACCTGCGAATCGTGCAGGCCGGTTGTGACTAGCAAATGTGGATAGGCTTTGGCTTCGATGTTGTCATACGGGCTGTATTGGCGGATGAGGTGATAAAACTCCGCCTGTTCGGGATTGCCCCACTCATCGTATTCGCCGGTGGTCAGCGGAATCGTCGGATCGAGCATCGTAGTCACCACATCCACAAACGGCACCTGCGCCACCACGCCGTGGAACAGATCCGGTGCCATGTTCACCATGCCGCCCATCAGTAATCCTCCGGCGCTGCCGCCCATCGCGTAGAGCTGCTGGCGATTACCATACCCTTTCGCCACCAGCGCTTCGGTGACATCAATAAAATCAGTGAAGCTGTTGATTTTATTCTTCAGGCGGCCACCGTCATACCATTGCTGGCCGAGTTCGCCGCCGCCGCGCACGTGAATAATGGCGTAGACGAATCCGCGTTCCAGCAAGCTGATGCGGCTGGTGCCAAAGCTGGCATCCATGCTGCTGCCATAAGCGCCGTAACCATATACCAGCAACGGATTGTTGCCGCGCTGGAAATGCTTGCGGTGATAGACCAGCGAAACCGGTACTTCCGTTCCATCGCGCACGGTGATCCACAGATGCTCGCTTTTATAATCCTCGGATTTGAAGCCCGGCACCGGCGTGCGCTTTAGCACGCGACGATCGCCGGTTTCCATGTTCAGTTCAAACAAGGTGGTTGGCGTGGTCATGGAGGAGTAGCCATAGCGCAAAGTGTCGCTTTCCGGCGAAGGATTATAGGCAAGCCAGGTGACGTAGGCCGGATCGTCAAAGGCGATGCCAAAGCTTTCGCCGCTCTCCCAGTTAATCTGCCGTAAGGTGTTCACGCCGTGCTGACGCTCTTCCACCACCAGCCAATGGCGGAACAGCTGGAAATCCTCCAGCACCACGTTGTCACGTGCCGGGATCAGCGATTGCCAGCGCGCTTCCGCCAGCCACGCGCTGCGAAAGAGGCCGAAGTTTTTGCCGTCGCGATTCGAGCGAATGTAGAACTGATGATTGTAGTGATCGATGCTGTATTCATGGTCGCGGCGACGCGGACAAAACGTTTGCGGCTGTGCATCTGGATACTCGGCATCGATCAGCAGAATCTCGCTGGTGTTGGTGCTGTATAGCGCAATCAGAATGAAGTGCTCGGAGGTGGTTTTGTGCACGCTCAGGTGGAAGGAATCATCCTTCTCTTCATACACTAGCTGATCGTCAGATTGCGGATGTCCCAGCTCATGGCGCCACACCTGATACGCCAGCAGCGTTTTCGGATGCTTACGCACGTAGTAGAGCGTGCGGGAATCATTGGCCCAGGCCACGCTGGATGACGCATTGGTCAGCACTTCCGGATACCAGCTGCCGCTCTGTAAATTACGGAAGCGAATGCCGTATTGACGGCGTGACAGGAAGTCTTCCGCTAAGGCCATCACCTGATTGTCCGGCGTAATCGCCAGCGCACCCATAGTGTAAAAATCACTGTGCGCGGCTCGCTGGTTACCATCAAGCAGCAGCTGCCACGGCTCCTCCGCCGGCGCGTCTAGCGGCTGGCGGAAATAGGCGGGATATTCGTTGCCCACTTCATAGCGGCTTTGATAGCGATAGCCGTTTTTCACGTAGGGCACCGAGTGATCCTGCGGCGGAATACGGTCAACAATCTCTTTCAACACTCGTTCCTGCAGCGGATTCTGCGACGCCATCATGGCGCGTCCATAATCATTTTCGGCGTGCAGATGGGCCAGCACTTCTGGATTCTCGCGGTCGTCATCACGTAACCAGTGATAATTATCGATGCGCGTTTCACCGTGCAGATTCATGGCATGGGGAATTTTTTTCGCGTGTGGCTGATTCATTAGGCTCTTCTCCCTGAAGGACAACATTCAGCAAGCGTGGCACTAATCGCGTGCGATGCCAAGCTGCACGCAGCATCACTTTGCACAGGGCAAGCCAGACAGGGAAAACGAAGGCTGCGGATGCAACCTTCGTAATGGATTACGCGGCTTTTTCCGCATCGATATCGCGTTGAATACCGTCGCGCACATCCTGGGGAATTTTCAGCGCATCGCCGAGCGCGGAGAGATAGCTACGCTCCATAAAGTGGTCGACATCAATGGCGGCACAGCTGAGGAAATAGAGCTCCAGCGCCTCTTCTTCGTTTTTAACGTCAGCGGCCAGCCAGTTGGGATCGAGCGGGCGATTCATCGCCTGCTGAATCAGCGCTTCAGCCTGTGCGCCGTAGCCCGCCTGCTGAATGTTTTGCTCAATCGCCGCGCGCTCTTGATCGTCAATGTGACCGTCACTTTTCGCCGCGAACACCAGCGCCGTGACTAATCGCTCTGCGCGTTGATCCATAGGCGTTTGCAGCTGACCAAAGCTCGCATCGTCCTGATGGGTTTCACGTATGCGCTGTTTGTATTTGTTCCACAGCAGCGCGCCCGCCGCCGCGCCGCCGCCCAACAACAAGGCTTTGCCGCCATATTTGGTCAGCAACTTACGCGTGGATTTACTGCCCACCAGCAATCCCGCCAGCCCGCCTAATGCGCCAGGTGCCAGCATGTCACTTAAGCCGCCCGACTTTCCGCCACCGCCCTTCTTCGCCAGCACCGATTGAATTTGCTGTAGCCAATTACTCATCGTTTAACTCCCGTTTAATTTTCCGTTCTCCATGCTGCCGCAGGCTGTGTCAGTTAACGTCAGAGCGGGAAAAGTATGGCAAACCTGATCGTGGCGAAAGCGTGAGTACGCAAACGTTTTCGTTTATACTGCGCGCGCATTTTGACTGCTAAGGTGAAATTATGACGACTCTCGGAACCGCGCTGCGCCCTGCCGCTACGCGTGTCATGCTGTTAGGTTCAGGCGAATTAGGCAAAGAAGTGGCACTCGAGTGCCAGCGTCTGGGTGTGGAAGTGATTGCGGTGGATCGTTACGCCGATGCCCCAGCGATGCACGTGGCGCATCGCAGCTATGTAATCAACATGCTGGACGGCGACGCGCTGGCCGCATTGATTGCCCAGGAAAAGCCGCACTTCGTGGTGCCTGAAATTGAAGCCATCGCCACCGAAAAACTGCTGGAGCTGGAAGCGCAAGGTCAGAAAGTGGTGCCGACTGCACGCGCCGCGCGTCTGACCATGAACCGCGAAGGCATTCGTCGTCTGGCGGCGGAAGAGTTGTCGTTGCCGACCTCGACTTACCAGTTTGCTGACAGCAAAGAGAATTTTATTGCCGCCGCTGAAGCGATTGGATTCCCGTGCATCGTTAAGCCGGTGATGAGCTCATCCGGTAAAGGTCAAAGCTTTATCCGCGAAGCCAGCCAGCTGGACAAAGCCTGGGATTATGCGCAGCAAGGCGGACGTGCCGGTGCGGGCCGCGTGATCGTCGAAGGTGTGGTGAAGTTTGATTTCGAAATTACCCTGCTGACCATTAGCGCGGTGGATGGCATCCACTTCTGCGCGCCGATTGGTCATCGTCAGGAAGATGGCGATTATCGTGAATCATGGCAGCCGCAGCAGATGAGTGAACTGGCGCTGCAACGCGCGCAGGATATCGCCGCTAACGTGGTGAAAGCGCTCGGCGGATACGGCCTGTTTGGCGTGGAGCTGTTCGTCTGTGGTGATGAAGTGGTGTTCAGCGAAGTGTCACCGCGTCCGCACGATACCGGCATGGTAACGCTGATTTCGCAGGATCTGTCTGAGTTCGCGCTGCATGTGCGCGCCTTCCTCGGTCTGCCAATTGGCGGCATTCGTCAATACGGCCCTGCGGCGTCGGCAGTGATTCTGCCTGAGCTGAACAGCCAGAACGTGCAATTCGGGAATATCGAAGCCGCGCTGGGAGCCGGGTTGCAGCTGCGCCTGTTTGGTAAACCGGAAATCGCCGGTCAACGCCGTTTGGGTGTGGCTTTGGCAACCGGTGAAAACACCGATGAAGCTATCGCGCGCGCCGTTGCCAGTGCGGCAGCGGTAAAAGTGGAAGGTTAAGTATAAATGAGAGGTCGCCATGAATGGCGACCCTACCAATTTATGCACGCGCCCCTTCAACCGCTTCACGCGCCAGACGCGTAATACGATCCCAGTCACCACTTTCCAGCGCATCATTCGGTACCAGCCACGAACCGCCAATACACAGCACGCTTTTCAGCGCCAGATAATCACGATAGTTGGCTGGCGAGATGCCGCCGGTTGGGCAGAAACGCACCTGCGGGAACGGACCACCGATCGCTGATAATGCTTTCACGCCACCGTTGGCTTCCGCCGGGAAGAATTTGAATTCACGCAGGCCGTAATCCATACCGGTCATCAGTTCTGAAACCGTGCTGATACCTGGAATCAATGGCACCGGACCTTCAACCGCAGCCTTCAGCAACGATTCTGTCAATCCAGGGCTGATTACAAACTGCGCACCGGCGTCAGTGACTTCTTTGAGTTGCTGGGTGTTGATCACCGTGCCCGCACCAACAATCGCTTCCGGTACTTCTTTAATCATGGCGCGCAGCGCGTCCATCGCCACCGGGGTACGCAGCGTGACTTCCAGCACACGCACACCGCCCGCTACCAGCGCTTTCGCCATCGGCACCGCGTGTTCCAGCTTGTTCACCACGATGACCGGCACGACCGGGCCAGTTTTCAGGATCTGTTCAGCACTTGTTTTCCAGTTCTTCATCACGTTTCCTTAGTTGCATCAGCCCGGCGTTTAACCACGCTGTCAATAATTGGGCTCTACCATACAAGATCGGCTGGAGCGGCGTCCATCGGATATCAAAATTTTTTGAAACTCAGGTTCACTTTTAAGAAAAATGAATTTTGGCCGAAAAAAAGCCCGCGCATTGGCGGGCTCAGCATTAGGTCTTTATTCAAACTCGTTCCAGGAACGGCCATCGCGGGTAATCATCGCGACTGAGGCAACCGGTCCCCACGTTCCCGCCTGATACGGCTTCGGCGCTTCGGCATCGGCATTCCAGGCATCGATGATTGAATCCACCCAGCCCCACGCCGCTTCCACTTCATCACGACGTACAAACAGCGCCTGAATACCGCGCATGGTTTCCAGCAGCAGACGCTCGTAAGCATCGGCCAGATGCGACTGGTTGAAGGTTTCGGAGTAGCTCAGATCCAGCTTAGTGGTCTGCAGTTTATGCTTGTGGTCGAGTCCCGGCACTTTGTTGAGGATTTCGATATCCACGCCTTCGTCCGGCTGCAGACGAATGGTCAGCTTGTTCTGCGGCAGTTCAGCGTAAGAATCTTTGAACAGGTTCATCTCAGGATTCTTGAAGTACACCACCACTTCAGAGCATTTGGTTGGCAAGCGCTTGCCGGTACGTAGATAGAACGGCACGCCAGCCCAGCGCCAGTTGTCGATATCCACGCGGATCGCCACGAAGCTTTCGGTGGCGCTCTGCTTGTTAGCGCCCTCTTCTTCCAGATAGCCCGGCACTTTCTTGCCCTGCACAAAGCCAGCGGTGTACTGACCGCGTACGGTTTTATCACGCACGTTGGTTTGATCGATACGGCGCAGTGAGCGCAGCACTTTCACCTTCTCATCACGAATCGCATCCGCGCTCAGATCGGATGGCGGCGACATGGCAATCATGGTGAGGATCTGCAACAGGTGGTTCTGAATCATGTCACGCATCTGGCCAGCTTTGTCGAAGTAACCCCAACGGCCTTCGATACCGACCTCTTCCGCCACGGTGATCTGCACGTGATCGATGGTGCGGTTGTCCCAGTTGTTGACGAAGATGGAGTTGGCAAAACGCAGCGCCAGCAGGTTAAGCACCGTCTCTTTACCGAGATAGTGGTCAATACGGAAAACCTGACCTTCTTCGAAGTATTTGCCAACGCTGTCATTGATCTCTTGCGAGGTTTCCAATGAGGTGCCGAGCGGCTTTTCCATTACTACACGCGCCGGTTTGGCATTCAGTTTGGCGGCGCCAAGACCGTCACAAATCGCGCCAAAGGTGCTTGGCGGCATGGCGAAGTAGTTGATGGTGACGCGGTTTTTCTGGTCAAGCATTTTGCCCAGTTTGGTGAAATGCGAGGTGTCATTTACGTCGAGGTTACAGAAGTCGAGACGGCTGCTGAGTGTGTCCCACAGCGCTTCATCGATCTTCTCTTTCATGAAGGTTTCCAGCGCTTCACGTACCACTTTGGTGTACGCGGCTTTGTCCCAATCCGCGCGACCCACGCCAATAATGCGAGTGGTTTCATGAATCTGACCGGCTTTTTCCAACTGATACAGTGATGGCAACAGTTTACGGCGCGCTAAATCGCCTTTGGCACCGAAAATCACCAGATCGCATGCCTGGGCTGTTTGTGTAACCGCCATTTTCCTCTCCTCGTTGCAGGATATACCCGGCTTGAGCGTTCTCATCACGCCGGGTCCTTATTGTAATTTTCTTACAGCACAATGTACGTTTTTCGCCGGTCCAGGACAACCCGAACACCGCGTTTTGCTGGCGTTAACTGTGGACGTAATAAAGGTGTTAAGTGTGTTGTAGCGTGCCATTTGAGCACATTTTCTGTTTCGATATTTGTCGTGGCAAAACACGTCAGCGATCAAAGTATCGCAAAAAATTCGCGTTTACATTTGTCCTCCGCTGCGTGCGAGCTGCTATTACACGGTATATTCTTGGGAATTGGCAGCGATTTCATTGATTGATGAACGCGGAAAAGTGATTGACGCTCATTAGGTTAAACCATGCTGGAACAAATTCAGGCGCAACTCGATGCGTTAAGTAAATCAGAACGTAAAGTCGCAGAACAAATTCTCGCTGCGCCGCAGCAGGCGATGCACTCCAGCATCGCCACGCTGGCACGCGCCGCTGACGTCAGCGAACCAACGGTGAATCGCTTCTGCCATCGTATGGGCACGCGCGGCTTTCCTGACTTCAAATTGCAGCTCGCGCAGAGCCTGGTGAAAAGCCCGAACTGGGTGAGCCGCGATGTGGAAGAAAATGACAGTGTGGAAAGCTATAGCCACAAAATTTTTGATTCCGCGTTAGCCGGCCTCAGCCGCGTACGTCAGCAACTCGATTCTCAGGTCATTCGCCAGGCCGTTCAGGCATTATCAAACGCCCATAAAATTGCCTTCTTTGGCCTTGGTGCCTCTGCCGTGGTTGCACACGACGCCACCAACAAATTTTTGCGTTTTAATCTGCCGGTCATCTGGTCAGAGGATATTGTGATCCAGCGCATGAGTTGCATAAATAGTGGTCCAAATGATGTGTTTGTTCTCATCTCACATACTGGTCGCACCAAAAATATGGTAGAACTGGCTCGCCTGGCGCGTGTAAACGCTTCCACTGTGCTGGCTATCACTTCTCCGGGTTCCCCGCTGGCGGCCGAAGCCACACTGGCTTTGACGCTCGACGTGCCCGAAGATACCGATATCTACCTGCCAATGGTTTCCCGCCTCGCACAATTAACCGTGATTGATGTTCTGGCGACAGGGTTTACCCTTGAGCGCGGCGCCGCTTTCCGTGAAAATTTGAAACGGGTGAAAGAAGCGCTGAAAGATTCACGCCTGGAGAAACAGGCGCAGGAAAATAATTAACATCACATTCACAATGTGAGTCGAATCACAGCCCATCGATCATATAGAATAGATGAACACTACGTGTCACTTGAGAGCGACACGATACTTTGCTAACGGAGTCCTTCATGTCCAGACGTCTCAGAAGAACCAAGATCGTTACAACCCTCGGTCCAGCCACCGATCGCGACAATAACCTCGAAAAAATCATCGCGGCGGGTGCTAACGTTGTACGACTCAACTTCTCCCACGGCACACCGGAAGATCATCAGCAGCGCGCCAATAAAGTCCGTGAAATAGCGGCGAAACTGGGACGTCATGTGGCGATCCTTGGCGACCTGCAAGGTCCAAAAATTCGCGTCTCAACCTTCAAAGAAGGCAAAGTGTTCCTTAATGTCGGCGATCGTTTCCTGCTGGATGCCGACTTAAGTAAAGGCGAAGGCGACAAAGAAAAAGTCGGTATCGATTATAAAGGCCTGCCAGAAGATGTGGTGCCAGGCGACATCCTGCTGCTGGACGACGGTCGCGTACAGCTGAAAGTGTTGGAAGTTCAGGGCGTGAAAGTGTTCACCGAAGTCACCGTCGGTGGCCCGCTATCCAACAATAAAGGTATCAACAAACTCGGTGGCGGCCTCTCTGCCGACGCACTGACCGAGAAAGACAAAGTTGACATCGTTACCGCTGCGAAAATCGGCGTGGATTATCTGGCCGTCTCCTTCCCACGTAACGGCGAAGATATGAATTACGCCCGCCGTCTGGCGCGCGATGCCGGCTGCGATGCCAAACTGGTGGCGAAAGTGGAACGTGCTGAAGCCGTTGCCTCACAGGAAGCGATGGATGACATCATCCTCGCCTCTGACGTGGTGATGGTTGCGCGTGGCGATTTGGGGGTAGAAATTGGCGATCCTGAGCTGGTGGGTATTCAGAAAGCGTTGATCCGTCGCGCGCGCCAGCTGAACCGCACCATCATCACCGCAACGCAGATGATGGAATCGATGATCACCAATCCAATGCCAACGCGTGCCGAAGTTATGGACGTGGCGAACGCCGTGCTGGATGGTACCGATGCGGTGATGCTGTCGGCGGAAACGGCTGCAGGCCAGTATCCGGCTGAAACCGTATCAGCGATGGCGAAAGTGTGCCTCGGCGCAGAAAAAATCCCGAGCGTTAACGTTTCCAAGCATCGCCTGGAAGTGCAGTTCGATAACGTCGAAGAAGCGATTGCCATGTCGGCGATGTATGCTGCCAACCATCTGCAAGGGGTTTCGGCCATCATCACCATGACCGAATCGGGCCGTACCGCGCTGATGACTTCACGTATCACTTCCGGTTTGCCGATCTTCGCCATGTCACGTCATGAACGTACCCTGAACCTGACCGCGCTGTACCGTGGTGTTACACCGGTGTTCTTCGACAGCAATAATGATGGTGTTGCCGCCGCGCATGATGCAGTTAACCTACTGCGCGAGAAAGGTTTCCTGGTTTCAGGTGACCTGGTGATTGTTACCCAGGGTGACGTGATGTCGACCACTGGCACCACCAATACCAGCCGTGTACTGCGCGTAGATTAATACGCACCACCGACAGCGGCTGTAACAACATGGACAAACGCGACTGCCTGGCAGTCGCGTTTTTATTTTTTTGACAAGGAGGCCAGATGGCCCGCTATCAACCTATTACTCAACTCACCGGGCGCGTGCTGCTGTTTCCGCTCGCGTTGGTGCTATTTGAGTTCGCCACCTATATCGCGCATGACATGATCCAGCCCGGCATGCTGCTGGTGACGTCTGAATTCAGTGTCGGGCCGGAATGGGTATCTACCTCATTAACCGCGTATCTGATGGGCGGCGTGGTGCTGCAATGGCTGCTTGGTCCGCTTTCAGACAAATATGGCCGCCGTCCGGTATTGCTGTTTGGCATCCTGTTTTTTGCCGCCGCCTGCATTCTGACAACGTGGGTCAGCAGTATTGAAGAGTTTGTCGCGCTGCGTTTTGTGCAGGGCATTAGCCTGTGTTTTATTGGCGCAGTCAGCTATGCGGCGGTGCAGGAAGCCTTTGACGAAGCGCTGGCGGTGCGCATGATGGCGTTGATGGCCAACGTTGCGCTGCTGGCACCGTTAGCGGGCCCGCTGGCCGGTGCGGCATGGCTTACCGTTGGCGAATGGCGCAGCATGTTCTGGCTGTTTGCGATTTGCAGCGTGATTGCGTTTGCCCTGCTGTGGCGTGTAATGCCGGAAACGGCTGGCGATCGCAGTCACTCTATCGCCCTGCCAACGCTGGCGCGCGGCTATGCGCGTTTAGCGCGCGATCGTCAGGTGATGTACGGATCCTTTGCGATTGGGTTGGTGTTTATCCCGATCCTGACATGGGTGGCGCTGTCGCCAGTGATTCTGATGCATGATGAAGGCTTGTCGCGCATGCAGTATGCGCTGCTGCAGTTGCCGGTATTCCTGGCGATGATTGCTGGCAATATCACGCTCGGCAAACTGGCAGGCCGCGTGCCGATTGAGCAGCCAGTGAAATTTGCTGCCTGGCCGATCCTGATTGGTCTAAGCATTTCGCTGCTGGCGAACTTGCTGGATAGCCACACCTATCTGCTACTGACCGCCGGTTTAAGTCTGTACGCTTTTGGCGCGGGCATGGTGAATGCCGGTCTGTACCGACTGACGCTTTACTCCAGTAACGAAGGCAAAGGCAGCGTGGCGGCGATGCTCGGCATGATCAGCATTCTGACCTTAGCAGTCGGGATTGAGCTAGCGAAAAGCGGCTACTTCAGCGGCGGCACACCGTGGTTTAGCGGGATTAACTTCGCCGCTGGCGTGCTGTGGTTTGGTCTGGTGACGCTGTTCCTGCGCGAACGTAAGCGTCGCAGTCATGTGGCAGCAGTGTAATGTAAGGTGCGCAGTGATGCGCACCTGGTCGCCATAAATGGCGACCCTACATTTACTTTCTGGGATAAAGATCTTTGCGCGCATAAGGTTCAATATCACCTTCCTTACGCGTTTTCAGCAGCTTTAAAATCCAGGTGTACTGTTCTGGATGGGGGCGCACAAACACTTCTACTTCTTCATTCATGCGGCGCGCCAACGTGTTGTCATCGGCATCCAGCAAGTCATCCATAGGCGGACGCACGTAGATTTCCAGACGATGGGTTTCGCTGTTATATACCGGGAACAGCGGCACAACGCGCGCACGGCACACTTTCATCAGGCGACCGACTGCCGGCAACGTTGCTTTATAAGTGGCAAAGAAATCCACAAACTCGCTGTGTTCCGGGCCGTGATCCTGGTCCGGCAGATAATAGCCGTAATAACCCTGACGCACCGAAGCGATAAACGGCTTAATGCCGTCATTACGCGCATGCATGCGGCCACCAAAACGGCGTCGCACGGTATTCCACAAATAATCCATTAACGGATCGCTTTGATTGTGGAACATCGCCGCCATCATCTGACCTTCAGACGCCAGCAGCATCGCCGGAATATCCACGCCCCAACCATGCGGCACAAGGAAAATAACGTTCTCTTTGTTCGCCTGCAGTTGCTCGATGATTTCCCGGCCGTGCCAGTCAACGCGCTTACGCACATGCTCGGGATTGCGTAATCCCAGTTCTACCATCATCGCCATCGCTTGGGGTGCGGTGGCAAACATACGATCAGCAATCTCTTCGCGCTGCGCTTCGCTCAATTCCGGCAGGCAATAATAGAGATTGATCAGCGCACGGCGGCGCGCACTTTTCGCCAGTTTACCGGCGAACTTGCCCAATCCGCCCAGAATCGGATCGCGCACTTTGGCGGGAAGTAATGCCATGCCGGCCAGCGCACCAATCGCCAACCAACTTCCCCAGTATTTCGGCTTTAAAAAAGAACGTTGAAAAACGGGAATAAACTCACTGTTATTTTTCTTTCGGGTTTCCATGCACTCGCCTCTGACAATGACCGGTCAATAATAGTGACGATGGTTAATTTTGCAATCTTCATGCGCCAGATAGCAAAAAACCGACGAAGAATCCGTCGGTTTTTTAGTGTTACGCGCAATAATGCGTTATTTCAGCGTCAACTGCGGCAACCAGGTTTTGACTTGCGCCATGTAAGTGCTGCGATCTTTACCGGTCAGCCCTTCCATGCGCGGCAGTTTTGCCGTCAATGGATTCACTGCCTGATTGTTGATCCATACTTCATAGTGCAGATGTGGGCCGGTTGAACGTCCGGTGTTACCCGACAGCGCAATACGATCACCGCGTTTCACTTTTTGCCCCGGTTTCACCAGCGCTTTACTCAAGTGCATATAACGCGTCATGTACTGACGACCGTGACGAATTGCCACGTAATTTCCGGCAGCGCCGCCGTTTTTCGCCATCACCACTTCACCATCACCCACGGCTAACACTGGCGTACCAATCGGCAGCGCGAAGTCGACACCTTTATGCGGTGCGATGCGACCGGTTACCGGGTTAAGGCGGCGCGGATTGAAGTTGGAAGAAACACGATACTGCTTAACCGTTGGGAAACGCATAAAGCCACGCGCTAACCCAGACGCGTTGCGATCGTAGAACTTGCCGTCTTCCGCGCGGAAGGCGTAATAATCTTTGCCGCCGGTGCGTAAACGCACGCCCAGCAGTTGGCTTTGAGCACTTTTGCCATCGAGCATTTCACGTGACATCAATACACTGAAATCATCACCGGCCCGCAGTTTGCGGAAGTCCATTTGCCACTGCATCGCTTTAATGACGTTGCTGGTTTCTGCGCTGGTCAAACCCGCACGTTGCGCGCTGGCGGCAAAACTACCGCGTACTTCACCTTTCAATACGTTGTTTTGCCACTCACCCTTTTGCAACTCCTGCTGCATCTTAAAGCTGCCGTTGTCGGCGCGCTGATAAGTACGGGTTTCACGACGATCGATTTCCCAGCTGAAGGTTTGCAGTTGACCATCGGCATCCAGCGTCCAGCTCAGTTGCTGGCCGACGCGCATGTTGCGCAAATCTTTGTCGCTGCTGACCAGTGCATTGATGTCGCCCATCTCAATGCCGTACTGATTTAACGCGCTGCTCAGCGTATCGCCTGAAGAGACTGTGTAATCATGTACGTTAGGATTGTCCGGAACGTCTTTATCGATGTCGTCAGCAGGAATATCGTCGGCCGGTTCTTCGGTAGTTTGATCAATCGGCTCGCTGGCTTCTGGCAACAGCGTGCGCAATTCGTCTTTATCCAACGCGATGGTTTTCACGATGGGCGCCACATCACGTGGATGGTAAACGTAAGGCCGCCATACGGCGACGGCCAACGTGACAACGGTTAATGAACCCAGCATAACGCGGTGGGGGCGCGGCAAATTATTAAATGCGAGGGCGACAGAGCGGGCTATCTGCTGCACTTTTACCTATTCCTCATGCTCCATTCAGGCAGCTCGCATACTGGCTCGACAACTGTGAAAGGAATTTCACGTAGCTGTCTTTGGATAAGCTGATGTCCATACCCAACGGATCTAACGTGCCTTTACGGACGGAAGTTCCACGGGACACGGCATCGATGACGGCCGGTCTGAATTGTGGTTCAGCGAAAACGCAAACGGCTTTCTGCTCAACCAACTGTGTTCGTATTTGATGTAAACGCTGGGCGCCCGGCTGGATCTCAGGATTGACGGTAAAATGACCTAAAGGTGACAAACCGTAATGTTTTTCAAAGTAGCTGTAAGCGTCGTGAAAAACGAAATAACCCTTGTTCCGCACAGGCGCGAGTTGCGCGCCGATGTGTTTGTCTGCATCGGCTAATTCTGCCTTAAATTCCTGCAGATTAGCGTCAAGTTTGGCTTTGCTTTGCGGCATAAGTTCCAATAATTTTCCATGGATTGCAACCGCAGTTTGTAAGGCCATGTCAGGGGACATCCACAGGTGCATATTAAACTGGCCGTGGTGGTGATGTGCATGAGACAGGTCTTGGTGTTCAGAATTTTCTGAGTCATGATCATGATCGTGACCGTGCTCATGTTCCTCATCGCCATCATCACCGCTAATCAAAAGCGGGTGTATGCCTGGCAAAGCGGCTATTTCAAGGTTTTTATTGGCGGGTAATTCGGCCGCTGACTTGGTGAGAAAAGCTTCCATTTCAGGCCCCGCCCACACCACTAAGTCTGCGTTTTTAATACGTTTTACATCAGAGGGACGTAAGGCATAATCATGTTCTGATGCGCCATCAGGCAGCAATACTTCAACGGGCGTAATGCCATCTGCGATAGCCGCTGCGATAAATCCGATAGGTTTAATTGAAGCTACGACTGCAGAGTGCGCGGGTAACGCGCTTGTGGCGGCAATTGCCGCAGCAGTAAGGGTGAAAATAAGGCGCTTTTTATTGTGTAACATAATACGTCATTCCATCGTGACCAGGTGATGGAATGTGATATTATAACATTCGAAATTCAATGCAACCCGTAAATAACATGCCGCCACTTGTTACTCTTGAAAACATTTCTGTGAAATTCTCCCAGCGTCCAGTGCTTGCAGGCATTAGCCTCACACTTGAGCCGGGAAAAATTCTCACCCTGCTCGGCCCGAATGGCGCCGGTAAATCCACGCTGGTTCGCGCGGTGTTGGGGCTGCTTAAACCCACCAGCGGCAGCGTCAAACGCGCCACTGATTTACGTATCGGTTATGTGCCGCAAAAACTGCACATCGATCCGACTTTGCCGATCACCGTTGAGCGCTTTATGCGTCTGTCTCGGGGCACCAAACGCGATGCCATTTTGCCGGCGCTGAAGCGCGTCCAGGCCGGGCATCTGTTGCACGCGACGCTGCAAAAACTCTCCGGCGGTGAAACGCAGCGTGTGCTGCTGGCGCGCGCATTACTCAATGAGCCGCAATTGCTGGTGCTCGATGAACCAACTCAAGGCGTTGACGTCAACGGCCAGGTTGCGCTGTACGATTTGATCGATCAACTGCGCCGTGAATTAAATTGCGGTGTGCTGATGGTTTCACACGACCTGCATCTGGTGATGGCGAAAACCGACGAAGTGCTGTGCCTCAACCATCACATCTGCTGCTCGGGCACGCCGGAAGCGGTATCACAACATCCTGAGTTTATTGCGATGTTCGGCCCACGCGGCGCGCAGCAGTTGGCGATTTATCGTCATCATCATAATCACCGTCACGATTTACAGGGACGCATTGTTCTGCGTAAAGGAAATGGCCCGTCATGATTGAACTGTTATTACCTGGCTGGCTGGGCGGCGTTTTGCTGGCGCTGGCGGCCGGTCCACTTGGCTCGTTTGTGGTTTGGCGCCGCATGTCCTACTTTGGCGATACTCTCGCGCATGCATCTTTGCTGGGTGTGGCGTTTGGTTTGCTGCTTAACGTAAATCCTTACTATGCGGTGATTTTAGTGACCGTATGTCTGGCGTTGGGATTAGTGTGGCTGGAGCGTCGCCCGCATCTGGCCATCGACACGCTGCTCGGTATTATGGCGCACAGCGCGCTGTCGCTGGGTTTAGTGGTTGTCAGTCTGATGCAAGGCGTGCGTGTCGATCTGATGGCTTACTTGTTTGGCGATCTGCTGGCGGTGACGCCCGATGATTTATGGATGATGGGTGGCGGCGTGGCAATTGTACTGGCGGTGATGGCGTGGCAGTGGAATTCACTGTTATCGATGACCATCAGTCCGGAGCTGGCGCAGGTCGATGGCGTCAACATTCAGCGCACGCGTTTGATGCTGATGCTGGTGACGGCATTAACCATCGGCGTGGCAATGAAGTTTGTTGGTGCCTTGATCATTACGTCACTGCTGATTATCCCGGCGGCGACGGCACGTCGCTTCTCGCGCTCACCGGAACAGATGGCCGGTTTTGCGGTGATTGCCGGTATTATCGCGGTGACCGGCGGACTCGCCTTCTCCGCCACCTACGATACGCCAGCCGGTCCTTCGGTGGTGTTATGCGCTGCGGTATTATTCATCATCAGTATGGCAAAAAAACCGGCGGCATAATGCCGGTTTACTCTTCGCGACTAATACCAAAGTGTTTATAAGCATGCTGCGTTGCCATTCGGCCGCGTGGCGTGCGTTGTATGAATCCTTGCTGGATCAGGAAGGGTTCAATTACATCTTCGATAGTTTCCCGCTCTTCGCCGATCGCCGCAGCCAGATTATCTAAGCCAACCGGACCACCCGAGAACTTGTCGATAATCGCCAGCAGCAGTTTGCGGTCCATATAATCAAAACCCTGGCTGTCGACGTTAAGCATATCCAGCGCGCTGGCTGACACTTCACCGCTCAGGTTGCCGTTGGCACGCACTTCAGCAAAGTCACGTACGCGGCGCAGCAAACGGTTAGCGATACGCGGCGTTCCGCGCGCACGACGCGCTATCTCCAGCGCGCCCTCTTCACTCAGCGCCAGGCCAAGACAAGCCGCGCTACGGCCAACGATGTGCTGCAGATCGGGAACGTTATAGAACTCAAGACGCTGCACAATGCCGAAGCGGTCACGCAGTGGCGAGGTTAAAGAACCGGCGCGCGTGGTGGCACCAATCAGGGTAAACGGCGGCAGATCGAGCTTAATCGAACGCGCTGCTGGACCTTCACCGATCATGATATCCAGCTGATAATCCTCCATCGCCGGATACAGCACTTCTTCAACCACCGGCGACAGGCGATGGATCTCATCGATAAACAGCACATCATGCGGCTCAAGATTGGTGAGCATCGCCGCCAGATCGCCGGCTTTTTCCAGCACCGGCCCGGAGGTGGTGCGCAGATTGACGCCCATTTCGTTGGCGACGATGTTAGCCAGCGTAGTTTTACCCAATCCTGGCGGACCGAAAATCAGCAGATGATCGAGTGCATCGCCACGCAGTTTCGCCGCCTGGATGAAAATCTCCATCTGCTCGCGCACCTGCGGCTGACCAACATATTCCGTCAGCAGCTTGGGGCGAATGGCACGGTCGAGCGTTTCTTCTTCATTAAAGGAACTGCCCGAGACCAGACGATCGGCTTCAATCATGCTTTACCTCAAATAGCTGCGCGCAGGGCTTCACGAATCAGGGTTTCGCAATCCGCATCCGGTTTACCAACTTTGCTGATCATCCGGCTGGCTTCCTGCGGTTTATAACCGAGAGCCACCAGCGCTGAGACCGCTTCGGCTTCGGCATCGTTATTGTCTTGTGCCGCAGAAGGCGTGGTCAACGTAAAGGTTGAATCACCACCAAACAGATCGCCGTGCATGCCGATAAAGCGGTCTTTCATCTCCACAATCAGACGCTCGGCGGTTTTTTTACCCACGCCCGGCAGTTTGATCAGAGAGGCAATTTCTTGTCGCTCAACGGCGGTCACGAACTGCTGGGCCGACATACCCGACAAAATCGCCAGCGCCAGCTTTGGTCCAACGCCATTCACCTTTACCAGCTCGCGGAACAGCGTGCGTTCCTGCTTGTTGTTAAAACCGAACAGCAGCTGCGCATCTTCACGCACCACGAACTGGGTGAAGATGATCGCTTCCTGATTGATCTCCGGCAGCTCGTAAAAGCAGGTCATTGGCATGTGCACTTCATAACCGACACCGTGCGCCTCAATCAACACCAGCGGCGGCTGTTTCTCCAGAATGTTGCCTCGTAAACGACCAATCACCTGAGCAGTTCCTTAATCTGTAAGTAAGCCTGAGTTTATAGCACAAAAAAGGCTGGATGAATATCCAGCCTTGGCGTTTGCTAACCCGATCGCATACGACCGCGCGTCATCACCAATTTGGTGTCACTGATACGCGCCGCATTTTGGCTCATATGGCAATGCGTGATGGCGATGGCCAGCGCATCGGCGGCATCCGCTTGCGGATTGGCCGGCAGTTTCAGCAAGGTACGCACCATATGCTGCACCTGACTTTTCTCTGCGCCGCCAGTGCCGGTGACAGTTTGCTTCACCTGACGCGCTGCATACTCAAACACCGGCAAATCGTGATTCACCGCCGCGACAATCGCCGCACCGCGCGCCTGGCCCAACTTGAGCGCTGAGTCCGCGTTCTTCGCCATAAAGACCTGCTCGATGGCGAAATAGTCGGGTGAGAACTGCGTAATGATTTCGCTGACGCCCGCGTAGATCAGTTTGAGACGCGTCGGCAGATCGGTGACGCTGGTACGGATACAGCCGCTGCCCAGATAGGTAAGCTGGCGGCCGGTTTGGCGGATAACACCGTAACCGGTGACGCGCGAGCCGGGATCGATCCCGAGAATTATCGCCACAGCGCGTCTCCGGTGAGTGGGGTTTTAAGCAACGCCATTACAGCGTTTCTGCGATCTCATCAGAGATTTCACCGTTATGGTAAACTTCCTGCACGTCGTCACAGTCTTCCAGCATGTCGATCAAGCGCAGCAGTTTCGGCGCAGTTTCGGCATCCATTTCGGCTTTGGTTGAAGGGATCATTGAGACTTCAGCCGAGTCGGCTTTCAGACCGCCCGCTTCCAGCGCATCACGCACTGCACCCATCTCTTCCCACGCGGTGAAGACATCAATCGCGCCGTCGTCATAAGCCACAACGTCTTCTGCACCGGCTTCCAGCGCCGCTTCCATCACCGCATCTTCGTCCTGACCTGGCGCGAAGGAGATAACGCCCTTCTTGCTGAACAGGTAAGCAACAGAACCGTCGGTACCGAGGTTGCCGCCGGTTTTGGTGAAGGCATGACGCACTTCGCCCACGGTACGGTTACGGTTGTCGCTCAGGCACTCAATCATCACCGCTGAGCCGCCTGGACCGTAACCTTCATAAATGATGGTTTCCATGTTGGAATCATCTTCACCGCCCACGCCGCGTGCGATGGCACGGTTCATGGTGTCGCGCGTCATGTTGTTAGACAGCGCTTTGTCCATCGCTGCGCGCAGACGTGGGTTGGAACCCGCATCGCCACCGCCCAGTTTCGCGGCGGTGACCAGCTCGCGAATGATTTTGGTGAAGATTTTACCGCGCTTAGCGTCCTGAGCAGCCTTGCGGTGCTTGGTGTTCGCCCATTTACTGTGTCCAGCCATTTTGCATATTCTCCGATCTTATCAATCGCACGGGCTATCTTACTTGCGATCTCGGCTCCCGGCAGTGCTCGCAATCCTCACGTACATAAGTACGCTCCGGTTGCTGTGCGCTGGCGGTAACCGACCTCGCTGCGACGATTACGCCCGACTGTTCAATTTTAATTGTGCAGGTTTCACATCCTGCACCGGGTTTAAGGGACGAAGGAATAACTTCGTCGAATTAACGGAATTTAACTGAACTGCCACGGGAAAAACGCGCGGCGGTGAGCATTCAGATAAATTCTTCAATTGCCTGGCGGTTACTCCAGGACTTGGTGAGGGCTGCGGCAGCGGCGGGTTCGAGCCAGCGCGCGGCGAGATGCTCGGTGAGCAGCAGGTCGCGCTCTGCGGGTATGGCCAACCTGAACCAGTGTTCGCGGTTGTGCGTGGTGCCCGGTGCGTAACGATGGCGATAGTGCGGGAAGATCTCAAACTCGATTTGCTTGTGGCAATCGTCCAGCACTAACTTTTCGTGCGCAATATCGATGGCAAGCTCTTCTAACACTTCGCGCTGAGCCGCCTGGCACGGGGTTTCGCCCGCTTCCAGGCTGCCAGTGACCGATTGCCAGAAGCTGTCGTCATCACGTCGCTGCAGCATTAACACCCGGCCGGTATCGCGGGCAAAAATCACCACCAGCACCGAAACCGGATGTTTAAAGCCCATTACTTGTTCTCTGTCTTTTCTTTCTTCGGCGCCACCAGAATGCCGAGGTCCAGCAGCGCAGCTGGATTGGCTTCGCTTGGGGCTTCGGTCATCATGCATGCGGCGGCGGTGGTTTTCGGGAACGCGATCACATCACGGATGTTATCGGTGCCGGTCAACAGCATGGTCAGACGATCCAGACCAAACGCCAGGCCCGCGTGCGGCGGGGTACCGTATTTCAGCGCGTCGAGCAGGAAGCCAAACTTCTCACGTTGCTCTTCTTCGGTGATACCGAGGATGCTGAATACCGTCTGCTGCATTTTCCCGCTGTGGATACGCACGGAACCGCCGCCCACTTCGTAGCCGTTAATCACCATATCGTAGGCATTGGCCACCGCTTGTACCGGATCGGTTGCCAGCTCTTCTGCGCTCATGTCTTTCGGCGACGTGAAAGGATGGTGCATTGCTGCCAGGCCGCCCTCTTCATCTTCCTCAAACATTGGGAAGTCGATTACCCACAGCGGTGCCCAGGCTTTGTCATTGGTGATCTGCAGGTCGCGGCCCACTTTCAGACGCAGCGCGCCGAGCGCATCCGCTACCACTTTAGCGCGGTCCGCGCCGAAGAAGATCAGGTCACCATCTTGTGCGCCCGTGCGGTTGAGAATGTCTTCAACGATTTCTGCACTGAGGAACTTGGCAACCGGGCTCTGTACGCCTTCGAAGCCTTTAGCGCGTTCGTTGATCTTCATCCACGCCAACCCTTTAGCGCCGTAGATTTTTACAAATTCGCCGTACTCATCAATTTGCTTACGCGTCAGCGCAGCGCCGCCCGGTACGCGCAGGGCAGCCACGCGGCCTTTGGCATCGTTGGCTGGACCGGCAAACACCTGGAACTCCACGTTTTTCAGCAGATCGGCAACGTCCACCAGCTCCATTGGGTTACGCAGGTCTGGCTTATCGGAACCGTAACGGTTCATCGCTTCCGCAAAGGTCATCTGCGGGAAGTCACCGAGATCCACGCCTTTGATGTTGATCCACAGTTCACGAATCAGACGTTCCATCTTTTCACGCACCTGCTCGGCGGTCATGAAAGAGGTTTCCACGTCGATCTGGGTGAACTCAGGCTGACGATCGGCACGCAGATCTTCGTCACGGAAACACTTAACGATCTGATAGTAGCGGTCAAAACCCGACATCATCAGCAGCTGTTTGAACAGCTGTGGCGACTGCGGCAGCGCGTAGAATTTGCCTTTATGCACACGGCTTGGCACCAGATAGTCACGCGCGCCTTCTGGCGTGGCTTTGGTCAGCATTGGCGTTTCGATATCGAGGAAGCCCTGGTCGTCCATAAAGCGACGCACGAAGCTGGTAATTTTAGCGCGGATTTTCAAACGCTGCGCCATTTCCGGACGACGCAGGTCCAGATAGCGATAGGTCAGGCGCGCTTCTTCGCTGTTCACTTGGTTAGAGTCCAGCGGCAGCGGTTCAGCACGGTTGATGATGTTGAGCTCATGAGCGAACACTTCGATTTCGCCGGTTGCCATGTCGCTGTTTTTGTTCTTTTCGTCACGTGCACGCACGGTGCCGGTGATCTGGATACAGAATTCGTTACGCAGCTCAGATGCCAGCTGGAAAGCGTCCTGACGATCGGCATCAAAGAACACCTGAGCGATACCTTCACGGTCACGCATATCGATAAAAATCAGGCTACCCAGATCGCGACGGCGATTTACCCAGCCGCAGAGAGTGACTTGCTGACCCACGTGAGACAGATTGAGCTGTCCGCAATATTCTGTACGCATAACGTATCCTTTTAACTTCGCCGCTGCTGCCAGACAACATCAGGCCGCGTAACCTTATGAGATGCTGTCGCAAAAAAGGCGGCTATTATAATGGAAAAACCCAGGCAGGATAAGTGGAGCCCGATCAAAGCGGACAAAACATTATGCTTTATCGCGCTGTTTTTCCTGCCGACATCAAAACAGGGTACATTAAGCCGCCCTTTCCCGCCCCTAAAGGATTCAGGAGTTCGCGTTGACACTTCGCATAGGATTACCGCAATGGCAGCACGCGCAATGGAAACAGTTCGGCATTGAAACCTTAGCCGACTACGCGCAGCTGTTTGGTTGTGTGGAAGGCAATACCACGTTGTATGCGCTGCCAAAGCCTGAAGTGGTGATGCGCTGGCGGGATATGACGCACGACGATTTTCGTTTCTGCTTTAAGTTTCCCGATAGCATCAGCCATAAAGCGGCGCTGCGCGATTGCGATGAGTTGCTGACGGAGTTTTTCCGCCTGCTCGATCCGCTGAGCCAACGCATTGGTCAATATTGGCTGCAGTTACCCGCCGCGTTTTCACCGGCACAGCTGGTTGATTTATGGTCCTTTCTCGATAGTTTGCCACGCAATTTCCGCTATGGCGTTGAGGTGCGACATCAGGCGTTTTTTGCCAAAGGTGAAGCCGAACGCGCGCTGAATCGCGGTTTACTGGATCGCGGCGTTAATCGGGTGATTTTAGATAGTCGTCCGGTGCATGCTTCAACCTCGCAAACCGCCGCCGCCGTGGACGCGCGAGCGAAAAAGCCGCGCGTGCCGCCGCATGCGGTGCGCACCGGTTCGCAACCGATGGTGCGTTTCATTGGCAGCGATAACGTGGCGGAGAGCGTGCCGCTGTTTCAGCCGTGGCACAGCAAGCTGCAAGCGTGGCAGCTGGATAGCGATCCAATGCTGTTTATTCATACGCCGGATATGGGCGAGGTGTTTCCGCTGATTCAGGCGTTGTGGTCACAGTTGCAGCAGCTGGAGCCATCGTTACGCGATCTGCCCGACTGGCCGCAGCAATCAAGCCTGTTCTAGACGCAACGCAAAGGGTGCAGCCCGCCCGCGTTTCTGCCAAAATAGCGCCCTTTCCGTTTTCTCTCCGGACCTTTCATTATGTCTGATCGCGATACGCTATTTTCCGCGCCCATCGATAAGCTGGGCGACTGGACCTTTGACGAGCGCGTAGCTGAAGTTTTTCCCGATATGATTCAGCGCTCGGTGCCGGGTTATTCCAACATCATTTCGATGATTGGCATGCTGGCAGAACGCTTCGTTCAGCCGAATAGCCAGGTTTACGATCTTGGCTGTTCGCTGGGTGCCGCCACGCTGTCGGTGCGCCGCAATATTCATGTGCCTGGCTGCCAGATTATTGCTGTAGATAATTCGCCAGCGATGGTTGAGCGTTGCCGTCGCCACATCGATGCCTTCCGCGCGGATACCCCGGTGCAGGTGATCGAAGCGGATATTCAGGATATCCACATTGAGAACGCCTCGTTGGTGGTGCTTAACTTTACCCTGCAATTTCTTGAGCCGCCGGCCCGTC
The DNA here is from genome assembly GCF_056491525.1 of Candidatus Pantoea symbiotica. Taxonomy (NCBI): domain Bacteria; kingdom Pseudomonadati; phylum Pseudomonadota; class Gammaproteobacteria; order Enterobacterales; family Erwiniaceae; genus Pantoea; species Candidatus Pantoea symbiotica. Next base: position 2,129,454 of record NZ_JBSZHR010000002.1, read on the forward strand.
TTGAGTTGCTGAAGAAGATCGTCAATGGATTAAATCCGGGTGGCGCGCTGGTGTTGTCCGAGAAGTTTAGTTTTGAAGATGCCGATGTCGGCGAGTTGCTGTTTAACATGCATCACGATTTCAAACGCGCTAACGGTTACAGCGAACTGGAGATCAGCCAGAAACGCAGCATGCTGGAGAACGTGATGTTGACCGATAGCGTCGAAGCGCATAAGGCGCGCCTGAAAACCGCCGGTTTCAAACATGCGGAGTTGTGGTTCCAGTGCTTTAATTTTGGTTCGTTGGTGGCGTTGAAATGATTGAGTTTGGCCGTTTTTATCAGCAGATTGCCACCGGCCCGCTGGCCAGTTGGCTGGAAGTGTTACCGGCGCAAGTTGCCGCATGGCAGCGTGACAATTTGCACGGTAAGTTTCGCGACTGGGAGAAGTCCGTTGATTATCTGCCGCTGCTGACGCCGCAGAAGCTGGATTTGTTGCACAGCGTGAGCGCGGATGTTGAGGATCTGACCGATCGTCAGCGTCTTGGCATTGAGAATCTGCTGCGCAATTTAATGCCGTGGCGCAAAGGTCCTTATTCGCTGTACGGCACCGAGATCGATACCGAGTGGCGTTCTGACTGGAAATGGGATCGCGTGTTGCCGCACATTTCGCCGTTGCTGCATCGCACGGTGCTGGATGTTGGTTGCGGCAGCGGTTATCACATGTGGCGCATGATTGGTGCGGGCGCGAAGCTGGTGGTCGGCATCGATCCGATGCAGCTGTTTTTGTGCCAGTTTGAAGCGGTGCGTAAGCTGTTGGGCGATGATCGTCGGGCGCATTTGCTGCCGCTGGGCATTGAGCAGCTTCCGGCGTTACAAGCGTTCGATACCGTGTTTTCGATGGGCGTGCTTTATCACCGCCGTTCACCGCTCGACCACTTGATGCAGCTGAAAAATCAGTTGGTTAGCGACGGTGAGTTGGTGCTGGAGACGTTGGTGATTGAAGGCGATGAGAACGCGGTGCTGGTTCCGGGTGAGCGTTATGCGCAGATGCGTAATGTGTACTTTATCCCTTCTGCGGCAGCGCTGAAGAGCTGGCTGGAGAAGTGCGGATTTGTCGATGTGCGCATCGCAGATTACGCGGTGACGTCCGTGGAAGAGCAGCGTCGTACCAGTTGGATGACCAGCGAGTCGCTGGCCGAGTTCCTTGATCCGAATGACAGCAGTAAGACCGTTGAAGGTTATCCCGCCCCGCTGCGTGCTGTGTTAGTGGCGCGCAAGCCGTAATGCTTAACGCCGCGATAGCGCCAGCTTCGCGGCAAAGCCAATAAAGACGCAGCCCGTCAGGCGATCCATCACTTTCAGTACCGCTGGACGACGCAGATGCGTCGCAAAGTACTGGCTGCTACCAATTAGCACCGCATTCCACACTAATCCAATCACCATATGTGTGAGAGCCATCAGCGTACACCACAGCGGCACCGATGCGCCCGCCGGAATGAACTGCGGCAGGAAGGTGACGTAGAACACGCCGACTTTGGGGTTTAACAGATTACCGAATAGTCCGCGTGTGAAGCAGGCAACATAGCTTTGCTCTTTATTCTGCGCATGCTGACCTGCTTCCGCTTGGGTACGTGGGTTGATGAGTAATTTGACGCCGAGATAGAGCAGATAGGCCGCACCGATCCATTTCAGCAGGTTATACGCCATTTCCGAAGCCAGCAGCAGCGCGCCCAAGCCTAAACCCACCGCAATGCCCCACACCAGGCAACCCAGCGTGACGCCAAACGCCGTGGCCGATGCACGCTTCCAGCCTTGCGCGGCGGCGGAACGCAACACTAATGCGGTATCAAAACCGGGCGTGAGCGTGAGGATGGTGATGGCGAAAAGGAATGAAAGGATCAGTGTCATGTGCGGGCTCCCTGTTTAGTTCCGTGCGTTTCAGGCAAAGAATCAGGGCCGCTCCGTAAAGGCGTCGTGAACACATCCCTGTGGACTCTGCCGCCGGTTACTCGCCTCATCCATGAGGCTCGCCCACTTCGTGGGCCAACGCTTTGCGTTGTTCAAAAACGCTCCCGGCGTTTTTGTCCATGCGGCGGAAGCTTTACTCCGCGGCCCTGATTCTTTGCCTTTATGTGGGTTTTGTGCGGTTTAATCTTGTGCGGCTGTTTCGCTGGGGGCGTTCCAGTATTGGTATTTATAAGCGGAGCTGAGATGGCGTTCAATGGTGCCTTTGGCGAATACTTCGGTTTCATGCAGATAACTGAGCGTACAGTTGCCCACTTCATCCCACAGTTGGCACTCGTCAATCGAGCGTAGCGTGCTGACTGGCGTGGTCGATGTGCCGTTCAGGCGCAGTTCCCGCCACTGGTTATCGTAGCTGTAAGTATCTTTGCTACGCGCGCTACTGGATGAGGTGACCAATCCTTGTGGATTCCAGCGCCAGCTGCTTTCGCCACTGGTCATGCTATCACTGCCGCGCGCCACGCTTTTTTCTACTCTGAACTGTTTGTCATAGCGGTAAGTGGTATCGGTAAAGCCATCTTTGCCCATGCTGGTGAATTTATCGGATGAGCTGACGATGTTGCCATGCTGGCCGATTTGCCAGCTGATGGTGCCCTGACGGTTATCAACCACTTCCTCCTGACCCGCTTTGATCACTTTGACCATGTAGGCATATTCCGCCACCCAGCCGCGTTGAACGCGGGCGATATGCTGTTCCATCGTCAGCAGGACGTTGCCTTCGTTTTTGTCGTAGGAGATATCGGCCACCATTAAATCGCCGCACTGATCAAACTGGCCAAGTACGCGCTTTTGCGAGTTCACATCTTTGCCAAATTCGCCCGCCACCACCTGACGCACCGCGCCTTTGGCATCGCCACCCAGCATGATCCAGTTGTTGCTGCTGGTGATGTTTTTGCTCATCGGTGGACACGCCGTGCTGACAGCCAGCGCAACGCCGCAGTAGGGGAGAAGCAGCAGTAAAACGGTACAAGGGATGGATTTCATGAAGGTTATCCGTACGAGGCCATAGAGTAATCAAAGCATCATTTACACGATCACGCTATCTCTGCGGGAATGGCAGATAAAAAGAACCCCAGTTAGAAGAACTGGGGTTGGTACTTGCAAACATCACGTCGTTTGGACTGGCGTGCTGCGCGGCAAAATCGGGGTGAATTCAGGCTACCCGGACGGCGCTCATCTGCGTCATGCTTTTCATGGCTTCAACCACATCACCATCAACGCAATAGCGACTGAATTCATCGGTTTCCGCTTCGGAGCACATGGAAACACCGGCTTTACGGTAGCGCATCGGCGAAGCGACTAAACGGCTGGCGGAGCTGTGAACTTCCTGCAATCCACTGTCGATGAACTTCTGGATGTTGCTCAAACGCACGCCCGCACCGGCCATAATAATCGGACCTGTGCTGTGTTCATTTAGTTCCCGTAATAATGCAATTCCTGCTTCGGCGCTCTGTTGCTGGCCAGACGTCAGGATACGCGCGATGCCTAAATCAGCCAGCACCTCAAGTGAGCGTTTTGGACTGTGGCATAAATCGAAGGCGCGATGGAAAGTGACGTCCATGCCGTCACACAGCGTCATAATTTGCTGCATACGGGCGATATCAACATGCGCATCTTCATCCAGCATGCCAATCACTAAGCCGGGAAAACCGAGTTCACGCATTAGCGCAACGTCCGATTTCATCGACTCAAACTCATAGTTGGTGTAGCAAAAATCGCCGCCGCGTGGACGGACGATAGGATGTACCGGGATCGAAATTTCACGTCGTGCCACTTCCAGCACGCCGGCTGAAGGCGTCAACCCACCTTCGCGCGGTGCGCTGCACAGCTCCACGCGATCGGCACCGGACAGCTGCGCAGTCATTGCGCAGTCGATGCCGTAGCAACAAATTTCCAGTTTCGTCATACCATGCTCCTTCTCATGACTTCTGGCTCGGGATGAATGCTTCAGTTAGTCTACTTAATTGGACAGTTTACGTGGAACTCGCACTATGGCATTCGATTTTAATCAATGGATAGACCGTCGTCACAGCGATAGTTTGAAATGGCACAAATATGGTGATCGCGATGTGCTGCCGCTCTGGGTAGCGGACAGCGATTTCCGTTCGCCGCCGAGTGTGATTGAGGCCATTAAACAGCGCGCTGAGCACGGCGTTTTTGGCTATGGCGCAACGCCAGGCGGATTGATTGATATCACCCTTTCCCGTTTAGCGCAGCGCTACAACTGGCAGATTGAGCCGGACTGGATTGTGTTATTGCCCGGCGTGGTGTGCGGTTTAAATCTTTCGGTCCGCGCATTCACGGAATCGGGCGAATCCACGGTTTCCCCAACGCCGATTTATCCGCCGTTTCGCGGTGCGGCAAAACTGGCCGATCGCGCACAGGTGCATTTACCGCTGCGTTTACAGGACGATCGCTGGGTGATGGATCTCGACGCCAGCGCCATGCAGGGCAATGAGCGCCTGCTGATGCTGTGTAACCCGCAGAATCCGGGTGGTACGGTTTATCGTCGCGACGAGCTGGAAGCCCAGCTGGCATTTGCGCAGCAGCATGATTTGATTGTCTGCTCCGATGAAATCCATTGCGATCTGTTGCTGTCACCCGGCGCGCAACACATTCCGTTTGCGTCATTAAGTGAAGATGCCGCACAACGCAGCATCACGCTGATCTCGCCGTCCAAAACCTTCAACATTGCCGGATTAGGCGCGTCGATGGCGATCATTCCCAATCCAGAGTTGCGCGCACGCTTTAAACGTGTGCGGGAAGGCATCGTGCCTGGCGTGGATATTCTGGCGCTGGTGGCAGCCGAAGCGGCGTGGCGCGATGGCGATGAATGGCTGGCGGCGCAGCTGGATTATCTGCGTGCCAATCGCGACTGGCTGGTGGCGCAGATCAATGCGCTGCCAGAACTGCAGATGGCCGCGCCGGAAGCGACTTATCTCGGTTGGATCGACGCCAGCAAACTGGATGTCGCCAGCCCAATGGACTACTTCGAGCAGCACGGCCTCGGTTTTTCACCGGGTCACGATTTCGGCGACGATAATTTCGTGCGCTTCAACTTTGGTTGTACGCGCGCCACGCTGGAACAGGCGGTGGCGCGTTTGCAGCTGGCGGTAGCAGCGCGCCGTTAAGCCTGCTCGCTAGCGACGATCTCTTCCAGTCGCCACGGATGAAACTTGATGGTGGTTTGCCCGTCAGTCACCGCCAGTGTCGGATTGGGCAAACGTTCATTCTCGCCTTTGGGCGCGCTGGTTTTAAACGAGATGCCCGGCTGCGTCAGCGCATCATCCGAGAGCAACGCCATCGCGCGCACACCCAGCGTTTCCGGTTCACCGCGCAGCACAATCTCCACGTGTTCCCACCCTTCATGGCGATACAGTTTCTCGCCCGGCCAAGGCAGTTCAATCACATCGATTTGCCAGCCCGCGAGGTTCAATGGCTGATGCAGTTTGAACAAGCAGATCGGGCGACCATTGATCATTGCTTCGGAAAACTGTGTGGCGATTTGCAGCAATCCAGTTTTCCAGCGTTCTGCCGTCGCAAACTGGTGGCAGCGCACCGCAACGTGATCGGCTTCATGTTCAGCCAGGTTAATGCCTAAACGTTCAGCAAATAGCGCCAAAGAGTGCTCAAAACGAGCCAGGTCTTGTTTTAAATCATCCAATTCCATAGGAAAGTTGGTCCGCATCACGTTTTACCTCTAATTCAGTTCAGGTTTACTAATCAATATGAAATTTGCTAGCCGTTGATTCCGCTTGACAAAATTGTCGGATTCATCCGATTTAGGCGTCAAAAAGGCTGAAAACCGCATAAATAGACCATTCATTTCGGATTTATCGCCAAAACAGGTCCAGCAGTTACTTTATGAAAGTGGCTTAACCTTCTGTTATTATTCAGGATAGTTAATACAATGAGATAACTCTTATTTAAGTTGCAAACAATTGCAGCCTGATACCCTTTCTTATAAATTTGTGTTTCACAACTACAAGGAACGGCCTTATGTCTATGCTCATTGTTGTCGCGGTCCTGATTGCATTAATGGGATTTGCAATTTCCCGCCATTGGAAGGTGCGTGAAGACAAAAGCGTTAAAAATCCTCGTCGTCACCCACGGCGCCGTTAATCGGCGCTGAGGGCCCGATGTTATGTCTCACTGAATACCGAATAGCTGACTCACTTTAACATTTCACGTATACTTCCCCTCTTATTTTTCCGTCCCGCCGCGCAGTTGCGGGATGACGACATCGGCTCGCCGCCTACAGGCGGGCCTTTTCAGCATATGAAGGTAACGCGGTGAATATTCAGGCTCTTCTTTCCGACAAAGTCAGTCAGGCAATGATTGCGGCGGGTGCGCCTGCCGATTGCGAACCTCAGGTTCGTCAGTCTGCGAAGGTACAGTTCGGTGATTACCAGGCAAACGGTATGATGGCCGTGGCGAAAAAGCTCGGTCAGGCACCGCGACAACTGGCTGAGCAGGTGATTCAGCATCTGGATCTTAACGGCATCGCCAGCAAAGTCGAAATCGCCGGTCCCGGCTTTATCAATATCTTCCTCGATCGTGCATGGCTGGCGGCGCAAACCGCGCAGGCGCTGCAGCTGCCGCGCCTCGGTGTGAGCAGTGTCGCGCCGCAAACTATCGTGGTGGATTACTCCGCGCCCAACGTGGCGAAGCAGATGCATGTCGGTCACGTCCGCTCCACCATCATTGGTGATGCCGCAGTGCGTACGCTGGAGTTTCTCGGCCATAAGGTGATCCGCGCCAACCACGTCGGCGACTGGGGCACGCAGTTCGGTATGCTGATTGCCTATCTGGAAAAGCAGCAGAACGAACACCATGAAGAGATTGCGCTGGCTGACCTGGAAGCCTTCTACCGCGAAGCCAAAGTGACCTACGATGCCGACGAAGCCTTTGCCGAGCGCGCACGTAATTACGTGGTGAAGCTGCAAGGTGGCGATGAATATTGCCGCAGCATGTGGAAGAAGCTGGTTGATATCACCATGAGCCAGAACCAGCTGGTATATGACCGCCTGAACGTGACGCTGACGCGCAAAGATGTGATGGGTGAAAGCCTGTACAACGACATGCTGCCGGGCATCGTCGCCGACCTGCGCGAAAAAGGGTTGGCGGTGACCAGCGAAGGCGCCACGGTAGTTTTCCTTGATGAGTTCAAAAACAAGGAAGGCGAACCGATGGGCGTAATCATTCAGAAGAAAGATGGCGGCTATCTCTACACCACCACCGACATCGCCTGCGCCAAATACCGTTTCGAAACCCTGCATGCCGATCGCGTGCTGTATTACATCGATTCCCGTCAGCATCAGCATCTGCAGCAGGCTTGGACCATCGTGCGTAAAGCCGGTTATGTGCCGGAATCGGTACCGCTAGAGCATCACGCATTCGGCATGATGCTCGGCAAAGATGGTCGTCCATTCAAAACCCGCAGCGGCGGCACTATTCGCCTCGCCGATTTGCTGGATGAAGCAGTCGAACGCGCGCATGCGTTGGTCAGCGAGAAGAATCCAGAGATGTCAGCGCAGGAGCTGAAAGATCTGTCGGAAGTGGTGGGCATCGGCGCAGTGAAATACGCTGACCTGTCGAAAAGCCGCACCACCGATTACATCTTCGACTGGGACAACATGCTGGCATTCGAAGGCAACACCGCGCCTTACATGCAATACGCCTACACGCGCGTGCTGTCGGTGTTCCGCAAAGCCGGCATTGATGCCGATAGCCTGAGCGGCGACATCGTGCTAACCGAAGAGCGTGAAGCGCAGCTGGCTACGCGCCTGCTGCAGTTCGAAGAAGTGATTACGCAGGTCGCGCGCGACGGTACGCCACACGTGATGTGTGCTTACCTGTACGATCTGGCCGGCCAGTTCTCCGGCTTCTACGAACACTGCCCTATTCTCTCCGCCGAGGACGAGAACATCCGTCAGAGCCGTCTGCAGCTCGCCGCGTTAACCGCGAAAACGCTGAAGCAAGGTCTGGACACGCTGGGCATTAAAACCGTCGAGCGCATGTAATATCAACAGCGGAGAGCACCGCAAACGGCTCTCCGCTGCTTTCCCTCTTCCTTCCTGTTAAAAATCCCTTCAATCCGCTCTGAATTTGGCTTTTATCCTGCTCAATACCTGCAATTTCTCTCGCTTCACACGCTTTCTCAATTTTCCGACACAGCTCACCAAATAAACAAAACTCATACCTTCATAACCATTTTATGGCAGACAAAGTCGCAAGCCATCCCTAATTTGGTATTGAAAGCAAGAAAGCATAAACATGCAACAAGCTGTTTTAAAAGCTAAAAACTATAAAACTTACCCCTGTAATCGGGTTAAAGTGATGCCCCCGGCCAACGTCAGGGCGGAAAAGAATCTCAACCCGATAACGTCATTAATAAAAAAATCAGAGCGTATCCTATGAGCAATCACGACATTATCGATGTAAAAGGCTGGATCGACGCCCGCCCGATCACCGGATACCAGTGGCTGACCCTCAGCCTGTGTTTCATCATCATCATGTTTGATGGCTACGACGCGGCAGCGATGGGTTTCATTGCGCCCGCGCTGATTGAAGACTGGGGCATCAGCCACGCGGAAATGGGGCCAATTCTCGGCGCTGCGATGTTTGGTGTGGCAATTGGCGCGCTGATCGCCGGTCCGTGGTCCGACAAATTCGGCCGGAAGCGCGTGCTGCTGTTGTCGATTGCCGTCTTTGCCTGCTTCAGTCTAATGAGCGCTTTCGCCCGTACGCCGCTGGAAATGGGCGCGTTACGTTTTCTCACCGGCCTCGGTCTCGGCGCGGTGATGCCCAACTGCGTCACGCTGGTGTCGGAATATATGCCGGAGCGCCGCCGCAGCCTGATGATCACCGTGATGTACAGCGGATTTAATATCGGCTCCGGATTGGGCGGATTCATCGCCGCCGGCATGCTGCCGCACTTTGGCTGGCAAGCGGTGCTGGGTTTGGGTGGCCTGCTGCCGTTGCTGATGTTGCCGTTGCTGCTGTGGCTGCTGCCGGAATCGGCGATGTACATGGTGGTGCGTAAAGTCAGTCGCGACAAGATTGCAGCGGTGCTCAAACGTCTGGGCGGCGAGTTCTCCGCTGGCACCGCCTTTGTGCTCAATGCGCCCATCATCCCGAAAAAGGCTCAGGTGCTGCAGCTGTTCAGCCGCGGCTATGCGGGCGGCACTGTGGTGTTATGGCTCACCTACTTCATGGGGCTGTTCGTCATCTACCTGCTGAACGGCTGGCTGCCGACCATTCTGCGTTCTGGCGGCGTAACGCTGGAGCGCGCCGCGATTGTCGCGGGCTTGTTTCAGCTCGGTGGCACCTTTGGCGGCCTGATGGTCGGTGGGCTGATGGACCGCTTCAAAGCGAAATACGTTATCGCCCTGTTCTATCTGCTGGGCAGTTTCTGCCTGGTATCGCAGGGCATCTGGAGCTTTGGCCCGAATGTACTGGCCCTGCTGGTGTTCCTCGCTGGCGTCTGTATCAACGGGGCGCAAACCGGATTGCAAGCCTTCTCCCCGGCCTTTTATCCCACTGAAATGCGTGCCACCGGCGTGTGCTGGATGCACGGCATTGGACGCAGCGGCGCCATTATCAGCTCCTCGCTGGGCGGCGTGCTGCTCGGCGTTTTCCCTGGGCAAACAGCCATTTTTATCGTTTTGTCGCTCCCGGCAGTTTTGGCGGCACTTTCCATCACCCGACATCACCCTGCACAGGTGGCCCGTCAGGTTAAAGGCATCGACCTTAATGACCTGCCGTCCCTGTCGCGTACCCTCAATAATCGATGAAGTAGAGGTCAAAAAATTATGGCTAAAATCATAGGCGGTTTAGCGGTTTCCCATACCCCCACCATTGGCTTTGCGGTTGATCACAACAAGCAGCAGGAAGGCGCATGGGCACCGATTTTCGATGGCTTTGCGCCGATGCAGCGCTGGCTGGAGGAGAAGAAACCGGACGTGCTGCTGTATGTGTTTAACGATCACGTCACCTCCTTCTTTTTTGATCACTACTCGGCCTTTGTGCTGGGCATTGATGACCAATATGCCGTGGCGGACGAAGGCGGCGGCCCGCGCGACTTGCCACCGGTAAAAGGTCATGCGGCGCTGTCACAGCATATTGGTGCCAGCCTGATGGCGGATGAGTTCGATATGTCATTCTTCCAGGACAAAGCGCTGGATCACGGCCTGTTTTCGCCGCTGTCGGCGCTGGCACCGTGGCAAGGCGGCTGGCCAATGCAGGTGGTTCCGCTGGCGGTCGGCGTTTTACAGTTCCCGATTCCGACGGCACGTCGCTGCTATAAACTCGGCCAGGCACTGAAGCGCGCGGTGGAGAGTTTCCCGGAAGATCTGAAAGTTGCGGTGGTAGCCACCGGCGGCGTATCACATCAGGTTCACGGCGAGCGCTGCGGCTTCAACAATCCCGAATGGGATGCGCAGTTTATCGATCTGCTGATCAACGATCCCGAGCGCCTGACCGAAATCACCCTGGCGGAATACGCCACGCTCGGCGGCCTGGAAGGTGCGGAAGTGATTATGTGGTTGATCATGCGCGGTGCGCTGTCGGCCAACGTCGAGAAACTGCATCAGGATTACTATCTGCCTTCGATGACCGGTATCGCCACGCTGATCCTCGAAAACCAGTCACGCGAAGCACCGGTTGATGTGCATCAGCGTCAGCGCGATAAGATCAACCTGCAACTGAGCGGCGTGGAAAAACTGCCCGGCACCTATCCGTTCACCCAGGCGCGCAGCCTGAAAGCACTGCGTATCAACCGCTTCCTGCACCGCATGATTCAGCCAGAGTGGCGTAAGCGTTTCCGCGAAGCTCCGCAGGCACTGTATCAGGAAGCCGGACTGACCGCTGAAGAGCAAACGCTGATTACCGAGCTCGACTGGCGCGGCATGATCCATTACGGCGTCAGCTTCTTCCTGCTGGAAAAATTGGGTGCAGTGGTGGGCGTGTCTAACCTGCATATCTACTCGGCGATGCGTGGCGAAACGCTGGAACAGTTCCAGCAGACGCGCAATCAGCAGGTGCTCTACTCGGTAGCGGGGAAAAAAGAGTGATGTTTACGCAACCGGTTATCGACTGCCATCACCACGTTTTTGATCCCAAAAACTTTCCCTGGGCGCCCGAAAGCGCCTACAACCCGGACGGACACGAGCTGGCGACGCCGGATTACTATCGCGCCGTGATGCAGGCCTACAACATTCGCCACTCGCTGATTGTCGGCCCGACGTCGGGCTATAACACTGACAATCGCTGCCTGCTGGATACCATCAAGCGCGGTGAAGGCCGTTTCAAGGGCATTGCCGTCACGCCGCGTGATGTGGATAGCGACACGCTCGCCAGCCTGAAAGATCAGGGCATCGTCGGCATTGCGCTTAACGTGGCGATGCTCGGCACCGAGCCGTTTCTCCAGCTCGATGCCCTGATGGGCAGGCTGGCGGAGCTGGATCTCTTCGCCCAGATTCAGGTGCAGAACGATCAGCTGCTAGCGCTAATGCCGCTGCTGTCACGCACCCGCACGCGCCTGCTTATCGATCACTCCGGCCGACCAGATGTCGGCGCAGGCATAGCACAACCGGCCTTTCAGGCGCTGCTGTCGCTGGCCGGTCAGCAACGTACCAGCGTGAAACTTTCCGGGCTGGCGAAATTCTCCCGGCAGCCGTATCCCTTCAGCGATGGACATCCCTATTTGCTGGCCTTGCTGGACGCTTTCGGCGCGGAAAACTGCATGTGGGGATCGGACTGGCCCTTCCTGCGCGCCACTGAACGCATGGATATGGGCACGCAACTGCTGCTGCTCGAACAGCTGATCCCCGATGAAAAGAGTCGCCGTCAGGTGCTTTGGCACACGCCACAGCGGCTGTTTGGTTTTACTGAATTACAGGAGTCACGATGAGAACCATCTATGTATTGAACGGCCCGAACCTCAATCTGCTGGGCACGCGCGAGCCAGAAACCTACGGCTCCGACACGCTGCAAAGCGTGGAAGCGCTGTGCCGCGCAACGGCGGAAGAGCTGGGCGTGGCGATTGAGTTTCGCCAGACCAACCACGAAGGTGAAATGATTGAGTGGATTCAGCAGGCGCGTCACGAAGCGCAGGCGCTGGTGATCAACCCGGCGGCGTGGACGCACACGTCAGTGGCGATCCGCGATGCGGTGACTGGCGTGGCGTTGCCGTTGTGGGAAGTGCACATCACCAACGTGCACAAGCGTGAGCCCTTCCGTCACCACTCCTATCTTTCCGATGTCGCGCAGGGCGTTATCTGCGGCTACGGCATTCGCGGTTACCGCTATGCGTTGATGGAAGCGGCGCGCGCAGGCTGATTATTCATCCTGCCCGCACACTTCTCGCAGGCAGCGGATCAGCGCATCCGCTGCCGGTGAGTGCAGACAGCCCGCCCGCACCGTCAGCCCAATAGCGCGATCGGTATCCGGTAACGGCACCGGCAGCGCCACCAGCGCACCGGACGCCAGTTCCACTTCCAACTGGTGCGCGGAGACCGCCGCCAGCATATCCGACTGCATCAGCAAGCCGCGCACCAACGCCAAATCGCCGGTTTCCACCACCGGATCGGGCGCCGGAATGCCCATCGCCTGAAAACTGTTATTCAGCAGATATCGCGCTGGCGTGGCTGAACGCGGCAGCACCCAACGCGCAGCGCGCAGATCTTCGGTAGAAAGCTCACGTCCTAACAGCGGATGATCGTGACGCGCCAGCAGCACCATGCGTTCGGAAAACAGCGTCTCGCGCGTCACGTCCAGCGCATCTTCATCGCGGCGCAGCGCGCCAAAGATAAAATCGATATCGCCCGAGCGCATTTCCGAGGCCAGCACGCCAAAGGCGCTTTCACTGGTTACCACGCGCACGCCCGGATATCGCGCCGTCAGCATCACGATCGCCTGTGGCAGGATGCGCGTGCGTCCCAGCGGCAATGCGCCCACGCGCACCGTTCCCTCAAGTATCCCGCTGCGGGCGGCGATATCGGCCGGAATATGGCGCAGCTCGTTCAACGCGCGTCGCACGTTGGCTTCAATTTCACGTCCGGCCAGCGAAGGCATCATGCCGTGCGGCGTGCGCTCCAGCAGCGCGATGCCCGCGCCATTTTCCAGTACGCGCAGCGCGGCGCTCACCGCTGGCTGGCTGAGCCCAAGACGCGCCGCCACCGTTTGCATATGCCGCGTCTGACACAGGGTGATAAAAATTTGCAGCCGACGCACGTTAAACAGCCACAGCGGTTCCGCATCGCTACGCAGCGCGCCGCGTCCCTGCAATTTTGCCAGCCGCTGCGGCACCTGATGCAGCTCATCGATCGCCCGCAGCGCGCGCGGCAGCACGCATTTACCGAAGTCAGTCAGCATCATGCCACCGGCGTGACGTTCAAACAGCGTCACGCCTAAGGTGAGCTCCAGGTCGCGAATGGCGCGGGTAATGGCCGACTGGGTGCGAAATAATTCATCTGCCGCCCGCGAGACACTGCCTTGTGCCACCACCTGACTAAATGCCCTGATTTGCATCAGATTTGTCAGCTCCTGCGAGTCCTTTTCCGCCATCTTTCCCTGCCCATTTTCGCCACCGATCGATGTCGCAATATAAATAAAACGCATACCCGCTGCAATTAAATGAATTATCGCCGCCAGGTTGGCAGTGACAGCATGGAAAAAAACAGCGGAGGAGTATGCCATGACTAACAACACCCCAAAAAAAACCGCGCTGGTGGTCAGCGCTCACTCAGCGGATTTCGTCTGGCGCGCCGGCGGTGCCATCGCGCTGCACCATGCGCAGGGCTATGACGTCCACGTTGTCTGCCTCTCGTTCGGTGAACGCGGCGAGTCAGCCAAGCTGTGGCGCAAAGGGGAGATGAGCGAGGCGAAAGTCAAAGCCGCCCGCCGCAGTGAAGCGCAGGCCGCCGCTGAGATTCTCGGTGCCAGCATCGAATTTTTTGATCTCGGCGATTATCCGCTGCGTGCCGACAAAGAAACCCTGTTCCGCCTCGCCGATGTCTATCGCCGGGTGCTGCCGCACTTTGTTCTGACCCACTCATTGCAGGATCCCTACAACTACGATCACCCAATGGCCACGCATCTGGCGCAGGAAGCGCGCATTATCGCCCAGGCCGAAGGCTACCGTCCGGGCGAAAAAATCGTCGGTGCGCCGCCGGTTTACTGCTTCGAACCGCATCAGCCCGAGCAGTGCAACTGGAAGCCGGATGTGCTGCTGGATATCACCTCGGTGTGGGACAAAAAATATCAGGCGATTCAGTGCATGGCCGGGCAGGAACATCTGTGGGAATACTACACGCGCGTGGCGCAGCAGCGCGGCGTGCAGGCCAAGCGTAACGTCGGGATTACCACCAGCCGCGACATCATTTATGGCGAAGGTTATCAGAGCATCTTCCCGCGCGTAACCGAGGATCTGGCATGAGCATTATCGCTAAAAAAGGCGTCGCGGTGCGCCACATTCCGCGCGCGGCAGCTACGGATATCGACGCGCTGGCGCGCTCCGGCGTAGCCACCGTGCATGAAGCGCAAGACCGCAAAGGCTTGCTCGATCCCGCCATTCGTCCGATTCAGCAGGATTGCGCCATCGCGGGCAGCGCGGTCACCGTGCTGGTGGCACCGGGCGATAACTGGATGTTCCACGTCGCAGTGGAGCTCTGTCAGCCGGGCGATGTGCTGGTGGTTGCGCCGACCTCGCCGTGCAGCGACGGCTTCTTCGGCGATCTGCTGGCGACCTCGCTGCAAGCGCGCGGTGTGCGTGGACTGGTGGCGGATGTCGGTGTGCGTGATAGCCGCACGCTGCGCGAGATGGGCTTTGCCGTCTGGTCGCGCGCAGTGTATGCGCAAGGCACAGTCAAAGAGACGCTCGGTTCGGTGAACGTGCCGCTGGTATGTGCCGGGCAGCTGATCTGGCCGGGTGATGTGATCGTCGCCGATGACGACGGCGTGGTGGTGGTAGCACGCGATGAAACCGCCAGCGTGGCAGCCAAAGCGCGTCAGCGCGAAGAATTGGAAGAGAGCAAACGCCTGCGTTTAGCGGCCGGTGAGCTGGGACTGGATATCTATCAGATGCGCCCGCGCCTGGCGGAAAAAGGACTGCGCTATCTCGACACGCTCGATCAACTGGAGGAGTAAACCATGCGCCAGCGTAGCATTCCCTGCTTACTGATGCGCGGCGGCACCTCCAAAGCCGCCTGTTTTCTGGCGCAGGATCTGCCAGCAGATCCTGCGGCTCGCGATCGGGTGCTGCTGGCGGTGATGGGATCGCCCGATATCCGCCAGATTGACGGTCTCGGCGGGGCCGACCCGCTCACCAGCAAAGTGGCGATCGTCAGCGCTTCGCGGCGGGACGATGCCGATGTCGATTACCTGTTTGCCCAGGTCAACGTCGATCAACCCAGCGTCGATTACGGGCAAAACTGCGGCAATATCCTCGCCGCCGTCGGGCCTTTCGCCGTGGAACGCGGGCTGGTAAAGGCAGGCAATCAACGCACCCGCGTGCGCATTTTCATGCAGAACACCGGGCAGATTGCCGAAGCAGAGTTCGCCACGCCCGACGGTGAAGTCGACTATGAAGGTGATCTGCGCATTGATGGCGTGCCCGGCAGCGCAGGCGAGATCGCCCTTACCTTCAAAGACATTGCCGGATCGAGCTGTGGCGCGCTGCTGCCGACCGGTCAGGCGCGCGATCGTTTTGATGGCATCGATGTCACCTGCATCGACAACGGCATGCCGGTGATTTTAATTCGTGCGGCGGATGTCAATCGCAGCGGCTATGAAAGCCGCGACGCGTTAGACAGCGACAGCGAGCTCAAGCAGCGGCTGGAGTCGATTCGCCTGCAGGCCGGGCCGCGTATGAATCTGGGTGATGTCAGCCAGCGTACGGTGCCCAAAGTCACACTGCTGGCTGAAGCGCGTAACGGCGGCGCGATCAGCTCACGCACTTTTATTCCGCATCGCTGCCATGCCTCGATTGGCGTGCTTGGCGCGGTGAGCGTCGCCAGCGCCTGCCTGATCCCCGGCAGCGTCGCCGACGGACTGGCGCGTACCAGCCAACAACCTCAACAGCGCCTAAGCGTAGAACATCCCAGCGGCGAATTCAGCGTGCTGCTGCAGCGCGAAGGCGATAACCCGCTAGCGGGTTGCGGTTTACTGCGCACCGCACGCGCCATCTTTGCCGGTGACGTCATGATTCCGGCGGCAGTCTGGCCCTTCAGCAAGGAGTAATTGATGAACATCACCTTTATCGGTTTTGGCGAAGCGGGCGGCATTCTCGCCCAGGACTTACAGGCGCAAGGCAACGCGGTGACGGTGTGGGACCGCAAAGCCCTTGCGGCAGAAACCCTGCCCGCACTGCAGCAAAAATCGCAACAAGGCGGCGTACGGCTGGCCGCTTCGCTGGCGGACGCGCTGCAAGATGCCACGCTGGTGTTCTCCACCGTTACCGCATCGCAGGCACTCAACGTGGCGCAGCAGGCGGCAGCGCTGTTACAGGCTGGGCAGCATTTTCTTGATCTCAACTCGGTGGCACCGCACACCAAACGCGCCGCAGCTGAAGTGATTGACGCAGCAGGTGCCAGCTATATCGACGTGGCGGTAATGGCGCCGGTGCCGCCCAAGCGGCTAGCGACGCCGCTGCTGATTGGTGGTGCGCAGGCTGAGCGGGTGCAGCCGCTGCTGCAACAGCTAGGCCTCAACAGCCGCCTGCTGGGCAGCGAAGTGGGTGAAGCCTCGGCGATTAAGATGTGCCGCAGCGTGATGATCAAAGGCCTCGAAGCGCTAACGACGGAATGTCTGAGCGCGGCGCGCCAGTACGGCGTAGAGCAAGCGGTGCTGGATTCACTGCACGCCAGCTTCCCGTCGCTGGGCTGGAACGATCAGCTGCCGCACTACCTGATCAGCCGCGTGGCGGAACACGGCCAGCGACGCGCCGAAGAGATGCAGGAAGTGGTGAAAACGCTAAATGACGTCAAGGTACCGGCCGCCATGAGCGCAGCGATTGTTACCACCCAACAAGGGCTGGTAGATGCGTTAAACGCCCGTGCCCTGCGCTATCAACAACTCACGCCGTTCGTTTGGCAAGAGACGCTGGATAAGATCTATCCACCTCAATGAGTTATACGCCTTAAGGTATGCGTTTTGTTTATCGGCAATTGTTTACATTTTTGCAACGGCGTAGCGTAAGCGAGACGAGAAGCAGGTTATAAAACAATAAATATCGGAAGCAAAACATGAAGATTAGAGCATCTGTCGCCCTTTCCCTGCTGCTGGCAGCGGGTATTGGCCAGGCCAGCGCAGCCGCGCTGGACGCCAGCCACACCAACCAGGTTATCACCAGTGTGAAAAACAGCATCAGCGCCCAGCACAGCACCGGCTGCGTGGCGGTGGTTGATGCCAGCGGCACGCTGCTGGCCTTCCAGCGCCTGGATGGCGCGTCGCCGGGCTGTGTCGATGCCGCGATCGGTAAAGCACGCACCTCGGCGTTGTATCACGCCCCTTCCCTGAAATTTATGCAGCGTCTGCAGAGCGGCGAAACCACGGTGCTCGCCATCCCGCACGCTGTGGCGCTCGGCGGCGGTTTCCCGCTCACGCTGCAAAATGAAGTGGTCGGCGCGGTCGGCGTCAGCACCCCTAAACAGGATCTGGATAACCAGGCTTCAGAGGCTGCCGCTCAGGCGCTGAAATAACTTTCGGGAATTTCCATGATGACTCTTTCACGCCGCCGGTTGCTGACCGGCACGGCGGGCCTGCTGGTGGCTGGCGTCCTGACGCAGGCGCTTCCCGGCAGCCTGGCACTCGCCTCGCCACCGCTGGCCGCCGCAGTCGCACCTTCTGCCAGTTTCACTGCGATTTCCGCCCGATTAACCGGAATGGACCAGCCGGATGCTCTGCTGGCGCAGCGCCTCTACAGCTGGCTGCACGACCACTTCCCGCAGCTGGATAGCCAGCTCGATACGCTCAACGCGCTGCTGCAACAGCAACCCGCCGCCAACGGCAGCAGCCTGCTGGCGTTGCTGAGTACGCAGCCCAAAGCCCTCAACGATCTTTATCAGGCGCTGGTTTCCGGCTGGTATCTCGGCGTCGTCGGCCCGCTGCCGCGCCCGCAATGCATCGCTTTTGAGAATATCGTCAGTTATCAGCTGCTACGCGATTCCCTGTTACCGCCGAGCTACGCGCCGGGGCAACCTAACTTCTGGACGCAGCCGCCTGCAAGGAGAGCACATGTCTGATTCATTAAGCGCCGATGTGGTAGTAATTGGCGCCGGGATTGCCGGTTCACTGGCGGCGCTGAAGATGGCCAAAGCCGGCGCATCGGTATTGATGCTGGAGTCTGGCCCTGAGATTAAACGCGATCAGGCGGTGGAGTATTTCCGCAACTCGCCGTTTAAGGGCGACTTCACCGAACCTTATCCGCCGCAGCCGTGGGCGCCACAGCCGAAATTCATTCCCAGCGATAACAATTACCTGATCCAGAAAGGCCCGGATCCCTATCGCGCCCAATATCTGCGCGGCACCGGCGGCACCACATGGCACTGGGCTGGACAAGCGTTCCGCCTGTTGCCAAACGATATGCGCATTCAGTCACTGTACGGCATTGGCCGTGACTGGCCGATCAGCTACGACGAGCTGGAACCCTATTATTGTGACGCCGAATACCAGATGGGCGTTTCTGGCGATAGCGATCTGGCCTCGCCGCGTTCGCGCCCTTATCCGTTGCCGGGCATTCCGCTGCCGTACGGTTTTGATCGTCTGAAGCAGCGACTCGGTCCGCTGGGTTATGAGGTCGGCATTGGTCCGCAGGCGCGTAACAGCATCGCCTACGACGGTCGCCCGGCCTGCTGTGGCAACAATAACTGCATGCCGGTTTGCCCGATTGATGCGCAGTATCACGGCGGCATCGCCGCGCGTAAGGCGCTAGATGCCGGTGTCAAAATCGTTACCAACGCGGTGGTGTTCCGCATTGAGGCCGACGACAAAGGCACCATTCAGGCGGTGCACTATCTCGATCAGAACAAAGCGCGCCATCGCGTGACCGGCAAACAGTTTGTCCTGACCGCCAACGGCATTGAGAGCCCGAAAATCCTGTTGCTCTCCACCAGCGATCGCTACCCGAACGGCATCGCCAACAGCTCCGGTATGGTGGGCCGTAATCTGATGGATCATCCGGGTTCATCAGTGGAGTTCTACGCCGATGAGCCGGTGTGGTTTGGCCGTGGACCGATGCGTCCTGGCAGCATCAATAATATGCGCGACGGCGATTTTCGTGGCGAGCGCTCGGCGCTGCGTATCGACCTCGCCAACACCTCGCCGGTGCGCTATCTCACCGAACGTCTGGTGCGTCAGGGCTATTACGGCAAGGCACTTAACGACAAGTTGGCCTTCCAGGCCGAGCGCTTTGTCCAGCTTAAGTGTTTGCTGGAGATGCTGCCGGAGCCGCAAAACCGCGTCACGCTGAGCAAAACCGAGAAGGATGCGTGGGGTATTCCACGCCTCGAGGTTTACTACAGCTTCCCGGAATATGTGCATCGCGGCTATGACCAGTCGATGATCGACTTCCAGCGTATGGTGAAAGAGATGGGCGGCACCGAGGCGGTTTACAGCAAGCGCGGCGTTTACGACAACAACCAGCACATCACCGGCACTATGATCATGGGCAGCAATCCGCAGGATTCGGTGGTGGACGGTCACTGCCGCACCCACGATCACCCGAACCTGTTTATCGCCGGCACCGGCATTATGCCGTCGGCTTCGACGGTCAACTCAACCCTGACCGGAACCGCGCTGGCGCTGCGTATGGCCGACAGCGTTCTGGCAAGCTTGTAAGGAGCACCCGATGAAACCTGTATTTATTCAGGCCGCTATCGCGGTGGTCCTGATGCAGTGCGCTGTGGCGCAGGCGGCAGACAATGCCGCTCAGATTAAGCGCGGCGAATATCTGGCGCGCGCCGGTGACTGTACTGCCTGTCACACCGCCACCAACGGCCCGCTGTTTGGTGGCGGATTTGCGGTCAGTACGCCTTTCGGCCAGATCTGGGGCAGCAATATCTCCTCCGATAAGCAGTACGGTATTGGCAACTGGAGCGACGACCAGTTCGTTGCCGCAGTGCGCGACGGCATTGGCAAAAACGGCGAGCAGCTTTATCCGGCGATGCCGTATGACTCCTTCACCAAAATGAAGCGCGACGATGTACTGGCGATCAAAGCCTACCTGATGTCGATGCCGCCGGTGCATCAGGCTTCACCGCAAACCGACCTGCCGTTCCCGTTCAACCAACGCTGGGGCATGCGCTTCTGGAAGTGGTTTAACTTCGATAAGGGCGAATTGCAGAACGATACGCAGCAGAGCGCGCAATGGAATAACGGCCGCTATCTGGTTGAAGCGCTGGCGCACTGTGGCACCTGTCATACACCGCGTAATCTGACCATGGGCATGGACAACGATAAAGCGCTGGCGGGCGGCGATCTCGGCGGCTGGATGGCGTACAACATTACGCCGGATAAGCAGGCAGGCATCGGTGACTGGAGCCAGCAACAGCTGGTGACCTATCTGAAAACCGGGTTTGTTGCCAATAAAGCCAGCGCCTCCGGTCCGATGGCCGAAGCGATTGAGCACAGCCTGCAATATCTGCCGGAGAGTGATCTGCAGGATATCGCCACTTATCTGCGCAGCGTCAAGCCGCAGCCGGACTCACAGCAAACCCGTGCGCGCGACAGCTGGGGACAACCTTCCACTGTGCTGATTGCACTGCGCGGTGCCGATGAGGCAACCCGCAATGCCCAGCCCGGTGCAGTAGTGTTTGCCGGTAACTGTGCCAGCTGTCATGGCGCGGAAGG
The DNA here is from genome assembly GCF_056491525.1 of Candidatus Pantoea symbiotica. Taxonomy (NCBI): domain Bacteria; kingdom Pseudomonadati; phylum Pseudomonadota; class Gammaproteobacteria; order Enterobacterales; family Erwiniaceae; genus Pantoea; species Candidatus Pantoea symbiotica. Next base: position 2,150,305 of record NZ_JBSZHR010000002.1, read on the forward strand.
TGCGGGATCGGGCAGCGGTTTTCATGCCTATCCATCGCTGTTCCATCACACCAGCACCGGCGCGGCAGATGCGCTGAACGTGGTATCGGTGATCCTCAACGGCGTTCATCGCCATATGACTGAGGGCGAAGTCTTTATGCCGTCCTTTGCGCCTGAACTGAGTGACCAGCAGGTGGCGGATGTCAGTAACTTTGTGACCCAGCAGTTTGGTAATCCGGCGGCGGCCAAGGTGGATGCGAAGCAGGTAAAAGAATTAAGAGAGGATGCAAAACTGGCTTCACCTCCGATTTACGGTCAGGGAGATAAGCCTTAATTAACGCACGCGGCGGCGCAGGATGCGCCGCCGATGTAACACGCGTTACTGGTAATTCACGGTCACTTCACTGCTCACCACGCGCAAGCCCGGCGGCAACGCGCCCTTCCCCTGAAATCCAAACGCCAGATGCAGCGTCTCTTCTGCCGCCACGTTGGCTAAGCCACGCGTGCTGCCGCTGGCGCCTTCAATCTCGACACAACGATCGCCCGCGCACAGGCGTACCAGCAAACCCGAAGGCGCAGGACGGCTGAGCTGATAACGCCAGTTCACCAGCGAGATGTTGCCCGGCGCGCTGGAGGGCGCACGCAGCGCAGGCGTCTTCAGCCAGTTACCACGCACGCCCATGCTCGGTCCGCTGGCGTTGGCGCTCCAGGCTCCGCTGGCCGCATCGGCAGCCAGCGGCAGCGCCATCATCGGCAACATCATCAATGCCCAGCACCAGCGACGCATTACTTGCCTCCAATGGTGGCTGTCATGCGGATCTGACGGTTGTCGGTCAGCTCCATATTCGACAGCACAATCAGCTGCGGCAGGTTGCGGCGCAGGAAGCGTGCCAGCAGCGCACGCAGCGGATGATTGACCAGCAGCACCGGCGGCGCGCCCGCCATCTCTTGCTGCTGCAGTGCGCCTTGCGCCTGCACCAGTAAGCGATCCGCCAGACCCGGCTCAAGCCCACCACCGCCCTGCAGCGCCTGCAACAGCAGACGTTCCAGCGTAGCGTCGAGGCCAATCACCTGCACTTCGCCGTTGCCAGGGAACCATTGCTGGGTAATCGCACGTCCCAGCGCCACACGCACTACGCTGGTCAGCTCTTGCGGATCGTTCTGCACCGGCGCATGTTCCGCCAGCGTTTCAATAATGGTGCGCATATCGCGAATCGAGACGCGCTCGGTCAGCAGGTTTTGCAGCACTTTGTGCAGCGTGGTCAGGGTGATGACGCCCGGCACCAGATCTTCGGTCAGCTTCGGCATCTCTTGCGTAACGCGATCCAACAGCTGCTGCGCTTCCTGACGGCCAAACAGCTCGCTGGCGTATTGTCCGATCAGGTGATTGAGGTGCGTCGCCACCACGGTGCTGGCTTCGACCACGGTAAAGCCCTGAATTTGCGCCTGCTCTTTCAGGGCGCTATCGATCCAGATCGCCGCCAGACCAAAGGCCGGATCGACGGTCGGCTCGCCCGGCAGCGAACCGGCGGCGGTGCCTGGATTGATCGCCATCCAGCGGCCTGGGTAAGCATCACCGCTGCCAATTTCTACGCCTTTCATCAGGATGCGGTAACGCGCGGGCGGCAGCTCCATGTTGTCACGGATATGCACCACCGGCGGCAGGAAGCCGACCTCTTGCGCCACCTTCTTACGAATACTGCGGATACGCCCCAGCAGTTCGCCGTTTTGCAGGTGATCGACCATCGGAATCAGGCGATAACCCACTTCCATGCCGAGCGAATCTTCCAGCTGCACATCGGTCCACGACGCTTCCACGGTGGCCGGCGTTTCCTGAGTTTTCACCAGACTTGAGGCTTCGCTTGGTTTTTTCGGCTGCATTTCGCGACCGCGCAACCACCAGGCAAGACCCAATAGCGCGGCGGTAAACAGCAGGAACACCAGGTTTGGCATGCCCGGCACCAGGCCAAGCAAACCAATCACGCCGCCACTCAGCATCAGCACGCGCGGGTTCTTGAACAGCTGGGTCACCATCTGCTCGCCGACATCCTGATCGGTGCCCACGCGCGTCACGATGACACCCGCAGCGGTAGAGATCACCAGCGCCGGGATCTGCGCCACCAGGCCGTCACCGATGGTTAACAGCGTGTAGGTTTCGCCCGCATGGCCGAGATCCATGCCGTGCTGCACCACGCCGACCAACAGGCCGCCGATGATGTTGATCACCATGATCAGGATACCGGCGATGGCGTCACCACGAACGAACTTACTCGCACCGTCCATCGAGCCGTAGAAATCGGCTTCCTGCGTCACTTCCGTACGGCGCTGTTTGGCTTCCTGTTCGCCAATTAAACCGGCGTTGAGATCGGCATCGATCGCCATCTGCTTACCTGGCATGCCATCCAGCACAAAACGCGCGCCGACTTCGGCGATACGTCCCGCACCCTTGGTGATAACCATGAAGTTGATGATAACGAGGATAATGAACACCACGATACCGATGGCGAAGTTACCGCCAACGAGGAAGTGACCAAAGGCTTCCACCACGCGTCCGGCGGCATCGGCACCGGTATGGCCTTCCAGCAAAATGATACGGGTTGAGGCGACGTTCAGCGCCAGACGCAGCAGCGTCGAGAACAGCAGAATGGTCGGGAATGCGGCGAACTCCAGCGTGCGCTGGGTGAACATCGCCACCAACAGCACCATGATCGACAGCGCAATGTTAAAGGTGAACAGCAGGTCAAGAATGAATGCGGGTAACGGCAGCACCATCATCGACAGGATCAACATGATCAGTACTGGGCCCGCCAGCACCTGCCATTGCGTGTCTTTAAAGTTGCCCGGTAAACGCAGCTTCTCGGCTAAATTAGCCATCGTTAGTGTTCTCTCCTGCAAAGTCCATGTCTGCCGGAACCGGCAGGTTTTTTGGTTTGTTTGGAATCAGGCCGCCTTCGCGCTTCCAGCGTCGCAGCTGCCAAACCCAGGCCAGCACTTCTGCCACTGCGCCATACAGCGCGCCGGGGATGAACTGACCAATTTCTGTGTGTCGATACAACGCACGCGCCAGCGGCGGTGCTTCGAGAATCGGGATACGGTGCTCTTTGGCGAGCTCACGAATTTTCAGCGCAATATCGCCCGCACCTTTGGCAATCACTTTCGGCGCGCTCATCTTGCCTTCCTGATACTTCAGCGCCACCGAGTAGTGCGTTGGGTTGGTGACGATGACATCGGCTTTCGGCACATCGGCCATCATGCGACGACGAGCGGCGGCGCGCATCGCCTGACGAATACGCCCTTTAACGTGCGGGTCACCTTCGTTCTGTTTATGTTCGTCGCGAATTTCCTGGCGCGTCATCTTCAGCTTTTTGAAGTAGCTATAAAGCTGCCAGAACACATCAAAACCGACCATCGGGAACAGGCCGAGCATGATCAGCCCGCAGCAGGCGGCGATCATCGATAAACCATGATGCAGCGCGTTGATGGGCGATTCGCTCATCAAACGCAGCATCTCTTGCCAGTGGCTCCAGATGTACCAACCGGCGACGATGCCCACCAGCACCGCTTTCATAATCGACTTCACCAGCTCAGCGGCGGTTTGACCGGAGAACATGCGGCCGATTCCGGTGAGCGGGTTAAGCTTTTTAAGATCGAACTTGATGGATTTACCGCTGAAGTTAAGGCCGCCCAGCGCCATCGGTCCGGCAATCGCCACTACCACTAAACCGCCCATCAGCGGCAGCAGCGCGATCACCGCCTGCTTAATCAGGCTGCCAATGTGGCCGATGATCACTTTGTCATCGCTGACCATGCCGTGATCAAAACGAAAACCGGTGGCGACCATGCTGGCCAGACGCTCCGCCATGCTGTTGCCGCCGACCCACAGGATCAGCAATCCAATCAACAGCATCATCACTGAAGTCAGCTCGCGCGAACGCGGAATCTGCCCCTCCTCACGCGCTTTTTCAAGTCGGTGGGGCGTGGGCGATTCTGTTTTGTCCTCGTTACTCTCTTCAGCCACGACATACCTCAGCTGGCAGGAATTCTGAGCATAGAATGCCAAAACCCTGGCAGGCTAAAGGGCGGATTAAAGGGGGGAAATGTGAGCTTATTTAGCCATAAGTGAAATTGCGTTGAGTTACTGGTCACAGCCGTTATAAAAAAAGGCGTCCTGCAGCATGTGATTACCATGTGGAGGACGCCTTTATCCAAAGCACTCGTTTCGGCTAAGACACGAAGCAAATGCGCAATGTCAGAGAGGTATTGCAAACGGTGTGCCAGGCGTTTTTTATCGCGCAACGGGTGCAGAATAACCCTGCCATCACCTTTCTGACTGAAAAATGCACTATCAGGTCGCAAAGGGTGCACAGCCTTTGTGCACGTTACCTGCGACGAGAAATGCTCGCTAAGCAAAAGCCATGCCGTGCTGCGTTTAAAAGTGGCAAATATGTGCCCGGAAATTCCGAATTTAAGAAAATTGTTTCGCTGAGCAATCTTTTTTAACTCGCATAAATAGATTAATCTTATTTACCATTTTTGATTGGCACTAGCAGGCACCAAAAGCTGCTGCGCCACCGCGCATCGCTAACTGCATCGAATAAATTAACTGAGCTTATCTATCACCGTGACTATGTGTTTTATATCATCGGCCTGCGCTGCTTTTTCGCCCGGTAGCACGGGATTTCTAAGGGTGCAATGGTTTGAATTCTCAAAAGTCTTAGGTAGACTTAGTTCAGCACTATCTTTCTGTAATCTGTCTGTTTTTTTGATGGCTTTCTCGCTGCCTAATCTGCCTGCCTTAAAGGCTCGTGCCGCAGATTACTCTGCAGCTAATCTGATGAAATTTGAGGATCATGGTGAATAAGAGTCTCGTGCTTGTGTTGCTGGCGGTGTTAAGTCTGGCTGCGTGTAAAGCGCCACCGCCACCCGTTACTGATGACACGCTGGTAACCAGTGAAGTGAATGGCGTCCAACTGGTTCATCGTCATGCGGTGGCAGCACCTGGCGAATTCACGCCGGTCAATGAGAGTTATCGCGCGCTCTATGCGGCATCCGTGATGACCACGCCTGATTTTGGTGGCAAGGTAGTGCGCTATCTTGATAACGCCAAACCGTTTGAAGTGCTGGGACGTGTTGAACACAGCTGGCTGGCGGTGGCCGATGAGCCTAACGGCCAGTTAATTGGCTATATTCCGCCGAAAGCGGGCGTAGAGAGTAGCCGTTATGACGCGACCATTCGTAGCGATCGCCCGCGCCCTCGCCGCAACAGCAAACAGGTCTGTGTGGCCGTTGGGGGCGCCAGTAAAGCTTGTCGCACTAACGATACCGCGACCTGGATTTTAGACTGATAATGCAATCCGGCGCACAATGCCCGCAGCAGCTTTCGCCGTGCGGGCTGTGATTTTCGCCCTTGCCTGGATAACCAAGATTTAATGACTCAGGATTCCCTTGCTCGCGATGGCATTGTCGCGGGCAATGATAACCTTTTGCTTAATGCCGCAGCACCTATCCTGAATGCCGTGGTACGTATACGGCAGGCCGCTACGCATGACGATCCTGCCGGATTGCGCCAGTTACTGATCGAAGAGATCCGCCAATTCGAACAACGCTGTAAACAAGCGGGTTTACCTTTTGAGATGATCATCGGCGCGCGCTACTGCCTGTGCAGCGTGCTGGACGAAGCCGCGGCGCAAACGCCGTGGGGCACGCGCGGCGTGTGGTCCGGTAACGGCATGCTGGTGACTTTTCATAATGAAAGCTGGGGCGGCGAGAAAGTGTTCCAGCTGTTGTCGCGCGTTTCGCAGAGCCCGCAGCAGCATTTGTGGCTGCTGGAACTGATCCACTATTGCCTGTTGCTCGGCTATGAAGGTCGCTATCGCGGCAGTGACAGCGGTCGCGCACAGTGTGAAGCGATCCGCAAACGCCTGGCGCAATTGATAGCCGAGCATCGTCCGTCGAGCGCCAATCCGGCGGTGCCGCTGGTGGAAGTGCATCCTTTGGTCAGCACCCTGACGCGTCCAATGGTGCCGCTCTGGGCCTGCGTTACCTTAGCCACGCTGGTGGCGAGCCTGATTTACAGCGGGCTCAACTGGCGACTCGGCAACGCCGCCGAACCGCTGCTGCGCACCATCTATCAAACCCCGCTGCCACAAATCACGCCAGGACGTCGCCCTACTTCCCCGCAAGCGCTGCTCGATCTGCATCAACGTCTGAATGATGTGATTGCGGCCGGACAGCTGGAAGTGAGCGACGGCGCGTTCGGTAGCAAAGTGATTATCCCGGCGGATAAACTGTTCTCCAGCGACGGCACGGTGGTGAATCAGGTCGGTCGCGCGCTGCTGGCGCATGTGGCCAGCGCGATGAAAACCGTGAAAGGCACGGTTTTGGTGTCGGTGTATACCGATAACAGCCCGGTCGATGGCCGTTTCGCCTCGAGCTACGAATTCTCTTTTGCCCGCGCACGCGCCATCACCCAGCTGCTTAATCCGCAGCTCGCCGAAGGTCACAGCGTGAAAGCAGAAGGTCGCGGCGACAGCAATCCGCTGCTGCCGAACGACAGCAATGAAAACCGCGCCCGCAATCGTCGGGTGGAAATCACCCTGTTTGTGACACCGGAAACCCTCGGCAATCATCAGGGAGGCCAATGATGCGCGCATCACTGCAACATCTGTTAACCCATCGCCTGCTGTGGAGCCTGATTGGCGTCACGGCGCTGAGCTGTGTGCTATGGATGCTCGGACCGCTGTGGAGCTGGGGCGATACGCGCCCGCTCGAGCCGGTATTGCCGCGCCAGTTAGCGGTCGGTCTGCTTTATCTACTCTGGCTGCTGTTCCAGTTTATCCCGGCATTGTGGCGCGGCTGGTTTAACAGCAAGCTGCTTAATCGTCTGCAGCAGATGAGCCAAGAAGAGTTATCCGATCGTCAGGCCACAGAAACCCTGCTGGCGCAGCGCTTCAGTGAAGCGGCGCTGCGTTTAAAGCGTACTCAGTTTGGTCGCCGCCATCAGCAGAGCTGGCTGGCTCGTTTTCAAAGTCATTACCTTTATCAGCTGCCGTGGTACGTGATGATTGGCGCGCCGGGCGCCGGTAAAACCACCGCGTTACTCAATGCCGGTCTTGAATTCCCGCTGACCGACAGCCTCGGTAAAGCGGCGATTCGCGGCGTGGGCGGCACGCGCCATTGCGACTGGTGGTTTACTGACAGCGCAGTACTGATCGATACCGCCGGGCGTTACGCCCTGCAGGAGAGCCAGCGCGCGCGCGACGGCGCGGAGTGGCAGAGTTTTATTAACCTGCTGAAGCGTTATCGCACCCGCCAGCCGATTAACGGCGTGATCATGACCATCAGCGTTTCCGATCTGCTGACCGATTCAGCCGAAGCGCGTCATGCGCAGGCCAGCGCGCTGCGTGAGCGCATGGCGGAGCTGCATCAGCACACCGGCATTCACTTCCCGGTTTACGTGATGGTGACCAAAACCGACCTGCTCAAAGGGTTTATGAGTTTCTACGGCAGCCAAAGCAAGCCGCAGCGTGATGCGATTTGGGGCTTTACCTTTCCGTGGGAACCGGGCAAACCGCACAAAGATGACTGGCATCGTAGCTTCAGCCAGCAATATCAGCACTTAGAGCAGCGTTTACAGCAGCAGTTGGCCGAGGTGATGGCAGGTGAACGCGATCTCACCCAGCGCGCCGACAGCTTCCTGTTCCCGCAAGAGTTCAGCTCGCTGCGTCCGCTGCTGAATGAGTATCTTGATGTGGTGTTCTCCAGCCATCAGGAGCCGATTGCCTGGTCGGCGCGCGGTCTGTTCTTCACCAGCGGCACGCAGGAAGGTTTGCCGTTTGACCGCATCATGGGCGAGCTCAATCGTAAACTGCAACTGCCGCACACCGGGGAAAGCAGCCTCGCGGCCTGGGATAGCGTTAATCGCAGCAGTCCCATTCCGGGCAACAAAGGGCAGAGTTTCTTTATCCGCGATTTGCTGAGCGATCTGGTGTTCCGCGAAAGTGGCCTGGCGGGTAGCAATCGCCATTGGGAATACCGCAACCGCCTGTTCCATTGGATCGGTTATGGCGTGCTGACCGGCGCGCTGCTGCTGCTCTCTTGTTTGTGGCTCACCAGCTATATTCAGAATCAGCGTTATCTCGACCAGGTTGCAGAGCGCATTGGCCCGATCACCACGCAAAGTCAGCAGGTGATCCATCAGCCCGCCGATAATATTTTTGATCTGCTACCCTTCTTAAATAACCTGGTGAAACTGCCGCTCTCCGAGCGTTTTTCCCTCGACAATCCACCGCTTACCATGCGCGTTGGGCTGTATCGCGGTAACCAGGTAAGCGATGCGGCGTGGGCGCTTTATCAAAATGCGCTTAAGTCTTTACTGTTGCCGCGCGTGGCACAGCAGATCACTAATTTGCTGCGTGACGATCCGGGTACCGATAACGAATACAGTCGCAATGCGCTGCGCGCTTATCAAATGCTGTATCAGCCGCGCAATTATGACGGCGAGTTCCTGCGTGGCTGGCTGATGCAAAACCTGCAGCGTACGCTACCGGATGATGTTAGCGCGCGTGATTTGCAGCAGCTCGACTGGCATCTGAGCCAGCTGCTGGATCAACAAATTCAGTCTTCGCCCTATGCGCGTGACAACGCGTTGATGATGCGCAAGCTTGCGGAGAATCTGAAAAATGCCGGTGACAGCAGCAACACGCTGGCGATTGCGCCGCACGTCGTTTCGCAGCGATTGACCAGACACAGTGAGTAATGGTGAGGTAATCATGCCGACACACACTGCGCCGGGCTGGTACGGCAAGTTACCGGCCACCGGCGATTTTTTGCGCCAGCGTCTGAGCGAAAATACCGTGACGCCGTGGAGCCACTGGTTTCAACAGGGATTGACGCACTGGCATCAGCAACCGGATGCCAGTCCGGCACAGTTTTTACGTGCGCCGGTGTGGAATTTTGTGTTGCCGCTTTCGCCGCTGCGTCAGCAGGTGCAGATGGGCTGCCTGCTGCCCTCGTGCGATCGCGTGGGCCGCAGCTGGCCGCTGCTGGCGCTGCGTAGCTTTCCGCTGAGCCGCTGGCACAGCGCGCAGCTGGCCATGTCCGGCGACTGGTTTCAGGAACTGGGCGCGCTGCTGCTGCACGCGGTGCGGGATCGGCTCAATCCCGATGCGCTGGAACAGCAAATGCAGCGCCTGTCGCCGCTGCTGGTGCCGGATACGCAGCGCAGCGACATCATGGATGTGATTGGTTTTGATGATTTGCCCTGCACGCTGAGCTGGCGTGAAGTGGCTGACAGGTTCGATCCGCAGCAGCACATGAGCTACTGGTGGAGTAATCGCAGTGACGGTTTTAGCCATGCCACGCATAAACACAGTGGCCCGCTGACTGCGCAACTTTTTTCATTATTGTTTAACCCGGCGTCTGGTGCACAGCCGGGCCGCAACGGCCTCTATCCACCGATGTTTGAATAGGCCGTCGCGTTTGCCTTGTTAACGGGATGACTCATGCAATTTACCATTGTGCAGTGCAATACGGATGTGCCCGCCAAGACGGTAGCCTTCAAACCGCCCGGCGGCACCATCGGCCGCAGTCAGGATAACGATCTGGTGCTGCCTGACGAATCGCGCGCTATATCGCGCTTGCAGGCGCTGGTGCACCTTTCGCCGGAGGGCGAATGCCGCCTGACCAATCAGGGCAGCGTCACGTCGGTGGTATTGAACGGCGTCGCGTTGCAACGCGGCTCGCAGGTAGCGTTGCAGGATGGCGACACGCTGCAAATTGGTGAGTACGGGCTCGAAGTGCGCGATCCCAACAACCTCAAAGCCCGCCAGGACGATCCGCTGGCGTTCTTTGCTGACAGCAGCGATGACCCGCTCGGCATGATGCAGGAGCCCGACGTGATTCCCGAGCCGGTTGCGCGTCAGGAACGTCGCAACGATCCGCGCCTCGCCATCGATCCGCAAAGCGATGCGCCGACGCTGCCAGCCACGTTGCCGGGCGTCTCTCAGGACAAACTGATTGCCGCGTTGCTGGAAGGCATGGGGCTGAACAACGGCCACCAAACCACCATCACCGAAGAGCAGATGCGTGTCACTGGTCGCATGCTGAGCCTGTTTTCGCAAGGCACCGTCGCCCTACTCTCCTCGCGCTCGATTCTCAAGCGTGGCGTGAAAGCCGACATGACGATGATCCTCAACGAGGCGAATAACCCTTTCAAAATTCTGCCGTCCGGTAAAACCGTGTTGATGCAGATGTATCAGAGCCAGATGCCGGGCTTTATGCCACCGGAACCGGCGGTACGCGATGCGCTGGTGGATTTGCAGGCGCATCAGCTGGGGATGATTGCCGGCATCCGCGCGATTATCGCCGCCATGCTGCAATCGTTTAACCCGCAGCGCTTAGAGGAAGAAGCGCGCAAAGATGGCGTGCTGCCAAAGCTTGGGTTTAGCACCGGACGTAAAGCGGCGCTGTGGGATTACTTCTCTCGCCACTATCAGCGTACCGCCGGTGAAATTGAAGATGACTTCCACACGCTGTTCGGCGAAGCCTTCCTGCATGCCTATGATATGGAAGTGAATCAATACAAGGATTCTCAGACGCGGACCGAAGACGCATGAAGATGATGTTTGCCAGCCGCTGCCAGCAAGGCATGCGTGACGAAAATCAGGATCGTACCGGTGCCGAGTTGGACGATCATAAAGCCTGTTTTATGGTGTGCGACGGCGTCGCCGGTTTGCCCGGCGGAGATATCGCTGCGCAGCTGGTGCGCGATACGCTGCTGACGCAGTTGCAGCAAAGCGCGACCTTCACGCCGGAAAGCACGCGTGCCGCCATCGAACATTGCCAGCAGGTGCTGATTGAGGCACAGGGAAACAATCCGAATTTTTCCCGGATGAGCACCACGCTTGCCGCGCTGTTTATCGACCGTGAAAAACAGCTCGCATGGTGGGCGCACGCTGGCGACAGCCGGGTTTATCACTTCCGCCACGGGGTGCTGAATCAGGTGACGCGTGATCACAGTTTGGCCCAGCAGTTACGCGAGGCGGGCTATGAAAATACCGGCATTAACAGTAATTTACTTTATAATGCGCTCGGTGTTGAGCCTGCCCGTCCGGCCACCTTTAGCGAGGTGATTACGCTGGCCGACGGCGATGCGTTTTTAGTTTGCAGCGATGGATTCTGGCTCAATCTCACCACCCACGAAATGGAACTGGCCCTGCGCATGGTGAATGCCTGCGAAGAGTGGCTGACTTTGATGGAACAAGCCGTTAACCGCAGTGTTAAAAGCGACAATCTCAGCGCTCTGGCCGTCTGGATTGGCGAACCGCAGGAAGCGACGCTGCTTTATTCCCAGGCTGATGCGGCACGTTTTCTGCCGTCACGTTATTGATCCAAGGATTCTTATGAAAGTGTGGTTGACGGGCTTCGCAACCCTGTTGCTGGCCGGAAATGCGCAGGCAGAAGATTATCGTGTGGTCTATTCACCGAGCCTGTCATTGGAAGTCTACATCGATGACGTGGCGAGCAAAGCACCCAACGATTGGTGCAAAGAGACGCTGCCGCTGCGCATTGTTTCGGGCAAAAGCACCGATTCCAGCGTCCTGACCAGCTTCCTGCCGCGCGTCGGTACGCTGCTGGCTAATCAGTGCGGCTTGCTGGATGAACTGCCGTGGCAGATGACTAATAAAGAGGGCAGCGTGCTGGCAAACGGTAGCGCGGCCAAATTACAGAACTGGCGTCCCATCGTCATCAACGATGCCACCGCCAGCGCAACCGCCGATAATGCCGCGCCGCTCGATCTCTCGCGCCCGGCGGATAGCACGCCGTTGCAGCATTTTGCCTTGCCGGGCGGCTGTCATTTCCGCACCTGGTGGGATGACAAAGGCGAATCACTGTTTATCCCGGATAACCCGAATCAGCACTGCTCCACCGAAGGCTGGCTGGAAGGCCCGAGCGAAATGACGCTGATGAGCGACGGTAAAACGCGCAATGTGGCGCTGAATTTCTATCAGGGCTACCCGATTGCAGATTTGAAACTAAGCGGTCCGCCGCTGGAAGTGGTCTCGGTGAATAACCAGCGCATGATTGTTACGCGTCCGGATGCCGATGATAGCTGGTTAGTGCTGCCGTTTGATGCACAACAGCATGTGTGGCGCTTCAGCGGCACACTTCTGGTGAAGATGGACAAAACCGCCGATCAGGACAGCGATGTGCTGAAAAAGCGGGTTGAGACGTTACGCGGCGTTTGGTCGCCGCAATTTATGCCACAGCAAAAAGTGACTGTGTTACTGATTGACACCCTGCATGCGGATCTCGCCGATCCGGCGATTGGTGCCTGGCGTAACATTAATTAATTAGCGGTCGTTGCCCGCCGTCATCGTGATGACGGGGCGCTACAGGACGTGTTCAGAGAGTTCACTATGTCGGCAAACGAAAACCATACACCTAATGCCCTGCCTGCGGGCTACCGGTTTAATGAATTTGAAATCAAGGAAGTGATTGGCGGCGGCGGCTTCGGCATTGTTTATCGTGCCTGGGATCATCAGCTGGAACGCACCATCGCCATCAAAGAGTACATGCCCGTCTCGCTGGCGGTGCGTGCGGCGGATATGTCGCTGGAACTGCGCGGTGAGCGTTTCCACAAGCTGTTCACCGCCGGTCGCAATAGCTTTATTCAGGAGGCGCGCCTGCTGGCACGCTTTAATCATCCCGGCTTGCTGCACGTGTTGCGCTTCTGGGAAGAGAACGGCACCGCCTACATGGGCACGCTTTATTACAGCGGCATGACGCTGAAAGAGTGGCAGATCACCAGTCCGGACAGCATTGATGAAAGCTGGATCCGTCGTCTGCTGCCGCCGCTGTTTGGCGCCATCGATACCATTCACGCTGCCGGTTATCTGCATCGCGACATCTCGCTGGATAACATCCAGATTCAGGAAAATCAGCTGCCGGTGCTGCTCGATTTTGGCTCGGCGCGCAAAGAGATCGGTAACCTCTCTGATGAAACCGAGATCATGCTTAAACCCGGCTTTGCGCCGATTGAGCAATACAGCGAAGAAGGCGAAATCGAGCAAGGTCCGTGGACCGATATCTATGCGCTGGGCGCAGTGCTGCATAACCTGATCACCGGCCATGCGCCGCCGGTGAGCGTGGTGCGCTGCATTGAGGATAACTATCAGCCGTTGGTGGAGCGCAAGCCGGAAGGCTATTCGCTGCCGCTGTTGCACGCCATCGACTGCGCGTTAGCGATGAAGCCGGAAGATCGTCCGCAAAGCATTGATGCCTTTGCCAGCCTGATCGATCTGCCGGTAAGCGATGTCGAAGCGCTCTCTACCACCATTCCGGTGGTGGCCGAACCGGTTGTACCGGCGGAGCCGATTGTGGCAACGCCGGAACCGCAGGTGTTGGCGGTCAATCATGCCGCAGCCGCGGTTGAACCTTTGACGCCACGCAACGTGCGTCGTTTGTCGCCCGGTTTAGTGGTGGCCGCTGCGATTGCGGTGTTGGCGGTTGTGGTGGTGGTGTGGAAAGCGAATCGTCACAGCGAAGTGCCGCCGGTGGCCGCGAGCACCACGCCAGCCGCGCCTGCTGCACCAGCCAATAATGTAGCGAGCAATGCGCCAACGGTAGCGACGGTTTATCTGCGTTTGCAGGCGGGTGAGAATGTGATGCTGAATGGCGAAGCCCGGGATGTGAAACCCTCCAGCAGCGGGTTTGCTTCATTGAATCTGGCGGCGGGGAACTATCGCATTGAAGTGCGTAACGGCAACCAGGTGCACAGCCAATCGTTGACCATCGATAAGCCGGGAACCTGGCTGATTAATCCAGCGCAGTAATGCGCGTTAGCGCGCTGCTGAATGATTCTGCAGCGCTCTGACTTCTGCCGCCAGGCGCGTCAACGCCGCTTCCTGCATCCCACGTTTACCTAACTCCTGCTCCAGCGCATAGAGATACTGTGCGTTGGTGCCGAGCGGCCCACTGGCCTGGGCAATTAATGGCGCGATGGTGCTGCGACATGAGTCGGTTTCATACAATGGATGACGCGGATCCATAATAAACACCAGCGCGGTGACGTTTCGTCCACCCTCCAGCTCCAGCTCACACCAGGTTGGCAGATAGCAGCCGGTGATCATTTCACGCTTCCACAGCAGCTCCAGCTCATCATGCAGTCGCGATTCCGGTAAACGGAACGCCAGTCCACTGGTGGATCCGCCCTCTTTCAGCGCCAGCATGCGACCAGGCGCGGTGACGGTGCCGCGACCGGCAATCAGACGCAGACAAAACGCACGGTGCCAGCCCTCTAATCGGCCAGGCGCCACTTCTGCCGCTTCAAAAATCGGGTTCCACATCAGCGAGCCGTAGCCAAAAATCCACACCGGGCTTTGGTCAGGACGACAGGCAAGCGTCGCTGACAGCGATGCCGCACGCTTTTCACAGCTCCAGAACAGCGCTTCATCAATATCGCCAAACGATGTTTTACAATCTGCTTTTAATAAAAATTCCCGCGTTAACACTGTGGTCTCCTCTACTGCGCTGACATCTTGCCGGTGTGGTTCCTTAAAACTGATGTCTACAGGCGACGCTGATCACTTCGCCTTAAGAGAAGACATTAATTCATTTTTAACAAAACATTCAAGATTGACCCCGATCACAAAAGGGAAATTCTGTGTAAATAGCATCGGCTGCCTGGCGAGGAACTTCAATATTGGAAGGAAAAGTGCGAAGCGAAGCAAAAAATCCGCATAAAGTCCGACTTTTACGAGAATATTGGATTTAAGAGAGTTAAACCCCCATAAGCCGTATCAAACAAGTCAATTAAACAGACCAATCTCATCTTTAATTTAGTGGATGACTGATGCAACATAATGAATACAGGCGTTAATCCAGCGATAACATGCTCTTTTGCCGTGTTATACATAATAAACGCTTTTGGTAAAATCGCGTAAAGTCACAGCAGCACAGTTGTTGAAAAGTTACACTGCGTTGCGTCAGAAAACTCATTATATTTATCAGGCAATGATTGCCTGCTTTGTACTTTTTCCGGAGAGGATGGTAAATGCCTGGACATGAGAAAACCCGCCATACCGAGTACTCACTGATTTTCCCCGTTGCTGCGCTGGCGGTGCTGAGCTTCTTCGGCAACCAGACAGCGCTTCTGCCGGTTATCGGCATCAATCTGTTGGCATTAGTTGCCATTCTGTTTAGCGCGTTCAGCGTGGTGCGTCACGCCGACGTTCTGGCACACCGTTTAGGCGAACCTTATGGCTCGCTGATTTTAAGTCTTTCCGTTGTCATTCTCGAAGTGAGCCTGATCTCGGCGCTGATGGCCACCGGCGACGCCGCGCCCGCGCTGATGCGCGACACGCTTTACTCGATCATCATGATTGTGACTGCCGGTTTGGTCGGCTGTGCCCTGCTGCTGGGCGGACGCAAGTTTGCCACGCAGTACGTTAATCTGGCGGGCGTTAAGCAATACATGATCGCCATTTTCCCGCTGGCGATTCTGGTGCTGGTGTTTCCCAATGCGTTACCCGGCGGCAACTTCACTACCACCCAGGCGCTGATTATTGCGGCGATTTCCGCCGCCATGTACGGCGTATTCCTGCTGATTCAAACCAAAACGCACCAAAGCCTGTTCGTTTATGAGCATGAAGATGATGGCGACGATCCGCATCACGGCAAGCCTTCTGCGCACAGTTCACTGTGGCACACCGTATGGCTGATCGTGCATCTGATTGCGGTTATCGCCGTAACCAAGATGAACGCTAATCCGCTGGAGAGCCTGCTGACAGAGCTGAATGCCCCGGCGCAGTTCACCGGGTTCCTGGTGGCGCTGTTAATCCTGTCTCCGGAAGGTTTAGGTGCGATTAGAGCGGTGCTGATGAATCAGGTGCAGCGCGCAATGAATCTGTTCTTCGGTTCGGTGCTGGCGACTATTTCACTGACCGTGCCTGCGGTTACTATTATCGCTACCCTGACCGACCAGCAATTGGTGTTCGGCCTTGAGCCGCCGCAGATGGTGATGATGAGCGCCGTGTTGATTCTGTGCCACATTTCGTTCTCAACGGGCCGCACCAATGTGTTGAACGGTGCCGCGCATCTGGCGCTATTTGCCGGGTATTTGTTGACGATTATGCTGTGAGTGACAGGTCGCCATTTATGGCGACCTGCCAATAAAAAAGGCGCCATCGGCGCCTTTTTCACATCTGAAAACAATCAGTTGCTGGTATCCAGCTCTGGGAAGCTCTTCACCAGATCGTCAATCGCTTTCATCTGCACCAGGAATGGCTCCAGCTTATCCAGCGGCAGCGCCGATGGACCGTCGCATTTCGCGCTGTTTGGTTCTGGGTGTGCTTCGATAAACAAGCCAGCAATGCCAACCGCCATACCAGCGCGCGCCAGCTCAGCTACCTGCGCACGACGACCGCCAGACGCAGCGCCGAACGGATCGCGCGTTTGCAGCGCGTGGGTGACGTCGAAGATCACTGGGCTATTTTGCGTGACGTTCTTCATCACGTTGAAGCCAAGCATATCAACAACCAGATTGTCATAGCCGAAGTTGCTGCCGCGATCGCACAGGATAACCTGATCGTTACCGCCTTCAACGAATTTGTCATAGATGTTGCCCATCTGGCCTGGGCTCACAAACTGTGGCTTCTTCACGTTGATGACCGCGCCGGTTTTCGCCATCGCTTCCACCAGATCGGTCTGACGCGCGAGGAATGCCGGCAGCTGAATCACATCAACCACGTCAGCCACCGGCTGCGCCTGCGATGCTTCGTGCACGTCGGTGATGATTTTCACACCGAAAGTCTGCTTCAGCTCCTGGAAAATCTTCATGCCCTCTTCCAGGCCTGGACCACGATAGGATTTGATCGAAGAGCGGTTCGCTTTATCAAAAGAGGCTTTGAATACGTAAGGGATGCCGAGTTTGTCGGTGACCTTAACGTAGTGTTCGCAGATGCGCATGGCGAGATCGCGCGATTCCAGCACGTTCATGCCGCCGAAGAGAACGAATGGCAGATCGTTTGCGACCTTGATATCGCCGATTTTCACTACTTTCTGTGTCATGCCCTTTCCTTTCCTTTTATCGGGTAACGCTTAGTGCAGCGTTACCTGTTTCTGTTCAATTGCGTGAATCTGCACTTTAATCATCTCGCTGACCGGATCTTCAGGACACTGTTCAACGAAATAGGTCAAATCAGTCAGCGCGATGTGTTCACACTCTAATTGCGCGTAAATCAAACCACGGTCGCGGATCTCATAAGGATCATCAGGATCGATCTGCAGCAGCACTTTGCTGACGTTCAGCGCCAGCTCCATCTGTTTCTCTTCCATCAGCGCGGATTTCAAGGTGTCGAGCATCTTGCGCATCACGTTGATAGTCTTGGCTTCGTCGAGATCGTCGTTATACAGCTTGGCGGTTGGGCTGATGTTGCCCTTAAGCCACACTTCCAGCGTGTGCGTATCCAGCGTTTCGCCGTTGAACGGGTTGATTAGCCACATTTCGCCATCTAACCAGTCGGCGCGTAGAATCAGCTGCGTCGGGAAAATCACCGGCATTAGCGGCAATTCCAGCTCATCGGCGATGTGCAGCAGAATTACGCCCAGCGACACTGCGGTGCCCTGACGGCTCTTCAATACTTTGTCGATCCACAGCGCATCAGAGAGATTGTAGACGCCGCTGGCGCCGCCAAATCCCCATTGACGATAGAACAGCTCAAGCAGCTTACCCAGCTGCAAATCGGCGTCCTGCTCGCTGCTGATGAACTCACGGGCTTCATCGACCATTACCGCCAACTGTTGTTGCACAGAAGGCGCAGAAAAATCATTGCGTATGGCGCATGTGGCGCCAATCACCGCTTCACTCAACGGTGTTTCACTGTAATCGAGTTGCTCTGGCGAGGTCATACAATCCCCAATAACGGCATTTTGGTCATCGCCAGCTTAATCACAAACAGCAAAGCTACGATTGCAATCAGGAAGGCGATCCAACGTGTCCCCATTTTACGTGGGCGACGGCTCAATGCCACGGAACCTAAGGCGATGTAGATAATAACCGCTAACAGCTTCTCCGTCAGCCAGCTTCCTTGCGGTGTGAACGGATAAAAATGCGTAATCATCACCAGCAGCGCACCGCTTAACAGCAAAAAGGTGTCGTTAATGTGCGGTGCAATGCGCACCCAGCGGCGTTGCAGCATCGCTGAGCCGGTGGTTTGCCAATAGAAGCGCAGCAAAAACAGACAAATCGTCAGCGCGACGGTCAGCAAGTGAAAATGTTTAATGAGGGGATACCAGCTCGCCATCGTTATTCCTTGTTAAAAAATTGTCCTAGTGTGACGCGCGGATTACCGCCGTAATCGTCAACGGTGCCTACCGCCTGATAACCGTGCTGCGTCATGATTGCACGCACGGCTTCGCCTTGCTGCCATCCATGTTCCAGCAGCAGCCAGCCGCCCGCGTGCAGCCAGTGCGGTGCGGTGTGAATGATGAAACGTAAATCGGCCAAACCCTGATCGTCTGCCACCAGCGCGCTGAGCGGTTCAAAGCGCACGTCGCCCTGCTGCAGATGTTCATCGGCGGCATCAATATAGGGCGGATTGCTGACAATCAGATCAAAACGTTGGGCGGGAAGATCGCTGAACCAATTACTGAGGATAAAACGGGCGTTATTGATGTGCAGACGTTGCGCGTTGTCCTGCGCCAGTTCCACTGCGGCTGCAATGCGATCGCAGCCGATAACCTGACAGCCTGGCCGTTCGCTGGCCAGCGCCAGCGCAATCGCGCCGGTGCCGGTGCCTAAATCCAGCAGTGAAGTTGCAGTGGCCGGCAGATGCGCCAGCGCTTGTTCCACCAGCACTTCGGTGTCCGGGCGCGGGATCAGCGTGGCATCGCTGACGCGCAACGGCAGCGACCAGAATTCACGCTCGCCAACCAGATGCGCAATCGGCTCACCGTTGACGCGGCGCGCCAGCAGCGCATTCAGCTGTTCCTGCTGCTGCGCGTCCAGTTCGGCATCGTCAAAGGCGATCAGCCAACTGCGCGGTTTGCCCGTCACGAAACCCAGCAATATTTCCGCATCGCGCTTCGGGCTGTCGCCGCCACAGAGCGCTACCACAGCCTGCTGTAGCCAGCGACGAACGATCATTAGTCCTGTCCAGCCAGCGCGGCCAGCTGATCGGCTTGATACTCCTGCACAATCGGCTCAATCAGGGAATCCAGCTTGCCTTCCATCACCTCGTCGAGACGATAAACCGTCAGGTTGATGCGGTGATCGGTAACGCGGCCCTGCGGGAAGTTATAGGTGCGGTTACGATCCGAACGGTCGCCGCTGCCCAGCAGGTTACGACGCGTTGAGGCTTCTGCGGCATTGCGCTTCGCCGTTTCCGCCGCGTGAATACGCGCGCCCAACACCGCCAACGCTTTGGCTTTGTTTTTGTGCTGAGAACGTTCGTCCTGACACTCCACCACAATGCCGGTTGGCAAGTGGGTGATACGAATCGCTGAATCGGTGGTGTTAACGTGCTGACCACCGGCACCAGAGGAACGGAAGGTGTCGATTTTCAAATCGCCAGCGTTGATTTCCGGCATTTCCGCTTCTGGCAGCTCCGGCATCACCGCAACGGTACAAGCTGAAGTGTGAATACGCCCCTGCGATTCGGTTTCCGGCACGCGCTGGACGCGATGACCGCCCGATTCAAACTTAAAGCGGCCATACGCGCCGTCGCCGATGATGCGCGCGATCACTTCTTTATAGCCGCCGTGCTCACCTTCGTTGGCGCTGATGATTTCCACCTGCCAGCGACGTGCTTCAGCATAACGGCTGTACATACGGAACAGATCGCCGGCAAAAATCGCCGCTTCATCACCGCCGGTGCCGGCGCGCACTTCGACAAAGCACGGACGTTCATCGTCGGGATCTTTCGGCAGCAGCAGCACTTGCAGCTGTTGTTCCAGCTCTTCACGCTTCTCGCGTGACAGCTTCAATTCTTCCTGCGCCATCTCGCGCATTTCCGGGTCTTCCAGCATCATTTCGGCAGTTTCAACATCTTCCTGCACCTGCTGCCATTCGCGGAAACAACGGGTGACGTCGCTAAGCTGGGCATATTCGCGTGATAACGCACGGAAACGATCCTGATCGGCAATCACGCCGGCATCGCCCAGCAACGCTTCCACTTCCTCGTGGCGTTCCTGGAGCGCTTCCAGCTTGGCAACAATAGAGCTCTTCATGTAATAGCGGGTATCCCAGTGATAGGTCGTGACTGACCAGATTACTCTAAACCGAGGCTGTCACGTAAGATCTGCAGGCGTTCGCTGTCGCCGTCGCGCGCGGCCTGCTGCAGTGATTTGGTTGGTGCATGAATTAAACGGTTGGTCAGCTTGTGCGCCAACTCTTGCAATACTTTTTCGGCGTCAGCGCCCTGCTGCAGCGCGGCCAGCGCGCGTTCCTGTAACTCGGCGCGCACCTGATCGGCCTGCGAGCGATATTCACGGATGGTCTCAACCGCGCTTTGTGCGCGCAGCCAGGCCATAAATTCGCCGCTCTCCTGCACCACAATGCTTTCAGCCTGTACGGCGGCGGCTTTACGCTGCGCCATGTTCTGCTCGATGATCGCTTGCAGATCATCAACGCTGTAGAGATAGGCGTTCGCCAGCTTGCCCACTTCCGGCTCGACATCGCGCGGTACGGCGATATCCACCAGCAGCATCGGCTGATTGCGACGCGCTTTCAGTGCGCGCTCCACCATGCCTTTACCGATAATCGGCAGCGGGCTGGCGGTAGACGAGATAATGATGTCGGCATCGGCCAGACGCGTTTCGATATCGCCGAGGCCAATCACTTCCGCCCCAACTTCATCAGCCAGCAGCTGCGCACGCTCGCGGGTGCGGTTGGCAATCATCAGCTTCTTGACGGAGTGTTCGCGCAGATGACGCGCCACTAACTCGATGGTTTCACCGGCGCCGACCAGCAGCACGTTAACGGTGCTGAGCGATTCAAAGATTTGACGCGCCAGGGAACAGGCGGCGAAGGCGACCGAAACGGCGCTGGCACCAATCTCGGTTTCGGTGCGTACACGCTTGGCCACCGAGAAGGTTTTCTGGAACATGCGCTCCAGTTCACTGCTCAGCGCATGATCGCGTGACGAATCAACAAAGGCTTTTTTAACCTGACCTAGAATCTGCGGTTCACCCAACACCAGTGAATCCAACCCGCTAGCTACACGCATCAGATGGCTGACTGCCGCGTTATCCTGATGCCAGTAGAGGCTGTTGCGCACATCCTCTTCACGCAGATCGTGATAGTCACACAGCCAACGCACCAGCTTCTCCTGCAGGTCGGCTTGCTGCTCTACACTGAGGTAGAGTTCCGTACGGTTGCAGGTCGAGAGGACCACGCCGCTCTGCACCATCGGCTGGGACAGCAGGCTATTCAGCGCCAGTTCCAGCGTGTCTGGTGTAAACGCAACGCGTTCGCGTAGCGCAACAGGTGCAGTTTTGTGGTTGATTCCGAGTGCAAGCAGCGTCATGTGATTCGGGTTGGGATATCCCAAGAGTTGTCAGGGTTTTGTGCAGCGCATTCTACAAGATGCCACAGGTCAAGAAAAGCCATACAAAGCCTATGACTGTAATAAGATTAAACTGATCGTGCGCAATTATTGCCATAACAGCATTGACGGCTCACATGCGGATGGTTAGCGTTACCGGTTACGAAGTAAAAACGTGTCTGAGGAGATGACCACGTGATGCATTTGCCCCCGCGCAAGTTACTGCGCCTTTTACCCCTTGCCAGCGTGTTACTGGCTGCATGTACCATTAACAAACCACAAGGTCCGGGCCCAAGCACCACGTCACCGCAATGGCAGCAGCATCAACAAGCCGTGGCGAAAATCAGCCAGTATCAGACGCGCGGCGCGTTCGCGTACCTGTCGGATAAGCAAAAAGTCTATGCGCGCTTTAACTGGCAGCAAACCGCTGCCGATCGCTATCGTCTGCTGTTAACCAATCCGCTCGGCAGCACAGAATTGCAGCTGGATGCGCAAGGTTCCGTGGTGCAGATCGTTGATAACAAAGGCAAGCGCTACGTCAGCAATGATGCCGAGAAGATGATTTCACAGCTTACCGGCATGGATATCCCGCTCGCTAATCTGCGTCAGTGGATGATGGGCCTGCCGGGCGATGCCAGCGATTATCAGTTGAATAACAATTACCAGCTGCAAAGCCTGAACTACAGCCGCAACGGTCAGCAGTGGAAAGTGAACATTTCTGATTACGACAGCAAAGTGAATCCACCGCTGCCGGCGAATCTGGAGCTGTCTGAAGGCGGTCAGCGTATCAAATTACGCATGGATAGCTGGACCACCCAATGATCACCACGTGGCCCGCGCCAGCAAAACTGAATCTGTTTTTGTATATCACTGGCCGTCGTCCTGACGGCTACCACAATCTGCAAACGCTGTTTCAGTTTCTCGATTACGGTGACACGCTGGAAATCACGCCAGATAGCAGCGGCAAGATTACCCTGCTGACGCCGCTGGGTGGCGTGCCAGATGACGAGAACTTGATTGTGCGTGCCGCGCAGGCGTTAAAAAACTTCGCCGCCGCGCGTGGCACGCTGCCCGCGCAGGCCGGTGCCAGCATCGCGCTGGAGAAAGTTTTGCCGATGGGCGGCGGGCTTGGCGGCGGTTCTTCGGATGCGGCGACGGTATTAGTGGCGCTGAATCATCTGTGGCAAACCGGCTTAAGCGTTGCTGAGCTAGCAGCGATTGGCATCAAGCTGGGCGCGGATGTGCCAGTGTTTATTGGTGGTCACGCAGCCTTTGCTGAAGGCGTGGGCGAACTGTTGCAGCCGGCTGAACCGGCAGAAAAATGGTATCTGGTGGCGCATCCGGGCGTGAGTATCGCAACGCCGGATCTGTTCCGCGATCCCGATCTGACGCGCGATTCACCAATCCGCACATTAGATGAACTGTTACAGCGTCCTTTTCACAATGATTGTGAGTCTGTGGCAAGAAAACGTTTTCGTAAGGTTGATGAGCTGCTTTCCTGGCTGCTAGAATACGCGCCGTCGCGCCTGACTGGGACCGGAGCTTGTGTGTTTGCTGAATTTGACACCGAATCCGACGCACGTCAGGTGCTGGAGCTTGCCCCGAAATGGATTTGCGGATTTGTGGCGCGCGGGCTTAACCTCTCGCCGTTGCAGCGCACACTTTCTGGGCTAAAAGCGTCTACGTGACAGTGTCACACGTTCCAGACACTGCATGTTGCGCATTAACACACCCGTATGAACATGCTCTTTGGTATTCGCCGGTTACTCTAGAGCCGTTCATTCTCTGGACGCCAAGCCTGAGGTTCTTCTCGTGCCTGATATGAAGCTATTTGCTGGTAACGCCACCCCGGAACTAGCACAACGTATTGCCAACCGCCTTTACACTAGCCTCGGAGACGCCGCTGTTGGCCGTTTCAGTGATGGTGAAGTAAGTGTACAGATCAACGAAAATGTACGCGGTGGTGATATTTTCATCATCCAGTCCACCTGTGCCCCCACCAACGATAATCTGATGGAGCTGGTTGTGATGGTCGACGCTTTGCGTCGGGCTTCTGCTGGTCGTATTACTGCTGTTATTCCTTACTTTGGCTATGCGCGTCAGGATCGCCGTGTGCGTTCTGCTCGTGTACCGATCACCGCCAAAGTGGTTGCCGATTTCCTTTCCAGCGTGGGCGTTGACCGTGTTCTCACCGTTGACCTGCATGCTGAACAGATTCAGGGCTTCTTTGATGTCCCGGTGGATAACGTCTTCGGCAGCCCAATCCTGCTGGAAGATATGCTGCAAATTGGCCTGGAAAATCCAATTGTGGTTTCCCCAGACATCGGTGGCGTAGTGCGTGCCCGCGCCATCGCTAAACTGCTTAACGATACCGATATGGCTATCATCGACAAACGCCGCCCACGCGCGAACGTTTCTCAGGTGATGCACATTATTGGTGACGTTGCGGGTCGTGACTGTGTACTGGTCGACGATATGATCGACACCGGCGGTACGCTGTGCAAAGCGGCTGAAGCGTTGAAAGAGCGCGGCGCGAAACGTGTCTTCGCCTACGCCACTCACCCAATCTTCTCTGGCAACGCGGTGGAAAACCTGCGTAAGTCAGTGATCGATCAGGTGATTGTCTGCGATACCATTCCGCTGTCTGAAGAGATGAAATCTCTGCCAAACGTGCGTACTTTGACGCTGTCTGGCATGTTGGCCGAAGCGATTCGTCGTATCAGCAACGAAGAATCAATCTCCGCGATGTTTGAGCATTAATTCATCGCGTGAAACCGGGCCTTGTGCCCGGTTTTGCTTTGTTCACGGTCCTAAACCTGACTCACCGATTAAGCCACTTTCGCCGCTGATATTTGCGCGATAAATTTCGTTAAATCTCGCTATTCTCGCTGCCATCCACTCTTTTCCAGCAACTCGCATTACCGCCCTTTAGTGCTCCAATAATTAATGGTATTTTCTTCCCCACTTTTTCAAGAGCTCCGACCACTATGACTCTCGACATCTACACACTGTTTGTTTGCGAGCTCTATGTGCTGGGGTTTTTGAGTATCATTTTGGTTTTTGCCTGGGTTGGCGCGCAGTACGATCGCGTATTGGGCTGCACCACGCTGGCGTTGGTTTTAACGTTGACCGCGGTGTTCCTCAGCAGCTTACGCAGCGCGGGATTCCAGTTTTTACCGGTAGCGGTCGGCAACATCATGCTGCTGTTGGCTTACGGCAATCTGCTTAACGCCTTCCGCATCTTCTGCGGTAAAACCATTGGACTCAGCTGGTTAGGCGGCGGTTTATTGTGGGCGATTCTGTGCCTGTTCCCCGAGTTTTATCACAGCCAGCCGAAGCGCGTGTTGGTGGTTTGCCTGCTGTGTATCATTTATACCGGCGCGCTGATCCGCTTGCTGTGGCGCGTGCATGCCTCGTTAACCGTCACCTTCTGGCCGGCGCAAATCCTGCTGTGGATTCATTTGCTGTTCCATGTGGCGCGCATCTTCCTGGATGATGCGGTGGCAACGCCGGTGCGCGGTGCGATCGGCGGCTCCAGCTTCTCGGTTTATGTGATTCTCGAATCGATTCTGTTTGTCATTGGCCTGAGCTTTACCATTCTGGCGATGGTGAATGAGCGCACGCAAATCGCCCACAAACTGGCATCAATGCTTGATCCGCTCACCAGCGTGTGGAATCGTCGCGCACTGTTCGAGCAGGCAGATAAAATGGTGCTGCGCAGCGCGCGACAATCGCAGCAATTTGTTTACAGCGCGGTGCTGTTCGATCTGGACCATTTTAAAAGTATCAACGACCGTTTTGGCCATCAGCAAGGCGATCAGGTATTAATTGATTTTTGTCAGGTGGTGCAAGCGTTGTTGCCGGAGAGTGGACATTTTGCCCGCTTGGGCGGTGAAGAGTTTGCAGCGATTATTCCCGGCGATGCCGAGCAGGCGCAGCGCGTGTGTGAATGTATCCGTTTAGCGACACAGCTGTCGCAACCCAACGACGTGCGCTATACCGTCAGTATCGGCTTTGCCACCGCGCTGCAGCCCGGCGAACCTTTCCCGCCGTTGCTGGCGCTGGCCGATGAAGCTTTGTATCGCGCAAAAGCCAGCGGCCGTAACCGCATCGAATGTTATCTCGCGCAGTTACAGCCGCTGCAGCAAACCGTACTCACTTAATGTGATGAGTGATTGCGACGGCAACGCTTATCACCGTAATGACGCAACCAGTAATAGCGATCTTCTACGCGCTCACGTCCGCTGACGCGTGCACCGACCAGCCACAGCAAAGCGCCAACGAAGATGCTGAACATCGCACCGTGCGCGAGAAATTGTGGCAGGTTGAGTGAAGGAAGCTGATTGATAATAGAATAGCCGACGCCCAATACCATCGTCAGTAAACCCAAACACATCAAACCGTTACCTACAAAGCGGCAATTTTGACGTTTCATGATCCACCTCCATCCTTATAAAAGCAAAACAGCACGTATGGTTAACTAGCCATAAGCTTAGGCAATAGTTGCCGCTTAAGTTGCGTACAGGATCACATATCCTTCACAACCTTTGACAAATCTTTACCGCCAGTACCTTGATTTCGATAGAAAATGATTAGTCACGCAGAGACATTATCTGCTACTTGCGACCTTTGTCATCCGTGCCGCCAGGCAGTAAACTATCGCCCTTTCCGCAGCAAGACAGGATAAACATCGTGAGCAGCATTAAACTGATTGTGGGGCTGGCCAATCCCGGCGCTGAATACGCCGCAACGCGCCATAACGCGGGTGCCTGGTATGTCGATTTACTGGCGAGCCGCAACAATCAGTCGTTAAAAGACGAGCCAAAATTTTACGGCTACACCACGCGCCTGTCGCTGGCGGGAGAAGATGTGCGCCTGCTGGTGCCCACCACGTTTATGAATCTCAGCGGGAAAGCGGTGGCGGCGATGGCGACCTTCTATCGCATTGCGCCAGAAGAGATTTTGGTGGCGCACGATGAGCTGGATTTACCGCCAGGCGTGGCAAAATTTAAGCAAGGTGGCGGCCACGGCGGCCATAACGGCCTGAAAGACATCATCAGCAAGCTGGGCAACAACAATAATTTTCACCGTTTACGCGTCGGTATTGGCCATCCAGGCGACCGCAATAAAGTCACCGGTTTCGTGCTAGGCAAGCCGCCAGCTAGCGAACAAAAGCTGATTGACGATGCCGTAGACGAAGCGGTGCGCTGCACCGAGTTGTGGCTGAAAGAAGACAAGATCAAGGCGATGAACCGCCTGCACGCGTTCAAGGCGGGCTAAGGCCAATTCCCGCGCCGCAGAAGGCAATTCTGTGTATAATGCGCGAAATTTTTTGAATCTGTCGGCGCTATTAAACAGCGCCGCGCACTCAGTGAGAAAGGTAATCAGACCATGGGATTTAAATGCGGTATTGTGGGCCTGCCGAACGTCGGTAAATCCACCCTGTTCAACGCGCTGACTAAAGCGGGTATCGAAGCAGCCAACTTTCCGTTCTGCACCATCGAGCCAAACACCGGTGTAGTGCCAATGCCCGATCTGCGCCTCGATCAGCTGAGCGAGATTGTTAAGCCACAGCGTGTAGTGCCAACCACCATGGAATTCGTTGATATCGCCGGTCTGGTGAAAGGCGCGTCCAAAGGTGAAGGCCTCGGTAACCAGTTCCTGACCAACATCCGTGAAACCGAAGCCATCGGCCACGTAGTGCGCTGCTTCGAAAACGACAACATCATCCACGTTGCGGGCAAAGTTAACCCGGCGGAAGATATTGACGTGATCAACACCGAGCTGGCGCTGTCAGATCTCGACACCTGCGAACGTGCGATTCAGCGTTGCCAGAAGAAAGCCAAAGGCGGCGACAAAGATGCTAAGGCCGAACTGGCTGCGCTGGAGAAGTGCCTGCCGCACCTGTCAGAAGCGGGCATGCTGCGCGCACTGAATCTGGATGCTGACGAGAAAGCGGCAATCCGCTATCTCAGCTTCCTGACGCTGAAGCCAACCATGTACATCGCTAACGTCAACGAAGACGGTTTCGAAAACAATCCGTACCTCGATCAGGTGCGTGCGATTGCCGAAGCTGAAGGTTCAGTAGTGGTGCCGGTGTGTGCTGCGGTTGAATCTGATATCGCAGAGCTGGAAGATGACGAGCGCGACGAGTTCATGGCTGAACTGGGTCTGGAAGAGCCGGGCCTGAACCGCGTAATCCGCGCCGGTTATGCGCTGCTGAACCTGCAAACCTACTTCACCGCTGGCGTGAAAGAAGTACGTGCATGGACCATTCCTGTTGGCGCCACTGCGCCACAGGCGGCGGGTAAAATCCACACCGACTTCGAGAAAGGCTTTATCCGCGCTCAGACCATCGCATTTGAAGATTTCGTTGCGTTCAAAGGCGAACAAGGCGCGAAAGAAGCCGGCAAGATGCGCTCAGAAGGAAAAGAGTACATCGTTAAAGATGGTGACGTGATGAACTTCCTGTTCAACGTCTAAAGTCTTAATGTTGTCTGCCGCGCTATCGCGTCAGACAAAAAATCCCAAAATCCACGCATTGGCGTGGATTTTTTTATCCCTTTTACCAAGGCGAATTGGTTGCAAAAACTGGCGACATAGTGCGTTCTCTTGTTTCAGCGGAAATTCACAGCGGTAACGGGCGATCCTGGATCACCGTTTTCATCACCAGCGTCGACGTTAACCGTTGAACACCGGGCAGACCGGATAGCTTTTCATCATACAGCTGCTGGAAAGCGGGCAAATCGCGTGTGGTGATGTGCAGCAGATAATCCGGATCGCCAAACAAACGCTGCGCCAGTGTAATTTGCGGCAAATCCTCCACCGCGTCTTCGAACGCACTCACCGCACGGCGATCGCCTTCGCGTAAAGTCACAAACACGATTGCCGAAAAGTTATATCCCAGACAGACGGGATCAAGATGCGCGCGATACCCACGGATAATGCCGCTTTGTTCCAGCGCTTTAACCCGGCGATGGCAAGGAGAGAGGCTCAGCCCAACCCGTTCTGCTAGCTCCGTCACCGATAAGCGGCCATCCGCTTGCAGCTCAGCAAGAATATTGCGGTCAATACAATCCATTTGGAAATTTATTCCTAAATTAGCGTTTAGAACACCCCACATTAAGAGCACATTCTAACTATCTGAGGATATTCTTTCTAGCGAATGACGCATGACGTAATAGATGATTCATCCGCTAACCGGGACTGAGAACGTGCTTAACAAACTACCTTTAATGCGCTTCTGCGCGATGTTTTCTTACCTCAACGTTGAGATGAAAGGTGCATCGCCATGGCGCTGAGTTTCTTCGCAGCATTTTGGGCCGTATCGGTTCTATTCGTTATCACACCGGGCGCTGACTGGGCCTATGCGATTTCCGCTGGCATGCGTGGAGGGCGGGTGATCCCGGCGGTTCTGGGTCTGCTCAGCGGCCACCTGATTGCCACGCTTATTGTTGCGGCTGGCGTTGGCACGATGGTCGCCAGCTTACCGGCGTTGATGAAAGTGTTAACCGTGGCGGGCGCGTGCTATTTAATCTGGCTGGGCATCGGCATGTTGCGACATCCCACCATTCCCAGTGCAGGAGACGCCACTGACGCAGGCAATGCCGGTCGCTGGGCGCTGAAAGGGCTTTGCATCAGTGGCCTCAACCCAAAGGTGTTTCTACTGTTTCTGGCGCTGTTACCACAGTTCACCGACCCGCAGGGCGCATGGCCTCTGCCATTACAGATGGCAGCGTTAGGTATGGTTCATGTATTTAGCTGCGCGGTGGTGTACCTGATTGTAGGATTAGGTTCCAGAGCGGTGTTACGCACCCGCCCGCAGGCTGCACGAAGGGTCAGCCAAACATCCGGTGCTCTGATGATCGTCATCGCAGCACTCTTACTGACAGAATCGCTTTGATGAGACATTGAAATGCCAGATATCACGCTAACCCACCTGCAAAAAATGAAACTGCGTGGCGAAAAGATTGCCATGCTGACCTGCTACGATGCGACATTTGCGCATGAGTCCAGCCGTGCTGGCGTCGATATGCTGCTGATCGGCGATACGCTCGGGATGATCCTGCAGGGCCACGACAGCACGCTGCCGGTCACCCTTGATGATATGGCGTATCACACGGCCAGCGTGAAAAGCGGTAATGCCGGCAGCTTTATCATCGCCGATCTCTCCTTCATGACCTACGCCTCGCCTGAACAGGCGCTGCAAAGCTCGGGCCGCTTGATGCAGGCCGGTGCGCAGATGGTGAAGCTTGAAGGCGGTGAATGGCTGTGTGAATCCGTTCGCCAGTTAACGCGCAATGGCATCCCAGTCTGCGCGCACATTGGACTGACACCGCAATCAGTAAATGTGTTTGGTGGTTTCAAAGTTCAGGGGCGAGGCCAGGAGCAGGCGCAGACTCTGATCGATGCGGCGATAAAATTGGAAGCGGCCGGTGCGGCAATGATTTTGGTTGAAGCTGTTCCCAGCTCGGTGGGCAAAGCGTTGAGCGAAGCGGTTGCTGTTCCGGTTATCGGCATTGGCGCTGGCGTTGATACCGATGGTCAGGTGTTAGTGCTGCACGATATGCTCGGGCTCAGCATCACCGGGCGTGCGCCTAAGTTTGTGCGTAACTTTATGTCGGGTCAGGAAAGCATTCAGGCCGCCATTCAGAGCTATGTTGCAGCAGTCAAGGACAGGAGCTTTCCCGCAGCCGAGCATTGTTACGCGGAATAGCGCCGCAGACATCAACGTCTAATCTGTTGCTAGCAATAAAAAGCCCAGTTATTAACTGGGCTTTTTTTTATAACCAAAATCTCACGTCTGTCAGGCGGCTTTATCCGTCATCGCTACCCGCGCATCCAGCTCTTCAGGCGTTTTCAGGAATGGCGTCAGTACACCGCTCAACACATAAAGTCCGGCATAAATCCCCAGCACCCCGCCCGCACCCAGCGATGAGTAGAACAGCGCAGTGATGGCAGGTGCGATAAATGCGCCCAGACCTGCACCCAGATTCAGCACCGACATCGCCGCGCCCTTGCTGTCCGGGGCCAGTAACGGGAACAGTGCTGATAGCGGCACATAACCGGCCATGGTAATGCCGCACAGACACAGCACGAACGCCATCACATAGAAGTTATGGCCCAGCACCTGCGGCACCGCCCAAACCAGAATCAGCACCGCGGCATAGCCAAAGCCGCCGACCCACATGATGGTGGTACGCCAGCCAAACTTATCGCCGAAGAAGCCAAAGAACAGGTTGGCAAAAATCGCCACCAGGAACACCGCCGACCACATATGCAGCCATTCGGTTTTGCTGTAGCCAAAACTGATCAGATACAGCGGCAGGAAGGTGGCTAAACCATATTGGGCGATGCCGTTGACCGATTTCACCACCAATCCCATGGCGATCACCGGACGCTGCAAAATGGTGATGCCTTTAATTAACTCCGCCGCGCTGAAGGGGTGAATTTCAGATGCAGGTACCACGTCACGGTTCACCCAAATGCCTAACACTGATCCCACCACCACAAACACCATACCGATCCACAGCACATGAATTTCGCCCATTACCGGCAGTGCCAGCGAGGAGAAGAACGGACCGATGACACTTAAACCCAGCGAGAAGGTAAACCAGAACCAACCCACTGCGGTAGAACGGCGCTCCACCGGCGTGCTGTAGTTAATCCAGATGAGAAACGAGTAGGCAAACAGCGGATAACCGATGCCGCGAATGGCATAAAATGGCAGCATCCAGGCCATGTGCATGGTCTTCAGACCAATGCCGATAAACCCGATGCTGCCGATGACGAAGGTGATCAGCCCATACACCATCACTTTGCGCGGTCCGAGGGTTTGCACCAGTACGCCAGTTACCCAGGCCGCCAGCGTCACCGTGACACCGTATGCGGTGATCAGATAAGAGGCCTGCGCGACGGACAGCCCTTTATCCACCAGCCAGATGGCAATCCACGCTTGTTCTACACCATCGCCGATCATAAATATCGCGAGGCCGATATAGCCCCAAAGCAAGTTTTTAGGCAAACCTATTTTATCGAACATAGTTTCCCCCAGTGTCAGACACTGACTGGTCGTAGTTAATAGAGGTAAGTTTTAATTTTGTTTTTATTCAGCGATGATTTTCATCAGCATGCCCTGCACTTTCAGTGCATCCTGGCTTTTAATCAGCTGATCGATCTCATCAATGCTCAGGCGGTCGATAAAGCTTGAAAGCGCTTTATACATGCGAATATTTTGCGCGCATTCGGCAACCGGATCTTCACGGCTTGGGAAGGTATCGAAATAGATCAGGCCGCTGAAGTTAACGCGTTTTGCGTAATAGATGTATTCCAGCGTCTGCATCAGATGCACTGAACCCAGCATCAACCCATCATCAAAATGGCCATAACCATCATTTAGGTGGAAACCCACCAGACGGTTTTTGCGTGCCGACTGGAACAGCGAGAAAGCGGGATTCTCTTTCTTCATGATCATGTGGCAGAAATCGAGGGTAATACCGAGATTGTTGGAGCCCACGTCATCAATCAGCATCAGCGTTGAAGAGACATCACCAATAAAGGAGAAGGTGCGCGGCTCATATGGCTTGTATTCAAAGCTGAATTGCATATCTGCGTGGGCCTGCGTCACGGTCTGTAATGCGCTGACCAGCCACTCATAGGCGCGGAAATAATCCTGCTGGAACGGATAATCGTAGCCATCGTAGCCAAACCACAGCGTGACGGTATTCCCGCCGAGGTATTTGCACATCTCTGCGGCTTCAAGGGTAATTTCAATCGCTTTTTTACGCAGTGCGGCATCCGGATTGGTGAATTCACCATCGATGAACTCTTTGTTATAACGCAGTGCAATGCCACCGACCTGCAAATTGTTATCGGCGATGGTCTGCTTGATCAGTTCTTTATCCTGACCAATAAAATGTTCCGGATAATTCAGCTCAATATGCGTCAAGCCCGCAACGGTACCCATACGCGTAATAAGATCGCAAGTATCCATTTTGTTCTTCGCCGCAAACAGATCGGCTCTGGAGCGAAATGAATTTATACGTGATGAGAATTTCATTTGTAAATTACCTTTAATGGGATTTCCACTTTCTTATAAATGAGAATATTCCTCAGGTAAATGCGGTCAGATAAATACTACCGCTAATAAAATAAAAAAGTGATTTATCATAGTGAAAATTTTACTGCGAGTAAAACCATTAAATTACAACAAGTTAAATACTCATTTTCCTGCCAGTAAAATAACAGACGCAATTGCACTACTAATATTTTACTGACAGTAAAATGCATCAGTAAAACGTTTTACAGCATGTGATCCAGTTAACACTTTTCCCCTAATCACCATGCTAGCTTAGCGACAACGTTTTTATTGAGCGCTCAACATGCATAACCGACTTAAAGGCAATGAGATATTCCTGCTGGCTCGCACGCTTGCACCTGAGCTGGGAAAAAAGGAACGTTCTATTGCACGATTTATTGACGACAATCCGCAGTCATTATCTAAAATGTGCATCACTGATATTGCGAATTATCTGAATGTCAGCGTATCGAGCATTACTAAAGTATCGAAGAAACTCGGCTTTACCGGTTTTCACGATCTGAAAATCAATATCGCCCGACAAGTTAGCTCGCAGGAAGAGATTATCGATATTCCAGTGATTCCGGATTCAGAGAAATATGTTGAGCAGGTGATTGAAAGCACCTTTTTAAATTCAGTGCTGGCGCTGCAGGATTCCCTGAGCGTAATTAACAGTGCCGTGATAAAAGCGGTGGCGTATCTGTTTATTAATAAGCCAGAAAGCGCGCGCATTTTTATTGCCGGATGCGGTGGTTCAGGCTCAATCTGTGATGACTTCAATCATAAGCTGCTGAAAATTGGCATCTTCTCATCGGTGTTCAGTGACAGCCACAAGCAGTTGATGACCGCCTCGTTGATGCAACCCGGCGATATCCTGCTGGCGATTTCCCACTCCGGCCAAACCACAGACATTATCCAGATGGTAAAAGCGGCGAATGAGAACGGCGCAGAAACCATCTGCCTGACCAATTATCCCAACAGCCCACTGAGTTTAATTGCCAGGCACTCGATTATCTCCTCGGTTAAAAACAATCCGATTACCGGAGAAAACGCCACCACGCGCATTGTGCATCTGAATATTCTCGATGCCATTTTTACCATTATCGCCAGCAAGACCAGCGAAAAAAGCCAGACCAGTTTACACAACACCAGAAATGCGGTTGCGTCCAAACGCACCGCCAATTAAGGGCCGAAATGATGAAACATAATATTGTTGTTATTGGCAGTCTTAACTACGACATTCTTGTCCAGCAGGATCGCCTGCCGGAAATTGGGGAGACGTTTACCGGCAACGAATTAATGCTAATGCCGGGCGGAAAAGGAGCAAACCAGGCGGTTCAGTGCGCCAAGCTGGGCTTGAACGTCAATATGGTGGGCTGCGTTGGCAATGATATTTATGGCAGTGAGCTCATAAAATCGCTGAATGAAAACGGCGTTTCGGTGGATAACATTAGCCAACGCGGAAAAACCTCGGGCATTGGCATCGTGCAGATTCTGGAATCCGGTGATTACTGCAGCACCATTATTAAAGGCGCAAACTACCTGATTACCGAATCCGACATTCACGATGGGTTATTCAGCGATCGCCCACTGTTAATCCTGCAGTCGGAAATTCCCGACCCTGTGGTTGAACGTGCCATCAGCGTGGCACGTCGTCACGATTGCCAGATTTTGCTCAACAACGCGCCAGCACGCGAAATCTCTTCGCAGGCGCTGAGCCAGGTTGATTTTCTGGTAGTGAATGAGACCGAAGCCAGCTTTATGAGCAAAACTTCCGTCACTTCGGTCAAGGAAGCGATGACCTGCGCAGCAGCGCTACAGCAAAAGGTGAATGGCCGGGTGATTATCACGCTGGGCGAGAAAGGCGCGGTGTTATCCGGTGATGCAGGTGCCAGACATTATCCCGCCGTGTTCTGCCCGGATGTGGTGGATACCACCGGCGCAGGCGATTCATTTATTGGCGGCATTGCCTATTGCCTGGTGAACAACATTGCTCTGGAAGACGCGATTCCTTTCGCTGCTGAAATCAGCTCCTGCTCAATCCAGAAATATGGCGGTCAGAGTTCTTTCCCGATGCTGCCTGATGTGGCACACGCGCTGACGCAAAACCGCCAGCGTCTGTTTGGCTGAAACTCACACCTACTGGTAAGCCGCTAACCGCATAGTGGCTTACTTAAAACAGCAGCCCCAACCGCAAGCTGATATTGGTGTCCTGCCTGAATCCCTGCTCTACCTTGATATCACATCCAGCGGAAAGCTGGAGCTGAACGCCTGGCATTACAAAATGGGCCGCCGACAGCCGCAAATAGCTGCTGTTGAGTCGGTCGTCCTGAGCAGTGCCATTAACGCGACTCTCCGCGCCGGTTATCCATCCGCCGCCAATGCCAAACTGTGTCGCGGGTGTCAGGTTATAGCGCAGATAAGCCTGATATTCGTAGCGCGGACTCTGCCTGAGCGTGCTGCTATTCGCGCCATAAGCATCATTCGCCGTGACCCAGGAAACGTCAGTACCGGTTTCAAATGCCCACGACGCAGAGAAATGGTGGATCCACACGCCCTGCAGCAGATAGCGCCAGCGATTTTCCCCAACGTTGAGTGCTTTTTGTTGGTCGTAACTGCCGGTTGGCGCATAGATAAACGGCGCCAGCGAGAGCAGATCCCTGCCCTGCGCATCCAGATTGAACTTGAACGGCACGCCAAAAATCACGTCACCCAATCCCGAGGCGTTGCCTAGTGCGCGCGCATCGCCCATCGCATCCGCGCTAACCAGGGGAACAATTACCTGCGGTTCGATGCTGATATTTTCTGCCGGGCGGAAGCCATGAATAAAGCGCAGCAGCGTGGCTTGAGTCCGCAAGCGGTAATCAGCGTTGACCTTCTTCCCCTGCGAATAATAATCGTCGCTGTGGGAATACTGAAAGTAGGCCAGCGCGAGGCTTTTATCGGCTGGCAGCATTTCGTAATCGCCGGGAGAAAACTCCAGCGCATAAGCAGGTAAGCACAGCGTTGCTGTCACCCAGGTCGCGATAGCACTGACTGTTTTCTTCATAACGATTCTCCGACGAACTGCCGCAATAAGCCGGTGTTCGCATGACAGTTGATGTACTCAAAATGCTGAGCCGATGCTGGAACCACCACGATTTCGTGCCACAGCCGCAGCGCGATATTGAAGTTCAGCTCCTGCACGTAACGCATAAATCCGCCGAAAATCGCCACGTGGGTAGGATGGCTTTTTGCCCACAGCTCAAGTGCCGCCATATCGGTAAAATGCGCCAGGCCAAAGGTCTTCTCCGTCACGGCATGCGTGTTCACATCAATGACCTGCATATAGCGACAGTTCATACAGCCGATGGTGTGGCCGCTGTCGCGCAGAAAGTGCATGCCTTCGCGCAGCACCGGTTCCACCTCTCTAAGGTACTTTTGTCTCTCTTCTTGCTGGGTAGCCGACCAATCCTGCCCGGAGCGGATCAGGCAGAGATTTTCCCGGCCAGACAGCACAACGCGTTTGCCGGTGCGCGTCGCTGATGGCGTCATTCCACTGCCACTTAGCGCATCGAACTGCGCGCGCGGCAGGCGATCGCGCGCACTGCCCCAATAGCCGTGCTCCTGCATTTCGCCACTCATGCCATCAGCCAG
The DNA here is from genome assembly GCF_056491525.1 of Candidatus Pantoea symbiotica. Classification (NCBI taxonomy): domain Bacteria; kingdom Pseudomonadati; phylum Pseudomonadota; class Gammaproteobacteria; order Enterobacterales; family Erwiniaceae; genus Pantoea; species Candidatus Pantoea symbiotica. The sequence continues at coordinate 2,186,542 of NZ_JBSZHR010000002.1, forward strand.
ACAGGCCACGCCTTCAGGCGAGGCACGATCGGAGAAAATGGTTTCAAACCTGTCGGCTTGCGGGCTCACGATCTCGAGAAAGTAGCCATATTCGCCCGCTTCTCGTTCCGCTGCGTGCCACCATGCAGAAAATAAGCTGCCTGTTTTCCAGCGCTCAAACTGCTGCTGCGACGGCCAGTAGGCAATGGCGATCAGGTTATGAAACCCGGCGTCGTCTATATACGCCGCCAGGTCCCAATGTTCTGGCGCGTACGGGGAAGAAAAGCGTCCAGTCACCGCATTGAGAGCCACAGGCGCGACCGGAGTGGCTGCCTGAACGCCGAAGTACGCCATCACTACCTGGCCGGAAAGTGGGGAGAAGCGCGCCGTCCACGCCGGAAAAGGGGGTTGATGATCGTCAGGCATCGCCATCGGACAACGGCGCGCGACACGCAGATGCGCAGGAATAGCGGATTCCATGTTATTCCTCCTCTTCAGCTGGCAATTCACCTTGCAGCTCAGCAGGCAAGCCGCGTTTGACCACCGGCGGTTTGGCGGCGGAATTAAACAGAAGCTGGGTCACATCGGGACGTGAATAGTGTCCCACAGGATCGGCCGCCAGTTTGGCGAAGATGATGGCCGAGGGTGCCAGCGTGGCTAACAGCAAGCCCTCTTCATGTTCACCGAGCGGTGTGGCAAGTTCGCTGCCGTCCGGACCATAAATGCGGGCATGTCCGCCACCGGCGCTGAGTAATGCGCGACGGGCATCGTCCGGGCACAGCAGTTCGATCATCTCTGCGGAAACCACCGAGCAAGGTGCCAGCACGAAACACTGCCCTTCGGCGGCATACAAACGCGAAGCCGCCATGTTGACCTCGGGACCCAGCGCCGCTGTGGCGTTGTTGTAGAGACTGAAACTCGGCCAGGCGGCAATGTGGATCTCTTCATGCTGGGAATACATGGCGTAACGCGAGAGCGGCTGCAGATGCTCCCAGCAGCAAAGTGCGCCAACCACGCCAAGCGGCGTTTCCCAGGTGGTCAGTGAAGAACCGTCGCTCTCGCCGAACAGCGTCCGCTCGACGTGCGTCGCCTTAAGCTTGCGGCGCGTACCGATGGTTTCGCCGTCGCTGCCAATAATCCACTGCGAGATGTAAAGGCTGCCGTGGTCGCGCTCACTGAATCCGAGCACCACCATCATGCTGTTCTGCCGCGCGGCATCGGCAATGCGTTTCGCCTGCACGCTATCCAGAACCAGCGAGTTCTGATGATAGTCATACACCAGCGGCATATTCACGGCAGGTGAGTTCAACCACAAAAACCACGGATAGCCCGGAATCCAGGTTTCGGGAAAGGCGATCAGTTCCGCACCCTGCGCGGCGGCTTCCTCAATCAGCTTGATGGTTTTATCTATCGTCCCTTCCAAATTCATAAACAGTGGCGCGGCCTGTACGCAGGCCACGGTAATCGGTTTGTTCATCATGTTGCTCTCTCCCAGGTGAATGAAAATTAACTGGCAACAGATATAACCGCCGCGCCACGCGCAGGGTTATGACAGGAAGGAAGGGATGATTGTCCAGAATGGAAATGGCCTGGAGTTTGCAAGCAATGCCTCACCTAACGCTGAGGATGCAGGCATGAAAACCTTTAACACCGCCGACGTTTTGTATGCTGATCGCACCGATTACTGGCGCCACGCCATCAGCCAGACATTTGTGCCGCTGGAGAGCACCTATGCGGGCAGCGAGCGCAACGGCATCCTGCAAGCGGGCGTTTGGGGCGATCTGCGCTTATCCGAGGTGAGTTGCAGTGCGCAAGAGGTGATCCGTGGCCGCAAAGGCGCCGATAACAGCCCGGATAATATGATTCTGCTGAGCTTTGTCAGTCAGGGAAAAACCTCGGTGCTGCAGGGCGGAAATCATGCCTCGCTCAGTCAGGGTGAGTTCGCGCTTTACGACACGCAGTTTCCCTATGAGCTGCACCTTCATGGTGAGACGCGGCAACATGTGGTGCAAATTAGCAAAGATCATCTGAGTCAACGAGTGGGGAAAACCGAGCATTTGTTGGCTAACGCCTTTGGCAAACAGCATCCGCTGATGCCCTTCTTGCAGATGCTGTTAAACAACCTGATGACGCTGCCCGAAGACATTTCACTCAAGTATGCCGCCATGCTACACGAGCAGTTTCTCGAACTGCTGACATCGGTGATTGCCGACGAGTGCAGCAACCGAAGCCAAGCCAAAACCTATCACGGCTTGCTGTTCCAGATGAAAATCATGATCAACCAGCGGCTGGCCGATCCGGCGCTGACCGCCGCAACCATCGCTGACGCCTTTGGTATTAGCTCGCGCTATCTCAACATGCTGTTGAAGAAAGATGACACCTCGTTTGGTCGCTATGTGCTCAATCAGAGGCTGATAAAATCCGCAGAAGCTTTGCATTCTCCGCTGCATCGCGCCACACCGATTAGCCAGATTGCCTGGCGAACGGGCTTTAGCGACATGCCGCACTTCTCGCGCGAGTTCAGGGCGAAGTTCGGCTGCTCACCAACCGAGTATCGCCAGCAAGCAACCGCTTAAGTACTGGCACGCACCACAAAGTGCCAGTCCATCATAATGCGTTGAGCCGGCGAACCAGGCTGGTCGATCTTATTCAGCAGCAAAGCGAACGCTTTGCGCCCCATATCGCGCGACGGCTGCGCCAGCGTGCTCAGTGGCGGCGTGACCATTTCGGCGAGGTCGGTGCCATCAAATCCGGTCACCGCAATATCCTGCGGTACGCGCAGTCCGGCGGCGTGAATCGCTGAGAGCGCGCCCGCCGCTAAGGTATCCGACACCGCGAACACGGCATCTGGACGCTCGGGCGCTGCCAGCAAGCTTTCCATCGCCTGTTTACCGGCATTAAAACTCAGATCGGTGGCGTAAGAGATGGCCTGCCAGCTACGCTCTTCCTGGATAAGTTGCTGCTGATAACCCGCCTGTCGCAGCTGCGCATATTTATAGCTGAGATCATGGTTGATTAACGCAATACGCTGTCGTCCCCTGCTCGCCAGATACGCCACTACGTGCTTTGATGCCTGCACATCATCAATGCCGACGCAGGAGACATCCCCAGCATCAGCGTATTCCGCGCACTGCACCCAAGGCGTTTCGCCAATCAGCTGTGCCAATTCTGGCAACTTACTGAACGCATCCATAGTGATAATGCCATCCACCATTTTACCGGCCAGCAATTGCAAACTGGAGCGGGAGCGCTCGATGTCTGAACCAGAATTACACAACAGAATGCGATAGCGGTTCTTCTCCGCCTGCTCCTCAATGCCTTTCACCAACTCGGCGCAGAAAGGATTGGAGATATCCGACACCATAACGAGAATCATTGAGCTACGTGCAGTGCGCAACTGACGTGCTAACAAATTTGGCTGGTAATTACTCGCTTTAATGGCGTGCAGGACTTTCTCACGATTCTGCGCTTTTACCGTGTCGCTGTTATTCAGCACCCGTGAAACGGTCGCCACAGAAACGCCCGCTAAGCGGGCGATTTTTTGGATGGACATGCTTGCAACTCTTGCTCAGTCAGATACAACGGAGGCTAACATAAATCCGCGCCCACCTTAATCATGCGACTCTGCCGCACTCAGCCCCAGTTGCATGCGGATGCTGGCCGCTTGCTGCGATTGTGCGGCGAAGTCATCGAATGCCCGATCGGCCACCGGAATGATGTGGCGACGAATAAACTCAGCGCCCTCGCGCGCGCCGGTTTCCGCCTCTTTCAAACAACATTCCCACTCCAGAACCGCCCAACCGTCATAATCGTATTGCGCCAGCTTGCTGAAAATGGCCGGGAAATCGATCTGTCCGTCACCGGGTGAGCGAAAACGACCAGCACGATCTATCCAGCGCTGATAACCGCCATACACACCGCTGCGTCCGTTCGGCAGATACTCGGCATCTTTAACGTGAAACGCCTTGATGCGCTGATGGTAGATATCGATGAACTGCAGATAGTCGATATGCTGCAAGTGCAAGTGACTGGGATCGAACAAGATGTTGCAGCGCGGATGATTGTTCACCAACGCCAGGAAGCGTTCAAACATCACGCCATCATGCAGATCCTCACCGGGATGGATCTCGTAACAGACATCAATGCCGTAGCGGTCAAACTCGTCGAGCACCGGCAACCAGCGCCGTGCCAGCTCTGAGAAGGCTTCACTCAATAGCTGAGGATTATGCGGCGGCCACGGATAGAGATACGGCCAGGCTAACGAACCGGAGAACGTAGCGTGGGCCTGCAATCCCAGCCTGGCCGACGCGGCTGCCGCCAGCTTCACCGTCTGAATCGCCCATGCGGTGCGCTTTTCCTTGTCACCGCGTAAAGCGGCGGGTGCGAAGCCATCGAAGGCGACATCGTGCGCTGGGTGGACAGCAATCAGCTGACCTTCCAGATGCGTCGATAATTCACTGATCTGCAAGCCGTAGTTCGCCAGTAAACCCGTCACTTCATCGCAATAGGTTTGACTGGTTGCGGCGTGCGACAGATCAAAAATCTTCGGGTGATTACAAGGCACTTGTAACGCCTTATAACCGAGCGCAGAAGCCCATTGCGCCAGCCCTTCCAGTGAATTAAACGGTGGCTGCGGGCCAATAAACTGCGCGAGAAAAATTCCAGGTCCTTTTACCGTTTTCACGTACACCTCCAGTCAATCAAACTTTTCATCCCGGTATTTAAAGGTGAAGAGGAAAAGAACGGCGATCACCGCCGCCGCAATCGCGGGGATCCACCAGAATGTTGCCCAGTTTTGCGCCGTGCCCTGTCCGGCAATCAGGCGGTTGTAGAGTGCGCCGGAGATCTGCGAGCCCAGCAGCATGCCGATACCGTAGGTGAACATTACCACCATGCTTTGCGCCTGCCCTTTCACTTTTTCCCCTGCGATGCGGTCGGTGTAGATAAAGCCGACCACAAAGAAGAAGTCGTAACAGACACCGTGCAGCAGAATGCCCATGTAGATCAGTGCGCGGCTTTCATCGCTCATGCCCATGGCGAACAGCGCGTAACGCACAAACCACGCCACCATGCCGACCAGCAACATGTATTTGACGCCGAGGCGGCGGAACAGCAGCGGGATCACCAGCATGAAGAATATTTCCGACATCTGACCAAAAGACATCGCGGTACTGACGTTACTCACGCCCGCATCCGCCAGCCAGGACGCGGTGTAGGCGTAATAGGTGCCGAGCGGGATGGAGATCAAGGTGGCGCAGAGCGCAAACACAAAGAAGTGCCGTATTTTCAGTAGCGCGAAGGCATCCGCGCAGAACAGATCGCGCACTTTTAACGGCATGCCTTTCGCCGGTGCTGGCGTATGCGGCAGCGTCAGGCTGTAGATCGCTAACGCCACGGAACAAATCGCGGCCAGAGTGAAAATCCCGGTGCTGGAGGCGATGCCGGTGACACCGATAAAGATGCCCGCCACAATCCAGCCAATGGTGCCAAACACCCGCACTACCGGAAAACTTTTGTCACTGCTAGCGAGGCTGTGAAAGGCGATGTTATTGGAGAGCGCCAGCGTCGGCATAAAACAGAGCGTGTAGCCAAACAGCAATCCAATCAGCAGCGCACCGTTTTCGGCCACCAGCGCGGCCGGAACAAACCATAAGATCACCGCGCCCGCCAGGTTCATTACCGCCATGACTTTCTGCGATGGAAAAAAGCGGTCAACTAACATGCCCAATACAAACGGCGACAGAATCGAGGCGATCGGCCCCGCCGAAAAGGCGTCACCGATCAGCAATGACATGTTGTGTTGCGTCATCACCAGCCCGAGCGTAACGGACCAGCTTCCCCAAATGAAAAACTGCATGAACATCATTAACGACAAGCGGGGAATCAACAGACGCTGCTGTCTCACCGCGATTTCAGAACCTGTAGTTGTCGAAACCATGCTGACCTCACGCCAAAAAGAAATCGATTACATTCCACAGAGAAGTTAAAAGTAATCGATTACTTTAAGCAGTTCCTGGTGACCGATCACAATTCTTTTACAAGCGTCTCGGCCTTGATCGATCGACTTGTATTGGAAGTGAGCGCGCGCGCAGCCTTGCAGATTTGCACTATCCTGTGCGGGAGAGATTTTAATGACTATTCAGGGGAATAAGATGAAAGGTGACGATAACGAGCATGAAAACAGTGCAGAAACGCTGCTGCAAAGCGGGCAAGCATGGAACGGTCAGCACATCGAACACTATCCCGCCGGTCAGCCCGAGATCACCGTAATGAAGATGACCATTCCTGCGCATTCCGAGCTGCCGTGGCATACGCATCCGATGCCCAACACTGCGTATATTTTATCGGGATCGCTCACCATCGAGGACAAAGCAGGCGGCGAAACTAAAACCTTCAATGCAGGCGAAGCCTTTAATGAATCCATCGACATTGCCCATCGCGGCTTCACCACCGACCAGCCTGCCGAGCTGATCATTTTCTATGCCGGGGCTGAAGGTATGGATCTCTCCATTCCGCTACCGGGTGAAGAAGCGGAGTATTAATTATTCAGCAGCGCCTGCTTAAACGAATAGATATGCACCCGCGCCGCCTCTTCCGCCTGTTCGGCATTTCCCTGTTCCAGCGCGGCAATGATCGCTTCGTGTTCGGCGATCACTTCGTTCATGTGCGCAGCGCTGGAGAGCGTGGTGGCCCAGAAACGCTGTGCCTGCGCGTGGATGATGCTGAGAATATCGGCCAGACGACCATTGGCGGCGATATCCGCCAGCACCTGATGAAATTCGCGGTCCAGCAGCATCATCTGTTCGCGATCGCGTGAGGCGCTGGCATGGGCAATGCGCTGATTCATTTCCCGTAAATAGGCGATCTGCGCCGCATTGACCCGCTGCGAGGCCAGGCGCAAGCACAACGCCTCATTTACCAAACGCACTTCAATTAACTCCAGCGCATCATCAATCGACAGCGGCGACACCATCACGCCCTTGCGCGGGATGATCTGCAACAGCCCTTCCGTCTCCAGCCGATGCACTGCCTGATTCACCGGCGTTCTGCCCATCTCAAGGTCATCCATCACCTGCGCGATATTGAGATAGTCGCCCGGTTTGTAGCGCAGCGTGATCAGCCGGTGCTTGAACGCCAGATAGGCGCGCTCGTTAAGCGAAATGCTCTTCGGTGTCGTCGGCGAGCTCACATTTTCAGCCATCACATTACTCATCGCGCAAATCCTTATTAGGTAACTGAGACATATTACACAAAAACCTGGCATGAAAATGGCTAGATTGAAATCACAGTGAAATTTCACACGCATTTCTCAACTGGAGATCTATCCCATGCAATTACGGTTTACGACAGATTACGACGATGAGGCACTGCTGGATGTTGAGGTTAATCAACTTGTTATCGCGGGCTGGGTTGGACGCGATCAGGAAGCGGTGCTGCACCATATCAGGGAACTCGAAGCGCTCGGCGTGCCCGCTCCTGGTGCAGTGCCGCTGTTTTACCGCGTCGCGACCAATCAATTAAGTCAGCAAACGCAGCTGGAAGTGGTCGGCGAACAGACATCCGGTGAAGCCGAACCCTTTGTGTTTTTCCATCGCGGCGAATATTGGGTTTCGCTGATTTCCGATCATACCGATCGTCATCTGGAAACCTTCAGCGTGGCGCTATCGAAGCAGGCGTGCATCAAACCGGTTGCCGGACACGCGTGGCGCATGTCCGAAGTCAAAGCGCACTGGGATCAACTGGAGCTGCATGCCTGGATCAACGTCAACGGCGACTGGGTAACTTATCAGCAAGGCGCCCTCTCCTCGCTGCTGACGCCACTCGATCTGTTGAGCCGCTATTTTGCCGCAGGTCAGGTTGAGGAGGGTTTCGCCATGTCGTGCGGCACGCTGAGCGCCATCGGCGGGATTCGTCCTTCCAGTAAATTCCGCATGGCGCTGCACGATCCGGTGCTGAACCGCACGCTGGAACACACCTACATCACTGGCTCGCTGCCGGTTATTGCCTGAGGTTCCTATGACAACGTTATGGCAAGCGAGCCAACAGTTGCTCGCAGGGCAAACCAGCCCTGAAACCCTGACCCAGGATGCGCTGCGTGCAATTGCGGCGGAAGCCGGGGAAGGCAAGCGCGTCTTCACCAAAGTGTATGCCGAGGATGCGCAGCAGCAGGCGGCACAAGCCGGCGCGCGCTGGCAGCAGCAACAGCCGCGCAGCGCGATTGATGGTCTGCCTATCAGCATCAAAGATCTGTTCGATGTCGCCGGAGAAGTGACCACTGCCGGTTCCCGCTTGCTGAGTAACGCCAGCCCAGCCACGGTGAATGCCAGCATGGTGGATCGATTGCAGCAGGCCGGTGCCGCCATCGTTGGCAAAACCAATATGAGCGAGTTCGCCTTCACTGGCCTCGGCGTCAATCCGCATTACGGCACGCCCGCCAATCCTTGGCAGCGCGCGCAGCAGCGCATTCCTGGCGGTTCCTCTTCCGGTGCGGCGGTGGCGGTGAGCGATGGCATGTGCCTGGCGGCCGTTGGCACTGATACCGGCGGTTCGGTGCGCATTCCAGCGGCGCTGTGCGGATTAACCGGTTTTAAACCCAGCGCCAGCCGCATCGATCAACGCGGAACGCTGCCGCTGGCGGCGTCGCTCGATAGCATCGGCGTGATCGCTCACGACGTGCGCAGCTGCTGGTTACTCGATAGCGTGATTGCCGATCGGCCGCTGGAGCTCGATGAGCGGCATCTGTCGGACGCACACTTCGTCATCCCGCAGACGCGGGTGCTGGCTGGCCTTGACGAACACGTCAACGCCGCCTGGCTGCATGCGCTTGATGTGCTGCGCGCACAGGGCGTGAAAATCACCGAGCTGCCGCTGCAAGAGCTGGCAGAACTCGACACCATCAACGCGCGCGGCGGCATTACCGCGTGGGAGGCCTGGCAATGGCATCAGCATTACGCCCAATCTCAGCCGGAAGCTTACGATCCGCAGGTTCTGACGCGCATTCAACGCGGCAGTTTGCTGAATGAAGAGGATGCCGCCGAACTTTACCAGCTGCGCGCCGACTGGAAACAGCGCGTCGAGCAGGCCGTTGCGCCCTTCGACGGCATATTGATGCCGACGGTGCCGCTGATCGCGCCGACGCTGGCCGAACTCGAGGATCCCGCGCGCTACATGCAGGTCAATCTGCTGATGCTGCGCAACACCAGCGTGATCAACATGCTGGATGGCTGTTCAATTTCTCTGCCTTGTCATCAGCCCGGCGACGCGCCGGTTGGCCTGATGCTCTCTTCCACCCATGGCAACGATGCTGCGTTACTCAGCTGGGCTGCCGCGATTGAAACCACCCTGAAACGGAGTAGCTAATCATGACTCAACCCCACGGCATGCTGTTTGTCGCCACCAACATCGATGCTGCAGATGAAGCGGATTTCAACCAATGGTACGACCACGAACACGTTGAAGAGCGCGTGGCAATCAGCGGCTTTCTCAGCGGCACGCGTTATCAGGCGGTGGATGCGGAACGCAAATACCTCGGCCTGTACGAAACCGCATCGCTGGAAGCCTTTACCAGCGCGGATTATCACGCCGCCTTCACGCGCCAGACCGAATGGTCGGTGAAGAATCTCAACAAGATGGTCAATCCGATGCGCCGCGTGTGCGCCATCTCCCATCAGCATGGACAAGGCACCGGCAGCCATCTGGCGGTGCTGACGTTGAAAGCCGGTACAGATGTTGCATCTCTGGGCAACTGGCAAAACAGCGTGCAGCAAACGCCGGGCTATATCGCCTCACGTTTGCTGTCGCCTGACACCACGCTGAGCTCGCCGCTGCCACGGGAAACCAGCGCGACGCGACCGATGCATCCGATGCTGCTGCTGATCTGCCGAGACGCGCAAGTGTGTAAAACCCTCTCCGCCGACGCCGCGCAGGCGCTCAACGCGGATGTACAGCTTTACTCCCTCAGTTGGCAGTTAACCAAACAGGAGATGGCTCATGGCTAATACCGACTCAACGTTGCCGCACGCTTCAGGCGCGCGCGCCAGCCACAGCAAAACCGGTCGCCTTGCGGCGGCCAGCTCCATTGGAACCGCGCTGGAGTGGTATGACTTCACGGTCTACAACATCATGGCGGCGCTGGTGTTTAACCACGTGTTTTTCCCCAGCTTCGATCCGCTGGTCGGCACTATTCTGGCGTTTTCCACCTATGCGGTCGGCTACATCTCCCGTCCGGTGGGCGGCTTTATCTTTGGTCATCTCGGTGATGTCGCCGGGCGTAAAGCGGTATTGATCACCACATTAGTGATTATGGGCGTCACCACCGCGCTGATGGGCCTGCTGCCCGGCTATGCGGTGTGGGGCATCTGGAGTCCGGTGCTGCTGGTGGCTTTACGCTTCATTCAGGGCATTGCATTAGGCGGCGAATGGGCCGGTGCGGTGTTGCTGTCGATGGAGCATGGCGATGCCAACAAACGTGGCCGTAACGCCTCGTTTGCGCAGGTGGGTCCATCGTGCGGTACCTTGATTGGCACCGGATTTATCACGCTGGTGACGGTGGCGTTGAGCGGCGAGCAGTTTCAAGAGTGGGGATGGCGCATTCCGTTCCTGCTCAGTCTGCTGCTGGTGATGTTTGGCTTATGGTTGCGGCGCGGCGTGGAAGAGACACCGACCTTTGTCGCGATGCAGCAAGCGGAGAAAACCACGCATACGCCGCTCAAAGAGGTGTTTGTGCGCTATCCACGCGAGCTGCTGATCGCGGGCGGTTCACGCATCGGTTCCGACGTGCTTTATGCGCTGGTGGTGGTGTTTACCCTGACTTACGTCACCACGGTGCTGCAACTGCCGCGTCCGCTGGCGTTAATGGCTACCATGCTCGGTGCGATCGGCAATGCCATCACGGTACCGATGTTTGGCGCGCTCTCCGACAAGCTCGGCCGTCGTCCGGTTTACATTGCCGGTGCGCTGCTGGCGATCGTCTGGTCGTTTGTATTCTTTGTACTGCTGGATAGCTCGCAGCCGGTGCTGATCGTACTGGCGGTGATTGGCGGCTTGCTGATTCATGCGGTGATGTACGGACCGCAGGCGGCATTTGTCACCGAGCAGTTCCCCAGCCACGTACGCTACGCCGGATCGTCACTGGCTTACACGCTGGCGGGCATCATCGGCGGCGGCTTTGCGCCCTTGATCATTACGACCTTGTATAAAGAGATGGGCAGCACGATGTGGGTATCGCTGTATGTCAGCCTGGCGTTGATGATCACGCTGTTTGCGCTGTGGAAGGCGAAAGAGACCGCGCATCGCCCGCTTTAATCATTAAATGGCTGTTTGGCGAGGGATTGCCAGACTTCAGCATAGGAGAACAACAAGGCGCGGCACGCGCGACCCTATTAATGCAGTTTTTTCGCCAGGATACGAATGGCTTTCTCGCAGGCGACTTTGGTTTTGCTATCGGTAGAACGCAAACTCAGGCGATACAACGCGCCAATAAGTTCCTGAACGGTAAGCGCTTCATCGGGACGAAGGATACGTGTTACCACCCTTCCCACCAATGCGCGAATCTCTTCCGTAATATCTGAATCTTCGTCTTTCACTTGCCCTCCGGCTTTACGCTTCGCTTATTTAGGAAGTATCCGCCTCCTAATTAGACAAATTTTAGTCCAGCAGCTTCATTACTAACTTGATGGTCTCAGGTTCATCTTTTACATCCGTGATCTTGCCCACAACGCGCATGCCAAAGGCGATACAGAGGATCAATCCTGCGGCGGTATCGACATCCAGATTGGGCGTGACCGATCCATCTTCCTGGCCCTGTTTGAGTAACGAGGCGAGGAAGTTTTTATTGCGTATGACCGCTTCACTGACCAGTTGCGAGAGATCGTCATCCAGCACCTGTAGCTCCACCGCGCTGCCCACCACTAAACAGCCGGTGCGACCTTCCACCGCCCGCGCGGAATCCAGGTAAAACTGCAGCAGCTCGCTAAGCTTCTCGCGGCCAGTGGTGAACTGCGCCAGACGCTGACGCAGATCGGCATTACGCACCGAAAGGTAGCGTTCAAACACCAGCAGGAACAGGCTGCGCTTATCTTTGAAAGCCTTGTAGATGCTGCCCGCCGTCAGCCCCATCGCCTCGCCCAAATCATTCAGTGAAGCGGCATGAAAACCCTTTTGACGAAAAACGATCATGGCTTTGTCCAGAGCCTGTTCGATATCGAACTCTCTTGGGCGGCCACGCTCTCTGCTTTTCGTGTCGGTGGTTAGCGTTTTGCTCATAGCGGATGGCATTGGGTAATGCGGGTTTCCAAAAGTTGACGGAAATGTCTTATCGGCGGTTACTATATCGCAACAAACCATTGCCTGTATAGCCAGGTAAACATAACGCCTTATAGAGCAATGAGTTAGCTTGTAAAATCTGACTTTATCACCGCTTCACCTCACGCAATTTCAAATCTTCGAGATAGCTCACAGCCCTGCCAGGCAAAGCGTAAATCCTGTGCCAGGATTAATTCACCCGCTGGCATCAGGCCAGCAAAGGGGAGCACTCAGTAACCACTAACCAGGGAGTTCGACATGAACGAAGATCGTATTAGCGGCAACTGGAAGCAGTTCAAAGGGAAAGTGAAGGAAAAATGGGGCGACCTGACTGATGATGATATGACCGTGGTCGAAGGAAAACGCGATCAGCTGGTCGGTAAAATTCAGGAACGTTACGGTTATGAAAAAGACCGTGCTGAGAAAGAAGTCAAAGAGTGGGAAGATTCGAATAAGTTCCACTGGTAAATCCTGACGTTATGCCGGACAACCCGTGTCCGGCATGCAACGCTCAGTGCTTAGTGGAGTCATCCGCCGCGACGTTCTTAGCCATAAAGCTCATCACGTTCTCTTCAGATCTATTAGCGTTGTTGGCTGTGCTGCTGCTCTTCACCAAATCTAAAGCCAGTCTGGCGACTCGCACATCTTCCGCCGTGTCACCGGCATGAATCATCTTCTCTAATTGCGCGAGCAGCGTGGTGCGCGAGACCGGTGCATCCTGATTAAATAATTCAAGCACGGCATCACCAATCGCAATGTCGCATAGCTGTTTATCATTACTGTTTTTCATGGGCTCTCTGTAATCGTCTCAACCAACCCTGGCCGGAAGATCCTGACGCTGCAAAGCATACCCATTCATACCCTAAAATTAAAGGCTATTTCTCTGCCCAAATTCATATAACTGTTTAACCGTTTTGAATTTCAACTTGTCCATTAAACGGCATTTATAAGTGGCTACGGTTTTGGTGCTCAGGTTCATCTTCAAAGCAACTTCGGTATTTTGCAAACCATCCACCAGCAACTGGAAAACCCTAAACTCCTGGGTGGATAACATCGCAATTTTTTGTTGATCCGACAATTCACTGCCCTCTCCCACCTGATGTTTGATCAGCGGGAAATAACTATAGCCGTTAATACCTGCGTTAATCGCACTAATGACTTCCTGCAAGTTTTTATCTTTGCTAACAAAACCATTCGCCCCTGCAGACGCACTGAGTGGAGCATAATAGTCAGGATTTTTTGCAGATAAAACCACAATGACACCACTAAAATCCCTGCGTCGAAGATGTTTCACCACCTCAATGCCATCGATGCGCGCAATATCAATGTCGATAACCAACACGTCGGGATTATGTAATTCAACCAGCTTTTGACCTTCAAGGCCATCATCCGATTCTGCGACAATGAGGAATTGATCTTTTTCTAATAATGTCCTGACGGCTAAACGGATTAAAGGATGATCGTCAATAATAATTGAGCGTATAAGTACCATACGTAATCTCTCTAAATAATTCAAACTACGGTTTAATAATCCTGCACGTCATTTACTGCCCGGCAATGTAGGTTTCACCCTACAGATCCTGACAATCCATTCTGATTGAGTAGGAATTTCCCTACTTGTACACTCATTCCAACTCGTAACAAGCTGGTTTTCAGTAAGATTTTTTTAATAAAAAAATCATCAAAAACAAAACATTAAAGGACTAAACATGAAACTTAACGCACTTGCCATTGCCACCTTAATTGCATTGGGAACAACCTCAGCTTCCCACGCTGCTGACCAGGGCAGCGGTACCATCACTTTCACCGGCTCCATCATTGAGGCGCCATGTTCTGTTTCTCATGAAAATAGCGACCAAACAGTCGATCTGGGTCAGGTCTCTAACGTGTCTCTGGCGAACGGCGGCAAGTCTCAACCTCGTCAGTTCAATATCATGCTGGAAAACTGTGCCCTAACCACCAAGAAAACCGTTACCACGACCTTCACCGGTCCAGCGGGCAACTCAGACCGTGTAGGAATTGCCGGCACCGCTAAAGGCGCGAGCATTGCTATTGTTGATGGCACCTACAATTTAATTAAGCTGGGCACGCCTTCAGTTGCTCAGGCACTGCAGGATGGCAACAATAATCTCAGTTTCGCTGCTTACCTGCAGGGAGATAAAGATGAAGACGATAACGATCTTCCCATTGTTCCAGGTGAATTCCAGGCAGTGGTTAATTTCGGCCTCAACTACCTGTAATCCTCAATCGAGCATGCGGTTACCGCATGCTCTTTGTAACGCCTCTTTGCGCGACAACGCTAAACTCTGTTAATCCGGCCAATATAAGCGACAGTAATTGGCAGGAATTAATACCTGTTCGCCCCGCTTCTTTCGGCTAACGGCCTGAACACACCTCGACCCTCAACCTGTAAGAAAAATCCTGGGGAAAATTTAATTTCCTCCTCAGCGTGTCGCTCTCTCTCATCGTTATATTTTCATACTCGGTTCGGAATGCGTCTGCACACCTCAGGGAAATCAAAGGTTAAGATTATGAAGGTGGTTTGTTACAAGATTTCCCCGAGATTCCGGCCAACGCAGCTGAGTTTATTAATAGCGAGTTTTTTCCTGGGGTTTTCCAGTTATAGCTTGTCTGACAATATTGAATTCAATACTGATATTTTGGATATCAATGACCGGAAAAACATTGACCTTTCCCGATTCTCAAACAGCGGATTTATTCTCGCTGGGGAGTATGAAATGTCAGTGTTTATCAACAAACAAGCACTGCCAGAGCAAACCGTCATTATTCAGACTCAAGAAGAGACGAATAAAAGCACGGTATGCATCACGCCAGACCTTATTAAACAATTTGGCCTGAGAAAGAGTGTGATTGAAAAAATCGTTTGGCAGCAACAGGGGAAATGCATTGACACTGCCAGCATGACAGGATTAGAGGTGCGCCCTGATCTGGCCACCTCGGCGCTGTATATCAGCATTCCCCAGGCTTATTTACAATATGTCGATGAAAACTGGGATGCTCCGGCGATGTGGGATAATGGTATTCCCGGCGCATTGTTTGATTACAACTTCAATGGGCAAACACAGAGTCAAAAAAACGGGCAGCGTCTGATGCTTAACGGTAATGGCACCGTTGGCGCAAACCTTAACGCATGGCGTTTTCGCGCCGACTGGCAATCTCAACCTGGAAGATCGCAAAATAATCAAAGCAAAACCTTGGCACAGCGGTTTGACTGGAGCCGCTATTATGCGTACCGCGCCATTCCAGGCTGGGAAGCAAAAGTCTCTGTCGGAGAAGATTATCTAGGTTCAGAGCTCTTCGACAGCTTCAGCTACGCGGGGGTTAGCGTAGCCTCAGATGATAGCCAATTACCGCCTAACCTGCGCGGTTATGCCCCTGAAGTTACCGGCATTGCACGTACCAATGCGCTGGTGATTATCAGCCAACAAGGTCGTGTGCTTAAAGAAGTTCAGGTCGCTGCTGGCCCATTCCGCATTCAGGATATTGATAATGCCGTCTCCGGCAAACTGGATGTCCGTGTTGAAGAGCAGGATGGCACGGCGCAAACCTTTACCATAGAAACGTCTAGCATTCCCTATCTGACGCGACCTGGACGCATGCGTTACAAATTCGCAGCGGGAAAATCTTCTCAATCTCGCCATCAGTTTAAAGGGCCTGCATTTGCCAGTGGCGAATTATCCTGGGGCGTGAGTAACGGTTGGTCGCTATTTGGTGGTGGTGTGGCGGCAGGAAATTACAATGCTTTGGTGCTGGGTATTGGTCGTGATTTGTACTGGTTGGGTGCTTTATCATTTGATATCACACAATCACGCGCCGCCTTACCTGATATTGCGGAAAAGCTGACTGGACGATCCTATCGACTCAGCTATTCAAAAAACTTTGAGCAGTACGACAGCCAGATTACTTTTGCCGGTTATCGTTTCTCCGAGCGTAATTTCCTCAGCATGAATGAATATCTGGAAACGCGCAAAACGGGCAACCGTCAGCAAAATAGCAAAGAACTTTATTCGGTCACCGTTAATAAGCAGTTCCGTGATTTACGTTTGAGCACCTATTTCAACTATAACCACCAAACGTATTGGAGCTTGCCGGATAACGATCGTTATAGCGCTAACCTGTCGCAATATTTTGATATTGGCAATTTACGCAATCTGAGTTTATCGCTGTCCGCCTATCGCACTATTAATAACGGCAGCAAAGATGATGGCGTATTTGTCTCGCTGTCGATCCCATTTGGTAACAACGCCACGCTGAGTTATAGCGCCGCTCAAGGCCGCGATGGGACAAATCAGCGCGTTAATTATTATGGGCGTCTGGACCAACGCAACAGTTATCAAGTGGGAACGGGGATCAACAGCCATGGCAGCACGTCGAACGGCAGTATAACGCATGACGGCGAGCTGGCGCATTTGAACGCTAACGTCAGTTCGCAAACCGGAAAATCTACCACGTTTGGCTTCAATGTGCGCGGTGGTGCAACGGCAACGACTAAAGGCGCCGCGTTGCATCGTTCCAGCAACATGGGCGGCACACGTTTAATGATTGATACCGACAATGTGGCCAATATTCCTGTTAGCAGTGGCGGACTAGCGGTGCGCAGTAATCGCTTTGGCAAACTGGTATCGACTGACGTCAACAGTTATTACCGCAATAGCGCCAGCCTCGATCTCAATAATCTACCGGACAATGTCGAAGCTGAACGTTCGGTAGTGCAAGCCACGCTGACTGAAGGTGCCATTGGCTACCGTAAATTTGCCGTCATCGCCGGAGAGAAAGCGATGGCGATCATCCGGCTGGCCGACGGTTCCTATCCACCGTTTGGCGCCACGGTGCACAATCGTAAAAAACAGGAAGTGGGCATTGTGAGTGACAGCGGCAATGTCTATCTCACGGGCATTACCGTAGGTGAAAGTATGACAGTGAAATGGGCAGAGAAAGTGCAATGTAGCATTGCGTTGCCAGAATCACTTAACCCACAAGACTTTACTGCAAATCTATTTCTTCCTTGCCGAAGAGACGGTGAGATTTAATTAAAACTGCAGCCTTTAACTGGCTATTGTAATAACGGGATATAACCATGTTTTTTCAATTTAAAAATGCATTGATGTCTACACTTTTGGTCAGTGTTATTGGCTTTCAACCCGCCTACGCAGCGATTTCGCTGGATCGCACGCGCGTTGTATTTGATAGCACGCAGAAATCCGTCAGCTTACGTATTAGCAACGAAAATAAAAAAATGCCTTACCTGGCGCAAGGCTGGCTGGAAGATGCTGAAGGAAATAAGATCACCGGTCCTTTAGTGGTACTGCCCCCGGTACAACGTGTTGAACCTGGCGCCAGCAGCCAACTGAAAATCCAGGCCTTACCGGCAGTCGCATCATTGCCCCAGGACAGAGAAAGTTTGTTCTTTTTTAATTTACGTGAAATTCCACCGAAATCATCGAAGCCCAATACGCTACAAATCGCCTTGCAAACGCGCATTAAACTTTTTTATCGCCCAGCCGCTATTATCACAGATAAAAGTGCCGCGCCATGGCAAGAACAGCTCAAGCTTAGCCGTGAAGGTGATAAATATCGCATTCACAACCCAACCAATTACTACATTACCTTGGTTGAAGGACGGAAAAGTGCAAAAAGCAAAACGATTGAAAGTTTTAAACCCCTTATGCTAGCACCTCAAAGTCATCAATTGCTGACGTCATCGGTAACGGAATTGGGTTCATCACCGGTAATAAACTACGTCAATGATTACGGTGCCCGCCCCAAACTCCAGTTCAGTTGCAAAGTTAATCTCTGTATTGCCACACCACTAGATAATTAAGTCTGATTTCGTTAAGGCAAAAGAAAATGAGTTGGCTAACGGCAGTAAAGAAAGTTGTTATTTTATCGGCGTGTCTTTTGCCGCTGACTGCTTTGGCGTCCAATATTCACGTTAATGTCGAGGTGTTAGGGCCTTCGTGCACTATCAATAACGGTGAAACGATTGAGGTGGACTTTGGTGATGAAGTCTTATCCACCAAACTTGACGGAAATCATTACCTGGAGATGTTTTTTGTTAACTTCCAATGCAATGCCTCCACACCAAACACCATCTTTCTTAAAATTGAAGGCGAGCAATGGGACAACAGCATTAAAGTACTTAAAACCAGCAAAGAGAATTTGAGCATTGAATTTTTTAGAGCCGGTAAATGGTTTCCACTTAATGAGCGGCTGGAAGTGGACCCTCTGAGATCTTACGCATTCGAAGCTGCACCTTACAAAATTGGCAATGTTAAAGTACAAGCGGGTCCGTTTAGCGCAGCAGCAACGCTGGCGGTATATTACGAATGAATAACACCCGATTTAATATTCTCACTCTGATGATCATTGGTGGGCTTTTGTGGTGTAGTAACATGGCCAGAGCCGCACCGAATCTATTACTCAAAGGTACAATCATTGAGCCGCCGCCTTGTAAAATAAATGACGATCAACCCATTGATATCAGTTTTGGCGAGGATTTGGGTGTAAGTAAAATCAATGGGGATAATTATCGTCAGAAAATTAATTACGTCATTAAATGTGCAACTAATGATTCTTCATTTAAATTGATGCTCACTGTGAGCGGCAATATCATGAGCAAAGATAATACGGCGATTCGAACGAGTAAATCAGGATTGGGTATTCGCATATTGCAAAACAATCAGCGCGTTCGTATTGGTTCAACATGGATTATTGATATGACTAGTCCTCCCGTATTGGAAGCGGTACCGGTAGCCGATCCAGCGATTAAATTGTCCGAGGGCAGCTTCCTCGCAACCGCCTCACTCGTTGCGGAGTACCAATAATGGGTTTATGGATTCTCTGGCGAAATATAGTGGTGATACTTCTGTCGCTGGTTTCCCCGTTATCGCTCGCTACCGATATCCATTTTAGTGGTGCACTGATTGCCGAGCCTTGTGTCATCGAAGCCGGAGATAACGCTCTAGAGCTTAATTTCGGCAACGTTATCGACCGAGAACTGTATGTCAATGATCGATCTCAAACGATGCCTTTCACACTGAACCTGATCGGTTGCTCCATCGATACAGCTAAAACTGTCGCCATTACATTTAGCGGCCAGGAGAGTAATGAATTGGCCGGATTTCTGGCGACACAGGCCGGTAGTAAAAATGCGGGTATCGCTATTGGCATGGAAACATTGTCCGGGGAAGCCGTGTTACTGAACAAGGTCGCCCCGCCTGTTACGTTGCAAGCCGGACGAACCTTGATTGTATTACGTGCGTATATTCAGGGCGAACCCAATGCTATTCGCGATCGCACCATTATTCATGGTGCTTTTAGTGCCATCGCGACTTTTAATTTGAATTACCAATGAGGAATTCCGGGTGAATATACGCAGTTTATTACTCCCTTTTCTTGTATTCTGGCTATCGGCAGCCATTGCAGGGCCATTCCCGGTACCATTATCAATCACCAGAACCGATGATCGACCCGCTCGCTTACGAGTGATCTGGACAACTATTGATATCCCATTTGCTGATACCCAGGCACCGGAAAATTATTGGTTTGGCAGTTCCTGGTCAACAGGTTCTAAATTTGAAGTCGTACAAAGTGAGACCTGCGTCAATGATATATGTGGTTCAAAAGTTATACCGGGTGAAACCATCAGTGCTACCGCCATGCGAGCGTTTAAGAAAGGACCATCTACGACCTACTATTCTGCGGCTGGCGGAGCAAATGGTCGTTGCGTGGCATTTGGTGGTATTCCACAGGGCAATACATCTTATGCAACCGCCATATTACCAACAGGTTGTTTAAAAACACAACCGCCCAATGTTTATTGTTATATCGTTACGCCAGAAATAAACTTAAATCACGGATCCATTTCAATTAAAGACGCAGCTACGTCGACAGCCAGCGCATCAGTCAGCATCAATTGCTCACAAAAAAACAATATAAAATTAAGTCTGGAGAGCAAGCTTACTTATGTCCCACTTAATAATGATGCTAAAGCCAATATTCTTATAAATAATAAACAGCCGGGCGATAAACATTCTCTGGAAACGGGCCTATCTTCCCTGACCATTACCAGCCAGCTGGAAGGCATTACCCAAGGCGGCACCTATTCAGGTACCGCCGTGTTAATTATTGAGCCGGTCTAAAGAGATTGATATCAGAACTGTTTAGACATCCAGTTTTCTGCCGGTCAGCCACTCGACCATTGCGGGATCGCGGTGCGAGAAGAAGGCGCTGGTCGCGCTATCCAGCGCGGTAATTTGCTGCATTTCTGCCTCGCTGAGTTCAAAGTCCAGCACGTTGATATTTTCTGCCATGCGCGCTTTGCGCACCGATTTCGCCAGCGACACGATGCCGCGCTGGAAGATCCAGCGCAGAACCACCTGGCCAACGCTCTTGCCATATTTTTCGCCAATCTTCGTCAGCAGCGGATGCTGGAATAAACCGTTTCTGCCTTCAGCAAATGGTGCCCAGGCCTCGGGCTGAATATTGCGGCTCTTCATCCATGGCACGGCGTGTAGCTGTTGATTGAACGGATTGACTTCAACCTGATTGACTGCCGGAATCACCTTGTTGAACGCGAGGAGGTCCGCCAGACGATCCGGCTGGAAATTGCTGACGCCAATCGCTTTGATCTTGCCCGTCTGCTGCAACTCTTCCATCGCCCGCCAGGCACCGTGCACATCGCCGTACGGCTGGTGAATCAGATAGAGATCGACGTAATCCATCTGCAAGCGATTAAGTGAGCGCTCAAACTGCGCCTTGGCACCTTCATAACTCGTGTCCTGTAGCCACAGTTTGGTAGTGACGAACAGTTCATCGCGCGCGATGCCGCTCTGCTTGAGGGCATTGCCGACCTGAGTTTCGTTTTGATAAGACGCGGCGGTATCAATCAGGCGATAACCGGTTTCAATGGCGTCGATTACCGCGCGCTCGCACTCAGTGGCATCGGTCATCTGAAACACACCAAAGCCCAGCAGAGGCATATCGAGGCCGTTATTGAGTTTTACAGTTTGCATGGCGTTATCCTTTTGAGCGTTTCCAAAAGCATAACGCCACCGCATTGATTTGATTAGACCTAGTAATCAGCTAGGGTTTATTAGTTGTATTCATCAATCCATAAACCCTGCCGTTGAGCTATTGCAGATGCTTCTGCTGCAAAAACTGGCTGACCTGATCGGCGATCTGTACGTTATTCAGGTCGGAGAACGGGAAATGAGTGTTGCCTTTAATGCCGATTTCCGGCAGGTGAATCACCTGCACATCGCCACCGTGTTTATTCACCACATCTTGCCACTGGCGCGCCATCGCCAGCCTTACGCGCCAGCTGTCCTGCGCCGGCATGGCGCTGGGTTTATCCGGGATGTTATCGCCATAGAAGATCAGAATAGGAATTTTGGTCAGCGCCATAAACTTATCCAGCGCCACCGGTTCACCCTTCAGCGTATCGAACGCGCTGGGCATTGCTGGCGGTAATTCATTTTCTGGAAACACAAAGCCGCTGCCCGGTTCAAAGGCGACAATCGCTTTAACCTTGCTGTTTTTCATCGCGGTGTACCAGCCTGGTCCGCCGCCCTGCGAATGGGTAAACAGAATGGCGGGACCGCTTTTATCCACCACGGCGGACAGCGCATCCGAAATTACATTGACGTCAAACGGCCCGGTATTCGGCGTCATCTGGCGGAAGTATTGGTTCAGCGCCTCTTTATCCTGTGAGAACTGCACGCCTTTGAAGAAGGTGGGCCACACGCCGAGGCGGAACTGATTGAACCACAGCTGCTCATCCGGTTTCGGCGTTAGCGTACTTTCCACCGTACTGCGACCGGCGCTACCGCGACGTGGCTGATCAACCAGATAGGTGGCAAATCCGCGCCGTAGAAAGAGGTTCTGGAACCCTTCGCGCCCATCCGGCGTGCTTTCCCAGGTGCGGGAAAACTGCCCGGCGCCGTGCAGCATAACGATGGGATATTTATGCGCATGCGGCGGAATTTGATAAAACACCGCCGCGTGATCGCCGTGATAGGTTTGGCCTGCAGGATCCAGCGGCTTTTTGGCATCGAATTGCCCTGGTGCGGTTATCACCGTGCCGCCCGCCGCAAAACTACCTTGTTCCTGAATCACTAAAGGTTGCGCCTGTGCGGCGACGATAAAGCTGGTCGCCAGCACGCATAGGCTGCAGATTTTGATCAATTTCTTCACGTCCCTTCCCCTCTAAATATTCCGCTTAACTTAATGACGATAGCCAGCTTCGCTGTCACTAATGCCATAACCGCCATGCGTGATAAATGGAATCACGCGTTTATTGCTTAAATCGTGGCTGCTGAGAAAGGTATTTACCAGCGGAGGCAGCGTGGTGCCCCAAATCGGGAAGCCGAAATAAACCGTTTGTATGCAGGTGCGCATGAATGCGCACCCTACGAAAAACGCGCCAATCCTTTGTAGGGTCGCCATTTATGGTGACCGAAAGATGCTTAACTGACGCGCATTACCAGCGTTATCACGCGTTTTGCGTTGCCAACAGCGCTGCTTCCGCGCGATCCGCCGCCTCAACTTCCCCATTGGCGCGCAACAGCTCCGCCAGCTGCTGCAACTGGCCGCGCGTGATCCCTACGCGCAAGCTGGCGCGCGTATGTGACAGCAGCTGCGATTCTGCTCCCGGCGTGGCGGCCAAGGCACCCACCGTGGCCAGCTCACGGCTTTGCCAGCCAAGGTTGTCACGGGCAAAAATATCGCCAAACAGATGGGTTTGCAGGAACTGGTTGATCACCGGCGCGAAGTCGAAAAGTGGTCCTTGCACCGGCGCGCCAGAAATTTTGGTCTGGTTGTCGGTGCCCAGCTGACGCAGCGCATCGCCCACCGGAACCGGCTGCACTGGTTCTTTGCCGATTTCATCCTTGATACCGCGCTGATTACGCGCTTCCGTGACTTTCATCAGCGCGCTCAGCGCGTTGAGACTGCGCGGGAAACCGGTGTAGGCATACAGCTGCACCAGGATTTCTTTGGCTTCGTTTACCGTTAATCCGGCGTCCAGCCCCTGATTAAGCGCCGCATCCAGTTTTTCCATGTTGCTGGTTGCCATAAACGCCGCCATCAGCGGAATGGCTTGTTGACGTGCCGAGAGCGTCTCGGACTGCATTGCTGATGTATTCATATGAAGGTTTTCCTCGTTTTAGTGGTGCGACTTTGCCGTGGCGGCGCTGATCGCCATCACCGCGCTCGCCACGGTAAACAGCGCGATAATCCAGCCCATGGTCCACGGCGTGCCGTCGCTTAACAGCGCCAGCAGCAGCGACGAGATGATGCCGCTGCCGTATTGCAGCGAGCCAATCAGCGCCGAGGCGGAACCCGCCATATTCGGCACCGCATCCATCGCCGCCGCCGTTGAGGTGGCCGCGATAATGCCGTTCATCGAGAAGAACACGAACACCGAGAGAATGATCATCACGATGCCGCCGAGCTGCAGTTTGGTGCAGAGCGCGAGGATCAGCGCTGCCACTGTGGCGGTTAGCACGGCAAACTTCAGCAGCGACTCAAGCGGATAGCGATGCACCAAACGTCGATTCACCATGCTCACCGCCATCAAACCCACCACGTTGACCGCAAACAGCCAGCCATAGTGCTGCGCATCAATGCCGAAGTAAGAGATGTAGACAAAAGGCGAGCCGGTAATAAAGGCATAAGCGGCGACGTAATAGAACGCCACGCACAGGGTAAAACGCATGAAATGGCGATTTTTCAACAGCGCGAAATAGTTACGAAACGCGCCCGGCAGCGAGGCTTTTACCCTTTTCTCCGGCGGCAAGGTTTCCGGCAACCAGCTGATCAACATCAGCATCACGCCGCCGATAGCCGCTAAAAGCCAGAAGATGGCATGCCAGGATGTCACACGGATCATCTGCCCGCCCAACAGCGGCCCGGCAATTGGCGCAATCGCCATAATCACCATCAGCGTCGAGAGCATCTGCGCGGCACGCGAGCGAGCAAACAGATCGCGAATCATGGCGCGCGCCAGCATCGGTCCGGTACAAGCACCCAGCGCCTGGAACACGCGCCAGAACACGATGTGGGTAATGTCAGTGGAGAGCGCACAACCCGCAGAGCCGATGACAAACAGCGTCAGCCCAATAAACAACGGCGTTTTACGGCCGAAGTGATCGCTCAACGGCCCCCAGATCAGCTGGGCAATACAGAAGCCGATAAGAAAGCCGGTGATGGTGAGTTCCGCATCGCCGTGCAGCTCGCGCGCCATGATCGGCATGGCGGGCAGATAGATGTCCGTGGATAGCGAGGTGATCGCCATCAACGCACTCAGAATGAGGATAAACGGCAAACCGCTCGATTTGACGGTGAAGGATTGCGTACGCGTTGAGGCGTGATCCATGTTGAATTCCAGAGAGATCGAATTCGTCCATGTTAGCGGAAGGGATTGTGAAGATAATGGCCTGAAATGACATTGCGCCTATGAGGAAAATTCATTAATAGGCGCAATGAATTGACATGACTTACTGCGCAATATGCACGCGTTTTTTTATATCCTTAAGGAACAGCGTGATAGTAAATGTCATCATCACCAGCATTGACCATGCGCCCCACTTGCCGACATGCACCGTCGCCCACGCGCCAAGCTGATTGGGATATTGCCAGACGCCAAAAAAGGTGCCCAGATTCTCTGCCAGCCAAATAAAGAAACCGATCAGGATAAACGCTACCAGCAGCGGCATGCGAAATGGACGATCGTGGGGGGTAAATATCACTTCCGAGCGTGCATATAAGCCCAACGCCACCGCTGCGATATACCAGCGGTAATCACCGATATAGTGATGGGTAAAGAAATTTGCATAGAGCGCCAGCGAGAGCAGCACCGCATGAAGAATCGGCGGATGATGGCGGATTTTAAGATCCATCAGACGCCAGCACTGAATTATGTAGCTTCCAACCGCCGCATACATAAAGCCGCTAAAGAGCGGTACACCGCCGATTTTACTCCAGCCCGCTTCGGGGTAATGCCATGAACCAATGGCTGACGA
Source organism: Candidatus Pantoea symbiotica (assembly GCF_056491525.1). Lineage (NCBI taxonomy): Bacteria > Pseudomonadati > Pseudomonadota > Gammaproteobacteria > Enterobacterales > Erwiniaceae > Pantoea > Candidatus Pantoea symbiotica. The sequence continues at coordinate 2,211,867 of NZ_JBSZHR010000002.1, forward strand.
GGTTTTGAATAGCTCTAAGCCAAAACCGAGCAGATGAAACAGAGTGATGGATTTCAGTTCATCCCAGCTTTCCAGTTTGGTGGCAACCATTACTAGCTGGATAGACACGGCGATCATCAGCAGCAGGTCGTAACGCGCAATGCCGAACATGCCGCCACGCGGCACACAAAATATCGCGAGGAAAAACAGGCCAGCAAATAAGCACGCTCGCGCCTCTTTAATGCCAAACCAGATAAACTCGATGCCAAACCGCCTAATACCGGTTAAGCGCATTGCAGGAGGATGAATGAGAAACTGATCGAGGCGATTATGCATAACGGATTCCCTGCGCAGTGAAACGTCCTTTTTATCAGCATAATCAAAAAGTCAGGCAGCGTCGCGTAATGCTTTTTCGTCGGTGAGTGCGGTCGCCATGAATGGCGACCCTACGGGATTTATTGCGATAGTGAGTAGAATCGTAGGGCTGATGAATCCCCACAAAAACGAAGCAGGCACAGTGGAAAAATGATCTAATTATTGCGCCAACAAAAAATAAGATCGCCACTATGCCTGCTTCCGCATTTTGCCATAAATTTTTACGGGAATCTTTAGCCAGCACCCATCAGTATCGTCGTAACGCCCTCACTGATATGACGATTTCCCTGACCCGCGGTGCTTCCCTCAATCTGACCAGCATTGGTCGCTCTCTTGCGGGCGATGCCCGCGTTAAGCACAAAATCAAACGCGTTGACCGCCTTATGGGGAATGCTGCCCTCCACCGGGAGGTGCCCGCGCTGTCACGCGACATTATCTGCTGGCTTATCCGGGACATGAAGGAGTGCGTCATTGCCGTGGACTGGAGCGCCTGGCCGACTCAGTCCTTCAGCCTTTTGCGTGCCAGCCTGCTGGCGGACGGACGCGCTATCCCGCTGCTGAGCCTCATCGCAGAAGGCGATAAGCTGGGAAATCCCGACCTTCAGAACCGCTTTCTGGACGAACTGGCCGGGTGTATGGGAGACAGGAAAGTGACCATCGTCACCGATGCCGGGTTCCGCCGCGAGTGGTTTAACCGCGTTCAGTCGCACGGATGGCACTTCATCGGCCGGCTCAGGGGCAACGGCGTTCTGAAGCTGGCCGGAACGGATGAGTGGGTAACGCCGGGTCAGCTAAAAGCCGGCACAACGCCGCGCTGTGCTGGTGCGGCCCGGCTGACGCGATATAAAAAATCACCGGCTTACGGCTTCGTGCACGTTCATAAGAGAGCGCCCAAAAATCGTCACGGAAAGAAAAGCCGGGATCGTTTTTTTTACACGCGCGAAGAGGCAAACCAGAGTCGCCTGGCCCGTGAGCCGTGGGTGCTGTTTACCAGCGATGCGGAGCTGAAGCCACGGACGGTAATGAAGCTTTACAGCCGGAGAATGCAGATAGAACAGAACTTCCGGGATGAAAAGAGTGAACGTTACGGTATGGGGCTGAGAAGCAGCTTCAGCCGGAGTGTGGAAAGGATGTCAGTGCTGAACCTGCTGTCGACGCTGTGCAGCATCTTACTGTGGCTGATGGGCTACGCGCTTGAAAGCAAAGGCGAGCACCGGTTTTATCAGGCGAACACGGTGCAACACCGGCGAGTACTGTCATACCTTACGCTGGCAAGAAATGCGATAAGGCACAACCCGGCAGGGATCAGTCAGCTGGATATAGAAACGGTGCGAGCCGAACTATCAGCGAGTTACAGGAATATCGTATATGTGTATTAACGATATTCCTGGGGATCCCTCAGATCGTAGGGTGCGCATTTATGCGCACCTGGATAATCGTGATGCTAATCCAACGTCAACGTCCGTTGCGGATGCGTCGCCGGCAGCTTGCTCTCCTTGCCGAAAATCTTCTCGCGCAGCGTGCCTGATTTATACGCCGTTTGCGCCAGGCCGCGTTTTTGCAGCACCGGCACCACGTGTTCGACCCACTCATCCCACCAGCCGAGCGTGGTGATCGGCACCACGTTAAAACCATCAACGCCGGCATCAGCAAACTGCTGCACCCGGTCGGCGATCTGTTCTGGCGTACCGGCAAAACGGCCCGGCAGCAGAGCGTGCTGAATCAGGTATTCGCGCCACGTTAGCACACGGCCTTGCCCATAATCAGCATCAACCGCGATACGGAATTTCGAGCGCATATGCTGGCTGAACTCCTCGCGGCGGCTGAGTTCGGTCAGCGGCGTATCGGGATCGATATTCGCCAGATCGATGCCCGAACCGCCGCTGTAGAACCCCTGCAATGCATTGATATCAATGTTGTCGAACAGATATTGCTGCTTGCGCTTCGCCTCTTCCTCAGTCGATCCAATCACGGTGGACAGCATCACCAGCTTCTTCAAATCCTCCGGCTGGCGACCGAAATCCACCACATCCTGATTGAGGATGGCGATATCTTTGCGCGCGGTGTCTGGCGTTTGCGATGGCAGGAACGTCACTTCGGCGTTGCGCGCGGCAAAGCGGCGTCCGGCATCCGAGTTGCCAGCCTGGAAGAACACCGGGCTGCGCTGCGGTGAAGGCTCAACAATGTGCGGCCCTTCCACCCGATAGCGCTTACCAACGTGGTTGATTTTATGGATCTTGTCGGCATCGAAAAAGCGGTTGGTAGCGGGATCGTGCAGCACTGCGCCCTCTTCCCACGACAGCTCCCATAGCTTATACGCCACATCGAGATACTCCTGCGCCCATGCGTAGCGTTCGTCGTGCGGCACAATGTCCTGATAGCCGTAGTTGCGGAAGCCGTTGGAGAGATACGAAGTGACGATATTCCAGCCGATGCGACCGCGGGTAAATTCATCCAGTGAGGAGATCTGGCGCGCAAACGAGAACGGATGGGTCTGAATCACGTTGCTGGTCACCACTAAACCAAGATTTTCGGTGGCTAAACCCAGTGCCGAAAGAATGGTGATCGGATCGGGCTCGGGGAACTGAGTACCGGCACTAATCGTGGTTTTGCCGTCGCCATAATCGATGTCATACACGCCCACCACATCGGCGATGAACAAGGTATCAAACAGCCCTTTCTCCAGGGTTTTCACCGTCTTTACATAGGCATCAAGCTGGTTGTAGTTGTACTGAACCTGGCCTTCCGGCGTGCGCCAGTAACCGTGGCTATGGTGGTTCGGCGTGAGATGCAAAAATCCGTTATAAATCAGTTCGCGTGACATGTTCGCTCCTGTAGCAAAGTTAGGCAGTTTCCCGCGCGGTCAGACGTGGCAGCGAGGCAAGTAACGTCTGGGTGTAAGGATGGCGCGGGCGGTAGAACACCTCATCGGCGGCGCCCTGCTCGACCGCCTGGCCGTTCTGCATCACCAACACGCGATCGCTCATGTGATGGATCACGCCAAGATCGTGCGAGATAAACAGATAGCTGACGCCGAGTTGCGCCTGTAGATCGCTGAGCAGATCGAGAATCTGCGCCTGAATGGTGACATCTAGCGCCGACACTGCTTCGTCGAGCACAATCACTTTTGGATGGGTAGCAATCGCGCGGGCTATCGCCACACGCTGGCGCTGGCCGCCCGACATGCGCGCTGGCCACTGCGTGAGATGCTCTGCGCCGAGCCCAACCGATTGCAGCAGGCTAATCGCCCGCTCGCGCGGTGTTTGCGTTGGCGCATGCCGATCGAGCGCAATCGCATCCAGCAGGATGTCGGCCACGCGCCAGCGCGGATCGAACGAGGAGAGCGGATCCTGATACACCACGGCGATCTGGCGGCGAATGGCACGTTGATCGGCGGCGGACGCGTGGCTCCACGGCTGACCGGCAAACAGCACCTCGCCGCTGTCCGGTGTTTCCAGCGCCAGCGCAATGCGTGACAAGGTGGTTTTGCCTGAACCCGACTCGCCGACAACCCCCAATGTCTCGCCGCGTTTTAAGCTAAAGGAGACGTCATCGACGGCGCTGTGCCCACGAAAACGCTTCACGATATGTCTCGCTTCCAGCAGCACTTCCGCTGATGGCGTCACGGATCGGATTAACACACTTGCCGCGCTGCCCGAAAGGCGTTGCCCTTTAGTGTGCTCGCTGGGAATCGCGTTAATCAAACCTTGGGTATACGCATGCTGCGGCTGCTGCAGCACCTGCTGCGCCGTACCCGCCTCAACAATCGATCCGCCCTGCATCACCAGAATCTGATCGGCGATTTTCGCTACCACCGCCAGATCGTGGCTAATCAGAATTACGCTGGTGCCGCGATCCAGCATCTGCCGTAAGACCTCCAGCACCTGCGCCTGCACCGTGACATCCAGCGCGGTGGTGGGCTCATCGGCGATCAGCACATCCGGATGCAGCGCAATCGCCGAAGCGATCAACGCGCGCTGGCGCAAGCCTCCCGATAACTCTCCCGGCCGCTGGCTGGCGCGATAAGCCGCCTGCGGCACGCCGACTTCTTCCAGCAAGGTCTGCACTTTCTGCTGACGGCTGGCGGCGTTGCCCCAGCCATGCAGCGCCAGCGCTTCGGCGATCTCTTTACCCACCGGACGCAGCGGATCCAGCGACACCAGCGCGTCCTGCAAAATAAATCCCACTTTGCTGCCGCGCACTTTGCGCCACCAGCTGTCGCTACGCTGCTGCAGCGTCTCACCGTGCAGGCTCAGCGTTGCAGCCTGCACCTGCAATCCTTCACCGGCTAATCCCACCAGCGAACGGGCGGTGACGCTTTTTCCCGAGCCCGATTCACCCACCAGCGCCAGACATTGGCCGCGTTGCAGTGCGAAGCTGACATTTTTCACAATATGGCGCGGTTGCCCGCTTTCGCTGCTGGCCCAGATATTCAGGCCGCGCACATCAATCACATTGCTGCTCATTAGCGCTTCTCTCCTTCCGCTCGCTGCTGGATGTAGCGGCCAATCTGCGTGAACGACAGCGCCACCAGCACAATCGCAATGCCCGGCAACACTTCCAGCCACCAGGCGACGGTGACGTTAATTTTTCCGGCTTCGAGCAGCGCGCCCCACTCCGGCGACGGCGGCACCACGCCTAATCCAAGAAACGACAGACCGGATGCCCACACCACCGATTGCCCGATGCCTAACGCCACCAGCGAGAACAACGGCCGGAACACGTTGGGCGCGATGTGCTGGATAAACAGCCGCGGCCAGGGATGACCGAGCGCACGCGCCGCTTCGACATAACCGGATTGTTTGACCTGCAATGCCTGCGCACGCACCAGTCGCGCATAGCCCGGCGCGGTGCCAATGCCGACCGAGATCAGTAAACTGCTGGCGGAGGGACCCAGCAGCGCAACAAACAGCAGCGCCAGCAGCAAGGTGGGAAACGCCAGCAGGATTTCCAGCAGACGATTGACCGGCTCCGCTAGCCAGCGCGGCCCGAGCGCGGCGCTAAAACCAAGCACCACCGCACCCAACAGCGCGATCGCCATCGCGCCGATGCCAATCAGCAGCGACTGACGCGTGCCCCAGATAATGCGGCTGTAGAGATCGCGCCCAATGTCATCTGTGCCGAGCCAGTTAGCCCACGAAGGTGCTTGCAGCGCGCGATAGAGATCGGTGCTGAAGGGATCGTGCGTCGCCAGCACGCCGGGCGCGATGGCCGCGACAATAAAGAACAGCGCCACGAGGGCGGAGAGCAGCACCGAAAGCGGCAGTTGCCAGCTGAAGCGCGTGGTGCGCGGTGCGGCGTAATCCGTGAGATGAGTTGTCATGCGCGACCTCTCAGACGGGGATCGACGATCAGGTAAATCAGGTCAACCGCCAGATTAATGACGATGTAGAGGAAACTGATAAGAATCACGATGCCGGAGACCAGCGCAAAATCCTTGTTGCTCACCGCATTGACCAGCACGTTGCCGAGTCCCTGCCGGGCAAATACCGCTTCCACCAGCACCGCGCCAGAGAGCAAATTGCCGATCGCCCAGCCGCTCAACGTGATGGCCGGAATCAGCGCGTGGCGTAACACATGGCGCAGCCGCACGCCCGCCAGACTCATACCGCGCGCCCGCGCCGACAGCACAAACGGCTGCTGCATGCTGCGTTCAAATTCGCCGCGAATCGCGTGTCCAATAAAGCCCGCCAGCGGAATCGCCAGCGTGATGGCGGGAAGCACGGTGCCGAGCAGGCTGGTGCCGCCGACCACCGGGAACCAGCGCAGGCCGATGGCGAAAACGATCAGCAGCAGAATACCAATCCAGTACTGTGGCAATCCGGCCATGATGGTTTCCACCGCCGAACCAAACGCCGCCAGCCGACGATGGCGACCGGCGGTGAGCAGCGTCCACGGAATGGCGATAATCCACGCCAGCAGCAGCGCGGCAATCGCCAGCGTAAAGGTCGGCAGCAATTGCTCGGCGATGATGTGCACCACCGGCCGCTGCAGCTCAAATGAGAAACCAAAATCGGCGTGTAGCAGCCGCCAGAAATAGTGCAGATACTGCTCGACAATAGGCTTATCAAAACCGTATTGCGCGTTGATCGGTGCCAGCTCAGCCGACGTGCGTTCAATCACCTGCCCGGAAGTGATATTCAGCAAGATAGTGGCGCGATCGCCTGGCAGCACCGAAAGCACCAAAAAAGTTACGGTGATGGTGCCCCACAGCACGAACAGCGCGGAGGCGATACGCAGTGAAATCCGCCGCAGCAACAACGCCGTGCGGCTGCGTGGCGTGGCCACGTTTGCCAGATGGGAGGCGCTGTTTTGCGGCGACGATGACGTTAATTCACTCATGGCTGCTCCTGCACGAAGTAAGCATCGTTAAAGTTCAGCAATCCGTTGCCCTGATCCTGCCAAAGCCCGCGTAGGTTGTTGGCGATGGCAACGTTGTAGGTGAAGTTGTAGCCGCCGATGGCAATCGCCTGATCGTCAAACCACTTTTGCAGCAGGTCGAATTTTTGCTGACGGCGTTGCGCGTCGGGATCGCGCTGCGCATCAAGGATTTGCGCTTCAACTTCAGGATTATTGAAAAAGCTGGTGTTGTTGCCGTTGAACGCGCCGTTAAGCGCATGGTTGTAGACGATGTCGAGGATGTTGGGTGACGGCCAAACCCAGTAACCAAAGCTGATTTCCTTATCTCCCGGACGCGAACGTGCACCGGCAAAGCCTTCGGTTTGCGTCAGCGGGATCAGATCCAGCTTGATGCCGACGCGTTTGACCTGGTCCTGCACCGCCTGCAGCATCAACGCGCCTTCCTGGTCGATAATTGCCTGAATAAACGGTAAGCGCGCATCCAGCGTTTTACCGTCTTTGGTGCGATAGCCGGCGGCATCGCGTCCGGTCCAACCCGCGTCATCCAGCAGTTGATTGGCTTTGGCGATATTGAGCGAATAGCGATCGTCGACATTCAGATAAAGCGGTGTGCTTTTACTCAGCGAGCCGTTGCCCTCATACGGCACAGCGCCTTTAAACACGGTTTTGACGATCTGCTTGCGATCCAGCGCGTAAGCAAACGCCTGGCGCACCCGCTGATCGGTAAACGGACCGCGCTGCACATTAAAGGAGAACGCCTGCGGCCGTCCCGTGGCAACGTAAGAGAGCGTTTGATAGTGACGTTGCAGCGCCTGCCACTGCGCGGATGGCGGTTGATAAATCACCTCCGCGCCGCCGCTCACCAGCGCGCCCCAGCGTGTGGTGGCATCCGGTACGAACTTCCACTCCAGATGCTTGATATACGCCGGGCCGTTGTGGTGCGCGTTTGGCGGTGCCCAGCGATAATCATCATTGCGCACAAAGCTGATGCCATCGCCGCGCACCCAGCGCGCCACTTTCCAAGGTCCGGTGCCGACCGGTCGTAAGCACTTCTGCTCGCTGCTGTTATGCGCCAGCGAATCGGGCGATTGAAATCCGTAATGACCATTTGCCAGCACATTATAGATTTCGGGATTCGGCTCAGATAAATGCAGCGCCACGGTATAATCATCGACCTTGGTAAATCCGGTCATATAAGTAAAACCGTGCCAGCCTATTCCTTTTTGCCACGCTGGATAATTCGCAATAACCGCATCGGCATTAAATACATCGCCATCGGTAAATTTAACGTCGTGGCGTAAATGAAACGTAATGGTTTTACGATCGGCGGATTCACTCCAACTGGCAGCCAGCCACGGACGAATTTGTCCGTTGTCATAACTCACCAGATAATCAAAAACCTGACGCGATAAATAAGCTTGCTGCACCCAGCCGCCCCACAAGCAAGGTGGCTCCTGCTCATGCAGATAAACCAGCGTTCCGTTGCTATAACGGGGCGAATCGGTCTGCGCGCTGACGCTCAAGGGCAACGTACCACTTATTGTCGCCAATATCGGCATGAATAACCGCTGAAGAGACAGATATTTCATTTCGCTACATTTCCCGGTTAAAGACAAATAACAGATTTCGCATGGATCTATTCCGCTTGAAATTATATTTTTTGGAAATTAATGGGTAACTCACGGAGTAGCGTTTGAATAGAGCACAGATATAAAACGCGGCAAATAACAATAGTGGCAGTGAATATGCAGAATTGAATTATTTGTTCCATATAGTGAAATAAGCAGCGATTAGTTATTTGGTGAAATAGCTTACGCAGAAAAAGCATTAATTTGCGCCCGATGGCGATGACATAGTAATGAAAATTTCTACGCTGGAGGGAAACGTCATGTCGCACATCGAATCAGGTTGGGGAGCTGGCCCGTCATCCCGTTATGAACAGCTGGCGGAGCGTTTCCGTCCGGTGCTCCAGAAAATACGCGCGGGCGCGATTGAGCGTGAGCTGCAGCGTCAACTGCCGCTGGAGCAAATTGCGTGGCTGAAACAAGGCGGTTTCACCGCACTGCGCGTGCCGGAAAGCCATGGCGGCTTGGGCGCGACGCTGCCTGAGCTTTTCGCACTGCTGATTGAGCTCGGCGAGGCGGATTCCAATCTGGTGCAATCGATTCGCGGTCATCTCGGCTTTGTGGAAAACGTGCTGAACAGCGGCAGCAGCCCGTTTCGTGACAAGTGGCTGACGCGGCTCGGACGCGGCGAAATCGTCGGGCCCGCGTGGAGCGAAACCGGCGATGCGCGCCAGTCTGAATTCTCCACGCACATTGCGCGCAGCGGCGAATCCTGGCGGCTTAATGGCCGCAAGTTTTACACCACCGGCTCGCTCTATTCCGACTGGATTGATATCGGCATCACCGATGAAAACGGCAAAGGCGTATCGGTGACGGTTTCCCGCACCGCCGAGGGCGTGACGGTGCTCGACGACTGGAACGGCTTCGGCCAAACCCTGACCGCCAGCGGCACGGCAATTTTCGCTGACGTGGCGATCGCTGCCGATGACATCAACGAAGAGATTCATTTCAGGTATTCACCGGCGTTTTATCAGCTGATTCATCTGGCGACACTGGCCGGCATAGGCCGCGCGCAGAGCGGCGAAGTGGCGCAGCAGGTGGCTTCACGCACACGCACTTACAGCAACGGCAATGCGCCGCGTGCCGCGCAGGATGCGCAGATTTTGCAGGTGGTTGGACGCCTGCGTGGCGCGGCCTACAGCAGTGGCGCGATTGTGCTGCACGCCGCCAGCGCGCTGCAACGTGCCTATGACGCCCACTTCAGCGGCGATCAGGAGCACGAGAACCACGCGGTGGCGATTGCCGAACTGGAAGTGTCACAGTCGCTGAATGTGGTGAGCGATTTGTTGCTCAACGCCAGCTCGACGCTGTTTGATGCGCTGGGCGCGTCGGCCACGTTGAAACCGCTGGCGCTTGACCGCTTCTGGCGCAACGTGCGCACCCTTTCTTCGCACAATCCGCGCATCTATAAGGATCGCATCGTCGGCGATTTCGCCGTGAACGGCACGTTGCCGCCCGAGCAGTGGCGCATCGGCGTAGCGTAAGGTCGCCATTTATGGTGACCATTTAACCAGGTGCGCATGAATGCGCACCCTACGATTTTGTAGGGTTGCCATTCATGGCGACCTGGTATGCATGGCGTTAATCCCTGCCTCATGAGACACTCTGGCTTATTTCGTTAATAAATCCATTTCACGCCATGAAAACCTTTCTGATTATTGTGCCCGACGGCGGCATGCTGTTTGAAGCGGCGGGTATCGCCGACATCCTGATGCGCGCCAATCAGCACCTTCCGGTTGGCGTTGATCAGCAACGCTATCGCGTCAGCCTCGCCACCACTCAATCACATCAGGTGATCCACGGCCAATCGGGCCTCAATCTATTAGCCGACCTCAAACTGGCCGATCTCGATCCGCGCACTGCTTGGGACACCATCATGATCACCGGACGCGGCGACAGCGCGGAAGAAGGCAACATGGTGGTCGATTTCATTAAGCTGGCGGCTCCGCAGGCGCGCCGCGTGGTGTCGGTATGTGGCGGCGCGATGCTCTTAGCGGAATCCGGCTTGCTGGATGGCCGTCGTGCCACCACGCACTGGCGTTTGCTCGATACTTTGCAGTCGCGTTATCCAAACATTCAGGTGGAAGGCGGCCCGCTGTTTATTCAGGACGGACCGATCTGGACCTCCGGCGGCGTCAGCTCGGGCTTTGACCTGACATTGGCGCTGGTGGAAGAGGATTTCGGCTTTAGCGTGGCGCGCGATATCGCGCAGGATATGGTGATGTATCTGCGCCGTCCGGGCGGACAGATGCAGTTCAGCCGTTTTCATCTGCAAACGCCAAGCGGCATCGGCCCGATCGGTGAACTGCAGCGCTGGATCCGCGCCAACCTCGCTGACGATCTGTCGGTGGAGAAGCTGGCGGAGCGCGTTGCCATGAGCCCGCGCAACTTCACCCGCGTGTTCACCCGTGAAACCGGCGCGCCGCCTGCGCGCTATGTAGCCGAAGCGCGCCTCGCCGCCGCGCGTGAACAGCTGGAGCAAAGCAACGACACGCTGGATCGCATCGCGCAACATACCGGCTTCGGCAGCAGCATCAATTTACGCCGCAGCTTTGAGCGCCAACTGCATCTCACGCCGGGCGAATATCGCCAACGCTTTCACTGCAGAAAATTGGCGTAAAGTGATCCTTTTTTGGCGTTTACGCCACGGCGTCGTCGGCCTAGAGTGACTCCAGCATCTTCGGAAAAGGAGTCAACCATGACTAAGATCGGCATCAACGGCTTTGGCCGTATCGGACGTAACGTTTTTCGTGCAGCGCTGGGCAGCGACGATATTGAAATCGTCGCCATCAACGACCTCACCGACAGTAAAACTCTCGCGCATCTGTTGAAACACGATTCCCTGCTCGGCCGATTACCGGCGGAAGTGGAAGCCGGCGAAGGCGAATTGCGCATTGATGGCAAAGCGGTGCGCGTGTTTAGCGAGCGCGATCCGGCGAATATTCGCTGGCGCGATGTCGGCGTGGATATCGTGATTGAAGCCACCGGCTTCTTCACCGAACGCGACAAAGCCGCCGTACACATCACCAGCGGTGGCGCGAAACGCGTGATTATCTCCGCGCCGGGCAAGGACGATGACCTGACAATTGTGTTGGGCGTCAACGATCAGCGTTACGATCCGCAGCAGCACTTTGTGGTGAGTAACGGCAGCTGCACCACCAACGGCTTAGCGCCAGCGGCGGCGGTGCTGCATCAGGCGTTTGGTATTGAGCACGGTTTAATGAACACCACGCATGCTTATACCAACAGCCAGGTGCTACACGACCAGCCAGAGAAAGATCTGCGCGGTGCGCGAGCGGCGGCGCTGTCGATTGTGCCTTACTCAAGCGGTGCGGCGAAGGCGCTCGGTCGGGTGATTCCGGAGCTGGAGGGTCGATTGACCGGCTATTCCCTGCGCGTGCCGGTGCCGGTGGTTTCGATTGTGGATTTAACCGTGACGCTGAAACGCGATGTGACAGCAGAAGAGGTGAACGACGCCTTTAAAGCGGCGGCAGAAGGTCCGCTGAAGGGGATTCTCGGATACAGCGATGAGCCGCTGGTATCGAGCGATTATCAGGGCGATGCCCGTTCATCGATTATTGATGGGCTTTCTACGCTGGTGATTGGCGGCAATCTGGTGAAGATCCTTGCCTGGTACGATAACGAATGGGGCTTCTCGAACCGTTTGGTGGATTTAGCCCGCTTGATGGCAAAACGCGGCTTGTAAGGTAAGGTCGCCATTAATGGCGACCTTCTCACCAATAACCCCGTTACTTCAAACCCATCGCATCCTTCAACGTAAAGAACAGATCGGTCTGATCGGTCAAGCCCACCACGTTGGCCGCATGTGGGCCATACGCTGCAATACGCACCTGCGTGCCGGTGTGTTCCTGCGAATCCTCTTCTGAATTGCCGTAACTGATGGTCATCACTGCACCATCTTTGGTATTCACCGCCTGCGTCAGGCCCGGCGCCTTGGTGCCGTTTTCCACGATCTGGCTGCTGTGCGCGTGATCGGCGGTCACCACCACCAACGTGTCGCCGTGCTCGCGCGCAAATGCCAACGCCTGCTGCACCGCTTCATCCAGATCGACGGTTTCACCAATCTGACCGCATGGATTAGCCGCATGGTCCTGCTTATCAATTGACGCGCCTTCCACCTGCAGGAAGAAGCCTTTTTCATTGGTGCTCAACAGATCGATGGCCTTTTTGGTCATCTGCGCCAGCGTCGGTACCGAAGCTGGGCGCTCTTTATTCACTTCACAGGTCACCACCGGCTTATCAATGTTGCCATGATAGCTGGCTTTCGGTCCCTGCCAGCGCACCGGCATATTGCCGTCGGCGAACAGGCCAAGCACCGGTTTGCTCTGGTCGGCCTGTTGAATGGCGTTCATGCCATCCAGATTATCAATCCACTGATAGCCCAGCGCCTGGGCCTGTTCGCGCAGGGTTTTGCCCTGATACTCGCCGGCTTTGGCGGTTTCGCCGAAAGATTTCGCGCCGCCGCCTAACGTGACGTCCGCACGGGTTTTCAGCATCTGCTCGGTAATCGATCCTTTACCGCCCTGCTCCAGCGCGTTTGCCGGACACAACTCGCTGGTTTTCTCCGGGCCGTAGCATTTGCGCGAGGTAACGTGGGCGATTAACGCCGCTGGCGTGGCGTCCTGCAATTCAGCAGTGGAGACGTTGCCGGTGGCTTTACCGGCGGCTTTCGCCAGCTCAAGAATCGTCACCTGATCTTTGCCGTTCACATCGACGCCAATTGCGCCGTTATAGGATTTGGTGCCGGTGGCCCACGCGGTGGCCGAGGCGGCGGAATCCGTCACGTAATTTGGCTTGTGGGTTTTCTTATCTAATGAATAGTGCGTGTATTGACCGGTGAGCGGCAACGCATCAAGACCGGGGAAGAAACCGCCTGCACCACGCGCCTGATTACGCGCGGCGGTGATTTCCGAATCGCCCATACCGTCACCAATCAGCAGAATCACGTTTTTCGCTGTGCTATTGCTTAGTGAAGCTTTCAGCGCTTCGGTCTGGTCGCCAGTGAGACGACGCGCTCCACCGTGTTCGGTGACATCGCCGGTGGCGGCGCGGGAATATTGTGCATCTTCTGCCACTGCTGATGTCGCGATCAGAGAAGCCAGCAGCGTAACCGTAAAGAGAGGTATCTGTTTCATTTATAAGCATCCTTATCCATAGATATAACCAAATGTTTCCGCGGACAAGTCTGCGACAGTGCGGTGACATTTTTGTGACAGAAAGGGAATGATTTGATGACAGAATCGCCATTGTGAACAGGCTAACGGCAATACGCTCAGAGCTTAAGCGAATAGAACAAAAGGAGAAAATAGCACTTGACCCTTTTCAGCGATCTCCCTATAGTAGCGCCCCGTTGACCCAGCGCGGTTGACAAAAAAATGTGGTGAGGTGTCCGAGTGGCTGAAGGAGCACGCCTGGAAAGTGTGTATACGGCAACGTATCGGGGGTTCGAATCCCCCTCTCACCGCCATATTTTGAAAGAGAGTCTGAACTAACGTTCAGACTTTTTTTGTACCTGATTTTTGTCGGACCGGGGATTTTGCTTAATCCTACTCTCTTGAAGATGTGACTAACGCTTGATAACTGGCGATAAGCTGCTTCAGGTGCATTTCCGCTTGTGTTAACTGATTCTGTGTAGCGTCATTGTCCGATTGCTGCAACACCCGCAGTTCCTCTTCCAGTGGCACCGTTCCGTTGAACGCCTGCGTCATATCGTAGACCGCTGTTTTCAGTTCGCTCACCGTTAGATATTTGCCGCGCTGCTCATCAAGTCCATTCAGGCGCTGCGACAACATGTTGAGCTGCTCCATGCCCTGTTGCCATCCCTGCATTTTCTCAGCAGGCAGCGCTGCCGCCTTAAGTTGCTTCTGCCAGCGCGCGCTCATCGTTTTAACCGCATCCGAATCAGGCAATAACAGGCTGGCCTGCATCACCAGCGCATTACCGTGCTGCAGATTCCAGTCCGGCGAAGCGCCCAGCAGCCAGTTCAGTTGCTGCTGAGTTTGCTCCAGCCATGCACCACCGTTTAGCCATTCGGGTGGATTAGCCTGGAGTTTTGCAACCATTTCTGGCGCGAGAGGCGCAGGGATTGGCGATACAGAAGTCATTAATTCCTGCTGCAACGGAGATTCCCGCTCAGTATTTTTCCCAACGAAATAGCAAACGGTGGCAATGAGTGACACACTCAGCAGCGTTGCGCCCACGCCACTGATAAACGCCCGACGGCGCAGCAGCCGCAAATCGGGTGCAGGCGCTCCCGTAAACGGAACATAAACCCAGCCACTGGCTTCTGCAGCTGCTAACGCCAGTGCGGGCTTCTCAATCGGCGCGATTTCAGACCGCGTAATCACGGCATCAGACGTTGAGATATCGCAGCGCTCCAGCATCACCACCGCACTGCGGATGCGGTCCAGTAGCAGATCAAGCTGGCTAAGCTGACGCAGTTCAAGACGTTGCAGATGATCGCCGGCCTCACTTAGCAAGCGCGCAGCATGGTTAAGCGCGGTTAAGTCTGCTTCGGTTATCGTTTGAGTACGCAGGAACTGCTGCAATCGACGACTCAGTCCCGCCAGCAGTTCGATACGTGAATGAGCCGGTTGCGGCCATAGCGTCGACCATTCGCGGGTAATCAACGCCACCAGTACCGACAAGCCTTCCGTCATACCTGACACTCCGGCACTGTGCGCACGAGAAAGCGTGTACCAGACGGCGCTTTGCAGTTCTACACCGTTTTTTTCAAACAGCGTTAAACAGAGCTTGGAGATGTGCAGCCAATCCACATCCGGGCGCGCCGGATGTGCCAGCTTCTGCATTTCCTGACGCAGCGCAGCATATTCCGCAAACCCACGCGGATCGCCGCCGGTTTTGACATAGCGAGGTTGAGATGAAGTCATTGCTGTGTTCCGAAAGCCCTAATCAGGCTAAAAAATTAAACAGATGCCCGGGCATCAAGGTATTGCTGCTGCTTCATGTGACGGATCATCACGCGTCCTTCCGGCATAAATTCGGTGCCGAAGCGCACCAGTCCGCCCTCTTTGAGTTCGGCATCAATGGCATAACGCAATTCGCCGGGCATGCTCTGTTCCAGTAACACCACATCAATGCGCTTCAGACGTGGCTCGTATTTCAGCAGCACCTCAGAGAGCGTATACAGCAGCTGATGCGCGGTGCCGGGCATGCCTTGCAGGATGCGCGTCATATCGGGCAGGCCATAATCAGGGATATGCGACAGCGACCCGGCGCGAGTATTGAGGATGCGCTGCATGTTATCGAGCACGGAGAGGATCACCTGATCCTGTTCCTTCACTCGGTCCAGCTCCAGCCCACCCGCGAAGCTGCCTTTCAACAGCTCATACAGCGAAGGTTGATGATTGCCGCCACTCATGGTTTTACCTCGCTGATCAGGCGCAGGCTGTTGCTGCTTAACTCAATCACGCGCGCTTTATCCGGATCCAAATCGTTGCGCTCCAGCACCAGCCGCCAGCTGTTTTTCGCCATATCCGGCTGCTGGAACAGCGCGACTACCGCGACAAATTTAGCCTCTTTTTCCATCGGCATATTCAGCGACACGTCGCCGCCCGGCGTCAGCACCACATCGCGGTCGGCGAGGAGTTCGGCTTTGAGCACGTCCGCCGCATCGCCGGTCAGTTGCTGATACACCGCGCCGTCAAACGCTTTGCGCTCGCGCAGCTGGACCACGCGCACCATCACCGGCTGCGACAGCGGATTATGCTCGCGGCTGTCGCTGTTGAGGCTTTCACGCGCGCTGAAATCAAGATGCAGGGTTTTAATCTGCTTGTAGAAAATCGCGTCAAACGCCGCGACGGATCCATCGGTTACTTTCTGCTGCAAACCGCAGCCGCCGAGCAGCACAGCCGCGCTGCACATCACAATTTTAATCAAAGTGGTAACTGACACGTCGCTGCTCCTCGCAGGGTTTGACCGGGCTCATGCCTGCATAGCAGCCCAGTTCGGTAGTAAAGGTTTGGGGGATGTCGCTGCACGCCTGGTCCGCGCCCAGTACGCCGGTCATGCCGAGCCAGAACGGCGCATCGCCCAGTTCCGGCGGGGCCAGCAGCTGCGTCTCCAGACACAATCGAATCCGCGCCCGGTAGCGCCAGCCGAGATAGACACGCAACATCACCAGAAAATCCTGATACAACTGGCCGTCCGGCAGCCAGCGTTCGGCTTCATTTGGACAAGCGGTTTGCAGCTCAATCAGCAGCTGGCTGTTGGCATCCATCGCCTCATCGCCGAGCGGCGCGTTGCCATCCAGTACGAACTCGCATTCCAGCGGATGGCTAACCGGCACCGGACGCAGACAGTGCGGCTGCACGGTCACCGAGGTGTTCGGCGCAAGCAAACGCACCAGCGCGCGAATGCCCTCTTCCGTTCTGCCCGGCTGGCGCATGACGCCGAGTAGCGCCAGAAAGCGCGAAACCGGCGTGGCGATATGCTTGCCGGTGCCCGGAATGCCCAATCCCACCAGCCCGAGCAACGACTGCGAAGTGCTGTCGCCACCGCCCACCTCAAAAGTTGCCGGATACGAGTATTTGCGCCAGATGCGATAAAACTGCGTCAGGATGCGGTGGTTAAAAATATCGAGAAAGCCCTGCAGCGCTTCATGCCCTTCATCGCGCTGGGTGATGTCATCGATATAGCTGCCGGGCAGCGGCGAATCCACGCCGTACAATCCGAGGAAAGTGGTGCGCACCACTGGCGGCACGGCGGCATCAGTTTCATTGTATTCAACCGCTTTCAGCTCGCCAACCGGGAACCCCATGCCGGGATGCGGCAGCAAACGCACCGCATCGTTCTGCGGTTTGCTGGTGCTGCCGAGCGGCGGCTTATCGCGATGCTGATGTTCAATCAGCTGACAGAAGCGATAAAAGTTCAGCCGCGTCAGCTCCTGCTCCAGCCGGGGCTTCAGCCGGAGATGCGGCGATTGTGCTTCTCTTCCCATTCGAGGCGCTCTCCGGTTGGCTGCAGGATTAAAATCAGACGGTTAAACAGGTGAATGTCGGTATACAACGCGAAGAAGCGGCTGAGCATTTCGCCAAACAGGCAGATATCGCCGCTGCCGGCAAAGCCGCTGCTGTCGAGGGTGATTTCAATCTGCACGCCACGCAGCAGATAACCTTGCTCAAAGCGTTCGGTCTCTTTGTGGCAAACGTGCAGGATGGCGTCCAGGCGGCGGCGGTTCATTTCGCTGTGCGTCCAGTCGTAGAGCGCCAGCGTGCCGCGCAGCACTTCGGCGTTGTCCATCATCCACAGAAAACTCGAACCAAGGTGGCTTAACACGCGCCAGTGGAAGCGATCACGATTGGGCGGATAACACGGCAGCGTCGGCGCGCACAGGTTACGCACCTGCATCGCCACGTCGGTGCTGCTCACGGCGGTATCCAGCAGCGTGCTCTGTAGCGCGCGACGCGGCAGCTGGCCGTTGGTGCCGGTGACGCTCACCGACAGGCTTTCGTTTTCCGGCAGGCTGTGATTATCAAAGGCTTCGCCGCCGAGGATCATCCAGGTTTCGTGCAGCCCGGACGGCCCGCGCCGCACGCGCGTGTGGAAGTAATGCTCCGGCGCTTCATGACGCAGCATGCCGCCTTTGTGGCGGAAGCTGCTGAACGGCACGTACGGCAGACCTTTCGAGGAAATCACCGAATCCACCGAGTAGATTTCGGTGTGTCCGTCCTGCACGCGCATTGGCCGCAGCATATATTCGGTCTGCAGGCCGTTGATCATCAGCGGATCAGATTCCATCGCAAACAGGTTAATCACCGGCACGGCGTTGAGGCGCAGATGTTTTTCACTGAACTGAAAATCATGCTCCCAGCGTTGTGCCAGCACCACATCGAGTTCAAACCACGGCAGCGACGCGGGCAGCGCAATCTGTTCCAGCCCGCGCAGGTTCACCGCCATAAACTTCTCGCGGAAGGTGAAATACTCAAGCAGTAGCTGATAGCCGCTGAAGCTGCCCTCATCGCCCGGCCACAGCCGATCTTCCTGGCTGAAGCCCTGCGCGCTGAAGTGCCCGTCGAAGCGGCGGCTGTCGGTTTCGCCTGGCAAGCGCAGTGCGATGCTGGCGACGTTAAGCGTCAATGCTTCATGCAGCGCGCAGGCCAGCGGCGCATCGGCATTGAGATAGAGCGGAATGCGGCTGACGTCGATACGGCTCCAGTCGGCCAGCGCGCCGCCGTTAAAGCGCAGGCGGACAACCGAGCGTCCTGCGGCATCGGTGGTTAATTTTGCCGACTCCAGCGCCAGCGGCAGCACCTGCACGTCGCGCGTGGTGGTGTAACGGCAGCGCGTGCCTTTTTCACCCACCGGACGAGAGATTACTTCAAAGCCGCGTGCCAGCCGCATCGGCTCTTTCATCTCGCGCCAGTCGGGCGTGAACTCCACCACCGACATCGACGGAATGGTGCGCAGGTAGTGTGGCCACAACAGGCTGACCAGACCTTCGGTGAGTTCTGGCAGGTCGTCGTCGAGCTTTTCACGCAGCCGGCCGACCATAAAGGCAAAGCCTTCGAACAGCCGTTCAACGTAAGGATCGCGCGCGCCGGCTTTGTCGAGATTGAGCATCGCCGCCTGCTCAGGATGTGCGCGGGCGAACTCTTCGCCAGCTTCCTGCAGGTAGCGCATTTCAGCGTCGTAATAACGCAGGGTTAAATCGTCCATAATTATCTTAATTAAGTATCAAACAATGTATTTAATTCCCTATAAGCGGGAAATTAATTATAGGAATTAACTAAAGCCACACGATAGTGAGCATTGAAGTTAATCTCAATTTTTCTGATATTTATACCTGAATGGCTTCATTTTTTTATAACAAAAACCATCGTTTTCTTCATCAAATGAATCATTATTGTAACCTTCATTAACTACAACCGATATGGAGCAGGCCCCCTCTTCGTCTGATAGAAGAAAATTCCATCCACCACCACCTGAAGCCGCATGTTCATATCGAGCACCTATGTTCCAACCATGATCAATTACTGAATCATCTTTCATTAATGAACTAAACGAAGGGGAGATCTTCATTACCTCTCCAGGCATAATAACACCAGGCCTTTCCTTAATAATTTCATCTATTTTAGCAGGATCGGATTCAACTCCATATCGGCTTTCACCTGAAAGAACATAAATTGGCTTTACAGTATTATTTTTAACGATCACATGAGGCTTTGCACTCATCATGTAAATAAATGCTAAAATCATTAACACAAAAATAACAGATATGGTCTTCTTCATTTCGGCTCATCTATATATTCAGGATTTTTACTATTCCAGCACCAGTGCTTCTGCTTTGAAACTTTCATTAATTTATTGGGAGTGTTGTGTGAAGCATCAAGTATATGTTCGGCCGTGAGATTTTCCGCATATTTACCGTACTTATGAAATAGTTCAAATCCTAATTTCATGCTCGTAACATCATCTAAAGTATCATTCCCCATTGCACCCAGAGTCATATTTTGCTCCAAGGTAGAACCTTTTAACAATAAGGACTCAGAAAAACCAACACTTAACCCAATGTATCCATAATGGATATTTGACCAAACATCATAAAAATAGTCATATCCTTTATATTTATGAAAGTATGATTCAGAATAAGCATTACTTGGTGCAGGGAGAGGACGGGCAACAGCTACAGAACCAAACTTATCTCGAATTTTTGGTTTATGATCCCAGGTCGATTTTGTTTTCACAGTCTGATACCAAATACCCATCGCAGCAATTAAATTCGGTTGGGGAGGCGATGATAACTTGGCATAAAAAGGGAGATTATTCCACTCAGCGAATCGTTGTCTGAGCATTTCGTCGTCAATGAAATAACGGATTCTATCTGCTATCTCACTTTTAGCGTTTACTTTTATTTCATTAAGTATATATTTTGCAACCTGTATGGCACCATCAGTATGAAAGCAATGATGCTCAATATTACCTTCCTCACGCAGTGCTTTGTAGGGTTCCTGTCGTCCCTTCATGAGTTCATTAAGAGAAGATGTGGATTCTGAAGCTTCCCCACCTTTTTCATAAGTATCCTGCAGCATCGATGGAATAAACTTCGCCTTACAGGGGCAAGTGCTTTCACTGTCCAACGTGCCGGCCATACGGCGGCCATGGATGGTGTCGTTGACGATGCCACCGGCAATAAGAAAAGTGCCGGGATGTTTGCCGCAAAGAACCCGATCTTTTTCACGCGCAGCCGCCTTGCCAAATATTGTATGGTCAGTTGCGCCCTCAATGATTCGTCCGCCGCAGGTGATTTTATCCCCCTTGCTTTTTCTTTCATTTTAATAACTCTCTGGGATAATATCATTAATTGTATTTCTTAAATAAATTCGAATTTTATGCTCGATAACCAACTTACTTTTTCAACCAGTCATTCAATTTTAGCTCTCATACACCCAATAATTGGAATTAGTCGATAGTAGCTAAAAGATGTATATTGATATTTCTACTTAACACAATTCGAGAGTGATCTTACATATTCAGTAGCCATACCAATAGTCCAGCCTCTTGGATTGCCTGAGCAAATAAAATAGCCTTGACTAACAAGGTAATTCTTATAAAACACAATAAACATGACAACAAAAAAAATACACCCAACCAATAAATATATAAACACTCTATTTATTGGTTTAAATTTCTTTATTGCCAAATTCTCTCCATAACGCAAAACCATATACAAATAAATACAAGGGAATGATAAGATCACGGGCGAGAATGGATATAGTAATTCGTAAGGAGAGAAAACAATCCGTGCACCGAAAGAAAAAGCCTCTTCAAATGCTTTTATTCCCCCCCAGACAGAGCCGAATGAAAAAATAAACCAAAAAATCACTGAACTAAAAAATCTACATTTAGCACTTATCATATCTAACACCATTTAAAATCATTTATTTTTATTGCATAAATCTTTACTTATTACATATTTTGTTGCCATTCCAGGCATCCATCCAGAAGGAATACCCTTGCAAGTGGTATAACCTTTATACTTCAATGTAGAAACATAGAAAAAAGACATCAAGATTGATGTAATAATAGAAAATATACACACCCACTTGAAATATGTTATGACACGATTCACTTTAACCAATGCCACATCATGTCCAAAAACCAAAAATGAATAAAACCAATATGTGGGAAATGGCAACGTCAGCGGAATGAAAAAAAAGCTAACTGACATCCATGAAAAAATAATCACATCCTTAAACTTAAGATACCCTGAAAGTTCATCAATCCAAAGATAGAGAGATAAAATAGAAATTGACATCAAAATTAAAATTGAGAATAACGCTCTTGCTTTTTCTTTCATTTTAATAACTTTCTTGGATAATATCATTAATCGTATTTCTTAAATAAATTCTAATTTTATGCTCGATAACCAACTTACTTTTTTCAACCAGTTATTCACTTTTAGCTCTCATAACCCCAATAATTGGAATTAATCGATGGTAACTAAAAGATGTATGTTGATATTTCTACTCAACACAATTCGAGAGTGATCTTACATATTCAGTTGCCATACCAATAGTCCACCCTCTGGGATTCCCTGAGCAAATAAAATAGCCTTGACTAATGAGGTGATTCTTATAAAGAACAATAAATACAACAGCACAAAAAACATAACCAACCAATAAACATATAAATAGTTCATTAATTACTTTGCATTTTTTTATAGCTAATTTCTCCCCATAACGAATGACCATAAACCAATAAATGCAAGGGAAGAATAAAATTATTGGTACCAGCGGCAATGATAAAGCATAGGGAGAGAAGACAATACGTACTGCAAATGAAAAATAGTTATTAAATGATACTAAAGCCCCCCAGCAAGAACCGAAAGACAATATTAACCAGAAGATTACTGACACTAAAAACCTACACTTTACATTTATCATATCAGACATCATTAACAATCATTTATTTTTATTGCACAAGTCTTTATTTATTACATATTTCGTTGCCATTCCTGGCATCCATCCTGTTGGTATGCCAGCGCAACTATAATAATCCTTGCTATTCATACTACTAATGAAAAAAACTTTAAAAGAGAAACCATAAATAAGTGACAAAAAAATCCCTGAGAGTATTATCATCGCTGCAACTTTCTGATGCTTATCATTCATACGCTGCCCTTTAATGAAGCCATAAATACCAGATAACCAAAATGGCAACATTATAAATGCGGATAAAGTTAGAGAAACGAGCCCTGTTGAGTATGTCAATACATCAGGAAATGCCAAATACTCTTTTGTAGAAAGGAAACCGATATAAGAGGCAATTATAGATATACCACACATAATTACACTCCAGATCAGAAGCATCACGCGTACAGCCAATGAGAAACTATACACCGAGAATTAATCCTTTCTCATGTAACAAAGTTCTTTAGATTTTACGTACTTTGTTGCAGTCCCTGGCATCCATCCTGAAGGAATTCCTTTGCAGATTAGATAACCTTTTCCTTTCATCTCTATTTTATAAAAAACTATAAATATAATGCTTGCAGAAACCAAAATTATGCAAAGCCATTTAAAACATCCCATGTAACCTTCAATGATTTTAAGAGCTTTACTCTCTCCTTTCAAAAGAAACAACGAAAAATAACTTATAGGGAAGATCATTGCGAATGGGAGAATAACAAGTGAAACTGATAACCAAGAGAAAACAACAATATCACCAAATGAGAAATAATTGCTAAAAATTTCATTCGCCAAGTAAATACTTGCAACGCTCATTATAAATGCAACTATAATAGCAAAGAACGGCCTAATATTTACTTTCATTTTAAAACTCATTTCTTACGATCTCCTTTACTTTGTTTTTTATGTATTTCTTTATTTCATATAAAATAACTTCCCTTCCTTTAGTCAGCATTTGTTCAGCATGCATAGCACCCAGATCTAGCAGACCTTGCTCCGTTTCCCGAGCCACATTTGCAAATTCCTGCTGGGCTGACTCTATGTATTCTACAACTTTATCTTTTGCACCGAATTTATCATCCAAATAGTTGAGTGCTATTGCAGAAACGCCGCCTACTACAACAACAATCACAAGATTTACAGCTATGAGTGGTGTTACAAAAAGGGCACCGACACTCCAAACAACTGCTGATGAAATACCAATTTTAACGACATCAGTAGCCAAACCGCCCAAAAACTCTGCAAAAGATGTTTCATCATTTGCAATATAATCAATTGTACGAAAAGCTGCCGCTATATAGAATGTAACTCTCGCCCCCTTAACTATGGACTTTGCCAGTCCATATTTACCAATACCTATGTCAATAACCTTAGGATTTTTTATGGCAAAAACTGGAGCATTTAATATTTTCCTAATCCCGGGATAGCCACTTATTTTTATCAACTCGGTTCCTTTATGATTAACATAGAAAGTCGCTGTTATCATGAAACTTCCAAGCTTATTAATAATTCGCGAAGTAGATATTACCTCTTTTATGTTAGCTAAATAATTGACTACTATTTCCCCTGGCGCACTTTGGCTAATATACATCCAGCCAGACTTCCACGATCCCCAAGAAGCCAACACCTCAAATGCTTCTTCAAGCGTAAGCAGCATTACGTCTTGATTATTATTTTTCAGCATCGACCTTAGCGCCATATCTGGCAGATCATGCGTGTTTCTCAACACAGGATAATCAGGCACAAACCCAGAAGGTACTTTTTCGCCCGTTAAATAAGCCGGTAATGGTCGCGCTACAGGATTTGAAGCAGATGATTCACTGGCCGTTGCATAGCCGCCACTCGCCTTCTCATAAGTATCCTGCAGCATCGATGGAATAAACTTCGCCTTACAGGGGCAAGTGCTTTCGCTGTCCAACGTACCTGCCATACGGCGGCCATGAATGGTGTCATTAACGATGCCACCGGCAATAAGAAAAGTGCCGGAATGTTTGCCGCAAAGAACCCGATCTTTTTCACGCGCAGCCGCCTTGCCAAATATGGTATGGTCAGTTGCGCCCTCAATGATTCGTCCGCCGCAGGTGGTTTTATCCCCCTGAACTAAATAAAAACCTTTTGCCATGTTTCACTCCCTGAATAGTTGTTGTGGCTTAACCGCACAACACGGCGGCACGGGCAGGATCGATAGTGATCAATCCCGAGAGCAGCGCGTCCATTTCTGGTTGCAGCCGAACTCTGTCGCTCTCGCCCCGGGCGGCTTTCACTCGCAGCAGTTTGAGCCTGCGCGCACGCACTTCGAACATTAAGTCAGGTGACCACTGCGTTAATGTCAGTCCATCTGCCTGGGTATTCAATTCTCCCAGCAAATGCAGCGCCATATCGTTGCGACCAAACTGTTCGCATACCCGAGCCATTAACAGGCGCAACAACCATTGATCGCGCACGCTACTGACACCCGGCCGCAATTGCAGCCAATACAACGCCGCATCCACACCTTCCGCATCCGCTTTTTCCAGTGCTTCAGCTTCAAGTGAAAGCACATCACTTTCCGGCTGACTACCGTTAACCATCGTTTCTGGCTCATGATAAGCTCCGCCGCCAGTGACACGCTGAGCGATCCAGTTGAGTGTGACGTCATCAGCAAACGGTGTGCCGTCGGCGAAGGTCAGTGTTTCCAGCCCTGGTAAACGCAGCAGCAGCGCATTGAGGTCCTGTTCGATAATGGTCGCCAGAGTGCTTTCTTTATTACTGCGGGTCAGTGCTTCCCACGCATACCATTGCAAATCGAGCCACAGATGATTAGTTGCCTGGCTGAACAGCGAGTCCGTCAGCTCAGTCAATTCAAGCCAGCTTTGTTGCAGATAAAGACGTTTTAAATGTGCGCGGTGTTCGGGTTTCGGTGTCAGCAGGCGCGTATTGCCGCCAGCACCTAACGCAGGAAGCTGCGTCATCGTGTCCCAGCGCACACTCTTCATCAGATGATGTGCGGCTAACCATCCGCCCGGTTGCTCGCGCAGATAAGTCGCCAACACTTTGGCCTGCGCTTTGAGATTTTCACCTGAATTAACTGGCTTGAGCGATGACGCATCAATATCACGTCCGGTATTAAATTCCTCAGCACTGTGCTGTGGAACCATCGCGTCAGCGCCACCATTTTGGGCCAGCCTGACCTCCAGCGCGTTAATCAGAGGCTGAATTGCCGCACGCTCGCCCTCCAGCAATGCTTCGCTTATCAGCAGCAAGCCACCGCAAATACGTCGGGTACAATCTAAATCGGCTTCCGGCCACAGCGATAAACTGTCCAGCATGCGCGCACTACCTAACCAGGCGAGTGCGGCTTGTCTACTGCGCGGACGCTGCGGATGGAGTTCAGTGCCGAAGTGCTGCAACGCCGCCGCCAGTAATTCAACGCCTTCAGCCAATCCGGTTTCGCCATCCTGATGCAGCCGCGCCCAGAGATAAAAGGTAATGATGCGAATATCTTTGCTGACAGAATTAAGCAGTGGCTCCGTCAGTGAAGTGATTAACGCAGTATCAATGCCGGAGAGTTTGTTGACCTCTTCACGGATCAACAAAAACTGGTCGTCATAGGCGGGATCTGCACCGCAAGGCGTTTCTGCTGCGATAGGTTGTAACCAGTTTGACCAGTGATTCAGGCGCTGCTGAGCATCAGCCCGCAGCGTAGAAACTTCGGCTCCACACGCGCCGATTAATACATTAATGTCCGCCATTATTCCGCTCCATCCATGTCTGTGGGTAATTCATCCATTGCCGCTTCGCGCGGTGCCATCGATTGCGAGGCGGAAACCGCATCAACACTGAATATCTCGTCTGGCAGCGCAAATCTACGGAGCCGCAGCAGCGCCAGCGGGCCATCGCTCATCTGCGTGCGCAGCACCCATTGCAGGTTGCGTTTATCCGGTGTGGCAAAGTTCAGCATCCACTGGCTGCGATCCAGCCGCTGACGCTTACCTTGCTCTAACCAGCGGATAAAGCCCCAGGTTCCGCTGTAATCACCGTAAATCTGCCCTCCATTACTCACACCTGTCCAGGTGAGCAGCGTGCCGGGTTTTAAGTTCTCGCCTGGCCAGCGCATCGCCTGCCATTCCGCCATCTGGTTAAAATAGCTCAGCATCTGCCCGTCGATTTTCAACTCGGTTTTCACCACATCAGGTGTCGGACGCCCCTGAAGTTCAAAGCTAATCCCCTGCGTGCCGTCGGTGAACAGGATATCCGCCAGTTCACGTAGCTGATTCACCGCTTTAAGGAAGGCCGGGTTAAAGGTTAATCCCTGACTGTGCGCACTGTCCGGCACCCAGCGACTGCCCTCTTTCTGCAGCACACCACCGAGGCGACCGCTAAGGAAGCTGTCGATGCGTCCAGCATCTTTTCGAATGAACTCGGCCAACATGGGTAGTGATGCATCACTATTGCTGGCTGCAAACGGATAGCGTCCGTCAAATGCGGTGCGCCAGTTTTCGACGATCGAACGTTTCCATTGTGCATTGAGGCTGACAGCAGAAGGCTCCAGGATGGTTTCCCACGCCTGGTTCAGCGGCTGGACAAAAAATGTCTGACCAAATCCACTCCACTCTTCGCCCAGACTCGCCGCCATCAGGCTGCCGTACTGCTGCGTATCGGTGAGATCGACGCTTTTGCCCTGGAATACCGTTTGCGCCAGCGTTTGAAGCATCTCCTGAGGGTCTGGCGCAGCCGCAACCTGCTGTAAACGCAGGCGCACGCGAGTTATTCGAGTAAGGAAGGTTTGCAGGCTTAGCGTGCTGTCGGCAGCCATCAACTGTGCACCGCTGCTTTTACCCATCAGTGCCAGCAGTGGGCCAAAAGTGGCATCCAGCGGGCCTTCAGGTCCTGTGACCTGCTGTTCAATTGCCGGTTTCTCTTTCTGGCTAATGAGATCTTTGGCCGAGTTAATCAGCGTATCCGACAGCGCTGCGCGCTTCTGTCCGGTTTGTCCCTGCCAAGCCACCGTGTTCATCAGAGCAATCAGCGGCGACTGACGCACATCGCTGAGCAGCGTCAGTTGATCGGTAACGTCTGCGATATTGTTCGCCGGATTGAGGCGCAGGCTATTGAGGAAATTCAGCCAGCTGGCAGCGAAATCGGTGAAGTAGCGTTGCGTCAGACGCGCCTGAAGTGCTTCCGGGGAAACATCCTGAGAAACCGCACTGCGGCTGTCACTCAGCACCCAGTCAATCTGATCACGCCGCGCACTCGCCGCCTTCTCAATTTCCTGACGTACGCCGCCTTCCCACGCCTGGCGGGTGAACATGCCCGGCACCGTTTCATCGCTGGTAAACAGGCGACGCGGATCGGTGCCGGGTGCCATATCTTCCAGTGAAACATCCGCATAGTTGCGGCGCACGGCCTGCAGAACGTTCTGATATAGCGTGCTTTCGGCGTTGCGTTGACCAATCTGTTGCAGCAGCACCTGACGCACCTGAGCCAGTAAAGCCGCATCGGCCTTGATGCCCCACGTTGGTTGCTGAGAAAGATTCGCGGCGTAAAAGAACCACAAATCCGGTGACAGACTCTGCCACAACGCCGTAGAAATGCCGTTACGCTCCGGCTGCACTGCCTTCATGGTTTGAACAAAGAAATCGGGCTCGGAACGGTTTGGGCGCGACATCATCAGCCAGGCTTTGAGCTGGTCATAACCCGGTTGTGCCAGCGTGGCGCGCAGCGGGCTGGCGGGCGGTAGATCAGCCAGCCGCGTCAGTTTCGCTTCAAGTGCTGCTCGCGCGGGATCGCGAATTAAGCGGTTGCCCGCCACGGCATACCACGGTAACAACGCGGCATGCAGTTCCTGCGTGTGGCTCAGCCCAAATCGCTGATACCACGGCGAGCGGTGCGCCAGCCAATATTGCTGCAGGCCAAGATCGTTGCGCAGGCCGTGCAGGGAAATCAGCTGCTGATCATTAACGGCGGGATTCGACACTAGCGTCTGTGCTTTTTCCGCAGCACTGACAATCTGATAACGGTTGATGCCAAACGACACCATCATTCCTGAGCCCCACAGCAGCATTACCCCCATCAGCGCCCACGCTAGCGTCTGTTCCCAGGGCAAACCGGTGCGCCTGCCGCGCATTTTGTCCTGGCTGATGCCCTGCCACAATGCGCTATCGCTTAGCGCATGTGGATGCACGCTCGCTGAAGCATGCGCTCTCTCCGGCAGACTGAATACCAGCCCGCGCAACGGCATTTTGCGCTGAGATGCAAACCACGGCGCCAGACGCTGCTGCCATTGCTGGTTTTGATCGGCGAGTTGCTGAGACAGGCGCAGCAACCAGTCATGGCTGCGCTGTTGCGAAATCTGCGTCATGCCCTGCTCGCGCAGCAGCGGGATGAGGTTTTCAATCTGTGTGCTTACGTCTTCGGGAATTGAGCGGGCGCTGAAAGTCAGCCCCGGCGCGTTTTGTTCACGTTCGTCCTGCGACCACGCACTTTGGCTGAGTTGCCACAGCCAGATGGGCGCCTGCCAGCGCAATGCAGCACTGATTTTTTCCAGCGAACGGCGATAAACATCACTCTGCTTAGGCGATAGCGTTTCATCCGGCTCTAGCAGATGAACAATGCCATCAAGTGGGCGGCTGCGGCGCAATTTGCGTGTTGCTGCAAGTATTTCGAGATCTGGCTCGCTGCTCAGGCTACCACCGTAAATCAGTACGGTGCGATTACCTTCCAGCCATTGCCGGTTCGATAAGCCGGGAACCAGCGCCTCAACGGCTGCCTCTTCACCGGTCACCAGTAGCACACGAACCTTGCCGCGCCAGAAAAACTGATAGCGGCTACGCAGATGCTGTTTAAGCTCCTTCAGCATGGCTTGCGCAGGAGACGTCGAGGTCGCGTCATTCTTCGGTACGAGAACATCATCACCATTGACGCCTTTCAACTGCGCATCAAAGGCTGATTTTCCGGCCTGACGCATCAGCAGGATACCAATGACAGCAATCAGGAAACAAATCACGGCGAGAGTCAGCGAAGCCGCCATCCAGCGCTGCTGAATTGTACTTTCGTTAACCAGGCTGACGCTTTCTGGATGTTGCCAGCACACAAACCACGCCAGCAAAGCCAGTGCAGAGAGCAACAGCATGATCAGCCCGAACCAGAACTCGGCTGATTTGGGCATTAATTTTGATAAGAAGCGTTTCAAGTATCCCTCTCGTGCGGCGGCGTAACGGGCGAAACCGCCACGCTCCACATGTCATCCGTTGAAGTGTCCCCGGTAATAATCATCTGGGGACGATGGGTCAGTGTTGCGGCCTGGAATGCAGCCGCTATTGCCAGCCAGGGCGCAGCGGCTCCAGCATGGCCGATTGATATATCCGGGGTAATCACGTTTTCCGTTTCCACGGCTTCAACCGGAAACGCCTTCAAAACGCTGAAAGTGGACAGGTATTGCTCTTCCGTCACGCCAGCGATCCACAGATGCTGCACCAGACCACTTTCAAGCGGGACATTGTCCGCCGCCTGTTTCAAACATGTGGCGAGATCGTTATCCGTATTGAGGTCTGGGCGGTGCAGCAGAGCCGCCGGGCTGATCGTGTGTTGCGTCATTCGGTTGCCGAGCAGCAGTGCCACGCCAGCTTCCGCGCTGTCTTTTACCATTGGAGGATCAATCTGTAGGGCGATAACCAGGAGTAGCGCGTCGTCGGTGAATTGTTCATTCAGCCACTGGTTAATTACTGCAACACCCTCTCCGGCAATAAATTCAATTGGGTGAGTTAATTCGGCTTCGTGAAAGACATGAGTGATTTCGTTTTTTACTTCTCGGATGCTGACAGAAGAGGAAATATTCAGCGCTATTTTTATTGTCTTCTTGGTATCCAGCTTTTCAAGTTGCGGAATAATGGAAGACAGCAGGTGATTAATGGTGTGGCACATAACTTCATTCGGCTTATCAGATGCCTGTGAAGCAATCTGACTGTGATTCACACCGCCATTTCCCTTTCTGTCACTTTGCGCTCGCTTTGCACCGCTATTTTCCATAAGCGCTTCCAGTGGCGTGGGATGATAAATATCCGGTGGATGACAGGTCAGATACTCCGCTGCCAGAATTTGCAGCGCTCGACGACTCTTTTGGGTCTCATAAAGCAGCCACCGCTCGCGCTGATTATCCTTCCCATTGGCAATAATATTCCCTGCCAGCCAGACAAGTAGATAGCTGCCAAATATTATTATCCAAAGCGCTATGCCACCGCCGATAGCCAGCCACCACAATATGTGACTCTCGATGGATTGCCCTAATAATCGGGTAGTTACTGTGCTCAAGACCATTAGAATAGCCAGCAGGACCAGCCAGCGCGCGAATTTTATGGATTGAGGCCGAGGTGATATGGGGGGCATTTTTTTTAATGAGTATTTTTTATTTTGCATATGAACGCTCGGCCAGCTGCTTCTCTGTAATCGCTAGTAACGTCGAACAGAAAACGATGGCCATTTATTAAGCATGTAATTCAGGAGTGGTTTGTTATTTCTGAGGTTATAGTCAGGTTTTGGAGGATCTTCACCTCCGTAAGTATTCTCATCTGGTGTAATTATTTTTTCCTCACCTCGTAATGCGTACTTCTTTCCATCCTGATAAGCCAAATATTTAATCTCGCCGGGATCTACTCCACCTACACAAAGTAATCGATATGCAAACAATAAATAATTCCCTCCATGATCTTGTAAATCAATAAACTCAAAGGTCTCGGGATAAATGGTGATATCGTAGTCAACTGGACAGGCTTCTACTGCATCGCGTACTTTCCAGCTTTGCACATCATTTATGATCCCTTCACCAGAAAGATAAATGGAACCAACATCCTCTCCTTTTAGACCATTTCTGACATTAAGATTTACCACGTTGTTGCCATTGCTGTCAGTCCAGGCGGCTTTGAAAGTGCTTTCCTCTGCAGCAGAGTTAAACGCAGGTAATATTAACAAGATTACAGCTGAAATTTTTTTCATTAACACCTCATAAACTTACTTAATAAAAGCACTTCGTTAATAATCCTCTATGTATCATCCATTAATTGACTTATAAAAAGATATTATTCAGGGTTCAGATGGAAGGATTTTACCTTCGATAGACTTACAAATGGCATTCCCCATATCATCGGATGAAATTATTCTTTCTTTTTTTATAATAGTTTTACGAATTTCATTTGGTGATGAAAGATCGAAAGTATAAATTATGACACTCTCATCTTTCAAATCGTATATCATTGCACCATTGAAACCTGACACTCGGTCATCTTGAAAATTGCTGAGTTTCTTAGCCAACTCTTTTCTGGACAAATCAGAATCAATTGCACTATCTATTAGGTTACTATCAATATCTTTTGGAATCGTATTCAAATATACAGTACTAATGTAAGGTACATAGTCATCCGGTGTACATGATGGAGTTTTAGGATTATCAACACCATAATAATTTCTAAAATATCCATCAAATACATACTTTATATTTTTAGCATTTGTTGTAGGCTGTACGAAAAGTGTTATGCCGCCCACCGATCCTGAATAGCTATAACTCGATAAAACAAAAAAACCAAAAAAAAATAATAATATCTTTCATCGTCCACCACCCTCATCATTGTTTGATTTAACTTTGCCACCGAATCCGAATAACTTGTTATTTACTTTATCCATATTTATTTAATATATATAAGATACAGATCTTGAATAATTGAAGGAAACATCCAATTCTTTCATCTTGGCATTTGCCGGCCTAAATTTAACCCCAATCAATAGCCATAGTATTGAAGAGATTATTGACAGCTTTCAAAAAAATAATTTTATTTTTTTCTTTAAACTTCGTGGGTTGAGAACCATATACAGCGGCATAGTTATCCTTCGAGTAAAAGAAAGCATCTTTGATTATACTGACATCATTGTCTTTTTTGTCTTGAAAAATAACATCTGAAATAACCAGCGCTCCGTTAGGCCGAGGATAATAATATATATTTACACTGGGAATCAGATTAGATAGATATTTATACTTTTGTTCTTTATCAGTAATGTTTTGAATGGTCTTTTTAAGTTCATCTTCATCATATCGATAGTTTTTACTCACTTTATCCCAAATCAGGTAACTAGCGCCGCCTGTAGCATAAGCTTTTGGTGTCAGATTAAAATAGTCCTTAAGCCCTTTGAAGTAAATTGGCACTGGATTATCGCGACAATCTGTTTTAAGAGATGCTTTTTTAATTTTTGAATAATCAAATTCAACACTATTGAATTTTATAGTCCAACAATAGTAAATGTCTTTTGCATGCGACAGCGGCGCAGCCATAAAAAGGATAAATGAAAGAGCAAAATACATTCAACAACTTCTTTAAACAATTAGTTGCAGAGATCATTTGTGAACATATTGATTCTATTTTCGAGCTAACTATCATTTTATGAAATCACTCAAACTGCTAACCATTAGCAAGATAAATTTCATTACCGTTTTTTTTAAAAATTCATTTAAGCAACACTTACTCATCCGAAATCAATAAAAAAGGGAGTTACATTTCCTTTGATTATCAATGTCATTTTTGAATATGACTTTAACCTTCTTTTTTATATCCCAAACGCCAGGAAATGAATTCGTTGTACAATCCACATCATATGGTGCCACATACTTCCCATCAAGTGATATTTTCCCAATGTAAATTGATTTACCTGTAGAAAAAGAGTCATCAACATCATGTTCTCCTGACGATAAATCCTGCCAAAAGCCTTTACCTGATAAAATATTTTCTCCCCCATTAAAAGTCGAGATTATTGCTTGATAAGTCCTGAAATGCGCATCAATAACCACTAATGCTAATATTAACTCCTCTTTAAAATTCACATCCACTACAGAAGCGATTTTTGAATCAATAAAAGGGATATCGTAAAATTGTAACGATTTTCCATGGCAGAATTTAATATCATTAACTTTTAAGTATTTATTGCCAGGCGCAATTAGCACTCCAACCTTATCACTTGTCAAAGATATAATACCCGCACCCGAACTCATAGTCTTTTGCCAGTTTTTAATCGCACACGAATACTTTGAATCGTTGATAGTATTTAATACATTCATTACCCCATATTCTTTTCTACTTAACTGTATTTCTAATCCATCGATATTTATTTTATTATAAGACTCTCCCCATGAAGAGAATGAAATAACCAAAAAAAATATAAACATCAACTTAGGATTATTAAAAGTCATCACCAATCAACTCCTTTGCTCTTTTCGTTGCAGTTTTTCGTTGTGCCAACCCCAAATCTGCACCATTTATTAAAGACGTCACACTCAATGCGATAATATCATCATCTGAGTTATTCAACTTATCCGCATCCATTACTTTAATTACACCCTTTTTAAAACAGCAAATAAAAAAACCACCTGTATCAATACAATTGTAAGCATTTTCTGTAATTTTATGGGGTGAATCAATATTTGGTGGTCTTTTTTTCATTTTAGCTTTATTTTTCTTCTTATATTCTGAATCAGTCCACCATGAGCTATCATAATCATCTTTGTTAAGCCAGCCCCGATATACCCAATAGCTTGAGTATGTATCTAAACCAGTTAACATTTTAAAACCCCTGCCACGAAATTTTTGAGCATCAAGATCACCACAGTTACCATTTTTCCAACTATAGGATCCAGCTATATATCCTCCACGAGAGTTATATTTTTTTCCTGAATAATAATTATCTATTTCTGCATCTTCAGAACCATACCAATGACCCAATTCAGAAGTTTCATTTAAGGTAGAATTATCCACTATTCGCCCTCCCTTTTGCACTCCATTATCTAAAATTTGTATTTGACTGACTTCTTGCATAGACAGCAGATATCCGGATTCCACAGCTCCTTGCCCTAGGAAATGGCTAATCCTATTAAGATTAAATAAGTTATACTTCCTCATAATTATATTAATGTCCAAATAATATTCTTCCGTAATCATCTCAATGTCATTTATTGTCACCTTTGATTTTTTGTTAGTATTTGCAGTCATTACTTCTTTAATTAACCTACAATCCATCCACCCACATCGTCTAAAGTGTTCAATAAATGCTTTTGGTTCAAAGCTCCAAACTTTTTCAGATGGATGGCCATTTCCATCAAAGCATAGCGCCTCAACATGATTTTTAAACTCGTCATAATCGCTACTGTTCATTCCAACTCTTTCCTCATTAGCTTTCTTAAGCCATGAAAAACGAGATTCAAAAGTCCCGAACCCCCATTCAAAAGGAAACTTACAAATCACCCCCCCTTTAATTTCGGTATAAAAATCTCCTTCTTGCATTTTTTTTAAAACTTCTGAATTGCACTGACTATTTGTATCACAGTCATCATCAATTAGATTCCATCCCATCCAATGAGGAAAATCAGCATCACTGAATTTTTTGATTGTATCAACAGCAAAATTGACGACACCTTTCCCCCCTGGATAGTTTATCGTCATCCATAAAGGTGCATCTGCCGGAACCAACTTTTCATGATCTACATTTATAACCCTTCCAAATCTTAGTAATTCATAACCTGCACTTGGGCAATTTTTATAACGAGACTTAGCGGTTTTATAAAGATTATATTCATATTCTTTTTCATCAACATCAATAAGCGCTTCACCGACCGTAAAAAAGCGCCCTTCAACATTTTCATCCTCCTGCCTCGTTACCACGGTGCAACTTCCTTTAGCCAGAGTCATGCTGGCATACAAAGGTACCGTACTGGTATGTAATTCACTAAGACCTTCAGTGGCAGTGCTATTGTTCTCGGGTGTTTTATTATAAAATTTTGTCCCGACAGGCAAAACAAAATGAATATCGCCATAAACAGCATCGGTTCGACCATCACGGGTGATATCCAGTTTCTGCGTCTTTCTTCCGGTTAATTTTTCAATGTTGTCATCGTCACAAAATATCTGAAAGTGGAAGGCATTTTCTCCATCCACCATGCCAGATGTTCCTAATGCATCCTTACGATATATCAGAGCATCACTTTTAATGGCTGCGTTAAGTGATTTCAAATGCATATATAACGAGTAAAAAACCACCTTGCCGTTTTCACCACTGCCAATTTCCGTTTCATGTTTCAGCAACACATAACCATTGTCAGTTGCACCATTCAGATTCAATGGCTCAGCACATTTTGCTTCGTCATTGGCAGGAGTGCGAAAAGATACGACCTTGCCATCTGCAATTGCCCTAACTTTTTCTGGGCTACTGCTGTTATCCGTATGTTTAATATGAATTCCGCCATGCCATGAACCGGCTGCACTCACAGGATAACCGCGGTGCGTGTCAGAAGCCATCACGCGACTAATCCATGCGGCATCAGTTTCTGTTGAAGTTCTGGTTTTCAAAATGGGTGGACTGATGATCATTTGGTGACTCCCTGTCAGGAAAAAGTGAATTTGCTCGAAGGCTCTTTTTTTATGACGGCCAGGCTTGGAAAATCTTCCGGTTTGTTCGACTGCTCCAGTCGAACATATTGACCCGCTTGCGTTCGGTAATCTCCTGCAGTAGCTGACTCGATTGCATTAGCATCCAGCGTGATATAACTCCCGCCGCCGTTCAGCGTGATCTTCTTCTTCGCAATGATTTTGATTTCATCCTCAGTGCTTACAATGCTGATTTCCCTGCGCGCCAGCAGCTCCAGCAGATCGTTCTGCGCCTGCAGCTGCACCGGCCCCTGATTCGCAATCAGCCTGATGCCCAGCTTTCGTACGAACACGCTCAGCGCGTTGCCCACACCGATGAACAGGTTTTTCACCACGCTGACGTCGGCATTTTTGCCCGCCGTCGTCATCAGATTCTGCGTTGCGGAGAGCTGCAGATGCCCGCCGCTGGTCAGCGCCATGCCGTCCGGTGCGCTCAGCAGCAGCACCGACTTTTTCAGCGCCTGCACCTGCTGCTCCAGCAACGCTATCTGCGCACGCAGGTCTGCCGGGTTTGCCGTGGCCTTTTGCGCATCGCCGGATATCTCCGCCATCTGCTCGCGCGCCTGGTTCAGGTTGCCCAGCGCCGCCTGCATGTCCTTCTGCTGCCCCTGTGCCGCCGCCTGCCCGTCGGCGCTGATAAACAGCCCTTTGCCAGCCCGGATGGCGCCCCAGCTGTCGGTGCGCAGCTCGAAGCCTTCGCCGCGCGGCTGGCGTTCACCGTCGACCAGATGACCGAGATTCAGCTGGCTCTTGCCGCCATATTCGGTGCTGAGCTTGATGTGTTCCTGGCCGCGCGTGTCGTCGAGGCGCAGCTTGTTGTTAGCAGGCGTGCGTAGCACGTTACGCCTGTAGTTGCGGATGGTGACGTGGTCGGCGCGGGATGAATCGTGCAGCACGCCGGCAATGTAAGGACGGTCCGGATTGCCATGCTCAAAGCCAATCGCCACTTC
The DNA here is from genome assembly GCF_056491525.1 of Candidatus Pantoea symbiotica. NCBI lineage: Bacteria > Pseudomonadati > Pseudomonadota > Gammaproteobacteria > Enterobacterales > Erwiniaceae > Pantoea > Candidatus Pantoea symbiotica. Next base: position 2,248,541 of record NZ_JBSZHR010000002.1, read on the forward strand.
GGTGCCCGCCAGCAGCGGCAGGTGCAGGCCGTAGGTGTCGCCGGCGAACGGGCGCGACTGGCGCACCCACAGGCTTTCATGCCCGCTTTCCCAGCCCGCACGGTCAAACAGCATGCTGACGCGATAGCGGCCGTCGCGGTCAATGTGCCCATAAGTGTCGTTGGTGGTGGTGCTGGTGATGCGCGCCGGTAAGGTGCCTGCCATCACCGGACGCGGTGCCGGTTCCGGGCGATAGCCGTAGCGGCCTTCCGCCGGGATGCCGTGAAACGCGGTTTCCATGCTGCTGTCGCGCGCCGCGCGGCAGACCAGCGAGGTGATAACCACGCCGATGCGAAACACCTCCGCCGCGTTGCTGCCGCTGGCGCGCACCACCACGCCGGGCATCAGCGAAGCACAGCTGGATTTGGCGCTGAGCCGCGTCTGGCCGTTGAGGTAGCGCTCGTGGCGCAGCCGGGCGTAGAACGCACCGCTTTCTGTGGCGGGAGTCGCGCTGTACGCCTCGCCCGCCTGCAGGTAGTTATCCGCCCAGTGATAGGCTTCGCCACAGGTGGTGTCGTCGCCGCCGGTGACGTCGGCCTGCGCGTTCATGTCGGCAGTGGCGTCGCGGTAGTTGTAGTCGCGGGTGCTGACGGTTTTCTCCACCACCCGGAAGCGGCTTTCCATCTCCCACACCGACTCCACGCCGTTATCGTGCAGGCCGGACGGCGGCACGGCGGGCAGCGTCAGGCCGGTTTCATAGCCCTGCGGGCCGTCGTAAAACTCCACCACGTCGATGTTAAGGCGCGTGTCGGTAGTGAAGCGGAACCAGATGCCCACTTCCGCCAGCAGGCGCGAGACGAAGCGCAGGTCGTCTTCGTCAAACTGCATTACCTGCTCGCGCTTCGGGTAGTCGCGGCTGAGGGCAAACACGAAGTCCTGACCGCGCATGCCGTGGCGGTCGCGCAGGATGGATTCGACAATCTGCGGCACCGACGCATCCTGCCAGATGGCGTTCTGCCGGGTGCGCGCCAGCAGCGCGAGGCGCGGCTGCAGCGTGATGGCGTAGCGCGCCTCATCGGCCGACATGCCGAGCATATCAAAGCCGGTGACCACGCCCTGCACCACGCGCAGCGGATTAGCCTTGCGCAGCAGGTCGGCGAGGCTCTGCGGTGATGGCTGCAGGGTCAGCGAGGCGGTTTTCATCAGCATGGCTTCGCGGCTGATATTTTTATCAACGCTGGTGAAGATGATTTTCCAGCTGAACGGCACACTCAGCGCTTCTGCGCCTTCAAAGCTGAGTACGTCCAGCGGGGAGGCGCTGTCGGTGACCTTCAGTCGGTGATGGCTGTGACTGAAGAAGGGGATGGCCGTTTTGCTCATGGTTAAATCCTTTTAAAATGCCACGTAAGCGGGGCGTCCATTCGCTCAGAATGGTAAAGGTTATGACGCCTTTTACTAAAGCAACTAACCTAAATTTAATGTTTAAAAAAAGTATAATTTCGATTAACAATTACTCCCTTGACCTATCAGCATTTATTAAGAGGGAGTCGAAACCTGATCTTAATTAAACTAATTCGCCACCTTAATTTTATATATTTTTTCAAAACCTTGGCCTGCACCACCTACCAATCCACCTTTCATTTTTATGCAAAATTCCCCTGGGAATTGAGGTTTCCCTTCAATAACAAACTTATTATATAAGTATTTTGTGTAAAATTTCTCAGTATCAAACTTCAATTTCAACCCTGAATTATAAGGGTGAACCTCATAATGGAAGTCGACAATAGGACCAGAGCCACCAGATACATTCACGGGAACATAATACATTTCCCCAACTCGCCCATCTGGCAGTTCATTTGGTTGAAATGAAACTTTCTTTACACAACCTGAAATAAAAAACACATAAATAAAAAAGAAAATTAGCTTATTCATGTTTTTCAAAGCTCGTTGAAGGTATATCAATCCTATTATTGAGAAAAATATAAAGCACATATATCTATTTAATGATTAATTTATACTTCTTATAAAAACCCCTTTCTGACTTCATTGCCCTAGGGTATAACCAGACACAACAATATTATAACTCCCGGACTTACAAGGGGCGCCAACTATTGTTAGCTTATGATAATAAAAATTCACGCAACCTTCACCTCCAATTTTATATTTTATTGTTTCAGGCTCCCACATTTAATAAATTAGTTTGATTCTCAAATGAACTCCATTCAAACCATACACTTATAACTCTTTTCCGATACCACCTTTTGTTTAATTCATAACGAACACTACAAAAAAGATAAATTAAAAAAATTACTTTTTAATTAATCATTAATTACCAGGCGATACTTACGATAAAATCCAATACCTGAATACATTGTTCCAAGAGTATGCCCTGACACAATAACATCAAAATCACCTACTTTACTCGGGGTGCCGTAAATAATTATCTTATGATAATCTTCATTCATTTTCTCTTCTCCTGCAAAAACATACATTGTTGTTTTCGGCTTCCACATCAGGCCAGAATTAGAAGGAGTTATGATTACCGATACACTAGTTTTATTAACTGGACCTCCCTTTATCTCAATTTCATTATGATATTTTACTTTCAGTGTTGCATTCGAAAGTTTCATTACCTCAGGCAACACTTCGGGACTGGCACTACTACATCCAGAAATTATAACAACAACAAGGATAATTAAAAATTTCATTTATTTTAATGGCTTAAAAGCCACCCCTCCAAATATATGTTTACGTACATAGTCCAAGTCTTTATTTATCTTGATTTGCTGACCAACAATCCCCCATGAAAATAAATTCAATTCAACATTATCGCTGGGATTTGAAAACTCAGTAACGTCTTCTCCTTTGTCATTTTTTAAAGTGCCATCCCATACTATCCAATGATTTTTAGATAGAGTTTCTTTTGGCCCAAAACCAGACAACATTCCGGCTGATATAAGACAGACCACTTTACAACCGTTTCTAGCATGTTCGTTTAAATGAGCAAGATCTTTAACATTACTTCTCAATAAACCTACGTTGCTAAACACCTTTACATATCCAGCTTTTTCAAACCACTTAGTGAGCTTATCCCATACAGTTATACCTGCCACTTGGTCATCTACTTCATCATAACTCATAATTAAATTTTCAGAATCTCTAAGGCTAGCTAAAGTTATCCAATCCAGCCCAGAGATCCTTTCTCCACCATAGGAATAAAAACTTCCCTTAGGGTGTCTGCATCCATCACTAGGACTTATTACTAAATCATTTATTTTGGTTTTACCATATAGCCAAAGTTCGTTAGCAGCTTGCTTATAAACATCAGGTCGATCAATCTGTAGACAATAAAAAAATGCAGCAGGTCCACAAAGACTAGTTTCGCCTTGATTAGGATAACTTCTACGATTCAATCTTGATATTATTTCAGTCTCAATTTTCCTTTTTTCAAAAGGATCATCAGGGCCGTTAATAGGGTATTCTTTTGCTATAAATGATCTCTCCATACACGTTATACTTACATTTTTTATATTATTATCATCACTATCATTGGCCGGTCTAGTTTGTGTTTTAGCCTCAAAGTAACAAATATTTTCGCGCTTATCATTCGAAAAGCTCTGCCCTGAAACCATTTCTCCCAATGTGTACATTTTTCTTGAAGGAGATTGAGATACCAAAACCAGTTTGCCGCCATGCTTACGATATAAATTCATTTCTAGCATGTAAATTACCGACATAGCGTCTTCGGTATCATTGATTTCATGTTTTTCCGTTTGATGTGAGGATGAGAAAACCTTCTGGAAAACAGAGACTAGAACATGCTTTTCACCTTTGCCATCAATGCGATATATTAGCAAGTCATACAAAAGCTCATGACCAGGAATATTGGATTCTATTTTTGTGTAAACAATATAACTAGGCATTAATTACATCCATAATTAAATTTACCGAAATATCTTGAGCCTGAGCTGAAGTAAATAACTTAGTGTAACCTTTATCATCAGTGAAACCTTCAACTATCGAACCATCAGCTAAATATGCCTTGTAAGGGCTGTTTAAAATTGGAGTTCCATTATCATTTGTAAACAAATATCTAACATTATGGCTTTCATCATCTATAGCATTCGCTAAAGAGTGAAGTTCAGGCTTACTCTGCGATTCTGGTAGCCTATTGTAATGACCGGCTTTAGTTCTGAAGTCTCCCATCGTTGCTAGCTCAATCGCATTAGCATCCAGCGTGATATAACTCCCGCCGCCGTTCAGCGTGATCTTCTTTTTCGCGATGATTTTTATTTCATCTTCGGTGCTGACGATGCTGATTTCTTTCCTGGCCAGCAGCTCCATCAAATCGTTTTGCGCCTGCAGCTGCACCGGTCCCTGATTCGCAATCAGCCTGATGCCCAGCTTTCGCACGAACACGCTCAGCGCGTTGCCCACCCCGATAAACAGGTTCTTCATTACGCTGACGTCGGCATTTTTGCCCGCCGTCGCCACCAGATTCTGCGTCGCTGAAAGTTGCAGATGCCCGCCGCTGGTCAGCGCCATGCCATCCGGCGCGCTCAGCAGCAGCACCGACTTTTTCAGCTCCTGGACCTGCTGCTCAAGCAGCGCTATCTGCGCGCGCAGGTCTGCCGGGTTTGCAGTGGCCTTCTGCGCGTCGCCGGATATCTCCGCCATCTGCTCGCGCGCCTGGTTGAGGTTGCCCAGCGCCGCCTGCATGTCTTTCTGCTGCCCCTGTGCCGCCGCCTGCCCGTCCGCGCTGATAAACAGCCCTTTGTTTGCGCGGATGGCGCCCCAGCTGTCGGTGCGCAGCTCGAAACCTTCGCCGCGCGGCTGGCGTTCGCCGTCCACCAGATGACCGAGGTTGAGTTGGCTTTTGCCGCCGTATTCGGTGCTGAGCTTGATGTGCTCCTGGCCGCGCGTGTCGTCGAGGCGCAGCTTGTTGTTGGCAGGCGTGCGCAGCACGTTGCGCCTGTAGTTGCGAATGGTGACGTGGTCGGCGCGTGACGAGTCGTGCAGCACGCCGGCGATGTACGGACGGTCCGGGTTGCCGTGCTCAAAGCCAATCGCCACCTCGGTTCCTGCGAGCAGAGGTAAATGCAGGCCGTAGGTGTCGCCGGCAAACGGGCGCGACTGGCGCACCCACAGGCTTTCGTGCCCGCTTTCCCAGCCCGCGCGGTCAAACAGCATGCTGACGCGATAGCGGCCGTCGCGGTCAATGTGGCCGTAGATGTCGTTGGTGGTGGTGCTGGTGACGCGCGCCGGTAAGGTGCCCGCCATCACCGGACGCGGTGCCGGTTCCGGGCGGTAGCCGTAGCGGCCTTCCGCCGGGATGCCCTGAAACAGGGTTTCCATGCTGCTGTCGCGCGCCGCGCGGCAGACAATCGAGGTGATGACCACGCCACTGCGGAACACCTCCGCCGCGTTGCTGCCGCTGGCGCGCACCACCACGCCGGGCATCAGCGAGGCACAGCTGGACTTGGCGCTGAGCCGCGTCTGGCCGTTGAGGTAGCGCTCGTGGCGCAGCCGGGCGTAGAACGCGCCGCTTTCTGTGGCAGGATTCGCGCTGTACGCCTCGCCCGCCTGCAGGTAGTTATCCGCCCAGTGATAGGCTTCGCCACAGGTGGTGTCGTCGCCGCCGGTGACGTCGGCCTGTGCGTTCATGTCGGCGGTGGCGTCGCGGTAGTTGTAGTCGCGGGTGCTGACGGTTTTCTCCACCACGCGGAAGCGGCTTTCCATCGCCCACACCGACTCCACGCCGCTGTCGTGCAGGCCGGACGGCGGCACGGCGGGCAGCGTCAGGCCGGTCTGGTAGCCCTGCGGGCCGTCGTAAAATTCCACCACGTCGATGTTGAGGCGCGTGTCGGTGGTGAAGCGGAACCAGATGCCCACCTCCGCCAGCAGGCGCGAGACGAAGCGCAGGTCGTCTTCGTCAAACTGCATTACCTGCTCGCGCTTCGGGTAGTCGCGGCTGAGGTTAAACACGAAGTCCTGGCCGCGCATGCCGTGACGGTCGCGCAGGATGGATTCGACAATCTGCGGCACCGACGCATCCTGCCAGATGGCGTTCTGCCGCGTACGCGCCAGCAGCGCCAGGCGCGGCTGCAGCGTGATGGCGTAGCGCGCTTCGTCGGCCGACACGCCGAGCATATCGAAGCCGGTCACCACGCCCTGCACCACGCGCAGCGGTTTGGCTTTGCGCAGTAAATCGCTGAGGCTCTGCGGTGACGGTTGAAGGGTCAGCGACGCGGTTTTCATCAGCATGGCTTCGCGGCTGATATTTTTATCAACGCTGGTGAAGATGATTTTCCAGCTGAAGGGCGCGCTCAGCGCCTCCGCGCCTTCAAAGCTGAGCACGTCGAGCGGTGAGGCGCTGTCGGTGACCTTCATCTGATGATGGCTGTGACTGAAGAAGGGGATGGCCGTTTTGCTCATGGTTAAATCCTTTTAATTCGCTGTTCTGACATTACTTTTCTCCCGAGCCTAAGGCGGCCGCGAGAATATTAGGTTAATGTCAGCCCTAAGGTTCCTGGCTTTCCTCAGTAGAGTTTTCAGTCACGCTGTGCATACCGTCACGAGTGTTTTTCTGTACGGCTACGGCACCAAACAACGCCATAAAGAACGACACACCATAAAAGCCTTTTTCACTCGGCATCAGAGTGGCATTCCACAGCCCAGCAACCAGCAACACCACGGCAATAGTGAAGGCCAGCAGGCAAACCATGTGATAAAGGTGTGTAGTCGGAATACCTTCCAGCCGGTCGCGTACGGTTTTTTGCAGCGAAACCGCCGCGAACAGTCCGAGGATCAGCACCGCGAAGTAGTAGCCTTTTTCATTCAGCTGCATCTCCGCGCGCCACAGGCCTGCCAGATAAACCAACGTGCCTCCCAGCATGGCGATCCAGGATATCGCGATAAAAGCGGGTGAAACTGGGATATTTTGGGTTTTCATACACACTCCTTGCTATTAAAAAACGTCACGTGTTCAGAAGATGAAGCTCACTTCACCCTCTTCATTGGTATCCAGCGTCAGGCTGTCGCTTAAGGTGCCGCTTGCGCGGTGCTGCAAAATCATCTGGCTCAGCACCGGCAGGATCTGCTGATTGAGCAGGCTGTCGACGTTGCGTGCGCCGGTGTCTGGCAGCAGACAGGCGTCGGTGAGTATGTCGTACAGGCCTTCGCCGATAGTGGTGCGGATACCGTAATGGCGTTGCAGACGCTGGCTGACCTGGCTGAGCTTCATCTTCACGATGATGCGCATGGCATCGCGCGCCAGCGGGCGGTAAATCACCGTCTGAAAACGGGCCAGCAGCGCGGGCTGGAAGTGGTCGCGCAGGATCGGGCGCAGACATTCCTGAAGGTCGGATTCGCTCGCGTCCGGGGTTTCGTCCAGCAGCTGCATCAGCGCATCGCTGCCGAGATTCGAGGTCATCAGAATCACGGTGTTGCGGAAGTCGATTTCGCGCCCTTCGCCGTCGCGCATGAATCCACGGTCGAACACCTGATAGAACAGGTTAATCACGTCGCGGTGCGCTTTTTCCACCTCATCGAGCAGCACCACACTGTACGGACGCTTGCGCACCGCTTCGGTGAGGATGCCGCCCTGGCCGTAGCCGACGTAGCCTGGCGGCGAGCCTTTGAGCTGGGAAACGGTGTGCGCTTCCTGATATTCGCTGAGGTTGATGGTAATCAGCGACTTCTCGCCACCGTACAACAAATCCACCAGCGCCAGCGCGGTTTCGGTTTTGCCGGTGCCGCTGGTGCCGACCAGCAGGAATACGCCCTGCGGGCCGTTTTCGGAGGTGAGTCCGGTTTTCGAGGCGCGCAGGCGCTGCGCGATGGCGCTGAGCGCGGCGTCCTGACCCACCACGCGGGTGGCGAGCTGGTTTTCCAGCGTCAGCAGTTCGGCCTGCTCATCCTTCATCAGCGACGACAGCGGCACGCCGGTCCAGTCGGCAATCACGCCCGCCACGATGCGCGTGTCGACGTCGGCGGTGAGCAGCGGCTCGCCGGGTTGCAGCGCGTCTAGGTCGGTCTGGAGCTGTGCGATTGCACTGCGCTGGCTGGCGTCTTTGCGGCCTTCCAGCAACTCTTGCATCAGCGACTGCACGATGCCGTAGCGCTGCTCCAGCGCCTCAAGCTCTTCATCGGTTACCGTAATCAGACCGGCGATTTCGGCCAGCCGATCCTGCGGGATGGCGCCGCCTAGCGCTTCGTCATCGAGAATGGCGCGCTGCTCAATGTTCAGCGCGTCTAGCTTTGCGCGCAGGCGGGTAATCGCTTCCGGCACCGTGTCCTGGCTCATGCGCACGCGCGCGGCGGCGGTGTCGAGCAGGTCAACCGCCTTGTCCGGCAGCTGGCGGCCGGTGAGATAGCGGCGCGACAGCGTGACAGCAGCGCGCACCGCTGCGTCGGTGATGTGCACGCCGTGATGCTCGGCGTAGCGCGATTTTAGTCCGCGCAGCATCAGGCAGGCGGTGTCGTCGTCCGGCTCGTCGACCTTCACCATCTGGAAGCGGCGCTCCAGCGCGGCGTCCTTCTCAAAATACTGCTTGTACTCGCTCCAGGTGGTGGCCGCGATGGTGCGCAGCTCGCCGCGCGCCAGCGCCGGTTTCAGCAGATTAGCCGCGTCGGCGCCGCCCGCTGCGTTGCCCGCGCCGATAATGGTGTGCGCCTCGTCGATAAACAGCAGTACAGGATGCGGTGCGCTCTGCACCTCGGTGATGATGTTCTTCAGGCGCTGCTCAAACTCGCCTTTCACGCCCGCGCCCGCCTGCAGCATGCCGAGGTCCAGCGTATGCACGCTCACCGGCTTGAGGCTGTCCGGCACGTTGCCCTCACTGATGCGCAGCGCCAGCCCTTCCACCAGCGCGGTTTTGCCGACGCCCGGCTCGCCGACCAGAATCGGGTTGTTCTTGCGGCGGCGCGACAGGATATCCACCATCTGGCGGATTTCGTTGTCGCGGCCAAATACCGGGTCGATTTTGCCATTGCGCGCGTCGGCGGTGACGTCGCGGGTGAAACGGGCAAGCGCTTCGGTGGAGGAAGTTCTGGTTTCGCCAGGGGCGGTCTGTTCGATAGTGCTGACCGGCATCTCCGGTTGCTCCGCTTCCGCACGCTCGTCGGACTGTGCGTCCAGCATCGGCTGTAAGCGCTCCAGCTGGCTCATACGCAGGCTGAGCAGCGGCCACAATCCTTCACAGCCCACCAGCGACGGCTGTTCGGCCAGCGCCATCATCAAGTGGATGCTGCGTATTTGCAGGGCGCTATCGGAAGCCGAGGCCATCAGCCACGCCTGCTTGAGCAGCGCTTCTAATGAAGACGAAAGCTGCGGACGCCCGCGCACCGCGCGCGGCTGACGGTCGAGAAATGCCAGCAAATCCTGCCAGATGGCGTCCATATCCCACTCGTAGCGGCGCGCAATGACGGTGATGTCGCCCTCGCCCTGCTCCAGCAGCTTGAGCAGCCAGTGCTACGGCTGAATTTCGGCGTGCGCGCGGGTCTGGCACAGCGACGCGGCGGCTTCAAGCGCCTGCGCGCAGAACGGATTGAGGCGGCGCAGAAGCGCGGCTGACTGACTGTCCATGGCAAAATCTCCTGATTGGGGGCACGCTACCGCCCGTCGCCGTGAACCAAAGCGCATAAGGCAGCAGGAAAGATGGGAAATGACTTGTGGTTTCACCCGTCGAAGATGAAATCACCAGGCATCTGGCGTGGTGGGTATTAAGGTCGCCATGAATGGCGACCCTACGATCCTCCGGGTGTAAAAATCCCGGCCCGGCGGAGGGATTACGCTAAATAGTTCGTGTCGCAGGAAGGCGGCAAGCGAGTGCAGCCCCGGGAGCTTACATAAGTAAGTGACCGGGGTGCGCGAGCGCAGCCAACGCACCTGCGGCGCGAAATATGACGCGTAATCAGGCGGTGGCGCGTTCGTTCCACGAATCGGAATGAATGATGTTGCCGTCTTTATAGGTCCAGGTGATTTTTTCGTAGCGCAGCTCAATCTGCTCCAGATGGTTGTGCTTCTCTTTCGACGGGTCCTTAACGTCGTGCATCACCGGATTGACCTTCACCACCTTCACGTTCTCCAGTTTGGTGTTGAAATATTCCACTTCCTGGCCGGCGTCGCTGATGCGGTACCATTTGAACTCGGCAGATTTCAGCGTCTGGCCGGTGGTGACCGCTTTGTAGAGGTACGGGCTGGACGAGTCGATTTCCTTGGTGAACAGGAACGGCGTGTGAATGCGCGTGCCGGTTAGCTTGCCGGTGTTGTTGTCGGTCGGGATGTACAGGTTATGTTCCTGCGCTACGATTTCGATGCTGCCTTCACGGTCCTGCACGTCCACCGATCCCTTGATGTCCGCACCGCCGTCGTCCTTCAGCCACAGATAAACCGGAATTGCCATGTTGTTACTCCTTTTCTTCATGATTACCGTCACCATCCTGTGATGACGGGGGGATTGCGTCCGCTGCCTGGCAGGCGTCGGCCTGCGGCACCAGACTGATTTCAACGCGCCGGTTGGCCGCGCGGCCTTCGGCAGTGTCGTTGGTCGCCATCGGACGGCTCTGACCAAAGCCCTGCACCGCAAAGCAGCTCTCATCCACGTCGCCGGTGTCGCGCATCCAGTCGCGCACCGCTTCGGCGCGCTTCAGCGACAGACGCTGGTTCAGCGCCGGATAGCCGGTATCGTCGGTATAACCCGCGACTACAATCAGCCAGCCCGCGCGCGCTTTGATGTTGACCAGCGCGTTAACCATCACTTTGGTCGAGCCCGTTTTCAGATCGGATTTGCCGGAATCGAACAGCGACATCGCGTCCAGCCGTACCAGCGTGGGTTGCGGTTTCGGCTTCGGCGCAGGTTTGGGCTTCGGCTCCGGCACCCACGTACTGATGGCGTTCAGCACTGGCAGATGCAGATGCCCGCCCTGATACAGCCCCAGACTCAGGCGCAGCGGCGCGCCCTGACGCGCATAGTTGTCGAGCTGACTCGCGTCCTCGCGCAGCACCTGCACAGCAGCGAGCTTCGGCGCGTAGTCGGTCATGGCAATACGGTTGTAGTGTTCGAGGTCGAATACGATGCGATGGATTAGCGACTGGTTGTTCCAGGCCACCGCACAGAGTGCGATGACTGCGGCAACGGCGAAGGCCGTGATCGCCGTGCGCAACGCGCGGATGCCCGGCGTCAGGCCACGGCCTTCTGGAAGCAGCGGAAGGATAAAGTCGGGCAGTATGACGGGCGTATTCGCAGCGGTACCGGCGCTGCGGATAGTGGTGTGCTGCCACAGCCAGGCGCACCACAGAGAGTCATTGCCGGCGCCCGGCATAGCGGGTTGCAGCTGCAACACATATGCGGCGGGTATCACGGCGGCGACATCACTGTGCGCCTCTGTCAGCACGCGCAGCACATGCTGACGCGTCCACGCATCCAGCGAGTTGAGCAGGACCTGCTGCTGCATCGCCACGCTTCCGCCCGACTGCAGCCATTCACTGGAGCCACGCGGTGAGGTGTCGTCCTGCCAGATTTGTGGGCTATTTCCCGCCAGCTGTACCTGCCAAAGCGGTGCAGCGCACTGCGTCATCTCGCCGGCAACGCCGATGTTAAGCAGCAGCGGCAGCGACTGACGGGTTTCACGGCGCAGTAACGCAATTTGCCAGCGCAGAGCGAACAGAACATTTTCCAGCACTGTGCTGTCCTGCTGTTGCTGTGGACTGATATTGAGGCAGATTGAAATCTGACGGCCCCAGTCGGGACGTTGCAGCAACAACTCACGCACGTTGTGCTGCAGTTCGCTGCTATCGGCAACGTGAATAAAGCAGCCTTGCGGCAGCACGCGTACCGCTTCCTCGTCCGACAGGCCGCTTGCATCGCAGCAAAGCACCACCGGCTGCCGATAAGGTGCATCGGGCAAATCAGTCCATTCCTGACTCGTCACATGCTTGCGGCGGCGCAGCACTCTGAACGTTACCGTGCCAGCCAGCAGCAGTATCGCCAGCAACACGAGGAAATCGCTGCTGCGCGTAAAGCTCAGAAACTGCGTGCACAACACCGCCGCAAGCAGCCAAATCCAGAGCACCAGCAGGCGTGGAAGCAGCGTCGTCATCCTTTGACTCCGGGCAGCAGCGCCGTGATGAGGTGATCGAGCCAGTGATTCAGCCCCCACCAAAGCGCGGCCAGCAGCAGCGCGGTCAGGCCAAGACGTGCAGGCCAGCTGCTTAACCAACCCGCTCGCAGCCCACCACTTGCCAGCGATAACAACGGCGCATCCGCCGCACGCGTGAAAGGTGGTACGCGCTTAGTCAGCGCGCTCACCAGCTGCTGGCGCGTGGGTGCATCAATGGAGGTATAGCCACCGAGAAAGCCGAGCATCATCACGCGGTGAAAACAGGTCAGCACCATTTCATCGGCTTCCGGCTGCGCCAGCACCCGCTGCATGCGGTCGCACAGCGTTTCGCCCGCATCCATGGTCTGTAAAAAATGGCCCTGTAGCGGCATGTGATACCACTGCACGCAGGCATCATCCTGCACGCCGCGCCCTTTCACCGCCTCATCCAGCAGCGCGCACTGCGCCAGCAGAACATCATTACGGCTCTCGCGGCTGACGCCCGCGTCACGCAGCGTGTGCTGCACCCGCTCCGCATCACTGACGCAGCGCTGCCACAGCGCCAGCCCTTCGCCTTCAGTAAATTGTGGGCCGTGGCGCAGGCTGATCACCTGCAGCCAGGTGTTTTGCAGCAGCGCATCAATATCGATATTTTTTGCTTCAGTACTCATGATCTCAGCACCGCGAAGAGTTCCAGTTCCGGGTCACCCAGCGTGCCGGGTACGTAAAACATGCAGCTGCCGCTTTCGAGCATCGCGCGGGACGCCGGATGGGACAGATCCAGCGAGAAATACTGGTTCTCCAGGCGCAGCGGAATTGCGGCCGGGACGTGGCTCAGCGGCTTAAGCGGAATGCCGAGCTGCGAGCTGTTGACCAGCGCAGTCACGTCATCCGGACTGCCGACTTTGCACTGGCGCGGGAACTGCTCCTGCAGTTGCGCCACCGGCAGCGGCGAGCGCACCGACAGGTAGAAATCGGCTTCCTCGCGCAGGCGTGGATCGTTGAGGCGCGCCTGCCACTGACGCAGACGGCTGTCGTGCGTCATGTCGATTGCCACCATGCGCGACGGCAGGCTGGCTTCCAGCAGCGTGCCGAGCAGGCTGAACAGCGGAGGGAACACTTCATTCAAATTTTCATGGCGGTAAGCCGGAATGGCGCTCACCTGATGCTCCAGCGAGAACGTCAGCAGACTGCCCGCCAGGCGCGCCAGTTCGGGATAAAGCCGTTCCGGCGGGCTTTGCGGATGACGCTGAAAATCGGCCAGCAGTGGTTCGGCGCTGTTTAGCGCGTTGAGCAGCCAGAACAGCGACACGTCGGCAACGGCAAAATCCGCCATGCGCTGATTACTTTCGCGACGCATGGACATTAATCGCACCAGACGTGCACGCAATTGCGTGACCAGCAGTTCTAGCGCGGTCATCAGCCACGGGCTGGATTGCAGGGTCAGCAGCGGCGGCAGGAACTGGCTGTCCAGCGCCCAGCCGCCCTGCGCATCCTGCTGCAGACGCGCCACTGGACAGGTCAGCCAGTCGCTGTTGTCCTGATGTGCATAACGCAGCGTCAGTTCAGGCTGCAATACCGCAACCTGCCGGGTGTCGTCCCCGAACAGGTTGCGGATATCGCGCCAGCGCTGACGGAATCGTACCGGACGCTCCGCCACGTCGCTCTCCTGCAGGCAGTTGCCGCCGTTGGCGTAGAGCTGCGGCAGCGCCAGAACAACCGTCACTTCCTTCTGCTCCGCCTCAAGCGTCAACGTCGGTGGCAGCGGATCGGCGTTGTGGGTATCGATCAGCGTGCCATCACGAAAACGCAGGTGCAGATGACGCGGCTTGAGCCGGCCAAGCTTCAGCGCATCCGGCTCAAACTCAACCTTAAATACGCCCCACGGCTGATTAAGCCCCATGCGCGCAATGCACTCGCTGTGCCACGCCTGCCAGGCGGACTGCTGCTGAAAGTGCTGGGGCGAGATCATGGTGCCCCGGCCCCAGAGTGGTTGTTCTGTTTTCATCCCTGAGTTCCGCCTTACGCTTTAGCCTTCGGCATCTGAGATACCAGCGACAGGTTCACGTCCATGCCTTCCACCTGGAAGTGCGGGATGGCGAACAGCTTGACGCGGAAGAAGCCCGGGTTGTCCTCGATATCTTCAACCAGCACCTTCGCATCGCGCAGCGGATGTGAAGACTGCAGCTCGTCGCCCGGATCGGTCATCTCGGTCACCAGCGTGCGCACCCAGGTGTTGAGTTCCAGCTCCAGCAGGCGGCGGTCTTTGGTGGTGCCGATGTTTTCACGCTGGATCAGCTTCAGGTAGTGCGCGATGCGCGACAGCAGGAAGATGTACGGCAGGCGCGCGTTGATGCGGCTGTTAGCGGTGGCATCAGCGGTGTCATACAGCGCCGGTTTCTGCGTCGAGTTGGCCGAGAAGAAGCAGGCGTAATCGCGATTCTTATAGTAGGAAAGTGGGATAAAGCCGAGGTTAGCGAACTCGAACTCGCGTGTTTCCGGGATCATCACTTCAGACGGGATTTTCACCTGGTTGCCGGTGCCCAAATCGTACAGATGGATCGGCAGATCCTGCACCGCGCCGCCGGCCTGAGGGCCACGGATTTGCACGCACCAGCCGTTGCTGATGAAGCTCTGCACCATGTTGGCAGCAAAGGCGAACGAGGCGTTGGTCCACAGGTATTTGTCGTGGTCCGGGCCTTTCACTTCTTCGATGTAGTTGAAGCTACGCACCGGCACGGTGTCCGGGCCATAAGGCAGACGACCCAGCACGCGCGGCATGGTCAGGCCGATATAACGCGAGTCGTCGGTGTCGCGGAACGACTTCCACTTGATGTATTCGGCGCGGTCAAAGTAGTTGCCGATGTCTTTAATCGCCGCCACTTCTTCCATCGATTCTTTGAGGAAAAACTGCGGACCGACAGAACCGATAAACGGCATGTGTGCCGACGCCGCTACTTTCGACAGGTTGCGCAGCAGCGCGATGTCCTGTGCAGAAGCATCGAACTCGTAAGCTGAAATCACCGCACCAATTGGCTCGCCGCCCGGCGTGTCGTATTCAGCCACGTAAGTTTGCAGATAGAGGCCGCTCTGGATGATTTCCGGCGCGTCTTCAAAGTCCTGACGCAGATCGTCTTTCGACACGTCCAGCACTTCGATTTTCACGTTCTGGCGGAAGTCGGTTTTATCCACCAGCGACTTCAGGCCGCGCCACGCCGATTCCACTTTCTGGAACTCGTCGTGATGCATCACCGCGTCGAGCTGGCGGCTGATCTGGCGGTCCAGCTCAGCGATATGGTGATCCAGCAGGTTTTTATCCAGCTTCTCGACCTTCGCGCCGCTGATTTTCAGGCGCGTCAAAAACACCTGCATCGCGGCGGTGACGCGCTCGTCGGCGGTGGCATCAGACATCGCCTGATTGTCCTGCCAGACGTTGAGGTCGCTCAGCTCTGACACCGGATTGAGGTTGATTTTTTCAAACAGCGACGCGTAGACGCCGCCCGCAGCCGGGCGATCCAGCACGGTGGTTGCGCCGTTAGCATGGGTTTCATTCTGAACTGACATCAGCATTCTCTCTCTATAGTCCGTTACGGGGATGATCAGGCTTGATCGGTGGCTAACGCAGACAGCTCGCTGCGCAGTTCATCGCTGAGTGCCGGGTCTTTCAGGATGGCTTCCAGCTCTTTGCGGAAAGTGACGTTATCCAGCAGGTTAGATTTGAGGTCGCGCAGCAGATTGCGCATCGCCAGCATGGCGCGCAGCTGAGGGATTTGGCGGGCAACCTGCTCCGGTTCGAAGTCCTTCATGTCGCGGAAGTTCAGCGCCACGTTCTCTTCGCTGCCGTCACCGGCGAGGGTGTTTGGCACGGAGAATTTCACTTCAGGCGCGATATCGGCCAGCACGCTGTTGAAGTTGTTTTTGTTAACGTTGATTTTTTCACGTTCAGACAGCGGGCGGTCTTCCGCGCCGTTGCTGAAATCGCCGGTGACCAGCAATTTGAGAGGGAGCTCGGTCTTCTTCGCCGCTCCACCTGTGTGCAGGTCAAGCTTGAGGTTGATACGGGCTTTGGGGATTTCATTCTGATAAGAGTTGCTCATGTTTACTCCTTGTAAAAATGGCGCGGAAAGCACGCGTAGGCACACTTTCCCTGTGTGTTACCGCGCGAATATATAGCTGATATTTTAGGATGGCAATAAAGCGAGGTGAACTTTGCGATATGATTTATATAGGAAATTTCTTATGATTTGAGTTAAGCCACTGATGAACCCTAGCAAAGTGACTAGGATTTTTCTCAAAATTATTTTTGACCTGAAGTGCCATTTCTCACCAGAGATACTTTTACAGGAATCAATAATACAATGGCGCTAATTGTTACCGAAGGGTGATTTTGTCAGGCCGAAAGGGGCGTAACCAATAAAAAACCCGGCTCACGCCGGGTTTTGCTTAGGCTACATTCTCAATCAAACGGTTAACTGTAAGCGTGCAGCGTGCGTTGGCACAGCGCTGAACGGACGCAATCCTCTTTGCCGAAGCGCACCACACCAATCATCTCATCCTCTTCGAAGCGCGCTAACGCATCGGCGAGACCAGATTTAGCATGGGACGGCAGGTCGCACTGGGTGATATCGCCGTTGACGATAACCGTCACGTTTTCCCCCAGGCGAGTCAGGAACATCTTCATCTGTGCGGCGGTGACGTTTTGTGCCTCATCAAGGATCACCACAGCATTTTCAAAGGTACGTCCACGCATGTAGGCGAAGGGCGCGATCTCTACCTTGGCAATTTCGGGCCGCAGGCAGTATTGCATAAAGGAAGCGCCGAGACGTTTAACCAGAACGTCATATACCGGTCGGAAATAAGGCGCGAATTTCTCGGAAATGTCTCCGGGGAGGAAACCGAGATCTTCATCCGCCTGCAGAACCGGGCGCGTCACGATAATCCTTTCGATATCCTTATTGATCAGGGCCTCAGCCGCTTTGGCTGCGCTAATCCAGGTTTTTCCGCAGCCGGCTTCACCGGTGGCGAAAATAAGCTGTTTCGTTTCTATGGCATGGAGATAGTGTGCCTGAGCTTCATTTCTGGCTTCAATCGGCCCGCGGTCACGTGCATCACGCGCCATACCAATCGAATCCAACCCACCCATTTGCACCAGCGAAGTGACCGATTCTTCTTCACGCTGACGGTGACTGCGAGAGTCGCTACGAATAACGCGTCTTGCTTCACGACGTGCTTTGATCACTGCTTTCTGTCTTCCCATAGTGGCACCTTACAGTTGGTTTCATTTATCGCGGCGGATCACCCGCGGCGATGACTTGAACGCTTTAGAGGTTTAGTTGGCTTCCTTGTAAGCCGTGTCGAGCCAGTGAGAATGGTACGCATCAGCGCCGAGACGCAGGCGCGCACCGGTAAAGAAAATGAGATTGAACGAGAACGATGTTTGAAAAGTGGAGAGGTTGTTTAGCAGGGAAGAAATCCCCCGCAGTGTACTGCGTGTGTTGAAACTATTTAACTGTCCCAGAGAGAGACGAATCATGCGCGAACTCCAGTGGCTTAGCCACACAACTGACAACGCTTATGAATAAAGTGCATCATATTTGCGGTGGTTTGCAACATTAATTTTACGTCCCGATAAAGAAAAAAAGATAAGCGAAGCCTGAGGTCTTTTACCTTAAATTAAATTTATTAGCTTTATCAGATGGATGCTTTATTGGCGGGTGGTAGAACTTTTTAGGAACATTCGGAAACGACTACGTCCAGCGTAAAGTTTAAGGAATGCTTAACAAACGCGCCTGCGTATCGCTAGCCTACGCAGGCGCTGCACATTTATTAATCAGGCCTGCAGTAACGATTGCCCGAGATAATGGTTTTTATCCGCCACGCCCGGCAGTGCGAAAAAGTATCCGCCGCCAACCGGGCGAATATATTCTTCCAGCGCTTCGCCATTCAGGCGCTGCTGCACGGTAATAAAGCCTTTGGCTAAATCATGTTGGTAACAGACAAACAATAAACCCATATCCAGCTGACCCGATCCGGTAATACCGCTGGAATAGCTGTAACCGCGCCGCAGCATCAAGCTGCTATCGGTTTCCGGCGTACGTGGGTTGGCGAGACGAATATGCGCATCCAGCGCAATTAAATCACCATCGGGATCTTTGCTGTAATCCGGTACGTCATGCTCGTTTTTCATGCCGAGCGGCGCACCCGATAACTTCTCACGGCCAAAGATGGTTTGCTGCTCGCCGAGCGGCGTGCGGTCCCACATTTCGACATGAAAACGGATGATGCGCACCGCCTGATAGCTGCCGCCACGCGTCCATGCCGGTTCCTGCTGCTCGCCAGTGACCCACAACAGCTGGTTCATCAACGCCGGATTGTGGGTATCAGGATTGGCGGTGCCATCTTTGAATCCCAGCAGGTTGATCGGCGTTTCTTTGCCGTTGCTGCGCGCCGCATGGTCGGCAATAAAGCCGTCGCGACGCCAGCGTACCGTCAGCAAATCCGGTGTGCGTTTGATGATGTCTCGCAGCGCGTGAATCACCGTATCCTGCGTATTGGCGCAAATCTGTAGCAGCAGGTCGCCGTGGCACTGTTCAGCATCCAGCGAATCATTGGGAAAACGCGTCATGGTTTGCAGCTGCGCCGGCTTGTGTTTGTTCAAACCGAAGCGCTCATCAAACAGCGAGGTGCCCACCGACAAGGTCATGGTGAGATTATCAGGCGCGATATCGGCACCGAGAATCCCTGAATCCATTGGCGGCAGCTGCGGATTGGTGACAGCGGGCGCTGGTCCACCTTGCGTGAGAAATGCGAAGCGCTCGGTCAGCAAGCGGAACAGACGTTCAAGCTCGGCTTTATCGCTGGCCAGCACATCGAACGCCACCAGCATCATCGAGGCCTGCTGCGGCGTAACGATACCGGCTTGATGATCGCCGTAAAAAGGTTGCGCCTGCTGGCGCGAGTTGGGTGCAACCGTGCCGGGAGAGAAGCTATCGGCGGCGGCCGTGTGGAACGGACAACCGGCGCCGAGGGCGGCCGCGCCGCCCAACATGCCTAATCCCTGCAATAATCGACGACGCGACGGCTGCGCCGCGTCATTTTTATCACTCATGATCAGTCGAGACCCAAGGTTCCACGCAGCAGGGAGAGATCTTCTGCCAGCGTGGTAATCGGGCCTTTCAGCGCGTTACGGTCAGCGGTGGTCAGTTTTTCGTACGACTCAAAGCCGTCTTTGGTGCGATATTTGCTGAGAATGCCGTCCACTTTCTTGAAGTTAGCATCCACTTTCGCCAGCAGCTGCGGATTGTTTTTCTGCAGCAGCGGACGCAACAGATCAACGATTTTCTGCGCGCCATCAATGTTGGCCTGGAAGTCAGAAAGATCGGTACGGCTGTAACGGTCTTCTTCACCGGAGATTTTGCTGGAGGCCACTTCTTCAATCAGACCCGCCGCGCCGCCGACCACTTTCGCCGGTGGGAACGCCAGTTCGCTGATGCGGGTTTGCAGATCCAGCACATCCTGATTCAGCTTAGTGGCGAAATCTTCGGCACCTTTGGTGGTGTTATCGGCGAACAGGATTTTTTCCAGGCGGTGGAAACCGGTGAATTTCGGATCTTCGTTTTTCTTCTCGAAGTCATCTTCACGCGCATCAATGCTGCCATCGAGGTCGGAGAACAGCTCGGCGATCGGTTCGATACGCTCGTAATGCACACGCGTTGGTGCATACAAGGCTTTGGCTTTCTCGACATCACCGGCTTTCACTGCATCGGTAAACGCCTTGGTACCCGCCACCAGCTCTTTCACTTCGTTCATCACGTAGACTTTGTAGTCGGCGATAGGGCCAACCAGCTCCAGCACATCCGGTTTGCCAGATGCCACTTTCTTCGCATCACCGCTGACGACCAGCTTGCCCTTCGGGTTGCTCAGCAGGCCGCAGGTCATGTCATATTCTCCCGCTTCCAGATTGGCGGTCAGTTTCTGGCTGAAGCCTGGCGCGATGTTTTCACGCTCTTCCACCACCATCACCCCTTTCAAAATCTCCCACTCCAGCGCTTTCTGACTGTTGTTTTTGATGATGAACTGGGTTTTACCGGCCTGCACGTTGAGCGACATCGGCTCACATTGTTTGTCGGTCACGGTAACCGTGACTTGCGGGACGGCAGCAGCAGAAGCGGCACCGGAAAGCGCCAGCATAGCAACCAACAGCGCCTTACGGCGGAAGCGAATCGTCATAGTGATATCCCTGTTACATGGAAGAACAGGCGCGCAATCGCGCCTGATTTAATTTCAGCGAGTGGTGCGCGCCGCGTTGATCGAAGGTCGCGCCGGGAAGAAGAACAGCAGTAGCGCCGGAATAAGGTAGATGAGCCACATCGCCACTTCGCTGACGCTTGGCGCTTCCTGATAGCCCAAAATCCCTTCCAGCAGCGTGCCGAATACCGAATGTGTTGAGAGCGTGTTGCTCATATCGAACGCGACATCCTGGAAGTGATTCCACAATCCGGCTTCATGGAAGGCGCGAATGGCACCGGCGGCCAATCCGGCGGCAACAAACAGAATGAACAAGCTGGTCCAGCGGAAAAAGTGCGCCAAATTCAGGCGAATGCCGCCGTAATAGAGCAAAAAGCCCAGCGCTACAGCGGTAGCAAGGCCGAGCACCGCGCCGAGCGGCGGCGCATACCCGACATCCTGAGTGAAAGCGGCCAGCAGGAAGAACACTGATTCCAGCCCTTCACGCGCCACCGCCAGAAACACCATCAGCACCAGCGGAAAGCCGCTGCCGCCCTGCTTCTGCAGCGCCTGATCGACCGATTTTTCCAGCGTG
The DNA here is from genome assembly GCF_056491525.1 of Candidatus Pantoea symbiotica. Taxonomy (NCBI): domain Bacteria; kingdom Pseudomonadati; phylum Pseudomonadota; class Gammaproteobacteria; order Enterobacterales; family Erwiniaceae; genus Pantoea; species Candidatus Pantoea symbiotica. The sequence goes on from NZ_JBSZHR010000002.1 coordinate 2,269,443, forward strand.
GCTTTGATATTGCGCGAGACTTTGCGCATCCAGAACACCATCGACGTCAGGATCACCACGGCAATCACCGCGACAATGCCTTCGAACAGCTCCTGCTGTTTTTGCGGGAACTCACCGGTGGTTTCATTGATGAAGATGCCCAACGCTAAGCAGAGCGCGGCAGCGATAAATACACCAGCCCACATCGCGGGAAACCATTGAGTGCGCTGGGTGCGTTTGAGATAGCTAGCAATCAGGCTGACGATGAGCGCTGCTTCCAGACCTTCGCGCAGCATGATGAGAAAGGGAACGAACATCACCAACCTCTTGAATTTTAAGAAGAGTAAAGCTTGGGTAAAAAAACGTAAAGTGCGAACGATATCGATTATCATTATCGCAGGGAGAAATACAAGTCACAGCGGGAAATTAATTTTGATTTTGCGGGTTGGAGAGCGGGAAGATGGGGATGGTCGCCATAAATGGCGACCCTACGGATGTGGGAATGAGGTCGCCATGAATGGCGACCCTAGGTTATTTGCTTTGGTATTCGGCTTCGGCTGCGGCAAAGCGCTGCTGCGCGGCTTCAGATGGGCCACGCCCCAGCAGGCTGAACACCACAATCGCGATGCTGGCGAAGGCGAAGCCTGGAATGATTTCGTACAAATCGGTGTAGCCGTATGATTTCCACAGCAACACAGTCAGCGCACCCACCACCATACCGGCCAGCGCGCCGTTGCGCGTCATACGCTTCCAGCACACGCCGAACAACACTACCGGACCAAACGCGGCACCAAATCCTGCCCACGCATAGCTGACTAAACCAAGTACGCGGTTTTCCGGATTCGCCGCCAGCGCGATAGCGATCAACGCAATCACCAGCACCATTAAGCGCCCTACCCACACCAGCTCTTTCTGGCTGGCATTTTTGCGCAGGAAGCCTTTATACAAGTCTTCGGTCAGGGCGCTGGAGCACACCAGCAGCTGACAGCTCAGCGTAGACATCACCGCTGCCAGAATCGCAGAGAGTAAGATCCCGGCAATCCACGGGTTAAACAGAATACGCGCCAACTCAATAAACACGCGCTCACCGTTCTGGCTCACGTTAGCCGCGTGTTCTGGATGGTTCTGGAAGTAAGCGATACCAAAGAAGCCGACGGCCACCGCACCCGCCAGGCACAGGATCATCCAAATCATGCCGATGCGTCGTGCAGTGCGAATGGTGTGATGCGAATCGGCCGCCATAAAGCGCGCCAGAATATGCGGCTGACCAAAGTAGCCGAGACCCCAACCGAGCAGCGAAATCACCGCGACAAAGTTCAGTCCTTTCAGCATGTCGAGATTCTCAAGGCTTTTCGCCTTAATCACCGCCATGGATTCATCCAGGCCACCTACCGCGACGATGACAATCACCGGCGTCAGAATCAGCGCGAAAATCATCAGGCTGGCTTGTACGGTATCGGTCCAGCTCACCGCGAGGAAACCGCCCACCAGCGTATACAGAATGGTGGCGGCGGCACCGGCCCACAGCGCCGTCTGGTAATCCATACCAAAGGTGCTTTCAAACAGACGCGCACCGGCGACCACGCCAGAAGCACAATAGATAGTGAAGAAGATCAGGATCACCACCGCCGAGATAACGCGCAGCAGTTTGCTGTTGTCCTCGAAACGGCTGGAGAAGAAGTCTGGCAGGGTTAACGCATTATCATGATGTTCGGTCTGCACACGCAGACGTCCTGCAACAATGCGCCAGTTCAACCATGCGCCAATAATCAGGCCGATGGCGATCCAGCTTTCTGAAATACCAGAAAGGAATATGGCGCCCGGCAGGCCCATCAATAACCAGCCGCTCATATCGGAAGCACCGGCAGACAGCGCGGTGACCACGCTACCTAAACTGCGTCCACCGAGAATATAGTCGTCAAAACTTTTGGTTGAACGGTAAGCAATGAAACCGATTAACACCATCCCAAGGATATAAACGATAAAGGTCACCAACATCGGTGTACTTATACTCATCTGACTCTCCACTTATTATTTGATCCACTAAGAGAAATCTTCTAATCATCGCTGCCGGAACGGGGCAACGGCATGATTTGACCGCATCCAGAGAAAGCGATTTCTCTTAAGGCGCGGTATCCTGCCGCAAAGGTGCGGCGCGCACAATGCATTTAACACAGCTGTCACATTGGTGACACTAATGCTGCTTTTTTTCTGTTCAGAGGTTGCACTCGATCACATTAAGGTTGCACCTCGGTCGCCATGAATGGCGCCCCTACAGAAAACGCCTGGCTTCGTAGGGTCGCCATTCATGGCGACCGCCCAGCAACATCGGTTGCACAAAGTTGCAACATAGGTGATATTGCTGCCACGCAAGCGATGAATCACTATTTTCGAGGATGAGGACATCATGGGAACCACTACCATGGGGGTGAAGCTGGATGAAGCCACCCGCGATCGCATTAAACTGGCAGCACAGAAACTTGACCGCACATCACACTGGCTGATCAAACAGGCCATTTTTAACTATCTGGAGCAGCTGGAAGCCGGTGAATCCGTGCCGGAAATCCCGCAACAGTTAATCGATGCGCTGGCTGATGAAGGCGTGCCAGAAGAATCACTGCAGCCTTTCCTCGACTTCGCAGAACACATTTTGCCGCAGTCGGTAACGCGTTCAGCAATCACTGCCGCGTGGCGTCGTCCAGAGACCGATGCCGTACCGATGCTGCTGGAGCAAGCGCGTCTCCCTGCCCCGCTGGCAGAGAAAACTCATCAGCTGGCTTACAGCCTCGCCGACAAGTTGCGGCACCAGAAAGGTGCAACCGGCCGCGCTGGCATGGTGCAAAGTTTGCTGCAAGAGTTCTCGCTCTCCTCACAGGAAGGTGTGGCGCTGATGTGCCTGGCGGAAGCGCTGCTGCGTATTCCGGATAAACCGACGCGTGATGCGCTGATCCGCGACAAGATTAGCAACGGCAACTGGCAATCGCACCTGGGTCGCAGCCCGTCGATGTTCGTCAACGCCGCGACATGGGGCTTGCTGTTCACCGGCCGTTTGGTCTCCACCCACAACGAAGCTAACCTGTCGCGCTCGCTCAATCGCATTATCGGTAAGAGCGGCGAACCGCTGATCCGCAAAGGCGTCGACATGGCGATGCGCCTGATGGGCGAGCAGTTTGTTACCGGTGAAACCATCGCCGAAGCGCTGGCCAATGCGCGCAAGCTGGAAGAGAAAGGTTTCCGTTACTCTTACGACATGCTGGGCGAAGCGGCGCTGACCGCCAGCGATGCCAAAGCCTATTTGGTGTCCTATCAGCAGGCGATTCACGCCATCGGAAAAGCGTCGAATGGTCGCGGTATTTATGAAGGTCCGGGCATCTCGATTAAACTGTCGGCGCTGCATCCGCGCTACAGCCGCGCGCAGTATGAGCGCGTGATGGACGAGCTTTATCCGATCCTCAAATCCCTGACGCTACTGGCGCGCTCGTATGACATCGGTATCAACATCGATGCGGAAGAAGCTGACCGTCTTGAGCTGTCGCTCGACCTGCTGGAAAAACTCTGTTTCGAGCCGGAGCTGGAAGGCTGGAACGGCATCGGCTTTGTGATTCAGGCGTATCAAAAGCGCTGTCCGTTTGTGATTGATTCGCTGATCGACCTGGCGCAGCGCAGCCGTCGTCGTCTGATGATCCGCCTGGTAAAAGGCGCGTACTGGGACAGCGAAATCAAGCGCGCGCAGATTGATGGTCTGGAAGGCTATCCGGTTTACACCCGCAAGGTGTACACCGACATCTCTTATCTGGCCTGCGCACGCAAACTGCTGGCGGTGCCGAACCTGATATATCCGCAGTTTGCTACCCACAACGCGCACACGCTGGCAGCGATCTACCAGCTGGCAGGTAATAACTATTATCCGGGCCAGTACGAATTCCAATGCCTGCACGGCATGGGTGAACCGCTGTACGAGCAGGTGGTTGGCAAAGTCGCCGATGGCAAACTGAATCGTCCGTGCCGTATTTATGCACCGGTCGGCACCCACGAAACGCTGCTGGCGTATCTGGTTCGTCGTCTGCTGGAGAACGGTGCCAATACCTCGTTTGTTAACCGCATCGCCGATAACACCTTGCCGCTGGATGAGTTGGTCGCCGATCCGGTGGCTGCCGTGGAGAAGATGGGCGTCGCGGAAGGCGCGGTGGGTTTACCGCATCCGAAAATCCCGCTGCCGCGCGATCTGTATGGCGCCAAGCGTGCCAACTCCGCTGGTCTGGATATGGCCAACGAACATCGTCTGGCGTCGCTCTCCAGCGCCCTGCTCAACAGCGCCAGCCAGCCGTGGATCGCCCAGCCGCTGGTAGAAGGTGAATTAGGCGAAGGCGTGAGCCGTCCGGTGCTGAATCCTTCCGCGCCTGCGGATGTCGTGGGCAGCGTGCGTGAAGCCACCGAAGCCGAAGTGTCGGATGCGCTGGATGCGGCGGTGAATGCCGGTCCGATCTGGTTCGCCACACCGCCGCAGGAGCGCGCCGCAATTCTGGAACGTGCTGCCGAAGCGATGGAAGGCCAGATGCAGCAACTGATCGGCTTGCTGGTGCGTGAAGCCGGTAAAACCTACAACAACGCCATCGCCGAAGTGCGTGAAGCGGTCGATTTCCTCTACTATTACGCGGGCATGGTGCGCGACGATTTCGATAACGAAACCCATCGTCCGCTGGGTCCGGTAGTGTGCATCAGTCCTTGGAACTTCCCGCTGGCAATCTTTGCCGGACAAGTTGCCGCAGCATTGGCAGCCGGTAACAGCGTGCTGGCGAAACCGGCAGAGCAAACTCCGCTAATCGCCGCGCAGGCGGTGCAAATTCTGCTGGATGCCGGCGTACCCGCTGGCGTGCTGCAACTGCTGCCGGGCCAGGGCGAAACCGTGGGTGCGCAACTGACTGGCGACGAACGCGTGCGCGGTGTGATGTTTACCGGTTCAACGGCGGTGGCGACGCTGCTGCAGCGCAATCTGGCCGGTCGTCTTGATCCTCAGGGTCGTCCAACGCCGCTGATCGCCGAAACCGGCGGCATGAACGCGATGATTGTGGATTCCTCAGCGCTCACCGAACAGGTGGTTGTCGATATCGTTGCCTCGGCGTTTGATAGCGCCGGTCAACGCTGCTCGGCGCTGCGTCTGCTGTGCGTGCAGGATGATGTGGCCGATCACACGTTGAAAATGCTGCGTGGTGCGATGGCGGAGTGCCGCATGGGCAACCCGGAACGTCTCTCAACCGACATTGGCCCAGTGATTGATGCCGAAGCCAAAGCCAATATCGAGCGTCACATTCAGGCGCTGCGCAACAAAGGCTTCACCGTTTATCAGGCGGCGCAGGAGAATCCACAGGATACTAAAGAGTGGAACAGCGGCACCTTTATCAAGCCGACGCTGATCGAGCTGGATCAGGTCAGCGATCTGGATAAAGAGGTGTTTGGTCCGGTGCTGCACGTGGTGCGTTTCTCGCGCAACAACTTGCCGCAGCTGGTTGAGCAGATTAATGCGTCGGGTTACGGCCTGACGCTCGGCGTGCACACGCGTATCGATGAAACCATCGCGCAGGTAACGGCGACGGCTAAAGTCGGCAACCTGTACGTGAACCGCAATATGGTGGGTGCGGTGGTTGGCGTGCAGCCTTTCGGCGGCGAAGGCTTGTCGGGCACCGGTCCGAAAGCCGGTGGTCCGCTCTATCTGTATCGCCTGCTGGCCAATCGTCCAGACGGTGCGCTGCGCATCACCTTTGATCGTCAGGATGCCGAGCGTCCGGTTGACAGCACGGTGCGTGCCGAGTTGATGCGTGCGCATCAAGCCTTGCAGCAATGGGCGCAGGATAAGCCTGAGCTGCTGGCGCTGTGTCAGCGTTACGACGAGCTGGCGCAGGCCGGTACGGTGCGTCTGCTGCCGGGCCCAACTGGCGAGCGCAACACCTTTACCCTGCTGCCGCGCGAACATGTGCTGTGCATCGCCGATAACGCGGAAGATGCGCTGACGCAGTTGGCGGCGGTGACCAGCGTCGGCAGCCAAGCTATCTGGCAGGATGATGAGCTGCATAGTGCGCTGCGTAAGTCTTTACCAGCGGAAGTGCAAGCGCACATCAAGCTGGTGAAGGATGCGCTGGCGGCGGAGTTTGATGCGGTGATTTATCACGGTGATGCCGATCAGCTACGCAGTCTGTGTGAGCAGGTCGCGGCACGCGATGGCGCGATTGTTTCGGTGCAGGGCTTTGCCCGTGGCGAAACCAATCTGTTGCTGGAGCGTTTGCTGATTGAGCGTTCACTGAGCGTCAATACCGCCGCAGCAGGCGGTAATGCGAGTTTGATGACCATCGGTTAACAGTAACAACGTAGGGTTGCCATTCATGGCGTAATGCGCGTCAGTTAAGCGTCTTTCGGTCACCATAAATGGCGACCCTACAAAGGATTGGCGCGTTTTTCGTAGGGTGCGCATTCATGCGCACCTGCATACATATGCAAATTAATGCTTAACTGAGCGGCATTACGCCATTCATGGCGACCTTTTTTCACGCCGCAGACTTATTCCGCTTCAACCCAATCAGCGTTGGAAACACAAACAGCGACTGCCCCAATCCACGATTGGTCACTTGCCACACCGCAACCGAACACAGCGAACAAATCCCGACGATCGCCAGCGGATAGAAGCAGGCCCACAGTATCGAGAACCACGCTTGCTCAAACAAGTGATGACGCTGGGCGAACAGAATCGCTGACATACCAAAGAACTCAATGAAGATGCGGTGAATTACGTAGATTTGCAGCGTATTGCGCCCAACCCAATTCAGATAGCTCATCTTGAAATGCGCATTCAACCAGCGACACGCCGCCACGCTGAACAGCACCGCAAGGATGCACATGAACAAACTCTTATCCAACCCAAAGATGACGTGCAGACCAGACAACGCGGCCAGGATCGCCCACGGCACAATGTTATCGCGTCGCCATTCACTGAGACGCAGCATCATCGGGCTCCAGAAAGCACCCAGCAGGAAGAACAGGAAATACTGCGCCACGCTTTGTGGTCCCCAATACGGAATGATCTTCTCCACCGCCAGATAGTTCAGCGCAATTGCCACCACCAGCAACGCCACTTTCTGCTGTTTAAAGATCTTGGCGCACAGGAAATAGAGCGCTAAGCCGTAGAGATACCACGAGGTGCTCATGGCGAGGAACGTGAGCTTTAAGAACTCCAGTAGCGAACCGGCATACGCCGCATTGAGGTTCTGCGAAATACGCTGCCCGGTGATCTCCGTTGAGATGCCAACAATCGACCACCACTGAATAAAGCCCCACAGAATATAGAGATAAAACAGGTTGGTGATGCGGCTGGTAAACACCTGTTTCCATGGCCGATTTAAAATACCGTTGGTGGCTAATAAACCCGATACAAAGAAAAATGCTGGCATACGCAGCGGCGATAATACGGTATTAAATTGCACCCATATTTCTGCCGGGATCCAACCCGCCGTCAATAATTTCACCGTGCCTTCGAATCCAGGTAATACGGTGTGATACAACACCACCAGTAATATGCAGGCTCCCTTGAGGGTATTTATCCATGCGATATCTTCTTTCCTGGCGTTATTCATATGATGACTCCCGCTGCTGTTGCTGTGTAGGTCTTAAGGAGAAGGTTGAGGAAATAAGCGTTGATGCATTTATGATTATTCAACGATTATTAAACAGCGGGCGAAGGCATGATGTAGCGAAAGTCCTAAATGTTTTTTTGTGGTCCTGATATAACAATACTTTACAGATCCAGACAAAAATAGAACCCTGAGCAGGCTAAGGAAATTTGCCTTAATTAGAGTCACTAAAAGGTTATTAAGTAAAATAAGTGTGAGCGGTGTCGCGCAGGGAAATTAAGAACAATCCACCCTTTCTTATGCCAGATTAAATTCAAATCCAAAATAAAGAATTATTTAATGTGGCAAATGGATAAGCGTGAATATTTGCATTGTGGTAGCGAGGAATTTGTAGGGTCGCCATTAATGGCGACCAACCAACAAACATAATCAGGGCCAGCAAACTGGCCCGATTAAATTATTGCTGCGGCGCGCTTTTGCTTTCGAGCGCAGATTTACGCAGCAGACGCGGATAGAGAAATAGCATGCGGCCCGGACCACGGTTGAGCAGCGTCCATACCAGCAGCGAAATACTGGTACACAACGCAACGCCGGTAATTGGCATCAGCAGCGCCCATGCCCAGCTAAAGGCGGTATTGTCAAACCAGCCATAATGCACCGCCAGCACGATCGCACTCAGCCCCAGCAGCTCAATAAAGATGCGGTGCAGCACGTAAATTTGTAGCGTGTTGCGGCCAATCCAGTTGAGCCACGCCATATTGAATCGTTCATTGAGGAAGCGGCACAGCACAATGCCAAACACGATAGTCAGCAGGCTGTAGAACGGATTTTTGTAGATGCCGCCAACATGATGCAGCAGGCCAATCAACGCAATGCCGCCCAGCATCAACCAGTGCTGACGCTTCAGCTCGCTCAACTCAATCAACGCCTGGCTGAAGAACACGCCGAGCAGGAAGTAGAGATAGTTCTGCGCCACGCTGGCAGGTCCCCAGCCGGGAATCAGGCTGAACTGCGCCGCGTAGGTGGCGACAATCGCCAGCGCCATCAAGGCCAGCTTCTGTTTGTGGAACAGCTTGGTGAACAGGAAGAATCCGGCCAGCGCGTAGAGATACCACAGGCTGGTCATTGAGGTCATCAGCAGCTTTACGAACTCAAACGGCGTGTCGGCATAGGCAGCGTTTTTGGTGCTGGAGAGCCGTTCACCCAGATGCGTGGAGATGTAGTGAATGCTTAACCACTGAATCACGCCCCACAGCAGGTAGAGATAGACGATGTTGCTGAACTTCTTGGTGAACACCTCTTTCCAGCTCTTTTTGGTGATTGAGCTGGCGGCCAGCAAACCGGAGACAAAGAAGAAAGCCGGCATGCGCAGCGGAGATAGATAGGTGTTAAACGCCACCCACCAGTGCGCTGGCAGCAGTCCAGCGGTGAGATGATGCAGCGAAGGCGCGAACGTGGTGATGATGGAGTGATGTAACACCACCATCAAAATGCAGCCCCCTTTGAGCGTGTTGATCCAGAGGACCTCTTTCCTGGCAGTCGTCATTGCTATGTCCTAATTGCGCCATGAATTTGTAAAGAATTATTTATATTTACAAAGATGTCTCAATCAGGACTTTCCTAATAAGGCAAATCTCGAAATCACTAAGGCGAGAGAAGGTTAATTTATCATTAGATTCATTGCGTTATATTTAATTCTAAAATTAACTTTAGGATAAAACCGAGAGATAAAGACCAGCTGATAATGAGTAAAAACCGGTTATTTCTTTGTTGGACGTCTTGCAATTGAGTAGAAATATCGATGAGCGGTTAAGCGGTGCGCATGAATGCGCACCCTACGATGTAACGTGCAGGATGCGCATGGTCTTGTAGGGTCGCCATTTATGGTGACCTGCCGTTTAAATCACTGGTTCAAAAACTTGTCGAGAAATTGCCGGGTACGCGCCTGCTGCGGATTACTGAACAGCTCTTTTGCCGCGCCCTGCTCCACGATGCGTCCCTGATCCATAAAGATGGCGCGATCCGCGACGTCACGCGCAAAGCTCATCTCATGGGTGACGATCACCATGGTGCGTTTCTCCTGCGCCAGTGCGCGAATGGTGTTGAGCACCTCGCCCACCAGTTCAGGATCAAGCGCCGACGTCGGCTCATCGAACAGAATCACTTCCGGACGCATCGCCAGCGCGCGCGCAATCGCCACACGCTGCTGCTGTCCGCCGGAAAGACGACGCGGGAAACTCTCTTCCTTGCCGTGCAATCCCACTTTCTCCAGCAAACTGCGCGCCCGCGCGATGGCTTCTGCCTTCGGTTCGCCCTTGACGATCACCGGCCCTTCAATGATGTTCTCCAGCACCGAGCGGTGCGGGAACAGATTGAAGTTCTGGAACACAAAGCCAACCTGCTGACGCAACTGGCGCACCAGCTGCTTCTGCTTGTTGAGGCCGAGCGCCGCATCAATGGCGATATCCCCGACTTTGATACGTCCGCTTTCCGGCACTTCCAGCAGATTGATACTGCGCAGCAGCGTGGTTTTACCGGAACCGCTCGGCCCGATAATTGCCACCACTTCGCCTGGCGCCACGTCGAGATCGATGCCGTGCAGCACCGTCTGGCCGTGAAACTGTTTCACCAGCTGACGGACTTCAATTGCACTCATTTGCCCTCCCGATCCTGTCGATTCACATGCGCTTCAAGGCGGTTTTGCAACGCCGACAGCACGGTCGCCATCACCCAGTAAATCAGCGAGGCCGCCAGATACATGGTGAACACTTCCAGCGTCCGTGAGGTGATCAGCTGCGCCTGACGGAACAGCTCCGGCACCTGAATGGTGGCGGCCAGCGAGGTATCTTTCACCAGGCTGATAAAGCTGTTGCCCAGCGGCGGCAGCGCGGTGCGCGCGGCCTGCGGCAGGATCACGCGACGCAGCGTTTGCCACGGCGTCATGCCGATGCTGGCAGCAGCTTCCCACTGCCCGCGTTCAATCGAGGCAATCGCGCCACGCAATGATTCAGAAGCGTAAGCGGCGGTATTCAGCGACAGACCAATCATCGCCGACGGAATCGGATCCAGCTCGATACCAAACTGCGGCAGACCGTAATAGATCATAAACAGTTGGGCGATGAGCGGCGTGCCACGGAAAATCGACACGTAGATGCGCGCCAGCCAGTTGATCGGCCAGAAGTGCGACAGACGCATCAGCGCCAGCACGAAGCCGAGTATCAGGCCGAAGAACATCCCGCCGATACTCAGCTGCAGCGTGAACAGCGCGCCTTTCAGTAAAAATGGTGCTGAATCCAGCACCAGTTGTAAGCTTTCCTGCATTATTTAGTGACGTCCGCGCCGAACCATTTCTCAGACAGTTTGCTCAGCGAACCATCTTTCTGCATGTCCGCGATGGCAGAGTCGATCGCTTTCAGCAGATCGTCGTTGCCTTTACGCAGCGCCACTCCCGATTCCAGACGCGAGAAGGCCGGGCCCGCTACTGCCATGGTGTCGCCGGTTTTCTTCACCAGATCCAGTGCCGCTAAGCGGTCCACCAGAATGGCATCTAAACGGCCTGAACGCAGATCCTGATATTTGGTTGGGTCATCATCATAGGTACGCACATCGGCTTTCGGCACGTTATCTTTCAGCCACTGCTCGTAGTTAGAGCCGAGGCCGACGCCGACTTTCTTGCCTGCCAGATCGTCCGGCTTGGTGACGGTGGCCGCGTTTTTCTTCAGCGTCAGCGCCTGCACGCCAGAGATGGTGTAAGGCGTGGAGAAGTCATACTTCTTCTTACGCTCAGGCGAGATGGTGACCTGGTTGATCACCACGTCGATGCGTTTGGAATCCAGCGAGGCCAGCATGCCATCCCATTTGGTAGGACGCAGATCGGCTTTCACACCGAGATGTTTCGCCAGCTCCTGCGCGAATTCCACTTCAAAACCGGTCAGCTGGCCTTTTTCGTCCTGGAAACTGAACGGCGGATAAGTGCCTTCCAGACCGACGCGCAGCTCGCCTTTACTCTTCACTTTTGCCAGCAAATCTTCGGCGGCGAAGGATTTAACGTTAACGCCCGCAACCAGCGCGACCGCCATCATGCCCATCACCATTTGGCGACGAATAGGAGAGAAAATCATGTTTACCCCATTTATTGTGATGTGTTGTTGTGTGCTTTGTAGGGTCGCCATTCATGGCGACCTCTTCTAAATAACCGCCGGATTATAAACCGTTTTTACGTTCTGTCTCAGATCGAAGGGTGATAAGCAAATAACGCCGGCGATCCACCGGTATGCACGAACAGCAGCGGACCTTCACGACGGAAGCGATTTTGCGCAATGCCATCGATTAATCCCGCCATCGCTTTGCCGGTGTACACCGGATCGAGCATGATACCTTCGAGCCGCGCCAGCAGTTTCACCGCCGCCATGCCCTCTTCGTTCGGCTCGCCGTAACGCGGCGCGAAGTAATCATCCCACAAGGTGATCGGCGCTTTGGCCTGCACTTCCAAGTGCTCGGCTAACGCGCTACGAATGCGCTCCACCACCGGCAACTGCGCCTCGACTTTGCGCGATACGGTGACGCCCACCAGCTCGGTTTCTGGCAGCAGCTGCTCCAGACCAATCGCCAAACCAGCGTGCGTGCCGGCGCTGCCGGAAGCCACCACCACCGCAGCGAAATCCACCACGCCTTCGCTTTGATGGGCAATCTCCTGCGCACACTCAACGTAGCCGAGCGCACCGAGCGCATTGGAGCCGCCAACCGGCACAATGTACGGACGGAATCCCTGCGCTTCGAGGTGTTCGGCCTGCGCGGCCAACTGTTCAGTGGGATTTTGCAGCGCGTCAACCATGACGATTTCCACATCCATCAAGTCGAGCAGCAAGCGGTTGCCGTTGCTGAGATAGTTTTCTGCTGTGGTACCAATCGGGTTTTCCAGCAGCGCCACGCACTTCAGGCCGAGCTTGGCGGCCACGGCTGCGGTTTGACGTACGTGGTTAGATTGAATCGCGCCCGCCGTCAGCAGCACATCCGCGCCTTCGCGCAGTGCGTCAGCAGCCAGAAATTCGAGTTTACGCAGTTTGTTGCCGCCGAGAGCGACCGGCGTGAAGTCATCGCGCTTAATAAAGATATCGCGACCAAGATAGTCAGAAAGCCGTGGCAAATGCTCAAGCGGCGTAGGCGCACCGAGTAATTCAAGACGTGGGAACTGGTGCAGAAGATGTAAGGACAATGCAGCCTCCATTCGGGCAATGTGCAGTTATCCATACAGTGTTGCAGAAGATGAGAAAAGTCGCACCCGGAATTCACCGCGTGCTGCCCTTGTTGCTGTCATGCTCGACAACAACAAGGGTGGATTCACCATCAGCCCTGCTGCCAGCCTAAAAACTGGTCATATTTGCGCAGTGCGATGCGGTAATTGTTATTACCTGCATCAGGCAGATCGTTCTCCAGACACTCATGCCAGCTATTGCCCCGTAAACGATCGGCCGGGAAATTTTTCGCCTTCAGCATGTCATCAAGCCGACGCAAACGTACTACATACTCACGTATGGTACTGTGGCTCATCTCCGTCTGCTCAAACAGATATTGCTTAAACGCCATAATGTCGAAGTAATTCGGATGGGTATTACAAAAAATATCGCTGCAGAAACGACACAAGGCGGTCAATTCTGGCTGGAGTTTCATCCACACCTGATCGTCAATCATTTGGTCCATGCGTGCGATGGCCTCTTTATTGATGATCTGGCCGCGAAAGACTAACGCCATACGATCTAAAACTTTGCCACAGTGTGAACAATTGCTTTGGCTGTGCTTATAGTCTTTAAGATAGCGACTTAAAGGTCTGGCTTTAACTTTGGCTCCCATTGCTGAGTCCCCGGTTTTATTGTTTTTTTCGATCGCCAGGAACTGAGTCTGTTAGCGCGCCCCCGATAATCGGGCACGCAGGCGTTTGATCGCCTGACTGTGCAGTTGGCTGACGCGGGATTCCCCCACTTCCAGCACCGCGCCAATCTCCTTCAGGTTCAGTTCTTCCTGGTAGTACAGTGTGAGCACGAGTTTTTCACGTTCAGGCAACGCCTCAATCGCTTCAATTACGCGGTCACGTAGGTTTCCTTCCAACAACTGATGAAGCGGGTTGGCTTCCTCATGCCCCTCCGTCACCAGCTCCGCACTGTCGCCGTGTTCTTCCCGATACTCGTCGTAGGAGAAGAGTTGGCTGTTGTTGGTATCGAGCAGAATCTGCCGATACTCCTCCAGCGAAACATTCAGTCGCTCAGCCACTTCCTGCTCAGTAGCCGAGCGCCCCAACGCTTGTTCTACCTGATGCATGGCACCTGCTACTTCGCGCGCATTTCTGCGAACGCTGCGTGGTGCCCAGTCGCGACTGCGCAGTTCATCCAGCATTGCTCCCCGGATACGCTGCACGGCGTAGGTGGTAAAGGCGGTGCCCTGTAGCGCATCGTAGCGCTCCACGGCATTCAATAAGCCAATGCCACCGGCCTGCAGCAGATCGTCAAGCTCAACGCTGGCTGGCAAACGTACCTGCAGGCGCAGCGCTTCATGCCGCACCAGAGGAACGTAGCGCTGCCAGAGCGAATGTTTATCCATCACGCCATCGGCGGTATAGAGATCGTTCACGTTGACTACCCTGCGTTAGTAAAGTTATCGGCATGATTATCCAATTCTGTAGGGGTTTTGATTGGCAGAATAGGCGGGCAAAAGCGAGGTTATTTCAAATTTGTTATGGATGGCGGTGGATCGCACCGCCATCCGCGCGGGCGTTAGCGCAAATTACGCAGTCTTTCCCGCGTGCCAGGCGGCACCGCGTCCCATAATGCGCAAACTTTGCCCTCAAGTGCCTGATAAAAAGGGGTAATCAACGCTTCAGTTTCCAGCGCTGGATTAAACAGCACCTGACCGGTTTCCGCGTTGATGCTTATCATTTTGTTGATAAACAGCCGTTGCAGGTCGCTGCGCAGGAATAAGCCATTATCTGCGCTGTTATCCGCCAGAAAACCCTCTTCATTCTCTTGCGTGTCGATGTAGCAGGCTTCCACCCACGGCCAGCTGTGACGTTCGGTCAACTGCGTGCCGGTGATGATGCAGGCGCCGTAACGTGCTTTCACCGCCGAAGTGAACTCCGCCTGGCTGGTGCGTTGCAACACTTTGGCTTTCACGCGGCGTCCCACTTCGGTGCCGGGCATCACGCCGCTCGGCACTTTGTATTGCGGCGTGCTCAGCACCACCAGAAACTGGATTTTGCGCGACAGCGGGAAGCACGGATGTGCCTGCGCATCGAACAGCTGCCAATACTCCTCCTCTTCGGTCTGGCGCATCAGCACCAGCTTAAAGCCGCGACTGTTCAGCAGATTCTGCGCCGCCGCCGAATTGGGATCGAGCATGGCAAACACCTGTGTTTCGCCCACCACTTTCCAGCGCCCTTCTTTGCGCGCTTCGTCATTGCGACGGAAGTAGAGAAACGCCTGCTGGCTTTTCAGGTAGTGCTCAAAGCGGCGCAGATAGTTTTTGCGCTCGTTGTCGTCCGAGACAAACAGCAGATCCTCGATCGGGCTGTTAATCTCCTCCTGCGCGAACAGCGCGCGGATCACCAAATTGCGAAAGCTGGTCGACGGGCTCAGCAACCCGCGTGCGGTGAGCTCTTTCTCGTCGGGATGCTGCTGCGTGTAACGCAGGGCAATCTCTTCAAAGGTCAGTAGCTCACCCGGTAACAAGTCATAATTGAAGCGCATAGACACCCCAGAAACGGAAAAATGTGGTTCAAAAATTGGAATGATTCTGAGGGGAGTTATCGGCAAATTTGATGTGGACTGTAACAAGACGGTTACTTTTCTGAGGAAGTGTGGTGGTCGGTAAAATCCTTGTTTTTGTTGGGATGTGATTTGGATTAGTGCAGAAGGAATCACTGGGTTGGTTTTGCTCCAGGTCGCCATGAATGGCGACCCTACAAAGGCGTTCGTCGTAGGGTCGCCATTCATGGCGACCAATTTACTTCTCTTGCGCCTAAGCCGCTTTAAGCCGTTGCAGGCGTTTCTCACGGCGGATCTTACGCTCTTCAAACACCGCCACCAGCGCCATCAGGGCGATACAGGCGATGGCTGCGGCATCGAGCGCGGCAAAGGTCCCGGCCCAACCGGTTAAGCCAAAGATTGGCGTGCCATCCGCAATCATGCCTAAGCCTAACTTAGCAAAGCTGTCGCCAATCAGGTAAGCAAAGGTACCTTTGATGCCATCGGCGGCACCAATGGCTTTTTTCGGCACAAAGCCGACGGCGGCAACACCAATTAACAGTTGCGGACCAAACACCAGGAAGCCCAGAGCAAACAGCGACGCCAGATAGACATACTGATTGCTGGCATGTTGATAAATGCCGAGCGTGGCGATAATCAACGCCAGCGCCACACATGCCACCAGCGCACGACGACCATTCGCCAGATCCGACAACCATCCCCACAGCAGCGTGCCGACTAACGCACCGACTTCAAACAGCGTGAAGCCCTGAATCGCCACCTCTTTTGAGAGTTTTAACTCCTGATAGGCATACACCGTCGACCACTGATCGATACCAATACGCACCACATACAGGAAGATATTGGCGAAGCACAGCAGCCAAATCACTTTGTTTTTCAGCACGTACTCAACAAAGATCTGCCATTTGGTCATCGCCTGATCTTCAGTTTCCTTATCCTCTTCGCTGATCTCTTCACCAAACAGCTCTTCGGCTTTGCCCAGACCGTAGGATTCGGGTGAATCACTGCCGTAGCGCAGACCGATAAAGCCGACCACCAGGGCGATCAGTGACGGGAACACAAACATGCCGACCACATGACCATCGAAAAGGTAGTTGGCACCAAACAGCGCCACACCCGCTGCACCCGCGCCGCCGAGGTTATGCGAAATATTCCACATGCCGAGATAGCTGCCGCGTTTACGACGCGGCGTCCACTTGGTGATGGTGGAGTAACTACATGAGCCGCCGGTACTTTGGAAGAAGCCACTCAGCGCATAAAACGCGATCATCAGGAACAAACTCACTGAACCGGCGCCCATGCTGGCGCTGAAGCCCAGCATGCAGATGGCCGAGAGGATCAGCATAAACGGCAGGAACTGCTTGGTGTTTTTACCATCGGCGTAATAGGAAACCAGCGTTTTACCGACGCCGTAAGTGATGGAAAAGCCGAGGCCAATCATCCCCAACTGCGTCATGCTGAGTCCGTAGGTGGTGATCATGTCGTTCTGCGCAATGTTGAAGTTTTTGCGGATCAGATACATGGTCAGGTAGCCGATAAAGACCACCAGATAGGACTGCATAAAGGGTTTAAACCACATCTTGCGCCGCTCTTCGAGCGACAGATTCAGGGTCGGCTTGCGCACCTGATTTAAGAAAGCCAGCATGGAGTGCTCCTGATTAATGACCTGCGTGATGGCAGGCATTGTAAAAATCAGCAGCGGTTTCGGCCTGAGACAACTGCCCGGCGCAACCGGGAAAATTTCTTAGTTTTGTCGATGTAAGCGCAAAAAGCAGGGATACATCACACTTCCTCGCGCTGGCGCGGCGTTTGAGCATGCAGGAACGGCAACAGCAGCAGGGCCGAAATGCCCGCCGCGCAGGCGATGACCGCGAAAAAGCCGCTCCAGTGCCAGACATCGATCACTCGCGCCAGCGGCCAGCCGGAGAGCGACGCGCCCAGATAGGCAAACAGGCCAACAAAGCCGGTCGCCGCGCCCGCCGCATCTTTGTGCGAACACTCCGCCGCCGCCATGCCGATCAACATCTGCGGGCCGAAGACAAAAAAGCCGATGGTAAAGAAACACGCAGCCTGCATCACGTAGCTGGCAAACGGCATCAGCCACAGCGATCCCACTGACAGCAAAATTCCGGCGGCAAAGATCAGGTTCATCGGCCCGCGATTGCCGTTGAACAATTTATCCGATCCCCATCCCGCCACTAACGCGCCACCGAAGCCACCGAGTTCAAACATGGTGACTGCCGAGTTGGCCGTCACCAGATTGACGCCCAGCGTCTCAGACATGTAGAGATTGCCCCAATCGTTGATAGCGGCACGCACCACGTAAACCAGCACGTAACACAGCGACAGCAGCCAGATGTAAGGGTTGAGCAGCACATATTTGGCGAGGATCTCTTTGTGACTCAGCCCCGCGCCCTCTTGCTGCTGGGCGATCTCCAGCGCATCGTGGCGCCAGTCACCCACCGGTGGTAAACCCACGGTTTGCGGGCGATCGCGCAGGCGCCAGCAGAGGAAAATGCCGGCGACAATTGCCAGCCCGCCGGCAATCATCATGCCGGCGCGCCAGCCATAATGCAGCGCGGCGGCCCCGACGATCATCGGGATCAGCGCACCGCCAACGTTCTGTGCCGTATTCCATAGCGCCCACCAGCCGCCGCGTTCGGTGCGGGAAAACCAGCTGGTAAGCAGACGCGCACAGACCGGCGATCCCCATCCCTGGAAAAAGGCATTCAACACCCACAACATTGCGAATGCCCACAGCGACGTGGAGAAGCCAAACAGAATATTCACCACGCCTGTCGCTATCAGCCCAATGCCCATGAAATAGCGCGCATTGGAACGATCGCTAACGATGCCAGAGAAAAACTTCGACAGACCATAAGTGATGTAAAACAGCGTCGCCAGCAGGCCGATGTCCGTGCGCGTCATTACGCCCGCCGCCAGAATTTCCGGCGACGCGGCGTTAAAGCTTTTACGGGTGAAATAGAACAGCGCGTAGCCGAGCCAGATGGTGATCATGATATGGCGACGCCAGTAACGATAGCGCGCATCGATGGTCGCTTTATCCCCGATTGGCTGCGCGCTGGCTGGCGCTTTGAGAAATCTGAACAGCATATTTTGCTTATCCATTGCGCAGCGGTAACGTGACGCTGACGCGCGTGCCGTGGGTGCAGGAGATTCCCAGCGAGCCGCCGAGTGCCGTCACGCGTTCGCGCATGCCGGCAAGGCCAAAACCTTGCTGCGGAGAACCCACCGGTAAGCCGCAGCCATCGTCTTCAATCACCAGCAGCAACCGCTGCTCCTGCAATGTGCCTTGCAGCGTCACCGCGCGGGCGCTGGCGTGTTTCACCACGTTATTGAGTCCTTCCTGGCAAACGCGAAACAGCGTGACGCGCTGCGCTTCACTGAGTCGCGTTTCATCAATCTGCCAGTCAAGATGGCTGATGATGCCGTGCCCTTCCAGCTCCATTTCCCGCATCAGCGAGCGAATAGCCTGCTCGAGCGAAAGATCGTCCAACTGGCGCGGACGCAAGCGACCCAGCAAACGGCGCACGGAGTCGTAAATGCCCAGCGACAGCTGCTCAATCAACATGCCGCTTTGCTTCACACCACTCTCCGGGCTGATGCGCTGCATGATCCCGGCTTGGGTGCGAATGGCGGTGATGGTTTGGCCGATATCATCGTGCAGTTCACGCGCCACTTCGCGCCTTACGCTCTCTTCAGTCTCCAGCAAGCGTTCCGTCAGGCGACGATTGCGCACCAACTCGGTTTGCAGCGACTGATTGAGTTCACGTAAGCGCTGAATCCCCGCGCCCAGCAGCAGCCCGGTCAGACTTTGCGCCAGCAGGGAGAGCAGCAAATCGACCGCATGATCGTGCCAGGTCTGGCTGGCGATCAACGCAATGGCATTCATCAGTGTGGCGATCAGCGCGCCCTGCCAGCCGTAATGCCACGCCAGCGCAATAATCGGCAGCGCCAGACAAAACGGCGTAAAGCGCGACAGCTCTGCCGGCAAGCCAAGCTGCAACCACAAGCTGACCATAAACAGCAGCACATAACCAAACAGATGACGCACGCGCCAGTTAACCGGCTGCCCGACCAGCGAAGGGCCAAGCGGCTGCCAGCGCGTGCTGGTGAGGTAGTGCCAGATCACCAGACAGGTTGGTGCTACGGTCAGTGCGCCGGTCAGCGTGAGTAGCACCGCATTTAGCACTGCGGGTTCAGTGATCCACGGCAATGCCTGCAGCAGCGCCGCGCACACCATCGCACCACCCTGCCACAGCAAGGTGTGCCAATCGCGCTGATGACGATAACGGGAAATCAGCATCACCGGCAGCAGCGTCAGCACGCTACCCAGCATCAGCAGCGGCAAGTGCGCCAGTTCCACTTCGCGCGACAGCCAATATAGCAGCAACCATTCGGCACCGAGCAGCACCGGCCAGTAGGCGCGTGGGCACTGCAACATCAAGCCAAGGCGCAGACCAAAGGGAAACAGCAATACCGCCAGCTCAGGACGATCCGCCAGATGCAGGCTGATGCTCCACAGGCAAAACCACGCGGCGGAGAAGATACAAAAACTGGCGATAACGGCAATCAGCCGCGAAAAGAGTGGCTGCATTACCAGCCATCAAACATGCGGCGCGCCAGTTCAACGTCGTTACTGACGTTGAGCTTTTCCAGCAAATTGGCGCGATGAACGTGAACGGTTTTCGGCGACAGGCCTAACTCGGCAGCGATCTCTTTCACCGCTAAACCTTGCGCCAGTTTTTCCGCCACCTGGCGCTCGCGTTTGGTGAGCCGATCCTGACGTCCAGAGGCGAGCTTCAGGGCGATATCGGGCGTCAGATAGCAGCCGCCTTTGGCCACGGTATGCACCGCCGCGATCAGTTCATCGGGGCTGCATCGTTTAGAGAGGAATCCACGCGCCCCAGCATTGAGCGCCTGCTCCACCAGCGCCGGGCTGTCGTGCACCGACAGCATGATGGTCGCCATGCCTTTCGGCAGCTGGCTTAACAGCTCCAACCCGGAGATATCCGGCATCGAAATATCGCAGATGCACACCTGCACGCCGCGCCCCGGCAGCTTATTGAGCGCTTCCCGCCCGGAACCGCATTCGGCAACAACCTGAAAATCCGGCTCCAGTCCGAGTAGCTGGGCAAAACCCGAACGGACGATCATATGATCGTCAATGAGCGCGATGGTGGTCATGAGGTTTCCTGGCGGCGAAAAAACGCGCTTACCTTAGCGATAAGCCGGGGAAGCTTCAAGCGGATTGGGTTGAGGTGGCGGGTTTGGGTTTGTGCAATGACGTATCGGTCGCCATAAATGGCGCCCCTACGCGGTTTTGTTGGGTCGCTATTTATGGTGACCGACTTGTATCACTTGCAGTATTTACCGGCGAATTATGAGCAATTACCTGCATATTCATAATATGCAGGTATAAAAAAACCCCGCCGAAGCGGGGTTTGATAAGCAAGGAGCTTAGAGCGATTAGCCCTGCAGCAGAGACAGAACCTGCTGTGGAACCTGGTTAGCTTTAGCCAACACTGAGTTACCCGCCTGCTGGATGATCTGTGCTTTAGACATGTTTGAAACTTCAGTGGCGTAGTCAGCATCCTGAATACGAGACTGTGCTTCAGACAGGTTAGTGGTGGTGTTGTTCAGGTTAGTTACCGCTGAATCCAGACGGTTCTGAATCGCACCCAGGCTTGAACGGAACTTATCGATGCTGCTGATAGCTGAGTCCAGAGCGGCCAGTGGATCTGCAGTTACTGTGCCAGCGCTGGTTGCGTCAGTAGTCAATTTGCCCGCTGAACTTAAGTTAACTGTTGCACCGATAGTTGGCTTGTACTTGGTGTCATCTACTGCTGTACCTGTGCTGTTTTCAGCAGCATAATCGGCCACAGTTACTGCGCCAGTATCTTTATTTACAGCATAAGAAATGGTGTAGTCTTTAGTCTTTGTAATAGCACCATCTGCATCTTGATAAGTATCACCAGAAGTACCGTTAGCAAAGGTCACGTCTGATTTTAAAACACCAGAGTTATAAGTAATGGTAGTATTGGTGCCTGTTGCTTTGGTGTCTGCCAGAACCACATCTTTACTTACTGATTTTGAATAAGAAATCGTGCCAAGTACGTCATCGGCGTTACCTGCTGTACTATCTGCACCAGCATTACCTGCGCCAATAGTATAAGTAGTGTCGCCAAATTTCAGGCTTCCACCCACTCCAGCCGCTGAGGCAGCAGTATTAACCAGAACATCGGTAGTTGCTGCTGTTGCATTTGCTGCGTTAGTTGTAAGGTTACCGGCAGAATCAACAAAAGCAGCTGCCCCACCGATAGTGATTTTACCATCAGAGTCAGTGTCAAAGTTTACAGTGCCATTGTTAGTGGTCCATGATCCGCTAACAGATTTTCCTTGATCAGCTTTCAGGCTGCTAATCAATGCGTTACGAGCTGCTGTATTCGCTGTTGCATTCGTATCTGTTGGGTCACCAGAGATTGAAACGTTGGTCTTGAAACCACCTGTCGCTGAGCTGTAGGTATAGTTGGTGGTGGTTGTGCCATCGTTAGTTGATACAACGTCACCATCATTCAGCTTATCAAAAGCTGCGGCTGTAGTCAGCGCCGTGTTAGAGGTCTTAACATCGTAATAACCATCACCCTGCAGCGTACCACCTGCACGAGTAACATCACTTACAGTTGCGGCTTTGTTGGTTACAGTACCTGAACCATTTACGTTGAAGCCGTTCAGACCCAGAGTAGAAGAGTCAATCTTCTTCAGGTCGATAGAGATGGTCTGGCCATCGTTCGCGCCAACCTGAATTTTCAGGGAGCCGTCTTTAGACAGTACGTTCACGCCGTTGAACTGAGTCTGACCAGATACGCGGTCAATTTCGTCCAGACGTGATTTGATTTCGTCCTGAATTGAGTCCAGGTCAGACTGGCTGTTGGTGCCGTTCTGAGACTGTACGGTCAGTTCACGAACACGTTGTAAGTTGTTGTTGATTTCTGACAGCGCGCCTTCAGTAGTCTGCGCAGCAGAGATACCGTCGTTGGCGTTACGCGCAGCCTGTGTCAGGCCGGTGATGTTAGACTGGAAGCGGTTAGCAATTGCCTGGCCCGCTGCGTCATCTTTAGCGCTGTTAATACGAAGACCAGAAGACAGACGCTCGATAGAAGTAGACAGAGCAGACTGGTTCTTGTTGATGTTGTTCTGAGTGATCAGCGAGAGGCTGTTGGTATTAATGACTTGGGCCATGATAATTATTCCTGTTAATCAAGTCTTTCGGTTAAGGTGTGGGCTTCAACCCGCCGGCTTCAGCGCCGTCAATGTTGTTATCGTCTGCCCTTAAACAACCTTTAGATTTTTTTTAGGACCAGGTGAAAATTTTTCCCTTCAACCTGTCACGCTTATCTTTATCGCCCTACCCGAAGAGTTCTTTAGACCAACTTGATCATTTTTCTAGCCCCCGAAATACCCTTCTCTATATACGCTATTCGCTTTATTACCTGCTGGTAAATAATTCTAAACTTTGCCCATAAAGAGCCGATAACCCGCGGTATTGATTCTCCGTGTCGACATAGAAAGGAAACAACATGACCACAATTTCTACCCTCGGTATCGGTTCAGGCCTCGATTTAAGTACTATCCTGGATAACTTGAGTACGGCAGAGAAAGCATCATTGACGCCTATCTCTAATCAGCAGACGGCGTACACCGCGAAGCTGAGCGCCTACGGCACCTTGTCGAGCGCGTTAACGACCTTCCAGACAGCCAACACGGCATTAAATAGCGCGGATTTGTTCACCGCCACCAGTGCTGCAAGCAGCACCACCGCATTCAGCGCCACCACGTCTGGCAGCACCATCGCCGGAAAATACAGCATCAGCGTGACCCAGCTGGCGCAGGCGCAGACGCTGACTTCCGGCGTACAGACCAGTAACACCACCGCGCTGGGCAGCTCGGATGCCAGCCGCACGCTATCGATCAAACTGGCTGACGGCACCAGCAAAGACATTACGCTCACCAGCGATCAAACTTCACTGACCGGCATGCGTGACGCGATTAACGGTGCCAACGCTGGTGTCAGCGCCAGTATTATTAAAACCGGTGATGGAGCCTATCGTCTGTCGCTGACCGCGTCGAAAACCGGTGAAGCCAATGCGGTTTCTTCCGTTAGCGTGACTGGCGATGACACGCTGCAGGGCATTGTCGGCTTTGATTCAACCAAAACCGATGCCGACAACCCGCTGGACGTCAGCGTCGCCGCGCAAGATGCCGAGTTGACGGTCAATAACGTCGCCATCACCAGCAGCACCAATACCATCAGTGATGCGCTGGAAGGGATTACGCTGAATCTGAATGATGTCACCAGCGGAAATCAGACGTTAACCATCACGCAGGATACGTCTAAAGCCTCTACCGCAATTTCTAACTTTGTGGATGCTTACAACAATCTGCTGGATCAGTTCACCAGCCTGACCAAATACACCGCGGTGGATGTCGGTTCAGATACACAAGACTCCAGCAACGGTGCGTTGGTGGGCGACAGCACGCTGCGCGGCATTCAAACCCAGATCAAGAGTCTGCTGACCAACACGGCTAGCTCTTCAACCTACAAAACGCTGGCGCAAATCGGTATTACTACCGACCCGACCACCGGTGAGCTGTCGTTAGATTCCGACAAGCTGAAAACCGAGCTGACCAAAGATCCAGCCGGCGTGAAAGAGATGATTGTCGGTGACGGTAAAACCACCGGTATCACCACCAAACTGGCAACGAACCTGACCAGTTGGCTGTCATCAACCGGCAGCATTCAGTCGGCGAAAGATGGTGTCAGCAAGACGCTGAATAATCTGACTGAGCAGTACAACAACATGAACACGCGTATTAACGCCCTGATAGCGCGTTATAAAACGCAGTTCACGCAACTCGACGTCACCATGAGCTCGCTGAACAGCACCAGCGATTACCTGACACAGCAGTTCGACAGCATGACCTCGAGCAGCAGTTCTAAATAGTAAGGAGTGACCATGTACAGCGCTACAGGCACACAAGCCTATGCAAAAATCGGGGTGGAGAGCTCAGTGATGAGCGCCAATCAACAGCAGCTGATTACCTTGCTGTTTGACGGTGCGATCAGCGCACTGGTCCGCGCCCGTTTGTTTATGCAGGACAACAATATCCAGGGAAAAGGTAACTCGATTTCCAAGGCCATTAACATCATCGAGGGCGGACTCAAGCAGGGCCTCGATGAGCAATCAGGCGATGACCTTACCGACAACCTCATAGGGCTTTACGCCTATATGGTTCGCCGTCTGGTTCAGGCTAATCTGCGTAATGATGTCGAAGCCCTCGAAGAAGTTGAAGGTCTTCTGCGCAATATCGCTGATGCCTGGAAAGAAGTCGTACAACCTCAACACCTTCAGGACGCCGTTTAATGAATATTGCACCGTCACTTGTCACCGTTTACCAACAGTTACTCGACCTCAGCCACGGAATGCTGCGTTTGGCAGCAGACGGCGAATGGGATGATTTGATTACCAAGGAAGTGGACTATGTCAGTGCGGTGCAAAGACTGGCGCAATCAACCGAAGCCGCCGCACCGTCGCGCCAGCTGCAAGAGCAGTTGCGTCCGGTGTTACGCCATATTCTCGATAATGAGAGCGAAGTAAAACGTCTGCTGCAGTTGCGTATGGATGAATTAACGCAGCTGGTGGGCCAGTCATCGATGCAAAAATCGGTGATGAGTGCGTATGGTAAGCAAGGTAGTGTGTATTTGCCGCAGGGTTGATTCGTTGCGATGAACTGAATGAAAAACGGGTGGGAAGATATCTTCTCATCCGTTTTTTTCGATTTCAGGTCGCCATAAATGGCGACCCTACGGGCAGAATATGTAGGGTCGCCATTTATGGCGACCTGGGAATTACTGTGCGGATGCAGACGACACCGTAACCGGGCGCATCATCTCTGGCTCGATATCCTGAATAACAGCCTCGTTCGGACGCTTCGCCACTTCTTCCAGCGCCTGCTGGCACTCAACGGTTGGGCGATCCACTTTACGCAGTCTCAACCCATCGTAACGCAGCTCACCGTTCTCCAGCATCAGCGGCATCACCCGCACCTGGCGCGTCACGTTGACCCAGTCATCGCCCAGACGGGTTAATTTGCCCGGTTTGGCAATCACGCGCTGCCACTGGCGGCAATCCAGCGTGTCGCCTTCGGCACCAATAATCAGGCTGCCCATCGCTTGCTTGCTGATCAGCTTGCTCTGCGGGCCCACGGTTTGCCAGTTGCCTTTGAGCTCCAGCGGCGCCGGGGTTTTCACGGCCTGGTCATAATTGCTGATCTGCGCACAGCCACTCAGCGCCAGCGCGGCCACTATCATCCACTTTTTCATTCTCGGTTCCTACACTCGCATCAATGGCGGCTACGTTATAATTTTTCCCATCCGTTGCGCAAGGTATCTGCTGCGCGCCACATGATTTTCCTCAAGCTGTTCACTTCTGCGCCGATAACTCTTCTGGAGTTAAAAGAGCCTGCAAAAACAATAATTACCGACTACACACTCACCTTCGTTACGGAGAACACCGTTATGCGATTGACTCTTCGCGCGCGTCTGACATCGATTGTTGGCCTGCTGTGCATTTTACTGATTGTCGCGGCCATCTGGGGAATCATTGGCCTGCGCGCCGCCGACCAACGGGCGCAAAACGCCTACCAAAATGAGCTGTTACCGCTGCAATATTCGTCCCGCCTGTACCGCATGGTGCAGGAACAATCCTCGACACTTTTCGATGCCCTGCGCTACTGGACCGACAGCAGCGAAGTGGAGAAACGTCTGGCGCGCATTGCGCACTACGGCGAGCAGATCGCCAAAGACCGTCAAACCTGGCAGCAGCTGGCGTTTGATGCGCAAACCAAACCGCTCAGCCAGCAATTCATCACCCATCTCGACGGCTGGCAAAGCGCGCTGAAAGATGCCGGTGAATTGCTGAAGGGCGGCAACCCATCCGGCGCGCTGGTGGTGATTGAAACCCGTCTGCGCAGCGGCAGTCAGCTGCTCCAACAGGATATCGATCAACTTGATGCGCTGATGCGTCAGCATGCGGAACTCACCTATCAGCAAAGCAATAGCGATTATCAGTTGGCGCGTAACAGCCTGATTATCATTTTGCTGGC
The DNA here is from genome assembly GCF_056491525.1 of Candidatus Pantoea symbiotica. Classification (NCBI taxonomy): domain Bacteria; kingdom Pseudomonadati; phylum Pseudomonadota; class Gammaproteobacteria; order Enterobacterales; family Erwiniaceae; genus Pantoea; species Candidatus Pantoea symbiotica. The sequence goes on from NZ_JBSZHR010000002.1 coordinate 2,295,982, forward strand.
CGGGCTGAGCGTGGCGCTGGTTTTCGGCTGGCTGTTGATCCGCTCAATCAACCGTTCAATTGGTCAGGCACGCGAACTGGCCGAATCGATTGCAGCCGGTGAACTGAATCATGATATTGGCAGCGTTTCGCGCGATGAGATGGGCGAACTGATGCAGTCGCTATTGCGCATGGATGTGCGTCTGGCGGAGATCGTGCGTGAAGTGGGCGAAAGCGCCAGCGCGCTGAGTGATGCGGCGCGTCAGATGGCCGACGGCAATGACGATCTCTCTGAACGCACCCATTCGCAGGCCAGCTCGCTGGAGCAAACCGCTGCCAGCATGGAGCAGATGACCGCCACGGTGAAACACAACGCCGATAACGCCGCGCAGGCCAACGAACTGGCCACCGATGTGCGTCATCAGGCCGAACGCGGCAGCAGCGTATTGCGTGATGCGGTCAGTGCGATGGAGGAGATCGAATCCTCCAGCAAACGCATCGCCGATATCAACCGGGTGATTGATGAGATCGCCTTCCAGACTAACCTGCTGGCGCTCAACGCGGCTGTAGAAGCGGCACGCGCAGGCGAACAGGGACGCGGCTTTGCCGTGGTGGCGTCCGAAGTGCGCCAGTTGGCACAGCGATCCGCCGGGGCCGCGCACGAGATCAAAGCGTTGATTGATGCCAGCGTCGGTAAAGTGGAAGCCGGCAGCGCGCTGGTGCAGCGTTCTGGCGCGATGCTCAATGACATCAATCTGGGCGTGGCGCGCGTGGTGGATATTGTCGGTGAAATCGCCGTGGCTAGCCGCCAGCAATCCAGTGGCATTGAACAGGTCAACACCGCAGTAATTCAGATGGATGGCGCGACGCAGCAAAACGCCTCGCTGGTGCAGGAAGCCAGCGCCGCCAGCCAGACCGTCAGCGAACATGCCGGATTGCTGGTGGAGAAGATGGCCTTCTTCCGCCTGCAACAGCGCTAAGGAGCGACATGATGCGTAAACTTCTCGCGATGTTACTTGCCACGCCGCTGCTGAGCCACGCTGCGACCACGCTGAATATCGCCACCATCGCCAACGGCGATATGACCATCATGCAGCAGCTCGCCACGCGCTACGAACAGGAGCATCCGGACGTCAAACTGCAATGGCATGTGATGGATGATGGCGCACTGCGTCAGGCGGTGCTGTCGGCGATGAACAGCGGCCAGGCGCAGTTCGATGTCATCACCGTCGGCACCTATGAAGCGCCGCTGTGGGGCGAAAAAGGCTGGCTGGCGCCGCTGAATAAGCTGCCTGCCGATTACGACAGCGATGATCTCATCGCGCCGGTGCGCAAAGCCCTATCGTTCCAGCAAACGCTCTACGCCCTGCCGTTCTACGGTGAAAGCAGCATGACCTACTACCGCAAAGATCTGTTTGCGCAGAAAGGGTTAACCATGCCCGATAATCCCGACTGGACCGACATCAAAAACTTCGCCGCCAAACTCACCGATGCGCAAAAAGGGATTTACGGCCTGTGCCTGCGCGGCCAGCCTGGCTGGGGCGATAACGTGGCGTTCATGACCACCATGGCGAATGCTTATGGCGCGCAGTGGTTCGATGAAAACTGGCAGCCCACGCTCAATTCGCCGGAGTGGCGTGAAGCGTTGGGTGATTATCTGCAGGTGGTGAAGCAGGATGGCCCGCCGGATACGGTGAAAAACAGTTTCGGCCAGATTCTGCGCCTGACCGCGCAAGGCAAGTGCGCGATGTGGATCGACAGCACGGTAGCAGCCGGTTTGCTGGTTAATCCGCAGATCTCATTAGTCGCCGATAAGCTGGCCTTTGCGCCTGCGCCGGGCGGCATCACGCGTAATGGTTCGAACTGGTTATGGTCGTGGGCGCTGGCGGTACCGGCCAACACGCCGAATCGCGAGGAGGCGATAGCTTTTATTAGCTGGGCGACATCCAAACAGTACATCCAGCAAGTGGCCGATACCGTCGGCTGGGGCGCGGTGCCGCCGGGCAGCCGCAACTCCACTTATCAGCAGGCGAGCTATCAGCGTCTGGCGCCCTATGCCGCGCAGGTACGTGCGGCGATTGATTCCGCTACCGTCGAGCAGCCCACGCTCAATCCGGTGCCTTATCAGGGCGTGCAGTACGTGAGCATTCCTGGATTTGATCAGATGGGTAACGCCGTCGGGCAGAATCTGGCGGATATGCTGAGCGGCAAATTGACGCTGGATGAAACGCTGGCGAAGAATCAGCAAGACGTCGCGCGGATTTATCAGCAGTTGCATTGATGTTGTGGTCGCCATAAATGGCGACCCTACGAAACCTGTAGGGTGCGCATTAATGCGCACCTGGTTGCCACGAATATCGATCCAACAGCTGAATCCTGACAACACAGCTTGCGCGCGTTACACTAGCGCGCAAGTTGATATGCAGGAACACCGAATGAAAACCCCAGAAGAGTATTACGCTCAGGCACGCACGATGTTTTTCGCCGCCCACCCCGATTTACAATCCGCATTGGATGAACTGACCGAAAGCGATGCACGCCAGGCGAATTTGTCATTAGCGCAGTTACGGGCCTGGCATGCTGAACGTATTTATGCCGCGTTTTTACGTCAAAAGAAGCTGGACGGCATGCTGTTTTCCATTCAGCTGGCAGAACCCGACAAAGCCGTCGCTGCCGATGCCATTGAAAAGTATCTGAAATCTCACGCGGAAGCGTTAGGAATGACGTGGGAAGAGTTCTGCATCAAGAACGAGCTTTAAGTGCAACGCATTGAAAATGCATCAAAGATACATCTCCAACCACACAAATTGTTCAGGAAAAAGTTGTACAAGTCGATCGAACTTGTATAACTTACTCATCACGACGTAAGTCGTAGATTGTCCTTGAACGAATGGTGCTGTTGCACCGCCTCTGGAAGTGTTGCTGGATTTCCACTTCCAGAGGTCATATTTTTTCTACCCTTCTCGCTCGATCCCTTTCACTTCGATATAACTTGCCACCGCCAGCAGACGATTGACGTGGGTAAGCAGCAGATCCACATCCGACTGTAGAAATTCCTGCGATGCGCGTGAAGCGGTCACAATCGCCTCCTGCACCGTATCGGAAATGGTCAACGAGTTGTTCTCTTTCGCCTGAATCAGCAGCGCCGCAATCAATAATGACTGCGCCTCAACCTGCGCCACCAACTCCTTTGCTTCCACATCCATTTTTGCCATTTTCAATAAGATATCGATAACCAGTTGGCGCATATTTACCCCTGTTTTTATTTACAGTACTATATCGCACCCGATCCAATGAATGGAACGACCCTGATGTTTGTGGAGTTGATTTACGATAAGCGTAACGTGGCCGGATTACCGGGTGCACGTGAGATGATTTTGCAGGAGTTGGAAAAGCGTGTACAGCGCGTCTTTCCCGATATTGAGGTGCGCGTCAAACCAATGGAACGTAACGCGATAGATACCGATTTGAGTAAGAACGATAAAGCGACGGTTGCGCGGATTGTAGAAGAGATGTTCGATGAGGCAGAAATGTGGCTGGTGGCCGATTAGGCCACCAGTGCGTTGAACGCTTAGCTTTCCTGCTCAGCATGGTTGATGGCGATTTCCAGATCCTGAATCGCCTCATCAATGTCATCCAGCAGCTTGCCCTGTTTATTCAGCAAGGTATCGAAGCGTCCCGCATATTCTGTGTCTTTATACTCACCCGCATCAAAAGCCAGCCAGTGGGCAGACAGCGTCTCAGTGTTGGTCTGCGCGTAGTGGCGCATCTCTTTAAGCTGGGAGGTGACATCACGCAGGTAGTCAGTTTTGGTTTTTACAGTTTCTGTATCACTCATGCTATCTTCCTTTTCGCTTAATAAGACGATTTAAATAACGCTTGAATGATTAAAGGTAGTGCAAAATATCGAAGCTGCCTTAGGAATAATCGGAAGTGACTAAAACCTGTGAGTAAACAGGGGACATCCCGGTCCCCAATGGTGCGTCGTCAGGCACTACAGATATTTCCTCGCCAGCTCAATCAGCTCATCCTTCGCGGCATCACCCAGTTTGATCACGCCCTGCTCGACAAAGTTAAACGCGCGTCCGAAATCCTTCACGCCTTCTGAGAATGCCTGACTGGCGTCATGGCTCTGCGCCGCTGCGGCGGCTGGCGGCGCTTCGGCTGCAATGGGAGCAGCGGCTTCCGGTACGCTGGGCGGCGCAACCTCGGCTGCAGCAACGGGCGCAACCTCCACAAGCGCTGGTGTTATCGCCTCAGATGTAACAGCCGGTGCCGCTTCAGGTACCGCTGCGACTGCGACTGGCGTAGCCACTTCGTTGGCGAAATCTTCCGCAGGTGACGATGCGATGGTAGTGGTTGGATTGATAACAGTTTGATCGCTCATAATGCTCTCCTTCTTACTGAATAAAGACCGCAGTCGGGTAAGAGTGGCTGCAATCCACGTGGTAATTCGCATGCTGACCTCCTTAACGCTTGGGTTGAGGTGGCGATTTATCTCCTTCAGCCGGTTTCCCCTTATCAGCCGGATTGCTGATTGGGTGCTTCGCTATCCCATCGAGTTTGTTCTGCAGCGCCACCAACTGGCTGGTGAGTTCCGCCACGCGCGCTTCACGTCGTTCTGAGATCGTTCGATATTGCTGTCGAATCTCTTCAACGCGCTGATTGGCGCTGTTACTCACAAACAAAAACAACACCGTCATCGCCACGCACATCAGCGACAGCATCAGCAGAAAGCCGCCGAAGAACAGTTGGCGTCGATGGTTTTTCACTACGTACTCACTGTTTATCTGCATCATCACGACTCTCCTCCAGAGTGGTAATCAGTTGATTCACTTGGCTGCGAAACTTATCGCTATGTTCGGTTTCGGTGGTCGCCAGTAAAATACTCAGGGCGTTTTTGATCAGCCGCAGATCGGTTTCCAGCGAAGAGATTCGCCGCAGGTTTTTGTCATGTCGGACGCGTAACTCATCGTTTTCCTGACGCATCAAGGCATGACCTTCTTTGAGCAGCATCACCTGTTCTTTGTAGCTGGTGATGATCTCCCCGCCGGCACGATTGCTGGTGACGATAGCGGCGATACCCGCCATTAACGGTTTCCAGAACACAGCTGCTGCGCCGCCGCCGAGAAGCAACGCACCTACGCTGGTGACTAAACTACTTTCCATGCTTTACCTCTCACCCCTGGCAAGGGTTGTGCCCCATAAGCACGCTGACCACCCTTGCCAGCTTCGCGGTCAACGCCTGAATTTAAGTTTACTTTAACTTATGAATTTAAGTATACTTAAGTCGTTCCTTCAGGAGATGTCAAGATGATGAAAAAAGAATCTTCCGGTGAGCGCATCCGGGCACGACGTAAAGCACTACAGTTAACGCAGCAGGCGCTGGCGAAGAGCATCGGTGTATCGCATGTGGCTGTATCGCAATGGGAAAAAGAGGAAACCGTTCCGCGCGGCGAGAACTTACTGCGGCTGGCGGAGTGGCTGCAATGCACAGCGGCGTGGATTATTGATGGGGACGGCGAAGTGTTTGCCACCCACGCCAAAGCCGCGCCGGTTATGGCGGTTCCATTGATTAGCCTGGCGCAAGCGTCAATGTGGTTGGGCGAGCAGCGGTTGTTACTGAAACAGCAGGCAACACGCTTTCTCTACAGTGAAAGTCAATTGGGCGATGGCGCGCTGGCGGTCACGGTGGAAGACCATGCGATGCAGCCCGATTACCGGCCCGGAGACAGTGTGATCTTTGATCCAGACGTTCAGCCACAGCCTGGCGATGTGGTTTTGGCGCTGGTCGATGGCGTGGCGCTGGTGCGAATTTATCGTCTGCAAACGCAGCAGCAGGATGAGAAAATCTTCACATTGCGCGCGCTCAATGATGATTTTCCTCAGCTGCATTCTGAGGAAATTTCTCTGCAAATCATCGGCACGTTAATGGAGTTGAGGCGTTACCGAGGCGGCTAGCCGCTTCGCTTAAGCCATTATTTTAAAAAAAGTTTAGGCTGAGCGCGGGAAGCTATGGACAGACCCCGCTGTAAGCCTGTTAATCTAGCCGCAAAATAATAATTTAGCCGGACAATCGCCATGCTCACCACCATCCTTTATCGCAGCCATCTGCACGACCACGTGCCGATTAAAACGCTCGAAGATATGGTTGCTAAAGCCAATCGCAAAAACAAAAACTCGGATGTCACCGGCATCCTGCTGTTCGACGGCCTGCACTTCTTCCAACTGCTGGAAGGCCCGCGCGACGCGGTGCAAGGCATCTATCAGCGTATTTGTCAGGACGCACGCCACCACAATCTGGTGGAGTTAATGCACGACTTCGCGCCAGAACGCCGTTTTGGCAAAGTCGGCATGGAGCTGTTCGATCTGCGCGAGCATGACAAAGACACTGTGCTGCAAGCGGTACTGGATAAAGGCACCTCGCGTTATCAGCTCACCTACAAAGATCGTGCGCTGCAGTTTTTGCGTACTTTCGTGGTGGCGCGCGACAAAGAGAACTACTTTGAGATCCCACCCGCCAGCACCTGGGAATTTATTCCCGACGATGAATGGCTGAATGAGCTGGATGACCTTGATCAGAGCGTGCAGGATTGCCGCTTTGCCTTTCAGCCGATCATCGATCCCTTCGCACGCCGCGTGACCTCACTTGAAGCGCTGATTCGTACGCCGAACGGCGGCTCGCCGGAAGAGTATTTCTCTGCGTTTGGTGGTGAGGCGATTTATCACGCGGATATTCAGTCGAAACGCCTGGCGTTTAACGTGGCGAGCAAACTGGGGATTGGCGAGCATCGCCTGTCGATCAACCTGCTACCGATGTCGCTGGTGACGGTGCCAAACGCGGTGGATTTCCTGCTGGCCGAGATCAAAGCCAGCGGGCTGGTGCCGCAGCAGGTGATCGTCGAAGTGACCGAAAATGAGATCATTTCGCGCTCAGATGAATTTGCTGCCGAAGTGAGAAAGTTGAAAGCGGCGGGTATCAGCCTGGCGCTGGACGATTTTGGTGCCGGTTTTGCTGGCTTGTCGCTGTTATCGAAATTCCAGCCGGACAAAATCAAAATCGATCGCGAGATTATCCGCGATGTGCATAAAAGCGGCCCGAAGCAGGCGATCATGCACGCCATCATTAAATGCTGCGCATCGCTGGAAATCGCGGTGATTGCCGAAGGTGTGGAACAAGCCGAAGAGTGGATGTGGCTGGAAGCGGCGGGCATTAGCCAGTTCCAGGGTTTCCTGTTTGCGCATCCGCTGTTGAATGGATTCCCGGCGGTGGCGTGGCCTGAGATTAAATAGTGTGGCGGTCGCCATAAATGGCGACCCTGCAACTAATAATACGTAACCTCGATATTGCCATACTGCTTATCAACCACCTCGCCCGCCGCGTCGGTGGTAATAATGTCGCAATAATAAGGAACAGCGTTTTTATATTTGCAGACATTGCTGACGGTTTTAATTTGGTCATTACGCTTCACCGTGGTGACCACGTCAGAAATCTTTTTCTTATCTTCTGCCCGCACTGCTGTAGCACGCGACACTTCCGTTCCGGCCTGAGTAATACTCAATACCGCCATTTCACCCGCGCTGTTATAGGCGAGGTGAAACGCTGCATCGGAAGCAGGCGATGAGATCTGCTCCACCAAACCCTGTTTGTTGTAGGCAATATCTACCGTCATGCTCGGCGTGACTTTCTTCACCATGGCGCAGTTTTTATCCAGCGTCACCACCACGTCCTGACCGTTTTCGCTGCCTTTTAATGCGTCGCCGTCGCGCGCAACCTCAATCACTTCGCCCTCTTTGCCCACCGACTTAACATGCGTTGGACAGCCGTTGCGGTCGAAATCGACGTTCACTTCGAAGATTTGCTGACCGTCGGCGGTAAACAGCGTTTGATGGGTATTTTTGACTTTTCCAGGCAGCGCTTCGAATTGATACAGATAGGCAAAGTTTTTCATTTGCGGGTAATACGTCGCTTCATCCTTGTCACATCCTGCAAGCAGAACGATGGCGATTAAAAACAGCAGGGTTTTCTTCACGTGAGAATCCTCTTCTCAAAATAAGGCAGCGCGTTGGGCGGTGTATTCACTGTGATGCAGCAACCTTCCCGCCTGAGATAAAACCATCACCGCGCTGAACTATACTCGAAAGAAATACCCGAAAGAAAGCCGAAAGAAACTACACCTGCATACTCATAATATCGGTATACGCCGACACCAGTTTGTTACGCACCTGCACGCCCATCTGCATGGAAATAGAGGATTTTTGCAGATCGACCATCACATCGTTTAACTGGATGCCCGGTTTACCCATTTCAAAATCCTGCGCTTGCGCGCGCGCCGTTGTCTGGGTTTCGCTGATCTTGTCGAGTGCTGCTTTCATGGTGGCACTAAAATCGACCTGATTGGTGGATTCCGCCTGCTTACCGCTGGCCTGCAGAGACGTCATCTGCAGCTGCTGCAGCACACCCTCAATCGCCTGAATTGACATTGCCTGACCCCTAATGAAGAAGTGATTAAATTTTCACGATGAGAAAGTTAACACACTGTCAATAGGACAAAGGCGCTAAATGACCGCAAAAAACCCGGCTTATCCACCCATCGATGTGACCCGAATCATCAAATAATGCCTGCCAATAAGTGGAATTTAATTTTCCTCCCCCCTGAATTTGGGGGAAGTCTTCAGGGAGTTCGTTTTGTCACCACTAATAATTTCAGGCAGGAATCGGTCATGAATGCGAGTGCAGCCGCTACACCAGAGACAGCAAAGAAAGGCTTCAGTGACCTTCTCGCCCGCCTGCGCGCCAATCCGCGAATTCCTTTAATTATTGCTGCCGCTGCGGTTATCGCAGTGGTGTTTGCGTTGGTGCTGTGGGCAAAAGCGCCAGACTATCGCGTCCTCTATAACAACCTCTCCGATGAGGACGGCGGTGCGATTGTCACGCAGCTGACGCAAATGAACATCCCTTACCAGTTCGCCGATAACGGTGGAGCACTGATGGTGCCCGCCGATAAAGTGCATGAGCTGCGTCTGCGTCTGGCGCAACAAGGTCTGCCGAAAGGCGGCAACGTTGGCTTCGAACTGATGGACAAAGAGAAGTTCGGTATCAGCCAGTTCAGCGAACAGATCAACTATCAGCGTGCGCTGGAAGGTGAACTGTCGCGCACCATCGAAACGCTCGGTCCGGTAAAGAGCGTGCGCGTGCATCTGGCGATGCCAAAACCAACCTTGTTCGTGCGTGAGCAGAAAGCCCCTTCCGCTTCGGTAACGCTGAATCTGCAACCTGGCCGCGCGTTAGATGAAGGCCAGATTCAGGCTATTCAGCATATGGTCTCCAGCAGCGTGGCCGGTTTACCGCCGGGCAACGTTACCGTTGTCGATCAGGCCGGTCGTCTGTTGACCCGCTCCGATAGCGAAGGTCGCGACCTGAATGATGCGCAACTGAAATATGCCTCTGAAGTGGAAGCCCGCTTCCAGCAGCGCATCGAAGCGATCCTCAATCCAATTGTTGGTCAGGGCAATGTGCATGCGCAGGTGACGGCGCAGATCAACTTTGACCGCAGCGAGCAGACCGACGAGAAATACCAGCCGAACGCCAATCCAGGCAATACCGCCGTGCGTTCTCGCCAGACCAGCAACTCCGAACAAAATGGCAGCCCATATCCTGGCGGCGTGCCGGGTGCGTTGTCGAATCAGCCTGCGCCAGCCAACACCGCGCCGGTGACCAATCCGCCAGCTAATAACAACAATAATGCCAATGGTCAGAACGCTAACGCGCAAAACGCCAATGCGCAGAATAACGGCAGCACCACCAGCACCGCACAACCTTCTGGCCCGAGCAGCTCGACGCGCAACGACACGGTTAACTACGAGCTGGATCGTACCATTCGTCATACCAAGCTCAACGTCGGCGATGTGCAGCGCCTGTCGGTTGCCGTGGTGGTGAACTACCGCGACGACGGCAAAGGCAAAGCGGTGGCGCTGAATGATCAGCAGATCAAGCAGATTGAAGATTTAACCCGCGAAGCGATGGGCTATTCGCAGACCCGTGGCGACAGCGTCAATGTGGTGAACTCGCAGTTCAACATGACCGAGCCAGCCGGTGGCGACCTGCCATTCTGGCAGCAGCAATCGTTCTTCGATCAGATGATGACTGCTGGTCGCTGGCTGCTGGTGGCGTTGGTTGGCTTCATCCTCTATCGCAAGCTGGTACGTCCACAGCTGATGCGTAAGAAAGAGCAGGAGAAAGCAGCAGCGGAAGCGCTGGCGGCACGTGCTGCGGCAATGGAAGAGGAAGAAGCCTTTAGCGTTCAGCTCAGCAAAGACGAGCTGGATCAGGAGCGTAAATCTACTAACCGCATGAGCGCCGAGGTGATGAGCCAGCGTATCCGCGACATGTCTGAAAACGATCCGCGCGTCGTCGCGCTGGTTATCCGCGAATGGATGAGTAAAGAACTATGAGTCTGACCGGTACAGAAAAAAGCGCCATTCTGATGATGACCATCGGCGAAGAGCGCGCGGCGGAGGTGTTCAAACACCTCAACCAGCGTGAAGTTCAGCACCTGAGTGGCGCCATGGCCAACATGCGCCAGGTTTCACACAAACAGCTGACCGAAGTGTTGCGTGAGTTCGAAATCGATGCGGAACAGTTTGCGGCGCTGAGCCTCAACTCCAACGATTACCTGCGTTCAGTGCTGATCAAAGCGCTGGGCGAGGAGCGCGCCTCAAGCCTGCTGGAAGATATTCTCGAGAAAAACGAGACCACCAGCGGCATGGAAACGCTCAACTTCATGGAACCACAGGCCGCCGCCGACCTTATTCGCGACGAGCATCCGCAGATTATCGCCACCATTTTGGTGCACCTCAAACGTTCCCAGGCGGCAGATATTCTGGCGCTGTTCGACGAGCGTCTGCGTCACGATGTGATGCTGCGTATCGCGACGTTCGGTGGTGTCCAGCCGGCGGCGCTGGCGGAACTGACCGAAGTGCTCAACGGCCTGTTGGATGGTACCAACCTCAAGCGCGCGAAGATGGGCGGCGTGAGAACCGCAGCAGAAATTATCAACCTGATGAAAACCCAGCAGGAAGAAGCGGTTATCGAAGCGGTACGCGACTTCGATGGCGAGCTGGCACAGAAGATCATCGACGAGATGTTCCTGTTCGAAAACCTGGTGGAAGTGGACGACCGCAGCATCCAGCGCCTGTTGCAGGAAGTGGAATCCGAGCAGTTGCTGGTGGCATTGAAAGGTGCCGAGCAGCCGCTGCGCGAGAAGTTCCTCAAAAACATGTCCGCTCGTGCGGCCGATATCCTGCGCGACGATCTGGCCAACCGTGGTCCGGTACGTATGTCGGCGGTGGAGAACGAACAGAAGGCCATTCTTCTGGTGGTGCGCCGCTTAGCAGAATCCGGCGAGATGGTAATTGGTGGTGGCGAGGAAACCTATGTCTGATGCCTTTTCCGCCCGCGCGTGGCAGCGCTGGCAGCCTGATGATTTAGGCAGCCCGTTTGGTGCCGAACCGGAGCCTCAGTTAGAGGAGCCGGAGATCGATGTTGAACTGAGCGCCGAAGCGGAACAGCAGCAACAGCTGGAACGCATGCAGCAGCAGATGCGCAAAGATGCGCAGACGCAGGGCTACAGCGAAGGCTATCAAAAGGGTTTTGCCGAAGCGCAACAGAACGGTTATGACGCCGGATTCCAGCAAGGTTTAGCCGATGCACAGCAGCAGCAAGCGCCGCTGCAGGCACGTATGCAGCAGCTGGTGACCGAGTTCCATCACACGCTGGAAGCGCTCGACAGCGTGATCGCTTCACGTCTGATGCAGCTGGCACTGGAAGCCGCGCGCACGGTGATTGGCCAGGCCACGCAGGTGGATGGCACCGCCCTGCTGCGTCAAATCCAGCAGCTGATTCAGCAGGAGCCGATGTTCAGCGGCAAGCCGCAGCTGCGCGTCCATCCGGATGATTTGCAGCGCATTGAGCAGACGCTCGGTCCCACGCTCGATCTGCACGGCTGGCGTTTGCTGGCCGACAGCACGCTGCATCCCGGCGGCTGTAAGCTCAGTGCGGAAGATGGCGATCTTGATGCGAGCGTGGCAACGCGCTGGCAGGAGCTGTGCCGCCTGGCCGCTCCGGGGACACTGTAATGACCTCCTCACGCCTTTCACGCTGGCTCGGCGCACTCGATGCCTTCGAAGAGCGTATTTCGCAGGTGCAAACCGTGCGTCGCTACGGACGCCTGACGCGCGCCACCGGCTTAGTGCTGGAAGCCACCGGCCTGCAACTGCCGCTCGGTGCTACCTGCATTATTGAACGTACCGATGGCAGCAAGATCACTGAAGTGGAAAGTGAAGTGGTCGGCTTCAACGGCCAGAAATTGTTAATGATGCCGCTGGAAGAAGTGGACGGCATTTTACCGGGCGCACGCGTTTATGCGCGCGTCAGTGGCGACAGCGGGCACAGCGGCAAACAGATGCTGCTGGGCCCGGAACTGTTAGGCCGCGTACTCGACGGCAGCGGCAAACCACTGGATGGTTTGCCGGCACCGGAAACCGGCTATCGCGCCCCGCTGATCACCGCACCGTTTAACCCGCTGCAACGTACGCCGATAGAAGATGTGCTGGATACCGGCGTGCGCGCCATCAATGCCCTGCTCACCGTGGGTCGCGGTCAACGTATGGGCCTGTTCGCCGGTTCCGGCGTGGGTAAAAGCGTGCTGCTCGGCATGATGGCGCGTTACACCAAAGCCGATGTGATTGTGGTGGGCTTGATTGGTGAACGTGGTCGTGAAGTAAAAGAGTTCATTGAAAACATTCTCGGTGCCGAAGGCCGCGCGCGTTCGGTAGTGATCGCCGCACCCGCTGACGTCTCGCCGCTGCTGCGTATGCAGGGCGCGGCGTATGCCACGCGTATCGCCGAAGATTTCCGCGATCGCGGCCAGCACGTGCTGCTGATTATGGATTCCCTCACCCGCTACGCCATGGCGCAACGTGAAATCGCGCTGGCCATCGGTGAGCCGCCAGCCACCAAAGGTTATCCGCCTTCGGTGTTCGCCAAACTGCCCGCGCTGGTGGAACGCGCCGGTAACGGTACGCACGGCGGCGGTTCGATCACCGCGTTTTATACCGTATTGACCGAAGGCGACGATCAGCAAGACCCGATTGCCGACTCGGCGCGTGCGATTCTCGACGGCCACATTGTGCTGTCGCGCCGTCTGGCGGAAGCCGGTCACTATCCGGCGATTGATATTGAAGCATCGATCAGCCGCGCCATGACCTCATTAATTGATGAGACGCATTATGCGCGCGTGCGCCAGTTCAAACAGTTGCTCTCCAGCTTCCAGCGTAACCGCGATCTGGTGAGTGTGGGTGCGTATGCCGCAGGCAGCGATCCGATGCTGGACCGCGCCATCAAGCTCTATCCCGAGATGGAAGCTTTCCTGCATCAGGGCATTTTCGAACGCAGCGACTACGACGATGCCTGTTTGCATCTGCAGGCGATGTTCGGTTAACGCCAAACGAGGTTAAGTCATGAAAACGGCCAGTGCGATCAACAAGCTGCGCGATATGGCGGAGCAGGAACTGGAGAGTGCGGTAATTCACCTCGGCGATATGCGTCGTGGTGTGCAGCAGGCCGACGAACAGCTCAGCATGCTGCTGGATTATCAGGATGAGTATCGCAACAAGCTCAATCAGGATATGTCCGGCGGCATCGCCAGCACGCGCTGGACCAATTATCACCAGTTTATTCAGACGCTGGAAAAAGCCATCGAACAGCATCGCCAACAGCTTTCCCAGTGGAATCAGCGCCTCGACACCGCGCTGAGCAACTGGCGTGAAAAGCATAAGCGACTCAATGCTTATCAAACGCTGATCACGCGCGCTGAGGAAAACGCATTACGACAAGAAAACCGTCTCGATCAGAAACGGATGGATGAATTTGCCCAACGGGCCGCATTGAGGAAAGGCGAATGATTACGCTGCCAACAGTTGCTACGCAAACCTCGGTTTTGGGAGACGCTGACAGTTCAATTTCATCAGATCTTTTGCAGGGCGCAGATAGTCTGCCGCAGGGATTTATTACTGAACTCGGCAACCGCTTGCTGACGCTGGTAAAGCAACAAGCTGTTAACACGCAATCGACTGATCTGACAACAGAAGTTGATGAAAAAGACGTCAGCAAGGCCTCTTTAAGCGCGTTATTGCAGGCGCTGGATAAACCAGATGCGTTAAACGCACTTTTACAGCCGGAAAACACTAAAGCCACGCTGAAATCAGCCGATGATAAAGACAAGAGTGAGGCAAGTTCGTTAACTGCCAGCGACTTACAGAATGTGCAGGCGTTATTCGCCATGTTGCCGGTGGCGGTTGAGAACCGCACCAGCACAGCCACGGTAAGTAGCGGCACAGGCGAAGGCAAAACCGACACTCGCGCTTCGCTTAATTCAGCATTGTTAAGCGGTTCGCTTGAAGGTGCAGTAAAAGAAGAAACAGCACAGCCGGGTAGCACAGCGAAGAAATCCAGCGATGCTGGAACGCTCTTAACGCAAACGGCTGCCAGCACGCAGACCAGCAGCAGCGTCAACACCAGCGCCAGTAACAGCAGCGGCTTGACGCTGGATGAGAGTTTTAAGCAGGTGCTGAATGCGCTGAGTAAGCCGGAAGAGCGCACCGCCGCGCAGAGCAGTGATGACCCGGTGACGCCATTAACCAGCGCACCGCTCAGCGCCACCAGTTCGCTGGTGAGCAGCACTGCTTCGACCAGCACCACGCCGTCGACGCCCATGCTGAATGCGCAGCTCGGCAGCAGCGAGTGGCAGCAGGCGCTGAGTCAGCAGATTGTGATGTTTAGCCGCAACGGGCAGCAGAACGCCGAATTGCGTTTACATCCGCAGGATCTGGGCGCTATCCAGATCAGCCTGACGCTTGATAAGGATCAGGCACAGTTAAGTATGGTTTCCAGCCACAGCCAAGTGAGGGCCGCGCTGGAAGCGGCTCTCCCTCAGCTGCGTACAGCGCTGGCGGAGAGCGGAATAAACCTGGGACAGAGTAACGTCAGCAGCGACGCCTTCGCACAGGGCCAGAGTTATCAGGGCCAGCAGGAAGGACGTCGTGACGGACAGCACGGCAGCTTTACCCTCTCCCAGGACAGTGACAACGAGATAACGCCTATTGCCGTCCCGGCAGCCCTTCAAGCGCGCGCGGCCGGTAACGGCGCTGTCGATATCTTTGCCTGACAGCCGCTAAACGCTGAAGGTAAGCGTAAAACCCGCGTCTTTTCTTCCCATTGTTTGACTTAAGACGCGGGATAATCTGTCCAGGTAAGCCGAGAGGCTTGCCCATAATTCACAGGAAGTAACTGCAAGATGTCTGATAACGCGAAAGCTAAAGGCCGCAAACGTTCATTACTACTACCGGTGTTACTGATTGTAACGCTGGCCGCTTGCAGCGTGGCAGGCTATGCAGTCTGGCGAATGATGAATAAACACGAAGGCAGCCAACCGGACGCGGCGAAAGTCGAGCCACCGGCTGCTCCCGTATTTTTTGCAATGGATACGTTTACAGTAAACCTGGTCAATCCTGACAACGATCCCGACCGTGTGTTGTACGTGGGTTTCACCCTGCGTCTGCCCGATGAGGATACCCGTCGTCGGATGAACGATTACCTGCCGGAAGTGCGCAGCCGTCTGCTGTTACTGCTTTCGCGTCAAAGCGCGACGGCACTGGCAACAGAGCAAGGCAAACAGGCCCTGGTTGAGCAGATCAAACAGGCACTGGCGCCGCCGCTGGTAAAAGGTCAACCGGCTCAGGTTGTCAATGACGTGCTGTTTACCGCCTTCATTTTGAGGTGATTTAATGGGCGATAGCATTCTCTCCCAGGCTGAGATTGACGCGCTGCTTAATGGCGACAGTGACAGCGCGGAAGTAGAGAACAGTTCCAAAGGGACCGATGGCGACATCCGTCCCTATGATCCCAATACTCAGCGTCGCGTCGTACGTGAGCGTCTGCAGGCGCTGGAGATCATCAACGAGCGCTTTGCCCGTCATTTCCGTATGGCGCTGTTCAACCTGCTGCGCCGTAGCCCCGATATTAGTGTGGGTGCGATCAAGATTCAGCCGTACCACGAGTTCGCCCGCAACCTGCCGGTGCCAACCAACCTGAACCTGATCCACCTGAAGCCGCTGCGCGGCACGGCGCTGGTGGTGTTTTCACCGAGCCTGGTATTTATTGCTGTCGATAACCTGTTTGGCGGCGACGGTCGTTTTCCGACCAAAGTTGAAGGCCGTGAATTTACCCATACCGAACAGCGCGTGATTCGTCGCATGCTGAAACTGGCGCTGGATGGTTATAGCGACGCATGGAAAGCGATTTACCCGCTGGAAGTCGAGTATGTGCGTTCTGAGATGCAGGTGAAGTTCACCAACATCACCACTTCACCGAACGACATCGTGGTTAACACGCCGTTCCAGGTGGAGATTGGTAACCTGGTCGGTGAATTCAATATCTGTATTCCGTTTTCAATGATTGAGCCGCTGCGCGAGCTGCTGGTCAATCCGCCACTGGAAAACTCACGCCGTGAAGATAATCACTGGCGCGACAATCTGGTGAAACAGGTGCAGCACTCGGAGCTGGAGCTGATTGCCCACTTCGCCGAAACATCGCTGCGCCTGTCACGTATTTTGCAGCTGAAACCTGGTGACGTCCTGCCCATTGAGAAGCCGGACCGCATCATTGCTCACGTCGATGGCGTGCCGGTGCTGACCAGCCAATACGGCACCATCAATGGCCAGTATGCCCTGCGTGTAGAACATTTGATTAACCCGATTTTGAATTCGCTGAACGAGGAACAGCCCGATGAGTGACAGCAAGAAACCGTCCGACGACGACATCTCCGCGGACGATCTGTGGGCTGCAGCTATGAACGAACAAACCACCACCAGCGCGCCAGATCCGACTGAGAATGTGTTCAAATCGCTGGAGAATCCTGGCATCAGCGGTTCGCTGCAGGATATTGATCTGATTATGGATATCCCGGTCAAACTGACTGTGGAACTGGGTCGTACCAAGATGACCATCAAAGAGCTGCTGCGTCTGACGCAAGGTTCTGTGGTGGCGCTGGATGGCCTGGCCGGTGAACCGCTGGATATTCTGATCAACGGTTATCTGATCGCGCAGGGTGAAGTGGTGGTAGTGAACGACAAATATGGCGTGCGCATCACCGACATCATTACCCCGTCTGAACGTATGCGTCGTCTGAGCCGTTAAGCATGTTAAAGCACACGCAAGCGGAACAACCGGTAGCGAGCCAGCCGGTGGTCTCGACCGGTTCGGTGATTGGCCAGGTCAGCAGCGTGCTGGCGGTGATTGTTCTGCTGATTCTCGGCTGCGGCTGGCTGGCGAAACGTCTCGGCTTTGCCCCGAAAACGGTGACCGGCCAGGCGCTGAAAGTCAGCGCCACCGTGCAGGTGGGTCAGCGCGAGCGTGTGGTGATTGTCGATACCGCCGATGCGCGTCTGGTGTTGGGCGTTACCGCCCAGCAGATTACGCATCTGCACTCGTTACCGCCGCTGCCGCCGGAAGAACTGGCGAATAGCAGCGCTGCCCCGCAGGATTTTCGTCAGCTGTTCCAGAATCTGGTTAAACGTCCCGGAAAACCACAATGATGCGTCGATTACTTGCTCTTCTGCCGCTGCTGTTGCTGGCACCGGTTGCCCATGCGCAGCTGCCAGGTTTAATCAGCCAGCCGCTGGCCAATGGCGGCCAGAGCTGGTCGCTGCCGGTGCAGACGCTGGTTTTCATCACCTCGCTGACCTTTATTCCGGCCGTGCTTCTGATGATGACCAGCTTCACGCGCATCATCATTGTGTTTGGTTTACTGCGTAACGCCCTCGGCACGCCATCGGCGCCGCCAAACCAGGTGCTGCTCGGTCTGGCGCTGTTTCTGACCTTCTTTATTATGGCGCCGACGTTCGACAAGATTTATTCCGACGCCTATCTGCCGTTCAGCCAGGACAAAATCAGCATGGCGGACGCGATTGATAAAGGTGCGCAGCCGCTGCGTGAATTTATGCTGCGTCAAACGCGCGAAGCCGATTTAGCGCTGTTTGCCCGTCTGGCCAACACTGCACCGATTCAGGGTCCGGAAGCGGTACCGATGCGCATTCTGCTGCCGGCGTATGTCACCAGCGAACTGAAAACCGCCTTCCAGATTGGTTTCACCGTGTTTATCCCGTTCCTGATCATCGATCTGGTGGTCGCCAGCGTGCTGATGGCGCTGGGGATGATGATGGTGCCGCCAGCAACGATTTCCCTGCCGTTCAAGCTGATGCTGTTCGTGCTGGTGGATGGCTGGCAACTGCTGGTGGGTTCACTGGCGCAAAGTTTCTACTCGTAACCCGACATTTCCCGAGGAGTGCAACATGACACCTGAATCAGTAATGGTTATGGGCCAGGAAGCAATGCGCGTCGCGCTGCTAATGGCCGCACCGATGTTGCTGGTGGCGTTGATCAGCGGTTTGATCATCAGCGTGCTGCAAGCTGCGACCCAGATTAACGAACAAACGCTCTCCTTTATCCCGAAGATTCTGGCCGTTGCCGCTACGGCGGTGATCGCCGGTCCGTGGATGCTGAATCTGATGCTGGATTACATTCGCACGCTGTTTAGCAATCTGCCGTACATCATTGGCTAATGATTAACCTCGACAGCAGCCAGCTGATCCATTGGGTCGCACAATTCTTCTGGCCGATGGCGCGTTTGCTGGCGCTGTTTGCCAGCGCGCCGGTGCTGAGCGAAAAATCGATTCCCAAACGCGTGAAAATTGGCCTGGCGGTATTAATCACCTGGATCATTCTTCCCGTTCTGCCGCCGGTTGAAGCCACGTTATTTACACCCGCTGGATTTTGGTTGCTGCTGCAACAGTTGCTGATTGGCGTTAGCCTTGGCCTGACCATGCAGTTCGCCTTTGCCGCGGTGCGCATGGCGGGTGAAGTGATTGGTTTGCAGATGGGTTTGTCCTTCGCCACCTTCTTCGATCCGGGCAGCCGCCTGAACATGCCGGTGCTGGCACGTTTTCTCGATATGCTGGCGATGCTGCTGTTTCTTACCTTCAACGGACACCTGTGGCTGATCTCGCTTTTGGTGGACAGTTTTCACACCTTGCCGATCAGCGACCAGCCGCTCAACGCCAATGCCTTTATGGCGTTAGTCAAAGCCGCCGGATTAATTTTCCTTAATGGCATGATGTTAGCGCTGCCCTTAATAGTTCTACTCCTCACGCTAAACATGGCACTAGGTTTGTTAAACCGTGTTTCACCACAGCTCTCAATTTTCGCGGTTGGCTTCCCGATTACCTTAACGGTGGGCATCCTCAGCGTTGGGTTGATGATGCCGCTGCTTGCTCCCTTCTGCGAACATCTGTTCAGCGAAGTCTTTGATTTACTCGCCCAGTTTATGTCAGAACTTTCCCGCGCGAGTTGATTAACTATTCTGTAGACGTTCTTAAGTAATAGTTAAGCAACCAGAAACAGTCTGTGCATTTTTCGAACCATTTTTTCCAGAAATCAACTGAGGAAATTCTGATAAATGCGCATTTTAGGTGAAAATTATTCTTATTAAACCGCGCTTCGCGTATTTTAGTCAGACGATTCCTAAGGGGCTAAACCTTGAGAATTGGTTGATGAAATGCTCAAAGGGCTGTTTTTAAACAAAAAAAATTTCAAAGCGATTTTTCTTGTCTAAATCCCTTTTTTCCGGCATTGTCAACGCTCGCTGAAGCGTCATACTTTCGCTAAACAAATGTTTTTAAGATTTGTCCTATCAGATTTGTCTGTGATCTGCGCGATAGTGACAGGGCTCTCAAAACAGAGCGAATTAAACACTTAATGCAAATCCTCAGCCATCCCTACTATGGCTGGGCTGAGAGTGACGTGGATGTACTAAAAAAAATAACTTCGCAGCACGGTTCAGGGAAGAGTCATGATGGCGCATGGATTTCTATCGCCAATCTGCCGAGCAGAATAAAAAAGTGTCTTTGGAAATTTCTCTCGTACCGCAAACGCGTATTCATCGTTGATTTAAACGGATAACAAATTGGTGAGGGTCGCTATAATGCCAACGATTATTATGGATTCATGTAATTACACACGCCTGGGTTTGTCTGACTATATGTCTGCGAAAGGAGTTAAAAAGAAAAATATTACTCCTGTCTCTGACATCGACCAATTGCAACAAAGATGTGAGCAAATAAAGCCGGGCGTCGTGTTTATCAACGAAGAGTGCTTTATTCACGAATCTGATTCCAGCGATCGTATTCGTGCTATTATTATGCAGCATCCTGATACCTTATTCTTTATTTTCATGGCGATCTCGAATATCCATTTTGAGGAATACCTCTACGTTCGTAAGAACCTGATTATTACGTCAAAATCGATAAAAACTTCGACGCTGGATTCTTTGTTAGGCACCTACCTGCAAAAGAAACTCAACGCTTCGCCACGTATTTCTGCTGGGCTCGACGTGCATCCACTGACATTAAGTCAGACTGAATCAAATATGCTGAAAATGTGGATGTCAGGTCATGACACCATTCAGATATCTGAGAATATGCAAATTAAAGCCAAAACTGTTTCGTCACATAAAGGTAATATTAAACGTAAAATTAAAACCCATAATAAGCAGGTTATTTATCATGTCGTACGTTTGACTGATAATGTTACCTCAGGGATTTATGTTAACGTGCGATAATTTCCTTCAGTGAATAAAGGGGCCAATCCAGCGATTGGCCCCTTTCTCGTTTTGCGAGTTTGATCTCACTTTCCTGCCTAATCCTTTCCCCTCGCCTGCCGATGCTTATTCTCATAACACCTACCTACATGAGAGCAAGGATATGAAAACAGCATCGATTGATGAGCAATATAAGCTCAGCATCTGGCAGAACCTGCGCCTGATGCCTTTGTTCAGTATGATCTTTGGTGGCATTCTGCTGCTTTTTGCCCTGTGCATTGGACTCGCCAGCTACTTTTTGATTCAGAGTAATAACTCACTCAATGATGCCACGGAAGAAATTCAAATCCGCATGGGCATCTCCAACAGTTCTAACCATCTGCGCACTGCACGACTGAATGTGCTGCAATCCGGTGCCGCCGCGCGTATTGGCGAAATGGATGGTTATCGTGCCGATTTAGCACGCACCGAGACGCGTATTAAACAAGCGCGCGAAGGCTTTAAACTCTATATGGATCGCAAGGCGAAAACGCCAGCGGATATTGCCCTCGACGAACCGCTGACCGCCAGCTTCAATGCCTATATTGATAAAGGCCTTAAGCCGATGATTGAATCGGCTAAGCAAGGCAGCTTTGAAGGCATTGTGGCGCAGGAAACTGACGTCACGCGTAAGCTGGATGACGCCTATAACGCCGTGCTGTTGAAGGCGATTAAAATCCGTACCGACCGAGCCGAAGCGATTAATGCCGCAGCGGCACATCAATCGCGCGTCGGTTTTATTGCTATGGCTATCGCATTTGTCGCCGCATTAGTGTTAGTGCTGCTGACCTTCGTATTCCTGCGTCGCGTGGTGATGAACCCGCTGCGCCAATCTGTTGACCGCATCGAACGTATTGCGCAAGGCGATTTGACTGCGCCGGAGCAAGCCTATGGCCGCAGCGAGATTGGTAGCTTGCTGCATAACCTGCAACTGATGCAGGCGTCGCTGGTGCGTACTGTAGGAACGGTGCGTGAAGGTGCGGTGGCGATTTATCAGGGTTCCAGCGAGATTTCCGCCGGTAACACCGACCTCTCATCGCGTACTGAAGAGCAGGCTTCCGCGCTGGAGCAAACTGCCGCCAGCATGGAGCAGCTTACCGCAACGGTGAAACAGAACGCCGAGAACGCGCATCACGCCAGTCAGCTGGCCGCCGATGCCTCTGGTAAAGCGCGCAGCGGCGGCGATCTGGTGAGCGGCGTGGTGCAAACCATGAACAACATTTCTGGCAGCTCGAAGAAGATTGCCGAGATCACCAACGTCATTAACAGCATCGCCTTCCAGACCAATATTTTGGCGCTGAACGCTGCCGTCGAAGCGGCGCGTGCCGGTGAGCAAGGCCGTGGTTTTGCGGTGGTAGCCAGCGAAGTGCGCAATCTGGCACAGCGCAGTGCGCAGGCGGCGAAAGAGATTGAAACGCTGATCGCGGAATCGGTAGGTTTGATTACCAACGGTTCACGCCAGGTCGGTGAAGCCGGTAATACCATGGGCGAGATTGTTGAGGCGGTGCGTCGCGTGACGGACATTATGGCGGAAATTGCTGCCGCGTCGGATGAGCAGAGCCGTGGCATCCAGCAGGTTAGCCTGGCGGTGACCGAGATGGATAACGTGACGCAGCAGAACGCCTCGCTGGTTGAGGAAGCCTCTTCGGCAGCGGCTTCGCTGGAAGACCAGGCTGGCCGATTGACGCAGGCGGTAGCGGTGTTCCGTTTGAATGATGCGCCGGTTGCGCAAGTGGCTAAAGCCGCGCAGTCCGCGTTGCGTACGCCGAATCTGGCGCCGCGTCCGGCATTGGCGACGTCGGGTAATGATAACTGGGAAACGTTTTAAGCGTTGAATTTGCAGAGGTCGCCATGAATGGCGCCCCTACAACTCAGGTGCGCATTTATGCGCACCTGGCATCAAGCCCCTTCATACGGCTCAACAAACACGCCTTCGGCATGATCGCTTTCGTTAAAGAACCAAATTCCCAGCGGGTAATCTTCCAACGCCACCAGATACATGGTGCCCTCATTGAATGCTTCCACAGCCAGCACCGTACCCACACGACGCGGGCCGCCATCGGTTTTAACCGTAACGCGATCGTTAACCTTCATTGATTACTCTCCACAAATTGTCCTGCGACACAGTTTAACGGAAGATAATCAACACTGCCTGATCGCGATCAGCGTCGGGCGATAACCCACACCGCATGAACGATACCGGGAATGTAGCCGCACAGCGTCAGCAGAATATTAAGCCAGAACGCCCCGCCGAACCCGACCTGCAAGAACACGCCCAGTGGCGGTACCAAAATGGCGATGACAATACGTAAAAAGTCCATATTCACTCCCTGATATCACTTAACAATCAATCGCTAAGCATAGACGCTGTTACGCACTGTGCACTTAAAGGCAGGTAAAACTCTGTCAAGATGCGCTTTTTCGCTTTCTTAACGTTTCATAGAGAGACTTTTGACGCGGGCTGCTCGTACACTTCTCCTCACTGCACCAACCCCAAAGGCGCAGTCAACCTAAAAGTAACAAGGATTTTTGCCCGCGCAGCGCGGGCTTTTTTTTGTCTGCAATTTGCCCGCGACGCCCTCTTTTCAGCACCGTCTATACTGTTAATTCATCCAATCGCCTCTGGGAGGGCGCTATGACGACGGCAAAAGAGTACAGCGAGAATGTGCAGCGCGAAGTCAATATTGATGTCGATGCGCTGCTGGAGGCGATTCAGAAAAGAACGTCGGGCGAGATACAAGAGTTTATGGAAGCCGAAAACGCCCATCGCGTCAAAGTGAACGGCGAGGCTTATGACTCTTATACCGATTTAGCGGAAGCTTTCGAACTCGACATTCGCGACTTCGCCATCAGTGAAGTAAACCGTTGAAATCGATTCTAAAAAAATACCCGGCGGGATGGCCGGGTAAAATAAATCAGTAAATTCGTTACACCAGGGAATTCTTAACACCCGGTCAGATTACGCCTTAGTCCGATTAAGACAAGTCTTATCCCTGCATGTAAATCGAACAATTTTGTATAACCATTCATACGAATCGCCCCACGCACCGCGTCACAGCTGGTTTCAGCTGTGCACGAAATGTGCATCGCGCATCCTGTCACCTCTGCTGTTTAAGAATTATCCTGGATGTCGCTGGTCGGGTCGCCGGAAAAAGTGTGATCGCGATTCCGCTATTATACTGATTACTCTTCGCTTTACGGATGCCACTGGCGTAAGGAGTGTGATGATGCTGAGTCCTAACTCTTCCCTGATGATCGTTACCGATCTTGATGGCTCATTACTTGATCATCATGACTACAACTGGGATGCGGCCAGTGAATGGCTGGCGCGTCTGAAACAACATCAGATTCCGCTGGTGATTTGTTCCAGCAAAACGGCGGCAGAGATTATTCCACTGCAAAAGAAGTTGGGCATTGTTGGCGCACCCTTTATTGCTGAAAACGGTGCGCGCGTGATGCTGGGCGGCGAACAGACGCCGCCGACCGAAACCAGCGCCGGCTATCACGCGCTGTGCAAGACGCTACACGCGTTGCAGGCGCGATTCCGCTTTAACGGTTTTCATGAATTTAGCGATGCCGAAGTGGCACGCTTCACCGGTTTAACGCTCACCGAAGCCAGCCAAAGCCGCCTGCGCGAAGCGTCGGAAGTGGTGCTGTGGCGCGATGATGAACACCGTTTGCAGGAATTTCGTGAGGCGCTTGCCGAGCAACATCTGGCGTTAACTCAGGGCGGACGCTTCTGGCATGTGATGCCCGTCGGCACCGGCAAAGGTATCGCGCTGGCGGAAATCCAGCAGCATCTTGCCGCGCAAGAACGAGAATCGCGCATCACCATCGGCCTGGGCGATGGCCCCAACGATGTGCCGATGCTGGAGCGCGTTGATTATGCCGTGGTGATAAAAGGCTTCAGCAAAACGCCGGTTGAACTGCAACGCACCGATACCGAGAACGTTTACCACACCGCGCACGTCGGTCCGCAGGGCTGGCGTGAAGGTCTGGACTATTTTCTTGCGCCGAACGAGTAACGGCCTTTAACCAGAAGGATGAGACGATGAGTGATTTTTACCAGAATGGTGTCATTACTAATTTCCATAATCTCACCCACCGCAGCGTCGAATCGCTGGAAAAGGAGATGGTGCGCTTCTCGCGCAAACGCAAAATGGGGCTGATTTTGCCGTCGCTGTTTTCGGAACTGGAAGGCCCGGCGCTGGATAACATTGTTAACGAACTGGCGAAAGTGCCCTATCTGGATGAGATCGTGATTGGCCTTGACCGCGCCGATCGCGACCAGTTTCTCTTTGCGCGCGAGTTCTTCTCTCGCCTGCCGCAGCGCCATCGCATCTTGTGGAACGACGGGCCGCGTCTGAAAGCGCTGGACGCCGAACTGGATAAAGAGGGTTTGTCACCGAGCCAACCCGGTAAAGGCCGCAATGTGTGGTTCTGTACCGGCTACACGTTGGCTTCCGATCGCACCCAATGCGTGGCGCTGCACGACTGCGATATCGTCACCTACGAACGCGGCATGCTGGCACGTTTGCTCTATCCGCTGGCCAATCCATCATTTCAGTATGAGTTCTGCAAAGGCTTCTACGCGCGCGTGGCCGATGGCAAATTGAATGGCCGTGTTGGACGTTTGCTGGTCGGTCCGCTGCTGCGTTCACTGCAGAAAGTCTACGGCCACTCGGAATATCTCGATTACCTCACCAGCTTCCGCTATCCGCTCTCTGGCGAGTTTGCCATGCGCACGCACGTGCTCAACGGCATCAAGATTCCGGGCGATTGGGGATTAGAGATTGGCGTGCTGTCGGAGATTTATCGTAACTACACCACGCGCCAGACCTGTCAGGTGGAGATTGCCGATAACTACGACCACAAACATCAGCCGCTGGCGGAAGATGATGGCACCGGCGGTTTGAAGCGCATGAGTAATGACATCGTGCAGTCGCTATTGCGTAAGCTGGCGACCATGGGCGTGCCGCTCACCAGCGATTCGTTCCGTGTATTGAAAGCTACTTACTACCGCAATGCGCTGGATATGATGGAGATCTACAACCACGAAGCCACCATGAACGGCCTCAAGTTTGATCAGCATATTGAAGAAGCGGCGGTAGAAATGTTCACCCAGGCGATTCTCGATGCCGGACAAGCTTTTATTGAGCGTCCGAACGAGAAACCGTTTATTCCCAGCTGGAGCCGGGTGCAATCCGCGTTCCCGGATATTCTGCAGCGTATTTATCAGGCCGTCGAAGAGGATAACGACGGCAAGGTTTAATCCGCTGCGCAGACGCGATTGCGCCCGCCGGTCTTCGCCAGATAGAGCCTGCTGTCCGCGCTGGCCTGCAGGCTCTCAGCCTCATAATCGCCCTGCTCTTCGCTGCCGCTGACGCCCGCCGAAAGCGTAATGCCAAAGGTGGTGCTGGCGTTGACCAGGATGGTTTTCGCCTCCAGCCGCACGCGAATCCGCTCCGCCACTGCCTGCGCCTCTGCCAATGTGGTTTCTGGCAGCACAATGCAGAACTCTTCCCCGCCGACGCGTCCAGCGACATCGTATTTGCGTAGCGTGTGGCTGATCACGCTCGCCACGCGGATAATGGCCTGATCGCCCGCCTGATGTCCCCAGGTATCATTAACCTTTTTGAAATGATCGATATCCAGCTGAATCACCGCCAGCGGCGTTTGTTGCTGCTGCCCACGCGCCGCCAGCGCATCAAATTGCTCGAAGAAGGCACTGCGATTGAGCAGGCGCGTCAAACCATCATAATTTGCCCGCCACACCAATTTGGCCGACATATCATTCAGGCGCCGCACCAAACGGAATATCACCTGATGCGCCGCCACCAGCAGCAAGACAAACACCAGCCACATGCCCACCATAAACAGCGCCACGCGGCCTAACTCTTGTGAAAAGCCTTGCTTCAGACTTTGAACATTGGCGATGTAGGCATCAACGTTCCTGAGTTTGCTCCAGGTAATAAATTGCGTTCCGAGGCGCGACACGCCAGCTGGACTCTGCAGAATTTGCTGCTCTAACAAAGCCTTTTGTTCTGCGGTTAATGGCTGGTCGTTGGGTGCAGTCAATCGGGTAATTTCATGCAGTGAGCGATCCAGCAATACCATTTTGCCCTGCAATGAGCTGTTGCGCGCGGATGCAAGCAAGGCATGGATACGCGACTGAGTGAAATCCATCGACAGCACGCCGTACCAATAACCTTCGCTGATAATCGGCGTGCTGACCGTCATCATCAGCCCTTCATCAAATAAGCCCTGATAACCTTCGGTCCAGCGCAGGCGTGCATGCAGCGGATTGTGCGGATCCTGGTCGCGGAAATAGGGGCGCTGAATCATGGTGGCGTAACTCTCTTCCAGCTCCTGCGCATTTTGCGGCGGACGCGAACTGATGTAGAAACCGGCTCGCGAGATGTACCAGAAGCGGGAATGGAAATCCTGTTTGGTATCGCCAAACTGCAGGATAAAGCTGAACTCCAGCGCCGCACGCAGCTCATGATCTATATGGGTATCGTCACGCGATAACAGCGGGTCGCGCGTTAGCCAGCTATCGCCGACGCCGTTTATCGGCATGCTGCGCGGGCTGGATAGCTGTAGCTGCCAGGGATTCTGCTGACGCAGCTGCTGAAAGCGCGCCACCGTTTCGCGCGCGTGATCGGAATCGAGCGGATGAGTCAGCGCGTAGTTGAGCATTTGCTGGTAATAGAGCAGCTCGTCCAGGCTCTCCTGGAACTGGCTGTCGAGGTTTTTCTGCACGTCGGATAACTGCGCGCGTTGACGTTGTTCGTAATTGTTTTTCAGCTCAAAGGCTTCATGCACGGTGAGAAAAGCGGAGAAGAGAAAGACCGCCAGAAAGCAGAGATGAACCGGTATAAATGGACTTTTCCAACGCGATAACTGAGCTGAGTTTGGCATGTGCATCCCTGCTTCGAAAAGAGGCGAATGCGCAAAGTGTAGTCAGTTTGGAAAAAAATTTATAGGCAGGGATCAAAGGTAAATCATTGAGCTACAACTCCATTCGGGACGGCAAAAACCGTCCCGAATGGATTCAACTGGCCAGCTGTTGCGCGCTCGATAAGTGACTGAGTTCGTCACTGTGGAACGCCTCACGTCGCACGCTGTAACCATCATACCAACGACACTCTACCATTCCGCTGGCATAGCCGGTGACCACCATAGTGGGTCCGCCCTGTTTGTGCTGAACTTCGTCACTGATTGCAAAGATCATACCGCACCTCCCTCTTTCATCGTTAAATGACCGAGTTTAGGTATAGCAGCTGTGACCGATTTTTTCCTATACGATAAATCTATTACTTCTACTAAATCAGAATAAGCAGTTAAAAACTCTGTAAATAAAAAAAGCCGACAAGATTTATTGTCGGCTTTGATAGCACTTCCCGAACAGGAAAATTAGATTTTGCAGCCTTCGCAGTCCGCTTCGTCGCTGATATCAGCAGGGACTTCGTTGGCTTTCTCTGCCGCTTTGGCTTCAGCCTGTTCCAGCTGTGCATCGATATCAAATTCAAACATATCGTCGTTCATCATCGTTCTCCTGACCGTGATTAGAAATTTACAGCGCTTTATAACTGCTAGCCGCGCAGCTTAGCAATCAGATTTACGCCTAACAGCACGATCGACCCAATGATAAAGCCGATCACCAGATTGGCGCCGTTGCTCAGCAGCGCCGAGACCAAACCGTTGAATCCGGCGCTGTATTCGCTGATGGCGTGATGTAACGGCGTAATGCCGTGCACCACAATGCCGCCACCGACCAAAAACATCGCGAGGGTACCGACCAACGTTAAGGCTTTCATTAACCAGGGCGCAAAGGCCAGTAACACGCCGCCAATCGCCTGCGCGACGGTAGAGGATTTCTCTTTAAGCCAGAATCCCAAATCATCGATTTTGACAATCATCGCCACGATGCCGTACACGCCGATGGTCACCAGAATGGCGACGCCCGCCAGAATCAACACCTGATTCAGCAGCGGCGCCTCTGAAACGATGCCCAGCGTGATGGCGACAATTTCTGCCGAGAGGATAAAGTCGGTGCGCACCGCGCCTTTGACTTTATCTTTTTCGAACGCACGCGGATCCTGCTGCGCCAGTTTATCGAGACGCTGTTGACGCGCTTCCGGACTCTGCTCAGCCTTATCGTGATTCAGGCTGTGCAGCACCTTCTCCACGCCCTCGTAACAGAGATACGCGCCGCCAATCATCAGCAGCGGCGTAATCAACCAGGGCGCAAAAGCCGAGATCAATAACGCCAGCGGCACCAGAATTAATTTATTGAGAAAGGAGCCTTTTGCCACGCTCCATACAACCGGCAATTCACGGTTGGCTTTGACACCGCTAACCTGCTGCGCATTCAGCGACAGATCGTCACCCAATACGCCTGCGGTCTTCTTTGCCGCAACTTTGCCCATTACCGAGATATCGTCGAGCAGTGTTGCAATATCATCCAGAAGTGTAAGTAAACTGGTTCCTGCCAAAGTGGTATTCCTTATTATTCCGGTTCGTGATCCTGACAACAGGGGCAACGCTCAATCGCCGTCACTGACATATCGGCGATGCCCGCACAGTCCCATTCAACGCGTAATGGCCCCGTCAAATCCCCGGCGTGCAAATACTTGCTCACCGGACTTTCCGTCATGCCGCTGATCTCTTCGGTGGCGACCAGCCGATCGCCAAGATAAATGCGCGCCGTGGCTTGGGTTGTCACCATCCGCTCATCGCGGAGTTGATACAGGCGCTTAACGGTAAGTTTGATGCTGCTCATGGCTCATTCCGCGTCCCAGAGAAAAGGGAGATCTAAACTGTTATGGCGGCTAAAAGCAACAATCTCGCACTATTCAACGCGATAGTGATGCAAGCCCTGATGGTCGATTTCGCTGCTGTCGGTTGCCGCCAGCAGCCACTCTTCTAAACGTTCAATCAGCGCGCTGTCCTCCAGCTGCAGTTTGCCGCGCAGCGCGCACTCCCAAACAATCAGTACTTTCCAGCCTCCTTCGCGTAGTTGTTCGACGTAACGCCGGTCGCGCTCAACGTTACTGTTAATTTTGCCACTCCAGAATTCGGTACGCGTGGCGGGCATCTTAAATAAGTAGCAGTGATGACGATGCCAGAAGCAGCCGTGAACAAAAATAATCGCTTTCTCGGCGGGCAGGACAAAATCCGGGCGGCCCGGTAGCGCTTTATCCTGCACGCGATAGGTGAAGCCGCGATCTTTAAGAATCAACGCAATACGCTGTTCAATCGCGGTATCCTGATTGCGAATGGCGCGCATGTTTTTGCTGCGAATGGCTTGCGAGTGAACGTCTGCCATAGCGTCTCCTTGTATTAGCGCTTCTTCAACTTTAGCGGCTTAGGCCAAAAGCGAAAGCACACCGCACGCCAATTTCCTCGTTGCGTGATGAGTGTTAGCATAGCCGCTTCACTGTTAAGGAAAAACGCATGCTCGCTATCGACCCCGTCTCGCCCTCCCCGTTTACCGCCAATCAGGATGACGCGACGTCGCTGTTACTGCAGGTGCTCGATATCTATGCCGCACGCGATGTGGTTATTACCTTAACCGAAGCCGGTGGCCGCGACTGGAGCGTGCCGCGTTTGAATCGTATTCGCGCCGGTAAAAGTGCCGCGCCGGCGCTCTCCAGCCGCGAAGTCGCCAGCCTGCAGGCCTTGCTGCCGCAGCGTCCGGCGCATTATGACGACGCCAAATTCCAGTTTGTTGATCTGTTTGCCGGTATCGGCGGCATTCGCCGTGGCTTTGAGCAAATTGGCGGACAGTGCGTGTTCACCAGCGAATGGAATAAAGAAGCGGTGCGCACCTACAAAGCTAACCTGTATAGCGATCCGCAGTTGCACCACTTCAACAGTGATATTCGTCTGGTGACGCAGCCGGCAGGCATTAGCGATGAGCAGGAAATTTATCAGCATATCGATCGCACCATTCCCGATCATCAGGTGCTGCTGGCCGGTTTTCCTTGCCAGCCCTTCTCGCTGGCGGGCGTGAGCAAGAAGAATGCGCTGGGTCGCGCGCACGGTTTTGAGTGTGAAGCGCAAGGTACGCTGTTCTTCGATGTGGCGCGCATTCTCGCTGCTAAAAAGCCGCCGTTCTTCGTGCTGGAGAACGTGAAAAACCTCAAGAGCCACGACAAAGGCCGCACCTTCGCCATTATCATGGCCACGCTGGATGAGCTCGGTTATGACGTGGCGGATGCCAACGACAGCAGTTTGCCGGATGCCAAGGTTATCGATGCGCGCCATTTTCTGCCGCAGCATCGCGAGCGCATTGTGCTGGTGGGCATTCGTCGCGACAGCGGGCTCAGCAAAGGTTTCTCGTTGCGCGCCCTGCCCGCGCTCTATCCGCAAAATGTGCCGTCACTTCACAGCCTGCTGGAAACCCAGCCGGAAGCGAAATACACGCTGTCGCCAACGTTGTGGAATTATCTCTATCAATACGCGAAAAAGCATAAAGCCAAAGGCAACGGCTTCGGCTTTGGCCTAAACGATCCGCGTAATCTGAACATTTGTGTGCGTACCTTATCGGCGCGCTATTACAAAGATGGTTCGGAAATCCTCATCGATCGCGGCTGGGATCACGCGTTAGGCGAAACTGATTTCCAGCAGGCTGAGAATATGGCGCGCCGTCCGCGTCGTTTAACTCCGCGCGAATGTGCCCGCCTGATGGGTTTTGAAGCGCCGGGAGAAGCCAAACTGCGCATTCCGGTGTCCGATACGCAAGCCTACAAGCAGTTCGGCAACTCGGTGGTGGTGCCGGTATTTGCTGCGGTGGCGCAATTGTTATTACCGTTGATTGAACAGTACGCCGCGCAAAAGGCGTAGCTATTCAGGACCACAATTTTATTTAGGGCCGCGCTTTATGCTGTTTTCCGCCTAATCGCGCCCGCTGTCACCAAACTGTCACGCGTGCTGCCAATACTCCTGTTTTATTTTTTGGAGGCGTGTGATGTCACTCCTGTCCGTTATCTCTCTGCCGCTGCGGCTGCGCGCGCGGTTATCCCTGAAAATTCCGTTGTGGCTCACCAGTTTGCGTAGCCAGTTTTTGCTGTTTATCGTGCTGTTCTGCGCGCTGCAGTTTGCCGGTGTGCTGCTGCTGAATACCCACGTCAATCAGACGCAAACTTCGCTGCAGCAGGCGAATCAACTGCGTGAACGTCTGGCCCTGCTGGATAAAGCACGTATCGAACTGCTCACCGCCAGCGATAACAGCCATCGCGCCGGCATCTATCTGATGCAGGATCAGCAAAGTGGCTCAGTCGATAGCTGGAAAAGTCTGGCTGCAGCGGCCGATGACTCTTTAAAAAATGCACAGCAACAGTTCGCCGCCTACCACGCCAATGCAGATAGCCCGCTGGCGCAAGGTTTCGCCATGCTGGCGGAAGGATTGCAGGAGCAGCTGAAAGGATTGGCGGCCAATGACATTAACGCCTTTTTTATGGTGCCGATGCAGGCGTTTCAGCAACAGTTTAATGATGCCTGGTTCAGTGAAATCGAGCAGGCTAATCATCAGCTCAGCAGCGTGAATCAGAACACGCTTAGCACCTTGAAGCTGAGCCGCAATATGTCGCTGATTGTCAGCGCGGTGCTGATGGCGCTGTTAGTGCTGGCCTCCAGCCTGCTGATGCGCGGCGTGCTGTTGCCGCTGCGTCGCGCTAACGCGCAGCTGGAACAGATCGCCACCGGTGATCTGGTCGATGCGCAAAACCATCCGCGTCGCCAGTCCCTGGAAACGCGCCAGCTGTTCCAGTCGATTGATACCATGCGGCTCGGCTTGCAACAGATTGTGCGCGACATCAACACGGTGGCAGTCAGCGTCGCCGCCGGTGCCGAGGATATGCAGCAGCACAACGAAAAAGTGATGCAGCAACATCAGAAGCAAAATGCCAGCTTCCATCACTTGTCGCAGCGCCTGGATCGCGTTTCGGAAGAGGTGGAGATCGGTGCACAGTTCTCGCAGCAGGCAACGCAGGAAGCACAATCAGCCGATGCGTTGATGCGTAACTGCGCGGTAGAGGTCGATAAGATGGAAACCCAGATGCAGCAAATTGTCACCGCATCGGATGATATCGCCGGGATTGTGGGCATGCTGGATGACTTGTCGATGCAGACGCGGTTGTTATCGCTGAACGCCGCAATTGAGTCGGCACATGCGGGCGCTTATGGGCGGAGCTTCTCGGTGGTCGCCAAAGAGATGGGCTTGCTCTCGCAGCAAAGCGGTACTTCCACGCGCCAGATTGATGGCTTGATTCAGCATACACAGCAACATGTGCATGATGGCTTCGATAAGGTGAAAGCGCTGGAAGTGTTGTTCGCGCAGATCAGCGCTGCGGTGTCTGGCGTGGTAACGCAGCTGAACGAGCTGCAGCAAAACAGTGCTGCGCAAAGCCATCGGGTGAAAAAGATTGCGCTGGAAGTGGTGGAGATGAGCGGACAGCTACAGCAAAACGAAGTGCTGAACGCCCATCAGGTGCAATCGGCGGTGCAATTGCGCGAGTTATCGGACCGCCTGGCGCAGCGCGCGCAGCAGTTCCGTATTTAATCTGCAGGCATAAAAAAACCCGTCAATGACGGGTTTTTTCGCTTATTTCTTCTTCTTACTTTTCTTCAGCAGCGCACGAATCTGCTTCAATTCTGCGGCGGAGAGCTGATCTTCCACGGCTTCCTGGGTATCCAGACTATCAATGGCCGGTTGCGCACCCGCATCTAAACTGGCCTGCAAGCGATTAACGATCTCCTGACTCATGGAGATTTGGTTATCAGCGGCTAACTGTTTGATGTGCTCTTTCAGTGCCGGGTCAATTTTAATGGTTAAGTTAACGGTCTCGGTCATTTTCATACTCCCTTTTGATTTACAACAACGTAGCGGAAGCAGATGAAAGTTAACAGACTGTCATAAAAATTTAATATTACGAGTGTATAGGGCTGAAATCCCTTAACACCGATTCATCAACCGACGTCAGATTGCCCTGCAACTCAGCGCACAGTTTGCCCATATAGTGCACGAGAAAATCCGCGTTATGTTCCGCTAACAGGCGCCCGGCTTCGGTTTGCATGGTTTGCGGTAAACCCAGCAGTTTTTTCTGGAAGTGATCCAACGTCCACTTCACGTCATCCAGTTCACGCTCTTTTCCTAACGGATCTTCGCTGTCGAACAGCGGACGACCTAACGCGCCTGCCGTGTAGAAAACCCGCGCCAGGCCGATAGCACCTAATGATTCGAGACGATCGGCGTCCTGCACAATTTTCGCTTCCAGCGTTTGTGGCGCGATACGCGCGCTAAAGCTGTGAGCCTGCACCGCGTGAGCGACGGCATCCAGCAGTTCGAACGGGAAGTCCGGGAAATCCTGCTGCAGAATGCGGCGCGTCTCTTCCGCAGCATAGGTTGAGGCTAAATGACGTTCAGGATGGTTTTTCGGCAGGTTAACCACATCGTGAAAGTAGCAGGCGGTCATAACGATCATAGGATCGGCGTCGCTGTGCTGCATGATGCGCTTTGCACTCATCCAGACGCGGCGCAGGTGCGCGATATCGTGGGCTTTGTCGTCATGCAGCCAATTGAGCTGCAGCCAGTTCTCGTAGCGTTGTTGCCAGTGAGTAAGTGACATCGTGCTTCTCCTGTTATTGCTGTTATCTAAGTTCCTGCGGACATCATAGCGGCCTGGTCATGACACTTTTTTTACATCCTTCCAGGATGTGCAAAGCGTAAAAATGAGATCCCGATCTTGTTATAGCGCTGTTAACGTCACTTGCACAGCAGCCATTACGATTTCGGCATTTCCTTAGCGCGTTTTAGTTAAATAACTCTGTTCAACAGGCTTAATATATTCGCGTCATCAACAAATTTCGCTTTAGCGCTAAATTCCAGTTATATGCGCTGATATATGCGGCTTCTTAAGGGCAGATCAACACGGCATTATCTGAAAAGGTTCCCATTCTGGGCTTTATAACGTACTGTATCTGGAAAAATTCTGGCTTCGGATCCCTTGCGAAGTCCTTTTCAGCACACATTTTGCTTATGAACCATTTTTAAAATCTAAAATTGCCAGATTAGCCTGATACTAAGGCGACAAATTATTAAGCAAACTGATTCAAACCCATTATGCTAGCTCTCACATCTACGGATGTTGGGGGATTCTTCGCAGTTTCCGGGTTTGTGACACAATAAGAGGTATGCAATGAAAGAACGGCCGATTCTTTTTTCCGAACAGCGGGTGCGCGCCCTGCTGGTTGGCCAGCAAACGCAGACCCGGCGCATTATGAAAACTCAAGCTTTCGGTCCGGGTCAGGATCACCATGAAGGCGTACACGCGTTTGACGTCAGCGCCAATCATCTGCACGGCTATAAATTGATGTCGATGACCGATGTCAGTTCGCACTGCCCATTTGGTCAGGCGGGCGATGGTTTGTGGGTGCGTGAAACCTGGCGCGGCCCGATTGTGCCGGAAAACTTACTGGCGGATTACGAACGCGATCCCCTGCCGTTCCGCAATGCGGCGTATTGCCAATATCGCGCTGACAGCAATGAGTTGGGACAGCTGGATGAGAATTTGCAGAATGCCGAGCAGTTTGGCTGGCAGACCGCCATTCATATGCCGCGCTGGGCCAGCCGCATCGATCTGCAAATTACCTCGGTACGTGCCGAGAAGATTCAGGACATTAGTGAAGATGACATTATGGCGGAAGGCGTGCAGACCGATTCTCACTTCCTGAATAACTTCTTCACCATGAATATGAATTCTGAATCGCCGAAAGAAGCGTACCGCAAAGCGTGGCAGAAACAGTACGGCGCCACCAGCTGGGAAGTGAACCCGTGGGTTTGGGTGATCGCGTTTCAGCGGGTTGAACGCTAAAGATAAACGCTGCGAAGCATGCAAACGTAGGGTCGTCATTCATGACGACCTTTTTTATTTCCTCACCATGACTTTCCCGCTTTGCCACGCCAATCACAGACAAATCCTCGGCTAACTGGTTGAATAGCCGGCTTTGATTACGCGCTGGTAATTCCTCCTTTGCCGCGCCAGGATACTGTTTTCGTCTGAAGAGTGAGTGACGCAATGTTCAAATGGCCGTGGCATGCGCAAATAGAGACTTCAGTACTGGCGCTTCCCTGGCAACAGGCGCTGGCGCAGCCAATCTTTTCACTGCTCGATCCTGATGAAAAAACCGCACTGGTTACGCTGGCACAACGCTTCCTGCAGCAGAAAAAAATCTCGCCGCTGCAAGGCCTGCAGCTCGACGAACTGTTGCTGACACGTCTGGCGCTGCTGTTTTGTTTGCCGGTGTTGAAGCTTGGACTCGAATGGCTCGATGGCTTCCATGAAGTGCTGATCTATCCCGAGCCGTTCAACGTCGACGATCGCTGGGAAGATGATAACGGTCTGGTGCACCACGCGCCGGCAGTGCACGCCGGACAAAGCTGGACGCAAGGTCCGGTAGTGTTAAACGCGTTGGATATTCAGGATTCACTCGATCTTTCCGGCTTTAACCTGGTGATCCACGAAGTGGCGCATAAACTCGATGCGCGCGGCAGCGGTTACACCAGCGGCATTCCGGTGATGGCGCTACGTGATGTCGCCAGCTGGGAGAAAGATTTGCAGCAGGCGATGGCAGAAATTGAAGCTGAAGTTGAATTAGTCGGTGAACAGGCGGCAACCATCGATCCCTACGCCGCCAGCGATGCAGCAGAGTGTTTCGCGGTGCTGTCAGAGTATTTCTTCAGCGCACCGGATTTACTGGCTAACCGCTTCCCGGTGATGTATCGCCATCTGCAGCAGTTCTATCGTCAGGATCCACTGGCGCGATTGGCGATGCTAACAGCAGAACCTGCTTAAATCGCGATCGCTTTGTACTAATGCTAGCCAGTTGAATACAAATGTGTTTTAAGCTGTTGACACCTGCAAGGGGCGCCATTAATATTCGCCTCGTTCACACGATTCCTCTGTAGTTCAGTCGGTAGAACGGCGGACTGTTAATCCGTATGTCACTGGTTCGAGTCCAGTCAGAGGAGCCATATTTAGAGAAGCCCGCTTAGGAAACTAAGCGGGCTTTTTGCTTTTCTTATATCCTTCCCTACCGTTCATTTTTGAACCTTTTTGGCATAATTTTGCTTGTCTGAGGGTAAAAGAATTACCAATCAATGCAAAAGTATCAAAAATGATACTTTACACTTCTTGATTCCATTTTTTTAGTCGAAATTGCATGAAAACGCGCTAAAGGTTCAAAAATGAACTTTTTAGTATTATATTCAGGAAATGTAGATGCATGCTGCTTAAAAAAATGGGGAAAGTGTCATAAATGAACCTTGACGAAATTAGGTCTCTGCTTAAAAGCCTCTCTCATGCAGACAAGAAGAAATTGCTCGATGAGTGGACATTTGATGTTCAACGTTCCACTGAATTCGCAGCATCCGATAAGCCTACTTTGACTGCCCTTGAGCTTTTATTACTGCCACCCATACTGATCAATGAGTTGAAGCGGCAAAATATCACCTATGAAGAGATGGCGATGCAAATTGGCGTGTCTATCTCAACCTTCAAAAGAATGATCGCCAATCCTGCTGCCGCAAAGGCAATGAATCTTCATGCCTTGCTTAAGGAACTCGGAATAAAAGTATGGCTCGAAAAATAGAGGTGTGGCTCTATGACAAGTCTGTCGGTACCTTGACAGAGGAAGACGTCGGTTTCACTTTCTGTTACCGGGACGATTATAGCGGTCGCGCGATTTCATTAAGTATGCCGGTAAGGCGAGAACCTTATTTTAATGAAGAGCTCCATCCTTTCTTCAAAGGGTTGGCACCAGAAGGTTGGTTACGCAAACGATATTCAGAAATTCAAAAAATTGATGATAAAGATCTATTTGGATTACTCATGCAGAACGGTAACGACTTGCTTGGTGCAGTAGTACTCAAGGAGATAACATCATGAATTCAGCATGCTGCCTGATAAATTTAGCTCAACTCAAAGAATCCGAGCTTGAAACGAACTATTCCCTTAAAGGCATTAAGCATCTGTTTGGTAGTGTAAAAGTTGCCCTTAGATTGCCCTTCACGCGTCGTCAGTTTATTCAGGAACTGCCTGAACGTCAGAAAGGCATGAGTATTTCCGGCTATCAACCCAAGCTGTCACTGCGTCTTGAAAAGGGGGAACTGCAGGTTGTTAGTAATAATGGCACTTATATTCTTAAACCTTCGCCTGAAGAGTATCCACATCTGGCGGAAAATGAGCATGCCACAATGTGCGTCATGCAACGTCTAAAATTTAACGTACCTCCCTTTGGCTTAATCCCCTTTCAGCCTGAAAAAGGCCGACCAGATGAGTTGGCCTTTGTGATCAAAAGATATGATCGCTTAGATGAAGATCTGACCCGATTGCATCAGGAGCAATTGGACGGCGCGATGGGACTCGATGATAAATATGGCAAAATTGATAATAAAAAAGCCATCAGTTATGAGAGAGCTGCCAAATTTTTGAATAGCGCAGTCAGCAATAGTTTAAACAGTAAGCGCGACCTTTTTTTACGCATCGTCTATGCCTATGTGCTCGGGAATAATGATTTTCATCTGCGTAATATCGGGATCATACTTCCCGAAACAGGACCCGCTTACCTTGCGCCGGTGTATGATTTTATCAGCGTGGTACCCTATCCTGCTGCATTTGGCGAGTACTTAGCGCTGCCTCTGCTCGAATGTGAAGAAAATGATGCCGGGAGTGCGCCAGGAATTGATTCATGCTATGGGGAATATGTCGGTGCGGACTTTATCCTGCTTGCTCAGGGTATGGATATTCAACCCGCGCTGGCCCGCAAATGGTTGGTCGATGTGGTGAAAAGTCACTCGCTGATCATTGCTACCTACGCTGAAAGCCATATGCCTGAAGAACAGCGTAACCTCGTACTTGATTATGTCGCACGCAGAATGACGTTATTGGCCGTAACCGAACTGTAACGCGTCTTGCTCGCCTAATCACAGACATAAAAAAACCCGCTGGCCTGGAGCGGGTTCTTTATTCATCAGCGCACAGTTCATTCCAGTAGCTGTAGCGGATCACATGGTGCAGGCGCCTATCTCTCATAATAGCGATACACCGAAGGATGGAACTCAACGCCGTACAGTTGGCTAATGGGAATCAACAGGTCGATATGGTTGCTGAGATCGAATTCGCGTTCTTCTGCGGGTCCAGTCTCGCCATTGATCAGTTGGTTAAACCACTGCTGCAAGAGGTTTTTCATTGTCAGCTGCTCCACAAATGATTGAGGCTGACAGTAAACCGCATGCGCCCCTATAACCAAAACGATTAGTTGTGCGCTTCTTTGCCAAAAATTGCATAAAAGCGTCGCCATTTATGGCGACCTGGCCAATGCGTTATCCCCGACTCTTCGCCATCATCTTGCGATAATTGTTTAGCCATTTGCCGCTGTTGAGTCGCCACCAGAAAAATACGCCGCGCACCGTCCAGTCGAGGAACATGCCGAGCCACACGCCAATCACGCCCATTCCCAGCACAATCCCGAGGAAATAGCCGGCTACCACGCGTGCGCCCCACATGCTGAACATCGACACATACATGGTGTAACGTGCATCGCGCGCGCCTTTCAGGCTGGCGGGCAGCACCCAAGACGCAGTCCAGATCGGCATAAAGGCGGCATTAAGCCAAATCAAATGCTTAGTAACTGAGATGACTTCCGGATCGCGGCTGTAAAACTGCGCAAGCGTGCCGGCGAGCGGCACGGTGATTAGCGCCAGCGAACACAATCCAATCATCGCCAGCCAGAACACGTGTTTGATTTGCCGTTCCGCCTGCATCACCTGATTCAGCCCCAGCCTGCGCCCGGTAATAATGGTCGATGCCGATCCCAACGCGTTACCCGGCAGGTTAATCAGCGAAGCAATTGAGAAGGCGATAAAGTTACCGGCGATCTCATTGGTGCCCATGCCAGCGACAAAAATCTGCGTCAGCAATTTGCCGCCGTTAAACAGCACCGATTCAATACTGGCGGGCACGCCAATGCCCAACACTTCCATCAGAATGTTGCGGTCCCAGCGCCGGAAATAGCTGGCGATGGAGATTTTCAGTGCGGGCGTAATACCGCGATACAGCACGTATATCGCCGCTGCCGCACCGATATAACGCGAGATGGTTAAACCCAATCCGGCACCGACAAAGCCCAGCCCTTCCCAACCCATGCAGCCGTAAATCAGCACGCTACTGATCACGATGTTGAGAATGTTCATGCCGCCGTTGATCAGCATCGGGATTTTGGTATTACCCGCGCCGCGCAGCGCGCCACTGCCAATCAGCGCAATCGCCGCTGCAGGATAGCTCCACGCAGAGGTTTGCAGATAGCTCAGCGCCAGCTCTTTCACTTTGGGATCGGCGCTACCGGCAATCACATCAATGATCAGATGTCCCCAAAACTCGATGGCGATCACCAGCACAAACGCCAGCGCGGTCATCAATCCCAGCGACTGTCGCGTGGCGGCTCGCGCACGTTTGCCGTTGCGTTTTGCCAGGCTGAACGCCACCACCACCGTGGTGCCGAGATCGATGGCGGCAAAGAAGGAGATGATCACCATGTTGAAGCTGTCGGCCAGACCAACGCCAGCCATCGCTTCTTTACCCAGCCAGCTCACCAGGAAGGTACTGAGGACGCCCATCAGCATCACGCAAAGGTTTTCGATAAAGATGGGCACGGCTAATGGGGTGATTTCTCGCCAGAACAACGTACGGTAAGAGCGGCGTTTGGGATACCACGCCGTGTTTCTGACCGCCCGCATCACTGCTACGCCAGGATTTTGCAAGGGATTACCAAATCACTTTGGAGAGGAAGAAGAGTAATAATGATGATAGGCCACTGAGAATTATGCAAAGTGTTTCCCATCACCATTTAATCATTATTACAAACTTTTTGTCGCCACCACCGCAGGATCGGCTGCGCCCCCCAAATAGGCGCTGCGCACTTCATCATTGTTGAGTAGCTCGGCACCGCTACCGCTCAGGCGAATCTCGCCGTTCACCATCACATAACCGCGATCCGCCAGCTGCAATGCATGGCGGGCATTCTGCTCCACCAGAAACAGCGTCATGCCTTGCTGGGTCAACTCGCGCAGGATGCCAAAGATCTGCTTCACCACGATCGGCGCGAGGCCAAGGCTGGGTTCGTCGAGCAGCAATAACTTCGGTCGACTCATCAGCGCGCGAGCAATCGCCAGCATCTGCTGCTCGCCGCCGGAGAGCGTCATGGCGCGCTGCTTGCGCCGCTCCAGCAGGCGAGGAAACAGCTGATACATACGCTCTTTGTCCTCTTTGACAAACCGTTCACCGATGGCGATGGTACCCATCAGCAGGTTCTCTTCCACCGTCATATCCGGAAAGATGCGCCGCCCTTCCGGTGCCTGCGCAATGCCGCTGGCAGCGATGAAGTGTGGCGAGCGCTGGCTGATGGCTTCACCGCGCAAACGAATCTCGCCGCTGGCAATGCGCGGCTGACCAAAGATTGACATCAGCAGCGTGGATTTTCCCGCACCGTTAGCGCCAATCAGCGCCACGGTTTCGCCCTGATTCACCGTCAGCGATACCTGCTTTAGCGCCTGCAAAGGACCGTAAAATACATCGACCTGCTCAAAAGCCAGCATCGGTTCAGCCATGATCGCTCTCCTCTTCCGCGCCGAGATAGGCGGCAATCACTTTGGGATCGTGACGAATCTGCTGCGGCGTGCCCTGAGCAATCACATCGCCATGATCGAGCACCACGATGTGATCGGAAATGCGCATCACCATCGGCATATCGTGTTCAATCAGCAACACGCTGATGCGATGATCGGCGCGCAAACGATGCAGAATTTCGCTCAACGCCTCGGTTTCCACCGGATTCAGCCCGGCCGCCGGTTCATCCAGACAAATCAGCTCCGGGCGCGTACACATGGCGCGCGCGATCTCCAGCCGCCGTTGCTGACCGTAAGAGAGCGTACCGGCCAGGCGGTTGGCGCTGGCGACTAAATCGACGTTTTCCAGCCAGTAGAAAGCGCGATCCAGCGCGCGATTCTCCGCTTCACGGTAGCCGCGCGTGTTCAGCACGCCCGCCAGCAGCTGACGATTGACCTGCATATGCTGCGCCACCAGCAGGTTCTC
The DNA here is from genome assembly GCF_056491525.1 of Candidatus Pantoea symbiotica. Classification (NCBI taxonomy): domain Bacteria; kingdom Pseudomonadati; phylum Pseudomonadota; class Gammaproteobacteria; order Enterobacterales; family Erwiniaceae; genus Pantoea; species Candidatus Pantoea symbiotica. The sequence continues at coordinate 2,337,868 of NZ_JBSZHR010000002.1, forward strand.
AATCACCGACATCTCGCGGAACAGCCGAATATTTTGGAAAGTACGCGCCAGCCCGGCGCGGTTCACCAGATGCGCGCCGCCAAACATCTTGTACCAGAGCCGCGAGCCGAGCCGGGTGGGATTGATCCAGTCGCCCGCATGGATTTTCTGCCCCAGCACCTGAATCACATCGGTGCTGCGCTGGTTGGCGTTGAGCACAATGCGACCGCCGGTGGCGCGATAGAAGCCGGTCAGACAGTTAAACACCGTGGTTTTACCCGCGCCGTTGGGGCCAATCAGCGAGGTCACCGAACCGCGCTCCACCGCCAGGCTGACATCATTTAGCGCTTTGATGCCGCCAAAGCGCATCATCAGGTTGTTTACTTGCAGAATGGCATCACTCATGGCGCACTCCTTTTCGCAGCGGCACGCCGACGCGTGCGGTGCGCACCAGCCCGCGCGGCCGCCAAATCATCATCAGCACCATTAACATGCCGAACAGCAGCACGCGGTATTCGGCAAAGCTGCGCAGTAGCTCCGGCGCTACCGTCAGCACAAATGCCGCCAGCACCACGCCAAGCGTCGATCCCATGCCGCCGAGCACCACGATAGCGAGAATCAGCGCCGACTCAAAAAAGGTGAACGAGGTGGGATTGACGAAGCCCTGATAGCTGGCGAAAAACACCCCAGCAATCCCCGCCGTTGACGCGCCCAACATAAAGGCCGAAAGCTTAACCAGCACATGATTGAGCCCCATTGCGCGGCAGGCAATCTCATCTTCACGCAGCGCTTCCCAGGCACGACCAATCGGCATGCGCGTCAGGCGATGCTTGATCCACAGCACCAGCAATACCACCAGAACCAGCACCACATAGATGAAGATAAACTTCATATTTGGGTTGTAAGTGACATGCAAAAACTCGTGATACGGCACGCCGCCATCGCGCGCGCGGCGGGAAAACTCAAGGCCAAAGAAAGTCGGCGACGGCACAGAAACCCCGTTCGGACCGCCAGTAAAGGCCACCCAATTGGTCAGCACCAGACGAATGATTTCACCAAAGCCGAGCGTGACAATTGCCAGATAATCACCGTGCATACGCAGTACCGGGAACCCAAGCAGCGCACCGGCAAACGCCGCCAGCAGCGCCGCCAGCGGCAGCATGCTCCAGAAACCCAATCCGAGATATTGATAGCCCAGCGCCAGGCCGTACGCACCGATTGCATAAAAGGCGACGTAGCCGAGATCGAGTAATCCGGCGAGGCCAACCACAATGTTCAAACCCAGCCCGAGCAGCACATATATCAGGCCGAGAATCGCCACCGTCAGCAGGTATTTGCTGGAGAGGAACGGAAAGGCCAGCGCCACGATCAGCAGCAACGGCAATATCCAGCGCAAACGCGAACGATAGCCGGGCTCACGCACGTAAACACCGTCATCGCTGCTGGCAAACTTGCGCATAATGCGCTGACCAAAAGGCGCGTGCAGAAACACGCTGAACAGCAAGCGCCCCGCCATCACCACCGCCACCAGCAGCGCCACGCGCTGTGGCGACAGTTTGAAGCTGTAACCGTCGAGCACCACGCCAACAATCGGACCAAATACCACCAGCGCCACCAATCCCGCCAGCAGCGTGTCGAGCAGCGCCTGGCGCACAGGACTTTGCGTCATTGCATTCATCGGGGCTTCCTCACACTTTAGCGACCAGCGGTCGTCCCAGCAGTCCTTGCGGGCGGAAGATCAAAATCACCACCAGCAGCGAAAACGAGAACACATCTTTGTAGTCAGAATTCACCATGCCAGCAAACTGCGCTTCCGCGACGCCCAGCAATAATCCTCCGAGCATCGCGCCCGGCAGCGAACCAATGCCGCCGAGCACTGCCGCAGTAAAGGCTTTGATGCCAATGATAAATCCAGCGTAAAAATCAAAGGTGCCGTAATTCATGGTCACCAGCACGCCAGCCAATCCGGCCATCGCCGCACCAATCACGAACACCAGCGAGATAACGCGATCGGTATTGATACCGAGAATCGAGGCCATACGCCGATCCTGCTGCACCGCGCGGCAAATACGCCCGAGTTTGGTGTACTGGATAATCCAGGTCAGCAGCGCCATACCGCAAAATGCGGCGATCAGGATGAAGATTTTGGTCCAGGTGATTTGCACCACGCCACCATCAAACTCCATGCGCAACACGCCGGTGAGCAGCGTGGGAATACCCTGTTGATACGGTCCCTGACTAAGCTGCACATAGTTCTGCAGAATCAGCGACATGCCGATCGCCGAAATCAGCGGTGCGAGGCGCGTCGAGTTGCGCAGCGGCCGATAGGCGATACGTTCAATCGCCCAGCCGTAAGCCGAAGTGACAATGATGGTGAAGATTAAGGTGCCGAAAATCAGTAGCGGGAAGGAGTGAATGCCGAAAAAGCTGAGTAGCGATAAGCCAATGGCACACAGATAGGCGGAGATCATATACACCTCGCCGTGGGCGAAGTTGATCATGCCGATGATGCCGTAAACCATGGTGTAACCGATGGCAATCAGGCCATACACGGCACCGAGCGTTAAACCGTTGATCAGCTGCTGTAAGAAGAAGGCGTCCATAATGTCGTCTCGTACTCAATGGGAGCGCACACCTCGCGCTCAATCGCGAATGGCCCCGCACTGCGCGGGGCCGCGTGGCACATTACAGCTGGTGATACTTGCCTTTGTCGTCCCATTGGTACACGACGTAATCCGACACTTTGAGATCGCCTTTACTGTCCCAGGCTTTTTTGCCCATCACGGTATCGACGCTGTTGGCTTTCAGCCAGTCGCTGGCCTTGGCGTTGTCTTTGCCTGCCGCTTTGTAAGCAGCGGCCAGCGTTTGCACGGAGGCGTAGGCATACAAGGTGTAACCTTCTGGCTCAAATCCACTGGCGCGGAATTTGTCGATCACCGCTTTGCCATCGGCAATGGTGCGCGGGTCATTGCCGAAGGTCATGTAGACGCCTTTGGTGTATTGCGGGCCGCCTGCTGCCGTCACCATCTCTTCAGTCACGATGCAGTCGCCAGAGAAGAAGGCGGCATTAACGCCCTGCTCACGCATCTGGCGCACCAGCGGACCGGCCTCCGGATGACAGCCACCGAAATAGACCACGTCCGGTTTCAGCGCGCCGATCTTGGTTACCAGCGCATTGAAATCTTTCTCGCCGCGCGACAGCCCTTCATACAGCACTTCTTTCACGCCACGCTTCTCAAGCGAGGCTTTGGTGGCATCCGCTAACCCCTGGCCGTAAGTGTCTTTGTCATGAATAATGACCACGTTCTTGGCTTTGAGCTTATCGATGATGTAATCCGCAGCGATAGCGCCCTGCTGGTCATCACGACCACACATGCGGAACATGGTTTTCATGCTGCGTTCGGTAATTTTCGGATTGGTTGATCCGGGGGTGATCGCCAATACGCCGGCCTCATCATAGACTTCCGAAGCGGGCATGGTGGATGAGGAGCAGAAGTGGCCGACCACCGCCATCACCTTATCCTGATCAACCAGACGGTTAGCGACGGATACCGCCTGTTTCGGTTCACAAGCATCATCGCCCTGCACCAGCACGATTTTCTCGCCGTTGATGCCGCCCGCCGCGTTGATATCCTCTGCAGCCTGGCTCGCGCCTTTCCAGTATTGCGCGCCGTACGTCGCATTAGGCCCAGAGAACGGACCGGCCACACCAATTTTAATATCTGCCTGAGCGTAAAAGGCCACGCTTAAACAACCTGCAATCGCCACCTTCATTGGGTGTTTTATGAATTTCAAAGACATGCTTTCAATCCTCAACGGGTCAGGAACGGAGCCATACCACGGCATGGGAGAAATCAATTTCTGAAACTTTGGCAAAACAGCATGCGGCCCACAAACCCGTAGGGTCGCCATTCATGGCGACCTACTTTGAGTTACGGCATCGATTCATTAAGGCCACGGTTGAAAACTAAGCAATAAGCTCGCCAATACCGCGAAGGTAGACGATTTATTACTCGGGCATCGCTCCAGAACAGGAGACACGCGATGTAACATCCCTGCTGATCATAAACATAGCTGTGGTTACGCCACACACCAGCACCGTGATGGTGCAGAATGCGGTCGATCACAGATTCTTCATCGTCACGCAGGGTTTATCCGCTATGCTCTGGTGAAAACGGTCCACGTTTCCTGAAGGAGAACCCATGAATACACAACGGAACGGATTGAGCAGCCAGCAAGCGCTGGACGAATTAGAACGCCTGTACGATGCAGCCGTTGACGCGCTGCGCAACGCCATCCGCGATTTCACCGCCAGCGGGCAATTGCCGGATGAAGCCGCTCGTCAGCAAGGGCTGTTTGTCTATCCGCAGCTGCGCATCACCTGGCTGGGCGAAGGCCCGCAGAAAAATCGTACCCGCGCATGGGGACGTTTTACCCATACCGGCAGCTACAGCACCACCATCACGCGCCCGGCGCTGCTGCGTCACTATCTCAGCGAGCAGCTGCAGATGCTGGAGAAAGAGTACGACGTGCTGATTGAGGTCGCGCCGTCACAGCAGGAAATTCCTTATCCTTATGTGATTGACGGTTTGTCACTGGACCGCTCAATGAGCGCCAGCATCGCACGCCATTTCCCGACCACCGAACTGTCGCAAATCGGTGATGAAACCGCCGACGGCTTGTTCCACGCCAATGCGATTTTCCCGCTGTCGCACTTTGACGCGCTGCGCACCGATTTCTCACTGGCACGCCTGCGCCACTACACCGGCACCGGCGTAGAGCACTTCCAGCCGTTCGTGCTGTTCACCAACTACACTCGTTACGTTGATGAGTTCGTGCGCTGGGCAATTGAGCAAGTGCAGGATCCCAACACGCCTTACGACAGCCTGGCCTGCGCCGGTGAAGTGGTGATCACTGCAGATACTCAAGACCCGACGGCGATGATGTCCGATCTGGCGTGGAAGAAGCACCAAATGCCGGCCTGGCACCTGACATCACCGAATCGTCGCGGCATTACGCTGGTGAACATCGGCGTTGGCCCGTCCAATGCCAAAACCATCTGTGACCATCTGGCGGTGATTCGCCCGCACGCCTGGCTGATGATTGGCCACTGCGGCGGTCTGCGCGAAAGCCAGACCATCGGTGACTATGTACTGGCGCATGCCTACCTGCGCGACGACCACGTACTGGATAGCGTACTGCCGCCAGATATCCCAATCCCCAGCATCGCCGAAGTGCAGCGCGCACTGTATGACGCCACCAAAGCGGTGAGCGGCATGCCCGGTGAAGAAGTTAAACAGCGCCTGCGCACCGGCACCGTGGTCACCACCGATGACCGTAACTGGGAGCTGCGCTACTCCGCTTCAGCGCTGCGCTTCAACCTGAGCCGCGCCGTTGCGGTTGATATGGAGAGCGCCACCATCGCCGCACAGGGTTACCGCTTCCGTGTGCCCTACGGCACCTTGCTGTGCGTATCCGATAAACCGCTGCATGGCGAGATCAAGCTACCGGGCCAGGCAAACCGCTTTTATGAAGGCGCAATCTCCGAACACCTGCAAATTGGCATCTGCGCGGTAGAACTGCTGCGAGCTGAAGGCGACAAGCTGCATTCCAGGAAGCTGAGAACCTTTAACGAGCCGCCATTTAGGTAATCATAATGGGTTCCGGCCCGTAAAGGGCCGGAACAGTGCAGTAAAGCGCGTCATGACATTTTCAAAACGATATTCTGAACAAACCACGCCAGCACCAGAAGGCCGGTCGGTATCATGATTTTCCAGGTTATGCTGTTATTGAAAGCAGCTATTTTATCCTCCAGCTGATTAAATCTTTGGTCAACTCTTTCGAATCTTTCGTCAACTCTTTCAAATCTTTCGTCAACTCTTTCAAATCTTTCGTCAACTCTTTCAAATCTTTGCTCAATTCTTTCAAATATTAGATCAATTTTGTCGAACTTCGGGTTGAGTTGATCCTCCATCCGCTCAAACTTTTTATCGATACGTTGTTCAAGCGCCCCCAGCTCGCCCATAATCTCTACCCGCATTACGCCCTGCTCGGCTCTAACCTTTTCGATATCCGCTTTGGTGGCAAAATGTTCTGAACGCGCCGTTAGCACCGCAACATCTGTCTGAATCTGCTGCGTGGTTTTTTCCAGCTGTTCAACCCGTTTGGTTAATTGTTCCATTTGATGATCTCCTTTGTTTCCAACGTCAAAAATAAGCGGTGGGAACACACGAGTTGTATTGCTAATGGGGTAATCCATCACCGAATCCTCTTCCATCGCGTTGCTCATCTTTCCACCACACCGTTAGTGAAACAGATTTGCGCAGCGTTAACATTCCACGATCCCGCCATTCGCAGCACATTTTTTGCGGGCAGGTTTAAACAACACTCACAGCCTGGGCCGTTTTGAGATTGAAGGAAAGTGAGCATCAAAAAGGATTGCGAGGTGACACGCAGAAAATCAACGAAGGGATGCAACAGCAGACACGGAAGCCCGAGCGGGCTTCCGTTAAGCAAGATTTACGCGCTCAGCCAGCCCAGTTTGATGACAAACAGAATCGACAGAATGATCAGCGCCGGATTGACCTCTTTGGTGCGACCGCTCAGCAGTTTCACCACTGTCCAGGTGATGAATCCGAACGCAATACCGTTGGCAATTGAGTAGGTCAGCGGCATGGTCAGCGCAGTCACGGTTACCGGCGCGGCGGTGGTGATGTCTTTCCAGTCAATATCTGCCAAACCAGATGCCATCAGCACCGCAACAAACAGCAGCGCTGGCGCGGTGGCATAAACCGGTACGCTGCCCGCCAGCGGCGAGAAGAACAGGCTCAGCAGGAACAGAATCGCCACCACAATTGCCGTCAAACCGGTACGGCCACCGGCGCTGACGCCCGCAGCCGATTCCACATAGCTGGTGGTGGTTGACGTACCGAGCAGCGAGCCAAACAGCGCAGCGGCGCTATCTGCGATCAACGCACGGCCCATTTTCGGCACGTTGCCCTGCTCATCCGCCAGACCAGCGCGCTTGGTCACACCCAACAAGGTGCCAGTGTTATCGAACACGTCCACGAACAGGAAGGCGAAGATCACGCTGACCAGGCCAACGTTAAAGGCTCCCGCAATATCCAGCTGCATAAAGGTTGGCGCGATAGAAGGCGGAGCAGAGAACACGCCGCCAAATGGCGTCAGGCCAATGCCCATGGAGATGAAAGTCACCACTAAAATGCCGATCAGCACCGCGCCGGTAACGCGACGCGCTTCCAGCACCACAATGATGAAGAAGCCGAGCAGCGCCAGCAGCGGGCCCGGTTTGGTCAGGTCGCCCAGGCCAACCAGCGTAGCTGGGTTATCCACCACGATACCCGCGCCTTCCAGCGCGATGATCGCCAGGAACAGGCCGATACCGGCACCAATACCGGCACGCAGCGGCAGCGGAATGCTGTTAATAATCCACTCACGAATCTTGAAAAGCGACATGGCAAAGAAGATTACCGCCGACAAGAACACCGCGCCCAGCGCGACTTGCCACGTGTAACCCATATGCAGAACCACGGTATAGGTAAAGAAGGCGTTGAGGCCCATGCCCGGTGCGAGTGCAATCGGATAGTTAGCGATCAGGCCCATTAACACACAGCCAATCGCCGCTGCCAGACAGGTCGCCACGAAGACCGCACCTTTGTCCATGCCGGTTGCACCGAGAATGCTCGGGTTAACAAACAGGATGTAAGCCATTGCCAGGAAGGTGGTGATCCCCGCAATAATTTCTGTGCGAACCGTTGTGTTGTGCGCTTTTAGTTTGAAGAGTTTTTCTAACATCATCATCTCTCATGAGCGGAGTCGGCACGAATGCGCGCGCTCCTTGCCAATGTGGTTTACAGACTTATTGTTGTATTGGACGCAAGGCGTTTAACCTTCCCCTGTCCACATAGCAATAGCTATGCCATCACCCTACGCAATCGATTACGTTTCCGAATAATGCTTCGCTTAGGATAATTCCGAACCAGAATGAGGCGCGATTATGGTGCATTGCACCAGCGCTGCGCAATCGTTTTCCCTCGTTGCGATTGTTTGGCAAAAAGAGTGCGGCACTGCACGCTTCCACACTCTGCCAGGCGATGGCGCTCACGTTTCTGTTGCCGGAATCAGCAGGTAAAAAACATCGGGTTACACTGCTTTTAACCCTTTCGTAACAAAAGAGGCACATCCATGAAGCCCGCGATTTTGGTGGTTGATGATGATCGTGCAGTGTGCGAATTGCTGCACGATGTGTTGAATGAACATGTGTTTACCGTTTATTGCTGCCATCAGGGTAAAGATGCGCTGGCCCTGCTGGCGCTGCACCCGGAAATTTCGCTGGTGATGCTGGATATGATGCTGCCAGACACCAACGGCTTGCTGGTGCTGCAACAGATGCAGCGTCAACGCCCCGACCTGCTGGTGATCATGTTGACCGGCATGGGTTCGGAAGCGGATATGGTGGTGGGACTGGAGATGGGCGCGGATGATTACATCGCCAAGCCTTTCAATCCGCGTGTGGTGGTGGCACGGGCGCGCGCGGCGCTGCGGCGCTGCGGACGACTGGCGCAGCCTGAAGCGTTGCCGGACGAAGGCTGGCAATTTAACGGCTGGCGGCTGGACGATGCGCGCTGTCAGCTGTTCAATCCGCAGCGCGAAAGCGTGCCGCTAACGCAAGGTGAATATACGCTGCTGCGCGCGCTGGTGGCGCATGCGCGCAAAGTATTAACCCGCGATCAACTGCTCGAACTGACGCACAGCGAAAGCCTCGAGGTGTTTGATCGCACCATTGATGTACTGATTATGCGGCTACGACGCAAGATCGAAAGCAATCCGCATCAACCGAGCCTGATCCGCACCATTCGCGGTCTCGGCTATGTTTTTTCCGCAGACGTGATGCGCCCGGCCTCTTCGGCGCGTGAAACACAAATCGCCTGATCCATCCAGCGCTGCATCTCGGCTAATGGCCGCGTGCCGTCCAGCGCGTTGGCGGCATGCAGATTAAAACAGGCGCAGGTGTGCGCCAGCTTCAGCGTTTCCGTCAGCGACCAGCCTTCGTGGCTGGCATAAAGTACACCGGCGCAAAACGCATCGCCCGCGCCAACGCTGCCGACGATCTCTTCCGGCGCTAAGCACCATGCCGGTTGCCAGCGCCCTTCGCCATCATCTTGCTGGCCCCACGCGCCTTCCGGTGCGTGAATCACCACTCGCTGACGTACGCCTTGCTGCATTAGCCAGGTCGCTGCTTCGGCAAAGGCTGCGGGTGCGGCAAGCCCGTGCGGCGTACGCAAACTAACTCCGGTAAGCGATTGCGCCTCCAGTTCGTTAATCACCAGATAATCGAGCCAGCGCAGCGCAGGCACCACCAACGGGCGATATTCGCCCACGCGTGAGACCAAATCGAGTGAGGTGAGATAGCCGCGCTGCTGCATCTGCGCCAGCAACCGGGCGCTGCGCATGCCGTATTCCTCATCCGGCACATCGAGGCTATCCAGCAGCAGCAAATACCCGAGATGGAAGATGCGATGTGCAGTGGAGACGTCGGCGAAATGCGCCAAATCAAGCTTGCCATTGGCACCGCGAGCATGGAAGAAGGTGCGCTGGCCGTCCGGCGTGGTCATCACCTGCGTCATCGCCGTGTTGATGCCTGCGGTGCGCTGCACAAACTGGCGGTCGATGTGATGATCGTCCAGCAGTTGCAGGATGTAGTCGCCGTCGCTGTCCTCGCCCACCATGCCAACGCCCGCCAACGGCAGATTCAGCTGCATGCGCGCCAGTGTAAACAGCACATTGAGCGCCGCGCCGCCGCTGCACTTCTCGCTGTGCTGAATTTCCGTCAGCCAGCCCTGTTCCGGCCAGTGGCTGATGCGCTGCACGTGATCCACCAGCATGCTGCCGGCACCGATGATTCCGTTACGCACCATCCTGTCAGGCCCTCCCGGTGCTGCCAAATACCTGCATCTGCTGCGCCACCACGTTGGCGATGTCGCGCTCCACCGCCATCAGCAATTCGGCAAAGGAGTCGTAGCGCGCATCGCGCTGGGTAATCTGCGCTTCAATCGCGCCGAGCGCCGCCTGCGACATGCCGGTGTAGAAGTTTATTTTGTTGATGCCGAGGCTAACGGCGCGGCGGAAGTCCGCATCGCTAATGCCGGAACCGCCATGCAGCACCAGCGGAATGCCAGCCGTCGAGCGAATCGCCGCCAGCCGGTCGAAGTCGAGTTTGGGTTCGCCTTTGTATTTCCCGTGCGCATTGCCAATTGCCACCGCGAGGCAATCAATGCCGGTAGATTGCACAAAATCAGCGGCCTGCGCCGGATCGGTGAATTTATCGCTGTCGGCCTCGCCAAACAGCGCCCCGCCTTCATCGCCGCCCACCGCACCGAGTTCGGCTTCCACCGAAACGCCAAGCGCGTGACACATCTTCACCACTTCGCGCGTCTGGCGTACGTTTTCTTCGTAGCTGAGCGTCGAGCCATCGAACATGACTGAGGTGAAACCAAGGCGAATCGCCTGCATCACCGCCTCAAAGTGCAGGCCGTGATCGAGATGCAGCACCACCGGAATATCGTGCAGCGCCGCTTCGGTGCGCACGGCGGCGACCAGATGTTCGAGGCTGACATACTTAAAATGCACTTCGGCGATGCTGATGATAAATGGCGAGCGCTGCCGCTCAGCCGCCTGATAGAGCGCGCGCAGAAAATGGGTGTCGAGGACGTTAAACGCGCCGAGCGCGTAGCCGTTCTGTTGCGCATGGGCCAAACCCTGCGCCAGGGAAATCAGTGCCATATCAGGCTCCTTTAGGCCAGCCAGCGGTGATATTCGTTACACAGCAGCCAGCGCGGTTCTTCATCTTCATCAAGCGGATTAAAGCGCGCCAGCGGGGTGAGAAACACGTTGTCATGTTCGTCGTCGTTGGGCATCGAGACTTCGCCCACCAGCACATCGCCGTAGCCCTCTTCGCCCCAAAAGCTGTGCCAGATGCCCGGCAGCAAAGTGACGCTTTCGCCCGGCGATAAACGCAGCTGTGAACCGGCGGCGTGGGTTTGGCGGATGCCATCCAGCGTGACGTTGACGGCCGTCTCGGCCAGCTGATTGCCCGCGCGGTTATGTAGCGTGACGATCAGATTGCCGCCGCCGCGATTGATAATGTCTTCCATCTTTTGCGGGTGATAATGCATCGGCGTGACTTGCCCTTCGCGCACGTGCATGATCTTTTCGGCGTAAGGTTTGGCCCACGGCTGGCCACCGCGCGAACCGTTGCGCAATGTGAACAGGGTTAAACCGGTTTGGTTGAAATCGTCAGCGCCAAAGCTGGTGACATCCCAGCCGAGGTGCAGCGCCAGCAGTTCATCGGCGTCATGTTTATCGAGCGCGCGCCACTGGCTGAGGCCGTAATCGGCCCACGGCGGCAGATGCACATCCTGGCGCATAAAGAATTCGCGGGTGCGTTGTAAGATCGCATTCACTTCAGAGCGTTGCATGAAAGCTCCTCACGTTATGGGGTTCAGGTCGCCATGAATGGCGACCCTACATCTGTGTGGGCTTACTTCACCGTCCAGCCCTTGTAACTGCTAACGCTGTTACGATCGATCATCGTCACCGGAATCAGCACCGGTTTATCTGGCGCGGGTTTGCCCTGCAGGATGTCGTAGCCAATCTCCACCGCTTTCGCCGCCATCACCTGCGGGTCTTGCGCTGGCGTTGCCACGAACAGCGAGCCTTTGCGCTTCAGCGCCTCTTCACCGTCTGGCGATCCATCGACGCCGACAATAAAGAATTCATTGCGCTGCGCCTGTTTCGCCGCCAGATCGGCACCAATCGCGGTTGGGTCGTTAATCGCGAACACGGCATCAATCTTCGGATTAGCCGACAGCAGGCCGGTCATCACTTCCAGGCCACCTTCGCGGCTGCCTTTGGCGTTCTGGTTGTAGGAGAGCAGCTTGATGTCCGGATGGGTTTTCAGCTCGTTCATGCAGCCTTCCACACGGTTCTGTACCGCAGAAACCGGCGGTCCGTTGATGATCACTACGTTGCCTTTGGCTTTCAGGCGATCGGAGATGTATTTGCACGCCATGGCACCGGCGGCGGTGTTATCGGAGGTGATAGTCGCGTTAGCGCCGTCTGCCGCCACGTCGACCGCCACCACTACAATCCCGGCATCACGCGCACGTTTTACCGCGGGCGCGATGCCTTTGGAATCGGCGGCGTTGAGGATGATCATGTCTACTTTGGCGGCGATGAAGTTATCAATCTGCCCCACCTGCTGGCCGAGATCGTAGCCGCTGGAGACCAGCGTTACGTTGACTTTGTCACCTGCCAGCTCGCGCGCCTTCAGCTCCGCACCTTTAGTGATCTGCACGAAGAACGGGTTGGCGAGATCGCCGACGGTCACACCAATGGATTTCAGCTCTTTGGCCTGCACCAATGGCGCGCTCAGAAGCGTAGCCGCCAGCAGTCCGGTTAGAATCGGATTAAAACGCATAGTCGATGTTCTCCTGCTTTTTGGTTTTTATGGTCGCCATAACTGACGCCCCTGCTTACTTGTAGGGTCGGCATTCATGCCGACCTGGTAACAACTCAACCCACGTGATGCCGCGTCCGGTACTTATCGATTAACACCGCGATAATGATCACCGCGCCCTTAATCACTAACTGCCAGAAATAGGAGACGCCCATCAGCGTCATGCCGTTATTCAGCGTGGCGATGATCAGCGCACCAATCAGCGTGCCGGTAATGGTGCCGATACCGCCGACAAAGCTGGTGCCGCCAAGGATCACCGCTGCTATCGCGTCCAGCTCATAGCCAACGCCGAGGTTACCGTTGGCGCTGTAGAGCCGCGAGGCGCTCATCAATCCGGCCAGCCCCGACAGCAAACCGCTCATGGCGTAGACAAACAGCAGCACCACACTGACTTTGATGCCGGTCAGGCGCGCCGCCTGCACGTTGCCGCCGACCGCATAAATGTGCACGCCTAAGGTGGTGCGACGCAGAATGAACCAGCACAGCGCAATCACCGCAAAGGCGATGATGATCAGCCACGGCACCGGCCCGAGATAGCCGTTGCCTATCCACTCAAAGTTGATGTCGGAGTTGATCACCGTGGTGCCGTTCGCCAGCAGATAAGCCGCGCCGCGCATCGCGGTGTAGGTGCCGAGGGTGACAATAAAGGGCGGCAGCCCTGCCCATGCCACCAGAATGCCGTTGAACAACCCCATAATCAGCCCGGCACCTAACGCCGCCGGAATCGTCAGTGAAGCAAACGCCGGATCGAGCGACACCACCATCGCCACCACCGCTGTGGTACCGAGCATCGATCCCACCGACAAATCGATACCGCCGGTGAGAATGACAAAGGTCATGCCCGCCGCCAGCACGATGTTGATCGAAGCCTGACGCGTAATGTTGAGCAGATTGCCCTCGGTGAAGAAGTTCGGCGTGACAAAGCCGAACACCGCCACGATCAGGATCAGAATCGGCAGGATGCCGACGGTTTGCAGCAGGTCACTCATTAACGCGCGCTTTAGCGTTGGACTTTTTACGCGTGCGGATTCACTGGTCATTGCGCTCTCCTCAGGCCTGAACCGGCTGCGCGCCGGTGGCCAGTGTCATAATGTTTTCCTGGCTAATCTCTGCCCCACTCAACTCACCGGCGATGGCGCCTTCACGCATCACATAGACGCGGTCGCTCATGCCGACCACTTCCGGTAACTCGCTGGAGATCATTAAAATCGCCACGCCCTGCTGCGCCATCTGCTGCATCATGCGGTAGATTTCGCTCTTGGCGCCGACATCAACGCCGCGCGTCGGCTCATCGAGAATCAGGATGCGCGGCGCTATCGCCACCCAGCGTGAAATCAGTAGCTTCTGCTGATTGCCGCCGGATAAGCCGCCCGCGCGCACCTGCGCATGCGGCACGCGGATGTTGAGCGCATCAATCGCCTCGCTGGCGATCTTTTGCCCTTTGCGCCGATTTAGCAGGCCGTAGCTGGCATCGCGCTCCAGCGTCGCCATCACAATGTTGTCCTGCGCCGCCAGTTCAAGAAACAAGCCCTGCTCTTTGCGGTTCTCGGTGAGAAACCCGATGCCGCGCGCAATGGCATCGCGCGGCGAGTGAATCTGCACTTTTTCCCCGTCGATCCAGATCTCGCCGCCGCTCGGTTGATGCACGCCAAAAATCAGCTGCGCCAGCTCGCTGCGCCCGGCGCCGACAAGCCCCGCCAGCCCGACGATCTCACCGGCCCGCACCGACAGGCTGCTGGGATGCACTTTGTGTTTGTCGCACAGGTGATTGACGGCGAGACGGATGTCGCCGAGTGGAATGTTGCGATCTTTATTGAACAGATCGCTGAGCGGACGCCCGACCATCATGCGCACCAGCTCACTGGCATTGAGCTGCTCGCGCGTCAGGCTGCCGACGTACTGCCCGTCGCGCAGCACGCTAACGCGATCCGACAGCTCATACACTTCCGCCATGCGATGGCTGATGTAGATGATCGCCATCCCTTCGCTGCGCAGACGTTTGATCAGCGCAAACAGCTGCTCGGTTTCACGGTTCGAGAGTGCGGCAGTCGGCTCATCCATCACCAGAATGCGGCTGTTGCGATGCAGCGCGCGGGCGATTTCCACCTGCTGCTGCTCGGCAATGCTCAGGCGACTAACCAGATCGGTGGCGCTGAACTGTGCGCCCAAACGATCAATCACTCGCTGCGCCTCTTCCGCCATCTGGCGACGCTTCACCAGACCCGCGCGGGTGATTTCACTGCCGAGAAAGATGTTCTCCGCCACCGTCAGATTGGGTGCCAGATTGATCTCCTGATAAATCAAGGTAATGCCCGCCGCCAACGCCTCTTTTGGGCCTTTAATGGTGTACGGCTGGCCGTCGATAAGAATTTCCCCGCTGCTGGCGGTATAAGCACCGGCCAGAATTTTCATCAATGTACTTTTTCCCGCGCCGTTTTCGCCCATCAGCGCATGCACTTCACCGGGCCAGACCGTGAGATCCACCCCTTTTAACGCATAGAAACTGCCGAAGCGTCTGGTGATCGCGCGCATTTCTAATATCGGTGCTGTCGCCATAACGAGGCTCCTGCTGGCAAAGGTTGCAGCGAGTAAAGCCTCCTTAGATAAATGGAAAATGTCAGCGGCCATTCACATTTGTCATATTTCGCCCCGATCGCGCTTCTATACTCGCCAGCAGTTGAGCGGTAAGGAGTGGCAGCCATGAGTCACAGTCTGCACTGGCACGCGGGCGCGCGCAGTCGCCTGCTGCTGTTTAACCTGCTGGTGATGTCGGTGACGCTGGCGGTGAGCCTGGTAGCAATTTTTGGATTTCGCCACGCAGGTCACATTCAGGAACAGGCGCAAGCACAAACGCTGGCCGATATGAACGGCAGCCTGGCGCTGGCGCGCGATACCGCCAATGTGGCAATCGCGGCGGTGCGTTTATCGCAGGTGGTCGGCGCGCTGGAGTATCAGAGCGAATCGGCGCGCCTGCAGCAAACGCAGCAGGAGCTGCAACGGTCGCTGAGCTTGCTGGCGAATGCGCCACTGGCGTCGCAACAGCCGCAGCTGCTGACGCGTATTCGCGAGCGCAGCCAGATGCTGGAACAGACCATCAACCAATTGTTGCGCGCCGGACATCAGCGCCATCTGCAGCGCAACGTGATGCTGAGCGGCTTGTGGCAATCACAGTTGTTACTCAATCGCATTGACCTGCTAACGCGCACCGATGCCCCTTCCGCCGCGCTGCGCCAGCAAACCCACAGCTTATTCAGCGTGGCGATTCAATCCAGCGCGCCGCAGGCCGCAGTGCAGCAGCTGCAATCGGTGCTCAGCCAGTGGCAAGCGTTGAGGCTCAACGGCGTGCTGAATACCCAAGTGCAGCGGCTGATCGCCACCAGCACTGATTTGCAGCCGGTGGCGCAGCAGCTGGAGCAGAGCGATATTGCCATCGCCTACGCCACCTATCGCATCAAAGCGCTGGTGGCGATGCTCAACGACGACATCACCCATTACGTGCAGCTGGTGGCGCAGCAGAGCGACGCACGCAGCGCGGTAACCCATGAAGAGCTGGATTCGATCATCGGCTTTATCGGCCTGTTTATGCTGCTGGCGCTGCTGATCACCGGTTACGCCGGTTACTACATCTACCGCAACCTCGGTTCGAGTCTGACCGCCATCGCCCATGCTATGACGCGGCTGGCGCAGGGAGAAAAGAGCGTCAACGTGCCCGGTCTGGCGCGACGTGATGAGCTGGGCGATCTGGCGCGTGCCTTCAACGTGTTTGCGCGTAATACTGCGTCGCTGGCGCACACCTCGCGCTTGCTAAAAGAGAAAAGCAACCAGCTGGAATCGACCTTTCTCGCGATGCGCGATGGCTTTGCGCTGTTCGATAACAGCGGCCAGCTGGTGGTGTGGAATGCGCAATATGCCGAGCTGCTCGGAATTGCGCCGCGCGAACTGCATCGCGGTTTGCACTATCAGCAGCTTCTGAAACGCGTCGATGTTGAGCTCAACGGCTTAGCCGATGCGCAGGAAGTGCGGCTGGCGGATGGACGGACGCTGGAGCTGCGTTTCAGCCCGGTACCACGGCGCGGCATGGTGAATACCGTGCTGGAACGCACCATGCGCAAGGCACTGGAAGAGGCGCTGCTGCACAGCCAGAAGATGAAAGCGGTGGGACAGCTGACCGGCGGACTGGCGCACGACTTCAATAATCTGCTGGCGGTGATCATCGGCAGCCTGGCGTTAACCGTCGATCAGCTGCCGCCCGGCACGCTCGCCAGCCGTATCGATCGTGCGCGTCAGGCCGCCGATCGCGCGGCGCAGCTGACGCAGCGCTTGCTGGCCTTCTCACGCAAGCAGGCGCTCTATCCGCGCGCGGTGTCGGTGGTGGAGTTGGTGGATAATCTGCATTCGCTGCTGCAACACGCACTTTTGCCCGGCCAGCAGCTGGTGATCGATGCGCAGCGTCCCGGCTGGCCAGCATGGATCGATGCCGGACAGCTGGAGAATGCGCTGATCAATCTGGTGGTCAACGCGCGCGATGCGATGGCGCAACAGAGCGGCGAAATCCGTCTGCGAATCTGGAATCAGCGCAAACAGGAAGCTGACGGCAAGCGCGATCGCGTCACCATTGAAGTGATCGATCACGGCTGCGGTATGTCGGCCGAGGTACGCGAACAAGTGTTTGAACCGTTCTTCACCACCAAAGCGATTGGCAGCGGCAGCGGTTTGGGCTTATCAATGGTGTATGGTTTTGTGCGCCAGTCCGGTGGCCAGATCGAGCTGGAAACCGCGCCCGGCCAAGGCACCACCGTGCGGCTGTTATTGCCGCGCGCGCCAGAAGCGGCACAACCGCTCAGCGTGCCGCCGCCGCTGGTGCCGCAGGCCAGCAACGATCGGCTGGTGTTGGTGCTGGATGATGAACCGACGGTGCGACAAACGATGTGCGAACATCTGCATCAGCTGGGTTATCTGACGCTGGAGTGTGGCGATGGCGAAAGCGCGCTGACCCTGCTGCGCCAGACGCCGGATATCGAGTTGCTAATCAGTGATTTGATGCTGCCGGGCGGCATTAACGGCGCGGATGTGATTCGTCAGGCGCAGGCGCAGTGGCCGCATCTGGCAACGGTGTTGATCAGCGGTCAGGATCTGCGCCAGACGCAGGTAACGCTGCCGCTGTGTGAGCGGCTGGCGAAACCCTGGCATCAGGCGCAGCTGGTGCAGGCGCTGGAGCGCGCCTGGCAGCGCAGTGAACGGCTTAGTCGCGCGCGGCAGGCTGCCACAACGGCACCCCTTTCCCCGTGATGTAACGTTTACGCAGCTTACTGGAGACCATGTCCATGATCATCACCACCGCCACCAGAATTAGAGTCAGGAACATCACCACATCCCAGTTCCATAAACGCATGTTCTCGGCATACACCAAGCCAACGCCGCCCGCGCCGACGAAGCCCAGCACCGCCGCTGAGCGGGTGTTGGACTCAATCTGATACAGGCTGAGCGCGAGGAAGGTCGGGAACGACTGGGTGAAAATGCCGTAACGATGTTTCTGCAGGCTGTTCGCGCCGACCGCGCTGAGGCCACGACTCGGCGAACGCTCCACCGCTTCGTGCCCTTCGGCGTAGAGTTTGCCGAGCAAGCCGACATCCTGCATCACAATCGCCAGCACGCCAGCCAGCGGCCCCATGCCGACGGCGCGCACGAAGATCAGCCCCCAAATCGCCATGTCGATACCGCGCAGCACATCCAGCACGCGGCGTACCACCAGCGAAATCGGTCGCGTAACCGGATCGTGCATCACGTTGCGCGCCGCCAGGAACGAGACCGGCAAGGCAATTAGTGATGCGGTTAGTGTGCCGGAGAACACAATCGCCAGCGTAATCCCGACCTGAGTGAAGTAGTAACCAAACGGCCAGTTGAGAAAATCCTGCCAGACAAACATACGCAGGAAATAGCGGCTGAGCTGCTGGCAGCCAATGAGAAAACGGCTCCACTCAATGCCAAAGAATTCGAAGAAGAACAGATAATAGAGCGCGATGGCAAGCGCCACCAGCGCAACGCGGCGCAGATAGCGGTTCTGCGCGGCAAACAGGGCGGCATGCTCCTGTTTGAGTTTGGCGACATCCGGCGCTAAGGCGATCATGCTGTGTCTCCTTCCACTACGCGGCGACGCAGCCAGCCGGACAGCGTATCCAGCAGCGACACCACCACAATGATCAGCAACAGCGTGATGCTGACCTGATCGTAACGATCGAGTTTGATATTGGTCATCAGCTCTTGCCCGATACCGCCCGCGCCAACCAATCCGAGAATGGTTGAGGAGCGGAAGTTGATTTCCAGACGCATAAAGCTGTAGGAGAGAAACGTTGGTTTGACCTGCGGCCAGAAGGCAAAGCGCATGCGCTGCAGTTTGCTGGCGCCGCACGCCGCGAGGCCGCGCACCGGTTTATCTGAGGCGCTCTCAATCGCTTCGTAAAACAGTTTGGTCAGGCTGCCGACGGTATGCAGCGCCAGCGCGAGGAAGCCGGGAATAGCGCCAATGCCGAACGCCATCACGAACATCACCGCCCACGCCAGTTCCGGCATAGTACGTAGGAAGGCGACAAAGGCGCGGATCGCCACCCGCAGGCTGCGCGGCGTTTGGGTGTTATCGGCGGCGAAAAACGCCAGCACACCGGCAACGGCCACCGCCACGATGGTGGACGACAGCGCCAGCTGCAAGGTTTCCCAGATCAGCGGCAGCTGGAAGTGCAGGCGATAGCCCCAATAGGCCAGCGAGCCTTCAGTTTTGCCGTCGGCGAACAGCAGTGAAAGATGCAGCACCGGCAGAGTTTCACCGATGTAGTCAAAAAAGTGTGGCAGCGACTGCCAAACGGTAAGCAGGTTAAATTCCGCCATCTTGCCCGCGGCCAGATAGAGCGCCAGCAACAGCAGCGACCACAGCAGCGAGTCGCGCTTTTGCTGGCGGCGGATGCGTTGGTAGTAGTGTTCGAAATCGGTCAAGGGGGGGATTCCTGTGTAACCAGGTCGCCATGAATGGCGACCCTACAATGTAGGGTGCGCATTAATGCGCACCGTTTTAAAGGCTTAGCCGCGCGTACCCTTCATCAAATCACGCTTCATATCGATGATGTTCTGATAATCCGCCACGGTCGCTGGACCGATGTGCTGGGTACCGCCAACCGCTTTAACAAAGCAGCCGTGATCTTCTTTATCCAGTTTCTTGATGGTGGCCACCACCTTCGCTTTGAAGTCAGCGGGCAGGTTGTTGCTCACCAGAATCGGGCCATTCGGGATCAGCGGCGACTGCCAGATGATGCGAATCTGTTTCATCAAGTCAGGATGATCCATGCGAATCAAACGGCCAAAGGCACCCGAGGTATAACCGGTTTCGCGGTCACCAATCAGTGAGGTCCAGGTTACCGCGCCTTCGAACTGACCGTTCAGCACACCAAGGATGTCCTGCTCGTGGCCGCCGGAGAAGGTGACGCTGGAGAAGGTGTTGTTGTACTTATCGTCAACCGTGCCGCCGAACTCTTTCTTGAACGCCTGGTTCGGCATCAGGAAGCCAGAAGTTGAATCGGGATCGGCCATGCCGAACGATTTGCCTTTCAGGTCTTCCAGCTTTTTGTACGGGCTGTCAGCTTTAACGATCACCACCGAGTGATAACCCTGTGAACCGTCTTTGTCGTCCACCACAATGCCCACCACGTCCACCGCTTTCGGGTTTTGCAGGTAAACCGAGGCAAATGAAGCCGGTGACATGCTCAGTACCAGGTCGATTTTGTTGCCCAGCAAGCCCTGAATTACGCCTGAATAGTCAGACGAGTTGCGCAGTTTGGTATCCACCTGCAACTCTTTGTCGAAGAAGTCTTTCACACATTGGTTGTCACCAATCTGCTGCGTGGCGTTCTGGCCGCCAAGAATCCCGAGGTTCAACTCTTTTGGTGCATCCGCTGCGTTTGCGCCAAATGCCATCGCAATAGTCAGTAAAGCTAAAGAAGTCAGTTTCATTCTTAGGTTTTCTCTTGCTGTGGGAGTTAGTGGAGCTGGTTAATTTCGTCGCCGTACAGCTCATGCATCAGGCCGTCGGTCAACTGGGAAGGATGTCCATCGAACAGGATTTTGCCGCGCTGAATGCCAATCACGCGGGTGCAGTAGCTTTTAACCAGTTCGATGGAGTGCAGGTTCACCATCACGCTGATGCCCTGCTCGCTCACCTGACGCAGCACATCCATGATGCGTTTGGTGTTTTTCGGATCGAGTGACGCCACCGGTTCATCCGCCAGCAAAATGCGCGGGTTTTGCATCAGCGCCCGGCAAATCGCCACGCGCTGCATCTGGCCGCCGGAGAGGTTCTCTGCGCGCTGTAGCGCCTGCGGCAACATGTTCATCCACTGCAGCAGTTCGATGGCGCGAGCACGGTCGGTTTCGGAGAAGACTTTGAAGAACGATTTCAGCGTCGAGGTCTGGCTCAAACGACCGAGCAGCACGTTGGTCAGCACATCAAGACGTGGCACCAGACAGAAGTCCTGGAAGATCATGCCGCATTCGGTGCGCCACTCGCGCATCTGGCGGCTATTCAGCGTCACCACATCACGATCCACTTCGCCGTGGCGATTGCTGAGGATGGCGCCCTGCGACGCGCTGATGGTGCCGTTCAGCATGTGTAACAGTGTCGATTTGCCTGCGCCTGAGCGGCCAATCACCGCTACCAACTCGCCCGCATGCAGATCGAATCTGACGTTATCCAGCACCTGGTTGGCGCCGTAGGTTTTGCACAATCCCTGCACCGACAACACATTGTTGCCCTGCCCTGTCACGTGCGGGTAAGGGTTGTCGACGACGGTTTTCAGTAATGCCTGTGCCATGTTGCACTCCATCTCTTCTGAGGTGTTGATTGCCCGCTATTACGGGCAAAACGGATGAAAGCTTGATGACAGTAAAATGATTAAACGGTGACAGCGTAGGGTCGCCATTTATGGCGACCTCAATACCGCGATGAACCAGGTCGCCATGAATGGCGACCCTACGGGGTAATCAGCTGGCGCAGATGCTCGAGGGTGTCGCTCAACGCGCCATCGTTATTCAACGCATGACAATACGCGGGCAGCGGTTCGGCGGCGCGCGCCAACCGTTTTTCGATTTCCGCTTGCGGCTCGCGCCCGCGCTGCCGCAAACGCGCTTCCAGCACCGCAGGAGAAACCTGCAACACCAGCGGCAGCAGCTGCGTGCCGTAATGCTGCTGCACAATCGGCAGATGCAGGCGCGAACCGTTAACCAGCACGTTCAGCCCGCGCGCCAGCCACAGATCGATCTCCTCGCCCAGCCCGTAATGCATGCCGTGCGCCTGCCAGCTCACGGCGAACAAGCCCAGCGCCTCGCGCCGTCGGAATTCCGCCTCGCTCAGCGCCACATGGTTCTCGCCACCCGCATCGGCGGCGCGCGTGATGTAGCGATGGGCGATCAGCAGATTCTCCGGCGGCGCTTCCCGCAGCGCGTTCAGCAGGCTGTCTTTTCCCGAGCCCGAAGGCCCGGTAAGCCAGATCAGGCGCGCCATTAGAACACCAGCTTGCCTTGCGACCAGACGTGACGAATGTGCGAATGACCATGTTCGGTATGCGCCAGCACTAAATCGGCACGTAGTCCTTCGGCGATGCGACCGCGATCGTGCCGACCAATCGCCCGCGCCGGATTGCTGGTCACCAGCGCAGCCGCCTGCGGCAGCGTCAGCGTGTTGCGTTCATCGGCCACCAGGCGGAACACCGCATCGAGCAAGCTGGCCGGATAGTAGTCGGAGGAGAGAATATCCAGCAGGCCGTGGCTGGCGAGATCCGCCGCCGCCACGTTGCCGGAGTGCGAACCGCCGCGCACGATGTTGGGCGCGCCCATCAGCACCTGCATGCCGCACTCACGCGAGGCGCGTGCTGCCTCCAGCGTGGTAGGGAATTCGGCGATGGCGCTGCCGACGTCGTGGGATTCAGCAACGTGCGCCGCCGTAGCGTCGTCGTGGCTGGCGATCGGAATACCGCGCGAACGGCACAAACTGGAGATGGCGTTGCGATTCGGCGTGGAGAACTCGGCGGCCAGCGCCAGCTGCTCACGCTCAAACTGATCCATCTGCTCATCGTTGAGCTGATATTTGCCCTGATAATAGGTGCGATACATCTCCAGCGAGGCGTACTGGCGCTGACCCGGCGAGTGATCCATCAGCGACACCAGCGACAGTTCTGGCGTGTTCATCAGCTTTTCAAACAATGGCAGCGTGGTGTGATGCGGCAGCTCACAGCGCAGATGCAAATGGTGATCGGCGCGGTTAATGCCTTTGCGATTGCTGTCCTGAATCGCCTCAATCATCTTATTGAGGTTTTCGATGCGATGCCCGCCATCGCGCACGTCGCCGACGCCAATCGCATCCAGCACCGTGGTGATGCCGCTGGCGACCATCAGCGCATCGTGGCTGCTCATCGCCGAGTGCGCCGGCCAATCCACTTTGGGGCGTGGCGTGAAGAACTTGTCGAGATTATCGGTGTGTAGCTCCACCAAACCCGGCAGCAGGAAGGCGTTTTCGCCATCCAGCGCGCCCGGCAACTGGCTGACGCTATCGCTGAAACTGGCGATGCGTCCGTCGCGGATCTCCAGTGAACCCGCCACCACGTCATGCTCCAGCACCAGCCGGACGTTATTAATGATCATGCTTCTGCTCCTGCTTTCATTGGCTGCATGACGTGCAGGCGATCGGCTACGCGTTCGCGCACCGCTTCGTCATGAAAAATTCCGACAATGGCGGCACCACGGGCGCGCGCCTGTTCAATCAGTTCAACTACTGCGGCGCTGTTGGCGCTGTCGAGCGAGGCGGTCGGCTCATCCAGCAGCAGCACCGGATAGTCGGCGATAAAGCCCCGCGCGATGTTGACGCGCTGCTGCTCGCCGCCCGAGAAGGTCGACGGTGCCAGCGACCACAAACGCTCCGGCACATTGAGGCGCGTCAGCAGCTCTTTGGCACGCTTTTCGCAGAAGGCGCGCTCGGTGCCGCGCTCCAGCAGCGGCTGCATGACGATCTCCAGCGTCGGCACGCGCGGAATGACGCGCAAAAACTGGCTGACCCAGCCAACGGTGTGACAGCGAATCGCCAGAATCTGCCGCGCGGGCGCGTTAGCCATGTCGATCCATTCGCCCTGATGTTGCAGCCAGATGTGGCCGCTGTTGGCCTGATAGTTGCCGTACAGCGCACGCAGCAGCGTGGATTTTCCGCTGCCGGAGCGGCCATGCAGCACCACACATTCGCCGCCGCTGACTTCAAGATTAGCGTCCTGCAATACCGGCAGCGCGGCGCTGCTTTGGTTGTGCAGCACAAAGGTTTTGCTCAGATGCTCTACGCGCAGTAAAGGTTGCATAGTGATGTCCTGATGATTTTGATAGTTGTGCTGGTCTTCGAGAAGGTCGCCATAAATGGCGACCCTACGGGGCGATACGGTTGCATTGGGCACGTCGTAGGGTCGCCATTTATGGCGACCTTGTTCATCTCAACTCAGCACCGATGAAACCAGCAACTGGGTATACGGATGATGCGGATCGTCCAGCACCCGATCGGTCAACCCGCTCTCCACCACGCGGCCCTGCTTCATCACCAGCAGGCGATGCGCCAGCAACCGCGCCACGCCGAGATCGTGCGTCACAATCACCACCGCCAGATTCAGCTCGCGCACCAGCGTGCGCAGCAGATCCAGCAGGCGCGCCTGCACCGACACATCCAGCCCGCCGGTCGGTTCATCCATAAATACCAGCGTCGGCTGCGTCACCAGGTTGCGCGCAATCTGTAAACGCTGCTGCATGCCGCCCGAGAACGTGGTGGGCAGATCGTCGATGCGATTAGCGGAGATCTCCACATCCTGCAGCCAGCGCATCGCTTCTTTACGGATATCGCCGTAATGACGATGACCTACCGCCATCAAGCGCTCACCGATATTGCCGCCCGCTGTCACCTGCGGACGCAAACCGTCAAGTGGATGCTGATGCACCACGCCCCATTCGGTGCGCAGCAAGCGGCGGCGATCGCTCTCACTCAGCTGATAGAGATCCTGCGCGCGATAGAGAATGTTGCCCTGCTGCGGCGTTAAGCGTGCCGACAGGCTGCGCAGCAAGGTGGTTTTACCGGATCCGGATTCCCCAACAATGCCCAACACTTCGCCGGGATAGAGCTCAAAACTCACCTCTTCAAAGCCTTTGCCGGGCGCATAAAGGTGGGTGAGATTGTTGACCGCAAGCAGCGGCTGTTCACTGTGCATGCTGTTGTTCCTGCTGCTGGTGGCAAAAATCGGTATCGGAGCAGACAAACATGCGCGTACCGGCGTCATCCATCACCACCTCGTCGAGGTAGCTGTGGCGCGAACCGCACAACGCGCAGGGTTCTTCCCATTGCTGCACGCTAAACGGGTGATCGTCGAAGTCGAGGCTTTCCACTTTGGTGTACGGCGGCAGCGCATAGATGCGTTTCTCACGCCCGGCACCAAACAGCTGCAGCGCCGGCATCATGTGCATCTTCGGGTTGTCGAATTTGGGGATTGGCGACGGATCCATCACGTAGCGATTGTTGACCTTCACCGGATAAGCGTAAGTGGTGGCGATGTGGCCGTAGCGGGCGATATCTTCATACAGTTTCACCTGCATGATGCCGTACTCTTCCAGCGCGTGCATGGTGCGGGTTTCGGTCTCGCGCGGCTCGATAAAGCGCAGCGGCTCGGGGATCGGCACCTGGAAAATCAGAATCTGGTCTTCTTCGAGCGGCGTTTCCGGAATGCGGTGACGCGTCTGGATCAGCGTGGCGTCACGGGTAGCTTCGGTGGTAGCCGCGCCGCTGACGCGCTGGAAGAAGCGACGAATCGATACCGCGTTGGTGGTGTCATCCGCGCCCTGATCGATCACCTTCAGCACATCGGCATCGCCAATGATGCTGGCGGTGATCTGAATGCCGCCGGTGCCCCAGCCGTAAGGCATCGGCATTTCGCGTCCGGCAAACGGCACCTGATAACCAGGAATTGCCACCGCTTTCAGAATCGCGCGGCGGATGGTGCGTTTGGTCTGCTCATCCAGATAACCGTTGTTGTAGCCGGTTAACTCACTCATGGTTCTGCTCCTGATGCTGTTGGCGCAGCCGTTTCAGCAGCTCAAGCTCCGCCTGGAAATCGACGTAGTGCGGCAGTTTCAGATGCGAGACAAAGCCCGCCGCTTCCACGTTGTCGGCATGCGACAGCACAAACTCTTCGTCCTGCGCCGGACCGGCAATGCGTTCGTGGTACTCTGGCGCCTGCAGCGCGCGGTCCACCAGCGCCATCGCCATCGCTTTGCGTTCGGAGCGACCAAACACCAGGCCGTAACCGCGCGTAAAGTGCGGCGCACTGTCGGTTTCGGTGGTGAAGCCGTTCACCATCTCGCATTCGGTCAGCAGGATTTCGCCAATCTCAATCTCAAAGCCCAGCTCTTCCGGGCAGATCGAGACGCTGAGATAGCCGGTACGAATTTCGCCGGCGAACGGATGGTTGCGGCCGTAGCCGCGCTGCGTCGAGTAGCCCAGCGCCAGCAAGAAACCTTCGTCGCCGCGCACCAGCTGTTGCAGGCGTGCGGCGCGCGTGGCCGGGTAACCTGGCGGTTCGCGGGTGATGTCGCACGGCTCGCTACCGTCATCCTCTTCACGTGCCGCTAATCCTTCTGCCGTCATCATGCTGAACACGTGCGGACAGCGTTCGGGCAGCGCCTGATCGTCACGCGGTGCAGCGGGCGTTTCGCCGTTTGCCAGCAGCGTAAAGTCGAGCAGACGATGGCTGTAATCGTAAGTTGGGCCGAGAACCTGGCCGCCCGGCAAATCTTTGTAGACGGCGGAGATACGACGTTCGAGGCGCATCTCGGCGGTTGTCAGCGCCAGGCTGTCGGCGAGACGCGGCAGCGTGGTGCGATAGGCGCGCAGCAGGAAGATCGCTTCCACCAAATCGCCGCTTGCCTGTTTAATCGCTAAGGCCGCCAGCTGTGGATCGTAGATGCCGCCTTCGGTCATCACGCGATCGACCGCTAAACCCAACTGTTGCGCGACCTGATCGCAGCCCAATTCGGCAACGTCGCGATCGCCACGACGCAGATCGGCCTGCAGCTCATGGGCGCTGGCAATCGCCTTTTCGCCCCCTTTTACCGCAACGTACATCAGCACACCTCCACGTCGGTGGTGCGTGGCAGCGCCATCATCGCTTCACCGCAGGTGAAAATCAGATCCACGCCCTGTGGGAACGGATGCGGACGCTCACGCAGATAATGCAAGATCGCTTCTGGCAGCTGCGGCGCAATGGCACGCGATTCACGTAAGCCGGGACCGGAAAGGCGCAGCGTTAACCCGCCGCTCAGTGACGGCACTTCCACAATCAGCGTGGTGCTCTTCTCCGGTGACATGTTATCGCCAGAGGCGAACAGCGCCGGATCGGGATTGGCCGCCGCGTGCGTTAGCGCAAAAGGTGCATCGCGCTCATCAACAATCGGCACGCCGGTATGGAAACGCAGGTTGCTGCGCACCACTTCATTATCAATGCGATTATCCAGCCACAATGCGCTCTCCTGATCGACCAGCGTCAGCAGCACCGCCGTGGCCGCTGGCGAGAGATCGCCCCAGCCCTGTTGCAGCGGCAGCGACACCATCACGCCCGGCTCGCTCATCGCTTTTAAAATGCGGCGAAAGGCCCGTTGGGCATCAGCCACCGGATGGTTAAAACTTGCCAGTAAAGTCATCAGTTATCTCCGCGAACCAGCGTAAAGAAATCCACTTTGGAGCTGGCGATTTCACGCGCGCGCAGCTGACGCTGCTCTTCACGCAGTGCCGCCAGCGGGGCAATCAATTTTTTCTGTAACAGCGCCTGGGTTTCCGGCTGTTGCAGCAGCGCATCAATCAGCGCGCAGCGTTCGGCGTGCGCTTTGTCGCGCCCCAGCACGTAGCTAAAGCCGAGCGTGCCGTCGTGCAGTTTCACCACCGCGCGCGTTACTGTGGCATCGCCCATCACGAAGCGTTTGCCGCTGCCGCCCATGCGCGCCTGCAAACGGGTTAAGCCGGTTTCTGCCGGGCGGATGCGTTCAAAATCGGCGTTGAGGCGTAACGGCTGCCAGTGCGCCTCAAGCTGGTTGGCATCGCTGTGCGCCAGCACCGAGAGCCAATGCTGGCGGGCTGTTTGCTGTGTCATTCGTGCTCCAGGGTCAGTTCAATCATGTCGCCACGCGTCAGGCTGACGGAGTATTCCGCTACCTGACCGTCGCTGTGTTTATTCAGGGTGCGCACGCACAGTAGCGGCGACTGCAGCGCAATCTCCAGCTGCTTGCACTCTTTGGCCTGCGCGCGACGGGTGCTGATACGGGTTTGGCTGCGCGTCAGGCTCAGGCCGAGCTGCTGCTGCATAAAATCGTGCAGCGAACCGCTGTGGAACTGTTGCAGCGCTGGCCACCAGCTGAGTTCCGCCAGGAAGTGGTTGATGACGCACACCGCCACGCCATTGACGCGGCGCAGCGTGCGCAAGTGAATGACGTTGTCGCCTTCATTCACGCCCAGCGCGCTCGCCACATCGCTGCTCGCCGGGCGCAGCACCGCCAGCAGACGCTCGCTGGTGGGATGACTGCCCTGCTCCATCAGGTTCTGGCTGAAGCGCGCTTGCGCATGCAGCGGATAATCGTAAGGACGCATCAGCACCAAAATGCCGACGCCGTGACGCCGTTGCAGCAGGCCTTTATTGACCAGCTCATCGACTGCGCGGCGCAAGGTGTGACGATTCACTTCGTAGTGATCGGCCAGTTGCTGCTCGGAAGGCAGATAGTCGCCGCAGCGATAGCGCTCCTGCAGCGCCTGCTCCAGTTGGGCGGCAACGGCCTGATACACAGTGGTCGGATGTCTGGATATCTCCATCACGCTCAATACCTCATTCGCATTGGTTGAGGAACGCAGCGGGCTTGCTGCGGGATGGCGATTACATTGCGCATGTCAGATGACAGCGCCGTGACGGCTCAATGACGGGCGGATGAATTTGCTTTAGGGCAGCAGAATCACAGCGAAACGGTAGCGGTTTTAATAAATTATTTTTAACTGTTCTCTTTGTGACAGTGTTCAAAAATTTACCACTTATTTACATCACGCTTTCAACGACCTTACAGGATACAGCCTGCCGATGTTCTGCTAAGTTAAAAGATGAATCCTTCTTGTCAGGCCAACCTTAAAATGATTAACGCAATAAAACTATCGGATGGTTTTCGCCGCAACTTTGTTCGTGAAGTAATTTTGCCACTGATGGCAATTTTGCTGCTTACCTTTGTCGGCGCGGGCGTGGGTCTGTTCTGGGGGACATCATTAACCAATAACGAAGCGCGCGATCAGCAACAGCGCATGATCGAGGCTTCCTTTACTCAGAGCCTGACGGAACACTTGCGCCAATTGCGCAGCCTGACGCGCTGGTCACCGCTCGCCGATCAGCTGGCGTCGCCGCATCCCGACCAAAGCTGGCTGACGCAAAATGTCGGCGGTTGGCTGTATGACATGTTTGATCATCAGCTGGTGGTGCTGCTGGATCGCGATAACCAGCTGATCAACGTGTGGCGCAATGGCCAGCCGGTGCCGGACAAGCGCATCGGCCCGTATCTGCAGGACATGCTGAACAGCCCGCTGGTGCAAAACAGCGATGTGGTGGCGGGCCCAACCGATCACGCCGATTTCGTGCGCATTGGCCAACGCGCTGCCGCGCTGGCGGTGGGCGATATCAGCAGCACCAAACAGGCCGGGCGCTATCGTCTGGTGAGCATTAAGTTTCTCGATGATGGCTATCTGCGCAACCTCGCCGATCGCAGCCAGCTGCGCCAGCTGCACTTCAGCGACAGCGAACCGGCAGGACAAACCAAAGCGCGCTTTATGTTGAATTCACAACAGGGCGATCCGGTCGGCTATCTCAGCTGGAATCCGGACAAACCGGGCGCACAGATGATGCGCACCATTGGCCCTTCTACTTTGTTGTCGGTGCTGCTGATTACCGTGCTGTGTTTGGTGATGGTGCGGCGCATCTGGACCTCGTCACTCAAGCTGTCGCAGTCGCTCTTAAAGCTCGGTGCCAGTGAAGCGCAGGCACAGCATCTGGCCTTTCATGATGTGTTAACCGGTTTGCCGAATCGTTCACTGGTGGAAGATCGCTTAACCCAGGCGCTGGCGGTAGCCGGACGCCACGATCAGCGCGTGGCGCTGCTGCTGCTGGATCTGGATCGCTTCAAAAATATCAACGATACCTACGGCCATCACGCTGGCGATGAGCTGATTATTGAGGTGGCGCGTCGACTCAACGAGATTGTGCGCGCCAGCGACACTGTCGGTCGTATTGGCGGCGACGAGTTCATCATTGTGATGCCGGATGTGGAGAATATTGGTCAGGTGCAATCGCTGGCGAAACGCATCATCAGCCGTCTGAGCGAGCCTTATCAGCTGGTCGGCAGCGAACTGTGGGTTGGCGTGAGCGTTGGACTGGCGCTGGCACCGAAGGATGGCATCGACCGGATGGAGCTGATGCGCAAAGCGGATATCGCGCTTTATGACGCCAAGAATCACGGGCGCGGCCAGTATCGCCAGTTCGAAAAAGTGATGGATGAATCGCTGCGCACCCGCCAGCAGATGGCGGCGGATTTACGTCAGGCGCTGGTGAAATTTGAGGGATTAGCGGTGTGGTATCAGCCGTTGATGGATATCAGCGGCCAGCATGTGGTGGGACTGGAAGCGCTGTTACGCTGGCATCACGCCATGCGCGGCGACGTTTCGCCGGGTGATTTCATCGCCATCGCCGAAGAGACCGGCATGATCATTCCGCTCGGCGAATGGGTGCTGCGCGAAGCCTGCAAAACCGCACTGAAGCTGCCGGATATTGTGGTGGCGGTGAACGTCTCGCCGGTGCAGTTCCGCGCGGTGAATTTTGTCGAACGCATCATTCATATCGTGCAGGAAGAAGGTGCCGATCCTAGACGCATGGAGCTGGAGATCACCGAAGGCGTGCTGATTGAGGATGAACACGAGGCGCGCAACAGCATCATCGCGCTGCGTGAGGCCGGTTTCCGCATCGCGCTGGATGATTTTGGTACCGGCTATTCGAGCCTTAATTACCTCAGCACCTTCCCGGTGGACAAAATCAAAATCGACCGTTCGTTCACCCAGTCGCTGGGCGTGGCGCAGAACTCTACCGCGATTGTTGAATCGGTGGTGCGGCTGGGCCACGCGATGGGCTTAACGGTGACCGCCGAAGGTGTCGAAACCGAAGGCCAGAAAAACGCGCTGGCCGATGCGGGCTGCAATCAGCTGCAAGGGTATTTGTTTAGCCACGCGGTGCCGTTTAGTGAGATTGAGAAGATGATGTGATCGAACACACGTTGCGGTACCGCGCCCATCCCCGCATTGCGCAATGAATACGTGCACGCTTCCGTAGCGGCGCGATTCATCGCGCGGTTTTGACATTCAATTAATAATCTGGAATCCAGCTCGGGCTAATAAAACCTGAAACTGACAGAAAGATCACGATGAATGATTCTCTGCAAAAAGGAGAATCCAATGAATCGACGGAAAAATACACGCCTACAAAATTATGATTATTCTTCACCAGGCGCATATTTCATTACGCTGGTCACTCGCTCACGGGCACCCCTTTTCGGCCGGATTAATCATGGGCAGATAATTGATTCACAGATTGGCAGCGTTGCAAGGAAAGAATGGCAAGCATTACCAAAAAGAATTCCGGGGATAAAATTAGACCTTTTCATTCTGATGCCTAACCACCTTCATGGGATTATATGGTTAACCGATGGAAACTCACTTCCGCTTTCACGGATTATTGCTTTTTATAAAGCGGGTGTGAGTCGAATATGTCATCAATCCATCTGGCAATATAATTTTCACGAACGCGTTATTCGTGATGAGCGGGAGTTGTATTTTGCCAGACAATATATTGAGCAAAATCCATTACGTTGGGAGTTAGATCGTTATTATCCAGCAGGCTAAACGCACCTTACCGTAGCGGCGCGATTCATCGCGCGGTTTTGAATTATCCTGGAGACATCGCGCCCATCCCGGCATTGCGCAATAAATTGCGCCGCTACGGTATGTGCCAATGTTGGGTTCATTACTTACAAACCGCACATATTTATCGCGCATGTTAATGGTGGCAGCGCGCCTGTCCGGGCATTGCGCAATAAATTGCGCCGCTACAGTATGTGCGAATGTTGGGTTAATACCTACAACTGCATCGCCGGATAACGCTGCTTAAGCTGGTCAAAGATCGTCTGCATCTGCGTGTCCAGCGGCTGCGCATCGCGCTCGGCGGCCACCGCCGTAAACACCTGCTGCTTAAGAAAATGACGCCAGCTTACCGGCGCGGCGGCCAGAAATGCCGTCAGCATGCGATAGCGCTCCGGCGTCCAAATCGCTTCAAACGCAGTACGCGCCATACCGTGATCAAAATGCTGCGCCGCCGAAGATAGCATCTCAGCCCGCAGCCGCGCGGTTTCCACCTCATCAATCTCACCGTCGCGCAGTGCCACGCCGTAGCTGTCACGCGCCACTTGCTCAGAGACAAATCCACAGCGCACATCCTGCACTACCTGCTGCACATTGCGTTCCACCGGCAAACCGTAACCGCCCGCGCCGGGTCCGCGCACCTCGACGATATCGCCCGGCTGGCAGTGAATGACGTCGGTGTTACCGTGTTCAATCGCGGTGCCGTTACGCAGCGTGCGGAAGTGCGACAGGCCGCCGGATTCGCCGCCCAGCACGCCCGCCGAGGCGAACACCGAACGGTTGCGGTTGCGCGCTGTCACCGTGGTATTCGGTGCAAAAACCTCAAACGCCATCTCGGTGGCTAAACCGCCGCGATAGCGTCCGGCTCCGGCGCTGTCGACGGCTAAGCCGTAGCGATGGAAATGGATTGGCACTTCCGCTTCATTGATCTCAATCGGCGTGTTTTTCAGGAACGCCGATAACCCGCCGGATCCGTCCGGGCCATCGTGGCGCGGCGTGCCACCTGCCCCGCCGCCGACTGGACCGAGCGAGGCCACCACGCTGCGGTTGGCGCTATCGGTGGTGCGGATGTTCATGATCGAATTACCGCCCGGCGAATTGGCCGGTAAGCGATCGGGGATCGCCTGCGAAAATACGCCGAGCGTGGCGATTTGCGACAGCGCGCAAGTCAGCGAGCGCATGCCGACCGCCGCCGGTGCTTCGCAGTTCATCACCGTGCCCGGCGGCAGAATGGCGCGCGTCGGCCGCAAAGTGCCGGCGTTGAGCAGTAGATTACGATCCAGCGTCGACAGCACATACGTCACGCCGACCAGCGCCAGCGGATGACGTTCGCGTCCGCCGGTCGGCATGTTCAGCGACGAAGCCAGCTGCGGATCGCTGCCGGTGTAATCCAGCTCCAGCGTGTCGCCGCTGACGCGCAAGGTGATCGCCACGCGGCACGGGAAACCGCCTTCGCCATCTTCATCGGCGAAATCAGCATAGAAATATTCGCCATCCGGAATGGTGTTGATAATGCTGCGCGCCTGCGCTTCGGCGTAATCAAGAATCCCTTCGATACCTTGCAGAAAATCGGTGACGCCAAAACGCGCGATGATGTCGTGGATTTTGCGTTCGCCGACGTTGACCGAGGCGATCTGCGCTTTGAAGTCGCCCCAGTTCTGCTCCGGCGCGCGCACGTTGAGGCGCATGATGCGCGCCACTTCCTCATTCAGTTCGCCGTTGCGCACGATTTTCAGCGGCGGGATACGAATCCCTTCCTGCACGATATCGGTGAGCGAGCGCGATAAAGACGCGGGCACCGCGCCGCCGACGTCGGTGTTGTGGATGTGTCCCACCACAAAGCAGACAATTTCGCCGCCATGAAACACCGGTTTCCAGATATGGATATCCGGCGAGTGCGTGGCGACATTACCGGCGTAGGAATCGTTGGTGATGCAGATATCGCCCTCTTCGTAGCTGTCGATCAGCGCCAAAACCGGGCCGTAATCGATGCCGCTGTACCAGGGCGCGCCAAAGCTGCGCGGTGAGGCGAACGCCAGGCCGTCGCGGCTGACGATCTGGCAGGAAAAATCTTCCGTCTCTTTGACGAAAGTGGAGTGCGCGGTGCGCATCAGCGTAAAGCCCATCGCATCAGCGGCGGCCGCGCAGTAGTTGGCCAGAATTTGCAGGTTACGTCCGTCAATCGCCATGTTAGTTCGCCTCCACTGGCGTGATCAGCAGGTTGCCAAAGCTATCCACATCCACTTTCATGTTGGGCGGCACGCAGGTGGTGCAGTCATCCTGCGCGACAATCACCGGGCCAATCAGCTGATGTCCGGCGCGCAGCGTGGCGCGCAACACCACATCCACCTGATGCGCCGCGCCATCGATCCACGCGCTAACCTGCTGCGCTACTTCAACTGGCGCGTCGGCGGCAGCCAGCTGATTGAGCGTCGGTTTCGGCGTGGGCGAGGCGATCACTAAGCGCAAATTGATGATTTGCACCGGCGCGCCGGCATCAAAGTGACCAAACAGCTGCTGATGCTGGCGATCAAAGGCATCATGCAACGCCGTGACGTCGGCCTGCGTCAGCCAGTGCGGCTCGAGCGCCACTTCGATTTCAAATGACTGGCCGCGATAGCGCATGTCGGCGCTGTAGTGCAGCGTGAACGGCATATGCGCGCCATGCTGGCTGCTGAGCCAGTCACGCGCGCGCTGGCTCAGCGCCTCGGCTTCGGTCGCCAGACGATCCGCCAGCGAAGCATCAAGATCGCTATACAGCGTGCGGATAAAGTCGTTACGGATATCCGCCACTAAACCACCTAGCGCCGACAGCACGCCCGGCGTCGGCGGCACGATCACCCCTTTCATATTCAGCTCGCGCGCGAGGAAGCAGCCCATCATCGGACCCGCACCGCCAAAGGCGAGGAACCAGAATTCACGCGGATCGAGGCCGAAGCGCGACAGCAAACCGCTGGTGTCGCCATACATGCTGGAGATCGCCAGCTCGATGGCAGTTTCGGCGGTCTCTTCAATGCTGATGCCGAGCGAATCCGCCAGCGGCTGCCACGCGGCGCGCGCGGCGGCGACATCCACCTGCACCGCGTTGTAGCCGAGATCGCCGTGACCAATCATGCCGCAGGCAGCAAAAGCATCGGTGGCGGTCGGCTGCGTGCCGCCGCGCTGAAAGCACACCGGGCCCGGCAGCGAACCGGCGCTGTCCGGCCCCATTTGCAGCACGCCCTGATTATCAATCCACGCCAGCGAGCCGCCGCCCTGCCCAACGGACGTCACCGCCACCGACGGAATATAGATTGGGAAATCACCGATGATTTCGCCGTTGCCCTGCGCGACCTGGCCATCAACGATCACCGCCACGTCGGCGCTGGTGCCGCCAATATCGAGGCTGAGGATTTTGTCGAAGCCGCAGGCGCTGGCGAGGAAGCTGGCACCGATCACGCCCGATGCGGTACCGGACAGCACCATCTGCACGCACTCGCTTTTCGCCTGCTCGACGCCCATCACACCGCCGTTAGATTTGGTAATACGCGGCGGCGGTTTAACGCCCATGGTTTTTAGCGCGCGTTCAAAGGATTCGAGGTAGTTGATCACCATCGGCTGCACGTAGGCGTTGATGGTGGCAGTAATGGTGCGTTCGTATTCGCGGATGATCGGCCAGATATCGGCGGAGCAGGAGGTCAGTAAATCGGGCGCATGCTGATTAATGATGGCTTTCACCGCCGCTTCGTTGTGGCGGTTGCGATAGCTGTGCAGCAGCGATACCACAATCCCCTGACAACCAGCTTCGCGCGCGGCGTCGATCGCATCCAGCACGCTTTGCTTATCAACCTCGGTTAACACGTTGCCGTGGCGATCGGTGCGCTCTTTAATGGCAAACACCCGGTCGCGCGAAATCAGCGGTGCCGGGCGGCGTGAAAAAAGGTCATGTATGTGCGGGATCTTCAGGCGCGCCAGCTCCAGCACATCGCAAAAACCTTCGGTGGCGAACAGCGCCAGCTTTACGCCGCGTCGTTGGATCACCGCATTGATACCAACGGTGGTGCCGTGGGTGAAGTAGTCAATTTGTTGCGGATCGATACCATCGCGCTGCTGCAGCTGGGTTAACCCGGTGAGGATTTCACTGCCGGGTTGATCCGGTCGCGACAGCACTTTCAACGTGTGGATCTGATTGGTGTGTTCATCCAGCACGGCGAAATCGGTGAACGATCCGCCAATATCGACGCCAACGCGGTAAGCCATGTGAAAACTCCAGTGTCAGGAGGGAGGAAATTCCATCAATTTGTTTGCATCCTGCACCACGCGCCAGCCGAGGCGCTGATAGAGCGGATGCGCATCATTGGTCGAGAGCATCCAGCGGTGCACCGTCGCCAGCTCTGGATGCGCACGCACGCACGTTGCCAGCCAGCTGCCTAATCCGTGACCGCGCCAGTTCTCATCAATCATCACATCGCACAGCCAGCCGAAACGGGTGTAATCCGTTACTAATCTTGCAAATCCAATTTGCTGATTTTGGTGATACAGGCCGAACGGCAATGAACCAGCAAAGGCGCGCTCGGTTTTGGCGCGCGGCTGGTCTTGTGCCCAGTAGGATTTTTCCGTCAGCTGCTGATGGATATAATCAAAATCCAGCCTGGCGCGTTCGGTGGAGAGCGTGAAGGCATCGCGCTGCCAGATGTGATCGGGAATGGTGAGTGCGCTCATAACAACTCCTTGTATCGGTGGGAATCAGTGTAAGAGGGTTGGTTTAACCGTGAAAACCGAAGCACGGCCGCTAACGCGCAGGATGCAGCGATTTTGCCACCGGAATGAAATTTTATGCTGTGGTGCTGGCGCATCACTGGTCAGCTTCATTATATGGCTGCGATAGCCCATACCTAATCCGCTTTGAGACCTTTCTCGTCAGCCTAATTAACAACTTCAATTAACCTCCCTCGCAGCCTCACGGTAACCAGTGCACGCCTGAGCGCGTGGCTGAACACGCAAATAAATACCTTTAACGTAAGTGATTAAAAGAAGGACCTTTATCGATGAATATTCTTGACTACACCGGAACCAAATATATTGAGAGAGCAACCTCTCTTCCCACCATTCCAGGCGATTCCGGCGAGAAAGGCAAAACCGGCATCGTCGCGCTGGTCTCCGTTGGCGGTAAATTTTTCGAACTGCCGGTTGATCCGGTAACCGGCAAGTTTACCTGGGTCGCGACCGAAGCGATGCCGGATGGTGATTACAGCGTCTCGATTGCCATCAAAGATCGCGCCGGTAACGTTGGCCAGCCGACCTTACGCACCCTGCGCATTGATACCACGCCGCCGGAAGCCCCTGTTCTGATTAATCTGTATGACGACCAGGGTACAGAACAGCGCAGCTTCGATCCTGGCTCAACGACTGATGACAAACGCCCGACGCTGACCGGCGTGGCTCAAAAAGGCACCACGGTTTACCTGCTCAATGATAAAGGCGACAAAATCGGCAGCGCGGTAGCAGATAAAGATACCGGCGTGTGGAAGATGGAGCCGGCACAGGATCTTGCAGATGGCACCAATGCGCTGCGTCTGGTCGCTGAAGAGAAATTTGCGGATGTGACCCGTGCGGGCTCACCTTCTGCGCCGTTTACCATTGTGATTGGCGAAGACGCGTCCGTTCTGCCGCCAAACACCATCACCATTAAAGAAGCCATCGACGACGTCGGCGCTTACATGGGCAAACTCAGCAGCGGTGCGCTGACCGACGACACCACACCAACCCTGCGCGGCGACGTTTCGGCCGGCAACGCGGTCACCGTCTACTATCGTCTCGCGGGCAGCAGCACCTGGACCGGCAGCGCCACCGCGACGGTGAACGGCACCGAATGGAGCTGGACGCCGGACAGCGCGCTGGCTTACGGCGAATATGAGTTCCAGGCCAGCATCGGCGGCTTCAGCAGCAGCCTGTTCACGCTGGATATCGCCACCGCCGCAGATATCGCCAGCAAAACCCGCATCGAAATGGTGAAGGATGATTTTGGTGCCTGGCAGGGTGAGCTGAGCAGCGGCGCGATAACCGACGACGCCACGCCATCGTTCAGCGGTCGCGGTGAAGCCAACGGCAAAGTGGTACTGCGATTCGCACAGGTTGGGCAGCTCGCGAATACCGTTGTGGTCGATGTGGACAGCAGCGGTAAATGGACGTGGACGCCAGCATCAGGCCTGCCAGCCGGTAACTGGAGTTTCGAGGTTCAGCCGCAGGGACACAACGCCTGGTCAGACACCTTCTCACTGAGCATCACCGGCAGCGACGGTTTTAACCCGGTTATCACCGACGGTTACGACGACATGGGCACGCCTAAGGCGCTGGCAAACGGTGACAGCACCGACGACACCACGCCAACCCTGAACGGCCATGCCGAAGCCAACAGCATCGTTTATCTGCGTGCGACCAGCGGTACAAACGCCACCGTTTACAGCGTCACCGCTGATACCGCTGGCAACTGG
The DNA here is from genome assembly GCF_056491525.1 of Candidatus Pantoea symbiotica. Lineage (NCBI taxonomy): Bacteria > Pseudomonadati > Pseudomonadota > Gammaproteobacteria > Enterobacterales > Erwiniaceae > Pantoea > Candidatus Pantoea symbiotica. The sequence continues at coordinate 2,375,897 of NZ_JBSZHR010000002.1, forward strand.
ACCTGGACGCCACCGGGCACACTGGCCTACGGCAAGTGGGATTTCCAGGCGAGCAAAACGTCAACGGGGGGATGGAGTAACGCCTTCACGCTAAATCTGGAAGTTGAGAAGGTGGGAACTTCAGGTGAGGATGATTTTGACTGGGTTGACCGTTATAATTATGAATATTATGGCTCACAGAGCCCATATGGCGATAGGTCCCCAGTACCAGAAAACACCTTACTGGCTAGTGGACTCAGAGTACTCAAGACAGCTGAAGTCATATGGCGACCTGATACCCAATGGATATCTATAAACCCAAGCGACAATAGATTAGGTGTTACGAATGGCATGTCCGTGGGTTGGGATGATGGTACAACAGACATTGAACTTAGTTTCAGTGGAGGATCACCAGGAACAAAAGTATTTATCGCTTATATAAAAATTTATGACACTAATGGTAAGTTCATCACTCAGGAAAATTATGGTGCAGAGGCAGAAAGATACAGTTCAACAGTTTTCATATATACCGCACCAGACGATAGATTAATTGGAAAAATTGAAGTCACGAAGAACTCAGGCTCCCTCGCCGTTGCCATTAATAACATCCGCTGGGGAACCAAATCCCTGAATTCATTTGCTATAGATGAAGAATCTCAGTCGACATTATTGCATGATGACAGCATCCATCAGTTATACAGTGCAGATGATTTAGCGAGTCAGAAAATCACCGGTAGTGAAGATGAAATCGACACCCTGCAACTTACCGGTTCGGGACAGCTTCTCGATTTGACCGTGCAGAATAGCTCAATTGAATCTATTGAAATTATCGACATTACCGGTAGCGGCGATAATATTCTTAAACTGGATCTTAACGCCCTGCTGCAGCACGGTGAAAAAGATCTGTTTATTGAAGACGGTAAAACGCAGCTGCTGGTAAAAGGCGACGAAGGCGATGTGGTTCAGTTGGTCGATATTCTGCCGGAAGGCAGCGATATCAGCGAATGGCAGCATCAGGAGGGCACGGTTACCGTTGCGGGTGTGGAATATAACGTGTATAGCCACGGCGATGATGCTGAATTACTGGTGCAGCAAGGTGTGAAAACTGAACTGGTTTAATGTTTAAATCATTAATCCGTTCTGTGATTTAAATTCAGGCCACCGTGTTATTGCGGTGGCTTTTTTGTGTCCGAATAACAAACCGCACATTCCGTAGCGGCGCGATTAATCGCGCGGTTTGGATTTAATGGTTTACATATCGTGCCCGCAGATGAAGTGCGCCGTTACGGGATGTGCGGGGGAATAGTTCAGTGCTGCTCTTACGCCAGGTCGCCATAAATGGCGACCCTACAAAAACGCGTAAATAACATTCGTAGGGTCGCCATTTATGGCGACCTCTATTGCAGACACATTAATAACTCAACCAAACTCCACCGAATTCTGTTTCGAAATTAACGATCTCAACGGCACGCTACTTTTCATAATCGGTGATTTAATCACGATATAACTGAAATATTTGTCGATGCCGATCTGCGCATCCAGCATCTTCTCAATCACTTCCTGGTAATGTTCAATGCTGCGGGTAATAAAGCGCAACAAATAGTCATAACCGCCGGTAATTAAATGGCACTCCATTAACTCATCCACCTCACGCACCGCATTTTCGAATTTCATAAAATCTTCGCGGCGATGGCCAGAGAGCGTGACTTCGGTAAATACCGTCACGGAATCGGTGATTTTGGTCAGATTGATGTGGGCTTCATAACCGTTGATAAATCCGGCCTGTTCAAGACGCTTGACGCGTTGCAGGCACGGACTGGGCGAAAGCCCAACGGCATCGGCGAGATTGACGTTGCTGATACGGCCATCTTTCTGGAGTTGCACCAGAATATTGATGTCGATGCGGTCGAGTTTCATTAAGCCGTTCATAGCACCCCTCATTGCCAACCGATTAGGTTTAACCTCCCGAAGATATAACACGCTTTAAGGTAAATGTGCTATCTCGTTAACTGGTTATACCAGCGGGAGGTTTTCAAATTACTGCAATAATTTCAATGAGGAAGCGCTTTTTAACCCAGTCGACCGCTGGCGCGCGCCAGCGCGATATCAAAGATATGCAGCGCTTCTTCCAGTTGCGAATCGGTGGTGACCAGCGGCGCGAGGAAGCGCACGGTGTTGCGATGAATGCCGCACTTTATCAGCAGCAAACCTTCCTGACAGGCGCAGTCGAGAATTTTCTGCGTCATCGCCGCATCCGGCTTTTTGGTCTCGAAATCAATGATCTCAACCGCCTGCATAAAGCCAATGCCGCGCACATCGCCGATGCAGGCATACTTCTCGGCCAGCTGTTGCAGGCGCGCGTTAAGCTGCTCGCCGAGCTGATTGGATCGCGCCAGCAGATTGTCATTTTCCAATAGATCCAGCACCGCCAGCGCCGCCGCACAGGCCAGCGCGTTGCCGCCATAAGTGCCGCCTAAACCGCCCGGCTGTGGCGCATCCATGATCGCCGCTTTACCGACCACGCCAGAGATCGGCAAACCGCCGCCGATACTTTTCGCCACCGTCACCAGATCCGGCGTGATGCCGAGATGCTGGAAAGCGAACATCTTGCCGGTGCGACCAAAGCCGGTTTGCACTTCATCGAGAATCAGCACAATGCCGTGCTTCTCGGTGATACGGCGCAGCGCCTGCATGAAGTTAGCGCCAGCCTGCAGGAAGCCGCCATCGCCCTGCACCGGTTCGATGATGATCGCCGCCACGCGTTCTGGCGCGATTTGCACCGCGAACAGCTGATCCAGTGCTTTCAGGCAGTCATCATCGCTCACGCCGTGGAAGGCATTCGGGAACGGTAAACGATAGATATCGGATGGGAACGGACCGAAGTTCTGTTTGTAAGGCGCGGACATGCCGGTCAGCGTGGTGCCGAGCAGTGTGCGGCCATGAAACGCACCGTCGAAGGCGATGATGCCGCTGCGTTTGGTGTGGGCGCGCGCAATCTTCACGGCATTTTCTACTGCTTCCGCGCCGCTGGTGAAGAACACGCTTTTGAAATCTTCACCGCCGCCGACCAGCGCATTGAGGCGCTTAGCCAGCTCGATGTAGCCCGGATACGCCACCACCTGGAAACAGGCGTGCGATACCAAACCGAGTTGTTTGGTGACCGCGTTGACCACCGCCGGATGGTTGTGCCCGACGTTCAGCACGCCGATACCGCCGACGAAATCGAGATAGCGATTGCCCTCCACGTCCCACACTTCGCTGCCTTTCGCCCGCTCGATCACCAACTGATGCGCAGTGATTACGCCACGTGGCACATGCTGCTCACGCGCGTCCAGTAACAGGCTGTTATCGGAATATGTTTGCTGCTCCGCCATGACATTCTGCATTTTAAAACCCCTTTCCACGTAACGTTCGGATGGCTCAAGTATCGCAACCTGTTGGTTTCTCACGCTGCCGTAATCCAGCGGGCAGCGGCATTTCCTGTCAAAATCTACCGCCAATCAGCAGGGAAATTCTGCACCCAGCGCATGCCGCGCCAGCGCCGTCAGCGTCTGGATGCCGTGCGGGATCAGTGCATCGTTAAAGTCGTAGGCCGAATGATGCAGCGGCTGGCTCGGCGCAGAGCCAATCCACAGATATGCGCCGGGACACGCCTGCAACATAAAGGCGAAATCTTCGGAGGTGAGCGCCGGCTGTTTGGCCTGTTGTGCCTGAATACCGGCCTGATCCAGCGCGTCTAACGCCAGCTGCGCCATCGCCGCGTTATTCACCGTGGCCGGGTAATAACGCAGGTAGTTCACATCCGCCTGCAAGCCGTGTGCGGCGGTGACGTGCAGCGCCATTTCCCGCAGGCGATTTTCGATGATGTCCTGCGCTGCCGGGCTGAAGGTGCGCACCGTGCCGGTGATGCTGGCTTCGGCCGGAATCATGTTGTGCGAGAAGCCGCCCTGCATGCGCGTCACGCTAAGCAAGCCAGGTTCGCAGGGATCGAGCGCGCGCGCCACCAGCGTGTTGAGCTGCACCACCAGCTCGCTGGTCGCCAGCAACGTATCGCGCGTCAAATGCGGCTGCGCGGCATGTCCGCCGCCGCCTTTGACGGTGATATCGAAGCGATCCGCCGCCGCCATGATCGCGCCGGGCCGCGTCTGCACTTCGCCGAGCGGTAGCTCCGGCCAGTTGTGTAGAGCAAACACCGCATCGCAGGGAAACTGCTGGAATAGGCCGTCATCGATCATCTCTTTCGCACCCGCCAATCCCTCTTCGGCAGGCTGGAAGATAAACACCAGCGTGCCGTCGAAATCGCCCTGCTCTGCCAGCTCAATCGCCGCGCCCAGCAGCATCACAGTGTGACCATCGTGGCCGCAGGCGTGGCACACGTTATCGTGCACGCTTTTCCACGGCTGATTGCCGTTATCCTGCATCGGCAGCGCATCCATATCGGCGCGCAGGCCAATCATGCGCGTGCTGTTGCCGCGTTTCAGCACGCCGACCACACCGGTTTTACCCAGCCCGCGATGCACCTCAATACTGTGCTCATTTAACAGCTGCGCCACGATGTCGCTGGTGCGCTGCTCCTGATAACCCAGCTCGGGATGGGCGTGCAGATCCCGTCGCAGCGCGACTAATTGTTCCAGTTGCATCTCAGTATCCCCGGTTGCGATCGATCAGGCCGACCATCGGTTCGCCACGCTGATAGCGGCGCAGATTGTCGAGCAGCGCGGCGACGGCGCTGTCGGTTTGTGTTGCGCTGGCGATGTGCGGCGTGAGCCAAATGGCCGGATGCTGCCAGAACGGATGTCCGGCGGGCAGCGGCTCAGGATCGGTGACATCAATCACCGCCGCGCTGAGTTTGCCGCTTCCCAGCGCTGCCAGTAAATCCGTTTCATTGAGCTGAGGACCGCGTCCCACCTGCACCAGCGCTGCGCCGTCAGGTAGCTGCGCGAATAATTGCGCATTGAGCAAGCCGCGCGTGCTGTCGGTGAGCGGCAGCAGGCACACCAGAATGTCGCTGTGAGCAAGGAAATCACCCAGTTGATCGCTGCCGTGCCAGCAATGCACGCCGCTGATTTCACGCGGGGTGCGGCTCCAGCCAGCGCAGTCAAAACCCAGCGACACCAGTTGTTTTAAGCAAGCCTGACCGAGTTCGCCCAGCCCCATCACGCCCACACGGCGCTGGCTGGCGGTGCTAATTGGGTGAGTTTGCCACTGCTCATCACGCTGCTGCTGAAAGTAGCGTGGCATATCGCGATGTAAGCCAAGTACCGAGAAAGTGACGTACTCAACCATGCCTTGCGTCAGGCCCGGTTCGATCATGCGTACTACCGGCAAATCGGGTGGCAGTTGGCTGAGATCAAACTGATCCGCGCCCGCGCCGACCGATAACAGCGCTTTGAGATTGGGAAAGGTGCTCATCAGGTTTTCCGGCGGCTGCCACGCCACCAGCAGTTCAACCTGATCCGCCTCACCGATATCCGGCCAGATGTGCAGCTGAATATCCGGCGCATGTTGCGCCAGCCAGCGCTGCCAGTGCGCACCACGCGTGGCTTCTGATTTGTAGACGATATGCATCAGGCCATCGCCTGGGTCATCAACCCGAACGCCTGCATCTCACCTTGTTGCGGTGACCACGGCGTTCCCCGAATCATGGTGGTCGGCGCATCCACCTGCGCCAGACCCAGGGTTTCCAGCCAGGCCGCCAGCGGCAGCGCGCCATCGGTATCAATACGTACGAACTCGCCGCGCAGGCCTTGCATCAAGGCGGAAATCAACGTTTGCGCGATGTCGACATTCAGCGCGATCACCGGACCAATCGCCCAGCCGTGACCGAAGCGGCGCAGGCTGGCAAAACCGTGCACGCGCTGTTTGGCATCCTGCAGCAGCACGGTTTGGTAATCGGTAATCAGGCTGTTGATCAGAGCTGGACGCCACATGCCGTGCGCCTGATGATCGAGTTCGATCAGCAGATCGGCGTCTGCGGCTTGTGCGTTACGCAGCGTTAAACCGGCTGGAATAGTGACGGTTGGCACCGCCGCCAGCTCGCGCGTTTGATGCTGCTGAATGTGGCCAGTGACCTCAAAGCCGAGCTTCTGGTACAGCCCTTTGCCCATTTCGGTGGCGTGCAGGCGAATGTTGTAGTCAGGGAATTTTTCCAGCAGCGCAAGCATCAGCTGTTTGCCTGTGCCGCGGCCTTGAAACTGCGGGTTGACCACCACCAAACCGATGGTTGCCGCCTGCTCGCCCCAGCGCCAGCCAAAAGCGCTGCCGACGAAGTCGCCGTTTTCTTCAGCGACCACGCCTTCACCCAGCGCCAGCGCCTGCTGCCAGTCTTCCCGGCGGTGCGGCCATTTGAGCTGTTGGGTGATGGCGTAGCCGTGTTCGATGTCGTTTTGCGTCATTGCGCGTAGTGTGATCATGGTTGTTCCTTCAAATGAGGTCGCCATAAATGGCGACCCTACGGGTTCTGTGTATGGCGACCTGGCATTCACTCCGCCTTCAACACCTCTTCGTGCTCATCCAGCCAACCTTGCCGCAACTCTGGCACGGCGCGTTTCAGGCGTTCGAAATAGAGTTCGCTGGTCGGCTTATCGTAATCGGCGCGGGCAATCTGCGTAACGATTTTGCCGGATTTCATCACCACGATATCGTCGCACACCGCGCGCACCGCATGCATGTCGTGGCTGATAAACAGCACCGACAATCCCAGCTCGCGGCGCAACTCGCTGATCAAATCCAGCACCGCTGCAGCCACCACGGTATCCAACGCAGATGTCACTTCGTCGCACAGAATCAAATCTGGCTCGGCCGCCAGCGCGCGCGCCAGATTCACACGCTGCTTTTGTCCGCCAGACAGCGCCCACGGACGTCGCCATAGCACGGTGCGCGGCAGCTTCACCAGATCCAGCAGCTGATGCAGCCGAGCTTTCAGCGCCGCACCTTTCAAGCCATGGAACAACACCAGCGGGCGCGTCAGAATCTGCTCGACGCTGTGCGCCGGATTCAGTGCGGTATCGGCCATCTGGAACACGTATTGAATACGGCGCAGCTCATTGTCCGGGCGCTTATGCATGTCGCCGTTAATGTAGTGGCCGTTAAACAGAATATGGCCGTGACTTGGCGCGTTGAGTCCGGCAATGGCGTGCGCCAGCGTGGTTTTACCTGAACCGGATTCGCCAATAATGCCAATCGCCTGGCCTTTCCACAGCTTCAGATTGATGTCTTCGAGAATACGGATTTTCTGCTGACCGTTGCTGTCGCGCGGGCCGTAACCGGCGCTGAGATCGCGCACTTCCATCAGCGGCTGCATATCTGCTTCGGCGCAGGTCCAGCTGCTTGGGCGCTCTTTTTGCCGCGCCGCATCCATCAGCAGTTTGGTGTACTCCGCCTGCGGTGCGCCAATCAGCCGTTCAGTAGTGCCGTATTCCGCCATCTGACCGCGCAGCAGCACCAGAATGCGGTCGGCCATCTGCGCCACCACCGCCAAATCGTGGCTGACGTAGATCGCCGTCACGCCGCGCTGCGCCACCACGCGACGAAATGCTTTAAGCACTTCCACCTGCGTCGTCACGTCGAGTGCGGTGGTCGGTTCGTCGAGGATCACCACATCCGGATCGCCAATCAGCGCCATCGCCGTCATCAGACGTTGCAGCTGACCGCCTGAAACCTGATGCGGAAAGCGGTCGCCGATGGTGTCGGGATTGGGCAGCGCCAGCTCACGGAACAGCGCGATCGCCTTTTGCCTGGCGTCTTTGCGCTTCATGGTGCCGTGAATCACCACCGGCTCAATCACCTGATCGAGAATGCGCATGCCAGGATTAAACGATGCCGCCGCACTCTGCGCGATGTACGCCACTTTGTTGCCGCGAAACTCACGCAGTTGGCCCGGCGACAGGCTGCGCACATCGGTGCCGGCCATGTGAATATTGCCGTCGGCGATGCGACAGCCGTGGCGCGCATAGCCCATCAGCGCCATCGCAATGGTGGTTTTGCCGGAGCCAGATTCACCAATCAGCGCCAGCACTTCGCCCTTCTGCACCGTGAAACGAATATCGGAAACCAGATCGATCTCTTCACCTTTGTCGGTCTGCGCCGTTACGCGCAGGTTCTCCACCGAGATCACCGGCATGGCGGTATGTGGCGTCACGTTCATGCTCCCTCCTTCGCCAGCGTCAACGGACGCATCTGCTGCAGGCTGTCGATAAACAGATTCGCGCCAATGGTCAGGCTGGCGATAGCCACCGCCGGCATCAGCACCGCTGGCGAACCGTTGAACAAGCCCTGAATGTTTTCACGCACCAGCGTGCCCCAATCGGCATACGGCGGCTGCACGCCGAGGCCAAGGAAACTCAAGCCGCTCAACAGCAGCACGATATAGACAAAGCGCAGGCCGAAGTCAGTGAGCATTGGGTGCACCATGTTTGGCAGGATGTCGTGGATCGCCACATACCAGCGGCTTTCCCCGCGCAGACGCGAGGCACGCACGTAATCCATATTGCGCAGGCTGCTGGCCATGGCGAAGGCGATACGGAACGCGCCCGGCCAGTAGGTAAAGATGGCGGTGAGGATCAGCATCGGCAGCGATGAACCGAACACCGCGACAATCATCAGCGACAGCACTTTGCCCGGCAGCACCAGCAGCGCATCGTTAACGCGCCCAAGCACCTCTTCCAGCCAGCGCCCGGCGACCGCCGCCAGCAGCGCCAGTAAGGTGCCGATGATGCTGGCACACAGCGCGGCGGTGAGCGCCAGGCCAATGGAGAATTTCGCGCCGTAGAGAATGCGGCTGAGGATGTCGCGCCCCAGATAATCGGTACCGAGCAGGTTGGCAGACGTCATGCCACCGAGCATCGGCCCGCCGCCAATGTCTTCGACGTTATGCGGCGCCAGTTGGTTACCAAACAGCGCCATCAGCAGCCAAAACAGCGAGATCAGCAGTCCGATGCGGCCCGAAAGCGACAGCGACTGAAACAGACGTACAGGCAGCAGTAACGTATTCATCAGCTTCTCCATTTCGGATTAAAGGCGATGGTGAGGATATCGGCCGCCAGTAGCAGCACCAGATAACAGGCGGCGAACAGCATGACGCACAGCTGCACCACCGGCAGATCGCGGTTACTCACCGCATCCACCAGCGCACTCGCCAGACCGGGATAGCTAAAGATCGATTCGATGATGATCACGCCACCAAACAGATACGACAGGCTGAGCGAGATGGCGTTAGCAATCGGCCCGACCGCATTCGGCAGTGCGTGGCGCAGCACCGCACGCAGCGGCGAAACGCCTTTCAGCAGCGCCATCTCCAGATAGGGGCTGTCGAGCTGGTTGATGATGGCGGAGCGCGTCATGCGCGCCATCTGCGCCACCAGCACGCAACACAGGGTTAACACCGGTAGCGCGTAGGCTTTGAGATAGCTGATGACGTCCATGTCCGGGCTGCCAAACGACATCGCCGACACCCAATGCAGTTTTACTGCGAAGATCAGCACCGCCACCGTGGCCACCAGAAACTCCGGCACCGCGACGGTTGCCATAGTGCTGATCACCAGAAAACGGTCCAGCGCCGAACCGCGATTCATCGCCGCCACAATGCCGATAATCAGCGCCAGCGGCACGCAGATCACCGTGGTGATGCCGGCTAACTCCAGCGTGGCGGGAATACGCTGCTCGACCAGCTGCAATACCGGCAGATGGCTGGCGAACGAGGTGCCAAAATCACCCTGCAACATGCCGGTAAGCCAGGTGAAGTAGCGCACCAGTAGCGGCTGATCGAGTCCCAGCTGCTGGCGCAACGCCGCCACCGTTTCCGGCGTGGCGTTTTGCCCGAGAATCATCTGCGCTGCGTCGCCGGGCAGCAGGCTGGTGATAAAGAACACCACCGCCGAGACGATAAGCAAGGTCAGGATGCCTGCGCCTGCGCGCCGGGCAATCAGGAACAACATGTATCGGTTCATCGGCGATCTCCTTGTACAGAAATATCAGGCACAGGGTAAACGGTCGCCATGAATGGCGACCCTACGATGCGGTTTTGTAGGGTGCGCATTCATGCGCACCGGGATAAATAGGCACGTCGAACAATCAGGCATTCAGCCAGGCGAACTCATGGAAGCGATAACCCATCATCATGCCGCTTGGCCAGGCTTCTACGCCGCCCACTTTCTTGCTGTAACCGTCGGTGGAGCTGATAAAGGTTGGGATGATGGTGCCGCAGTGATCGTAAATCAGCTTCTGCATGTCACCGTACATCTGCTTGCGTTTGGTCTGCTCGCGCTCGCCGCGCGCCGCTACCACCAGCTGATCAAACTGTTCATTCTTCCAGCCCGATTCGTTGTTGGAGGCGGTGGAGAGATAGAACTGCGAGAACAGCATATCCAGCGTCGGGCGCGGGTTGATTGAGCCGTAGCCGACCGGATCTTTGGTCCAGTGCGTTGACCAGTAACCGTCATACGGCACGCGGCGCACTTTGATGTTCAGACCGGTGCTGCGCGAGACTTGCTGGATCAGCTGGCCGCCCTCCACCGAGCCTTCAATGTTTGGCGTGGTGATAATCTCCACCGTCGCGCCTTTCATCCCGGCTTTCTCGATGTGGAACTTGGCTTTCTCGGCATCGAGCGGACGCGGTTTGAGATCGGCGTTATACAGCGGATGCCACGGTGGTACAGGCGTATCGTTACTGACGTCGCCGTAACCCTGCAGCACGGTTTTCACCAGGATGTCGCGCGGCTGCAGGTACTTCATCGCCAGCACGAAATCTTCGTTGCTGCCCGGTTTCACGTCAGTACGAATGATTAGGTTGGTGTACATGCCGGATTTACTCTCCAGCACGCCGAAATCGGAGGTGGCTTTGATGCGGTTGCAGTCGGCGGCGCTCAGGGTGGAGACGATGTGCAGATCGCCCGACATCAGCGCATTGACGCGCGCCGCCTGATCGGTGACGCCCAGCAGCTCGACTTCATCCAGATGCGGCAGGCCTGGCTTGAAGTAGTTCGGGTTTTTCGCGCCAACCGAACGCACGCCCGGCGTGAACTCTTTCAGCTTGAACGGGCCGGTGCCGATGCCTTTGCTGAAGTCTTTGGTGCCGTCCTGCACGATCAGGAATGGCGCGCTGGCCAGCATAAACGGCACGTCGAAGTTGGCCTGCGCCAGCTCCAGCGTCACTTCGTTGTCGTTAACGGCGGTGAAGGTTTTGAACTGATCGGCCAGCTTGAAGGCGTTGGACGCCACCGCCGGATCTTTGTGGCGGCTCAGCGAGTAGATGACATCTTTGGCAGTCAGCGGTTTGCCGTCGTGGAAGGTGACGCCTTTGCGCAGTTTGATCTGCCAGGTGATGCCGTCGCTGGAGTCGATGGATTCCGCCAGCGCCGGTTGCACCGCGAGGCTTTTATCCAGTTCGGTCAGACCGCTGTAGACCATGAATTGACGGGTGTAATCGCCGCTGTTGTTGCCTTTGGCCGGATCGAGTGTGTCGGTGGCGGAGGCGTTAGACATGGCAGCGCGCAGTTTGCCGCCTTTCACTGGCGTGGTTGCCGCAAAACCCATTTGCGGGAAAGCGATTAAACCGCTGCTCATCACGGCACCGGCAGACAACAACTTCATCAGGCCACGGCGCGACATCGACCCTTCGGTCAACATGCGGGTTAAGGCCGGATTTACAGCGTCAGACTCTTTATCGAATTTACTCATCTGCACACCCTCAATATGAATTGTTGTTGATTTCGTTGTTCGTCTTTTAGGCGGTCGCCATAAATGGCGACCCTACGGCGAGAATGCGGGTGTTGTAGGGTCGCCATAAATGGCGACCGTTTCGATAACCGCACGACCTGGATTTCACGACAACCGATCCTTGGCTTTGTAATACAAACCCGCCAGGGGCAAAAACCACGGTTTCCCGTGATAACCGGGCAGCGCAGGCCAGGTTTCGCGCTGCCAGGGATTTTCGTTGCGTTTCTCCGCCAGCAGGTCGGCCATCACGCGGCCCATCCATACCGACATCTGCGTACCGTGGCCGCTATAGCCCATCGAATAAAACACGCCATCCTGTTCACCGGCATGCGGCAAGCGGTCGGCGGTCATATCCACCATGCCGCCCCAGCAGTAATCGATGCGCGATTTGCCCAGCTGCGGGAACAACGCGGTCATCGCCGCACGCAGCACGTCGCCGCTGCGTGTATCTGAGGTTGGATTGCTCACCGCAAAACGCGCGCGGCCGCCAAACACCAATCGACGATCCGACGTGGTACGGAAGTAGTTGCCGATATTCAGCGAGGTTACGTAGGTGCGGTCTTTCGGCAGCACCTGATTAATCAGTTCGTCGCCGAGCGGTTCCGTCACCACAATAAAACTGCCGACCGGCACGATGCGGCGCTGGAACCACGGAAATGGTCCTTCGTTGGAGACACCGGTTGCCATCATCACTTTGTCGGCGATGATCTCGCCCTGCGCGGTGCTGACGCGGTGGCGATAGCCGTCGAGGCGCGTTAAGCCGGTCACCGCGTGATGCGGGTAGATTTTCGCCCCGCTACGCGCCGCCGCTTCCGCCAGCCCGATACCAAACTTGCCCATATGCATTTGGCCGCCACGCTTCTGCAGCAGCCCACCGTGAAAGGCATCGCTGCCCACTTCGCGGCGAATCTCATCTTTGCCGATCAGCTCGATTTCCGGATCAACGGTGTCGCGCATCAACTGCCACGCGCTGCGCAGGCCGGGAAAATGCGAAGCTTTGCTGGCGAGTTTCAGCTTGCCGCACAGGCGGAAATCGCAATCAATCTGCTCTTCGCGCACCAGCTGTTCGACGTAGCTCACCGCATCGTCATAGGCACGATAGAAGCGGCTGGCCTGCTCGATTCCCTGACTCTCCACCAGCGAGGCAAAGTTCTGCGCCACGCCGGTATTGCAGTGTCCACCGTTACGCGCCGACGCCTGGCTCATTACCTCGCCGCTCTCCAGCAGCACCACGTTGATGCCGCTGCGCGCCAGGTTGAGCGCCGTCGAGACGCCGGTAAAACCGCCGCCAATCACCACCACCTCAGCGGTGCTCGGCAGTGCGCCAGTGGCTGCGCCGCTAAAGGTCGGTGCTGTGGCTTGCCAGAATGATTCGAGTTTCATCGCCGCCTCCGGGCTTAGAGTCCAACCACAGCGGCCAGACCGCCGATATCGTTGATTTCGGTGTATTGATACGCCGGATTGGCCGGATCGTGACCGCGATTGACCCAAACCTTGTTTTTGATGCCCATGTCGTAGCAGGTCATCAGGTCATAACGCAGGCTGGAGGAGACATGCAGAATCTCTTCCGGACCGCAGTTCAGCTTGTCGAGCATGTACTCGAAGCCTTTCATCTGCGGCTTGTAGGCACCCACTTCTTCGGCGGTGATGGTCATATGGATCGGCGCGCCAAGACGCGGCACGTGATGCGGGATCAAATCGTTCATCGAGTTAGTGAGCAGCACCAGCGGGAACTCTTTGGCCACTTTGGCTAAACCGGCGGGCACGTCAGGATGCGGGCCCCACGTGGCGCAATCGGTGTAGATAAAGTCGCTGTCCGCCTGGCTCCATTTCACGCCCCACTTTGTACAGGTGCGCTGAATGGCATCGCTGACCACGTCGTAATACGGCTTCCACGCGCCAAGCACTTCATCAAAACGGTAGCGGGCGAAATCGGTGGTGAACGCCAGCATCTCCTGCGCAGAAACACGATCTTTGAAGCAGCGTTCGGCTGCGCCTGCCATGTCAAAATTGATCAGGGTGCCGTAGCAATCAAAAGTGATGAATTTCGGTTTAAACAGTGCCATGAAGCGACCTCGCGGTTGAGAACACAAAATTAGAAATCGATTAACACGCTTTTCTGGCGCTGACAGGCCTGGAATGCCTGACGTCCCAGATCCTTGCCAATGCCCGAGCCGAGGAAGCCGCCGGTCGGGATAATGAAATCGCCGGAGCGGCCATAGCGATTGACCCACACGGTGCCGGATTCCAGCGCGCGCACCGCACGCAGCGCACGCGGCAGACTCAGCGTATGCACGCCGGCGCACAGGCCGTAGGTTTCGTGTGCCGCCAGTGCCAGCCCTTCTTCCTCGTCATCAAACTGTTGCACGGTAAGCACCGGACCAAAAATTTCCTGCTGCACCGCCGGATTATCGTGGGCAACGCCGCACAGCAGCGTTGGCTGCCAGAACCAGCCTTCTGCGGTGTCGGCAAAGCGTTCGCCGCCCACCAGCACTTCCGCGCCCTGTGCTTTGGCATCGGCGATTACTGACGCCACTTTTTTACCCTGACGCTCATCGATCAGCGGCGCATAGCGGCTGCTCTCCTGCCAGGTTACGCCTGGACGCGGCTGCTGACAGAGCGCCACCAATCTCTCCAGCAACGGCTGCGCAATGCCGCGCTGCACAATCAAACGGGTTCCGGCGACACACGCCTGGCCGCCGTTGGCGGTGAAGCCGCGCAGAATACGCTGCGCTAATACATCGATATCACCGGCATCGTCGAACACCAGCTGCGGACTTTTACCGCCCAGCTCCAGCGTGACCGGTTTCATGCCGTGCTGCGCGATGTCGCCCATGATGCGAGCGCCGGTAAGCGTGGAACCGGTAAAGGAGACTTTGCGCACCAGCGGATGAGTGACCAGCGCGTTGCCAGTTACCGCGCCGCTGCCCTGCACGATATTCAGTACGCCTGCCGGTAAACCGGCCTGCACCGCCAGTTCGGCCATGCGCACGGTAGAGAACGGCGTCAGCTCAGAAGGTTTCAGCACCACAGCATTTCCTGCTGCCAGCGCCGGACCGCACTTCCACGACGCCATCGACAGCGGGAAATTCCACGGCGTAATTGCACCGATCACGCCGTATGGCTCAGCAATCAGCATGCCGAGGCTGCTTTCCTGGGTGGGGAACAGGTCGCCGCTGTATTTGTCGGCGCACTCGGCGTAGAAGCGAATGGCTTCGGCGGTGAAGGGAATTTCGTGCTGCATTACGTCGCTGATTGGGCGCGTAGAGCCCAGCGATTCAAGTTGCGCCAGTAACGGATCGCTCTCGATCAGATCGGCCCAGCGACGCAGAATTTTACCTCTGGCACGTGGAGCACAGCTGCGCCAGCCGCTGGTTTTCAGCGCCTGATGCGCGGTGGTGACGGCGCGATCAACATCTTCAATCGTGGCTTCGCTGAGTTCGGCATAGACTTTGCCATCGGACGGACGTTTAACGGCAAAACGCGCGCCCGCCGTTTTAAGATGTTGCCCGCCAATATAATGACCGGCAGGAAGTAAAACTTTTTCAGGGTCGAAACTTAACATGGAAAATTCCTTATTTGTTACACCCATCACAGACGCGCTAATTAACGATTTGCACTGCGTTTTTCTGTTACGCTAATAAGCTAATGCAGAAAGTATGCCAGCCCAGTGAAAAATAAAAATGCGTAAAAAACAGCGCAAAAAAATTTTCTGCCGTATTGGTGAGCGAAATTTTGCGGAATTGCCGAAGGAATAAACAGATGATTTACTTCACAAAATATGTGCGTCGCGACGGTGCAATGCGCATGAAACTTGCACTAAAACGGGGATGGGAGGCAAAGTATGACGCGACGCACAAAATAAACAGCGCCGCGAACCTGAGGGTTGCGGCGCTGTTTTTGTTGGTCGCCATTAATGGCGACCCTACGAATAGTGTGACCGTTATTTATAAACTGCCAATATGAAACGTCTTCTGCTCTAAATACTCTTCGATACCGTAACGCGATCCTTCACGACCTAAGCCGGATAATTTAATTCCGCCAAAGGGTGCGGCATCTAATGAAATTGCACCGGTATTAAATCCGACCATGCCAAATTCTAATGATTCTGCCACGCGCCATGCCCGGCGAATATTCTCAGTAAAGAAATAAGCCCCGAGTCCATAAGGCGTGTCATTCGCCATGCGGATCGCCTCTTCTTCTGTGTCGAAGACAAACAGCGGTGCCACCGGGCCGAAGGTTTCTTCATGTGCAATACGCATGCTGCTGGTGACGTTGCCCAACACCGTGGGCTCAACAAAGGTGCCGTTTGGCGCGCTGATGCCGCCGCGCAGCAAGGTCGCGCCCTGGCTGAGCGCATCGTCGATATGGCTGTTAACTTTCTCGACGGCGCGGTCGTTGATCAGTGGCCCGATGGTGCTGTCCGGCGCAAAACCGTCACCGACTTTCAGCGCAGATACCGCTTCCAGCAAGCGCTCGCTGAAGCGCTCATAGATGCCGCGCTGCACCAGAATGCGGTTGGCGCAGACGCAGGTTTGTCCGGCGTTGCGGAATTTACTCGCCATCACGCCGGGAATGGTCACATCGAGATCGGCATCATCAAAGACAATCAGCGGCGCGTTGCCGCCCAGTTCCAGGCTCAGGCGCTTGATGCTATCGGCGCTCTGCTGCATCAACAGCTGGCCGACGCGGGTGGAACCGGTAAAGGAGATTTTGCGCACCGTGCGGCTGGCGGTCAGCGTGCTGCCAATTTCGGTTGGCAAGCCGGTTAACACTTGCAACACGCCGCTGGGGAAACCGGCGCGTTCGGCTAACACTGCCAGCGCTAATGCCGACAGCGGCGTTAACTCCGACGGCTTAACGATAATCGGGCAACCTGCGGCCAGCGCGGGCGCGACTTTGCGGGTGATCATCGCAATCGGGAAGTTCCACGGCGTGATCGCTGCCGCCACGCCAACCGGCTGCTTGAGTACCAGAATGCGGCGATCGTCGCTTGGTGCGGGAATGGTGTCACCGTAGATACGCCGCGCCTCTTCCGCGAACCACTTCACGAAGCTGGCGCCGTACAGCACTTCGCCTTTGGCTTCCGCCAGCGGCTTGCCCTGCTCGGCGGTCATGATGATCGCCAGATCGTCGGCATTATCGATGATCAGCTGATGCCATTTTTCCAGCAGCGCGGCGCGCGTGGCGTTGGGGGTTTTGCCCCAGCTGACGCGCACCGACTCAGCATAATCTATCGCCTGCTCGGTTTCCGCCGCACCCAATGCCGGAATGGTGGCAATCGGCTGCTGCGTGCCGGGATCGATCACCTCAAGCGTTGCGCCCTGATGCGCATCCTGCCAGCGACCGCCAAACAGCGCCTGCTGGCGCAGTAATTCCGTATCTTTCAATTGAATTCGCGACATGACAATCCCCTGTATCTTCGTCATTTCACTGTAACGTGACGCGACAGCGCAGGATGTTTTTCTGGTGGAGGGAATTTGTGTCGGTGTCTGTTTTGCGGCGGGAAAAGAAATTTTATGCTGTGTGGGGGAAGGTCGCCATAAATGGCGACCCTACGAAGGATCGGTACGGTTTTTCCCAACGAATCAAATCTGGAAATCGATGGCCGGTTCGTTCTCGGTTTCGTAAGAGAGCGCCTGACGTTTGATCTCCTCCAGCGACAGATTGGCATTACACAACTCAAGGAACTGCCACACGTAATTGCGCTGCAGCTGACCGCGCTTCAGGCCGAGCCACACGGTATTGGCATCGAACAGATGATGCGTGTCGATTTTTACCAGGTCTTCCCCTTCGTAAATATCACACGCCTGATCGGCCAGAATGCCCACCCCAAGACCAAGTTCAACGTAGGTTTTCACCACGTCAGAATCCTGCGCGCTGAGCACGATATCCGGTCTGAGTCCTGCCGCCTGGAAAGCACGATCGACCCGAGAACGGCCGGTAATGCCCTGACGATAGGTGATCAGCGGATAGCGGCTGAGGCTGGCGAGCGTGACCGGCTGATGCTGCAACAGCTCATGATCGTGCGGCACTAAAAGTGAGTGATGCCAGCTGAACCACGGAAATGCCGCTAGGCTGCTGTTATTCACTAACTGCTCGGAGGCGATGCCGATATCGGCTTCACCCGCCAGCAGCATGGCGACGATCTCCTGCGGCGATCCCTGATTTAGCTCAAGACGCACATTAGGATAGAGCTGACGAAACGCTTTGATCACGCGCGGCAGGCTGTAACGCGCCTGAGTGTGCGTGGTGGCGATAGTCAGCACGCCGCTGGTTTCATTGGTAAACACATCCGCTAAGCGGCGAACTTTGCCCGCTTCATCAAGGATGCGCTCAGCAATGGTCAGCAGCGCCTTGCCCGGTTCGGTCATGCCTAAGAGTCGCTTGCCACGACGAATAAAAATTTCCACGCCCAGTTCATCTTCCAGATCGCGAATATGGCGGCTTACTCCTGATTGGGAGGTAAACAATGTATTCGCCACTTCGGTCAGGTTGAACTCGCAACGGGCTGCTTCACGTATAATTTTAAGTTGCTGGAAATTCACGCCCTTTTCTCCTGATTCCTGCCCCTGTTTCATCCATGTTATGAAGTTGGCGTCATCGCAACAAATAATAAAAAACGGTGTGTTATGCGGAATAGTAATAAGGGAGGTTTTGCGAGGAAGATAAAAAAGGTCGCCATGAATGACGACCCTATGGGATTAACCCACTAACATCAATTCACGATCCTCTACCGCTGGCTTATTCAGCAGCGACAGCAGAATATTCTTCACCGCCTGCGCTGATGGCGACAGCGGCAGACGCGCCGAGATGTTCAGCGACAGCGGCAGATTCAGCGATGGACTGTTAATCCGCGCCATCCACGCATGGGTTGAACTCACCAGCGCACGCGCCGCAGATTCTGGCAGCACCGTGACGCCCATGCCGCTGGACACCGCCGCAGTCAGCGTGGAGATCGATTCGATTTCGCCGATGATGCGCGCGCTCAGACGACGCAGCGAGAACGCTTCATCAACACGTTTACGCACCGCGCTGTAGTCGCGTGGCAGGAACAGGCTCATCTGCGCCACGTCCGCCAGATCGACAGTCGCACCCGGACACGCCGTTGCGCCCACCAGATAGAGCTCTTCTTTCATTAATGGAATGCTGTTGATGCCCGCCGTTGGCGCACGATCGTACAGCACCGCCATGTCCAACTGGCCGTTCATCACTTTTTCGTTCAGCGAGGTGCCGCTGTTT
The DNA here is from genome assembly GCF_056491525.1 of Candidatus Pantoea symbiotica. Taxonomy (NCBI): domain Bacteria; kingdom Pseudomonadati; phylum Pseudomonadota; class Gammaproteobacteria; order Enterobacterales; family Erwiniaceae; genus Pantoea; species Candidatus Pantoea symbiotica. The sequence goes on from NZ_JBSZHR010000002.1 coordinate 2,394,833, forward strand.
TCATGCAGATACACCAGCACATCCGGGAACTGCTCACGCACCGTCTGCAGCAGCGGCATGGTGAGCGAGGATGCGGCGGTGCCCGGCGCTAAACCGATGGAAACCTGGCCGTTGAGTGCCTGGCCGGCGTTGATCACTGCCGTTTGCGCCTGTTCACACTGACGCAGAATGGTGCGGGCGTGGGCATACAGAATTTTACCGGCTTCAGTTGGCGTCACGCCGCGCTTGGTGCGTATCAGCAATTGCTGATCGAGTTCATTTTCCAGCGTAGCGACCTGCTGGCTAAGCGCAGGCTGCGCGATGTGCAGCACTTCTGCTGCCTGAGTCAGGCTGCCGATATCGACGATTTTTACAAAATACTTGAGTCGTCTTAAATTCATGTTGCCTCCGTCAATCCCCGAATACCCAGGTTGGGCGTCTCAGCCTGCTGGCTTGTGGAAATGAAGTTGCAATATGCAGGCCAGGTTTGTTCGCGATGCAAAATTGCATCGCCAGATTTTTCCTAAAGGCACGGAAAATAAGCGTTTGTGATTACCTCGAAGGAGTTAATAAGCGCGAGCGATGACGCAAAAAGAGTAAGAACTAAACGAATTGCACTGCAATGGGGCAGGAAATGCGAGTCAGGCGTGCAAAAAAGTGATGACCGGATGAGCTGGTTTGGTGCAGATAACGCAGAAAATGAGCAGAAATGGCGGGAATGAAACCAAATGAGCAGAAAAGAACGGATTCAACCAGTTGGAAAACTTATTCCCGAATCACTGCGGCCAATTAAAAGGTGCGCATAAATGCGCACCTTTTGTAGGGTCGCCATTTATGGCGACCACACTATCAGCGCTTCTTACGGTTGCGATGCATATCAATCGAAACTGCCGCAACAATGATGATGCCCTTAATAATGTCCTGCACGTAAGCATCCACACCGACAAAGGTGAAGCCGCTCTTAATCAGGCCAAGAATCACCGCACCAATCAGCGTACCGGTAATGCGTCCAACGCCGCCCATCAGGCTGCTGCCGCCGATAACGGCTGCGGCGATGGCATCCAGTTCGTACGCCATACCCATGCTTGACTGGCCGCTACTCACACGCGCTGCCAGCACCACGCCCGCCAGCCCTGAGAGCGCACCGGCGATGGTGTAGACGATGATCAGATACTTATTAACGTTGATACCGGACACTTTGGCGGAGGTCATGTTGCCGCCAATCGCGTAGACATATTTACCGTAACGGGTATGTTTCAGCGCGATGTGGAACAGGAACGCCACCACCAGGAAGATAATCACCGGCATTGCGCCCTGGCCGATGGAGGTGAAGCCATCTGACAGGAAGCTGATTGGGTTACCCTGCGTGTAGTACTGCGCCAGACCGCGTGCCGACACCATCATACCGAGCGTGGCGATGAATGGAGGAATACCGGTTTTGGTGATTAACACGCCGTTCATCACGCCGCACAACAGCCCAACCCCGATCCCAGCAACAATCGGTATCACCGCCGGCAAGTTAACCAGCGACGGATACATTGGCGACAGGCTGTCTGAGGTTTGCGCCAGACTGGCCGCCACTACCGCGGTTAAAGCGATAACCGAACCGGATGACAGGTCGATACCGGTGGTGATAATGACCTGGGTCACACCCACTGCGATGATACCGATGATCGCGACCTGCAGAATAATCAGTACTAAGCGGTTGGTGTTCATCAGGAAAGATTGATCACGTACGTACCAACCGGCAATTTCAAAAATCAGGGCAATGCCCACCATCACGACAAAAATCCCGGTGTCTTTTGGCAGCTTGTGACGCAAGTTGCTAAAGAAAGAACTCTGATCTGCGGCCTGCGGGGCCGTAATTTTTACGTTACTCATAGATGTCTCACGCCTCACTCGGATGCCAACGACAAAATGGATTCCTGATTGGCCTCTTCTTTATCGAGGATGCCGGTTATACGTCCGCCGTGCATAACCATCACGCGGTCGCTCATGCCGAGAATTTCTGGCAACTCGGACGACACCATGATGATGGCCACGCCGCGATTCGCCAGTTCACTGATTAAGCGATAAATCTCTGCTTTTGCACCAACGTCGATACCGCGCGTTGGTTCGTCGAGAATCAGGATCTTCGGTTGCGCCAGCAGCCAGCGAGCAATCAGCACCTTCTGCTGGTTACCGCCGCTGAGGTTATTGATGATCTGATCCATGGTTGGGGTTTTGATGTTCAGCTTGCGAATCTGATCCATACAGTCCTGCGCCATTTTGATGTGGCTGACAAAACCGCTTTTATGGGTGTAATCGGGCATGTTGACGATGCTCATGTTCTCCATCACCGACAACACCAGGAACAGCCCAGACTTTTTACGGTCTTCGGTCAGGAACGCCATGCCCTTCTCAATCGCCGTCGAAGGCGAATCGATCTTGACCGGCACGCCATCAATCAGGATTTCACCGCTGTCGAAACTCTCCATGCCGAACAGGCTTTCCATCACTTCGCTGCGTCCGGCACCCACCAATCCCGCCACGCCGAGGATTTCGCCTTTGCGCACCGAAAAGTTGATGTCGGTGAAGCGATCTTTGCAGGTCAGATTGCGCACCGTCAGCACATCTTCACCAATTTCACCGTTGAATTTCGGGAACAGCTGGGTCAATTCACGGCCTACCATCTGCGTAATCAGTGACTGGCGGGTGTATTCACTGGTGTTGTTGCTGCCCACCCACGCACCGTCACGGAAAATGCTGATTTCATCGGTTATCGCAAAAATCTCATCCATCTTGTGGCTGATATAGATGATGGCTTTGCCCTGCTCGCGCAGGTCGCGGATGATGGTGAACAGATGCGCCACTTCGGTTTCCGTCAGTGCCGAGGTCGGTTCATCCATAATCACGATGTCCGAATTCCAGGAGACCGCTTTGGCGATTTCCACCATCTGCTGCGAGGCGATACTTAGCTCGCCCACCATGCGATCGGCTTTCAGACGGATGTTTAGTCTGTTCAGCAGTTCCTGCGTCTGTTTGTTCAGCTTGCCGTGGTCAACAAAGCCGTACTTCATCGGTTCGCGACCGAGCCAAATGTTTTCGGCTACGGTCATGTAAGGCACCAGATTGAGTTCCTGGTGAATCATGGAGATGCCGGAACGCAGCGCATCCATGGTGTCCTGAAACTGCACTGGCTCCCCTTTAATGCGAATGGTGCCCTTATCGGGACGATACATCCCGATAAGGCATTTCATTAAAGTGGATTTGCCCGCGCCATTTTCACCCATCAGGGCATGTACCGACCCCGGTTTAATACGCAGTGAGACATTGTCGAGTGCCTTCACTCCGGGGAAGAACTTGCTGATGCCTTCGGCTTCAAGCGCAAAAGCGGTCATACATCACCTCCGTACGGCTGAGTCGGTTACGGTTTATTTCTGGTTCTGACTGGCGAATTTTTCGTAGTTATCTTTGGTGATCAGCTGGAACGGGATATCGACCACTTTCTGCACTTTCTCGCCGTTAATCAGTTTGACCGCCGTTTGCACAGCGCCTTCACCCTGACCTTTCGCATCCTGGAACACGGTAGCGACCATCTTGTCGTTCTTGATCATCTGCAGTGCATCCGGCGTACCATCCACACCTGCGACCAGGATGTGATTCGGGTTTTTACCCAGCGCCTGCAGTGCACCAATCGCCATTTCATCGTTGTTGGAGGCGATTGCCTGAATGTCATCGCCCGCCGTCAGCCAGTTGCTCACCACATCTACCGCATCGTTACGGGTGAATTTGGCCGTCTGTTTCTGCACGACTTTGATATCCGGGTATTTTGCGACCACCGCTTCCACACCTTTGGTGCGTTCACGCGTTGATTCGTTAGCCAGGTCGCCCAGCAGAATCGCCACGTTGCCTTTGCCGTTCATCTTTTTAGCCAGCGCTTCCATCTGCAGACGGCCCGCCAGTTCAGAATCGGAACCCACAAACGCCATTTTGTCTTTCAACTCGCCAGCCGGTTTACGGTTAACGAACACCAGCGGCACGCCGGCTTTCGCTGCGGCATCCACTAGCGGTTTCACGGCGTTGGTATCCACCGGGTTAACGATGATGGCGTCAACGCCCTGACCAATGAAGTTCTGTACCTGCTGCAGCTGCTGAGCCACGTCGCCTTTGGCGTCTTCAACCTGGCCCTTAATGTTGTCTTTTTGCATCTCTTTCTGCATCGCGGTGCGCAGAATGGTGAGGAAGTTGTCATCAAACAGCGCCATAGAAACGCCTACCTGAAGGTCTTTTGCCATCACTGCGGCAGGTAACATGCAAACTAACAGGGAAGTTAATAACGCTTTTTTGAATTTCATAGGGAACCCTTCTTTATCGTTAACATGCTCAGGTTGGCTGATACTGCGAATGAAAAATATCTTTTACATTCACTCAACGTCACTGGCGCTTTTTTTGTGGTTGTAGAGGTAAGGCTTCTGGTCTAACGCTATCGGTTTACAGCATCTGCTTCTTCTAAGTCATTCCTTATCAATCAGTTATTTTCAAAATGCCGTTTTAGATGAAGGAACTCGTTTCGCCGGTGATGATTAGCAGTTCATTTATTTCATCTAACTTGCATTTGAAACTTTCATCATAAAAGCACTGAAATGATTGTTTTAAAATCGGCAAATAACAAAACTTTGACATGCCTCTAACATCTCAAAGGAATTGGTTTTAAAGTGAGATCTTGCTGGCAGTTTAGAATCTGATCATTCAAGGCAGAAAAGCAGCATTCCGCTGCTTTTACGCGCACTTAAACCAGAAGTGTGCAGTAGAGCTTTGACAACGGGGATCGGCATCGCTAATATGCGCCTCGTTCACACGATTCCTCTGTAGTTCAGTCGGTAGAACGGCGGACTGTTAATCCGTATGTCACTGGTTCGAGTCCAGTCAGAGGAGCCAAATTCAAAAAGCCCGCTCAGGGAAACCTGAGCGGGCTTTTGTGTATTGGGGGTTTTGCAAGGTCGCCATAAATGGCGCCCCTACATTGTTCCGGTGCATTTCGTAGGGTCGCCATTTATGGCGACCAGCAGGATTCTTACACTACGAATTCGAAATGCGAACCATCCGGCAACTCGATATCCAGACGCAATTTTCCCCCCGCCGCTTCGATGTAACGCTTGAGCGTTGAAAGCTTAAGATCGCGTCCCGGCTTTTCCATACCCGCAACTGTAGGTTGTTTGATATTGAGCGCCTGTGCCATTTCCACCTGAGTTTTCTGCACTTTCTCACGCAGTTCGGCAAGGTGGATATTAAGCAGCATCTCTTCCGCCATCGCTTGAGCGTTAGCAACAACTTCAGGCTTCTCATCAGCAAGAATCTGTTCAAGCGTTCTCCCCATCGCGTTACTCCTTTTCATCTCTTTTTCTCTAAGTACTCGGTAAATTCACGATCGGCCAGCGGGATCATCTCGGCATAAAAGCGCTTTTCATTTCCCACCTTACTGCCTGCACAAAGCACAATTCCTGTTCGCCAAGGGTCGAAGGCGAAAAATGCCCGTATTGGATCGCCTTTACTCTGCACACGCAATTCTTTCATATTGCTGAAACGTGATCCTTTAATCGAATCGGCATATGGCCTGCTTAATCCCGGCCCTTTCTGGCGTAAAACGATCAATCCTGCCAGCACACAAGCTCGATCTGTGTCATCAAGCGACATCAACCAGCGATCAAATCGCTCCGTCGTTTCAATCTGCCACACACTAACCCCCATTAATATAGGTCTAAAGCTATATAGGTGTAAAGCGATAATCGGAGTGTGGCGTGATGTGAGAAGAGATGCAGCAACCGTGCGTGGAAGTGTGGAGATAGGTTCCAATTTGTAGGGTCACCATTTATGGCGACCACCAACCAGGTGCGCATTGATGCGCACCTGGCTTAAGTTAGTCGATGGCGGATGGCAACGCAGCCAGCTCCAGGCTGCTGCGGAAATCGCTCCCTACATAATCAGTATCGATCAGTTGGCGGCGCCGCAGTTCTGGCAACAGGCCGTTGAGCAGCAAATCCTGTTGATCGGGCTGGCCGAGTCCATGCAGTGAAATCACATCCAGCACGCCAGCGCGATAGCGCTGTTCAATCGCATCGGCCAGGGTTTCTGGCGTTCCGGCAACAAACCAGTGGCCGGTCTCTTCAGCTTTGATGATCAGCTCACGCAAGGTTAATCCCTCCAGCGCATAACCACGGAAAATGGCGGCGCGTCCCTGACGACGATGCACCTGCGCCAGCTCGGGAATAAACACAGCAGGCAGCGGTTGATCCAGCGGCAAATCGCGCAGATCCACCTCGCCACCCAACATATCGGCCACGCGCAATCTGCCCTGCTCAAAGTTGATGCGTTCATGTTTATCGCGCAAACGGCGTGCCACGTCGGCATCGCTGTCGCCAATGATGGAGTGGAACGAGTTCATGATTAGCGGCGGATTGTGTTCGCGGCCAAAACGTCGCGCCCGCTGCTGCACATCAGCCACGAAGGTTTGTGCCGCCTCAAATGTGGGCTGCGAGGTGTAAATCACTTCGGCATAACGTGCACCGAGCGTTACGCCCGCCTCAGATTGTCCCGCCTGAAACTGCACCGGACGGCGCTGTGGCGGCGGCGGTACGTTGAGCGGACCCGCCACCTGGAAATAGTCACCGCGATAGTTAATCGGATGCAGTTTAGTGTGGTCGAGTTTAATGCCACCGCTGACGGTGCGCTGCACTGCTGCGCGTTCGTTGGCGTCATACAACGCGTTCATCACTTCGATAAATTCGGTGGCGCGCGCGTAGCGCTCCTGCGGCGGCGGCAGCTGGCTTTCACCAAAGTTCTCCTCGCCAACCGATGAGGTCACCGCGTTCCAGCCCGCGCGACCGCCGCTGATGTGATCGAGCGTGCCAACCTGACGCGCCAGATTATAGGGATGCAGCCAGCTGGTGCTGACGGTGGCGATCAAGCCGATATGCGAGGTCACCTGGCTCAATGCCGCCAGCGCAATCAGCGGATCTTGCGTGCCGGTGGTGCCGGCTAATCCGGCCGGATCGGCCTGCAGCAAATCGGCGGTAAACAGCCCGGTAATCTTTTCACGCTCGGCAATTTTCGCCAGTTCATTGGCGCGCGTGATGCCCACGCCCGGCTGGCTATCATTGGCGGCGGAAATCACGCTGCTGGCGCCGACCAGCGTTTTCAATTTTCTGCGATACGTTTGCGACACATCACTCTCCTTTATAGTTGTCGCGCGAAATCCGCTTTGACATGGTTTAAGGCGTCCGCATCGGTCAGCAGACGTAAGCCGGTGCGCGCCAGCACGCGCGCGCCAATCAGCAGCGCCTGATAACCACGCTCAGAGTTGGCCGCTTCACGGAATGGCACGGTATGGAAAATCAGATCGTCGGGGCCGATTTTCAGCCACGGATGCGCCGTCGGCACCGCATGGCTGATGTCGCCGGCATCGGTCGAAACTTTGTTTTTCTGCGGCGACAGATCGACGGTTTCGCCCGCCGCCGTGAATTCTTCCAGCAGCAAGGCATCCAGCGCTGAGTTCAGTTTGAAATCGCGTGGGCCAATTTGATGATCAATCTCGACGCGTGCGCCGGTCGCCAGCGCCACGCCTTCAGCGATGGCACGCAGACGCGGCTCAAGAGATTCCACCACTTCGCGGCTGTCCGCGCGGATGTAGTAATGCGCCGAGGCGTATTCCGGGATCACGTTCGGGGCCTGGCCGCCGTTGGTGATAATGCCGTGCACGCGCACGCCATCCGGCAGTTGCTGCCGCAGCACGCTGATACCGTTGTAGAACAGCACCAGCGCATCCAGCGCGTTGATACCTTCATGTGGCGCGCTGGCGGCGTGCGACGGCTTGCCATAGAAGTGGAAATAGAGATGATTATTGGCCAGCGTGGATTCGGTCAGCCGGGTTTTGCCCGCGGGATGCACCATCAACGCCACGTCGACGTCCTTGAGTAATCCGGCTTCGACAAAGCGCTTTTTCACGTTGCCTTTCGGGCCGCCCGGTCCGGCTAATCCGCCCTCTTCTGCTGGCGTGCCTAGCACAACCACGCGCCCACCGGTTTGATCCAGCACCTGCGCCAGCGTGATGGCTGCCGCCACGCTGGTGGTGCCGATCAGGTTGTGACCGCAGGCGTGGCCGATGCCGATCAGCGCATCATATTCTGCGAGAAAAGCGATGGTTGGGCCCGGTTTGTCGCTGGACTTGACCGCGTAGAACGCCGTTTCATGGCCGGCGACGTTGCGCGTGACGGCAAAACCCTGTGCCGTGAGTAGCTTGGTAAGCTGCTCGCTGGCGAAATATTCGTTGTTGCCGGTTTCGGGGTTTTGAAATATCGCCTGCGATACCTTGAGGTAAGTGGCGCTGTGTTGTTCGAGGTTGTTTTCCAGCGTGAGCTGAAGGGCGTTCAGCGACATGAGTATTTTCCTTGTTGCGTTTAGGTCGCCATAAATGGCGACCCTACAAAGGCCACCACCGTTCACATGGCCACGGCAAATCAATGACGTTTATCGATGTGCTGCACCAACCGATCGCCAACCCACTGAATGCCGCACACCAGCACAATCAGCACCGCAATCACCGCGATCATCACTGAGGTTTCAAAGCGCTGATAGCCGTAACGGATCGCCAGATCGCCGAGGCCACCTGCGCCAATTGCGCCGGCCATCGCCGAAGCGCCAATCAGCGCGACGAGCGTGACGACAAAACCAGACAGAATGCCGGGCAGCGCTTCCGGGATCAGCACATCCCAGACAATGCGCAGCTTGCTGGCGCCCATGGCGCGCACCGCATCAATCAATCCGCGATCGACATCGCGCAGCGACACTTCCGCCACGCGCGCGAAGTACGGTGTTGCGGTGATCGACAGCGGCACAATCGCTGCCCAGGTACCGAGCGAGGTGCCGACCAAAAAACGGGTAAAGGGAATCAGCGCCACCAGCAGAATAATGAACGGCAGCGAGCGGAAGCTGTTGATGATTAAGCCCAGCACGCGATTAACGCCGCGATGTTCGGCGATGCCGCCGGGACTGGTCATCACCAGAATCAGACCGAGCGGCAAGCCCGCCACCAGCGAAAACAGGCCGGAAATCACCGTCATTAATACCGTTTCGCCTAACGCATTAAGTAAAAGATCAATCATCACTGGCGACATAACCCACCAACTCCACTTGAGCCTGCTGCGCGTGCAGCCAGCTGAGAATCTGTTGCTCGTCGGCCGCGTTCGCCGCCGGGAGCGCAATAAAGAAACGCACGACTGCGTAGTGCTGGATGTGATCGATGCCGCCCTGCAGCAGGCGGAATTTGCCCGGCAGCGCGCCGGCAAAGCGGGTTAACAAATCGCCCTGCGCATCGTCACCGGCAAAGTGCACGCTGTAGATGGCATCGCCCTGCTTCTCATCGCTGAGGCGCGCGGCAATATTTTCCGGCAGCTGCGGCAGCAAACCGCGCAGCAGCGTGCGCGTCAATTGCGACCTGGGATGCGCAAACACCTGCCACACCGGACCTTGTTCAATGATTTCACCGGCATCAATCACCGCCACGCGATGCGCGACAGATTTGATCACTTCCATCTCATGGGTGATCAGCAGAATGGTGATGCCGAGTTTTTGATTCAGGGATTTGAGTAGCGCCAGAATCGAGCGCGTGGTTTCCGGATCGAGCGCGGAGGTGGCTTCGTCGCACAGCAGCAGCGCCGGGCTGGCCGCCAGCGCGCGGGCAATGCCAACGCGCTGTTTTTGGCCGCCAGATAACGCCGCCGGATAGCTTTGTGCTTTGTCAGCCAGCCCCACCAGCTCGAGCAATTCCGCCACGCGCTGCTGGCGCTGCGCTTTATCCATGCCGGCGATTTTCAGCGGCAGCGCCACGTTCTGCGCCACCGTTTTGGCCGATAACAGATTGAAGTGCTGAAACACCATGCCAACGCGGCTGCGCACCGTTTGCAGCTGTTTTTCCGACAGGCCGGTGATGTTGCGACCTTCGATTTCGATGACGCCTTCATCAGGTTGTTCCAGGCCGTTGAGACAGCGGATCAGCGTGGATTTTCCCGCGCCGCTGCGTCCAATCAGGCCAAGAATTTCGCCTTTCTGCACCGTCAACGAGATGTCGCGCAGCGCCTGGGTTGGTCCAAAGCGACGTGACACACCTTGCAGGCGCACCACGCTGCCGCTGTCGCGAAACTTCACCTGCGCCTCGTCATGAGTGCTTTCCGCCACGCCGCGTTTGACGGCGGTAAAGGGCGTTTCGGCTGCTGAGAATAGCGTCATCTTTTTCGTTCCTTACCAGGCCGTTTCGCCCGTGCCTTTGTAGACTTTGTCAAACACGGTCTTCACGGCATCGTTCTGATAAGAAGCCACCAGCGTTTTCACCCACGGCGCGCTGACATTCTCTTTCTTCACCGCAATAAAGTTGTTGTACGGGTTATCTTTTACCGGCTCCTGCGCAATGCGATCTTCTGTGGTCAGGCCACTTTTCAGCGCCCAATCGGTGTTGACCACGGCGGCATCCAGATCCGGAACGGAACGGCCGATGATGCCGGAATCCAGCTCTTTGATTTTCAGATGATGCGGATTCGAAGTGATATCGGCGGTAGTGGCCGCAATGCCGACGCCCGGCTTCAGTTTGATCAGACCTTGTTGCTCGAGCAGCACCAGACCGCGCGCTTCGTTAGAAGGATCGTTAGGCACGCCAATCACCGCGCCCTCTTTCAGTTCTTTGGCGCTTTTCACTTTCTTCGAGTAGAGACCAATCGGCCACACGGCGGTATCGCCAACGCGCACGATGTCGTAGTGATTCACCTTGATTTGGTTATTGAGGAACGGCTGATGCTGGAAGGCGTTGGCATCCACTTCGCCGTTTTGCAGCGCTTCGTTCGGCTGGTTGTAATCATTGAAGATCACGGTTTTCACCGTTAAGCCTTTTGCCGCCGCCTGTTTGATCACTTCGCGCCAGACATCTTCATCTTCGCCGCTGATGATGCCGACTTTTACCGAGGTTTTATCCGCTGCATGCGCGATGGACAACGGCGACAGCGCCGCGCTAGCCAGCAGCAAAGCACCAGCACTTAACAAGAATTTATTTTTTACTGAGACAAAACGTGTGTGCATAAAGTGTTTCCCGATCGTTATAATTGCGCGAGTCAAAATAAGCTGTCGTGACGACAGATGACCGCAGTATACGCAGTTGCTTATTCCCGCATTATGATTTATTCAGGAAAGCTATTCCTGAAAAGCATAAAGCCGCGCGCCGCTCGCATCGCCACAAGCGAGAAAATGGCTGTGTTATCCTTCCCCTTTTGATGGACTTGTTACTGAGCGCTATGTCGGACACCACAACTAAACGAAAAAATGACCCCGAAGGGCTGAAGAAACGCATCCTTGCCGGTGCGCTGAAAATGTTCGCCGAGTTCGGCATGCAGGGCGCGCGGCTGGAGCAGATTGCTGAACACGCACAAACCACCAAACGCATGGTGGTGTATCACTTCAGCAACAAAGAGCAGCTCTATATTGAGGTGCTGGAGCAGGTGTATCAGGCGATTCGCGAGCACGAAACTGGCCTCAATCTCGCCGAGATGGAGCCGGAACTGGCAATGACCAAATTGGTGGAAGCCAGCTTCGATTACCACGTTTCCCACCCGGATTTTATGCGGCTGGTGTGTACTGAAAACCTGCTGCGCGGGCGCTACATCATGCAATCCGAACGCATCAAGGCACTCAACAAGAGTGCGCTCGATTTGCTGGATGACATTCTGACACGCGGCCAGCAGCAAGGGCTGTTTATTGATGGGCTGGATACCGTCGATGTGCACCGCTTGCTCAGCAGCATTTGTGTGCACCACGTCTCCAATCGTTACACCTTTCACACGCTGTTCACGCCGAACGATAGCGAAGAAGACAGCATCCGCCGTAACCGCCAGCTTGCCGTCACCGCCACGCTGCGATATGTGCGCAAAGCCCCGTAGGCTGTGGCTGCGCGGTGATGGTCTACGCTTTAAATCCTGGGACCGTCACAGACCTCAATTTAAGGAACGCCGTAGTGAACAAAGACCCCCACCTTTATCCCTTACGCCATACGCACAATACTGACCAGGACAGCGCACTGTGGAACTGGGCGCAAAACACGGTGGTTGGTCAGCGTAGTCAGTTACAACAGCCGCAAACGGAAGCGGAGTTACAACAACTGCTGCGCGCCGCCAGCGGCAAAGTGCGCGTGCTGGGCAGCCGCTTGTCGCCGGGCCGTATGCTGGGCGTGAATGAGCAGGATTTGCTGCTGGACCTCAGCGCGTTCAACGGCGTGATTGCGCAAGACGCCGACAGCGTCACCTTTGCCGCCGGTACGCCACTGGAACAGGTTTACGGCACCTTAACCGGGATGGATCGCATGCTGGCCTCGTCGCCGGGCGTGATTGCAGTGCAAACGCTGGCGGGCGCGATGGCCACTGGCACGCACGGCCAGGGTTTAGCACAAAGCTCAATCGCCGATGAAGCGTTGCGCATCCGCATGGTGTTGGCCGACGGCAGCGTGCGTGAATTTGTGCGCGGTGAGCCCGATTTCGCCGCCGCGCAGGTTTCGCTCGGCACGTTAGGCATTGTTACCGCCGTGACGCTGCGCACCCGCCCTTTCCGCCTGTTTACCTGCCACAAGTTTGCCGTCTCCGCCGATACGCTGGAAAAGGATCTGGTTGAGTGGAATCAGCAGTATGAGATGAGCAAAGCCTGGTGGTTTGTCGATGACAACCTGATGCACGTATGGAACGCGCATGAAGCCAGCGATGAAGAGGCTGAAGCCTGGCACGCCAATCAGCGCGAGGTGATTGAGCATGGCGATGACACCGACAGCAGCCTGAATGACACCATCGATCAGACGCTGGCGCAGATGCATCGTGATACGCAGATTCACGGCAAAGGCGGCAAGCAGTTCCGCACCGTGACGCGCTTCCGCGATTTCACCGACATCAGCGGCGATATCTATCAGCTGTTTTGTCGCGGTATTGCCGTGCCGCAGATCAATGTCGAGATCGGCGTGCCGCTGGAGAAAACGCCGCAGATTATCAGCAAGATCAAAGCGTGGTATGCCGAGAATCATCCGCATATGCACTATCCGATCATTCTGCGTTGCACCGGCGCGTCTGAAGCCTGGCTCAGTCCGGCGTATCAGCACGCTACCTGCTTCTTCGGCTTCGTGGTCTATTACGCCGATGACGGTTCGCTATCGCAGGATGGCCTGCATTTTCTCACCGAAGTGGAGAAGCTGCTGGCAGCCGAGGGCGGACGTCCGCACTGGGGAAAATATTACGATCCTCAGCGCTATCAGTGGCGCGATATCTATCCGCAGTGGGACGCTTTCCGCGCGGTGCGCAACCAGCTCGATCCACAACGCCGTTTTAGCAATGACTATGTCACTGCTTTGTTTGATTAAGTTTGAGGGGGAGAAACCATGTTTGCATGGGTAACGCTGTTAACGCAGCCGGACTATTTTATTGGCGTGAAGGCGCTGCACCGCTCGCTGAAGCGCAGTGAAACCCGCTGGCCGCTGATTGTGATGGTCACTGACGCCATCGATCTGGAGACGCGTGAAGCCTTGCAGGCGCTGGGCTGCGTAATCCATCAGGTGGATCCGCTGATGCCAAATGCCGAGCTGGAGCAGCATTACGCTTCGGCGCAGTTCGGTGAAGTGTGGAGCAAACTGCGCGCGTGGGAGCTGGTTGACTGCGAGCGCGTGGTATTTCTCGATGCCGATATGCTGGTGCTGCGCAATATGGATGAGCTGTTTACGCTCGATCTGGGCAAGCATGCGCTGGCAGCATGTCACGCCTGTCGCTGCAATCCCAACAAGATCGCCAGCTATCCGGCCAGTTGGCAGCCGGAGAATTGCCATTATACCTGGCAGGATCGGGGTGAACCGGCACCCTCCACGCTTGATCGCTATCTGAACGGCGGTTTCCTGGTGCTGAAGCCGGATCTGGCGGTGTTTGAGTGGCTGCAGGAGAAAGTGGCGGCCATTACCGATTTGCGTCGCTATCCGTTCTCCGAGCAGGATTTACTCAATGAAGTGTTCGAAGATCGTTGGTTACCGCTTTCGTATAAATATAACGCGCTGAAAACCTTGCCGTTCCAGCACAGTGAGATGTGGCGCGAAGATGAGGTGAAGAACCTTCACTTTATTCTGGCGAAACCGTGGAAACGCGATTTGAATCAGCCCGAGTCGGAACGCGACCGTTATTACGCGCTGGATAAGCTGTGGTGGGAGTTGGCGACGGAATAACTTAAAGACGTAGGGTCGCATTTATGTGCTTCAGGTCGCCATAAATGGCGACCCTACGAGATCTTAGACTTAACGCCAACCCAACTCCGGTGCAACGTGGGTCAAAATGCTCTCAATCACATGCGCACAATAATCCACGCCTAACTGATTCGGAATGGTCAGCAATAGCGTATCCGCTTCAGCAATCCCTTCGTCCTGCGCCAGCTGTTTGATCAACTGATCCGGCTCAGCTGCGTAGCTGCGACCAAAGATGGCGCGGGTTTTCTCGTCGAGGAAACCTACCGAATCCTGATCCTGGCCACTGCGACCAAAGTAGGCGCGGTCGGTGTCGTTGGTCAGCGCAAAGATGCTGCGGCTCACCGAAACACGCGGCGTACGCTGATGGCCCGCTGCTTCCCACGCCTGACGATAGGCTCGAATTTGCTTTGCCTGCTGCACGTGGAACGGCTCGCCGGTTTCATCATCTTTCAAGGTGGAGCTTTGCAGGTTCATGCCCTGCTGCGCTGCCCAGATGGATGTTGCGTTGGAACCCGATCCCCACCAGATACGCTCACGCAAACCTTCCGAGAACGGCTCCAGACGCAGCAAACCCGGCGGATTCGGAAACATCGGCTGCGGATTCGGTTTCGCGAAACCTTCACCGCGCAGCACTTCCAGCAATTCCTCGGTATGACGACGGCCCATATCGGCATCGCTTTCCCCGTTCTGCGGATCAAAGCCAAAGTAGCGATAGCCTTCAATCACCTGCTCCGGCGAGCCACGGCTCAGGCCGAGCTGCAGACGACCGTTAGAAATCAGATCCGCCGCACCGGCATCTTCCGCCATATACAACGGGTTCTCGTAACGCATATCGATTACGCCGGTACCAATTTCGATCTTTTTGGTACGCGCACCGACCGCCGCCAGCAGCGGGAACGGCGAACTCAACTGACGCGCAAAGTGGTGCACGCGGAAGTAAGCGCCATCGGCACCCAACTCTTCAGCCGCGACCGCTAAATCAATCGATTGCAGCAGGACGTCCTGCGCCGAACGGGTGGCGGATTGTGATGATGGGGTCCAGTGACCAAAGGATAAGAAGCCAATCTTTTTCATGCTGAAATTCTCCTCGTGAGCCACGCAGGCTCGAACGTTTTCAATGCAGCAAGGTTACGCCACAGACGAGGTGACTGATAGCCAATAGATTTCGCGCGCTTCATCAACTTTTTTGCATAAGTAAGAAAAAGAGATTCTTTGTGTTCATCACGGTGATCAATCATCGTCAGAAGCCTAATCACTGTTCACAGGTTCAGCTTCTCCATGAGTAAAGGGACATCCGCCTATCTCAGCGCGCAACAGCGCGAGGTGGTGCATCAACTGGCGCGCAGCTGGCTGTGGCGCAGCGAATTGCCAACGTGGCTATTGATGGTGGCGGTGTACAGCGGCTGGTTCGCCAGCGTTGTCTATTGGCAAACGCTGGGATTAACCTTGAGCACGCTGCTGCTGATCCTGTTTACCACCTGGTATATGTCGTTGCAGCATGAGTTAATTCACGGCCACCCGACGCGTTTTCCCCGTTTCAATCAGCTGTTCGGTATGCTGCCGCTGGCGGTGTGGTATCCGTATGGTTTATATCGCGATTCGCATCTGGCGCATCATCGCAATCACACGCTGACCGATCCCGATGAAGATCCGGAAACCTACTACCTTTCGCCAGCGCGCTGGGCACAACTCAAGCCGTGGCAGCAGCAGGTGATTCATCTGCGTAATACTTTTCCCGGCCGCTTGCTGATCGGCCCGCTGCTGGATATGGGCGCGACCGTCAAAACCTTACTGAATGCCTTTCTCCAGCGCGATACACCGGCGATGACTATGTGGATCATTCATCTCAGCTTGCTAATCGGGCTGTTTTACTGGATGACGCTGCACGGCTTCTCGCCGCTGTGGTTCGTGCTGGCGGTGAGTTACCCGGCGCTGATGCTGACCAAAGTGCGATCCTTCTACGAGCATCGCGCTGAAGAAGAACCGCTGGCGCGCTCGGTCAATAACGAAGCCGCGCTGCCGTGGCGCTTACTGTTCCTCAATCTCAACTATCATTCTGTACATCACGATCTGCCCGGTTTGCCGTGGTACGGATTACGCAAAGTCTATTTGCTGTATCGCGATGGTTATCATCAGCGTAATCACGGTTTTCGCGTCGCCGGTTATGGCGAGTGGATAACCCGCTTCTGGCGCAAATCGGTCGAGGTTAATGCCCATCCGGGTACGCAAAAGGATGCACAGGATGCCCACGCTTTCGTTACCGATGTACGACATCAATCATCAGGCAACTATCGGCCTGACCTCAGCGCTAACGACGCTGTTGCAACAACGCGGCGTGCCAGCTGAGGTTCGCTGGCCGCAGGATTTATTGCCGCACTGGCGCGATGAGCAATTGCTGCTGAGCCAAACCTGCGGTTATCCGCTGGTAGAACTGCTGCCCGATGTACAGCTGGTCGGCACCTTTCACTCCAGCGCGCAGGGCTGCGACGGCATGCGCTATCGCAGCTGGCTGGTGGCGCGCAGCGCAGATGAAAACCTAACGCTAAGCGATTTTCGCGGTCGGTGCGCGGTGTGTAACAGCAACGATTCGCACTCCGGCTTCAACTCGCTGCGCTACGTGATTGCCCCGCTGGCGCAGAACGGAAAATTCTTCAGCGAGACCCGTTTTAGCGGCAGTCATCGTCAGTCGCTGGCGGCGTTGCGGGCGGGCGATGCGGATATTGCGGCGATTGATTGCATTACCTGGGCGCTGCTGCGCCGCAATTATCCAGAGGAGTTGGCGGGGCTGGAGATCATCGGCGAAACGCCGCTGTGCGCCGCGCTGCCGCTGATTACGTCGGCCAAAACCGATGCCGAAACCCTTGAGAAACTGCGCAGTGCGTTGAGCGAGCTGACCCGCGATAAGTGTTATCAGGATCTGCTGGCGGAGAGTTTGATCAGCGGGTTCAGCGTGAGCGATCGGGCGTTTTATGACGAAGTGCGGGAGTGGAAAGATCGCGCCGCCGCGCTGGGCGTGACGGCGTTGTAACCATCTGTTTATCGATTGGAACGGTCGCCATAAATGGCGACCGTACGGGAAATGTGCGGGATTTTGTAGGGTCGCCATTTATGGCGACCTTGGCAACATTAAGCTACATCAGGCGTTTATGACGAAGTGCGGGAGTTAAAAGATCGTGCCGCCGCGCTGGGCGTGACGGCGTTGTAACCATCTTTATCAATTAAAACGGTCACCATAAATGGCGACCCTACGGGAAATGTGCGGGATTTTTTAGGGTCGCCATTTATGGCGACCTTGCCAACATTAAGCTACATCAGGCGTTTATGACGAAGTGCGGAAGTGGAAGCATCGCGCCGCCGGGCTGGGCGTGACGGCGTTGTAACCATCTTTATCGATTGGAATGGTCGCCATAAATGGCGACCCTACGGGAAATGTGCGGGATTTTGTAGGGTCGCCATTTATGGCGACCTTGCCAACATTAAGCTACATCAGGCGTTTATGACGAAGTGCGGGAGTGGAAAGATCGCGCCGCCGGGCTGGGCGTGACGGCGTTGTAATCATCCGTTTATCGATTGGAACGGTCACCATAAATGGCGACCCTACGGGAAATGTGCGGGATTTTTTAGGGTCGCCATTTATGGCGACCTTGCCAACATTAAGCTACCTGCTGACTACCACGCTGCACCGCGAACTGATTTTCCGGCTCGGCCAATCCCAGGTTCTCGCGCAGCGTCTCGCCTTCATACTCTTTGCGATAAATACCCCGCGCCTGCAACAGCGGAATCACCTGTGCCACGAAATCATCAAACGCGGTTGGCGTACCGCCGCGCACGATAAAGCCGTCGGTTGCGCCTTGCAGGAACCAGTTCGCCAACCCTTCCGCTACCTGCTCCGCCGTTCCCAGGAAACTCGGGCGCGGCGTGGCTTCTTCCAGCGCCGCCTGACGCAGCGTTAAGCCTCGTTCGCGGGCGTTCTGCTTGATCTTGTCGGTGGTGCTGCGGAAGCTATTGCTGCCCAGCTCGCCAATGTCCGGGAAAGGGGCATCCAGCGCGTACTGACTGAAATCATGATGCTCGAAGTAGCGGCCAAGATACTCCAGCGCTTTATCGATGGTTACCAGCTCGGCAGTTTGCTGATAGCGACGCTCGGCGTCTTCCTCGGTTTCACCAATAATCACGCTGATGCCCTGGAACACACGAATATCATCGGCATCCCGCCCGCGCGCCACCAACCGGCGGCGCACGTCTTCGCGGAACTCGCGCGCCTGCTCCAGCGTTTCCTGGCGCGTGTAGATGGCATCGGCGGCTTCGGCGGCGAAGGCTTTACCCGCTTCAGAAGCGCCTGCCTGGAACACAATCGGACGCCCCTGCGGCGAGCGGCCGACGTTGAGTGGTCCCTGCACCGAGAAGTAGTGTCCCTGATGATTCAGCGTATGCAGCTTGTCGGCGGCGAAGAATTCCCCGCTCTGTTTGTCGCGCACAAAAGCATCGCCTTCCCATGAATCCCACAGCCCTTTCACCACCTGCAAATATTCGCTAGCAACGCGATAACGCTCGTCATGTTCCGGATGCGTGCTGCGCGAGAAGTTTTTCGCCGAGCCTTCCAGCGGCGAGGTCACCACGTTCCAGCCAACGCGACCGCCGCTCAGATGATCGAGGCTGGCAAACTGGCGCGCCACGGTAAACGGCTCGCTGTAGGAGGTTGAAAGCGTGGCGACCAGGCCAATTTTTTTAGTCACCAGCGACAGCGCCGACAGCAAGGTGATCGGCTCAAAGCGGTTGAGGAAGTGCGGAATCGACTGCGGCGTGATGTACAAACCGTCGGCGACAAACAGGAAATCGATCTTCGCCTGCTCCGCTTTGCGCGCCAGATCCAGCACGTAATCGATGTTAATGCTGGCATCCGCCACCGCATCGGGATGACGCCATGCCGACATGTTGCCGGATACGCCCTGAATAATCGCGCCCAGCCGCAGCTGGCGTTGTGTCTGACTCATTCTGCTCTCCTTAATATGCGTTCGCGGGCTGCCAGTCGGGAATGACCGGCAGCGCCTGTAACAGTTTTTGCGTCCACGGATGCTGCGGCGCGGCGAACACCTGCTGCAGCGCCCCGCTCTCCACCACTTGCCCGTTCTGCATCACCAGCACGCGATCCGCCAGATGCTGGATCACGCCGAGATCGTGAGAGATAAACAGCAGCGCGGTGCCGTGTTCGGCCTGCATGTCAGCCAGCAGATCCAGCACCTGCGCCTGCACCGAAACGTCGAGCGCGCTGACCGGTTCATCGGCCACCAGCAGCGCCGGATTCGGCGCAAAGGCGCGCGCAATCGCCACGCGCTGACGCTGGCCGCCGGAAAGCTGCTGCGGATAGCGCTGCAGGAAACGGTCGCCGAGCTGCACTTCATCGAGCAGCTGTCGCACGCGCTGACGCCGCGCATCACCGTAAATCCCGGCGCTATCGAGGCTTTCGCCGATAATTTTTTCCACCGTGTAGCGCGGATCGAAAGAGCTGAACGGGTCCTGCGCGATCAGCTGCAAGCGCGCACGCCGGGCGCGACGCGCTTTCTCCGGCAGACGATCCCAGCGCTCCCCTTCCAGCAGCAGCGTGCCGCTGTCCGGTTCGGTTAAACCCATCACCACTTTCACCAGCGAGGTTTTGCCGGAGCCGGATTCGCCGACCACGCCAAGCGTTTCCCCGGCGTGCAGCGTGAAGTTGATGTCGTTGAGCACCAGACGATCGCCGTAGGCTTTGTGCAGGCCGATGCCCTCCAGCAGCGGCGCGCTGCTGCGTGTTGGGCGCGGCGGCAGCGGCGTCGGTTCAGCCGCGCTGAGGCGCAAACCGCGCGTGGCGGGCGTCGGCACCGCGCGCAGCAGGCGCTGCGTCCAGGCGTGTTGCGGACGATTGAGCAGCGGGCCGCTGTTGCCCTGCTCCACCACTTCGCCATCGCGCATTACCAGCACGCGATCCGCCAGTTCCGCTACCACCGCCAAATCGTGGCTGATCAGTAGCAGGCCGTGGCCGTCGCGACGGCGCTGCGCCAGCAGTTGCAGAATCTGGCGCTGTACCGTCATGTCCAGCGCGGTGGTCGGTTCATCAGCAATCAATAAAGTTGGCGTGCCGGCCAGCGCGGTAGCGATTAAAGCACGCTGACGCTGGCCGCCCGAAAGCTGATGCGGATAGCGTTCGAGGCGGCTTTCGGCATCGTGAATGCCCGCCGCCTTCAGCAGTTCGATGCTTTTGTCCTGCAAATGGCCGCGATGACCGGCGGCGCTTAGCGCATCACTCAGCTGCTGACCAATGCGGCGCAGCGGATCGAGCGATACCAGCGCGTCCTGTAACACATAGCCAATGCGACGACCGCGCAGCGCGCGCCAGTCGCTGCGGCTGGCGTGGCGCATATCGCGGCCGTCGATAGTGAAACGGTCGGCGGTTAACACCGCGCCTTCCGGCAGCAGGCCAAGCAGGCTGCGCGCGGTCAGGGTTTTGCCGGACCCGGATTCCCCGACCAGCGCCACCGATTCGCCCGCCGAGACTTGCAGGTTGAGGTTTTTCACCACCTGCTGCGGCCCGAAACGGATCGAGAGATTCTGGATATCAATAAATGGCTGGCTCATGCGGATCGTCCTTCAAAACGTGCCTGCCAGTAACGCCCCAGCGTATTCACAGCAATCACCGTCAGCGTAATAAACACGCCCGGCCACACGGCGATCCACCACGCGTTACGCAGATAGTTGCGTCCTTCCGCCAGCATCAGGCCCCATTCGGCGGTCGGCGGCTGCGGCCCCATGCCGAGGAAACTCAATCCGGCGGTGCCGATAATCGCGGTGCCGAGCCCCAGCGTGGCCAGCGCCGGCACCTGCGCAATGGCGTGCGGTAGAATATGGCGCGTGATCAACGTGAAGCGTGACAGGCCAAAGGTGCGCGCCTGCTCAACGTAGCCGGAGGTCATCACGCTGTAGGTTTGTGCCCGCACCACGCGGGCAAAACGCGGCACCGACGCGACGCCGAGCGCGATAATCAGGTTGTTGGTGCCGGGCCCGGTGAAGGCGATGAGCATCAGCGCCAGCAGCAGATCGGGAAAGGCGGAGATCACATCCACCGCGCGGCTCAGCAGCTCATCCACCACGCCACGCGCCAGCGCCGCCACCAATCCCAGCAAGGTGCCAAACACCACCGCCAGCGCCATCGCCGCCACGCTGATCAGCAGCGAATAGCGGCTGCCGTAGATCACGCGCGTCAGCAGATCGCGTCCCAGCTGATCGGTGCCCAGCCAGTGCTGCGCCGACGGCGGCAGCTGCGCGTTTACCGGATCGGCCAGCAGCGGATCGCTGTGCGCCAGCCACTGCGGCGCGGTCACCGCGATAGCCAATACAATGAGAAACAGAATCGCTGCCCACACCGCGGCGGGCAGCGCAACCGGAAGGCGTTGCAGTGCGGCAATCATGATTTGCTCTCCCCGCGCAGACGCGGATCAATCCACAGCGACAGGATGTCAACCAGGGTGCTCATCACCACGTAGATCAGCGCCGAGAGAATCGCCACCGCCAGCACCACCGGCAGATCCTGCGCCAGCACCGCATCGACGGTGAGTTTACCGAGCCCGGGACGTCCAAAGACCTGTTCGGTGATCACCGCGCCGCTCAGCAATCCGCCCACCAGCCAGCCGGTCAACGTCACTGCTGGCAAGGACGCATGACGCAGCGCGTGGCGCAAACGAATAGTGGTTTCCCCCACGCCCCACGCACGTAACGTAAGGGTGAATGGCGCATCCAGTGCGCGCTCCAGCTCGCGGCGCAGCAGTTGCGCAATCACCGCGCCCTGCGCCAGACCGAGCGCCAGCGCAGGTAGCACCAGCGACGACAGCGAGCGATCGCCCGCCACCGGGAACCAGCGCAAGGTGAAGCTGAAAATAAACAGCAGCACAATGCCCATCCAGAAAGAGGGCGTGGACGCCAGCAACAGCTCGACGCCGTTAGCCACGCGGCGACCAATGCGACGATGCGCGGTGCCGACGGCAATCACCACTGCAAAGATGATGCTGACCAGCAGCGCCGCCAGCGTCAGTTTGATGGTGGGCCACAGCTGCGTGGCCAGCAGATGGCTGACTTCGGTATTCAGCATGTAAGAGCGCCCAAAATCGCCGTGCAGCACGCGCCACATATAGTGCAGATATTGCCACCACAGCGGTTCGTTCAGGCCCCATTCAGCGCGGATCGCCGCCTCAATCGCGGGCGTACGCAGCTGCTCACCGATCAGCAGACTAACGATATCGCCCGGCGCCAGATGCACGCCGAGAAAGGCCAGCGATACCGCCGCCCACAGCACCAGTACGCCGCCCAACAGACGGCTGACGATGCGGCGCGTCAGGTCGCTGCGCCACACCGATGGCCGACGCGCGCGTGGCGTGCGGGTGACAATGCTTTCCAGACTCATCTTCGCCTCCTGATTAGTGGTCGCTGAGCCAGATGTCGTACGCGTTCTCCGGCATCTGTTTAAAACTGCGGAAACCGGCACCGTGCACGTAGCTGGCGGTGGCGATCTGGTCTTCGGGTTCATACAACGGGATCGCCAGCGCCTGCTGTGGCAGCGCGTATTGCTGCAGCTGGCTGTAGAATTTACGGCGCTGATTGATATCCAGCGTCGCTGCTGCCTGATCGAGCCAGCCGTTGATTTGCGGGCTGTTGACGCGGCTGTAGTTAATCGGCCCGCCGGCTTTCACCGGGCGATAGTGGTTTTCGATATCAATGCCGTCGGTTTCGGTATTCGAGTTAGCAATCGAGCCGAAGTGGCCGGTGTTACGCACGTCGGTATAGGTGCCGGAATCGACGTAGCGCAGTTTGAGGTCCACGCCGAGACGCTGACGCGCCTGCGCTTGTACCGCCTGTAGCAGCACATCGCGCTGATCGCGCACCGTTGCCTGCGCCTGAATCACCTCAATGCTCAAACGCTGGCCGTCTTTGGTGCGGAAACCGTCGCTGTCGCGCGTTTGCCAGCCCGCTTCGTCCAGCAGCTGGTTGGCGGCGGCGGGATTGTTACCGTACTGACCTTCAAGATCGTTGTTGTAGAGCGGATCGACCGGCGAAGTGATGCCCCACGCGCGGGTACGTTCGCCGCGATACACCGACTTCAGCAGCGGATCGATATCCAGACCTTGCAGTAACGCCTGACGCACTTTCACATCCTGCGTCGGACCATATTCCACGTTGAGGAATAGCGAATACGGCGTACCGGTATTCAGCGCATGCTGATAGGTAAAGTCGGGATTGTCTTTGAATTCACCGGCATCGTTACCCGAAATGCCTTCAATGGCATCAACCTGGCCCGACAGCAGCGCGCCAGTGCGCACCGAAGATTCCGGCAGGAAGCGATAGGTAACGCGATCGAGATACGCCGGTCCTTGATGTTTGGCGGTGGCGGGCGCCCAGTTGTAGTGTGGGTTGCGTACGAATGTCACCTGCTGGCCTTTTTCGTAGCTTTCGATAATAAATGGCCCGGTACCGGCGATCTCTTTGCCACCGGCTTTCAGCTCGGGTGAGTTCCAGCTGGCCGGCGCCAGAATCTGCAATTTGGCGGCGAACGACAGGAACGGAGAATAGCCCTGCTTCAGCGTGATGGTAACGGTGTAGTCGTCCGGCGTCGCCACGCTGGCAATGCGCGCGCCCAGGGCGCAGATGCTGCTGCCGGCGCAATACTTCGCATCCTGCACGTGGCGGAAATTCTCGGCCACCGCGTTGGCATCTAGCTTCTCACCGTTGGAGAAGGTGACATCGCGACGCAGGCTAAAGCGATACGTTTTACCGTCCGGGCTGACCTCATAACTTTCTGCCAACCAGGGTACGAAACTGCCGTCAGTACGGCGCGCCAGCAGCGATTCCCACACGTTACGCAGCGTCACTTCCGCTTTGGATTGCCCATTGAGCTGCGGGTTAAACGGTACAGGTTCGGTTTCGACGCCAAAGGTTAAGCTGCCACCGCTGCGTGGTTGCTCAGCGGCGAAAAGTGATGCGCTTCCCAGCAGGCAGATGACACCCAGCGCGAGAGTGATGGAATTCGCTTTCATAAGATCCTTGGTGGTTGCAGGTGCTTTTTTAGTTGTTCAGGCGATTTTGGCGATGGGTTGATCGGCTGGCGGGTTGAATTCCTTTTTCAGAAACACCAGCGCTTCGCCTAATGGATTGGTGCGGTGATGGAACGGTTGATAACCGCGACGCAGATAGAGCTCGCTCAGCCATGGATGCTTAATGGCGGTGGCGAGATAGACACCCGGCGCTTTCAGCGTCTCTTTCAGCAGAGTTTCTTCGGCGTAGGTGATGATGTCGCGGCCAAAGCCCTGCCCTTTGTAATCAGGATCGACAGCAAACCAGTGGATAAACGGCAGCGACGATGGCGCATGTTCATCCTGCTGCCACGGAAAACGCACCGTGACGGTCGCCACCGCGCGTTTCCATTTGCGCAGCACCAGCACGGTTTCCTGCTCGATGACGCGGCGCACCTGCTCAACGTTGCCCTGTGAAATAGTGAAATGCACATCCAGCGCCACCAGCGCGGCGTAGGCACGCTGTAACAGCGCAAATATTTCTTCCGCATCGTCGGGCTTGGCAACTTCAATTAGCTGACTCATGGTGACCGTTTCCTTATTCATTCCTGCCGAAAGTATTAAAATCCGGCGGATTAAAGTAAACCGAGAATAACGGCAATCGATTTGTTGAATATGGCAATGCAATAATTTAGCGGAAGATGAAAACATTTAATTAATGCACATATCGTAGCGGCGCAATTAATTGCGCTGTTTTGACTTTTAAAATCAACAGAGCGCGATAAATCGCGCCGCTACGGATATGTGCGTTTTTTTAGTGCTTGCTCACCCACACATCGTAAACGCTTTCTGGCATCTGTTTATAGCTGCGGAAGCCGTAGCCATGCACGTAGCTGGCGGTGGCTAACTGATCTTCCGGTTCATACAGCGGCACTGCCAGCGCCAGCTGCGGTAAAGCGACCTGCTGCAGTTGGCTGTAGAAATCGCGGCGCTGGTGCAGATCCAGCGTGCGGGCGGCTTTATCCAGCAAGCCATTGATCTTCTCATCGTTGACGCGGCTGTAGTTAATTGCTCCGCCCTGAGCGATCGGACGATAGTGGTTTTCGATATCCACGCCATCGGTTGGCGTGTTGGAGTTGGCGATGGTGCCGAACTTGCCGCTTTTACGCACATCCGCATACGTACCGGAATCGACGTAGTTCAGCTTGAGATCGACACCAAGACGCTGACGCGCCTGCGCCTGAATTGCCTGCAGCAGCACATCGCGCTGGTCACGCACCGTCGCCTGCGCCTGAATCAGCTCAATGCGCAGACGCTGGCCCTCTTTAGTGCGGAAACCTTCGCCATCACGCGTTTTCCAACCGGCTTCATCCAGCAGCTTGTTGGCCGCATCCGGATTGTTGCCGTATTTGCCTTCCAGTTCTTTGTTATAGAGCGGATCGATGGGCGACGTGATGCCCCACGCGCGGGTACGTTCGCCGCGATACACCGACTTCAGCAGCGGATCGATATCCAGACCTTGCAGTAACGCCTGACGCACTTTCACATCCTGCGTCGGGCCATATTCCACGTTGAGGAACAGCGAATACGGCGTGCCGGTATTCAGCGCATGCTGATAGGTAAAGTCGGGATTGTCTTTGAATTCACCGGCATCGTTACCCGAAATACCTTCAATGGCATCAACCTGGCCCGACAGCAGCGCGCCAGTGCGCACCGAGGATTCCGGCAGGAAGCGATAGGTAACGCGATCGAGATACGCCGGTCCCTGATGCTTCGCGGTGGCCGGTGCCCAGTTGTATTTCGGGTTTTTAACGTAGGTCACCTGCTGGCCTTTCTCATAGCTTTCGAGAATAAAGGGCCCGGTGCCTGCCAGATCTTTACCGCCCGATTTCAGCTGCGGTGATTTCCAGCTGGCCGGTGCCAGAATCTGCAAGCCCGCAGCGAAGGATAGGAAGGGTGAGTAAACCTCTTTCAGGGTGATCACCACAGTATGATCGTCCGGCGTTTCAATCTTCTCGATGTGCGAACCCATCAGGCACAAACTGCTGCCAGCGCAATATTGCGCGACCTGAGTTTGGCGGAAGTTCTCAGCCACCGCGTTGGCATCGAACTTCTCGCCGTTGGAGAAGGTGACGTCCTGACGCAGATTAAAGCGGATCACTTTGCCATCCTGGCTGGCCTCATAACTTTGCGCCAGCCACGGCACAAAACTGCCGTCCGGACGGCGCGCCAGCAGCGATTCCCAGAAGTTACGCAGCGTGATTTCTGCTTTGTCCTGACCATTAAGCTGTGGGTTAAAAGTGGTCGGTTCGGTTTCGACACCAACCGTTAAACTGCCACCGCTAACCGGTTGATCGGCGGCTACAGCATTAAACGCGTTTCCCAACAGGCTAAAACCTAATGCCAAAGCGATTGTATTTAATTTCATATTGTCCTTGGTGATTGCAGGTAAATATTATGTATGGCCTGAATCTGGCCTGTATTAATTCCCGCTGAATTATTAAAACCCGGACAAATAAATGTAAAACGACAATAGTGGCAATCGATTTGTTGAATATGGCAATTCACCAATAACTGAAAAAACAGATTATCGTGACATGCTTGCTGGTAGCGGAGGCACGCCGGATAACCCGCGTAACCCGTACTCGACCATTGCCATATAGACCGCAAAATAATCCAGCGCCATTTGCATAAAGGAGAGATGCAAAATGAGTGTATTGCTGGCTTTATCCAGCGTCAGCAAACCCGCCGCTTCGGCGTCCTGCAGGCAGCGTTTGATGTGCGAACGCGAAACGCCACATTTCAGTGACGCTTTCAGGTAGTTGTACTCAATAACGGTGGTTTTTTGTTGCAAACTTTCGATGTAAAGATCCATCAGCAGCATATGCCCGGCATCCCTGAAAATGAAGGCTTTACTCTCTGGCACCATATCGAATAAGTAGACATGCTTGAGGGTAATTTCAGCGTATTTTTTGAAGTATTCGGCATGGAAATTTTCCATTTTCAGGCATGCCGAAACGTCGAAATCACCATACAACATGCCGTAAGGGATCATCATGGTATTAATTAAGGCGCGGGTTTCATCCAGCGCTTTGCTGGTCACCGTGTAGGTTAACTTGCGTTTATCCAGCGCGTCCTTTTTAACTTCCATACGCCCGCCTACCCGAATAAAGAGCAGAAAGGAGTCAATAGTGTTGTCGCTAATCAGGCCGGTTTTCTTACAAAAGTCTTTTACATCACGCAACGTTGGGTTTGCTGAAGTGAAGGAGTACGCCATGATCGCCGAACCAATAATAAAGCGATTGGCTTTAAAAATGACTTTAAAATAGAGCGGCTTAGTCAGATACAGTCTAAACAACAGTTTGTAATGCTTCTGCATAACTAACGAGATGTTTTTATTTGACTTAATCTCTGCTGCGCGATGATAAATTAATGCTGTGAGTTGCTGTTTGCTTTTCATATTGCTGTGTTGTGTGCCTGGTTATCAATTATAAATATTTCAAAAACCACCCACCTTCTCATACGTTATTTTAAAGCCTGTTGAGAATCGGTAGATGATGCTTTTGGGAGGCATTGTTTCTGAGGTTAACATTTTAAGATTAACAAGGGTCTTTTTGCCCTTCCGAGTACGATCTTACCATCAATGCGCTATTTTTTGTAAAGCCTGATTTTATTTTAACCTGACAGGACCATTTCTAAGCCTGTAAATTAATCTTTGTTTTTATAGCTATTTCATTAAGTTAGGTTGCGATATTTTGGCAAGTATTCACTTTGCAGCACAGCTTAAAAAAATTAACCACAAAAATGGACAGTGACTTAACAAAGCCCGTATGAGAACTTTCTTAACGCACGGTTATTCCGCTTGATTAAGCCACGTTGGCTAATAGCCATGCCGATTTTTACAGGGAATATCCGACAGGATTTTAATGGATTTCATAAGGATTTATCATGGACGATTCACCGCAAAAGATGCTGCATCACGGCTTTTCATGGGGTATTTCACCCAATAATTATCTGCTAAAAAAACTCGCTTACCCTCTGATCCTCATGGGTTTTATTGCTATGCCATCAGCATGGGCAAATATGAGTGTCTATCCAATGGAAGTCACCCTGAATAATCAGGGTGCGGCGCAGGTGCAGACATTATCACAGAGCGGTGAAGCGCAGTTTATTCGCGTCAGCATCAAGCGAATTGAGCGTCCTGCGACACCGTTTGAAAAAGAAATATTGGTTGAGGATGCCGTTTCGCGCTCGCTTATCGCTACACCGGATAAGTTCGCGCTCGCTTCCGGTTCTCAACGCATCATTCGGCTGATTTCATTACAACCGCCGGAAAAAGAGACCGCCTGGCGCGTCTACTTTGAGGCCGTGGCTGCCCCGGATGAACTGAAAGATCAATCGCTGCCGAATAATAACATCAGCAATCAGGTCGGCATCAATTTAGTCTGGGGCGTACTGGCCCATATTCCGCCGCGCAATGCCAGGTTATCGCTTACTGCATCCGCATCGGGCGAAGTCAAGAATTCGGGTACGGTACGCGTAGTGATTCGTGAGGTGGCGGTTTGCTCAAAACAACATATCAGTAGCAGCTGCCAGTGGAAAAAAGAACACGCCACGGTTTATCCGGATGAAACACTGCGCTTTAAAGCCTGGAGTTCTACAGAATTAAGTGCTGCTCAGGAAGTCAGAATTAAATATGTTGATCTCAACACGCGGAATTTAGCCGAGTACGTTATCGGACAATGATCAGCACCTATTAAAGGAATAACAACCTGTTTGTTATAAAGCAGTTTACTACCCATGAGACGGTCATTTACGGCCAGTACAAGGATTTTCACGGAGCTACAAATGCAAAAATTAATTAAACCACTTGTCATCGCTGCTGCGTTAACGGCTGTATTTAATGCACAGGCGGTGCAGAAAGATATTACGGTGAATGCGAATGTCGATTCGACGGTCGATATGACCCAGGCGGACGGAACCGCATTACCGGGCACCATTAATATGCAATATATTCCGGGCCGTGGTTTGTCTACCTATTCACTGGACACCAAAATCTGGTCGAACTCGCAAACCGCCAATATTAACGTTGCGCTGGTGAGCGCTGCTCAGCTTAACAATACCGTCACCGGTACAGCGGTACCCTTGACCGTCACGCTGGGCGCGGATTTAAAACCGATTACCACCACCAACACACCGCTGACTTACGCCTCGCTGTTCCCGGCGGGTACCGCCAACGGTTCGTCAGTATTGCCACTAAAAATCTCGCAGACCACGCAAGGCGTGCTGGCAACCGGTACCTATTCCGGCGTGATTAGCTTGTTAATTACTCAGGCCACCACGCAGAGCTAATTTGTCGGTATTGACTGATCAATTATTTCGGGGGGCCGCTCGCCCCCCTTATTATTCTTTTTCAGCAGGATGCTGTAATGAAGGTCAATATTCGCGTCGTTTTAATCGCCTCTTTCATTACCCTGATCCCCTCTCTTGCACCCCGCGCTGCCACGCAGGTTCCGCCTGGTTTTGAATCGCTGGTTACCGGCCAGACGCTGTGGGTCAACCTTTCTGTTTACGGGCAATCGCTCGGCCTGTTTGAAGCCTCTGTTTCGCTTGATACCGTCACGTTCTTAAAACCGCATCAGGTTGCGCGGGCGGTGATGCAGCATTATCAAAACGGTCCGCAGCAGGAAAAGCGCTTAGACCATCTGATCAGTGAACCGCTGGCTCGCAATGGCAACAAGGCATGCAGCAGCAACGGCGGCGCAGCAGGCTGCGACTATCTGGAAACCGATTCCCTCGCGCTGATCTATGACGAAAATAATGCCAAAGTGGCGCTGTTTCTCGGCCCGGAATTTGTGCCGCTGGCGGCTGACAACGCATCGCCCTACTACCAGCAGACCGCCGAAACGGAAGCGGCGTTTATTCATCAGCAGAATATCAATTTCGTCACCAATCGCGATGACCAGACGTTATCCCTGCAGGGTGCGGGCGCGCTTGGACTCACTGAAAACAGCTATGCCGGTATCGACTGGGACTATCTGGCGCAAAAATACCGTCAGCAGAGTCATCAGGAAGTGCGCTTTAACAACGTGTTTCTGCGCCGCGATATCGGCAAGCGCTATTACGTGCAGGCCGGACGCATGGATTCGCGCGATATCTTTAGCAACGCCGGCGGCAACATTACTTTAAGCCAGCTGCCGCTTAGCACCATCGAAGGTGCGCGCGTGGGTTCGACGCTCGCCTGGATGAACCGCGCACAGGCGGCGCAAGGCACGCCGGTGACGGTGTTTATTACGCGTCCGTCGCGTATTGATGCTTATCGCGGGCAGCAATTGCTGGGCACCTTTTACCTCAATGCGGGCACGCAAAACCTCGATACCAGCGCCTTTCCCAATGGCAGCTACAGCGTGACGTTGCGCATCTATGAAGAGAATCAGTTGTCACGTACCGAACAGGTACCTTTTAGTCGTACCGGCAATGCCATCAGCCAGAACATTGAATGGTTTGTACAAGGCGGAACCATTCCCGATCGCGAGATGCAGGGCAACGGCGCTGCGTCACAGCAGAGCGCCGACCGCCGCGTGATGCAGGCGGGCATCAAAGTGCCTGTGACGCAAGACGCTGCGCTGACCGGCGGTGTCGCCGTGACCAATCGCAACCGCTTTATCGAAAGCGCGCTCGACTGGAGTCACGGCTTTGATAACTCGCTGCTCGACGGCATTCTTACTACCCGCTTTAGCTACCTGAAAGGCAGCGAAGGCTCGCGCGGCAATATCCAGCAGGTCGCCTATAACGACGGATTCTCCCTTAGTTTCTATCGCAGCGCCTTGTATGCACAGGACTGCTACAGCAACAACGGTGGGCAATACGGTTTTAGCGGGTGCTACCAGAGCAGCAGCCTGATGTTCAGCGTGCCGGTGAAAAGCTGGTATCTGAATGCCGGCTACAGCGCCAGCAAGAATGAAGGCCGCAATGTGCTGCCCGTTCAACTGGATGATAACGCGGTGGTGCCACAGTGGACGCGCCGCAACCTCTACAGCAAAACGCAGACCACCACCTGGCAGGCTGGCCTTGGGCGCGGCTTCAGCGTCAACGGCATCAATATTAATACCAGCGCCAATCTCTTTACCCGCACCAGCAGCAGCGGAATCCAGCGCGATAATGGCGGCTTCCTCTCGGTTTCACTCTCGCGCGTCAGCACGCCGACCGTCAATTCAGGTTCGAGCTACAGTTCGCTCGGCATGACCTACCAAACCGATCGCAACAACAAAGATCAGATTGGCTATAACGTGGCGCAGAACTGGTATTTCGATGCGCAAAATCAGCAGGAAATCGGTGTGAACCTCAACGGTAATCAGGAAAACAAGCTGAATGCTTCCTTTTATGGCAAAACCGGCGGCGAATACGGCAGCGGCAGCCTGGCGGTCAGCTCGGCATCGTCCGGTTCATCCGCTCAACGCTTTAGCAGCAGCGGCAGCTATAACTCCTCTTTGGCGGTGGCGCGTTCCGGTCTGTACTGGGGCAAATGGGGCAACGGCCTGCCCGGTGCGGCGGTCGGTTTGCATGTGGCAAGCAGCGATGAGAGTCGCGATACCCGGGTGGATGTCTCGGTTGATGGCGCGGGCAGCGCCAGCCTGCACGGCACCGGCCGCACGCTCTTCAGCGTACCGGCTTATACCCAGAGCGCGATCAGCATCAATGATTCCATCGAATCCACCGACGGGATGCGCAGCGAAATTACTCAAGGTGCCGGACGACGCACGCTGTTCATCGCGCCGGGGCGCATGTTGGTTAGCAAGGTGAATATTGTTTCGCGCTACACCTGGCTTGGCAGACTGATGATCAATCAACAGCTTCCACTGGAAGGTGCCACGCCGCTGAATGTCGCCAGCTGGTCCGGTTTAGGCCAGGGCGGATTCAGCGCTGAGACCGATCACCGCATAAAAAATCTCTACATGGTGCGCGGCATGCAGATGTACCGCTGTGAAATGAAGGTGAAAAGCACCCATGACGTGGTGCGTTACGTCGGCGATAGCGACTGCAAACCTATCGAACTGGCTTCAGTGCCGCAGGATGTGCAGCAACGAGCAAAAATGCTGATTGTCACCCGCCAGGCGGATGAGGTTCCGCTGGCTCGCACCGCGCCTTCTGCGTCGCAACAACAATAGGGATTTTGGATGAAAAGTAGCTTTCTTAGCGCGCTGACGCTGTTTTGGTTAATGGTCAACACATTGGCGCAGGCGGCCACGCTCACGCCTTCTGGGCGCAATACCAGCATTGCTGTGACGTTTGACCGCATGTCAGTGCCGGCGCAATTGCCGATCTGGACCAATGAAAACGGCGGTTATGATACCAACGACGCGCCAAAATGGGGCCGCAACACGCTGGTGTGCCAGTCGCGCACCAGCAATCAATATGGCGCCTGCCTGACATTACCTGTCTGGTTGGAAGCCTCTCCATCACCCTATCCCGTGCCGCTATTGTTTACCGAAAGCAGCACCAAACAGACGTTGGTACTGAATGTCTATCTCACCAAAAGGCGCTCATTGAATAATGTGGTGGTGGCGACCAATCTGGTGCCGATGAATGCTTTTGGTGGTGCCGTCACGCCGCGTGGCGATGGCACCGATTATTCAGCCTATCTTCCCTCTTCTGAGCTGAGTAAATTCCCGTCGGCGGGCACCTGGAGTGCGACGCTGAAAATGTCGCTGATGCAGTGGCCAGTAACCTCCTGCACCGGAAATTCGCAGAACGTGAACGTGGGTTGTACCAATGTGACGAAGATGGGTGACTGGATCGCCACCATGACCTTTAAGGTGACGGATTACGGTAATCAGCAGATTTATCTGCCGGAGTTTGGCAATGCGGCCGCCACGGTTGATCTCGGTTTAAAAACCTTCCCCGGTGCGCGCGCCACCACCACCGTCAGCGGCAGCCGTTCGCTGGATATGTGCCTGTACGACGGCAATAATTCTGACAGCAACCGGGTGAGCATCTTGTTTCAGGACGAAGGTGCAGCCGCGCCCGCCAGAGCCACGGGATTGTTTTCGTTATATCGCACAGGCGCGGACAAAAATCTGGCGCAAAATCGTCTCGATTATGCGGTTGAAGTGATTAACCCGCTGACTAAAGCGCGCCAGGCAGTCGAGAACGGCAGTGAAATCATCTGGAGCGGCACTAACAGAGGTGTGTTGCGACGTGTGGTGTTACCGGGCCAGAGCAATTCGGTGCTGTGCGTTCCCGCGCCGATACAACTCATCACGCCGCCTTTTACTTTATCGTCAAAAACAGCGGGCCGTTATCAGGGCACGCTGAGGATTATTTATACTCCGACGACGCAATAATGGCGCGGGCGGTGATGACATTATCCGATGTTTTGCAGGATGGGCATTTATGGGAATAAGGTCGCCATGAATGGCGACCCTACCGGGTGATTTAAAAATTATTGGTGAAACGCTGATAGAGATGCAGGCTGTTTTTCAGATTGAGCTTTTTAACGATCTTATTCTGATGGCTGTAGAGTGTTTTTTTATTTATACCGGTTATCTTCGCCACACCTTCAATCGATTCGTAAGTGAATAAACAACGCAGGAAGTTAAATTCTTTACGGGTTAAATGATTATTGATGGCGGGAGCAGCCAACAGCTGGCCGTTTTTATGCTGGCACAACATCATCGCCAGCCTGGTACTGATGGTGCCGATTGGAGATTTTTTATCGATAAAACAATCGGCTGTAATGGCATGAGTGCTGTAATTAATCTTGTTTTTCACTGAATCTGAAAAGAAAATCAGCGTCGCATTCAAGGTGCTTTTCAGTCTGGTCAGATAATCTATCTGAGCCAGCGCCGTGCGGAAGTTTACCGGCAAATCAAAAATAATAATCGGTGAAAGGCTGGCGGTTTTTTCCCTGTCACTCATTAGCGTCTTCATTTCACGAAGCGTATTACAGCAAGTGATATTTGAATGTTGCAGCAGCGCAATTAAGCCCTGCTGGTGATAGCAAGACTGATCCAGATAAATGACATCCATGATTAATTTCCGATAAATATCCCTCATTCTGCGCATACTATCGGCTTACCGGCGGAAATTAACTGTCCATTTTTGGTGCTAAATAATTCACGTGATCGATCGGTCGATTTAAAAGTAGACCGGGCACAAAGTGTTACCTCTGTGCCCGGTCTGATTTCACTCTAAAGCTAGGCGCGCGCGGCGATGATGCTTTCAGCCACGTTGCGTGGCGCTTCCGCGTAGTGCGCAAACTCCATGCTGTAGGTTGCTCGGCCTTGCGACATCGATCGCAGCGTGGTGGCGTAGCCAAACATCTCGGACAGCGGCACTTCGGCGCGAATAATGCGCGCACCAAAGCGTTCATCCATGCCCTGCAGCGTACCGCGCCGCGACGACAAATCGCCCATCACGCCACCGGCATACTCTTCCGGCGTCTCGACTTCCACCTGCATCAGCGGTTCGAGGATCACCGGATCGGCCAGTTTCGCGGCGGCTTTGAAGCCAAAGATCGCCGCCATGCGGAATGCCATTTCCGATGAATCGACGTCGTGGTACGAACCAAACGTCAGCGTGGCTTTGATGTCCACCACCGGATAACCGGCCAGCACGCCGCTGTTCAGCGCTTCACGAATCCCCTTCTCCACCGAAGGAATGAACTCGCGCGGCACCACGCCGCCTTTGGTGGCGTCTTCAAAGGCAAATCCGGCACCCGCCTGCTGCGGCTCCAGCGTCAGCACCACATGTCCATACTGACCTTTACCACCCGACTGGCGCACAAACTTGCCTTCCACCTCGCGCACCGTTTTGCGAATGGTTTCGCGATAAGTAACCTGCGGCCGACCGATGTTGGCTTCCACGCCAAACTCGCGCTTCATGCGATCCACGATAATCTCCAGATGCAGCTCGCCCATGCCGGAAATAATCGTTTGTCCTGATTCCTCATCGGTGTGCAGACGGAACGACGGATCTTCGGCCGCCAGCCGCTGTAGCGCCAGGCCCATTTTCTCCTGATCGCTCTTGGTTTTCGGCTCAATCGACAGCGAAATCACCGGATCGGGAAACTCCATGCGCTCCAGAGTGATCACCGCATTGGGATCGCACAGCGTTTCACCGGTGGTGACCTCTTTCAACCCCACGCAGGCGGCGATATCGCCGGCTCGAATCTCTTCGATCTCGATACGGTCATTGGCTTGCATCTGGACGATGCGACCGATGCGCTCTTTGCGCCCTTTCACCGCGTTCCACACGCTGTCGCCTTTGCGCAGCACGCCGGAGTAGACGCGCACGAAAGTCAGCTGTCCGACATAGGGATCGCTCATCAGTTTGAAAGCCAGCGCTGAGAACGGCTCGCTGTCATCCGCATGACGTTCGTCGTGTTCGCCCTGCTCGTTGACGCCGCTCACCGCCGGTACGTCGAGCGGCGAAGGCATCAGTTCAATCACCGCGTCGAGCATGCGCTGCACGCCTTTGTTTTTGAACGCGCTGCCGCACAGCATCGGCTGGATTTCGCCGAGCAAGGTGCGCTGACGCAATCCGGCAATCACCTCGTCTTCACTGAGATCGCCCTGCTCCAGATAGCGATCCATCAGCGCTTCGCTGGCTTCGGCCGCTGCTGCCACCATGTTCTCGCGCCACTCGGCGGCAAGTGCCTGTAGCTCAGCAGGAATTGGCGCATAGCTGAAGCTCATGCCCTGGCTGGCGTCGTCCCAGTAAATGGCACGCATTTTGTTGAGATCGACCACGCCGCTGAAGTGCTCTTCCGCTCCGATGGGGATCACAATCGGCACCGGATTGGCGTGCAGGCGATCTTTCATCATCTGCACCACGCGGAAGAAGTCCGCACCCTGACGGTCCATTTTGTTGACGAAGGCGATGCGCGGCACGTGATATTTATTGGCCTGGCGCCACACGGTTTCAGACTGCGGCTGCACGCCGCCAACGGCGTCATACACCATCACCGCGCCATCAAGCACGCGCATTGAACGCTCAACTTCAATGGTGAAATCGACGTGTCCGGGCGTATCGATGATGTTGATGCGGTGCGGCGTAAAGCTGCCGTCCATGCCGGGCCAGAAGCAGCTCACTGCCGCCGAGGTAATGGTGATACCACGCTCCTGCTCCTGCGCCATCCAGTCGGTGGTTGCCGCGCCATCGTGCACTTCACCTAACTTGTGGCTCATTCCGGTGTAAAACAGGATGCGCTCAGTGGTGGTAGTTTTACCGGCATCGATGTGCGCGGAGATGCCGATGTTGCGATAACGTTCGATGGGGAGGGTTCGGGGCATGATGCGTCCTTAGTCATTCGACTAGTTATGCGGCGCGCACCATTGCCCGCCGCTGCGCAACAGCCTAAACCTATTGTACGAGTAAATACGAACAGTTTGAGCCTTTTTTAAACATCGTTAAAATCTTGTATCTGATTCAGCATTTACGGGCTGGAAAGCCGTCGCCGGTCACTTTAAGGTAAGGCTTTCACTCTCAACGGGAAAATTGACCATGCGTATTCTGGTAGTCGGCGCCGGCGCCACCGGCGGCTATTTCGGTGCGCGTCTGGCGCAAGCAGGACGTGATGTGACTTTTCTGGTGCGCGAGCGCCGCTTTCAGCAGTTACAGCAAACCGGTCTGGTGCTGAAAACGCCATCCGACAGCGAAGTGATTCAGCCGCAGCTGGCGCAGGCCGGCTCGCTGGATGGACATTTTGACCTGATTATTTTGACGGTGAAAAGCTTCGCGCTGGATCAGGCGATGAATGACATCGCGCCCGCTGTCGGCCCTGACACGCTGATCATGCCGATCCTCAACGGCATGCGACATATCGATACGCTGCGTGCACGCTTTGGCGACAAGGTGATTGGTGGCCTGTGCAAAATCAACGCCACGCTGGGTGAAAACGGCGAAGTGCTGCAGATGACGCCGCTGCATATTCTCTATTACGGCGCGCTGGACGGTCACAATGATGCGCGTTTGCAGCTGGTGGATGAAGCGCTGCGTGCGGCGCAGTTTGATACGGTGTTTGCCGACAACATCATCAGCGAGCTGTTGGAAAAATGGTTGCTGCTCAGCACGCTTGGTGCGGTGTGTTGTCTCGCGCGCGGTAATACGCAACAGGTGCTAACGTCACAAGGCGGCGAAGCGCTGCTGCAAAGTGTATTTGGTGAAGTGTTGTCGGTGCTAAGCGCGGAAGGTTATCAGCAGCGCCCGGCGGTGACGGCGAAGATTTATGAGACGCTGAACAATCCTAAAGCAGCGATGACCTCGTCGATGTATCGCGATTTAACCCAGGGCTTTGAGATTGAGGCCGATCAGGTGATTGGCGATCTGCTGGTGCGCGGCGCACGCAGCGGCGTGGTGACGCCGTTGCTGAACGCGGTGTATGTCAATTTGCAGGTGTATGTGCAGGGTCGATAAAACGGATCGCCAGGGATGGCGACCGAAATCTCATAACCGTGACTGCACGCCTGGCAACTGTTTCAGACGTTGCCAGCCCGCTTCCACCTCTTCTGGCACCTCAACGTGGCCGAGGAAACCTTTGCCGCGCGGCCCGTAACCATTTTCATCGTCACGCAAGCGCTGGATTTCCCCCATCAGCAGCGAGAGAAAACGCTCCATCGACCACAATCCCTGCGGCGGCGCACCAATAATGCGCAACATGCCCGCGTCCATCTTCACCTGCGGCCCAAACACCGGCCAGCTGATAAATTCCGGCGCATCCGCACGATCGCGCCATTGAAAGCGGAAGGTTTCCCAGGTACGACGCTGCATCAGCGGATCCTGCACCAGCAGCACGCGCTGCGGCTGCCAGCTGTGCTCATCCAGCAGTTTCTGGCTGAAGGCGGCGTTTTCCCCGCAGTTGCGTGAGGCGGTTTCCAGCAGCAGCAGATCGTCCGGCAGCGCGGCAAAGACGCGGGCGACATCGCCTAACAATTCGGCTTCGCTTTTGCCTTTGCTGTCGATTTGGCGATACAGCGGATGCACCGCGAGCATCTCCACCAGCAGCGGCGTTGAGTGGCCAGTGCCGCCGCTGATCAATAACGGCAGCTGATATTTTTTCGCCACGGCAATTACCGCTTCCACGTTCGGTAGTACCGCGTGACCGGCGAGAATGGCTAAATCGATGTCGAGCGTGCCATCTTGTGGCATCTGATCCAGCGCCAGCCAGGCCGCCAACGTATTGATATCCTGAATCTGATGGTTGTTGAGTTGCATCCGGTTCTCCTCTTTATACCTTTGGCAGTGTAGCGGCTTAAGTGCGTGTCAGCAGGGAAAAATTTGCTACACTCGCAGCTTAATCTTCAGGAGAGATTCATGACTGCGCGCTCCGTAACCCTCGACGATGTAGCTCATCTGGCTGGGGTTTCTTATCAAACCGTTTCTCGCGTCCTCAACCATTCCGAGCAGGTTTCGCCGCGCACCCGCGCCAAAGTAGAAGCCGCGATGCAGCAGCTCAACTATGTGCCGAATCGCGTAGCGCAGCAGCTGGCGGGAAAAAACACCCGCACGCTAGGACTCGCCACCAGCGATTTAGCCTTGATGGCGCCCGCACAGATCGCTTCGGCGATTCAGCAACGTGCGGCAGCGCAGGGTTATCATCTGGTGATCGCCATGGCGAATCCCGACAGCGCGCCGCAGGACACCGTTAACGAACTGCTGGCGCAACGCGTGGATGCGCTGCTGATCAACCTGCCGCTGGATGCCGCGCAGGCCGCGCAGATTCAGCAGCAGTGCGACCACAAACCGGTGCTTTTTCTCGATGTGGAGCGCAGCGCTGAGGTGACGCAATGCCAGTATCAGAGCGAATCCGGTGCGCAGCAGGCGGTTGATCATCTGGTGGCGCTCGGCCATCGTCAGATTGGCGTGTTAAATGGCCCGGCAAGTTCTGCATCGGCGCGTGCACGTTTTGCCGCGTGGCAGCAAGCGCTGGCGGCGCATCAACTCACGCCATTCTGCGTGTTAAGCGGTGACTGGAGCGCTGCTTCGGGTTATCAGGCGCTGCTGGCGCAGTTGCCTGACCATCTGCCGCAGGCGCTGCTGGTGGCCAACGATCAGATGGCGCTCGGCGCGATGCGGGCGATGCATCAACATGGCGTGAGGATCCCGGCGGAGATTTCGCTGATTGGCTATGACGATACGGCGGAAAGCGCGTGGTATCAGCCACCGTTAACCACCGTGCGGCAGGATTTGCAGCAGTTGGGCGCGGTGAGTGTTGATCGCTTGCTGGTGCAGCTGGAAGGCGGAGATGTAACAGAGAAGACGCTGGAAACCGAGCTGGTGTTACGTGAAACCACGGCGGCACCGCAGCAGGATGAGGTGGATGTGGCGGAGATTGCCCAGCAGTTGCAGGTTTTGGCGCGGAAGTTGAAGCGTTGAGCGGGAAGTAGAAAGAAAAAGGTCGCCATGAATGGCGACCCTACGATTTATTGCGCTTTTGGCTCGCCCATCGCTTTCAACTTCTTAGACAGCTCGCGACGCTCTTTGGAGAGGTCAGCGTTTTTGATGATGTACTCATCAACGCGGTCTTCATAGTCCACACGCATGCTGGCGATAATTTCCTGCACCGCCTCGATGCTCATGCCTGGTTTGATGTATTCACTCAGGTTGTCCAGCAGCAGCACACGTTTCTGGTTATCACGGACTTTCTTCTCGTTATCCACGATTTCGCGCTGCAGTTTGTTTTTACGACGGAACATACGCACAAACTCCAGTACGTCCTGAAATGATTGCTTGGCATTTTCCATGTTGGCACCTTTCTTGAGGCCTGCGTCGGCAGGCGGAATAGTCATAACGTTTAGCTTAGCGGCTTGGCCGCCAGGGTTGCAATTCTCACCGCTAAATTCGGACTGGCGCTTATCTTAGCGCAAAGAAAGGGTGATTCACATTAAGTCATTGCCTGAGAAAACTATTTACGCAGCGCCAGCCGCACTAAATCGGTCATACGCTCCAGTTGGCGCGCCTGTTCGAGGCTCAGCCAGACGTAACCGTAAATTGCCGTGGTTTCGGAACGCCCGCTGCGATTGGCAATCAGCTGCTCCAGTTCCTGGGTGATCTCCTCCAACGCGTGGCTGTTGGCGGTGATCTGCTCGGTCTCGCCTTTCACCATCAGCGTTGCCAGCGCATTCAACGTGTCTTCGGTCATCTGCTGAGTGCGGCGCAGCGTGGGCGCGTTGAGCATAATCAAGTGGCTTTCACGCGACGACCACCATGCATCAATCTGCATCTGCATGGTGTTCACCATATTGCGATTGATGGTTTGGATCGCCTCAAACACCGATTTCGGAATGCGCGTCTCTTTGCTCGCCGGCTCCAGCAGCGCGCGCATTTTAATTACGCCGCTCAGCAGCTTCTGGAAAGGTTTATTCAGCCGCGGTTTCTCCAGCAGATTGGCGGAGAAACCGGTGTGATGCAGCTTGGCCATGGCGATAAACGCATCCGATAGCTGGATACGCCAATGGGTGTACGCGCGTTGCGCCCAGATGGCGCTAAACAGCAGCGCCATCAGCGAACCGAGAATCACGTCGCCGCCGCGCCACATGGCGATGGTGAAATCCCCGGCCGGTGCACCTACCACCACGCCGAGCGTGATACCGATCAACAGCGCCATGTAGGGATGTTTGCCCAGCGTCAGATAACCACAGACCACCATCACGATGGCGCACCACACCAGCATCACCGGCAGCGAAAACAGCTCAAGCTTGAGCGCAATCAGGCCAGAAATCAGACCGGCGAAGGTGCCGCTAATGCGCTGCACCACACGCGGCAGCACGTTGCCCCAGGTGGAAATCGGCCCCATCACTACCACCAGCGTAATCAGCGGCCAGGTGCCTTCGGGAATGTCGGTGAGGCGTACAAACAGGAAGCACAGCACAAAAGCGATAGCGATGCGCACGCCGTGCACGGCGCGATAGTGGCGGTAGAACCAGAACTCAATCTGCGAGATGGGCTTGTCAGCGCGTAACATGGTTGTCCGGGAACGCTATAAATTTGCGCGCTATGTTACCCTGGCGAGGGCTGCATCATCAGGGTTGAACGCAACTATTTTTCGTGTTTTGCTGAAATTCAACATGGGCGTTACATCAGGTTTTCCCAATGGAAACATTGATGTAACGCATTCAGTTTTATGCGGCCATTAAGAAGGTCGCCATGAATGGCGACCTTACGGGTGCGGTGCGGTTTTTTAGGGTCACCATTTATGGTGACCGCGTAATTTATTCAGCCGCACGTACCGGAATATACATATCCACCAACCAGTCGCCGCTGTCAGATCCATCTGAAAGGTAATGCTCAAAGCACGGACGATTGTCGACTTGCCAACCGCCCTGGGCGTTCAAGCTATCGAACAAACTGCGCCACGCGCTGAAGAAATCGTTGTTGAGCACTTCAACACGCGCATGAAAATAGCGGCCACCCGGCAATAAGCCTTTTTCGATATCGTCGCCCGCCGCCGGAATCATCTCTTCTGGCGCGGTAATCACCGTTTCCACGCGCAGCTCTTCAGGCGGCAGCTCCTGCGGATTGCCGTAATAGATCGCCAGCCATTCGCCT
The DNA here is from genome assembly GCF_056491525.1 of Candidatus Pantoea symbiotica. NCBI lineage: Bacteria > Pseudomonadati > Pseudomonadota > Gammaproteobacteria > Enterobacterales > Erwiniaceae > Pantoea > Candidatus Pantoea symbiotica. Next base: position 2,436,671 of record NZ_JBSZHR010000002.1, read on the forward strand.
TCAACCTTGTGCTCGCTTACCCAGCTTTTCAGCTGGTTAAAGCCGCGCGGCACGGTTTCCTGCCACGGACCTTGCAGATGGTAACCGAGCCAGCTTTGCGGATTACGTTCAACAATCGATGCTTTCATACCTTGCCTCTCATCAGCAGCAGAAACAGCGATTGTGCCATCACCGCCGCAGCACGGCGACGATGATGACGCGGAAATACGCGACAGATTACAGTTTCTGTTTCACGTAATCGCTGATGCGCGTAATGATGCCAGCCTGATCAACCGCTTGCAGCGCGTAGAGCGGATAGCTTGCCAGCTGCTTATCTTTGTCCATCACCTGAATTTCACCAATCTGCTCGCCCGCTTTCAGCGGCGCTTCCAAATCTTTGCGATCGATAACGTACTTCGCCATCACGTTGGCCACTTCGGTGCGCGGCAGCGACAGATAAATATCCTGCGTGGTGCCGACATCCACTTTATGCGGATTGCCGTACCAGACGTTTTCGGTACCGATCTTTTTGCCCGCGTGGAACAGCTGCACGGTGTCAAAGGTGTTTTGGCCCCAAACCAGCAGCTTGCGCGCCTGATCTTCACGGCCTTTCGAACTCTTGCCGCCCATGATCACCGAGATCAAGCGATGACGCCCGACGACGTTAGAGGCGATGATGTTGAAGCCAGCACTTTCGGTGTGGCCGGTTTTCAGGCCATCGACGTGCAGATTTTGATCCCAAAGCAAGCCGTTGCGGTTGTTCTGGGTGATACCGTTCCAGCTCAGGGTTTTCTCACCGTACATGGCGTAGAAATCCGGCTCGCCGCTGATGATGGCGCGCGACAGCACCGCCAAATCGCGTGCCGTGGTATGCTGGCCCGGCGCATCGAGGCCGTGCACGGTTTCGAAATGGGTGTGCGACAGACCAAGCTTCTGCACGTAGCTGTTCATCATGGTAACAAAGCTGCTTTCGCTACCGGCCACATGATCCGCTAACGCCACGCAGGCATCATTACCCGAATCGATGATCACGCCACGCATCAGGTCACGCACCGTGACCTGATCGCCCGGCTTGAGGAACATCAGCGAAGAACCTTTAAACACCGGATTGCCTGCGCCCCACGCATCTTTGCCGATGGTGACTTTGTCATCGCGGCTGATTTTGTTCTGATCGATAGCGCGATCCACGACATAACCGGTCATCAGTTTGGTCAGGCTGGCCGGATTACGCTCTTCATCCGGATTGCCGGCAGTGAGAATTTGTCCGGTTGTGGCGTCCATCAGCACCCACGAAGCCGCATCAATCGGCGGTGGCGTCAGGGGAAACGGCATGCTGTCGTCAGCCTGCGCCAACGATGCCCAAATAATCATTCCAGATACAGTTACCAGCAGACGCCTTTTCAACACTTCTTCCTCAAGATCAAAAAATGAATTTACCGCCGCACGTTTTACGGCAAATAGCGCTTACAGATCTGAATAAATTGAAAAAAAGTATGAACTGCGCATAAATGCTGCGCGCCTGCTCGCAGCGAGGATGATCAAGGTTGTACTGCTATCCACGGACGACTATCCTGTGCGTTGATTCTCCATTGCCAGGATAACGCCGTGCCCGCCTCTGAGTTCACCTTCTTATTTCACGATTATGAAACCTTCGGTAAAAGCCCGTCGCTGGACCGTCCGGCGCAGTTCGCGGGCCTGCGTACCGATAAAGAATTCAACGCGGTAGGTGAACCGCAGGTGTTTTATTGCCAGCCAGCGGACGATTATCTGCCGCAGCCGGAAGCGGTGATGATCACCGGCATTACGCCACAAACCGCCAAAGCGCGTGGCGTGACAGAAGCGGCGTTTGCCGAACGCATTCACGGCCTGTTTAGCGAGCCGCAAACCTGTGTGATTGGTTACAACAATGTGCGCTTTGATGATGAAGTGACGCGCAATATCTTCTATCGCAACTTCTTCGATCCGTACGGCTGGAGCTGGCAAAACGGCAATTCACGCTGGGATTTACTCGATGTTATGCGCGCCTGCTACGCGTTGCGCCCGGAAGGCATTGAGTGGCCGGAAAATGACGATGGCTTCCCAAGCTTTAAGCTGGAGCATCTCACCAGGGCCAACGGCGTGGCGCACGAACAGGCGCACGATGCGATGTCCGACGTGTATGCCACGCTGGCGATGGCGAAACTGGTAAAAGAGAAGCAGCCGAAGCTATTTGAGTTTCTGTTTACCCATCGCAACAAACAGAAACTGATGACGCTGATTGATATCCCGCAGATGAAACCGCTGGTGCACGTTTCAGGCATGTTTGGGGCAGCGCGCGGTAACACCAGCTGGATTGTGCCGCTGGCGTGGCATCCGGATAACCGTAACGCGCTGATTGTTGCGGATCTGGCCGGTGATATGTCGCCGCTGCTAAAGCTAGGATCAGATGAACTGCGTGAGCGTTTGTATACCCGTCACAGCGATTTGGGCGATCTGCCTGCGGTGCCGATCAAGCTGGTGCACATCAATAAGTGTCCGGTACTGGCGCCCGCGAGCACGCTGCGTCCGGAAGATGCCGCGCGCCTGAATATCGATCGTCAGCAGTGCCTCGCTAATCTTAAGCTGCTGCGTGACCACGCCGAAGTGCGTGAGAAAGTGGTGGCGCTGTTTGCCGACGCCGAGCCGTTTACACCTTCGGATGATGTGGATGCGCAGTTGTATGACGGTTTCTTCAGCGATGCCGACCGCGCAGGTATGAATATTATCCGCCAGACGCCGCCGCAGAACTTACCGGCGCTGGATTTGACCTTCGAAGATAAGCGCATTGCTAAGCTATTGTTCCGCTATCGCGCACGTAATTTCCCTGGCACGCTGGATGACGCCGAGCAGCAGCGCTGGTTGCAGCATCGCCGCGAAGCGTTAAATGCCGAGCGGGTGCAGGCGTTCCTGCTGGAACTGGAGTCGCTGGCGAGTTTGCATGAAGACAATACTGAGAAGATGGCACAGCTGAAGGCGCTGTATTTGTATGCGCAGGAGTTGGTGTCTTAAGAAGATTTGTTCAATGCCCTCTTCGCAAGAGAGGGTTTTCCTTTTAACCGGCTTTTTACTTCGTTTTTTTAAGCATCGAATTCATTGGTTTCACTCTCCGTCTGATTTTTTAGTTCCGCTCTTAAAATACACATAACTCATTGCCTTTGACGGGCTTTTGAGACACGTCTCTTTAGTAGCTGAAATACGTTTCTATACCATTTTGATTCTCTTAACTCACTACAACGCTTAGTTATTGAATCGGAATTGAAACTATGAACTTACTTGCATATGACCAGACAAAATATATTTACAGAGATATTCGACGCCCTACTTTCGCCGGCTCCACCGGTGAATACCATCCAAACACCGTAGTAAGAATTACGCTTGGCCAAAAACAGGTCAATGCGGATTACAACCCTGTTGACGGCAAATTCACCTGGACGCTTGATGAAGATCTGCCTGACGGTGTTTATAATCTGTCAATTGTTGTCATTGATGCTGCAGGCAATGTTGGTCCAGCAACCCTGCGCACGCTGGTCATTGATACTACGCCTCCCGAAGCCCCTGAGCTTATAAATCTCAAAGATGACGTTGGCGCGAAAACCGGTAGTTTTGATCCGGGCCAGCTAACTGATGATGCTAAACCAACCCTGACGGGCGTTGCTCAGCCTAATACCGTTGTATATTTGCGGGATGCAGCAGGCAATGATATTGGCAGTGCAAAAACTGATGCAGTGACCGGCAAATGGGTTATCGAGCCGAATAATGATTTGCAACAGGGTGAGAACGTATTAACCCTGGTGGCTATTGAAGAGTTTGGCAAAGATGCCAATGGTGCGCCGATTTACCGTGAGGGCAAAGTCTCTGATTCCTTCATCATTAATGTTGGCATGGCTGACTTCGTTACCATCGTCGATGCCCTTGATGATGTGGGGAAATGGAGTGGCGTGCTGAACAATGGCGCGCTTACCGACGACACCACGCCAACACTGCGCGGCCAGACAAATGAAGGCGCTACGGTCATCGTTTACTACCGCAAAGCGGGTGAAAGCACCTGGGCAGGAAGCGCAACCGCAACGGTGAACGGACAAAACTGGAGCTGGACCCCTTCCCCTGCGCTGGCGGCCGGTCAATACGAGTTCCAGGCGGCGACACCTAAAGTCTCTTCTGCACTATTTAACCTGGACATCTTTGCTGCGGGTTCAGGCGATCAACAGACAAAAATCACCGAAGTCTGGGACGATTTTGGCACCACTATCGGCAAACTCAACAGCGGCGACTTTACCGATGACATGTCACCGAGATTCACTGGTCGGGCAGAATCGAACAGCCGGGTTGTGATTCAGTACACGCTCAATGGCAGCCAGAACAGTGTCACCGTTGATGTAGGCCATGATGGAAAATGGAGCTGGACGCCGTCGGTTGATCTGTTAGCTGGCGACTGGAATTTCCAGGTTAAGAGTGAAGGTGCAGCAGACTGGAATGACAGTTTCGATCTGCATATTTATCCGTCACCTTCGGTGCCGACCACCATTACACAGGTATTTGACGATGTTGGCGTTACCGGGCCTGTCGGCAACAACGGTATCACCGATGACAGCACGCCAACCTTATCCGGTCGCTCTGAAGCGGGACGCTTTGTCCTTATTTACGACGGCAGCACACTGCTGGGCTCCACGCAGACAAGCAGTAATGGTGACTGGAGTTTCACGCCGACGGCGCTGGGCGACGGACGCCATAACTTCTGGGCCGTGCAGCGTGACTATTCCGGCGTGTCAAATAAATGGCAGATCGAAATCGATACTTCCGGTTTGGGTCCGGATAAACCAAGCATTACAGGATTGTTCGAGCACCAGGCGAGTGGCGCATACGACAAGTTTGCTAATGGCGGCATTATTGATGATGGCAGCGTAAAGGTTGAAGGCACAGGCCGCGCGCTGAGCGTTATTAATATTTACGATGGCACAACGTTAATTGGCAGCACCACGGCAGGCACCGACGGTAAATGGTCATATCTGCACGACAGTAATTATTCTTCAGGTTTCCACAGTATCACCGCAAGAGAAGTAAAATCAGCCGGAGTCAGCGACCCTTCAAATGAAGCCAGGTTTACTTTGGTGGGTACTGGAAAATCGGGTGAAGGTTACTACGCTGATAGTTTTCATGATGATCCAGTGATCATTACAGGAAGCAGGTCATTTAGTTCAGGATACACTTTCCGTTCATTAAACGGGGGCACCTTAAAATTAGTGGAAGGAACTCTGTACTCTAAAAACCAAGCGATAGTTAAAAAGGAACCAGGTTACCTTAAGTTTCTTGATGACGGTGATAACACTGCGAAAAGTGTCACTTTTGAAATAGCAGCTTCTACTGATTTTTATATGGCAGTTAATGGGCTGTCCGACAGTGGCTGGGCACGGTTAGCTTATTACAGCACCACAGGTAAATATTTGGGATCGTCGGACTTCGGTTCCAAAGTTGGTGCATCAATCGAGGGAGTTATAAAACAATCAGGATTTGTAGCGCCACAAGGTGAATTGATTGGCAAGGTGACAGTTACGGTTAAAGATAAAGGGGGAATGGGTATTGCAAGTGTTATTTATGGTGTATCCAGTTATCCTACAGGTAAAGGTGACGCATATTTTACAACTATTCCAGATGGACCGGTATATAGCTCAGGTAATGGACTTGAGGGTTTCGCAGTTCTAACCGGCGTGGCTTATCAAGAAAACGGAAAGATGAGGCTTTCACCTGATGATATTTTTAGCTTTACTGTCGGCAAGACTACTGACATCCAATTCAGCCTGGAAGGTTATGTCGGCGTAACTTTTTATGATGTCTATAACAATGTAATACATTCCGGTAGTTATAGTAGCTTCGTAAACTATACTGCACCTGCTGGTCAGCTAATCTATCGTGTTGCGATCGATACCTATGGTCAGACTAATATTCTGATTGATAACGTTATCTGGGGAAATAACCCAGTAAACCCCGATTACGGCTACGACAGTAATAGCGCCAACATCGCTGCCCATGATGACAGCAAGGTTGAGTTAAATGGCCTTGTCGAATCCCAAGCGATTATTGACCTGCAAGATGGTGAAAGCACCACCAAAGTTATCACCGTGGAAGATTTGCTGACTTATGGCGAGGAAGGTCTTTTCACTGAAGCTGATGCCAAGCAACTGATGATTCAGGGCGATAAAAATGATGTTATTCAACTGAACGATATTATGCCGGAAGGTGGTGATATTGAGCAGTGGACGCATCAAAAAGGCACCATTACCGTTGCGGGCGTAAAATATGAAGTTTATAGCCACAATGGTGAGAATGCAGAGCTGCTTGTGCAGTCAGATGTTAAAGTTGAAATAATCTGATTTGCTCTGAAGTAACGTAAATTAACGCTGTGTCATTTTTTAATTAATGACACAGCGTTTTTATTTCTATCCCGAATATCACAATTGATGCACGGAATTAACCACGTTATTTAAATCATACCCCAAACCAACCACGTCAGCGCAAAGCCGCTTAATCCCATCACCGTGGTCAAAACGGTCCAGGTCTTCAGGCCGTCCGCCACTGACAAGCCCAGATAGCGCGTCACTACCCAGAATCCCGCATCATTAACATGCGACAACCCTAAACCACCGAAACATGCCGCCAGCGTCACCAGCACACGCTGCATATCCGTCACATCGCCCACCGCCTGGCTTAGTAAACCACTGGTGGTCAGAATCGCGACCGTTGCCGATCCCTGCGACGCACGCAGCGCCAGCGACAGAATGAACGCAGCCGGTACCAGCGGCAGATGCAAAGTTTCCAGCGTCAACGCCAGCGCTTTTCCCACACCCGATTCCACCAGCACCTTACCAAAGGCACCGCCCGCACCCGCCACCAGAATCACGCTGGCAGAGCTGGGAATCGCACGTCCGGTGAGATCTTCTAACTTCTCTTTGCTCCAGCCGCGACGCACGCCGAGCAGCCACGCCGCCAGTCCCAATGCAATCAGCAGCGCAATCGCTGGGGTTCCAATCACCGTCATCACCGAGCGTAGCGTGCTGCCTTCTGCCAGCGTGGTGTGCGCTACCGTTCCCATAACGATTAACAGAATCGGCACCACAATCAGGCCAGTAATGGTCAGCGCACCCGGCGGTGGCGCGTCATTCTTTGGCTTACCTTCCGGCTTCGCCAGCTGCAGCTGCTCCAGCACATCGACGGAAAGATGGTATTGACGCAGGTTCATCGCTTTCGCCACGTAGTAACCGACGATACCGACCGGAATCGAGATCAGGATTCCGAGCATCATCAGCCAGCCCATATCGGTATGCAGAATCCCTGCAGCCGCAGCCGCACCTGGATGCGTTGGCAGCGCCACGTGCACCGTCAGCATCACGCCCGCCATCGGCAAGCCAAACTTCAGCGGTGACACGCGCGCCACTTTGGTGAAGCCATAAATCAGCGGAATCACGATGATAAAGCCAACTTCGAAGAACACCGGAATGCCGAGAATAAACGCCGCCATGGTCAGCGCCGCCACGGTACGCTTGATGCCCAGCGATTTACTGAAGCGTTGCGCCAGCGACTCCGCACCGCCCGAGGCTTCAATCACTGCGCCGAGCATCGCCCCCAGCACGATGATAATAGTGATATGCCCCAGCAAATTCCCCATCCCGCTAAAGATGGTTTCCATGATTTTGTCGGCGGGAATGCCGGTAGCAATCGCCACCAGCAGGCTGACAATCAGCAGCGCCACAAAGGGGTGAACTTTGGTTTTAATCACCAGCAGCAGCAAGATCACGATGCTGGCAGTAGCTATAGCTAACAACAATGCGGTAGACATGGTATCCCTCTGATTTATATCTATTTATTAGTATGGTTATTTCTGGCATTGACGAATTGAGGTAAGACTTGCCCAACACAGCGTACAAAGCCGCTGTGTTGGGCGGTAAAACAGGGGTTATTTAGCGTAAGGCGCGAACCAGCCAAGGCCCGCTTCAGTACGGCCGCGCGGGATATATTCACATCCCACCCAACCGTCGTAGCCCACTTCATCCAGCAGGTTAAACAGATAGGAATAGTTGATCTCGCCTTCATCCGGCTCGTGACGATGCGGCGCAGAGGCGATCTGGATATGGCGATAACGACCGGCGTATTCGCGAATCAGATGCGTCAGATTGCCGTCCACCAGCTGCGCATGGAACAGATCGAGCTGGGTAAAGACGTTGGGTCGATCGATCCGTGCCATCATCGCCAGCGTCTGATACTGGCTGGAGTAGAGATAATTCGGCTTGGTAACCGGATTGAGCGCTTCCAGCAGCAGGCGAATGCCGTGCGGTGCAAAACGCTCGGCGGCATAGTGCATGTTGCGCACGAAAGTCTCTTCATAGGCCGCACGATCGGCACCGTTTGGCACCGTTGCCGCCATTACATGCACTTGCGGCACATTAAGCGCTATCGCGTATTCCAGCGCGCGGTCAATATCCGCATGCGCCTCGGCTTCACGGCCCGGAATAGCAGAAACGCCCCACTCGCCCGCTTGCACGTTGCCTGCGGCGGTGTTGAACAGCACCAGTTCCAGCTGATGTTTTTCCAGCTCGGCTTTAATCACCTCGGCAGGAAAGTCATACGGGAACAGGAATTCCACTGCGCGAAAACCGGCGTTAGCCGCAGCGGCAAAGCGCTCGATAAACGGCAGTTCACCGAACTGGGTAGATAAATTGGCTGCAAACTTAGGCATTAGAAATTCCTCAATTCCGCGACTTCGCTATCGGTCAGATAACGAATCGAACGGTCGCCGAGCGTGAACATCAGACGCGCGGTCTCTTCCAGTTCTTCGGTGTTATTGGCGGCTTCGCGCAGAGATTTGCCCACCACCACCGGACCGTGATTGGCCAGCAGGAAGGCGTTATAACGCGAGGCCAGATTGGCCAGATCGTCGGCCAGACGCTGATCGCCCGGCTTGTAGTACGGCACCACCGGCACATCACCCACGCGCATCACCACGTACGGCGTGAACGGACGGATGCAGTTTTCAGTGTCGAGATCGTTCAGGCACGAGAGCGCCGTCAAATAGTGGCTGTGCAGATGCACCACCGCTTTGCACTCAGGATTATTCAGGTACAGTGCGCGGTGAAATGCGACTTCTTTCGACGGCTTGTCGCCGGAGATCCATTCGCCCTGAATCGTCACTTTCGACAGACGATCGGCCTGCAATTCGCCGAGGCAGGAGCCGGTTGGCGTCGCCAGCAAGTTACCATCTTCCAGCAGCAGCGACAGGTTGCCTGCTGAACCGGTAGCGTATCCGCGCTGAAAGAAGGACGCGCCGAGCTGTACCATTTCTTCGCGTGCTTGTTGTTCCGTCATGCTGAAAACTCCTGTTGTGCGCGGGCAAAGAACTGTTCGTCGCCAAAGTTGCCGGATTTCAGCGCCAGCGACAGCGGCTGCTGGATATCGCGCACCCACGGCACACCCGGCGAAATCATTGGCCCAATGTGGAATGCGGTGACGCCAAGGCTTTGTGCCACCACGCCCGAGGTTTCACCGCCGGCGACGATAAAGCGCTGCCAGCCACGGCTTTTCAGCTCCCGCGTTACCGCAGCAAACAGCTGCTCAACCGCTTCACTGCTGCGCGCCGCGCCGTATTGCTGCTGAATGGCTTGCAGCTGCTGCGCATCGGCGGTAGCAAACAGCAAGGGCGCCAGATCGGGCTGATGATTGGCTTCCACCCAATCACAAAGTTCCTGCGCATAGCTTTCGACGTTGTCGAGACAACGCTCCACCAGCACTTCGTGCGATGGCGCTTGCTGACGATACGCCTGCACCTGACGGTTGGTCATTTGCGAGCAGGAGCCCGAGATCACTACCGCGCGGTCGCCTTGTGGACGTCCGGCTTGTTCAGCGTCGCTGTTTTGCTGTTGTGTTGCCCAGGCGCGGGCGATACCGATCGCCAGGCCTGAACCGCCGGTCACCAGACGCATCTCTTTCAGCGCTTCGCCCTGCGTCAGCAAATGCTGCTCGTGCAGCGCGTCCAGCACCACATAGTTGATGCCCTGCGCTTTTAAAACATCCAGCTGCGCACGTACCGCATCGGCACCTTGATCCAGCTGAGTCGCGTTGATCACCGCCGCCTGACCTTTGGCCTGACGCGTCATCAAACGCACCAGATTGCTGTCGGTCATTGGCGTCACCGGATGATGGCGCATACCCGATTCGGACAGCAGCTGATCGGCAACAAACAGATAGCCCTGATACACCGTGCGACCGTTAACCGGCAGCGACGGCGAGATCACCGTTTGCGTTTCGCCCAACGCCGCCAGCAGCGCATGGGTCACCGGGCCGATATTGCCCTGCTCGGTGCTGTCGAAGGTGGAGCAATATTTGAAGTAGAAACGATCGCAGCCCTGCTGTTGCAGCCACTGCAGCGCCGCCAGCGACTGATCGATCGCCTGCTGCGCTGGGCAAGAGCGTGACTTCAGGCTGATCACAATCGCCTGCGCGCTCAGTTCGTCGTGACTTTCCGGCACGCCGTTGAACTGAATGGTCGGCAGACCGTTCTGCACCAGGAAACTGGCGATGTCGGTTGCACCGGTAAAATCGTCTGCAATGACGCCTAAACGCATGATTACTTCTCCTTCGCCTGCGGCAGCGTGATGCCGCTGAAGATCTTGATCACCGCGCTGTCATCTTCACGACCGTGACCGGCGTTGCTGGCTTCGGTAAACATGTTAAGCGCGGTGGAAGCCAGCGGCAGCGGGAAGTGCAGCGACTTGGCGGTATCCGCCACCAGATTGAGATCTTTAACGAAGATATCGACCGCTGATTTTGGCGAATAATCGCCATCCACCACGTGACGCATGCGGTTCTCAAACATCCACGAGTTACCGGCGGCGTTGGTTACCACGTCATACATGGTATCGAGCGGAATGCCGGCGCGGGCGGCCAGCGCCATCGCTTCAGCGCCCACCGCAATGTGCACGCCCGCCAGCAGCTGATGAATGATTTTTACGGTTGAGCCGAGACCGATTTCGCTGCCCACGCGATAGACTTTCGCCGCCACCGCATCCAGCACCGGCTTCAGCAGGGCAAAAGCTTCGTCGCTGCCGGAAGCCATCACGGTCATCTCACCGACCGCCGCTTTTGCTGCGCCGCCGGAAACCGGTGCATCCAGCATCAGCAACTGATGCTGAGCCAGCTGTTGTTCAATCGCCTGCGCATCCTGTGAAGAGATGGTAGAAGAGACCATCACCACGGTGCCGGGCTTGAGCTGCGCCGCCACGCCGTTTTCACCAAACAGAATCGCTTTAACCTGCGCGGCATTCACCACCAGCAGCAGCACCGCATCGAGTTCCGCGGCAAAGCGGGCAGCGGAGGTCTGCGCATCACGCGCACCGGCCTGGCGCAGGGTTTCCAGCGCCTGCGGATTGAGATCAACACCCCAGGTATTTAATCCTGCACGGATGCAAGACTGTGCTGCACCCATGCCCATGGAACCTAAACCAATCACGCCGATGTTATTCACGGTTGCTGACATCGCAAACCTCCATTGTTAATTTAAGTGATAATTTGTTCATTGGTGTTAAGTCTGCCGCAGTCAGTGGTGAATAAACGTGCGTGACATCACAAAAATTAACTTCACTGCGCAACGTTTAACAGGGATTCACAGCTGAAGCTAATGGTGTCATACCCCGTCAACACGGGATTTCTGCTTACATATCGGGAAGATAAATTGTGCTGCGAGCTGTGAATCGATGATCTACAATGTGAAAAAATGATAATTCAGGGAGAGCAATGTGATTCCGGTTGAACGTCATCAACAAATTTTAGCGCTGGTTGGCGAACGCGGCGTTGTGAGTATTGCCGAGCTTACTGAGCGGTTGGGTGTGTCGCATATGACGATTCGTCGCGACGTGCAGAAGCTGGAAGAGCAAGGCGCGGTGTTGTCAGTTTCGGGCGGCGTGCGCTCGGCGGATCGCCTGGCGGCGGAGCCGTCGCATCTGGCGAAAACCAATATGTACAGCGGCGAAAAGATGGCGATTGGTCAATATGCCGCGCGCCATATTCCGCGCAATAGCTGCATCTATATCGATGCCGGCACCACCACTCTGGCGCTGGCGCGCGAGCTGGTAGAACGTGATGACCTGCTGGTGGTGACCAATGATTTCGTGATTGCGCGCCTGCTGATGGAGAGCAGCGGCTGCAAGCTGATTCACACTGGCGGCACGGTGTGTCGTGAGAACCGTTCCAGCGTCGGTGAAGCAGCTGCACGCAGTTTGCGCCAGCTGGCGATCGATATCGCATTTATCTCCGCGTCCTGCTGGGGCCCGCGCGGGCTGTATACGCCGGATGAAGATAAGGTGCCGGTGAAGCAGGCGGCGAGCGATGTCAGTAGTAAGCGCGTGTTGTTAAGCGACAGTTCGAAGTACAACAAGATTGCGACTCATCTGGCGTTGCCGCTGGAGCGCTTTGATACGTTGATTACGGATGCGGAGTTGAGTAAAGCGGGACGCGAAGCGTTGAGTGCGGGGAGCTGGGAGTTGGTGTTGGCGAGCTAGAATTTACGGTTTTAAACCAGGTCGCCATGAATGGCGACCCTACTATGTAGGGTGCGCATTCATGCGCACCTGGTCATTTAAATCACACTTCTTCGCTGAACTGCGGAACCGGGTTGCGGAAGGTGCGGGTAACAAACGCGAGGTAAATAATACCAATCGCTGCCCACACCAGGCCGAGCACCATTGAGGTCTCTTCCAGGTTAATCCACAACGCACCGACAGTCAGGGCGCCCATCACCGGCAGCACCAGATAGTTGAGGTGATCTTTCAGCGTCTTGTTACGCTTCTCACGGATCCAGAACTGCGCAATCACCGACAGGTTCACAAAGGTGAACGCCACCAGCGCACCGAAGTTAATCAGTGCGGTTGCGGTTACCAGGTCGAAGTTGATCGCCATCAGCGCCACCGCGCCCACCAGCAACACGTTCAGCGACGGCGTGCGGTAAGTTGGGTGAATGAAGCCAAAGAAACGCTGTGGGAACACACCATCGCGGCCCATCACATACATCAGACGCGAAACGCCTGCGTGCGCGGCCATACCGGATGCCAGTACCGTCACCACCGAGAAGATTAGGATGCCAATCTGCAGCGCTTTACCCGCCACGAACAGCATGATTTCTGGCTGTGAAGAGTCCGGATTGGTGAAGCGTGAGATGTCCGGGAAGTACAGCTGCAGGAAGTATGAGACACCGATAAAGATCACACCACCAATCAGCGCGGTGAGGAAAATCGCGCGCGGGATAGTGCGTTCAGCATCTTTGGTCTCTTCTGACAGCGAACTGATACCGTCAAAGCCGAGGAACGAGAAGCAGAGAATGGTCGCACCGGTAATCATCGGTACTACGTGTGCATTCTCGGACCAGAACGGTTTGCTGCTGGTCAAGGTTCCTGCACCAACACCGTGTGCCACACCGTAAACCACCATGCCGGTAATCACTACCATCACCACCACTTGCAGCACCACGATCACGCTGTTGAAGTTGGCAACGGTTTTGATTCCACGCAGGTTGGAGATGGTCATAAAGGCCACCAGCAGCACCACGAAAATCCACGACGGAATGCCCGGCACCAGCGTCTCAAAGTAGCTTTTCGCCAGCAGGATGTTGATCATCGGCATGAACAAATAGTCCAGCAGTGATGACCAGCCAACCATAAAGCCGACGTGCGGACTGATTGCCTTCTGAGCATAGGTGTAAGCGGAGCCCGCAGATGGGAAGCGGCGTACCAGCTTGCCGTAGCTCACGGCAGTAAACAGAATCGCGATCAGGGCGAAAGCATAAGCGGTGGCGACGTGGCCGTCGGTCAATCCAGACACGATACCGAAGGTATCAAACAGGGTCATTGGCTGCATATACGCCAGGCCCATCATGACAACCGGGATCAAGGTCAGGGATTTTTTCAGATGTGCACGCTGAGGTGCGGCAGAGGTGTTAAGCGACATTGTTCAGGCCCCCGCAGACGACAACCGCGATCGGTTGGGCTACAGGGCTACTGCGCAATTTGCTGCAGTGAGAAGTGATATAAGTGTTTACGATTGTCGCGGCGCCGTAGTCATCACGGAAGCGAGAACCAGCCTGAGCTGGTGCAATGTTAAACAGTCCCATCTTTGTTTTCCTCAAATCTCACGCACAAGCGTGTTTGTCAGTATCTATCTATCCGGATGCGTGTCCGGCCTCGTTTGAATTTCAGTGAGTACATCATGCAAAAAAATAACCGACGGGATAAGCGTCGGTTATGTTTCTCATTTTGCAGGGCGCGTATTTTGCCCCAACTTATGCCATCGGCACAAGACGTTAGATCAAATCTTCCTGCGTCAGGCGTTCTTTAGCATCCAGTCGATTTCTGTTGAGGTGATTAAGCGCTCAAACTGCATCAATTCATACTGTTTGCAGCTGTGCCACACGCCGCTGAAACGCTCGCCCAACAGCTTCTGCAGCGGGTAGCTATTCTCGAATTCATACAGCGCATCGCTCTGGCGAATCGGTAATGCCAGCCCTTCAGCTTCATGTCCATTGCCCTGCACCGGATGCGGTAAGGGTAGCTGATTATCCAGACCGTGCAAAATACCGGCAAGAATAGTTGACACTACCAAATAGGGATTTGCATCCGCACCGGCCACGCGATACTCAATGCGATGGTTATCCGCATCGCCACAAGGCACACGCAACGCGACCGTGCGGTTGTTATGTCCCCACGACGCCTGCAGCGGCACGTAGGCTTCCGGCAGGAAGCGGCGATAGGCGTTCACATTCGGCGCCAGCAACGCCATCGAAGCAGGCATCAGATCGATCATGCCCGCCAGCGCGCGTTTCATCAGCGGCGAATCGCTGCCGTCATCTAGCGCGAAAGCGTTGTGATCGGCGGCATCCAGCATGCTGATGTGCACATGCATACCGCTGCCCGCGTACTCTTCGTAAGGTTTAGCCATGAAAGTCGCGGTCATGCCGTGATTTTCCGCCACCTGACGCACCAGCCGTTTCAGCTGAATAGCATGGTCACACGCTTTCAGCACGTCGCGCGTGTGATGCAGGTTGATTTCGAACTGGCCAGGTGAAGCTTCCGCCAGCGCGCCATCGGCGGGAATACCTTGCAGCTTAGCTAAATGGTCGATATCCCGCAGAACGTCGGCGAAGTGATCGAGATTATCCACCGAATAGACCTGGCTCTGCATATTGCGTTCGTCGCTGCCCGGCGAGCACGGCGGCTGAATAAAACCTTCGGCATCGCGCTTTTTATCCACCAGATAGAACTCCAGCTCTACCGCTACCACCGGGAATAATCCTCTATTGCGCAGCTGTTGCCACAGCCGATTGAGGACATTACGGGGTTCAACGTCAAAGGGAGTGCCATCTTGGTTACACATGGTCAGCAACAGCTGGGCGATGTGCGTGGGATCGGCGGCAGAAGGAATTAAGGTTCCGGGAACCGGCATGCAGAGGTGGTCGGGTTCGCCGAGTGATTGTCCAAGTCCGGCGTCTTCGACGGTGTTACCGAGAATATCCATCGCGAAAACCGAAGCTGGGAAGTAACACCCTTTTTCCAGTTTTGCCAATGCGGAGATGGGAATGCGTTTACCGCGAAATACCCCATTTAAATCATTAAGAAGAATATCGACATACTGCGTTTCAGGATGGCGTTCCAGCCAGGTTTTGACCTCCAGCTGGAACGCGCTTGTTCGTTTCTCTTCACTATGTCGCGTGAAGTCTTCTACTTCTACGAGGTTCGTCATGATCCCACCCGCCCTTTACCGTTTAATATTGGTGCGCGTAATGCTCAAAATAACAGCCACTCCTCTAACATAGCTCTAACGCAAAAAGTGTGCAAATGTAACAATTCTGTTTGAGGAATGAACGATCGGTTGCTAGATTGACAAAATATTGCACACTTTACAGGCTAGCCGCGCATTTCCGGCGAAAATATTGAACAGCAACGCGGAGACGTTATGGGCATTATTTTTGACAAGCCCTTGATTGGCGTAGTGATGTGCCAGAACTTTATCGGCAACCATCCAGGGCAAACGGTTCACAACAAATATCTCGACGCTATCGTGCTCGCCGGTGGCGTGCCGCTGCCATTGCCACATCAACTGATGCAGGCACCTCATCTATTAGAAAACAGTATGACCGTGCTGGATGGCATTTTGCTGACCGGCAGCCCCAGCAACATCGAACCCTGGCATTACGGCGAAGACGGTAAAGAGGCGCATGCCGATCCGGCGCGCGATCGCCTCGCCTTCGGGCTCATCACACATGCGATGGGTAAAAAGATGCCGATGTTCAGCATCTGTCGCGGCTTGCAGGAGTTGGTGGTCGCCAACGGCGGTGCGCTGCATCGCCAACTGCATATGACACATCTATTCCAGGAACACCGCGAAAACGACGCGCTGCCGCTGGAGGAGCAATACGCGCCGGTACATGACGTGCAGCCAGAAGTGGATGGCATGTTGAGCCAACTGCTCGGCAGCGCCGAACCTTTTGCGGTCAACTCGCTGCACGGACAAGGCATCCGCGAAACCGGTCCGCTGCTGCGTGTGGAAGCGCGCGCGCCCGACGGGCTGATTGAAGCCGTGAGCCTGCCAAAGCACCCTTTCGCCCTCGCGGTGCAGTGGCATCCGGAGTGGCATTCCGACCGTGATCCGGTCTCGCGCCGTTTGTTTGCGGCCTTTATCCACGCCGCTGTCTGTTATCACAAGGAAAAACAGCCATGAATGATGCCACTCTGGCACCCGGACGTCGCTTATCGCAGATCCGGCAGGAGTTGGGATTGTCTCAGCGTCGCGTCGCTGAGTTATCAGGTTTAACGCACAGCGCTATTAGCACTATCGAACAGGATAAAGTGAGCCCGGCCGTCAGCACCTTACAGAAGCTGCTGAAAGTTTACGGGTTATCGCTATCGGAGTTTTTCTCCGAACCCAAAATCAATGCCACGCCGCGCGTGATTGTGCGCCCGGAAGAGTGCGTGGAGATCGGCAGCCTTGGCGTATCGCTGATGCTGATCGATAACGGTGCCGCGCGACGTGCGCTGGCGATGCTGCTGGAGCGTTATGAACCCGGCGCCAGCACCGGCGAGAAGTTACGCCATCCCGGCGAGGAAACCGGCACGGTGCTGGAAGGTGAAATCACGCTGGTGGTCAACGGCCAGAGTTACCATCTCTATCGCGGTGAAAGCTATGTGATTGATACCGGCTTACCGCACAGTTTTACCAACACCTCAGATCAACCGTGTCGCATTGTTAGCGCGCATACGCCCGCCAATTTCTAAGGTTTCGCGCTTAAGGAGGATGTAATGCAACATGTGGGAAGTTATTACGCCGCTACCGCCAACACGCATGAGCCGTGGCCGGAGCTGCAAGAATCAGTGCAATGCGATGTCTGCATTATCGGCGGCGGCTTTACCGGACTCTCGTCCGCGCTGTTTCTCACCGAAGCCGGTTACGACGTAGTGCTGCTCGAAGCGGCGAAAATCGGCTTTGGCGCCAGCGGCCGCAATGGCGGCCAGGTCGTCAACTCCTACAGCCGCGACGTGGATGTGATTGAGCAGCGCTACGGCAAACAGACCGCACAGATGCTCGGCAGTATGATGTTTGAAGGCGCGGAGATCATTCGCGATCGCATCGACCGATATGCCATCGCCTGCGACTATCGTCCCGGCGGCATTTTCGCCGCGCTGAACCAGCGGCAAATGGGCCATCTGCGCAACCAGAAAGCGCTTTGGGCGCGCTACGGTAATCACGATTTGGAACTGCTCGACGAACGTGGCATTCGCCGTGAAGTGGCGACCGATCGCTACGTCGGTGGCTTGCTTGATAAACGCGGCGGCCATCTGCATCCGCTTAATCTTGCGCTGGGTGAAGCCGAGGCGATTCGTCGTCACGGTGGGCGCATTTATGAGCAATCGGCGGCGATAGAAGTGAAATATGGCGCACCGCATCGAATAAAAACCGCTAAAGGCGAAGTCAGCGCCACGTTCGTGATTTTTGCCGGCAACGCCTATTTGCCATCGCAGCTTGAACCGCGCCTGACGCGCAAAAGCATGCCGTGCGGTTCACAGATCGTCACCACCGAACCTTTAACACGCGATCAGGCGCTGGGTTTACTGCCGAACAATTACTGCGTTGAAGATTGTAACTATCTGCTGGATTACTTCCGCCTCACCGCCGATAACCGCCTGCTCTACGGTGGCGGCGTGGTATACGGCGCGCGCGAGCCGGATGACATCGAAGCGCTGATTCGTCCCAAGCTGCTGCGCACCTTTCCCCAGTTGCGTGACATCAAAATCAGCCACCGCTGGAGCGGCAATTTCCTGCTTACGCTATCGCGCATGCCGCAGTTTGGCCAGGTTGAGAAGAATGCGTTCTTTATGCAGGGTGACAGCGGTCATGGTGTGACTTGCACCCATCTTTCGGGGAAATTGATTGCAGAGGTGCTGCGCGGGCATGCGGAACGGTTTGATGCCTTCGCAAAATTGCCGCATCTGCCGTTTCCGGGTGGGAGACGGTTTAAGGTGCCGCTTACCGCGATGGGAGCGGCGTGGTATGCGTTAAGGGATCGGTTTGGGGTGTGAACCACTGATTACAATTTCTCGACATTCCTTTACCAAAACTTGCTATAAAACAGCAGTAATGTCAGGATCGGGCTCTTTAATTTTTGGGCTGCAAAATGTTGAGGTTGTTCGCCAGATACACTTCTGTAGGTGTAATTAATACGCTCATTCATTGGGGCGTATTTGCCGCACTTTATGCCATCGTTGGTAGCCAATCCCTGTCTAACCTCGTGGCGTTTTGTGTTGCGGTAACCTTTTCCTTCTTTGCCAACGCAAAATGGACGTTTAACGCAGAAGCGACCACCACTCGATATCTTCTCTATATCTGCTTTATGGGCGCAATGGCAACAGCCGTGGGCTGGACAGCTGACTATCTGCACATTAATCCAATTATTACATTGGTTTTCTTCTCTGCACTCAGCTTGGTTTGCGGCTTCGCCTACTCTAAGTTTTTCGTGTTTAGGACAAGTAAATGAAATTATCTCTTATTGTTCCAGTACTGAATGAAGAGGAGGCCATTCCCCTCTTCTATAAAGCAGTACGCGAATTTGAACCCTTTCAAAAATATGATATTGAATTGGTTTTTGTAAATGATGGCAGCACAGACAAGACAGAAGCGGTACTAACTGAAATTGAGACGGACGATTCTTTAGTTAAACATATTTCGTTTACACGCAATTTCGGTAAAGAGCCAGCCCTTTTTGCTGGCCTTGAAGCAGCAACTGGCGATGCTATTATCCCTATTGATGTCGATTTACAAGATCCTATTGATGTCATTCCTTTGATGGTCGATAAATGGCATTTGGGCGCGGATATTGTTCTGGCGAAACGTGTTGATCGCAGCACAGACTCTCATCTAAAGCGTAAGACTGCTGAGTGGTTTTACAAACTGCATAACAAGATCAGCTCGCCAAAAATTGAAGAAAACGTGGGTGATTTCCGCTTAATGTCACGCGACGTAGTGGAAAATATCAAACTGCTGCAAGAACGTAACCTGTTTATGAAAGGTGTTCTCAGCTGGGTCGGCGGCAAAACTGAAGTCGTTGAATATATTCGCGCTGAACGTGTTGCTGGTACAACAAAATTCAATGGCTGGAAACTGTGGAACCTTGCACTTGAAGGGATAACCTCGTTTTCAACCTTCCCGCTTCGTATCTGGACTTATCTCGGGCTTGTCGTCGCTGCCCTTTCATTCATCTATGGCGCATGGATGGTAATTGATACTATTTTCTGGGGCAACCCTGTTAAAGGCTATCCTTCCATTATGGTTTCCATGTTGTTTTTAGGTGGTATTCAACTCATTGGGATTGGCGTACTTGGTGAATATATTGGCAGAATTTATTTAGAGACAAAAAGAAGACCAAGATTTATTCTTAAAAAATCAAAAGAGAAGATTTCACATGACTAAAGTTTTCAATGAGAAAAACGATAATAAAGTATTTATCTCCCTTGCAATATTACTTGTAATGTATTGTTTTCCTATAATATTTACTGGTAGATTATATATTGATGATTTGGGAAGAACATTATATGGTTATACCGGATGGGGGCTAAATGGTCGACCACTTAGCGATATGCTGATGTCTGCATTAAACTACGGCACTCCATTACTCGACATCTCTCCGCTAAATCAAATACTGAGCGTTATTTTGTTAGCAGGAACCTTATATTTCTACGCAAAAACTAATTTCCCTGCACTCTCTTACATATCTACTACAGCTATTATATTTTTCTTTATAGCTAATCCATTTTATATTGAAAACTTGTCCTATAAGTATGATTCACTGACTATGTCACTTAGTCTAATAACATTGATTATTCCCTTTATTATAAGATTTAATAACGCTTATGATGTAATATTATCAATTACAATGATAATATGCTCATTGTCACTATATCAAGCATCGCTTGGTTTATTTGCTATTCTTACAGTAATCGAGTTAACAACAAAGTTTAGCAAACTTGGTAATAAACACATTTTACTAAAAACCTTATCGAGATTATTACAAATTACCATCGGCTATGTTATATATAGGATATTCATTGCGTCTAAATTTGTCGAGGGTGAATATAATCTAACGCACTCAAAAACGCTTCCTTTGAATATCGATTCATTAGTTCCATTTGAGAAAAACCTAAGTAACGTTTTGTGGTATTTCAATGAATTGATTGCAAGCATACCATTATTCGCCACAATTACATACGCTCTAATATTTTTAATATCTATAATTTTTATTGCTCGAGATTTATATGACGATGGATTGAGGAAAAATGCACTCTCCTTCGCCATATTACTATCTTCGCCTTTGTTAATTTTTATTTTTTCTTTTGCACCACTTCTGACTTTAGAATTTCCAGTATTTGCACCGCGAGTATTAATTTGCTTTGGTGGCGTCCTTTTGTATTTTTCACTAATAATTTTGCGTGTAATAAAAAACAACCATTTAAAAACATTAGTTTGTTTACCAATGCTTTGGGTGACATTATATTATTCTTACTCTTTCTCTAATGCATCCTCCAGCCAAAGGGATATTGACAGTTTGATTTCATCATCAATTTATAATGACGCAAGCCATTACGGTAATGAATTTAAATATGTCAACATTATAGGGAAAATGCCTGAATCTAAACAATTTTCATTGGCTCAGTCAAAACTTCCGATTATGTCTCGGCTCATACCAGTCTATATGAATGGCGATTGGTTATGGGGTGCAGAATTACTCAATCATTATGGCATGACATTACAATATAAAGTAATAGATGAAGACACAAAAAAAACCCTCTGCCAAATTAAACCCTTTGTAGTAAGTAAATATTACAACCTTTATTCAATTAGTGATGTATTAATCATCTCATTTACAAAATCTTCATGCTAACATTTGGCCTCGAATCAGATTCGAGGCCAAATTTCATGAACTTTAGAAGTTTACAATTGTTATGAATTATCACGTTACCAAATCGAAAATTTGTTATTCCAAGGGCATTTTCATCGGATCATCATACGTATACTCAAACCCCAGTTCACTCGCGATTTTCGAGCCATCAATCACTTTCCCGTTAGAACGCTCTGGCTCCGCCACAAACGTCGGCGGCTCAAGCCCCAGCTGCTTCGAGACGCTGGGATAAAAGCTATCGCGCGACGGGTGTTTCGATGCGCAAAGATTGTAAATGTGCCCGCCTTTTGGGGTTTGCAGCAACAGCACAATCGCGTCAACCACATCATCGAGATGCACCAGATTGACCGCATGACCGCCGTTTTCAAGCCCAGTTTTTCCTGCGAGGAAACGACCAGGATGACGATTCGGCCCGACTAATCCTGCGAGGCGCACAATATCCATGCTGGTGCCGGGCAGATCGTGCAGCCAGTTCTCCAGCTCCACCAGCGTTTTGCCGGCGACAGTTTCCGGCTGCAGTGGGCTGGTCTCTTTCATTACACCTTCGCCGCTGCCGTATACCGATGTAGAGCTGGTGAAAATAATACGCGGGACTTTTTTTGCCAGCGCGGTGTCCACCACGTTCTGCACCGCCTGCATGTAATCTTCACCGCCTTTCACCGTGCGGCTGGCGGGCAACGTCACCACCAGCGCATCCACCGCCATCAGCGACTCTAACTCTTCGGCTTCACACTCCAGCTCGGGCGTTAGTATCAGTTGGAAGGCTTCGATGCCACAGCGGCGTGCGGCGTCCACGCCATCCGGCGAGGTTTTACTGCCGGTGACCTGCCAGCCGCGTGCCGTTAGCGCCATCGCCAGCGGCATACCCAGCCATCCCAGACCTACAATCGCGACCTTTTTCATATCGACTCCTGCTATGGGCTCACACTTCATCTTAGTGCGGCTAGATGTGCCAAACCAGCGCAAACTGTTTCGGGAGATTCCGGAAATTGACGGTTAAAAAAGGGTTGCCAATTGTCACCATCTTCGTTAGGTTATTCAGCACGCAAATGAATACTCATTCAGCAACGGAATTTACTATGACACGCGTTCAGTTCAACCACCATCATCACCATCATCCTGACTAGTCTTTCAGGCGATGTGTGCTGGGAGACGATTAGGATCTTCCAGTGGTGCGAACGCAAAGAGAGCCCCCGGAAGATCATCTTCCGGGGGTTTTTTTATGGGCGAACGCAAACCAACACGTTCAGACAGGATTGAATAAGAGGACAGGAACCATGTTAGATAACACCCGTATTCGCATAGCTATGCAGAAATCTGGCCGTTTGAGTGATGAATCACGCGAACTGCTGGCACGCTGCGGTATCAAAATCAACCTTCAGCAACAGCGTCTGATTGCGTTTGCGGAGAACATGCCGATCGACATCCTGCGTGTGCGCGATGACGATATTCCTGGCCTGGTGATGGATGGCGTCGTCGATCTCGGTATCGTCGGTGAAAACGTGCTGGAAGAGGAGCTGCTGAACCGTCGTGCTCAGGGCGAAGATCCGCGTTACTTCACGCTGCGTCGTCTGGATTTCGGCGGTTGCCGCCTGTCGCTGGCGATGCCGGTTGATGAAGAGTACACCGGCCCGCAATGCCTGAATAACGCCCGCATCGCCACCTCTTATCCACACCTGCTGAAGAAATACCTCGATAAACAAGGCGTCGCCTTCAAATCCTGCCTGCTAAACGGTTCTGTTGAAGTTGCACCTCGCGCTGGTCTGGCCGATGCGATTTGTGACCTGGTTTCAACCGGCGCCACGCTGGAAGCTAACGGTCTGCGCGAAGTAGAAGTGATTTATCGCTCTAAAGCGGTGCTGATTCAGCGCGACGGCGAATTGCCTGCCGCCAAGCAAGAGCTGGTCGACAAAATGATGACACGTATTCAGGGCGTGATTAAAGCGCGTGAATCCAAGTACATCATGCTGCACGCGCCAAGCGAGCGCCTGGATGAAGTGATTGCGTTGCTGCCGGGCGCTGAACGTCCAACCGTGCTGCCGCTGGCCGGTGATGTCAGCCGCGTGGCGATGCACATGGTTAGCAGCGAAACGCTGTTCTGGGAAACCATGGAGAAGCTGAAGTCGCTGGGCGCCAGCTCGATCCTCGTGCTGCCAATCGAAAAAATGTTGGAGTAACACGATGAGCACTCTGATGACACCCATTGATTGGCAGCAATGCAGCGCAGAGCAGCAGCAAGCGCTGCTGATGCGTCCGGCGATTTCGGCTTCAGAAAGTATCAGCCAGATCGTGCGCGACGTGTTGGTACAAGTGAAAGACAGCGGTGATGCGGCGCTGCGTGAATTTAGCGCGCGCTTCGACAAAGCGCAGGTGGATAACCTGCGCGTCACTGCCGAAGAGATGCAAGCCGCCAGCGATCGTCTGAGCGACACGCTGAAGCAGGCGATGGCGGTTGCTGTGGGCAATATCGAGACCTTCCACAATGCGCAGATTCTGGCGGAAGTGGATGTGGAAACTCAGCCCGGCGTGCGCTGCCAGCAAATTACCCGTCCGGTTAAATCGGTGGGTTTGTACATTCCTGGCGGTTCCGCCCCGCTGTTCTCAACCGTATTGATGCTGGCGACACCCGCGCGCATCGCCGGTTGCGGTCGCGTGGTGCTGTGCTCGCCACCGCCGATTGCCGATGAAATTCTTTACGCAGCGCAGCTGTGCGGCGTTAAAGAGGTGTTTCAGGTTGGCGGTTCGCAAGCCATCGCCGCCCTCGCCTTCGGCACCGAAACCGTGCCGAAAGTGGACAAGATTTTTGGCCCAGGCAACGCGTACGTGACCGAAGCCAAACGTCAGGTGAGTCAGCGTTTAGATGGCGCGGCGATCGATATGCCTGCTGGTCCATCAGAAGTGCTGGTGATTGCCGATGAAGGCGCTACGCCAGCATTCGTGGCTTCTGACTTGCTGTCGCAGGCGGAACACGGCCCGGATTCGCAGGTGATTCTGCTGACGCCATCGCTACAACTTGCCAAAGGTGTGGCGCAAGCGGTTGAGGAGCAACTGGCGCAGCTGCCGCGTGCGGCTACCGCGCGTCAGGCGCTAGAGAGCAGCCGCCTGATTGTGCTGCGCGATTTGGATCAGTGCATCGAGATCTCCAACCTGTACGGCCCGGAGCACCTGATCATTCAGACGCGCCAACCGCGCGATCTGGTCGATAGCATCACCAGCGCCGGTTCAGTGTTCCTTGGCGACTGGTCACCGGAATCGGCGGGCGATTACGCGTCTGGCACCAACCACGTGCTGCCGACCTACGGTTACACCGCCACTTGTTCCAGCCTTGGCCTAGCCGATTTCCAGAAACGTATGACGGTGCAAGAGCTGACGCCGCAAGGCTTCCTCAATCTTGCCGCAACGATTGAAACGCTGGCCGCCGCCGAGCAGCTGGAAGCCCACAAAAATGCCGTTACCCTGCGTGTTGCCGCGCTGAAGGAGCAAGCATGAGCCTGAATATTGAAGAGTTGGCGCGCGCCAACGTGCGAGCGCTGACGCCGTATCAATCGGCGCGTCGTCTGGGTGGTAACGGTGATGTGTGGCTGAACGCCAACGAATTCCCGCTGCCGGTGCCGTTTGAGCTGTCGCAGCAAACGCTGAACCGCTATCCGGAATGCCAGCCGAAGATTGTTATTGAGCGTTACGCCGCTTACGCCGGTTTGACACCGGAGCAGGTGCTGGTCAGCCGCGGTGCGGATGAAGGTATCGAACTGCTGATGCGCGCGTTTTGCGAGCCGGGCAAAGATGCGATTCTGTTCTGCCCGCCAACCTACGGCATGTACAGCGTCAGCGCCGAAACCATCGGCATCGAATATCGCACCGTGGCGGCACTCGATGACTGGCAGCTCAATCTGCCTGCCATCGCTGACCAGCTCGATGGCGTAAAAGTCGTCTATATGTGCAGTCCAAACAATCCGACCGGCAACCTGATCAATCCCGACGACATTCGCAAGTTGCTGGATATGACAGCTGGTAAAGCGCTGCTGGTAGCCGATGAAGCTTATATCGAGTTCTGCCCGGAAGCGACGCTGGCGGGCTGGCTGCAAGAGTATCCGCACTTAGTGATTCTGCGCACGCTCTCCAAAGCCTTTGCGCTGGCCGGTTTGCGCTGCGGCTTCACCCTGGCGAACAAGCCGGTGATCGATCTGCTGATGAAGGTGATTGCACCCTATCCGCTCGCCACGCCGGTGGCGGATGTGGCCGGACAAGCGCTGAGTGAGCAAGGTATTGCGCTGATGCGTCAGCACGTTGCCGAGCTGAACGCCAATCGTGCCTGGCTGTTTGAGCAGTTGCCGCAGATTAGCGTGGTGCAGCAGGTGTTCCCAAGCGAAACCAACTATATTCTGGCGCGCTTCACAGATTCGCCAAAAGTGTTTAAAACGCTGTGGGATCAAGGCATTATTCTGCGCGACCAAAACAAAAACCTCGGCCTTGCGGGATGCCTGCGCATCTCCATCGGCACCCGTGAAGAGTGCGAGCGCCTGATCGCCGCGCTGCAAGCCTTATCAGTGGAGCAAGCATGAGTCAGAAGATCCTTTTTATCGACCGCGACGGCACCATCATCTCTGAGCCACCCACCGATTATCAGGTGGATCGCATGGAGAAGCTGGCGTTTGAGAAGAACGCCATTCCTGCGCTGCTGGCATTGCAGGAAGCGGGCTATCAACTGGTGATGATCACCAATCAGGATGGCCTCGGCACCGCTAGCTTCCCGCAGGCCGATTTCGACGGCCCGCACAACCTGATGATGCAGATTCTCAGCTCACAAGGCGTGAATTTCAGCGACATCCTGATCTGCCCGCATATGCCGGAAGATAACTGCGATTGCCGCAAGCCGAAGACCAAAATGGTGGAAGCCTGGCTGGCCGCCGGTGCGCTCGATACCGCCAACAGCTACGTGATTGGCGACCGCCTCACCGATATCCAGCTGGCGCAGAACATGGGCATTCAGGGCCTACGTTACGGCGCGGAAGGCGAAGATTGGGATGCGATTCAGGCGCGTTTGACCAAGCGCGATCGCTATGCGCTGGTGCAACGCAACACCAAAGAGACGCAGATTAAAGTCGAAGTGTGGCTGGATCGCGAAGGCGGCAGCAAAATCAACACCGGCGTTGGCTTCTTTGATCACATGCTGGATCAGATTGCGGTGCACGGCGGATTCCGCATGAACATCGATGTGAAAGGCGATCTCTACATTGACGATCACCACACCGTGGAAGATACCGGTCTGGCTCTCGGCGAAGCGCTGCTGAAAGCGCTGGGTGACAAACGTGGCATCGGCCGTTTCGGCTTCGTGCTGCCGATGGATGAGTGCCTGGCGCGCTGCGCGCTGGATATCTCCGGCCGCCCGCACATCGAATTCAAAGCCGAGTTCAGCTACCAGCGCGTGGGCGATCTCAGCACCGAGATGGTCGAGCACTTCTTCAGCTCCCTCTCCTACGCCATGATGAGCACGCTGCACCTGAAAACCAAAGGCCGCAACGATCACCATCGTGTGGAAAGCCTGTTTAAAGCCTTTGGCCGCACGCTGCGTCAGGCGATTCGCGTGGAAGGCAACACCTTGCCGAGCTCGAAAGGAGTGCTGTGATGAACGTGGTGATCCTCGATACCGGCTGCGCCAACCTGTCGTCGGTGAAGTGGGCCATTGAGCGCCTCGGCTACACGCCGCAGGTGAGCCGCGACCCGGATGTGGTGCTGCATGCTGACAAGCTGCTGCTACCGGGCGTTGGCACTGCGCAGGCGGCGATGAATCAGCTGCAGGAGCGCGATCTCATTGATCTGATCAAAGCCTGTACTCAGCCGGTGCTCGGCATCTGCCTCGGCATGCAGCTGCTGGGTCGCGGTAGCGATGAGAATGGCGGCGTAACCACGCTCGGGCTGGTTGATGAGCCAGTGACGCTGATGGACACGCAGGATTTACCGCTGCCGCACATGGGCTGGAACCAGATTACCGCTAAAGCGGGCCATCATCTGTTCCGCGACATTCCCGATGGCAGCTATTTCTACTTCGTGCACAGCTACGCCATGCCGGTGAATGCGGCCACCATCGCGCAGTGCGATTATGGCCATCCGTTCACTGCCGCCCTGCAGAAAGATAACTTCTTCGGCGTGCAGTTCCACCCGGAGCGTTCGGGCAAAGCAGGCGCGCAGTTGCTGAAAAATTTCCTGGAGATGTGATGATTATCCCCGCATTAGATTTAATCGACGGCAAAGTGGTGCGCCTGCATCAGGGCGATTACGGCCAGCAGCGCGATTACGGTAGCGATCCGCTGCCGCGCTTACAGGATTACCAACGCCAGGGCGCTGAAGTGCTGCATCTGGTGGATTTGACCGGCGCGAAAGACCCGGCCAAACGCCAGATTCCCCTGCTCACCACCTTACTGCGCGGCGTGAACGTGCCGGTGCAGGTTGGTGGCGGCATCCGCAATCGCGATGACGTGGCGGCGCTGCTGGCAGCGGGCGCTACGCGTGTGGTAGTGGGTTCCACCGCGGTGAAGCAGCCGGAAGAAGTAAAAAGCTGGTTCAGCGAGTTTGGCGCGGACGCCATCGTGCTGGCATTGGATGTGCGCATTGATGCCAACAACCGTAAAGAAGTGGCGATCAGCGGCTGGCAGGAAGCGGCGGGTGTGACGCTTGAAGAGGTAATCGGCTGGTATCAGCCGGTTGGCCTTAAACATGTGCTGTGCACCGACATTTCGCGTGACGGTACGTTAAGCGGCTCCAACGTCGAACTGTATAAAGAAGTGTCTGCGGCCTTCCCGGACATCGCTTTCCAGTCGTCGGGCGGCATCGGTTCGCTGGATGACATCGCAGCGTTACGCGGCAGCGGCGCGCAGGGCGTGATCGTCGGTCGCGCTTTACTGGAAGATAAATTCACTGTTGCGGAGGCGATTGCATGCTGGCAAAACGGATAATTCCTTGTCTCGATGTGCGTGATGGGCAAGTGGTGAAAGGTGTTCAGTTCCGTAATCACGAAATCATCGGCGACATCGTGCCGCTGGCGCAGCGCTATGCGCAGGAAGGCGCGGACGAGCTGGTGTTCTACGATATCACCGCCTCATCGGATGGCCGCGTGGTGGACAAAAGCTGGGTGTCACGTGTGGCGGAAGTGATTGATATTCCTTTCTGCGTGGCGGGCGGCATCAAGAGCGAAGAAGACGCGGCGCGTATTCTGCAGTTCGGTGCCGACAAGATCTCCATCAACTCGCCGGCATTAGCCGATCCGACGCTGATCACGCGCCTGGCCGATCGCTTTGGCGTGCAGTGCATCGTGGTGGGTATCGATACCTGGTTTGACGAAGCGAGCGGCAAATATCACGTCAATCAGTACACCGGCGACGAAGCGCGCACCAAAGTGACCACGTGGGAAACCCTCGATTGGGTGCAGGAAGTGCAGAAGCTGGGCGCGGGTGAAATCGTCCTCAACATGATGAACCAGGATGGCGTGCGGAATGGCTACGATCTGGTGCAGCTGAAGAAAGTACGCGATGTCTGCAAAGTGCCGCTGATCGCTTCTGGCGGCGCGGGTACCATGCCACACTTCCTCGAAGCTTTTGAGCAGGCGAATGTCGATGGCGCGCTGGCGGCTTCTGTGTTTCACAAACAAATTATCAATATCGGCGAGTTGAAAAACTTCCTGATCGACAACGGTGTGGAGATTCGCGCGTGTTAACTGCAGAACAACTGGCCAAGCTGGATTGGGTCAAAACCGCGGGCATGATGCCCGTTATCGTCCAGCACAACGTTTCCGGCGAAGTGCTGATGCACGGTTATATGAATGAAGAAGCGCTGCAAAAAACTCTCAGCGAGGGCAACGTCACCTTCTTCTCACGTACTAAAAACCGTTTATGGACCAAAGGCGAAACCTCGGGCCACTTCCTGCAAGTGGCTAGCATTACGCCGGATTGCGACAACGATACCTTGCTGGTACTGGCGAATCCGATTGGCCCAACTTGCCATCTCGGCACATCCAGCTGCTTCTCACCGGCCGCACCGGACTGGACGTTCCTCTATCAGCTCGAGCAGTTGTTGGCTTCACGCAAAACTGCCGATCCTGAGAGTTCGTATACCGCGAAGCTGTACGCCAGCGGCACCAAGCGCATCGCGCAGAAAGTGGGTGAAGAAGGCGTGGAAACCGCTTTGGCAGCAACGGTTAATGATCGTCACGAGCTGACCAATGAAGCATCTGATTTGCTGTATCACTTGATGGTGCTGCTGCAGGATCAGGAGCTGGATTTGAGCACCATCATCAATAATCTGCGGGCGCGTCATAAATAACTTTCCGTAGGGTCGCCATTCATGGCGACCAATGTTCCAGGTGCGCATAAATGCGCACCCTACGCTATTCATCAGCATGGAAAATATCATGACCACACATGAAAAACTGATCGCCCTGCTCGACCAGCATCAGGCGCGCTATCGCGTGATGGAACATGAAGCGACTGGCAAGTGTGAAGCTGTGGCGGCGATTCGCGGAACTGAAGTTGGGCAAGGCGCGAAGGCGCTGGTGTGTCATGTAAAAGGTAACGGCATCAAGCAACATGTGCTGGCGGTGCTGCCTGCCGATCAACAAGCGGATCTCAGCAAGGTTGCTGCAGCGGTTGGCGGTCGACGCGCTTCGCTGGCCTCGCCTGCCGAAGTTGATGCACTGACCGGATGCGTGTTCGGGGCTATTCCACCGTTTAGCTTCCATCCTGATTTACAGCTGGTGGTCGATCCGCTGCTGTTTGAACGTTATGACGAAATCGCCTTTAATGCCGGATTGCTGGAGCAATCGGTGGTGCTGAATATTGCGGATTACCAGGCGCTGCATAATGGTAACGTGATGAAAATAATCCTCTAATTGCCTTGCCCGGCCCTGAGCGGTACTCTTCTTGACTCAACATCACATCAAAAGAAGACCGATATTATGGCAATTTCTCGTTTAACCGCCCGCCTGCGTCAGACGCTGGCGCTGGCTGTGCTGGCAGGTTGCGCATTTGGCGTGCAGGCAAAAATTGATCAGGTGCGTTTCGCGGTTGATCCTACCTATCCTCCTTTCGAATCCAAAACGCCACAGGGCAAACTGGTCGGTTTTGATATCGATCTTGGCAATGCGCTGTGTGAGCAGATGCAGGCCAAATGCGTGTGGGTGGAAAGCCAGTTCGATGGCATGATCCCGGCGCTAAAAGCGCGTAAGTTCGACGCTATCCTGTCTGATATGGGTATCACTGAAGAACGTCTTAAGCAGATTGATTTCACCGTGCCGCTGTACGACACCCATACGCAGCTGATTGCGCGTAAAGGTTCTGGCCTGCTGCCAACCGCTGAATCGCTGAAAGGCAAAACCGTGGGCGTTGAGCAAGGCACCGTGCAGGAGCGTTATGCGCTGGCAAAATGGCAGCCGCATGGCGTGCAGGTTGTACCTTATGGCGATCAGGCACAGGTTGAGAGTGATTTGATTTCTGGTCGTCTTGATGTGGTGTTTACCGATGCTGCCCAGGCCGCAAATGGCTTCCTGAAACATCCGCAGGGCAAAGATTTCGAATTAGCAGGCCCGATTGTGCAGGATCCGATTATCGGTCCAGGCACCGCGATAGGCCTGCGTAAAGGCGACACAGAACTGAAAACCGCGCTGGATAACGCTTTTGCCGAGCTGAAGAAGAACGGCACTTTCGATAAGATTCAGAAACAGTACTTCGCGACTGACATTTCCATTCAGCAGTAATCTTTAGGGCGGCTTTTTGCCGCCCTTTTCGCACTCAGCACTATAATTCCATCAGAAAATAAATCAGGCGTCGCTGAAAGCGTGCCATGAATAAAGGACATCGATAGCGTTATGCAACAACAACATCATCCTCTATTAAGCGCCTCGCTGGGCACGCAACGCGAAATTGTCAGCTTCCACTTCGGCACGGATTCACAGCAACGCGTCTACATTCAGGCTGCGCTGCACGGCGATGAGCTGCCGGGCATGGCGGTAGCGTGGTATTTGAAACAGAAGCTGTTAGCGCTGGAATCTGCGGGCCAGCTAAAAGCCAAAATCACGCTGGTGCCGGTCGCTAATCCTTTAGCGATGGGACAACACTGGCACGGTAGCCATCTCGGGCGTTTCCATACGCTTTCAGGACAAGATTTCAACCGCCGCTTCCCTGCATTGGGTGAAGCCTTGGTTGAAGAGCTTGCAAGTTCACTGACGCAGAGTGAATACGAAAATAAGCGTCTAATTCGGGAAGCGATTGATCGTCATTACCGTGAGCGTATTGCCCGCACTGAACTTGATGCTCAACGCTTTACGCTGATGCGCATGGCCAGCCAGGCGGATTTAATGATTGATTTGCATTGCGACTGGGATGCGCTGCCGCATCTGTACACTACGCCGCACGCGTGGCCAGACATCGAACCGCTGGCGCGTTGGTTAGGAAGTGAAGTGCAATTGCTGGCGCAGATTTCTGGCGGCGAGCCGTTTGATGAGGCTTGCTGTGAACCGTGGCTAACGTTGGCTGAGCGCTATGGCGATGAATATCCTATGCCGCGTGGTTTGCTGCCGGTGACGCTGGAATTGCGTGGCGTGGCGGATGTATCGCCTGAAGTGGCAGAGAAAGATGCTGACGCGATTATCAATGCGCTAATTGAAGGTGGTTATATTGCCGGTGAAGTGGGTGAATCCCCTGCCCTGATTCATCCTGCGACGGACCTGGCGGGATGTGAGTATATTCATGCAGCGCAATCTGGATTGGTGTTTTACCGACGTAATTTGGGCGAGAGGATTAAGGCTGGGGAAGTGGTGGCTGAGGTTGTTGACCCGATTACTGACCAGGTGATGCCGCTGGTGGCAGAGTTTGGTGGCGTGTTGTATGCGAGGAATTTGACTAAGTTTGTGACGGCGGGGATGTTGGTGGTGAGGCTGGCTGGAGAGAATGCTGGGAGACGTGGGGAGTTGTTAGTTGGGTAACTAACCAAAAACTCTTCAGATACTTCAATTATGAGTGTTTATTGAACTAAAGATAATAATTTTTTATTTATGAATATAAAAAGCTTGCTTGAGATACAAAATTGAAATAAAAAATTCTTTTCGTTTTTTACATTTCCTTGTGAATAGTTAGGGTTGTATAAAAAAAGGATTTGGAGTTGAACGGCTGCAGAGGTTCACTTTGCTGGTCAGTAGTCGCTGGGCATAGGCTTGGAAGTCATTTGAAATGGGACAACGTCAGCTTTTCTCATTCTTATATCAGTTGACGGTTTTTTCATTCTTTCAGGAATTGTTTTAACCTATATTTATAAAATAAAATCAGCTGGCGGTAAGAATGACTCGTCCAAATATTTATTTCACCGATCCGAACGTTTATACCCTCTACATTTATTGAATTTTCATCTCTTCGTCTTTATCTGTAATCATTTTTTTTGAAAGTATTCCTTTCAATGTGTCTACTTTAACAGGATTCTATAATTTAATTTTGATTCATGGTTTAGGATTCACTTCTTCATGGAACTGGAATGATCCAAGTTGGTCGACATCTATAGAATTTTATGCTTCAGTTTTGATTTTCCCAATGTTATTGAAAATTCACAATAACATCTCACTTATTGTTATAGCTGTAATCTTGTCTGGTTTAATGTAAG
Organism: Candidatus Pantoea symbiotica; assembly: GCF_056491525.1. NCBI lineage: Bacteria > Pseudomonadati > Pseudomonadota > Gammaproteobacteria > Enterobacterales > Erwiniaceae > Pantoea > Candidatus Pantoea symbiotica. The sequence continues at coordinate 2,469,786 of NZ_JBSZHR010000002.1, forward strand.
AAAGACATTATAATTTAGAAACAGCCACAGACATTCACCCGTTGTTTTTTCATCTGGATTATTAAAGTGTATTGCAGGAATGTCCTTAGGTGTTTCGATTATAAATTCAACATTCAACATTCAACACTAATAATAAAAAGAAATTCAATCTAAGTGTTTTGATAATTCAAACATCAGCAATCCTTTATACCGCATGCTTTATATTCACTATAGAAAAAACACCATCTTTTGAAATTAAATCTATTGTATATTTTTACTATATCTTTTATAGACAAAAAACTACAACTCCTTTTGAAACAGAATATGCTCCCATCATATCTTATGTGTATTTAAGTAACATAAGTTTCGCAATTTATCTATTCCGTACACATTTAATGCTTTTATTAGATCAAGTAAAATTTTAAAGATCATTATCGTTATATGAATAAACTTCGTTTTTCCTTACAATATTAACGATTTTCTCCCACTTAATATACCCCTATTTTGAAATGCCAACCTACCGAAAAAGCAAAAATAACCGATGGAATATTGGCTAAGTAAATTAAAAATAATAGTTGGCGAATTTCTTTTGAGGCAATATCTACTGCTCTCAAGATTAACGCTAACATTCTTCTATAACTGCATTTACTATTATTTCATCTTCAATATCTCTAACCAAATATGTGTTTGAAACTATCTTAATAGCTTTATCATACCCCGGTCCGAACACGACATTAATAGTAAAATCATCCCACATTTCCATGTTATAAAGTGCTATGCATTTTTTTTGGAAAAAATTAGCCATGTGAACAAAAGAGGTATCAACTGACAATAAGATTTCAGATTTATCAATGAGGGCGCAAGCATCATAGAAATTAACCTCTGGCAGCATATGTATGTTGTTTTTACCAATTGCTAATTCGTTCAACTGAAATTGAGAACCTAGAACTATTACTGAAACATCACTTAAATCAGAAAGCCTTAACGCTATAGACCTGGCTTTTTCGACAGAAAGACTTCTGTTATAGTTAGAAGCAAAAGGTGCAAATGATATAACTTTCCCTTTTAGTGAAGATACAAACTCATCGGCAAATTTTAAACTTGTTTTTGGAAAATCTATTTTGTAAGGAATGCTCTCAGTTGGCAACCCCAAAATATCAAATAAATATTCTGCTCTATGAGTTAAGTGCTTATCTAATTCTTTATATATGATAGTTTTAGTAAAACACGCCCTACTTACCCCATTTCCATTGAAAGCAATGGATTTCCTGGCGTTTATAAAATATAGACACTTTATCCTTTGAGGAGTGCGAAGGTCATCACCATACATATCAATTGTATAATCTATTTTATCAGAGCAGATATTTTTAATATTTTTTTTATTAATGTCATCCGTAAAAGGGATTACAACATCTACAGAAGATAAAGCATTATAGAAAAAAACATTCCTCTCTGCACAAACGACGATCACTTTAATATTTCGTTTATGAAAGTAGTTAAGCAAACCAGAAAAAATAATGCCATCCCCTATTCCTTTTGTAGGCATAAGAAAAGCAACGCTTTTTATTTTTTTTATACGCCAATTAGAAAAAATACGTCTTAATATTAGCATAGGAAGGATTTTGTAAAAAACCGATCCATTATCCTGTCCAAATTGAATAAACACACTGAATTTATTGATAATCTTTTTCATTATTCAACCTAATGATAAGTCACACTAGATGGTTTTTTTACAATAAAAAAGCCTCAATATGAGGCTTTTATTCACATTGATAACTCAGATTAGGCAAGCCATTCGGTATGGTATACGCCATCTTTATCGATACGTTTATAAGTATGTGCACCGAAATAGTCACGCTGAGCCTGAATCAGGTTCGCTGGCAAAACTTCTGAGCGGTAGCTGTCGTAGTAGGCAATAGCTGCAGAGAAGGTTGGCGTCGGGATACCGTTTTGAATAGCGTAAGACACCACATCACGCAGTGCCTGCTGGTAATCGTCAGCAATATTCTTGAAGTATGGATCCAGCAGCAGGTTTGCGATGTCTGCATCATTAGCATAAGCATCAGTAATTTTCTGCAGGAACTGAGCACGGATGATGCAACCTGCACGGAAGATCTTAGCAATCTCACCGTAATGCAGATCCCAGTTGTTTTCTTCGGAAGCAGCACGCAGTTGAGAGAAGCCTTGAGCGTAAGAGACAATTTTGCCCAAATACAACGCACGACGTACTTTTTCTACAAATTCAGCTTTATCGCCAGTGAAGGCTTTAGCCTGCGGACCGCTGAGTACTTTGGAAGCTGCAACACGCTGAGTTTTCAGCGAAGACAAATAGCGGGCAAAGACAGATTCGGTGATCAATGACAGTGGTTCGCCCAGATCTAATGAGCTCTGGCTGGTCCATTTACCGGTACCTTTGTTAGCGGCTTCGTCCAGAATCACATCAACCAGATATTTACCGTCTTCGTCTTTCTTAGTGAAGATATCTTTGGTGATGTCGATCAAATAGCTGCTCAGCTCACCGTTGTTCCACTCGGTAAAGGTTTCAGCGAGCTCTTCGTTGTTAAGACCCAGCGCGCCTTTAAGCAAAGCATATGCTTCAGCAATAAGCTGCATGTCGCCATATTCGATACCATTGTGAACCATCTTCACATAGTGACCAGCACCGTTCGGACCGATGTAAGCAACACAAGCTTCGCCATCTTCAGCACGGGCGGCAATTTTATCAAGGATTGGAGCAACCAATTCGTACGCTTCTTTCTGGCCGCCAGGCATGATGGATGGGCCTTTCAATGCACCCTCTTCACCTCCAGAAACACCGGTACCGATGAAATTGAACCCTTGGTCAGACAGTTCTTTGTTACGGCGGATGGTATCTTTATAGAAGGTGTTACCGCCATCAATCAGGATGTCGCCTTTATCCAGGTGCGGAGTCAGGGAAGCGATAGTTTTATCGGTCGCTTCACCCGCCTGTACCATCAGGAGGATACGACGTGGTTTTTCAAGCGATTCAACAAACTCTTCAACAGTATAAAAAGGTGCGAGTTTCTTGCCGTGGTTCTCGGCGATGACTTCGTCCGTCTTTTCGCGCGAACGGTTGAAGATAGAAACAGTGTAACCGCGGCTCTCAATGTTAAGAGCCAAGTTACGGCCCATCACTGCCATACCTACAACACCGATTTGTTGCTTGGACATTTTATACTCCTATCTGAAATGAGTGGACGAAAGTGTCTATTTCGGCCAACGAGTCACAAACATCTTACCTTATGTTACCCGTAACTTAACATTCAAGAGAAAATTAAGCACGTAAAGGAAACTAGAAACTCACTTATCATTTTTGGTTAAAGCTTAATTTTTAATCAGAGACAGATACTTTTTTCCTCAGTTGCTCGAGTTCGTTTTCATAAAGACGTACACGTTCAACATAATCACTAAATTGACTTAAAATTTGTTGATTTTCTTTCTTGAGAGCAAAATTACTATCGATAGCAGCTTTTACATCTATTAAGGCTTGCACTGAACGTCTACGCTCGAATTCTAAGCGTCCTTGAAAATCTAGAATTATCGGCATTAGCACATCCGCTGGAGATACTGTTTGAACCGATACTCCATACTCAGGATCAAACTCTTCAAATGCTTTATTCAGGAATAAGTCAAAGTTTTCAGGTTTTTCTGGGTTAATCCAATATGTGTTGAGTAAAAAAGCCAAATGCTTCTTTTGATTAATATTCATACCTGATGAAGACGATGAAAAAGCATTTAGCAGATCATCTTTTCCATTCAATGGGTGGCAAGCTATTTGCCATTCGCATTTGCCTGCACAGTAAACGGAAGCACCATCAATAAGAGCTTCAATACCAACCCCTGAATTAATAGTAATAACTGACTTAGATTTTTTTATAAGTTCATGAATGTTACTGTTACTTTTTACAACCCAGTGGTTTGTCTTGATTAAATTTTCAATTGCTTGCTCAACTGCAAATGACTCACAGAAAGGATGTCTCTTTACAACCAAAAAAGTTTCATTTTTTCTTGCCAACTCAGCAGCATCAATTAATAATTGAATGCCATCATAATTACTGTGAATAGCAACGGGATCATTTTGAACCTGCATTGGATAGAAAACATAATCTTCAATGTCATCAGGGAGAATGTCTTCCGATTGTGGGTATTTTGAAGATTTTGTTTCAATGAAGAAATCATGCCAATGTGAGATTATTGATTCTGCATCAGAGTCTGATATAGATTTTATATTATCCTCATATTTATGTGGGTTAACAACTATATCAGCCCAACCTGAATAACCATGAGAATCAATTGAGAAAAGAGGAACTACTGGGGATTCTTTCATTCTATAAACATTTTTTTCACTGCCCCATGAATGGTATGAAAATACCATCGTCCCTTTTTCTGGTAATCGTGGTGCCTCATCTGCCCCAAAAGGTACATCCCTAAAATAAAGTGGAATTTTCCTGTCAGTTAATGCGAAAATCAAATTGCTAATAAAATTTTTATGTTTAAAACCATCGATAGGGTTCTTAGTCCACGAAATAGGAATTTCAACTATTATCTTCTGTATCATAAAATCTCCTTTATTAGCCCAGGCTTTTATATATGAGCAGTGTTTTTTCAATAACGCTAGTAGAGGAGAAAAGATTCGTTACTCTTTCCCGCGCACGCAGTCCCAGTTCTTCTCTTAACCGAGAATTAGTTAACAACTCCTCAATTTTTTCAGATAATTGTGCGATATCATTTTTTGGAACTATAAAGCCTGTTAAATTATTTTCGATGATACTGGTACAACCTCCCGTGTTATATGCTATTGATGCACGCCCGACCGCAGCAGCTTCGATTAAGATTCTGGGTACGCCTTCAGCATAAACTGAGGGAAGAGCAACAATATTAGACATCTCGATAAGTTCTTTAACATTATTACTTTTACCAAGCCAATTTATTTTATTTTCAGCAGACCATTGTTCTATAATATCATTAGGGATGCAATCGGGATCATTTTTTACCGAAATTCCAGCAACATTCAGTTCAAAAAAAACATTCTTAGCTTCAAGGTTTTTTTTAACTTCAACCAAATCTGCTAAACCTTTACTCCAAATTAAACGACTTGCAAAAAGAACAATTGGGGTTGGCCTAATTTCTTCTTTTACATAATCAAAATCTTTAACATCAATGCCAGCACCTTCAATGACAATAGTTTTATCTTGTCGAACACCAGTCATTTGAATTATTCTACTTCTATCATTTTCATGCTCAAAAATAAGGAATACATCTTTTTTTGCTGTTATCCAGCGATAAAGAGGTGCCACCATATTTTTTAAAAATAAATATTTTTTTTCGTCTGAAGAGAATACCCGACCCAATCCGACAAAACTTAAAACGAGATTCTTTTTACGAAGTTTAGCGTAGCAACCGCCAATCAGGCAGGGCTTGATCGTTATGCAATGTAAAATATCAGGATTGATAGCGTTTATTAATTTTATCGACTTCAAAATGTCTTTAATAATAATGAGCGGGTTCAATGACTGCTCTGACATTTTGGAATTGTGCGTAATAATACCCAGTGAACGAAATTTATTAATAATTTCTTTACTTTCAAAGTTGCAAATAACATGAATTTCATAACCTTCATTTATCCCAGCAGTCGCCCTGTCAAGCCAGTGAAGGTTGAAATACCAATCTGAATTAATATAGAAACAAATCTTCTTCATTTAATTACCATCTACCTTCCCCTTTAAATTATATATCACCCCATCCATCATCCCTCTAAACAGCGATTTCAAATAATCGATTTTGTTATTTGAATTTCTAACCATACAAATGTACTTACACAATCTTAGAATAATTGAAAACAGACTAAATGGAGGTTCAGATGGAAATATCTTCCTTGACAATATTAAATTTCGCGCGAGGTAATATATTTTCCACGGAAGAATTGCTGAAGACGATTCTACAACATCATGATGAAAAATGAGATCTGGATTATAAATCATCTTACAACCCATTTTTTTTAATGACCACGAGTAATAAACATCATCAAAATAAATAAATAGCTCTTTCTTTATTTCAAAATAAGAATTTTTCAAAGTTTCAAAATCAATGAAAACTCCTACAAATGAAAAGGTAATGATTTCAGAACAACCTTCTTCTTCAGCCGCATATAAAAAAGGGGATTTCTTATACAAGTAAATATCATGAATATTGTTTGGTATCTTCACCCAAGGAATATTCATTTTGCATCTTGAACCATTAAGATCATAAACATTTGAAGCTATAACTTTCGCATTTCCTTTATCGCTGACTAAAAAATTATCGATGATATTTTTTTCTGGGTAGGCATCGTCATCAAAAAAAAGAACCCAGTCAGGTTGAGTATTATTAGAGATCCATTCTGAACCGAGTAAAAAACCTCCTGCTCCACCTTCGTTATTTTCATTACGTAGTATAACTAAACGAGGATCATTTATTGTTGATAACCACTCAAATGTTCCATCTGTAGATGCATTATCAACGATTACGACTTGATGAAAAGAGAGCTGCTTTACAGCAGCCCAGCATTTTTTTAATTTGTCTAGTCGGTTAAAAGTTACGACTAAAGCCGAGATTTTCATCTTGGATTAACCACGAAATTAGGCATTACGGTATTTTCTTGCACTGAAAGACGATATGCACGTACAACATCCAATGCTTCAGCAATCGTTACATCCATATCAAGATAACGATAAGTACCAAGACGGCCAATAAAAGTGATATTTTGTTCTTTTTCTGCGCTGTCCAAATATTTACCTAATAACGTCATCTCACCCATTTGTCTAATTGGATAATAAGGAATGTCTTTCTCAGTACAAGAGCGACTAAATTCTTTATAACATACAGTTGAATCATGCTTTTCCCATGGGGCAAAATATTTATGTTCGGTGATCCTGGTATAGGGTACATCAACCTCACAGTAATTCATTACGGCACAACCTTGATAATCACCTTCGGCAGTGAATTTATCAAAGTCTAGAGTTCTGTATCCTAAGCGCCCTAAACTATAACCGAAGTATCCATCCAACTGACCACTATAAAATACATGGTCATAATTTTCTTTTTCTTGAGGGTTATAATCAGTGTTCAATTCAACAGTAATATTTTCGTGATTTAGAATCGATTCAACAATTGGGGTATAACCCTCTTTTGGCATGCCTTGATACTTATGATTGAAATAGTTATCATCATAATTAAAACGTATCGGGAGCCTTTTTAAGATAGAAGCTGGCAACTCTTTTGGCTCCATCCCCCATTGTTTAATGGTATAGCCCTTAAAGAATGACTCATATAATTCTTTACCAACAAATCTTAACGCTTGATCTTCGAATGTTTTAGGATCAAGGATTGTAGCATCACCCTTTGATTCAATTAGCTTTTTAGCTTCTTCAGGATTACATGTAGTTTTAAAAAACTGATTGATCGTGTGTAAGTTGATCGGTAAAGAGAAAACCTGTCCATTTACAGTTGCTTTAACTCTATTTACGTATGGCATCATCTCGCAATGTGAACTGATATAATTCCAGACTTCTTCATTATCGGTATGAAATATATGAGGCCCATATGTATGAATCATTACATTAGTTCTTTCGTCTCGCTCGCTATAGCAATTTCCAGCGATATGGGCACGAGAATCAATGATTCTTACATTGTGCCCGTCCTCAGCCAGTTCACGCCCAATCACTGCACCCGAAAAACCAGCACCTACAATTAAAATATTTTTTCTCATTGAAATTAACCTAAAATCATCCGACGAATTTTATAATACGTTTTTGCGATTTGCTGCCGACGCTTACTACCAACTGGAGCATAGCGATTTAAATATGGCATCAATTTGCGTTTTACTTTTGTCTGGAATAATATTTGGTTACTACCTGTATTATTCGCAATTACATTAACCTTGCCGTATAAGCGGTTAATAACTTCTTGTTGCCAGGGTGTTCCATCAATATATGACATGAAGTTATCAAAGAAATCAACGTGAGGAGCATCCCAGGGCTTGTTTTCACCTGCAAAATGAATCATTTTTGGTTTTCTTCTGGAAGCCAAAAACTGCATGTATGAGGCAAATTTTAGATTTGGGAAGAAATCATCTGTATTCCCATTACCATGATATACATTCCACTCAAATGGCAGATAATGCACCCGGTCGTAAAAAACCTTGTTCATAATGTCTTGGTCTAAAAACCAAAACGATCTGGATTTCATAGTAGCCATTAGCTGAGTGTATGTATTCTCAGCATTCATCTGCGCAACATTGAACAGAATTAAGCCAGCCTGAAAATAACGCTCTGTATCCTTCATTTCCAGAACATTATTTAAGTATTCTTTTGCTGTTTCGTTTTTGCCTTCCTCAGAATGAGCAATAGCGCCAAACTTTACAAAACCTTCCATGACAATATCTTTCACAGCTGCCACAAGGTTATTCTTCATATCAATATGAACTAATTCTGCTACATCACTTTCAACTATAGTATCAGCATCGATAAACAAGACTTTTTCGAAATTTGAAAATAAAGAAGGAATAAATAATCTGGCATAAGTCGCAGCGCTAAAATGCGCGCGCGTATAAACACTTTTCATTTCACTGAATGCGTTAACATCAAAAAAGCGCATTGAAAAGTTATTTTTGTTTTTTATTAGCGAAATTAAACGCGACTTATTTCTTGCCGAAACACCATTTTCTAATACAACAATATCGTAGTTATCTTTTTCAGTGCTATTTTTAACTATGGAGTTTATTAATGCTCCACCACTCAATGAGTAATTATCATCAAAACAAATGACAATAGGTATATTTTTTGATTCAAAATTCTGTTTTAACTTCCCGTTAAATGTTTCATTTTTAACAAAAGTTCTTTGAATTTCTTTTTTATTTAACCCGCTAGTTTTTTCTTTATGAATCAGATAAATATTGAACAGCCTTTCTGAGATATGGCCTACAACTCTTTTTTCTTGTGCATCATAATTACGGAGCGCGAAATTATTTTCAAGATCTTCAAGTATTGAAAATAACCATTCTGAATAATCTGAAAATAATTCAGATTTCATAACAAACATATTCGTATAATATCCATCGTGCGCAGTATTAAATTCTTTTACTGCTGCAGCATATTCAGGATATAGATACAATAAGCTGTCTATTGCTGACTGGTAATCTTCAATATGTAAATGCTGAGATACTTTATAATGTTCATAATTATTCTTGCTCCCCGCCTGCTTTACACTCCATTTTTTAGGCAACAAGATATCATAATCGGCAATTGCACTAATGATGCTGCTTTCATCTAACCCAAACTTTTTTTCATATTCAGGAGATATAACGTCTTCATTAATTACGCCCCAAATATCTTCATCATAGCTTTGATCTGATGAAAAATTTAAATGCCTTCTATAATGCATAAAGCCGACATAATCTGATGAGAGATCATTCTTCCACACCCAATATTGAGCTGTAAGTTCGCAATAAAATGGATTCTTAAAAGAAATATTTTCTCCAGTATTATCACCTATACAGCAAATATCATTATAGCTATTGGCTTTTCCTACATGTATTGGTTTTATTACATTTGATGATAAAAAGGCGCTAGGCTTATGGTGGCTGGTATATATTTTTACTTTTTCATTGCTAATATTCATTCATTGTTTCCTTACATTGAAGATCGATATTGTTCTAAAATTACAGCCGCATTGCCACTCGCCTTTAATCGGTGGTTCTCAATCCATATAACTCTGTCACAAATCTTTTCAATATCGGTTAAATTATGGCTAACAAAAAGTATCGTTACGCCTTTCTCTTTAAATTTATTAATGGTCTCAATGCACTTTTTTTGAAACGCATAATCACCTACAGCTAAAACCTCATCAATAATCAAAATATCCGGATCGACTTGAGTAATAACCGAGAAACCCAGTTTTGCTAACATGCCACTTGAATAAACACGAATCGGTTCATCAATGAATTCACCAAGCTCAGAAAATTCAATGATCTTATCAATTCGTTCATTTAATTGCTTACGTCTCAAGCCGAGTAGAGTGGCATTTAATCTAATATTTTCTCTACCAGTGAGTTCAGGATGAAAGCCGCCTCCCAATTCTAGCATCGAAGCTACTCGGCCTTTGGTGGTCACACTTCCTGCCGTAGGCTTAATTACACCAGCAACTAAACCTAAAGAAGTGCTTTTACCAGCACCATTTCTGCCTATCAAAGCAACAGATTCCCCTTTATTAACTGTGAAGTTGATATCCTCAATAGCCAGATAGCTTCTACCTGATAAAAGGGTTAATGCTCTTTTCGGGTTAAAAATCAGCTCTTTAATTCCTGAGCCAATATGATGATATAAGGGATAACTTTTAGTTACCGCTTTAAATTCAATTGCGACTTCCATTATAAAATCTCTGCGAAACGGTATTTTAATTTGTTGAAAACCCATGCACCAATGGTAAGCGTCACGATTCCCATACCATAAAGTGAAAGAATTTTTTCATAATCAACATGACCATTCATGAATAATTCTCTCCAGCTCAAAACCATATCTGCGAGAGGATTATAGGTTATTAACCATTGATATTTTTCAGGTATCATATCACTGGCATAAAGTATTGGCGTGCAATAGAACAGCAGCATAATACCCAATGTAATAAACCTTTCTAAATCACGGAAGAAGAGATTCAACGTTGAAAGGAAAAGAGCAATACCATAGGAGAAAATCAATTGTGCGATGCCAATCAATGGGATGCCATAGATCCAATTCCAATGAGGCGTCATGTCATATATTAAAAGGAACACAATGATAACTGGAATGGTGCAAAGGAAATGCAAGCACTCCATCATGACATTACTGAAAGGAATAACTGATCTTGGAAAAACCGTTTTCTTTATTATTTGTGCGTTAGCTATGAACGAAAACAGCGAGTTAGAGGTTGTGCTTGCAAACCACTGCCAGGGAAATAATCCCGTGATAATAAAGATTGTGTAATTAGGGATTTGGACTCGCATGATTAACTTGAAGATAAAATAGTAAATCATGGCAAAGAGAAGTGGATTAGCTATTGACCATAAATAACCTAGAAAACTACTTTTATAGCGAACTTTAAGTTCCTTCTCAGTGATTACTGTTATTAAATCAATGAGATATCCCAAACTAAACTTCATACTTTACGCTCTAATTTTAAGCTTACGCTAATGATTATTTAATGTTCGATGATTAGTTCTGCAGACGCTACCGCCCCTGGCTCTATAGCTACCAGTACACTACTAATCAATCCATGTTTCGAAAGTTCGTGCCGCTATTTCCGATAACAAGCTAAACACATAACTTAAATTTTATAATGGCCATCCGCACTTTTTGATAAGCGCAGAATGTTATCATTTCCGATAACTACTTAAAAGCCTGTAAAACCCCATGATTTATAAAGCAAAAAAGCCTGTCCGTAGACAGGCTTTGAGCTATAAACAGTATAACTAGCGGAATCCATTCGGATTCTTCGACTGCCAGTTCCACGTATCACGCATCATGGCATCAATCCCGCGCGTTACACGCCAGTCCAGCTCGTTGTTCGCCAGCGTGGCATCCGCCCAGAACGCCGGCAGATCGCCGTCACGACGTGGCTTGAACTCAAACGGAATCGGCTTGCCTGACGCTTTCTCAAACGCCTTGATCATCTCCAGCACAGAGAAGCCAACCCCGCCACCCAAGTTGTAAGCTTTGTAGCCTTCAACTTTGGCTAAATGATCCAGTGCCTTCAGGTGCCCTTCTGCCAGGTCGACAACGTGAATGTAGTCGCGCTGTGCGGTGCCATCTGGCGTATCGTAGTCGTCGCCAAACACGCCCAGCTTCTCCAGACGGCCAATCGCCACCTGCGCGATGTACGGCAGCAGGTTATTAGGAATGCCGGTTGGGTCTTCACCGATTTCGCCAGATTCATGCGCGCCAACCGGGTTGAAGTAGCGCAGCGCGATGGCTTTGAAGTTCGGATCTGCTTTAGCGAAGTCGCGCATCACGAATTCGATCATCAGCTTTGAGGTGCCGTACGGGCTGGTCGTGCCGCCGATTGGCGTGGTTTCCACGTAAGGAACCGGTGCATCCGCGCCGTAAACGGTCGCAGATGAGCTGAAGATGAAGTTCCACACGCCAGCTGCGCGCATCTCTTCCAGCAGCACCACGGTGCCCGCCACGTTGTTTTCGTAGTATTCCAGCGGCATGCGCGTGGATTCGCCAACGGCTTTCAGTGCGGCGAAGTGAATCACGGCGCTGATATCGTTAGTGGCAAACAGGTCACGCAGGCAGGCGCGATCGCGGATGTCGCCTTCAACGAACACCGCTTTTTTACCTGAGAGTTTTTCCACGCGGTTGATGGCTTCGCGGGAAGCATTGCAAAGGTTATCCAGGACCACAACGTCGTCGCCACGCTCTAACAGCGCCAGCACCGTATGGGAGCCGATGTAACCCGCTCCGCCCGTTACCAAAATAGCCATGTGTACTCCTTTAAACCGCGCTAATGGCGCGGTAGAGAATGAGGAAGCTTATTTCGCCAGGATTTTCTGAATGGATTCGCGGAAATCGCGGCCCTGATCGTTGTTACGCAAGCCGTAGGAAACGAATGCCTGCATGTAACCAAGTTTACGACCGCAATCATAGCTGGTTCCGGTCAGCAGTTGCACATCAACCGGCTTCTTCTTGCTCAGGGATGCAATAGCATCGGTCAGCTGAATACGGCCCCATGCGCCTGGCTCGGTGCGCTCCAGCTCTTCCCAGATATCCGCAGAAAGCACGTATCGGCCAACAGCCGTCAGGTCAGAATCGGTCGATCCCGCTTCTGGCTTCTCGATAAAGCTGGTGATGGTGCTGATATCGCCTGGGTTATCAATCGGCTCTTCGGTGGTCAGCACGCCGTACTCGGTGAGGTCTTCACCCGGCATATGTTTCGCCAGCACCTGGCTGTGGCCAGTATCTTCAAAGCGAGCAACCATTGAGGCGAGGTTATAACGCAGGTGGTCAGCGGTAGAGTCATCCAGCAGCACGTCTGGCAGCACCACCACAAATGGGTTGTCGCCAATCATTGGACGCGCGCACAGCACGGAGTGGCCCAGACCCAACGGGTTGGCCTGACGCACGTTCATGATGGTCACGCCCGGCGGACAGATTGACTGCACTTCGCTCAGAAGCTGACGTTTAACGCGCGCTTCGAGCAGCGCTTCCAGCTCGTAAGTGGTATCGAAGTGGTTTTCCACTGCATTTTTGGAAGCATGGGTGACCAGCACAATCTCCTTGATGCCAGCCGCGACGCATTCGTCAACAATGTATTGAATCATTGGTTTGTCGACGATTGGCAGCATCTCTTTCGGAATGGCTTTGGTCGCAGGAAGCATATGCATACCGAGACCCGCAACTGGGATTACTGCTTTAAGCTTGGTCATATTTATTCCATTTCATGAAGTGAATACGTGGGGTCGATTATGCAGGATCGGCCGGTCGAGCAAGTATAATCTTTATCTGAAAAACCGGCACTAACTCTCTGTCACGCCATCAAAAATCGCTAATTTGACCTGCAAAAATGCCAGGATTCCAAAGCGGAAACGATGTACTAAGCCGCTGAAAAACCGCGAGAGGATGGAATGAGAGTGACGAAGGAAAAGACCAGTGATTTTCAGAAAAGTTAACGTGTAGGAATTGCAAGGTCACCATAAATGGCGACCCTACTAAGGAGTGGCGCGTTTTTCGTAGGGTGCGCATTCATGCGCACCTGAATTCATATCGAAATTAATGCTTAACTGAGCGACATTACACCGTTAACGGTGACCCTACGAAGGTTACAGCCAGCCCTCAAACCATTCCGGCATCACGAACAGGTTAAAGTGGTTTACCAGCATCATCAGCGCCACAAACACCACCGACACTGAAACCCACTGGCGCGCATACGGCATAAAGCGGATGCCAATCACCGGCTTGATGAAGAACGGATGCGCGAAGGCCGAGATCAGCACCTGCGAGATGGACAGCGTCAGCGCCACATACAGCACGTTCGGCCAGATGTAGGTTGTCGCCAGCACCGCGACCACCACCAGGCTCGCCACAATGTTCCAGTAGAACTCAACATTGGTGCGACCGTTGGCCTGCGAAATCGCGCCGGTTAAGCCGCCCATTGGACGCAGCATGCCAAACAACAGCATCAGCGGAATCAGATGGTAAACCTGCTCATGCGAAGCGCCGTACAGCACGCGCACAATCACCGGTGACAAAATGCCAATCGCCAGATACATCGCGCTGCTGAACAGCATGATGACGAAAGTCCCTTTCAGGAACAGCTTTTTCAGCTGCTCCGGATCGTGCTGCTTCTCAGCAAAGCGCGGCAGCGCCAGACGGTTAATCACCGGCGAAACCAGCTTCAGCGGTTGCAGAATTAGCTCTTTTGCCAGCGAGTAAATCCCCAGCATCTCCGCGCCCATCACTTTACCGACGATCAACGCATCTGCCTGAGTACGCAGCTGGTTAATGGTCTGCGAACCAAGTTGATACACACCGTAACGCACCGCACTAACGAAGGTTTTGCCGTCGAATTCCCAGGTCGGACGCCACGATTTCTCGCCGAAATAGATCATGCAGAGAATACGCGTGAAGGCGTTGATGAACAGGCCAAGAATCGCCGCCGCCACGGTGAGCGAGGTGTAATACAACATCGCGACGGTACACAGGAACGCGAACAGCTTGGTTGCCATCTCAATCTTCGCCAGCGTCACCATGCGTTTGGTTTTCACATAGTGCGCCTGATACTGCGAAAGATGTCCCAGCACCAGGAAGTTAAGGCTGGTAAGCATGATTAAGCCCACCAGCTCCGGCAGGTGATAGAACCACGCCACCGGATAGGCAATCGCCAGCATAATCAAGCCGGTGCAGAAACTGAGCGACACGTTAACCCAATAAATGGTGCTCTGCTCGCGGCGATTAATGTCCTGGCGATGCACGATGTAACTGCTCATGCCCATATCCTGCAGCACGGTCGCCACCGCCAGAATCGCATTGATGATCGCCAGTAAACCCAGCTCGTGCGTTTCCAGTTTGCGCGCCAGTACGGCGAGCTGTAACACCTGAAGCAATGCGGCAAAACAGGTACTACCAAACAGCCAAACGGCCTGTTTTTTTAATCCGCTCACACCATGCGCTCCAGAATTTTCGCCAGCTCACCGTAAGCGATGTGCTGATTGAACTCAGTTTCAACTTTCTGCCGCGCGGCCGCGACCACTGGAGCCACATCAACATCGCCGCGTGACAGACGCAGCAGCGTTGCCGCCAGCTCGTCAGGATCGTTTTCGGCCACCAGCCATCCGCTGACATCATTCTCAATCAGTTCAGGAATGCCGCTGTGATAGGTCGACACCACCGGCAAGCCGACCGCCATCGCTTCCATCAGCGCCACCGGAATGCCTTCCATATCGCCATCTGCGGCGGTTTTGGACGGCAGCAGGAAGATGTCCGCTTCGTTTAGCGCCTGACGAATCTCGTCCTGCGGCTTAAAGCCCGGCATGTCGACGCAATCCTGCAATCCGGCGCGCGCTATGTGCTCGCGCATCATGCCATCCTGTTCGCCGTTACCGATAATGGTGAACTGGAACTGGCCGCCGTTATTACGCAGGATTTCGCTGGCTTTCACCGCCACATCCAACCCTTTCTTCTCGGTCAGACGCGCAACAGAGACGATGCGCAGCGGCTGATGGAACGCTTCGCGCGGACGGAAGTTAAACTTCTCCGGCTCGATGCCCATACGCGTCACGTGCACCTTAGCGCGCGGACAGCCCATCTCAATCAGCTTGTTCTCCCACAAGTGGCTGATAGGCAGCATCAGTTCACTCTGTTTAAACAGGTTGATGTAGTCGAGTTTGTGCTCTTCGAGGATGTGACGACGCGAAATATCCGCGCCGTGGAACACCGTCGCCTGCTTGCCTTTCAGCACGCCGAGCTCGCGCAGTTTGTTCGCCAGCGCGCCGGCATAGCCGAAGTGCACCAGAAACACATCTGCGGTGTACGGCTGTTTGGTGTTGGCGACAATCGCCGGCAGCAGCAATTTGCTGGCCTGTGCGCCGTAGCGACGCACATTCAGCGACTTAAGCAGCGCGCCTTTGGTGATTTTCGGCAGTATCAAGCCAATACGCTGCGTCAGCTTATCGAGGTTGGATACTTTCTCTTCCGGCAGTAAATAGTGGGTTTTCGCTGCCAAATTGTAGTCATCGAATGCGGCGTGGCGATTGATCATATCGCCCGGAAACACGGAGATAATCTCCACGTCGTAGCCTGCGTCAATGAAATGCGTCACCTGATTGAGCACAAAGGTCTCAGAGGCAACAGGAAAACGCATGGTGAAAAAGGTCAGCTTCATCACTTCACCCCAGGACGTTGAGAATTTCTGCTGTAATGCGGTTACCAATCTCACGCTCCTGCGCCACCGCGGTATCAACTTTGTGTTTTACGTTGTCGTAGTCGGCCAGCACCGTCTGCACTTTATCGATGAGCGAACCATCCATCAGGCTCTGCACATCGGTGGCCATCTGCGGCAGGCCAAGCTGTTTCATCACGCCGAGCGACTTGTGCTCGTAGTTGATGGCCACGGCTGGCGTACCAAAGTTCATGGAAATGATGGCGGAGTGCAGGCGGGTACCAATTGTCAGATGACAATGGCTAAGGAGGATTCCGAGTTCGAGGTCGTTGAACTCGTCCATGATGACATGGTAATGCTCGGGATGCTCGACATGATCGCGCAACGTTAGCGCCACCATGCGGTCATCTTTGGCGTAGCTATCAATACCGGTACAGGTAGAGAAGGCAACCACCTGATAACCTTCGGCAATCATCGCGTTAATTACGCGGCCAAAGGCAGCTTCATACTCTTTCTGCGTCACACCGAGACGTTTGTCGAACGGCGCCAGTTCACGCACGGTGATCGCAATGGTTTTGCGCGCACTGATAATCGCTTGCCAGTGCAGCAGGTTATGGCTTGGATTGGCCACTTCACGCGCTTCAACCAGGAACGCGGTATCGACGCCCTTCTTCACTTTGCTGGTGGTCACGCCATCCTGCTTCAGGCGGTCGTAGCTCACCTCTTCGCGCAGCACCAGGCTGTCAACGCGATCAAAGACAAAGTTCGCCAGCGCATTGACGCGCGGGTTTTCGAACGGACCGACCGAGTGACCCACCATATGCAGCGGCTTTTTCGCCATCAGCGCACAGAGTGCGTGGTCGAATTGGGTTACGCCGTAGAGATCGACGAAGAACGAGCCGCCAACCTGAATAATCGCATCATACTGCGCAAGGCTATTGGTAAACGCCGCCAGATGTGGTGGCACCGAGAAGGATTTGTACACGCCGCCTTTGCCGAGGTGCGCCATCATGATGTCCGGCATCAAGCGGTTCGCCACTTTGCGTTTCAGGCTGCCGACTAACCCTTTGCCCGATTTGCTGTTGTGCAGGAACAGGGAATCCTGCTGGATGTCCTGCTGCAGTAAATAGCCAGAGCTTGTTGGATAACGGCTGATCACATCGATATCCAAATCCGCGCGCGCGGATTTCAGTGAATCAATCAGCCCACGTAAAATCGCGCCATCCCCACGATTTCCACAGGTATGGTTTCCTACCAATAAAATCTTCATAAAAAAACTCCGGAAAAATTTTTGTAATTTTTACAAGCCGCCAATAGCTGCACTGGCAAAGTGAACTCTGTTTAAAAGGACTGCAATGGGAGTAAACCCCAAAAAGTGGTGCTTAACGTCGGTGCTGCTTTCTGGTGCGCATAAATGCGCACCCTACAAAACCCTCAACCATTCTGAACGTCGCTGCTGCTTTCCGGTGCGCATAAATGCGCACCCTACAAAACCCTCATCAAATGCCGTAGGGTCGCCATTAATGGCGACCGATTTACAAACCACTCATTACGACTTCACAGCGAAATACGGCATAGCCACCTGCTCACCATTGATCACTACCGAAATGAAACCTTTCGGTTCGCGGGTATCCACCTGTTCCGGCTTAAGCGCTCGCGAGGCCATAAGCAAATCGCCCTGCTCGTTACCGCCGATACCAGCCTTACCGTTGTGCAGGCTAAAACGTTGCGGTGCCTGCTGTGCGCCACTGCCCGGTGCGCCTTTGTCCATCACCGCATCCACACGCGCACATTGGCCGGTTAGGAAGCGATCCTTAGCGGTGCTTTTGATCAGCACGGCGGTGGTCGGCGTCCAGCCCGCTAGCTTGACGTAGACTTTGGTGTCGGTATCGCTACGCGCTTCGAAACGCACATCAACCACTGGCGAGCTACCTTCCGCTGACCAGCTGGCTTCGGCTTTGTTTTTCTTGCGCTGCAGATGAATCACCGCGCGGCCGCCGGTGCCTTTGCCGTTGATAACATCCATCAGCGGCTGGTTAGCGGTACCGTTATTGAACTGCGACTGACCAAACACCTCGATCTCCCAGCTATCACCCACCGTTGGTGAGTAGAAGTTGCCGAGTTCAAACCAGGTTTGCTGATCGCTGTTATTGGTCAGGCGGAAGCGCGAGGTGATGTAGTTGTATTTCAGACTGCCATCAATAGCGACGCCGTAGGATTCGACGCGCGTCGAGCCCATTTCCCAGATGTTCAGCCAGCGTTCGCCTTCCAGCGAGTTATCGATCCAGCTGCCCGACTGCAGATTGGTCTGGCGCATATTAAGGCGCGAGTTACGTGCGTTGAGCGGGTTCTTGCAATCCTCAATGCTCAGCGCATCGACAATCCATTGGCCGTTAGAGATGTCGCCTGGGAAATCACTGTGCTCAATCCAGCCGTTATGGATGATCGATTGGCTGCAGCGCGGCAGATTCAACACCATGCCGCCTTTACAGTGTTGGGCGTTGAAGTTGGAGAGCTCAATCGCGGTGCTGTGATCCCATGCGCCGGCCTTTTGACCCGACCAGCTGGCTTTAATCACATCACCAGTACAGGCGTTGGCGTACCATTGGTCGATTTTGCAATCCAGCGTATCCAGCAGGCTAAGCGAAACGCCGCCGACCTGATTGAAGCGCAGGCAAGCGCCACGGAAGAACTGGCCGCCCGGACAGGTGTTGCGGAACAAACCCTGTTTGTTCGGACGCTTATCGGTGTTGCCGTTGAAATTCAGGTTGGAGATTTCCGTCCAGCGCGCATTTACCTGGAACAGGAATTCGGAGCGACCGTCAGAAACCAGCGTGGTCGCCGGGAAATAACCGAAGTTGACCATCGCGCCCGAGATGCGGAAGAAGCGACGACCTTCGTCACCGAAATCACATTCGGAGACAAAGAAGGTGCCTGCCGGGAACTGCACGCAGATCTGCTGGCTGGCATCAATCGACCATTGATACATGGCTTTGATCGCCGGTGCGCTATCGGTTTTGCCGTCGGCGATAGCGCCGAAATCAAACAGCGTCAGGCGGTTAAAATCTTCCACCACGCGACGCCAGGTGAAACCGTTGCCGCTGAAGTTCACGCCGCCGTCATCTTTGCCATCACCGAAGGTGCCGACGAACTCGCCGCCGCCCACTTCCAGCCCTTCGTGCCAGCTTTTCAGCTTGATTTTGGCACCGGCGAACAGCGGACGGGTTTTACGCAGCTCTTCAACTGACGGGATCTCACCAATCAGCTGATAGCCGTTCGGCTGCGCCAGACGCTGGCTAAAGTTGCTCTGATTAGGACGTGAAACATCGCTGATGGAAAACAGCGTGTGGCCCTGATCATCTTCCACCACCATTGAGTGTGATGGATTGGCGATCAACGCTGCATTATCGTGAATGAACTGGGCGAAGTTGCCTTTGTTCAACGCAATCGGCTGGCTGATTTGTGACACTTTGCCATTGGCATCGCGCAGAAACACCGGGATCTGATTACCAGACTGGCTGGCATCACTGCCTGCCTTACCGATCCACAGTTTGCCCTCAAAGTTCTGCCAAAACTGCGGCGGCATGGTATAGACGTTTTCTGGCGTCAGAATCGGTACATCGCCCGCCGGTACGCTGGACGGATCGACAGATTTTAACGTTGGCTGACCACTTTTTGCGGCGTAGCTGGAAAACGCACTCACTGAGAGCGCGGTAACAATCGAGGAGGCTGCGGCCTGCAAGACTTCTCTTCTTTTCATGCTTCAATTCCCGTGGTTGTGCGGCCAAAAAGGATTCCCGAGGCACGATAATTGTCGCTAAACAAGCGCGAGCCAGCTCTGCTTGATCTGGTTACCGTCAAACTTGAGCGCGGTTTCTTTGGTTTTTTCACTCATCGCATAGAACAGGCCATCATCGCTGGCGAGCTGCTCCATGCGCTTGATAAAGGTGGTTTTGTCGTTCATCGGCACCAGGAAGCCATCTTCACCGTGATTGATGATCTCCTGCGGCCCGGTTGGGCAATCGTACGCCACCACCGGCAGCGACCAGGATTTGGCTTCCAGCAGCACCAGCGGCAAACCTTCATAGCGCGAGGTCATCAGCGCCATGTCGCTTTCACGGTAGTAATCGTTGATGTTGCTGACTTTGCCGACGAAGTTAACGCTATTGGTGATACCTAACGCGGCAGCCTGATCGTGCAGCTGCTGGCGCAGTTCGCCGTCACCGGCAATCACCAGTTTCCATTCAGGATGTTTCTTACTGAAGTCGGCCCAGATATCCAGCAACAGGTCGAAGCCTTTCTGGTTATCCAGGCGCCCCACCGCCAGCGCCTGACGGCTGCGCGTTTGACGTTGAAACGCTTTGTACACCACCGGATTGGGGATTTGCTGGCTGGCAATATTCCAGCGGTTAAACACCTGATGATCTTTGTCGGTCAGGACAATCACCTGGTCGTAATAGCGCAGCATCAGCCACTTCAGCAGCTTAATTGGCTTGCTGAACGAGTTAATCGCGATGTGTTCGCAGGCATAAGCTTTGAAGCGCTTCTTCTTCAGCGCCATCAGGTTCCAGAAGGCGAACATCACGCTCAGGCGGCCCATGCTGATCAGGAATACGCTGTCGAAGCCTTCCTGATGAATACTTGCGACGGCGCTTTTAATCGGGTTGCTGTGGCCTTCAAAGCTGACAATTTTCTTCACCCGTTCGAACGGATAAAAAGTTTTGCCGTTGCCTTCCAGCGAGTAAATGGTGACTTCATGCTGCTCGCCGAGGCACTCAGACATAAAGTTGCAGATGTTTTCAGTGCCCGCATATGAGTAGGCATCTTTAATCACCAAAACGATCTTTTTCATAAATCCCTTCCACCTCAAACGACTGTTTAATTGAGACCCAAATCATTCGCGCTGCAACAAGGCGGCAAGTACGACCATCCCCCGGAGCTTACTTCAGTAAGTGACTGGGGTGGACGTGCGCAGCCAACGCAGTTGCAGCGTGAAGGATGCCGGGTATCAACGGTGTTTCAAGGCGAAAAGAACGCCGTTCACCATGTACCATGTGTAATAGTAATATACTTTTAACGGATTGTTTTTATAGATAATTCTTAATAATTCGAGGTGCCACTTCGCCGCTTTATTTTTGTTGCGCGACAGTGAATCGCCCAACTCGTAATAGTTGACCAGGGTTTTCTGGATCACGCGGGCTTGTTTGTAGCGGAGGAACAATTCATAGAGGAACAGGAAGTCTTCGTGGCCTTTACGCTGGAAGAAGATGCCCTGTGGAGGACGGCGGAAACACACCGATGAGAAGCAAACGCGATACTGCTTCTTCACGAAGTTTTCCTGTTGCAGGTAGGGTTTGCTGTAGTTGATATCGTGGTCAGCGGTTTTGGTTTTGTAGTGATAATGCGTGATCACGAAATCGTCGCCGGCGGCAATCGCAGCCGTCTGTTCGGCCAGTTTTTCGCGGTGCCACTCGTCGTCGCTGTCGAGAAACGCGATGATCTCTTCTTTCGCTGCGCGCAGCCCAACGTTACGGGTTTCGGCTGCGCCTTGATTCACTTCGTTGTCGAGAATGGTGATGCGTGCGTCCTGGCAATGTTCACGCACAAAGGCCAATGAATCATCGGTGGATTTGTCGTTGATCAGGTAAAGATGCCAGTCGCTGTAGGTCTGGTTGATGATCGACTCAACCGCGCGCAGAACGGTATTTCGCGCGTTATACATCGGCATCACAATACCGACGGTGCCAACATGATTTGTCATTTGTCTACCCGGAGTTTCAGGAACCAAAAAATTGCCCCCATGTAGGGAGCAAGTGAAAGTGTTTAAAAGTGAATCAGGAGACGGCTCTTCTACCCGAGAAGCGCGACTTCACCTTATCGAGCAGGCGATTCATGAAGTAGGCGCGATTATCACGGTTGGTGAGGAAGAAGTAGCGTGCAAAGCTGAGGCTGGCCTGCAGCGATTTCCCATCCATCTTGTAGCGCAGCGGCAGCTTGAACGCCTTGTAAGTGTGGATGTCGCGTGTGGTCAGATGCGGCTTCATGGTATCGAGCCAGAAGAAGGAGTATTTGACCGATTCGCCTTTGTGCTTGGAACCAAATTTGGTCACCAGATGGTACGTTGCCAGCGGCTTGTCGATCATCACGAATGCGTAACCCATGCGGTCGGCGCGGATGCAGAAATCATAATCCTGATGGCGAATATAGCGCGCATCAAACTGGATCTTCACCGCATCTTCGCGCTTCAGCACAATGGTGCTGGTTTGAATGAAGCCGTAACAGCCAAACAGATACTCGGCCACGGTTTCGTTCTTACCGGGCGGTTGCATCGGCATCACCTTGAGGAAGCTGCCATCCTGATGGATGTTCACCTGACTAAAGATGACGTAGCGCGATTTGCCCTGCGCTTCCAGTTTGGCGATGGTTTCGCTGGCGACCAGCAACTTGTCCGGATGCCACTCATCGTCGGCATCAAGAAAGCTGATAAAGTCGCCGCTTGCCAGCTCAATACCTTTGTTACGGGCGCCGGCGCCGTTGAGTTTGACCTCAGACAGCTCCAGTTTGATAGCCAAATCCTGATAACGCTCGCTGCGTACCACCTGCGCCAGTTCGGCCGCATCGGCCGATTTGTCATCAACAATAATGACTTCAAAATTGCGATAGGTTTGCGCTTTGACGCAATCTAGCGTCGTGACAATCGATTTCGACGCGTTATACGCGGGAATAACAATTGAGAAGCGAATCTCCTGCATTGCCAGCACCTCATTAAAAAAGTTACAAAATCAATGATATAACTTGTGGGCTCAAAAGAATAATGGGTGATGTCCTAATTTGTCGGCGAGGTCTTCATCGCCACTTTCTTCTTATTGCTACTGCCGATAAACGGTTTCTCGACAAACAGGTAAGTCAGTTTCGCCACATAGAAAGAGGCGACAAAGAACAGCGTTGAAAGCAAGGTGTAGAACAGGAACGAATGCGGATAGAGCGTTTCCGGAATCTGCTTGATGAAATAGAGCACCACACCGTGAATCAGATACAGGCTGTAACTCACTTCACCAATCGACATCAGGGTTTTGTTTTCCAGAATGCCAAACACGGCGTTGCCGCTGCTGACAATAAAGAAGATCACCGTCAGACAGCAGAGGAAAATCAGATACCAGAAGGTGTTGCTGGTGAACGACAGCGAGAACAGCGACAGCACAATCACCGCAAAGCCGGCCAGACTGGAGGTTTTGTAGTGCGCAAACATGTCGCGATATTTATACGCCAGATAACCCATGGCGAAGCCCAGCACCGGACGCGGATCGGTATAGGTTTTACCCCACAGACGCAGGCCAACCGCCACACAGAAAATCACGCCGATCGAGCCGAGAATCAGCAGCGTTTTGTATTTTCCTTTGGTGGCGCGGTTGAGAACGTAAATCAGCGGAATCGACAGATACAGCAGCCATTCGAGGCGCAATGTCCACTCAACACCGGCGTTCACATCCGCCGTCAGGAAATCACCCATGCGATAGCTGCCAATTAACAGCAACCACAACACGGCATCTTTCACCGCCGTCAGGCTATAAGTGAGATCGCCCTGCACCACGCCCACCGCGATGATGACAAAACCGGAGAACCAGAACATTGGGACAATACGGCGGATACGCGACTTGAGCAGCTTATGCGTCAGCTGCCCTGGCGTCAGGGTTTCATTATCCAGCCAGCGATAGAACAGGAAGGCGGAGATCATGAAGAACAGCAGCACACCAAATTTGCCGGAGTTAACGAAGAAATTACCTTCAGAGAACCAGGCAAAATAATCTTTATCGAACACCCACTGACCATCCAGCGAATAGATGTAGTGGGCGAAGTGTGAGAACGCGACGATGCTGGCCAGCAGCGCGCGCATACCAGAGATACTTTTAATACCGCTCTCGTTGTAAACGCCTTTGTGGAAGGAGAATACTCGCAGAATAATTAGCGCCAGACAAAATGACAGCACCATGATTAATACATACATGTCAGCTCCTGAATCTGAGTTGGGTTAGCTGCTGTGCCGTGACAAAACGCTATCGAAAGTGCTGCTTAAGACGTTGAAGGTTCTTTCTGCTTTCTGTTTATAAAGCATCTCATTGGGGTGAATGCAATCGGGCGACATCTCAGATTGCCAGTCACGGTTTTTTTTGATGACGCTGAACTGCTTCACAATCGGAACTTGCTGCTCTTTAGCCACTTCATTTAACTGGTAAACATACGGCCAGACGTTCCAGCGCTCGGCTTTGCCACAAATTGGATTCGGTTCCTGAAGAACCACCAGTTTGTTATTCGCCTTCGCGCCTTTCACCAACTCGGTGATGATGCGCTTGTACTCTTCCGGCGTTTCAATGCGCTCGCCTTTGTCTTTGAAGAAGTTGATGCGCGCATCATTGATCGCATAGTTAATCAGAATCATGTTGGCATCGGATTTCGCCATGCGTTCTGACCAATCCATCGGCGTATTGTCTTTGTTGTAAACCAGCACCGAAACCTGTGCGCCCGGCATGCCGTGGTTCTTCACCTCAATATTGTTGCCGTACTTCTCGCGCAACATCTGCTGCAAAAAACTCACTTCGTTGTTTTGACTGATGATGTTACGACCGCCCGAAGCGGTAACGCCTGCGGTGGTCGAGTCACCGTAGGCCGCGATGATAAAGGTGCCGGGGTGATCATCTGCCTGCGCCAGCAACGGCGCAGAGGTGATCAGAAATGCCAGTAAGGTCTTCCGCATATTTCCTCTCATCGATTAATGAAACAATTTGAATTCACGAGCAACTTCATAGCCGACAACGGCTTGCTTCAGTGAGATCGTGTTGTAATAGAGGTAATAAACAAGGAAGAAAGCAAACATCGCAAACATCGCCGGCTTCAGTACCCGTTTCGACTGATAAATAAGCGACGTCAAAATAATCGGTTCGACCTGCAGCAGGTAGTTCGACAGGCGCGCACCCGATGAGTAGTTATAGAAGAAGATCCTGATGCCGCCGCCGATCGCAAAGGTCAGAATCAGCAGGTAGTTCAGCTTCCACACGTCGTACTGTTCGCGCTTGAGCTGGTTGCTCAGCATGAAGTAGACAAAGATAAACACCAGCATGATGTTTTTCAGGTTCGACACCGACACCACGCTGCCGTCACCGGCATTCGAGGCTTCGTTACTGTAGCCTGCGGCCCTTTCCCCCATCGATCCCAGATGTCCGGCGATCAAGGCGATAAAGCCGGTTCCGCCCACCACCGAAAGTGGCACACTGAACATGATGATGGCCACTGGCCACCAGCGCGATTCCCGAATAAACAGGAACGGAATGATGGTCACCACCATTACTGCGGTGTTGTGACTGAGGAAGGACAGAATAAAGAAGGCAAACGCCCACCAGTATTGCTTGAGGTAAATCGTCCAGATCACGCCAAGAAACAGCGCCGAACTCAGGCCAAAACGAATCTGGTTAACGTCTTTGTTAATAAAGATGTGCGCCGAGTAAAGCGCCAATGCCAATACCGGATACGGCGACATCTTTTTAAAGAAGATAGCGTTAGTCGATACCGCCAGAATACTGAACACAAACAGGAACACGCTGGCATTGTGTGAAAACAGGCTGGTAATCCACGCGATAGCAAAAATCAGCGGTTCATACCGGAAGAAGGCAACGGTGTTAGCAAAACCGTTGACCTCAATACGGCGGATGAAGTCAGCAAAGAAGCTGCGATATTGATAGTCGTCCATCCCGGTGCCGAGACCGCGAATACCGGCGAAGATAATCAGCGTGACGGTGGCGATGCACAGCAGGTAAGTCAGAATATGGGTGGTTCGTTCGTCTTTCTTCAACAGGATTTCGACCAGCGCAAGCAACAGTACAAACCCTGATAAATACCAATATGGAGCCATGGTGTGATTCCTTAATTCCACAAGTTCTCATGCCAACAGTGGCTTTTTTTGGCGTTATAAAGAGAATCACCTGTGTCAATCGTTGCGTGTCGTCATTCAAACGGTGCAATCAAAAGGGGCGGTCAACCCGCCCCTCTCTTCACCGGATTACCCTCATCATTAACAGTGAATGACGGGCAAATTAACTTTTCGTAGGTTTGCCATACTCGTAATCGTAATAGTCGTAACCGTAACCATACGAGTTGGCGGCTTTACGCACCACGGCGTTGAGGATCACACCTTTAATCTCAATACCGTTCTGGGCAAAGCGTTTGAAGCTGACATCAAGTTCTTTCGGCGTGTTGGTTTCAAAACGCGCTACCATCAGCGAAGTACCAGCCAGTTTGCCGATGATCGATGCATCGGTTACCGCCAGAATCGGTGGCGTATCAATCAACACCAGATCGTAATTCTTGCTCGCCCAATCTAGCAGCTCACCCATGCGACGATGCATCAGCAGTTCAGACGGGTTTGGTGGCACCTGGCCGCGTGGCAGGAAGTCAAAACCGTACGCACCTTTCTGAATCAGTGCTGGGCTGAACTCGGTTTTGCCCGACAACACGTTGGACAGACCGGATTTGTTATCCGCTGACAGCAGTTCGTGGGTGTAACCGCGACGCATATCACCATCGATGAACAGTACGCGTTGGCCCGCTTTTGCTACCAGCGTTGCCAGGTTGGCACAGATAAAGGTTTTACCAATGCCTGGGCTCGCGCCGGTGATCATCAGGATGTTGTTTTTTGCTTCCATCATCGCGAAGTGCAGGCTGGTACGCAGGCTACGAATCGCTTCGATTGACAGGTCAGTAGGATTTCCCAGCGCCAGCAGCGTTTCGTGTGGATCGGTTTTCACCTTGTTGCCACGACGCGCCAATGCTTCGGTATCTTTCTTACGTTGCCATTCTGACAGCGGTACGCTCGCATAAACGTTCATGCCCAGCTCTTCCAGCTGTTCTGGATTCTCGATGCCGTGATGCAGCAGCGCTTTCATCAGAACCAGACCAACAGAAACCATCAGACCCAGAATCAGGCTCGCCGCGATGATCAACAGTTTCTTCGGTGCTACCGGGCTGTTGCCGGTTGCTGCGCCATCGATGATGCGCACATCACCCACGGTGCTGGCTTTACTGATACCCAGCTCTTGCTGACGGTTCAGCAACTGCATGTAGATTTCCTGACCAGACTGCACATCACGCGTCAGACGCAAGATCTCTTGCTGCGTTTGTGGCATCTGAGAAATCTTTTTATTCAGCGTTGCCTGTTCATTTTCCAGCGTTTTGCGTTTTTCCAGCAAGGCGCGATACGTTGGGTGATCTTTGGTAAACAGCTGAGACACTTCGGCTTCACGGAAGGTCAGTTCGTTCAACTGACTCTGTACGCTGACAGAAGAATCCAGCGCAGATTTTGCTTCCAGCGACAGGTCAACCGACTCGTTCTGGCGACGGAAGGTATTCAGCTTGTCTTCCGCATCATCCAGTTTGCCACGCACTTGCGGCAGCTGATTGCGCAGGAATTCGAGGCTCTTTTCCGCTTGCTCAGATTTACGTTCAACGTTCTGCAGCAGGTAGTTATTGACGATTTGGTTCAGCACTTTGCTGATCTGCTCTGGATCTTCACCCAGATATTCCAGACCCAGCACGCCGGTGTCTTTGCCTTTATCCGCAACAGTCAGGTTGGCCAGCACGGAGTTAATCGCCTGCAGCTCGTTCAGCTTGGTGACGCTGAAGCTGGTGCCTTCATCAGCATTAATGCCGCTCACCAGCATGGTCACTTCGCCGTGTGTTTCCAGCTGACCGACTTTACCTTTGAACAGCTCATCACCATCCGCTGACACGGTGTACGAGTCAGGACCGGTCACTTCCAGTTCAACGGTGCGCTTATCGATGGTGCGTGGAATTTCCAGGCGGGAGATCGCGACAGTCGATGGCTTGTTACCCATCAGGCGCGACAGACCTTTACCAATCACCGGGAAATAGTTCTGAGTGACAACGGTATCCAGACCCAGATCGTCAACGGTTTTACCGATAACCATACGTGATTCAAGAATCTGAATCTCGGTATCGGACGCCGGCGTTGGCGGCAGAATGCTGTCTAACTCATTCAGTACTGAGCTGGCATTCTTCTGCTCAACCTGCACTAACGCATCTGCGCTGTAGATTGGTGTAGCAAACAGTGTGTAGAGCGTCGCCACCAGCATGAAGAAGGCGGTAACGGCAACAATGATCCAGCGATGATCAATCAGCTGTCCCACAAGATGCGCCAGATCCCATCCATTCGAATCTTCCTTTGGCGCGGTCATAACCTTGTTTTTGATATTCATGGATAATCCCAACTATCGGCTTAATACGTTGACCCATTTCTGGGTAGCGTTTTCCAGTAACCCGTAGACCTCTTCAAAGGCCTCGCGACTTTTTTTGTACGGATCCGCAATTTCCTGCTGATTGAGCCAGTGGCCAAGCAGCATGGTTTTTCCGCGTGCGGCTGGATCGATGCGATTCACCTGCTCAACGTGGCGCTTTTCCATTACCAGAATCAGGTCATAGTCACGGCACATGCTGGCCGTTAACTGCTGTGCCTGATGACCATCGAGCGACACACCGTGATCGGCGGCCACATCGAGGGCTTTCTGGTCCGCCGGATAACCTTTCAGGGCACTGAGCCCTGCTGAGGCGATCCGGGTGTTTGGTAGCGCGCGCTTGAACAGACGCTCCCCGGTTGGGGAGCGGCAAATGTTGCCGACGCAGACGACTAACACGGACTTAATCATGGCGAACCCTTAGTTCGACCAGTTGCGGAAACGAAGCGCCGCGGAGCTGGCATCGTCAACACCTACGATGGTCGGCAGCAGGCTTGAAATCACACGGTTCCAACGGGTAAGTGGTGTAGCGGTGACATAGACGATGTCGTATGGCTCCAGTTGGAATTCGGTGCCCATCACCATTGATGCCGCATCTTTGGTATTCAACTGATAGATGTTGGCGATCTTGGTGCGGTTGGCGCCGCGAATCGGACGAATCACGAACACGCCGGTAGCATCAGAGGTGGTCTGATCCATACCCTGCGAGTTGCCCAGTGCTTCGGCCAGCGTCATGCCGCTGCGGTCCATCTTCAGCGTTGACTGCTGCTTCACTTCACCCATTACGAAGACTTTGAGATCGTCGTTACGTGGCACGTAAAGGATGTCGCCCGGATAGAGCAGATGATTTTGGCTCAGGTCGCCGTTTTGCATCAGCGCCTGCAACGAAAGACGTTGTTCTTTGCCATTGTGCGTCAGCACCACGTTACGCCAGTCAGCGTCGGCGGCTAAACCGCCCGCGGCGTTAACGGCATCCAGCACGGTCAGCGGCACGTTAGTGATCGCCTGTTGTCCGGAGGTGGTGACTGAACCGGTCACGTAGGCTTTCTGTGAACGGAATGAGGCGACGTTTACGTCAACCTGCGGGCTTTCAATGAACTGTGCCAGACGACGCGCCACTTCGGTGCGGATCTCGGTGACAGTTCGGCCTGCTACGCGCACTTTACCGATGTACGGATAGAAAATAGTGCCATCCGCCTGCACCCAGTTACCGGTGTCGCTGGCGCTACGGTACTGACCGGCTGGTGTGGTCAACTCTGGGTGATCCCAGACGGTGACATTCAGCACGTCGCCAACACCGATGCGGTATTCGTAGCTCTGAATTTCATTTTGCAGCATTGGGTTAGCCTGAGCGACTAACGGCTTCGGACGCATCTGTTCAACCAGACGCGGCGTCAGCGGGAAGACGTTGACATATTTGTCGATGTCATAGTTGCTATCCTGTTGCTCTATGACATCTTTTCCACTGGTGGAAAGGTGAGAACCCGGCTCAATGGTACATCCGGAGAGAAAAGTCGCGGATACCAGTAACGGTATCAATTTAATTTTCATTATCATCTGATTCTTCGCTATCAGTTATTGATTGATAGAGGCGAAATCGCCCGCTGTGTAGCGTCTTACAAAAATGGAATATGACAGGTTAAACACTGAAACTGTGGGTCATTATTATGCGCTCCCTTGGTTTTATGTTGTCACCGAGTCTAAAGACGACATCAATTAAAATGGTTTATACAGACTCAATCAGTGCAGCTGTCTAATAACGACACACTCAGCACCCGCAGTTTTCAATCGGGGAAGCAATGCCCTCCCCGACCTCGCTGTCTATCAATAGGCGCCATCGCGTTTCAGCACTACGCCAACCGTCTTAAACAGAATCGCAATGTCGTTCCACAGCGACCAGTTCTTGACATACCACGAGTCAAAATAGACGCGTGTTTCATAGTCAACGTCGTTACGACCGCTAACCTGCCACAATCCCGTCATGCCTGGTTTCGCCATCAGGTAATAATCGACATCACCGGCATAACGGCAGAGTTCATCTTCAATAACCGGGCGCGGACCCACCAGGCTCATATCGCCACGTACTACGTTCCACAGCTGCGGCAGCTCATCCAGACTGGTTTTACGGATGAAATGACCAACTTTGGTAATGCGCGGATCGTTCTTCAGTTTGAAATCTTTATCCCACTCGGCGCGGGCAACAGGATCGGTACGCAGTACCTCTTCCAGCACCTCTTTCGAGTTGATCACCATGGAGCGGAATTTCAGGCATTTGAACTTACGTCCGCCCAGACCTACACGTTCATGACCGTAAATCGGTGGTCCGCCATCGCGGCCAACCATAAAGCCGAGTACCAGTAATGCCGGTGACAGCGCCAGGATAATGCTCAGTGCGCCGACGATATCGAATGCACGCTTAAGGAAACGCGAAGTGCGCTTCGCCAGGTTGTTATTCACGCGCAGAATCATCACTTCATGGCTAAAAATATAAGCCATGTCGGTGCCATAGAGCGGTACACCGCGCAGCGTTGGGATCACCGAAACGGAACGGCAATTGTGCATCGCCAGCGTTTTCAGCCAGTGATCGCGGTGCTGGCTCTGTTCGAACTCCACCGCCACGATGAACTGGGTTTCGCTGTTGGTCAGCTGCCACAGCTCTTGTTCGTTGTGCAGCACAGGCACGCCAGAGATGCTGGCCTGCGGGCTGCTTTTATCGACATCGAAGAAGGCGATAACATCAAAGCCCATCACTTCTTCGCTCTGCAGCGCCTGCCAGGCTTCCTGCGCGTTGCGGCTGCTGCCGATGATGATGGTTTGCTTCTTCCACATACCGTAATGATTCAGCACACGTTTAGAGATGGCGCGTGCTAATGGAATCAGAATCAACGCCAGAACCCAGGTCGCTACCCAGACAAAGCGCGACATTTGCCATTGTGAAAGTGCTGAAATTGACAAATCAATGACAGAGAAAATAAGAATGGTACGAAATATCTCTTTGAGCTCGAACCAGAATGGTTTGCGGTAAGTATAATGACGCAGGCGAACCCAGAACCAGCCTACGCAAATAACCGATAACGCAATGTGGGTAGCGATTTTTAAATGCAGGTATTTTTCAGATATATCTGCCAGTGGAGAATGGGTAAACGAATTAATCAACGCCATGGCAATAAATAATGCTGCGTTGAAACAAATTAAATCCGAGCACGCCAGTAAAATTTTGGTCAGAAGACTTTTATATGTAATTTCGTTATCGCGCATATTTAACTCTTTTATATTATTTCTTTAATCCCTAATGCCTCAACGCTGTTTAATAAACGAGCGAAACATTCACTGCATTTGTTGAGGCAATCTGCGGTAAATTCTCTGAGGCCAAATCAATTCTCACAATAGTAAGCAAGAGAATTGTGATTAATACCAACAGATTAGTCCGACTTCCCTTACCACAGTGGCAGACCGTTAAACCAAGAGAAAGGCGCTTCAGGCACGCTACCGCCCTTGGCTGTCGCTGCCAATACCGCTTTCATCATCCTAATTACAGCTTGTTTTATGCGGCATTT
Source organism: Candidatus Pantoea symbiotica (assembly GCF_056491525.1). Classification (NCBI taxonomy): domain Bacteria; kingdom Pseudomonadati; phylum Pseudomonadota; class Gammaproteobacteria; order Enterobacterales; family Erwiniaceae; genus Pantoea; species Candidatus Pantoea symbiotica. The sequence goes on from NZ_JBSZHR010000002.1 coordinate 2,502,031, forward strand.
TTGCGCTAATTACTGGCCGTGGTCCGCGTGCGATCACAATTCGCAACATTAGAAGGCTAAGGAGCACGCTATTAACGACTTTGGCGCAGACATTTACTAACACGTTGCTATACTAGTTATTACTGGCTTGTTTACAAGTAGGCCCCGTCTTCCCTGCACTATTTTAGGAAAAAGACTACCAGCCATAAGTATTGATGCCAGCCCTTTCAGGCCATTCCTCTGCAAAATTCAGATTAATTCGATACTCAACGACGCAATAGGCTGCATTAAAAATGCACGTACTTGTCTGCTGAAAAAAAATAATAGCCGCCATCATTCAGGTGCAATTTTTATCCATACTTTCATCTTATCTGTGCAAATCGGCAATCAGGGTTATTCTTCTTGCCTGGCAACACCGTGCATTGACCGCGTTAGCCGCTATTTGTAGGCTTTATGCCATTTCACTATCATCAGATTAAGCGCATGACACAGACATTAAGGTGATTAACACATGTTGGAGTGGATCATTGATCCGTCGCTCTGGGCCGGATTAGTAACGCTAATCGTTCTGGAGCTGGTGCTGGGCATTGATAACCTGGTTTTCATTGCCATTCTGGTTGAAAAGTTACCGCCAAAGGAACGCGACCGTGCGCGCATTTTTGGCCTGCTACTCGCGCTGGTGTCGCGTTTAGCGCTGCTCGCCTCACTTTCCTGGCTGGTTACGCTGACAAAACCGCTGTTCACTCTGCTGCATCATGGCTTCAGCGCCCGCGATCTGCTACTGCTGTGCGGCGGCTTCTTTCTGCTTTATAAGGCCACCACCGAGTTAAACAGCCGTCTGGAAGGGGCTGACGAGGAAACTGGTCAAAATAAGAACGGTGCTAAATTCTGGCCAGTGGTGGCGCAAATAGTGGTGCTGGACGCCATCTTCTCGCTGGACTCGGTCATTACTGCCGTTGGCATGGTGAATGAGCTGCCGGTGATGATGGCGGCGGTCACGGTGGCAATATTGCTGATGCTGCTGGCGAGTAAGCCGCTGACGCGTTTCGTCAACGGCCATCCGACCATTGTGATTCTCTGCCTGAGCTTCCTGCTGATGATCGGCTTCAGCCTGGTGGCCGAAGGGTTAGGCTTTATTATCCCGAAAGGTTATCTCTACGCGGCGATTGGTTTCTCCATTGTCATTGAGATACTCAATCAGCTGGCGATGTTCAATCGCCGCCGCTACCTCACCGCCGGACGTCCGCTGCGCCAGCGCACTTCAGAAGCCGTATTGCGTATTCTGCGCGGCGAAGCGCAACGTGCGGAGCTTGACGCCGATACCGCGTCACTGGTGGCCGACGGCGAGGAAGGTGCACTCTTCAATCGCCAGGAACGCCGCATGATTGCCCGCGTGTTGGGGCTTGGTCAGCGCCAGATCAATAGCATCATGACCTCGCGCCACGACGTTGAGCATATCGACCTCAGCGAAGATCCGGCGGAGATTATGGCGAAGCTCGATCGTAATCAGCACACGCGCATTCTGGTTACCGAACAGGGCCGCGACCCACTCGGCGTGGTGCACGTGATTGATTTGCTGCATCAATCGTTGCACAGCAAATCACTGGATTTACGCTCGCTGATTCGCCAGCCGCTGATATTTCCTGAGCGCGTCACCTTATTGCAGGCGCTGGAGCAGTTCCGCAATGCGCGCACCCACTTCGCCTTTGTGGTGGATGAGTTTGGTTCGGTGGAAGGCGTGGTCACGCTAAGCGATCTGATGGAAACCATCGCCGGCAATCTGCCGATTGAAGGTGAAAAAGTTGATGCGCGCTATGATATTCAAGTGCTGCCAGACGGAGGATGGGTGGCAAACGGTCATATGCCATTAGAGGATTTAGCCGTCTATGTGCAGCTGCCACTCGATGAAAAACGCAATTACCACACGCTGGCGGGATTGCTGATGGATAGCCTGCAACACGTGCCGCAGGAAGGCGAAGAGTTACAGATCGGCGATTATCTTTTGCGTACGTTGCAGGTAGAAAACCATCGCGTGCAGAAGGTAGAGATAGTGCCGATCGCGCCGTAATCAACAAGGTCGCCATAAATGGCGACCCTACAACGATTATGGCTGCTTCGCCGGTTGCTGGCGATCCAGCCACTGATTCAAGCGCGACTTCGCTTCACTTTGCAGTTGCTGACGCACCACGTCATCCACCGGCAAGGAGTACTGCAGATTATTCCAGCCACCGTACATGCGTAGCGGAATAGTTTGCTGGTTCAGCAGAGCAGCTAATTTGTCGTCGCCTTGCCAACCGCGCAGCATCATATTAATAGTGACGTCGAGCTGCTGTTTAACCATATCGACATTGCCTTTGGTCTGCACCGCCAGACGACTGTTGCCGCCCTGCAGATCAGGCAAACTGAAGATGCCCTGTTTAAGCGTAACGCGTCCACTCAACTGCTGAATACCCTGATCGTCGGGCTGATCGTTGGTGACACGATTGCTGACGCGCGCCACCGCACGTCGCACCATCTGTTGCAGATTCAGCTGCGAAAGCTGCAAATTAGTCGCTTCCAGATCCGCACTGCCCTGCCAGTTGCGTTTTGCCTCTTCAATGCTTAATCCCGCTCCGCTGATATCGCCCTTCAGCGAAACGGTACCTTGCAGCGTCTCTGGCAGTTCTAAAGCTTTCAGCAATGGCGCAATGGCGATGTTATCCAGCTCAGGCTGGAACGCCACTTGCGTTACCGGTTTACGAATATCTACCGAGCCGGGCACCGAGAAATGCCCTTCGCCGAATTTGCCTTGCAGCTTACTCAACGTCATCAAACCCTGTTGATTGCTGCCGTCGAGCTGCAAATTGGTCAGCGTCAGGCCGCGCCACACGCTGTTATCTGCGGTGAGGTTAAGCGTCAAATCCAGCTGATTCAGCGGTGAGTCGCTGTTGTCACGCATACGCGGCTCAGCAATCACCGGCGTGCTGGTCACGTTAGCCTGCTGCGGCGCGCTGTTATCCGTCGACGGTGCATTCGCCATCAACGCGTCGATATTCAAACTGGTAGCATGCAGCGCCAGATTTAGCTGCTGTGGAAGCGCCAAACGTCCATCGGCGCTGCCTTCCAGTGCGCTGTCATTGGCGGTGAGCTGCATCTTCTGTAAAGAGAAATGCTGATTGTCACCGTTCCATTCCCCCTGACCGCTCAAGGTGCCTTTTATCCCCTGCGTCGGCAGATTGGCACCGTCGATGGCGTAATTCATCTCATCCAACTGTCCGACTAAACGATGCGGATACTGCGCCACATTCATTTGCCCTTTGAGATTGACGCTGACATTGCGCTGATTACGTGAAATTCGAGTAGCCAGATTGATGCTGGCCTGTTTGCTGGCATCCTGATCGAGGTTGAGATTGAGGTCGCGGAAATTGTATTCATCGCCGCCTGGCTGCTGCCAAATCAGCAAACTATCGGCAAGACGCAATTTGCCGATGTTGAATGACCAGCCGTTATTGCTGCTGCTCACCGGCTCGGCATCACCCGGCCCCACCGGCGCGCCGGTCGGTTTTTGCGCAGCACTGTCTGGCGTTACGCGGATGATGGCGTTTTTTAGCATCACCTGGCTGACGCTCAGCTGATGTGACAACAGCGGCCAGAGGTTGACATCCAGCCGCATATTGTCGGCGGTGACCATTGGCTGCGTGGCGCCAGGCGCGGTCAGACTCATGCGCCCGGCGAGAATGCTGAGCTGCGGCCAGACGTGCCAGCGCAGATCGCCGCCTACCTGAAGCTGATAACCACTGCGCTGCTCTACCTGCTGTACCATATAGGTACGAAAGTCGTTGGGATTGACCAGCAACACCAATGCCGTCATGCCCGCTACGACCACCACTAACAGGATGGCCAGCGTAGTTATCACTCTTCTCATCAATTCCTCATTGCCGTCATACTTCAAGTTGCCGCAGCGTTGGCTGCGCTCGCTCACCCCAGTCACTTACTGATGTAAGCTCCCGGGGATTTACTCGCTTGCCGCCTTGCTGCAACTCGAATTATTTTGGCAAGCATTAGTTTTAGTCAGTCTTTATCTATACGGCTGGCATCCGCGCCCTGCTGACCACGATATTTGGCGTCTTCGCGACGGTTATACGGTCGCGCAGCCGGGCCTGACAGCGGCTCAAAGCTCAAAGCACCAATTAACATGCCTGGACGCAGCGCCAGCGGCAGTTTTCCTGAGTTATAAAACTCCAGCACGATACGGCCTTGCCAGCCCGGATCGATACGGTGCGCCGTGACGTGCACCATCAAACCCAGGCGCGCCAGCGAAGAGCGGCCATCCAGCCAGCCGACCAAATCGTCGGGAATGGTGACCGATTCCAGCGTTACCGCCAGTGCCAGTTCGCCAGGATGCAGGAAAAAGGCTTCGCCTTCCGGCAGGACAATCTCATCGCTCATGACGCGGTCCAGCGCAGCACTGACTTCGTGCTTAGGACCACTCAAATCAATAAACGCCGCAGTGTGGCCGCTAAAAGTGCGGAACTGGTTGCCGAGGCGCACATCCACCGTGGCGCCATTAATGCGTTCCACCGGTGGGCGCGGCTCAATCGCCAACTTTCCGTTGTCCAGCCAGGCTTCAATATCGCGATCGCATAATCTCATCGCAGGTACTCCATGAATTAAGTGTAGCGAATGGCTACGACAGCGCGTCACGCCGGGGCGGACGCCATGTCGTTAAAGATACTGATTAATCTTGGCCTTGAGGATATCAATCGCGATACGGTTTTTTCCGCCGCGCGGCACAATGATGTCAGCGTACTGCTTGGAAGGTTCAATAAATTGCAGGAACATCGGACGCACGGTCTTCTGATACTGGCTCATCACCGAATCCATTGAGCGGCCGCGCTCATTGACATCGCGCTTCATACGGCGCATCAGGCAGATATCCAGCGGCGTATCGACGAAGATGGAGAAATTCATCTCCTGGCGCAGGCGCGCGTCGGTTAACAACAAGATGCCTTCGAGGATGATGACTTTCTTCGATTTGAGATGAATACAATCGCTAGTGCGCGTGTGCTCAACGTAGCTGTAAACCGGCAGCTCAATTTCCTGGCCGGCTTTCAGCGCGCGCAGGTGCTGCAACAACAAATCATGATCCATCGCACTCGGATGGTCATAGTTGGTTTTCACCCTCTCTTCCATGGTGAGGTGGCTCTGATCTTTATAGTAGGCATCTTCGGGGATCACACCGATATGCTCGTCACCGACCTGGTCACGGATTTCACGATAGAGCGTGCTGGCGATAAGACTTTTTCCGGATGCGGATGCACCTGCGATGCCAACGATCACGCACTGATGAGACTTGTCAGTCATACTTTTTTAAGACCTGATAACTGGAGCCTGCCTAAGCCGAAGCTGCAACGGGCCGAATGAGAGGGTTAGTTGGCGGCAATTATAGGTATTTCACCGGTTTGATGCCAGAAAAATGGGCCAACGGCTTTTCAGAATATCCCCTTTTGCAGCCAGACGCTTAATCGATACACTGTTCATCTGCCAACACTGTAGCTGGCGTTGGCACTCCGAATGTAGCCGCAAGGAAAAGTATGAGCTGGAAAACCCTGACCTATTTTGGCGACAGCATGTTGCTGATCCCGACTGCGGTAATCATCGCGCTGGTATTGCCATGGAAAAGCGACAACCGCCAAACCGTCTGGTATTGGGTGCTGGCGTTTGGTCTGGCTGGCCTGGTGGTGAGCGTCTCAAAAATACTGTTTCTCGGCTTTGGCATTGGTAGCGCCAGATTCAACTTCACCGGCTTCAGCGGACACAGCGCGATGTCAGCCACGCTCTGGCCGGTGATGATGTGGCTGATCTCAGGTCGCTGGTCGCCGCGCTGGCGTCTGTTTACCATTGGTATCGGCTATCTGATCCCGTTGATGGTCGGCCTTTCACGTTTGGTGATTCACGCGCACTCAAAAAGCGAAGTGCTGGCGGGCCTGATGCTCGGTTTCACGCTCAGCACCGCATTCCTGCTGACACAGCGCCGCACTTCGCTGAAGGGCTTTAGTCTGCCGCAAATTGGCGTTGCGCTGCTGGTGCCGCTGCTGCTGCTGGGCCATGGTCGCGTCGCCACCACACAACAATTCCTTGAGCGCTTCTCTGCCAATCTTGCCGGCTTAGAAAAGCCTTATACCCGCGCCGATCTTTTTCGCTAACACCGTTTGGCCCTTTGCGCGCAAAGGGCCAATCAATTCAGTGAATAACGACTTAAATGCAATTCCCGGCAGAAATCTCAAACAGATGTGCTAGCATGCGAAATAGTGATTGATTGGCGCATTTTCCATCGTGAATCAGGTGCGCGCAGCTGGATTCTTGCATGACCCTCGAAATATTGACTTCACGAGAAAGACCACACCGAATATGGCTCAATGCCTTGCTCATTGGCGGGCTCACTTTTCTACTGACGCTATTTTGTCTGGAACTGATTGTTGTCAGCGGACGTATTTCACCGCTTTGGTACTCCACCGCGCTAATGACGGTGATCGTGTTTCGTGCGCACTCCAGACACGTTCCCTTGCTGCTGTTTGCTTGCGTGATGGGTACCGCGCTGGCCAATCTGATCATTATTGGTCCCGCGCTCAGCAATATTAAGTTCGCCATCCTGAATATGGTGCAGGCGATTCTGGGCGGCGTGATGCTGCGCGCCCTGCTCGATCGTCGCGCCCCGCTCAATTCGTTACTCGACTGGGTGCGCTTTGCCCTGTGCGCCGGTCTGATTGCGCCGCTGCTCGGCGGCGTGGTGGCATTGTGGATGCTGCATGTCGGTAGCAGCGCGTCACTGCCCTTCTTCTCGACCTGGGTGATTTCTGAAGTGATCGGCGTGCTGGCATTTGGTCCGGTATTATTACTGTGGCCGACTAAACCGCTGCGCCAGATTTTAACGCCAGGCCGACAGCTGGAAACCTGTCTGACGCTGTTTGGCACGCTACTCGCCAGCTATTTATCGCTGCGTTTTCTGCCGTGGCCCTTCACCTTTATTGTGGTGATCCTGTTCTGGTGTGCGGTGCGGCTGCCAAAATTTGAAGCCTTTCTGCTGTTCTTCCTCAATGCCAGTTTCATCTCGATTCTGCTCGCCTTTAATTTGGTCAACCTGGCGCAAAACGGCATGCTGCTCGGCCAGGTCAGCACCTGGCTGCCGTTCCTGTTGGTGCTGCTGCCAAGCCACGTGATGGCGCTGGTGATGGACGCCTTCCAGCGCGAAAAGCATCACATTAGCGAGAGTGAAACCCGCTTCCGTAACGCCATGGAGTACTCGGCGATCGGCATGGCGCTGGTTGCGCCGAATGGTGGCTGGCAGCAGGTCAATCAGTCGCTGTGCCAGACGCTAGGCTTTCCGGCCGATGAACTGAAAAAGCTCACTTTCCAGCAAATCACCCATCCCGACGATCTCAACAGCGATTTGCAGCAGTTGGAACGATTGGTGGCGGGTGAAATCATGACCTACACCATGGAGAAGCGCTATTTCCGTAAGGATGGCGAGATCGTCTGGGCGCGCCTGACGGTTTCGATGGTGCGCGACGCCGCGCAACAGCCGCACTACTTCATCGCCCAGATTATCGATATCTCCGAGCTGAAGCAGAGCGAGCAGGTTAATCGCCGCCTGATGGAACGCATCACGCTGGCCAACGAAGCCGGCGGCATCGGCGTGTGGGAGTGGAATCTGCTGACCGGTGAAATGCTGTGGGACAAACGCATGTACGAGCTGTTTGGCTTAGGTCCGCATCAAACGCCCACCTACGATCTGTGGGTGCATCTGCTTGATCCGGCTGAACGGGAAACCGCCGCGCTGGTGGTGCAGCAGGCCATTGAACGCCGCAGCGCTTTCCAGCTGGAATACCGCATCAATTTGCCGGAAGGCCCGCGCTACGTGCGTTCTGAAGCCAACCGTATCCTGAGTCAGGATGGGCAGATCGAACGTATGCTCGGCATCTGTCAGGACATCACGCCGCTGCGCGCGCTGAATGAAGCGCTGTTCCAGGAAAAAGAGCGCATGGCGATCACTCTCGATTCCATCGGCGAAGCGGTGATCAGTACCGATGATGAAATGCGCGTCACCTTTATGAATCCGGTGGCCGAAACGCTGAGCGGCTGGCCGCAGGAAAAAGCGGCGGGCATGCCGATTACCGAACTACTCAACATCACGCGTGGCGCGAGCGGGCCGCGTGTGGACAACCTGTTGCTGTGCCAGCTGCCAGGCGAAAAAATTTCCCCCGATCTCGATGAAGAGCTGGTGCTGCACACGCCAGACGGCACGCGCGTCGAGATTCATTACAGCATTACGCCGCTGAAAACCCTGACCGGTGCCAGCATCGGCGCGGTAATGGTTATTCAGGATGTCAGTGAATCGCGCAAGGTGATGAAGCGTCTGAGCTACAGCGCCTCACATGACATGCTGACGCGCCTGCCAAATCGTCACAGCTTCGAGCAGCGTTTAAAGCAGTTGGTGAACGATGCGGCGGCCAATAATAGCCATCACGTATTGGTGTTTATCGATCTGGATAAATTCAAAGCGGTGAACGATACCGCTGGCCACGCCGCCGGTGATGCGCTGCTGCGCGAACTGGCAGAGCTGATGCCACATCATCTGCGCAGCAGCGATATGCTGGCACGTTTGGGCGGCGATGAGTTTGGCGTGTTGCTGCCAAATTGCGAAGTGGATCAGGTGCGCGACGTGGTGCAGCGCATCGTCACCGCCGTGAGCGAATACCGCTTTATGTGGCAGGATCAGCCTTATCACGTCGGCGCGAGTGCCGGCATCACGCAAATCGATCAACGCAACTGCATCAGCAATGTGGTGATGTCACAGGCCGATGTCGCCTGTTACAGCGCAAAACATGCGGGCCGTGGTCAGTATCACGTTTATCAGGAAGTGCAGATGTAATCTGCCACGTCTGCCCATTGCCAGCCCGCGCTGGCTGCGCTAAAGTCGCCCCCTTTTTTCCGGCATGGGGGATAAATATGTTTATCGGATTCGATTACGGCACAGCAAACTGCTCAATTGCGGTCAGCGATAATGGCACGCCGCGCCTGCTGACACTGGAGAATGGTCAGCGCCTGCTTCCCTCCATGATTTGTGCACCAACGCGCGAAGCGATCAGCGAATGGCTGCATCGCCATCATCAGGTTCCAACGCCAGACAGCGAAGGCACCGCCTTATTGCAGCGTGCGCTGCGTTATAACCGCGAAGAAGATATCGACGTCACGCCAGGCAGCGTGCAGTTCGGTTTGACTGCGCTGCAGCAATATATGGTCGATCCCGAAGAAGTGTGGTTTGTGAAGTCACCGAAATCCTTCCTCGGCGCTAACGGCCTGAAGCCGCAGCAGATCGCTTTCTTTGAAGATCTGGTGTGCGCCATGATGCTGCACATTCGTCAGCAGGGCGAAACCCAGCTCGATCGCCCGATTGAGCAAGCGGTAATTGGTCGCCCGATTAACTTCCAGGGTTTAGGCGGCGAAGAGGCTAACCAGCAGGCGCAAGGCATTCTGCTGCGTGCAGCACAGCGCGCCGGTTTTCGTGATGTCGAGTTTCAGTTTGAGCCGGTGGCGGCAGGCCTGGATTTTGAAGCTACGCTGCAGAAAGAGACGCGCGTATTGGTAGTGGATATCGGCGGCGGTACCACCGACTGCTCGATGCTGCTGATGGGCCCGGAATGGCGTCACAAAACCGATCGCCGTGAAAGTTTGCTCGGCCACAGCGGTTGCCGCGTGGGCGGGAACGATCTCGACATTATGCTGGCGTTCAAAACCTTGATGCCGCTGCTGGGCCTCGGTGGCAATACGCAGAAAGGCACCGCGCTGCCTGCGCTGCCGTGGTGGAATGCAGTCGCGATCAACGATGTTCCGGCGCAAAGCGACTTCTATTCTGCGGCCAGCGGCAAACTGCTGCGCGATTTGATTCGTGATGCCGAACACAGTGACAAAGTGGCGCACCTGCTGAAAGTGTGGCAGCAGAAGCTGAGCTATCGTCTGGTACGTGCGGCGGAAGAGAGCAAGATTGCGCTGTCGGAGGTGAAAGAGACCGACGCCTCGCTGGCGTTTATCGCCACCCAATTGCAGGCGCAGATCAGCGCAGCGCAGCTGGAAGAAGCAATTAACCAGCCGCTGGAACGGATTCTGGAGCAAGTGCATCTGGCGCTCGCCACCTGCGAAACCAAGCCAGAAGTGATTTATCTCACCGGTGGCAGCGCACGTTCGCCGGTGCTGCGCGCCGCGCTGCAGCAGGCGCTGCCCGATACGCCAATTGCCAGCGGCGATGACTTCGCCTCGGTGACCGCCGGCCTCGCCCGCTGGGCCGAAGTGATGTTCAGATAAAAGTCAGGGCGGCATCATTGCCGCCCTGCTTAAAGTTGTAGGGTCGCCATTCATGACGACCCGTCTCACACATCAGAAATTCACGTTCGCACTGATCCCGCCTACAAACGCATCTTTCACTTCACTCACCGCACCCGGCGCCACCACATATTGCAGGTTCGGACGCAACTGCAGCCATTTGGTCAGCTGAGCGTTGTAGTAGATCTCATAGTTGTACTCTGAGCCATCCTGAATTGGCAGATAGGTTGGGCTGTTGAAATCCGTTTCGCCGTTAGCGTTGTTCTGCTCACGCAGAGAACGCGTGTAAGCGCTGTTAACGTGAATACGCGCTGCACCGACACCAATCTCATCCTGCGGACGCGCATCAAACGGCCCTTTCCAGGTGAAGCTCACCGACTGATAGTTATCGGTTTTCGAGGTTTTGTGGTCGTTCATTACCGCTTGTACGGTAACGCCCAAGCCACGGCTGGCATCGCCGCCTTGTGCGGTCAACTGCTGTTGCAGTAGCACGTAGCCGCCATAAGCATGATCCTGGCTTTGATACGCGCCATCGCGCCAGCTGCCATAGTTGTCGCCATTCGCCGAAGAGTAGTAATAACCGATGCGGTAATTACCCGGCAGCTTATCTGCGCCTAAGGTCGGTTTCCAGCCCAACTCTACCGGCACCATATTGCCTTCGGAGTTGCTGGTATCCAGGCGGAAGCCATCGCCGCGATCGTAGTTGGCACTGTTCTGGTTATAGAAACCGACCTGGAAGAATACCTCAGGCGTAATATTCACCTTCACGCGACCGCCCCATTGGGAAACCGGCCAGTTGAACCAGCGATCGCCTCGCCAGTTACCTGCCTGGCCGCTACCAAACGCCAGGTTCTGGAACTTACTGTCAAAGTTATCGAAATCTTCACCAACGGTCACACGACCCGCTTTCAGGTTCACGGTGTTATCGAACAGACCCTGGCTCAACCAGAATTGGGTTAAGCGCCAGGTTTGGCCGCGTCCGTACACTTCCTGAGGTGATGACAACATGCCAGTACGAGAATCGCCGACCTGATCGGCAATGTTCTGACCATTACGATCGGTAATCGTCACCTGGAATTGGGCATCCTGCCAGTTGAGCAGTTTTTCCAGGTCGAAGTTAGCGCCAAACGCCCACTGATCGCTGTAGCGCATGGTGGTGTTGGTATCGGCACCGCCTGCCAGGTTGGAGCCGGTTTCCATGGTGTAGTTAACGTCGAATTTAATGCCGTCGTTTTCCAGCTGCGTTCGGTAACCGCCCCAATCACCAAACATATATGGAGAGTCGTAACTGAAAGCATCAGCGGCCAGCGCAGATGCACTCAGCATCGCAAACATCAGGGTTCCCGCTGCCAGGCGGGGTAAATGCTGCACTGCTTCTTTTCTGTTCATGATGGTTATTCTTATATGAAGTTACTGGAATGGATCGAACAGAGGATAGTGCTGAGGATTTGGCAATTTTTGCAAATATGTGCGCAGTTTACCGCAGGTTGATAGTGCGTTAGCGCAATTGTGACGCCAGTCGATGATTGAAAATCTTTTGGCTAAAATGGCATTTTTTGTGAGGCAGAGCAGGAAAAAAGCGGGACGCCGCAGCGTCCCTGAAAACATTACAATTTGCTGGCGCTCGCCAGCTCTTCGATCTCTTGCTTGCTGAGTTCCAGCTGAGTAGCTTTCACCAGCTCATCCAGCTGCTCTAGCGAAGTGGCACTGACAATTGGCGCGGTAATGCTTGGACGCGCAATCTGCCACGCCAGCGCAACCTGCGTTGCTGAAACATCGTGCGAGGCGGCGACATCTTCCAGCGCTTCAACGATGCGCTTGCCGCGTTCATTCAGATACTTATCCACGATGCCCTGCCCGCGCTTACTTTTGCTGGCATCTTCCGGCTTTTTGTACTTACCGCTGAGGAAGCCGCTGGCCAACGAATAGTAGTTGATCACGCCGAGGCCATTTTTCACCGCGACCTGCTCCAGACCGCTTTCGTACTCCTGACGGTCGTAGAGATTGTATTCAGGCTGCAGCGTTTCATAGCGTGCCAGGCCGTGCTGCTTGCTCACATCCAGCGCTTCCTGCAGACGTTTAGCGTTGTAGTTAGACGCGCCAATCGCACGCACTTTGCCCTCTTTGATCAGCGAATCGAAGGCTTTGAGCGTATCCAGCAGCGGCGTGGTTTCATCATCACGGTGCGCCTGGTAGAGATCGATAACGTCGGTTTGCAGGCGACGCAGTGAATCTTCCACCGCCTGACGAATGTAAGCCGGTTTAAGGCCGGTTTTCTCTGGCGACAACTCCATGCCGACTTTGGTGGCCAGCACGATGCTGTCGCGCTTGCCGCTTTTCTTCAGCCATTTACCGATGATGGTTTCCGATTCGCCACCTTCGTTACCCGGCGCCCAGCGCGAATAAACGTCGGCGGTATCGATGAAGAACAAGCCCTTCTCCACCAGCGCATCAAGCAGTGAGAACGAGGTTTTCTCATCCACCGTCCAGCCAAACACGTTGCCGCCAAAGGTGAGACGGGGAACTTCGATACCGCTGTCGCCAAGCTGGCGGAGTTTCTGTTGACTCATTTTGTTCTCCTTATTCAAACGAGACAGGTCTGTTATTGAGCTTAGCAAAGGAAATGGTCGCGCTTATGCCTATTGCTGGCAGAATATTTACAGAATATGAATACTTACCTTCGCCAGGGCGATATTCTTATTTCCTTCAATTTTTGCCCGATCCGGGCGACTACAATCATTCGTTTGCGTAGTGGCATTTTTATTACGCACCTTGGGAATACGAAACCGCTGGAGAGCACACACCTTGATGAACCGTCGACTAAAAACAAGCTTGCTGGCCGTAGCCGTGATTGCCGTATTGGCTGGCGGATATTACTGGTGGCAACATCCAGCGGAACCGAATAAACAGACGCAGGCTGAAGGTCAGCAGCAGCGTGGACGCGGCGCAGGCGGCAAACGCCCCTTAGCGCCGGTGCAAGCCGCCGCTGCCACAACAGAAAGCGTGCCGTATTTCCTCAGTGGCCTCGGTACCGTCACCGCCGCCAACACCGTCACCGTGCGCAGTCGCGTTGATGGGCAATTGATGGCGCTGCACTTCCAGGAAGGACAACAAGTGGCCGCTGGCGCTTTGCTGGCGGAAATCGATCCGCGTCCTTATCAGGTGGCGTTAACCCAGGCGCAGGGCCAATTGGCAAAAGATCAGGCCACACTCGCCAATGCGCGCCGCGATCTCAGCCGCTATGAAAAACTGGCAAAAACCTCGCTGGTGTCACAGCAGGAACTCGATACGCAACGTTCGCTGGTGAGCGAAACGCTTGGCACCATCAAAGCCGATGAAGGTAACGTCGCCAGCGCCCAGCTCAATCTGACTTACAGCCGCATTACCGCGCCAATTGGTGGACGCGTGGGCTTGAAGCAGGTTGATGTCGGCAACTACATCACGTCCGGTGATACCACCGGTTTAGTGGTGATTACCGAAACACACCCGATTGACGTGGTGTTCAGCGTCGCCGAGAACAACATCAGCCAAATCCTCAAGGCGCAGAAAAACGGACAGCCGCTGATTGTCGAAGCCTGGGATCGCAGCAACAAAACGCTGCTGACCAGCGGCACGCTATTGAGTCTCGATAACCAGATTGATGCCACCACCGGCACCATCAAGCTCAAGGCGCGTTTCAGCAACGAAGATGACACGCTGTTCCCGAACCAGTTTGTTAACGCGCGTCTGAAGGTTGATACCTTGCAGGATGCGGTGGTGATCCCGACCGCCGCGCTGCAGATGAGCAATGACGGCCACTTTGTCTGGGTGGTCAACAGCGACAACAAAGTAAGCAAGAAACGCGTTACCGCCGGTTTGCAGGATAGCCAGAAAGTGGTGATCAGCGCGGGCCTCGAAGCGGGCGATCGCGTGGTGACCGACGGGCTGGATCGTCTGACGGAAGGCGCCACCGTTGAAGTGGTGGCACCGCAAAGCGCCGCGACACACAGCACGCGCGCTGCGCAGCCCGCACGCGGAGAGCGTCAATAATGCAGGTGATGCCTCCTGACAGCAGCGGTGGACCTTCGCGCCTGTTTATTCTGCGCCCCGTCGCCACCACGCTGCTAATGATCGCCATTCTGTTAGCCGGCGTGCTCGGCTACCGTTTTCTGCCGGTTTCCGCTCTGCCTGAAGTCGATTACCCGACCATTCAGGTGGTTACGCTTTATCCCGGCGCCAGTCCCGATGTCGTGACCTCCTCGATTACCGCGCCGCTGGAACGCCAGTTCGGCCAGATGTCCGGCCTGAAGCAGATGTCGTCGCAGAGTTCGGGCGGCGCTTCCGTGGTGACATTGCAGTTTCAGCTGACGCTGTCACTGGATGTTGCCGAGCAGGAAGTGCAGGCGGCGATCAACTCCGCCACCAACCTGCTGCCTAACGATCTGCCGAATCCGCCGGTTTACAGCAAAGTGAATCCGGCCGATCCACCGATCATGACGCTTGCCGTTACCACCACCAGCATGCCGCTTACGCAGGTGCAGGACATGGTGGAAACGCGCGTGGCGCAAAAAATTTCCCAGGTTTCGGGCGTCGGTTTGGTGACGCTGTCGGGCGGGCAACGTCCTGCGGTGCGCGTGAAGATGAACACCCAGGCGCTGGCCGCGCTCGGCCTGACCAGCGAGTCAGTGCGCACCGCCATTACCAACGCTAACGTCAACTCGGCGAAAGGCAGCCTTGATGGCCCAACGCGCTCGATTACGCTGTCGGCCAACGATCAGATGACCTCGGCGGAAGATTATCGCAAGCTGATCATCAGCTATAACAACGGCGCGCCGGTGCGGCTGGGCGATGTGGCTAGCATCGAACAAGGTGCCGAGAACAGCTGGCTCGGCGCCTGGGCGAACCGCCAACAGGCGATTGTGCTCAACGTGCAGCGCCAGCCCGGCGCTAACATCATCGCCACCGCCGATAATATCCGCGCCATGTTGCCCGGTTTAACCGCCACGCTGCCGAAATCGGTGGATGTGAAACTGCTTACCGATCGCACCACCAATATCCGCGCTTCGGTCAGCGATACCCAGCACGAACTGATGCTGGCGATGGCTTTGGTGGTGATGATCATCTACCTGTTCCTGCGTAACGTCCCGGCGACCATCATTCCCGCTGTCGCCGTGCCGCTGTCGCTGATCGGCACCTTTGCCGCGATGTATTTCCTCGGCTTCTCAATCAACAACCTGACGCTGATGGCACTGACCATCGCCACCGGCTTTGTGGTCGATGATGCCATCGTGGTGATCGAGAACATCTCGCGCTATATCGAAAAAGGCGAAAAACCGCTGACGGCGGCGCTGAAAGGCGCGGGCGAGATTGGCTTCACCATTATCTCCCTCACCTTCTCGCTGATTGCGGTGCTGATCCCGCTGCTATTTATGGGCGATGTGATTGGCCGCCTGTTCCGCGAATTCGCCGTGACGCTGGCGGTGGCGATTTTGATTTCCGCCGTGGTGTCGCTGACGCTGACGCCGATGATGTGCGCCCGCATGTTAAGCGCCGAATCGCTGCGCAAGCAGAACCGCTTCTCGCGCGCCAGCGAAGCGATGTTTGACCGCGTTATTGCCAGCTACGGACGCGGCTTAACGCGCGTGCTGTTGCATCCGTGGATCACCTTGTCGGTGGCGCTCAGCACCTTGCTGATCACCGTGTTGCTGTGGATCGTCATCCCCAAAGGCTTCTTCCCGCAGCAGGATAACAGCATCATTCAGGGCACCTTGCAGGCGCCGCAGTCGGTTTCTTACGCCAACATGGCGGAGCGCACGCGCGATGTCGCGTCGATCATCATGAAAGATCCGGCGGTTCAGAGCATGACTTCGTTTGTCGGCGTCGATGGCACCAACGCCGCGCTCAACAGCGCACGCCTGCAAATCAACCTCAAGCCGCTGAATGAGCGTGACGATCGTATTCCGGCAGTGCAGCAGCGCCTGCAACAGGCGTTAGCTAAAGTGCCGGGCATTTCGCTGTGGCTGCAGCCGGTGCAGGATTTGACCATTGATACCCAGGCCAGCCGCACGCCGTACCAGTTCACGCTGCAATCTGGCTCGCTCGAGTCGCTGAGTTTGTGGGTGCCGAAACTGCTGGAGCAGCTGAATACACTGCCACAGCTGCGTGACGTCAGCAGCGACTGGCAGGATCAATGTTTGGAAGCCTTTGTACGTGTCGATCGTGATAGCGCCAGCCGCCTGGGCATCAGCATGGCCGATGTGGATAACGCGCTGTATAACGCTTTTGGTCAGCGGCTGATCTCCACCATTTACACCCAGGCCAACCAATATCGCGTGGTGCTGGAACAGAACAGCGATGCCACGCCGGGACTGGCGAGCCTCGACGGCATTCGTCTGACCAGCAGCGACGGCGGCAGCGTGCCGCTCAGCGCCATCGCGCAAATCGAGGAGCGCCACGCCGCGCTCAGCATCAACCATCTCGATCAGTTCCCGTCGGCAACCTTCTCGTTTGATGTCGCCGACGGTTATTCGCTGGGCGATGCGGTGAAAGCGGTGAGCGCGGCAGAAGATCAAGTTGGCATGCCCGCCGAGATGATGACGCAGTTCCAGGGCAGCACGCTGGCCTTCGAAGCGGCGTTGTCCAGCACCGTGTGGCTGATTGTGGCAGCGGTGGTGGCGATGTATATCGTGCTTGGCGTGCTGTATGAGAGCTTTATCCATCCGATCACCATTCTCTCGACGCTGCCCACCGCCGGTGTGGGTGCGCTGCTAGCGCTGATGCTGAGCGGCAACGAGCTGGATATCATCGGCATCATTGGCATTATCTTGCTGATCGGTATCGTGAAGAAAAACGCCATCATGATGATCGACTTCGCGCTGGCCGCAGAGCGTGAGCAAGGCATGGCGCCGCGCGAGGCGATTTATCAGGCATGCTTGCTGCGTTTCCGTCCGATTCTGATGACTACATTGGCGGCGCTGCTCGGTGCGCTGCCGCTGATGCTGAGCACCGGCGTCGGCGCAGAGCTGCGCCATCCGCTGGGGATCGCCATGGTCGGCGGTTTGGTGGTAAGTCAGGTGCTGACGCTGTTCACCACGCCGGTGATCTATCTGCTGTTTGATCGTCTGTCACACGCGACGCGCCGTCGCTTTAAACGCTCGGAGGCGCAGTCGTGAAGTTTTTCGCGCTGTTTATCCATCGCCCGGTCGCCACCACTTTGCTGACGCTGGCGATTGCGCTAGCCGGCATTCTCGGCTTCCGCCTGCTGCCGGTGGCACCCTTGCCGCAGCTGGATTTCCCGGTGATTTTGATCTCGGCTTCGCTGCCCGGCGCATCGCCAGAAACCATGGCGGCCTCGGTGGCGACGCCGCTCGAGCGCTCGCTGGGGCGCATTGCCGGCGTCAGTGAAATGACCTCCACCAGCTCGCTGGGCAGCACGCGCATTATTCTGGTGTTCGATTTTGATCGCGACATCAACGGTGCCGCGCGCGATGTGCAGGCGGCAATCAACGCCGCGCAAAGCCTGCTGCCAACCGGCATGCCGAGCCGTCCCAGCTACCGCAAAGCCAACCCTTCCGATGCGCCGATCATGATCCTGACGCTGACCTCAGACATTTATAATCCCGGTCAGCTGTATGATTACGCCTCAACGCAGCTGGCGCAGAAGCTGTCGCAAATTGAAGGCGTGGGCGATGTGACGGTTGGCGGCAGCTCTTTGCCTGCGGTGCGCGTCGAACTCAATCCGCAGGCTTTATTCAATCAAGGCGTTTCGCTGGATGCGGTGCGCACCGCCATCAGCAACGCCAACCAGCGCCGTCCGCAGGGCGCGATTGATGATGTGCAGCAGCGCTGGCAGTTACGCACCAACGGAGAATTGCAAACCGCCAGTGAGTATCAACCGCTGGTGGTGCATTACAACAACGGTGCGGCGGTGCGCCTCAGCGATGTCGCTAACGTGCAGGATTCAGTGCAGGACGTACGCAACGCCGGGATGACCAACGGCAAAGCGGCGGTGCTGCTGGTGGTGCGTAAATCGCCGGAAGCCAACATTATCGATACCGTTGATCGCATTCGTGGCGAATTGCCGGAACTGCATGACGTGATCCCCGCCGCCATCGATCTGCAAATTGCGCAGGACCGCTCGCCCACCATTCGCGCCTCGCTGCATGAAGTGGAACAATCGCTGATCATCGCCGTGGCGCTGGTAATTCTGGTGGTGTTTGCCTTCCTGTGCGACTGGCGCGCCACGCTGATCCCCGCCGCTGCGGTGCCGGTTTCGCTGATTGGCACCTTCGCCGCCATGTATCTGTGCGGCTTCAGCCTGAATAACCTGTCGCTGATGGCGTTAACCATCGCCACCGGTTTTGTCGTCGATGACGCCATTGTGGTGCTGGAGAACATTGCGCGCCACGTCGAAGCGGGCATGAAGCCGCTGCAGGCGGCGCTGACCGGCGTGCGCGAGGTCGGTTTTACCGTGCTGTCGATGAGTCTGTCGCTGATTGCGGTGTTCCTGCCGCTGCTGATGATTGGTGGCATCATTGGCCGCTTCTTCTCAGAGTTTGCCATCACGCTGTCGGTGGCGATTCTGATCTCGCTGTTTATCTCGGTCACGCTGACGCCGATGATGTGCGCTTATCTGCTCAAGCCGCAGGTCAAGCGTAGCCAGCCGCGCACGCGCGGTTTCGGCAAGCTGCTGATGAAGGTGCAGAACGGCTACGCGCGCTCATTGGGTTGGGTGCTGAATCACGCCATTTGGGTGCTGATGTTGCTGCTCGGCACCGTGGCGCTCACCGTTTGGCTGTTCATCTCGATCCCGAAAACCTTTATGCCAGAGCAGGATACTGGCCGCTTACAAGGCTTTATCTCGGCGGATCAGAGCATTTCGTTCCAGGCGATGCGCGGCAAGCTGCAGGATTTCATGAACATCATCAAAGCCGATCCGGCGGTAGATAACGTTACCGGCTTTACCGGCGGTTCACGCACCAACAGCGGCTCGATGTTCGTCTCGCTCAAACCGCTCTCCGAGCGCAGCGAAAGCGCGCAGCAAGTGATCGCCCGGCTGCGTATCAAGCTGGCGAAAGAGCCGGGCGCGAATCTCTATCTCAACGCGGTGCAGGACATTCGCATTGGCGGACGTGAATCCAACGCCAGCTATCAATACAGCTTGTTGTCGGACAACCTGAATGATCTGCGCGAATGGGAGCCGAAAATCCGTCAGGCGTTTGCCGCCCTGCCCGAGCTGGCGGACGTCAACTCGGATCAGCAGGACAACGGCAGCGAAATGAATCTGACCTATGATCGTGAAAGCATGGCGCGGCTCGGCATCGATGTGTCTGCCGCTAACGCGCTGCTGAATAACGCCTTTGGTCAGCGCCAGATCTCCACCATTTATCAGCCGCTTAACCAGTACAAAGTGGTGATGGAAGTCGACCCGCGTTACACCCAGGACATCAGTTCACTCGATCAGATGTTTGTGATTAACAGCGACGGCAAAGCAATTCCGCTGAGCTGGTTTGCCAAGTGGCAACCGGCCAACGCGCCGCTTTCGGTAAACCACGAAGGCTTGTCGGCGGCGTCCACCATTTCGTTTAACCTGCCGGAAGGCGTATCGCTATCGCAGGCGTCTGAAGCCATCGATCGCACCATCACCGCGCTTGGCGTGCCCTCCAGCGTGCGCGGCAGTTTTGCCGGCACCGCGCAGGTGTTCCAGCAGTCGCAATCCAACCAGCTTTACCTGATGCTGGCAGCGATTGCGGCGGTGTATATCGTGCTCGGCATTCTGTATGAGAGCTACGTGCATCCGCTGACCATTCTCTCCACGCTGCCGTCGGCGGGCGTCGGCGCGCTGCTGGCGCTGGAGCTGTTCAACACGCCGTTCAGCCTGATTGCGCTGATCGGCATTCTGCTGCTGATCGGTATCGTGAAGAAAAACGCCATCATGATGGTCGACTTTGCGCTGGATGCCGAGCGCAACGGCAATCTGTCGCCGCGCGACGCGATCTTCCAGGCGTGCCAGCTGCGCTTCCGCCCGATTCTGATGACCACGCTCGCCGCGCTGTTTGGTGCACTGCCGTTGGTATTGACCAGCGGTGACGGCGCGGAACTGCGTCAGCCGCTCGGCATCACCATCGCCGGGGGTTTGGTGATGAGCCAGCTGCTGACGCTCTACACCACGCCGGTGGTTTATTTGATGATGGATAAGCTGCGGCGGCGTAAGAAAAAGGTGTTGGTGGCGGGTTAAGGGAGGTCGCCATGAATGGCGACCCTACAAAACCGCACACTACATTCGTAGGGTCACCATTTATGGTGACCGCACAGCAGAGGAGATTCAGTGAACACGCAAAACGCCACCGTGCGCTGGCAGCTATGGATCGTCGCGTTCGGCTTCTTTATGCAGGCGCTGGATACCACCATCGTTAACACCGCGATCCCGTCGATGGCACGCGATCTCAACGTCAGCCCACTGAATATGCACTCGGTGATCGTCTCCTACGTGCTTACCGTGGCGATTACGCTGCCGATCAGCGGTTGGCTGGCGGACCGCTTTGGCGTGCGCAATATCTTCTTCTGCGCCATTGTGCTGTTCAGCATCGGCTCGCTGCTGTGCGCCTTCTCCACTACGTTGGATGAGCTGATTATGGCGCGCGTGGTGCAAGGGATTGGTGGTGCGATGATGGTGCCGGTTGGTCGTTTGACGGTGATGAAAATCGTGCCGCGCGAGCAATATATGTCGGCGATGACCTTCGTCACCACGCCGGGACAAATTGGTCCACTGCTCGGCCCGGCGCTGGGCGGGATTCTGGTGCAGTACGCCAGCTGGCACTGGATTTTCCTGATCAACATTCCGGTTGGCATTATTGGCGCGATTGCCACACTAACGCTGATGCCCAATTACACCATGCAGACGCGGCGCTTCGATTTCCTCGGCTTTGTGCTGCTGGCTGTCGGCATGGCGACCTTAACGCTGGCGCTGGATGGTCAGCGCAGCTCCGGCGGATCGCCGCTGTTGCTCGGCTTACTGATTCTGGTCGGGGTGTTTTCGCTGCTGTTCTACCTGATGCACGGCCGCAACAACGATAACGCGCTGTTCAGCCTGAAACTGTTTGATAACCGCATCTATTCGATTGGCCTGCTCGGCAGTTTTACCGGCCGCATCGGTAGCGGCATGCTGCCGTTTATGACGCCGATCTTCCTGCAGGTCGGTCTTGGCTACAGCCCGTTCCACGCCGG
Source organism: Candidatus Pantoea symbiotica (assembly GCF_056491525.1). Lineage (NCBI taxonomy): Bacteria > Pseudomonadati > Pseudomonadota > Gammaproteobacteria > Enterobacterales > Erwiniaceae > Pantoea > Candidatus Pantoea symbiotica. Next base: position 2,523,574 of record NZ_JBSZHR010000002.1, read on the forward strand.
TTTGATGATGATTCCGATGGTGCTCGGCAATATGGGAACCAAACGCGTGGTGGTGCGCATCGTTAACCTGTTTGGTTATCGCAATGCTTTAGTCGGCGCGACCCTTGCGCTGGCGTTAGTGGTGCTGCTGTTCCCGCTGGTGGCGCTGCTTGGCTGGATCTGGCTGCTGCCGGTGGTGCTTTTAATGCAAGGCATGGTGAATGCGATTCGCTTCTCCTCGATGAACACCTTGACGTTAAAGGAACTGCCGGACGATCTGGCTTCCAGCGGCAACTCGTTGTTATCGATGATCATGCAGCTGTCGATGAGTATTGGCGTCACCGTAGCCGGTTTGCTGCTGGGTGCATTCGGTCACGGCGTGGTGACCGACAGCGCGGCGGCGCATCAAACCTTCATTTACACCTATCTGTGCATGGCGCTGGTGATTGCGCTGCCGGCGCTGGTGTTCTGGCGCGTACCGAAGGATGTCAGTAAAAACGTTGACCTTAGAGGCAGGAGCAAAGGATGAAGCGGCCGGTAAAATGGGGCATTGGCGCCAAACTGTTTGCGGCGATTTTTTCCACCTGCATGTTGGTGATCATCACCATGCATTGGGGCGTGCGGCTCAGCTTTGAGCACGGCTTTGTGGACTACATCAAAAAAGGCAACGAGCAGCGCTTAACCCTGCTGAGCGATGCGTTGGCCGATCAGTATGAGCAGCACGGTAGCTGGGATTTTCTGCGTACTAATGACAAGCTGATTTTTTCTATTTTGCGTTCGCTGGAGCAGAATCCTGGCAGTGTTAATCAGTTACCGCCGCACGGCTGGCGCACACAGTTCTGGATTATCGATCAGCAATACAAAGTGCTGTCAGGGCCGCGGCAGCCGGTGCCGCCGGAAGGCACCAGGCGCAATATCACCACCAGCAACGGCAAGATTGTTGGCTGGGTGATTGCCTCTCCGGCTGAACGTCTGACGCGCAGCACCGACATCAACTTTGATCAGCAGCAGCGACGCACCAGCTGGATGATCGTTGCGCTAACCGGTTTACTCGCTGCGTTGGTCACCTGGCTGTTGGCGCGCGGTTTACTGGCACCGGTGAAACGACTGGTAGATGGTACGCACCATCTGGCGGCGGGCAATTTCGCGACCCGCGTGGAAGTCGGCAGCAGCGATGAACTCGGTCAACTGGGCCGCGACTTCAACCTGCTTGCCAGCTCGCTGGAAAAGAATGAAAGCAACCGCCGCGCCTTTATGGCCGACATATCCCATGAACTGCGCACGCCGCTGGCGATTCTGCGCGGTGAGCTGGAAGCGATGCAGGATGGCGTGCGCAAGCTGACGCCGGAAGCCATCAGCTCGTTGCAGAGCGAAGTGGTGGTGCTGACTAAACTGGTCGACGATCTGCATCAGCTGTCGCTGTCCGACGCGGGCGCCCTCGCCTATCGCAAACAGCCGGTTGATCTGGTTAATCTGCTGGAAGTGGTGGCCGGCAGCTTCGGCGAACGCTATCGCAGCCGCGGCTTAACGCTCAATCTGGCATTGCCCGCGCAGGCGGACAGCTTTGGCGATCCCGATCGCCTGATGCAGCTGTTCACCAACTTGCTGGAAAACAGCCTGCGTTATACCGACAGCGGCGGCGCGGTGCAGCTTTCCATGCAGCTGGCCGGCGATAACTGGCAGCTGAGGTTTGCGGATAGCGCGCCGGGCGTCGATCCGGCCCATCAGGCACAATTATTTGAACGATTTTTCCGCGCGGAAAGTTCGCGAAATCGCGCCAGCGGCGGCTCGGGGCTTGGCCTGGCGATCTGTAAGAATATCGCTGAAGCGCATGACGGCAGCATCAGTGCGGATCACTCTGATTTAGGTGGACTGCAAATCACGCTAAACTTGCCGTATGTTCCTCACTAGATATCACTTATGAGCCCGGAAAATAGCGATCCTCTGATCCTTGTTGTAGAAGATGAACCCAAACTGGCGCAGCTGATGATTGATTATCTGCAGGCGTCCAACTATCGCACGCACCACATTGCCGACGGTAACGAGGTGCTGAGCTATGTGCAGCAAACGCCGCCGGATCTGATGCTGCTGGATTTGATGCTGCCCGGCCGCGATGGCTTAACGCTGTGCCGCGAAATTCGTCGTTTCTCTGAGCTGCCGATCATCATGGTGACCGCGCGTACCGAAGAGATTGATCGCCTGCTGGGGCTGGAAATCGGCGCGGATGACTACATCTGCAAGCCGTTCAGCCCGCGTGAAGTGGTGGCGCGCGTCAAAACCATTTTGCGTCGCGTCAAACGTTCGCCGGAAGAAGCGCAACAGGAATCGCATCTGCATATCGATGAAAGTCGCTTTCAGGCGAGCTGGCGTGAACAGCAGCTGGAGCTGACGCCTGCGGAGTTTCGTCTGCTGAAAACGCTGGCGCTGGAGCCGGGAAAAGTGTTCTCGCGCGAGCAGTTGCTCAATCATCTTTATGACGATTATCGCGTAGTCACCGATCGCACCATCGACAGCCACATCAAAAATCTGCGCCGCAAGCTGGAAAGCCTCGATGCGGAACAGCCGTTTATTCGCGCGGTGTACGGCATGGGCTATCGCTGGGAAGCGGACGTCTGCCGCTTGCTGTAGCCTGCAGCGGCTTACATTGATCCAGGTCAATTTACATCGGGTGCGGGCCTGCCTACAATTCCCCACCTTTTGCAGGGCCGTATAATGCGGCCGCTGCACCTGCCATCCACGATGGCATGCTGACCTGATATCAGTGAGAAAATCCATGTTAAAACCTGAACTGCTTTCTCCAGCGGGATCGCTGAAGAATATGCGCTATGCCTTTGCCTACGGCGCTGACGCCGTCTATGCCGGCCAACCACGCTACAGCCTGCGCGTACGCAACAACGAATTCACCCACGAGATTCTGGCCAAGGGCATCAATGAAGCCCATGAACTGGGTAAGAAATTCTACGTAGTGGTCAACATTGCCCCGCACAATGCCAAACTGAAAACCTTTATCCGCGATCTCACTCCTGTGGTGGCGATGCAGCCGGACGCGCTGATCATGTCCGATCCCGGACTGATTATGCTGGTGCGTGAAGCCTTCCCGCAGATGCCGATCCATCTGTCGGTACAGGCCAACGCGGTTAACTGGGCAACGGTAAAATTCTGGCAGCAAATGGGGCTGACGCGCGTAATTCTGTCGCGTGAGCTGTCGCTGGATGAGATCGCCGAAATCCGTCAGCAGGTACCGGAAATGGAGATTGAGATCTTCGTACACGGCGCGCTATGCATGGCTTACTCCGGCCGCTGCCTGCTCTCCGGCTACCTTAACAAACGCGATCCTAATCAGGGAACCTGCACCAACGCCTGCCGCTGGGAATATAAAGTGGAAGAAGGCAAGCAGGACGAGGTTGGCAATATTGTCGGATTCCATGAACCGGTTAAGGTGCAAGAGCCCACGCTCGGCGTCGGCGCGACCACCGACCGCGTGTTCCTGCTGGAAGAGAAGATGAAACCGGGTGAAGTGATGAGCGCCTTCGAGGATGAACACGGCACCTACATCATGAACTCAAAAGATCTGCGCGCGGTGGCGCACGTTGAACGTCTCAGTCAAATGGGCGTGCATTCGCTGAAAATTGAAGGCCGCACCAAATCCTTCTATTACTGCGCGCGCACCGCACAGGTTTATCGTCGCGCCATCGACGATGCCGCGGCGGGCAAACCGTTCGACCCAGCGCTGCTGGAGACGCTGGAAGGTCTGGCGCATCGCGGTTACACCGAAGGTTTCTTGCGTCGTCATACCCATGACAGCTATCAGAACTACGAGCAAGGTTTCTCTATCTCCGAGAGCCAGCAGTTTGTCGGCGAATTCACCGGCGAACGTCGCGGTGACTGGGCGCAGATTGCGGTGAAGAACAAGTTTATGCTCGGGGATGCTGTCGAGATCATGACGCCAGAAGGCAACCTCAACTGCACGCTTGAAACCATGCAGAACGATAAAGGATCGGCGGTGGACGTGGCGCCAGGCGATGGGCATCGCGTGTGGATTCCGGTACCGGAATCAGTCAATCTCGCCTTTGCCCTGCTGCTGCGTAATTTCACCGATGGCAACAGCACCTACGATCCACACGGGAAAAATCGCACTTAATGAAAAGATTTCGGCGAAGTTAGATTAGGATCACAGACCACCTCTTCGCCTCGCTTTAGAATCCCGCCTGCTGCTAACGAGTAAGAATAAAAGCAGGTAGTACCAGGAACCACCTCATTCACCCGCCCGGCTCCCCCGTGCGGGTTTTCTTTTTTCTACGCCACCCAATTTTTCGTCGCCCGCCGATAAAGTTCTCTCCCCGGCTATGCTATAACCTGTGCTCTGTATCTCGCATCAAGGAACTGATAATGCAAAACAAACCGCTGACGCTGCTGATCCTCAATGGGAAAGGCGCAGGTAATGAAGATTTGCGCGCTGCGGTGAATACGCTGCGTGATGAAGGCTTTAATCTGGCGGTGCGCGTCACCTGGGAAAAGGGTGATGGCGATCGTTATGTTCAGGAAGCGGTTGATTTGCAGGCAGAAACCGTGGTGGCCGGCGGCGGCGATGGCACCATCAATGAGATCGCGACTGCGCTAGCGCGCTTGCCTGAACAGCAACGCCCAGCGCTGGGCATTTTACCGCTCGGTACTGCCAACGATTTCGCCACCAGCGTCGGTATTCCTGAAGGCATGGAACCGGCGTTGCGTTTAGCATTGGTAGGAAAAGCGACAACCATCGATTTGGCGCGGGTGAACGGCGATCGCTACTTTATCAATATGGCGACCGGCGGATTTGGCACGCGCATCACCACCGAAACCCCCGAAAAGCTGAAATCGGCGCTCGGCGGCGTATCGTACTTTATTCATGGATTGATGCGCGTCGATGCGCTGAAACCGGATCGCTGTGAAATCAGCGGACCCGGCTTTAACTGGCAAGGCGATGCGCTGGTGATAGGCATTGGCAATGGACGTCAGGCCGGCGGCGGGCAAAAGCTCTGCCCGGATGCGCTGATTAATGATGGCCAGCTCAATCTCAGCATCGTTACCGCGCAAGAGCTGCTCCCAACATTGCTACATTCGCTGACGCGTGATGATGAAAATCCGAATATCGTCAGCGCGCAGTTGCAGTCGCTCACCATCCGTTCACCGCATGAGATGACGTTTAATCTGGATGGTGAACCACTGACCGGAAGTGAGTTTGAGATTGAAGTGATGGCAGGCGCACTGAGCTGCCGCTTGCCGCCGCAATGCCCGTTATTAGCGTGATTTTTCGCGGGTCGCCAATCATGGCGACCCGGTTTCTGATTTACACCTTCATCCAGCGGCGTTCCAGCGCGGAAACCGCTACCGCTTCCAGCACCTTCTGCACCTGCAATCCTTCGGCGAAATCTGGCCACATGCGATCGCCAGCGGCAATGCCATTGATCAAATCGCGGATTTCAACGGTTTTCTGATCGTTGAAACCGATGCCGTGTCCGGCAGAAACGCAGAAATTGGCGTAATCCGGATGTGCCGGACCGGTCAAAATGGTTTTGAAACCCTGACGTCCTGCCGGTTCATCGTGAATGTACAACTCCAGCTCGGCCATACGTTCCTGGGTATAACGCAGCGTGCCTTTAGTACCGGTGACCACATAGGTCAGGCCCATTTTGCTGCCGCAGGCGATACGCGAAGTTTCAAACACGCCGTGCGCGCCGTTTTTAAAGCGCAGCAAGGCGCTGGCCTGATCTTCATTTTCCACTGGCAGCAGACGCGACGTGTCTTTCGGGTCCGGACGCTCTTTTATCACCGTCATCATATCGCCGCTGACTTCTTCAATATCACCGACCAGATAGTGCGCCATATTCACAATATGCGCAGCCAGGTCGCCTAACGCGCCTAATCCCGCCAGCGCTTTCTGGCAATGCCAGTCGAGCGGCGTTTCCGGACGTGCCAGATAATCTTCGTTGTGCGTGCCGTAGAAATGCACCACGTCGCCGATTTCACCGCGAGCGATAATCTCGCGTGCCAGCTGGCTGGTCGGGTTTTTCATGTAGTTGAAACCAACCAGCGTTTTCACGCCCGCCAGCGCCGCCGCTTGCACCATCTCTTCCGCGTCGGCCACGGACAGCGACAACGGTTTCTCGGAGTAAACGTGCTTGCCGTTGCGAATCGCTTCCAGCGCCATCTCTTTGTGCAGGAAGTTTGGCGCACAGATATCAACCACATCGATGTTTGGATCGCGTACCAGCTCACGCCAGTCGCCAGTAGAACGTGCAAAGCCAAAGGTTGCCGCTTGTTTCGCCGCCAGCTCTGGATTAACTTCCGCCAGCATCTCACGCACGATCTCGCCTTTCAGGGCAAAAACTGTGGGTGCCTGAGCGTAGGCAATTGCATGACAACGACCGATGTAACCACTGCCAATCATACCGATTCTGACTTTGTTCATGACTAATCCTGCATTCGGGTAAGAGTTGATGTGGAATATATGTTTCGCTTTTTGCCCCGACAACGGTGAAATGAAATATCTGTGATCATGCATGCGAGGTATCTGACAAAATCGACAAATCAGAATGTAATTTTGCATAGAGTTAGTGATCATCATCACAAAACCGATTCTGTCAGCCGTAATTTTGCCGCGCTGAGTTCGCTCATAGCGTGCAATTGACGCTTTATTCAGCAGTCAGAACGAATTGTGAAAAAGAGTTTTGACAAGGCGAGGTCCGCTCGATAATATGCGCCCCGTTCAAACGATTCCTCTGTAGTTCAGTCGGTAGAACGGCGGACTGTTAATCCGTATGTCACTGGTTCGAGTCCAGTCAGAGGAGCCAAATTTAAAAAACCCGCTCAGGGAAACCTGAGCGGGTTTTTGTCTTTGTAGGTTCGCCATTTAGGGTGACCGCAATTCCCTGGTCGCCATGAATGGCGACCCTACGTGACTGTTCCTCTGTGATTCTGTTCACAACTCTGTAACGCCGACTTGTATGGTAGTATTAGTGCGCGTATTTTTTCATCATTGCATTCCCGTTGGAGTAGATGATGAAAAGTGTAGTGATAGAGCAACCGGGTGAATTGGTATTGGCTGAGCGTCCGCTGCCGCAACCCGCAGCAGGTGAAGTACGCGTGAAGGTGCAATTTGCCAGCATCTGCGGTTCCGATGTGCACATCTGGCACGGTCACAATCCTTTCGCCAAATATCCGCGCGTCATTGGTCACGAATTTTTTGGCCTGATCGATGCGGTCGGCGCTGACGTTGCCGCCAGCCGCATTGGCGAACGCGTAGCGGTCGATCCGGTGGTTAGTTGCGGCAACTGCTATCCCTGCTCCATTGGTCGCCCAAACGTCTGCAAAGAGTTGCAGGTGATTGGCGTGCACCGCGACGGTGGCTTTAGCGAATATGCCGTCGCACCGGCTAAAAACGCCTTCCGCCTGCCGGATAGCATTCCCGACAAACTCGCCAGCATGGTCGAACCTTTCACCATCGCGGCCAATATCACCGCCTTCCTCAAACCACAGCCAAACGATGTAGCACTGATTTACGGTGCTGGTCCCATGGGCCTCACCGCCATTCAGGTGCTGAAAGGCGTGTATGGCGTTGAACAGGTATTGGTGGTTGATCGTCTGCCAGAACGTCTGACGCTGGCGCAGGAAAACGGTGCCGATCAGGTGTTCAACAACAGCGAGATTCCGCTCGCCGCGCAGCTGGAAGGCGTGCAGCCGACGCTGATTATTGATGCCGCCTGCCATCCTTCGATTCTGGCCGAAGCCGCCGCCCTCGCCTCACCGGCGGCGCGTATTGGCCTGCTGGGCTTTTCTGGCGAGCCGTGCAGCATTACGCAGCAAAGTCTCACCAGTAAAGAGCTGTCGCTGTTCACCTCGCGTCTCAACAGCAATCGCTTCCCACAGGTGATTGAGTGGATTGAGCAAGGCCAGATCCAGCCGGAGAAACTGGTAACGCACTATTTCCCGCTGGCCGAGGTTGAGCAAGCCATGACGCTGTTCGAAAAAGATCCCCGCACCTGCTGCAAAGTGATCCTACAAATGGGTTAAGTTAACCCGCACACCAGGTGTCCCCATGCCGGTCCCTTACCCGCCGGCATTATTACTATAAAAAATGACGATGACGGAGTTTCTATGTTTAAGAACCTGCGCTGGACCCTCGTACTGCTGTTGTTCCTGGTGTTTATGATCAACTACCTTGATCGTATCGCCCTCTCTCTGACCGTACCGCTGGTGGAAAAAGACCTGATGATCAACGCCGAACAGTTCGGCATGATTTTCGGTAGCTTCTTCTTCGGTTATGCCCTATTCAACTTCATCGGTGGCTTAGCGACCGATAAATTCGGCCCGACCATCGTGCTCGGCACCGCCGTTGGCATGTGGTCGCTGTTCTGCGGCCTGACCGCGATGGCGACCGGCTTCTGGTCTATGATGATTCTGCGCGTGTTGTTTGGCATGGCGGAAGGCCCCATCTCGGCGTCGGCGAACAAAGCCATTAACGGCTGGTTCCCGAAAAAACAGGCCGCCACTGCGATGGGCTTACTCAGCTCGGGTTCACCGCTGGGTGGCGCGGTTGCCGGTCCGATTGTGGGTTATCTGGCGCTGTCGTTCGGCTGGCGTCCGGCGTTTGTGGTGATCGCCGCGATTGGTTTTGTCTGGCTGGCGCTGTGGTTCTTCTTCGCGTCCGATAACCCGGCGAAAAGTAAGCGCGTATCAGAGGAAGAGCGTGCCTTGGTGGAAAAACTGAAAGCCGAAGAACCGGCTGACGTCATCGACCCAAGCGGCAACGCGCACGGTTTGGGCTTCTATCTGCGCCAGCCGATCATTCTGGTCACCGCCTTCGCCTTCTTCTGCTACAACTACATTCTGTTCTTCTTCCTGAGCTGGTTCCCGGCGTATCTGGTGCAGGCGCACGGCCTCGACATCAAAGCGATGAGCATCACCACCATGATTCCGTGGATTGTTGGCTTCGTTGGCCTGGCGTTGGGTGGCTGGATTTCCGATAAGATTTTCAACATCACCGGCAAGCTGCTGCTTTCACGAAAAATTGTGCTGGTGGTTTCACTTACCGCCGCTGCGATTTGCGTGGCGTTGGCAGGTACGATAAAAGAGGTCAACTCGGCGGTGATCATGATGTCGATCTCGATCTTCTTCCTCTACATCACCGGCGCGATTTACTGGGCGATTGTGCAGGACGTGGTGCATAAAAGCCGTGTCGGCAGCATCAGTGGCTTTATCCATCTGATTGGTAGCCTGTCAGGCGTAATCGGCCCGGTGGTGACGGGCTTCATCGTGCAGCACTCGGGTAAGTTTGACAGCGCCTTCATCCTCGCGGGTGCGGTTGCTGGCGTCGGTGCGCTGCTGGTGTTGCTGGTAATTCGCGAACCCAAGGCCAACAATAAACCGGTTTCAGTGTAAATCTCATGGGGCGCTGAGCGCCCCATTTGCCAAAAGGAATGATTATGTTAGAGCTTGAACGCCTCCCCGCTGATGTCCAACGTCCCGCTTACCATCGCAGCCAACTGAAAACCCGCATGGTGCACATCGGCTTTGGTGCCTTCCATCGTGCGCATCAGGCGCTGGCAACCGATAAGCTGGCTGCACAAGGCAGCAATTGGGGTTACTGCGAAGTGAATCTCAACAGCGGCACGCTGATTCAGGCGCTGCGTCAGCAGGATCTGCTCTACACGCTGACCGAAATGGCCGATGAGAGTTTACACACGCGCGTGATTGGCGTGGTGACGCAAGCGCTGCATGGCAAAGGCGACGGCATTGATTCAGTGATTGAGGCGATGAGCCAGCCGGATGTGGCGATTGTCTCGTTGACCGTGACCGAGAAAGGCTATTGCTACATGCCCTCGAGCGGCAAGCTCAATCCCGATCATCCCGATATTGTGCACGACCTCGCGAATCCTACTGAGCCACGTTCGCTGCCCGGCCTGATTCTGGCGGCCATTATCCGTCGCCGCGAACGCCATCTGCCGCCGTTTAGCGTGATGTCCTGCGACAACATGCCGGAAAACGGCCATGTCACGCGTAACGTGATTACTCAGCTGGCCGAGCGCCACAGCGCTGAACTGGCGGATTATATCCAGACGCACATCACCTTCCCTTCAACCATGGTTGATCGCATCGTCCCGGCAATGACCGATGCGGCATTCGACGCGCTGGCCGAACGTTTAGGCAGCCGCGATCCGGTGGCGGTAGAAGCTGAGCCATTTTTCCAATGGGTCATTGAAGACAACTTTGTTAACGGACGTCCGGCGTGGGAAAACGCCGGTGCGGAGCTGGTCAGTGACGTGCTGCCTTTCGAAGAGATGAAGTTGCGCATGCTTAACGGTAGCCACTCGTTCCTCGCCTATCTCGGTTTTCTCGCCGGTTATGAGCACATCAGCGATTGCATGGCCGATGCCAGCTATCGTGCGGCGGCGCGTGCATTGATGTTGCAGGATCAGGCACCCACGCTGCGTACGCAGGGCGTCGATCTCGAAGCCTATGCCGATTCCCTGATTGCGCGTTACGAGAATCGCGCCATCAAGCATCGCACCTATCAAATCGCCACCGATGGCACGCAAAAGCTGCCGCAGCGTCTGCTGGATAGCGCACGCTGGCATCTGCGCAACGGCACTTCATGCGACTTCGTGTTGCTGGGTGTGGCGGGCTGGATGCGCTACGTCAGCGGCGTGGATGAGCAAGGCCAGGCGATTGAGATTCGCGATCCGCTGAAAGATCAGCTGGCAAACATTGTGGCTAACAGTGAAGACGGTGCAGCGCGCGTTAAAGCATTGCTCGGCCTAAACGCGGTGTTCGGCGACGATCTGCAGCAGCAGCCGGCCTTTGTCTCACGCGTGACCGAACTCTATCAGCAGCTGGTGCATCAGGGCGCGCGCGCCACGGTGCAAAGCCTCGTCACACAAGGCTAAGCGCCTGCACAAATGTGTAGCGCAGACGCAGCGTGCTGATTAGACTGAACCTTTCTTAACGGGCTGGCAGATGCCAGCCGTAATACGGATATTGCTGCATGTCGACTGCCTATACCATAACCACCAGCGAACCGGTAAATCAGCAGATCTATCGTTATCTGCGCAAAGATATTGTGACCTGCGTAATTCATCCGGGCTCGCTGCTGTCGGAGAAGGAAGTGTCGGCGCGTTTTAACGTATCGCGTCAGCCGGTACGTGAAGCTTTCATCAAGCTGGCGGAAGCCGGATTGGTGCAGGTGTTACCGCAGCGCGGCACCTTCGTACGCAAAATCTCTGCCCAGCGCGTGGCTGACGGTCGCTTTATCCGTGAAGCGGTAGAGATCGCCGTGGTACGCCGCGCCGCGCAGGAGATTGGTGCCAGCGGATTGATGGCGCTGGAGCATAACCTGCAGCTGCAGCGTCTCGCCGCTGAACGTCATGACAGCCAGGCCTTCTTAGGGCTGGATGATGAGTTTCACCGCCTGATTGCGGAAGGGATTAACTGCCTGCTGGCGTGGGAAACGGTAGAGAACATTAAAGCCACCATGGACCGCGTGCGTTTTCTGACCTTAAGCGAAGTGTCGCCGCCGGAGCGTTTGATTCAGCAGCATGAAGATATTTATAACGCGTTGAAAGCGCATGATGTTGAAGCCGCTGAGAGCGCGATGCGCCGTCATCTGCAGGAGATGATTTTGACCATTACGCCGATTGCCGAGCGTAATAGTGAGTGGTTTGAAGCGCCGTGATTTGAAGAGGTCGCCATGAATGGCGACCCTAAGTAAGGTCAGCATTTATGCTGACCTTTTTACATTTAGGCTATGGTCACATCTTTTGACAGATAAACATCCTGCACCGCATTAATCAGCTGCACGCCCTCTTTCAGCGTCTTCTTAAACGCCTTGCGCCCCAGAATCAGCCCCATACCGCCAGCACGCTTATTGATCACCGCCGTACGCACTGACTCCGCGATATCCGTTTCCCCGGCAGAAGCGCCGCCAGAGTTGATCAATCCCGCGCGGCCCATATAGCAGTTCGCCAGTTGGTAACGCACCAAATCAATCGGGTTCTCGCTGGTCAGCTTGCTGTAGACGCGCTCATCGGTGTGACCAAACTTCACCGCGTTATAGCCGCCGTTATTCTCCGCCATCTTCTGCTTCACAATATCCGCGCCGATAGTCGCCGCCAGATGGTTGGCCTGGCCGGTTAAATCGGCGCTGGCGTGATAATCGACGCCGTCTTTCTTGAACGCATCATTACGCAGATAGGCCCACAGCACCGTCACCATTCCCAACTCGTGCGCGCGTTCAAAGGCCGCCGAGATCTCTTCAATCTGACGACGCGATTGCTCGGAGCCAAAGTAGATGGTGGCGCCAACCGCCACCGCGCCGAGATTAAAGGCCTGCTCAACGCTGGCGTACAGCGTCTGATCGTATTGCGTCGGATAGCTCAGGGTTTCGTTGTGGTTAAGCTTCACCATAAACGGAATGCGGTGCGCGTAGCGACGAGAAACAGAGGCCAACACGCCGTAGGTGGATGCCACGCAGTTACAGCCAGCTTCAATCGCCAGCTCAACGATGTTTTTCGGATCGAAATAAGCCGGGTTCGCCGCAAAGGAGGCACCCGCCGAGTGCTCAACGCCCTGATCGACCGGCAGAATCGACAAATAGCCGGTGCCAGCCAAACGTCCGGTGTTGTAAAGCGTTTGCATGTTGCGCAGTACGGTGGGAGAACGATTGTTGTCGATCATCACGCGATCAACATAATCCGCGCCTGGTAAATAGAGGCTATCCGCTGGAATGGTCATGCAGCGATGTTGAAGAAGGCTGTCCGCCTCTTTGCCCAATAACTGTACGATGTCCGTCATGTTCGCTCCTGATAAATGGCTGGATTGGAACCGGCCGATGCCGATTCGCCCCCAACAGCCTGGACCGGAAAGCGCCAGGCTGGCAAATTGCTGACTCCATTTTTCAGACGGATGCGCAGTGAAAAAGCGGCAATCTGGCGTTACGCCCTACCACCATTGATGGAAATGGTGCACCGGCCCAATGCCTTTACCGACCTCCAGCGAATCGGCGTGCAACAGCGCCTGTTGTAGCCACGCCTTGGCTTCGGCCACCGTTGCCGCCCAATCATCATGACGCGGACGCAACGCCGCCAGTGCGGCGGAGAGCGAGCAACCGGTGCCGTGCGTGTGGCGCGTATTAACACGCGGCGCGGTAAAGCGCTGGCGTCCGTCGCGGGTAATCAGCCAATCCGGACTTTCGGCATCGCTGAGATGCCCACCCTTCATCAGCACCGCTTCACAGCCGAGATCGAGCAGCGCATCGCCCTGCTGCAACATGGTCTTCTCATCCTGCGCCATAGCGCGTCCCAGCAGCGCCGCGGCTTCCGGCAGGTTCGGCGTGATCAGCGAGACCTGCGGCAGCAGCAATTCACGCACGCTGGCTACGGCATCTGGCGACAATAGCGCATCGCCGCTTTTGGCAATCATCACCGTATCCAGCACCACAAACGGCAGGCTGGCCCGTTTCAGCCGCTCGGCGACCACCTCGACTATCGCGGTTTCGGACAACATGCCGATCTTCGCGGCATCAATGCGCACATCATCCAGCACCGAATCGAGCTGTGCGCCGACAAAATCCGGTTCGATGCGATAGACCGACTGCACGCCACAGGTGTTTTGCGCCACCAGCGCGGTAATAACGCTGGTGCCATAAGCGCCCAATGCGGAGAAGGCTTTGAGATCGGCCTGAATACCCGCGCCGCCGCTCGGATCGGTGCCGGCAATGGTCAAGGCGTTGATGCGTTTCATGCTTTCACCTCCAGCGTCCACAGCGTATCGAGGAAGGTGGCGACAAAGCTGCCCGGCCCTGAAACCTGGCGTGCTGTCAGCTCACCGGCCAACGACATCACGCGGCAAGCCGCAGCCACATGTTGCAGGCGATCGCCTGGCAAGCTGGTGAAGGCCGCCACCACCGCTGACAACGCGCAACCTGTACCAACCACGCGCGTCATCAGCGGGCTGCCACCGGGAATCGAGAATGTCTGCAAGCCATCGGTGACGTAATCGACTTCACCGGTCACCGCCACAATTGTGTTGAAATCACGCGCCAGCTGCTGAGCGGCGCTCAGCGCGGCATCGGCCTGATGCAGGCTGTCGACGCCGCGTCCGCCGGTGGCCTGATGCGCCAGAGCGAGAATTTCTGAAGCGTTACCGCGAATCGCTGCCGGTTGCAGGCTCAGCAACTGCTGGCAGAAGGCGGTGCGCAGGCTTAATGCGCCGACCGCCACCGGATCCAGCGTCCACGGCGTGCCTGCCGCTTGCGCTGCTTGCACCGCCGCCAGCATCGCATCACGACGATCGCAGGTTAAGGTGCCTACGTTGATCAACACCGCATCGGCAAAACCGGCAAACTGCGCCGCTTCCTCAGGATCGATCACCATCGCGGGCGAGACTTGCAGTGCCAGCAGCACGTTAGCGGTAAAGGTTTGCACCACGTCATTGGTCATGCAGTGCACCAGCGGCGCTTGCTGACGCAGCAGTTGCAAAGAGTGCGCGAGTTGCGCGGGGGAAAGAAGGTCAGGCTGTTTCATAAGGCTCCCAACCGGCGATCAAGAAGGCGAATGCGGTCAGGCATCTGACTTCCCTACGCTGGCATTATCCAGATCAGGTCAGCGGGTGTATCTCAGCCCTGTATTAGAGGGGCACCCCGAGTCAAAACTACGTTGGCGAGCATAGGGAACAAGCCAGATTAAAGCAAGCAATCGCCACTTTCTCTGTGGATCTTGCTCGAAAAGTTACATTTTACGCGTTCATCTAACTGATTGAATAAAGTCCTTAAAAACCCTTCTTTTTGCGTGCCATGTCATATTTTGTAATAAATTCCATTGATAATTCGCGTCGCGAAAAATAGCATCCCTCGCAACTTGTTTCATGACGAAACAATACGGATTTATTAATTGTTCATGGAAGCATCACGGAGGATTTGCTATGCGTCGGATTCCACGCGCCCCGCTCTCTGCGGCTATTATCTCTGCCCTGTTTGCCGGTACTTTTGTGCCTGTTCCCTCTGCCCACGCCACGGGTTTTGTCGAAGACTCATCGCTCACTGGCAACCTGTTTTACTGGCAACGTCAGCGCGATCGCAAAGAGATGGATCCGCAAAAAGGCGCGTACGGTCAGTATGATGCCAATCTGCATCACGCCTCTGCTAACGCCAATCTCGACTTCTCATCCGGTTATGCCGGTGATGTGATTGGCCTCGATCTTGCGGCATTTGGCGCAGTGGAGTTAAGTAATGGCGGCCCGGCAGCACCGAATGAAATTGGTTTCAGCAACGCCCGTACGCGCTGGGATGAGGACTGGAGCGGTGATAAGAGCGGCTTAAGTCTTTATAAAGCGGCGATCAAGGCAAAATGGCAGGATAACTGGCTGCGCGCCGGCTATCTGCAACCCAGCGGGCAGACGCTACTGGCACCGCACTGGAGTTTCCTGCCCGGCACCTATCGCGGTGTTGAGGCTGGCACCGTCTTCGATTTTAGCGATGCGGGCGCCCTTTCCGTCTCCTGGATGTGGACGGACGAATACAAAGCGCCGTGGTATCGCGACATGTACAACTTCCGCAAGGCCGATGGCGTGACGGAGATTCCGTGGCTGCAATCCTTTGGTGCCAAATACGATTTCAAAAACTCGCTGGTGCTGGAAGGCGCATACGGCCAGGCGGCGAATTACATGGATCAGTATTTTGCCAAAGCCTCTTATCAGTTGCCGCTGGCCGATGCGCCATTGCGCACCAGCTATCAGTTTTACGGCGCGAAAGATCGTGACAACAGCGGCGTGGGCCAGGTCAACGATGTTTACGATGGCCTCGCCTGGCTGCAGGCGCTGACGTTCGGCTACACGATGGGCGCGTTCGATTTCCGTCTCGAAGGCACATGGGTAAAAGCCGAAGGTAATCAGGGCTTCTTCCTGCAGCGTATGACGCCGTCCTATGCCAGCTCGAATGGCCGCATGGATGTGTGGTGGGATTCCCGCTCTGACTGGAACGCCAACGGTGAGAAAGCGTTGTTCGCCGGTGTGATGGTCGATCTTGGGCACTGGCAATTTCCCGGCTGGCAAGTCGGCACTTCATACGCCTATGGCTGGGACGCGAAGCCTTCCACCAATCCGATTTACGACCAAAACCAGCGCCTGAAAGAGTCGGCGTGGAGCATGGACCTGGTTTACACCATCCAGCAAGGCCGCGCCAAAGACACGCAATTCAAACTGCATTACACCCGCTACGACAATCACAGCGATCTTCCCAGCTACAGCGGCGGTTACGGCAACATCTTCCAGGACGAAAAAGACATCAAATTTATGGTCGTCGCGCCATTCACCCTGTTTTGACCCCGATCTGGCAGGAGCCAGAGACTTACCTCCGTGGAGAAGGATAACAGTATGAAAAAGTTAAAAATTAGTTTACTGGCGCTGAGCGTGATGGGCCTTGCCGCCTGCAGTTCATCCCCGCGCAGTAATCAGCAGGTCGTCGACCAAATCAGCCAGTTCGGCGTGCAGTATCAGGTCACTGACAACCAGGCGGCCGATCACGGCGTGAACTGCGCGAAACTCGGCGCCGATTGGGCATCCTGCAATACCGCCACCATCACGCTGACCAACAACGGCCCGGCGCTCACCAGTAAAAACTGGGCGATCTACATGAGCAACGTGCACGAAACGCTGCGGGTCGATAACGATCAGTTCAAAATGACGCACATCGTCGGGGATCTCACCCGCCTGGAACCCACGGAAAAATTCAAAGGCATCGCGGCTGGCGAGTCGATTGAGATCCCGATCGTGAATGAATACTGGCAGCTGTTTATCACTGACGTGATGCCGCGTTGGTACGTCACCGCCGCCAATGCCTCGCCAAAAATCATCACCAGCACCGATACCGAAAACCTCAGCGACTTCGTTAAGCCGTTTGGCGAACAATGGAAGCGCATCGTCGACGATAAAAACGTGCTGATGCTGCCGCAAAGTCGTTTCACGAAGAATGCCGATGTGGCGCAACTGCCTGCTAACGCGTTGCGCGGACAAATCACCCCAACGCCGCGCTCGGTGAAAGTTCATGCTGCCGATGTTGATCTGAGCCGTGGCGTCGCCTTGCATCTTGAAGTGCTGGCAAGCAATCAAGCGGATGCGGTTAAGCAGCGTTTCGATTTGATGGGGCTCAAACAGCAGTCAGCGGGTTATGCCGTTCATACTCGTATCGCCGTTAATCATTTCCGTGGCGCAGATGCGGTTTCTGGTGCTTATGAACTGCGCATCACACCACGCGGTACCGATATCATTGGTTACGACCAGGCTGGCGTTTATTACGGCTTGATGTCGCTACTCTCGCTGGTACCCGCTGAAGGCAAACCAATTATCGCCACGCTCGAGGCGAAAGATGCCCCGCGCTTTGCCTATCGCGGCGCCTTCCTCGATGTGGCGCGTAACTTCCACAGCAAGCAAGCGGTGCTGCGTATGCTCGATCAGATGGCGGCATGGAAGATGAATAAATTCCACTTCCACCTGACCGATGATGAAGCCTGGCGTATCGAAATTCCCGGTCTGCCAGAGTTGACCGACGTGGGCAGTAAGCGTTGTCATGATCTCACTGAACAGCAATGTCTGCTGCCGCAATTGGGCTCCGGTCCGTTCACGGATAACAACGGAACCGGGCATTTCAGCCGCGCGGATTATATCGAGATCGTCAAATACGCTCAGGCGCGCAACATTGAAGTCATTCCGGAAATCGATATGCCCGCGCACGCGCGCGCTGCGGTGATTTCGATGGAAGCGCGTTATCAGCAGTATATGAAAGCGGGTAAACCGCAGCAGGCCAGTGAATATCGTCTGGTGGATCCAACCGATACCTCGAATACCCGTTCCGTGCAGTTGTACGACCGCACCAGCTATCTCAACCCTTGCCTCGATTCCTCAAAGCGCTTTGTCGATAAAGTGATTGGTGAAGTGCAGGCGATGCACCGTGAAGCGGGCCAACCATTGACCACCTGGCACTTCGGTGGTGATGAAGCGAAAAACATTCGCCTCGGTAACGGCTACAGCGATGTTAAGAACCCGAAAGCGGGAACGGGCATTTTAGACCAAAGCAAAGAAGACAAACCATGGGCAAAATCTCAGGTCTGCCAGGCGGTAGTGAAGTCCGGCAAGGTTGAAGATTTGGAGCATTTACCGAGCCACTTCGCGCTGGAAGTGAGCAAGATGGTAAAAGCCCACGGCATTCCGGTGATGCAGGCCTGGCAAGATGGGCTGAAAGATGCAGCTAACGCGCACGCCTTCGCCACCTCGCGCGTACGCGTTAACTTCTGGGACACGCTCTACTGGGGCGGCTTTGACACCGCTAACGACTGGACGCTGAAAGATTACGAAGTGGTGATCTCGAATCCGGATTACGTCTACATGGACTTCCCGTATGAAGTGAATCCCAACGAGCGCGGCTATTACTGGGGCACACGCTTCAGCGATGAGCGTAAGATGTTTGGCTTCGCGCCAGACAACCTGCCGCAGAACGCTGAAACCTCGGTGGATCGCGATGGCAAAACCTTTGATGCCACCTCGAATAAGCCATGGTCAGGCGCATACGGCATTTCAGTACATCTGTGGAGTGAAACCACGCGTACCGATCAGCAGATGGATTACATGGTGTTCCCACGCCTGCTGTCGGTGGCCGAACGTGGCTGGCATCGCGCGGAGTGGGAGCTGGATTACCAACAAGGCCGCACTTTCAAAGGCGGCGAAACCCAGTTCGTTAACCAGCAACAGCGCAATCAGGATTGGCAGCGTTTCGCCAACCTGTTAGGTCAACGTGAGCTAGGCAAGATGGATAAAGCCGGTATTCACTATCGTCTGCCGGTGCCGGGCGCGCGCGTGGAAAATGGCACGCTGACCATGAACATTGCCTTGCCGGGCCTGCCGCTGGAGTACAGCGTGGATAACGGTAAGAACTGGCAACGATATCTGCCACAGGCCAAACCGACGATTACCACCAACAATAAAGTTTGGGTGCGTAGCGTGAGTCCGGATGGCAAACGTTTCAGCCGCGCCGAACCGTTGTAAAATCAATGCCCCTTGCTACCATGCAAGGGGCAAACTAACCAAAATAATGATCAAGACCGTCTTTTATTAAAAACATAAAGTGATGGAGAATCGCTTTTATATCGGCTAAATCAATTTTTATAAAAACAATATTCTCCACCCCTTTTATTTCTCTTTATCACCAGCATTTAAATCGTAAATTTGAGACAGACCTCGTTTCAGCTTGATAAATATCAATCTCGCATCAGGAGAAAATCGGCCTAATTGCATCCCGGACTTGAAGACCGACACCGCCCCCCAAATCCGGTAGCGATAATGAAATTAAAATTCTTCAGCTTTATTCCGCATGCACACAAATGGCACAACATCCGTATTTCCCGTAAAGGCGCTATTTCACCCACTGGACGAGCCTATTTCTCAACCCATGTTGAAGCTCAATGTAAAGGCTGCGGCGAACGGCTGCATAAAATCTATTACCGCGATATTAGCGATGCGCAAGCCATTCGCTGGATAGGGTAATTATTGTCTGTTTTGAAATAAAAAAAACCCCGCAACACAGGTTGCGGGGCTATTGCGTGGCTATCGCAAAACTTATTCAGCCGGTTTGGTGCGAATCAGATAATCAAAGGCGCTGAGTGAGGCTTTCGCGCCTTCACCGCTGGCGATGATAATCTGCTTATATGGCACCGTGGTGCAGTCGCCTGCGGCGAATACGCCTTTCAGGCTGGTTTCGCACTTGGCATCAATGATGATTTCGCCCATCTTGTTGCGCTCTACCGCACCTTCGAGGAAGGTGGTGTTTGGCAACAAACCAATCTGCACGAAGATGCCGCTCAGCGCGATTTCGTGGCTAGTCTGGTTGTTACGGTCGATGTAAGTCAGGCTGGTGACTTTGCTGCCATCGCCTTTCACTTCAGTGGTCTGGGCGTTCAGAATCACATCAACGTTTTTCAGGCTGCGCAGTTTGTCCTGCAGCACTTTGTCGGCGCGCATTTCACTGGCAAATTCCAGCAGCGTCACGTGTTCAACAATACCGGCCAAATCGATTGCCGCTTCCACGCCTGAGTTACCGCCGCCGATCACTGCGGTGCGTTTGCCTTTAAACAGCGGACCGTCGCAGTGCGGGCAATAGGTTACGCCCTTGGTGCGATACTGCTCTTCGCCCGGTACGCCCATGTTGCGCCAGCGTGCGCCGGTAGCAATGATAATGCTGCGTGATTTCAGTACCGCGCCAGATGCGGTTTCAATCGCGTGCAAACCGCCCTCTTTCGCCGCTGGAATCAGCTTGATGGCGCTCTGGGTGTCAATCACATCGACGTCGTAATCATCAACGTGAGCACGCAGAGAACCGGCCAGCTTCGCGCCTTCGGTTTTCGGTACAGAGATGTAGTTTTCGATGTCTACGGTGTCCAGCACCTGACCACCGAAACGTTCGCCCATCAGGCCAGTACGGATGCCTTTACGTGCAGAATAAATGGCCGCAGCCGCGCCCGCCGGGCCGCTGCCGACGATCAGCACTTCGTAGGCATCACGTTTGTTCAGCTCTTCTGCCGCACGCTTCTCTGCGTTGGTGTCCACTTTACCGACGATTTCCGCCAGGCTCAGACGGCCCTGACCAAACTCTTTGCCATTGAGGAACACCGCCGGCACGCCCATCACGTTGCGTTCGGTGATTTCGTTCTGGAACATACCGCCGTCAATTGCGGTATGGCTGATGCGCGGGTTCAGTACCGCCATCAGGTTCAGCGCCTGTACCACGTCAGGACAGTTGTGGCACGACAGTGAATAATAAGTTTCGAAGTGGAAGTCGCCTTCCAAAGCCACAACCTGATCCAGCAGGCTCTGCGCTTCTTTCGAAGGGTGTCCACCGGTTTGCAACAAAGCTAAAACCAGTGAAGTAAATTCGTGGCCCATTGGCGAACCGGCAAAGCGCGGACCGCTGTGGCTGCCTGGATTAGTGATCAGGAAAGAGGGTTTACGAACCGGACGATCGTTCTCTTCACGGAAGCTGACTTTGTCTGACAAGCCCGCGATATCGGCCAACAGAGAGCGAATCTCTGCGGATTTGGCGCCATCATCCAATGTGGCAATCAACTCAACCGGTTTCGTTAGTTTCTCAAGGTAAGCCTTGAGTTGGGTTTTTAAATTGGTGTCGAGCATAGTGAGTTCCTGTCATGAAAATCGGGTGCCGTAGCACCCGATAGAGAAAGATCGAATGGCGCAGTGTTGACTTAGATTTTGCCAACCAGGTCCAGTGATGGAGCCAAAGTTGCTTCGCCTTCTTTCCATTTTGCCGGGCAAACTTCACCTGGGTGAGAAGCAACGTACTGTGCTGCTTTCACTTTGCGGATCAGGTCAGATGCGTCACGGCCAATGCCTTCTGCAGTGATTTCGATCGCCTGGATGATGCCTTCCGGGTCAACGATGAAGGTACCGCGATCTGCCAGACCTTCGTCTTCGCGCATGATTTCGAAGTTACGGGTCAGCGCGCCAGTTGGGTCACCGATCATCGCGTATTTGATTTTCGCGATGGTGTCTGAAGAACCGTGCCAGGCTTTGTGGGTAAAGTGCGTGTCAGTAGAAACAGAGTAGATATCTACACCCAGTTTCTGGAACTCTTCGTGATGGTCTGCAACGTCACCCAGTTCGGTTGGGCATACGAAGGTGAAGTCAGCCGGGTAGAAGAAGAAAACACTCCATTTACCTTCAACGTCTTTCTCGGTGACTTCGATGAATTCGCCGTTTTTGAACGCTGCGTTTTTAAATGGTTTGATCTTGGTATTAATGATGGACATGGTGACCTCCGTTAAAAGATGTGATGCAGGCTACAGAATTTTCGGGCCAACTTCTAATATGCAGACGTTATCAATTAGATAACCAAAAGCTATCAAAGCGCCGACGCCAGCTTTCATGCGGCTCGCGCGGGCATTCTACACAAAAATGGCGCGGTTCTGACAGGCTTTATCTTTTTGCGGTGAAACTGCTACTTTTACGTTGGGTAATAGACATGAGGCGGTCGCCATGAATGGCGACCCTACGATTTAGCGGGTATGGGTTTCGTAGGGTGCGCATTTATGCGCACCTGGCAACGTCACAGATTACCCCCCAAATGGAGCTTTTGCGTGCAAATCCGTTTTTTTGACGAAGCCGATCGGCCTTTTCTGCGCACACTGTACCTTGCCGCGCGACGCCATAACTGGACGTGGCTGGATGGCGATGATTGGCAGTTAGAAGATTTCGATGCGGTGATTTTGGGCGAAACCGTGCTGGTCGCCGAACTGGACGGACATCGCGTGGGTTTTGCGGCGGTGCTGGATAATGACAACTTCCTGCATAGCCTGTATGTCGATCCAAATGCGCAAGGACAAGGCGTGGGCAGCGCGCTGTTAGAAAAAGTGCAGTCGCGATTTAGCTCGACTGGCGCATTGAAATGTTTGCAACAGAATCAGGCGGCGCTGGATTTCTATCTCAAACACGGCTGGCGGCGTGAAGCGGTTGGCGAGAGCGAGCAGGGAAAATATGTGCTGATGCATTTTCCGCTGGCGACACGCGCCAGCGGAAATGGACGACGTTAAACGGCGCGGAAGGCAATATCGCCAGGGATAATTTCTCCCTGCCAATAGAGCTGCGCCGCGACGCGCCCCGCCAGCTGGCGGTAGAGCGCGGTGAAATCACTCTCCGGACGGCGCACTACGGTAGGTTCGCCATCATCCAGATCTTCACGCAACGTAATGTGCAGCGGCAGTTGTGCCAGCAAACGCGTGTTGTAATCTTCCACCAGCTTCTGCGCCCCGCCGGTGCCGAAAATCGGCTCGTGATGTCCGCATTGGCTGCAGATGTGCATGCTCATGTTCTCGACTACGCCCAGCACCGGCACGCTGACTTTCTCGAACATCACCATGCCTTTACGTGCATCAATCAAGGCAATGTCCTGCGGCGTGGTGACCACTAACGCGCCGGTCACCGGCACGTTCTGCGCCAGCGTCAGCTGAATATCGCCGGTGCCTGGCGGCATATCGAGGATCAGATAATCAAGATCCGGCCACATGGTTTCGTTGAGCAGCTGCATCAGGGCTTTGCTGGCCATCGGCCCGCGCCACACCATGGCGTTGTCGTCGGTGACCAGATAACCAATTGAATTAGTTGCCAGGCCATGCGCCATGATCGGTGCCATATGCGTGCCATCCGGTGAAGTCGGACGCTGGTTTTCGGTGCCGAGCATGTTAGGAATCGACGGACCATAAATATCCGCATCGAGAATTCCCACGCGCGCCCCTTCGGCAATCAGCGCCAGCGCCATGTTCACGGCGGTGCTGGATTTACCCACGCCACCTTTGCCTGAACTGACGGCGATGATGTTCTTCACACCGGTCGCGCCCGGATGATTTTTCACCCGCTTCAGCGTGGCTATATCGTGACGCAGCCGCCAGTCAATGGCGCTGGCATCGGTCAGGCGCAGCAGCTCGGCGCTGGTTTTCGCTTTCAGCTCTTCAAAGGCGCTGGCCCACGCGAACGGCATCACCAGTTCGATATGCAGCTTGTCATCCAGCAGCGCGACGTGGCGCAGCGCTTTCAGCGTGGTCAGGTTGTGTTGCAGCGTCGGATGTTCAAAGTCACTCAGCACGCCGATAACCAATGCTCGCAGCGCTTCAGGTGAATGATGTTGCTGGGATTGTGAAGTCATCCCCTCTCCTTGTTTATTCTTCACGCCAGATTGCGGCGGTGTCTGTTCAATAGTATCAGATAGGCGCTAAAAGTGATGGGGATGTGCAGCTGTGTTTACGGCAGAGGGTGCTTCGGTTACCATCATTCCCCTAAATAATTCGTGTTGCAGGAAGGCGGCAAACGAGAGAATCCCAATGAGCTTACTCAAGTAAGTGATTTGGGTGAGCGAGAGAAGACAACGCGCCTGCAACGCGAAGTATGACGGGGAAACCCGCTTTTTCATCAATGGAACGCTACGCAATCATGACTATAGTCACTAAAAAAATTCTGGTAACGTGCGCGCTGCCGTACGCAAACGGTTCAATCCATCTCGGTCACATGCTTGAACACATTCAGGCTGACATTTGGGTCCGTTACCAGCGAATGCGTGGCAACCAGGTTCACTTCATCTGTGCAGACGACGCCCACGGCACGCCAATTATGCTGAAAGCGCAGCAGTTGGGCATCGCGCCGGAGCAGATGATCGCAGAGATGAAGCAGGAGCACGAGACCGATTTCGCCGGCTTCAACATCGGCTATGACAACTATCACTCCACGCACAGCGATGAAAACCGTCAGCTGTCCGAACTGATTTATGGTCGTCTGAAAGAGAACGGTTTCATTAAGAACCGCACCATCTCTCAGCTGTACGATCCTGAGAAAGGCATGTTCCTGCCGGACCGTTTTGTGAAAGGCACCTGCCCGAAATGTAAGTCACCGGATCAGTATGGCGATAACTGCGAAGTGTGCAGCGCGACCTACAGCCCAACCGAGCTGATCGACCCGAAATCTGTTGTTTCAGGCGCGACGCCGGTGCTGCGTGATTCCGAACACTTCTTCTTTGATCTGCCCTCTTTCAGCGCGATGCTGCAGGCATGGACGCGCTCTGGCGCACTACAAGAGCAGGTGGCGAACAAGATGCAAGAGTGGTTCGAGTCTGGCTTGCAGCAGTGGGATATTTCGCGCGATGCGCCTTACTTTGGCTTTGAAATTCCTGGCGCGCCGGGCAAATACTTCTACGTCTGGCTGGATGCGCCAATCGGTTACATGGGTTCATTCAAAAACCTGTGCGACAAGCGCGGCGATATCGATTTCGACGAGTTCTGGAAGAAAGATTCCAC
Source organism: Candidatus Pantoea symbiotica (assembly GCF_056491525.1). NCBI lineage: Bacteria > Pseudomonadati > Pseudomonadota > Gammaproteobacteria > Enterobacterales > Erwiniaceae > Pantoea > Candidatus Pantoea symbiotica. Next base: position 2,548,425 of record NZ_JBSZHR010000002.1, read on the forward strand.
CACCGAGTTGTATCACTTCATCGGTAAAGACATCGTCTATTTCCACAGCCTGTTCTGGCCGGCGATGCTGGAAGGCAGCAACTTCCGCAAGCCAACCAACCTGTTCGTACACGGTTATGTGACGGTGAACGGCGCGAAGATGTCCAAATCGCGCGGCACCTTTATTAAAGCCAGCACCTGGTTGCAGCATCTGGATGCCGACAGCCTGCGTTACTACTACGCGGCCAAGCTCTCCTCGCGCATCGACGACATCGACCTGAATCTGGAAGATTTCGTGCAGCGCGTGAATGCAGATGTGGTGAACAAAGTGGTGAACCTGGCGTCACGTAATGCGGGCTTCCTGACCAAACGCTTTGGCGGCAAGCTGGCGAGCGAACTGGCCGATCCGGCGCTGTATCAGACCTTTGTTGATGCCTCTGAGAAGATTGGCGAAGCCTGGGCGAGCCGCGAATATAACCGCGCGATCCGTGAAATCATGGCGCTGGCCGATCTGGCGAACCGCTATGTCGATGAGCAGGCACCTTGGGTGGTGGCGAAGCAAGAAGGCCGCGATGCCGACCTGCAAGCGATCTGCTCAATGGGTATCAACCTGTTCCGCGTATTGATGACCTGGCTGAAGCCGGTGCTGCCATCGCTGACCGAACGCACCGAAGCCTTCCTGCAGAGCGAGCTGAGCTGGGATGCGATTGCCCAACCGCTGCTGGATCATGAAGTAGCACCGTTCAAAGCGCTGTATGGCCGTATCGAGATGACCAAAGTTGACGCGCTGGTTGAGGCCTCGAAAGAGGATGCAGCTGCGGCGAACAAACCTGCGGCAACAGGTCCTTTGGCGGATGCGCCGATTGGCGACACCATCACCATCGATGATTTCGCCAAGGTCGATATGCGCGTGGCGCTGATCGAGAAAGCTGAGCTGGTTGACGGTTCCGACAAACTGCTGCGCCTGGAGCTGGATTTGGGTGGCGAGAAACGTCAGATTTTCTCTGGCATTCGCGCAGCCTATCCGGATCCTTCTGTGCTGGTCGGCAAAATGACCATTATCGTGGCTAACCTCGCGCCGCGTAAAATGCGCTTCGGTATTTCAGAAGGCATGGTGCTGTCCGCGGGCCCAGGCGGCAAAGACCTGTTTGTGCTGTCCGTCGATAGCGGCGCAGTACCGGGAATGCCGGTTAAGTAAGCTAACAAGCCGCCTCAGGGCGGCTTTTTTGTGCCTGTTGATCCTACAAAGGATTGGCGCGTTTTTCGTAAGGCCGCCATTTATGGCGACCAGCTCAGACAGTACTGTGATCGCTAGCACGCTAATCGCTTAATGCGTATGATAAAGCGCTACGAAAACAGGAGCCTGACATGCCTGCCGTTCTCTCTGCTTGTTGGCGCTATGTGCGCGCCTTCGTCATCATCTATGCAGCGCTTTATGCCGGAATAGGGATTTCTGCCCTGCTCCCGATAACCATTCCTGGCAGCATCATCGGCATGCTGCTGCTGTTCCTGTTACTTGGGCTGCAAATCATGCCGGTAGAGTGGGTGAAACCCGGATGCCATTTACTGATCCGCTATATGGCGCTGCTGTTTGTGCCGATTAGCGTCGGCGTGATGGGCTATACCGATATTCTCACCGCGCAGTTTGGACCGATTGTGGTGTCGTGCATTGTCAGTACTTTTATGGTGCTGCTGATTGTGGGGCTCAGCGCAGAACGTTTGCAGCGCCCGCAGGAGAAGCCGAATGAGTGATGCATGGTGGTCGCTGCCGCTGACCGTAATCGCCTATTTTCTGGCGCGTAAACTGGCGGCGAAAATCAATATCTCCATCGTCAATCCATTGCTGGTGGCGATGGCGATTGTCATTCCGATTCTGCTGCTCACCAATCTGCCTTACACGCGCTATTTTGCTGGCAGCAGCCTGCTCAATCAGTTGCTGCAACCGGCGGTTGTCGCGCTGGCGTTACCGCTGTATGAGCAGATGCATCAGATTCGTGCGCGCTGGAAAACCATCATCAGCGTCTGTTTCATCGGCAGCATTACGGCGATGGTGTCGGGTACCGCGATTGCGCTGTGGATGGGCGCAACGCCGGAAATCGCCGCCACCATTATGCCGAAATCCGTCACCACGCCGATTGCGATGGCGGTCTCTGCTTCGCTGCACGGTATTCCCGCTATCAGCGCTATCTGCGTGCTCATCGCTGGTGTACTGGGTGCGGTGTTTGGCCATATGCTGCTTAATCTGTTTAAGGTGAAAAACAAATCTTCGCGCGGATTGGCAATTGGTAACGCTTCGCACGCGTTAGGCACCGCGCGCGCCGCCGAGATCGATTATCAGGAAGGCGCCTTCAGCTCACTGGCTTTGGTGATTTGCGGCATCATCACTTCGTTACTGGCACCGTTCCTTTTTCCGCTATTAATGCATTGGTGGGGCTGAAACTTGCGAGAGATCTCGCAAAGTTGAAACAACCCAATCAGCTTGCATTGTCAGAGCGACTTGGATCACATATAAAACCTCTGGCGGCGCATCGCCGCTAACGCGTAACTGAGGCCATCACATCATGCATTCACGATTCCTTACTGCTTTTTCTGCCCTGCCCGCTGCGCTGCAAGCTGCGATTCAGCCGCTGCTCGATGCGCCGGATTTCCATGGCGTATTGCGTCCGCAGGATGTCGCGCAACTGAAACAGCTTACCGGTCTGGATGATGATGCGCTGGCGCTGGAACTGCTGCCGCTGGCGGCGAGCTGCGCGGTGGCAACCGTATCAAATTTTAATGTCGGCGCGATCTCACGCGGCGTCAGCGGCCATTGGTACTTCGGCGCTAACATGGAGTTCCTGCACACGCCGCTGCAGCAGACGGTGCACGCCGAGCAAAGTGCCATTACGCATGCCTGGCTGTGCGGTGAAGAGAAACTGGCGGCGATTACCGTCAATTACACGCCGTGCGGACATTGCCGTCAGTTTATGAACGAGCTGAACAGCGGCACGGCGATTCGCATCAGCCTGCCGGGACGCGCCGTTAGCACGCTGGGCGACTATTTACCGGATGCGTTTGGTCCAGCCGATCTCAACATCACAGAACGTTTGCTGACGCCGATCGACCATGGTTTTGCGCTTGCAGGCGATGCATTGCAACAGGCTGCCATTACCGCCGCCAATCACAGTCACGCGCCATACAGTAAAAGCTACAGCGGCGTGGCGTTGCGCAGCCAGAGCGGCAAGGTCTTTACTGGCCGCTATGCGGAAAACGCCGCCTTCAACCCAAGCTTGCCGCCGCTGCAGGCCGCACTGATTTTGATGAACATGAGCAATGTGGCGCTGGAGACTATTCAGCAAGCGGTTTTGGCAGAATGTCAGGAGAGCACGCTGAGTCAGCTGGATGCGACACGCGCTACGCTCAAGGCGTTAGGATGTGAGGATTTTTCACTTACTTTAGTTTCGAAAACATCAGTTTAGTGATCCTTTTACCGCTTTTGTGACCTTCTGTTAACAAAAGCTGTACATCTGCAGGAATTTTCATAGGATCGGGCGCCAGAACCTCTTCACTTCAAGATGGACTGGCGTTACCTTTTCCCGGCGATACGTCAGAAAACACTGCAACCGGAGCAAGCACTGCATGGAACTCGACTACGAAAGTAAACGCCCGCTGTATATTCCTTATGCGGGTCCGATCCTGCTGGAATTTCCGCTGTTGAATAAAGGCAGCGCCTTCACCCTCGAAGAACGTAACGAATTTAACCTCAACGGCCTGCTACCGGAAGCGGTAGAAACCATCGAAGAGCAGGCAGAACGTGCCTGGCGCCAGTTCCTGGATTTCAAAAATAACAACGACAAGCATGTCTATCTGCGTAACATCCAGGATACCAACGAAACCCTGTTCTACCGGCTGCTCGACAATCATCTGGAAGAGATGATGCCGATTATCTACACCCCAACGGTCGGCGCCGCCTGTGAACACTTCTCTGAAATTTACCGTCGCGCGCGCGGCGTGTTCATCTCTTACAACAACCGCGACCGCATCGAAGACATGCTGCAGAACGCCACTAAGCAGAATGTAAAAGTGATCGTGGTGACTGATGGCGAACGTATTCTCGGTCTCGGCGATTTGGGTATCGGCGGCATGGGCATCCCAATCGGTAAGCTGTCGCTGTATACCGCGTGTGGCGGCATCAGCCCGGCTTACACCTTGCCGGTTGTACTGGATGTCGGCACCAACAACCAACAGCTGCTGAACGATCCGCTCTATATGGGCTGGCGTCATCCGCGCATTACTGGCGAAGAGTACGAAGAGTTCGTTAACGAGTTCATTCAGGCAGTGAATCGTCGCTGGCCGAACGTGCTGTTGCAGTTCGAAGACTTCGCGCAGAAAAACGCCATGCCGCTGCTGGAGCGCTATCGCGATGAGATCTGCTGCTTCAACGACGATATTCAAGGCACCGCCGCGGTGACCGTCGGCACTTTGATCGCCGCCAGCCGCGCTGCCGGCAGCCGCCTGTGCGAGCAGAAAGTGGTGTTCCTTGGTGCCGGTTCTGCCGGTTGCGGTATCGCCGAGCAGATCATCGCGCAGATGAAGTCGGAAGGTTTGAGCGATGATGAAGCGCGTGGCCGTGTGATGATGGTCGATCGCTTCGGTCTGCTGACCGACAAACTGCCGAACCTGCTTAATTTCCAGAGCAAGCTGGTGCAGAAGAGCGACAGCCTGAAAGATTGGGATACCAATAGCGATTCAATTTCTCTGCTCGACGTGGTGCGCAACGCCAAGCCGGATATTCTGATCGGCGTGTCTGGTCAACCTGGCCTGTTCACTGAAGAGATCATTCGCGAGATGCACAAGCACACCAAGCGTCCAATCGTTATGCCGCTGTCGAACCCGACGTCACGCGTGGAAGCGACGCCAGCCGACATCATCGCCTGGACTGACGGTGCCGCGCTGGTTGCCACCGGCAGCCCGTTCTCACCGGTCACCTGGAAAGGGAAAACCTATCCAATCGCCCAATGCAACAACTCCTATATCTTCCCTGGCATCGGTTTGGGTGTGATCGCTGCGGGCGCAAGTCGCGTGACGGACTCGATGCTGATGACCGCCAGCCGCGCACTGGCCGACTGTTCGCCGCTGGTTAACGACGGCGAAGGTCCGGTTCTGCCGGAGATCAAAGATATTCAGGGCGTGTCCAAGCTGATTGCCATTGAAGTGGGCAAGGCCGCGCAACTGGCTGGCGTGGCGGTGGTGACCTCGGAAGATGTGCTGTCGAAAGCCGTTAGCAACAACTTCTGGCTGCCGCAGTACCGTAATTATCGTCGTACCTCGATTTAATCGAATTTATGGCCGGATCGCTTAGATCCGGCCATGCTTAAAAATCCAGCGCATAATTGGCCTTAGCTTGCTTCCCCCGCCCGCCTCAAGTAGCCTTTATCCATTCTGAATTCTACCAACCGAGTGCTCGCGCGCATGATTAAACGCGTTTTCTTTGGTCTGTTTTTCATCATCTTACTGATGGTGGCGACCGCGCTCGGCCTGGATCGCTGGATCAGCTGGAAAACCGCGCCCTTTATTTACGAAGATGTCACATCGCTGCCGCATCGTCAGGTCGGCGTGGTCTTGGGCACAGCCAAGTATTACCGCACGGGCGTCATCAATCAGTATTACCTCTATCGCATTCAGGGCGCGTTGAACGCCTATAACAGCGGCAAGGTCAATTACCTGCTGCTGAGCGGTGACAATGCGCAGCAAAGCTATAACGAACCAATGACCATGCGCCGCGATTTGATTAAAGCGGGCGTCGCGCCGTCGGACATCGTGCTAGATTACGCCGGGTTCCGCACGCTGGATTCGATTGTGCGCACGCGCAAAGTGTTCGATACCAACGATTTCATCATCATTACCCAGCGCTTCCACTGTGAGCGTGCGCTGTATATCGCGCAGCATCTTGGGATTCAGGCGCAGTGTTATGCGGTGCCGTCGCCGAAAAACATGTTGTCGGTACGTTTCCGCGAAGTGGGTGCACGTTTGGGTGCGCTGGCGGATTTGTATTTGATGAAGCGCGAGCCACGTTTCCTCGGCCCGCTAGTGCCGATTCCTGCGGTGCATGAAGTGCCAGAAGATGCGCAGAGTTATCCGGCGGTGACGCCAGAGCAGTTGCTGGAGCTGGAAGAGAAACTGCAGAAGTAAGTGTTAGCGGTGCATTTTTAGGGTCGCCATTTATGACGACCGCCAATGTAAAAAGGGCCGCATTGCGCGGCCCTTAGTTTGCTGTGTGATGTTTTATTTTTTACGTGCGTACTTCAGTGAATCCAGCGCCACGGCGAAGATAATGATGCCGCCCTTGATGATGTACTGCCAGTAAGGGTTTACGCCGATGTAGGTCAAACCGTAGTTGATCACGGTAAAGATGATGACACCTGTCACCACGCCCGCTACAGAACCCACGCCACCGGCAAACGACACGCCGCCGACCACACAAGCCGCAATTGCATCAAGCTCATACATAAAGCCGAGGTTGTTGGTGGCGCTGCCGATACGGCCCGCTTCCAGCATCCCGCCGAACGCGTAGAACACGCCAGACAACGCATACACCAGAATCAGGTTGAACGGTACGTTTACGCCAGACACTTTCGCCGCTTCCGGGTTACCACCGATAGCGAAGATGTTGCGGCCGAAACGGGTTTTATTCCACAGCACCCAAACAAATACGATGGCAATCACGGCGTAGAAGGTGATGAACGACAGTTTGAAGTCACCGAAACGCAGGAAGCCTTGGGCAAATTTGGAGAAGCCAGGATCAAAACCGGCAATCGGCGATGCACCCACAAAGTCGTAATAGAGTGAGTTGATGCCGTAAACGATAATCATGGTGCCCAAGGTGGTGATAAATGGCGTTACCTTGAGGTAAGCAATGATCACACCGTTCACCAGACCAATCACGCCGCCGATGATGCACACGGTCAGGATAACTACCGGAATTGGCACGGTATCCAAATGTGGGAACACTTTGTTCGCGTTATCCATCGCCTGCAGCAGCGTGGCGGCAACCACCGCCGCTAAGCCTACCTGACGACCCGCTGAAAGGTCCGTACCTTGAGTGACAATCAAACCGGCCACGCCCAATGCGATAATAATACGCACCGAGGATTGGGTCAGAATGTTACTCAGGTTCATTAAACTTAAGAACGTTGGATCCTGGAAAATAATAATTGCCAGCAGTACAAACAGGACAACGTAAATGCCGCCCTCTTTTAACCAGGTTAGCGCATTCTTTTTAGTAGTCGCTTTCATGTTAAAGCCCTTGCTTCATTAAAGGTGTAATGACGCTAAACGCAGGATTTCATTCTGCGAGGTCGTTTTGGTATCAACAATGCCTGCTACCTGGCCATTACTCATCACTAAAATACGATCGGTAATACCCAACAGTTCTGGCATTTCAGAAGAGATAATAATGATGCCCTTCTCTTTCTTCGCCAACTCAGCAATAAGTTGGTAGATTTCGAATTTCGCGCCCACATCAATCCCGCGCGTCGGTTCATCCAGCATCAATATTTCCGGCTGCGTTAATAACCAGCGACCAATGATCACTTTTTGTTGGTTACCACCGGAAAGCGAACCAATTTGCGTATGATGACCCGGCGTTTTCACGCGCATCGAATCAATAACCCATTGGGTATCGCTTTTCATGCGTTTATTATCGAGCAGCCCCATGCTGGATTTATACTTTTTAATATTGGAGATAAGCGAGTTAAAGCCAATATCCAGATACGCATAAATACCGGTGGAACGACGCTCTTCCGTCACCAGCGCAAAACCGTGGTTAATGGCTTCGTTGGCGCTGTGGTTATTAATCGCCTTACCGTGCAATTTAATCGTGCCGCCCGACTTTTCGCGAATCCCAAACAGGGTTTCGACGATGTCGGTACGCTTGGCTCCCACCAAACCGGCAATACCAAGAATTTCACCTTTACGCAGATCGAACGAGATATCACGAATCGAAGGCTGACGCAGTGAGGTTAAATGACGCACCTCAAGAATGGTTTCCCCCGGCACGTTGGTCTTGTCCGGGAAACGCTGGTTCAATGAACGGCCAACCATCATCGAGATGATCTTGTCCATATCCAGCCCTTCCAGCGGCTGAGTGGCGATCCACTGCCCATCACGCAAAATGGTGATCTCATCGCACAGCTGGAATATCTCTTCCATCTTATGCGAGATATAGACAATGCCGCAGCCGCGATCTTTCAGCTTACGAATAATAGTGAACAAGTGATTCACTTCTTTTTCGGTCAGCGATGATGTCGGCTCATCCATAATGACGATCTTCGCGTCATAGGAAAAAGCTTTGGCGATTTCGATCATCTGCATCTGCGAGACAGATAAGGTGGCGACTTTATCGCGCGGATCGATATCAATATCTAATTCATCAAAAATCGCTTTGGTATCGCGATACATTTTATCCTGATCGACAAATACGCCTTTACGTGGATAACGGCCAAGCCACATGTTATCCATGACGTTGCGTTGCAGAACCAGGTTTAATTCCTGATGCACCATGGAAACGCCATTTTCCAGCGCCTCTTTGGAGCTCTTATAATCAATTTCCTCACCCTGAAACAGGATGCTCCCCGTATCCTTTTTATAAATCCCAAACAGACATTTTAATAATGTAGATTTCCCGGCGCCGTTTTCTCCCATTAATGCATGAACGGAGTGCGGCCGCACTTTTAAATTCACATTATCTAAGGCTTTAACCCCTGGAAATGATTTCGAGACATTCGTCATCTCCAGCAGATATTCACGCTGTGTGGTCGGATTCTCACTGGCCATAATTTACCTGGCTAAATAAAGCGTTGGTCAGATGCAATAAGGCGCGGCGAAATGCCGCGCCCAGGATGAATTACTTCACAAACTGCGACAGATTTTCTTTATCTACTGGTACGTAAGGAACACGTACGATTTTGTTTTCCATCTTGAAGTTAGTGCCAGCGGTTGGCTCTTTGCCATTGGCCAGATTGTTAGCAATATCCAGCGTCGCTTTTGCCTGGTTTTCCGCATCGTTCAACACGGTACCGGCCAGGGCGCCTGATTTCACCAGCGCCAGCGCTTCTGGCAGTGCATCGACACCAAACACTGGAATGCTGGTTTTGTTGTGCGCTTTCAGCGCTTCAACCGCACCCATCGCCATCGCATCGTTGTTGGCGATAATCACTTCAATCTTGTCGGCGTTCGGGCCAGAGAGCCAGGCGTCAACTTTGTCTTTTGCCTGTGCGGTATCCCACATCGCGGTATCCATCGCCAGCTGCTGCGTTTTCAGACCGTCTTTGTTCAGGGTATCGATCACGTATTTGGTACGCGCTTCAGCATCCGGATGGCCCGGCTCGCCTTTCAGCAGTACGAACTGAATCGTACCGTCTTTGTTCAGATCCCACGCTGGCGTGGCTTTCCAGTGCTTCTCGATCAGCTGACCCTGGATGATGCCAGACTCTTTAGAGTCGGTACCGACGTAATACGCTTTCGGATAGCTGGCCAGCACTTTAGCGTTAGGTTCTTTGTTGAAGAACACCACCGGCACATCGTTACCGCGCGCTTTATCAATCACCACTGCCGCAGCAGCCGGATCCACCAGGTTGATAGCCAGCGCTTTCACGCCTTTTGCCATCAGCACGTCAATCTGGTCGTTCTGTTTGGACTGGTCGTTCTGCGAGTCGTTCATCAGCAGCTGAATGCCGCCCAATGATTTCGCTTCTTTCTCAATGTCCTTACGCACCATCGACATGAAGTTGTCGTCGTATTTGTAAATCGTCACGCCAATGCGGGTATCGGCGGCGTGCGCAGTTGCACCAAACATCATGCTGGCAACCAGTGCTGTGAGCGTGAAAACCTTCTTATTCATGGTATCTCCGGTTTTTTATGTAGGGCATTTCATTGCGCTATTTGCCTGCGGGCAAACAGCGCCGTCGGTTGTAAACCTGATAATGGGCGGACGCGTAACGCAAAGCCGGGCCACCATCGCAATCCTGACTTCCCTGTAGGTAAACGCTTCCTGAAGAGTGTTGTGAACTATTTCAATCGGCTACTGAAACCTGCTGGGAAGAGGATTTCTCAGCGTTACATGATGTTTCAGTCCGGTAAGACGCTGCCATCATAGTGAGCGGCATGTTAATTAACTGTGAATGCAATCACAGATTGGAAACGGTTACACTGAGCTATCGCCTGAATTAGTGACCGACTCCACAATTTGCCGCTGGGCGACAGAATGGCGACGTACCAGCGTGGGCATAAAGCAGTGTGATGCATTGATATCCAGTTCACCGGCCGCACCTTTGAGCGCCAGCTCAGTGGCAAGTTTTGCCATAGAAACAATAGGATAACGGACCGTAGTTAACTGCGGATCGGTGTAACGGGAGATGGGAATGTCATCAAAGCCAATGACAGAGAAATGCTGCGGAACCTGGATGCCGTTGTCCTTCAAAGCGGTCAATGCACCCGCTGCCATGCCGTCATTGTAGGAAAACACCGCTGTTAAATGTAAGTTACGACCCAGTAATTCCACCATCGCTGCTTCGCCGCCTTGCATGTCAGGTTCAGCATGAGCAATCCATGACTCCTGCGGGCGAATTCCCTGCTCTGACAAGGCCTGCAGCCAGCCTTCGCGCCGTTGCGTCACATCCTCAATCGGGTGACTGGAGCTAAGAAAGCCGATGCGTTGATGTCCCTGTTGTAACAGCATGCGCGTGGCTACCTGTGCGCCGGTGACGTTATCCAGGCAAACGCAGCGGTGTTCATAACCAGGAATAGTTCGGTTAACCAATACCATACCCGGAACCTGATCCATAAATTGCGTCAGTTCAGCGTCTGAAAGCGTTTTCGCGTGCACCACCAATGCGTTGCAACGTTGACGTATCAGCACCTCAATTGCGTGACGTTCTTTCTCTTCCTGATGCCAGGAGTTACTGATTAACACGTGTTTATGCACGCGCTGCGCCACGGTATCGACCGCTTTCACCAGCGCGCCAAAGAAGGGATCGGAAACATCCATCACCACCACGCCAATAGTGTCACTGATTTGCGTGGCCAGCGCCTGGGCGTTGGCGTTCGGGCGATAGCCTAACGCGTCAACGGCGGCCAGCACGGCTTCACGGGTATCGGCGGTGACTGCACTGCTGTTATTGAGCACACGCGACACGGTGGCTACTGACACACCGGCCTGACGGGCGACATCACGAATCGTTATCATGCAGCTGTTCCACAGAGGCTGAAAATGCGCGACAAGCGCGTAACGGCGCTATTCTGTCAGGGCATCTGGCACGACTACGTGAATCACGTCACACCAATGAAAACGGTTACATACAATTCTGCAACCTTTGTGATGAACATCATTATCTGAGCGAGGAGGAAGGGCCAGGTTTTCCAGCGGCAAGACGCGTCAGTTTGCGCCAGATCCACTCCATTGGCCCCTGCGGGAAGACGCGTAGCCACAGCACGGAAAACAGGATATTAACCAGCCAGATAGCCGGTACAAAGGCCAGCAAGTGCAGGCGATCAAACTTGAGGAACAGGTTGAAGCGGTAGAACAGCGTGGTGCAAATCAACGTCTGTAACAGGTAATTGCTCAATGCCATGCGGCCAACGCATTGAATGGCATAACTGATGCGCGTTGACGCAATTTGCGGCCAGAATCCGAGGCAAAGTGCGGCGTAACCGAGGCTGATAAACGGGCTGGCGAGATCGCGCGGCACCTGCAGGAAGAAGCCGGTCCAGCGGAATTCCCAGCCAATCATCCACTGCGCGGCGATGCCAGGAATGGCGATCAGCCAGCCGATGGTCAGCAGCAGCGCCGCCGAACGGCGATAGTGCTGCACGCTGAATTGCCCGCTGAACCAGCCACTGCGCATCAATGCCGCTCCAATCAACATCAACCCCGCCAGCTGCCAGCCATATTGTGACGCCAGCGCCATTAGGCCGGACGACAAGTGATCCAGCCGATTCTGCACTGCTTCCCAACCGCCGAGCAGTTTCCAGTAGCTTTCATATTGCAGATCCGCCGCACCCGGCAGCCAGGAATTCGTTGGGTTGGGACTGGAAATTAAGCCGAATACCACCAACACGCCACAGCCGACCAAATAGAGTAATGCGCCGGTTTGTAACAACGCGCGGTCGGAGGGCACATCACGCAGCATGCGCCAGATAATCAGCCCAATCAGGCCGTAATCCAGCAGGATGTCACCTTCCCAGAAAAAGATGCCGTGAATGAAACCGAGCAGCACCAGTAGCGTCAGACGCGCCGACATCCAGCGGCTGCCGCGCGGTGCCTGCATGTAAAGGCCAGCACCAAACAGCAAGGCAAACAGCGTGAGGAATTTCAGCTGCGCCAGGCCATCCATGATCGCCCATGTCCAGGCATCAGATGTTGAAGCCTCTCCGCGCCACGCCGGATTGAGATAGGCCGCCGATGGCAACGCAAAGCCGACAATGTTAAGCAGCAGGATGCCAAGAATGGCGCAACCACGAATGAAATCCAGCGCGAGATAGCGTTGCATCGAGTGCCCTGACGGAGAGAGGAAATCGGGCGACAAGCTGTCGCCCAAACAGATTAGCTGTGGCGAACCGCGCGCAAAAACTCCTGGCGCGTGTTCTGGCTGGATTTGAACAGGCCGCCCAGCGAGGTGGTGGTGGTGGCGCTGGTGGCATCTTTCACGCCACGCGCTTTCACGCAGTAATGCACCGCATCAATCGACACCGCGACGTTATTGGTGCCCAGCAGTGTTTGCAGCGCCACCAGCACTTGCTGCGTCAGGCGCTCTTGCACCTGCGGACGCTGGGCAAAGAACTGCACGATACGGTTGATTTTCGACAGGCCAATCACTTTCTCTTTCGGGATATACGCCACGGTGGCTTTGCCATCGATAATCACAAAGTGGTGTTCGCAGGTGCTGGTCAGCGTGATATCGCGCACGGTGACCATCTCATCCACTTTCATCTTGTTTTCGATGACGGTGATTTTCGGGAAGTTGGCGTAATCCAGACCTGAGAAAATCTCATCCACATACATCTTGGCGATGCGATGCGGCGTCTCCATCAGGCTGTCGTCTTCCAGATCCAGGTTCAGCAGTTGCATGATTTGCGTCATGTGGCCGGCAATTTCGCGTTTACGTGCGTCGTCATCCATTTCACGCACCGGGGCGCGTAGCGGCGTTTCCAGACCACGCGCCAACAGCGCTTCGTGAACCAGGGCGGCTTCCTGACTTAAGATACTCATTTACTCTTCTCCGGCAGGTGATGCGCCCGCGGGTCTTCGCCCACGGGGGAAATTCTGAGCGCGTATTGTGAAATACTCCGCGCCCTTAATCCAGTAATCATTCCGATAAGCTTTTCATCACTTACTGCGACGTAAAACCAGCATCCCGGCAACGATTAAACTGGCGCCCGCCACCCACAGCGCCGGTTCCAGTTGATGCCACAGCATGCTGGAAATCCACGACAGCAGCGGACCGGCCAGCTGCCCGACCGCATAGCCGGTGGTGAGCAAACCGGCAAGATAGCGCGCATGCTGCGGTGCCAGCTCACGCCCATATTGCAACGCCAGTTGCACTACGCACAGGAATCCACCGCCAATCAGTGCCGCGCCCAGCATCAGGCCATTTAAACCCGGCAGCACAATCGCGGCGATGACGCCCAATGCCTGCGCCCACAGCACCATCGCTAAACGCGCATGGCTGCTGCCCCAGTGACGCGTCAGGATGCCTAACACGATGCCGATCACCGCCGCGCCGCCAAACACTGGCCAGACAAACTGGGCAAAGGCGCTGTCAGGAAAACGCGCCGCCGCCATTTGCGACAAAAAGGTGGCGGGCAGAATGTAGCCAAATCCGGCAAGGCTGTAGCTCAGCACCAAGCGCTTAAGATCGCCATTCAGCACCAGCGGCGATGCAGCTTGATCGGGACGATGCAATTGGCCGGTACGCGGCAGAAAACGCGCAATTGCGGCAATCAACAACAGTGCCAGCAAACCATACGCCGCCCACGCAAAGGCCGCACTGACGCCGCTGGCATGCAGCGCCACGGCCAGCATGCCGCTGATAAAGATGCCGGTGCCGGGGCCGGCAAACACCGCTGCCAGCAAGCCCGGACGGCCATGATGATGCAGCTGATCGCTGGCCCATGCCGCCAGTAACACCATGGCCCAGCCGCTGGCCCAGCCAATCAGGAAACGAATCAAGCCATGTAACCACGGACCGCTGACGCAGGCCGACAGCAGCGTTAATATCACCGCGCCCCACACGCCCGCCTGTAAGCGCCACTCGACGCGTTTGCGCGCACGCATCGCATCAAAAGAGCCAAACAGATAACCGAGATAGTTGAGTGCTGCCACCAGGCTGGCGCTGGTGAGCGTCAATTGATGGTCATGAATCATCAGCGGAACCTGCGGCGTGAAAGCAAATCGCCCAATCCCCATCGCAACCACTAAACTTAAGAACGCGCTAAGCGCGACACGAAACGCCATACCGACCTCAGGATGTTTTATCACTTGTCACTAGCATGCATGACGTTTAAACTCACGGAAAGTGAATAATACTAACCAAGTTGTTTACGAGAAGAGAATATGGATTTAGTACAGCTCCGCATGTTTTGCTCCGTAGCCGAATCCGGTTCGCTGGCGCGTGCCGCCGAGCAACTCCATCGCGTACCTTCCAATCTCACCACGCGTCTGCGCCAGCTGGAAGATGAAATTGGCGTTGATCTGTTTATTCGTGAGAAGCAACGCATTCGTTTGTCGCCAATGGGCCACAATTTCCTCAACTATGCGCAGCGCATCCTGGCGCTGAGCGATGAAGCGCTGAATATGGCGCGCGCCGGTGAGCCGGGCGGTAATTTTGCGCTTGGTTCGATGGAGAGCACCGCCGCGACGCGGTTGCCCGCGCTGTTGGCGGCCTATCACCAGCGTTTTCCCGCCGTGGAACTGTCGCTGATCACCAATACCTCCGGTGAAATCATCGACAAGGTGCGTGAAGGTACGCTGGCTGCCGCGCTGGTGGATGGCCCGGTGGCGCACGACGATCTCAACGGCTGCATTGCCTTTAACGAGCAGATGGTGCTGATCACCAGCCCGGAACATGCGCCGATTGCCAGCGCGCGCGATGTGCAAGGCGACACGCTGTTTGCGTTCCGCAATAGCTGTTCCTACCGCACCAAGCTGGAAGCCTGGTATCGTGAAAGCCAGACCGCGCCAAGCAGCGTGATGGAGATTCAGTCCTATCACGCGATGGTAGCGTGCGTGGCCGGTGGCGCGGGCGTGGCGATGATTCCCGCCTCGGTGCTGGCGCAAATGCCCGCACGCGCACGCGTGCAGGAGCATGCGTTACCGCCCGCTTACCGCGATACCGCCACCTGGCTAATGTGGCGACGCGATGCGTTTACTCCCAACGTGGAAGCGCTGAAGTATTTGATTATTGAACTGTTTGACGATCGCCCGGTTAACGACGAATTGCGGCATCCGCTGCACGCTGCCGAGTGATTTTCTTTTTTATCGACATCACGACCATCGGGGCTTTTGTCCCGCATCTACAGGAAGAGGGATTGCATGAACATGATTAAAACCCGCGCCGCCGTTGCCTGGGCAGCTGGCGAACCGCTGAAAATCGAAGAAGTGGATCTGATGCCACCACAAAAAGGTGAAGTGCTGGTGCGCATCGTGGCCACCGGCGTGTGCCACACCGATGCTTACACCTTGTCTGGACAAGATCCGGAAGGTGTATTCCCGGCGATCCTCGGCCACGAAGGCGGCGGCGTGGTAGAAGCGGTCGGTGAAGGCGTGACCAGCGTTGCCGTGGGCGACCACGTGATTCCGCTTTACACCCCAGAGTGCGGCAAGTGTAAGTTCTGTCTCTCGGGCAAAACCAACCTGTGTCAGGCGATTCGCGCCACCCAGGGCAAAGGTTTGATGCCAGACGGCACCACCCGCTTCTTCAAAGACGGCAAGCCGATTTTCCACTACATGGGCACCTCAACTTTCTCTGAATACACCGTGGTACCGGAAATCTCGCTGGCGGTGATCAGCAAAGAAGCGCCACTGGAAGAAGTGTGTCTGCTGGGCTGCGGCGTCACCACCGGCATGGGCGCGGTGATGAACACGGCCAAAGTGAAAGAAGGCGATACCGTGGCGATCTTCGGCCTCGGCGGCATTGGTTTGTCAGCGATCATTGGCGCGAAAATGGCGAAAGCCGGCCGCATCATCGGTATCGATCTCAACACCAGCAAATTCGATCTGGCGCGCAAACTGGGTGCCACCGATCTGATCAACCCGAAAGATCACGATAAGCCGATTCAGGATGTGATCGTTGAACTCACCGACGGCGGCGTCGATTTCTCCTTCGAATGCATCGGTAACGTCAACGTGATGCGTTCGGCGCTGGAGTGCTGCCATAAAGGTTGGGGCGAATCGGTGATCATCGGCGTTGCTGGCGCGGGCCAGGAGATTTCTACCCGTCCATTCCAGCTGGTGACCGGTCGCGTATGGCGTGGTTCCGCATTTGGTGGCGTGAAAGGCCGCTCACAGCTGCCGGGCATCGTGCAGGATTACCTCGACGGTAAATTCGCGCTGAACGATTTCATCACCCACAAACTGCCGCTGGAAGAGATTAACGACGCCTTTGATCTGATGCATGAAGGGAAATCAATTCGTACGGTGGTGCATTTTACTAAGTAATCAGGAGACGTTATGGCTTCCACTTTGGAGCTGTTAGAAGAGCATCGCATCTTTGGTGGCTGGCAGCAGCGCTGGCGTCATCAGTCGGCGGTGCTGAACTGTCCGATGACCTTCAGCATTTTTCTGCCGCCGCCGCAGAGTGACGCGCCGCCGCCGGTGGTGTGGTTTCTCGCTGGGTTGACCTGCAGCGATGAGAACTTCACTACCAAAGCCGGTGCACAGCGCGTTGCTGCTGAGCTGGGTTTGGTGCTGATTATGCCGGACACCAGCCCGCGCGGTGACGAGGTGGCGAACGACAGCGGTTACGATCTCGGCCAGGGCGCAGGTTTCTACCTCAACGCCACGCAGCAGCCGTGGGCGGCGAACTTCCGCATGTTCGATTACCTCAACAGCGAGTTGCCGGAGTTGGTGGCGGATAACTTCAAGCTGAGCGATCGTCAGTCGGTGATGGGGCATTCGATGGGCGGACACGGTGCGCTGGTGCTGGCACTGCGTCTCGGCGGGCGTTTTGCGTCTGCTTCGGCTTTCGCGCCGATCGTCAATCCGACTGAAGTGCCGTGGGGCCAGAAGGCCTTTGCCGCTTATCTGGGTGAAGATCGTCAAACGTGGCGTGAATGGGATAGCTGCCTGTTGATGCGTGACGTGGAACAGCGCTTGCCGATTCTGATTGATCAAGGGGATAGCGACCAGTTCCTCGCCGATCAACTGCGTCCAGAGCGACTGGAAGCCGTAGCGCGTGAGCAAGGTTTCCCGCTAGAGTTACGCATTCAGCCGGGTTATGACCACAGCTACTTCTTTATCGCCAGCTTCGTGGAAGACCATCTGCGTTTCCACGCGAAGCATTTGTTGGTGTGACAAGGTCGCCATAAATGGCGACCTTACGTAGGGTGCGCATTCATGCGCACCTGAATTACACCAACGTCTCCGCCAGCCCGTCGATCATCACCTGCGGCATGCCGCGTGAGCAGTGCTCGATACGGCCGCGCACGCCATACACCTGCGCCAGCGTCTCTGGCGTGATCACCTGCGATGGCTCGCCGTCCGCCAGCAGATTGCCATCCTTCAGCATCAGCGCGTGATCCGCATGACGCAGCGCGATGTTGATATCGTGCACCACCACCACCGTCACAATATTGCGCAGTCGGGTTTCACGACGCACCAGATCCATTACGTGGAACTGGTAGTTGAGGTCCAGCGCGCTAAGCGGTTCATCCAGCAGCAGCAGTTCCGGACGACGAATCAACGATTGCGCCAGGCCAACCAACTGCTTCTGTCCGCCCGACAGCTGATCGAGATAGCGCATGGCTAAATGCGCGATGCCGAGTTGCTCAAGCAGATGCATGATCTCCGCTTCGCTCGAGGCGCTGTGCAAGCCACCCGACGCGCGCTGCGCCACGATAATCGACTCCAGCACGTGCAGATGCACGCCAGCCGGCAAACTTTGCGGCAGATAAACTACGCGCTGCGCCCGGCGGGCAAACGGCTGGCCCATCAGCTCTTCACCGTTCAGCCACAGCTCGCCCTGCCCTTTGCCGAGACCGGCCAGCGCGCGCAGCAGCGTTGATTTGCCGCAGCCGTTAGGACCGAGCAACACGGTGATTTTGCCCTGCGGCAGTTCCGGCACGTTAAGATCTTCAATCACCTTGCGCTTCGGGTAACCGGCGGAGAAATTACTCAGACGTAATCCCTGTTCCATTACACCGTCCCCCGATGACGCAGAATAATGCTGAGGAAGAACGGCACGCCGACCAGCGAAGTCACAATCCCCACCGGAATGATCACGCCGGGAATCAGGTTTTTCGACGCCACCGAGGCCAGCGACAGCACCAGTGCACCGACCAGCGCGCTGGCTGGCAGGTAATAACGGTGATCTTCACCAAACATCATGCGCGCAATGTGCGGCGCGACTAGGCCGATAAAGCCAATCGGGCCGACAAAGGCCACCGCCAGCGCGGAGAGAATACTAATGCGCAGCAACGTCGCCAGGCGCAGACGGCGTACGTCGATACCAAAGCTCACCGCACGATCTTCGCCAAGGCGCAGCGCGGTCAGCTTCCAGCTGCTGAGCATTGAGAACGGAATCAGGATGGCAAAGGCGGCGGTTAACACGCCGAGCTTTTCCCACGACGCGCGCGCAAGGCTGCCCATGGTCCAGAATACCAAGCCCTGCAAGGTATCTTCGCTAGCGATGAACTGCATCATCGAGACTAATGCGTTGAAGGTGAACACCAGCGCGATACCAAACAGCACCACGCCAGAGGTTGAAACTTTGGTCCAGCGCGTCACGCCATCCAGCATCAAGGCGGCAAACAGCGCAAACACAAAGGCGTTGGCGGAGATAAACCACTGATCCGGTACGCCCGGAATGCCGATACCGAGGATGATCGCCAGCGCCGCACCAAAGGCCGCCGCCGACGAGACGCCGAGCGTAAACGGGCTAGCGAGCGGGTTATTCAGAATGGTTTGCATCTCAGCACCGGCAAGGCCAAGCGAGAAGCCCACTACCACCGCCATCAAGGCGTACGGTAAACGGATATCCCAGACAATCACGCGCGTGCCGGCATCGACCGCATCGGGATGGGTCAGCGTTTGCCATAATGTATCGAGGGAGAGCCCAGCCGGGCCGAGCGTGAAATCAAGAATTACTGAGGCCAGTATCGCCAGCACCAGCACGCCAATTAACAACAGTCGCTGGCGCAGTACCTGACGATAATGTGTGATGGTATCGGTTTCGAGGCCGTTTTCCGCCAGCAGCGTGGCGTCGGTGGTACGCATTGTTCTACCCGTTTCTTGTCGAAATCATAACGGCAGCCACAATAGTGCAGGTGATAATAATTATCAATTCAATCTGAGTAACAAAGCTTAAAAAGCAGGTGCGCAAAAATGCGCACCTTAACGTAAAAATCACTCTTTAAACGTCGGGAATTCCATCTCGCTGTATTTCACGAAGCGCGATCCGCGTGTCAGCTTGTAACCCAACCAAATCACCAGGAACAGCGGCAGGCCAATATAGGTCGCGGCCACGCCATACCAATCAATGCGGTCGGCAAGGAACGCCTGATAGTTCTGCCCCAGCGTGATGATCAGACACAGAATAAAGGCGAAGATCGGTCCCAGCGGGAAGAAGCCCGAACGGTACGGCAAATCGGCAAGGCTGTGGCCCTGCGCGATATAACCGCGACGGAAACGGTAATGGCTGATGGCGATACCCAACCAGGCGATAAAGCCGGTCATACCCGAAGTGTTCAGCAGCCACAGGTAGACTTCCTGGTTACCAAATTTCGAGCTCAGGAAGCACAATCCCGCCACCACGGTGGTGGCAATCAGCGCGTTACGCGGCACGCCACCTTTAGACAGCTTGCCGAAAATACGTGGCGCTTTGCCTTCACGTGCCAGGTTGAACAGCATGCGCGTTGAGGCGTACATACCGGAGTTACCCGCGGACAGCACCGCCGTCAGAATCACCGCGTTCATCACCGCTGCCGCTGAGAGCAGACCGGCATTCTGGAACACCAGCGTGAACGGGCTGATGGCGATATCGGTGACGTCGTTATGCAGCAGCTTCGGATCGGTGTACGGCAGAATCAGGCTAATGATCAGAATGGCAAAGATATAGAACAGCAGGATTCGCCAGAACACCTGACGCACCGCGCGCGGGATGTTCTTCGCCGGGTCCTGGGATTCACCGGCCGCGATACCAATAAGTTCGGTACCCTGGAAGGAGAAGCCGACAATCATCGCCACGCCAATCATTGCGGCAAATCCACCGGCAAACGGCGCTTCGCCGACGGTCAAGTTGTGCCAGCCAGCGTTTTCTGCGCCACGCATAATGCCGGTGATCATCAGCACGCCCACCACAATAAAGATGATGACGGTGGTCACTTTGATCAGCGAGAACCAGTATTCCGCTTCGCCGAAGCCTTTTACGGAGATGTAGTTGAGCAGGAACATCAGGCCGAGGAACAGTGCGCTCCAGATCCAGCCGGGCGTGTCCGGGAACCAGTAGTTCATGACGAGCTGCGAGGCGACGAGGTCAACGGCGATGGTGACCGCCCAGTTGTACCAATAGTTCCAGCCCAGCGCGAAACCGAAGCCTTCTTCAACGTATTTCGAACCGTAAGTGGAGAAGGAGCCAGAAACCGGCATAAATGCCGCGAGTTCGCCGAGGCTGGTCATCAGGAAGTAAACCATCAAGCCGATGAGCGCATAAGAGAGCAGCGCGCCGCCAGGTCCGGCCTGAGAAATGGTGGCACCCGAGGCGACAAACAGGCCGGTACCGATGGAGCCACCAATGGCGATCATGGTGAGATGACGCGCTTTTAATTCACGGCGCAATCCAGGTTGTTGTGTTGTTTTTGAGTCATTATGCATGTGTAAACGCTATGCTGGATAAAAATGAGGCGAGATTGTAGCAGCTAGCCCCAAGCTGTATAGCATTCACGTCGGGTTATTAGTTACCTTCATGATCGGCCAGGAATTATTAGCCGCAGCGTGTTTAGCGCTGCGATTATTCTCGGCAATACGACAGGAAACGGCTCAAAGCTTTGGAGACATGCTTCTGTCGATGATGGATGCGATACAGCGTACGCGTCAGGCGCGGCAGCGGGATCAATACTTCCACCAGCGTGCCGGCTTCCAGCAGATCTTCAATCACCCGCCGCGACAAACAGCTGATGCCCATGCCGTGACGCACCGCGTGTTTAATCGCCTCTGAGTTGCCCAACTCCATGCCGAGCTGAAACTGCGGCAGATGCGACAGCAGCAGATAATCGACGATCTCACGCGTACCCGAGCCGCGCTCGCGAAGAATCCACGGTGCGGCGGCGAGTGTTTCCAGCGTAATCGGCTGCTGCAGGATGGCGGCATCCGGCGCAGCAAATACCACCAGCTCATCTTCCAGCCACGGCTCGCTGATAATATCCAGCTCGTGACATGGACCTTCGATCAAGCCGATATCGACGCGAAAATCCGCCACCGCATTAATCGCATCCTGGCTGTTGCCGACGCTCAGCTCGAGCGGCAGCGCGGGAAAATCACGGCGATAGGCAGCGATCATGCCGGGCAGCAGATAATTGCCGATGGTGCTGCTGGCGAACAGGCGAATCGCCCCATTATCTTCTTTAAACAGCTGTTCGATTTCACCCGCCTGCTCCATCAAACCCACGGCGCGCGGATAGAGTAAACGTCCATGCTCATTCACCACCAGCCGCTTACCGACGCGGTCAAACAGCTGCACGCCAAGCTGGTTTTCCAGATCCGCTAACGCGGCGCTCACCGCCGACTGCGACAGCGCCAGCACTTGCGAAGCCTGGGTTGTCGAGCCGCTTTTCAGCACTTCGGTAAACACTTCAATCTGCCGCAACGTGATGTGCATGTGTCCCTCTTATATTACTTATTCTGGTTAATTATAAATATATTATCAATTTTATTTTTATACCAGTGCAGCGCACGCTTAAGGCAGAGATTGAATGTTAGAAGGTCGCCATAAATGGCGCCCCTACAGGAGAAAAGTATGGCTGAGTTAAGCGTGAATAAAACCCCGTTTCATCTACATCACTGGCTGCCGGGTTTGCTGCTGACCATCGCGATTGCCGGTATCGCGGCATGGCTTGGCAATCAGTCATGGTTGGCCGGTGCCGGATTCGGGGCGCTGACGTTAGCGATTATTTTGGGCATCGTGCTCGGCAACACCCTTTATCCACAGATTGCCGGAGCCTGTGACAGCGGCGTGCTGCTGGCGAAACAGCGCTTGCTGCGCCTCGGCATCATCCTGTATGGCTTTCGTATTACCGTACAGCAGATTGCTGATGTCGGTCTGAGCGGCGTGCTGATCGATGCGATGGTCCTCAGTTCAACTTTCCTGCTGACCTGTTTTATCGGCATTCGTATGCTGAAGATGGATCGTGAAACCGTGTGGCTGATTGGTGCGGGCAGTAGCATTTGCGGCGCGGCGGCGGTGCTGGCGAGTGAACCTATCGTTAAAGCTGCGCCGTCAAAAGTGGCGGTAGCGGTTGCCACCGTGGTGCTGTTTGGCACCGTTGGCATCGTGCTGTATCCGCTATTGTGGTCGCTGCTGCCGACTATTAGTGCAGAACATTTCGGCATCTTTACCGGATCGACGCTGCATGAAGTGGCGCAGGTTGTCGCGGCTGGGCATGCAATGGGTGCAGAAACCGAGAATACTGCGGTGATCGCTAAAATGCTGCGCGTGATGATGTTAGCGCCCTTCTTACTGATTCTGGGCAGCTGGCTGAAGCGTCAACGTAGCCACAGCGCGCAGCAGCAATCAATCAGTTTCCCGTGGTTCGCGCTGCTATTTATTGTGGTTGCGCTATTTAATTCGTTGCATCTGCTGCCTGCTAACGTGGTTAGTACGCTGAATCAGCTGGCAAATCTGCTGCTGGCGATGGCGATGGCGGCGCTGGGTTTAACCACGCGTTTCAGTGCCTTAAAGCAGGCCGGTTTGAAACCGCTGCTGCTCGGCTTGGTGATGTTTGGCTGGTTGATTGTTGGCGGCGGAGCACTCAATGTGCTGGTGCAACATTTCATGGCGTAATCGCATCCGCTATAGTGAGCGCTTTGCAGTAGCAATCGCCCAATCAGGAGAGCGGCATGAAATATATCGGCGCACACGTCAGTGCATCAGGCGGCGTGGACCAGGCAGTTATCCGTGCCCACGAACTCGAAGCCACCGCGTTTGCTTTGTTCACCAAAAATCAGCGCCAGTGGAAAGCAGCACCGCTGTCAGGAGAAGTGATCGATGCGTTTAAAACCGCCTGCGATCGCTATAACTTCACCTCTGCGCAGATCCTGCCGCACGATAGCTATCTGATTAACCTTGGCCATCCGGTGATGGAAGCATTGGAGAAATCGCGCGAAGCTTTCCTCGATGAGATGCAGCGTGCCGAGCAGTTGGGTTTGACCTTGCTGAACTTCCATCCCGGCAGCCATCTTAAGCAAATTGATGAAGAAGCGTGCCTGAAGCGTATCGCCGAATCGATCAACATCGCACTGGATAAAACCAGCAGCGTGGTGGCGGTGATCGAAAACACCGCTGGCCAGGGCAGCAACCTCGGTTTCCGCTTCGAGCACCTCGCCACCATTATTGAACACGTGGAAGATAAGTCGCGCGTTGGCGTGTGCATTGATACCTGCCATGCGTTTGCGGGCGGTTACGATCTGCGTACCGAAGAAGCCTGCGCGG
Source organism: Candidatus Pantoea symbiotica (assembly GCF_056491525.1). Lineage (NCBI taxonomy): Bacteria > Pseudomonadati > Pseudomonadota > Gammaproteobacteria > Enterobacterales > Erwiniaceae > Pantoea > Candidatus Pantoea symbiotica. The sequence continues at coordinate 2,572,301 of NZ_JBSZHR010000002.1, forward strand.
AGACGTTTAGCGATTTTGAACGCATCGTCGGTTTCCAATATCTGCGCGGGATGCACCTGAATGATGCCAAGAGCACGCTGGGCAGTCGCGTCGACCGCCATCACAGTTTGGGTGAAGGCAATATTGGCAAAACCGCATTTAGCTGGCTGATGAAGGATAAACGTTTTGACGGCATTCCGATGATTCTGGAAACCATCAATCCCGATATCTGGAAGGATGAGATTGCGTGGCTGAAGTCAGAGCAGCAGGGTTAATGATTTAACCAGGTCGCCATGAATGGCGACCCTACGTAATGGTTCTGTATTGATGCCAGCCATAAACGAAAGGGAGCCGAGGCTCCCTTTTTCATGTCTGGCGAAGATTACGCTGCTTTTACCAGCTCTTCTTCCGGACGTTTCAGGATGGCGTAGCCAAGACCTGCCACCGCAGTACCAATCACAATCGCCATCAGATAACCCAACACTGGGGTAATCGCGCCAGGAATCAGCAGGACGAAAAGACCACCGTGCGGTGCCATCAGTTTCGCGCCAATCGCCATGGAAATCGCACCGGTTACCGCGCCGCCAATGATACAGCATGGCAGCACACGCATTGGGTCACGCGCCGCAAACGGAATGGCACCTTCAGAGATAAAGCACAGACCAAGTACCAGCGCCGCTTTACCGCCTTCCTGCTGACCTTTGTTGAACTTACGACGCGCAACAATCGTCGCCAGGCCCATCGCCAGCGGTGGCACCATACCGGCCGCCATAATTGCCGCCATCGGTGCGTAGGTTTGTGAACTGAGCAGACCAACACCAAATGCGTAAGCCACTTTGTTCACCGGACCGCCCATGTCGGTACACATCATGCCACCGAGAATCGCGCCCAGCAGTACTGCGTTCGCCGTACCCATGTTTGCCAGCCAGGTTGTCAGGCCAGTCATGATGCCAGCAACCGGCTTACCAACCACGTAAATCATCAGCAAACCGGTAATCAAACTCGCCACCAGCGGAATGATCAGAATCGGCTTCAACGCTTCCATACTCTGCGGCAACTTCACTTTGCTGCTGAGCATCTTCGCGGCGTAACCCGCAATGAAACCGGCGATGATGCCGCCAAGGAAACCGGCGTTAATGCTGGTGGCGATCATACCGCCAATCAAACCTGGCGTCAGACCCGGGCGGTCCGCAATCGAGAAGGCAATGAAGCCGGCCAGAACGGGCACCATCAGCGCAAAGGCGCTGCCGCCACCAATCTGCATCAGTGCCGCTGCTAAGGTGCCCGGCTCTTTAAATGCGGTGATACCAAAGGCGAATGACAGCGCGATGCTCAAACCACCAGCGACCACCATCGGCAGCATGTACGAAACACCAGTCAGCAGGTGACGATAGGCACCGGCTTTCTCTTTGCTGTCGCCATGCGCGCTAGCCGCCTGATTGCCGCTCGGCTGATAGGTTTTCGCTTCGGCCTGCGCTTTATCCAGCTCCTGCGCGGTTTTCTTCAGCGCCAGACTGGTTGAGGTGCGGTACATCGGCTTACCGGCAAATTTCGCCAGATCCACATCGATATCAGCCGCGACGATCACCAGATCGGCTGCCGCCACTTCTTCTGGCGTAATCGCGTTGCCAGCGCCCACAGAACCACGGGTTTCGACTTTCACCCACCAGCCACGCTTGGTCGCTTCGGCCTGAATAGCTTCGGCGGCCATAAAGGTATGGGCAACGCCAGTTGGGCAAGCGGTCACCGCCACGATGCGTTTCTGCCCACCGCTCTGCGCCGCCACTGGCGCGGCAGCGGTTGCTGCAGCAGCAGGCTGCCAGGTTTTGGCACTCGCTTTGGCTTGATTGATTGCCGCCAGCGGATCGCGCAGCGCTTGCTGCACATCAACCAGCGCCAGCGATTTACCCGCCAGCTCTGCGTCGTTTGGCGCATTATGGCCAGCAACCAGCACCAGTTCAGCTTCGGCGGCATTATCGGTCAGCGTCAGTCCGGCTTGTGCCGCCGTCGCACGTAAGCGTTCCAGCGCCAGATGTCCTGAAGCCAGTCCCAGTGAAGAATCTTTTATCAGCAGCGTTTTCATTATCGCTCTCCTGCTGTTAGTTAACGGGTTGTAAGTCGACGCGCGCCATCATCGCGGCCAACTGAGTACGATCTTTAACGCCAACGTTGCTTTGGCTGACGGCCATCGCCGCCACTGCCGTTGCCAGACGCAGCGTGTGCTCGCTGGATTCACGCATCAGTAAGCCGTAAATCAGGCCGCCGACCATCGAATCGCCGGCACCAACGGTGCTGACCACTTCACAAGCAGGCGGTTTGGCGATCCATTCGCCAGAAGCATTCACCCACAGCGCGCCTTCCGCACCGAGAGAAATCACCACGTGCGCAATACCTTGCTCACGCAGTTCATGTGCAGCACCAATCACGTCCTGCAGCGCAGGCAGTTTGCGACCAGCCCAAATCTCCAGCTCGCGGCGGTTCGGTTTCACCAGCCACGGCGCGGCTTTCAGACCGGCGACCAGCGCTTCGCGGCTGCTGTCGAAGATGATGCACGGGCACAGTGTGCGCAGATCGCTCATCCACTTGGTGAACGCTTCTGGCGCTACGCCGGCTGGCAAGCTGCCGCTAACGCACACCATGTCGAACTGGCCCAGCCAGGTGAGTGAATCAGCGGTGAAGCGCTCCCAATCCTGCGCGGTGACGTCAAAACCGGAGAAATTCAGGTCGGTTACATCGCCGTCTTTTTCGGTCAGCTTAACGTTGATACGCGTACGGCCCTGCACCACCTGAAAACGGTTAGCAATGCCGAGCTCGCTGAACAGCTGCTGAAAGCCGTCCTGATTCTCTTTACCGAGGAAACCGCCGACGGTGACATCAATACCCAGATCCTTCAGCACCTTGGCAACGTTGATGCCCTTACCCGCCGCGTGCAGACCGGTGGTTTTCACCAGGTTAACTTCACCGCGCTCAATTTCTGGCGTGTAACCGACCAGATCGTAAGCCGGGTTTAAGGTAATTGTTGCGACACGACGACTCATGCTGCCCCCTCGCCTAAACCGGCGTTAATGGCTTCTTCAATCGCGTTCAGCGCCTGCTGCGCATCATCACCGCTGGCGGTAAAGCGCAGGCGATGGCCTTTTTTCACGCCCAGCGCGACGACTTTCATCAGGCTACGGCCGTTAGCGGGTTTACCGCTGCCGTCGAGATTGGTCACAGTGATATCGCTGTTGAACTGTTTGATCACAGTAACCAGCGCCGTGCCCGGACGCGCATGCAATCCGTGTTCGTTGCGAATGGTGAACTCCGCGGTCAGCAGCTCAGCGGCTTCATCGACTTCGCTGGTCAGCAGCGCCAGAATCCCGGCGGCATCGGCCTTCAGCAGACGTTCAGCTTTGTTGGTTAGCAGCAAGTTACTGAGGTAGCCCAGCACCTCCAGCGGACGCTGATCGTTAGCCGCCACGGTCAGCAGCAGCGCAACGTTTTCGCCCTGATGCTGGAATGGCACAGCGGTGCGGCTGACAGCCACTGCGCTGCCAATATTGCCGTTAGCGCTGTCGCTCAGCCAGATGCCCTGACCCAGGCTCAGCGGTGCCCGTGAAATCACGTCAGCAATAAAGGACGCGTCTACCGCGCATGCAGCCTGCAGACGACCGGCGTTCAGTGCCTGTAAGGTGATCAAATCGCTGGCCGCTACATCAACGGCAATCAGCGAGGTATCGAATTTGAATTCTGCCGCCTGGTTTTCGCCCATCAGCAAGGCTCGCAGATCTTCCGCAGAAGCGGTTTTCAGCTGTTCAGCAATGCTGTCGTCGCTTAATACGTGGGTGAGCTGGCGCAGCAACGCGAGGTGTTCATCAGACTTGGCAGCAATACCGATCGCCACATACGCCGTTTGCCCCTCGCCCCAATCCACGCCCTGCGGGAACTGATAAACCTGTACACCGGTTTTCAGTACCAGGTCGCGAGTGTCGGTGGTGCCGTGCGGAATGGCAATGCCGTTACCCAGGAAAGTGGTGGTTTGCTGTTCGCGCGCCAGCATGCCGTTAACGTAGCCTTCGGCCACATTGCCCGCAGCGGTTAACGCAGCGGCAACCTGGCGAATGGCCTCTTCTTTATTCTGTGCGCTAGCACCGGTATGAATGGCCTGAACTTCGAGCTGGAACATATCTCTCCTCGCTTGCTGTATTGAATCGTTTCAGCTAGATGTTGAAAAAAGATGCTATGCATCGCGGACTTAGCCGGAATGACAACGCTGAAACGTTTCAGGGAATATGGTACAGCCACGAACAGCAGGCAAGAAAATGCGCGATCTGAGTAGCAGATTTTTGACGTCCCGCACACTTCATGTTGGATTTAAGATTTTTACCGGCAGGCAGGCTGATGCTTTTGCTGTACAGGCAACCGGCACTAAGCCAAATTCTTCAGCTCGGCGTCAGCAACCGGTTCAAGGTGCGGTATCGGCTTCCAGTTTTAACAAGAACGTCATAGCGCTATCACGGCTGCTGCCGCACATTTCCGCGCTCGGTTGTAAACCGGCACAGACCGCAGGACGCAGCGGTGAACCAAAGATTTTGCAGCGCTGCTGCTCATCGAGCTGCACGCAACGGGTGTTGGCCGGCTTACCGTGTGGCATGCCAGGAATCGGGGATGAGATTGAGGGGGCTGTGCAACAGGCACCGCACTGGTCACGACAAAACATCATGCGCTCCTGTAGACATTTCGCCGCGACAATAACAGTCTGAGCCCGCGAATGCCATGCACCGGCAACAATTTTACATTGCCTCGCTTGCCAGTTTTTCGCCGCGCGAGTAACGTGACGCGCATTAACCTCCTGTCAGCGAGAAAACCACCATGCCAAAGGCAAATGAGATCAAAAAAGGGATGGCTGTCACCTGGAACGGCAAACTGTTGCTGGTGAAAGACATTGATGTACAGAGCCCAAGTGCTCGCGGTGCCGCGACGCTTTATAAGATGCGTTTTACCGATGTCCGCACCGGCCTGAAAGTGGAAGAGCGCTTCAAAGGCGACGATATTATTGACGCCATTTCGCTCAGCCGCCGCGCCGTCACCTTCTCTTATATAGATGGTGATGAGTATGTGTTTATGGATGACGAAGACTACACGCCGTACAACTTCAAGAAAGAGCAAATCGAAGAAGAGCTGCTGTTTATTCCTGAAGGCGGCATTCCCGGCATTCAGGTACTGACGATGGACGGCCAGGTATTGGCGCTTGAATTGCCACAAACCGTCGACATGGAAATTGTTGATACCTCGCCGGGCATCAAAGGCGCCTCCGCCAGCGCGCGATCCAAACCCGCGGGCATGAGCACCGGCTTATCCATTCAGGTGCCAGAATATCTGAGCAATGGCGATCGCATCCGCATTCATATTGCGGAACGTCGTTACATGGGACGCGCTGACTCATAACGTGCTTCCGTCCGGCCGCCGGTGATTGTTATAGTATAACAAGGCCGTGCGTGCCGGATGCCCCTCATCCGCGCGCGATTTATTCTCTTTTTTTGGGAGCCCTTTTGTGACGCGCGTAAACCTCATCACCGGATTTCTCGGCAGCGGAAAAACCACCACGCTGCTACATCTGTTAACCAACAAACCCGCCGACGAAAATTGGGCGATTCTGGTCAACGAATTTGGCGAAATTGGCATCGACGGCGCACTGCTCGCCGATCGTGGTGCCACGCTGAAAGAGATTCCCGGCGGCTGCATGTGCTGCGTTAACGGCTTGCCGCTGCAGGTTGGGCTGAACATGCTGCTGAAGCAGGCGAAACCCGATCGTCTGATTATCGAACCCACCGGTCTTGGCCATCCTAAACAGCTGCTGAACATGCTGCGTGCTGCGGTCTATCAACCCTGGATTCAGGTGGATGCCACCTTAACGTTGCTCGATCCGCGCCAGCTCGCCGACGCACGCGTGGTGGAGAATGAGAACTTCCGCGATCAGCTGGTGGCGGCCGATGTCATCGTGGCGAACAAAAGCGATCGCTGGAGCGATGAGGATCGTCAGCGTTTACAGGATTGGCAGCTGCAATTTTTGGGTGAGCGCCAGCTGGTAGAAGCGGCCTGGGGTGCGATCGATCCCGCGCTGCTGACGCAACCCGCCTTGGCGGATCGTGCGGTTCCCGATGCAGCCCACCACCACCACGCTTCCCGCCCACAGGGCTTAGCCGCACTGAAACTGGATGGTCAGGCGCGCTGGCGTCGGGCGCTCAATGAAGGCCAGGGTTATGCTTCCTGCGGCTGGATTTTTGATGAGGAAACCGTGTTCGATACCATTGCCGCACTAGAGTGGGCGCGGCTTGCGCCGGTGGATCGCGTTAAAGGCGTACTGCGCACGTCGGACGGTTTAGTCAACATCAATCGCCAGGGCGAAGACTTGTTTATCGAAACGCGCCCTACTACACCGCCGGATAGCCGCATCGAATTAATCCATCATCAGCCCGTAGACTGGAACCTTTTGCAGACCGCCTTGTTGAAGATTCGTTTAAATTAGATGCGTTAGGTTGCCCCGTTGTTTTCACTTTGGATTTATTTTTTTATGCGCGCGTCACGATTAATCACCATCCTGCTGCTGAATGCGCTAGGGATAATGCTGTTTATTTCATGGTACCTGCCGCCCGATCACGGGTTCTGGTTTGGTATCGATAAAGCCATCTTTTATGGCTTCAATGACCAGATGGTTGACCATCACGGCTTCGCGCTGTTAGTGGCCATCACTAACTTTCGCGGCTTCGATGTGGTTTCACTGCTGGCGATGGGTGCGCTGTATCTGTGCTTCTGGCGTCGCGAAACACCGCAAGGACGCCGTCGCATGCTCGCGATTGGCATCACCATGTTGCTAAGCGCCGTGATCCTGAACCAGCTCGGCCATCTGCTGCCGGTGCAACACTCCAGCCCAACGCTGTTCTTTGACAATGTGCATCGCGTAAGCGAACTGACCGGCATCCCGGCCAAAGATGCCTCGAAAGATAGCTTCCCGGGCGACCACGGCATGATGCTGATGATCTTCACCTGCTTTATGTGGCGCTATTTCGGCTTCCGCGCGTTTCTGGTGGGACTGGCGATTAGCGTGGTGTTTGCTCTGCCACGCGTGATGGCGGGTGCGCACTGGTTTACCGATATTGCTGTCGGTTCGTTGTCGGTGGTGCTGGTTGGCATGAGCTGGTGCCTGTTGACGCCATTCAGCGATAAGCTAGTCAATTGGCTGGACCGTTCGTTGCCGGGCAAATATAAGCCGCGCAGGTAATTGTTAAGCGCGAGTGATCATAGAATAAAAAGTCGATCGCTCGCGCTTATTTAAAACCTGAATAAACTATTAGCAAACTAACATTATTCAGGTAAAAGAAAAGATTATGATGAAAAACGCGGAACAATAGCCTTTATCTTAGTCTGTCCAGCCCGAACCCTCTTAAAATCGGCCTTAGCGCCAGAATTACCCCCTTATTGCACCGCTGTTTGGCTATTAAATCGCTGCCAATTGTTGATAAACTAGCCATTGTGTTACAGATTGATTTCACATCGAAAAAACCTTTGAATATTTATATAAAAGCACTCGCCACGCGGTCTGTAATCGGTTAACCTCAAATCCGATTAGTAAGCAACAGCATAAAATGCGGTGCTTAAAGCTACAAAAATGTGTGCATTAACACATTTTAGTAATTAAGGATTTGTCTTAGACGGCCGTACTTATTAATCTCAACCCGTTTTGTCATCTGGCTGACGACATTCTGTCGTAAGGAAACCGAAGGAATTCACGTACAATGGTCAAGTCTCAACCAATACTGAGATACCTCAGGCGGATCATTCCCGCAGTTGCTCTGGCAACACTATTATCAGCATGTAGCAGCACCCATAACGGTCAGAACGCGAATAACGAGAATCATGAAGTTAACAACCAGAATGGTTTTTTACTTCAAGCGTCTCAGGACGAATTTGAACAGATGGTGCAGAACGTGGACGTTAAGTCCCGCATCATGGAACAGTACAGTGACTGGAAAGGTGTACGTTATCGCTTAGGCGGCGACACCAAACGCGGCATTGATTGTTCTGCTTTTGTTCAGCGCACCTTTCGCGAGCAGTTTGGTTTAGATTTGCCACGCTCAACGTCAGAACAGCAAGACACCGGCAAAGAGATTTCACGCAATAAATTGCGCGCAGGTGACTTAGTGCTGTTCCGCGCCGGTTCTACCGGTCGCCACGTTGGCATTTATCTCGGCAACGATAATTTTGTTCACGCATCCACTAGCAGTGGCGTGATGATTTCCAATCTGAATGACAGTTATTGGAAAAATCGTTACCGTGAAGCGCGTCGGGTTCTCGCTAAAAACCCGAGCTAACGTATTCTTTTGAAGATCCTCTCAGCCAGAGAATCAGAAAACGCTGCCCCGGCAGCGTTTTTTTTTCGCCCACTGTTTTTAACTCAAATCCAATCGATAAAAAGTAATTGAGAATCAAAAATATAACGAGACATTCTTCGCGCTCTCGTTATATTCTCGTTGACTTCCTGATACCCAAACATCGCCCTTCAGACGCCGTGATTACTGCGATGTCGGCAGGACTCTGGGTAATGACCAAAGTGATAAACATAATAAAAAATGGCAAGACAAGGGGAATACACTCCATGCCACTTTCGGGGACATTAAAACGCCACGCCAGCTACTCAAGACGCATCGCCTGGAGTAGCGTAATCATCGGCACGTTGTTTTTTCTGCTTTTTGTCACCGTCCTGTTAACACTGACCTGGCAAAAACGCGTACAACAACATCAACAGCTACTGGCTCACAGCCGTGACGATTTACAACAGGTCATTACAACCCTGGTGGATACGCTTTATCCACTGCAGCAATACACACAATTAACCTGTAACAGCGTCGGCCGTGAGCTGACTTCTCGCGCCGCGTTTGCCGGGAATATCCGCGCCATCCTGCTGGTCCGCGACAGTAATGCTTACTGCTCTTCTGCTACGGGCAGTTTTTTGCTGGCTGCCAACGCGATATCGCCTGAATCTGAACTGGAACGCGATCGCGATATGCGCTTACTGGAAGGCACGCCATTGCTACCAACGAAACCGGCGCTGGCGCTTTGGCTGAAAAATCCAGGTTCGGCAGAGACCGGCATTCTGGCCACCATGAACATTAGCCTGACGCCTTACCAGTTGCTGGCTTCCTATCATCCCGAAATCACCGGTATGGCGTTGGTGATCGGTAATAAGGCGCTACTCAGCGGCAGCAATAAGGTGGTGCACGCCAGTGATTTGCCTGCATCGCTGCATGAAATAGCCTTTAACAATAGCGACCTGCACTTTGTGCTGTTTGGCAGCACCTTAGCGCCACGTGATTACTCACTGACGCTGCTCACTGGGATACTATTTTCCTTACTGGTTTCCGCTTTGAGTTGGCTATTGCTGACTCGACATCAGCGTCCGGGCAAAGAGATCATGCAGGGAATCAAACGCGGGCAGTTTCACGTTGAATACCAACCGCTGGTTACCGCACATGATGGACAACCTTACGGCGTGGAAGCGCTGCTGCGCTGGACGCATCCCACTGAAGGCATGATTCCGCCTGATGCCTTTATAAGCTACGCCGAAGCGCAAAACCTGATTATTCCGCTCACCCAGCATCTGTTTACCCTGGTGGCACGCGATGCACAGTTTCTCTGTAAACAACTGCCGCGTGGCACACGTCTGAGCCTCAATCTCTCGCCGCTGCATCTCGCCTCAGAGAGTTTCCGTCATGATGTACAGGTATGGATTAACGCCATGCCGCCTGATCATTTCAACTATGTGTTTGAGATTACCGAACGCACTATGGTCGGGGAAAAAAATGCCGGTGAAATCTTCGCCTGGCTGCACGAAAACAATTTCAAAATTGCGATTGATGATTTTGGCACCGGACACAGTGCGCTGATCTACCTGGAAAAATATCCTTTCGATTATCTGAAAATCGATCGTGGATTCGTGCAAAGCATTGGTACGGAAACCGTTACCTCGCCGGTTCTTGATGCGGTGCTGCTGCTGGCGAAAAAACTTAACCTGAAAACCGTGGCGGAAGGCGTTGAAACCGGCGACCAAGCGGCATGGCTGGTGAATCGCGGCGTGACGCATTTACAGGGCTATCTGTTTAGCCGCCCGCTACGACCTGAAAAACTCGCCAGTTACTTCCAACGCCAGCGCATACTGAGTTAGCATCACGCGAACCCCATGAAACTGCTACCATAAAGTGCGGAACACCACAGGAGATCGCCTCACTTATGCTGCTGCGTCTTGTCACAGCGTTATTGTTTTGTAGCGCCATTGCGCCGCTGCATGCCGCAACCATCAACGAAAGCTATGCCTTTGCTAAACTGGGCGAGCCGAAATATGCGGTCAATTTCACGCACTACGATTACGCCAATCCCGCCGCACCTAAAGGCGGCATAATCACGCTGGCGGTGGTCGGCACCTACGACAACTTCAATCGCTTCGCCTCGCGCGGCAATCCCGGCATTGGCACCGATACGCTGTATGACGGCCTGTTTACCACCTCCGATGATGAACCTGGCAGCTACTATCCGCTGATCGCTGAATCGGCGCGCTATCCTGACGACTATCGCTGGATGGAAGTCTCGATCAATCCACATGCGCAGTTTCAGGACGGAACACCGATTACCGCGCAGGATGTGGCTTTTACCTTTCAGAAATTCATGACGGAAGGTGTACCGCAATTCCGCGTGGCGTTTCGCGACGTGCAAGTTAAAGCGCTTAACCGCCTCACCGTGCGCATCGACATGCCGAAGCCGGACAAGGATCGGGTTCTCAGTTGGTTGACGCTGCCGGTTATTCCGGAAAAATTCTGGCAAAACAAAAAGTTTAATGAGCCGATTGGTTATCCGCCGCTGGCCAGCGGGCCCTATCGCGTCACCTCGTATAAATCGGGTCAGTTTATCCAGTACAGCCGGGTGAAAGATTACTGGGCGGCCAATCTGCCGGTCAATCGCGGACGCTTTAACTTCGATACCCTGCGTTATGACTATTATCTCGATGACAACGTGGCGTTCGAGGCCTTCAAAGCCGGCGCTTACGATTTGCGTGAAGAGAGTTCAGCCAAGAAATGGGCCACGCAATATCGCGGGCGCAACTTTGATAGTCACGCCATCGTCAAATCAACCATTCCCAACACCGTTTCCACCGACACGCGTTGGCTGGCCTTTAACAACGAAAAGCCGCTGTTCGCCGATCGTCGCGTACGCGAAGCCATCACGCTGGCGTTCGATTTTGAGTGGATGAATAAAGCGTTGTTCTACGGCGCCTATAAACGCACGCGCAGCTATTTCCAGAACACCGAATATGCTGCACTTGGCTATCCCAAAGCCGAGCAGCTGATCCTACTGGCGCCGTACAAGGCGCAGCTGCCAGCGGAAGTGTTCAACAATGAGTATGCCCCGCCCCGTTCCGACGGCAGCGGTTTCGATCGCGGCAACCTGTTGCAAGCCATGAAGCTGCTAAAACAAGCTGGCTGGGAGATTAAAAACCAGCAGCTGGTGAACGTGAAAACCGGCCAGCCGTTCCGTTTCGAATTACTGATGCGCAGCGGCACGCAAAACGACTGGGCGCTGCCGTTCCAGCACAGCCTGCAACGGCTTGGTATTCAGGTCACATTGCGCCAGATTGACAGCTCGCAATATTTACGGCGTTTACGCGAAGGTGACTACGACATGATTCCGTCACTCTATTACGCGATGCCATGGCCCTCCACCAGCTTGCGCACCATCTGGCAGTCTGAGTTCATCAACTCTTCATGGAATACGCCGCGCGTGAAAGATCCCATCGTCGACCATTTTGTCCAGCAGATCGTGGAGCATCAGGGCGATGAGAAAGCGCTGCTGCCGCTCGGCCAGGCGCTGGATCGCATCCTGCTGTGGAATGCCTACATGATTCCGATGTGGTACAGCGCGGAAGATCGCATGGCGTATTGGGACAAGTTTTCCCATCCCGAGATTAAACCCGCGTTTGCTACCGGTCTGGAAAACTGGTGGTACGATGTGAACAAAGCCGGGCGATTGCCGGCCGATCGACGCTGAGGAGCACGGTTTGGCAGCCTATTTTCTTCGCAGGTTACTGCTGATCATCCCCACGCTGTGGGCGATCATCACCCTGAACTTCTTTATTGTGCAGATAGCACCAGGCGGCCCGGTGGATCAGGCGTTAGCCAACGTGCAGTTTGGTCACAGCACCGGTATTCCCGGCTCAGGCGGTGGCGACGCCGGCGCGCGTGGGTCACTGGTGCGCGACAATCCCGGCGACAGCCAATATCGCGGCGCACGCGGCCTGGATCCGGAAGTGATCGCGGAAATTAAGCATCGTTACGGCTTCGATAAGCCGCTGCTGCAGCGTTACGGCGAAATGCTGTGGAACTACATCCGTTTTGATTTCGGCGACAGCCTGTTCCGCAGCGCATCGGTGCTGCAGTTAATCAAAGAGAGTTTGCCGGTCTCGGTCAGTTTGGGATTGTGGAGCACCTTGATCATTTATCTGGTGTCGATTCCGCTGGGCATCAAAAAAGCGGTGCGTAACGGCAGCGCTTTCGATATCTGGAGCAGCACCTTTATCATCATTGGCTATTCGATTCCGGCATTCCTGTTCGGCATCATGCTGATTGTGCTGTTCGCCGGCGGCAGCTACTTCGATTGGTTCCCGCTGCGCGGCCTGACGTCACCGCAGTTTGATGCGCTGCCGTGGTACAGCAAAATCACCGATTACCTGTGGCACATCACGCTGCCGGTGCTGGCGACGGTGATTGGCGGTTTTGCCACGCTGACCATGCTGACCAAAAACTCCTTCCTCGATGAGATCCGCAAACAATACGTGGTCACCGCGCGCGCCAAAGGGCTGGATGAGAAGCGCGTGCTGTACGGCCACGTGTTCCGCAATGCCATGCTGCTGGTGATCGCTGGTTTTCCTGCCACCTTCATCAGCATGTTTTTCACCAGCTCGGTGTTAATTGAGGTGATGTTCTCGCTCAATGGTTTGGGCCTACTCGGCTACGACGCCACCATCCAGCGCGATTATCCGGTAATGTTTGGCACGCTTTACATCTTCACCCTGATTGGCCTGCTGATGAACATTCTCAGCGATCTGACCTACACGCTGGTCGATCCGCGCATTGATTTTGAGGAACGCTGATGCGCTTATCTCCTATTAACCAACAGCGCTGGCAGCGTTTTCGCCATAACCGTCGCGGTTACTGGTCGCTGTGGATTTTCCTGATCATTTTTGTCCTGTCGTTGGGCGCTGAGTTGCTGGCCAACGACAAACCGCTGCTAGTACATTATCAGCAGCGCTGGTACATGCCGCTGCTGTTCAACTACAGCGAAAGTGATTACGGCGGCGATTTCTCTACGCCCGCTGATTATCAGGATCCGTGGTTGAAGCAGCGCATCGATCAGCAAGGTTGGGCGATTTGGGCACCGATTCGCTTTAGCGACAGCACCATCAACTTCGCTACCGATGTGCCCTTCCCTTCTCCGCCTTCGGCGCAAAACTGGCTCGGTACAGATGCTAACGGCGGCGATGTGCTGGCGCGCTTGCTGTATGGCACGCGCATCTCATTGCTGTTCGGCATTATGCTGACGCTGTTCTCCAGCGTGATTGGCATCGTGGTCGGCGCGGTGCAAGGCTACTTTGGTGGCCGCATCGATTTGGTCGGCCAGCGGCTGATTGAAGTGTGGTCCGGTATGCCTTCGCTGTTCCTGCTAATTCTGCTCTCCAGCGTGATTCAGCCCGGCTTCTGGTGGCTGCTGCTGGTTACCGTGGTGTTTGGCTGGATGAGCCTGGTGAGCGTGGTGCGCGCCGAATTCCTGCGTGCGCGTAACTACGATTATATCCGTGCGGCGCGCGCGCTCGGCGTCAGCGACAGCCGCATTATGCTGCGCCACATGCTGCCAAACGCCATGGTCGCCACGCTGACGTTTTTGCCGTTTATCCTGTGCGGCTCAATCACCACGTTAACCTCGCTCGACTTCCTTGGTTTTGGTTTGCCAGTCGGATCGCCATCGCTCGGCGAGCTGCTGTTACAGGGCAAAAACAATTTACAGGCGCCGTGGCTGGGGCTGGCGGGCTTCTTTGCCCTCGCCCTGCTGCTGTCGTTACTGATCTTTATCGGCGAAGCGGTACGCGATGCCTTTGACCCGAGCCGAGGACGCTAAATGAGCCTGCTAACGGTGAATCATCTGGCGGTGGCCTTTCAGGATCGCCGCGTGGTGGAAGACATTTCGCTGCAGATTGATGCCGGCGAAACGCTGGCGCTGGTGGGCGAATCCGGTTCCGGTAAAAGCGTTACCGCGCTGTCGATCATGCGCTTATTGCCGCAGCCGCCGGTCAACTATCCGCAAGGCGAAATTCTGTTTAACGGCCAGGATATTCTGCAGGCCAGCGAACGCACCCTGCGCGGGCTGCGTGGCAACCAGATGGCGATGATTTTTCAGGAGCCGATGGTGTCGCTCAATCCGCTGCACAATGTGGAAAAGCAGCTGTATGAAGTGCTGTCGGTGCATCGCGGGATGCGACGCGAAGCCGCGCGTGGCGAAATGCTCAGTTGCCTGGATCGCGTCGGCATTCGTAATGCGGCGTCTCGTTTGCAGGATTTTCCACACCAGCTTTCCGGTGGCGAGCGACAGCGCGTAATGATCGCCATGGCGCTGCTGACGCAGCCGAAGCTGCTGATCGCCGATGAACCGACCACCGCGCTGGATGTCACGGTTCAGGCGCAGATTCTGCAACTGCTGCGCGAACTGCAGCGTGAACTCAATATGGGCATGCTGTTCATCACCCACAACCTGAATATTGTGCGTCAGCTGGCGCACAGCGTCACGGTGATGAGAAATGGCCGCGGTGTGGAACACAATCGCTGCGATTTGCTGTTTAGCCAACCGCAGCAGCCCTACACGCGTGAGCTGATCGCCGCAGAGCCGGATGGTCAACCGGTGCCGCTGCAGGATGCTAAACCGCTGTTGCAGGTGAAGAATCTGCAGGTTGGTTTCCCGATCCGGCGTGGATTGCTGCGTCGCACCGTGGCAGAGAAGCTGGCACTTAAGGATCTCAGCTTTACGCTGCGGCGTGGCGAAAGCCTGGGATTGGTCGGCGAATCGGGTTCTGGTAAAAGCACCACGGGCCTGGCGCTGCTGCGCTTAATCACCGCGCGCGGTGAGATCTGGTTTGAGGGCCAGCCGCTGCATCAGCTGTCGCCAAAGCAATTATTGCCGCTGCGCCAGCGCATTCAGGTGGTATTTCAGGATCCCAATTCATCGCTCAATCCGCGCATGACGGTGCAACAGGTGATTGCGGAAGGCTTAGCGGTGCATCGTCCTGAATTGAGCAATGCGGAGCAGGAAGCCAAAGTGATTGCGGTGATGCAGGAAGTAGGACTCGATGCCGACAGCCGTTCACGTTATCCGGCGGAGTTTTCCGGCGGTCAGCGCCAGCGTATCGCTATCGCCCGCGCGTTGATCCTTGAGCCGCAGCTGATTGTGCTGGATGAACCCACCTCGTCGCTGGACCGCTCGGTGCAAAAGCAAATTCTGACCTTGCTGCGTCGTTTACAGCAACAGCATCAGCTCGCCTATCTGTTTATCAGTCATGACTTGCAGGTGGTGCGTGCGCTCTGTCATCAGCTAATTGTGCTGCGTCAGGGTGAAGTGGTGGAACAAGGTGATTGCGAAACACTTTTTAACGCACCAGCAGCCGATTACACGCGGCAGCTACTGGCGTCAGCGCAGGGAAAAGATCTGAGTCAGTGACCATCGAAGGTTTCGGCGATAGCAACACCCTGATTTTTCAGGCAGCAGTTGGTCGCGCTTTCGTCATCACGTTGAATCAGCAGACAAGGCTGCCCTTCACACTGAGCGATTTTGCATTCGACCTGAATCTGCGCCAGCGTTTCTTTCAGCTGGTGCAGAATTTCCAGCGCCGGATGACCATCGTGGCTCAGCAGACGCAGCACCACTAAATCTTCAGCATGCACGCCATTCGCAGCTTCCTGACGCTCGATTTCACCCGCATGTTCAAGCGACCAGCGATAATGTTGTGGCAAGCGATGCACAACGGAAAGTTGCAGCATAGTTATACGGCCCCCAGAGACGTTAACTTTATTCACGACGACGGCACAACGTGGTGAATCCCAACCTGGTTAGCTCAGAATACAAACTCAGTCTGCCTTCTCGTTTTAAGCACTAAGCGTGTAGCCAATTTATAATTTGCGAGGCTTCTCACATTTATGCCTATGTTTACCGTGTTCGGCTGCGGTTAACAATCATTTTAGACGCAATCTCGTTACTTTTTTATCTCTAAATTTTCACATAATGGAAACATTAAGCATAACGAATGAATGGGGATTAGCGAGTGAGGGGAGAGATTTAAGTTAGGCCAGGTCGCCATAAATGGCGACCCTACGGAAAGATTCAGGATATGTAAGGTCGCCATTCATGGCGACCTTGAGGATGTCACGCTGCCCGTTGAGGCCGTGAAGCATAGGTGAACAGCACAATCGAGATGGTGGCGCACAGTGCAATCGTAGCCACCATCGGCCATGCGCTGTTAATGCTGACTAATGAGAGCAGCGCGCCAACTAAGGCACCGACACCAAAACGCAGCGTACCCGCCAGCGAAGAAGCCGTGCCCGCCATATGTGGGAACTCATCCAGAATCACCGCCATCGCATTCGACGACACCGTCGAGACGCAGCCAATAAACATCGCCACGCCAAACACCAGCGACAGGAAACCTAAATCCAGCGCGCTAGAGATCAGCAGCCAAACGCCCATCGCAAACTGAATCACCAATCCCAGGCGGAACATTTTCACCGGACCAAAGCGGCGCACGGCGCGGCTGTTGATCAGTGTCATCACGAACAGGAACACCACGTTCAGGCCAAAGTAATAGCCGAAGTTCTGCGGTGAAACGTGGTTCACTTCGATGTACACAAACGGACCGGCGTTGAGGAAGGTGAATAATCCGGCAAAGGAGAAACCGCTCGCCAGCATGTAACTGAAGGCGCGTTTATGGCGCACCAGCGCCACGAAGTTGCCTAAGGTGGTACGCAGATGAAAGCGCTGCCGCTGTTCAGGCTTAAGCGTTTCACGGATTTGCGTCACCACTAGCACCGTGGTAATCAGCGCGGCACCCGCCAGCGTCCAGAAGATGGCGTGCCAGTTCCACAGCAACAGTAGCCAGCCACCGATAATCGGTGCCAGCAACGGCGCTATGGTGGTCACCAGCATCACGAATGACATCATGCGCGAGAAGTCCTCTTTCGAGTAGGTATCGCGCATCAAGGCGTTGATCACCACGCTGGCAGCAGCGGCCGATAAGCCGTGCAGGAAGCGCATAAAGATCAGCTGATCGATGGTTTGTGACAGCGCACAAGCCGCAGCGGCGCAGGCAAAGATCAGCGTGCCCAGCACAATCACCGGTTTACGTCCGTAGCTGTCCGCCAGTGGGCCATAAACTAACTGGCCAATGGCGAAACCGAGGATGTAGAGGTTGAGCGTCATCTGCACGCTGCCCGCCGAAACCGCAAACTCATGGGCGATTTGCGGCATGGCCGGCAGATACATATCAATCGAAAGCGGCATCAACATCGCCAGCAATCCGAGGATGACCACTAAACCAACCGGTGAATTCTTTTCCTTGCGCACCGCGTTCTCCCGCTATTTGCGTTGTTTGAGTTCTTCTGGCAGGCCGATGCTGTCGACCTCTTGCTGGGTCAATTCACGATATTCACCTTCACCGAGATCTTCATCGAGCTCGATGTCACCAATACGTTCGCGATGCAGCGCCGATACATGGTTACCCATCGCCGCAAACATGCGTTTAACCTGATGGTAGCGCCCTTCACTGATGGTCAAGCGTGCCGCTTTCTCATCAAGAATCTCCAGCACCGCCGGTTTGGTGAGCTCTTTTTCATTGTGCAGCTGTACACCTGCAGCAAACTTCTCAACCAGTTCTGGATCGATCGGCTCTTCGACTTCCACCAGATAGGTTTTTTCCAGGTGATGCTTCGGTGAAGTAATGCGGTGTGACCATTGACCATCGTCGGTCAGCAGCACCAAACCGGTAGTGTCGATATCCAGACGCCCCGCCGCATGCAACTTGAACGCCGCAGGTTCTTCGATAAAGAACAGCACGGTGGGATGATCGGGATCGTCGGTTGAGCAGACGTAACCTTGCGGCTTGTTCAGCATGAAATAGCGCGGACCTTGCTGCACCACCAGCGGATTGCCGTCGTATTCGACTTCATCGTCTGGCAATACTTTATAAGCCGCATCGCGCACGACTTCGCCGTTAATGGTGACTTTTTTGGCGCGGATTTCGCGTCCGGCGATAGCACGGCTAACTTCCAGTTGCTGAGATATGAATTTTTCGAGTCGCATGAATTCGCTTTGCCTGTTACTGCGGGGGAAACTGAAACGGTGTTTTTGTCCGTTAAGAAAGTGTGGGCAGTATAGCTTGATCCTTAGACTGCTAACAGTAGTGAACCTGCGTTTAACTGGCTTTCATGCCATAATGCGCGTCCGTTCCAGAAAAAAGTTTGCCCCGATGTCATTCACCCTGCGCCCATACCAACAAGAGGCGGTTGACGCCACGCTCAACCACTTTCGTCGCCATGCTACGCCGGCGGTGATTGTGCTGCCGACCGGCGCGGGAAAGAGTCTGGTGATTGCTGAACTGGCGCGGTTAGCGCGCGGACGAGTATTGGTGCTGGCTCACGTGAAAGAGCTGGTGGAGCAGAATTACAGTAAATATCAGGCGTATGGCCTGCAAGCCGACATCTTCGCCGCCGGTTTGCAGCGCAAGCAGAGCGAAAGCAAAGTGGTGTTTGGCAGCGTGCAGTCGGTGGCGCGCAATCTTGATCGCTTCGACAGCGCCTTTTCGCTGGTGATCGTCGATGAGTGTCACCGCATCAGCGATAACGAAGAGAGCCAGTATCAGCTGCTGTTCACTCACCTGCGGCAACATAATCCGCAGCTGCGCCTGTTGGGTTTGACCGCCACGCCCTTCCGTCTCGGCAAAGGCTGGATTTACCAGTTCCACTATCACGGCATGGTGCGCGGTGATGAGAAAGCACTGTTCCGCGACTGCATTTATGAGCTGCCGCTGCGCTATATGATCAAACACGGCTTTCTGGTGCCGCCGGAGCGCTTAGATATGCCGGTGGTGCAGTACGATTTCAGCCGGCTGATCCCGCAGAATAATGGGCTGTTTAGCGAAGCCGATCTCAACCGCGAGCTGAAACAACAGCATCGCGTGACGCCGCATATTATCCGGCAGATTGTTGAGTTTGCTGAAGATCGACGCGGCGTGATGGTGTTCGCTTCTACCGTGGAGCATGCCCGTGAAATTCTCACGCTGCTGCCTGAAAACAGCGCGCTGGTATCGGCGGAAACGGCGGTGAAAGATCGCGACCGCTTGATTGCTGAATTTAAAGCGCAGCAGCTGAAGTTCCTCGTCAACGTCGCCGTCCTGACCACCGGCTTTGACGCGCCCCACGTTGATTTGATCGCCATTCTGCGCCCCACCGAATCCGTCAGCCTCTATCAACAGATTGTCGGGCGCGGTTTACGCCTGTCGCCCGGCAAAACCGATTGTCTGGTACTGGATTACGCCGGAAACCCACACGATCTTTTCACCCCCGAAGTTGGCGCACCGAAAGGTGCCAGCGACAATCAGCCGGTGCAGGTGTTCTGTCCCGCCTGCGGTTTCGCCAATACCTTCTGGGGAAAAACCACCGAAGATGGACACATCATCGAGCATTTTGGCCGCCGCTGTCAGGGCGCGCTGGAAGATGATGAAGGCGAGCGTGAACAGTGTGATTACCGCTTCCGCTTTAAAAGCTGCCCGGATTGCGGGGCCGAGAATGACATCGCCGCACGGCGCTGCAATCAATGCGACAAAATTCTGGTCGACCCGGATGACATGCTGAAAGCCGCGCTGAAACTGAAAGATGCGCGTGTGTTGCGCTGTTCTGGCATGACGCTGGAGCAAGGACGCGATGACAAAGGGGAATGGCTGAAAGCCACCTATTTCGATGAAGATGGCACCAGCGTCAGCGAGCGCTTTCGTCTGCAAACCCCGGCGCAACGTAAAGCCTTTGAGCAACTGTTTATGCGTCCGCATCAGCGCGCGCCGGGCGTCGAGCTTGGCTGGCAAACCGCAGCGGATGTGATCGCCTTACAGCCTTTATTACGCCATCCGGACTTTGTGGTGGCGCGCGCAAAAGGCCATTTCTGGCAGATCCGCGAAAAAATGTTTGATTATCAGGGGCGTTATCGCCGCGCCAATGAGCTGCGTTAAGCGGCGGAATCATTTGCCCCTGCGGCATCATTGGGGCTATAATGCCGCCCGCTTTTGCATCCGTAAAAGCAGTTTGAATAACCGTCCTGTTGCTGGGTCGCCTGTAGCAGGAACTATTGAAGAGACATCAAATGTTCACTATTAACGCTGAAGTACGTAAAGACCAGGGTAAGGGTGCGAGCCGCCGCCTGCGTGTAGCAAACAAATTCCCAGCCATCATCTATGGTGGAAATGAAGCACCAGTTGCTATCGAACTGGACCACGATGCTGTGATGAACGTGCAAGTTAAAGCAGAGTTCTACAGCGAAGTGCTGACCATCGCTGTTGATGGTAAAGAAATCAAAGTTAAAGCTCAGGCGGTACAGCGTCATCCGTTCAAGCCAAAACTGTTCCACATCGACTTCGTTCGCGCTTAATCGCTGAATGAGTTGAAAAAAAACGCCGCATATGCGGCGTTTTTTTATGGCTGAAATTTATTTACTGCTGGTTCGACGTTGCAACTGATCGCGCAGATTCGGTGGCGTGCCTTTGATGGTCAGCGTGTCAGTAGTGGGATCCCAGAAGATGCGCTCGCCAAGCAGCATGGCATCAAAGTTCAGGGTTAAGCCACCGCCGCTACCAGCGAACTTGGTCAATTGACGCAAGGTGCTGCGATCCGCCGGGAAGGTCTCTTCCAGCTCGTAGCCCTGCTCCTGAGTAAACGCCTGGAAGGTTTTTTCACCCAGCGGCGGTAATTCGCTGGAGAGATCGTGCAGCGCAATTTCTTCGCCGGCCTGCAGCTGATCGTTACAGTATGTGTAAACCTGCTGACGATAGTTCTGGCGCTCGTTTTTATCGAGATCCGATTCGGCGCAGTAATCATCCACCGCTTGCAGCAAGCCACGGTTTTGCGCTTTGGTATCCAGACCGACGCTGGCACCGAGGAAATCCATAAAGAAATCCGCCACTTTACGGCCTACGCGCCCGCGCAGGAAGGTGAGATAACGGGTGGATTCCGGGTTGGTTTCCCACTCGGTGAGATCGATGCGTGCCACGATATCCGCATGATTGATATCGAGATAATGCGTGCTGCTGATATCCAGCTGTTCATTCACGCGCATGCTCGACTGGCTGTTCAGCACCGCAATCAGCAAATACTCAACGGCCAGATAGCGATAGTGCAGGAACAGCACCACGCCGCCTTCCGCAAACGGATATTTACCCAGCTCATCGCGCAGACGTCCGGTTGCCGCACGGCTAAATGCCAGAAAGTCATCTTCCCCTTTGCGGCAGTTACGCAACGCATCGGCCAGTTCGCTGTCCTCGTTAAACAGGCCGTAGGCTTTGCTTTTGGCGCTGTAAACCCGATGCAGCTCTTCTGCCATCTCTTCAACCGCGCGGTTCGCGGGCAGCAAAGTGTCGCGCAGTATCAGTTCCAACTGGTTTTCATCACGTTTAACTAACTGATGCAGGGCAATCTGGTCGATATCCAGACTCATGGTAGACTCTCCTTTTAGCTCAGGCGCGTATTCAAACACCGCCCGCAGTCGCTTTCAACTATCAGCACAAACTGATCGCTCTGCTTGCGATAAAATTGCGGAAAAAAGTGCGTTGTTACGGTAATATACCGCCTTTTCACCCTTGATTAGACGACGATATGCCACAATCATCCCGTTACAGTGACGAACGCGTGGAAAAGCTCCTCGCAGAGATGGCGCAGATTCTTGAAAAAGACAAAGCGCCAACCGACCTTTCCCTGATGGTATTGGGTAACATGGTAACTAACTTGATCAATACCAGCGTTTCACCGGCTCAACGCCGCACTCTGGCACGATCTTTCGCGGATGCGTTGCAGTCATCCGTACGCGACGATAACGCTCATTAATATGCAGATTTGACCTCATAATATGGTAACCAACCGGCAGCGCTACCGCGAAAAAGTCTCCCAGATGATCAGCTGGGGGCATTGGTTTGCCCTGTTTAATATTATCTTCGCGTTTATATTAGGCAGCCGCTACCTGTTGGTCGCCGACTGGCCCGCGTCGCTCGCCGGACGTATCTATGCCTTTACCAGCTGGATCGGTCATTTCAGTTTCATTGTCTTCGCGGGCTATCTGCTGATCATTTTTCCTCTCACCTTTGTGGTGATGTCACAGCGATTGCTGAGGGTGCTGTCGGCGATTATCGCCACCGCCGGGCTGACGCTAATAATGGTCGATAGCGCGGTATTCAGCCGCTTCCACTTGCACCTCAATCCGGTGGTGTGGGAGCTGGTGATTAACCCCGATCAAAGTGAGATGGCGCGCGACTGGCAGCTGATGTTTATTAGCGTGCCGCTGATTTTCCTCGTCGAAATGCTGTTTGCGACCTGGAGCTGGCAAAAGCTGCGTAGCCTTAATCGGCGTTCGTTCGGCAAGCCGCTGGCCGCCCTGTTTATCAGCGCCTTCTTCGCTAGCCATCTGCTGTATATCTGGGCCGATGCCAACTTCTATCGCCCGATTACCATGCAGCGCGCCAATCTGCCGCTCTCCTATCCAATGACCGCGCGTCGCTTCCTTGAGCGTCACGGTTTGCTGGATGCGCAAGAGTATCAGCGCCGTCTGGTGCAACAGGGCGATCCAGAAGCGTTGTCAGTGCAGTATCCGCTGAGTGACATTACCTTCCGCGATGGTGGTACGCGCCACAATCTGCTGGTGTTAACCGTTGATGGTCTGAATAACGCCAGCGTCGATAAAGCGCTGCCGTCGCTCCATCAATTCGCCAGCGAAAATGTGCGCTTCACCCAGCACTACAGCGCGGGACTGCAGCCGGAAAAAGGATTGTTTGGCCTGTTCTACGGCATCTCTTCCAGCTATATGGATGGCGTATTAGCGTCGCGCACGCCTTCGGCCCTGCTCAATGCGCTGAATACGCAAGGGTATCAGTTTGGCTTGTTCTCATCGGACGGCTTTAGCCAACCGCTGTATCGTCAGGCTTTATTAGCAGACTATTCGCTGCCGCAGGCCGATACCCAGCCGAATAGTACCACAGTGACGCAGTGGCAAAACTGGCTCAACGGCCAGAGATCTAACAGCGCGCCATGGTTCTCGTGGATTGCCCTGAACGGTGTCACGGTTAATGGCGACAACCTGAAGGCGCGCCAGCGCAGCTATACGCGTCAGGCAAGCGGTGTCGATGAGCAGATTAATGCGGTGCTGCAAACCTTGCAGGATCGCGATTTGCTGAAAAATACCGTGGTGGTGATTACGGCGCAGCGTGCGGTTAATCTTGATAGCAACGATGATAATCCAGGTAATCGTGCGACCTTGCAGGTGCCGCTGGTGGTGCATTGGCCGAATACGCCCGCGCAAACCATCGATCGCCTGACCGATCAGCAAGACGTGATGACCACGCTGATGCAGCGTCTGCTGCACGTGCGAACTAACCCCGCCAACTTCTCACAGGGTGAAGATCTGTTTGCCGCGCAACGCAGCCACGATTGGGTGGCGAGCAGCGAAGATGGCAAACTGGTAGTGACCACGCCAACCGTGACGCTGGTGCTGAATAACAACGGCAGCTACAGCGCTTACGATGCGCAGGGTCACAAGCTGAAAGATCATAAACCGCAGTTGGCGTTGCTGCTGCAGGTGCTGACGGAAGAGAAGCGATTCGTCGCAAACTGATTAATTATGAGGCAGTTAAATGCTGCTCATATTGCAATCGTGCGCGGAAACAGTAATATTCTTCCACGTTCGGCACGTAGCGCAGCCTGGTAGCGCACGGTCATGGGGTGTCCGGGGTCGGAGGTTCAAATCCTCTCGTGCCGACCAAATCACTGCGAAAAAGGGATTGTCCTTCTGGATAGTCCCTTTTTTCATATCTCAATAGTCTCGCTTACCAGCTACCGTGGAATCCACCGCCCATTGCTGAACCGCCACCAATATGATCACCACCACCTAAGCCATGCGCGCTATGAGTGTTAGCAGCATTATTTGCACCATTGCCGCTGCCACCAACAGAATGTGATGAGCCTTGATCATTGCTTGAGCCTTTACCTGGATTGCGTTCAAAAGCGGGAATATGAGGTACAGCAACCTGCGTAGAAGGTGCAAGGGTTGAAGCCGCTACGGTTTTAGTTACGCCGTTAACTGTTACGCTGATTGGGGTTTTCGGATTCAGGCTACTCACAGCGACGTTTATAGTCGCCACGCCCATAGATTTCTGCTGCTGTTGTTCGATACCCAAACGATAAGAAGCAGCATTAACTGCCGGGCTTGATGACAGTGCAGACTGATTATTTTTAGCATCAAGATACGATTGACCGTAATGGTTATTGTATGTTGCACCGGCATAACGAGCAGCCTCCGCGTCAGATTGACGGGCACGGGCTGTGGCGTCTACTGCATGATTTATCGTGTCCTGACTAAAAGAGCCATCAGCATTAAATCGGCCTGTACCATCACGGCTAGTCGTTTCATTAAAGGCAGCATTAGCTGCATTGCTTTCAGCATCGTTAGCGGCCTGATTAGTATCCATTGCAGCGGCAGCATTAAATGCAGCGACGGTAATAGCTAGAGCGATAAACGTACGTTTCACTTGTTAATTTCCAGTTCAAATTAAGTTGACGTATTTATACGCTTGCTCTTACCAATAAATTTGATCTGTATCACGCAAGATGTCTCTTATATAGAAACGGATGATTTGGATTGTTTTATTTCTGCACTGAGGTTTATTAGGGAAATATGCATTCAAAGGGCATCTCTCCACCGGGTGATCGGTTTGACCACAAATCGGCTTAGTGCCTGTTAATCACTTGTCCGGTCTAAACAATCCGCTTCCCATCATTACCAATCACCTTCTCACCACCTTCCTTGATTAACTCTCCCTGCTGCGCATCAGGCAGGATTTCGAGAACAGATTCAGAAGGCCGACATAAGCGTGTTCCCAGAGGAGATACAACGATCGGACGGTTAATCAGGATGGGATAGTTCAACATCGCCTCGATCAGCTGCTCATCACTAAAACGCTCTTCAGCCAAACCTAATCGCTCGAAAGGTTCGACATTTTTGCGCAGTAATGAACGCACACTGATACCCATCTCACCGATCAACTCCTCCAGCTTTTCACGACGGGGCGGCGTTTCAAGATAGAGAATAATGGTCGGTACAACGCCGCTATTGCGAATTAACGCCAGCGTGTTGCGCGATGTTCCACAGTCAGGATTGTGGTAAATGGTGATGTCAGTCATGGTTGCTTTCCTCTTAATGGGACAACGTCAGGCGCAAGGCCAACGCACTCAGGGTGACCAGCAGCATGGGCAACGTCATCACGACACCCACGCCGGAAGTAAAGCCCCTATCGTTGCTGTCCAGCCAATGCTCAGGCCGCGCGGCTGCAAGATGACAAACACTATGGTCAAAACAAATATTGCGCCTGCCAGAAACATTGCGCCCCCAATGCATTCGAATAATAGAATGTGTTTGATAATTATTCACAACCCATAGCGGCGGAGTTCTTCAGCGATTCACGCACTTCATCACGTTGGCTATTCCAGGCCGTATCGATAATCGACGCAGCCCAGGCCGGCATATGCGGAGAAAGACGATAGTGAATCCACTTGCCTTCACGTCGATCCAGAATCAGCTTAGCATCGCGCAGCAAGGCAATGTGGCGTGAAATCTTTGGCTGTGATTGTTGGGTGACAGCGCAGAGATCGCAGACACATAACTCTCCGGCCTCTCGTAACAGTAAAACGATCGTCGTGCGCGTTTCGTCGGCCAGCAGTTTGAAAAGTTGAACAGGAAGCATCGATTTAGGTTCCAGTGAAAATTTAATACATATGTTAATTCACATGTGTTAGAAGTAAAGGCAGAATTTACAGACTGGAGATTTTCACATGACCTCATTTCCTGCCCTTGTGACTGAACACTTTGATCCTTCCATTGCCGAACAGACCGGTAAATCTGAGCTGCCACCGAAATTTCTCGTTCTTTACGGTTCGGTACGTGAGCGCTCCTTTAGCCGATTCTCGGCAGAAGAAGCCTCTCGCTTGCTGACCAGAATGGGCGCTGAGGTGAAAATATTTAACCCGTCGGGTTTACCGCTGCCTGATGATGCGCCTGAAACGCATGCAAAAGTGCAAGAGTTGCGGAGTTTGGTGAGGTGGTGCGATGGCATGGTGTGGAGCTCGCCAGAACGGCACGGCGCGATGAGCAGCATCCTGAAAGCGCAGATTGACTGGATTCCGCTGACGGAAGGCGCAATCCGTCCTTCGCAGGGCAAAACCCTTGCAGTGATGCAGGTGTGTGGCGGTTCCCAATCATTCAATGCCGTCAATCAGATGCGCGTGCTGGGTCGATGGATGCGTATGTTCACCATTCCCAATCAGTCTTCGATTGAGAAGGCGTGGCAGGAATTTGATGAAGAAGGCCGGATGAAACCCTCGGCGTACTATGATCGGATTGTTGATGTGGTCGAAGAGTTATTCAAAATCACGCTGATCCTGAAAGGCCACGCTGACTATCTCGCGGATCGCTATAGCGAACGTAAGGAGAGTCACCAACAACTCACAGCACGCGTTAATCAGGCGAAGATTTAAGGATGACTGGCTGATCGTGCCTGAACCCACAAGCATTATCAGATTATCGCCAGTAAATGAATAATTATTAGCTTTTAATCAGTAACTTACCGAAAGAAACCTAACCCGAGCCAGATCACATTTCTGGATAAATATGACAGCACTTCATCAAACTGAAACAAAACTGTCACAGAATTCTCTTACTCTTAGGTCTCTTGTTTTTTCGATGGAAACCATTATGGTCATCAAAGCAAAAAACCTGCAGGATGCGGAAGAACTCCTGCACTCGGGTATCAATAAAGTTGAACTGGCTTACGATATCGGCAGCGACGATTTCTTCCGTCTCGCCTCGCGTTGGTGCGATCGCGGTGCGCGCATCACCAAAGGCCATCAGCACTTCGTGGTGCAGATTAAAGGTATGGCGATTCCGCCAAACAACTAAAAGTAGGCGAGCCCCTTTGGCTTGCTCTCCATCCGGCTGACTGGTAAAACTACGTTTTCCGTCAGCCGTGATTTTTTATGTTCGCCTCTCAAACGCCGCTTGTTCTGCCCTCTTCCCCGTTTATCCGCGCTGCTGGCATGTCGCTGGATGTCGTACCGATCGCCTGGTGTGAATTTGATCAACAACACTGGCATGCCGAACTGCATCAGGCGTGGCAATTGCCGCTGCCCGCGTCGCTACAGTGCGCGGTGACCAAACGCAAAGCCGAGCATCTCGCGAGTCGTTGGCTGGTGCAGCAAAACCTTGCGCACTTCGGCTTACCGCATTTTGTATTGTGTAATGCACCTGATCGTTCACCGCTATGGCCCGCCGGCATTCAGGCGTCGCTGTCGCACACGCACAGCGTTGCGGTGATGGCTGCGACGCGCGAGCCATTGTGCATTGGCGTGGACGTTGAGCAGATAATGGCGGAGGAAACCGCTAATGAAACTGCTGAGATGTTAATGAACACGGCGGAAAAGCAGCGTCTGATGGCGCAACCTTTGCCCTTTGCCCAGGCCGCTACGCTGCTGTTTTCACTGAAAGAGAGTGTTTACAAAGCGCTGTGGCCGCAGTTGCATCAGCCGATGGATTTTCTTCAGGCGGAAGTCGTAGAGCTGGACGTGCAGCAAGGCCGCGCAACGCTGCGCTTGTGTCGGGATTTTGATAGGCATTTCACCACGGAAGTATTGCTGCAGGCGCGTTTCTGGCTGGCTGGAAACCGCGTGATTACACTGCTGACGCATCCGCTACCAAAATAAAAAACCGGCTCAGAAATAAACCCGAGCCGGTGACAACACAAGACGACAGAAAAGTGTTCCAGGGACGCAGAAACGAGGATTTCTGCTGGGAGTCACTTTACTCACTCCGCAACCTCTTGCCCAATAAGGGTTTTCGCTAAGCTTTCCCGGCTGGCGTTAATGGCCGGTATCGGTACGTTGCACCGCATCCAGCGTTGCCATCTCGCGTTCGTTGCCGGTCAACTCACTCAGCTGACCTTCGCGCATCTCCAGCAAGCGATCGGCATGGATAAAGTAGTGATCGTCGTGGCTGATGGCGAACACCGTTTTGCCCGATTCCTGTAACCACGGCAGCAGCTCACGATAGAAGATGCGACGGAAATGCGGATCCTGATCCGCTGCCCATTCGTCGAGCAGCAGGATGTCGCGCTCTTCGGCAGCCGCCAGCAGCAGCGCCAGTCGCTTGCTCTGCCCTTTCGACAGTTGCAGATTGAGCACCTTGTTACCTTCCAGCTTGAGTTTATCCTGCATCTTCAGACGCTCCAGCCACTGCTGCACCAGCGCAGGATTGGCCGGTTGCCCCTGGTCGCCGATCAAGCGATCAAACAGATGTACGTCAGTAAACACCGCCGAGAAATGTTTGCGATACGCATCGAGGTTTTGCCAGTCAACCACTTTGCCGTCCAGCAGTAAGCTGCCCGACTGCGGTTGATAGAGGCCAGTGAGCAGCATCGCCAGCGTCGATTTTCCGCTGCCGTTGCCGCCAATCAGGAACACCAACTCGCCGCGACGCAGCGTCAAATTGATCGGCCCAACCTGGAATCCGTGCTCGCCATAGTGGAAGCAGACATCGCGCAGCTCCAGCGTTTGCCAGTCGCTGACATTTGGCAGCGCCTTGAAGGTTTCTTCATACGGCGCCAGTTCGAAGGTGTTGAGTTTGCGGAAGGCAACCTGCGCGCTGAGCAGCGTCGGCAAAGCACCCACCGCCGCCAGCAGCGGTGTACGCAGGAACAGCAGCGTCAGCGAATAGGTTGCCGCCACAGCCGTGTTGGCCCAGCCCAATCCGTTCGCCATAAAGAACACGATGCCAATCGCGCCCAGCATCATGATATTCGACCAGTTCACCGCGCTGAGATGGAAGGTATCGGCACGCACAATATGGTGGCGATAGCTTTTGGCATTTTCCTGATAAACGCTGTCGTAAATCAGCTGCGCACGTTCGCGGTTGAGCTGCAACTCTTTGCGCCCTTCAATAATGGTCTGGAAATCGCGATATAGGTCATCTTCGATTTCACGCAGCTTAGCCATGTGCTGATAAACCCGTGACACCAGCAACCAGCCGCCAACCAGCGTCACCACCAGCCACAGGCAGGTGATCAGCAGCATTTTCGGCGAGAGCCAGGCGAGATAAAGTGCCGAACCGAGCGTAATAATGATGCCCTGAATCAGCTCGGGTAAACGCACGAAGGCGATGGTGATGGCGCGCACATCGCTGGTGAGACCGGCCAGCAACTGGGCATTGCCGATCTGTTCGATGCGCTCCACGCGCGTGTCGAGGATCCGTTTGATGAATTCGCCGCGCAGCCGCCAGACAAAGTGGTGGCCGAGCATGGTCAACGCCAGCTGTGAGCCGAGCGTCACCGCCATCAGCAGGAACAGTTGGCCAAGGAAACTTGGCAGCACCGAAATCGAGGTATTCACCGCGACGATCAGCTCATTATTGATATAGGCAATCAGGCCGATACCGAGCACGGCACTTAACAACGTGAGAAGAATAACGCCAATAAAAGGCCAGCGGTACTGGCGAAAAACGACTTGCAGCAATGCCATTAAAGGGTTCCAGCGGTCAATAAAGCAGCCTGCAGTTTAATGTCGCCTTGGCTGATAGCAAGAATAATTCTCATCTCATAGTTGCCTGAATGAATTGGTCGCCATGAATGGCGACCCTACGGATATATGGCGGGGTTTCGTAGGGTGCGCATTCATGCGCACCTGCATATAAACGCCGAAGATGCCTAAAAAGCGCGGCGGAAAGTGAGGTTGTAGCGGAACGCGCCCGCCTGCGGATGAATGCCGGGTTTGAGCGGCAAAATGCCGTGATAACGCAGGCGCGATGGCCCGCCCCACACCACAATATCGCCATGTTCCAGCAGCACGCGCTGGGTGGCATCACCGCGTTCGAAACCGCCGAACTGGAACACCGCAGGCAATCCTAATGAAACCGATACAATCGGCTGGCGCAGATCCTTCTCATCTTTATCCTGATGCAGCGTCAGTTTTGCGCCGGGTTCATAGCGGTTAATCAGGCAGGCATCAGGATTGAAACCGGCAAAGCCCGCTTCGCGTGCGGTGTGCTGCGCCAGTTCGCGGAATAGCGCGGGCATCGGCGGCCAATGGTGTCCGCTGTTGCTGTCCTGCTCGGTATATTGATAGCCGCGCGAATCGGTGGACCAGCCAAAATCGCCGCAGTTAGTCATCGCCACCGACATGCGATGGCCGCCGGGCGTGATGCGATGGGCAAAGGGATTCTTAGCGGCGACGTCGTGAATCGCCGCCAGCAGCGCATCAGCCTGTTCGCGGGCGCGACGTCGCAGAATCACCGCGCCATCCGCCAGCGGTTCCTGCCACGGCGCTTCGTCACTAAATAAATCCAGCATGTGCGCCTCCTTTATTGAGATGCCTGATCGATGAGGAAGGTTTTAAACTGCGGGGACATCCAGTGAGTAAAGCCGTCGCCCTGCTTGCTGATCAAATAAACCGCCAGATGCTCTTTTAACGCCAACGCTTTAGCGCGTTCGCTGCCGAGCACCATTAAACCGGTATCCCAGCCATCCGCTTCCAGCGCGGTGGTGGCAATCACCGTCGCCGAAACCAGCTTGTGCTCAATCGGTCTGCCCGTGGTGGGATCGATGACGTGCGAAATGCGTTTGCCGTCCAGTTCATAATAGTTGCGATAGCTGCCGGAAGTGCTGATGCCGTGCCCTTGCAGATCGACGCGCGCTTCCACCGCGTTTTCGCGATCGGTGGGTTTCTGGATCGCCACGCGCCACGGCTGTTGATTGGCATTAACGCCACGGCTCAATACCGCGCCACCCACCGAAACCAGATAATTGGTGATGCCTTGCTGCTCCATCAGGCGCGCCAGATGATCGGTGGCATAACCTTCGCCCATGGTGGAGAGATCGACATACAAGCCAGGCAAATCTTTCTGCAGCCATTGGCCGTCAACGCCCTGAATGACGCGCAGATGCTGCAAACCGGTCAGCGCTTTAGCGGCGGCGATTTCCGCCTCGCTGGGCGTGTGCGCTGGCTGCTTCGTCGGGCCAAAGCCCCACAGATTGACCAGCGGGCCGACGGTAATATCCATCGCACCCGAGGTTTTGTGCCCAATTCGCAGCGCTTCAGTGACAATATCCGCCATATCGGCGCTCACCGGCTGCGGAGTATTACCTTGATACTGATTAAAGCGCGACAGCACCGAATCACTTTTCCATGTCGAGAGTTCGCCGTCATCACGATCCAGCTGTTGCTGAATCAGCTGCTGCAACGCCGCTTTGCGCTGTTGATCAACGTCGGCAACACTGACGCGCCACACGGTTCCCATGGTTTTGCCTTCCAGTACCAACGCGGGTTGGCTACTGTTTTTTTCGCAACCGCTGAGTCCCAATGCCAGCAGGCTAATTAGCAGAATATTCTGAAAACGCATCAATTCCTCATCTGTAACGCATTACTACAGCCAATTACAAAGCATAACTCGCTTGTAAAGCAGTCTAAAGCTGCTTGATGTTCGATAAACGCTGACACAGGATAAGCGGTTCCTGCAACGTTATACCTACAGGAGCATCAGATGGTTTATATGATTGTCGCAATTACCGCCGCGCTATTTATTTATGGCAGTTTCAAATGTTGGCAGACTTACCGCCATCGCCTGATTCAGCACTATCCTGCTCGCCGACGTTAAATTATTGCACCAGAAAATCACCCTTCTGCACCGCTTCAGCGCTGGCGCAGTGTAGCAAAGTCGCTGCAAGGCGCGTGGCGCTGAGAGCGGTGCGCTGGCATGAATGCTGCATTGTTGAAGATGAGTTGAACTTCAGCGAGGTGCAGAATGGAAAATACTAAAACACAAAACAGTAAATGGCAGCACTGGCTTAGCTTCTCCGCCTTCACGCTGGCGGGTGTCGCGATGGAAGGCAGCCTGACCGCCATCACCAACCCGCCGCCGCAACCGGCGCCAAAAGCCAAAAAATGGCGCGGTATGCAATAACCGCTATAGCCCCAACTCACTCAGGCCCGGATGATCGTCCGGGCGCGTGCCAGCTGGCCAGTGGAACAGACGCTGGTCTGCGCGGATCGGCAGATCGTTGATGCAGGCGAATCGCTGAATCATCAAACCATCGGCGCCAAAGTGCCAGTTCTCATTGCCATAGCTGCGGATCCAGTTACCGCTGTCATCATGCCATTCATAGGCAAAGCGCACCGCCAGCTTATCTTCGTGCCACGCCCATAACTCTTTGATCAGTCGATAATCCAACTCTTTGACCCACTTGCGATGCAGGAAGGTCACGACTTCTGCGCGTCCATTGACGAATTCACTGCGATTGCGCCAGCGCGTGTCTTCGCTGTACACCAGCGAAACACGCTGCGCATCGCAGCTGTTCCAGGCATCTTCCGCCATGCGGACTTTCTGTAACGCGGTTTGTTGATTGAACGGTGGCACCAGCATGTTATTTCTCCCGATTATGTAGACAGGTCTGTCTACTTGATTCATCCTGCCGTATGTAGACAATTCTGTCTACATGCACACAAGGAATTTTTTATGCTTGAACCTCTGATCTTTGATGCCAGCGCATCCGCGCGCGATCGTATCTTGCTGTGCGCGCAGCAGTTGTTTTACCAACAGGGCATTCGTGCCACCGGCGTGGATAAGGTGATTGCAGAAGCGGGCGTGACTAAAGTGACCTTCTATCGTCACTTTCCGGCGAAAAATGCGCTGGTGCTGGCGTTTTTGCAGCAGCGTCATCAGCGCTGGATGCTGGCGTTTCGTCATGCGCTGAATCAGCACGCGGCGTTGATCGATGCCCTGCCCGCAGCGTTACTGAGCTGGTTCAGGGATGACGATTATCGCGGCTGCGCGTTTATCAATACCGCGGCGGAACTGGGCAGCACGTTACCGGAAGCCAGCGAAATTATTCGTCAGCATAAGCGTGAGATGGCGCAGGCGATAAGCGACAAGTTGATGCCTGAGCAGCAGGTAAAAACGGCGCAAATGGTGTTGCTGGTTGAGGGAGCGATTGTGCAGGTACAGATTGGCGAGGATGCGGAACTGGTGGTCGAGGTGCTGCGTGCCGCGCTGAATGCGCTACTGAAAACGGGAGCGTGACCGGCAAGTCACGCTCCATCACCCTTAGAACTGGTAAACCAAGCCCAGCGCTACGACGTCATCGGTATTGATACCGGCTGCGTCGGTGAAGTTGTTGTCGTCCAGCAGGTTGATCTGGTAATCAACATAGGTCGACATGTTTTTGTTGAAGTAGTAAGTTGCGCCTACATCAATGTATTTCTTCAGGTTCTGGCTGCCGTAACCTTCGATGTCAGTCCCGCGAGAAGAGACGAATGCCAGAGATGGACGCAGGCCGAAGTCGAATTGGTACTGTGCCACCAATTCCCAGTTATCTGCTTTGTTAGCGTAACCGTAAACAGTGCCGCTATCGCTCGCACCAAAACGCGTCGCGTTATATGAACGGCTGTACATTGCGGCCAGGTAAACGTTGTTAGCGTCATACTTCAGCGCGCCGCTGTAAGCTTCGGCTTTATCACCGCGACCAAGAATGTTAGCAGTGCGCGGATTATTACCATTCTGGTTATTGGTACGGTCAGACTGGAACATCGCTGCACCAATACCGAAACCTGAACCCAGATCATAAGTGGTGCTCAGACCGTAGCCATCACCGTTCTCGCCCAGTACATCACGACCAGAGCCAGTAGATTCGGTTGGGTTGTCGTTTTTGCCTTGATACTGAACCGCGAAGTTCCAGCCATCGACTAAACCGAAGAAGTTGGTATTACGATAGGTTGCGAGGCCGTTGCTGCGCTGGAACAGGAAGTTGTCCGCGCCGTAGGTATCGCCACCGAACTCAGGCAGAACGTCAGTCCATGCGCCGAGATCGTACATCACGCCGTAGTTACGGCCGTAATCGAATGAACCTGCATCACCAAATTTCAGACCAGCAAAACCAACACGCGTAAAGCTATTAGCGGTGCCTTCGCTTTCTGCAGTGTTCAGTGCTGCCTGATATTCCCACTGGCCGTAACCGGTCAGCTGATCGGTCACCTGAGTTTCACCTTTGAAGCCAAAACGCAGGTAAGACTGGTCACCGTCTGAGCTAGAGTTATCAGAGAAATAATGCAGACCATCCACTTTGCCGTAGAGGTCTAATTTGTTGCCATCTTTGTTGTAAATTTCAGCTGCGCTTGCTGATCCTGCAACCAGCAATGCAGGAATCATCAGGGAGAGAACGCGACGTTTCATTTTATTACCCTCTTTAATGTGCCTTTATTTTTGCCACTGCGAGCTGAACGATTAAAAATTCAGCCGGCAAGCCATTGTTATTTTATGTTGGGCAATAATCTATCACGAAAATGCTACTAAATTTCCAAAACTGTTTCATTCTATTTAATAGTTATTTCAGTATGTAAATATCGGGGAACTAATAACCAGCACAGATAGGTAAAAAATATAGCACTTTTTGACAACATATAATTTAATCGTTTAAAAACATAAGATTACATAAGTTGCATTTCCGCACTGAATGACAAAACTCTAACCTATCCAGAGCATACAATTATCCCCGCTATCATCATTTATTTCATTATTACCTTCATTCACCCCGAATGATTTGATTTACCCTAATTTCCCGCCGGGCTAGATTGCCCGGCATTTTTTTGCCCGAAATTCAGGTGTCACCTTATATTCCGTAAAGTTAATTATGCGGGTTAAATTAACCACAATAATCGCTACGCATTATTTGTCTCTTTCCGCACATTTTGTTCAATTCATAGTCTTAAAATGGCAATGTTAATTTCGGCACGTAACAAAGATTGCTGCAATAATAGCCGGTGCAGATTATCAACGCTCACGCAGTGATTCCTTCGCTTTATTCAGCGGCTTAAGTAAATAATCCATGACGGTTTTCTGACCGGTTTTAATTTCAACATTGGCCACCATGCCGGGCATGATGGCGAATTTGCGTCCGCTTTTATTGGTCAGCTCGGCTTTTTGCGTGCGCACATAGACGCGATAGTAAAATTCGTCGTGGCGCACGTCGTCCTGCAACGTATCGGGTGAAACGGTTTCGACTTCTCCGCGCAGATCGCCATAGATGGAAGCGTCGTAGGCGGTGATCTTCACTGCCGCAGGCAAACCTGGGCGAATGTAGCCGATATCGCGCGGATTGATGCGCGTCTCAATCAGCAGCTGATCCTCCAGCGGCACAATCTCCATCAGCTTGCCACCCGGCTCCAGCACGCCGCCCACGGTGGTGACGCGCACATCTTTCACAATGCCGCGTACCGGCGAAATCAGCGTGGTGCGTGTCAACGGATCCTGTTTTCCCGCCGCCACCTGCAATTGCGCATCCAGCTCACCGTTGTTCTTCACCTGCTCTTCGTGAGCGCGCACATAATAATCGTTGCGCGCTTCGTCGATTTTGCCGCGCAGATCGCTCACCTGGCGACGCAGACGAATCACGTCCACCTTGCCCGCCGCCCCGCGCAGCATCAGCGGTTCCGTCACGTTGAGTTCTGCCTGCACCAACGTCAGCGATTGCTGCAAATTACCGATGGTCTCGATAAAGTTCTGCCGCCGTGCCTGATAGAGCTGCGTTTCACGCGCCACCAGCTCGGGATGTTGCAGGATATCGGTACTGAATTTCAGTGGCGTATCGCTGAGCTCGGCCTGTAAACGTTCAGAGGAGGCACGCAGCGTGCGTACCCGCGCAATCGCTTCACCAAAATTGGTTTGAAAGCGCGTGGGATCGAGCGTTGCCAGCACCTCGCCGCGTTGCACAATATTGCCTTCGTGCACATCGAGCTGTTTGACGATCCCGCCATCGAGGCTATCAATGATCTGCGCGCGGCTGGAAGGCGTGACTTTGCCGATGCCCACCGTCACTTCATCCAGCACCGCAAAGTGCGCCCACAGCAGAAACAGCAGCAGCGCTACCACGCACAACCAGATGATGGCCGAGGTGCGACGTTCACGCCGCGCCAGATCTTTATCCAACAGCACTACACTCATGCCGCATCTCCTTTTTTACTGGCGGCATGACGCAGAATCTCGTCGCGCGCGCCATCAGCCACAATACGGCCGTTATCCATCACGATAATGCGATCAACCATGCGCAGCAGCGCGGGACGATGCGTCACCAGCACCAGCGTGCGCCCGGTTACCCATTGCGCCAGCTGACGAATCACCTGCGCTTCCAGCTGTTCATCCATCGCCGCCGTCGGTTCATCCAGCAGCACTACCTGCGGCTGGCGCAGAATCAACCGACTGAGCAGCACCATTTGCCGCTGGCCGCCGGACAAGCCGCGTCCGCCCTCATGAATAATGCGATCGAGACTGGCAGCGTCCTGCTGCACCAGCGCTAACGCGCCGCTGATGCGCAGCGCCTGCAGCATCTCCTGCTCGCTGGCGTGCGGATTCCCGAGCAGCAGGTTCTGGCGCAGCGTACCGAAAAACAGCCGCGCATCCTGCGACAGCCAGCCAAGCTGGCGCCGCAGATCGACCGGATCGATGCAGGTGAGATCGACGCCGTCCACCAGCACTTTTCCCTGGCTGGCGCGCGCCTGACCGGCCAGCATTTTCAGCAGCGTCGATTTACCCGCGCCGACTTTACCGAGGATCGCCACACGTTCGCCGGGCGTGATCTGCAGCTGCGGAATGTTGAGCACGCTATTCCCGCTCTCCTCTTCGTAGCGGTAATGCACGTTTTGCAATTGATAGCTGCCGGTGAGCACCGGACAGTGCGCCAGCGTGGCGTGATCGGGTTGGTCGAGCGGCTTTTTCAGCAGCTCATCCAGCCCTTTCATTGCCGATTTAGCATGCTGCCAGCGCGAGAACACCATGGTGAGCTGCATCAGCGGCGCGATGGTGCGTGACGAGAGCAAGCTGCACGCCACTAGCGTGCCGGTGGTGATCTGATTGTCGAGCACCAGATAGACACCGAACACCAACATGCCGGCATAGGTGAGCTGCTGCACGCTGGCCGACCAACCGGTGAGGCGCGCACCCCACAAACGTTGTTGATTGCTGATGGCCGCGCTGACTTCGTGCGTTTGCTCCCATTGCCGCTGAAAATAGGGTTCCGCTTGCAGCGCTTTGATGTCTTCGACGCCTTCAAGGGTTTCCACCAGCACCGCCTGGCGCAGCGCGCTTTCACGCAACCCTTCCTGCGCCAGCCGCGCCATTGGGATTTGCACCAGCAAGCCGGGAATGACAATCAGCGGAATCGCCAGTAACGGAATCAGCACCAGCCAGCCGCCAATCGACGCCATGATCAGCAGAAACAGCAGCACAAACGGCAGGTCGGCGGCGGCATTCACCGTGGTGGAAGTCAGCAGCTCGCGTACCTGATCAATTTCACGCAGTTGGGCAATAAAGGAGCCGGTAGAACGCGGACGCGCTTCGTTGCGGATATTCATCGCCCGCGCGAACAGCATGGCGGATATTTTCAGGTCGATGCGTTTGCCCATCAGATCGGAAACCTGGGTGCGCATCAGGCGAATCAGATACTCGATCGCCGCCGCCAGCACCACACCGGCAAACAGCACCCACAACGTCGGCTGCGACTGCGCCGGAATCACCCGATCGTAGACCTGCATGGAAAACAGAATTCCCGCCAGCGCCAGCACGTTACCGACCAGCGAGGCCAGGCTGATTTCCGCGATGCGCCGTTTCATGCCACGAAAGTTATGCCAGAACCAGTGCGGCTGATACGGCTGCACAAACTCGTCGATGCGCGCATCGCGCGCCCGTGCCGCCACGCCAATTACGCCAACCTGCATGTCTGCCTGCAGTAACAAATCTTGCAGCTGACCTGCGCGCACCACATCGCCACTTTCGCTCAGCCAGTAACGCACGCCACCATTGCTATCCACCTCTTCAATCAACGCCACGCTGCCGTTTTCCAGCAGCAGCAACACCGGCACGATTTCCTGCCGCCAGCGCAGTTTGCTATGCGGCACCAGCATGAAATGCAGGCCTAACAGCCCGGCTAAACGTTCTAGTTGTTGCGTGGGTGCCAGATGTTGAAACCAGCGCATCTGCTGACGCAGCGTGCTGGCGTCTGCTGGTTTACCGAAGCGTGCCGCCACGCGCAGCATCGCCGCGATGCCGTTGTCGCTGTTGAAGGGTTGTGCAGTCATCCCTGTTGTCCCGTGAGCAATGAGAGTGGGCTGGCAACCGCTAGCCGAGGTCGCTAGCGGTTGATGTGCGGATTAAGCAAGGTTCTGAACCTGATGTTGCTGCAGATGATCGGCGAGGGTGTAGCTGCTATCGCTGGCGTTATAGTGGCTTTCCGTGGCGCGCGCATCGCTATGCGGAACGGCGGCGGCGCTGTCGCCTGACGGCTGATTCAGCGTAACGGTCGGCACCTGATGCGTAGCGACGTTGAACAGGTTCTCGATGATTTGCGTGTCGTGGTTACCGTACTCATCCCAGCGCGTGGCCAGCGGCGACACTTCACCATCCGGCAGCGCCTGCAGATCTTCGGCGCTGATGGTCACCATGCCATTGACCGGCGTGTAGTTTTTGCCGTTGAGCGTCAGCTCCTTTACGCCTTCGAGATAGAAACTGAGATCGTGCTGTGCTTCCTGCTGACTCAGCGTGGTATCGCCGCCAATATCAATTTCGTAATAGATGTCTGGCAGTTTGGTGACCACGTTGAGTTCCAGCAATGCGTCGGTGCTGTTGCCGGCGCCATCCTGTGCATATACGCGCACTTCGCCCAGTGAAATAAAATTCGCTACGTCACTGGACGGAATCGTCACCTGCCAGTGACCATCGCTGCCAATCTGTGCGTGATAGACCGCATCACCGCTGCACAGCAACAGTTGCTGGCCCGGCACCATCACCGAGAGGTCGCCGCTAAAGGTGAGATCGTTTTGGCTCTCTTCTTTATTGATCACGTTGTCCGCGGTGACCTTATCGAAGCTGATGTGCGGCAAACTGCTGACGTGGGTAATTAAGGTGACATCCTGCTGATAAGCGGTGGTTTTGCCGTTGGGATCGGTGGCGCTGACTTTCAGGCTATAGATGCCATCCTGTAATGCCTGAAGATCATGTGAGGGAATGGCGGCGGTCCATTCGCCTTTGTCATTAACGCCGCCAATATATTTATTACCGGCTAAGATCACCGTAATGTGGCTGTTCGCCGGCATATGCGTGACGCTACCGTGTACTTCCACGCCGTAAATCCCTTCTGCCACGTTGACCGCGTTATCGCCGCTGATCGGATCTACCGTTAGCGTTGGCTTGATGGTTTTATCCACGTAAACCCCGAAGCCCACCTGCGTATCGGTGCTGTTGCCGGCTTTATCGGTGATGGTTAGCGTCAGCGAATAGGCGCCGTCAGCTAGTCCGTTGAGCACCGAAGGCGGCATCGAGGCATTCCAGTAACCCCATTTATTCACCGTGCTGTGCCAGCTTTCACCGTTAAAACTCAGCGTCACGGTGGCGCCGGGTTCGGATTCGGCGCGGCCGCGCAGGTGAATGTTCCTGCCGGATTCCCACGCGGCGATCACACCATCCATCGCAATGGGTTCATACGGACGTAGCGGCGCAGGTGGCGTGGTATCTACGCTGCGCGTTTGCAGAGTTGACGTGTCGTCTACCACCGGATAAAGGCTGACCGCAGATTGCAGAATCGCCGCTAATTGTTGTTCTGATTGACGTGAAGACATAGGTAACCTCGTTACAGGGAATGTATTGCAGCGGCCATTAAGCTTATTAATGATTTAAGCGTACCGGTGCGCCATACAGGCCGTTAATAAACGGTCCGCTTCACCTGATGAAAACGGGTTACCAGCAGGTAACAAGGATTAAAAGAAGACACAGCAAAACTCTCCCAATCGGGAGAAATAATCTCGATCTCGCTATATTCCGCATCGGGAGCCGATGGGATGACTAACATATCGGTTTTAGGTGGTCGCTGCCTATTGGCGAAAATCCGGAAATGCGTGCTTTGCGACAGCGCCAAAAAATTGACGTGTAAGCCGCGTGTGGCGCGGAATCTTTCATCAGTATACTGCATCATTCAGCAGAAAAAATTTTACTTAAGTCACTCCAGTTATGGCTGGCACATGCCAGGAAAGTTCTGGAAAAGCGTAGCGATGCGTGAAAAATCGGTAATATGCCTGTTTCTGGCGTTTAATCGCTGCCATCCGAATTGTCTGATGCGCGGTGTGACGCCCGCTTTGATGCTAAACTTCGTCGCTTCAACCGCTACTGAAAAATACTCTTTATGACAGCACTGGACGCCGCGCCGCACAATAAATTGCATCACCGTGTCAATCTTGGGACACGCATCGTTTTCCTTATCGCCGGATTGGGCATGTCTGCATGGGCACCGCTGGTGCCGTTCGCCAGCCAGCGTCTGGCGTTGAGCGGCGCGTCATTGGGCGGTTTGCTGCTGTGTTTAGGTATTGGCTCGCTGGCGGCGATGCCGATTACCGGCGGTTTAATCGCGCGTTTCGGTGGTCGTCGGGTGATGTTGTGCTCCACGCTGGTGGTGCTGGCGGTATTACCGCTGCTGGCGACGCTCGATGTGATGTGGCTGATGGCCGCCACCTTGATGGTGTTTGGTGCCGGACTCGGCATGCTAGATGTGGCGATGAACGTGCAGGCGGTGGAAGTGGAAAAAGCCGCACGCAAGCCGATGATGTCCGGTTTCCACGGTTTCTTTAGCCTCGGCGGCATTATCGGCGCGGGCTCCGTCAGCCTGCTGCTCGGCAGCGGCCTGACGCCGTTGCAAGCGGTTGGCGCGGTGATGGTGCTGATTGTGTTGCTGCTGGTGTGGAGCCTGCCAACGCTGATGACCGAGCGCCTGCATCAGCCCGATCAACCGTGGCTGGTGATCCCGCGCGGCTGGGTGGCTTTCCTCGGTTTGCTCTGCTTTATTCTGTTTCTTGCCGAAGGCGCGGTGCTGGATTGGGGCGCGCTGTTGCTGCTGCAAAGCCCGGATATGAGCCCGGCGCACGCCGGTTTAGGTTATGCGGTGTTCTCGGTGGCGATGACCATTGGTCGCCTCACCGGCGATAAAGTGATTCAACGCTTTGGCCGTTATCCGGTGATGTTGACCGGTGCGTTAGCCGCTGCAGCGGGCATGACGCTGGCGGTGTTGTTACCCTGGCCGCAAATCGCGCTGCTGGCTTTCCTGCTGGTGGGTTTTGGTCTCGCCAATACGGTACCGATGTTGTTCAATGCTGCCGGGAATCAACACGATATGC
The DNA here is from genome assembly GCF_056491525.1 of Candidatus Pantoea symbiotica. Classification (NCBI taxonomy): domain Bacteria; kingdom Pseudomonadati; phylum Pseudomonadota; class Gammaproteobacteria; order Enterobacterales; family Erwiniaceae; genus Pantoea; species Candidatus Pantoea symbiotica. Next base: position 2,613,886 of record NZ_JBSZHR010000002.1, read on the forward strand.
CGTCGAATCTGGCGATTTCGGCCATGACAACGTTAGGCTATGCAGGTATTCTTTCAGGTCCGGCTTTAATCGGATTAATTTCCCAGTGGATCAGCCTGAGTGGTGCATTTTTGCTTATCGCTCTGCTGCTGCTGGCCGTCGCTGCCAGTGCCCGACGGGTTGCGCGCTAATTCCATGATCCTGAGACACTATGCTGCCTTATAAATTTCCTCTGACATCCGGCAATGTAACGCGCTTTTTCGTGGTGTTTAACCTGGTGCTTTTTCTGGCGCTGGGCGCGATGGTGCACAACAGCGTTAATGCCTGGATGACAGAGAAGCGTTATGCGATGACCGATTTGGCGCGCGCGATGCAGAAACGCATCGATGCGTCGCGCTTCGCTACGTGGCAGATCTATGAAAACCTTGCCACCAGCGCCGCCGGATCGTCGCCGAACAGCAACCTTCAGGAAACCCGCCTGCGCCCGGATGTCTATTATCTGGAAAAAACCCGCCGCAAAACCGAAGCGCTGATTTTTGGTTCGCACGATAGCAGCACGCTGGATATGACCATGCGCATGTCCAACTATCTCGATACGCTGTGGGGCGCGGAAAATCCGACCTGGTCGATGTACTTCCTTAATGGTCAGGATAACAGCCTGATTATGATCTCCACGCTGCCGCTGAAAGACATGGCGACGCGTTATAAAGAGAGCGCGATTAATACGCTGGTTGATAGCCGCCGCGCCGAAATGTTGCAGCAGGCTAATGCACTGGATGAGCGTGAAAGCTTCTCGCCGCTGCGCCATTTCGCCTGGCAGAACGATCACTACTTTACGCTGCGCACCACCTTCAATCAGCCAGGCCATTTAGCCACCGTGGTCGCGTTCGATTTGCCGGTTAACGATCTAATTCCGCGCAATATGCCGCTGGAGAATTTCCAGCTGCGTCAGGACGCCACGCAAACTTCCACCACCACCGCCACCACCAGCGACGATACCAGCAGCGAAAGCACCCACGTGGCGCTGGTGAATCCGAATCTGGAGATCGCCGCATCGCTGCCAAGTACGTCGCTGCAGCTTGTATATCGCGTACCGCTCACCAGCCTGGCGCTGGATACGCTGCATAACCTGATGTGGCCGCTGCTGATTAACCTTGTGCTGTTTTTACTGTCGATTGCCGGCATTACGCTGCTGCGTCAGCAATCACTGCGCCCGAACGAAAACCAGAGCGCCGAGCTTGATTCGCTGCGGATGCTGAATGAAGAGATTGTCGCCAGTTTACCGGTCGGCTTGCTGGTGTATGACTTCGCCACCAATCGCACGCTGCTCAGCAATAAAATCGCTGAACATCTGTTGCCGCACCTGAATTTGCAGAAAATCATCAATATGTCGGATCAGCATCAGGGCGTATTGCAGGCCACCATCAATAACGAAGTATATGAGATCCGCCACGCGCGCAGCGTGCTGTCACCGCATACCCAGCTGTTTATGATGCGCGATCAGGACCGTGAATTGCTGGTGAATAAGAAACTGCAGAAGGCGCAACAGGTGCTGGATCGCAATCACCAGATGCGCCAGCAGTTAATGCACAATCTTGGTCATGCGCTGAATCGTCCGCTGCAAAGCATGGTTAAGCAGTTGGTGCAACTCAGCCAGCGTGACGATGACGAAAGCGTGCTCGATCTGCTCGACGAGAGCCAGGGTTTGGCGCGCCTGGTGGATGACATCGTGCTGCTCAATCGTCTTGAAGCGCATGACTGGTCGCCGGATGCCAGCGTGTTCAACCTGCAGGATATGCTGGATGAAATCGCGCTGGAAAGCCTGCCGCTGCTGCGCCGTAAAGGTTTAGCGCTGGTGGTGAACAACCATTTAGCCAATGACGAGATGCGCTTTGGCGATCGTCGTGCGCTGCGTAAAGTGCTGACCACGTTGATGCACTATTCGCTGACTACCACGCGCTGGGGCAAGATTTCGCTGGAGATTAAAACCACTGAAGACAAGCCCAATCATGTGTTGCTGCAGCTGGTGGATACCGGCTCTGGCTTAAGCGTCGATGAACTGGCGAACGTCGATTTCCCCTATCTTGGTGAAACCACGCAAGACCGCTTCGGCCAGGCGTCCGGCATGGCATTTTTCCTCTGTAAGCAACTGTGCAAACAGATGGGCGGCCAGCTGGAGATCATCGCTAAACCCGATATCGGCACACGCTACAACATCCAATTGCCGCTGGCGTTAGAGCAGCAAGGCGAGCAGGAAGAGAAACTGCTGGAAGGCGTGACCGCGTTGGTGGATATCGCCGTCGAAGATGTACACAAGATCGTTTGCCGCCACCTCGAAAACTGGGGCGCGAAATGCCTGACGTCGGATGAGCGTTTAACCGGTCAGGATCATGATGTGCTGGTGACCGACGATCCCGCCCGCCTGAACGGTTGGGCGCTGTTACTGGCCGGTGACGAAATGGGTCATCACGCGTTGAACGATCAACAATTCCGGGTCAACTTCAATCTCAGTAATGCACTGCTTGATGCGCTGCTGGCCCTGATTGAAAAGCAACTTTCTCATGATTTGTTAGAGGAGAGTCGCGAAGATGAAGAAGCCACGCCGCTGATGAGCGGAGGCTATTTCCAGCTGTTTACCGAGACAGTACCGCCAGATGTGAAGAGACTGTATACTGAAGCGGCGGAAAAGGATTATCCCTCGCTTGCTCAGACAGCACATCGCCTGAAAGGCGTGTTTGCCATGCTCAATCTGGGGTCAGGTAAACTGCTTTGTGAAGCGTTAGAACAACACATTAAAGTATGTGACGATTTAACCATTAAAAATACCACCAGTGAAATTGACGCGTACGTCAGCCAACTGCTGCAGCAAGGTAACCAATAAGATGAATAACTTGAACGTAATTATTGCCGATGACCATCCGATCGTTCTGTTCGGTATCCGTAAGTCACTGGAACAGATTGAATGGGTTAACGTTGTAGGTGAGTTTGAAGACTCAACAGCATTAGTAAACAGCTTGCCCAAACTGGACGCCAATGTCCTGATTACCGACCTCTCCATGCCAGGCGAGAAGTACGGTGACGGTATCACCCTGATTAAATACATCAAACGTCACTATCCGGATCTCTCGATTATCGTTCTTACCATGAACAATAACCCAGCGATCCTGAGCGCGGTGTTGGATCTGGATATTGAAGGGATCGTACTGAAGCAAGGCGCGCCAACCGATCTGCCAAAAGCGCTGGCTGCTCTGCAGAAAGGCAAAAAATATACGCCAGAAAGCGTGGCAAAACTGCTGGAGCGCATCAGCGCTGGCGGTTACGGTGACAAACGTCTGTCGCCGAAAGAGAGTGAAGTACTGCGTCTGTTCGCAGAAGGTTTCCTAGTGACTGAGATCGCTAAGAAACTGAACCGCAGTATCAAAACCATCAGTAGCCAGAAGAAATCAGCCATGATGAAACTGGGCGTGGAAAACGATATCGCGCTGCTGAACTATCTCTCTTCTGTTAGCGCCACTCAGGTCGACAAAGAGTAATCCTGAATGGGCGGCGTCTTCTGACACCGCCCGTTTTTTTGCTCGCGTATTACGTCTCTTCCCTGCCCTTTCTGACGCGTTCCGCATACACCGCCAGCGTACTTTTCAGCACATCCAGCGTAACCGGCTTCGACAAACAGTTATCCATGCCCGCATCCATACAGCGCTGCTTCTCTTCCGCTAACGCATTGGCCGTGACGCCAATCACCGGGAAAGTGTGCCCTAACTGACGCAGACGTTGCGTCAGGCGATAACCATCCATGTTCGGCATGTTCACATCGCTCAGCACGATATCGATATGGTTGCGACTAAGCACGTTCAGCGCATCCACGCCGTCCTGCGCGGTTTTGGTCTGATAACCCACGGTGCCGAGCTGTTCTGACAGCAGCATGCGGTTGATCGGATGGTCATCAACAATCAGCACGATGATATCTTCGAAGGTCGCGGCCGCTTTTGGCGCGGTTAACGGCAGCGGCGTGGCGGTTTCGCTATTGATGTTGATGCGATAGATGCGGCCCAACAGCTGCGGCAGATCGTGCAGCATCGCGCTGCTCTGAATCCATTGCCCCGGCGCGTTTTCGTGCGGCATATCGATGTGCTGACCACAAATACGAATATGCGCGCGTCCGCTTTGCGCAGCGGGCTCATCGTGATCGCTGATGATCACATCATCCGCTGCCGCCTGGCCGTGATAATACGCTACCTGAATGCCCTGCTGTTGCAGCAGACGCAGCAGGAAGCTGGCGAGATATTCATTGCGCATGTCCAGCCAGATGGCTTTTTCCTGCAAGCCATCAAGCAACGGTGGCGCCGCCATCTGACCGGAATAGATCGGAATGCGCACGATAAACTGGCTGCCCATGCCCGGTTCGGAATCGACTTCGATATCGCCGTCCATCATGTTGATCAGCTTTTCACAGATCGCCAGCCCTAAGCCAGTTCCCTGGAAGTTACGCTGCACGCCCGAACCTACCTGGAAGAACGGGTCAAACAGGCGCGTCACCTCTTTGGCCGGAATACCGACGCCGGTATCTCGCACGCGGAACGCCAGATAACCCTCTTTGACGTAAGCATGCAGAATGATGCAGCCGGTATGGGTGAATTTGATGGCGTTGTTCAACAGGTTAGATATTACCTGCTGCAGACGCATGGCATCGCCATCCAGGGTCAGCGGTACATCGTTTTCGATAAATACATACAGCGTCAGGCGTTTACGCACCACCAGCGACAGATAGTTGCTGGCAATATGATTGACCACTTCTCGCGGCGAGAAAGGATGTGGCTCAATTTTCAGCTGCTCGGATTCAATCTTCGAGAAGTCGAGGATGTCGCTGATGATCTTCAGCAGCAGGCTCGACGAGTTGTTCATCGCCGTCACCAGTGAATCGACGCCTTTCGGCAGCACTTTGGTTTGCAGCAGATCGAGGTTACCGATAATGCCGTACAGCGGCGTGCGCAGTTCATGGCTGACGGTGGCAAGGAACATCGATTTCGACTGGCTGGCCTGCTCGGCTGAGTGCGCCATCTCCTGCAGCGACTGCTCCATGCGCACGCGCGCCGAGACATCGACCAGCACGCAAATCGCCACGTTTTCATTGCGATAACGCGAATGCACAAAGCTGATTTGCAGGTTGGTGTTGCTACCGGTCAGCACATCGACAAAGTTGACCTGCTGACCGCCAATGATTTCATTCAGACGCTGGCGATCTTCCTGCGTCAGCAGCGTCAGATAGTTATGTGCCAACTCGTTACTCAGAATGTTGGTGCCGTCGCTGGTGCGCAGAATACAGATGCCGACCGGCGCCGAGGCGACAATCTTGCGGTTGAACTGTTCGTGCTCCTCCAGCCGATGCGCATTCTCTTCGGCCGGCAGGAACATGCGGCGCTCAAAAATCCACGCCAGCGTAAACAGAATCACCGCCGTGAAGATGTTGAGCAGCAGCGCGTTAATCAGCATCAGCTTGAGCTGATCCATTAACACGTCGGTGGAAAGCGACCACACCACATTGAGATTCGACGGCGGCAGCGGCTTCTTCAGCACCAGCTGGCGATAGCTGTCGAGATAGCCGAACCAGGTGCTGTTGTCCGGCAGATCGTCAAGCGAGTAGCCCGGGCCGCCGCGACGTGAACTGAGCAGCGGACGGTAATTTTCATCTGTGATGGTGGCCACCAGCGGCAAACCGCCCGGCTGAATGAACTCATCAAGGCGGATATTCTGCTCCACGCCCAGCAGCGCCTGCAGTTTGTTCGCCACATACACCGGCATCACCATATAGAAGTTGCCGACGCCCGGCTGCGCGCTGCTGGTGATCCAATACATCGGCTGGCGGCGCTCTTCTTCATTGCCGTTGCGATAGTGCAGCACGCGTTCACGCAGCGCTTTCAGGCTACGTTCACGATCGACTGAATTGTTGCTGCCGATGGTGAAATCGGCCAGACACTGATTCTCTCCGCCGATGAAGAACACGCGGTTCAATTCATACGCCGAGGCAAAATTGCTTTTCCAGTAATTGATGTAGTAGCTGAGCGAGTCCAGCGAGTTGCGCCAGGTGTTGCTCATTGAGGTGCAGTCGCCATCGGAAAACAGCGGCGTAAACTGCGGCAGCGCGCCTTTGCCTGGCGGCAAACCGTTAAGCACATCCAGACCGTTAGCGCTGCTGCTCAGGCGATTTTCGGTGATGTATTTCAGCTCGCGCATCACATCCGCCGAGTGGCGGACGTACCACTCAGCCTGACCGTAATTGGTGGCAAACTCCTGACGCACCGCGTTCTCTTTCTCGTGCAGCACGTTGATGATGTAGAAAGTGGTCAGCAGCGCACCCAGCGCCCAGAGCAACAACGCCAGCGCACGAAATAGATAGCGCGAAATTCGAAGCGTAGTGCGAAAGGAGACAAGATATTTCAAAAGAGGCTCACTGGCGGTAAGAGTTATCAGGATGTTGAAAAGCTTTCATACACTAGCTTTATCGGCCCTAAAAAGCCAGCTAGCCCGCGCCTTTAGCGGAAAACTCAGATAAAAAAACGGCAGGTCAGTTTCCTGACCTGCCGTTCCATAAAGCCGTTACGAATTACTCTTCGTCGTCAGCTTCTGGTGCTTCGTCGTCGCTGTCCACTTCCGGCGCGATATCATCCTCGCCTTCCGCTACGCTACCGTCGATGGCGTCGAGTTCTTCCTCTTCCACCGGCTCAGCAACACGTTGCAGACCCACCACGTTTTCATCTTCCGCAGTACGAATCAGAATCACGCCTTGGGTGTTACGACCAACCACACTGACTTCCGATACGCGAGTACGCACCAGCGTACCGGCATCGGTGATCATCATGATCTGATCGCCATCCACCACCTGTACCGCACCGATAACCGGCCCGTTACGATCGGTGACTTTAATCGAGATCACGCCCTGCGTCGCACGCGACTTGGTTGGATACTCGGTATTGGCGGTACGTTTACCGTAACCATTCTGCGTCACGGTGAGGATCGCGCCCTCTTCGCGTGGCACAATCAGCGACACCACTTTGTCACTTTCAGCCAGCTTAATACCGCGCACGCCCGAAGCCGAACGGCCCATCGCACGTACCGCAGTTTCAGCGAAGCGCACCACTTTACCGGCGGCAGAGAACAGCATGGCTTCGTCGCTACCGTTGGTCAGCGCTACACCAATCAGCTCATCATCCTCACGCAGGTTGATGGCGATGATGCCCGCACTACGCGGACGGCTGAACTCTTGCAACGCGGTTTTCTTCACGGTACCGCTCGCGGTGGCCATGAAGATGTTGAAGCCTTCGGTGTATTCACGCACCGGCAGAATGGCGGTAATACGTTCGTTGGCTTCCAGCGGCAACAGGTTGACGATTGGACGACCGCGCGCACCACGGCTGGCTTCCGGCAGCTGATAGACCTTCATCCAGTAGAGACGGCCACGGCTGGAGAAGCACAGAATAGTGTCATGGGTGTTGGCCACCAGCAGACGGTCGATAAAGTCTTCTTCTTTAATACGTGCGGCGGATTTGCCTTTACCACCGCGACGCTGGGCTTCATAGTCCGTCAGCGGTTGGTATTTGACATAACCCTGATGCGACAGCGTCACCACAACGTCTTCCTGATTAATCAGGTCTTCGATGTTGATGTCTGCACTGTTCGCGGTGATTTCAGTTCGACGTGCATCGCCGAACTGATCGCGCATCAGCTCCAGCTCTTCACGGATCACTTCCATCAGGCGCTCTGCGCTCTGCAGGATGTGCAGCAGTTCAGCGATCTGATCCAGCAGCTCTTTGTATTCGTCGAGCAGTTTTTCGTGCTCAAGACCGGTCAGTTTCTGCAGACGCAGATCCAGAATCGCCTGCGCTTGCTGTTCGGTCAGATAATATTGACCATCGCGAATACCAAACTCGGCTTCCAGCCACTCTGGACGCGCGGCATCGTTACCGGCACGTTCCAGCATCGCGGCAACGTTACCCAGATCCCATGACTGTGCCAACAGGCCCAGTTTCGCTTCGGCTGGCGTTGGTGCACGACGAATCAGTTCAATGATCGGATCGATGTTCGCCAGCGCAATCGCCAGGCCTTCAAGGATGTGAGCACGATCGCGCGCTTTACGCAGTTCGAAAATGGTACGGCGCGTAACCACTTCACGACGGTGACGTACGAAGGCTTCGATGATGCCTTTCAGCGTCATGATCTTCGGCTGGCCCTGATGTAGCGCCACCATGTTGATGCCGAAAGAGACCTGCAACTGGGTTAGCGAGTAGAGGTTGTTGAGAACCACTTCACCGACCGCATCGCGTTTGATCTCAATGACAACACGCATGCCGTCTTTATCAGATTCGTCACGCAGCGCGCTGATGCCTTCCACGCGCTTCTCTTTCACCAGCTCGGCGATCTTCTCGATCAGGCGCGCTTTGTTCACCTGATACGGCAGTTCGTGCACGATGATGGTTTCACGGCCGGTCTTGGCATCGGTTTCCACTTCACCACGTGCGCGGATGTAAATCTTACCGCGCCCGGTGCGATAGGCTTCTTCGATACCGCGACGACCATTGATGAACGCAGCAGTCGGGAAATCTGGCCCGGTGATATGCTCCATCAAACCTTCAACGGTGATGTCTTCATCTTCGATGAAGGCCAGACAGCCGTTGATCACTTCCGTGAGGTTGTGCGGTGGAATGTTGGTTGCCATACCTACCGCGATACCGGAAGAACCGTTTACCAGCAGGTTAGGAATTTTGGTTGGCAGGACTTCAGGGATCTGCTCGGTGCCGTCATAGTTCGGCACGAAATCGACGGTTTCCTTTTCCAGGTCAGCCAGCAGCTCCGAAGAGATCTTTGCCATGCGCACTTCGGTATAACGCATCGCTGCGGCGGAGTCGCCGTCGACCGAACCAAAGTTACCCTGACCGTCAACCAGCATGTAGCGCAGGGAGAATGGCTGGGCCATACGCACGATACTTTCGTATACCGCGGAATCGCCGTGCGGGTGATATTTACCGATGACGTCACCGACCACACGGGCGGATTTTTTATAGGGTTTATTCCAGTCGTTGCCCAGTTCGCTCATGGCAAAAAGCACACGGCGGTGTACCGGCTTCAGACCATCACGCACATCGGGTAAGGCTCGGCCAACAATGACCGACATGGCGTAATCGAGGTAGGAGTTTTTTAACTCTTCTTCGATATTGACCGGTGTAATTTCTCTCGCAAGGTCGCTCATGGAGCCGCTATCCCTCTACATAATCCCGGATTTAAAGGTGCGAAAGTATATCACATCGCTTCCCTTCGGTGAACGTTAACCAGGCCTTAATCCCGCTTTTCCTTTAGCGTGAGAGATGCGTTCGCGTGACTTAAGCGTTTATACTGAGGGAATATTTTGTCTGGAGTGATGATTCAATGAGTGAACAACCGCAGGAAAGCCGCCAGAACGTTGACCACGCCGAGATTGCTAAGTTTGAGGCCGTGGCATCCCGCTGGTGGGATTTAGAGGGTGAATTTAAGCCGTTGCACCGTATCAATCCCCTGCGACTCGGCTGGATAGCGCAGCACAGCAATGGCCTGTTCGGTAAGAAAGTGCTCGATGTCGGCTGCGGCGGCGGCATTCTGGCGGAGAGCATGGCGCGTGAAGGCGCTGAGGTTACTGGCCTGGATATGGGCGCGGATCCGCTGGAAGTGGCGCGTCTGCACGCGCTGGAGAGCGGCGTTAGTGTTAACTACGTGCAGCAAACCGTGGAAGATCACGCCGCAAGCCACGCCGGGCAATATGATGTGGTGACCTGCATGGAGATGCTGGAGCATGTGCCGGATCCGCGCTCGGTGGTATTGGCCTGCGCGCAGCTGGTGAAGCCCGGCGGCGAAGTGTTCTTCTCCACCATCAACCGCAATCCAAAAGCCTGGCTGCTGGCAGTGTTTGGTGCCGAGTATGTGCTGCGCATGGTGCCGCGCGGGACGCACGACGTGAAGAAGTTCATCCGTCCTGCCGAGTTGCTGAACTGGGTCGATGAAACCCCGCTGCGTGAAAGAAACATGATTGGCCTGCACTACAATCCGTTGACCAACCAGTTCCGTTTAGGTCGCGGTGTCGATGTTAACTATATGATTCATACGCATCGTCAGGAGTGATGTCATCCCGGTGCGCATGAATGCGCACCCTACGAAAAATCGCACCATCACCGTATTCATACCGGCGCGCATCAATACGCAGCATCACCGTAGGGTCGCCATTCATGGCGACCTCTTATCCAGATCAATTTCCTTTTAGACGCGTACCACTCTTTTTTATAGGCTAAGCAAGTCACAAAAAATTCATAAGCAATTTTAGATAAGTTCGCTGCTGGCGGCCTTGTCGGGGCTTTTTTCATCTAAGAAAATTCCTGAAGCGCGGTGGTTGAGCAAGAAACACGCGTCCGATCATAAAGTGAAAAAAAAGTGCTGAGCGGTTGACACTAAGTGCAGGCCTTGCGGCATGCGGATCCAGGATTTTAGCCAGCCGCTAAGGACGATTTTTTAGTGAAAATCAACTCTTGTTAAGAAGAGATTGCTGACTAGAATACTCACCATATTGTTGTTCAAACTTCCCGCACCCCCTATATATAGTGTTTATCCACAGGCTTACTCACAACGAGCGGCTTGTGCATAAACCTTGTGCATAGATGGGGGATAAATACGTCATTCATGCATGGACAGGTAAAAACGCGACATGAACCAAAGTCTGCTCGTTACTAAACGCGATGGCCGCCAGGAGCGCATTGATCTCGACAAAATTCACCGTGTACTGGATTGGGCAGCCGAAGGGCTGAACAACGTTTCCGTTTCACAGGTTGAACTGCGCTCACACATTCAGTTCTACGATGGCATCAGAACCTCTGATATTCATGAGACCATCATCAAGGCTGCCGCAGACCTGATCTCTCGTGATGCGCCGGATTACCAATACCTGGCCGCGCGTCTGGCTATCTTCCACCTGCGTAAAAAAGCTTACGGCCAGTTTGAGCCGCCGAAGCTGTACGATCAGGTGGTGAAGATGGTGGAGATGGGCAAATACGACCGTCATCTGCTGGAAGATTACAGCACCGAAGAGTTCGAGCAGATGGACGAGTTTATCGACCATTGGCGCGACATGAATTTCTCCTACGCAGCGGTTAAGCAGCTGGAAGGGAAATATTTGGTGCAGAACCGCGTCAGCGGCGAAATCTACGAAAGCGCCCAGTTTCTCTACATCCTGGTGGCGGCATGCCTGTTCTCTGGCTATCCGCGCGAAACCCGTATGGACTACGTGAAGCGCTTCTACGATGCGATCTCAACCTTTAAGATCTCGCTGCCAACGCCAATCATGTCCGGCGTGCGTACCCCAACGCGCCAGTTCAGCTCTTGCGTACTGATCGAGTGCGGCGACAGCCTCGACTCCATCAACGCCACTTCTAGCGCCATTGTGAAATACGTTTCTCAGCGCGCCGGTATCGGCATCAACGCTGGCCGCATTCGTGCGCTGGGCAGCCCGATTCGCGGTGGCGAAGCCTTCCACACCGGCTGTATTCCGTTCTACAAGCATTTCCAGACTGCCGTGAAGTCCTGCTCACAAGGTGGCGTGCGCGGTGGTGCAGCGACGCTGTTCTACCCAATGTGGCATCTGGAAGTTGAGAGCCTGCTGGTGCTGAAAAACAACCGTGGTGTTGAAGGCAACCGCGTGCGTCACATGGATTACGGCGTACAGATCAACAAACTGATGTACACCCGCCTGCTGAAAGGTGAAGACATCACGCTGTTCAGCCCGTCTGACGTGCCTGGCCTGTACGATGCGTTCTTCGCCGATCAGGACGAGTTCGAGCGTCTGTACACCAAATACGAAAAAGACGACAGCATCCGTAAGCAGCGCGTGAAAGCCGTTGAGCTGTTCTCACTCATGATGCAGGAACGTGCTTCTACTGGCCGTATCTACATCCAGAACGTCGATCACTGCAACACCCACAGCCCGTTCGATCCAAGCATCGCGCCGGTTCGCCAGTCGAACCTGTGCCTTGAGATCGCCCTGCCGACCAAACCGCTAAATGACGTCAATGACGAAAGCGGCGAAATCGCCCTGTGTACGCTGTCGGCCTTTAACCTCGGTGCAATTAACAGCCTCGACGATCTGGAAGAGCTGGCTACCCTCGCGGTGCGTGCGCTGGATGCGCTGCTGGATTATCAGGATTACCCAATCCCGGCAGCACAACGCGGCGCAATGGGCCGTCGTACGCTGGGTATTGGCGTGATCAACTACGCGTACTACCTGGCGAAAAATGGCGTGCGCTACTCCGATGGCAGCGCCAACAACCTGACGCACAAAACCTTCGAAGCCATTCAGTACTACTTGCTGAAAGCCTCGAACGAATTGGCGAAAGAGCAAGGTGCCTGCCCGTGGTTCAAAGAGACCACTTACTCGCAGGGCATTCTGCCGATCGATACCTATAAAAAGGATCTCGACGCGGTGTGCAACGAGCCGCTGCATCTGGATTGGGAAGGTCTGCGTGAGTCCATCACCACGCACGGTCTGCGCAACTCGACGCTCTCTGCGCTGATGCCATCTGAAACCTCTTCGCAGATTTCAAACGCCACCAACGGTATTGAGCCGCCACGCGGACACATCAGCATCAAAGCCTCGAAAGACGGCATTCTGCGTCAGGTGGTGCCTGAGTATGAGCGTCTGAAAGATCAGTACGAACTGCTGTGGGAAATGCCGTCTAACGACGGTTATCTGCAGCTGGTTGGCGTGATGCAGAAGTTCATCGATCAGGCGATTTCGTCGAACACTAACTACGATCCGAGCCGTTTTGCTAATGGCAAAGTGCCGATGAAACAGTTGCTGAAAGATCTGCTGACCGCGTACAAGTTCGGCGTGAAAACCCTGTACTATCAAAACACCCGCGACGGTGCGGAAGATGCACAGGACGATATGGCGCCTTCCATTCAGGATGATGGCTGCGAAAGCGGCGCTTGTAAGATCTAATCTAATCTCATCTTGTCAGGGCCGGCATTGGTCGGCCCTCTTCACATTTGGACTCAAAATGGCTTACTCCACATTCTCGCAGAACAAGAATAACCAGCTGTTAGAACCGATGTTCTTCGGCCAGTCCGTCAACGTTGCCCGTTTCGATCAGCAGAAATATGACATCTTTGAAAAGCTGATCGAAAAGCAACTCTCCTTCTTCTGGCGTCCGGAAGAAGTGGACGTCTCGCGCGATCGTATCGATTACCAGGCGCTGCCAGAACACGAAAAACACATCTTTATCAGCAACCTGAAGTATCAAACGCTGCTGGACTCGATTCAGGGCCGTAGCCCGAACGTGGCGCTGCTGCCGCTGATCTCTATTCCTGAGCTGGAAACCTGGATTGAAACCTGGGCCTTCTCCGAGACCATTCACTCGCGCTCTTACACCCACATCATCCGTAACATCGTTAACGATCCAGCGGTGGTGTTTGACGATATCGTCACTAACGAGCAGATTCTGGCGCGCGCCGAAGATATCTCGAAGTACTACGATGATCTGATCGAGATGACCAGCTACTGGCATCTGCTGGGCGAAGGTACGCATCAGGTCAACGGTAAAACCGTTACCGTGAACCTGCGCGATCTGAAAAAGCAGCTGTATATCTGCCTGATGAGCGTCAACGCGCTGGAAGCGATTCGCTTCTACGTCAGCTTCGCCTGTTCATTTGCTTTTGCCGAGCGCGAGCTGATGGAGGGTAACGCCAAAATCATCAAGCTGATTGCACGCGATGAAGCGCTGCATCTGACCGGCACCCAGCATATGCTGAACCTGCTGCGCACCGGTGAAGACGATCCTGAGATGAAAGCCATCGCTGCAGAGTGCCGCGACGAATGCTACGACCTGTTCAAGAAGGCAGCCGAGCAGGAAAAAGAGTGGGCAGAATATCTGTTCAGTGGCGGCTCAATGATTGGCCTGAACAAAGACATTCTGTGCCAGTACATTGAGTACATCACCAACATCCGTATGCAGGCGGTCGGTCTTGATCTGCCGTTCCAGACGCGTTCGAACCCGATTCCATGGATCAACTCGTGGCTGGTGTCGGACAACGTGCAGGTTGCACCGCAGGAAGTTGAAGTGAGCTCGTATTTGGTCGGTCAGATTGATTCTGAAGTGGGCGAAGACGATTTCGACGGCTTCCAGCTGTAAGCATGAGCCGCTCTGTTGTTATTCTGCGTAGCTCCGGCTCCCGGCTGGAGTGCGCAGAAGATCACCCCAATCTGCTGGCGACGCTGGAAGCCAATAATCTGTGCGTTGAGTTTCAGTGTCGCGAGGGCTACTGCGGCTCTTGCCGCATGCGCTTACTGAAGGGCGAAGTGGATTATGCGGAAACCCCGTTGGCGTTTGTGCAGCAAGGCGAGATTTTGCCGTGCTGCTGTCGCGCCAAAGGGGAGATTGAGATCGAGTTGTGATTTTTAGTAGGTCGCCATGAATGGCGACCCTACAGCGCGTTAGTTTTTGACTGTTTCTAGAATATCAATCCAACCGTGCCCGGTGCTGACTTCGCTGCCGTGCAGCCAGCGACGCAGCATGTTCATCGCCATCATCGCCACCACTTTCTGCCGCGTTTCCACGTTATGACGTCCATGGGTGAACTTCACGCGTTGGCCCCAGCTCGCTTCCGGCGTATGCAAGGCAATCGACACTTCACCTTCCACCAAATTTCCTACCGACAATGCCAGCGCCGCGCCCTGCTGTTTCGCCCAATCACGTGTGCGCGCAACCTGAGTTTCCAGATCTTCATCCTGCGGCGGCAGAATTTCTGCTTTGCTGAGCGCCACGTCTGCAGCGGCTAGCTGCCAGTTAAGCAAACCGGCGGTAAACTGCTCGCTCAGCGCCAAATGGAAGCCGCGCTGCTGCAACTCGCGCGCCAGTAGCGCCGGTAAACCTTCGGTGCCTTCAAAGATGGTGCACTCAGCCAGCAACAGTTTTACCTGCTGCCACACTTGCTCCATCGCAACACGCTGGCTGGCGGGTCCGGTAAGTTTGATTTCGATAATCGGCATAGATGATCGATAGCCCATCACCACGCCTTCCGGCAGCGGTAGCGGCTCCAACTCGGCGGCAATATCACTCTCGCCACGGCCAAAGGTTGTGAGGCGTAAACACAACGGTGGTTCTGGCAATTCAAAGCGTGCTTTGAGGCGCGGAATGATCTCCTGCTCGACCATCACTTTAAATTCCGACGGCACGCCAGGCGTGAAAAAAATCCAGCAGCGATTGAGCTGCATGGCAAAACCGCACGCGGTGCCGACCGGATTATCCAGCATCTCGGCGATGGCGGGGATCTCTGCCTGCTTGCGATTGCTCGGCGCCATCACGCGTCCGCGACTGGCGAACCAGGCTTCCATTTTTTCCAGCCACTCTTGCTGGATAACTAATTCACTGCCGCTGGCAATGGCTGCGGCCTGCGCGCTGAGATCGTCACTGGTCGGTCCTAAACCACCGTTAACGATCAGCACATCTGCAATCTGGCTGCGGCTCTGCAGCGCCTCCACCAGCGAGCTCATCGCATCACCGACGGTGCTGCGGCTGGTCATCGGCAAACCCTGCTGGAACAGCACATCGGCCAGCCAGGCGGCGTTGGTATCGACAATCTGCCCATGTAACACTTCATCGCCCGTTGAGAGCATTTCTACACGTATCACGTTGCGTTCTCCTTTTCCCTGTCGCTTTACTGTAGGAAGCGCGCAGGCGAAACACAATCGCGGATGATGCGAAACAGGGATTTAGCTGGAATAAGCGGCGGGATAATCAGGAAGCGGGCGCGAAGCGTGTCGCGCCCGTTGGAACTTAACGTCGAGCCAGCAGTAAACCGACAAACAGGCCAGCGGCGGCACCGATGCCAATCCCCTGCCACGGTTTTTCGTGCACATAATCATCGGCGCGGTAAGCCGCGTTTTTGGCACGATAGTAATAGCTGTCTGACGCCTGGCTAACGCGCGATTTCACGTCTTCCAGCGCTTGTTCAGCTTTGAGTTTCAGTTCGATGTATTTCTGATCGGCCGGATCGCCTGATGCGCGTAACACTTCTTCCAGCGTTTCCGTCAGCAGCGCCAGGTCGTCGTCAAGGTGCGTTTCAAATTGGTCTGAAGATGACACTATGTAGTTCCTCCATGTTCCTAACTCGTTGTGGTTTAACTATAGTCTTAAATTCCAGCTTTGCTGGACGGCGACTGCCAGGATTTAACCGAGTTTCGTCCATCTCAATGCAAAGTTGTGTCATGCACGGCCGAGCGGCGCGAATTCTGCTTCGCTTATTTGATTAATCTGATAAATTTTCCGCAGACTGAATTTTTTATTTCCACGACTGTCGTAACCCCCTGTAGTCAGACGTTTCTCGTCTTACGAGAGTCAAAATACACCCGAGCAGCTAAGGATTAGATTTCCGGCATGAATCGTAGAAAATTTATGAAAGCGTCCATGGCCCTCTCCGCTGTTAGCGGCATGACGGGTCTCTCCACGCTGTTTGCACAATCCGCCTGGGCTGATGATGGTATCGCCGACGGTACCGCAGTGCGCTTCGATTTCGACTCACTGAAAAAGAAAGCCTCCGCACTGGCAAAACAGCCCTGGGGCGGCGCACCCGGCCCCTTGCCCGACACCCTGGCCAATCTAACTCCGCAGGCCTATAACGAAATTCAGTACGACGCCAATCACTCGCTGTGGAACAACATCGCCGACCGCGAGCTGGACGTGCAATTCTTCCACGTCGGTATGGGCTTCAAGCGCCGCATCCGCATGTTCTCGGTCGATGCCCAGAGCCGCGAAGCACGTGAGATCCACTTCCGTCCGGAGCTGTTCAACTATCACAACGCCAACGTTGATACCAAACAGCTGGTGGGTAAAACCGATCTCGGCTTTGCCGGTTTCCGCGCGTTTAAGAAGCCAGAACTGGCGCGCCGCGATATCGTCTCTTTCCTCGGCGCCAGCTATTTCCGTGCAGTTGATGAGACCTTCCAGTACGGCCTCTCCGCACGCGGCGTGGCGGTCAACACCTTTAGCAACGGCAAAGAAGAGTTCCCGGACTTCACTGCATTCTGGTTCGAAACGCCAAAAGCGGATGACACCACTTTTGTAGTTTATGCCCTGCTGGATGGCGCGAGCGTTACCGGTGCGTATAAGTTCACCATTCACTGCGAAGAAAAACGCGTGGTGATGGAGGTAGAAAACCACCTGTTTGCACGTAACGACATCCGCCAGCTCGGCATCGCGCCGATGACCAGCATGTTCAGCTGTGGCACCAACGAGCGCCGCATGTGCAACACTTACCATCCGCAAATTCACGACTCCGATCGCCTGGCGATGTGGACCGGTGAGGGCGAATGGATTGCGCGTCCGCTGAACAACCCGCAGCGTTTGCAGTTCAACGCCTATCAGGACGAAAACCCGCGTGGTTTTGGCCTGTTGCAGCTGGATCATGACTTCAAAAATTATCAGGATGTGATTGGCTGGTACGACAAACGTCCAAGCCTGTGGGTGGAACCGATTGGTAAATGGGGCAAAGGCGCCATTAACGTAATGGAGATTCCAACCACCGGTGAAACGCTGGATAACGTGGTGTGCTTCTGGCAGCCATCAGAACCAGTGAAAGCCGGCAGCGAGTTCAACTTCCAGTACAAGCTCTACTGGAGTCAGTTGCCGCCAGTGCGCAGTGGTTTAGCGCGTGTCGATGCCACTCGCACCGGTATCGGTGGCTTCCCGGAAGGTTGGGCGCCAGGCGAACACTTCCCGGAAACCTGGTCACGTCGCTTTGCCATTGATTTTGTTGGTGGCGATCTGAAAGCCGCAGCGCCGAAAGGCATTGAGCCGGTGATTACCGTTTCAGAAGGCACATTCAAGCAGGTTGAGATTCTCTACGTCGAGCCGCTGAACGGTTACCGCATTCTGTTTGACTGGTATCCGAATAGCGACTCAACCAAGCCGGTTGATATGCGCCTGTTCCTGCGTACTAAGGATGAGACGCTGAGTGAAACCTGGCTCTATCAGTACTTCCCGCCGCCGCCGGATCAACGCAAATATGTTGATGACCGGCAGATGACGCCGGGCTGATGATTAACGGCGAGGAGCAATCCTCGCCGTTATGCTTTCTGCATACCGATGTGGGGAATATCATCTTCCATGTAGACTTCAGTCACCGCTTTAAAGCCCAGACGACCGTAGAAACCTTCCAGATGTGCCTGCGCTGAGAGATAGATAGCGCGCTGCGACCAATGCTTCTCGCAGCTCTCCAGCGCCTTCTCCATCAAGCGATATCCCAGCTTCAAACCGCGCGCCTCTTCAGAAACGATCACACGACCAATCAGCACCGGCGCAGAGTCTAGCGCGGGCGTTAACACCCGTGCATAGGCCAGCAGCTTACCGTCAAGGAATCCCAAAATGTGGCGGTTATCAGCGGCTAAATCCTGACCATCAATATCCTGATACGGACAGTTTTGTTCAACGATGAAGACATGATTGCGCAGCGCCAGCAGCGTGTAGAGTTGCTGCGTCGTCAGTTCACTGTGGTGGCAATCAAGCCAAAGCATTTCCATGGTGCTTCCTTGTCTGAGCGAAAAAGTGATCCGTTGAGAATATCACACCGGCTACGCCGAACGCAGTGAGCAGCAGCGGCAGCTGAAAACCTCGTGGTGACTCTGTGCTCAATCTCTCACTACGCCGTGAATTGCAGGCAAAAAAAATCAGGCCCGAAGGCCTGATTCAGTCATGACGCGAGTCTTTATTACATCAGCGGCTGAGCCATCTGCACCAGTGTAATCAGCGGCTGCGGAAAAATACCGAGCAGCAATACCAGAATCGCAGAGATCAGCACCACAACACCACCCGCCGTAAACGCCCAGTTGGCTTGCGTATCGCGGTTGTGCAGTTCCGGCGGGCTGAGATACAGACTCACCGTTACGCGCAGATAGTAGTAAAGACCAATCGCACTACCTGCAACCACCGCACCACTCAACCACCACAGGTGTGCGTTCACACTCGAGGCGATAACGTAGAACTTACCAATGAAGCCGAGCGTCATTGGGATACCGGCCAGTGACAACATCATTACCGTCATGACCGCAGACAGAATCGGACGATGCCAGAACAGACCACGATAGGAATACAGCGTGTCGGCATCCGGACCGCGATACGGGCTCGACATCAGGCTTACTACGCCGAACGCGCCCAGGCTGCTGAACAGGTAACCGGCCAGATATACGCCTGCAGTTTCCAGCGACAGCTGATGGGTTTTCACCGCGATCAGCGCCACCAACAGATAACCAAGGTGCGCGATTGAGGAGTAACCAAGCAGACGCTTGATGTTGCTCTGGGAAATCGCCATCAGGTTACCGAACAGAATCGACGCGAAGGCAATGATGCCCAGCACGGTGCGAACGGCTTCGCTGTCTGTAACTGGTGCGTACATGAACAGGCGCATAATCACGCCAAAGATGGCGATCTTGCTGGCGGTGGCGAGGAAGGTTGAAACCGGCGCAGGCGCACCCTGATAAACGTCCGGCGTCCACAGGTGGAATGGAACCAGCGACAGTTTAAAGCCCAGACCGATAATCATCATGCCCAAACCGAGCAGCAACAGCGGCTCCTGAATCATGCTATCGCTCAGACTTTTACCCAGCTGCACAAAGCTCAGGCTACCGGAATCAGCATAAATCAGCGCGATACCAAACAGCAGGAACGATGAGGCCGCCGCCGACAGAATGGTGTATTTCAGCGACGCTTCCAGCGAACGTTTCTGGCGGAAAGCGTAACCAATCAAACCAAACAGCGGCAGTGACAGCAGTTCGATGCCGATGAACAGCGCCGCCAGATGGTTGGCGCTCGCCAGCACAATCCCGCCGAGTGCCGCAATCAGCACCAGCAGATAGAACTCATCTTTGTTGTCCGGGAAACCAGCCAGCCAAGGATAAGCAAAGGTGCAAGTGGCTAAACTCGCCAGCACCACCAGCGCGGTGTAGAACATCGAATAGCCATCAACGCGCAGCAGCGGCGTGACATCCATCGCTCCCGCCTGGCCAACAAACCACAGAGAAAACAGCGCAATGTTAAGTCCGATCACCGTCAACGTGGCATTAACAAAGTGATTGCGTCGCCACGCAATGGACAGCATCACCACCACCACCGTCAATCCGACGATCAACAGCGGCAGTAACGCGATCAGATGTTGAGGAGTTATTGT
Organism: Candidatus Pantoea symbiotica; assembly: GCF_056491525.1. Lineage (NCBI taxonomy): Bacteria > Pseudomonadati > Pseudomonadota > Gammaproteobacteria > Enterobacterales > Erwiniaceae > Pantoea > Candidatus Pantoea symbiotica. The sequence continues at coordinate 2,634,088 of NZ_JBSZHR010000002.1, forward strand.
CATGGCGAATTACGGCCTTGTAGTTGAAATTGAAGCGGTAAACCACTGCTGAATATTGCTCATCGCAGCATGGGATGTGTCGAGGATTGGCTGTGGATAAATCCCCAGCAGCACCAGTAACACCACCAATACGCCGATAGTCAGGAACTCACGCGGTGACATGCCTGGCAGCGGATCTTTCGACTTGGCTTCGCCGAAGTAAGCGCGCTGCATCATGATCAGGGAGTAAACCGAAGCAAACACCAGACCAAAGGTTGCGATGACGATAATCACCGGCACCACCTGGAAACTGCCGGTCAGAATCATGAATTCGCCAACGAAGTTACCGGTGCCCGGCATACCGAGGTTGGCAACCGCAAAGAACAGTGACAGACCCGGAATCCATTTGATACGTGACCACAAACCGCCCATCTGACGAAGGTCGCGGGTATGCAGACGCTCATACAGCTGACCGCACAAGATGAACAGTGCCGCAGCAGAAAGACCGTGCGCAATCATCTGAATTACTGCGCCCTGGAAGGCCAGTTGGCTGCCGGTGTAGATGGCGATCAACACGAAGCCCATGTGCGAAATAGAGGTGTAAGCAATCAAACGTTTGATATCGAACTGCGAGAACGCCATCCATGCACCGTAGAAGATGCCGATGATACCGAGCCACATGGCAATCGGTGCGAACTCTGCAGACGCATTCGGGAACAGCGGCAGGCTGAAGCGCAGCAAGCCGTAGGCCGCAGTTTTCAGCAAGATACCAGCGAGGTCAACCGAACCAGCGGTTGGTGCCTGGCTATGCGCATCTGGCAGCCAACCGTGTAATGGCACCACCGGCATTTTCACCGCAAAGGCGATGAAGAAGCCGAGCATCAGCAGATACTCAACGGTGTGTGACATCGGCGTTTTCAGCAACTCTTCGTAGCTGAAAGTCCATACGCCAGTAGCGTTGTAGTGCACAAACACCAGCGCCAGAATCGACACCAACATGATCAGACCAGATGCCTGGGTGTAGATGAAGAACTTGGTCGCGGCGCTAATACGCGTTTTACCGTCGGATGCTTTATGGCCCCAAAGTGCGATGAGGAAGTACATCGGCACCAGCATCATTTCCCAGAAGAAGAAGAACAGGAACATGTCGATGGAGAGGAACACGCCAATCACACCACCGAGAATCCACATCAGGTTGAGGTGGAAGAAGCCCTGATATTTCTCAATTTCGTTCCAGGAGCACAGCACCGCCATCAAACCGAGCAGTCCGGTCAGCACCACCATCAGCAGCGACAGACCATCAATCGCCAGATGGAAGTTGATGCCAAAGCGCGGAATCCACGGTACTGAGAAAGTCGATTGCCATTGCGGAATGCCCGCAGCCTGCGTCAGTGAATAGCCTCCCTGCAACCACAGCTGCAGGCCAAGCGCTAGCGTCAGGCCCATGGTGATCATGGCAATCCAGCGCGGTACCTTTGCGCCGAGGCGCTCTGCCAACCAGCAGAGTAAGCCCCCAACGAAGGGGATAATTATTAGCCAAGGTAATAACACGGCGAACTTCCCTTTTTATTGCCTTACTTCAGGCAATTTTTGACATTCTAATTGGGCGAGCGAACCCGCCCCGCTCATCAATCTTTAAATCACCAGCAGCAGCGCCAGCACCACAACGGCACCGACACTCATTGAAGCCACGTACCAGCGCAGATAACCGTTTTCACTCACCACCAAACCTTTATTACCAATGCGCGACAGCAGCGCAGGCAGGTTCATCAGTGAATTCAGCGGATCGCTTTTCAGTAACCAGGCAATGCCGAGATAAGGTTTTACAAACACCTTGTCATACAGCCAGTCGAAGCCCCAGGCCGCGAACCACCAGGTGCCGAAGAAACGACCCGGCGCACTGTTGGCAATGCTGGTCACCAGCTGACGTTTACCCAGCCACAATGCTGCTGCGATCAGGATACCAACAATGGCAACTACGCCTGAGGTGATTTCCAGCATCACTTTGCCGCCTTCACCAAACTCGTTCTGCGGCAGCACGCCCGCCAGAGGAGGCGTAATCAGCGCACCAATAAAGGTGGAGAGCACCATCAGAACAATCAACGGCAGGTGATGTGTAATGCCTTTACCGGCGTGAGCATGAATTTTCTCTTCACCGTGGAACACGATAAAGATCATGCGGAAGGTGTAGATCGAGGTGAGGAATGCACCCACCAGACCCGCCACCATCAGATTGATGTGACCATTCGCCATCGCACCAAACAGGATTTCATCTTTACTGTAGAAACCTGCGGTGATCAGCGGCAGCGCAGCCAGCGCGGCGCCACCCACCAGGAAGCAGACATACACCAGCGGGATGCTTTTACGCAGGCCGCCCATTTTGAAAATGTTCTGCTCATGATGGCAGGCCAGAATGACCGAGCCTGAAGAGAGGAACAACAAGGCTTTGAAGAATGCATGCGTCATCAGGTGGAAAATCGCCGCGTCCCATGCCTGAACGCCCAGCGCGAGGAACATGTAGCCGATCTGACTCATAGTTGAGTAAGCCAGCACACGTTTGATGTCGGTTTGCACCAACGCCGCAAAACCTGCCAGCACCAGGGTAATCGCACCAATGATACCCACCAGATGCAGCACTTCCGGCGTTAACAGGAACAAGCCGTGCGTACGTGCAATCAGGTAAACACCGGCGGTCACCATGGTCGCGGCGTGAATCAGTGCCGAAACCGGAGTAGGACCGGCCATCGCATCTGCCAGCCAGGTTTGTAATGGCAGCTGTGCAGATTTACCGACCGCGCCACCCAACAGCATCAGGGTTGCCCACTGCAGCATATGGTTGTCTGCAGCGAAGTGCGCAGGTGCCAGTTCAACCAGTTCACGGAAGTTCAGCGTGCCCAGCTCGTTGTAAAGAATGAACAAGGCGAAAGCGAGGAACACATCACCTACACGGGTGATGATAAAGGCTTTCATCGCCGCTTTGCCGTTCTCTGGATTACTGTAGTAGAAGCCAATCAGCAGATATGAGCACAGGCCTACGCCTTCCCAGCCGAGATACATCAGCATCAGGTTATCGGCCAGCACCAACACCACCATGCTCGCGATGAACAGGTTGGTGTAAGCGAAGAAGCGCGAATAACCCTCTTCACCACGCATGTACCATGAAGCAAACATGTGGATGAAGAAGCCAACGCCGGTGACGACGGACAGCATGGTCAGAGAAAGACCGTCCAGCACCAGATTCACTTTAATGTCGAAGCTGCCGACGTGAATCCAGGTCCACAGCGCCTGCGTGAACGGCTGCTGACCCTGGTTGAAGAAGTCGAAACCGGCATAAATAGTGGTTAATGCTGCCAGACCAACAGAACCCATACCGATTGCTGCCGACAGGTTCTCCGACCAGCGACCGCGTGAAAACGCCAATAGCAGGAAGCCAATTAGCGGAAATAATACGGTTAAATAGAGAAGATTCATCCGCGCATCTCGCTCACTGTGTCAATGTTCAGCGTCTGACGACGACGATAGAGCTGGAGCAACAGCGCCAGACCAATACTCGCTTCCGCCGCCGCAAGGCTGATCGCCAGGATGTACATCACCTGACCATCAGCTTGTCCCCAATAGCTGCCAGCTACCACCAGCGCTAACGCGGAGGCATTGATCATGATTTCCAGACCAATCAGCATAAACAGGATGTTACGACGCAGCACCACGGAGGTCAGGCCGAGAACAAACAGCACAGCGGCCAGCATCAGGCCGTGTTGTAACGGGATCATGCGTGATCCTCCTTATTCGCTTGCGCATCAGCTTGACGATTGCTCAGCACTTCGCCATGACGCTCTTCACGTCCAATATGGAAGGCCACGACCAGACCGGCGAGCAGCAGCATTGATGCCAGCTCAACCGCCAGAACATAGGGACCAAACAAGCTGATACCGACTGCTTTAGCGTCGATGACGGTGCCATCAATGCCTTGATCGGTTGCTGTGCTAATCGCGTAAATCATTACCGCCAGCAGCAGTAAAGAGACGATGCCCGGACCAATCCACAGCGAAGGCTTCAGCCACTCGCGTTCCTGATCCTGCTGGGTTTTGCCCAGGTTCAGCATCATCACCACGAAGACGAACAGCACCATAATGGCGCCCGCGTAGACGATGATTTCCAGCGCACCGGCGAAGTAGGCGCCCATCGAGAAGAACACGCCTGCAATGGACAGCAGCGAAACGATCAGGTACAGCAGCGCATGTACCGGATTGGTGTGGGTGATGACGCGCAGCGTCGTCAACACCGCCACCAGTCCGCAAAGATAAAACGCAAATTCCATACCTGGCTCCTTAAGGTAACAACCCTTTGACGTCGATCGGCTTGGCTTCGTTTTCCGCTTCGCCCTTCTCTTTTCCGTCGATCGCCATACCAGCCATACGATAGAAGTTGTACTCCGGATATTTACCCGGACCGGAAATCAGCAGGTCTTCTTTCTCATACACCAGATCCTGACGCTTAAACTCACCCAGTTCGAAATCGGGTGTCAGCTGGATCGCGGTGGTTGGGCAAGCCTCTTCACACAGGCCGCAGAAGATGCAGCGTGAGAAGTTGATGCGGAAGAACTCCGGATACCAACGTCCATCCTGCGTCTCGGCTTTCTGCAGTGAGATACAGCCGACTGGACAAGCTACCGCACATAAGTTACAGGCAACGCAACGCTCTGCGCCGTCCGGATCGCGCGTCAACACGATACGGCCACGATAACGTGGCGGCAGATAAACCGGCTCTTCCGGATACATTTGGGTTTCGCGCTTGGCGAAGGCATGCATGCCTATCATCCAGATACTGCGCACTGTCGTGCCGAAGCCAACGACAATATCTTTTAAAGTCATCTCAATGTCCCTTACTGCGCGGTGTACAGAATCACTGCGGCGGTCACCAGCAGGTTCAACAGCGTCAACGGCAGACACACTTTCCAGCCGAACGACAGCACCTGGTCATAGCGTGGACGCGGCAGCGCAGCACGAATCAGGATAAACATCACCATAAAGAACGCTGTTTTCAGAGCGAACCAGATGAATGGCGGCAAGAACGGACCGTGCCAGCCACCGAAGAACAGCGTCACGATCAGCGCTGATACGGTGGTGATCGCTACGTATTCACCCACGAAGAACAGGCCGAACTTCATACCGGCGTATTCGATGTGGTAGCCGTCCGCCAGCTCCTGCTCTGCTTCGGGTTGGTCAAATGGATGACGGTGACATACCGCTACGCCCGCGATGCAGAAGGTAAGGAAGCCAAAGAACTGAGGAATGATGTTCCACAGATGCGCCTGGCTTTCGACGATGGCATTCATGTTGAACGAGCCGGCTTGCGCCACCACGCCCATCAGTGACAAACCAAGGAACACTTCGTAGCTCAGCGTCTGCGCCGATGCACGCATCGCACCCAACAGTGAGTATTTGTTGTTACTCGACCAGCCCGCGAACAGCACCGCATACACCGCCAGACCCGCCATCATCAGGAAGAACAGCAGACCAATGTTCAGGTCGGTGACCATCCAGGTTGGCGAAACCGGCACAATGGCGAAGGCCAGCAGCAGTGATACGAAGGCGATAACCGGTGCCAGCGTAAAGATGAAGCGGTCGGTAAACGGTGGAACCCAGTCCTCTTTAAAGAACATTTTGATCATGTCGGCAGCCAGCTGCAGCGAGCCGCCCCAGCCAACACGGTTCGGTCCGTAACGGTTCTGCCACAGGCCGAGCAGACGACGCTCGGCGAAACTCATGAAAGCACCGCAACCGACAACCACCAACAAGATGACCAGCGCTTTGCCGATGTTGATCAGGATTTCAATAACGTCCGGTGTCAGCCAACTCATTGCGCGGCCTCCTGCAGTTTGTCAATTTGCGCACCTGAGAGGAACGGTGGCACACCCGGCATACCGAGCGGTAAACCAACCTGCCCTGCTTGCAGCGACGCAGAGAAACGTACCGGCAAGCGCAGTGTTTCGCCCGCACAGACCAGCTCAACGGAAGCACCGTTATTGACGCCCAGTTTCTCAGCATCAGCCGGGTTAATCACCAGCGTGGCTGGTGACATGCGTTTCTGGAAGGTGGTTGAACGCTGGGTCATCTCCTCGCTACCAAACAGCTGGTAGTAAGGTGCGACGCGCCACTGGCTGCCTTCAACAAAGCTTTCCGGAATCGCGGTAAACCACGGCAGCGAACGATCGCTGGCTTCGAACAGACGTACGCCTGGATCGCCATGACGCAGTTTGCCGCCCACTTCTGCCTGGAACTTGTTCCATGCTTGCGGTGAGTTCCAGCCTGGTGCCCAGGCAAATGGAATCTGCGAACGCGGTGCGCTTGGTTGGTTGTTACCTTCCATGGAGAAGGCAAACATGGTGTCTTTATCTTGCGGCTGACGCGGTTCATGCACGCTGATGTTGGCGCGCATCGCAGTACGGCCACTGTTACGGTGCGGTGAACGTGCCAGTTTTTGACCACGGATACGGAAGCTGGCGTCTGGCGCAGCATCCTTAATGCCTTTCAGCTGTGGCAGCGCCGCAACGGTGGCATCAATCACGTGATCCAGCTGAGTCCAGTCGATGTGACGGCTTTCAACCGCGCTGTGCAGCGAACGCAACCAGCGCCAGCTTTCCAGCATCACTACGCTGTCATCATAATAAGCGGGATCGTAAACCTGGAAGAAACGCTGCGCGCGGCCTTCGTGGTTGATTGAGGTGCCATCGCTCTCCGCGAAGCTGGCGGTGGAAAGCACCAGACCGGCTTTTTCCAGCGTGGCGGTACGTTGATGATCGACCACAATCACGTTAGCGGTAGTATCCAGCGCCGCATCGACTTTGGCTTTAGGTGCATGACGATAGAGATCGTTTTCCAGCACCACCAGCGCATCGGCTTCGCCTTTACTCAGCTGTTCCAGCGCGCTATCCAGCGATTGGCCGCCCATTAGGCCGAGGCCAAAGCTGTTTGCCGCACCCGCGAGGAAGGTAATACCGACATCGGCACCACGCGCTTTCAGCGCTTTCGCCACGTTAGCTGCGGCTTCAATCATCGCGATGCTACCGGAATGGGTTCCGGAGATAATCAGCGGTTTTTTCGCACCTGCCAGCGCCTGAACCACTACATCAACCTTGCCGTTGAGTTTGCTGTCGAAGCCGCTAACTGCCGGCGCGCTTTCATCCAGCGCATTGGCAATCGCGAAGCCGAGACGCGCCTGATCTTCCACCGGAGCGCGATAGCTCCACGCAGCGATATCATCCAGGCGGGTTTCGTCGACGTTGGTGACGAACAGCGGATGTTTGGCGTGCTGACCGATATTAAGGATGGCCGCGATCTGCCAGTCAGCCACTTTCTGCGCCGCTGCCATCTCACGTGCTTTGCCTTTTACTGCCTGACGAACAGACAACGCCACGCGCGCGCCGACCTGAGTCAAATCTTCACCCAGCACCAGCACCGCATCGTAGCTTTCAATTTCGCGCAGTGATGGCGTGTAGATGCCGCCGTCCTGCAGGACTTTAAGCATCAGCTCAACGCGAGCCTGCTCACCTGCTGGCATACCGGTTGAGAAGTTGGCTGCGCCAACCAGCTCACGCAGCGCGAAGTTGCTTTCAATGCTGGCGCGTGGCGAACCGATACCGATCACTTTTTTCGCCCGACGCAATACATCCGCCGCCGCATTCACCGCTTGTTCAGCATTCAGGCTGACCCAATCGTTGCCGCGTTGCTGGACTGGATGACGTGGACGATCTTTGCGGTTGACGTAGCCGTAACCGAAACGACCGCGATCGCACAGGAAGTAGTGGTTTACGGTGCCGTTGTAACGGTTTTCGATACGACGCAATTCACCATAGCGTTCGCCTGGGCTGGTATTACAACCCACGCTGCACTGCTGGCAGATGCTTGGCGCGAACTGCATATCCCATTTACGGTTATAGCGTTCAGAGTGCGTTTTATCGGTAAATACGCCGGTCGGACAGATTTCCACCAGGTTACCGGAGAATTCGCTTTCCAGCGTGCCATCTTCCGGGCGACCAAAATAGACGTTGTCGTGAGCGCCATAAACGCCGAGATCTTTGCCGTCAGCATAATCTTTGTAGTAGCGCACACAGCGATAGCAGGCGATACAGCGGTTCATTTCATGCGAAATGAACGGACCGAGATCCTGATTCTGGTGGGTGCGCTTGGTGAAGCGATAACGACGGAAACTGTGTCCGGTCATTACCGTCATATCTTGCAGATGGCAGTTACCACCCTCTTCGCACACCGGGCAGTCGTGCGGATGGTTGGTCATCAGCCATTCCACCACGCTTTCACGAAACTCTTTGGCTTCGCCATCGTCGATGGAGATAAAGGTGCCGTCTGACGCTGGAGTCATGCAGGACATGACAAGGCGACCGCGGGTATCTTCGGCATTCTGGAATTGCTTCACCGCGCACTGGCGGCAGGCCCCTACGCTTCCCAGCGCCGGATGCCAGCAAAAATAAGGAATATCAAGGCCCAGAGAGAGACACGCCTGTAGCAGGTTGTCCGCTCCGTTCACATCATATTCTTTACCGTCTACATGGATTGTAGCCATAGTGAACATGCTTCCGTAAGGCTCGCCCTAAGACGAGCGTTAAACATCTAATTCTTTCCCCACGCCATTTCGGCGTGAGGTGAGTTCCGTGTACGGCGGCTGATTACCAGCGCGCTTTCAGCAGGTTCGGCTGAATACCGCCGATGGCTCGGGTATTGCCAAACACCTGCGGCGCAATGCCAGCTTCAAACTCTTCACGGAAATATTTAATCGCGCTCTGCAATGGCTCGACGGCGCCCGGTGCGTGGGCACAGAAGGTTTTACCTGGGCCAAGCTGGCGGCAGAGTTGCTGCAGGGTTTCGATATCACCCGGCTGACCTTTCTTCTGCTCCAGCGCACGCAGGATCTTCACGCTCCATGGCAAGCCATCACGGCACGGCGTACACCAGCCGCAGGACTCACGCGCAAAGAACTCTTCAAGGTTACGCACCAGCGAAACCATGTTGATTTCGTGATCGACCGCCATCGCCAGCGCCGTACCCAAACGGCTGCCGGCTTTACCAATGCTGGCAAATTCCATCGGCAGATCGAGGTGCTGATCGGTAAGGAAGTCAGTTCCTGCGCCGCCTGGCTGCCAGGCTTTGAATTTTAAGCCATCGCGCATGCCGCCAGCGTAATCTTCGAGGATTTCACGCGCGGTGGTACCGAACGGTAATTCCCAGACGCCAGGATTTTTCACGCGGCCGGAAAAGCCCATCATTTTGGTGCCGGTGTCTTCGCTGGTAGAGATGTTTTTGTACCAGTCAACGCCGTTAAGGAAGATGGCAGGCACGTTCGACAGCGTTTCCACGTTGTTAACGCAGGTCGGCTTGCCCCACACGCCAGCACTGGCCGGGAATGGCGGCTTAGAACGTGGGTTAGCACGACGCCCTTCCAGCGAGTTGATCAGCGCTGTCTCTTCACCGCAGATATAACGACCCGCGCCAGTGTGGACGATCAGCTCGAAATCAAAACCGGTGCCGAGAATATTCTTGCCGAGATAGCCCGCTTCGGTGGCTTCCGCAATCGCGCGACGCAAATTGACGGCCGCTTCGATGTACTCACCACGTAAGAAGATGTAGCCACGATAAGCTTTCAGCGCGAACGCACTGATCAGCATGCCTTCCACCAACTGGTGCGGCAATTGCTCCATCAGCAAGCGGTCTTTATACGTGCCCGGCTCCATTTCATCGGCATTACACAGCAGGTAACGGATGTTCATGGATTCGTCTTTCGGCATCAGACTCCACTTCAGGCCAGTGTTAAAGCCTGCGCCACCACGACCTTTCAGACCTGAGTCTTTGACCGCTGCGACGATTTCGTCCTGGCTGAAATCTTTCAGCGCTTTTTCAGCACCGACATAACCGTTTTTACTACGATATTCATCGATCCAAATTGGCTGCTTGTCGTCACGAAGACGCCAGGTCAGCGGATGCGTTTCGGCAGTACGAATGATCTGTTTAATGGTCATTGATACTGCTCCAGCAAGTTGGCGATGCCTTCAGGCGTCAGATGAACGTGGGTATCTTCATCCACCATCATGGTTGGCCCTTTATCGCAGTTACCGAGGCAGCAAGTGGGCAGCAGCGTAAAGCGACCATCCGCCGTGGTTTGGCCCGGCTTGATGTTCAGCTTCTGCTCCAGCGCATCCTGAATCCCCTGATAACCCGTGATGTGGCACACCACGCTGTCACAGTAGCGAATGACGTGACGGCCAACCGGCGTGCGGTAGATTTGGCTATAGAAAGTCGCCACACCTTCAACATCACTGGCAGGAATGCCCAGAACGTCGGCGATAGCGTTAATCGCGCCATCTGGCACCCAACCGCGCTGTTTCTGCACGATCTTCAACGCTTCGATCGAAGCGGCGCGTGCATCTTCGTAATGGTGTTTCTCGTGCTCGATAGCGTGGTGCTCGGCCTCGCTCAGCACGAAGACCTCTGTAGGGTCGATGGTGTGAATAGCAATTTTTTGATCGTGCATAATTAGCGGTCCACGTCTGACATAACAAAATCGATACTACCGAGGTAAACGATCAAGTCGGATACCAGGCTGCCGCGGATCACCGATGGGATCTGCTGCAGGTGCGGGAAGCTCGGCGTACGCACGCGGGTGCGATAGCTCATGGTGCTGCCATCGCTGGTCAGGTAGTAACTGTTGATCCCTTTGGTCGCCTCAATCATCTGGAAGGATTCGTTGGCTGGCATAATTGGGCCCCACGAAACCTGCAGGAAGTGAGTGATCAGGGTTTCAATGTGCTGCAGCGTGCGCTCTTTCGGCGGCGGCGTTGTCAGCGGATGATCCGCTTTGAACGGGCCTTCAGGCATGTTGTTCAGGCACTGTTCCAAAATGCGCAGTGACTGCCACATCTCTTCCATTTTCAATTGAACGCGGGTATACGCATCACTGATGCCAGCGCCAACCGGAATCTCGAAATCGAAGTTTTCGTAGCCTGAATACGGACGCCATTTACGCACGTCAAAATCTAAACCGGTGGCACGTAAACCAGCGCCGGTGGTGCCCCACGCCAGTGCTTCATCCATGTTATACGCCGCAACGCCTTGCGAACGGCCCATCAACACGGTATTGCGCAGTGCGGCTTTGTCATACTCTTTCAGACGCTTCGGCATCCAGTCGAGGAAGTCGCGCAGCAGACGTTCCCAGCCTTTCGGCAGGTCATGCGCTACGCCGCCGATGCGGAACCACGCCGGGTGCATACGGAAACCGGTAATCGCTTCAACCACGTCATAAATTTTCTGACGGTCGGTAAAGGCGAAGAACACCGGCGTCATCGCACCGACGTCCTGAATAAAGGTGGAGATATAGAGCAGATGGCTGTTGATGCGGAACAGCTCAGACAGCATCACGCGGATCACATTGACGCGATCCGGCACGGTGATGCCCGCCAGTTTTTCCACCGCCAGCACGTACGGCATTTCATTTACGCAGCCGCCAAGATATTCGATACGGTCGGTATACGGAATGTAGCTGTGCCAGGATTGCCGCTCGCCCATCTTCTCAGCACCACGATGGTGGTAGCCGACATCGGGAACACAATCGACGATCTCTTCACCATCCAACTGCAGAATGATACGGAACGCACCGTGCGCAGACGGGTGGTTTGGACCGAGGTTGAGGAACATGAAGTCCTCGTTGGTAGTGCTGCGCTTCATGCCCCAATCTTCAGGCTTGAAGGTCAGCGCCTCCATCTCCAGATCTTCTTTCTGCTTAGTCAGCTCGAAGGGATCGAACTCTGTGGCGCGCGCCGGATAATCTTTACGCAGCGGATGGCCTTCCCACGTCTGCGGCATCATGATGCGCGTCAGGTGCGGGTGACCATTGAAAGTGATGCCAAACATCTCCCAGGTTTCGCGCTCATACCAGTTGGCGTTGGCGAAAATTTTGGTGATGGTTGGCACATTCAGATCGTTTTCAGATAAAGCGACCTTGAGCATGATGTCGCGGTTGCGTTCAATTGAAAGCAGATGATAGAAAACGGAAAAATCCGCGGCGGGCAAACCGGCGCGGTTAGTGCGTAAGCGCTCATCAAAACCGTGCAAGTCATAAAGCATGACATACGGCTTTGGCAGCTTGCGCAGGAATTCAACGATTTCTAATAGTTGTTCACGCTTTACCCAGACAACCGGAATCCCGGTGCGGGTAGCCTGAACGGTAAAGGCATCCGGCCCAAAACGGTTACGCAGCTCGCCGACCACTGGGTCATCCAGGTGATCGCGGGTTTGCCATGAAGGCTGTGCGAGATCTTGCGTGGTTAAATCAGTCATACGTTACTCACCATTCCGGCCTGTAATCAGGCGCTCAAAAGAAGGCGTCAGGATGGCGGCGCACATTAAATTGTGATGTTCTGCTGTGGCCGTGGCTCCATCCGTGTACGGGAAGCTTAAACTTCGTCTGGCGATCTCAGATTGGTGACGGCAATACGCTCGCCACGCTTTCTTTCACGCTCTGGCTGCATGTTGGCGCGATAAACACCCTGATCACCTACCACCCAAGACAGTGGACGACGCTCTTTGCCAATCGACTCACGCAGCAGCAATAAAGCCTGCATATACGCTTCTGGGCGCGGCGGGCAGCCAGGAATGTAAACGTCAACCGGCAGGAATTTATCCACGCCCTGCACCACCGAGTAAATGTCGTACATGCCACCCGAGTTAGCGCAAGCGCCCATGGAAATCACCCATTTAGGCTCCAGCATTTGGTCATATAAACGCTGAATAACCGGTGCCATTTTGGTAAATGGCGTACCGGCGATCACCATGAAGTCAGCCTGACGTGGCGAGGCGCGCATAACTTCAGCACCAAAACGTGCCACGTCGTGCACCGCGGTAAAGGATGTGGTCATTTCCACGTAGCAACAGGAAAGGCCGAAGTTATACGGCCAGAGAGAGTTTTTACGACCCCAGTTCACCATGTCATGCAGGGCATGCTCGAGCTTGCCCATGTAGACGCTGCGGTGAACATGTTGTTCCAGCGGATCGGTAACCGTTTCCTGTTTCTGCAGAGGATAACGATCGTTATCGCCGCCCCCGTTCGGGTCTACGCGTGTCAGCGTGTAGTCCATCTTATTGCCTCGCTTTTACTGCTTATGAGGGTTGGTGTGGCTGTGACTGACCGGGACAGATTTGACCACTACGCGACGACGCGCAGGAGCCCAATCCAGCGCACCGATGCGCACCAGATAAACCAGGCCTGCCAAGAGCACCAAAATGAAAATTGCGGCTTCGACAAAGCCGACCCAACCGCTTTCGCGAATGGACGTCGACCATGCGTATAAATAGAGGGCTTCGACGTCGAATATGACGAAGAACATCGCAACCAGATAGAATTTTGCAGAGAGGCGAATATGAGTATCACCGACCGACTCAATACCCGATTCGAACGGGGTGTCCTTGTGACGCGCACGGGCACGACCACCTAACAACCAACCACCGGTCAACATAAAGGCACACAGGCCGAATGCGATAACGATAAAAACAATAAATGCCCAGTGATGAGCGATCACTTCTGTAGTTGTCGACATACTCTTTGCTTACTCATCAAAAGTGGTGATGGCATCCTGCTCTGTTGCAGCAAACACACCACATCGATTCAAGGGAAGGATAAAAAACCTTATAAACTTTGCTGTCATTAGCAATAAAGCAGCAATTTTATAGGGGTTTTTACTCCTTTCTATAACCTTTTGTCAACTTTGACAAAAGTATCCAAACATTATTTTACAGCTGCATCATATTATTAACATTCAACCCTCGAAGCGCCAGCTAAATCGCTTCAGTTTGTGAGGTTAATTTTAGTGTAGCGGGTATTCACATGCGTGGATCGTGCATTTAACAATCATATTTTGACAGGTCTCGCCCGAGATTCCCCCCCCTTATCAGGGGTATTTTTTTGATCTAAAGCACATAACTGGGTTTTATGCTGCAAAAAACAGCGAAGTGGATGAACAAATGCCCTGGTAAAGTTGGCACGAATTGATAAAACCATTCCAAAATAGATAAAAATGGAACACGTTTCATTTTTAAGAATGAGATTGAAATAAAGTCGAGGGAATTACATTTAAAGCGGCAACTAGAATGGTAAAAAAAAAGCCTTAGCCGGTAATTACCACGCTAAGGCCCATTTTTATACGTTTTAACAATTAACTGGTATTCCATTTGCGAGGAATTACCAGCAACTGTAACCCTTACTCTTCGTCATCCAGCAGCAAAGTACCGTCTGGATTAGCGCTCAGATTGTAAGGATCATTGGTAGACTGCATGGCATTGAAGATGGCCAACGCCAGTTCGTTATCGCTGTCTGGATTACGGCACAGCAGATATTGGGTATCCGGCAGCACTGGCAAACCTTCTGCAGCGCCCATCACTCGCAATTCTGGGCTCATCATCTCGACTGGACGCGCTGTCACACCCAAGCCAGCTTTAACCGCCGCACGAACGGCAGCCAGTGTAGAAGCAACATACGAGATGCGCCACGGAATGCCAGCTTCGTTGAGGTGATCAATCGCCATATCGCGATACGGGCTTGGCTCATCCAGCAGGACCAAAGGAATGGCTTCCCCGCGCTGGAAGATATAATCTGCCGCGCAGTACCACAACGTTGGCGAAGTACGCAGTACCTGATGAGTAAAGTTTCCTGGGCTGGACGTCGTCACAACCAGATCGACTTCACCTTGATTAAGCATTTCCATCATGAACGGGTTGCGCTTAACACGCACATCAATGGCCAGCTTCGGATAGACCGACGTTACGCGGTTAAGCAGGAACGGCAGAATGGTATCTGAGGTATCATCTGAAGCGCCAATGGTCAGAACGCCCTGGATGTTGCTGTACATTAAAGAGGTGCAAGCTTCGTCATTAAAACGAAGGATTTTCCTGGCGTAACCCAGCAGTTGAATGCCATGCTCCGTCAGCAATTTATTACGTCCATGTCTGGCAAACAGCTCTTTACCTACCAATTGTTCCAGACGTTGCATCTGCTGGCTCACTGCTGACTGCGTTCTGCACACGGCGGCAGCGGCTGCTGCAAAAGTGTTCAGATCGGCAACGGCAACAAATGTACGCAGCAGATCGAGGTCGAGATTCAGTATCGGACGATTTGCATTAGTCATGTTTTTTCTTCACTTATAAGATTTTTTAAAACTACTACCCTGGTGTATTACCCGACTTATCAAAGAGATAAGAGGCAATGGTGCTTAATGACAGCCCTGTGTGGAGCTGCCATGAAAAAATTTTGTCAGGCGGATGCCGACGATCGCACCACTCTGAGATCAGAGCAGCGTCGTCATTATAGACAGCAGAACTTCTGGGCCGAAAACGTATGTCGTACAGGTGCTGGAAGCTGCGTAGTTGTCTATGTATCCCGCGTAAAGTCCCTGCGGGTTAAAAAGAAATAACATCATGTTATGTAGATGCGAAGCGATAAAGTGCATCAAATAATAAATTATACTTAATCATTTTTACGTTATAAATGGAAATGTTTTTGTTCAAAACATCGCAATTTTTGACCAAAAGCCTTTCCGCACAGATCCTGCCATAACGCTGCTCTTTTTTTAAGCCCCCCAGGTTCTGAATCTTGAGCATCAGCGTTAAAGTGACAGTGCAAATGCTATTTTAAGACTGTTTTACACGATATTAGGTCCGTTACTGACGCTTAATCTCGCCCTTGATAAGTGAATAAGAATGCACTTCATTTTAAGACGCCAGCCAGAGCTTAATCATTGCCAGACATTTTTTCGCCATCTAACAAGAATCACTTAACTATTTCGTTAGGTCGCTATTCTTTTTTTGCACCAATAGTGACTGAAAAATTTCTGAATAGTCTCCTGTGGCGATGGAAGAAGGCATTTACACGTCCAGCCCACCTTACCAGTTTTTAATCTCACTTTTTTTCGCATTAGTGGATTAATGAACCAGATTAATCGATTTTCAATGACTTTTACGCCATATGGCGAGAGAAAAAATGGCAAACGCGCCAAAACCAAGCGCTACCCTTCTTTTGTTAAGGTGAGAAGAGTAAATTGGGCAAGTTTGATTTTTGGTGGCAGGTTAAAGGACTCTGCCCGTAAAGGCGGTAAAAATGAATTTTCAAATTGATAAATCCGGCAAGCTGGAAAATGTCTGTTATGACATCCGTGGGCCGGTACTGAAAGAAGCTAAACGTCTCGAAGAAGAAGGCAACAAAGTTCTCAAACTGAACATCGGCAACCCTGCCCCATTCGGTTTTGAAGCACCTGATGAAATCCTGGTGGATGTCATTCGCAATCTGCCGAGCTCGCAAGGTTATTGCGACTCGAAAGGGCTGTATTCAGCGCGTAAAGCGATCATGCAGCATTACCAGGCGCGTGACATGCGCGATGTCACCGTCGAAGACATCTATATTGGTAACGGCGTATCTGAACTGATTGTGCAAGCGATGCAGGCATTGCTCAACAGCGGCGATGAAATGCTGGTGCCTGCGCCGGATTATCCGCTGTGGACCGCCGCGGTTTCGCTGTCGAGCGGCAAAGCAGTGCATTATCTGTGTGATGAATCAGCGGGTTGGTTCCCTGACCTGGATGACATTCGTAGCAAGATCACCCCGCGTACGCGTGGCATTGTCATTATTAACCCGAATAACCCGACCGGTGCGGTTTACAGCAAAGAGTTGTTACTTGAGATTGTTGAAATTGCGCGCCAGCACAATCTGATTATTTTCGCCGATGAAATCTACGACAAGATTCTCTACGACGAAGCACAACATCATTCAATTGCTGCGCTGGCTCCCGATCTGCTGACCGTGACCTTTAACGGCTTGTCGAAAACCTATCGCGTGGCGGGCTTCCGTCAGGGCTGGATGGTTTTGAACGGTCCGAAGAAACATGCAAAAGGTTACATTGAAGGACTGGAGATGCTGGCGTCGATGCGCCTGTGTGCCAACGTTCCGGCACAACATGCGATTCAGACCGCGCTGGGTGGTTATCAAAGTATTAGCGAATTTATCGCGCCCGGCGGGCGCTTGTATGAACAGCGCCAGCGTGCGTGGGAATTAATTAATGATATTCCTGGCGTCAGTTGTGTGAAGCCGCAAGGTGCGCTGTACATGTTCCCGCGTATTGATGCCAAGAAATTCAACATCTTTGACGATCAAAAGATGGTGCTGGATTTCCTGCTGCAAGAGAAAGTGCTGTTGGTTCAGGGCACCGCGTTCAACTGGCCGTGGCCGGATCACGTACGCATTGTTACACTACCACGCGTGGACGATCTGGAAATGGCCGTCAGCAAGTTTGGTCGTTTCTTACAAGGGTATCGCCAGTAAATTGTGACGCGTATACTGTTCGCATTTCGGGGAAAAGATATCTTCCCCGCCGTGCGAACAGGAACCGTCCATGACTCGTAGCCATTTTTTCGCCCACCTTTCCCGTCTTAAACTGATCAATCGCTGGCCATTGATGCGCAATGTACGCACTGAAAACGTCTCCGAGCATAGCTTGCAGGTGGCGATGGTTGCTCACGCGCTCGCCATCATCAAAAACAAAAAATTTAACGGCAACCTCAATGCCGAGCGCATTGCCATGCTGGCGCTCTATCACGATGCCAGCGAAGTGCTGACCGGAGATTTACCGACGCCAGTGAAGTATTACAACGCGCAGATTGCCCACGAATACAAAAAGATCGAGAAGATTGCGCAGCAGAAGCTCATTGATATGCTGCCGCCCGAACTGCAGGACGCTTATCGTCCGCTGATTGATGAACATTTGCATACCGAAAGTGAGCAATCCGTGGTGAAGCAAGCGGATGCACTTTGCGCCTACGTGAAGTGTCTGGAAGAGTTGTCGGCAGGTAATAACGAGTTTCTGCTAGCCAAAGCACGCCTGGAAAAAACCCTTACGCAGCGCCGTTCACCGGAAATGGATTATTTTGTTGAGGTGTTTATTCCCAGCTTTAGCCTGTCGCTGGATGAAATATCACAAGATACGCCGCTGTAAAAAAACGGGCCGGAACGGCCCGTTACTTTATGCGGTGATAGAAAGAGTAAACTCGGCGTTATCAAATTTGGTGACGTTTACCGGTTCAAGCGTTGCAACGCGGTAGGCCACTTCATTAAGGCGTGGGGCATCGGCTGGCGCATTCATGGCGATCACCGCACTGCCTGCATCCAAACCAGAAATAATGCCCGCAGGCGCATCCTCAACTACCACGCAATGCGTAGCTGAAAGCCCCAAACGCTCAGCACCCAGCAGGTAAGGTTCGGGATTAGGCTTACCGCGCTTGATATTCTCAGCGGTAATAAACACTTTTGGCATCGGTAGATTTGCGGCTTTATGGCGCGCGTGGGCGACCGGAATCGAACCCGAGGTTACAATCGCCCACGGGATCTGCAACTCATTCAACGTTGACAGTAACGCTAACGCGCCCGGAATCGCCTGTACGCCTTGCGTGTCTTCCGCTTCGAGACGTTCAAGCCAGAGAAATTCCGCCTGAATCGCCTCTTCAGATTGCCCTGCCATGAAATGGCGCAACGAATTGATGGCAGGCTTCCCGTGTATATAGCTCAGGACTTCTTCCGCCGACAAACCATGGCGCTCGCCCCACAGTGACCATGCGCGAATCACTGCAGGCAATGAATCCACCAGCGTACCGTCTAAATCAAACAGAAAACCCCTGTACTTCACGCATCGCTCCTTATTCAGGCATTGATAATCTGCGCGATCTCATTCGCGCTGAGATGATATTGACGCGGACAAGTGTGCCACACCGTTAACATGCGTTGGTATTTTTCCCACATCGGCGTTTGAGCATTGAAGCCGTGGGTGCCGGAATCAAAGTGGGTATAGCGCCCTTCAACATTCACCATAAAGCGCACGTAGCCGAGATAGCGCGCTTCGGTGGCCGCATCAAAACCAAGAAACGCCAGGCGACGCTCGTCAATCGCGCTGCCATCTTTGAGGTTCGACCAGGAAACATGCAGCGCATGGTGCATTTCCATAATATCGATGAGCAGGCGACAGGTCGCTTCCGTTAACTCGCCGAACTCTTTGTCGAGCTCGCGTAACTGCAAGCCATAGCCGCGTTCAATAATGGTTTGATAACGACGATAGCGCTCAGCGTTATCCGGCTCAAGCATCGCCATCATTTTGTATTGATTGGAGAGGATCAGTCGTTGTGCGTGGGTCATTTCCATGGTTTTCTCCCGGGCCAGCAGGCCGCTTAAGATTTAAACAATGAAGAAATGATTACACAAGGAGAGTGATGCGTGTATGTCCGCACCACTTTTCTTTGATTTGAACCGGGATTTGGCTCAAATTCTCTGGCAGGTAAAAGCGTCAGCAGATCAAAGATCGTCGAGGAAAGTGCGATCAAGCTGCTTAAAGGCACGTTTCAACACTTCGGCGAGTGACTGATATGTCGGCTTACCATCAACCGGTGCTATCGCCTGCCCCGCTTCTTCCAGCTTGGTGCGCACTTCATGAAACCACTGCAGCAACGTCGGCGGCAACGGCGTCACAGAACGTTTCCCCAACCACCACAATCCTTGCATCGGCAGGCTGCAGGCAAACAGCGCAGTTGCAATCGCAGGGCCGAGTTGTCCACCCATCGCGATTTGCCACGTCAGCGTGAAAATCGCCAGCGGCGGCATAAAACGAATGGCAAAGCGGGTTGCATTGACCACGCGATTTTCAGGAAACACCGGCGCCAGGCGCTTGTCTGTAGGCCAGGTCTTCATGTATCGCTGTCCGCGCTGGAACAAGCCGAACCAGCCGGGATTGTCTGTCTCATTCGCCATGATAGACCTCAACTAAATCTGCAATATTTAAAATAAACCGATAACTACACAACTTTACGTGACATCCTTCAAAAGTTTTTGTCTTTGCGGGTGACAGTGAGTATTCTGACGCCGTTTCAGTAACATTACCGGAAGCTTTAGCTCAATAAAAGAGCGGCCAGAGCCATGTTTCGCTAAGTGCTTATCAAAAATAAGCGTAAAATCACCAAAATTTTTTGCATGTCAGTGAAATTTTGACTAGCACATGATGTTTATCATTAACCTACCAGCTTTCATGGGCTACGCTGTTAGTCTGATTGCGTTTTTTTTAGCCACTATTTAACAAAATAGGTACTTCCATGTCGACGAAGTTAGTTCTGGTTCTGAACTGCGGCAGCTCTTCACTTAAGTTTGCCATCCTTAACCCTGTTACCGGCGACGAATACTTGTCCGGTCTGGCTGAATGCTTCCACTTACCGGAAGCACGCATTAAGTGGAAACTGGACGGCAGCAAACAAGAAGCTCAGCTTGGCGCGGGTGCGGCACACAGCGAAGCACTGAACTTCATGGTTAAAACTATTCTGGCACAAAAACCAGAGCTTTCGGCACAAATCGCTGCAATCGGCCATCGTATTGTTCACGGCGGCGAGCAGCTGACCAAATCGGTCATCATCGACGAATCCGTTATTCAGGGCATCAAAGACGCCTCTTCTTTTGCGCCACTGCATAATCCTGCGCATTTAATCGGTATAGATGAAGCGCTGAAAAACTTCCCGCATCTTTCTGATAAAAATGTGGCGGTTTTCGACACCGCATTCCATCAGACAATGCCGGAAGAGTCCTATCTCTATGCTCTACCGTACAAATTGTATAAAGAGCACGGCGTTCGTCGCTACGGCGCACACGGCACCAGCCACTACTATGTGACGCAGGAAGCCGCGAAAATGCTGAACAAACCGGTTAGCGAACTGAACATCATCACTTGCCACCTCGGCAATGGCGGTTCTGTTTCTGCTATTCGCAAAGGCCAGTGTGTTGATACCTCAATGGGCCTGACACCGCTTGAAGGTTTGGTGATGGGCACCCGCAGCGGTGACATTGATCCGGCCATTATCTTCTTCCTGCATGATTCCCTGGGCATGAGCGTTGATTCCATCAACAAGTTGCTGACCAAAGAGTCTGGTCTGCTGGGTCTGACCGAAGTCACCAGCGACTGCCGCTATGTGGAAGACAACTACGCCACCAAAGAAGATGCCAAGCGTGCGATGGATGTGTTCTGCCACCGTCTGGCGAAGTACATCGGCAGCTACACCGCGCTGATGGAAGGCCGTCTGGACGCAGTGGTCTTCACCGGCGGTATCGGTGAAAACGCCGCGATGGTACGCGAGCTGGCGCT
The DNA here is from genome assembly GCF_056491525.1 of Candidatus Pantoea symbiotica. Classification (NCBI taxonomy): domain Bacteria; kingdom Pseudomonadati; phylum Pseudomonadota; class Gammaproteobacteria; order Enterobacterales; family Erwiniaceae; genus Pantoea; species Candidatus Pantoea symbiotica. The sequence goes on from NZ_JBSZHR010000002.1 coordinate 2,655,281, forward strand.
GCAGAAACTGGGCCTACTCGGCTTCGAAGTCGATCACGAGCGCAACCTGGCGGCACGCTTCGGCAAATCTGGCTTCATCAACAAAGAAGGTACGCGCCCGGCCGTGGTGATCCCAACCAACGAAGAGTTGGTGATTGCTCAAGACGCCGCGCGTCTCACCGCTTAAAAACACTTCTCTCCGTCAGCTTAGGCTGACGGAGTTGTTTTAGACAGTCTGCAACACCTGAGAGGTTTCTATCGTGTCACGTACAATTATGCTCATTCCTACCGGCACCAGCGTCGGTCTGACCAGCGTCAGCCTCGGCGTGATCCGTGCCATGGAGCGCAAAGGCGTGCGCCTGAGCGTATTCAAGCCCATTGCCCAGCCACGTGCGGGCGGCGATGCGCCCGACCAAACCACCAGCATTATCCGTAAAAGCTCCGCGATTCCTGCCGCTGAACCGCTGCAGATGTCACGCGTTGAGTCGCTGCTCGGTTCTAACCAGCAAGATGTGCTGATGGAAGAGATCATTGCCAACTACCACGCGAACGCCAAAGACGCGGAAGTGGTGCTGGTAGAAGGCCTGGTTCCTACGCGTAAACATCAGTTCGCCTCTGCGCTGAACTATGAGATCGCCAAAACCCTGAACGCCGAAATCGTCTTCGTGATGTCGCTGGGCAACGATTCTCCGGCGCAGCTGAAAGAGCGTATCGAGCTGACGCAAAGCAGCTTTGGCGGCAGCAAGAACAAAAACATCACTGGCGTGATCATCAACAAACTGAATGCGCCGGTGGATGAGCAAGGTCGTACGCGCCCGGATCTGTCAGAGATTTTCGATGATTCCACTAAAGCCAGCATCGCCAACATCGCTCCTAAGCAGCTGTTTGCCAACAGCCCGCTGCCGGTACTGGGTTGTGTGCCGTGGAGCTTTGACCTGATTGCTACCCGCGCCATCGACATGTGCCGTCACCTGAACGCCGATATCATCAACGAAGGTGAAATCCAGACGCGCCGTGTGAAATCCGTGACCTTCTGTGCGCGTAGCATTCCGCACATGCTGGAGCACTTCCGTCCGGGTTCACTGCTGGTGACTTCCGCCGATCGTCCTGATGTGCTGGTTGCCGCCTGTTTGGCCGCGATGAATGGCGTTGAAATCGGTGCAGTGCTGTTGACCGGTGGATATCAGATTGAAGCGCCAATCGCACGCCTGTGCGAACGTGCGTTCCAGACCGGCCTGCCAGTATTTATGGTGAAAACCAACACCTGGCAGACGTCACTCAGCCTGCAGAGCTTCAACCTCGAAGTGCCGACTGACGATACGCAACGCATCGAAAAAGTGCAGGAGTACGTGGCCAGCTTCATCAATGAAGATTGGGTGGAATCGCTGACTGCAACTTCAGAGCGCAGCCGTCGCCTGTCTCCACCGGCATTCCGCTACCAGCTCACCGAGCTGGCGCGCAAAGCCGGCAAACGCATCGTGCTGCCAGAAGGTGACGAGCCGCGTACCGTCAAAGCGGCGGCGATTTGCGCCGAACGCGGCATCGCCACCTGTGTGCTGCTCGGCAACCCGGAAGAGATTCAGCGTGTTGCGGCTGCGCAGGGCGTTGAACTCGGCAAAGGCATCGTGATCGTGGATCCAGAAGTGGTACGCGAAAACTATGTGCCGCGTCTGGTTGAGCTGCGTAAGAGCAAAGGCATGACCGAAGTGGTGGCGCAGGAACAGCTGGAAGACAACGTGGTGCTGGGCACCATGATGCTGGAAAGCGGCGAAGTTGATGGTCTGGTATCCGGCGCGGTTCACACCACGGCGAACACCATTCGTCCACCGCTGCAGCTGATCAAAACCGCGCCAAACAGCTCGCTGGTGTCGTCGGTGTTCTTTATGCTGCTGCCGGAGCAGGTTCTGGTGTATGGCGACTGCGCCATCAACCCGGATCCTAATCCAGAACAGCTGGCAGAAATCGCGATTCAGTCTGCCGATTCAGCCAAAGCCTTCGGTATCGATCCACGCGTCGCGATGATCTCCTACTCCACCGGTAACTCCGGTGCCGGTAGTGACGTTGAGAAAGTGCGTGAAGCCACGCGCATCGCGCAGGAAAAACGCCCTGATCTGGTGATCGATGGTCCGCTGCAGTACGACGCCGCGATTATGGAAGACGTTGCCAAATCCAAAGCGCCAAACTCTGCGGTTGCAGGTCGCGCTACCGTGTTCATCTTCCCGGATCTGAACACCGGTAACACCACTTACAAAGCGGTACAGCGTTCTGCTGACCTGATCTCCATCGGGCCGATGCTGCAAGGCATGCGTAAGCCGGTGAACGATCTGTCACGCGGCGCACTGGTGGATGACATCGTTTACACCATCGCATTGACGGCGATTCAATCCCAGCAGGCCGAAGGCTAATCCCTTCCCCGCCCGGCAAAAAAGCATGCACTTCGGTGCGTGCTTTTTTTTTGCCCTGCACTTCACTGGCATAAACCCTGCGCTGCGCTAACACTGATTGAAGTCTGCCGCTAATTGCGAGGTGAATAATGAGCAACAGTGATGTGCACAGCCGTCGTTTACAAGCCACGCCGCGCGGCGTAGGCGTGATGTGTGATTTCTATGCGGTGAAAGCCGAGAATGCCACGGTGTGGGATCAGCATGGCCGCGAATACACCGATTTTGCCGCAGGCATCGCGGTGCTTAACACCGGGCATCGTCACCCGAAAGTGATGGCGGCGGTGCATCAGCAGCTTGAATGTTTTTCCCATACCGCATTTCAAATTATCCCTTATGAGAACTACATTCACCTCGCTGAGCGGCTTAATGCGTTAGTGCCGATTAATGGCGCGGTGAAAACCACCTTTTTCTCAACCGGTGCAGAAGCGGTCGAAAACGCGGTCAAAATTGCGCGCGCGGCCACCGGTCGTCCCGGCATCATCGCCTTCACCGGCGCGTTTCACGGCCGCACCAATATGACAATGTCGCTAACCGGTAAAGTGGTGCCGTATAAAACCGGCTTCGGCCCCTTCGCCAGCCCGGTGTTTCACGCACGCTATCCCAACCCGCTGCACCACGTCACAGTTAGTGATGCGCTCGATAGCCTGGAAGCGATTTTCCGCAGCGATATCAGCCCGCAGCAGGTGGGGGCAATTATCTTTGAACCGGTTCAGGGCGAAGGCGGTTTCTACAGTGCGCCGCCAGAGTTTGTCGTTGCACTGCGTGAGTTATGCGATCGTCACGGCATTCTGCTGATCGCCGATGAGATTCAGAGCGGTTTTGCGCGCACCGGCAAGCTGTTCGCCAGCGACTATTACGCCGTGCAGCCCGATCTTATTACCATGGCGAAAAGTCTGGCCGGCGGTTTCCCGCTCTCGGCGGTGTCGGGACGCGCGGAAGTCATGGACGCGCCTCAACCTGGCGGCCTGGGCGGAACCTATGCTGGCAGTCCACCGGCGATTGCAGCGGCGCTGGCGGTGTTAGAGATCATCGAAGAGGAAGCGCTGTGCAGCCGCGCCAATCAATTAGGCAGCCGATTAAAACAGGCGTTACAGCGTGCGGATTGTAAAGCGCTGGTGGAGATACGCGGATACGGCTCGATGATAGCGGCGGAATTCAATGATGTGGCGGGTAAGCCGTCGGCGGAGATTGCCAGAGCTATTCAGCAGCAAGCGCTGGAACAAGGCTTGATTCTGCTGACCTGCGGCGTGTACAGCAACGTGATTCGCTTCCTCTATCCGCTGACCATTCCCGATGCACAGTTCGAGGATGCTTTGACGCTGTTGACGGGTATTCTGCGGGAACATTAACAATGTGTATAAGGTCGCCATAAATGGCGACCCTACGGCATGATTATGCTTCGCTGCTCTGTTTACGACGTGCGGCATCGCTGTTTCGGCTCAGCCACAGTGATAGCGCCTTAAGCGAATCATCGGTGAACTCGTCACAGCGCGCAGTGATCTCTTCCGGCGTCATCCAGAAGATCTCGTCTACTTCCTCTTCCTGCATGGCAAACGGACCATGGGAAACGCAGCTGAACAGCCCGCCCCATACGCGGCAATGCTGATCTTCAAAGTAGAACTGTCCGTGCTCGGCGAACGGAACGGCCGCAATACCCAACTCCTCTTCCGCTTCACGACGTGCCGATTCCAGCAGGTCTTCCCCGCTCTGCACCACGCCACCGGCAGTGGCATCCAGCATACCCGGCATGAAGTCTTTGATTTCAGTGCGACGCTGCACCAGAATTTTGCCCATGCCATCGTGCACCACAATATAGGTCGCACGATGACGCAGACACTGCGCACGCATCTGCGCACGGCTGGCCTGCGCAATGACTTCGTTCTCTTCGTTAACGATATCAACCCACTCGATACCGTCACCTGCCGTTTGATCCACCATCCGTAACCCTTTTCTGTTTTCGGCGTGCCCAGCACGCGCCTGTTTGCCATGCTTTATTAGAATGAGCGGTAAGGTAAAGCGTTCTTTTCGCCATCGCAAGGCGCATCGTGCTCAGCGTGTTTTACCCGATTCCGCTAACCAAAGTTGCACCGAAGCACGCTGCCACTGGAACTCAGCATAGTGCTGTAGCTTCACCGGCAGCGCATCGCCGTGCAGCGCCAGACGATTAATCATCACGGCTAAATCGGTATCCGCAATCGACCATTCGCCAAACAGATTTTGCTGTCCGTCAGGCAAAAGGCGCTGCACCGCAGCAATGAGTTTATTAGCGGCTTGCTCACCCGCTGGCGTAAGCGGCGCAAAACGTTCGCCGGCGAACAGCACTTCGGTGGGACGCTCGGAGCGCAGCGCCATCAAATCGCTGCGCAGCCACGCCTGCACTTCGCGCGCATGCGCGCGTTTCTCGCGATCGCGCGGATAGAGCCGCTCGAACTCTGGCGCCGGAAAACGCTCTTCCAGATACTCGGCAATCGCGGAAGATTCCGTCAACAGCACATCATCGATTTGTAGCGTAGGCACGCGACTGGTCAGCGACAGCGCGCGGTATTCATCATCCCACTGCGCATTCTGCGATAAATCGACGCGCTTCAGGGTGAAGGGTATGCCCTTCTCGGTTAGCGCAACATAAACCGACATGGCGTAAGGACTGAAAAAGCAAGAATCTGACCACAAGGTAATGGTTGGATAATTCATTGGCTGCCTCAGGAAAGCGTCAGGTGTGCATCATGTTTACCGATTTTTATTTGTTAAGGCAATGGTGCGCTGGTCGGATCTTTACCCTCTAAGACCAGCGCTGACTTTTCCTTTTTCTTCATAAGCGTAAGCCGAGTCACGCCGCGCGCACGCTTCTCTTCTATGCTCAATCTGAGCAGATAAAAAATGACAAGGAGGCTCAACATGCATTTACTGATCACCGGCGGCACCGGCCTGATTGGCCGCCACCTGATTCCGCGTCTATTGCAGCTTGGCCATCAGGTGAGCGTTGTTACGCGCGATGTGGCCGCCGCACGCGAGAAACTCGACGCCAGCGTCGCGCTGTGGTCCGGCATCAATCAGCAAACCGATTTAAACGGCATTGATGGCGTTATCAATCTCGCGGGTGAACCGATCGCCGATAAACGCTGGACCGAACAGCAGAAGCAGCGGCTATGCGAAAGCCGCTGGCAGATTACCGAGCAGTTGGTGTCGCTGATTCACGCCAGCAGCAATCCCCCACAATTTTTGATTTCCGGCTCGGCTACCGGCTTTTATGGCGATACCGGCGATCTGGTGCTGACCGAAGAGGATCCGGGGCACGACGAGTTTACCCATGCGCTGTGCGCCCGTTGGGAGCAATTGGCGCTCACTGCGCAGAGCGATCGCACCCGCGTCTGCCTAATGCGAACTGGCGTGGTGCTGGCGAAAGAAGGTGGCGCGTTATCGAAGATGAAGCTGCCGTTTAAGCTTGGCGTCGGCGGCCCGATTGGCAGCGGCAAACAGTATCTGCCGTGGATTCACATCGACGATTTGGTTAACGCGATGCTGTGGTTGATCGACCATGCTGAACTGCGCGGCCCCTTCAACATGGTTGCGCCTTATGCGGTGCGCAATGAGCAGTTCGCCGCCACGCTCGGCCATGTGATGCATCGTCCGGCCTTTATGCGCACGCCATCCAGCGCCATCAAGCTAATGATGGGTGAATCGGCAGTGCTGGTGCTCGGCGGACAACATGTGTTGCCGAAGCGCTTAGAAGAGTCTGGCTTTGGTTTTCGCTGGTACGACCTGGAGGAAGCCTTGCGGGATGTCGTGTAGGGGCGCCATTAATGGCGCCCGCCTATCACAGATTAACTCCTTTGCTGCGCCACACGTGATTTCAATGCCGCCGGTTCATGCGTATGTCCCGGCTGCGGCACGCGAATAATAAAGGTCAGCACACCAGCAAACACATACAGCGCGGTATACGCCCACACCACGCCAACGATATCGAAAAACGGCAACATCACCGAAGCGATCGCAGGCGCAACAAAGTTACTCAGTCCAGCCGACAGATTGTAAATCGATACCGCAGCACCTTTATGATGCGGCTCCAGCGTTGGAAACACCGCAGTCATCGGCACAAAGGCCGCGACAAAAATCCCCAACATCACCGCCGGAATCAACGCCACCCAGAAGTTATGTCCGGCATACAGCGGCAGGTAGTAAAACGCCAGACTGGAAATCGCCATACCGAGGCAGCCAAACCAGCGCACCTGACGGATCCAACCCAGTTTCTCGCCGGTAATGCCCCAGAAGATGTTAGTAAAAATGGTGACGAAGAAGAATACCGCCCAGATTTGCAGCCACTCGGAAATGGTAAAACCAAGGCGATCGACGAACAGCAGCGGCATGATAATAGCGAAACCAAACAACGACAGCGTGTTAATGATGCGAATCAGGCAGGCATAAAAAACGTGCTGGTTGGTAAACAGAATGGTTACCGCGCGCGACATTTCGGTCATTTTGTCACGCATCGGCAAATTGACGCGCGAACGGTCAACCGGCACATGACGCAAGCTGAAGTAAGCCAGCACGCCACCACAGGCAACCCAAATGATCGCCAGCCACAGCGTGCCAGTTTCGCCCAGCATCGGGATGGTCAGACTCGGCAAATAGCTGCCGACCACACCGATGCCGACTGAATACATCGCCCAGAACCAACCGGTGGCGGCCGCCAGTTTTTCCCGCGGCAGCACCTGCACCAGCATCATCATGAATGAGTAGATAAATAGCGGATACGCCAGGCCGCGAATGCCGTAGAACAACACCATCAACGGATAGTTGCGCATGCCAAGGCCGAGTGACATAAACAGCGTGTGCATCACGATCCACAGCACGAAGCCAATCATCATGGCACGCTGAGGCGTAATAAGTTCCGCCACCACGCCCGATGCCCAGGCGGCCAATGCTGCAGCCAGCCCGTAGAAGGTAAACACCACCGCTGACTGCGCCGGCGTGAAGCCCATATCGGTGATATGGCGCGACAGGAACGCCATTTCAAAGCCGTCACCCGCCATAAAAATAGCGATGGCGAGGAAGCCCCAAAACATCTTTTTCGGTAAGCCAAACCAGTAATCATTCGATTGCATCTCATTCATCCTCTGTTTGGAATTATTCAGGTAGCAACGCTCGCGCCTGCTGCTGTTGGGCATAGAGCGTGCGGAACAGCTGCAATCGCTGCTGCAAAACCTTGCCGCGCGCAGCATCTGGCTGATAACGCGCCTGCACTGGTGGTTTGAGGCAAACGTCGCTCTCCACACCACCAGCGGCCAGCCACGCCAGACGCGCAGCCCCTAAAGCGCCGGACGCGCTGGCGGGATGCGTGACAATCGGCAGTTGCAGCACATCGGCGATCAACTGCGCCCACAGCGTGCTGCGCGCCCCGCCGCCGGTCAGGCTGCACTGCAGAATCTGGCGCTGCGCATCACCGAGCACCGCGAAACCGTCGGCCAGACCAAATGCCACGCCTTCAATCACCGCGTAGCCAAGCAGCGCGCGTGGCGTTTCATGGCGCAGATTGAAGAAGGAACCGGAGGCGTCAGGATCGTTGTGAGGCGTGCGTTCACCAGAGAGATAGGGCAGGAAAACCGGCGCATGCCGCCGCTGTTCTTCGCTGAGTTGCGCCATCTCATCCATCAGTTGGCTTTCGGTAACGGAGAGCAGATTGCACAGCCAGCGCAGGCAGCTGGCGGCACTGAGCATCACGCTCATCTGGTGCCAGCGTCCGGGCAAGGCGTGGCAGAAAGCGTGCACGCCCGATTGCGGATCGGCCAGCAAACGGTCGTTGACCACAAAAATCACGCCGGAGGTTCCCAGCGAGATAAAGGCATCGCCCGGATTGACCGCACCAACGCCGACTGCCGAAGCAGCATTGTCGCCAGCGCCACCCGCCACGCACACCGCGGCCGACAAGCCCCATTCACTTGCCAGATCGGCTTTTAATGTGGCGCTGACGGCGCTGCCTTCCACTAACTCCGGCATGTTGGCGCGCGTCAGTCCGGTGATGGCCAACAGTTCGTCGGACCAATCGCGCTTTGCTACGTCGAGCCACAGCGTGCCCGCCGCATCTGAAGGTTCACTGACAAAGCGTCCAGTCAAACGCCAGCGCAGATAATCTTTCGGCAGCAGCACTTTGTCGATGCGACGGAAAATCTCTGGCTCATGTTCTGCCACCCAGCACAGTTTGGGTGCGGTAAAGCCCGGCATGATCATATTGCCGCTAATTTGCATCATCTCTGGATGTTGCCTGCTCAACGCTTCACACTGCGGCGCGCTGCGCGTGTCATTCCACAGAATGCACGGACGCAGCACCTCGCCCTGCGCATCCAGCAGCACAGCGCCGTGCATTTGTCCCGACAAGCCAATGGCGCGAATCTCGCTCCATGCCTGTGCAGCCTGCTGGCGTAATCCAGCAAGCACTTCACCGCACGCTTGCCACCAGCGTTCTGGATCTTGCTCCGCCCAATGCGCATGCGGACGCTGCACATTGAGCGTGGCGTGATTCGAGGCGATGATCTCGCCCTGCGCATTGATGATCAGCGCTTTGAGCTCCGAGGTACCAATATCAATTCCCAGATACATGCTGCGCTCCTTACACCGCGGCCAGCGCGCGTTCTGGCTGTTTCAGCCACAGCTGCAGATCCGCCACGCTGCGCGTCACCAGCGCATGAAACGCCTTGTCCTGTGCCAGCTCGCCAAACAGCGCGCTATCGCTGAGGAAAGCATTCAGTGCATCGGAGCGGCTAAACTGCTGGCGCAGCGCATCAGCTTGCAGCACGCCATCCTGATAGGTGTAAGGCAAATCATCACTGGCCCAGCGTTGCAGAAACAGGAAGAACAGCGCAGGCAGTACGGCGGTGGCCGCCGGTTCTGCACCGCGCTGATAGCATTCGCGCAGTGTTGGCGTCACCATGCCGGGGATTTTCGACAAACCATCTGCACCTACACGCTGGTTGGTGTCTTTGATGTAGGGATTACTGAAGCGTGCCAGAACCACATCGCGGTACTCGGCTAAATCCAGCGGGCTGGGCGACAGCGATGGCATCACATCCTGCGTCACGTAGTCATACGCCAACTGATAAATCGTTGGCTGACGCGTGCTGTCATCGATGTAATTGAGGCCAATCAGCGTGCCTGCCCAGGCAATCGCCGCATGCGTGGCGTTGAGGATACGGATTTTCGCCTCTTCCCAAGGCAATACCGATTCCACCAGCTCCACGCCAACCTTCTCCAGCGCCGGACGTCCGGCAATGAAGTCATCTTCAATCACCCATTGAATAAAGGATTCGGCCATCACCGCCGCGCCATCGTCTTTACCGGTGGCGGCCTTGACGCGCTCAGCCACATCCGGCGTCGGGCGCGGCGTAATGCGATCCACCATGGTATTGGGCGACGTGGTATTTTCGCGCACCCAATTCGCTAAGGCGTTATCGCCTTTGGCCGCAAGAAACGCGAGAAAGCCGTGACGGAAACGTTCGCCGTTGTGGCGCAGGTTATCGCAGTTGAGCAGCGTAACCGGCGCGCCACCGTTCGCCACGCGCTGCGTGAGGATGCGCGCCAGCGCGCCATAAATCGTGCGGATGTCGCCTTTTACATCGGCCTGCACATCCAGCTGGGTGAGGTCCAGTTCGAACTCCGGCGTCAAATAGTAACCGGCTTCTGTGACGGTAAAACCGATCACACGGGTTTCACTTTTCGCACCCTGCTCAATCAGCGCGCTGATGTTGTTATCCCACGGCAGGATTTTGCGCAATGAAGTGATGGTTTCGTAGGCCCGTTCGCCCTCTGGCGTCACAGTTTCCAGCACATACTCGCCATCTTGCGCAGCGAGTTGCTGCAGCAACGGCGCGGCATCATTGCGGATATTGCCGAGAGCGATGCTCCAGCTGTCATCGCCCTGCTCACGTAATTTATGCAGATACCACGCCTGATGAGCACGGTGAAAAGAGCCTGCGCCGATATGCATCCATACTGATTGATTGGTCATAGCTGCCTCAAAATAAACATTTGCCACGATTAAGGGCATTTGCCCGATGACGCGTAGCATAGTGCGACCCCGCAGCCATGTTCTGAGAGCCAAATCACAATTAATACTTTTGCTCTTTTTTAGGGCTTTTGCTCAGTTAACACTTAACCGGCATCTCGCGTTAACATGGCGCACCGGTTTTGACGGAACAGCGCGATGAGCAGAGAAGAGAAAAAACAAGAACTGGCAGCACGTGCGGCCTGGATGTATTACGTGGCGGGCGTGACGCAGCAGGAGATTGCGCGCGCATTAGGATTGTCGCGTCAGGTGGCGCAGCGTTTGGTCTCCAGCGCGCGTGAAATGGGCATGGTCAGCGTTAAGATCGATCATCCCGTCACCCACTGTTTGCATCTGGCGCGCGAGGTTCAGGAGAAGTTTGGCCTGCAACTGTGTCGCGTGGTGCCTTCCGCCAATCTGGATGACGACGCTATTCAGCAGATGCTGGCAGTTGAAGGCGCGGCGGTGATGGCGCAATACATCAGCGAGGAGCAACCGCAGGTGTTTGGCATTGGTTCTGGTAAGACGCTGCGCTCGATGATCGATGTGCTTCCCTGGGTTGAGCGACCACAGCATCAATGCGTGTCGATGATTGGCGCGATTGCGCGGGACGACTCGGGTACGCGCTACGACGTGCCGCTGAAGATGGCGGAGAAGATGCAGGGCAAATATTTCTTCATTCCTGCGCCGCTGTATGCGGATACGCCCGAAGACAAAGAGATGTGGATTCAGCATCAGGTTTACCAACGCGTGACACAGCGGGCATTGCAGGCGGATGTGGCCTTCGTCGGCATTGGCGAAGTGCAACCCGGCTGCCCGCTGCATGCCGAAGGCTTTATCACCGATGCGCAAGTTGCAGCGCTCAACGCGCGCGGCGTGGTCGGCGAAATGCTGGGGCACTTTTTCAATCAGCAAGGTGAACGCGTGTTGGGTGAAACCGATGAACTGCTCACCAGCGTGTTGCTGGAGAGTAAGACGCAACGCCAGATTATTGGCTTTGCCGGCAGCGAACGTAAATATCCGGCGATCCGCGCCGCGCTGCAGGGCGGATGGGTGTCAGGTCTGGTGACCGATGAGGATACAGCGCTGAAGTTGTTGCGGGAATAAAAGAGTGCGCATAAATGCGCACCTTAGGCCGTAGGGTCGCCATTTATGGCGACCTGCAACTACTTCAACGATCCCTTCAAAAACTGCTGCAAGCGTGGGCTTTTCGGGTTGCCGAACAGCTCATCTGGTGAACCTTGTTCCTCAATCTTGCCCTGATGCAGGAAAATCACGTGATTAGAGACGTGACGAGCAAACTCCATCTCGTGCGTCACCACCACCATGGTTTTGCCCTCTTCCGCCAGCTTTTGCATGATGCGCAGCACTTCGCCGACCAGCTCTGGATCAAGTGCCGAAGTGGGTTCATCAAACAGCAACACTTCGGGCTCCATCGCCAATGCACGCGCAATCGACACGCGCTGCTGCTGACCACCGGAAAGGTGCACCGGGTATTTGGCGCGCGCACGCGCATCAATGCCGACTTTATCCAGATACTTAATCGCCCGCTCACGCGCTTCCGCTTTGCTCAGCCCCAGCACCTGAATCGGCGCTTCGGTGACGTTATCCAGCACCGTCATGTGGCTCCACAGGTTGAAGTGCTGAAACACCATCGTCAGACGCGTGCGCAGCATACGCAGCTGCTCTTTATTCGCGACTTTCAGTTGGCCATCGGTGTCGCGCACCAGATTGATCTGCTGGTTGTTGACCACAATGGTGCCTTCGCTCGGTTTCTCGAGGAAGTTAATGCAGCGTAAGAAGGTACTTTTCCCGGAACCGGACGAGCCAATAATGCTGATCACATCGCCGGCATTGGCCTGCAGCGATACGCCTTTCAGAACTTCATGTTCACCGTAACGTTTGTGCAGTTCGGTAACGCTTAATTTATTGTCAGCCATAGTGATACTCAATGCGATGAAGAAGGTTTTACGTGCGCCAGGAAGCGTTGTTCAGCTTTGCGGAACAAGCTAATCAGCCCGTAAGAGATAATCAGATACAGCACCGCAGCGATGCCAAACGCGGTAAACGGCTGATAGGTGGCCGAGTTGATATCGCGCGCGATTTTTAACAGATCCGGCACCGTCGCGGTAAACGCCAGCGCGGTGGAGTGCAGCATCAGGATCACTTCATTGCTGTATGCCGGCAGCGCAGTGCGCAGCGCCGAAGGCAGAATTATGCAGCGATACAATTTAAACGGCGAGAAGCCATAGGCGCGCGCCGCTTCGATTTCCCCGTGCGGCACCGAACGAATCGCACCGGCAAAGATTTCGGTGGTATAGGCGCAGGTATTCAACGTGAACGCCAGCAGCGTACAGTTAAGTCCACTGCGGAAGAAAGCGTTCAGCAGCTCAGTGCCTTTCACCACTTCCAGCGTGTACATGCCGGAGTAGAACACCAGCAGCTGCACATACAGCGGCGTGCCGCGAAACACGTAGGTGAACAGCCAAACTGGCGTGGAGATAAAGCGGTTAGAGGAGACGCGCGCAATCGCCAGCAACACGGCGAGCGAACCGCCGATCACCACCGAGATGATCAATAACCACAGCGTAATCGCGATGCCGGTAAAACGGTAACCATCGGTCCAGAGCAGCTGTTTCCAATACTCCTGAATAATCTCAATCATAGCTCTGCCCTTTTCACACCCACCGTGTAGCGACGTTCAAGCCACCACAGCACGCCGTTCGACAGCGTGGTAAACACCAAATAAATCACACCCGCCACGATGGCGAAGTAGAACGGTTGCCAGGTACTTTTGCCGGCCAGCTGCGTGGCTTTCACCACATCTTCCAGCCCCAGCAGCGAAACCAGCGCCGTGGCTTTGAGAATAACCTGCCAGTTGTTACCGATGCCCGGCAGCGCAAAACGCATCATGGCCGGGAACAGAATGCGACGGAAGGTTTGCGAGCCGGTGAAACCGAACGCGGTTGCCGCTTCGATCTGCCCTTTAGGCACCGCCAGAAACGCACCACGGAAGGTTTCGGTGAAGTAAGCGCCGTAGATGAAGCCGAGCGTGATGATACCGGCGACCATTGGGTCGATATCAAATTGCGCCAGTCCCAGCGCATCGGTGAGGGTATTCAGCGCGATCTGCAGACCGTAGAAGATCAGCAGCATCAACACCAAATCCGGCACACCGCGGATTAAGGTGGTGTAGCCTTCAAACAGCATCGCCAGCGGGCGACTGCGGGAAAGTTTGGCGCCAGCGCCAATTAAGCCGAGCACCACCGCCAGCAACACGGAACTGAGCGCCAGCTCCAGCGTCACAAGGGTGCCCTTGAGGATTACTTCGGAATAGCCATACAACATGGGTTCAATCCTGTCGTGAGGGTAAATTACAAACGCTGCCCAACTGACGGACAGTCCTAACCAGGAAATTTGAATCGCAGGATGGATGGCGGCAAGCGTATGAAGCCGGGCAGTTTACATATGTAAGCGCCCGGAGTGAATACTTATGTGCAACCTTCCTGCATTTCACAGACCAGGATTAGGAAACAGGATAATTAATCGCCGTACACGTTGAAATCAAAGTACTTCTTGGCAATTTTGTCGTAAGTGCCGTCTTTACGCATCTCGTTAAAGGCTTTATCAATCGCCGCTTTCAGGTCTGCGTCATCTTTACGCAAGCCCATACCGGTACCCACGCCAAAGACTTTTTCATCTTTAACTGCTGGACCCGCAAAAGCATACTTAGCGCCAACAGGCTGTTTCAGGAAGCCTTCGCTCGCCTGCACTTCGTCCTGGAACGCGGCATCAATACGACCGGCATTCAGATCCTGATACACCAGATCCTGATTAGCGTAAGGCGTAACGGTGACACCTTTTGGCTGCCAGTACTCTTTTGCATAAGTTTCCTGAGTGGTGCCCTGCAGCAGACCGATGTTTTTACCTTTCAGTGATTCAATAGTCGGTTGCAACGTTGAACCTTTCGGTGCCACTAAGCGCGCGTTGGCGGCGTAGAGTTTTTCAGAGAAGTTGATCTCTTCCTGACGCTTTTCGGTGATTGAGAGAGAAGAGATGATGGCGTCGATCTTCTTCGCTTTCAGCGACGGGATCAGCGCATCGAAATCACTTTCCACATAAGTACATTTAGTCTTGATACGCTTACAAATTTCGTTCGCCAGATCGATATCAAAGCCAACCAGCTGACCTTGCGCGTTCTTGGATTCGAATGGCGGATAAGTCGGGTCAGTTCCGATGCGCAGCGACTGCGGTACAGCGGCGAAGACACTCGCGCTACTTACCATTGTCAGCATCAGAGAAAGAGCCAGAACTCGCTTTTTCATAGGTAACCCTCAAGTGAAGTGCTTATTGTTATGTGGTGCGTGATGTGTTGGTTTGCGCTGTAAGCTGTGCAGGTTTCATGCCAGTTGTGCGAATTGGCTAAACGCTGCGCAAGCGCGCTAAATACTGCGCCGGTTAGCGGCGCAAGCACTTAGTTTGTGAGGGAAATATAACAGCGGTGTGAGGAAGAAAAAGCGACATTGTTAACTTTTGGTGCACAAGATGCACGAAGAGTGATCGCACACGCGAATTTGCACACGAGCAGTGCATTAATGCACCATTATGCGCCACTCCAGCGAGTGAAAAGATCTTCAGGCAGCTCAATATCGAACTGATCGAGCACGCGATTCACCGTTTGATCGACTAAATCACCGATCGATTGCGGACGATGATAGAAGGCCGGCACCGGCGGCATAATCAGCGCGCCCAACTCTGCTGCGGTGGTCATCATGCGCAGATGTCCCAGATGCAGCGGCGTTTCACGCACACACAGCACCAGCTTACGCTGCTCTTTCAGTACCACGTCAGCGGCGCGGGTCAGCAGGCTGTCGCTGTAGCTGTGCACAATGCCCGACAGCGTTTTCATCGAGCACGGCGCAATCGCCATGCCGAGGGTTTTGTAAGATCCGGATGAGATGCTGGCGGCGATGTCGCGCACGTCATGCACCACATCGGCCATCGCTTGCACCTCGCGCAGGCTGAAATCGGTCTCCAGCGCCAGCGTTTGCCGTGCGGCGGGGCTGATCACCAAATGGGTTTCCACTTCTGCCAGCGGTTGCAGCACTTGCAACATGCGCACGCCGTAGATCGCGCCGCTGGCGCCGGAAATGCCAATGATCAGTCTTTTCATAATTCAGCCTTGCAGGTTCAGATTGCGGCAATGATAGCGGCTCGCTGAGCAAAAATACAAAAACAAACAGGGCGGGATTGCGCCCGCCCTGCTTTTACTCTGCCACAACCTCTGGCTTAGCCTTCGTTGTGCAACTCCAGACCTTCCACTTCAGTCTGACGCGCAATGGCTTTGGAATCGTCATTACGCAGCGACTGCAGATACTCAAGGTACTGTTGATCGACGTCTTTGGTGACGTAGATACCATTAAATACCGAGCACTCGAAGTTGGCGATATCCGGGTTCTCTTCACGAACCGCTTCGATCAGATCGTTGAGATCCTGGAAAATCAGCGCATCGGCTTTGATCAGCTGGCAAATCTCATCCACTTCACGGCCGTGCGCAATCAGTTCGGTCGCGCTTGGCATGTCGATGCCATACACGTTCGGGAAACGGATTTCCGGTGCCGCCGAGGCGAGATACACTTTTTTCGCGCCCGCTTCACGTGCCATCTCAATAATTTGCTCAGACGTGGTGCCGCGTACGATGGAGTCATCCACCAGCAACACGTTCTTATCACGGAACTCAGCACGGTTGGCGTTCAGCTTACGGCGTACCGCGCTGCGACGCTGCTGCTGGCCAGGCATGATAAAGGTGCGGCCAACGTAGCGGTTTTTCACGAAGCCCTGACGATACGGCTTGTCGAGGATGCGCGCGATTTCCAGCGCGATATCGGTCGAGGTTTCTGGAATCGGAATCACCACATCGATATCCAGATCTTCCCACTCGCGGGCAATTTTGTTGCCCAGCTTGGTGCCCATGCGCACGCGCGCGCTGTACACCGAGATTTTGTCGAGGAACGAATCCGGGCGGGCAAAATAGACGTACTCGAACAGGCATGGATTGGTTTTCGGGTTCTCGGCGCACTGACGCGTAGAGAGCTGGCCCTGCTCGGTGATGTACACCGCTTCGCCAGGTGCTACGTCACGAATGAACTCGAAGCCCAGCGTATCCAGCGCGACGCTTTCTGACGCCACCATGTATTCGGTGCGGCCATCGGCGATAACGCGCTTGCCCAGCACCAGCGGACGAATACCGTTGGGATCGCGGAAGGCGACCATGCCGTGTCCGATGATCATTGAAACCACTGCGTAAGCGCCGCGCACCTGCTGATGCACCGCTGCCACCGCAGCAAAAATGTTGTCAGCTTCCAGCGGATAGTGCTGAAAACGGTCCAGCTCCTGCGCAAAGATATTCAGCAGGATTTCGGAATCTGAGGTGGTATTGACGTGACGGCGACCCGTTTCGAACAGCTGTTTACGCAATTCATGGGCGTTGGTCAGGTTACCGTTATGCGCCAACGTGATGCCGTAAGGGGAGTTCACGTAGAAAGGCTGCGCTTCAGAGGCGCTGGAGCTGCCTGCGGTTGGGTAGCGCACATGGCCAATGCCGATGTTGCCCTGTAAACGCTGCATGTGGCGCGCTTCGAACACATCGCTGACCAGGCCGTTAGCCTTACGCAAACGGAAGCAGTTAATAGCATCGATGGTACAAATGCCGGCGGCATCCTGCCCGCGGTGCTGAAGCACCGTTAACGCGTCATAGATTGACTGGTTTACTGGCATAAAACCGGTGATACCAACAATACCGCACATATTGTCTTTTCCTCATTAGCCGCACGCCCGATGGTGTCACCGGGGTAAAAAACTCGACGTACTTTTCAGGTAATCGAAAAACCACCTGATGATGTAACTGAATTCGGGGATAAGTTGCGACTGTTGCCAGTCCGGACTTTTCGAAAAGCCGGTGAATGTATCGAGGAAGAACAGCATAGCAGACACGATCAGCACGCCACGCAACGCCCCGAAACAGACTCCCAACACCCTGTCGGTTCCCGACAAGCCAGTTTTTTCAACCAGCGAGCCGATGACATAGTTGACGATGGCACCCACAATCAGGGTAGCAACGAATAACACCGCGATGGCGATGCCGTTGCGCACCAGTTCGTCGCTAAAACCGGTAAACCAGACTGCAAGGTAGGCGTAATAATGACTGGCGACAAAAAACGCGCATCCCCAGGTAACGAGAGATAAGGCTTCCCGGACAAACCCACGAATCAGGCTGACCAGAGCCGAAAAACCAACTACCGCAATAATGACGTAATCAATCCAGATCATGAACTCTTCCAGCCCAGTGCTATCGCACCCCTGCATCCAGTTCGGGGCGCATTCTAACAGAAAAAGAAAACGTTTGCGTAGGGTTTTCCGGTTCTGTTTTCGCAAAAAGGGCGATGAAAAAAACTTTCCTCGCCCTGTGTATTATCAGGGATTTAATTCCCTGATATTCAATGATTTTATCGCCGCGCTTCGCTACGAAACTTTTGTAAAGCCGCGCCTTTTTCTGTTATCGGCGCTTTATCTGGCGCTATACGGTTTCACTACGCCACCGAGGCCGGAAATGCTTTGTAGCTCACTCAGCGAGCCTTGCAGCTTGGCTTTGTTCGCATCCGGACCGACATAAATGCGGGTGATTTGTCCCTGCACCGGCGTCGACGGCACGGTAAAGGCGCGATAACCGGAAAGCCGCAGCTGTGCCACAATCTCACTCACTTTCGCCGCGTTCTTCAGCGCACCGAGCTGTACCACAAACGCCTGACCGGCTGGCGCGGCAGGTTCACTCTGCTTAGGCGTTTCCACCGGTTTTGGCTGTTCGACCGGCTTAGGCTGCTCAACAGGCTTCGGCTTCGGTTGCTCAACAGGCTTCGGCTTCGGCTGTTCAACCGGCTTCGGTTTCGGCTGCTCGACCGGTTTTGGCTTCGGCTGTTCAACCGGTTTCGGCTGCACTTGCTGATGCACCGGCGGCGGCGTTACCACGCTTGGCTCGCTATTCTGCGTTGGCTGCTCGCTGCCGTTGGTGGCGGTCTTACCGCCGTTCTGATTTTGTGCCGCGCCCGCCCCTTCCGGCGGCTGTGCCGGTAAAGGTTGCGTCACCGGCGGCACCATTTCGCTATCCTGCTGATCGTCCGGTTTTGGCACCAGCGGAATGGCGGCGAACTCTTCTTTATAGTGCTTCTTCTTACCGTCCAGCAGGCCGGGCAACACGATGACACCAATCGCCACCAGAATGACCGTACCGACTAAGCGATTTTGGAACTTACTTGCCACTGCCGTTCTCCGCTGCCATCGATTCCATAACCTGCGCTACGGTGTGGAAAGAGCCACACACCAGAATCACATCTTCGGGACGCGCCTGCTGGCGCGCCGCTTGCCAGGCTGCATCAACATTGCTATAAGCCACGCCGCCATCCAGATGAGCGAGGAGCTCATCGGCGGAGGCACCGCGCGGGCCGTCGAGCGGCGCGCAGTACCAGCGGTCAACCTGAGGCGCCAGCGCCGCCAACGTCCCCGCGATATCTTTATCGTGCAACATACCGACCACCGCATGCACTTCACCGCTGTGCGGCTCTTCAGCCAAGCGTGAAGCCAGATAATAAGCGGCATGCGGATTGTGCGCCACATCGAG
Source organism: Candidatus Pantoea symbiotica (assembly GCF_056491525.1). NCBI lineage: Bacteria > Pseudomonadati > Pseudomonadota > Gammaproteobacteria > Enterobacterales > Erwiniaceae > Pantoea > Candidatus Pantoea symbiotica. The sequence goes on from NZ_JBSZHR010000002.1 coordinate 2,674,413, forward strand.
AATGACGCGCGGCGCTTCGCTGACGGTCTGGAAACGCCCCGGCAGAATCGCGAGCGGCAGATGCTGACGAATAATCGCTTCGCTCACCGTTAAACCTGACGCACGCAGCGCGGTCAGCGCGGTGGCGGCATTGGGTAACGGCACCTGCGGTAGCGGTAAATCACGTAGCTCGCCGTGCGCATCCTGCAACGTCCAGCTGGCGCCGGTTTGCTGCCACTGCCAATCGCGATTGCGCTGCAGCAGCACCGCGCCCTTCTCGGCCGCAACATCCGCGATGGTGCCCGGCATATCGGCTTCACCGACGATTGCCGGTTTACCTGCACGGAACACGCCGGCTTTTTCCCGGCCGATACTTTCACGATCCGGCCCCAGCCAATCGGTGTGATCCAGCGCGATGCTGGTGATCACCGCCACATCGGCATCGACAATATTGGTGGCATCAAGACGTCCGCCCAGGCCGACTTCAAGGATCACCACGTCGAGATTCGCCGCGCGGAACAGATTGAAGGCCGACAAGGTGCCGAACTCAAAGTAGGTCAGTGAAATGTCACCGCGCCCGGCTTCAATCGCGGCAAAACTGGCGCTGTGCTGCGCTTCATCCAGTTCAGCGCCCTGCACACGTACCCGTTCGGTGTAACGCACCAGATGTGGCGAGCTGTAAACGCCCACGCGATAGCCCGCAGCCAGCAACAGCGTTTCCAGCGTGCGGCAGGTGGTGCCTTTGCCGTTGGTACCGGCGACGGTGAAGACGAAAGGAGCGGGTTTAAGCAGGTCGAGGCGTGCGGCGACGCGTTGAATACGATCCAGACCCAGTTCAATGGCCTGCGAGTGCAGATGCTCAAGATAATGAAGCCACGTGGCCAAAGGCGACGTGGCTTGAGGAAGGAGAAGATTATCCATGTGTCCCGTTTACTGATTTACGGTGCATTGATAAAAAGGCGCATTGCTGCGCCTTTCCGTTGCCTGTCAGGCTTCGTTGCTCTCCGGCTCAGCCACATTAGGCTGATCACCATCCAGCTGCGGCGCTGGCAGGTTCATCATTTTCGCCAGCAGGCTTGCCAGCTTAAAGCGCATTTCCGGACGACGGATGATCATGTCGATCGCGCCTTTCTCAATCAGGAACTCACTGCGCTGGAAGCCCGGCGGCAGTTTTTCACGCACGGTCTGCTCGATAACGCGTGGACCGGCAAAGCCGATCAGCGCTTTCGGTTCCGCCACGTTGAGATCGCCCAACATCGCGAAGCTGGCTGAAACGCCGCCCATGGTTGGGTCGGTCAGCACGGAGATGTACGGCAAGCCGCGCTCCTGCATTTTCGCCAGTGCCGCACTGGTTTTCGCCATCTGCATCAGCGACTGCAGCGCTTCCTGCATACGTGCACCGCCTGAAGCGGAGAAGCAGATCAGTGGGCAGTTGTCTTCCAACGCCTGCTCAACGCCACGCACAAAGCGCGCGCCAACCACTGAACCCATTGAGCCGCCCATAAAGGAGAACTCAAAGGCCACCGCAACAATCGGCATGCCGTGCAGCGTGCCTTTCATCGCCACCAGCGCATCTTTCTCACCGGTGTCTTTCTGTGCAGCGACCAAACGGTCTTTATACTTCTTCGAGTCGCGGAACTTCAGCAGATCCTTCGGTTCCAGCTCGCTACCCAGCTCAACCAGCGAACCTTCATCCAGCATGCTATGCAGACGCTCACGGGCGTGCATGCGCATGTGATGGTCGCACTTCGGGCAGACCTCGAGGTTACGCTCCAGCTCGGCGCGGTACAGCACCTGTCCACAGCTATCGCACTTGGTCCACACCCCTTCCGGGATGCTGGCTTTGCGCGTTGGCGTGGCAGTGCTTTTATTCAGTATGCGTTCAATCCAGCTCATTGATGACCTTTCTATTTAATGCTGACCTGGTCCAGTCTTCTCATTGCTGCTGAAATCACCTTCAGCAGGCCGTAAATGTCGCTCATTAAACCACAACCCGTTCACGCTGTGGATAAAAATCTGGTAACGAGCTTACTGTGACTTCTGCTGGCGGCGATGACGCCACACTTCAATTACGCCTGGCAGTATGGAAACCACGATGATGCCAACGATCAGCAGCTTCAGGTTCTCCTGCACAATCGGCAGGTCGCCAAACAGGTAACCGGCGTAAGAGAACAGCAGCACCCACAGCAGTGCGCCCGTAACATTGTAGAGCGCGAAGTGGCGATAAGACATGTGTCCCATCCCTGCCACAAAGGGGGCAAAGGTTCGCACGATTGGTACAAAGCGCGCAAGTATAATGGTTTTGCCACCGTGGCGATCGTAGAACGCGTGGGTTTTATCCAGGTAACTGCGACGGAAAATTTTCGAGTTCGGGTTGCTGAACAGCTTCTCACCGAACAGACGACCAATCGTGTAGTTCACCGCATCACCGAGGATGGCGGCAATCACCAACAGCGTCACCATCAGATGCACGTTGAGATCGTTACCCGGCAGCGCCGCCAGCGCACCGGCAACAAACAGCAGGGAATCGCCTGGCAGGAACGGCGTGACCACTAAACCAGTTTCACAGAACAGAATCAGGAACAGAATGGCGTAAATCCAGATGCCGTACTGCGCCACCAGCTCGGCCAAATGCACATCAATATGCAGAATAAAATCGATCAAAAAGTGGATGAACTCCATACAACTCCCGACTTCTTAAATTAACGGTTAATCCGCGAGGAACAACGGTCCCAACGCAGGCTGAGGTAATGCAAAGTGGGATGGATAATCCACCGCCACCAGATAAAGCCCCTCGGCTTTGGCGGTCGCCGCCGCCAGCTTACGATCTTTGGCCGCCAGCAGCGTCGCCATCCACTCTTCCGGCTGATTGCCGGTGCCGATTTCCATCAGGCTGCCAACAATGTTACGCACCATGTGATGCACAAAAGCATTGGCTTTAATATCCACCACCACATACGGCCCATGGCGCGTGACGTTGAGGTGCATCACGTTGCGCCACGGCGTGCGTGACTGACACTGCACCGCGCGGAACGAGGTGAAGTCATTCTCGCCAATCAGCGCCTGCCCGGCGCGCTGCATCTTCTCCGCATCGAGCGGATGGTAATAATGGGTAATGCCATTGCCCAGAATCGCCGGACGCAGCCGATGGTTATAAATCACGTAGCGATAGCGGCGCGACGTCGCGCTAAAACGCGCATGGAACTCCTCCGGCACCGCTTTCACCCAACGCACCGCGATGTCATCAGGCAGATTGGCGTTCACACCCAACGTCCAGGCCGCGTCGGCACGCGGCGAAGTGGTTTCGAAATGCACCACTTGTCCGGTACCGTGCACGCCAGCATCGGTGCGGCCCGCGCAGAACACCACCACCGGATGATCGGCCACTTTCGACAGCGCCTTTTCCAGCTTTTCCTGCACGCTGCGCACTTCATTTTGCCGCTGCCAGCCGTAATAACGGCTGCCATCGTATTCAATACCCAACGCCAGCTTAAGCGTCTTACCTTCAGGCAACATTAATAGAAATACTCCTGCACCAGTTTTTCAGCAGTTTTTACCGCCATCAGTGCACCGCCGAAACGGATGTTGTCTGCCACAGACCAGAACTGCAGCAGCTCTGGGATGCCGTAATCATTGCGCACGCAGCCAATGCTCAGCACGTCGCTGCCAGATGCATCACCCACCTGCGTTGGGTAATCGCTCTCTTCACTCAGGTTGATATCACCGGAGCGACCCAGTTCATCGCGCGCTTCTTCAGCTGAAAGCGGGCGCAGATTCTCCACGTGCACGATCTGCGCGTTGCCGTAGAACACTGGCGCCTGCACGCTGCTTACCGCGATCGGCAAACCTTCGTCCTGCAGCACTTTACGCACCTGCTCAACCACGCGGCGCTCACTCTCGACGCTGCCATTGCTGTCAGCCAGCAGCGGCAAAATGTTGAACGCCAGCTGGCGGCCAAAGTAGTGCTGCTCCGCAGGTACGCCGTTCAGCAAACGCGCACTTTCACCGGCCAGGCCATCAACCGCCGCTTTGCCGTGACTGGAAGCCGCAATCAGGTTGGTAACCTGCAAACGGCTCAGACCGGCGAGATCCACCAGCGGTTTGATTGCGCACAGCAGCTGGCTCACCAGGCTGTCGGCAACGGTAATGATGTTGCGATTGCGGTAGTCCGCCAGCACTTGTGGATTCACATCTGGCACCACCAGCGGCACATCCGGCTCGAGCGCGAAAAGATCGCTACTATCGATCACCAGACAACCCTGGCTGGCAGCTTCTTCAGCATAGCGCGCCGAGGCTTCACGACCCGCAGTGAAGAACGCCAGCTGCACCTGCGTCCAGTCAAATTCGGCCACGTCCTGCACCAGCACGGTACGCCCCTCGAAACGTTTGTTCTCACCGGCACCGTTTTCACTCGCCAGCAGATACAACTCACCAACCGGGAACTGGCGTTCAGCCAGCAATTCCAGTACAGCGTTCCCTACTGCGCCTGTTGCGCCTAATAGCGCGATATTCCAGCCGTCAGACATGTTGGTTACTCCAGAGATTGACACAAAAACAGAAGGCGATGAAAACATCGCCCGAGATTTAGGAATTATCCCCCGCAATATTGCAGGTGATTGAAATTTCTTTACAAACTGGCGCGGAAGCCAAGTTGATTTAGCATTGCCGCCGTCTCCGCATCATCGCAATGCACCTGCAGCGATGACCATTCACGACGCTCTTCATATTGCTTGCGCAGGCGATCAAACTCGCCTGGCTTTGCCGCCACTTTACGCAGTGGCGCATCGTCGCGGCGCACATCATACACCAGATGCACTAAGCGTTTTAGCGTTGGCTGATCGAGCTTGCCACGCAGGGTGATAGAACCAAATTCCGGTGCGGGCAGCAGGCTTTCCAGCGCGACCTGTTGCGGCTGGCCGATAAAGTCGCACCAGGCTTCAAATACTTGCGTGGTGCCGCGCGCTTTACCTTCCAGCGTGTAGCCGGCGATATGTGCGGTGGCGATATCAACTTTATCCAGCAGCTCGAGCGACAGATCAGGTTCTGGCTCCCACACATCCAGCACCACGCTGAGATCGTGGCGCATTTTCAGCACTTCCAGCAGCGCTGCGTTATCCACCACCGGACCGCGGCAGGCGTTGATCAAAATGGTGTTGGGTTTAAGCGCCATCAGCAGCGCGGCGTCGGCCAGATGCCAGCTTTTATACGGACCATCTTTAAACAGCGGCGTGTGGAAAGTCAGAATGTCGGCCTGCGCCACCAGATCGTCCAGCGAATGGAAGGTTTCCTGATCGCCACGATCGGCGCGCGGTGGATCGCACAGCAGCGTTTTCACGCCCCAGGCTTGCAGACGCTTCTGCAGGCGGCCGCCGACGTTGCCCACGCCAACAATGCCCACCGTGCGATCGCGCAGTTCAAAACCATCGCGCTCCGCCAGCAGCAGCAGCGAGGAGAAAACATATTCCACCACCGCAATGGCGTTACAGCCTGGCGCCGCAGAGAAGCTGACGCCTGCCGCCGCCAGCGATGCATCATCAATATGATCGGTGCCCGCCGTCGCGGTGCCGACAAACTTCACCGGCGTACCGGCCAGCAGCGCCGCATTCACTTTGGTGACGGAACGCACCATCAGGCCATCGGCATCTTGCAACTCGGCTTCCGGCAACGGACGTCCCGGCACCGCCACAACATCGCCGGTGCGGCTGAACAGTTCACGGGCATAAGGCATATTTTCATCGACGAGAATTTTCACTGCGGCGGTCCTGTCTGCTGAGAATTTAAAGGCGCGTATTTTGCCATAAAGCCGGGGATTAACCTAACCGACTGCGATAGCGATCGGGGGTGGTACCGGCCTGCTGCTGGAACATCACAATCAGCGCCGAGGCGGAACTGTAGCCCAGCTCATGGGCGATGCCCTGCACGCTGCAGCCCTGCTCCAGCAGCGCGATAGCGCGCAGAAAGCGTAAACGCTGCCGCCACTCGCTGAACGACATATTCAACTGCTGCTGACAGCGTCGCGCTAGCGTACGCTCGGTGGTGAACACGCGCTTCGCCCATTGTGCCAGCGTGGTGTTATCGCCGGGATGCGCTTCAAGCGCGCGCAGAATCGGCGCGAGGAATTTGTCATCCGACATCGGCAAATAGCTGTTGTGCACCGGCGCCAGACGCAGGCGATCGATCAACACTTCACACATGCGCCAGTCGGCTTGCGTCTGCGGCTGCTCCAGTTCACGGCGGGCAAAATCATTCATGATGGCGTGCCCAATGGCATCGACATGCAATAAGCAGGCTTTATCCGGCAGGCCCGCGCAGAGATCGGCGGCGAGATTAAAGGTACGAAAACGCGCATCGTTGTGGTTGTAGCTGCTGTGACGATGGCCGGGTGGGATCCAGATCGGAATATCGGCGGGTGTCAGCAGACGTTCGCCCTCCACTTCCATCTCCAGTACGTGGCTGGTGACAAAAATCACCTGGCCCCAATCATGCGCATGCGTGAGGTATTCGGTTTTGGCGTTGACCTCGTCGTAACGCATAAAGAAGCGCAGCAAGGGTGCATCAATCGGCGGCTGGTATTCGACTTGAAGATTCATTCTGTCCGGTCACTAACAAATATTGTCCGATTTTAACTATCTACTTTAAACCGGTCAAACGTAAACTATTCGCGATTATCTGAGGAGCTGTATCATGAATTTACTGTTTCCGCTGATCGCGGTGCTGATCTGGTCGATCAACACTATCGTCAGCAAACTCTCAGCGGGAAGTATCGATCCTGCGACGATCTCCTTCTATCGCTGGCTGCTGGCGCTGGTGGTGCTGGCACCGTTTTGCCTGCCGGGCGTGTGGCGCCATCGTCACACTATTAAAGCCAACGGCTGGCGATTGCTGATCCTCGGCCTGCTCGGCATGGTGCTGTATCAAAGCCTCGCTTATTACGCAGCGCACAGCGTTTCTGCGGTGATGATGGGGATTCTCGGCGCGACCATTCCGCTGCTGACCATTCTGCTCAGCCTGGTGGTACTGCGCCTTGCGCCGACGCGCGGCATTCTGATTGGCGGCTTGCTGTCTTTCGCCGGTTTGGTGTGGCTGGTGAGCGAAGGCAATCCGGCGCAGTTGCTGAATCAACGGCTCGGCAATGGTGAATTGATGATGCTGGCAGCGTCCACTTCCTACGCCTTGTACGGCGTGCTGACCAAACGCTGGGCGATTCCGCTGCCAACCTGGCAAAGCCTGTATGTGCAGATTTTCTTTGGCGTGCTGCTGTTGCTGCCTGGCTTCCTGCGCGCGCCGGATGTCACGTTGAACATGCACAATCTGCCGCTAGTGCTGTATGCCGGACTGTTTGCGTCAATCATCGCACCTTTCCTGTGGATCCTCGGCGTGCAGCGTCTGGGTGCCAGCACCACCAGCATTTTTATGAATTTCGTTCCGGCGTTTACGGCCATTATTGCCGTGATGTTCCTGCATGAGCAGCTGCATGGCTATCACTGGATTGGCGGCGGCATGACGTTAGTCGGCGTGATTCTGGCGCAACGCCTGAAAACCCCGCTGCGTAAGCCGCGTAGCGCAACCCTAGCCGATCCCGCCGCCTGATTTTATTATCCGGAAAGGCCGCAGCCCCCGTGGATTTCCTGGGGGCTTTTGCTATCATGTGGCCTCTTTTTTCCGGCGCACCCGGATCTGACCCGTTTTCAAGGATTCCGCCATGCAACCTCTCAGCGGTCCCGGTGTGCCCGCGGGCGATCGTTCCCCTTTATCTCAGGCCACTGGCCCGACGCGTCCTGGCGGTCCAGCCGGTGAGCAGCCGCTCTCTCCTGCCCAGCGCACCACGCTGGAACGCCTGATTGTGCGCATCATGTCTTTGAGTACGCTGAAAGCGCCGGAACTCTGGGCTGGCGTGCGGCATGAAGTTGGGGTGAAGAGTGAAGCGGAGCTGCAATCGCGCCACTTCCCGGCGGCGGAACAGCATCTCAATGGTCGCTTGACGCAAGTGCAAAACAGCCTCGCTACGCGCCAGCTGTTGCAGCAACTGCTGGAGAAATTGCCGCAGGGCAATAATCGCCAGGCGGTGAGCGAATTTATTCGTCAGCAGTTTAATCAAACGGTGTTGAGCGCGTTGTCGCAGGATCAGCTGCGTCAGGTGCTGACCATGTTGCAAAACGGCCAGATGGCGATCCCGCAGCCGCAGCAAACGCGCGTGTCCGATCGCAGCTTGTTGCCGGCAGAACAGCAATCGCTGAATCAGCAGGTTACGCGTCTTGCGGCGAAAACCGGTGAATCGCCGGTGAAACTGCTGGCCGATACGCTGAAGCTGGTGCATCTGAAAAGTGGCGATCCGATTCCATCACGCCACTTCCCGCTGCTAACGCAATATTTGCAGGTGCGTCAGACGCTGGCTCAGCACAGTGCGCCGACTTTGCAGATGCTGGAAACCTCGCTGCGCCAGCCGTTAACCCACGATGAGCAGCGACTGCTGGAAGATTACAGCCAGCAACGTTTCCAGGCGCTGCCGACCACCGTGCTGACGCCAGCGCAGACGCAGGATCTGCTGAATCTGCTGTTTAGCCGCCGCGCCGAGAAACTGCACGAACAGCCGCTGGCCGATAGCCAAATTCGTCCGCAGCCAATCTGGTCGCCGTTTATCCAGATGCTGCCGCAGCCGCTGGCCCAGCGCCCGGCACTCACGCTGATTGCCGGTATCTTCCTGTTTATCTTCCTGCTGTGGCTGTTTATCTAGCAGCCGCAGTTGGCAGCGGGCGTGGCGTGCGGCCATTCACCCGCTGCCGCGTCCCACGCCATTGGATGGCCATCGCGTTTCCAGAAATCCAGCCCGCCAATTAACTCCTTGACCTGAAAACCCAGCGACGCCAGCTTGAGCGCAGCTTTGGTTGAACCGTTACAACCGATGCCGTCGCAATAGGTGATGTAAACTTTGCTGCGATCGAGATGCGCAGTGGATTCCGCATTCATGGTGCGATGCGGAAAAGAGAGAGCTCCGCAAATATGGCCGGCCTGATACACCTCGTCAGAGCGCGCATCGATCACCACGACTGCCTTGATGCCCTGCGCCAGATCCTCCGCTAAATCCCACGCATCGGTGTAGTACGCCAGTTTATGTTGCAGATACGCCACGCTTTCACTGGCGCTGGCTGGAGCAATTTTTAAGACCGCTGACATCGCATTCTCCTGTTGTGATTTCCCCTCAGTTTACGGCAAAGTGGTCTGCATATTGATACCACTTCCAGCAGAGCGATAAGACCATTGTGACCACATCATTTCTCGCGCTGTTTAGCCATCAAACTCAGGGCGGTTTACGTGAGCGATTGTGCAATACCTTGCGTCAGGCCATCGCCAACGGGCATCTGCGGCATGAGCAGAAGTTGCCGTCCAGCCGCCAGTTAGCCAGCGATATATCGCTGTCGCGCGTCACGGTGGAGGCGGCTTACGCGCAGTTAGAGAGCGAAGGTTATCTTCAGCGTCACGCTGGACGCGGGACGTTTGTTTCGATTCGCATGGCGTCGCCCACCCTGAAACCCCGCATCGAGCGATCACCGCACTTTTCCCAGCGTGGCCAGCAGGTTTTGGCAACGGGCGGCTGTCAGGATGCGCCCTTTCCTCACGCCTTTGCCGCCGGGTCACCCGAGTTACGCGCCTTCCCGCACGCGCAGTGGCGTCGTATCAGCAATCAGGTTCAGCGCTCGCTGGGCAGCAAAGTGATGGGTTACGGCGATCCGCTTGGATTGCCGTCGCTGCGCCAAGCGGTGGCGGATTATCTGGCGCTGTCACGCGGCGTACGCTGCACCGCAGAGCAAGTGGTGATCCTCACCAGCTCGCAGCAGGCGCTACAGTTGCTGGCGCTGATGTTCCTCGATGCGGGTGACGAAGTGTGGCTGGAAGAGCCGGGTTATCCCGGCGCGCGCAATGCGTTTCTTGCCGCCGGAGCGCGCTGTCGCGCGATGCCGCTGGATGCGGAAGGCGCAGTGCCGCTGAGCAGAAGCGCGAAACTGGTCTATCTGACACCAGCACATCACTATCCCACCGGCACAGCGATGAGCCTGGCGCGGCGCTTGCAGTGGCTGGCGTGGGCGCAACAGCAGGATAGCTGGCTGATTGAGGACGATTACGACAGCGAATTTCACTACGAGGATCGCCCCGCTCCGGCGCTGCAAGGATTAGCAGCGGATGGTCGAGTAATTTGCCTTGGTACCTTTTCCAAAACGCTGTTCCCATCGTTGCGGCTGGCGTGGATGGTGGTGCCACCACAATTGGTGGAGCCGTTGGGCCGCGCACGTAGCGTGATGGATGGTCACAGCGCGTTGCTGCCGCAGGCGATATGCGCGGAGTTTCTGCAGCAAGGCCATTTCGCCAGCCATTTGCGCCTGATGCGCCAACTCTATCGCAGCCGACGTGACTGCTTGCTGGCGCAAATTGAAACGCGCCTACAACCGTGGCTCAAACCGCTGCCAGCGGCGGGCGGCTTACAGTTGACGGTACAGCTGTTGCAAGGAGATGAAGCGCGACTCACGCAACAAGCCAGCGAAGTCGGATTGCTGCTGCCGCGCCTGTCACCGCTTTATGGCGGTGAAGTGCAGCAAGCGGGCTGGCTGCTGGGCTTTGCCGCGCTGACGCCCGGTGAGATTGTCAGCGCCTGCGATAAGCTGGTTACGCTGTTGTCGCACTCCGCGCAAACGTCCAGGTGACCAGAATGCCCAGCGCCGCACAGCAGGCACCCGCAACATAGACCGAGCCGTAACCCAGCGCCGTTGCCAGCAAGCCGGTCAACGGGCCGCTGGCACCGTAGGCGATATCCTGAAACGCCGAGAAACCGCCGAGCGCGGTGCCGCGAATCTGTGGCGATACGCGTTTGATTACTTCGACGCCCAGCGCCGGGAAGATCAGCGAGCAGCCGCAGCCGGTCAGAGCCGCACCAATCAGCGCCATCCAGCCGGAACTGGCAAACGCCAGCAACAGCAGACCGGCGGTTTCCACCAGCAAAGAGACCATCGCCACTTTTACGCCACCGTGTCGATCCGGCAAGCCGCCAAAGAACACGCGCACCAGCACAAACGCACAGCCAAAAGCGGTCAGCGCGAAACCGGCATTGCCCCAGTTTTCTGCAGCAAAATAGAGTGATGTAAAGGTGCCGATTACCGCAAAGCCGGTGCCCTGCAGCGCCAGCGCCAATCCCGGCTGAAAGATAATCTTCACTACGCTGAACAGCGATGGCCGCTCGCCACCGGCGACCGGCACTTTACCAATCCAACTGTTGATCCCCAGCGCCAGCAACGGCAGAACCAGTGCGACAGCGCCCAACGCAGCAAAACCGCCGTGCTGATTGATCAGCAAGCCGAGCGGCGCACCAGCCGCCAGCGATCCGTAAATCGCCATGCCGTTCCACGACATCACTAATCCGGAACGTTTGCTGCCCACCAATCCCATGCCCCAGGTCAGATTGCCGGTCAGCAGCAGGCTTTCGCCGAACCCTAACAGCAAGCGTCCCACCGCCAGCAAACCAAACTTCGTCCACGGAGAAACCGGTAACAACGCCGCCGCCAGATACGCCACGCCCACCAGCGCGATGGCCAGCATGCCGTGCTGGGTGGTGAGTTTTGCACCGTGCTGATCGGCACGACGTCCGGCAAAGCTGCGCGTTAACAACGTGGCAAAGAACTGAATCCCCACCGCCACGCCAACCATCAGGTTGCTCATGCCGAGTTCATGATGGACATACAGCGGGATCACCGGCAGCGCGAGGCCAGCGGTCAGATAAGTGAGGAACACCGCAAATGAGGTGCAGGCCAGCGGCATAACGGATTGCGTCTGCGCGTCAGCAGTCGTGGTCATGATGGGTCTAACTCCTTGTACTAACCAGACACGCGCTTGCTGCCAAAACAGAAACGGGATATTTGGTTCACGTTAGTGTGAAGTGATAATTTTGTTTCGGATGGAGTGAGAGTGTAGGCAAGCAGGAGGTGGATTGTCAAAAACAACAAGGGCCAGATTAACTGGCCCTTGAGAAATTAGAATCATCTATAACTCTAAATAATTCGAGTTGTGGGAAGGCGGCAAGTATGTGAATCCCCAGGAGCTTACATCAGTAAGTGACTGGGGTGAACATACGCAGCCAACGCACCCACGGCTCGAAGTATGACGAGTTATAGCTTGCGCATTGTTAGGGTGGCGTTGGTGCCGCCGAAACCGAAGCTGTTCGACATCACGGTGGTCAGCGCTTTTTCAGTTGGCTTGGTCACGATGTTCAGACCTTTACCCGCTTCATCCAGCTCTTCCACGTTGATGCTTGGCGCGATGAAACCGTGCTCCAGCATCAGCAAGGTGTAGATCGCTTCCTGCACGCCCGCCGCACCCAGTGAGTGACCGGTCATGGCTTTGGTAGCAGACAGTGATGGGCAGTTATCGCCGAACACTTCACGAATCGCACCCAGCTCTTTCACATCACCAACCGGCGTAGAGGTGCCGTGGGTGTTGAGGTAATCGATTGGGGTATCGAGACCTTGCATCGCCATCTTCATGCAGCGCACTGCGCCTTCGCCTGAAGGAGCAACCATATCTGCGCCATCAGAGGTTGCGCCGTAGCCAACGATCTCAGCGTAGATGTGTGCACCACGTGCCAGAGCGTGTTCCAGCTCTTCAACCACCACCATACCGCCGCCGCCGGCGATGACGAAACCGTCACGGTTGGCATCGTAAGTACGTGAAGCTTTTTCTGGGGTTTCGTTGTACTTGGTCGACAGTGCGCCCATCGCATCGAACTCGCAGGCCATTTCCCAGCTCAGCTCTTCGCCGCCGCCAGCAAATACGATGTCCTGTTTGCCCAGCTGAATCTGCTCAACCGCGTTACCGATGCAGTGTGCAGAAGTGGCACAGGCTGAGCTGATGGAGTAGTTCACGCCGTGAATTTTGAATGGGGTTGCCAGGCAAGCAGAAACACCTGAACCCATCGCTTTGGTCACCACATAAGGACCGACCGCTTTCAGGCCGCGTGGGCTACGCATCGCGTCAGCACCAAACACCTGATAACGCGGAGAACCGCCGCCAGAACCGGCAATCAAACCGACACGTGGATTCTGCTGATACTGCTCTTCAGTCAGGCCAGAATCTTTGATCGCTTCGGCCATGGAAAGGTAAGCATAAATAGAGGCATCACTCATAAAACGCACGATTTTGCGATCGATGAGCCCGTTGGTATCCAGTTTGACGTTGCCCCATACGTGGCTGCGCATACCGGCATCTCTCATCTCTTCAGAGAAAGTAATACCGGAACGGCCTTCACGCAGAGAAGCCAGCACTTCTTGCTGGTTATTACCAATGCTGGAAACAATACCCAGGCCAGTAATCACTGCACGTTTCATTCAATAATCCTCGTTCCACATATTTGGATGACGTGCACTCTAGCGTACAGTTGTAAGCCGAACAAGTCCGATCAGCCATTTCCCTTTGTAAATTTGCGTCATGTGACGTCTATCGCTAAACTCGCGCCACTGCCTGAAATATGAGCCTTTCCCGTGAAATTAACCCCGGTTGAACACGCCCAAATAAACTGGAATGAACAGGGTACACCTGTGTCCCGAGCGTTCGGCGACGTCTATTTCTCCAACGATAATGGACTGGAGGAAACGCGCTATGTGTTCCTCGATGGCAACCACATTCCGCACCGTTTTGCCGCACATGCGCGCGATTTATTTATTGTCGCCGAGAGCGGTTTTGGGACTGGTCTGAACTTTCTCACCCTGTGGCAAGCCTTCGATCGCTTCCGTAATGAGCAACCCAACGCCACTTTGCAGCGTCTGCACTTTATCAGCTGCGAGAAATTTCCGCTGACGCACGCCGATCTTGCTGCCGCCCATGCCCATTGGCCGGAGCTGCAGCCGTGGGCCGAACAGCTGCAACAGCAGTGGCCGCAGGCATTGCCGGGTTGTCAGCGCCTGCTGTTTAATGGCGGCGAAGTCACGCTGGACCTCTGGCTTGGTGATATTAACGCGCTAATTCACACCTTTGATGACAGTCTTAATCGTCAGGTGGATGCGTGGTTCCTTGATGGCTTCGCGCCAGCAAAAAATCCAGAGATGTGGACGCCAGAGCTGTTTGCCGCGATGGCGCGCCTCGCCCGTCCGGGCGGCACGCTGGCAACCTTCACCGCATCAGGTTTTGTGCGACGCGGGCTGCAGGAAGCCGGTTTCAGCATGCAGAAGCGCAAAGGCTTTGGTCACAAGCGTGAAATGCTGGTCGGCGTAATGGAACAGGCTGCTGAATTACCGCACAGCCAGCCGTGGTATGCGCGCCCGCCAGCCAGCAGCCAGGATGTGGCGCTGATTGGCGGCGGCGTCGCTAGTGCAGTATTGGCGCTGGCGCTGTTACGACGCGGTTGGCGCGTGACACTTTATTGCGCGGATGACGCGCCCGCGCTGGGCGCATCCGGCAATCGTCAAGGCGCGCTCTATCCGCTGCTGAACCAGCACGATCCCGCGCTGGCCACCTTCTTCCCGGCGGCTTTTGGTTTTGCCCGTCGTCTGTACGATCGGCTGCCAGTGGAGTTTGAGCATGACTGGAGCGGCGTGTTGCAGCTGGGCTGGGATAGCAAAAGCGCGGAGAAAATCGCGCAGATGCTCAATATGGAACTGCCGCATGACATCGCGTACGGCGTTAATAAAGAAGAAGCGCAACAGCTGGCAGGCGTCGAGCTCGCCGTCGGTGGGATTTTCTATCCGCAGGGCGGCTGGCTATCACCCTCTCAGCTAACCAGTAATCTGCTGGAATACGCGCAATCACTGGGATTACGCCTTCACTGGCTGCATCGCGTCACGCAGTTAACGCGCGATGAAGATAACTGGACGTTGCACTTTAGCCAGCAGCCGCCAGTGCAGCATCCCCAAGTGGTGCTGGCGAATGGTCACGCGTTGCTGGAACTCGATCAAAGCAAAATGCTGCCGGTCTACGCGGTGGCGGGACAGGTGAGCCACGCGCCGACCAATCCGTCATTAGGCGCGCTGCGCACCGTGCTGTGCTACGACGGCTATCTCACGCCGGTCAGCCCGAACTTCGCCACCCATTGCATCGGCGCTAGCTATCATCGCGGCGATACCGCGACGGATTTCCGCGCCGACGATCAGCTGGAGAATCGCCAGCGGCTGATCAACTGTTTACCGGAAAGCCAATGGCCACAGCAGGTTGATGTGTCAGATAACCAGGCGCGCAACGGCGTGCGCTGTGCCACGCGCGATCATCTGCCGATGAGCGGCAGCGCGCCGGATTATGACGCCACCCTGGCGCAGTATGCCGATCTGCCAGAACAGCGCGCGCGTGGTGCAAATGTAGCTGATGCGCCGGTGCATAACGGTTTGTTTGTGTTGGGAGCATTAGGTTCGCGTGGCTTGTGCAGCGCACCGCTGGCGGCCGAAGTGCTGGCAGCGCAGATGAGCGGCGAACCGCAGCCGCTGGATGCTGCCACGCTGGCGGCGATGAATCCAAATCGCTACTGGGTACGAAAACTGCTGAAGGGTAAAAAAGCGGGTCGATAATCTGCGGGGCGAGCGATCGCCCCGAGACGTTAAGCGGTTTGACGTGCCTGCAGGAACAGATTGTCCCACATGCCGGTGACCAGCGCCTGATCGCGTGGCGACAGTTCACCGGCAGCAATGGCTTTTTGCAGACTGTTGGTGACGTGGGTTTGCAGCGCTTCCGGCGTGTGTTCACCGCTCAGCTCAATCTCCGCCACTGCCAGGGTCAGATGACCACGCAGATAGCCGCCCGCAAACAACTCGTCATCGCTGGCGTGATCGACCATATCGTCAATCAGGGCCAGAATTCGGGTTTCAAATTCTACGATCATCTCTTCCTCTCTTCTTATAACCTTCGCGGATTACAGATCTTCCGGCCAGGGAAATTGTGCCGCCGTCAGTGCCGGCGTGCCGTAATAATTCGTCAGCGCATCAATGAAACGGGCCGGTCGCATCGGAATGCCCTGCTCCAGATACGTCATCACTTGCGCATGAACCTTACGCTGAAACGCGATGCGATCTGGCTCACAATCGCCTTCGAGATTGTCACAACTGACGTTGAAGGGAAAGCCCGCCGCCACGCAGAACAACCACTCCAGCGCCTGCGGTTTCACCTCAACCGATTCGAACTGGCTCTGCGTTTGCGCATCGCGTCCGTCCGGACAATACCAATAACCAAAATCTACCAGCTTGCGGCGCGCCTCACCGGCGATGCACCAGTGGGAAATTTCATGCAGCCCGCTGGCGTAGTAACCGTGCGCGAACACCACGCGATTCCACGGTGAGGTTTCATCCGCTGGAAGATAAATAGGTTCGTCGTCGCCTTTAATTAGACGGGTCTGAAAATCGTCAACGAAGCAGCCATCAAAGATGGCAATCAGCTGATCGTAATGGTGTGTTGTACTCATAATTTTTAATCTTTAAAAAAAACCGGCGCCATTGTCGCATTGGCAGCCGGTCTTGACGAGTGTTGGATTACAGCGTGGCCAGCCAGGCCATCAATTCTCCACCGTGACTGTCCCATAACAATTTGGCGCTCATCACCGCAGAAACGATCACCACCATGGGGCGAATCAGTTTCTGACCGCGACTCAACACCAGCCTGGCGCCGAGACGCGCGCCGATAACGGCGCCGAGCAGCATAATCGCGCCGGTGCCCCACACCACTTTGCCGCCGAACATAAAGAACAGCAGACTGCCAAAATTCGAGGTGAAATTTAGGATTTTGGCGTGGGCGGTAGCTTTTGCCAGATTGAAACCGCACAGCGTAACGAAGGCCAGCGCATAGAACGAACCGGCGCCTGGACCAAAGAAGCCGTCGTAGAAACCGACACAGCCGCCGCCCACCAGCGCATAAGGCAAACCGTGCAGGCGACGTTCGCGATCTGCTTCACCCAAACGCGGCATCAGCAGGAACCACAAACCGATGCAGATCAGCAGCAGCGGCAAGATTTGGCGCAGCACATCCGCTTGTAAGTGCTGAATCAGAATGGTGCCGGCAATTGCGCCGAGAAAGGTCATGGCGATATTCAGCCACTGCTCGTTCAGCTTCACCGCACCGCGACGGATAAAATAGAGGCTGGCAGAGAACGAACCACCGACCGATTGCAGCTTATTGGTGGCTAACGCCTGCGCTGGAGAGAGTCCGGCCGCCAGCAATGACGGCACGGTGAGCAATCCACCACCGCCAGCAATGGAGTCGATAAATGCCGCCAGCATTGCCACGAAAAACAGCACACCAACGACTAGCGGGCTAACAACGAACCAATCCATTGAAATACCTACAGAAGATGCTTATCGAGTAAAGCCTGACAAGACGGCGGTAGTGGCGGCGGCGTTTTCTTCACCGGCGGCGTGCTGCCTGGTTTTTTCGGCAGGAACCAGCTATCCAGCTCTGCGCCACAGCCATCGCCTGCAGGTTGAGGAGCCTGATCTTCACACTCCAGACTGCCCGCCGGGCAACGCAAACGCACATGCATGTGCGCGCGATGGGCAAACCACGGACGTACTTTATTCAGCCACGCACGATCGCTACCGGCATCGGCACACAACTGCCGTTTAATCGCTGGATTGACGAAGATACGCGTCACTTCGTCGTCTTTCGCTGCCAGTTTAATCAGGCTATCAATTTGTGGTTGCCAGTGACGTGCGATCACCTGCTTATCATCGGCAGAAACCAAATCGAGCGGCTGCGGCTTGAGCAATTGCTGCGCCGTCCAGCGGGTTTTCGGCAGTTGCAGCCAGATATCAACATCCAGACCGGTTTGATGGCTGGCGTGGCCGCTGCTAAAACGACCGCCCGCCGCCATGCCCATATCGCCAATAAGCACTTGTCCCAGCTGAAGCTGATGAACCTGGGTGCTGAGACGCTGAATAAAGGCAATTAAATCGGGATGGCCGTAATAACGACGCTGATCCTGACGCATCACCTGATAATTGGGTGAGTTGAGCGGCAGCTGTTGCGCACCAACAATACAGCCGTTGGCGAAGCCGCCAATCGACTGCGGGCTGCCGGCGATCGGCTGATGAATTTGCTGCCACGGCGTGGCGGCAACCGCGGCCGCACTGCATAACAGCGCGGCACAGGTAATAAGCAGACGGCGCATCATCGGGCTTACCAGCGCGGCACGCTGCTGTTGACGTCACCGTTTTGCGCGCGCTGGCGCAGCAGGTGATCCATCAACACAATCGCCATCATCGCTTCGGCAATTGGCACCGCGCGAATACCAACGCACGGATCGTGACGACCTTTGGTGATCATCTCAACTTCTTCGCCGTCGCGGGTGATGGTGTTGCCCGGCACGGTAATGCTGGAGGTCGGTTTCATCGCCAGATTGGCGCTGATGGTTTGGCCGCTGCTAATGCCGCCTAAAATGCCGCCCGCGTGGTTGCTCTGGAAACCGTTGGCACGAATCTCATCGCGATGCTGGCTGCCGCGCTGATTGATGACTGCGAAACCGTCGCCAATCTCCACGCCTTTCACCGCGTTGATACTCATCAGCGCATGCGCCAAATCCGCATCCAGACGATCAAATACCGGCTCGCCCAATCCCGGCGGCACGTTTTCTGCCAGCACCGTGACTTTGGCGCCGATGGAGTCGCCCTCTTTCTTCAGGCCGCGCATCAGTTCATCCAGCGCTTTCAGCTTGGAGGCATCCGGGCAGAAGAACGGGTTCTCTTCCACGATGCCCCAGTCTTTCAGCTCGCAAGCCACATCGCCAATCTGCGCCAGATAGCCGCGCACCACGATGCCGTGCTTCATCTGCAAATACTTCTTAGCAATCGCACCGGCCGCTACGCGCATCGCGGTTTCACGCGCCGAAGAGCGTCCGCCGCCACGATAGTCGCGCAGGCCGTATTTCTGTTCGTAGGTATAATCGGCATGGCCAGGACGGAACAGATCTTTGATTGCGCCGTAATCCTGTGAACGCTGGTCGGTGTTCTCAATCAGCAAACCGATTGAGGTCCCCGTCGTCACGCCCTCAAACACGCCGGACAAAATTTTCACCTGATCCGGCTCGCGGCGCTGCGTGGTGTAGCGCGACGTACCAGGACGACGACGATCGAGATCGTGCTGAATATCAGCTTCCGTTAACGGAATGCCGGGCGGCACACCGTCAACGATGCAGCCCAGCGCAATACCATGCGACTCGCCAAAAGTGGTTACGCGAAAAACTTGTCCGATGCTGTTTCCGGCCATGCTGGTTCCTTGTTGCGATGTTGCGGGCGAGCGCTCGCCCTCTTATTTAGTCTTTGTAGAATGAGAAGTGATGCTGTGCCGCGACGATTTGCTCGCGCGTCAGCATAAACACGCCGTCACCGCCGTTATCAAACTCCAGCCAGGTAAACGGCACGTCTGGATACTGATCGATCATGTGCACCATGCTGTTACCGACTTCGCAAATCAGCACGCCTTGTTCGGTGAGGTAATCCGGCGCACAGGCCAGAATACGGCGCACCAGTTTCAGGCCGTCGCTGCCTGCTGCCAGACCGAGTTCCGGCTCGTGGCGATATTCGTTCGGCAGATCGTCCATATCTTCCGCATCCACGTAAGGTGGATTGGTGACGATTAGATCGTATTTCACCGGCGGCAAGTTGCGGAACAGATCGGCGCGGATTGGCGTGACGTGGTTCAGCAGGCCGTGCTCTTCGATGTTCTGCTCGGCAACCGCCAGCGCATCGGTGGAGATATCCACTGCATCCACTTCCGCTTCCGGGAAGGCGTAAGCGCAGGCAATGGCGATGCAGCCGCTGCCGGTACACATATCGAGAATGTGATTAGGCGAATCGCTGATCAAACCGGCAAAACGGTTCTCAATCAGTTCACCAATCGGTGAACGCGGCACTAACACGCGCTCATCAACGTAAAATTCGTGGCCGCAGAACCAGGCTTTGTTGGTGAGATACGCCACCGGAATACGCTCGTTGACGCGGCGAATCACGCGCTCAACAATGCGATGACGCTCGCTGGCCGTCAGGCGCGCATTGCGCATATCTTCTGGAATATCCAGCGGCAGCCACAGCGTGGGCAGAACCAGTTGGACTGCTTCGTCCCAGGGATTATCCGTGCCGTGGCCGTACCAAATGCCTGCCGCCGAAAAACGGCTGACAGCCCAGCGCAGCATGTCCTGAATGGTGTGCAGTTCATTCACTGCCTCATCGACGAATATCTTGTCCACGTAGCCCTCCGCAGGCCATAAAATCAATCGGCCGATAGTGTGCCACGAAGCCGGACAGAATTCAGCGCAGCGAGGCGAAAAAGCTGACATTTGTTAACGCTAACGGTTAAGGTATGCGACTTGATGTTTATCAGCCTTTTCTGACCCCAGCACAGAGCCATGAGTAAAAAAACGCCGCTAAGCCAGGACGATCAGCAGATGTTCCGCCAGTTAATGACCGGAACGCGCAAGCTGAAACAGGACACCATCGTGCACAAACCGGTGGTGAAAACGCGCCAACTGCCGTTGAAACGCCTGATATCAGAGCAAGCCGACAACAGTCATTATTTCTCTGACGAGTTTCAGCCGCTGCTTTCCAGCGAAGGTCCGGTACGCTACGTGCGCGCTGATGTCAGCCATTACGAGCAGAAAAAGTTGCGTCGTGGCGATTACACGCCGGAAATTTTTCTCGATCTGCATGGCTTAACGCAGATGCAGGCCAAGCAGGAGCTCGGCGCGCTGATCGCTGCCTGTCGCCGTGAGCATCTGTTCTGCGCCAGCGTCATGACCGGGCACGGTAAACACATCCTCAAGCAGCAAACACCGCTTTGGCTGGCACAACATCCGCATGTAATGGCGTTTCATCAGGCACCGAAAATGTTCGGCGGCGACGCCGCGCTGCTGGTGCTGATAGAAGTAGAAGAGTGGCAGCCGCCTGAATTGCCGTGACGTGCCGCGCTACAAAAGGATAGGGCCGCGAATGCGGCCCACAGTAGTTGCAATTTCAGAGAATTAAATTGCTTTAGCCAATTTTGACGGGCTGACCTGCCACTCCAGCTTGCCTTCGCAGGCATCTGCATCAAAGTCCACACAGGCTATCGCGGAGGTGGCGAACATCGGCGGCGCTTCCTGCGGGCAGAGTTCAGACACTAAATAACCCACCAGCGGCAGATGCGAAATCACCAGCGCCGATTTAACCCCTTTCTGCGCCAGCACCTGCAAATAGCTGGCTACCATCGCGGGATCGCCGCCTGGCGTCAGTTCCGGCAACACATCCTGCCCTTCCGGCAAATTCAGCGTTTCACGTACCGTTGCCAGCGTTTGCTCGGCGCGCAGATACGGACTCACCAATACCCGATCGATTGCTGGCGTTTTGCTGTTGAGCCAACTCGCCATCGCTCTCGATTCATCACAGCCACAGAGGGTGAGAGGTCGAACTGAATCACTCGCTGCTTCCAGAGCTGCGTCGCCATGACGCATGATAAAAACTTGCATAAAGCACCGCTGTTGTTTGTCGATATCGCCCGGTACCACAGCACCAGACGCTTCATTCTGCGAATGAACGGTGTGTTTTACCCCAATGGCTTCAGTATAGTCAACCGGTTGTTTATTAAATAAGCATATCTCAGAATGGTGCTGCGCTTACCGCTGCGCAGCCCTCTGACTAACCCGCTGAATCAGTGCGCCTATTCACGATTGTGCAGAAGTGTAAAAATTCGTTTGCTGTTCTGACATTGCGATCAGCGCCTCACTCGGCGTAAAACGTTCGCCGTGTTGCTGCATTAATGAGCTTAATGCTTTAACGATATCGCCAATGCCGCGCTGATCCATATAGCGGAACGGACCGCCGAGGAACGGCGGGAAACCGATGCCAAATACCGCTGCAATATCGCCATCGCGCGCGTTGCGAATCACCGCTTCATCGAGACAACGTGCCGCTTCGTTCAGCATCATCAATACGCAGCGCTCGGCGATCTGCGCTTCGCTCTGCTTCGCCTGCGGTTTGATGTTCAAGAGCGTGTAGATTGACGCATCGGCTTTGCGCTTGCCCGGCCAGCGCGAACGTTGGTAGAGGTAGAACCCTTTGTGGTTCTTACGCCCTTTTCTGCCGTCAGCCAGAATGGCGTTCGCGGCGTTGGGTGCGCTGAAGCGAGAACCGTAAGCCTGCTCAAGAATCGGGCTGATTTTGCTGCCGACATCAATCCCCACTTCGTCCAGCAGTTGCAACGGCCCAACAGGAAAACCGAATTTCACTAAAGCACGATCAATATGCTCAATCGGCTCACCTTCCTGCAAACATTGCATCGCTTCATTTATATAAGTTGCGAGAATGCGGTTAACGTAAAAGCCGGGACGATCCGCCACTACCACCGCTGTTTTACCCTGTTGCCGCGCCAGCTGCACCGTGTTCGCCAGCGTTTGCGCCGAGGTATTGGCGTGCGGAATCACCTCCACCAGCGGCATTTTGTCCACCGGGCTGAAGTAATGCAGGCCGATAATATTTTCCGGTCGCTGCGCATGGGCGGCAATGTCGGCAATCGGTAGCGACGAGGTATTGGAGGCGAATATGGTGTGCGCCTGGCAATGACTTTCGATTTCGCTGACCATCTGCTGCTTGAGCGCCAGATCCTCAAATACCGCTTCGATCACCAGATCGCGCTGGCTGAACCCTTGATAATCGATGCCGCCGCTGATGCGCGCCATCTGCTGCTGACGTTCAGCCGCTTTCATTTGACGCCGCTTCACCTTGTTGCTCAACAAGTCCCAGCTGTATTGCAGCGCATGATTCACGCCATTGAGATTGATGTCTTTAATGCGCACCGGCAAACCGGCTTTCAGCGCCGTGACGCTGGCGATGCCGCCGCCCATCAATCCGCCGCCAAGCACGCCAATCTGCTTCAGCGCTTGCGGTTCAACACTGGCCATCGACTCTTTCTTTAAGGCGGTTGAGGCGAAGAACAGGCTGCGCAGCGCTGCCGATTCTGGCGTCATCGCCAGTTGACCAAAGGCGCGCGCTTCCGCTTCGTGTCCGGCGCTGCTGCCCTGCTCCAGACCGATGCGCACCACTTCAAGAATACGGTCAGCCGCAGGATAGTTGCCCTGGGTTTTGCTGTGGGTTTGACGCTGTGCCAGTGAAAACAGCACCTGACGCGCAATCGGTCCCTGCAGCAAACGATCGCGGCGCGAAAGTTCACGGCGAGCGCCTTTTCCTTTATGTACGCGCGCAATCGCCGTTTCCAGCAGAATCGATTGCGGCACCGCGTCATCCACAATCCCGAGCTTGAGCGCCTGTTTGGCGCGCAGCTGTTTGCCAGTGAGAATCAGCGGCAGCGCCTGCTGCACGCCAATCAGGCGCGGCAAACGTTGCGTACCGCCAGAACCCGGCAGCAAACCGAGCTGTACTTCCGGCAAACCGAGGCGCGTTTTGTCATCCAGCGAACAGATGCGCGCATCGCAGGCCAGCGCCAGTTCGAGGCCGCCGCCAAGGCAGGCACCGTGAATCGCCGCCACCACCGGAAACGGCAGCGCGGCAATCATCGCCATCACATCTTGTCCCTGCTTTGCCAGCGCTTCAGCTTCTTCAGCCGTTTTGCAGCTGGCGATCATGCTGATATCCGCACCGGCAACAAAGTTGTCTGGCTTGCCGGAGATCAACACTAATCCGGCTAAATCATGATGGCTGCGCGCTTCATCCAGCACCGCTTTGATCTGCGGCACAAATTCGGCCTTCAGCGTGTTCATCTTCTCGCCTGGCACATCGATGGTAATCACACCGACATGGTCGAGGCGCATATGTAAATGAAAGGCGGATTCGCTCATTATTCGGCCTCCAGAACCATTGCCGTGCCCAGGCCGCCCGCCGCGCAGGCGGTGACCAATCCTAAACCGCCGCCGCGCCGCCGCAGTTCCTGCAGCGTTTGCGTGATCATACGCGCGCCGGTGGCGGCAAACGGATGACCATAAGCAATCGATCCGCCGAGCACGTTAAAGCGTTCTTCATTCACTTCGCCCAGCGCATGCGGACGATTCAACACCTCGCGCGCAAAGCGTTCATCGCGGAACATTTTCAGGTTGGCTAAGGTTTGTGCGGCAAAGGCTTCATGCATATCAATCAGCGTCAGATCGTTGAGCGTGATGCCAGCGCGGTCCAGCGCCAGCGGCGAGGCGTACGCCGGTCCAAGCAACATGTCCTGCCAGACATCAATCGCCGTAAAGGCGTAGCTGCGCAGATAGCCGAGCGGCTGGATGCCGAGTTCACGTGCGCGCCTTTCGCGCATCAGGATCACTGCCGCCGCGCCATCGGTCAGCGGCGTGCTGTTGGCGGCGGTCACTGAACCGTGGCGACGATCAAATGCCGGACGCAGTTTGGCGTAATCGGCGGCGCTGGCGTTGAAGCGAATATTGTTGTCCTGCTCGATGGGCGCTTTCCACGGCGGCACAAATGCCGGCATCACTTCCTGAGTTAGCACGCCCGATAGCCAGGCGCGCGCCGCATGCTGGTGCGAACGCAGCGCTAACGCATCCTGCTGTTCACGCGTGATGCCGTGACTTTTCGCCATCTGCTCGGCGGTATCGCCCATGCGTAATCCGGTGGAATACTCCGCCACCGCCGGTGGCACTGGCAACAAATCGCGCGGACGCAAACGACGCAGGATGCTGAGTTTTTGACTGAAGCTGCGCGCTTTATTGAGATCCACCAGCGCACGCGCCAGCGTTTTACTGACGCCGATCGGCAGCACCGAGGATGAATCCGCGCCACCGGCAATGCCGACATCAATGGTGCCCGCCATCAAACTTTCCGCGACGTTTGCCACCGCCTGAAAACTGGTGGCGCAGGCGCGACTGACGCTATATGCATCGGTATGCACGCTTAATCCGCTGCTCAGAACAATTTCACGCGCAATATTCGGCGCTTCCGGCATCTGCACCACCTGGCCAAACACCAGTTGATCGATAACCTCGACCGGTAATTCACTGCGCGCCATAAGTTCGCTGATCAACATGCGTCCCAACTCCAGCGCGGGAATGCCGTGAAAATCGGTCGCCTGACGGGCAAAAGGGGTGCGTAATCCGTGGGTTATGGCGATACGTTCGCCCTGACGCGTCAGCAGCGGCTGCGCTTTGCTCATTGCAATCACCTGTAATTTTCGACCGGGGCATCATTGCCAAACAGGTCTGACCTGATCATCAGTGTTAACTAAATGTTGCTAAGTAGCCAATACGCAGAGGAAAAAAGTGCGAGGGAATACACGAAAATGAGTTAAGGCTGCCGAAGGGGTTTCGGCAGCGGCGGGATTAGCGTAGGCCGAGTTGGAAAATCAGGGTTTCCGCCTGGCAGGCAAAGGTGAAGTCGATAGACAGGCGCACTGCATCGCCTTCATTGGCAAATTCTGCACAAATATCGCAGGGATCGGATTCCACCTGACGTGCGCGCTCCGTCAAATGCGCCAGCATCGCATCTGCCGCATGACGATCGGCAAACACGCCAGACCAGCTGGCGGTGCAATCGGTATTGTCCATCACGGTTCCCACATCTACGCAGCAGCAGGCGGCCGTTTCGTTCGCACTACATTTTTTAATGGCATCAGTCATGGTTTTCTCCTGACGATAAATTCAACACAATCGGATCATTTTCTGCCGCAAAGTGTACGCCTGCTGGGTTTTCACATCCACGATCAAGCCGCTAAGTGACGAATATCACACTAAAAATTGATCCAGAACAAAATTGAAAGCTATGTTGAAGGCGAACCGCTAAGATTTTGTTAAGCAGATCTGATTTTATCGATCAAATCAGAAATATTTAAAAAACAATATTGCAACAAATACACAGGTCGGACCTATACTCGTCGCACTGGTCTGATATGTGGTTTTGACGTCAGTCCCTACAATTCGCCGCTCTTTGTTACGCGACGTAACAACGTTAAATAATAAATCTAGATGAGGTTGTGGTCATGAACCATAAAAACCTGTTTGCAAAGTCAGCTGTGGCAGCTGCAGTAACGCTCGTCTGTTCTCATGTTTACGCCGCGGGCTTTCAACTTAATGAATTCTCAGCAATTGGTTTAGGTCGTGCGTATTCCGGTGAAGGTGCGATGGGTGATACCGCCGCCTCTGCCAGCCGTAACCCGGCAACCATGGCGTTAATGGATCGCCCTTCTTTCTCGATTGGTGCGGTTTATATTGATCCTGAAGTCGATATTAGCGGCCAAAGCCCGTCTGGTCGCAGCCTTGATGCCAAGAATATTGCACCGAATCAGTGGATCCCTAATCTTCACTACGTGCATCCGATTAACGATCAGTGGTGGATTGGTGCGTCTGCAACCTCCAACTATGGTCTGGCAACCGAATTTAATAATGGCTATACCGCTGGTGGTTATGGCGGCAAAACCGACCTGATGACCGGCAACTTTAATATCAGCACCGCTTATCGACTGAATGAGAATTTCAGCTTCGGTATCGGCTTTGATGCGGTTTATGCCAAGGCGAAAATTGAGCGTTATGCCGGTGAATCTGGCGCAGCGCTGGGCATTCCTGCCGATACCCAAATTGCCCATTTAAAGGGCGATGAATGGGGCTACGGCTGGAACGCCGGCATTTTGTATGAAGTGGATAAGAACAACCGCTTCGGTTTCACTTATCGTTCAGAAGTTAAAATCGACTTTGACGGCGATTACAAAAGCAGTCTGCCGGGTTACGTGAACTCCCTGCCGCAGGCGCAGTTGTTAGGTCTGCCTTACGGTACCGGCGGCTCAACCATTCCGGGTTCTCTGACGCTGAATCTGCCTGAGATGTGGGAATTGTCCGGCTACCATAAAGTCGCACCACAATGGGCGGTTCACTATAGCCTCACGTATACCAGCTGGAGCCAATTCCAGGAGCTGAAAGCCACCGGCAGCAATGGCCAGACGCTGTTCTATAAGGATGAAGGCTTCCACGATGCTTATCGCATCGCGTTAGGTACCTCGTACTTCTATGACGACAACTGGACCTTCCGTACCGGTATCGCCTTTGATGACAGCCCGGTTCCGGCCGATAAGCGCTCTATCTCCATCCCGGATCAGGATCGTCTGTGGCTGAGCGCCGGTGCGTCATACGCGTTCAATGAAGATGCTTCCGTCGACTTGGGTATTTCTTACATGCACGGTCAGAAAGTCACCGTCAAAGAAGGCCCGTATACCTTTAACTCTGAAGGTAAAGCCTGGCTGTACGGCGCGAACTTCAACTACAAGTTCTGATGTGCAGATAGCAATGAAAACGGCGACAGTGATGTCGCCGTTTTTATTATTAAACCTGCACGCGATGTACCATCGGCCAGTGAGCCGCAAGAAAATCGACAAAGCAGCGCACGCGCGGCGACAGATAACGGCTGGCGGGCCAGATAGCAGAAAAACGGCTCTCCCGCACGCAACTGCCCGGCAACACTTCCTGTAACTCGCCTCTTTTCAGCAGTTCACCCACGACAAAATCCGGCACATAGCTGATGCCCATTCCTGCCAGTGTGCTATGCACCATCGCTTCGATGTTGTTGACGGTTAATAGTTTTAACGGCTGGAATTCGCCAGTCACACGCAAATTTGCCAGCTCCCAGCTTTGAAGCAAGCCGGTTGCCGGGAAGCGAAACAGAATGCAGTGATGTCGGGATAACTCGTCGCTGCGCTTTGGTGGCTGATGGCTTTGCAAATAGCCAGGACTGGCGCACAACACAAAGCGAAACGCGCCCAGCGTGCGCGCCTGCAGGCGTGAATCCTGCATTTCACCGCTGCGAATCGCCACATCAAATCCTTCATCAATGACGTTCACCAGCCGATCGCTAAAATCCAACTCCAGTTCAATATCCGGATAAAGCCGGCTGAAGTGCGGCAGCAGCGGCGTGATCAGCCGATAACCAACCACCGGCAGCGAAATGCGCAGTTTGCCACTGGGATGGCTTACCGCCTGAGTGATCTCCGCTTCGACATCGCGAATTTGTTCGAGGATAAGCCGCGATCGTTCCAGCAACAATGCGCCCTCAGCCGTCAGGCTGACACTGCGCGTACTGCGATGGAACAGGCGCACGCCAAGCTGCTGCTCTAATCGTGCCACATTCTTCCCCACCGCAGACGCGGAAATGCCAAGCAGCTGCGCCGCTTGCACAAAACTCAGCGTCTCTGCAGTACGCACAAAGGAAGTTAACGACGTCAAACTGTCCATGCTGATAAACCTTTTGTCCGCAAAGAATGGATATCCACCCCATTTATTCATCTTTATATCCGCAATAGCATCCTTCGTCATCCCTTCACTTTTTGCGAGACCCTTTGATGACGGAAATCAGTACGGCACTTACTATCAGCGCTAAAAGCAGTGCAACGCTGGCGATTCTGCTGGCAGCGTTATTATTGCCACTGAGTTTTACCGGCGGTGTTGTGACAACACCGGCGATCAGTCACGAACTGCAGGGCGGACCGCTTTCTCTGGCCTGGCTGACCAACGGCTTTATGCTGACCTTCGGCAGCGGTCTGCTTGCTGCAGGCGTCGCCGCCGATAAGCTCAGCTACAAACGCATTTTTATCGCCGGTCTGGCGCTGTTCGCTGTTAGTTCTCTTTTGATTTTTCTCACCCAAAGTGCGTTTGCCCTCGGCGTCTATCGCGCGCTGCAAGGCATTGCCGCCGCCATGACGTTAGCGGGAGGCGCTACCGCGCTGGCGCATCTACACAGTGGTAATGCGCGTACGCGGGTGTTCAGTTTGCTCGGTACGCTGTTTGGTGTCGGATTGGCATTTGGTCCGTTGATGATGGGATTGATTACCGATGGATTTGGCTGGCGCTGGGTTTATCTGGTGCTGGCGTTAATAGCCACGCTCATCGCGTTAACCAGCCAGCTATTCCTCGCCGCACCGCAGGTGCGCGCATCCGGACCTGTGGATATGCGCGGCACCGCGCTATTCAGCATGGCGCTGCTGGCCTTCACCATTGCGCTAATTCTGCTGCCGCAATACGGCGCGATTTCATGGCCGCTGCTGCTGTGCGCAGTATTAACGCTGCTGGCGGGCGGGGAATTTTATCGTCATACCAAGCGGGCTGAGATGCCGGTGTTTAGTTTGACGCTGCTGCGCCAGCCGCACTTTGCTGGCGTGCTATTGCTGCCCGTCGCCACCTGTTACTGCTATGTGGTGCTGCTGATTGTTATCCCGCTGTTTTTGATGGGCGCACAGGGATTGAGCGAAACGCAAAGCGCCGTCACTTTGCTGTCACTGACCGCGCCGATGCTGATTTTTCCCGGTATCGCGGCCTGGCTAACACGCTGGTTCCGTGCTGGCAATGTAGCGGTATTTGGCTTGCTGCTGGCGACATTGGGATTGCTGGGCATGGCACAGGCCATCGCAACTGCCGATATCACCGGATTAAGTATCGCGATGTTCGTTACCGGCGCAGGCGCGGCGTTGCCCTGGGGTTTGATGGATGGATTGGCGGTTTCTGCCGTATCGGTAGAACGAGCGGGCATGGCGGCCGGTTTGTTTAATACGGTACGTGTGGCCGGTGAAGGTATTGCGCTGGCGGTAGTGATGGCGCTGCTGACGCTGTTCAATCAGTGGCAACTTCACCAGACATTACCTGCGCTGGACGCCAGCACGCACGAGGCCGTGGCTGGCTGGCTTTCCGGTAGCCATATCGCAGAAGCCAGCAAGTTGCTGCCGCAACTGACGGCTCGCGAACTGGTGCACAATGTTCAATATGCTTATCAGGTTTTGTTGTACGGATTAGCGGCGATCACGCTGGTGTGTACAGGGATGATTGGATTTTTACTGACACGGCCAACGCTACCGAGATAAAAAAATGGCGACTCAATGAGTCGCCATTTTTTATTGCGAATCGATATCTTTCAGATCATCCTGAATCGCGCTGGCGTTCGGATTATCTTCCGGCTTCAGCTTACCGCCGTTGGCGATAAAGTCATGTCGCTGGAAGTAGGCATTACGAATGAAGGCATATGGATCTTGCTGCTGACGCAAAATGGCGTCTGAATCCAGCAACTGCGCACGGGTTTCAATCCCTTCCAGCGTCCATTTGCCCACCGAAATCGGCCAGCTCAACCAGCTTAATACCGGATAGAGCGTATCAACGAAGTCACCGCCATCTTCACGGATGGTGAAGCTGCCGTAGGCCGGCAATTCAACATACGGACCATAACCGACGCCATAACGTCCCAGCGTGCTACCAAAGCGATGCGGCACTTCACGCGCCAGCTCCGGATTGGCTTTGCCCGCCACGTCGATAAAGCCACCCAGCCCTAATACGGTGTTCAGGAAGAAGCGGGTAAAGTGGATACCTGCCTGGCGCGGCTCACCAACCAGAATGGCGTTGACCATGCTGGCAGGTTCTTCCACGTTAGCTAATACATTACTTATGCCGCTACGTGCCGGAACCGGCACATAATCGCGCCAGGCTACCGCCACCGGGCGCAGAACATACGGATCCAGCACGTTGTAGTTGAAGTTAAACATCGTGCGGTTAAAGCCTTCCAGCGGATCGCTGCGCTGCGCAGGTTCCGTATTGTCAGCCGGTTTTGAGCTGGCACAACCTACCAGCAGTAAGCTGGCTAACGCCAAACTTGTCAGGCGGTTATTCATTCTTCTCTCCCTGTGCGGATCAGTAAGGTATCGCTTCAGGGCTGCTGTTGATTAATTTCCACAGCCAGTTGCTGATGACCATTCCAGGGTGTGACCGCGCTTAATCCAAACCAGTCGCCAGACTGCGGATTGGCACTGCCGTCGCGCGAAATGCGCACCCTGACTTGCACCTGATGCTGCGCCGAAAGCAGGCGATCGGGCATCATGGCATTGCTGTCATCTAGCGTGAGCGATAACGGGAAGTGGCTCAGCGGTAAACGCTTCACAGCCACAGGCACCGGTGAAACACCGTCAGACACAGAAATATACAACACTCCGCCTTGCGGTAACATTTTTTCTGCCTGCGGCGTCAAACTCACCGTCAATGCCAGATTACTATTTTGCTGTCCCGCGTCGGTTTTCGCTTGTTCAATGCTGCGCTCGATCATGGTGATGCGGCGGTCGCCTGCCGGTAACAGTTTCAGCATCACCTGCCACGCACCAATCGCCTCGTTGTACTGCTGCTGTTCAAAGGCGTTAAACGCCAGCAGACTCAGCGTGCGCACATCGCTGTGATCGCGTTTGAGCAGCTCTTTCAGCAACACGTTGGCCTGACGATTGTCCTGCGGATCGCTGGAGCGCGTCAGCACTTCGGCGTAATCCTGCTGCAGTTCGATATTGTCTGGCGCCAGCTGCAGCGCATGTTCAAATGCCTGGCTGGCATCGGTGGCGTTATTCAGCACCATGCCAAGTCGGCCCAGCATCGCCCAATCGTTAAGGTTCGTAGAGTCATTTTGCAGCGAACTGCGCAGACCCAGCTGCAGACGCGCCAACTCTTCCATAGTCAGCGGCTGCGCTTTGGGATCCATCACGCGCGCACGTAAGGCAGGATACTCTTGTTGCACGCTAACAAACGCGGTTTGCTGCGCCAGTCCGCCGGTTTTCAGATACATGCCAACCGACACCACCAACAGCACAATCACGCCCGGCAGCAATACCCAGCGGCTGCTGCGATGAATGGTGGCAGCATCCTGCTGCGGCACATCGGTTAACAGCGTTTGTTGCAGCTCGCGCACCATTTCCGGGCGCTCAGCCACCACGCCCTCTTCTTCATCACGCTCCAGCTCGCGCAGGCGCTGCTGATAGAAATCGGTGTTGAGACGATCGCGATCGCCACTGCTGGCCTCGCGCTGACGCCAGCCGGCACGCAGAAACAGCGCGATAGCCGCCAGCAGTAAAATAATCAGGGTAATCCAGAATCCAGTCATTACGGCTTCCCGTCACGCTTAAGTAACGCCGCAAGGCGCTGTTGTTCACTGTCGTCGAGTTCGCTACGCGCTCTGCCGCGGCGATTGCGCAGAATAATGATCAGCGCGCCCAGCACCACAAACAGCGCTGGACCCACCCACAAAATCAGCGTGGAAGGTGTTACCGGCGGCTCATACGTCACGAAATTACCGTAACGCGCCACCATGTAATCAATGATCTGCTGGCGATTTTCGCCCTGCTTCATCAACTCGTAGACTTTGAGCCGCATATCAGCCGCGATCATCGCATTGGAATCGGCAATGCTGTTGTTCTGGCATTTCGGGCAACGCAACGATGCGGTGAGATCGCGGTATTGCTCTTCCTGCTGCACCGAATCGAATTGATAAGTATCAATCGCCGCCCACAGGCTAGTGCTGAGCAGTATTCCCGCTAAAAGGAGAAGCAGCCGTTTCATACGCCCGCCTCCTTGCTGTATTTGTCCCACAGCGGTTTCACTTCTTCGAGCCAGACGCGATCGTTCATGTCGCCTGCGTGGCGATAACGAATGATCCCTTTGCCGTCGATCAGGAAAGTTTCCGGCGCGCCGTAAACGCCAAGATCCAGACCAAGCATCCCGTTGCCGTCATACAGGCTAAGCGCATACGGATTACCCAGCGTGTTCAGCCAGGTCACCGCTTTGGTACGATCGTCCTTATAATTCAGGCCAACCACGCGAATGCCTTTTTCCGCCAGCGTATTGAGGTATTGATGCTCAGCGCGGCAGGTTGGGCACCAGGTCGCCCAGACATTGAGTAGAATCGGCTTGCCGTCGGTTAGCACCTGCTGATCGTAGATTTTACCGGGCTGATCCAGCGCTTCGAGTTTGAACACTGGAACCGGCTTGCCGATCAGCGCCGACTCAAGACGCGTGGGATCATCGCCGTTGGCGTTGCGCGACAGCTGCCACAGCAGCGCCGCAGCCAGCAGCAGAAACAGAACTAACGGGATAAACAGGATTTTTTTGTTCATGCCAGCTCCTCGCGCTCTTCTTTTTTACGTGAGCGATAGCGCGGATCGAACAGGCAGAACAAGCCGCCCACCGCCATAAACACGCCGCCGTACCAGATCCAGCGCACGAACGGTTTGTAGTAAATCCGCACTGCCCATGAACCGTCGTCCAGCTCTTCGCCCAGCGCCGCATAGAGATCGCGGGTGAAACCGCCGCTGATCGCCGCTTCGGTCATCATGGTGCGCGCTGCTGCATAGAAGCGTTTTTCCGCCTGCATCACCGCTTCCAGCTTACCGTTGCGCGTCACTTCAATCACCGCCACGCCGCCGCTGTAGTTCGGCCCTTGCAGATTGCGCACGCCGTGGAAGGTAAAGTGGTAATTGTGGATATCGACGGTATCGCCCGCCTTCATGCGTACATCACGCTCAACGCTGTATTGAGTGCTAAAGGCGATACCGACCACGGTCACCGCCACGCCCAAATGCCCCAGCACCATGCCCCAATGGCTGCGCGACAGATGACGCAAACCTTTGAAGAAGGCGTGACGATTGGTGGCGCGCTCGTGCAGTTCCATCAACGTCAGCATGATCACCCAGATCGACATCAGCAGGCCGATAACCGTCATCGCCTCAATGCGATCCTGCAGCAGCCACGGCAGCGCGATCGACAGAATCAGCGTGACCAACAGGCCAACGCCAAGGCGTTTCCACAGTTTCTGTGGCTGGTCACGACGCCAGCGCACCAGCGGACCGATACCGAGCATCAGCGCGAACGGTGCCATCAGCCAGGTAAACATGGTGTTAAAGAACGGTTCGCCCACCGAGATGCTGCCGAGACCCAGCTGTTTATGCACCAGCGGCAGCAGCGTGCCGAGTAACACCACCAGCATCGCGGCGATCAGCAGCACGTTGTTACCCAGCAGGAAGGATTCGCGTGACCAGGCTTCACTCTGCACACGGCTGCGCACCTGACCGCCTTTCAGCGCGTACAGCAGCAGCGAACTGCCAATCACAATCACCAGGAAGGCGAGAATAAACATGCCGCGCGCCGGATCGGAGGCGAACGAGTGCACGGAAACCAGCACGCCGGAGCGCACGAGGAAAGTGCCAAGCAGGCTTAATGAGAACGCGGTGATCGCCAGCAATACCGTCCACGATTTGAAGCTACCGCGTTTTTCCGTTACCGCCAGCGAGTGCATCAGCGCGGTACCGGCCAGCCACGGCATAAAGGAGGCGTTTTCGACCGGATCCCAGAACCACCAGCCGCCCCAGCCGAGTTCGTAATAGGCCCATGCCGAACCGAGCACGATGCCGATGGTCAGGAACACCCACGCGGCGGTGGTCCACGGACGTGACCAGCGCGCCCATGCGGTATCCAGACGTCCGGCCATCAGCGAGGCAATGGCAAACGCAAACGCCACCGAGAATCCAACGTAACCCATGTACAGCAGCGGCGGATGGAAGATCAGACCGATGTCCTGCAGCATCGGGTTGAGGTCGCGCCCGTCAATCGGGAAGTTTGGCAAAGTGCGGGTAAACGGATTCGAGGTGAGAATAATAAACAGCAGGAAGCCGAGATTAATCATGCCCATCACCGCCAGCACGCGCGCCAGCGCATCCTGCGGCATGCCGCGACTGAAGATCGCCACCGCCAGCGTCCAGGTGCTGAGCAGCAGCACCCACAACAACAGTGAACCTTCGTGCGCGCCCCAGGTTGCGGCGATGCGATAGTAAACCGGCAACAAGGTGTTGGAGTTGGTGGCGACATAGCCAACGGTGAAATCATTCACCACAAAGGCGTGCACCAACACGGCAAAGGAGGCGGCGACACAAATAAACATGCCCCAGGTTAGCGGGCGCGCCATCGCCATCAAACGTGCATCCTGACGCGCAGCGCCCCATAGCGGATAGACACTCAACAGTAGCGCTAAACCCAGCGCCAGACACAGCAGGAAGCTACCAATTTCCGGCATCATGATTGCGCACCTGACTGCTGATAAGCTGCCGCAGGTCCCGTGTGATTCTTCTTCATCGCATCTTCAATTTCAGGTGGCGTGTATTTCTCATCGTGTTTCGCCAGCACTTCTTTGGCGTTCACCAGATTGCCCTCTTCGAGCACACCTTGCGCCACCACGCCCTGCCCTTCACGGAACAGGTCCGGCAGAATGCCTTCATAAGTAACACTGACCACGCCGTTGGCGTCATACAGTTTGAAAGAGACCGCGAGGGTTTTTGGATCGCGCTTAACGCTGCCCGGCATCACCATGCCGCCAATGCGCAGGCGCTGGCCCGGCTCAGGCTTCTGATGATCTTCGCCCTTGCCGTTGATAATTTCACTCGGGGTATAAAACAGGTCGATGTTGGAACGCAGCGCGTACATCACCAGCGCGGTCGCCAGGCCAAGCCCGATCAACACCGCGATCGCCACATATAGGCGATTACGACGACGGATATTCACACGGATTCTCCCGCTGCTTCATCGGCAGCTTTTTTCGATTTAGCCGCGCGAATGCGGCGCTCCCTGGACTGACGCTGGCGAATGTCCGCCAGCAAACGGCGGCGGAACAGCACGGTGTGCAGCACCAGGCCGAATAATGGGATCAACGTGAGGATAACGGCAAGCCAGACGTAAAAGGCATAGCCGCCCATGGCGAAGAAATCGCTCCACGATGCAAAGGCTGGCGTCATGATTTGCTTCCTCGCTGCGCCACATCAATCGCCCACGGACGATGACGCTCAGTAAACAGAATCAGGTTACGCAGGCGCATTAAGGTCAGTGCACCAAACACCAGCAGATAGCCGAGAATGGACCAGCGCAGCGGTGTGCGCATGCTCGGATCGATGGCCTGCTGCAGAATACCGGATGAGCCCTGATGCAGCGTGTTCCACCACTGTACCGAGAAGTGAATGATCGGCAGATTAACCACGCCAACCAGAATCAAAATACCGGCAGCGCGCCCGGCGGTGCGGCGATCTTCAAAGGAGTGATAGAGCGCGATAACGCCCATATAGAGGAACAGCAGCACCAGCTCGGATGTCAGGCGGGCATCCCAGATCCACCAGGTTCCCCACATCGGTTTACCCCAGGCGGAACCGGTGATCAGCGCGACAAAGGTGAACACCGCGCCAATTGGCGCCATCGCCGCTGAAACCAGATCGGCCATCTTCATCTGCCACACCAGGCCGATAAACGCTGCGATAGCCATTGACGCGTACACGCCCATCGACCACATCGCCGCAGGCACGTGAATGTACATAATCCGGAAGCTGTTGCCCTGCTGATAATCCGCCGGTGCAAAGCCGAAGCCCCAAACCCAACCGAGTAACAGCGTGCCAACACCCAGCACCGCGAACCACGGAATTAAGCGACCGCATAGCTGGTAAAGCCGCTCAGGCTTTGCCCACTGGTGTAACCATTTCCACATTTTGCATAGCTCACAATAAAGAGAATTCAGGTTTCGGCCGCTCTGAGGCGACACGATTTAATGCAGACTGATACGCAAAGCCGCTGCTGTCGCAAACGGCGACAGCGTTGCGCTGACGGCCAGCATCGCGCCGAGAATCGCCAGATAACCACCAATCGGCAATCCCATTCCGGCGGCATCAATCGCCGCGCTGGCGAATATCAAAACCGGTATCGACAACGGCAATACCAGCAAACTCAGTAATACACCGCCGCGCCGCAGCCCAACGGTTAATCCGGTACCAATTGCGCCGAGAAAGCTCAGCGTTGGCGTGCCAAGTAGCAGCGTTAATGCCATCGCGCGCCAGCCGGCAAAATCCAGCGACAGCAACAATGCCGCCAGCGGCGACAGTAAAATCAGCGGTAGCCCGGTAATCAGCCAGTGAGCAATCACTTTGCCCAGCACGGTGACCGGCAACGGCGTTGGCAACAGAAGTAGTTGCTCAAGCGAACCATCAAGAAAATCGTCACGAAACAGCCGCTCCAGCGCCAGCAATGAGGCCAGTAACGCGGCAACCCACGCTACGCCCGGCGCAATGCGCGCCAGCTGCTGCGGCTCCGGTCCGATACCTAACGGAAACAGCGTGATAACAATCAGGAAAAACCACAGCGGATTGATCACTTCCGCGCCGCTGCGAAAGGCGATTTTTAATTCGCGCTGAATGACCCGGCCTAACATCAAGCCCACTCCGAAGTAAGACGAATTTTACGCACGCGCGCGCTGTTATCGGGCAGATCCTGATGCGTGGTCAGAATCACCGCTCCGCCGTTATCGGCATGGGTGGCGAATCGCGCCATTAATTTTTCTACGCCGCCTTTATCGATGGCGGTTAAGGGCTCATCGAGGATCCATACCGACGCCGGGCTGAGCCACAGGCGGGCTAATGCCACGCGCCGCTGCTGTCCGGCAGAGAGTTGCGCCACCGGCACCTCTTCAAAACCCAGCAGATCGACCTGCTCAAGCGCATCAAAAATCGCGTCTTCATTGCTGCTGCCGTGCCAGAAATGCAGGTTCTCCAGCGGTGAGAGTACCGATTTCACGCCGGGGTGATGGCCGAGATAGAGCAGATTTTGTTGCCATATTTCGCGCTGCTGACGAATAGGCTGTGACTGCCACATCACGTCGCCCTCTTCCGCCCGGCTTAATCCCGCCAGCAGGCGTAGCAGCGAGGTTTTCCCGGCTCCGTTTGGCCCTTCAATTTGCACAATGTCACCCGGTTGCACACGGAAGCTCAACCCATGAAACAAGGTTCGCTCATCACGAACGCATGAGAGATTAATGACTTCGAGCATAGAAGGGAGAATCACGGCAATGAATGAGGCGGCGATAATACCACATTGAATCTGTGGGCCGAAGTCTGTGAGCTGGCTCCCACTTACCCCAAATGGGGTATTCGTGCGCATCAGATCAAGAAATTGCTCAAAAAACCGACTCGGTTAAAATTTCGTTACTCTTAAATTGAATCTTCGTAACAAATTGACCTTGCCAAAACCAGCTACGCTTATTACGCAATGGCATTATCACCCGAGGGAAACATGAAACAATCACCATCGATTTCAAAGAGTGACAACGATGTAGAGAGTGAAGAGAAGGAGCAAGGCAAGGAGATTGAAGTCGATGAAGATGCTCTGCCCTCGCAGGCTGCTGCAATTCATGAGGAGATACGTCAGGACGGTGAAAAAGAGCTTGAGCGCGACGGTATGGCGCTGCTTTGGTCTGCGGTAGCGGCGGGATTGTCGATGAGCGCTTCGCTGATGGCGAAAGGCATTTTTCAGGTCCACCTCAAAGGCGTGCCCGGCGCATTTTTACTGGAAAATTTGGGTTATACCTTTGGCTTTGTCATTGTGATTATGGCGCGCCAGCAACTGTTCACCGAGAACACCGTTACCGCCGTTTTACCGGTAATGCACAAACCCACCGGCAGCAACTTTGCGCTGCTGTTGCGTCTCTGGTGCGTGGTGCTGCTCGGCAATCTGATTGGTACCGCATTGGGCGCGCTGGCCTTTAATCATATGCCGATATTCGACGATGCGACGCGTCAGGCATTTACCGCCAT
The DNA here is from genome assembly GCF_056491525.1 of Candidatus Pantoea symbiotica. Classification (NCBI taxonomy): domain Bacteria; kingdom Pseudomonadati; phylum Pseudomonadota; class Gammaproteobacteria; order Enterobacterales; family Erwiniaceae; genus Pantoea; species Candidatus Pantoea symbiotica. The sequence goes on from NZ_JBSZHR010000002.1 coordinate 2,712,705, forward strand.
CAGTGAAAAAGTGATGGTCAATTCACCCAGCGAAATGTTCGCCAATGCGGTGATTTCCGGCTGGATTATCGCCACCATGGTGTGGATGTTCCCGTATGCGGGCGCAGCAAAAATTGTGGTGATCGTCATGATGACCTGGCTGGTGGCGTTAGGGGATTTAGCGCATATCGTGGTCGGTTCGGTCGAGGTGCTTTATCTGGTGTTTGCCGGCACGCTGCCGTGGTACGAATTCTTCTGGCCATTTGCTCTGCCAACGCTGCTTGGCAACATCACGGGCGGTACGCTGATATTTGCCTTGATTAGCCATGCGCAGATTCGTAACGATATGAGTGAAGCGGCGAAAGCCAAAGCGCGTGCGGAACAGAAGCGGAAAGAGAAGCAAAAACAGGCGTAAGCCTGGTCTTAAATTGCTGATAGATTGAGCAAACAACCGCTGCATAGTTAAAATCAGGTTCGCGGTGCGCTATACTGCGCGCCCGGCGTCTCCTTAGTTAAATGGATATAACGAGCCCCTCCTAAGGGCTAGTTGCAGGTTCGATTCCTGCAGGGGACACTTTTTGCAAGTCTCAGCTTGTCTCGTAAAGCCTAAAATCCCTTCTAAAACATACTTATACACCACGCATCATGTCCAGCACCGTCCAAGAAAGTTCAATGTAATCTATACACAGATGTGTATAAAATTGCGTATAACTCAGTTCGATCTTTTTTCTATACACATGCTGCTATCTGATATTCAAATTAAACGTGCTAAGCCGCAAGACAAGCCCTATACGCTCAACGATGGCGCAGGGCTGTCTCTGTTGGTTGATGTCAATGGTGCTAAGGGCTGGCGCTTCTGTTACCGCTTTGTAGGCAAACCCAAAATGATCTCATTTGGCGTTTACGGGGAAGTTTCGCTTGCCGAGGCACGCCGCAAAAGTGAGGAGGCGCGTGCGATGCTAGCTAAGGGGATCAATCCCAGCGACGCACGTAAAGCCGATAAAATAGCGCTGCGTTTCTCGCATGAGAATAGCTTTGAAGCCGTTGCCAGAGAATGGCACAGCGGTAAGAAGTCAACCTGGACGGATGGCTATGCTAAAGAAGTTTTAGGCTGCCTTGAACGCGAAATTTTTCCTTACATTGGCCACAGGCCCATTGAGCTAATAGAGCAGCTAGAGCTATTGGCCGTGCTGCAAAAAAAAAGAGAACCGAGGCCCACTTGAGCAGGCAAGCAAGATCCGCCGCCGCTGCGGTGAAGTCCTGCGTTTTACTGTTGTAACTGGCCGAGCAAAGTACAATTTTGCTCCCAATTTGGCCATCGCCTTAAACAAGCCAAAACAGAACCACTTCCCATTCCTGACATAAAAAAGAAATCCCAGCTTTTGTTGAAGCGCTTGAAGGCTATCAGGGCAGCTTAATGACTAGATACGCAACTCAGCTACTTATGCTTACTGGTGTCCGCACTGTTGCACTCCGAGAGGCTTCATGGTGTAAGTTTGATTTGGATAACGCTCTATGGGAAATCCCGAAAGAACGAATGCAATATCTAACAGGAAGGCGTGAGGTGATTAAATGGTATAGTAACATGCTTCTAAATTTATTTGGTTGTGACTGTCACATCACAACCAATTATCTTATTTTTTTGGTGAGATTATATAATTAGCCAGTTCATTAAAACCCTTATCATCAGTGTTAGATGGAGCTTTAATCTTACCTTTAATTATATCTCTAATATCATTCAGGTTTTTCCTTGAGAGATAAATCAAAATATTATTAACGGTTGATGATTTATTAGTTGAAATCAATGACACCTGATCAATTCTTGCAAGAAAATCTTTGACATCATTGAAGTTCTTTAAAATAACCCCAGATCTAATGCTTATTTTCAGATCATTTAAAAGGATGTATTTATCTGGATCACTTAATTTCAACTTATTTAAGACATTCTCCGCACTTATAGTTGCGCTGACATTATCTCGCTTTGACTTAGCAGTACTGGATTCAATTTTGTTTTCAGAGAATATATCGATCACTGATATTCTGTTGACCTCAGCGATTACATTAGCATATTCAGTAGAAGTTAAACCTTCTTTGATAGCTAACACTTGTAAAATTGCGATTTTTTCTTTCTTACTAATCATAGACCGACCTCATTGAGGAATTCTTCTGCAACTAAATCGAACTCATCTTTAACGTAATCCCTAGCATGCTTAGTCCTGAAGATAGGACTACCATCCCTTGAGCCTGTTGGATACGAATCAGAGTGGTACGCCTGATTAGCCAAAACGGGCCAATTGAATTGTAGTGCCAACTCCTTCACATTGCTAATTGACTGGATGTGCTCTGGAGAGGTTCCCGTTCTCTTCGAATCATTGAACACAATTCCAGCCATGTCTAAGCTTTGCTTAGGATTTCTCAATTTAAATTCATTCACTGAGCGGGCTAATAAAGGGAGACCAATTGTTGCTAAAAACTCAGGTTTTACTGGAACAAATATGTATCTACTTGAAAGGTACGCAGCTGTGGTTAAAATCGATTCTGTTGGAGCACAATCAATCAAAATCAAATCATATCGGTCTGCAACCTTTGCTATAAACTGAGGAAGCAGGCTAGCTTTTTCTGTTGGATTCTTTAAAGTCCATGCTAACTCTAGACTAGAAGCAACAAGATGAATACAACTTTCATCAGCCCAATCTTTAAACTCATGAATCATATCATCTGGATTTAATACAGCAGGAGATCCAGTTTTCCTATCAGGGGATGAATATTGTTCAAAGATTTCAACAACAGTCTTATTTTGATCATTAAGGAAGCTAAGATATTTTTCAGCTCCCATAAAATATTGGCTGAGATTAGCTTGCGGATCTAAGTCAATCGCCAAAACCTTCAAATTTCTGATCCATGCAGAGTACCATGCTAAATTAAAAGTTAATGTAGTTTTACCAACACCACCTTTCATATTAATCATTGAAACAACTACTGCCATTATAATCTCCTTATTTAACGATGAGTTAATAACTAAATATATGTATTTAACAAACCTAATGACAACAGGTCATAGATTAACGTCTAAACATAAAAAAATCTTTACATTTTTAATGTTCATCGTCGTTACATCATTTAACGCAAATTTAAACGAAAAAACTATGATATGACCAAAACGGCGCTACACCGCACCCGCCTGCGGTTTCTGTATCAAGAAATTATTTCATTTTCGCTTTTCTTCAAAGCACCATTTCCGCCCGCTGCAGCAGGGGGTTTACGACTCATACCCCTAACTGAAATTAATGAAAGGAATCTCACTCTTTTCAGTTTTGCAACAACTTCAAGTCACCCAAAATTAGTTCAACTTATTGATATTTATTGAAATTTTATTTTTACGTGATCAAGAAAATGAATCTCAGTCAAAATGAATGGCATATAATGCATTGATATTTAATGACTTTATTAAAAGGTCTACTGAGATATTTCATCCAAAAAGTAAGCCGGGCGCTCACGTTCTACCCGGCATAGTAATTAACTCTTAATCTCTTCCTCTTTGAGTAACTCAAGCACCTGTTTACGCTCATCCCGACCAAGTGCGTTTAGCAGCTCCCTTACCCTCCCATCTCCAGCTAACGCACTGGGACTGATGGTTTGTGAAAGCGAGACGTTCATTAAAAGGTGTGCCCACATTCCAGATTTGTGCACTGGCAATAAACATCCGACAGCTGAGGATGCTTTCTGTTGGTTTTGCGTATCGTTGCGTCCGCTAGACAAACTGGGCAAGTCATTTTCATTATTCGCATGGTGGTTCCTTCAAACATGCCCGCCAGAATGAAGGCATTTGGCACGGCACACCAGATTCTCATCGTTCTCCCGCTTAAAACAGCCATCTCGCCAGAGCAAGTGTCAGTCCAGCGGTACTCATTATTCCCGCCACAATCCATTTCGTTTGTTGGTTTATCGCCTGATGAAGATCGCTTTTAGTGGCATAGTTCGATTTGATCACCGCAATGTCCGTTTTCATCAGCGCCATATTGGTTTTGATATCGTCGATATCCGCTTCCAGCATTGAAACACGCTTTTCCATGATCACTCCTTACTCATCAATTCACTCAAAACAACCAGCGAGCCAGTGCCAGCGTCATACCCGCAGTACTCATCATCCCCGCGACTATCCATTTTGTCTGCTTGCTCAACTCCTGATGAATTCTCCCAATATCCTGATGCACTTTACCGAACGCCTGATAAAGATCGCTCTTGGTGACGTAATTCGATTTGATCACCGCGATATCCGTTTTCATTTCATGAATATCCGCTTCAAGCTTTGATACGCGCTTTTCCATGTTCACTCCTTGATCATTCACTTAAAACAACCAGCGAGCCAGCCCCAACGTCATACCTGCGGTGCTCATCATGCCCGCCACGATCCATTTCGTCTGTTTGCTGATCTCCTGGTGAATTTTGCCGATCTCCTGATGAAACTCACTTTTGGTGACGTAATTCGATTTGATCACCGCAATATCCATTTTCACCTGGGCCATATCGGTTTTAAGACCATCAATATCCGCTTCCAGCTTTGAAACGCGCTTTTCCATAATTACGGCCTCTCGTAACTTGTCATTGTAATCAATGCGATAGCTTAATACTCCTGCGAAGCATCCTACTCCAAAATCCATGGAAAAAATGCCCTACTGAATGTGAGAATGCCTAACTGAGAGATGTGTTCAGAAAAAAACAGGGATTATTGCAGCGGATTACATCGGTTTAAGAGTGAGATCGTAATCAGGCCTGATCATGCCGCCATGCCGATGGCGTTACGCCATATAGTTGACGAAAGCGGTTACTGAAGTGACTTGAGGAGTGAAAACCGCAGCGCAGCGCGATTTCTGTTAGCGGTAAACGGCTGAATTTCAGTAGCTGCAACGCAGCATCCATGCGGCAGCGCATCACATATTGGTGCGGTGCCTCGCCAACGCTGCTACGGAACATGCGTGCAAAATGGTATTCGCTCAGTGCCGCTTCGGCAGCCAGCTGCGCCAGCGTTAACGGCTGATCGAGCTGCGCATCAATATACGCCATCACTCGCCTTAACACGGCGGGCGCCAGTCCGCCACGCACCTGCGGCGCTTGCCATTGCACATCGCTGTAGCGTTGCAACAGATGCGTCATCAACAAGGTTGAGGCGCTGCTGAGCATCAATTGATTCGCCGGCTGTTGCCAGTCACTGCTCAGCAAGAAGTGACGATAAAGTTGGGTGATACGATCGTCCGCCGCGAAGATCTTTTCATGCAGATTGAGCTGCGACGGACTGCGGTCCCAGATCTGTTCGCCCAGATGGCGCAGATGTTCATCGGTGCAGTAGAGATGCACAAACGATAAATCGGCACGAATATCCCACACCGATTCAACTCCGCTCGGCATCAGGCAAAAGCGATCCGGGCCACCGCCGTTGCGCCAGCCGTGCTGGGTTTTATGCCAGGTTTCATAGCCGTCGGCGGTATACAGGCTCAACGTGTGATGATCGCTAAGATTGGTGACGCGATCGCCGCTGTTAAACCAGGCCGCCAGCTTAATGCCGCTCGACAACTGCACGCTGTCGCGCAGCTGCGCTTTGTGGCGCTGTAGCATGTTGAAGGTCTGGTAATCGGCCATGGTTGATATCACTCGCAGTTCATGAGCGCCTAGTGTACGGATCTCCGCAGACAGAAAACAGGTCACAGCCGGACGCAAAAGTAAAAAGCGCAAGATTTTGCAATTGCCGCGCAAAAACGTGCAAGCCGCGCGTTGCTTTTCACGCCACACTGCGGGCCAGATTGTGTCGGAGAGTGCGTTATGAATGTGATGTTATACCTTGCCGTGGTGATGATTTGGGGAACCACGTGGATTGCCATTTTCCTGCAGCAGGAAGCGGCTGATACGCCGGTTCTGGTGGCGGTATTTTGGCGCTTCTTACTGGCGTCGCTGGTGATGCTGGTGATCCTCAAACTGCTGCGTCGGCTGCGAACGCTGGATAAGCGCGATCATCTGTTTTGTCTGCTGCAGGGCTGCTGCGTGTTTGGTTTCAACTTTGTCTGCTTCTATCATGCTGCCGCGTGGATCAGCAGCGGACTGGAGTCGGTGATCTTCTCGATGGCCGTGCTGTATAACGCGCTCAACAGCTGGATCTTCTTCCGTCAGCGCCCTTCGTTTCGCCTGTTGCCAGCGGCGGTGCTTGGCCTGGGCGGCATTGTTGCGCTGTTCTGGAATGATATTCAGGCGGCGCATCCCGCTCCGCAATTGCTGTGGGGCGTAGGCCTCAGCGCACTTGGCACGCTAGGCTTCTCCTTCGGCAATATGATTTCAATGCGCCATCAGCGTCGTCAACTCGATATTCTGACCACCAATAGCTACGCGATGCTGTATGGCGCTTTGGTGATGGCCGCACTGGCGTTAGTGAATGGCGATTCACTGGCACCCGCGCTAAATATGCAGTGGTTGGGTGCGATGAGTTATCTGGCAATATTTGGTTCGGTATTGGGATTTGGCGCCTACTTCACGCTAGTCGGTCGCATTGGTGCCAGTCAGGCCGCCTACAGCACCTTGCTGTTCCCGCTGGTAGCGCTCACGCTCTCCACGCTTTATGAAGGTTATCAATGGCATAGCAATGCGATTATCGGATTGGTGATGATTCTGGCGGGGAATATGGTGATGTTTGTACGCTGGCCGACGATGGGTCGATTACGTACCGCCTAAATAACGAGAGCGGGCATTGCGCCCGCTCTTTTGTTCCTCTAACGCCAGCCCTGAACGCCGATATTGAGCTGGTGAGGTTTAGTTATGGCTTTTCTGGCAATCCAGTAAAGCAGGACGCGTTCATCATCTTTGTCGCGGTCGGCCATTGCCAGTAATTTCAGCGACAACGTGGATTTGTTCACTGGTTGATGCTCATCGCTTAACTCGATCACCGCCTGACCGATAATGCAGCAAACCTCATCCTCATTAGACGCGGATTCATATGTTCGGTCTTTCATATTTCCTCCTCTTGAATGAATTCTAAGCCTGGCAAACATCCGCGACTTTGCAGGCATTATGGCGCGATCGATACAAATACTTACACATGGTTACCCGTAGCAACCGCTACGCTTTAAATGACATCACTTACTGTCATCACAATGTCATTCATACCCGTTTAGCTGCATTTCATGCCACCGTCGGGTTCATTCACGCCACGGTTTCCCCCGCACGCGCGAGAGCAACTTATTATCTCCACAGATTCCGCTTTCTCGAGTGAGAGATAAAAATGACAACAGCAACCCCCGCGAATTACCAACGTACCCGCACGTCGACCCTTATCGGCACCATTATCACGCAGTTCGCTTTGGGCTCGGTTTATACCTGGAGCCTGTTTAACGGCCCGCTGGCAAATAAGCTGGATGCGCCTATCAGTGAAGTGGCGTTCTCGTTTGGTTTGCTCAGTCTTGGCCTGGCGATCGCTTCTTCGCTTGCCGGGAAATTGCAGGAACGCTTTGGCGTGCGCAACGTCACCATCGGCGCGGGCATTTTGATGGCTGTCGGTTTCTGGCTGACCGCGCATGCCGATAATCTGATGATGCTCTACCTCAGCGCCGGGATATTGGTGGGACTGGCCGATGGTGCCGGATATCTGATGACGCTCTCTAACTGCGTGAAGTGGTTCCCGGAGCGCAAAGGGCTCATTTCGGCCTGCTCAATTGGTGCGTATGGGTTGGGTAGCCTCGGCTTCAAATTCATCTGCGGCGCACTGCTGAGCGCACAAGGTCTGGAGAATACCTTCATGATCTGGGGCGTGCTGGCGATGAGCATGATCATTGTCGGCGCGTTGCTGATGCGTGATGCGCCAATGCAGAAGAGCAGCGGCAATGCGCAGTTGGAAGCCAAAGATTACACGCTGGCGCAATCGGTGCGTTTACCGCAGTACTGGATGCTGGCGCTGATGTTCCTGACTGCCTGCATGAGCGGCCTGTACGTGATTGGCGTGGCAAAAGATATTGGTGAAGGCATGGTGCATCTTAGTGCGCAAACCGCAGCCAATGCGGTTACGGTGATTGCGATTGCCAACCTTAGTGGTCGCCTGATTCTTGGCGTGCTGTCGGATAAAATGGCGCGCATCCGCGTGATTACGCTGGCGCAAATTGTCTCGCTGGTGGGCATGAGCATTCTGTTGTTCACCCATATGAACGAATCGACCTTCTTCCTCTCCTTAGCCTGCGTAGCCTTCAGCTTCGGTGGCACCATTACTGTGTTCCCATCGCTGGTCAGCGATTTCTTTGGTTTGAACAATCTGACCAAAAACTATGGATTGATTTACCTTGGCTTCGGTATCGGCAGCGTGCTGGGTTCACTGGTTGCCTCCGCCTTTGGTGGCTTCACCGTCACCTTCAGCCTGATTATGACCTTGCTGGTGATTTCACTGGTGTTGTCGCTGAGCATCCGTCTGCCAAATCGCCAAAACGTGGCAGAACCTTTACTGCATAATTAAGTTCGCTGGGATACCGCACTAATTCGCGGCATCCCATTTCTCCACAATTGATCCACAATAAACCGTTAATTGAGAACCACTATTATTAATTCTTGCCTTTCGGAGTAATCTCGCTATTATTAGCAGGCATTCAGCTTATTCCGATTGGTTTATTTTACCCCGCGACTTTTTTAGCATTTAATTGACACACTCCGTAATACATTCAGCAATAACTCTACATTTCCTGCATCTTCACTCCACTATTCCCCTGTAATCTGGCGTCATTGGAACAGAGGAGGACTCTCCATGAAGAAAGTTATTAAGGTTGCATCGGTTGTAGCCATTATGACGATGTTGAGTGGCTGTATTATCGATCATCATCGTGGAGGCGGCGGCCCAGGTTGGGGCCATCATGGTGGCGGCGGCTGGCATCATGGGTACGGCGGCTATGGACACCGCAGATAGTTGGGCAAAGAACATACACAGCAAATAATAAGAAAATAAAAAGGGCGGGGAATTATCCCGCCCTATTTTTTTAGCTTTTTACCGCGTAATTACATTGATACCAGGCTTTCTTTAATCCGGGCAAATGGCTATTTTGCGACGGCAGTGATTCCACCTTATCAAATCCACGCTGACTGCAATAATTCGCAAGGTCGATCTCCATTGCGTCTTTATTCAGCGTGTGCGGATCGTAACGATACTGCACGGTATTTGAGCTGGTATCTTCATCGACACGCTCAAATCCTCCTGGTTTGCTGACGCTACAACCGGCCAGCATAAAAAGCGCCATTGCGCTAATTAGCATTTTTTTCATTAGGGTTTCCTCTAAAGCGTCGCAGTCTAAAATGCAACGCCGCGCTTATCTATAGGATTAAAGCGCGAAATGTCCGGGATTAGTGAAGCTTTTGCCAATCAAATCGATAAAACCAAACGGTTTCCCTTATCAACTCGGCGGTGCGATTATGTACCCAGACAAAACGAAGTCTGCACCACACCAGGTGAGTTAATAATAAACATACTGATAGTGACCTTCATGCCCGCGCTGAGCGGGCTTTTTTTTGCCCGCTAACCGGTAAGGCTGACCATCTTACGTAAAAGATTGGCCGCTTGTTTGTCAGGCAATGCGAGAATCCCGCTATAGAGATCAATCGACATCGCGCACATTGCGCCGCGATCGACCGCGGTATCCGCCGGCATGTTCAGCTGTTGCAGTCGATCGCCCCACTTGCCATACAGCTTTTCCACCACGCTTTGCAGATCGCGCTGCGCGGCAGCCTGATCCAGCTGCTGTTCATTGCCGGTGCTTTGCTGTAGCAGTGTTTCGAGCGCCTGCGCATCGCGCTGATTCAATTCCGGTGACAGCACCTGTTGCAAATTGACGCCGCCATTCACCTGCGGATAGAGGAAACGGAAGCAGCGCTGCGGTTCCTGCTGCTGCAACGCCTGCATCTCCTCGACCGAGACGCGGATGTAATCAATAATCGCCGCATCGCTGGCACGTGTCAGACGTTGATTGACCAGATCCATCAACCAGCCGCGCATATCCCCCAGCGCCTGATCGGCAGGAACGCCTTCCAGCCGTTTATGCAGCAGTTCGCGATTGAGCAACTGCCACAATGCCGGTTCCTGAATTTTTAGCAGACGATAACCGGGCGCGAGGCTGAGTTGGGTTGCCACCTCTTCCACCAGCGCCTGACGCTCCTGACGCGGATGCAGCCAGCTGAACCACAGCAGATTCGCCAAAATCAGCGGCAAGATAAACAACAGCACGCCTTGCCACAGTCGTAAAGAAGTGGTGCGCACCAGCAGAATAATAATGATCGCCAGCAGCGCGAACGCCGCTAGCGTAATCGGAAAAAGCGAGAGCATCGAACGGGGTTAATCCTTACGCACATCGATTAAAACGGGGCAATTGGCGCGCTCAATCACTGCGGCGCTGACCGAACCTTTCAGCAGACGATTAAATGGCGACAGATGGCGGCGCCCCATGATGATCATGCTGGCATGCAAGAGTGTGGATTGCGCCACAATGGTTTCCGCCGCTTCACCGGCCAGAATCAATCCCTTTGCCGCCACGCCCGCGCGCAGCAGCGGCGCCAGCGCATGACGCACCACCATTTCGGCGGTGTTCTGCTCATCTTTCGCCGCCACAAAGTCATCCGGGTCTTCACCGGCATCAATCTCAATCGGTTGATTGCAGGAGGAGTAAGCGGGATCAACGCAGCACAGCACCGTGACCTGCGCCTGATGCGCCAGCGCTTGTTCAATGGTCAATGCAATCACTTTTTCCGCCACCGGAGAGTTATCGATGGCCATCAGCAAGGTTTTCATCAGTTGGTTATCCTTCCACAGCGGTCATTTTGCCAATTTCACGAATCAAGGCGTCTTTGCACTTGATGATTTGCTCACGATAGTGCGCTTCCTGCTTATGAAAACGCGCCGTCGGCACCAGCAATGAGATGGAGAAGCGGCCAAACAACGTATCAATGGCAACCGCCATGGTCGAAATGCCCTCCAGCGTCTCGCCGCGATCGATCGCCAATCCGCTGGCGCGCACTTCGGCAATCAGCTCCAGCAATTGCGGCAGGGTTTTCACCGTCATCTCGGTTAACTCTTTATAGGCTTCGCCCACCATCACGCGCACATCTTCATCGCTCTCCAGCGCCAACAACGCGCGGCCGCCCGATGTGCTGTAGAGCGGCAGATTCAGACCAATGCGCGGCACCACACGCAGTTCGCGCGAGGCCACCACATAATGCACGATCGCCAGCTGCGTGCCGCTGGCCCGCGCCAGCGATACCGTTTCATTGATTTCGGCAGAGAGTTGTTCGAGGAACGGACGCACGATTTCCACCACGTCGCTGTGCACGCTGGAGATCAGCTTGAGCAGCGCCGGACCGAGACGTAAACCGCCGGCACCGCTGCTGCGTACCAGCTGTGCGCTGTCCAGTGCGCCAATAATGCGCTGCACCGTTGAGCGCGGCAGATCAACCACCTGCGCAATTTCACCCAAACTCATGCCGCCGGGATGCTCACCCAGCGCATTCAGAATTTTTGCCGCACGCGCGATGACCTGAATGCCACCCGCTTTTTCATCCTCACGGCTTGAGGGAAGTTCAACCATGATGCGTTCCTTTTTGGCCTGCCCTACTTTAACGCGAATGATCGCACTTTTACACCCTGTATCACATTGCAATACAGCATATCGATATGTAAGATGCCATCTGTATCACATCGCAATACACTGCATCAACAATAGAACGAGAAGCCTGCTATGAACGCCCAGCCCATTGCGGCTCCGGCACCCCATCCGTTTACTCTGCGCCTGGCGCTGGGATTGGTTGGCGTGCTGATTGCCGCGCTCACATCGGGATTAAACGATCGCGTCACCGATATCGCGCTAGCCGATATCCGCGCCGCCATCGGCATCAGTTACGATCAAGGCAGCTGGATCATCTCCGCGTACCAGGCTGCTGAAGTGGCGGCAATGATGATTGCGCCCTGGTTCGCCGTCACCTTTTCTTTGCGCCGTTTTGCGCTCACCGTCTCGGCCGGATTTATGCTGAGCGGCCTGCTGCTGCCGCTGATGCCCAATGCCACGCTATTTATCGCCTTGCGCGTGGTACAGGGATTGTTTGGCGGTGCGCTGCCGCCGATGCTGATGACCGTTGCGTTGCGCTTCCTGCCGCCGCCGATCAAATTATACGGTTTAGCAGGTTATGCGCTGACGGCCACCTTCGGCCCGAATATGGCCGCTTCGCTGGCGGCGTTCTGGACCGATGACGTCAGTTGGCTGTTTGTCTTCTGGCAAGTAGTGCCGGCAATGCTGATTGCCATGCTGCTGATTAGCTGGGGTTTACCGCAGGATCCGCTGCGCCTCGAGCGTTTAAAACAGATCGATCTGTTTGGCATGCTAACCGGTTGTTCCGGTATGGCGCTGCTGATTCTGGCACTGACGCAGGGCGAGCGGCTCGACTGGCTCGAATCGCCGTTATTCAGCGGCCTATTATTCAGCGCGCTGGCGTTGCTGACTGTGTTCTTTATTAATGAATGGTTTCACCCGCTGCCGCTGTTCAAATTGCAGATGCTGGGACGGCGCAATCTCGCGCACGGCTTGCTGGTGCTGGCGGGCGTTTTGATTCTGTCACTGTCAGGATCGGCGCTGCCGTCGGCCTATCTGGCGCAGGTGCAAGGTTTCCGCACGCTGCAGTTCGCCCCGCTGGCGCTGACCATTGGCTTGCCGCAGCTGCTGATCGCCCCTTTTGTTGCCGCGCTGCTGAATATTCGCTGGGTGGATTGTCGCTGGATGTTGACGGCGGGCGTGGCGCTGTTGGTGACGTCCTGCCTGATGGGCATGCACATCACTACCGATTGGGCGCGGCAGAATTTCTGGCTGATGCAGATTCTGCAGGCGTTCGGTCAGCCGATGGTGATTTTGCCAGTGCTGATGAGTGCCACCAGCGTGGTCGCGCCGCCGGAAGGCCCGTTCGCCTCGGCGATGTTCAACACCGTGCGCGGCTTCTCCAGCATCGCCGCGGGCACACTGGTGGAGTGGTTTATCAGCCATCGTGAAAAATTCCACTCCAACGTGCTGGTCGATAGCGCCGCCAGCCGTGCGTGGCTGATGAGCGCACCGAACAGCGCGCAATCCAGCAGCAGCTTGCCGTTGCTGCCAGACGGCAGCGCCAGCAGCGCAGAAAACCTCAGCGGCTTCGCCACCTTGCTGAAGCAGCAGGCGATGGTGCTGAGCCTGAGTGATTGCTACCAGATGCTGATTGCCTTCGCCGCCCTGCTTTTACTGTTAACCGCCTGGCTGCCGAAACGCGTGTGGCCACCGCAAACTCTGATTCAACCTGTTACGACGACGTCGAGATAATTGATATGCAAGCTTTTGCTCTGAAAAGAACGGTGCTGTTGAGCGCCTTATTACTGGTGTTATTAGCGATGGCCTTTTTTGTCTGGTCATCGATGACCGGTAACGATCATCGCACCACCGATGCCTATGTGAATGCCGATTACACGCTGGTTGCGCCGAAAATTTCCGGCTACATCGCCAGCGTGAACGTGCAGGATAACCAGCGCGTGAAGGCCGGCGAACTGCTGGCCACGCTCGACGATCGTGATTACCACGTGGCGTTAGAAACCGCACAGGCCAATTTGCAGGTCAGCGAGGCCAAGCGTTTGAGTAGCCAGGCGCAGCTGGAACAGCAGCAATCCACTATCGACCAGGCGAAAGCCACGTTAGCGGCGAGCCAGGCTTCAGCGCAGTACGCCGGACAGAGCGCCGCACGTTACAACCAGCTGTATAAAAGTGGCACCATCGCCGCAGACGATCAGCAAAAAGCCAACTCGACGCAGCGTTCCGCCTCAGCCACCGTGCGCCAGAGCGAAGCAGCGCTGGCTTCCGCCGTCAAGCAAGTTGGCGTGCTGCAAGCCGCAGTGCGTCAGGCTGCCGCCGATGTCACCGCCGCGCAGGCCAGCGTCGATCAGGCGCAGCTTAATCTTTCCTATACGCGCATTGTGGCGCCGGTGGATGGCATGGTCGGCCAGCGTTCAGTGCGTCTCGGCGCCTACGTTAGCGCGGGCACGCGTTTGCTGGCGGTGGTGCCGCTGCAGCAAACCTATATCACCGCTAATTATCTGGAAACGCAGCTGGCGGATGTGCAGCAAGGGCAGAAAGTGAACGTGAAGGTGGATGCCTTGCCGGGCAAAGTATTTACCGGTCGCGTGGATAGTATTGCCCCGGCGACGGGCGCGACGTTTTCCGCCATTTCACCTGACAACGCCACCGGCAATTACACCAAAGTGGTGCAGCGTTTACCGGTGAAAATTGTGCTCGATGAGAACCAGCCGGATCTGGCAAAACTGCGTGTGGGAATGTCGGCGATACCGGAGATTGAGACCCGCTGAAAATGTGAGCGATATCTCAGAAGCGGCCTATTTATTTTTGGGACAAATCCGCGTAAATTAGCCCTCGATCCTGTTCCGGGCTTGCCTGGAGCGACCTGAGAAGAAAGCGTGTAGCGCTGATGAACTCCACCTTTCTCTTATTCTGTTCGGGTTACGCGGGTTTGGGATCGCCCGCCGGGTAGCCGCTCAGAGGAGTTGTTTTTGTGAGATACGCTTTGATGGGAATTTCTTTCTTCCTGTTGCTTTGGGTCGGTACCTTTGTACTGATGCTGTAGAGCCGCCAGGCGGGGCGACGCTGAGTCGCCCCACTTACTGTTTATTCCTCTTCTTCTTCCAGCGCTTTCACCGTTCCCGGCAAAATGCCATCGGCACGGAACATCGATTTAATCCCCCGCACCGCCTGACGAATACGATCGCTGTTTTCAATCAGCGCGAAACGCACATGGGTATCACCGTAATCACCAAAACCGATGCCTGGCGAGACGCACACTTTGGCTTCCTGCATCAGTAATTTGGCGAACTCCAGCGAGCCAAGATGCGCGTAGTGATCGGGGATTTTCGCCCAGACATACATCGATGCCTTTGGCAGATCGACCATCCAGCCCGCTTCATGCAGGCCTTTCACCAGCACATCACGGCGGCGTTTGTACTGCTCAGCGATATCGCGCACGCACTGTTGATCGCCTTCCAGCGCCGCAATCGCCGCCACCTGTAAAGGTGTAAAGGTGCCGTAATCGTGATAACTCTTAATACGCGCCAATGCGGAAACCAGCTCTTTGTTACCGACCATAAAGCCGATACGCCAACCGGCCATGTTGTAGCTTTTTGACAGGGTAAAGAATTCCACCGCCACATCGCGCGCGCCTGGCACCTGCATAATCGACGGCGCTTTCCAGCCATCATAAGTGATGTCGGCATAAGCGAGATCGTGGATAACCAGCACGTTGTACTGCTTCGCCAGCGCAATGACGCGTTCGAAAAAATCGAGTTCAACACATTGCGCCGTAGGATTCGACGGGAAGCCGAGAATCATCATCTTCGGTTTGGGGTAGCTTTCGCGAATCGCTCGCTCCAGCTCGTTGAAGAAATCAACGCCCGCCACCAGCGGGACAGAACGCACCTGCGCACCGGCAATCACCGCGCCGTAAATGTGAATCGGATAGCTGGGATTCGGCACCAGCACAGTGTCGCCATGATCGAGCGTGGCCAGCATTAAGTGCGCCAAACCCTCTTTGGAGCCGATGGTGACAATCGCTTCCGATTCCGGATCGATTTCCACCTGATAACGGTCTGCATACCAGCGCGAAATCGCGCGACGCAAACGGGGAATGCCTTTCGAGGTTGAATAACCGTGCGTATCTTCGCGCTGCGCTACCTGACAAAGTTTTTCAACGATGTGCGGCGGCGTAGGACCATCCGGATTGCCCATTGAGAAATCGATGATGTCTTCGCCGCGCCGACGCGCAGCCATCTTCAATTCAGCGGTGATGTTAAAAACATACGGGGGAAGGCGTTCAATACGCGAGAAACGACGGGGTGTGCTGTTATCAGCCATGATGTCCTCTGGTTTACGTAAGCGCCCGGACCGTCCGAGCGACGTGGGTCACTGTGGTGACCGCATCAAGAACATAACGCGCTGATAACAAGATTGTCGAGAGCGGAATAAAATAATTTTAATTATTTGGATTCAGGCGGCCAAACACCCAATCGCTTACCCATTGGCCGTTTAGCAGATAATTATCCCGTAATGTGCCCTCAAGAGCGAAACCATTCTTCTCCAGAATACGGCGCGACGGCCAATTCCCCTCAATCACCATCGCTTTTAACTTATGAAATTCTGCCTGCAGTAAAAATTGGCACAGCGCGTCGAGCGCTTCACTGCCATAGCCCAAGCCGGTAAACGCCGCACGCAGCATGTAACCCACTTCGGCCTGACGATACGGATGCCATTCGGCGCTACAGCCAAACAACCCAATCGACTCACCGCTTTCCCGGATGCGCGCCACCAGACACAGCATATGAAAACTGCTCGCCTGCCACGGCGCCAAACGCTCGTTAAAGCGTTGACGGATATCGTTTTCATCCGGGATTTCACTGACCCACGTCATGGTGGCGGCGTCCTGGTGTATCGCTTTGAAAATCTGCCAATCTTCTGGCTGAAGCCGGCTGAGGGATAAACGTGGAGTGAGTAATTGCATGGTTGAGCTCCCATTTTTTTATACGGCAACATAGCAAACCGGCGTATTCACAACCAGCGATCGGCGCACGCTTTCGCTAATCCTCTTTTTGTTAGTCAGGTATTCCTCTTTTCGGGAGGTCGCCATGAATGGCGACCCTGCAAAGGCGGAGTACGATTGCCATGTATGGCGACCTGGTATTTTAAAAATTGATCTCGACTACGAGAAAGGTCTGCAGATTGCCGTGGCGCTGGCGGATCGTGATCACATTTTTTATCATAGCCTCCCGTTTCTTGCCTGAGAGATGCCCTTGCCTTCCCACTTCGACATGCTGCTGGCGGTTTTTGACCGCGCGGCGCTGATGCTGATTTGCCTGTTCTTCCTCACTCGTACGCGGGTGTTTCGTCAGCTGCTGCAAAAAGATGAGCATTCGGTGCGCGAAAAAGTGGTGGTGACGGCAATATTCTCGCTGTTTGCGCTATTCAGCACCTGGTCGGGCATTAACGTCGACGGTTCGCTGCTCAATGTGCGTGTGATTGCGGTGATGTCCGGCGGCATTCTGTTTGGTCCGTGGGTGGGCATCGCCACCGGTGTGATTGCCGGTTTGCATCGCTATCTGATTGATATGGATGGCGTCACGGCGGTGCCTTGCCTGATCACCAGCATCATTGCCGGCATCGCTTCCGGCGTGATTAATCGCCGGGTGAGTAAAGAGCAGCGCTGGCGCGCCGGTATTCTCGGCGGCATGTTGTGCGAAAGCCTGACCATGCTGCTAATTGTATTGTGGGCCAAGCCTATGACGCTGGGCCTGGCGATTGTGTCCGAGATTGCGCTGCCGATGATTCTGGGCGCATCAAGCATCGGTTTAATCGTGCTGCTGGTGCAAAGCGTTGAGGGCGAGAAAGAGGCGATTGCGGCGCGTCAGGCCAAGCTGGCGCTGGAGATCGCCAACAAAACATTGCCGCTGTTTCGTCAGGTTGATAGCCAGTCACTGCATAAAGTGTGTGACATCATCCGCAGCGACATTCACGCCGATGCGGTCGCCATCACCAATAACAAACAGATCCTCGCTTACGTCGGTTACGGCGAGCAGAACTATCACAATGGCGATGATGCCATCAGCCCGACCACCGCGCAGGCGATCGCCAGCGGCAAAATCATCATCAAGAACAACGATGAGGCGCACCGCACCAAAGATATTCACTCAATGCTGGTTATTCCCCTTTGGGAAAAAGGGGAAGTGACCGGCACGCTAAAAATCTATTATCGCCGTGCGCATCGCATCACCGGTTCGCTCAAAGAGATGGCGATTGGGCTGTCGCAAATCATCTCCACCCAGCTGGAAGTGTCGCGGGCTGAGCAGTTGCGCGAGATGGCGAACAAGGCTGAATTACGCGCGCTGCAGAGCAAAATTAACCCGCATTTCCTGTTTAACGCGCTGAATGCCATCTCCTCCTCGATTCGCCTTAATCCAGATACGGCGCGCCAGTTGGTGATCAACCTGTCGCGTTATCTGCGCTACAACCTCGAACTCAACGATGACGAGCTTATCGATATCAAGAAAGAGTTGTGGCAGGTGAAGGACTACATCGCGATTGAGCAGGCGCGTTTCGGCGACAAGCTGTCGATGATTTATGACGTGGATGAAGATCTGCACTTCACGCTGCCGAGCCTGCTGATTCAACCGCTGGTGGAGAACGCCATTGTGCACGGCATTCAACCTTGTCGCGGCAAAGGCGTGGTGACGCTGAGCGTGAAGGATTTGGGCGATCGTGTGCGCGTCGCGGTGCGCGATACCGGCGACGGCATCAGCGAGGATGTGATGAGCCGCGTTGCGCGAAATGAGATGCCCGGTAACAAGATTGGTCTGCTGAATGTGCATCATCGCGTGAAATTGCTCTCCGGCCAGGGTTTGGTTATCACCCGCCATCATCCCGGCACTGAAATCGCCTTTACGCTTAGCAAGAATGGTCAGCCGCTACCTGCGCCGCTGCGCCCCACCACGGAAACCGCCACGTGAAAGCCATCATCGTTGAAGACGAGTTTCTCGCCCAGCAAGAGTTAAGCTGGATGATCCAGCAACACAGCCAAATCAGCGTTGAGGCCTGCTTTGATGATGGGCTGGAGGTGCTGAAATATCTGCAGAACCATCGGGTGGATGTGATTTTCCTCGACATCAACATTCCGTCGCTGGATGGCATGCTGCTGGCGCAAAACATCAATCAGTTTGCCCATAAGCCGTTGATTGTGTTTATTACAGCATGGAAAGAGCATGCGGTTGACGCGTTTGAACTGGACGCGTTTGACTACATTCTCAAGCCTTATCACGAGTCGCGCATCATGACGATGCTGCAAAAACTGGAAGCCAGCGCCCAGCAGCAGTCGCAACCGCAAAACGCGGCGGCCAGCTCGCCGCAAACCGTCAATCTGGTGAAAGATGAACGCATCATCGTCACCGACATCAATGAGATCTATTACGTTGAGGCGCACGAGAAGCTGACGTTTGTTTATACGCGGCGCGAAGCCTATGTGATGTCGATGGTGATCAGTGAGTTTTGCAGCCGTTTGCCGGAACAGCAGTTCTTCCGCTGCCATCGATCTTACTGCGTCAATCTGAGCAAGATTCGTGAAATCGAGCCGTGGTTTAACAATACCTATTTGGTGAAGTTGCGTGATTTGGATGCGCAGGTGCCGGTGAGTCGCAGCAAGGTGAAAGCCTTTCGGCAGTTGATGAGGTTATAAGGCGAACGGCGGATGCCGCTCGCCTGCGTGCTTACAGTTCGCGGCCCAGCACCTGACGCAGGTGCGCACCGGCGCCCAGCAAGCCCGGCTGATCGTGAGTGATCATATACACCGGAATATCGACCAGGTAATCGCGGAAGCGACCTTTATCTTCAAACGCCGCGCGGAAACCTGACGCTTTAAAGAAGTCGAGGAAGCGCGGCACGATACCGCCGGCGATATAAACGCCGCCGAAAGTGCCCAGATTCAGCGCCAGGTTGCCGCCGAAACGACCCATAATGACGCAGAACAGCGACAGTGCGCGACGGCAATCGATGCAGCTGTCTTGCAACGCGCGCTCGGTAACATCTTTTGGCTTGAGGTTTTCTGGCTCACGCTCATCAGACTTCACGATGGCGCGATAAAGATTGACCAAACCGGCACCGGACAGTACGCGTTCAGCCGAAACGTGACCAATCTCCGCGCGCAGTACTTCGAGAATTTCACCCTCTTCTTCGCTGTTCGGCGCGAAGTCAACGTGGCCGCCCTCGCCCGGCAAGCTGATCCAGCGCTTATCCACGTGCACTAAATGGCTGACGCCGAGGCCGGTGCCGGCACCGTAAATCGCGATAGGCTTGCCTTCAACGGGCGCTTTGCCGCCAAACTGAATCACTTCCTTTTCGCTCAGCATCGGAATCGCCATCGAAACGGCGGTGAAATCGTTGATGATTTCCAGGCTTTCCAGCGCCAGATGCTCTTTCATCACTTTGGTGGAGAACGCCCAATCGTGGTTGGTCATCTCTACCCAATCGCCGGTGATCGGACAGGCAATGGCGATACAAGCGTGCTTAATGTCCTGTTTTTGCTCGTCAAGATAGTGACGGATCACCGCTTCAAGATTGTCGTAGTCTGATGTTGAGAAGGTTTGGGCTTGCGAGATAGCACCGTTTTCTACCTCACACAATGCGAGACGGGCATTGGTACCGCCCACATCGCCGACCAGGGCGTATGTTGTCATTCTTCTGCTGCTCCGCTTGGGTCATAAACAATTGCAGGACACTATAAAAGCCTGCCAATAAAACAACAACGCCCACCTGCACGATGGGCGTAATCCATTTAAAGATGCTGCACAGCCTACCGATCGCCTGCCCGACTTCACAGCGGCAACTTTCCGAAATTTAGCCACTATTACGCTGATGCAGTGCGGCGGTGACCTTACGCAGCAGCGGCGGCAAGTCCTGTTTGTCCATCACCACTTCCACCAGCGACAGACGACGATTCCGCATTAATTGCGCCATCACCGCGTCCAGCTGCACCGTTTCGCTGACGCGCCAGCTCTGCGCCGCGCACTGTTGGCTCAGCGCCTGCGGCAGCGCGGTCCAGTTCCATTGCGCGATATCGTTGTAACGTTGCTCAGCACCGTGAATCGCGCGCTCAACCGTGTAGCCATCATTGTTAATCAGGAAAATGATCGGCTGCTGGCCGTCGCGTAGCATCGAACCCAACTCCTGAATCGTCAACTGCGCGGAGCCATCGCCAATGATCAGGATGACCCGGCGATCCGGTTGCGCGGTTTGCGCACCAAAGGTGGCGGGTAAAGTATAGCCAATCGATCCCCACAGCGGTTGCACCAGCAATTGTGCATCTTGCGGTAACCGCAGCGCCGCGGCGCCAAAGGCCGCAGTGCCTTGATCGGCGAGGATAATATCACCCGGCTGCAGGAAGCGCTGCATCGCCTGCCAGAATGCCTGCTGACTGATTACCGCCGCAGCAATTTGCTCACTTTCTTCGCACTCAGGCGCATCCGCCAGCCGCCAGTGCGCACAGTGACGCTGATAAATCGGCGTCAGCGCCGCCAGCGCCTGCTGCATGCTCAACGGCGCAAACACCTCGCCAGCGACTGTGGCCTGAAACGGCTGCAGATCGATCACACGTTCGGCAGGCAGATTTTGCGTGAAGCCGGCGGTTAAGGTATCGGTAAACCGCACGCCGACGCACAGCGTGACGTCGGTATCTTCGATCGCCTGGCGCACCGCATCGCTGCTGCCTTGCGCGGCGTAAGTGCCGACGTAACCTGGCTGCTGCTCGTTGAGCACGCCTTTGCCCATCAATAAGGTGGCGGCAGGAATCGCGCGCAGCTGGCGCAACGCCTCAAGCTGCGGCTGCAACTGCCAGCGCGCGGCAAGGAAATCCGCCAACAGCGCCACGTGCTGCGCCGGTGCCAGCAAGCGCTCTGCCGCATCGGCAAAGGCTGCAGCAACCTGCTGATGGTTATCTGCGGCTGTGGCTTTTTCCTCTGGCAGCGAAATCTCAGCCGCCGCCACATCCACCGCCAGCAATAAATAGCCGGGACGATGTTGCGTTAGCGCCTCGCTGATAACGCGATCGATCTCCACCACCGCGTTCTCCGCCGTCAGCACCGCAGATGCCACACTCACTTCCTGCGCCATTCGCAGGAAATGACCAAAATCGCCATCACCCAGCGAATGGTGCACGCAATCGCCCTGCTGCTGCGCCTGACTCGCGGGCGCGCCAACGATATGAATCACCGGCACATATTCGGCATAGCTGCCGGCGATGCCGTTGATAGCGCTAAGCTCGCCGACGCCAAACGTGGTCAGCAGTGCCGCCGCGCCGTTGCAGCGCCCGTATCCATCCGCCGCATAGGCCGCATTCAGTTCATTGGCGCAGCCAACCCAGGCAATTTCGGGATGCGCAATCACACTGTCGAGGAATTGCAGGTTGTAATCGCCCGGCACGCCGAACAGATGTCGGATGCCGCTTTGCTGTAATCGGTGCAGTAAATAATCGCCAACGTTGGGGGTTTTCATCGACAACTCCTTGTTAAGGGGATAATCAGGAGTATTAGCGATGTGGCTGAATTGGCGAGATATTCACCATCGTATGGTGCTAATTTGTGGCAAGCATTCGTTACGACGACAGATAATTCTGTAAGTTGCGATCTTCGGCGCGTTTCGCCTTAGTGTAAACGCATACACTGCTATGCTGATGTCACTTTCTCCCCTATTGAGACAGGAACGCTGCATGAGTGCTTTTCCCCATCCCGAACGTTATCAACAGATGCAATACCGTCGCAGTGGCCGTAGCGGCCTGAAGTTACCGGCGATTTCGCTGGGTTTGTGGCATAACTTTGGCGACAGTACCCGCGTCGATAATAGCCGTGAACTGCTGCGCCACGCCTTTGATCGCGGCATCACCCATTTCGATCTCGCCAATAATTACGGTCCGCCGCCGGGATCGGCTGAATCTAACTTTGGTCGCATTCTGCGCGAGGATTTTCAGGGACTGCGCGATGAGCTGGTGATCTCAACCAAAGCAGGTTACACCATGTGGGATGGCCCGTACGGCGATTGGGGTTCACGCAAGTATCTGATTTCCAGTCTCGATCAAAGCCTGAAGCGTATGGGACTCGAGTACGTTGATATCTTCTATCACCATCGTCCCGATCCCGAAACGCCGCTGGAAGAGACCATGCGCGCGCTGGATCAGGTGGTGCGTCAGGGCAAAGCGCTGTATGCCGCCATCTCTAACTATCCGGCAGACAAAGCCGCCGAAGCGATTGCCATTTTGCGCGACCTCGGCACGCCATGCCTAATCCACCAGCCACGTTATTCGATGTTTGAACGTACGCCAGAGCAGGGTTTGCTGGATGTGCTGTGCGACAACGGCGTTGGTTGCATTGCCTTCTCGCCGCTGGCGGGTGGCGTGTTAACCGACCGCTATTTGCAGGGCATTCCGCAAGATTCGCGCATCGCCAGCGGCAGTAAGTTCCTGAATGAAAACCAGTTGACGCAAGAGAAGATGGAAAAAGTGCGTCAGCTGCAGGCGATTGCCCAACAGCGCGGCCAGAAGCTGGCGCAGATGGCGCTGAGCTGGGTGCTGCGCGATGCGCGTGTCACCTCGGTTTTGATTGGCGCCAGCAAAACTGCGCAAATTGATGATGCGGTTGAGATGTTGAGCCAGCCGGTGCTGAGCCAGGACGAGATCGACGCCATCCACAATATCTTAGTGTAAACGTTTACCCGCCCGGCATTTGTCGGGCGTTTTCCGCAGCAGAAAATTCTCATTTCAGATTTCCCTCAGCGTTTTCAGACTGATTCTCAAGGCTTGCCTGGTCCGATGTGGCAAACTAGCGCAACGGTGGCAGTGATAAGCTACTGAAAAGGAGAAGTTATGAAACGTGCCATTTTGTTTGCCGCCTTGCTGGCAACTTTATCCCCGTTGGCTATCAGCACAGCACAAGCCGACAGCGCCACCATCAATTTGGGTCCGGGCGTTACGCTGCATCTCGGCGATCGCGATCGTCACGGTAATTACTGGGACGGCGGTCGCTGGCGTGAACCGCGCTGGTGGAACGATCGTTATCGTTACGATGACCATCGCTGGTGGCGTCATGAAGAGTGGAAACGTCATCGCGCCTATGAACGTGAGCGCGAACGTCGCTGGCATGAACGTGAACGTCGTGACCATTGGCGTCACGATCATCGCCATGATGATCGTCGTGATCACCGCGATCACCATCATCACTAAACAAAAAATCCCGCTAATGAGCGGGATTTTTCTTTTATAGGTCCGTTACCAACCGAGCGCTTCGCCGACCAGTAAGTAGAGATTGAGGGCGATAACCAGCAACACAATCAACCGACCGGCATTCTGCATCAGGCGCGAGTTCACCATCTCATCACCCATCAGTTCCCGGTTGCCGGTAAATGCCAGCAACGGAATTAGCGCCAGCGCGATACCGAAACTCAGCAGCACCTGGCTCATTACCAGAATGCGCGTGGGATCCCAGCCCGCCCAGATGACAATAAACGAGGGCAACATGGTAATAGTGCGGCGGAACCACAGCGG
Organism: Candidatus Pantoea symbiotica; assembly: GCF_056491525.1. Taxonomy (NCBI): domain Bacteria; kingdom Pseudomonadati; phylum Pseudomonadota; class Gammaproteobacteria; order Enterobacterales; family Erwiniaceae; genus Pantoea; species Candidatus Pantoea symbiotica. The sequence continues at coordinate 2,736,828 of NZ_JBSZHR010000002.1, forward strand.
AATGTGGAAACGAATAAAGCCCTGCATCACCACTTGTCCCGCCAGCGTGCCGACCACGGTAGATGAGAGACCGGCAGCCACCAGACTCAAACCAAACACAATCGCCGCCGCTTCACCCAACAGCGGTTGCAGCGTTAAGTAAGCCTGATCGAGATCGACAATGCTGGAGTGACCGCTGAAGTGGAACGCTGCGGCGGCGGTTGCCATCATCGCCAGGTTCACAAAGCCAGCGATGGTCATGGCAATCGCCACATCCAGCTTGGTTGAGCTGTAGCGTTGCGCCTTGCTGCCTTTATTACCGTGCTGCGTCAGCGCCGAGTGCAGATAAATGACATGCGGCATAATGGTGGCGCCTAACACGCCAGCGGCGAGGAAGACCGCATCTGACGTCGGCAACGATGGCAGCGCCATGCCGACTACCAACTCACTGACTTTCGGTTGGGAGAAAAACAGCTCGACAATATAAGCCGCCGCTACGAACAGCAGCAGGCCGCCAATCACCAATTCCAGTGGCTTCTGCCCGCGACTTTGCAGCATCAGAATCAGGTAAGTTGCGATACCGGTTAACACCGCGCCCTGCAGCAGCGAAATGCCGAGTAACAGTTTGAAGCCGAGCGCCGCGCCGATAAATTCAGCGAGATCGGTGGCCATGGCGATGATTTCCGCCTGCACCCAATAGAACCACACCGCCGGACGCGGGAAGCGATCGCGGATGTGTTCTGCAAGATTTTTGCCGGTGGCAATGCCGAGCTTGGCGGACATCAGCTGGATCAGCATCGCCATGACATTGGCCCACACCACCACCCACAACAGCTTGTAGCCGTAGGCGGCGCCTGCCTGAATGTTGGTCGCGAAGTTACCGGGATCGATATAGCCAATCGCCGCAATAAAAGCGGGGCCCAGCAACGCGAGTTTGATCTTTCTGGCTCCGCGAGCGGCGCGCTCAGCGGTGCGGCTTTCTAGCATAGTTTTACCCTGTCTTAACGCTTGTTGACCCGACCAGATTAAGGGTCATTCAAGGCAGATGAAATTTGGTTATAGTTATTGTATTAATAGATGGTGCTATGAAGTATAGCCATTGCTATACATTGCGGTAAAGCCAGTTCTTGCCAAAAATAAGTGCAACGCAAATGACTCTACGCTTGGGTCATTTTATAGACAATGTTTTTGTGGATATTTCTTGTGATGGATTTGTAATGGGGTTGTGAGCGGTCAGACTTATCTGAGAAAAATCGCGATAGCGAATACTTATAATGTGGTTTTGATCTCGTTTTTAAGTAACGCGTTACATAGAATACGCAACAAAATACAACCCTCCTCAAATTTGGAGCCGACATGTCCCATGTTTTGCATTTTATTTTAGCACTAGTGGTGGTAGCGGTGCTGGCCTTGCTGGTCAGCAACGATCGTAAAAGCATCCGTCTTCGTTTTATCGTACAGCTTCTGGTCATCGAATTGTTGTTGGCGTGGTTCTTCCTGAACTCCTCCATCGGTCTCGGCTTCGTGCAGGGCTTCGCTGGTTTCTTTGATCATCTGCTCAAATATGCCGCCGAAGGCACCAACTTCGTGTTTGGCAATATGAGTGAAAAAGGTCTCGCCTTCTTCTTCCTCAACGTGCTTTGCCCAATCATCTTCATCTCTGCGTTGATTGGTATTTTGCAGCACTTCCGCATCTTACCTTGGGTGATTCGCGGTATTGGTACCGTACTGTCAAAAGTAAACGGTATGGGAAAACTGGAATCTTTCAACGCCGTAAGCTCTCTGATTTTGGGACAGTCAGAAAACTTTATCGCCTATAAAGATATCCTCGGCAAAATGTCACAGCGTCGCATGTACACTATGGCAGCGACCGCCATGTCGACGGTTTCCATGTCGATTGTCGGGGCCTACATGACCATGCTGCAGCCAAAATATGTGGTTGCCGCGCTGGTATTGAACATGTTCAGCACCTTTATCGTGCTGTCGCTGATTAACCCGTACCGCGTTGATAGCGAAGAAGATCTGCAATTGCAGGACCTGCACAAAGGCCAGAGCTTCTTCGAGATGCTGGGCGAATACATCCTCGCCGGTTTTAAAGTGGCAATGATTGTCGCTGCGATGCTGATTGGTTTTATTGCCTTGATTACTGGTCTGAACGCGCTGTTCGATCTGATTTTCGGCATCAGCTTCCAGGGCGTGCTGGGTTATGTGTTCTATCCATTTGCGTGGGTGATGGGCGTTCCTTCACACGAAGCGCTGCAAGTGGGCAGCATCATGGCAACCAAACTGGTTTCCAACGAGTTCGTGGCGATGATGGATCTGCAGAAAATCGCCGGTCAGCTGTCACCTCATTCGGAAGGCATTCTCTCTGTGTTCCTCGTCTCCTTTGCTAACTTCTCCTCTATCGGGATTGTGGCGGGTGCGATTAAAGGTCTGCACGAAGAGCAAGGTAACGTGGTTTCACGCTTCGGCCTGAAACTGCTGTACGGTTCAACGCTGGTGAGCGTGCTGTCAGCCGCTATCGCTGGCCTGGTGTTGGCCTTCTGATCAAAGGGGCGAGCTACGGCTCGCCCTTCTCTTCTTATTTATTTCAATCGGTTCTATCCCGCCTCGCCCCGGCGTTTCCCCCGCCATCACCCGCTTCACCGTGAAACGCAAAACCTTTGCACAATATTGAATTTCCGTTCACACCGCCTGCGCCCGTAGTTTTTCTCCATGACGTCACTTCAGGAGAACCGCATGAGCATTCAATTCCTTGGCATGATTGGCCACCGCCTCGCCTCCGAGATTATCCCGGCTAGCGGACCGCTGTTTGATAAAGAGTACATTGCGCGTTTTGCGCGTGCGCACGAAGACGCCGGTTTTGATCGCATTCTGGTGGGCTATTGGTCTGATCAGCCAGATGGCTTTCTGGTCACCGCGCACGCGGCGGCGCACACCTCAACGCTGAAATTTTTGCTGGCGCATCGCCCCGGCTTTGTATCGCCGACGTTAGCGGCGCGCAAACTGGCTTCGCTTGATCACCTCACCGACGGCCGTTTAGCGGTGCACATTATCAGCGGCGGCAGCGATGCCGAGCAACGCCGCGACGGTGACTTCCTCAACAAAGCCGAGCGCTATGCGCGCAGCGATGAGTTTCTCACGGTGTTGAAGCAGAGCCTCGAATCCGTTCAGCCGTACGATCATCAAGGTCAATTTTATCAGGTCGAGCAGGCGTTTTCGGCCATCAAACCGTTGCAGAAAAAACTGCCGGTCTATTTTGGCGGATCGTCGCAGGAAGCGATTGATGTCGCAGCACGGCATGCCGATGTGTTTGCGCTGTGGGGCGAACCGCTGAAAGGCGCGGAGGAGACGGTACGCAACGTGCGCGCTGCTGCTGCCAGACAGGGGCGCGAAATCAACTTCAACATCTCGTTCCGACCGATTCTTGGCAAAACTGAAAAAGAAGCCTGGGAACGCGCGGAACACATCCGCGCCACGGCAGAGAAACAGCTCAACGAAACTGGCTTTGCCTTTGGCAAGGCGAAACCACAAAGCGTTGGCGCACAGCGTTTACTCGCCGCCGCCAATGAAGGCGAACGTCTGGATAAAGTGCTGTGGACCGGCGTCGCAAAACTGGTTCAGGGCGGCTACAACTCCACCGCGCTGGTGGGAACGCCGGAACAAGTCTCCGATGCGCTGCTGGAATATTATCGCCTTGGTATCCATAGCGTGCTGATTCGCGGCTTCGACCCGCTTAACGATGCGGTGGAATATGGCCGTGAGCTGATCCCGCTAACGCGCGAGAAAGTCGATGCGCTCTCCGCTGCCGATAAAAGGAGCGCCTGAATTTGATGAGCCATTATCAGCACCAGCGCCTGCGCGATTTCGTCGCCAATCTGGCTAATCTGCTGGATACAAAGCCTGAGGAAGCCACGGTGTTACAACGTGGCAGCGAGTGGCTTGGCGAGCTGATTCGCCACGACGATTGGCTGGACGACGCCTTTAGCCAACCTCATCCCGAACACTATCAACAATATTTGTTGTATGCCGATGCGCAGCAGCGCTTCTCAGTGGTGAGTTTCGTCTGGGGACCGGGCCAGCAAACGCCGATTCACGACCATCGCGTATGGGGATTGATTGGCATGCTGCGCGGCGCGGAAATTTCACAATCCTGGCAGCCGGGGCCGAAAGGATTGCAGCCGGAAGGCGCGCCCGTTCGACTCGATCCAGGCAGCGTTGAAGCGATATCGCCAACGGTGGGCGATATCCATCGCGTCAGCAACGCCTATGACGACCGCGTCTCCATCAGCATTCACGTTTATGGCGCCAACATTGGCGCGGTCAAACGCGCGGTCTACCGCCAAGACGGCAGCGAAAAAACGTTTATCTCCGGTTACAGCAACCGCTACTTACCGAACATTTGGGACCTTTCACATGACTAAACCGGTTTTCCCTTTACGCCAGGCGGCGGAACTTATTGATGCGCTGCGTCAGCAGCAGGAAGTGGCGATTGTCGATGTGCGCGATGAAGCGCTGTTTGCCACCGCGCATCCGCTGTTTGCGGTGAATATTCCGCTGTCAAAGCTGGAGCTTGAGCTACTGGACCGCATTCCGCAGCGCACCACCGCCATCACGCTGTATGACGGCGGCGAAGGCCTGGCGCAAACCGCTGCCGAGCGCATTGCCGCACTGGGTTACAGCAATGTCGCGCTGCTGGCAGATGATTTGGCTGGCTGGCAAGCGGCGGGCGGCGAACTATTTATCGACGTTAATTCACCCAGCAAATCGTTTGGCGAGCTGGTTGAGCATCACAATCACACGCCCTCTTTGTCAGCGGACGAAGTGCATCAGCTGATTAACAGCGATGCTAACGTGGTGGTGCTGGATGCACGCCGTTTCGATGAATATCAAACCATGAGTATTCCAGGCGCTACCAGCGTGCCGGGCGGTGAGCTGGTGCTGCGCGTGCGTGATATCGCCCCATCGCCGGAGACCACGGTGATTGTCAACTGCGCCGGTCGCACACGCAGCATCATCGGTACGCAATCGCTGGTCAATGCCGGAATTCGCAATCCGGTGTTTGCACTACGCAATGGCACCATCGGCTGGACGTTGGCCGGACATGCGCTGGATAAAGGCCAGTCGCGCCGCTACGGCGAGGCCAGCGAAACGGCTCAGCGTCAGGCGGCGAACAATGCGCGCAGTATCGCCGATCGCGCCGGCGTGGAACGTATCCCACTCGCTACGCTCAAGCGTTGGCAGCAGGAGGCGCGCACCACTTATCTGTTTGATGTACGTGATGCCGACGAGTACGCCGCCGGGCATCTGCCGGGCAGCCGCCACGTGCCGGGGGGCCAATTAGTGCAGGAGACCGATCACTACGCCAGCGTACGTGGGGCACGTATCGTGCTGATTGATGATGATGGCGTGCGCGCCAATATGACCGCATCCTGGCTGGCACAGCTTGGCTGGCAGGTTTCAGTGCTGGAGGAGCTGCAGGCCAGTGATTTCAGTGAAAGCGGTAACTGGAAAGCGCAGGTGCCGCCCGTTGCTCAACCCGAACTCATCTCACCGCAGCAGTTAGCGGAATGGTTGCAGGAAGGGCAAACGCAGGTGCTGGATTTCACCACGCGCGCAAACCATCTTAACAGCCATATTCCGGGCGCGGCCTGGTTGCTGCGCTCTACTCTGCAACAGCAAGGCAAAGCGTTGTTGCCGGAGGCGCGTCGCTATGTATTAACCTGTGGCAGCAGCCTGCTGGCGGGTTATGCGGTGGAACAGGTGGCTGAGCTGACCGGCAAGCCGGTGTTTGTGCTGGAAGGCGGTAACGCTGCATGGCGCGGCGCGGGTTTGCCAACGGAGCAAGGAGAGCAGCAACTGCTGTCACCGGCTATCGAGCGCTATCGTCGCCCGTATGAAGGCACCGATATTGAAGCGGGCGTGATGCAGGCTTATCTGGACTGGGAATACGGTTTAGTGGCGCAGCTGGATCGCGATGGCACGCACGGTTTCCGTGTGCTGCAATTGCAGCCGCAAGCTGTTACAGCCTGACAATAATTCCGCGTTATGCAGTAATGTGGTCGCCATAAATGGCGACCCTACAAACGACAAAACCGCAATTTATTGCGTTGCGTTTAGAAGGTGATTTTTTGAATGTGTTCAGAACGAACAGAGATTTGGTGGAGATAAGCGGGATCGAACCGCTGACCTCTTGCATGCCATGCAAGCGCTCTCCCAGCTGAGCTATACCCCCACATCTGGAAATCATTTTTCGGTCAAACCGTTGGGAGCGGTTTGGTGGAGATAAGCGGGATCGAACCGCTGACCTCTTGCATGCCATGCAAGCGCTCTCCCAGCTGAGCTATACCCCCGAACCGAAAAACTGCCGAGTAAACTCGACGGACGGGATAATATGAAACCGCCTCTTGAGTGTCAACGTCAAATTCTCGTTCTGTGTTTGATCGCTGAAAAAGGCGTCAACCCCGCGTCAGCATGGCTTTTTTTTCTACACTTCATCCCAAATCGTCTCTATTTATATGCGCTATCCAACAATGCTCGCCAAACCCAACCTCAACCCAGCGTTAATTTAAGGTTAAAGATGTTAGGAGCAGTCTTGTTTTCGTTAAAAGTGCGTGTAAAACTTAGCGCGCTAATTAACCGGTCATCCTGCCAGGGTGTTCTCTCAATGACCGGCCAGCAACGTCCCCATTAATCCATATAAGAAAAGTGAATTATGTCGCTGCATACACCTAAAGAGATCGCTCAACTGGCGATTCAAGCTGGCGTGGCTAAAAGCCGCCTTCCTATCTCCACCTTGTTAATTCTTGGCTTTATGGCCGGTGCGTTCATCGCTACCGGTTTCCTGCTCGATCTGCATGTGATTAACCAACTGCCTGCTGAATGGGGCTCATTCGGCGTGCTGCTCGGCGCTGCGGTGTTCCCGGTTGGTTTGATCATGACGGTGCTGGCGGGCGGTGAGCTGCTGACCGGCAATATGATGACGATGCCAATCGCCTGGTTCGCGCGTCGCATCAGTGGCTTCAGCGTACTGCGTAACTGGTTTTGGGTTACCGTCGCCAATTTTATTGGCAGCGTTGCAGTAGCATGGTTTTTTGGCCATATGCTGGGCATGACCGAGGGCGATTACCTGAAGAAAACCGTGGCGATTGCGCACGCTAAAGTGAATGCCGATTTCCTGCACGCCTTTATTTCCGGCGTAGGCTGCAACTGGCTGGTGTGTTTGGCGGTGTGGCTCGCCTTCGCCAGTAAAGATGTGGTAGGTAAAATCTTCGGTATGTGGTTCCCGGTGATGGCGTTCGTGGCGATTGGCTTCCAGCACGTTGTCGCGAACATGTTTATTGTTCCGGCAGCGATTTTTGCCGGCCAGATGAGCTGGGCGGAGTTTGCGCCAAACGTAATTGCGGTGTTCCTTGGTAACGGCGTGGGCGGGGCAATTTTTGTTGGCCTCACCTATTTCATCGCTTTCCGTCCTGAACAACCCGCAGTGAGCGAAGCGCAATAACCGAATTTTGCCTTTTGTTGGAGAGCAGAAGGCATTTTCTGCCCAGGTTACTTTTCCCCGTTACGTTTTGTTGTAATATGTAGAACTAATGTATTTAACAGGGATTGCATCGTGAAAAAGGAATGGCTTACCCCCGAGGAGCTCGCGCTGGAAACGGGCTACAGTCGGCAAACGGTGAATAAATGGATCAAACGTGAAAACTGGACAACCACGCCAAAGCCCGGTGTTCAGGGCGGTAAAGCGCGATTGATCCATATTGATGAGCGTGTAAAGAGCTTTGTTCAGTCCACCCGCCACGCGAACGAACCGGCGGCTAATTACGGTGCACAACAAAATACGTTACCTGCGTTATTAATAAATTCTGTCCAGCAAATGACGGCAGCGGAGCAAGAGCAATTTGCGGCGTTGTTATTGCGGGAGGGAATTCGAGGCGTACTGGAGCGTCTGGGGATTCAGGAAGAATAAATAAGCCGGAAGCAGATGCTTCCGGCTTTTTCATATTATGCGTTGGCTTCACGCTCAGCGATGAAGGCCAGCGCTTTCTCAATACGCGCAACGCTGCGGCTGCGACCAATCGCTTCCACCGTCACATCCAGCGCCGGTGACTGGCCTGAACCGGTCACCGCAACACGCAGTGGCATACCGACTTTACCCATGCCCAGCTCCAGCTCATCTGCCGCAGACTGAATTGCATGATGCACATTCTCAGCGTTCCAGTTGCTGTCGCTGATCGCGGCCAGTTTGTCACGCACCACTTCCAGCGGCTGACGCGCGACCGGACGCAGATGCTTCTTCGCCGCGTCAGCATCAAAGGCTTCGAACTCTTCATAGAAGTAACGGCAAGATGCCGCGATCTCTACCAGAGTTTTGCAACGCTCGCCCAGCAAGGTAACCAGCTTAGCCAGTTCCGGACCGGTGCGGGTATCAATCTTCTGCTGCTCAATATGCCATTGCAGCTGTGTAGCAACGTATTCCGGCGGCAGCGTATTAATGTAGTGATGGTTCAGCCACTGCAGCTTTTCAGTGTTGAAAGCACTGGCCGATTTGCTCACCGCATCCAGGGTGAACAGCTCTGCCATTTCCGGCACGCTGAAGATCTCCTGATCGCCATGTGACCAGCCGAGGCGCACCAGATAGTTGAGCAGCGCTTCCGGCAGATAACCGTCATCGCGATACTGCATCACGCCAACCGCGCCATGACGCTTAGACAGCTTCTTACTGTCATCGCCAAGGATCATTGAGACGTGCGCGTAGGTTGGCACTTCTGCACCGATCGCTTTCAGGATGTTGATCTGGCGTGGCGTGTTGTTGATATGGTCTTCACCACGAATCACGTGAGTGATACCCATATCCCAGTCATCCACTACTACACAGAAGTTGTAGGTTGGCGAACCGTCAGTACGACGAATGATCAGATCATCCAGCTCCTGATTGCTGAATTCAATCGGGCCACGAATCTGATCGTCAAAGATGACAGAACCTTCCTGCGGGTTGCGGAAGCGCACCACGCACGGCTCATCAGCGGCGTGATGTTCATGGCTATCGCGGCAGCGGCCGTCGTAACGCGGCTTTTCGCCCTTTTCCATCTGCTCTTCACGCAGCGCATCAAGACGCTCTTTACTGCAGTAGCATTTATAGGCCGTGCCCGCTTCCAGCATGTCGTCGATCACCGCGTTATAGCGATCAAAACGCTTGGTCTGATAATACGGACCTTCATCCCAGTTAAGGCTCAGCCAGTTCATACCATCCATGATGGCTTCAATGGCTTCCGGTGTGGAACGCTCCAGATCGGTATCTTCGATACGCAGAACAAATTCGCCCTTGTTATGACGAGCATAAAGCCAGGAGTAAAGAGCAGTACGAGCACCGCCTACGTGCAGATAGCCGGTTGGGCTGGGTGCGAAGCGAGTTTTGATTTTCATTCAGCATTGCCTTAAATGCGCAGGTTTCATTGTCTGGATGACAAAAAAACGGGTTAACGCGAAAAAACAGTGCGCACATTCTAGCAGGTGAGGCTGATTCCTCAATGATTGTCGCGGTGGCATCCCGGTTTGCTGTGCGCTTTTCTGCTAATAAAACCAGCACATTGGCGAAAAGCGCCCCACGATGATTATTTTTAAAGCGAACGCACATTTAAGTTTTAAAAACCGTTGACTCACTTTGAAGGATCCCTATAATGCGACTCCACACAGCGGGGGTGATTAGCTCAGTTGGTAGAGCATCTCCCTTACAAGGAGGGGGTCGGCGGTTCGAGCCCGTCATCACCCACCACTCTTTAGAAGGTTTAAAGGTGGCCCGCAGTGAACAAGAGATAAGATATGGGTGATTAGCTCAGTTGGTAGAGCATCTCCCTTACAAGGAGGGGGTCGGCGGTTCGAGCCCGTCATCACCCACCATATCTTAGTCAGATGACGCTCTTGTTAAGCAGTACGAAGTGGGTGATTAGCTCAGTTGGTAGAGCATCTCCCTTACAAGGAGGGGGTCGGCGGTTCGAGCCCGTCATCACCCACCACTTCGGGTCGTTAGCTCAGTTGGTAGAGCAGTTGACTTTTAATCAATTGGTCGCAGGTTCGAATCCTGCACGACCCACCAATTCAGAGAAAAGCGCCTTTTAGGCGCTTTTTTCGTTTCTACAGTTGGCACTTTAGCGTACCAAATCCCAACAAAACCTTTTCGCAAGCTTAACACTCCCTGCCCTCAAGCCTCCCGCTGCTCTGACCGATAACGATAATGGTCTATTGCAAGGAGAAAACCATGTCTATATCCAGCGTTAGTAGTGTCAGCACCGCAAGTAGCGGCGGCGGATCGACCTCAGAAATCGCCAGCCTCAACAAACAGATTCAATCCATCACCAAGCAGCTGAAAGATCTTTCCAGCGACGATACGCTCACCGATGAACAAAAATCGGAACAGGAGCAGATGCTGCAATCACAGATTCAAATGATTGAAGCGCAAATCGCGCAGATTGAGCAGCAGCAAGCCGAGAAAGCGCAGCAGAAACAGGAAGCTCAGCAACCAGCGGCGAACAAAGCCGATGGAATTAACCGTCCGACGGATACCAATCAGATCAACGTGTACGTTTAAAACGCCGGCTTCAGCATGCGTTGTTGCGTCAGCAGGGCCGCCTGCTGACGCACTTCCTGCCAGATCGCTTCTGCGGCGGGTGTCAGCGAGCGGTTTTTGCGCTTTATCAGCATCAGGCTGCGATTAATTTCCGGATAGAGACGTCGCACCGTGAGTTTGCGTCCTGACGGCAACGGCAAGGCCAGCGCGGGCAGAATACTGATGCCAATTCCCGCTTCCACCATCGGATAAAGCGTGGCGGGATGGCCGATTTCCTGCACCACATTCACATTTAACGCCAGCTGTTGCAGCGCGGCATCGACTAACACGCGACTGCCAGAAGCATAATCCTGCAGCACCATATTGCGTCCGGCCAGCATCGACCACTTTGCCTGTTTAATTTGCGCCAGCTCGTCATCTTCATGACACAGCAGTAAAAAAGGCTCCTGCAGAATCTCTTCGCTATCGAAATCGGTGTCGTTGAGCGGGCCAATCACAATACCAAAATCAACCTCCGCATTGCGTACGCTTTGCAGCACCCATTGCTGCACGCGGTCATGCAGGATGACGCGGATATCCGGATAGCGCTGCTGGCTGCTGGCCAGACACTGCGGCATCAGGTGGGCAGAAGGCGTTTGACTGGCGGCAACACGCACCGTGCCGCTGCGCTGTTCGCCATAGCTGCGCACATCCAACACGGTGGTATTGAGATCTTCCAGCAGACGATTAAGCCGCGTAGCCAGCTGCTGCCCCGCTTCGGTCAGCATCACTTCTCGCGTGGTGCGATCCAGTAAGCGTACGCCCATTTCCGCTTCCAGCTCTTTAATGCTGTGGCTAACCGCAGACTGACTCAAACCAATCGCTTGTCCGGCCAAACTAAAGCTGCCGTGATGCGCCACGGCTACAAAGGTGCGCAACTGACGTAAGGTGTAATTCATCGATATCGCTCATAGATTAATGCAATAAATCAATTTTATTTCTAAACCCAGCGGGCGCACAATCAGCACCATCAATTTTTTAAATTTAACCGGATTTTAACAATGGGATTTTTACGCCTCGATCCGATGATGATTAAACTCATCATCACCGTGCTGCTGGCCAGCTTTATTCCTGCCAAAGGCGTCTTTGTCGACATCTTTGAATATTTGACCACCGCCGCCATCGCCCTGCTGTTCTTTATGCATGGCGCTAAACTGTCGCGCGAGAAAATCATTGCCGGCAGCAGCCACTGGCGTTTGCACTTGTGGATTATGTGCAGCACCTTTGTGGTATTCCCAATTTTAGGATTGCTGCTGGTGTGGTGGCATCCGGTGAATGTCGGTCCGGAGATTTATACCGGCTTTATCTATCTCTGCATTCTGCCTGCTACCGTGCAGTCAGCCATCGCCTTTACCTCGATGGCGGGCGGTAATGTTGCCGCAGCGGTATGTGCAGCGTCGGCATCCAGCCTGCTCGGCGTATTTATCTCGCCGCTGCTGGTGAATCTGGTAATGAATGTACATAGCGAAATGCCGGGTAATGGGCTGGAGCAGATTGGCAAAATCATGCTGCAGTTACTGGTACCGTTTGTTATTGGTCATCTGTCACGCCGCTGGATCGGCGGTTGGGTGGAAAAAAATCGCAGCCTGATTGGTAAAACTGACCAGACATCCATTCTGCTGGTGGTTTACTCAGCCTTCAGTGAAGCGGTTGTGAATGGCATTTGGCACCGCGTCGGTTTGGATACGCTGTTATGGATTCTGGCAGGCAGCCTGCTCATTCTGTTTGTTGCGCTGGCGATTAATCTCGGAGCATCACGCCTGTTTGGCTTTAGCCGTGCCGATGAAATCACTGTGCTGTTCTGCGGCTCGAAAAAGAGTCTGGCGAACGGTGTCCCGATGGCTAACATCCTGTTCCCGGCCGCTTCAGTGGGGATTATCGTGCTACCGCTGATGATCTTCCATCAGGTGCAATTAATGGTGTGTTCTTTCATTGCCCAACGCTATAAAGCCGGGAATGAAAAACGGCTGGCTCAGCAGCAAGTAGAAGCGCAGAAGTCCTAAGTAAAACGGCCCGCAAATGCGGGCCGTTTGGTTATTCATTGCGTTTGAGCGGTTTGATTAAACCTTCGAGACCTTCGATCTTAATCGTCAGCGTCAGCTGCATCAGTTCGCCTAACTTACCGGCCGGAAATTCATCTTTGCGGGCGAACCACAGCAAATACTCCTCCGGCACATCAATCAGCACTCTGCCCTTGTACTTGCCGAACGGCATCACGGTATTGGCGATTTCAACCAGTTGCTGTTTATCCACGTTAGGCTCCGAGCAGGCGAATCATTTCCGCTTCATCGATCACCGGAATGCCGAGTTCCTGCGCTTTCGCCAGCTTTGAACCGGCCGCTTCGCCCGCAATCAGCAAATCGGTTTTCTTCGACACGCTGCCGCTCACTTTAGCGCCCAGCGCCACTAAACGCTCTTTGGCATCATCACGATTCATCTGCGACAAGGAACCAGTCAGCACCACGGTTTTACCGGCAAACGGACTATCAATCTCTTCGACATTCACCACTTCAACCTGCGGCCAATGCACGCCAATCTCTTCGGTAAGATCGCGAATAACGGCGCGATTGCTCTCTTCATCCATAAAGTTACGCACATGCGTCGCCACCACTTTGCCGACATCCTGCACTTCAATCAGCGCATCCAGATCGGCGTTCATCACCTTTTCCAGCTCGCCAAAGTGATTGGCAAGGTTAGCAGCGGTGGCTTCGCCGACTTCACGAATACCCAGCGCATAAAGGAAACGTGCCAGCGTGGTGGATTTGGCCTTTTCCAGCGCATCAACCACGTTCTGCGCCGATTTTGGCCCCATGCGATCGAGGCCGGTCAGCTTACCGGCCGTAAGACGGAACAGATCGGCTGGCGTTAAGACGTACTCTTTCTCTACCAGCTGATCGATGATTTTGTCGCCCATGCCATCGACATCCATCGCACGACGCGAAACGAAATGCTTGAGCGCTTCTTTGCGCTGCGCGCCACAAATCAGGCCGCCGGTGCAGCGCGTTACCACTTCACCTTCCACGCGCTCAACGTCTGAACCGCAAACCGGACAATGACTCGGGAAGACGATTTCACGCGTCTCTTGCGGGCGCTCCGATTCCACCACATTGACCACTTGCGGGATCACATCACCGGCGCGGCGAATCACCACTTTGTCGCCGATGCGCAAACCCAATCGGGCGATTTCATCAGCGTTATGCAGGGTAGCGTTGCTCACCACCACGCCCGCAACCTGAACCGGCTCCAGACGCGCGACTGGCGTAATCGCGCCGGTGCGGCCCACCTGGAATTCGACATCGCGCACGAACGTCATCTGTTCCTGCGCCGGGAATTTAAATGCCACGGCCCAGCGCGGCGCACGCGCCACAAAGCCGAGTTGCTCCTGCAGCGCCTGTGAATCGACCTTGATAACCACGCCATCAATGTCGAAGCCGAGCGACGGACGCTCCTGCTCAACCTGACGATAAAACGCCAGCACTTCATCGGCGCTGTGAGCCAGACGAATACGATCGGTGACCGGCAATCCCCACGCCTTAAACTGTTGCAGACGTTGCCAATGGCTGGCGGGCATTTCACCGCCTTCCAGCAGACCAAAACCGTAGCAGAAGAAGGTCAGCGGACGTTTGGCGGTAATGCGCGGATCGAGCTGGCGCAGCGAACCGGCCGCTGCGTTACGTGGGTTTGCAAAGACTTTCGCGCCGGTGCGACGCGCTTCTTCATTCAGCTTTTCAAAGCCGCTTTCGGTGATAAACACTTCGCCACGCACTTCAACGCGAGCGGGAATGTTATCGCCATGCAGACGCAGCGGAATGGCATGAATAGTGCGCACGTTCGCCGTGATGTTCTCGCCGGTGGTGCCATCTCCACGCGTTGCCGCGCGCACCAGCAAACCATCTTCATACAGCAAACTCACCGCTAAGCCATCCAGCTTGAGCTCGCAGCAATAAGTCAATTCGTCAGTGCTTTTAAGGCGATCCTGCACGCGTTTGTTGAAGGCAAGGAAGCCCGCTTCATCAAAGGTGTTATCCAGCGACAACATCGGCACTTCATGCCGCACTTGCTCAAAAGCTGCCAGCGGTGCCGCGCCCACGCGTTGTGTCGGAGAATCAGGTGTAATCAAATCAGGATGAGCGCTTTCCAGCTCGCGCAGCTGAACCATCAATCGGTCATACTCTGCATCCGGAATCTCCGGCGTATCCATCACGTGGTAGAGATATTCGTGGTGACGTAACGTGGTGCGCAGCGCGGTGATCTGCTCCTGAACCGATTTCATAGTCTCTTATCCGATAAAAAACCCCCGACATGCGGGGGTTGTATTTGTTTTGACTCAGCTAGCGGCAATTAACCGATAACTTCGCGAATACGCGTTTTGTAGGTTTCCAGCTTCTGCGGCGTCATCATGCGACGCTCATCATCCAGCACCACGCCGCCCACATCATCGGCAATACGCTGCGCGGATTGCAGCATCAGCTTGAAGTTCTGGTTCGCATCACCGTACGACGGCACCATCATGAAGATGGAGATGCCAGGCGTTGAGAAATTGCCCATCTGATCCGGATCGAATGAACCCGGTTTCACCATGTTCGCCAGGCTAAACAGCACCGGACCGCTGCCTGCTGGACTCAGGTGGCGATGGAAAATGTTCATCTCACCAAACTGGAATCCGGCCTGCAGAATTCCCTGCAACAGCGCTTCACCGTTCAGTTCGCCGCCCGCATGGGCAGCAACGTGCAGCACTAATACGGCTTCTTTTTTACTGCCCGGCGCAGCAGCCGCTGGCTGTGGTGCTTCCGGTTGATGTGCGACTGGCGCTTCAGGTTCGAATTCTGGCTCTTCTGCCGCTTGGAACTCTGGCGCAGGCTGCGTTGCGGAAAGCGGTTCGTTATCCAGCAGCGGATCGGCCTGAATCGGTTGTGGTGCAGGCGCTGGAGTAGGCTTCGCCACGGGCGCTTGTGGCGCCACCGGCTTACGCACTTCAGGTTCGTCATCCAGCAGCGGATCGCCCAATAACGGGTCGGCCTGACGTGATGCCGGTTGACGCACAGGTTCAGGCGCTCGCGGCGCGCTCGCTGGATGTGCAGTGAATTCAGGTTCTTCATCCGCATCACGATGACGACGTACACGGACTTCGCCGACGCCATCATCTTCTTCGCTCAGCAGATCTTCATCGGCTTCTTCGCGCTGTTTCAGACGTTTGTGCGGGCGATCACGAAACACGGAGGAGCGCTCTTTACGGCTGGTCCACAGTCCATGAAGTAGCAGCGCTATTATGGCGATCGCGCCAACAACGATTAATATCAGACGCAAATCCTGCATCATTGTATTCTCTGTTGTTCCAATACCTTGCCACCACGGCAAACTTTATCCTCTAACTGTATTTGCCCAGCTAAACAAGTGCAAGTCTGTGCAGTATTTTCTGACAAATTAGATAGCTGCCCCACGCTTTTTTGCTGTTTTTTCGCGCAAACCAGACCTGAAGCTGACAAAAAGCCAGGTTATGATGGTCGCGCCGCTATATTTAGGAGAAAGGCTCGCTATGCCCGCAGGAAATTCGGTCTCAACATTTAATGGTGTTCACTACTTCGCTGAAGGATGGAAACTGGTGCGCCTGCCCGGCATTCGTCGCTATGTCATCATGCCGCTACTGATCAACATTGTGCTGCTTGGCGGTGCCTTTATCTGGCTGTTTCAGCGTTTGGGGCAGTGGATCCCAGCTTTAATGTCACATATCCCCGACTGGTTGCAGTGGCTGAGTTATCTGCTGTGGCCGCTATCGGTGATTTCGATTGTGTTGGTGTTCAGTTACTTCTTTTCGACGCTGGCAAACCTGATTGCTGCGCCCTTCTGTGGCTTGCTCGCCGAGCAGCTTGAAGGGCGATTGACCGGAACGCCACTGCCCGATAGTGGCTGGATGGCCATGGTTAAAGATGTACCGCGCATCATGAAACGAGAGTTACAGAAGCTCGGCTACTATTTGCCGCGTGCGCTTGGTTTGCTGTTGCTGCACTTCATCCCCGGATTTGGACAAACGGTGGCGCCGGTTCTATGGTTTTTATTCAGTGCGTGGATGCTGTCCGTTCAATATTGCGATTACCCCTTTGATAACCACAAAGTGAGTTTTCAGCAGATGCGTCAGGCGCTGCGCCAGCACAAAAGCGCCAATATGCAGTTTGGTGCGCTGGTGAGCCTGTTCACCATGATCCCGATTATCAATCTGGCGATTCTGCCAGTGGCGGTATGCGGTGCGACGGCCATGTGGGTTGATCGTTATCATGCACAACATGCGCGCCGCTAAAGCTTTAAAATGCCTTATGCATTTTTGCGTAAGGCTTATGGTTGTGCGCTATATAGATATGCGATTTCTTTCCTTCCGCACATCATTAGAAAAGGTATGCTCTGAGGGTTCCCAATATTTCATACAGTTAAGGACGAGCTATGAGTAAGATCTATGAAGACAACTCTCTGACAATTGGTCATACGCCGCTGGTTCGACTGAACCGCATCGGTAACGGCCGCATTCTGGCTAAGGTCGAGTCGCGCAACCCGAGCTTCAGCATCAAATGCCGTATCGGTGCCAATATGATTTGGGACGCGGAAAAACGCGGTATTTTAAAACCGGGCGTTGAGCTGGTTGAACCAACCAGCGGTAACACCGGTATTGCGCTGGCTTACGTTGCCGCAGCGCGCGGTTACAAGCTGACGCTGACCATGCCAGAAACCATGTCAATTGAGCGCCGCAAGCTACTGAAAGCGTTAGGTGCTAACCTGGTGCTGACTGAAGGTCCAAAAGGCATGAAAGGTGCCATCGCGAAGGCGGAAGAGATTGTCGCCAGCGATCCGGATAAATATGTGCTGCTGCAGCAGTTCAGCAACCCAGCCAACCCGGAAATCCACGAGAAAACCACCGGCCCAGAAATCTGGGAAGATACCGATGGCGAAGTTGACGTGTTCATCGCGGGCGTGGGCACCGGCGGTACGCTGACTGGCGTGAGCCGCTACATCAAGAACACCAAAGGTAAAAAAGAGCTGATTACCGTTGCCGTTGAGCCAACCGATTCACCGGTCATCGCTCAGGCGCTGGCGGGCGAAGAGATTAAGCCGGGTCCACATAAAATTCAGGGCATCGGTGCCGGATTCATTCCTGGCAATCTTGACCTTAAATTGATTGACCGTGTAATCGCCATCACCAACGAAGAAGCTATTAGCACCGCACGTCAGCTGATGGAAGAAGAAGGCATTCTGGCGGGTATCTCTTCAGGTGCTGCCGTTGCTGCCGCGCTGAAGCTGCAAGAGGATGAAGCCTTCGCCAACAAGAACATCGTGGTGATCCTGCCCTCCTCCGGCGAACGCTATTTAAGTACCGCACTGTTTGCCGATCTCTTCACTGAGAAAGAGCTGCAGCAGTGATGCTCAAAGTCTGAAACTGACGAAAAAAGCACCCGAATGGGTGCTTTTTTGTGGTGCAGATCTCACTTTTATCACCAGACAGATTGCTTTCAGTGATGCGGCTCTGGTATTTAAGCTTCCAATTATTTCGGTGCCTGAAATTAATCTGCCTTTGAAGTGGATCAAGCTGAATCGATTTACTGATTTGGCGAAACGGCGAATCACGGCATAATGAGAAGAGTGACGCATTCGTGCAGTTTTTGATCTGTCACTGTTAATGACGTACTCATTCGAGCGCATTTTGTGGTGAGCTTAAAGCCATACCAGCGCACCTACACAGGCTAAAGTTACGGCTCCAGGCTAGACTTTAGATCCATAACACCAAACCTGATAAAGTTGGGGAAATAGAATGTTCCAGCAAGAAGTTACCATTACCGCACCTAACGGCCTTCATACTCGTCCTGCAGCCCAGTTCGTTAAAGAAGCAAAGGCTTTCCAGTCAGAAATCACTGTGACTTCCAATGGCAAATCTGCCAGCGCGAAAAGCCTGTTCAAACTGCAGACTTTGGGTCTGACTCAAGGTACGGTTGTTACGCTGTCTGCCGAAGGTGAAGACGAGCAGAATGCGGTTGAGCACCTGGTCAAGCTGATGGCTGAGCTGGAGTAACCGGCTCAGTTCGCAACTAAACCGACCCCTTTGCCCCATTGAGTGCAAATATCTTGATCGCGGACAACCTGTCCGCGTTATTGCATCTTTAGAGTACTGCTCCGCGACAGTGGCGACGCATCGGGTCAATGAGCCATCGTGATTAAAAGGTAGGGTTATGATTTCAGGCATTTTAGCATCACCGGGTATCGCTTTCGGCAACGCACTTTTGCTGAAGGAAGATGAGATCGTCATTAGCCGTAAAAAAATTACTGACGATCAGGTTGAGCAGGAAGTTCAGCGCTTCCTCGATGGACGCAGCAAAGCTGCTTCACAGCTCGAAGCCATTCGCATTAAAGCCGGTGAAACCTTCGGTGAAGAGAAAGCTGCGATCTTTGAAGGTCACATCATGCTGCTCGAAGACGAAGAGCTTGAGCAGGAAATCATCGACCTCATCAAAAAAGACCACGCTACCGCTGACGCCGCCGCTCACACCGTGATTGAAGGCCAGGCTGTTGCCCTGGAAGAGCTGGATGACGAATACCTGAAAGAGCGTGCAGCTGACGTACGTGATATCGGTAAGCGTCTGCTGCAGAACATTCTCGGTCTGCACATTGTTGATCTGAGCGCGATTGCTGAAGAATCTATTCTGGTGGCGAAAGATTTAACGCCGTCAGAAACCGCACAGCTGAACCTGAAAAAGGTGCTGGGCTTTATCACCGATATTGGTGGACGTACCTCTCACACCTCTATCATGGCGCGTTCACTCGAGCTACCAGCCATTGTTGGCACCGGTAACGTGACCACCACCGTGAAAAACGGTGATTTCCTGATTATTGATGGCGTGAACAACAAGATTTACGTCAACCCTTCAGAGCAGGAACTGGAAGAGCTGAAAGCGATCCAGACGCAATATCTGTCTGAGAAGCATGAACTGGCGAAACTGAAAGATCTGCCAGCGATTACGCTGGACGGCCATCAGGTTGAAGTCTGCGCTAACATCGGTACCGTGCGCGATGTCGCCGGTGCAGAGCGCAACGGCGCAGAGGGCGTTGGTCTGTATCGTACCGAGTTCCTGTTTATGGACCGCGATTCACTGCCAACCGAAGAAGAGCAGTTCCAGGCTTACAAAGCGGTTGCTGAAGCGGTGGGTTCGCAGGCGGTTATCGTGCGTACCATGGACATCGGCGGCGACAAAGATCTGCCTTACATGAACCTGCCGAAAGAAGACAACCCGTTCCTCGGCTGGCGCGCGATTCGTATCGCCATGGACCGCAAAGAGATTCTGCATGCGCAGCTGCGCGCGATTCTGCGTGCTTCCTCTTTCGGTAAATTGCGCATCATGTTCCCAATGATTATTTCAGTAGAAGAAGTTCGCATTCTGAAAGGCGAGCTGGAGCTGCTGAAAGCGCAACTGCGTGAAGAAGGCAAATCCTTTGATGAGTCCATTGAAGTGGGCATCATGGTTGAAACGCCAGCATCCGCAGTGATTGCTCGCCATCTGGCGAAAGAAGTCGACTTCTTTAGTATTGGGACAAATGACCTGACGCAGTATACTCTGGCGGTCGATCGTGGTAATGATTTGATTTCACACCTCTATAACCCAATGACGCCGTCTGTTCTGGGCCTCATTAAGCAAGTGATCGACGCATCACATGCCGAAGGGAAATGGACCGGCATGTGTGGTGAGCTGGCTGGTGATGAACGTGCTACACTACTGTTATTGGGAATGGGGCTGGACGAATTCAGCATGAGCGCCATTTCAATCCCAAGCATCAAGAAAATCATTCGTAATACTAATTTCGAAGATGCGAAGGCATTGGCGGAGCAGGCTCTGGATCAACCAACAGCGGATGATTTGATGAATTTGGTCAACAAGTTCATTAAAGAAAAAACGCTCTGCTGATCCACGGACGCTAGCCTCAAATTACTGCTTAGGAGAAGATCATGGGTTTGTTTTCTAAACTTTTTGGCGAAAAATCAGAGAGCGCGTCAGGCACTATCGATATCGTTGCGCCTCTGTCAGGCGAAATCGTAAATATCGAAGACGTACCTGATGTGGTATTCGCTGAGAAAATCGTGGGTGACGGTATCGCAATCAAACCAACCGGCAACAAAATGGTTGCACCGGTTGATGGTACTATCGGCAAGATTTTCGAAACTAACCACGCATTTTCAATCGAGTCTGATAACGGCATCGAACTGTTTGTTCACTTCGGTATCGACACGGTTGAGCTCAAAGGTGAAGGTTTCAAACGCATCGCTGAAGAAGGCCAGAAGGTTAAGAAAGGCGACGTGGTGATCGAGTTTGATCTGGCACTGCTGGAAGAGAAAGCGAAATCCACGCTGACGCCGGTTGTAATCTCGAACATGGACGAGATTAAAGACCTGATCAAACTCTCCGGTCAGGTAACTGTGGGCGAGACTCCGGTTATCCGCATCAAGAAGTAAGCTTCGGCTGATTCGTGAGAATTGTAAAACGGCACCCAATGGGTGCCGTTTTTGTTTGCTTAAAAATTAGAGTTCTGAATGCGCGAGGTGCGGTCAGGACGACCACACCAAGCCTCATTCCTGCTTCCAGCGCGGCAACCTTAACGTCAGCTCCAGACCACCTTCCGGGCGATTTACCGCCTGCACTTCACCGTGATGCGCCAGAATCACCTTACGCACAATTGAAAGCCCCAAACCGTAGCCTTTGCCCATCAGCGGAGAATTCACGCGGACAAAAGGATCGAAGATACTTGAGAGCTTCTCATCGTCAACTCCCGGCCCTTGATCGCGCACGCTAATCGCCAGCCACTGATTCTCCGCCTGCAGGCGCACATTGATGTGCTGACCTTTATGCGAGAAACGCAGCGCATTGCGCAGCACATTCTCCACGCCACGGCGAATCAGCTCTGCATTGCCGTGCACGGTGTAATCCGCATTCTCATCAACCTGAAAATCGACTTTCACGCCAGGAATTTGCGCCTCATAGCGCACATCAGTCACCACCGCATGCAGCAGGCCGGTAAGGTCGAAATACTGTTCGCCCGGCATACTCTCGTGTTCAGCACGCGAAAGCGTCAGCAGTTCTCCAATCATCTTGTCGAGGCGTCGGGCCTCCTCATCAATACGATTGAGTGAGGATTCCACGGATTCCGGTGTCTGCCGCGCTAAGCCAGTCGCCAGCTGCAAGCGTGCCAGCGGTGAACGCAGCTCGTGGGAGATGTCATGCAGCAGCTCCTCACGCGCTTTCACCAGCGTATCGAGGCGCTCTACCATCGCATCAAAATCCTGCGCAACGTTTGACAGCTCATCATGGCGTTTACGCATCACCGGATAGAGCCGCACCGACAAATCACCGCTGGAGACACGCGCAAAGCCCTCGCGCAACTGCCGCATCGGTCGCGTCAGGTTCCACGCCAGCAACAGGCTAAACAGCAGCCCCAGCGCACCGGCGAAGGTAAACATCGGTTCTGGGATATTGAGGATGCGACGCGGGCCGCCGCCGCCCATCGAGCTATCTTCACGCAGGCCTTTAACGTCATAACGCAACTCGTACTGTTTACCATCCTGTCCTTTCACCCAGCGCACAATCACATTGGGAAAAGGACCATGAAACGGAGCGCTAAAGGTTTCCGGTGGCGCATCGCCCGGCGTGGTAACGGGTTTATCGTGCTGAATGACGGAGAAAAACTGACGATCGTTCGGCTCCCAATCCGCCATCATGTCATCCAGCGAGCTCAGCCCGCCGCGTTCCAGCACTGAGACGGCGGAAGCCATTTGCAGATTAACGATACGGCGAATCGCGACAATCTCGGGCGGCTCATGTCGATTACCGGAGAGCGTAAAGCCCAGCCACAACAGCTGGCTGATGATGACAAACACGATCCAGAAACCGAGCAAAATCTTCCAGAACATGCGGCCGCGATAGCTGTGTTTCATCGAATGCGATAACCAATACTGCGCACAGTTTCAATGTTGACGCTGTCGGCGGTTAACGCAGCCAGCTTTTGACGGATGTTGCTGATATGCACATCAACGCTACGATCGTAAGCTTCGCGCGGACGGCCAAGGCCTTTTTCCGACAGCTCATCTTTCGATACCACGCGGTCCGGCGCACGCAGCAGCAGATCCAGCAAATTGAACTCTGAAGCCGTCAGGTCGAACGGTTTGCCCTGCCATTCGGTGATACGTGTCGCAGGATTAAGGCTCAGATCGCCCCAGCGCAGCAGCTCTTTCTTATCCGGCAGCGGAGTTTGATCTTCAAAGCGACGCAGCACGGCACGCAGGCGGGCCACCAGTTCACGCGGATAGCACGGTTTCGGCATGTAATCATCCGCGCCCATTTCGAGGCCGATTACACGATCAATGTTATCGCCTTTCGCCGTCAGCATAATCACTGGCAAACGGCTGTTCTGGCGCACCTGACGCAGCACATCGATGCCGCTCATATCAGGCAGCATGATGTCGAGAATCATCGCGGTATAATTACCCGACAGCGCACCTTCAACACCGGCGCTTCCGGTTAAAACCAATTGCGTTTCAAAGCCTTCCGCAATCAGGTATTGGCTCAGCATGGTGCCAAGCTCTACATCATCATCTACCAGCAGGATTTTCATTTTTATCTCTCGTACAAAATTGCCGCTATTTTGTCCTGACTCCACCGCGAGCGCAGCCGGTTTTACGCGATCCTTACAGTGCTTACGCTAGACGATTATTAGGGGAACTATAGACAAAAATGGCCCAGTCATACTTTAAAGGTATGCATAGGCCAAATTAAATGCGGGGA
This sequence comes from Candidatus Pantoea symbiotica, assembly GCF_056491525.1. NCBI lineage: Bacteria > Pseudomonadati > Pseudomonadota > Gammaproteobacteria > Enterobacterales > Erwiniaceae > Pantoea > Candidatus Pantoea symbiotica. Next base: position 2,760,219 of record NZ_JBSZHR010000002.1, read on the forward strand.
AAATCACTCAATGGAAAACGCCAGTGGAGAGATAGCGATCGCCACGATCGCAAACAATCGCCACCACCACGCTGCCTGGCTGAGCCGTCGCAATACGCAATGCGCCAGCCACCGCGCCGCCAGAGCTAACGCCACAGAAAATCCCTTCACGCTGTGCCAGCGCGCGCATGGTCTCTTCCGCCTCGCGCTGCGCCATATCGATCACCTCATCCACTAGCTCCGGACGGAAAATGCCGGGCAGATAGGCTTCGGGCCAGCGACGTATACCGGGAATGCTGCTGCCCTCTTGCGGCTGCAGGCCAATCACCTGCACCGCAGGCGCGAACTCTTTCAGGTAACGTCCCACGCCGGTAATGGTGCCGGTAGTGCCCATGCTGGAGACAAAATGCGTCATGCGGCCAGCGGTTTGCTGCCAGATTTCCGGGCCCGTGGTGAGATAATGACCCAGCGGATTATCGGGATTGTTAAACTGATCCAACACGCGCCCTTCGCCACGATCGGCCATCGCCTGCGCCAAATCACGCGCCCCTTCCATGCCTTGCTCGCGCGTTACCAGCAGCAATTCAGCGCCGTAAGCACGCATCGCGTCCTGACGCTCCTGGCTCATGTTATCGGGCATCAGCAGGCGCAGCTTGTAACCTTTCATCGCGGTGATCATCGCCAGCGCAATGCCGGTATTGCCGCTGGTGGCTTCGATTAGGGTATCGCCCGGCTTGATATCACCGCGCAACTCCGCCTGATGAATCATCGACCAGGCCGCACGATCTTTCACGGAACCCGCTGGATTGTTGCCTTCCAGCTTTAGCCAGATCTCGCTGCCGTTATCAGGCGTCAGGCGCTGCAACTTAATCAACGGCGTATTGCCGATGGTATTTTCCAGTGTGGTCACGGTTTGATTCCAGACGAAAGAAGTGCAAATAAAACGGGCGGGAAAGTCCCGCCCGAAGGAGTGTCAAAAATATCAGGCGCTCTCGGCAAAGGCAACCGGGCGCAGCGGCGTAGTGCCATGGTAAATTCGCGCCTGTTGCAGGCCAACGAACAGGCGTTCACCGCGAATCGGCGCGTTATGGTCGCCATCAAACACCACCGAGAACACGTCGCCTTGCCAGCCGCTCGGCTGCACCACCAACTGCCAGAAGTGACCACGCGGGCTGATCTCCAGCACCTGCACCGGCAAAGGCGTTTCCAGACTGCTCTGGCGTGAAATATCGATTTCCCACGGACGCAGGAACAGCTCAACTTCGCCCTGATGCGCCGGCGTGTAGCCCAGCGGCCAGCGATGTGCGGCAACATGGAACTGCGAGCCGTGCACTTCGCCTGCAAAGCGATTCACTTCACCGAGGAATTCGAGCACAAAGCGCGTCGCCGGATCGCGCCACACGTCATCTGGCGTGCCAACCTGTTCGATGTTGCCCTGGCTCATCACCACCACGGTGTCCGCCACTTCCATCGCCTCTTCCTGGTCGTGGGTAACGAACACGCTGGTGAATTTCAACTCTTCATGCAGCTGACGCAGCCAGCGACGCAGCTCTTTACGCACCTGCGCATCAAGCGCGCCAAACGGCTCATCCAGCAGCAGAATTTGTGGTTCTACCGCCAACGCTCGCGCTAACGCCACACGCTGTTTCTGTCCACCAGACAACTGCGCCGGGAAGCGGTTGCCCAGATGGGAAAGTTGTACCATCTCAAGCAGACGCGTAACGCGCTGTTTGATCTCAGCAGCACTCGGACGTTCGCGACGTGGCAGCACCGTCAGGCCAAAGGCGATGTTGTCGAACACCGTCATGTGGCGGAACAGCGCATAGTGCTGGAACACGAAGCCCACCTGACGATCGCGCGCATGGATGCGGCTGACGTCTTTGCCATTGAAATGGATTTGTCCGCTGTTCTGATGTTCCAGCCCGGCGATAATACGCAGCAGCGTCGTTTTACCGGAACCGGACGGCCCCAGTAGCCCTACCATCTTGCCGGAAGGAATATCCAGAGAGATGTCGTTCAGAACCGACGTGCGGTCAAACGATTTGTTGATTTGTTTAATCTCAATGCTCATGATTTTCCTCCTGTAGGCGCTTCTGCTGATGCTCTAACCGCCACTGCACCACGCTTTTCAGAAACAGCGTTACAATTGCCATCAGGGTCAGCAGCGCGGCGGCGGTAAAGGCGCCCACGGTGTTGTAATCCTGATGCAGTAATTCAACCTGAAGCGGCAAGGTATAGGTTTCGCCGCGAATCGATCCCGAAACCACCGAGACCGCACCAAATTCACCAATCGCACGTGCGTTGGTCAGCACCACACCATACATCAGCGCCCAGCGGATATTCGGCAGCGTCACGCGGCGGAACATCTGCCAGCCAGATGCGCCCAGCAGCACCGCAGCTTCATCTTCGTGGCTGCCCTGGCTCAGCATCACCGGCACCAACTCACGCACCACAAACGGACAGGTAACGAAGATGGTGGCCAGCACCATGCCCGGCCAGGAGAACATAATCTGAATGTTGTGCGCATCCAGCCAGCCACCGGCAGGTCCGTTAACGCCCCAGAACAGCAGATACATTAAACCGGCAACTACCGGCGACACCGCAAAGGGGATATCAAACAGCGTCAACAAGAGCTGGCGGCCGGGGAAAGTAAAGCGCGTTACCAGCCACGCCAGAAGCGTACCGAACACCATGTTGACCGGCACGGTAATCAGCGCCACTAACAGGGTCAGCCAGATGGCGTGCAACATGTCGCCATCTTTCAGGTTATTCAGCGAGGCAACCAAACCCTGGTTGAGCGCTTCCCAGAAGATGGAAACCATCGGCACCACCAGCAGCAGGATGGAAACCAGCGCGCCGATGCCAATCAGCAGCCACTTACCCCAGTTGATTGGCTGGCGGTCAGCGTGATTAATGTGTGAAATCTCCGCCATCAGTGGCCTCCTAAGCGACGGCCAAAGCGGCTCTGCAAGGTGTTAATCGCGAACAGTAGCAGCAAGGAAGCGGCCATGATCACTGAAGCGATGGCGCTCGCCGCCGGATAATCAAACTCCTGCAGACGCACGAAAATCATCAGCGAGGTCACTTCGGTTTTCCACGCAATGTTACCGGCGATAAAGATCACTGCACCGAACTCACCGATGCTGCGGGTAAACGACAGTGCAGTACCGGCCAGCAACGCCGGCGCCACTTCTGGCAGCACCACGCGACGAAAGCTCTGCCAGCGCGTTGCGCCGAGGGTTTCCGCCGCTTCTTCATATTCCGGACCTAACTCTTCCAGCACCGGCTGCACGGTACGCACCACAAACGGGATGCTGGTAAAGGCCATCGCCACGGCAATGCCGAGCCAGGTGTAAGAGACTTTGATATCAAAATGCGCCAGCCACTGACCGTACCAGCCGTTGACCGAGAACAGGCCTGCCAGCGTTAAGCCCGCAACAGCGGTTGGCAGCGCAAACGGCAGATCCATCAAACCATCCAGCAGCGTGCGTCCGGGGAAGCGATAGCGCGTCAGAATCCACGCCATCAGCATGCCGAATACCGCGTTGAACAGCGAAGCCACGCCCGCCGCCAGAATCGTCACTTTGTACGCGGCAATTAGCTGCGGATGGGTGATCACCGCCCAGTATTGCGCCAGCGTCATCTGCGACAGCTGCATCAGCAAAGCGCTGATTGGCAGCAGCAGAATCAGGCAGGTGAAGAGTAAGCTGGTGCCGAGGCTCAATCCAAAGCCCGGCAAGACACGTTTTTGAGCAAGCGCAAACATTAACCGCGCCCCGCTGCCAGTAATTTATCCAGCTCACCGTCACTGGCGAAATGGACTTTCATCACATTGTCCCAGCCGCCAAAGGCATCTTTGACGTTGAACAGTTCAGTCTGCGGGAAGCGATCTTTCTGCTCCGCCATCAACTGCGGATTGTTCACGCGATAGTAGTAACTGGTGATAATTTTCTGCGCTTCAGGCGTGTAGAGATAATTCAGATAGGCTTTGGCCGCGTCTGTGGTGCCGTTGTGCTCGACATTTTTGTCGACCCAAGCCACCGGGAACTCCGCCAGGATATTGGTTTTCGGCACGATCACTTCGTACTGGTCTTTGCCGTATTGATTACGGATGTTGTTCACTTCCGATTCAAAGCTGATCAGTACATCACCCAGCCCGCGCTCGGCAAACGTAGTGGTAGCGCCGCGACCGCCGGTATCAAACACTTCAACGTTCTTCAGGAACTTCGCCATAAAGGCTCTGGTTTTGGCTATATCTTTGCCATCGGCCTGATCGGCAGCGCCCCACGCGGCGAGATAGGTGTAACGCCCATTACCGGACGTTTTAGGATTCGGGAAAATCAGCTTCACGTTATCGCGCGCCAGATCGGCCCAGCTGTGAATCTGCTTCGGGTTACCCTTACGCACCAGAAACGCCATGGTGGAGTAAAACGGTGAGCTGCTGTTTGGCAGACGCTGTTGCCAGTCAGCGGGAATCAGTTGGCCTTTGTCATGCAGCACCTGCACATCAGTAACCTGATTGTAGGTCACCACATCGGCGCGCAGACCTTGCAGAATTGCCAGCGCCTGCTTAGAAGAACCGGCGTGCGACTGCTTGATGGTCAGCTTGTCATTGGGATGCGCAGCGTCCCACTGCTTTTCAAAGGGTGCATTCAGGGCAACAAACAGTTCGCGCGAAACGTCGTAGGAGCTATTCAGCAACTCAGTTGCTTGCGCCGCACTGGCTAAAGCACACGACAGCGCGATACCGCCAAGCCATTTTTTCGAAATCGGAAGTGTCATGCTGCACCCTGAAAGACGGCAGTTAAGCCAATGCCATTAGATGCTGTCAGTGTATTTATAACTCAGGGGAAAGCTGTAACGGTTTTATATATCGTTTAGGGATTTCAAAGTCTAAAAAGGCATAAGACGGCGGGAGAGTTTATGCGGTGAATGGGATTGAATCGTGCGGCGTTTTGGCCAGGTCGCCATAAATGGCGACCTCCCTCAATCACAGCGCCTTAAGCACATCCAATGACGGCGCAAAGAAATAGCTACCACTCACCGGTTTAGTGAAGCGCAGCATGGCGTCCATTTTGCCGTCGCGCTCGCCGAACATGCTCAGCAGCTGTTGCTCAATGTTATAGAGGCGATGACAGTAAGAGATGAAGTACAGGCCATGCGTACCGCTGGCGCTGCCGTACGGCAGGCTTTGGCGCAGAATCTTCAGCCCTTTGCCCTCTTCTTTCAGATCGACACGGCTGAGATGCGACGTCGCAGGACGCTGATCGCCCGGCAACTCTTCGTCCGTCTCTTTAGTACGACCAATAATCGCTTCCTGCTTCTCTACTGCCATGCGATTCCACAGCTTGAGGTTATGCTCCCAGCGTTGGGTAAACACATAGCTTCCGCCCGCATCCGCGCCCGCGCTGATAATCGCCACATCCTTACGCGCTTCGCCCTGCGGGTTTTCCGTGCCATCGACAAAGCCCGACAGATCGCGGTCTTCAATCCAGCGGAAGCCGTGTGTCTCTTCTTCGATATTGACGGCAGCAGCAAAGGCGCTGAGTGCCGACTGAGCCAGCGCGAAGTTCACGTCGTGTCGTTGAGATTGAATATGGATCAGCAAATCGCGCTGCGTGGCCGGCGCAATGCCGTTGCCGAGCGGCGCAAACGCTTTGAGTTCAGGTGCGGAAGCGTTACCTTGCAGATCGCGCCACAGCGCATCGCCAAAGGCGATCACCGCGCCCAATCCGGCATCACTGAATTTGGTTTGCAGCGCTTCAAGCTGCTGCAGGAAGGATTTGCTGCCCTGGCGCAGCGCGTCAAGATCGCCCGTGACGCGGGCTTCGAGCCAAATGGCGAAACGGCGGTGTTCCAACAGGATCCCGCTCTGAAACTGAGACATTACACTGCTCTCCGGCATGAAAGTTAGACGATGTTTTTTTCGCCCGTATCATACCGGAAAGCCACACTCTTTGAGCGGGTGTTTAAGCAAGTTTTATCTTGTTTAACGCTGCCAGACGATCTTGCTGATTTTCCAGCTTTTCAGGGTATCGTCCGACGGCATCAAGCCTTCCGGACCATGCCATTCTCCGCTGTAGATGTAGGAGATGTGCTGGCTACCCGGCGCACGGCACTCAACATCACGTGCATCAAGACCGGTTACCATTTTGCAGTTATTAAAGGCTTTGCTGAACTTCGCGCTGAACAGATCGCCGATCTTGCTGCCGTCGGCCGCTTTGGCATCGGCATCCTGCACTTCAATGCGCTCAACGCTGGTGCTGCCGTTAATCACCAATTTAACTTTATCTCCATCCAGCGCCTGCCAGAAATCCACCACCTGACCATTTTGCGTGCGCATGCCCTGACGCAATTTGTAATCGCCGTTCAGCGCTTTATTAATGGCGTCTTCCGACGTTGAAGTGGTGCTCGTCAGGCCCGCAACGCCTTGCTCGGTGACCTCCAGCGATCCACCAAACCAGCCGAGCGGATTGAGCGCCGACCAGTGATAGCTCAGCGGATTGTACCAATGGCTTTCGCTATCGCTCGCGTTGGTTGAGGAACCCGAACTGGCGCAGCCGGCCAGAATCATGCTGCTAACCAGCAGTGCGTGACGAACAACTTTCATGAAAACTCCTTGATCTGCTAAGCCGATTGGCGTGCCTGTTGGAGTCGCAAACCGGCAAAAAGTTTATTCGATGTGCTGATGTTCCGGCAGAAAGCAGTCGCGCAGGCGATGTTGCGTTTGCAGCCAGAACAGCGCCAGCAAGTCAAACAGCGTCAATAACAGCGGCAGCGGCGAGTCGGGAAAGGCACCTTGCAGCAGACTGATACCTTGCCACAGCAGGCTGATGAGTAACGATGCACTTAATACATGGCGCCAGCTTTGCCACAGGCGCGGCCAGCGCTGACGATAGCCGGTCAGCAACAAGCCGATAGCCGCCGGAATGCCTAACGCCAGTCCCAGCCAGAAGCTTTGGCGATCGGGATAAAACAGCGCCAGCAAATCATTGCCCTGCTGACGCGATGCGCCCGCCATCACCAGCAGCAGCCAGGTGCGCGCCTGCAATAACAGGATCAGCCAGAAAAGAAACGGCAGCCGCAGCTGCCCTTTCGCATCGTACTCTTCGGGAAGGTATTTCAAACCGACCATTAATACTCGCGATCTTCAATCAAACGCTTGCCCAGCAGCAGCGAATCCACCGGCTCGTACTCAAGCTTTTCATAGAACGCCACCACCTGATCGTTCTCTTCGCGCACCATCAAATTGATTTTTGGGCAACCGCGCGCAATCAGCTTCTTCTCAAGACGATTCATCAACGCATTGGCAAAGCCACGGCCCTGATAATCAGGATGGACCGCCAGATAGTAGACGGAGCCGCGATGGCCGTCGTAGCCGCCCATCACCGTCCCGACCACTTCGCCACCGACTTCAGCGACCAGAAACAGTTCCGGGTCGTGGTTCATTTTGCGTTCTATGTCCAGCTCGGGATCGTTCCATGGGCGTAACAAATCGCAACGCTCCCAGAGCGTGATCACTTCTTCAAAATCTTCCTGGCGGAAAGAACGGATTTCCATCGACGTTACCCTGCTGTTAGGCACAATTCGCTGATTATCACGCATTCTTTGCCAGGCGCAACCCTCACGCGTGACAACGGGGCAAAAAAAGCGCGACATCGCTGTTAGTCAGTTGCAATAGAAAGTAAACACTTGAAATAGTTACGAGGTCGCCGCCTGGCAATTGTTACGCTATAACACTGGGCAGGATTTACCTGCCATGGACCCGTAAATGAAGAAGATTTCACTGCTTAAGCGCCTTACCAATCGTCGCCAACTGATACTTTCCGGTTTAGCGCTGGCGGTGTTGTCACCGCGCGCGGTACAGGCCAAAGAACAAAACAGCGATTTGCGCGTCAGTCCGCGTCATACGCCACCGAAACCCGCCAGCAACGGCAAACGCATCGTGATGATCGATCCCGGCCACGGCGGCATTGATTCCGGTGCTGTCGGCGAAGAGGGTTCAGAAGAAAAACACATCGTGCTGGCGATCGCTAACACCGTGAAGACGCTGCTGCAATCGCATCCGCGCATCGAAGTACGCCTGACGCGCGACAGCGACCACTTTATTCCGCTCTATCAGCGCGTTGAAATTGCCCATCAGCACGGCGCTAACCTGTTTATGTCGATTCACGCCGACGGCTACACCAGCCCGGATGCTAACGGCGCATCGGTGTTTGCCCTCTCCAATCGCGGTGCCAGCAGCGCGATGGCGCGTTACCTGTCGCAGCGTGAAAACGACGCCGACAAAGTGGGCGGCGCCGAGGTGCAGGATAAAGATCATTACCTCAACCAGATTCTGTTCGATCTGGTGCAGACCGATACCATCCGCAACAGCCTGACGCTCGGCAAGCACGTGCTGGATCAGATTCGCCCGGTGCATCATCTGCACAGTCAGCACACCGAGCAGGCCGCGTTTGCAGTGCTGAAGTCGCCGTCGATTCCGTCGGTGCTGGTGGAAACCTCCTTCATTACCAATCCGCGTGAAGAGCAGTTGCTCGGCACGCAGGCGTTCCGCCAGAAAATTGCCAGCGCCATTGCCGACGGCATCGCCCGCTACTTCGATGAGGTCGATCGTCGCGAAGCATAGCCTTTATCCTGTGGTAGAATCGCGGCAAATTTCCGGAACGAGTGACTGATGAGCAATCCCGATATTTCCCGCGTCAAAGCCTTTTTGCTGGCGCTGCAAGATGATATTTGCGCCCAATTAGCGGCGGAAGATGGCAAGGCGAGCTTTGCCGAAGATGAGTGGCAGCGTCCCGGCGGCGGCGGCGGACGCAGTCGCGTCTTGCGTGATGGCGCGGTATTTGAACAAGCTGGGGTTAACTTCTCGCACGTGCACGGCGATCAAATGCCCGCTTCCGCTACCGCACATCGTCCCGAACTGGCTGGCCGCAGCTTTGAAGCGATGGGCGTGTCGCTGGTGGTGCATCCATCCAATCCTTACGTGCCAACCAGCCACGCCAACGTGCGTTTCTTTATTGCGGAAAAACCGGGTGCCGATCCGGTGTGGTGGTTTGGCGGCGGTTTTGATCTCACGCCTTACTACGGCTTCGAAGAGGATGCGCTGCACTGGCATAAAACCGCACACGATCTGTGCCAGCCGTTTGGTGAAGAGGTTTATCCGCGCTACAAAAAGTGGTGCGACGATTACTTCTATCTCAAGCATCGCGACGAGCAGCGCGGCATCGGCGGCCTGTTCTATGACGATCTGAACACGCCTGATTTCGATTACTGCTTCGATTTCATGCAGGCGGTCGGCAACGGTTTCGCCGATGCCTATCTGCCGATTGTGGCCAGGCGCAAGGCGCTGCCGTGGGGCGATCGCGAGCGCCAGTTCCAGCTTTACCGTCGTGGTCGCTACGTCGAGTTCAATCTGGTGTGGGATCGCGGCACGCTGTTTGGCCTGCAAACCGGCGGTCGCACTGAATCCATTTTGATGTCGATGCCACCGCTGGTGCGCTGGGAATACGATTATCAGCCAGCAGCCGACTCCCCCGAAGCCGCGCTGTACCGCGATTTCCTGCCAGTCAAAGATTGGCTGAAATAACCCGTAGGGTCGCCATTCATGGCGACCTTTTTGATAACCGTGATTGTTCTACAACGGCTCGGTCTGCGCCTCCACCACCGCTAACGCCACCATATTCACAATGCGTCGCACCGATGCGATGCGCGTCAGCACATGCACCGGTTTGCTGATCCCCATCAGCACCGGTCCCACCGTGACACCTTCGGAGCAGGAGACGCGCAGCAGGTTATAGCTGATACGCGCCGCTTCAACGTTCGGCATAATCAGCAAATTTGCGGTGCCTTTCAGCGGGCTATCTGGCATCAGTTCGCGGCGAATGCTCTCGACCAGCGCCGCGTCGCCGTGCATCTCGCCGTCGATCTCCAGATCCGGGGCGCGTTGCTGAATCAGCGCCAGCACTTCGCGCATTTTGCGCGCGCCCGGCGCATTCGAAGTGCCAAAGCTGGAGTGCGACAGTAGCGCCACGCGTGGTTCAATGCCGAAGCGTCGCACCGTTTCTGCCGCCAGCAGCGTGATATCCGCCAGCTGTTCCGCGCTGGGATCTTCATTAACGTAGGTGTCGGTGATAAAGGTGTTACCGCTCGGTAGCAGCAGCGCATTCATCGCGCCCGCCACCTTCACGTCCTCTCGCAGCCCAAACACTTTCTCCACCACCTCGTAATGTTCCTGATAATCGCCGATGGTGCCGCAGATCAGCGCGTCAGCCTCGCCGCGATGCACCATGATCGCGCCAATCAACGTAGGATTGCCGATCACCGCGCGCTGGGCGGTTTCCGGCGTCACGCCGCGCCGTTTCATAATCTGGTAATACTCGTTCCAGTACTCTTTGAAACGCGGATCGGACTCGTTATTAACGATCTCAAAATCTTTACCGGCCTCGATCTTTAAACCCTGCTTTTGCAGACGCATAGCGATGACGTTCGGCCGACCAATCAGAATCGGCCTCGCCAGCCCCAGCGTCACCAACTCCTGCGTGGCGTGCAACACTCGCACCTCTTCGCCTTCGGCCAGCACCACGCGTTTCGGATCTTTACGCGCCTGCGAGAAGATCGGTTTCATAAACAGGTTGGTTTTGTAGACGAACTCGGTGAGCTGCTCGCGATAGGCATCAAAATCTTCAATTGGTCGCGTGGCGACGCCCGATTCCATCGCCGCTTTCGCCACCGCGGGCGCGATCTGCACAATCAAGCGCGGATCGAAAGGTTTCGGGATCAGGTATTCCGGGCCAAAACTCAGATCCTGATCGTCATATGCCGATGCCACCACATCGCTCTGTTCCGCCTGCGCCAGCGCCGCAATCGCGTGGACCGCCGCCAGCTTCATCTCTTCATTGATCGCCGTGGCACCCACATCCAGCGCACCACGAAAGATAAACGGGAAACACAGCACGTTGTTCACCTGATTGGGGAAATCAGAGCGGCCGGTGCAGATAATCGCATCGGGCCGCACCTGTTTTGCCAGCGGCGGCATGATTTCCGGTTCGGGATTGGCCAGTGCCAGAATCAGCGGATCCTGCGCCATCTTCTGCACCATCTCCGGCGTCAGCGCTTTGGGGCCGGAACAGCCGAGGAAGATATCCGCGCCGCCAATCACCTCATCCAGCGTGCGTGCGCCGCTGTCGTCTACTGCGTAAGCTGCTTTGGTTGGCGTCATATTCGGCTCGCGATCGCGATAGATCACGCCTTTGGAATCGCACACCACAATGTTGCGCTGCTGCATGCCGAGCGCCACCAGCAGATTCAGACAGGCAATCGCCGAAGCACCCGCGCCTGAAACCACCAGCCGCACATCGCTGATGGCTTTTTTGACGATGGTTAAGCCGTTGAGCACCGCTGCAGTACAGATGATCGCCGTGCCGTGCTGATCGTCGTGGAACACCGGAATCTGCATGCGTTCACGCAGCTTTTGCTCAATATAGAAGCACTCAGGCGCTTTGATATCTTCCAGATTGATACCGCCAAAAGTGGGTTCCAGCGCGGCAATCACCTCTATCAACTTGTCGGGATCGCGCTCATCGATTTCGATATCAAATACGTCAATGCCAGCGAACTTTTTAAACAGCACACCCTTGCCTTCCATCACCGGCTTACTCGCCAGCGCGCCAATATTGCCCAATCCCAGCACCGCCGTGCCGTTAGAGATCACCGCTACCAGATTGCCGCGCGCGGTGTATTTGCGCGCCGCCAGCGGATCGGCAGCAATTTCCAGACAAGGTGCGGCGACGCCGGGCGAATAGGCCAGCGCCAGATCGCGCTGTGTGGCTAACGGTTTGGTGGGTGAAACCTGAATTTTTCCGGGCGTGGGGAATTGGTGAAAATCGAGAGCGCTTTGCTTGAGTTGATCGTCCATTAGGCATCCTTTGGCGCAGCTAAGTGAGCGTTCAGTATAGGAATGTGCGGCACAAAAGAGGGTGAAGGCGCTCAAAGAACGCACAGTCTGAAAGGCACAGATTGCCACCGCTTCGCCTGCGGGATCGGCACAGCCTGCTATTCTTATTGATGGCAAAAAGCGTAGCTGAACCGTTTAGGCTAGACCTCCTTTCACTATCGCACCTCTTAAGCGCCACGACGTCACAATCAGAGAAAACGCATTTTCTTCGTGCAACGTCTGTAGCACTGTGTTGGACCAATACTTAACAGGAATGGGTGCAACACCTTTGCCCACATTATTGCTAATCAAGGAGTTAAGTGATGAACCAGCTAGATGCATTAAAACAGTACACCACCGTGGTGGCGGACAGCGGCGATATCGAATCCATTCGCCATTACCACCCGGAAGATGCCACCACCAACCCATCATTGATTCTGAAAGCCGCCGGCCTTGACGCTTATAAACATCTGATTGATGACGCCATCGACTACGCAAAAAAACAGGGCGGCAGCAAAGAGACGCAAATCATTAACGCCAGCGACAAAGTGGCGATCAACCTCGGTATGGAAATTCTGAAGAGCGTACCGGGCCGTGTTTCGACCGAAGTGGATGCGCGCCTCTCCTTCGATCGTGGCATGTGCGTTACCAAAGCCGAGAAGCTGGTACGTCTGTACGAAGAGTACGGCATCGACCGCTCACGCATTCTGATCAAACTGGCTTCGACCTGGGAAGGCATCAAAGCCGCCGAGGAGCTGGAAAAAAACGGTATTCAGTGCAACCTGACGCTGCTGTTCTCCTTCGCTCAGGCGCGTGCCTGTGCCGAAGCCGGCGTGTTCCTGATCTCGCCGTTTGTTGGTCGTATTTATGACTGGTACAACTCACGCAAACCGATCGACCCGTATGTGGTTGATGAAGATCCGGGCGTGAAATCTGTGCGTCGTATCTACGATTACTACAAGAAACACCGTTATAGCACCGTCATCATGGGTGCCAGCTTCCGTAAAGTGGAACAGATTCAGGCTCTTGCCGGCTGCGACCGACTGACCATTTCCCCTAACCTGCTGGAAGAGCTGGCCAACAGCGATGCGCCACTGGAGCGTAAGCTGGAGCCATCAACCGAAGGCTTCCATCAGCCTGCTTCACTGTCTGAAGCGGAATTCCGCTGGGAACACAATCAGGATCCGATGGCGGTAGAAAAACTGTCAGACGGCATCCGTCAGTTCGCCATCGACCAGCAGAAGCTGGAAGACGTGCTCTCTTCTCGTCTGTAATCCGCACTCACTCTTATGGCGGATGGGCATTGGCTCATCCGCTATCGCCAAATCACAAGGGAGAACCTTATGTCTTCACGCAGAGAGTTGGCTAACGCGATTCGTGCACTCAGCATGGATGCGGTACAAAAAGCAAATTCCGGACATCCCGGCATGCCGATGGGCATGGCCGATATCGCCGAAGTTTTATGGCGCGATTTCCTCCACCATAATCCTAATAATCCGGCATGGATTGATCGCGACCGCTTTATTCTTTCCAACGGTCACGGTTCGATGCTGCAATACAGTTTGTTGCATCTCACCGGTTACGATTTGCCGATGGAAGAGCTGAAAAACTTCCGCCAGTTGCATTCCAAAACGCCAGGTCACCCGGAACTCGGTTACACGCCAGGCATCGAAACCACCACCGGTCCGCTCGGCCAGGGTTTAGCCAATGCCGTGGGCATGGCGATTGCCGAGCGCACGCTGGCGGCGCAGTTTAACCAACCCGATCACGATATTGTTGACCATTACACCTACGTGTTTATGGGCGATGGCTGTTTGATGGAAGGCATCTCGCACGAAGTGAGCTCGCTGGCCGGTACGCTCGGTCTTGGCAAGCTGATTGGTTTCTACGATCACAACGGTATCTCGATTGATGGTGAAACCGAGGGCTGGTTCACCGACGATACCCATAAACGCTTCGAAGCCTATAACTGGCATGTGATCGGCAGCGCAGAAGGTATTGATGGCCACGATCCAGAAGCCATTGCGGCGGCGATCAAGGAAGCGCAAAGCGTTACCGATAAGCCGTCACTGATCATCTGCCGCACGGTGATTGGTTTCGGTTCGCCGAATAAAGCCGGTAAAGAAGAGTCGCACGGCGCAGCGCTGGGCGAAGAGGAAGTGGCGCTGACGCGACAGAAACTCGGCTGGAAATACCCGGCATTTGAAATCCCTAAAGAGATTTATCAGCAGTGGGATGCTAAAGAAGCCGGCAGCCAGCGTGAAAAATCCTGGAATGAGAAATTTGCCGCCTACAAAGCCGCCCATCCGCAGCTGGCAGAGGAATTCAGCCGCCGCGTGAGTGGAGAAATGCCGGTAAATTGGGAAACGGAAACCCAGAAATTTATTGAGCAGTTGCAGGCCAATCCGCAAAAAATCGCCAGCCGTAAAGCCTCACAAAATACGCTGGAAGTGTACGGCAAGCTGCTGCCGGAATTCCTCGGTGGTTCGGCGGATTTGGCACCGAGCAACCTCACTATTTGGTCAGGTTCGAAATCGATCAAAGATGATCTCGCCGGTAACTACATTCACTACGGCGTGCGTGAGTTTGGTATGACGGCGATTGGCAACGGCATCGCCACGCACGGCGGCTTCGTGCCGTACACCGCCACCTTCCTGATGTTCGTCGAGTATGCGCGTAACGCGGTGCGCATGGCGGCACTGATGAAGGCGCGTCAGGTGCTGGTGTATACGCATGACTCTATCGGCCTCGGCGAAGATGGCCCGACGCACCAGCCGGTTGAGCAAATTGCCGGCTTGCGCGTTACGCCAAACCTCAGCTTGTGGCGTCCATGCGATCAGGTAGAAACCGCTGTAGCCTGGAAAGCGGCCGTTGAGCGCCATCACGGGCCAACCGCGCTGATTCTGTCGCGTCAGAATCTGTTGCAGCCGGATCGCAGCAAAGAGCAGGTGGCGAATATCGCGCGCGGTGGTTACGTGCTGAAAGATAGCGCGGGCACACCGGAAGCGATCATTATCGCCACCGGTTCAGAGATTGAAATTGCGCTGGGCGCGGCGGAAAAACTCTCCGCCAACGGCCACAAAATTCGCGTGGTGTCGCTGCCGAGTACCGACGTATTTGATAAGCAGGATGCCGCTTATCGCGAATCGGTGCTGCCATCCGGCGTGAAAGCGCGCGTGGCAGTCGAAGCCGGTATCGCTGATTACTGGTACAAGTATGTCGGGCTGGACGGCGCGATTGTCGGTATGACCACCTTTGGTGAGTCAGCTCCCGCCGGCAAACTGTTCCCGGAATTCGGTTTCACCGTCGAGAACATCGTCAGCCACACCGAAGCATTACTCAAGCCGCACTAATCGATCTGGCCCTGCGTCTTTTTGGCGTAAGGGCCATTTTTTGATCACAGCCTGATACAGAAAAAAATCTGCCCTGCCCTCTTCACGCCTCGCTCAAACTGATTACTATAAGCTTTCCTCCGATTCCTATAGCGGACGCTTTCCCGTTGAAAAAACGTACTCCTTTTTTACTGGCCTTAATGGTTTCAGTGCTTCCATTAAAAAGCATGGCGCAGTCATCGCCCGATCCACTGTTGGCATCGCAAATTGTTGATCGCTACGCCGAGCACATTTTCTATGGCAGCGGCGCAACCGGCATGGCGCTGGTGGCGATTGATGGCAATCAGCGGGTTTTCGCCAGCTTTGGTGATACGCGCCCCGGCAACAACGTGCGTCCGCAGCCCGATTCGGTGATTCGTATTGCCTCACTCAGCAAGCTGATGACCAGCGAAGTGATGGTGAAGATGGCCGAACGCGGCCAGCTGCGTCTTGACGATCCGCTAAGCAAATACGCGCCGCCTGGCGCGCGCGTGCCGAGCTATAACGGCCAGCCAATTCGCCTGATTAACCTCTCCACGCATACCAGCGGCCTGCCGCGCGAGCAGCCCGGCGGTAAACCGCATCGTCCGGTGTTTGTCTGGCCGACCAAGTCCGATCGCTGGCAATGGCTGAGCGGCGCCGCATTAAAAGCCGCGCCGGGCACCAATGCCGCCTATTCCAATCTTGGCTTTGATCTGCTGAGCGATGCACTCGCCAAAGCGGCGGGCATGCCGTATCCGGCGCTGTTTCAGCAGTTGATAACGCGTCCGTTGGGCATGAAAGACACCACTTTCACGCCGTCACCGGATCAGTGTCAGCGTCTGATGATTGCGGAGAAAGGCGCCAGTCCGTGCAACAACACGCTGGCGGCTATCGGCAGCGGCGGCGTTTACTCAACGCCAGACGATATGGGCCGCTGGATGCAGCAGTTCCTCAACTCGGCGGTGAATCATCGCACGCCGCAAATCGATCGCCTGCAAACGCTGATCTACCGCCGCGACCAGTTGACCAAAGTGGAAGGCATGGATGTGCCGGGCCGAGCCGATGCGCTGGGCATGGGTTGGGTCTATATGGGGCCGAAGGAAGGTCGTCCGGGGATTATTCAGAAAACCGGCGGCGGCGGCGGTTTCATTACCTATATGGCGATGGTGCCGCAGCACAACGTTGGTGTGTTTGTGGTGGTGACGCGCTCGCCGTTAACGCGTTTCACCCCGATGAGCGATGGCGTGAATAATATGCTGACCGAGCTGGTGGGCAATCAGTCGGGTTCACCGATGACGGTGCAAGCGATTCGTTAATCATATGGGGCAAGGTCGCCATTAATGGCGACCCTACGGATTAACGCGACTGCACCGGATTCTGCGATTCGGTAACCCACAGAGTTGGCCAGTCTTCACTGCTGTGCCACGCATCGCAGGTCTTCTCTTCCGCATACTCCGCCAGCACAAATTCGTTGCCGTCATACTGCCAGCGCGTCGCCACGCCGCAATCACCCAATCCACGTCCTTTACTGAAGGTGTAGAGCAATCCATGGCTGGCATCGAACTCCGCATTCACCAACTCCAGCTGATTATCGCTGCGTGATGCTGGGGTAAACGGCAGCGTTAAGCTCAAGCCACGCGACACATAAGGCGCATCACGCGTCACTTCAAATGCCAGATCGATAACGTTATAAGCACCGGTTTCACAGCTGATCAGCAGCAGCGCTTTGCTGTCGGTCAGCGGTGAAACGCTCACTTCACGTCGCAGCGGATCGAGCGAGCAGTTATCGGTATTTACCCGCCAGGTACCAAAATCAATCAAACCGCTGGTCTCTTCCTGCGTCAGCGGTGGCGGCGACGGTAACGGCGCAGGTAACGCCGGCAACGCGGGCTGCGGCGGCACATCCCACTGCACGCGGTCGCCACGTTTTACCCAGGCGCTGGCACCGTTAACGCGGCCCTGCACATCATCCATCAACAATAACGCTGCCTTCATGCCGCTGAGCGGAATGGTGGCGTTGGCTTTGTAGGTCAATTGCAGATTTTGCGCATCCAGCGTCTGCGCCAGGAACTCGTCGATGGCGATAGCATTGCTGGTCGCCAGATGGTGCGGCTCCACCGTCCAGTGTTTGAGATCCGGCGTCAGACGACGTTGATCGAGTAGCAAATTATCCTTAAGCGGGCCGCCCGGCAGCTCACCGCTGTAGCCGCTGCCGTAATCAATGCGCAACAAGGGGCGATCGTTGACGCCAGCATGACGTGAGATCGTCATCACTAAGCCGTTGTCACCGGGAAAACTGCGTGCCACGCAAAAAGCCGCATTGTTGCAGGTCAGTTGCCAGTCAGAAAATGACTTTTGCAGTGGCTGAGCCTGTACGCACGCGACAAAAAGAAAGGGCAATAAAAGCAGTAACTTCATCCAATACGACATCAAAAAAATCGGTCCCCAAATTCCTGGAAAGAAAATAATAGCGCAACGGGAACGCTGTCAGCAGGCCTAAACTGTGAGCCGGCCCTAAAAGCGGGGTCAACCGCTGAAAAAGCCATCACCTTGTGGCAATCGGGTATTGGATAACGCAATGGCTCATCATCCTTTTTGACCGATTCCTGCTCAATCGGATTCGTCGCACTCTTGTTGACGCATCACAAAACGGTCAAATACACACAAACGGTCATAAACAGTCATGCTAGGTTAAATCCATGTTGCGGCTATGCAACGCGCGTAGAACGCGGATTTCGCGACGTCAGGCGCATTTATGTGAAATGCATCACGTAATTTTGATAACCAGACATCTCATTTACATTAAATACAGATCCAGATCACTCTAATCAGCTAAGGCGTTTTGGTGACTGTGGACTCGTGCGCAGCCCACACTTTCCAAATGCGCTATCCAGTAATTTATATCCATCGGAGGTTAGTTATGTTGCCGATTGAAAGACAGCAGCGAATTATTGACGAATTAAATGTAAATGGTCGGGTCATTGTCGCTGAATTAGTCACGTTATGTCAGGTTTCACAAGAAACCATTCGGCGTGATTTAACCCAGCTGGAGAAACGTGGTCTGTTACAACGCAGTCACGGTGGTGCGGTACCAGCAAAACGACAGGCCGCTAACATTCAGGGGAATACAAGAGGCGTTAACGAGTATGAATTATCTTTCCGCCAGAGAATAAATGAACACGTTGATGCCAAGATGGCTATTGCCAAACGCGCACTCGATTTCATCAGCCCTGGCGATTGTATATTACTCGATAGCAGCACCACTTGCTGGTATTTAGCGCGACAGCTGCCAGATATTGAATTAACGGTATTAACCAACTCCATCAGGATTGTGCAAACCCTTGCGGCACGCGGCAGTATCCGCACCATCTGTCTGGGGGGAGAGTATTCTGACCGTTATGAAGATTTCCACGGCGTAGTCGCCGAGCAACCGCTCAGGGAATTTCAGATTAATAAGATCTTTTTTTCCTGTAGCAGTTTAGGCAATGACGGTTATTTACGCGAAGGTAACGAAAACAACGCACATTTAAAACAGCAAATGTTATTAGCAGCGGAAAGAAAACATCTGCTGCTGGACGGAAGTAAATTCCTGCGGCCCTCATTCGCGCGTATTTGTCATTATCGCGATGTGGACTTTCTCATTACTGACCAATTAAAAGACAAAGAGCTGGAACAAGAATTAGCGTGGAACGGCGTCAATATTATTGATTGCTCCCAGCGCAGCCATTCTATGCAGCTAATAAAAAATTAAATCGGAGTCTTTATGAAAAAACATCTTATCGCCTGTTCTCTACTCGCCCTGTTTGCCGCCTCCGGTGCGCACGCTGCTGACAAATTACGCATGGGCATCGTGGTGAAAATTGGCGGTATTCCGTGGTTCAACGCCATGGAAGCGGGCATCAAGAGTGAAGCGGCGAAACGCGGCATTGACGCGTGGATGGTTGGCCCAACCGCGGCCGATCCGGCTCTTCAGGTACGCGCTATCGAAGATTTGATTGCCCAGAAGGTCGACATCATTGGCGTGGTGCCGAATGACCCGAAAGTGCTGGAGCCGGTGCTGAAGCGCGCCCGTGATGCCGGCATTGAAGTCATCACCCACGAATCGCCGGATCAGAAAGGCGCCAACTGGGACTTCGAACTGGTGGATGCGCCGACGCACGGCATTAACCATATGAAAGCGCTGGCGAAATGCATGCATGAAGAGGGCAAATACGCCATGTACGTCGGCAGCCTGACCGTGCCATTGCATCAGCAGTGGACCGATGCCGCGCTAAATTACCAGAAAGAACACTATCCGAAGATGCAGATGGTCACCGACAAGTTTGGCGTCGGCGAATCACTGGATGACTCGATTCGTACTACCAATGAGCTGATGTCCAAGTACCCGGATTTGAAAGGGATTATGGCCTTTGGTTCACAAGGTCCTATTGGCGCCGGTCGTGCGGTGATGAACCGTAACAAGATGGATCAGGTTTGCGTGATTGGAGCCTTCAGTCCTGGTCAGGGCGCGTCACTGGTGCAGCGCGGCGCGATCAAAGGCGGCTACATCTGGAATCCGCAGACCGCAGGCGAAGTGTTCGTGCGCATCGCCGACATGATGCAGAAGAAAGAGCCAATCACCGACGGAATGACCATCGAGGGTTTGGGCAAAGTGAAAGTTGACGAGGCGACCCACACCATCCTCGGCAATAACACCGAAAGCCTGGACAAAGAGAACCTGCCAAAACTGGTGAAAATGGGGCTGTAATGATGAAAGAGGTGATCCCACAGACGCTGATTGCGCTCGACAACCTGTCGAAAACATTTGGTGGCAACCGCGCACTGAGCGATATCTCGCTGACCTTACTGGCTGGCGAAGTGCACTGTCTCGCTGGCACCAACGGCTGTGGCAAGAGCACCTTAATCAAAGTCATTTCCGGGGTTCATGCCCCGGATAGCGGCAGCCGCATCACGCTGGGCGAAGGCCCAAGCTTCCCGCGTCTGACCACACGTCAGGCGCGTGACTTCGGCATCCAGGTGATCTATCAGGATCTGTCGCTGTTCCCCAATCTCAGCGTGGCGGAAAACATCGCCTTCGAGCACAACCTGGCTAGCCTGCTCGGCTGGCACCGCAAAGCCAAACTGCGTGAATCGGCGCAGCGCATCATTGATGAGCTGAAGTTTGACCTCGACCTCGATGAGAAAGTGGCATCGCTGTCGATTGCCGCCCGCCAGCAGGTAGCAATTTGCCGTGCGCTGGTCGCCGATGCGCGGCTGGTGATCATGGATGAACCAACGGCGTCGCTGACGCGCACCGAAGTAAACCAGCTGCTGCGCACCGTGCGTTACCTCAAAGACAAAAACATCTGCGTGGTGTTTGTCAGCCATCGTCTGGATGAAGTGCTGGAAATCTCTGATCGCGTGACGGTGATTCGCGACGGCCGCAAAATGGGCTGCTGGCCCGCCAAAGAGATGACGCCGCACCATCTGACCGAACTGATGACCGGCCTGAAGCTCGACTACCAGTTAAAAACGCCGACGCGCAATGACGACCGCCTGATCCTCGAAGTCGAAAAACTGACGCGTGCCGGACAATATCACGACGTTAATTTCAAACTCTATCAGGGCGAAGTGCTGGGCCTGTGCGGCCTGCTGGGCTCTGGCCGCACCGAACTGGCGCTGTCGCTGTTTGGCATGACCAAACCGGACAGCGGCAAGATCTGGCTCGACAGCAAACCGGTGCGCTTCCGTGGACACGAAGACGCGATCAAAGCCGGTATCGGCTACGTCTCTGAAGATCGCTTAACGCTGGGCTTAGTGCAGCAGCAATCGGTGGCCGACAACATGGTGCTGCCGATCCTCGACAAACTGCAAAACCGTTTCCACCTGATTGACGAATACCGCAAGAACAAGCTGATCCTGCAGTGGATTCAGCAGCTTGGCGTGCGCGTTGCCGATCCCAACCTAGCGATCTCTACGCTTTCCGGCGGCAACCAGCAGAAAATCGTGCTGGCGAAATGGGTGCTGACCCAGCCGCGCATCCTGATCCTCGATTCGCCCACCGTTGGCGTGGATGTCGGCGCTAAAGCCAGCATCTATCAGCTGATTCACTTACTGGCGAAAGAAGGTCTGTCGATCATTCTGATTTCCGACGAAGTGCCTGAAGTTTGGTACAACTGCGACCGCATCCTGCACTTCCGTGATGGCACCGTTCATGCCGAATACCAACCCGATACCGTTGAGCAACAGCAGCTGGCGGAGGTGATCAATGCCTGATTTTTCTCGTTTACGTCCGAGCTCCAGCCAGGGCTGGCTTGCCTGGGTTTTGCTGGCGTTCATCGTGTTTTTCTCTGCCGCCAGCGATCAGTTCCTGACGGTACAAAACCTGCTGGATCTGGCCGAAAGCTACGCCGTGACCGGCATCTTTGCCCTCGGCCTGTTTGTGGTGCTGGTGACCGGCGGCATCGATATCTCCTTTGCTGCGGTGGCGTCGGTGGTGCAATACCTGATCGCCTCGCTGTTCGTGCAGTTCCAGTTTGATAACGCCCTGCTCAGCATTCTGCTGGCGGTGGTGTGCGGCACGCTGTTTGGCGTGATCAACGCCCTGCTGATTACCTCGCTGCGCGTGGTGTCGATCATCATCACCATCAGCATGCAGTCGCTGCTGTTCGGTCTGTTGATGTGGGTGACCGGCGGCAAAAGCCTCTATTCGCTGCCGGATTGGTGGATCACGCTGCGCAGCGTGCTGCCGTTCACCTGGCAAGGCAACAGCTTCCAGATTGGATTACCGCTGGTGACCATGCTGGTGATTGCCGGACTCACCGCGCTGCTGCTGAACAAAACCAATCTTGGCCGCCAGCTGTATGCGGTGGGCGGCGATGCGGAATCGGCGCGCCGCATTGGTATTCGCGTCGGTCTGATTCATGTCTTTGCTTACGGCTGGCTGGGTGCCATGGCGGCGATTGGCGGCTTAGTGCAGGTCTATCGCATGGGTGAAGTGGTGCCGAATGCGCTGGTCGGCGGCGAGCTGGATGTGCTGGCTGCCACGGTGCTGGGCGGTGCCAGCCTGATGGGCGGCAAAGGCACGGTGAGCGGCACCTTAATGGGCGTGTTCCTCATCGCCATCCTGAAGAACGGCCTCAACCTGATTGGCGTCTCCAACTACTTCATGAACATCGTGGTGGGCGGCGTGATCATGGTGGCCATCGCCGTGACTCACTACAAAAAACGTAAAGAAACTGATGTCAGTTTCGTCTAACGGAAGGCGCATTCACATGAAATCACTCTCTGCTCTGCGTCCGGACGGCACCAATATCGGCCTGATGCTGCTCATTGCGCTGGCGCTGGCGACCTTCACCATCATGCTGCCGGGCCGCTTTCTCACGGATTCGACCTTTATGAGCATGGCGTTCCAGCTGCCCGAACTCGGCTTGCTGACGCTGGCGATGTTTATCGCCATTCTCAGCGGCGGACTGAATCTGGCGATCATCGCCACCGCCAACCTGACGGCGCTGTTTATTGCCTGGACGCTGATGCGCGCCCTGCCCGCCGATGCGGGAACCGGCATGCAACTGCTGTGGCTGTTCATCGCAATCATCGGCGCGATGCTGATTGCTGCGCTGATTGGCGTGATTACCGGCGTGATGGTAACGCGCATTGGTGCGCACCCGATTTTGGTGACGCTAGCGACCATGATGACGCTGAACGGTATCGGCATCTGGCTGACCAAAGGTGCTGCCGTCAGCGGCATGCCGTCGGTGGTGCAGGCGCTCGGTTCTAACACATTGCTTGGCGTTCCGCTGCCGCTGTGGGTGTTCCTGATTGCTGCCGCGCTGCTGGCGCTGTTCCTCGGCAAAACCCGCGCCGGTAAATGCATCTACATGGGCGGCAGTAACATCAACGCCACCTGGTTTAGCGGCATCAACACCCATCGCATGGTGATTCTGGTGTACGTCATCTCCAGCCTGCTGTGCGTGTTGGCCGGATTGATCATGATGGCGCGCTTCAACTCAGCGCGTATGGGTTACGGCGATGCGTATCTGCTGCTGACGGTGCTGGCGATCATCCTTGGCGGTACCGATCCCAACGGCGGCTTTGGTCGCGTGACTGGCGTGGTGCTGGCGCTGATCGCCCTGCAAGTGCTCTCCACCGGCTTCAACCTGATGAACATCAGCCAGCACGTCAGCCTGGCAATGTGGGGCGCGGTGCTGATTGTGGTACTGGCCTTCAAACAATTTAAAACCCGCTTTAACGAACATCGTGCCGTCAAACTCAGCAAGCTGGCTGCGGCGCTTAACCCTTTGACCGAAAAAAAGGAAGTATGATGCGTATTCAAGTCTCCCCGTCGTTGATGTGTATGAATCTGATGGAGATCAAGCACCAGCTCGCCGTGCTGGACTCCCGCGCCGACTTCCTGCATATCGACATTATGGATGGTCACTACGTGAAAAATATCACGCTGTCGCCATTCTTTATTGAGCAGATTCGCCCGTTCACCAAAGTGGCGCTGGATGTGCATTTGATGGTCGAGCAACCCACCGATTTCATTGAAGTGATTGCCAAAGCGGGCGCGGATTACATCTGCCCGCACGCCGAAACCATCAACCGCGATGCGTTCCGCGTGATCAATATGATCCGCAGCTTCGGCAAAAAAGTCGGCGTGGTGCTCAACCCGGCTACGCCGGTCTCCTTTATCCATCACTACATTCATCTGGTGGATAAGATCACCGTGATGACGGTGGATCCGGGCTACGCCGGGCAACCGTTTATTCCGGAAATGGTGCAGAAGGTACAGGAGCTGAAAGCGCTGAAGCAGGCCAACGGCTATCAATACCTGATTGAGATCGACGGCTCCTGCAACACCCGCACCTATAACACGCTGGTTGGCGCAGGCGCAGAAGTGCTGATTGTTGGCACCTCCGGTTTGTTCAATATTCACGACGATCTGGAAACCGCCTGGAATATGATGCGCGAAAGCATCGATGAGGCTCAGGGATTGGCGCAGGTATCCGCATGAAAAAATGCTGGCTCGGTATCGACATTGGCGGCACCGGCACACGTCTGCAGCTGATGGAAGCAGGCCGCGTTTGGTCGAGCTTCCGTAAAGTGCCGACGGCCAGCTGGGCGCAGCAACCTGATGCGCTGAGCGCGTTGGGCGAGTTAATCAGTGAAACGCTGGAGCAGCAGCCGGTGAGCGGCGTGATGCTCGGATTACCCGGCATTCTCAGTCGCGACCGCCAGCAGGTGATTTCGCTGCCGTTTATCCAGGCGCTGGATCAACAACCGGTTGCCGCGCTGCTGACCGAACGTCTTGGCGTGCCGGTAGCGATGGATAAAGATGTTAACCATCTGATGCTGTGGGATTTACTGCAGCTGGAGCAGCTGCCGGACAGCGCGGTGGGTTTGTATCCCGGCACCGGCATGGGCAACAGTTTGTGGATCAACGGCCAGTTTTATCATGGTCAGCACGGCGGCGCAGGTGAGCTCGGCCATGTGCCGATTACTGGCAACGATCTGCCCTGCCCGTGCGGCAATCGTGGCTGTGCGGAAACCGTCACTTCCGGCCACTGGCTAAGCCGCTGGGCGAGCGCCAACGTGCCGGAAACCAATATGTCGGTGCTGTTTACCCAGCATCGCGAGCATCCGGAGCTACAGGCTTTTGTGCAGCGCCTGGCGCAGTTGATTGCCACCGAGATGAACATCCTCGATCCGGAATACCTGATTCTGGGCGGCGGCGTGCTGGCGATGGCGGACTTCCCGCTGGCGCAGTTACGCAGCCAGATTCAGCAGCATCTTCGTCCACCCGCCACGCGTGACGGTTTGAAGATCGTGTTTAGCCAATCCACCGATCACACCGGTTGTCGCGGTGCCTGTTTAGCCGCCGAACGTCTGTTCAGGAGTGCATGATGAAAGGAAAAGTGTGTGTGTTTGGCTCGTTCAACCTCGACGTGGTCGCGGTGATGAACCGTTTTCCGATGCCGGGCGAATCGCTCACCGCCCATACCAGCATGATGGGACCGGGCGGCAAAGGTGCCAACCAGGCAACGGCCGCGCTGCGTGCCGGAGCGCGCGTGCACTATATCGGAAAGATTGGTAATGATGACTTCGGCATGTTTGCGCGTCGTCATCTGGAAAAGACCGGTTTCGATGCCATTACCTTGTTCACCTGCAAGGAGAAACCGACCGGCAATGCGCTGATTTACGTTGCCGGTGACGATGCCGAGAACATGATTTCGGTCTATCCCGGCGCGAACACCACGGTAACAGCCGCAGAAGTGACGCGTTGCCAACCCACCGTTGCCGCCGCCGATATTCTGCTGGTGCAGCTGGAGAATAATCTCAGCGCCATTCAGCGCATGATCGACAACGCGCGCGCTGGCGGCACCTTTGTGATTATGAATCCCGCGCCGTGGCAGAAAGTCACTGATGCGCTGCTGGCGAAAGTGGACTTGTTGACGCCGAACAGCACCGAAGCGATGCAGCTGACCGGCGTGAAGGTCACAGACTTCGCCAGCGCGCAGCAAGCGGCAGAAAAGCTGCATCGTAAAGGCGCGCGTCAGGTGATTATTACCTTGGGAGTTTCCGGCGCGTTACTTTCAGTAGCCGAGCAGCCACCGCTGCGTATTCCGCTGTTCCCGGCGCAGCCGCTGGATACCACCGGCGCGGGTGATGCGTTTAACGGCGCACTGGCGGCGCGGCTGGCTTCTGGCGATGAATTGCCGCAAGCGGCGCTGTTTGCTTCGGCTTATGCTTCGCTGTGCGTGGAACGCTCCGGTGCGGCACATTCGATGCCCTCTTACGCAGAAGCACTGGCGCGTTTGCAGGCGTATCCCGAGTGCGTGCCGGAAGCGTTGGGTGAGTTGGTATAATCCTGTGCGGTAATGGACAAGGTCGGCATGAATGCCGCCCCTACGGGTGTTGTAGGGTCGCCATTTATGGCGACCTGGCCAAATTACGGCTTTAACCAACCGGCAATCTGCGCATGCTGCAACAGCATAATGGCTTTACCGTCACGAATGCGGCCATCTTTTACCATCGCCAGCGCTTCCGGGAAACTCAGCTCCAGTACGGTAATCTCTTCATCCTCAACACCACCGCCATTGTTGGCGCGCTGCGCATCGCTGTATTGCGCGGCGAAGAAGTGGATCAATTCGGTCACGCCGCCCGGCGACATATAGACTTCGTAGAGTTTCTCCACCTTGCCCACCTGATAACCGGTCTCTTCAATCGCTTCTTTGCGAATGCACTCTTCCGGCGAGTCGTCATCCAGCAGCCCCGCGCAGGTCTCAATCAGCTCGCCGCTTTCGTTGCCATTCACATAGGTGGCAATGCGGAACTGACGCACCAGCAGAACGCTATTTTTTTCAGTGTTGTACAACAGGATGGTGGCGCCGTTACCGCGATCGTAAACTTCGCGCTTGTGACGCACGACTTCGCCGTTGTTGCGGGTGAGTTCGTAGGTGAAGTTGCGCAGCACAAACCAGTTTTCTGACAGCAACTTGTCTTTGATGATGTTGATCTTTAACGACATAACCGCTCCACTGCTAAATTGAGGGAGCCTGAGATAATAGGCCGAAGCGGCAGGGAAAACTATCTGAATTGTGAGCGAGGTCGCCATAAATGGCGACCCTACGGGTGAAACACGCTCGAACGTAGGGTTGCCATTTATGGCAACCGTTTCAAAAACCGTTTGGCTGGTCTTTCATATCCGGCAGATGGTGCGCGATGCCTTTGTGACAATCGATACAGGTTTTCCCTTCCTCAACTGCTTTGCTGTGCATCTTCGCGGCCACGGTTTTCTGCGCGGTGAAATCCATATAATCGAAGTTGTGGCAGTTACGACACTCCTGCGAATTGTTGTTTTTCATCCTGCGCCACTCGTTTTGCGCCAGCTCGATGCGGTGATCCTCAAACTTTTGCGGCGTATCGATGATGCCGAAAATCTTGGCATACACCTCTTTGCTCGCCTGGATCTTGCGCAGCATTTTCGGGCCCCATTCGTGCGGCACGTGACAATCCGGACAGGTGGCGCGCACGCCGCTGCGGTTGTTGTAGTGCACCGTCTGCATATATTCCTGATAGACGTTATTGCGCATTTCATGGCAGCCGATACAGAACTGCTCGCGGTTGGTCATCTCCATCGCGGTGTTGAATCCGCCCCAGAAAATAATCCCGCCAGCAAAGCCCAGAATCAGCAAGGTGCCGAGCGCCAGACGACTTGGACGTCGCCACCAGCGCCAGATGCGCAGAAGTTTCTCTTTCATCATTTCCTCACTTACCGAAGCCGTCAGCCGGTTTGAAGGTGTTTTCCACCACCGGTTTGGCATCGGTTTGCGGTACGTGACACTGCAGGCAGAAGTAGCGGCGCGGCGACACGGTGCTGCTCACCAAACCATCGCGATCGGTGAAGTGCGTTGGGCTGACGCGTGGCGCGCCAGTGGTGAGGTTGCTCTGCGTGCCGTGACACTGCAGGCAACGGTTAACGTTTTTCGTCACCTGATAGCCATCCACGCTATGCGGGATCACCGGCGGCTGATTCACGTAGTTCAACGGCTTGCGGCTCTGCTCTTTAGGCTGATGAATAGTGCCCTGCTGCGTGGCCGTCACTTCCGGTGACTGGTTGAGATCGACGCCGTTATTGGCGTAAACCGTGCCGCCCAGCATCAGGGCGGCCAAAGTAACGAGTGTGATTAAGGGTTTCATTGCATCCTGCCTTAAATTTTAACCAGCTTGACGGCGCATTTTTTGTAATCGGTCTGCTTCGACAGCGGATCGGTGGCGTCCAGCGTGACGTTGTTGGCCAGCACGCCCGCATCGAAGAACGGCATAAATACCAGACCTTTTGGCGGCTGATTGCGGCCGCGCGTTTCCACGGTGGCAAGGGTTTCGCCACGACGCGACACCACGCGGACTTTCTCGCCGCGACGGAAATTGCGCTCTTTGGCATCCAGCGGATGTATATAGAGTAGCGCCTGCGGCACCGCACGATGCAGTTCCGGCACGCGACGCGTCATGGTGCCGGTATGCCAGTGTTCCAGTACGCGACCGGTACAGAACCACAGGTCGTACTCTTCATCCGGCGATTCCGCAGGTGCTTCGTATGGCAGCGCGAAGATGGTGGCTTTGCCATCCGGCTTGCCGTAGAAACGCACGCCTTCACCGGCTTTGACGTAGCTGTCGTAACCTTCGCGATAGCGCCAGCGCGTCTCTTTGCCATCGACAACCGGCCAGCGCAAGCCGCGCGCCTGATGGTAAACATCGAACGGCGCGAGATCGTGGCCGTGACCGCGACCAAAGCTGGCGTACTCTTCGAACAAGCCTTTTTGGATGTAGAAGCCAAACTCGCGCGCTTCATCATTCAACTGGTCATCTGCCACTTCACTTAGCGGGAACTGGTTGACCTGGCCGTTGGCATACAGCACATCAAACAGCGTTTTGTCGCGCAGCTCAGGATTCTGCGCCAGCAGCGCTTCCGGCCACACTTCAGCCACTTTGAAACGTTTGGAGAAGTTCACCAGCTGCCACAGATCGGATTTCGCATCGCCCGGCGCTTTCACCTGCTGATGCCAGAACTGGGTGCGACGCTCGGCGTTGCCGTAGGCGCCCTCTTTCTCCACCCACATCGCGGTCGGCAGAATCAGGTCAGCCGACAAGGCGCTGACGGTGGGATAGGGATCGGAAACCACGATGAAGTTGCGCTCATCGCGCCAGCCCGGCATACGCTCCTGCGTCAGGTTCGGACCAGCCTGCATGTTGTTGTTACACATCACCCAATAGGCATTGAGCTTGCCATCTTTCAGCGCGCGATCCTGCGCCACGGCGTGCAAGCCAATTTTGGCCGGCACAGTGCCCTGCGGCAGCTTCCACAGCTTCTCGGCGGTGGCGCGGTGTTTGTCATTATTAACCACCATGTCCGCCGGTAAGCGGTGGGCGAAAGTACCGACTTCACGCGCCGTGCCACACGCCGACGGCTGACCGGTCAGCGAGAACGGACCGGTGCCCGGACGCGAAATTTTACCGGTCAATAAGTGCAGGTTGTAGCACAGGTTATTGGCCCACACGCCGCGCGTATGCTGGTTGAAGCCCATGGTCCAGTACGACACCACGTTCACTTTCGGGTCGGCATACAGTTCGGCGAGGGCGATCAGCTGATCTTTCTCCACGCCGCTCATTGCGCTGGTTTTTTCCACCGTATACTCGGAAACAAACTTCGCAAACTCTTCGAAGCTCATCGGCGTGGATTCGCCGCTGTCCGGGTTCTTCGCCGCAGCCTGACGCGGATCGGTGGGACGCAAGCCGTAACCGATGTCAGTCACGCCTTTGCGCAGTGTCACGTGGTTCTGCAGGAAGGTTTTATCGACCTTGTTGTTCTGAATAATGTAGTTGGCGATGAAGTTGAGGATCACCAAATCGCTCTGCGGCGTGAACACTATCGCATTATCGGCCAGCTCGAAGCTGCGATGACGATAGGTTGAAAGCACCGCCACTTTGACGTTGTCATTACTGAGACGACGCGCGGTGATACGTGACCAGAGAATCGGGTGCATCTCCGCCATGTTCGAGCCCCACAGCACAAAGGCGTCGGCCTGCTCGATGTCGTCGTAGCAGCCCATCGGTTCATCCATGCCGAAGGTGCGCATAAAACCGACCACCGCTGAAGCCATGCAGTGACGCGCATTAGGATCGAGATTGTTGGTGCGGAAACCGGCTTTCATCAGCTTGGAGGCCGCGTAACCTTCCCATACCGTCCACTGACCGGAACCGAACATGCCGACCGAATCCGGGCCGTTGGCTTTCAGCGCCGCTTTGAACTTCTCTTCCATGATGTCGAAGGCTTGATCCCAACTGACCGGCGTGAACTCGCCCTCTTTGGCATATTTGCCGTCGGTCATGCGCAGTAGCGGCTGGGTCAGACGATCTTTTCCGTACATGATCTTCGGCAGGAAATAGCCTTTGATACAGTTCAGACCGCGGTTCACTTCTGCCTGCGGATCGCCCTGCGAAGCCACTACGCGGCCATCCTGGGTGCCGACCAGCACGCCACAGCCGGTGCCGCAGAATCGGCACGGCGCTTTTTCCCAGCGAATCGGCGCAGCCAGCGAGGTCGCGGCTTTGGTCACGGTAGGAATGGTGAGTCCTGCAGCCGTGGCAGCAGCCGCCGCCGCATTGGCCTTCATAAAATCACGACGACTTATACTCATGATGCTTCCTTACAAGGTTCTTCAATTTCGTCTTGCTGGTGATACACCAGCGATACCGCCAACACGCCAGCGATGTTGCGGCTCTCTTCAATATTGCGCAGCAGCGCGGCGCTATCTGCCGCACCCAGCGTCACCGCCAGCGTGCCGCGCGCGGCGTCTTCGGCAGCGATATCGCAATCGTCAAAGGCCAGCAACGCACTTTTCACGGCGGGAATCGACGCCGGGCGCGCCTGAATCACCAGGCCGCAGACGTGCCAACTGTGTTCATGGTTCATGATGTAATCCTGTGGCTGAGACCGGGCAAGGCGCGATGCAGGCGCCGCAACCGGTACAATGCTGCGGAAGGGTTTCAGGCTGTGCGATGCCATTCGGCATCAAATGGAAACGGATGGCTTGCTGTTCGCAACTCTCCTGACAGCTGCGGCAATTCACGCCAAGAAAGGTGATGCAGCGGTTGTCGATGCGAATGCGTTGCGGAAACGGCTCGGTTTCACGCGCGTGAAACAGCGGCTGCGGGCAAGCGTCTACGCAGGCGGCGCAGAACGTGCATTCGCCCTGCAGAAAATCGAGGTGCGGCACTTCACCGGCAGCCAGGCGGATGATATGGGTTTCGCAGGCCGATACACATTTGCCGCAGCCATCACAACCGTTCTCTCCCCGCCACCACGGCAAAGCGATGCCGTCAGCAGACGCTACGCGCTGCCCGGTAAAGAGTTCACGTCGCGACAGCGCCATCGGTTCACCTTAAACGGGGGAAAGAGAGATGGTGCGTAAAATAACCTGACGCTAATGAGGGCTATATCACCCCAAAGGGGTAAATCCCGACGTGGGATCAAGTGAAGGGGAATTGAAATAAAAACGGGGGCCAAAAGGCCCCCGCAGATGAGAATCGCTGTGATTAGCGCGGTGAATCTTCCGCCAGCGTATCGTGATTCTCAGCATGATGTTCATGCTCTTTCTGCGCTTCAGCATGCACGCGTTTGCGCACGCCAAACCAGCCCAGCACCAGAATCACGGCAATTAACGGAATTGAGGCGATGGTGTAGGTGCCGTTTGGATAGTCAAACGCCATCAACACTAAGACGCTCGCCAGGAACAGCAGCGTCAACCATGAAGTAAACGGCGCCCACGGCAGTTTGAAGCTGACATCGTCTGCCTTGCCTTCTTTAATCGCTTTGCGCAGACGCATCTGACACACCACGATAAAGCCCCACGACGAAATGATGCCGAGCGAAGCAAAGTTCAGAACGATTTCAAATACCTGAGAAGGCACGTAGTAGTTGAGTACCACACCAAATATGTATACACCGATGGTCACCAGAATACCGGCATACGGCACCTGCTGTTTGCTCATCTTCGACATGAACTGCGGTGCAGAACCGCCCATCGACATCGAACGCAGGATACGACCGGTAGAATAAAGCCCCGAGTTGAGGCTCGACAGCGCAGCGCTCAGCACCACGATGTTCATCACGCTACCAATATAAGGCACGCCAAGTTTAGAGAAGAAGGTCACGAACGGACTTTGCCCCGCCTGATAGGCATTCCACGGCAGCAGCAGCACCAGCAGCACCACGGAACCGACGTAGAACAGGCCGATACGCCAGATCACGCTGTTGATGGCTTTCGGCAGCATGGTTTTGGGATCTTTACACTCGCCCGCCGCCGTACCGACCAGCTCAATCGAGGCGAAGGCGAATACTACGCCCTGCACCAACACCAGCGCTGGCAGCAAACCGTGCGGGAAGAAGCCGCCGTTATCGGTGATCAAGTGGAATCCTGTGGTGTTGCCGTCGAGCGGCTTACCGCTGCCCAGGAATATCGTTCCCACAATCAGGAACGCCACAATCGCCAGCACTTTGACCAGTGCGAACCAGAACTCCATCTCGGCGAACCACTTCACGCCGATCATGTTCATGGTGCCGACAATCGCCAGCGCACCCAACGCAAACACCCACTGCGGCACATCGCCAAACGCGCCCCAATAGTGCATGTAAAGCGCGACGGCGGTGATATCGACGATACCGGTCATCGCCCAGTTAACGAAGTACATCCAGCCCGCTACGTAAGACGCTTTTTCCCCAAGGAATTCACGTGCATAAGAAACAAAGCTGCCGCTGGAAGGACGGTGTAATACCAGTTCGCCCAACGCACGGAGGATAAAGAAGGAGAAGATACCGCACACCAGATAAACCAGCGCCAGTGCAGGACCGGCCATTTGCAGGCGCGCGCCAGCACCGAGGAACAGACCGGTACCGATAGCACCGCCGATGGCGATCATTTGTACCTGACGATTACCCATTGCTTTGTGGTAACCGCTGTCGTGCGAGTTGAGCCAGCGTCTTTTCGCAGCGCGTTGTTCGGCTGCGGTTTTTTTAGTTGATTTCATAGCTATCCTGTTTGTCCTGACCATCAATCACCGCTGAACCAAACGATTGCGTATGGCGGTGCGAAATGGGGTAAAAACCCGGTGTCACGCGGCGGAACGATGTCGCGTGGCGGGGTGGGAATTTACGGCGATGAATCCTACCCGTTCTGCAAGAACGAAGCAAAAAATACCGCCAGGCTGCACAAGATGAATTGTAATAATCCGTCGCGGTGCACAAAAAAACCGGTCAGAGGGCTGACCGGTAAAAGGGATGGCTACAGGGATAACTACTACTACAGGGATACTACTGGAGGGAATTAACGATAAATCTCTGCGGTGCCGCTCCACAGGCTGGAATCGCCTGGAGTTTGTACACCAATAACGCGATAGCCGCTGGCGCCTTCCTCCTGCGCTTTTTGCGACAGATGGCGCGTTGCATCATCCAGCGTACCGCGCACGCCGCTGATGGAAACGGTGCCCGCGCTTTGCAGGTTTTGCGCTTGTGTGGCGCTTACGGGCTGGGCTGCCAGCGTCGAGAAACTTGCGGTGGCAAGCAGTGCAGCAGTCAGAACGGCATAACGTCTCTTCA
The DNA here is from genome assembly GCF_056491525.1 of Candidatus Pantoea symbiotica. NCBI lineage: Bacteria > Pseudomonadati > Pseudomonadota > Gammaproteobacteria > Enterobacterales > Erwiniaceae > Pantoea > Candidatus Pantoea symbiotica. Next base: position 2,793,622 of record NZ_JBSZHR010000002.1, read on the forward strand.
TGTGATGCTCCTGTTGTCTTCCGTTAAGGGTTACAGGACTCATTATCACGCAGGGAATGAAAACCAGGTTGAGCAAGCGGTAAAGGCGTTTAATATTTCGCCAGCTAAGCGCGGGTTATTTAGGGAAAGGTAAAGAGAAAGGGTTTTATCTGTTAAAAGTAACCTGATGTGACGAGATCGAACTCGCCGTTACCGCACGGCTGCCCTATAATCCCCCGCTCTTACAAGGGTTATTACTGTGATTGTGAAACGTCCCGTTACTCGAACCATTGCCCGCGCACTCAGTGTGATTGTGCTGCTGTCGCTGTTAACCACCGGGCTGGCGCTGATGACGCTCTCCAGCAGCCTGCGCGATGCCGAAGCGGTAAATGTCGCCGGATCGCTGCGCATGCAGATTTACCGGCTGGCGTGGGACAGCACGCGCGATCCGCAGCAGCTGGAACATCACATTCAACTCTACCGGCAAACGCTGGAATCCCCGGCACTACAACATCTGGAGCGCGCGTGGGTGCCGCTTGAAGTGAGCAGCCGCTATCGCTATCTGCGTGACAGCTGGCCGATGTTGCAGGAGACATTACAGCCCGAGCGGGCGCAAATCTACCAGCAGCGTGTCGCGGGTTACGTCAGTGAGATCGACCGCTTCGTGCTGGCATTGCAGCATTACGCTGAGCTGAAAATGCATCTGGTGGCCGCCAGCAGCCTGTTTGGTTTTCTGGCGATTGTGGCGCTGGCGCTGTGGACGATTCGCTTTATCCGCCGCAACGTAGTGCGGCCGCTCAACGCGCTGGTGACCGCCAGCCAATATGTTGAGCAGGCGAATTTCGCTTTTCCGCCGCTGCCGGTGCAACAACCCAATGAACTGGGCGTGCTAGCGCAGGCCTTCACCACCATGGCGGAACGGCTGCATTCGCACTATCGCCTGCTTGAGTGCGCGGTGCGGGATAAAACAGAAGATCTCACGCAAGCCAATCGCACGCTTTCCCTGCTGTATGAAAGCTCACAAATTCTCACCAGCAGCCCACCCAATCCCGAACTGTTTCAGGGATTGCTGCGTCTGGTGCAGCGGCGTGAAGCATTAACGGTGCTGCAAATTGCCAGCGAGGGGATTGAGTTTCAGGCCGGCGTGGCGGCGGATGATTTAAGCTGGCAGCGATTACCGTTAATGCAGGAAGAGCAGCGGCTGGGCGAGCTGTGCTGGCAAACCCGCCGCGCACCGCCCGCCGACGAACTGATGCAGAGCCTGGCGAACATGCTGGCGCGCGCGCTATGGATCTGGCAGACGCAAAAACAGTATCAGCAGATGCTATTAATAGAAGAGCGCGCCACCATTGCGCGCGAATTGCACGATTCGCTGGCGCAGTCGCTCTCTTTCCTGCGCATCCAGTTGGCGCTGCTGCGGCGTAATGTCGATGAGTCGCAACCGCAGGCGCTGGCGATTATCGCTGATTTTGATCGCGCGCTGGCCGAAGCCTATCAGCAACTGCGCGAGCTGCTGACCACTTTCCGCCTGACCATCGAACAGGCTGATTTGGTGCAGGCGATGCAGGCGATGATTGCGCCGCTGCAGGAGCAATCGCAGGCGGCCATCGACTTCGATTATCAGCCCGGCCTGCAGACGCTGGATGCCCAGCAGCAAGTGCATGTGCTGCAGATTGCGCGCGAAGCGCTGCTCAACGCGATTCGGCATGCGCAGGCGCAGAATATTCAGATTCATTATCAGCGTGTCGCTGATGAGGACCACCTGCTGACGATTGAAGACGATGGCTGCGGTATTAGCAGCCTTGAAGAGCCGCCGGGACATTATGGATTAACGATTATGGCGGAGCGTGCCGCGCGCTTATCCGGCACGTTGATGATTACCCCGCAGGCGCAAGGCACGCGCGTTACGCTGCGTTTTCCGCCGCGCCCGGCGCATCGGTTGAGTTAACAATGAGAATGAGGTCGCCATGAATGGCGACCCTACGGTGGTTTGGTAGGGTGCGCATTCATGCGCACCTGGAACCAGGTCGCCATGAATGGCGACCCTACAAAATGAAATATTGGAGAGATTATGGCTAACCCTTCCCTGACAATTATGATCGTTGACGATCATCCGCTGATGCGCCGTGGTATTCGCCAGCTGCTGGCGCTGGAGCCTCGGCTGGAAGTGGTGGCCGAAGCCAATAACGGCACTGAAGCGCTGGCCGAAGCGCGGCGTTTGTCGCCGGATGTCATCCTGCTCGATCTCAACATGAAAGGTATGTCCGGGCTGGATACGTTAAAAGCGCTGCGTAACGAAGGCATCGCCGCACGCATTTTGGTGCTGACGGTTTCTGATGCGCGCAATGATATCTACGCGATGGTGGATGCCGGTGCCGACGGCTATTTGCTGAAAGACAGCGAACCCGAACTGCTGCTGGCGCAGGTGATGCGCGGTGCGAAGGGTGAAAACGTGTTCAGCGATGCGGTGGCCGATTATCTTGCGACGCGCCAGCCAACGTCGAATCCGTTCAAACAGCTGACGGAACGCGAGCTGGATGTGCTGCAGGAAGTGGCGCGCGGATTATCGAACAAGGAGATCGCCACCACCTTGCATATCTCCGAAGAGACGGTAAAAGTGCACATTCGCAACCTGCTGCGCAAGCTGGATGTCCGTTCGCGCGTTGCCGCGACGGTGCTGTGGCTGGAGAGCCGACATGTGTAATCGCGCACATAAAATCGTCACTACATTCACACTTTCTCCATAATTTACTCACGATTCTCTAATTTGCTCAGCGTAAAGTATTATCAGCAGGCGTTTTCGTTAGAGGACCTTGCACTCCGCCAGCGTGACGCCATCCGCGCATCGCGCTCATCATAATAAAAGTAAAAAATACGCAGTTGAGGAGTGTCGGTTACATGTCGAATTTTTTTATCGACCGCCCCATTTTTGCCTGGGTTCTGTCTATTTTGCTCTGCCTGTGCGGCACGCTGGCGATCATCTCGCTACCGATTGAACAATATCCCGACCTCGCACCACCCAACGTGCGCATCACCGCCAACTATCCCGGCGCATCCGCAGAAACACTGGAAAACACCGTCACGCAAGTTATCGAACAGAACATGACCGGCATCGATAATTTGATGTACATGTCCTCCAACAGCAGTAACACCGGCCAGGCCCAAATCACCCTCACCTTCACCGCCGGCACCAATCCCGACGAAGCGCGTCAGCAGGTACAAAACCAGTTGCAAAGTGCGCTGCGCAAACTGCCCGCAGCGGTACAGTCACAAGGCGTGACGGTGAATAAAACCGGTGATAGCAACATCCTGATGATTGCCTTCGTCTCCACCGACGGAAGTATGGACAAACAGGATATTTCAGATTATGTCGCCAGTAACATTCAGGATCCGCTCAGCCGTATCGATGGCGTCGGCCAGGTTGATGCCTACGGCTCGCAATATGCAATGCGCATCTGGCTAGATCCTAACAAGCTGATTGCCTACGCGCTGACCACCGAAGACGTGGTGAGCGCGATTGAATCACAGAACGCGCAGGTGGCGGTGGGTCAGGTTGGCGGATTGCCGTCGGTGGACAAGCAAGCGCTCAACGCCACGGTAAATGCGCAGTCGATGCTGCAAACACCTGAGCAGTTCAAAGCGGTGACGCTGAAAACCAACAGCGACGGATCGGTGGTGACGCTCGGCGATGTGGCGGATGTGGCGATGGGCGCGGAAAAATATGACTTCCTCAGCCGCTACAATGGCCAGGCGGCATCGGGACTTGGCATTAAGCTGGCTTCCGGCGCCAATGAGATGAACACCGACAAACTGGTGCGAGCGCGCATTGCTGAGCTGTCGCACTACTTCCCGCACGGGCTGGAAGCCAAAGTCGCCTATGAAACCACGCCGTTCGTTAAGGCCTCAATTAAAGACGTGGTAAAAACCCTGCTGGAAGCGATCCTGCTGGTGTTCCTCGTGATGTATCTGTTCCTGCAAAACTTCCGCGCCACGCTGATCCCAACCATTGCAGTGCCGGTGGTGCTGCTCGGCACCTTTGCGGTGCTCTACGCCTTTGGTTACAGCATCAACACCTTGACGATGTTTGCGATGGTGCTCGCCATCGGCTTGCTGGTGGATGACGCCATTGTGGTGGTGGAAAACGTCGAGCGCATCATGAGCGAGGAAGGTCTGTCGCCGCGCGCCGCCACGCGTAAATCGATGGGGCAGATTCAGGGCGCACTGGTCGGTATTGCGCTGGTGCTGTCGGCGGTGTTTGTACCGATGGCGTTCTTTGGCGGCACCGTCGGCGCCATCTATCGCCAGTTCTCGATCACTATCGTTTCGGCGATGGTGCTGTCGGTATTGGTGGCGATGATTCTGACGCCCGCGCTCTGTTCCACGCTGCTGAAACCATTGGAGCAAGGCCATCATCACGGCCGTCGTGGCTTCTTTGGCTGGTTTAACCGCACCTTCAACGCCAGCGCGGAACGCTATGAACGCGGCGTCGCCAAAATTCTGCGCAAAGGCGGCCGCTGGCTGCTGCTTTATCTCGCGATTATCGGCCTGATGGCGTTCCTGTTTATCCGTCTGCCCACCTCGTTCCTGCCGTTGGAAGATCGCGGCGTGTTCCTGACGCAGGTGCAATTACCTGCCGGTGCAACGCTGGAGCAGACCTCAAACGTGGTGGCGAAGGTCGAGAACTACTACATGACCCAGGAGAAAGACAATGTGGTCTCGGTGTTCTCCACCATCGGTGCGGGCCCCGGCGGTAACGGCCAGAACGTGGCGCGCCTGTTTGTTCGTTTGAAAGATTGGGAAGAGCGTCCGGGCAGCGATCGCACCTCTTTCGCCATCATTGAGCGCGCAACTAAAGCCTTCCACAAGATCAACGAAGCGCGCGTTATCGCCAGCAGTCCGCCCGCGATTACCGGTATGGGCAGTTCGTCGGGCTTCGATATGGAGCTGCAGGATCACGGTGGCATCGGCCACACGCAGTTAATGGCGATGCGCGATAAGCTGCTGGAGCTGGCTGACAGCAATCCGGCGCTGTCGCGCGTGCGTCACAACGGCCTCGACGACAGCCCGCAGTTGCAGATTGATGTCGACCAGCGCAAAGCGCAGGCGCTGGGCGTGTCGCTGGATACCATCAATGACACCTTAACCACCGCGTGGGGCTCGACCTACGTCAATGACTTCCTCGATCGCGGTCGCGTGAAGAAAGTCTACGTGCAGGCAGCGGCAGAGTTCCGCATGCTGCCGGAAGACGTCAACAAGTGGTACGTGCGTAACAGCAGCGGCGGCATGGTGCCCTTCTCTGCTTTCGCCACCAGCCACTGGCAAACCGGTTCACCGCGCCTTGAACGCTACAACGGTTACTCCGCACTGGAGATTGTTGGTGAAGCGGCGAACGGCGTCAGTAGCGGTACAGCGATGGACGTGATGGAAAAACTGGTTGGGCAGCTGCCGCTCGGCGTCGGCTTCCAGTGGACCGGCGCATCCTATCAGGAACGCTTGTCCGGCTCGCAGGCACCCGCGCTGTACGCGATTTCGCTGCTGGTGGTGTTCCTGTGTCTGGCGGCGTTGTATGAGAGCTGGTCAATCCCGTTCTCGGTAATGTTGGTGGTGCCGCTCGGCGTAGTCGGTGCGCTGGTGGCAACCTGGATGCGCGGGCTGGAGAACGATGTCTATTTCCAGGTGGGCTTGCTCACGGTGATCGGCTTGTCGGCGAAGAATGCCATTTTGATTGTGGAGTTCGCTAATGAGATCAACAGCAAAGGGCGCGAACTGATGGAGTCGACGCTGGAAGCGTCACGTCAGCGCTTGCGTCCGATCCTGATGACCTCGCTGGCGTTTATCTTCGGCGTGTTGCCGATGGCCATCAGCAGCGGTGCCGGTTCCGGCAGCCAGCACGCTGTGGGTACCGGCGTGATGGGTGGGATGATTTCCGCTACCGTGCTGGCGATTTTCTTTGTGCCGCTGTTCTTTGTGGTGGTGCGCCGCCGCTTCCCGCTGAAAGAGAAGCCGCACGATTAAGCATGCCATTCCGCTGCGTGTATTTATTCGGTCGCCATGAATGGCGACCCTACATCCATGCATACTTCCCCCGTAGGGTCGCCATTTTTGGCGACCTTTTTGATGGCCGCAGCGTGCGTTTATTCGGTAGCCATAAATGGCGACCCTACATCCATGCATACCTCATCCGTAGGGGCGCCATTTATGGCGACCGTACAAAAAAAGCCGCCATGAACGTCATGGCGGCTTTATTGTTGTGTGTGGTAAGAATTACAGCAAGTGGGGAAATGCCCTGCTTTTCTCTTCACGCGTTACTTGTTACGTAACATCGCTTCGATGAATTCTTTCCAGTTTCCCATTTCGGTGTCGACCATAAAAATCCTCTCTTATTGTAGCGGCAATTCTACGCCGTTTTTTTCTACAGGTGAATACGTTTCCACCTGTTATCACTATCGGCAAAAGCATAGAAAAGCTGCAATCTGTTGAAATTGCGTACTGACGCACATTTCAGCAACTCTATAAAACGACTCAGAAAATGCCTGACTTAAATCGTGTAGCAGAAAATGGCAATTAGGATAATCCTTAGTGGCTTAATGATGTCACAGGCAATTATTAAGTGCGTAAGTGAAAGCGCTTCCCGGCCCTAAGTAATAAAATTTATAACGGCAAAATGGTCATGAAAAATACCTGAATCAGGCAGGCTTTCGCCGTCAGCGCTCACAGCCCTTAGGGCGCTGTGGTAAACTCGCGCTTTATTTTTTTACTAAACGGGAATAAACGATGACAGCGCAGTGGGTGATGTACGGAATTAAAAATTGCGACACGATTAAAAAAGCACGCAACTATTTAGCGTCTTCCGGTATCGACTACTGTTTTCATGACTATCGCGTGGATGGCATTGATGACGCGCTGCTGCAATCGTTTATCGATCAGCTCGGTTATGAGGCGCTGCTCAACACGCGCGGTACAACGTGGCGCAAGCTGCCGGAAGCCGAACGCGACGCGGTAAACGATGCCGCCAGTGCCAAAGCGGTGATGCTGGCGCAGCCTGCCATCATCAAGCGTCCAGTGTTAGCCGCACCGAATGGCGATCTGCTGGTCGGTTTCAACGATTCCCTTTATTCCGCCTTTATCCAGGAGAAGTCATAACATGTTCTGTCCGGTTATTGAGCTGGCTCAGCAGCTTATCCGTCGCCCGTCTCTCAGCCCGGATGATGCCGGTTGTCAGGCGCTGCTGATTGCGCGTCTGGAAGCCATCGGCTTCACCGTTGAGCCGATGCACATTGGCGATACGCTGAACTTTTGGGCGACGCGCGGCCAGGGCGAAACGCTGGCGTTTGCCGGTCATACCGATGTGGTGCCGCCGGGTGACGCCAACCGCTGGATCAGCCCGCCGTTTGAACCAAGCATCCGCGACGGCATGCTGTTTGGTCGTGGCGCGGCAGATATGAAAGGCTCGCTGGCAGCGATGGTGGTGGCAGCGGAACGCTTTGTTGCCGCTAATCCGCAGCATAAAGGTCGTCTGGCGTTTCTGATTACCTCCGATGAAGAAGCCAGCGCGGTTAACGGCACGGTGAAAGTGGTTGAATGCCTGATGGCGCGCAACGAACGTATGGATTATTGCCTGGTCGGCGAACCGTCGAGCACCGAGATCGTGGGTGATGTGGTGAAGAATGGCCGGCGCGGCTCGATGACCGCGAATCTCACCATTCATGGCGTGCAGGGCCACGTGGCCTACCCGCATCTGGCGGATAATCCGGTGCATCGCGCCATGCCTGCGCTGAATGAGCTGGTGGAGACAGTTTGGGATGAAGGCAACGAATTCTTCCCGCCGACCAGCATGCAGATCGCTAACGTGCAGGCCGGCACCGGCAGCAACAACGTGATTCCTGGCGAATTCTTTGTGCAGTTCAACTTCCGTTTCAGCACCCAATTGACCGACCAGATGATCAAAGATCGCGTGGCGGAGCTGCTTGATCGTCATCAGCTGCGCTACACGCTGGAGTGGAATGTTTCCGGTCAGCCGTTCCTGACCTCACGCGGCAAGCTGGTGGATGCCGTGGTAAACGCTGTGGCGCACTATAATGAGATTAAGCCGCAGTTACTGACGACCGGCGGCACCTCCGATGGGCGCTTTATCGCGCGCATGGGTGCGCAGGTGGTTGAACTGGGCCCGGTGAACGCCACCATTCATAAGATCAATGAGTGCGTGAAAGCGTCAGATTTGCAGATGCTGAGCCGTATGTATCAGCGCATCATGGAACAGCTGATCGCCTAAGCGCGCAGAAGGAGAAAGGGGATGGAATTCTTTAAAGAGTACTGGTGGATCCTGGTGATCCTGCTGATGGTTGGTATTTTGATGAACGTTTACAAAGACCTAAAACGTATCGATCATAAAAAATTCATGGATAACAAACCGACGTTGCCGCCACATCGTGATTTCAACGATAAATGGGACGACGAAGACGACTGGCCGAAAAAGAAATAACCTCCATATCGCTAACGGCGCGAAAATCGCGCCGTTACGCTTTCTGCTACATCATTATCACCACATCATCATCGCCCGGCTTGGCACCGCTGAGCGCCTCATCGAAGTAACGACGCGGCACGGTATAACGCAAATGATTCAGCGCCAGCTCCATGCTGCGATCGTTAATGGCGTGCGGTAAATCTTCCACCACATCCAGCGTGACATCGCCGCCCAATGACATCAGACGTTGCTTCGCCTCTTCGGCGCGTTGCAGCGGGATCTGTTCGTCGTAATCACCGTGAATCAGATGAATGGTGTTACGCGTACTGGCCCGCAGCGGCAGCGTTGCATAGCGGCCGCTGAACACAATCGCGCGTCCGGCTAAATCCGGCTGCGCTTTTATGCCTTCCAGCACCATGATGCCGCCCTGTGAAAAACCCACCAGCGCCGTTGCTTCGGCACGCACGCCGCTCTCCTGCTGCCAGTGACGCACCGATCCCACGAATTCTGGCATGATCGCATCCACGCCCTGCTGTTCCGAACGATCGTGCGGCGGAATATCGGCAAACCATTGGCGCCCTTGCGGCACGCTGCCTGCGTAAGGTGCGCCGACCGAAACCACCAGCGCCTGCGGGAACGCTTTCGCGAACCAGCTGCCAATCTGCGCCATTGAATCCGGATTGTCGTTGATGCCGTGATACAGCAGGAACAGCTGCGCTGCACTGCTGGGTTGCTGAACAATTACATATCGTAGTGCCATAAGATCCTCCTCAAATCACTATACGCCGCTGCTGGCACAGAGATATCGGGAAAATTTGAACGAGATAATGGATTTATTGCAATGAACGCAGCCGCTGCGCGGCATCGGGATTGAGGTGAATCAGTGCTGCGGCAGCTTCCGAGCGCAGCTGGTTTATCAAGGCTTTACGCCCGCTGAGACCGGCATGTTGCGCGGCTTGGGTTAGCGTCTGTTTTTGCAGCAGGATGGCATTCAACAGCGGTGAAGGAGACTGCCGCACCAGCCGCTGTAGCGCCGCGTAACTGGCTTCGAACGGGCGCTGCGCCCAGGCAAAACCGGCTAACAATGCCCAATCATCGTCGTTGAGTTGCTGGCTGGCATCGCTTGCCAGCGCTAACGGCAGTTCGATGATTTCTCGCAGCCACGGCCAATCCCGCGCCAGCCGCTGCGCTGCCTGCTGTTGTAGAACTTCACCTTCCGCAGATGTTGCCAGGATCGCCATCGCCGCATAGCAACCGCTGCTCGCTTCGCGTTGCGAGCCAATACGCACCAGCGTAAAACCGCAGGCGCGCCAGAAGTGCCACAAAGAATCGGTGTAGCCGAAACTCACGGAAAGATAATCACAGCCCTGCGCCTGCTGACGTGCGGTGGCCACCAGCGCTTTGCCGATCCCACGCTGACGCTGTGACGCCTGCACCGCAATCCGGCTTATGCGCTGTGAACGCAGCGTCGCCGCCTGCGCGAAACCGGCATGGGCCGCCAGCGATTGCGCCACCAGATTGCCGCGCGGCCGACGATAACCCGCCCACACCGCATCGGCCAATGGCTGATCCAATCCGCCCTCTTCCACCAGCCACAGCGCGCCAGTTACCTGATCGGCTTCACCCGCCAACCAAAAGCGCATGCCGGGCGCATCCAGCATGCGCCGCAAATCCAGTGGCGAAGTGCGATAGTGCGCGCTGGCAAGCAGGCGATATCCCGCTTCCAGCGCCTGGAGATTGTTTTCTGGTGTGGCTGGATAAATCGCGATCTCACCGCTTACGTAGCTCTCCTGCGCATCTTCAAACAGCAATGCCTGGCTGAGCCACTGCTCAAGCGGATCGTTTGGCGACCAGCGCAACGGCTCTTCGAGCTGGAAATAGCGCACATCCGGCAAGGTGGCGCAGAAGCGCAGCATAAAGCCGCGTCCGGTGCCTTCGTAACCTTGCACGGTGGTAATGAGCAGCACGCGCGGGAAACGATGCACCAGTTGCTGCAGGATCGGCGCGGGAATGGCGGCAGCTTCATCGACAATCAGCCACTGCGCCTGAGGCGGCGCTTCCTGTGCAAGGATCGCATCGGGTGCCATGAAACTGAAATGCTCACCGGCGAACTCTGCCAACACCGCCGTGGAGACTTTGGCTGGCGCCGTGACTAAACAGTGTTGATTGCGCTGCGCCAGCATGCCGGCCAACGCGGATTTGCCGCGACCGCGCGCGGCGGTGATCACCGCAACGCCATGTGGCATCGCTTCAAGCTGTTCGAGGATTCGCGCCTGCTGCTGCGGCGCCTGACAGCGCCAGTCGGGCAGATGGATTTCAGCGGGATGGCGCACAGCTTGATGCTGACGTTGCAACATCACTTGTGCATCGTTAAGCATGAGGAATTGCAGATGGCGGATAAAGTGCGGCGTGGCGATCGGCTCGGCGACATCCGCCCAGCGCAGGCTGTCGGCATCGGTTTGGTTGGGCCAACGTTCCCAGGCAGGCGTTAACAGCAACAACCAACTGCCCGCGCGTAAGGTTCCGGCCAGCGCGGCAAAAGCTTCGGCGTGAAAACCGCTGCGCGCATCGAATATTGCGTGCTGGAATTCACGTCCCAGCAAGGTACGTAAAGCAGCGGGCGCGACGGCCTGTGGGAAATCAACGCTGTCGCTCACCGTCAGCCAGTCGCCGGGCAGCGCGGTGTGCCAATTTATGGCCTGCTGCTGCGCCCAATCCACATCACCCGCTATAACGCAAAGGCGGCGAATGCCTGCACGCTGCATCGCCGCCGTCTGTTCAATCAAGGAGATCACTTGCTAGCAAAGGTGTTGCACTGGCCAGGATCGCCGCTATCGAAACCGCGTTTCAGCCAGGTGTAACGCTGCTGAGAGGTGCCGTGCGTGAAGCTGTCCGGTACCACGCGGCCCTGACCTTTCTGCTGCAGACGATCGTCACCAATCGCTTCAGCGGCGTTGAGCGCTTCCTGCAGATCGCCCACTTCCAGAATGTTTTGCTGCTGCATGTAATGGCCCCAAACGCCGGCAAAGCAGTCCGCCTGCAGTTCCATTTTCACCGACAGCTGATTCGCCTGCGCCTGGCTCGCGCCCTGCTGCATCTGACGCACTTTCGGCTCAATGCCCAGCAGTTTTTGTACGTGATGGCCGACTTCATGGGCGATCACGTAGCCTTGCGCAAAGTCGCCACCGGCACCGAGTTTGGTTTTCATGTCATCGTAGAACGACAAATCGATATACACAGTTTGATCGGCAGGACAGTAAAACGGCCCCATCGCCGATTGTCCGGTTCCGCAGTTGGTGCGCGTCGCCCCGCGATACATCACCAGCTTCGGCGGCACGTACTGTTTGTTCATCTGCTGGAACAGCTTGCTCCAGGTATCTTCGGTGGTCGCCAGAATCACCGAGGTGAATTTAGCATCTTCGTTGCTCTGCGCGCTGTTTACCTGCCGCTGCTGCGAAGTTGGTGCAACACTGCCGCCGCCGCCTTCCAGCAGCGCGGTGAGGTCGTAGCCGTAATAGCCGGCAACGGCGACCACCACCAGCAAGATAAGGCCGCCTTTGCCGCGTGGAATGCGGATTTGTCGTCCACCGCCGCCGCCAAGGCCAGGTGAATCATTGCGTCGATCTTCTACGTTGTCGCTCTCACGACGCCCTTGCCAGCGCATGGTCTAACTCCTTTAAACATGTTTGGCATGATTTTAGTTGGCGGCAGCAGGAAGCACCAGTGTTGTCGTTGCAGAACATTGTAGGGCCGTGATTTATGACGACCTGAATTGCGGGCATAAAAAAGGTCGTCATAAATGACGACCCTACGAGAGAGGTGGACGAACTTAGTCCAGCTTGACACCTAAACGGTGTGCAACTTCTTCGTACGCTTCGACCAGGCCACCGAGGCTCTGACGGAAACGGTCTTTGTCCATTTTGTCCATGGTGTTTTTGTCCCACAGACGTGCGCCATCTGGTGAGAACTCATCGCCCAGCACCACTTCGCCGTTGAACAGACCAAACTCCAGTTTGAAGTCGACAAGGATCAAACCTGCGTCATCAAACAGTTTGCTCAGCACTTCGTTGGCTTTGAAGGTCAGCTCTTGCATGCGTGCAAGATTCGCTTTGCTCACCCAGCCGAAGGTTTCGCAATAGGATTCGTTGACCATCGGGTCGTGTTTGGCGTCATCTTTGAGGAAGAGATCAAACAGCGGTGGATTGAGCACAATGCCCTCTTCCACGCCCAGACGTTTTACCAGCGATCCTGCCGCACGGTTGCGTACCACGCACTCTACCGGCACCATCTCCAGCTTTTTCACCAGAGCTTCGTTATCCGACAGCAGCGCTTCCATCTGGGTCGGAATGCCCGCTTCCTGCAATTTGGTCATGATGAAATGGTTAAACTTGTTGTTTACCATTCCTTTGCGATCAAACTGCTCGATTCGTGCACCGTCTCCTGCTGACGTATCGTTGCGGAATTCAAGTACCAGCAGATCCGGATTATCGGTGCTGTATACGGTTTTCGCTTTACCGCGATACAACTCAGCTCGCTTTTGCATCTTGTTAACTCCAAACATGAAAGAACCCGTGTTCAGCGGTGTTTCACCGCGCGCCGATTGCGTGACGCAATCGTTTACTTCGCCGGGCGCTATTATACACAAAATCATTCGAGATGCAGGAAGGCGGCAAACGAATGAATCCCGATGAGCTTACTCAAGTAAGTGATTCGGGTGAATGAGAGCAGCCAACGCATCTGCAGCTCGAAGGATTTGTGTATATGCCAAATCAAAACAAAAAGGCCGGAAATCTCCGGCCCTTTGGCAATTTATTTCAGCGCGCCTTGAATCACCTGCACCAGCGCGTCGTTCTGCGCCTGGGTTAGCACGTGACCTTTCGGATCGATGAACTGCAGACTGCTGCGGTTATCCAGATCGCCAACCTGCAATTTGTAATCGCCGTTGGGTAATTCTGGATCTTTGGCGCCGATCTGATCCCACACGCCGCTGCCCGGCTGTTTGTAGGTCACTTTCAGGCTGCCCTGCGAACGGTTGTCATCAGTGATTTCCATGCCCACGCGTTTCAGCGCCGCTGGCAAACGCTGCCAGGTGACGTTAAACGGTGCGCGCAGAATCAACAGCGGTAAACCGGTGTCATCCGCGCCGCTCTGGACATCAATCTGTCCGGTGGCACGGTTGGCCGCCGCATCCTGGCTGGCAGAATCCACTTTATCCAGACCGGTGCTGATGTCGTTCAACATCTGGCCGGTATAGCGTTGAATCTGTGCCGGAGACGTCACCGCCTGACCAGACTGCTGCAGTTCCAGCAGACGAACGGTCAGCACTTGCTGATAGCTCTGGTTCTGCACGCTGATCTGATAGCGACCGCGATACTGGTTATCTTCGTCAGCACGGTTCCACTGCACCCAATCAGTGGTCAGCTGTTGGCCAGCATCATCACGTTGCGCGATCGGGAACTTGTACGACTGAACCACACCAACCACTTGCGACCAGATCGAACCACGGCTGCTTTCGACTGCCAGCACGCCGGTATTACCGGTGAACTGTGCACGCGTGCCGTTTAACAGCGCCAGCGGCTGGGCTGGCGGACGAATATCCAGCTCTTTGCCAACCGCGCCTTTCGCCACGTTATGCGGAACATCGTAATCACCATTCTGCAACGGCAGAATCATGCCCGCTGGGGCTTTTAAATCGTGCAGCTCAGGCGCCTGCAGGTAAGATTCATCACCGCTGACCTGGCGCTTATAACGCTGATCGTTGGAACACGCTGTTAGCAGCATCAGGGTGGAAAGGCCCACTACCGTTGCCAGCGTCGAGCGCTTAACTGAATAACTCATTGATTCTCCCTAAATTATCGCAGACCCGCTTTAATCAGCGCTTGCGCCGTTTTCGCCTGACCGGCTTCGGTCAGTGGCGTCATTGGCAAACGCAGCGTGTCATCCGCGATTAATCCTAGCTGTTTTGCTGCCCATTTCACCGGGATTGGATTGGGTTCACAGAAAAGCGTCTGGTGCAGATGCATCAGACGCTGATTCAGGCGACGCGCTTCGGCGAATTTGCCCTGTTGCGCCAAGGCACAGAGTTCAACCATTTCACGCGCTGCAATGTTAGCCGTGACCGAAATTACGCCTTTGCCGCCCAGTTGCATGGAGTCCAGCGCCGTCGCGTCATCGCCGCTGACGATGATGAACTCATCATTAACCAGCTCTTGGATCTGTGAGATACGTGATAAGTTCCCGGTGGCTTCTTTGATTCCGATAATATTTTTAATTTCGGCCAGACGCGCGACGGTTTCCGGCAGCATGTCGCAACCGGTACGCGAAGGAACGTTATACAGCATCTGCGGCAGATCGGTACTTTCAGCAATGGCTTTAAAGTGCTGGAACAAGCCTTCCTGCGTCGGACGGTTGTAATAAGGCGTGACCGTCAAACAGCCCACGACACCGCTGCCGGTAAAGCGTTTGGTCAGAGAGATGCCTTCAGCAGTAGCATTTGCGCCGGTGCCAGCGATAACCGGAATACGGCCATCCGCCAGTTCCAGCGTTTGCATAACTACATCACCGTGCTCGTCATGGCTGAGCGTGGCAGATTCGCCGGTGGTGCCAACAGAAACAATCGCCGCGGTGCCGCTGGCAACATGATAATCAATCAGTTTTTTCAAACTTTCGCGGCAGACATTACCTTTTTCATTCATTGGCGTAATGAGCGCAACAATACTTCCGGTGAACATGGGCTATCCCCTCGACAAACAAGTGCCTCATGTTACGTTTTACATTGAAAGAAAAGCAAGCGAGCCACGCCATTCCCGCGCTTGTCAGCAGTTTTTTTTATGTTTACCTTATAGTTATTAGCGAACGTACAGGAAATGCCATTTTGTCGCAGTCACAGCCTCACCATCTGGTGATCACCGCACTGGGCGTTGATCGTCCGGGTATCGTCAATACCATCACCCGCCACGTCAGCAGCTGCGGCTGTAATATCGAAGACAGCCGTTTGGCGATGCTGGGCGATGAGTTCACCTTTATCATGCTGCTTTCCGGTAGCTGGAACGCGATAACCCTGATTGAATCAACGCTGCCGATGAAAGGGGCCGAGCTGGAACTGCTGATTGTGATGAAGCGCACCAATGCACGCGTCACGCCACCGATGCCTGCCACCGTATGGGTGCAGGTTGAAGTGCCGGATTCACCACACATCATTGAACGCTTTACCGATCTGTTCGATAAACATCAAATGAACATCGCCGAACTGGTCTCGCGGATTCAACCTGCTCAGGACGACGTTGCGCCCACGCTCTATATTCAAATGACGGCGCACAGCCCGGCCAATCAGTTCAGTGCGCCCATCGAACAGGCTTTCAATCAGCTGTGCGAAGAACTGCATGCACAAGGCTCAATTCGTCTTTATAGTGTCACCGACGATGCTGACAGCACCGTTTAATCAGGCTCCGGGTTATTTCGCCACACACTCTGCCGCTGCGGCAAACCGTGTTGTGAAATAACCCTGACGGTAAACACCACCTGGCACTTTTGCTCTTGATGGTGTATTACCCACAGCATGTAGAAAAAATGGAGAGTTGTGATGAATCCACTGAAAGCCGGTGATACTGCACCGAAATTTAGCTTGCCCGATCAGGACGGCGAACAAGTAAATTTGGCCGACTTCCAGGGACAGCGCGTTCTGGTCTATTTCTATCCGAAAGCCATGACGCCGGGTTGCACCGTGCAGGCTTGCGGACTGCGCGACAACATGGATGAGTTGAAAAAAATTAGCGTTGAGATTCTGGGTATCAGCACCGACAAGCCAGAGAAACTGTCGCGCTTTGCCGATAAAGAGTTGCTGAACTTCACGCTGTTATCGGATGAAGATCATCAGGTGTGTGAGCAGTTTGGCGTTTGGGGTGAAAAAACCTTTATGGGCAAAACCTATGACGGCATTCACCGCATCAGTTTCCTGATTGATGCCAATGGCAAAGTTGAGAAAGTGTTCGACGATTTCAAAACCTCAAACCATCACGACATTGTGCTGGATTATCTGAAGTCAGCCTGATGTAAACGGGTGCGCAGGTCGCACCCGTTTTCTTTTACTCAGCGCGCGGCTCGTCGAGCGCCGAGGTTTCTGGCCACGCACGCACCACCGCTTTCACCAGCGTCGCCAGCGGAATCGCAAAGAACACGCCCCAGAATCCCCACATCCCGCCGAAAATCACCACCGACAGAATGATCACCAACGGATGCAGGTTGACCGCTTCAGAGAACAGAATCGGCACCAGCACGTTGCCATCCAGCGCCTGAATCACCAGATAAATGGCGATCATGGTCCAGAAATCGCTGCCCAATCCCCACTGGAACAGGCCAACGCCAATCACCGGAATGGTCACCACCATTGCGCCGATATAGGGAATCAGCACCGAAATACCCACCAGCACCGCCAGCAGAAGCGAATAGTTGAGGCCCAGCAGCAGGAACGCCAGCCAGGTGACAAATCCCACCGCCACCATCTCCAGCACTTTGCCGCGAATGTAATTGGTGATCTGCTGATTCATCTCTTGCCACACCACGCCCGCCAAACCGCGATTGCGCGGCAGCACGCGGCGTACCGCATTCAGCATCTGCTCTTTGTCTTTCAGCAGGAAGAACACCATCAGCGGCACCAGCACCAGATAGATCATCAGCGTCATCAAACCGACCAGTGATGCCAGCGAATACTTCACCAGCGATTCGCCCAGGCCGGTGAGACGGCTGCGCAGGTTCTCAACGATGATATCGATGATGCCCGCATCGACCAGCGCCGGATAACGCTTCGGCAGGCCAGCGGCAAACACATAAAGCTTGTTTAGCATGTTTGGCAGGTCACGCGTCAGGTTGATACCCTGCTGCCACGCCACTGGCGCGACAATCAGCACCATCACCAGCAAGATGCCGGCAAACACCACCAGCACCGCGCTGGTTGCCCAGGTTCGGCTACAGCCAACGCGCTGCAAGCGCACCGTTGGCCACTCCAGCAGATAAGCCAGCACCAACGCCACTAACAGCGGTGCCAGCAAACCGCTGAGGAAGAACAGAATGCAAAACGCCGCCAGCAGAATCACCAGCAGCCCGATAGCCTGCGGATCGCTGAAGCGGCGTTTGTACCATTGATAAAGCAGAACGAGCATTTTTACTTCCAGTTGAACGTAGGGTCGCCATTCATGGCGACCGATTGATAATTTGATTGAGGGGATTAATGCGTAATGCTACTGACCAACGCATCCTGGCCGGAGATCATCACGCAGTTGCGTCCGGCATTTTTCGCCTGATAGAGCGCGGCATCGGCTTGCTTGAGACTCTGCTCCTGCGAACCACTTTCCGGCTGCCAGTCGGCAATGCCCACCGACAGCGTGACATTGCCGACCTGATCGATCCAGTTTTCCTCAATGCTGATGCGCACGCGCTCGGCCAGAATGCGCGCATCCTCAACCGAGGTCGCAGGCAGCAGCATCAGGAACTCTTCCCCGCCGTTACGGCACACCACATCGGTTTGACGTGCGCTGCTGCGTAAGGTTCGCGCCACATGTTTAATTACCTCATCACCGACGTCATGACCAAAGGTATCGTTGACACGTTTGAAGTGATCGATATCCAGCGCCAGCACCGAGAACGGTTGACGCATGGTGGCGAAGTAGTCGAGCACCGCGCTCAGGCCACGGCGGTTGAGCAGATTGGTCATGGGATCGCTCTGCACTTCCGATTTCAGGCGACCAATTTTGTCCTGTACTAAACCAATGCCGGTAAGCAGCGCACGTTTGACCTGCGCCGCTTCGAAATACCAGGCGCGAATACCGCCAATCTCGCTCGATACTCCTTGTGAATCCATTTGGCTGGCTTTACGCGCCAGTTGCCACAGCGGCAGCGCAATCAGACGCGCCAGAATCACCGCCACCAGCAAGGTCAGCAGCGCAAACGGCACCGAGTTTTTCAACACTTTCAGCAGTAAACCGGTGAGCGGTGCCAGCGTGACATCGGTCGGTTTCAGCGCCACCACCATCCAGCCGGTGGTCGGCACAATGGCGTAACCGGCCAGCTTGGGCACGTTCTCTTCTGTCAGTTGCACTTCACCGTTGGTTTTCTCTTCGCGCTGGCGATCGCTGACGATGCCCGGCACGCTTTTACCAATCAGCTGAGTATTCTGGTGATACAGCACCTGATTATTGCGATCCAGCACGTAAACATGGGTGCCATCGCGATAGAACTGCTCGCCGAGCAGCGCGTTGAGGATGCTTTTCTTCTTCAGGTAGATGGTGCCGCCGACGTAGCCAAGGTAGCGTCCGTCTTTGCTCCAGATCGGCCAGGAGACAAACACAATCAGGTTATTGGCGGCGGAGATGCTGGGTTTGCTGACCATCGGCTGACGCTGCGCCAGCGCCTCACGCGAAGCCTGGCTGGTCAGCTGCATGCCTTTCAGCATCAGCGATTCGGGCGAAATGGCTTTCACGATGCCGTTGCTGTCCACAACTGCCACCGAGTTGAAACTGTTGGTTTGCTCACGCAGGCGATTCACTTCCTGCTGCGACAAATCGGCATTATCAAAATCATTGCCCAACTGCGTCGCGCTGTAGTGCAGCTGCGACTGAGCCAGCTGAAAGAAGACCTCAGTGGTCGCCGCCAGTTTGGTAGCGTAGGCGCGATTGGCTTCGAGGGTGCTTTCGATCAGGACCATACGTTGCACGCGCCAGGTGGCGTACAAGGTGTTGGCAAGCGTGATGACGATGCTGGTGATCGCCAATAGCGCAATCAGCGTTCGCAGGTCAGTTTTTGGCCGCAGGCGCATTAGCATAACGCGCCGGCCTTAGTGAATAGATTCATCAATATGTGTGCCTGACAGTCTTGTTATTGTTGGATGCACTTGCCCTGGTGAGCTAACGGGCGATTGTACACCCACAACGCAAATTGAGCACGAAGCATCCTGTCAGCCACACACAATTCTTTCTCTGCGCTGGCGCTAATCGATCAAACCGTTGGCATCGTAAAACGGCCACGGACCAGGATAATCGCCGATAGCACACAAATGCGTGCTCATGCCCTGCTGCGCATGCCAGCGATGCAGCAGGAAACCGGGCGGCTCCAGCACAAAATTGGCTGGGCCATTTTCCGCGAGATCAAACGCCACCTGATGCGATACGCCGGGCGCAACACAGGCCAGGGTACCGGCAAAACGCGCCTGTACCGAGCGATGCAGATGGCCGCTCAGCACGCGTTCCACCTGCGGATGGCGCTGGATAATTGCCGCCAGCGCCGCCGGATTGCGCAGCGGTTGGTTATCCATATGTTCTATGCCGCAGAGAAACGGCGGATGATGCAGCATCACCAGCGTCGGCAACTGCGGCTGGCGCTGCAACTGCTCATCAAGCCAGTGCAATTGCGCTTCATCCACATAGCCCCACGGCTGCTGCGGCACGCTGGAATCGAGCGCCAGCAGTTGCACGCCTTTTACCTGCATCTGCCAGTTCAGGGTTTCGCCGTGCTGCAGATAGTGATGCTCCGGAAATGCCGCACGCAGCGCCTGACGATCGTCATGGTTGCCTGGCATCAGTAAAAATGGCAGCTGCAGCTGGCGCAGCGCCTGCTTCAATGTTTGATACTCTTCTGCCGTACCGAAATCGACCAGGTCGCCGGTGATCACCACCATGTCCGGGCGTGGCGAAAGGCGGTTTAGCGTCTCGATGACCCGCAGCAGCGCGGCTTGGGTGTCGACTTTTTTGTAGGACAAACGGCCGTTGGCCTTGATGTGTAAATCGCTAATTTGCGCGATTAGCGTCATTGCTTCAGACACAATAAAGTTTCTCCGACTGCAAAAATTGCAGCGTAATATTTGTTAGCCACCGCTATCACAACGCTTACGGTTCGTAGCGGCGCAATTTATTGCGCGATGAATCGCGCCGCTACGAACCGTGCGGCAATCAATTTCAGCGCTAATACAATGACATTATGAAAACTGCAGCGCAGCGTCCTGCGCCAGCGTCCAGCTCACCGCTTGTCCGGCATGCCAGGCTTCACGTGCGTGGCGATCCACCTGAATCGGCGTGGCCAGCCCGATATCGATCATCAACCGCTGCGACGCGCCCAAAAAGGTGCTGGCAACAATAAAACCCTGCCGCTGATAGCGATCATCGCTAGCCAGCAGCACATCTTCCGGACGGCAGAAACGCTGCGGATTGCCGCGCGTATCGACATCCACGCAGTTAATCGCACCAACAAAATCGGCGACAAATTTTGATGCCGGATGCTGGTAGATGTTCTGCGGCGTATCGATTTGCACCAAACGTCCCTGCTCCATCACCGCGATACGGTCGCCGAGCGCCATCGCTTCCTGCTGATCGTGCGTCACGTAGACTGCGGTGATCGCCAGCTTCTTCAGCAGCGCGCCGATCTCCAGACGCAGACGATCGCGCAGGCGCGCATCCAATGCCGCCAGCGGCTCATCAAACAGCAGCACTTTGGGCCGCGCAGCTAACGCGCGCGCCAGTGCCACACGCTGCTTCTGCCCGCCGGAGAGTTTGTCGATGCTGCGCTGTGCCAGCGCGGTGAGATCCACCAGCGCCAGCATCTCCTGCACGCGCGCTTCGCGTTCGGCACGCGCCACGCCCTGCACTTTCAGGCCGTACGCCACGTTCTCGGCCACATTGAGATTCGGGAACAGCGCGTAGTTCTGGAACACCATGCCGACGTTGCGTTTTTCAATCGGTAAGGCGGTAACGTTGCGATCGTCAAACCACACTTCGCCGCCGACGTCGCAGCTCTCCAGCCCACTGATAATGCGCAGCGTGGTGGTTTTGCCACAGCCAGAAGGACCCAGCAGCACCAGCGTTTCGCCGGGATGAACGGTGAGATCGAGCGGTTGCAGCGCCTGATGATGATTAAAGTGACGTGCGCAGCCGCGCAGCGTCACGGTAACGGCCGCAGGATTCATGCTGCCTCCTTGTGTTGGCGCGAAACCGCGCGGTTAAGCCAGTGATTCACGGCATTGAGCATCAGCAGCAGCGGCAGAATCATCAGAATGAAAATCAGCGTGTAGGCGGAGCCCACTTCCAGCCGCATCGAGGCGTAGCTGTCGGCAAGACCAACCGGCAAGGTTTTAGTCAGCGGCGTGTGCAGCATCCAGGTGATGTTGAATTCGCCCACCGACAGCGTGATCACCATAAAAGCACCGGCGAGAATGCCGTTGCGGCAGTTCGGCACCACCACTGTAAAGAAGCGCTGCCACAAGCTGGCACCAAGGCTGGCCGATGCTTCTTCGAGGCGCGGCATATCCACCGCCTGCATCACCGCCAGCACCGGCCGCATCATAAACGGCAAGGTAAACAGCACGTGACCAATCAGGATAAACAGCCAGCTGTCGCGCAGGCCGGAAAACTGGCCGTAGAGCAGAATGATACCGAGCGCGGTCGCCAGACCGGGCAGCGCCACCGGTAGCATCAAACACTCTTCAATACGCGCCGCCCAGCGGCCCGGCGCTTTCAACAATCCCCACGCGGCGGGCACTCCAATCACCAAGGTGAGCAACAGGCAGAACAGCGCGATCAGCAGCGACAGCCAGAAGGTATCAGCGTACATCTGCCACACTTGCTCCACCCACTTCAGCGTGAAGCCGCTGCGCAGGCCGATAAAATAGTTATTGGTGACGCCCGCCAGCATCGACAGCACCACCGGCACGATCATAAACAGCGCGGTGATGGCGGTGATCAGCAGTTGCAGGCTAAACAGTCCACGACGTTTCATGATTGCGCTTCCTTAGCCTGCGCCAGACGGCGCGCCAGCATCAGCGCCAGCCAGGCGAATCCGCCCATCAACACTGATAGCGCGGCGGCGGTGGCAAAGTTGGCGTAGTTGGTGAACTCGCCGTAAATGGTCAGCGGCAGCACCGCTAAATCGGTGCCGAGCGTAAAGGCGGTGCCAAAGGCGCCCATGCTGGTAGCGAAGCACAGCGCGCCGGTAGAGAGCAACGCCGGTTGCAGACCCGGCACAATCACATCCCAGGTGATGCGCCACTGGCTGGCACCAAGCGAACGCGCCGCTTCTTCCAGCGAGCGATCGAGTTTTTCACTCGCCGCCACCAGCGTGATGATGGCACGCGGCAGCGAGAAATAGAGGTAACCGATAAACAGCCCCGCCAGCGTATAGGCCAGCGTCCAGCGCTCATGCACCAGGCTCATGCTGATTTGCGCCAGCAATCCCTGACGCCCGGCCAGCATCACCACCAGAAAACCCACCACCACACCGGGAAACGCCAGCGGGAAGGTCAGTAGCGCCAGCAAGGTGCCGCGCCCGGTAAAGCGCTGGCGCGCCAGAAAGCAGCCGACGATAGCGGCAATCAGTAACGTCACCAGCGTCACCGCCAGCGACAGCAGCACGGTGTTCAGCAGGCTCAGCAGATAGTGCGGCTGGGTGATCACCGTCCAGTAACCGCTGTGCTGGGTGCTGCGATCGTCCTGCATGCCGATTTGCAGCAAACGGGCAAACGGCAGCAGCCAGAAAGCGCAGAAGAACAGCAGCGCGGGCAGCGTCAGCCACAGCCAGCGGCTGCCCGGTTGCGTAGGTATCTGGCGGCGCGAGGCCGCCAGGGTGTCAGCCATCGACATTAACGAATCTCGCTCAGGTATTTCGCCGAGAAGGCTTTCTGCGCATCGGCCATCTGCTGATAGTTCACGGTTTGCGCACGCGCATAATCGCTGTCTGGCAGGAAGAATTTCTTGGCCTCTGCTGACATCGCCGAGGTGCGCACCGGACGCAGGAAGGCATTGGCCCAAATCGCCTGACCTTTATCCGACAACACGTAGTCGATCACTTTCTTGCCGTTGTCTGCGTGCGGCGCGTTCTTCACCAGGCTAATGACGTACGGCACCGTGACCGTGCCCTCTTTCGGAATCACAAAGGCGACATTGGCGTGATCTTTATATTTGGCGCGATAGGCGTTGAAGTCGTAGTCGAGCAGGATTGGAATCTCACCGGAGATCAGGCGCGCGTAGGCGGTCTGCTTCGGTACGATCGGCTGGTTAGCCTGTAGTTTTTTGAACCACGTCAGCGCAGGCGTGAAGTCATTCATATTGCCGCCCTTCGCCTGGTTGACCGCTACGGCCGCCACGTAACCGACAAAAGCACTGGCTGGATCGAGGTAGCCGATCATCCCTTTGTATTCCGGCTTCAGCAGATCATCCCAGGATTGCGGCACCGGCGCGCCGCCCAGCGCATCGACATTAACCATAAAGCCCATGGTGCCGGAGTGCAGCGCCACCCATTTGCCATCGGGATCTTTCATTCCGGCTGGGATTTCGTCCCAATGCGCGGGCTTATAGGCGCTGATGACACCGGCGCTGTCCGCCTGGATGCCAAAACTGACGCCGTAATAAACCACATCTGCCACCGGATTACCCTTCTCCGCCACCATTTGCGCCAGCGCCTGGCCGGAGTTTTTGTTGTCCTGCGGCACCTGAATCCCGGTGTCTTTGGCAATGGCGTTAAGCTGGGTTCCCCAATCCGCCCACTCGGGAGGACAGTTGTAGCAAATCGCCGTCTCAGCGGCCTGGGTGAAACTACTGAACAGCGAACCGGCGGTCAGTGCGAGCGCCCCGGCAATGATGGTGACTTTTTTCATGATGGTTCCCTGATGTTGGCAATTGAAGAAAAAACGGTTGCGGGTGCAGCGATGCTTTCGCCGCTGCGCAACCGATGTGCCAGTACGCGGGTACCGCGGCTGGCTTGTTGTAACAGCATGTCGATGGCACCCGCGCCGAGCATGTCGGCGGGTTGCGTCACGCTCGCCAGCGACGGCGCGATTTGCTCGCCGATATCGATGCCATCAAAACCCATCACCGACAGCTGCTGTGGAATGCGCACACCGGCGCGCGCCGCCGCACCAATCAGGCTGATGGCGAGCAGATCGTTAGTGCAAATCACCGCGCTAAGCGGCGTGTCGCCTTGTAGCTGCGGCTGCAGCAGCGCGAAATCAGATTGGGTATGGCTGGGCATTTCGATCACCGGCAGCGCGTCGAGTCCGGCTTGTTGCATCGCATCGCAATAGCCTTGATAGCGCAGACGTGCGCGATCCGATTGCAGCATCGGCCCGGCCACCATGCCGATGTGGCGATGACCGAGTTCAAGCAGATGTTGAGTGGCTTCTTGCATCGCCTGACGGTTATCGACGCAAATGGCTGGCCAATGGGTTTCCTGCGGCACGTTGTGCGTCAGGACAAACGGCATGCTGGCTTGATGCAGCGTATGCAGAATGGCGCTGTTATCGGCGTCGGCAACGGTAAGAACCAAACCGGCAACACGCTGATTCAGCATGTGCTCGACAATCGCCGCTTCGCGCTCTGGCTGATAATCACTGGTTGCCACCAGCAGACCGTAACCGGCGGCACGCGCCTGCCGCTCCATCGCTTGCAGTTGGCGGGCGAAGATCGGATTGAGCAGCGACGGCAGCAGCACGCCGAAGGTGGTTGAACTCTGAGTACGCAGTTGGCGGGCAATGTGATTAGGGCGAAAGCCGAGCTGCTCGGAGGCGCTCAACACTTTTTCCAGCGTGTCAGCACGTAGCAGATGCGGATCAGAGAATGCGCGTGCAGCGGTGGCGCGAGAAACGCCAGCCAGTTTGGCCACGCTGATTAAATCGGACATGTTCGCCTCGTAAAGTGCCAATGAGATCGATCTCATTGGCGCTTAAACTAGCGGCGAACTGTGACAGCAACATCGCGGATAAATGACAGCGAGATGACAGCAGCGCTAACTGCTGTCAGTCAGAAATTACAACATCAGGAAGGCATAACCTTCGTTTTGCAGCGACGCCACGGTGGTGCCGCTCGACAGCGTGTGAGTAACGCGCGTATCAATCCAGTCACGTTCCAGCTGATGGAAAGCCACCGACTGATCGCAAATGGTCACCTTCACGCCGGCTTTTCTCAGCTCATCAATCAGCTTGAGATTCGGGTTATCGGTGCCGTACGCTTTGCGGAACTGATCGTTGTTCAGCGCAGCAGGAACCGCATCGCTGTTGATCGACACCACAAACTTCAGCTGATCGAGCGGTACGCCCGCCGCGTAATAGAGGTTAGTGACGCGCGCCACACGCTCCAGCCCGAGGTTGGCCTGATGAATATCCCCTTCATTACGGTTGATCTGGAAGACGATTTTATTGCTCAATCCTGGCGTGGTGGCCGGATTGTAGTCCGGCACACTCACATAATGGATTTTGCCGTAGCCGTCGATCGCCGGCGTGCTCCAGAAGTCAGCCGGTTCGGTTTTCTTGTCGGCAAATTTATCGCTGACCTTGTCGACCAAATCGGGGAGCTGTAATACATTGCCGCCGACAAAACCTGCCAGGGCCGCAATAACGATATAGGATGCTGGACGCATTTCACTTCTCCTGTGCCTGAGATTTACATCTGTAAGAGTGCATAACCCTGATTTTCCAGCGTCGACACGGTGGTCGGGCTGGAGAGTGCATGAATCACCGATGGGTCAATCCACTCTTTCGGGAAGTGATGGAACGCCACCGACTGATCGCACACTGAAACTTTCACGCCCAACTTATTCAGCGCGCCAATCAGCGCCAGATTAGGGTTGTCCGCTTTGTAGAACTGCTGGAAATGCGCGTTATCCAGCATCGCAGGTGTGGCATCGCCGGTAACCGACACCACAAAGTGCAGGTCGTCGGCCGATACGCCCGAAGCGATATAGAGATTCACCACGCGCGCGACACGTTCAAGACCAAGATTTGGCCGCGTCATCTCTCCTTCACTTTTGGTGATTTGAAACACCACTTTGTTGCTTAAACCGACCACCGGTTTGAAGGCGGCATCCGGCTCGTAATGGATTTTGCCGTAGCCGTCGACGGCGGGCGTGCTCCAGAAACCGTCGGGATCGGTAGGTTCGGCAGAAAAATGGCTGACAACACGCTGATATAAGTCATCACCTTTGCTCACGGTGGCGCCAACAAAGCCACCGACAATCGCGATAAGGGCGTATGAGACTACAGAACGCATAAAAACTCTCCGGCATGCACTGCGCGTCAATTCACAGTCCGTTTGAATAAAGTGCCTTATCTATACCACAGCGTGAGCAGGGCAAAAGTCCTGTAGTGACGGGCTGTCCGGCTGAATGGTTGCGTGCGAAATAATTAGCAGGGTTAATTGAAAAAAGCTTTCGATTGACGCTTTGGCAGGAGTTGAGAAAAGAGTGGATGTGAAATTGTGACCATTATCCAGAAGGGATAAGTTTACGTGCGTTTAAAATCCGTCCAACAATTACTGTGCAAAATGCCCTTAACACCATAATCACGATTAAAATCACTGATGGATAACGCGGGCCAACAGCGCTGATTTGCCTCTTCTTTTCAGAGTAAACCTGGAAAAGTTCATGCCAGGCTCAATAATTTTGAGCAACTTTACGTAACTTTAACTTTTTCCGGTTAAGAAGCCTGTTTATCTCGCTGCAGCCTATTCAATTTTTTGCTGCAATTTCGTCGCGCTGTAACCATTTTTTCATTTATACCCCATCAAGCTTCGTCATTTGCTTGTTGCAGCAGTCTGGTTAAGATAGAGCGCGTTACGCAAATGGAAAATAGTGCAGAACATTTGAACCACTTACCTGTCCAATTTCGGGTGACTTTTACAGGATCAAGGCATGTTTAACCGGTTGAAAAAATCATTGCTGGCGGCCCTTATTCCTACGCTGCTGCTGACGCCTGCGCTGAGTGCGCGCGCTGACGTCAGCGATATGCTGCCCGACATGGGCACCACAGCAGGTTCGACGCTCTCGATTAATCAGGAACTGCAGATGGGCGACTTCTACGTGCGCCAGCTGCGCGCCAGTGCGCCTCTGATTAACGATCCGCTGTTGAATCAATATATTAATGAGCTCGGTCAGCGTCTGGTGGCGCATGCCAACTCGGTACGCACGCCGTTTCACTTCTTTTTGATCCAGAACGATGAACTCAACGCCTTCGCCTTCTTTGGCGGCAACGTGGTGCTGCATTCGTCGCTGTTCCGCTACACCGATAACGAAAGCCAACTGGCATCGGTGATGGCGCACGAAATCTCGCACGTCACGCAGCGCCATCTGGCGCGCGCCATGGAAGAGCAGCGACGCAATGCGCCGCTGACCTGGGTGGGCGCATTGGGGTCGATTCTGCTGGCGATGGCCAGTCCGCAAGCGGGCATGGCGGCCCTGACCGGTACGTTGGCAGGCGCGCAGCAAGGCATTATCAGCTTTACCCAGGGCAACGAGCAGGAAGCCGACCGCATCGGCATTCAGGTGCTGCAACGCGCCGGATTCGATCCGCAAGCGATGCCGACTTTCCTGCAGAAGCTGGCGGATCAGAGCCGCTTCTCCTCCAAGCCACCGGAAATTTTGCTGACGCACCCGTTACCCGACAGTCGACTGGCTGATGCGCGTAACCGCGCCAACCAGATGCGTCCGGTGGTGGTGCAGTCGTCGCAGGATTTCTACATGGCGAAAGTGCGTTCGCTCGGTATGTACGCCACGGGCCGCAATCAGCTGACCGATGACCTGCTGAACGAATACGCCAAAGGCAATGTGCGCGAGCAGCAGGCTGCGCAGTACGGCAAAGCGGTGCAGTTCCTGCAGGCTAAAAGCTTTGATAGCGCCAAACGCGTGATCGCCCCGCTGCTGGCGAAGCAGCCGGATAACGTCTGGTTCCTCGATATCATGACCGACATCGACATCGGCCTGAATCAGCCGCAGCAGGCAATCGCCATGCTGACCAGCGCCAAAGGTAGCAGCACCAATCCGGTACTGCAGCTGAACCTGGCTAACGCCTATGTCGAAGCGAAGCAGCCGGCCAACGCCAGCCGCATCCTCAATCGCTACACCTTTGCCCATCCAGACGATGTTAACGCCTTTGATCTGCTGGCGCAGGCTTCGGCGGCGCAGGGTTTACGGGATGAAGAACTTTCAGCGCGCGCGGAAGGTTTGGCGCTCAACGGCCAGCTCGATCAGGCGATCTCTACCTTGAGCAGCGCCAGCGCCCAGGTGCCGCTCGGCAGCCTGAAACAAGCGCGCTATGACGCCCGCATCGATCAGTTCCGTGAACTGCAGAAGCGTTTTAAGGTGTATCAGAAAGGGTAATTTCCTCGGTGCGCATAAATGCGCACCCTACAAAACCCACATCGAACACGCGTAGGGCCGCCATTTATGGCGACCGCCGGTTTCAACAGATCAAAGGAATGCCCAAACTATGATCAGCATTTATCACAACCCGCGCTGCAGCAAGAGCCGCGAGACGCTGGCGCTGTTGCAGGAGAAAGGCATCGAGCCTGAAGTGGTGCTCTATCTTGAGACGCCGCCCGACGTGCCAACGCTACAGCGCCTGCTGCAACAGCTCGGCATGCACAGCGCGCGCGAACTGATGCGCCGCAAAGAGGATCTGTATAAAGAGCTGGCTTTAGCGAATAGCGAGTTAAGCGAGGATCACCTGTTGCAGGCGATGGCGGATCATCCAAAACTGATCGAACGTCCGATTGTGATCAAGGGCGAACAGGCGCGCATTGGTCGTCCGCCAGAAGCGGTGCTGGAGATTCTCTAAAGCTCCAGCGCTTCTTTAACAAAGGGAATGGTAAGTTTGCGCTGGGCGCTGATGGAGGCGCGATCAAGACGATCCAGCGTATCAAACAGCGTGCGCATCTCACGGTCGAGGCGTTTCAGCAGGAAGCGCCCGACATCTTCTGGCAACTCAAAACCACGCAGTCCAGCACGCAGCTGCATCGCCTGTAATTTGTCGTCATCCGAGAGCGGCTGCAAACGGTAAATCTGTCCCCAATCGAGGCGTGAAGCCAGATCCGGTAAGCCGAGATTTAGCTGACGCGGCGGTCGATCGCCGGTAATCAGCAAACGCGTTTTGCCGATTTCCAGAATGCGGTTGTAGAGATCAAAGATCGCCATTTCCCACTCCGGATCGCCTGCAATGCACTCGATATTATCGATGCACACCAGCGCCAGATTCTCCATCCCTTCCAGTACTTCCGGTACAAACCACGTGCGCTTATCCAGCGGCACATAACCCACCGCTTCGCCGCGCGCCGAGAGTTCCGCACAGGCTGCGTGCAGCAGGTGACTGCGGCCACCGCCTTCGCGCGACCAGAAATAGAGATAGCTACCGTGTTGCTGAGAGAGTGCGCCTTGCAGCGCCGCCAGCAGAGACGTGTTTTCCCCCGGCCAGAAACTGGCGAAGGTTTCATCATCGGGTAAATAGAGTGGCAATGAGAGCTGTGCCGGCGTGTTCAGAAGTACCTCAACGGATGAGCGGGCAGAAAACCGCGCAAGTTTATCACGATCTTTGCCGGAGATGAACCGGGCTTCCCTGCCCGGCTTAAAGCCTTAACTTTCGCGCTTCTCTTCAGCGTCCAGCACCACTTCTTCCGGACGTAATACGCTGATTAAACGGAAGATCAAAGCCAGGCCGACACCAACGATGGTCGCCAGCGCCATGCCTTTCAGCTCGGCCGCGCCGATATGCACTTTGGCACCGCTCACGCCGATGATCAGGATCACCGAGGTCAGGATCAGGTTCTGCGCTTTGTTGTAATCCACTTTAGATTCGATCAACACACGAATACCGGACGCGCCGATCACGCCGTACAGCAGCAGCGATACGCCGCCCATCACCGGCACGGGAACCGCCTGAATCGCCGCCGCCAGCTTGCCGACGCACGAGAGCAGAATGGCAAAGATCGCCGCGCCGCCAATTACCCAGGTGCTGTAGACGCGAGTAATCGCCATTACGCCAATGTTCTCGCCGTAAGTGGTGTTCGGCGTGGAGCCGAAGAAACCGGAGATCATGGTGGATAACCCGTTGGCGAACATCGAGCGATGTAGGCCCGGATCGCGGATAAGATCTTTCTTCACGATGTTGGCGGTAACCACTAAGTGACCCACGTGCTCGGCAATCACCACCAGCGCGGCTGGCAGAATGGTCAGCATCGCTACCCACTCAAAACGCGGCGTGTAGAAAGTTGGCAGCGCAAACCACGGCGCATTTTCCACCGCGGTCCAGTCCACAATGCCCATCATGTATGAGAGCGCATAGCCGACCAGCACGCCGACTAAAATCGGGATGATGGCGAGGAAGCCACGGAACAGCACCGAACCAAACACGGTCACTGCCAGCGTCACCATCGAGATGATCACGGTTTTGCTGTCTGGTGATGTGCCGTCAGCGGGCAGTAAACCTGCCATATTCGCCGCCACGCCCGCCAGTTCCAGACCGATAACCGCGACAATCGCGCCCATCGCCGCCGGTGGGAACATCACATCAAGCCAGCCGGTACCGGCTTTCTTGACGATCAGCGCCACAATGCAGAACAGCAAACCGCAGAGAATAAAACCGCCCAGCGCCACTTCGTAACCCAGCGGCAACAGCAGCAGCACCGGCGAAATAAAGGCAAAGCTCGAACCGAGATACGCCGGGATTTTGCCTTTACAGATAAACAGATAGAGCAGTGTTCCAACGCCGTTAAAAAGCAACACCGTGGCCGGGTTGATGTGGAACAGAATCGGCACCAGCACAGTTGCGCCAAACATGGCGAACAGATGCTGTAGGCTGAGTGGAATGGTTTGTAAGAGCGGTGGGCGTTCGCTAACGCCGATTGCACGACGAGTCATTATTATCCCCTATCCTCTTCGTTCTTCGAGCCATGGCTGCGTTGGCTGCTCTCGTTCACCCGAATCACTTACCTAAGTAAGCTCATCGGGATGAACTCGTTTGCCGCCTTGCCCTGGCTCGAATAACTCGAGGATGACAATGTTGTGTTTTTGCCAAAAAAAAGCCGACTCTCTGGCCGGCTGGTTTCTTTTATTTGGTTCCGAAAATCTTGTCCCCGGCATCGCCGAGTCCAGGAATGATGTAACCCTTCTCGTTCAGTCCCTGATCGATTGATGCGGTGTAGAGCTCCACATCCGGATGCGCTTTCTCCAGCGCGGCAATACCTTCAGGTGCGGCCACCAGCACCAGCACTTTAATGCTGGTACAACCGGCTTTCTTCAGCAGATCGATAGTAGCGATCATTGAACCACCGGTTGCCAGCATCGGGTCGACCACCAGCGCCAGGCGCTCTTCAATGTTCGACACCAGCTTCTGGAAATACGGCACCGGCTCCAGCGTCTCTTCATCACGATACACGCCAACCACGCTGATGCGCGCGCTTGGCACGTGCTCGAGCACTCCTTCCATCATGCCGAGGCCAGCACGCAGAATCGGAACTACAGTGATTTTTTTACCTTTGATCTGATCGATTTCAACCGGACCATTCCAGCCTTCAATCGTGACGCGCTCGGTTTCCAGATCGGCGGTGGCTTCATAGGTCAGCAAGCTGCCCACTTCCGAGGCCAGCTCGCGGAAACGCTTGGTGCTGATATCATGCTCACGCATCAGGCCCAGTTTATGTTTGACCAGCGGGTGTTTGACTTCCACGATCTTCATGATTGTTCTCCCGGAATTGAGTTGAGCTAAAAAAAATCGCCGGATTATACCGCCTTTTCGCCGCTGCGCCACATGTCATCGGTCAATAGCCTGCGTCATCTAAGGATTGGCGAAAATCTGAGGCTATGCAAAGGCAGCATGAGATGGGACTCGCAAACGTTTGCCTGCGCTGTTAGAATTGCCGCGCTTAATTTTTGCCACCAACCGCAACTCGCGTGGGGATTCCGCAGTGACCGACAAAACCTCTCTCAGCTACAAAGACGCCGGTGTTGATATCGATGCTGGTAACGATCTGGTTGACCGTATTAAAGGCGTAGTGAAAAAAACCCGCCGCCCGGAAGTCATGGGTGGATTGGGCGGATTCGGCGCGCTCTGTGCGCTGCCGCAGAAGTACCGCGAGCCTGTGCTGGTCTCCGGAACCGATGGCGTCGGCACCAAGCTGCGTCTGGCGATGGATCTCAAACGCCATGACAGCATCGGCATCGATCTGGTCGCAATGTGTGTTAACGACCTGATTGTGCAGGGTGCTGAGCCGCTGTTCTTCCTCGATTATTACGCGACCGGCAAGCTGGATGTGGATACCGCTTCATCGGTAATCACCGGCATCGCCGAAGGTTGCTTGCAGTCGGGTTGTGCGCTGGTCGGCGGTGAAACCGCTGAAATGCCAGGCATGTACCACGGCGAAGATTACGACGTGGCGGGTTTCTGCGTCGGCGTGGTGGAAAAATCAGAAATCATTGACGGTTCGAAAGTGCAGGACGGCGACGTGCTGATCGCGCTGGGTTCCAGCGGTCCACACTCGAACGGTTATTCTCTGGTACGCAAGATTCTTGAAGTCAGCCAGACCGATCCGGCCACCAAACAGCTGGATGGCAAATCACTGGCCGATCACCTGCTGGCGCCAACCCGCATCTATGTGAAAAACATCCTCAGCCTGATCGAGCAGGTTGATGTGCATGCGATTTCGCATCTGACCGGCGGCGGCTTCTGGGAAAACATCCCGCGCGTTCTGCCAGACAACACCCAAGCGGTGCTGGAAGAGAGCAGCTGGCAGTGGCCGTCTGTGTTCAGCTGGTTGCAGCAGGCGGGCAACGTTAGCCGTCACGAAATGTACCGCACCTTTAACTGCGGCGTGGGCATGGTGATTGCGCTGAGCCCGGCAGAAGCCGATAAAGCGATACAGCTGATGACCGACGCGGGCGAAAAAGCGTGGAAAATCGGTGTGATTAAAGCGTCAGATTCTGAAGAGCGTGTGGTTATCAATCCATGAAGAAACTGGTTGTACTGATCTCCGGCAACGGAAGCAATCTTCAGTCCATCCTCGACGCCTGCGCAAGCGGGCGTATCAACGGCAGCGTCGCTGCCGTTTTCAGTAATAAAGCCAGCGCCTATGGTTTAACGCGCGCGCGGGAAGCCAACGTCCCGCCGCATGCGTTAGCCGCCAGTGATTTTGCCGACCGGGAAGCCTTTGATCGCCAGCTAATGCAGGAGATTGATGCTTACGCGCCGGATCTGGTGGTGCTGGCCGGTTATATGCGCATCCTCAGCAGCGCTTTTGTCGCGCACTATCACGATCGTCTGGTGAATATTCATCCGTCGTTATTGCCGAAATATCCGGGCTTGCACACGCATCGTCAGGCGCTGGAAAACGGCGACGAAGAGCATGGCACTTCAGTGCACTTTGTCACTGACGAACTGGATGGCGGACCGATTATTTTGCAGGCGCGCGTGCCGGTGTTTGCTGGCGACAGCGAAGACGAAATCAGCGCGCGCGTGCAGCATCAGGAACACGCGATCTATCCGCTGGTGATCAGCTGGTTTGTTGATGGGCGTTTGCAGATGCGTGAAGGTAAGGCGTGGCTGGATGGTCAGCCGTTGCCACCTGAAGGATATGCACACGACTAATGTAGGGTCGCCATTTATGGCGACCTTCATCACGTCCGCACCATCACCCAAATCTTCCCGTAATGTAATCTTCGGTACGCCGCGCTTTTGGCGACGTGAAGATGCGATCGGTTTCGTCAAACTCCACTAATTGTCCGTTATGCATAAACGCGGTGTAATCTGACACGCGTGCCGCCTGCTGCATATTGTGCGTCACCAATACCAGCGTGAAATGCTGCTTCAGCGTGGTCATCAACTCCTCGATCACCAGCGTTGAGATCGGATCAAGTGCCGAGGTGGGCTCATCCAGCAGCAACACTTCCGGTTCAATGGCAATGGCGCGCGCAATCACCAAACGTTGCTGCTGGCCGTTAGAGAGCGTTAAGGCGTTCTGCCCCAGCTGATCTTTCACTTCGGCCCACAAGGCCGCCGCACGCAGCGCACGCTCACAGGCTTCATTCAACACGCGACGGTCGCGCACGCCCTGCAAGCGCAGGCCGTAAACCACGTTTTCGTAAATCGATTTAGGAAACGGATTTGGCCGCTGGAACACCATGCCAATGCGGCGCCGCAGCGCGGGAAGATCCTGGTTCGCCTGCATCACCGCGTAGTCATCCAGCAGAATCTCACCCTCAATGCGGCAGCGATCGATCACATCATTCATGCGATTAAAGCAGCGCAGCAGCGTCGATTTGCCGCAGCCGGAAGGACCAATCAACGCCGTGATGCGGTTTTTCGGGATCTGCAGATCAATGTTATTCAGCGCCTGGCGTTCGCCATACCACAGCGACAGCTGATTAACGCGAAGGGCAATGTCGTAATCGGGCGTCATCAGAAACCTTTTTAGTGCGTCATGAGCCGGTAACGCTCACGCAGCCGATGGCGCAGCGCCATCGCCAGCAGATTGAGCGACAGGATGATCACCACCAGCAGCAAAGCGGTGGCGTAAACCAGCGGTCGATCAGCATCGATGTTGGGGCTCTGGAACGCCAAATCGTAGATCTGAAAACCGAGGTGCATGAATTTACGATCGAGGTGCAAATAAGGGAACACCGCATCAACCGGCAGCTCTGGCACCATTTTCACCACGCCCACCAGCATCAGCGGCGCGGTTTCTCCGGCGGCACGCGCCACCGCCAGAATCAGGCCGGTAAGCATGGCCGGTACCGCCAACGGCAGCACCACGCGCCACAGCGTTTCCGCCTGGGTTGCGCCCAGCGCCAGCGATCCCTGACGCAGATTATCCGGAATGCGCGACAATCCTTCTTCGGTGGCAACAATCACCACCGGCAGCGTCAGCAGCGCCAACGTTAGTGCGGCCCACAGCAAGCCCGGCGTACCAAAAGTGGGATTGGGTAAGGCGCTGGAGAAGAACAGCTGGTCGATGGTGCCGCCAATCAGCCAGACAAAGAAGCCAAGGCCAAACACGCCGTAGACAATCGATGGCACGCCGGCGAGATTCACCACCGCGATGCGCACCAGCCGCGTCAGCGCATTGCGTCCGGCGTATTCGTGCAACCACACCGCAGCGATGACGCCGAGCGGCATGACGATGATCGACATCAACAGCACCATCAGCACGGTGCCAAAAATTGCCGGAAACGCCCCGCTTTCGCCGCCACCGGAAGTCGGTGAGTCGCTGACGAATTGCCAAATCTGGCTGAAGAAGTGCAGCGTTTTGTTGGTTAATGTCATGGCATTCGGATACCACGCATCAACCACCTGCGCCAACGGGATGGTGTGATCCACGCCGTTCACATCGCGCAGCACCAGCGTATCGCGCTGACTTTCGTGCTGCAGATGGGTTAACTGCTGCGCTAGCGCGTTAAAGCGGCGCTGTAACGCCGTGCGGTTGGCATCAAACTCGGACTGCACTTCCAGAGTGAAGCTGCCGTTACGCTGCTGCTCATCGGCCTGCTGCTGCAGGCTTTCCATCTGCGCATTGAGGCGCGCCATCTTGATGCGACGGATGTTACTCGCCTGGCGCAGTTGCTCATGTACCTGCTGCAAACGCTGATGCAGCAAGGCATCGCGGCTTTGCGCGGTCATCACTTCATTATCCTGGCGCAGCTCCACCAGCCAACCATAAGCATTGCCGCCATTGCGGCGCTGTAGCACCAACACATCGACAGGACGACGGGTTTTCGCCTCGCCCTGGCTGTAAAGCACGCGGAAATCCGGCGCGGCAAAGTCACGGTTACCGGTTTTCACCACATAGCGCCACTGTTCGCCCTGCTGCTGCTTTTGCAAGGTTTCGCCTAGCACCATCACCGCGCTGCCTTCTGGCGGCTGGAATTGATATTGATCGACCGGCTGCGGCCAGAAAGCGCGCACGCCTTGCCAGCCGAGCAAACCAATCAACAAGGTAAACGCCAGCAGGCAAACCGCGACAGCTCCGGCGGTGAGCCAGCGCCAGCGATCGTTCTGTTTCATCGCCGTCATCCCTGGCCCTCATGCTGGCTGTAGCGTTGACGCAGGCGCTGACGAATCAACTCGGCGATGGTGTTGATCACCAACGTGAAGATCAACAGTATCAACGCGCTAAGGAACAGAATGCGGTAATGCGCGCTGCCCGCTGCGGCTTCGGGCATTTCAATGGCAATGTTGGCGGAGAGCGCACGCAGGCCAGCAAATAAGCCGCCTTCGCTGACCGGCGTGTTGCCGGTGG
Organism: Candidatus Pantoea symbiotica; assembly: GCF_056491525.1. Lineage (NCBI taxonomy): Bacteria > Pseudomonadati > Pseudomonadota > Gammaproteobacteria > Enterobacterales > Erwiniaceae > Pantoea > Candidatus Pantoea symbiotica. The sequence goes on from NZ_JBSZHR010000002.1 coordinate 2,830,087, forward strand.
CCATCAGAACAATCATCGTCTCGCCGACGGCGCGGCCAAAGCCAATCATTAATGCAGCGAAGATGCCCGCCGAGGCGCCCGGCAGCACCACACGCGTCAGGGTTTGCCACGGCGTGGCACCCAGCGCCAGCGAGCCCTGCCCGAGCGCGCCCGGCACGCTAAACAGCGCATCTTCCGATAAGGTGAAAATCAGCGGCACCAGCGCAAAACCCATCGCCAGCGCAGCGACTAATAGGTTGCGCTGTTCGTAATGGGCTAAACGCTCGCCAATTTCTGGCCACAACAGCGTCGGCAGCCACAGCGTTAACAGCGTGACGACGAGCAATACCGGCAGCAGCAGAATCACTTCAAAGCCGGGACGTCGCCAGCTGGCAGGCAGCCGCGGACTGAGCACGCCGCACAACAGTAAGGTGGCCGCCAGCACCAGCGGTAGCAGCAACACGCCAACCAGCGCGGTGCTGATGTGCGGTGCCAGCCACACGCCTGCGATCAAACCAATCACCACGCTTGGCAGCGCGCCCATCATTTCTATAGAGGGCTTCACCCAGCGACGTAAACCCGGCGACATAAACCAAGCGGTGTACATTGCGGCGGCCAGCGCCAGCGGCGTGGCGAACAACAGCGCCAGACTGGCAGCTTTCAGCGTACCCAGCACCAGCGGCATCAGGCTGAACTTAGCCTGATAGCTGTCGCCCGCCGCAGTGGATTGCCATACCCAATCGGCCTGCGGATAGTTTTCGTACCAGATTTTCTGCCACAGGTTGCGCCAGGTGAAGTCCGGCCACGGATTATCTAAAGCAAACTGCTGCCATTCCCCGGCGCGTTCAATGATCAAGGCATCACCGCGCGGCGCGAAGGCCAGCGCCTGAATGCCCGGTGCCAGCTGACGCGTTAAGATCGCGCCCTGCTGCTTGCTGGCGAACAGCTGAACCTTGCCCTGCGCATCGTAAGTGGCAAACACGCGGCGCTGCGGTTCCGGCGTGATGCCGCGCGCCTGCTGGCTGCCGTTGAAGGTGTGAATCTGTTGCAGACGCGGCCCTTTATCACTGGCGATGGCAAACCATTGCTGGACGCCCTGCGCATCCTGAATCAGCAAGGTGCGTCCACCGGCCAACATATGCAGGCTTTGTGGCGGCAGATTGAGGGTTTGGGTTTCGCGTAGCTGCGCGCCATCCGGCGTGATTTGCCACACGCGCAGCAAACGCCCGCTGCTGGCGTAAAGCAAGGTGCCATCCGGCGACAACAGCAGATGATCGGCCTGCTGCTGCGGCAACAGGATCTGATTCACTTTTTGCTGATTTTCCAGCGTGAGCAGGCTAATGCCTGCTGCAGTTTGCGCGGCAATCAACCATTGATGATCGTTGAGCGACGTCAGCGCCATGTTACTGACCGGGCCTTGCGGCAAGCGCAGCGGACGATCGCCCAGCGGGAAACCCCATTCGCCGCTGCCGTTGCGGATAACCGGTTGCATTAACAGCAGTTCGCCCTGCATATTGAGCAGCACGCTGCGGTTATCAAAGCTTACGATCGCCGCATCGGGCTTGCCATTCAACGCCAGTGCCGGTGCCGCGGGTTGACCATCGAGCGGAATAAAGCGCGCTTCGTTGCGACTGATGCGCCAGCCCAAATGGCCGTCGCTGCCCATCGCCAGCATTGGGGCTTTGTCCCACAACTGAATATTGGTGGTGGCATGCATCCCGGGCGCGCTAAACAGCGGCAGCACCACCCAGATCAGCCAGAAGAACAGCAGTAACATCAGCAGCAAAATTCCCACGCCGCAAGCTGTGACAACGCGGCGCACTAAATTATCAGTGGCGCGTCGACGACGGTCGCTAAAGTGGACGGGAATACGATTTATGCTCATGCAGGCCAGGTTACCGGTGGAAACAAGTCGCTATGTTGCCCGTAGCTGATTGATAAGACAACCTTTGACGTTGGACAAGCCTGCCATACTCTCGCCATAATGGTGACGGACACTGAGCGGTAACGCATTTTTGTGCATTTTCCGCCGGACATTCCGTCCAGCATCAGCATCTCGGAGTCAGAATGGGTCAGGATAAGCTGTATATAGAAAAAGAATTAAGCTGGTTAAGCTTCAATGAACGTGTGTTACAGGAAGCCTCGGATAAAAGTAATCCGCTGATTGAGCGCATGCGCTTTCTGGGAATTTATTCCAATAACCTCGAAGAGTTCTATAAAGTCCGTTTTGCCGATCTCAAGCGGCGGATTCTGATCAGCGAAGAGCAAGGCAAACCGACCTCTTTGCGACATTTGTTAAAGAAAATTCAGCTGCGGGTACAGAAGTCGGATCAGGAGTTTGATGCGCTGTATAACGATCTGCTGCTGGAAATGGCGCGTAATCAGATCTTCCTGATTAACGAACGTCAGCTGTCACCGAATCAGCAAGAGTGGCTGCGCTACTACTTCAAACATCAATTACGCCAGCACGTTACGCCGATTCTGATTAACCATGACACCGACCTGATCGAATTCCTGAAAGACGATTACACCTATCTGGCGGTGGAGATCATTCGCGGCGACGATATTCGTTATGCGCTGCTGGAGATTCCGTCGGATAAAGTGCCGCGCTTTATTAACCTGCCGGCTGAGTCGCCACGTCGCCGCAAACCAATGATTCTGCTAGATAACATCCTGCGCTATTGCCTTGATGAAATTTTCAAAGGCTTCTTCGATTACGATACGCTGAATGCCTATTCGATGAAGATGACGCGCGATGCCGAATACGATCTGGTAACAGAAATGGAATCGAGCCTGCTGGAGCTGATGTCCTCGAGCCTGAAGCAGCGTCTCAATGCCGAGCCGGTACGTTTCGTTTATCAGCGCGATATGCCGGATGCGATGGTGGAAATGCTGCGCCATAAGCTGTCGATTTCGAATTACGATTCGATTGTGCCCGGCGGCCGCTACCATAACTTTAAAGATTTCATCGGCTTCCCGAACGTCGGCAAAAGCAATCTGGAAAACCGTCCGCTGCCGCAGATTCGTCACATCGGTTTTGACGGCTTCCGCAACGGTTTCGACGCCATCCGTAATCGCGATGTGCTGCTCTACTATCCGTATCACACCTTTGAGCATGTGCTGGAGCTGCTGCGTCAGGCCTCGTTCGACCCGAACGTGCTGGCGATTAAGATCAACATTTACCGCGTAGCAAAAAACTCGCGCATCATGGATGCGATGATTCACGCCGCCTATAACGGTAAGAAAGTCACGGTAGTGGTGGAACTGCAGGCGCGCTTCGATGAAGAGGCCAACATCCGCTGGGCGAAACGCCTGACCGAAGCGGGCGTGCATGTGATCTTCTCCGCGCCAGGTCTGAAAATTCACGCCAAGTTGTTCCTGATTTCGCGCCGTGAAGGCGAAGAAATAGTGCGTTATGCGCATATCGGTACCGGGAACTTCAACGAAAAAACCGCGCGCATTTATACTGACTATTCATTGCTGACCGCCGATGCGCGCATCACCAATGAAGTGCGCCGCGTGTTCAACTTCATTGAGAATCCGTATCGCCCGGTGACCTTCGAGCATCTGCTGGTATCACCGCAGAACTCGCGCGACATGCTGTATAAATTCATTGATGCCGAGATCGCCAACGCGCAGCAAGGCAATCCTGCTGGCATTACATTGAAGATCAACAACCTGGTGGATAATGGTTTAGTTGATCGGCTGTATGCCGCCTCGTCGGCAGGCGTGAAAGTGAATTTGCTGGTGCGCGGTATGTGTTCGCTGATCCCCGATTTACCGGGCATCAGTGAAAATATTCGCATTACCAGCATCGTTGACCGCTATCTCGAGCACGACCGCGTCTATATTTTTGAGAACGGCGGCGAGAAAAAGGTGTTCCTCTCTTCCGCGGACTGGATGACGCGTAACATTGATCACCGCATTGAAGTTGCCGTGGCGATTCTTGATCCACGCGTGAAGCAACGCATTCTGGACATTATCGCCATTCTGTTTAGTGATACGGTGAAAGCCCGCATCGTCGATAAAGAGCTGAGTAATCGTTATGTGCCGCGCGGCAACCGTAAAAAGGTGCGTTCGCAGCTGGCCATTTACGACTACATCAAGAAACTGGAACAACCCGAATAACGCCTATGCCAATCTCACATAAAAGTACGCCGAAACCTCAAGAATTCGCGGCAATCGACCTCGGCTCGAACAGCTTCCATATGGTCATTGCCCGCGTGGTGGATGGCGCTTTGCAAGTGCTGGGACGCCTGAAACAGCGCGTGCATCTTGCCGATGGGCTGGATGCGCACAATCGCCTGAGCGAAGAAGCGATTGAGCGCGGGCTAAGCTGTCTGGCGTTGTTCGCCGAACGTTTGCAGGGCTTCAGTGCCGCCAACGTGACGATCGTCGGTACGCACACGCTGCGTATCGCCAGCAACGCCGAAGAGTTCTTGCAGCGCGCGGCTGAAGTGATTCCCTATCCGATCGAAGTGATTTCCGGCAACGAAGAAGCACGTTTGATCTTCATGGGCGTGGAACACACGCAGCCGGAAAAAGGTCGCAAGCTGGTGATTGATATCGGCGGCGGTTCAACTGAACTGGTGATTGGTGAAGACTTTGAGCCACAGCTGGTAGAAAGCCGCCGCATGGGCTGCGTTAGCTTCGCCAATCTGTTTTTCTCGAAAGGGGAAATCACGCCCGAAAACTTCCGCCGTGCGCGCCTCTCCGCTGCGCAAAAGCTGGAAACCATGGCGTGGCAATATCGTCTGCACGGCTGGCAATATGCGCTGGGCGCTTCGGGCTCCATCAAAGCGGCCTGCGAAGTGCTGCTGGCGATGGGCGAAAAAGAGAAGCTGATTACGCCGGAAACGCTGGAGTTACTGACCACCGAAGTGCTGAAGCATAAGTCGTTCAACGCGCTGAGCCTGCCAGGCTTGTCGGAAGAGCGTAAAGCGGTGTTTGTGCCGGGTTTAGCGATTTTGTGTGGCGTGTTTGATGCGTTAGCGATTCGCGAACTGCGTCTTTCTGACGGCGCACTGCGTGAAGGCGTGCTGTATGAGATGGAAGGCCGTTTCCGCCATCAGGACATCCGCAGCCGCACTGCGCAAAGTCTGGCCAATCACTACGCGATTGATAGCGATCAGGCGCGCCGCGTGCTGGAAACCACCGAGAAGCTTTATCTCCAGTGGCAGGAGCAGAATCCAAAGCAAGCCAATCCACAACTGTCGGCGCTATTAAAGTGGGCCGCGCTGCTGCATGAAGTGGGATTGACCATCAATCACAGCGGCATGCAGCGCCATTCGGCCTACATCCTGCAAAACTCCAACATGCCGGGCTTTAATCAGGATCAACAGATGCTGTTGGCGACGCTGGTACGTTATCACCGCAAAGCGGTGAAGCAGGATGAGATGCCGCGTTTCACCTTGTTTAAAAAGAAACAGTTTCTGCCGATGGTATTCCTGTTGCGTCTGGGCACGCTGCTGAATAATCAGCGCCAGGCGACTACCAAACCGGATTCGCTCAAGCTGAGCACCGATGATGGCCACTGGACGCTGACCTTCCCTGCCGGCTTCCTCAGCCAGAATACGCTGGTGCAGCTGGATCTGGAGCGTGAGCAAGCCTACTGGAATGATGTCACCGGCTGGAAACTGATGCTGGAAGAAGAGGAGTAAAGCGGGCAGCTGGCCCGCAATCTGGTTATGACTACACGCCCCGATAACTATTACGCTGAAAAATACGGTCTCACGCCGACCCATTCTGAAGTGCTGGCGGCCCTGCCACATCTTGAGGTGGGGAAAGCGCTGGATTTGGGCTGCGGCCAGGGCCGCAATAGCCTGTTTCTCAATCAGCATGGCTTTGAGGTGACGGCCTGGGACAGCAATCCCGCCAGCCTGGAACGCCTGAACAGCATCATTGCGGAAGAGAATCTGCAGAACATTCACACCGAGCTTTGCGATCTCAATAGCGTGCGGTTCAACGGCGCCTATCAATTTGTGCTGTCGACCGTGGTGATGATGTTCCTGCAACCGGCAACCATTCCCCAGCTGATTGCCGATATGCAGGCCAGCACGCGTAAATATGGCTACAACCTGATTGTGGCGGCGATGGATACCGATGATTATCCCAATACGCAAAATTTCCCGTTTGCGTTTAAATCCGGTGAGCTCAGCCACTATTACCGCAACTGGCACATCGTGAAGTACAACGAAGATGTCGGTGAACTGCATCGTCGTGATGAAAACGGTAACCGTATTAAAATCCGTTTCGCCACGCTGCTGGCGCAGAAAGCCAGCTACTAAGCCAACGGCCGCCTTGCGCGGCCGTTACTTTGTCTGATGTCGATCAATCCGCCGCACCTTTTTTGCTCATTTTTCACACAGCGATTGCTTTAGCGATCCAAGTGTGACTAAATATTGCCTCCGCCCAACCGGGCAATTACAGGAACCACCCCGCGTGAACAGCGCTATCTCTGCACGAAGACGTCCCAAAACCGGTACCATGACCCGCGTGGTTTTACTGGTCAGCTTCTTAATTTTGTTCGGCCGCCTGCTTTTCATCATTCCCGGTGCTATTGAGCATCATCAGCAAAAGAAAGCCATCCCTGAACCGGTCACTCTGAGTACCAGTGATTCGCGCTAAATACTTTGCGGGTCGCCTGTCGCTGCTAAACATTGTCCTTTGAGACAATGCTGCTTTTTACGTCCTGTTACCCGCAACGCGCTACACTGTGAGCTGACTTTACAGACACAAGGAACGCGTTATGTCTGCTTCGCATTCACAAAAATTAGCTGAAACCCGCCATCACATCCTTAACCTGCTGCTCAACGAGCATGATCTGGTTGATGTTCTGCTGGATAAATCCGTCGATCTTAATGCGGGTGAACTGCGTGATATCACCGACTGGCGTCATGAATTAGAGCGTGAGCTGCAGCAATTACACGCCGCGGATTTGGCCGACATCCTCGAAGCCTTGCCAGAAGAAGAGCGTCAGGCGCTGTGGCGTTTAGTGCCGACGGCGCAGCGCGGTCACGTGCTGGTTGAGGCTTCAGAAACCGTTTGGGCCAGCCTGACGGAAGAAATGTCTGATCGCGATATTCTGCACGCCATCGAGCCGCTGGATATCGACGATCAGGTATATCTGGCGCGCTATTTGCCGCGCGATTTAACCGGACGTCTGCTCACCACTCTTGAGCCAAGCCTGCGCGCACGGTTAATGAGCGTGATCGAGCTGGATCGCGACCGCGTCGGGCAGATCATGGATTTCAACATCCTGACGGTACGCTCAGACGTAACCTTAGCCACGGTGCAGCGCTATCTGCGTAAAGGCAAAAAAATGCCTGACGGCACCGATAAGATCTTTATCACTGACGAACAGAATCAACTGCAGGGTGAGCTGACGCTCACGGATATTCTGCTCAACAAACCGAAGATGCTGGTCGCCGAAGTGATGAATCCGCATCCCACTACGTTTCAACTCAACGATAAAGCGGAAGACGCCGCCAGTGCGTTCGAACGTTATAACCTGATCTCCGCTGCGGTAACCGATGCACAAGGCAAGCTGATTGGCCGTATCACCATTGAAGACGTGGTCGATTTGGTGAACGAGGAGAATGAAAGCAACATCCGTAAAATGGGTGGTATCAGCCAGGGCGAAGACGTGTTTGCGCCGGTGCGCAAAGCGGTGGGCAAACGCTGGGCCTGGCTGGCAGTTAACCTGTGCACCGCATTTGTCGCTTCGCGCGTGATTGGCCTGTTTGAAGCAACCATATCGCAGTTGGTTGCGCTGGCGGCTCTGATGCCTATCGTTGCGGGCATCGGCGGCAATACCGGCAATCAAACCATCACCATGATTGTGCGCGCATTGGCGCTGCATCAGGTTGAACCGGGTAACTTCTCATTCCTGATTATGCGTGAACTCGGCGTGGCATTAATAAACGGCCTGTTCTGGGGCGGCATTATGGGCGGCGTCACCTGGCTGATGTATGACAATCTGCAACTCGGCGGCGTGATGATGCTGGCGATGGTGCTAAACCTGCTGCTGGCCGCGCTGATGGGCGTGCTGATTCCGTTAATCATGACTAAGATGAAACGCGATCCCGCCGTCGGCTCCAGCGTGCTGATCACCGCCATCACCGATACCGGCGGATTCTTTATCTTCCTTGGTCTGGCGACGATATTTTTGCTGCATCATTAAGGCTTTAAACAGTGTGCGTAACGTTGCAGCATATGCTGTAAATTGAGTTGCAACGTTGCGCGCGCCAGTTCACTCAATGCTGGATTGACCCGCGTTGAACCACGCTGATTTAACCACTCCAGTACATCGATTAAATGCCATAACGCTGTTTTTCCATCATGAATCGGACGCGGAAACTGCGGGCTGTGGCTCAGCATTAGCTTGCGCATATTCTGCCGCGAAACACCTATCAACTCTGCAATATCAGTCAGCCCGACTAAATCCGGTGCGGCTTCAATCAGTTCAGCATCTGGCAATGCCTGAAAAACATCATCTAACGCGCTGCGTACCGCGTCCTGTGCAGTGCTGGCTTCGCGGCAGAACGTCATGCTTAATTTTCCCGCTACACCCGCGCCAATTAACGCATCAGTGCAACCTTGCGAACCAAGACGCTCAAGCGTTTCATCGGTGTCGATCTCATCACTGAGCTGAAAACGCAGCGTAAACTCAAATTCCATGTTTCACTCCTCGTCACTTAATCCGCTTAGGACTTTCACTGCAGTTATCCACCACCCGCCTTAGCAATTTGGCATGCGTTTCAGGATTTTTTGGCGTGCTCCAGATGCAGGTAATACAGTAATCCCCACATCGACACTCTGCCGAGTTATCTGGGCAGTACATCTTGCCCCACGCATGGTGGCCGCCGACTGCAATTTTCCAACCTCTTGCTTCTGCATATCGCAAAGCTTCTTCTACCGCTTTATGCGGATGCCGCTTCCTGTCTGATATCGCTGGTTACCTTATGCTCACTGCAAAAAGTTGTCAACTGACAACTAGAGATGTTTCGATACTATTTTCAGCGGCGAATGCTGCAGAAAATAACCAGAACGGTCTCAACGCGCTTTGATTCAATTTATGCTGGAAGACAGCGCACAAAATCAAGCGCACAGTGCCTGAAGTGCATATAGACTCTGTTGTTATCACTGACCTGACGGAGAAGAAGCATGTTTAACGTGGATGATTTTGTGCAGTCTAAGACCGGCGGCCCAAAGATGCAGGTGCTGCGCGTGGAAGGAGATATGCTGTGGTGCGCTCGCGTTGATGATCACATCAAACGAGAAATTGAAGTCAGAGCCGATACCGTGAATCTGTATCATGAAGACGGCGATTTCGGCGTCTGTTAAAAAACGTAATGCTTGTCAGTTAAGCGTGAATCGGTCGCCATGAATGGCGACCCTACGTTTATTTGGCAGGATTTTGTAGGGTGCGCATTCATGCGCACCTGCATATATAGGCAATTTTTTATGGGTTGTCGCGCTGCACATTGTTCTGCCCGATACCGCCAATAAACGGCAGACGCAGCCTGAACGGTGTGAAATCCAGCCCCATGTTTAATCCCAGCAAGTTCACTTCCAGCCCCTCTTCCGCGCCAACCGTTACGCCCAGCACACCCAGCAGGGAAAGCTGTACGCCACGACCTGACGGCGGTAAACCCACCGGATTGAGTAGCGAGCGATAATCTTTGCCGAGCGCGTTAGCCGGTAGATCCAGTTTCAACGCCGGTACCTCGCGGCCAATGTGCGCCATAAAAGTATTGCTGTTGGGTCCCGGCCAGGCGTGATAGGTCGTTGGCCACGGATAGGATTTAATTGCCGCTTCGATCTGCGGAATCATCGCTTCTGCGCTACTGCCGCGATGATCAACCAGCAGACGCGGCTTCGCGCCGTACCAGTAGCCATCCGGGAGATTACTGTTGCGCCGCACTTTATCGCCGCTGCCCCAGCTAATCACTTCATAGCGGTTGTAGCGGGTTTCACCGGCGCGTTTAAAGATAATCCATGGATGCACCGCTACGGCGCCCTTCCAACCATAGGTTGGCGCAGCATAAACCTGCACGATAGCTTCAGCCGCATAACGCTGTGGATCCGGTGCGATACCGGCAGAATCCCGCCTTGCGGACGCCCAGCCACCGCGTTCAGAGGTGAGCTCACCGCTACGCGTTGCCTGCGCCAGACTCGCGCCTAATGAAAGCAAGATGATGCAAAGAAAAGAGATCAGTACGGCTTTGAAAGGCAACATCGACGGCATCCTGATGAGTAAAAATCACTCGCTATCTTGCAACGAAACGGTTGGCTTTGTATTCACGAACTATGCGATGAGGCGAAAAAACGACATGCCTAACAAAAGTACTGTGATTGTACAAAATTTGATTGCCCCATTGTCATTTATAAACGACACTACGGACAGGATTCAGTGCTTGCGAGGATGCTATGCTGTACACGACTCAACGTTATCAGGACGCAACCGGAAAGGTTCCCTACACTGAGTGGATTAAAAAGTTACGCAAAAAAGATCCTCGTGCTGCAGCAAAAATTGATATCCGCATTGACCGCGCTGAGAGCGGCAATTTTGGCGATCATAAGTTTGAATTGGATGGTGTTTGGGAGCTGAGAATTGATTACGGCCCCGGTTATCGAGTCTATTACGCGCTTGATGGCGACAGAATAATTTTACTCCTCATTGGTGGAGATAAATCCACCCAGGCAAGTGATTTAACGAAAGCTGTAAAATTTTGGCGGGATTATCAAAAGAGGTAAGAATATGACTATCATCATTCAGTCTGCTAACAAGAAAAAAGCAATCAGCCACGATGATGCGATGGTCGCAGAGCTGCGCGAAAACCCTGAATATGCACAAATTTATCTGCAGACCGCTCTTGAAGATATTTATGAAGAAGGGGGTATTGCAGCCTTCCTTATCGCCTTGCGCCGTGTTGTTGAAGCGCGAGGTGGCATCAGTGAAATATCTAAAAAATCAGGTCTGTCACGTCAGCAACTTTATAAAACGCTATCTGAAAACGGCAATCCTACCTTGACGACTCTCACGGAGATCACCCGTGCAGCAGGTGTACGGCTTATTCCACAACCTTAAATAGCAGATGTCATAAAAAAGCCCGCAATTAAGCGGGCTTCGTTTTTACGCAGTAATCAGAGCAGGATTTATTCCCACTCGATCGTCGCAGGTGGTTTACCTGAAATATCATAAACCACGCGGGAAATGCCGTTCACTTCGTTGATGATGCGGTTAGAGACGCGGCCGAGGAAATCGTACGGCAGGTGCGCCCAGTGCGCGGTCATGAAGTCGATGGTTTCCACCGCACGCAGTGAAACCACCCAATCATATTTACGACCATCGCCCATTACGCCAACAGAACGCACTGGCAGGAACACGGTGAACGCCTGGCTGACTTTGTTGTACAGGTCAGCTTTATGCAGCTCTTCGATGAAGATAGCGTCTGCACGGCGCAGCAGGTCGCAGTACTCTTTCTTCACTTCGCCCAGCACGCGCACGCCCAAACCTGGACCTGGGAACGGGTGACGATACAGCATGTCGTATGGCAAGCCGAGTTCCAGACCGATTTTACGCACTTCGTCTTTGAACAGCTCTTTCAGCGGCTCAACCAGGCCCATCTTCATCTCTTTCGGCAAACCGCCCACGTTGTGGTGCGATTTGATCACGTGCGCTTTACCGGTGGCCGAAGCCGCGGATTCGATCACGTCAGGATAGATGGTGCCCTGCGCCAGCCACTTCACGTCTTCCAGACGCAGTGCCTGCTCGTCGAATACTTCAACGAATACGCGGCCGATGATTTTACGTTTGGCTTCTGGATCGTTCTCGCCCGCCAGCGCATCAAGGAAGCGCGCTTCAGCGGCAACGTGCACGATGTTCAGGCCGAAGTGGTCGCCAAACATGTCGAGCACCTGCTCAGCTTCATTCAGACGCAGCAAACCGTTGTCGACGAACACACAGGTCAGACGCTCGCCGATGGCGCGGTGCAGCAGCATCGCGGTCACAGAAGAGTCCACACCGCCAGACAGGCCGAGGATCACTTTGTCTTCGCCAACCTGCTGACGAATACGCTCAACCGCATCTTCGATGATTTTGGCTGGCGTCCACAACGCTTCACAGCCGCAGATGTCACGAATGAAACGCTCCAGCATGCGCAGGCCCTGACGCGTGTGCGTCACTTCCGGGTGGAACTGCACGCCATAGAATTTCTTCTCTTCGTTGGCCATGATGGCGAACGGACAGGTTTCGGTGCTGGCAACGGTTTCGAAACCGGCTGGGATGGCGGTGACTTTGTCGCCGTGGCTCATCCACACGTCCAGCAGCGGTTTACCTGCTGCGCTAATCGCATCTTCGATGTCACGCACCAGCGCGCTCTGGGTCAGCACTTCAACCTGCGCATAACCAAATTCACGCTCGTTAGAGCCTTCTACCTTGCCGCCCAGTTGCATCGCCATGGTCTGCATGCCGTAGCAAACGCCCAACACAGGCACGCCGGCGTTAAACACGTATTCCGGGGCACGCGGGCTGTTCAGCTCGGTGGTGCTCTCCGGACCGCCAGAGAGAATGATGCCGTTCGGGTTGAACTGGCGAATTTGCTCTTCGGTGACATCCCACGCCCAGAGCTCGCAGTAAACACCCAGTTCGCGCACGCGGCGCGCAACCAGCTGCGTATACTGAGAACCAAAATCGAGGATCAAAATACGATGTTTATGAATATTTTCAGTCGTCATTGAGGCGTTTCCATTGGGATGGACTTAATAATAAAAGCGCCCGGCGGGTGCCGGGCGCTAAATTTTACGGGATTATGAACCCATGCGGTAGTTTGGTGACTCTTTGGTGATGGTCACGTCATGCACGTGGCTTTCATTGATGCCCGCGCCGCTGATACGCACGAACTCCGCTTTGGTACGCAGATCGTCGATGGTTGGGCAACCGGTCAGGCCCATGCAAGAGCGCAAGCCGCCCATCTGCTGGTGCACGATCTCTTTCAGGCGGCCTTTATAGGCAACGCGACCTTCGATACCTTCCGGTACCAGTTTGTCTGCGGCGTTATCGCTCTGGAAGTAACGGTCTGAAGAGCCTTTGGACATCGCGCCCAGTGAACCCATACCGCGATAAGATTTGAACGAACGGCCCTGATACAGCTCGATTTCGCCCGGAGACTCTTCGGTACCGGCCAGCATTGAGCCAACCATGACGGCCGCTGCGCCTGCTGCAATCGCTTTCGCGATGTCGCCAGAGAAGCGAATACCGCCATCAGCAATAACCGGAATTCCGGTGCCTTCCAGCGCGGCAACTGCATCAGAAACGGCGGTGATCTGTGGAACGCCAACGCCGGTAACGATACGTGTGGTACAGATTGAGCCAGGGCCGATACCCACTTTCACCGCGCTCACGCCTGCCTGCGCCAGCGCCAGTGCGCCTGCGCCAGTAGCGACGTTGCCGCCGATGATTTCCAGGTTCGGGTATTTTGCACGGGTTTCCCGAATACGCTGCAGCACACCTTCTGAGTGACCGTGTGACGAGTCAATCAGCAGCACGTCAACACCGGCAGCCACCAGCGCATCGACACGCTCTTCGTTGCCTGCACCAGCACCTACCGCCGCGCCTACGCGCAGACGGCCTTCCGCATCTTTACAGGCGTTAGGTTTACGTTCGGCTTTCTGGAAATCTTTAACGGTGATCATGCCCAGCAGGTGGAAGCTGTCATCAACAACCAGCGCTTTCTCAACACGTTTTTCATGCATTTTGTGCAGCACAACTTCGCGTGCTTCACCTTCTTTCACCGTTACCAGACGCTCTTTCGGGGTCATCACCGCAGAAACTGGCAAGGTCAGGTCGGTAACAAAACGCACGTCACGGCCAGTGATGATACCCACCAACTCGTTCTCGGTGTTCACCACCGGATAACCGGCGAAACCGTTACGTTCGGTCAGCTCTTTCACCGCCGCCAGCGCGGTGGTTGGCAGCACGGTTTGCGGATCGGTAACTACACCGCTTTCGTGTTTTTTCACCTTACGAACTTCATCCGCCTGGCGCTCAATTGACATGTTTTTGTGAATAAAGCCCAAACCACCTTCCTGCGCCAGCGCAATGGCCAGACCGGCTTCGGTCACGGTGTCCATGGCAGCAGAGAGCATTGGGATGTTCAGACGGATATTTTTCGTCAGTTGAGTGCTGAGATCAGCGGTGTTCGGTAAGACAGTGGAGTGAGCGGGAACGAGCAGAACGTCGTCAAATGTGAGGGCTTCTTTAGCGATTCTTAACATTGCAATATCTCCACCTGGGGGCGATTAAAACAGATAAAATATTGCCGCGGCATTATACAGGCCGAAACCGATTGCCTCCAGTGTTTTTTCAGAAAAAGTCTTGATCCTCAGGGCAAGCAATGTAGTATCAGTTGATTAACCCTCTGATTTAAAATTTGATCTACATCACATGTCGCTACCGCCAACCGCCAATATTTTTACTGTCAGCCGCCTGAACACCACGGTGCGCCAACTGCTGGAAAATGAGATGGGCCTGGTGTGGCTCAGTGCTGAAATTTCAAATTTCACTCAGCCCTCTTCCGGTCATTGGTACTTCACGTTGAAGGATGATGGCGCACAAGTGCGCTGCGCGATGTTCCGCAATAGTAATAGGCGCGTCACCTTCCGTCCTCAGCATGGCCAGCAGGTTTTAGTGCGTGCCAGCATCACGCTGTATGAGCCGCGCGGTGATTATCAGCTGATTATCGAAAGCATGCATCCCGCTGGTGAAGGCTTGCTGCAGCAGCAATTTGAACAGCTGAAAGCGCGTTTGGCTGCGGAAGGCTTATTCGATCAACAGTTCAAACAGCCGCTGCCGGATCCGGCGCGTCAGGTCGGCGTGATTACCTCCGCTACCGGGGCGGCGCTGCACGACGTACTACGCGTACTGCATCGACGCGATCCCTCCTTGCCGGTGATTATTTATCCAACGGCGGTGCAAGGCGTGGATGCGCCAGCCAGCATTGTGCGTGCCATTGAGCTGGCCAACCAGCGCGATGAGTGTGACGTACTGATTGTGGGCCGTGGCGGCGGTTCGCTGGAAGATTTGTGGAGTTTCAATGACGAGCGTGTAGCGCGGGCGATCTTTGCCAGCCGCCTGCCTATTGTCAGCGCCGTTGGGCATGAAACCGATGTCACTATCGCTGACTTCGTAGCGGATTTACGCGCGCCAACGCCTTCTGCTGCGGCAGAACTGGTGAGCCGTAACCAGCTCGAACTGCTGCGCCGTTTGCAGTCGCAGCAGCAGCGCATGGAGATGGCGATGGATTTCTATCTGGCACAGCAGCAGCGTCGCTTCACGCGCATCCAGCACCGTTTGCAGCAGCAGCATCCGCAGCTGCGTCTGGCACGTCAGCAGACTGCGCTCTTCCAGCTGCAGCGTCGTCTCGGTGAAGCTATGGACCAGCGCCTGCGTGTGGCTAATCGTCAGCAGGATCGCCTGCTGCAACGCCTCAATGCCCAGCAGCCGCAGGGACGTATTCTGCGCGCTCAGCAGCAGCTCCAGCAGTGGCACTATCGCTTACAGCAGGGCATGGAAAAGCAGCTCAATCACAATCGTCAGCGCTTTGGCACGCTGGCAGCACAGCTGGAAGGCGTGAGCCCACTGGCGACGCTGGCGCGTGGCTTCAGCGTCACTACCGACACGCAAGGTCAGGTGGTAAAGAAAACCCAGCAGCTCAGCAAAGGCGACTTGCTACGTACCCGGCTGGACGATGGTTGGGTGGAAAGCCAGGTTACCGCCCTCGAACCGCAGAAATCCCGGAGTCGCAAAGCACGTTCATAGTATGAAAACTATACTTTCTGGCACATTCGTTAAAAAGCCAGGGAGATTGGTATGTCTTACAGCGTTATCCCACCCTACATTCTGCGCAATATCATTGATAACTGCTCCGGCGCGCAACAAGACTACGCGCGCCGCACCCTCACCCACGTCCAGCACTTAATGGGCGAACACAATGCTAAACCGGCAAGCACCGCCACAGCGCAGCCTGGCACGGTGCTGCGGGCTATCTACGACGCCGAAGGAACACAAAATCTGCCCGGCACTTTGGTGCGCGATGAAGGCCAGCCGGGAAATGGCGATGTCGCAGCCGAAGAGGCGTGGAACTATCTCGGCATTACCTACGATTTCTTTTGGCAAACCTACCAACGCAATTCGCTGGACAACAAAGGCCTCAAGCTCGATGGCACCGTGCATTACGGTAAGGAGTACCAGAACGCCTTCTGGAACGGTCAGCAGATGGTGTTTGGTGACGGCGACGGCGAGATTTTCAATCGCTTCACCATCGCGCTGGATGTTGTGGCGCACGAGCTGACGCACGGCGTGACGGAAACCGAAGCGGGATTGATCTATTTTCAGCAGGCAGGTGCGCTGAACGAATCGATGTCTGACGTGTTTGGCTCGCTGGTGAAGCAATTCCATCTCAAGCAGAGCGCCGATCAGGCCGACTGGATCATCGGCGAAGGTTTGCTGGCGCAGGGCATCAACGGGCGCGGATTGCGATCGATGTCATCACCCGGCACCGCCTACGACGATCCGGTGCTGGGCAAAGATCCGCAACCAGCCGACATGGCTCACTACATCGAAACGCGTGACGACAACGGCGGCGTACATCTCAACTCTGGCATTCCCAATCGCGCCTTCTATCTCGCCGCTAAAGCGCTGGGCGGCTTCGCGTGGGAACAGGCGGGTCAAGCCTGGTACGACACGCTGTGTGATAAAACGCTGCCGCAGGATGCCGATTTCAGCACCTTTGCACGCTTTACCGTGCAGCACGCGAAACAGCGGTTCAACAACTCAGTGGCGGAGAAGATCCAATCCGCCTGGCAGCAGGTAGGCGTAACATGGACATCCAACTGACCGATGACGCAATCATCGAGCTGGCGCGGGAAGGCGGTATCGCTTTTATTCCCAAACTGCGCGGTGAGCGGCGCTTTGCGCTGGCGGAATTGCCGGAACCGCAAAAGCAGCGCGTCTGCGAGGTGCTGGAACAGGCGATGCCGCTGGGCGAACCGGAAGATCAGGCGGCAAACATCGGTCGCGGCGATCAGCGCTATTACCGTATTCAAATTTCCTACACCACACACCGAGAGGCGGCAAGTCTGGTGATTTTAATTCCCGAACAACTGGCACCACCCGAACTGCAATCGCTGTGGCGAGACGGCGAATAGGTTATCAGAGATCTCTCAAGGCAGAGCGTAACTGGTTGACTATACTCATTATGTGGCTAGCTAGTCCACGTCGAAGAAAACACCCTTAGATGAGGTCTCTGCTATGACACAAAAAAAGCAACGAGGTGGTGCCGGGAACTTTGCAGAGGATCCGGAGCGCGCCAGGGAAGCAGGTAGCGCTGGCGGCAAAGTCAGCGGGGGTAATTTCAGAAACGATCCTGAAAGAGCCAGGGAAGCTGGAAGAAAAGGAGGTCAAAAAAGCCGTCGCCCTTCCAAGCCGCAGTAATTAAGGTGCCTTAAAGGAAGTGTTGTGCCACGGATGGTTAAAAAAAAGGCCGACATCATGATGTCGGCCTTTCTCATCTTGAGAACTTACTTGCTGTCTGGCAACGCGTAAGCAATCACGTAATCACCACGGTCTGGCGACTGACGTGCGCCGCCTGCGGAGATCAGGATGTACTGTTTGCCGGTTTTCGGCGAAACGTAGCTGATTGGACCGCCCTGGCTGCCAACTGGCAGACGTGCTTTCCATACTTCTTTACCGGTTGAGCTATCGAAAGCGCGCAGATAGTAATCCTGCGTACCGGCGATGAACACCAGGCCGCCCTGCGTTGCCAGCGTGCCGCCTAAGGTCGGCATACCAATTGGCATCTTCGCGCGCATTTTGACACCAAACGGACCGGTATCTTCAACGGTACCAACCGGCACCTGCCACACGATCTGACGGGTTTTCATGTCAATCGCCGACAGCGTACCGAACGGCGGAGCCTGGCACGG
Organism: Candidatus Pantoea symbiotica; assembly: GCF_056491525.1. Classification (NCBI taxonomy): domain Bacteria; kingdom Pseudomonadati; phylum Pseudomonadota; class Gammaproteobacteria; order Enterobacterales; family Erwiniaceae; genus Pantoea; species Candidatus Pantoea symbiotica. The sequence goes on from NZ_JBSZHR010000002.1 coordinate 2,848,054, forward strand.
AATGCCCAGCGGCGACATAAAGCGGTTTTTGTTAACCGCGTACGGTGTGCCTTTCAGCGGAACCGCACCCATACCAGTGTTGATGGCTTCGCCACCGTTGCTGGCTGCAGTCTTGCTGGTGTCTTGTGGGATCATCTGTACCCACAGGCCGAGACGCATGTCGTTAACGAACATGTACTGGTTGTTCGGGTCAAACGAGATACCGCCCCAGTTCATACCGCCCAGCGAACCTGGGAAGCTGAGGGATTTATCGGTATCCGGCACGGTGAACAGGCCATCGTAACGCATGCCTTTAAAGGCAATACGGCACGCCAGCTGATCAAACGGCGTTGCGCCCCACATATCCGACTCAGTCATTTTCTGGTTGCCGATATTTGGCATTTCCACTGAGTGCGGCTGAGTTTTGGTGTACTGCTCGTTCGGGATGTGACCCTGCGGCATCGGCAGCTCTTCAACTTTGGTCAAAGGCTTGCCGGTCAGGCGGTCCAGCACCCAAATCATGCCGGTTTTCGCCCCGATAACCACGGCTGGCTTATTGGTGCCATCCTTCATCGGGAAGTCTACCAGGCTCGGCTGCATTGGCAGGTCAAAGTCCCACAGATCGTTATGCACGGTCTGATAAACCCACTTCTGCTTACCGGTGGTGGCATCCAGCGCCAGGATTGATGCGCCGTAAGTGTGATCCAGTTTGGTACGGTTCGCACCCCACAGATCCACTGAAGAGCTTCCCATTGGCAGGAACACCGTGTTCATTGCCGGATCGTAAGACATTGGCGCCCACGAGTTCGGCGTACTGCGGGTGTAATCTTTACCCGGCATCAGCACCGCATTGGGGTCGTCGTTGCCTGGGTCAAACGCCCAACGCATCTGACCGGTGATAACGTCAAAACCACGCAGCACGCCGCCAGGCATGTCGGTCTGTACGTTATCCGCAACGCGGCCGCCCACCACAACGGTGGTACCGGCCATTGCTGGCGGTGAAGTCAGCTGATACTGCGGATCTGGCGCACTGCCGAGACCGGTTTTCAGGTCAACCACACCGTGCGTACCGAAGGTGTCGCACAGCTCACCGTTGTCGGCGTTGATAGCAATCAGACGCGCATCGATGGTGTTCATCAGAATACGACGCTGGCAGGTATCGCCCGCAGGCAGCACAGCGGCAGTGACTGGCGTTGAGCCCGGCTGCGTTGGCTGCTGCAGCGGTTTGGTGGCATCGAAATAGGCTAAGCCACGGCAGCGGTTCCACACTTCTGCCTGCGCGTTGATTTCGCGTTTCCAGATTTCCTTACCGCTGTCAGCTGCAACCGCAATCACATTGTTGTGCGGGGTGCACAGGAACAGCGTGTTGCCAACCTGCAGTGGAGTTTGCTGATCTTCCGCACCGTTACCGGTTGGGCTGATCGGCGTGTCACCGGTGTGGAAAGTCCAGGCGACCTGTAAGTCTTTCACGTTGTCGCGGGTAATCTGATCGATGGCAGCGAAGCGGTCGCCACCCGGCGTACGGCCGTAGCTACTCCAGTCTTGCTGAGGTTTTGCTTTATCGACCGGAATCAGCGGCAGCTGTTTGCCGTCAAACGCCACGGTAGGATGCGGCTGGAACATCTGCACGAAGGTCGCCACCATGCCCACCGCGATCACCGCAGAGAGCACATAAGAGGCTTTCGCCAGAGAGCTTTTGCCTTCGCTTTTACGCAGAGCTGGCCAGGTGAGGAATGCAAACAGCATCAAGCCGGCCGGCACCATCAAACGTGATACCAGCGGCCAGAAATGCAAGCCTGCATCAAACAGTGACCAAATCAACGTGCCAGCAAACACCAGAATAAACAGGGTGACGGCGGATGATTTGCGACGGAAGAACTGAATGGCCGACAGCAGCATGACGATACCGGCGATGAGGAAGTACCAGCTGCCGCCCAGCGCAACCAGCTTGCCGCCGCCGATAGCGAAGAACAAGCCGATAGCCAGCAGGACCAGGCCAAACAGTACGGACCAGATGCTCAGCCCTTTGCCGGGACGAGCGGAATTTTCTGCCATAACAAAAACTCTCCTGAAAAAATAAAGCGCTGGCGCCAGTAAATCTGTGGCAGCCGATAACAAGGCTCCAGCCGCAGCGGGAGACAGGAATAATTCCGTTACGCTTTATTTTATATCTATTGGTACGGGTGCAATGCCCGTGATTCGGCGCTTGTGAGCGAGGACACAACGCAGGTGAGAGTTATTCTCGCTACAAGGCGGCAGGATTGTACCACCTGGTACAATAAAAAGTGAATATCCATAACGCGGCAGTCACTGGTTAATAGCATTTTTGCTACAAATCCAGTCGTAAGCTATTAATAAATATGACGGCGTATCGTGACTTTTCTTATTGCGACGTTAAGTCGGGGATGAATTCGACACGTTTTTTGGAAATAAGGCCGTCGCCGTGCTGGCAGAAGTAGTCCACCGCACCGCAGGCTTTCAGCACCTGCAACGGTTGATGGCAATCCGGGCATAAGGCGATGAGTGCGAAATGACGTTCACAGCTGGGGCAGTTAAAACCGGTTTCATTGTGAGTGAGTAGTTGCTGACAGGCTGGGCAGGAAAAATTCATCAATTGTCCTCTGCGTGGTGCGCATCGGTCGCCATGAATGGCGACCCTACGCGTTACAGGTTCATAAAAAAAGGGCCCTGCTGGGCCCTTCTCATCTTAACGCTTGTTCTTCTTCAGATGCGACATCAGACGCTGACGTTTACGCTGCTGCGTTGGCGTCAACAGGTTGCGTTTGCCCGCGTACGGGTTATCGCCCTCTTTGAACTGAATGCGAATTGGCGTGCCCATCACGTTGAGTGAACGACGGAAGTAGTTCATCAGGTAACGCTTGTAGGAATCGGCCAGATCTTTCACCTGATTGCCGTGAATCACCACGATTGGCGGGTTATAACCACCGGCGTGCGCATATTTCAGCTTCACGCGGCGACCACGCACCAATGGCGGCTGGTGATCGTCGGCGGCCATGGTCATGATGCGCGTCAACATTGCGGTGCCCACACGTTTGGTGGAGCAGTCGTAGGCTTCGGTCACCGATTCGAACAGGTTACCGACGCCGCTGCCGTGCAGGGCTGAAATGAAGTGGATGCGCGCAAAATCGATAAAGCCCAGGCGGAAGTCCAACATCTCTTTGACTTCATCTCGGGCTTCCTGCGTCATGCCATCCCACTTGTTGACCACGATCACCAGTGAGCGCCCACTATTCAGGATAAAGCCCAGCAGCGACAGATCCTGATCGGAAATTCCGGCACGTGCATCAATCACCAGCATTACAACGTTAGCGTCTTCGATCGCTTGCAACGTTTTGATAACTGAGAATTTCTCGACGGTTTCGGTGATTTTACCGCGCTTACGTACGCCAGCGGTATCAATCAGCACATACTCACGATCGTCGCGTTCCATCGGAATGTATATGCTGTCACGCGTGGTGCCCGGCATGTCGAAGACCACGACACGGTCTTCGCCAAGAATGCGGTTAGTTAGCGTTGACTTACCCACATTCGGGCGGCCAACGATAGCGAGTTTGATCGGCAGTGTGGTTGGGTCGAAGTCTTCTTCTTCCTCTTCCTCCAGCGCATTCTCAGTCTCTTCTTCTAAATCGGCCCAATAGGCGGCGTTCTCTTCTTCTTCAGTGAGTTCGACTTCTGGAACAATTTCTTCCATCCACGGCAACAGTGCGGTTTCCAGCAGGCTGTTAACGCCACGACCATGCGAAGCCGCAATGGCGTGAATCTCACCTAAGCCCAGCGCATAGAAATCCAGCACCGCTGCTTCCGGGTCGATACCGTCAGTTTTGTTGGCGACCACAAAGGTGGCTTTCTCACGCGCACGCAGATGATTGGCGATCTGCTGATCCGCCGGCATCACGCCCGCGCGCGCATCCACCATAAACAGCACCACATCGGCTTCTTCAATCGCCAGCAGCGACTGCTCCGCCATGCGGTTTTCAACGCCCTCTTCGGTGCCATCGATACCGCCGGTATCAATAACAATGAATTCGCGCCCTTCCACTTCGGCGCGACCATATTTGCGATCGCGAGTCAGTCCAGGAAAATCCGCCACCAGCGCATCACGTGTGCGTGTTAAACGGTTAAATAGCGTAGATTTTCCCACATTGGGACGCCCAACCAGCGCGACCACAGGTACCATAACACTTGCCTCAGTTTTTAAAATAATTCGCCCGAATGGCTTGATTATAACGACATTTGACGCCAGGCGTCAGGCTGAAGGCGCAAAGAATACCATGCCTGACTAAAAACGAAACGGCCCCTGACGAATCAGGAGCCGTGTAAGCGAGCGGGAAACGGGTTCCCGCAGAGCCAATTCCTTAACGGGTGATGGCGTAAACTTCTCCGCCTTTCGCCTGGATCAGCAGCTTGTCACCGGCGACAACCGGTTCAGTCTGGAAGCCATCGCTGTCCAGTTTCTGCTGCGCCACGAAGCGGCCGTCAAGGGTGTTGATCCAGTGCAGATAACCTTCGCTATCACCCACCACCAGATAACCGTTGAACAGCACCGGCGAGGTTAGATTACGATGCAGCAGATCGCTTTGACGCCAGATGGCCACGCCACCGTCAGCATTCAGGGCAATCACGCGGTCATCCTGATCGACCAGATAGATACGACCCGCATCCACCACCATGTCTTTCACGCCGCCAATCTCACGCTTCCACAGAACCTGACCAGAACGCAGTTCCAGTGCGGTGAGGTTGCCGTTATACGCCAGCGCATAAATCACACCGTTTACCACGACTGGCGTGGTATCGACGTCGCTCAGGCGATCGATTTCCGTTGCGCCGCTTGGCTGCGAAATACGCTGCTGCCAAATCAGCTGACCTTGGTTGACGATGACTGCGCTCACGCGGCCATTGTCGCCACCAACAATTGCGCCACCAAAGGCCACGGTCGGAGCCGATTCACCGCGCAGTGACAGCGCAGGCATATCGAGGTTGACGGTCCATTTGATCACGCCAGTGCTCTGATCAAGACCTTGCAACATACCGTTGCTGGTGTGGATCAGCACTAAACCGTCGCTCACTACCGGACGCGACAGCGCTTCACCGGCGACCTTGGTCTGCCAGGCAATGCCACCATCGCTGGTATTCAACGCAAATACCTGACCACGTTCGCTACCGATATAGATGCGATCGCCGCTGGCCGTTACGCCGCCAGAAAGCAGTGCCGAGATGTTTTTCGAGAAGAAGCCGGTTTTCTCAGAGAGATCGACTTTCCATTTCTCTTTACCATTGCTGGCATCAAGCGCTTTAACCACACCAAAACGATCCGCAGCATACACGGTACCGTCCAGCCAGGCTGGATGCAGATTGGAATAGAAATCACCAACGCCGTCTCCGACTGAGGTGCTCCACGCGGTCTGCGGCGTAAACTGGTTTTCCACTTTAGGCAGCGGGGCCATTTTCACTACATCTTCTTCGCCGCTGAACAGCGAGCAACCGCTGAGCAGAGTGACTGAAATCAGCCCTGGCAGCAGGTATTTACGTAATTCCATGTGCGCTCTCTTGACTGGCTTAACTTAAGTTATTCATCTTCATCTGCAGCATTTGCTTCAGCGCAGGAGAGGCCTGCGATTCAGCACCTTTGCTCCAGGCATCACGCGCGCCCTGCTTATCGCCTTTGCTCAGCAGTGCTTCGCCACGAATGTCCGCCACAATGGCTGTCCAGCCATCACCTTTAACATTGTTAAGGGTAGAAAGTGCGGCATCGGCCTGACTTTGCTGCAACTGAATGCGTGCCAGACGCAGGTTAATCACCGCCTGCAGGTTGGCATCTTTGGTATCTTTCAGCCCACTCTGTAACAGAGTGATAGCTTTATCGAGCTGATTGGTTTCAACATACTGCTTCGCCAGATCCAGCGACGCCAACGCACCATAGGTGTTGTTGTTTTCGCTAGCGAAAGTGGCTACCGCTGCCAGCGAATCCGGCTTGTCCGCCTGCATCGCACTGGTAAGCTGTTGATATTCTGCTGATGCCGCTTTATCGGTTCCTTCCTGATGGCTGGACCAGAAACGCCAGCCACCCAGCGCAGCGATACCGATGATTACGCCAACGGCCAGGAATTTGCCATTGTTGGCAAAGAACTGACGCAGTGCGTCAACTTGTTCGTTTTCGTTGCTGTAAACTTCCACGCAATCCCTCTCTTTAAAATGGCTGTTGCAGTGCTGCGCTTACTGCAGCAGCGTGCGCAACGTCGCAGCGGCGTCGCTCTGAGCCAGCGTCTGTTGATCGCCAGTACGCAAGTCTTTCACCACAACCTGGCCCGCTTTCACTTCATCTTCGCCCAGCACCAGCGCAATGCGTGCGCCCCACTTGTCTGCACGTCCAAACTGCTTCTTGAAGTTACCGCCACCGAAGTTGGTCATCAGCTTCAATGCCGGATCAGCATCACGTAGTTTTTCCGCCAGTTGCATCGCGGCGGACTGAACGCCCTGCCCCGAAGCGATAACATAGACATCAACAATGCGCGTCGGTTCAAATTCTGGATTAACCGCTTGCACCAGCAATACCAAACGCTCCATGCCCATGGCAAAACCAACCGCTGGCGTGGCACGGCCACCCAACTGTTCAACTAAACCATCGTAACGTCCGCCGCCGCATACGGTGCCCTGCGAACCGAGGCTGCTGGTCACCCATTCAAACACGGTACGGTTGTAGTAATCGAGGCCGCGTACCAGGCGCTGGTTAATGCGATATTTAATGTCCGCGTCGTCCAGCAAGGCGCACAACCCGCTGAAGTGCTCGCGTGACTCCTCATCAAGGAATTCGCCCAGCGTTGGCGCATCGTTTAACAGTTTCTGGATGTCAGGATTTTTGCTGTCGAGCACGCGCAGTGGATTGGTGTACATGCGGCGTTTGCAATCTTCGTCGAGTACGTCCTGATGTTGCTCCAGGAACGCTACCAGCGCGCTGCGGTAGTTGGCGCGCGCGTCCAGCGAACCGATAGAGTTCAGCTCAAGCTCAACGTGATCGGCGATACCCAACGCTTTCCACCAGCGCGCGGTCATCATGATCAGCTCAGCATCCACGTCCGGGCCTTGCAGACCAAAGACTTCCACACCCATCTGGTGGAACTGGCGATAACGACCTTTCTGCGGACGCTCGTAGCGGAACATCGGGCCGGTGTACCACAGACGCTGTTCCTGATTGTACAGCAGACCGTGCTCGATACCGGCGCGCACGCAACCTGCGGTGCCTTCCGGACGCAGCGTCAGGCTTTCGCCGTTGCGGTCTTCAAAGGTGTACATCTCTTTCTCAACCACGTCGGTGACTTCACCGATCGCGCGGCTGAACAACGGGGTGTGCTCAACGATTGGCAAACGGATTTCACTGTAACCATAGCTGGCCAGCACCTGCTTAAGGGTGCCTTCAATACGCTGCCAAATCGCGGTATCCGCCGGCAGGTAATCGTTCATCCCGCGAATCGCTTGAATATTCTTCGCCACGTTAGAATCTCTTTAAGACAAAAAAACCTGAGCGGCATCATACCTTATGAGGATGAAACCGCACAGGTTCAATCACAAACTGGCACGCGACAGGCGCGCACCACGATTATTTTTCCAGCTGCTGCACGTTGATGCGGCGGCTTTCATCCAGCATGCTAGCCTTGGCGCGAATACGCGCTTCCAGCTGGTCGATCATGTCGTTGTTATCGAGACGATCGCGCTGGCGCACACCATCTTCGTAAAAGCCGCTTTTCTTGGCGCCGCCGGTCACGCCGAGAGTTGAAACTGTCGCTTCACCCGGACCGTTCACCACGCAACCGATGATGGAAATATCCATCGGCGTGATGATGTCTTCCAAACGCTCTTCCAGCGCATTCACCGTACCGATGACATCAAACTCCTGACGCGAGCAAGTCGGGCAAGCAATAAAGTTGATGCCGCGCGCGCGGATGCGCAGAGATTTGAGGATGTCGTAGCCGACTTTCACTTCTTCAACCGGATCGGCCGCCAGCGAAATACGCAGCGTATCGCCAATGCCTTCGGCCAGCAGCAGACCTAAACCGATCGCCGATTTCACAGAACCCGCACGCGCGCCGCCCGCTTCGGTGATACCGAGGTGCAGCGGCTGATCGATGGCTTTCGCCAGCAGACGATAGGATTCAACGGCAAGGAAGACGTCGGAGGCTTTGACGCTCACTTTGAACTGATCAAAGTTGAGGCGATCGAGGTGATCAACATGGCGCATGGCGGATTCGAGCAGCGCTTGCGGCGTTGGCTCGCCGTATTTTTCCTGCAGATCTTTTTCCAGCGAACCGGCATTCACGCCGATACGGATCGGAATATTGTAATGACGCGCACAATCCACCACCTGGCGGATACGCTCATTGTTGCCGATGTTGCCTGGATTGATACGCAAACAATCCACGCCATATTCAGCGACTTTCAGTGCGATGCGATAGTCAAAGTGAATGTCCGCTACCAGCGGCACGTTGACCTGTTGCTTAATCAGTTTGAAGGCTTCAGCCGCATCCATCGTGGGAACGGAGACGCGCACGATATCAACCCCGACGCGCTCAAGCTGGCGAATCTGGTTAACGGTGGCGTCCACATCAGTGGTGCGGGTGTTGGTCATTGACTGAACGGCGATGGGCGCACCATCGCCAACTGGCACCTTGCCGACGTAAATCCGTGTTGATTTGCGACGGATAATGGGTGCTTCGTTATGCATATTCTCTCTCCACAATTACCCGGAAAGCGCGCTGCGCGTTATTGCGCACCCAGCGTCAGACGGGCAACCTGGTTATTACGGATAAAACGACTTAAATCAACGGGCTGATTCTGATATTGCACGTCAACCGCACTTGGTGCGCCAATTTTCAGACGATACGGAGCCGTTCCGGACAAACTCAGCTTACCGCCGCTACGTTGCAGACCGCTGAACAACTTCCTGCCGGTCGCATCGCTGACTTCCAGCCAGCAATCGGCTTTGAAGTTCATCACGATGGCATTCGGATCGCCTGCCGGTTGGCTGACTGCCGCATTTCCGGTAGGCATTTGGCCGGCAGGAACGCTGTTGGCTGGGGCCGGAGACGTCGCCGCTGGCGGTGCCGTATCAATCGGCGCCTGGCTTGGCGAAACCACGGCGTTGTCGCTGCCGTTGGTTTGCGCGGTATTACTCGTGCTCGCCGCAGGTGCGGCGGTATTGCTTTCCGGCGTGGCGACAGCGCCAGCACCGTTATCAACTGGCGTACCGGCAGCGTTGGTATCCGCATCGGCATTACTGTCGGTGCTGTTATCGCCCAATGGAATGGACTGGCTATTGTCGCCGCTGCCGTTTTGATCGGCCATCGACACCAAATCAGCCTGTGACGCTTTATGGTTCTGCCACCACCACGCACCGGTTAAACCGACTACGACAAAAATCACCAACCAGGTGAAGATCATCAGCCAGCCATCGCGCTTTTTACGACGCTTACCCAATGAGAAGCTCTGCATCGGCTCGATCTTGGCCGCGCGCACCGGAGCCTGTTTTGCCATCATCGGCAGCAGGTCATCTTCCGGTACATGCACCAGTCGGGCATAGGAGCGAATGTATCCGCGCAGGAATGTCGACGCTAAATCAGCAGGTGACTTATCCTCTTCAATATCACGCACGGTAGTAAGTTTCAGGCACAGGCGTTCAGCGACGTTTTGCTGGGTCAGCCCCATCTGCTCACGGGCCAGACGCAGGCGTTCACCTGTGGAATGTACTGCAGAATTCTCTTGAGTGGCTTCAGTATTCATTAGCTAAATAACGCTGGTACTGTATCGATTGTGGAAAACTTCGCGCCAACCGGTCGCCATAACGTGTAACGTCAGCAGCGTTTCCCTGTTGCGCGGCGAAACGTATCTGTAACCACAGGCTCTCTGCCGTTGCCGGCAAACGCTGATGGTACACTTCTAAAAGCAGCGGAACCGACTGCTGTTCCTGCTGTTCAAGCCGCCTTTCCACTTCCCTTAGCAGTTGACTGCCCTGCTCCGGTGCGGCATCCAGCGCGTAACCTAACTGCTCGCGCGCTGCGGCACTCTCATCAGCCTGCAGGTAACAATAGCCCGAAAACAGGAATGCATCCTGACGAGCATCGATTTCCTGCGCCTCAATTGCCAGCTTAAACTGTTGATGCGCTTCGTCATACTGCCTTAAACCGCAGAGAAACGCACCGTAATTGTTAGCCACATAACCATTCAACGGCGCTAACTGCTGCGCCCGCTGGTAGTGCCAGCGAGTTTGCGCGCTATTCTGCTGAGCCTGCGCCACCCGAGCAAGGGCCAACGGGACACGATAATCTTTTGGCGCTGCCTGCTGAGCACGCAATAAATTGCGCTGTGCGGCGGCATAATCCTTCACCGCCAGGTAGTGCAATCCAAGCTGCAAACGAATATCCGCTGCGCTTTGCTGTGCGGGATGATTGACACAACCGGTTACAACAAAGCCAGCCAGAATCGCTGCGGGTAATCCTTTACGCATTTCAGTCTCTCCATGAAAAATATGCGGAGAGACTGACATGAGTTACGCCCGGTGAATATCAGCAGGCGCTGGCTTTCAGAGCGCCTTCACAGAGATGGCTTCGCCTGCCATTTTCTTACGCAGCGTACGCTTGGTACGGTCGATTACATCACCCGCCAGCTGACCACAAGCGGCGTCGATATCGTCACCACGGGTTTTACGCACGATGGTGGTGAAACCGTAATCCATCAGGACTTTGGAGAAGCGGTCGATACGGCTGTTGGAGCTACGGCCATACGGCGCGCCGGGGAACGGGTTCCACGGAATCAGGTTGATTTTGCACGGCGTCTCTTTCAGCAGTGCCGCCAGCTCATGCGCGTTGTCGGTGCTGTCATTGACGTGATCCAACATCACGTACTCAATGGTGACACGGCCCTGATTGGCGTTGGATTTGCCGATGTAGCGTTTTACCGCCGCAAGGAAAGTCTCGATGTTGTACTTTTTGTTGATCGGCACGATCTCGTCACGAATCGCATCGTTTGGCGCATGCAGCGAAATCGCCAGCGCTACGTCGATCATGTCGCCCAGCTTGTCCAGCGCCGGCACTACACCCGAAGTGGAGAGCGTAACGCGACGTTTTGACAGGCCGAAACCAAAGTCGTCCAGCATGATGTCCATTGCCGGTACCACGTTGTTCAGGTTCAGCAGCGGCTCGCCCATGCCCATCATCACCACGTTGGTGATCGGGCGCTGACCGGTAATTTTTGCGGCACCGATGATTTTCGCGGCGCGCCATACCTGGCCGATAATTTCTGATACGCGCAGGTTACGGTTAAAGCCCTGCTGCGCCGTCGAACAGAACTTGCACTCCAGCGCACAGCCTACCTGCGAAGAGACGCACAAAGTTGCGCGATCTGCTTCCGGGATATAGACGGTTTCAACCAGCTGGTCGCCCACGCGGATCGCCCATTTAATGGTGCCATCGGTGGAACGCATCTCTTCCGCCACTTCCGGCGCACGGATTTCAGCGCGCTGCATCAGCTTACCGCGCAGCACTTTGTTGATGTCGGTCATCTGCTCGAAATCATCGCAGCAGTAGTGATACATCCACTTCATGACCTGATCGGCACGGAACGGCTTTTCGCCCATCTCAAGAAAGAATTCGCGCATCTGCTGACGGTTAAGATCCAGCAGGTTAATTTTTTCATTTTTTGGGGAAACAACCACGGGGGAAGCGGACGACGGCGTCACAATCTGTTCGGACATAATGTTCTCTGGCCTCGTTGTTACACGTTACGGCTCTGGTTAATAGTAGGAAAAAAACAGCGCCCTCGCTGAGGCTGGCTCAACAAGGGCGCATAATTGTACTACATCTGCTGCATGATGCCAGGGGAACCGTTTCACAGATGTTGAACAGCTGTAAAGACGCGTGTTCGCTTAGGCGATCAACGCACTTAGCGAGTGCGTGGGCAGACTTCGTTTTCTGCGAAGAAGTACGCGATTTCGCGTGCTGCAGATTCAGCAGAGTCAGAACCGTGGGTCGCGTTCTCGGTGAAGCTGTCCGCGTAATCAGCACGCAGAGTACCTGCCAGCGCGTTGTCTGGGTTAGTTGCACCCATCAGATCGCGGTGACGCTGAACGGCGTTTTCGCCTTCCAGTACAGAAACCACAACTGGGCCAGAAGTCATGAATTCAACCAGACCATCAAAGAATGGACGGCCTTTATGCTCAGCGTAGAAGCCTTCAGCCTGCTCTTTGGTCAGGTGCAGCATTTTTGCGCCAACGATTTTGAAGCCCGCGCTTTCAAAACGGTTATAGATTGCACCAATCACGTTCTTAGCGACGGCGTTTGGTTTCACGATTGAGAAAGTACGTTCGATTGCCATGTTGACCTCTAGTTAGCATCCTGAAGAATCCGGGAGCTCCTCCCGGTAAGAAAACGCGCCGATTATAGGGATATCATGGCGCGTTGCCTATTAGCGATTAGCGGAATTATTGAAAATAATTGATTTTTGTCGGGGCGCGCAGGCAAAAAGTATGCCATATCCATGCACTCAACCGCGGGTAAAGGCCACCGATGAGAGCTGCCCCGCTTCATCCATCACCACCAGTTGATAACTTCCCGGCTCATCCAGCACCAGCGCCGCACTATTATTATTCGCGTCCCGCTCCAGCGGCTGTCCGTTTAAAAACCACCAGCGCTGCTCACCTTGTCCGCCCTGCACCGCTACCGGCATCACCAGCACAACTTTACCCGGAAGCGGTTGAACGCGCTGGCCGTTGATCACACCGGTAATCACCATCGGCGGCGCGTTGCCCTGATTGAGCGGCGGACAAGCAGGATCGATCGGCGGCAAGCGCTGAGCACGGCGTTCAGCTACCGGCAACCAGGGTTCAAGCGGCAGCGGCCACATCAGGCGCTCGTGGCTTTGTGCATCCGGGCAATCGGCCGCCACGCGTAATCCCCGGCTGTTCTGCCAGTAGCGCTGGCGCAAACCATTAACGCCTTCCTGCCCCGGCGCCAGCAGCGTTGGCGGCACGGTTTGATTCAATACCCAACTCTGACGACGCTGGCGACAATTCTCGTCGCCGATGGGCAACGGTTGACCGCCAGGCCAGCAAATGCTCATGGCGCTGACCGCTTGCGGACGCGGATCGCGCGGCGCACCGTTCACCGGCATATGGCCAGCCAGCAAATTATTGACCTGATTCATCACCGGTACCGCCGAAGCAAAACCAAATTGCCCGGCGACCGGCGTCGCATCGGGTCGCCCAACCCACACGCCAATCAGATAGCGCGGCGTAATGCCAATCGTCCATGCATCGCGATAGCCATAGCTGGTACCGGTTTTCCACGCCAATGGGGCGATCTCCGGCACCGTGCCGCTGGCCGGAGGTTGCGCCGCGCCAGCCAAAATGCGCCGTACAATCCATGCCGCACCCGGCGACAATAGCGGCCTTTCCTGCAGCGGTTGTGTCGTCAGCCAGCGCAAGTGTGCCGCATTGCCGTGACGGGCAAAAGCGCTGTAGGCCGCCACAATCTCATCCATGCGCGCGCCGGTACCGCCCAGCACCAGCGACAGATTGGGTTCTGCGCCGGCTGGAAAGCGCAGATTCAATCCCACGTTACGCAAGCGCGCGGCGACACTTTTTGGCCCCAGCGCATCCAGCAGCTGGACCGCAGGGAGATTGAGCGATCGCTCCAGCGCATCGCTGGCGCTCACCGGTCCGTGAAAACCCGAGTCGAAGTTACCGGGACGATAGTCACCGAAGCGGCGCGGCACATCCTGCAGCAGCGATTCACCATGTATCAACCCATCGTCCAGCGCCATGCCATAGACAAAGGGCTTCAGCACTGATCCGGGCGATCGCACGCTGGCGATCATATCGACGTGACCAAAACGGCTGTCGTCATTGAAATCCACCGAACCGACATAGCCGCGCACTTTCATGTTTTGGTGATCCACCACCAGCAGCGCCAACGAGGTGCGCGGCGGCAAGTTGCTTTTTAGCGACGCCGCCAGATTCTCCAGTTCGCGCTGCAGCGACACATCAATTGTTGAGGTGATTTTGTTGTCGGGTGACAGCGACAACAAGCGGCGGGCCAGCAGCGGCGCACGTTGCGGCATTTGGCGAGGCGGCAGCCACACCGCTTCTTGTTTGATATCGGCGACATCCTGCACTGACCAGACGTGATATTGCGCGAGGCGATCCAGCACCTTGTTGCGTGCGGCTTCGGCGCGCTGTGGCCAGCGGTCGGGCCGCAGGCGGCTCGGCGCCTGAGGCAACACCGCCAGCAGCGCCGCTTCCCCTTTGGTAAGTTGCGAAGGCGGTTTTCCCAGCCACATCCAGCTCGCCGCGCCAACGCCCTCAACCGTGCCGCCAAAAGGGGCGCGATTGAGATACAGTGTGAGGATGTCGCGTTTAGAGAGATGATATTCGAGCTGTAGCGCACGCCACGCCTGCACCACTTTACCGCGCAGCGTGCGCGGTTGCGGATCAATAAGTCGCGCCACCTGCATAGTGAGCGTGCTGCCGCCGGAGACCACGCCGTGATGCAGCACGTTCTGCCCGACAGCGCGCACAATCGCCATCGGATTGATGCCGGGATGATGCCAAAACCAGCGATCTTCGTAAGTCAGCAGCGCCTCGATATAAGCGGGCGAGACATCCTCCAGCGTCACCGGATAGCGCCACACGCCTTGTTGATCAGCAAAGCGCCACAGTGGCGTACCGTCTTCGGCTACCACCACGCGCGCCGGCTGCAACTCACGCAGCGGCAGCGGCGTAAGTCGATCCAGCAGCCACAGCGCGGCCAGCAAAATCAGTAAAAAAAGCGGCAGCCAGCGCCACCGCTTTAGTTGCTTACTTCCAAACATCAATGGTTAACGCACATTGAGTTTTTGCGGCGTGCTGCCAATCGCGCGCCATTCCGGCACATACATCGATTCCACCTGCGGCGGCGGCAAGCGATAGCTGCCCGGCGTGACCGCGCGCGCCAGATACAGCAGCGTGCCCGGCGTGTAGCCATCCAGCGCCAGCGCGGCGACAAAGCGGTCGTCACGGAATTCGATATGCTTAATGTTGGCTTGCTGCATATCCATCATGCTCTCTTTCAGCGCATCGGCACTGTCGCCTAAACTGGCGCTGCTGTCGCTCAGGTTCTGGTTTTCCAGCTCAAGTCCAGCAGGCAGCAGATCCACCACCAGCGCATCACTGACGCGCTCGCTGGCCGCGACTTTGAGACGTACCACCAGCAGTTCACCACTTTTCAGGTTGGTGAGATCCGCTGGCTTACCATCCAGCGTGAAGTACTCACGACTGATCTGCAGCACGTTGCTCATCGGCGACGGTGCGGTGCGCGGATAGCCCACCACATTTAGCGTGCCGTAAAGCGGCGACGCGTTGTCGCTTTTCACCGACACGCCCTGGCGCAGCTGATCTTCCGTCATACCAATATTGAGCGGCTGATTGCTGCTGAGCGGTTCCGCTTTGCCTTGTAGTGTCGCCTGCCAGCTTTCGCCTTTATGTTGCTGCAAGGTGCGGGCGGCTAGGAACAACGCGTTGTTTTCCTGCGTCGAGAACCAGCGCTGTCCATGCACGGCTTTCGCCAGATCGATCAGCAGCGGACCTTGCATCTCCGGCAGCAGCTGGTTTTCCGTCAACAGCGACAAAATCAGTGCGCGATCGCGCACCGGGCTGCCGTAATCGCCGAGCCAGCTGTTAGGCTTACGTTCCAGCCCAATGCCCTGCGCCAGCGCCAGTTGTGCGCGCTGTTGATCGCCCATCAGCTTCAACGCCACGCCAAGCTGCACCATCGCCAGGCCGGATTTAGCCTGATCGCGCTTTTCATACAGCGCACGCAACGCGCCGAGCGGTGCCTGCTGCTGACGTGCCAGCACCAATCCGGCATAGGCCTGCACGCTGAAACGCAAACCATCGGCATCGCTGCTCCAGCTGGTTTCGATCTGCGCGGGATCCTGCAGATAGCGCAGCAGACGTTCGTCGGCGCGGGTAATCACACCATCCGGCACGCTGTAGCCGGCTTCGCTGGCGCGCAGCAGGAAATCAGTGACGTAAGCCGTCAGCCAGAACTCTTCCTGGCTCTCTTTGCTCCACAAACCGAAGCTGCCGTTGCCGCGCTGCATGCCGGCAAGGCGCGCGATGCCGGTATCAATCGAGGCGCGACGCGCTTCATCGTTGCTGGTTTTGATGCCCATAGCCGTCAGCTGCGCATGGTTGGTGAACACCGACGGCCAAATGCCGCTGGCGGTCTGTTCAAGGCAGCCATAAGGATAGGCATACAGCGAACTGATATAGCTGGCGATATTCAGCGGTGGACGGTTGCTGAGTGACAGCTGTCCGCTCAAGGTATCCTGCTGCAAACCATTGAAGGCGCCCGCCATCACCTGCCAGTTTTGGCCGGTTTGCATCACGTTATCGAAGCTCAGCGTTTGTGCCGGATACGCCGGACGCACGCCAATTTTCCATTTTCGCTCGCTGGCGGCCAGCGTTTCGCCCGGCAAACTCATGCCGGACACCTTGACCTGCACATCGCCCTCACCAAAGCCGCCCTGCGCTTTGACCGGAATTTGCAAAGTGGTGCGCGCGCCTTTCGCCAGCTGCACGCTGGCGGGGATCTGGCCGTTAAGAGCGATCAGCCCGCTGGCCGTGACGTTGATTTTCAGCGTCTGCAGTTGATCGGTGAGGTTGGTGAGATCCAGCGCCAGCGTAGATTGATCGCCGCTGGCCAGGAAGCGCGGCGTCGCCAGTTCACTGATCAACGGTGCAGCAACCACCAGCTTGCGATCGACCGAGCCGAAGCTGTCGTCGCTCCACACCTGCGCCATCAAACGCAGTTCGCCATTAAACGCCGGAATTGGCAGTTCCAGCGTACCTTCGCCATTGGCATCCAGCGTTACGGGCTGCAACTGCTGCGCCACAATCTGCACCTCTGTGACCGGTTTTTTACCGCCGCGCGACAGCGCATCGGCATCGTCGCCGTCACCACCAAAGCGCAGCGCGGCCAGCTTGCCACCGCCTTCAATCAGCTGACCAAACACATCGTACTGATCGGCGTTGTAGCGCTTACGGCCAAAAAACGCGTCCCACGGATTCGGGGTTTTGTAATCGGTAATGTTAAGCACGCCGCTGTCCACCGCCGAGAGCAATACCTGAACCTGCTGCGGCAACGCGCCACCTTCACGACTGGCTTTGACCTTCACTTTTAGCGTCTGCTCAGGACGAATTTTATCCGGCGCGTCGAGCGCTAAGCTGAGGCGACGCGCTTCAGTCGTCATCGGCAGATGCAGCAAGCCCACCGCACGTTTCGGCGTGACGCCGCTGGCTTTGTCGCCGTCACGCACCACGATGGCGCTGAGATAGAGATCGTGTCGCTTCCAGCTGTCGCTAATCGGTACATCAATGGTCGCGCCGCCCGCCGGAACGTTTAGCGGTTGCCACCACAGCGTGCCACTGCTGGATTCCACCATCAGATAGCCTTTACCGGCAGCAGGCGATTCCACCTGCACATGCGCGGTGTCGCCCGCCTGATAGGCAGTTTTATCGATTTTCAGTTTGACCTGATCCGGACGCAGTGCGCCGGTGCCGTTGGTGTTGTCCTGCCACCAATATCCGGCCTGGAAGCGCACGCTGCTAATGATGTTGTCGCCGGCATGCACTTCCAGGCGATAGGTGCCCCACTCCACCGGGAAGCTCACTTTCTGGCTGCCGCCCGCTGCAATAGTGATGCGCTGCTGCTCCTCCTGCAGATCCTTTTGATCGAAGCGCGACTGCCAGCCTTCGCTGTCGGAGAAGCTCCAGTAATAGTCGCGACGTTCGTGGATCAGGCGCACATCAAGATCTGACGCCGCCAGTTTTTCGCCCTGCGGATTGGCGTAGACCACGTCGAACTCCGCCAGACTGTTTTCCGCGACGGTCGGCTCATCGTGATAACGGTCGGTGCGATAGTCATATACCGATTCGCTGTTAAACAGCGGACGAATGCCAGGCAGCGCCGGAGCCGGCCAAATTGCCTGAGTCGCGCGGCGCGTCACCGGACGGCCGCCAGTTTCCAGCAGGCTGGCTTGCAGAATCAGATTGAGCGGCGAATGGCTCTCTTTCCAGCTGCTCTCAACGTTGAGTTGCAACTTACCGCTCTCATCCAGCTTCTCATCCACATCATTGAGTGAACGCTTCAGCTCTTCAGTGATGTCGCCAAATTGATAGCCTGGCAGCGCGGCCACCGCTTCACGTGCCGGGCGCAGGAACAGCTGCCCTTGCAACTCGTTACCTGCGGCAGGCGCACCGTACAAATAGCGGCCTTCGACCGCAAAAGTAATGTCGTCATCTGGCGTCACCGGCTGCGCGCTGTTGGTTAGATCCAGTGCCATGCGCTCTGGCAGGAAATCTTCGACGTGGAACGGCCAGCTACGCGGCTGGTTATCGCCGCTGTTGATGCGCAGCGTCCATTCGCCAGTCATTGCGGAAGCAGGTAATGCAAAGCGATGTTGATAGACGCCGTTTTCCGGCTGCCAGACAAAGGTCTGCGACACTTCGCCATTCGGCTGCACCACTTCGGCTTTCACCGGCTGCGGCGGCAATGGTTTGCCGTCAGCATCACGCAGCAGCGCGTTGACGATCACCGTTTCACCCGGACGATAGAGATCGCGCGGACCAAATACGAAGAACTGTTTGTCGTAGCCTTGCGGACCATCAATCGGAAACTCAGCCAGATCCAGCGCCGGACGATTGAGATCGATCAGCGAGGTTTGGCCCTTTTGCGTCGCCAGCAGCAGTTTGCCTTTGGCATTCGCCGGTAAGCGCAGATGACCGTTGCTGTCGCTGGTGCCGCTGGCGAGTTGTTTGCCTTTTTCATCCAGCAACTGCACGCTGACATCATCCAGCGGCGCGCCGTTGGCCAGGCTTTGGGCGAACAGTTCCAACTGTTCGGGGAATTGGTGCAGCGACAAACCGATGTCGCTCAATGTGAAGAGGGTCGCCGGCTGCGTGTAGTTGTAGGTTCCGGCCTGTTTCATCACCGCCAGATAGACGCCCGGCTGTTTCAGCGCATCGACATCGCCCAGCGGCAGCTGCATTTTCTCGCGCGTGTTGCGTGCCGGATTAAGATCGAAGCGGGCGCCGTAAACCAGATCGGCATTCTTCAGTAGCTCGCGCGATTCCCAGTACGACATGTTGTTGCCGTAATTCCACTGGGCGAGAAAATCGGCCAGCGAGGCACTTTTCACGCGGAAGAAATCGACGTCGACGTTATTCACATTTAATGCCAGCACCGGCAAACCCTGCGTCAGACGCAGCGGCAACAGCGATCCGCGACTGGCAAAACCCACCATCGGCTGGATATCGCGCGTGGTGAGTGTTTGATTAAATGGCGTGGATAAGGTGCTGCCATCGGCCGCTTTGAGACCGACATCGACGTTAACCGTCAACTTGCGCGACGGTTCAGGATGACGAAAACGCAGCGCTTTACCGTTTTGCGCCAGCTCCCAGCCGCCGTCGACCTTGCCGCTTTTCTCATCGGTAATTTGCACGTGCGCGGCAAAATCCTGTTTGCTATCAAGCGGCGAGTTGAAGGTCAACACCAGCGCGGCAGCGCCGTCGAGTTGCAGTTCGGAGAAATCAATAACGGACAGCGATTGCGGCGTTGCTGCTGCGGCTGCCGTTTCCTGCGCGTGAATCGTCGAGGTTACGCCGCCCAGTAATACACCACCGATCAGCGCGCTGAGCAGCAGCCGGTTAAAACGTTTTGCCATGGTAATTCCCTCACCAGTCCCAGAAGTTAAGAAAACGTAATTTCGCGCAATTTCACATCAACCCGCCAACTTTAGCAATCACACCCTTGAGATAGCGTTCACATTCCCGGACACTGGGCTTTTCCCGTTTGCTGAGAAGAGGTTGCTATGACAGCCATATTTGTGTCCGCTGATTGGTTGAAAGAACATTACACCGAGGAAACATTGCAGGTGCTTGATGCCCGCATGTTGCCGCCTGGCCAGGAAGCCGTACGCGATCTGCAGGCTGAATATCTGGCTGGCCATCTGCCGAATGCCCCGTTCTTTGACATCGAAGCCTTGTCCGATCACACCTCGCCTTATCCGCACATGATGCCGCGCGCCGAATCCTTTGCGGTGGCGATGCGCGAATTGGGCGTCAGCCAGGATAAACATCTGGTGGTGTATGACGAAGGCAACCTATTCTCGGCACCGCGCGCATGGTGGATGCTGCGTGCCTTTGGCTGCGAAAATGTGTCGATTCTGGCCGGAGGATTACAGGGCTGGAAAGCGGCCGGTTTCGATGTCGCCACCGGACCAGTAAGTTTACCGGAAGGCGAATTCGAAGCGACTTATGATGGCGCACAGGTGAAACGCCTGACCGACGTGCTGCTGATCAGCCACGAAGGCGGCGCGCAAATTGTCGATGCACGCGCGGCCAACCGTTTTAACGCCGAAGTGGATGAACCGCGCCCGGGCTTGCTGCGCGGACATATTCCTCACAGCCTGAACGTGCCGTGGAACAATTTGGTGGTAAATGGTGAACTGAAACCGGCAGCGGAACTGCGCGATCTGTTTGCTCAGGCGGGCGTAAAACTGGATCAGCCAGTGATTGCCAGCTGCGGTTCAGGTGTCACGGCGGTGGTGGTGATTCTGGCGCTGACGTCGTTGGGTGTGCGGGATGTGACGCTGTACGACGGTTCGTGGGGCGAATGGGGCAGCCGCGACGATTTACCGATCGAGAAGTGATAGCAGGTCGCCATAGATGGCGACCTTACTTGTAAAATGCGGATTATATAATCCGCTGGCTGCCCTTAAAATCGCGCAGGAAACTGCCCCAGCGACGTTCATAGAATGGCGTGATGTGGGCAGTAAAGAAGTGGCTCACGCCGCGATCTTCATTCACCACTTCACAAATATCAATGGGTGCATCATCGGCCAGCGTATCCGTTGCTACGCCGCCCGCCGCCTGAATAATTTCATCGATATCGCTATCTGCTTCGATACCAATCAGCAGGTTGGGTTCTTCGGTAGCGCTTTCACGAATGCTGGCGATGTAAGCACGGCGCACCTGTTTGTATTTGGCAAACAGCTGCGTTAACGAATCGACCATCTGCGCTGGCGGCTCGGCCACTTCAGACAGCAGCAGCGCCTGGCCGCCTTCCAGCACGGTTTGCTGGCTCAGCGCACTGCCCTCTTCGCCAATCAGATGCGCGATTTCACCCGGCGAAAACTCTTTGCCCGCTGGCAGCTTCGGATTGAGGAACAGCGTTTCGCCTTGCGTAATCTCAAACAGCGTACGCACTGGCATGCGCAGATAAGGCTGCTCATCTTTGATTGCCTCACCCATCGCTTCTTCGGAGGTGAAGAACGGGATCACGCTGCCGCCACCCTCTTTTTCCCAATGCTGTAATTCGACCGGCGAAGTTGCATCAAACTGCTCAGCGGGACTTTCGCCTGGCACCCAAACATCGGCGTCCAGCAGCAGTTGGAAAAATTCCGGACGGTGCGCAGGCTCGGTGGCCGCCAGCTTCAGCACCTCTTCAAGACGGTTACTCATTTGTCGTATTCCAAAAAAGACGGCAAGCTTACGCCTGCCGTGATGAGGGCTATTTCAGTAACAGATTGGCGACGGTGCGCACACCCAAACCGGTCGCACCAGCGGACCACTGATCCACCGCGCCTTTGCGATACGTCGCGGAGCAGTCAATGTGCAGCCAGCCTTGCTGATATTTGCTGACGAAATGCGACAGGAACGCCGCCGCGCTGCTGGCACCTGCCGCGTGTGACGGGCTGGCGATGTTATTCAGATCGGCAAAGTTCGAAGGCAGATGGCTGCGATGGAACTCGGCCAGCGGCAAGCGCCAGAAGGCTTCGTTTTCGCCGGTCGCGCTGCCAAGCAGCGATTCCGCCAGCACATCGTCAAAGGTAAACAGCGCGTGGTAATCGTTACCCAGAGCAGTTTTCGCCGCGCCGGTCAGCGTTGCCGCATCGATCAGCAGTTCAGGATTCTGTTCGCTGGCATCGATCAGGCCATCGGCCAATACCAGGCGACCTTCCGCATCGGTGTTCATCACTTCTACGGTTTTACCGTTGCGATAGCGAATGATGTCGCCCAGACGGAATGCATTGCCGCTGACCATGTTGTCGGCGCAGCACAGGTACAGTTTCACGCGCTTATTCAGACCGCGCGAAATTGCCAGCGCCAGTGCGCCGGTCAAGGTTGCCGCGCCGCCCATATCGGACTTCATCGAGTCCATAAAAGCGCTTTGCTTCAGGCTGTAACCGCCGGTATCGAAGGTGATACCTTTACCGACCAGACAAGCATAAACCGGCGCACTTTCATCGCCGCTTGGGTTGTAATCCAGCGCCAGCAATACCGGCGCGCGCGTTGAACCACGGCCCACGGTGTGAATACCGGCATAACCCTGCTCGCGCAGATCGTCGCCTTTGGTGATGCGATAGCTCACCGCTTTGCCGCCCACTTCATTGATCAGATCAACCGCGTTATGCGCCAGCTGCTCTGGACTAAGATCTTCCGCCGGCAGGTTGATGGTGTCGCGCACCCAATCAACGATCTTCAGGCGACGCGCAAATTCAGCCTGATCGGCCTCATTGAATTCCGGCCACTCGACCTGGCGTTTGCCTTTCGGGCTGCGATAGCCTTGCCAGAATGCCCAGCACTTATCTAAATCCCAGCCTTCGCCCTGCAGTGAGACGTGACGAATGCCCTGACCGTCCAGCTTGCGACCCGCGCGCTGGATGCTCATCAGCGCATCTGCGCCAGTCAGGTGAATGGTCATGCCACTTTCGTTGCTGCTCAGCAGCGCTTTGTCACCCCAGCGCGCGTCGGCGGCCTGGGAGCTGAGCGTAATTATCATCGGTTGTGTTGTCATCGCGTGGCTCCGTTTGCGTTAGGTGTCACCTTGCGCCAGAACCGGCGCAAGGGGTGCATGAATTAGCGGGCGTTTGTTGCAGGCGAGAGCGCCCGCAGACGTGTTACCGCTTTGTTAACCAGCTCAATAGCGTACTCAATTTCCTCTGCGCTGGTGAAGCGTCCGAGCGAAAAACGCAGCGAGCTGTGTGCCAGCTCCTGCTCAACGCCCATCGCGCGCAGCACATAGGAAGGTTCGAGACTGGCCGAGGTACAGGCGGAACCGGATGACAGCGCCAGATCTTTCAGCGCCATAATCAGCGATTCGCCATCGACGTGGGCAAAACTGATATTGAGGATGTTCGGAGCGCCCTGCTCCAGCGAACCGTTCAGGTTCACGTTACCCAGTTGACTGATGCCATTCCACAGACGCTGGCGCAACTCGGCCAGACGCGCCATTTCGCTGCTCATCTCTTCGCGCGCAATGCGGTAGGCTTCGCCCATGCCGACAATTTGATGCACCGGCAATGTGCCAGAACGCATGCCGCGCTCGTGGCCGCCACCGTGCATCTGCGCATCAATTTGCAGGCGCGGTTTGCGGCGCACCCACAGCGCGCCGATGCCTTTCGGTCCATACAACTTGTGCGCCGAGAAGGACATCAAATCCACCGGCAGTTCAGTGACGTCAATCGGCAATTTGCCGACGCTTTGCGTGGCATCAACGTGGAACAGGATGTCACGCGCACGGCACAGCGCGCCGAGTGCGGCGATATCCTGAATCACACCGGTTTCATTATTGACGTGCATTAGCGACACCAGCACCGTGTCGTCGCGCAGTGCAGATTCGAGCATCTGCGGCGTGACGATACCGTCGCTGCCCGGCTGTAAGAAGGTGACTTCAAAGCCTTCTTGCGCCAGTTGCTGGCAACTGTCGAGCACTGCTTTGTGTTCGGTTTGGCTGGTAATAATGTGCTTGCCGCGCGCCTGATGGCATTGTGCGGCACCTTTAATGGCAAGGTTGTCCGCTTCGGTCGCGCCGGAGGTAAAGACGATTTCACGCGGATCGGCGTTGACCAACTCCGCAATCTGATTGCGAGCCACATCAACGGCTTCTTCAGCCTGCCAGCCAAAACGGTGGGAACGGGACGCGGGGTTACCGAAAGTGCCATCCATCGTGAGGAACTGCATCATTTTGGTGGCGACACGCGGATCCGCAGGTGTAGTGGCTGCGTAATCCAGGTAAATCGGTAATTTCATTGCGCTAAAACTCCGTATAAAAAATCATACGTCTTTATAGCACGAATCGGCCTTTCCAGTATGAACCCGTCATGCTTCAAGTTATAGGTGCGTTGGCTGCACTCACTCACCCCAGTCACATACTTATGTATGCTCCTGGGGATGCGCTCGCTTGCCGCCTTCCTCTAACTCGAATCATTTAGGGTTGGGAAAACCACGCTAAGTTAGATTACGCGCGCAGATTAACGTTGATGGTTTCTTGCACACGATGCTGCTGAAAGCGGCGATTATCGACCGTGTTCTGGCGATCGGCCACTTCGAGGATTTCCTGATTATTCACCAGTTCCGCCAGCGTGATGTTGTTGAGGAAGTCGCTAATGCGCTCACTCAGATCACGCCACAAAACGTGGGTCAGGCAACGCTCGCCGCCCTGGCAGCCTTCTTTGCCCTGGCATTTGGTGGCATCGACAGATTCGTCAACGGCGGTGATGACCGCGCCCACAGCAATCGCGCTTGAATCTTTACCTAACAGATAACCGCCACCTGGACCACGAACGCTGGCCACCAAGCCGTGCTTACGCAGACGTGAGAATAACTGCTCCAGATAGGACAACGAGATGCCCTGACGCTCAGAAATGTCAGCTAGCGGCACCGGGCCCTCATTGGAGTGCAGTGCAACGTCCAGCATAGCGGTTACGGCATAACGTCCTTTGGATGTCAGTCTCATAGCATACAACCTCGTAAGCGTCCGTCCGGTTATCGGCGGGTTATCTGATGAATTGGATGCAGTCTGACATTCCTGAGTAAAACGGTCAACTATTTAACCGAGTAATTTGCTCAACTATTTAACCAAGTGTTTTACTCAACTATTATCCACATTACCTTTGCGCTTTTCGAACGATGCCATCATGCCGCGCAGGATGTTCAGTTCATCACGTTCAGGACGCGCACGCGTATATAAACGACGCAGCTTGCTCATTACCTGGCTTGGCGTGCCTTCACGGATAAAGCCGCTGTTCAGCATCATCTGTTCGATGTGCTGATAGAAGCGCTCGAGATCGTCAACCAGCGGATACGGTGACTCAACAGCTTGTTCCGTCGGCGCGGCTTTTTCCTGCGCGTCCAGCCAGGCCATGCGCACTTCGTAAGCGATAATCTGCACCGCCATCGCCAGATTCAGTGAGCTGTATTCCGGATTGGCCTGAATCGCGACGTGATAGTGACACTTCTGCAACTCTTCGTTGGTCAGGCCGACGCGCTCGCGGCCAAACACCAACGCAACCGGCGCCTGCTGGCCCTCTTCAACGCTTTTAATACCGCACTCGCGTGAATCCAACATTGGCCACGGCAGCGAACGTGAACGTGCGCTGGTGCCAACCACCAAACTACAGCCGGCAATGGCTTCATCCATGGTATCGACAATGCGCGCATTACCAATGACATCGCTGGCACCGGCGGCGAGGGAAATGGCCTGTGAATCCGGTTTCACCAGCGGATTGACCAGATAAAGGTTGGTTAAGCCCATGGTTTTCATCGCGCGTGCGACGGAGCCCATGTTGCCAGTGTGCGAGGTTTCTACCAGTACGATTCGGATATTCTGCAGCATAATTAGAGGTGGTCAGGGAAATGATGGCGCGCATCCTAACATAAAAAGAGGACATTTGCTGAACACGCTGATATACTCCGCGCCGTTTTCCCCGTTCTTTAACATCCAGCGAGAGATACCGATGCATCCGATGCTCAACATCGCCGTGCGCGCAGCGCGCAAGGCCGGAAATTTAATTGCCAAGAATTATGAAACCCCGGACGCAGTTGAAGCTAGCCAGAAAGGCAGCAACGACTTCGTTACCAATGTTGACCGTGACGCAGAACGTCTGATTATCGAAGTAATTCGTAAATCGTACCCGAAACACACCATCATCACCGAAGAAAGCGGTGAACTGGCGGGCGAAGATCAGGACATTCAATGGGTAATCGATCCGCTGGATGGCACCACCAACTTCATCAAACGTCTTCCACACTTCTCAGTATCTATCGCTGTGCGCATCAAAGGCCGCACCGAAGTGGCTGTGGTTTACGATCCAATGCGTAACGAACTCTTCACCGCCGTACGCGGTCAGGGCGCACAGCTGAACGGCTATCGCCTGCGCGGCAGCACGGCTCGCGATCTGGATGGCACCATTCTGGCTACCGGCTTCCCGTTCAAGTTGAAGCAGCATGCAACGCCTTACATCAACATCGTTGGCAAACTGTTCACCCAGTGTGCCGATTTCCGTCGCACCGGTTCAGCGGCGCTGGATCTGGCTTACACCGCAGCGGGTCGCGTTGATGGTTTCTTCGAAATTGGCCTGAAGCCGTGGGATTTTGCCGCGGGCGAACTGCTGGTGCGTGAAGCGGGCGGCCTGGTGACTGACTTTACCGGCAACCACGGTTACGTAATGTCAGGTAACATCGTTGCGGGTAACCCACGCGTAGTGAAAGCGATGCTGGCATCGATGCGTGAAGAATTGAGTGAAGCGCTGAAGCGCTAAGTGAGAAAAGGCGGCTGAATCAGCCGCCTTTTTTATTTACCGACGTTCGTGACTTAATACCTGACGCGGCTGCGTCTTGCGCCCCACGCGTCCCATCAACGCCGCCAGTACCGCTTCAATCACCAGCATAAAGAAGGTGAACCAGCTTGCTTTCGCCGTTGCGGCAGCGGCTTGCTCAGCCACTTCACGCGCTTTCTGCTCTGCCTGCTGTTTCAACTGCTGATATTGCTGTACGGCTTTTTTGTAGCTCTCTTCAGTCTTCGTCACGATCTGCTCAACTTCCTGATCGCTTTTACCGGTACGCGCCTTAATTATATTTTTCAGCGCATCACGATCGGCAGCCTGCAATGTATCTGAATGACGATTCATAACGCCTTTCAACCAATTAGCCAGATCATTGTCAGCATTCTGTGGATTTTGTGCCGTTTGCTCTGCTTGATTTTGCGCGTTATTGGCTTCGTTATTTACATCCTTTTGCAGATTCTCAGGTTGTAATTCTGACTTGCCGGTTTGACGCAGCGTGGTTTGTAATTCATTTTTTAAATCATCTAAATTGATATTACTTTCCTGCAGCTTCTCTTTTGCCATATTGGTGAGTGAAGGCGCCGCAGCGGAAATTCCACTGCCAACCGCATTAACCCCAGCGCCTAAAATATTAAAGGCTCCTCCAATTATTCCAGTGGCTAAGGTAATCGCCAGCCACAGCGTGAGAATGGTGCTGACACCAAACATAAGTAATCCGTGCATCGCCCCTTCGCGCTGCGCCAGGCGCCCTGCAACGTAGCTACCCACGGCCATGGCGATTAACATACTCACGCCAGTCCAGATTAACGCGCCAGTTCCCAGATGCTGCAGTGGGTTTTGTTCCTGCTGCGGATCGATGGTGGTCGCACCAATTGCCGTGCCCAATATACCTAATAAAATATGAATGATTAGCGCAGCGATAACGCCTGCAAATACCGCGCTCCAGGAAATACGCTTCAACGGCAAACCGACATGATTTTCATGAACAGTTTCTACACCGCCATTATTAATCCGGGTTTCAGGCATCGTTTTTTCCTCGCAAAATATTACGATAAATAATTATTGTTACTGAATGGACCAGAAGCCTGACTGGTAACAATTAGCGTAGTCGGTGAACGCTATTTCCACCAGATTAGTACAGGGATGAGATTTAATTATATGAGGCGGATAACGGTTTAAACGCAGACGATACTATTACCGCTGCGTTTATTATTTTTTAGACTACAAGAAAGGACGAATTCCGCCGCCAATGCCTGGTGAAGCACTTTGCCATAATGCAACGCCCGCAACGATTAACAGCACGCTACCCAACAAGGCGAGCAGCGGCACCAGCAGCTTAGCAGAAGGATGGCTGCTGCCAGCCTGTCCTAAACGTTGCGCCAGCACACGGGAACGCTGCACTAACAAGCCGAGCGCCGAAACTGTCAACGCCGTGCCCACCGCCATCGCTACGGCAGAGGCAACGCCCCACACATAAACGCCAATCACTTTGGAAAACAGCAGCATCATGATGGCACCGGAACAGGGCCGCAGCCCCATGGAAAACACCACCAGCGCCTGAGTTTTAGCGCTAACCGCCTGATCCATCTGTGCGGCGCTGGGCAGATGCGCATGACCGCAGCCGCAGTGTTCATCATGCTGATGTGTAGGACGAATAGCGTGGATCTGCAGCTTTGGCTGAGAACGCAGTTGCTGGCGCAGCGATCGCAATGCACGCCAACCGACCCAAACACCCAGCGCGACAACGAGCAGATAACTGCCCTTCTCCAGCCAGTAACTGCCGAGGTGCATCTGCCGTGACGAGGTTTGCAGCACCACCAACATCAGCGTCACCAAACCAATCGCCACGCCGCCCTGCAGCAAAGCCGCCAGCAGCGTCAGTTTCATGCTGGTTTTCAACTTTGCCGGATGAGTGGCGAGGAAGGTGGTGATTACCACTTTGCCGTGTCCCGGACCCAGCGCATGCAACACGCCATATGCCAGACTAAACAGCATCAGCGTCACGCCCGCCTGCTGCGGCTGTTCAGCGACCTGTTGCAACAGCTGCGTCATCTCGCGATTCAGGACTTTTTGCCACAGCACGCTTTGCAGCAAAATCTGCGACCAGTGCTGCCACAGCAGTACGCCAGCAAGCAGTAATAATGCCGCCATCAGCCACAGCGGCCATAAACGACGTGAGCGAGAAGGCAGCGAAATCAATGACATGTGAGCGTTACCGTTTGGGCGAATTGCTGGCCAAGATCCATATCCTCCGGCGGCGCATCGGCTTTATCCAGCGACAGCGCATATTGCTTCAGCGAGTCATCCGGTTTCGGCGTGTGCAGATCGATTTGGCAATGGGATTTAATGGTGTCGTCCATGGTTAATGCCTGTGGATTATCGTAATACATATCAACGAAATAGCTGGGATCAAAGGTCTGAATGCGATACTGCTTCGCACTTAATAACTGTGGCTCGCCAAACGGCACGATGAACTCCAGCACCGCTTTGTTGCCATTACGCGATAAGTTGTACTCTTTCGGCAGATTGAGGAACTTGACCCGATTCTTGTCCTGCCACACTTCAGTGAAATAGTGCTGACCGAGCACGTTGGCCATCACCTGCGCCGCCAGCTTTTTCCATACCACATCGCCAGGTTTGGCCTTACCTGCGTCGTATAGCAGATCGGCAGAAGTAATCTCATCCATGGTCCACACCATTTTCATGCCGCTGAGATGTTGGTTGTCACTGATGAACTCGGTTTTCATGTCAATAAAGCTGTGCGGATGTGACCAGGCTGCGGTGCTGAACAACAGCGTAAACGTAATGAGTGCAATTTTCATGTGTTATAAAGTAACAATTTTAAAGTGAAGTGTAGAGTGGTCCAGAAAAATTGTGACCCGCCCTAAAGCTCTGAACAAAAGTCACGACAAAGTGCAAGGTTACCGCGTGGAGTTAGCTATTCTTAGCTCAAAAGTGACCTGCGGATAAACCATTGATGAGTTCTGCACCTTCCTCTGCACCACTCTTCAGCCGCTCCCAGCGTCGTTGTCATCTGTTACTGCTGCTATTTCTGCCCGCTCCCGCGTTGACGCTTGATAAGCTCTGCCAGTTAAATGGCGTGGCGCCTGTTGTCGCCCGACAGGATATCGCGGATGTCGGAGAGGAGATACAGCGTTACCATCAACTGGAGCTACACCAGATGGTCGATGGCAGCTTCCGCATTCATGGGACGGAACTGGACAGGCGGCTGTGCCTGATCCACTGGCTGCGACGCGCGCTGCGTTTGTCGCAGGATTTTGTCTGCGAGCATTTTGCCCCGGTGCTGCGTCAGCGCCTGAAAGTACTGAAAATCGAGAAAGCGCTGTGGGATGAAACCAACCTGCAGGCGCTGATCCAGCACTGTAGTTTGCGCCTGGCGCGCGACTTCAGCGCGCGCGACCGCCTGTTTCTGCAAATCTTCATGAAATACTCGCTGTGTCAGCGGCAAAACGCCCTGTTCAATGACGGGCAACGTGCATGGCTGGCGGAAAAAGCCGAACGTGCTGCCGCCGACGACGTAATTCATCACTGGCAGAAACGCTGCCATATAACGCCGGACGTGAGCGAAACCGACTTCTGGACGCTGTTGTTTAGCTTGATTCACGCGCCAATCGCTACGCAACTGGAGCATCCACAAGCGGTAAAGCTGATGCAGTCAGTGGAAGCGCTGATTACGCGCTTTGAGCAGCTGGCACAAACCACCTTTAAGAATCGATCCGAACTTACTCAGCAACTCTTTACACATCTGGCGCAGGCGCTGGATCGCAGTCATTTTGCCATCGGCATTGATAACAGCGTGGCGCTGGATGTCGCACGACTCTACCCGCGCCTGCTGCGCACCACGGAGCGCGCGCTTGAGCATTTCAGCCGTAATTTTGCCACGCGCTTTAGTGCCGAAGAGGTGAGTTTGGTGGCGGTATTATTTGGTGCCTGGCTGATGCAGGAGAGTGCATTGCAGGAAAAGCAGGTGCTGCTGCTGACAGGCGCGGATGCCGCGCTGGAGCAGTTGCTGGAGCAGCAGCTACGTGAAATGACATTGCTACCGATTAACATCAGCTATCAGGATGTTGTGCACTTTCAGCGTGAAGGCGCGCCGCGTGATATCGCGCTGGTGATCACGCCGTATGCCATTTCGTTGCCGCTGTTTTCACCGCCGCTGATCCAGGCTGAGCTGCCGCTGAGTAGCCATCAGCAGCAGCGCATTCGCCAGTTGCTGGAGAGTTAAGCGGCGCGCGGACGCAGGAACAGCGCCGGCAGCGCCACTAACGCCATCACCCAGAACAGATGTCCTTGCAGATGAGCAAACAGCACACCGCAAATCATGGTCATCACCGCAATACCGCCGCCCATGGCCAGCGCCGAGTAAAGCGATTGCAGACGAATCACTTCCGCACCTTTGCGCGCGGCAATAAATCGCATCGCCGCTAAATGGCAGACGGTAAAGCTACCGCAGTGCAGAATCTGCGCCACGATCAGCAGCGGCAAGGCGGTGCTGGAGCCGAGCATCGTCCAGCGGATAATGGCGCACACGCCCGATAACAGCAGCAGATCGCGCGCGCTCCAGCGGCGGAACAGCCGGCTGCTAAGAGCAAAAATGATGATTTCAGCCACCACGCCCAGCGACCATAAATAGCCGATAATCGATGCGGAATAACCGCTCTCCTGCCACCAAATCGCGCTGAAGCTGTAGTAAGCCGCATGTGCGCCCTGCAACAATGTCACGCATAACATAAAGCGCCACACCGCATTTTCGCGCAGCAAATCACGCCATGCCTGCCAGCCACCGTCGGTGGATGTCTGACGTTCACTGCCCTGCGGCTTAGTCGCAGGCGTTAACATCATCCCACCCAACATGCTGATCGCGCCCAGTGACAGCAGCACCAGAATCGCCTGAGACGAGAACGCAGTAACTAGCATGCCGGTTAAGGCAGAACTGATGACAAACGCCAGCGACCCCCACAAACGAACCGGGCCATAAGTCAGACCGATTTGCTGCGTCCAGGTGGCGGCCAGCGCATCGCTTAACGGCACCAGCGGTGAGAAAAACAGGTTGAAGCCGATCATCACGAACAGCAGCCACATCCACTGTTGCCCCAGCCAATAACCGATGGCGAACAGGCAGGTCATCAGCGCCAGCAGGCGCAGCGCGGTGATCAGCTGGGAGGGATTTTTTACCTGCGAAGCAATCAGCAAGCTGCCGACAAAACGCGCCACCATGCCGCAACCCAGCAGCAGGCCGATTTTTTCCGCATCGAGTCCGGTGCCTTTTAGCCAGACGCTCCAGAAAGGAAGATAAATGCCGTAACAGAAGAAGTAAGTGAAGTAGCCCAAACCGAGCCATTTGGCGGAGCCGATTGCCATATTCCCTCCAGCAAAAATGCTGCTAAGCAGCACGAGTGGCCGCTACTTTGTCAGAGCGCTGCCGCGACGGCAATAAAAAAAGGATGGCTTGCGCCATCCTTTTTTGCACTGCATCGACTAGCGTAAAACTTACGCGTACACCGGCAGACGGCTGCAGATTTCCAGCACTTTCTGTTTAGTACGTTCGATGGTCGCTTCGTCGTTGATGTTGTCCAGCACGTCAGCGATCCAGCCTGCCAGCTCGCGAACGTCAGCTTCCTGGAAACCACGACGCGTCACCGCTGGGGTACCAATACGCACGCCTGAAGTCACGAACGGGCTCTTCGGATCGTTGGGTACGCTGTTTTTGTTCACGGTAATGTTAGCGCGGCCCAGAGCGGCATCGGCTTCTTTACCGGTCAGGTTTTTGCTGACCAGATCGATCAGGAACAAGTGGTTGTAAGTGCCACCGGAAACGATGTTGTAACCGCGCTCCAGCAGAACTTCCACCATTGCTTTCGCGTTCTTAGCAACCTGCTGCTGATAAGTTTTGAACTCTGGCTCCATCGCTTCTTTGAATGCCACCGCTTTACCGGCGATAACGTGCATCAGAGGACCGCCCTGACCACCCGGGAACACCGCGGAGTTCAGTTTTTTATACAGATCTTCATCACCGTTTTTCGCCAGGATCAGGCCGCCGCGCGGACCCGCCAGGGTTTTATGGGTGGTTGAGGTCACGATATGGGCATGAGGAACCGGATTTGGGTAAACGTCTGCGGCGATCAGGCCCGCAACGTGCGCCATATCAACGAACAGGTACGCGCCAACGCTGTCTGCGATTTCACGCATTTTGGCCCAGTCGCACACGCCAGAATAAGCAGAGAAGCCGCCGACGATCATTTTTGGCTTGTGGGTTTGCGCCAGTTCAGCCAGCTCTTCGTAGTTGATTTTGCCAGTTTCATCGATGCCGTAAGGGATAACGTTGTACAGCTTACCAGACAGGTTTACCGGGGAACCGTGCGTCAGGTGACCACCGTGCGCCAGGTTCATACCCAGAATGGTGTCGCCCGGCTGCAGCAGCGCAGTATAAACCGCGAAGTTGGCCTGAGAACCAGAGTGCGGCTGCACGTTAGCGAAATCTGCGCCGAACAGCTCTTTAGCGCGATCGATCGCCAGCTGCTCAACGATATCGACGTATTCACATCCGCCGTAATAACGTTTGCCCGGATAGCCTTCGGCATATTTGTTGGTGAGCTGTGAACCTTGGGCCTGCATTACGCGTGGGCTGGTGTAGTTTTCAGAAGCAATCAGTTCAATGTGCTCTTCCTGACGCACTTTCTCTTGCTCCATAGCCTGCCACAACGCGGCATCATAATCGGCAATGTTCATATCACGCTTTAACATCCGGACTCTCCTGACTCAGCTAACTTTTTAACGGCAGTTTAGGCCCCGGCTAGGGGGCGAAGGCGAACAGTGTAAACGGTTTTGACAGGTGACGGTAGCGTCAATCCCCTCTTTTTGCGCAAACGATTGGCATGGCGCTGGAACGGGTTTTTTACGCTTTTTTGCAAGCCGGAAAATCACGAAATTTGCTCACTTTCATCGGGAAAGAATTTCAGCTTTGCGGGCCAGCCCGCACCTTTTTTGCTTAATCCTTAATCACAAAGAGGGATTTACAGGCGCTTCGATTACTCATAAGATGCATTTTAAATACATGTTTAAATTCACTCTGAGGATTTCACCATGCTCGACGCGCAAACCATCGCTACCATCAAATCGACCTTGCCCGCCATTGCCCAGATCGGTCCGCAACTTACCGGCCATTTCTACCAGCGTTTACTGACGCAACATCCTGAACTGAAAAATGTGTTCAACATGAACAATCAGCGCAGCGGCAATCAGCGGGAAGCGTTGTTCAACGCCATTGTGGCGTATGGCAGCAACCTGGAGAATTTGGCCGTGCTGTTGCCAGCGGTGGAGAAGATTGCGCAGAAGCATGCCAGCCTGAACATCCAGCCTGAGCAGTACGCGATTGTCGGTGAAAATCTGCTGGCGACGATTGATGAGCTGTTGCATCCGGGTGAAGAGGTGCTGACCGCGTGGGGCAAAGCGTATGGTGTGCTGGCCGATGTGTTTATCCAGCGTGAAGAAGCCATCTATTCGGCCTCCGAAGAGAAAACCGGCGGCTGGCGCGGTGCGCGTGATTTCCGTATTCGCGCCATCAATCAGGAAAGTTCGGTGATCAAGAGTTTTGAACTGGTGCCAAACGACGGTCAGCCGGTGGCAACCTTCCTGCCCGGTCAGTATCTGGCGATCAGCTTACAACCGGCAGGTTTTGAAAATATCCAGCATCGCCAGTATTCGCTGACGCACCAACCAAATGGGCAGTTTTATCGCATCGCAGTTAAACGCGAAGCGCTGGGCAGCGTGTCGGGCTGGCTGCACGATAACGCGCAGGTGGGTGATATCGTGCAGTGCGCGGCACCAGCCGGTGATTTCTTCCTGCAGGCTGAAGCAGTTACGCCGATTACGCTGATCTCGGCTGGCGTCGGCCAAACCCCCATGCTGGCGATGCTGGCTAACCTGGCGCAGCAGCAACATGCAGCGGCGGTTAACTGGCTGCACGCCGCAGAAGCCGGTTCGCAGCATGCATTTGCCGAAGAGGTGAAATCCCTTGGCGCACGCCTGCCAAACTTCACCAGCCACGTTTGGTATCGTCAGCCAGAAAGTGCAGATGCCGGACGCTACGACGCGCAAGGCTTGATGGATTTAGCGAGCGTATCCGCCGCGCTTAACCAGGCCGAGCGTCAGTTCTGGATCTGTGGTCCGCTGCCATTTATGCAGTTTGTCGCGCGTCAATTGGTTGATGCCGGCATCAATGCCGATCGCATCCATTACGAAGTGTTTGGTCCGCACAAGGTGCTGTAAAACAAAAAAACCTGCGCGAGGCAGGCTTTTTCAGGCAATGCGCGAAGGGGCTTAAATCGCCTCTTCGTCCTCTTCACCGGTACGGATACGCACAACGCGCGCCACGTCAAAGACAAAGATTTTGCCGTCGCCGATTTTGCCGGTCTGCGCGGTTTTCATAATGGTTTCTACGCAGGTATCGACGATATCGTCACCTACCACCATTTCGATTTTCACTTTTGGCAGAAAATCGACCATGTACTCAGCTCCGCGATACAGCTCAGTGTGACCTTTCTGACGACCAAAGCCTTTCACTTCACTGACCGTCATCCCGGTGATGCCCACTTCAGCTAACGCTTCACGTACATCATCGAGTTTGAATGGTTTGATAATTGCATCGATCTTTTTCATGACAGATCCTTTTTAACTCCCTCCATGATGGACGGATAAATATAGTATACGTGTTCCTGCCGCCGCCGCAGCAAGCTACTCTTTAAATTCGCTGGCGTCCAATTCATGGCGCGACAGCAGCTTATAGAATTCAGTGCGGTTACGTCCAGCCAGACGCGCAGCGTTGGTGACATTTCCTTTGGTCATCTGCAGCAATTTACGCAGATAGTTGAGTTCAAACTGATTACGCGCTTCGACGAAAGTGGGCAGCGCGGTATTTTCGCCCGCCAGCGCCTGTTCAACTAAAGCATCACTGATCACCGGCGCGGTACTTAAGGCGACGCACTGCTCAATCACGTTGACCAGTTGGCGCACATTGCCCGGCCATGCGGCGCTGACCAACCGCTTCATTGCATCCACCGAGAAGCTACGCACAAAAGGTTTATGGCGATCGGCAGATTGGCGCAGCAGATGATTTGCCAGCAGCGGGATATCTTCAGCACGCTCGTGCAGCGCGGGAATTTTCAGGTTCACCACGTTAAGACGATAGTAGAGATCTTCGCGGAAACTCTTCTTCTCCATTGCTTTGGGCAAATCGCGGTGCGTCGCGGAAATAATCCGCACGTTGATATCCAGATCGCGGTTGCTGCCTAACGGACGCACTTTGCGCTCCTGCAGCACACGCAGCAGTTTCACCTGCAGCGCCTGCGGCATGTCGCCAATCTCATCGAGAAACAGCGTGCCGCCTTCGGCCGCCTGAAACAAACCTTCACGTGCGCTGACCGCGCCGGTAAAGGCGCCTTTAGCGTGGCCAAACAGTTCGGACTCTAAAAGTTGTTCCGGCAGCGCACCGCAGTTGATGGCGATGAACGGCTTAGTGGCGCGCGGGCTGGCGGCGTGAATTGCCTGCGCCAGCACCTCTTTACCGGTGCCACTTTGGCCGTTTATCAATACGCTGACGTCAGATTGCGCCACCATGTGCGACTGCTCCAGCAAACGCAGCATCTGCGGATTACGGGTCACAATCGCTTCGCGCCAGCCGTCATCGCTGACCGGCGCGCGCTGGGCCAGCGCTTCATCTATCGCTTTATACAAAGCGTCACGATCGACCGGTTTGGTCAGAAAGCTGAACACGCCTTGTTGTGTGGCGGATACCGCTTCCGGGATCGATCCGTGCGCGGTGAGAATGATCACCGGCAAGCCCGCATGACGTTTCTGCACTTCACCGAACAGCGCCAGACCATCCATTTCATCCATGCGCAGGTCGCTAATCACCAGATCGACCTTCTCTTTTTGCAGATGGCGCAGGGCTTCTGGCCCGCTGGCGGCTGTCGCAACCTGATATCCTTCACTGCTCAGGCGCATGCCAAGCAGTTTCAATAAGCCCGGATCGTCATCCACCAGCAATAAACGTGCGGCTTGTTTCATGATTACTGATCCTCACTTTGCACATCGCTGCCGCCGTGCGATGCGTCGCTGCTGTCGGGCGCTTTGCGCGACGACAGCTGGCGTTCAATATCGGTTAAACGCTCTAACTTGCGTTGGGTATCGGCCAGCGACTGACGCATTTTGGTTTGCTGCTGGCGCAAGTTATCCATCTCGGCGTCATTACTCTGCTGCAAAGCGGCGTAACGTCCACGCGCTTCACTCAGCTCCAGTTGTGCCGCCTGATTGCTACGCCACAGCTGCAACAACGGACGCACCGACGCCGGATAAGCGGCGCTGTAACCGTCTAAGGTGGTGACAAAATCACGGCGCTCAACCGGCGTGACGTTACCGTTAGCGAGCAAGATGCCCTGCTTGAAGGCGCGCGCCCAGCCTTGCACCGGCCAACGACGTGCTTCTGCCCGCGCTTCGGCTGGCGATAAGCGCTCAGCGCAATCAATGGCGCGCTGCCAATAGAGCGGATTGCCGGAGGCGGCTGGCGTTTCGATTTGCCACACGTTTTGGCAATCGGTCGCCAGATAATCCGGCAGGCGCACGTCCGGTTCAGGCACGCTGACGCCATTATGCTGCGTACGATCTTGTGACGGTGCCTGGCAGGCGCTGAGGCCCAAAACCAGCACTGCACTGGCCACAAGTTTGAATAGGGTTAATTTCATTAATCAGGCATTCCCGGCGCTGGTCGTCAGAATGATACGAAAACAGACATCCGCATCCTTGCGCGTTACCAACTGCAGATCGCCGTGCATCCTGCGCAGACAATCTTTGGCGATGCTTAAGCCCAGCCCGCTGCCTTTGACCGGCCCTTTGCGCTGTTGGCTGCCCTGATAAAAGGGCTCAAAAATCATCGCCTGCTCTTCAGCCGGAATCGGTGTGCCGGTGTTTGCCACCTCAATCCACACCTGGTTGCCCTTCTGCTGGCTCTGCAGCCAGATGTTACCGGATTCGCTGCCGTAGTTCACGGCGTTCGAATAGAGGTTATCAATCACCCGCTGCAGCAGCGTCGCTTCCGCCAGACAGTGATGCACTTGCAGATCAACATGAGTGGTCATTTCACGCGCATTGGCGGGCAACGAGTGCACTTTTACCACTGAATCAATGATTTCATTTAGCGCCACGGGCTTAAGCGCCATCGGCCCATCAGCCAGTTTGCGGTTGTAATCGAGTAACTGCTCGATCAGCCGCTGTAAATGGCGGCTGCTGGTATCGAGGATTGCCACCACTTCCTGCTGCTCGGCATTCAATGGACCAGCGACCTGATCGGCCAGCAGTTCAGTGCCTTCACGCAGGCTGGCGAGCGGCGTTTTTAGCTCGTGCGACAGGTGACGCAAAAATTCGTGGCGCTGCTCTTCCAGCCAGCTTAAGCGCTCACTCAGCCAGACGATGCGCTGCCCCAGCGACCGGATCTCACGCGGCCCCCGGAAGCTGCCGCTATCACCCAGCGCTTTGCCTTCGCCCAATCGATTGATCATGCGTTCTACCCGTTTCACCGGACCGATGA
Organism: Candidatus Pantoea symbiotica; assembly: GCF_056491525.1. Taxonomy (NCBI): domain Bacteria; kingdom Pseudomonadati; phylum Pseudomonadota; class Gammaproteobacteria; order Enterobacterales; family Erwiniaceae; genus Pantoea; species Candidatus Pantoea symbiotica. The sequence continues at coordinate 2,886,305 of NZ_JBSZHR010000002.1, forward strand.
TCATCCCGGTAAACAGCAAAACCAGCACCAGGCTTATCAGGAACAGAATCAGCGCCTGCCAGCCAAAAAACTGGCCGCGATCGGCGATTTCACGCTGCAGCTGTAAGCCGCGCGAAAACACCACTTCACGTGTTGCCTGCACCATTTGTGTGTTGGTATCGGAAAAGCGCTCCAGCGCGCTGGCAGCTTGCGCCTCGGGATTGCCGTTATCGCACTGCAACTGCTGCAGCTGCGGCAAGGTGGTTTGCAGCACTTTAAAGGAAGGCAGATCGGGCAAACTGGCGGCGTGACTGCTGAGCATTTGGCCGTAGCGCGTCCACTGCGTTTGATACAGCTTCGCCAGCGACGCATCACCGAGCACGCAATATTGGCGGTAGCTGCGCTCCAGCTCCAGCGCGGTTCGCGCCATCGCTTCGCTTCGACGCACATCGGTAAAGGTGTTGCGGTTGGTATCCGCTGCCTGGTTGCTTAACGCCGAAAGACTTTCCCACGCTTGCCACGCCAGCACCAGCAACGGCAGCAGTACCAGCAGGAAAGCCATTAACACTAATTGCCGCAGGGATCGGGGAAACAGACGCCATTTCATCACAACCGCGCTTCCTTAAATGTGAGCTGCAGGCATGCTAGCGAAGTATCAAAACGGAAGAAAGGCCAGATATGAAAACGGCAGGCCTTTTGGCCTGCCGTGAGAGCGACGCCGCAGCATCGCTTGCAAATTAGGTGGAGCCTAACTCAACGTTGCGTCCGATGTTTGATAACGTTGCAAAGCAAACGATTATCGGTGAGGTGGACGACAGGCTCCGTTTGGTGCGTCATTCGGTTTTTATGAGCTCAGCCGCTAAAGCGGGGCAATCATAAACAGGTGAATGAGCCACGCAAGGAGTATAGCAAGTATCGTGCCAATAAATAAATAGCGTTTATTATCAGAGGAATGCCAGACAGGAAGCGGGATCCGGGAGAAAAGCGGACCGGACGGTCAGTGAAAAGTGTCGCTGATTAGCAACGGGTTTGGCGTGTTAATTTCCCATTCATATAAATCAATGAGTTAAATGTCACCTTTTGGCGACAGTGTAATGGCGGGATTGTCGTTGTTTTCCGACAGGTTGAAACTTATGCAGATTTTAGCAAGGTCGCCATGAATGGCGACCTTACAAAACACGCAGAAGAATAAAAAAGGCCGCTATTTAGCGGCCTTTGTTTTGCTTATCCCAACTGCTTGCGCGCGTTGCGGAAAATACGCATCCACGGGCTGTCCTCACCCCACTCTGCCGGATGCCATGAGTTGCTCACGGTACGGAACACACGCTCTGGGTGCGGCATCATAATAGTGACGCGACCGCTTTCGTTGGTTACCGCAGTGATGCCGTTTGGTGAGCCATTCGGGTTGGCCGGATAGCTTTCTGTCACTTTGCCGAAGTTATCGACGAAGCGCAGCGCCACTAAACCTTTGCTCTCCAGCTGTGCCAGATGCGCGCCGTCACGCACTTCGACAAAACCTTCACCGTGCGATACCGCGATTGGCATATGCGATCCGACCATGCCATCCAGCAGCAGCGATGGACTCGCCGCCACTTCAACCAGGCTGAAACGCGCTTCGAAACGCTCGGACTGGTTGCGCACAAAGCGTGGCCACAGCTCGCTGCCTGGAATCAGTTCACGCAGGTTCGACATCATCTGGCAACCGTTACACACGCCGAGTGCCAGCGTTTGTGGACGATGGAAGAAGTTCTCGAACTCATCACGCACGCGGCCGTTGAACAGGATGGATTTCGCCCAACCTTCGCCCGCACCCAGCACGTCACCGTACGAGAAGCCGCCGCAGGCGACCAGCGCCTGGAACTCTTCCAGACCGCGACGGCCAGCCAGCAGATCGCTCATGTGCACGTCAACCGCAGTAAAGCCCGCACGATGGAAGGCGGCAGCCATTTCCACGTGTGAGTTGACGCCCTGCTCACGCAGCACTGCCACACGCGGACGCGCGCCCGTTGCGATCATCGGTGCCGCAACATCTTCTTCTGGCTTGAAGGTCAGATGGACGTTCAGACCTGGATCGTTATCGTCTTTCTTCGCTTCATGCTCCTGATCGGCGCAGGCTGGGTTATCACGCAGACGCTGCATCTGCCAGGTGGTTTCTGCCCACCATGTACGCAACGTGGTACGGCTTTCGCTGTACACCGCGCTGTCGCCAGAACGGATCACGAAGCGATCGCCCGGCAGTGCTTTACCAATCACATGCAGGTTAGCGCTCAGGCCGTGGTCAGCAAACACCTTCTCGACTGCTGCACGATCCGCTGCGTTGATCTGCAGCACCGCGCCCAGCTCTTCGGTGAACAATGCGGCTAACGCATCGCTGCCCAGCGCGGCGATATCCGCTTCGATGCCGCAGTGACCGGTGAAGGCCATCTCCGCCAGCGTGACCAGCAGGCCGCCGTCAGAACGGTCGTGGTAAGCCAGCAGTTTCTGCTCGGCCACCAGCGCCTGAATGGCGTTGAAGAAGCCCGCCAGCTGCGTGGCGTCACGCACGTCGGCAGGCTTGTCGCCCAGCTGACGATAAACCTGCGACAGCGCAGTCGCGCCAAGCGTGTTCGCGCCGTTGCCGAGATCCACCAGCAACAGCAGGTTGTCTTGATCCGCTTGCAGCTGTGGCGTCACGGTGCGACGCACATCTTCAACGCGGGCAAAAGCGGTGATCACCAGCGACAGCGGCGAGGTCATTTCGCGCTGCTCGGTGCCATTCTGCCAGCGGGTTTTCATCGACATCGAGTCTTTGCCCACCGGAATGGTGATGCCCAGCGCCGGACACAGCTCTTCGCCGACCGCTTTCACCGCAGCGTACAAGCCGGCGTCTTCGCCCGGGTGACCAGCAGCGGCCATCCAGTTCGCAGACAGCTTAACGCGTTGCAGCGAACCAATTGAGGTTGCTGCGATGTTGGTCAGCGCTTCACCGACGGCCAGACGACCTGAGGCGGCGAAGTCGAGCAACGCCACTGGCGCGCGCTCGCCGAGGGAGAATGCTTCACCGTGATAGCTATCGAGGCTGGCGGTGGTGACAGCGCAGTTCGCAACCGGAATCTGCCACGGACCTACCATCTGATCGCGCGCGACCATGCCGGTTACGCTGCGGTCACCAATGGTGATCAGGAAGGTTTTTTCTGCCACGGTCGGCAAGTGCAGCACGCGATTTACCGCATCCGCCACGCTAATGCCGTCACGCTGCAGCGCATCACCTTTAGCCTGCTGGCTGGCAACATCACGCGTCATCTTCGGCGTTTTGCCCAGCAGCACGTCGAGCGGCATGTCGATTGGCTTGTTGTCGAAATGGCTGTCGGCAAGGTTCAGATGTAGCTCTTCGGTGGCTTCACCGATGACGGCATAAGGTGCGCGTTCACGCTTACACAGCTCGTCAAACAGCGCCAGTTGTGCAGGGGCAACCGCCAGCACATAACGTTCCTGCGACTCGTTACACCACACTTCCAGCGGGCTCATGCCTGGCTCATCGCTGAGGATGTCGCGCAGGTTGAAGTTACCGCCACGATTACCGTCGCTCACCAGTTCTGGCATGGCGTTCGACAAACCGCCCGCGCCGACGTCGTGGATAAACAGAATCGGGTTGGCTTCCCCCAGCTGCCAGCAGCGGTCGATCACTTCCTGGCAACGACGTTCCATTTCTGGGTTGTCGCGCTGTACTGACGCAAAGTCGAGATCGGCATCCGATTGGCCAGACGCCATCGAAGATGCCGCGCCGCCGCCTAAACCGATGTTCATCGCCGGTCCACCCAGCACGATCAGTTTGGCGCCCACCACGATTTCGCCTTTCTGCACGTGATCGGCACGGATGTTACCGATGCCGCCCGCCAGCATGATTGGCTTGTGATAGCCGCGCAGCTCAACGCCATTGTGGCTGTTTACGCGCTCTTCGTAGGTACGGAAGTAGCCGTTCAGGGCTGGACGACCAAATTCGTTGTTGAACGCCGCGCCGCCCAGTGGGCCTTCAGTCATGATATCCAGCGCGGTGACAATGCGATCCGGCTTACCGAAATCCTCTTCCCACGGCTGTTCAAAACCAGGAATACGCAGGTTCGATACCGAGAAACCGACCAGACCGGCTTTTGGCTTCGCGCCACGTCCGGTTGCGCCTTCATCACGGATTTCGCCACCGGAACCGGTCGCGGCACCCGGCCACGGTGAAATGGCGGTTGGGTGGTTATGGGTTTCGACCTTCATCAGGATATGCGCTTCTTCCTGATGGAATTCATATTCGCCCTTCTGCGCATCGGCGTAGAAGCGGCCAACCTCAGAACCTTCCATTACCGCTGCGTTGTCTTTATAAGCAGACAGCACATGCTCAGGATTATGTTCAAAGGTGTTTTTGATCATTTTAAACAGCGACTTCGGCTGCTTTTCGCCGTCGATAATCCAGTCGGCGTTGAAGATCTTGTGACGACAGTGCTCAGAGTTTGCCTGCGCAAACATGTAGAGCTCAATGTCGTTTGGATTGCGGCCCAGCTTAGTAAAGGCATCAAGCAGATAATCGATCTCATCATCGGCCAGCGCCAGGCCCAGCGTGGTGTTGGCCTGCTCCAGCGCACTGCGACCGGCGCCCAGCACGTCAACGCTTTTCAGCGGCTGCGGCTGATGGTGAGCAAATAGCTGCTGCGCATCGTTGAGGTCAGCGAACACCGTTTCCATCATGCGGTCATGTAGCAGGCTCGCCAGCTGCTGCCACTGTGCTTCTGTCAGCTCAGGTGCCTGCACATAGAAGGCCATACCGCGCTCAAGACGCAATACCTGTGGCAGATCGCAGTTGTGGGCAATGTCGGTGGCTTTCGATGACCACGGAGAGATGGTGCCGGGACGCGGCGTTACCAGCAACAGACGCCCTTGTGGCGCGTGTTCGGCGAGAGAAGGACCGTATTTCAGCAGGCGTTGCAGGCGGGCTTGCTCATCCGCGCTGAGCGGTGCACTAACATCGGCAAAATGGACGTACTCGGCGTAAATATCACTCACCGGAAGGTGAGCGTCCTGAAAGCGGGTCAGCAGTTTGTTTACACGAAATGCCGACAGAGCGGGCGAACCACGCAGAATTTCCATCATTAAAGATCTCTCGTCTTTGAAGTGCCGGGCGACGCTTCATTGGGCGCAACAGGGGAAAACGGGCGGTATTATAGAGAAACAGCACGGGTTACGAAACCGTTTGCGCATAAATTCTGGCACCTGGCGTTTGGCTGAATTTTGCACAATTCTTGCTATAAAAGTTGCCCTGCCCCTTTTTGTTGCGCAAAATGCCCCTCGCTCTGGGAGTTAAAACAACATAAATACTGCCTTTAAAAGACAGAGGCCTGTGAGCCATTACGAGACAACTATTTGAAACGCCTAAAAATAAACTATCTGTTTATCGGTCTGATCACCGTGCTACTTGCGCTAGCATTGTGGCCTTCCATCCCGTGGTACGGGGGCGGAACAGACGCGCTATCACAGATCAAATCACGCGGAGTGCTGCGCATCAGTACCGTTAACTCTCCGCTGACTTACTACACCATTAACAATGCACCAGCCGGTATGGATTACGAGCTGGCGAAGCGCTTCGCCGATTACCTGGGCGTGAAACTGGAAGTTGAGGTGCGTCCTAACCTTGGCGATCTGTTTGACGACCTTGATGACGGTAAAGCGGATTTGCTGGCTGCCGGCTTGATCTACAACAGCGAGCGCCTCGCGCACTACCAAAGTGGCCCGAGCTACTATTCGGTGTCACAGCAACTGGTGTACCGCATTGATAAGCCCCGGCCGAAGAATCTCGGCGATCTCAAAGGCCGCCTGATTGTGCAGTCTGGTTCGGCATATCTGTCAACTTTACGTTCCGCCAAAGCTGACAGCTATCCCGATCTCGACTGGGCGATCTCCACCGATCAGGGCCAGAAAGCGCTGCTTGAAGCGGTTGCCGACGGCAAACTCGATTACACGGTGGGCGATTCGGTCACCATCGGCCTGCTGCAGCGTATTCATCCGCAGCTGGCGGTAGCATTTGATGTGACCGATGAAGAGCCGGTAACCTGGTATTTGCCGCGTAACGATGACGACAGCCTCAGCGCGGCGATGCTCGACTTCTACAGCCAGATGGGCGAGGAAGGCACCATGGCGCGGCTGGAAGAGAAGTATCTCGGCCACGTTGGCACCTTTGATTACGTTGATACCCGCACCTTCCTGCGCGCCATTGATAACACGCTGCCGGATATCAAACCGCTGTTTGAGAAATATTCTGCCAGCATGGATTGGCGTTTACTGGCGGCAATCTCTTATCAGGAATCGCACTGGAATCCGCAGGCTACGTCGCCAACCGGCGTGCGTGGCATGATGATGCTGACGCGCAATACCGCCGATAGCCTTGACGTTGACGATCGCCTCGATCCCGAACAGAGCATTCGCGGCGGCAGCGAATATCTCAAGCGCATGATGGAGAAAGTGCCGGAGACCATTCCGGAGGATGAACGCATCTGGTTCGCGCTGGCGGCATATAACATGGGCTACGCGCACATGCTGGATGTACGCAAGCTAACGGCGAAACAGGGCGGCAATCCGGACAGCTGGGCCGACGTGAAGCTGCGTTTGCCGATGCTGAGCCAGAAGCGCTACTACACGCAAACCACCTACGGCTACGCGCGCGGCCACGAAGCCTATAACTACGTTGAGAACATCCGTAAGTATCAGATCAGTTTGGTGGGATATTTGCAGGAGCAGGAGAAGCGTTTAGCGCAGCAGTCGGCGTTGGAAGCGGAGTTAGGCGCCGGTTACCCGGCGGTCGAACCGAAAATTGCGATGAATTAACCGGTGCGCTGCGCCTGACGCAGCGCCTTCTTCTGCTCGCGACGCATGCGGAAGAAGTCACTCAGCATCCCGGCACACTCTTCCGCCAGCACGCCGCAATCAATCTGAATTTGATGATTCATGCCAGGATGACCAATCACATCCAGCAGTGAACCGGCCGCGCCGGTTTTCTCATCTTTAGCGCCATACACCAGTCGCGTGATGCGGCTATGCACCATCGCACCGGCGCACATCACACAGGGTTCCAGCGTGACGTACAGCGTGGTATCCAGCAGACGATAGTTTTCCAGTACTTTGCCGCCCTGGCGCAGCGCCATGATCTCGGCATGCGCGGTAGGATCGTGCTGACCAATCGGCCGATTCCAGCCTTCGCCAATCACCTTGTCGCCCTGCACCAGCACCGCACCGACCGGCACTTCGCCCTGCTCCCACGCGCGCTTCGCCAGTTCCAGCGCATAACGCATCCAATATTCATCAGTTTGTGGGTTCACCGGGCAACTCCTGTGGACATTTAAGGCGGCGCATTATAGCGATGCTGCTGCTGGAATCGAAGCGTTATTCCAGCTGTTGCAGCTCACCGCTTGGCGTGACGCGCCAGCGATGCTGACAGAAGAACAGCAGCGGGTTGTCCTGCTTGCTGTCGCTGTAGCCGCTATACAGTTGCAGCGGCGTGCCGATTTTCTCCTCCAGCTGCGCCACCTTTTCATGGCCGAGACAGCGCATCGACAGTAAACGTCCGCCACGGCCCGGTTTCATCTGGCTGGCGATCAGTTGCACGCGCGGTAAAAATGCCGAATCGAAATAGACTTGCTCCACCAGCGACTGCGGCGAACCGGTAATCAGCCAGACATCGGCATCATTACTGCTGAGATAGTCGGTAAGCCGCTGCTGCACCACCGGAAAAGCGGTAACACGCTGGCGGAACCACTCGGCGAATTCAGCCTCACGCTGGCGCAGACGTGTTTCGCTGTGCCCAAAGGTGATCGCCCACAGTAACAAACTCATCGGCCAGCGTGCGGCACGGCCTTTGAACAGCATCCCAAGACCGATCACCGGCAACAGCGGCACCACCAGCAGCAGATTGATCGGCTGACGTCGCAGCAGATAGCGCATAAAGGTGCCAAACATGTCTTGCTGATGTAGCGTGCCATCGAGATCGAAAAACACCACGCGTCGTTGTGTACCCTTTGTCAAACAGCACTCCTTCTCTATCCTTCGCGGTTTCTGCACTACAGTGTAGCCAGCTTCGGCGTTCGAGGCGAAAGCTGCTATTTTTAATTCCAATGACTACAATGCCATTTGAATAGTTTATTCTTCGCGTTTACGCGCTGTTTGCGGATAAAGGAATTAAGGATCGAACCATGAGTTCATTGCTGCGCATTCGTCAGCTCTACCCTCGACTGGCGCTAAATGAGCGTCGGCTGGCGGATTTTTTGCTGTCGCAGCCGGATCGTGCACGGCATCTCAGTTCACAAAAACTCGCCGAGGAATCGGGCGTTAGCCAGTCCAGCGTGGTGAAGTTCGCCCAGAAACTGGGCTATAAAGGCTTTCCGGCGCTGAAGCTGGCGCTGAGCGAATCGATGGCCGATCGCGATGCGATCACCGTGCATAACCATATTCTCAGCGACGATCCGCTGAAAGTGGTCGGCGAAAAGTTGCTGACCGAGAAGATCTCAGCGATCCGCGCCACGCTGGATATCAACAGCGAAGAGAAGCTGCTGCAAACCTTACAGCTGTTGAAGAACGCCAATCGTATTTTGCTGGTTGGCATCGGTGCGTCCGGTTTAGTGGCGAAAGATTTTTCGTGGAAGCTAATGAAGATCGGCATCAATGCGGTGGCGGAACAGGATATGCACGCCTTGCTCGCCAGCGTGCAAGCGATGGCGCCGGGCGATGTGCTGCTGGCGATTTCTTATACTGGCGAACGTCGCGAAATCAATCTTGCTGCGCAGGAAGCGGCGCAAGTTGGTGCCGATGTGCTGGCCTTTACCGGTTTTACGCCGAATGCCCTGCAGCAATGCGCCACGGTTTGCCTCTACACCGTTGCGGAAGAGCAGAGCACGCGCAGCGCGGCGATCTCGTCAACCAGCGCGCAGCTGGCGCTGACCGATCTGCTGTTTATGGCGCTGGTACAAAACGATCCCGAACGCGCCTCCAGCCACATCCGCCACAGCGAAGAGTTGGTGAAAAAGCTGGTCTGATGAGATCAGGCGCGTATAATACCCGCGCCTTTTCTGCTGTTATTGGACTTCCGCTATGGCCCTGCTCATCACCACTAAATGCATCAATTGCGATATGTGCGAACCTGAATGCCCAAACCAGGCAATCAGCTTAGGCGATGCGATCTATGAGATTGATGTCGACCGCTGCACCGAGTGCGTGGGCCATTATGATGTGCCGACCTGCCAAAGCGTCTGCCCGATTGATAACACCATTATTCTCGATCCACAGCACCCGGAAAGCCGCGAGGCGCTGTGGGAGAAGTTCGTGGTGTTGCACCCTTAGTTCTCGATAATCACCGTTGCGCAGGCGTAATGGCGTTCATCCGCTAACGTCACATGCACGTGCTTAACGCCGAGCTGGCTGGCAATCACCTTGGCCTGCTCAAAGAAACGTAATCCCGGCTTGCCCAGCGCATCGTTATACACTTCGAACTGATTGAAGGCCAGCCCCCCGCGAATGCCGGTGCCGAAGGCTTTTGCTGCCGCCTCTTTCACCGCAAAACGTTTGGCAAGAAAGCGCACCGGTTGCTGGTGCGCCTGATATTGTTGCCACTCGGCTTCGCTCAATACGCGGCGCGCCAGACGGTCGCCGGAGCGCTCAATGACGCCTGCAATGCGCTCGATCTCTACGATATCGCTGCCGAGTCCGAGAATTGCCATTAGCGACGCGCTTCCCGCATCAGCTGCTTCATTTCGCTGACCGCATCGGCCAGACCGCTGAACAGCGCGCGACCAATAATCGCATGACCGATATTCAGCTCGTGCATTTCCGGCAGTTCAGCAATCGGCTGCACGTTGTGGTAGGTCAAACCGTGGCCGGCATTCACTTTCAGGCCAAGGCTGGCGGCGAAAGTCGCGGCTTTACGAATGCGTGACAGCTCAGCCTGGCGCTCAAGACCTTCGGGCGCTTCGGCATAAGCTCCGGTGTGAATTTCGATGTAAGGCGCGCCGCTGGTAACCGCCGCTTCAATCTGGCGGTGATCGGCATCGATAAACAGTGAAACCAGAATACCGGCGTCGCTCAACAGGCGCACCGCCGCATTGATTTTATCCTGCTGACCCGCCACATCCAGCCCACCTTCGGTGGTCACTTCCTGACGCTTTTCTGGCACCAGGCAAACGAAGTGCGGCTTGATTTCGCAGGCAATGTCGATCATCTCGTCAGTGACCGCCATCTCCAGATTCATGCGCGTCTGGATGGTGTCACGCAGAATGCGCACATCGCGGTCGGTGATGTGGCGGCGATCTTCACGCAGATGCACGGTAATGCCGTCGGCGCCGGCCTGCTCAGCAACAAACGCGGCCTGCACCGGATCGGGATAGTTTGTGCCACGTGCGTTACGTACGGTGGCAATGTGGTCAATGTTGACGCCTAACAGCAACTCAGCCATGACAATCCTTAAATGTGTTCAGTGTGTTTGCAGTGTACCGCGCTGAATATATCAGGCGGTACGACCAGCGCTAGTCGTTTGCCACATCTGGTTTCTTTTTTGGCACAAACTGGCGAAACAGTTCCTGACTCTTCAGCGGTTTGCCGCCAAGATAGGGCTTCAGCGCCATACGCGTAAAGCGTTTGGCGGCGCGCAGCGTATCAGCATCCGGGAATTCGCGTTCCCACAACGCCCGCAGCTGACGGCCGGTAAAGCTGCGCTGATTGACCACCAAACTGGCAATGAAGCCCTTCTCTTCCCGGTAGCTGTAGGTCATGCCGTCAGCGACCTCTTCGCCACTGCCGGCGCAATGCAGAAAATCCACGCCGTAGCCGAGATGCCCAAGTAGCGCCAGCTCAAAGCGGCGCAGCGCCGGTTCAGGCGAGCCGTTGCCTGCCGCCAGCGTTTGGATGCAATTCAGGTAATCGAAGAACATGTCAGAGAAGGGAATTTGCTGTTCCAGCACGCGCGACAGCAGCTCATTGACGTAGAGTCCGCAATAAAGCGTGATGCCGCTGAGCGGCAATGCCAGCGAAACGGCTTCGGCATTGCGCAGCGTTTTGACGTCACCGCGTCCACCCCAGCGCACCAGCAGTGGCGTGAAGGGTTGCAGCGCACCTTTCAGTTGGGAGCGGCGCGATCGGGCGCCTTTGGCAAGGACGCGGACGCGTCCTTCACTTTCGCTGAAGAGATCGAGGAGCAGGCTGGTTTCGCTGTAAGGGCGACTGTGCAGCACAAAGGCGCGTTGCCAGCCTTCCATCAATTAACCTTCGTCAGAGTAACCTAAGCTGCGCAGCGCACGTTCATCGTCCGCCCAGCCAGATTTCACTTTAACCCACAATTCGAGATGCACTTTCGCTTCAAACATCTCTTCCATGTCTTTACGCGATTCAATGCCGATGGTTTTGATCTTGGCGCCTTTATTGCCGATGACCATTTTCTTCTGGCCTTCGCGCTCAACGAGGATCAGGCCATTGATGTCGTAGCCACCGCGATCGTTCGAAACAAACTGCTCAATTTCTACGGTAACGGAGTAAGGCAGCTCAGCGCCAAGGAAGCGCATCAATTTTTCACGGATGATCTCAGACGCCATAAAGCGCTGTGAGCGGTCAGTGACATAATCTTCCGGGAAATGATGCTCAGATTTTGGCAGGCATTTGCGCGCAATCGCCGCAATAGCGTCAACATTTTTGCCGCTTTCCGCTGAGATCGGAACGATTTCGAGGAAGTTCATCTGCTGGCTAAGGAACTGCAGATGCGGCAACAGAATGCTCTTGTCCTGGATGTTGTCGACTTTATTGATCGCCAATACCACAGGAACTTTGTTATCACGCAGCTTGTTGAGCACCATCTCGTCGTCTGGCGTCCAGCGCGTGCCTTCAACCACAAAGATCACCAGCTCAACGTCACCGATGGAGCTGCTGGCGGCACGGTTCATCAGGCGGTTGATTGCCCGCTTCTCTTCCATGTGCAGCCCTGGCGTATCCACGTAGATCGCCTGATAAGCGCCTTCGGTGTGGATGCCCATGATGCGGTGACGCGTGGTTTGCGGCTTGCGTGAAGTGATCGACACTTTCTGCCCCAGCAACTGGTTCAGCAAAGTGGATTTACCGACGTTTGGTCGGCCTACAATCGCGACAAAGCCGCTATATGTTTCGAGTTCGCTCATTCGAGTCCTGACTTGGGCAGCGTCGCTTTCGACGCTGCGATGTGACTATTTATTCGAGGCCAAGCTTAATTAACGCCTGTTCGGCGGCTGCTTGCTCGGCTTTACGGCGGCTGGAGCCAATGCCCACCACCGGTTCCGCCATGCCACTCACCTGACAGTGAATGGTGAATTCCTGATCGTGGGCTTCGCCACGCACCTGCACCACCAAATACGATGGCAGCGGCAGATGACGTCCCTGCAAATACTCCTGCAGGCGCGTTTTCGGATCTTTTTGTTTATCGCCCGGACTGATCTGTTCCAGTCGCGAGTGATACCAGTCGAGAATTAACTTTTCGACGGTTTGAATGCTGCTATCGAGGAAAATGCCGCCAATTAAGGCTTCAACGGTATCCGCGAGAATCGATTCACGACGGAAACCGCCGCTTTTCAGCTCGCCCGGACCGAGGCGTAAACATTCGCCAAGGTCGAACTCTCGCGCCATCTCCGCCAGCGTATTGCCGCGAACTAACGTGGCGCGCATGCGGCTCATATCGCCTTCATCCACACGCGGGAAGCGGTGATAGAGCGCATTGGCGATCACGTAGCTGAGAATAGAATCGCCAAGAAATTCAAGACGTTCATTGTGTTTGCTGCTGGCGCTACGATGCGTCAGTGCCTGCTGCAATAAATCCGGATGAGTAAAAGTGTAGCCCAGTTTGCGCTGCAGCTTGTTAATGACGATGGGGTTCATGCTATTCCAGTTATTCTGTGCGTCTATCACTGCATACGAAACAGGGCTGAGGTTCCAACCTGTTCTGTTTGGTGTGCACTGGCCTCCCGAAAGAGAGGCCAACCTTTTTTGAAGCTAATTAGTGAATCCCACCAATGCGGCTAAAGCGCACGCCGGTCGGCCACTGTCCTTCTTGTTTCTCGAAGCTCATCCAGATAGCCACCGCTTTGCCGACCAGATTCTTCTCGGGCACAAAGCCCCAGTAGCGGCTGTCGGCGCTGTTATCGCGGTTATCGCCCATCATGAAATACTGCCCTTGCGGCACAATCCAGGTCGATTGCGGCTGGCCCGGCTGCTGATAATACATGCTTGCCTGACTTTGCGCTTCGTTTACCAGCAAGATATCGTGCGTTACGCTGCCCAATGTCTCTTTACGGGTGCCGAGACGCAGGCCGCCCTTCATGGTTTCGCCCTGCGGCGCCTGGAAGAAGCCGTTGCCGGTTTCATTGCCATCAAAGCCGCTGAAGGTCTGAATGAAGTTGCTTGGCTCAACGTTAGTGTAAGTCACCGGCAGCGCTGTGTCGCAATTGCCGCTGCTGCAACCCGGATTGATGGTCAGGGTTTTGCTGTAAGGATCAAACACCACTTTGTCGCCCGGCAAGCCAATCACGCGCTTGATATAATCCACGCTTGGGTCTTTCGGGTATTTGAATACCGCGACATCACCGCGCTGCGGATGGCCAGTTGGGATCAGCGTGGTTTGAGTAATCGGATCTTTAATGCCGTAAGCAAACTTCTCCACCAGGATAAAGTCGCCAATCAGCAGCGTTGGCATCATTGAGCCCGATGGAATCTGGAACGGCTCAAAAATAAACGAACGCACGATCAATACCACTGCCAGCACCGGGAACACCGATGCTGTGGTTTCAACCCAACCCGGCTGCGCGGCTACTTTCGCCAGCGTTTTACTGTCAAGTGCATTGCCAGCTTGCGCTTGAGCAGCAGCCTGTTTCGCACGACGCGCCGGTGCCCATTTAAAGCGATCGATACACCAGATAACGCCAGTGATCAGTGTTGCGATCACTAAAACCAGGGCGAACATGTTAGCCATTAAAAATCCTTATTTGCTGTCTTTACCGACATGCAGAATGGCAAGGAATGCTTCCTGCGGCAGCTCAACGTTGCCGACCTGCTTCATTCGCTTCTTACCGTCTTTCTGCTTCTGCAACAGTTTCTTCTTACGGCTCACGTCACCGCCATAGCATTTCGCCAGGACGTTTTTACGCAGCTGTTTTACCGTTGAGCGAGCGATAATGTGGTTGCCGATTGCCGCCTGAATCGCAATATCAAACTGCTGACGTGGGATCAGATCTTTCATCTTCTCCACCAGATCGCGGCCACGATATTGTGAGTTATCACGGTGAGTAATCAGCGCCAGCGCATCAACACGTTCTGAGTTAATCATCACGTCGACACGCACCATGTCAGAGGTCTGGAAACGTTTGAAGTTATAATCCAGCGAGGCATAACCGCGCGAGGTTGATTTCAGACGGTCAAAGAAGTCGAGAACCACTTCCGCCATCGGAATCTCATACGTCAGCGCAACCTGCTTGCCGTGGTAAACCATGTTGGTCTGCACGCCACGTTTTTCGATACACAGCGTAATGACGTTGCCGAGAAACTCCTGCGGCAGCAGCATGTGACACTCCGCAATCGGTTCACGCAGCTCGGCAATATTATTCAGCGGTGGCAGCTTCGACGGGCTATCAACGTAGATAGTTTCGCCGTCGGTGGTTTCCACTTCATACACTACGGTTGGCGCGGTGGTGATGAGATCCAGATCGTATTCACGCTCCAGACGCTCCTGAATGATCTCCATGTGCAGCAGACCGAGGAAGCCGATGCGGAAACCGAAGCCCAGCGCCGTTGAGCTCTCTGGCTCATAGAACAGGGACGCATCGTTCAGGCTCAATTTGCCCAGCGCATCACGGAACGCTTCATAGTCGTCAGAGCTAATCGGGAACAGACCGGCGTAAACCTGTGGCTTCACTTTCTTGAAACCAGGCAACACTTTCTCCGCCGGATTGCGCTGCAAGGTCAGGGTATCGCCCACTGGCGCGCCGAGGATATCTTTAATCGCACACACCAGCCAGCCTACTTCACCACAGTTCAGTTCGTTGCGATCAACACGCTTCGGCGTGAAGATGCCGAGACGGTCAGCGTTGTAGCTTTGACCGGAGCTCATGACTTTAACTTTGTCGCCTTTGCGCAGCGTGCCGTTCTTAATACGAATCAGCGATACCACACCAAGGTAGTTATCGAACCAGGAATCGATGATCAGCGCCTGCAGCGGACCTTCCGGATCGCCTTCTGGCGGCGGAATGTCACGCACCAGACGTTCCAGCACATCGGGCACGCCGACGCCGGTTTTCGCCGAGCAACGCACCGCATCGGTCGCGTCAATGCCGACGATATCTTCAATCTCTTCCGCTACGCGCTCTGGATCGGCGGCAGGCAGGTCGATTTTGTTCAGTACCGGTACCACTTCCAGATCCATTTCCATTGCGGTGTAGCAGTTTGCCAGCGTCTGCGCTTCAACGCCCTGCCCTGCATCGACCACCAGCAATGCTCCTTCACACGCCGCCAGCGAGCGGGAAACCTCATAAGAGAAGTCAACGTGACCGGGAGTATCGATAAAATTGAGCTGGTAAGTTTCACCGTTCAGCGCTTTGTAATCGAGCGTCACGCTCTGCGCTTTAATGGTAATGCCGCGCTCACGTTCCAGATCCATGGAGTCCAGAACCTGCGCCGCCATCTCACGATCGCTCAGGCCACCACAAATTTGAATCAAACGGTCAGAGAGCGTTGATTTGCCGTGGTCGATGTGAGCGATGATGGAGAAATTTCGTATGTGCTTCATTTATATGAATATCTTCACGTAGAAAATCAGTGGGAAACTTGAGCACGGACACATTCAGGAAAGTGAGCTTTACCCGGAACCCTGTCGGCCTCATTAATGACGACGCATATTACACTGTTAACGCCGCGCGTTAAAGAATGGAACTGTGGGGAATCGCAACAGATTTCAGCGGTTAAGCCGATTGGGAAAGGCCGCATCAAATGCGGCCTGGACGGGGATCATGCTTCGCTTTCCACGCGCAGCGCATCAGGCGGTAACGCAACGCTAAGAATCACCGGCTGGAAAGCCTCGCGATCGCCGAAGAGTTTGGATACACCTTTCGCGACGATAAAGCCGCCAATGCCGCCCAACAGCGCGCCACAGGCCGCAGCCAGATCGCTGGCGAACAGCATCTGGAAGATGCCCGCCACTAAAAACAGGCCAAACAGCGGCGTCATGTAAACCAGCAAAGCGGAACCCAACAAGCTGCTCTCGCGGATGCCTAACTCAATGCGCTGGCCAGGTTGCAACGGCTCCGCGCTGGCGATAGTCATCACGTGGGCATTTTTCGGTCCCAGCTGATTAAGCGCGTGGCTGCCGCAGCCTTTACGCGCCGAGCAGCTGTTACAAGACGTTTTCGCTTCCGTGTGCAGTGTGGCGATGCCTTCTTTCCACGCCACCACGGTGGCCCATTCTCTCATCATTTTGGTGAACCCGAATCTATGCTGTCCGCAATACGTTTAGCCGTGGCTGGCGGTAACTCGCCCACCACCGTGATTTCGTTATTATTGCGTACTTCTGTCTGCACCGTACGGCGCCCAGTGCGCAATGCCTGCACGCTGCTGCTTTTATCTGCTGGCGTAACGTTGATGGCAAAGCTAAACAGGCCATCGCTGTATAGGCGCGATTCGACCGTTTTGTTCATCGATGGGATATCACGGCGACTTTGTGAGATCAGTTTCATGCCCGCCGGGAGCCAGCCTGGCTGCCAGCTGAGTTCAACTTTGTCACCCGCTGGTAAAGACAGCGATGGCGGCAAGTTGGCCTTCTCCAGCCCTTGCATCAAGTTGCGTACGCCTTCATCGACGGCAAAGCTGATGACA
This sequence comes from Candidatus Pantoea symbiotica, assembly GCF_056491525.1. Lineage (NCBI taxonomy): Bacteria > Pseudomonadati > Pseudomonadota > Gammaproteobacteria > Enterobacterales > Erwiniaceae > Pantoea > Candidatus Pantoea symbiotica. The sequence goes on from NZ_JBSZHR010000002.1 coordinate 2,903,159, forward strand.
CGGAACTGCTCCAGCGTTTCGCCATCACGATCGAGCAGATCGATACGCAGCGGCAATTTGGTATCCACATCCAGCCACACAACATAGCTGTAGCGCGTGCCATCACGTGACACGATGCGCACCACTTCGCACATCTGATCGGCCATGCGCGAGCGACCAACCGGAATGAAATCATAGGCTTCGCCCAAACGGGAGAAGTCGGCGAACATCAAACCGGGTAAGGCATCGATGATGTGATTGCCCGGCAGCGAGAAGGGATCTAATCCCGGCTCGAAATAACTGATGTCGTTTCCGCGCTGGATCACTTCACGGCGCGGCCCATCCATCTGCAGCAGTTGGGCGAAGATACGATTGTCGATAACCGCGTGGCGATAACGCAGAGATTCAATGCCGAGACGCGAGACATTGATGTAGGCAAATTCGTAGTTGAGGTTCTGGCTTGCCTGCTCCATCTGTTGTAACAACGCCCCGGACGCAGAGGTCTGCGCCGAGGCGATAGATGAGCAAAACAGGCTGCCTGCCAGCAGGCTAACGGCACACCAAAGCTGCTTCATTACTGCTGCTGAGTTCCTAACGACTGATTTCCGGGAACATTAGCCTGAGCCTGTTGCGGATCGTTTTTCTCAAACTGAACCTGATCGGCATGCAGACGACGTTGCAGTTCATAATCCTGCAGCATGGCATTGACGCGACGACGCTGTTCCTGCACCTGCTGATTAGAGCTGTTGGTGTCGAAGGCTTCAGAAGGCACGCCTAAGCTGACAGGCGAAGCTTTACCCATCATCGGCAAGGTATTGAATGCCGGTGAATCGGACGCTTCAGTCGCGCTGCCGGTTGGTGAACTGTTGTAGTGCTGAACACCAACAATCACCGCCAGTGAAACACAGGCAGCAACACCGACTTGCGTCAGCTGTGCCGCCCAACTGCCACCGCGACGCCAGAACGGCATCTTCTCGTAACGTGACGGCTCAGGCTGCGCTTCAGGGATCAGCGGAGTGACTTTGCGTGCCGGCTCGTTTTCGATGGCCGCAGCCACACGTGCGGAGATATCAAAATGCAGCACTTCTCCGATATCACCTCGTAAGGTGTCGCGGATGAGATGGTAGCTTTCCCAGCTTTGCTGAAGATCCGCATCCTTAGATAACGACGCCAACAGCTCGTTATCTAAAGTTTCACCATCCATTAAAGCGGAAAGTTTTTCTTTCTGCATGCCTTGGTACCCTTCCAGTAGCCGTTATCACTGACGTTGGATAAGCGGTTGAACTTTATTATCAATAGCCTCTCGTGCACGGAAGATACGCGAACGTACGGTACCGACCGGACAATCCATGATGACGGCAATCTCTTCGTAACTCAGGCCATCCAATTCCCTGAGGGTAATGGCCATACGAAGATCTTCGGGAAGCGCCTCAATGGTACGAAAGACGATTTGTTTCAGTTCCTCAGACAACATTAAGTTCTCAGGGTTCGAAATTTCTTTCAGTGCACCTGCACTTTCGAAATTTTCCGCATCAATTGCATCCACATCACTGGATGGCGGACGTCGCCCCTGAGCAACCAGATAATTTTTCGCTGTATTGACCGCGATGCGGTACAGCCATGTATAAAAGGCGCTGTCGCCACGGAACGATTCCAGTGCGCGATACGCTTTAATAAAAGATTCCTGAACCACATCAGGCACATCGCCTGACGGAACATAGCGTGAAACCAGGCTCGCCACTTTATGCTGGTATCGAATCACCAGTAAATTAAAGGACTTTTGATCTCCCTTCTGAACCCGCTCAACGAGAACCTGATCCGTTAACTGCTCGCTCATCCGAGGTAATATCTCCCCAAAACTTTTTTATGCGTAAGTGAACTGCCAGCACATCTCATTGTTCTGAGCAAGCATGCGCTTAGAGTGACCTAATGGTCTGAAGTTCACTACGACCAGAAATTTTCCGTATCGGAACCACGACATCATTGTTGTTGATTGTCTTTCAGTGTAGCGACTTGCCACGCTGGTGGTGTCTTTTGCGGCACCGATAATCGCTGGCAGAGTACCTTATGACGCCGTCATTTTCACCTTTATTACCTGAATTTTCAGAGTGTTTGATATAAAAAACACATTGTGCTTAATTTCAGAGTTAACTTACTGAATTCACGTTATTATCTCCCTCTGCTGAATAATTTTTCCGCGCAATTTGTTCAAAATACTTCACAGCATCCCCATCCCGGCTTATGCTCAAGCCACCTTTTGTTTAGTAAATTAAACACCATGACTTCTCTCCCGGAATATCAGTGTGATGTCCTCATCGTAGGCAGCGGTGCGGCAGGTTTATCGTTAGCGCTGCGCTTAGCGCCGCATTATCAGGTTACCGTGCTGAGTAAAGCGCAGGTGAATGAGGGCTCAACGCTGTATGCACAGGGCGGGATTGCGGCGGTGTTTGACGAAACAGACAGCATCGAATCACACGTTGAAGACACGCTGGTTGCTGGCGCAGGCTTGTGCGATCGCGATACGGTGAGCTTTATTGCCAGCAACGCGCGTCACTGCGTGCAGTGGCTGATTGATAACGGCGTCGCCTTCGATAAAGAGCCGCAGGCTGATGGCGAAGCGCGTTATCACCTCACGCGCGAAGGCGGACATAGTCACCGCCGCATTCTGCATAGCGCCGATGCCACCGGCCGCGCGGTAGAAACCACGCTGGTAAGCCAGGCGCTGAGCCATCCGAATATCCGCATTATAGAGCGCACCAATGCGGTGGATTTGATTCTCTCCGACAAACTTGGCCTGTCCGGCAAGCGCCGCGTGGTTGGCGCGTGGATTTGGAACCGTAAACGTGAGCAGGTGGAAACCTGTCGCGCGCGCGCCGTGGTGTTAGCCACTGGCGGCGCAGCGAAAGTCTATCAGTACACCACCAATCCAGACGTGGCGTCTGGCGATGGTATTGCAATGGCATGGCGCGCCGGTTGTCGCGTGGCGAACCTCGAATTTAATCAATTCCATCCCACCTGTTTATTCCATCCGCAAGCGCAAAACTTCCTGCTGACCGAGGCACTGCGCGGTGAAGGCGCCTGGCTGTTACGTCCCGACGGCACGCGCTTTATGCCTGACTTTGATGAACGTGCCGAGTTGGCGCCGCGCGATATTGTGGCGCGCGCCATTGATCATGAGATGAAACGGTTGGGCGTCGATTGTATGTATCTCGACATTAGCCACCAGCCGGAAAGCTTTGTGCGCGCGCACTTCCCGATGATTTACGAAAAGTTGCTGACCTTTGGCCTCGATCTCACCAAACAGCCGATTCCGATTGTGCCAGCCGCGCATTACACCTGCGGCGGCGTGATGGTCGACCAGCAAGGCCGCACTGACGTAGATGGGCTTTATGCGATAGGCGAAGTGAGCTACACCGGCTTACATGGCGCAAACCGTATGGCATCCAACTCTTTGCTCGAGTGCCTGGTTTATGGTTGGTCAGCGGCTGAAGATATGATCGCACGCTTGCCGGACGTCGCGGCGGTAGAACATCTGCCTGCGTGGGACGAAAGCCGCGTTGATGATGCCGATGAACGCGTAGTGATCCAGCATAACTGGCATGAACTGCGGCTATTCATGTGGGATTACGTGGGCATTGTGCGCACCACTAAGCGTCTGGAGCGCGCACTGCGACGCATTAATTTGCTGCAACAGGAGATCGATGAATATTACGCGCACTTCCGCCTCTCTAACAATTTGCTTGAGCTGCGCAATCTGGTGCAGGTCGCCGAATTGATGGTGCGCTGTGCGCTGGAGCGAAAGGAGAGCCGAGGGCTGCACTTTACCCTCGACAATCCTGATCTGCTGGATGAAGCGTTACCAACCATCCTGCAGCCCGAAGTTAGCGGAACAGGTAAAAGTCTTTCACCAGACTGAGCCAGTCGGCTGAATAGCTTTTATCTTCATCACGAATGGCGAGACGTTCCAGCAACGTTTCGCCGGCGGAGGGAGAAAAGCCCAACACCACGCGATTCGGCGGACGCTGCGCATAGGCGGCGACATCATAGCGATAACGCAGATGCCAGCCATCCGCCAGCGCCAGCGAAATCAATGCTTCGCCTGCTTCAGCCGGCAGCACCACACAAAATAGCCCTTCCTCTTCAATCAACTGGGCGGCACAGCGCAGCAGTGTGAGATGGTCGAGCGTGGCGGTGCTGCGTGCGGTATCACGCGCGACACTGCCTGTTGCCATGCCGGGCGCAAAAAACGGTGGGTTACTGACGATGAGCGAAAAGCGTTTTTCACACTGCTCGCTCCAGCTGACAATATCCTGATGGTGCACATGAATGCGATCCGCCCACGGCGAAGACTGCATATTTTCCTGTGCCTGCTGTGCTGCGCTGGCTTCCAGTTCGACCGCATCAATCTCTACCGAATCGGGCGTGCGTTGCGCCAGCATCAGCGCTATCAACCCGCTGCCGCAGCCAATATCGAGGATGCGACGCGAGCCTGCCACTGGCGCCCAGGCCCCAATTAACACGCCATCGGTGCCGACTTTCATCGCACAGCGATCGTGCGCCACGAAAAATTGCTTAAAGGTAAAACCATCTTTTCTTAACGTCGGCCGCACCTGCGGCTGGTCCTGAGACATACTTCACTACCATTGAATTTTTTACTGCCAGAAGTGTAACGTGGTGGCGATGGGAATTCACCTGCGCCTGTAATACCTACACAAACAGATGAAGATTATATTCGTTCTGTCTATAATCAGCGCCCCAAACTGAGGTAGACCATGACCGTAACCACATTCTCCGAACTCGAACTCGACGAAAGCCTGCTACAAGCTTTGCAGGAAAAAGGCTTTACTCGCCCTACTGTTATTCAGGCCGAGACCATTCCTGCCGCGCTGGAAGGCCGTGACGTTCTGGGTTCGGCTCCAACCGGGACGGGGAAAACTGCAGCGTTTTTGCTGCCCGCTTTACAGCATTTGCTCGATTTCCCGCGCAAGAAATCAGGCCCACCACGCATTCTGATCATCACCCCAACGCGCGAACTGGCGATGCAGGTTGCCGATCACGCGCGCGAACTGGCTAAACACACGCATCTGGATATCGCCACCATCACCGGTGGTGTGGCGTATATGAACCATGCCGAAGTGTTCAGCGAAAACCAGGACATCGTTGTCGCGACTACTGGCCGTTTGCTGCAGTACATCAAAGAAGAGAACTTTGACTGCCGCGCAGTAGAAACGCTGATTCTTGATGAAGCTGACCGCATGCTCGATATGGGCTTTGCGCAGGACATCGAAACCATCGCCGCAGAAACCCGCTGGCGCAAACAGACGCTGCTGTTCTCAGCGACGCTGGAAGGCGATCACATTAAAGACTTCGCCGAGCGCTTGCTCAATGAGCCGGTGTTTATTGAAGCCGACCCAAGCAAAAGCGAACGTAAAAAGATTCAGCAATGGTATTACCGCGCCGACGATCTGCAGCATAAAAACAAGCTGCTGATTCACCTGTTGAAACAGCCAGACGCCACGCGCGTCATCGTGTTTGTGCGTAAACGTGAACGTCTGCATGAGCTGGTCACCTGGCTTCATGAAGCCGGCATTCGCACCAGCTATCTCGAAGGCGAAATGGTGCAGGTTAACCGTAACGAAGCGATCAAACGTATGAATGATGGCCGCGTTACGGTGATGATTGCCACCGATGTTGCTGCGCGCGGTATCGACATTGACGATATCTCGCACGTGATTAACTACGATTTGCCGCGCACCGCTGATACCTATCTGCACCGCATCGGCCGTACCGCGCGTGCAGGCCGTAAAGGTACCGCAATCTCGCTGGTCGAAGCGCATGACCACGTGCTGCTTGGCAAAATCACCCGTTACATCAACGAGCCGTTGAAAGCGCGTGTGATTGATGAGCTGCGTCCAGAAAGCCGTGCGCCAAGTGCCAAAGTGACGGGAAAACCGTCGAAAAAAGCCCTTGCGAAGCGTCAAGAGCGTAAAGAGAAAGAACAAGAGAAACCGCGCGTCAAACAACGCCATCGCGATACCAAAAATGTGGGTAAACGCCGCAAGCCAAGCGGTAGCGATGCACCAGAGTCTGGTGCGGAATAAAACAGCACTCGCTGTAATTAATCGCCTCTTTTGAGGCGATTTTTTTGTTTTAAGCGTAGCGAAAAAGCGCTTTCGCTATCAAACGGCCTCAATAAGTCTTTCTTTGTCATCAAGCCATATAAAAAAAGCCGCACCAATCAACATTGGCGCGGCTTGTATTGCTGTGTGTCTTTTCGTCAGCGCTGCAATTACAGGCTTTCGGTGAATGTACGTGTAATCACGTCACGCTGCTGCTCTGCCGTCAGCGCGTTAAAGCGTACGGCATAGCCTGATACGCGAATGGTCAACTGCGGATATTTTTCCGGATGATTGACGGCATCTTCCAGCGTTTCGCGACGCAGCACGTTAACGTTCAGATGCTGACCACCTTCGATACGCACTTGCGGCTTCTGCTCAAGTGGAATTTCACGGTAAGCGATTTCGCCGAGGTCGCTGATAGCAACAACCTGATCTTCCGCGAAATCTCCTTTAGCGCACAGGCAGCGCGCTTCGGCTTTATCATCGTCCAGCAGCCAGAATGAGTTCAACAGCTGTGGATTATTTGCCTGAGTAATTTGAATACCGGTAATCATAGTAGGTCTCCAGGGCTTTACGCTGTCGCAACCGGACAGCGAGGTTCATGAGGTTATGGAATGCTGTGGTATATCACTGCAAGAAACCCGCCGTTTTGACCTGTATCAATTTCGTCCAGTCACTATTACAAGCTGAAAAACTAACAACTTGATTCATAACAACTTTACTCGATAACTTTTTACGTAAATATTCAAATTATTTTTACCCTTCTGCTGTTGAGTTCGACACGTTAAGCTAGGCGCACTATTTTGCAGGGAGTCAATGATGGCTGAGAAGCTGACCTGGCACGACGTGCTGGCTGAAGAGAAAGAGAAACCTTACTTCGTGGAAACGCTGAAAGCGGTGGCCAATGAACGCGCTGCCGGCGTAACGGTGTATCCGCCGCAGAAGGATGTGTTTAATGCCTTTCGGCTGACCGAACTGGGCGATATCAAAGTGGTGATTTTGGGTCAGGATCCTTATCACGGCCCGAATCAGGCGCATGGTCTGGCCTTTTCTGTGCTGCCCGGAGTGGCGATCCCGCCGTCATTACTGAATATGTACAAAGAGCTGGAGCAGGATATTCCCGGCTTTGTGCGCCCTACGCACGGTTTTCTTGAAAGCTGGGCAACGCAAGGCGTGATGCTGTTGAACACCGTGTTAACGGTGGAAGCCAGTAAGGCGCATTCACATGCGCGCTTTGGCTGGGAAACCTTTACCGATAACGTTATCAGCGCCATCAACCAGCATCGCGAAGGGGTGATTTTCTTACTGTGGGGATCGCACGCGCAGAAGAAAGGCAGCATCATTGATACGCAACGTCATCATGTGCTGAAAGCGCCACACCCTTCTCCGCTCTCCGCGCATCGCGGCTTTTTTGGCAGCAAACACTTCTCGCAGGCGAATGCGTTGCTGAGCCAATCAGGCCAGTCACCGATTGACTGGATGCCGGTGCTGCCTTAAAAAACAAACGGCCGCATTACGCGGCCGTTGTTATGATAGCGACGGATTAGCCTTTGGCTTTGGTCACTGCCACCATCGCCGGACGCAGCAGGCGACCGTTGAGGGTGTAACCGCGCTGCATCACCATCAGTACGTGATTGGGTGCCATCTCTTCTGATTCCATCATCGACATAGCCTGATGGATCTCTGGATTGAATGGCACATTGGTTTCGCCAACCACTTCCACGCCAAACTTACGCACCGCTCCCAGCAGCGACTTCAGCGTCAGCTCGATACCTTCAATCATCGAAGCCAGTTCAGCGTTATCTTTGTTTGCGACTTCCAGCGCGCGCTCCAGGCTATCGATCACTGGAAGCAGCTCGTTGGCAAATTTTTCCAGCGCAAATTTATGCGCCTTTTCCACATCCATTTCAGTACGACGACGGATATTCTCGATCTCCGCCTGCGCACGCAGCTGTGCATCACGCACGCCGGTTTGCGATACGGCTAACTCGGCTTCCAGTTGCGCGATACGCTCATCACGCGGATCCACCTCAGCGGTTGTCTCTGCGTCCACGTGCTGCTGATCCTGTTGAATTTCGTCTGAGACTTGCTCGTTTGGGGTGTTCTGTTCTTTACTACTCATGAATTTCTCCGCGTTTTGCACATTCATCTCGCTGGTTGGCTTATTATGGGGATCAGTTTGACGGTTTCAAGTAAACCCATCACATTGCCTGGCCGTTTTGGCTTATAAGGAACTCGCGCTAAATGAACAAACACTTTAACTGCATCGGGATTGTCGGCCATCCGCGCCATCCTACTGCGTTAACCACCCATGAAATGCTCTGGCGCTGGCTAACGGCAAAGGGTTATGAGGTGATTGTCGAGCAGCAGATTGCGCGCGAACTGGATTTGAAAAATGCCGAAACCGGCAGCCTTGCGGATATTGGTCAACGCGCTGATTTAGCGGTTGTAGTAGGTGGCGATGGCAACATGCTTGGTGCTGCCCGCGTGCTGGCGCGCTATGACATCAAAGTAATTGGCATTAACCGTGGCAACCTCGGTTTTCTGACCGATCTCGATCCGGACAACGCGCAGCAGCAGCTGGACGATGTGCTGCAGGGCGATTACTTCGTCGAAAGCCGCTTCCTGCTGGAGGCGCAGGTGTGCAAAGAAGATTGCTCGCCGCGCATTGGTAGCGCTATTAACGAAGTGGTGTTGCATCCCGGTAAAGTCGCGCACATGATTGAATTCGAAGTCTATATTGATGAGGTGTTTGCCTTTTCACAGCGCTCCGATGGTTTGATCATCTCCACGCCAACCGGTTCCACCGCCTATTCGCTCTCGGCTGGCGGCCCCATTCTAACGCCGTCACTGGATGCCATTACGCTGGTCCCGATGTTCCCTCATACGCTCTCAGCGCGCCCGCTGGTGATTAACAGCAGCAGCACCATCCGCCTGCGTTTTTCTTCCCTGCGCAGCGATCTGGAGATCAGCTGTGACAGCCAGATTGCCTTACCTATTCAGGAAGGTGAAGATGTCCTGATTCGCCGCAGCGCCAATCATCTCAATCTCATCCACCCTAAAAATTACAACTATTTTAATACCTTAAGTTCAAAATTGGGTTGGTCTAAAAAATTGTTCTGAAAATCAGCACTGACTACTTTACTGTATAAAAAACCAGGATATACTGTATGTAAAACCATATCTGTTTTTACATACAGGTGATTCTATGCTGGCACAACTGACCATCAGTAACTTTGCTATCGTTCGTGAACTGGAGATCGACTTTCATCGTGGTATGACGGCGATCACGGGTGAAACCGGCGCAGGTAAATCTATCGCCATCGATGCGCTGGGCCTGTGTTTGGGCGGACGCGCTGAAGCAGATATGGTGCGTCAGGGTGCCAGTCGTGCGGATATCTGCGCCCGCTTCCAACTCAAGGCTTCGCCTTCCGCACAGCGCTGGCTGGTGGAGAATCAGCTGGATGAAGGCAATGAGTGTCTGCTGCGTCGTGTGATTAGCGCGGATGGTCGTTCGCGTGGCTTTATCAACGGCACGTCGGTGCCGCTGTCGCAGCTGCGTGAATTGGGTCAATTGTTGATTCAGATTCACGGCCAGCATGCGCATCAGCTGTTGCTCAAATCCGATCACCAAAAACATCTGCTGGATGCTTATGCAGCCCACGATGATTTGCTATCTGAAATGCGCCAGCACTATCAGCGCTGGCATCAGAGTTGCCGTGCGCTGGCGCAGCATCAGCAGCTCTCGCAAGAGCGTGAATCACGTCGCGAGCTGCTGCAATATCAGTTGAAAGAACTCAATGAATTCGCCCCGCAGTTGGGCGAATTTGAACAGATTGATGAAGAGTACAAACGTCTGGCGAATAGCGGCCAGTTGCTCTCTACCAGCCAGCAAGCGCTGCAAATTCTCGCCGATGGTGATGACACCAACCTGCAGAGCCTGCTGTATAGCGCCCGTCACATGCTGGGTGAATTGGTGACGCTGGATAATAAAGTCAGCGGCGTGTTCAATCTGTTGGAGGAAGCCGCAATCCAGCTCAGTGAAGCCAGCGACGAACTGCGTCACTATTGTGAACGTCTGGATCTCGATCCCAATCGCCTGCATGAGCTGGAGCAACGTCTGTCACGGCAGATCGCACTGGCGCGTAAGCATCATGTCTCACCTGAAACCTTGCCGGTGCTTTATCAGCAGTTGCTAGATGAAGCGGAACTGCTTTCGCAGCAAGAGAGCGACCAGGAAACCTTGCAATCTGAAGTCATCGCTCACCATAAAGCCGCGTTAGTCAGTGCTGAAAATCTGCATCAACTGCGTGAACACTCCGCTCAAGAGTTGAGCCAGCTGATTACGCAAAGCATGCGCACGCTGGCGATGCCGCACGGCCAATTTGCCATTGTGCTGGAGTTCAATGCGGATCAACTCACTGCAGATGGCGCAACGCGCATTGATTTCCGCGTCACGACTAACCCAGGTCAACCGCTCCAGCCGCTGGGTAAAGTGGCGTCCGGCGGTGAGCTGTCGCGTATTGCGCTGGCAATTCAGGTGATCACCGCACAGAAAATGGAAACGCCAGCAATGATCTTCGATGAAGTGGATGTCGGTATCAGCGGCCCAACCGCCGCAGTCGTAGGCCAAATGCTGCGTCAACTGGGCGAATCAACCCAGGTGATGTGTGTTACACACCTGCCGCAGGTTGCTGGCTGCGGTCATCAGCACTTCTACGTCAGCAAAGAGACCGATGGTGCGATGACAGAAACCCATATGCAGCCGCTAGATAAACGCGCGCGTCTGCAAGAGTTGGCGCGTTTGCTGGGCGGCAGCGAGGTGACGCGCAACACGCTGGCCAACGCTAAAGAACTTTTAGCCGCCTGATACAGCACTTTTTTCCCGTCTGGTGGTCATATGCTTGCTCTGTAGAGGTTTCAAATAGCGAAAAGGTTTATTATCATCGGCAGTTATGTCGTCTGAGTAATAAAGCCTGCCGCAGGCAGAGTTCAGAATTTGATGGCAAAAAAATAGCCTGCTGAAAGGCGTTTGGCCCCAGAAAAGGAATGTATAGATGCGCTGTAAAACGCTGACTGCCGCGGCAGTAGTAATGTTGATGATGACCGCTGGATGTTCCACCCTTGAGCGCGTTGTGTATCGTCCGGATATCAATCAGGGGAATTACCTGGTCGCCAACGATGTGTCGAAGATTCATAACGGCATGACGCAGCAGCAGGTTGCCTACACGCTCGGTACGCCGATGATGCGCGATCCATTTGGCAGCAACGTTTGGTACTACGTGTTCCGCCAGGAACCAGGTCATGAAAGTGTGAAACAGCAAACCCTGACGCTGACCTTTGATAGCAACGGAACGCTGACCAACATAGACAATAAGCCGAAGCTCACTGGCAAAGAAGGCTAAGTGAACGGCAATAAAAAAGGCGCTTAAGCGCCTTTTTTAGTTTTTACTTTCTGACTATTTCTTTTCAGCTGAACGCTCTGCTCGCTGACGCCGCAACTCTTTCGGATCGGCAATCAGCGGACGATAAATCTCAATGCGATCACCATCCTGCACGACATCAGCCAATTTTACCGGGCGGCTATAAATCCCGACCTTGTTCAAGTTCAGGTCAATATCTTTACGCAGTGACAGCAAACCCGACGCCTTGATCGCTTGCTCAACGGTAGCGCCTTCCTCAAGCGTGACGGCTCTTAAATACTGCTTATCCGGCAGTGCGTAAACCACTTCCACGCTGATATCAGGCACGATAAACCTCTTTCGCGCGCTGACTGAATGCCTGCACCATGCTGTTCGCCAGCTCTTTAAAGATGCGGCCGAACGCCATTTCTACCAGCATATTGGTGAACTCAAAATCGAGGTTCAACTCAACTTTGCAGGCATCATCACCCAATGAGGTGAAGTGCCAGCCGCCGGTTAATTTACGAAACGGGCCATCAACCAACTGCATCAATATGCTTTGGTTGCTGATCAGCGTATTACGTGTGGTGAAAGTTTTACTGATGCCGGCTTTCGAGACATCAACGGCCGCGGTCATTTGATCTCCGCTGTTATCCAGCACGCGACTGCCGGTGCAGCCCGGCAGAAACTGAGGATAAGCATCCACGTCATTCACAAGACGGTACATCTGCTCAGCGCTATAAGGGACCAGCGCTGAACGACTAATCTGGGCCATAATGGTTCCTGTTCATCACAAAACCATTGAATAATACCATTTTCGGTCACCAAACAAAAATTCACGGCTTTGCTTGCTGTGCTAAAATGGAGTGTTTTTTACCGCCCTGCAGGACAGGGGATGCGCCCATAAACTGAGTGATGTAGACTACGCCGCACTATGACAAAGAAAAAAGTTAACAAACCCGGTTCAGCCACTATTGCCCTCAATAAACGCGCACGTCATGAATACTTCATTGAAGAAGAGTTCGAGGCGGGTATGTCGTTACAAGGATGGGAAGTCAAATCACTGCGTGCCGGTAAGGCAAACATCAGCGATAGCTACATTCTGCTGCGCGATGGTGAAGCTTACCTGTTCGGCTCTACTTTCCAGCCGCTAGCGGTGGCTTCAACGCATGTGGTGTGTGATCCCACGCGAAGCCGCAAGCTGCTGCTAAAACAACGCGAACTCGATTCGCTGTATGGTCGCGTTAACCGTGAAGGCTTTACCGTGGTTGCACTGTCGATGTACTGGAAAAATGCCTGGGCCAAACTGAAGATTGGTGTGGCGCGCGGTAAGAAAGAGCACGACAAGCGTGATGACGTTAAAGAGCGCGAATGGAAGATGGATAAAGCACGTATTATGAAGAATTCAAAGCGTTAAGCGCTGGATCTTGACGTCACTTGTCTGTAGTATTGAAATTTCTTGGGGCTGATTCTGGACTCGACGGGATTGTGAAGCCTTAGGAGCATGCCGAGGGGCGGTTTGCCTCGTAAAAAGCCGCAAAAAAATAGTCGCAAACGACGAAAACTACGCTTTAGCAGCTTAATAACCTGCTTTGAAGCCCTCTCTCCCTAGCTTCCGCTCTTAAGACGGGGATCAAGAGAGGTCAAACCCAAAAGAGATCGTGTGGATGCCTTGCCTGGGGTTGAAGCACTAAATCTAATCAGGCTAGTTTGTCAGTGGCGTGTCTGTCCGCAGCTGGCCGGCGAATGTAAAGACTGACTAAGCATGTAGTGCCGACGGTGTAGTAATTTCGGACGCGGGTTCAACTCCCGCCAGCTCCACCAAAATTCTCCATCGATGATTACCAGAGTCATTCGATGAAGTCCTAAGAGCCCGTATGGCGCAAGCCTTACGGGCTTTTTTGTATCTGGACTCTTTCAAGGCGACTCGCATGAAAATCCCAAACCGACTCCAGCCTCTCGTCGATGATGGCTTGGTAGATGAAGTACTACAGAGACTAAGAAGCGGCAAAGAAGCTGACGTTTATACCGTGTTAACGGGCGGCAAAATCCAATGTGCCAAAGTGTACAAGGACGCCACGCAACGAAGTTTTAAGCAGGCCGTACATTATCAGGAAGGACGTAAAGTCCGTAACAGCCGCAATTCACGTGCGATGCAAAAAGGGTCGAAATTCGGGCGTAAGCAGCAAGAAGAGACCTGGCAAAGCGCCGAAGTTGATGCGTTATTCCGCCTGGCGAATGCTGGCGTGCGCGTCCCACAGCCCTACATTTGCATCGACGGCGTATTGTTGATGGAGCTGGTCACAGACGCAGAAGGCCTGGTTGCGCCACGCCTGAGTGATGTGTTCCTCTCCGAAGAGAACGCCATGAAGGATTTCGATACCATGATCCGCAATATCGTGCGCATGCTGTGCGCCGGCATTGTTCATGGCGATCTGTCGGAATTCAACGTGCTACAGGATGCCAACGGACCGGTCATTATCGACTTGCCGCAAGCTGTCGATGCCGCCGCAAACAACCACGCAGAATCAATGTTTGAGCGCGATGTAAACAACATCACCGCTTATTACGGGCAATACGCGCCGCAGATTTTACAAACGCGCTATGCGAAAGAGATCTGGCAGTTATATGAAGACGGAAAGCTGACGCCAGAAACGCCGCTGACCGGCCTCTTCGTAGAAGAGTTGCATGAAGTGGATATGAATTCTCTGATGGATGAGATCATCGCCGCCGAAGATGAGTTCTACGATCGTCAGCGCGCCGCTAAAGAACGCGACGAAGAATAGATGCGGCTCCACAGCTCGGGCTGGCTGGCAATAAACGCCTCGGCTATCGCATGCTTATTGCCCCCCGGATTCCATAACGTTACCAGCGTAACATTCAATCCCTGATTGCCGACTTCGGTGGGCAATAGTTGCACATTGCGCCACTGCTGGGCCTGAAAATGCATCGGCAGGAATCCCCAGCCTGCGCCACTTTCCAGCAAATGTTGCAGGATGGCGCGATCGTTAACGAACAGGGACTTGCCAGAAATTTGCAGGCGTCGGCTAATCTGTTCATCGTAGTGGGGATGCATCACCAACTGCGGAATCAGTGACAGATCAAGCAGCGTCACCGGCTGCGGCTGATCGCGGAAGAGCGTGCGGGCGGCGAAAAAATTAAGTTCGATGGTTCCCAGCGCCTGCCATTCCATCTCATTTCCCAGCGTGCGATGCTGCGCCTGGCAGATAGCAACATGCGCCCTCCCATTTTTGAGCGCCGCTTCAGCCTCATCACGCGTAACGCTCCATGTGTTAAAACGGATGTTCTTCTCGGCCATGTATTCAATCACAGCGTGAAGAAAAGCGTGCGGAACGAAAGGATCGTAAACCAGCACCAGTTCCTGCTCGATGGCAGCAGGCAATGCGCGCGCGTAAGATTCAAATGCCTGCGCCTGGCGCAGAAAAAGATGCGCCTGGCGATGTAGCTGTTGGCCTTTCTCAGTCAGCAGTAACCTGCGCCCTTCCCGTAAGAACAGCGTGTAACCCAACGCATCTTCAAGATAATCCAGCAAGTCACGCACCGTGGTGCGATCCTTCCCCAGCAACAGGGCAGCTTTCGAAACGCTGCCGGTTTCAGCAATCGTGGCAAAGGCTTCAATTTGCGAAAAAGAGTAGCGCAACGCGGTCATAACAGATTCCATAATTGAGAGGGTTTTTCCCCCATTTAGTGATTTTATCAGGGGATTAACCGTTCATATACTGCTGCGTATTCACTCCTCAAGCGCAGAGAACAAAATGCAAAAACGTCTTTTACAACCCATCCTGATGGCCGCATCGCTAAGCGCGATCGCCCTTTCCTTCGCCTCGCACACCTTCGCGGCGGAAACACAGAATTGCGGTGGCGTAATGCTGCAATCTTGCCCGCAGCCTTTTGATAAAAAGCTGCCGAATCCGCATCAGATGCTGAGCTGGAGCCAGGCCGATCGCGTGGTGGGATTCCGCAATGATTACCGCAACTACGCGGGCGATGTATTTCATCATGGCGATTCAACGCCATTGAAAGCCGCCAGCAAGCCGCTGACCGATGCTTCTTACACCTTTAACGGCGAACGCTATTCATTGTCCGATTACCTGAAACGGGAAAATGTCAGCGGCATGCTGGTGCTAAAGAACGGGAAAATTGCCTATAAATATCTCGGCGAAGGCAACACCGACCAGACATTATGGACGTCTCGTTCAGTGGGCAAATCGGTCGTTTCCACGCTGGTAGGCATTGCTATCAAGCAAGGTAAAATCCATTCACTTGACGATCGGGTGACGGATTACGAACCAGATCTCAAAGGCAGCGCCTGGGATGGCGTCACGCTGAAGCAATTGATCCAGCACACTTCCGGTGTTGCCTGGAACGAGGATTACACCAATCCCAACTCTGACTTTGCGCATCTGACGCAGTGTGAAGCGCGCCCTGGCACCTACGATTGCGTGCGCAATATCATCAAACAGCTGCATCGCGCACATCCGGCGGGAGAATCCTGGTCGTACTCATCCGGCGGTGCGTGGTTGCTCGGCGATGTGCTGGAGAAAGCGACCGGCATGTCAATCGCCTCCTGGCTGGAGCAATCCATCTGGAAGCCTTACGGCATGGCCAGCGATGGCGTGTGGCATGCCTATGCCAAAGGCCAGCACGACGTGGGCGCGCATGGTTTTAACGCCACGCTGGAAGATTGGGGCCGCTTCGGCTTGTTCATCATGAATGATGGTCGTTTGCCAAATGGTCAGCAGATATTGCCCGATCACTGGCTGGATGATGCATCCAACTGGACGCAGGCGCGTAACTCGGTATCCGCCGCTCATCCTGAAGGCACCTATGGCTATCAGTGGTGGAACAACGCGGTTGCCGCCAATGCGCAACATGTCGCTCCAACCGCCGATAAAGCGTTGAAAAATTCCCTGTGGGCGCTGGGAATTTATGGTCAGGTGATTATGGTGAACCGTGCTGAAAACCTGGTGATCGTGCAATGGTCAACCTGGCCGGAAGCGGAACCAAAGATGAATGCTCAGCCACTTGAAGCGGCGTTAATGTATAGCGCGATTGCGCAGCAACTGGCAGATTAATGCTGCGCGGCCACCGTTAAGGTGGCTCCCTTCACTCTCTGCAACAACCTAAAATGCTATCTGGTGTCGATTTAACCAACGAAACTAGACCTTTTTCATTCCTGGTTTATTCTTAAATCTTTCCATCCCGGCCTATGCCAGGATGAATACCTGAGACGACATATTTCATGAAAGAGGGAATTATGAAAAAGACCATTATTGCACTGTCAGCCATTCTGATGGCTTCTTCGGCTTTTGCCGCGACCACACATGCAACTGATGAGACTGTCGCTAACGCGCAGGCCGGTGCTAACACCGCTAAAGAAAAACTGCATCAGGCGCAGAACGAAGGTAAAGAGCAGCAGCTCAAAGCCAAGCATGCCGCTGAAGGTAAAAGCGACAGCATGACCAGCAAAGCTAGCGAAGGTACGCAGAAAGCCTGGAACAAAACCAAAGAAGGTTCTGAGAAAGGTTGGGATGCCACCAAAGAAGGCACGCAGAAAGGCTGGAATAAAACCAAAGAAGGTGCCAGCGATCTGAAAAAGAAAGTGACTGAATAACTTTCTTCGCTCAACTAAGAGGCCGCTTTTGCGGCCTTTTTTATTGCCTGTTTTTCCTCAACTTTGCATCTTCAGCGCTATCCCCTTAGACTTTACGCAACACTCCATTAACCAATAAAGCTTATGTCTGACTCCTTTACCCGCCAGCCTTTGCCTTTACCCAACGGTCACAACAAAGTGCTGTTGCACTCCTGCTGTGCGCCCTGCTCGGGCGAAGTGATGGAAGCGATGCTGGCTTCCGGCATCGATTACACCATCTTCTTCTACAATCCGAACATTCATCCGCTGAAAGAGTACGAGCTGCGTAAAGAGGAGAACATCCGTTTTGCCGAGCAGTTTGGCGTGCCCTTTGTCGATGCCGATTACGACAAAGATAACTGGTTTGAGCGGGCGCGCGGCATGGAGTGGGAACCGGAGCGCGGCGTGCGCTGCACCATGTGTTTCGACATGCGCTTTGAACGCACCGCGCTGTATGCACATGAAAACGGCTTCCCGGTGATCACCAGTTCACTCGGTATTTCGCGCTGGAAGAATATGCAGCAGATCAACGACTGCGGCGTGCGCGCTGCGGCGCACTACCCCAATATGCTTTATTGGGAGTTTAACTGGCGTAAAGGTGGTGGCTCGTCACGCATGATTGAGATCAGCAAGCGTGAACGTTTTTATCAGCAAGAGTATTGCGGCTGCATCTATTCACTGCGCGACAGCAATCGCCATCGCGTAGCCAGCGGCCGCGAGCGCATTGAGATCGGCGTGCAGTATTACCAGCCAGACGAAGAGTAAAGAAAAGGGCAGGAAATTCTGCCCTTTTTCGTTAACGAAACACCAGCGTTAACACCACGATGACGATCATCATCAGTATCAGGTGAAACACCACCTTATTGAGATTGCGGTTACGCATTTCGCCTCCATGTGTTTAAAACCACTGACCAAAACGCTTGATGTAGAGCATTTTCATGCCCTGCGCGACCACGCAATAACCGAGCAGCGTCGCCACCAGCCATGGAAAGTAAGACCATGGCAGCGGCACCAATCCCACCATCGCACCCAGCGGTGAGAACGGCAGCAGAATGCCGGCGATCATCACACACGCAGTGGTCAGCAGCACCGGCAGCGCCGCACGGCTCTGAATAAACGGAATCTTTTGCGTGCGCAGCATGTGCACCACCAGCGTCTGCGACAGCAAGCCTTCAATAAACCAGCCGGACTGGAACAGTGACTGCATTTCTGGCGTATTCGCCGCGAACACGTACCACATCAGCGCGAAAGTGGTGATATCGAAAATCGACGACGTTGGCCCAATCCACAGCATAAAGCGTTTGATATTACGCGCGTCCCATTTACGCGGTTTGCGCAGGAACTCGCGGTCCATTTTGTCCCACGGCAGCGCCAGCTGGGACAGATCGTACATCAGGTTCTGAATCAGCAAATGTATAGCCAGCATCGGCAGGAACGGAATAAAGGCGCTCGCCACCAACACCGAGAATACGTTGCCGAAGTTAGAGCTGGCGGTCATGTTCAGGTACTTGATGATGTTGCCGAAGGTTTCGCGTCCCTTCATTACGCCCTCTTCCAGCACCATCAAATCTTTTTCCAGCAGAATGATATCGGAGGACTCTTTGGCAATATCCGCCGCGCTATCAACGGAAATCCCGACATCGGCATCACGCAGCGCCGGGGCATCATTAATCCCGTCGCCGAGGAAGCCCACGGTATGCCCTTGCTGCTGCAGCGCGCGCAGAATGCGTGATTTTTGCAGCGGCGTGAGTTTAGCGAATACCGAACTCTGCGCGGCGGCATCGGCCAGCTGCTCGTCGCTCATCAGGGCAATCTGATCGCCGATGATGATGGCGCCGCTGTCGATGCCAACCTGCTGGCAAATGCGCGCGGTGACCACCGGATTATCGCCTGTCAGCACTTTGACGCTGACGCCATTGTCGCGCAGCGCGCCGATGGCTTTGGCGGCACTCTCTTTCGGTGGATCGAGGAAAGTCAGCAGCCCTTCAACCGTTAATCCTTGCTCATCCGCCACGCTCAGCGGCTGTTGTAAACCCGGCTCCGCCAGCACGCGGCTCGCCACCAGCAGCACGCGGAAACCCTGCTCATTGTATTGATGTGCCAACGCCAGCAGTTCTGCCCGACGCGTTTCGTTCAGCGGCTGCACCAGTTTGCCTTCACGCTCGGCAGTCGCGATGCTCAGCATCTCTTCCACCGCGCCTTTGCAGATCAACATCTGTTGATTGAGACGACGATCGCGCACCACCACCGAAACGCGACGGCGAATGAAATCGAACGGCAGTTCATCCACTTTGATATAGGTATCGCCCACCGCCTCGCTGACGCGGTTTTTGCCGTACTGCAAAATTGCGCGATCCATCAGGTTCAACGTGCCACTTTGATAATGGCTGTTGAGCCAGCTCAGCATCAGCACGCGTGAGTTCTCCACGCCAGCACAATCCAGATGATGCTCCAGAATGATGTTGTCCTGCGTCAGCGTGCCGGTTTTGTCGGTGCAGAGAATATCCATCGCGCCAAGGTTTTGAATCGCATTCAGACGCTTGACGATCACTTTACGCCGCGACATGGCGATGGCACCTTTCGCCAGATTCGAGCTGACGATCATCGGCAACATTTCAGGCGTTAAGCCCACCGCCACCGCCAGCGCAAACAGTGACGCGTCAAGCCAGTCACCTTTGGTTAGGCCATTAATCAGCAGCACTATCGGCACCATCACCAGCATGAAGCGGATCAGCAGCCAGCTCACGCTGTTTACCCCGCGATCAAAGGCGGTTTGTGAGCGGTTACCAACAATCGATTTCGCCAGGCTGCCGAAATAGGTTTCGCTGCCTGTCGCCACCACTACCGCTTTCGCGCTACCGCTGGACACGTTGGTGCCCATCAGGCAAACGCTACCCAGTTCCAGCAGCGAGGTGCCCTGCTCGCTGGCCCCGCTGCTTTTACTGGTGACGTGGCCGGTGACGTCATATTTTTCAACCGGTAACGATTCGCCAGTCAAAATCGCCTGGCTGATAAACAGATCGCGTGAATCCAGCAGGCGCACATCGGCAGGCACCAAATCTCCCGCCGACAGATAGATGATGTCACCCGGCACCAGCGTGGCGATATCCACTTCCTGTTTGAGCGGCGCTTGCTGCGCTGACTCACGACGCAGCACCGTTGCGGTGGTGCGCACCATTGATTTCAGCGCCTGCGCCGCTTTATTGGTACGGAACTCCTGCCAGAAGCGCAGCAAACCGCTGAGCGTTACCATCGTCACAATGATGATGACACCGGTCAGGTCGGTCTCCTCGCCGTTGCGCAGCGGCAGCCAGAAATCAGTGAAAAAGCTCACCAACGCCAGCGCCATCAGGACATAGATAAACGGATTGTTGAACGCCTGCAGCAACTGCAATAACGCCGGTGGCGCTTTGTCGTGCTCAACCTGATTGCGGCCATAGACGCCTAAACGTGCCTCGGCTTCACGTTCACTCAGGCCAAGCGCATCGCTGCGCAGACGCACCAGCGTTTCATCGGCAGTGAAACCGGCTTCATCTTCAATCAGGTAACGAGGTGTTTTTTGACGCGGCTGGCGCGTGGTATTCCAGGCCTTTTTTTCCTGGTTGAGTTTCATGTCAGTCATGGTGACATTCCTCTTTATTACGGCAATAAAAATCCCTGCATGCGTGGCACACAAATTAAATTAACGGCTATGCGTTTTTTAAATTAAAAATAACCTGTCGGGAATTTCCATATCACCTCCCGGAAATTAAAGACGAAAAGAGTCGCTCGCAAAATAACGAGTAATAAATAAAGACGAAGGTAAACACCACGCAATCGAACAGCGAAAAGCTGTCTAATGCGCAGCGCAAATCAGCACGCTGAGGTTCAGCGCGCGTATCGAGGCGGAGGGAAAAGTGTGTTAAAAATCATGTGCATGATGATCTTCCCACGGGCTTTGGCCCGTTACAGTGTCGTTTTAAGGGAACAATCATCAAAAAAAGGGAGGATTGCTGCCCGCCATGGTGGCAAGCAGCGACAAAAAAGTTCGCGCGTCAGCTTGCCTTGTGATGCCAACTAAAAGGGTGACTGTCCAACTGAACTCTCCTGCTTTGAAATTGCGGCCATTATATTCCCGGAAGGAACGAAGTAAAGTTAATTATTGGTTAATCACAGAACATTTATATTTCGTTGCAGTTGAGTTGATATATACCATTCCGGTCGCCATGAATGGCGACCCTACGATGGCCATGCAACCTTCAACCCTTATAACTGAACCACCCGACTTAGACCATTAATGCATATGCATAGCCTGAAATTGACTATTCTTCACTGCTGCGCTCTCGTAAACTCGCGTTACTTTTTTTAGGCAAGGAAACAACATGAAAAAAATTATTCCATCACTGCTGGCGTTATCGCTGGTAGCCGCCTTCTCTGTTCAGGCAGCGACGCCGAAAGATACGCTGGTTATTGCCCAGTCCACCGACGATGCCGACAGCTTCGATCCCGCGCAGGGCTTTGAACTCACAACAGTGCAAGCGTTCACTAACATTTATCAGCGCCTGGTTCAGTCCGATCCGACCAATCCTACCGACTTGAAGCCAACGCTGGCTACCTCCTGGCAAGCGGGCAGCGATAATCGCAGCCTGACGTTTGAACTGCGCAAAGGCGCTCAGTTCGCCAGCGGCAATCCGCTGCGTCCGGAAGATGTTATCTTCTCGCTGGGTCGCGTGGTGAAACTGAACCTCGATCCCTCCTTTATTCTTACCCAGCTCGGCTGGAATAAAGATAACGTCGATACCTTCCTGAAGAAGGTTGATGACAACCACGTCCAGATCAGCTGGAGCGCTAACGTCAGCCCGGCGTATGTGCTCAGTCTGCTCTCCGCGCCGGTCTCTTCGATTGTTGATGAGAAAACCGCGCAGGCCAACGCGAAGAACGGTGACTTCGGCCACGCATGGCTCGGCACCCACTCTGCCGGTAGCGGCCCGTATCAGATTCGTAAAGTGGTGCTGCATGAAGCGATTCTGCTGAGCGCCAACCCAACATCACCGGCGGGCGCACCGAAGCTGAAAAATATTCTGATCAAAAACGTCCCGGAACCGGCTGCGCGCCGTCTGCTGCTTGAACAGGGCGATGTAGATATCGCGCGTAACCTCGGCGCGGATCAGATTGCCTCGCTGAAAGGCAAAGCGGGTGTGAAGACCGAAGCGATCCCGATGGCGTCGCTCTATTACATCCAGTTCAACATTGGTGAAAATCCGGTGCTGAAGAACCCGGCGCTGTGGGAAGCGGCTCGTTACCTGTTCGACTATAAAGGTATCGCTAACGACCTGCTGAAAGGCCAGTTCGACGTGCATCAGACCTTCCTTCCAAAAGGCTTCCTCGGCGCAATCAACGACACGCCATACACCTACGATCCTGAGAAAGCCAAAGCGATTCTGAAGAAAGCCGGTCTGACTAACGTCAGCTTCAAGCTCTCCACCAGCAATCAGCCGCCTTACCTCGATATCGCGCAGGCGCTGCAGGGCAGCTTTGCTAAAGGCGGCGTGAAGGTTGAAGTGCAGCCTGGCCTGAGCTCTGAAGTCTCTACCCGCGTGAAGGCGCACAAATACGAAGCCACCCTCAATGCCTGGGGCGCAGACTATTTCGATCCTAATACCAACGCCGCGTCCTTCGCTTACAACCCGGAAGATGGCAGCAAAACTGTGGCTTACCGTTCTGACTGGCATATTCCAGAGCTGAACAAGCAAACGCTGGCCGCCACCGCCGAGAGCGATAACAACAAGCGCATCGAACTTTATCAGGCGATGCAGCGTGAAGTGCTGAAGAACTCGCCGTACGTGATTGGCTTGCAGGCGAAAAACCTGATTGCGCTGCGCGACAATCTGCAAGGCTATGTGCAGGGCATCAACCCGGACATGGTCTATTACTCGCAGGTTTCTAAGTAATGGCAGTGTCAGCTTCACAGGCCGGGTTCGCCCGGCCACTCTGGCAACGTTTTAGCCACATCGTCACCAGCCTGCTTTCGCTGCTGGTGACGTTGGTCGGTTTGTTAGCGTTCACTTTTATGCTGTCGCACCTGTCGCCTGTCGATCCGGTGCAACAGATCGCCGGCGATCACGCCAGCGAAGCCACTTACGCGCAGGTGCGCCACGATCTCGGCCTCGATCAGCCGGTGCTGGTGCAGTTCTGGCGCTATATCAGCCATCTGGCGCGCGGCGATCTCGGCTTATCGCACCTAACCAATCAACCGGTCAGCGCCGACCTGATGCGTACCTTCCCCGCCACCATTGAGCTGGCGACCTGCGCGATGATTTTTGCTGCAGTGTTCGGCATTGCCCTGGCGCTGCTGGCGGCGTGGAAACCGGGCAGCATCATCGATAACGTGGCGCGCTTTGTGTCGCTGCTTGGCTACTCGGTGCCAGTGTTCTGGCTCGGCCTGCTGGGTTTGCTGCTGTTTTACGCCGTGCTGCACTGGTCCGCCGGACCGGGCCAGCTCGATGACATCTGGATCTACACGCTGGAGCCGAAAACCGGCTTTGTGCTGATTGATAGCTGGATGTCCGGCGATCCCGAGATGTTCCGCAATGCGATTGCCCATTTGTGGCTGCCAGTGGTGATTCTCGGCCTGCTGGCGATGGCGGGCATTACGCGCCTGCTGCGCGCAGCGCTGCTGGAAGAGAGCAACAAAGAGTACGTGGTACTGGCGCGCGCCAAAGGTGCCAGCCGTGGCCGCATTTTGCTGCGTCATATTTTCCCCAACGTGCTGGGCACGCTGATTACCGTTATCGCCCTCTCCTACGCCACGCTGCTGGAAGGTTCGGTATTGACCGAAACGGTATTTGCCTGGCCGGGCGTCGGTCGCTACATGACCAACGCGCTGTTTTCCTCTGATGTACCGGCGATTCTCGGCTCGACCTTGCTGATTGGCAGCTGCTTTATCCTGCTCAACGCGCTGGCCGATGCCCTGACCTGGTTAACCGATCCGAGAACCCGATGACTCAACAACTCTCTGAACTGGAAACGCTGCGTCCGCGCCGCCGCCGCGCGCGCGTGACCTCACTCACCATCGGCCTGACGCTGGTGCTGATTGTGGTGGCGATGGCATTGTTCGCGCCGTTGCTGGCGCCCTTTGATCCCAATGCGCAGATCATTTCACAGCGTTTACAAGCGCCGTCGGCGCTGCACTGGTTCGGCACCGATGGCTTTGGCCGCGATCTGCTGTCACGCGTGATTTACGGCGCGCGCCCAACGCTGCTGCTGGTGTCACTGATTCTGGTGTTGACCATTCCGGTTGGCCTGTTGGTAGGCATCACCGCCGGTTACGTTGGCGGCTGGACCGAGCGCGTGTTAATGCGCATTACCGATATCTTCCTGTCGCTGCCGAATCTGGTGATCGCGCTGGCGCTGGTCGCCATGCTCGGCCCCGGCTTGATGAATGGCGCATTGGCGCTGGCGCTTACCAGCTGGCCGCCGTTTGCCCGTCAGGCGCGTGCGGAAACGCTGGCGCTGCGCCGCAGTGATTACCTCGCCGCCGCGCGCATGCAGGGCATCACCGGCTTGCGCCTGATGTTTGGTCATATTCTGCCGCTGTGTATGCCAACGGCGGTGGTGCGCGCCGCGCTGAGCCTCGGCGGCATTATTCTTTCTGCCGCTGGCCTCGGCTTCCTCGGCATGGGCGTGCAACCGCCTACCGCTGAATGGGGTTCGATGGTGGCGGAAGGCAGTAAAGTGATCTTCGACCAATGGTGGGTTGCCGCCGCACCCGGCGGCGCGATTCTGTTCGCCAGCCTGGCGTTTAACCTGACAGGCGATGGCCTGCGTGACCGACTGGATACTCGCCATGCCAAATGATCTGTTAATTGATGTACAAGGCCTGACGATTCGCAGCGATGATGCGCTGCTGGTCGATAACATCGGCTTTCAAATTGGCCGCGAGCGCGTGGCGTTGGTGGGTGAATCCGGCTCCGGTAAATCACTCACCGCGCGCACGCTGATGGGCTTGCTGTCGCCTTCACTACATCTGAAGGCCGAGCGTTTGCAGATTGTCGGCACCGATGCGCTGAGCCTACGCGAGCGTGACTGGATCCAGCTGCGCGGTAGCAAAGTAGCGATGGTGATGCAGGATCCGAAATATGCGCTCAATCCCACGCGCACTATTGGCTGGCAGGTGGAAGAACCGCTGGTGCTGCACCACAAATTGAGCCGCGCCGAGCGCAAAGAGAAAGTGTGCGAGATGCTGGATGCGGTTGGCTTGCCCGATCCGCGTCAGCTGATGAAGCGCTATCCGCATCAACTCTCTGGCGGCATGGGACAACGCGTGATGCTGGCGATCGCCCTGATCACCGATCCTGTATTACTGATCGCCGATGAACCGACCTCAGCACTCGATCACGCAATGCGCGATCAGGTGCTGGCGCTGATTCGTCGTCTGGTGGAGCAGCGCAACATGGGTTTGCTGCTGATCAGCCACGATCTGCAGCAGGTTTCCGAACACTGCGAGCGCGTGATGGTGATGTATCAGGGCCGCGTGCTGGATACCTTGCCGGCGTCCGAGCTCTCCAACGCCAGCCATCCTTATACCAGCACGTTGTGGGCCTGTCGTCCGAGTAAAGCCACGCACGGCGAGCGCTTGCCGGTGCTGGATCGTGCGGCGCTGGAGAAGAATTATGATTGAGTTATCGAACCTCAGCGTTTCGCACAAGCAAGGTTACGAGCTGCGCACCGTGGTGCACGATGTGTCGCTGCAGGTTGCGGCCGGCGAGTGTTTTGGTCTGGTTGGCCCGTCCGGCTGCGGCAAGTCGTCGCTGCTGTGGGTGCTGGCGGGATTGAATCCGCACTGGAGCGGCAGCATGTCGCTGGCGGGCACCGCCGTGCAGCCCGGTAAAGCCTTCACCGGCCAACTGCGTCGCGATGTGCAGATGGTGTTCCAGGATCCCTACGCTTCACTGCATCCGCGCCATCGCCTGCGTCGCACGCTGGCGGAACCGCTGAAAATGCTCAAGCGTGATAATATCGATGACCGCATTAATGCCGGCTTCCGCCATGTCGGGCTGGATCCGGCGCTGGCGGATCGCTATCCGCATCAGCTTTCGGGCGGTCAGCGTCAGCGCGTGGCGATTGTGCGCGCCCTGCTGCTGGACCCGAAGATCCTGCTGCTGGATGAGCCGACCTCGGCGCTGGACATGTCGGTACAGGCCGAGATCCTCAACCTGCTCAACGATCTGAAGCAGAAAGATGGTTTAACCATGGTGCTGGTCAGCCACGATCCGGATGTGATCGATCACATGTGCGATCGCGCGGCGCGCATGGCGCAGGGCCACATCGTGGAACAACATTCAACAACAAGGAATACCGTATGACGGTTAAGTTACGCCCGCTGGAGCGGGAAGATTTACGCTTTGTGCATCAATTAGATAATAACGCCAGCGTGATGCGTTACTGGTTTGAGGAGCCGTACGAAGCCTTCGTCGAGCTTTCTGACCTGTATGACAAACACATCCACGACCAAACCGAGCGTCGCTTTGTGGTAGAGCATGATGGACACAAAGCCGGTTTGGTGGAGTTGGTCGAGATTAATCACGTGCATCGCCGCGCTGAGTTTCAGATCATTATCGATCCTTCACATCAGGGCAAAGGCTTAGCCACGAAAGCGGCAAAGTTAGCGATGGATTACGGCTTTTCGGTGCTGAATCTCTACAAACTCTATCTGATTGTTGATGAAGAGAATAAGAAGGCGGTGCATATCTACACCAAGCTGGGTTTTGAGGTGGAAGGCGTACTGAAGCACGAATTTTTCATCAACGGCGAATACCGCAACACTATCCGCATGTGCATTTTCCAGCAGCAGCATCTGGCGCAGCATAAAAGCGCTAATGCGATGGTGAAGCCCACCGCGCAGTAATCGTTGGGTCGCCATGAATGGCGACCCAACAGCTGTTTGCCGAGGTTTTCGTAGGGTGCGCATTCATGCGCACCTTCATACATAAGCATTTATTGCTCAAGTGAGCGGCATTACGCCAAAAATGGCGGCGTAATCAACCGCGCGCCCCGACGACGTTCAGCTTCGGCTGCGGATGTTCAGGTTTGAGATCGTACATACCGCCATAAAAGGGATCGACCAGCAGCCAGCCGGGGAAGCCCAACAGCGGAATATTGCCCAGCAAATACCACAAATTGGCGTTGGCCTCGATCGGCAAGGTTAGCGGCACGTAGCCCGGACTCTCCAGCATCACCTGATAGTGCTTCTTACCAAAATAATTCCCGGTAGATTTCGCCAGCTCAACGGTTTGCGGCGTATAACCCTGTGCCACCGCGCGTCCGGTCTCATCCTGCACGGTGAAACGCGCGCCCTGCGGCAAGGAGTCGATTTTTACCGGTTGCGTTTCAGTGCCGACAATAGTGGCGCAGCCGCTCAGCAGTAGCGCACAGGCAGGAAAAAGAGGTCGCAGGTTCATAGCAGGTCCGCTTCAGCATCAGATAGGACAGTGTAAACTGCCCTTCTGTGCTTAATCGCGCTATCACTGATGATTTTCTGCGCTTTATTGCGGTTGACAACAAGCAGCAATCGCCGCGATATCCTGCGGCGTGGTGCGGCAGCAGCCGCCAATCAGACGTGCGCCCGCCTGCTGCCATTCGGCGAACTTGTCGTGCAGCGTGCAACCCGATGGCGCGGAGTGCCAGGTTTTGCTGCTGGCGTCGTACTGCTCGCCGGAGTTCGGATAGACCAGCAGCGGTTTGTCACACAGCGCCTGTAAGCTGCGCAGTGCGGGCGTCACGCTCTCCAGCGCCACGCAGTTGATGCCAATCGCCACTACTTGCGGTGCCGCATTCACCAGCTGCGCCACTTTGCTCAGCGGCGTACCGTCGCTGATGTGTTCGGCATCGCGCAGGGTAAAAGAGAACCATGCGCTGCTGTCAGGGAATTCGGCCAGTAAACTCACCAGCGCCTGCGCCTCAGCGAAGGACGGCAACGTTTCGCAGGCTAGCAGATCGACACCCGCTTCCAGCAACGCCGTAACGCGCGGACGGTGGAATGCTTTCATCTGCTCTTCCGGCAGCGCGTAATCACCACGATACTCCGCGCCATTCGCCAGAAACGCGCCATATGGCCCGACGGATCCGGCCACCAGCAATGGCGCGGTGCTGGCCGAGGATGCGCGATAATCGTCACGCGCGCGCTGCGCCAGCTGTACGCTCTGGGTGATCAGTGCCAGCGCCTGCGCTTCATCTAAGCCGCGCGCGGCAAAACCCTGTGGCGTGGCCTGATAGCTAGCGGTAATCGCCACATGCGCGCCAGCAGCAAAGTAGTCGTGATGCACCTGATAAATCAGCTCAGGATTTTCTACCAGCACTTTGGCCGACCACAACGCATCGGCCAGATTGCAGCCGCGCGCTTCCAGCTCGGTCGCCAGCGCACCATCAAGAATCAGCGTGTCAGTTTGGGTTAGTGCCTGCGCGATGGGATTACGCGACATCGTTGGCCTCCTCAGCCTTAAGGGATGACTTGCGTCGTTGCGTGACATGGTATGCGGCATAGCAGAACAGCACAAACGGAATGCCGCACCACAACGCAATGCGCTGCGACGGATCGAACGCCAATCCGACGCACGCCAGCAGGCAAAGCAGGAAACCCAGAATCGGCGTCAGCGGATAGAGCGGCGCGCGATATGCCAGCTGTTGTAAAGTGCCGCCCGCCTGCAGATGGCGACGACGGAACACATAGTGTGAGGCGCAGATGCTGAGCCACACCGCTACCACGGCAAAACCGGAAATCGCCGACAGCGCCACAAACACCGTGTCCGGCGCAATCACGCTTGAGAACAGCGCCAGCAGGCCGCCAATCATGCTTACGGTCAGCGCCAGCACCGGAATGCCGCGACGATTAACGCGCGCAAAACAGCGCGGCAGCGTCTTCTCATTGGCCAGCGACCACAACATGCGGCCAGAAGCATACAGGCCGGAGTTGGCGGCGGAGAGGATGGCGGTAAGGATCACGAAGTTGAAGATATCCGCCGCGTACGGGATGCCGATCTTTTCAAACACCAGCACAAACGGGCTTTTGACGATCCCCGCCTGATCCATCGGGATCAGCGCCGCCAGCACGAATACCGTGCCGATAAAGAAGATGATCAACCGTGCAACGGTGGTGCGGATCGCCAGCGGCAACGCTTTTTGCGGCTGCTCGGTTTCACCGGCGGCGATGCCAATCAATTCCGTGCCCGAGAAAGCGAAGTTGACCGCCACCATGGTCATCAGAATCGGCAACGTGCCATGCGGCAGCCAGCCGGAAGCGGTGAGATTGTGCAATCCCGGCGCGGCGCTGCCGTCTTTCATCGGGATAAAACCAAAGATCGCGCCTGCGCCGAGAATGATAAAGGCGATGATGGTGATCACTTTGATGATGGAGAACCAGAATTCACCTTCGGCGAAGAAGCGCGTCGAGACAATATTCAGCAGATAAATAGCGATGCAGAACACCAGACACCACATCCATACCGGCACGCTCGGGAACCAATACTGCATGCAGAATCCGGCGGCGGTAAGGCTGGAACCCAGCGCCACCGTCCAGGTGAGCCAGTAAAGCCAGGCGACGGTATAGCCTGTGGCCGGGCTGAGATAGCGTGCGGCATAGACGTGGAACGCGCCGGTTTCCGGCATCGCAACGGCCAATTCGCCGAGACAAACCATTACCAGCCACACCACCAGCGCACCAATCAGATAGGCCAGCAACGTACCGGCTGCGCCGGTGGTTGAGATGATATAGCCGGTATTGAAGAACAGTCCGGTTCCGATCACACCGCCAAGCGACAGCATCACCAGATGCCGTACTTTCATGGTGCGCTTAAAATTTTCCTGCGGAGGCGTATCCTGAGTTTGCATCATATTTATCCGTATGGACGTCTGAACATCTATATGGACACAGGGTTATACGCGTCAGCGTGCGGATTTGCAACGGGGCAGAAGGTAAGGATTAAGTGAGGATTTGCGGCCCCGCGTTGACGGGGCGCAAGATCAGGCGCCGAATACGCCTTGCAGATAACGCTCAAGCGCAACGCGCGAGCTGAAGCCGTGCGGAATACCGTAATGCTCCTGCGAATCGCCCATTAAATAGAGTGGGAATTGTGTGTAGTGATCGCAGGTTTTCATCTCTGAGGCCGGTTCAGCAAAGCTCTGGCTTTTTTCTTTCAGCGTCGGGTGAATGATTAAGGCGGTCCGTCCCATACGCGCTTCGCGATTGACGTACACATAGTTATCGCCGCGACGATAACCGTAAATTTTTGGCGTTTGGGTATCCATTTCGAAGCCCACTTTCTCAAGTACGCGCGCTACCTCATCTGGTCGTAAATACATGCTTGCTCCTCTCTTCTCACAGCCCCGCAACCTTACAGCAGCAGGATGGCATGGGCATTCGGAATTTTCCCTAAAGCCTGGCACATCCCTGCGTTTAATCACGCTTCGTCTACACTGAGTATTACGTTTTAAATCAAAGGGAGCTAAAAAATGTTTAATCGAAGCGCAAAAAACGATGACATTGATATTAATCAGGATGTAAACGAACTGGCCGATTCGCTAGAGGCGTTACTTAAATCTTATGGCAGTGAAGCTAAAGATGAGGTTGATAATGCACGCAGCCAGGCGCAGGCGCTGCTGAAGCAGACGCGTGCCAAACTGAGCGGCGGACAGAGTCGCGTATCGCAAGCGGCGCGTGACGCCGGTACGCAGGTTGATGCGTATGTACACGACAAGCCGTGGCACGGCGTTGGCGTGGGTGCGGCAATCGGTTTAGTGCTAGGTGCGCTGCTGGTGTCTTCACGCCGATAAGCCTGAAAGTAGACTCAATAAGCCTCGCTGATGCGGGGCTTTTTTGTGGGCGCGAGATAGTGCTCGCTTTCCCTCACCCGCAAGCGGGAGAAGGCTGGGATGAGGTCCAGATCGCACAAAATCCAACCAACCTTCCCACCTCATTCCCTTTACAAAAAATTTTTCCGGCCTGGAAGGCGCATGATCTCTGGGCTTAGCGATTATCCGAAGATCAAAATAACAAAACCCTATATCTGGTGGGCTTGACCCTTTTAATCACTACATCTAGTATTCAACCCATCAACCAGCTACCAAATGTCGTCAAGGACGAAGTTCGATGCAAACAGGAATTTGCTTCGTATCTCGCAATCTGACCGCAATCAAAGGGAAATACGAATCATGCGCATTATTATTTACACCAAAGACAACTGTGTCCAGTGCAATGCGACAAAAAATGCCATGGACCGCAAAGGTATCGACTATCAGCTGATTAACCTTGATACCCAACCCGAAGCCATCGACAACCTCAAATCTCTCGGCTATCGCCAGGTGCCGGTGGTGATGACGCAGGACGATCACTGGAGTGGCTTCCGTCCCGACAAAATTGCCAGCCTGCGCCAGCTCGCGGCCGTCGGGGGATAAGCCATGTTTCCACTGGTCTATTTCTCTAGCCAGTCGGAAAACACGCACCGATTCATCACGCGTCTTGGGCTACCTGCCCGCCGTATTCCGGTTGATGGCACGCAGCGCCTGCATATCGAACAGCCCTACATTTTAGTGGTGCCGAGCTACGGCGGCGGCAGTTCGCGCGGAGCCGTGCCGAGACAAGTGATTCAATTCCTTAATGATGATGCCAACCGACGCGGGATTCGCGGGGTGATTGCTGCCGGTAACCGCAACTTCGGTGAAGGCTATTGCCTGGCGGGCGACATCATTGCGCAGAAATGTCAGGTTCCCTATCTCTACCGCTTTGAGCTGATGGGAACCCCCGACGATATCGCTAATGTAAAAGCGGGAGTGACCCAATTTTGGCAACGACAGACACCCTAAACAGCTCGCTGACTGATTACCACGCGCTTAACGCGATGCTGAACCTGTATGACGCCGATGGCCGCATCCAGTTCAGCAAAGATCACGAAGCGACGCGCCAGTTCTTCCTGCAGCATGTGCAACCCAATACCGTGCAGTTTGCCTCTGCGGGTGAACGCCTGCGCTATCTGGTGGCCGAAGGCTACTACGAAGCCGAAGTGCTGAATCAGTACGATTTCGCTTTCCTGTGCCAGCTGCACGATGAAGCCGATGCGGCGGGTTTCACTTTTCACACCTTCCTCGGTGCATGGAAGTTTTACACCAGCTACACGCTGAAAACTTTCGACGGCAAACGCTATCTGGAAACTTTCGAACAGCGCGCCTGCATGGTGGCGCTGACGCTGGCACGCGGCAATGAAACCTTAGCGCGCGAGCTGCTGGCAGAAATGCTGAGCGGTCGCTTCCAGCCGGCTACGCCAACCTTCCTTAACTGCGGTAAGCAGCAGCGCGGCGAGCTGGTCTCCTGCTTCCTGCTGCGCATCGAAGACAATATGGAATCGATTGGTCGCGCTGTGAACTCGGCGTTGCAGCTGTCGAAACGCGGGGGCGGCGTAGCGTTCCTGCTCTCCAACCTGCGTGAATCAGGTGCGCCGATTAAGCGCATTGAGAACCAGTCGTCCGGCGTGATTCCGGTGATGAAGATGCTGGAAGATGCATTTTCCTACGCCAACCAGCTCGGTGCGCGTCAGGGCGCAGGCGCGGTGTGGCTGAATGCCCATCATCCGGATATTTTCCGTTTTCTCGATACCAAACGCGAAAATGCCGACGAGAAGATCCGCATCAAAACGCTGTCGCTTGGCGTGGTGATCCCGGATATCACCTTCCAGCTGGCGAAAGAGAATCGCGATATGGCGCTGTTCTCGCCGTACGATGTTGAGCGCATCTACGGCAAAGCCTTTGGTGATATCAGCATCAGCGAGCATTACGACGAGATGCTGGCGGACGATCGCATCACCAAAACCTATATCAAACCGCGCGATTTCTTCCAGACGCTGGCAGAGATTCAGTTTGAGTCGGGCTATCCGTACATCATGTTCGAAGACAGCGTGAACCGCAGCAATCCGATTGCCGGCCGCATCAACATGAGTAATCTCTGTTCCGAGATTTTGCAGGTTAATAGCGCCAGTGAGTTCTATGACGATCTCAGCTACCGTCGCGTCGGCAAAGATATCTCCTGCAACCTCGGCTCGCTCAACATTGCCCATGCGATGGATTCGCGCAATCTGGCGCAAACCGTGGAAACCGCCGTGCGTGCGCTGACCGCAGTTTCCGAGATGAGTGAGATCAATTCGGTGCCGTCGGTGGCGGAAGGCAATCGCCGCTCGCACGCGATTGGCCTCGGCCAGATGAACCTGCACGGTTATCTGGCGCGCGAAGGCATGGCGTACGGTTCAGAAGAAGCGCTGGATTTCACCAATCTCTACTTCTATTGCGTCACCTATCACGCCGTGCGCACCTCGAATCTGCTGGCGCAGGAGCATCAAAAGAGTTTCGACGGTTTCGCCGACTCGAAATACGCCAGCGGTCAATATTTCGACAAGTACACCGAACAAGCGTGGCAACCACGCACCGCGCGTGTGGCAAAACTGTTCGCTGATGCCGGACTGGCTCTGCCGACGCAGGCCGACTGGCAAGCGCTGCGTGCAGCGGTGATGCAGCATGGGCTGTACAACCAGAACCTGCAGGCGATTCCGCCAACCGGTTCGATCTCGTACATCAACCATGCGACCTCCAGCATTCACCCGATTGTGTCGCGCATTGAGATCCGTAAAGAGGGCAAAACCGGCCGCGTCTATTATCCGGCTCCGTTTATGACCAACGACAATCTCGACCTTTATCAGGATGCGTACTCGATTGGGCCCGAAGCGATTATTGATACCTACGCCGAAGCCACGCAGCATGTCGACCAAGGCTTGTCGCTGACGCTGTTCTTCCGCGACGACGTCACCACGCGCGATATCAACAAAGCGCAGATTTACGCGTGGAAGAAAGGCATTAAAACGCTCTATTACATTCGTCTGCGCCAGATGGCGCTTCAAGGCACCGAGGTGCAGGGCTGCGTCTCCTGCTCACTGTGATGAAAACTATGCAACTAAAACAGATTCAAGCGATTAACTGGAACCGCATCCAGGACGAGAAAGACCTCGAAGTGTGGAACCGACTTACCAGCAACTTCTGGCTGCCGGAAAAAGTGCCGCTCTCCAACGATCTGCCAGCGTGGCAGTCGCTGGACCACCAGCAACAGCAGCTGACCATTCGAGTGTTTACCGGTTTGACGCTGCTCGACACCATCCAGAACGTGATTGGTGCGCCGGGTCTGATGGAAGATGCGATTACACCGCATGAAGAAGCCGTGCTGTCGAACGTCTCCTTTATGGAAGCGGTGCATGCGCGTTCGTACAGTTCGATTTTCTCCACGCTGTGTAATACCGCAGATGTCGATGCGGCGTATCGCTGGAGTGAAGAGAATGAAGCGTTGCAGAATAAAGCGAAGATTGTGCTGGAGCACTATCGCGCCGAGGATCCGCTGAAGAAGAAAATCGCCAGCGTATTCCTTGAATCGTTCCTGTTCTATTCCGGTTTCTGGCTGCCGATGTATTGGTCGAGCCGTGGCAAGCTGACCAACACCGCTGACCTGATTCGTCTGATCATTCGTGACGAAGCGGTTCACGGTTACTACATCGGCTATAAGTACCAAAAAGCGCTGGAAAACGTTGATGCTGGCCGCCGCGAAGAGTTGCAACAGTTCGCGATTGATTTGCTGCTGGCGCTGTACGAAAACGAAGTGGTGTATACCGAAGCGTTGTACGGCGAAGTCGGCTGGGCGGAAGAGGTGAAAACCTTCCTGCACTACAACGCCAATAAAGCATTGATGAACCTCGGCTACGAAGCGCTGTTCCCGGCGGAATTGACCGCAGTGAACCCGGCGATCTTGTCCGCGCTGTCGCCTAACGCCGATGAAAACCACGACTTCTTCTCCGGCTCAGGCTCTTCCTATGTCATGGGCAAAGCAGTAGAGACCGAAGACGAAGACTGGAACTTTTAACATTAAAACCCGGTGCGCATTAATGCGCACCCTACGTCGTAGGGTCGCCATTTATGGCGACCTGGATTCCACATTTATTTCCATCGCCTCGTCATAATTGATATTTAAATATCCCTAAACCGCACTTCTCTATTTTCCCTCACAACATCTTTTTTCACGTCATTGACACCATTTTCGCCATGAAATAGTGATAAACCCCACTCTCCTTCATAAAAAATTAATCCACGCGCATCCCTTGTGAGCACTGGCGATTTTAGCCATTGACCGCTGCGTGCGCCACCGAATATCGCCATCCAGGGTTGTCAGATAATTTCACTATGCTAGGGTATAGGGCGCTTAAATTTAATCAGGACCACAACAAGAAATAGTTAAACATTTAACCGGGAAATTAATTACTGCATGGCAATTAAACTCGAAGTAAAGAATTTATATAAGGTATTTGGGGATAATCCCGAAAAGGCATTTAAGCTGATCGATAAAGGCGAAAGCAAAGAGAGTATTCTGGCAAAAACCGGTCTCTCTGTTGGCGTCAAAAATGCCAGTCTGGCCATTGAAGAAGGCGAGATCTTCGTCATCATGGGGCTTTCAGGTTCAGGTAAGTCCACCATGGTTCGCCTTCTCAATCGTCTGATCGAGCCCACTCGCGGCCAGGTAATCATAGACGGTGTCGATATTGCCAAAATATCGGAATCGGAACTGCGTGAAGTACGCAGAAATAAGATCAGCATGGTATTCCAATCCTTCGCATTAATGCCGCACATGACGGTGCTAAATAACGCTGCTTTTGGCATGGAATTAGCCGGCGTCGCTTTGGCGGAACGTCAGGAAAAAGCGCTGGAAGCATTGCGTCAGGTTGGCCTGGATAATTACGCTCACTCTTATCCCGATGAACTTTCTGGCGGCATGCGTCAACGCGTTGGATTAGCCCGCGCATTGGCGATTAATCCTGATATTTTATTAATGGATGAAGCCTTCTCAGCACTTGATCCGCTGATTCGTACCGAAATGCAGGATGAACTGGTAAAACTGCAGGCGAAACATCAGCGTACCATCGTGTTTATTTCTCACGACCTCGATGAAGCAATGCGTATTGGCGACCGTATTGCCATTATGCAGGGCGGCGAAGTGGTGCAGGTCGGCACGCCGGATGAAATCCTCAATAATCCTGCCAACGATTATGTGCGCACCTTCTTCCGCGGCGTCGATATCAGTCACGTGTTTAGCGCCAAAGATATTGCGCGTCGCAGCGCAGGTTCACTCATCCGTAAAGCCGCCGGTTTTGGCCCGCGATCCGCCATCAAGCTGCTGCAGGATGAAGATCGCGAGTATGGCTATGTGCTGGAGAAACAGAAGTTTGTTGGTGTGGTCTCCACCGATTCACTGAAAGCCGCGCTGGCGGCCGGTGAAGGGCTGGATAGCGCGCTGCTCGACACGCCGTTAGCGGTTCCTGCCGATACCTCCCTGAATGATCTGCTATCGCATGTGGCACAAGCGCCCTGCGCCGTGCCGGTGGTCAGCGAGGAGAATCAGTACGTCGGTATCATTTCGAAAAGCATGTTGTTGCGTGCTTTAGACCGTGAAGGAGCCTAATCATGAGTGAACAAACAGCGAATCCGTGGGAAAGCGCCAGCCAAACCACCCAGCAACCTGCCACAACCGATACCAGCGCCGCCGCCAGCAGCAGCGATCCCTGGGCGAGCGGCGGTGCCGCGCCAGCGGATAATAACAGTGCCGATGCATGGGGCGATCCCTCCGCCGCCAGCAGCGGTGGCCACGATGCCGCCAGCAATGCTGCCAGCAGCAGCGACTGGCTGAGCAGCGCGCCCGCCCCCGCTCCCGAGCACTTCAACATCATGGATCCGTTCCATAAAACCTGGATTCCCCTTGATAGCTGGGTAACCGAAGGCATCGATTGGGTGGTCAGCCATTTCCGTCCGGTGTTTCAGGGTATTCGCGTGCCGGTGGATTACATCCTCAGCGCGTTCCAGCAGTTATTGCTCGGCATGCCCGCGCCGGTAGCGATTGTGGTGTTTGCGCTGATCGCCTGGCAGATTGCCAGCCCAGCGATGGGTATTGCCACGCTGGTCTCGCTGATTGCCATCGGCGCAATTGGTGCCTGGTCGCAGGCGATGGTAACGCTGGCGCTGGTGCTGACCGCCCTGCTGTTCTGCATCATTATCGGCTTGCCGCTCGGCATCTGGCTGGCGCGCAGCGAACGTGCCGCGCGCATTATCCGTCCGCTACTGGATGCGATGCAGACCACGCCCGCCTTCGTTTATCTGGTGCCGATCGTGATGCTGTTTGGTATCGGCAACGTGCCGGGCGTGGTGGTGACCATTATCTTTGCGCTGCCACCGATTGTGCGCCTCACCATTCTTGGCATTAAGCAGGTGCCAGCCGATCTGATTGAAGCGAGTGAATCCTTCGGTGCCAGTCCGCGTCAGATGCTGTTCAAAGTGCAGCTGCCGCTGGCGATGCCGACCATCATGGCCGGTGTCAATCAGACGCTGATGCTGGCGCTGTCGATGGTGGTCATCGCCTCGATGATCGCGGTTGGCGGTCTCGGTCAGATGGTGCTGCGCGGCATTGGTCGACTGGATATGGGCCTCGCCACCGTCGGCGGCGTGGGTATCGTGATTCTCGCCATCATCCTCGATCGTTTGACGCAGTCGATGGGCCGCGACAGCCGCAGCCGTGGCAGCCGCCACTGGTACAGCACTGGCCCGCTGGGTCTGCTGCTGCGCCCCTTCAGTAAAAAAGCCTGATTTCAATGGGCGGTCCGCTGCGGCCGCCCGTCTCCGACGTAACACGTAAAATAAGGAATGACTATGCGCAAGACAGCTCTCATCGCCGCCGTCCTGACGACGTTCGCCGCGACGCACGTGTCCGCCGCCGACCTGCCCGGTAAAGGCATCACCGTTAAACCAACTCAAAGCACCATATCTGAAGAGACCTTCCAGACGCTGCTGGTGAGCCGCGCTCTGGAGAAACTCGGCTATACCGTTGAGAAGCCAAGCGAGATTGATTACAACGTGGCGTACACCACCATCGCAGCCGGTGATGCCACCTTTATTGCCACTAACTGGAAACCGCTGCACGACGATATGTATAAAGCAGCGGGCGGCGATGCCAAGTTTTATCGTCAAGGCACTTATGTCGGTGGCGCTGCGCAGGGTTACCTGATCGATAAGAAAACCGCCGAGCAGTATCACATCACCAATATCGAGCAGCTAAAAGATCCAAAAATCGCCAAGCTGTTTGATACCAATGGCGATGGCAAAGCGGATTTGACCGGCTGTACGCCAGGCTGGGGCTGTGAAGCGGTGATTAATCACCAGATTGATGCCTACAAGCTGAGCAATACCGTAGAGCACAATCAGGGCAACTACTCAGCGATGATCGCCGATACCATCACGCGCTTTAAGCAGGGCAAACCGGTGTTCTACTACACCTGGACACCGTATTGGGTCAGCGATGTGCTGAAGCCGGGTAAAGATGTGGTATGGCTGCAGGTGCCGTTCTCTTCAATGCCAGGCGAACAGAGCAAAGTTGATACCAAGCTGGCGAACGGTGCTAACTACGGTTTCCCGGTGAACACCATGCACATTGTCGCCAACAAAGCCTGGACCGAGAAAAATCCGGCAGCAGCAAAACTGTTTGCTGAGATGAAGCTGCCAATTGGCGACATCAACGCCGAGAATGCAGCGATGCATGCGGGCCACGCTTCTGAAGCCGATATCAATGGCCACGTTGATGGCTGGATCCAAGGTCACCAGGCGGAATTCGATAAGTGGATTCAGGACGCACTGGCGGCAGCGAAGTAACGCAATTTACATTAGCGTTGGTATTGTGGCGGCGCGATTTATCGCGCCGTTTTTCTTGCGATAAATGCACTAAAATCACTTTGCGCAATAAATTGCGCCGCTACGGTAAGTGACTGTCTCAATCTTTCCCTCTCCCCAATAAGCGAAGCGTGCGCTATAGCGCACTGGTACGTCCTGTTAATTAACACACCATTGAAATAATTTTTTCGGTTACTATTACCCACAAATGATTATCTCTCTTCTCCTCGCGCAATGAATGCTTCCCGCTTAGCGATCGAATTCCATCATTTTTGCTGGTATCGCATCCGCGCGGACGTTGTTAAGAGCATGTTAATCAACACCTTGATTTTAGTGGACAAGCTGCGTGCTAAAAGTGTTTAGAAATCGTAAAGATGAGACCAAACCGCTGAGCGATACTGTTCATTGATGATTGGCTTTGTTATGGTTAGCAGCGCAGTTATTCACCAGAGTTATTTTTTCTCGCGAAATTATTTATCAGTAAAAAGGTTTCCCGGGATCAATTGATGACATCGGCTGCCTGCATGATCAGGCGGGATGTCAGGGCAAAATGCCCTGGGTTAAGGAACAACCTGGAATGTCAGATGTTGACAATGTGATCGTACTAACAATCACCTGCGGAAATTGTGACTACGCTTAATCTGTCACCATCATTACTATACCAGTTGCAACTAAGAGGTTTTTTTAAAATGGAAAGTTCGTTTACTCCCATTGAACAGATGCTAAACATCCGTGCTAACCGCCATAAAGATTTTCCGCTGCAGGAGATCATTCTGACCCGCTTGTGCATGCATATGCAGGGAAAACTGCTGGATAATCGCAACAAAATGTTGAAGGCGCAGGGAATTAACGAGACCTTATTCATGGCGCTGATTACCCTTGATGCGCAGGAAAATCAGAGCATTCAGCCTTCAGAACTGAGTTCTGCTCTCGGCTCTTCACGCACCAATGCCACGCGTATCGCCGATGAGCTGGAGAAGCGCGGCTGGATCGAACGCCGTGAAAGCGAGAACGATCGTCGCTGCCTGCATCTGCATTTGACCGAAAAAGGTAATGAGTTCCTGCGTCAGCTGCTGCCACCGCAGCATCAGAGCCTGCAATACTTGTGGTCTTCGCTCTCCACTAACGAGCAGGATCAGCTGGAATCGATTACCCGTAAGTTACTTAACCGTCTCGATAAAATGGACGAAGATCAGGTTATCGCTTCCCTGTCGCGCTAATAGCAAGAAGTGCGACACAATCACCTTCCGAAATCGCTATTTTAATCCCCTTTTGTCCGGCCAGCGCTCAAGCGCTGGCTTTTTCGACTCGGGCAACCGTGTTGAAGGATCAGCACATCCCGACTAAATGGAAAACGTGGAGAACGACATGAGTGCGACAGCGGAAGCTCAAAGCCCGCAACAGCCAGCGAATAAAAAGAAGAAGCGCAAAGGTGTGCTGATCCTGCTGGCTATCGTGTTTGTAATTATTGGTGTTTCGTATCTGGCTTACTGGTATTTGGTGCTGCGTCACTTCCAGGAAACCGATGATGCCTATGTGGCAGGTAACCAGGTGCAGGTGATGGCGCAGGTTTCCGGCAGCGTAAACAAAGTGTGGTTTGATAACACCGACGTGGTGAAGAAAGGCGACGTCCTGGTGTCGCTGGATAAAACCGATGCCGAGCAGGCGTTTGAGAAAGCGCAGACCGCCTTGGCCACCAGCGTGCGTCAAACCCACCAGCTGATGATCAATGGCAAGCAGTATCAAGCCACCATCAAGCTGCAACAAACCGCGCTGGAACAGGCCGAAGCTGACCTGAAACGCCGCGAGCCGCTGGGCGCGTCTAATCTGATTGGTCGCGAAGAGCTGCAACACTCGCGTGATGCCGTGGCAACCGCCAAAGCACAGCTGGATGTGGCAGTGCAGCAATACAACGCTAACCAGGCGATGATTCTGAATACCGCGCTGGAAAACCAGCCGGCGGTACAGCAGAGTGCGGCTGAATTGCGCGATGCCTGGCTGGCGCTTCAGCGTACCGAGATTCGTAGCCCGATTGATGGCTTCATTTCACGTCGTAGCGTGCAGGTGGGTTCGCAAATCTCCACCACCACGCCGCTGCTGGCGGTGGTGCCGTCAACTAACCTGTGGATCGATGCGAACTTCAAAGAGACGCAGCTTGCCGGTGTGCGTATCGGCCAATCGGCCACGGTGATCAGCGATATCTACGGCGATGACGTGGAGTATCACGGCAAAGTGGTAGGTCTGGATATGGGTACCGGCAGCGCCTTCTCGCTGCTGCCTGCGCAGAACGCCACCGGTAACTGGATCAAAGTGGTTCAGCGTCTGCCGGTGCGTATCGAGCTGGATCCGAAACAAGTGGCGGAACATCCGCTGCGTATCGGCCTCTCCACGCTGGTGAAAGTAGACACGCAGAACAAAGATGGCGCCACGCTGGCCAGTGCCGCGCGTTCGCAAGCCGCGTATGAAAGTAATGCGTTGGCAATCGATCTCGCACCGGTTAACCAGCTGATTACTGACATCGTTCGTGCCAACGCTGACTAACGCCGCGGGAGGCTGTTATGGCACAAAAACCGCTTGAAGGTGCGCCGTTAGTCCTGATGACCATCGCCCTGTCGCTGGCGACGTTTATGCAGGTACTCGACTCCACCATCGCTAACGTGGCGATTCCGACCATCGCCGGTAACCTCGGAGCCTCGAACTCGCAGGGCACGTGGGTAATTACCTCTTTCGGGGTGGCAAACGCCATCTCGATTCCGATTACCGGTTGGCTGGCGAAGCGCATCGGTGAAGTGAAGCTGTTTACCTGGGCGACCATTCTGTTTGTGCTGGCGTCCTGGGCGTGCGGCATGTCCGAAAGCCTCGAGATGCTGATCTTCTTCCGTATCATTCAGGGCGTGGTTGCCGGTCCGCTTATTCCGCTGTCGCAGAGTTTGCTGCTGAACAACTATCCGCCCGCGAAACGCAGCGTGGCGCTCTCGCTGTGGGCGATGACGGTGATTGTCGCGCCGATCTGCGGCCCGATTTTGGGCGGCTGGATCAGCGATAACTATCATTGGGGCTGGATCTTCTTCATCAACGTACCGATTGGTTTGGTGGTGGTATTGCTGACGCTGCAAACGCTGCGCGGACGTGAAACCAAAACCGAAATCCGCCCGATCGATATGGTGGGTTTGGTGCTGCTGGTGGTGGGCATTGGCTCGCTGCAGGTGATGCTGGATCGTGGTAAAGAGCTCGACTGGTTTAGCTCCACCGAAATCATTGTGCTGATGGTGGTCGCCGTGGTGGCGCTATTGGTGTTGCTGGTGTGGGAGCTCACCGACGACCATCCGATAGTCGATCTGTCGTTGTTCAAGATGCGCAACTTCACCATCGGCTGTTTGTCGATAAGCCTTGCCTATATGCTCTACTTCGGCTCGATAGTGTTACTGCCGCAGCTGTTACAGGAGGTATATGGCTACACCGCCACCTGGGCCGGATTGGCGTCGGCGCCGGTGGGGATTCTGCCGGTAATCCTGTCGCCGATTATTGGGCGCTTCGCGCACAAGCTGGATATGCGTAAGCTGGTGACCTTCAGCTTCATCATGTATGCCGTCTGTTTCTACTGGCGTGCCTACACGTTTGAGCCGGGGATGGATTTTGGTGCATCGGCGTGGCCACAGTTTATTCAGGGCTTTGCGGTAGCGTGCTTCTTTATGCCACTGACCACCATTACGCTTTCAGGCTTACCGCCAGAACGTATGGCGGCGGCATCGAGCCTGTCGAACTTCGTGCGTACGCTGGCGGGTTCCATTGGTACTTCGATCACTACCACTATGTGGAGTAACCGTGAATCGATGCATCACAGCTATCTGTCGGAGTCGGTGAATCCGTACAACGTCAATTCACAGCAGATGTATGACCAGCTGGAAAGTCTGGGCATGACCCAGCAGCAGGCCTCGGCGTATATCGCGCAGCAAATTACTAATCAGGGTCTGATTATCTCGGCGAATGAGATCTTCTGGGCATCGGCGGGAGTGTTCTTGATCTTGCTGGTTCTGGTGTGGTTTGCGCGTCCACCATTTGGTGCGGGCAGTGGCGGTGGTGGCGCTCACTAAGCGATACAAATAAAAACGGGCCTTACGGCCTAATGCCAGTCAGTTAAGCCTGACTGGCATTTCTTCTTTTGGCTGTCGGGTACTTCCAGGGCCTCTCTTTCACCACTCTCGGGAACGACCTCTCCCGTCGCCCCGGCAGTTTGACTATCTGCGCTATCGCGTCCACATTTTTCACCAGTTCCGGGATCCGCCCCGGTGACGCGCCCTCAAGCGTCCAGAGCAGCTTCATTACCCAGGCCGCAGACTCGCTGAAGCTCAGCTGACTAGGCCAGTATCCCTTAAGCGTCGACGCCATTTTTATCATCTGATATCTCACCAGATTATACGCAAGCAGCACGCCCCACAGCTCCTGACGCACCATCTCCGGTTTTTTGCTGCGCAGCGTCAGCCGGTTATCCTGCAGCCCCTGCTTGAATTCCCGATATCCCAGCTCTATCTCCCAGCGATGGCTGTACAGGTCCGCTATCTCTTTCCCCGGATAGCGCATCGCATCCGTCATCGACGTCAGGAACCGCCACGTCTTTCCTTTAATTTCCCGGCTGATAAGCCTCATCACTGCATATTCCGCCAGATGAGGCCACTTCTTCCGCGCCTGAGGGGACGTTTTAACACGGATGAGCGCATCTCCTTTTCCCAGGCGGCGTACCTCTTCGTACTGCAGGTCTTTGCGGGCTGCTATCATCCAGTGACGGTTTTCCCCCGCCTGATGCCAGGCGCTGAGCAGGCCGAACGAGGTATAGCCCTTGTCGAACAGCGTCAGGCTGTTGTCGGGGACGCGTGGGATAAGCCCTTCCGCCAGTATCATTTCGTTCTCATTCTGGCAGCCCATCACGGCGCCGCCGATAAGATGGCTGGTCAGCTCCATCAGGCAGACCACGCGTACCTGCGGATAGGGCGATGCACCGGCAACCGTTTTTGTGCGGGCGATAGCCTTTTCATTATCCGGCGTTTCCTGCGTGCGCCAGACGACGCCGTCAACCGCGTGAAGCGTCAGCCCACACCAGTCAGGATGCGTGGTCTGCGCGTGCCAGAGGTCGCTGCTTTGTTCGAAGACACGCCTGACGGCATCGTCTCCCAGGCGCTGCCGGGCCTGCACCACGGCGCTGGGCGCAACAAAAGGCCGGTTTCCCGGCAACAGAATATCAAGGCGATTCACGATGGCGTGCAGGGGCTCTTTGCGCTCAAGCGCCATGCCGATAAAGCACCAGACCATCATATCGGTGGTAAGACGGCGCTTGCGAAGGGTAACGGAGCCTGACTCCTGAATGCAGCGGGCGATCAGTTCGGGC
The DNA here is from genome assembly GCF_056491525.1 of Candidatus Pantoea symbiotica. Classification (NCBI taxonomy): domain Bacteria; kingdom Pseudomonadati; phylum Pseudomonadota; class Gammaproteobacteria; order Enterobacterales; family Erwiniaceae; genus Pantoea; species Candidatus Pantoea symbiotica. The sequence goes on from NZ_JBSZHR010000002.1 coordinate 2,947,457, forward strand.
TCAAGGACATCCGCGAGTGTAGTGAGTGGGTTACGCAGAGAATCGTAGCAAGAGACAATATCAAAGGCCTGACGGAGCTGCATAAAAAAATCCGGAAACGAAACGTTCCCGGATTCTTACACAGCCACTGGATCGTTCAACTGATCCTTAACTGATCGGCATTAGGCCTTACGGCCCGTTTTTTTATGCGTTCTGACGCCACCATTCGGCGAGCAGAATACCGGTCGCCACGGACACGTTGAGACTTTCAACGTTGCCGGTGCCACCAATCGACAGGCTGAGATCGCCCTGCTGGAAAGCGCTGTCTGACAGACCTTCGCTCTCCTGACCCAACACCAGCACCATTTTGGCAGGCAGCTCGGCTTTCGCCAGCGGTGTGCCTTCGTGGCTTGAGGTGGTAACGATGGTGTAACCCGCTTTACGGAACGCTTCCAGGCCATCGGCAAAACTTTCGCCGCTGATTGCCTGTACGTGCTCAGCGCCACCTTCGGCGGTACGTACTGCCGCACCCGATTCCAGCAGCGAAGCATCATTCACCAGTAAACCTTTCACACCGAAGTGCGCGCAGCTACGCATAATGCCGCCAAGGTTGTGCGGGTTGCTGACATCTTCCAGCGCCAGCACGCAATCTTTGGTCGGTGCCTTTGTCAGCCACTCAGTAACCGGCATGCCCATGCGTTTTTTAATGATGAAGCACACGCCACCGTGATGTTCAGTTCCTGAGGCTTTGGTCAGCTCAGCATCTTCTACCACGTGATAGGCTTTGCGGTTGGCCGCCAGCCAGCGCAGGGTTTCGCGGAAACGCGGTGTCACGCTCTGAATAAACCAGGCGCGCACGATGCTTTCCGGACGGCTCAGGAACAGCGCCTGACAGGCATTTTCACCGTAGACGCGCGTCTCTTCCTGACGCTGACGGCGAATCTGCTCTGGATCGATCACCGGCTTGTTCGCGGCCTCATCCAGTTGGCTGTCATCGGCAACCGGTGGACGAGAAACGGTGCGCCACGGCGAATCACCGAAGCTGCGGTTGTCGTCACCACGATCGTCACGACGACCAAAGCTGCGTCCGCGCTCGGTATTGCTCGCACCGCGCGGTGCCGAGCTGCGTGCGCCGCTACGGCCACCTTCTTCATTATTACGTGCACCGCTGCGAGGACCAGAACGACGATTATCTTCCTGGCGCGCAGCAGGACGGCCGCCTTTGCCGGTACGGGGATTCGGCTTTTGACCGCCATCCTCATCACGTACGTACATCACTTTTACCTTGCCGCTTTTGCCTTTAAATTCGTCGTTCATCTGTTCCTCCAGCATTGAGAGCGCGAAGATTACCTGATGTGTCGGTGCTTAGCTATCAACTATTGAACCTATTGGGCAATCCAGATTGAGCATAGCACTCAACCTTTTCATAATGTCCGGCAATCATCAGATTTACAGGTCCGGGTTGAGGTAAATATGAATACAGTTTGTGCCTCCTGTCAGGCAACCAACCGCGTGCCCGAGTCGCGCATTGCCGATGGAGCAAAATGCGGTCGCTGCGGCGGTGAGCTGTTCAACGGTGAAATCGCCAACGCGACGGCCGCCACGCTGGATAAATATCTGCAAGACGATCTGCCCGTGGTGATCGACTTCTGGGCGCCGTGGTGCGGTCCATGCGTTAACTTCGCACCGGTGTTTAAAGATGTCGCAGACGAGCGCCGCGGCAAGGTACGCTTCGTGAAAGTGAATACCGAAGCCGAACCTGCGCTGAGCTCGCGTTTCCGCATTCGCAGCATCCCTACGATTATGCTGTTCAAGAACGGTGAGATGGTCGACATGCTGAATGGCGCAATGCCGAAAGCGCCCTTCAACGAGTGGCTCGACGAATCGTTGTAAATCGCTGATGGCCAGCCGCGTGCTGGCCTTCCTTATTACCTTTCCCGGCTAATTCCATTACACTGGCGTTTTTTATCCTGCCTGCGAACCTATGTTTGAAAATGCCGTTCTGCGCTTACGTGCGCAACGTTTAGCGCGCGCCACGCGCCCGTTTCTTGCGCGCGGTAATCGTGTCATACGTTGCCAGCGCTGCCTGCTGCCGCAGAAAAACTGTCTGTGCGCCACCATCCAGCCACAGCAAGCGCGTAGCCGCTTCTGCCTGGTGATGTTCGATACCGAGCCGATGAAGCCGAGTAATACCGGAAGATTAATCGCTGATGTTCTGCCGGACACCGAGGCGTTTGGCTGGTCACGCACCGAGCCGGATGCCGCACTGCTGGCAGCGGTGAAGAATGAGCATTATCAGCCGCTGGTGGTTTTCCCCGCGTCTTACGCCGATGCCGATCGTGAAGTGCTCACCAGCCCGCCACTCACCGGCAAACCGCCGCTGTTTATTATGCTCGACGGCACCTGGACTGAAGCGCGCAAGATGTTCCGCAAAAGTCCGTGGCTGGATGCGTTGCCGGTGATGTCGCTGAACGTTTCTGCGCCTTCGCGCTACACGCTGCGCGAAGCCCACGGCGAAGGCCAGCACTGCACCGCCGAAGTGGCTGCCGCGCTGCTGGAACAGGTGGGCGATCTTGCCGCCGCCGCCGAGTTACAGCACTATTTCGCACGCTTCCGTCATGCTTATCTGGCGGGAAAACCGCATCATCCGGTGCATAGCCTCGAAAATGTCCTTTAAGGATTTGCTTCTTTTGTAACCTGCTAATTTGATTTATAGTCGCGCATCGCCACGGAGTTGGCCTTACTTGCAAAGGATGCACGATGAAAATCTTCTGGCTGCTCATGCTGCTGCTCACCGGCTGCAGCACCGCCCCACAACCCGATCGCACTTTTCCGCCGCAGCTGCAATCAGCCAGCACGCGACCTACTATTCTGATTTCATCCAGCGACTTGTTGCCCGGCGATCTGTTGCTCTCATCTGCCACGTCACCTCAATCCTGGGGCATTCGCCTGTTTACCCTGACCGGCGTAAGCCATGCGGCGATTTATCTTGGCGATGAACAGGTCGCGGAAGCGGTAGGTAGTGGCGTTAAAATCATCACGCTCAATCATGCTATAGATGAAAGCAATAATCTGCTGGTGCTCCGCGTACCGGGCATGACCAGCGATCAGATGCTGCGCTTGCGTGAGTTTGCTGATTTACAGCAAGGCAAAAAGTACAACTTCAAGGGCATCGTGATGTTTATGCCGTTTATGGTGTCACGCCGCTTGTGTGAACTGCCGCTCGTCAATGAAGAAGTGCGCAGTACCTGTTTAACCGCGCTTGCGCGCTTGCAGTTGGCTGATGTTGATGACCCCCAAGCCAATCGTTTTTTCTGCTCCGAATTTGTATTGGCGGGCTATCGCCACGCAGGTATTGAACTGTTGCAGGGACAAGCCAATTGGGTCAGCCCGGCGGATTTACTGCATTTACGTGACGGTGATGTCTCTACCTGGCAGACGCAGCAAAATATGCAGTACGTCGGCCATTTAAAACGCTGGGATTTGAAAGAGATCCTCAGCCTGCGATCGGCGAATCGGCAAGCGCGGTAAAAAGCGTTTACAATCATGCCAATCTTGATAGCAGGAGCGGATGATGAGCCAACGCGGACTGGAAGCGCTGTTACGACCTAGATCAATCGCGGTAATCGGTGCATCAATCACACCGGGCCGCGCCGGCTACTTTATGATGCGTAATCTGCTGGCCGGTGGATTTAGTGGTCCGGTATTGCCGGTAACGCCGAAGTATAAGGCAGTGAGCGGCGTGCTGGCCTGGCCCGATATCGCCAGCCTGCCCTTCGCACCCGATCTCGCCATCATCTGTACCCACGCCAAACGTAATCTCGACCTGCTGCAGCAACTGGGTGAAAAAGGCTGTAAGGCCTGCATCATTCTCTCGGCGCCGTCCAGCCAGCTGGAAGAGCTGAAAGCCTGCGCGAGTCAATGGCAAATTCGCCTGCTCGGGCCCAACAGCTTAGGCTTGCTGGCGCCGTGGCAAGGATTGAATGCCAGCTTCTCGCCGGTGCCGATTGCTAAAGGTCGCATTGCTTTTATTTCGCAATCCGCAGCGGTCTCTAACACCATCCTCGATTGGGCGCAGCAGCGTAATCTCGGTTTTTCCTGGTTTATCGCGTTGGGTGATAGCCTGGATATCGACGTAGATGATCTACTGGATTTTCTCGCGCGTGACGGCAAAACCAGCGCTATTCTGCTCTACCTCGAACACCTCAGCGATGCGCGCCGCTTTGTTTCCGCTTCGCGCAGCGCCTCACGCAACAAACCGATTCTGGTGATAAAAAGTGGTCGCAGCCATCAGGCGCAGGCGATGCTCGGCACCCACAGCGGGCTAGATGCTGCCTGGGATGCGGCGATTCAGCGCGCCGGTTTGCTGCGCGTGCAGGATACGCACGAGCTGTTTACGGCGGTTGAGTCGCTGAGCCATATGCGTCCACTGCGCGGTGATCGCCTGATGATCATCAGCAACGGCGCGGCACCGGCAGCGCTGGCATTGGATGAACTGTATGCACGCAACGGTAAGCTGGCGACATTGAGTGATGAAACGTTGCAGGCGCTGGCCGCACTGCTGCCTGAAGGCGTTGGGCGCGGCAATCCGCTCGATTTGAAAGATGACGCGACACCCGCGCGCTATGTTGCCTGTATTGAACGGCTGCTGGATAGCCATGAACTCGATGCACTAATGATCATTCATGCGCCAAGCGCCGTTTCGCCATCCAGCGAAACCGCCGAGCAGATTATCGCTGCGGTTGCCAAACATCCGCGTGGTAAGCAGGTCACGCTGCTGACTAACTGGTGCGGCGAATACTCCTCGCAGGCCGCGCGCCGCGCTTTCACTCAGGCCGGCATTCCCACCTGGCGCACGCCGGAAGGCACCGTCACCGCGCTCATGCATCAGGTGGAATATCGCCGCAACCAGAAGCAACTGCGTGAGACGCCCGCGCTGCCGATCGGTTTGACGCAGAACAGTGCGCAGGCGCATCAGCTGATTCAACAAGCGCTGGATAAAGGCATTACCACGCTGGATACCCATGAAGTTCAGCCGGTGTTGCAGGCTTACGGCCTGGCGACGCTGCCCACCTGGATTGCCAGCGACAGCGTCGCTGCTGCCAGCATTGCCAATCAGATTGGTTATCCGGTCGCGCTCAAGCTGCGTTCGCCGGACATTCCGCATAAGTCTGAGGTACAAGGCGTAATGCTGTATCTGCGTAGCGCCGCAGAAGTGGAACAAGCGGCTGAAGCCATTTTCGATCGCGTGCGTGAAACCCATCCGCAGGCGCATATCGATGGCCTGCTGGTGCAGAGTATGGCGAACCGCGCCGGGGCGCAGGAGTTACGCGTGGTGGTCGAACAGGATCCGCTGTTTGGCCCGATTATCCTGCTGGGTGAAGGCGGCGTGGAGTGGCAGCCAGACAAGCAAGCTGCCGTGGCTTTGCCACCGCTGAATATGACGCTGGCGCGCTATCTGGTGATTCAGGCAATGAAAAGCGGCAAAGTACGCAGCCGTAGCGCGATGCGACCGCTGGATATTACCGGGCTGAGCCAGCTGTTAGTGCAGGTTTCCAACCTGGTGGTCGATTGTCCGGAAATTCAGCGCCTGGATATTCATCCGCTGCTGGCATCGGCCGATGAATTCACGCTGCTGGATGTGACGCTGCAGCTGGCGCCTTTCAACGGTGATAACGAAACGCGCCTGGCGATTCGTCCTTATCCACATCATCTTGAAGAGCAGGTGCAGCTGAAAGATGGGCAATATTGCCTGTTCCGCCCCATCCTGCCGGAAGATGAACCGCAGCTGCGCGCCTTTATCGCTCAGGTAACTAAAGAAGATCTCTACTATCGTTACTTCAGTGAAATCAATGAGTTTACTCATGAAGATTTGGCGAATATGACGCAAATCGATTATGACCGCGAAATGGCGATTGTCGCCGTACGCCAGCACAATGGCGTCGATGAGATCATTGGCGTAACGCGCGCGATCTCCGATGCCGACAATATCGATGCTGAATTCTCGGTGCTGGTGCGATCTGACCTGAAAGGCTTGGGCATGGGCAGGCGCTTGTTGGAGAAGATGATTCGCTATACGCGCGATCATGGCCTGCAACAATTGAACGGTATCACCATGCCAAACAATAGCGGCATGATTACGCTGGCGCGAAAACTCAATTTTCGCGTGAATATTCAACTGGATGATGGCATTGTCAGCCTGAATTTGCCGCTTGGTGATGTCATCAGCTAACCTGTACAGAAAGGTAAAAGTCCTCCTCTACAGGCCGGTTGATGGTATTATTTACCGTTAGGATCATGATTTGATGGCAAAAGGCCATGCAATGAACAGAGAAGAAGTGCACTGTGATGTTGTCTAAATTTAAACGTAATAAACACCAACAACACCTCGCACAGCTGCCTAAACTGTCACAATCCGTGTCGGATCTGACGACGCTTTACTCGCCTGCCGAGTTTCGCGAAACCCTGCTGACGAAAATTGCCGCAGCAGAAAAGCGTATCTGTATTACCGCGCTGTATCTTGAAAATGATGACGGCGGGCGGGGAATAATGCAGGCGCTGTACGCAGCGCGTCAGGCACGTCCGGAGCTGGATGTCTGTATTCTGGTTGACTGGCATCGTGCGCAGCGTGGTCGCATTGGCGCCGCCCGCGGCGTGACCAATGCTGACTGGTATTGCGAAATGGCGGCTCAGCATCCGGATATCGCTATTCCGGTTTACGGCATTCCGGTTAACACCCGTGAAGCGCTCGGCGTGCTGCATTTAAAAGGGTTTATCATTGATGATACGCTGCTCTACAGCGGCGCGAGCCTGAACGATGTCTATCTGCATCAGCATGATAAATACCGTTATGACCGCTATCAGCTGATCCGCAATCCACAGCTTACCGATACCATGTATGCGTGGATCTGCGAAAATCTCAAAGAATCCGATGCGGTTAATCGCCTCGATAAAACTGAGCGCCCTTCCAGCCCGGAAATTAAGAACGAAACGCGTCAATTCCGTCAGGAACTGCGCAGCTTTAACTATCAGTTTACCGGCAATGCAGATAATGAGTCACTTGCCGTCACGCCGCTGGTTGGCCTGGGCAAACGCAGTCTACTGAATAAAACCATTTTCCATTTGATGCCTTGCGCCGAGCGCAAGCTGACGTTGTGCACGCCTTATTTCAACCTGCCAGCTATTCTGGTGCGTAACCTGATTCATTTACTGCGTCAGGGCAAAGAGGTTGAGATCATCATTGGCGACAAAACGGCCAATGACTTCTACATCCCGCCAGAACAGCCGTTTAAGATTATCGGCGCGCTGCCTTATCTTTATGAGATCAACCTGCGTCGCTTCCTTAGCCGTTTGCAGTATTACGTCAATAACGGTCAGCTGACGGTGCGCTTGTGGAAAGATGGCGAGAACAGTTATCACCTGAAAGGCATTTGGGTGGATGATGAATGGATGATGATCACCGGTAATAATCTCAATCCGCGCGCGTGGCGACTGGATCTGGAGAATGCGGTGCTAATTCACGATCCACTGAATCAATTGGCCGAACAGCGTGAAAAAGAGTTGGCGCTGATTCGTGAGCATACTTCCGTGGTGCAGCATTTTCGCGAGCTGGAAAGTATCTCGGATTATCCAGCGAAGGTGCGCAAGCTGATTCGTCGCCTGCGCCGTATCCGCATCGATCGTTTGATTAGCCGTCTGCTCTAGCCGATGCGTGCGCTCATCCTCTACGTGGTTTTGCTGTGTAGTGGATGTGCGCATGTCGCCCAGGATAACTGGACCGGCAAAGATAAAGCACAACACTACTTCTCTTCCGCTGTTCTGGCTGCCGCTGGTAGCGAAATTTCCCAGCATCAAAATCACAGCCACCGGCAGAATTTGCGTTTCGGCTTTCTGTTTTCGTTAAGTTTTGGTGTGGGGAAAGAATTATATGACAGCCGCTCGGCAGGGAGCGGCTGGAGTTGGAAAGATCTTAGCTGGGATGTCGCCGGTGCCGCCAGCGGTATCACGCTGTGGAATCTCAGCCAGTAGCTACAGCACAATCCCCTTTCCTTTGCGATGCAGCATCAGCGATACCAGGAATGCTAAAGCGCCCATTGCCGAAACATACCAGAAGAAGCTGGTTTCAATACCTTCCCTTTTCAGCAGCAAGGCTACGTATTCTGCCGACCCACCAAAAATAGCATTCGCCACCGCATAGGAAAGCCCAACGCCTAGCGCCCGGACTTCTGGCGGGAACATCTCGGCTTTCAGGATTCCACTGATCGCGGTGTAGAAACTGGTGATGATCAGCGCCAACATGATCAAAGCGAATGCCAGCCAACTGCTCTGCACATTTTGCAACAGCATCAGAATCGGAACCGTGCAGATTGCTGCCCCGGCACCGAAAATCATCATTGAGGCGCGACGACCGATTTTATCTGACAGTGCGCCAACAATCGGCTGAATCAACATGAACACCAATAAGCAACCGGTCATTAATCCACTGGCACTGCGCGCATCCATCCCGGCGGTGTTCACCAGATATTTTTGCATGTAGGTCGTGAAGGTATAGAAGCTCAGCGAACCACCTGCGGTAAAGCCCAGCACCATTAGAAACGCACGAGTATGGTTGCGCAGTAATCCCGTAATACTGCCGGCATCACGATGTTCGCGATGTTTTTTCTCTGAGGTTTCGTTGAGTGAACGACGCAACCACAAAGCCACGACAGCCAGCGCCGCCCCGAGGAAGAATGGGATACGCCAGCCCCAACTGCGGAGTTCTTCATCGCTAAGAATTTGCTGCAAGACGACGACGGTCAGCACCGCCAATAGTTGGCCGCCAATGAGCGTCACATACTGGAACGAGGCATAAAATCCTTTTCGTCCTTCCAGTGCTACTTCGCTCATATAAGTGGCACTGGTACCGTATTCCCCACCAACCGATAATCCCTGAAACATACGCGCCAGCAATAGAATTACGGGTGCGGCCAGGCCTATTTCGCCGTAGCCAGGTAGACAAGCGATCACTAATGATCCCAGACACATCATGCACACTGAGATCAGCATTGAAGCTTTGCGGCCATGACGATCAGCGATGTAGCCAAATAGCCATCCACCTATCGGACGCATTAGAAAACCAGCAGCGAAGACGCCGGCAGTTTGCAGCAATTGGGTGGTGGTATCACCGCTTGGGAAGAAGACGTGGGCAAAATAGAGGGAGAAGAAGGAGTAGACGTAGAAATCAAACCATTCGACTAAATTGCCGGAAGAAGCGCCAACAATCGCCCAGATGCGTTTTTTACTGTCGGCTGCCGTTTCAGATAGTGCCACTTTTTGTTGTTGTGAGTCAGTCATGCTTACCTCTTTTCCTTGCGAAGAATTAACGCCAAAGGATTCAGTAAAGCATCTATTAACTGGTTGCGGGAGTAGTCTCGATTCCTGGATTACAAAATGTGACTAACAGGGAGTTTTTAGTGCAATTTTTTGCTGATTTTCATGCAGATTCAGTTAACTACTGACTTTAAACAGCTATATAAAGACGTAAAAAAGCCCCGAACTCTCGTTCGGGGCTTCTTCACTTGTTTGATGCCTGGCAGTTCCCTACTCTCGCATGGGGAGACCCCACACTACCATCGGCGCTACGGCGTTTCACTTCTGAGTTCGGCATGGGGTCAGGTGGGACCACCGCGCTAAAGCCGCCAGGCAAATTCTTTGTGCAAAAACGAATAACATCCGCTTCCGCTGATTCTTTAATCCGTAAACAAGCTGAAAATATCCGGTCTCTCAGACCAAAACGCCTCTGGCGTTGTAAGGTTAAGCCTCACGGGTCATTAGTACCGGTTAGCTCAACGCATCGCTGCGCTTACACATCCGGCCTATCAACGTCGTAGTCTTCAACGTCCCTTCAGGACTCTCAAGGAGTCAGGGAGAACTCATCTCGGGGCAAGTTTCGTGCTTAGATGCTTTCAGCACTTATCTTTTCCGCACTTAGCTACCGGGCAATGCCATTGGCATGACAACCCGAACACCAGTGGTGCGTTCACTCCGGTCCTCTCGTACTAGGAGCAACCCCCCTCAATTCTCCAGCGCCCACGGCAGATAGGGACCGAACTGTCTCACGACGTTCTAAACCCAGCTCGCGTACCACTTTAAACGGCGAACAGCCGTACCCTTGGGACCTACTTCAGCCCCAGGATGTGATGAGCCGACATCGAGGTGCCAAACACCGCCGTCGATATGAACTCTTGGGCGGTATCAGCCTGTTATCCCCGGAGTACCTTTTATCCGTTGAGCGATGGCCCTTCCATTCAGAACCACCGGATCACTATGACCTGCTTTCGCACCTGCTCGAGCCGTCACTCTCGCAGTCAAGCTGGCTTATGCCATTGCACTAACCTCCTGATGTCCGACCAGGATTAGCCAACCTTCGTGCTCCTCCGTTACTCTTTGGGAGGAGACCGCCCCAGTCAAACTACCCACCAGACACTGTCCGCAGCCCGGATTACGGGCCTACGTTAGAACATCAAACATTAAAGGGTGGTATTTCAAGGTTGGCTCCACGCAGACTGGCGTCCACGCTTCAAAGCCTCCCACCTATCCTACACATCAAGGCTCAATGTTCAGTGTCAAGCTATAGTAAAGGTTCACGGGGTCTTTCCGTCTTGCCGCGGGTACACTGCATCTTCACAGCGATTTCAATTTCACTGAGTCTCGGGTGGAGACAGCCTGGCCATCATTACGCCATTCGTGCAGGTCGGAACTTACCCGACAAGGAATTTCGCTACCTTAGGACCGTTATAGTTACGGCCGCCGTTTACCGGGGCTTCGATCAAGAGCTTCTCCTTGCGGATAACCCCATCAATTAACCTTCCGGCACCGGGCAGGCGTCACACCGTATACGTCCACTTTCGTGTTTGCACAGTGCTGTGTTTTTAATAAACAGTTGCAGCCAGCTGGTATCTTCGACTGCCTTCGGCTCCATCCGCGAGGGACTTCACCTGATGACAGCGTGCCTTCTCCCGAAGTTACGGCACCATTTTGCCTAGTTCCTTCACCCGAGTTCTCTCAAGCGCCTTGGTATTCTCTACCTGACCACCTGTGTCGGTTTGGGGTACGATTTCGTGTTACCTGGAGCTTAGAGGCTTTTCCTGGAAGCAGGGCATCAGTTACTTCACCACCGTGGTGGCTCGTCATCACGCCTCAGCCTTAAGATATCCCGGATTTACCAAAGATATCAGCCTACACGCTTAAACCGGGACAACCGTCGCCCGGATAACCTAGCCTTCTCCGTCCCCCCTTCGCAGTAACACCAAGTGCAGGAATATTAACCTGCTTCCCATCGACTACGCTTTTCAGCCTCGCCTTAGGGGTCGACTCACCCTGCTCCGATTAACGTTGAACAGGAACCCTTGGTCTTCCGGCGAGCGGGCTTTTCACCCGCTTTATCGTTACTTATGTCAGCATTCGCACTTCTGATACCTCCAGCACCCCTCACAGGACACCTTCAACGGCTTACAGAACGCTCCCCTACCCAACAACGCCTAAGCGTCGCTGCCGCAGCTTCGGTGCATGGTTTAGCCCCGTTACATCTTCCGCGCAGGCCGACTCGACCAGTGAGCTATTACGCTTTCTTTAAATGATGGCTGCTTCTAAGCCAACATCCTGGCTGTCTGTGCCTTCCCACATCGTTTCCCACTTAACCATGACTTTGGGACCTTAGCTGGCGGTCTGGGTTGTTTCCCTCTTCACGACGGACGTTAGCACCCGCCGTGTGTCTCCCGTGATAACATTCTTCGGTATTCGCAGTTTGCATCGGGTTGGTAAGCCGGGATGGCCCCCTAGCCGAAACAGTGCTCTACCCCCGAAGATGAGTTCACGAGGCGCTACCTAAATAGCTTTCGGGGAGAACCAGCTATCTCCCGGTTTGATTGGCCTTTCACCCCCAGCCACAAGTCATCCGCTAATTTTTCAACATTAGTCGGTTCGGTCCTCCAGTTAGTGTTACCCAACCTTCAACCTGCCCATGGCTAGATCACCGGGTTTCGGGTCTATACCCTGCAACTTAACGCCCAGTTAAGACTCGGTTTCCCTGCGGCTCCCCTATACGGTTAACCTTGCTACAGAATATAAGTCGCTGACCCATTATACAAAAGGTACGCAGTCACCCCATAAATGAGGCTCCCACTGCTTGTACGTACACGGTTTCAGGTTCTGTTTCACTCCCCTCGCCGGGGTTCTTTTCGCCTTTCCCTCACGGTACTGGTTCACTATCGGTCAGTCAGGAGTATTTAGCCTTGGAGGATGGTCCCCCCATATTCAGACAGGATACCACGTGTCCCGCCCTACTCTTCGAACTCACAGTATGTGCACTTTCGTGTACGGGGCTATCACCCGGTATCGCGCGACTTTCCAGACGCTTCCACTAACGCACAAACTGATTCAGGTTCTGGGCTGTTCCCCGTTCGCTCGCCGCTACTGGGGGAATCTCGGTTGATTTCTTTTCCTCTGGGTACTTAGATGTTTCAGTTCCCCAGGTTCGCCTCGCAACACTATGTATTCATGTTGCGATGATGCACTGAGTGCACCGGGTTTCCCCATTCGGACATCGTCGGCTGTAGCGGTTCATATCACCTTACCGACGCTTTACGCAGATTAGCACGTCCTTCATCGCCTCTGACTGCCAGGGCATCCACCGTGTACGCTTAGTCGCTTAACCTCACAACCCACAGGCGTTTTGCAACGCTGCAGACTGCAGGCATTGAGAGACTCGAACATGTTGTTATTCATTTCCTATTACGGAGAAATGAACCAACACGTCGTTTCAATTTTCAGCTTGTTCCGGATTGTTAAAGAGCATAATACTTCGCAGCACACCGTTTCCGGTACGCTCTGAAGTATTGTTTTGAGTCACTGTAATGGTGGAGCTAAGCGGGATCGAACCGCTGACCTCCTGCGTGCAAGGCAGGCGCTCTCCCAGCTGAGCTATAGCCCCATACAGTTACTGCAGAGACCACTACTACCACTCACCAGGAGTCACATTTTTCTCACGAAGAATGCTAATTTCGTCTCAGGCAAGGCAAAGTGTCACGACGTATAGTTCACTATACGAGCGGCGCTTTAACGCAGCATGAGAAGAAATTTGGTAGGCCTGAGTGGACTTGAACCACCGACCTCACCCTTATCAGGGGTGCGCTCTAACCACCTGAGCTACAAGCCTGTAGAGGTTTTTTCTGCTCGTTACTTTCTATCAGACAATCTGTGTGAGCACTATGCGGGAAGGTATCTTCAGGTAAGGAGGTGATCCAACCGCAGGTTCCCCTACGGTTACCTTGTTACGACTTCACCCCAGTCATGAATCACAAAGTGGTAAGCGCCCTCCCGAAGGTTAAGCTACCTACTTCTTTTGCAACCCACTCCCATGGTGTGACGGGCGGTGTGTACAAGGCCCGGGAACGTATTCACCGTAGCATTCTGATCTACGATTACTAGCGATTCCGACTTCACGGAGTCGAGTTGCAGACTCCGATCCGGACTACGACGCACTTTATGAGGTCCGCTTGCTCTCGCGAGGTCGCTTCTCTTTGTATGCGCCATTGTAGCACGTGTGTAGCCCTACTCGTAAGGGCCATGATGACTTGACGTCATCCCCACCTTCCTCCAGTTTATCACTGGCAGTCTCCTTTGAGTTCCCGGCCGAACCGCTGGCAACAAAGGATAAGGGTTGCGCTCGTTGCGGGACTTAACCCAACATTTCACAACACGAGCTGACGACAGCCATGCAGCACCTGTCTCAGAGTTCCCTAAGGCACCAAAGCATCTCTGCTAAGTTCTCTGGATGTCAAGAGTAGGTAAGGTTCTTCGCGTTGCATCGAATTAAACCACATGCTCCACCGCTTGTGCGGGCCCCCGTCAATTCATTTGAGTTTTAACCTTGCGGCCGTACTCCCCAGGCGGTCGACTTAACGCGTTAGCTCCGGAAGCCACTCCTCAAGGGAACAACCTCCAAGTCGACATCGTTTACGGCGTGGACTACCAGGGTATCTAATCCTGTTTGCTCCCCACGCTTTCGCACCTGAGCGTCAGTCTTTGTCCAGGGGGCCGCCTTCGCCACCGGTATTCCTCCAGATCTCTACGCATTTCACCGCTACACCTGGAATTCTACCCCCCTCTACAAGACTCTAGCCTGCCAGTTTCGAATGCAGTTCCCAGGTTAAGCCCGGGGATTTCACATCCGACTTGACAGACCGCCTGCGTGCGCTTTACGCCCAGTAATTCCGATTAACGCTTGCACCCTCCGTATTACCGCGGCTGCTGGCACGGAGTTAGCCGGTGCTTCTTCTGCGGGTAACGTCAATCGGTGAAGTTATTAACTCCACCGCCTTCCTCCCCGCTGAAAGTACTTTACAACCCGAAGGCCTTCTTCATACACGCGGCATGGCTGCATCAGGCTTGCGCCCATTGTGCAATATTCCCCACTGCTGCCTCCCGTAGGAGTCTGGACCGTGTCTCAGTTCCAGTGTGGCTGGTCATCCTCTCAGACCAGCTAGGGATCGTCGCCTAGGTGAGCCATTACCCCACCTACTAGCTAATCCCATCTGGGCACATCCGATGGTGTGAGGCCCGAAGGTCCCCCACTTTGGTCTTGCGACGTTATGCGGTATTAGCTACCGTTTCCAGTAGTTATCCCCCTCCATCGGGCAGTTTCCCAGACATTACTCACCCGTCCGCCACTCGTCACCCGAGAGCAAGCTCTCTGTGCTACCGTTCGACTTGCATGTGTTAGGCCTGCCGCCAGCGTTCAATCTGAGCCATGATCAAACTCTTCAATTTAAGTTTGATTTGCTGAAACAAGTTCAGCGATGCTCATCTGTAAAACGTCATAATGAATTTCATTATGTGTTCACTCGTGAGGCTTTGATATTTTTTACGTCCGGAGACGCTGATATCAATCCTGCGAGTGCCCACACAGATTGTCTGATAAATTGTTAAAGAGCGTTGCGAACAGCGGCTGAACCGTCTGTCGCGAGGTGGCGTATATTACGCTTTCCTCTTTCGGAGTCAAACACTTTTTTCAGCGTTTTCATCCGGCGGGATGAATTTCTTCACTCCCTGCTGAGCCGTCTGCGTTGCCGCTTTGCCGTCTCAGTGGTGGCGCATTATAGGGAGTTCCTTTCAGCTGACAAGTGCTAATTTGAAGTTTTCGCGCAACCGCTCACTTTCCAGGCTATACGTTGTAAAAAGCAGCTAATTCTTGTGATAAGGTCAAAAAAAACGGGCCCGCAGGCCTAATGCCGATCAGTTAAGGATCAGTTGAACGATCCAGTGGCTGTGTAAGAATCCGGGAACGTTTCGTTTCCGGATTTTTTTATGCAGCTCCGTCAGGCCTTTGATATTGTCTCTTGCTACGATTCTCTGCGTAACCCACTCACTACACTCGCGGATGTCCTTGAGCCCGAACTGATCGCCCGCTGCATTCAGGAGTCAGGCTCCGTTACCCTTCGCAAGCGCCGTCTTACCACCGATATGATGGTCTGGTGCTTTATCGGCATGGCGCTTGAGCGCAAAGAGCCCCTGCACGCCATCGTGAATCGCCTTGATATTCTGTTGCCGGGAAACCGGCCTTTTGTTGCGCCCAGCGCCGTGGTGCAGGCCCGGCAGCGCCTGGGAGACGATGCCGTCAGGCGTGTCTTCGAACAAAGCAGCGACCTCTGGCACGCGCAGACCACGCATCCTGACTGGTGTGGGCTGACGCTTCACGCGGTTGACGGCGTCGTCTGGCGCACGCAGGAAACGCCGGATAATGAAAAGGCTATCGCCCGCACAAAAACGGTTGCCGGTGCATCGCCCTATCCGCAGGTACGCGTGGTCTGCCTGATGGAGCTGACCAGCCATCTTATCGGCGGCGCCGTGATGGGCTGCCAGAATGAGAACGAAATGATACTGGCGGAAGGGCTTATCCCACGCGTCCCCGACAACAGCCT
Source organism: Candidatus Pantoea symbiotica (assembly GCF_056491525.1). Taxonomy (NCBI): domain Bacteria; kingdom Pseudomonadati; phylum Pseudomonadota; class Gammaproteobacteria; order Enterobacterales; family Erwiniaceae; genus Pantoea; species Candidatus Pantoea symbiotica. Next base: position 2,963,395 of record NZ_JBSZHR010000002.1, read on the forward strand.
GACGCTGTTCGACAAGGGCTATACCTCGTTCGGCCTGCTCAGCGCCTGGCATCAGGCGGGGGAAAACCGTCACTGGATGATAGCAGCCCGCAAAGACCTGCAGTACGAAGAGGTACGCCGCCTGGGAAAAGGAGATGCGCTCATCCGTGTTAAAACGTCCCCTCAGGCGCGGAAGAAGTGGCCTCATCTGGCGGAATATGCAGTGATGAGGCTTATCAGCCGGGAAATTAAAGGAAAGACGTGGCGGTTCCTGACGTCGATGACGGATGCGATGCGCTATCCGGGGAAAGAGATAGCGGACCTGTACAGCCATCGCTGGGAGATAGAGCTGGGATATCGGGAATTCAAGCAGGGGCTGCAGGATAACCGGCTGACGCTGCGCAGCAAAAAACCGGAGATGGTGCGTCAGGAGCTGTGGGGCGTGCTGCTTGCGTATAATCTGGTGAGATATCAGATGATAAAAATGGCGTCGACGCTTAAGGGATACTGGCCTAGTCAGCTGAGCTTCAGCGAGTCTGCGGCCTGGGTAATGAAGCTGCTCTGGACGCTTGAGGGCGCGTCACCGGGGCGGATCCCGGAACTGGTGAAAAATGTGGACGCGATAGCGCAGATAGTCAAACTGCCGGGGCGACGGGAGAGGTCGTTCCCGAGAGTGGTGAAAGAGAGGCCCTGGAAGTACCCGACAGCCAAAAGAAGAAATGCCAGTCAGGCTTAACTGACTGGCATTAGGCCCGCAGGCCCGTTTTAATCGGAAGTGATTACTGATGAGCAACTATCACATCATCTTTTACATCCATTTCGATGGTTTTTCCCGGAACCAAGGCACCAGAAAGAATCTGCTGTGCCAGCGGATTTTCAATCTGCTGCTGGATAGCACGTTTCAATGGACGCGCACCATAAACCGGGTCATAGCCATTCTCGCCGAGCAGTTTGAGCGCCTCATCGGAGATATGCAGCTGATAGCCGCGCTCCTCAAGACGTTTATACAAACGTTGTAACTGAATCTGCGCAATGGAAGCAATGTGTTTTTCGCCCAATGGGTGGAACACCACCATGTCATCGATACGGTTGATAAACTCTGGGCGGAAATGCTGCCCCACAACCGTCATCACCACCTCTTTCATTTCCGCGTAATCCAGAGAACCGAAACGTTCCTGAATAAGATCGGAGCCAAGGTTGGAAGTCATGATCACCACGGTATTACGGAAATCGACCGTGCGACCCTGTCCATCGGTTAAGCGACCATCATCCAGCACCTGCAACAGGATATTGAAGACATCAGGATGCGCCTTCTCAACCTCATCCAATAAAATCACTGAATAAGGACGACGACGCACCGCTTCAGTCAGATAACCGCCCTCTTCATAGCCGACATATCCCGGAGGCGCACCCACCAGCCGTGATACCGAGTGTTTTTCCATAAACTCGGACATATCAATACGCACCATCGCGTCATCGCTGTCGAACAGGAAGTTAGCCAGCGCTTTACACAATTCGGTTTTACCGACACCCGTTGGTCCAAGGAACAGGAAGGAACCAATTGGACGATTCGGATCCGACAAGCCGGCGCGGCTACGACGAATCGCATTCGAAACCGCTTCTACCGCTTCGTTCTGACCGATAACCCGTGAGTGCAGCTCTTGCTCCATACGCAGCAACTTATCACGTTCACCTTCCATCATGCGTGCTACAGGAATTCCGGTCCAACGCGCCAGCACATCGGCAATCTCCACATCCGTTACGCGATTACGTAACAGCTTCATGGTTTTGCCTTCAGACTGCGTAGCAATGGCTAACTGTTTCTCAAGTTCCGGAATTTTTCCGTACTGCAGTTCAGACATCTGACCCAGGTCGCCAACGCGACGTGCTTGCTCCATAGTCAGGCGCGCTTGTTCCAGCTCTGCTTTGATGTTCTGCGTGCCAGTTAAAGAGGCTTTTTCTGCTTTCCACTCTTCTTCCAGCTCAGCATATTCACGCTCTTTCTGGCCAAGTTCGCTTTCCAGCATTTCCAGACGCTTCACGCTGGCATCATCAGACTCTTTCTTCAGCGCCTGCTGCTCCAGTTTTAACTGGATGATACGGCGCTCAAGGCGATCGAGTGATTCTGGCTTCGAATCCATCTGTAAACGAATACTTGAAGCTGCTTCGTCTATCAGGTCGATGGCCTTATCCGGCAGCTGGCGATCAGAGATATAACGGTGCGACAAAGTCGCCGCAGCCACAATCGCCGGATCGGTGATCTGCACATGGTGGTGCAGTTCATAGCGTTCTTTCAGTCCGCGCAGAATCGCGATGGTATCTTCCACACTCGGCTCAGCAACAAAGACTTTCTGGAAACGACGTTCCAACGCCGCATCTTTCTCAATGAACTGACGATACTCATTCAGCGTGGTTGCGCCGACACAGTGCAACTCACCGCGAGCCAATGCTGGTTTCAGCATGTTGCCCGCATCCATTGCACCATCGGCTTTACCGGCGCCAACCATGGTATGCAGTTCGTCGATAAACAGAATGACGTTGCCTTCCTGCTTCGCCAGGTCGCTAAGCACGCCTTTGAGGCGCTCTTCAAATTCACCACGATATTTGGCGCCCGCGACCAGCGATCCCATATCCAGCGCCAGCACGCGACGGCCTTTCAGCCCTTCCGGCACTTCACCATTGATGATGCGCTGCGCTAAACCTTCGGCGATAGCCGTTTTACCGACGCCGGGTTCACCAATCAGTACCGGGTTATTTTTGGTACGACGCTGCAACACCTGAATGGTGCGGCGGATTTCTTCATCACGACCAATCACCGGATCCAGCTTGCCGAGTTCGGCACGCTCTGTAAGGTCGATGGTGTATTTTTTTAACGCCTGACGCTGATCTTCAGCCCCTTGATCGTTCACGCTGTCTCCTCCCCGTAATTGCTCGATGGCCTTAGAGAGTTTTTCCGACGTCGCGCCAACTGATTTCAAAAGATCAGCCAGCGAACCACGTGAATCGAGGGCCGCCAATACAAATAATTCAGATGATATAAAGTTGTCGCCGCGCTTTTGCGCCAGCTTGTCGCACAAGTTAAGTACCCGAATCAGATCGGCGGATGGCTGTACATCGCCATCGGTCCCTTCAACCTGCGGTAGTCGATTAATCGCTTGTTCAATGCTGGTACGCAGGCCAGCCACATCGGCACCCGCTGCGCTGAGCAACGGACGCACCGATCCGCCTTCCTGATTGAGCAATGCGCTCATCAAATGAAGGGGTTCAATGAATTGATTGTCATGTCCCAGAGCAAGGGACTGTGCATCGGCAAGTGCCAGTTGAAATTTATTAGTAAGACGATCCAGACGCATAATTCCTCCCATTACAGGTCAAAATGCTACTGGAGATTAAATGAGGTCATCCCTCAAATTTTTCAAGGTTAATGACCTGAGTTGTGAGCAAAAAATACGCTAACTGGACCGTCTTGTGGAGTAAGGTTATCTCAGCCAAATCAAAGTTGCCATACGCCCGGTGATTCCGTCGCGTCGGTAGGAGAAAAAATCATCGCGCTCCTGGAAGGTACAACGCGTAGAACCACTGATGGAATGTACGCCGGCCGCTTGTAACCGCTGACGAGCCAGCAGCCAAATATCCCCGAAGTATTTGTTACCAACCGGGCGGAAAGCTTCTTCCGCTTTGGAATCATGCGCCATAAATGCCGTTCTGACTTCCGGACCAACTTCAAATACCTGTGGCCCAATCGCCGGACCAAGCCATGCATGAATGTCATGTGGCGAGCAGTGAAACTGTGACAACGTCTGTTCCAGCACGCCATTACAGAGACCACGCCAACCCGCGTGCGCTGCAGCGACTTCACTACCATCCTTGCTACAAAACAGCACCGGCAAACAATCCGCCGTCATCACTGCGCAAACAACCCCGCTTTCACGGGTGATGGCGGCATCTGCGCGTGGTAGCGGAGCGCTGGCGGGTAAACGTGCAACCACTTGGCCATGAATCTGATCCAGCCATTGCGGCATTGCAGGTAGCGCCAGTTGCTCAACTAAATGTTGACGATTCTGCGCAACATGCGCTTCAGCGTCGCCAACGTGCCCACCAAGATTCAACGAATCCCAGGGGGCAGCGCTGACGCCGCCGTATCGCGTGGTGGAACATGCCCGAACATGCTGCGGCGCAGGCCAATCCGGGATGATCCATTCACTCATAGCCAATCCATCTGATCGCGGAATTCAAGGGTATCGGCTTTCAGCGCATCAATTAAATCGACCATATCCTGCGGCAATGGCGCATGCCATTCCATCTCAATACCGGTAATGGGGTGATAGAGACGTAACATCGTGGCATGCAGCGCCTGGCGATCAAAACCACGTAGCGTAGTGATGAACGCTTCTGATGCACCTTTTGGCGGACGCGGACGGCCTCCGTACAGCGGATCGCCCACCAGCGGATGGTTGATATGCGCCATATGTACACGAATCTGATGCGTACGACCGGTTTCGAGGCGTAAACGCAAACGCGTATGGGCACGGAAGTGCTCCATGATGCGATAGTGCGTGGTGGCCGGTTTACCCATCGGGTGCACCGCCATGTGTGTGCGTTTAGTTGAGTGGCGCGCCATTGGCTGATCCACAGTACCGCCTGCGGTCATGGTGCCAATCGCTACCGCTTCATATTCACGCGTGATTTCGCGCAGCTGCAGCGTTTCAACCAAGTGAGTTTGTGCAGGAACGGTTTTCGCGACCACCATCAAACCGGTGGTATCTTTATCCAGACGATGAACAATCCCTGCGCGAGGCACGTCAGCGATCGGTGGATAGTGATAAAGCAGTGCGTTAAGCACCGTGCCATCAGGATTACCGGCGCCGGGATGTACCACCAAACCGCGAGGTTTGTTGATAACCAGAATGTCGTCATCTTCATAGACGATGTTCAGCGGGATGTTTTGCGCTTCCCAGCGTTGCTCTTCTTCGATCTCAGCATCAATCGAGACATGCTCACCGCCAAAAACTTTTTCTTTTGGTTTATCGATGATAGTGCCGTTGACGCTGACTCGGCGCTCAAGAATCCATTCTTTTATGCGAGAACGTGAATAATCAGGGAACAATTCTGCCAAAGTCTGATCTAAGCGTTGTCCAAGTTGTGCTTCGGACACCGTTGCGGTGAGTTGAACTTGTTGTGCCATATACAGCTTCTTCGTTAACGTTGGGTTTTCACGGCGATGCCGTTTAATATAATGTGCTATCGTACCTGGTCATAACTGGGAGCTATACGGACAGCTTCTGCTACAACACTTTGAGGATAATCATTTCGTCATGACGCGTATGAAACATCTGGTGGCTGCTGCCACACTGAGCCTGAGCCTGGCGCTTGTGGGTTGTTCTGGCTCATCAGATCCAGTCCCGGACAGCCCGCCGTCTGAAATTTACGCCACGGCCCAGCAAAAGCTGCAGGACGGTAACTTTAAAGCGGCGATTAAGCAACTGGAAGCACTGGATAACCGCTATCCATTTGGTCCTTACTCGCAGCAAGTACAGCTGGATTTGATCTACGCGTATTACAAAAATGCCGATCTGCCACTGGCGCAAGCCGCTATATCTCGCTTTATGCGTCTCAATCCAACCCATCCGAATATCGACTATGTCATCTATATGAAAGGTCTGACGGATATGGCGCTGGATGATTCTGCACTGCAGGGCTTCTTCGGTATCGATCGTTCCGATCGTGATCCGACGCACGCTCGTGATGCTTTCCGTGACTTCTCGCAATTACTGCGCGGTTATCCAAACAGCCAATATGCTGCGGATGCGCAGAAACGTTTGGCATTCCTGAAAGAGCGCCTGGCGAAGTATGAACTCTCGGTGGCGCAATTCTATACCAAGCGCGGTGCCTATGTCGCTGTTGTTAACCGCGTGGAAACCATGATGAAGGATTATCCGGATACTGAGGCGACGCATGAAGCGCTGCCGTTGATGGAAAATGCTTACCGCCAGCTGCAGTTGACGGCTGAAGCCGACAAAGTAGCAAAAATCATTGCGGCAAATAATCAGTCCTGATTATGACACCCACAAAAAAGCAGCCCATGAGGCTGCTTTTTTTTATGTCATTTAGTAGATAACTTAACAATTTTAGAGATTTATCGCTGCGGTTATCCATTCAATCATGCGCCCTTCCGCACTGGTCTTCAAGCATTTCCGGCTACTTTCCCGGCCTTTCTCACAATTAAGCGGCATTGACAAAAAGTGACATTTCAATGTGATTTAGATCACACATTTTCTTAATATCCGCGGTATGCTGGTCCTACCCAGACGGAAATGACAGAGAGGTTTAACTATGATTCTGAACATTACCAGCAAACAAATGGAAATCACCGAGGCCATCCGTAACCACGTTGAAGAGCGTCTCGCCAAGCTGGAAAAATGGCAAACACATCTGATAAACCCTCACATTGTGTTATCGAAAGAGCCGAAGGAGTTTGTGGCTGATGCCACTATTAATACCCCTAACGGAACGCTGGTTGCCAGTGCGAAACATGATGATATGTACACGGCCATCAATGACTTGATTGCTAAGCTGGAGCGACAACTTAATAAAGCGCAACATAAACCCGAAGCACGTCGCGCCAATAGTAGTGTGAAAGATTTTCTTCCTACGGAATAAACAAACATCTTTAGTAACGCGCCTTCGGGCGCGTTTTTTATTGACAGCTTTAAATCACTGCGGTTACTCTCAAGCCACTTCATTTATGGAAACAACCATGAAACATCTGCCGTTCTTCTTCGCATTCTTTTTTACCTTCCCCTGATTGGGAGGCGATTCGTCATGTGAAAATGAATGCGAAGACGAACAACAAAGCCTCCCAAATGGGAGGCTTTTTTATTGGACATTTTACAGGTGAGCCCTATGAATCCCGAAAATCCGCTGCTGGCCTTGCGCGATAAAATCAGCGCCGTTGATGAAAAACTGTTAGCGCTTTTGTCGGAGCGTCGCACACTGGCTGTTGAAGTTGCCCAGGCTAAACTGGCAACGCATCGCCCTATCCGCGACGTAGAACGTGAACGCGCGCTGCTGGAAAACCTGATTTCTCTGGGTAAAAAGCATCAGCTTGATGCGCATTACATTACCCGCCTGTTCCAGTTGGTGATTGAAGATTCTGTTCTTACCCAGCAAGCCTTGCTGCAAAAGAATCTCAACCATCCACACGCTCACGCGCCGCGCATTGCATTCCTCGGCCCGAAAGGTTCTTACTCACATCTTGCCGCGCGTAAATACGCCACCCGACATTTTGATTCGATGGTGGAGATTGGCTGCCTGAAATTCCATGACATTATTCATCAGGTGGAAAGTGGCCAGGCGGATTACGCAGTAATGCCGATCGAAAATACCAGCTCTGGCTCGATCAACGACGTTTACGATCTGCTTCAGCAAACCTCGCTATCGATTGTGGGTGAACTGACCATTCCGATTGAGCACTGTGTGCTGGTCAACGGCAGCACCGATCTACAGCAGATCGAAACGGTGTATAGCCATCCACAGCCATTCCAGCAGTGCAGCCAATTCATCAATCGCTTCCCGCAATGGAAAATCGAATACACCGAAAGCACCGCCGCAGCAATGGAGAAAGTGGCCGCGATGAATTCACCGAAGGTGGCCGCATTAGGTAGTGAAGCGGGCGGTGAGCTGTATGGATTGCAGGTACTGGAGCGCAACCTGGCCAATCAGCAGCAGAACCATACGCGCTTCATCGTGCTGGCACGTAAAGCGATTGAAGTTTCCGGCCAGGTTCCGGCAAAAACTACGCTGATCATGGCAACTGGCCAACAAGCGGGCGCATTGGTTGAAGCGCTGATGGTATTACGTAACCACGGCCTGATCATGAGCAAACTGGAAAACCGTCCAATCAACGGCAATCCATGGGAAGAGATGTTTTATATTGATGTGCAAGGCAATCTGCAATCAGAGAATATGCAGCTGGCGTTAACGGAGTTAAGCGGCTTAACCCGTTCATTAAAAGTTCTCGGCTGCTATCCAGGCGAGAATGTGGTGCCGGTTGAACCGCGCCTCTAAGCAAAAAGGCATCCTCACGGATGCCTTTTGTTTTTACTGCCGGCTATCGTTCGCCGATCGCAGCATGCTTCTGCTTTCGACCAGGAAGCGTTTCGCGTAATCACCAAACCAGTGTTCAACGCGCTCGAAGCTATTGATGAAGGCTTGCTTATCGCCCTGCTCGAGCAGTTTGATCGCATCGCCAAATCGTTGGTAATAACGTTTGATCAGCGCCAGATTACTCTCCGAGGACATAATGATGTCCGCGTAAAGCTGTGGGTCCTGTGCGAACAGACGTCCAACCATCGCCAGCTCAAGGCGGTAGATCGGTGAAGATAGCGCCAGCAGCTGATCCAGATTAACGTTCTCTTCCGCCAGATGCAGACCATAAGCGAAAGTCGCAAAGTGACGCAGTGCCTGAATAAACGCCATATTCTGGTCATGCTCAACGGCACTGATACGATGCAGCCGCGCGCCCCAAACCTGAATCTGCTCAAGGAACCACTGATAAGCTTCCGGCTGACGGCCATCGCACCACACCACAACCTGCTTCGCCAGGCTGCCGCTGTCTGGGCCAAACATCGGATGCAAGCCCAGAACCGGTCCGGTGTGCGCGGCTAGCATCGCTTGCAGCGGGCGATTCTTCACCGAGGCCAGATCGACCAGAATGCAATCTTCTGGCAACTTCGGCAGCTCACCGATAATTTGCTCTGTCAGATGGATTGGCACACTGATGATCACCATGCCCGCATCTTTCAGCAGCTCGTCCGAACGTTCCCAATCGCCTTTATCCAGAATGCGGACCTGATAGCCAGAAAGTGTCAGCATCTTTTCAAACAGACGCCCCATCTGGCCGCGGCCACCCACTATTACCACCGGACGCAGCGTAGGACACAGTGTTTTGAAGCCTTTGTCATTTTCATGCGCATAAGATTCACGCATCAAGCGACGCAATACATCTTCAATCAAATCCGGCGAGACACCGAGCGCTTCAGCTTCCTGACGGCGAGAAGCCAACATGCTGGCCTCACGCTCGGGAACATAGATCGGCAAACCGTAGCGGCTTTTAACTTCCCCTACTTCGGCTACCAGCTCCAGTCGCTTTGCCAGTAACCCAAGCAGTGCTTTATCTACTTCATCGATTTGATCGCGTAGCGCGGTCAGTTCAGCCACCATGTCTCATTACACCTCGTGTGACAGACGCGCCGACAGCACTCCCTGCAGATCCTGATGGATTTCACGCAGCAACGTTTCAGTGGTTTCCCAGTCGATGCAAGCATCAGTGACGGATACACCGTATTTCATTTCGCTACGTGGTTGTTCAGAAGACTGGTTGCCTTCATGAATGTTGCTTTCCAACATCAGGCCAATGATGGAACGGTTTCCATCTTTAATCTGCGCGATAGCCGATTCGGCTACGCCAGGCTGGCGGCGATAGTCTTTGTTAGAATTACCATGGCTGCAATCTATCATTAAGGCCGGACGCAGTCCCGCTTTCAGCATCTCTTTTTCACACTGAGCGACATCTTCTGGACCGTAGTTTGGTGCTTTACCGCCGCGCAGAATCACATGTCCATCTGGGTTGCCCTGGGTTTGCAGTAAGCAAACCTGACCAGCCTGATTGATACCTACAAAACGGTGCGGCATTGCAGCGGCGCGCATGGCGTTAATCGCGGTACCAAGGCTGCCATCCGTACCATTTTTAAAACCAACCGGCATGGAAAGGCCTGAAGCCATTTCACGGTGGGTTTGTGATTCGGTGGTACGCGCACCGATCGCTGACCAGCTAAACAGATCGCCAAGGTATTGTGGGCTATTTGGATCCAGTGCTTCGGTCGCCAGCGGTAATCCCATCTCGACGAGATTAACCAGCAGCTGACGTGCGATATGCAGGCCGGCTTCCATATCAAACGAGTTGTTCATGTAAGGATCGTTGATTAACCCTTTCCAGCCGACGGTGGTTCGAGGTTTTTCAAAATAAACGCGCATAACGATGTACAGCTGATCCTTCAACTGTGCAGAGAGAGATTGCAACTGACGGGCATAGGCAAGTGCGGCTTCGGTATCGTGAATTGAACAAGGACCACAAACCACCAACAGGCGCGGATCGCGGCCCGCAATAATGTCGGCAATGGTCTGGCGAGAAGACGCAATTTGCGCTTCCTGCGCCGCAGTGAGCGGGAATTTGGCTTTCAGCTCTTGCGGGGTAATCAAAATTTGTTCGTCGGCGATATGCACATTGTTCAGCGCGTCTTTTTGCATGATTGCGATCCTTTTTACTCGTTTATGCGGTTTGGGATCCTCTGTGAGGATGGCGCTTACTTTACCACACCCTGTACATCTTGCAATCCACACATGTACACTTTTATTACCACTAAAATAAAAAACCACTTTAAAACACATATAAGATATAAATATCATTAACTTAAACAAAACCACCAAAACATCAAGATGTAAATAAATAATTACACAACAATAAATCCCGTTAATGATTTTTGCCAGCAGCCGAGCTAACATTTTGTTATTCATTATTTTTCAGGGATCGTGCGATGTCCATTTCGCTTGTCACACTGCGCCCTTTCACGTTGCAGGATATCGATGCATTCACTCAAGCCGTCAACGAATCGCTAGGTACGTTAAAACCCTGGATGGCTTGGGCTCACGATAGTTATCATCCCGATGAAGCGGCCAGCTGGATCGATTTCACGCGCATTCAACGCAGTAAAGGCGAGGCGGAAGAGTTCGCTATTGTGGATGGCAACGATCGGTTGCTGGGAAGCGCCGGTATTCGTTTCGCAAAGAATCCGGACGAAAGCAGTACATTAGGGTATTGGGTGCGCAGCGATGCTCAGCGGCAAGGCGTTGCGACGCGTGCGGTGGTGCAGTTGGTCGAATTTGGCTTCCAATATCCACGTATCAATCAGCTGGAGATTCTGGCAGCAGAAGAGAATCAAGCCAGTCGCGCGGTTGCCTTACGCTGCGGCTTCACATTGGTTGATTATTGCTTTGGGCTGATCATTCTGGAGAGCGGAGCGGTGAATGGCGCAATCTATCATTTAAAGCGCTCATAAAAAAAGGGGCTGGCCAAATGGCCAACCCCTTGTTTGCTATTAACTTTGAGAAGTCGCTTACGCGCCAAGACGCTCTTTGATACGAGCTGACTTACCGGTACGCTCACGCAGGTAATACAGTTTGGCTTTACGTACAGCACCACGACGTTTAACAGCAATGCTGTCAATTACTGGAGAGTGAGTCTGGAAGACACGCTCAACACCTTCGCCGTTAGAAATCTTACGAACAGTGAATGCAGAATGCAGACCGCGGTTACGAATAGCGATAACCACGCCCTCGAATGCCTGCAGACGCTTCTTAGAACCTTCTACGACCCATACTTTCACTTCCACGGAATCACCCGGACGGAATGAAGGTACGTCCTGCTTCATCTGCTCTTGTTCAAGTTGCTTGATAATGTTGCTCATAATTAAATCTCTTATCCTGGGTAAACTGATAGTGAGGGAAGATTACTCTCCCGCCTCATCGTTTTGTTGCTGCTGATGTTCACGCTGGAACTCATTTAGCAACCGTGCTTGCTCTTCAGTCAGAGCCAGGTTTTCCAGAAGTTCAGGTCTTCTTAGCCAGGTACGGCCTAACGACTGTTTCAGGCGCCAGCGGCGAATATCGGCATGGTTGCCCGACAGTAAAACTGGCGGAACTTCCATCCCTTCTAACACTTCAGGTCGGGTGTAGTGCGGGCAATCCAGCAAACCATCCGAGAACGAATCCTCATCGGCTGACGCCTGTTTCCCCAGTACGCCGGGAATAAACCGGGCGACCGAGTCAATCAACGTCATGGCTGGCAGCTCACCGCCACTGAGAACGTAATCACCGATTGACCATTCTTCATCAATCTCTGTGTGAATCACGCGCTCATCTATCCCTTCATAGCGACCGCATACCAGAATCAACTTCTGATTGGTCGCCAGTTCGCAAACGCCCTGTTGGTCCAGTTTGCGTCCCTGAGGTGAAAGATAAATCACCTTAGCGCCTTCTCCCGCCGCCGCTTTCGCTGCGGAGATGGCGTCCCGTAAGGGTTGCACCATCATCAACATTCCCGGTCCGCCGCCGTAAGGACGATCGTCCACGGTACGGTGCCGGTCATGCGTGAAGTCACGAGGACTCCAGCTTTGAATGTCGAGCAGGCCATTTTTTACTGCCCGGCCAGTTACCCCGTACTCGGTAATAGCGCGAAACATCTCTGGAAACAGGCTAATAACACCAATCCACATCGCGTTCGCCGTTACGTTACCGGATTGTCCGGAGATCAAAAACCAGGATCCCAATCTACTTCAATAAGGCCAGTAGAGAGATCGACTTTCTTGATAACCTGTTCATCAAGAAACGGAATTAACCGCTCTTGCGCACCGAATGCATCCTTCAGGTTTGCCTTAACGACGAGAACGTCGTTCGATCCGGTTTCCATCAAATCAATGACTTTGCCCATCTCGTAGCCTTCGAGGTTCACTACTTTCATACCCATAAGGTCTTTCCAGTAGTAATCGCCTGCTTCCAGCGCTGGCAGCTGCGTGGAGTCGACCGTAATTTCGCAATTGGTCAACTGTGCCGCAGCGTCCCGATCGTCAATGCCTTTGACTTTGATGATCAGGTCCTGATTGTGGTGCTTCCAGCCCTCGAGTTCGACCTGCTGCCATTTACCGGCGCGCTGGATGAACCAAGGTTGGTAGTCGAAGATGCTTTCAGCGTCTTCAGTGGAGGAAAACACTTTGAGCCAACCCCGAATTCCGTAAGCCGCGCCCATTTTTCCCAATACAATCGGGTTAACGGGAGGCTGCCCGGCAGGTTTAATGCTCATGCTCACCACCGTGACAGATTAAGCTGCTTTCTTTGCTTCTTTGATCAGCGCGTTAACGCGATCAGAAAGCGTTGCGCCCTGGCCAACCCAGTGCTCAATACGGTCCAGATCCAGACGCAGACCTTCAGCCTGACCAGAAGCGATCGGGTTGAAGAAACCTACGCGCTCGATGAAACGACCGTTACGAGCATTGCGGCTGTCAGTTACGACGACCTGATAGAACGGACGCTTTTTAGCGCCGTGACGTGCCAAACGAATTGTTACCATAACATCCTCATTAGTTAATAAAGCGCTCGGGCCCCATCGAGGAACGGGGCCCGAGCGCGATATAAAAAGCCCGAAAATTTTACTCATTTTGGCGCAAAAAGCAACCTGAGTGTGTCAAATAACCGGCTTTCTGTGCGGCCGCCTTAGCGACCAGGGAATCCAGGCGGCATCATACCTTTCATGCCACGCATCATTTTGGCCATGCCGCCTTTCTTCATTTTCTTCATCATGCGCTGCATATCATCGAACTGTTTCAGCAGTCGGTTGACGTCCTGCACCTGCATGCCTGAGCCCAGCGCAATACGACGTTTGCGCGAACCCTTGATAATTTCTGGCTTTTCACGCTCTTTACGCGTCATCGAATTGATGATGGCTTCCATGCGAACCAGCACTTTGTCATCCATCTGTGATTTCACGTTGTCTGGCAGCTGTCCCATGCCCGGCAGTTTGCCCATCAGGCTCGCCATGCCGCCCATGTTGCGCATCTGCTTCAACTGCTCAAGGAAGTCGTTGAGATCAAAACCGTCGCCGGTTTTCAGTTTCTTCGCCAGTTTCTCCGCCTGATCGCGGTCAACTTTGCTCTCAATATCTTCGATCAGCGACAGAACATCGCCCATGCCAAGAATGCGCGACGCGATACGCTCTGGATAGAAAGCTTCCAGCGCTTCGGTCTTCTCGCCCATCCCCATAAATTTGATTGGCTTGCCGGTGATGTGACGAATCGACAGCGCCGCACCACCGCGCGCATCACCATCGACTTTCGTCAGGATCACACCGGTCAGCGGCAGCGCTTCGTTGAAGGCTTTCGCGGTGTTGGCGGCATCCTGACCGGTCATGGCATCGACCACAAACAGCGTTTCCACCGGATTGATCGCGGCGTGTACCTGTTTGATTTCGTCCATCATCGCTTCATCGACGTGTAAACGACCGGCGGTATCCACCAGCAGCACATCGTAGAATTGGACTTTGGCTTGTTTCAGCGCGTTCTGAACAATGTCGACCGGCTTTTGACTCAGATCTGACGGACAGAAATCAACGCCGACCTGCTCAGCCAGGGTTTCCAGCTGTTTGATCGCCGCTGGGCGATAAACGTCAGCAGAAACCACCAACACTTTCTTCTTGTGCTTCTCGCGCAAGAATTTACCCAGTTTTGCCACGCTGGTAGTTTTACCGGCACCTTGCAAACCGGCCATCAGCACCACGGCTGGCGGCTGAGCATTCAGATTGAGCGCATTATTTTCAGCGCCCATCGCCGCAACCAGTTCATTGCGCACGATTTTGATGAACTCCTGGCCTGGCGTCAGGCTTTTGTTCACATCGTGGCCAACGGCGGCCTCTTTCACGCGATTAATAAATTCACGCACCACCGGCAGCGCAACGTCAGCTTCCAGCAGCGCCATGCGAACTTCACGCAGCGTGTCTTTGATGTTGTCTTCGGTCAGCCTTCCGCGGCCGCTGATATTGCGCAGGGTTTGCGACAAACGATCGGTTAAATTATCAAACATGCTCTCTCACTTAGAACCGTAGCGAGGCCGCCATAGGCGACACAATGCGGCGGATTATAACACGAAGACGAAGCGATCTCTGCAATTGACCGTCAGATCGTTTGGAGCCTGCTGCTGCTGGCGCTATACTGCTTTTTTCCTTATCTGACCGATACCTGAAAGGATCTATGTTCGTTTTCGCGATCGTGGCGCTGTTCGCCTACTCCCTCAGTCTTGCATTGATCATTCCCAGCCTGCTTAAACGCAACGGTGGCTGGCGTCGTTTTGCTGTGCTTTCTGCCTGCGTGGCGCTGATTGCGCACGCCGTTGCCCTGCAGCAGCGCATTTTTGCTGTTGATAACGGGCAAAACCTCAGC
The DNA here is from genome assembly GCF_056491525.1 of Candidatus Pantoea symbiotica. NCBI lineage: Bacteria > Pseudomonadati > Pseudomonadota > Gammaproteobacteria > Enterobacterales > Erwiniaceae > Pantoea > Candidatus Pantoea symbiotica. The sequence continues at coordinate 2,978,418 of NZ_JBSZHR010000002.1, forward strand.
CTGCTCAATATCGGCTCGCTGGTTAGCCTGCTGATCTGCGCCATCATGACGATTGTCGCCTCGCGTAATCGTGGTTGGCTGCTGCTACCCATTGTTTACAGCTTTGCGTTGATAAATCTGGCCTTTGCCACCTTTGTGCCGAATGCCTTTATTACGCATCTGGAAACCACACCGGGCATGATGGTGCACATCGGCCTGTCGCTGTTTGCCTATGCCACGCTGATCATTGCGGCACTGTATGCGCTGCAGCTGGCGTGGATCGATTACCAGTTGAAAAATAAGAAACTGGCTTTCACTCAGGATATGCCGCCGCTGCTCAGCATTGAGCGCAAAATGTTCCACATCACGCAAATTGGTGTCGTGCTGTTGACGCTGGTGCTGTGCACCGGTTTGCTCTTCATGCATAACCTGTTTAGCGCTGAGAATGTGGATAAAGCGGTTCTCTCCATCATTGCCTGGTTTGTCTACATCGTTCTGCTTTGGGGACACTATCGTGAAGGCTGGCGCGGACGCCGCGTCGTGTGGTTTAACTGTGGCGGCGCATTGCTGCTAACCATGGCCTATTTCGGCAGCCGCGTTCTTCAGCACCTGCTCACCTCTCACTAAGGATTTTGTGTTGGAACACGTTTCAACCACCACGTTGATCATTACGCTGGTCATCATGGTGCTGGTCTCTGCGTATTTCTCCGGTTCAGAGACCGGCATGATGACGCTCAATCGTTACAAACTGCGCCATAAAGCCAAAAGCGGTAATCGCGGCGCGCGTCGGGTGGAAAAACTTCTGCGTCGTCCCGATCGCCTGATCAGCCTGGTTTTAATCGGCAACAACCTCGTTAATATCCTCGCCTCCGCTCTTGGCACTATTGTCGGTATGCGCCTGTATGGCGATGCCGGCGTGGCGATTGCCACCGGTATTCTGACTTTTGTGGTGCTGGTATTTGCTGAAGTGCTGCCGAAAACGGTCGCAGCGCTCTATCCAGAAAAAGTGGCCTATCCCAGCAGCGTGTTACTGGCTCCGCTGCAGTATGTGATGTTGCCGCTGGTGTGGCTGCTCAATACCATCACCCGCATTTTGATGCGCATGGTGGGCATTAAAACCGACGGTTCAATCAACTCGGCGTTAAGCAAAGAAGAGTTGCGCACCATCGTGCATGAATCACGTTCGCTGATGTCGCGCCGTAATCAGGACATGCTGCTGTCAGTGCTCGATCTGGAGAAAGTCAGCGTGGATGACATCATGGTGCCGCGCAATGAGATCGTTGGCATCAACGTCAATGATGACTGGAAATCCATTGAGCGCCAGCTGAGTCATTCGCCGCATGGACGCATCGTCCTGTTCCGCGATTCTCTGGATGACTGTGTTGGTATGCTGCGTGTGCGTGAAGCCTGGCGCATGATGACCGAAAAGAAAGAGTTCAACAAAGATCGCCTGCTGCGTGCTGCTGATGAAATTTACTATGTACCGGAAGGCACGCCGCTTAACGTGCAGCTGGTTAAATTTCAGCGTAATAAAAAGAAAGTCGGCATGGTGGTTGATGAATATGGCGATGTTAAAGGCTTAGTAACGATCGAAGATATTCTGGAAGAGATCGTCGGCGATTTCACCACCTCAATGTCGCCATCGCTGGCCGAAGAAGTGATGCCGCAAAATGATGGTTCGGTATTGATTGAAGGCAGCGCCAATGTGCGTGAAATCAACAAAGCCTTCAACTGGACGCTGCCGGAAGAGGATGCGCGCACCATTAATGGCATGCTGCTGGAAGCACTGGAAGAGATTCCGCTGGTTGATACCCGCGTTACCCTTGGTGCCTACGATATCGATATCCTCGATGTGCAGGACAACATGGTGAAGCAGGTGCGCATCACGCCGCACCACGCACTAAAATCCTCCATCGGCTCCTGAAGCCTGCAAACAAAAACGCCGCGATAATCGCGGCGTTTTTCATTGTGTCTTAACTAGATGTGCAGCTCTTTCAGCTTTTCAGCTGGCAGCTTCAAATCTTCGTTGCGGTTCACGCCGATGTCGTGAGCCAGCACATTGCGCGCGATCTGCTGCGCTTCATCCAGTGAGTGCAGTTTGTAGCTGCCGCACTGATATTCGTTCAGCTCTGGAATCTGGCCCTGCTCTTTAACTTTCAGAACATCTTCCATCGCGCCTTTCCAGGCTTTCGCTACACGCTGCTCGTCAGGCGTACCAATCAAACTCATGTAGAAGCCAGTACGGCAACCCATCGGAGAGATGTCGACGATTTCAACGCCGTCACCATTCAGGTGATTACGCATGAAGCCAGCAAACAGGTGCTCCAGCGTATGAATGCCACGCTCAGTCAGAATTTCAATATTCGGACGGCAAAAACGCAGGTCGAAAACGGTGATGGTATCGCCATGCGGAGTTTTCATGGTTTTTGCTACGCGTACTGCAGGTGCGCCCATGATGGTGTGATCAACAGTAAAACTATCCAGTAGTGGCATACGTCACCTCCTGTTTTGAGATTTTTTTTAAAACGATGAAACTTTTCTGTTCGTCCAGCGTCTGAATATATGAAAGACGCGCATTTGTTATCATCATCCCTGACAACAGAGATGTTTATTTTGGCCACATTGATGTGGCCATTTTCTTTTCTAGCCTTCGCGACCCGCGAGGTAACTTTCGAAATCCAGCGTATCGCTCTGTTCCAGCTTCTCTTGTGCCTGCACCGACTCCAATGCCTGACGACTAAAGTCCTCTTCAGTCAGAATCTCTAACGACTCTTCACACAGCAGATGACGATATTGCTCTGCCAATGCCACGCCAGCGCCGGTCAAACCGTTTTCTTTGATCGCATGCAGAATGCGCGCCGAATAGGTTAGCTCAGGATCGTCGAAAGATGCCACCAGTTGATCGCAAACCTGTTGATATTGCGTGTTGCCGTGATTACTGTCGAGCACTTCCGCCACGCGACGCAGATCGGCAAACAGCGCTTTGCCCACTTCAACCAGCGTATGTTCGGTTTCGCTACAACCCACAGCAATGACCTGGCCGGGTTTACGCCCTTCCATCACCACGCGGTTCCAGTTTTTACGCGTACACAACAGCTCATCCGCGCTCATTTCCGGCGCGTCAGCCAGCGTACACCAAATCAGGAACAGATCGAGGAAACGCGCCTGATCGGCATCCACGCCAATCGCGGAGAATGGGTTGATGTCCAGCGAACGCACTTCAATGTATTCAATCCCGCCGCGCAGCAGCGCATCAGAAGGTGCCTCGCCTGAACGCGTTACGCGTTTCGGACGAATTGGTGCATACAGCTCGTTTTCAATCTGCAGCACGTTGGTGTTCAGCTGCAACCAGTTGCCATCGGCATCTTTGGTGCCCATGGCGGCATACTCTTCCGACGGCGTTTTGATCGCCGCTTTCAGTGCCGCAACGTAGCCTTCCAGCGAGTTAAAGGTGATGCCCAACCCGCTCTGCGATTTATTGGTGTAACCGAGGTCACTCAGGCGCAGCGAGGTGGCGTGAGGCAGCCACAGCGTGCCTTTGCCGTCGGTTTCAAACGGCAGATTGCTGTCACGCCCTTGCAGGAATGAGGAGCAGATCGCTGGCGATGCACCGAACAGATAAGGAATGACCCAGCCAAAGCGATAGTAGTTGCGAATCAAACGCAGATAGCCGGCAGAGATGGTCTCTTTGCCGCTTTCGGCATCTTTCACATCCGCCCACTCCTGCCAGAACGACAGCGGCAGCGAGAAGTTGTAGTGCACGCCAGAGATAATCTGCATCAGCGCGCTATAGCGATTCTTCAGCCCCTGACGATACAGCGTTTTCATTTTGCCGATGTTGGAGCTGCCATACTGCGCCAGCTCGATGCTATTAACATCATCAATGAAGCCAGGCATGCTGAAAGGCCACAAGCGCTCATCGCCCAACTCACGCGCCACATGGCGGTGAATATCGCGCAGAAACGCCAGTGAACGATCGATGCTCTGATCGACCGGTGTGATGAACTCCATCAGCGTTTCAGCGAAATCGGTGGTAATCCAATCATGCTTAAGCGCCGAACCGAGTGACTCAGGATGTCCTGTGGTTGCCAGGTGACCATCGGGTTTTACGCGTAACGATTCGCGCTCAATACCACGGCCGATACCCTTTAACGCGTCAGGATGCGCTTCCAGCCAGGAAAGTGCCTTAGATACGTCCGGGATCACATTAACCTCCCGCTGTGTGAATAATTTATTTTTGTTCAGCATAATGTTAACCGTAGCCTCGAATCTGTGCGAATCAATGCCACCATTGCATTGTTTGTAATGTGGCGGTCGCGATAACGATATAACGCAGCGTTTTACCGATGGCGAGGAACAGCACCGAAGGCAGCCAGGCAAAGCGCAACCAACCTGCGAGCACGCAGAGTAAGTCGCCCACTACCGGCAGCCAGCTGAAAATCAGTGCTGCAGGTCCCAATCGGTGTAACCACGTCATTGCTGTGTCGTGCCATCGCCCTTGCCCTTTTGGCGGCATCAGGCGACCAAGAAGAATGTTGGTCAGGCCACCCAGCGTGTTTCCCACTGATGCAGCCAATAACAATCCATAAACCGAACCCTTTTGGGCGATCAGCAGTGCAACCAGCACCGCTTCCGAGCTCCCCGGTAACAGAGTCGCACTCAGGAAGCTGCTGCCGAATAACGATCCATAGGTCAGAAATTCATTCACAGTAAACGGACATCAACCACGTCCATGCCTGCTGCTTTGGCGGCTTGTACGCCGAAGTCAGCATCCTCAAACACCACACAGCGCTCGGGCGCGATGCCCATCAATTCAGCGCAGCGTAAAAAGGTATCCGGCTGCGGTTTATGACGCTGTACGTCATCCGCTCCGACAACCGCATCAAACAGGTGGTAAACGCCTAGCTCTTCGAGCAGGGCTTTTGCCAGGCTGTGTTCACTGCCGGTGCCCACCGCCATCGGACGGCGACCATGATAGGCTTTGACCACGTCCATCAACGGCAGTGGACGCACGTCATCCAGCAACATCGCTTTCAGCGCAGCGGTTTTTTCCGCCGCCAGCAGATGTGGATCGTGCGTTGCATTGTTCTGCTCAAGAATGAACTGCGCCAGTTGCCAGGTTGGAGCGCCGTTGAAGCCCACCATTTTTTCTTCATCCATGGTGAAACCATAGCGGCCAAGCACCTGTTGCCAGGCTTTTCGATGTGTCGGCTCAGTATCCAGAATTGTGCCGTCCATATCGAAAATCAGGGCGTCATATTGGTCGTACATTGTCACTCCATCGAGCACCACAAAATGAGCCATTACTTTAGCGTAATGCGCTCAGGTTGTCGCCAGGCGCGCTTAACCGCAAATGCTTTGAAAGCATTAGTTTTTTTCGTTTTCGGAAAAAGGTCAGAGTGCAATGCCGGGGTTAAACGCCGGTTAATTCAGCAATTTTTTTGCAAGTGGATTTGATTGGCGCAGGATTCAGAAACTGAGAGTCAAAAACAGAAAGGTAATGAAGAAGAGATGGTGCATCCAGGAGGATTCGAACCTCCGACCGCTCGGTTCGTAGCCGAGTACTCTATCCAGCTGAGCTATGGATGCATCGAGTTACTGCTGAAGTCAATTTTGAGAAGTTTTAAAGAGGAATGGTGCATCCAGGAGGATTCGAACCTCCGACCGCTCGGTTCGTAGCCGAGTACTCTATCCAGCTGAGCTATGGATGCATTGAGGTTTTCTTACGATGGACTAACTGAAACAACCTGAGGATGATACGAAGAATGGTGCATCCAGGAGGATTCGAACCTCCGACCGCTCGGTTCGTAGCCGAGTACTCTATCCAGCTGAGCTATGGATGCATCGAGTTAATTCTTGTACAACGCAGGGTGCTAACAACTCACCATGAAAGGAACTGCTCGTTCACTCTTACTTCACCATTCCGAATGGTGCATCCAGGAGGATTCGAACCTCCGACCGCTCGGTTCGTAGCCGAGTACTCTATCCAGCTGAGCTATGGATGCATCGGAAATGGCGGTGAGGCGGGGATTCGAACCCCGGATGCAGCTTTTGACCGCATACTCCCTTAGCAGGGGAGCGCCTTCAGCCTCTCGGCCACCTCACCTTACGCGTTCTTCCGAACCGTGCTTCTGAACTTGTTTCTGCTCATCGGCACTGCGTGGCGCACATATTACTTTCCCGGACTTATAAGTCAAACATTTATTTCCAGCCTTTTGTTTGATTGCACAAATGACGCTCAATTCGGATGCTTTAACGACAAAAAGAGTGATTTATCAACAAAGAAAGGCTGCTGGAGAACACAAATGAGGATTAAAAGACTGGAGGGATTGAGAAAGAAAAACGGGAGATGTGCGGGACTGGAGGGGGAAAAACCGGTAGCGCCTCGCTCAGGAGCGAGGCGCTGAATCCGTTAGTAACTCGAGGCTTGAGTTTTTTCGGCTTGAATACGCTGATAGATCTCTTCGCGATGAACCGAAACTTCTTTAGGCGCGTTAACACCAATGCGGACCTGGTTACCTTTAACACCCAGCACCGTTACAGTCACCTCATCGCCAATCATGAGGGTTTCACCAACTCGACGAGTTAGAATAAGCATTCTTTGCTCCTTGAAAGATTAAAAGAGTCGGGCTTGTTCGGTCTCCCGGCCGTATCCATCATATAACGCTGAACAATGCCTATGACAAATACACCATTGTGCTTCGCCATGCCAATACATTCTGCTGATAGTTAGTTTAGCCGAAATACACTACATCAACCGGACTTTGTCATTACCTGGTGTGCACCGCGTTAAAAAAGCGCCAGAAAACGGGCTTCTGGCGCTTATCACAATGCGAAGTTTTATACGTTACAGTCGGTTACTGACCCATTCCTGCACGCCAGCTAGCGCGCCAGCCAGCGCCTGCGGATTTGTACCGCCGGCCTGAGCCATATCTGGGCGACCACCGCCTTTACCGCCAACCTGAGAGGCAAGTTCGCCAATCAGCTCGCCAGCTTTTACGCGGTCAGTAAGATCTTTGGTCACACCAGCAATCAGTGAAACTTTGCCATCATCTACCGTTGCCAGCACGATGATGGCAGACGTTAATTGGTTTTTCAGGTCGTCGACCATGGTACGCAACATTTTCGGCTCAACGTTGCTCAGTTCACTGACCAGCAACTTCGTGCCTTTAACGTCAACCGCTTTGCTACTCAATGAAGCGCTTTCCTGCGCAGCTTGCTGATCGCGCAGTTGTTGCAACTCTTTTTCCAGCGCACGGACGTGATCAACCAGGCCGCGCACCTTCTCATTCAGATTACTGCCATTGGCTTTCACCAATTGCGCCACATCCAGCAGCTGTTGGCTCTGCGCATTCACTTGTGCCAACGCACCTTCGCCGGTTACGGCTTCAATGCGACGTACACCTGCAGCAGTACCCGATTCAGACTGAATGCGGAACAGACCAATATCACCGGTACGCAGCGCGTGGATACCACCACAGAGTTCGGTAGAGAAATCGCCCATGGTCAGCACACGTACGCGCTGATCGTATTTCTCGCCAAACAGCGCCATTGCGCCCTTCTGTTTTGCGTCATCGAGATCCATGATTTCGGTCTCAACGGCAAGGTTGCGGCGAATCTGTGCGTTAACAATATCCTCAACCTGACGGATTTCCTGCGGCTTCATGGCTTCAAAATGAGAGAAGTCGAAACGCAGATACTTATCGTTAACCAGCGAGCCTTTCTGTCCTACGTGATCACCCAACACCTGACGCAGTGCTGCATGCAGCAAGTGCGTGGCGGAGTGATTCAGACGGATGCGCGCGCGGCGAGTTTCATCAACCTGGGCATGCAAACGGTCGCCAACGCGTAACTGGCCGCTGCTCAGCTTACCGATATGACCAATCGCTTTACCATACTTCTGCGTGTCCTGAACGCTAAATTCAGCATTCTGCCCAGCCAACACGCCAGTATCGCCAACCTGTCCACCTGACTCGCCGTAGAACGGCGTTTCGTCAAGCACGACCACCGCGTCCTGACCTGCACTGATCTGCTCAACTTGCTGACCGTCGACGAACAGTGCTTCGACTGTCGCATTCAGTTCCAGATGGTCATAGCCTTTGAAGTCGGTTGCGGCATCGATGCGAATGACATTGTTATAGTCGGCACCAAAACCACTGGCTTCACGCGCACGCTGACGTTGCTGCTCCATCGCGGCTTCAAAACCGGCTTCATCAATCTTCAGATTGCGCTCACGGCACACGTCAGCGGTCAAATCCGCCGGGAAACCAAAGGTATCGTACAGACGGAACACCGTTTCGCCATCAAGCGTATCGCCCTGCAGCTTCGCCAGTTCCTCATCCAGCAGCGCAAGTCCACGCTCCAGCGTTTTAGCAAACTGCTCTTCTTCGTTCTTCAGCGCGTTTTCAACATGCTTCTGCTGACGCTTCAGATCTTCACCTGCGGCACCCATCACCTCGATCAGTGGCGCAACCAGCTTGTAGAAGAATGCTTCTTTCGCACCCAGCATATTGCCGTGACGCACTGCGCGACGAATGATGCGACGCAATACATAGCCACGGTTTTCGTTCGATGGGATCACGCCATCGGCGATCAGGAAGGCACAAGAGCGAATATGGTCGGCGATAACGCGCAGCGACTTGTTATCCAGATCGGTTGCGCCAGTTACCTGTGCAACCGACTTGATCAGTTTGGCAAACAGATCGATTTCATAGTTGGAGTTAACGTGCTGCAGAACGGCAGCAATACGCTCCAGACCCATACCGGTATCCACTGACGGTTTCGGCAGCGGCTCCATGGTGCCGTCGGCCTGACGGTTGAACTGCATGAAGACGATGTTCCAGATCTCGATGTAACGATCGCCATCTTCTTCCGGGCTGCCCGGCGGGCCACCCCAGATATGATCGCCGTGATCGAAGAAAATTTCGGTGCATGGACCGCAAGGACCGGTGTCGCCCATCTGCCAGAAGTTATCTGAAGCATAAGCGCTGCCTTTGTTGTCACCGATACGGATAATGCGCTCGCGCGGCACACCAATATCGTTAGCCCAGATTTCGAAGGCTTCATCGTCTGTTTCATAGACGGTCACCCACAGGCGCTCTTTAGGCAGCTTAAACCACTGCTCACCCGTCAGCAGTTCCCATGCATAAGCGATCGCTTCTTTTTTGAAGTAATCACCAAAGCTGAAGTTGCCCAACATTTCAAAGAAGGTGTGATGACGTGCCGTGTAGCCCACGTTTTCGAGGTCGTTATGCTTACCGCCGGCACGCACACAACGCTGAGACGTCGTTGCACGCGCATAGTCGCGCTTATCCTGACCGAGGAAAACGTCTTTAAACTGGACCATCCCGGCATTGGTAAACAGCAAAGTCGGGTCGTTGTTCGGTACGAGGGAGCTGCTGGCTACAACCTGATGTCCCTTGCTATGAAAAAAGTCGAGAAACGCTTGACGGATCTCAGCAGTGCTCTTGCTCATAAAATTCCTGGAATCACGCTAACGAACGTTCCCTTTCGCTGGCAAACCCTATCCATCCGGCCTGCCGCTGACTGAGGAACAAAAAGTGGGAATAAGATAAATTTTCTTCAGTGGGAAGTAAAATCACATCGCCTTTCAGTCGTCACTATTTCTGAAAACAGCCTGAATATCTTCCATCATAAAGCCTTTCGACATCAAAAAACGCTGAACCTTGCTTTTCTCGGCCCAGGTTTGCGGTAAGGGTTCGCCAAATTTGCGTTTGGCAAGGTCGGCTGCGCACTGGCTCCAGTCCACTTCGGTATCGAACAGCGCCTGATTTATCTCATCGCGGCCAATGCCTTTTTGCTGCAACTCCATACGCACGCGCTGCGGACCATATCCCTTACGCGCACGGCTTTGAATAAAGCGTTCGGTAAAGCGCTCATCGTTGAGCCAACCGCTCTCCTGACACCAGTCGAGCACTTTTTCCAGTAACTCGTCGGGAATCGGCGTGTTTTCCTGCTGCTGCAGGTAGGCCGCGCGTTGGGATGAGAGCTGCAACTTACGCTTCAGCTCTGCGCGGCTGTGATCGCGCTGCGAAAGGATACGCATAGCACGGTCCAGCAAACGGGAATATGTTGGCACAGGTGCCGCAGATGGTGACGATGACATAGGATCAACCTTGTTCTAACAGTCGTGCAGGGACGCAGGGTAAAGCAAGAAGGCAGAGAGGAAAAGCGCTGGCGGGGAAAAGCAAAAACGGGAGCATCTCTGCTCCCGTTAATATTTTAGAAATCTTCGTTGGTTTCGCTGGCTTCTTCGCGATCATCAGCGGAGATTTTCGCTGTATCAGCAGCGGCGACTTCACCACTTAACAGCAAGTCACGCAGCTTCTTGTCGATCTCATTCGCAATCGCCGGGTTCTCTTTGAGGAAGTTGGTGGAGTTAGCTTTACCCTGACCAATCTTCTCACCGTTGTAGCTGTACCACGCACCGGCTTTCTCAACCAGCTTATGCTTCACGCCAAGATCCACCAGCTCGCCAAAGGTGTTGATACCTTCGCCGTACATGATTTGGAATTCAGCCTGCTTAAACGGTGCCGCAATTTTGTTCTTCACGACTTTCACGCGGGTTTCGCTACCGACCACTTCGTCGCCCTCTTTAATCGCACCGATACGGCGGATATCCAGACGAACAGAAGCGTAGAATTTCAGCGCGTTACCGCCGGTTGTGGTTTCCGGGTTACCGAACATCACACCAATCTTCATACGAATCTGGTTGATGAAGATCAGCAGCGTGTTGGACTGCTTCAGGTTACCAGCTAGCTTACGCATTGCCTGGCTCATCATACGAGCGGCCAGACCCATGTGTGAATCGCCGATCTCGCCTTCGATTTCCGCTTTCGGCGTCAGCGCCGCCACGGAGTCGACGATAATGACGTCAACCGCGCCTGAACGCGCCAGCGCATCACAAATTTCCAGTGCTTGCTCACCGGTATCCGGCTGTGAACACAGCAGGTTATCGATATCAACGCCCAGTTTTTTTGCGTATACCGGATCCAGTGCGTGCTCGGCATCGATAAAGGCACAGGTTTTACCTTTACGCTGTGCAGAAGCAATAACCTGCAGCGTCAGCGTGGTTTTACCCGAAGACTCCGGTCCATAAATCTCAACGATACGTCCCATCGGCAAGCCACCCGCGCCCAGCGCGATATCCAGTGACAGTGAGCCGGTAGAGATGGTTTCGACATCCATTGAGCGGTCTTCACCCAAGCGCATGATGGAGCCTTTACCAAATTGCTTCTCAATCTGGCCCAGTGCGGCAGCTAAAGCCTTCTGTTTGTTCTCGTCGATCGCCATTTCCACTCCTAATCATGCTGGGTGAGTCGACATCAAGTATGTCGCTCGTTCTGTTGGCGCTAATTATACTGTATGGTCATACAGTATCAAGTTTAATTTATCAGAAATTCATCAAGCAGCGTTTGCAGCGCCCAGGCCACTGATTGACGACGCACCGCATCACGGTCGCCAGCAAAGATCTGGCGCTGCGCTAATACGCGCCCCTCTGGTCCCGCAATCGCAAACCACACGGTGCCCACCGGTTTATCGGGCGTACCACCCTCCGGACCGGCAATACCGCTTACCGCGATGGCGTATTCCGCCGCCGCTGCTTTTGCCGCACCGGTCGCCATCTCACGCACCGTCTGTTCACTTACGGCGCCATGCTGCTGTAGCGTTGTGTCCTGTACACCCACCATCTGCTGCTTAGCGTCATTGCTGTAAGTGACGAAACCGCGCTCAAACCAGGCGGAGCTGCCGCTGATATCGGTAAAGACTTTCGCAATCCAGCCACCGGTGCAGGATTCCGCTGCGGTCACCGTTGCCTGACGTTTCTTCAGCTGCTCGCCAATGCGGCGACTTAGCTGCTGTAACTGTTCATCGTTCATCGCCTTCTCCCGTTGTGGCGCTTCACGTTAGCAGTAAATGGTGCGCTGAAAAGCCCTTTTCAACCTTCAGCCATCATTTCTGCGTAGTGGCTTCCAGATACCTCAACCTGTTTTCACTGCAACCATAAACAGACGCGGGAAGGCTAACAAAACCTGGCCGTTACTGCGTGCGGGGTAAGCCGGAATGAGTGCCTGATGATAATCATGGAGAAATGCTGCCTGCTGGGTTTCATCAAGCCCCGCAAGGAAAGGACGCAGCCCGGTGGCACGCAACCAGGTAATGATGCCCTGCGCATCTGCCATCGGGTGATAATAAGTGGTGCGCCAGATATCAACTTTGCAACCTGCGTCCGTCAACAAGTCGTAGTAGTGATCGGTAGTCAGCAGACGTTTGCGATCCGCCGCCTGTGGTGAAATCAGCGTCTGCCATTTTTCATTCGCCGCCACTTCACGCATCAAGCGGTGCGACGGTTCTTCAAGGTTATCGGGCATCTGAATCGCTAACGCGCCATCGATGGCCAATTGATCAACCAGATGTGGCAGCAATGTGTGATGCTCGGTCAACCACTGCAGCGAGGCATTGGCATAGATGACCTGCTGCGGCTGTTCGGCCTGCCAGAGGCGAATATCAGCCTGTTGAAAGAGGCAGGCGGGAAGACGTTCACGCGCCTGTTCTAACATTGCGGCAGAGCTATCAATGCCGGTTATCTGCGCCTCCGGCCAGGCTTGTGCCAGTAGCTCGGTACTGTTGGCGGGTCCGCAACCAAGATCAGTGGCAAAGCGCACATCATCGTGCGGAATGCGTTCTAACAGCTCGCGCGCTGGGCGGGTTCGCTCGGATTCGAATTGGCGATACAGCTGTGGATTCCAGTCTTGCATGGCAATGCTCCTGTCTTGGCTGAGGGGCTAAACACTACCTGCTTTTCTCGCCTTAATAGAAAGAGAAAAGTGCGATATCTCACCTTTTTATCCTCGCTAACTGGTTAGCCTGCGCAGATAGCATTAAGTTAAAACGATGTTTCATTTTCTAACTAAGGAGCTTGTTATGTCTGCACAACCCGCATTGCCCGGCGTATGGTGTCCGTCAGTAACGCCCTTTGACAGCAACAATAATCTGGATATTGATGCGCTTGGCCGTCATTTTTCACGCCTAAATCAATCAGGTATTGATACCTTGCTGTTGATGGGCAGCATTGGCGAATTTGCCTCGCTCTCGCAGCAGGAGCGCCTGTTACTGATTCGCGAGGCGCGCCAACTCTCGCCACTGACCATGGTGGCAAACGTCTCCAGCACCTGTATTGCGGACATGCTGCAACTGGCGGATGCGGCCTGGCAGAACGGATTTGATGCTGTGATGGTGCTGCCTCCTTACTATTACGGGCAGACACACAAACAGCTGCTGAGCTATTTCAAAGCGCTGGATACACAGCTGGGCGGCAAATGGTTCGCCTACAATTTCCCCGCGCGTACCGGCTGCGATTTAACGCCTGCGCTGGTCGCAGAACTGGCGGCAGAGTTACCCAACTTTATTGGCATCAAAGACACCATGGATTGCTTGTCGCACAACCGCGCAATGATTGAAGAAACCAAGAAAGTGCGCAGCGATTTCACCGTGCTTTCCGGTTATGACGAATATCTGCTGCCCAATCTGCTGGCTGGCGGTTCAGGTGTGATTTCCGGCTTAAACAATATTGTGCCGGAGCTGTTTGCCCGTGCGATGCAGGCCTGGCGGGCGGGCGATTTAGCGCAGCTCAGTGAGATCCAGCAACGCATTGGTAAGTTGATGGCGATTTACACCATTGGTGATGATTTTGTTACCACCATAAAAACGGCCGTTGCACGCCGATTTGATTCAATGCGCAGCTACTCGCGCAATTATGGTGGCGAGCTAACAGCGGAACAGTGCGAAGAAGTGGATCGTTTGCTGAGTTGAAACAAGCAGGACGGCGCCGAGCCGTCCAGTGATTAGTTCTTTTTGACGAACTCAGATTTGAGTTTCATCTGACCAAAGCCATCAATCTTGCAATCAATGTTGTGATCGCCTTCGACCAGGCGAATGCTTTTGACTTTGGTACCAATTTTCAGCGTGGAAGAGCTGCCTTTAACCTTGAGATCTTTAACGACAGTTACGCTGTCGCCATCCGCTAGCAGGTTGCCGTTGGCATCGCGCACCACCAAGCCGTCAACTGCATCATCGGCGCTTGCCGTCCAGATGTGGCCGCAAGATGGGCAATTCAGGTTCTCGCCATCTTGCCAGGTGTAATCGGCCTGGCATACAGGACAGGCAGGTAAGGTACTCATAAGCGCTCCTCAGAAGTCGGATGCGGTGAAGATGGCACCGCAAAAGGGGCGCCATCTTATACCCTCACACTTTATATGGACAGCATTAAAACATGCCGCCCTGACGTGCTTTAGCCACGGCTTCACCCAACTGCCACACCGCCATTGCATAGTGGGTGCTGTGGTTGTAGCGCGTAATGGCGTAGAAGTTGGGCAGGCCGTACCAATATTGATAACTGGTGCCGAGATCCAAACGCAGCAAGCTTACCTGAGAGTTACCATCCAGCGATCCCTGTGGCGTTAAACCACTCGCGGCTAAGGTGCTTACCGGGTACTTGGTTTTAAAGCCATTCTCCAACGCTGGAGCCTGACCGCTGGCTGGCACTGCAACGTTTTCGCCCGCACGCCAGCCGTGTTCTTTGAAGTAGTTGGCTACGCTGCCAATTGCATCAACCGGATCCCAAAGGTTGATATGACCATCGCCATTAAAATCGACCGCGTATTGTTTATATGAGGATGGCATGAACTGTCCATAACCCATCGCACCGGCAAAGGAGCCGCGCAGATCCAGCGGATCGTCTTGCTCTGTACGCGCCATCAGCAGGAAGGTCTCCAGCTCACCGCTGAAGTAAGCTGCGCGACGCGGATAGCTAAATGACAAGGTTGCCAGCGCATCCAGCAAGCGCGTTTTGCCCATTACCCTGCCCCAGCGCGTTTCGACGCCGATAATGCCGACAATGATTTCCGGCGGCACACCGTAAACTTGCTGCGCACGCTGCAGCGCATCCTGATACTGATTCCAGAATGCCACGCCATTCTGCACGTTATCCGGCGTAATGAACTTATTGCGATAGCGAATCCACGCACCGTTTGGTCCGGTTGGCGGCGTGTAGCTCGGCGCTTGCTGGTCCATCAGGCGCAGTACGTAATCCAGACGCTTCGCCTGGCCAATCACCGCGTGCAACTGCTCACGGTTAAAACCGTGTTTGGCCACCATTTGATCGATGAACTGTTCAGCGGCAGGGTTACCCGCAAAATCGCCAAACATCGGTTGAACCGCGTGTGAAGGTTCCAGCAAAAAACCGCCTTTAGGTGCAGGCACAACGGCGGGCTGCTGGTGGGATGCAGGCTTACTGCTGCAGGCAGCAAGCAGAGTAATAAGCGGAAGAAGAGCAACCTTAAAACGCATTGGATATCCATAAGCCAGGTGAAACCGGAAGCACTCATGGTAATCGTTCATCGGAGTGACATACAGAGCAATATCTTAAAATTTAACCGTTTCTCGCCAGTTTCAGCCGGTTACAACGTGAATTTGCGAAACGGCTCCACACTTTACCTTTTTCATTAAATTTTGCTTTTTACCGTTTGCAGCAATTTGTTATGGTCGGCAGCCATAAAGCCCTGCTGGCGGATGAAGGTCCGGTGGCAAAAATGGTAATATCCCGCTTTCGTTATCCGTCCACACGATAACGACACTTCCGGGCTGCATTGACCCAGCCTCAGGTAATTAAAAGAATGAACGTTGAGTGAGAATGAGATGAAAGGAGCAGAGCAAATGGACTTTAGTGGCCATACGCCGATGATGCAGCAATACCTGCGCCTGAAGGCCGATCATCCTGACATCCTGCTGTTTTACCGCATGGGCGACTTCTACGAGCTGTTTTACGATGACGCGAAACGCGCTTCACAGCTATTAGAGATCTCCCTGACCAAACGCGGCGCTTCTGCCGGTGAACCGATCCCTATGGCGGGCGTGCCTTACCATGCGGTTGAAGGCTATCTGGCGAAACTGGTCCAGCTCGGCGAATCGGTGGCGATCTGTGAACAGATTGGCGATCCGGCCTTGAGCAAAGGCCCGGTTGAGCGAAAAGTGGTGCGTATCGTTACACCCGGCACCATCAGCGATGAAGCCCTGCTGCAAGAGCGCCAGGATAACTTGCTCGCCGCTATCTTCCAGAGCCAACGTGGTTTTGGATATGCAACGCTGGACATCAGTTCTGGCCGCTTCCGCCTGAGTGAACCCGGCGATCTGGAGACGATGGCAGCAGAACTGCAGCGCACCAACCCGGCTGAACTGCTCTATCCTGAAGATTTCCAGGCAATGACGTTGATCGATCAACGCCGTGGCCTGCGTCGCCGTCCGCTATGGGAATATGAAATCGATACGGCGCGCCAGCAGCTGAACCTGCAATTTGGCACCCGCGACTTAAATGGTTTTGGTGTTGAGCAGGCGCATCTGGCACTGCGTGCAGCGGGATGCCTGCTGCAATATGTCAAAGATACACAGCGCACTTCGCTACCGCATATTCGCTCACTGAGCATGGAGCGCCAGCAGGATAGCGTGATCATGGATGCTGCTACGCGCCGCAACCTGGAAATTACGCAGAATCTGGCTGGCGGCATTGAAAACACGCTGGCGGCGATACTGGATAAAACCGTTACGCCTATGGGCAGCCGTATGCTGAAACGCTGGCTGCATATGCCGTTGCGTGATGTTACGACCATCGCGCGTCGTCAGGAGTCTATTGCCGAACTGCAATCGCTCAGTCAGGAGCTGCAGCCGGTACTGCGTCAGGTGGGCGATCTTGAGCGTATTCTGGCGCGACTGGCACTGCGCACCGCGCGCCCACGCGATTTGGCACGTATGCGCCATGCCTTCCAGCAGTTGCCAGAGTTGAACCAGCAGTTGGAAGGCGTTGAAGCTACCCAATTAATCAATCTGCGATCGCAAATGGGCGAATTCAACGAGCTACGAGAGTTGCTGGAACACGCAATTATTGAATCGCCGCCGGTGCTGGTACGTGACGGTGGTGTGATCGCTCCGGGATACAACGCTGAACTCGACGAATGGCGTGCGCTGGCTGATGGCGCCACCGATTATCTTGATCGTCTGGAAATCCGTGAACGCGAGAAACTCGGGCTGGATACGCTGAAGGTCGGCTTTAACGCGATTCACGGCTACTACATTCAGGTCAGTCGTGGTCAAAGCCATCTGGTGCCGATTCACTATGTTCGCCGCCAGACGCTGAAGAATGCTGAACGCTATATCATTCCTGAACTGAAAGAGTATGAAGACAAGGTTCTGACGTCGAAAGGTAAAGCGCTGGCGCTGGAGAAAGGTCTTTACGATGAGCTGTTTGACCGCCTGCTACCGCATCTTGAAGCCCTGCAAATCAGTGCGGCAGCACTCTCTGAACTGGACGTGTTAGCGAACCTGGCCGAACGCGCCTGGACGCTGAACTATTGCCGTCCTGTGCTGCAAGAAAAAGCGGGCATCCGTATTACTGCGGGCCGCCATCCGGTGGTCGAACAGGTATTAAAAGAGCCGTTTATCGCTAACCCGCTTTCACTTTCACCGCAGCGGCGCATGCTGATTATCACTGGCCCCAATATGGGCGGTAAAAGTACCTATATGCGTCAGACAGCGTTGATTGCATTGATGGCGTGGATTGGCAGCTATGTGCCAGCGGAAGAGACGGTCATCGGTCCAATCGATCGCATATTCACGCGCGTCGGTGCCGCTGATGATCTGGCTTCCGGACGCTCAACCTTTATGGTGGAGATGACGGAAACCGCCAACATCCTGCATAACGCCACCGAAAACAGCCTGGTACTGATGGATGAGATCGGGCGCGGCACATCAACTTACGACGGTTTATCGCTGGCATGGGCCTGCGCTGAAAGTCTGGCGAATCGCATTAAAGCCATGACGCTGTTCGCCACCCACTATTTCGAGCTGACCACGCTGCCGGAAAAAATGGAAGGCGTGGTGAATGTGCATTTGGATGCGGTCGAACACGGCGACACCATCGCCTTTATGCACAGCGTGCAGGATGGCGCTGCGAGCAAGAGCTATGGTCTCGCGGTGGCGGCACTGGCGGGCGTGCCGAAGGACGTGATTAAGCGCGCGCGTAATAAGCTGAAGGAGCTGGAAGCGTTATCTGGCAGCTCTGCCGCATCCACGGTGGAAGGTTCGCAAATGCAGTTGCTGGTGGCGGAAACCTCACCGGCGGTTGATGCCCTCGAGGCTCTGGACCCAGATAGCTTAACGCCTAAACAAGCGCTGGAGTGGATCTATCGCTTGAAAACGCTGGTGTAGTTAATCGCCCGCTCAGAAACTACGTTCTGTGCGGGCGATTTTTCTGTATTACAATTCCCTGGTGTTAAGCAATATCAGCAGGCTAATCACAATAAAATCGCCCAGCTTTAAATCACGCTATATCCCCCATCGATCACTAAATTCTCACCATTGACCATGGCCGTTTCATTGCTGCTGAGATAAAGCACCGTGCTCGCGACTTCGTCAGGCGTGGCAAAACGTCGTGCAGGGATTTTCGATTTCATCTGCTCGGCTCGCTCCCCATGCCAGTAACGCTTACCTAATTCCGTCTCAACCACCGTAGGTGAAATGGCATTGGCGGTAATGCCAAACGGCCCCAATTCTGCTGCCAACACGCGCGTAAAAGAAACCATGCCTGATTTGCTGGTGCAGTATGCCGCGTGCTCATTGAGCGCAATGACGCTGGCCTGTGAGGCGATATTAATCAAACGGCCAAAACCTTGTTCCTTCATATAACGGGCACAATGCTGAGCAAGGAAGAATGGTGCGGTCATGTTAATCGACATCGTGGTATTCCAACTGGCGAGTTGCACTTCGCCGACGGCTTCCAGCATGCCAATGCCGGCGTTATTGACCAGAATGTCGATACGGCCAAAATCCTGATGGATTTGCTCTACCAGCTCGCCAAGCGCCTCGACGTTAGCCAGGTCGAAAACGTAACCTCGCGCAGGATTGTCCATCTTGTTGGCAACCGATTTGACCTCTTCTGCGCGATCAACCATCGCGACTTGCGCGCCCGCAGCACTTAAACAGCGAGCAATAGCGTAGCCAATTCCCGATGCGGCGCCGGTGACAATGGCGACCTTATTTTGCAGTGAAAATAGTGTTGTCATGTTGCTATCCTTTTCATTGAGGGTATTTATTCTGATTCGGTAGCGGTTATCTTTAATGCCGCGTTACGCTCTATCTTTGGTTGGGGATTGCGTATAAAGAATGTCATCACGCCGCCGGCAAAATAGAGCAAAGAGAAAGTGATAATCACGTGCTTTATTTCAAATGACAGACCGAACATCAGTGCGGCAACCGCCGGGCCAATAAGATTTCCGAAACCACCTCCCAGATTTTGTACCGAGACAGCCGCGCCTTTATGTTGCGGCGCCAGCATCGGGAATATCGCTCCCATTGGCACAAAGGATGTGAGTGTTAAAGCTAATAACAGCGCGCAGACGATGGCCAACGCCAGATTGCCAGGGAAAAGCGAGGGTAAATAATAGAAAGCGGCAGTGGTAATCGTGCATCCGAAGAAACCAAACCAGCGCATTTGAAAAATCCAGCCAATGCGATCGCCAATAATGCCCCAAAGTACATTGGTTATCGGTTGCACGAGGAAAAATACGCCCCAGATAGTCGCCCATTCTTTAGTAGAAAAACCTAATTCACGGGTAAAATAAATCGGCATAAAGACCGGTAAGCCAAATAATGCCACATTACATAGGATGCGCGTTATCAACGCAAAGAACATACTGCGATCTTCAAAGATCAAGGTTATTCCGCGCGATATTTCACGTAACTTTTCTTTGCGACTGACGCCTTCACTATTTAGATTTTCTTCACTCTGATTTTTAACCGTAAGGAATATAATCACGCCGCCCACCGCAGCAAACAAAAGTGATAGCCAAAGCGTATTAATGAAGCCAATCTCCGGAACCAGAAGGCCGGAAAGGAAGGAAGCCGTAATGCCATAACCAATGGTAAACATCGACCATATCCAGCCGGTAGCAGAGGCAAGTCGATGCTCAGGCGTGCGCTGCACCACTAATACGTAGAAGCCATAAAAGAACAGCGGATAAGCGAAGCCACGCAGCGTATAACTGACCAGCATCCAGATAAAGTTATTTTCACTCACGCCAAAGTAAACAAATACGGCATGTAGCACCATCCACCAAATAGCGCCGGTGAGCATGATTTTCTTAGGACCATAAATTTCACTGACCGCACCAGAAAGCCAACTTGAGACCGCAGCAGTTAATGCATAAACGGTGAAAACTAATGAAACCTGTTTTTCTCCATAGCCGAGATCGTAGAGATATCGTGAAAGATGAGCCAGTTCAATGCCATCGCCGGTCATAAAGATGGCCATCGCAATATATCCCCATAGCAGAGATATTGGCATACCGAACACAACTCTGGAGTATGGTGAATTTGTACTACTGCTTTGCACACTCATTGTTCTTCTCACTCCCTTTTAATTATTCATTACCTGAATATCCTGGTGATACAGCGAGCAAGAAAATGGCATAGCATCGAGCTAAAAACTTTTACGGGAGTGACACAGAGAAAGGAACAATGGCAATATTGCAAAGAAAGTCGTGCGTAGCATTACATTTTATTAAATGAGAGCAAGATAAAAAGCGCATTTATTAGATGTTTAATTAACATCTACTAAGTTTAATTTACGTTTATCTTTATATTACGTAGGAAAGGGATTACGTGATGGCGTTAAAATTTTTCATAATGAGATAACAGAATCAGTGTCTTTATTTTTATCCAATAAAAAAGCGGTGGTTTTCACCACCGCTTCTTGTGTTACCCAAGTATTCTGTTATTCGCGAAACAGTGCTTCGATGTTCAAACCTTGCGTCTGCAGAATCTCACGCAGACGACGCAGTCCTTCCACCTGGATCTGACGTACGCGTTCACGGGTTAACCCGATTTCACGACCTACATCTTCCAGCGTTGCCGCTTCATAGCCTAACAGGCCGAAACGACGTGCCAGCACTTCACGCTGCTTGGCATTCAGTTCAAACAACCACTTAACGATGCTCTGTTTCATATCATCGTCTTGCGTAGTGTCTTCCGGACCGTTGTCTTTCTCATCGGCCAGGATATCCAGCAGCGCTTTTTCGGAATCGCCACCCAAAGGTGTGTCGACCGAGGTAATGCGCTCATTGAGACGCAGCATACGGCTCACGTCATCAACAGGCTTGTCTAGCTGCTCGGCAATCTCTTCGGCACTTGGCTCATGATCGAGCTTGTGCGAAAGTTCACGCGCGGTACGCAGGTAAACATTCAACTCTTTAACGATGTGGATGGGCAGACGGATGGTACGGGTTTGATTCATGATCGCCCGTTCAATTGTCTGACGAATCCACCACGTGGCGTAAGTTGAGAAACGGAACCCACGTTCTGGGTCAAACTTCTCTACGGCGCGAATCAAGCCGAGATTACCCTCTTCAATCAGATCCAGCAGCGCCAGACCACGATTGCTATAACGACGGGCAATCTTTACTACCAAGCGTAAGTTACTTTCAATCATGCGGCGACGAGAAGGAATATCACCCCGCAGTGCACGGCGCGCAAAGAAGACTTCTTCTTCTGCCGTCAGCAGCGGTGAATAACCAATCTCGCCGAGGTAAAGCTGCGTCGCATCCAAAACGCGTTGCGTCGCACCCTGTGACAACAGCTCTTCTTCCGCTACGTCGTTGTTATCACCAGGTTCGTTCTCAACGAGAGCCTTCTCATCAAAAACCTCAGCTCCGTTGTTTTCCTCGAATTCCGCATCTTCATGTAAATCGTTAACTTTCAGCGTATTCTGGTTCATTAGCGGCTCCTACCCGTGATCCAAGGGCAGAACCAAGGTTCTGCCGGATTATCGCTGCGGTAAATAACGCAACGGGTTTACGGATTTCCCCTTGTAACGAATTTCAAAGTGCAATCGTACTGAACTGGTACCGGTGCTACCCATGGTAGCGATTTTTTGCCCCGCCTTAACTTCCTGTTGTTCCCGGACCAGCATAGAGTCGTTGTGGGCGTAGGCGCTCAGGTAGTCATCATTGTGTTTGATGATGATTAAATTACCGTACCCACGGAGCGCGTTGCCTGCGTACACCACTCTTCCCGAAGCTGTGGCGACAACAGGTTGTCCACGCGAACCGGCGATATCGACCCCTTTGTTTCCGCCTTCCGCAGCGGAGAAGTTATCGATGATCTTCCCATCAGTCGGCCAACGCCAGCTTCCCACTGGAGTTGTGCTGTTAGTCGTGCTGCTGACTGTAGGTGGTGCGACAACCGGAGCTGTGGTCGTTGCCACATTATTTGCTCCTTTCGACGGCAGCAATTTGCTACCCGACGAATTACCCGAATCATCAGAATACGTAATAACAGGTTGCTGTGCAACAGGGGTGGATTTAATTTGCGTCTGGCTCGGGGTAACTGGCACGCCGCCCTGAGTTGCATCAGCTACGGTGATAGCGTTTCCACCGGTGATGGTTTGGCCATTGCCGTTGCCCACCTGCAGCGTTTGCCCGGCATTCAAGCCATACGGGGCTGCGATGTTGTTGCGCTGTGCCAAATCGCGAAAATCGTTGCCGGTAATCCAGGCAATATAGAACAAGGTATCGCCACGTTTTACGGTATAGGTTTCGCCGCCGTAGCTACCTTTAGGAATATTCCCATAATTGCGATTGTACACAATGCGACCATTTTCTGTGGCCACATTATTATTGTCACTTACCATTCCACCTGACGGTTGCGCCGATGGTGTGCCGCCGCTTAACATTCCGCCATGCGGCATCGCTGGCACAGTGCTGTTTTGCGAAGAGATCATGCCGCCACTTGGGGCTGAAGCCATACCGCTATCGCCGCTGTTACCACCAATCTGGCTAATAGGTGCCTGTGTATTATCGCCAGAACTACAGCCCGCCAGCCAAAAACCTACCAAAGAAAGTGCCGCCAAACGGCGTAATTGAAATGCTGTGCTTCCCATGCTCACTGATCCCCCGTGATGGCAACCC
Organism: Candidatus Pantoea symbiotica; assembly: GCF_056491525.1. Lineage (NCBI taxonomy): Bacteria > Pseudomonadati > Pseudomonadota > Gammaproteobacteria > Enterobacterales > Erwiniaceae > Pantoea > Candidatus Pantoea symbiotica. Next base: position 3,001,430 of record NZ_JBSZHR010000002.1, read on the forward strand.
TGAATATAAATGTGTAACGGCGTTAACCGCATTATCCACTGCGCGTAACGTTAAAAACGGTTTTTAGCATTGATAAACAAGGATAGTAACAATATCAACTGTGCCGTGCCATGTAACAGTTGTGAAGAATTGCGTAAGGGTGACTTAGGCCAGATCGCCCTGAACCAACGGCACAAAGCGCACAGGCTCGATGATTTCTTCAATCAATTCATCGCCCTGACGACGCAAACGCTTCAACACCTGCTGATCCTCGCCAACCGGCAGCACCATTTTGCCGCCGTCACCTAATTGCGCTATCAGCAAAGTCGGAATTTCAGGCGGCGCGGCGGTCACGATAATGGCATCAAACGGGCCACGCGTCGCCCAGCCCTGCCAGCCATCGCCATGTCGGGTGGAAATATTGTGCAGATCGAGTTGCTTGAGGCGGCGCTTAGCCTGCCACTGCAAGCCCTTGATGCGTTCAACGGAATAAACATGATTAACCAGATGCGCCAGAATAGCGGTCTGATAGCCAGAACCGGTGCCGATTTCCAGCACGCGCGATTCCGGCGTCAGCTCTAACAAGGCGGTCATGCGCGCTACCATGTAAGGCTGAGAGATGGTCTGGCCGTTGCCAATTGGCAGCGCGACGTTTTCCCAGGCTTTATGTTCAAACGCCTCATCGATAAAACGCTCGCGCGGCACATCAGCAATGGCTTTCAGCAGGTGTTCATCATGAATGCCCTGCGCGCGCAGTTGCTCTAAAAGCGTTTCGATGCGGCGATTCACCATGCGAGTTTTACCTCTGTCTGGATCAGCCAGTCACTTAATACCTCTTGTGCTGCATGCGCGGTCAAGTCCACATGCAGCGCGGTCAGCGAAACATAGCCCGCATCCACCGCAGCGAAATCGGTATCCGGGCCTGCATCCAGCTTTTGCCCCGGCGGGCCAATCCAATAGAGCGGCTGGCCGCGCGGATCTTCGGTGCAGATAACCTGATCGGCGGGATGACGGCTGCCGCAGCGGGTAACGCGGAAACCTTTGATCTCCGCTAACGGTAAATCAGGCACATTGATATTGAGAATGCGGCCAGTACGCAGCGGAGCACGCGACAGCGCGCGTAACAGCGTACAGGTGATGGATGCGGCGGTGTCGTAATGCTGATGTCCGTTGAGCGAAACGGCAAGCGCAGGCAAGCCCAGATGGCGCCCTTCCATCGCCGCAGCGACGGTACCGGAGTAAATCACATCGTCGCCAAGATTTGGACCGGCATTGATGCCGGACACCACGATGTCGGGACGCGGCTGCATCAGCTTGTTAACGCCGAGGAACACGCAGTCAGTTGGCGTGCCCATCTGCACCGCGATATCACCGTTTTCGTGCGTAAAGGTACGCAGCGGCGTTTCCAGCGTTAACGAGTTTGATGCGCCGCTACGATTGCGATCGGGCGCGACAACCTGCACCTCGGCAAACTCACGTAAAGCACGCGCCAGCGTCTGAATACCCGGCGCATGAATTCCATCATCGTTACTCAGCAATATCCGCATCGTTACCTTCTTGTTGGAGAAGCTCACGCACCACGCTGGTGGCAAAGCTGCCGGCGGGCAGCCAGAACTGCATCTCCAGCGTCACATCATCCCACCATTCCCAGCGCAGATCCTTTGGCACCACCAGCATTGCACGGCGTGCGGCATCAACGCGCTCGCGCTCAAGCAGTGTAATCAATTCTTCTGCGCCTGCCAGGCTCTGCTGCTCAAAAAGCAGCGCATCGCCTTGTGGACCCGGATCGCCGCGCCCCGGCAGCGGCGCAGTAATACGCAGCTGATGATTATCAACGCGCTGCTGTACGTCAGACAACTCTTCCGCCTGCGCCACAAACCAGCTGCCGCGACCGGCCAGCTGCACCGCATCGCCTACCTGCACCACATCCAGAGCGCCATCACGCTGCAAACGCGCGCTGGTCACCTGATTAAACAGATGACTTCGGGTCGCTGACAACAGCAAACCTTTCATATTGCGATCGCGCGGACGGAATGTCTCCTTCGCCCACTGTTTCGCCTGCGTCAGGTTGTTCCCGCCGCGACCAAAGCGCTGCTCACCAAAATAGTTCGGCACGCCGCGCTGTTGAATCAGCTGCAAACGTGCGTCGACTTCACGGCGATCGGAAATCTGACGCAGCACTAAGCGGAACGCATTGCCCGCCAGCGCGCCGGTACGCAGTTTACGCTTGTGGCGAATTACCTGCAGGATCTCAACGCCTTCCAGCTGGAATCCCGCCAGATTCGGCATGCCATTGCCGGGCACGCGGAAACAGAGCGTTTGCTCGGTGACTGCATGACGATCTTTCATGCCGGCATAGCTGAGATCGCGCACCGGCACGCCGAGAAACTTGGCGATGGCTTCGGCGACAAAGCGCGTATTGCAGCCAATTTTACGGATGCGCACCAGCAACTGCTCGCCTTCGCCATCGTAGGGGTAGCCGAGATCTTCAATCACCACAAAATCTTCGGGATTGGCTTTGATGACGCCGGTGGCAGTGGGCACGCCGTGCAGGTAATGCAGCTCACTCATGCCTGATCGGCCTTTATCAGCAACGCGACCGCTTCACAGGCAATTCCTTCGCCACGACCGGTAAAGCCAAGCTTTTCGGTGGTGGTGGCTTTGACGTTGACGTCGTCCATATGGCATCCGAGATCTTCGGCGATATTGACGCGCATCTGCGGCACATGCGGCAACATTTTCGGTGCCTGCGCAATGATGGTCACATCGACGTTACCGATGCGATAGCCTTTCAGCTGGATTCGACGCCAGGCTTCACGCAGCAAACCACGGCTGTCAGCGCCTTTAAACGCCGGATCGGTATCCGGGAATAACTTGCCGATATCGCCCATCGCTACCGCGCCGAGTAAGGCATCGGTCAACGCATGCAGCGCCACGTCACCATCAGAATGGGCAATAAAACCGTGTTCGAAGGGAATACGCACCCCGCCAATCACTAACGGACCTTCGCCGCCAAAAGCGTGAACGTCAAAACCGTGACCGATACGCATCATGCGCTCTCCTGTAACTGAATCTGGGTAAGATAGAAGGCCGCCAGCGCCAGATCTTCTGGCCGCGTCACCTTAATATTGTCGCTACGTCCGCTCACTAACGCCGGATGATAACCGCAATACTCCAGCGCCGACGCTTCATCGGTAATGGTAGCGCCTTCATGGAGTGCGCGCGTCAGGCAAGCAGTGAGCAGTTGATGCGGGAAAAATTGCGGTGTTAACGCGTGCCATAAATCCTCGCGTTCAACGGTGTGGGCAATGGCGGTTTTGCCGGGTTCGGCGCGCTTCATGGTGTCGCGCACCGGCGCGGCCAGAATCCCGCCAACCTTGCTGTATTCACGTACCGCTAACAGGCGCGCTAAATCGTCCGGATGCAGGCAAGGACGCGCGGCGTCATGCACCAGCACCCATTCGCTGTGTTGAATAGCATTTAAGCCCGCCAGCACCGATTCGGCTCGCGTGTCGCCACCGGTCACTCTGAGAATGCGGGAATCCTGCGCCAGCGGCAGTGAGTCGAACCAGCCATCGTCATTGCTGACCGGCACAATCACCTGTTTTACCGCAGGATGTGCCAGCAGACGTGCGACGCTGTGTTCAAGAAGGGTGAATTGACCAATGGTCAGATACTGTTTTGGGCAGGCAGCCTGCATACGGCTGCCCACACCTGCGGCGGGCACCACGGCAATCACATCCGCAAGGATCGGGCGCTTGTTCATGGCTTATCGTTGTTGATTTTGCGCAGCTTGTTGCGCGTTACGTTTGTTCTGGTCTGGCACCAGACGATAGAAAGTCTCACCGGGCTTAATCATGCCCAGTTCATTACGTGCGCGTTCTTCGATCGCTTCAGAGCCGCCATTGAGATCGTCAATTTCGGCGAATAGCTGATCGTTACGCGCTTTAAGCTTGGCGTTATTCGCCTGTTGTGACGCGACGTCTTCGTTGACGCGCGTATAGTCATGAATACCGTTCTTACCCAGCCACAGGGAATATTGAAGCCATCCCAGCAGCACGAGTAGCAGTAACGTCAGTTTTCCCATCCCCGCCCCCTGAAAAACGGCCCAATCATCCCATAACTTGACGCTGGACTCCACAGCGGCGGCGAAAATGCCGCGCACGGGCGTTTAGCCGGACAAATAATGCCAGAGTAGAAGGCGAGACGGCAGGTAAAGTTTTGTAACCTGCCGATGCGTTTGCACATCAGCTGGGCGTTACCAACCAGAGAGAAATGAGAACAGCAGCCAGAACAGGCATATCACCACCATCGCCGTGGCGATACCGCTCCAGAATAAGTGAGTGCGGATCATCAGGCTGAGCACGATGCCAATCAGCACCGAAACCGGCAGCAGCGCGAGGAAGAATGGCCAGGTGTAGAGGAAGAAGAACAGCGTGTTGGAGCCGTAGAGCATGAACGGAATCGCCAGCGCGCACCAGTACGAGAGAAAGCCAAACACGCCGCCCGGCAGTGACGAGCGAGGCTCATCCGGGGTGCGTTCATCTTTGCGGGCTAGCATGGGCGTTACGTTCTGCATAGAGGTCCTGTTGACGCTAAGCGCGGCAAACCCAGAGGGATTTGCCGCTGTCGGTTCAGGATCTGATGATATCGCGGTGACGCAGCAGGTCTAACAATTGGCCGGCGAGTTTTGTAACCAATTGTTCGCCATCAAGGTGGATTTCCGGGGCGTCTGGCGCCTCGTAAACGCTATCGATGCCGGTGAAATTTCGCAGCTCACCGGCACGGGCTTTTTTGTATAAACCTTTAGGATCGCGCGCTTCGCACACCACCAACGGCGTATCGACAAACACTTCGATAAACTGCCCTTCCGCGAGCAGATCGCGCACCATGTTACGTTCCGCGCGATGCGGCGAGATAAAGGCGGTCAACACTACTAAACCGGCATCGACCATCAGTTTCGCCACTTCGCCGACGCGGCGAATGTTCTCTTTACGATCGTCATCGCTGAAGCCGAGGTCACGGCACAGGCCGTGACGCACGTTGTCGCCATCCAGCAGATAGGTATTCACCCCCGCCCGATGCAGCGCCTGCTCCAGCGCGCCGGCCACGGTAGATTTCCCCGAGCCGGAAAGCCCGGTGAACCACAGCACCACGCCTTGATGGCCGTGCTGCTGTTCGCGCTCCTCGCGCGTTACCGGATGATCGTGCCACACCACGTTTTCATCGTGCTGCGCCATTACTTGCCACCCAGCAGATCGCGCGCGTTCCAGTGTGGGAAGTGACGACGTACCAGCGCGTTCAGTTCCAGCTCGAAATCGCTGAACTGGCCCGCTTGCGCACGCACATCGGTCAGCGGCTGATTGATCATGCCCGCGCCAACCGTCACGTTGCTCAGGCGATCGATAAAGATCATGCCGCCGGTCACCGGATTCTGACGATAAGCGTCCAGCACCATCGGTTCGTCAAAGGTCAGTTCCACCAGGCCAATGCCGTTAAGCGGCAGGCTATCCACCGTGCGCTTCTCCAGCGAGTTGATCTCCACCTGATGGATCACTTTCTCCACGCGCGCGCGGGTTTTCTTACCGGCGATCTTCACTTCGTAACTTTGCCCCGGCTGCAGCGGCTGTTCCGCCATCCACACCACGTCAACGTTGGCGGATTGCACTGCCTGCAGATCGGCTTCCGCATCTACCAGCAGATCGCCACGGCTGATGTCGATCTCATCTTTCAGCACCAGCGTAATCGCTTCACCAGCGCCCGCTTCAGGCAGGTCGCCATCGAAGGTGACGATACGCGAGATGCTAGATTCAACACCAGAAGGCAGCACTTTCACGCGCTGGCCGACTTTCACCACGCCCGAAGCCAGCGTACCGGCATAACCACGGAAATCGAGATTCGGACGGTTGACATACTGCACCGGGAAACGCATCGGCTGATGATCCACCACGCGGTTCAGTTCAACCGTTTCTAATACATCGAGTAGTGTTGGGCCGCTGTACCACGGCATGGTGACGCTTGGCGTTGCCACGTTATCGCCTTCCAGCGCCGACATCGGCACAAAGCGAATATCGAGGTCTTCCGGCAGTTGCGCGGCGAAATCGAGGTAATCCTGTTTGATCTGCTCGAAGGTCTCTTGCTTGTACTCCACCAGATCCATCTTATTGATGGCGACCACCAGATGCTTGATGCCCAGCAGCGTGGAGATAAAGCTGTGACGACGCGTCTGATCCAGCACGCCTTTACGCGCATCGATCAGCAGGATCGCCAAATCGCAGGTCGATGCGCCGGTCGCCATGTTGCGGGTGTACTGCTCGTGTCCCGGCGTATCAGCAATAATGAATTTACGCTTCTCGGTAGAGAAGTAGCGATACGCCACATCGATAGTAATGCCCTGCTCGCGCTCGGCCTGCAAGCCATCAACCAGTAATGCCAGATCCAGCTTCTCGCCCTGGGTGCCGTGACGTTTGTTGTCGTTGTGCAGCGAGGAGAGCTGATCTTCATAAATTTGACGCGTGTCGTGCAGCAGGCGACCAATCAAGGTACTTTTGCCGTCGTCGACGCTACCGCAGGTCAGGAAACGCAGCAGGCTTTTATGTTGTTGCGCGGTCAGCCAGGCTTCTACGCCGCCCTGATCGGCAATCTGTTGTGCAATAACGGTATTCATCTGCGTCTCCTTAGAAATAACCCTGACGTTTCTTCATTTCCATCGAACCGGCCTGGTCGCGGTCAATCACGCGGCCCTGGCGTTCACTGGTGGTGGAGACCAGCATCTCTTCAATAATTTCCGGCAGCGTCTGCGCTTCTGATTCCACCGCACCGGTCAGCGGCCAGCAGCCGAGGGTACGGAAACGCACCATGCGCTGTTTGATCACTTCGCCTGGCTGCAGATCGATACGGTCGTCATCGATCATCATCAGCATGCCATCACGCTCCAGCACCGGACGCGGCGCGGCGAGATACAGCGGCACGATCTCGATATTTTCCAGGAAGATGTACTGCCAGATATCCAACTCGGTCCAGTTGGAGAGCGGGAACACGCGGATGCTTTCGCCTTTGTTAATCTGGCCGTTGTAGTTGTGCCACAGCTCAGGACGCTGATTTTTCGGGTCCCAGCGGTGGAAGCGATCGCGGAAGGAGTAGATACGCTCTTTCGCGCGCGACTTCTCTTCATCACGACGCGCGCCGCCAAATGCCGCATCAAAGCCGTATTTGTTCAGCGCCTGCTTCAGGCCTTCGGTTTTCATGATATCGGTGTGTTTGGCGCTGCCGTGGACGAACGGGTTGATGCCCATCGCCACGCCTTCCGGGTTGCGATGCACCAGCAGCTCCGCGCCCATCGCTTTCACGGTGCGATCGCGGAACTCGTACATTTCACGGAATTTCCAGCCGGTATCAACATGCAGCAGCGGAAACGGCAGCGTGCCCGGATAGAAGGCTTTGCGCGCCAGATGCAGCATGACCGAGGAGTCTTTACCGATGGAGTACATCATCACCGGATTGCTGAACTCGGCCGCCACCTCGCGGATGATATGGATACTCTCTGCCTCCAGCTGTCGCAGATGAGTAAGTCGATTTTGGTCCATAATTTTTCCTCAAGCCAAATTGACAACGGCGGACTCGCGAGCCCCCTGCTGTGCCGAATGTTGGAACCAGGCCAATTGCCCGTGCAAGTTCACTACTTCGCCAATCACTAACAGTGCTGGCGTGGGCGCGGCGGCTGCCAGCGCTTCCAGTTGATCTAAGGTTCCGGTCAGCACCTGCTGATCCTGACGCGTGCCGCGCCCAATCACCGCCACCGGTGTGGAGGCCGCGCGGCCATGTTCGATAAGCCCGGCAGCGATTTCCGCCGCTTTCACCGTGCCCATATAAATCGCTAAGGTTTGACGTGCGCGCGCCAGCGACGGCCAATCAATGCCGTCGCCATCAGCGCGGCAGTGACCGGTAATAAACAGCACGCTCTGCGCGTGGTCGCGATGGGTCAGCGGGATACCGGCATAAGCGGTTGCGCCTGCCGCCGCGGTAATGCCCGGCACCACCTGGAACGGAATGCCCGCCGCCTGCGCCGCCTGCAGCTCTTCGCCACCGCGGCCAAAGATAAACGGATCGCCGCCTTTGAGACGCACCACGCGTTTGCCCTGTTTAGCCAGCGTCACCAGCATCTGATTGGTCTCTTCCTGCGGCACCGAATGCGCACCGGCGCGTTTACCGACGCAGATGCGGTCGGCATCGCGGCGAACTAATTCGAGGACTTCGTCGCTGACCAGATGGTCATACAACACCACATCGGCCAGCTGCATCACCTGCAAGCCACGCAGCGTCAGCAAACCGCTGTCGCCCGGACCGGCGCCCACCAGCGTGATTTCACCCTGATTGTCGCTATCGTTTTCCAGCTCGTGATCCAGCGTGCGCCGCGCTTCATTGACGTTGCCCGCCGCCATTTGGCTGGCGAACAGACCATTAAAGGCGCGCTCCCAGAAACGACGGCGTTCAGACATGCGGTGATAGCGCTGCTTGACCTTTTCGCGCCACTGCCCAGCCACTTCCGCCATCTGTCCGAGATTGGCCGGCAGCAAGGCTTCAATTTTTTCACGCAGCAAGCGCGCTAACACCGGCGCGGTGCCGCTGGAAGAGATCGCCACCACCAGCGGTGAACGGTCAACAATCGACGGGAAGATAAAGCTGCATTTCGGCTGATCGTCCACCACGTTCACCAGCTTGTGGCGCGCGTTGGCGGCATCGAACACCTGCGCGTTGAGCGCGTTGTCATCGGTAGCGGCAATCACAAGGAACACGCCATCCAGCTGCGCCGGATCGAAGCTGTGGGCGATCCATTCAATCGCCTCAATTTCCAGCAGCGCCTGCAGCTCATGGCCGAGTTCGCGCGCGGCGACCAGCACGCGCGCACCGGCACGCCGCAGCAGTTCTATTTTGCGCGCAGCGATTTCGCCACCGCCGACAACCAGCACCGGACGGCTTTTGAGATCGGCAAAGAGAGGCAGATAATCCACGTTAACCTTGCTAGTTTTACAATAAGTTAACGCGACTATACGTCCCGCCCTTCGGACAGATGAAATTACGAATTGGAATGAGTAGTTACCGAATGGAATAACGACCCAGGATTGCTGATAACATTTTGTGCTTAACAAATGATATTGCTGGTGTTTCGGAGCAAATCAAATTGTGCAAGCGTCATCACAGTTTCATACTATCTCGGAATTTTTTTAGCATCACTGGATGTCAGAAAAGGACTATCACTATGTTTGCCACTTTCCGCCGCTGCGTGCTGGCAGCACTGCTTGCGGGCGGTTTGCCTTTCTTCGCTCAGGCTGCGAGCACTTCTACCGCGCCGGGGCATTTTGCCGAACAGCAATTACGCCATATCGCCACCTATTTCCCCGGCCGCATGAGCGGCAGCCCGGCCGAGTTGCTGACTGCCGATTATCTGCAACAGCAGTTCAGCCAGTTGGGATATCAGAGTAATACCCGCCAGTTCAAAACCAGCTATAACTGGCTGGAGAAAAAGGGCGAGAGCCGCACGCACAAAGTCACGGCCACCTCGGTGATTGCCGCGCGTGCCGGTGAAGTGCCGCAGGAGATCCTGATCGTTACGCATCTGGATACCTGGACACCGCTCAGCCGCCATGAAGCGGATAACAATCTCGGCGGCCTGCGCTTGCAGGGCGTGGATGACAATGCCTCCGGGCTGGGCGTGATGCTGGAGCTGGCGCAGGCACTGAGTAAGACGCCGCTGCATTACGGCGTGCGCTTTGTGGCGCTGAGCGCCGGTGAAGCCGGTTTGCATGGCATGGATGATTATCTGGCGCGCATGAGCACACAGGAGAAGAAGAACACGCTGCTGGTGATCGATCTGAATAGCCTGATCGTCGGCGATCATCTCTACTTTAATAGCGGCATCAATACACCATCAGCGGTACGCAAGCAGACCAGCGCGCGCGCCGTGCAACTGGCGCACCGTTACGGCATCTCCGCCGCCAGCCACGCGATGACCGCACGCGATTATCCCGGCGTCAATCCGTTCGATAAAGCCGGCATGCCATTGCTGGATGTCACCGCCGCCAACTGGGCGCTGGGCAATAAAGATGGGCAGCAACAGCGTGCGCGATCCAGCCATTTCCCGACAGGCAATGTGCGCCATCAAACCGAGCGCGATAACCTCAACTATCTCGATCACTGGCTGCCAGGCCGCATCACGCAACGCACGCGTGATAGCGTGAAGATTCTGCTGCCGCTGCTAACCGAGCTCGCTAATCCGACAACCTGAGGATTCACTATGTACGTGGTATATCTGAACTATTTTCGTCCGGTAGAAGAAGTGGAAGCGTTACTCGACCCACATGTTGCGTGGCTTAATCGCTATTTTGACAGCGGCGTATTTATTGCGGCGGGACGTAAAGATCCGCGCACCGGCGGCGTGCTGCTGGTGAAGGATATTGATCGTGCGCGGCTGGATACCATTCTGGCGGAAGATCCGTTTGTGGCAGTGGCACATTATGAAGTGACGAAAGTGAATGTGACGCGTGCGGCGGAAGAGTTTGCGGTGTTGAAAGGGATTTGATTAAAAAGGAGCGCATGAATGCGCTCCCTACGTTGTAGGGTCGGCATTTATGCCGACCTGGTCAATCACCCCTCATGCAACCCGCATTCGCGCTTCAGGCCGAAGAAGCGTGTCTCTTCTTCTGCCATGCCCGGTTCCCACTTTTTGGTGGTATGCGTATCGCCCACTGACAGATAACCTTCATCCCACAGCGGATGGTATTTCAATCCGTGTTGGGTCAGATATTGATGCACCTGACGGTTATCCCAATCAATGATCGGCAGAATCTTGAACACGCCGCGCTGCACCGCCAGCACCGGCAAGCTGGCGCGACTGCCAGATTGATCGCGGCGCAGGCCAGCAAACCAGGTTTGCGCGCCCAGCGTTTCCAGCGCGCGGTTCATCGGTTCCACTTTGTTGATCTGGTTGTACTGCTCAATCCCTTCGACGCCCTGCTCCCACAGTTTGCCGTAACGTGCTTCCTGCCATGCCGCTGAGGTATCAGCACGGAAAATCTGCAGGTTGAGATTGAGCTTATCGGTCAGCTCATCAATAAAGCGATAGGTTTCCGGGAACAGATAACCGGTATCGGTCAGGATCACCGGAATGTCCGGCTTCTGCTGCGTCACCATATGCAGCAAAACCGCCGCCTGAATACCAAAGCTGGATGACAGAACAAATGCGCCTGGCAGCTGTTCTAATGCCCAGCCCACACGTTGTTCAGCGGAGAGTTTCTCCAGCTGCACGTTGCTTTCAGCCAGCGCCATAATGCGGTCAACTTTTGATGAACCATTCAGTGCTGCGAGATCGAGTACCGTCATACTGCCTCCGAGTCCCAGAAATCACGGGCGGGATCAACCACGGCTTTAATGATGCCGGTGCGAATCACGAAGTCGCCAAAGCCTTCATCGGCCTGACGCTCGGTTGCCCAGCGCGCCACTAGCTCATCGATGCTGGCAAGGATTTCGCCTTCGTTGATGTTCTCGCGGTACATGCGTGGGATGCGCGTACCTTCGCGGTTGCCGCCAATGTGTAAGTTGTAACGACCCGGCGCTTTACCCACCAGACCTAACTCCGCCAGCAAAGCACGGCCACAACCATTTGGGCAACCGGTAACGCGTAACACTATGTGCTCTTCGCCGACGCCGTGCTTGTGCATAATCTCTTCCACTTTGGTGACGAACGACGGCAGGAAGCGCTCGGCTTCGGCCATCGCCAGCGGACAAGTCGGGAACGCCACACATGCCATGGAGTTTTCACGCTGCGGCGTGACCGCTTCCATCAAACCGTGTTCACGGGCGATGGCTTCGATCTGCGCTTTTTGCTTCTCCGGCACGCCAGCCACAATCAGGTTCTGGTTGGCGGTTAGGCGGAAATCACCCTGATGAATTTTGGCAATTTCGGCAATGCCGCGTTTCAGCGGACGGCCAGGATAATCCAGCAGACGGCCGTTCTCGATGAACAGCGTCAGGTGCCATTTCTTATCGATGCCTTTCACCCAGCCAATACGGTCGCCGCGCGAAGTGAACGCATACGGACGAATCGGTTCGAATGTCAGACCGGCGCGCTTTTCCACTTCCGCTTTGAAGGTCTCAACGCCGACGCGTTCCAGCGTGTACTTGGTCTTGGCATTTTTACGATCGGTACGGTTACCCCAATCGCGCTGCGTAGTGACGACAGCAGCCGCCACGTCGAGGATCTTCTCAACCGGCAGGAAGCCGAACTCGCTCGCGGTGCGCGCGTAGGTCGCTTTGTTACCGTGATCAATCGACAAACCACCGCCAACCAGCAGGTTAAAGCCAATCAGCTTGCCCTTCTCGGCGATGGCGATGAAGTTCAGGTCATTGGCGTGCAGATCGACATCGTTATGCGGCGGCACCACAACCGTGGTTTTGAATTTACGCGGCAGATAGGTTTCGCCAAGAATCGGCTCTTTATCTGTGGTCGCGACCTTCTCTTTGTCCCACCAGATTTCAGCGTAAGCGCGGGTTTGCGGCAGCAGATGCTCTGACAGCTTTTTCGCCCATTCGTACGCTTCCTGATGCAGCTCTGATTCCACCGGATTCGAGGTGCACAGCACGTTACGGTTAACGTCGTTGGCGGTCGCCAGCGCATCCAGCCCGACTTCGTGCAGCATCTGGTGCGTCGGCTTCACGTTCTTCTTCAGAATGCCGTGAAACTGGAAAGTCTGACGGTTAGTCAAACGGATGCTGCCGTAAATGGTTTTATCGGTGGCGAATTTATCAATCGCCAGCCACTGCGTTGGCGTGATGATGCCGCCCGGCAGACGGCAGCGCAGCATCATGGCGTGACGCGGTTCGAGTTTCTGCGCTGCGCGCTCGGCACGAATGTCGCGGTCATCCTGCTGGTACATACCGTGGAAACGGATCAGCAGGAAGTTGTCGCCGGTGAAGCCGCCGGTCAGACCATCGTCGAGATCATCGAGGATGGTGCCGCGCAGGTAGTTGCTCTGTTTTTTCAGACGCTCAGCGTCGACCAGCTTGCCTTCAACGACCAGCGGTCCAGGATGTTTTTCGCTCATTAGTAAACGTCTCGCTGATAACGGCGCTCAATGCGCAGCTCACTTAAAAATTCGTCAGCCGTTTCACGATCCATGCCGCCGTGTTCGACCACCACATCCAGTAATGCCTGCTCAACGTCTTTCGCCATACGATTGGCGTCGCCGCAGACGTAAAGGTGCGCGCCTTCCTGTAACCAGCTCCACACCTCCGCACCTTTGGCGCGGATTTTATCTTGTACGTAAACTTTCTCGGCCTGATCGCGTGACCATGCCAGATCGATATTGGTCAGCAGGCCATCTTTGACGTACTTCTGCCACTCCACCTGATAAAGGAAATCATCGGTGAAGTGCGGGTTGCCGAAGAACAGCCAGTTTTTACCGCCTGCGCCATCGTTGTCACGCTGCTGCATAAAGGAACGGAACGGCGCGATGCCGGTGCCCGGACCAATCATGATCACTGGCGTTTCCGGATTAGCCGGTAAGCGGAAGTTATCGTTGTGCTCAATGAAGACGCGAATTTCGCCATCCTCTTCGATACGATCCGCTAACCAGGTTGAGGCGCCGCCGCCGCGCTGGCGACCGTCAATTTCAAAGCGCACCGCACCCACGGTGATGTGCACTTCGGTTTCGTTCTCCGCCTGTGAAGAGGCAATTGAATACAGGCGCGGCGTCAGCGGACGCAGCAGGCCAGTTAATTGTTCGGCATTCAGTTCTGTTGGTGCCTGACGCACCATATCGACAATCGGGAAGCTCTGCGCATAGCTCTGCAGCTTCGGCTTGTCACCGGCCAGCGCCAGCAACGCGTCATTGCGGGACAGCGCCGCATACTGCTCAACGATTTGTGGCGTGTTGACCGTCAGCTCGAAATGCGTTTTCAGCGCTTCAGCCAGCGGCAGAGTTTTGCCCTGCACCTCTACCGGCTCGTCACCTTTAAGCCACACCAGCTGCAGCAATTCCTGCACCAGTTCGTCATCGTTTTCAAACCACACGCCCAGCGCATCGCCCGGCTGGTAGCGCAGGCCAGAATCGCCAAGGTCGATCTCAATGTGACGTACATCTTTATCCGAATCGCGTCCGGTGATCTTCTGGTTAGCCGCAAAGCTGGCCACCAGCGGCTCTTCTTTGGTGTACGGACTGCTGTCGACCAGATTGACGCTGCCCGCCGCCGTGATGGCGGCCTGTGCTGGCGATTCGCTCGGCACTCGCGCTTTCAGAATTTCAGTGATCTGCTGACGCCAGGCGTTCGCCTGCTCTTTGTATTCAACATCAGCATCCACACGATCCAGCAGACGTTCTGCACCCAGCTCAGCCAGACGCTCATCAAAGTCTTTACCGGCTTTGCTGAAAAACTCATAAGAGGTATCGCCAAGGCCAAACACCGCAAACGCGGTGCCCTCAAACTTCGGCGCTTTCTTCGACAACAGGAACTTGTGCAGCGCCACGGCTTCTTCCGGTGGCTCGCCCTCGCCTTGCGTGGAGGTCACTACCACCAGCAGCTTTTCCTGACCGATCTGCTTGAATTTGTAATCGCCGGCGTTAACCAGATTGACGCTCAGCTTGGCGGCCAGCAGGTCATCACGCAGCTGCTCAGCCAGGCGACGCGCGTTACCGGTCTGCGAGGCGGAGATCAGCGTGATGGTCGGGGTTTCTGCCTGAACCGGCGCTGGCGCGGCAACCGCACCCGGCGTCTGATTGACCATGCCCCAGAAATAGCCGGAGAGCCAGGCCATCTGAGTGGTGTTGAAATCCGTGGTCGCCGCCTGTAAGCGCGCGAGTTGCTCCGGTGATAACGGAAGCAGTGAACCTGGTGCCTGAGTCGTCATTGCGTTAAAAATTCCAGTGTCAGAAGTCCGGATCAATATGTTGCGAAAGAATGCGTAGGTTACCGGGCTGTATATTAACGATTAAATACGCCTTCGACATATTAAATAACCAAAATGACTAAGTGGTTTTTCGGGTAAAGTTAACCAGCAAAAGTGGTAAATGAAGGCGATATGATTCAATGAGTTAATTAGACGTTTGGCGTTGAGAAGGCGTAAAATGCCCTTTTCGTTGCCAGCGGGTGCGAAAAATCTGCAATTCAGGTAGACTTCAGCGGTTTTTAAGTCTGAGAGCCATTATGTCTACCACGTTATTTAAAGAGTTCCAGTTCGAATCTGCCCACCGCTTACCTCACGTGCCGGAAGGCCACAAATGCGGGCGTTTGCACGGCCATTCGTTCCTGGTGCGATTAGAAATTACCGGCGAAGTGGATGCGCATACCGGTTGGGTAATGGATTTTGCCGAACTGAAGGCGAAGTTTAAGCCGCTGTATGAACGCCTCGATCATCACTATCTGAATGACATTCCGGGTTTAGAAAACCCTACCAGTGAAGTGCTGGCAAAATGGATTTGGGATCAGATGAAGCCGATTCTGCCGGAATTAAGCGCGGTGATGATTAAAGAGACCTGCACCGCCGGTTGTATCTACAAAGGTTAATTGTGTTTTCGGGCTGCGTTAGTGCAGCCTGACTTTCCTGCTATACGCTTCTTTACTTACCTTTCATCCCACTGTCATCTGTCGCCTCTACGTTGTTGTCTCCTTCATTAAAGATCAAGAGAATCAACAATGAACCTGGTAAAACGCCTTTCCCTGATTGCAGTTTTTGTTTCCGCCTCTGCCGCCGTTCAGGCGCAAAATATTCTCGATTTTCCACAACCGGATAAAGTGCCGGATGAGTTCTTTGCCGTAACCGAAATTCCAGCCGGCGGCATGATCAAATATGAAACCGACGCCAAAACCGGCTTTATTTTTGCAGACCGTTTTCAGTCAATGCCGGTTGCCTATCCTGCAAACTATGGCTCGCTGACGCAGTCGCTGGCGGGAGATGGTGATCCGCTGGATGTGATTTTCTATACTCGCGCGCCGCTACAACCGGGCACGTTGATCATACTCCGTCCGATTGGCGTGCTGAAAATGATTGATGGCGGCGAAAAGGACGACAAAATCGTCGCCGTGCCAACCAGCAAAATCGACCCGACCTACGACGACATTAAAGAGATGAGCGACCTGCCGAAGATCGAGCAAGAGCGTTTGCAGGCATTCTTCCGCGTGTATAAGCAGTTGCCGGATGGTCGGAAGAAAGTGGAGCTGAATGGTTTTGAAGATGCGGCGAAAGCCAAAACTGAAATCAAACAGGCGTTTGATGCCTATAAAGCGAAGCAGTAAAGTTTGCGGTCGCCATGAATGGCGACCCTACATGTAGGGTGCGCATTTATGCGCACCAGGCCGAATTAGGCAATATTCAAATACTTATGCGTCTGCATCGAAAGCCGCCAGTTGCGGGCGATACAGGTTTCAATACAGAGTTTGGTGGCCGCATCGCCACGACTGATCGGTTGCAGCGCCACAATGCGCTTTTTATCGTCGTGCAATCCCGCCAGCAATTCATCTAACGCTTCCACATCACGCTCACGCGCCACAGGATGCTTGATTTCATCTGCGCGCTGCAATGCCTGCGGCAATACGTCGTAGCCACCGCGCATATTCACCTTGGGTGAAACCGTCACCCAGGTCGCGTCGGAACACTGCACGTCGTGCGTGCCGCTGGTTTCGATCTGGCAGGCAAATCCCGCCGCTTCTAATTGTTCCGTCAAAGGACGCAGATCAAAAATCGCCGGTTCGCCCCCGGTAATCACCACATGACGAGCGGTCCAGCCCTGACGTTGAATGGTGTCGATCA
Source organism: Candidatus Pantoea symbiotica (assembly GCF_056491525.1). Classification (NCBI taxonomy): domain Bacteria; kingdom Pseudomonadati; phylum Pseudomonadota; class Gammaproteobacteria; order Enterobacterales; family Erwiniaceae; genus Pantoea; species Candidatus Pantoea symbiotica. Next base: position 3,018,210 of record NZ_JBSZHR010000002.1, read on the forward strand.
GCATTGCCGCATCGGCGCTGCCCCATGCATCGCTTTCCACGGTTTTAACCAGAATATCGCCGAGCGAGGTCTCCCGATCCGCCCGCTTTTCCCAGGTATGTTTGGTATCACACCAGCTACAGCCCACCGGACATCCTTGTAAGCGGATGAACAGCGCCGGAACACCGGTGTAAAAACCTTCGCCCTGCAGCGTCTGGAACATTTCGTTAATCGGGTAGAACATTTTTCACTCACGTCTAAAATTTGAGGCGCAGATTATGGCAGATCTTGCGCGCTGAGTAACAGCTGCTTCGTGCCAAATAAAAGCAAAAGCCCCGCACAAGGCGGGGCTTTATTCAGACGATGCCGCCCGCAGGCAGCATACTCAGACGATTACGCCTGGCCTTTAACTTCTTTCAGACCGTTGAACGGTGCTTTGCTGCCCAGCGCTTCTTCGATACGAATCAGCTGGTTGTACTTAGCAACACGGTCAGAACGGCTCATAGAACCGGTTTTGATCTGGCCAGCTGCAGTACCTACCGCCAGGTCAGCGATGGTTGCATCTTCGGTTTCACCTGAACGGTGTGAAATCACCGCAGTGTAACCCGCATCTTTCGCCATCTTGATTGCAGCCAGAGTTTCGGTCAGTGAACCGATCTGGTTGAATTTGATCAGGATGGAGTTAGCGATGCCTTTATCGATACCTTCTTTCAGGATCTTGGTGTTGGTTACGAACAGGTCGTCACCTACCAGCTGGAGTTTGTCGCCCAGCACTTTAGTCTGGTATGCGAAACCAGCCCAGTCAGATTCGTCCAGACCATCTTCGATAGAAACGATTGGATACTGATTAGCCAGATCTTCCAGGAAATGCGTGAACTCTTCTGAAGTGAAGGCTTTGTTGCCTTCGCCAGCCAGCACATATTTGCCGTCTTTGTAGAATTCAGATGCTGCGCAGTCCATCGCCAGGGTGATGTCTTTGCCCAGCTCGTAGCCTGCTGCTTTTACCGCTTCAGCGATAACAGCCAGTGCTTCGGCGTTAGAGCCCAGGTCTGGCGCGTAGCCACCTTCGTCACCTACAGCAGTGCTCATGCCTTTAGACTTCAGCACTTTCGCCAGGTGATGGAACACTTCAGAACCCATACGAATCGCTTCTTTCAACGTTTTCGCGCCAACTGGCTGAATCATGAATTCCTGGATGTCGACGTTGTTGTCGGCGTGCTCACCACCGTTGATGATGTTCATCATTGGCAGCGGCATAGAGTATTTGCCTGGGGTGCCGTTCAGTTCAGCGATGTGTGCGTACAGCGGCAGGCCTTTAGAGGCAGCAGCAGCTTTAGCAGCAGCCAGTGAAACCGCCAGAATGGCGTTAGCACCGAAGTTAGATTTGTTCTCAGTACCGTCCAGCTCGATCATGATCTTATCGATGTTCGCCTGGTCTTTGGCATCTTTACCGGTTACCGCGTTAGCGATTGGACCGTTAACAGCCGCAACCGCTTTGGTTACGCCTTTGCCCAGGAAACGAGATTTGTCACCGTCACGCAGCTCCAGTGCTTCGCGAGAACCGGTTGATGCACCTGATGGCGCAGCAGCCAGACCAACGAAACCGCCTTCCAGATGCACTTCTGCTTCTACAGTTGGGTTGCCACGGGAGTCGATGATTTCGCGACCGATGACTTTTACGATTTTGGACATTCGATTTTCCTCAGTACAAGTTAGTCAATCCTAAGACAAACAACGCGCGAAAAGTTCGCGCGCTGTTCGTGAAACTTACTTCGCTAAACGCTTCTGGTGTTCCTGCGCGGCTTTCACAAAGCCAGCGAACAGCGGATGACCATCGCGTGGGGTCGACGTGAATTCCGGGTGGAACTGACAGGCAACAAACCACGGGTGGTTCGGGATCTCAATGATCTCAACCAGCTGATCGTCGCCAGAACGACCGGCAATATGCAGACCCGCCGCTTCAATCGGCTTCAGCAACATATTGTTTACTTCGTAACGATGACGGTGGCGCTCGGTAATGATTTCAGAACCGTACAACTGACGCACTTTGCTTTCCGGCGTCAACTGGCACTGCTGGCTGCCCAGACGCATGGTGCCGCCCAGATCGCTCTGCTCAGTACGCTGCTCAACGTTGCCCTCTTCGTCACGCCATTCGGTGATAAGCGCAACCACCGGATACTTACAGTCTGGCACAAATTCCGTAGAGTTCGCGCCTTCCATACCGGCAACATTGCGGGCAAATTCCATCAGCGCAACCTGCATGCCCAGGCAAATCCCCAGGTAAGGCACGTTGTTCTCACGAGCGTATTGCGCCGTCATCATTTTGCCTTCCACACCGCGGTAGCCGAAGCCGCCAGGGATCAGAATAGCATCCAGATCTTTCAATAATTCGACACCGCGCGTTTCAACATCCTGCGAGTCGATCAGTTTGATGTTCACGGTAACGCGATTTTTCAGGCCGCCGTGTTTCAACGCTTCAATCACTGACTTGTATGCATCCGGCAGTTCGACATATTTGCCGACCATACCGATGGTCACTTCGCCGCCCGGATTGGCTTCTTCGTAAATCACCTGTTCCCATTCGGCCAGGTTCGCTTCCGGTGCGTTCAGATTGAAACGCTTGCAGATGTAATCATCCAGACCTTGCGATTTCAGCATGCCTGGAATCTTGTAGATGGAATCCACATCTTTCAGGGAAATAACCGCTTTTTCTGGCACGTTACAGAACAGCGCGATTTTAGCGCGTTCGTTCGCCGGCACAGCGCGGTCAGAACGGCAGATCAGCACGTCTGGCTGAATCCCGATCGACAGCAGCTCTTTCACTGAATGCTGGGTTGGCTTGGTTTTCACTTCGCCTGCGGCCGCCATATACGGCACCAGCGTCAGGTGCATATACATGGTGTGTTCACGACCGACATCGACCGCCATCTGGCGAATCGCTTCGAGGAACGGCAGAGATTCGATATCACCCACAGTACCGCCGATCTCGACCAGAACGACGTCATGACCTTCGCCGCCTTCAATGATGCGCTCTTTGATGGCGTTGGTGATGTGTGGGATAACCTGAATCGTGGCGCCCAGATAGTCACCGCGACGCTCTTTGCGCAGCACTTCTGAGTAGATACGACCGGTAGTAAAGTTGTTGCGGCGCGACATTTTAGTGCGGATGAAGCGCTCGTAGTGACCTAAATCCAGATCGGTTTCGGCCCCATCATCGGTAACAAACACTTCACCGTGCTGCGTTGGGCTCATGGTACCCGGATCGACGTTGATGTACGGATCGAGTTTCATGATGGTCACATTCAGACCACGTGCTTCAAGGATAGCTGCGAGGGAGGCTGCGGCAATGCCTTTGCCCAGAGAGGAAACGACCCCGCCGGTCACAAAAATATAATTCGTTGTCATGCTGAACCTGAGAGTTTAGGTTTAAAGACGGTGGAATAACCAAGACGGGAAAATAGTATACTTGAAGTCGTCTTAAGCCACAATTGATGAATCACACCATCGTCCTCCACAGGTAAGCCGGTAACATAGCGGATAGCATGGTGTGAAATGTTGATGTACGTCACAAAGTCGCCGCAAGGCTGAATCGAGTAAGCTCAAGCGGCGAATTTATGCGCAGTGCTGGAATAATCGCCAAATTCGCTTACTGCTTGTTCTCCAACACTTTCACCTGCTGCCAGGCCTCTTCCATTTGATCCAGGGTGGCATCGCTCATCGCTAAACCTTGTGAGGCGATAATGGCTTCAACCTGACGGAAGCGGCGCTCAAACTTATCGTTGGCTTTCTGTAACGCGACTTCCGCTTTGCTGCCTAAATGGCGTGATAAATTGACGGTCGCAAACAACAAATCACCGATTTCCTCTTCCAGCTTGTCTTTATCTACCACCGCTTGCTGCGCTTCGTGCATCACTTCGTCGATCTCTTCATGCACTTTATCCAGCACCGGACCGAGATTATTCCAGTCGAAGCCCACCGTGCTGCAACGCTTCTGAATTTTGTGCGCGCGCATCAATGCTGGCAGCGCTTTAGGGATGTCATCTAACGCAGAGTGCTGCGATTTTTCCGCGCGTTCGCTGTGTTTGATCGCTTCCCAGTTTTTCAGCACTTCTTCGCTGGTTTCGGCCTGAACATCGCCAAAAATGTGCGGATGACGGCGTTCAAGTTTGTCGCTGATGGCGTTGCAGACGTCGTCAAAATTGAAGCGCTGCTGCTCATCGGCCATCTGTGCGTAGAACACGACCTGAAACAGCAGATCGCCAAGTTCACCGCGCAGATCGGCAAAATCTTCGCGCTGAATGGCATCGATCACTTCGTAGGTTTCTTCCAGTGTGTAGGGCGCGATCGAGGCGAAGGTTTGCTGACGATCCCACGGGCAGCCGCGCTCCGGGTCGCGCAAGGTTTGCATGATGGTGAGCAGGCGGTTTAAGGGCGTCATGAGAGGATCCTTTGGGGCTGATATGTAAAAAGGTCGCCATGAATGGCGACCCTACGGCGTAATTTGTCGGGTCGGCATTTATGCCGACGTGGAAATCAGTGCAAACGGCGCGCGTCGATAATGTCCGGCACCTGATTAAGGCGTGCCAGCACGCGGCCAAGCACTTGCTGGTTGTAGATCTCAATATCCATATCAATGGTCGCCAGCTGTTTTTTGGTGTCGCTGCGGCTAGAGACGCCGAGCACGTTGACCTTTTCATTAGCCAGAATGGTGGTGATATCGCGCAGCAGGCCGCTACGATCGTTGGCGGTGACACGCACCACCAGCGAGTAACCGCTGGAGTAATCCTCGCCCCACACCGCATCAACGATTCGTTCCGGTGCATGCGAAATCAGCTCGGTTAACTGGTCGCAGTCGGCACGGTGAATCGAGATGCCGCGTCCCTGGGTAATAAAGCCCACGATATCGTCGCCAGGAATCGGCTGGCAGCAACGGGCGATGTGGTGCAGCAGATTGCCCACGCCTTCCACTACCACGCGACCGCTCTCTTTACGCGCCGACGGTGCATGTGACTTCTGCGTCAGCAGGCGCAGCGCCTCGCGATCTTCCTCTTCGGCGCTCGGCTTGTTGAGCTTGCCTTGCAGGAAATTGACCATCTGATTGAGGCGAATATCGCCGCCGCCAATCATCGCCAGCAGCTCATCCTGCGAACTGACGTTATAGCGCGGCAGCAGCAGTTTCTCCGCTTCGCGCATGCTGATATCCATCTGATTCAGCTCGTTTTCGAGGATCTGACGGCCAGCGATAATATTTTTGTCACGATCCTGTTTGCGGAACCAGGCGTGAATTTTCGAGCGCCCGCGGCTGGTGGTGATATAGCCGAGGTTCGGATTCAGCCAGTCGCGGCTTGGATTCGGCTGCTTCTGGGTGATCACTTCAATCTGATCGCCCATCTGCAACTGATAGGTAAACGGCACGATGCGCCCGCTGATTTTGGCGCCAATGCAGCGGTGGCCGATATCACTGTGAATGTGATAGGCGAAGTCGAGCGGCGTTGAACCCGCCGGCAGATCGACCACGTCGCCTTTCGGGGTAAACACATACACGCGATCGTCGAATACCTGGCTGCGCACCTCTTCCAGCATCTCGCCGGAATCGGCCATCTCTTCCTGCCAGGTAATCAGCTTACGCAGCCAGGCGATGCGTCCTTCATGTCCTGCCGCGCCGCGCGCATTGCTCGAGGTTGGACCTTCTTTGTACTTCCAGTGTGCGGCGACGCCCAGCTCGGCATCTTCGTGCATCTGGCGCGTACGAATCTGGATTTCCACCGTTTTGCCCTGCGGACCGAGCACCACGGTATGAATCGATTGATAACCGTTGGGCTTGGGATTGGCAACGTAGTCGTCAAACTCACTCGGCAGATGGCGAAACAGCGTATGTACCGTTCCGAGCGCGCCGTAGCAATCCTGCAAGCGTTCAGCCACGATGCGTACCGCGCGCACGTCAAACAGCTCATCGAACGCTAACGACTTCTTCTGCATCTTGCGCCAGATGCTGTAGATGTGTTTTGGACGGCCATACACTTCGGCACGCACGCCCTCTTTCTGCATCTCGGCGCGCAGGTTGGCGACGAAGCTTTCGATATAGCCTTCGCGATCGATACGGCGTTCGTGCAGCAGCTTAGCAATACGTTTGTATTCATCGGGATGCAGATAGCGGAAGCAGTAATCTTCCAGCTCCCATTTGAGCTGACCGATACCAAGGCGGTTGGCCAGCGGCGCGTAGATATTGGTGCTCTCTTTCGCCGCGAGCACGCGCTCATCTTCTGGCGCGTCTTTCATTTCACGCAGATGGGCGATACGTTCCGCCAGCTTGATGACCACGCAGCGGAAATCTTCCACCATCGCCAGCAGCATGCGGCGCACGTTATCCACTTGCTCAGAAGCCATCGAATCGTTGTGAATCGCTTTCAGCTGACGAATGGCATCCATGTCGCGCACGCCGTGCACCAACATCACAATCTCTTTGCCAAAGGCTTTTTCGAGATCCTCTTCGCTTACCACATCGGCGTTGGCGAGCGGGAACAGCAGCGCCGCGCGCAGGCTGTCGATGTCCATGCTGAGCATGGTGAGGATTTCCACCATCTCAATACCGCGCCACAGCAGCAGAGCTTGATCAGGATGGTTGTGCGTTTCGGCTTCACAGTAGCGCCACGCATCCGCCAGTCGCTGACAGGATTGCGGATTGTTGATACTTAAACTGGCGATCCACTGGTCGAGGGCAAATTCGCCCGCCGTATTTAAATGCGCACTTCTAACCGCAACCATATCCTCTCCTGCCACAGCGATGTGGACATCGCTTATGCTTTGCTAAACAGCACCATGGATTCGAGATGACTGGTATGAGGGAACATATCCAGCATCGCGACCCTTTCCAAATGGTAGCCCGCTGACAGCAATGTCTGACTGTCACGCGCCAGCGTTGTAGGGTTACAGGAAACATAGACCACACGTTCTGGCGCAAGTTTAACCACATGCGTCATCACGCCCGCGGCCCCAGCACGCGCTGGATCCAGTAACACCTTGTTAAATCCCTGCGTCGCCCACGGCTGACGCGATACATCTTCCTCCAGGTTATGCTGGAAGAAGCGAACATTCTCAAGATTATTCTGGGCTGCATTATACGCTGCCTGCTGCACTAATGCTGCAACGCCCTCCACACCTACAGCATTTTGTACGAACTTTCCTAGAGGCAAAGTAAAGTTTCCCATACCACAGAACAAATCCAGCACACGATCCTCTGGCTGCAAATCCAGCCATTCGATGGCTTTGGCCACCATCTGCTGATTAACGCCATCGTTGACCTGAATAAAATTCTGCGGGCTAAAGGTTAGCGGCAAATTCAACGAGTGATAAAAAGGTTCACACGCATTCAGCGCCTGCAAACTTTCACTGCCATCAGCCAGATAGAGCGACAGTTGCTGCTCATGCGAAAAACGTTCCAGTTTTGCGCGGTCGCCTGCAGAGAGTGCATCAAGATGACGCAGCACCATCAGCGGGCCATTGTCTGCCAGCACCAACTCAACGTGGCCCAAACGTTTGACCGCCTGTAAATCGCTGAGACACTGGTGCAACGGCTGCAGTAACGCTTCAAGTTCGGGCACCAAAACCGGGCATTGCTTCAGCTCAACCAGATCGTTGCTAGCGGCCTGGCGGAAACCCATTTGCAGACGCTGCTGTTTTGGCTGCCACTGCAACCCTAAACGCGCACGACGACGATAGCCCCACGCGCTGCCGCTGATGATCTCATCGACTTTCACCGGCAGCGGCGCTTCACGGCTTAGCATGCGGCTTAAGGCACGCGCTTTACTCTCCTGCTGCAAAGCCACCGACGCATGCTGCTGCTGGCAGCCGCCGCACACGCCGAAATGGACGCAGCGCGGTGTTTCCCGCTGTGGGCTAGGATTGAGGATCTTGTTGGCTTTGGCGCGCGCGTACTTGCTTTTATCCTCGAACACCGTCACTTCCGCCTGTTCACCGGGCAGCGCGCCGCTGACAAACATCGCCTTGCCTTTATGGCGCGCAACACCTTGTCCAAAAGAATCGAGGTCTTCAATGGTGACGGATATGCGCGCCTTAGTCGTCACACGCTGTTTTGCGGAGTAAAATTGCGCCATAGTATTGTGAAATCTCTACTTTAATTGGGTGTGCAGCCATTAACCGCGCTCGCACAGGGAAAAATGCCAGGAATCGCCAGGCCACAATTATGACCAAATACAGCCTGCGGGCGCGAATGATGATTTTGATACTGGCGCCAACGCTGATGATTGGCCTGCTGCTTAGTACCTTCTTTGTGGTGCACCGCTACAACGAATTACAGCATCAGGTGCACGACGCGGGGGCGAACATCATCGAACCGCTGGCGGTCTCCAGTGAATACGGCATGACGTGGCACAACCGCGATGCGATTCGCGAATTAGTCAGCCTTCTGCATCGCCGCCACTCCAATATTGTCCGTGCCATCACCATTTTCGACAACAACAATCACGTCTACGTCACCTCGAATAACAACCAAAACCTCTCGTTATTACAGAAAGAGGACATCTCAACGCTGGAAGATGGCGTCTCGGTGGAGCGGCAAGGCAATGTGATGATTTTGCGCACGCCAATCATCTCTGAACGCTATTCGGTGGATGAGCTGCCTGGCGAAGACGCCAAACCAGCCGGGAATCCGCTGGGTTATGTGGCGATTGAGCTGGATCTGCAATCGGTGCGGCTCGAGCAGTACAAAGAGGTGTTTGTTGCCACGCTACTGCTGCTGTTCTGTTTGTGCATCGCCATGCTGTTTGCCTATCGCCTGATGCGCGACGTCACCGGCCCGATTCGCAACATGGTCACCACCGTGGACCGCATTCGCCGCGGCCAGCTGGACAGTCGCGTGGATGGCTACATGCTGGGCGAGCTGAGCATTCTGAAAAACGGTATCAACGCCATGGCGATGTCGCTCACCGCCTATCACGAAGAGATGCAGCAGAACATTGATCAGGCGACTTACGATCTACGCGAAACGCTGGAGCAGTTGGAGATTCAGAACGTGGAGCTGGATCTGGCGAAGAAGCGCGCGCAGGAAGCGGCACGTATCAAATCGGAGTTTCTCGCCAACATGTCGCACGAGCTGCGAACGCCGCTGAACGGCGTAATTGGCTTTACTCGCCAGATGCTAAAAACCGGGCTGAGCACCAACCAGCGCGACTACATGAGCACCATCGAGCGTTCGGCGAATAACCTGCTGAGCATCATTAACGACGTGCTTGATTTCTCGAAGCTGGAAGCGGGCAAGCTGGTGCTGGAGTCGATCCCGTTCCCGCTGCGCGCCACGCTGGATGAAACGCTGGTGCTGCTGGCGCCATCTGCCCATGACAAAGGGCTGGAAATTACCGTCTGCCTGGAAAAACAGGTGCCGGACAACGTAATTGGCGATCCGCTGCGCCTGCAGCAGATCATGATCAACCTGATTGGCAACGCGATTAAATTCACCGAGCACGGACATATCGATCTGCGCGTCGAGCTACGCAGCATCAGCAACACGCGTGCTGAGCTGGAGATTCAGGTGCATGACACCGGCATCGGTATCTCTGAACAGCAGCAGTCGCAGCTGTTCCAGGCGTTTCGCCAGGCCGATGCCAGTATTTCACGTCGTCATGGCGGCACCGGTTTAGGGTTGGTGATCACGCAGAAACTGGTGAGCGAAATGGGCGGCGAAATTGCCTTCCACAGCCGTCAGAATCAGGGCTCGACCTTCTGGGTGCATATTCATCTCGATCTCAATCCGAATGCCCCAGCCATTCCGCGCATGCTGGATGATTTGCGTGCCACGCCGCTGGCGTATATCGAGCCACATCCAGCGGTGGCGAAAGCGGTGCAGGAGATGCTAAGCATCACACCGTTGCAGGTGCAGCACTTCTCCAGCCTGGAAGAGATGCCCGATACGCACTTTCCGCTGCTGCTGATGGGCTTGCCGGTAACCGAACCGCATCCTGCGACGCTGTCGGATGCGTTTATTACTCGTCTGCATGCGCGTGCCGATTCGGTGCTGCTAGCGCTGCCGAGTGAAATGATGCTGTTTGCCGACGACTTGCGGGCGCGCGGCATTGCCGGTTGTATCGCCAAACCGGTTTCGTTAACGCGCTTGCTGCCAATGCTGCTCGACTTACATGACTGGCAAAGCGATGCGCTGCCGCGTGGCGCACGTCAGCCATTGACGGTAATGGCGGTAGATGACAATCCCGCCAATCTGAAACTGATTGGCGCGCTGCTGGAGGAGCAGGTGCAGCACATCATTCTTTGTGATAACGCCGAGCAGGCGATTCGCCAGGCGCGCCTACACAAGCTGGACGTGATTCTGATGGACATTCAGATGCCAGATATCGATGGCATCCGCGCCAGCGAAATCATCCGCAGCCTGCCGCTGCACGCCACCACACCGATTGTCGCCGTAACCGCGCATGCGTTGGATGGTGAACGTGCGCAGCTTATCAATGCTGGCATGAATGACTATCTGGCAAAGCCGATTGACGAGGACAAACTGAGCCAACTGCTGCAACGCTACGCGCCGAACCGGGTCACGCCGCAGCCGCAACCGCAACCGCCTGAAGTTGCGCCGTCACTGGATTGGACGCTAGCGCTGCGTCAGGCCGCCAATAAACCTGATTTAGCCCGCGATCTGCTGCAAATGCTGCTCGATTTCCTGCCAGAAGTGGAAGAGCGCGTTGAGAGTGCGATGGCGAGTAATGATGTGGTGGGATTGCGCGAGATTATTCACAAGCTGCACGGCAGCGCCAGCTACAGCGGCGTGCCGCGCCTGAAACAGCTGTGTCAGCAGTTGGAGAAGAGTTTGCATCAGGAGAGCGATATCGACGCGCTTGAGCCGGAGCTGCTGGAGTTAAGCGATGAGATGGCGAACGTGGCGCGAGAGGCGAGAAAATTGTTGGCGTTAGGTTAGTGCGGTGATGGACCAGGTCGGCATAAATGCCGACCCTACAACGGCTATGCGTGCGCATTTGTAGGGTCGCCATTCATGGCGACCTGGCTTACAGCTCTCTCCCCAGCTTAATCACCGCCGCGACATTACGCGCCGTCAGGCGCACGTTCTGCGCCGCGTTGGCCAGCGCGTCATCCAACGTGCAGATGCTAAACAGCACGCTGAACACCGCATCCAGCCCGTGTTGATGCACCACGCCGACATCCGCGGTTAAACTTCCGGCAATGCCAATCACCGGCTTATTAAACTGCTTCGCGACCTTTGCCACGCCAATCGGCACCTTGCCATTAATGCTCTGGCTATCAATGCGCCCTTCGCCGGTAATCACCAGATCGGCATCTTTCACCTGCTCGGCCAGGCCCAAGGCTTCAGTAACAATTTCAATGCCGCTGCGCAACTCGGCCTGACAAAACGCATGCAGCGCCGCGCCCATGCCGCCCGCCGCGCCGCCGCCATCAATGTGTAAAACATCAATATCCAGATCGCGATGAATCAGAGTAGCGTAATGTTCCAGTGCTTTGTCCAGCTGCTGCACCAGCTGCGGCGTTGCGCCTTTTTGCGGACCAAAGATCGCCGACGCGCCCTTTTCACCGGTAAGCGGATTGCTGACATCACAGGCCACTTCAAAGCGGCACTCTTTAATACGCGCATCCAGCTGTGCGATATCAATGTGCGCCAGCTGCGGCAATGCACCGCCGCCATAGGCAATTTCCTTGCCGTGCTCATCCAGCAGCTGCGCGCCCAGAGCCTGCATCATGCCGGAACCACCATCATTGGTGGCGCTGCCGCCAATGCCGATGATGATGTGATCGACACCACGATCGAGCGCATCTTTGATCAGCTCGCCGGTGCCAAACGAGGTGGTAATCAGCGGATCGCGCTGTGCGGCGGGTACTAACTCTAGCCCGCTGGCCGCCGCCATTTCGATAAACGCGGTACGCTCATCGCCTGACAAACCGTAGAACGCTTCAACTGGCTTGCCGAGCGGTCCAGTAACCGTCAGCCGGACAATGTTTCCCTGCGTTGCCGCCACCATCGCTTCAACCGTGCCTTCGCCACCGTCGGCAACCGGTATTTTCACGTAGTCAGCTTCAGGAAAGATCTCGCGGAATCCCGCTTCAATCGCCGAAGCCACTTCCAGGGCGGATAAACTCTCTTTATATGAATCCGGTGCGATGACAATTTTCATAGGCAATCCAGCGCGGTTGATGACGGACATCCGTCCTGCGAAGGCAGCGAGCCGTCCGGCATCCGCAGACGCCGGACGATTGCACTACCGGGTGATCTCAACTTTCGCTAATTTTTCATAATAGCAGGCCAGCGCGCTATGGTCGGAAGTGCCCTGTCCGTCGACCTTGAGCGCTTGCATCATCTCCATTACTGCAGCGGTCAGCGGCAGATGCGCGCCAATCTCGTGCGAGGTATCCAGCGCATTAGCCAGATCTTTGATGTGCAGATCGATACGGAAGCCCGGCTTGAAGTTACGATCCAGCACCATCGGCGCTTTGGCATCCAGCACGGTGCTGCCCGCCAGGCCACCACGAATCGCCTGATAAACCAGCTCAGGATTAACGCCCGCTTTGGTCGCCAGCGACAGCGCTTCTGACATCGCCGCGATGTTGAGCGCCACGATTACCTGATTCGCCAGCTTGGTGACGTTACCCGCACCAATGTCGCCGGTGTGCACCACCGAACCCGCCATCGCTTTCATGATGTCGAAGCACTGATCGAACACTGCTTTATCACCGCCGACCATCACCGACAGCGTGCCTTCAATCGCTTTCGGCTCGCCGCCGCTGACCGGCGCATCGAGCATTTTGATGCCTTTCGCCGCCAGCGCATCATGCACTTCACGGCTGGCCAATGGCGCAATGGAACTCATGTCGATCACGATCAGGCCAGGCTTCGCGCCTTCGATGATGCCGTTAGCGCCGAGGCACACCTCTTTAACCTGCGGCGAGTTCGGAACCATGGTGATCAACACATCTACCTGTTCTGCTACCTCTTTTGGCGTCTTCGCCACGGTGGCGCCTAGCTCCACCAGCTCTGCTTCGTTGCCGACATTATGGTCGCGCACCACCAGCGAATAACCGGCTTTCACCAGGTTTTTACTCATCGGTTTGCCCATGATGCCGAGGCCGATAAATCCAATTTTCATTGCCTTTCCTCTCAGTCAGTTATTTTTTAAATTTGTCACACAGCGCCTGCGTGGCGTTACGGAACACGCCCAGATCGCTGCCTACCGCCACAAAGCTGGCGCCCCACTCCAGATAGCGGCGCGCATCGGCTTCCACCGGCGCCAGAATCCCGCTCGGTTTCCCCGCCGCTTTGGCGCGTTCGAATACGTGTTTAATCACTTTCAATACTTCGGGATGCGCAGGCTGGCCGAGATAGCCGAGCGCTGCCGAGAGATCGCCCGGCCCAACGAAGATGCCATCGACACCATCGACTGCGGCAATAGCATCGATATTGTCCACCGCCTGTTGCGTTTCGATCTGCACCAGCACAGTGATGTTATCGTTGATGGTGCTGTTGTAGTCCGGCAGCGTGCCGTACATGTTGCTGCGGTGCGAAACCGAGACACCGCGAATGCCAGCCGGTGGATAGCGAGTAGACGCCACCGCGCGAATCGCCTCTTCCTCGGTTTCCACAAACGGCACCAGGAAGTTGTAGAAGCCAATATCCAGTAAGCGCTTGATGATGATCGGTTCGTTGCACGGCGGACGCACCACTGGCGCGCTGTGGCTGCCCTTCAGCGCCATCAGCTGCGGCACAAAGGTGGTGATGTCATTTGGCGCGTGTTCGCCATCCAATACCAGCCAGTCAAAGCCCGCCAGGCCCAGCACTTCGGTGGTTAATGGATTAGCCAGCGCGCACCAGCTGCCAATCAGGGTTTCTCCTGCCAGCAAACGGCGACGAAAAGGGTTCGGCCAGGCATTGCTCATTGTCTTCACTCCTGTCGGTTACAGCAGGCTCCCGCGCGGGGAGCCGGAAAAGTTAGCGCACCAGGCACGGACGCTTGTTATCAAAGGTCCAGTTCGGTACGAGGAACTGCATGGCTTGCGCATCATCGCGCGCGCCCAAACCGTGTTTCTGATACAGCGCGTTGGCCTGCATCACCTGATCCATATCCAGCTCGACGCCAAGGCCCGGTTTTTGCGGCACCTGCACCATGCCGCCTTTAATCTGGAACGGCTCTTTGGTCAGGCGCTGATTGCCTTCCTGCCAAATCCAGTGGGTATCGATGGCAGTAATCGCGCCCGGTGCGGCGGCGGCAACGTGGGTGAACATCGCCAGCGAGATGTCGAAGTGGTTGTTAGAGTGCGAGCCCCACGTCAGGCCGAAGTCGTGGCACATCTGCGCCACGCGCACCGAACCCTGCATCGTCCAGAAGTGCGGATCGGCCAGCGGGATATCGACCGATTGCAGCGACAGCGTGTGGCCCATCTGACGCCAGTCGGTGGCGATCATGTTGGTGGCGGTCGGCATGCCGGTGGCGCGGCGGAACTCCGCCATCACTTCACGACCGGAATAGCCTTGCTCAGCACCGCACGGATCTTCCGCATAGGCCAGCACGCCTTTCAGTTGCTTACCGAGCAGAATCGCCTCGTTCAGCGACCATGCGCCGTTAGGATCGAGCGTCACGCGCGCCTGCGGGAAGCGCTTCGCCAGCGCCGTTACCGCTTCGGCCTCTTCGCCGCCGCGCAGCACGCCGCCTTTCAGTTTGAAATCGTTAAAGCCATATTTTTCATACGCCGCTTCCGCCAGGCGCACCACCGTATCCGGCGTCAGCGCTTCTTCGTGGCGCAGACGATACCAATCGCATTTGTCATTTTCCTGGCTCTGATACGGCAGCGAGGTTTTCTTGCGGTCGCCGACATAGAACAGATAGCCGAGCATTTCCACACGATCGCGCTGCTGACCATCGCCGAGCAGCGAGGCAACGTTCACGCCCAGGTGCTGCCCAAGCAGATCGAGCAACGCCGCTTCGATGCCGGTCACCACGTGAATGGTGGTACGCAAATCAAAGGTTTGGTTGCCGCGCCCGCTGGAATCGCGATCGGCAAAGGTGCTGCGCACCAGATTGAGGATGTTTTTGTATTCGCCAACGGTTTTCTGCACCACCAGCGCCGCCGCATCTTCCAGCGTCTGACGAATCTTTTCGCCGCCCGGAATCTCACCCACGCCGGTATGTCCGGCATTGTCTTTAATGATGACGATATTGCGGGTGAAGAACGGTGAATGTGCGCCGCTCAGGTTGAGCAACATGCTGTCGTAACCGGCCACCGGAATGACCTGCAGCGATGTAATTTTCGGTGTCTGACTCATTTCCTGCTCCTTAGACTTAGCCGCGACCAAATGCTGGACGCTTGCGGTCGAATGACCAATTGGGAACCAGATACTGCATAGCGGTGGCGTCATTACGTGCGCCCGCTGGCAGCGATTTGTACAAAGCGTTGGCATGATGCAGACGATCCCAATCCAGCTCGATGCCGAGGCCCGGCTTATCCGGCACGGCGATTTTGCCGTTACGGATCTGCAGTGGCTCTTTGGTCAGGCGCTGATCGCCCTCCTGCCAAATCCAGTGCGTATCAATGGCGGTGGGTTTACCCGGCGCAGCCGCGCCAACGTGGGTGAACATCGCCAGCGAAATATCGAAGTGGTTATTGGAGTGACAGCCCCAGGTTAATCCCCAGTCGTCGCACAGCTGCGCCACGCGCACCGCGCCGCTCAGCGTCCAGAAGTGCGGATCGGCCAGCGGAATATCGACGGAATTGAGCATCACCGCGTGGTTCATTTCGCGCCAGTTGGTGGCAATCATGTTGGTGGCGACCGGCAAGCCCGTCGCGCGGCGGAATTCGGCCATCACTTCGCGGCCAGAAAAACCCTGCTCGGCACCGCACGGATCTTCGGCGTAGGTAAGCACATCGCCCATGCCTTTACACAAGCGAATGGCTTCGTCGAGCGTCCAGGCACCGTTGGGATCGACAGTGATGCGCGCATCGGGAAAGCGTTTTTTCAGCGCCTCCGCCGATTCAATTTCCTGCTCGCCCGGCAGCACGCCGCCTTTGAGTTTGAAATCTTTGAAGCCGTATTTGTCCTGCGCCGCTTCCGCCAGCCGCACCACGGATTCCGGCGTCAGCGCCTCCTGATGGCGCAAGTGATACCAATCGTGGCTGGCATTTTCGCCGGTCAGATAGGGCAAATCGGTTTTGCGACGATCGCCGAGATAAAACAGATAACCCAGCACCGTGACTTCATCGCGCTGCTGGCCCGGACCGAGTAGTTCCGCCACCGGCACGCCGAGGCATTGGCCGAGCAGATCGAGCAGCGCGGCTTCCAGCGCGGCCACCGCATTGACGCGCAGCTCGAAGGTCCACGCGCCTTTGCCGAAGGTATCGAAATCCGCCGACTGATTGCCTTTGTGCACCTGCTGCACCAGACGATTCATGCGCGCAACCTGCTGGCCTTTCACCTGAGGAATCGCCTCAACCAGCGTTTGGTAGATGGTTTCACCGCCCGGCGCTTCACCGACGCCGGTATGTCCGGCGCTGTCAGTGAGCACCACGATATTGCGGGTGAAGCAGGCGCTGTGCGCGCCACCGATGTTGAGCAGCATGCTGTCGTACCCGGCAACCGGAATCACCTGCATTTCGGTGATGACCGGCGTGCTTTGCGTAGTCATAGTCCGTCCTTATGGCCTGGTTTTCAGTTCGACGCGTTTGATATCGCCGGCAATCACCAGGAAGCTAAATGCGGCGACAAAGGCATGGATACCGACATAAACCAGCGCGCCTTCGAAGGAACCGCTGGTGGCGATGATGTAACCGATAGCGATTGGCGTCACGATGCCGGAGAAGTTACCGAACATATTGAACAGACCGCCGCTCAAGCCGCTGATCTCTTTCGGTGCGGTATCTGCCATCACCGCCCATCCCAGCGCACCAATGCCTTTACCGAAGAACGCCAGCGCCATGAAGAACACCACCACCCATTCAGTATCGGTGTAGTTACACATCACCATTGAAATGGAGAGCAGCATGCCGAGCACAATCGGCGTTTTACGCGCGATATTCAGCGAACCGGTTTTGCGCATCAGGTAATCAGAAATCACCCCGCCCAAGACGCCGCCAAGGAAGCCGCATACCGCCGGAATCGAGGCAATAAAGCCCGCCTTCAGAATCGACATGCCGCGCGCCTGCACCAGATACACCGGGAACCAGGTGATAAAGAAGTAGGTTAAGGCGTTGACGCAGTATTGCCCGAGATAGATGCCCAGCATCATGCGGGAAGTCAGCAGCTGTTTGATCTGGAACCACTTCTCGCTCCAGCTCACTTTGCGGTCGTCCTTTTTGACGTCCATGTTAATCAGCGCGCCGCCCTGCTCCATGTACTCCAGTTCGGCTTTGTTAACGCCTGGATGATCGGTGGGATCGTGGATCACTTTCAGCCAGATGAAGCTGAGGATGATGCCCAATCCGCCCATGAACCAGAACACGTGCGCCCAGCCCACTTCGGATACCAGCCAACCCATGATCGGCGCAAAGATCACCGTGGCGAAGTATTGCGCCGAGTTGAAGATTGCTACTGCGGTGCCGCGCTCCTGCGCCGGGAACCAGGCCGCAACGATGCGGCTGTTGCCGGGGAAGGATGGCGCCTCAGCCAGGCCGACCAGGAAACGCAGCAGGAACAGCGAAATGATAATGCCAAAGCCGCTGAACAGATCGACGAAGCCCTGCAGCAAGGTGAACAGCGACCAGAGGAAGATGCTCCAGAAGTAGACGCGTTTTGAGCCGAAGCGGTCGAGCAGCCAGCCACCCGGAATCTGCCCAATAACGTACGCCCACGAGAAGGCGGAGAAGATGTAGCCCAGGCCGACCGAATCAAGGCCGATATCTTTGGACATCGCCGAACCGGCAATCGAAATGGTTGCGCGGTCACCGTAGTTGAACGAGGTGACGATAAATAACATCACCACAATCCAGTAACGGGCATTGGTGCGCTTCTGCACCGCTTCCGCTGTCTGGCTGAAACTATTCATGATGCACTCCTGAAATATAGCGAACGCTACATCCACTCTGACTGCATACACATCGCGTTGGGTATCAGAATGATGTTGGGTTAAACACGGCGATTTTTATATTTGGCAATACGATGATGCGTCGTGACGAATAACCTAACGTTGAAGAACGAGAATCAGTATAGGAACAGCCTGGAGGCGAAACACTGGAAGAACGCATGAGGATGAAGGGCGAATGAGAATGATTTTATGGCATCTGCACATAACGCTGCGGCGTGGCTCACGGAACGCTTTTTTCCACCGCGATTTTGCCTGGTAAACGTACAGGCCAATAGCAGTTTGTGAGTCCCTTCACTTGCGTTTGGATAAACGAACCAAAATCCTCTGATAAATCTCCTTAAAGCCAGTCAGTTGCACAATGCATACGGCAAATACCCCTGCATATACTGAGGCTGGCAAAAAACGATGACGTGATGGACGTATTTTAAACCGCGCTGCTAAGTACAGTGCGACGAACTGGAAGGTGAGCAATGAACCGTCCTCTGACAGAAAAACCGCTCTATATCAAAGTGCACGATGCCGATAACGTGGCGATCGTGGTCAACAATCAGGGATTGCCGTCCGGCACCCGTTTCGACGACGGACTGCAACTGACGGAGCATGTGCCGCAGGGACATAAAGTCGCGCTGAGTGACATTCCGCAAGCGGGCGCAATCCTGCGCTACGGTGAAGTGATTGGCTACGCGCTGCGTCCGATCCCACAAGGTAGCTGGATTGAAGAATCACTGGTGGCGCTGCCCGAAGCGCCACCGCTCAACAGTTTGCCGCTGGCAAACAATGTGCCGCCCGCGCTGCCGCCGCTGGAAGGTTATACCTTCGAAGGCTATCGCAACGCGGATGGCAGCGTTGGCACGCGTAACCTGCTCGGTATCACCACCAGCGTTCACTGCGTGGCAGGCGTGGTGGATTATGTGGTGCAAATCATTGAGCGTGATTTGCTGCCGCGCTATCCCAATGTCGATGGCGTGGTGGCGCTGAATCATCTGTATGGCTGCGGCGTGGCAATCAATGCGCCCGCCGCCGTGGTGCCGATTCGCACCATTCATAACCTGGCACTGAATCCCAATTTCGGTGGCGAAGTGATGATCGTCAGCCTCGGCTGCGAGAAATTACAGCCGGAACGATTGCTGACCGGCACACCGGACGTGCAGGCGATTTCGCTGGATGACAACGACATTGTGCGGTTGCAGGATGAGCGGTTGGTCGGCTTTGGCGCGATGGTGAATGAAATTCTACAGGTCGCCGAACGACATCTGAAAAAACTTAATCAGCGCCAGCGCGAAACCTGTCCAGCATCAGAGCTGGTGATCGGCACACAATGCGGCGGCAGCGATGCTTTCTCCGGCGTAACGGCGAACCCCGCCGTGGGATTTGCTTCCGACTTACTGGTGCGCTGCGGTGCAACGGTGATGTTCTCGGAAGTGACTGAAGTGCGAGATGCTATTCATCTGCTGACGCCGCGCGTGGTGGATGAAACGGTCGGCAAACGACTGCTGGAAGAGATGGCGTGGTATGACGATTATCTCAGCCAGGGCCAAACCGATCGCAGCGCCAATCCCTCGCCGGGCAACAAAAAAGGCGGGCTGGCGAATGTGGTGGAGAAAGCGCTGGGTTCGATTGCGAAGTCAGGTCGCAGCCCAATTGTTGAAGTGTTATCGCCAGGTCAGCGCCCTACCAAACGCGGGCTAATTTATGCAGCAACACCAGCCAGCGATTTCGTCTGTGGCACGCAGCAGATGGCATCGGGTATTACCTTGCAGGTCTTCACCACTGGGCGCGGCACGCCTTACGGTTTAGCCGCCATTCCGGTGATTAAGATGGCAACGCGCAATGCGCTGGCCGAGCGCTGGCATGATTTGATGGATATTAACGCCGGAACTATTGCGACGGGCGAAGAGAGTATTGAACAGGTCGGTTGGCGACTGTTTGAGTTGATTCTGGAGATTGCCAGCGGCCGTAAGCAGACGTGGTCGGATCGTTGGGGGATTCGTAATCAGCTGGCGGTATTTAATCCGGCGCCGGTGACGTGATGACCAGGTTGGCATGAATGCCAACCCTACAACGCTTCTGGAGGGTCGCCATTCATGGCGACCTCACCCATTACAGCAACTTACCCCAGCTCTCAACCCAAGGTGACGTCACTGATTCTGGCTCCGGATCTTCCGTCGCATCCACCAGCAGCACCTCGCCGATGCGCTGTGCGCTCTGCTCCTGCAAGGTGGCATCGAAGGTTTTACCGGCACCGCAGAAATTGTCATAGCTGCTATCACCCAAGCCAATCACGCCGTAACGCAATTCGGGTTGATAACCCAGCTCATCGCGCACCTTAACATACAGGCGGGCAATGTTATCCGGGAAGTCGCCTTGGCCGGTAGTTGAGGTGACAATCAGCACCACCTCTTTGCTGTATGCCTGCCAATCCGCCATCGACGGATCTTCAAACACCTTCACCTCGTGGCCCTGCTCTTCCAGCACCGTCTGTGCTTCTTCAGCCACCAGCAGCGCATTGCCGTAAACCGTACCTGTAAAAATGCCAATCTTTGCCATCTTGCCGCTCCTTTATTCTGTTGGCTTATCCTGGACTGCATCAATGGCAAACTCAACCCTGGGAACATCAGGGATCTGATCCTGCCAGCCAAATTGCTCAAGCATCTGCTGCCAGACACGATCCAACCCGGCGCGAATCACTAAGGGCTCGCCGGTGACGGGATGGGTAAAGCTAAGTGCGCTGGCGTGCAGCATCAGGCGATTAAGGCCAAAATGTGCCGCCGCACCACGATTCTGTCGCAGATCGCCGTGCGCGCTGTCGCCAATAATCGGATGACGCAGATGCACCATGTGGCGACGCAGCTGATGTTTACGGCCGGTGTGCGGTGCCATCTCCACCAGCGTATAGCGCGCGGTGTTATAACGGCTGATGGCGACCGGCATCTCAACGTGTGCCAGCGCCCGGTAATCCGTTACTGCCGGTTGGGCAACAGGTTCCTGAGTGGCGAATTTGTCGGCAATCTTATCCAGCTCTTCCACCAGCGGATAATCCAGCGTTGCGCTGCCTTCCAGCCAACCGCGCAGCACCGCATGATAGGTTTTCTGCATCTGATGCTGTTCAAACTGCTGCGCCAGTAAATGGGCGACTTCACTCGATAAGGCCATCAGCAACACGCCAGAGGTTGGGCGATCGAGGCGGTGCACGGTGAAGACATGCTGACCAATCTGGTCGCGCACCGTTTGCATCACCACCACTTTTTCGTTGCGATCGAGCCAGCTGCGATGCACCAGCCAACCGGCTGGCTTATTAACGGCGACCAGCCACTCATCTTGATAAAGGATTTCGAGCATCAGGCGGAAGGTTCCTGGAACAGCGCATCAAACTTATTGAGCGTCAGCAATAATGCCGCATAGCCCGCGGTGTCGGCTGGCAATGCAACTTCATAATAAGGTGTGATAGCGAAATTCTGCGGTAACGGCGCGCCACTTTCGAGCAGCGCATAAAAGCGCGGCATCAATACCCATTGCAGCCATTTCAGCGGCTCCATGGTATCGAGACAGAAAGGTTCGGTACTGGCGAAGGCGCTCGCCTCGGGGGATTGTGACTGCCAATGGCCGTGTTCGCGCATCACCGCTTCGACCTGCTGCAGGCGCTGAAAAATCATTTGCGACGACATGCGCCACCTCCAGAGAAAAATTGGGCGGCAAGCATACCATCAGTCACGCCCGGCGCAAAAATGGCATAAAAAAAGGGAGCACTGTGATTACAGTGCTCCCGGTTTTCGTTTGCAGCATTCCAGCTACTGCTGTGCTCCCTGCTCATCCATGACAACTTTTCCTGCGCTTTCCGTCGCTTGTCATCATGACATTGGTCCTTAGCATCCTGGCCCGCCACATTCCGCGTGGCTCTCATTCTCCGTCCTGGAGGTGTCCCTGACTCAATCCTGAGTGTCCTGCTTCATCCTGAAGCCTTCCTTGTGTCGTAAACTCCGTTACGTTCCTGCCTCTTGGCTGACATTCTCCTGAACGTCTCTTAATCCCCAGCATCCTGCCAGTGGTGACTATTCTCCCAGAAACCATCGCAATAACAAGCCAGTAAGAAGCGTTAATGGATTAAGCCCTGTCTTAATTTTCAGATTGATGCCATAAGTTCATGATTCACAATATTTTTACATTTACGGCTTCCAGAAGTCTGCACGATGATCTAGCGATCTCTCACACGAGACGTGAGAGATCTCTCACAAAGTGCAGCCTGAAAATCTGCAAATCACTGAGTAACCGGTTGTAAAGCATTAAGAAATGTCTTAACGGATGGCGCCAACACTTCACGCTTTTTAGTGCCAGGCTCCTCCAGAATGACCTCACCGGTAAGATTGCACAGCGCAATCACATCATTCTCTGAATCGGTGGTGGCAATAAACAAAGTTGGTGCCTGTCTTAAGCGGCGCTTCATAACCAGATGACCGATCAGGTTCTCCTGCAGGCGGGTGAAATCCGCTTCACTCCATACCTGCAGCAGTGTAATTGGTCGCTGCTCTAAGGTTGCCGTCATATCGCCGGCAAATTGCGTGGTGTAAAACGCACTGATTTCCGGTTGCAGTTGCAGATCCAGTGCACGCTCTACCGCTTCAAGCGTGGCCGGTAACGTAAACGGCTGCGGCTGCCACAACACGCGGTCATCCAGCGTGCTGATGATGCAGTCGGAAGGAACGCCAAGCAGATCGGCGCTGGCGGGAAAATGTCCGGTTTGTTGCTGCCAATGTTCAACGTAGCGGGCGGTAAACTCACGCAGAGCATCTACGGTTTGCTGCATCATTCATATTCTCGCAGGTGTTAGGTTACACTTAACCACTTTGATGAAATTTAGTGGTAACCGTTATGTCTTCTGAAAACCGGGATCAGGCATTAAGCGGCCTGACCTTAGGTAAGCCCACGGCTTATGTCGATCGTTACGATAACACGCTGTTGCAATCCGTGCCGCGCAGCCTGAATCGTGAGCCGCTTGGGCTGTATCCCGATAATCTGCCTTTTACTGGCGCAGATATCTGGACGCTATACGAACTCTCCTGGCTCAACAGCAAAGGCGTTCCGCAGGTGGCGGTGGGCGAAGTGGTGCTGAGCGCCGATAGCCAAAACCTGATCGAGTCGAAGAGTTTCAAGCTCTATCTTAACAGCTTTAATCAGACAGTTTTCGCCGACTGGGGCGAAGTGCGCCAGACGCTAGAGCGCGATCTCAGCGCCTGCGCGAAGGGTCAGGTCAGCGTGGCCCTGTTTCGTCTCAGCGAAGTGGAAGGCCAGCCGATCGGCCACTTCACTGGCGAAGTAATTGATGAGCAGGATATCGAAATCCACGATTACGCCTTCAACGCAGATTATCTGGTGCAGGCTGCTGGCCGCGAGATGGTTGAAGAAACGCTGGTTAGCCATCTGCTGAAATCAAACTGCTTAATCACCAATCAGCCCGATTGGGGCTCGGTAATGATCCGCTACAAAGGCCCGCGTATCGATCGTGAAGCGTTGCTGCGTTATTTGATCTCATTCCGTCAGCACAATGAGTTTCATGAGCAGTGCGTTGAACGCATTTTTAACGATGTTCAGCGCTTTTGTCAGCCAGAAGCATTAACCGTTTATGCACGTTACACGCGGCGCGGCGGTCTGGATATTAATCCGTGGCGCAGTAACGTGCCCTTCTCTCCCGGTTTTTCCCGCCTGGTTCGCCAGTAACAGATTGCGAGACGCCTCGCAGGCCGCTGCACGGATGCGCGGTTCCTCTTGAGCATTCACGGCGGACAACGTTACTCTGTTGAAGGCGCGATTGAAGCATGCGCGACCAGGGATTTTCGTCGCTGCGTTAATAAGTTAAGCGCAGCGTCATCAGCCACGCATTTGCGTGTAAAGGAGTTCTCTTGATTACACATATCAGCCCGCTTGGCTCGATGGATCTGCTCTCCCAGCTTGAAGTCGACATGCTGAAGCGCACTGCCAGCAGCGACCTTTATCAGCTGTTCCGTAACTGCTCACTTGCGGTACTCAACTCCGGCAGCCAAACCGACAGCAGCCAGGAATTGCTTTCGCGTTTCGAAAACTTTGATATCAACGTGTTGCGCCGTGAACGCGGCGTGAAACTTGAACTCATCAACCCGCCGGAAGAGGCGTTTGTTGATGGCCGTATTATCCGCTCGCTGCAGGCAAACCTGTTTGCCGTGCTGCGCGACATCCTGTTTGTGAACGGACAACTGGCAGCGACCGAACGCTGCCAGAACGATGAACCGGAAGACTCTGCGCATATCACCAATCAGGTGTTTTCGATTCTGCGTAACGCGCGTGCGCTGCATATTGGTGAATACCCGAATACCGTGGTGTGTTGGGGCGGTCACTCGATCAATGCGGTGGAATACCAATATTGCCGCAACGTCGGCACGCAAATGGGCCTGCGCGAACTCAACATCTGTACTGGTTGCGGGCCTGGCGTGATGGAAGCCCCGATGAAAGGTGCCGCCGTTGGCCATGCGCAGCAGCGCTATCATGACAGTCGTTTTATCGGCCTGACCGAACCCTCAATCATTGCCGCAGAGCCACCGAATCCGCTGGTCAATGAGCTGATCATCATGCCGGATATCGAAAAACGTCTCGAAGCCTTTGTGCGTATCGCTCACGGCATTGTGATCTTCCCTGGCGGCGTGGGCACGGCAGAAGAGCTGCTCTATCTGTTGGGTATTTTGATGAATCCACATAACAGCGATCAGGTACTTCCGCTGATTTTGACCGGACCCAAAGAGAGCGCCGATTACTTCCGCGTACTGGATGATTTCATCGTCAACACGCTGGGTGAAGGCGCACGCAAGCACTACAAAATCATCATTGATGATGCCGCTGAAGTGGCGCGTCTGATGAAAAAAGCCATGCCGCAGGTGAAAGAATATCGTCGCGAAACCGGCGATGCCTACAGCTTCAACTGGTCGATTCGTATCGCCCCCGAATTGCAGGTGCCCTTCCTGCCGACGCACGAGAATATGGCAAACCTGAAGCTGTTTCCGGATCAACCTGCCGAGCTGCTGGCGGCCGATCTGCGTCGCGCTTTCTCCGGCATTGTCGCGGGTAACGTTAAAGAGATCGGGATTCGTGAAATTCGCGAGAAAGGTCCATACAAGCTGCACGGCGATGCCAATCTCATGCACCGCATGGATGAGCTGTTGCAAGGCTTTGTCGCACAGCAGCGCATGAAGCTGCCGGGCAGCGCCTACACGCCTTGCTACGAAATCATCAAATAACCCACCAGGAAGGCAGCCTGCGGGCTGCCGCTATCGCTATGTCGTTTCATCTTCTTATCATTGATGCACTCAATCTGATTCGCCGTCTGCACGCCGTTCAGGGATCGCCGTGCCGCGATAGCTGCGTTGCTGCTTTGCATCAGTTATTAGGACATACCCAGCCCACGCATGTGGTGGCGGTGTTTGATAGCCATGAGCGTCAGCCTGGCTGGCGCCATCAACTTTTGCCGGATTACAAAGCGGGTCGCCCGCCAATGCCGGAAGATTTGCATCTGGAGATGCCCGCGCTGCAGGACGCCTTCCGCGCCGCTGGCGTCAGCTGTTGGGTGGCCGATTTAGACGAAGCCGACGATCTCGCCGCCACGCTGGCGGTGAAAATGGCTGACGCCGGTCATCAGGCAACGATTGTTTCTACCGATAAAGGTTATTGCCAGCTGCTGGCTCCCAACATTCGCATTCGCGATTATTTCCAGAAGCGCTGGCTGGATGTGCCTTTTATTGAGCAAGAGTTTGGCGTTTCGCCCACGCAGTTGCCCGATTACTGGGGATTGTGCGGAATCAGCAGCAGTAAAATTCCTGGCGTGCCCGGCATTGGCCCAAAAAGTGCCCGCGAGTTATTGATGCAGTTTGGCTCGCTGGATGCGATCTATCAGCAATGGGATCAGGTGCCGAGCAAGTGGCAGGGGAAATTGCAGGAACAGCGGGAAATGGCCGAAATCTGCCGAAAAGTCTCGACGTTAAAACGGGATTTGGTATTGCAAGGCAATCTCAATACATTGAGATATAAGGCGTTGTAGGGTGCGCATTCATGCGCACCAGGTCACCATAAATGGCGACCCTACAAAACAGAAGTCCTGCGAAATAATTTGCGCTACAGCAAGGCGGCAAGTGCGCGAGTCCCCGGGAGCATACATCAGTATGTGACCGGGGCGAGCAAACACAGCCAACGCCGCTGTAGTGCAAAGTATGAAGCAGGATTAGCGCTCGTCGCGACGGCCGCCCACCGCTGCCCACAACCGGCGTACGTGAACGGTCACTTCTTCGCGGTCGTGATACAGCTGACGCGCCTGAATCTGGGCATTAATGCCCTGCGCTTTCAGCGCGTCATCAATCATCGCCAGGTTCTGCGTCACTTCTTCGTAGCGCTTTTTCATGGGCAGCTTGAGGTTGAAGATTGCTTCACGGCACCAGCCATTCACCAGCCATTCGGTCATCAGGCTTGCTACGCGCACCGGTTTTTCCACCATGTCGCACACCAGCCAGCTGATATTGGTACGCGGCGGACGGAATTTAAAACCATCTTCGCGGCAGTGCGTGACTTGTCCGGTATCCATCAGGCTTGGCGCCATTGGGCCGTTATCCACCGCAAATACCCACATGCTGCGTTTCACCAGTTGATAGGTCCAACCGCCGGGGCAAGCGCCGAGATCGACGGCGTACATGCCGCTGGCTAAACGCTCATCCCACTCATCCGCAGGCACAAACACGTGGAAGGCCTCTTCCAGCTTGAGTGTGGAACGGCTCGGCGCATCGGACGGGAACTTCAGGCGCGGAATACCCATGTAGAACGGCGAGTTGTTTTCCGGCAGCGAATAGCCAACGTAGCAGGTGCCCGGCGCAATAAAGAACACATGCACCACCGGACGCTTCGGCGTTTCGTAATTAAGCAGGATTTTGCTTTCCCGCAGGCTGGCACGCAGCGGCACGGTTAATTTACGGCAGAACTTGGTGAGCTCTTTAGCTTCATTGGTATCCGGCACTTCAACCCGCAGTTCTCCGCCCTTCTCCACCACACCGGTCAGCATGCCGACAATCGGCGTGATGCGATCTTCTGGCGGCAAATCGCGCAGCAGCTCTCCCACCACCAGCATCTGACGCGCAAAGATCAGCTCGGCAAACGGCAGCGTTTGGATCAGCTTTTCAGCGTCTTCCTGCTGATAGCACTCATACAGCACGTAACCCGAGTCATCTTTGACGCGCGGGAAGCCGTAAATCTCGCGCTCAGCTGCTTTCGCGCTGATTTCTGCCGCGCACTCTTTCTCAAATCCCGGACGGCAATAGAGTAAAACTTTATTCATGGCGATCTGCCTTTCGTTTCAGACGCAGTGCGCCAATCAACATCAAGAACCAGCCAATAAGGAAGCACAAGCCGCCCACTGGCGTAACAAAAACCCAAAACTTCATGTGCGACAGCGCCAGACAATAGAGGCTGCCACTGAACAACACGGTACCCAGCGCCATCGCGGCGCTACTCCAGTAAAACCAGATATTGGCGCGGCGCAGCATGGCGGCACCCAAGCCGATCACCGCCAGCGTGTGATACGCCTGATATTCGAGGCCGGTATGTATCCACGCCATTTCGGCCGGGCCGAGCGATTTGCTCAGCACATGCGCCCCGAAAGCACCAAACGCCACCAGTAAAAATCCACTGATAGCAGCAAAAACAAACATGGCACGACTGGACATCAAAGAATCCTCAAGGTAGTGCGCACATCACTGTGCAGCCAGCAACGCATTAGTGATCGTAGCGAAAACGGAATTTTTCTTGTTCATTGGCCGCTTTTTCCAGGATCCACTGACGAAAGGCGGCTATTTTACCCAGTTCTGCCTGGCTGTCATGACAAACCAGATAAAAAGCATTTTTACTGACTAATACGTCATTAAAAGGACACACCAGGCGACCGGCTTCAATCTCACTCTGCGCCATCACATTATTCGCCAGCGCCACGCCCTGACCATGAATCGCCGCCTGCAATACCATGGCGCTGTGGCTGAAGATCGGGCCCTGTTGCACATTAATGTGCTGCAAACCCAGCTGGCGCGTATAGGATTGCCAGTCGCGGCGCGATGCATCATGCAGTAGCGTGCAGTGCGCCAAATCAGCCGGTGATTTGAGCGGATTGTCGCCGGTCAGCAACATTGGTGAGCAGACCGGCAGCAAATATTCGGCATACAATTTCTCAACCCGCAGGCCTGGCCAATTGCCGCGACCGTAGAAAATCGCCACGTCGACGTCGTCCGCCAATTTCTCCTCATCACGGTCCACCGCCTGGATACGCACGTCGATGCCCGGATAAGCCATATTAAAGCTGGAAAGGCGAGGCACCAGCCACTGAATGGCGAAACTCGGCAGCAAACTGACGGTGAGCGCACCTTTGGCGCTGCGCGCCTGCAACTTGCGCGTGGCATCGTTCAGGGCGGAGAAAATCTCCTTGATGTCTAAGTAGTAGCTTTGACCTTCTTCTGTCAGTAAAAGCGAACGATTCCTCCGGCGAAACAGCTTTAAACCTAAGAAATCTTCCAGAGATTTGATCTGATGGCTGACAGCAGCCTGGGTAACAAACAGCTCTTCAGCGGCTTTGGTGAAGCTCAAATGACGGGCAGCAGCATCGAAGACGCGTAAAGCATTGAGCGGCGGAAGGCGTTTAGACATGGTTTTCCGTATCCGGATTGATAAGGTAATACTTCAACTTATACAAAGTCGCTACGTATTAGTTTTTTTAATCCGAGACATTATAATTTGTCCGTTGAGGAAGCTCCAGCAAATACCTATAGTTGCCGCACTTCCTGAGCCGGAACGAAAAGATTTCTGGAAACGTGCGAGAGATCGCAGACTTTTGGAGAGCTTTTGGCTTGTGGTCGTGATGTTGTGTTTGCATTTTGATCTGACGCTTGCAGATCAAGCTTTTAATTCCTGTAGATTTACCCTGTCTGTCCATAGTGATTTTAAATAGCACCGCAAATTGCGGTGCTTTTTTTTATCTCTTACTGCCGTTTACTGCCCCATCTCTACCATCTCTTTGACGTCAGAGCGGTTAATCTGCTGCTTGTTGCCATTGGCATCCTGATAGCTGATCATACCGGTTTCGTCATCAACTTTAGGTTTGCCATCGGCGACGATGGTGCGACCATCGTTAGTGTGCATCACGTAATTGCTGGAACATGCGGACAGGGTAAAGGCCAGAGTACATACGGCCAGCACTGCGGTGAGTTTATTCATCTTCTATCTCCTTGCAGATTGATTGCATTAAACCACCCGCATGCGCTCACCAAAGGTAGCGCCAGTGAAATCGACTGTGAATAGCGACGCGTTATGCGGGTTTCGGTTCAAACCTTGCAATAATTAGCATAACGCGCTTTTCCAGCTTTGCCAGGCAACGGGCCAGCTTTCAGCCTGGTCCTAATATGATTAACAGTGGGCTGAGTATGACCATTTTTTCCCCAGGCGCCTTCCGCCAGCAGTTCCCCGCAATGAGCGATGCCGGTATCTACCTCGATAGCGCCGCCACTGCGCTCAAGCCGCAGGCGGTGATCGACGCCACCGCACAGTTCTACAGCTTAAGCGCTGGCACCGTTCATCGCAGCCAGTTCGCTGCCGCCCGCGCATTGACGGAAAAGTACGAACAGGCGCGCGGTTTAGTGGCGCGCTGGCTCAATGCTGCGGACGATCGGCAGATTGTCTGGACGCGCGGCACCACCGAAGCGATCAATCTGGTGGCGAACAGCTGGCTGGCGCCGCGACTGCAAGCTGGCGATGAAATCGTGGTTAGCGAAGCCGAGCACCACGCCAATCTGGTGCCGTGGTTGATGGTGGCAAAAGCGGCGGGCGCGAAAGTAGTGAAATGGCCGCTGGGCGCCGATCGTTTGCCGGATATCGTGCAGCTGCCGGCGTTGCTCAATTCACGCACCCGATTGTTAGCCGTTGGCCAGATGTCGAACGTCACTGGCGGCTGTCCGGATCTGGCGCAGGCGATCCGTTTAGCCCATGACGCCGGCGCCAAAGTGATGGTTGATGGTGCACAAGGCGTGGTGCATTGTCCGCCAGATGTGCAGGCGCTGGATATTGATTTCTATGCTTTTTCCGGCCATAAACTTTACGGCCCGATGGGCATTGGCGTGCTGTATGGCAAGGCGGAATTGCTGGAGGCGATGGATCCGTGGCAAGGCGGCGGCAAAATGCTGACGCAGGTCGATTTTAACGGTTTCACGCCGCAGCCAGTGCCGTGGCGTTTTGAGGCCGGAACGCCAAACGTTGCGGGCGTGGTGGGTTTGAGTGCCGCGCTGGAGTGGCTGGCGCAACATGATGGCAAAAAGGCTGAAATGTGGAGCCAGCAGTTGGCCAGTCTGGCCGAAGAGCAATTGAGCGAGATCCCCGGTTTCCGCAGCTTTCGCTGTGGCAATGCCAGCCTGCTGGCGTTTGATATTGCCGGCATTCATCACAGCGACATCGTCACGCTGCTCGCTGAGCACGGCATCGCGTTACGCGCCGGACAGCACTGCGCGCAGCCGCTGATGGCGGCGCTTGGCGTAACCGGCACGCTGCGCGTCTCGTTCGCCCCCTATAATAATTTGCAGGACGTGGATGCGCTGGTGCGCGCCATGCGCCATGCCGTCGACTTACTGAGTGAATAAGCCCATGACATCAACTCTGCTCGCCCCGCATCCGTTCGGCGATCTGATTACCGCAGCCAGCCTGACGGAAAAATTCACCCATTTTCATCAGTGGGAAGATCGCTATCGTCAGTTGATCCAGCTTAGCCGCCAGCTGCCTGCGTTAGCGGAAGAGTTGAAAACGCCGGATATCGAGCTTACGGGCTGTGAAAATCGCGTGTGGCTCAGCAGCCAATTGTTGAACAACGGCACGCTGCACTTTTATGGCGACAGCGAAGGACGGATCGTGCGTGGATTGCTGGCGGTGTTGCTGACGGCGGTGGAAGGCAAAACACCAGCCGACTTGCTGCAGCAAGATCCGCTGGCGTTGTTTGATACGTTAGGGCTACGTGCGCAGCTGAGTGCCTCGCGCAGCAGCGGCTTACAGGCGCTGGCGGATGCGGTGCAACGGGCTGCACGTCAGCATACTCAGGCTGTTTGACGCGCCGCTTTCGCCAGAAACTTCTTCAACGCGTGAGAAACCGCCACAAACCCGAAAGTGGCGGTCACCATGGTCGCCGCTCCGAATCCGGCGGCACAATCCATACGTTTCGGACCTTCTGCGGTGGAGCGTGAAGTACACACGCTGCCGTCCGGCTGCGGATACATCAGCGCTTCCGTTGAGAACACGCAGTCGATACCGAGCTTGCCTTTGCTGTTCTTCACCACGCCGAAATCCCCTTTCAATCTCTCACGCAGCTTAGCCGCCAGCGGATCCTGAATGGTTTTCGCCAGATCGCTAACCTGGATCTGCGTGGGATCGATCTGGCCGCCCGCGCCGCCGGTGGTAATCAGCGGGATCTTGTTGCGACGACACCAGGCAATCAACGCGGCTTTGGGCCGCACGCTATCAATCGCATCAATCACGTAGTCAAACCCCGCAGATAACAGTTCGGCGGTATTCTCCGGCGTGATGAAGTCATCGATACAGATCACTTCGCATTCCGGATTGATGGCGCGCATACGTTCCGCCATCACTTCAGTTTTCGCCTGGCCCACTTTGCCCTGCAGCGCATGGATCTGGCGGTTGGTATTGGTGATGCAGACATCGTCCATATCAATCAGGGTAATTTTACCGATGCCGGTGCGCACCAGCGCTTCCGCCGCCCATGAACCCACGCCGCCAATACCAATCACGCAAAAATGCGCGTCGGCAAAACGCTGTAGCGCGTCCTGCCCATAGAGACGCGCCGTGCCGCCAAAACGTTGTCGCCAGGCGTCGCTTACTACTGTCATAACCAAACCTTTCCGCTAAAACGGGACATTAATTAGAACCTAACAGCAGCGAACCGTTGTTGCCATTTTGTGGGTTGCTAAACACCGGCTGACCGGTACCCGGCGCGGCTTTCAGCACCCAGACGCGACCATAATGGTTGTAGAAACCGGCCAGATGCGCCGCATCCGGGCCAACGCCCTGATAGATATCGAAGTGCTGGCCTTTAATCGCGCCGCCCACGTCCAACGCCACCATCAGGCGCATCTCATATTTGCCATTGAACTTGCCCTTCTCGTTCAGCTGCGGTACTTCGGCTAACAGCACGGTTCCGGCTGGAATCAGTGAACGATCGGAGGCAACAGAGGCCTTGGCAATCAGCGGAACCGCGCTGGCACCGCGCACCGGTACATACTCTTCCGGCTTAAAGAAGACGAAGGATTGGTTGGTTTCCAGCACCGAACGCACTTCCTGTGGCGAATGTTCTTGCGCCCACTGACGAATCGCCTGCATCGACATATCTTCGCGCTTTACTTCACCGCGATCGATCAGCTCTTTACCGACGCTGTGGTAAGCCCAGCCATTTTTGCCGCCGTAACCAAAGAAGCGCAGCGGACGGCCATCACCAAAATCAACGTAGCCGCTGCCTTGCACATCCATCATGAAGTTATCGATCAGCGAGTTGCTGTAGGCAATGATGTAGCGATCGTCGAGCCCGCCACTATATATAGAAGCGCGACTCGGCAGCTTCTGTCCGCGCGGACGCGGCGGCATACGATAAATCGGATACTGGAACTCGCCCTGACGGGTATAACGCGCTTCCACAACTGGCGTGTAGTAGCCGGTGAATTGCACGTTACCGTAATTGTCGGTGCCTTCCATCTGATAGGCATTCAAACCAAACTGATTAAGCTGACGCGTATCGGCGCCGGACAGCAGCCAGTTTTGCACCGCGCTGTAGGTGCCGTTGTTGCGCCCAAACAGGCCGGACGAGGCGGTTTGAATCTGCACCACCTGATCGCCAAAGTCCTTACCGTTCACCGGACGCCCTTTGGCGTTCGGCTGATTGACCAGCCCGAGCGGTTGCTCCAGCTTGCCATCTATATACTGTTGACCGCGATCGGTCGGTTTAGAACTACAGCCCGCTAACAGCGCGATAAATGCGCCAGTAAGTGCATACTTCGCCCAATGTCCTTTCATAACCTTCTCTTTTTATCGATTGTTTGCCCGGCGAAGATAGCAAAGGGACAGAGAGATTGAAATCTGCCCTAAGCGGTCACGCTCACATCTGTACAATAATTCGCCCGATGGCGAGTTTATTCATCAACTGACTGTAAATTTGGCGTTTTGTCTCAAAAAGGGGTTGCATCGCCGCGCGTCCAGAGTATAGTGCGCATCCACGGACGCGGGGTGGAGCAGCCTGGTAGCTCGTCGGGCTCATAACCCGAAGGTCGTCGGTTCAAATCCGGCCCCCGCAACCAATTCTTCTTAAATGAAGAGACAATGTGAAGTGTGTGTAACGCGTCAGTCGGACGCGGGGTGGAGCAGCCTGGTAGCTCGTCGGGCTCATAACCCGAAGGTCGTCGGTTCAAATCCGGCCCCCGCAACCAATTGTCTTAAGAAGAATACAATGTGAAAAGTCGCTTAATGCGACAGACGGACGCGGGGTGGAGCAGCCTGGTAGCTCGTCGGGCTCATAACCCGAAGGTCGTCGGTTCGAATCCGGCCCCCGCAACCAATCATTTAAACACCTTAACGGGTGTTTTTTTGTTTTTAAGAATGCCCTTCATCATCCTCAACACTCCTCTTTTTCTCTTTCTTCAGTTCACTCCAACACGTTTATTATCCTGAAAATTTCTTAAACACCCTGATTTGTTTAATTAAAAACAACACTCTAAACATTTTAGTTAATTTTTATCGGGACAAATCTCAATCTCTCCAGCCTGAATAATTTACATACTGCTGGCATAGATAACACAAGGTGTGTTGTCATGACACAGTGAGAAATAAAAATGGCTTATACTAATGGATACAAATATTCCGGTTATTATCAAACACAGTTCGGTTGGAAGCCATATATTCCAAATGGTACAGTCTATCTCGATAACATTAGCCATAAAGTAGACTCTCTATGGTCATCTATTAACCCTGGTTCAGTTGATAACACCGGTACACTATCATTGTCAGGATTTGCCAATGGATATAAAAAAATTGAAATTTATGACAATGGTAAGTTAATCAAAACCGTTGAATCAAACAAGTTAGGCGTGTGGGTTGCTGATTTGTCAGATGTGCTTAATGCTGGATCTCACAACTTCACCATTAAGCAAGAAGGTTTCGGTTTTTCAGGCGGAGAACCTATTCACATTGTGGTTCAGGGAAACAATGGCCCTATTCCCGTTGAAATAACTCAAGTTTATGATGATGTCGGCATTCATAAAGGTATCATTGAGCAAGGCAAAACTACCGATGATTCGCGTCCAACCTTTAGCGGAAAAGGTCCTGCAAACTCGCTGGTAACGCTTGTCAATGAAAGCAACAATGTTATTGCCCATGGCTACAGTGATAACTATGGCAACTGGAAGATCACACCAGAATTTGATATTGCTGATGGCAGCCATAATATCCGCGCATTCGTTAATGGCAAATTTAGCTCAGATTTCAATATCACCATTGATACCGCGCCTGCTCAATATCCTGTAACGTTCACGGGTGCCTTTGATTATTTAACAGCAAGCACCATTCCTGAGAATGGTGTCACCAGCGATTCACGCCCAGGTTTTTCAGGTGAAGCATCACCTAACTCTTATGTTTATTTATTCATTGAAGGCAGTAATGAGCCTATTGGTGGTTCGGTCACTAACGGCTTTGGCAAATGGACCATTACACCATTTAAAGATCTTGCTGCAGGCACACACACTTTTGAAGTTCGAGTGAATGGTGAAACCGCTAAATATACATTGACCATCGGTGCAGATTCTTCAATTGAGCAACCGCTGGTGATTGATCATCTCATTGACGGTCAATCATTCGATATCATCCCTGATAATGGTCAGTCTTCAGATACCACTCCGTGGATCAGTGGTAAAAGTGAGCCTTTCGCGAATGTTGTCTTATTAGAAGGTTCAAAATTCATTGGTTATGCGCAGGCTGATGCCAGCGGTAAATGGATTTATGAAATAAGCAGTGAGCTTGAAGCGGGTCAACATCTCCTGACCGCACACTCTAATAACCAGGTTAGCGAGCCATTCGCCTTCAGCATCGCGGCACCGCAGGCATCCGGTGGTTACTGGGGTTGGGGCAGCTTTAGCGTTAATGCGGTTACCGATGTTTATGACACTAATGACCAGCCAGAAATCGCTGCCGGTAAAGCATTCAACCAATTCTCTCTGAATGAATTGTTGATCAACGAAGAAGCATCGCTCTTCGCCGAGATCAGCGAGCAGCAAGAAGCACCAGCACTGATTCTGACCCAGGCAGAGTTGAGCACAGAAAGCCTTTCTGCCGGCGTAGAACTTAACTCAGATTCCTTCACATCATCAATCACGGAAGAACCGCAGTACGCGCAATACGCGTAAGCCCCGGTTTGAATGAAACTCAACGGATGGCATATGCCATCCGTTTTTTCATTATCTATGCGCCAGCGCCGCACCCTTATCAAAATACGCCTTAATACCATGCAGAATCGCCTCAGCCACCTGATGCTGATAGCGCGATGTGCGCAACTTGCGCTCCTCTTCCACATTACTGATAAACGCGGTTTCCACCAGAATCGAGGGAATATCCGGCGCTTTCAGTACGGCAAATCCGGCTTGATCGACCGTGCGCTTGTGCAGGTGATTGATATGCCCCATGCGCGACAGCACCTCTTTGCCAAACTTCAGGCTGTCGCTAATGGTTTGCCGCTGCACCATGTCGAACATGGTGTGGTCGAGATAGCGATCGCCGCTCATGCTGACGCCGCCAATCAAATCGGCTTCATTCTGCGTTTGCGCGAGGAAGCGTGCCGCCGCAGAGGTTGCGCCGCTGGTTGAGAGCGCAAACACCGATGAACCGCGTGCGGCACGGCTGGTGAAGGCATCGGCGTGGATCGAGATAAACAGATCCGCGCGCTGCTTACGCGCTTTTGCTACGCGGACACGCAGCGGGATGAACACATCCTCATTGCGCGTCATATAGGCTTTCATATTGCGCTCTTTATCAATCAGCGCCTTCAGATAGCGACCAATCTTCAACACGATATCTTTCTCACGCGTTTTGTATTTGCCATGCGCGCCAGGATCTTCACCGCCATGTCCGGGATCGATCATGATGATAATCGGGCGATCGCGCCCCGCTTTCCCCGGCAGCGCCGCCTGCACCGGCTGATCGCGATCCAGATCGCCCTGATTGTAATCCTGCAGTAATGCCAGTAGGGGATCCTCTTCCCGTGATTGCTGATTAGGATAGAGATCGACCACTAAGCGGTGCTTGATGCCCGCCACTGGCGCTAGGGTGAAAGTCTTAGGTGCCGTGCTGCGCTTCAGTTCCAGCACCAGTCGCACCGTGTTGGCATCAAACTGGCCGACGCGTGCAGTTTTGATGAAGGGATCGTCCACGCGCACCAGTTTATCGACCCCTTTCAGGACCGGATTGATGTGCATATTTTCAATATCAATAACCAGACGATCGGGATTACTCAGCGTGAACTGCTTGTACTTGAGGGGAACGTTGGATTCCAGTGTAACGCGGGAGTAAGTCGATGATGGCCAGATGCGCACCGCCACAATATGCTGGCTGGCAGCCAGCCCGGTGCGTGTGACGCTCAGCATTAATAGTGCGCCTGCGCCCTGTAATAATCGTCGTCGTGTGAAAGCTTCGGACATGCCGCTCCAACTGCTGTGTTATGTCTAAAAAATCGTCACTTGATGGCAAGAAAGTGAAAACTTTGTTCGATGAGAATTGTCTTGTCTTGCCGGAAAAACCAGATAATGCAGGCTGTTAGCGCGTGTTGCATCAGGAAAATCGTAAAGTAACGTCAGGCCCGGCGCTTGCAATAAGGGGCAAAAGAGCATAAAAATACGAAAATTACGAATAAACATGCACAGAGGGCTTTGCCGTGAAGGAACGCAGTACAGAACTGGTTCAGGGTTTTCGCCATACCGTTCCCTATATAAATACCCATCGTGACAAGACCTTTGTCATCATGTTGGGTGGCGAGGCCATCGAGCATGAGAACTTCTCAAGCATCGTTAATGACATCGGTCTGCTGCATAGCCTCGGCATTCGCTTAGTGGTGGTTTACGGTGCGCGTCCGCAAATTGACGCCAGCATGGCCCAGCAACAGCTGGAACCGATTTACCACAAACACACCCGCGTGACCGATGCGCAGTCACTTGAGTTGGTGAAGCAAGCCGCAGGTCGTTTACAGCTGGATATCACCGCGCGTCTGTCGATGAGCCTCAACAACACGCCGCTGCAAGGTGCGCACATTAATGTGGTGAGCGGCAACTTCATTATCGCGCAGCCGCTGGGCGTGGATGATGGCGTTGATTACTGCCACAGCGGCCGTATTCGTCGTATTGATGAAGAAGCGATTCATCGTCAACTGGACAACGACGCGATTGTGCTGCTCGGTCCGGTGGCGGTTTCTGTTACCGGCGAGAGTTTCAACCTGACGTCTGAAGAAGTGGCGACGCAGCTGGCGATCAAATTGAAAGCCGAGAAGATGATTGGTTTCTGCTCTGAACAGGGCGTGACCAATCGCGAAGGCACGATTATTTCTGAACTGTTCCCGAACGAAGCCCAGGCGCGCATCGATGAGATGGAAAGCGATGGCGATTTCCTTTCGGGCACCGTGCGTTTCTTGCGTGGCGCGGTAAAAGCCTGCCGCAGCGGCGTGCGTCGCAGCCACCTGATTAGCTATCAGGAAGATGGTGCGTTGCTGCAAGAACTGTTCTCGCGCGACGGTATCGGTACCCAGATTGTGATGGAGTCAGCCGAACAGATTCGTCGCGCCAACATCAACGATATCGGCGGCATTCTTGAGCTGATTCGCCCGCTGGAGCAGCAAGGGATTCTGGTGCGTCGTTCCCGCGAGCAGCTGGAGATGGAGATTGATAAGTTCACCATTATTCAGCGCGACAACCTGACCATCGCCTGTGCCGCGCTCTATCCGTTCCCGGACGAGCAGATTGGTGAAATGGCTTGTGTGGCGGTGCATCCGGATTATCGCAGCTCGTCGCGTGGCGAACTGTTGCTGGATCGCGTGGCGTTGCAGGCACGTCAGATGGGGCTGAAGAAGCTGTTTGTGTTAACCACGCGCAGCATTCACTGGTTCCAGGAGCGTGGCTTTACGCCGGTGGATATTGAGTCGCTGCCTGAGAGCAAGAAGCAGATGTATAACTATCAGCGCCGTTCAAAAGTGTTGATGGCGGATTTGGGTTAAGTGCGGTTGGTGTGATTGGTCGCCATAAATGGCGCCCCTACAAAACCCCTTCCCCGTAGGGTCGGCATTCATGCCGACCTTGTCCATCACCGCACCACATTTACTCCCCGCTCAACCGCTCCAGCAATCCACTTCGCCGCTGGGTGCGCAACTGCACGGCACGGCGGAACACGCTGTCATCGCTATACAACGTCAGCTGCTTACGTGCGCGGGTAATCGCGGTATAAATCAGTTCGCGCGTTAACACCGGCAGAAACTGTGCCGGCATCACCAGCGCCGTGTGATCAAACTCCGAACCCTGCGATTTATGCACCGTCATCGCCCACGCGGTATCGTGGGTCGGCAATCGGCTCGGCTGCACCGCTTTAATGCTGCCGTCCGGCAACGGGAAGAACACTTTCAGCAGACCTTCCTCGTCAAACAGCGTAATGCCGATATCTCCGTTAAATAGGCCCAGCGCACTGTCGTTACGCGTCACCATCACCGGACGTCCCTGATACCAGCGACTGCCGCCGGTTGGCCGACGAATCAGCTGCAACTGCATCAGTTTCTGCTCAATACGCTGGTTCAATCCCTGCACACCAAACGGTCCTTCACGCAGCGCGCACAGCAGCTGATAACGGCCAAACGCTGCGATAATCTCGGCAGGATCCGCACGTTGGCTAATGAGTTTCAGGAAAGGCTGATAACCGGCGGCAATCTCCGTCAGCATCGCCTGATACGCATCCGCATCCTGCAGAGGTTTACGGCTGATATCGCTGAACCCTGCCTGGAATGCCGCTTCAACCCCCTTTGCATCTCCGGCGTTAACCGCTGCGGCCAGTTGGCCAATGCCGGAGTTGGCGTCAAAGCGGTAGCTTTTACGCAGCAGACAAATCGCGTCGCGTACGGCGGGCGCGCTGATGTCATCAATGCCGGCGACCTCGCTGCCGGTGAGCGCGCTCAGCTGCTCAGCACGCATCGGGCTGTAACCGGCTTCGGCACAGCGACAGATATCACCGAGCACCGCGCCCGCTTCCACCGATGCCAGCTGATCGCGATCGCCGAGGAACACCACGCGCGCCTGCGCTGGCAATGCGGCAATCAGATTCGCCATCATGCCAAGATCGACCATTGAGGCTTCATCCACCACCAGCACATCCAGATGCAGCGGATTCCCGGCATGATAGCGCAGGCGTTGCGTTTCCGGCTGCGCGCCCAACAAGCGGTGCAGCGTGGTGGCCTCGGCAGGAAAGCGCTGCCGCTCCGCCTCACTCACCGGCAGCTTTTGCAGCGCCTTGCCCAGCGATTCGGTGAGACGCGCCGCCGCTTTGCCGGTTGGTGCAGCTAACTGAATACGTAACGCGCCTTCACTGAGACGGATCAGCGCCGCCAGCAGTTTTGCTACTGTGGTGGTTTTGCCGGTGCCCGGACCGCCCGAGATCACTGCAGTTTTCTGCGTCAGCGCCACCGCAGCCGCAATCTTCTGCCAGTTATCCGGCTCGGTGCCAAACAGCTGATCCAGCACTTGCCGCACCTCTTCAGCCGCAAAAGGTTGTGCTGTCGACGGTGACAGAAAGAAGCGCGCCACCTGCCCTTCGTTGTGCCAAAGACGATGCAGATAGAGACGATCTTCGCTCAGCACGATGGGCGCCGCTTGCTCGCTGCTACTCAGCGCCGACCAGCCGCCTAAAATTGCGGGCCAATCCTGCGGTTCGCCTGCCGCTTGCCAGATGGCCTGCGCCAGCTCCGCATGACGCCCTTTAAACAGGTTGTCGCGGCTTAGCTGTGATAACGGCAAACAGACATGCCCATCTCCCGCCTCCGCACTCAGGCACGCCGCCAGCAGCAAACGCGCTGGTTGCTCGTCATCGGCCAGCAGTTGGGCGAACTGGACATCCAGCGAGCGCAGCAAACGCAGCTCAGCTGCCTGCGCTAAAAGCGCGGTCATGCAGCTCATGCTGTCGCTCCCGGCCCGCGAAACAGGCTATCCAGTTGTGAAATGAAGTCGAAGGTGGGACGGGTATGGAACACGCCGTTGTCTGGCGAGCTGCCGTCCATGCCACGCAGGAAGAGATAAAACACGCCGCCGAAATGCTGCTCATAATCGTAATCCGGCACGCGATGTTGTAAATAGCGGTGCAGCGCCAGCGTGTAGAGCTGATACTGCAAATCGTAGCGGTGGTCGATCATCGCCTGCTCCATTGCCTGCGGCGTGTAAGCTTCATGGCTGTCGCCGAGCCAGTTGGATTTGTAATCCAGCAGGTAATATTTGCCCTGCCAGCGGAACACCAGATCGATAAAGCCTTTCAGCATGCCCTGCACCTGACGGAAATCGAGCGGCGGAGCCTGCGCCGATAACGCATCCTGAGAAATTAACGCGCTCAATTCACGCGCGGTCAGCACGTTGTCAATTGGCAGATAGAACGCCATCTCCACCAAACGATCGCAGCTCTGAACCTGCGCCAGATGAATGCCCTGCGCGTTGAGCGGCGTGCTTAATACGCGCGTAATCCACGCACTGAGCATCGGCAGCCAGTGCAGCGGATAGCCGTTTTGCTGCAGATGTTGCGCCAGCATCTCTTCAGAAGGCGGCTGCGGGAAATCCAGCGATTCAAACAGCTCATGTAAAAACGTTCCCGGCGCAGCACCGCGCGGGAAGTGATGTGGCGTTAGCGCCGCCTCCCCTTCCTCTTCACGATCCTCTTCGCCCGCCGCTTCGACATCAAAATTCGGCATCACCTCAAGCAGACGATGAGCACTGTGCTGCTGCAAACCGGAATAACTGGTGACGCGCCACGGATCGGCCAGCACACGCGTTACGGATCGCGCGCCCAATTCACTATCAGCGATAGCCTCAACCTGCCAGCGCTCGGCTTGCATATCTTCTGCCAGCACCACATCGGTGCCCGCCGCGTCCATGTCATGCAGTAACGCACCGAGCTGTTCGGCGGTCGCCGCTTCGCCGCGCTGCAACAGAAAACCGAGCGCGCTTTTATGCAAATCGCTCTCGCCCTCTTTCTTGCGCGTGCCGCGAAACAGCGGTGCCACGCCGACGCTGCAGTGATAGATCGAACGGGTTAACGCCACGTAGAGCAGACGTAAATCCTCTGCCAGACGCTCCTGTTCGGCCAGCGCCAGGCTCTGCTCGTCGGCTTGCAGATCCAGCACCGCGTCAAAGTTCTCACGATCGTGATAGAGCGCGGTATCGGCCTCGCGGAAACCGGCGGCAAACGGCAGCCACACTAACGGATATTGCAGGCCTTTAGATTTGTGGATGGTGACGATCTGCACCAGATGGCGATCGCTCTCGAGACGCAGCTGCTGGCTGGCAGACTGGCTGTCCGGACGCGCGATCTGCTGTGCCAGATGACGCACCAGCGCATGTGGGCTATCCAGCTGCGCAGCCGCTTCCTGCAGCAGTTCGCCCAGATGCAGTAAATCCGTCAGCCGACGCTCGCCGTTCTCCGAGGCCAGCAGATTTTCCGCCAGCTGACGCTCCAGCATCATCTCGCGCAGCATCGGCAAGACGCCACGCTGCTGCCACACCAGCTGCCAGCGGGCAAAGGTATCAACCAGTTCATCCCAGCCGCGCGCATCCTGATCCAGCGCATCCAGCTGCGAGGCATCAAAGGCAAACAGCGAGGTTGCCAGTGCGGTGCGCAGCATACGCTCCTGCTCCGGCGCCAGTACCGCCTGCAACAGCCATAACAGCTCGCGCGCTTCCGGCGTGGTGTATACGCTATCGCGATTCGACAGGTAAACAGACGGAATCCCCAGCAGATTCAGCGCTTCGCGAATGAGGTTGGCTTCATTACGGCTGCGTACCAGCACGGTGATGTCTGAGGCTTGTACCGGCCGCAAATTGGGCGCTTTGCCCAGCATCGCGCGCTGCTGCTGCCCGGCCTGCAACCAGCGACTTATATCGGCCGCACACTGCTGCGCCATACGTTGTTGATAATCGCCAACGCTGCAGCCTTCGCCCGGCTGCAGCCAGAAGCGTAACGCCGCTTGCTCAACCTGATCGATGCTAAGAGACAACGGCTGGTTCGGTGGTGCGAACTGCACCGGCTGGAACGGGATCTCGGCGAACAGGAATGGCGCGTCGAGGCGTGCAAACAGCTGGTTGACGCTATTAACCATCGCTGGCGACGAGCGCCAGTTGGTGTCCAGCGTGTAGTGCGCACTGACTTCACTGCGCGCGCGGATATAGGTAAAAATATCCGCGCCACGAAATGCGTAAATCGCCTGTTTGGGATCGCCAATCAGCAGCAGCGCATGCGCTGGCTGATTGATATAAAGCGTGCGGAAGATGCGATATTGCAGCGGATCGGTGTCCTGAAACTCATCTATCAGCGCCACCGGGAAACGCTGGCGAATCGCCTGAGCCAGTTGCTCACCGCTCGGCTGTTGAAGTGCTTCGTCGAGGCGGCTCAGCAGGTCATCAAAACCCAACAGTGCCTGCTGACGTTTCTCTTTGCGCACCGCAGCGCGAACCTCTACCAGCGCGCGCGCAATCACCAGATCGCGCAGCGACAGCGGTTGGGCAAGGAAAGTGTCGATGGCGTCAAACACAGTGTGATGCGGCGGATTGCCCTTTTTGGTCTTCTCTTCAAGCATGCTCTGACCGAAGCGCGCCAGTTCGGCAGGCACCTGATAATCACGCGTTTCGCTCTGCGCCCAGAAGCTGACTTTGTTGACCCAAACCGGCAAATTTTTGCTGCTGTAGCTGCGCTTATCCACATCGGATTGCCCCACCAGCGTCAGCACCTCTTCACCCACCGCCAGCCATTGCGCTTTCATCGCGGCGATACGCGCCAGATTTTCGCTGTGGCGCGAAGCCAGAGTTTCACTGTCGGCAGGCGGCAGACGCAGGCTGGGAGATTCGCCCTGCAACCACGGACGCAAAGTGGAAAGTAACTGCTCCGGGCCGCTCCATTCGCTGACAATCACCCGCGCGACATCCAGCGTCAGCGGATAGCAGTGACGACGCCAGAAATCGGCGGTCGCCTGGCGCAGCAGTAGCTGCTCATCCTCAATCAGCTGTTGTTCAAACAGCATGCCAGACTCAAAGGCGTTGAGATTCAGCATGCGCTGGCAGAAGCCGTGGATGGTGAAAATGGCGGCTTCATCCATCTGGCGTTCGGCGGCCAGCAGCAGCGAAGCGGCATCGGCGGGTTGCGGAATCTCCTGCAGCAGCTGCATCAGCACCGGGTTGCCGCTGACGCCGCGCAGGCAGGCGAGCCGCAGCTCGTGGATGTTGGCGCGAATACGCCCGCGTAGTTCAGCGGTAGCGGCCTCGGTAAAGGTCACCACCAGAATCTCTTCTACCGACAGCGGACGCGAATAAGCATGTTGTCCGCCCAATCCCAGTAACAGCCGCAGATAGAGCAGCCCGATGGTAAAGGTTTTACCGGTTCCGGCTGAGGCCTCAATCAGACGCTCACCGCGCAGCGGCAGCGTCAGAGGATTGAGCGATTCAGGTAGCAGACTCATTGCGCGTCACTCTTTACGGGCAACGATTGCTGCAGCTTCTGGACCTCATCCCATGTGGTCCAGCCCGGCAGTTGCGCGTAGTCATCTTTGGTCGCGCCATCATGGCTGCCGCCAATCTGCGAAATCATCGCCATGCCTGTTTGTGCTAAGACCGCCTGATGGAAGAAGTCGGCCAGACCGGCTGGCGTCAGTTGCTGAATTTGCTCAATCGCTTTTTCACGCGTATCGAAAGCAAAGTTCTGACGTTTAAAGTCACGGTTAAAGCGGTTCGCCTCTTCATCCAGCGTTTGCGGGCGCTGCTTCATATCGTTGATTAGCGCCTGCTGATACTGGGCAAAATCTTCCGCTTTCATGCTGCGCAGACGCT
Organism: Candidatus Pantoea symbiotica; assembly: GCF_056491525.1. Taxonomy (NCBI): domain Bacteria; kingdom Pseudomonadati; phylum Pseudomonadota; class Gammaproteobacteria; order Enterobacterales; family Erwiniaceae; genus Pantoea; species Candidatus Pantoea symbiotica. The sequence continues at coordinate 3,062,419 of NZ_JBSZHR010000002.1, forward strand.
GTTCAGCCTGCGGATAAAACGCCTGGAAGCGTTGCAGTAAAAACGCCGGCTGCTTGCTGTTACTTTGCAGCAGGAAACCGATGCCCCATTGGCGTCCAATCGGCATCTGATACGCAAACACCGCATAACCGAGCTGCTCTTCGGTGCGCAATTGGTTGTAGAACCAGGGTTGAACGATCTGGCTCAGCATGGTGCTGTTAGCCATGCTTTGATATTCGCTGTAGCCCAACGGCACATATAGCGCGGCCAGCGCCGAATCAGTGCTGCTGCCGGCTTTTTGCAGATTGGCCTTCATCGCTTTATCCACCGTCACATAATCACTGTGCCAGTAGCCGTGACCATCGCTCTGCAACTGCTGCTGCAGTTCATCGCCGAGCTGTTTAACGCGATCGGCAGAGAGATTGCCCACCACCATCATCTCGGGTGTTGCATGATGAATCAGCGCATCGCGGTAATCGGTGACCTCTTTCAGCGTGATGTCCTTCACCAGTTTGCGGCGCGTTTCACGCTGGGTGTAAGGCAGCTGCGACAACATCTGCATCGGCTGAATCGCCTGCTCAAACGCTTTGCCCTTCTCTGCTGCTTCCAGTCGATCCAGATACCAGGATTTGGCCTGCTCCAGCTGCTGCTGATCCGGCGTAAAGGTGGCGTAACCTTCCACCAGCTTCTTCAGCAATTCCGGCAAACGTTGGGTAAAACCACTGGCGCTAAACACGATGCCATCATCTTCCCCGGTGGAGAAACTGATGCCGCCAACCGAGGCCTGCGAATTCAATTCATCCAGCGCCAGGCTGGAGAGATAGTCATTCAAGCCAAACAGCACCTGCTGGCGCGCATCGCTAATCGCGGATTTGTTGCGCAGCGCCAGGGTGATAGCGGCTTTCGGTTCGCTGGCAAACATCTGACTTGGCATCCAGTAAATACGCATGCTGTCGCCATTGGTCAGTGCTACCGGATGATCGTAGGTTTTGCCATCGGAGGGAATGATGGAGAAATCCGACGGAATGTAGGGATTCAGCGTGGGCATCGACAGCTGGAGCTGTGCGGCGCGTTGCTGCCAGTCGCTGAACTGGGCATCGCTGATTTTGTCCACCTGATACGGCGCATTCACAAAGTAGGCCTCTTTGTTATGCGGCTCCTGCGGGCTGATGTACCAGATACGCGCGTTCTGCGGCGTCATTTCATCGAGACGCGTTTTGATTGCGGCGGGATCGAACTGATCGGCCAGATACGGCGCATCCAGCGTGTGTTCAACCGGCACCCGCAGCATGGTATCCACCAGCCACTCGATGTAATCCATATCGCGGGTAATTGATGGATAACGGAAATCCAGCGCCAGCACGTGGGAGACTTCATCGAAGTACTCTTTGCTGATGCCTTTACTGCGCAGCATATCAAGGTAGTTGAACACCGCAGCGACCACTTCATCGCGCTGCGCCAGACCTTTGTCGGTTAACGAGACGCTGATAGCAAAGACGCCGCTATTTCGCTCGGTCATTGGGTCAGCACCGGCACTGACGCCATCCGCCAGCCCCTGCTTTTGCAGCCAGTCGTTCAGGGTGTTTTTACTGCGATTGCCGAGAATGTAGCTGATCAGCGTATCGGTTTTGCTGCGGAACTGGCCGCTGTTGTTCGGGATGCGGAACTCAATTTTTAACTGCTTGCGCGGCTGGGCAGGCACGTAATGGATAATGATGCCCTTCTGCGCGTCGGTCACCACCGGCACGTCAATCTCTGGCACAGTGGTCTGATGATTAGCCACACGACCAAAGGTTTTCGCCGCAATGTCGGCCATCTCTGGCAGCGGTTTGTTGCTGTAGATCACCGCCTTCATCAGATTGGCGGAATAATGGCTGTGATAAAAATCGGTCAGCGCCTGATGTAATTTGCTGTCCGGCTTGTCACTTAACGTATCGAGGTTGCCGCCGGAATAGCGCGAACCCGGATGCGCAGGGTTAAGGGTTTCTGCGCCCACCTGCGCCATGCGCAAGCCATCGCGTGAGCGAGCCATGGTGAGTTCTGCGTTGACCGCATGGCGTTCACGATCGGCATTAACCGGATCGAGCAGCGGTTCAGCAATCGCATCGGCCAGTCGGTCTACCGCTGGCTGCAGCGCACTGTTTTCCACTTCCAGATAGAACGCCGTGCGATACGACGCGGTGCTGGCATTGTGGCTGCCGCCATTTTTTTTCAGGAATTCGGCGAGGTTATCAGGCTGTGGATAACGCTTTGATCCCATCAACACCATGTGTTCGAGATAGTGCGCCAAACCCAGTTGCTGATTAGGATCGTCCAGCGAACCGATCGGCAAGGTCAGCGCCGCCAATGATTTAGGCGCTTCGGCATCCGAGACCAGCAGCACGGTCATGCCGTTGTTTAACGTAATCGCCTGGTAACTGCGTGGATCGTGATCGCTTTTACGAATGGTGTCATTGATGGGTTGCCAGCCGCGATCGGTATCGGCAAAGGCATTCAGCGCTAACGTGCTCAGCAGCAGCGCTCCAATCCAGCGTGCGTAAATCCGCATTTAAACCCCTTACGTTACCCTTTTCCGCTGGCTGTGTGCCCAGCGGTGAAATAGACAAACTTTCTTATCGTGTCAGGAACAACCTCAAACGAGGCCGTATTCCCTTGCTATTCATCATTTTGATGCGCCAGGCGCACCGGCAAATACCATTGGCGTGCGGCGGCAGTTATCTCCTGCACGGCATCATCATCCAATGAGCGACTCAGGCGTTGCAGATAGGGATCGCTGCCCTCGCCTTCCACCTGGAAACCACCCTGCCAGGCTTGCAGCAATTTGTTAAGTGCCTTTTTCTGCGTTGCTTCGTCTTCCAGCAACTGCTGTGACTTGCTATCAAAGCTGGCTTCCAGCCAGGCACCGCCGGACTTATTCAGTAGCATCAGCGGCTGGACTAATCCGGTCTGATAACCCGCAACATACTCATTCAGCAGCGACAGCGCCTGTTCAGCAGGCAGCGCCGCGAAGCGCCAGTGACTCTGTTTACGGCCGTACATGCGGCTTTCACCGCTGCCGCCCAATGCGCAATACACCAGATGTTCCAGCCATAACAGCAGGCCATCATTCATGTTCAGCACGCCCGGACGCCAGCGCAGCAGGCCATCAGCTTGCACCTGCGTCAGCCAGCCGGTCAATTGCACTGCGCCGAGCGCCAGATTGATTTCCCAACTTTCGGCTGGCTGGCGTTGACCGCTCACCTCGGCGGCCACCTCCTGCATCTCTTCGGTCTGGCTCTGCCAGAAAAGTTCCCCGAATGCGCCATAAGGCAGATTGCCTGCGGCGCGGTGACGCGCATACAGCTGCGCCGGATCGTCACCATTGACCAGCGTATTCAGCAGTTGGGCGTTGATTTGGTAGCGTTCCAGGCTATCAGGCGCGAACGGTTCGCTGTCGGGCAGCTCACTCTCTTCCATCCAGAAAGCCACACCCAAGCGCTGCTGGAACCAGGCGCGCACCGGATGACGCCAGAAACGCAGCAGTTGCTCCAGCGACAAGGTTTCTAACGGTGCAGGCAGCAAGGGCTGCACAAAATCAGGTTGTGCCACGCCGCTCCCGCTGGCCGCTGGCAGCCACTCCGCAGCAAAGCTTTGCCCGGGTGCGCCCGGTTGGAAGTTCTCTGCGGCAAACGGCATGCGGCTATGCAGCTTTTGCAGATGTTCGCGCACGCGTTGCTCGCTGATATCGGGTTCAAGTGCCTCATCACCCGGCAACCGGAAGCTTTGTCCCAGATAATCTACCAGCTCGCTCACTAATACCGATGGATAGCGCTCCGTGTTGTCCTGAATCGCCCGGCCAATGTAGCTGATATAGAGCTGCTGCTGCGCCGAGATCAACGCTTCGAGGAACAGATAGCGGTCATCATCGCGGCGGCTGCGGTCGCCTTTGCGCATCTGTTGCTGCATCAGGTCGAAACCAAGCGGTGCTAAGGTGCGCGGATAGACGCCATCGTTCATGCCCAGCAAACACACCACTTTGAAGGGAATCGAACGCATCGGCATCAGCGTACAGAAGTTGATGGGTCCGGCGAGAAAACGTTGGCTGATGCGCTGTTGATCGAGGCGTGAACGCAGCTCATCGCGCAGCAGCGTAACCGGAATCGGCTGTTGATACGCCGCCTGCATGCCCTGTTCGATAATCTGTTTCCACTGGGTTTCCACCAGCAGTAGCGCGGCTTCACTTTCGGCGTCTCCGCTAAAGAAGCACTCAATCAGCTCACGACACAGCGGCTGCCACTCTGCCAGCGTACGTTCTTCTGTCAGACGCGCACGCCACTCTTCCAGTCGCGATAGCAATTCGGCCAGATGACCCGCCAGCTCAGCGATCAAACCGCTGGATTCGTCATACGGCAGAATCCCTTGCCAGTCACCGTTGCGGCTCTCCAGCGCATAGCCGAGCAGCATGCGCTGCAGGCCGAAGCGCCAGGTGTGTTGTCCGGTTACCGGCAGCGCCAGCGCTTCCACGCTGGCATCATCCAATCCCCAGCGAATGCCGGATTCCATCACCCAACGGCGCAGCAGGCGCAGCCCGCTTTCATCCACCGAGAAGCGCTGCGCCAATGCAGGAACCTCAAGCAGTGCCAGCACATCTTCGGAGGCAAAACGACTTTCAGGCAGCGACAGCAAGCTGAGCAGCGCCAGGATCGCCGGGTGCGCCTGACTGGCGCGACGGTCGGAGATGGCGAACGGCAAATAGCGTTCGCTCGGTGCACTGGCAAAAGCGGCCTGAATAAAAGGGGCGTAGCTGTCGATATCCGCCACCATCACGATGATGTCGCGCGGCTTGAGTTCGGGATTGGCCTCCATCAGCGTGAGCAGATGATCCTGCAGCACTTCAACTTCACGCTGAGCGCTATGACACACCTGCAGCGTGATCGAGCGATCGTCAGGATCAAGCAGGCGTTTCTCGGCGCTGTTCGCCAATTCTCCCGCATTAAGGCCAATGACCGCTCTATCGTCCAGATTGAGCAGATCTGCTTGCAAGCTGTGCAGCAGATTGTCTTGTGGCATCTCTACGAAGGCATCAATGTCGTTGGCGGAGGATTCCATCTGGCTCAGCAGAAACAGGTTATCTCGCCCCAGTTTGCCCCATGACGCCAGCAGCGGATTGGTCAGCTGCTGCTCACCGATGTCGTTAAACAATGCCGACGCGCTAGCCGGATCGCGGAACAGCGGCTGCAGCTCATCCGATTGTATGCGGCGGCGCTGGCGGCTTTGCAGCTTCGCCAGGAAGGCATAATCCTGAATGTCGCCCCAATAATGACGGCAGGGATTGGTGAACAGCAGATGGATATCAATGTGCCGACCCAGCGCTTCCAGCGCCTGGAGATAGACCGGCGGCAGCGCGGAAATACCGCAAATAAATACGCGCTGCGGCAAGCCCGGCGGCGGCGTTTCCGCCTGTTCCAGCTTTTGGATGAAGCGCGCATAGAGATTGGCGCGATGCCACATCGGCTGACCCAGGCTCACGGTAAAGTTGACCAGATCGCACCACAGCGGCGCCTGCCACTGCTGCGATTCACCCAAGCCATCAATCATTTCACCGCGCTCCCAGCTGTTGAGCCAGTCCGAGCGATACACCAGATATTGGTCAAACAGGTCAGCAACACGGGCGCTGAGCTGATACAGCTTGCGTTTGTCGTCGTCATCATTGAGGTAGTGACGCAGCGGCTGGAATGCATCCTGCTCCAGCAAAGTTGGCAAGCGATGCATCAGCTTCCAGCTCATGCTGGCTTTAGTGAAGGCGCTCTCTTCAGGAATATCGGGCAGCACCTTAACGAACATGTTCCAGATGAAGCTGGCAGGCAGCGGGAAATCGATGTTGGCGGCAATGCCAAAACTGTTAGCCAGCTCCATTTGCAGCCACTGCGCCATACCTGGGCTTTGTACCAGCACCTGCTCAGCCGCCAGCGGATCGGCCAGCGGTTGATTTTCAATCAGAATTCCTGCCAGATTTTTCAACAGATCAAGCTGATTTGAGTGATAGACCCGGAACATATTTCTCCTAAACACAAGACAACAACGCAGCCGAGCCACTCTACCGTTTATCACCTGCGATGCCTACCGCTAGTGGCAATTGAGCTGCGCCAGTGAGGCGGAACGCTGCTGTGGACCCGTAACCGTAATGCGCTCCAGCGTACAGCCGCCCGCCAGGCTCTGCTGCTGGCGCTGACTCTGCCATCCCTCAACCTCACGTCCAAGCAGCGCCTGACCGGCAACACGCCACGCCTGACGCTGCTGCCACTGCTGGCTAAAACCCAGCGCCAGCACGCGATGATATTGCAGCAAGGTGCTGATGGTCATCGCCAGCAACAGCATCGCCACCAGCGTTTCCGCGAGGCTAAAGCCCTGCTGCTTCTGGCTGGCACAGCGCCGGCTGCGACAGCGGACAGTAATCGATCCAGCCATGCGCTTGCGGCTGTGGTTGCGTGTTGGGGATTGATACCCAACGATAGAGCCACAGCCCGCGCCCTTCTCCATGTCCCGATAACAACGCATTGTCATCCTCCATTCGTAGCAGGCAGCTTTGCCACTGCTCTGCTGTCCATTGCTGGCATTGCCAGCCGGTGGCCTGCGGCCAGTTTTGCACGCTGCCCCACTCTAACGCCGCCTGCGCCTGCCAGAAATCCTGACTGTGCTGCTGCTCGTCAGCCACTAATACCATGCTTTGCGAAAGCTGAGTCCGCGTGGCGTGTAGCGTCAATCCGCCCATCAGCAACATCATCAGCACCATGCCCAGTGTGCTATTGCCGCGCTGCTTCACAGATTGATTCCTTCAATCCAGTTTTCCAGCTCCACGCTTTGGCTGTTGGCGTGTCCCGCCAGTTGCAGCACCAGACGCGTTCCTTGTCGTTCAATCTTGAAGGCATCGATGGTGAGAAATGCCGGATCGGAGAGTTTCTCCCAACCGCTGCTGTTGCACTCATCCACGCCACGCTGCATTTCAAGCTGTCCGCTGCGCAGCCGATAGCCGTAATAATCACTTTCACTGTGACCCACACCTTCCCAGCGCCCGTTGCTGTTCTCATCCCAGCGCAGCAGCACGCAACTGCCGCTGACGGCGAGCGTCAGCGCCGAACCGCTGCACTGGCCGTGGCAGTAGCCGGCACGGCGCAGCGCTTTTTGCAGCGTATTGGCGATCTGCTGCAGCTCCTGCTGCAACTGCACGCGCTGTTGCAGGCGCAGATTCTGCTCCAGCAGCAGCGGTAAAAACCGCCCGACGCTGACCATCAGTACCGCGCCTATCGCCATGGCAATCAGCATCTCCAGCAGGCTGAATCCGCGTTGCGCTATTCGCATCCTTTCTCTCCCGGCTGACAGGCACGAATGCGCGCTCTGGCGGAGATGATTAAGCGCCAGCGTCCGGTCGCACTGGCGAGATCGATGCTGCCGGGACGTGCGACATCACGCCGACCGTAAAAACCAACGTCACCGGTGATGGCGACAATGCGCACACTGTCGTGCGGTGGTTTAAATAACCAGCGCGAGGGCAATGCGCAGCCTTCTGCCGGTTTGGCTCCCACGCCAAGACAACCGTTTTCACCGCTTTGTAGCCACAGCGTGAGATCGCGATTGTGCCAGTTAGCATGGGCGCGCAAACGCAGCAGAAATCCCTGCAGTTGCAGTACGCTGTCGCGCAGCTGTTGATACTGCTGCCAGCGCTGCCAGCCATGTAGCGCGCCAACGCTAAGTATGCCGGCGATCACCATCACCAATAACAGTTCGGGCAAGGTGAAGCCGTAGTTATCGTTTCTGTTCATGGCGGGTAATGTGCCCAGCGGCATGGGGTTGAACAAGCGAGGGAAATCAGCGTTGGAAAACGTTGTGCAGGGAATCGGTTGAGGTGTGCAGTGGGATACAGCGTTTTGTGAGGCGGGTTCAGGATTAAGGTGCGGCTGGGGAGTGAGATGCAGTGAGGATTGAGGTGCGGGTGAGTAGAGGTCGCCATGAATGGCGACCCTACGAGAGTGGCTTTAAATTGCGACGGGCGCTTTAATCGCTGGATGCGGATCGTAACCTTCAATCTCGAAATCATCGAACTGATAATCGAAGATAGAGGCTGGTTTACGCTTGATCACCAGCTTCGGCAACGGACGCGGTTCGCGCGTCAACTGCAGGCGTGCTTGCTCTAAATGGTTGCTGTACAGATGGGTGTCGCCACCGGTCCAGACAAAATCACCGACTTCGAGGTCGCACTGCTGCGCCACCATATGCACCAGCAGCGCGTAGCTAGCGATATTGAATGGCAGACCAAGGAAGATATCGCACGAACGCTGATAGAGCTGGCAAGAGAGCTTGCCGTTCGCCACGTAGAACTGGAAGAAGGCGTGGCAAGGTGCCAGCGCCATTTGATCCAGCTCGCCCACGTTCCACGCCGAGACGATGATGCGGCGTGAATCCGGGTCACGCTTCAACTGCTCAATCACTTTACTGATTTGATCAATCTCTTCGCCCGAAGCGCTGCCCCAGCTGCGCCACTGCTTGCCGTACACCGGGCCAAGATCGCCGTTCTCATCTGCCCATTCGTCCCAGATGGTGACCTTGTTCTCTTTCAGGTAACCAATGTTGGTTTCACCTTTCAGGAACCACAGCAGCTCATGAATGATCGAGCGCAGGTGCACTTTCTTGGTGGTGACCAGCGGAAAACCGTTCTGCAAATTGAAACGCATCTGGTGGCCAAAGATGGAGAGCGTGCCGGTGCCGGTACGGTCGGCCTTTTCTGCGCCTTCATTCAGCACATGTTGCATTAGGTCCAGATACTGTTTCATTTTACCTCACGAGTTTGTTGCTGCGGGCGACGACGATACGCCCAGATCATCATAATCACACCGGCCAGAATCATTGGGATCGACAGAATCTGTCCCATGCTGACGCCGCCTTCAAACAGGCCAAGCTGTGCATCCGGCTGACGGAAGAACTCCACGATAATGCGGAAAGCGCCGTAGCCAATCAGGAACAGGCCCGAGACGCTGCCCATGGGGCGCGGCTTGCGAATAAACAGGTTGAGAATGATGAACAGCACGATGCCTTCGAGGCACAGCTCATACAGCTGCGATGCATGACGCGGCAACACGCCGTAGGTGTTCAGCAACTCCTGGTACTGCGGATTATTGGCCGCCAGCGCGATATCTTCGCTGCGTGAACCAGGGAACAACATCGCGTATTTGAAGTCGGGTGCCACGCGGCCCCACAGTTCGCCGTTGATGAAGTTACCGAGACGACCGGCACCCAAACCAAACGGGATCAGCGGTGCAATGAAATCCGCCACCTGGAAGAAAGTGCGCTTGGTGCGGCGTGCGAAGATCAGCATCACCACAATCACCCCAATCAGGCCGCCGTGGAACGACATGCCGCCATCCCAGACCTTGAACAGATACAGCGGATTTTCCAGGAACAGCGGCAGGTTGTAGAACAACACATAGCCGATACGTCCACCGAGGAATACGCCGAGGAAGCCCGCATACAGCAGGTTTTCCACTTCCTCTTTTTTCCAGCCGCTGCCAGGTTTGTTGGCGCGTCGCGTCGCCAGCCACATGGCAAATACAAAGCCCACCAGATACATCAAGCCGTACCAGTGAAGCGAAACCGGTCCGATAGAGAAAATTACCGGATCGAATTGGGGAAACGAAATGTAGCCGTCAGTCATCTTTCACCACTGTTTTTTTCTGCCCTGAAACGGGTCTGGCTAAGGGTTCACATAATAAAAGGCCGCGCATAATAGCACAGCCACGTTTAACACAGGTCGCGAAGATGTAACCGTTAACGCCCGCCGCGAATCAAACCGCCTAAACCACGGCGCTCCATAAAGGTGGAGACCAGATGGCGCACTTCCGAGGCGGTATGCGCAGCCAGTCCATGCTCGCTGAGCTTCTGCGCCTCTTCAAAGTCGAGGTGACGCAGCAGATATTTCACACGCGGCACGTTCTTGCCGTTCATGCTGAGATGGTGATATCCCATGCCCACTAACAGCGCGACACACATGGGATCGCCGGCCATTTCACCACACAAGCAGAGCTCCAGTTTGGCCTGGCGGGCTTCGCTGGCGATAGTGTGGAGCGCCCGTAGCATCGCTGGATGCAGCGAATCATACAGGTTCGCTACGCGCGTGTTGTTACGATCGACCGCCAGCAAATATTGCGTCAAATCGTTGGTGCCGACGGAGACAAAATCCACGCGATCCGCCAGATGCGGGATCATAAACAGCATCGACGGCACTTCAATCATGATGCCAATGCGCGGCTTAGGAATCACATAGCCGAGCATCTCTTCCACTTCACGGCCAGCGCGGTCGATCAGACGACGCGCATCATCGATTTCGTCGATATGGCTGATCATCGGCAGCAGAATGCTTAAGTTGCCAGACGCCACGTTGGCACGCAGCATGGCGCGCACCTGCACCAGAAAGATTTCAGGCTGATCGAGCGTTAAGCGAATGCCACGCCAGCCAAGGCACGGATTCTCTTCGCTGATTGGCATATACGGCAGTTGTTTATCCGCGCCGACATCCAGCGTACGCAGCGTCACCGGTTTGTCGTAGAACAGCTGCAGCATGCCCTGATACTGCGCCACCTGCTCCTCTTCGGACGGGAAGCCGTTGTGCAGCATGAACGGAATTTCGGTGCGGTACAGACCAATGCCATCCACCCAGTTATCCAGCGCCTGCTCGTGTTCCGGGCTGAGACCGGCATTCAGCATCACCTGAATGCGCTCACCGCTTTTCAGCTCGCCGGGCTGCTCGACCACGCCTTCGGCCATTTTGCTCAGCGCGTTCTCTTCGCTGATTAAGCGCTGATACTCCTGCACCAGCACCGGTTCGGGATCGATCAGCACTTCGCCGCGATAGCCATCAACAATCAGCAAGCGTTTGTTGAGCTGCGCCGGCAGGATATCCGCGCCCATTACGGTGGGAATGCCCATCGCGCGCGTCAAAATCGCCGCATGTGAGTTGGCGGCACCGTCGCGCACGACCACGCCCGCCAGACGCTCCTGTGGCAATTCAGCCAGCGTGGTGGCGGTGAGTTCATCGGCGACTAACACGAAGCGTTCCGGCCAGGCATTGGTGCCGACCAGTGAATCATCGAGGTGGAACAGCAGACGTTGACCGAGCACGCGCAGATCGCCGGCGCGCTCGCGTAAATATTGATCCTGCAAGTTGGCGAACTGCTCGGCGAACTTCTCGATCACCGTTTTAACCGCCCACTCCGCTACCGATCCGCGCTCGATCTCATCAAACAGATCTTTTTTCAGGCGCGCATCGGTAAGCAGGTGCGAATAGAGATCGAAGATCGCCGCGCTCTCTTTCTGCACGCTGGCAGCAAAGCGTTTACTGAAGCGGCGGAATTCGTTGCCGGCCTCGCCCATCGCCAGCACCAGACGCTCGCGTTCACGCTGCACGTCGAGCGTGGACGCAGCAGAAACCTGGTCGAGCAGCGGCTGGGTTTCATCCACCCAACCCGGCGCAACCGCCACGCCAGGCGCAGCGGCAATGGCTTTTACCCGCGTCTGACGGAATTGACCAAACAGTTGACCGAGCTGCGACTGCGACAGCAATCCCGCCATTTGCGTGGCGAGCGTGACGAGGAAAGACTCTTCGCTTTCATCAAACTGACGGTGTTCGCGCTGCTGGATAACCAGCACGCCAAGCAGCTGGCGACGGCTGATGATCGGCACGCCGAGGAAGGAGCGATAGCGCTCCTCTTTAACAGAAGGAATGTATTTGAAGCTGGGATGGCTTTGCGCGTCGGCGAGGTTGATCGGCTCGGCTAAGCGTCCAACGAGGCCAACAATGCCTTCATCAAACGCCAGCGTGACCGTACGACCACGCGGCTTTTTTAGCCCGCGTGTCGCCATCAGGTAGTAGCAACGACGATCGTGATCGGCGAGATAAACCGAGCAAACCTCGGTTTCCATCGCAAGGCAAATTTCGTTTACCAGAATGTCGAGTGCTTCATTCAGACGTGGAGCACTCGCCACTTTCTCTACAATTTCGCGTAACTGAGTGAGCATAAAGGGCGTGGCCTATCCTCTTTTACGTCGTTGGGCGGCATTATTACGCTGCCCCGCACTCTCCTGCATAGACATCACTACGCCCGCGAATTCTTTCATTACGCGGCGATACACATCGCGCTTGAAAGAGACCACCTGACGTACCGGATACCAGAAGCTAACCCAGCGCCAACCATCAAACTCCGGCGTGCTGCTGTGCTGCACATTGATTTCCGCGTCACTACACATCAACTGCAGAAGAAACCACTTTTGTTTCTGGCCGATACACACCGGCTTTGTGTCCCAACGCACCAAACGTTTTGGCAACTTGTAGCGTAACCAGTTTCGGGTTGAAGCAAGTATTCGAACATCTTTGCGGTGTAAACCCACTTCTTCGAACAGTTCGCGATACATCGCCTGTTCAGCAGTTTCACCCGGATTGATGCCTCCCTGAGGAAATTGCCAGGAGTGCTGTCCAAAGCGCCTGGCCCACAACACTTGTCCTTGCCTGTTACAGATTACGATACCAACATTCGGGCGGTAGCCATCATCATCGATCACTGGACTACCTCAAAGCTAAATTTGAATAGCCTGATTGTTTCACACTCCTTACAGGCGGTAAACCACTGGATAGCGGGCCGCGGGCGGAATAAAAACAGGATAACTCACAGAGATTAGCCAAGTTATAAACAGACGACCCCATTTATCGGCGATCTTATTCACGTTTTCTGTGGATAGCTTTGTGCAGAACACGGGAATGAGTTGAATAACCACTTCGGACAATTCTCATCGCGCAGCATAATAGCGGCGATAAATACGATATATTTCATCGATATAAAACTTATTAACCGTTAAATTACGATCAGGATCAACGGTTATACTCCACTCGGTTTTTTCGATCGGTTAAAGATCCATCACCGACGTTTTTATCCACAGAGAATGCCCTAAACCTGGTCAAAGAAAGGAAAAAAAGCGTTCAAAACACGAAAGTCAAGGCTGTAAATGGAAACAGGGGTACGGGCAAAGGGGTGTTACCCCACTTTTCTGTGGATAACTAGGTTCAACACCTGTTCATTGTCGATAACAAGCTGGGATAACCTGGCCATATCATCGGATGTCCTCATTCCATTGGAATAAAAAAGCACGCTGAATCATGCTATTATCACAGTTATTCAACTAACTGCCATGTGGACAAACCCGGCCCGCGTTTACTGTTCACTCTTCAACCAATGTGAGTTTTAGCATGCACTCCTCACCGTTATTACCGTCACCACCTGAAAACGAAGCGGAATTACTGCAGCGCGCACAACAGCTGGCGGGACAGACCTTTGCCGCGCTGGCGGCGCAGATTAACCTGCCGATCCCGGCGGATTTGAAACGCGACAAAGGCTGGGTTGGCATGCTGTTAGAGCTGCATTTGGGCGCCAGCGCCGGCAGTAAAGCCGAGCAGGATTTCGCCCATCTTGGAATTGAACTGAAAACCATTCCGGTGGATGCGCAGGGCAAACCGCTGGAAACCACCTTCGTGTGCGTCGCGCCGTTAACTGGCAATAGCGGCGTGACCTGGCAAACCAGCCATGTGCGGCACAAACTGGCGCGAGTGCTGTGGATCCCGATCGAAGGCGATCGTGCCTTGCCTTTGGCCGAGCGCCGCGTCGGTTCGCCGCTGCTGTGGCATCCGAGTGAAGAAGAGGAGCAACAGCTGCGCGAAGACTGGGAAGAGTTGATGGATATGATTGTGCTCGGCCAGGTGGAGCGCATCACCGCACGACACGGTGCCTGGCTGCAAATCCGTCCTAAAGCCGCCAATAGCAAAGCGTTGACCGAAGCTATCGGCGAACACGGTGAGCCAATCATGACGCTGCCGCGCGGCTTTTATCTGAAGAAAAGCTTCACCGGTCCGCTTTTGGCGCGACATTTTTTACTGTAAATGCATATTGCTGCCGATAATTTTAGGAATGATGCGATTACTCCTAACGACGAAAGCATTTATTACTACACTTTTGCTGTTGAAGTCGCGAGAAGGAGATAAGAATGAAAGGGTTGGTGAGTGCAGTGGGTTTAGCGTTGGTTGCCGTGTTACTTAGCGGTTGTAGCAGTGATTACGTCATGGCGACCAAAGATGGCCGCATGATCATGACAGATGGCAAACCTGCCATCGATAAAGAGACCGGATTGGTACAGTACACCGATGAGAAAGGCCATCAGATGCAGATCAATGGTGATGAGGTTTCAACCATCATTGAGCGTTAAGTGCCAAATTGCCCTGCCTGCACGCGTTTTCCCTTTGTGCAGGCGATTTCCCGAACTTTCCCCTCTTCCTTCCGCGCCGCTTCACACGCTATAGTCCCAAAGGACACAACATTCCCTTTCATAATGAAAAAAGGATGCCGGCAAATGCACTATCACCGTATTCCCCATAGCACGCTGGAAGTGAGTCAGCTGGGGCTTGGAACCATGACGTTTGGTGAGCAGAACAGCGAAGCCGACGCCCACGCACAGCTTGATTACGCGGTTAGCAGTGGTATTAACCTGATTGATACCGCGGAAATGTATCCGGTGCCGCCGCGCCCGGAAACCCAGGGATTAACCGAACAATACATTGGTAGCTGGCTGAAGAAGCGCGGCAGCCGTGACAAAATCATCCTCGCCAGTAAAGTGGCCGGTCCGGTACGCGGCGCGGATGCGTCGATTCGCCCGAACCAGGCGCTGGATCGTAAAAACATCCGCGAAGCGCTGGATGCCAGCCTGAAACGCCTGAACACCGATTATCTCGATCTTTATCAGCTGCACTGGCCGCAGCGTCAGACCAACTATTTCGGCAAGCTGGGTTATCAATACACCGATTCCAGCGTGCCGGTGACGCTGCTGGAAACGCTGGAAGCGCTGACGGAACAGGTGCGCGCCGGGAAGATTCGCTACATTGGCGTGTCGAACGAAACCGCGTGGGGCGTGATGCGTTACCTGCAGCTGGCTGAAAAGCATGAGCTGCCGCGTATCGTCACCATCCAGAATCCGTACAGCCTGCTGAACCGCAGCTTCGAGGTCGGTTTAGCGGAGATCAGTCAGCATGAAGGCGTCGAACTGCTGGCGTATTCCAGCCTGGCATTCGGTACCTTGAGCGGTAAATACCTGAACGGTGCGAAACCCGCCGGTGCGCGCAATACGCTTTTTAGCCGCTTCACCCGTTACAGCGGCGATCAGTCCAATCAGGCGATTGCTGCCTATGTTGAGCTGGCGAAGAAGCACAATATGGATCCGTCGCAGATGGCGCTGGCGTATGTGCGTCAACAACCGTTTGTCGCCAGTACTTTGCTGGGCGCTACCACGCTGGAGCAGCTGAAAATTAACGTTGAGAGTTTCAATCTAACGCTGAACGCCGATGTGTTAGAGGAACTGGAAGCGATTCATCGCCAGTTTACCTATCCAGCCCCGTAAAACCGTAGGGTCGCCATTCATGGCGACCTGGTGCGCATAAATGCGCACCCTACAATATTCTGCCGTAGGGTCGCCATTCATGGCGACCTTTTTAATTACCGTACAATCCACCGCACCTTCTACCGCCGCCCTTTCCACCACAACACCGCAATCGCCACGGCGAAAATCGCACCGAATCCGACGCCAGTCGCCACCGCAGGCGCGCCCAGCTTGATCGCCACGGTATACAATCCCAGCATCAGCAGCATCGCGGTATTTTCACCGAGATTCTGCACCGCAATCGCGTTGCCTGAACCCACGGACTCCTTGCCGCGCTCCTGCAGCAGCGCATTCAGCGGCACCACAAAGAAACCGCCCAGCGCACCAATCAGCATCAGCACCAGATAGGCGTTCAGCAAGCTGGTTTGCAACGCGAACACCACCACCATCACGCCAATCAGCACACCGGCAGGCATGCAGCGACGCACGGTTTGTAGCGTCACCAGTTTTGCCGCCGCAGCCGCGCCAATCACGATGCCAATCGCCACCATTGCATTCAGCGTGGTTGGGGTTTTGTTGTCGCTGATGCCCAGCGCCACCGGCACCCACAGCACCAGCAGGAAACGCAGCGTCACGCCCGCGCCCCAAAACAAACTGGTACCGAGCAGTGAGAAACGCGTCTCACCGTTACGCCACAGCAGCTTCGTGGCCGCGACGAAACTGCGCAGCATGGCAGCAAAATGCCAGCTCTGGCCCGGACGCGCCGCCGTCAGGCGCGGAATAAAGATGTTCGCCACCACTGCCATCGCATAGGTCATAGCACACACCACCAGCGCAGCCACCAGGTTCCAGTCCGCCAGCATCCCGCCCGCCACTGAACCCAGCAGAATCGCTGCAATGGTCGAGCCTTCCATCAAGCCGTTGGCTTTTACCAGGCGTTCACCGCTGGTGATTTCGGTCAGAATGCCGTACTTGGCCGGCGAATAGGATGCCGCGCCAATGCCCACCAGCGTATAGCCAAGGAACGGGTTAAAGCCGAAGCAGATGGTCAGAGCGCCCAGCAGCTTGAGGCTGTTGGCGAACATCATCACCCGACCTTTGGCGAAGCTATCCGCCATCTGCCCGACAAATGGCGCAAGCAGAATGTAAGTGGCAACAAACAGCATTTGCAGGATTGGCTGGCTCCAGTCCGGATAGAACTGATTTTTCAGCACCGCCAGCGTAACGAACAACAGCGCGTTGTCGCCAAATGCTGAGAAGAACTGCGCCACAATCACCGCCAGCATGTTGCGTGACATTAGCGGTGCATCGTTATTTAACGCCTGGCTCATGCCTGATCCTCTTCCGCCAGCTGCTTGAGGCTGACATAGTCCGGTTTGCCGCTGCCCAGCATTGGCAGCTGCTTCATCACGCGGATATCGCGCGGCACCGCCAGTTCCGGTGCGCCAATCTCACGCGCCGCTTTCAGCAAGATATCGCGAGCCAGTTCGCTGTCGGTAGTAAACAGCACCAAAGCTTCACCCCGATTACCGTCTGGGCGCAGCGATGCCGCATGCTGTTTCTCGCTGGAGGCTTTCAGCGCGATCTGTTCCACAATCTCCAGCGACACCATCTCACCGGCAATTTTGGCAAAGCGTTTCGCACGGCCCTGAATCTGGCAGAAACCACCTTCATCAAAGCTGACGATATCGCCGGTATCGTACCAGCCCGCTTCCATCTCGCCTTCGCCGTTATCGGCAACCGGCACTTCCAGCACGCCCGGATTCTCAACGCGCAGATACCCGTTCATCACGTTTGGACCGCGCAGCTGCAGGCGACCGCCCTGCTCAATGCCCGGCACCGAAATCAGACGCGAATCCATGCCCGGCAAAATGCGGCCGACAGTGTGATTTCTCGCCGCCATCGGCACGTTGATCGCCACCACCGGCGCACACTCCGTCACGCCGTAGCCTTCGAGAATACGGATGCCGTATTTTTCCATGTAGACCTGACGCGTCGCTTCCTGCAATTTCTCCGCGCCTGCCACCACATAGCGCAGACGCGCAAAATCGTAAGGGCTGGCGAAACGCGCGTAGTTGCCAAGGAACGTCGAAGTACCAAACAGCACGGTGCAGTTACGGTCGTAAACGAGCTCCGGCACGATGCGGTAATGCAGCGGGCTCGGATAGAGAAACACCTGCGCGCCGGTCAGCAACGGCGTGAACAAACCAACGGTTAAACCGAAAGCATGGAACAGCGGCAGCGCCGACATAAAGCGATCACGCGGGGTGAAATCCGCCACGGTACGAATCTGCTCAACGTTCGCCAGCAGGCTTTTATGTGAATGCACCACGCCTTTGGGATTGCCTTCCGAACCGGAGGTGAACAGCACCATCGCTGCATCTTCCGGCTGCTGCGCCACCTGCGCACGGCGCGGCATCAGCAGATGCGCCACGATCCACAATTTATCCTGCAAGGTGACGGTATCTTTCAGATCTTCCAGATAGATCCACTGCACTTCGTTGAGTCCCTGCGGCAAGTGCCACAGGTTGCCTTTTTCGAGGAACTGGCGCGAAGTAAAGACGGTTTTCACCTGCGAAGCGGTCAACGCCGCACGCATGCCATTTACGCCTGCGGTGTAGTTGAGCATCGCCGGAATGCGGCCGCGCAGCGAGGCACCCAGAATCGCCGCCGCCGTCACCGTGGCGTTCGGCAGCAGCAGACCGACGTATTCACCTTGCTTGCTGTAGCGTTCGAGAATGCGGCCCACGCCGAGCGCTTTTTTCAGCAAACCGGTGTAGCTATCCGGCTTGAAGTTGATGTCTTCGATGCACGGCTTCATCGCGCCATAACGCTGACGTGCATTGAGGAAAGCCTCGAACAGCGTTTCACGCGGACGCACCGCCATGCGGGCTTCCATCATCACATGGTGCAAGTGCTCGCCCGCCAGCGTGCGGCGATCGCGTGCGCGCTTAGCCTCAGGCATCGGGATTACCGTTGGCGGCAGCACAGTCAAGGTGATGCGTGGGAACAGACGGCGTTTAAACACGCCCGCCAGACGACCAAACGGCGTATATTCCGCGCCTTCGATACGCATCGGCACCACGGTGGCACCGGATTTCGCCGCCACAAAGCCCGCGCCGCTGTAAATCTTCATCAGCGATCCGGTCACGGTAATGCGTCCTTCCGGGAAGATCACCACCGGACGGCCCTGATTGATCATGCGCACCAGATGTTTGATCGACATCGGCTTGGTGGGATCAAGCGGAACGAAGTCGATAATCGGCTTCAACAGACGCATAAACCATTGGTCGCTGATCGATGAATAGACCGCGAACACCGGTTTGATCGGCAGAAACAGCGCCACCAATACGCCATCGAGAAATGACATATGGTTGGGGGTGATCAGCACTTTCTCTTTATGCAGTGCCGCGAGGTCGCCGCGCAGTTCCACACGCCACAGCAGGCGGAACAGGAAACGGAAAAAAGTGAGTAGCATGCCAGCTCCTTAGCAATCGTAAAAAATGGCTCTTACGATGCAGGATCTGGGGATTTTCGACAAGTGGCGCGGTGATTTAAACGCAATTGCGGTCGTAGGGTCGCCATTCATGTCGTAATGCCGCTCAGTTAAGCGCAGAGCGACTTTCGTTCGCCTCGTGCTGAGGCAGTTGCAGCACCTTCGTGCGGCGACCGAGCAGAGGACGCCTGGCCGCGCCCTCTGCACTCCCGGGCCTTGCGCCAGCCCAACCCGCCGCTTCGCGGTGCCTTCACTCATTCACGATTCCTTACGGACCGGTGTCGATTCGCTCCTGCTCAGCGCCACCTCTCGCCGCATCCATGCGACTCGCCCTGGAATCCCTCATTCGCTCAGCGGTTTGGGATGTCGCCTCAACACCCGCGCTGCAGCGACTATGCATTTTCCTGACTCACCATCGCTACAAATCCCGTAGGGTCGCCATTCATGGCGACCTGGTTTCACCGCGCATCCGCCTGCCAGCCGCCGCCCAGCGCCGCGATCAGACCGACGCTGCTGACCCATTGCGTGCTCTGCAGCGACAGCAAACTCTGCTGCGCGCTCAGGCTGCTGTTCTCGGTGGTGGCGACGTCGAGATAGTCGATCATCCCGGCATCATACTGATTGCGCGTCACGCGTGCCGATTCCTGTGCCGCGTCGGTTGCCGCCTGCTGCGAGGCGATTTCGCCCTGCAAGGTATTCAGCTGCACCAGATAATCTTCCACTTCGCCCATGCCCGTCAGCACCGACTGGCGATAACTGGCGACGCTGGCATCATAGGCGGCGCGTGCCTGTTCCACTTTCGCTGAGGTGGCACCGAAATCTAACAGCGTGCCGCTCAGTTCCGGCCCCAAAGACCAGACACGATTGGGCAGCGAGAACAGGCTGTTGATCGCCGATGAACTCACGCCGCCGCTGGCGCTCAGCGTCAGGTCGGGATAGTAGCCGGCAATCGCCACGCCAACCGCCGCATTCGCCGCCGCCACGTTGCGCTCGGCATAGGCGATATCAGGACGGCGCTGCAACAGCTGCGACGGCACGCTGTTCGGTATCGCGGGCATTGCCGCCTCCAGCTTCGCCACCGGCAAGGAAAAATCCGCCGGTGCGCGGCCCAGCAGCAGCGCAATCGCGTGCTCCATCTGCGCACGCTGCCACTGATAATCCTGTGCTGAAGCGCGGGCGCTCTCCAGCTGCATCTGCGCCTGCGCTAAGGTGGCGCGCGATTCGCTGCCCGCCGCGTATTTGTTTTGAATCACCGTCAGATAGCGCTGATAGGCATCGATACTGCGCTGATAGAGCGCGATTTTCTCGTCGATGATGCGCAGCTGGAAATAGTCCTGCGCCAGTTCGGACTGCGCGCTCAGAGTAATATTCGCCAGCTCGGCCTTGCTGCCTTCGGCGCTGGCGTTGTTCTCCTCCAGCGTGCGTCGCAGTTTGCCCCACAAATCCAGCTCCCAGCTGGCGCTGAGTTCGGCGGCATGGCTGTTGCTGACGCTGCGTTGTCCGGTGGTGCTGGCGCGGCTACCGCTGCGCGTGCTGCTGGCGTCGTAGCCCACCGACGGCAACAACTCCGCGCGAGATTGCCCAGCCAGCGCCTGTGCTTGGCGGTACTGCGCGGCATAGCTGGAGACGTTCTGGTTGGAGATACTCACCTGTTTCAGCAGGCTGTTCAGCGTGGCGTCGTGATACACCAGCCACCATTCACCTTTGCTGTTTGCATCCTGCGGCGTCGCCTGCGTCCAGCCTTTGGCTTCTTTGAAATGGGTCGGCATCGCCATGCTCGGGCGCTGATAATCGGGGCCAACCGCGCAGCCCGCCAGCAGCATCACGGTGAGCAACGGCGTAATTTTCAGGGACATTTTCATCTATCGGGATTCCACATGACGCAACCGCAGCCACTGACGTTGCGTGGCGCGGCTCAAACGATCGAGCCAGAGATAAAC
This sequence comes from Candidatus Pantoea symbiotica, assembly GCF_056491525.1. Lineage (NCBI taxonomy): Bacteria > Pseudomonadati > Pseudomonadota > Gammaproteobacteria > Enterobacterales > Erwiniaceae > Pantoea > Candidatus Pantoea symbiotica. Next base: position 3,083,275 of record NZ_JBSZHR010000002.1, read on the forward strand.
CACCGGCGTAGTAAACAGAGTCAGCAGTTGGCTCAGCGCCAAACCACCGGCAATCGCCAGCCCGAGCGGGCTACGTAAGTCGGCATCGCCGCCGCTGCCCAGCGCCAGCGGCAGCGCGCCGAAGAACGCCGCCAGCGTGGTCATCATGATCGGCCTAAAACGCATTAAACAGGCTTGAGTGATCGCCTGCTGCGGCGTCATGCCTTTACTGCGCTCGGCGTGAATCGCAAAGTCGATCATCATGATGGCGTTCTTTTTCACGATACCGATCAGCAGGATGATGCCGATCAGTGCGATCACCGTGAGCTGCGTATTGGTGAGCAGCAGCAACAGCAGCGCGCCCACGCCCGCCGACGGCAACGTTGAGAGAATAGTGATCGGATGGATGTAACTCTCATACAGCACGCCGAGCACGATATACACCGCCGCCAGCGCCGCGATAATCAGCCACGGCATAGTGGCGGTAAGCTGGGCGAACGCGGCGGCGGTGCCAGCAAAACCGGCCTGAATAGTGGAGGGTAAACCGAGCTGCGCCATCGCCTGCTTAATCAGCGCCTGCGCCTGCTCCAGCGACACGCCATCATTCAGGTTGAAGGCGATGGTGCTGGTGGCGGATTGGCCCTGATGCGCCACCGACAGCGGTGCGTTGCCGCCTGTGAAGCTGGCGAACGCCGCAAGCGGCACGCGATCGCCGCTGTCGTTAATCACGTACAGCTGCTGGAGAATCGCCGGATCGCGCGTATAGCTATCCTGCAGCGACATCACCACATGATACTGATTGAGCGTGTGATAGAGCGTGGCGACCTGACGCTGGCTGAAGGCGTTATTCAACATTGTGTCGAGCATCTGCACGTTCACACCAAGCCGTTTGGCGCGGTCGCGATCGATGTTAATCACTACTTCCTGACCGCCGGTTTGCGAATCAGAATCGACGCTATTCAATTGCGGGATCGCCGCCAGCGCCGCCTGCACTTTTGGCGTCCATGTGCGCAGCAGATCGAGATCGTCGGCCTGCAAGCTGTATTGATAAGTGGCATTGGCGCTGCGCCCGCCGATATGCAGATCCTGCGCCGCCATCAGGAACATCTGCGCGCCGGCGATATGGCTGGTTTTCATACTAAGACGGTTCGCCACTTCGGTGGCAGTGGCATCGCGCTTGTCAAAATCCTTGAGCCGCACGAAGAAGTTGGCGCTGTTACGCGAACCGAACATGCCGCTGCCCATCGACGACATCACGCTATCCACCGCCGGATCGGACTGGATGATTTTGGTGAACTGCAGCATTTTCGGCTTCATCGCCTGGAAGGAGATGTTCTGGTCGGCACGCAGCGCGCCCATCAGCAGGCCGGTATCCTGATTGGGGAAAAAGCCTTTCTGCACCACGGAAAACAGGAACAGGTTAAGCAACACGGTCAGCACCAGGCTGAACATCGTCAGCTTTTGGTGCGCCATCACCCAAGCCAAGCCGCGCGAGTAAGCCGCCAGCAAGGCGTTAAGTTGGTTTTCGATAAACTGATACAGCGGATGCGGGCGTTGAGTGACTTTGGGTTTCGGCTTCAGCAGGCGCGCGCACAACATCGGCGTCAGGCTTAGCGAGACAAACATTGAGATCAGCAGCGATACCGTCAGCGTGACGGCGAATTCGCGGAACAAGCGTCCGACGATGCTGCCCATCAGCAGAATCGGGATAAACACCGCAATCAGCGACATGGTCATCGACAACACGGTAAAACTCACTTCCTGCGCACCACGCAATGCCGCGCGCAGCGGACTGAGCCCTTCTTCGATATGGCGCGTGATGTTTTCCAGCACCACAATCGCGTCATCGACGACAAAGCCGGTGGCGATAATCAGCGCCATCAGCGACAGGTTATCGAGGCTGTAACCCAGCAAATACATCACCGCGCAGGTGCCAATCAGCGAGACCGGCAGCGCCAGCGCCGGGATAATCACCGCCTGCACGTTGCGTAGAAACACAAACACCACGGCGATCACCAGCAACATCGCCACCAGCAGCGTCTCTTCGGTGTCGTACAGCGAGGCGCGCACCGTCGGCGAGCGATCCACTACCACTTTTAACTGGGTATCGGCGGGCAGATCTTTTTCCAGCGCTGGCAGCTGCGCTTTGATGGCATCAATGGTGTCGAGCATATTGGCACCGGCCTGGCGCTTAATGCCCACCATCACCGATGGCATGGCGTTGAGGAAACCGGCCTGATACTGATCTTCAACGGAGTCATAAACGGTGGCGACATCATGCAGCCGTACCGCTTTGCCCTCTTTATAGGTAACGATCAGATCCTGATACTGCGCGGCTTTATCCAGCTGGCCGTTGCTGTCCACCACCCATGACTGGCTGCTGCCCTGCAAAATGCCCTTTGGCTTGTTGGTGGTGCTGTTGGCGATGGCGCTGCGCACCGTATCCAGCGAAATGCCGTACTGCGTCAGCTTCAGCGGCTGCAAATCGATACGCACCGCCGGTAAGGCGCTGCCCATCAGCGACACTTCACCCACGCCTTTTACCTGTCCCATCGCCTGTTCAATTTTGCTTTCGGCCAGATCGTAAAGTTCGCCCGGCGTGCGCGTGGCGGAAGTCAGCGCCAGCATCACAATCGGCGCATCGGATGGATTGGCTTTGCGATAGGTCGGCAGCGACTCCATCGCACTCGGCAGCAAACTGCGCGCGGCGTTGATCGCCGCCTGCACGTCACGCGCCGCACCGTTGATGTCGCGATCGAGATCAAACTGCAAAATCACGCTGGTCGATCCCTGCGAACTGCTGGAGGTCATCTCGGTGACACCGGCGATCTGCCCCAGCGAACGCTCCAGCGGCGTGGCGACGGTGGCCGCCATGGTTTCCGGGCTGGCACCGGCCAGGCTGGCGCTTACCATAATGGTAGGGAAATCCACCTGCGGCAGCGGCGCGACCGGCAGCAGCCGATAGCCCAACGCACCCAGCAGCAGGATCGCCAGCGTCAGCAATAATGTGGCAACCGGGCGGAAGATAAACAGCCGGGTGAGGTTCATCGCTCGCCTCGCGCCTGCTGCTGCTTGCGCTGCATGTAGCGCTTGCCGCGCTGCGCGATGCCATCAAACCACAGGTAAATCACCGGCGTGGAGAACAGCGTTAGCACCTGGCTGACAATCAAACCGCCGACAATCACCAAACCCAGAGGCTGGCGCAACTCGGCACCGGAACCGGACGCCAGCATCAGCGGCAGCGCACCCAGCAGCGCCGCCATGGTGGTCATCAGAATCGGGCGGAAGCGCAGCAAGCACGCCTGATGAATCGCGTCCCGCGCGCTCATGTGCTGCTTATTTTCCGCCTCCAGCGCGAAGTCGATCATCATAATCGCGTTCTTCTTGACGATTCCGATCAGCAGGATCACGCCAATCAGCGCGATCAGGCTAAACTCGCTGCCCGCCAGCAGCAGCGTCAATAGCGCGCCGACCGCCGCCGACGGCAGCGTCGAGAGAATGGTCACCGGATGGATAAAGCTTTCATAGAGAATGCCGAGCACCACATACATAGTGATTAATGCCGCCAGAATCAGCCACAAGGTGTTGCCGGTGGCGCTCTGGAACGCCGAGGTTTCGCCCTGATAACGCAAGGTGATGCTCGACGGCAGATTGAGCTGCTGCGTCACTTCAGCGATCGCCTTCTGCCCCTCTTCCAGCGAGTAGCCGCTGTTGAGATTGAACGACACCATCACAGCCGGGAACTGATTAAGGCGCATATGCATCAGCGAACCGGTGCGCTGATGAATAGTGGCGATGGAAGTCAGTTTCACCATGCCGGTGGTAGTGGTTGTGGTGGTGTCATCAGTTGAAGACGTTGTGCTACTGCTCACCGGCAAATAGACATCATCAAACGAAGCTGGCGATTGCTGATACTGCGGCGCCACTTCCAGCACCACGCGATACTGATTGGCCTGCGTAAAGATGGTCGAGACCAGGCGCTGACCGAAGCTGTTGTACAACGCGGTATCGACGTCGGCGGCGGTGATGCCGTAGCGCGTCGCTTTATCGCGGTTGAGTTCGACGTAAGCCACACGCCCTTGATCCTGCAGGTTGCTCACTACGCCGTTAAACTCCGGACGCTGCTGCAAGGCGGCGACCATCTTCGGCGTCCAGCTCACCAGGTTTTCGCTGTCGGCATCATCCAGCGTGAATTGATACTGGCTCGGCGACACCTGATCGTTGACGGTTAAATCCTGCGCCGGTTGCAGATAGAGCTGAATGCCCGCCACCTGCTGCGCCGCCTGTTGCAGCTGTTTGATCACCACATCGGCTTTGTCGTCGCGATCGCCAAACGGCTTGAGGTTGATCTGGATGCGCCCGCTATTCAGGCTGGTGTTGCTGCCATCAATGCCGATGGTTGAGGACAAACTCTCCACCGACGGATTTTGCAGAATCACCTTTGCCAGCGCCTGCTGCCGTTTCGACATTTCGGTAAACGACACATCCTGCGACGCCACGGTGACGCCCTGAATCAGTCCGGTATCCTGCGTCGGGAAGAAGCCTTTTGGGATGGCGATATACAGCAGCGCGGTGAGCGCAAAGGTCGCCAGCGCCACCAGCAGCGTCAGCTTCTGATGGTTCAGCACCACCGTTAGCATGCGGTCGTAGCTGCGCACCAGCTTGTCGAACAGTTCGCCGCCTTTACGCGAGAAGCGCGACTGTTTTTCCGGCGGAATGTGCTGCAACAGATAGGCGCACAGCATTGGCGTCAGCGTCAGCGACACCACCATTGATACCAGAATCGACACCGCCAGCGTGATGGCAAATTCGCGGAACAGCCGCCCAACCACGTCGCCCATAAACAGCAGTGGGATCAGCACCGCAATCAGCGAAAAGGTCAGCGAGATAATGGTGAATCCAATTTGCTGCGAGCCTTTCAGCGCCGCCTGCATTGGTGTTTCGCCCTCTTCCAGCCGCCGTGAAATGTTCTCCACCACCACAATCGCATCGTCGATAACGAAGCCAGTAGCGATGGTCAGCGCCATCAGCGACAGGTTATTCAGGCTGAAGTCGGCCAGATACATCACGCCGAAGGTACCAATCAGCGACAGCGGCACCGCCACGCTGGGAATCAAGGTCGCCGCCACGTTGCGCAGGAACAGGAACGTCACCATCACCACCAGCGCCACCGACAGCATCAGCTCAAACTGCACGTCGCTGATCGAGGCGCGAATGGTTTGCGTACGATCCGACAGGATGCTCATCTTCACGCCGTCCGGCAGCGCGGCCTGCAATTTCGGCAGCTGCGCTTTGATGCTGTCCACCACCTGAATCACGTTGGCGCCCGGCTGGCGCTGCACGCTGATCACAATCGCCGGACTGTTGTTGGCCCACGCCGACTGGAAGCTGTTCTCCGGCCCTTGTTCGATATGCGCGATATCTTTTAGCCGCAGCGCCGCGCCGTTTTGATAAGTGATAATCAGATTGCCGTACTCATCGGCGGTGCGCAGCTGATCGTTGGCGTCGATGGTGACCGAGTGATATTTGCCGTCGAAGCCGCCTTTCGAGCCGTTCACGTTGCTGTTACTGATTAGCGTGTTGACGTCCTCCAGCGACAGCTTGTGCGCTGCCAGCGCTTTCGGGTCCATCCGCACGCGAATCGCCGGTTGATGGCCGCCCGCCAGCGTCACCATGCCGACGCCGTTAATCTGCGACAGCTTGAGCGCCACGCGCGTGTTCACCAGATCCTGCACCTGCGTCAACGGCAGCGTGTCGGAACTGACCGCCAGCGTAATCACCGCCGTATCAGCCGGATTAACCTTTTTGTAGGTCGGCGGATTGGGCAGATCGCTCGGCAGCAAGTTATTGGCAGCGTTGATCGCCGCCTGCACTTCCTGCTCGGCGACATCCAGCGACAGATCGAGGCTGAACTTCAGCGTGACGATCGACGATCCGCTTGAGCTGGTCGACGTCATCTGGCTCAGGCCGGCCATTTGGCCGAGCTGGCGCTCCAGCGGCGAGGTGACGGACGACGCCATCACATCCGGGCTGGCACCGGGATAGAGCGTGGTGACCTGAATGGTCGGGTAATCCACCTGCGGCAGCGCCGAAGTAGAAAGAAAACGGTAGGAGAAGATCCCGGCGATCAGCACGCCGACCATCAGCAAAATGGTGGCGACCGGACGCTGGATAAACAGGCGAGATGGATTCATTTGGCCTCGGCGGTCGCGGTAGTTTTACTCTCATCCGCCAGCTGCACTTTGCTGCCGTTGGTCAGGCGATCGATGCCTTCGGTCACCAGACGATCGCCCGGCTCCACGCCTTTGAGGATCGCCTGCTGATCTTCACCAAACGTTGGCCCGGTGGTGACCGCTTTGCGCGTCACGGTGTTGTCTTTATTGATGACAAACACGAAGCTGCCGTCGCTGCTCAACTGCAGCGCCTGCGCCGGGATCACCGTGGCATTTTTCAGGATGTTGGTTTGCAGACGCAGATTGACGAACTGATTGGCAAACAGCGATTCGTCTTCATTCGGGAAGGTGGCTTTCAGCTCGATGGTGCCGGTCGCGGTGTCGATCTGGTTGCTGATGAACTTCACCTCGCCCTGCGCCAGCGCGCGGCTGTTGTCCTGATCGTAGGCGGTGGCGGGCAGGCTTTGTCCACCGTGCAGCGCTTTGGTCAACTGCGGAATGTTGCCCTGCGGCACGCTAAAGGTCACGGCGGCGGGCTGCATCTGCGTCACCACCACGATGCCGGTGGTATCGGTGGTTTGCACCATATTGCCGGGATCGACCAGACGCAAACCGACGCGTCCGCTAATCGGCGAGGTGATGCGCGCGTAATCGATATCCAGTTTAGCGCTGGCGATCTGCGCTTCATCGGCGGCTACCGCGCCTTTGTACTGCCCGACGGTGGCAGTTTGCGTATCGAGATCCTGGCGCGATAACGAGTCCTGCGCCGCCAGTTTCTGATAGCGCACCAGCGTTAACTGCGCGCTTTTCAGCAACGCCTGATTCTGATTGAGATCGCCCTGATACTGCGCCAGTGTGGCCTGATAGCTGCGCGGATCGATCTGCGCCAGCAGCTGTCCAGCGCTGACTTTCTGCCCTTCAGTGAAGAACACTTTTTCTAACTGACCGGCCACGCGGCTAGTCACCGTGACGCTGGCGTTAGGGATAACGGTACCGAGCGCGTTGAGGTATTCCGGCACATCGGCAGTTGTGGCGATGCCGCTGTGTACCAGCGTTGCGCCGCCCATCATCATCGCCATGCCCGGCGGGCCGCCCGCGCCACCACGATGACCGCCGCGTCCGCCTTTCTCACCGCCCGGCGGCATGCCGCCATGTCCGCCGACCACGCGCCAAATCACGCCCGCCACAATCAACAGCACAACCAACAGGAGCAGCCATTTCAGCCAGCGAGAGAACGTGGAGCGGGAAGCGTTAGGAGTCATCAGGATCTTCAAGTCAGCAAGAAAAAGGAAAATCCCCGGTAAAACAGGGGATTATTTCAAAGGGAAATCATCACTGCGCGCATTATCGGTTGAATGCCCGCGCGAATTCCATACGCGAACCGTAAGGGTTTCGTTAAGGCAATTAAGATTTCCAGCCGCCGCCTAACGCCTTGTACAGGGTGATTTTCTGGCTCAGCTGGCCCAGATGCGCGCTGATCAGCGACTGCTGCGAACTGTAAAGCGATCGCTGGGCCACTAACACATTGAGATAATTGTCTACACCTTGTTTGAAGCGCAATTCTGAATAGTCGTAGTCGCGCTGATTGGCGCCAACCTCCTGTTGCAGCGCCGTCAGCTGATCCTGCCAGGTATCCTGACCGGCCAGCGCATCGTTCACCTCTTTGAAGGCGGTTTGAATCGCTTTCTCGTAATCGGCAATGTCGATACGTTTTTCGATATGCGCGATATTCAGGTTGGCCTCATTTTTACCGCCGTCAAAAATCGGCAGATTAATCGATGGCATAAATGACCATGCGCCGGTGCCGCCGCCCAGCAGGCTACCAAGCGAACTGCTGGTGGAGCCGCCGGAGGCGGTCAGCGTGATGCTCGGGAAGAAGGCGGCACGCGCCGCGCCGATATTGGCGTTCGCCGCCTTCAGCGTGTGCTCGGCCGCCATGATGTCCGGGCGACGCGTCAGCAGATCCGACGGCAAGCCAGCGGGCGTCTCCGGGAATTGCCAGTTGGCATCCAGCGTGGCGTGCGACAGCAGCGTGGCGGGCAGATCGGTGCCGACCAGCAAGCGCAGCGCATCGACATCCTGCCGCACCTGCCGCGTGTAACTCGCCACGTCGGCCTGCGCCGCGCGCACCGTGCTTTCGGCCTGCGCCAGATCCTGATCGCTGCTGGCACCGCCGTCGTAGCTGAGTTTGGTCAGACGATACGATTCCTGCTGGCTTTGCGCGGTACGTTGCGCCAGATGCAGCAGATCGTTATCCGAGCTCAGCGTCAGCCACGCCGTCGCCACTTCCGAAATCAGCGAGATGCGTGTGGCGCGCTCGGTGGCGGCGCTCGACAGATAGGTTTCCTGCGCCTGATCGCTCAGGCTTTGCAGACGGCCGAAGAAATCCAGCTCCCACGATGTCACACTCAAACCGCTGTTCAGCTCGTGATAGGTCACCGCGCCGCTGGTTTTGGTGTTGTAGAGATTGGCCGGTTCATGCGCCGAGGTCTGGCTGGCCGTGGCGTTGATCGACGGCATTAACGCCGCGCGCTGCACCGTGACGCCCTGCTGCGCCTCTTGCACATTCAGCGCCGCCACGCGCAGATCGCGGTTGTTGTCGAGCGACAGCTGAATCAGGTTGCGCAGCGTGGCGTCAGTGAAGAAGTTCTGCCACGGCAAATCCGCAACGTTGCCGACCGGCGTCGCCTGATCGTATTTAGCATCCACCGGCAGCGCCGGACGCTGATAGTGCGGCGCCATGCTGCATCCGGCCAATACCAGCATCAGCGGCAACAGCGCCAGACGGAAATTTTTAGTGTTCATTTTTAACTTAAGCATTCTAGTGCCTTTGTGTGAAGGTGCGCATGAATGCGCACCCTACGAAAACCTGTAGGGTCGCCATTCATGGCGACCGTTTAACTGTCTTGCACGGTCTCTGCTGCGGCTTTTTTCTTACGCGCAAAGAACTGCGAAACCACCACGTAAAACATCGGCACAAAGAAGATGGCGAGGAAAGTCGCGGTGATCATCCCGCCTGCCACCGCCGTACCAATTGAGTGCTGGCTGCCTGCGCCCGCGCCGTTGGAGAGGGTCAGCGGCAGCACGCCGAGGATAAACGCCATCGAAGTCATGATGATTGGACGGATACGCAGCCGCGCCGCTTCCACCGCCGCTTCCACCAGCGTTTTACCCTCGCGCTCATGCAGCTCTTTGGCGAACTCGACGATAAGAATGGCGTTCTTCGCCGCCAGCCCGACCGTGGTCAGTAAGCCAACCTGGAAGAACACATCGTTCTGCAGGCCGCGCAGCAGTACCGCGCTGATGGTGCCGAGGATGCCGAGCGGCACCACCATGATCACCGAGAACGGAATCGACCAGCTCTCGTACAGCGCCGCCAGACACAGGAACACCACCAGAATCGAGATCAGATAGAGCTGCGTAGTTTGGCTGCCGGATGCCTGCTCCTCATACGAAATGCCGTACCACTGCACGCGGAACCCGTGCGGCAGCTGCTTCGCCAGCTGTTCCACCGCTTTCATCGCTTCACCGGTACTTTGGCCTGGCGCGGGCGATCCGAGGATCTCTTCGGCAGTTAGGCCGTTAAAGCGTTCAAAGTGCGGCGAGCCGTACACCCATTTGCCCGAAGCAAAGGCGGAAAATGGCACCATGGTGCCGCTGCTGTTGCGGAAGTACCATTTGTCGAGATCGGACGGCGTGACGCGCGAGTCCGCTTTGCCCATCAGATAGACCTCTTTCACGCGGCCGTTATACATGAACTGATCTATGTAGCTGGAGCCCCACGCCACCGACAAAGTGTTGTTGATGTCGGTCATGCTCAGGCCAAGCGCGCTGGCCTTCTCATCATTGATCTCCAGCTGATACTGCGGCTCATCTTCCAGCCCGTTAAGACGGACCTGCGCCAGATGCGGATCTTTGTTCGCCAGCGAAATAAGCTGGTGCGCGGCATCCATCATCTGCTGATGGCTGTGCGCGCCGGTATCCTGAAGATAGAGGTCGAAGCCGGTGGCGTTGCCCAGCTCCATCACCGCTGGCGGCACCATGGCGAAGATTTTGGCGTTCTGATAGTTGGCGAAGTGCGCCATCACGCGGTTCGCCAAATCCTGCACGCTTTGCCCGCTGTGCGTGCGATCACCCCAATCTTTCAGGCGCACAAAGGCCATGGCGTTGCTCTGGCCGCGACCGGCAAAGTTAAAGCCCGCCACGCCAAAGGTGGTGGTCACCACCGACGCTTCGTTCTGCTGCAGATAGGCGTTGAGATCGTTGATGACCTGCTGAGTACGCTGCGACGACGAATTCACCGGCAGCGTGATCTGCACCATCATCAAGCCCTGATCTTCGCCCGGCAGGAAGGTGGTCGGTACACGCGTGAACAAAAAGCCCGTCACGCCGACGATCACCAGATAGATCACCAGGAACAGGCCGCGACGGGAAATCACTTTGCTGACGCCGTTGGTGTAATGCATCGCGCCGCTGTCGAACTTGCGGTTAAACCAACCGGCGAACCCGGTGGTTTTGTGCTCCGCCGCCGCCGGTTTCAGCAAGGTGGCGCACAGCGCGGGCGTGAAGATCAGCGCCATGATCACCGACAGCGCCATCGCCGAGACGATGGTGACCGAGAACTGGCGGTAAATCACGCCGGTCGATCCGGAGAAGAACGCCATCGGCAGCAGCACCGCCGACAGCACCAGTGCGATGCCAAACAGCGCTCCCTGAATCTGCTGCATCGACTTGATGGTGGCAGCTTTGGGATCGAGATGCTCTTCGTGCATCACACGCTCGACGTTCTCCACCACCACAATGGCATCATCCACCAGCAACCCGATGGCCAGCACCATACCGAACATGGTGAGAGTGTTAATGCTGTAACCAAACGCCGACAGAATGCCGAAGGTGCCCAGCAGCACCACTGGCACCACCAGCGTGGTGATCAGCGTGGCGCGCAGGTTTTGCAGGAAGATCAGCATCACGAAGAACACCAGCACTACCGCTTCGATCAGCGTTTTCACCACTTCTTCAATCGAGGCGCTGACCACCGGCGAGGTGTCGTACGGATACTGAATTTCGACGTTATCCGGCAGCGAATCTTTCAGGTCGGCGATGGTTTGGCGCACCGCTTTGGCGGTATCCAGTTCGTTAGCGCCGGTTGCCAGACGCAGCGCGATACCGGCGGCCGGTTTGCCGTTCATGGTGGCGTCGATGCCGTAGCTCTGCGGCCCGAGCGCTACGCTGGCCACATCTTTCAGCCGCACCTGCGAGCCGTCGCTGTTCACTTTCAACAGCACATTCTCAAACTGCTGCACGGTGGTGAAACGGGTTTTGCCGAGAATCGTCGCCTCGGTTTTCGCGCCCTGAATGGTCGGCAATCCGCCCAATGAACCAGACGACACCTGCACGTTCTGGTTATCAATCGCCGTGGTGACATCGCTCGGCATCAGGTTGTATTTGTACAGCTTGGCCGGATCGAGCCAGATGCGCATCGCGTATTCCGACCCCAGCACCATGAAGTCGCCGACGCCCGGCGTACGCGAGATCGGATCTTCCAGTTTCGACACCAGCATGTCGGCCAGATCGCCGTTGGTCAGCTTGCCGTCTTTGGAGATCAGCCCGATCACCATCATGAAGTTTTTCTGGTACTTACGGATGCGGATGCCTTGCTGAGTGACATCGGTGGGCAGCTGCGACTCCGCCAGCGACACGCGGTCCTGCACCTGAACCTGGGCGATATCGGGATTGATGCCCTGATTAAAGGTGGCGATGATCTGCGCGCTGCCGTCCGAGGCGCTGCTCGATTCCAGATAACGCAAACCATCCAGGCCGTTCAGCTGCTGCTCAATCACCTGCACCACGGTGTTTTGCGTGGTTTCGGCGCTGGCGCCCGGATAGGTCACCGAGATGGATACCGCTGGCGCGGAGATGTTGGGATATTGATTGACCGGCAAACTGATAGCGGCAATCGCGCCCACCAGCATCACGATAATCGCGATAACCCAGGCAAAAATTGGACGTTCAATAAAAAACTTCGACATGCCGCCCCCTTATTGCGCTGCTGCGTCAGTCATCGAAAGACTCACCGCATTGGCGGATGGCGTGTCGTTGGTGTTGGCGGCGCTGGTGGTCACTTTCACCCCGCTGCGCACGCTTTGCAGGTTGTTCACCACCACGTTTTCCCCTTGCTGCAAGCCCGATGTCACCAGCCATTCTCCTTTGATCATCTCGCCGGTATGGATGCTGCGCTGCTCAATGGTGTTGTCGCTTTTCACCACAAAGACATACGGCTGACCTTTGGTGTCATGCATGATCGACTCTTGCGGCAGCAGAATGCCTTGCTGCTGAATGCCCTGCGGGAAGCTGGCGTGCACGTACATTCCGGGAAGTAATTCGTTATTAGGGTTCGGGAACACCGCGCGCAGCACCACGGTGCCGGTGGCGGTATCGACGTTGACTTCCGAGAACGCCAGCTTGCCCTGCTCGGCGTACTGGCTGTTATCTTCCAGCGACAAGCCCACTGCGGCGGTGTTATCAGCCACTTTGGCGATTTTGCCGTCGGCCAGCGCACGGCGCAGGCGCAGCAGATCGGTGGAGGATTCACTGACATCGACATAGATCGGATCAAGCTGAGTGATGGTGGCGAGATAATCGGTTTGCCCGTTGGTGACCAGCGCACCGGCGGTATACAGCGAGCGGCTGATGTGGCCGGAAATCGGCGCTTTCACCAGCGTGTAATCGAGATTCACTTTGGCGGTTTCCACATCGGCCTGCGCTTCACGCGCGGCGGCGACCGCATCGTCGTAGGTTTGCTGGCTGATGGCGTGCGCGCTGGCCAGCGGCTGATAGCGTTTCACCACCATCGCATCGTTCTGCCAGGTCGCCATCGCTTTGTCGTAGGCCGCTTTATAGGTGGCCGGATCGATTTGATACAGCGGCTGGCCGGCTTTCACTTCACCGCCCTCAGTGAACAGGATTTTTTCAATCACGCCGCTCACCTGCGGACGCACCTGCGCGGTTCTCACCGCCGTGGTTCGGCCTGGCAATTGGCTAACGAGCGTAACGGGTTGCGCTTTCAGGTTGACCACGCCCACTTGCGGGGTGGCGGATGCGGCGGGCTTTGCTCCGCCCTGGTCACAGGCTGCCAGTAAAAACACCACGCTGGCAGAAAGAAGTTTCAGGCGCATAGTTGTTCTCTAAAAGATAGGAAGGGAATAGTCACGAAGGTAATGACTCAAAAAGCCATTGTAGGGAGGCGGGTTAAGCGGGGTTGTTAAGGTTGCGTAAAATATATTTTCCAAAGGAAAATGGTAAACCTTTCGTGCCATAAATCGTTGGGAATTTTAGCTTTTCGCGGGTTTTTGATGCCGATTCCGTCCGTGCATATCGCATCCGTAGGGTCGCCATTCATGGTGACCGTTCCGAAGGTCGCACGGTGCGGTCATTGGCAAGGTCGTCATGAATGACGACCCTACGGGGTTAACCTTTGGGTTCGATGCCGCGGCGGCGCAGTTCGCGGCGCGCCAGCTCTTTTAACCAGCACGACAGCGTGACGTTGTCGTCGTCGGTCACACTGCGCAGCTGTTCGTGCAGATCCGGATGAATACGTAACTGAAACGCCGAGGATCGGCCCTCGCCTTTTGGCGTGCGGTCTTTGGTTTTTGGCATTGCGGGTGGCCTCAACGAATCGCAATAAAAAATCGCCCCCTAAAGCGCTACCAACACTGTAAGGGGCTAGCGAACCGCCATGGAATGCGACATCGCGGTGCGTTACATACAGGTTACACAACCAGATATTTTTATGTTGCCGGGGAAGTGTTAAGACTCAGACAAGAGGTGTGAGCGAGTTCGCGCGGCAGTAAATAACAGGCAAAAAAAACCCACGCATCTGCGTGGGTCGGTGTAATAACAGGGTACTGCCAAAGCAGCTTGTTTCACACCCATCAATACCTCTGGGATGTCCATACTCGCACCGTTGAGCCGGTGAAAGACAGGTGCAAAAAGCAACGGTGTTTGGGGAAGTGAAACGAGGTGTGAATATTCTCCACACCTCACTTACACTTTTGATTTAACTAAGATTTGTCTGAAGAAGGTTTACTGTAGATCGCGTCAGGTGCCACGTTCATGTGCTTGAGTACCGGCCCCATGATGTTGCCGAAGATCGGTGCCGCCACCGAGCCACCAAAGTGATCGCCAGCGGTGGGATGGTTGATCATCACCACCAGCGCCACTTCCGGATGGCTGGCAGGCGCGATGCCTGCGGTGTAGTTGATATAACCGCCATCGTACTTGCCGCTGCTGCCCATCTTCTCTGCGGTACCGGTTTTAGTCGCCAGACGATAACCCGGCACCGCCGCTCTGACACCGGTGCCGCCCGGCAGCACGTCGCTCTCCAGCATATGCACCACAGTTTGCACCACCTGCGGATTCGCCACCTGCTTGCCTAACACTGGCGGCGTCACTTTGGTGATCGACAGCGGACGATAAACGCCGTACGAACCGAGCGTGGCGTATTCACGCGCAATCTGCAGCGGCGTGACGCGCAAGCCGTAGCCAAAGGCGAAGGTGGCGCGTTCGATATCAGCCCAGCGCTCGCGGTGCAGCGGGAAGTAACCCACGCTCTCGCCGGTCAATCCCAGCCCGGTAGGTTTACCCAGACCAAATGCCTGATAGGTGTTAACCAGCGCTTCAGCGGGCATCGCCAGCGCAATGTGCGAGACGCCGATGTCACTCGATTTCTGCAGGATGCCGGTCATGGTGAGGCGCGGCCAGTGGCCAACATCGCGGATCAGGTGGCCGTTAACGCTGTACGGCGTGGTATCGATCACCGAGTCGGCGCGCACCAGATGGCGCTCCAGCCCTTCCATCACCACCAACGGTTTCACTGTGGAGCCAGGTTCGTAGCTGTCGTTGATCGCCGAGTTACGCATCTGCGCCGGCGTGGCGTTTTCGTAGTTGTTCGGGTTGAACGACGGATAAGAAGCCATCGCCAGAATTTCGCCGGTATCGATTTTCACCAATACCGCAGCGCCCGAATCCGCTTTGTTGAGCAGCACGCCGTCGCGCAGTTTGCTGTAGAGCGTGAATTGGTCGAACTTGTCGATGCTGAGCTGCACGGTTGGCGGCTGCTGTGGCGGCTGGTAATCGATCATCGCAATGATGTTGCCTTCGCCATCCTGACGATAAACCTCTTTGCCGGGATCGCCCTGCAGCACATGGTCGAAGCCTTTTTCGATGCCGTTCAGGCCATTGCTGTCGGCCCCCACGATACCAATCAGCGGCGCGGCCGCTTCACTCATCGGATAGAAACGGCTGTCGTTATATACCGAGCTGATGCCTTTCAGTTTCAGCTCGGCGATATCTTTGGCGATGCCGAGTTCGATTTTGCGGCCCAGATAGAGGAAACGTTTTTTCGGGTTGGCGGTGATCGCCGCACGCAGATCTTCCGGACGCTGATTGAGCGCCGCCGCCAGATACGCCCATTTGGCGCTGGTGAAATCGGGATTTGCCTCCAGCACGCGCATTGGATCGGCGATGATGTCACGCGCCGGAACGCTCAACGCTAACGCCTGGCCGTCGCGATCCAGCAAGGTGCCACGGTTGGTCGGCAGCGTCACGGTTCGCAGCGAGCGCTGATCGGCTTCGTGCTCCAGCATCGGATGCTTGATCAGCTGCAGGTCACCAACGCAGATCAGCAACAGCACCAGACAGCAGAAAACGCCGAGGCAAATCAGGCGAAAACGAAACGGGTTAAATGGCGCTTTTATCTGGTCTTTTCCCAGAAATTTTTTAATAGGAGGCATAACGTCCACTGCGATAAAAAATCAGGCTTAATGCCAGCAGTTATAAAGAAACGTAAACCGAGTTGACAGGAAAACTGTGTTTCGATTCGTTAAGCAAAAAAAAACCTGCGCATCTGCGCAGGTCGGTGTAATCAAGAAAACTTTTTGATGTTCACCCATCAATACCTCTGGGACCCTGACTGTAGCAAGGCGGCACGCTGGGAAACCATCTCCTAAACGCAACAGTTACCGGCAAAATGTAACCAGCGATGAGATTATTCGTTGCCCATTCACATCAGATGTTTTTTGATTTCCACCAGGCAACTCATGGCGTTAGGGCCCTGGGTTAACGACGAAGTACCGATGTCTAATGTCAGTACATTCGGGTTGCCGGCGCGATCCCACGGCTGCCAGGCGCGGCCAAATCCGGGATCAAACCAGGCGCCAGTGGCGATGATCACTACGCCTGGCGTTAAACCGTCGGTCAGGCGCACACCGGCCAGCATGCGACCACGCGCGTTGCTCACCTCAATCTCATCGCCATCCTGAATATCACGCGTTGCCGCATCCTGCGGATGCATATACAGCGTCTCATGTCCGGCGGTTTTGTTGCCTTGCACCGTGGCGGTGGCATCCATCTGGCTGTGCAGACGATCTGACGGCTGAATCGAGATCATATGCAGCGGGAACTCGGCGCTGAGCGGCGCACCCAGCCACTCCTGCGGCTCGCGCCACTCCGGATGTCCGGCGAAATCGTCCAGCTGATAATCGGCGATGGTTTGGCAGAACAGCTCAATTTTGCCGCTGGCGGTTTGAATCGGATGGCTGATCGGATCGGCGCGGAAATCATCCATAAACACGAACGGCTTGCCGCCTTCCGGGATCTCGACAAAACCGCGCTCCCAGAACTCACCGAACTCCGGGAAAGGAATATCACGACGTGCATGCGCTACTGCGCACTGCTGATACAGATGCTCAATCCACTGCATCTCATTGCGCCCTTCGGTGAACACATCACGGTAGCCCAGACGATCGGCGATATCGGCGAAGATATCGAAATCGTTACGCGCCTGATGCTGCGGCTTAATCGCCTGATGCATCGCCAGCACAAAGCGATCGCGCGACGATCCGCCGATGTCGTTGCGCTCCAGCGTGGTGGTGGCGGGCAGCACGATATCCGCCATCTGCGCCGCTGGCGTCCAGACGATATCCTGCACAATCACGGTATCCGGACGCTGCCAGCCTTCCACCAGGCGATTGAGCTGCTGATGATGATGGAACGGATTGCCGCCCGCCCAATGCACTAAGTGGATATCCGGATAGTGTTGGGTTTCGCCCTGGAATGCGTACGGCTGGCCGGGATTGAGCAGCATGTCGCTGATGCGCGCCACCGGAATCGACAAATTGCCTGGATTCGGGCCGGTGCTCATCATCGGTGCCGGACCGTCCTGACGCGGATTGCCGACGCTGTTCATCGAGCCGTGACCAAAGGAGAACCCGCCGCCCGGCAAGCCTGGCTGACCGAGCATCGACGACAGCGCAATCATCATCCAGTACGGCTGCTCACCGCGATGGGCGCGCTGAACCGAATAGGAGCAGGTAATAAAGCTGCGTTTGCCCATCAACTGCTGCGCCAGCAAAGCAATGCGCGCCGCCGGAATGCCGGTAATGTTGCTGGCCCACTCCGGCGTTTTAGCAATGTCATCGCTTTCACCGAGCAAATAGCTGCGCAACTGCGGCCAACCGGTGCAGTGGCTGGCGAGGAAGCTTTCATCCAGCGCGTTACGGCGGGTAATTTCAAAACCCAGCGCCAGTATCAGCGCCACGTCGGTGTTCGGGCGAATTGGAATCCACTCGGCATTGACGAACGCCGGACAGTCATCGCGCATCGGGCTGATGTTGATGATTGGCGTGCCTTTAGCGCTAAGCTGCTCCAGCGCCGGTTTCAGGCTGTGCTGCCCCGCACCGCCGGAAGCCACCTGGCCGTTTTTCAGCGCCAGGCCGCCGAAGGCGATAAAGATATCGGCGTGCTGCACCACTTCCGGCCAATCGGTCACGCGGCCGGTCAGCGGCATATAGGTGCCAATCACGTACGGCAGGAAGAACTGCGCCGCGCCCCAGCTGTAATTACCTTGCTGATCAACACCGCCTCCGCCCTGAAAATAGAAGCGGCGAATCAGCGTGCGCGCGTGGTTGACGCGCCCGGCGGATGACCAGCCGTATGAGCCGTTGAAAATGCCGGATGCGCCGTAGCGATCGCGCACGCGGCGATTCTCTTCCGCCACCAAATCCAGTGCGGTATCCCAGTCCACCGCCACGAAATCTTCCCGCCCGCGTAAGGTGCGATCGCTGTTCTCGCGCGACTTCAGCCATGAACGGCGCACCATCGGCTGGCGAATACGTTTATCCGAATAGACCAGTTCAGGAATGGTGTTGAGCATCGGCGACGGATCGGCATCGGCGAAGAACGGTTCACAGCCAATCAGGCGATCGTTTTCAGTGACGGCAGTGAATGCGCCCCAGTGCGCCAGGTGTGGCACGCGAGTTTTCATGGTTTTTGGGTCCGGCAGGCAGGTGTCATTATGTCTGGCAGCATAACATGAGGCTGTAATTGAGCTAAAGCACGGCTGTGAGCGCCTGATTTTCCGTGCTTTTGCGACAGCGCTGGCATTCTGCCGGGTTGCTACAGGGTGGGTTTTCCGTAACACTGGTGGCATGTGTAAACGTTTTCCCGGATGTCGATAATCGCATGGCTACCATTAAGGATGTTGCCCGTATGGCTGGGGTGTCGGTTGCGACCGTCTCCCGCGTCATCAATAATTCGCCCAAAGCCAGCGAGAGTTCTCGCCTCGCCGTCACGGCGGCAATGGAGCAGTTGCAGTATCACCCGAACGCCAATGCACGCGCCCTGGCGCAGCAATCCACCGAAACCCTGGGTTTAGTGGTGGGCGATGTTTCCGATCCGTTTTTTGGCGCGATGGTCAAAGCGGTGGATGAAGTTGCGGGCCAGACCGGCAACTTTTTGCTGATTGGTAACGGTTACCACAATGAGCAAAAAGAGCGTCAGGCGATTGAGCAACTGATGCGTCATCGCTGCGCCGCATTAGTGGTGCACGCCAAGAAAATCCCCGACGACGATTTAGAGATGCTGATGAAGCAGGTGCCGGGCATGGTGCTGCTGAATCGCCTGCTGAAAGGCTTTGAAAATCGCTGCATCGCGCTGGATGACCGCTACGGCGCGTGGCTGGCAACGCGTCATCTGATTCAGCAAGGCCATACGCAAATCGCCTTTATCTGTTCCACTCACACCATTTCTGATGCTGAAGATCGTCTGCAAGGCTATTACGACGCGCTGAAAGAGCACGGTTTACCGTGTAACGACCGTTTGGTGGCGTGGGGCGAACCGGACGAAGTGGGCGGCGAGCAGGCGATGACTGAGCTAATGGGGCGCGGCAAGCAGTTCACGGCGGTGGCCTGCTACAACGATTCGATGGCCGCCGGAGCGCTGGCGGTGCTGAGTGATAACGGCATTCGCGTGCCGGAAGAGATGTCGCTGATTGGCTTCGATGATGTGCTGGTGTCGCGCTATGTGCGCCCGCGTTTAACCACGGTGCGCTACCCGATTGTCACCATGGCGCAACAGGCGGCGCAACTGGCGCTGGCGTTAGCTAATGGCAGCGAGATGCCGGAAGTGACCAATATGTTTAGCCCGACGCTGGTAAGACGGCATTCGGTGAGTGGACCGGGTTAAGTCCTAACCGTCTTTCGTAGGGTCGGCATTCATGCCGACCTGGTTACAAACTTCGCGAATACACCTTCACCCGCACATCCGGGAACTCAAGCGCGTCACACTGATACTGCCAGCCAAAACGTTCGTAATAACCGCCAAACGTTGACCATAACCACAGCTTGTCATGACCGCGCTGCTGCGCGAAATCGATCACATGCTGCTGCAGTGCTTCGCTCAACCCTTTGCCGCGCGCGGACTCCTCGACAAACAGCGCCGCCACCCAAGGCGTGAGATCCTGACGGCTGATCAAATCGCAGCGCCAGAATCCCACAGTGCCGAGCGGTATATCGCCATCAAGCGCCACAAAGGTCACCGGGAAATCGGCACCGTTGAGGCTACTGCGCACAATGCTGTGGTAAAACTCACGCGACGTACCGTCGCCAAACGCCTGCCACAACCAGTCGGTGATCTGCGAGGCATGATGCGGCACTTCGCTGAGCGCGACAATCTTCATCAGATCAGCTCCAGCGCCAGCAGCTCCTGAATGGTCTGCGCGCGACGAATTTCACGCGGCGCGCCATTCTCGAACAGCACTTCCGGAATCAGCGGGCGGCTGTTGTAGTTCGAGGACATCGATGCGCCGTACGCGCCGGTATCGTGGAACACCAGATAATCGCCGACCTGCGCCGCAGGCAGCGCGCGGGTTTCCACTTTGCCGCCTTCCAGCTGCGTGAACACGTCACCCGATTCACACAGCGGACCGGCCACCACGCTCTCGACAGTGGCGTCGCCCAGCGCGCGGCCATCGGCCGGCAGCAGAGAAATGTGGTGATAGCTGCCGTACATCGACGGACGCATCAAATCGCTGAAACCGGCATCGACCAGCACAAAGTGACGGCTGCCCATATCTTTCACTGCACGCACCTGCGACACCAGCACGCCCGATTCGGCAACCAGGAAACGGCCTGGCTCGATCTCCAGTTTCACCGCATGACCGAGGTGCGCGGCGATACGCTCACGCGCACCGTTCCACAAGCCGTAATAGTGCTGGGTATCAATGGCTTCTTCGCCAAAGCGATAAGGAATCGACAAACCGCCACCGGCAGAAATCGCTTCCAAATCCTGACCAAACGCCACCACCTGATCGACCATCGCGTCACACACCTGCTGCAGATGGCCGTAATCCACACCGGAACCGATGTGCATATGCAGGCCGACCAGACGCAGGCCGTGCTGCTGAATCGCCGCCAGCGCCAGCGGCAGATCGCTGTGCCAGATGCCGTGCTTGCTGTTCTCACCGCCGGTGTTGGTTTTCTGGCTGTGACCGTGACCAAAACCAGGATTGATGCGCAGCCACACCGCGTGACCCGGCGACAGTTCGCCCAGCTGATGCAGCATATCCACCGAACCGGCATTGACCGGTACTTTCAGCTCGGCGATGCGCGTCAGCGTTGGCTGATCGAACACATCGGCGGTGAAGACGATATCTTCGCCGCCCGGCTGATAACCGGCGGCAATGGCACGCTCGATTTCACCCAGCGACACCGAATCGACTTTGACGCCCGCCGCGCGCATCAGACGCAGAATGTGAATATTGGAGCAGGCTTTCTGCGCAAAACGCACCACGTCGAAGGCGCCGAGTTGCGCAATGCGCTGCTGAATTATCGCCGCATCGTACGCCCAGAACGGGCCAGAATAACGCTGCGCCAGCGGCAGTAAGTTGGCGGCAGTTAACGCGGTTTCGCTGTTGTTGAGTGGGCGTGGCATATCAATTCTCCTGTGTCATTGAGGCTATTTAGCCACAGTGCATCAATTCAGAAAAATATCTGTTTTAGCGACATCTATACAAATATGATATGGGTTGAGCGGAGGAGACGATGGCAAAAATTAACTGGCGACATATCGAAATTTTTCACGCGGTGATGACCAGCGGCAACCTGACGCAGGCGGCCACGCTGCTGCACACTTCGCAGCCGACGGTAAGCCGCGAACTGGCGCGCCTTGAGCAGCAACTTGGCCTGCAACTGTTCGAACGGGTGCGTGGCCGCTTGCAACCAACGGTGCAAGGCTTGCGGCTGTACGAAGAGGTGCAGCGCTCGTGGTACGGGCTGGATCGCATCATGGATGCCGCCGAAGGATTGCGTCAGTTTCGTCAGGGTGAATTGTCGATCGCCTGCCTACCAGTATTTTCGCAGTCGCTGCTGCCGCCGCTGCTGCAACCGTTTTTGCAGCGCTATCCACAGGTCAGCCTGAATATTATTCCGCAGGAATCGCCGCTGCTGGAAGAGTGGCTGTCGGCACAGCGTTACGATCTCGGCCTGACCGAAACCCAACACCCGCCAGCGGGCACTGAACGCGTGCCGCTGCTGACCTGTGATGAAGTGTGCGTGCTGCCGCCACAGCATCCGCTGTGTCAGCGCGAGGTGTTGACGCCACAGGATTTCCACGGTGAAAACTACGTCAGCCTGTCGCGCAGCGATAGCTATCGTCAGCTGCTGGATTCGCTGTTTCATGATCAGGATGTGGAGCGTCGTTTGGTGCTGGAGACGCATAGCGCGGCGTCGGTGTGCGCGATGGTGCGTGCAGGCGTGGGGATTTCGATTGTGAATCCGCTGACGGCGCTGGATTACGCCGACAGCGGTGTGGTGATGCGTCGTTTCAGTATTGCCGTGCCCTTCACCGTCAGTCTGGTGCGGCCGCAGCATCGACCGGCTTCGGCGCTGGTCGATCACTTCTGCGACCACCTGCAACACCAAGTGGCCGCGTTTCCACAACGTATTGCCGAGCGGCTGGCTTAAGCGTTGACTGCTTCGCCCTGCCCGCCCGATTTGCGGAAAGTGATCAAGCAGATCACCAGGCCAACTGCCGCGAGTGCAGCAGCGGCAACCGGCACCGACGTCAGGCCATAACCTTTCTCGATCACCGCGCCACCGACCCACGCGCCGAGCGCATTGCCGACGTTGAAGGCGGAGATATTCAGCGTCGAAACCAGATTTGGCGCATCTTTGCCGTGGCGCACCACGTTAATCTGCAAGCCCGGCACGGTGGCGAAGGTCGCCATCGCCCACAGGAACAGCGTGATTTCCGCCAGCCACAGCGCATGGCTGGTCCAGCTGAATAGCAGCGAGAACAGCGCAATCAGCACAAAGCTGAGGATCAGGCTAAACGACACTTTCCAGTCGGCCAGCTTGCCGCCGAGGATGTTACCGACGGTCAGACCCGCACCAATCAGGAACAGTGTCCAACTGACACCGCGATCTGAGATGCCGGTCACCTGCAGCAGCAGCGGCGCAATGTAGCTGA
This sequence comes from Candidatus Pantoea symbiotica, assembly GCF_056491525.1. NCBI lineage: Bacteria > Pseudomonadati > Pseudomonadota > Gammaproteobacteria > Enterobacterales > Erwiniaceae > Pantoea > Candidatus Pantoea symbiotica. The sequence continues at coordinate 3,106,230 of NZ_JBSZHR010000002.1, forward strand.
ACAGCGCAAACATCGCCGCCGCAAAGAACACCGTCATCAGCAGCGAAAGCCACAGTTTACCGTTGGCCAGCGCGCTGATTTCACTCGCCAGATGTACCGGCTTCTCTTCTTTGTTGGTTGGCAGGCTCACAATCAGCGCGATAAAGGCAAAGATGCCGATGATCGCCACGCCCCAGAAGGTGGCGCGCCAGCCAAACATCTGACCAAACCAGGTGCCGAGCGGCACGCCGAGCACGTTGGCCAGCGTCAGGCCGGTGAACATCAGCGCCACAGCAGAAGCTTGTTTACCCGGTGCCACCAGACTCGCCGCTACCACCGCGCCGATGCCGAAGAACGCACCGTGACACAGCGCCGTCACCACACGCGCCAGCATCAGCAGGTTGTAGGTGTAGGCCAATGCACAGAGTACGTTACCGATGATGAAGATAATCATCAGCAGAATCAGAGTACGTTTACGCGGCAGTTTGGCGGTCAGCAACGCCATGATCGGCGCGCCGATGGCGACGCCCAGCGCGTAACCGCTGATCAGCCATCCCGCAGAAGGAATCGTCACTTGCAGATCGCCCGCCACCTCGGGCAGCAATCCCATAATGACGAATTCCGTGGTGCCGATGGCGAACGCACTCAGCGCCAGCGCCAGTAATGCAACAGGCATAACACACTCTCCCAATAATTTTTTGCAGGCGGGCCGCACTGCGAGCGCAGTACGGTTACAACTGACGCTTATTAAAATTTGAACTGCGTCACACTGTTATTAAAGCATAGCCCTCTCATACCAACCACCCCGCGCGCCGCAAGGCTTATTTGCGCCCGCAGCAATAATCCCTGCGCGGGAAAATGTCACTGACTAACCATTGAGACAGATTGAAGTTTCCGCGCTACGCTTGAAAAGGATGTGATCCTTATCACAGCGAGTCAGCTTTTGACGCAAAATCAAACAGTAAAGGATGGACGTGCACTGCCGATACCTCAATGGATTGCCCGGTTATGTGGTGTCAAAAATCGAGGGGAAAGCGTATGCGATGGCTCATCGCGCTAACGGTTGGCTGCCTGAGTGGCTGCTCTGTTGGGCATTACGAATACAGCAAAGAAGCAGCAAAACGCGTAGATATGACCGTCACCGGCATTCCAACGGTGCTGGGCATTGGTGCGCTTGGCACCACCATTCCTCTCACGCCCGAATACAGCCTGACGGCGGCCCACGTGGCCAAGTATTCGCTCTATCGGGTGAAAGCCTGGCATCCTGAATGCGATATCGCCGTGGTGTACCACAAAAACAGCGAAGCCAATCTGCCACCGCCGTTCCGCAATAGCCATATTGGCGATGAAGTGAATCTGTATGGCTACAGCTTTATTTCCGCGATGCCGGTGGCGTCGAGCGGCAAGAATCTGATCAACACCACGCTGGCGAATGACTGGAACAAGGCCAGTTGTGTGGTGGTGGCGGCCAATGCCGGCGTGGTGAAAGGCATGTCCGGCGGCGCGGTGTATAACGCCAGCGATGATACGCTGGCGGGCGTGATTGTTGGTTACAGCAGCCAGATTGATGACAATAAAAGCGGCAAGACGCTGTTTAAGAATGTGGCGCTGTATGTGCCGTATGCGCGCTTTCAGGCGTGGCTGGATGGGGTGGTGAAGTCGTAGGATTGTGCGATGTTTAGCAAGGTCGCCATGAATGGCGACCCTACGGAATCACGCGGGAACCCACGCGCCCTTCAACTGTACCTGCGGAAAACCGCTGGTCAAAATACGCAGCTCGGCATCGCGCGGGGTGTTGTCGCCCTGCCCCTGAATGCTGACGATATCCTGCGGACAGGCGGAAAACGCCACAAAACAATCCATCTCGGCACGCAGCACAATATAGTCGCCCGGCTTCGTCACCACCGGCAGCGTCTTCAGCGTGATGCCATCCGGCTGCACCTGAATATTCATAAAGATATTAAACGAGGCCAGATTGCCGTGCGGCAGCGTCACGCCTAACTCGCTCATGCCTTCAAACAGATTGTCATGGCAGTTGCGATGCGGTTCGGTGCAGCCGAGCAGCTCATAACGACGCGCGTCGCAGGCCGCCATAAAAGTGTCGTGCACGCCTGGCGAGGTATCCGCCACCAGCGTCAAAATCGGGTGGCGCTGGCTGGTGATAAAGCTGTCGCCCACTTTGGGATTGAGACGCTGATTCCACACGCGCGTCGCCTCCATACACATATATTCACTCACGTCTTCGGCGTTGTACGCCCAGCAATCCACCACCTGCGTGCCGTGCAGGTTAATCACCTGCACCGCTTCACCTTTCTGCAGACGCACCGCTTTGCCATAGCGCGCCGGGATGGTCATCGCTTCACGATGCTGAAATTCAGCCGACATGTTGTTCTCCTGATTAATGCTGCATGGCACGACGATAGCGCGTCATGCGAGATTCAAGGCCGCGCGCCAGCCAGTCGATGACGCTGTTGAGCAGCCAGTAACAGAGCGCCACCGTGAGATAGATCTCCAGCGGCGCGTAGGTATCCGAAATCGCCTGTTTGGCGGCGTACATAAACTCCTGCACCGAGACAATCGACAGCAGCGCAGAGTCTTTAATCAAACCGATCATCAATCCGACCAGCGGCGACAGCATCTGCGGCAGCGTTTGCGGCAGCACCACATCGCGCAGTTGTTCACTGCGGCTCAGGCCCAGCACGCGGCACGCTTCCCACTGCCCTTTTGGCAGCGCATCAATCGCCGAGCGGATCACCTGCGCAATGTAAGGCGCGTAGTAGAGCGTTAACGCCAGCACGCCCACCACCGGCGACGACAGCGTGATGTCATATTCCGGCAGCACAAAGTAGAGCAGATAGATCACCACCAGCAGCGGCAGCGCGAGGGTTAACCCGCTGTAAAGATTGAGTAAACGCAGCCAGAATGGCGAAGAACGCATCAGCAGTACGGCCAACAGCGCGCCCCACAGCAGCGAGCAGAGCGCCGCCACCAGGCAGAGCTGCAAGGTGGCGAGCAAGCCGTCACCCAGCGACGGCAAAGAGGTGATAATTGCCTGCCAATCCATTACGCCAACCTCCGTTTCGCTTCCAGACGACGCGCCGCCGCAATTAACGGCATGGCGATCAGCAGATATCCGGCTGCCACCAGCAGCAACACCTGCGTGGCTTCGTAGGTGCGGGCGATGACGATCTGTCCGGCGTAGGTCAGTTCGGTGAGCGCCACCACCGACGCCAGCGGCGTGGTTTTCAGCAGAATGGTGAACTCATTCACCAGCATTGGCAGACTGGCGCGCATCACTTGTGGGTTGATAACGTACCACCACGTCAGCAAGCGGCTCAGGCCCAAGGTGCGCGACGCTTCAAGCTGTCCGCGCGTTACCAGGCTGCGATTGACGCGCAGGATTTCCGCCACGTAAGCGCCGCTGTTAAGACCAATGGCAATCACCGCCGCCAGCATTGGCTGACCGCCCAATCCCAGCCGTGGCAAGGTGAAAAACACCACAAACAGCTGCACAATCGCCGGCGTTCCGCGCATCACGCTGACATAGAAACGTCCGATGGCGCGCCAGATCCAGGCACGACGCAGCTGCAGGAAGCAGCCGAGCTGCCCCATCACTACGCTGACCAACGACGCCAGCACGGTGAGCACCAGCGTCATCAGCAGGCCGTGTCCGAGTTCCGGCAGCGCGGCCACTACCTGTTGATCCAGCCCCATGCGTTACTCCGCGTTAAAGTCGTGCAGGTTTTCCGCCACCGACAGCAGCAGCGGCGCGGGACGATCGTTGCCCTCAATGCCAGTGTTGCAGGCGGAGACGATGAACTGCATGTCCATCACCACGCGACAGGTAATGCTGTCGCCGGCTTTGGTCAGGTTGGTTTCCGGCAGAATATCGCCTTCCCGCGTCAGCTTGACGTGCATAAACAGGTTGATGGGATCCGGCAGCTTCGGCACCACCATGCCCAGACGCGCCAGCTCGCCGCGCAGCGCATCGAGGCAACCTTCTCCCTGATAGCCGCGCTCAGTGAGAAACGCCGTGGTGGAGGCCGGCAACAGCAGGTCGTGACGTTTCACGCTGTCTTTGCCCAGCACCATCATCGGACGGCGACGGTTATTCACCAGGCGCATGCCGGAACCGAGCAGGTAGCTGTTGCTGAACACCCGCGTGTGATGCACCGACAGCCACACCGCGGGATCGGCCAGGCTGAAGCCAAACAGCGAAGCCACCGCGCCGTCGTCCTTTGCGGCGATGCGCAGTAACTGGCCGCGCAGCACGCGAATCGAACCGATGCTGCCCGGTGCAACCTGCACCGGTTCAGCCAGCGTGCGTGCGGCGGTTTCTTCATAACTTTCACGCATTAACAGCATGATTCATCTCCAGAGCGTGAAAATGGTCGCTGACCACGATGTCAATTGGCGTCACCTGCAGGCCGTTGCCAGGAATGATGTCCTGCGGGCAGGATGAGACCGAGCAGATGAGATCGCACAGCGCTTCAAAGGTGATGCTGTCGCCCGCTTTGCTGTTGGGATCGGTCACTTCCATGCGGCCATCGGCGGTGACCGGACCGTTCTGGAACAGGTTGAACGGCTCCGGCAGCGAGAAGTAGGTGACGCCAAATTCCTTCATCCCTTCCAGCAGGTTATCCACGCAGTTGCGATGCCCTTCAACACCGAAATCGATGCTGAAACGAGTGCGATCGCAGGCGGGCACGTTGGCGTCGTGGATGCCGATGCTGTCGGCAAGAATGCGCAGCATCGGACGGTTTTCACTCGACCACAGCGCGTCGCCCGGCTTGAAGAACAGCGAGCGCAGCTGCTGACGCGTATGCACCGGCGACAGCTTCTCGTTTAGGTCATCGGCATTCACCGCGACGAAATCGGCCGCCTGCTGCCCTTCACTATCAATCACGGTAATAAACTGGCCCTTGCGCACGCGGAAGGTTTTGCCAAAGCCGGCGGGCACCGTCAGGTTGGACTGGCACATAATTACTCCTGCGGAATGAAGTCGCTGGCGGGCACGGTAAAGGTGGTGCCGAGATACTGCTGCTGCAGCTTGGTCAGTTCGCCATCTTTCTGCATCGCCAGGATGTGGTCGCTAATGGCTTTGTTCAGGCTGCCATCTTCTTTACGTGTCGCCCAACCCATCCATTGCGACGGGCCGACTTCGCCGACCTGCGCCACTTTACCGGCGTATTTTTTCGCTACCGGCGCTAACACCGAGATATCGTCATAAACGAAGTCGGCGCGTTTGGTCATCAGCGTGCTGACGGTTTGATCCAGTGAATCGACGTTGATGATGGTGATCGGTGTTTTACCCTCTTTCTTCAACTGCTCGTTGAAGCCCTTCAGCAGTTGCTCTGGCACGCTGGCGGTTTTCACCGCGCCGCGCAGACCCGATAAGCTTTCCGGACTCAGAGTTTTGCCGCTGAAGGTTTTCGCCTCGGCTTCACGCACCAGCACGCCATTCACGGTTTTGCTGTACGGCACGGTGAAAAGCACTTTCTTCGCGCGTTCCGCCGTGACGTTAAGGGATGAACCTTCGGCATTGAAGGAGCCCGAAATCAGGCCCGGCAGAATGCCGCTGAAGGCGGTTTTCTGAAACTCCAGTTTCACACCGAGATCTTTGGCGAAGGATTGCATGATCGCCACGCTGTAACCGGTGATCTCACCTTTGTCATCGGTGTATTCGTATGGAGGAAAGGTTGGATCGATACCGACGGTGATTTTGCCGCTGCTTTTGATGTCGGCCAGCGTGTCGGCTTGCGCCTGCGCTAAGGTGCCTACGGAGAGAAGAGCGGCAATCAGCAGTGCTGTTTTTTTCATTATGGTGTTTCCCTGGTATTGGTGAAATGTCTTTTTCTACTGAGCATATTTTGTGCCAGCTTTTTCACCGCTACGCAGGTCAACCCGCAACAACCTAGCCTTTAGTCAATAAAATCAATTGGAAACATTTGTTTCTTGTTTATTATTTTTAATTTCTATGATTTCACATGGCGCGAAATGGGGATGGCTGATTTAGCGAGGCCTGGATAAAATTGCACCGTTTTGGTGATTTTTCTGGCGCAGGGTGCGCCAGCACGGCGCATTATTCGAGTTCGTCGAGGGTTTGGTGCAGCGCTTCGATTTGCGCGAGATGATCGTTGCTGGCTTTACCCATTTGTCGGGCCACCAGTGAACAGAGCAGATTGCACACGCCAGAGAGCGCGGCGGTGCTGTCAAAAATCAGGCTGCTATCAGTGTGACAGCGGATTACCCACTGCGCATGGCGCGCCGGTTTGCCGGAGAGCACATCGGCGATATATAGCATTGGCACGTTGCGCTCGGCCAGTGCGTTCATTGCCGCTTCCAGCGCGGGCATACGCCGACGCAAACCGACGCAGATCACCACATCTTCAGCGCTCAGAGCCGCCATATGTTCCGCCAACGAATCGCCGGGACGCGGCAGCAGACGCACGTCGGAGTGAATATGGATCAAATCGCGATAGATCAGATGCGCGATGGTTTGGCTGTGGCGCCAACCCATCACCACCACGCGTCGAGCCTGGCTGATGGCGGTGACCGCCTGCTGCAACTGTTCGCTGTCCAGCGTGCGATAGCTGTTGACCAGATTGGCGATCTCTTTTTCCAGATGCTGCTGCATGATGCTGGCCAGCGGCGACGCGCTGGGTGCTGGTTGCAGGTAGAGCGGTGATCCGCTGCTCTGCATTTCACGCGCCTGGCGGCGTGCGGCTTCATAACTTTCGTAGCCGAGATGGCGGAAAAAGCGCGTGGTGGTGGCTTTGGACACGCCCGCGCTGTGCGCCAGTTCGGTGGCGGTGTTCATGGCTAGCTGGCCCGGTGCGGCAAGTAGCACATCGGCAAGTCGCTGCTCGTGGCTGGAGAGTTGATCCCAGTGCTGACGAATCCGGCCCTCTAACGTTGCCGCTTTTGCACTCATGGTGATTCCCTGAAAATGAAAAAAACCATCCTGCACAGAGCGTGCCGGGTTGTCATCAGGAATTTTGTGTTGGAAGGCGGGAATAAAAAAAGGTCGCCATGAATGGCGACCCTACAAGATGCCGGAGAGGATTACTTACCGCTCGGGCGCAGTGCCGGGAACAGGATGACGTCGCGGATGGTGTGGCTGTTGGTGAACAGCATTACCATACGGTCGATACCAATGCCCAAACCAGCGGTTGGTGGCAGGCCATGTTCCAGCGCGGTGACATAGTCTTCGTCGTAGAACATTGCTTCGTCATCGCCAGACTCTTTCGCATTCACCTGCTGCAGGAAACGCTCAGCCTGATCTTCTGCATCGTTCAGCTCTGAGAAGCCGTTACCGATTTCACGGCCGCCGATGAAGAACTCAAAGCGGTCGGTGATTTCCGGGTTCTCGTCGTTACGACGCGCCAGCGGTGATACTTCAGCCGGGTATTCGGTGATGAAGGTTGGCTGAATCAGGTGCGCTTCAGCGGTCTCTTCAAAGATCTCGGTTACTACGCGGCCGAGGCCCCAGCTCTTCTCGACTTTGATGTGCAGCGATTTAGCAATCGCTACCGCTTTATCGAAGTCTTCCAGATCGCTCAGGTCGGTTTCCGGACGGTATTTCTTGATCGCTTCACGCATGGTGAGCTTCTCAAACGGCTTACCGAAATCGAAGCTGTGATCGCCATACGGCACTTCCGTGGTGCCCAGCACATCCTGCGCCAGGGTACGGAACAGGCTTTCAGTCAGCTCGATCAGATCTTTGTAATCCGCATACGCCATATAGAGTTCCATCATGGTGAACTCTGGATTATGGCGCGGCGAAATACCTTCGTTACGGAAGTTACGGTTGATCTCGAACACGCGATCAAAACCGCCAACTACCAGGCGCTTAAGATACAGTTCTGGCGCAATACGCAGGTACATATCGATGTCGAGCGCATTGTGATGGGTGATGAACGGACGCGCAGATGCGCCGCCAGGAATCACCTGCATCATTGGGGTTTCCACTTCCATAAACTCGCGGTTAACCATGAACTGGCGAATGCCGGCCATGATTTGTGAGCGAATTTTGAAGGTTTTGCGCGAATCGTCGTTGGAGATCAGATCGAGATAACGCTGACGATAACGAGTTTCCTGATCGGCCAGGCCGTGGAATTTATCCGGCAGCGGACGCAGCGCTTTGGTCAGCAGACGCAGCTCAGTGATGTGGATCGACAGCTCACCGGTTTTGGTTTTGAACAGCTTACCGCGCGCACCGAGGATATCGCCGAGATCCCACTTCTTGAACTGCTCGTTGTAGACGCCTTCTGGCAGATCGTCGCGTGAAACGTAGATCTGAATCTGGCCGCCGACATCCTGCAGGGTGGCAAATGACGCTTTCCCCATGATGCGGCGCGTCATCATACGACCGGCCACGCTCACTTCTACGCCTAGCGCTTCCAGCTCTTCGTTCTCTTTAGCGTCATAGCTGGCATGCAGCACATCGGACGTGGTGTCGCGCCGGAAATCGTTAGGAAACGCCACGCCTTTTTCACGCAGCGCGCTGAGTTTTTCGCGACGCGCTTTCAGTTCGTTGTTTAACTCAAGGGCGGCATCAGCGCTCTGCGGTTGTTGTTCAGACATGTCGGTTCCTTATAGCCCTGCTTTTAAACTTGCTTCAATAAAACGATCGATATCGCCATCCAGCACCGCTTGGGTGTTGCGGGTTTCTACGCTGGTACGCAGATCCTTGATGCGTGAATCGTCGAGAACATAAGAACGGATCTGGCTGCCCCAGCCGATATCAGATTTGTTATCTTCCGCTGCCTGCTTGTCCGCGTTTTTCTTCTGCATCTCATATTCGTACAGCTTGGCGCGTAACTGCTTGAAGGCCTGATCTTTGTTCTTGTGCTGTGAACGGTCGTTCTGGCACTGCACCACAATGTTGGTCGGCAAGTGGGTAATACGCACCGCAGACTCGGTTTTGTTAACGTGCTGGCCGCCCGCACCGGAAGCGCGGTAAACGTCGATACGCAGATCGGCGGGATTGATATCGATATCGATGTTGTCATCCACTTCCGGGTAGATAAACACCGAACTGAATGAGGTGTGGCGACGGCCGCCGGAATCGAACGGGCTCTTACGCACCAGGCGATGAACGCCGGTTTCAGTACGCAGCCAGCCAAACGCGTAGTCGCCGATGATTTTAATGGTGGCGGATTTGGTTCCGGCCACTTCACCGTCTGACTCTTCGATAATTTCGGTTTTATAGCCTTTGGCTTCCGCCCAGCGCAGATACATGCGCAGCAGCATGCTGGCCCAATCCTGCGCTTCGGTGCCGCCGGAACCGGCCTGAATATCCATATAGCAGTCGGCGCTGTCATATTCGCCGGAGAACATACGACGGAATTCCAGTTCGCCCAGCTTCACTTCCAGTGCATCAAGCTCGGCAACCGCTTCGTTGAAGGTCTCTTCGTCGTCGGCTTCCACCGCCAGATCCAGCAGGCCCTGCACATCTTCCAGGCCTTGTGTCATGTGATCCAGGGTTTCGACCACGGCTTCCAGTGAAGCACGTTCTTTGCCCAGCGCTTGCGCGCGCTCGGGTTCGTTCCAGACGTCTGGCTGCTCCAGCTCGGCGTTTACTTCTTCGAGGCGTTCTTTCTTAGCATCGTAGTCAAAGATACCCCCGAAGAACGTCGCTGCGCTCGGTGAGATCCTGAATACGATTTTTGACCGGATTAATTTCAAACATGGCTTTTCAGTCTTTTTTGACGATTCGGTGAAAGGAGATAAAAACTAACGCGCTAGTTTACCCGAAAGTGTGCGTACTTTGTAGCATTGCACGCAGTGTGAGTGAGTGCGCACGCGCCGCGAGAAAAAAAGTTCTCAACCTTCTGGAAAGCCGCATTCGTTATGTTTTCCAAAACTCCCCAGCAAATACCTCACCCTCAGAACCTTCTTAGGAATTTTCCTGCAAATTTTAGGCAATTAGCGCTGAAAGACGTCATTAAAGACCATGATTTATAAAGATAAATCATTAAGAATTGTCTTGTGAGAAATTTCCTGCAAGAAAGCAGACACGTCTCAAATAACGCCATTAAGCAGCTGATATTCAGCCTATCGATTTGTTAGCGCCCTTTTATCATTTTGCTCAGTGACTATCCCCCCGATGGACATCACTAACGTCCAGACCGTTTGTCACCACGACCGCCAGGAATGCGCAGCTTCGACAGGGAATGACACAGTAATCAGCGCCCGTAAACGTGAGCGGGCACAACATGTCCTGAGAGACATGAAGGAGTATCGATGTTTATTCCCGGTTTGCGCACTTCGCCGCGCCTGCTTGCCTTGTTAATGCCTTTGTTACTTGCCGCCTGCGGTGGTGGCGGCGGAGGTGGAGGCGGCGGTAGCGCAGCAACCTCGCCCACCGCCGGCACGCCTGAACAACCGCCAGCCCAACCCAGCGCTGCAGGCAATGCCAGCAAAGTCGGCATTATTGATTCGGGGTTGTCGCCCGATCGCAGTGAAATTAATTACGCTAACGTGCAGTTCACCAGCTATGTCGGCGGCGGCAGCAGTTTAAATGATAATCAGGGCATTAACGGTCACGGCACCGTGGTGGCGCTGACGTTATTGGGTTTGTCGCCGGGCAGCACGCTGTATGTGGCGCAGGCATCGCAGAACAATGTCTTTCAGTACAACGATACCGCGCGCGCGGTGAGCGGCCTGCTGAGCCAGGGCGTGCGGGTTTTCAATATGTCGTACGCCTCCAGCGAGCGCTTAACCACCGCGCAGGCGCTAACCGATGCGCAACCGCGCTATCAGGTGCTAGTGCAAAGCATGCGTGAGATTGCGGCGGCTGACGGCTTGGCGGTAGTGATCACCGGCAATGGCGGCACCGCAACCCCTTCTCCTAACGCCCAACTGCCGTTGATTTATCAGGACAGCGCGCTGCAAAAGAACATGCTGGCGGTCACCGGCGTGATGGACAGCACCTCATACGACACGGCGAACCGCGCGGCGTTAACCGGGCCGTTTGACGCCTGCGGCAACGCCGCTGCATGGTGCCTGAGCGCGCCAGGTTACAGCGATTATCGCTTTCAGAATGCCGATGGCACCTGGGTGAATGCGCGCAGTTACGGCACCTCTTTTGCCGCTCCGCGCGCCGCAGCGGCGGCTTCGCAAGTGTTGCAGCGCTTTCCGTGGATGAGCGGCTACAACCTGCAGCAGACGCTGCTGACCACCGCCACTTACCGCAGCGATGCTTATGCCGGCGCTGCGGATAGCGCCAACGGGCGGCCTTACAACGACACCTTCGGCTGGGGCGATCTCAATCAGGCGAAAGCGCTGAACGGTCCGGCGATGTTCTGGGCCGATGATTTTCACGCCAGCTTGGATGCAGGTAGCTATGTCTTCTCGAATGCCATCAGCGGCGATCGTGGTCTGATCCTTGACGGCGCGAATAATGGCGGCGTGCTGCAGTTAACCGGCAACAACAGTTACCTCGGCCAGACCAGCGTTTCGGCCAATACGTTGCTTATCGATGGCGCGATTGCCGGCAGTGCCAACGTCAGCGGCAGCGGCACCCTTGGCGGCAGCGGCGTGATTGGCGGCAGCTTACTCAATCAGGGATCGGTCAACGGCGGCTTGCAGGTGCAAGGCGATTACCAGCAACGCAGTAATGGCGTGCTGAATATCGCGCTGAACAGTCCGCTGCGCGTAACGGGCCACTCGACGCTGGACGGCACGCTGAACCTTGCGCCACCGTCATCAACCTATGTAGTGAAACAGCAGGAAACGCTGCTGACCAGCGATGCGGGCGTCAGCGGCCAGTTCAGTCAGGTCAATACCGGCGTGTTCCTTGATGGTTCGGTCAGCTACAACGCCAACAGCGTGATCGGCCAGCTGACGCGTAAAAACACTGCGGCAGCAGCGGCAGCGATGGGCATCAACGGCGCCAGCACCCAGCAAACGGCCGCGAATCTGGAGCAGGCGTTCAGCGTGGCGGATAGCTGGCAGCAACAGGGATCGCTTAGCAGTGCGCAGCAGTCGGCGCTGGGCGCGGCCGGAGCGTTCCAGACGTTGGCGGATGCCAGCAGTGCGCAGGCTGCCATCAATTCACTTTCTGGTCAGGCGCACGCCTCCAGCAATGCGGTGCTGTTTAACGCGCTGGATTATCAAAGCCGCCTGTTGAGCAATCGCATCGCCGACGCCAGCGCCGACAATCGTTACGGCTTCTGGATCGAGAGTGGTCAACTGCGCGGTTCGCTGGATCAGGCGGGCTACCTCGGCACCGACTATCGCAACACGCTTACCGCACTGGGCGTGGATAGCGATTTGGGCGTTTCCGGTCTGCGCGTGGGCGTGGCCTGGACGCAGAATCAGATCGATTCCACCTACGACCAAACCGGCGGCACCAGCCGTAATCGTCTGCAAGGCGCGATGCTGTATGGCCGTTACGATTTGACGCCGGAGTGGTATCTGCAGGGCAATCTTAGCTATCAACATGGCCGTGATGAGTTGAAGCGTTTGGTATTGCTGGATGAAGCTTCGCCGGTGTCATCGACCACCAGCAGCAACAGCTGGCAGGCGGCGCTGCAAAGCGGTTATCGCTGGACGATTGAGGATAACTATCGCCTCGAACCTTATCTCGGCTGGCGTGAAACCGGGCTGGATACCGGTGCGTTTGAGGATAAAGGCAGCGCGTTTGGTCTGAGTGGTGACGGCGACAGCTATCGACGCAGCGTCGGATATAGCGGTTTGAGTATCAGCGCGCGACAGGATTGGTCGGCTGGATTGTGGAGCATGCTGAGTCTGTATGGCGAATATCAGTACGCGTTCAACAATCCGTCGATGGATGTCAGCGCGCGCTGGGGCGGATTTGGCGATGACCAGAACCGCTTCACGATTCCTGGTATGCAGCTCGATCGCAGGTCGCAGTGGTTAGGCGTGCGGTTGGATGTGGCGCAGACATCACGTGCGCGCCTGTTCCTGCGCGCCGATCAGCACTTCGCCGATCGCGGTGACGAGAAAGTGCTGCGCGGCGGTGTGGATGTGAGTTTCTGAGTCCTGCGCATCAATGCGCATCCTACGGCGGAGGGTCACCGTTAATGGCGTAATGCTTGTCAGATAAGCAGCGCGCTGACATCGCAGGGGTTCCGCCCGCTAAGCATCTGGCAGTTTCAGAATGCCTGAAGCAGGCGGCCGGGCTAAGGTCCGAAGGCGCGGACCTTAGCAATCCGCGCCTTGCGCCGTCCTCGCTGTTCCCTCGCTTATCCCTCCGGCCTGACGGACCGCGCGGATTCGCCTTCCTGGCTCATGCCGCGCTTTCGCCGACGTCCTGTCGGCTCATCCTGGCCGTCACTCTGCGCTCGGCGCTGCGGATGGCGCCCAACACCGCCGCCTGTGATGACAGTGCCCAAACTGGTTTTTCGTAGGGTGCGCATTCATGCGCACCAGGTCACCATAAATGGCGACCCTACGGGGTCTGTAGCGATTGAGAGTCAGGAAAATGCAGAGTTGCTGCAGCGCGGATGTTGAGGCGACATCCCAAACCGCTGAGCGAATGAGGGATTCCAGGGCGAGCCGCATGGATGCGGCGAGAGGCGACGCTGAGCAGGAGCGAATCGCCGCCGGTCCGTCAGGAATCGTGAATGAGTGAAGGTACCGCGAAGCGGCGGGTTGGGCTGGCGCAGGGCCCGGGAGTGCAGAGGGCGCGGCCAGGCGTCCTCTGCTCGGTCGCCGCACGAAGGTGCTGCAACTGCCTCAGCACATGGCGAACGAAAGTCGCTCTGCGCTTAACTGAGCGGCATTACGCCATTCATGGCGACCTCACGCACCTTACATCGGCCAGATATGATCGATGATCAATTGCACCGAACGATTGCCACGATACTCGTTGATATCCAGCTTGTAGGCCAGCTGCACCTGACGCACGCTGCTGTCTGGCCACAGCGTGGTATCCACGTTGAAGGCAATCCCGTCTAACAGCGGGCCGCCGCCGAGCGGCTCGACCATCACTTTTAAATGACGCTCGCCCACTAACCGCTGTTGTAGCAGTTTGAACTTGCCGTCAAACACCGGCTCCGGGAACGCCTGGCCCCACGGACCGGCTTCTCGCAGCATTTCGGCGGTGTGCAGCGTAAACTCCTGCGCATGCAGTTCGCCGTCGGACCAAATTACGCCCTGCAATGCTTCGCCATCCAGCCACTCATCGATCAACGCGGCAAAACGCGCACGGAACTCCTCATACTTTACGGTTTCCAGTGACAATCCGGCCGCCATGGCGTGACCACCAAATTTGATCATCAAACCAGGGAACAGCGTGTCGAGACGCTCCAGCGCATCGCGCAGATGCAAACCGGCAATCGAGCGGCCAGAACCTTTCAGCGTGCCGTCTCCGGCAGGCGCGAAAGCAATCACCGGACGATGGAAGCGCTCTTTCAGCCGTGACGCCAGAATCCCAACCACGCCCTGATGCCACTCAGGATGGTAGAACGCCAGACCCAGCGGCAGATCGGTGTGCTGGCGCTCCAGCTCATCGCACAGTGCCAGCGCTTCACTCTTCATGCCCTGCTCAATCTCTTTGCGCGTCTGATTCAGCGCATCGAGCTCATTCGCCAGCATGCGCGCCTCGGAGATATCTTCGGTGAGCAGCAACGCCACGCCGACCGACATATCGTCCAGACGACCGGCGGCATTGAGGCGCGGCCCCACAGCAAAACCGAGATCGCTGGCAGCAAGTTGACGCGCATCGCGATTGGCAATCTCCAGCAGCGCGCGAATCCCGGCGCGGCATTTACCCGCGCGGATACGGCTCAAACCTTGCCACACCAGAATGCGATTGTTGGCATCCAGCGGCACCACATCGGCTACCGTGCCCAGCGCCACCAGATCGAGCAGTTCCGCCAGGTTTGGCTCGGCGCGGCTATCGCTAAACCAGTTTTGCTGACGCAGATGCGCACGCAGCGCCAGCATCAGATAGAAAGCCACGCCAACACCCGCCAGCGAACGTGAAGGGAATTCGCTGTCGTTGAGGTTCGGGTTCACAATCGCTTCGGCGGCAGGCAAGGTTTCGCCTGGCAAGTGGTGATCGGTAACCAACACCGGAATGCCGTGCTGATGCGCAGTATCCACACCGGAATGTGATGAGATGCCGTTGTCGACGGTGAGAATCATCTCCGCACCGCGCGCTTTAGCCTGCTCAACCACTTCCGGACTTAAGCCGTAGCCATCTTCGAAACGGTTTGGCACCAGATAATCAACGTTGCCGCCGAGGCTGCGCAGCGCCAGCACGGTTAACGCGGTGCTGGTGGCGCCATCGGCATCGAAATCGCCTACCACCACAATGCGTTTGCCTGCCAGCAGCATCTGATGCAGCAGCGTCACGGCGGCTTCGATGCCACCCAGCGTTTGCCACGGCAGCAGATGTTTAGCGCCGCGCTCCAGTTCCAGCGCCTCTTTCACGCCGCGTTGCAGATACAAGCGGCGCAGCAAAGGGGGCAAATCAGCGGGTAGGATGGCTTCGGTCTCGGCTTCGCGCCGACGCAATTCAACAGAATGAATCACTGTGCGTTAACCGCCACGCTTCTGGCCGTCAAGCACCTGCTTCAGCTCTTGCGGTCCCTGATAGCCAGGAATCATCATGCCGCTATCAGTGAGAATGGCTGGCGTGCCCTGAATGCCAAACAGGATGCCGAGTTTGTACTGCTGCTCGATATTGGTTTTGCAGGTGGCCGGTGCATCCATCTGCGGCGCATCGCCTTTCATCGCTGCATCGAAAGCTTTGTTACGGTCGGCGCTGCACCAGATGGCGCGCATGGCTTTTTCTACCTGACCATTCAGACCTTCACGCGGGAAGGCCAGATAGCGCACGGTGATGCCGAGCGCGTTGTAGTCGGCCATCTGCTCATGCAGCTTGCGGCAGTAGCCGCAGGTGATGTCGGTGAACACGGTGATCACGTGCTGCTCTTTCGGCGCTTTATAGACAATCATGTCTGGCGCCAGCGCCGTGACTTTTTTGTCCAGCAGTTGGTTGGTAACGTTGATTGGCTGGGTGCCGCTGACATCATACAGCGGGCCCTGAATCATGTGCTTGCCGTCTTCGGAGACGTAGAGCACGCCGCTTTCGGTCAACACCGTTTTGATGCCCGGTAGCGGTGACGGCTGGATTTCAGCCTGCTGCAATCCCAGTTTTTTCAGCGTTTGCTGAATGGCGTTGTCATCGGCATGCGCCAATCCAGTGAATGCACTGACCAGCAGAGCCAGCATCTTTAGCTGCTTTTTCATCTTAAATCCTTGTTACCGCATCTCAAGCGCGCGGATGATGCTGTTGATGTAACAGACGCAGGCGCTCAGTGGCGACGTGCGTATAAATTTGGGTGGTCGAGAGGTCGCTGTGGCCCAGCAACATCTGTACGACGCGTAAATCGGCGCCGTGGTTCAGTAAATGTGTGGCAAATGCGTGGCGCAGCACGTGCGGCGACAGCTTTTCGCTATCGATACCGGCAAGGGTCGCATAGTGTTTGATGCGATGCCAGAAGGTCTGCCGCGTCATTTGCTGCGCGCGCTGGCTGGGAAACATCACGTCCAGCGTTTGCCCGTTGAGCAGCCACGGCCGACCATGTTCCATATAGTATTCAATCCAGTACACCGCTTCTTCACCTAACGGCACAAGACGCTCTTTGTTGCCTTTACCGATCACGCGCACCACGCCCTGACGCAGGCTGATATCGCTGATGGTCAAACCCACCAGCTCCGTCACGCGTAAACCGGTGGCGTACAGCAATTCCAGCATCGCCTTGTCGCGAAGTTCAAGCGGCACATCAATGCTCGGTGCCTGCAACAAGCGTTCGACCTGATTTTCACTGAGATCTTTCGGCAGACGCTGCGGCAATTTCGGTGCCGAGAGCAGCGCGCTGGGATCGTCGCTGCGCACTTTTTCCCGATAAAGATATTGGCACAAGCGGCGAATGGCGCTGAGGGTGCGCGCCGAGCTGGTGGCTTTGTAGCCGCCCTCGACGCGTTCGGCAAGAAACTGCTGCAAATCAAGCGCTTCTAACGTCAATAGCGTGCGATCGTGGTGATGCAGCCAACCGGTGAGCGTTTGCAGATCCTGCCGATAAGAGGCGAGCGTGTTCTGCGCCAGATTACGCTCAATCCAAAGCGCATCCAGAAACTGTTCGATCAGATCGCTGTCCTGCACTGTACTCTCCACCCGTGTGAAATCGTGCTCATTATGCCTGAAAGTAGCCTGCTTCTGGTACAATTGCCCCCGAGTCAGTTTCAGACAGAGCATTAATTGCATGAATATTGGTTTGTTTTATGGTTCGAGCACCTGCTACACCGAGATGACGGCGGAGAAGATTCGCGACTTTATCGGTGAAGAATTAGTCACGCTGCACAATTTGAAAGATGACGATCCGTCACTGATGGAGCAGTACGATTTGCTGATCCTCGGTATTCCGACGTGGGATTTCGGTGAGTTGCAGGAAGATTGGGAAGCGATTTGGCCGCAGATTCCGGCGCTGAACTTGCGCGGGAAAATCGTGGCGCTTTACGGCATGGGCGATCAGGGCGAATACGCCGAATGGTTCCTTGATGCGCTGGGCATGCTGCACGAACTGTTGCAGCCGATGGGCGTGCAGTTTGTGGGTTACTGGCCGCTGGAAGGCTATGAGTTTACCAGCAAAAAACCGCTGACCGCAGATGGCAACCAGTTTGTCGGCCTGGCGCTTGATGATGTTAATCAGTTCGAACTGAGCGATGAGCGCGTCGAACAGTGGTGCGAACAGATTCTGACGGAAACTGCAGCGCTGCTTTAAGGCAGCGTTTGCCCCTCGCGCAGAAAACAGCAGGCGCGTAACGTGCGCCATTCACCGGGCGGCAGGTTGTCGTGCATTAACCACAGCCGCCAGCGTTTCCCCTGCTGATTACGCAGCACCAGCAAAACGCCATACGGCAACCAATCCGCCCTGAGATCTGCTCGCCAGCGCACGCCGCGCCACAGCCAGTTGCCCTTCACGTCCAGCGCCAGACGACCTACGCGCTGCACCAAACGGCGCTCGTTGCGCCAGCATTCTGCCAGCAGCAGCACTAACACCGGCGCTTTACTCCACGCCCACGCGTCAGGCCACTCAAGCGCCAGCAGCAAACCGGCGCACAGCAGAAAGAGCGTCACATTCAGTGCGCGCGCACTGCGTGACGCCCGCAGATCACATTGCCACCGGACCGCGTTCACGGTTGCGCTGCTGAATCAGTTTCACCATGCGTTTGAACTCGGGATCGACCGGTTCACCGTGATTCATTAACCAGTTGAACAGATCGGGATCGTCACTCTTTAACAGCGCGATAAACACCTGCTTATCGGTGTCGTCCAGCGAATCATATTCGAATTTGAAAAACGGCATGATAGCGATATCCAGCTCCAGCATGCCGCGACGGCATGCCCATTGGACGCGGGCTTTGTCGTTAATTTCCATGTCTCAGGTTCCATGACTAAAAACAGTGGCGCTCAGTGTACCTGCTTTTTTTTCTCGCTGCAGGCGCTGTGCTTAACCCTGTGCAATGCTCCGGCGTTACATCCCCCAATTTGCAACGGGTATCACGCGATTTGTGCGCCATATTCAGTAAACAGGTTGCAAAGCCGCACTGCTCTTTTACCATTGCAACCTATTACCTCATTAATCAGGAAAGACATATGTCGATTTTTACCCTTCCACCTCGCCAGCCTGCTGCATCGTCACGCCTGCCTTTGACCCTGATTTCGCTCGACGAATGGGCGCTGGTAAAGGTGCAGGGCAATGACAGCACGTCTTATCTGCAAGGTCAGCTGACGCTGGATGTTGCGGCGATGGGCGAGACGCAACATCGTCCCGCCGCGCACTGCGATGCCAAAGGCAAAATGTGGAGCAACATTCGTCTGTTCCATCGCACCGAAGGTTACGCTTACGTGGTGCGTCGCAACCTGCGTGAGCAGCAGCTTACCGAACTGAAGAAATACGCGGTGTTCGCCAAAGTCACCATCGTCGCTGATGATGAAGCGGTGCTGCTGGGCGTTGCTGGTTTCCAGGCGCGCGCCGCGCTGGCGGGCGTGTTCAGCACGCTGCCGGATGCCGAAACGCCGGTAGTACAGCAGGGTGAGAGCACGCTACTGTGGTTTGCCCAACCAGCTGAGCGTTTCCTGCTGGTGACCACGCCAGACCAGGCAAATGCGCTGAAAGATAAATTGGCGGGAGAAGCGCAGTTCAATGACAGCCTGCAATGGCTGGCGCTGGATATCGAAGCAGGCATTCCGGTGATTGAAAGCGCCACCAGCGCGCAGCTGATTCCACAAGCCACCAACCTGCAGGCGCTGGATGCCATCAGCTTCAAAAAAGGCTGCTACACCGGCCAGGAGATGGTGGCGCGCGCCAAATTCCGCGGAGCCAACAAACGTGCACTCTATTGGCTGGCGGGTAAAGCCAGCAAAGTGCCGGACGTTAGCAGTTCAATGGAGCTGCAGATGGGCGATAAATGGCGTCGTACTGGCACGGTATTGAGCGGCGTGCAGCTGGATGACGGCAGCGTTTGGGTGCAGGTGGTGATGAACAACGATTTGGAACCGGATAGCGTATTACGCGTGGAAGGCGATGAAAGTGGCAAGTTGACCATTCAGCCGCTGCCGTATTCATTGACAGAATAATTGCGCACCAAACCCGCAGGGTCGCCATTTATGGCGACCTGGATCGAGCTTACATGACGTAAAAATAAATCGCGCAGAAGTGCAACACGCTGCCGCCAAGCACAAAGCCATGCCATATGGCGTGACTGTAAGGAATGCGGCGCGAGACGTAGAAAATCACCCCCAGCGAATAAACAATCCCACCGGCGGCCAGCAGCCAAATCCCGCCCGGCGAAAGTTTGATCGCCAGCTGATAAATCACCACCAGCGACAACCAGCCCATACCAAGATAAGTCACCAGCGACAGCGCTTCAAAGCGGTGAGCAAAGGCGATTTTAAATAGGATACCGGCCAGCGCCAGACTCCAAATCACCACCATCAAACCCTGCGCCAGCGGCGAATTGAGCCCCACCAGCAAGAACGGCGTGTAAGTGCCGGCAATCAACAGATAGATGGCGCAGTGGTCAAATTTCTTCAGCCAGTATTTGGCTTTTTGATGGGGAATTGCGTGATACAGCGTTGAGGCGAGATAGAGCAAAATGATGCTGCCGCCGTACAGGCTGTAACTGGTGATTGCGGTGATGTTAGCTTGTGATTCAACGGCTTGTGTCAGCATTAACACCAACCCGATGATGCCGAAAATGCAGCCGATTCCGTGGCTGATACTATTGGCGATCTCTTCTGCCAACGAGTAGCCCTGGGCAATAACTGGGTTTTGTACCATGAAGGGATTCCTGAACAACGGAAAAAGCGAGTGTGCTATTTCTGAGCAACCAGAGTAACCGGGATAATTTTCAGAGTACACATGTACGCTAAATTAAATCTGTGAGTGGGTGTGACAGGCGCGAGCTTGATTAAATCGGTCGCCATGAATGGCGACCCTACGGTGATTTGGTGGGGTTTTGTGCGTAAATGATCGTCGATTTCAGGTTTTGTAGGGGTGGCATTTATGCCGACCGGGTTAATTATCGCCCGCCAGCCGCATCAATAAAGGTGCCCGTCACATACGACGCGGCATCGCTCGCCAGCCAGACAATCGCTTCAGCAATCTCTTCGGCCTGACCACCGCGTCCCATTGGCAACATGCTTGCCAGACGATCGACTCGGCCCGGCTCGCCGCCGTCAGCGTGCATTTCGGTATAAATAAGGCCAGGGCGCACGCTGTTGACGCGAATGCCCTGCGCCGCCACTTCCAGCGATAAACCTTTGGTCAGCGTATCCATCGCTCCTTTTGAGGCGGCATAATCCACATATTCACCCGGTGCACCCAGACGTGACGCGGCGGATGACACATTGACGATGGCACCACCTTTGCCACCATGATGCGTCCCCATGCGTTTCACCGCTTCACGACAGCAAATGAATGTACCGGTGACGTTGGTGGCGAACACGCGTTGAATGCGTTCGGCATCCAGCTCTTCCACCCGGCATTGGGTAAACAAAATACCGGCATTATTCACCAGCACACGCAGTTCGCCCTCTTGCTGATCCAACTCGGCAAACATGCGCATGACCTGCGCTTCATCGGCGATATCGCCCTGCAGCGCAAAGGCACTGCCGCCCTGCGCTTCAATCTCTGCCACCACGCTTGCCGCTTCGGCTCGACGCTGGCGATAGTTGATCGCCACGCGATAACCCGCCTGCGCCAGCAATAACGCGGTTGCGCGGCCAATCCCACGACTGCCACCGGTAATCAAAGCCAGATCCATTTTTGCCTCCAAAAAAAAGGGCCGAATAATCGGCCCTTCATAAATACTACCCGTAACTTTAGCCTAAATAATTTGAGATGCAGCAAGGCGGCAAGTTCGTTCATCCCCGGGAGCTTATATCAGTAAGTGACCGGGGTTAATGAGCGCAGCCAACGCCGCTGTGGCTCAAAGTATGACGGCTAAATTATTGGTATTCGCTCATTGGCACACACGAGCAGAACACATTGCGGTCGCCAAATACATCATCCAGACGTTTCACCGTCGGCCAGTATTTGTTAGCGCTGCCGGCCGGGAACACCGCCAGTTCGCGGGTGTACGGATGTGTCCAGTCGCCGACGATTTCTGTCTGCGTATGTGGCGCGTTCACCAGCGGGTTATCTTCCAGCGGCCATTCGCCATCGGCAACGCGATCGATTTCCATGCGGATGGCCAGCATCGCATCGATAAATCGATCCAGCTCGATTTTGCTTTCTGATTCCGTTGGTTCAACCATCAGCGTACCCGCAACCGGGAATGACATGGTTGGCGCATGGAAACCGTAATCGATCAGACGTTTAGCAATATCCAGCTCGCTGATGCCGGTCTGCTCTTTCAGCGGACGTATGTCGAGAATACATTCGTGCGCCACGCGGCCATCGCGGCCCGCATACAGAATCGGATAAGCAGACTGCAGACGGCTGGCGATATAGTTGGCGTTCAGAATCGCCACCGAACTGGCTTGTTTCAGGCCTTCCGCGCCCATCATGCGGATATACATCCAGCTGATTGGCAGAATCGATGCGCTACCGAACGGTGCGGCAGAAACCGCGCCCTGTTGCGTCAGCACGCCATCAATTTGCACTACGCTGTGACCCGGCACGAACGGCGCAAGATGCGCTTTCACACCGATTGGGCCCATGCCTGGACCGCCACCGCCGTGTGGGATGCAGAAAGTTTTGTGCAGGTTAAGGTGCGATACGTCCGCGCCAATGTAACCCGGCGTGGTGATACCGACCTGCGCGTTCATGTTGGCGCCGTCGAGATACACCTGCCCGCCGTGCTGATGCACGATCTGGCACACTTCGCGGATGGTTTCTTCGTAAACGCCGTGCGTTGACGGATAGGTCACCATGATGCACGACAGCTGCTCACCGACCTGCGCGGCTTTTTCACGCAAATCGCCAAGGTCGATGTTGCCTTGTTTATCACAAGCCACTACCACAACCGACATGCCCGCCATCTGCGCAGATGCTGGGTTGGTGCCGTGCGCCGAGCTTGGGATCAGGCAGACATTACGGCCGCCTTCGTTGCGGCTTTCGTGGTAACGACGAATCGCCAGCAGACCGGCGTATTCGCCCTGCGCACCCGAGTTGGGCTGCATGCACAGCGCATCGTAGCCGGTCAGCTGCACCAGCCATTGCGACAGCTGGCCAATCATCTGCAGATAACCCGACGCCTGCTCAGCTGGGCAGAACGGATGCAGTTCGGCGAATTCCGGCCAGGTGATTGGAATCATTTCCGCTGCGGCGTTGAGTTTCATGGTGCACGAACCGAGTGGAATCATCGCCTGATTCAGCGCCAGATCCTTTTTCTCCAGGCTGTGCATGTAACGCATCATCTCAGTTTCACTGTGATGACGGTTGAACACCGGATGCGTCAGGAAAGCGCTCTCACGCACCTGACCAGCCGGAATCGCACTGTTTTCCGCAGCAACAGCGGCATCCAGCGCATCAATGTCCTGGCCGTGCGCATCGCCCAGCAGGATCGCGAACAGCGCCAGCACATCTTCACGCGCGGTGGTTTCATCCAGCGTAATGCCGACGGCATTATGGATATCGCTGCGCAGGTTGACGCCAAAGCTCTGCGCACGGTTCAGAACCGCCGCTTTATCGGCCACTTCAACCGTCAGCGTATCGAACCAGCTGTTGTGACGCAGCTTCAGGCCACCGTTTTGCAGGCCCGCCGCCAGAATGCTGGTCAGACGGTGAATTCGTGATGCAATGCGTTTCAGGCCAACCGGACCGTGATACACCGCATAGAGACCGGCGATATTCGCCAGCAGCACCTGCGATGTACAGATGTTGGAGTTGGCTTTCTCACGACGGATATGTTGCTCGCGGGTTTGCATCGCCATGCGCAGCGCGGTGTTACCGGCGGCATCGCGTGATACACCAATGATGCGGCCTGGCATCGAGCGTTTATGCTCATCGCGGCTGGCGAAGAACGCAGCGTGTGGGCCGCCGTAACCCATTGGCACGCCGAAACGCTGGGCAGAACCGAAGACGATATCCGCGCCCTGCTTGCCTGGCGCTTCTAACTGCACCAGCGCCATGAAGTCTGCCGCTACGCTCACCACCACTTTGCGGCTTTTCAGCTCGGCAATCAGTGCGCGGTAATCGTGCACTTCACCGTGCGTGCCAACCTGTTGTAGCAATACGCCGAACAGATCGTCGTGATCCAGCACCTTGTCAGCACTGTCAATAATCAGTTCAAAACCAAAGGTTTCTGCGCGGGTGCGCACCACATCCAGCGTCTGTGGATGGATGTCATTGGCGATGAAGAATTTGGTAGCGGTTTTCAGTTTGCTGACGCGCTTGGCCATCGCCATCGCTTCGGCAGCGGCGGTCGCTTCATCCAGCAGTGACGCGGAAGCGATATCAAGACCGGTCAGATCCAGCGTCAGGGTTTGGAAGTTGAGAAGCGCCTCAAGACGTCCCTGCGACACTTCTGGCTGATACGGCGTATATGCGGTGTACCAGCCTGGGTTTTCCAGCATGTTACGCAGGATAACCGGCGGTGTGATTACCGCGCTGTAGCCCATGCCGATCCAGGATTTGTAGCGTTGGTTCTGACTGGCAATGGCTTTCAGCTCTGCCAGCGCTTGCTGCTCGGTCGCGGCGTCGCCCACTGCCGGCGGGCCAGGCAGTTGGATATCGGCAGGCACGATAGAACTAATCAATGAAGAGAGCGAACTGGCACCGATCGCTTTCAGCATTAAGTCCTGTTGTTCCGGCGTAGGACCGATGTGGCGCTCAATGAAAGCACCGTTGTGTTCAAGCTGGCTGAGAGTCTGGGTCATTTGCAGTAAATCCTGAATCGGGCTGGGTTACAAAAATGGCGTTAAATCAGGCAGATAAAAAAGAAGGTGGCGCAGCGCGTCACCTTCTAAAACTACCGGTTACTCGTCGATCGCGGCTTTGTAGGCATCAGCATCCAGCATAGCGTCGAGCTCTGACGCGTCGCTGGCTTTGATGCGGAACAGCCAACCATCAGCGTATGGCGCGCTGTTCACCAGCTCTGGCGAATCGCCCAGTTGGTCATTTACCGCAACAATTTCACCGCTCAGTGGCGCATAGATGTCTGAAGCCGCTTTCACCGACTCCGCAACAGCGCAGTCATCACCGGCCGCGAAAGTGGCGCCAACGTCTGGCAGATCGACAAACACCATATCGCCCAGCAGTTCCTGTGCGTGTTCGGTGATACCCACAGTAAAGGTGCCGTCGGCTTCTTTACGGACCCACTCGTGGCTATCGCGGTATTTCAATTCACTTGGCACATTGCTCATTGGCCATTTCTCCTGAAAAAATTACTGGGCGACCGGCTTACCGGCGCGAACAAAAATCGGTTTGGTGACGTTTACTGGCATTTCACGGTTGCGGATTTCCACAATCGCCTGCTCACCAATTCCGGCCGGCACACGCGCCAGCGCGATGCTGTAACCCAAGGTTGGTGAGAAGGAACCACTGGTAATAATACCTTGCTGCGGCTGACCTTGTTGATCGGTGAAACGCACCGTTAAGCCGTTGCGCAGCACGCCTTTTTCGGTCATCACCAGGCCAACCAGCTTCTCGGTGCCGTGCTCGCGCTGCGCCTGCAGGGCATCACGACCAATGAAATCGCGATCGGCAGGTTCCCAGCTGATGGTCCAGCCCATATTGGCGGCGAGCGGCGAAACGCCTTCATCCATCTCCTGACCGTACAGGTTCATGCCCGCTTCCAGACGCAACGTGTCACGCGCGCCGAGCCCCGCCGGTTTGACACCTGCGGC
This sequence comes from Candidatus Pantoea symbiotica, assembly GCF_056491525.1. Lineage (NCBI taxonomy): Bacteria > Pseudomonadati > Pseudomonadota > Gammaproteobacteria > Enterobacterales > Erwiniaceae > Pantoea > Candidatus Pantoea symbiotica. The sequence goes on from NZ_JBSZHR010000002.1 coordinate 3,131,548, forward strand.
CAACAGCTGCTGCCAGAAAGCGGCGGCTTCAGTAGCAGGCATGGCAATCTCATAACCCGCTTCGCCGGTGTAACCGGTGGTGGCGATAAACAGGTTTTCTTCCTGCACGCCAAAGAAAGGTTTCATCCCGGCAACAGCATCACGCTGAGCGGCGCTAAACAGCGTTTGTGCTTTCTGCTGCGCGTTTGGACCTTGGACCGCAATCAGCGCCAGATCGTCACGCTCGGTCAGCTCCACGCCAAACGGCTGCGCATGCTGTTTAATCCACGCCAAATCTTTCTCACGCGTGGCGGAGTTCACCACCAGACGGAAGAAATCTTCGCTCATAAAGTAAACAATTAAATCATCAATGACGCCAGCGGAGGCATTCAACATACCGGTATAAAGGGCTTTGCCCGGCTGGGTCAGCTTGGCGACATCGTTCGCCAGCAGATAGCGCAGGAATTCGCGGGTACGTGCGCCGCGCAGATCGACGATGGTCATGTGGGAAACATCAAACATGCCGGCATCGTTACGCACCGCGTGATGCTCATCCATTTGCGAGCCGTAATGTAGCGGCATCATCCAACCGTGGAAGTCCACCATGCGCGCACCGCTTGCCTGATGCTGTTCGAATAGAGGCGTTTGCTGAGTCATAACCATCCTGTGAATACAAGTGAGTGTGACGCGCCTGCGTCGCCTTAGCAGGCTGACGCAAACGTTCTCTTTATGCTGAAGTTATCACCTAATGCGGCAATTAACCATGAGGAAAACGAGGGCGAAACACTACCACCTTTCAATGAGCCACCGAACAGCCACCAGCATAAATCACTGCGTTATTGTGATTAGCCTCGCACAAAATACGACTAAATTACTTTCATGCAGCAAATTGAGGGAATAGACGCCACAGGTTTAAGAAATGGTCCGGCATGTGAATGGTTATTGCATGAATTAATCTAATGCGAATTAAGGGGTAAAATTAGAATAAATCAAACGAGGCGCGATTGCGGTGCAGCGCTGCATCATTGCGGTGCAGCAAAGAAAAATGGGGTTGATTTGGGCGTAATGAGTGTCAGTTGAACGGTCGCCATGAATGGCGACCCTACGGAGTTTGGGGGGAGTTTGTAGGGTGCGCATTCATGCGCACCGGGGATACAAAGGTGATTAGCGTATCCAGCTGGGTAGATCGTTAAGCCCCATCGCCTGTTTCAGCATCAGCGGTTTGACGCCCGGCAAAGTATCGGCGAGCTTGAGGCCAACATCACGCAGCAGCTTTTTCGCCGGATGGGTGCCGGCAAACAGTTCGCGGAAGCCTTGCATCCCCGCCAGCATCATCGCCGCGCTGTGCTTGCGGCTGCGCTCATAGCGACGCAAATAGAGATGCTGGCCGATGTCTTTGCCTTCCTGATGTAGCCGGCGAATTTCACCAATTAATTCAGCTGCATCCATAAATCCAAGATTCACGCCCTGCCCGGCCAGCGGATGGATGGTGTGGGCGGCATCGCCGACCAGCGCCAAACGGTGCGCGGCAAAGTTACGCGCATAACGCGCTGTTAGCGGGAAGGTTTTACGTTCGCTCTCGACCTGACACAAGCCAAGGCGCATATCAAATGCCACCGACAACTGTTGATTAAATAGCACTTCCGGCATCGATTGCACGCGCGCCGCTTCCTGTGGCGAGAGCGACCAGACAATCGAGCATAAGTGCGGATCCTGCATCGGCAGGAACGCCAGAATACCGTCGCCATGGAACACCTGACGCGCAATGGCATCATGCGGCATATCGGTGCGGATGTTTGCCACCAGCGCGTGATGTTCGTAATCCCAGAAGGTCAGCGGAATATCCGCTTTGTCGCGCAGCCACGAATTCGCGCCGTCGGCAGCCACCAGCAAACGAGCACTCATCATGCTGCCATCTTGCAGGGTAATAAAGGCTTCGTTATCGCCAAACGCCACTTGCTGTAACTGTGCCGGGGCAAACAGCGTGATATCGCTGCTCTGACTGGCGCGCTGCCACAACGCGCTGTGAATCACTTCATTTTCAATGATATGACCGAGATGCGATAATCCCTGCTGCTCATCATCAAAGCTGATCGATCCGAAGCTGTCCTGATCCCACACTTCCATGCCGTGATAGGCGCAGGCACGCAGCGCCAGAATGCTCGACCAGACATCGAGCTTTTGCAGCAGGCGCTCGCTGGCAGCGTTGATGGCGGAGACGCGAATCGACGAATTGGCCGCCGGATCAAACTGTGGCTCGGGTGCTTTTTCCAGCACGGCAACGCGTAAGCCGCTGCCTTGTAGTCCGCAGGCGACGGCCAAGCCCACCATGCCGCCTCCGGCAATTGCCACATCAAAAGTTTGCATTGCTGCCCCTTAATTCGTGCTTAACGCTTAACCCAGCCGAGCGTGCGTACGGCAAGTGGATTTCGTAGCCAAGGCAGATGGTCCATTGCCACCAGCCCAAGATTTCGTCCTGCTACTAACGGCGCATAGCGGTTAGCAAACAGTCGGACTAAACCGTCAGTGACGCCAATAGTGGCGGCACGATCGGGCTGACGTCGCGCGGCAAAATGCTGCAATACCGCGAAACTGCCGGGATCTTGCTGCTGACGATGTGCGCCCGCCAGCGTTTCCGCTAGCGACATCACATCGCGCAGACCCAGATTGAAGCCTTGTCCGGCAATCGGATGCAGCGTTTGTGCCGCGTTGCCCACCAGCGCCAGACGATGTGTCACCTGACGTTCGGCGGTTTGCAGCGCCAGCGGATAATGCTCGCGTTGACCGGTGTGCGTGAAACGCCCCAACCGCCAGCCAAATGCGCGCTGCAGTTCTTGCAGGAAAGTGGCATCGTCCCACTGCTTAATGGTTGCTTGCGCCTCAAGCGGATGGCACCACACCAGTGACATGCGATTGCCGGACATCGGCAACAACGCCAGCGGGCCGTGCTCGGTAAAACGCTCAAAGGCGCGGCCCTGATGCGGCAATTGCGTCGACACATTGGCAATCACCGCTAGCTGCTGATAATCGTCGCGCTGCCAGGTGATGCCGCAGGAAGCGCCTAAAGGGGAACGCGCACCGTCGGCGGCCACCAGTAATGCGCCTTCCAGTTGTTCGCCGCTGTTCAACATAACCTGCACGTTATCCGCCGTACGCGATACCGAGGTAACGTGATCCGGGCAGCGCAGCGTGACGCCTGGCGCTTTCTGCAGGCGTTGAAACAGTCGCTGGCCGACATCAAACAGTTCGACCACCTGGCCGAGCGCGGGAACCTGATGATCTTGTGCTTTAAGCGAAACAAAGCCGGTATGACCGCGATCGGAAACGTGAATATCGGTAATTGGCGTGGCGCAATCGGCCAGCGAGCGCCACAGATCGATATCCGCTAACTGCTGGCAAGTACCTGCCGCCAGAGCAATCGCGCGTCCGTCGAAGCCGGGATGTGCGCGGCTATCGGGCTGGCTGCGTTCAATCAGCGTAACCGGCAGTTGGCCTTGCGTCAGATGTGAAATCGCCAGCGCAAGGGTCGCACCGGTCATGCCGCCGCCGGCAATCAAAATGCTCATGCGTGACGTGCCGCCGCCATCAAGGCTTCAATCGCGTCGGCGTCTTTCACTACGCTGTCGGTGAGATTTTCGTTGCCGTCAGCGGTGATGACGATGTCATCTTCGATGCGAATGCCAATACCGCGATATTGTGCCGGCACTTTGGCATCTGGCGCGATATACAAGCCTGGCTCAACGGTCAGCACCATGCCCGGCTCAAGTAAGCGGTCGCGGCTTGGCGTGCCGTAATGGCCAACATCATGCACATCCAGCCCCAGCCAGTGGCCCAAACCGTGCATGAAGAACGGACGATGCGCCTGCTCTTCAAACAGCGTATCGATGTTGCCATCCAGAATGCCGAGATCGACCAGCCCGGTGATCATGATGCGCACCACTTCGTCATTGACGTCATGGATGCTAATGCCCGGACGGAACATCGACAGCGCTTTGTAGAGCGAGGCCAGCACGATGTCATAGATAGCCCGCTGCGGCTCGCTGAAGGTGCCGTTGACCGGGAAAGTACGGGTGATATCGCCCGCGTAGCCGTGGAATTCACAGCCAGCGTCGATCAGCACTAAGTCGCCATCGCGCATCTCACATTCGTTTTCGGTGTAGTGCAGAATGCAGCCGTTTTCGCCGGAACCGACAATGGTGTTGTATGAGGGGAAACGCGCGCCGTGGCGATTGAATTCGTGATGAATTTCGCCTTCCAGCTGATATTCAAACATGCCGGGACGACAGGCTTGCATCGCTCGCGTATGCGCCAGCGCGCTGATTTTGCCGGCGCGGCGCAGAATCTCAATCTCTTCCGCACTTTTGAACAGGCGCATTTCATGCACCCACGGACGCCAGTCAGTAACCGTATCCGGCGCACTGAGGTTCTGACGGAAGCCGCGACGCAGTTTTTCCAGCGCGCTGAACACCAGCCGATCGGCTTCTGCGTATTCGCCCTGCGCGTGGTAAACCACATCCAGACCGTTAAGCAGTTGATGCAGCTGCTCGCCAATGTCATCCCACGGCAACGCACGATCTACGCCCAGTTTTGCGGGGGCCGCATCTTGTCCCAGACGACGGCCAAACCAGATTTCAGCGGTGAGATCGCGCACGCGATTGAACAGCACGCTGTGATTGTGCTTATCATCGCTTTTAATCAATACCAGCAGCGCCTGCGGTTCGTTAAAACCGGTGAAATACCAGAAGTCACTGTTTTGCCGAAAGTTGTATTCGGTGTCGTTGCTGCGCGTCACTTCAGGTGCAGCAAAAATCAATGCAGCGCTGCCTGGCGCCATGCGGGCAATCAGCGCCTGACGACGTTGTTGAAACGTATCCAAGGTAATCATGTTTGCACTCCCTGTTGAAGACGGGCCACAACGCGCCCGCATTGACGCGCTTAGTGTAATGTAGGTTTCTGTACTTCTGGTGCGGTTGGCTGATGCTGGCGCGTGAAGGTGTCGTGGCACAGCAGAGCGGCAACCCGCACGTACTCAATCACCTCTTCAAGCGACTGCTCCAGCTCTTCCTGATCTTCATCTTCGTCATAGCCAAGCTGTGCGATAGTGCGCAGATCGTCAATCGCTTCACCGGTTTCACCGGTCACTTTCTCCAGCTTAGGCTGAGTGACGCCCAAACCGAGCAGGAAGTGGTTTACCCAACCGGCCAGTGCATCCGCGCGATCGAATACCGTGATGTCATCATCTTCCGGCAACATCAGCTGGAACATAAAGCCTTCGTCTTCCAGCGTGGTCGCCAGGCTTTCATGCAGCGCTTGCAACGGCTGAGACAGGCTCTGCGAAAACGCCATGCCTTCGTTGGTGAGATCGTGAACCATGGTTTTCCAGCTGGTATCCTGATTGCCGCCGCACAGAATCCCGGAAAGAAGACCATGCATTTCGGCTGGTGTCATGCCCACGCCCTGCTGTGAAAGGGCCGCGGCCAGCGTGTTGTAACTCGGCGTTGCGTTCTGTAAAGACATAAGCTTTGGTCGTCGTTGGCGGAATAAGTTCGTGTTATGCTACCACCAGGTGCCTCTGGGTTTCCAGAAAAGGGGTTGTAACTTATAACTCGGGTATATATAGTTTCGCACCTCCCAACCCATTGACCGGTAAGGGAGATGCGATCGAAGTAATCAGTTAGGATGGTGGCATGTCTGCACAACCAGTAGATATTCAAATTTTTGGTCGTTCGTTAAGAGTGAATTGCCCGCCTGAACAGCAAGATGCGCTGAATCTGGCCGCAGAGGATCTCAATCAACGGTTGCAAGATTTAAAAGTTCGCACTAGAGTCACCAATACAGAGCAACTGGTGTTCATCGCCGCGTTAAACATCTGCCACGAGTTGGCACAAGAGAAAGGTAAGACGCGCGACTATGCAGCAAACATGGAACAACGTATCCGCATGCTGCAGCAGACCATTGAACAAGCGTTAGTAGAGCAAGGTCGCATAACTGACCGCCAGGGCCCTAATTTTGAATAACACTTCATGGTCCTCATGCTAGAGTGACGGTGAAGTAAATTTTCTCTGAGATGTTTGCAAGCGGGCCAGTCCCCTGAGCCGATATTTCATACCAACAGAATGTGACGCTCCACAATTTGTGCGCATGCTCGGTCCGTCCGAGAAGCCTAATAGTTGTGACGGCATGTTCACCTTGAACCAAGGGTTCAAGGGTTACAGCCTGCGGCGGCATCTCGGAGATCTCCATTTAGTTCCAATCTGCATCCCCCGGTTCGCATGATATAGTGCTGGAAACAGCCCAATCTGCCGGGGATATCATGTCAGCGCCCTCACTTCTCGACCGTCAAGAAATCCGTCAGCACGTGCGCCATTTGCGCCGCAATCTCACGTCTGAACAACAGGAACAGGCCGCCGATCAGTTGGCTGAACACGCCATCAACATTGCGCCGATCGCTAATGCCCAACGCATTGCGCTGTTTTTGTCTGTCGATGGAGAGATCAACACCCGCCCGCTGATCGCCAAACTGTGGCAGCAGAAAAAGCAGGTCTATTTACCGGTGCTCCATCCCTTCTCGCCTGGCAATCTGTTGTTTATCCGTTACACGCCAGAAACTTCACTCACGCCAAATAAGCTACGCATTCCGGAACCGCCGTTAGACATCACGCAGTTGGCAACGCTGGATCAACTCGATGTGATGCTGGTGCCGCTGGTGGCGTTTGATCATGCGGGTCAACGTTTGGGAATGGGCGGCGGATTTTACGATCGCACGCTGCAACACTGGCAGCAGCATGGTTTTCTTCCGGTGGGAATCGCACATGATTGCCAGCGCGTAGAAGCGCTGCCGGTCGCCGCATGGGATGTGCCGCTACCCGCGATACTGACGCCATCAAAACTGTGGCAATGGGAAGCGTAAGCAGGAAAAACAAAGGGCGCCAATGGCGCCCTGTTTAATCAGTACAGCAGACGGGCGCGGATGGTGCCCGGAATCGCCTTCATCGCCTGCAGCGCTTTATCCGCTACATCTTTTTCCGCATCGATATCAATAACCACATAACCCATCACCGGCGTAGTTTGCAGATACTGAGCCGCGATGTTGATGCCCTGTTCGGCAAAGATCAGGTTGATGGCCGTCAACACGCCTGGACGGTTTTCGTGGATGTGCAATAAACGGCTCGCGCTCGCCGCATGCATTGGCAGCGAGACTTCCGGGAAGTTAACCGCAGACAGTGTTGAACCGTTGTCCGAATACTTCGCCAGCTTGCCAGCCACTTCAATTCCGATGTTCTCCTGCGCTTCCTGCGTTGAACCGCCAATGTGCGGCGTCAGGATCACGTTATCAAACTCGCACAACGGAGAATTGAACGGATCGCTGTTGGTTGCAGGCTCAACCGGGAACACGTCGATGGCGGCACCGGAGAGATGTTTGTTCGCCAGGGCATCACACAGCGCCGGAATATCAATCACGGTACCACGCGCGGCGTTGATCAACAGCGCGCCAGGCTTCATCAGCGCCAGCTCTTCGGCACCAATCATGTTCTGGGTAGATTGCGTTTCAGGAACGTGCAGGCTCACCACGTCGCTCATGTTGAGCAAATCGGAGAGATGACGCACCTGCGTCGCGTTACCCAGCGGCAGCTTGCTTTCGATATCGTAGAAGAACACGTGCATACCGAGGCTTTCTGCCAGCACACCCAGCTGCATGCCGATGTGACCATAACCGATGATGCCCAGTTTTTTGCCGCGTGCTTCGAACGAACCGTTGGCGACTTTATTCCAGATGCCACGGTGCGCTTTGGCGTTGGCTTCAGGAATGCCACGCAGCATCAGCAGCATTTCGCCAATCACCAGCTCAGCCACTGAACGGGTGTTGGAGAACGGTGCGTTGAATACCGGCACGCCGCGTTTTGCCGCAGCACCGAGATCAACCTGGTTAGTACCGATACAGAAGCAGCCGACTGCCACCAGCTTTTCTGCAGCAGCAAAAATCTCTTCGGTCAGTTGGGTACGGGAACGGATACCAATGAAGTGCGCATCGCGGATGGAGGATTTCAGCGACTCCGCATCCAGCGCCCCTTTGTGAAACTCGATGTTGGTGTAGCCTGCTGCACGCAGGTTTTCCAGCGCACTCTGGTGAACGCCTTCCACCAGCAGGAACTTAATCTTGTCTTTTTCCAGTGATACCTTTGCCATTTCCCGACCCTATTCAGAATTCAATGAGGACTACCATAAGGTAGCCTTCTGTCAAAATATCAAAAATTTCGTGCGCAGCAATACAAACGATTGCCTGGGAGCCAGCACGCGCCCACGCGGAGACAGCACAATGCCGTACAAAATCGTGACATCCTGAGTGGACGAAGTACGAACTCACTGCTGATGAATCTTTTGTGACATAAGTCACCAAATTTCAGCCTGGCGAGAAAAGATGTTTTGCGGATGGAAATAACCGGCGCATTACGCGCGCCGGACAGATCATTTTACGATGGATTTCACGCCGTCAGGGGTGCCAATCAGCGCGACATCGGCGCCACGTCCCGCAAACAAGCCAACGGTCACCACGCCAGGCAGCGCGTTGATGGTTTTTTCCAGCTCGATGGGATCGAGAATACGCAGATTATGCACGTCGAGAATAATGTTGCCGTTGTCGGTAATGACGTTCTGACGATACTCCGGCAAGCCGCCGAGTTTAACCAGCTCACGCGCCACATAGGAACGCGCCATCGGAATCACTTCAACCGGCAGCGGGAAGTTGCCCAGCACATCGACTTCTTTCGATGCATCGGCAATGCAGATGAATTTCTTCGCCACCGCCGCAACGATTTTCTCACGCGTCAGCGCTGCGCCACCGCCTTTGATCATCTGCATCTGCGGATTGATTTCATCGGCGCCATCAACGTAAACCGACAGCTCATCAATTTCGTTGAGATCAAACACGTGAATGCCTAACGCTTTCAGTTTCTCCGTCGAGGCTTCCGAGCTGGAAACTGCGCCTTCAATCTGATTCTTCATGGTGCCGAGTGCATCAATGAAATGCGCTGCCGTTGATCCGGTCCCAACGCCGACAATGGTGCCGGGCTCTACGTACTGCAGCGCTGCCCAACCTACCGCTTTTTTCAGTTCATCCTGGGTCATGGTATGTTTAAAACCTGTGCGACATCGAAGTGCGCGTAGTATAAAACAAGGCGCTGTAAAAAAGCGCGACTGTTAGACAGCCGATTTAACGCTTTGGAAGCCAGCCCGCAAAAATGCGCCGCAGCACAATTTGACAGTTTTATGGCATAGTAACGTCCACCCTGAACGAGAGAGAACAACAATGAAACGCCCGGATTATCGAACGCTTCAGGCGCTGGATGCTGTGATTCGCGAGCGCGGCTTTGAGCGTGCGGCACAAAAACTCTGCATTACCCAATCTGCGGTTTCACAGCGAATTAAACAGCTGGAAAATTTATTTGGTCAGCCGCTGCTGGTGCGCACCGTGCCGCCGCGTCCGACCGAGCAGGGTCAAAAGTTACTGGCGTTGTTGCATCAGGTTGAGCTGCTGGAAGAGGAGTGGCTGGGTGATGATAACGGTGGAACCACGCCGCTGCTGCTGTCGCTGGCGGTCAACGCCGACAGTCTGGCAACCTGGCTGCTGCCCGCGCTGAAAGATGTGCTGGCCGATTCGCCGGTGCGCCTGAATTTGCAGGTAGAAGATGAAACCCGCACGCAGGAACGTCTGCGTCGTGGTGAGGTGGTCGGCGCGGTGAGTATTCAGCCGCAGCCGCTGCCAAGCTGCTTAGTGGATCAATTGGGCGCGCTCGATTATCTGTTCTGCGCCTCACCTGATTTTGCTGCACGTTACTTCCCAAATGGCGTGACGCGCTCTGCACTGCTGAAAGCGCCGGCGGTGGCGTTTGATCATCTGGATGACATGCATCAGGCGTTTTTACAGCAGAACTTTGACCTGTCGCCGGGCAGCGTGCCTTGCCACATCGTTAACTCGTCAGAAGCCTTTGTGCAGCTGGCGCGTCAGGGTTCGGTGTGCTGTATGATTCCGCATCTGCAAATTGAGCGCGAGTTAGCGCAAGGTGAGCTGGTGGATTTGACGCCAGGCCTGTATCAGCGTCGTATGCTGTATTGGCACCGGTTTGCGCCGGAAAGTCGTTTGATGCGCAGCGTGACCGATGCGCTGATTGCGCACGGACATCGCGTGCTGCGTCAGGATGTGTTGCCCGCTTAAGTATGCTTTACACAGGTATGCAGGTGCGCATAAATGCGCATCCTGCGAAAATCCTATCAAATAAGCGTAGGGTCGCCATTCATGGCGACCTGGTATACAGATTTACGGCGTATTAGGTTTGATTTCGAATACCACATCCACCTGATCGTCAAAGTGAATGCTCTGCTGCTCGTAAGTTTGCTGCGCGGTGGTATCAGCAGGTGCAGCGGCGGCTTTATACATGCGCGCCATCGGCATCGGTTGATAGTTCGCAACATGGTAGCGAATGCTGTAAACCGAACCTAACTTAGCGTTAAACCCTTCTGCCAGCGCATTGGCCTGCTGCGTAGCATTGGCGATCGCCACTTTACGCGCCTTCTCTTTATAGCTGTCCGGATTTGCGACACCCAGTTCAACCGAACGAATTTCATTAAGGCCAGATTTTAACGCGCCATCCAGCAGCTCGTTCAGCTTGTCCAGCTGACGCAACGTTACCTGTACCTGACGCTCGGCACGATAGCCTTTCAGTACCGACTTACCTTCTTTGGTGTAATCGTACTCTGGCTGCGTGCTGAGGTTTGCCGCATCAATATCTTTTTTCTCAATACCGTTCTTTTGCAGGAAATCGAAATATTGCGCCACGCGGTCATCAGCTTGCTTTTTCGCTTCCGCCGCGTCTTTCGACGAAACACTCACCACAATAGCGAGCCTGGCGATATCAGGCGTGGCATCAACGCTTGCCTGTCCAGACGTCACCACATGCGGTCCATTCGGCAATTCGCCTGCCTGAACTAAACCGGACAGTGCGCCGGTGCTCATTACGGCGGCCAGCGCCAGTGCTTTCAGTTTCACGAAAGTCCTCCTTGAGGGATTCAATTTGCAGGTCGCCACTATGGCTAAACCCAAAACACATTACCATGCGTGATGCTCTGAGTTTTGATTCAGCAAAAAGTTCGGGCAATCTGCTGTTTTAACCTCGCCGCGATCGCAAATTTAACGGTACAGATTCGCCAAAAAAACACTTAAACGTTTCTATTAAAGAAACACCTCTGGGTTCGGGAGAGTTGCCAATGACAGAACAGCCGCTTAGCCAAACTGCCGTCAGCGTTCGCGCTGGACGCACGCGCTTTCTGATGCTCGGTCTGGTGTTTATTAACATCATTATCAATTACATGGATCGTACTAACCTGTCGGTTGCCGCTACGGCAATGGCGGGCGAACTACGCTTCACGCCGATTGAGATGGGATTGATCTTCTCTGCTTTCGGCTGGATCTACGCCGCGCTGCAGATTCCCGGCGGCTTCCTCATTGATCGCCTTGGCGCACGCGTGGTCTATGGCGTCGGTTTATTTGCCTGGTCGCTGATCACCGCGCTGCATGCGCTTGCCAACAGCTTCGGCGCGCTGTTTGGTCTGCGGCTTGGCGTGGGCGCGTTTGAAGCGCCGGTGATGCCCTCCAACAATCGGGTAATTTCCAGCTGGTTCCCGGAGCAAGAGCGAGCCAGCGCAATCGGCATTTACTCTTCAGCGCAGTTTGTTGGTCTCGCCTGCATGACGCCGCTACTGTTTCATCTGCAGGATGCGTTTGGCTGGCGCGGGCTGTTTTTGATTACCGGAGTCGCGGGGATGATTTGGGCGCTGGTGTGGTATTGGCTCTACCGCGAGCCGAATCAGCATCAAGGCGTGTCGGAAGCGGAGCTCAACTATCTGCGCGACAACGGTGCGCTGCTGGAAAGTAGGCAGAATACGCAGCAGTCAAAAGCGCGCTGGGGCGATTTGGCGCAGATGTTCCGCAGTCGCAAGTTGGTCGGCATCTATATTGGCCAGTTCACCATTTCTGCCACTTTCTGGTTCTTCCTCACCTGGTTCCCGACTTATCTGGTGGAGTACCGCCATATGGGCTTCATCAAAAGCGGTTATGTGGCTTCGGTGCCTTACTTCGCCGCCTTCTGCGGCGTGCTGCTGGCCGGATTTGCCTCGGACCGCATGATACGTCGCGGCATTTCTGCCAGCGTGGCGCGCAAGCTGCCGGTGATCCTCGGTCTGTTCCTGACGCTGTTTATCCTTGGCGCCAACTACACCGATGATTCCACGCTGATCATCCTGTTTATGTCGCTGGCGTTCTTTGGCAACGGCCTGGCGACCATTACGTGGGTGTTTGTCACGGCGCTGGCACCGCGCCATTTGATTGGTCTGGCAGGCGGCGTATTTAACTTTACCGGCGCGCTCTCCTCCATCGTGGTGCCGATTGCTATTGGTGCGTTAATCGATGGCGATAACTTCGCGCCAGCACTGGCATTTATCGCCGTGCTGGCCGCGATTGGCATCTGCAGTTATCTGTTTATTGTCGGGAAAATCGATCATGTTAGCGCGGGGTGATGACGGTTTGCGCCAGCGATTGCAGCTGTTGCAGCCGCTGCGCGAGATGTGCCTCATCGTCCTGCCAAATTTTGGCGAACGCCAGCGACGCACGGTTGTTATCAATCGGCTGCGCCATGCTGATTTCACCGTCATCGCGATGCCAGATCAGATAACCATCAGCACGCTTACGCGCCAGCAGCGGCGCGATTTGCAGCCACTGTTCGTCGCTAAAACGCGGGCGCAGCGCCTCATCGCTTTCCGCCGCCAGCAACGACACGCCAATCACCGATTGCCATGCGGGCAGCATGCGGAAACCGGCCAGCGCCTGGCTGGCGTTGATGCGTTCACCGGGTTCCGAGTGCCAGATATAGATCACCTGATCCTCCCACAGCACGCCCAGCGCCACCACGATATCGCGCGGCGCATGCAGTTCCAGCTGCGGCAACGCCTGCGCAAACAGCGAAGATCCGCGAATCGCCTGTGCCGCCAGCGCGTGAATGCCGGGGCCGGGCAAATAGCGTCGATGCTCATCCTGCGTGGTCAGTCCAATCGATGCCATGGTCATCAGCAGTCGATTCACACGCGTGCTGTTCATCCCCATCTGGCGCGCCAGTTCACGGCAACCCACGGCTTTATCACTGGAAACCAGATATTGCAGGCAGCGAATACCGTCAATCAGGCTTTGGTTGGGTTGAGAAGACATAGATCACCTGCGGCGGGCAAAATCCAATCTTAGCCTTAGAGTCAGAGGAATGAAATGATGCAGACTTTCTCTACGCAAAATGTGCGCGACTTTCCGCAACAACGGCTACAAGCGGAGTTAGTTATCGTCGGCGGTGGACTGGCAGGCGTGTGTGCCGCGCTCGCCGCCGCACGCGATGGCCTTGATGTAGTGCTGATTCAGGATCGTCCGGTACTGGGCGGCAACGCTTCCAGCGAAGTGCGCTTGTGGGCCAACGGCGCTACCTCGCACATGGGCAATAATAATCGCTGGGCGCGCGAAGGCGGCATCATGGGCGAAATCATGGAGGAGAACCTGTGGCGCAACAAAGAGGGCAATCCGGTGCTGTTCGATATGGTGCTGCTGGACATGGTGCAGGCGCAGCCCGGCCTGACTTTGCTGCTTAATACGGTTGTTACCGATATCGAAAAATCTGGCCGCCGCTTGCAGTCAGTGCAGGCATTCAATGCCATCAATCAAACGCGTTATCAGGTTTCGGCGTCACAATTTATTGATGCTAGCGGCGATGGCGTGTTGGGCTATCTGGCCGGTGCGGCACATCGCGTGGGCGCGGAATCCGTAGAGGAGTTCGGCGAGAAGATGGCGCCGGGCGAGAATTTTGGCCACAAACTCGGGCATTCCATTTACTTCTACACCAAGCGCGCAGCGCAACCGGTACGCTTCGTTGCGCCCTCTTTCGCACTGAAAGAGATCACCGCCATTCCGCGCTATAAACGCCTGAGCTCAGAACTGAACGGCTGCGATTTATGGTGGCTGGAATGGGGTGGACGGCTCGATACCGTGCACGAGAGCGAAACCATCAAGTGGGAGCTGTGGAAAATTGTCTGGGGCGTGTGGGATTACATCAAAAACTCCGGCGAATTCCCCGATGCCGATAACCTTACCATCGAATGGGTTGGCCTGATTCCCGGCAAACGCGAGAGTCGGCGTTTTCTCGGCGACACCCTGCTTTGCCAGCAGGACATCATCGAACAGCGCGATCACTACGATGCGGTGGCGTATGGCGGCTGGTCGATTGATCTGCATCCGGCCGACGGCGTTTACAGCGAACACGATGGCTGTCGCCAGTTCCACAGCAAAGGCACTTACACCATTCCCTTCCGCGCGCTCTACAGCCAGTCGCTGGACAACCTGTTGTTAACCGGCCGACTGATCTCCGCTACGCACGTCGCCTTTGGCAGCGCCCGTGTCATGTGCACATGCGGCGTGCTGGGCGAAGTTGTGGGTCGCGCGGCGTCGCTGTGTCAGCAGCAGCAGATCACGCCCGCCGAGCTGGCGCAGCCGGACCGCGTGGGCCAGCTACAGCAGCATCTGCTGCGTCAGGGTGCGTTTATTCCACGACATCCGTTGGCGAACCCCGCGCGTGATGCGCATGTCACGGTGAGCAGCACCTTACAACTGCGCGCCCTGCCCGCCGATGGAGGTTGGCAACCGCTGAAATCCCGCTGTGCGTTGCTACTGCCGCTCAAAGCGGGCGAACGTTTGCCAGCGATCAACGTGCAGTTACGCGCTGAAAAAACGCAGAAACTGCAGGTGTCGCTGCTCACCAGCGATAATCCGGCGAATACCTGCGGCGATTGCCATCTGGCTACGCAGAGCGTCACGGTGAATCAACAAGGCACGTATCGACTGAGCTTTGATTATCGTGCCGATTGCGATCGCTATGTGTTTATCGCCTTTGAGGAGAACGCCGCGATTGAGGTTGCGCTGACCAGCCAGCGTTTGCCGGGCGTGATGATGGTCTTTAACAGTCTGAATCCGCGCGTGGCGAAACGCACACGTCAGATTAATGATGGCGATTACGGCGTTGATGAGTTTGATTTCTGGCTGCCGCGCCGTGCTCCGCAGCAAATCCTGCTGGCCTTTGCGCTGGAAACACCGCTGCAACTGTGGCACCGCGACTATCTGCTTAACGGCAAGTTACGCCCGGAACAGCACACCAATTGTTGGGTGCCCGCGCAGGATGATGCGCATCCCAACGCGTGCTGGCACTGGAACGAACCGCAGCGGGCAAAACAGATTACATTGCTATTTGATAACGACTTCGATCATGCAATGGAAACGGTGCAAATGGGGCACGCACAGACGGTGACGCCGCACTGCATCACGCATTACCGTGTATGGCTGGATGAAATGCTATTGGCTGAGGTGACGGAAAATCATCACTCGCTGTGTCATCACACGGTGCCAGAAGGCGTGAGTTTTAACCAGATTCGGCTGGAGTTGCTCGCCAGTGCGGGCGCGCTGCCCGCATTATACGGATTACATCTGCATTAGAGAGCAGCAATGCCCTGACGCGCCAGCTGAATGGCGATAAACCACATCACGCCGCCGACCAGCAGATTGATAATGCGCTGCGCCCGCACGGTGCGCAGCCGTGGCGACAGCCACGCCGCCAGCAACGCCAGGCCGAAGAACCAGATGATTGATGCACTCACGGTGCCAAATGCAAACCAGCGACGCGCATCTTCAGAGGGAAGCTGGCTACCGAGGCTGCCGAGCACCACAAAGGTGTCGAGATAGACATGCGGATTGAGCCAGGTGACCGCCAGGATGGTGGCGATAATGCGCCAGCGCCCTTGTTTCAGCTCTGCGTCAGATGCCAGTGAAACATCACCCTTCCACGCACTGCGCAGCGCGCCCCAGCCGTACCACAGCAGAAACGCCACGCCCGCCCAGGTGATCAGCATTAACAAAATAGGCGATTGATTCAACAACGCGCTGCCGCCAAAAATCCCACCGCAGATCAGCGCAATGTCGCTGATGGTGCACAGCGATGCGGTCATCAAATGGTAGTGGCGTTTGATGCCCTGATTCATCACGAAAGCATTTTGCGGGCCAAGTGGCAGAATCAGCGCAGCACCAAGAGCAAGCCCTTGTAAATAAACAGATAACACGGAAATAGTCCTAAAGAATGGGGAGATGTGATGCAGTATAGTGACGCGAGGATATTAGAGGAAATTGAAATATTTAATCGGTCATTAGAATAAGTAATCAAAAAGGCACCCGCAGGTGCCTTTCTATGTTATTCGCTGCGTGCGGGTTGTTGCTGCTCGCTCTTCACCTGATGCAGATGCACATCCATCTGCGGATAAGGAATACCGATGCCGTTCGCGTCCAGCGTACGTTTGAAGTTCTTCATCAGATCCCAATAGACGTTTTGCAGGTCGCTGCTTTTGCTCCAGCAACGCACCACAAAGTTGAGCGATGACGCGGCCAGTTCATTCAGACCAATCTGGATACCCAAATCTTTCAGCACACGCTCATCCGCTTCAACCACTTCACGGAAAAGTGCAATCACCTGATCAACATCCGCATCGTAAGCGACGCCAATAATGAATTCGTTGCGACGGATCGGTTCACGCGAATAGTTAATGATATTGCCGGCAATGATTTTACCGTTAGGCACAACGACAATTTTTCCATCGGCCGTTTTCAAAGTGGTGGAGAAGATCTGCACGT
Organism: Candidatus Pantoea symbiotica; assembly: GCF_056491525.1. NCBI lineage: Bacteria > Pseudomonadati > Pseudomonadota > Gammaproteobacteria > Enterobacterales > Erwiniaceae > Pantoea > Candidatus Pantoea symbiotica. The sequence continues at coordinate 3,148,283 of NZ_JBSZHR010000002.1, forward strand.
TTTGTACCGTACCCATCACGCCACCGAGATCAACAAATTCACCGGTTTTGAACGGACGGAAGGTCACCAGCAATACGCCGGCAGCCAGGTTGGACAGGGAACCTTGCAGCGCCAAACCCACAGCCAAACCAGCAGCACCCAGCACGGCGATGACTGAGGCGGTTTGCACCCCAACGCGTCCCAGTGCAGCAATGATGGTGAAAGCGATAATACCGTAGCGCACCATTGCAGATAGGAAATCTGCCACTGTCGCATCAATGTGACGCGCCAGCAGAACGCGGTTAATCGCATTGGAGATGATGCGGGCGATGAACATACCAATGATGATGGTAACAATCGCCGCCACAATATTTACCGCATAGCTCAGGATCAGTTCCTGATTACGTACCAGCCATCCGCCAGCATTGTTAATGCCATCAACGACATTTAAGTCTTCCATTTGTTAGCCCTGTTGTTGAGTTTCCCGCAGGAAATTGCCAAAAACTGCCAGATTGACTCCGACACTCCGCATACAAGGGTAAACAAAAATAGGGCGAAGCGCCAAAAATGGCCTTAAATTACGGGACTTTCCAGACCAGGCGCATAAAAAAAGGCCCTTACGGGCCTTTTTTGTACTGTAAGGAAAAATTACAGTACGTCGACGGCGTTAAGCTCTTTGAAAGCCTGCTCCAGGCGAACAACCATTGAAGCCTGAGCAGAACGCAGCCACACGCGTGGATCGTAGTATTTTTTGTTCGGGCTATCTACGCCAGTCGGGTTACCCAACTGAGCTTGCAGATAGTCTTCGTTCTTTTTGTAGTACTGCAGAATACCGTCCCACGTTGCCCATTGGGTGTCGGTATCGATGTTCATCTTGATCACGCCGTAACCGATAGACTCTTCGATTTCTGCAGCAGAAGAACCTGAACCACCGTGGAACACGAAGTCCAGCGCGTTGTGCGCCAGGTTGTGTTTCTTGGTCACGTATTCCTGAGAATCACGCAGAATGGTTGGAGTCAGTTTCACGTTGCCCGGCTTGTACACGCCGTGCACGTTGCCGAATGAAGCAGCGATGGTGAAACGTGGGCTGATTTTGCTCAGCTCGGTGTAAGCGTAATCAACGTCTTCTGGCTGAGTGTACAGAGCAGAAGCGTCCATGTGGCTGTTGTCCACGCCGTCTTCTTCGCCACCGGTACAACCCAGTTCGATTTCCAGCGTCATATCCAGCTTGGCCATGCGCGCCAGATACTTAGCAGAGATCTCGATGTTCTCTTCCAGTGACTCTTCAGACAGGTCGATCATGTGAGAAGAGAACAGCGGCTTACCGGTTTTCTTGAAGTGCTCTTCGCCTGCGTCCAGCAGACCGTCGATCCACGGCAGCAGTTTCTTGGCGCAGTGGTCAGTGTGCAGGATAACTGGCACGCCGTACTGTTCAGCCATCAGATGCACATGGTATGCACCCGCGATAGCACCGAAGATAGCCGCGCCCTGAGGCTTGTCGGTTTTGAAACCTTTACCGGCGATGAAGGCAGCACCACCATTGGAGAACTGAACGATGACCGGCGCTTTCACTTTGGCCGCAGCTTCCAATACCGCGTTGATAGAGTCCGTGCCGACGCAGTTAACTGCTGGCAGAGCGAATTTGTTCTCTTTCGCTACCTGGAAAATTTTCTGAACGTCGTCACCAGTGACAACGCCGGGTTTTACGAAATCAAAAATTTTAGACATGTTTGTGTCCCGTTTCGTTACCGTTCATCCCCGAAGGGATTGCGATTTGATTGCCCCATAAAGGGCTAGCCTTCAGGCGACGCGAAAGCGCCGCCCCCAAAGAGTTACTGCTTGGCGCGCTCTTCCAGCATAGCAACTGCTGGCAGTTTTTTGCCTTCCACGAACTCGAGGAATGCGCCGCCGCCGGTAGAGATATAAGAGATCTTATCTTCGATACCGAACAGGTCGATTGCAGCCAGCGTATCGCCGCCACCTGCCACTGAGAACGCATCGCTATCGGCGATAGCATTCGCCACGATTTCGGTGCCTTTACGGAAGTTCGGGAACTCGAACACGCCAACCGGGCCGTTCCACAGAATGGTTTTCGCGCCTTTCAGAATCGCGGCCATTGCCTGTGCAGTTTCGTCGCCGAAGTCCATAATCTCTTCGTTATCCGCTACTTCGGAAACCTTTTTAACGGTTGCCGGTGCAGTTTCAGAGAATTCCGTGCCTACGCGAGAATCGGTAGGAACCGGGATGCCATGCTCGTCACGCAGCTTTTTCGCTGCTTCAACGAAGTCTGGCTCGTACAGTGATTTACCGACGTTGTTGTCGATAGCCACGAAGGTATTCGCGATACCGCCGCCCACAATCACGGTGTCAGCAATTTTCACCAACGACTGCAGCACATCAAATTTGGTCGACACTTTAGAACCGCCAACCACAGCAACCAGTGGACGCTCTGGGTTGCTCATCACTTTGCCCAGCGCTTCCAGCTCAGCTGACAGCAGCGGACCGGCACAGGCGATTGGTGCAAACTTGCCCACGCCGTGGGTAGAAGCCTGCGCGCGGTGCGCGGTACCGAATGCATCCATCACGAATACGTCACACAGTGCGGCATAATCCTTTGCCAAACCTTCTTCGTCTTTTTTCTCGCCTTTATTAAAGCGCACGTTTTCCAGCACAACCAGTTCACCCGCGTTGACTTCAACACCTTTGAGGTAATCTTTTGCCAGGGTAACGTTGGTGCCGTTCAGTTTATCTTTCAGGTAGTTAACAACCGGCAGCAGGGAGAACTCTTCGTTGTATTCACCTTCGGTCGGACGACCCAGGTGAGAGGTAACCATCACTTTCGCGCCCTGTTTCAACGCCGCTTCGATGGTAGGCAGAGAAGCACGAATACGTGCATCTGACGTCACTTTCCCTTCTTTCACTGGCACGTTGAGATCGGCACGGATCAGAACGCGTTTACCAGCAAGATCCAGATCGGTCATCTTAATTACAGACATGGTGAACCCTCTCGTTGATTCTCATAAGTTTTGCCAGACGCAGTCCGCGTCTTACCTGAAACCGCTTGCGGCCATTGCTAACGTGGTGTCGATCATGCGGTTAGCAAAGCCCCATTCGTTGTCACACCAAACCAGCGTTTTGATAAGGTGATGACCACTGACCCGCGTTTGCGTACCATCGACTATGGCACTGTGCGGATCATGGTTAAAATCTACTGAGACTAACGGTAATTCCGTATAGTCAACTATACCACGAAACGCCCCTTCTGACGCGTTTTGCAGCAACGCGTTGACCTCACACGCCTTCACCGCTTCGCGCACCGACACGCTCAAATCAATGGCTGTCACGTTGATGGTGGGCACGCGCACCGCAATTGCCTCAAAGCGATCGTTAAATTTCGGAAAAATACGGGTAATGCCAGCAGCAAGACGCGTATCGACCGGAATGATCGATTGGCTGGCGGCGCGGGTACGACGCAGATCGCTGTGATAGGCGTCGATCACCTGCTGATCGTGCATCGCCGAGTGAATGGTGGTCACGGTGCCCGACTCAATGCCAAAGGCGTCATCCAGCAACTTGATCACCGGAATAATGCAGTTGGTGGTGCAGGATGCGTTGGAGACAATGCGGTCAGTTTGTTTAAGAGCTTGTTCGTTAACACCAAATACGACTGTGGCATCGAGATCGTTACCGCCCGGATGCGAGAACAACACTTTCTTCGCACCTGCTGCCAGATGGGCTTCGCCATCAGCGCGGCTGCCGTACACGCCGGTGCAATCCAGCACGATATCCACATTCAGTTCGCGCCACGGCAACACATCAATTTCCGCCTGATGCAGGATACGGATGGTGTCATCGCCAACAAACAGCTGATCGCGCTCCTGGCGCACATCAAAGGCAAAACGGCCGTGGCTGGTGTCGTACTTCAGCAGATGCGCCATCCCGGCGGCGTCGGCCAGCTCGTTAATGGCGACCACGGTGATCTCAGCCCGGCGACCGGTTTCATACAGGGCACGCAATACGTTACGCCCGATACGACCAAAACCATTTATTGCTACGCGAATGGTCATTTCTACCTTCAACAACACCCGAAAAAACGTGCCGATTAGCCTGAGCGTTTCACACCGTTTTGTACAGGGAATTATTGCTTGCCCGCACCGGCAAGATGCACGTTCTCGCTCGCAACTGAAACGGTTCAGCTAGAGTAATGCAAGAGAGGAATAACGGGAATGATTGCGATCAAGTGAGTGGCGGAATATTGGATCTACGTCACAAATTTTGCACTGCGGGATTATTACTGCAGGAATAATTGAACCGTTTCAGGTTGGAGGTGGTGAAACAATAAGGGCGCCCCGGTTGGGACGCCCTTTATACCCGCTGTGTAGGGTCGCCATTTATGGCGACCTCAAATCACAGAATCGATTTCGCCGTTTTAACCACATTTTCAACGGTGAAACCAAACTCTTTGAACAGCTGATCCGCAGGCGCTGACTCACCGAAAGTGGTCATACCGACGATCGCGCCGTTCAGGCCGGTGTATTTGAACCAGTAATCGGCGATACCCGCTTCAATCGCCACGCGAGCGGCAACCGCTTTCGGTAGCACGGATTCACGATATGCCGCGTCCTGCTTGTCGAAGGCGTCGGTGGATGGCATAGACACCACGCGCACCTTGCGGCCTTCCGCCGTCAGCTGCTCATAAGCGCTTACCGCCAGCTCCACTTCTGAACCGGTAGCGATCAGGATCAGCTCTGGCGTACCTTCGCTGTCCTTCAGCACGTAACCACCGCGCGCCACGTTAGCCAGCTGCTCAGCGCTACGATCCTGCTGCGCCAGGTTCTGACGCGAGAAGATCAGCGCCGACGGGCCATCAACACGTTCGATAGCGTACTTCCACGCCACCGCAGACTCAACCTGGTCGCACGGGCGCCACAGGCTCATGTTTGGCGTCACGCGCAGGCTGGCCATCTGCTCAACCGGCTGATGCGTCGGGCCATCTTCGCCCAGACCAATCGAGTCGTGGGTGTAGACCATGATCTGACGGATTTTCATCAGCGCGGCCATACGTGCGGCGTTGCGCGCGTACTCGACGAACATCAGGAAGGTGGCGGTGTACGGCAGGAAGCCGCCGTGCAGCGCGAGGCCGTTGGCGATGGCGGTCATACCGAACTCGCGCACGCCGTAATGGATGTAGTTGCCCGCCGCGTCTTCATTGATCGGTTTAGAACCGGACCACATGGTGAGGTTGCTTGGCGCCAGGTCAGCAGAGCCGCCCAGATATTCCGGCAGGATTTTACCGAAGGCTTCGATGGCGTTCTGCGAGGCTTTACGGCTGGCGATTTTCGCCGGATTGGCCTGCAGCTGCTCAATAAACTTCTGCGATTCGGTTGCCCAGTTAGCCGGCAGCTGGTTGTTGACGCGACGTTTGAACTCCGCAGCCAGTTCCGGATGTGCAGCGGCGTAGGCAGCAAACTTCTGGTCCCACGCAGACTCTTTCGCCTGGCCGGCTTCTTTGGCATCCCACTGCGCGTAGATATCTGAAGGGATTTCAAACGGACCGTGATTCCAGCCCAGCTGCTTACGGGTCAGCGCGATTTCATCGGCACCCAGCGGCGCGCCGTGCGAATCGTGCGTACCGGCTTTGTTCGGCGAACCGAAGCCAATCACGGTTTTGCACATCAGCAGCGAAGGCTTGTCGGAAACCGCTTTGGCTTCTTCAACCGCTTTCTTAATTGCGTCTGCGTCGTGACCGTCCACGCCGCGCACCACGTGCCAGCCGTAGGCTTCAAAGCGTTTAGCGGTGTCGTCGGTGAACCAGCCGTCAACGTGACCGTCGATGGAGATGCCGTTGTCATCGTAGAAGGCAACCAGTTTGCCCAGCTTCAGGGTACCGGCGATGGAGCAGACTTCGTGTGAGATGCCTTCCATCATGCAGCCGTCGCCCATAAACACGTAGGTGTTATGGTCTACGATGTCATGACCCGGGCGGTTGAACTGCGCCGCCAGCGTGCGCTCAGCAATGGCAAAACCGACTGCGTTCGCAATGCCCTGACCCAGCGGGCCAGTGGTGGTTTCAACGCCTGCGGTATAACCGTATTCCGGGTGGCCTGGAGTTTTAGAGTGCAGCTGACGGAAGTTCTGCAGCTCGCTCATTGGCAGGTTGTAGCCAGTGAGGTGCAGCAGGCTGTAAATCAGCATTGAGCCATGACCGTTCGATAAAACGAAGCGGTCGCGATCTGCCCACAGCGGGTTAGTAGGGTTATGGTTCAGGAAGTCACGCCACAGCACTTCGGCGATGTCCGCCATGCCCATTGGGGCACCCGGATGTCCCGAATTGGCTTTCTGTACTGCATCCATACTTAACGCGCGAATGGCGTTGGCAAGCTCTTTACGAGAGGGCATCTTCTACTCCAGGTCGGATTAATGCTCCGCCACGCTTAACTTATTGTAATTAATCAGTTATAAGGCGAAGCGAGAAAAAAGTCGCACATCAATGTACATGAAAATCAGGACAAAAGTACATGCATCTGGGTGCTAAATCACGGGTAACCGTTTGCATTTCCGGCCTTGTCTGCTAGCCATTGCACAACATGCGAGCTATAACCAAATCGTTTAAACACCTGTGACGGTTTCAGGTGTTTGTTTTCTTTACCTTGTTACCCAAAGGATGCCGATATGAAAATGAGAGCTACCATTGTTGCTCTGGGAATGGCTTCGCTGCTGAGCGGCTGCGAAGGATTTGATAACAACGCGCTGCTGCAATCTGGTGCGCAGGCTTATCAGGCCTACGCGCTGAACGATGCACAGGTGAAAGAGTTGAGCGATCAATCCTGTGCTCAGATGGATAAAGACAATCAGGTTGCACCCGCCAACAGTGAATATCAGCAGCGCCTGAACAAAATCGCGGCGGCGCTTGGCGATAACATCAACGGCGTGCCTGCCAACTACAAGGTTTATCAGACTAAAGACGTCAACGCCTGGGCGATGGCCAACGGTTGTATCCGCGTCTACAGCGGCTTGATGGACATGATGACCGACAACGAAGTCGAAGGTGTGCTTGGCCATGAGATGGGCCACGTCGCACTGGGCCATACGCGTAAAGCGATGCAGGTAGCGCTTACTACCACCGCAACGCGCACCGCTGCGGCTTCCGTCGGCGGCGTGATCGGTTCGCTATCACAATCGCAATTGGGTGAAATGGGCGAAAAACTGGTGAATGCACAGTTCTCACAAACCCAGGAAACACAAGCCGATGATTACTCGTTTGACCTAATGAAAAAGCGCGGTATTGATCCGATGGGATTAGCGACCAGTTTTGAGAAACTGGCGAAACTGGAACAGGGACGCCAGAGTTCGATGTTTGATTCGCACCCGGATTCTGAAGCGCGCGCCCAGCATATTCGTGAGCGCATTGCGGCTGGGAAGTAATATCACACGCAGCAAAAAGGAGCGCATTAATGCGCTCCTTACACGTAGGGTCGGCATTCATGCCGACCAGTCAAAACTTAACGCTTAAACAGCCCATCAACCATCGCACCCAAATCCTGGGTATTCGACGTATCGATGTGGCCCTGCGGCGACAGCTTATCAATCACCTGCGGCAACAAAGCAGCCAGCGTACCGGACGCACCATTGACATCGGTGCCAAGCTTATCCGCCAGCGACTGCAGCTGATCCTGACCCAGCGCATTTTGAATCTCGCCGCCATCAACCGAATGGTTACTGCCGCTGCCAATCCAGCTATTTAGCACCTGCCCAAGTCCGCCCTGCTGAAATTTCTGCAGCAGCACTTCGACGCCGCCCTGCTCCTGTACCCAGTTCCAGATAGCCATCAGCTGTTGCATCTGATTGCCCTGCCCGCTTCCGTTGCTGTTTCCCAGCGATCCAACTAAATCGTCCAGTAAACCCATAGTCGCCTCCGCAGATTAATTAACCGCCAATAAGTGTAGCCGCAAGCAAAAGGATTAACCTTTATTAGCCGCCTGCACGTGCAGCATGTCCAGCGCCAGCGTGGCGGCTGCCAGCGAGGTCAAATCGGCGTGATCATAGCCCGGCGCCACTTCAACCAGATCCATGCCAACGATGTTCATGCCCTGTAAACCGCGAATCAGCTTAGTGGCTTTATCGCTGCTCAGACCGCCAATCACTGGCGTACCGGTGCCCGGTGCATGAGCGGGATCGAGGCAGTCGATATCGAAGGTCAGATAGACCGGCAGATCGCCAACGGTACGCTTCACTTCCGCCAGAATGTCATCCACGCTGCGATCGTTGACCTGCGCGGCATCCAGCACGTTGAAACCGAGGCTCTTATCGAACTCGGTACGAATGCCGATCTGCACGGAATGTTGCGGATCGATCAAACCCTCTTTCGGCGCGGTGAAGAACATAGTGCCGTGATCGAACGTCGGGCCGTTGGAATAGGTATCGGTGTGCGCATCGAAATGCACCAGCGCCATTTTACCGAAGTGCTTAGCGTGCGCGCGCAGCAGCGGCAACGTAACGTAGTGGTCACCGCCAAAAGTCAGCATACGTTTACCGTTCGCCAGCAGTTTCTCGGCGTGCGCCTGCAGTTTGTCAGAGAGATCCTGTGAATCGCCGAAGGCATAAACCAAATCGCCGCAGTCCACCACGTTCAGACGCTGACGCAGATCGAAGTCCCACGGCCAGCGGCAGCCTTCCCACGCCAGGTTGGTTGAGATCTGACGAATCGCGCCCGGCCCTAAACGGCTGCCCGGACGGCCTGAGGTTGCGGCATCGAACGGAACACCGGTGATGACCCACTCAGCGTCACTGTCGTATGGCTGGAAGTTCAGCGGGAAGCGCATGAAACCGAAGGCGTTAGAAACCAGGGAGTTATCATACTGATTGCCCAGGGTGTTATACATAATTCGTCCTCATTAAGGCGGTAATCGTTTCACCAGTTTAGGATATAAATAAAAAATCCCCTCCGCGTCGTTGAACCCGACGAGGAAGGGATTGATTGGCGCGATTATCGCGGAGATTGTGGCTTACTGCAATCAGCGCGTTTATGGAGTTTATTAAATCAACTAACACGATCTCTTCATACAATATAAAGAAGTCGGCCAGAAAAAAACAAAGAATTATTCGTATATAAATTAAGCCATTTCTTAACGATATAAAACTTTAATTTACCAAGCCACAAAAATCTATTAATAGCAATTAAATTAATAGTCAAAAACGTCTAGAACCAATTCACTTCGCTCTGATAATTTATTCTACAGAAATAAGAAAGGAATCGATAGACGCTCAGGGAATTCAGTATGGAGATATAAGCTTTTTCTTATAAAACAAGCTCCTCACTGATCAGATAAAATGAATCACCATTATGCCGCGAGTAAGTTAAGCACTCATGCAAACGCATAATATGTTCTTCCATGTAAGCCTCCCAGCTATCTTTTTACTCTCATTTCATTTTATCTATCGTCATGTAAGCCATGTAAAAACATTGGATCATGCCTGGCGAAAGTGACCTCGTTCATTAACTGTTAAATGAGTTTTTAAATGGCAAGAAGTGGAATAGAAGTACAAAAATCTACTATTAAGGCACTGTTTTTCCGTGAATTGCGCACGCGCTTCGGTAAATTCCGCTTGGGATACCTGTGGGCTATCATCGAACCTGCCGCTCATTTATTAGTATTATTAAGTATCTTCAGTTTCATTATGCACCGCACAATGCGGGATATTTCATTTCCTGTTTTTTTACTCAATGGGATTATTCTCTATTTGATATTTAGCAGTATCGTTAATCGCTCCATTGGTGCGATTGACGCCAACAAAGGTCTCTTTAATTACCGACCAGTAAAACCAATAGATACGGTTTTATCACGTGCTTTTCTCGAGTCAGTGATATATCTCACCGTTTACATCTTGCTTATGGGATGCATTTGGGCGGCTGGCGAACATTTTGTGTTGCTCGATTTGCTACAACTCGCGCTGAGTTGGGGTTTAATGATTTTATTCTCCAGCAGCATTGGCATCATAGTGATGACAATTGGGAGCGTTTTTACTGAAACACATAAGATTTTACCTATTCTGCTCAAACCACTTTATTTTATTTCAGGCGTGATGTTTCCGCTGCAATCCATTCCAGAAAAATACTGGCCGTTCTTGTTATGGAATCCCATCCTGCATGCAGTTGAATTGAGTCGCGAGGCAATCATCCCTGGTTACGTCAGCGTAGGCGTGAGTATAGATTATTTAGCAATCGCAACACTGTGCACGATCTTTATCGGGCTTGCGATATATAGAACACGTGAAGAGGCGATGCTGACATCATGATTAAAATTGAAAACCTCACAAAATCCTATCGTACACCAACGGGTCGGCACTATGTATTTAAAGGGATGAGTGTCGAATTGCCAACAGGCATAAGTGTCGCGCTTGTAGGCCGCAATGGTGCGGGAAAATCAACCCTACTTCGCATGATCGGCGGGATTGACAGACCAGACTCAGGCACGATCACTACCACTAAAACTATATCCTGGCCTTTAGGATTGAGTGGTGGCTTTCAGGGAAGTTTGACTGGTAGAGAAAACGTAAAGTTTGTTTCCCGCCTCTATGCGAAGAAAGAGCAATTAAGAGAGAAGATTGCATTCGTCGAAGATTTTTCTGAACTGGGAAAATACTTCGATATGCCGATAAAAACCTATTCGTCAGGAATGAAATCACGTCTGGGTTTTGGTTTAAGTATGGCATTTGATTTTGACTACTACATCGTTGATGAAATCACTGCAGTTGGTGATAGTCGATTTAAATTAAAATGCGCCAATATATTTAAAGAAAAAAGTGAAAAATCAAACATTTTGATGGTTTCACATAGTTTCAAATCATTAAAAGACCATTGCGATTCAGCTTTATTCATCAGACGAAGTGGGGAAATAAGCTACTACGATAATATTGATGATGCTATTGCAGAGTATAAATCAGAGGAAAATTTAGAGTGATTAGTAAGAAGGAAGCATCATCATGAATAAGATTAAGAAGTTGATATTTAAACCAGGCGTATTTTTCCGTGATGCTTTTATAAAGCGCTATCCTATTACCGTTTCTGACGGAAATGGGAGCGTGATTTTAAATAGCAAAAATGATAAATCGCAAAATAAAAAGTCTGCCGATGATCAAAGGATTATTGATTTTGGAAATCTTCCGGTGACATTCCCTATAGACTTTGTCTTTACATGGGTAGACTCTGACGATCCTGATTTTATTGAGGTATTCAATCAGCACGCTCCTGTCGATTCTCAAAAATCAGTGCTATCGGATGCTGCACGCTTTAAATCACTGGATGAACTGCGTTATGCACTTCGCTCAGTTTTTGACTATGCGCCATGGGTGAATAAAGTTTACATTGTGACTAATGGACAGTACCCAGAATGGATGAATATTGACCATCCTAAAGTCCGCATAGTGAGTCACAGCGAGATATTAGAGGAAAAATATCTTCCTACGTTTAACTCGCATGTTATCGAAAGTGCCATCCATAAGATTGAAGATCTTTCGGAACACTATGTGTATTTCAATGATGACATGATGCTGTTAAGGCCTGTTAAACCGGAGTATTTTTTCACCGGTTCAGGTTTGGCATTTATGTTGACGTCGAAAATAAAGCTACCAGCTTCACCGGTTAATCCCGTTTATGACTCCGCTACAGAATGGGGCGCAAAAAACGCCCGTAGATTAATTTTTTCAGAATATGGCGTTTATACAGACCAAATGTTTTCACATACTTTCTATCCACAATTAAAATCTGTGGCTCAATTGTGTGAAGCAACCTGGCCTGAAGCATTTGATGGATGTAGAAAAAACAAGTTCAGAGCGATGAATGATCTGCTCTGTACCGGTTTTCTTATTCCTCACGTTGCACAAATCACTGGAAAGTCTATTTTCACAAAAACACGCGTGTTCTACTTTAATATTCGTAAGAAAGTGGCATTAGATTATTACCGTATGTTAAAGGATAAAAAAGGTAAGGATACTATTCCCTTTTCAATGTGCCCTAACGATAGGTCTTCCTATGATAGTTTAGACTTTGAAGACTACGCAGAACATTTAACCGAAGCACTAAATTCTTTTTATAACATTCCATCTCCGTTAGAGCTGGCACCTAAAGAAATTAATAATCAGGAATAAATACATCATGGACTCGATAAAAATATCCGAAAAAAAATCGGCAAAAAATGTTTTGATCGTTTTTTCAGCAAGAAATACACCTAAAGGAAAGTTCACTTTTTCCAAAAGATTAGGTCGTATAGCAGCCACTAAAATATTTATTAACGATTACAGTAACGACTGGTATCAAAATGGTGTCCCGGATATTCCTGACCATAAAGAATTAGTTCAATTTCTTAAAGAGAAAATCAAGCTATATAAAAAAAAGGGAGGACAAGTCTGGATACTGGGTTCGAGCATGGGAGCCTATGGTGCACTGAAATTCGGAAGTGCGTTGGCAGCAGACCGAATAGTTGCTTTCAGTCCAGAAGTAAAGCTTGGTATGAAGTTTTCTAAAAGCGCCGAGAACAATGTTCCCTACTCTGACGAAGATATTGACTTATCGTCAGTAAGCTATAAAAAAAGTGCCGATGTTATTATCATTAGCAATGACGGTGATCCTGTTGATTACTACTCGGCAACAAAACTCAAAAATGGCATTGAAAATTCGAAAGTTTATTCTTTAAGGAATTTCAAACACAACATTTTAGGTGAACTAACTAAAACGTATAATATTGATAACTTACTTTACGAAATGGTATCAAAAGGTTCATCAAAAGGGTTATGGAGTCTGGAAAAATCAAAATTATACAAAGACAACACGATTGAAGCTTTCAAAGAGATTAATGAAAACCTGGTGACAGGAAAAGAGTTCAATGATAGCTATATAAAAACCATTGAAGCTTTTATAAAAGACGCGCCAAACTGGGGCTACATAAACTATTTGTATGCAATGTGCCTTGACAAAAAAGGCTTTTATTGTGCTGCAACCAAATATTATGAGGCCTGCCGTGAGCTATCACCATACTTAGGAAGACCTATTGTTCGATTAGCAGAGATCTATTTTAACCGTAATGATCTTGATTCGGTATTGCGATTGCTGGAACCATTCTGTCGCAGTAAACATCATGTCAAAGCGGCCTCAACTCTGGCGAAGTCCTATATGAAAATGGGATTAAATGATACTGCGATTGAAACATGCGCTCACTTTATCAACCATACCAAGTCACAAAAAGATAAATTACTTATTCAAACATTGAAGAAAGAAATTGAAAATATCGAATAAGAAAAGGCCAGTTAACTCTGGCCTATAACTTTATAAGATCGAGCCACCAATGATTACACGAAGATCGCTGCTAAGCATTTTGATTACATTCCCTGCAATAAGTAAAGCAACTGCATTCAACTTTCAATTACGTGATAAGCATATAGATAAAACTGTAAACTCAGTTTCTGATATCAAATATATTGATTTGTTCGATGGGATGATAGTCAAGACCCGAGGATTTTATTACCCCGAAAAAGAAAGCAGCATGCTGTATCGTGTAATATTTGGTAAAAATGTAAAAATCGCTCATTCCATTAAAGTTGGGAGAGAAATTTTCATCATCCCTATTTATAAGGATATAATTTCCTTTAAGCAATTGGGACTCAAAATGGATGGACATCATGATGATACACTTACGTTGAGGAAAATACTTGCAAATGAGGGACAGTACTACTTCAATGAAGGGCATTTAATCGTAAAAAATCATATTGAACTTGGCCCAAATGTAAGGATTATTGGTTCTGGTATGGCGACATCCATCATTGAATATCGAAATACTAAAAATAGCTGGCTATTCGTTAATGGAGAGAGAGGTAATCCAAACTTCATTAAGCGCAGTGGATATAACGGGAGAGGAAAATACTTTTTATCAGATTTCTCAATAAATTTACGTGGTGATCTGGCTGAAAAAAGCCGTAGTGCAATGATTTTTGGCCGTTCAAAAAACGTATTTTTACACAACATCCATTTTTATAATGGCAAAAATTCTCATCGAATAGAGTGTAATGCTCAAGAGGATTTCACAGTTAGCAACTGCATATTCTCGGATACGATGATATCTCAGTCGGGTTCTCACGAGGAAATAAACATCGACTACAACAGCAAACCAGGATTTCCAGCCTATGGCAATTGGGATAACTCTTCATGCAAAAGAGTGAATATACTATCTTGTAAATTCATAAACGTACAAAAAGGTGTCGCTTCACATAGCAATCCTGAAAAACATCATCAGTCAATAATAATTAGCGACTGCTTATTCAAAAACACCAGTAGTAATGCGATACAACTTCAAGCAATTGATAACTCTGTTATAGATAATTGCACTTTCATCGATTGTAAAAAGACAGCGATAAGATTAATTAATGCACATGGAAATACAATTAAGAACATTCATTCCGACCAAGCCGTATCAGTTAAATCTGACCGTAAAAGCACAAATAACCACCTCCTTAAATAAACAACCTCCTTTTATAAATTGATATTTAGCCCATCGCAGATTTTTTCATCCGTTTTCAATTCGTCCTTAACTCTGAAAATGCATCGCCAACATCAGGTTTGTTAAGACAAGGATAATATGCCGAGTTAATCTGCGTTGAAATTAAAAGATGAGATAAAAAATGTTCGAATAACTTCATGTCCGGTAATTCACCCATACTCCAAAACTTGTCAAGGCTATCCTGGAATGTAAGGCCTTTGATATCATAAAGTGCATTACCCATCACTTTTAAAGGTTTGTTATAGTTCAGCGCTAAAATTCCTACCGTACTATTAATGGTCACAACCCCCTTTGCATGGTTAAGTAAATCCGGCAATGGTAAATCGTGGACATACATTACACGCCCCCGAATACCCAGCTTTACGCACAATTGATCAATTAATGAATGGTATTGTCGATGGCCTCGATCCATTGGATGATGCTTAATGACAAGTGTGCTTTCTAGCGGTGCATGACGTGCAAAGGAGAAAATTACCTCATAGATATAATCCCGAATATCATTATAAGGACTGTGGCTCGTCACCTGACTGTCGTTGTATACCTGCAAAATAGCCAGAAAGTAATTTTTATCCAATTCTTGTTGCAACTTCGCAAGTAATTTTCTTTGCTTTAACGAATAAATCACTTTCCGCCATCCTGAACGGATCCAGCAACCGGCTTCATAGCATATCGATAATGGCTTATGATGTTGGTAATTCAAAAATTCTTTACGATAGTACCAGCTATTTAAATAGTACCACGCAGCATGAGCATATTGCTTTTTGGTACATGATTCAACAGGCAAAACCTGAAGCGGAAGCTGATCGGGTTGATTGAGATAGAAGTTCGCATCGCGTGAAAGCGAAGAATTTGCATTTACACCGCCCTCTTCTAAAGTAATAAATTGCGGCCGTAGATAGCCTTCTTCAAATACTAATATACGCACCCCATTCTCGGATGCCCACTGTTTTGCATAATGGTGAAGAGGTCGGCAGTCGCCAAAACAGATAATGGTATCAAAACGGTATTGTTGCTGAACTTCATCTAACCAACCCGCTATCTCACGAGCTTTAAGCAGGTAGGTCAAAAACCTCCTGTTTTTGCAATAAAAACGGTCACCGCCATTGAATACAACGTTAATAACTTCTCGATTATGATACTCCAGCCATTCCGACAGGAAGGTAAAAAAAGGTCCCATTGGTCCCTGTAATAATAGATAACGCTCACCGGCAAGGATTTTATTAACAGCTTTTCCTCTGATATTCATTACTAAAGTCAACCTGAAAAATTACATTTATAAGTGCAGTTTTATTTTGCAAAACATCTTTATCTTTCGCACATTTCTTTTCAATTTGTCCCATTTATTCTTCCTGATTACTAACGCAGTGCGTGGTGTACCAATCAATATTTCTACCGCTTCTTCGGCGGTTATCGCTTCCCATCGTTGTGGATGGATATAGGTGGGATATCTAATTAATACTTGATACACCATTT
Organism: Candidatus Pantoea symbiotica; assembly: GCF_056491525.1. Lineage (NCBI taxonomy): Bacteria > Pseudomonadati > Pseudomonadota > Gammaproteobacteria > Enterobacterales > Erwiniaceae > Pantoea > Candidatus Pantoea symbiotica. The sequence goes on from NZ_JBSZHR010000002.1 coordinate 3,164,284, forward strand.
CCTCAAGCCGTAACTTACGTTGACGGCGTTCACAGCGATGCTCATCGTGCGTGAGTCCCCAGCCGGCATAAAATGGTAAGCCATAGCAGTAAACGTGTTTTCCATGTAATAAGGCTTCAAAACCTGCGAGAGAAGTCATGGTATGAACCTCATCCGCGACCTGAATACATTGTATGATATCCGCATCTAGCACTTGAAAATCAGCATATTGAGAGACTATATGCTGTGAAATATGCCCCAAACGATTACCTACTAGTACATCAGGGTGTGGCTTATAAATAATATAAGCGTCAGGATTTCGCTCACGCACAATGCTTAACAGTTTTAAATTAGTGTTAATTGAAAAAGCACCCTTTTGAATAGATGCGTCAGTTTCAACCTGTCCAGGCACTAATATTATGCGTTTCCCGTACGATTCCGCTGGAACACTAAATTCCGCCCCCAAATTGTATTTACTCAATTTGCTGGCAACCAGTCGTTTCATCAGTTTTTCAACACGTGAGAGTTGCGTAGTACTCAGCATGCTCTTATTAAGCATATCTTCTAAGTCACTTGGCCGGGTTGCATCGTAATAAATACCCCTCTTATCCAATACCAGAGATAGCGGAGCCAGGAGATCAGAACCCAATCCGGATGATCGTAAAAAACCGTCTTCCATACGCCAGATCGGTAAATGGCGTGCATTAGCCTCCTGTTCCCAACGTCGTTCACCGTGAACTCCCCAGACTACGCAAGCTGTGGTCTCAACACAGGGACGCGAAAAACTTAATCTGTTGACTCCGGTATCCAAAAATGGTTTGAGGATGCTGTATTTCCACAGCGATAATCCTGGCGCCCAAAGAGACCCGTTTCGTTGCTGCTGATGGCGTCTCTGCAATTTCATCCAGTTAAGCACATCAAATAAAGTTGCCGGTTCACCGTTGGCCGGATTGATATAACGGCTATAGCGTAAGTAGGCAGCGGAAAATAACTCAAGTAAGCTGGCTCGCCCTCGCCGCCGGCTTAATTCCTGCGCTTGCGGATGTCGATCATCCGTTAATCCCCAACCTGAATACCAGGGTTGCCCGTAGCAGGTGACTGGTTTGCCTGCCATTAAGGCTTCAAAACCAAAGTGCGAGGTCACGACATAGACTCGCGCAACATGTCGCAAAAGTGAATATGGACTAACGTTATCAGCTATCAAGTGAATACGCTGGCTAGCTTCCAACTCCCGAAAATATCCCGCCTTCTTTCCTTGCAATACATCAGGATGAATTTTAATCCAGATGGTTGCCGTGGGATTTTCTCTCAACGCAGCGTCCAGCATATTGTCAAAATCAGCAGGTCCAGCATTTCCATAACTGACTGACATATCACCAAACGTCTGATCAATGACTAAAACAATGTCTGCTGGAACATGATGTTCGACAACAAAGGGCGGCGCCTGATTATATTTCGATAGATCTTCTGCAACGATGATGCGCATGGCGCTTTCCGCCTCCGCTGCGAGTGCTTTATTAGCATCCCGGTCGCGGATAAGTATCTCCAACGCGCTTGGCTGATTGGCATCGTAGTAGATGCCAACATTATCCAGCACCATCGAGAGTGGCGGTGCACCATTCACGCCGAGATCCAGTGAGCGAATAAAACCATCTTCCAGTCGCAGCACCGGCTTACCTGCATTCAGTGCGCGCGCCACAGGCTTATGCACACTTGGCCGGTGCCCCCATACCGCAATTGAAGCAATGTCATCGGCGATGGGCATAAAGGGCGATAACTTCTGGCACGGCTGTGCCAGAAAATTGGTCAAATGTGGAATACGCCAAATTCCTGAAGAGAAAACACCGATCATTTCTGCTCTGCCTTACAGCGTTAACACGACTTTCGCTGCTACTGCTAGTTGATACAGGATGGTTGAAAGTCCACGAGTGACTTCGATGTTCTTCGACTCGTACTTCGGCAGCACCATCAACTCGTCACCAGGATTGATTTGATCAACATCCTCTGCATTTTCAGCGGCGCCGTTCTGGCGTATGACAATCACTCTGGCATTACCCGACTTCTGCGTCAGACCGCCGCACTTCGCTATGTAATCTTTCGGACGTAACCCCTTTTCCCAGCTCACCGCATTAGGGAACAACACCTCACCGTGTACCAGAACCAACGACGTTTTCTGAGGGATGCTAATGACATCGCCATCTTCCAACAAAATCCCGTCGAGGTTTTTCTGATTGATGATCACTTCACCTTTAGGCACAACGTTGCGTGCTTTGGCCACAAAGCGGCTGTTCAATTGCGCTTCCTGTACGCGTAAGCTGGCCTCTTCTTTAGTCGATGACTGGGCAGATAGAGACGCTTCTTCGAGTTTTTGCAGCGCGACGTTCATCATCTCTTTCTGACGAGCCGCCACTGAGGGACGATAAATTTGAATGGCGGTCATCTGCGACATGCTATTCGGACGGATTTTCGCCAGAACGGCGCGCATGTTGGAACCGTACGGTAAGATCATCGCATGCTCACCGGAGTGCGCACCCTCGATGCGCACCTGAATGGTGCCGGCATAGCGGTCGGTGCTGACAATTAAGGTGTCACCATCCTGCAACATGCGCCCGGCTGCGGTGCCAATCGGATGATATTCGCTGCGCTTCGCCAAACCTTGCTTACGAATGATGGTGATATTGGTGGCTCCGGGTTTAGGTCTTGCCCAGCTCAGGGCTTCGGTAACCGAAATGTTGCTATGGCGAAATTCGAAGTCATAGCTGTTGAACACATCGCCCTGCACGCTAAACGTATGCTGGCGCGGCCCAACCACAATGGTGTCGCCATCAGAAAACTGCGACAAGCCCAGTTTACCGTTGAGTAAAAAATCATACAGATTGATGCTTGAACGTACTTTATTGCCACGCTTCACGTTGATGTCCACGTAGCTGCCACGATCGGGATCGATGCCGCCCGCCTTAATCAAATAGTTGAGCAACGAATCTGAAGTTAAGCCGCCATACAGCCCCGGATTGCGTACAAAACCAGTCACATACACTTTGACGGGCTGCGCCTGCAGCAGTGAGGCGTAGACACTGACATTAGATTGGTAAACCTGCTTCACTTTACTGATAACCAGCGCATTAAGCTGGCTATTGCTGACGCCAGCCACTTTGACCGGCCCCACATTTGGCAGAAAAATATTGCCCTTTGGATCAACCTGAAGCGCACCATCAAAGGTAAAGGCTCCCCACAAACGCACCTGAATGCTATCGCCGGGGTTAAGCACATAGTTTGGATTAAAGCCGGTGGTTGCACCGCTGTCTGCACTGGTGCCATTAAACAACTGCGCACCAAACATACGGCTCAATGCGACGGGAATAACGGCCGGTGGTGCGTCAACAAATCCAATCTGGTTTTGATTACCTGATAAAAATGATTGCGACGCTGTTCCCGATAAAATGGGGTCAGCCATAATGTCTGTGGCTGCGCGAATCGGCAGAGCGAGACTAACGGTAATCAGTAATAGTGATGATAATAATTTCATAGCAAACTCATTTTGCGACAGCATTAATCCCGGTGGTCTTCAATTACGGCAAGCAGTAATTTAAGCGTGCCAAACATCAGGCAGCACACTAACAACCAACAAGCAATTAAATAAGGTGTGTTAGGGAAGGTAGATTCTTGCGGTAATTGTGGTGAACTAATAACTGATAACACTTTCAATTTACGCGCAGCTTCTACTCGGGTTTTTTCAATGGCAGTCAGCGCTAATTTATACAATTCATTATCAAACGCGACCTTTGATTTTATCTCTTCGAATTCTGCCGCCATGTGATTTAATTTTTCACCCTGCGGCGCAGTGATTTTGCCTTTTTCACTTTCGATCTGCGCCTGCATGGAATCAATCGCATTACGTAAACTCACCACCTGGGGCGCATCGTCACGTAAGTAGGTCAGTAGGTTGCGCAATTCCGCTTCCATTTGCGTCTTCTGTCCGATCAATGTATTTACCAGCACATTCGCTGCTAAGGCCTGCGCTTCAGGATCCAGTACGTTATTACTATTTTGATAAGCAAGGAGTTCATCCTTGCTGATTTTTAAGCGCAGACGGGCTTTCTCCATCTCTGCTTCAGCAAAACTAAGCTGTTCGCGGGCAATATGATGCGAAAGCTCATTAATAAAACGTTCTGATTCAATCAAAACTTCACGATTAAAACGCAGTGCGAATTCCGGACTAAAGCCTTGCGTCTGTAGCGTAAGCAATCCGGCTCTATCGTCGTAGGTTACGCTGATGCGCGAGCGATAATGGCGCAACAAACCTTCAGCGCTTTCTCCTGCCGGCAACTTATTGAGGAAATCTAATCCGCCCTCACTGAATGCCTGATAAAAATTGAGTTTTTTATCAAGCGTTAGCAGCATATCCGGTGAGTTAATATACTCTTTGAGGTAAAAAGCATCTTCCACTGAACTTGGATTAGAAGCGCCTAATAGTAATCCGACATTAAGATTATTGCCGGCAAGATCATCTGAACGTTTAACGGCAACCTTTGATTCACTCACATAGCGCGGCTGACTAAAAATAGCCAGATAAACAATTAACAGCACCATTGGCGCAACAATGATAATTTTCGCCAGATGCTTTTGGATACCCGCCAGGGTGAAAACCGATAAATGCTTGCGTAAGCTGTTCTTCCTGGAATTGTCTTTCATCAATATGCATCTATCATCAAAATTTATTTAAGTATCAGGTTTGAGTTTTATTGATACGTCTCGGTAAACGCCGCCGTCATGTTTGGTCATTCCTTATAAGAAAAGACTCGCACGAATATATATCCAACATAGTGGCGGAGATTTAAGAAATGACTTGATTTACCCGCAGGTAAACCTCAGGACATTTCTCATAGAGAATAAATATCAGGGTGAGAGTGTTACACGTTAATCATTCGACTTAAAAGTTTGGTTAAAAAAAACGCCGCGACTCTCAAAGAATCAACGGCGTTTTCAATTAGGTAACGACGAATTTAACGTTCGCGCATCGCCTCTTTACCCTTATTAAACGGCTTAATCAGATAATCCATCACCGTCTTCTCTCCGGTCTTAATATCCACGGTAGAAACCATGCCGGGACTGATAGAGAAGCGCTTACCGGCTTTATTCTGCACATAGTCGTTATCGGTGCGGATAAACACGCGGTAGTAGTAAATTTCCGGTTTCACCTCATCCTGAATGGTATCCGGCGAGATGCTCTCCACCACGCCGTTCAGGCCGCCATAAATGGCGTAGTCATAAGCCGAGATCTTCACCACCGCCCGCTGGCCGGGACGAATAAAGGCGATATCGCGCGGTGACAATCGCGCTTCAATCAGCAGACGATCGTTCATTGGCACAATGTTCATCAGCTCACCATTCGGTGGCACCACGCCGCCCACGGTCGAGACTTTGATGTTTTTCACGATACCGCGCATCGGTGAACGGATGGTCAATCGCGTTACCGTGTCTTCGCGCCCTTTCACCACTTGCGCCATGCTGTCGGCTTCGGCGTTGGCTTTTGCCAGCTCCTCGCGCGCCTGAACGTAATATTGCGAACGCATATCGGTGAGCTTCAGTTCCAGATCCGATTTATCGCGCTGTAAACGCAGCACTTCCACGCTACTGGCAGCGCCGGTTTTCGCCAGGCGCTGCGTGATGGCCAGCTCGCGGTTAGCCAGTGCCAGCGACTCTTTGAACTGCGCGGTGGCATCGGTCAGCTGCGCGCGGCGGGTTTTATACAGCCGCGTTTCTGATGCGATCAGATCGGGAAACTTGTTCAGCTCCGCCGGGAAACTCAGCGGCTGATCGTTCACTTCAGCATTGAGGCGCGAGGCGGCAGCCAATGCCGCACGATAGCGCGCCGCACTTTCGCCGACGTTAGATTCCGATCGCGTGGCATCCAGACGCGCCACCACTTGTCCGGCCTGCACCTGATCGCCTTCATGCACATACAGCTCGGTGAGAATGCCGCCTTCCAGTGATTGCAGCACCTGATCGCGCGAGCTGGGGATCACTTTGCCGGTGCCAGTGGAGACTTCATCCAGCACGCCAAACCATGCCCAAATAACCGTGACGAAGATCAGTGCGGTACTGATGACGATCAGCCGCACCGCGCCGGTGTAATGGGTTTCGGATCGCAGCTCACCCAGCAGATCGTCGGAGGAATCCACTTCTGCCGCCGTTACTAAGCGCAGTCTTGCCGGTAATTGTTTGATCATGATTGCGCCTCCGGCGGAATGCCGTTAGCACGCGGTGCCGGCAAGGCGTTCTCTTTCGGGCTATCCATCACCAGTTGTCCCTCTTTCAACACCAGCACACGATCCACCAGCGCGAGGATCGCCGCACGGTGCGTTGCCACGATCAAGGTGCGGCCGTTGAGCCACTGACCGAGCCGTTCGATAAACTCTTTCTCGGTGTGATCGTCGAGCGCCGCCGTCGGCTCATCCAGCAGGATAATGTTGGGATCGCGCAGCAACATGCGCGCCAGCAGCAGCGACTGACGCTGACCACCAGAAAGCCCAACGCCGCCTTCCATGATCGGATGATCAAGGCCGAGCGGCAGACGACGAATGAAATCCGCGCCGCCGCTGACGGTGAGCGCGCCGAAGATGGCATCATCGGTGGCGTGTGCCGCGCCCATGGTGAGATTTTCCCGCAGCGTGCCGTGGAACAAGCGCGCGTTTTGCGTCAACAGACCCACGTTGCGCCGCACATCCGCTATATCAATGTGCGGCAGGCTGAGGTTATCCAGCCGTAGTTCACCGCCGACCAAATCGATGCCGCCGATCATCGCCTGCAGCAAGGTCGATTTACCCGAACCGTTGCGTCCCAGCACCGCGATGCGCTCGCCCGGTTTGATGGTCAGGCTTTTAATGCGCAGCGCGATGTTCAGAGAATCGGTGTAATAACGGAACATCGCATCGGTGAATTGGTAGTGACCAAACAGCACCGGCGTATGAATGCGCGTTTCGTCTTTGCTGTTCTCCACCGGCAAATTCATCAACGCATCAAGGCTGCCTTTCGCCGCTTTCACCTGTTGCCAGCGCGCCAGCACGCCGCACAGCGTGGCCATCGGCGCAATCATGCGTGAAGAGAGCAACGACGCCGCCACAATCGCACCGGTGGTGATATCACCGTTGATCACCATCGGCGCACCGATCACAATCACGCTGGCATATACCAAACCTTGTACGGTGACGCCCCAGGTAATCAGCGAGTGCATCACTTTGCGCATCTCCACGCCGGATTGCGCGGTAATGCGAATGTAGCTGTTCCACTGTTGCAGGAAGCGATCTTCCGCCTGCATCAGCTTGATATCCTCCAACCCTTGCACGCTCTCCACCAGCACCGCATTACGCAGCGTCGACTCTTTCAGGTTTTGCTGCGCCAGCTTCGAAAGCTTCTTCTGGCTCAGCACGCCCGGCAAGATCATCAGCAGCACCGCCACCGGCGCAATCCACGCCAGCTGCGGCGCAATAATCGCCATTACCAGCAGGAACAGCAGGAAGAACGGCATATCGACAATTGCCGTTACCGTGGTGGAGGTGACCATTTCGCGGATCGCCTCCAGCTCGCGCAGCTGTGAGATAAAGGTACCGGTCGAACGCGGCACCGCACTGTTACGCAGCCGCAGCGCATGGCCAAATACCCGATCGGAGACGCGCATATCGGCGCGCTTACCCAGCAGATCGGTCACGTGATCGCGCCCTACACGCAGGATGTAAGTGAACACCACCGAGATGATCACGCCGATATACAGCACGTACAGCGTGGGATAGGACTGCGCCGGGATCACCCGATCGTACACCTGCATCGAGAAGATAATGCCGACCAGCGCCAGCAGGTTGATCAGGAAGGATCCGAGCATCACATAGCCATACGGCCGCAGATCGTGCAGCACCAGACGGCGCAGCCAATCCGGTTTCACCGTGGCGAGATAGCGATCGACGCGGCTGTCTTTGGCCGCGGTAACCGGACGCAGCGCGGCGGCAAAACGGATTTCCGGCAGCAAGGTTTCCAGCGCAATCGGCGCTGGCTGTTCATCACCGGCGAAATGCACCCGCACTTCATCATCGCCATCAAACTGGGTGATCACGCCCACCTGACCGTCGGCCAGTTCGATCGCCAGCGGCAAGCGCCAACTGGTGATCTCCCACTTATTCTCTTCATACAGCTGCAACGATAAACCGGCCTGGCGCGCCAGATGGCGCAACGCTTTATCGCGCGACTGTTTGCCTTGCCATTCGGCAGCGGCCATGATCATGCCCGGCGAACAGGGCAAGCGATAATGGGTGGCAATCAGGATGATTGCGGTGGCCCATCCGTGTAAGGGCACGTTTCCCCCGGACGCGCTATCGGGCGCGTCGGGAATCTGTAATTGCGTCATGGCTGGATCTCCACGGACTGGATCCGCTGATTATTCAAGGCAAACGCCGACCGCATATGCCCGGTGCTGTAGAGGCAATCGAGCTGCAGTGAGCGTAACTGACTGATGGTTTGCTGAAGCGTGAAACGGGTCTGGAACACTTCCTGCTCGGCGTTGAGTACATCCAGCAACGGACGCGTGCCGAGTTGCAGATACTGATCCTGATACAGCGACTGGGTTTTCTCGCCCAGCGCCTGTTGCCGACCCATGATCGCCAGGCTGAGCGACAGGCTTTGCGACTCGTTCTGCGACTCGCTTAACTGCTGACGCGCTTTGAGCCGTGCCGAGTTAACAGCGGCATTGGCGGCTTGCAGCGCATTGGCTGCTGCGTCCCGGCTGGCGGTGATACCGCCGCCCTGATAGAGCGGCATTTCTACTTTCACAAATGCCGAATACTGAGTGCGATCCAGCGATTCGCTGCCGGAGTAGTGATTGTTGAGATAATGCGTCACCTGCGGTTCCAGCGAGATGGTCGGCATGTTTTGCGCGTTGGCATTATCAAGTTTGGCCTGCGCCTGATTAGCCTGCGCCCAGGCGGCCAGCACCGACGGATTGAGCTTGTCATCGGCTTTCGCCACCTGACAGGATTGCGTGAGTTTGGTGGGGAAATCGTCGCTGACTTTTTTCACCAGCGGCCAGCCAAGATAGGTCGCCAGCGTGGCGCGCCAGCGATCGAGGTTAGCCTGATATTGTATCAACGTAGTGCGCGCCCCTTCGATACGCGCATCGGTTTGCGTGGCATCCGAAAGCGACGCCGCGCCCTCTTCATTACGCTGTCGCGCCAGATCGCCAATCTTACTCAGCGCCGTGAGCTGCTGTTGCGCAATGATCACCAGTTGCTGATAACCCTGCACTTCCACCAGCGCTGCGGCGGTATCGTGCGCCACGGTATCAATACTCACCAGCACGTTGGCCTGCTCCTGCGCCACGCCCGCTTCTGCGGAACGCACCGAACTGCTGACCTTGCCAAAGTCATACAGCATCTGCGAAACCGACAGCACAAACGACGGGCTGAAGCCCTTTTCGCTGTATGCGTTGCTGTAGCCGTTGTTCATGCCAGCACTGATTTGTGGATAATATTTGGCTTTCGCCACATCAACTTGATTGGCCTGCTCCAGCATTTTCCCTACCGCCTGAGCGATATCGGGATGCCACTGAATGGCGCGCTGCACCGCCTGGTTGATGGTCAGAAAATCGGGGACGTTGGCGAGGGCGGGTTCCGCCACCTCACCGGTTAATGAAGGCAGTTCTTGCTGTTGCGCTAAACCTGCTGAGGTAATTTGCCCCGCCCGGGTTAACGCGTCACTGGCCGCTAAAAGTTGAGAACTGTAAAGTAAAGCCATGCCCGCACAGAGAACGCTGAGCTTAAACGAACGGCGAAAAGTTGCGCCTGAGTGCATCAGTTCCATCGATAGTCCACCAGTCAATAAAGAGAAAGGGGCACATCCCTGTGCCCTAACTGCATCCCTGCATCACATAGCCATTAAGCCGTGTGGTTTTGGTGCGGTTGTTGCAGCAGTTCCTCCAGTGAAACGTTCACGCCTTCCAGCGTAATCAGTTGAGTACTGCTGTAACCCGTACCGCTACCATCACGGTCGATCGAGAGCACCGTATTGCCATCTGAAGTATGATCCACTTTCACGAAATCATTAATATTACTTGTGGAATCATTCCAGCCGATAAGCAAGTTACTGACGTCAATTTTGTCGCCTTGCGCAACATTGAAGTCGGTCCAGGTATCGTGACCGTTACCGCCGGTGGCATCCGCGCTCGCCAGCAAGTGATAAACCAGTGTATCTGCGCCGGCACCGCTGGTGATGGTGTCGTCGTAGGCACCGCCGGTCAGCGTGTCAGCCCCCGTGGTTCCTGTGATGGTTGGATGCAGCTCGATGGTGAACGACTGCGTGGTGATGGTGCCATCGCTTGCTGCCAGGGTGTAACTGAACACCTCTTTATGGGTGATGGATTGTCCATCCACGCCCGCATTCAGTGAGTAGGTGTAGCTACCGTTGGCCGCAATACTCAGCACACCAAAGTCCCCGGCAACCGACGTATTACCCACGCTGTGAACCGTGGTGATATCACCGTGTTCATTAGTGATACTCAAGGTTCCGGTATGCGTACCGGTTGATGAGCCATAGATGCTGCCGCTGGCGTCGTGGTCGCTGGTGTTTTCTGCCACCAGGCTGTTAGTCGCCAGCAGCGTGCTGGTTGACGCACCGTTATGCAGGTTCACCGTCAGGCTGGCCGAGGTCACCGCGCCGCTGGCATCACGCACCGAATAGGTGAAGACGTCGGTGGCTGGCACCAGATCGGCATCCAGTCCCGCCTTCAGCGTATAGGTGTAGTTACCGTGCGAATCGATGGTCAACGTACCGTAGCTGCTGGTGATCACCGTGTTACCGCTGGCCGCAATCGCATGTCCTGTCACCACGGTGACCGCCGTCCCGTTCGGTACCGTACCGGCGACTGAACTGGTGTCGTTGGTCAACAGGTTGCCGGTGACGGTAGCCGCCACGGTCAACGCCAGCGTCGTGATATCCGACGTGGTGGTAACCGTAGTTGATGGCAACACGCCAACGCCGGTGCTGGTGCCTAACAGCACGGCATAGTTACCGGTGCCGAGGTTGCTGTAGGTCACGTTGCCACCGGTTTGCGTACCAATGGTCAGGATGGTGGTGATGTAGTTGGCGTTGCTGGATTTCAGCAACCAGGTGCCGTTCGCCTGCTGTTGATACAGATACAGCGTGTAGTTAGACGTCAGGGCAACCAGACTGGTGGCCGAGGCATGCAACGTCACGGTACGGGTATCGCCGGTTCCCACGTTGAACATGTAGGCGTTGGTGTTGTTCAGAACCCCCACTCCCACCGTGCTAAGCAGGTTAACACTCAGCAACGCGGTACTGGTCGAACTGGTATTGGCGTTGGTGATGGTGCCAGTTTGCGTGGTGTAATCCACTTCGTTGACATCATTGGCTGCCACGATACGAATCGCACCGGTCAGTGACGAGCTGGTCGATACGTTGCCCGCGCGGTCGGTCTGAATCACCGACAGCGAAGCACCGGTGGTCTGCGCCGTGCTCAGGCTAACCGACCATGTACCGCCGCTACCTACCGTCGCCGTACCCAGCGCGTTACCGCCCGCATCACGTACCGTTACCGTTGCCCCCACTTCACCGCTACCGGTGACCGTGGTACCGGCATCGTTGATCGCCAGGCCGCTGACAGCAGCAGGAGGCACGGTATCGACGTTCACCGTCACCGCCGTGTTACCGGTGCTGACGTTACCCGCCGTATCGGTGACCGTTACGCTCAACGGATGCGCGCCGTTCGCCAGTGCAATTGGGGTGTAAGTCCAGCTGCCACCCGCACCTACCGTTACCGAGCCGAGCGCGATGGTGCCATCGTAGATGGTGACAATCGCACCCACTTCCGCCGTGCCGTTCAGTACCGGCGTGGTATCTCGGGTGTACGCGCCATTAGTCAGCGTCACCGGCGTGCTGCCAGCGTCGTCGGTAATGGTGAGCGTACTGGCCGCTGGCGCGACGGTGTCGATGGTCAGCGTGGTCGACGCATTCGGGCTCACGTTGCCCGCCGCATCGGTCGCCGTCACGTTCAGCGTGTGCGCGCCGTTGCTCAGCGTAGTCGAGACGAAGCTCCAGGTGCCGCCGCTGCCCACCGTAGTGGTGCCGAGCAATGTGGTGCCGTCGTACACGCTGATCCTTGCGCCAACTTCACCATTACCACTCAACAACGGTGTGTTGTCGTTGGTGATGCCATTGTTCGGGATGGTCACCGCCGTGCTGCCGTTGTTATTGGCGGCCACAAGGTTGGTCACAGCCGCTGGCGGCGTGGTATCGATAATTACCGAGGCCGACGTCGTGCCGCTGACGTTACCGGCGGTATCTGTCACCGTCACGCTCAGTGGATGCGTGCCGGTGGTCAATACGCCAGTAGTGAAGGTCCACGCGCCCGAGCCATTGGCAATCGCCGTTCCCAGCAGTGTGCTGCCATCGTAGATGGAGACACGGCTGCCCGCTTCCGCTACGCCGCTCAGGGTTGGCGTGGTGTCATTGGTGGAACCGCCGCTCGGCACCGTAGTGTTGGTGACGTCGTTAGTGATCACCAGCGTTGACGCCGTTGGTGCCACGGTATCTACGGTAATGGAAACCGTCGCCGACGCGCTGCTGGTGTTACCCGCTGCATCAGTCACCGTCACGCTCAGTGGATGCGTGCCGTTGCTCAGCGTGGCGGTAGTGAAGCTCCATGCACCCGAACCATTGGCGGTGGTGGAACCAATCGCAGTAGTACCGTCGTAGATGGTGACAATCGCGTTCGCTTCCGCCGTACCGCTCAGGGTTGGCGTGGCGTCATCGGTAACTGCACCGTTCGTCAGCGTCCCCTGAATCGTACCGACATCATCGGTGATCACCAGATTGGTCACCGGATTCGGTGCCACGGTATCAATCGTCAAGGTGGTTGAGGCGTTAGGGCTTACGTTGCCCGCCGCATCCGTTGCCGTGACGTTCAACGTGTGTGCACCGTTACTCAGCGCCGTTGAAACAAAGCTCCATGTGCCGTTGCTGCCCACCGTGGTGGTGCCCAGCAGCGTGGTGCCATCGTAGACGCTGATGCGTGCGCCAATCTCACCCGAACCGGTCAACAGCGGCGTATTGTCGTTGGTCACGCCGTTGTTCGGAATGGTCACCGCCGTACTGCCGTTGTTATTCGCGGCAACAAGGTTGGTGACAGCCGCTGGCGGCGTGGTATCGATAATCACCGAAGCGGAGGTGCTGCCGCTGACGTTACCGGCCGCGTCCGTTACCGTGACGCTCAATGGATGCGTGCCGGTGGAAAGCACGCCGGTGGTGAAGGTCCATGCGCCTGTGCCACTGGCAATCGCCGTACCCAGCAAGGTGCTGCCATCGTAGATGGAGACACGGCTGCCGGCTTCGGCCACACCGCTCAGGGTTGGCGTGTTGTCATTAGTGGAACCACCACTCGGCACCGTAGTGCTGGTGATGTCGTTGGTGATCACCAGCGTTGACGCCGTTGGTGCCACTGTATCCACGGTGATGGAAACCGTCGCCGATGCGCTGCTGGTATTACCGGCCGCATCTTTGACCGTCACGCTCAGCGGATGCACGCCGTTGCTCAGCGTCGCGGTGGTGAAGGTCCACGCGCCGCCCGTTCCGGCCACCACTGAACCCAACACGGTGGTGCCATCGTAGATGGTGACAATCGCATTGGCTTCCGCCGTACCGCTCAGAGTTGGCGTGGCATCATCGGTCACCGCACCGTTGGCCAGCGGCCCCTGACTTGCCCCCACATCATCGTTGATCGCCAGGTTAGTGACGGGCGCCGGTGCCACGGTATCCACCGTCAGAGTCAGCGTTGCGTTCGGGCTAACGTTGCCCGCTGCATCTCTCGCCGTGACGTTGAAGGTGTGCGCACCATCCGCCAGCGTTGGCGTGGTGAAGCTCCATGCACCGTTACTGCCGGCGGTGACAGAACCGATAATCGAGGTGCCATCACGGATAATCACCAGGCTGCCCGCTTCTGCCGTACCGCTCAGCGCTGGGGTGTTGTCATTGGTGCTGCCGTTGTTGGCAATAGCTACCGGCGTACTGCCGTTGTTGTTGGCCGCAGCCAGACCGGTTACGGCCACCGGCGCGACGGTATCAATAATCACCGTGGCCGAGGTGCTGCCGCTGACGTTACCGGCGGCATCTGTGACCGTGACGCTCAGTGGATGCGAGCCTTGCGCCAGCACTGCAGTGGTGAAGGTCCATGCGCCGGTGCCACTGGCAATCGCCGTACCGAGCAGCGTGCTGCCATCGTAGATCGACACGCGACTACCGGCTTCCGCCGTGCCGCTCAGCGTTGGCGTGCTGTCGTTGGTTGAACCGCCATTCGGCACCGTGGTGCTGGTGACGTCGTTGGTGATCAACAAGGTTGAATTGGCTGGTGCCACCGTATCGACATTGACCGTAAAGTTGGTCGCCGCGCTGGTGTTACCTGCCGCATCGCGCACCGTCACGCTCAACGGATGCGATCCGTCGCTCAGCGCGGCGGTGGTGAAGCTCCATGCACCGCCCGTTCCGGCCACCACAGAACCCAACACCGTGGTGCCTTCCGAAATAATCACGATATTGCCGGCGGTTGCGGTACCGGTCAGCGTTGGCGTGTTGTCATCGGTAGAGGCACCGCTGGTGAGCGTTCCTTGTGTCGCGCCCACGTTGTCAGAAACCACCAGATTGGTGACTGGCGTTGGCGCGGCCGTGGTCACGGTGAAGCTGATTGACGCATTCGGACTGACGTTACCGGCAAGGTCGGTAGCCGTCACGTTCAGGGTATGCAGACCATCAGCCAGCGTTGGCGAGGTGAAGCTCCATGCGCCATTGCTGCCAGCGGTGACAGAACCGATCACGGTGGTGCCATCGCGGATAACCACTACGCTGCCCGCTTCCGCCGTGCCGCTCAGCGCTGGCGTGTTGTCGTTGGTGTTACCACCTGCAGCAATCGCAACTGGCGAACTGCCGTTGTTGTTGGCTGCCGCCAATCCGCTGACGGCCGTTGGTGCGACGGTATCCACGATCACCGTGGCAGTGCTGGATGCCACGCTGGTGTTACCCGCTGCATCGGTCACGCGGACGGTCAGTGGATGGCTGCCTTCGCCCAGCACCGGTGAAATAAAGCTCCATGCGCCGCCTGTTCCGGCAGCAACCGAACCGAGCAAGGTCGTACCATCATAAACGCTGACGATACTGCCCACTTCCGCCGTACCGCTCAGGGTTGGCGTGTTGTCGTTGGTCGAACCGCCATTTGGCACAACCGTGCTGGTGACGTCGTTGGTGACCACCAGCGTCGAGGCATTTGGCGCCACGGTATCGACAGTAAGGTTCACCGCCGCAGAACGTGGTCCAATATTCCCCGCCGCATCCGTCACGGTGACGCTCAGTGCATGTCCGCCCTGGCTCAGGGTTGGCGACGTGAAGCTCCATACGCCGAGGCCATTGGCGGTGGTCGAGCCGATGACGGTATTGCCATCATAAACAGTGACAATGCCGTTGGCTTCGGTGGTACCGGTAAGCTGCGGTGTGCTGTCGTTAGTCGAGCCATTGTTGGCAATCGGCACTGGCGAGCCACCATTGTTATTGGCAGCAGCCAGGTCGGTGACTGCGACAGGGGCAACGGTATCAACAGTGAAGTTCACCGTTGGCGATGTTGCACCTGCATTGCCCAGCGAATCGACCGTGGTGATAAAGACGCCGTGCGCTCCATCAGTCAGCGTTGGCGTGAAGGTCCACTGTCCGGATGCGCCGACGGTGACGCTGCCCAACACCGCTGCGCCATCGTGGATGGTGATCACATCCCCCACATTTGCCGCACCGGTTAATACCGGCGTACCGTCCTTGATATTAGCGCCGTCATTCACGGTAACCAGTGAACTGCCGCTATCGTCGGTGATCACCAGCGTACTGGCCGTTGGTGGCATATCCGCCGCGATATTCAGCGTAAACGCCGGGCTGCTCACCGCGCTGACGTTGCCTGCGGCATCGGTCACCGTGAAGGTAAAGCTATGCGAACCGTTAGAGAGCGCACTGCCCGGTGTGAAGTTCCATGTGCCGCCAGTGGCGATAACCGTGCCCAACAGCGTGGTGCCATCGTATACCGATACTCGGCTGCCCGCTTCAGCGGAACCGCCCAGAGTTGGCGTGCTGTCATCGGTGGTTGCGCCTGACGTCAACGGACCGGTGCTGCCACCGACATTGTCCGTTGCCGTGAGGTTGCTGACCGTTGCCGGAGCGGCGGTATCGATGTTGATAGTAATCGGCGTGGCTTCTGGTCCGGTGGTACCGGCGGCGTTGGTGACCGACACGGTGTAGCTGTGTTGACCATCTGCGCGCACGCTGGTTTCGAAACGCCACACGCCGTTATCACCTACCGTGGTGGTGCCGAGTAAGGTGGTTCCTTCGTAGATGTTGATGGTGGTGCCCGCAACGCCGGTACCGCGCAACACTGGTGTGTTGTCGTTGGAGTAACCGTTGTTCGCCACCTGCGAGGCCGTGGTATTGGCGTTGTTGTAGACGCCAAAGGTCAGCACCGCCGCTGGGGTTGAGGTATCCACCGTCAGGGATACCAAGGCATTGGAGCTAATGTTGCCCGCCGCATCGGTCACAGTGACGTTTAGCGTATGAGTTGCATCAGTCAGCGTGCTGGTGGTGATGCTCCATGCGCCGTTGCTGCCTGCCACGGCTGAACCCACTAAGGTGGTGCCGTCGTAAACCCGCACGATGGCATTGGCTTCCGCCGTGCCGCTGATGGCTGGCGTGTTGTCATTGGTGATACCACCATCCGCAATGGTTACCGGTGAGCCACCATTGTTGTTTTGCAGCAGCAGGTCGTCAGCAGGCTGCGGTGCGGTGGCATCCACCACCACGGTAAAGCTGGAGGATGGCGCACTGACGTTGCCGACCTCATCGGTCACGGTGGCGGTCAGCGTATGCGAACCGTCGGTCAGGGCTGGAGAACTAAAGCTCCAGGTGCCGCCTGCCGTGGCCGTGGTGGTACCGATCACCGTGTTGCCATCGTAGATAGTGACCAGACTGCCCGCTTCCGCATTCCCGCTCAGCAACGGCGTGTTGTCGCTGGTGGTTGCGCCATTCGGTATCAGCACAGGCGAGCCGCCGTTGTCATTGTTAACCACCAGCGTGGTTGGCGCTGGTGCAACACTGTCGACGGTGAAACCGATCGCCGGTGACGCCGTACTCACGTTTCCTGCGGCATCCACCACGGTGGTGGTCAGACTGTGCAGCCCTTCTCCCAACGTTGGCGAAGTGAAGCTCCACTGGCCGTTGCTGCCCACCGAAGCACTACCGATGATGTTGGTGCCATCACGGATAATCACCGTGCTGCCCGCTTCGGCGGTACCGGTGAGGAATGGCGTGTTGTCGTTGGTGAAACCACCGTTGGTAATCGCAACCGGCGACGTGCCTTCATCATTGCTGGCAACCACGTTCAACGCCGCAGCCGGTGGTGTGGCATCGATCACCACTCCGATGGTGCTCGGCGCACTGACGTTGCCCGCCGCATCGCTGGCAGTGACGCTGAAGGTATGAGTGCCATCCGCCAGCGCAGTCGCCGGCGTGAAGGTCCAGGTTCCGCCCGCACCGACGGTAGTCGATCCCAGCACGCCGTTCTGATCGGACACAGTGATGATGCTGCCCACCTGTCCAGAACCGCTCAGCACTGGCGTGCTGTCGTTGGTGAGACCGCCGTTTGGAATGTTAACTGGCGTGCCGATATCGTTGGTCAGCGTCAGCCCAGTTGCTGCTGGCGGTGCCACGGTATCAACGGTGACGGTGATGGTGCTGCTGGCCGGCCCGGTGTTACCCGCCGCGTCACGTACGGTCACGCTCAGGCTGTGGGTGCCATCGGTCAGGCTGGGTGAGAAGCTCCAGGCACCCAGCGCATTGGCAACAGCGCTGCCGAGCACGGTGGTGCCGTCAGACACAATCACGATGCTGTTCGCTTCCGCCGTACCACTCAGCACTGGCGTGTTGTCGTTGGTGGTACCGTTGTTGGCAATCGGTACCGGTGAACCGCCATTGTCATTGTTGAGCGCCAGCCCAGTTGCCGCGCCAGGCGCAACGGTATCCACCGTAAAGGCGATGGCCGTGGACGCCGGGCCGACGTTACCCGCCGGATCGGTGACGGTCGCCGTCAGGCTGTGACCGCCTTCGCCCAGCGTTGGCGTGGTGAAGCTCCATTGGCCGTTACTGCCGACAATCACGGAGCCCAGCACAGTGGTGCCATCCAGCACCGTCACCGTGCTGCCCGCTTCGGCAGTACCGGCAATCGCTGGTGTGGCATCGTTGGTGGTGCTGCCTGCGGCGATGGTGACCGGTGTGCCGCCGTTGTTGTTGTTAAGGGTAATCGCCGTTGGAGCCACCGGCGGCGTGGTATCGATGCTGAAGTTCAGCGCCGCAGATGGCGCACTGACGTTGCCCGCAGGATCGGTCACGGTGGTGGTCAGGCTGTGTGCGCCCTCGCCCAACGCCGTGGCAGGTGTAAAGCTCCAGGTGCCGCCGCTGCCGACCACCACCGAACCGAGCACCAGGCTGCCATCAGAGATGATGACCGTGCTGCCCACTTCGGCGTTGCCGCTTAACACTGGCGTGGTGTCGTTAGTTGCGCCACCTGCAGCAATCGGAACCGCCGTTTGGCCGGAATCATTGCTCAACTGCAGACCGGTCGCCGCTGATGGTGCCTGCGTATCCACAGTAAAGGTGATAGCGGTAGACGGTGAACTGCTGTTGCCCGCTGCGTCGGTCACGGTCGCCGTCAGGCTGTGACTGCCCTGACTCAGCGCTGGTGTAGTGAAGCTCCATGCGCCGCCGCTACCTGCAATCGCCGTGCCCAATACGGTGGTGCCATCACGTACGGTGACGATGCTGCCCGCTTCGGCACTGCCACTCAACACCGGCGTGGTGTCGTTGGTGGCGCCGCCCGTAGCAATCGGCGTTGGTGTACTGCCCTGATCGTTATTGAGGACCACCGCCGTTGCCACTGGCGGTGGCGTGGTGTCGATAGTCACAGCGAACGCCGTTGATGCCGGCCCCACGTTACCCGCCGTATCGGTGACGGTCGCGGTCAGGCTGTGCGTACCCGGATCAAGAGGCGTGGTTGGCGTGAAGCTCCATTTGCCATCGGTGCCGACGGTGGTGCTGCCCAGCACCGTAGTGCCATCACGCACGGTGACCACACCGCCCGCTTCGGCGCTGCCGCTTAATACCGGCGTAGTGTCGTTGGTGCTACCGCCAGCGGCAATTGGCACTGGCGTGCTGCCGTTATCATTGCTGAGTTGCAGCGCAGTGGCGGCGGCTGGCGGTGTGGTATCCACGTTGAAAGTGATAGGTGTTGACGCACCGCTGCTGTTGCCCGCCGGATCGGTGACGGTAGTGGTCAGGCTATGCGCGCCATCGCCCAGCGCGGTGGCTGGCGTAAAGCTCCAGCTGCCGTCGGTGCCCGCCGTCGCAGTGCCCAGCACCGTGGTGCCGTCGCGCACCGTAACGGTGCTGCCCGCTTCCGCCGTGCCACGCAGTATTGGCGTGCTGTCGTTGGTGATGCCGCCAGTGGCAATGATGGTGCCGCCATCGTTGCTCAACTGCAGACCGGTTGAGGTGGCTGGAGCCTGGGTATCAACGGTGAAGTTGATTGGCGTAGACGGATCGCTGACGTTACCCGCTGCGCTGGTGACGGTGGTGGTCAGGCTATGTGCGCCTTCGCTCAACGCTGGCGTGCTGAAGCTCCAGCTGCCGCCGCTGCCGACCACAACGGTGCCCAGCACGGTGCTGCCATCCAGCACTGTTACCGTGCTGCCCGCCGCCGCGGTACCGCTGATTACCGGCGTGGTGTCGTTGGTTGCGCCGTTATTAACAATAGGCACTGGTGTGCTGCCGTTGTCGTTATTCAGCACCACGCTGCCTGCCACTGGCGGCTGCGTGGTGTCGATGTTGACGGTGATCGGCGTCGAGGTTGGGCCGACGTTACCGGCCGCATCGGTGACGGTGGTAGTCAGCGTATGCTCGCCCGCCGTTAATGGCGTGGTTGGCGTAACGCTCCACGATCCATCGCTGCCAACGGTCGCGCTACCAATCACGGTGGTGCCATCACGTACCGTGATGATGCTGCCCGCTTCTGCGGTGCCGCTCAGCGCTGGCGTGGTGTCGTTAGTGGTGCCGCCTGCGGCAATCGGTACCGGCGTCGTGCCTTCGTTGTTGCTGAGTTGCAGACCGGTTGCCGCCGCAGGCGGCGTGATATCCACAGTGACCACAATTGGCGTAGATGGCGCACCGGTGTTGCCCGCTGGGCTGGTGACGGTGGCGGTCAGGCTGTGGCTGCCCTCGTTCAGTGCTGGCGTGGTGAAGCTCCATGTTCCGCCGCTGCCAACCGTCACGGTGCCGAGCACGTTGCCGCCATCAGAAACGGTAATGGTGCTGCCCGCTGCTGCGGTGCCGCTCAATACTGGCGTTGCATCGTTGGTTGCCGCGCCAGAGGTAATCGGAACTGGCGTGCCGCTGGTGTCGTTACTCAGCTGCACACCGCCCGGTGCTGGCGGTGCCGTAGTGTCGATGGTGAAGGTCAGTGGCGTGCTCGCCGCGCCGGTATTTCCCGCCGCATCGGTCACGGTGGTGGTCAGGCTGTGCGCACCATCGCCGAGCGTTGGAGAGGTAAAGCTCCAGTTGCCATCGTTGCCGACGGTAACCGAACCCAACGGCGTGCCGCCATCGGAAACCGTCACAATGCTGCCCGGCTCCGCGCGACCACTCAATACTGGCGTCACATCGTTGGTGGTGCCGCCATCCGCCACCGGTACCAGCGTGCCGCTGCCATCATTGCTGAGCTGCAGATCGGTGGCGGCTGCGGGTGGTGTGGTATCAACAATCACAATCACCACTGACGATGAAGGGCCAACGTTACCGGCCGTATCGGTGACGGTGGTGGTGAGATTGTGCTGTCCTTCAGTCAGCGGAGTGCCTGGCGTGAAGCTCCAGTTGCCGTCGGTGCCGGTGGTTGCAGTGCCCAGCACGGTGGTGCCATCGCTCACCGTAACGGTGCTGCCCGGTTCGGCGGTGCCGTTGAGGGTTGGCGTGGTGTCGCTGGTGGTGCTACCTGAGGCCAGCGGGGTTCCGTCGTCATTGGTGAACTGCACATTGCCCGCCGCCGCAGGCGGTTGGGTATCAATAGTCACGGTCACCGGCGTCGAAGCCGGACCGGTATTGCCTGCTGGATCGGTAACGGTCGAAGTCAGGCTATGACCGCCATCGCTCAGCGGTGGCGTGGTGTAACTCCAGGTGCCATCGTTACCCACCGTGGTGGTGCCGAGCACAGTGGTGCCATCCGAGATGGTTACCGTACTGCCCGCTTCACCGCTGCCGGTCAGCGTTGGTGTGTTGGTGTTAGTGCTGCTGCCATCCGGGATCGGCACGCCAGCACCATCTTCCAGCCCCACGCCGGTTGGTGCGCCTGGCACCACGGTATCAATGGTGATGTTGATGGTTGGCGAATCGGTATCGACGCCGGTGGTGGCGTTAGTGGCGACAGCGTGGAAAGCGTAGTTGCCATCGGCCAGCGCCGCTGGCGTGAAGTTCCACTGCCCATCGCTGCCCGCGACGGTGCTACCAATAACGGTGGTGCCGTTATACAGCGTGATGAGATCGCCCGCGCCCGCCAGCCCGCTGAGAATCGGCGTGGTGTCGTGGGTGCTGGAGTTATTTGGCAGTTCAACCAGCGTGCTGCCGCTGTCGTCGGTGACCACCAGCAAGCTGCTGGTCGCCGGAACACCGGCATCGACATTCAGGGTGAATACCGGCGACGACGGGCTCACGTTGCCTGCCGCATCGGTAACGGTGGTGGTCAGGCTGTGTTGGCCGTTGGTCAGCGCGTTATCTGGCGTGAAGCTCCAGCTGCCGTCGCTGCCCGCTGTCGCCGAGCCCAGCAATGTGGTGCCGTCATACACGCGCACCACCGATCCCGCTTCGGCGGTGCCGGTCAGGGTTGGCGTGCTGTCATCGGTGATAGCGCCAGAGGTCAACGGACCGGTGCTGCCACCGACGTTATCGTTGACCACCAGGCCACTGACCGGCGCTGGCGCGATGGTATCTACGCTGAAGGCGATCGGTGTGGTCGCCGGGCTGACATTACCCGCTGCATCAGTGACGGTGGTGGTCAGGCTGTGATTGCCCTCCGCCAGCGTCGGCGTGGTGAAGCTCCAGTTACCGTCGCTGCCAACGGTAACGGTGCCAAGCACGGTGTTGCCATCCAGAATCGTGACTTTGCTGCCCGCTTCCGCCGTGCCACTCAGCACTGGCGTCGCATCATTGCTGGCCCCTCCCGCAGCAATCGGCTGCGTAATGCTGCCCGCGTCGTTGGTGAGTTCCACACCGGATGCCGCATCCGGCGCGATGGTGTCCACGATGATGTTGATGGTTGCAGTATCAGTAACGTTGCCGTTGGCATCGGTGATGGTGCCATGCAGCGCGTGCGGACCATCCGTCAGACCGCTGAGGTAGAAGATCCACTGGCCGTTGCTGCCCGCCGTGGTGCTGCCCAGCACGGTGGTGCCGTCATACAGTGTGATGATGTTACCGGCACCCGCCACACCGCTTAATACCGGGCTGTCGTTGTTGGTGCTGGCGCCATCAGTCAGCTGCGCTACGGTGTTGCCGTTTTCGTCCGTCACTTCCAGCGACGAAGTGGCAGGAGGAATATCTGCGTCAACGGTGATAACAATCGGCGGGCTGGCTGGGCCAACGTTACCGGCCGTGTCGGTTGCCGTGACGGTAAAGGTGTGATCGCCGTTGCTCAGCGCTGGCGTGGTGAAACTCCAGGTGCCATCGGTGCCCACGGTGGTGTTGCCCAGCAGCGTGGTGCCATCGTAAATGCTGATGGTGGCATTCGGCTCGCCGGTGCCGCTCAGGGTTGGTGCACGGTCATCGGTGGTGTCGCCGGAGGTTAATGGTCCTTGTACCGCGCCGACGCTATCTTCGATCACCAAATTGCCCACCACGGCTGGCGGCGAGGTATCCACCGTCACGGTGACCGGTGACGATGCCGGACCGGTATTGCCAGCGGGATCGGTGACGGTGGTGGTCAGGCTGTGATTACCATCAGCCAGCGTTGGCGTGGTGAAACTCCAGTTGCCATCGCTGCCGACGGTTGCAGTGCCGAGCACGGTGGTGCCATCCAAAACCGTCACGGTGCTGCCCGGTTCGGCTGTGCCACTGAAGGTTGGCGTATTGTCATTGGTGGTGCTGCCTGCGGCAATCGGCACCACGGTACCACCATTGTTGTCGCTCAGTTGCAGATCGGCCGCCGCCGCAGGCGCAACGTTATCAATGGTGATAGTGAGCGTGCCGGAATCGGTCACATTGCCGGTGGTATCCGTCGCCGTGGCGTGGAAGGCGTAAGTCCCGTCTGGCAGCGCGCCAGGCGTAAAGCTCCACTGACCATCAGCACCTGCCACGGTGCTGCCCAGCAGCGTGGTGCCGTTGAACAGCTCAATCACCGCGCCCGCTGACGCCAGGCCGCTAAGAATTGGCGTGGTGTCATGCGTGCTCGAGCCGTCTGGCAGGATTTTCAGCGTACTGCCGCTGTCATCGGTGATTTGCAGCGTACTGGTGGTCGGCGCGACGCCCGCATCAACCGTGAAGTTCACCCCGGTTGTCGCTGGACTGACATTGCCCGCCGCATCGGTCAGCGTCACGCTCAGCGTGTGCTGGCCATTGTTCAGCGCTGGTGTTGTGAAACTCCAGGTGCCATCGCTGCCGACAGTAACGCTGCCGAGCAGCGTGCTGCCATCGTAGATTTTAACGATGGCGTTAACTTCGCCGTTGCCGCTCAGCGTTGGTGTATTGTCATCGGTTGTAGAACCCGCAGTGATTGGGCCGGTAGCTCCGCCGACGTTATCGCTGATCACCACATTGCTGGCCCCTGCTGGAGCCTGGGTATCCACGGTGAAGGTGATCGGGCTGGAGGTTGGACCAACGTTCCCTGCTGCATCGGTGACGGTGGCGGTAATGCTGTGGCCGCCCTCCGTCAGCGTTGGTGAAGTGAAGCTCCATGTGCCGTTGCTGCCCACGGTTGCGGTGCCGAGTATGGTATCGCCATCACGCACGGTGACGGTGCTGCCCGGTTCTGCGGTGCCGCTCAGTACTGGCGTGGTGCTATTGGTCGCACCACCGGAAGCGATCGGTTGCAGCGTGCTGCCATCGTTATCACTCAGCGTGACGCCACCGGCCGCAGCAGGTGGCACGGTATCCACGGTGATGGTGATAACCGGCGTTTGCGTCACGTTGCCAGAGGTATCGGTTACCGAGGCGTGGAACGCGTAACTGCCATCTGCCAATGCGGCTGGCGTAAAGGTCCACTGTCCATCGCTGCCCGCGACCACGCTACCCAACACGGTGCTGCCGTTATACAGCGTGATCAGTGCGCCAGCAGTTGCCAGGCCACTCAAGGTTGGTGTGTTGTCGTGCGTGCTGCCGCCATTGCTGAGCTGCACCAGCGTATTACCGGAATCGTCGGTGATTTCGAGCGAGGTGGTTGCTGGGGGAATACCGGCCTGCACGTTGATATCATAAGGTGCTGAAGGCGCACTGACGTTGCCTGCGGCATCGGTTAAGGTCACGCTCAGGCTGTGGCTACCGTTGCTCAAAGCTGTGGTGGTGTAACTCCAGGTTCCATCGCTACCCACAACCGCCGTACCCAGCAAGGTTTGCCCATCGTAGACGCTGACAATCGCGCCCACTTCACCGCTGCCGGTAAGTGTTGGCGTGTTGTCATCGGTAGTGCCGCCATTGGTTACCGTGCCGGAACTGCCGCCCGAATTATCGTTGACCAGCAGGTCAGTTACTGCTGTCGGAGCTTGCGTATCCACCGTGAAGGTGATGGTGGTGGCTGGGCTGGTATTCCCCGCCGCATCGGTTGCGGTGATACTCAGCGTATGGCTGCCCTGACTGAGTTCGGGGCTGGTGAAGCTCCAGGCGCCGTTGCTGCCGACAGTGACACTGCCGAGTACGGTATCGCCATCGCGGATGGTGATAATCGAGCCCGCTTCAGCGGTTCCGCTCAGCACTGGCGTGGTGTCTTTGGTCGCGCCGCCGTTGGTGATTGGCTGCGCAGTGGTACCGCTGTTGTTAATCACGCTCAGGCCGCCAACGGCGGTTGGCGCGACGGTATCCACGGTGAAATCTACCGGATTAGTCGCCGGGCTGGTGTTACCCGCCGCGTCGGTGACGGTGGCGGTCAAGCTGTGCTGACCGTCCGCCAGCGCAGGCGTGGTAAAGCTCCAGCGGCCATCCGCGCCAACGGTCACCGTGCCGAGCAGCGTGGTGCCATCGTAAATGCTGACAATGGCACCCGCTTCAGCGGTGCCGCTCAGGGTTGGCGTGTTGTCATCGGTAATCGCGCCCGCACCAATCGCGCCCTGATACGGCCCAACCGTGTCGTTAATCACCAAATCCGTGATGGCGGTTGGCGGCGTAGTGTCATCGCCACCACCGGGATTGGTTGGGTTGGTCGGATTGGTCGGGTTAGTAGGATTGCCGCCGTTGTTGCCGTCATCGGGGTTACTCGGCGTGGCATTTCCGCCACCGCCACCGCCACCGCCCGAACCGGCAAACATCGCACCTAAACCAGCCAGCGCCGCACCACCAATACCGAAAGCGGCGATGGTGCCGTCATTGGTGGTGTTTTCCGCTAACAGCCCTTCGGTGCTGTCGATTGAGACGTAATGGAAACCTTCAGTACCGGGATCTTCAACCCACCACATCGCGCCGCGATCGTCCTGCAGGACCAAATCGCTATCACCGTTCGGGCTGTAAAAATTATGAATAACAAGGACTTCACCAGATTTTGTGGTGACGACTAAATCATTACCATTGCGTGTGAAAGACTTAATATCAGACTGATTAAGATGCAGCTTCACCAAACTCGGAGCGGTCAAATTAACTTGATTTCCACTCAGCTCAGAAGCAACGGTCCCACCTTTTGGGGTTACTGAGATATTATTCATGTTATCGAGATCCCGCGAAGTTCCATTAAAATGCCCGGCATCCGCAGACACCGGCTTTTACCGTGAATAATCACCATGAATATTCACTTTTTCTCTTGTTCGATCTCACACAGGCTAAGAATGAAATCGCGTTGAGTTTTGTTTAGCCGCCATCCTGATAACTGATTGGATTTATTTCTAAAAATCACCACGGGAAAAAGTTTTATTTTCTCAATTGGCCGGGCACAAATAACGTGAAACGCATGGAGCCCAGGCTTTGACATTTTTCACTTCCCCGAGGGATGAAACCAACCCAGTAATATTCAGGATTATGCTAATAAATCATCGAGATAGACGCTCTGCCACAGATAACCCTGCATGCCATAAATCGGTTTATGAGCTAGCAGGTTGACCTGTTGTTGATTTTCAACACCCTCAACGATGACGCCGTTGCATAATTCGTTGAGATGGTCGAGCAGAATGTCAAAGGTGCGACCGTCGCCAAATTGCCAAAAAAATTCTTTGTCAATCTTGACGATTTCAAATATTCCGCTATCGAACATGGAAAGGTTGGAATAACCCGGACCAAAGTCGTCGAGCCATAAAGGGGCGGGCGTCACTTTCGCGACACCTTTTAAAATCAACAGATCGGCGCTATTAAATCGCGCGGTGAAGAATGCTGATATTTCCAAACGCAATAGCGTCAGTTGAGCCAGTTTTTCTTGTATTTCAGCATCTTTAAAAATGCTGGCTACGATATCTCTATCAACATTGACACTGACAATCTGGTCGAACCCTTTCTGGTATAGCTGAATAAGTTTTTCGATCTGGTGGAGGAATAACTGCCATTTAACGTCAGCAGAAAGCTGACTGAAGAACCCAACATCCCTTTCAGGATTACGCTTATTATTGATGTCTGCGTCATCTGCAAGACGCGTTAACAATTCCCTGGCAATCACCTGGCCGGATAAATCATAAACCGGCTCTAACAAGAACACTGTCTTCGGTTGATTGCTCATTTCACATCCTTACTGCAACTGCCTGATAGCATTAAACTGTCAGGATTTCTCATGTGAGAAGTAAGGTAAACATTGATAAAACTTAATGTCTTAACTGAAGGTTAACGTACAACTTACACTTTGAAAAATAGATTTCAGTAAACACCACTGACAACTTCAATCGTTTAAACCAATCAATAACGTAAGTAAATTTCTTTAAAATTCATAAAAACTTCGGATAAATCTGAGAAAAATTTAACTTAACGCTAACCTTGACAGCTCAAAAAAACACGAACAAATTGAAAAATAACAATAAAAAGCAAATTAGTATTGATTGATTTTTATACTTATCTCAAATTTGAAAATGTTTCATCTGGAATTCACGATTCCAGTAAGCTCCAATAAATAAAGTTATCGTAAGTGACTATTCAACCCTTAATGTTTAAATTTTGATTATGCATTGCAAGGAATACATAACAGATAAGCTGCTTAATCACTGATTAATCATTAGGTAATGTAAGGGCATTGGCGAAAAAGGAGGTTGGTACTGAATGGCTTTATCAGCAAAAAGAAAGAGATAGCGCTGAAGATATAAATGCGCTTTTTTGGCGGCAGGTTAAAAATAAGCGAAGAGTGATCGTCTTCACAAATAGAATTAAAAAGGTGAGGATGCGCGAGAATATAGCAGGAAAAGAGAAAACCGAGCCCATTACGGGCTCGATTGGGGAGCAGTTAATTACTCATCTTCTAAATAGGTGTAACCGTACAGGCCGCTTTCAAATTCTGCGAGGAACTGCGCACGCAGCTCTTCAGGAATATCGGTTTGCTGAGTCACCTGATCGCGGAACAGCGTCATCAGATCGTTCGGATTAAGCTGCACGTACTCGAGCATATCCGCCACGGTATCGCCCTCATCCGACAGCTGTACTTCCACGCTGCCATCCGGGAACGCAAACACATCCACTGCTTCGGTGTCACCGAACAGGTTGTGCATGTTGCCGAGAATTTCCTGATACGCACCGACCATAAAGAAGCCGAGCATCGGCGGATTGTCGATGTCGTACTCCGGCATCGGCATGGTGGTGGCAATGCCATCGCCATCGACGTAGTGATCGATGGTGCCATCGGAGTCACAGGTGATGTCGAGCAACACCGCGCGACGCTTCGGCATTTTATTCAGCCCTTCCAGCGGCAGCACCGGGAACAGCTGATCGATGCCCCACGCATCCGGCATCGACTGGAACAGCGAGAAGTTGACGTAAATCTTATCCGCCATACGCTCCTGCAGCTCATCAATGATCGGGCGATGCGCGCGGTTGCTTGGGTCGAGGTGCTGCTGAATATAGTGGCAGATGCTCAGGTAAAGCTGTTCTGCCCAGGCGCGCTGACCGAGATCGTAGGTGCCTGATGAATAACCGGTATGGATGTCGAACAGATCCATTTGGCTATCGTGCAGCCATTCACGCAGCGAACGACGCACGTCAGGTTCGTGCATCTCTTGCCACGTATCCCACAAACTCTGAATCGGACGCGGTGAATCGGCATCCGGTGCCACCGGCGTGCTGAACTCGTTACGCTCAACACCAATGATGTTGGACACCAATACAGTGTGATGCGCCGTCACTGCACGACCTGATTCGGTGATCACGGTTGGATGTTCCAGGCCGTTCTCTTCACAGGCATCGCCGATTGCCCAAATCACGTTGTTGGCGTATTCGTTCAGGCCGTAGTTGACCGAGCAATCAGACTGCGAGCGCGTTCCTTCATAGTCCACGCCCAAACCGCCGCCCACATCAAAGCATTTGATGTTGACGCCCAGCTTCGCCAGCTCAACGTAGAAACGTGCCGACTCACGTACGCCGGTGGCGATGTCGCGGATGTTGGACATCTGCGAACCGAGATGGAAGTGCAGCAGCTGCAGGCTATCGAGACGACCCGCTTTGCGCATAATGTCGACCAGCTGCAATACCTGCGATGCCGCCAGACCAAACTTCGACTTCTCACCACCGCTCGACTGCCACTTGCCCGAGCCCTGCGACGCCAGACGCGCACGGATACCAAGACGCGGAATCACGTTGAGGCGCTCGGCCTCTTCCAGCACCAGACGTACCTCGGTCATCTTCTCGATCACCAGATAGACTTTGTGACCGAGCTTTTCGCCGATCAGCGCCAGACGAATGTATTCGCGGTCTTTATAGCCGTTACAAACAATCACCGAACGGGTTTTACCGGCGTGGGCCAGCACGGCCATCAGCTCGGCTTTTGAACCGGCCTCTAAGCCCAGCGGTTCGCCAGAGTTGACCAGCGACTCAATCACGCGCTTATGCTGGTTAACCTTGATCGGGTAAACCAGGAAGTAGTCACCTTTATAGCCGTAAGATTCACGCGCGCGTTTGAAGGCGGCGTTAATCGAACGCAGACGATGCTGGAGAATCTGCGGGAAGCAGAACAGCGCCGGCAGACGTTGGCCGTCAGCTTCGCGCTCTTTCACCAGTTTCGCTAAGTCAACGCGCACTTCCGGCTGATCCGGATCGGGACACACGCTGATGTGCCCCAGCTCGTTGACGTCGTAATAATTGTTTCCCCACCAGGCAATATTGTAGGTACGCAGCATTCTGCTCGCTTCCTGATCGTTCATTGCCACCTCCTGCATGGAGCGGAGTACACCTTGTTCGCCAGCTGACGAACCCTTGATATTCTTCATGTCGTCAGACATCGCGAACCTCAATTTTCCGTTGAAATATGAATTTGTTACCGAGTTTTGTCATGGTGGCGCCGGGTAAAAATTGCCTCATCCTGCTTGCTGCCTCTGTAAGGTTGCAATGTGCAAAGCTGACTCTAAGTGTAAAACACCGCACCGAAGTCGGGGCAAATAGCCTGAGACTTCCACGGTCTGTAGACAGCGAAATGCAGTAATAGATGCAGAGAAATGTTAACCGGCGCGCGTGTCGGGAGAATGAACACAACGTCGATAGAAGAAAAGAACGGGTTTGGAGTGTGAAAGGAGTGCCAGCGCGCCGCAACAGCGCAGTGAACCAAAGCGTAAGAAAGAGTGGTTCATTACTTTAATCACCTCCATCGCCTGCTTAAAGCATGCGAGAAACGGCTTGGGTGAAGGTCAGATTAAATGGCATCTGACGGCGCGACGCACGGCGGCGTCATCCTTTGCGGCTGTGGTCGACAGCAGCGGCGTTTTATACAGCCACGCGGGGTAAAATGCAAAATCTTTGTCAGGTAACTGCGCGCGGTGTCAGGAAATAATTCCACTTGTGATGTTGCGGAAAATGCGGGATCAGAAAAAGCACTGGAAAAGTGCTCACTGAGTAACCTAGAATAGCCGTCCAGATGGTTTTCCATCTAAACTGATTAACATCCAGGCGGTGTGAGTAAATGCTCTCACTTCCTACTGCTTGCGGCTTTGCCTGAAGGGGCGTCGAGTCGGTCTGATCCCACTTACGCTATGCAGTCGTATTCAAACCATTTTTAAGGTAAAGAACAGAATGGCTAAACACCTTTTTACATCTGAGTCCGTATCAGAAGGACATCCTGATAAAATCGCTGACCAAATTTCCGATGCCGTGCTGGATGCGATCCTCGAGCAGGATCCTAAAGCGCGCGTGGCCTGCGAAACTTACGTGAAGACCGGTATGGTGCTGGTTGGCGGTGAAATCACCACCAGCGCATGGGTGGATATCGAAGAGATCACCCGTAATACCGTACGTGAAATCGGCTATGTCCATTCCGATATGGGCTTTGATGCTAACTCTTGCGCAGTGCTGAGCGCGATTGGTAAGCAGTCTCCAGACATTAATCAGGGCGTTGACCGTACCGATCCGCTGGAGCAAGGCGCGGGCGATCAGGGCCTGATGTTTGGCTACGCCAGCAACGAAACCGATGTGCTGATGCCAGCGCCGGTTACCTATGCGCACCGTCTGGTGCAGCGTCAGGCTGAAGTGCGTAAAAGCGGTTCACTGCCGTGGCTGCGTCCGGATGCAAAAAGCCAGATCACCTTCCAGTACGATGACGGCAAAATTGTCGGTATCGATGCGGTTGTGCTGTCAACGCAGCACGCTGAAGATGTCACCACCGCCGATCTGCGTGAAGCGGTGATGGAAGAGATCATCAAACCGGTTCTGCCGACTGAGTGGATCACCGCCAGCACCAAATATCACATCAACCCAACCGGCCGTTTTGTTATCGGTGGCCCAATGGGCGACTGCGGTTTGACCGGTCGTAAAATCATCGTTGATACCTACGGCGGCATGGCACGTCACGGTGGCGGCGCGTTCTCAGGTAAGGATCCGTCAAAAGTTGACCGTTCTGCCGCTTACGCCGCGCGTTATGTAGCGAAGAACATCGTCGCGGCTGGCCTGGCTGACCGTTGTGAAATACAGGTTTCTTACGCTATCGGCGTGGCTGAGCCAACCTCCATCATGGTTGAAACCTTTGGTACCGAGAAAGTCTCCACCGAACAGCTGACGCTGCTGGTGCGTGAGTTCTTCGACCTGCGTCCATACGGCCTGATTCAGATGATGGATCTGCTGAAACCGATCTATAAAGAGACTGCAGCATACGGTCACTTTGGTCGTGAGCACTTCCCGTGGGAGCAGACTGATAAAGCTGCGCAGCTGCGCGAAGCGGCGGGTTTGAAGTAAGCCCAGAAGCGACATCGTTATTGAGCCCGCCACTGGCGGGCTTTTTTGTGCCCGTAGGGTCGTCATTTATGACGACCTGGTCCCCAACCACCTCAACAACTCCAAACCTCGATTTGTCACTTCTTCCAGGCTGTCTACACTTCTTTCACCTCGCTTACAACTTGGTGATAACGATTACATTTTGAAATCCTTTAACAATCGGCAATTTAGAGATTTTTCAGCGTAGTTATTAACGTGAAAATGCGTTATTTTCAGCGTCCTCTGATTGCCAGTATTTAGTGCGATGTCAGAAACTTAAAGGGTGCTATACCTTACTGGTTACGTAACTATTTCGGGCGGAAAATGCTGGATTGCAGGGTTTCAGCGTGTGTAACCGATTACACTGATGTGATCTTACTCACTTTTTTCCGCCGACAGGTTTCATAACATTGATAACAACAACGATGGATAAACTTTGGAGGCTTCATGCCTGGTAATACTCTTAAGAGCAGAACTTCAAATAAGGTCATGACCTTGTTTGTCTGCTTTTTAGCGGCGCTGGCCGGCTTGCTGTTTGGATTGGATATCGGTGTTATCGCCGGTGCTCTGCCTTTCATCGCGAAAGACTTTAACGTCACCGCACATCAGCAAGAGTGGATCGTCAGCTCAATGATGTTTGGTGCTGCTGTTGGTGCTGTGGGTAGCGGCTGGATGTCATCGCGTCTCGGTCGTAAAAAGAGCCTGATGGCCGGTGCGATTCTGTTCGTTATCGGTTCGCTGTGGTCTGCAGGCGCAACCAGCCCGGAAATGCTGATCGCCGCACGTGTGGTGCTTGGCCTGGCCGTTGGTGTTGCTTCTTACACCGCGCCGCTGTATCTCTCTGAAATCGCGCCAGAGAAGATTCGCGGCAGCATGATTTCGCTGTACCAGCTGATGATCACCATCGGTATTCTGGCGGCGTATCTCTCCGATACCGCGTTCAGCGATGCTGGCGCATGGCGCTGGATGCTGGGCATCATCACCATTCCAGCGGTGCTGCTGTTGATTGGCGTGTTCTTCCTGCCAAACAGCCCACGCTGGCTGGCGGCTAAAGGTGATTTCCGCAGTGCTGAGCGCGTGTTGTCGCGTCTGCGTGATACCAGCGAACAAGCAAAACGCGAGCTGGATGAAATCCGTGAAAGCCTGAAAATCAAACAATCGGGCTGGCAGCTGTTCCAGAGCAACAGCAACTTCCGCCGCGCGGTGTTCCTTGGCGTGCTGTTGCAGGTGATGCAGCAGTTCACCGGTATGAACGTCATCATGTATTACGCGCCGAAGATCTTCGAAATCGCTGGCTTTGCCAATACCACGCAGCAAATGTGGGGCACGGTAATTGTCGGCCTGGTGAACGTACTGGCCACCTTTATTGCTATCGGTCTGGTGGATCGCTGGGGTCGTAAACCTACGCTGGTACTGGGCTTCATGGTGATGGCGATTGGTATGGGCATCCTCGGCACCATGCTGCACATCGGCATCCACTCGCCAGAAGCGCAGTACTTCGCGGTGGCGATGCTGCTGATGTTCATCATTGGTTTTGCGATGTCTGCCGGTCCGTTGATTTGGGTTCTGTGTTCCGAGATTCAGCCGCTGAAAGGCCGCGACTTCGGTATCACGGTTTCCACCGCGACCAACTGGATTGCCAACATGATCGTCGGTGCCACCTTCCTGACCATGCTGAATACGCTGGGCAACGCGCCAACCTTCTGGGTTTACGCCGGTCTGAACGTATTCTTCATTCTGCTGACGCTGGCGCTGATTCCAGAGACCAAAAACGTCTCGCTGGAGCACATCGAGCGCAACCTGATGTCCGGCAAAAAACTGCGCGACATCGGTCAGAAGTAATCCCGATAAGCGAATGCAAGGGCTGCCAACTGGCAGCCCTTTTTTACAGGTTCGCCATTAATGGCGAACGCTTCACACTCTGTTGATTCAACCGCTGCAACCTTTTATGCTGCCCCACATGAAAACACCACGCCTTCCCATCGCCTTACAGCAAGCCGTCATGCGCTCGCTGCGCCATTATTTGCAGCTGGCTAACGAAAAGCTGGAACGCCGCTTTGATGAGCCCTCTTTGATCTATCAGCAGCGCGGCACCGCTGCGGGCACCGCATGGCTGGAGAAGTGGGAAATCCGCATCAATCCGGTGCTGCTGCTGGAGAATCAGCAGGCATTTGTTGATGAAGTGGTGCCGCACGAACTGGCGCATCTGCTGGTGTGGAAAACCTTTGGCAGCGTGCCGCCGCACGGCAAAGAGTGGAAATGGATGATGGAGAGCGTGCTGGGCGTGCCTGCGCGTCGCACCCACCAGTTTGAAATCGACTCGGTGCGCAGCAACACCTTTCCCTATCGCTGCAGCTGCCAGCAGCATCAGCTCACCGTGCGTCGCCATAACCGCGTGCTGCGCGGTGAAAGCGAATATCGCTGTGTGCACTGCAAATCCCTGCTGCAACCGGGTGAGTTTTTATCGAAATAGTTTAGCAATATAGTTTGTAATATAGTTCAGCAACATAGCCTAATCTCATATCCCGTGCGTCATCATTCTGTTACCCTGCCGCCCTTTTTCAGGACCAGGTTAATTTTTGGAATATGTCTCGCAAAACGCTGCTGTTACTTACCTTATTAGTTGCCCCGCTTAGCGCTTACAGCCTCAGTTTCACTAACTATCATCAAAACAATTTTAGTCAGGCCAAAGCGTATGCAGCGCAGATCAACGCTGATGCGCCAGCCGACTTTTACTGCGGCTGCAAAATCAGCTGGCACGGCAAAAAGGGCGTGCCCGATTTAAACAGCTGCGGCTACAGCGTGCGCAAAAACGCCAATCGCGCCGAACGTATTGAATGGGAACATGTGATGCCCGCGTGGGAGTTCGGTCATCAGCGTCAGTGCTGGCAAAACGGCGGCCGCAAAAGCTGCAGTAAAGATGCCGATTACCGTCGCATCGAAAGCGATCTGCATAACCTGCAGCCCGCGATTGGTGAAGTGAACGGCGACCGCAATAACTTCCAGTACAGCCAGTGGAACGGCGGCGAACAACAGTACGGTCAATGCGGCATGAAGGTCGATTTTAAGCAGAAGCTGGCGCAGCCGCCGGAGCGTGCGCGTGGCGCCATTGCCCGCACTTACTTCTATATGCGCGACCAATATCATCTGCGCCTGTCGCGTCAGCAAACTCAGCTGTTTACCGCGTGGGATAAGCAATATCCGGTGACGACGTGGGAGTGCGAGCGTGACAATCGCATCGCCAAAGTACAGGGAAATCATAATTCCTACGTACAGCAGGCTTGCCAGCGCTAAAAGCGCTACCCTACACTAGCTTTTTTCGATTGCGCCGTGTCCGCTGACACGGCATAACGCTGGCAGGAACCGCATGCGTATACCTCGCATTTATCATCCCGAATCTCTCGAAGTTAACAGTGAAGTCTTCCTCGACGAGGATGCCGCTAACCATGTCGGACGCGTGCTGCGCATGACGGCCGGTCAGCAAATTGAGCTGTTTGATGGCAGTAATCTGACTTTTAGCGCCGAAATCACCCAGGCTGATAAAAAGCGTGTAAAAGTAAGGGTCCTTGCCAGTCAGGCTGATGACCGTGAATCCCCGCTGCATTTACACCTCGGCCAGGTGATGTCGCGCGGTGAAAAAATGGAATTCACTATCCAGAAATCGATCGAACTTGGCGTGAATGTGATTACGCCCTTGTTTTCTGAACGCTGCGGCGTAAAGCTGGATGCCGAGCGACTGGCGAAAAAAATTCAGCAATGGCAGAAAATCGCGATTGCCGCCTGTGAACAGTGCGGCCGTAATCGTGTGCCGGAAATTCGCGAACCGATGACGTTACAAGCCTGGTGCGCGGAAGCCGAAGACGGTTTGAAGCTCAATTTGCATCCGCGCGCCAGCCACAGCATCAATACGCTGCCGCAGCCGGTTGAGCGCCTGCGCTTACTGATTGGGCCGGAAGGTGGCTTAACCGCCGATGAAATTGCCATGACCGCGCAGCAGGGTTTTACCGATATTCTGCTTGGACCACGCGTGTTGCGCACCGAAACCACCGCACTCACCGCCATTACGGCACTTCAGGTGAGGTTTGGTGACCTCGGTTAAGCGATACTTGCGGGTTGCAGCTCAACACACAGCACCATTGCTTTCGGGGCGGCAGATTCCCCCGTACAGGAGAGAATAATGATTAAGCTTGGCATCGTTATGGACCCAATTTCGTCCATCAACATTAAAAAAGACACCAGCTTCGCCATGTTGCTGGAAGCACAGCGCCGTGGTTACGAAATTCATTACATGGAGATGAGCGATCTCTCCCTGCGCGGTGGCGTGAGCTATGCGCGCACCCGTCTGCTGAGCGTTGAGCAGAACTACGACAACTGGTACACGTTTGGCAGCGAGCAGAATATCCCGCTGGCCGATCTCAACGTGGTGCTGATGCGTAAAGATCCGCCGTTCGACACCGAATTTATCTACGCCACTTACCTGCTGGAACGCGCAGAAGAGCAAGGCACGCTGATCGTCAACAAACCGCAGAGCCTGCGCGACTGCAACGAGAAGCTCTACACCGCATGGTTTGCCGACCTGACGCCAGATACGCTGGTCACGCGCAACAAAGAGCAGCTGCGCGCCTTCTGGCAGGAACATGGCGACGTGA
The DNA here is from genome assembly GCF_056491525.1 of Candidatus Pantoea symbiotica. NCBI lineage: Bacteria > Pseudomonadati > Pseudomonadota > Gammaproteobacteria > Enterobacterales > Erwiniaceae > Pantoea > Candidatus Pantoea symbiotica. The sequence goes on from NZ_JBSZHR010000002.1 coordinate 3,200,580, forward strand.
TCCTGAAGCCGCTGGACGGCATGGGCGGCGCATCGATCTTCCGCGTGAAGCAAGACGATCCCAACTTTGGCGTGATCACCGAAACCCTGACCAATCATGGCCAGAACTTCTGCATGGCGCAGAACTATCTGCCAGCGATTAAAGATGGCGACAAACGCGTATTGGTGGTGGATGGCGAACCTGTGCCGTACTGCCTGGCGCGTATTCCGCAAGGTGGCGAAACGCGCGGTAATCTGGCGGCCGGTGGCCGTGGTGAAGCGCGTCCACTGAGCGACAGCGACTGGGAAATTGCACGTCGCGTCGGCCCAACGCTGAAAGCTAAAGGGCTGATTTTTGTCGGCCTGGATATCATCGGTGATAAACTGACTGAAGTTAACGTGACCAGCCCAACCTGCGTACGTGAAATCGAGGCCGCGTTCCCGATATCGATCACTGGCATGCTGATGGATGCCATTGAGAAACGCCTGGGCTGATGCCGTCGGAGTCTCCACTCCGTGAACACCCAAAACCGGCGCTGCCGCGGCTGCGCCGGTTATTTTTGGTATACGAGTGATAATGAATTTACAGCATCATTTTTTAATTGCGATGCCGTCGCTGCAGGACCCACTGTTCAAACGCTCGGTAGTCTATATCTGCGAGCACAATGAAGATGGCGCCATGGGTTTGATCGTGAATAAGCCGATGGATAACCTGACGGTTGAAGGCATTCTGAAAAAGCTAAAAATTAGCGCATCCGAACGCGATCCTGCCATCAAACTGGACAAGCCGGTGTTCGCCGGTGGTCCGCTGGCGGAAGATCGTGGTTTCATCCTGCACTCGGCACAGCGCATTTACTCCTCGAGCATTCGTATTTCAGACACCACGGTGATCACCACATCGCGTGATGTGCTGGAAGCGATCGGTACCACTTCGCAGCCCGATAACGTGCTGGTGGCGCTGGGTTATTGCGCCTGGGAGAAAGGTCAGCTGGAAGATGAGCTGCTGGAGAATGCCTGGCTCACCTCGCCGGCTAACACCAATATTCTGTTCCAGACGCCCATCGCTGAGCGCTGGCGTGAAGCGGCACGCGGTTTAGGTGTCGATATTCACAACATTGCCACCGATGCAGGACACGCCTGATGGCCAGTGAAACCTTACTGGGCTTCGATTTCGGCACCAAAAGCATCGGCGTTGCGGTCGGTCAGCAGCTAACGGGCACCGCCCGCGCGCTGACGGCGCTAAAAGCGCAGGATGGCACGCCGGACTGGAAGCTGATCGAAAAGCTGCTGAAAGAGTGGCAGCCCGATTATGTGGTGGTGGGTTTGCCGCTGAATATGGATGGCACCGAACAGGAGCTCACTGCACGCGCACGTAAGTTCGCCAATCGCCTGCATGGCCGTTTTGGCGTTCGCGTCGAGCTGCAGGACGAGCGCCTGAGCACCGTCGAAGCGCGTGCCGATCTGTTTGAACGCGGCGGCTTTCGTGCGTTACAGAAAGGCCAGGTTGATTCCCAATCCGCCGTGATTATCCTCGAAGATTGGTTTGATACGCATTAAAGCGCGGACAAAACCCGGTGCGCATTTATGCGCACCCTACGGTAAATCCATACACGCTGCCGTCATTGGCTTGTCGTAGGGCTGATGAATCCCCACAAAAACGAAGCAGGCACAGTGGAAAAATGATCTAATTATTGCGCCAACAAAAAATAAGATCGCCACTATGCCTGCTTCCGCATTTTGCCATAAATTTTTACGGGAATCTTTAGCCAGCACCCATCAGTATCGTCGTAACGCCCTCACTGATATGACGATTTCCCTGACCCGCGGTGCTTCCCTCAATCTGACCAGCATTGGTCGCTCTCTTGCGGGCGATGCCCGCGTTAAGCACAAAATCAAACGCGTTGACCGCCTTATGGGGAATGCTGCCCTCCACCGGGAGGTGCCCGCGCTGTCACGCGACATTATCTGCTGGCTTATCCGGGACATGAAGGAGTGCGTCATTGCCGTGGACTGGAGCGCCTGGCCGACTCAGTCCTTCAGCCTTTTGCGTGCCAGCCTGCTGGCGGACGGACGCACTATCCCGCTGCTGAGCCTCATCGCAGAAGGCGATAAGCTGGGAAATCCCGACCTTCAGAACCGCTTTCTGGACGAACTGGCCGGGTGTATGGGAGACAGGAAAGTGACCATCGTCACCGATGCCGGGTTCCGCCGCGAGTGGTTTAACCGCGTTCAGTCGCACGGATGGCACTTCATCGGCCGGCTCAGGGGCAACGGCGTTCTGAAGCTGGCCGGAACGGATGAGTGGGTAACGCCGGGTCAGCTAAAAGCCGGCACAACGCCGCGCTGTGCTGGTGCGGCCCGGCTGACGCGATATAAAAAATCACCGGCTTACGGCTTCGTGCACGTTCATAAGAGAGCGCCCAAAAATCGTCACGGAAAGAAAAGCCGGGATCGTTTTTTTTACACGCGCGAAGAGGCAAACCAGAGTCGCCTGGCCCGTGAGCCGTGGGTGCTGTTTACCAGCGATGCGGAGCTGAAGCCACGGACGGTAATGAAGCTTTACAGCCGGAGAATGCAGATAGAACAGAACTTCCGGGATGAAAAGAGTGAACGTTACGGTATGGGGCTGAGAAGCAGCTTCAGCCGGAGTGTGGAAAGGATGTCAGTGCTGAACCTGCTGTCGACGCTGTGCAGCATCTTACTGTGGCTGATGGGCTACGCGCTTGAAAGCAAAGGCGAGCACCGGTTTTATCAGGCGAACACGGTGCAACACCGGCGAGTACTGTCATACCTTACGCTGGCAAGAAATGCGATAAGGCACAACCCGGCAGGGATCAGTCAGCTGGATATAGAAACGGTGCGAGCCGAACTATCAGCGAGTTACAGGAATATCGTATATGTGTATTAACGATATTCCTGGGGATCCCTCAGGTCGTAGGGTCGCCATTCATGGCGACCGATATAACAACAACACGTTAAATCATCCCCGCCAACTGCCGCCCCTGCTCGCTCTGCGCAAATGTCTGCATGCCCGCCTGCGCACCGGTTTGCAACACGCCAGGCAACTGATGCATCTTGCCCTCGCGAATCAGATTCGCCACCGCTGGCGTCGCCACCAACACTTCAAACAAGCCAATTCGCCCGCCCGCTTTTGCCGGCACTAAACGCTGCGCCAGCACCGCTTTCAGGCTGCCCGCTAATTGGGTGCGCACCAGGTTTTTCTCCTCGGCAGGAAACACATCTACCAGCCGATCAACCGCCTGGGTTGCGCCGCGCGTATGGAGTGTAGCCAGCACCAGATGCCCGGTTTCTGCCGCAGTGAGCGCCAGGCGTATCGTTTCGCTATCACGCAATTCACCGAGCAGAATCACATCAGGATCTTCACGCAGCGCAGCTTTCAGCCCGTGTTGAAACGACGCGCAATGCGCGCCGACTTCACGCTGCTGAATCAGCGATCGCTGGCTGCGATGCACAAACTCAATCGGATCTTCCAGCGTCAGGATGTGCCGCGCCTGTTGGCGGTTCAGGCAATCCACCATCGCCGCCAGCGTAGTGGATTTGCCGCTGCCGGTGGCGCCGGTAATTAAAATCAGCCCCTCTTCCAGCTGTAATAGCTGGCTCACTACGTCGGGTAAATGCAGGCTGCTGAGATCGGGCGCCTGGCTGGCAATCAACCGCAGCGCCAGCGATAAGCCGTGACGCTGCATAAAAAGGTTGGCGCGCAGTCGAATGCCGCTGGCAAGCGTGATGGCAAAGTCAACGTGGCCGTTCTCCTCCAGCTCGGCCTGTTGCGACGCTGTGAGCCACTGCTGCATAAAGGCTTCCAGCCAGCCGCCATCTAGCGCGTTTTGCTGCGGAATCGGCTCCAGCACGCCTTGTCGCCGCCAGTGCGGCAAATGTCCGCTGCAAAGGTGCAGATCGGCGGCGTTATGCTTTACACTAAGGGCCACAATTTCATCCAACTCCATTTAACTTCTCCTGACTATGACTTCCATTGAGCACAACTTACAGCAAGTGCGTGAGCGTATCGCCGCTGCCGCCGCACGTTGCGGCCGCGCGCCAGAAGAAATTACGCTGCTTGCAGTGAGCAAAACCAAACCTGCGAGCGCGGTCGCAGAAGCCATTGCCGCTGGACAACAAGCGTTCGGTGAAAATTACGTGCAGGAAGGGGTTGAAAAAGTGGCTGAGCTGGCCGCACATCCTGATTTGCAATGGCACTTTATCGGCCCGCTGCAATCCAATAAAAGCCGTCTGGTAGCGGAAAACTTCGCCTGGTGCCACACCGTTGACCGCCAGCGCATCGCGCAGCGCCTGAACGATCAGCGCCCGGCGTCGTTGCCGCCGCTCAACGTGTTAATTCAGGTAAATATCAGTGACGAGAACAGCAAATCTGGCATCATGCTGGAGGCGTTGCCGGAGCTGGCGCAGCAGATCGCCGCACTGCCGCAGCTGCGCTTGCGGGGGCTAATGGCGATTCCGGCACCCGAATCAGACTACGCGCGGCAATTAGCGGTGTGTCAGCAGATGGCCGCCGCGTTTCATGCCTTAAAACAGGATTATCCTGACGTCGATACGCTTTCTCTGGGAATGAGCGACGATATGGACGCGGCTATCGCCGCGGGCAGCACCATGGTGCGTATTGGCACCGCCGTTTTTGGCGCGCGGGATTATGCGCGACCTTCACAACAATAATTGAGGAACCTCATGTTAACACTGACGTTTTTAGTCAAAACGCTGATCGATTTGTACGTGATGGTGCTGCTGCTGCGCATCTGGATGCAGTGGTCGCGCTGTGACTTCTACAACCCGCTGGCGCAGTTTGTCGTGAAGATCACCCAACCGATTATCAAACCGCTGCGCCGCGTGATCCCGGCGATTGGGCCGATTGATACCGCATCGCTGCTGCTGGCCTTTGTGCTGACCACGCTGAAGTATCCGATTTTACTGCTGATTCAGGTCGGCGTGTTCTCGGTTGATCCCACCAACCTGCTGGTTGGTCTGTTGTCGCTGGTGAAATCCGCCGGTTATCTGGTGTTCTGGGTGATCATCATTCGTTCGCTGATGAGCTGGATCAGCCAGGGTCGCGGCCCGGTGGATCAGGTTTTGATGCAGCTGACTGAACCGCTGATGTCGCCAATTCGCCGTATTCTGCCGGCGATGGGCGGTATCGATTTCTCTGCCATGATTGTGATTCTGGTGCTGTACGCGCTGAATTTCCTCGGCATGGACCTGTTCCCAGGTCTCTGGTATTTGCTGTAATTCGTCTATCTGGAACTGTTATGCAAAAAGTTGTTCTCGCTACCGGTAATCCGGGCAAAGTTCGTGAACTGGCCGATCTGTTAGCGGCCTTCGGGCTTGATATCGTGGCGCAAACCGAACTCGGCGTTGAGTCGGCGGAAGAAACCGGCCTGACCTTTATCGAAAACGCCATCCTGAAAGCGCGTCATGCGGCTGAGATTACCGGTTTGCCGGCGATTGCCGATGATTCCGGTCTGGCGGTCGATGCGCTGGGCGGCGCGCCGGGGATCTACTCCGCGCGCTATGCGGGCGTTGATGCCAGCGATCAGGAAAATCGGGATAAGCTGCTGGTAGCATTAGAAAACGTGCCGGATGGCGAACGTCAGGCGCAGTTCCACTGCGTGCTGGTTTACGTGCGTCACGCCGCCGATCCAACGCCGCTGGTGTTCCACGGTAGCTGGGCCGGGGAAATCACCCGCGCGGCAGCGGGCGCAGGCGGTTTCGGTTACGATCCCATCTTTTATGTACCTGAATTAGGTAAAACGGCGGCAGAGCTGAGTAAAGACGAAAAGCGCGCCGTCTCTCACCGTGGAAAAGCATTGACGCTGCTGCTGGAAGCGATGCGCAATGCCTGATTTTTTACCTGAGTTGCCGCCGTTAAGCCTGTATATCCACATTCCGTGGTGTGTGCAGAAGTGTCCGTACTGTGATTTCAACTCTCACGCGTTAAAAGGCGAGGTGCCGCACATTGAGTATGTGCAGCACCTGCTTAACGATCTCGAACAGGATTTGCCGCTGACCGGCGGGCGTGAAGTGCGCACTATTTTCATCGGCGGCGGTACGCCAAGCTTGCTGAGCAGCAATGCAATGCAGATGCTGATGGACGGCGTGCGTGCGCGTTTGCCGCTGGCGGCCGATGCGGAAATCACCATGGAAGCCAATCCGGGCACCGTGGAAGCCGATCGCTTTAGCGGCTACCAGAAAGCCGGTATTAACCGTATTTCGATTGGCGTGCAGAGTTTCAGTCCCCAAAAGCTGGAGCGCCTTGGCCGCATTCACGGGCCGGAAGAAGCGGTGCGCGCTGCACAGCTGGCGGAAGGTTTAGGTCTGCGCAGCTTTAACCTCGACCTGATGCACGGCTTGCCGGATCAGTCGCTGGAAGAAGCGCTGGATGATTTGCGCCAGGCGATTGCGCTCAACCCACCGCATCTGTCGTGGTATCAGCTGACGATTGAGCCGAATACCTTATTCGGATCGCGTCCGCCGAAACTGCCGGATGACGATGCGCTGTGGGATATCTTTGAGCAAGGTCATCAACTGCTGAGCGCTGCGGGCTATCAACAATATGAAACCTCGGCGTATGCCAAACCGGGTTATCGCTGCGAGCACAATCTCAACTATTGGCGCTTCGGTGATTACCTCGGCATTGGCTGTGGCGCACACGGCAAGCTGACGCAAGCCGATGGTCGCATCGTGCGTACGGTAAAAACCCGCCATCCGCGCGGCTTTATGAAAGGCAACTATCTCGATAAGCAGCACGACGTGGCCGAGAACGACAAACCGTTCGAGTTCTTTATGAACCGTTTCCGTCTGCTGGAAGCAGCACCGCGCGCAGATTTCCGTCGCTATACCGGCATGGATGAGCAGGTGATTCGCCCGCAAATTGATGCGGCGATAAGTGCGGGATACGTGGTGGAATCAGTCGAAAACTGGCAGATCACTGAGAAAGGGAAACTGTTCCTGAACTCGCTGCTGGAGCTATTCCTGACCGAAGAGTAAAAGAATGCCCGGCATAAACCGGGCATTTTTTCGCGTATTAGCCGTAAGTAATATCTATTTCCTGGTTCACTAACACCGTGTAATGCTCCTTGCTGTTAGTTAACAGAGTCCAGTTTTCTCCGCCAACCTGCACTTTATTCTGTGACATTAACCAGCCATCGCTGAACTCAGCACGATCAAGAATAACTCGGTCACCGGCATCACCATCAATCATAAATTGCTTACTGTTATCACTGATAAATAAACCATTGGCGCCTTCAGTCAGCAATACTTTTAAATCAAGATTAAGCTGATTATTGCCTACACCAGTAATATCGATTTTTTGCATGCCATCCACACGCTCACTCACTGCTGCAAAATCAATTATCTGGTTGGCACTATCAAAGACAATGCTTGCCGCAGTTTCAGGATGCAAATACTGTGTGGTGATTAACCAATTGGCGACATCAATAATATGCAGTTCACCTGCAGTTGGGGAGTAGATTGGGGACGCATCTGTTGAAGCGATGCTGTTAACTTTACTAACCCCACCTGCTTCACCACTTCCCCAGGTCATAGTATCAATGGTCCAGCCAACATCATTGACCGTTTTAACCCAGCCCTTGTACCAATAATACGCATAGGTATCTGGATCAACTGCAGAGTGCACTTCTATGTAACCAATCGGTTTATTGGCCGTTGTTTGATAACTAAATTTGCTACTCTGATATTCATAATTAATGGTGCCACTGCTGGCGAGAAATTGAGTGGCGATCAGTTCACCGTTTGGCGAGAAAATTTTTACCTGAGTATTATTGTTGTGTAAGTTACCGTAATTGAAAGCAACGTAGTCGGTTTCAGCAAAATCATATTTAACAATGGAGTTATCCAACATAGTGACTGCACGACCATGATAATAATCATTATGTGTCTTGCCGTTCGTCATAATTCCCGTATGCCAGCCATTCGCTGCATCACCGTGTTTCAATTCAGTGACTTTAAGCTTGCCATAGTTATAAATTCTACCTGTTGACCAGTTATCATTCCCTCTGGACTCCCAGTCTTCGTAGTTTCTTTCATATTCTGGTAACGGCTTATAATGCACCGGATATTGGGTGGAATACACACTTTCATTACCTGCAGCATCTATCGCCTTGACGCTAAAATTATTTATCCCAACAGTCATGTCTTTAGATGGCGTAATTTTCCAGTCACCATAAACGCTTGCCTGAGTAGAGCCAACAGCAATACCATTTTGATAAAGGGTAACCAGACTGCTGGCTTCCGCTTTACCGCTGAAATCCAGCCGTGGGTCATCGGTTGCTTGTCCTGGTGATATATTGCTGATCGGCCCAACATTATCAATCGCCTGCAAAATGGTTGGCTGGATAGTAGTGGTGTCGATGATCAGCGACGTGCTGCTACTCCATTTGCTCACATTACCCGCGTGGTCGATGCCGCGAACGCGGAAACTCCACTCGCCATCCGCAAGATCAATGGGTGGTGTCCACTTCCATTGGCCATTGCTATCAACCGTTACGGTTGCAGTGGTTATCCAACTGCCGTTCTTACTGGCATATTGTACACGCACAAATTCTCCAAACTCGCCTTTGCCATGAAGCTCTGGGCGACGATCATCGGTGGCGCGATTAAAATTAAACTCGCCACGATAGAGACCCACATCATCCTTATAGAAACTGATTGCTGCCTCATTGGGCTTCTGCGTATCAAGTTCAAATTTCCATTTCGGCGATGCCTGACTGCGATTGTCAGCTCGATCTTCTGCCACGGCGCTGAGTTCATAAGCGCCATCACTTGGCAAATTGACTTCGACTTCCCATTCACCATGCGAATTCGCCTTTACCGAAGCTAGCGGAGTTTTGCTGTTTTTGTTGTAAATGTATACCAGGCTGTTCGCTTCAGCCTCGCCGCGAATCATTGGGTTAGCATCGTTGGTATAACCGTTACGCTTAATGCTATTACCGTTCTGGATACCGCCATCAACATCGTCTTCAATTGCGGTGATAACCGGCTTGTCTGGCGCAATGGTATCAATGTTGTAATCGACGACAATGGGCGTACTGCTGTTACCGGCAGCATCCATCGCAGTAAAGGTGAGAACATATTCGCCATCTGCCAATGGCATCGTGGGCGTCCATTCAAAACGACCGCCCACTACCGGCACGCTAATTGGATTTTTTCCGTTGATGGTGATGATTACTGTAACAGTGTCTGGTGATGGCACGCTGCCTTCCCAGCGCTTTTGCGCATCGTTATACCAACCGGATTCGGCTAGCACGATAAGCGGTGGGAGTACCAAAGGATTATTATTGGAAGCAGAGGCGTTAGAAAATAGCATAAAAATTCCTTAAAAAATAAATGATTTCATGGAGTTGCTAAACCATTGCCATCTTTATTAATTAGAATTTTTACAGTTATCAGATTCGTCCCGAATCCCGGATTCTTAAATGCAGTAACGCTTAAAACTAAAAAGCCAGCCCGTTATGGGCTGGCTTTCTCAAACTCTGGGCAATTATCCTTTAACGCCCTGCATCAATCCTTTGCGCTGATCTTCAAGTACGGTAACGCGGTTACACACTTCGTGGCCGAAGTTCTGGAAATCCTGCTCCTGCTTATTCCATTCCGCCTGCACCGACTGCTGTAAGCCGCCAAGGTTGCCCATGATTGCCTGCAATGGATTGCTGCCGTTTGCTGCCTGGCTGCTGCCCATTTCGTTGAGGCTATCCTGCATGATGCCGCCGAGCGTGCTCTGCACCAGCTTCTCGCCTTCCGCGCGCACCTGATCGATAGCCTGATGATGGAAGGTCAAGCCGTCTGGACGATGCTCGATAATGCGGTTCATTTGCTGCTTGAGCTGACCATCCAGCTTGGTGAGGCGATTACGCACGTTACTGTTCTCGCCGAGCTTTTCGACAATCACTTTATCCAGCGCCACGCGGCTGCGTTCCAGACGCGAGGTCGCGCCGCTATCGATCCACGGCAAATCGCGACGCAGCGCGGTTTGATAATCGATGGCTTTCTGGCGCGCGGCGTTATCCACGTTGACCTTCTGGCCATTAAACTGCACATCGCCCTGCGGAGTGATTTCGAGGTTGCCGTTGGTTCCCACCACCTGCACGCTCTGCGGTTTAATGATCACATCATCCTGTGGCTTGACGCTGCACTCGTATGCAGCCTGAGCCTGAGTTGCCGCCAGCAGCAGCGCGGCGATAAGTGCCTTACGAACCATGAAATCTCCTGAGCAATAAAAAGGTCGCCATAAATGGCGACCCTACGAATTCCGTTGTAGGGTGGCCATTTATGGCCACCTTCCCGCATCAACCACTAAAACTTAGTCCCACCAAACGTCGAAGAGTTCAGTCACCTGCACATCGGTCAGGTTATGGGCTTCCAGCCACTTGCGCACCAGCTCGCGGTGCTCATCGGTGCATTTGCCGGTTTCCTGCAAGCACACCAGACCTTCCCACACCAAATAACCGCTGCCGTCATACGCCAGACCATTCGGCGCGATCACTTCATTAATGAACTGATCAACAGTGGCGTCGATTTGCTCCTCGGTGGTGCCTTCGGCGAAACGCCAGGCGACGGAGAAGCCTAATTCCTGAAACTCATCAATATGCAGTTTTTTACGCAAACGACGGCTACGCTGTACGGCCATTATTTCACCCTCTCAAACATCAGATCCCATACGCCATGGCCCAGTCGCTGCCCGCGCTGCTCAAACTTGGTTAACGGACGCGTTTCTGGACGCGGCACGTAATTGTTACTTTCCGACTGATTTTTATATCCGTCGATGCTGCTCATCACTTCTAACATGTGTTCGGCGTAGGCTTCCCAATCGGTTGCCATATGGAACACGCCGCCCAGCTTCAATTTGCGCATCACCAGCTCAGCAAACGGCACCTGTACGATGCGGCGTTTGTTATGGCGCGCTTTGTGCCACGGATCCGGGAAGAACAGCTGCACCATGCGCAGCGAGTTATCCGGAATCATCTTCTGCAGCACTTCCACCGCGTCGTGACACATCACGCGCAGGTTTTCCACGCCCGCTTCCTTCGCCGATGCCAGGCAAGCACCCACGCCCGGCGCATGCACTTCCAGGCCGAGGAAGTTCTGATGCGGATTGTTCTGCGCCATGGTCACCAGCGAGGCGCCCATGCCGAAACCGATCTCCAGCACCACCGGCGCGTCGCGGCCAAACAGCGTCACCAGATCCAGCGGCTCCTGCTGGAACTCCACGCCCATCTCCGGCCATAAATTATCGAGCGCGAGCTGCTGTCCTTTCGTTAAGCGCCCCTGACGGCGCACAAAACTGCGGATACGGCGTAATGGCCGCCCGTTCTCATCAAATTCTGGGGTGATGACGTCATTAATCATGTTGAAGCCTGCTGGTTAGCCTGTTCTGGGAAACGGGCATTATGCAAAGTTAGGAAGCAGAAGCAAGCCTTTGCAATGTTCCGGTTTACACCCTGAGGTCTCTGTGCTGGAATTCCTGCCTGATTGTAGAGTAAACACGGAAAATTTCCTTCTTATGATGCAAGCGCCGACGTTCGCGCAACAAGTGCTGGATTGGTATCAGCGCTTCGGTCGCAAAACCCTGCCGTGGCAGCAGGAGAAAACGCCGTACAAGGTATGGCTCTCTGAAGTGATGCTGCAGCAAACCCAGGTTGCTACCGTCATTCCCTATTTTGAACGCTTTATGGCGCGCTTCCCAACGGTGGCCGATCTGGCGGCTGCGCCGCTGGATGAAGTGCTGCATCTGTGGACCGGACTCGGCTATTACGCGCGTGCGCGTAATCTGCACAAAGCCGCGAAACAGGTGGTGGAGATGCACGGCGGCGAGTTCCCGCGTAACTTTGACGATGTCGCGGCGCTGCCGGGCATTGGACGTTCTACTGCGGGCGCGGTGTTATCGCTGTCGCTGGGTCTGCACTTCCCGATTCTGGATGGCAACGTAAAACGCGTGCTGGCGCGCTGCTACGCGGTGGGCGGATGGCCGGGTAAAAAGGACGTTGAAAAACGGCTGTGGCAGATCAGCGAAGAAGTCACGCCAGCGGCAGGCGTCAGCCAGTTTAATCAGGCAATGATGGACCTTGGCGCGTTAGTATGTACTCGCTCACGCCCTAAATGCGAAATCTGCCCGCTCAGTAGCGGATGCGTCGCTTATGCCAACAGCAGCTGGGCTGAATATCCCGGTAAAAAACCCAAGCAGACATTGCCAGAACGTAGCGGCTGGATGTTGATGATGCAGGATGGCGATGACGTGTGGTTAGAGCAGCGTCCGCCGGTTGGCCTGTGGGGCGGATTGTTCTGCTTCCCACAATTTACAAGTGAGCAAGCGCTAACTGACTGGCTAACCGAGCGCGGCATTCATGCCAAACCGCAGCAGCTCACCGCGTTCCGCCATACCTTTAGCCATTTCCACTTAGACATTGTGCCTATGTGGCTAGCATGGCCTTCGGCTGGGTCGCTGATGGATGAAGCGGGCGGTCTCTGGTATAACTTAGCGCAACCACCGTCAGTGGGTTTGGCGGCGCCGGTTGAGCGCTTGCTGCATGAATTGCGCCATCCCCAGCAGCTTACGCGTCGAGCAGACGTGACCGAAGAGGAAGAGTAATGAGCCGCACCATTTTTTGTACTTATCTGCAACGCGACGCTGAAGGTCAGGACTTTCAGCTCTATCCTGGCGAGCTGGGTAAGCGCATCTTTAATGAGATCTCCAAAGAGGCCTGGCAGCAGTGGATGTCCAAGCAAACCATGCTGATCAATGAGAAGAAATTGAGCATGATGAACCCGGAAGATCGCAAAGTGCTGGAGAAGGAGATGATCAATTTCCTGTTCGAAGGCAAAGATGTGCACATTGAAGGTTACACCCCGCCAGAAAAATAACCGTTCAGGGCTTCCCTTTGAGGCCCTCTTTTTCGATTCAGGCACGCATTAACAATGAATAAAAAACTGATAGCGCTCTTGGTGATTGCACCACTTTTGGTCTCCTGCTCCGGACAAAAAAAATCGCAGTACCATGAAGAGTGGGTCAAGGACACCAACGGTTTTGATATTTTGATGGGTCAGTTTGCCCACAATATTGAAAACATTTGGGGAATCAATGAAGTTCTGATCGCCGGACCGAAAGATTACGTCAAATATAGCGACGGCTATTACACCCGCAGTCACATCAACTTTGACAGCGGTAGCATCACCATTGAGACCATTTCCGGCACCGACCCGATGGCCAGCCTGCGTCAGGCGATCATCACCACGCTGTTGATTGGCGAAGATCCGGGCAATGTCGATCTCTACTCCGATGCCAACGATATTCAAATCAGTAAAGAGCCGCTGCTATACGGCCAGGTGCTGGATAATACCGGCCAGCCGATTCGCTGGCAGGGCCGCGCCGGTAGCTTTGCTGATTACCTGATTCAAAACAAACTGCAGAAACGCACCTCCGGATTGCACGTCATCTGGTCGGTTACCATTCCGATGGTGCCAAACCACCTCGACAAACGTGCGCACAAATATCTGCCGATGGTGCGTAAAGCCGCTGAGCAATATGGCGTCGATGCGTCATTGATTCTGGCGATTATGCAAATTGAATCGAGCTTCAACCCGTATGCGGTGAGCCATGCTGATGCGCTGGGACTGATGCAGGTGGTGCAGCACACCGCCGGTGTCGATGTGTTCCGCATGAAAGGCAAAGGCGGCAAACCAAGCCGCAGCTATCTGCTTGATCCTGAGAATAATATTGATGCGGGCACCGCGTATTTGTCGCTGCTGCAGAGAAGTTATTTAGGTGGGATTCAGGATCCGACATCACGGCGTTATGCGGTGATTACGGCGTACAACGGCGGTGCGGGCAGCGTGCTGCGCGTGTTCTCCAGCGATAAGGATCGCGCGTTCTCGTCAATAAATAGTATGTCGCCGACGGAAGTTTACCAGACGCTGACCACCAACCATCCATCTGCGGAATCACGTCGTTATCTGTATAAAGTGAGCCAGGCGCAGCGCAGTTATCGTCGGTTTTAATGCGGTGCGTTGATTGAAACGGTGGGCATAAATGCCCACCCTACGCGTAGGGTCGCCATTCATGGCGACCTTTTTAATAATTACGCAAATCTCACACCATCATATTCGCCACTAGACACAAACGTCCGCTCTCATCTTCTTCGGTGTAAACCCCTTGCAGCTCCGGCGAGAAGCCCGGCAGCAGGTTGATGCCCTCTTCCAGCGCGAGGAAATAACGCTGCACTGCACCGCCCCACACTTCGCCAGGCACCACGCAAAGCACGCCCGGCGGGTACGGCAAGGCGCCTTCGGCCGCAATGCGCCCTTCGGCTTTGGCAATCGGTACCAGCTCCACTTCGCCACGAATGTAGGCCTGATGCGCATCCTGTGGATTCACTTTCACCGGCGGGAAGCAGGCTGAACGGAACATCGCTTTCTGCAGATCCTTAACGTCGAAACTTACGTAGAGATCGTGCATCTCCTGACACAAGCGGCGCAGCGTGTAACCTTTGTAGCGCTCGATATTCTTGCGATACACGCTCGGCAACACTTCCGCCAGCAGCGCATCCTCGCGCACGTGCTGCTCAAACTGCACCAGCATCGCCACCAGATGCGCCATCTTCTCTGGCGTTTCCGCTGGCGTCAGCAGGAACAGAATCGAATTGAGATCGCACTTCTCCGGCACGATGCCGTTCTCGCGCAGATAGTTGGCCAGAATAGTCGCTGGAATACCGAAGCTGGTGTACTCACCGCTGGCAGCGTCAATGCCCGGCGTGGTAAGCAGCAGCTTGCAGGGATCAACCAGATACTGTTGCTGCGCGTAACCTTCAAATCCGTGCCACTTCGCGCCCGGTTCAAGGCTGAAGTAAGCGGGATCGGCGGCGATAGCTTCCGTTTCCGCCGCTTGCCACAGCTTGCCGTGGACCTTTTCCGGCAGGAACGGCTGGATCATCTCGCAACGTTCCAGAATCGCTTTGCGGGCATCAATGCCGATGGTGACGCACTCGTGCCACATGCTGCGTCCCGCCTCGCCTTGGTGCATGCGGGCGTTGATATCCAGCGCGGCAAACAGCGGATAGAACGGGCTGGTTGAGGCGTGCAGCATAAACGCATTATTGAGGCGCTTGTGCGGACAGAAACGCTTTTGCCCACGGATGTGATTGTCTTTCTTGTGGATTTGCGACGTCTGCGAGAAACCGGCCAGCTGCTTGTGCACCGATTGCGTCACAAAGATGCCCGGATCGTTCTCGTTCAACTCCAGCGTCAGCGGCGAACAGCCAGCCATCAACGGAATAAACTGCTCGTAGCCGACCCATGCCGAATCGAACAGGATGTAATCGCACAGATGGCCGATGCGATCGACCACCTGACGCGCGTTATACACCGTGCCGTCGTAGGTGCCGAGCTGAATAATCGCCAGACGGAAAGGTCGCTGATCGTTGGCGCGCTCAGGCGCCACTTTGGCGATTTCTTCACGCAGATAAGCATCGTCAAAACAGTGCGCGTCAATGCCGCCGATAAAGCCAAACGGATTACGCGCTGCTTCCAGATAGACCGGCGTCGCGCCCGCCTGAATCAGCGCGCCGTGATGGTTGGATTTGTGGTTGTTGCGGTCAAACAGCACCAGATCACCGCGCGTCAGCAGCGCGTTGGTCACCACTTTGTTGGCGCTGGACGTGCCGTTGAGCACGAAGTAGGTTTTGTCGGCGTTAAACACTTTCGCCGCAAACTTCTGCGCATCTTTGGCTGAGCCTTCGTGGATCAGCAGATCGCCGAGCTTAACGTCGGCGTTGCACATATCAGAACGGAAGACGTTCTCGCCGTAGAACTCATAAAACTGACGTCCCGCCGGATGTTTGCGGAAGAAAGCGCCGCCCTGATGTCCCGGACAGGCAAAGGTGCTGTTCTGCATATCGACGTAGCGCGTTAGCGTGTCGAAGAACGGTGGCAGCAACTCGGCTTCATAGGCCTGCGCGGCCTCTTCCAACGCATCCCACTCTTCTGGCGCGCCGTTGATTTCACCGGTGACGCCGGGCAGCTTCAGCACTTCTTCATCGAACGCATTGGCGACAAACACCGGCAGATTAAAGCCGATTTTGCGTAACAGCGTCAGCACGCCACTGCGCGTGTCCGACAAGGTGATCACGACCGCAGCGACATCGGTAAAGTCGGTATTGTCCAGCGTCACCACGTCGCGCGCAGTGTTCAGACTAAGGGTTGGCGCTACAGCAACGCTGGCAGCAATTTTCAATGGGTTCATAACACAAATCCCTGAGAGAGGATGAGTGGGTGCCGATGGCACAGCAATGAGGAGGTTTCCTCGGCGAAGTAAATCTGGGAGTTGATCACTAACTGGGGCGCAATAATGTCATCTTTTTTTTGCGGGAACAACCCGCGGCGGGTAAGGGTTGGGTAAGGCAAAAAAAGGAGTACTATTACCCCACTTTCCTCAACCAGCCGGAGGCTGCATGTTCAAGGCATTGGTCATTGAAAATGATGAACAGGGATACCGCACATCCCTGAAAGATCTGTCAGAAAAACAACTGCCCGATCAGGATGTCACCCTCGAAGTAAGCTACTCCACGCTCAACTACAAAGACGCGCTCGCCATCTGCAACAAAGGCCCGATTGTGCGGCAATTCCCGATGGTGCCCGGCATCGATTTTGTTGGCCGGGTGATCAGCAGCCGCCATGCCGAATGGCAGCAGGACGACGTGGCGCTACTCACCGGCTGGGGCGTAGGCGAGAAACATTGGGGCGGACTGGCGCAGAAAGCCAGCGTCTCGGGCGACTGGCTGGTGAAAGTACCGGCCGCACTGAGCCCGCTGCAAACCATGGCGATTGGCACCGCTGGCTTCACCGCCATGCTATGCGTGCTGGCGCTGGAAAAACAGGGCATCACGCCGCAGCACGGCCCGGTTTTGGTGACGGGCGCGAGCGGCGGCGTTGGCAGTTTCAGCGTCAGCTTACTGGCGCGTCTCGGCTATGAGGTTATTGCTTCCAGCGGTCGCGCCAGCGATAGCGATTACCTGATCAACACGCTTGGCGCCTCGTCGATTATCGATCGTGCAGAACTGAGCGAGCCGGGCAAACCGCTGGCAAAAGAGCGCTGGGCGGCGGCGATTGATAGCGTTGGCAGCCACACGCTGGCCAATGTGTTAGCGGGCATCAAGCGCGATGGCGTGGTAGCAGCGTGCGGCATGGCACAAGGTTTGGATCTGCCGACCAGCGTCGCGCCATTCATTCTGCGCGGCGTGGTGCTAGCGGGCGTAGATAGCGTGATGTGCGCGAAACCGCTGCGTCAGCAGGCGTGGCAGCGCCTGGCGGAACTGGTGGATGGCGACCTGTTGCAGCAGTTAACCAAGGTGATTCCGCTGAGCGAAGCGCGCGAAGGTGCCGAGCAATTGTTAGCGGGTAAAGTACGCGGACGTTTGATCGTCGATTGCCGCTGATGTATTCGTAGGGTCGCCATTCATGGCGACCTTATACACATCAATCACGGCCAGGTGGGCATAAATGCCCACCCTACAAAACCCTGCACGTAGGGTCGCCTTTCATGGCGATCTTATACACATCAATCACGTCCTGGTGGGCATAAATGCCCACCCTACGAAAACCCTACGTGCATAAATGCCCACCCTACAAAACCCTGCACGTAGGGTCGCCATTCATGGCGACCTTGTACACATCAATCACGGCCTGGTGGGCATAAATGCCCACCCTACGAAAACCCTACGTGCATAAATGCCCACCCTACAAAACCCTGCACGTAGGGTCGCCATTCATGGCGACCTTGTACGCATGAATCACCACCTGGTGGGCATGAATGCCCACCCTACGAAACATCATGCGCGCAGCTGAATCTGCGGCCTGCCCTTCTCATCCTGCATCACCACATCCAGTTCCGCCTGATACCAGCGCGTCAACGTGCTTTCAGTCATCACTTCATGCGGCGCGCCTTCTGCCACCAACTTGCCCTGATGCAGCAACAGCACGCGATCCGACCACAGCGACGCGAGATTCAGATCGTGCAGCACAGTACAAACGCTGAAGCGCCCGTTGCGCGTCAGGCGATGCAGCAAACGCAAACTGTGCTGCTGCCAGAACAGATCCAGCGCGGAAGTGGGTTCGTCGAGAAACAGCCAGCCGCGCGGACCATCGTCATGCCACAGCTGAGCCAGCACGCGCGCCAGCTGCACGCGCTGCTGTTCACCACCGGAAAGCGATCGATAATCACGCTTTGCCAGCTCAAGGCTGCCGGTAATCTGCATCACTTCTTCGATTACCGCTTTGGATTGACCGCCCGGCCAGGGCGCACGCCCCATCGCCACCACATCGGCGGCGGGCAGCGGAAAACTCACGCTATTTTGCTGACGCATCACCGCGCGGCGCTGCGCCAGCGGTTCGCGCGGCCAATCATTTAGGGGCCGATCGCCGAGCCAGCATTCACCCGCTTCAGGCGTGAGAAACCCGGTGAGTAAACGCAGCAGCGTGGATTTCCCCGCGCCGTTGGGGCCGATCAGCGCGATCATTTCGCCAGGCTGTAAAGTCAGGGAAACGTCGTCGATCAAGGCGCGTGAGCCGTGGCTAAAACGCAGTCCGCGC
The DNA here is from genome assembly GCF_056491525.1 of Candidatus Pantoea symbiotica. Taxonomy (NCBI): domain Bacteria; kingdom Pseudomonadati; phylum Pseudomonadota; class Gammaproteobacteria; order Enterobacterales; family Erwiniaceae; genus Pantoea; species Candidatus Pantoea symbiotica. Next base: position 3,219,182 of record NZ_JBSZHR010000002.1, read on the forward strand.
GCCTGCATGCAGTCACTCATTCATCCCCCTTGGGCTCTCGCAGAATCAGCCAGAGAAACCACGGACCGCCCAGCAGGCTGGTTAATAAGCCAACCGGCATTTCCGCCGGCACCACCACCGTGCGCGCCAGCGTATCGGCCAGCAGCAGCAAAATCGCGCCCGCCAGCGCCGATCCCGGCAGCATCCAGCGATGATCGCTGCCGAGACAGAAGCGCATCAGGTGCGGCACCACTAAACCGACAAAGCCGATAATGCCGCTCACCGCCACGGCGGTGCCCACCAGCAACGCGCTCAGCACCAGCAGCTGACGCTGCGTGCGTTTAACGTCAATGCCCATGTAATGCGCATCCTCTTCGCCGAGTTGCAGCAAGTTGAGACGACGCGCGCGCAGCTGAATCGCCATCAATGCCGGCAGAATCAGCACTGCGCACACCATCAAACTTGGCCACTGCGCCGCGCTCAAACTGCCCATGCCCCACAGCGCTAGCTGACGCAGCTGCTGATCGTTACTCAGCCACGACAGCACGCCAACCGCCGCACCGCACAAGGCATTGATGGCGATGCCGACCAACAGCAAGCGCGACAAATTGCCCAGCGCCAGACGGCTAAAACTGAAGATCAGCAGCGTCACCACCAAACTACCCATAAAGGCAGCGAGGGTTGGCAGCCACAGCGCCAGCAACGGCGGCAAGCCGAGCGGGATGACAATCGATATCGCCACCGCCAACCCCGCTCCGCTGCTGATGCCGAGCAAACCGGGATCGGCCAGCGGATTGCGAAACAATCCCTGCATCACCGCGCCGGATACCGCCAGCGCCATGCCGAGCAACACCGCCAGCAGCACGCGCGGCAGACGGATGTTGATCCAGATTTGCCACGCCATATCGCTCAGCGGCGCACGCAGCAAGGTGCGCATTGAAAGCGGCATCGCGCCGAAGTTGGCGGCCATCAGCATTAATATCAGCGTGCTGATGGCCATCAACAGCAGCCAGCGCATCACCGATGCATTAGTCATGTTTTATAGCTTCAGCGGCACGGCGCAACTTCACAATCGCACCCGGCGTATCAAGACCAAAGCTCAGCAGCGCCATCTCATCCACCACCAGCAAAGCGCGATGCTGACCGGCTGGCGTCAGTGCCAAACCGGGCAGCGCCCACACTTTCTCTTCGCCGCCCAGCGTACGCAGGCCATCTTCACCCACCACGATCAAATCCGGTGCGGCTGCGACCACGCCTTCCTGCGACAGCTGCTGATAGTGCGGCACCGCCGCCATCGCGTTGATCAGACCAGCGCTGCGAATCGCGCCGTCCGCGCCGGTTTGCGCGCCCGCCGCCTGGGTGCGCATGCCGCCGTGCGCCATGATAAACAGCACTTTAACTGGCAGAGATTGTTGCGGGATCTGCGCGCGCTGTTTGTTGACCTTTTCAATCAACGCGTTGGCTTCATCTTCACGATGCAGCGCCTTGCCGATGGTGGCGATTTTTTCCGGGATGGCGTCGAGGCTGTTTTTGCCGGTGACATCCACCACCTTCACGCCCGCCTGCTCCACCTGCTGCAATACCAGCGACGGTTTTGCCAGCTCGCTGCTCAGCACCAGCGTCGGCTTCAGTGCCAGAATCCCTTCGGCATTCAGCTGACGCATATAACCGACATCCGGCAGCTTGTTGGCCTGCGCCGGATGCTGGCTGGTGCTGTCGCGCGCCACCAGATCCTGCTGCGCATCCAATGCGTAGATGATCTGCGTGACGTCACCGCCAATCGAGATCACCCGCTCGGCCGCTACAGCGGGCAGCGCCAGCGCAGTCAGCAGCAACAAAAGTTTTTTCATGCTAACGCCTCCAGCGACATTACCTGCTCGCGCCAGCGCGCCTGCTCCGGCGTGCCTTCGCTGCGCTGACCGTACAGCTGCGCGATCTGCGTGCCGTCGGCGGCAAACAGTTCCAGGCTGGTGACGAAGCCGTCGCCGCTTGGTTTGCGCGTCACCCAACTTTCGCTGATGTGATCCGCCATTAAATGCAGCGTGAAACTCGGATTGAAAATGTTGATCCAGTTATCCATCGGCATCAGCTTCTCTACCGCGCCGGTAAAGATCTGCGTGCAGCCACGGTTGCCGATGAAAATCATGATTTCGTTGCCATCCTGCTGCGCCAGATCCAGCAACTGTGCCAGCGCGTCATTGCTCACCTGACGCGCCAGATCGTCCGCCACCGCGCGGAACGCCTGCGGGCGCGAGATGTTGTGACGCTTCAGCAGACCAAAGAACTGATGCACATCGGTGATGGCGCGCCATTCGGCTTCCACTTTGCTGGCATCAATCGCGTTGCTGTATTGCGGCGCGCTGGCGGGTTGCGGATCTAACGCCGCCGCGTTCTCTTGCACGAACTCCGCAATCAACGCATCCCACGCGGCGAAATCGGTGTTGTCGGTGGTGTAGATTTTCAGCACCGCATCAGCGTGGCGATCAAAAATCTGGATGCTTTGACGTTCTCCATGAGCGCTCTGCTCGCGCAGGAAGAATGCGCTGTGCCACTGACTCGGGAACAGACGCTGATCGAGCGCACGCGGGTTGAGAATCAGTCCGGCGTGTTCGCCGAGGTGCAGGTTTTCATATTTGCCCACCTGCTCGTGGACTGCATATTCATTGCGGGTAATGCTTTTGGTTTCACCTACCGCCGCCAGTGCCGCCAGCAGCGCAGGGAAATCGGTTTTTAACGCCTTTGTATCCTGGCCAACACGCGCTTCACACAGCTGCGCTTCGCCAATGCCCATCAATGCCGCGAGATCGCGGGCGTACTTTTTCGGATGCTCGCCTTTTAGCGCCAGATAGTGATCGTAACGTGGGTTCATTGCCTTGCTCCATGAAAATGCCCTGCGCTGCCGCAGGGCGAAAAGTGATTAGAAATCGACGTTCACACCCAACTGGAAGGTGCGGCCTGGCATCACCGCCAGGTTGATGTCATTGCGTTCCTGGGCATTGCTGCTGGTCAGCGTGCGGCTGCTGGTGTAATCCCAGTATTTGCGATCGGTAATGTTGTAGATGCCGCCGCTCAGCTTGACGTTTTTCGTCGCCTGCCAGTAAGCCGTCGCATCCACCATGCCGTAACCCGGTACGCGCATATATTCCGAGGTGGAATCAGTGATTGCCGTGCCGGTGTTGGTGTAGCTTTCGCGGTTGGTCGCCGTGGCCTGTTTGCCTTTCACGAAAGTGGCGGTCAGCGCTGCGCCGTAGCCGCGTGCTTTGTCATCCCACGCCAGGCCGACAATCGCTTTCAGTGGCGCGACGCTATCGAGATCGATGTACTTGTCACCGGCGTAGCTGGACTTCGATTTACCTTCGTTATAGCCCAGCGCAAAGGTGCTGCTTAGGCCATCGACCTGCGGGAACCAGGTGCCGTAATTCACTTTGGTGGCGATCTCAGCACCATAAATGTAGGCCTTATCGCGGTTTTCAGCCTGATAGCTGGTGTAGATGTTGCTCGGTACGTTGACGAACATCTCCGGATTGGCCGAGCGACGATAGCGGGTGTAAGCGATGAAGTTTTTGTACTGGTTGTAGAACACCGAGGTATTGACCGTTACGCCTTCAGTCGCCTGGCCTTTCAGGCCCCACTCGAAGTTGTTGCTGGTTTCGGTTTTCAGATCGGTGTTACCAATCAGCGCATACTGCGCGCTCCCCGCGTAGCTGGAGCCAAGGTTCCATGAACCATACAGCTGGCTGGTGGTAGGGAACTGCACGCCGCGTTTATATTGCAGATAGGTGGTTAGCGCTGGCGTTAAGTCGTACTGGAAGGTCAGCGATGGCAGCACTTGCGTATCGGAGTTGGTTTTGCCGTACAGCGCATCGACCTGCTCTTCGGTCAGCACCGTGCTGCCGTTAGTCAGATCGCCCAGATCCTTGGGTTTGGTGCTTTGATACATCACGCGCACGCCGGGAATAACCGCGAAGTTGTGGCTATCAAGATCGAAATTGATCTTATCTTGCAGGTAACCTGCCACCGCGAAGGTGCGGCTGTCAGACTGCGGCTGCGTGATGGCGCTAAAGGTGCTCGGCGTTGGCTCCTGACGGAACGGACGCTCGCTGTTATCCAGGCGCGCGTTGACACCGGCACTCAGCTCATGACGGCCCAGCGTTTTGGTGCCGCGCGTGTCGAAGCCATAGGTATCGACGTTGAAATCAGAGTAAACAAAGCCGTACTGGCTGGCGCTGGTTGGCAGATACGTATTGTCGTGCGCCTGCGTTTGCTGCCAGTAAAGGCGCGTGGTCAGCGTATCGATAAAGTCGTTGTACGGCGTCCACTCATCCGCAAGATTGATGCCCCAGCGGCGCGTATCACTCTGCTGCTGCGCGGTGCCCCAAACGGTGTTGCCGCTGGTGTCCCAGGTATCGTAATGGCTGTGATTGGTTTTGTGATAGTAATCGAAAGTAGCGCTCAGCTTATGTTGATCGTTCGGCTGCCAGATACCGGAGGTCATAAAGGCGTCAGAGTGCCAGTTGGCCGGATAAGCATCGATCACGCCGCTGTTGTTCTCGGTCTCCTGACCATCGCGACGACTGTAAACAAACAGGCCACGCAACTCGTCATCGCCGGCGGCGGCGGTGATGCCGTTGTGCCAGCTACGATTCGATGAGTCGTAACCGCTCTGATAACCGAAGTAAGTATTTTTGTCGCTGCTAAGGTAATCGTCGGCGCTTTTGTTATGGAACGAGACGTTACCGCCAATCGAGGTATTCGGCTGATCCACCGCCGTGGCGCCCTTCTCGATATCAACGCTGCCGAACATGTAGGGATCGATGTAATCGCGGCCAATACCAAAGGTGTTGTTGCCGGTGCGGCTGACGTAAGGACGTCCTGTGGCATCCGGAATCGGAATGCCGTCGATATCCATGCCGACGCGGTTACTCTCCAGGCCACGAATGTTGTAACCGGTATAGCCCGCGCGGTCGAAACCGCTTTTGCCGGCCGAGGATCCGCCGCTTGAACCGGTGGCGCTGATCAGCGGCTCATAACGCATAATCGAGCCGAAATCATTCGCGCCGCGTTTTTGCAACTCTTGTGCCGTAATGGTGGTTTTATTACCGGCCTGCTGTTTTGGCGCGGTGACGGTGAGAACCGGTTCATTGCTGGTGCTGTCGCTGGCGGCAAAGCTGCAAGCGGCATGAATGGCTGAAGATAAGATGGCAACTTTGAAAAGACGTTGCTGGGCCGTTCCCTGAAAGAGTGAAGACATGCGCGAAATACCTGGTTAATTGTTAGTATTCGCTCACTTGCTTGCTGCCTGAAAGTACGGGCTTTGGTTAAAAGACCGTAAAAAAATATGGACTTATTTTATGTAATAAATGATGTCGACAGGAATGTAATGCAAGTGGTAATCATTATCAACTAGCAGTAAGCTAAGATGTATCTTGGACCGCACATTTTGTTAACTTCATTATCTAAACGAGACAGGTTATGTCACAAAAACCAGCGATTACCATTCATTACTGCACACAATGTAACTGGCTGCTGCGTTCCGCCTGGATGGCGCAGGAACTGCTGCATACGTTTGCCGAGGATTTAAGTGCAGTGACGCTAAAGCCGGGAACCGGCGGCGTGTTTGAAATCACCATTGATGGTCAGGTGATTTGGGAGCGTAAGCAGGAAGGCGGATTTCCGGATGCGGCTGCGCTGAAGCAGCGCGTGCGCGATATTTGCTGGCCGGACCGCGCGTTGGGGCATGTGGATAAAAAGAAGAGTTGATTTTGGTTGGTGCGGTTTTCTGGGCGGTCGCCATGAATGGCGACCCTACGTTCGTCATGCTAACTTTTGGCGATTTTCTCGGCCGCCTGATGCAACGCTTCAATCACGATTTCCAGCGCCTCCTCCGAAATATCTTCCTGCGCCAGACGATGATTCAAGGTGTGTTTGATCAGGTGAATCGCCTGCTCAACCTGCGGAATGCTGCGGTTATTCACCAGAATCGCCAGTGAGGTTAAGCGCTCGATAATCGCATCCACATTGTCACGATTCTCCGCCAGCAGCGCCACGCCGCTCTCATTCAGCGCATAGGCTTTCCGCGATGCCTGCGCATCGACCACGCGAATCGCATCCATCTCTTCGAGCAGCGTCAGGTTGGGATAAATAATGCCGGGACTCGGGGAATATTCCCCTTTGGAGAGCTCTTCAACCGATTTGATCAGCTCATAACCGTGCGCAGAACTGTTGGCCAGAAAGTGCAGCATTAACAGGCGGATATCGCTGGCATCCAGCATCCGCTCCCGACGCTTCTTACGTGCGCCTGCACAGACGGCACGCTGTGCGTGATCGGACTGCCATGGAAAATCCCGCTGCTGTTTCATTGCCTTCCTGAGCGCTAATTAAGGGAGGTTGATAGTAGTCTGCCACCTGGCAAAATTCAACACAGGCGGCAGCGCGCGCGGCGTTTGCGTTATTTCTGATGCCAATAAGCTACGGCGCGCACGAAATCGGTATTTGCACCGCGTCCCTGGGTGAAGTAATCGCTCAGCAATTTCACCGCTTCGCCCTCGCCGGTCAGCCAGATGAAGTATTCGGTGGCGGGCAGCGCAATCTGATCCAGCTGTGCCGTTATCGGTGCCAGGTTATCGGCCTGCATGCTGCCGCTTCCCAACCAGCTCACCTGCACATTCGGCAAATCACCGAGATAATCGCGCCCGGTGGCTTCATCGGCATAGGCCAGCAGGTGAATTTCCTGCGCCTGGATTTCAGTGTAACGACGTTTAAAGGCCGGCAAACCGGTCTCATCACAGACGTAAATCTGGCAGGCATAATCTGTTGGTATCACCAACGAACCGCGCGGGCCGCCCATCGCAATTTGATCGCCCACTTTGGCTTGGTTTGCCCAGCTGCTGGCAACGCCGCCATCGTGGATGTAGAAATCGATGGTCAGAGAATCGACGCCGTTAAATTCCAGCGGCGTGTAATCACGCGCGGCAGGACGCACGCCATTTGGCCAAACGATGCCTTCATCGGTGATCTGCGGCAGCGCCAACTCAGCACCGGCATGTTCCGGGAAGAACACTTTGATGTGATCGTCAAACGATGGCGAGTTGAAGCCAGCAAGATCGCTGCCGTTGAAAACAATGCGCCAGAATTCACCGGCAATCAGCGTTTTGCTGACCACGGTGATATGGCGGAAACGCAGTTCATTGCGCACGCGGCGTGGCGCGCGTTCGGAAGGGGTAGTTTGCAAGTGGTGTCTCCCTAAAAGATAGTGAAAGTCATTCTCATCTGATGGGGAGAGAATAGTTATGATATATCTTCGACGCAATGCCGAAAAATGCTATCTGGGTGTTTGGTCGCCAGAATGGTACGCGCCATCGCAAAGGTCGCCATGAATGGCGACCCTACGGAAGGCATGTGCGAATGTAGGGGCGTCATTTATGACGACCTTCATAAAGGCTGCAGCAGATGGGAATTTTGTGACGGGACGAGATTAAGCCTGGTGATTGCCGCAGGTTACGAAACTGCCATCATCCTGGCTATGTTTCGGCAGCACATTGTCGCCGAGAATTTCATGCTGCGCGCAATGAGGTTGATGCGGATGCAGTCCGCCCGGCGGTGAAAAAGGCTCAGCCATCTGTGCACTTGCCAGCGAAGAAAACGCTACAAGCGCTGTCATGAGGAACAACGGTAGAAGTCGCATAATTTTTTTGTCTGTTCACTATAGCGGCCCGGAATGGACCAGAAATGCAGGTGATTATCCAGCCTGATGTGTGGCGGCTGGTGATTTACGCGGCCAATCAGGTTTCGATGAAGAATTTTACGCCGATTACCGCCTTGAGTTTATAAAATCGTGCGGTTTGTCACGGTTTACCGCACGAATTATGCATTACTTATCCGCCACCGGAATATAGAAGGTGCCTTGCAGCAGATCGGGCGTGCTGTATTTCAGATCCAGCTTGAGCAAATCTTTGCCCGCACGGCGTGCTACGCCCAGCGCTGGCAGGTGGTTGTAGTAAATCTCCGCGGTGAACGCGTTGATCTCTTCCGGCGCACCGTGCCAGTCAATCTCCGCATACAAACCACTTTCTCCGGTCCAGTTCTGCACGTTGCGCGGCAGTACATCGGCGTACTGACTTTCCAGCGCCTGGAACAGGCTGATGTGCTGCTGATCGGCAGAATGTACGCCTGGACTGAACTGGAAGCCCAGCCAGCCGCGATTCACGTGCTGACCAGCAAAAGCGATGAAGTCGCGCGTGTGCTGCGCCACCACATGGTTGTGGTGATCGATGTACTCCCCGAAGCGACATTCCCACTCAATCACTTCACCACACAGTTGAATCTCCGGCTTCTGCGCCAGACGCGCATTGACCCACTCACGCTGCGTGGAGATGCGGCTGTGGAAATCCTTCATCAGCATCTCCGGAATGCGGCGATAGGCACCCGGCGTCATTGAGAAGTGACTTTTAAACACGCGGGTAAAATTCTGCTGATTATCAAAGCCAAAGCGCACCGCAATATCAATCAGCGGCATGCTGGTCAAACGCAGCGCCATCGCCGCCATAGTCAGACGACGTTTGCGCGTGTAGGACGCCAGGGTTTGCCCGGTCATCTCTTTGAACATGCGCTGCATGTGCCATTTGGAGTAACCGGATTTCAGGGTAATCAGATCGATGTTGAGCTCGTCGGTCAGGTTCGCTTCTATCCAGTCCACCAGATCGTTGATGTACTGTTTTTTTACATTCAGGCTGAGCATGATTTTGATGGTCGAATGAGGTGGTTAACGTAATGAATTTGCGTTATTCGTCACATAAATATAACAAAAACGTATTACTAACGTAAGGAAGAGTAAACGTACCGAAGCGGGAAAAGCATTAATTGCTTAGGTTACTAACGTTTTTTTGATCGTGGAAATAAAAAAGGTCGCCATGAATGGCGACCCTACGGGGATATCAACGGATGCGACCGGTGCAAGGACTCAGTGCGAACGCATGCCCGCTGCCGTCATCATCATACGAAACAGTGATGCCACCACACCGAGTGCCAGCACGCTTGCGCCGTAAATGACCACCAGCCACATCAACTGCTTCCACCACGGAATCTTCGTTTCAGAGTGAGTTTTCATGTTGCTGACCTCGGTTTTCATATCAATGGTATCCTTCGTCGGCTTTGATTTTTCCGCGGAACACGTAGTAACTCCAGAAGGTGTAACCCAGAATGACCGGAATAATCAGCAAGCCGCCCACCAGCATAAACGCCTGGCTGCTCGCCGGAGACGCTGCCTGCCAAATGGTGATTGACGGTGGAATGATGTTCGGCCAGATGCTGATGCCAAGGCCCGAGAAGCCAAGGAAAATCAGCGCCAGCGTCAGGATGAACGGCGAGTAATGCGCTTCACGTTTGATGGCGCGCACAATCCCCCACGAACACAGCACTACCAGCACCGGAACCGGCAGGAACCAGAACAGGTTCGGACGCGAGAACCAGCGCTGCGCGATATCCGCATGCGTCAGCGGCGTCCAGATACTGATAATGCCCACCACCAGCAGCAGCGTCAGCGTCAGCGGTGTCGCCAGCGCAGACATCTTACGGTGCAGGTCGTGTTCGGTTTTCATGATCAGCCAGGTACAACCCAGCAGCGCATAGGCGATCACCAGACCAACGCCGCAGAACAGCGGGAACGGCGCTAACCAGCTCATCGCTGAACCCGCATATTCACGGCCAACCACCGGGAAACCATTCAGGATGGCGCCAACCGCCACGCCCTGACTGAAGGTGGCCAGCAGTGAACCGGCAATAAACGACTTATCCCAGAACGGACGGTGTTCTACCGTAGCTTTAAAGCGGAACTCAAAAGCGACACCACGGAAGATCAGGCCAATCAGCATCGCCGTCAAAGGAATCGACAGCGCATCCAACAGCACCGAATATGCCAGCGGGAACGCGCCGTACAGCGCCGCGCCGCCCAGCACCAGCCAGGTTTCGTTGCCATCCCAAACCGGAGCAACGGTGTTAACCATCATGTCGCGTTCGATGGGATCTTTGTTAAACGGCAACAGCAGGCCAATGCCGAGATCGAAGCCATCCATCACGATGTACATCAAGGTGCCAAACACAATGATGGCAAACCAGATAATTGAAAAGTCGATCATCTTAGTGCTCCCCACTCTTTTCGCTATGGGTTTTGGCCGCCGACAACGGACGCGCTGGCGTGTGATGCTGACCCGGACCACCGTGATCAACCTCTTTACCTTCGCCGGTCACCGGACCCTCTTTGATCAGACGCATCATGTAGAGGTAACCGACACCAAACACCGACGAATAGACCAGAATGAACGCCAGCAGGCTGATGCTCATGTGCATATCGCCATGTGCGGAGACCGCATCAATGGTGCGCTGCACGCCATAGACCACCCAAGGCTGACGCCCAATTTCGGTAGTAAACCAGCCAGCCAGAATGGCGATCAAACCCGATGGCCCCATCAGCAGCGTGAACCACAGGAACGGACGCGAGTGATACAAACGGCCTTTGAAACGCAGCCACAAAGAGACCACGCCGAGCGTAATCATCAGCAGGCCCAGCGCCACCATCACGCGGAATGACCAGAAGATGATGGTGGAGTTCGGACGGTCCTCTTTCGGGAAGCTCTTCAGCGCAGGGATCTGCTTGTCGAGGCTGTGCGTCAGAATCAGGCTGCCGAGGTACGGGATTTCCAGCGCGTACTTGGTGCGCTCTTGCTCCATATCCGGCACACCGAACAGAATCAGCGGCGAGGCTTCACCTGGCTTGTTTTCCCAGTGTCCTTCAATCGCCGCGATTTTCGCTGGCTGATGCTCAAGGGTGTTCAGGCCGTGCGCATCACCAATCATCGCCTGAATCGGTGCCACAATCAGCGCCATCCACAATGCCATCGAGAACATCTTACGAATCGCTGGATTGTCGTTACCGCGCAGCAAATGCCATGCGCCCGACGCACCGACAAAGAAGGCGCTAGCGAGGAAGGCACCCACCGACATATGGAACAAGCGATAAGGGAACGAGGGGTTGAAGATGATTTTCAGCCAATCTTCCGGCACCACGATGCCGTTCTGGATGATGTAGCCCTGCGGCGTATGCATCCAGCTGTTTGACGCCAGAATCCAGAAGGTGGAGAAGATGGTGCCGAGCGCAACCATGCAGGTTGCGAAGAAGTGCAAGCCAGGACCGACGCGGTTCCAGCCAAACAGCATCACGCCAAGGAAGCCCGCTTCAAGGAAGAACGCGGTTAACACTTCATAGGTGAGCAGCGGGCCGGTAATACTGCCAGCAAACTGTGAGAAACCACTCCAGTTAGTACCGAACTGGTACGCCATCACCAATCCGGATACCACGCCCATGCCGAAGTTAACGGCAAAAGCTTTCGACCAGAAATGGTAGAGATCGCGATAGGTCTCGTTACGGGTTTTCAGCCACATCCCTTCAAGCACCGCCAGGAAACTGGCGAGACCGATAGTGATGGCTGGAAAGATAATATGGAAGGAAACAGTAAATGCGAACTGAATCCTGGCCAGATGAAAGGCGTCTAATCCAAACATTGCTTACCTCATTGCCACAAATTACACCGAATTTTTACTTATAATTAACAAGCAGAGCGCAGCGGTTATTTCGCCGTGCTTAAAGAAATGTCGCGCCAATGTAAAAGGAAGTGGTGCGAACGAAAAGATACAGGGGAAGTCGGTAAAACTATAACAGTGTTTTTTGATTTCGATCATTGTTTTCAGCAGAAACTAATACTTTAAAATCACTATGTTAAGGTTAATCACCCTCACTCATTGTGACAATATTGTTATTATTTTACGTTTATTCCTGCTGTGCTTATCAGGTAACCACTTCATTTATTTATTTTTTAGTGCGCAGAAAAAAGGCGTTATTTACTGCTCCTCATTAGAGCATGTAAATATTTCCGGACAGCTCGGGATGATCAGAATTGTTAATTAAAAGATAATTAATTTAAAACGAAAAGCGTAATTCCTGCTGCTTATTGGTGACGTGATGTAAACGTGGTGACGTTAACCTGCTGCGGCATGGCATTTGCCAGCGGCGACAAGCTGTGCTTTTTTAGAGCAGTAATCAACCAGTTAAACAGCGAAGGAGAGGTTATGGCCCGTCTTACTGCACAGGATTTCCCTCAGGAACTGCTCGAGCTTTACGATTACTACGCCCACGGCAAAATCAGCAAACGTGAATTTATCTCGATGGCGGCGAAATTCACCGTTGCGGGCATGGCGGGCGCGACATTATTGAGCGCGATGAGCCCCAATTATGCGCTGGCGCAGCAGGTGGAATTTACCGATCCGGCGATCAAACCGGAGTACATTCACTATCCATCACCGCAAGGTCACGGCGAGGTGCGCGGCTATCTGGTGCGTCCGGCCAATGCAACCGGCAAAGTGCCTGCAGTGGTGGTGGTGCACGAGAATCGTGGCCTTAATCCCTACATTGAAGACGTGGCGCGACGCGTAGCGAAAGCCGGTTATATCGCGCTGGCACCGGATGGCTTGAGCTCTTTGGGCGGTTATCCGGGCAATGATGATGAAGGCAAAACGATGCAGGCCAAAGTCGACCCAACCAAGTTGATGAATGACTTCTTCGCCGCCATTGATTTCCTGATGCATCACGAGGAAGGCACCGGCAAAGTAGGCATCACCGGCTTCTGCTACGGCGGCGGCGTAGCCAATGCGGCTGCGGTCGCGTTTCCCGATTTAGCCTGCGCGGTGCCGTTTTATGGCCGTCAGCCTAAAGCCGAAGAAGTGCCGCGCATCAAAGCGCCGCTGTTGTTGCACTACGCCGCGCTGGATAAAGGCATCAACGAAGGCTGGCCAGCCTATGAAGAGGCGTTGAAGGCCAATAACAAAGTCTTCGAAGGCTATGTTTATCCCGGCGTGAATCATGGCTTCCATAATGATTCGACGCCGCGTTATGACAAAGCCGCCGCCGAATTAGCCTGGAGCCGCACGCTGGGTTGGTTTGAGAAGTATTTGCACGCCTGATTGCTGTGGTCGCCATAAATGGCGACCCTACTAATTCCACTGCATCGTTTGTAGGATCGCCATTCATGGCGACCTTCTCAATGCGCCTTCAATATCCGATGCACATTGCTCTCCAGCCAATCCGCCAGCCCTGTCACCTGCCCTTCCACTTCACGGCCTAACGACGTCAAACGATACTCGACGTGTGGCGGCACCACTTCATAGGCAATGCGCTCAACAAAACCATCCTCTTCCATATAGCGCAGCGTCTGCGCCAGCATGCGTTCGCTGACGCCGCCAATCTTGCGACGCAGCTCGCTAAAGCGCAGAGTTTCTTCGCGCAGCGCCAGTAAAATCAGTACGCTCCAGCGGCTGGTAATGCGTTTCAACACTTCGCGCGACGGGCAGTTCACGTTAAGCAACTCACCGCGCGTAAATTTTTCACTCATCTTTTCAGACATTTAACTCCCCCATTTCAAACTAACAAATCTGTAAGTACTTACTAAAAGTTAGTTTATCGCTTAGGCTGTTTTCATACCAGTTCAAAAGGAGAACATCATGATTGCGATTACAGGTGCCACAGGCCAACTGGGCCGTTTGGTGATTAACGAGTTACTGAAAAAAGTGCCGGCTAGCGACATCATTGCAGCGGTGCGTTCGCCGGAGAAAGCGGCCGATCTGCAAGCATTGGGCGTGACGCTGCGTGCGGCGGATTACAGCAAACCGGAAACGCTGCAGAGCGCCTTTGCTGGTGTCGATAAGCTGCTGCTGATCTCTTCGAGTGAAGTCGGCCAGCGTGAAGCGCAGCACAAGGCGGTGATCGATGCGGCAAAAGCCGCCGGCGTTGGCTTTATCGCCTACACCAGCTTGCTACATGCCGATACATCGCCGTTGGGATTAGGTGTTGAGCATCGTGCGACTGAAGCGCAGCTGAAAGCCTCCGGCATTCCGTTCGCGCTGCTGCGTAACGGCTGGTACACCGAAAACTACGCGGCGAGTATTGCACCAGCGCTGGCGCATCATGCCTTTATTGGTGCGGTGGGTGAAGGTCGCATCGCCTCTGCGGCGCGCGCTGATTATGCGGCTGCGGCAGCCGAAGTGATCAGCCGTGACGACCAGGCTGGCAAAGTGTATGAACTAGCTGGCGATGACAGCTACACGCTGGCGCAGTTCAGCGCCGAGATTGCCAAACAGTCGGGCGAGCAAGTGGATTACATCAACCTGCCACAGGCCGAATTTGCCGCCGCGCTGAAAGGTGCCGGTTTGCCGGATGGCTTGTCCGAGATGCTGGCGGATTCAGATGCCGGTGCCGAAAAAGGCGGATTGTTCGATGATAGCCATACGCTGAGCAAACTGATTGGCCGTGCGACCACGCCGTATGCGGAAGTGATTAAGGCGGCGTTACAGAAGTAAGGTTAACCAGGTTGGCATTTATGCCGACCTGGTCAATCACCGCTGCGTTTGCCATCAATTGATCAAGCCATCCCATGCTTTTTCACGCAAATTTTAGCGATTTTCTTAAATACAGATAATTCTGCGTACCTATTTAAACATCCATCCTAAACGCCGCTTTCATTTCCTGAAATATAGTCCGTTGTAATCGCTGAAAAATCGCAAAAACACCGGATCCATCGACATGATTTATTACGTTCATAGATAAATCGCATTGTTGTTTCGCCCGTTCAGAGCTCTATAATTTGTTCTTTACGCATTCAAGAATTTACCAGGAGGCTGCTATTAATACTAACCAACAGCAATATAACGCTTTCGAGGATCGACGCGCTGATGCTGAACTGGAGTATCAATATAATCCTCATGAGTTCGTTCGCGAAGGTATGCAGGATTCGGAGCCGGAACCCGAGCTGATTGAAGGTCTGCCCGCGCCGGATGCGCTGACGCCTGCCGATCGCTACATGGAACTGTTTGAGCAAGTGCAGACATCGCACATATTTGCCGACAGCAAAACGTTCCCGGACTGCGCACCAAAATTCGATCCGCTGGATATTTTAATTCGTTTTCGTCGTCGTAAACGCGCAGCGGATTTTGATCTGGAAGCATTCGTGCACGAACATTTTTATTCGCCTCAGGTGAATGAGAGTTTTTATGTTTCCAATCCGGATAAAACCTTAACTGAACATATTGACGATCTGTGGCCGGTGTTAACCAAAATGCCGCAGCAACATTTAGCGCACTCATCGCTGCTGCCGTTGCCAAAACCCTATGTGGTACCCGGCGGTCGATTTGGAGAAACCTATTACTGGGACTCCTACTTCAGCATGCTCGGTCTGGCCGATGCGGGCCGAGACGATCTGCTGCGTCACATGGCGGATAACTTTGCCTGGCTGATTGATAACTACGGTCACGTGCCGAACGGCAACCGGACTTACTACCTCAGCCGCTCTCAGCCGCCGGTATTCGCGCTGATGGTCGAACTGTTTGAAGAGGATGGCATTCGCGGGGCGAAACGCTATCTCGATCAGTTGATGAAAGAGTATCAGTTCTGGATGGATGGCGCGGGCGAGTTGATGCCGCATCAGGCCTATCGCCACGTGGTGCGCATGCCGGATGGTTCGCTGCTCAACCGTTACTGGGACGATCGCGACACGCCGCGCGATGAATCGTGGCTGGAAGATATTGAAACCGCGAAGAAATCGGGTCGTCCGGCGAATGAGGTGTATCGCGATCTGCGTGCCGGTGCCGCATCGGGCTGGGATTACTCCTCACGCTGGCTGCGCGATCCGCAGCGTCTGGCGAGTATTCGCACCACGCAATTTATTCCGATCGATCTCAACGCGTTCCTTTACAAGCTGGAGCTGATGATTTCGACGCTGTCCCACGCCAAAGGCGAAGAGCTAACGGCGCTGGCGTGGCAGAAAAAAGCCGATGCGCGTAAGCAGGCGATCCATCGCTATCTGTGGGATAACACCGCCGGTGTTTACCGCGATTACGACTGGCGCCGCGAGCGCTTTGGCGCCTTCACTGCCGCTGCGGTGGTGCCGCTGTTCCTTGGTCTCGCCTCACCCGAGCAGGCGCACTTGCAGGCCGTTGCGCTGCGTCATCTGTTGTTGACGCAAGGCGGTTTGCTGACCTCGATGGTGGAGAGCGGCGAGCAGTGGGATAAACCCAATGCATGGGCGCCGCTACAGTGGATGGCGGTTGTCGGTTTGAATCACTACGGTGAAGAGACGCTGGCGACAGAAATTGCCGTTAACTGGCTGAATACGGTGAACAATTTCTACTCACTGCATCATAAGCTGGTGGAGAAGTATGACATCAGCGGCGATCGTGCCCGTCCGGGTGGCGGTGGTGAATATCCGCTGCAGGACGGCTTCGGCTGGACCAACGGCGTGACGCGCAGATTGATGACCATGTATGGGCATTTGCTGGCAGATTGATTAATACGCACCGTAGGGTCGCCATTCATGGCGACCGTTTCACATATTGCGCATTTGGTCGCCATTAATGGCGACCGCTAACGACTTCTACTTCTGCAAAAACGCCAACAAATCCGCATTCAGCTGATCCTGATGCGTCACCGCAAATCCATGCGGACCGTTCTCATAAACCTTCAGCTCCGACCCTTCAATCATCTCATGCGCCAACTTACCGGTGGCTTCAAACGGCACGATCTGGTCGTTGCTGCCATGAATCACCAACGTCGGCACATCAACTTTAGCGATATCCGCGCGGAAATCGGTCTCAGAGAAGGCCGTGACACAATCAATCGTGCCTTTCAGCGACGCCAGCAGCGCGATGTTCAACGTCTGCGTCAGCACGCCATCAGAAACGGTTTGCCCGGCGTTGATGCCATAGAACGGCGTGGCGAACTCTTTGATAAATTGCGCGCGGTCTTTACGCAAACCCTCTTTAATGCCATCAAACGCGGCCTGCTCTACGCCTTCTGGATGATCGGCAGTCTTGCCGAATATCGGGGTTACCGCGCCCAGCAACACTAATCCTTTCACTTTCGCCGTGCCGTAGCGGCCGATATAGCGCGTCACATCGCCGCCACCCATTGAGAAGCCCACCAGCGTCACGTCGTCTAATTGCAGATGCTCAATCAGGCCATGAATATCATCGGCAAAGGTATCGTAATCGTAGCCTTCCCACGGCTGTTCAGAACGGCCAAAGCCGCGGCGGTCAAAGGCAATCACGCGGTAGCCGCGCTCAGCCAGGAAATTGAGTTGGCTATCCCACATATCGGCATCCAGCGGCCAGCCGTGGCTAAACAGCACCGGTTGGCCCTTGCCCCAATCTTTGAAGTAAAGGTTCACGCCGTCTTTAGTCTTGAAAGTGCTCATATTTTTGCTCCGTTAGTGAGTGATGTTGTGTCTGTCAATCAAACTACATCGAGCTATGGGAAAAACCTAAAGCAGAGATTTTGACAACTTGTTCAAGGTTTTTGGTGCTGCAAAGCTGTCAAAAAAGCCTGAACAAGTTGAGGAATTTTTTCCGCTATCAAGCACGCGGCGGGATTCGTAAGGTGCTTACATCGCCTCTCTTACAGGAACATGATGATGAGCCAGCCCACTTCCGCTACGTCGCGCAGCAGCGCTTTCTCACCCTTTGGTTACGGGCTGTTTGCCCTGATCTGGACCGCTTCAGTACTCGGCAACACCGGCAGCTTTATCCGCGATGTCGCCAGCGCCTGGCTGGTGACCGGACTCTCCGATAACCCCACGGCGGTGGCGTTGATGCAAACCGCCGCCACTTTGCCGGTGTTCCTGCTGGCGCTGCCGGCTGGCGTGCTGTCGGATATCGTCGATCGCCGCCGCCTGCTGATTGTAGTGCAAATACTCATGGCCAGCGTCAGTGGCACCTTGCTGCTGCTGTCGCACAATAACTGGCTCACGGTGGAATGGTTGATCGGCCTGACCTTCGTCGGCGGCATTGGCGCAGCGCTGTTTGGTCCCGCCTGGCAGGCGATTGTGCCGGAGCTGGTGCCGCGTCATGAGTTGAAAAATGCCGTGGCGCTCAACTCGCTCGGCATCAATATCGCGCGCGCCATTGGTCCGGCGACCGGCGGTTTGCTGCTGGCAAGTCTGGGAGCGATGGCGGCTTATGGCGCCGATGTGGCGAGCTACTTTTTCGTCATCGCCGCGCTGCTGTTGTGGAAGCGCCCAGCGAAAGCCAAAACCGAACTGAATGAACACTTCTTTGGCGCGTTTCGTGCCGGGCTACGCTATGTGCGGGCCAGCCACGATCTGCATCGCGTGCTGCTGCGTGCAGCGCTCTACTTCGCCTTTGCCAGCGCTATTTGGGCGCTGCTGCCGCTGGTGGCGCGCAGCATGCTGCACGGTACTGCAGGCTTCTACGGCCTGCTGCTCGGTGCCGTCGGCGGCGGTGCGATTGCCGGTGCGCTACTGCTGCCGCGCCTGCGCAGCGTATTGAGTAACGATGGCTTGCTGCTGCTCTCGGCGCTGCTGAGTGCGCTGGTGATGCTGGCGCTGGCGTTCAGTCCGCCGCAGTGGCTGGCGTTGCTATTGATGCTGGTGCTGGGCGTGGGCTGGATCATCGCGCTAACCACCTTAAACGGCGTGGCGCAGGCGGTGCTGCCGGATTGGGTGCGCGGTCGCGGGTTAGCGGTCTATTTGATGGTGTTCAACGGCACGCTGGCGGGCGGCAGTTTGGCGTGGGGCTTGATTGCGCAGCATGCGGGACTCGGCAATACGCTGCTAATTGCCGGAGCGGGATTGATTATTAGCGCGCTGCTACTGAAGCGTCTGGTGTTGCCCGCCGGTGAAGCCGACCTGCAACCGTCGCTGCACTGGGCGGAACCGCAGCTGGATGCCGATACCGATGTGCGTCGCGGGCCGGTGTTGATTCAGATCCGCTATCGCGTGCTGCCAGAAGATCGCGCCGCCTTTAAACAGGCGATCCACAAGCTGGCGCATGCTCGTCGTCGCGACGGCGCGTATTCATGGGGATTGATGGCGCAAACCGACGATCCCAACGCGTTGCTGGAGTGGTTTTTGGTTGAGTCGTGGCAGGAGCATTTACGCCAGCACCAGCGCGTTTCCCACGCTGATGCCGAGTTACAGCAGACGGTGCTGCAATACCATCAGGGCGAGGAAGCGCCGTTGGTCAGCCACCATATCGCCATCTGATTAAGCCGGCAGATAGACATCGCGCAAACCTGGCAGCGTGAGTAAGCGCTCACGCCACCAGGTTGCCGCATTACCGCAGGCGCTTTCGTTCCACGCCAGATACGCCATATCACGGCGGCATTCGCTATCCAGCTGACGCGCCACCAGCGCGCCGCTTGCCAGATGTGGACGCGCCAGATAAAGCGGCAGATAGCCGCAGCCCAGGCCATCCAGCTGCGCCTGCAGTTTGGTAGGGAAATCATGCACGCTCAGGGTTTTCTGCTCATCCAGCACGCGTAAATCAATGCCCGTGCCGTGGCGCGAAGAGTCATGCACCGTAACGGCGCGATACTGCCGGATCTGCTCGCGCGGCAGCGGTTCCGGCGCGGTAGCGAGCGGATGATCAGGCGCGACGGCAAACACATACTCAAGCCAACCCAGCGGCTGGCAGACAATCTCTTTGCGCGTGGCGGGTTCCTGCACCGCGCCAAAGACAATGTCCGCTTCGCCGTAGTTGAGCGCTTCCCAGCAGCCGGAAAGGACATCCTGGCGGAATTGCAGCTGGGTGTGCGGATGCTCCTGATAAAACTCATCGATCAGCGGCGTCAAAATGCTAAACGGCACCGATGCATCTACGCTTATTACCAGCTGGCTCTCCCAACCGCTCTCCACGTAGCGCGCCTGCTGTTCCAGCTCATTCACCGCGCGCAGCAGCGTGCGCCCTTTCTCCAGCATCAGGCGGCCGGTGGGCGTAAAGGTGGCGCGATGGCCGGAACGATCGAGCAGCGTGATTTTGAGATCGCTCTCCATTTTCTGCACGGTGTAGCTCAATGCAGACGCGGTTTTGAACAGCCGCGCCGCTGCGGCAGCAAAGGTGCCGTGGCGATCCAGTGCGTCCAAAATCAACAGCGCCTCAAGGTTTAAACGCATGGCCAATCCTCCCCAAAAATTGTTGAACAACAACCCAAAAACAATCCGTTATCAATAACTGCTCTCATTTCGTATTTTTTTAACCAACGAAGCAAGCGCTTTAACACTGACTCAGCCCGCAACGCGAAATCTTTTGGAGAATGATGATGACAACGGCCTCACTGATTTTTACTAACGGCAAGTTCCACACCGTCGATCGCACTAATCCGCTGGCAAGCGCCGTGGCGATTAAAGACGGCAAATTTCTTGCCGTAGGCAGCGAAGCCGAGGTGATGCGCTTCGCCGGCAATGACACGCAGATTATTGACGCCAAAGGCCATACCGGCATTCCCGGCCTCAATGATTCGCACCTGCATCTGATTCGCGGCGGGCTGAATTACAACCTTGAGTTGCGCTGGGAAGGTGTACCGTCGCTGGTGGATGCGCTGCGCATGCTGCGCGATCAGGCGCTGCGTACGCCGTCGCCGCAATGGGTGCGCGTAGTCGGCGGCTGGAGTGAGTTCCAGTTTGCCGAACGCCGCATGCCGACGCTGGATGAGATCAACGCCGCCGCGCCGGACACGCCGGTATTTATCCTGCATCTCTACGATCGCGCCCTGCTCAACCGTGCGGCGCTGCGCGTGGTCGGCTACACCAAAGACACGCCGAACCCGCCGGGCGGCGAGATCCAGCGTGACAGCAATGGCAATCCTACCGGCATGCTAATTGCCCGCCCTAACGCCATGCTGCTGTACGCCACGCTGGCGAAAGGTCCAAAATTACCGCTGGAACAGCAGGTTAACTCCACGCGTCAGTTTATGCGCGAGCTCAATCGCCTCGGCCTGACCAGCGCCATTGACGCGGGCGGCGGTTTCCAAAACTTTCCAGATGATTACGATGTGATTTCCGAACTGCATGCCAAAAAGCAGCTGACGGTGCGCATCGCCTACAACCTGTTTACCCAGAATCCCGGCCACGAACTGCAGGACTTTGAGAAGTGGACCGATATGCTGAAACCCGGTCAGGGCACCGATTTCCTGCGCCACAACGGCGCGGGCGAAATGCTGGTGTTCTCAGCGGCAGACTTTGAAGACTTCCTCGAACCGCGCCCCGATCTCGCGCCGGGCATGGAAGATGAGCTGGAGCGCGTGGTGCGACATCTGGTAGAGCATCGCTGGCCGTTCCGCCTGCATGCGACTTACAACGAATCGATCAGCCGCATGCTCGACGTGTTCGAAAAAGTGAACCGCGACATTCCGTTCAACGGCTTGCACTGGTTCTTCGACCACGCAGAAACCATCACCGAAGCCAATATCGAGCGGGTTAAAGCGCTGGGCGGCGGATTGGCGGTGCAGCATCGTATGGCGTTTCAGGGCGAATATTTTGTTGATCGCTACGGCAAAGAGGCCGCCAAACAGACGCCGCCGGTGGCGCGCATGCTGGAAGCCGGCGTGCCGGTGGGATTGGGCACTGATGCTACCCGCGTTGCCAGCTACAACCCGTGGACCGCGCTCTACTGGCTGGTCTCCGGGCGCACCGTCGGCGGCATGCAGCTGTACGATGACAATGCGCGTATTGACCGCGAAACCGCGCTGATGCTGTGGACCAAAGGCAGCGCCTGGTTCTCGAATGAGCAAAGCGCTAAAGGCGAGATTAAGGTCGGGCAGCTGGCGGATCTGGTGCTACTGTCGAAAGATTTCTTCAGCGTGCCGGAAGAGGAGATCAAAGGGATTGAGTCGGTGCTGACGCTGGTGGATGGCGAAGTGGTGTATGCCGCAGGCGGATTTACGCCGCTGTCACCGCCGCCCGTGCCGGTGCTGCCTGAATGGTCGCCGGTAGTGACGGTGCCAGGCCACTATCGCAGCGCACCGCCGCAAGCGAATGGTCGCGCCGCCATGATACCAAAAGTACACCAGTGCAGCGGCCCGTGTGGCGTGCACAGTCACTCGCACGATGTGGCGCGCCAGTCATCGGTGCCGGTGTCGGATAATAATGCGTTCTGGGGGGCGCTGGGATGCTCGTGTTTTGCGTTTTAAGTAAGAGGCCAAACCGTTGTCGTAGGGGCGCCATTTATGGCGACCAAATGCGCAATATGTGAAACGGTCGCCATGAATGGCGACCCTACATCAACCCGCTAACCCAAAACCCTGCTTACCGTTCTTCTTGATCTGATACATCGCCTCATCGGCGCGCGTCAGCGCCTCATCGAAGTTGTCGCGCTCCTGTACCTGGGCAATACCAATCGATGCACCAATCTGCGCGTGGCCGTTATCAATATCAAACGGCGTCAGCGCAGCATCCAGCACCGCCTGCAGCAAAATGCGTACTTTCGGATAGTCGATCAGGAACGGCATCAGCAGCACAAACTCATCGCCGCCAAGTCGGCCAATCACCACGTTTGGTGGCAACACGTCGGTGATGCGCTGACTCAGCTGAATCAACACCTCATCACCGCTGCGATGCCCCAGCGTGTCGTTAACGTGTTTGAAGTTATCAAGATCGATAAACGCCACACACAGCGGTCCCTGCGCTTTCATCTTGCTGAACTGCGTATGCAGCGCGTGGCGGTTGGTCAGTCCGGTAAGCGGATCGTGATGCGCCAGCGATGAGAGCTGCGCTTCGTACTGCTTCTCTTTGGTCATATCGATATGCGTGCCGGTGACTTTAATCGGATTGCCCGCTTCATCCCATTCGGTGACGCGTCCGCGGTCCAGCACCCATTTGATGTTGTCGTTCTTGCCCAGCATGCGGTGCAGCGCTTCGTAGTAAGGCGCGCGCCCTTCTATATGATCGTAAAAGGCTTTCAGCACTTCGTCGGCGTCATCCGGATGCAGGCGATCGCGCCACACATCAAACTGGGCTTTGGTCTCTTTCGGCTGAAAACCCAGCATCGCGCCCCAGCGGCGGTTAAAAATCACCAGTTTGCCGCTGGGAATATCCAGCTGCCACAAACATAAACCGGTTCCATCCAGCGCTGCACTCAGCTTATTACGCGCGTCATGCGCTATACGCTTTAATCGCGCATTATGCTTTTTCAGGTTCTGAATCTGCTGACGTAGCGCTTCTTCTGACATGGTCGGCTGATGGAGAGGAAATAAGCGCTATTTTGCCTGCCAGGAAGTTTCTGTAAATAAAACAAATGAAAAGCCGATTAGCAGCGGTAAATTGGAGAAACTTCAGGAGTTACGTCGAAAGTTTCCAGTGAAAACAGCTGACTAAACTTACTTAAGTACCAGCATTTAATAAACTCTACGTTATTCATCTGCTTAAACATCTCAACTCACCTATTGTTATCCGCGCACCATTTTTCAGATATTTCTTAACTGACATTTAATTCCTGCAGAGTTGCGTGCCGCTATGTGATGAAACCTGACGCAGCTAACACACCGTCAGAAGGTTGCGCGGCCACGCTGGCGGTGCAGAACGCTGACATAGATGGTTGAGAGTTGATTCGTGGGCAAACGCATTCTGAGCATGATTTTCCTGTTGGGCTGGTGCTTCCCTGCCTGGGGTGCTTCCACACTCAACTTCACGCCACGTTACGGATTGATTTCCCCGGAAGTCACCCTCAATCCTGAAAGCCAGCGCTGGCTGGCGCGCCATGCGGTATTACGCGTGGGCGTCTGGAGCCATACTTTACCGCCTTATTCGGTGGAATTTGAAAAGAATGCTTTTGAGGGGCTATCCGCCGATTACCTCGCCATCGTCGCCAAAACGCTTGACCTGCCAGTGGAAATCAAACGCTATAAGACTCGGCTGGAGTTGGTTGATGCGCTCAATAACAAGCAAGTCGATCTGATTCCCTATTATCCGCAGGCCGCCAATCACGAGACGAAACTGGCGCTCAGCATTCCGTATTCACTAGCGCAAAGTGTGTTGATCAGCCGTCGTCAGGCAAAATTTGATCGCGAATTAAAAGACAGCCGCTATCGCCTGATGTACTACGGCGATGATGAGTTGCGAAATCTGCTGCATAAACGTTATCCCAATGCGAGCTTAGCTCCCGCGTCGCCTCCACTCTGGGCGTATACCGATACAGCCTTAAATGAAGACACCGTGTTCTGGAGCAACTCTGCTACACAACGTTATTTGTCACAGCGCGGTCTGCAGAACATTATTGAAGGTCATAGCACGCCTTACATGAACGACGTGGATGCTCGCTTTGCCACACGCGCCAACAATGCGCCATTGATCGCCGCGATTAATGAGATTCTGACCAATATTCCGCTGCGTAACGCAGTACAGATCGCGGAAGCATGGGGACTGGATTATCAGTCTGTGGTGAAAAACCATCCGCTGGATCTAAGCGAAGCCGAGACGCGCTGGCTGGCGCAGCACCGGGACATCACGGTGAATTATGATCCGACACATCTGCCTTTCACCTTTCTGGATGGCAAGCAGCGCATCGCCGGGCTGAGCGTGGAGTTGCTGAAACTCATCTCACAGCGCACCGGTATCCGCTTTCGTTACCAACCGATGCAAGGTTTGAGCTCCATGCGCGATGCGCTGGTTAACCAACGCGATTCTCTGATCGTTGTGAGCGATGCCGCTTCCCAGCAAAGCGATCACATCCGCTATACGCGCACCTATATCTATTCGCCCTTGGTAGTGATGACACGCAGCGACAGCAAATGGCGCAGCTTTGATGAGATGGCAGGTAAACGCATCGGTATTTATGAGCGCTCCTATTATCGTTTTGATCTGCGTCAGCGCTGGCCTGCCATCGATTTTAGTGAAAATGCCGTTTCAATCGATGCACTCGGGCAGCTACAGGATAAGCAGGTTGACGGCTTTATCGTGCCTTATGAATCCGCGCAATATTTACTGAATAACCACTTCAATGACCGCTTCAGAGTGGCGTTTGTCGCGCCGTTGCCGATGTTTCGCATGGCGATGGCCGCCAATGCGGCGGATGAACACCTCATCTCAATCCTGAATAAAGCATTGTCGGATATTCCCCAACCTACGATGCAATCTCTGATGGAGCGTTGGATCAAATACACGCCACCGGCCACCAGCACTTCATGGCAGAGCTATCGCAGCTACGTGCTGCGCATCGTTGCCGTGGCTGGCGTCTGCCTGCTGTTTTTCCTGTGCCGCAACCATCTGCTGAAGTCTTCGCTGGCGAAGCAACGCCAGCATGAACGAGAAATGAGTAGCCAACTGCACTACATCGAAACCCTGCTGGATGATGTCCATAAGGCCAAACGGGCTGCGTTGCGCTCTAGCGAGGCCAAAAGCACGTTTCTCTCACATATGAGTCACGAAATTCGCACCCCGCTCGCGGCGCTGATTGGCTTGCTAGAGATTGAGCATTTAGGCCAAAGCGATCCCCAGCAACGACAGAAAAATATCGATTTGGCGTGGCAATCTTCACGTTCGCTGCTGTCACTGGTGGGCGACATACTCGACCTGGCGAAAATCGAATCCGGCCATTTCAGCATTCGTCTTCTGCCGATGTCGCTAAGCGATGTGGTGCACGATACCGAAGCGCTCTTTCGCCAGGTGGCCCATAACAAAGGGCTGGCACTGAATGTAATGCTGGATATCGATCAAGATGCAGTGCTGTTTGATCCCGTTGCGCTGAAGCAAATCCTGGCGAATCTGGTCAGTAATGCCATCAAGTTCACTACGCATGGCGAAGTTGAAGTGGCGTTGTATCAGGCCGAAGTCAGCAAACCCGAATACGTACTCGAAGTGTGTGACAGCGGCGTTGGCCTGACACCCGAGCAACAAAAAGCCATTTTCGAACCCTTTATTCAGGTTGATCAGGGCACTAATCGCGTCAGTGGTACCGGCCTTGGCCTCAACATTTGCCGTCGCCTGGCGGTGATGCTGGGCACCGAGTTGCATGTAGAGAGTGAACCGAATGTAGGAAGCGTGTTCATGCTGCGCTTTACCGCCCAGCCTGCGACGTTGACCGACGCAGAAGTTGAGCCGGTGGAAGAAGTTCCGCAGGTGTCACTCAGAATGCTAATTGTCGATGACAACGCCACTAATCGCCTGCTGCTGGCGCAGCAACTACGTTATGCCGGACATCATGTGCTGGTGGCGGAAGGCGGTGAAGAGGCGCTGGCATTGTGGCGCGAACACGAAGTTGATCGCGTCATCACCGACTGCAATATGCCCGGCATGGATGGCTTTGAATTTACCCGCCAGTTACGTATTGAGGAGAAGCTACTAAACCGGCGTGCGGTACCGATTTATGGCCTGACGGCGATGGCCGAAGAGCGCGTAGCACAACTCGCGACGCAGGCTGGCATGGATGGTTGCCTGTTTAAACCGCTTGAGCGCACGCAACTGCTGCGGGTGGTCACTGGCAATATCGCCAGCAGCACACGCAATGAAACCCTGCTCACTTTGGAAAACCTGGCAGCCAACGATCCGCAAGCCTGGTGCGATCTGGTCACCACCGCACAGCAACAAAATGCGCGCGACCTTGCTCAACTGCAGCAAGCCGCTCTGGCAGAGGATTTCGCGGGTGCACGCCACGCCGCTCATCAATTACTCGGCAGCGCCAAATTGCTGCGAGCTGAAAGTCTGCAACAGAGTTGCCTCGCCGCCGAACAGGCAGCAGAGCAACGAGAGAGTGTGTTTTTGCAACAACTGATACCCGCAGTTACCACCGCAGTTGCAGAACTGGAAGCGCTCTTCCATCACGCACTGAAAAAGAATCCCAATAATGAGGTAAAACCATGAAACAAGATGCAATCTGGCAGGTTGCCGTATTAGATGATCATCCACTGATCGGCAAAGCTATTCAGTACCGACTGGCGCAGGAAGCGCTGCTGGATCTGGCGGGTGCTTTCTCTCAGCGTCAGCAGTTGATGGCTTTTTTACAGCGTCACTCAGTAGATGTCCTGGTGTTGGACTACATGCTTGGCGAGGAGGAACTCGATGGCCTGCAGATGGTAAAACAGCTGCGCGTGCGTTATCCGGAGATGAAAATTTTGGTTTCCTCAGCGGTGGAAAAACCCGCGATAGTCCAGTTGCTGTTGAAAGCAGGTGTACATGGCTTTGTGGGTAAAAGCGAAGATCAGGAAGTGCTGATTGCCGCCTTGCACCAGGTTTGCCGTAACAAGCGTTTTCTCACCCGCGACATGTTGCTGGAGATGGACAAGTTTCAGGAAAGCGACCGGGAAATGCATGATTACCTGCTGCCGCGCGAGCTCGGCGATGACATTGCATTACTGCTACGTGAGCTAAGCCCGCGCGAGCTGGAAGTGATCCGCTGCTATCTTGACGGCTTAAGCGTCACGCAGATCGCCGGTAAATACGCGCGCAGTCGCAAAACCATTAGCGGGCAAAAGCAGACCGCGCTACGCAAACTGGGGCTGCGATCCGATCTGGAATTATTCAAATACAAGGAGCATTTCAGTGAGCTGGCCGTTCATCTTTGAGTTTCTCTTAATGCGGATAAATTGTGTTCTGTGACGCGGATCAAGGCTTATTGAACGCGCCACGCTGTCATGATGTTTACTAGAATGGTAGTTTATCAGTTATCACAGACACGATAACGGTGGATGACATTATGCAACTGACAATGCGTTGGTTTGGTCCGAAAGAAGATAAAGTTTCGCTGGAATTTATTCGTCAGGTGCCGGGCGTGCGCGGCGTAGTGGGCGCGCTGTATGACGTGCCGGTGGGCGAAACCTGGCCGAAAGAGAAGATTAACGCGCTGGTTGAGCAGGTGCATGCCGCCGGGCTCACCGTGGAAGTGATCGAAAGCGTCAACATTCACGACGACATCAAAATCGGTCTGCCGAGCCGCGACCAATATATCGAAAATTATAAGCAGAGCATCCGCAACCTGGCCGAGGTTGGCGTGAAGGTGATTTGCTACAACTTCATGCCGGTATTCGACTGGATGAAGACCGACATGAACTACGTGCTGCCAGACGGCTCGCTCACCATGGCGTTCGAGAAGAAAGGCATCGATAAGAGCCTCGACGAGGTGGTACAGGAAGTGCTGGGCAACTCCAACGGTTTCGCCCTGCCGGGCTGGGAACCGGAACGTCTGGCAAAAGTGCAGGATCTGTTTGCTCAATACAAAGATGTGGATGACGCGAAACTGCGCGAAAACCTCTCTTACTTCCTGAAAGCGGTGATCCCGGTATGTGAAGAAGTGGGCGTGAAGATGGCGATCCACCCGGACGATCCACCGTATTCGATCTTCGGCCTGCCGCGCGTGGTGAAGAACCGCGACGATCTCGACTGGATCTGTAACGTGGTCGATTCTGAGGCCAACGGCATCACGCTGTGTACCGGATCGATTGCCGAAGATCCGAGTAATGATGTGTACGCTATTCTGGCTGAATTCTCGCGCCGCAAACGCATTCCGTTTGCCCATGTGCGTAACATCAAGATTATTCAGGATAAAGATTTCTACGAGTGCGCGCACCCAACGGAATACGGTTCGCTGGATATGTATAAAGTGCTGCAGTCGATGCATGACAACGGCTTCGATGGCTACATCCGTTCGGATCACGGCCGCTTTATCTGGGGCGAAACCGGCCGTCCGGGCTACGGCTTGTACGACCGCGCGCTGGGCACCACCTATCTGCTGGGATTGTGGGAAGCGCTGGGCAAGCGCTGAGTTTTACGCGGTGCGCACATTTGCGCCATCGTAGGGTCGCCATTCATGGCGACCTTCCCAACCAAACACACCGCACAAGCTATCAAACTCCCCCTTCCAACTTGCCGTTAAATATATACAGTTAAACTGTATATATTTAACGGAGACTTCCCCATGTCAGAACTAAACAAAGCCGTTGTACGTCGCTTCAATCAGCAGGTGATTGCCGAAGGCGACCGCCAGGCTTTCGATCAACTCGTTGCCGAAAACTTCATTAACCGCTCAGCGCCAGCGGGCGCACCCAGCGATCGCGAAAGTCTCTGGCACACTTTCGATCAGATCCTGCGCCCCGCTTTCTCCGATCTACAGGTGCATATAGAAGCTCAAATCGCCGAGCGCGATTGGGTCACCACGCGCAAAACGATAACCGGCGTTCACAACGGATCGCTGATGGGCATCGCACCCACCGGTTTACCTGTAACCATTGCGGTGATTGATATGGTGCGAATTGAACAGGGAAAATACGCGGAGCATTGGGGCATGAACACGCTGGCGGCGGTGATGGCGCAGCTACAGCAGTTTGCGTAACGCAGCCAGCCCTTTTTGCAGATCGTCGCGATCCTGCTGCCCGAGCGTTGCATCGATGCGCGCCGCAATCCACGCTGCGCGCTGTTCACGTGCGTCGGCCAGCGCAGCGCGTGCCTGATCGCTCAACACGATCACCTGCGCCCGCGCGTCATGCGCGCTTTTTTGCCGCAGCACCAAACCTTGCGCCTCCAACTCGTTGATCACTAAACGCATGCTTTGATGCTTCACGCCGCGCAGACGCGCGAGATCGGCGATAGAGAGCGCGTCATGGCTATCGAGCAGATCCAGGGTTTCATATTGCGAGGTGCGCACGGTCGCGGTGCTGACGCGGACGTTGCGTACGAAGTGACTAATCAGCTGACGGAGCTCTTCCGCCAGCTGCTGGGTTGCAATTTCAGTGCTCAAAGGGGGCCATTCCTGCGCGCTATCGTTGCCGTATTATAGGAAGGTGCGCATGAATGCGCACCCTACGAAAACCTGTCCAAACGACCGTTTTACGCTTAACTGACGTGCATCAGAAAACCTATTGCCAGGCTTTAAACAACAAACTGGCATTCACACCGCCAAAGCCAAAACCGTTGGAGAGCGCATAGGTCATCGCCGTTGGCTGCGGTTTTAGCGCCACCAGATTCATCCCGGCTGCCGCTTCATCCGGATGCTGCAGATTCAGCGTCGGCGGAGCAACCTGATCGCGCAGCGCCAGAATCGAGAAGATCGCTTCTACGCCACCCGCTGCACCAAGCAGATGTCCGGTGGCCGATTTGGTGGAGGTGATCGCCACCTCGCTGCCAGAGAACAGCGAACTAATTGCTGCCAGTTCGCCCTTGTCGCCGACCGGCGTCGACGTGGCATGCGCATTAATATGATGCACCTCGCTCGCGGTAATGCCCGCCTGCGCCAGCGCGGTTTCCATCGCCCGACGCGCGCCTTCGCCATTTTCCGGACCGGCGGTGAGATGGTAAGCATCGGCGCTGGTGCCGTAACCTACCAGCTCCGCCAGCGGTATTGCGCCGCGCGCCTCTGCATGTTCCAGCGATTCAATCACCAGCAATCCCGCGCCCTCGCCCATCACAAAACCGTCGCGGTCACGATCAAACGGACGTGAAGCCTGATCAGGACGATCGTTAAAACCGCCTGACATCGCCTTCGCTGCGGCAAATCCGGCCAGGCTCACGCGATGGATCGCCGCTTCGGTGCCCCCGCACAGCGCAATATCCGCTTCGCCGCTGCGAATCATTCGTGCCGCATCGCCAATCGCCTGCGCACCCGCCGCACAAGCCGTTACCGGCGCGCCAATCGGCCCACGAAAACCGTGCGCAATCGAAACGTGTCCGGCCGCCAGATTGGCGAGAAAAGAAGGAATGGTAAACGGCGACAAACGACGCGGCCCACGCTCGGCGGTGGTTTCAACCGCGTTGGCGATCTCATTAAAACCGCCGATGCCGGTGGCGATCACCGTGGCGGTGCGCTGCTGCTGCGCGCTATCTTGCGGGAACCAGTTAGCCTGCGTCAGCGCTTCATGCGCCGCCACCAGCGCGAACTCGATAAAGCGATCCATCTTCTTGCGATCTTTGGCGGCAATAATGCCGTCGGGATTGAAACCATGCTGTGGATCCTGCTCCAGCGTCGGCACCTGTCCCGCCACTTTACAGGCGATATCCTGCACCATCTCCGGCGGTAAGGCGCTGATGCCCGATTTTCCCGCCAGCAGCGACTGCCATACCGCTTCAGTGCCGCAGCCCAGCGGCGATACCAACCCCATGCCGGTAATGACAATTCGTTTCATCTTTAACTCCTTAATCTGCAGGTGCTGAGTTGCACTTCAGCGTGATGAGTGCAGCGCCGGCGGCGCGAATTTCTGGGTGTTATCTCCGGCGCGCTTTTTCTGCAGATAATCATGGCGATAGTGCATCATCGGCTCCGCTGCCGGGCCGGGCACCATCTGATATTTATCCAGCGTCAGCGGCTGACCGTTTTCGCTATCGACCATCTGCATCTTCACCGGGCGCTGCGTGGCGGTTTCCACCAGCTGCATTTGACGACCTTCCGGCGAGAAATGGGTGCTGCCCCATTCGGTCAGCGCCAGAATCACACCGCGAAAATCGCGGCCAACAGCCGTCAGGTGATATTCGAAGCGTGCCGGGCTGGTGCTGTAACACACCTTCTCCAGCAAGCCATCGTCCACCAGCTCTTTCAGCCGCCGCGACAAGATGTTGGGCGCCACGCCGCTGCTTTTCTGGAACTCATCGAAGCGGGTAAAACCGGCCAGCGCATCGCGCATGATCAGTATGCTCCAGCCATCGCCAATGCGCCCAAGGCTGCGTGCAATGGGACAAGGCATGTTGTAGAGCGGTTGGTTTTTCAAGGTGGGTTATCCGACATCGGTGTGATGGCGGATACTGTTGCAGAGTCACTTTCATTTTGCAAGTAACTTGCAGAATGAAAGTTTGTAATGCAGTTTATGTAGGGTCGCCATTTATGGCGACCTGGGTTTACGTCCGCACCCGCAACCTCGCCTCGATTTTGTCGGCGATCTTGGTCACCACATACGCAATCACCATGTAAAACACCACCGCCACCAGGAAGGCTTCGAGATAGTAGAAATTCAGCGCCGCCGCCAGCTGCGCCTGGGCAAAGATATCCACCACTTCGATGGCAAACGCCAGCGACAGCGCTTTCATGATCACCATAAAGGCGTTGGCCAGATCGGGAATCGCCGCCACGATAATCTGCGGGAACATCACGCGACGGAACAACTGGCCGCCACTGTAGCCGAGCGACAGCGCCGCATCCGATTGTCCGCTATCAAACGAGTTAAGCGCGCCCTTCCACACTTCCGCCTGAAACGCCGCGACGCAGGCGCTCAGGGCGACGATGATGATCACCCAGTTCGGCAGCGAGTGTGCATTCACTTTCACGCCAAACAGCGTGGCGACGAAGTCCAGCGCCGGTGGCAAACCGTAATAGGCGAGGAAAATCACCACCACCATCGGCACACCTTTAAAGGCAATCTTGTACGCGATCACCAACTGGCGCAGCACTGGAATGCGGCGATGTTCAATAAAGGCAAACAGCCCGCCGAGCAGCGTTGAGCAGATAAACACCGTCACCGCCATCAGCAACGTCACCGGCACCGCATCGAGAATGCTCCAGAAGTCCGGCAGCAAAACCTCAAGATCAAACATGGTTTCTCTCCCTCATCAGACGCTGGTGAATTTGACGCGTGCAGCGGTTTTCGAGCTGTACTTCGCGTGACGTTGTTCGAAGAAACGGATAATCAACCAAGCCACGCCGCACAGCAGCGAATAGAGCACTGCCAGCACCAGATAAGTGCCGAACTGATATTGGTTGTAGTCGCGTTCCATGATCAGATGCGCAGTCGCCATCACATCCGCCGCACCGATGTACATCACCAGCGCCACGTTATGAATCAGATAGATAATCGCATTGCCGTAACCTGGTAGCGCATAGTGCACCGCTTGCGGACCAACAATGCGCAGCATTTTCTGGCGGAAGCTGTAACCCA
This sequence comes from Candidatus Pantoea symbiotica, assembly GCF_056491525.1. NCBI lineage: Bacteria > Pseudomonadati > Pseudomonadota > Gammaproteobacteria > Enterobacterales > Erwiniaceae > Pantoea > Candidatus Pantoea symbiotica. Next base: position 3,251,835 of record NZ_JBSZHR010000002.1, read on the forward strand.
TGCTGTCGGCGGCGTCGTGCTGGCCGCTCTCCACGGCGAGAAACGCCGGGCGCATCACTTCCGACAGATAACCGCCGTGATACAGGCTCAGGCCAATCATCGCCGCGATATTGGCGGTGACAAAATCGCTGAAGCCAAACTGCTCGGCCACCAGCGGCAAGCCATAAAAGGCGACAAACAGCTGCAGCACCACCGGCACGCTGCGCGCGTATGAGACGTACAAATCTACACACTGGCTGATGACCGGGATGCGGCGCACGCGGAATACGGTGGCGATTAGCGCCAGGAAGAACCCGACGATCATCGCGACAAACATTATGCCAAGCGTCAACGGCAGCGCCGAGAGCAGCTCGGGAATCATCGAAGTCAGATTCACGGTGAAACACTCCTGCTAAAAAAGAGTCGGTGAATGCGTTGTAGGGGCGGCCCTTCCAACGCATCATCGAGCACAGTGAATCGCTTACTTCATATACTTAGAAACGTCTTCGCCAAACCACTTCTGCGCCAGCTTATCCAGCGTGCCGTCGGCTTTCAGCTGTTGCAGCGTTTTGTTGATGTCGTCGTTCAGCGCCTGGTTCTCGGCAGAGCGGTGAATCAGCACGTAGGTGTTATTGATGGCAACCGGCTCGCTGGCTTTGATCGCCAGTTTCTGGTTGTCGATCACCGTTTGCTCGCCGAGGTTTGAAGGCAGGATCAGCGCATCATATTTGCCACGCTGCACCTCTTTCAGGCGATCCGGATAAGGCACACCCGCGCTCGAGGCTTTGATCTCAACCTTGTCGTTGGGATTTTCCTGCTGCCACTGCGTCACGAATTTGTACACGCCGCCACCTGCGGTGACCGGCACGATATTCTTGCCGACCAGATCTTTCATGCTATTGATGGTGCTATCGCTGCGGCTGTAAATCTTCATCAGGCTGGCACCGATTGGCGCATCCGGGATCAGGAACTGTTTGCTGCGCGTTGGCGCTTTGTAATAGCCGCCGGTTGCCATGTCATATTTGCCAGTGGCGAGGCCGGTTTCCTGGGCGATATCCGCCGCACCTTCCATCACGAATTTGTACTGCGGCAGCTTGGCGTTGATGGCTTTCAGCACGTCCGGCTCGTAGCCCTGCGGCTCGTGACCAATCGCGCCCCACGACAGCGGTTTAGATTCCGCTGCGGTGGCAATTTTGATGGTGCGCACCGCATCCGCGAAGCTGTTACCGCTGATCAGTGCCAGAGCGATGATGCCAGGCGCGGCCAGGCGACGTAATGTGGTTTTGATTGCAGGCATGTCGTTGATTCCTTTAATTATTAGAATACGCGTTCTGAATTGAGGAACTGAGCAAGTCGCGGCAGGGTTGGATTTTCGAACATCTCAGTCGGGCTGCCCTGCGCGGCCACCACGCCCTGATCCATAAAGACGATGCGGTTCGAGATACTTTTGGCAAACTGCATTTCGTGCGTCACCAGCAGCGAGGTAATGCCGGAGGACGCCACATCTTTAATCACTTTCAGCACCTCGCCCACCAGCTCCGGATCGAGCGATGAGGTTGGTTCATCAAACAGCATCACATCAGGGCGCACCGCCAGCGCGCGGGCGATGCCGGTACGCTGCAGCTGGCCACCGGAAAGCTGCGACGGATAGTGATCGAGCTTGGCGCCCAATCCGACGCGCTCCAGCTCCTGCACGGCGATGTCGCGCGCTTGCTGTTTGCTTTTGCGTTGAATGACGATCAGCGGATCCATCACGTTTTCCAGCACCGTCATGTTTTTGAACACGTTGAACTGCTGGAATACCATCGCGGTACGCAGGCGGATCGCCTGGATCGCCGCTTTATCCGGTGACTGATAATCCATGCGGATCTGATCGAGCTGAATGGTGCCCGACGCCGGTTTGGCCAGATAGTTAATGCAGCGCAGCAGCGTAGTTTTACCGGTGCCGCTTGGCCCGATGATCGACACCACATCGCCGCGTTTCACCGACAGATCAACACCTTTCAGGATCGGCGTGCTGCCGTAAGAGAGCTTAATATCGTTGAGTTCTAACATGCAGCAGCCCTTATTTGTTCAGGTCAGCATGGCCAAGCACATGCATCAGACGGTTGGCCCAGCCAAAAATGGCGATGGCGTGGATCAGATCGATAATCTCCTGATCGTTCATGCCGACCGCGCGCAGTGCCGCCATATCCTCGGCGCTGGCTTCGGACGGCGTCACCGACAGGCGACGGGCAAAACGGTAGATCGCCGCATCACGCTCGCCGAGCACATCCGCACGATCAAAGTAGATGGCGCTCACCACCGCATCACTCTCCGCCAGCTGCGCATGGCGACGCGCATGTACCACCGCGCAATATTTGCAGCCGTTGACGATAGACGCACCCAGCGCACCGAGTTCACGATCCGCACGATCCAGCCCGCCATCGACATACATAATGGCGTTGAACAGCACGGTACGCGCTACGTAGCTGTCGGGATCGTGCGCTAACGTGCGCACATATTCGGAAATCTTCTTGTTGGATGGCGTCACTTTCATCGCATCGAGCTGCGCGGGCGTGGCGTCTTCTACTTCCACCGGCGCGATATACGGGTGCCAATGCAGTGGCTTGAGATTAACCGACGGAATCATGCAGACCTCAACAAACGTAATCCGGCCGCGACGCGCATCTGGAAGTTAACAAAAGCGATCAGCTCGGAGAGCGCCACAATCTGCGGATTGCTCAAGCCAGCCTGTTCCAGCAAGCGAATGTGCTGCTCGGTGGCGTTCATTGGCTGCTGGGTAACGAGATCGGCGTGGCGCGCAATCGTCGCCAGCGGTTCTGGCAGATCGTTTGCGCCTGCCGCCAGCGCCAGCAGCGCCTCGGACGGCTGCAACGCCGCCAGCTGCGTCTGATAATCCTGTTGCAGCTCGGCATCGTGGTTCAGCTGCGCCATACGCTGCGCCAGCGCCAAACGCACATCCGGCGCTAAGCCCTGATCGTCGTTTGGTGCCAGCACCGAGATGCGGCACTGTTCCGCGCCGTCAACAAATTCCGGGCGCAGGCGGCGCGTGCCGTACAGCGCATCTTCGGCGTTTAAGCCGACTGCGCGATCAATTGCGTCACTCACTGCGCATTCTCCTGGTTGAGTAAGGGCGTGGAATCCACCCATTCGTCGCCCTGCAATTCAGGGGTATCAAAAGCCTGTAAGTTGGCGTAATGCTGCTCGACGTCTTCGGCAAACAGCGAAGCGGTGATACCGCGCACCAGACGATCGGCACCGGCGCTTACCGCCGGAATATCGCCGGAGACTTTGCCGTGCGTCAGCATCGCGGCATCGTTGAAGCAGTGAATGTGCGCCAATAGCGGACATGCGCCTGGCGTCAGTTCGCGGAATTCAAAAGCGGGGCCGAGATCCGGCGCTTCCAGCAAACCGGGACGCGGCGCGCCCATTTCTGGCTGATAGCATCCGTCGTGCCAGCTGCGGATATGCGGTGCGATGGCGGCAAACTCCGGGCGACCGTGGAAATCGTTGCTAAAACCGGTAGCAGCAATCAGGAAGTCATAGCAGAACGGGCCTTGCGTAGTTTCGATTAGCAGGCCATCGGCTTCTTCTTTCACCGCATTGATGCCGCAATCAAGCAAGAAGCGCGCATTGGCATGGCGCGACACGCGCAGCGTTGAGGAGCGCGGCGGCGGCGTTTGTGTGGTGGCGGTGTAATCGACAAACTTCCACTTCCACGCGTCCGGCAACTGATGCATGCCGTGCACCACGCCCTGGCTGCCGATGCCGGTCATTTTGTTGATGCGCGGCATCTGCTTACGACGAATCAGCAAATCTACCGCGCCCGCGCCGTGTTCCAGCGCGGTGGCGGCGTTATCCATCGAGGATGCGCCCGCGCCAATCACCGCAATGCGTTTGCCTTTTAGGGAAGAGAAATCAATGTCGTCGGCGGAGTGCGCCCAGAACTGGCGGCTAATACCTTGCAGGAAATCCGGCACGGCGAAACCGCCAAGGCCAGAACGTCCGGTGGCCAGCACTAAACGGCGGGTGTAAATGCGGCCGGTTTCGGCACCGCTGAGATCGAGGGCAATCAGATCATCGGCAAAGGCAATGTTGTTGATGCGCACATTGTTGCGCACCGGCAGATTCAGCACCTTGCGATACCAAATCAGGTAATCCATCCATTGCGCTTTGGGAATTTTATCCAGCTCTTGCCAGGCTTCTTTGCCCCACTGCGCGGTGAACCACGCGCGGAACGTCAGTTGCGCCATGCCGAGCGCCGGGCCGTGCAGTGATTTCGGTGAACGCAGCGTTTCCATGCGCGCAAAGGTCACCCACGGACCTTCCAGCCCGGCGGGTGCGGCGTCATACGCCACTACATTGCTGATGCCGGTGAACTGCAATTTCGCCAGCGCCGCCAGCCCGCACATGCCCGCGCCGATTACCACCACGTCACGCACCGGCGCGCCGTCCTGCGTGCGCTCGGGCACCCAGGATTTCGCGGGCAGTTCAAGATATTCCAGATCCTGCTGAAGCTGAGCTTCCAGCGCGGCAAGGCCATCGGCGGCATAAGTCATACACGTTTTCCCAGAAATAAGCGGCAGCCAGAGTGCGGACGAAACCACTAAAGCGCGTTAGTGACTATGCATTTCCATTATCCTGATAACACATAGTTAATGGTTAATAATCACTAAAACACATAGTAAGAGCTAAGGCTTCGCATAATCCTCTTGCCCTAAAACAGAGTCAATAATCTCGCTCAGCTTTTGACCAATGGATTTCTTATATCTTATGCCGGAAATGTTATAAGCAGGTTTGACGTTCGAACGTAGGGTCGCCATTCATGGCGACCTTGCTAATCACCGCACAACACTTTATTCCTGATTAATCAGCCGCATAATACGCGGATGTTCACTGGCGGGCAGACGCTCAAAACCCGGCAACAGAGTGGCGGCAGCATCCGCCAGGGCCTCAATCAAGGCCTGCGCAGCCGTTGAAATTTGCCGTCCCTGCGGCGTAATCACGCCAAAGTAGTAAGGAATATCCTCCTCCAGTGGACGAATCGCCACACCGGCCAGCGGCATGCCCCACGCTGTGACAGGTTCGAGGATCGCCACGCCAAGCCCGGCGCGCACGCAGCCAAGAATATTGGCGGAGGAGTTGGTTTCGATGGTTTCGTGCAGCGGCGTTTTGACCTTTTTCAACGCTTTTTCGTAGCGTCCGCGCAGCCGCTGCGGGCTCCACGGCGCAATCAACCGCCGTCCCGCCAGGCTGCTCAACGACAGTTGAGATTGCGCAGCCAGTTCATCGTTCTCCGGCAACGCCACCACGCACTGCGACTGCCCAATCCAGTGCAGCTCCACCGCGTGATGCTCGAGCGGCAAGCTGCATAAGCCGAGATCGGCTTCGGCAGTGATCACCGCATGCGCCGTCTGCACTGCGGATTCGCTGATGATCTGCACTTTGTTCTGCAAATTGAGCGCGGCCAGCGCCTGCGGCAGCAAACCCGCCGCCAGTGCAGGCGTGGCGGCAATGCTCAACGGGCGATGTTGCTGATGGGCGATCTCCTGCGCACGCAGGCGAATCTGCTGCAGTGAGAGCAGCGCTTTCTGCACGTATTGATGCAGCTGCAGCGCCTCTTCCGAGGGATGAATACGTGGCCCGTTGCGGATAAACAGCGGATAACCCAGCGATTGTTCCAGCTCCTGAATCAAACGCGACACCGCCGGCTGCGAGCGATTGAGCGCCTTCGCCGCCGCGGTGACGCTTCCGGCAGAGATCACCGCCGAGAAGGCTTCCAGCTGCCGCAAATCCAGGTCGTTTAAAATGGTCATCGCGCGATTTTTCCCTAACTCATTGATCGTTCCCGACATTGGCGCGGGAAATATTCCATCATAGAGAGAGTAGTGGGAATTAGCCACCGGCTGGATGAGGCTATAATTTCGCCGTCAGCTCACGCTGATGCTCATGCAGCAAACCCAGCATATCCAATAGAAAACTATCTTCGTTGCCCTTCTGCCAGGCAATACTCAGCGGCAAACCTTTAATCTCTTCAGGCAATTCCAGCGCGATATAACTGACGCTGTCGCTGTTCATGGTGCGATACGAAGCGGGCACCACCGCTAATCCCAGTCCGGCAGAAACCAGGCTCAGAATGGTTTGCTTCTCTTCGGCGAACTGGGCGATATGCGGCGTGAATCCTGCCAGTTTGAACAGGCTCATGGTGAGATCGTGACTGTGCGGGCGTGTGCGACGGTCGGGAATGATCATCGCTTCATGCTGAAAATCGGCCACTGCCACTCGTGCGCGCTGCGCCAGCGCATGCTGGATTGGCACCGCCAGCACGCAGCTTTCGCGGGTAATAAAGCGCACTGCTAATGTCGCATCAATACTTTGCGGCTCGCGAATAAAAATCATATCCAGCCAGCCCGACTTTAATTTCGGAATTAAATTAATCGTTTTGTCTTCAATAATATGAATATCGCTGTGAGGATGCAGCGGAACAAATAAATTAAGTAACGCCGGAACTAATCCACGCGCGGCACTATCAATTGCACCAATACGTAATGTGCGACGTTCATCTTTTAATCCCACTTTAAAACGTTTAGCCAGCGCATCAAATTGATCGATTAATTTGCTGGCATCGTCAAAAAAGAGTGCGCCTTCGGCGGTTAATGAAACATTACGCGTCGATCGATTTAACAGACGCACGCCAAGGTCCTCTTCCAGTAAACGAATGAAGCGAGAAAGTGACGCAGGCATCATTTCCATCTTTTGTGCTGCGCGGCCAAAATGCAGTTCTTTACCCACCGCAACAAAGCAACGCAATTGATTTATATCCACATTCCCCTCACCCGTTGATTATGCAAATAGTTTATATAATCCACATCTGATGATAAGCCAAAACAAAACTGCATACTGAACTCGATTACAAAAAAATAACACCACCCTACACAATCTGGAGCACTTTAATATGAACTCTCACCTCGAAAAAAGGGTGATGCGTAAAGTGACGTTACGCATTGTGCCCTTCATCATGCTGCTCTACTTCATCGCTTTTCTCGATCGCGTCAATATTGGTTTTGCTGCATTAACCATGAATCAGGATTTAGGTTTCTCGCCCACGGTATTTGGCTTTGGTGCCGGAATCTTTTTCCTCGGTTATTTTCTGTTTGAAGTACCGTCGAATTTAATTCTGCATAAAGTCGGCGCCCGCATCTGGATTGCGCGCGTCATGATCACCTGGGGATTGGTTTCCGGCTGCATGGCTTTTGTGCAGGGCACCACCAGCTTTTACGTGCTGCGCTTTCTGCTGGGCGTGGCGGAAGCCGGATTCTTCCCCGGCATCATCCTCTATCTCAGCTACTGGTTCCCGGCGGCGAAACGGGCGCAGGTCACCGCCATCTTTATGGCTGCCGCGCCGCTTTCCACCGCGCTGGGATCGCCAATTTCTGCTGCGTTACTGGAGATGCACGGCCTACTGGGCTACGCCGGTTGGCAATGGATGTTTGTGCTGGAGGCGATTCCGGCGCTGCTGTTCGGCATCGTGGTGCTGTTTTACCTCACCGACCGCCCGGCAAAAGCCAAATGGCTAACCGATGAGGAGCGTACGTGGCTGGAAACCACCATGCAGGCCGAAGAGCAGGCGCGCGCCGTCAAAAATAGCCACAGCAGCGCATGGCGCGGACTGATGGATAAACGGGTGTTAGCGCTGGCGCTGGTTTACTTCGGTACGTCAGCGGGTTTGTACACGCTCGGCATCTGGTCGCCGCAGATCATCCGCAGCTTCGGCGCATCCTCGATGGAGATCGGCTTCCTTAATGCCTTCCCGGCGGTGATCGGCGTGATCGGCATGATCCTGTGGGCGCGCCACTCCGACCGCACCAAAGAGCGCAGCTGGCATGTGATTGGTGCCTGTTTGCTGGCGGCGGCTGGCCTGATTTATGCCGGTAACGTCAGCACGCTGTTCACCGTGATCATCGCCCTGACGCTGGTCACCGTCGGCATCAGCGCCTCAAAACCGCCGCTGTGGAGCATGCCGACCTTATTCCTGAGCGGCCCGGCGGCGGCGGCGGGCATCGCCACCATCAATTCCATCGGCAACCTTGGCGGCTTTGTCGGCCCGATGATGATTGGCGTAATCCGCCAGCAAACCGGCAGCTATACGTGGGGCCTCTATTTCGTGGCGGGACTGCTGGCGCTGTCGGCCATTGTGGTTCTGCTGCTCGCCGCCAGCGGTAACCGAGCGCAAACGGCGAAAATCCCTCATCCTCATACTCATTGATCTGGAGAAACAACATGCGTAACTATTCGATTGCCGCAATCCCTGCGGATGGTATTGGCCCGGAAGTGATCTCTGCTGGCGTGGAAGTGCTGCACGCGTTGACGCGTCACGATCCTCAGCTCAAGTTCAACGTGCAGACTTTTGACTGGGGCTCGGATTACTACAAGCAACACGGCGTGATGATGCCGGAAGATGGCCTGCAAACTCTGAAGAAGTTTGATGCGATTTATTTTGGCGCGGTCGGTGCGCCCGACGTGCCGGATCACATCACGCTGTGGGGTTTGCGTTTGCCAATTTGTCAGGGCTTTGACCAGTACGCCAACGTGCGTCCCACCAAAATTCTGCCGGGCGTCACCTCACCGCTGCGCAATCGTGGCCCCGGCGATCTCGACTGGGTGATTGTGCGGGAAAACTCAGAAGGCGAATATTCCGGTAACGGCGGCCGCGCGCATCGTGGTTTGCCGGAAGAAGTTGGCACCGAAGTGGCGATCTTCACCCGCGTTGGCGTGACGCGCATTATGCGTTATGCCTTCAAACTGGCGCAGTCGCGTCCGCGCAAGCTGCTGACGGTGGTGACCAAATCCAACGCCCAGCGTCACGGCATGGTGATGTGGGATGAGATTGCCGCCGAAGTGGCGCAGGAGTTTCCGGACGTGCAGTGGGACAAAATGCTGGTCGATGCGATGACGCATCGCATGACGCTGCATCCGCAGAGCCTCGACACCATTGTTGCCACCAATCTGCACGCCGATATTCTGTCGGATCTGGCCGGTGCGCTGGCGGGCAGTTTAGGCGTTGCGCCTACCGCTAATATCGATCCTGAACGTCGCTTCCCGTCGATGTTTGAACCGATTCACGGCTCGGCTTTTGATATCACCGGCAAAGGCATCGCCAATCCGATCGCCACGTTCTGGACGGCGGTACAGATGCTGGAGCATCTCGGCGAGCGCGACGCAGCGGCGCTGATTATGCAAGGGATCGAATATGTCTGCGCGCAGGGCATTCTGACACCGGATGTTGGCGGCACGGCGAATACCGCAGAGGTGACGAAAGCGGTGGTGGCGTTTATTGAGGCCAAAGCTAACGTGGCTGAAGCCGTCTGATTTAATCGGGTGAGCATTGTTGTGGTCGCCATGAATGGCGACCCCACGACGGCATCAACATTTTGCTAAACAATTCGGTTTGCACCTGCCGCGCTTTTCATTAAAAGTCTTTGCATCCTTCTGTTTTCGCAGGTCCTCGCATGATCGACTCAGGCAGAGAAGCCAAACCGAATTCCCATCATACCCTGCTGTTAGCGTTATTGGTTGCAGTGACCTTCTTTATGGAAAACCTCGATGCCACGGTGATCACCACCGCGATTCCGCAAATGGCGCGGGATTTCGCCTCCAGCCCGGTGGCGCTGAACATTGGCGTCAGCGCCTATTTACTGGCAGTGGCGGTGTTCATTCCGATGAGCGGCTGGCTGGCGGAGCGCTTTGGCGCGCGTACCGTTTTTGCCAGCGCCATCCTGATTTTCACTCTCGCCTCGATCCTATGTGGATTGAGCGACACGCTCGCGATGTTCACGCTGAGCCGTATTCTGCAAGGCATAGGCGGCGCGATGATGGTGCCGGTCGGTCGCATGGTGGTGCTGCGCGTCACTGAGAAAAAGGAGATGGTGAAAACCATCGCCTTTATTACCTGGCCGGGTTTGATTGCGCCGGTGCTCGGCCCGCCGCTGGGCGGTTTGATTGTCACGTACGGGCATTGGCCGTGGATTTTCTGGCTCAATATTCCGCTCGGCATCCTTGCCATCATCGCCACCGCTTATCTGGTGCCACAGTTCAAAGCTGAACAGCGGAGGCCGTTTGACGTGCGCGGCTTTGTGCTGACCGCCACCGCCTGCACCTCTTTGATTATTGCGCTGGAAGCGCTCGGGCAGATGCATCTCAATTTTGGTATTCCGTTGTTGCTGCTTGGCGTGCTGTGCAGCTGGCTGGCGTATCGTCACAGCTTCCGCCATCCGCAGCCGCTGCTGCCGTTTAGCGCGATGAAAATTGCCACCTTCCGCAATGCGGTAATTGGCGGCTCGTTCTTCCGCGCCTCAATCAATGCAGTGCCCTATTTGCTGCCGTTGCTGTTTCAGCTTGGCTTTGGCTGGAGCGCGGCGCAGGCCGGAGCCATGGTGTTGTGGGTATTTGCCGGCAATCTGGCGATGAAACCGGCCACCACCTGGCTGATGAAACGCTGGGGTTTTCGTCGCGTGTTGATGATCAATGGCGTGATCAGTTTGGTGGCGATGCTCGGCTGCTTGCTGCTTAAGCCATCGCTGGGTTACTTCGCCATCGCCGTGATTCTGTTTATCGGCGGGCTGTCGCGCTCGCTGCAGTTCAGCTGCTACAACAGCCTGGGCTTCGCTGATGTGCCGCAAAGTAAGATGAGCGATGCCTCGGTGGTATTTAGCATCTTCTTCCAGTTCAGCATGAGCGCGGGCATCGCGTTGGCGGCGTTGTTCCTGCGCGCATCGATGCTGTGGCAGGAACATAGCGAAATCGCGCAGAGCGATATTCATATCGCTTTCGCCGGTGTGGCGTTGTTGGTGCTGTTGTCGCTGTTTGACGTGTTGAGACTGGAGAAAAATGCCGGTGCGCAAGTGCTGGTCAAATAATATTCGCGCACTATTTAACGTTAAAAACGTTAATAGTGCGCTTCGCTTAAAAATAATCACTTTCACATAAGGATTTATATTTTTTACACCCATTTTAAGATAATGACTAATGATGCGAATGCTTACCAAATCTTAAGTAAAAAACGAAATATCAGGAATGCTGATTAATTTCATCACATTGAAAGAGAAAAATTTTAAAGGCGAAGCGGCAATATATTTATATTGACCAGAGGAGCACGCAAAAATAATTATTACCCGCCTCTATCACTCCTTTGCAGACAGAAAAATTCCTCAGCATTATCAAGGAAGATGAGATAACTCCTAATTACCCGTTGTTGTGCGTTAGGCTTTAACGACTAACCTTAAGTGGTAAGTGAAATATGCGTTATCCCCTTTATCTGAGGTATTGATTATGACAACACCACGTGGCGGTTCTGGCAATTTTGCCATGGACCCAGAAAGAGCTCGCGAAGCGGGTAAAAAAGGCGGCCAATTGAGCGGCGGGAATTTTCGAAATAATCCTGAACGTGCAATTGAAGCAGGACGAAAAGGCGGTAAGAAAAGCCGTCGTGTCGTCGATAAATCACCCGAATAACTTTGTTGCGGCTATTAAAATTATTAGCCGCAATCTTTTTATTATCAGAAGATAAAAACCTACGAAAAATAACACCCCGTCTTTATAAAAATTCCACTTTGAGACGTTTCTCGTTGCTAATAATGGAGACAATTAAATAACAAAAACATCAAACCGCCATATACCCTCAATAAATATCGCACCAAATAATCTTCTTGTTTTTATTTTATCGCTCACCTACACTCCGCAAAAATAATTCACCGCAGTCATCACTAATATAAACCATAACTCTAAATAGTTACTTATTACTTAAATAGTCTTCTCAAAACGGCAGAAACATAAACTTCGCCGTGCGGGAGAACAATTATTGGATTGCCTGTTATTTATAAAAACATACCTCTGAACGGTGAGTATTCCTGCTGTAATTTTTAAACAACGGAGATCACGTGCACACTCAACGCCGCTTCAGAACGATTATCAAAAATCACTCTATCCCATTAATTAGTATCCTATTAATAGCGAAAACACCCTTGCAAACCGCCAGCGCGGCGAGCAGTGTCATTGCGCCAGATAGCTATAGTCACATACTTAACTATTCGGACGATTACGTTATTAGTTCGGGTGACACTATTAATTCCAACTCAGCGAAAAATGACACACTTTCAATTAACGATCCCAACTTAGCGCTGTATGGTCCTGTTGAGTCGGTTTCGTTACACAATTACGGAATCATCAATAATGGATTCAACACTCATAATTTAGCCGCCGTTTCATTTTTCACCAAAGACGGCAAGCTTGATAACAGCGGTAACATCAGCGGCTGGGACTTCAGCGTCATTATGGCTGGCGGAAAAAGCGCGATCGTAAACAACGGGCAAATCATTGCCAATAATGGCGTTGCACTGTTGAGCTTTGCCGATGAAACCGCGCTGCTTAATAACGGGGTAATACAGGGTTACACCAGCGCGATTGATGCGGAAAACAGCACGAGGGTACGGATTACCAACCTGGGTAATATCACTAGCCAGCAGCAGCCCGCTGTAATTCTGCACAGCGATAGCCAACTCTCTAACGCCGGTGTCATCGCCAGTCAAAATGCTCCCGCGCTATTACTAACCGGTTCTGGCAACGCCATTACCCTGAGTAATCACTCTGCCCTGAACGGCGGCAGCAATATTGCGCTGATGAGCCAGGGTGAAGCTAACCACTTGATTTTGGAGGGTGATGGCAGTGAGAACGGCAATTTCTTCGCCGACACGGCCCAGCACGGATTGTCTGCCATTACCTCCACAGCCAGCAGCCGCTGGGCGCTTAATGGTGATGTGGCGTCCTGGGGCGCGAGTGACGATGTGATGACCATTGCCGGGCAGTTACAACTGGCGGGACATACGGTGATTGCCGGCGGTGGCGGCGCGACCGTGCAGCCGGGTGGACAATTACAGCTGATGAACGGCGGCACGCTCACCGGCAACCTCGTCAATAACGGCGAGATTAGCGTTAATCCGGGAAACAACTTTCACGGTAATCCCTTTGTGATCAAAGGCAATTACACCGGTAATGCCAACAGCCAGCTCACCTTTAGCGGAGCCTTAGAGGACGACAATTCGGCGCTGAATCCACTGGTGATCAACGGCAACACCGCTGGTACCAGCCAGGTTACGGTGATTAATACCGGCGGCAACGGCGCACAAACCCAGCAAGGTATAACGCTTATCAAGATTAATGGCAGTTCCGCTGCTAATGCCTTCGTGCAGAAAGGTCGTATCGTGGCGGGCAGTTATGAGTACTTTTTGCAGCAGGGAACGCCGAATGCAGCCAACGATCAAAGCTGGTATCTGCGCTCTTCTTTACCGCCTGCAGCACCGATCGTTATGCCGATGGCAGCGCCGCAAACCAGCGCGATCCTGCGACCCGAAGTGGGCGCTTACGCAGCGAACATGGCCGCCAGCAACACACTCTTTATCCATCGATTACAGGATCGTCTCACTGCAACTGCGGCGGGATCGTCAATGTGGTTACGTCAAACCGGTACGCAGCAGCGTGCGCAAGCGGGAAGCCAGCTTACTGATCGCAGCAACCAATATATGGTGCAGATGGGGGCCGATCTGCTGACGCTGCAAACCAGTGAACAGAGTGCGCTTCACCTCGGCGTCATGGCGGGCTACGGCAACCATCACGGCAAAACCACTTCACGTATCACTGGCTTTGCCACTGAACATACACTTAGCGGTTACAGCGGCGGTATCAGCGCCACCTGGTATGCGGATGAAGCTCGCCGTTTAGGACTCTACAGTGATAACTGGCTGCAATTTAGCCGCTTTGAGAATCACGTGAAGGGAGACGATTTAAGCGCTGAAACCTGGCGTTCGCAAGGCGTAACGGCCGCCACCGAATGGGGCTATCGGGCAGTATTTTCGCTGAGCGATCAAACCCAACTGCTACTGCAGCCGCTATTACAGATCGCATGGATGAATGTGCGCGCCAGCGATCATCAAGAGCAGAGCGGCAGCTCAGTGCGTTTCACCGGTGATGGCAATGTTGCAACCCGCGTCGGCGTCAGAGTGGAGCTGCAAACGAGCCGGTTAACGCCCTACGCTGAAGCCAGCGCGTTGCACAACAGCCGCGCTTTTGGCGGCCAAATGGACGATCGCGTGGTGGAAATTGAGGGAACGAAGCACATTGCTGAAGTGAAAGCCGGTATTCGCGCCGACCTGTTTTCTGGTCTGGAGATCGCTGTTGAGGGCAACGCGCAGCAAGGCACGGATCATTATAGAAATCTGGGCGGTGCGCTCACGCTGCTGGCACATTTCTAAGAGTGCTTATTGCCCTCCGCCTGTTGCGGAGGGCTTTATTGCCTCCCACGATTCTTCCATTTTTCGCAACAATGACTTCGCTAACCCGGCTATTCTGCCGCTGAATGGTCTGTGCGAACCTTAGTTATCACCGGGGCTCATCCCGTGCAACACCTAAGGAACCGCAACATGAAACTCTATCACTTCCCGCTTTCTGGTCATGCTCACCGCGCACGTCTGTTCCTGTCGCTGCTGGATTTGCCGCATGAGGTTATCGATGTCGATCTCAAATCTGGCGAGAACAAAACGCCGGAATTCCTCGCCATGAATCCGTTTGGTCAGGTGCCGGTGCTGGAGGATGACGGCGTGTTTATTGCCGATTCCAACGCCATTCTGGTCTATCTGGCGAAGAAAAGCGGTCGCAGCGAATGGCTGCCGGAAGATGCAGCTGGCGCGGCGGCAGTACAGCGCTGGCTGACCGTTGCTGCCGGAGATATCGCCTTTGGTCCGGCAGCGGCGCGGTTGATTACCGTGTTTGGTCGCCCGTTCAATTCCGAAGAGGTGATTGGCCGCGCACATCTGGTGCTGTCACGCATTGAGAAGCATCTCGAAGGCCGTGAATGGCTGGTCGGCGATGGCCCGACAATCGCTGACATCGCGCAATACAGCTATATCGTCGGTGCGCCAGAAGGCAATGTCGATCTCTCCGGCTATCCGGCGGTGAACGCGCTGCTGCGTCGTATCGAAGCGCTGCCGGGCTTTGTGCCCTTCCCCCAAACTGCGGCTGGCCTGCGCAGCATCGCCTGAGTCCACCATTATGAGCAAGAAACTACCGGTTTGGCATCAGGGTGAAATCGCGCTGCAGCAGCAGGCGGGCGTGGCGGAACGCATGGCGGAAGTCGGCCAGCGGGTGATCCGCGATCACATGCCCGATCAACATCGAGACTTCTACGCACAGCTGCCGTTTATTGTGGCGGGCAGCGTTGATGCGCACGGCGATGCTTGGGCCACGCTGCTGGAAGGCCAACCCGGTTTTGTCTTCTCGCCGAATGCCACCACGCTGGATATTGAGGCGCGTCCGCATCAAGGCGATCCGGCGGCGGCGGGCATGCAGGATGGCGCGCCGGTTGGGCTGCTCGGCATCGAGCTGCACACGCGGCGTCGCAACCGCATGAACGGCGTGCTGCAGACGATTGGCGGCGGTTTTCGCGTGCAGGTGCAGCAGAGTTTTGGCAACTGCCCGCGCTATATCCAGCTGCGTGATTTTCACTATGCCCGCGATCCCGCCGAACCTTATCGCGGTGAGGTGGAAACCCTGAGCGCGCTGGATGATGCCGCCCGCGCCACCATTGCCGCGGCGGATACCTTCTACGTCGCCACCTATGCCGAACGTCAGGTTGATGCCTCGCATCGTGGCGGTAAAGCGGGCTTCGTGCGCGTCAGCGAAGATGGGCTGCTAACCATTCCCGACTTCAACGGCAATCTGTTTTTCAACACGCTCGGCAACATTCACCAGAATGGCAAAGCGGGATTGCTGTTTATTGATTACGCCAGCGGCGACACGCTGCAACTGAGCGGCGAAGCAGAAGTGATTCTCGACTCGCCACAGATCGCTGCCTTTCAGGGTGCCGAACGGCTGTGGACGTTTCGCCCACGCCGCATCGTGCGTCGTCGTGCCGCCCTCGCCTTGCGCTGGCTAACGCCTTCGGATGGCGCAGCACCCAGTTCGCTGATGACCGGCGACTGGCAAGCCGCCGACCAGCGCCTACGTGCGGCGGAGCTGGCAGCGCGCTGGCGTCCGTTCAAGGTGATGAAGGTGGTGGATGAGAGCGCCACCATCCGCTCGTTTCATTTGATGCCGGATGATGGCGCGGGTTTAGTGCCGCATCTGGCTGGTCAACATCTGCCGATTCGCGTGCAACTGCCCGGAATAGATAAGCCGCTGATGCGCGCCTATACACTTTCGGTTGCGCCGTCGGATGGCTTTTACCGCATCAGCGTCAAGCGTGATGGCGCGGTTTCGCGCTACCTGCACGATCATCTCCACATTGGGGATACGCTGGAAGCGCGTGCTCCGGCGGGTGATTTTACTATTGATGCCAGCGAACCACGTCCGGCGGTGCTGCTTGCCGCTGGCGTGGGCATCACGCCGATGCTGGCGATGCTGCGACATCTGATATACGAAGGGCAGCGCAAACAGCACCTGCGCCCAACGTTCCTGTTTCAGTCGGCACGCAGCAAGGTCGAGCGCCCTTTCGTGCGCGAACTCGACCAGTTGTTGGCGGCGGCGCATGGCGCGGTGAAACTGGTGCGCGTTCTGAGCCAGACGGCGGATGCAGAAGCAGATATCGATTACGATTTCGCAGGCCGCATTGATATGGCGCTGCTCTCGCAGGTGCTGCCTTTTAACGATTACGACTTCTATCTGTGCGGTCCACCGCAATTCACGCAAGCGCTGTACGACGGGCTGCGCGCCTTCAATATCGCCGATGATCGCATTCACGCCGAAGCTTTTGGGCCGTCGTCGCTGCAGCGTTCCCGCGATGTGGTGGCCGAAGAAAAACAGCTATTGCCGGTAGCAACGCAATCGGTGCCAGTGAAGTTTATGAATTCGCTGAAAGAGGCGCGCTGGACGCCAGATGCCGGTTCGCTGCTGGAGCTGGCGGAAGCGCGTGGCCTGAGCGCGGCGTACAGCTGCCGCACCGGACATTGCGGCAGCTGTAAAACCAAACTGCTGCAAGGCGCGGTGACTTACTCAACGCCACCGAGCGCGCAAGTGGCGGATGATGAAGTGCTGATCTGCTGCGCAAGACCGGCGCAGCAGGAAGGTGAGGTGCAGACGATTCAGCTGGCGCTGTGAGACGCCAATTGCCTTAAGTCAGGCGTTAATCAGCACGATTTTTCCCTGAATACTGCCGCGAGAAGCGCGCTCATGCGCGGCTGATGCTTGCGCCAACGGATAGGTGCTATCAACGATGATACGGATGATGCCTTGCTCAAGCAGGCGACCAGCTTCCACCAACTGACGGCCACTGGAACGCACTTGAGTGAATGAAACGGTAATCTCGCTTTTGACGGCCTCTTCGTGTCCCGAGAAGCCGATAGGATTCATCAGGAACAGCGCACCGCCCGGCTTGATGACGCTGAGAAAGCGCTCCATATTCGCACCGCCTACGGCATCAATCACCAGATCCACATCATGTGTAACAGACTCAGCGGCGGTCTTGTTGTAATCGATAAACTCATCGGCACCCAGTTCGCACAGCAGTGATTGATGCTTGCCGGAAGCCACCGCGATGACGTGCGCACCTTGCCACTTTGCAATCTGCACCGCCAAATGCCCAACCCCACCGCCTGCACCATTTACCATCACCTTCCGGCCTTTAAGCGGGATTGGAACATGCTGGAAAGACTGCAGCGGGTTCGGAGCATCGTGGCCGAGTTTGATCAGAAACTGCCACACGGTTAGCAATGACATTGGCGCACCGGCGGCCTCAACATGCGTTATCCCCGCCGGTTTCAATGCCAGCTCATTGGCAGGCACGCGCACGTATTCTGCATAAGCGCCGCTGCCGGTCATTATATCCTGCGGAAAACGCACCATCGCATAGACCTCATCGCCGATGCTGAAGCCCGAAACTTCTTCGCCTACTGCGGCAACAACACCTGAGATGTCGGTTCCCAAAATCATGGGAAAGACGGAGCTGGGTTGCCATTCCGGCGGCAGCGAACGATAACCCTCACGCAGATGGAGATCCGGCGGATTAAGGCTTGCGGCATGCACGCGCACCAGCACCTCACCGGCTTCGGCAATTGGTCGGGGGGCATCTTCATAATGCAGAACGTCCGGGCCGCCAAACTCATGCAATCGCACGGCTTTCATCGTATTGGTCATGATCATTTCGCTCTCTCATTGGTCTGATTGAGAAAGCGTAAGACTATTACGCCTGATTGATAATAAGGCTCCATTTCGCTTTAATAGTGCCATGAAGGAACAAATAGGTTTTGAAAGACTCACTGGCTTAATCGCCTTCGCCCGTGCTGGATCTCTCGGCAGTTACAGCGCTGCCGCCCGTTCGCTGTCGATTTCGCCCTCCGCGATTAGCAAAAGCATCCAGCGTCTGGAGACGCATCTCGGCATTACACTTTTCACCCGCACCACGCGTTCGCTCTCCTTCACGCCCGAAGGCCGCGACCTGCATGAACGCGTGCTTAAGTTGCTGCGGGATGCTGAAGAAATTGAACAGGTGGCGAAGTCAGCACGCTCCGAACCGGCGGGCACACTGCGCATTGCGACATCGCTGCCGATTGGCGTGCACATCATCGCACCTGCTATAGCCAGCTTTCGCCAACGCCATCCAAAAGTCATGATCGATTTGCGCATAAGTGATCAAATCTCGGATCTTGTGGAAGAGAGAATTGATATTGCGGTGCGCATCGGCGAGCTCGCCGATTCCTCGCTGATCGCCCGCCGACTCTCACCTTACCGACTCGGCTGTTATGCCTCGCCAGCGTATTTAGCCACGCATGGCATCCCACAGCATCCCGATGAGCTGGATAGCCATGAAACAGTCAATCTGCGCTATCAAAGTTCGGGACAAGTATTTCGCTGGCCGTTTCGCATCGGTGAGAAGGAAGTTGAAATCGTGCCGTCATCTGCTGTGATCGTTAATGCCAGTGAAGGCGTTCTGGCGGCAATTGCTGCGGGTGCAGGCATCGGCATGGCGACAAATTTTATGGCGGATTCTTGGGTTAAGCGCAACGAATTGGTGCCGGTTTTGGCCGATTTCGCCGTGGAGCGACACAATATCACCGCTATATGGCCTCAGAGCCGACGCAGTAATCCCGCGGTGCGTGCTTTTTTGGATATGCTGATTGATTAACTGAGGTTACCAAGACGGGAAAGTAATATTGCGGTAATCGTCAGTGGCAATATTCTCATTAAAAACTCATGGCCAGCCCCACGCCATATCCTTGCGTATTATTTCCGAACATATAACGTGCCACTATTCTTGTACGACTGATAAAAACCGGATATTTACTACTATCAAGCTCGAGCCCAACACCCAATGAATTTAAACTATCGAATCCTAATTGCCCACGCTGCTCACCCAAATATTCAGTGCGTGCAGCTTCAAGCACATAGCGCAAAGGACTTCCTAGTAACGTCCAATCTGAAACTGGAGCGCGACGACGTAAATAGAGCCCGAGGTTTTCCGCAGTGGCACTCCCGCTTACAGCCTCAGAACTATTACCGAAACTATTGAGCTCTTGATAGGAGTATCGCAACTCAACATCAATATCCTGCTCTTTGCTAAATAATTCATAATCCAACATTAGCGATCCTCCTAAGCCATACGCATTGAGGCGGCCACCATCCAGGAATTTGTAGTCTGCATCTTCAAATTTTTTTTGCAGAACAAAAGCGCCAATACGCAGATCACTGGCCATTGTACCTAAGGTGAAATTTGCGATGGGTCGCAGGACCCAATTGCCGCCGAGTTTATCCGTATGAAGTTTTATATCCCAGCCAATACCGCCAGTTGCAGTTAAGCTATTCCATTTAACCGGAATTTTGCGGCTTTCATTGCCATTAGAAACAACAAATTGGGGATCATATCGGCTGTAACCGAGTGTTCCTTCAAGATAGAGAGGAAATTCTTCACTTAGCGTTGCACCGCCGCCAAACTGAGTAATTGAAAGCGAGTTTTTTTCTTTGGTGTCAGCACCGATATTGAGGTCACTTGCGGTGACATCCGGTACCACCGTGTAGCTCATAAGAGAAAGGACGGCATTAGCGCGACTTTTTAGAGGAGTATCATCTGCAGCAAAAATAGTATAACTCATTAGAAGCATTACGCTAATTTGAATAATTCTTATACGAGAAAAGAAAAGAGCCATGTTTTACTCCAGATGTCATACCCCACGACTGATCGTTTCTTATTGCTTTGCAGCACCGCATATTTAAATTCATTTTATTTTAGACCGGGCTATGCAATAGAAAGTTATTTTCATCATTACTTTTCTATAAAGTGACAATAATCATAATAAGTAGTCACTTATTGGTGGGCGTTTAAAGGGGTGTAATTTTTAGAATCGGTGATGATGACTTCAGTGATAATTATTTTTCGGTGCATGGTAAGTATTGAGAAGGAATGAAATTGGGAAATTCAGAGGTTTTTGCACAAGCGATGAGAAAGGAATACAAAGACTGTTTTATGCGGGAATGCTGAAAGATTCGCTAAGATTTGTAATGCGTTACAGGATCGAAAAAAGGGTACTAGCGTTAACTAGTACCCTTTCTGGAAGGCATCGATGCTTCATTGTTGCTATAAACACCACCTTCTTTAAGCACCCGTCAGAAGTGTTACTTCTAACCAGCGCTTCGATGTATGGTGCCCGGACGCGGAATCGAACCACGGACACGGGGATTTTCAATCCCCTGCTCTACCGACTGAGCTATCCGGGCAACGGGGCGCATTAAACCCTACTCGCGCGGCACCGTCAAACGCTTTTCGGCAAAAATCAGCTGACTGATGCCTTTTAAAGCAACCTCCAGACCAACAGGTAAAAATTTATTCGCCTATCGCTGTTATAGGTGAATTTTTAATCGCTTGTGCCGATAACCGAGCTGACATCCTATACCAATAATAAGGTTCGCCCCATGTTCAGCACAATTGCATCAGGAATCTTGTCACGTCTAGCGTGGCAAAAGCGCAGTAATAGCATGGCAACGCTCAGTTCGCTGCAAGACGCTATCGCTATGGTTGAATTCACTCCAGAAGGAAAAATCCTCACCGCTAATGAACTGTTTCTTGAGCGCATGGGTTATTCGCTCAAAGAGATCGTCGGCCAGCATCACAGCATGTTCTGCACCGCAGATTTGCTCAACTCGCCGCAATACCGCGACTTCTGGCGACGCCTGAATCGCGGTGAAGGCTTCAGCGATAAGTTCCTGCGCGTGGCAAAACACAGCCGCCCTATTTGGCTGGAAGCGAATTACGTGCCGGTGCAGGATCGCAGCGGTCGGGTGATTAAAATCGTCAAACTGGCGAGCGATATCACCGCGCGCATCATGGATGCACAAGAGCAGCGCGCCATGACCACCGCGATTGAGCGTTCGATGGCGGTGATTGCCTTCAATCTCAAGGGCGAAGTGTTGATGACCAACGACAACTTCCTGAAAACCATGGGATACAGCGCCTCAGAAGTGATCGGCGTGCATCACAGCCAGTTCTGCCCGCCAGAGATGCGCAACAGCGACGAGTATCGCCGTTTCTGGCACAAGCTGAATCAAGGTGAATTTATCTCCGGCCAGTTCCAGCGCGTGAATAAACGCGGCCAAACGGTATGGCTGCGCGCCACTTACAACCCGGTGTTTAACGAAACCGGCGAGCTGTACAAAGTGGTGAAGTTCGCCACCGATGTTACTGCGCAGGTGGAGAAGAATCAGCAAGAGCGCGAAGCCGCGCAGCAGGCGTATCAAACCGCGCTGCAAACCAGCGAAAGTACGCGCCTCGGTGCCACGGTGATTGAGAACAGCGTGCAGACCATGAATGATTTGGCGGGCGAACTGCATGGCATTTCCGGCGATATCAATGATCTGAGCGAATCTTCAGACCGCATCGGCGCGATTGTCGAGAGCATCCGTCGGATTGCCGATCAAACCAACCTGCTGGCGCTTAACGCAGCGGTGGAAGCGGCGCGCGCCGGTCAGCATGGGCGTAGTTTTGCCGTGGTCGCCAATGAAGTACGCACGTTGGCGGCCAACATCAACCGCGCCACCACCGAGATTGAGAACATGGTGCAGCAGAACCATACGCTGGCGGAGAAAGCGCTGAAAGGTATCGCATCCAACCTGAAACGTGCCGATCAAGGCGTGGTGCTGGCGAAGGAAGCCGGCGGCATGATGGCGGATATTCGCGGCAGTTCCAGCGAAGTGGTGCGCGCGATTGGGCACGTTACGGCGGCGCTGAAGGAAGAATGATTTGTAGCCAGGTCGCCATGAATGGCGACCCTACGGGATTTATAGCGATGTTGAGTTAAGAATACGCACGACTGCTGCAGCGACGGTATTGAGGCGACATCCCAAACCGCTGAACGATTGAGGGATTCCAGGGCGAGCCGCATGGATGCGGCGAGAGGTGGCGCTGAGCAGGAGCGAATCGCCACCGGTCCGTCAGGAATCGTGATTGAGTGAAGGTACCGCGAAGCGGCGGGTTGGGCTGGCGCAGGGCCCGGGAGTGCAGCCAGGCGCCCTCTGCTCGGTCGCCGCACGAAGTTACTGCAACTGCCTCAGCATAGGGCGAACGAAAGTCGCTCGGTGCTTAACTGAGCGGCACTACGCCATGAATGGCGACCCAACTGATCATAAAAGTGTCACAGCCGCGCAGTAATCTAAGATAATTCCTAATCAACGTCAGATTCTTCTATGCAGCTGCCTGATTTACGCGCAGGCCTTGCCTCCTTGTCGAGTCGTTCTCGTGCGCGTTCGCTGTGCATTGCCGTGCCGTTTGTCAGTCCCGCGATGGACAACACGGCGGTGATGGCGTTGTTTACCGAGCACAAAGATCTGATTGGTTTGCCAGTGATCGAAAACGGTACGCCGTTTGGCATGATCAACCGCCATATCTTCCTGTCGCAAATGTCGCGCCCGTTTTTCCGCGAACTCTACGATCGCAAAAGCTGCATCGCCTTTATGGATAAAGAGCCGCTGGTGATCGATGCCGACACCGAGCTCGATCAGGTGGCGCAGCAAGTGGTGGCGACCGGCGATAAGTCGGTCACCGACGGCTTTATCCTCACCGAGCAAGGCCGCTACATCGGCATCGGATTGGGTATCGATCTGATTCGTACCGTGTCAGATTTGCAGCATCAACAGCATCAGCAAATTTTGCAGAGCATCGATTATGCGCGCGTGATTCAGGACGCGATGCTCGATCGCTCAAAGCAGCAGATGGCGCAGCAGCTCAGCGATTGGTGCCTGCACTGGCAGCCGCGCGATGGCGTCGGCGGCGACTATTACGCCTTCCATCAGGATCAACACGGCTGGCTGGCGCTGATTGCCGACTGCACCGGCCACGGCATTCCCGGCGCGTTTATGACGGTGATCCTGCAATCGGCGCTGGAAAATGCGCTGCAGCAGGATCGGCGCGCGCCGTCCGACGTGCTGCAATCGCTCAATCGCCATATCAAACAGACCCTTGGCCAGCTCAATGCCTCGCAGCAAACCTCGCTGTCGAACGACGGCTGCGATGCCATCGCGCTGCGTCTGGATAGCGAAAATCATCAGCTTTCATGGTCGAGCGCGCGCATGCACGCGCTGCTGCATAGCGCCAGCGGCGAGGCGGAATCGCTGAAGGCCGACCGCGTTGGCATTGGCTACACCGATACGCCGCAGGATTACGTCTGGCCGCAGCAGCAACGCACGCTCAATCCCGGCGACATGCTGCTGGTGATGACCGATGGCGTCACCGATCAGCCCGGCGGTGAACGTCACATTATGTTTGGCAAAAAGCGCATTCAGACGCTGCTGAATCACTATCAAACGCTGCCGATGCCGGCGCTTTCCACGGCATTCGAGCAGGAATTTCTTCGTTGGCAAGGCAACCAGCCGCGACGCGATGACGTCACCTGGTTTGGCTTCCGCTATTAGAGTCACGTTATGACACCAGTTTCGAACCTTAGCCGCCTCCCGCCAGAGAGCGTGGCGCTGCACTACACCGGCCTCTTTTCGCCGCAGAACATCACGGCGATGGGCGAAGTGATCAAAGTGTTTCTTGAGAATCAGCAGGCGCCGGTCAAAGTGCGGCGTCGCTTGTTCTCCAGCTTTGTCGAGATCGTGCAAAACATCCTGCGCTATTCACAAGATAGTCGCAGCACCAGCCACGCCGAGCAGGATTTTCGCTTCGGCACGGTGACGCTGCACGTTGAAGGCGACAACTACGTGCTGGAGAGCAGCAATCAGGTGGATGAAGTCGCCTGTGAGCAGCTGCGCTACTGGCTCGACCTGCTGCGCACCATGAGCAACGAAGAGATTAAACAGGCGTATCGCGTGGGATTACGCGCCGAGAGCCCCGCCACCAGCAAAGGGGCCAACATTGGATTATTAACGCTGGCGCGCGACGTCAGCGAACCGCTGGAGTATGAACTGCGTCCGTTGGCCTCCAACGGTTACGCCACGTTTTGGCTGAAAGCCACCATTCACCAGGATTGATCGATTGATGCAAAACCTTGTTATTGCTGCCACAGAGAGCACGCCCGAAGTGAGTTTTGATTTTGCCGCCGGCCAGTTTGCCCTGCGCGGTGAATCCTGGCCGGAGAACGCGGCGGCATTTTACCGTCCGTTGCTGGACGCCTTAGAGAACTGGCAGCCGCAGCCGGGCGGCGACGTTGAAGTGAATATCGCGCTGCGCTACTTCAACAGCTCCAGCACTAAAATGCTGTTCAGCCTGTTTGATCTGTTCAACCAGCGTGCGCAGAGCGGGCAAACCGTGGCGCTCAACTGGTTCTTCGACGCCGAAGATGATGTCTCAGAAGAGTTTGGTCAGGAGCTGGCGCTGGACTTCACCGATCTGCAGGTGAATCTGCAGGCGGAAATGGCATCGTGATGGACCTCAACGAGCTGTTCCGCGAAGAGAGCGATGTGCTTAATCGCTCGCAGGATGTGGCGGCTCAAACCACGCTCAGCGCTGAGGATTATCGTGATGCGCTGCTGATGGTGAATCGCCATTATCAGCGCCTGATGCGTGAAACCTATCGCATGATCTCGCGCAGTGACCGCGCCGAGCGTGAGCTCAATCGCGTCAACGAACAGCTGCATCAGCTGGCGCAGGAGCTGGAGTACAAAGCCAGCCACGATCCGCTGACGGCGGTGTGGAATCGCGGGGCGATTATTCAGCGCATTACGCAAACATTGAGTAACGGCGCAGCGGCACTGATCATTCTGGATATCGACCACTTCAAACGCATCAACGACGAGTTCGGTCATCCGATGGGCGATAAGGTGATTTGCGCGCTGGTGTCGCGCATTCAGGCGCACTGCCCGGCAGAAGCCAGCATTGGTCGCATTGGCGGTGAAGAGTTTACCGTTTTGCTGCCGCACTATCGCTTATCCGATGCGGTGATTGTGGCGGGCGCGATTCACGCCTCGCTAAATGCTTCACCGCTAGCGGTGTTGCCCGGCCAGCTGGTGACCGCCAGCCTTGGCGTCAGTTACGGCAAGCCGGGTTCCGATTTTGAGACGCTGTATAACAACGCCGATGTGGCGCTGTACGACGCCAAAAATCATGGCCGCAATCGGGTGTTCTTCCGCTGATTACTTAGCCGCCGTTGCTACCGGCGGCGGTGTCGTTTCCGGCACAAAGATGTGGTCGAGGATATTACGCATCAGCGGCGCCGCCGTGACGCCTTCGTTGCCGCCGTTTTCCAGAATCAATGCCACCGCTACTTTGGGATCGTTAAACGGCGCAAACGCGGTGTAGAAGATGTGATCACGCAGGCGCATTGGCGTCATTTTGGCGTTATAGATCTGATTCTTTTTCAGGCTGAATACCTGCGAAGTACCCGATTTCGCCGCAATGCCGTACGGCGCGGTGTGGAAGTATTTGTAGCCGGTGCCGTTTGGCGCATTCGCCATGCCGAACATGGCGTGGCGCACCAGCGACCAGTACGGCGATTTGGCATCGCCAATCTGCGGCTGCGGTAATTTTGCCTGATACGGCTGCACCACCGTGCCGCGCTGCGATTTCTCCAGCAGATGCGGATTAATGACGCGGCCATTATTCAGCAGCGCCACCAGCGCTTTCACCATCTGAATCGGTGTCGCCACCCAATAACCTTGCCCAATCCCAACCGAAACGGTATCGCCCTGATACCACATCTTTTTGTGCACTTTTTGCTTCCATTCACGGCTTGGCAATAATCCGGCGTACTCTTCGTTGAGATCGATGCCGGTGGATTTGCCGTAACCAAACTGGCTCAACATGGTGTGGATGCGATCGATGCCCATCATGAACGCCACCTGATAGAAGAAGCTATCCGCTGACTCTTCAATGGCTTTCGTCACGTCCAGCATGCCGTGA
This sequence comes from Candidatus Pantoea symbiotica, assembly GCF_056491525.1. NCBI lineage: Bacteria > Pseudomonadati > Pseudomonadota > Gammaproteobacteria > Enterobacterales > Erwiniaceae > Pantoea > Candidatus Pantoea symbiotica. The sequence goes on from NZ_JBSZHR010000002.1 coordinate 3,278,182, forward strand.
CCGGTTTTTTTCCAGTCGCGATATTTACGATCGGTGCCCGGCAGCGTCCAGGTGGGCGCGCCAAATATCGTGAAACTCGGCGTGATAACTTTGGTCAGCAGCGCCGACATCGCCATATAAGGTTTTACTGTGGACGCCGGCGGATACAAGCCTTGGGTGACGCGGTTGATCAGCGGCAGGTCTTTATCCTGCAGCAGGGTTTTATAGGCTTTGTAGCTGATGCCTTTGACGAACGGGTTGGGATCGTAGCTCGGCGCGGAAACCATCGCCAGCACGCTGCCGTCGTGCGGATCTTCAATCAGCGCCGCCGCACGTTGCCCGGCCAGTTGGCTCTCGACATACTGCTGCAAATGCAGATCGAGCGTCAGCGTGATGTTCTGACCGGCCACCGGCGGCACTTCTTTAAGTACGCGCACGATGCGGCCGTGGTTATCCACTTCCACTTCCTGATAGCCGGTTTTGCCGTGCAGCAGCGATTCGTAATAGCCTTCAATGCCTTGCTTACCGATGTTGTGGTCCGCCGCGTAGTTCTCGCCAACGCCTTCTGCATTCAGGCGTTTGTAGTCGTTATCGTTGATTTTAGAAACGTAGCCGAGCACGTGCGCCAGGTCGGCACCGTAAGGATATTCGCGGTCCTGATAGGTATCGACGGTAACGCCGGTAAAGCGGAATTGATTGACGGCGAAACGCGCCACTTCTTCGTCAGTCAGTTCCGCTTTCAGTTCAACCGGTTTGTAGCGGCTGTTCTGTTTGAGCTCGTGCTCGAAGGTTTCAATCTCTTCCGGTGTGAGATCGACAATCGGTGTCAGCTCCTTCAGCGTCTCCTGCATGTTGTCGATTTTGTACGGCGTGATGTGAATGTCGTACCAGCTAACGTTGCGCACCAGCGGAATACCGTTGCGATCAAAGATCAGCCCGCGCGTGGGCGCGATGGGGATCATTTTGATGTCGTTCTCGTTGGAACGCGTCTGGTAATAGCTATGCTGATCGACCTGCAGGCGATACAGGTTGATGCCTAAAATGGTAAAGCAGATGACAACCAGGGCAAAAGCGACAATCGCACGGCGGGCAAACAGCTTTTCTTCTGCTTCGAAATTACGGAAATTCATCAGGTGGGCTTAGTCTCTTTGTTATCACGCTAATGATAAGCAGAGATTGCTTTAGAGCCAGCACGAAGATGCACAAGCCTGGGTAAAAGTGTGTCAGATGTTTACGGGGGGAAGCCAGGTCGCCATTAATGGCGCCCCTACGACGAATGTAGGGTCGGCATTTATGCCGACCTGGTTTAACGCAGTGATTAATCGCCCAGCAGCACTGACTCCAGCGCGATCTTAATCATATCGTTGAAGGTGGTCTGACGCTCAGCCGCGGTGGTCTGCTCGTGGGTGCGGATGTGATCCGACACAGTACAGATGGTCAGCGCTTTGGCACCAAACTCTGCTGCCACGCCGTAAATACCCGCCGCTTCCATTTCCACGCCGAGAATGCCGTACTTCTCCATCACGTCGAACATCTGCGGATCTGGCGTATAGAACAGATCGGCCGAGAAGATGTTACCCACGCGCGCATCAACGCCCAGCGCTTTGGCGGCGTCAACCGCGTTACGCACCATGTCGAAGTCCGCAATCGCGGCGAAGTCGTGATCCTTGAAGCGCATGCGGTTCACTTTGGAATCGGTGCAGGCACCCATACCAATTACCACGTCGCGCAGTTTCACGTCTGCGCGCACCGCGCCGCAAGAACCGACACGGATGATCTTCTTCACGCCGAAATCGGTGATCAGCTCTTTGGTGTAGATCGAGCAGGATGGAATGCCCATGCCGTGACCCATCACCGAAATTTTGCGGCCTTTATAAGTCCCGGTGTAACCCAGCATGCCGCGCACGTTGTTCACTTCCACCACATCTTCAAGGAAGGTTTCAGCGATGTGCTTAGCGCGCAGCGGATCGCCCGGCATCAGTACGACGTCCGCGAAATCACCCATTTCTGCATTAATATGAGGCGTTGCCATGGTTATTTTCCTTATTAAATTTGGGGCGCTGTTTTACAGCATGCTCTTGCCGTAGTCCATGCTGGACAGGCCGAAATATTTTGCGATGGTCTGGCCGATATCTGCGAAGGTATCGCGGTATCCCAGCGATCCTGGCTTCACATTCGGGCCGTAGATCAGAATTGGGATGTGCTCACGCGTGTGTTCAGTACCTTTCCAGCTTGGATCGCAGCCGTGATCGGCGGTGAGGATCAGAATGTCCCCCTCTTTCACCAACTCCATCAGCTCTGGCAAGCGACGATCGAAGAACTCCAACCCGCCCGCATAACCGGCGATATCGCGACGATGTCCCCACGTTGAGTCAAAATCAACGAAGTTAGTGAACACAATCGAGGTATCTGGCGCTTTCTTCATCTGCTCGATGGTGGCGTTGAACAGCGCGTCTAAGCCGGTGGCTTTAACTTTCTGCGTGATGCCCTGCTCAGCATAAATGTCGGCGATTTTACCCACCGAAATCACTTCACCGCCCTTCTCATCGACCAGTTTTTTCAGCATGGTCGGCGCTGGCGGTTCCACTGCCAGATCGTGACGGTTGCCGGTGCGCTCGAAGTTGCCCGCTTTGTCGCCGACGAACGGACGCGCAATCACGCGGCCGATGTTGTAGCCGCCATTGGTCAGCTCTTCACGGGCGATTTCGCACAGCTCGTACAGGCGATCGAGGCCAAAGGTCTCTTCGTGGCAGGCAATCTGGAACACCGAATCCGCCGAGGTGTAGAAAATCGGCTTGCCGGATTTCATGTGCTCTTCGCCGAGCTGGTCGAGGATTACCGTGCCCGATGAGTGACAATTACCGAGATATCCCGGCAAATCGGCACGTTTCACCAGAACATCCAGCAGCTCCTGCGGGAAGCTATTCTCTTTGTCGCTGAAGTAGCCCCAATCAAACAGCACCGGCACGCCGGCGATTTCCCAGTGGCCCGACGGCGTATCTTTACCGGACGACAATTCGCTGGCGTAAGCGTACGCACCGATGATTTCCGCGTTGGGATCGAGGCCTGGCGGGAAACGACCGGTGGAGAGCTCAGCCGCTTTGCCGAGGCCCAGTTTGGTCAGGTTAGGTAAGTGCAGCGGGCCTTCACGACCTTCATTGGCGCGGCCTTCGAAACAGGCTTCGGCGATATGGCCGAGCGTGTCCGATCCTTCATCACCGAATTTATCGGCGTCTTTACTGGAGCCGATCCCGAAGGAGTCGAGAACCATAATAAAAGCACGTTTCATGCAAGTCTCCTGCGCAATGCGCGATGACAAGTCAAAAAAAAGCGATCAGATCAGTATACCCGAACGGCCGCTGCCTGGCACGAAGAAGCGCCAGTTATTCGCTGATGCGACGATAAACCACCGGCGTGATCGCTGGCGCAGTATCGCTCAGCGTGATAGCCGCTTTAACGGCGGCAGCGGCCTGTTGCCACTGCGCTTCCGACGCGGCGTGGATAATCGCCAGCGGACGCTGCGCGTCGATCTGCGTACCGAGCGTGGTCATGTCGCTCAGGCCCACGCTGTAATCAATGCTGTCGCTGGCACGCTGACGGCCTCCACCGAGCGCAACCACCGCCATGCCAAGCGCACGCGTATCCATTGCGCTGACAATGCCAGCACCATCGGCGTACACCGCTTTGCTCAGCGTTGGCGCTGGCAAATAGCTGTCCATGCGCTCGATGAAATCGACCGGACCATTTTGCGCCGCCACCATGCGGGCAAATACGTCAGCGGCTTTGCCGTTATCCAGCACCTGCTGCAGTTTTTTGCGTGCATCGGCGTCGTTTTCAGCCAGTTTGCCGGAGATCAACATTTCCGAGCACAGCGCCATTGTCACTTCCAGTAGACGCGGATTGCGCGCTTCGCCGGTCAGGAACTGCACCGCTTCACGCACTTCGAGCGCGTTACCCGCAGTAGAAGCCAGCACCTGATTCATGTCGGTGAGAAGAGCAGTAGTTTTGCAGCCTGCGCCGTTCGCCACGCCAACAATCGCCTGCGCCAGATTTTCTGAGGCTTCGAAGGTCGGCATAAAGGCGCCGGAACCCACTTTGACATCCATCACCAGCGCATCCAATCCTTCTGCCAGCTTTTTGGCGAGGATCGACGCGGTGATCAGCGGAATGGAATCCACGGTGGCGGTGATATCACGCGTGGCGTAGAAACGTTTGTCGGCCGGTGCCAGCGAGTTGGTCTGGCCAATAATCGCGATGCCGACGTCTTTAATAATCTGGCGGAAACGATCGTCGCTCGGGAAGATATCGAAGCCCGGAATCGCTTCCAGTTTATCCAGCGTGCCGCCGGTGTGGCCAAGGCCGCGCCCGGAGATCATCGGCACATAACCGCCGCATGCTGCCACCATCGGGCCGAGCATCAGCGAAGTGACATCGCCAACGCCGCCGGTGGAGTGCTTATCAACAATCGGGCCGTTGAGATTGAGCGATTTCCAGTTCAGCACCGTGCCGGAGTCGCGCATCGCCATGGTCAACGCCACGCGCTCGTCGAGCGTCATATCATGGAAATAGATGGTCATCGCCAGCGCGGCAATTTGACCTTCTGAAACGCTGTTGTCGCGCACGCCGTTGATAAAGAAGCGGATCTCCGCTTCACTCAGCGCCTGGCCGTCGCGTTTTTTACGAATAATTTCTTGTGGCAGGAACACGGTTGCCTCCCCGGAATAGAGAGGTCGCCATAAATGGCGACCCTACGAACATCGATATGAACTTAATAACCCGCTTTGCTGGTCGCGGTTTCGTGGCCCAGCGTATTCAGCAGGCTTGCCAGCAGGCTGGAAGCGCCAAAGCGGAAATGACGCGCATCCGCCCAGCCTTCACCCAGCAGGTCGTCCGCCAGCTTCAGATACAGTGCCGCGTCTTCCGCAGTGCGCACGCCGCCGGCCGGTTTGAAACCAACTTGCTGCTTCACGCCTTTATCGCGGATCACTTGCATCATGATCGCTGCCACTTCTGGCGTCGCGTTGACCGGCACTTTACCGGTTGAGGTTTTGATGAAGTCTGCGCCCGCATCAATAGCGATTTCCGATGCAGCACGAATCAGCGCTTCGTCTTTCAACTCGCCGCTTTCGATGATCACTTTCAGCAGCACGTTTGCCTGTGCGCAGGCTTCTTTACAGGCTTTCACCAGCTCGAAACCGATGTCACGGTTGCCAGCAATCAGCGCACGATACGGGAACACCACGTCCACTTCGTCAGCGCCGTAGGCGATGGCCGCGCGGGTTTCAGCCAGCGCGATCTCAAGGTCATCGTTGCCGTGCGGGAAGTTGGTGACGGTGGCGATGCGGATTTCCGGCGTGCCCTGCTCGCGCAGCGCTTTACGTGCTGCCGGGATGAAACGCGGATAGATGCAGATGGCAGCGGTATTACCGGCTGGGGATTTCGCCTGACGGCACAGCGCGATCACTTTCTCGTCGGTGTCATCTTCGTTCAGGGTGGTTAAATCCATCAGTTGCAATGCGCGCTGTGCTGCTGCTTTCAGGTCGGTCATGATGCTCTCCAAAATTCAGATCGGCGGGCACAACCCACCGGGGAATGTGACAATTCTAACAACTACCGTGACGATGAATTGCGCTTCATGTCACACGAAAAAGAAAACCTGTCATTTAAATACAGTTATTTAGTGATGTGAATCACAAATAACCACCAGTCAGGCCGAAATGCGCCGCGATGGCCGTTGTTATTATTATCACAAAAATGGGCGCAAAAGTGTACTCTCAGCTTTATCAATGTAGCTAATCAGGCGTAAGGCAGCGTAAATGCAGAATCTGTCGGGGGAGAATCAGGCAGGCAAGGCGAACAGCTGCTGGCTGTTATGCCACAGCGCGTCGGCAATCACTTCGGGGGATTCACTGCGTAACTGGCACAACACGTCAAACACATTGCGCGCCCGCTCCGGACGATTGGGCTGGCCCTGAAAACCTTGCAGCGGCATATCGGGCGCGTCGGTTTCCAGTAATAACGCACTAAGCGGCAGGCTGGCGATGGTGTTGCGGGTTTTACTGGCGCGTTCATAGGTGATGGTGCCGCCCACGCCAATCGCATAGCCGAGTTGAATAAAGCGCTCCGCCTGCTGCTGGCTGCCAGCAAAGCCATGTACCACGCCACGGCGCGGCAGATCGTGACGACGTAAGTGCAGCGCCAGCTGATCGTGGGTGCGACGCGAGTGCAGGATCACTGGCAGATCGTATTGCTTCGCCAGCTTGAGTTGCTTATCGAGCAGCCGCGTCTGTTTGGCGAATTGCGCATCGTCCATATAGAGATCGAGACCGATCTCGCCGATAGCCACCCGCTTGCTATCCGGCTTTTTCAACCAGCGCTCTAACTCATCAAGATGTGCATCTTCCTGATGCTCAGCAATGTTGATTGGATGCAGGCCCAGCGCGGCATACAGCGCCGGATGCTGCTGCGCCAGTTGCGTCACCCGCGCGAAACGGCTGGCATCCACGCTCGGTACAATGATGCGTTCCACGCCCGCCTGCGCAGCGCGCGCAATGCTGGCGTCTGCATCATCAACGAACGGCGGGAAATCGAAGTGGCAGTGCGTATCGATAAACTTCATGCCAGCGAGCCTTTATCATAATCCGCATCGTTTTCCGCCAGCGCGGGCGTAATCAGTGGGCGGTTGTCGGGTGAATTCGCCACAGCGGCGGGCGGCGTGACCGTGGTTGAACGTACCAACGGCTCGGCATCACTCAGCCATTGACCGAGCGTGGCGAGGAAATAGCGCCCGCTGCGGCGGCCTAAATGGTAATCCTGATTCAGCGATGACAAGCGGCTGCCGAGCGCCATGCTCGCCAGCGGTTTAGGCGGACAGATTTCGATGATGCGCAGGTTATCCGGCGGTTGCTCAATGAACTGCTGAATCTCGCGATAGCTCTCTTCATGCTGATGCAGGATGTTGATCATCGGCTGCAAGGCGCTGTCAGACAAAAAGCGCTCCATGCGTTTGAACCACTTCGGCGTGTATGACACCTGCGACGGCACGGTGCGGATCACTACGATGGTATCCGCGCCGCGGCGTGCGGCTTCGCGCACCGGGATTGCATCGCTGATGCCGCCATCCAGATAGCTCACGCCGTCCATCTGCACGCCGCTGCGGTAAAAACCGGGAATCGCGCTGGACGCTTTCAGGATGTCATGCCAGTTGGAGCTAATCGGATTGAAGTACTCAGCGCGGTAATCGTCGCTGCGGCAGGCGCACATATAGAATTCGCTGCCTTTGGCAAACAGCCCTTCGGCGGTATTGAGCGCCAGCGGAAATTCCTGTTTGGTGATGTCGATCAGCCAATCGAGATCGATAAGATGCCCGCCGCGCACGAATCGTAGCGGATCGAAGAATAATTTGCTGGTGGTGTAACGCGAGATCACGCGTCGCGCGTAGCCAGACTGGCCACAGACAAACGCCGACAAGTTTTGCGCCCCGGCCGAGGTGCCGAGTAACAGTTGAAAGGGATTGAAGCCTGCGCGTTGAAACTCATCCAGCACGCCTGCGGTAAAGATGCCGCGCTGACCGCCGCCTTCGCACACCAAGGCGATTTTACTGGATTTGAAAGGGGTTAAAGCTAGCGGTTCAAGTGAACCTAACGTCAACGGAATACGTGTTCCCAATGGATGTCCCTCAGTGTTGCTTGCTCTGAGGGAGTCGCCGAAGCAGCATCCCGGAGAACCAGTCATTGTCGTTCCCTGACCAATTGCTTCTGCAATCGTTGCGGCTTCATAGTATGCCGCAAATGACCGGTCTCCGCTTTAGGTGACTCGCGGGTTAGCGTCTATTGAGACGCAAGTAGTCAGGGTCGTTTGCGCCCGGTAAACAGGCTCACGAGGAACAGAATAATACCGACAATGAAGACAATTTTAGCTGCCCATGCTGCCGTACCCGCCAGACCGCCGAAACCTAATGCTGCAGCAATCAGAGCGATGACCAGAAAGATAATACCCCAACGAAACATAAGCCTCTCCTTTACCATTGTGAAAATCGAACTGCTTATTTACACCTTTGTTTTTATTACGAAACGGCACCAGCAGGTGCCGAGTCGCTCGCGTTAAGATTTCACCTTCAGGTCATTCTTCACGCTTTTCACGCCTTCAATGGCTTTGGCGATTTTCTCAGCACGATCGGACTGTGCCTGGTTCGCCACTTCCCCTGATAACTGCACCACGCCGTCGGTGGTTTCCACCTTAACGTTGCGTGATGGCACGATGTCATCTGCTAACAGCTTAGCTTTAATTTCGCTGGTGGTTGCGGTATCGCCCGCATAACCTTTCAGAGAAGCATTTTTGCTGTCTTTAACGTGTAGTTTGTCGCTGACGGATTTCACACCTTCGACTTTCTGCACCAGCGCGACGGCTTTTTCAGCCTGATCCTGAGAAGCTACAAAGCCGCTCAGTGTCACCACGCCATCATGCGTTTTGACGGAGATATCCGTGCTTTTAATCGCTTCATTATCCACCAGCGCCGCTTTGGCTTTAGCAGTGATGCCGCTGTCATCCATATAACCATCGACTTTTTTCATAGAGCTATCGATCTTCGCACCCGCGCTGTCGGAGGTTTGCTGTGCTTTCTGCGACAGTGATTCATCTGCAAACACCGCACCGCTCAGCAGAGCAGAACCGGCCAGGGCAGCAATCAGGGTTTTGGCAATCTTAGTCTTATTCATCGATATCATCCTTCTATCAGTTAACTCATCCGTTATCGCGGATGCGCCAGCAACGAACGGCGTTGCTGAGTTACTGGACGTAATGAAACCCGAAAGGTCTCTTTTCTCGTCCGACAGGATAATAGTAGTAGGGATTACAGCTTTTGCTGGCTCTTGTGGTTGATATATCGCCAAAAAGAGAAAAAAACAGCGGAATTAGGAGGAGTCTGTAACAAATAAAACAGGGCCAGTGAAAATCACAGGCCCTGCTGGCAACGCCGATTAGTGCTCGCGCGTTTTGCGGAATCGCACGTCAGGATAGCGTTCCTGGGTGATGTTGAGGTTTACCATGGTCGGCGCGATATACGTGAGGTTATCACCGCCATCGAGCGCCAGGTTCACTTCGTTTTTACGCTGGAAATCGTCGAATTTTTTCGCGTCATCACACTCAACCCAGCGAGCGGTTGAGACGTTAATGGCTTCGTAAATCGCCTCAACGTTGTATTCGCTTTTCAGGCGCGCAACGACTACTTCGAACTGCAGCACACCAACCGCGCCCACAATCAGATCGTTGTTATGCACCGGACGGAACACCTGCACCGCGCCCTCTTCCGACAGCTGAACCAGCCCTTTCAGCAGCTGTTTCTGCTTCAGCGGATCGCGCAGGCGAATACGACGGAACAGCTCTGGCGCGAAGTTCGGAATGCCGGTGAACTTCATGTTTTCACCTTGCGTAAAGGTGTCGCCAATCTGAATGGTGCCGTGGTTGTGCAGACCAATGATGTCGCCCGGATAGGCTTCTTCCACGTGCGAGCGGTCACCGGCCATAAAGGTCAGTGCATCGGAAATCACCACGTCTTTGCCGGTACGCACCTGACGCAGCTTCATGCCTTTTTCGTACTTACCAGATACCACACGCATAAAGGCCACGCGGTCGCGGTGTTTCGGGTCCATGTTTGCCTGGATCTTAAACACGAAGCCGCTGAATTTCTCTTCTTTCGCTTCCACCAGACGCGTGTCGGTGTTGCGTGGCATTGGGCGCGGCGCCCAGGAAACCAGGCCATCCAGCATGTGATCAACGCCGAAGTTACCCAGCGCGGTGCCGAAGAACACCGGCGTGAGTTCGCCGCTCAGGAACAGCTCCTGATCGAACTCGTGCGAGGCGCCCTGCACCAGCTCCAGCTCATCGCGCAACTGCTGTGCCAAATCTTCGCCCACCGCTGCGTCCAAATCGGGATTAGCCAAACCTTTAACGATGCGCACTTCCTGAATGGTGTGGCCTTTACCGGTTTGATACAGGTAAGTTTCGTCGTTGTAGAGGTGATAAACCCCTTTGAAATACTTGCCGCAGCCAATCGGCCAGGTAATAGGCGCGCAGGCGATCTTCAGCTCGCTCTCCACTTCATCCAGCAGCTCCATCGGATCGCGGATGTCACGGTCGAGTTTGTTCATAAAGGTAATGATTGGCGTATCGCGCAGGCGCGTGACTTCCATCAGCTTACGGGTACGATCTTCAACACCTTTCGCGGCGTCGATCACCATCAAACAGCAGTCAACCGCCGTCAGCGTACGGTAAGTATCTTCGGAGAAGTCTTCGTGTCCTGGGGTATCCAGCAGGTTCACGAGGCTGTCGCGATACGGGAACTGCATCACCGAGGTGGTGATGGAGATACCACGTTGTTTCTCCATCTCCATCCAGTCCGATTTCGCGTGCTGGTTGGAGCCGCGGCCTTTGACGGTACCGGCGGTTTGAATCGCCTGTCCGAACAGCAGCACTTTTTCGGTGATTGTGGTTTTACCGGCATCCGGATGCGAGATGATCGCAAAAGTACGGCGGCGCGCCACTTCTTCTAAAAAGGGAGCATTAGACATTGAGTGAATTCTTCTTCAAGGGCAACACGCGGGCGGCGCGCTGCGAATAAATCGTTTCGGGGTCATTCCGCAGGATAACGCGGCCAATGGCGACGCAGTGGCGTCAGTTCACAGCAAGAGGTGTGCGATCTACATTGGCGGCAGTTCCGATTATCCCGGCAGCATTGAGGCGGCATAGCATACAATATTTCACCGAAGGGGGAAATCGCCGCATAGTGTTGCCCTTGTAGGGCCGCCATTCATGGCGACCGACTCACATTTCAGCCCAACACCCGCACCACCGCCGCTTTAAAGATCTTCACGCCAATCTCCAGCGAGCTCAGCTCAAAGCGCATCTCAGGATGATGCAGGCCCGGCACCAGATTGGTTCCTAATCCCCAGAAACCGGCTTTCACCTGCGGATTTTTCACCGGATAATAGAAGAAATCTTCGCTGCCCGGCGTGGTTTTGGTATCCAGCAAACCTTCTTCACCCAGCACATCGACAATCGCCGCACGAATCACCGCCGTGGCCTCTTCATGAATTTCTGCTGCCGGCATCTCTTTCAGCACCACCACGTCAGCCGTGGCACCCAACGCCGCCACGCTGTGCTGAATCGCCAGCGTCACTTTCTCTTTCAGCACATCCATTGGCGCGTTTTCCTGCGAACGCAAATCCCATACCACGCGCGCCTCATCCGGCACCGAGTTGGTCACGCCCGCGTCGCACAGGAAGCGCGTGGCTTTCACGCTCCAGGTCAAACCCGGCGGCAGATGGATGGCGTTGACGGCCTGCACCGCTTGCACTGCCGCATCCAGCGCGTTAACGCCCAAATGCGGACGCGCTGCATGCGCCGGCGCGCCTTTGATGGTGGCTTCCAGCGTGCTGCAGGCGGAGTAGATCACCGCTGGCGTCGCCTGCCCAACATGGCACTCTTCCAGCGGACGCACATGGAAGCCGAGAATCATCTCCACATCCTCCAGCGCGCCGCCCTCAATCATCGCCAGCGCGCCGGCACCGAGTTCTTCCGCTGGCTGGAACAGCAGCTTCAGCCGCCCTTTCTTGATCGCGCCCTCTTTCAGCAGCTCTTGCGCCGCCGTTAGCACCACCGACGAATGGCCATCGTGGCCGCAGGTGTGACGCGCACACGCCACGCCGTCAATGATATGACCGAGCGCATCCATATCCGCACGCAGCGCCAGCACCGGACCGGGCACGCCGCTGTCGATTTCCGCCACGATTCCAGTGGTGTTATTGATGCCGCGCGTCACCTTAATTCCGGCGCTTTCCAGCTGATCGGCAATATAAGCAGAGGTTTTGAATTCCTGAAAACCCAGCTCGGGAATTTCATGCAGAAAATGGTAATGCTCTAAGACGTTCGACACCGCTAAGCTCCTGACAAGTAAAGGCAAGCCTCAGCATCGCCCGATGTGCAGCTATAATCAATCCAGCGTGAATGAAAATTAGTCAAAAGTGAGAACTCTTCGCATTCAACATGTGGAATAATTCCATTTACAATCAATAAGATAAATTCAACTTTTTTAAGGAAAGTCCTTCACAAAAAAGTATAGATTGATGCATAATTCGCCGTACTTCACCTGACAAATTAAAAAGGACTCAGCCATGTTAACTGCTGAAATGACCTCGCGTTTAAACGACCAACTGAACCTCGAATTCTTCTCTGCCAACCTGTATCTGCAGATGAGCGCCTGGTGCAGCGATAAAGGCTATGAAGGCGCCTCTTCATTCCTGAAAATGCATTCTCGTGAAGAGATGCAGCACATGCAGAAGCTGTTTGATTACGTCAGCGATGCCGGTGCTTTGCCGGTACTGGGCAGCATTGCGGCTCCGGCCATTAGCTGGACGTCACTGAACGACGTGCTGGAAGAAGCGCTGAAGCATGAGCAGCTGATCACCAAAAAAATCAACGAGCTGGTGCACACCGCATTGACCACGCAGGATTACTCAACCTTCAACTTCCTGCAGTGGTACGTTGCCGAGCAGCATGAAGAAGAGAAGCTGTTCAAAACTGTGCTGGATAAACTGGCGATGGTCGGCACCAAAGGCGAAGGCCTGTTCCTGGTGGATAAAGATCTCGGCCACATGTCTGTCGACGGCCACGGCGCATAATAATAAAGATTACACACAGCAAAACAGAGAACGCCCGACATGTCGGGCGTTTTTTGATGCATTTCGTAGGGTCGCCATTTATGGCGACCGAGACCAACGCATTTACTCCAACTCTTTCAAGCGCAATTCCGATGGCTGCGGACGGCCAAAGAAATAACCCTGGAACAGCGTACAACCCTCTTCACGCAGCTTGGCGTACTGCTCGCCGCTCTCCACGCCTTCGGCGGTGATCTGAATATCGAGGCTACGACTCATACCAGTAATGGCGCGGATAATCGCCAGCGCCTCGCGGCTGTCGCCCATATCGTTAATGAACGACTTGTCGATTTTGATCTTGTCGAACGGGAACGAACGCAAATAGCTAAGCGATGAGTAGCCGGTACCGAAATCATCCAGCGCAATTTGCACGCCAAGGGTTTTCAAACTTTGCAATGTGCGGATATTACCGAGCGTATCGTCCAGCAGCACCGATTCGGTGATCTCCACTTCCAGCCGATGCGGCGCCAGCCCCGATTCACGCAGCGCGCCTTCCACCACGGATACCAGCGAGCTGTTCTTAAACTGCAGCGGCGACAGGTTTACCGACACCGATTGTTCGGTGTTCCAGCTTTGCGCTTCGCGGCAGGCTTCGTACAGCGCGTAGGCGCCGAGCATATGAATCAAGCCGGTCTCTTCGGCGATCGGGATAAAATCGTTCGGCATAATCAGCCCTTTAATCGGGTGATGCCAGCGCATTAGCGCTTCATAGCCGATGATGCCCTTCTCGTCGGTGATCGGTTGATAATAGAGTTTGAGCTGACGACCGGAGATCGCATCACGCAGATCGTTCTCAATCACGCGACGACTGCGCGCCTGATCGTCCATTTCAATGGTGAAGTGTTCGAAGCGGTTGCGGCCATTACGTTTCGCTTCATACAGCGCCATATCGGCACAGCGCAGCATATGTTCCGGCGTGTTGGTGGCTTGCGAGGTGAGCGCGATACCGACGCTCAAGCCCACCGACAGGTTATGTCCTTCAACGTTAATCGGCGGACGGATTCCCTCGATCAGCCGCTGCGCCACCACCGCTGCTTCATCGGCAGAACGGACATTGGGCAGCACGATGGCAAACTCGTCGCCGCCAATACGCGCCAGCGTATCATGGTCGCGCAGCGCGCTGCGCAGGCGCTTCGCCACCACGCGCAGCAGGTCATCACCAATCTGGTGGCCGAGCGCATCGTTGACGTTTTTGAAGTTATCGAGATCGAGACACAGCGTGGCGCTGACCTGGTTATTCTGATTATCCACGCGCAGCGCTTCACTCAGTTTCTGGCGGAACAGCACGCGGTTCGGCAGGCTGGTGAGATTATCGTGATGCGCCATGTGACGGATGCGCGCATCGGCTTCGCGCTGGTCGGTCACGTCCTCGACAATCAGCATCACGTAGTTCTGACGCATATCTTTGCCGCTGATGGTGGTGGCACGCGTATGCAAAATACGCTCGCCGCCGGCGGTCAGCAGCAGCTGTTCGCGTGAGTGAATACCTTCGCTACGCAGCGCCACATCCGCCAGGCTGTTGAAGTAATCGCCCAGCTCCGCCGACATACATTCGTGCGGGCGTTTATGCATGATCAGCGCTTTATTGACGCCAAACAGCTGCTCGGCTTTGTCATTCACCATCAGGATTTCACGGCTGATGGCATCTTCCACAATCACGCACGATGGAATATTGCTGATGATGGTGTCGAGAAAGCCCGACAGCTCCGACATTTTCGCGCTCTGCGACTGCGCCAGATCGCGCGCGCGCAGCAGCTGCTGTTCGTTTTCACGGCGTTCGGTGATATCGCGGGTAATTTTGGCGAAACCGATCAGTTTGCCGCTCTCATCCCGGATTGCCTCAATGACGACATGCGCCCAAAAAGCCGAGCCATCTTTGCGGTAGCGCCAGCCCTCATCTTCGAAACGGCCGGTTTTCAACGCAATGCCGAGGTTGGCCTCGGGCGCGTTGGCATTACGTTCCGCTGAACTGTAAAACACGGAAAAGTGCTGGCCGACAATCTCGTCAGCCACATAACCTTTGGCGCGCTGCGCCCCGTTGTTCCAGTTCACCACGCGGCCCTGCACATCTAGCATATAAATGGCGTAATCGCGCACGCCTTCCACCAGCAGGCGGAAATTCTTCTCCTGCTCGTGCTGTTTACGCAGCAGCGCCTGCTGTTCGGTGCAGTCGCGGGTGATTTTGGCGTAACCGATCAGCTTGCCCGCATCATCGCGGATCGCGTCAATGATGACATGCGCCCAAAATGCGCTGCCATCTTTGCGGTAACGGTAGCCTTCGTCTTCGAAACGGCCGGTTTTAAAGGCGGTGGTGAGGTTTTTTTCCGGGATATGATTTAGTCGATCCTGCGCGCTGTAGAAGCGTGAGAAGTGCTGTCCAACGATCTCTTCGGCAACGTAGCCCTTCGCGCGCTGTGCGCCTACGTTCCAATTTTCAACGTTGCCGTCCAAATCGAGCATATAGATGGCGTAATCGCTAACGCCTTCCACCAGCATGCGGAAACGCTGTTCCTGTTCGCGCTGTTTGCGCTGTTGCTCCTGCTGCTCGGTGCAGTCGCGGGTGATTTTGGCAAAGCCCAGCAGCTCACCAAATTCATCGCGGATGGCGTCGATCACCACATGCGCCCAAAACGCGCTGCCATCTTTACGATAGCGCCAGCCTTCGGTTTCGAAGCGTCCGGTCGCCGTCGCCGTCGCCAGCCCGCGCTGCGGCGCGCCGTTTTTACGATCCTCTTCGCTGTAAAACAGCGCAAAATTCTTCCCCACGATTTCATCGGGCGTGTAGCCTTTGGCACGCTGCGCGCCGGCGTTCCAGTTCGCCACGGTGCCATCGGGTTTGAGCATGTAAATGGCGTAATCCACCACGCTCTGTACCAAAAGTCGGTACATGACGTCAGAGTTATTATTCATTGTTATTCGCCTATTGCTGGCCTGGTATCGTCGAGACTATTAAGAAAATTCTTAATTATCGTGCAGACTTAAGCGCAAATACGCAGCACTGACAAGCGCTATTCATCCACAGACAAATGTTGGTAGGTAAGTTATCGGCAGTGGCGAGAAAATGTTCAGCGGGATACTTCATAAATCATCATGCGTTGACGGCAGGCTGCCGTTACGCTTGCCACGGCAAAATGCCGTGCGGCAGGCGTCGGGTCAGGCGAGTCGCCAGCGCCATTAATAAGCACACCACCACAATCATCAGGCAACCGACCGCCGCCGCCAGCGAAGCGGATCCGCCTTCATCGAGGAACACGATGGTCGGTCCGATGGTTTGCGTTTGCGAGGTAACCAGCAATACCGAAACCTGGATTTCGTTTAGTGCGGTGAGAAACACCAGCACGCTGCCCGCCAGCGCGGACGGCGCCGCCAGCGGCAGCAAGATGTCGCGCATGCGGCGCAGAAAACCGGCGCCGCACAAGCGTGCGGCTTCATCGAGTGCCGGTTCCAGTTGGGCAAATCCGGCCAACGTGGGGCGCAGCACCAGCGCGAGGAAGTTCGCCAGATAGGCGGCGAGGATGATCCACACCGTGCCATACAGCGAAACGTTGACGATCGGCAGCGGACGCAGGAAGAACAACATTGCCGCCACGCCGGTGACAATGCCCGGCAGCGCATAGGTCAGTTCACTCGCCAGCCACAAACCGCGCACCAGTTTGGTACGCCGCCAGCTGAGGAAGTAGGCAAGAAACAGCGCGCAAACCGTCAAAATCAGCGCCGCCAACGTGGTCAATCCGAGGCTGGTGAGAAACGCGTGCCGCACCGCCGGATAACCCCACAAGGCGGCGCGGAAGTTCTCCAGCGTCAGCGTTTGCCAGCTGAGCGCCTGACCAAAACCGCTGGTGAGCGCGGTGATCAGCAGCGCGCTGAGCGGTAACAGCAAAGTTAGCGCCATCCACAGCCAGGCGACGCCTTCAATCGCCACACGCCCGCGCCCCAGCGATTGCTGCCACAAACGCGGCGCGCCGTTGACGCGCACATCATGGCGTCCTCCTAGCCAGGCGCTGGCCGCCATGCCCGCCAGCGTGATCACCGCAATCAATAACGCATATACCGCCGTGTTCGGCAGCGCGCCTGGGCCAATGCCATTCAGCTGCTGATACACCAGCGTGATCAGCGTGGGCACGCGTGCCGGAATCCCCAACATCGCCTGAATACCGAAGTTGCCCGCCGCCGCGACAAAGGTCAGCGCGGCTCCGGCAAAGATCGCCGGGCGCGCCAGCGGCAGCACAATGGTGAACAGGATGCGTGCGCGAGACGCCCCGCTGGCCTGCGCCGCTTCCACCAAATCGGCAGGCAAACGGCGCAGACCGGCGCGTACGGTGAGAAACACCAGCGGCGCATTGTGCGTACCAAGCAGCAGCACAATGCCGGTTAAGGAGTAAAGCGGCTGTTCGCCGGGCGCAAACCACGGCAATCCAAGCGTGGCGAACAGCAGCGCCAGCGGACTGCTCGGTGCCAGCGCCTGCAGCCAGGCCAGCGCAGTCACCTGCGGCGGAATCATCAGCGGCAGGATAAACGCAAACACCCACGCGGTTTTAGCGCGCAGATCGCTGAGCGCCACCAGCCATGCGGCGGCGGTGCCGAGCACCATGGAAATCAGGGTAGAACTGAGCGCGATGAGCAAAGTATTACCGCTGGCGATCAACACGCGATCGCTCGCCAGCAGGCGTGTTAAGCGCGCGATGTCCGGCACGCCATTGGGCGCGATGGCGGTCCACACCAGTCGCATCAATGGTGCCACCGACAGCAAACCAATCAGCAGCACCATCAGCGCCAGAATCAATCGTTCGCTGTTAACGCGCGGCGCTTTACGCGCCCCACTGCGCCATTCGTTGCTCAACACGCTCATATTTAGCCACCGAACAGCGCGGTGAACTGATCGCGCACGGCCGCATCTTCTTTGATCGCTTTCGCCACGTCCGGCGACAGCAGCTTGATTTTACTGATCGGGGTGAAGCCTTCCGGTGCTGAGACGCGATCGTCCACCGGGCGGTTGCCCTGTTCAACCACCAGCTTCTGGCCTTGCTCGGACAGCATAAAGTTGACGAAGGCTTTAGCGGCCGGCAGATTGTGCGCGGTTTTCATGATGGCAACCGGCTCGGTGACGTAGGAAACGCCTTCTTTCGGATAGACCAGATCCACCGGCGAACCCTTTTTCTTCGCCAGAATCACGTCGGCGTCGGTGATGATGCCGTACTTATCCAGCCCGCTGGCGACCGCTTTCAGCGCCGGGCCGTTGCCGCCCTGTGGCGCTACGCCGATGGCCGCCAGCTTCTTATAGAAGCTCCAGCCAATCGACGGCGTGTTGATATCGGTGTGCAGCTTGTAGAGCGCCGCGCCGGAGTAGAGCGGGCTTGGCACCGCGATCTGCCCTTTATTGGCTTCCACCGCCAGCGCGTTCCAGCTATCAATCGGCTGCGCGTGCTGGGTGTTGTAAGCAATCACCGTGGCGATGATTTTGGTGCCGAAGAAGGTTTTGTCTTTGTCGTAGAACGACGGATTGATGTGGCTGAGCGGCGCATCGCTGTAGCTGTAGAGATGATTTTCGTTTTTCAGCGCGCCAAGGTTGATGGCGTCGGCAATCAGCAGCACATCCGGCTTGGCTTCACCGCTCATCATTTCGGTGCGCAGCACGTTCATTAACTGCGTGGTGCCGTTGCGCGTCCACTCGACCTGCACATTGGGATAGGCGGCTTTAAAGGCATCCATGGTTTGCTGGGCAATTTCCGGTGCCTGCGAGGTGTAAACCACCAATTTTCCCGCCGGTGCCTCATCGGCAAGGCTGGCGGCAGAAACGAATAATCCACTGGCTAACATCAACACGTTGAACGACGTACGCATAGCATTTCCCTGAAGGTTTAAGAGTTAAGAAGGAAGAATCCAGCCGTCGCGCAGCGCCACACCGACAGTGGCGTCGACAGCGGGTAAAGGTTGATCGGCCAGCAGCAGCGTAATGCTGCATTCCGGCGCATCCAGCGGCGTGACATTGAGTTGATGGTGGCCGCCGCGATAAATCACCCGCTGCACGCGCGCGACAAACTGCGGTTCGACCGGCGCGGCTAAGTGGAAATCGGCTGCATGAAAACTGGCTTGCGCCTGCGGCTGCGGGCATTGATCCAGCGCGCAGCGTAGCGGCACGCGCAGGCCGCACAGCGTGGCAAAGGCGCGGCCATCGCCGAGCGGCTCGATATCGCTGATCGGCAGCACTTTGCCGTCGTCAATAAAGCGCGCGACCATCTCATTAGCCGGTTCACGCCACAGCGTTTGCGGCGTGGCGAACTGCATCACGCGGCCGGCATCCATCACCACGATGCGATCGGCCAGCGCCATCGCTTCATGCTGATCGTGGGTGATGTAGAGCAAGGTGGCGCGGCTGTGATGATGGAAGCGGCGAAACTCCTCTTCCATGGTGGCGCGCAGGTGGACATCGAGGTTGGCGAGCGGCTCATCGAGCAAAACCAGCGTTGGCTGCGCCACTAAACAACGCGCCAGCGCCACACGCTGACGCTGGCCGCCGGAGAGATCGGCAGGACGACGTGCGGCGAACGCTTCTAATCCCACTAGCTCCAGCGCCTGCTGCGTGCGGCGCTCGCGATCGGCACGCGCTACACCGTTGACTTTCAGGCTGTAGGAGACATTCTCCGCCACCGTCATATGCGGCCACAGCGCGTAGCTCTGGAACACCACGCCAAGCTGGCGATCTTCCGGCGGCAGATGCACGCCCGGCGCAGCGAAGCAGCGATCGCCAACGTGGATTTCTCCGGCATCGGCAATTTCAAATCCGGCCAGCAGGCGCAGCAAGGTGGTTTTGCCGCAGCCCGACGGCCCCAATACGGCGATGAATTCTCCCTGCGCAATCTGCAGCGAGATGTCTTGCAATACCGGCTGCGCCGCAAAGGATTTGCGCAGCCCGCGCAGTGTGATTGATGCCATGTTTCTGGCCTTTCGCTAACAGTCCGGCTAAGACCCTACGACACTGTGATGACGATTCCATGACATTGGGCCAGGTCGCCATAAATGGCGCCCCTACAAATGCATGCTTCAAACCAGGTCGCCATAAATGGCGACCCTACAAATGCTCGGGCCCCGTCGTAGGGTCGCCATTTATGGCGACCGATTCACACAATGCAACCAACCAGGTCGCCATAAATGGCGACCCTACAAATGCTGGGATCCCGTCGTAGGGTCGCCATTTATGGCGACCGATTCACAGGTGCATGCCGATATAGCGCTCATAACGCGCAGGCTTTACCCGTGTAAGATCCACCAGCACCAAACCATCGATACAGTTGTTGAAATCGGGATCGCTGCCGAAATCAATAAACTGCACGCCGCCCGGCTCGCACACCTCGGAATATTGCTTGTAGAGCGTCGGAATGGCGGTACCGAGATTCGCCAGCAGATGCTTCAACCGACGTAAATCTTCGCTGTAATTATCGCCGGTGAACTGCGCCAGCACTTCAGGCAGCGAAGCCGGATAAGGGCGGCGTGAGGTTGCCAGCGGCAGTTCGGTGGGGAAATACAGGCGATAGAACGCCACCAGCAGATCGCGCGCCGCCAGCGGCATGCCGCCCGAGATCGAGACCGGACCAAACAGATAGCGGGTTTCCGGATACCTGGCGATGTAGGCACCAATGCCCATCCACAAATAATCGAGGCCGCGTTTACCCCAATAGGCGGGCTGAATAAAACTGCGGCCCAGCTCCAGACCTTGATTGATGATCGGCAACATGCGCTCGTCGTAGTGGAACAGGCTATCGCTATAAATGCCTTCCAGGCCGCGGCGCTCCAGCTGCTCAGCGCCGGGAATAAAGCGATAGGCACCGACGATCTCCAGCGCATCGTCATCCCACAGAATCAGGTGATAGTAATCGTCATCATATTTGTCGAGGTCGCGACGACGCCCGCTGCCCTCGCCTACTGCGCGAAACGCCACTTCGCGTAAACGTCCAAGCTCACGCAGCAACGGCACCCAACTGGCGCCGTTACGTCGCCACAGGTAGATCTGCTTGCCATCCGGCAGCGTGCCGAGTCGCTCGCTCTCCATCAGCGCTTTTTTCAGCTCGGCGCGATCTTCCGGGCGTGCAATCGCCGCTTCGGTCTGGAACAGGCCGCGCCGCCCTTGTCCAATGCGATAAAGATGTTTGCGCAGCCGCTTCGCCAGCTCTTTGCCCGGCGTGTGGCCATCATGCCAGTTGGCAAACGGGATCTGCTCGCCGATGTGCAGCTTGATGCGCGCACCGCGCTGACGAAACATTTCGCGCACCAACATCAGTAACGCCAGCGGCGAGGCAATTTTGGCAGCGGCGTAGAACGCCAGGCTGTTTCGCCCCACCACATGCACCGGCACGATCGGCGCGCGAGCGCGGGCGGCGAGACGTAAGAAGCTGTGATGCCAGTGACGATCGCGCACGCCACGGCTGGAAAGCCGCGACACTTCGCCCGCCGGGAAGATGATCAGTACGCCCTGATTATCGAGATGCTGCTGCATGTGCGTCAGCTGTTCGCGGCTGGTGCGGTTGCCCATGTTATCCACCGGCAGCATCATGTTGTTGATCGGTTCCAGCATCATCAACATGCGGTTGGCAACAATTTTCACATCGCGCCGCACCTGCGAAACCGCCGCCAGCAGCGCCAGGCCGTCCAGCGCACCGAGCGGATGATTAGCAACAATCACCACCGGGCCGCGCGTTGGGATCTGCTCTAAATCGCGTTCGCTCAGTTCACAACGCACATCCAGGTGCTCCAGCACTTGCTCCACCATATCCACGCCTTTGAGATGGCGATAGCGGGCGGCAAACGCCTGGAATTCATGTTCGCGAACCGCCCATTTCAGGGCTCTTTTCTGCCAGTTCGCCGGTTGATGGCCAGGCCAGTAAGTATCGAGAAGCTGATCAACTGAAAACATCATTCACCTTTTATGCGCAGCGGTTTATCGCCTCGACGTTAAAACGGCTTGTTTTCAGATTTATGACTGCCGCCCAGTAAGAATGGATAAATCAGCAAGGCGCATTGTTCTAACGCATAAAAACCATCGATTGATCTTAAAAGGAGAAATTCAAGACATGGCTTAAATCTTAATGTTAAGCCCCGTGAATTAATCTGGTCACACCTCTGGTTGTGTTTTTTATGAGTGTTTTAACCCTTGGGTTTTTTCTTTTTTTCTGGGCTACACATATGATTCATTCGGTATTTATTGTTGATGACCATCCGCTAATCTGTGCGGGTATTCAGGCACTATTAGATTCTTATCACTATGCAATTGTCGGCATTGCGCAGAAAGGAGATTTACTGATTACCGAGTTACACCAAATGCGTCCGGACGTTTTACTGCTTGATCTCACCATGCCCGGTCGTGCCGGTATTCCGCTGATTGCGGATATCAAGCGCGCGATGCCAGAACAGAAAATCATCGTATTTACTGCGTCAGAAAGCCTTTTTTATCAACGATGTTGCTTGCAATTAGGCGTTGAAGGTTATGTCTACAAGCGCGGGAATTTAGACACGCTGATTACCGCAATAAAAGAAGTGGAACACGGCAAACGTTTTTATCCCGTAACCCATGCCGCTGCTGATGCCGGCGAATTGATTGAAAGCGAGAAATTGATGAGCCTGACGCGACGTGAATTGATTGTTTTAGTCAAACTCGCGTCGGGAATGAGTAATAAAGAGATCGCTTCACAATTGCAGCTCAGCAGTAAAACTGTGAGTACCTATAAAATAAAAATCCTGCGCAAATTAGGATTGAAAGGGATTAGCGGAATTAATATGACTGCGAAGATGAATGAGTTGGTGTGAATGGGCAGGTCGCCATTAATGGCGACCCTACTGATTAGAGCTTTAACGGCGGCAGCTGTGAAAAGACACTTAACAGGCCTTTACTCCACAACTGACGGATCTGTGAAAAATAGGGATGCTGTTCGGTGATGTGATATTGCTCGCTGTCGCTAAAACTGTCGGTGCGATAGACCATCACATCCAGCGGCAAGCCCACCGAAATATTACTCGCCAGCGTCGAATCCATCGAAATCAACGCGCACTGCATCGCCTGACTCAGCGGCGTTTCGTAACGCAGCACGCGGTCAATGATCGGTTTACCGTACTTGCTTTCACCAATCTGAAAATACGGTGTATCGACGCTGGCTTCGATGAAGTTGCCCTGCGGATAGATCTGGAACAGTCGCGGTTCTTCGCCGCGAATCTGCCCGCCCAGCAGCAGCGTGCCGCCAAACTCTTCGCCATCGCGCTTGATCACCTCGCGCAGCGTTTCGCCCACCATCAGCGCAATGTCATACAGCGATCGTCCATTCAGCAAATTCGGTTGATCGCTATCGCCGTTGTTGCGTCGCAGCAGGCTCAGCACGCTCTGCGTGGTGGCCAGATTGCCCGCGCTTTGCAGCACCAGCGTGCGTTCATCATCGACCTGAAACACATGCAGTTTACGGAAGGAGGAAATATGATCGACGCCCGCATTGGTGCGTGAATCGGATACAAAAATCATCCCTGACGATAAACGCATTGCCACACAATAAGTCATAGTCACGCCTGTTCTGATTACTGCTGCGCATGCACCTGAAGCACCGCAGCCACCGCCAGCATATCTTCACCGCCGCCGCCCAGCCGCATACCGCGCACCGGACACGCATCGAGATAATCCACGCCGACCGCCAGGCGTAAATGCTGGCGCGTGCTGCGAGTATTATTGGTGATATCAAAGCTGTGCCAACTGCCATCCAGCCAGGCTTCAACCCAGGCGTGAGTGGCGACGTGCTCAACGTTTTCAGTATAGAGATAGCCGCTCACATAGCGCGCCGGAATCCCTAAACTACGACAGCAGGCGAGAAACACGTGACTGTGATCCTGGCAAACGCCGCTGCCGGCGGCAAATACTTTCGTGGCGGCATCAGTGACCAGAGTGCTGCCGGGACGATACGGCATCTTCAGCAGCAGTTCGTCCATGAGTTTTTCCAGGCTAGTCAGCGGTTTTTCCGGTCGCCAGTAGCGCTTAGCGAACTCACGGATCTCACCGTCAGGCTGCGTCAGCGGCGACGAGCGCAGAAACACCAACGGCGACAATAACGATTCCGGATCGGGCGCCCATTCGCCATCATCAAGGATCTCCACCACACCACGCGCGGCGATATCCAACTGCTGATGCGGCGTGTCCAGCGTCAGCACATGCATCACATTGCCGTAGGCATCCTGGGTGCAGGTGGCTTCACACGGCAGCTCGAGATCCCACGAGATTATCTGCTGATGCACCGAATTTTGCGGCGTCAGGCGCAGATATTGGGTGCTGAGTGTCACCTGATGTTCATAGGCGTAACGGGTTTTATGCTCGATGTTCAGTCTCATTTCGCCTCCAGATAGGTGTGATTGATGCTCTCTGCCAGCGCATTCAGGCGCGTCAGGAATTCATTGAGCCAGTGATACAAGCCTTCCTGAGTCAGGCTTTCCCAGGTACTGAAGCGCATCTCGGCCAGCAGCACGGTGATCAAATAGCGCGGGCGATCTTCGCCGCTGCTGCCGATGTTCTCTAACTGCGTGGCGATTTCATCAATACAGGAGTGCAGCGAGCGCGGACTTTCGCTGCGCAGGATCAGCATCTCATTGACCAGATCGGGCAACAGCTGCTGCTTGAAGATGGCGTTGTAAGCTTCACGCGCCGATACCGCGCGCAATAAGGTGTCGAGGCAATAATATTCGCGTACCGAATCCGACTGCTGCTCCAGCAATTGCTGATTCACGCTCAGTAAACGCGCGGTGCCGTCGCTGCGCTCCATCAAGGTGCCGATACGGATAAAACTCATCGCATCGCCGCGCAGCAAGGTGCCGAACATCGCGCCACGAAACAGGTGCGAGCGCTCTTTCACCCAATCGAAAAAGGTGTCGGCGTTAGCGCTGGTAATGCCGCGCCGCCGGGTGTTGCGCATCTCAA
Source organism: Candidatus Pantoea symbiotica (assembly GCF_056491525.1). Lineage (NCBI taxonomy): Bacteria > Pseudomonadati > Pseudomonadota > Gammaproteobacteria > Enterobacterales > Erwiniaceae > Pantoea > Candidatus Pantoea symbiotica. Next base: position 3,302,812 of record NZ_JBSZHR010000002.1, read on the forward strand.
TCCACGTCGAGTTGATGCTCTCCCAAACTTCCGACGACAAACTGCCGCGTACCGCATGCGCGTTGTTCCACGCCTCCTGCCAGCAGCTAAAAATGCTGCACGGATTGCGGTCGTCGAGGGCGAAGAAGTTGAATAACTGCGGCATGGTGAAGCGGCCATTCAGGGTTTCAAACAGTTCACGCGTGCCGGTGAGATTGAGCGGCAGCAGCAGCTCATCGCCCTGGCTGCCGCGCACCGGCATTAATGACAAACGGTTGGTCACGTCCAACACGCGTGCGAGTTGTTCTGCGCGTTCGAGATAGCGCGCCATCCAATAGAGGCCACTGGCCGTGCGGCTTAGCATGATGCGTCATCCTCCAGAACCCACGTGTCCTTGGTGCCGCCGCCCTGCGACGAGTTCACCACCAGCGAACCTTCGTTCAACGCCACGCGGGTTAAGCCGCCGGGCACCAGACGAATATCCGCGCCGCACAGCGCAAACGGACGCAGATCGATATGGCGTGGCGCGAGGCCGTTGTCGATAAAAGTCGGGCAAGTCGAGAGCGACAGCGTGTCCTGCGCGATGTAATTTTCCGGTCGCGCTTTGAGGCGATCGCGGAAATCACTCAGCTCGTGCTGGCTCGCCACCGGCCCAATCAACATGCCGTAACCGCCTGCGCCGTGTACCTCTTTCACCACCATTTTCGCCAGATTGGCGAGTACATAGGTGAGATCCTGCGGTTTGCGGCATTGCCAGGTCGGCACGTTATTGAGGATCGGATCCTCGTCGAGGTAGAAGCGGATCATGTCCGGCACATACGGGTAGATCGATTTGTCATCGGCGACGCCGGTGCCGATCGCGTTCGCCAGCACCACGTTGCCAGATCGATATACCGATAATAAGCCCGGCACGCCGAGCATCGAATCCGGGCGGAACGCCAGTGGATCGAGGAAGGCATCATCCACGCGACGATAGATCACATCGACTTTGCACGGTCCGGCGGTGGTACGCATCATCACCGCGCCATCTTTCACAAACAGATCGGCGCTCTCCACCAGCTCAACGCCCATCTGCTGCGCAAGGAAGCTGTGTTCAAAATAGGCGCTGTTAAAGCGGCCCGGCGTCAGCACTACCACCACCGGATCGTTGACCGGCGAGCTTTCCCGCAGGGTTTGCAGCAGATGCGAGGGATAGCGCTCAACCGGCGCGATGTGCTGCCCGGCGAACAACTCCGGATAAAGGCGCATCATCATCTTGCGGTTCTCCAGCATGTAGGAGACGCCAGACGGCGTGCGCAGATTGTCCTCCAGCACGTAATATTCGCCATCGTTATTGCGCACCATATCCACGCCGACAATGTGCGCGTAGATGTTGCGGTGCAGATCGACGCCTTGCATACAGGGCTGATATTGATCGTTCACCAGCACCTGTTCGGCAGGCACGATGCCCGCTTTGAGGATCAGTTGCTGATGATAGATGTCGTGCAGGAAGGCGTTGAGGGCCTGCACGCGCTGGCGAATGCCGCGATCGAGCATTGCCCACTCGCTGGCAGGAATAATGCGCGGCACGCTGTCGAAAGGAATTAAACGTTCCGCGCCGCCATCATCACCGTAAACGTTGAAAGTAATACCGACGCGATGAAACAGCAGTTCCGCCTCTTCACGCTTACGCGCCACTGCCTCTTTGTCCGCCTGTTGTAACCATTCCCAGTATTGCTGGTAGTGAGCGCGGTGTTGGCCATCGCTCAGCAACATCTCATCATAGAAGTGCGATGCTATCTGGTAGCTTTCTTTCATGATTTACCCGGCGCTTGTCTAGAGATATATCTCTCCTGCACAAACTGTGCCAGAGGCTTGCCCCCGGCATGCCACACGCGCCGCGTCGATGGAAATGGCTGTTTTGCACTTTACTGGTGCATCAGCTGCTGCGCGATTGGCAGCCAGATCTCCGTCATCGCGCCTTCGCCACCGGTAAAGGGATCGCGGTGCGGCAGTGGAACATGCTGGATCTTCTCCTTCGACGCACGTAAACGCGACGGCTCATCACGCACGGTTTCCGGCGACATGCCTTCAGGATAGGCGCCAACGGTGAAAAAATCCTCTGAGGCAAACACCTGTTTGTGGCCGACGCCTGCGGGGATCAGCACCGCATCGCCTTCACGTAATGTCACCATGCGGCCGCTGTCGCCGCCAAACAGTACTTCCGCCCAACCGGCAGCCACGCCCAGCACTTCATGGGTGTTCGGATGATAATGCGTATACGGGAAGATCGGCGCACGCCACGCGGCGGGCCAACCGTTGCGGGTAAAGGTTTTTTCAAACCATGCCGCACTGTCTTCGGTTGGATTTTCAGCGTCATAAGGCACAATGCCGGGCCAGATAATTAGCGGTAGCGGATTATTAGGCACGCCGCCGGACGGCAGCGACAGCATCAAATGTTGCGGATTGCTGGAGGATCCAGCGGAAAAGGTGCCGGCGGCGAAAGACATCAGTAACAGCAGGCTGGAGTGGTTGGCAGTCATACTCTTTCTCCGGTTAATCACGATGCTTAATTGTGGCTTACCAAAGCGGCATTGCAATGTGCGCCCGGCGACAAAATTCACAAAAAAGAATGATTTAGCTAACTAAAGTCAAATTTATTGGCAACATAATTAACATCGCGTGCGGGGGATTGATGGTCGCCATAAATGGCGCCCCTACGGTGGATCGCTGCACAAATTTCAAACGAAAAAAAACCGGTGGATTTCGCCACCGGCCGAATCAAAAAAAGCGATTCAAAGGCACTGACAGGTTATCGCAGGCGCTCAGCGATGGGTTTCACAACGTTCTCCCCTTCGCGGCCATAAAATTGGAATAAGGTTTCTGCAGCGGCATCGGTTAACACCAGAATTTCGATGCGGCGATTGCGCGCACTCATTGCATCTTCTCTATCCAGCGGCATACGTGAGGCCATTGCATTAACCTGCAACACGCGCTCACTCTCCAGCCCACCACGCTCCAGCGCTCGGCGCGCCGCCAGTGCGCGATCACCGGACAGATTCCAGTTGTTGTAGGCGGCATTGCCGCTGTATTGCGCGGCATCGGTATGCCCGCTGATCATGATTTTGTTATCGATGCGGTTAAACACCGGGCCGAGTTCGGTCAGCAATTTCTGGAAATAAGGCGTCAACACCGCACTGCCGCGTGGAAACATCATGCGCGATTGATCGTCCTGCACCAGGATGCGCAGGCCTTGCGGCAGGGTTTCCAGTGACAGTACATCCTGGGCGTTATAGCTTTTGATGATGTGTTGAATCTGCTGGTACAGTTTCGCCAGCTCAGCATCGGAGCGTGACAGCACGCTATCGAGATGTTCCTGCGGTTTGCCGCCCGATTGCAGCATTTCACCGGCTTTGGCGGTTTCTTCCGCTTTGCTTAGTTCCAGCGTGTCGCCAATCAGCGCATCACTCTTGCCGCCGTGTTGCTCAAACGGGTTGAACGCCGCGCCATCAAAAATTGATGCACCATTCAATTGGGCGACGATCTCTTTACGCTCTTCGACACTCACCGACGCGGTAATCCACAGCACCATAAACAGCGCCATCATCGCCAGGGTGAAGTCGGCAAAAGCAACTTTCCACGCGCCACCGTGATGGCTGTGATTCGCCCTCTTAGCGGCACGTTTGATGATCAACTTCGTGGTGGTGACCAAAGGCGCAGAGCGTATCTCGGAAGTATCAGCGCGCTTTACGCTGGATGCGTTGCCCGGCAAGCAGATGGCGATCGATGCCGATCTCAATGCCGGCTTACTCAATCAGGAACAGGCCGGCCTGCGCCGTAAAGATGTGGCGAACGAGGCCGACTTCTACGGGGCAATGGATGGCGCATCTAAGTTCGTGCGTGGTGATGCCATCGCCGGGATCATGATCCTGCTGATCAACGTGATTGGCGGTATTTTGATTGGTGTGTTCAAGCACGGTTTGCCGGCAGGACAAGCGTTTGAACAGTATGTGTTGCTGACCATTGGTGATGGTTTAGTCGCGCAGATTCCATCGTTACTGCTTTCAACTGCGGCGGCGATTATCGTTACGCGCATCAGCGATGGTGCGGACATGGGCGATGACATTAAGTCTCAGCTGCTGGCAAAGCCGGGAACGCTTTATACCGCAGCAGCCGTCATGTTTGTGCTGGCGATCGTGCCTGGCATGCCACATACGGTGTTTCTGCTGTTCGCCGGTCTGCTGCTGTTCTCCGCCTGGCGTCAGGGCCGTGGAATAAAAGCACCGACCAAAGATCACAACGACATGGATGCCATCCAGCAGGCGCTGGCGCAACCGGAAGATCAGCTGGCAATTGGCTGGGATAATATTCCGATGGTGGAGCCCATTGGCCTGAATCTCGGCTATAAGCTGGTGACGTTGGTGGATAAAGGTAAAGGTGCGCCGCTGACTCAACGGATGCGCGGCGTGCGGCAAGTGGTGTCTGAAACCAGCGGCGTGCTGCTGCCGGAGATCGCCCTGCGTGAGGATTTCCATCTCAAGCCCGCGCAGTATGCAATCAAGATCAACGGTGTACGTACCGCTGTGGGTGAAGTGCATGCCGATCGCCTGATGGCGATCCCCACGCCTGAACAGTATGGCGAGATCGATGGCGTGCTGGATATCGATCCGGCTTACAACATGACGGTGACGTGGATCCTGCCCGAGCAGAAGGCGAAGGCACTTAATTTGGGTTATCAGGTAGTGGATTGCGCCAGCGTGGTAGCAACGCATGTCAATAAAGTGGTGCGCGAGAATCTGCCAGAGTTGTTCAATTATGACGACATCACGCAGCTGCATCAAAGATTGGCGAGCGTGGCACCAAAACTGTCCGACGATCTTAATGCGGCAGTGAATTACAGTTTGCAGCTGAAAGTCTATCGTTTACTGCTCAATGATCAGGTGTCGCTGAAAGACATCACCACCATCGCCACCACCTTGCTGGAAAGCGCGTCGATCACCAAAGATCCGATCCTGCTCTCTTCCGATGTGCGCTTCGCCTTGCGCCGTGCGATGGTGGCGGCGATTGCGCCAGACAATAAACCGCTGTCGGCGTATACGCTGGAGAACAGTCTTGAGAACCTGCTGCTGGCGGCGCTGAATCAGGCGCAGCAAGCCGGCAAAGTGGCGCTGGATAGCTTCCCGGTGGATCCGAATATCCTGACGCAGCTACAAAGCACGCTGCCGGTGATGATGGAGCAGCTGAAAGCGCAGAACCTGACGCAAGTGCTGCTGGTGACGCCGCAGCTGCGTCCGCTGATCGCGCGCTACGCACGTCTGTTTGCAAACGGGCTGAATGTGCTGTCGTATAACGAAGTTCCGGATGATGCGAATTTGCAGATTGTGGGGCAGGTAAGTTAGTAAATGCCTGACCGTTGCATTTTTCGGTCACCATAAATGGCGACCCTACTCATGTTTGATACGGTTTTTGTAGGGTGCGCATTCATGCGCACCTCAACTGTTATAAAAAATCACACCAAATCTGTCTCTAATTCGCTTCACTGTTATGTGCTTTACTGGCAGGCAGTGATAATTAGAGGTGAACAATGGACGCGATCAAACAAATTCTGCTCGACGAAATCGCCACGCTGAACCGCGAAGGACAGCGTGATAATTTGCCGCGCTTTAGCTTTTCCTTCCTCAAAACCCATCCGGGACTCTGGGCCATCATGTATCTGTGCTACGCGCTGTGCGTGGCGCTGATCTTCTCAACCGACATGCTCGGCTGGCCAGCCTTCTGGTTTGCCACGGCGTTTGTGGTGGTGATGAGCGTGCTGATGCTGATGGATATCAACCCGAAATACCGCTTCGAAGATATCGATACGCTGGATCTGCGCGTGTGCTACAACGGCGAGTGGTATTACGTGCAGCCGGTTTCGCAGCAGGCGCTGGACAAAATTCTCGATAATCCGCACACGCCGGATCGCGTGCGCAGCGGCATTGATCGTCTGATGAAGCAGAAAGGTGAAGTGGATTTCTACGACGTCTACTATCTCACCTGGGGCCACCAGCAGGCGGCCCACGTTTAGCCGTTTAGCCTGGCGATCAGTTTTCCCAACGTCTCAACCGCCGCTTCGGCGCGTGCATCCCACGGCCAGGCGGTGTTAAAGCGGAAACAGTGGCTGAAACCTTCGCTGCTGGAAAACAGCTGGCCTGGCGCGATGCTGATCCCCTGCTGCAACGCCAAATGATAGAGCTCTGTGGTGTTGATGTGCGCAGGCAGCGCAACCCAGAGAAAATAGCCGCCCGGCGTGTCGCTGATGCTGGCATCGGCAGGTAATACGCGGCGCAGCGCCTGTTGCGCCAGCTGCTTACGCTTTGCCAGCGTCTGACGCAGCTTCTTTAAATGGGTATCGTAGCTGCGCGTGCTGAGGAAATCGGCGAGCGCCAGCTGCATCGGCGCGCTGGTCGACAGCGTGCTCATCAGCTGAATACGCTGCACGCGCTGCGCGTGTCGTCCTGCTGCCACCCAACCGACGCGAAATCCCGCCACCAGATTCTTCGAAAAACTGCCGCAGTGCAGCACGTTGCCGTCGCGATCAAAGGCTTTGGCCGGCAGCGGCTTGTCAGTGCCTTCATACAGATCGCCATACACATCGTCTTCAATCATCGCTACGTTGTAGCGCGCCAGCAGTGCCACCAGCTGCTGCTTGCGCTCGGCGCTCAGGGTAAAGCCGAGCGGATTTTGTCGGTTGGTCATCAGCCAGCAGGCTTTCACCGGCCAGCGCTGTAGCGCCTGCTCCAGCTCCTGCAGATCCATGCCGTGCTCCACATCGCTGGCGATGGCAATCGCGTTCAGCTTAAGACGTTCAATCGCCTGCAGCGCGCCATAAAACGACGGGTTTTCGAGGATCACCCAATCGCCAGGTTCAGTGACCGCTTGCAGACTCAGATTGAGCGCTTCCATTGCACCGTTAGTGATGACGATGTCATCCGGCGACAGCGTAATGCCCTGCTGCGCATAGCGCTGAGCCAGAATTTTACGCAGCGCTTCATTACCTGGCGGCAGGTTGTTGAGTGCATCGGTGGGCTTCAGGTTGTGTGAGACTTTAACCAGCGAGCGCATCAGCTGGCGCTGCGGGAAGAGTTCAGGATCGGGAAAGGCGGAGCCAAACGGCATGATGGCGGGATTACGCGTGGCTTGCAGCACGTCAAACACGAAGCTGTTGGTATCCGCCTGATCGGTTTTGGCAATCTCCTGGGTTGGCAGCCGAGGACGACTTTCGGCGGCGCGCGGTGCCACGTAGTAACCAGATTGCGGCTTTGAGACGATCCAGCCCTGACTCTCCAGCACTTCATAGGCGTGCATTACCGTCATCAGGCTTAATCCGCTTTGCTCCGCCTGCTGGCGTAACGACGGCAGTTTTTCGCCCGGTGGCCAGATGCGGGCCTCGATTTGCGTGCGAAGCTGCTCCACCAACTGCTGATATTTCGCCACCCTAACTCCGATGTAGAGGATTTGGCGGCTAGTTTCCCTCACCCTAACCCTCTCCCGCAAGCGGGAGAGGGAATGAATCGGCGTTAAGGCATGCGCTCCAGCTCTAACACTTCTTCGTAGAAATTCGGTAGCTCAGCGATACGCTCCGGCGGGACTGGTTTACCCAGCAAATAACCCTGCAAGGTATCGCAGCCCAAGCCGGTGAGGAACGCCTGCTGATCCTGAGTTTCCACCCCTTCGGCCACCACTTTCAGGTGCAGCGACTGCGCCAGCGCAACAATAGCGGAAACGATGGTGGCATCTTCGGAGTGCGCCTGCAGTTCGTTAACAAAGGCGCGATCGATTTTCAGCTCGCTGGCCGGTAAACGCTTGAGATACAACAAGCTGGAGTAGCCGGTGCCGAAATCATCAATTGACGCCTTCACGCCCATGTTGGTGAGTTCGGTGAGGATACGCACGCTCTCTTCCGGATCGCGCATCGCCGTGGTTTCGGTCACTTCCAGCGTCAGCAGTTCAGCCGGAATCTGGTGCTGCGCCAGCGCCTCGGTGACGGTTTCGACCAGGTTATTCTGCTCAAACTGCAGCGCCGAGAGGTTAACCGCCACCGACCAGTGCGGATGGCCTTGCAGATGCCAGGAACGCAGCTGGCGACAGGCTTCGTTGATCACCCAGTTGCCGATGTTAATGATCATGCCGGTCTTTTCTGCCATCGGCAGGAAGGCGTCCGGTGCCAGCAAGCCGCGTGAAGGATGCTGCCAGCGCAACAGCGCTTCAAAGCCAAGGATCGGACCGCTCGGCGCGCAATATTTTGGCTGGTAGAACAGGCGTAACTCTTCGTTGTCCAGCGCTTGCCACAGATCGTTGTTCAGCTGCAACTGCGATTGCGCCAGCGTGTTCATCGATGGCTGGAAGAAGGTGTAGCCGTTGCGGCCGTTGTTTTTGGTGTGATACATAGCGGCATCGGCATTGAACATCAGCTCGCGCTCATCTTTGCCATCGCCAGGATAGACCGCAATACCAATACTCAGCGACACCACCAGCTCATAGCGCGAGATATCGAACGGACGATCCACCGCTTTCACCAGCGTATCGGCGACCGCTGCGGCATCGTTGGGTTCATCAATTTCCAGCAGCAGTACAAACTCGTCGCCGCCCATGCGCGCCAGCGTGTAGTGCCCTTTCATCTGTTCGGTCATGCGCTCGGTGACGCCGATCAGCAGATTGTCGCCAACGTGGTGACCAAAGGCGTCGTTGACTGCTTTGAAGCCGTCGAGATCCATAAACATCAGCGCAAACTGCGACTTCTCACGGTTGGCTTTATTGAGGGCTTGTTCGAGGCGATCTTCCAGCAAAATACGGTTGGGTAAGCGCGTCAGGTTATCGTGCAGCGCCAGCTGCGCCAGCTCGCGGTTGGCCTCGGCCAGCGAGTGGGCAAGAATTGAGGTGCGTGCCTGCAGACGCGCATCGAGCATAGATACCAGCAAGGTAATGCCGAGGATCGCCAGCGTTACCACTGTCACCACAATCGCCAGCCAGTTGCTGTTAACGCCCATTTGCGTCGCGTGGCTGTGCATCGGGAAGTTGGCCGCCGCCATGCCGGTGTAGTGCATACCCGCAATCGCGCAGCCCATCACCACCGAGGCGCCTAAACGCAACACGGTGACACGGCCGTGGCCTTCGCGCAGGTTAAACGCCAGCCAGAGCGCGGCGCCCGACGCCACCAGCGCAATCGCTACCGATGCCGCCACCCAACCCCAATTCCACGTAATGCCAGGCGCAAACATCAGCGCCGCCATGCCGGTGTAATGCATCGCCACCACGCCGGAACCCAGCACTAAGGCGCCACCGCACAGTCGCGGCCACGGCAAGGTCGGCGTTGAACACACTAACCACAGCGCAAATACCGACGCCAGCACCGCCACCACCATGGAGGTGACGGTAAGTGCGGGATCGTAGCTCATCACCATATCGACGCTCATCGACAGCATGCCGATGAAGTGCATCGCCCAGATGCCGACGCCCATAGCGAATCCACCGCCAAATAACCAAACCAGCGCCACCTTGCCAGTTGAGGAAGCCACGCGTCCTGCCATATCTAGTGCAGTAAACGAGGCCAGCATTGCCACCAGGATCGAGACGATGACGGTAAACGAGTCGTACGAAGTCACTAACATAGTGATTTCCCAAGTAAAAGCCGGTTTGAGTCAGCTGTGGTGTTGTTGTTAAAAGTGAGATCTATTGGTTTTATTGTAGGAATTATCGGCAGCGTAACTGCCGATCTGAGTTTTTGAACGATGAAACCTTCCGATGCGGAAGAAAATAAAAATTGTTTATTGCGCGCCAGCCAGCGGCACCACGTTATCGCTAAACGCCAGCGGCACGGTAAGCGCAGCGGTAAATTCACCGATGCGGTCGGCTGGCGTGGGCTTGCCGAGCAGATAACCTTGCAGCGTGTCGAAGCCTAAACCCGTGAGCAAACGCTGCTGCTCTTCGGTCTCGACGCCTTCCGCCACCATGCGCAGGTTGAGCGTTTGCGCCAGCGTTAACATCGCGGTCACCACCGTGGCGTCTTCACTGCCGGCGCGCAAACTGTTGATAAAGGCGCGGTCGATTTTTAGCTCGCTGGCTTCAAGATGTTTCAAATGCAGCAGGTTGGCGTAGCCGATGCCGAAGTTATCAATCGCCACTTTCACCCCAAGACGATGCAGCTCGGCAATGCGCTGCTGGCTGAACTGCGGATCGCGCATCGCGATGTTCTCGGTAATTTCCAGCATCAACGCCCCTTCCGGGATCTGATGGTGGTGCAACGCCTGACGCAGGCTCTCAATCAAATCGCGCTGCTGGAATTGCAGAGCTGAGAGATTGACCGACACCGTCCAGTCGCCGTTACCTTCATCGTGCCACTGCCTGAGCTGGCGGCAGGCTTCGTTGATTACCCAGTTACCCAACGCGACAATTTGCCCGGTTTTCTCGGCGCGCGCCAGGAACATATCCGGCATCAGCAGCCCGCGACGCGGGTGCTGCCAGCGCAGCAACGCCTCAAAGCCGATTAATACCGTGCCGCCCGCGCGGAATTTTGGCTGATAGAACAGGCGCATCTCCTGATATTCCAGCGCGTTCCACAGATCGTTGGCCAGCGCCAACTGATGCTGCGCCACCGCGCTCATCGCCGGTTCAAACAGGCACCAGCCGTTACGCCCGCTGTGTTTGGTGTGATACATGGCGGAATCGGCGTTGAACATCAATTCCTGCTGGCTGCGGCCGTGCAGCGGGAAGATAACAATGCCAACGCTCAAGGAGACGCGCAGCGAATAGCGATCGAGATCGAAAGGCGCATCAATTACCTGTACCAGCCGCTGTGCCAGTTTGGTGGCCTGATGAAGATGGAATTGCGGACACAGCAGCACGAATTCATCGCCGCCCAGACGCGCCAGCAGAATCTCTTCACTCAGTTCATCCCGCAAACGATCGGCTACGGCAATCAATAAGCGATCGCCGACGTGATGGCCCCAGGTATCGTTAATGGCTTTGAAACCATCGAGATCCATGAACATCAGCGCAAAATTCTCATCCTGCAACGTCGCCTGTTTGATCTCCGTGGTGAGTTGCTGCTCCAGCATCACGCGATTCGGCAGCGCGGTGAGGTTGTCATGCATCGCCAGCTGGCGCAGCTCGCTGTTAGCGCGCTTGAGTTTGGCGGCGAGGCGCGCGGCGCGTAGCTGCGCATCCAGCATCGAAATCAGCAACATCAGCCCGAGAATACTCAGCGTGATAATCGTGACCCACACCGCCAGTCCCTCTTCACTGGCACCGTGATTTTGCATGCTCACCGGCATAACAAACTCTGCTGCCGCCATGCCGGTGTAGTGCATCCCGGCAATCGCAATCCCCATCACCAACGCTGCGCAGGCGCGCAGTAACAACAGGCTTTCACCCTGACGCAGATGAAACGCCAACCATAACGCCGCGCCCGATGCGGCATAGGCAATCAGCACCGAGAGCGCCACCAGCGGCAGATTCCAGTTAATGGGGGTTTCAATCATCAGCGCGTTCATGCCGAGGTAATGCATGACAATGATGCCGCTGCCCATGATCAGGGTGCCGCGCACCAGGCGTCGGCGGGTGAGATGACTGCCCTGCACGCCCTGGGCAAAGGCGAAGATGGCGGTGATAATCGCCACCAGTAATGAGATGGCGGTGAGCTCGACGTCGTAGCGCATGGTCATCGGCATCATCATCGCCAGCATGCCAATAAAGTGCATCGCCCACACGCCGATGCCCATCGCGGTGCCACCGCCGATCAACCACAGTTTTGCCAGACAGCCGTGTGAAACGGCTACGCGCCCGGCGGTATCTAAGGCGGTAAACGCGGCAATGAAGGCCACGATCAGTGAAACGGTAACCAGAACGCTATCCCAGGTAACCAGCAGCATGTGCGCTCCTAAATTCCACCCGCTTCGGAGCAGGTGCGGTGTCGTCAAATTAGAACAAGGATGATAAAGCGCCGATCAAGGGCGATTAATGACCGCCTGCGGCGAAACTCAACAAAAAGTCGATCCAGACAAATCTGGAGTCGTCGTGCGGATTTTTTTTATTTTCATCGTCAGTCGTTAAGCGAAAAATTAATAATATCTGATTAATGCACGAACATAACATTGAACCGAAGCGCGCGGTAGAGGGAGGAATCATCGGCTGTTTAGTTTTTTTAACCGCTCGCTACCCCTTGTGATTACTGAGTTATCGGCGAAAAGTGTGAATTGATTAGGGAAAAATTGAACCATCGGCGTACAAGGGCCGATTTGCTGATCTATAGTAAAGAAAACTGATATAAATCATTAATCCACCATCTAGGATTTTTCTTAGATGGCAGGCGCTTACGCTGTCGAGCCGATTGCGGCTCTTGTTTGATTTCGGATGTATTTCCATAAATGTATGACCAGGTGAAAAAGCACTGACCTTGGATAATCAGTAAGGAATGATTATGAAACTCAAGCTTTTTCTTGTGGCTACTAGCCTAAGCGCCGCGCTAGCCCCTACTGCTGTTTTTGCCGCCACCACAACGGGAACCATCAATGCAACGTTGACGCTGACCACCGGTTGTTTAGTGAACGGTCAATCGGCAACAACAGGGGTGAACTTCGGTACCCTGAACTTTGGTAGCAGCGCAGCCACCTTTGATACGCTCAACGCCACGCTGGTCGGCGCCTCGGGTAACGGCATCTTTGTCCGCTGCACCACCGGACAAACCTTTAACGTGCAGGTCACCAGCAGTAATGCCGCTCCGGCGACCATTTACGGCACGGTGAGCGGCCAGCCGCGCTACCTGATCCTCGGCTCCAACAATACGCAGGGCATTGCCTATACGCTGTATAGCGACGCCGCCTTTACCACTGCTATCGCCAACAACACCAATATTGCCGCCAGTGGCACCACGGATCCGACGCTCGGTACCAACTACGCCATTTATGGTCGCGTGGTGGGCGGCGGCTTTAACCCGCTGATCCCTGCAGGGACTTACACTGACACCATTAACGTGGCGGTGAATTACTGAGGGAAAGGATAATCAGGGTGGCCGTGGTGCAGCGGTTGATGCACAGTGCAGGCGGCCTTGCCCTGCTGATAGGGAGCGTCTCCGCCTGGGGGTTGCCCACTGCAACGTTTCAGGTTTCAGCATCAGTAGTGGCAGGCTGTGTTGTCTCCGGTACCAATACCGGGGTCTTTGGCACGCTTGATTTTGGAACACAGTCTGGCGTGGCTTCCAACAGCGTCAGCGCTAGCTATGTGCAAAGTACCACTATCACTCTCGCCTGCACGCCAGGCACCGCCGTGAGCATGAGCATTAACGGTGGCAACAATTACACCTCCACGCGCAACCTCAAAAATACCAGTAGCACCAATACCGTGGCTTACAGCCTCTTTACGAATGCCGCACATACCGTGGCAATCCCCGTGAGTAGCGCTGTGGCGTTGAGCTACAGCAATGCCAATAACATCACTTTGCCGATTTACGGCTTATTAACGCTGCCCGGCCCCACGCGCGCCGGGACTTATACCGACACCTTAACCGTCACGCTGAGTTGGTGACGGCGTCAATAAGAAGGATGAATGATGATGAACCTGCGCGCCCTGATTCTGTTGTTATGCGTGGCACTAACGCCTGCGGTACACGCCGCCAATTCACTGATGGTGTGGCCGATCGATCCGGCAATCGATCCGCAAGATAAAGCCAGCGAGCTGTGGCTGGAAAACCGTGGCAATGCCACCACCATGATGCAGGTGCGTATCTTCAGCTGGCAGCAGGTCAACGGTCAGGAGCAGTATCAAACCCAGCAGCAAGTGGTGGCGAGCCCGCCGATGGTGCGGCTGGAGCCAGGGCAAAAGCAGCTGGTGCGTTTAATCAAGCAAACGCCGCCCGAAGCCGGACGTGAAATGTCCTATCGCGTGGTGCTGGATGAGATCCCCACGCCGCGCACGCCGGGCGAGAATCAGGCTGGACTCACGTTCCAGATGCGCTACTCAGTACCGCTGTTCATTTATGGCGACGGCGTCACGCGTGATACGGCGAAACCGCAGCTGAGCTGGCAGGAAGTGAACAGCGGCGGCAAGCGCTGGCTGGAGCTGACCAATCACGGTAATGGTCATGCACGGTTAAGCAATGTCACCATTGGCGGACGCAAAATGGGCAACGGCTTGTTTGGCTATGTGCTGGCCAACAGCAGCAATCGCTGGCCGTTAACCAGCAGCGTGAGCGGTGAACTGTCGGCCGAAATGAATAAAGGCCACTGGAGCAGCGCTGCCGCGCGTTGATGAAGTTAACGCCGCATCCCTGCGCGCTGGCCGTTGCCAGCGTGCTCTGTATCAGTCCGATGAGTAGCAGTGCGGAAACTTTCTCCGAACTGCCACCGCCGCCTGCGTTGGAGAATAACGCCAGCGGTCAGCAATACATGCTGGAGCTGGTGGTGAATCAAGGCGAACGCGGCGACATCGTGCCGGTTGAACGCAAGAACGGTGATTTCTGGCTGCGACGCGGCGATTTGCAACGCGCCGGTATTCCGGCCGAGAAACTGCAGGGGCAGCAGATCGATATCAATCAACTGAGCGGAGCGAAAGTGGAGTATGACGAACGACGCCAGCGCCTGTTATTGACGGTGCCGCCCGCCTGGCTGCCGGGTCAAACCATTGGCCAACTGCAGAATGCACCGCGATTTCCCGGCCGCGCCAGCAACGGCGCCCTGCTCAATTATGACTTCTACGCCACGCGCACCGATAACGCCGGTTCGCGCCTCTCAAGCTGGAACGAATTGCGCTTCTTTGGCCCGGTTGGGCAGTTTTCTACCAACGGTGTTTACGTGCAGCAACTCGAAGGTGGCGTTGCCGGTCAGCAGGAAGGCTACATCCGCTACGACACCTGGTTCAGTAATGAAAACGAGAATGCGGCGATCAGCTGGCGCGCCGGCGATTTGGTTACTGATGCGTTGAGCTGGAGCAACAGCGTGCGGCTGGGAGGCGTGCAGATTGGCCGCGACTTCAGCGTGCGTCCGGATCTGGTGACCTATCCGCTGCCGGCGTTTTCCGGCCAGGCGGCGGTGCCCTCTTCGGTCGATCTGTTCATTAATGGTTACCGCAGCACGCAGGCCGATGTGCAGCCGGGTCCGTGGTCGCTCACTAATGTACCTTTCGTTAACGGTGCAGGCGATGCGGTGATCACCACCACCGATGCAGTAGGCAGACAAGTCACCACCACGCTGCCGTTTTACGTCTCAAGCAGTTTGCTGAAAACCGGGTTATCCGATTACTCCTTTTCCGCCGGTGCCATTCGCGAAAACTACGGCATAAACAATTTTGATTATGGAGCGGCGGCGGTCAGCGGTTCGTATCGCTACGGTATCAACGATTGGCTGACGCTGGAGAGTCACGCAGAAGGCAGCGACAGCGTGGCGATGGGCGGTGCAGGTGGCCTGGTGAAGCTCGGCAGTTTTGGCGTGGTGAATGGTGCGCTGGCACAAAGCCAGATGGACGGCAATCCTGGTACGCAATACAGCTGGGGCTATCAGTACAACAACAGCTGGTTCAGCCTCGGAACTCAGCACATCATTCGCAGTGCCGATTTCGGCAACCTCGCGCTGGTTGGCAGTCGCGGTGACAGCGCGAACACCAGCTATTCGCTGGCACGACGCAGCGCGCAGTACACTGCCAGCGTGTCGCTGAATGATTACGGCAGCCTGGGATTGGCCTATTTTGATATCTCCGGCGGCAACGGTGACCGCACACGATTACTGAATCTGTCGTGGAGTAAAAATCTATGGGGTAACAGCAGTTTGTACATCTCCGCCAGCCGCGATCAGGAGCAGGGCAACTGGAGCGGCGCGATTTCGCTGGTCATCCCATTCGGCGAGCAGAGCAGCGCCTCGGTCAGCACCGAACGCGATCAGGAGGGCAATAACAGCCAGCGTCTGTATGTATCGCGCGCCATGCCAACCGATGGTGGCTTCTCCTACGATGCTGCATGGGCCAATCAGGGCAGCGACAGCGGCGATTATCGCCAGGCCAGTCTGCGTTATCGCAACAACAAAATTGATACTTCAGCCGGTTTCTACGGCGATAACGACAACACCACGCAATGGGCCGATTTCACCGGCTCTGTGGTGCTGATGGATAACCGCGTGTTCGCTGCCAACGATATCAACGATGCCTTTGTGGTGGTGAAAACCGATTATCCCGACGTGACGGTGCGTTATGAAAACCAGACCATGGGTCGCACTGACAAACAAGGCTATCTGCTGGTGCCCTCAATCAGCAGCTATTACGGCGCGAAGTACGATATCGATACGCTGGATCTGCCTGCCGATCGCACCGCGCCGAAGGTTGAACAGCGCTTTGCGGTGAAGCGAAAGAGCGGTTATCTGCTCAA
This sequence comes from Candidatus Pantoea symbiotica, assembly GCF_056491525.1. Lineage (NCBI taxonomy): Bacteria > Pseudomonadati > Pseudomonadota > Gammaproteobacteria > Enterobacterales > Erwiniaceae > Pantoea > Candidatus Pantoea symbiotica. The sequence goes on from NZ_JBSZHR010000002.1 coordinate 3,319,157, forward strand.
CTTCCCGGTCGAGCGCCTACGCGCCGCCAGCGTAGTACTGCATGACAGCAATCATCAGCCGCTGCCGATTTCCAGCCAGGTGCTACGTCCGAATCAGGCCACCGAATATGTCGGCTGGGACGGCATTGTGTGGATGGAAGATCTCGCTGCCAGTAACCCGATTCACGTGGTGACGCCAGATGGACGCAGTTGCGATACGCAACTGGACATCACCGACGGCCAACCAAAAGCGCTGGAAACCTACGGCCCGCTTACCTGCCCGCTGCCACCGCCGCCGCAAGGCTCAGCGGTGAGCAGCGCGGATAATTCACAGTCAGGGATTTCACCATGAGAAAGCTTCTGATCCTGCTGGCGCTATTTATATTGCCAGGTACCAGCTATGCGCTTTGTACCTTATCGGCGCCTACTGCGACCTTTGGCTCGGTCACCACATTTTCAGTGGCTTCGACGGTGAATAACACCTCCAGCACCACCAACGTGAATTGCGGCTCAGGTACGCTTTCGCTGTTGGGCTCCGATAACATCACCTATGCCTTTACCACCGCCTCTAACCTCAGCGGCACACGCGCCGTGTTGAAAACCGCTAGCGGCGGCACCGATAACATTCCGATACAGCTGTGTATCGACAGCACTTGTGCCACCGAATTACAGCAGGGCGGCAGCTATCGCTGGAGTTCCGCATCACTGCTGGCGTTGGGTAACACCCTCAACTTCAACATTCCGCTCTACTTCCGCACCCTTACCGGGCAGGTGATCGCCGCCGGCACCTATACCACCACCATCACGCTGACCGTCAGTTATACGGTTTGTGCCGGGTTGAATGTGGCAGGACTGTGCGTGGGAACGGTGCAGTCCAGCACCGGTACGGCGATGCCGATTACCGTGAATCTGCTGGTTACCAACGATTGCACCACCATCACTGCGCCGAACGTCAGTTTTGGCAGTGCGCCTTTAGTGGGCAGTTTCTCAACCGTACAGCAGACGATTAACGTGGTGTGTTCGAAGGGCAGCACTTATACCGTGGGCCTGAGCAACGGCAGTTACTACAGCGGCACCACGCGGCAGATGGCGAGCGGAACCAACCGGCTGGCGTATGACATCTACAAAGGCACCACCACCACCTCGCGCTGGGGACCGACCGGCACCGATCGCTGGAGCAGCAGCACCTCGACATCGTTGAATGCGGATACCGTGACGCGCAACTTTACCTATACGGCGCAGATTTTGACGACGCAGAATACGCCAGCGGCGGGGAATTACACCGATAGCGTGGTGGTGGATGTGTCGTTTTGAGAGAGGAGGTCGCCATGAATGGCGACCCTACGGTTATGCGCTGACAGGTGCTGCGTTATGTCGTGACTGATATTGCTTCACCATGCGGCCAATCAGCAGCGTACCGACCAGCCCGCACACCGCCGCAAATGACAGCCACACGCCTGGCATCGCTTTATCACCGGTGGCATGAATCAAATAGCTCGACACCGCTGGCGTAAAGCCGCCAAACAGCGCGGTTGCCAGGCTGTAGGCGAGTGAGAAGCCCGATGCACGCACTTCTGCTGGCATGATCTCAGCCAGATAAACCACCATCGCGCCGTTGTAGCTGGCATACAGGAACGACAGCCAAAGCTCGGCTTCAACCAGACGGGCAAAGGTCGGCGCTCCCACCAGCCAATGCAGCACCGGCCAAGTGGTTAGTATCATCAAGATGGTGCAGACAATCAGCAGCGGACGGCGGCCAACGCGGTCCGACAAAGAACCCATCACCGGCAGCCAGAACAGGTTGGAGATGCCGACAAACAGCGTCACCAGGAAGCTCTCCTTGTCGCTCATCATCAGCACGGTTTTGCCGAATGTCGGGGTAAACGCGGTGATCATGTAGAACATCACGGTGGTGGTGACCACCATCAACATCCCCGCCAGCACCAGCGCCCAATTCTGCCCGACCGAACGCATTATCTGGCTCATGGAAGGATGATGTTTGCGCTGGCTGAAGGCTTCCGTCTCTTCCAGCATGCGGCGAATGTAGAACAGGAACGGCACGATCATACATCCCACCACAAACGGAATACGCCAGCCCCATTCGGTGACGGCGTCTTTCGCCAACAGATGATTCAGACCCAAACCGAGCAGCGCGGCGAAGATTACCGCCACCTGCTGGCTGCCCGATTGCCAGCTGACATAAAAGCCTTTGCGCCCTTTCGGCGCCACTTCTGCCAGATAAACCGACACGCCGCCCAGCTCGACGCCCGCCGAAAAGCCCTGCAATAAGCGACCGAGCAGAATTAGAATCGGCGCGGCGGCACCCAAGGTGGCGTATCCGGGCACCAGCGCAATGGTTAAGGTACCAATCGCCATCAGACCAAGCGTTAACAGCAAGCCTTTACGACGGCCATGATGATCGATGTAAGCGCCGAGAATAATCGCGCCGAGCGGGCGCATCAGGAAGCCTGCGCCGAAGGTCATCAGCGTGAGCATGAGAGAGGCAAAGGGATCATCGCCGGGGAAAAAGGTTTTGGCTATCGCGGTAGCGTAATAGCCAAATACCATGAAATCGTACATCTCAAGGAAGTTACCGCTGGTAACGCTAAAGATGGTTTTGGCGCCGCCTTGCGACGACTTTTGTAAAGAGTGACTCGAGCTCATATTGTCCTTCCTGGTTTTTCTTCCGTTTTAACGTGCCGGGCCAGGAATAAACGTGATCTTCTTCACCATTGCAGTTTACAAAAATAAGACCAATCGTAACAATAAATTAACAAACTGAGCGTCAGATATAAAAAAAGGTCGCCATGAATGGCGACCCTACGATGAGCTGAGAAACGTTACTTTTTGACCGTTTCCATACCCATCAAGCCAATCTTCAGATAGCCAGCTTCACGCAGCTGATCCATCACTTCCATCAGGGTGGCGTAATCAACCGATTTGTCCGCCTGGAAGAAGATGGTGGTGTCTTTCTTGCCTTCGGTTTGTGCCGTCAGCGCATTCACCAGCGTCTCTTTGGTAACCGCATCGTTGCCGATGAAGATCTGCTTATCTTCCTTGATAGAAAGATAAACCGGTTTTTCCGGACGCGGCTGCGGTGCGCTGGTCGATGCTGGCAGGTTAACGCGCACATCGACGGTGGCTAATGGCGCGGCGACCATAAAGATGATCAGCAGAACTAACATGACGTCGATAAACGGCGTCACGTTGATTTCGTGCATTTCGCCATCGCCGACCGAGTCATCGTTTAAACGCATCGCCATAATACTTATCCTACGCGCAGTTTCTGTGCCGCCGCTGGACGGTTGGCTTCTTTCGCGGTATCGACGTTGCCGAGGTCAAGGTCGCGGCTCTGCAGCAGCATGACCTGCGCGGCGACATCGCCCAGCGACGCTTTGTAGCTGGCAATCATGCGCGCGAAGACGTTGTAGATAACCACGGCAGGAATTGCCGCAACCAGACCAATCGCGGTGGCCAGCAGCGCTTCAGCGATGCCCGGCGCGACGACTGCGAGGTTGGTGGTTTGCGTTTTGGCAATACCGATGAAGCTGTTCATGATGCCCCAAACGGTACCAAACAGACCGATAAACGGCGCAACGGAACCGATGGTAGCGAGGAAGCCATTACCGCGACCGGCATGACGGCTGAATGCGGCCACGCGGCGATCGAGACGGAAGCTGGTACGCTCTTTAATGCCATCCAGATCTTCGGTGCCAGCAGACAGCTCCAGCTCATTCTGCGCATCGTTAAGCAGCACAGCGCTGTGGCTGTTGGCTTTGAAGGTTTCAGCAGCACGGTAAGCATCGTTTAACGAGCGGGCTTCGCCCAGCGCTTGCTGCTCGCGTTTCAGGCGACGCTTCGCCCCGCTCAGCTCAGCAAACTTACCGAAGAAAATTGCCCAGGTGACAACGGAAGCCAGTAACAGGCCAATCATCACAATCTTTACAACGATATCGGCATGCTGATACATGCCCCAAACGGAGAGATCCGTTTGCATCAAATCACTGGCTACCACGCTGCATCTCCAACTTCTGTTGCACAGTTCACGATTGAAGCGCGGATCATAGCAAAAAAAACGCCCGAAGTGATAGTGGTTCTCATTACTATTTACAAAGCAAAGAGGCCAGCAATTTCCACAATTTAGCTGATGTTATGCGCAATACTGGCCTCACTCTGATAATCCACAATCAGGCTCAACCCACTACGCTGATTCGTGGTAACGTGGATGTTTTGTGGGAAATGTCAGGAAAAGCAGTGATGGCAACGAAGAAAATAGACACCACGCTTGTCAGCGCGGGACGCAGTAAACGTTACACTCAAGGCTCAGTTAACAGCGTAATTCAACGCGCTTCATCCCTGGTTTTTGACACGGTCGCCGACAAGAAACGTGCTACCGCCGGTCGCGCTTCAGGCGAGCTGTTTTATGGTCGTCGCGGCACCCTCACCCATTTCTCGCTGCAAGACGCCATGACCGAGCTGGAAGGCGGCGCAGGTTGCGCGCTCTATCCATGCGGTGCGGCGGCGGTCTCCAATGCCATTTTGTCCTTTGTCGAAGCCGGCGACCATATTCTGGTCAGCGGCGCGGTCTATGAACCGACGCAGGATTTCTGCTCGAAAATTCTCAGTAAGCTGAACGTCACCACCACCTATTTCGACCACTGCATCGGCAGCGAAATTGGCGAACTGGTGCAGCCGAATACGCGCGTGGTGTTCCTGGAATCACCGGCGTCAATCACCATGGAAGTGCAGGATATTCCGGCGATTGTTGCCGCCGTGCGCGCCAAAGCGCCGGATGCGATCATCATGATCGATAATACCTGGGCGGCGGGCGTGCTGTTTAACGCGCTGGAGCATGGCATCGATATTTCGATTCAGGCCGGCACCAAATACATCATTGGTCACAGCGATGCGATGATTGGCACTGCGGTAGCCAATGAACGTTGCTGGCCACAGCTGCGCGAGAACTCCTATCTGATGGGCCAGATGGTCGATGCCGATACCGCCTATATGGCGAGCCGCGGCATTCGTACGCTGGGCACGCGTTTGCGTCAGCACGAAGAGAGCGGATTGCAGGTGGCCGAATGGCTGGCAACGCAGCCGGAAGTGGCGCGCGTGAATCATCCGGCGCTGGCGCAGTGTAAAGGCCATGAATTCTGGCAGCGTGATTTCAGCGGCAGCAGCGGTTTGTTCTCTTTCATCCTGCATGAAAAACTGAGTCGTGAGCAGCTGGCAAATTACCTCGATCACTTCCACCATTTCAGCATGGCGTATTCGTGGGGCGGCTATGAATCACTGATTCTGGCAAATCAGCCTGAAGAGCTGGCGGCGATTCGTCCGGCGGGCGGCGTGGATTTTGACGGCACTTTGGTGCGTCTGCATATCGGCCTCGAACATGTCGATGACTTGCTGGATGACCTTAAAGCCGGTTTTGCACGTTTAAGAAGTTAAACAGAAGATAAACCATGCTGTGGCGGCGATGAGAGATCAACGTATACGATGCCACAGAAGGTTAAAATTAGACTCCTTGTGACTCGATGGAATAGCTGATGGGTGTTTTACATGAGATTGTCCAGGCGCTTTGGCATCAGGATTTTGCCGCGCTAGGCAATCCGGATGTCGTTTGGATTGTTTACGGCGTGATGTTTTTAACGCTGTTTCTGGAAAACGGTTTGCTGCCCGCCTCATTCCTGCCGGGCGATAGCCTGCTGTTACTGGCGGGCGCGATGGTCGCCAAAGGTGTGATGGATTTCGTGCCGACGATTGTGATTTTGACCACGGCGGCCAGTCTCGGCTGCTGGCTCAGCTATCTGCAAGGACGCTGGCTCGGCAACACCAAACTGGTGAAAAGCTGGTTACTGCATCTGCCCGCGCAATATCACCAACGCGCGTGGAATATGTTTAATCGCCACGGTTTGATGGCGCTACTGGTTGGCCGCTTCCTCGCTTTTGTGCGCACTTTACTGCCCACCATGGCCGGCATTTCCGGTTTGAACAATGGTCGCTTCCAGCTGTTTAACTGGCTGAGCGGTTTGTTGTGGGTTGGGATTGTAGTGACGCTGGGCTACGGCATCAGCCATGTGCCTTTTATCAAGCGCCATGAAGATCAGGTGATGGCGATCCTGATGATTCTGCCGATCGCGCTGCTGTTTATCGGCCTGGCCGGCAGCATTGTGGTGATCTGGAAAAAACGCCGGCAGAAAGTTTCCTGATTACGACGCGGCGTCAAACGGTAAGGTTTGACGCACGCGGCTCGCCTCTTCTCCCGGCGTCACGCCAAAATAGCGCTTAAACTCACGCGAAAACTGCGATGGACTTTCATAACCGACGCGCACCGCCGCCGCGCTGGCTTTCATGCCATCCTGCAGCATCATCAGGCGCGCCTGATGCAGGCGATAGCGCTTGAGGTATTGCAGCGGCGAGGTTTGCGTCACCGCTTTGAAGTTGTGATGAAACGCCGAAACGCTCATGTTCACTTCGGCGGCCAGCATGTCGACGCTCAGGCTTTCCGCGAAGTGGCTTTCGATGCGACGCAGCGCGCGCGCAATCTGACTAAACTGCGTCTGCCGATTGACCAGCGACAGCAGCGCGCCGCCAATCGGTCCGGTTAATACGTAATAGATGATCTCGCGCACCAGCTGCGGACCGAGCACGCGGGCGTCGCGCGGATTGTTCATCACATCCAGCAAGCGTTCCGCCGCACACAGCATCTCTTCGCTCATAAACGCCGAATGGATGCCGGAGGTTTGCGCCTGTGGCTGGAACTGCTCGTCATCGCCGATATCCATCAGCAAATCCTGCAGGCTGGCAACATCCACGCTTAAACACATGCCGGCCAGCGGCTCCGTCAGCGTGGCTTCGGTTTCACACTCCACCGGCAGCGGCACGGTGAGCATCAGATATTTGGTGGCGTCGTAGTGAAAAACCGTGCTGCCGAGATAACCGGTTTTACGCCCCTGAAACAGAATCACAATGCCGGGTTGATACATCATCGGCGTACGTGGCAAGGTTTCGCAGGCGTAGATCAGCTTGACGTTTTCTACCGCGCACAGCGGCTTATGCAGGTCACTCATCAGCGCAACTACGCGCTGCGCCAGCTGGCGGCAAAGGGCGTCGTTTGGCATGCATCTCTCTCGGGCAGCAAAAAAGTCAGTTTGCCGTAAGGCTGTGCAAAGCTCCACCATTCTGGAGAATCAGGCAAGATTTTTGCAGAAATCCATCAGGCAAAAGTGCCGCCCGCTTGCCACAATGATCCTGAGGTGAGGTTTGTTGACTAGACTTAAGCACATCTTTTCTACGGTAAGTCACTGCAACAGATAAGGAGCAACTATGGCAGAGCAACCCATTATTAAATTGCGCGACGGCAACATGATGCCGCAGCTTGGCCTCGGCGTCTGGCAAGCGAGCATTGAGGATGCGCGAAACGCCATCCTGGAAGCGTTGAAGGTCGGCTATCGCTCCATCGATACCGCCGCTATCTATAAAAATGAGGAAGCGGTTGGGCAAGCGCTGCAAGAGACCGACGTGCCGCGCGAAGACATTTTTATCACTACCAAGCTGTGGAACGACGATCAAACCAACTGGCAGCAGGCGATGGAAACCAGCCTGAAGAAGTTGCAGCTGGAGCAGGTAGATTTATATCTGATGCACTGGCCGTGCCCGGAAAAAGACAACTACGTTGAAGCCTGGAAAGGTTTGATTGAGCTGCAGCAACAGGGCTTAACCAAGAGCATCGGCGTATGTAACTTCCACGAGGCGCACCTGAAGCGTTTGATCGATGAAACCGGTGTGTCGCCGGTAGTGAACCAGATTGAGCTGCATCCGATGCTGCAACAGCGCACGTTGCATGCGTGGAATGCGCTGCACCAGATTCAAACCGAATCCTGGAGCCCGCTGGCGCAAGGCGGGAAAGGCGTATTCGATCAGGAGATTATCCGCGAGCTGGCGAAAAAGTATGGCAAGACGCCGGCACAAATCGTGATCCGCTGGCATCTGGATAGCGGTTTGGTGGTGATTCCGAAGTCGATTACCCCGGAACGTATTCGTGAGAATTTCCAGGTATTTGATTTTAGATTGGATAAAACGGAAGTGAGTGAGATCAGTAAGCTGGATAGCGGTAACCGTTTGGGGCCGGATCCGGAAGCGTTTAACGGGTAGTCATGTTAAAAGGTCGCCATAAATGGCGACCTTACGGTGCGCGGTTATGCGCACCGTTTTTATTAAGAGACCGAATTCACCAGCAACTGCCCCGCCGTCCCGCGATCCGCCATCTCTAAGGTCTGGCTGTAATAGACAAACGGGAAGTGATCCGATGAACTCTGCGGGAAGCTCACCAGCAACTCCACACTGCCATCCACCCACACGGTATCTTTCCAGCCGCGATCTTCACCCATCGGCTGCGCGCCATTGACGTTCTTAATCAGGAACATTACGCCCTGAATATGCAGCGATTGCGGGCGATCGGCATGGATAATCCAGCGCTCAAAGGTGCCCTGCTGCACGGTGGTATCAATGCGGTTCATGTCCCACAGCACGCCATTAATGCCCGGCTCGCTGTCGCCAATGCGGAATTCACGCGTGCGTGTCGCAACGCCATCGAGAATCTGATCCGCCAGCAAACGCATCGGCAGATTGTCAGTGACCAGTGGCAACAAACCGGTTGGGCGTAAGCTCAGCACCAACGTATTGGTCAGAATCGATGATGGCTCAAACAGCCCGCGCAGACGATCCATTAAGCCCGCCGCCGTACCAGCCGTAATCGAGACTTCATCGCCCTGCGACATATCCACCAGCACTTCGCGACGCTCGCCGGGTGCCAGCGTCAGCAGCTGCACCGCCACCGGCGCAGGCAGGAAGCCCTGATCGCTGGCGATCACCGTAAAGGGGCGATTATCGGAGAAGCTGAGATCGAAGCGGCGCGCGTTCGAGCCGTTCAGCAAACGCAAACGCACCCAGCCGCGTGACACTTCGACATAGGGATTTTGCACGCCGTTCACCAGCAGCACGTCGCCGATAAAACCGCCGCTGGATGGCGGGTTATAAACCGGCGTGGCGAAGTTATCGAGGCGCTTGTCCTGAATAATCAGCGGGAAATCATCGACGCCATAATGCTTCGGCAGCGGCAGCGATTTACTCACGTCATCTTCTACCAGCCACATACCGGCGAGCCCGTTGTAGACGTGCGGTGCCATGCGGTTTGGCGTGTTGGCGTGATACCACAATGTGCCCGCGCCCTGACGAATCGGCAGCACCGGCGCCCAGTCAGCTCCCGCCGACATCATGCGCGGCGCACCGCCCATTAACGCGCCCGGCACCTGCAAACCGCTGACGGTCATCGATACCGGTTCGTTGAGGCGGTTGCTGTAAATCAGCTTCACATCGTCGCCGCTGTAAACGCGCACCGTTGGGCCGAGATACATGCCGTTAAAGCCCCACACCGGCACTTTATTGCTGTTGCCGCTGAACGACCAATGACTGCGCTGTAAGGTGAGAAACAGCGGCTGACCGCGACGGGATTCAATCAGCGGTGGAATAGGAAGTGGCGTATCGCCCAATGGCGCGGCGGCGCGGGCGGCGAAAGGCATAGCACCGGAAGCCAGTGCGACACCGGCAGAAAGCTGAATAAACTGACGTCTGCTGCAAGACATAAAACTTCAGACCTTTTGAGCGTGGCGTGAGGACGCCGTGTCCATGTTGTTTTAATTAATTATTAGTTGCTGTGTGGCTTGAGAACGGGGCAGATGATCACCTGCCCCATTTTGGCTGGTCAGAGTTTACCGCTTTTTTCGCGCTCGGCGACTTCGGCGTTCAATTCTTCCAGTTTAGTCGACATTAATTCACGGCAGTGCGTGGCGAGCTTGCGCACCGAGGTGGTAGCGAACTGCGAGGTATCAACCGGCGGCAACATCTCAACAATCACCAGACCGTTGTTCCAGCGGTTCAGCTTGATCTTGTCGTGGGTGTTAGAAACCACGATCGGAATGATCGGCACACCTGCCGCAACCGCCGCATGAAACGCGCCGGTTTTGAACGGCAGCAGACCACGTCCGCGACTGCGCGTCCCTTCCGGGAACATCCAGAACGAGATGCGCTTTTTGTTGAACTGATCCACCAGCTCGCCGATGGTGCCGTGCGCTTTGGAGCGGTTATCGCGGTCAATCAGCAGGTTACCGGTCAGCCAGTAGAGCTGGCCAAAGAACGGAATCCACAGCAGGCTTTTCTTGCCCACGGTCACCGTGGTCGGCTGCACGATTTTCGCTGCCGTGATCATGTCGTAGTTGTTCTGGTGGTTGGCGATATAGATCGCGTTACCGTAATGCGCGGCTTCCGCCGGTTTACGCAGTTCCACCTTGAGACCAAATACCGTCGACAGACGACCGAGCATATGGCCGAACGTCGCAACATGACGCGGGTTACGCGGTGAAAACAGACACCAGATACTGCCGAAGATACAAACCAGAATCGAATAAACAATAACAATAATTGCTCGTAAAATTAGTAACATAGATTCCTCAAATTGGGCATTCCATCGCCTGAATTACAGCGTTACTCTTCACTCGCGTCGGCTTTCGGACGCGCTGGTGCATTCACTTCTACGCTATCGATGCGTTGCAGGCCACGCGCCACGCTGCCGCGACGACCGCGATCGGCACGCACTTTCTGCAGATCTTCATCACGCATGATCAGCTTACGTTTACCGACATACACGGTGATCGAGGCGCCTGGCGGCAGAATCAGCAACCATTGTAGTTTGTCGGTGCCCGCAGCGGCTTCCGCTGAAGGGATCGAGATGATCTTGTTGCCTTTGCCTTTCGACATCTGAGGCAGATCGCCAACCGGGAACATCAACATGCGTCCGGCCTGGGTAATCGCCAGCAGCATATCATCGCCCGAATGCACCGCTATTGGCGTCATCACTTTGGCATTTTCCGGCAGCGTCAGCAGCGCTTTACCGGCACGGTTGCGCGATACCAGATCGGCAAAGGTACAGATGAAGCCGTAACCGGCGTCAGAGGCCATCAACAGCTTCTGATCGTCGGGCTCCATCAGCACCTGTTCAATCACCGCGCCCGGCGGTGGCGTCAGTTTGCCAGTGAGCGGTTCGCCCTGCCCGCGCGCGGACGGCAATGACGTCGGATCCAGCGTGTAGCTGCGTCCGGTGGAGTCGATAAAGGCCACCGGCTGATTGCTCTTACCGCGTGCAGCGGCCAGATAGCTGTCGCCCGCTTTGTAGCTCAGGCCCGCCGGATCGATATCGTGACCTTTGGCGCTGCGCACCCAACCCATCTGCGACAGCACGATGGTTACCGGCTCGGCGCTCACCAGCTCAGTTTCGCTCAGCGCTTTGGCTTCTTCGCGTTCGCGTAGCGGCGAACGGCGATCGTCGCCGTAGGTTTGGCTATCAGCCAGCAGCTCTTTCTTCAGCAGATTGCTCATCTTGCGCTCGGACGCCAGAATCGCCTGCAGCTGATCGCGCTCTTTTTCCAGATCCGCTTGCTCACCGCGAATCTTCATCTCTTCCAGTTTGGCGAGATGACGCAATTTGAGTTCGAGAATTGCTTCGGCCTGGGTTTCGCTGATGTCAAAGCGCGACATCAGCACCGGCTTAGGCTCATCCTCGGTACGGATGATGTGGATCACTTCATCAATATTGAGGAACGCCACCAGCATACCTTCAAGGATATGCAGACGACGCAGCACGCGGTCTAAACGATAGTTGAGGCGGCGCGTCACGGTATCGCGACGATACACCAGCCACTCAGAGAGGATTTCCAGCAGGTTTTTCACCGCCGGACGGTTATCCAGTCCGATCATGTTCAGGTTAACGCGGTAGCTTTTTTCCAGATCGGTGGTGGCAAACAAGTGATTCATCACCTGCTCGAGATCCACACGGTTGGAACGCGGCACAATCACTAAACGCGTTGGGTTTTCGTGGTTGGACTCATCACGCAGATCTTCCACCATCGGCAGCTTTTTATTGCGCATCTGGTTAGCAATCTGCTCCAGTACGCGTGCGCCCGAAACCTGATGCGGCAGCGCGGTGATCACCACATCGCCATCTTCCTTTTTCCACACCGCGCGCTGGCGAATCGAACCACGTCCGCTTTCATAAATCTTACGGATTTCGTTGCGTGGCGTGATGATTTCCGCTTCGGTCGGGTAATCCGGACCTTGCACAATATCCAGCAGCTCATGCAGCGTGGTGTTCGGGTTGTCGATCAGCTTGACCGCCGCTTCCGCCACTTCGCGCAGGTTATGCGGCGGAATGTCCGTCGCCATGCCCACGGCGATGCCGGTGGTGCCGTTCAGCAGAATGTTGGGCAGGCGCGCCGGCAACATCTTCGGCTCCTGCATGGTGCCGTCGAAGTTCGGAATGTAGTCAGACGTGCCCTGACCGAGCTCGCCTAGCAGGATTTCAGCGTATTTCGACAGGCGCGATTCGGTGTAACGCATCGCGGCGAAGGATTTCGGATCGTCCGGCGCACCCCAGTTTCCCTGGCCATCCACCAGCGGATAGCGGTAAGAGAACGGCTGCGCCATCAACACCATCGCTTCATAACAGGCGCTGTCGCCGTGCGGATGGTATTTACCCAATACGTCACCGACGGTACGCGCCGATTTTTTGAATTTGGCATTGGAATTGAGGCCCAATTCCGACATGGCATACACAATACGGCGCTGCACTGGCTTGAGGCCATCGCCGATGTACGGCAGCGCGCGGTCCATGATCACGTACATGGAGTAGTTCAGGTACGCGTTTTCCGTAAACGTGTGCAGGGCAAGACGCTCTGCACCATCCTGCGTCAATTCGCTCATTCAGCTCGCATCCTCACTTCGTGGCCCGCAACGGCGGGACATCCGGCGGTCATTTGGCGAGGATATTACCTTATTCGTACGGTTTAGTCACAGAGAAGCCCGTTCAGCAAACAGAAACGGCTTACATTTAATAACGTGATATTGGTTGGAAAATTAAAACGGAATGGGAGCCATGTCACAGGGAATATCGCTAATAATATGTGAGCAACTTCGCAATTAATATCCCGATGCATTTAGCGTATTAATAGTGTCCGCAAGCCGGGACAACATTTAGTATTGTTGCTTACTGATTCCTCTCCTAAATTCATACTCAACAAGCACCACATTTTTGCGCTTCTGATTTCTGGCATGGAATAAATATAAACATCAATTAGCCATAAACGTTTTGCCAAAATAAGGGTGACCGAATGCAAATACTGACTTCGCGACAACACCGATTAGTAAAATTGCTGCTGCATCATGCCGCACCGCAGCCGAGTAAAGCGTTAGCGACACAGCTTGGCGTGTCGGAGAAAACCATTCAGCGCGATTTGCAGTGGCTGGAGAGCTGGCTGAGCGACTGGTCGCTGCAGCTGGAAAAAATGCCGGGACGCGGCGTGCGCCTGCGAGTGGACGATTTACAGCAGCGGCTGCAGCTGGAGCAGCAGCTGAATGGCGACGAAAGCAGCTCAGATGCGCTGAGCCACAACAGCCGGCGAGTGAAGATTGCTTCGCAGCTATTGAGTGATGCACCACGCGCGACCTCAATCAGCAAATTGTCAGAGCGCTACTTTATCAGCCATGCGTCGATCGTGAATGACCTGAAAGTAATTGAAGAGTGGCTGCTGCCGTTGGGTTTGGTACTGCAGCGCGGCCCCGGCGGCACGCATATTGAAGGCAATGAGCAGACGCTGCGCCAGGCGATGGTGTCGCTGATTAATGATGTGATGCAGCAGAACGTCGCCGGCACGCCGCTGCTTCCGCGGCTCGATCCCGGCAGCCAGCAGGCGCTGGTGCACTATTTTGGCGATGAGGATGTGGCTTTTGTGCAGGCGCTGCTGCAACAGATGGAGCAGCAGCTGAGTTATCCGCTGGGCGACGCATGGTACCTCAATCTCTGCACCCATATTCTGATCATGATGCATCGCATGGCGCAAGGTAACGCGCTGGCGCTGGAAACGCTAACCAGCGCGCAGGATCTCGACCAGCGTATTCTCAACATTGCCCAGCAGATGGTGGTCCAGATTGAACAGCGCATGTGCTGCGCATTGCCAGCCGATGAAGTGGGTTTTATTTATCAATATATTGTCTCGTCCGGCATTGTGGTGGAAGAGCGTGGTGATAATGCGCCGCTGCATAATCAATTTTCCACCGCTGAATCCGTGAAAATAACCTGTGAATTAATCGATCGTTTCGCGTCATTTATTCAGCAGGACTTATCACAGGACCGATTATTATTTGAAGGGTTATTAGTCCATATAAAGCCATTATTAAATCGACTCAAATATCACATTAATATTCGCAATCCGCTGCTGGAAGATATTCAGCAGGAGATGAAGGAAATATTTTCCTTAACTCAACAGGCGATGCAATTAACCGCGCGCAGCCAGGGACTTTCATCAGTGGCGGATGACGAAATAGGTTATCTGTGCGTGCATTTCCAGGCGGCGCTGGAGCGACAAATTGCCCACAAACGCATTCTGGTGGTGTGCTCGAGCGGCGTCGGGACCTCGCATTTGCTGAAGAGTCGCATCCTGCGCGCCTTCCCGGATTGGGCGATTGTCGGCGTAGTTTCCGCCAGCAATCACGCGGAGTTTTGCCAGCGAGAAACGGTGGATTTGGTGATCACCACCATTCACCTCAATGCCGGATCGGTTCCGGCGGTGTATGTCAGTGCCTTTTTTAACGATGACGATATTCGGCGGGTGACAGACGCCATGATTGGCAGCCAGCTGCCCGACGGCGCCTCCTGCGCTTTGGCTGAACATTAATTGAATGAGGATTGATCATGGATATTTCGCGCATTCTGACGCCACGCCGCGTTAACCTGGCGCTGACCGCCACCACCAAAGAACAAGCGATTAATGAGCTGACCGATTTGCTCTACCACGACGGCGCCATCAGCGACCGCGCCGCCTTTATCGAAGACGTCTGGTTGCGTGAAGCCGAAGGCTCCACCGGCTTCGAAAATCACATTGCCATTCCGCACGGTAAATCCGCCGCGGTGAAACAAACCACGCTCGCCATTGGTCGCACCCAACACGACATTCCGTGGGAAACACTCGATGGCAGCCAGGTGCGCTGCATCATCCTGTTCGCGGTGCGACTGGAAGATCAGAACACCACTCATATTCGCCTGTTGTCGCAGGTGGCCAGTGCGCTGGCCGATGATGAGGTGATAGCCCAACTGCTGGTCGAAAACGATGCCAGCAATATCATCCGGCTGCTTAGTCAGTACGCCGAAACCGACCTCTGTTAACACCCTAACTCTCTGAGGTGACACATGAATATCGTCTGTGTAGCGGCCTGCACGGCAGGCATCGCGCATACCTATATTGCGCGCGAAAAACTGATTAAAGGGGCCCACGCGTTGGGCCACACCATCCACGTTGAAACTCAGGGCACCATCGGCACCGAAACGGCGTTGACGCAGGAAGACATCGCCGCCGCTGACGTGGTGATCCTCGCCGTGGACGTGAAGATCAAAGGCGAGGAGCGCTTTCAGGGCAAACCCATTGTGCGAGTGAAAACCGAAGTGGTGATCAAATCACCGGTGAAATTCCTCGAAAAAGTGGCGGATTCACTGGCGCGCGCCTGAGGAGATCCATCATGAATGACAACAAACGTCAGTACGGCCAGGAGATCAAAGGGCATTTGCTCACCGGGATCTCGTGGATGATCCCGCTGATCGTCGCCGCCGGAATCTGCATCGCGCTCGGCCAGGTGATCGGCGGCCCGGATGTTGGCAAACAGACCGGCACTATCGCCTGGATGCTCAACCAGATCGGTGGCTGGGGCATGGGCTTGATCGTGCCGCTGATCAGCGCGGCGATCGCCTACTCAATTGCCGATCGTCCCGGCTTTGCGCCTGGCCTGATCGTCGGTTTTATCTGCGGGCAGATTGGTACCGGCTTTATCGGCGGCATCTTCGGTGGCTTCCTGGTCGGTTACACGGTGCTGCTGTTGCGCCGAACCATTAAGTTACCGAAATCGATGCAGGGTTTGATGCCGATTATGGTGCTACCGGTGCTGAGCACCATCATCGCCGGGCTGCTAATGATGACCTTTATCGGCCAGCCGATTGTCTGGCTGCAAAAGGCGCTTATCGCCCTGCTGGAGTCGATGCAGGGCGGCTCGAAGTTTGTGATGGGCGCGATTCTCGGCGCGATGGCCACCTTCGATTTCGGCGGTCCGGTGAATAAAACCATGTCGCTGTTCGCCGACGGCATGCTGGTTGACGGCATTTACGGGCCGGAAGCGGTGAAGTTTGTCGGCTCGATGATTCCGCCGTTCGGCATCACGCTCTCTTACCTGCTGAGCCGCAACAAATACACCAAAGCGGAAAAAGAGGCACTGAAAGCCGCCTTCCCGATGGGCATCTGCATGATTACCGAAGGGGTGATTCCGATTGCGGCGCGCGACCTGTTCCGCGTGGTCGGCAGCTGCGTGGTGGCCTCCGCTATCGCCGGTGGGCTGATTATGGTGTGGGGCGTTGGCGCACCGGTGCCGCACGGCGGCATGTTTGTGGTGCCACTGTTCACCAAACCCTGGCTGTTCTGTTTAGCGCTCGGCATCGGCACCACGGTGTGCGGCGTGATGCTATCGGTACTGAAAAAGCCGGTTACGCAGGCGGATGAAGAGTTCGATGACGTGGAAGCCCCCGGCATCCGCGATGAAGAGATCAAATTCACTCTGGAATAAGGAGCCACCATGTTTGCCATGATGAACGACCTGATTCAGGCCGCCGCCCAGCAGCGTTATGCGGTGCTGGCAATCAACTGCTTCAACCTGGAAACCGCGCGCGCCGCCATTCAGGCCGCCGAACAGCAGCGCGCCCCGCTGATCCTCAATGTGTATCAGGGACACAGCGCGCACTTCCCGCCCGCTGTCGCGGTGCCGTTAGTGCGAGCGCTAGCCAATGCCGCCAGCGTGCCGGTGGCGCTGGCACTCGATCACGGCAAAGCCTTTCCGCTGATTGGTCAGGCGTTTCGCGCCGGTTTTACCGGCTTGATGATCGACGCCTCGTCTGAGCCGCTCGCCGAGAATATTCGCCAGACCGCCGCCGTAGTGAAGATGGCGCATACCGCCGGCGTTTGCGTCGAAGGCGAGCTGGGGCATATCGCCGATGCACCGACCTACGAGCTGGCTGATGCCTCGGTGAAGATGACGCAGGTGGCCGATGTGCTGCCGTTTATCGAGCAGACCAATATCGATCTGCTGGCTATATCGGTTGGCACTGCGCACGGACTTTATCCGGCTGGCGTGAAGCCGAAGATTGATTTTCAACGACTTCAGGAGCTGCATGCGGTGTCCACGCGACCGTTGGCGCTGCATGGCGGATCGGGCACACCGGCCGAGGATATTCGCCGCGTCAGCGAGTTTGGTGTCGCCAAGATCAACGTCGGTGCGGCGGTGTTTGATGCCGGAAAAATGGCGGTTGAGCAGGCCCTGAAGCAGCATCCGCATGCTGAACTCGCCGACTTGCTTGGGCTGATGGAATCTGCCTGCCGCGAGGTGGTAGTCGAGTATCTGAGCTGGTCGGGATCGGCGGGCAAGGTTTAAGTGCGGCGTTAATTGGTGGTCGCCATGAATGGCGACCCTACAAAGCATTGTCAATTTCACATTCATATCCACTATCGGGTCGGCGCGTGCGTCGGCTCCAGTAAAACTCACGTTGAGGAAATATTAACATGTTGATTTCAATGAAAGAGATGTTGGCACCGACTCGTGAACACCGTTACGCCATTGGCGCGTTTAACGTGGCTGACAGCTGCTTTATCCGCGCGGTAGTTGAAGAAGCCGAGGCCACCAATACGCCGGCGATCATCTCCATCCACCCGAGCGAACTGGAGTTTGTCACCGATGAGTTCTTTGGCTACGTGCGCGAACGCACTCTGAAAAGCAAAGTGCCGTTCACCATTCACCTCGATCACGGCGCGTCTATCGCTCAGGTGCTGCGAGCCATTCAGTGCGGCTTTACTTCGGTGATGATCGATGGCTCTCTGCTGCCTTATGAAGAGAACGTGGCACTGACCAAAGAAGTGGTGAAGCTGGCGCACGCGGTGGGCGTTTCAGTGGAAGGGGAACTCGGCACCATCGGCGATACCGGCACTTCAGTGGAAGGTGGTGTGAGTAAAGTGATCTACACCGAACCGGCGCAGGCGGAGGATTTTGTGCAGCGTACCGGCGTGGATACGCTGGCGGTGGCGATTGGCACCGCGCACGGCATCTACCCGAAAAATATGAAGCCTGAGCTGCAGATGCATATCCTCAGAGACATTTCACAGCGCACCACTATTCCGTTGGTGCTGCACGGCGGTTCAGCTAATCCGGATGCCGAGATTGCGGAAGCGGTAACGTTAGGCGTAGGGAAAATCAATATATCCAGCGACATGAAGTTCGCCTATTTCGATAAGCTGCGTGAGATTCTGGCACGTGAAACCTGGTGGGATCCGAATGTGATTTATCCGGATGCGATTGCTGCGGCGAAGTCAGTGATTCGCTACAAGATGAATCTGTTTGGTGGGCTGGGTAAGGCGAGTTTGTATCGTTGAGTTCTGCTGTAAGGTGCGCACTATTGCGCACCGGGTACATAGGTCGCCATGAATGGCGACCCTACTTCACGCCTAACCATTTCTTAGCCATCTGGGCGTATTCGCCGGTGGCGGTGCTGAGATGTAGCCACTGATCGACATACAGTTTCCAGCTCATATCATCGCGCGGGATCATGTAGGCCTTCTCGCCGTACTGCATCGGTTTGTCCGGATTGATGGCGCACAGCGTTGGATAATGCTGCTGCTGGAACAGCGCTTCGGACGCATCGGTGATCATCACATCCGCTTTGTTATCGACTAACTGCTGGAAAATCCCGACGTTGTCAGCCAGTTGCAGCGTCGCCTGCGGTAAATGGCTGTGCACGAAGGCTTCGTTGGTGCCGCCCGCCGGTTCGATCACTCGCACGCTCGCCTTGTTGATCTGCTCAACCGTTTGGTATTTCGCTTTGTCATCGCAGCGTACCAGCGGGATTTTGCCATCGACGCCGAGCGGCTGCGCGAACCAGGCGATCTGCTGGCGCTTGAGCGTGACAGATACGCCGCCCAGTGCGATATCACACTGCTTCGCCACAAAATCATCACTCAGGGTTTTCCAGGTGGTTGGTACCCACTCGACTTTCGCGCCGAGGCTCGCCGCCAGCGATTGCGCCATGCTGATATCCAATCCTTCGTATTGGCCATCGCTGCGCAAATAGCTATAAGGCTTGTAATCGCCGGTGGTACAAACTTTTAAGGTCTTGCTTGCGCGGATGTCATCAAGGTGGGATTGCGCCTGAGCAGCGCCAGTCACCAGAAGTAATGCACTCAGTATCGCGGTTTTCATGGTTTCTTCTTTTTAGGGTTGATGTTGGTTTGCACGCGGATTGTTTCATAATCGTCCGCATTATTGCTTTATTAGCAAAAGTGTTGTGATCAATCACGCATTTTTCTCGCTCCTGCGCGCGCGTAGAGTGTGCGGCATCAACCAGAAACGGAGCGGATTAGATGAATTTTTTAATTATCGATGGCGGCAAAACCTTCGCCCATTCGAAAGGCGAACTGAACCATACCTTGACTGACGTGGCTGCCAGCCAGCTGCGCGAC
The DNA here is from genome assembly GCF_056491525.1 of Candidatus Pantoea symbiotica. NCBI lineage: Bacteria > Pseudomonadati > Pseudomonadota > Gammaproteobacteria > Enterobacterales > Erwiniaceae > Pantoea > Candidatus Pantoea symbiotica. The sequence goes on from NZ_JBSZHR010000002.1 coordinate 3,338,785, forward strand.
CTTGGCCATCAAGTACAGGTGACCATCGCCGATAGCGATTACAACGTGGCAGAAGAAGTGCAGAAGTATCTCGACAGCGATGTGGTGATTTATCAGATGCCGGGCTGGTGGATGGGCGAGCCGTGGACGGTGAAAAAATACATCGATGATGTCTTCACTGAAGGTCACGGTTCACTGTATGCCAGCGATGGTCGCACGCGTAGCGATGCCGGTAAAAAGTACGGTTCTGGCGGCCTGATTCAGGGTAAGAAATACATGTTGTCATTGACCTGGAACGCGCCACTGGAAGCCTTTAACGATCCTGAGCAGTTCTTCGAAGGCGTGGGCGTGGATGGCTTATATCTGCACTTCCATAAAGCCAACCAGTTCCTCGGCATGGAAGGTTTGCCGACCTTTATCTGTAACGATGTGATTAAAATGCCGGACGTGCCGCGCGATATCGAACGTTATCGGACTCATCTCAGCCAGATCTTTGCTTAACTGTAAGCACCCAGGGAAAAGAGGAAGCGCTATGTTAACCGTCGTTGCAGAAATTTGTGTCAAACCAGGCCGCCGTCAGGTGGTGCTGGATGCGATTAATCAGCTGATTCCAACCGTGCTGGAAGAGGATGGCTGCCATCAATATGACGCCTTAGTGGATCATCAGGCACAAGTGCCGTGGAAACAGAATTCACCCGATTCGATTTTCATGCTGGAATTGTGGGAATCACTGCGCCATCTGGAGCAGCATCAGCAGATGCCGCATATGGATGCGCATCGCGCGCTGATTAAAGATGAAGTGGTTGATGTAAAGATTCTGGTGCTGGAAGCGGCTAAATAAGTCGATTTTCTTTGTCGTTCAGTATCATGCATAAAAAAAGCCCCGATCTTACGACCGGGGCTTTTGTTTAGCAGCTAATCAGGGATTAGTGCTGTTGTTCCTGCATCAAATGCTGTGGAACCATTACTTCAGCATCGCCACCGTTGTTCTGGTAAACGTTGTATTCAACGCCTGCCACGGTTACGGTGCCATTTGCCTGGCTCCAGTTGCTCACTTCTTCACCTTTCGGCAAGATGTCTTCCAGCTTCAGATCTTCACCGGCTTTTTCCGACACAATCATCTGGGTTTTACCGTTGTCGATGAACAGTGAATCATTGCCCTGAGACATGATGTCATTCAGTGACATGTTCATCAGACCTTCGTTCAAGCCCGCGATGCTGAACAGACCACCAATATCTGGTGGACCTGGAGGCGTGGTATCAACTTCGATATTGAATTCTGTATCAAGCGTTTTTTCGTTCCCAGCCAGGTCACGAATACCTACGCTGAACACGTATTCATGGTCTGGCAGTTCTGCGGTTTCAATTTTCCAGGCACCATTTACGATAGTTACTTTTCCAAGTTCCATCGTGATGGTATCAATAACTGTATCGTTTGCATCTTTTACCTGGTAGGTTCCATACAGCACAGCGATGTCACCATTACTACCCGTACCTTTCATGATCAAGGTGTTATCGTTGATGCTTGCACCTTCACCCACCAGCTCTTCACGATTGGTATTATCTTTATAAACACCATCGAAAGTGCCGGTGGTTGGTGCTGTGGTATCAACAGTAAAGCTGATGCCACCACTGACTGGACCTTTCACACCTGAGGCGCTTTCAGGCTGAGCAGTAATTTTGTGCGAACCTTCAGGAAGCACAGGCGTCTCAAATTTCCATTCACCGTTTGCAACTTTCACACGGCCAATTTCAACATCGTTATCATAAATGATGACTGTAGAACCATCGACACCCTTACCTTGCAGAGTCGGTTTGGTATCGTCAGTCATATCACCATCTTTGATCAGACCTTTAACTGGGCCGACGTCATCGTGCAGCTCAAACGCTTCCAATGCGTCCGGCATCTCGGTATCGATGATCACTTTAATCGGATCGGATCCCTCGGAGGAGTTACCCGCCGGATCGGTGATTACAACGATGACTTCATACTCACCATCAGGAATTGGGTCTGTCGGGTTAACAATCCAGTTACCGCCCGCACCAACAACGGCTGAACCGATTACCGTTTCATCACCATTTTCATCTCTAACAATGATTTCTACTGTATCGCCTTCGTCAGCGCCACCGCCCTTAAATTCAGGACGTGGATCATCAATCTCATCCCCTGGAAGTACTGGACCCGTTTTATCACCTACATTATCGATTATTTCCGGTATGGTCGGCTTGGTTGGCGGCATGGTGTCAACAATGATCACGATAGGATCAGAACCAGGAGAGCGCTTGCCACCTGACTCAACTTCAACCACTAACGAATGCTCGCCATCTCCATCTGCACTGGCAGGAAGTTCAAATTCCCATTTACCTTTGTCATCAACAACAGCGCTACCCACTACTACACCATTATCAATGATGTAAATGATATCGCCTTCATTGCCTGCGCCACGCAACAACGGGGTGGTGTCATTGGTGGAATCACCGTCCATCAGAGGAATTTCAGTGTCGCCATTGTTAGCAACGATTTCGTCAATTTTACCTGGCGGCAAGATGTTTGGATCAACGATCAGTTTGAATTCTTCTGATTTACCTGAGGTGTTACCGCCTTTAGATTGTGCATCAACGCGCAGGCTGTGTTCACCGTCGGCTAAATCCAACTCGATTGACCACTCGCCACGCGGGCCAGCAACAACGCTTGCGATGATTTCGTTGCCATCCCAGATACGTACCAGTGAACCTGCATCAGCGGTACCGGAAAGCTTAGGCGTTTTATCATCGGTGGTATCACCCGATTTCAGTGGGCCCTGAGAACGACCTTCATCGTCATAGACCTCTCCCAGAGACGGATTTCCTGGTACTGAGTTGTCAAGGTTGATGATGAAGTTATCTGATTTCGCGCTTGGTTTACCGTGACGATCCATATATTGAGCACTAAATACATATGAACCATCAGCGGTCAACGTTGGCTCAAAGGTCCAGCGGCCGTCATCGCCAGCCTTAACTGTTCCGATAGGATCGGCGCCATTACCGTAGATATAAACCATTGAACCTGGCTGAGCGACACCGCTCAACGTCGGTGTAGTGTCATTGGTATATTGGTTTGAAGACAGGTAATCCAGCGTTCCTTCATTATCAACGACGCGCATAATTTCCGGAGCGTCTGGTGCAGTACCATCGACGACAAGGATCTGCTGAACTGCTGTGCCCCAGTTGCCTGCACGATCAACATAACGGGTCTGATAAAAATAGGTGCCATCCGCAATTTCGATGGAAGGAAGTGTCCACGTACCATCTGTTTTAGTCATGGTAGTGTAGATGACATTATTCAGAATCACCTGAACTAAAATGTTTGGTTCAGCGTTTTTGCCATTTGGATTAAGGATATTTTTCGAGACATATGTTGGTTCTACCGCTTTATCATTTTGAGCGAAAGTACCAAAGTCAGTCGGTGCAACAACTGCATGCGATGCTTCTGCAATATCCGAATCAGCAAATACCACATTACCGCTGGCGATGCTCAATTTGAACGCTGGTGATTTCACACTTTCGTTGCCATTAGCATCTTTAGCAGTGACCGTCAGGCTATGTTCACCATTGTTGAGGTCTGGGGTGATCGTCCACGCACCCATGCTGTTCGTTTTCACAGAAGCGATTGGCGTTGTACCAGCATTATCATACAGATAGACGATGGAATTAGGCTCAGCAACACCTGAAAGTACCGGCTTGCGTTCATCGCTGCTGTCGCCTGGCGTCAGGTTGCCTTTGTCGCTACCGGTGTTATCAACTGCGCGCCAGATTTCAGGCTGTGCTGGGGCTGATTTATCAACGCTAACAATATAGGTGCCAACTTTACCACGGTTAGTTGCCTTATCAATAATGATAACTTGTAAGGTATGCATGCCTTCAGCCCAACCACCAGGAGGAGTGAAAGACCACAATCCTTCAGCACTTATTGGGGTTGTATAAGTCACACCGTCAATAATAATTTCGGCTACTCCACCTTTCGCATCTGGAGCTTTTCTATCTGTCCATTTGAAATCAGTGTCTTTAGTATAAATATAGTTTACATTTGAAATTTCATTAATGCTGTTATTCGCCATGAGCATATTCCTTTTAAACATGGATTCTTGGTGTCCGGAAATCCCTCCGGAGCGAAATCATTTTCGGTTAGTTAGTGAAACGCGTTACACAGGACACGTCTTAAAACCCTATATATCTTTGATTAGCTAATAAAGATAAAAAGAGGGTAAAAGTGGCCATCTGATATTTATAGAAAAGCCACCTGTAAATATTTAGAAATAATTAACGCTATTATTTATTCTCAACACTAATAATAACGCGACGCTCATTGGCATAGCAGGCTACTTGCTCTTTCTGCGATCCCTGACATTGCATAGTTACCTGACTTTCTCCCATACTTTGAGAAGAAATATTGGCACTTGAGATCCCATTATTAACTAAAAGTTTCTTAATCGTATCCGCACGAAGCTGACCTAATTTCATGTTGCTATTCTCGTCGCCTATTGGATCGGTGAATCCGGTAACCACAATATGCGGCTGATTATTCGACTGGCGCTTAATCATGGCGGCAAACTGCTGAATAGCATTACGGCCTTCATTGGAAATATCGCTGCTATTGGCGCTGGCAAACTTAAAGAGCAGATCTGATGAAAACTCATAATTATCATAAGATTGGGTGGTTCCTGCCTGGCAAGCCACTACAGAGGAGACGCGTGATAACAGATGGGTTTGCTGGCGAGTACCCACCAGCTGCTGCTGGGCTTCTGTCTCGCTGGTCACCAATGGACGGCCGGAACCATCCAGGCTAGCACGGATGTAATAGGTTTTCCCTGCAGCCAAGTTGTCACGCCATGGCTGTTGTTGCTTGCCCTGATAGGATGGCGCGTCATTTGTGAAACTCGCCAGCGAATGCACGCCTGGATTTACACAGAATGTGCTGTAGCCGCCAGCAAGCAGAGCGGTTTGAAATTCGCCATCAACATAGATATGTGCCGGTGAATTACCGATAGCGTCCGCCGGACGATAATAAACAATACGTACCTGGTCCGCAGCAGCTGCAGGCATTGAACGCCAGGCTTGCCCAAAATTATTTTGTGCTTGAGCATTAAATACAGTGATGGCTGACAATGAGGCGAATGCAGCCAGCATCATGATAGTTTTATTTTTCATAATCACTCCAGAAAACAGGTGTCTGGAGACACCTGCTACTTTTAAATATTAGTTTTGTGATGAATAATCGATAAAGTCTTTCATCTCATATGCGGAATTAATACTTGAATCATTCGACGTTAATACACCTGTAGCGGTAATACTATTGGCATCATTAATGAAATCAATATCATTCAGCAAACTATTTTTAATATCGTGAATGACGGCATTATCTTCCAACGGCTCGTTTAATAATGATTGGCTTTGTTCTGATAATAGCTCCGACAAATCCAGCCCATTAATAGAGAGATTACCAAGATCCGGCGGACCAGGAGGCGTGGTATCCACTTCAACCTGATAAACATCCGTTTTAGCTGTTACTACACCATCAGCATCTTTGAAGGCTGCTTCAATTTTATAAACATCTTCAGCAAGCTCTGGGGTGGTGAAACTCCATTTACCTTCAGTGTTAACCGTTACAGAGTGATATGTATGCCCATTCGTGCCCGTAATCCACAGATAAACAATATTACCTGCCTGACCCGAACCTTCAATAATCATCGTTGGATCGTTTGAGTCACTGCCACCGTTTCCAACCGGGTATTTAATACCGGCGTCATTGTTATCTTTGAAGACGCCATCGATAGTTCCTGTTACAGGCACTTCCGGATTTGGCTCAACTTCTTTGCCTGGATCGAAATTAGGATCGTCGATTGTAATTATGACTTTGTCAGAAGGTGCAGATTCATTTCCAGCAGGATCGGTAACAATAATCTGGAATTCATGCTCGCCATTATCAATCGGTTGTTTCGGTGTAAAGGTCCATTCACCTTTATCATCAACAACCGTGCTACCAATGACCTTACCGTTATCGATAATTTTGATAATTTCGCCCTTCTCACCTTTGCCTTCAAAGGTAGGCGTGCTGTCTTCTGTTTCCTCGCCAGAACCGATTGGTGCGCCATCATCATCTGAAATTTGACCGATGCCCTGGTTTTCTGGCGCGATGGTATCGACCTCAACAATCCATGGCGTAGAAGGCAGGGATTTATTACCCACCTGATCAACCACCACTACGCTGAAATCGTGCTTACCATCTTCCAATACTGGACTAATAAATTTCCAGTTCCCCTCATTATCCGTTTGCGCCGTACCGATCAGTTGGCCATTTTTCCAGATTTCAACGGTAGAACCCTGTTCAGCTTTACCCGACAAAACCGGCGTGCTGTCTTTTGTCAAACCACCGTTTACAATCTCTTTTGCTGGATTAACCGAATCATCGATCATGCCATCAATTGAACCTTTAGCTGGTGCGGTCAAGTCAACGGTGAAGTTCCATGCTTCGCTTGACTCACCGACCACACCGCTCTCATTACGCTCACGTGTGGTGATGCTGTGATCGCCGGCTGACAGAGCAGTGCCTGGCGTAAACGACCAGCTACCGTTTTCTCCAACGGTAGTTTCACCAATCTTCTTCTCGCCATCCCAAATCTCGATAACGTTACCTTTGGTGCCGGTACCATTCAGAGTTGGAGTTGTATCATCAGTGCGGCCACCTTTGGCGATCAAACCCGTTACACTTCCCACGTCATCGTAAAGACCGCTTACGACCGGAATATTTACGTCGCCGCCACCGTTATCACCGCCACCTTTGCCGCCGTCCCCACCTTTACCGCCGTCGCCACCGTCGCCGCCACTGCCACCATTTCCGTTGTTGTTACTGCCGCTGTTGCTGTCCTGATACTGCTGTTTAGCGGCCAGGAAACCCAGGCCCGCGGCTGCTGCGATAGCTGCCAAACCGCCCAAAGCGATCAACGCTGGTGACCACTCAAAACCCGAAGCCAGCGCGAAGCCACCGTCACTCTCAACGGTGCTTTCGCCCAAGGCTAAAGCACTGGTTTCACCATCAGCTAAAGCGGCAGCATCGTGATCGGAGTTACCATCAGTGGCGACGTATTCGTGCATCGCGCCATCTTCTGCTTTACCGACTAAGGAACCCGATTTGGCAAAAAAGTCTTCGATAATCAGATCAGGATCGTTGGCATCTGAACCTTCCAGCATCACCAGCAGATTTTTGCCTACACGCTTAACAGTAATATTTTCAGGTGCAACACCATCGTTACCTTGGGTCAGCAAGTATTTTCCGTTGGTAATAGCCTGAATTTTCGCAGCTTTACCCTCTTTGCCTACACGCAATGCTTCCGCTTTCGTTATTGTTTTTTTATCAATAACCGCAACACTCACGGGCGAAACGTTCATGATTAATCCCTTCCGTCATTTAGATTTTGATTGCGCGGTTGCGTACAAGCGCAGCAATCTCCCTGGCTCAACCCACCTCCGTGGGCTCAAAGTGAGCGACATAATCAGGAAAGAGAGATTTCCGAGACATAAGAAACGTCCCGTTAGGAAAGAAAAAATTTCCCAACATTGTCAAAAAGCCAGTTAGTTAATTAACTACCTGAATTAACAAACCTTTATGGAAAACAAAACGACCAGAGAAGGGAAATAATTAAACCATAACAGGACTATAACAGATGATTTTCCTGAATTTTTTCGCGCAAAAAATCCAGAAAACAGGTGATGCGGGAGGTAAGAGATTGGTTGCGATAGTAAACCGCGTGGATAGGTAGGCGCTGCTCGCGCGTTTCCGTTTCCAGAACCTGCACCAGACGTCCATTGATGCGATCTTCACGGCTGACAAAATCAGATAAACGCACAATGCCTTGCCCTGCCAATGCCAGTTGACGAAGCGTTTCACCACTCGAAGCAGATAACGTAGGTTTGATGCGCAGGAACTCTCCTTCTCGCTGCCAAACCGGCCAAATGTTATGCGCATCAAGGTGACTAAACCCCAGCAGTTGATGATTCACCAGCGCATCCACGCTTTCTGGAACGCCATATTTCTCCAGATATGCCGGACTGGCCAATAGACGTATCACGCTGCTGCCAAGGACGCGCGCGCGCAGCGTGGAGTCCCGCAACTCACCGATGCGGATGGCAATGTCTGTTTGCTGCTCCAGCAGGTCGATGACGATGTCGTCAGTGTTCAGTTCAAGTTGAATATGCGGATAGCGCTGACTGAACTCTGCAACAAGCGGCACAATAACGTGCAAAGTAAAGGGTGTGTTGGCATTAACGCGTAGCCGCCCTGAGGGAATGTCTCTGCGCTGAGCAATATGTTCTTCCGCTTGCTCGACTGAAGCGAGAATCTGCCGCGCGTGATCGAGGAAAATAAGCCCTTCTTCGGTCAACGCCAGACGACGAGTTGTGCGGTGCATTAACGTGGTTTGCAGCTTGCTTTCTAAGCGACTCAACGCACGACTAATACCGGAGCTGGTTTGTTCCAACTGTTCTGCCGCAGCAGTGATTGAACCGGTATCCACAACCGTCACCCAGGCACGCAATTCTTCCAGTGTAATTTTCAAAATTCTCATCCTCAGAGAACGGTTCAAGACCTGTCCTGGCGTTGTTGCCGCAATATCTGTTGTAAATTACGCCACCTCAATCAGCGGCAGGATATCATAATGCGTCATAAACCTCGGATGGGTAACGACTTACGTCAGCAGCAAGCTGTAACTCAGTTGATCCAACGAGGAAAGCAAGATGAAGCCTGGCGCAAGATTCGTGCTCATCTCACACTGGCTCCCTATGATGGCTGGTTCCTGCATGAAGCCGCGCGGTTGGCACGGCGCACTGGTGATGTCGATACGGCGCAGCGCTACTATCAGCGTGCTTTAACGCTTTCACCACAAGATGCCGGGCTGCTCAATGGCCTTGGTTTAACCCATTATGATGCGGGCCGCTTTGCTGAGGCAGAGCAGCATTATCGAGCCGCTCTGCAAGCGCGTGACCGCTATGCAGCTTGCCACAACAACTACGCTATTTTGCTGCACAAACAGCATCGTTATTCTGCAGCATTGCATCAGTACCGCCAGGCGATGCGTATTCAGCCAGATTATACCGAAGCGCGTTATGGTATGAGCACCTTGCTGGCTCACATGGGGCAACTGCAAGAAGCAGAAAGCCAGATGCAACGCGTGATGCATGAGCGTAATGGCGACCGTCGCTGCCAGAATGCGCTCGGCATGGTCCAGTTACAGCAAGGTAACTTTGCTGCTGGCTGGCGCAATTATCAGGCACGTTACGCAACAGATAATCCTGAGCGCTTTTTTACCTTACCTGAGCTACCTATTCGTTACTGGCAAGGTGAAGACTTAGTTGGTATGACGCTGCTGGTGCGAACGGAACAAGGACTGGGTGATGAGATTCAGTTTTGCCGTTTTCTCTCACGGGTAAAATCGGAAAAGCATGCCGCTAAGGTAATCATGATCGGCAACGCCGCCTTGAAACCTTTAATGGCAAGCTTGAAAAATGTAGATAGTTATTTAATCAGGGAAGATAAACATCAGGCGCTGCCGCAGGCCGATTATTGGTGTTCACTGCTGGATTTGCCGCAACATTTTCTCAACTCGCCGCAGCCATTCAATGCCGATGTTCCTTATTTATCTGGCGCACCTGAGCATCAGGCGAAATGGCCGATTGCTGGCACAGGTAAAAAAATTGGCATTGTGTGGAAAGGTTCCAGCGCACACAAAAATGACAGGCAGCGTTCGCTGTCACATCTGTCTGAACTGGCAACTCTATTTTCTGTACCAGAAACGCATTGGGTTAGTTTGCAAAAAGGAGCTGGAGAGGAAGAAGTAAATCATTTTCCTCACCTTCAGCCATTGGGCGCCCAATTCACTGATTATCAGGATACCGCCGCCGTTATTTCACAACTGGATTTGGTGATTGGCGTGGATACGTCAGTAATCCACTTAGCGGGTGCGCTGGGGAAACCTTGCTGGGTAATGTTGCCTGCCTGGGCGCGAGATTGGCGCTGGTTAGAAAATCGCGATGATTCGCCGTGGTATCCACAGATGCAACTGTTTGCGCGCGGGCAGGATGAAGAGTGGAGCTCGGTAATTATGCGGATTAAACAGGCGCTGCAGCAGCTATAAAAAGGGACGCCGTGGCGTCCCAATTTTTACACTTCGAGGTCGGCTAAATCGCCTTTCTCTTGCAGCCAGTTTCGGCGATCTTCCGAGCGTTTCTTCGCTAACAGCATATCCATCACGCGCAGCGTTTGGTCGACATCCTCATCGCTGATCGTCAATTGCACCAGACGACGTGTGTTCGGATCGAGCGTGGTTTCGCGCAGCTGCAGCGGGTTCATTTCACCCAAGCCCTTAAAGCGCTGCACATTCGGCTTACCTTTCTTACGCTTCAGCTGGTCCAGCACGCCCTCTTTCTCATCTTCATCTAAGGCGTAATAGACTTCTTTGCCGAGATCGATGCGATACAGCGGCGGCATCGCCACATACACATGGCCGTGCTGCACCAGCGAACGGAAATGCTTCACGAACAGCGCGCACAGCAACGTCGCGATGTGCAAACCATCTGAGTCTGCATCCGCAAGGATACAGATCTTGCCGTAACGCAGCTGGCTCAGATCTTCACTATCAGGATCAATACCGATCGCCACTGAAATATCATGCACTTCTTGCGAAGCCAGCACTTCGTCTGAAGATACTTCCCATGTGTTGAGGATCTTACCTTTCAACGGCATGATCGCCTGATAATCGCGATCGCGCGCCTGCTTGGCGGATCCGCCCGCAGAATCCCCTTCGACGAGGAACAGTTCGGTTCGATTCAAATCCTGCGCGGTGCAGTCAGCCAGTTTGCCCGGCAGCGCCGGTCCGCTGGTGAGTTTTTTACGCACCACTTTCTTTGCGGCACGCATACGGCGCTGTGCGCTGGAGATCGCCAGCTCGGCCAGCATTTCAGCCGCCTGCACGTTCTGGTTCAGCCACAGGCTGAAGGCATCTTTCACCACCGCCGAAACAAACGCCGCACACTGACGTGACGACAGGCGCTCTTTAGTCTGACCAGCAAACTGGGGATCCTGCATTTTCACCGACAGTACGTACGCACAGCGATCCCAGATATCTTCCGCCGAGAGCTTCACGCCGCGCGGCAAAATATTGCGGTATTCGCAGAACTCACGCATGGCATCCAGCAATCCCTGACGTAAGCCGTTAACGTGCGTGCCGCCTTGCATGGTTGGGATCAGGTTGACGTAGCTTTCCGTCAGCAGCTCACCGCCTTCCGGCAGCCACAGCAGCGCCCAATCCACCGCTTCCACATCGCCGGCAAAACTGCCAACAAAAGGTTTTTCCGGCAGCGTTGGTAAGCCGTCAATCGCTTCACACAGGTAATCGGTCAGGCCATCCTGATACATCCAGGTTTGTTCGGTGTCATTTACCTTGTCTTTAAAGACAATTTCAACGCCCGGGCAGAGCACGGCTTTGGCTTTTAACAAATGTGATAAGCGGGAAACGGAGAAACGCGGGCTATCAAAGAAGCTTTCATCTGGCCAGAAATGCACGCTGGTGCCGGTGTTGCGTTTACCGACGGTACCGGTAACCGTAAGATCCTGCACCTTGTCGCCATTTTCGAAGGCAATCTGGTAGATTTCGCCGTTACGACGCACGGTAACTTCGACGCGCTTTGATAAGGCGTTAACCACCGAGATCCCGACGCCGTGCAAGCCGCCTGAGAACTGATAGTTTTTATTGGAGAATTTGCCGCCCGCGTGCAGGCGACAAAGAATCAGCTCAACCGCAGGTACGCCTTCTTCCGGATGAATATCCACCGGCATGCCACGACCATCATCAATAACTTCCAATGACTGATCGGCATGAAGAATCACTTCCACACGTTTGGCGTGACCGGCCAGCGCCTCATCGACGCTGTTATCGATCACTTCCTGGCCCAGATGGTTTGGGCGCGTGGTATCGGTGTACATCCCCGGACGACGACGCACCGGTTCAAGGCCGGTCAGGACCTCAATGGCATCGGCATTATAGCTTGATTGGCTCATCGTAAATGTCTGATTGGCAATAGGAAAATGGCCCCATCTCGCAAAGCTACTGGGCGTTTACTCCCAGAAAATCAACTATCTGTGCGAAATGGCGTTCGAATCCGATATAGGCATGATTGCCGCCCTCTTCAACCGTCTGGCGGCATGCGCTGTAATACTCCAGCGCCTGGCGATAATCGAGTATTTCATCGCCGGTTTGTTGCAGCAGCCAGAGTAAATCGGGCGCTTCAAGAGGGTCAATCTGCATTACTTTCAGATCGTAAATGTGGCGAGACTCTAACACATATTGCTGGCCGGTGTAGGGATTACGGTTTTCGCCGAGATAATCCACCAGCAGCTCAAATGGCCTTACGGCGGGATTGACCACCACCGCTGGCAACATAAAACACTGCGACAGCCAGGTAGCAAAATAGCCGCCCAGCGACGATCCCACCAATCCCAGCGGTTCACCGGAATACTGCATCACCAGCTCTTCCAGCATGGTGGCGGCTTCGGCCGGAAACGTCGGCAGTTGCGGCACCATCACATTGATGTGTGGATGCTGCTCGTTGAGCCATTGCTGCAGCTGGGTGGCTTTCGCCGATTGCGGGGAACTGTTGAAGCCGTGCAGATAGATCAGCGCCGCCATTGCTTAGTAGCCCTCGGAATCAAGATCGGGGCGGAACATGTCGCTTTGCAGGCGGTTCACTTCGGTTTGCAGCACGCCGTCTGGCTGCAAAGTGAACCAGCGCCAGCCTGGCGACAGCGTATCAATAGTGAAGTTAGTGCAATGCGGTTTGAACTGGACGCAGGTCGATGGTGAAGCCATTACGCGGCGACCATGCCAGTCGAGATCGAGTTCCTGATGAATATGGCCGCACACCAGATTGCGCGCACGCGGGAAGTGTTGCAGTACTGCTTCCAGCTGATGTGGATTACGCAAGCTGTGCTGATCTAACCAGGTACAACCGGAAGCCAGCGGATGGTGATGCAGCAGCACTAAGGTGTGACGTTCCGGATACTTGCTGAGCGCGGTGTGCAGCCACTCAAGCTGGTATTCGCTCAACATGCCGTGCGGTACACCAAATACCTGGCTATCGAGCAGCACCAGCTGCCAGTGATCGCCTAACAGAACATGCTTGTCTGACTTAATACCCGCATCGGCCAGTGTATCCACCATCGCCGGCTGAAAATCGTGATTTCCCGGCAGCCAGACGCAAGGTTTCGGCAGACGGTTAATGCCCGCTACAAAATGTTGGTAAGCTTCGACGGTGTGATCCTGAGCGAGATCGCCGGTGGCGATAATCAGATCATAATGCTGCTGTTGTGCCTCAATGGCATCCAGCACCGCATCAAAACTCGACCAGGTATTCACCCCAAGCAGCGATTGATGTTTTCCAGCAAAAAGATGGGTATCCGTGATTTGTAAAATCCTGATATCAGACCCATCTCGCGCAGGAAGAGTTAGCAGGCTATCCAAAGCGTTTCCTTAATCTCCACGCCATCGTTGCGTTTTTTACGCTATCAGCAAACCGGTACTGCCACAGCGCCATGCGCTAAGCAGTAACGCAACCAATCCGCAAGGAACTGGTTAATCTGATGTTTTTCATCGCGCTGATGCAATTTTTTATTAGGATAATCATAGCGCGCTTTAAATCGGTAGATCTGTTTAGTGGAACACACTTCAGCGACCATCGCATCATGGTAGAGCCGCACAGACATAGAAGGCAGGCTCCAGTAACTCACCGCAGGCGCCACCTGACGCACTTCCACCAGCGTGGTGTAACGGGTCGATTCTTCGATGGTGAGCTGATAGCTGGCGCCATTCACCTGATAAATCACCGATGCGCCTGCCTCATCATTGCGTGGCAGCAGGCGACGCAGCTGGGCAAAATTGGTTTCGCACAGGCGCATCATTTCGGGAAAGTCAGGGGTATAGCGCTGTTTCATTTTAGCTTCCACTCTTCTCGTAGTTTTTCATGGTGCAACGCCAGCCATTGCAAGGCGATGACAGATGCCGCGTTATCAATAATCCCCTCTTCCACCCAGCGATAAGCCTGTTCGCGGCTCACCACATGGACAAGAATATCCTCATTCTCTTCCTCCAGCCCGTGATTTCCCTCTGCCAGGCTGGCATCCACTTCGCCTACCAGCACCGACAAACGTTCAGACGTTCCGCCGGGGCTGGCTAAGTAATTCACTATCGGTTTGACGCGGCCAACCTTGAGGCCAGCCTCTTCTACCGCCTCACGTCGTGCGACATCTTCTGGTGTTTCGCCAGGTTCGATGATGCCAGCCACCATTTCCAGCAGCCAGGGCGTTGGGCTGGAATCAAAAGCGGGAATGCGGATCTGTTCGATCAGCACCACTTCATCGCGTAAGGGATCATAGGGTAGCAGCACGGCGGCGTGTCCGCGCTCAAAAACTTCGCGCACCACTTCACCACTCATTTCGCCATTAAAACGACGGTGACGGAAACGGTAGCTGACGATGGAAAAAAAACCATCGTAACGCGTTTCGCGTGCAATAATTTCTACATCGTTTTTTGTGAAAGTCACAGGGGATTTTTTTGCACTCGCCATCGTCTGATTCCTTATGCAGATTGGGATGGAGCAAAGAAAAGCCAAGTCTACCGCTCCGTCCGAGTGGTTCTTTTTGAATTATTTACGTAAATTAGGGGAAGAAGGCACGTTCAGCCAACTTATCTCTGACGCCGCCTCTGTAGAATCGGCGATTATTTTTTTGGCTTACCTGCAGCACTACCAGTGCATTTTGCTGCAACAAAAGGAATGCAAATGAAAAAACTGCTCCCACTTTTTATTGGACTGAGCCTGGGCGGATTCAGCCTTGCCAGCCAGGCAGAAAACCTGTTGCAGGTCTATCAGCAGGCGCGCCTTAGCAACCCCGATCTGCGCTCCTCTGCCGCTAACCGCGACGCAGCATTTGAGAAAATCAATGAAGCGCGTAGTCCTTTATTGCCGCAGTTAGGCTTGGGCGCAGATTACACTTATAACAATGGCTACCGTGACAGCAGCGGACTTCATTCCAACACGACCAGCGCCTCTCTGCAATTAACTCAAACTATTTTCGACATGTCGAAATGGCGCGCGCTGTCGCTGCAGGAAAAACAAGCCGGTATTCAGGACGTCACTTATCAGGTTGCTCAGCAAGATCTGATTCTGAATAGTGCAACTGCCTATTTCAACGTGTTGAAGGCGATCGATACGCTTTCTTACACCGAAGCACAGAAACAGTCGATCTACCGCGAATTGGATCAAACTACTCAGCGCTTCAACGTGGGTTTGGTCGCGATCACTGACGTGCAGAACGCCCGCGCACAGTATGACACCGTGCTGGCCAACGAAGTGACCGCACGTAACAACCTCGATAATGCGGTGGAATCGCTGCGTCAGATTACCGGCATGGATTATCTGTCGCTGGCTTCTCTGAATATCGATCGTTTCAAAACCGCGCGTCCAGATGCTGTTGCCAGCCTGCTAAAAGAAGCAGAGAGCCGCAACCTGACCTTGCTGTCTGCGCGTCTGAGCCAGGATCTGGCACGTGAGCAGATTCGTTCAGCTGAAACCGGCCACATGCCAACGCTGGACTTGACTGCGTCAACCGGTATGTCGAACAGCAAATATGGCGGCAGCCGCGCCAATCAGAGCGCCGGCAGCACCGACTCTATCACCGGTTCTAACCAGGTTGGTCTGAGCTTCACCATGCCACTGTATAGCGGCGGTTCGGTTACCTCCCAGGTAAAACAGGCGCAGTACAACTATGTCGCGGCCAGCGAGCAGCTGGAAGGCGCACATCGTAGCGCGGTTCAGACGGTGCGTTCTTCATTCAATAACGTGAATGCCTCTATCAGCAGCATCGATGCTTACAAGCAGGCGGTTGTCTCAGCACAAAGCTCATTGGATGCGATGGAAGCGGGTTATCAAGTTGGTACGCGTACCATCGTTGATGTGCTGGATGCAACCACCACGCTGTTCAATGCTAAACAGCAGCTTTCTGATGCGCGTTATAGCTATCTGATTAACCAGCTGAATATCAAATATGCGCTGGGTACGCTGAACGAGCAGGATCTGCAGCAGCTGAACAGCACGCTGGGCAAAGAGATCACCACGACACCAGAAGTGGTGGCGCCGGAAAATAACCAGCAGGCCGCGCGTGTGGATAACGGTCCGAAAGCGTCATCGCCTTCAGCCGCCGCACAAGCCCGTCCAGCTGCCGCACGCAGCAGCGGAAATCCATTCGGTAATTAATTCCCCAAGGGGCCGCATGCGGCCCCTTTCGCATTCAATCGTATAGCTACGTAAAGATGCTTTCCCCATCTGGCTTCGCGCTTCATTTTCCACCGCTCATCCCCTATCCTTTACCGCACCTTTGGGCACAGGATGAAAATAATGAAACGGACGAAAAATATTCGCCATGCCGCTTTTCGTAAAAGCTGGCAGGCACGCCACTTAACGCCAGTCGCCTTTGCCGTTAGCGCAGTGTTTATGCTGGCAGGCTGCGAGCAGAGTGATGAGACGGTGTCGCTCTATCAAAACGCAGATGATTGCGCCAAAGCCAATCCAGGCCAGAGCGCGCAATGTACCACTGCGTATAACAACGCACAGAAAGAAGCTGAACGTACCGCGCCAAAATACGCCACGCGCGAAGATTGTGTGGCTGAGTTTGGTGAGAATCAGTGCCAGCAAACGCCTGCACAAGCGGGCGTTGGAACGACCGCTAATAATGCCGAAGCACAGCAAAGCGGCAGCTTCTGGATGCCATTGATGGCCGGTTACATGATGGGACGTATGATGAGCGGTGGCGCAGGCTTTGCCCAGCAGCCGCTGTTCTCACCAAAAAATCCGAACAGCCCGGCAAACGGCAAATTTGTCGACGCGTCGGGTAAAAACTACGGCAATGCGACATCAGGTCGTACCATCAACGTGCCGAAAACAGCCATGGCGCCGAAACCTGCCACCACTTCCACCATCACGCGTGGCGGCTTTGGTGACAGCGTGGCAAAACAAAACACCATGCAGCGCAGCAGTGCCTCTGGCACCGGCAGCCGCTCGCTGGGAGGCTAAGCCGCAGCATGCAACGTATTGCAATCCCTGAACGTCCAGACTGGCGTGAAAAAGCAGCGGAGTATGGTTTCCAGTTTCACACCATGTATGGCGAACCTTACTGGTGTGAAGATGCGTACTACCAATTCACGTTAGCGCAGGTTGAACAGCTGGAAGATACCACCGCCGAGCTACACCAGATGTGTTTGCAAGCGGTGGAGAAAGTGGTGAACAGTGACGAGCTGCTCACCCGATTCTGCATTCCTAAGCACACCTGGGATTTTGTGCGCGATTCCTGGAAGTTGCGCCAGCCATCGCTCTATTCGCGCCTTGATCTGGCATGGGATGGCAAAGGTGACGCCAAGCTGCTGGAAAACAACGCCGACACGCCAACCTCGCTGTATGAAGCTGCCTTCTTTCAGTGGATTTGGCTGGAAGACCAGGTCACAGCGGGTAACCTGCCGCAGGGCAGTGACCAGTTCAACAGCCTGCAAGAGAAGCTGATAGAGCGCTTCGCTACGCTGCATCAGCAGTTCGGGTTCAACTGGCTGCACTTCTCCTGCTGTCGTGATACCGAAGAAGATCGCGCCACTGTGCAATATCTGCAGGACTGCGCCACCGAAGCCGGATTGCCGAGCGAGTTTCTCTATATAGATGAGATTGGACTGGGTGAAAGAGGCCAGTTTACTGATGTAAACGATCAGGTCATCAGCAATCTGTTCAAGCTCTATCCGTGGGAATTCATGCTGCGCGAAGTGTTCTCCACCAAGCTGGCAGACGCGGGCGTGCGCTGGCTGGAACCGGCATGGAAAAGCATCATCTCTAATAAAGCGCTGTTACCGCTGCTTTGGGAAATGTTCCCCAATCATCCCAATTTGCTGCCCGCCTATTTTGCCGATGATAAAAACGCGCCGCAGATGGATAAATACGTAGTGAAACCGCTGTTTTCACGTGAAGGTGCCAATATTCGCATCATTGAGAACGGCCAGGAGATCGCGCGTGCGGATGGTCCGTATGGCGAAGAAGGCATGATTATTCAGCAGTTCTATCAGCTACCGAAATTTGGTGATAGCTACACCTTGATCGGTAGCTGGCTGATTGACGATCAACCTGCCGGTATTGGCATACGCGAAGATCGTGCATTGATCACTCAGGATCTGTCGCGCTTCTATCCGCATACCTTTATTGAGTAAACGCTGTGCCGCCCGCAATCTTCGGGCGGCCACGCGCATTAACCAATCTGCACCGACATCATGCTGATCGCGCCCATCTCCATACCTTCCACAGGAATGCTGATCGCTTCAGCAGCAGCACGCGCACCAAGAATATAGAGCAGCGGTAAATAGTGTTCAGGCGTTGGGTTTGCAAGCTGTGCATCCGGATGCTGCATAAAGTTCACCAAGGGGTGATCCGCGGCCTCGCCCTGGAAACCCAGATTCTCACGTACAAACTGATTGAAGCTTTCCGCCCACGGATACGCGGTTTCCGCACCCTGCCAGCGCAGCATACGCAGATTGTGCACCACGTTACCGCTAGCCACGATCATCACACCTTCATCTCGCAATGACGCCAGCTTTTGCCCCAATGCATAGTGCCATTCGGCAGGTTTAGTACCGTCTATACTCAATTGCACAACCGGAATGTCGGCCTCGGGATACATTTTTGCCAGCACGCCCCACGAACCATGATCAAAACCCCACTCCTGATCGGCATGAACGGCGACTGGCGCGAGCAGATCAATCACTTGCTTTGCCAGCTCTGGCGATCCCGGCGCGGGATAACGCACATCAAACAGCGCCTGCGGGAAGCCACCGAAATCATGGATGGTGCGCGGATTATTCATCGCCGTCACTGCCGTGCCGCGTGTGTACCAGTGCGCCGAAACCGCGAGAATCGCGCGTGGACGTGGCAATGTCGCACCTAAATGCTGCCAGGTTTGGGTATAACGATTATCTTCCAGTACGTTCATCGGGCTGCCGTGACCAAGGAATAGCGCAGGCATGCGTGTAGTGCTCATGTTTCATCCTCTGACGAAGTGTCGCTTTATTAACCGCTACGATACGCGCTTTTGCAGAGGGATTAACGCTGATAAGCATGATGATCTCAATCAGGAAATTTGAATGACATTTTACAAGAAAATTAGAGATAAGATGAGTCTCAATATTTTGTGCACTCCTTTTACATATCAGTGATATAGCCCGCACATAAGACCGAGCGAGACTGGTCTTGTTACATACAACGAATCGGCTTCTTACACTCCACTCGGTTTTGGAAATATGAGCAGTGGAATGTATGTTAATTCAGGGAGCAATATTGTGCCTGGCGATGAATATCTACCATGAAGCGCGTGGCGAACCGATTAAAGGACAAATAGCGGTTGGCACGGTGACCATGAACCGGGCCAATTGGGATGTCAAAGAGATCTGTCCTGTGGTGTACGCACCTAAACAGTTCTCCTGGACGTCTCTCAAAAAGAATCCTTATCGTTATCCACCCAAGGAAGATAAAAGCTGGCAGCGCGCCAGAGAGTTGGCAAAAAAGATTGTTGAAGGGGAATTACAGGACGTAACCAAAGGCGCAACGTTCTTCCATGCGCACCACGTTAAACCGGCCTGGCGCCATGCTTTTGAACGTACCGTGGTGATTGGTAATCATGTGTTTTATGCCAATCGCTAAAACAAAAAAAGAGGCCGAATAGATCACTATCCGGCCTCTTTCTTCTACATCAATTCAGTTAGCTGGCGTGACGCGTCTCACGCTGACGGCGATACGCCACCAGGTCTTCAATGGTGACGACCGGCATATCGTGTTGCTTAGCAAACACGATCGCTTCAGGCGCATGCGCCATGCTGCCATCATCATTGGTCAATTCGCACAGTACACCCGCAGGTTTAAATCCTGCCAGCGTCACCAGATCGATAGTCGCTTCGGTATGTCCACCGCGAGACAGAACTCCGCCTTCACGCGCGCGCAGCGGGAAGACATGGCCCGGACGGTTAAGGTCTGACGGCTTAGCGCCATCAGCGACTGCAGCGCGAATGGTGGTGATACGATCGGCAGCAGAAACGCCGGTGGTGACACCGCTTGCGGCTTCAATCGTCACCGTAAAACCGGTGCCGTATGCGCTGGTGTTGGTTTCCACCATCATTGGCAGTTCAAGCTGCTGACGGCGTTCTTCGGTGATGCAGAGGCACACAATACCGCTGCCGTGTCGGATGGTTAATGCCATCTGCTCAACGGTCATGGTTTCTGCCGGGAAGATCATGTCACCTTCGTTTTCACGATTTTCATCGTCGAGCACCATTACACCGCGGCCGTTGCGCAGCGCATCAATGGCGCGCTCTACACGCTGTTCAGGCGTGCCAAATTCAGAAAGAAGCGTCTGATTCATGGTAAAAAAACCTTATAAAATATGAGTTACCAGAACCAGGGCGTGCTTAGGAGTGCGTACAAAACACATGGCAAAAACGTGACGCGGGCAAAGCCCGGCTGATGTCGTTACCCTCTCCCATCCGGACTCTAACCGTCGGCTCCGGAATTACACCGGATCTGCTGACCTTTCACATTGCTGTCAAAGCGCTCGCGGGCTTTCAGCTATAGCTGATTTACCGCCGGTGGGGAATTTCGCCCCGCCCTGAGAATAAGCGAACAAACTATAACGCCAATCATCTGGACGGGCAATCGACAAAAGTGCAAATGCTTTTGCATTTCCTGCGTTGCGGATTTCAGGTTTAACCTTTTCGTTTCAGGCATTACACTTAATAGCTATTGAGTCCGAACACGCGCAGCTATCGGCCACCGTAACCAGGAAATAATCATGATCGACACGAAAAAAATTGAACAACTGGCTCGCCAGGTACATGAAGCTATGCCGAAAGGGATTCGCGATTTTGGCGATGATGTCGAAAAGAAAATCCGTCAGGTATTGCAGGCGCAGTTGACGCGCATGGACCTGGTTAACCGTGAAGAGTTTGATGTGCAGACGCAGGTTCTGCTGCGTACGCGCGAGAAATTAGCTGCGCTGGAACAGCGTTTGGCGAAGTTAGAAAGTGAAAGTCCAGCAGCACCCGCGCCGGCAATCATCACGCCAGATCCTGCTGGAAAAATCGATACTCCGCAGTAAGCTCATCGGCGGGAGCATAACTCCCGCCGATTTACACTTAATGACTGCGAATCGTTTTGATGATGTTGCTGGTTGAGATGCCATCTTCGAAGTTAAGCACGCGCACGTCACCGCCGTTTGCCCACACTTCTTTGCTTCCCGCGATATCTTCCGGCTTGTAGTCGCCGCCTTTTACCAACAGATCCGGCAGTACGCCAGCAATCAGACGCTGTGGCGTGTCTTCTTCAAACAGTACAACCCAATCCACCGCTTCCAGCGCACCCAAAACAATCATGCGATTTTCTTGCGGATTGACCGGACGCGTTTCGCCTTTCAGACGCTTAGTCGAGGCATCACTGTTAACGGCCACAATCAGGCGATCGCCCAGCTTGCGCGCATTCGCCAGATAAGAAACATGGCCAGCGTGCAGGATGTCAAACACACCGTTGGTCATCACCACTTTTTCACCGCGCTGACGCGCCAGCGCAACAGCGGCTTTCAGTTCCGCTTCGGTCATCACACCAAATCCCGTTTCTGGACGGGCGTGAATGGCATTTTCCAGCTCAACCGTGCTGACTGTAGAAGTACCCAGCTTACCAACGACGACGCCGGCAGCAGCATTGGCAAGGAAACAGGCTTCTTCCAGGCTGTCGCCGGCTGCCAGCACCGCAGCCAGCACGCCAATCACCGTATCGCCCGCGCCGGTCACGTCATACACTTCCTGCGCCTGCGTAGGCAGATGCAGCGGTTCTTTGCCCGGCTGCAGCAGCGTCATACCGTTCTCTGAACGGGTGACCAGCAGCGCGGAGAGCTCATAATCAGCGATTAGCTGCATGCCACGGCTGACAATCTCTTCCACGGTTTTGCACTTACCCACCACCGCTTCAAATTCGGACAAATTTGGCGTTAGCAGTGTCGCACCGCGATAACGTTCAAAATCAGTGCCTTTGGGATCAATCAGCACCGGCACATTAGCTTCACGCGCCAGTTGAATCATAGTCTGTACGCTATTCAGCGCGCCTTTGGCGTAGTCAGACAGCACCAGCGCACCCGCTTGCGTCAGCGATTGACGCATACGATCGTGAATCGGCTGCGGATCAATCTGCTCAAAACCCTCTTCGAAATCGAGGCGAATCAGTTGCTGATTGCGCGACAGCACGCGCAGCTTAGTGATGGTTGGATGGCTTTGCACCGCCACAAAATCACAGTCGACATTCACCTTCTGCAGGGTTTCACTCAGCACGCGCGCGGCATCATCGGCGCCCGTCAAGCCAATCAGCCGTGATGCTGCACCGAGCGCAGCAATGTTCATGGCGACGTTTGCCGCGCCGCCTGGACGCTCTTCAATAGTATCCACTTTCACCACCGGCACCGGCGCTTCCGGGGAAATACGGCTGGTTGGGCCATACCAATAGCGATCTAACATTACATCGCCGACGACCAGCACAGTGGCCTTGCCAAAAGTGGGCAGTGTTACTTTCATTCAGAGACTCCAACACGGTCAAAATAATGCGCGGGATATTACCACATAAGCCATCAGGCTCACTGTTCCGCGCTGTCAGATTCGGTGCCGCTTAACCAACGCTGCCAACTGTTGTTGACCACCGCGCGCTCAGCGACAAAGGCTTCAGCTGCCACATGGCCCGGCAATTCCTGCAGCGCCAGATGGTGCAGCGCATCACGTAACGTGACGTAAGCATGCGTTAAAGCCTGCGCCTCTTCATCCGGCATAATGCCGTGACGCGCCATTAACTCGAAAATGCGGACGTTATCCGACCAGCGCGTCAACGCTGGCTGATGGGCCGCGTAGCCTAAGACAAGATATTGCGCGATGAATTCAATATCGGTGATACCGCCCTCATCGGTCTTAATTTCCCAGCGACCTTTGTGTTTATTGCTGAGATGCGCACGCATTTTTTCACGCATTTCACGCACTTCTTTTTGCAAGGTCTCGAATTCACGCGGCAGGCAAAGAATGCCACGTCGAATCTCATCAAAGCGTTCACATAGTGCAGGTTCGCCAAACACAATGCGCGCACGCACCAGCGCCTGATGTTCCCAGGTCCACGCCTCGCTGCGCTGGTATTCGTTAAATGCAGCAAAGGTACTGACCAGCATGCCCGCCGCGCCAGAAGGACGCAGACGCGCATCCACTTCATACAAAATGCCGGACGACGTGCGCGTACTAAACAGATGCATCACACGCTGCGCCAGGCGCAGATAGAACTGACGACCATCAATGACCCGCTCACCATCGGTTTCCGCATCATCCGGACAATCATGCAGGAACACCAAATCAAGATCAGAGCTATAACCCAGCTCCCAACCACCGAGCTTGCCGTAACCGACAACCGCAAAACCGCGCTCGTTGTCGCTGGTGAGATGCGATGGGCGACCATAGCGCTGCACCATCATCTGCCAGGCTTGCTGCACCACGGATTCGATAATCGCTTCTGCCAGCCAGGTTAAGTGATCGCTCACTTTCATCACGGGCAGCGTTTCAGCAATATCGGCAGCGGCGATGCGCAGATGCTGCGCCTGTTTAAACTGGCGTAGTGCTTCCAGCTGCTGCTCTTCGTCATCGGTAGGAATACGCAGCAAATACTGGCGCAGTTCGTCACGATAAGCGTCGGTCGCGGTAGGTTGATAAAGCGTTGCGGGATCGAGTAGCTCATCCAGCAGCAGCGGATAGCGCGCCAGCTGGCTGGCAACCATCGGTGATGCGGCACACAGACGAATCAGATGACGCAGCGCGCCATGATATTCGGTGAGTAATTCCAGATAAGTGCTGCGCGTCAGCACGCCCAGTAACAGCGGTGTCAGGCGGTTCAGCAGCACATCCGCATCTTCGCGCGGGCAGACTTCACTGAGCAGACGCGGCATCAACTGATCAAGCGCCAGACGACCGCGCGGACCAATGGTGCGGCGGCTTACATCCTGACGGAAGTTGTTCAACGCGTTGTAAAGCGCATGACGCTGCGCATCGTCCAGCTGCGGCACAACCGGGACGAGATCGCTCTCTTCCAGTGCGTCCTGCCACAAACCAGCAAATTCAGCCAACTGCGGCTGGTCGTCGACATCCGGCGCATCGTCGCCAATCAGCTCATCAAAGATGGCGCGCACACCGGCCATTTGCAGCTCCAGCTGCGCCATCAGTGCGCTCCAGTCTGCAGCGCCCATCGCCCAGGCTAAGCGCTGGCGGTCGAGTTCATTCTCTGGCAGCGTTTGCGTTTGCTCGTCATTAATACTTTGCAGCAGGTTTTCCAGCCGACGCAGGAACAGATAGGCTTCACGCAGATGCTCGATCTGTTTTTGACTTAACAGAGCCAGCTCGCCAATGGCTTCAAGCGTAGGGAGCAAGGAACGCAGTTGTAGTGAGCGCTCACGTCCACCGCGAATTAGCTGGAAGACCTGCACAATGAATTCTGTTTCACGAATGCCGCCAGCGCCGAGCTTAATGTTGTCTTTCAAGCCGCGTCGGCGCACTTCGCGCGCGATCATGCCCTTCATGTTTCGCAGCGATTGAATCACGCTGAAGTCGATATAGCGTCGATAGACGAACGGGCGCAGCATTTGCTGCAATTCCTGGCTCCAGTGTCCGTGATCGTCGCCCATCAGGCGGGCTTTGACCATCGCATAGCGTTCCCAGTCGCGGCCCTGCTCCTGATAATAATCTTCCAGTGCCGCAAAGCTCAGCACCAGCGGACCGCTATCACCGAACGGGCGCAGACGCATATCCACGCGATAGACAAACCCATCCACCGTAGGCTGATCGAGCACTTTGATCAGCCGCTGCCCCATACGCGTGAAGAATTGCGCATTGTCGAGCTCGCGCCGTCCACCTTGCGTAACGCCGTTTTCCGGCCAGGCAAAAATCAAATCGATATCAGAAGAGAAATTGAGTTCACAGCCGCCGAGTTTACCCATACCAAGAATCAACATCGGCTGAGCTTCACCGGCTTCATTGCATGGCGTACCGAAATCACGGCTGCAATCCTGCCAAACCCAGTCGCGCGCGGCAGCGATGAGAATTTCCGCCAGCGTACTGAGTTGCTGCAAACTTTGTTCGGTAGTGGCGTGTTGCATCGCCTGCATCCAGGCGATGCGCACCAGCATGTGACGACGGAACAAACGCAGTTCGCGCATCAGGGAGACTTCGTTATCAACGGCTCGCAGCGCGTCCTTCAGCCAGCTGGCATAGTGCTGCCACTCATCTGGCGCAGGCGCTTGCTGTTGCAGATGCTGCCACCATTCGGGATGCTGCTGCAGGTTATCGAGGATAAAGTCACTAAAAGTCAGCGCGCCCGCCTGTTCTGGCGTAAACGCTGAGGGTGGCAAATTAAGTCGCTCTGCCACATTAGCCAACTGCGCCTGCATTAGCGCCGGTAACGGTAACAACATCTTCTCTCCCTGATTGGATTTTTCGTTAGCGTTTGATTCCGCTATTGAGCCAGAACGGCGTCGGTTTAATCGCCAGATTCACCAATTGCATTAAGCCGTGATTCTGTTTGACGCGAATGGCGTGCTGTAACTCCAGCCAGCCTTCCAGCCAAACATTCACCTCTTCCGCCGGATAAGCGCCCGCCAGCAGATTTACCGCCAGCAGCTGGCGATTCAGGCGCGTCGCTTTATCCTGAAACTCATTGAACAGTTGCACGTCCACGAAGGTTTCACGAAGATCGGCTGAGATGCGGCTCAGCATAATATCGCTGAAGCGCTTAAACGATCCCTGCAGCTTGCTTTTGCTCTTGTCGTCGAGCCAGTTTTGCCACTGCGACTCCACCAGCCAGTGAGTAAGCGCTAACTGGGCTTCAACGGAGGTCAACGAGAAACACGTGGTTTCTGCATTATTCTCTTCATCGGCCAGCAACTCTTCCTGACGGGTTAACTTCTGGCGCAGATCGCTGCTGGCCTTGCGAGGCACCAACGCGCCAAACAGTGAGAACGCCTGACGTAGCGTTTCCAGCGCATCAATCACCGCCGCTTTGGCCTCTTTATTACCACGCAGCCACACTTCTTCATGGTATTGCCAATGATTCAGTGCCGCCGTCATCGCGTTAATCATGCCCTGCTCAACCGACGCTTTCGCGGCGATTTTCTGCAACGGCAACGTACGGATTGGACGCGGTAAATTACCCTGCGCCAGCTGGTAGCCACGCGCAGCTTTGCTCAGGCTGCCAAGCCGCAAGCCGCCCATCGCAACCAGCGCTTCAGCAAATTTCAGCATGTCATCGCGCTGTCCACTTTTGAGCTCAAGCTCAACTTCATAAAGCGGTTCGCTGAAATCACCGGCAGCGACTTCGCCGCGGTCAAATGCCACTTCAATTTCACTGTCGCCAAATTGCACCAGCCAGGCTTCGCGCTGGAAATGGGTGCTGAACAACGGCTGCAGGCGCGATTGCAGTGCGGCGATATCGGTGTCCTGCGGCCAGATCTCGGTTGGCAGGCGCGCGATATCCAGCTGCGGCTCGGTGAGATCAACATTATATTCAGGACGCTGATGCAAACCGCCGACGGTTTTTCCGGCTGCTTTCAGTGTCATTTCATAGCGTTGGTCAACGCCACGAATGCGCAGGCCCATGTCCCAACGACGCAGTTGATTATCATCGGTTTCATAATAGATGTTGGTCAGCTCGCGCGCGGCGAAGTGCTGATGTGGCCACGCGGCAAGCTTTTCAGCCAGTTTTTCGGCGGCTTGCGGTGTAGCAATGAACTTTAATTCGATTTCGATGGTCATAATTTTTTATTCAATACGCTGCTGGCACTTACGAGTTTAATCTGGCGAAGAGTAATGCACCGGAAGCCCGCTGTCTCCGCTTTCTTGTGCTTTTACGACCCTTTTCGCACCGGATTGAGACCAGGATAGTTCTCATTCAGATTTTTGAGAAGCGTCTCCAGACTGTGCCGGTAATTTTACGCCATTAAGAAAAAACGACATCGAATGAAAAAAATCACACTTGCTGCCCTTTCTTTGCTGGCTTTCAGCGCCATCACGCCTGCTCATGCTGCTGACGAAAAGCGTTACATCTCCGATGAATTGTCCACTTGGGTGCGCAGCGGTCCGGGCGATCAATATCGCCTGATCGGTAAGCTGAACGCCGGAGAGGAAGTCACCTTGCTGCAGACCAATAACGATTCTCAATATGGTCAGATTCGTGATGCAGAAGGCAAAACCAACTGGATTCCACTGTCGCAGCTGAGCGCCAATCCGAGCCTGCGAACCCGCGTGCCGCAGCTGGAGCAGCAGGTTAAAGACCTGACGGCCAAGCTAGCGAATATCGATAACAGCTGGAATCAGCGCACGTCCGAGATGCAAAACAAAGTCGCCAACAGCGACGGCACCATTGATGGCCTGAAAGCCGAGAATCAGAAGCTGAAAAATGAGCTGATTGTCGCGCAGAAGAAAGTGAGTGCCGCCAACGTACAGCTGGATGACAAGCAGCGCACCATCATCATGCAGTGGTTTATGTATGGTGGCGGCGTGCTGGGCGTTGGTTTGCTGTTGGGTCTGTTGCTGCCGCATATGGTGCCGCGTCGCAAGAAAAACGATCGCTGGATGAACTAACGCGCCACGCAGATTTGTTCTTTTATTTAAGGGGATCGTAAGATGCCCTTTTTGGCGTGCCCGATATTTAGCCAAAGTATGCAACAATAAAGTAACAAGCGTGTTCAGCACGCAATTTCTGATTTGCCTCTGGAGTGGTTGAGTGAAGACGTTTCTGGTCGGTGGCGCAGTGCGCGATGCCTTACTGCGTTTGCCGGTAAAAGATAGAGATTGGGTGGTTGTTGGCGCGACGCCAGATTCGATGCTGGCGGAAGGTTATCAGCAGGTTGGCCGGGATTTTCCGGTTTTTTTGCATCCGCGCAGCCGTGAAGAGTATGCGCTGGCGCGTACGGAACGCAAAAGCGGCAACGGTTACACCGGTTTTGTGACGCAGTTCGCGCCGGATGTCACGCTCGAGCAAGATCTGCAGCGCCGCGATCTCACCATCAATGCCATCGCCCAAAGCGACAGTGGTGAGCTGATTGATCCTTATGGCGGTCAGCGCGATTTGGCACAACGCCAGCTGCGCCATGTATCCGCCGCCTTTAACGAAGATCCGCTGCGTGTATTACGCGTGGCGCGTTTCGCCGCCCGCTTTGCCCATCTTAATTTCCGTATTGCCGATGAAACCCAGGCGCTGATGCGCGAAATGGCGGTCAGCGGCGAACTGGCACATCTCACCGCAGAACGCGTGTGGAAAGAGACGGAAAAAGCGTTGCTGACGCGCAATCCACAGGTCTATTTCCAGGTGCTACGTGATTGCGGCGCGCTGCAGGTGCTGTTCCCGGAAATCGATAACCTGTATGGCATTCCGGCACCGATCAAATGGCATCCTGAAATTGATACCGGCATCCATGCGCTGATGACGCTGGCGATGTCCGCCGCGCTCTCGGATCAACTTGATGTGCGTTTCGCTACGTTGTTCCACGATGTCGGTAAGGCACTGACGCCACCGGAAAAATGGCCGAGCCATCATGGTCATGGCCTCGCGGGCGTGCCGATTGTTGAAGCGCTGTGCCAGCGCCTGCGCGTGCCGAATCAGGTACGTGATTTGGCGTTAGTGGTGACCGAATTCCATGACGTGGTGCACACCATTGAACGCCAGCCGGCTGACGCATTAATCGCGCTGTTTGATCGCATCGATGCCTGGCGTAAGCCCGATCGCGTGGAGAAAATGGCGCTGACCAGCGAAGCGGATGCGCGCGGGCGTGCTGGCCTGGAAAGCATGGCTTATCCGCAAGGCGACTATTTGCGTCTGGCGTTTACGCTGGCGCAAGCGGTACCCACCAAAGATGTGGTTGCAGCAGGTTTTAAAGGGGCAGAAGTGCGGGAAGAGTTGACGCGTCGGCGTGTTGCGGTGCTGCAGGCGGAATTGATTAACGCGCGGCCAGTGTAACCGGCCGCGCGTGGCAATTTACATAAAGATGGCGTAAACCACGGCCGCCACAATGAAGCGGTAGATAGCGAAAGAGACAAACGAAATACGCTTGATCAGCTCAAGGAACACTTTGATTGCCAGCAGCGCCACAACGAAGGCGGTGACAAAACCGACGGCAAACATCGGGAAATCCTGCATTGTCAGGAAGCTGAGGCTCTTGTAGAGATCCAGTCCGGTTGCACCAATCATCATCGGCACCGCCAGAATGAACGAGAACTCCGACGCCGCATAACGGCTCACGCCCATCAGCATACCGCCAGAAATCGTCGCACCTGAGCGCGAGAAGCCCGGCCACAGCGCCAGACACTGGAAGCAGCCAATCATAAACGCTTGCAGGTAAGTGATATCGTCAACGCCCACTGCTTTAGGTTGCTTAGGCTTGAAGTATTCCGCCACCAGCAGCAGCACACCACCAACCACCAGCGCATACATCACGTTGATCGGGTTAAACAGCGTTTTGATTTGGTCATGCAGCAGCAAACCAATCACCACCGCCGGCACCATACCCAACAAAATATGAATCAGCGTCAGACGACCTGTACCGACACCTTCATGTTTGACCTCACCGAAGTGAATGCCGATCAAACCAAACAGGCGGCGCCAGAACATCACGACCACAGCGAGGATGGAACCGAGTTGAATTACAACTTCGAAGGTTTCAGCGGTCTGGCCTTCAAAACCCAACAGATGACCAACAATTATCATGTGGCCCGTGGAAGAGACCGGCAGGAATTCCGTGAGGCCTTCTACAACCCCCAGGATTGCAGCTACCCAAAGCTGGTGAATGTCTGCCATCAAAATATTTCCTCTATCCGTTTTAAACAGTAAAAAGGCGGTCGCAAAGGGCTACCGCCTGAAATTATGCCTGCGTCACGCTGAAGGAAACCTTAAGAAATTCGGTAACTTCCTGCTCGTTAGCGCAACGGCCTCAAGTGAGACACACCATAATTTGGTTTGGTTTCATTGTGATGGCAATCACGGAAGTTTTATTTCGGAATAGTCCCGCGCTCAATACGCACGCCAACGCTGGCCGCCTGGGCTACAGCGCCCGGTTTGCCTACCTTTATACGTACTCCGGGGGTTTTGAAACGATTCATCAACAGATCGGCGATTTCTTCTGCCACCCTTTCAACCAGGGCAAAACGCTGACCTTGCAGATGATTGAGGATCACTTCGGTGACATCGGCGTAGCTCAGGCAATCATTCACATCGTCGCTGGCCGCGGCCTGACGGTTGTCCCACGCCATTTCGACATCGAGCACCAGCTTCTGCTGCATGCCCTGTTCCCAGTCGTAAACGCCAATAGTCGTGAACACGGTAAGCTGCTCGATAAATACGATATCCATGATGTCAGTCTCTGTTTTTGGCTAAGCCGGATACCACTTCCGGCGGATTATGCGTATTATCCACGCTTATCGAGAACAAAACGACCCAAAAGGAACGGTACGACGCTATGAGTGCTATCGCGCTTGGTATGATTATTTTCGCGTATCTTTGCGGCTCGATTTCCAGTGCGATACTGGTCTGTAAACTGGCTGGTTTACCCGATCCGCGTTCGCAAGGCTCAGGCAATCCTGGCGCGACCAACGTTTTACGCATTGGTGGCAAAGCCGCCGCTGCCGCAGTGCTGATCTTCGATGTGGCAAAAGGCATGCTGCCGGTGTGGATCGCTTATCTGCTGCACGTTGCCCCGCTCTATCTTGGCCTCACGGCGATTGCCGCCTGTCTGGGCCACATCTATCCGGTGTTCTTTCGTTTTCGCGGCGGTAAAGGCGTGGCGACCGCCTTTGGTGCGATTGCGCCGATTGGCTGGGATTTGACGGGATTAATGACCGGCACCTGGCTGCTGACGGTACTGCTGAGCGGCTATTCATCGCTTGGTGCGATTGTCAGCGCACTGATCGCACCGTTTTACGTGTGGTGGTTCAAACCGCAATTCACTTTCCCCGTTTCGATGCTTTCGTGCCTGATTCTGTTGCGGCACCACGACAACATCCAGCGCCTATGGCGCGGCCAGGAAAATAAGATCTGGAAGCGGAAGAAGAAGAAATAAAAAAACCGGCGCGAGGCCGGTTTTTTTATTTTAGATGGCGGGTAATTCAGACAGCGGCCAGCGCGGTCGCACACTGACGCCGAGTCCACCACTGGTGCCGCCTTTGAGGCGCACCATGCCAGCGTAAGCAATCATCGCGCCGTTATCAGTGCAAAACTCAGGGCGTGCATAAAACACTTCGCCGCCACGCTTTTGCATCATCTCAGCCATGCGCTCACGCAGCGTGCGGTTCGCGCTGACGCCACCCGCAATCACCAAACGTTTGAAGCTGGTCTGCTCGAGCGCACGCTTGCACTTAATCATTAAGGTATCAACCACCGCATCTTCAAACGCGCGAGCGATATCCGCGCGCGCTTGCTCGTCGCCCTGATGCTCGCGAATGGTGTTCGCTGCAAAGGTTTTCAGGCCGGAGAAGCTAAAATCCAGCCCCGGACGATCGGTCATTGGCCGTGGGAAGCGGAAACGGTTTGGTGTGCCCTGCTGCGCCATACGCGACAGCATCGGTCCGCCCGGATAATCCAGCCCCAGCAGCTTGGCAGTTTTATCAAACGCTTCGCCTGCCGCATCGTCAATCGATTCGCCCAGTAAGGTGTATTCACCAATTCCGGTCACGCTGATCAATTGTGTATGTCCGCCGGAAACCAGCAGCGCAACAAACGGGAATTCCGGCGGATTCTCTTCCAACATTGGCGCCAGAAGATGCCCTTCCATGTGATGCACCGGCACCGCCGGCACATTCCAGGCGAACGCCAGCGCACGACCAATGGTGGCGCCAACCAGCAGCGCGCCCACCAATCCGGGTCCGGCAGTGTAGGCAACGCCATCAATCTGTTGTGGTTCAAGGCCTGCTTCTTTCAGTGCCGCCTGAATCAGCGGCACAGTTTTACGGACGTGGTCACGCGATGCCAGTTCCGGCACCACTCCGCCGTAATCGGCATGCAGTTTCACCTGGCTATATAGTTGATTTGCCAGCAGACCGGACGCATCGTCATAAATCGCGATGCCGGTTTCATCGCAGGACGTTTCAATACCCAGAACTCGCATAGCTTTTATCACCCTCTTCGTGCGGCGCGCATTGTAACACAGGCAATTCTCACGCCAGAGACTTTGCCCCTGAAAAAGTGTTTTTCTGTCGCACAAAGAGTGCGCTATACTCCACGGCCTGAAAAAACCGGCAGCCGCGATGGCATATGCCCCTGTTGGTTCTAAATTATACATGGTGCTTTACAAGTCGGCCGCGGCTGGAGTAAAATGCTGCACCATTTTGAAATGTGCTGGCGCCGCAGTCAGCAGCAAAAACCGAATTTTATCGAGGTAAGAGTTACATGCCGGTAATTAAAGTACGTGAAAACGAGCCGTTCGACGTAGCACTGCGTCGCTTCAAGCGTTCATGCGAGAAAGCAGGTGTTTTGGCAGAAGTTCGTAGCCGTGAGTTCTACGAGAAGCCTACCACTGAGCGTAAGCGCGCTAAAGCATCTGCAGTTAAGCGTCATGCCAAGAAACTGGCTCGCGAAAACGCACGCCGCACTCGTCTGTACTAATTTCTTGCGGAAGCTTGCTTCCGCCGCGTGATAAACGCAGACAGAGTCAAGTAAAAGGCCGTGCTTTCCGAAAGGAAGCGCGGCTTGTTGTCGTTTATGAGCTGAAAAATCGGGGCTTATGGCTGGACGAATTCCACGCATATTTATCAACGACTTACTTGCCCGCACGGACATCGTGGATATTATCGATGCCCGCGTTAAGCTGAAAAAGCAGGGTAAGAACTATCACGCGTGCTGTCCTTTCCATAACGAGAAAACCCCCTCTTTCACCGTAAGCGGTGAGAAGCAGTTTTATTACTGCTTCGGCTGTGGCGCCAAAGGTAACGCCATCGACTTCCTGATGAATCACGATCGTCTGGAATTTGTTGAGAGCGTTGAGGAGCTGGCCACGCTTCATGGCTTAGAAGTGCCGTATGAAGCGGGCAATGGTCCTAGCCAGATGGAGCGCCATCAACGTCAAAGTCTTTATCAGTTGCTGGATGGCCTGAACGGCTTCTATCAACAGAGCCTGCGTAATCCACAAGCGCAATCTGCACAGAATTATCTCGCCACGCGTGGTCTTAGTCAGGAAGTGATCGATCACTTCGCTATCGGCTATGCGCCTGCCGGTTGGGATAATGCTCTGAAGCGCTTTGGGCAGCAGAAAGACGATCGCGAATCACTGATGGAAGCGGGCATGTTGGTCAGCAATGACTCAGGCCGCACCTACGATCGCTTCCGCGATCGCGTGATGTTCCCTATTCGCGATAAGCGTGGCCGCGTGATTGGTTTTGGTGGCCGCGTGCTGGGCAACGATACGCCGAAGTATCTGAACTCGCCTGAAACGCCGATTTTCCATAAAGGCCGCCAGTTATACGGACTTTATGAAGCGCAGAAAAATCATCCGCAACCCACGCGTTTGCTGGTTGTCGAAGGTTATATGGACGTGGTGGCGCTGGCGCAGTTTGGCATCGATTATGCCGTTGCATCGCTGGGTACCTCGACCACTGCTGAACACGTTCAGCTGCTTTACCGCTCAACGGATACCGTGATTTGCTGTTACGACGGCGACCGCGCCGGACGTGAAGCGGCATGGCGTACGCTCGAAACCGCATTGCCTTACATGAATGATGGTCGTCAGCTACGCTTTATGTTTTTGCCCGATGGCGAAGATCCGGACACGCTGGTACGCAAAGAGGGCAAAGAAGCCTTTGAAGCGCGGATGGAGCAGGCTACACCGCTCTCCACGTTTCTGTTTGACAGCCTGATGCCGCAAGTGGATTTGAGTACGCGCGATGGCAAAGCCAAACTGTCCACGCTTGCTCAACCTATGATTGATCAAGTGCCAGAAGGTAGTTTGCGCGACTCATTGAATGTGATGCTCGGCAATAGCTTAGGAATGCTCTACGACCCTCAGTACGAAAAGGCATTAAGAAATTTAGGGCTGAAAAAAAATTCCGAAGAGGGTAAATCAACGGCACCAGCGTTAAAACGCACCACCATGCGCGTATTGATCGCGTTATTAGTGCAGAATCCGCAATTTGCCTCCATCGTGCCTACACTGGATGGACTGGAGCAGTCAAAAATGGCGGGTTTACCGCTATTTGTGGAGTTAGTCAGTCGTTGTACAGAGAATCCTGGCCTGACCACCGGACAGCTACTAGAGTTATATCGCGGAACAAATTTTAGCCAGCCCCTTGAAACACTGGCCACCTGGAACCACATGATAGTGGATGAAGAGGCGGAAGAAGTGTTCCAGGATTCACTGGCAAGCATTTACGATTCCGCGCTCGAACAGCGCCTTGAAGCGCTTATCGCACGTGAGCGAACGGAAGGCCTTAGCGCCATCGAACGCCGCGAGTTCTGGGCTCTAAGCCAGGCATTAGCGAAAAAATAAGATTTTAACTGGGTCAGAACCGCAAGTAGGTTAAAAACGGCATTCTGGCGCAGTGATTTCCGGATTTATAGACGCGATAAGCGAAGCCGGAAACATCAACATATTAGGGCTGTTGGCCTTGAAGCCAAGCCCGGAAAGAACACAAGCGGCTTAAGTGCCGATTATAGAAGGGCAAAGGCCCTGGCCGCGATGTAGGCAGCGGCAAAAACACAACGCCTTCACTGTTATTGTTGGCTTTCGCCGCCGACCGACACCAATCTAATTAACAGAAGTGTGGATACCGTCTTATGGAGCAAAACCCGCAGTCACAGCTTAAGCTACTTGTCACCCGTGGTAAGGAGCAAGGCTATTTGACCTATGCTGAGGTCAATGACCATCTGCCGGAAGATATCGTCGACTCCGATCAGATCGAAGACATCATCCAGATGATTAACGACATGGGTATTCAGGTTGTTGAAGAAGCGCCTGATGCTGATGATCTGATACTGAATGAAAACAGCTCCGATACTGACGAAGATGCCGCAGAAGCCGCCGCTCAGGTTTTATCCAGTGTTGAATCTGAAATTGGCCGTACCACCGACCCGGTGCGCATGTACATGCGCGAAATGGGTACCGTTGAACTGCTGACGCGCGAAGGCGAAATTGACATCGCTAAGCGCATCGAAGACGGTATCAACCAGGTCCAATGCTCTGTAGCCGAATATCCGGAAGCGATCACCTATCTGCTCGATCAGTACGATCGCGTAGAAGCGGGCGATGCTCGCCTGTCTGACTTGATCATCGGTTTCATCGATCCGAACGCAGAAGAAGATATCGCGCCGACCGCCACCAACGTCGGTTCTGAGTTATCGCAGGAAGACCGTGATGACGACGAAGAAGAAGATGAAGACGATGACGACAGCTCTGATGACGATAACTCAATCGATCCAGAACTGGCTCGCGAGAAGTTTGGCGACCTGCGCACGCAGTACGAAACCACGCGCACCGTCATCAAAGCCAAAGGCCGCAGCCATGCTGACGCCGTAGCCGAAATCCAGAACCTCTCTGAAGTGTTCAAGCAATTCCGCCTGGTACCGAAGCAGTTCGACTACCTGGTAAACAATATGCGTGAAATGATGGAGCGCGTGCGTACGCAAGAGCGCCTGATCATGAAGCTGTGTATTGAACTGTGCAAAATGCCGAAGAAAAACTTCATCACGCTGTTTACCGGCAACGAAACCAACCCAAGCTGGTTCAAAGCCGCGCTGGCCATGAACAAGCCGTGGTCTGAGAAGCTGCTGGAAGTTGAAGATGATGTGAATCGTTCGCTGTACAAACTGCAGCAGATCGAAGAAGAAACCGGCTTGACCATCGAGCAGGTGAAGGACATCAACCGTCGCATGTCTATCGGCGAAGCGAAAGCGCGTCGTGCGAAGAAAGAGATGGTTGAAGCAAACTTACGTCTGGTTATCTCTATCGCCAAGAAATACACCAACCGTGGTCTGCAGTTCCTCGATCTGATTCAGGAAGGCAACATCGGCCTGATGAAAGCCGTTGATAAGTTTGAATACCGTCGTGGTTATAAGTTCTCAACTTACGCCACATGGTGGATTCGTCAGGCTATCACCCGCTCTATCGCTGACCAGGCGCGCACCATCCGTATTCCGGTGCATATGATTGAGACCATCAACAAACTCAACCGTATTTCGCGTCAGATGCTGCAGGAAATGGGTCGCGAACCGACGCCGGAAGAGCTGGCTGAACGTATGCTGATGCCTGAAGATAAGATCCGCAAGGTGCTGAAAATCGCTAAAGAGCCAATCTCTATGGAGACGCCGATTGGTGATGATGAAGATTCGCATCTGGGCGATTTTATCGAAGACACCACGCTGGAGCTGCCGCTGGATTCCGCTACTTCGGAAAGCCTGCGCTCAGCGACTCACGACGTGCTGGCTGGCCTGACCGCGCGTGAAGCGAAAGTGTTGCGTATGCGTTTCGGTATCGATATGAACACCGACCACACGCTGGAAGAGGTTGGCAAACAGTTTGATGTAACGCGTGAGCGTATTCGTCAGATCGAAGCCAAGGCGCTGCGTAAACTGCGTCACCCAAGCCGCTCAGAAGTACTGCGTAGCTTCCTCGACGATT
This sequence comes from Candidatus Pantoea symbiotica, assembly GCF_056491525.1. Taxonomy (NCBI): domain Bacteria; kingdom Pseudomonadati; phylum Pseudomonadota; class Gammaproteobacteria; order Enterobacterales; family Erwiniaceae; genus Pantoea; species Candidatus Pantoea symbiotica. Next base: position 3,375,575 of record NZ_JBSZHR010000002.1, read on the forward strand.
AATTGTTGTCGAGACGAAAAAACCCCGGCTTGCCGGGGTTTTTTATTGCCTGAGAGTCACTCTATCAAGCATGGCTTTGCAGCCAATCATGCAGTTGACAATAGGATGCGGCCATCTCTTCCAGCGTCGCACGATTTAACCCGCTCGGATTAGGCAGCACCCACAAACGCGTTTCACCCAGCGTTTGCGGCTGCTCGCCCCACTCAACTTTGCGCTGACGAAATGCTTTCTGGAAGGCATCTTTGCCCAACACCGCCAACGCACGCGGTTGATAGTGCAAAATCTTTTGCTGCAAGCGTGAACCACCGTCGCGTAATTCATCGCCGTCCAACTCGTTAGCCTGCACCGTCGGACGCTCCACCAGCATGGTGATGCCACAGCCAGTTTCCAGCAGCCGCTGCTCCTGCTCGGGCTTAAGTAACTCGCGCGTAAAGCCGGCCTGATATATCACTTTCCAGAAGCGATTGCCGGGATGCGCGAAGTGAAATCCAGTGTGCGCCGACGACTTGCCCGGATTGATGCCACAAAACAGCACCTGTAAATCAGGCGCAATGATGTCGCGGATATCGTGCTCGCTCATGCCATCTCCAGTCCGGCGCGTTGTTTTACCGATCGACGACTGCTCGCCAGCATAGTGCGCGCTTCCTCGTCGTCCGGACAAGCGCGAGCCATTGCCACCGCACCAACCATCTCAGCTAAGATAGTGGTCGCCGCGTCATCCGCATGCGGATGATTAAGCTCATTTAGCGTCAACGCCAAACGCTGCCGCATTGCTTCACGCCGCTGTGAAAACAACGTACGCGCCTCGACGGGTAAATGCGCCATCTCACTCACCAGCGCAGGCAGCGGACAGCCTTCACCCGGCGTGTTGCAATGCTGCTCGGATAAATAACTATCAATCAGCTGATTCAGTCGTTCAGCGGGATCGTTAATTGAAGTGATATCCGCAAAGCGTCGCGCCGAATCGGCAAACATCTCAGCAATCACCGCTTGCACCAGATCTTCGCGGGAGGCGAAGTGGGCATAAAAGCCGCCGTGCGTTAAACCGACGCGCTTCATCAGCGCCGCTACGCCGATGCTTTCAGTGCCGTTCTCGCGCATCACCATCGAGGCTTCATCCAAAATGCGCTGTCGTGTACGCGCTTTATGGCTCAGCTTTTCCATCTTCATTGACTCCGACATCGTTGATGGCAATCAGTGTAATTATTACAACCATCATATTCTAGCTTGACGATAAATATTATGATCGTCATATTAAATCTCGTAAATATGATAACCATCATTTAGAGGAACATACCATGTCACAACAACTGGCTTTAATCACGGGCGCATCAAGCGGAATTGGCGCGACTTATGCGAAACAACTGGCAGCACGTGGCACAAACCTGATTCTGGTGGCACGCGATGAAGCCAGGCTCAATCTATTGGCGCAATCGCTGCGTGAAGCGCATGGCGTTGAAGTCAACGTGTTGGCTGCCGACCTCACCAACCACGATGATTTGCTAAGAGTTGATCGCGAAATCCAGCAAAACAAAGCTATTACGCTGCTGGTAAACAATGCCGGCATGACTGTCGAAGGCGAATTCATTGACGGTGATATCGCGAAAATACAAACCATGCTGACGTTAAATATCATTGCGCTAACACAGCTGGCCCACAGTGCTGCACTGGCATTTCGTACACGTCGCAATGGCACGATTGTGAATATTGCTTCGGTGCTAGCGTTAGTGAGTGAATCAGCCAATGGCGCCTACAACGCCAGCAAAGCGTATGTGCTTTCCCTGACTCGTAATCTTCATCGAGAATTAGCCGAAAGCGGTGTGCGTATGCAGGCTGTGTTGCCAGGCTTAACGCGCACTGAGATCTTTGAGCGCGCAGGAAAATCCATTAACGATCTTCCCGCAGAGATGCTGATGGAAGTGGATGATTTAGTCTCGGCAGCGCTGCGTGGACTTGATGCGGGCGAGCTGGTGACGATCCCATCCGTGGAAGATGTGCAGCTTTGGCAGACTTATGAAGAGGCACGCATCGCCATATTGCCCTTCATCTCGCTCAACAAGCCTGCAACGCGCTATTTGTAGTATCGACAAACTTTCGAATGAGCCTGGTCTCAAAAAACGCTGATGATTGGGCGCTTAATAAGCGATAGAGCGTGGGATAGTAGATTTTTCTTTTTGAGATCAAAGAGTCAGCTATTGCTGTAATTTTCACCATCCAAATGGTGAACTCTGGATCACCCTAACAAGATACTCTATAATCCCCGCTCCGCTGGCCCCTTAGCTCAGTGGTTAGAGCAGGCGACTCATAATCGCTTGGTCGCTGGTTCAAACCCAGCAGGGGCCACCAAATTTTTCATATATTTTTCAGATAGTTACCAAAAATTTTCTCTTCATCTTAGAATTTTAAGTTGCTATCGATGTCCCTTTTTTGTCCCCCCAAAGCAATTTTTTCGTTGTGTTGTTCCCTGAGTTAAAGCAGCGCAGGGTTAACAAGATTAGTTGATTTCAGCAGTAAGAATAATTTTTGAACAGTATCTTTACGTAGCACAAGCTTAAGTTTCTTCTTTTTTGATTCTAATACGCACACTTGCGATGTATGAAGTATAAGGAGATTTGAATGGTAGAGTTTTCTGAGGTACAACAAATTCATGAGTATTTAACTGAGCATTACCAGTATTCTGAAGATCCAATCTCCCCCCCTGGCATAAAAAGCCCTGATCTTCTAGAATCGGCAATAGCGCGCCCTTTCATGACTATTGGAGGAAAAGATGCTTACCCTGATGTTATGGATAAAGCCGCAGTATTATTCCACGCAATAATTTCCAATCATACTTTTCATAACGGTAATAAAAGAGCAGCCTTATTATTGACAATGTGTTATTTAGATAAGGCGGGTTATTGGCTTGATAAATGTTCTGATATTGAACTTTTTGAATTTACCAAAAAAACAGCCGCACATGAAATTTCTAAAGATCGAAAAGACGAAATAAAAACTATTAAGACATTCCTCAAGTCTAACTCACGTAAGCGTAAGTATGATGACCAGCAATTAAGCTACCATGCCTTGTCGCAACATCTTTCAAATGCTGGTTTTTCAATTTTAGATGACGGTGAGTTTTATTCGATTATCAAAAACGGTAAACGCTATACAAAAATACTTAAGAAAGGTTTATACGGTAGAGAAAATTATGATGCGCCATATATCAGAGCATTAAGAAAAAAATTATCATTAACTCCCACTAATGGATGGGACAGTATGCGCTTCTACCAAGTTTCTTCAGGTTTAACTTCTAATATTGGAGAACTTGTAAAGCTACGCGGTGCTGTTTTAGATTGGCTTGCAAAAATTTAACACCATAGTATGTAGCTATCTGCATCAATAATATTTTTATATATTATCCAGGGCAAGGCTCCAAGAATATCTTTACAAGTTTTTCAGTCGTTCTTTTCGACATGAATCTTCTGTAGCTCTTGCCCTACTTAGCATTTCACGTTGATTCCTTGCAAATGTCGTTTATCCCCAAGAGATCCAGCAGGCCACAAAAAACACATAATTTCCATATAATTCAATGTAATAAATTTTACGTGAGATCCATATGTGATCCTTTAAACTGAAAAACACTGAAATTCTTTTCAATGTTTTCAGATGGCCGACTCCGGCAGAAAGCCAGCAGCAGCGCGCTCTGCCGCATTGGTTTGTAGAAAAATAAAACTGAAAAATTTTTAGGATGCAAAACCCGCAGGCGGGTGCGGTGTAGCGCCGTTTTTGTCAGTGAGGCGTTTATTTTGTCGGGCTGTGGCTGCGCCAGAGCCACGCTGTGCGGGTGATCCATGTGAGGGTAATACGTCGGATGGTTGCGCCGGTGCGGCGCTCTGAAGGCGTTCTGTGCGGTCTGGCCGCAGGCATAAAAAAACCCGCTGAGTTAGCGGGTTATTGGGTGATGGTGATTAACCAATGACGGGTGAGTATTTCGCCGCCAGCGCCGTGGCCTGCGAGGCACTTTGTCCGATGGCGGCGCTGTTGGTTGGCTGCCCGGTAGACGGGTGCGTATGGCTGGCCAGTTGTGTCGCCAGCTGCTGCACCAGTGCAACGGTATCCAGCATCAGCTGCGCCACGTTGATTTGCTCTGAACCAATCCACACCACCGGCGCGATAATCTCCTGACGCGTTCCTGCAACGCTTTTCCTCAGCTGGCCAATCTTCTCAACCAGTTCCTTTCCTACGATGATTGCGGCATTTCCTGTGATGTCAGATTCAGCGTTACCGCCTACTGTAATGAGCTGATCGCCCTTAACGCCCGTGGTGTAACTCCCCGTTGTGACCTGCTGAATTGCACCGGCCAGCAGCGTGGCAGTGCCAATCACGGTAGTTTTGTCGGCGGCCTTCACCGTCGTTTCACGGCTGACCAGCTCACGCGTTTCACTGTCGGCCTTCACCTCGCGCGCCATAGAGGTTTCCCGAATAACCTGATCGGTTTTTCGCTCCCAATCTCCCGCCTGTGTAACGCGCTGTGATACCTCTTCGCGCTGCTGCTGCAACTGCTCACCCGGCTTAACGTCCGGCAGGCTGGTGCCGTCCGGCACGGTCTGACGCACAAACGGCTTATCGGGACGGCCACCGTTAAATCCGACCTCAACCAGCGTGCCCTCAGGCGGAAACTGGAACATACCGGAGTCATTACCCGCCATCGGCACGGGCAGCGGTACGGCAGGATAAACCGGCGTGGTGCCGTCCGGCTTACCGTCTGCATCAAGTAGCTGGAGATCAACGGCGTAGCGCGGCCTGAACGGGTCGGCAAAGTTACCGCTTTTGACTGCTTCGCTGGGCGCAACCACACGGGCAAACTTAGGCAGATGCAGCCCGCTGGCCAGCTCCGGGTACTGACTTTCAATCTGTCGCTGAATGGGCGTCTTCTGCAACGCCTGCCCGGTTACGCGGTTGCGCGGCGTCCAGGTGATTGTCATGGTGTCGTTATTCAGCTGGACTTTGGTCACCCGCTGGCCGTTCAGCTCAACGCCGGGCCGCACGGTCTGGATAAGCGGCACAATCATCGAATTGCCGCCCGCCGCGCCCTGGCTGAACTCCGCCGGAACGTCTATCGGCTTGCCAGCAAACAGCGATTTTTCCGCCCCGCCCACGTATACGCCGCCGTCCGGCAGCTGATACCAGACGTAATCGTTAATACCGAAGGCTTTGCCCAGATTGCCCAGCAGCTGGAAGCCGGTGCCGCTGTGCGTAAAGTGTGGGATCGGCTTATCGCTGTAAGCAGCATCAGGCACGCTGAAAGTGAGTCCGCTGTTTTCTTCCAGCCAGGCGGCAATCTGGCGCAGCGTGGGATGCTGAAACGAGCACGGCCAGTTGCGATCAAATACGCCGCACACCTCACGCACAAACAGGCGCTGAAAGCCGCTTTCCGCTGGCTGCGAGCGTTCAACGTAGCCGGTAAACCAGCGAAGAATTAGCGACGGATAGCCCACATCGATGCGCACCATTTTACCGGTGTAATCGGTCTGAGTCTGCGCAGTTATAAAGCCCCGGCCACAGCTGTTAAGCTCCAGCACCAGACTGGCATCGGCCAGATGCACCTCATCGGTTGAGAGATAGAGACGGGTTAAAGGTTTCATCGTTATTCCAGTGCATCATTGACCGGCTTAAGCACCCTGCGCTCAAACCACGTCAGCTTTTCTTCGCTTTCCGCTGCAGCCTGTCCGCCGCCGGTGCTGCCGGTTTGTTTGGTGGCCGTAGTTTTACCGCTGGCGCGCGCCTCCCGCTTTTCCTGCACGCTGGCGTGCTCGGTCAGGGTAAACGTCACCAGCCACGCCATTTTCCCGTCCAACTGTGGCGCGTCGACGTTGCCGGTAAACGTTGCTTCGCGAAAACTTACGGCGCGCGCAACCTCATGCGCAATGCGGTATTTCTGCCGCTCTCCACTGGCATTTGTGGCTGAAGCAAGCTCAAAAATCCGCTTAAGCAGCGCGGGGTTGCTGAAAGCAATTTCACCCGAAATGCGCAGCTCTTTTCCTTTGACGCCCTGCTCTGCCTTCGTCGTTGCGCTGGTCTGCCCCGACTGGTCTTTGTCCTGGATCTGCATGGATACCGTTACCCGCATATTTTTAAGCGGGATACCTCCACCGTTAATGGCCAGCGTTGGGTTCGTACTCATGGATCATGTTCCTTATTCCCTCAAGATTTTCCCCGACCAGCATGATTGCCGCCGTATACACGGCTGAAGGCAACGGGATATTTTTTACCATTTCTGTGAGCGTCAGCAGCAGCTGGCCACTCCCGGTAAAAACCCATGCGCGCGCACTTTTGCCCTGCAACTCACTTAATCCGCTGGCCACCTGCGCAAGCACTGCATCGCGCTGCTGACTAAAAGCAGCCAGTTGTGCCTTCAGCGCATCCATTCCCACGCCAGCCGCCGCCTCGCTCTGCGCCTGCTTTACTGCCGCCGCCGCCAGTACTTCCCGGCTCGTTGGCACCGACAGCGGCACGGATGGCGGCAACGCCTGCGCTCCTCGCGCGGGTATCTGCATTTTTTCAGTGGCCAGCGCTGCGGCAGACTGCGCCAGCCGCCTTGCCTGAACAAACGCCGGTGCCGGAAACACTTCGGCCAGCTGGTTCAGACCGGACATAAAGGCGTCCTGCGTCTGACTGGCCTGCATGACGATCACCACGTCAGCCGTTCCCCCCATTCCCGCCAGCTTTTTAGCGAGGTATTCCGTTGCGTTCACCGGGCTTAAATAAGCGCCGTTTTCAGTCTGCTGACCTAATCCATAAATCCACGGATGCGCCGGGATAACGCTGCACCTTGTGGCCATCATCGAATCGGTAAACGCCAGCCTGCACTCACGCCACATTTTCAGGCACTTCCGGCCAGACAACGCTTAACGGCTCGTCACAGTTCACATTAAGCAGATCGACGCGGTAATTTCTCAAGGCAAGCAGCTGCGCTTTCTGTGCCTCGCTTGCGCGGCCAAGCTCTACCGCATCGCTGAGCGGGTCAATCAGCAGCGAAACGCTCTGAAGACGGGATAACTTTTCCTGCTCAGCAGCCGCGCTAAGCTGCTGCCGGGTCAGCTCAACGCGGGTAATTTTCCCTTTCGCAAATTTCCAGCGCCCGTCAACATCAAGCCCTTGTGGCAGTGAAGTTGCCTTCAGCTCACGCACGCTTAGCCCTTCGGGCATGATGGTTGTAACGTCCATAGAAAACTGGCGGATCAGCCCGTCGTCGTCAAAGGCAATTTTCAGCGTCTCCGGGCTGAATTTCTTCTGGCACTCGTACCAGTCGTTACCGCTTTCATCCCGGAGAAAAATTATCGGCATTCCCGTCATGCTGAAAATCTGCTCAGCAAGCGCAGCCTTATCTGACGTCTCTGCAACTGCCATATCTGGCGTATAACGAACAAACTTACTCAGCGCCTGCATTACGCCACCCCCACGTTGTACCAGTTGCCATTCACTAAAATCTGCGGATAGCGATACCGTACCGCCGTCCAGTTTGTTTTCTGAGTTACTGCCACAACTACCGTGCCATCCGGAGCCGCCGCATAGGCGTTATCGTTGTTGCCGTTACCGGCTTCACCCAATCCGGCCAGCCTGAAACTCTGCACGCGGTTCAGCTGCGCATCATTGGCTTTGTTCCATGCGTCGTTTGCCCGGTTTACGACGTTGTCGATATTCTGACTGATGGCATCCCACAGCCATTGCCCGTTAGCATTCCATCGGGTTCCCCAGATATTGCCGTCCGACGCCATCCATGCGCCCTTGTCGCCAACGCGGAGATCGCCATTAATCCGGGTTGGCCCCAGTGACACCTCTCCACTGCTGGCGTTAACGGTAATTGGCCGCGTTTCATCCCATGAACCATCCGGATCGTTCGCTCTTGTTTTCAGCAGATATAAGTTGCTTCCGTCAAAACGAAAAATGAATGACCGTTGAGCCTGTTTCAGCCTCAGCGCATCCACATAGGTTGAAATCAACGGGCCGGTCATCATGTCGCCATTTTTTGCGACACGGTTATTAGCATTTTCATTTGCCTGCTGCGCTGCATCCAGCGACTTCTTATCGGCTGCATCAGCTTCCTGCCTGCTGTACACGCTCAGCGATTCGCGTGATTTCGCTTTATCGCTTAAGTCGGCCAGATTTTTGTCTTTGCGCACAAAATCATTGTTCGCCTGCTGATCGCTCACGCTGCCCTTCGGGCGCAAATCCGTGATCACGCCAGCGGCATCAATGCTGGCCAGCGCAAACACATAGTGCTTCACTCCGTCCTGCTCATAACCGGCAAGGTCTGCGGCCAGCGTGATTTTGCTCTGCACGCCCCACTCGCTGGCAAGCGTTCCCGTCCAGCACACGTCCAGCCAGACTTTTACCGGCTTAACGCCCACCGTGATGTTCTGATTTGCGTCCAGCTGCGCACGCAGCCCGCCCACGTAACCCGCGCCACGGGTGACGAAGTACTGACTGCCCGATTTGGCGACCAGCCAGCTGTCACCAAAAAACGCGCCGGTGCCGTAAATATCTGTGTTTTCCAGCCGCTGGCGTTCATCCATTGCCGCCAGACGTGCAGTGAAGTCTATCTGCCACGTTTCCGCCGGTGTGCTGATGCCGGTTTCCTGCTGCGCGCCGTTGTATTCCATCAGGAAAGAGCGGGTCAGCACGTTGCCCTGCTGGCCTTCTTTTGTTTTCAGCTTCTGCTGCTCCGGCGCGTGAACCACCATCGCCAGCGTGCCGCTGGCTTTGTTCACAAGGCCAATCCAGTTAAACGTGAAATCACCCACGTCAGCGCCCAGTACGGCGGAGTGCACCACCGCATTGTCATTTACCACGCCCTTACGATTTACGGGCTGACGGTGCACAATCTGCGCCGCCGGGGGAATGCCTTCACTGCGGTCAATCGGCGCGTTCGGGTCTAATCCCGGCACGCTTGCGAAAATAAATTCATCCAGTAAAACCGGTTCGCCACTTTCAGCCTGGCGTGCTTTCCACTGCTCAAAAGCCGTGGTGATAACGGTCTGAGACATAACTACCCCTTAATACTCGCGCTGAAGGTTGCGCTGCCGGTTTCCGTACCGGCAAGCTTTGCCGGATATACAACGTATTCGCCCTGGTCCCACCCGGCCCGAATGTAAAAATGCTCTGAGGTGATCACTTCGTACTGATAGCGGCGGCAGGTTCTGCCGTACTGCCGGATTATCTGAATCAAAAGCTGCGCGTTATCGGCTATCTGGCTGTCAGTCACGCGAACCAGAATCACGTCCCAGTCAATGTCCGGCTGGCGCTCCAGCAACTCAACATACCCGATGCCCAGCCGCTCAAAGATGCTGATAAACCCCGCCACCGAACCGGCATCCCGTGCGTTGATGAAGGCGTAAGCCACGCGCTTGCGGTACAGCGCCAGCGGCTCACCGTTGAAGCGGGTAATATCGCGGTCATAAGCCAGCAGGTTCAGCAGCGGCTCAGCGCAGGTCAGCGGATCGAACTGGCTCACCGGCCACGTCACCCAGCCGTAAACCAGCACCCAGAATTTCCGCGCCGCCTTCAGCAGCTTTTCCGGCTCGCCCTTTTTCATCCACGTTGGCAGGCTCAGCCCGGCCAGCTTTTTCATGAAATCAGTCATGTTCAATGCTCACATTCAGACTCTTCAGGCGCGGCACGCTCAAATCGCTCACAATGTCCGCCAGTGAAAAGGTGATGGAATCCACCTCCGGGAAGGTTTTATGAATTTCCCGCCCGAGGTTTGAGAACGAAAAGCGCCCGTATGGCCACGTTTTCCTGACGGTGTAATCCGCGTTTTCCCTGAAGGCACAGCGGATCAGGTTTCCGGCGTTTCTCTTCAGCAGCGCCTGATTCTCCTGCGTCATGTTGTCCGGGTCTTTCAGGTACAGCACCACGTTCAGATCGTGCTGCGTTTCCGGCATGCCGAAGCACTGCATATCGTCACCGTGGCCGTGGTGGCCCTGCGTGTTGATGTAGTCATTCACCGCCGCAATAAACGGCCCGGATGCCACACCCGAATCCAGCAGCAGATACGCGTTTGCCGTTCCCGGCCCGCGCGGCGCATCGTGCAGGAAGAAAATGCGGTCAATGCTCAGCCCCACCACTCCGGCAATCATTGAGCGGTAGACCGCGTCGGTGTGATAGTTGCCGACCAGGTTGAACTGATTGCGGCAGCGTTCGCGCAGCTCGTCGTCACTTTCTTCGTCTGCCCCCGGCACCGTCAGCCAGTCTTCTTCGCTTTCAACGTGCGTGATACCGGACACGGCCACCGGCAGGATGCGGAAATATCCCGGCGCAAGGTTGTACGCGGCCCCGGCCTGCGTTGCCCTCACCGGCACCAGTGCGCTGGCCACCCCTGACGCAATCGTAAAATCACCCGTCGTGACCAGCTCGTAAACCACGCCGTTGATGCGTTCGGTCAGAACCCGCGTACCTGCTTTCACCACCACCTCAGCACCAGCGCTTTCTTTCCAGAACCGGATCACGCCCTCCGCACGGCTCGCCGGTTTGGCGGTCACGTTCACCGCCCATGCCAGCAGGCGCAGCAGCTTGCCGCTTGCTGTGGCCACAAACATATTGGCCAGCACGGTGTTCACCAGCACATCGACCAGCCACAGCACCGGCGCGGTAATAATGGCCGTGACCAGCCGCCAGAATGGCGACATGCGGGATGTGTTGGTGATAAGCCCCTCTTCAGCTGCAATCGCCGTAAACTTCGCGCGCAGCTCCGCGTCCGTCACCGGCATCCCGCTGGCCTTCACCACCTCCTTAAAATCAACCTGCGGCTTTTCCGTCATATATCCACTCCGTAAGAAATAGCGCCGAACTCATACGTGCTGGCCGTCACCCAGAGGCGGGAAAGCGTTTCCTCGGTCAGCTCAATCGTGCCGGGGATAATTCGCTCATCGTTCTCAATCAGCAGCTCAAGACGCGTCAGAATGTCGGCACGCATCGTCGGGCTTCTTTCTGCGATCATTTCGGTCAGCAGGCCGGATTCAAGAATGGCGTGCGCAATATCCTGCTGAATACTTTTGCGGTTATTACATGTCACGGGTTCATTACCCGTATTTAAAACAAAGTCGCCATTCTCAATAAGCAGGTCGATATAAAATAATTCACTCATCCGGCAAGCTCCTGCCACTCGGTTAATTGCTGCGGCGTCATTCCGTTCGCCATATTAATTTCCACCTTATCAATCCGGCGGCTGTTATCCGTGACGGCACGGCTGTTGCTGTTAATGGTTTTACTCACGCCGCCGGAATCAATGCCTTTAAGCTGGCCGCCGGTAGATAAGTTATTTTCCATGACCGGCGGCGTCGGCACTGGCGCGCCCAGCTCCGAAATATCAATGCCGGGAATTTTATTCAGCTTTGAAATAATCCAGTTCAGCGAGCTCAGCGCCGTGGATTTAATGCTGTCCCACAGGTTCGCAAACAGGTTCATAATCCCGGACGCCATGCCGCCAAGCGTTGCCGTGACGGAAAACCCGGACAGCAGCGCGACGAAACTATTCCAGCCGTCTTTGATGGCGGCCCACGCCCTGCCGAACACCCCAGCCACGTATTCAATCGCCGCCGTCACCACCTGAAAGGCGGCGGTGTCCATTACCGCCGCTTTCACCGCGTCCCAGTGAGAAATCAGCAGGTAGCAACCGGCACCCAGCAGCGCAATCGCGCCGACGATCAGCAGAATGGGCCAGCTCATAAAGTTAATGGCCGTCCCGGTCAGCATGGCCGCCATGCGTACCGCCAGCAGGACGCCGCGCAGTGTGCGCATCACGGCGGCATAAGCCAGCGTGGCTTTTTGCGCCAGCCACAGCGCCCCGGTGTACAGCTTTGTCACCAGCAGCAGACCGCGCCAGATGGCCGTCAGCCCGACCATCACGAAGCCGCCCACGCCCATCACGATATTGGCCAGCGCACCGGCTCCGGCAAAACTCAGCACCGCCAGCGCAACATAGCCCACCACGCGCGCGATGTTCGGGAACATCTGCATCCAGCGGGCAAACGTCTGCCCCATATCCGCCAGGCGGTTCAGCAGGGGATACAGCACCGGGATAAGCGTCATCCCAATCACGCGCCGGATGGCCGTCAGGATTTCCATGAACCTGTCCCACGGCTTCACCATCTTCGCGGCCATTTCCTGCGTGCGCTTCAGCCCGTCACTGCCGCCCAGCTCGGTGATGTTGCGCTGAAGCGTGCCGACGTTGCCCCACAGCTGTTTGACCACCGCCGAACTGTCACCGAACGCGTCATCAAGCGCCTTCTGCGCCTCCACGTTTCCGGCGATGCTGTCGCCGTATTTGGCCTGGAGTTTGGTCAGGATCTCCGGCATCGAGAGCATCTGGCCAGCCGTATTTTTAAAGCTCAACCCCAGCTTTTTGGCGCCGTCTTCGGCTCCGGTCAGAAAGCCTTCGTAAGCGCCGGACGCTTCTGAACCCAGCGTGCGCTGTAGCTCCCCCATCACGGCCAGCTGCTCATTCAGCCCGACGCCGTAGTTTGTGCCGACGCCGCGCGCGCCTTCCATCAGGTCTTTAACCAGCCCCATTTCCACGCCGAAGCGCTGGCGCATAAACGCCATTTTGTCGGCCAGTTGCTCGGCAAACTGCACCTTGCCCAGCCTGTCCGCTTCTTCCCTGAAGTTGCCGAACATCTGGCCCAGAAACTCCGCCGACTCCGCCGCCGAACTGCCCACCGCCGCCGCCATCAGGTTGGCCACCTGCGTGACTTTGGGCAACTCGGTGCCGGTGAGTCCGCCAATGGCCGCGTTAATGCTGGACGTTGACTGCACGAACTCCACGGCGCTTTTGCCGTAGGTCATGGCGAAGGTGTTCGCGTCTTTCTCCACCTGCTTCAGCGCTGAACTGTCAATGCCGCGCGCTGACTGCTCCTGAAGCGCGTCGTACATTTCAATGGCCGGGCCAAGCGCGCCTTTGATTGCCTGCCCGACGCCCCACAGCGCCGCGCCGCCCACGGCAACGCGCTGGAATGAGGCGCGGGACTTATCCGCAAACTCCGTCACGCCTGCCTGCGCCTGTCGCAGCGGCCGCGTCACTTTGTCGATCAGCGCTAACGTAAATTCCAGCTGCCTCATTCGCTTCCCTTAAGTGCCAGCGCGATGCCGTTGGCAACGGCAATACGCTGGTTTTCCCAGTAACGGTTATCAAGCCACAACGCGGCGGAAAGGCTGTCTAAACTGTCCTCCTCACCGGGAAGCCAGCGACGGCGTAAAATTGAATATTGTTCGAGTCCGTTTGAATCGATATTACGAACCCGATCGGTTAGTTTTTTACGGTGATTTCCAGTTCCGGCGTATATTCATCCAGAACCTTACCCACAATCTGTAATGCCGCACCGGGACGCTCCAGCAGCTCTGTTAGCGCTTCCTTTGTTTCCGGCGTGACGATGCGCACCAGAAAGTTATGCGCCGGGGAAACTTTATTTCCCATCGTGATTTCGTTGATATATTTGTTATACGCGGTGACGTTGGGTGAAAATGAAACGTCTTTACCCGCTATTTTCATTTCAATTAATTTTTCACTCATGGTTCTTTTTCTCTCTTAATATAATTTCATCAACAATCAGATTGTGGCGAGCCGCACAGGCTGAATAAAGTTCAACCCACGTCGCTAATAATTCCGCTGCTGCTCTGCCGTCATTTCCCTGTAATCGTGGAAGATTAACCGGGCATTTAGTTTTTAGATTTTCCTGAAAGGGTACGCTCTGCTTTTTCACTGGCTTCGTTGTACATGCGGACAAAGTCATCAGACACACACACGTTAGTAAAAACAGGCTTAACCACTTCAGTGCGTAATCCGTCGGGGATCGCACCTTTTAACTCCTCCAGTTTTACCTCAAGCGCTCTGGCCGATTCGCTGGCCACGCCCTGCAACTCACTGCGCGCCTTATCGGCGGCCAGCCCGGCGGCACGTTCGGCCACCAGTTCTACGCTGTCGCGCTGCCAGTTTGCACCCGTCCAGCCTGCCCAGAACGCCAGCGCCAGACCGGCAATCGCAAACAGAATCTGTCTGGCCATCAGCGCACCCCGTTATGCTCCAGGCTGAAGTGATTGCCATCCGGGTTCTTTTTAAAGCGCCCGCCCCAGCTGCCGCCCAGCGACTCCCAGTATTCACCCAGCGCCTGATAATCCTCGGTACGGGTTTTGTACTGGCCGTTAACGAAGAGGTTAAAATCCACCGCCAGCCGCTGCGTGTGCAGGCTGTTGCTGATGCCGCTGCCGTTCTTTGCATTCAGCGCCGCCTGCTCCGGCGTGCGGTAAGCCTCACCAAACGTCAGGCGCATACCGTTGTCCTGCGCAAAGGTGATCAGCTGCGCAATCAGCGCGGTGAAAAGCTGCTGTTTTTCCGATAGCGTCACTCTTTTGTCTCCCGTTTATCGCCACCTAACCGGCGGCGCAGCCATAATTCACAGAACTGATACCCCAGAATTCCCAGCCCCGCGCCCAGCCCGTTGATGGCCACCGGCGAAATATCCGGGAACTGCACCAGCGCCGCACCCGCCGCCACCGAAATGGCAGAACCGAGGATCACGCGCCCGGTAATCAGGCGAAACGTGATTTTTTCATTGCTGGCCAGCACCTTCCCCAGTGCAATCAGCGCCCCCATCACAAGCAGGGTGTATAGGCTTTTTTCGTGCTCCTGCATTACTGCTCCCTTAGCTGATAAGGCTTTCCGTTGCCGACGACTCCAGATACGGCACGCCGTTGATGTTGATGAATTTCGGGCTGGTGACGAAGTACTTCACCTTGTGCGTGGTCAGCGCGCCGCCCTTCGGATCAATGTCCAGAATGTTGCTGATAATCAGCTTGCAGCCGAACGCCTCAACCTTGACCTCTTCGCTGCCCACCTTCGCGTAAAACAGGAAATCGACCACATCAATGCCGCGCCATGAACCGGCCGCTCGGGCTTTCGCCGTCAGCTGCTGGAACACCTTGCTGCTGAGTTCAATCTCACCTTCTCCGGCTACGTCACCGGCGGTGAAACCATCCGGCACGCCGCGCGTTGATGCGGCGGCGGTGTTATCCGTGACATCGAGAGAGATTTTCTCAACGTGGAGCATTTCTCCGTCAATGTTCACGTCGAACGACTGGCCGCTGATACGCTGGCTCATGCTGCTACCTCGCTTTTGTTGATGCTGGTATCAAGCACCAGCCCCACGGTGATTTCTTTCGGTGATTCAACCGGGCGCATCACGATATAAATTTCCACCTTGCTGGCCGTCTTCCAGCTAACGGTGACGTCACCATCCAGCGGCGTTTTCACCTCGCCGGGAAAACGAATGCCGTTAATCTGGACGGACTGCGACATTTCGCGCAGCGGCTTCGCAAAGTTCTGCTGCGTCGCGGCAATGCTGCCCGGCGTGGTATTCATCGAGCGATCGGCAATACGGGCAATGGCCAGCAGGCGCACGCGGCGCGCCACCTTGTCGGCAATGCGCAGATACTCAATCACCTGATAATCACCGCCCTCCACGTCCAGCGTGCGCCCGTCAGCCCAGTAGAAGCCGTCATAATCCGGGTACCACATCGGCACGCTGTAGCGCAGCTTCTCCAGCGCCTGAAGCGTGGCCAGATCAAGCGGCTCGCCAGCGCCATCAACCGGCAAATCATCGCGTCCCATATCCAGCAGTGCGCCGGTTTTTACGCGCGCCGGGCTGTCGGCAATGGTGACGGCACGACTGCACAGGCGACCAGCCAGCACGCCCGGCTCATTCCCCCACAGGCGCGGCACCAGCTGCACCGCGCTGGCCGCAATGCCGTTCTGAAGCGCGGCCAGCCGCGTGACGTAATCCGCCCAGGTTTCTTCCCCTTCTGGCCCTGCCACGGCCAGAATGAACCACACCCAGCGCCCGTATTTAGCCAGCAGCGTGTTGCGAAGCGTGGCGGCAGCGTTAATCTGCGCCTTGTCGGCAACGTCGATGCACACCACAGCGCCTTCAACCGACGCGGCCAGCTGCGATTTTTCAACGGCTTCCACCCATGCCAGCGGCTCAGCGTCTTCAGACAGCAACCAGACGTAAGCAGACCAGTTCTGACCGCCGTTATTCATCGCGGCGGTCACCTGGCTTTTTAGCTCAGAATCATCCGCACCCAGCAGCACATCAAAATCCGTCTGCGTGTTGACCGGCAGCACCTTGCCGGTGTTTTTCTTTCCCTTACCAACAAAGAGCACCGTGCGCTCAATGTCAGCCGTTTCGCCCTGAAGCTGGTTTAACTGATTAATCGTGACGTTTGGCCACATACCCTTCCCCTGATTTATTAAGCGTTAACGTCCCAGCCGTAGCCGATGGCCTGTAGCTGGCGCGCCAGCGCCTTATTGAAGTCTTCAGCACTCATGCCGACAAACGGACGCGCTGGCAGGTCAATCGACCAGGCTGTTTTAACCGGCCTGCCGCTCAGCTTGCGGATAAGCAGCCCCGCCTGCGCAAATCCCAGCGTTTCGGTAATTTCCTTAAACGGCGGCTTTCGCCAGCGTTTTCCCTTCTTCACCTTGTAGCCCAGCTTGCGCAGCCGTTTAGCCTGCTTCAGCGTGGCCATTCTTCCCGCCGGTGCCGGTCTGCTCACGCTGCGCGCCCGGACGGTTGTTTTCATGCCTTCCTGCTGCGCGTAGCCGATAACGCCCGCTGGCACCGGGTTTTGCCCGTTACGGTAGCCACCGCCCTGAAGGTAGAGGCGCAGCGCCTCTATCTCCGGCATTTCCCTGATGTGCAGCAGATTCGGCAGGTTGCGCAGCATCTTGCCCCGGCGGCGCGTTTTACGGCCCTGCCACGGCGTCCCGTCCGGTGACTGCTGATTGCGCACGTTGCGCTTCGCCGCCGGTATCACGCCGTACTTAGCGAGACGCCAGATAAGCCGCTGCCGCTTTTTCTTTGGCAACTCCAGTTCGGCCAGCGCCTTGCGCAGTTCGCGCAGCTGCGAGCGGTCAAGCTCTGCTCCGATGATCACTCCGCTACTCCCGGCACATCACCGCCCGGCGCGTAAACCAGTGCGCTTAGTGCCGTCCAGATTTCCGGGTCAGCCAGACGGTAACGCGCGCCCTGATAAGGAACTGGCCCGTTGTCATCCGGCACAATGACCAGTGATTCCGCCATTGGCACCGTTACCGTGACGATGGCGTTTTCTTCGTCAATCAACTCAATGTCCCAGTCCGGGTCGGCACTGGTGATGCCAATCTGGCTGAACAGCTCACGCTCGGCGCTGTCCTGCGCCAGCCAGACCTCAATCAGCGCCATCAGCAGACGCGGATCGCACTCGCGAAACGGGAAGCGCTCCCACAACAGTTCAGCGTCGTAGCGGATAACGGAAAGCCTCACCTGCCCCAGCCCCAGTTCCTTTGCCGCCGGGACGGTTTTGAGGCCGGTCATTTCACTGCTGAAGGACAGCATGGCGCGCGGCGGCACGTTCGACTTAATGAAACTGGTCAGCGAATCCAGCTGGCTTTGATAGCTCACTTCACCACCCTCACCGTTGCGCGCTTCAGCCCTTTAATCTGGCGAATCACCATCGCCGCTTCCGTCAGCAATCCCTTGCGCGTTTCTTCGCTCTCCTGTCCCGGATGCGAATCGCGGCGGCCAACTGACGCAAACTCACCCAGCAGGTCAGCTTTTGCCCTGGCATACACCGCTTTTTTGTACTGCGCCGTCAGCTGGTTTTTTCCGCCGAGGCTCACGCCCGGCACGTCAGCGGCGGTCTGGTGTCCGGCCTGCCGGTGCCTGCTCTGCACACTGGCAAGCTGGCTGTTAACTTCGGCGGCGGCATTCAGCAGCGCTTCGCCCACCGTTCCGGCGTCAACATCAGCCGGTATGCTGCGGCCCTGCTGAAAATCCGCCAGATTCATGTCTGGCCAGAAACCGTCGTTAACCAGCGGGCTGTCCTGAAACTCAATCGGCTTGCCACTGAACATAAAATTTTTCCGTAAAAAGGTGGGCTGACCGGAATCCGCGGCGCATTACACAACGTGTTCTGCCCTCATCCGCGCCCACCCGGCTTGCGGTAGTCGTTACGGGGTCTGAAGTGAGCGAATGCGCGCCGCAATGGTTTTGCGCATCGTGCCCACTCCGACCTTGCGATACTTCGCCTCGGCGGCCGCCAGCAGCCGATCAGCGCTTAACAACGTCTCAACGTTGTCAATCGCCGTCGCCCGCGCCTGTCCGGATTCGTCGCGAAGCATCAGAAGCCCGGCAAACTTGAACCATTTGGCGGTGATCTCTTCGTGCAGCCGCCAGCGCTGCGTCACGTTCTCAAACGTGCGTGAGAAATACGGCTCTAAGTCTTCACCCGCCTGGCTTGCCTGCTCCGCCCACGCCAGCATCTGATCGGCCACGAATGCCGGGAAACGGGTCTTGAAGTTGCCCGGCGTTTCCTGCCCCTGCTCAATCGCGATGTCTGCCCAGTCCAGCGCCTGATCGTAATCGCCCACGTCAAACAGCCAGATGATGCAGTACGCAAACACCGGGTTGGCGTAGGGCTTGCCCAGCTCCAGATAGCTCGTAACCGTTGGCATCCACTTCGGCAGCAACTCCGTGCGCTTCATTTCCACACGCTCGGACACCATTTGCAGGTTGCGCAGACGCTCAACGTCTGCGGTGATTTCCTGCACCTGCGTGTGCAGGCTGTTAGCCGTGTTAACCGACTCAAGGCGCGCCAGCTGCTGCTGCATGGCCACGCGCTGGCTATGACGCTGTGCGGGTGAAAGGCTCATTTATCAGCCCTCAACCGGCTCGGTGACTTTGCCAATAGTCACGGCGTCTTCATCAATGGCCGCGTACAGCTCCGGCACCTCAACGGCGTAGCCTTCATTGCGCAGGTACTTGTTTTCGTACTGCTTACGGTCTTCAACAAACTCTGCCTTACGCTGGCGCGTGCCGCGCTGCGTGTAGATGTGCAGGTTAGAGAGCGGCGTCACCACCATGCGCTTGCCCGGCATAAACGGCGGGATAATGGCGGTGCGCCCGGCAATGGTGTTGCCCAGCATCTGCGCGGCGATTTTCTCCGTCGGCTTATCGGCTTTCTGATACAGGCGGTACTGCTCTGCCGCCACGAGATCGGCACCAACAAGAATCACCAGACGCGGGTCATTGCGGAACTGCGCCGGGATTTTGGCGTTAATCAGATCGGAGGCCATTGCATCCAGAGAGTGATAATCACCGGCGTCGTCCAGTGAGACGGGGTCAGTGATAATCTGCTGGCCGCCTTCAAAGCCTTTCATGCGCGCATGCCAGCCAATGTTGACGTCTTCACCGTTCGGGTTTTCATCCGGCTTAGTGGTTGCTGCAACCGTTTTGCCGTTGAAACCAATGCGCAGCATATCCAGCGCAAACGCCTGATTGGAAAACGTCTGCACCAGTTCGAAAAACTCGTTTTCATCACCGGCGTTGGCCCACAGTGAGAGCAGATCCCAGCGCAGCGCGGCACAGGAATCGGTTTCGACCAGCTTGTACTCATTGCCGTCCACGCCGACACGCTTGATAAAACGCCCTTCGGCCACGCGCCCGGTGTGTAGTGCTGATGCGCCAACAGAAACGACCTGGCCACTCAGCTGGTCAACGTCCGCGACGGTGATCATGTCGAGAAACTCAACCGACTCCAGCAAGGCGGCGCGCAGGCTTGTTTCCTGCGGGTCAGTTAATTTGAATGCGCGTGACGGGTTACTGACGCTGTAATGGCTCGCCAGACCGGCGGCGTAAGCGTCAATAAACTGGCTCGCACGTTGGTTTAATTGCATAAATCATCCTCTCGCAGTTACGCGAATTAATATTTCCCTGACAGGCGCGAATTTAAATAAATTTGAACTTGCGACCTTTTGGATTATCGTCGCGATGGTGCTTAGGCAACTGGGTGATTTTGTTATCCAGCTTGCCAAAGTTTTTAATCACTGCGCCGATGTTGTCACGCAACGTGGCAAATTCCTGCGTATCCACAACATCCGCGATGGCTTCAACATCTTCCTGCGTTGATGCCAGTTGGGATTCAATGGCTGCAACGCGCGTTTCAATATTATTTAACGCCTCGGCCAGCGCCTGAAGTTTGTCATCTGCCTGCGGTTCATCCGTAGTAGTTTCATCTTCGGCGAATTTCTTCGGCTTAATTCCAAACAGCTTTTGCCATTCTTTCATTTCTGTTTCCTGTTTAACTTTTCCGTCCCGGCCAAATTTGTAGCGGTAACAGCCGGACTTGATATTTTTACGCGTACTGAAGCGCATTCGTGTGGTGCCTACGCTCGCAGGCGAATCCGTTGCGCCCAGCCCCTCAAGATAGGAACGCCCGGTGCCGCGAAAGTCTCCGTCTTCAGTCAGTTCAACCGAGAAGTAAATAAGCTGATCGCGTTTGTTAGCTTCAATCAGGCTCAGATTAGGAACGATTTTTGCGTACAGCCTTACCAGCCCGTCTTCACCTTCCTGCCACATAACTTCTTTTACGCTGCCGCCATTTCCGTAATCGCGCTCATGCTCCGGCCAAATAAGTGCAGCGTATAATTCAGGGTTATATGTTTCAGCAGCATCAATTAACCACTCTCGCTTTAATTCTCTGCGGTCTACCGTGTCCCCCTCGGTGGCAATACACAACCAGTCAGTGCTCAGCTGTGACATATATTTTTTCGCCCTCCGTAACAGCAGGGCCATTATTCATAAATAAAACGCACTACGCATCCAACTTAATTCCAATACATTCGGATAACGTCAATTAGTCGAAGCCATGCGAATTGAAGCGGAATTTTTATTTTCATCACGGCGGCATAATAGCCACCAGACAAATAAACGAATGAAAAAGGACTGATGGCAAAATACAGTGAAGAATTACGCGGCGTTGCGCGCGCCCTGTATTTAAGGCGATACACGCCAAAGGAAATCGCCAGTGAATTAAATCTGCCAAACGCGCGGATTATTTACTATTGGGCTGAAAAAGAAGGCTGGGCCAATATGCTCAGCCATGAAAGTACCGAAGACGCGATTGAGCGCCGCATCCAGCTGCTGACCAACCGCGACGGCAAAACAGAGCTCGAGCTGAAAGAACTGGAACAGCTGATCACGCACTCGGTGAAACTGCGCGCGCAGCAGAACAAGCACAAAGAGAAGATGGCCGCCGCGCGTCCTGATGCATCCGGCGACGGCGGAAACTATGCCATTAATGAAGGCAGCGACACGCCACGCGGCAAGCGCAAGTACAACAAAAACGATATTTCCGGGCTAACCGCTGACGACCTGAACGCATGGGCTGAAGAACACCTGTTTGGCTACCAGATGCATCTGCGCATCAACATTGGCCAGCAGGTGCGCAACATCCTCAAAAGCCGCCAGATTGGCGCGACCTGGTATTTTGCGTTTGAAGCATTTGAAAATGCCGTGCTGACCGGCGACCCACAGATTTTCCTCTCAGCTTCGCGCGCGCAGGCGGAGGTGTTCCGCTCGTACATCGTGAACATTGCCCAGGAATATTTCGGCATCACGCTGACCGGCAACCCTATCCGCCTGAGTAACGGCGCGGAGCTTCGCTTTCTCTCTACCAACAAAAACACCGCGCAGTCCTACAGTGGCCACCTGTACTGTGACGAATATTTCTGGGTGCCGAACTTCGCCAGGCTGAACGAAGTCGCATCGGCAATGGCCACGCACGACAAATGGCGCACCACCTACTTTTCCACGCCGTCGGCCAAAACGCATCAGGCCTACCCGTTCTGGACGGGCGAAGAATGGAAGCGCGGCAGCAAGAAGCGCGCCGCCGTTGAGTTTCCCACGTTCGATGCAATGCGCGACGGCGGCCGCCTGTGTGCGGATGGCCAGTGGCGCTACGTCATCACGATGGAAGACGCGATTGCCGGTGGCTTCAATCTGGCCAGCATTGAAAAGCTGCGCAATCGCTACAGCAAAGACACCTTCAACATGCTTTATATGTGCGTGTTTGTGGACAGCAAAGACGCGGTGTTTAGCTTTTCCGACCTGGAGAAGTGCGCCACTGACGTGGCACTCTGGCAGGATCACGACCCGAAAGCCCGCCGCCCCTTTGGCGAGCGCCCGGTATGGGGCGGCTACGACCCGGCACGCTCCGGCGACCTCTCTACGTTTGTAATTCTGGCGCCGCCGGTGCTGGCCGGTGAAAAATTTCGCGTGCTGGCAATCATTAACTGGCGTGGCATGAATTTCCGCCATCAGGCCAGCGAAATCAAAAAGCTGTTTGGCCGCTACAACTTCACTTATCTCGGCGTTGACGTGACAGGTATTGGCCAGGGTGTTTACGACAACATCCATCCCTTTGCCATGCGCGTGCTGAAACCCATTCGCTACGACCTGAACACAAAAAATCGTCTGGTACTGAAAGCCGTGGACGTGGTGGAAAGTGGCCGCATCGAATGGGATCAGGAGCTGAAGGAAGTACCGGCCTCGTTTATGTCGATACGCCGCACTACCACGCAAAGCGGCAACGCCGTGACCTTTGTAGCGGATCGCTCAGCGGAAACCGGCCACGCCGAAGCCGCCTGGGCAATCATGCACGCAGTAGACAACGAGCCGCTTAATTACGAACACAAACCGAAATCCAAATGGAAGTTTCAGAAGGCAGCATGAAAAAACGATACAAGCAACGCGCCAGCGGCGCACAGCAGGAAGCAGGCAAGCGCAAAATGTCGGTGCTGCGCTTCGGCAAACCTGAACCCGTTCTTACAACCGGCACCGATTATCGCGACGTCTGGTATGACAACGACTACGACCATTACAGCCTGCCGATTGACCGTCTGGCACTGGCGCAGCTGATTAACCTCAATGGCCAGCACGGCGGCATTCTGCACGCACGAAAAAATATGGTGCTCTCCAGCTACCTTGGCGGCGGCCTGTCGCACGATAACCTTGAAGCCGGTGCAATGGATTTTCTGACGTTCGGCGATCTGGCCCTCGTGAAAATTCGTAACGGCTGGGGTGACGTGATCGCACTTGAACCCATGCCGGGCCTTTACATGCGCCGCCGTCGCAGCGGGGAATTTGTGGTTTTACAGCAGGGTGAGCCGCTGGTTTACGACGAAGAGGACGTGATTTTTATCAAGATATATGACCCGCAGCAGCAAATTTACGGCCTGCCGGACTACATCGGGGGCATTCACTCCGCCCTGCTTAACAGCGAAGCAGTGATTTTCCGCCGTCGCTACTACCACAACGGCGCGCATACCGGCGGCATTCTCTACACGACTGACACGAACATGACCGACGAGGTGGAAGAAGAGATTGAAGCACAGCTGGCCAACAGCAAAGGGATCGGTAACTTCAGCACTATTCTGGTGAATATCCCCGGCGGCGATAAGGAAGGCGTGCAGTTCATCCAGATGGGTGACATTGGCGCGAAGGATGAATTTGCCAACGTGAAAAACATCAGTGCGCAGGACGTTCTGAACGCTCACCGCTTCCCTGCGGGACTGGCTGGCATCATTCCCCAAAACGCTGGCGGTCTCGGTGACCCAGAGAAGATTGAAGCAACCTACAAGAAAAACGAAGTGTTGCCGTTACAGCGTCGGCTCATGAGTGCGGTCAATGGTGATCCGGACGTGCCGGAACACCTTTACCTAAAATTTGACCAAGAATCAACGAACAAGGATGCGGTGTAATGCTAAAACGTATAAAATCCAGGCATAACTTTCATGCCGGAGCCGCAAATATGCGCGTGTTAAAAATTGAGTGCCCAGAGTGCGGTTCTAAAGCTGTTATCCGTAAAACCAACCGTAAGCATCGTGATATCGCTGACATCTATTGCGCCTGCGCAGACGTTGAGTGTGGTCATACTTTTGTTATGAACCTTACTTTTTCCCACACTATCAGCCCAAGCGCCAAAACTGGCGACTTGCTAATTCAGCAGGTGATCAGCGGCATGTCAGACGCACAAAAGCAGCTAACACTTAAGCTACTCCAAGCCTCTTAATTTGAATGCCCCTCGTCAGCAGGGGCTATGATTCTTGCCTCGCTTTTCATATCACTAAGCAAATCTTCAGTCAGTTCGCCCAACCATTCATCTAATAATGCTCTGCGCTCTCCCTGAGCTTGTGAAAAAATCAGCAATTTAACAATAAAATCAATCCGTTCAACTTTTACTATCTGACCTAGCGAAGCAGACATTTACACCTCCCTTACGCAAAACACTGTATACGCATACAGTATAATATCTCTTATCAAATATGAACCTTTTTTTGGGATTCATCCGCTATAAAACATGTGCAAATACCGTGGATTAGCCTGGTGACCAACCCGGCCAGCATTCATATTCATTGGTATCAGTTACGTCTATTAGCCGTTCCGCTTGATATTTCACCGCGCCATGTCCTCTAAACGAGATGCCGCTCCCCTCAAGCAACAGTGAAATTTCCTCCTGACTCCCCTCAAACCCTCTAGCTTTTAGTTCCAGCTCTAACCGTCGGCGCTGCGGCCCCGTACAGTTATTGACAGAACTCCAAGGGGAATCAAATTCAAGGTCAAAACCCGCCTTCGCTGGCGCTTCGGCAAGTTTGGCGACCTTTTCCCACTTAACCAAACGAGTAGGTGTCACAGAATCAGGAATGCGGGGGCAATAAATACCCTGCACGCGCTGCACGTCCTCACCGTACTCGTTACCCATCTCGGTAATCTCATACATCAGACGAACAGTGAGATCCTTACGCGAAACCAACGCGCCGCCTTGAAACTCGGTATAGGCACGCCAATCGCCAACATCAGCGGCAAACCGGACATTGTCCATGTCCTGATCGGGCAAAATGTTGCCATTACCCGGCAATCTTCTCAGCTCACGCCACACGGTCACTGGAGCGCCGCCGATCTGCTGAAACTGACGGATGCGCCATCGCGAAGCCCATGCACAAACGGACTTGGCCATATCATTCACGGTGCCACCGGTTTCTCTATCAGTTTCGCCATCCAACGCATATCCATCGATATTTTTGCTGATGTATTTGGAGATATAGCCTGTAGCAGAACCTTTTGAAGAATCGATAGGCTCAACGTGAAAACGCGCCTTGAGCGCTTTTTCGCTGTTAAGCTCCTCACTATCTGCAATCCGGGCGTAATAACACATAATGTCGCGCACCTCGTCCACGTGTTCCGGACGCATGAAAAGCAACATATGCCAGTGCGGAGTTCCATCGTGATGAGGCTCAACGACGCGAAAACCGAATACGTGAATACCGGCGCGAGACAATGCCGCGCGAATTTTCGCCCAGACAGAACAGAGATATTTTTGAGTCTCGCGGGGGCTTGCGCCGTTCCACTGCGATACGAAACCGCCTTTGCTATGGACTGCATGAAAACGGGATGGCGCAGTGATGGTATAAAACTCCCCTGCACAGCCCTCTTCGTTGGCAATATCCTCAAAGCCGCGCATGCGCACCATAAGTTCGCTGCGACGTATGGCTGGATTGGCGCTACTGCGGTTAACCATGTCGGCCAGCGCAACACGATCCCCATCTTCATTAATAAGGTCGAACTTTTTGAAAAACTCGCGGTTACGCTTTTTCTGCTCAAGCCATTCACTGAGGGTGCTGCGAGACGCATAAGGGCTTGCCGCCTTCTGCACTTGGCCAACGGCAATAGAAAGGTGTTCACGTTGGAGATCGCGACGTCGTTGTAAGCGCACACGCCACCATTCTGGCGACATCATGCGTAAAATTGCGCTTTCGGCGTTGCGGCGCTTTATCTTTCCGGTCTTTTTAACTGAGAGCCAGTAGGGTGGCGTTGTCCCACATTTCAACGCTTCCTGCGCTAGAAAAAAATATCCCTGCACCGTGCGTTGCTGCAGTTCGTCTTCATCTGGCTTTTCATCTGGCGCAGTCATCTCCGCCCATGAATGAAATGCTTCCCCAAGATGGCTGGCCACGTTGTAAGCCAACTCACGTATGCGCTCACGGCCATAACCGGCAAGTTCATCAAGGTTATCTTTGAAAGGCGACGGCATGCCTACCGTGTAATCACGCTGCCATGCATCATTCACTAGCTTCAGACGTGGCAATACACTCTTACCGATAGTGTTGCGTAAGAACGTATTGGCACGGCGACGGCCTTGTTTTCCGGATCTAAGCAATAATTCATATCGGTGGCCAAAGTAGCCAGCCAGATAGTCAGGGATTTCGTGCAGGTATTGGCTACGCCAATCATGATCAAGCGCATCACAGTGCCAAAGTTTTAACTCTGTGTGGGAAATGCCGCGAGGCGCACCGGGTCTGAAAAACTCACGCCGTTGTGCATTAACGGCGTGATAGTTCTCTGGTGCGAAATCTGTAATAGACATGAGGCTCATTCAGTTACTGTTTTCTCAGAACCAAACGACAAGGATTTCATTGCCACAGCGCACCATTATTGCCATCAATAGCCAATGCCTCTTCTCTAATCAACTCGACTATTTCAGGCGCAGATAGACCTTCAATAGCAGCATGAGTAGCTAAGCGATCAAGACGGCCCGAAAGTTTTATTGCCACATCTTTGCCACCTTCAAATCGCGCCTGAGTGCAAAGCTCTTGCACCAACTCTGCGCTGCCGGCCGTTTTATTTGGTAAGTCCTCACGGATCATTCTCATGTTCATTTTTCCTTTTTAAGGCGCACGAATCTCCGGCATTCCATTTGGAAGCCGCAAAATCGTGTGTTATGTGATTAGTGTTTAAACAGCGAAGAGTTCAGAAACGAGGATCGGAAAGACCTGACCTGCACCTGTGAATGGTTAGGTGAGGCTAGCAAGTGAAGTTCATACGTATTGCTCCACCACGAACGAATAAGTGCAACGACTGGAGATGCACCCAAAAAACCAGCCACGTAATACAAAGTGCGAATTGCGCTCAATGATTCCGTTTGATGCGTGGAGCACTCAGCCTCGCGAAATGCTCGGCACCAGAACGATGCGCTGGCCAGAAGCCACTGACACTTATCATCAAGATGCAAAGTGTCGTTAAAGACGAACGACTTTAATGAAACCATATCGCCTCGATCGTCACATTTACTGATAAAAAAATCAGCGTATTCACGACTAACACCCCAGTCATTGAAGTCGGCCAAAAGGCCCGGCTTTTCTACCGCAATTGTTTTCATAACTGCTCCTTAGTGGGCGCGTTTAACGCCATGTTCTCGCAGCTGCTGCCGCGCCTTAATTAAGTCATCGACCGGCGTACCCGCCAGGGTGGGAACCGAGCGCGCAATTTGAAGTTCGGACGGTGAGGGTTTCTTTGTTTGCTTAAAAGCTAGCGGCCCCAAAACTTTGAACATTTCCACCATGCACTTCAGACGTTGAAGGCCGCGCTTAATCTGATGAAGTTCATGGTTTGAAAACTGGCCCCATGAATAACGACAGTGGCGTGATTTCAAACCAGCAGCGTGCAGGATAATTCCGCGCTGATGTTCACTGAGCCTTTCCCAGATTTGGTATGCCTGAGAGTTATAGCCAGAAACCATCTGACGGAGCACCGCCAGCCAACGCTCATCGTTTGCTTTCAATTTTCTCTCCTCGATTTTTAGGCGTTAAACCCGGATTCCATCGGCGGCCATCAGGCAATTCAATCGAACCGTGGCCAAATGATGGCAGCTGCGGCATGGGTGATTGGCGCTTAAGGAAATTCACGAATACGAACATGCTCACCTCACATCACGATGCCGGGAATTGAGGTGCTAACCACATCAACGGCAGCAGCCAATACGGGCATGGTTTGGAAACGACTCTCAACGGAATAGACGAGTAAGGACAGGCTACGTATGGCATCGCTAGCCTTGTCCAGAATCTGATTGCGGCGTGCAACGGTCATCTTCTCCGTTGAAACCGCTTCACCGGCAATGGCACCAACGCTGGCAACAGCAGTCAATGCGCAGAACTGCATGTTCTCGGGTTTGGCGTTGTTAACTGGCACAGATGGTTGGCAGTTAATTTGACGCAGCATACCGTCTAGAATTGTGGGGTCTTCGGTGTAATCGATAATTGCGAGCAGCTCAATCAATGTCATCTGATGAGGTTGATCGGGATTCAATTTATTACGCAAAGTTGCAGGCTGCATTCCTACCGACTTAGCTAGCTCAGTAATGTTATGCGCCAGAGAAAACTGGCGGATTGCATCATCAAGATAGTTTCGTACTGAAACCTTATAATCGTACATGATTCGCACCTTACGAATTGCTAGCCTGAACTACGATTGAAGCGAAATTCTACATTCGCTTAAAGCTTCAACGGTCAGCGCCGCCATGTTCACTTCGACGCGGGAACGAGGTTTGTCCCCCTTTCCACGGATCGGTAAGCGGCCATCGCGAATCATGTCGCGAGCAGTGCCCATAGCAGTTCCCGTCAGCCGGCAGTACTCATCAAGGGGCAAATAAGGGGTGGGAATGGTGATTGTAATGTTAGGACGCATAAGGCAAAATCCTCGTTTCGGCTGAATGCGTCAACATTCAGCAATATTCAACTAAATCGAATCTACAGCACGGAGACTAATTCGAGTTAATCGAATTTGCAACCAAATAATGCGAGAAAGTGGAAAAATAACTCTTCCTACAGATAGCGCGACCGTGTTGGACCGTGTGTGCGAAGCCTACGGTTTCAGCACATCACTTCAGCTTGCTGATCACTTAGCAATGGCGCCAAGCAGCATGTCTGCCAGAAGGAAACGGGGAGTATTCCCTGCTGATATTGTTGTGCAGTGTGTGCTTGAGACTGGGGTAAATCTTGTGTGGCTAACTTCTGGTGAGGGAAGCAAATTTAATGATGGTGAAACTGATCTTTTTAAATTGCCTCGTAAAAAGTTAGTTGACGGCCACCTATATGATTCCGGTTATGCAATGTTCGATAAAGTTTTTTTTCGAGCTGGCATTCCAATACCATCAGACCCATTTTGCTTATTAGACGATGCAACTCAATATATTATTGATAAAGAATTCTCAGAAATATATGACGGTGATTGGTTAGTAAATATCGAAGGAAAAATTAGTGTTCGTTCATTGGTGAGAATTCCAATTCGAAAAGTTAGGGTCAGTGGAATAGGCATGGCATTTGATTGTGATATTGATGATATAAAGGTATTGGGGAAAATTATTATGACATCAACCTTTTCATAGTCAGGATTAAATAATGAAACTGCTTGAAAAAAGGAATTCTCCTGCACACATAAGAGCTGCTACCAAACGCGGATTGAGAAAGATTGTTTCTAATTATAATAGAAATAGTTCATCTAAAAAAGCTCGTAACGGAAAAAAATATGAGCCATTAAAAATAAAGATAATCGCACCGAGTGTATTAGATTTATCGAAAATAAAAAATCATGACCCAATGATTCAATTCATTGATCAAATAAAAAAAGAAGCCAAAAAGGGGAGAGCTAGCGATGTTGCTCAAGTCCATTTGTGTTTCCGCGAAACTAAAATGATTACGTCTTCGGGTGGACTTTATCTTTTGGCTAACTTGGAGCGACTAAACTCCGAAGCACCATATGTAAAATATAGTGTTACTAAGCCCCCCAATACTCGCATGAACAAAGGTGACAACAATCGTTACCCAGTAGTTGATAGCGTGATGAATTGGCTTGGTATCTATGCCGCTTTAGGTAAAGAAAAGCGAGAAATGAGACAGTTACCTATGGTTGACTGTTGGGAGGCTACGAGAGGATCACAAGTAGCAAGTACAAAGGTTGGAGAACTACTTGAGAAAGTGACCGTTAGTACGGGACAAAATCATCAAGCTCTTTATAGGCCTCTTGTTGAAGCTATGTCAAATTCTGTAGAACATGCTTACAGATCAGATCTTTACCAAGGTGAGCAGCCTGATATTAAATGGTGGTGCATTGCAACAATAATGAACAATAAGCTGATTGCATTGGTGTGTGACTTAGGTTTAGGAATTTCTAAAACTTTGCCAAAAACACAAAGTAAAAAGTTTTTTTCCAATGTGATTGAATACATAGGCCATGCATTGTCTAAGGACTCAGATTTCATAAGAGCTTCATTACAATTGAAAAAATCAGCAACAAAGCTTGATTATAGAGGTAAAGGTGGACCTGACCTCCAGTCAGTCATTGAGAAAATTCCTAATGCTAAACTGGCCATCTATTCTAACAAGGGATCTTACTCCTACACTAACAGAGGAAAGGTAACTCCGGAGACATGGTTCGATCATAAACTTTCTATAAACGGAACCATAGTTGAATGCAGTTTAGATTTGCCTAATCAAGGAAAAGACGTATGAAAACCATACAGGTCAAGAAATTTTCAAAGTACCCAGGCCCGCGTTACATTGAGCTTGGTGAATTTAGCGGGGAGGACTTTAGGGACTCTATTTTAATTCCAGAGATAACTAAGAATGATATCTGTGTGGATTTTGATGGAGTCTATGGTTATGGATCTTCATTTTTAGAAGAAGCATTTGGAGGATTAGTTCGCAAAGGTGTTCCAACTGAAAAGTTAAACTATCTAAAAAATCATCTTATTTGTGATGATGATCCATCTATTGTTGATGAAGTAAAGAAATATATTGATGAGGCATTATCAGGAAGGAAACCATGACACCGGAACCGTCTTTTGATTTTTTTAAATATATACCTTTTTTAGCCTTATTAGCGACAATTTTAGGGTGGATTATCACTTCCACTCTTTCAAGCAGGAATACATCTCGCCATGCTACTAACACTGAACTTAACAGACTAATAGATTCTTTATACAAAGGTCTAGATGACATTTACAATGAGATGGTTGTTTTAGTAACATCCGAGAGTGACAACCATAAAAAGACCGTCTCATATCATAAATTTATAGCAATGGTTCAAAACATTAGATTCATATGTAAATCAATTTCAAAATTGGATAACAATCAAAATTCAGCTGATAGCCTGATTGCAGAATTAAGACAAGCCTGTACAGATGATAGAAAATATTCTCCAAGCAAAATTGGCATTGCATTGCCTGAAATAATGGATATTCAAGAAAGAATAAAGAATAACTTTAATAAGAAGTTTAAATAATTGAGTATTAAAAAACAATCTGATGGAAAGTGGTTGCTGGACTTTTACCCTGAGGGTAAGCCCAAAGGTAAGCCTAATAAACGAATACGCAAAACATTTTCAACCAAAGGCGAAGCTACAGCATATCAAAACTATGTAATGGAAAAGCTTGTTGAAAAACCTTGGTTGGACGGAAAAGAAGATCGGCGTAAACTCAAAGAACTTGTTCAGCAATGGTTTGATGAACATGGAATTACTTTGGACGATGGTGAAAAGCGGAAAAAAGCAATGAAATTTGCCTGTGAAAACATGGGCAATCCTATGGCTCAAGAATTTAGTTCTACTATGTTTTCTTTATACCGAAAAAAAAGAATGTCTGGTGAGATCGCTAGAACCACACGCGTTCAGAAAGTTTCACCGAGAACTATGAATCTTGAATTAGCTTATTTTAAGGCTGTTTTTAACGAGCTAAAACGGCTCGGTCACTGGAAGAAAGATAATCCGCTAGAGAATTTAAGACCCTTCAAATCTGAAGAGGCTGAATTATCCTATTTAGAAA
Source organism: Candidatus Pantoea symbiotica (assembly GCF_056491525.1). Taxonomy (NCBI): domain Bacteria; kingdom Pseudomonadati; phylum Pseudomonadota; class Gammaproteobacteria; order Enterobacterales; family Erwiniaceae; genus Pantoea; species Candidatus Pantoea symbiotica. Next base: position 3,407,075 of record NZ_JBSZHR010000002.1, read on the forward strand.
GTAGCGAAATTACCCGCCTACTAGATGAGTGCAAAAATAGCCGTAATCCGCATGTTTATCACGTTGCTCATATTTGTCTTGTTACGGGTGCCAGGTGGGATGAGGCTGAATCTCTTACTACAAAACAGATTAAAAACCTGAAAATTAGTTTTATTAAAACTAAGGGGAATCGTAATCGTGCGGTGCCAATCAGCCAGGCAGTTTATGACAGCATACCGAAACCGGAACAAGCGGGACGTTATTTCGATACATGTTACTCCGCATTCCGCGGTGCTGTAAAACGCGCAGAACTAGACTTGCCGGATGGTCAACTTTCTCATGTTTTGAGACACACTTTCGCTTCTCACTTTATGATGAACGGCGGAAATATTTTAGTGTTGCAGCGGATACTTGGCCATACAGATATAAAAATGACGATGCGCTACTCTCACTTCGCGCCAGAGCATTTAGAAGAAGCTATCAGATTAAACCCACTAAATGGAAGGGAGAAAATCAATGAATAAGCCTTTAGTCATTTTGTTTACTTTAGGTGTGTTATTTTTCGGGTTTATCCCTTTAATTTTCTATTTTCTCCAGTTCTCCACAGAATTAAAATTGCCGCATTTATTCTCTGGAAGCCTCTCATATAAAAATGATGACTGGGGTAGCTTTGGTTCTTTTCTTAGTGGCACATCCGGCGCAATATTCTCATTCTTTGGCACATTAGCTGTAGTCTGGACATTAATCGAGGCTCATAAATCTAATGAAAAACAAATTAACATGCTTCGATCAGAACAGACATTTAGCCAGTTCAATGAATTACTAAAAATATTGACAGACATGTTAGATAATAAAAAATACCCTAGAATTTTCGATGAAGACACCGATTTCAATAAATTCAAAAATTACGCGTATGCTATGATTGGGGTAAATTTTAATACATACATGATAAGTAATCCAAACGAAAAAAAACCTGAAAAATACAAAGACTTCGCTTTTATAGCAACCTTTCATGACATGGTTATTAAGCAATATAGTAAAGATCTTTTCAAAAAGGAGGCTGCTATTTACAGCGTCTTACTTGATAGAATATTGAATTCAGATGAATCTACTAAAGAGGCTCTAACAGCGGTTCTCGATGCAAGGCTAAATGAACACTATTACTTTTTCTTTAACTGCCAACATTTAGATGGTTCAATCAATCCTAGAGTAGTTAGAATGCTGAGGAGTTCTATACCTTTGTCTATCCCCAAAGAACTTAGTGATGAACTCAAAGATCCCTTTTCTTAACTGTCCCCTTTTCGTCCCCCCAGAACGCAAAAGCTCAATATTATCCGTCAACGTTCGGTACTAATTTATCAGTGCAATCAGTAAGTTATTGATTCATAACGAGTGAGCATCGTTCTCATAATCGCTTGGTCGCTGGTTCAAACCCAGCAGGGGCCACCAAATTTAGTTATTAGAATCATGTATTTAAGCCACCTTTCAGGGTGGCTTTTTTGTTGTCTAAAGTGGCTGTGTCGCAAAAGTGTCGCACGACTTTTTAGGGTTGCGACACTCTCAAGTAAAGCGGGCGACCATTAGGCATAAAAAAACCCGCCTAGGCGGGTAATGGAAATACAACGCTCACATCCAAAGTGAGCCCTGCAGCGAACGATCTGGGTGAGGAGGAACGGGTTTAACTTTTCCGGGACTCATGATTATTTCTGAAACCGTTTCGTGAGATTTAAACGTACAACTGCAATTGATGTTCTGGCATTGGTTGTAACGCTCTTTTGTTTCCTTTGATACTTGGAAACTACTTCGGGTATGTGCAGCATTGCCACACAAAGGACAGTTCATCATACGCGCCTCCGGCTTAGCTTTTTTGCTAATGCTACAATTAAAATTAGATTAAACCTAATTTATTCCATCTCTAATGAGTCAATTTTAACTTCAAGCTCAATACTTGTTGTAAATCCGTTCTCTGCAGTTAGTCCATGCGTCAGCGTCGTGATAATCCACTCCCCCGCATCAATCTGCTGTTTAAACCCGCTCACCTTTACCGGCATTTCTGTGTAGAGATCCGCGCGTCCGCGCGCCAGCTGGATAGAGAACGTCGCCACGCCGCGCTGCAGCCGCTCCCACTGCATTTTTGCGGCGCGCTCGGCGTTGGCCCGGTTCGCATAGGTGCGGCTCAGCACCAGAACGTTCTCATCCGTGCCGATCAGATAGTCGCCCTGCTTCGCCTCCGGCTCCTTCTTCTGCGCGGCGGGCTTGCGGCGCTTGCGCTTCACCGTGGTTTCCGGCTTCTTCTCCGGCTCGCGGGTGTGCAGCCAGCTTGCGATCACGCCGGTGTAGGCGTCACGGTCAGCCAGCGTAAAGCGGTGGCCGTCGCCGTCTTTACGCACGAGGGTGATGGCGGGCAGCACTTTGCCGCTCGCCGTCTTGCCCTGCCCCTGTCGGATAAACAGCAGGTTGCCGTTTTTGATGCAGGCCACCGCGCCGCACTGCTTCGCCAGACGCATCAGGAAGCTGGCGTCTGACTCGTTAGTCTGATCGATATGGTCCACGGCCATTTTCGCCACGTCGTCGCCTATAGCCGTTTTGAGTTTGTGCCGCCCGGCAATCTCTTTCACCACCTCGCCCACGCTGGTCTGGTGCCACGACTTTTCGCGCTTCGTGTTCAGCGTCTGGCGGAAGTCCGCGCTGCGCGCGCGCATGGTCAGCCGGTCAGGCGTGCCGCTGTGCTCGATTTCGTCCACGGTGTAGGTGCCTTTCGGGAAAAGCGCCTCGCCTTTCCAGCCGAGCGCCAGCGACAGCTCAACGCCCCGGCGCGGCATCAGCAGTTGGCCGTCCGCGTCGTCCAGCTCGATGTCCAGCTGGTCCGCCTCGAAGCCGCGGTTATCGGTCAGCGTCAGGCTGATGAGCCGCTGCACTATCTTCTGCGTAACATCAGCCCCGGCAAGCGTCAGGCGAAAAGCGGGCGCGTTCGCCTGCCCGTTAATCCAGCTGCCCGCCATCATGAGAACAGCTCGCCCACTGCGGCGCCCACTTTACCGGCGGCGTCGGTGGCCGCGCCCTGCATGGCCGACAGCTGATCGCTCAGGCTGCCGAACATCTCACCCAGCGATTCGTCGGTGCGCTTCAGCGTCAGTGTGAACTCAATGCGACGGCACACGCCGTTGCTGAAAAACTCCGCCTTGGTTTGACTCAGGCTCTCGATCACGAACATGCCGTAAATGGTGCCGCTGCCCTCAATCAGCGGCCACGCGCGGCCCAGCTCCGCAATTTGTTCCAGCGCGAACAGCGACAGCCTGCCGCCGGTGATTTCCGGCAGCAGCACGCCGGACAGCGTAATGGTGTCGTTGTCCGGGCCGAGGAACTGCAGCGAGGGACGCACGCCCACGCGGCTGTTCGACGGGAAGCGCCAGCTGCGCTGAAGCTGCAGCTCCTGATACGGCACCGTCTTGAGCATGAAAACAAACAGGCCCAGCGTCATCATCATGATTCAAATCCTCCACGGTCTCGGTAACTGCTGCGGGCGCGGGACTGCGCCTGCCGCTCTTTCGCCTCCAGCCTGCGCATCACTTCATCCACTAAATCCTGCTGGCTTTGCCCTGGCTGCTGCACGATGTTGAACGAGGCGTGAATCTGCGGCGCGGCAACTGCCTGCGAGGTCTGCGCGCGCGGCGCGTCCTGACGGTATGCATGCGCGGGAAGGCTCAGCGGGTGCAGCGGCTTCGCCTCCGCCGTTCCGGCGGCCATGCCGAGCGTCATTGCCGCCATGGCCGCCAGCTGCGCGGTGCGCCTGCGGCTGGTCACGCTCACCGGGCCACCGACAATTTCCGGCCCGTTCTCACCCACCACGCCAAACTGGCCCGCCGGAATGTTGCCGCCGGTGTCGTACATACCCGCAAATGCCGGGAAGCCGCCCGCTGGCAATGTTACCCTGCCACCGCTGACGCTGGCGGCCTGCGGTGCCTGTGGTGCCTGCGGCAGCTTGGTGTTGGCTGATGCCTTACTGACAAGGCCGAACTTATCCAGCAGCTCGCCGATCCCGGCCTTCAGGCTGTCCAGCGGATGCATCACCATGTTCAGCCCATCGGCCAGCGCCTGCCCGAACGCTTTACCCTTCGCGGCGGCGCTGTCCAGTTCGGCCGCCGTGGACTGTACCGGCGTCAGCAGGTCTTTAAACCAGCCGAACAGGGCCTGCACTTTGTCACCGATCCACTGGAACACCGGCTGCAGCGGTGAAAACGCCTCGCTGATGGGACCGGCGGCGGCCCGGAATCCGTCCACCACGCCACCTAAATACGCCTTGATCGGTGCCCAGTATTTCCAGATAACCAGCGCAACACCTGCCAGCGCCGCCACGGCCAGCCCGACGGGACTCAGCAGCGCACCGAGCGCCCATACCACGCCGGTCAGCACCGTGCGCAGCAGGGCAAAAGGCGACTTCACCAGCCACATCAGCGCGCCACCGGCACCGCGCACCGAGGCCGCCAGCGGCGCAAGGGCGGCACCGGCCAGCCCGCGCACCTGCGCACCCAGCGCCCGCACCCCGGCCATCGGGTTACGGAAGGACGCAACCAGCGTCTGCCCGGCGTCCTGCGCCTTCTCCTTGATTTTCTCCAGCGCGCCCTCGCGGAAGGCGTTCAGGATGCCGCCGCCCTCGTCCTCATCGTCACCGCCGCGCAGGGACGCCAGCGCGTCGCGGATTTTCTCCAGCCAGTTCACCGACTCCCCGGCCTCGCCGCCGCTGAACAGTGAGAACAGCTTTTTGATGCCGTCGCCGGACGACGTCAGACCGGGCGCGAGTTTTGAGAATGCCTTACCCAGCCCGCCCAGCAGCGGCGAGAGCTTCGCCAGCCCTTTCAGGCCGAGCATGCTTAATCCAAAGCGCAGCATCAGGATCGGACCGAGCACGGCAGCCATGCCCACGGCAAGCGTGCCGAGCGCCAGCGTTACCGTTGCCACCACGGCGGCGATTTTCATCAGCCTGCCGACCAACTCCGGGTTGGACTCCACCCAGCGGCGCATGGTGCCGGTGACGCGCTTCACCGCGTCCATGATTTCCATCAGCGGCGCGCGCAGCGTGTCGCCGAGGCTGCTCAGCGTGTTGGCCGCGCCGGTTTTCACCAGCAGCCACTGCGCGGACAGTGAATCCTTGTTGATGTCGGATTCTTTCTGCATCGAGCCGCTGGCCGCGTTGCCCTGCGTCAGCTGCAGCTGGCGTCGCAGCTCCGGCATGTTGTTGGCGAGCTTCGCCGCATCCTTGCCGAACTCCTTGCCAAACACCATGGTCATCGCGGTAAGACGCTTGTCGGCGGGCAGGTTATTCACCTTCTCCAGTACGCGCTGGATGGTGCCCATCGCGTCCGTGGTCATCTGCTTTTCGATGGCCTTCGGGTCAAGCTTTAGTAGCTCCATGCCGCCCATAAACGTCTTGCCCTGCATGGTGGCGACGGAGAGTTCACGCACCATGGCGTTTGCCGCGCTGGCGGCGGTTTCGGACGTTGCGCCGAGGCTAAGGAACGTGGATCCGAGCGCAGCGGCCTTGCGGTAGTCCAGCCTGTCTGCCACGCCGCCCATGCGCTGCAGCACGTCGATAATGTCCGAGCCTTTGGACATCGCGTTATCGTCCAGGTAGTTCAGCGCGTCGCCCAGCTGCTCGATGTTGCGCGTGGGGATTTTGTAGAGCTGCGCAATTTTGCCCAGCCCCTCGGCCAGCTCACCGGCGGGCAGCTCAAACGCGGTGGACGCCTTCGCCGCCGTGGTGGCAAACGCCAGCAGGTCGCGCTTCTGGTCCTCGTAGGAGTCGTTCTGGTTGGTCACGCCCATGCGCGCGCCGCCCTCGACCAGCGCCGCGTAGTCAATCGCGCCGTTGTCCATCGGCAGCTGCTCGCTGGCGGCCTTGATGGCGGCCTGCATGTCGTAGAACTGCGCCGTGCGGTTGCCGTCGTTGTCGCGCAGCCCGTTCACCTGCTTCGCCACGCCCTTCATGGCGTCTTCCATGCCCGCTGAGGATTTTACGGCGGCCAGCACCGGCGCGCCCATCGCCAGCCCGGCCACGGTAGTCGCCGCACCGGCACCGGCAATTTTATCGCGCACCTCAAGCGATCGGGCGTGGCGCTCCCGCAGCGCGTTGATTTTCGCCTGCTGCTCACCGAGCCGCTTCAGCGACTTCTGCTGGCGGTCAATCGCCGCGCGCGCCTCGTCCGCGCGGCTTTTGAGGTCACGCTGCGCCTGGCTGAGCTTTTTGGTATCAACGCCGGATTCAGTGAGCGCGGCGCGCTGGCGCTGCACTGAGCCCAGCAGGCCGTTATAGCTCTGCTGCAGCTCGCGCACGCGGTTCTTCGCCTGCTCCAGCACCCTCGCCTGCGCGGCGGTGGGCCGGTTGGTGGCGCTGAACTGCGTCGCCAGTTTCGCCGCCTCTTCCCGCGCGCCCTTCAGGTTGTTCGCGGTGATGGCAAGCTGCGAGCGGGCTTTACGGAAGCCGTCGATGCGCGCGGCCTGCGCGTCGAGGTCCTTCAGGCTGGCGCGCGCGGTGCGCAGGGAATCGGCCAGCTCGCGGGTGCTGGCCTTTGCAGAACGGAAGGGGCGGGTCAGTTTGTCTACCGCGTTAAGAACAACCTGCAGGCGCAAGTCTTTATCACTCATCGCTGGTCCCGTGTCGCATTATCGCCTTATGTCGCCACTCCAGTACCTCGGTCAGCGTCATGAACTCGGTAACGGACGGCGGCCAGTGAAAGACGGTGGCGATGTCCGCCACCAGATCGTCAACCGTCAGGCCGTCGCTAAATCCGACAGCACCGACTTCTTCAGTAAAAAAGTGACCACCTCCACCGACAGGCTCACCAGATCGGCGGGGTCCATCTCGGTGATTTCCTGCGTGGTCAGCGGCGGGGTGGTGACGCGCGGCAGCACGGTGATCATCGCGTTTACGTCCATGTCCATCAGCGCCTGCAGACGGGTGCCGCGCAGCGCGCCGGACTGCGGCTTGCGCACGACGATGCTTTTAATTTCGGTCTTGCCGCGCAGGATCGGGGTGTCCAGCTCAACGGTTTTTTCAGTGGTTTTGTCGGTCATGTTGATGGCTCGCTAAAAGGGTTAAAGGCGGCAGGGTTTCCACTGCCGGTCTATTGCTACTGATTGATTACAGGCCGAGCGCGTTGCGGTGCGCTTCCATCAGGTCCGTACCGTCCACGATGTGAATCATGTTCACCAGGTCAATCTCGTAGAGCACTTCGCCGTTGATGGTCAGCTTGGCGTAGCTGTTGGTGCCGGACACCTTGGTGGTGCTGGATTCGCCGGTCTTCCACTCGCCGGAGTCCAGCTCCTTGTGACGGCCGCGCACGACCAGCTCCACCGCCTGCACTTCGCCGGTGTCGTCGCGCTGAATGGAGCCGGTAAAGCGCAGCTGCACGCCGTCCACGGTCAGGGTGCCCATCTGCTTGAACAGCTGCGCCTCAACGCCGCCGCAGGTGAATTCCGTATCCAGCGCGCCGTCGTCCAGGCCCATGTCGATGTCCACCGCACCGGCCATGCCGCCGCCGCGATACTTCTCGAACTTGCGGGTGACTTTCGGCAGCGTCACGGACTCGATCAGCCCCTGCCAGTTGTTGCCTGCGTTGAACAGGTTGAGGTGCTTGAGCTTGCGGGGTAATGCCATGATTCAGTCTCCTTATGCGCTGACGCGGCTGGCGAAATCGACCAGGTACTGATCGGTGATGCGCTGGCGCAGCAGCAGGTTTTCCAGCGGCGGCACCGGCGTGTAGTCGTAGTCGATCAGCAGCTTGCCCGCCTTGAGCGTGTCCTTGTCGTTCACGCTCTCGTCCAGCCAGCAGTCCGCGCCGATGAGATAGCCCTGACTCACGAGGCTGCGCAGCTTGGCGCGAATGCCTTCAATAATGTCGCGGGCCAGCGACGGGTTCAGCGCGCCGTCCACCGCCCACATGTGCGCCTCGGCCATGGTGTCCGAAAGTACCTGCGCCGTGCGGGTGTAGCACTCGAACGCAAACAGCGGGTCATCGCTCAGGCAACGCGAACCCCAGAAGCGGAAGCCGTCTTTGCGGATCAGCGTGGTGATGTCGTTCTGGTTAAGCAGGCCGGAGTCGGTGGCCGGATCCTGCAGGTCCCAGAACACGTCTTTGGAAATGCCGGTGACGCCGTTCACGCCGACGTTCGACAGGGATTTATGCCAGCCGGTCTGCTCGTCGATTTTGGCGCGCAGGCCGAGCGCGCGGGCGGTGGCGAAAGCCGTCGCGTCCGCCTTCAGCACGGTGTCAAAGTTGATGAAGTCCGGCCAGATGAGCATGCCCTCGCGCTGGCTGAAGTTCGCGCGGTAGGCAATCGCCTCTTCCACGCTCTGACAGCCGTACGCCGACAGGTAGGCAAAGCCGCGCAGGCTCTGCGCCACGCTCAGCAGCTCGGTAGCTACCGCCTGCGTATCGTGGCCGGGTACGCCGAGAATGCGCGGCTTCACACCGCACACCGCCTGCGCGGCCAGCAGCGCCTTCATGCCGGTGCGCTGGCCGTTACTGACTCCGCCGATGATATTGGAGGTGGTTTCGGCCTCGGTCTCGCCCTGCGGCACGCGCACCACGACAGTGACGGGTTTCGCCTGGTCGGCGATGGCATCCAGCGAACGCGCCAGCGTGCCGGATTCGCCCGCCTTGCCGCTGGCGGTGAGTACGTCGGTCAGCAGTACCGGACGATTAAGCGGGAACGTGGCCGCGTCGGCGTCGTCGCCGGTGCAGACCATGCCCACAATCGCCGTGCTGACGGTGGTGATGGTTCGGGTGCCCTCGTTGATTTCCTCAACGCGCACGCCGTGGTGATAATCCTGTGCCATATGGCGGTTCTCCTGTGAAGGGGTTTCGCTATGGTGAAAGGTAGAGGTCGCACGCGCACGCGCCGGGTGTTGTGTGAGAAATGGCACAACGGCGGGCAATAAAAAACGCCCGCTAAGGGCGCTTTAACTGGTCAGGTTTTTGGCTGCTGCGGCCACTCTTCAGGGGGCTGAGTTTCGGGATCGACTCTGCTCAGCAGCACGCGGTACCTCTTCCACGCCACCAGACTGGACTTTTCCTCATCGGTTGCGATGTCAAGATCGACCGCATCCTGCAGCGTCTGGATTTGTGTAGATGCGTCGCGTAGTCGCGCAGCCAGAATCGCCAGCTTTGCCTCAGTGTTGAGCACGGGTATTCTTGGCTCACCCTCAACAATGACCCCATTGATGAGACGACTTGCTGGACCGGTTGCTTCAAATTCCGCCTGATTAAGCTCAGTCAGTTTTTGCGCTATGTAACTTTCGGCGTCCGCATCAGTGAAGGCAATTAACATTCCGTTGACGTAGTTTTCCGCGTCAGTTGAAACGAAATAGCGAAGAGAATAGCCACGGAGGTCAGTATCAGGGGTCTGAAAAGTTTTATTTTCATCAGTCATATAGTCACCAGAATGCCAGCAGGTTAACGTTAAGTGGCCCATCATTATTGTTATAAACTCCGCAGTTATTAGGTCCAACACCCGTAAGCCATGCCTGCGGCGAACCATTAATTGCGGACAGTAAAATGCATGGAGCATTAGGGAAACCAGCTGGAAATGTCCAGGTTACCCCGCTCTTCGCGCCAATCGTCATGTTCGTTCTGCACCACTGACCGCCAGCAGGGATTTTTCCCCACGCACCATTGCCATTGCTGCCTGACTGAAACTGCCAGTAAGCAACGGCACTGTTAGCTGCCGTACCGCCCGCAACCGCAAAACCCTGCCCAGGATCGCCGCCCCGGTATGCAAATCCACCCAGCACGTTTCCGAGCCGGATGTTATTGACTACCGCACCCGAAATATCGCTGGTCTGGGCATAGAATGTCTGCCCGGAATCACCGTTCAGCCCGGCTTTTTTTGCCAGCTCCGACGTCAGCAGGGAAACCGGCACGGCGGCGTTCGCATCGCCAGATGCACTTTGCACCCAGAACTTTTGTGTCGGTGAGCCACTCAGCAGGGCATGCAGGGCCAGCGCGGTATTCATCTGCCCCCGGTTCACCACGTGACCGTCCTGCGTGGCGTCTTTCGCCGAGAACTGCTGATTCACGTTACCGGCCAGCAGCGCCCGTGCGGCCAGTTGATTTGTCATCGTGGCGGCAAAATTCGGATCGTTGCCAAGCGCAGCCGCCAGCTCGTTCAGCGTGTCCAGCGCCTCCGGAGAAGAGGCAACCAGCTGGGCAATGGCTGCCTGAACAAACGCCGTATTTGCCAGCTGCGAGGAGTTGTTTCCCGCTGCTGCCGTCGGTGCTTTCGGCGTGCCGGTAAACGTCGGGCTGGCCTTCGGTGCGTACTGCGTGTGCGGGTCTGCCGCCTTGATGTGCGCATCCAACAGGCCGTCGGCGTACTGGCGCACCTCAATCGCTTTATCATCCACGTACTGCCGGGTCGCCAGCACCACCGACGGGTCGATTTTCAGCGTTACCGCGCTGGTGCTGTTCACAATGATAATCATGCGCACCGTCTGCGTGCGCCCGCTGCCCTCGGCGAGCTGCGGCTTGTAGGTCTCGGCGCAGTTAGCCACGGCAATCATGACGCCGTCGGCGTCAAACAGGCCAATCTCGCGGATCCAGAAACCGCCCTCGCCCTCCGGGATAATCTGCTCGGCAATAATCTGGCTGCCGTTAGCGGCGTCAGTCGTCAGCGAGTTAAGCGACGCGCGCCGCTTCTCGCCGATAAGTTTCGTCTGTGCCGGGTCGGGCGTGGGCAGCGCGCCGCCGCCATCACCTACCGCCATCTGCGTGATGTTCACTTTGGTGCCGAGCGCGGCAGCGTTGGCAAGCTTAGCCGCGCCCTGATTGGTCAGCAGGGCAAAATATTTTGTCGTCATGCGCTCACTTCCGTCAGGTCGATAAGATGCACCGTCGCGCCGGAATACACCGGCCCGCCGACGCTGATTAGTTCAGGGGTATAGGGGTAAACGGTCAGCTCGTCGCCGCTATAGCTGGCAACGGCCACCGGCACGGAGCCGTTTGCGTCCAGGGTAATCGACAGGCCGATGAGATGGCGGCTGCACGGCTTGGCGTCGGCAATCACGCGCTCCAGCTCGTGATACATTTCCTCGGTGATGCCGGTATCCAGCACGCCGACGTCCAGCCGGAAGGTGCCCGGCGCGTCGTTGGTTTTCCACCACTCAATTACGCGGATGAGATAGCCCAGCGGCTCCACCACGCGCCGGATCGCGCTGACGGTGCCCTTGTGCTGATGGATATAAAACGCGTCCTTCACCACCTTGCGCTTCACGCTTTCCGCCCAGCTCTCGTCCCAGCGGTCCACCGAAAACGCCCAGGCAAGATAGGGCAGAAAATTCACCGGACAGGTGTCAGGGTTCCACAGGTCGCGCAGCGGCACGTTCAGCCCGGAAATCCCGCTGCACGCCTGCGCCAGACGGCGCTCCAGCGCGGATGAGCCGGGCGGCAGCAGGCTGTTACTCATGCCAGCACCTCATCATCCGCCACGCTGATGTCCGTCCCGGTGCAGTTGCCAGCCTGCGTGCGGTCCATGATGATGTCTTCTGCCGGTTCGGTGATTTCCACCCAGTCCACACCGGCCACGCGCAGCACCGCGCCATATGACTCGCGGCGCACGCTGCGGCCCAGCTTTTTCTGTTCGATGAGGTAGGCGGCGAGCCGCTCGTTTGCGGCCTCAAGACAGGGCGCGGCGGCCACGCCGTCGAACAGGTGCAGCTTCGCCTGCACGCGGTAGTCTTTGATGGTTGCAGGCTGCACGGACACGCGGTCTGCCACCGGGCGCACGCTTTCGTCATTCAGCGCTTTGTCCACTGTATTCAGTAAATCAGCGGCTGCCGTGCCGTTGCCCTCGCGGCTCAGCACGGTGACAAGCACCGTCGCCGGTGACGGGCTGACGGCGGACACGTCCTGCACCCGCCCGTCCGCACTACGGGCGTAAAACTCGTAAGCCGCTGTCGGACCGGCAACCGATAAGCCCTCAAACGCTTCAGGCACGCGCACGCGCAGCGCGTCGTCCGATTCCATTACCGCCTCAACCGGCGGCACGGCGTCCGGATTGGCCGGGGTGATGGTCAGGCGCTGCACGTTACTGCGCGCGGCCATCTGGTCGAGGTCACTGCCGAGCGCATAAGCCACCATCACCGCCTGCGCCGCCTCGTTGATGCGCTGGCGCAGCAGGATTTCCCGGTAAACGCTTTCCTGTAAGCACTTCACAATCGGCTCGGACTCCAGCGCCAGCACGCGGCGCATGGCGGCCTGTTCGTCCGCCGGATAGAGCGCAATCAGCGCTTCCTTACGTTCGGCCAGCAGCGTTTCAAAGTCCGGCACCTCGATCACTTCCGGTGCGGGCAGCTGCGAAAGGTCAATTACTGCCACTGTTCACCCCCGTAGGCACTGACATTGCGAGCGGTGAGCCGTCGGCGCGCTGGCCGGTCAGCTCAACCACCATGGAGCCATCAAAGGCGCTGGTTATGCCTAAAGCACTGAGGCGGATACGCGGCTCCCAGCGGCTCAGCGCAGTGTACGCCGCCGCCATTACCTGAAGGCGCACCACGTCGTTCTGCGGCTGGTCAAGCAGCACCGACAGCAGCGAACCGTACTCACGTCGCCCGATGCGACTTCCTTCCGGGGTGATCAGGATGTCGCGCGCGCTCTGCTGAATGTGGTCGGTGTCGGTGATGGCTTCGCCGGTGTCGCGGTTCATGCCTAGATACATCATTGCGGGCCTCCTGATATATCGCCGCCAGACTTCACTTTGTCGTGTGCGTGCTTATCAGCAATCACGCCGTTGGAACTCATATCGCCGCCGCCCTGCGTCACCGCGCCGTTTATCATGGTTTCGCTGTTGATCAGTGTCTGGCTGGCATCCACACCCAGCTGATCGGTGATCAGCTGAATGCCGTCGGCTGCCTCGATGCGCACGCTTTTGATGTTCTTAATCAGCAACTGGCCGGTGTCCGGCTCGTACTGGAACCAACCGCCGTCGTTGAACACGGTGGTGCTGCCATTCTCTGAATAATCGGGCGGCGGGAAGGCATCGGAATAAATAGCGGGCAGCGCAAACGCGGTTTCGAGATTGCCACCGAGGCTCAGCAGCACGACCTGCTCGCCGATGGAGGGTTGCCACCACGTGCGGGTATTCCCGGCGCGGAAGGTTAGCCAGTTAATCCAGTTGGTTTCAAGGTCGCCCGTTTTCACCCGGCACAGCCAGTTGACCGCATCCACATCGGACACGGTGCCGGTGCGGATCAGGTTAGTGATAAGGCGCATGATTTCAGTCAATTGTACGTTCATAATCTATGATGCGCATATCAGAGGGGCGGCAACTACATATGTCCGTTGTGCAGAGGACTGCACAAATTTTCTATCTTATTGGGTATAAATTATGAGTAACGTAGTAATTGTTGATTTTGATAGTGCAGATGAACTTTGGGATTATTTATCCCCGACAAAACGAAGCCCCAGAGGTGAATACCATGACAGTTATTATCGCGGACACGCAGACACTGAATGGAAGCTAATTCCCTCTGTATTGAGGACTCCATCAGTAAGGGACATGTCGATATTTACAGGTGGATACAGAACTCCGCCCGTGGCAAAAGAAATGCAATTCCTTTCTGACTTTGCAAAGTATTGCGATAAAATTGGTATTCCCATCCCAAATGATTCAACAACATTTAGATATAAACATCTAAACCCAGTATTTACATACATGTCTGGAGCTAGTCAGGCATTTACTTTCCCAGAGCCTCAACTATATGAAATTATGGCTATGGCTCAACACCATAGTGTATTTACACGTTTACTCGACTGGAGCACTAATCCATATGTTGCAGCTTATTTTGCCGCGAGCGGCGCAATATCAAGGCATGAAGAAAATGGATGGTCTGAAAAAAGGCTCTGCCTCTGGATATGCAGCATAAACCCGCAAACATTCACCGAAAGCCTGAAACCTCTAAATTTCGTTACCGTCGCAGGCTCTATAAGCAAGCATATAGTCGCTCAAAGAGGAGTTTTTTCAGTTCACCCGTATTCTGCAAAAGTTGATTACACTGGTGAAGAGTCACCACAAAGTCTTGATGATATGGATTCAAACCATACAGGATATGATTTTAAGAAATTAACCTTACCTTATACAGAGTCAGTAAGATTATTACACCTTTGCGAAATTTCTGGATTCTCAGCCGTCGAACTTTTTCCAAGCGCAGACGGCGCTGGCTTGTCAATTCGGGAAGATATTATAAAACAAAAAATAATACTGAGTTATGGCTTAGCACATGATGGCTCATTACTTAAGTAGCATCATTATTCGCTTAACCATTGAATTAGATGTTGCCTGATTAAATTGTCAGTATCCTCATTAAAGCCTAGTAGCGGGCGCTCAGCGTATTTTACTTCGGTGCCGCGCCGGTTTACCCGGTCCCGCAGGCCGTAATGGTGGACGCGGACCAGCTTCTGCACGCCGGGCACAAACGCAATTTCAGCCTGATTTGCGTTTGCCTGCGCTTTGAGGTATTTCGCCGTCTTCAGCTTCGCAAACATCTTGCGGCGTATGCGGTCCGGCTTTGTTCGCGCAGTGACGCGTCGCGGCTCCCACGCCGTGCCGTCCGGGCTGCGCTGCAGCGTAATATTGTCCTGCTGAATGCGTCGCACATCGCGCGCTACTTCGCGTAGCATCTTTGTGCGCATGGCCGGTTCGAGCTGCGACAGCAGCGCACCCAACCACGCCTCAACGTCATGCAGCTCAGCCACGGCGCACCGTCCAGCCTTCCTCTGCATCGTCCGGCGCTTCCGGTTCCGGCACGGCTTCAACCGACATCACGCCGTCCACTTCCTTCACGATCACACGTTCCGTCAACTTCAGGTTCATGCTGATGTCGCAGCGATCGTTGCCGAGAATGTCCGCCTCGAAGGTGAAAAGCCGCTCCCGTTCGGTAGCGTTCTGCAGGGCGTCCGGCTGGTTGACGCCGAGCCAGAATAAAACGGGCGCCATCAGCAGATTCTGATCGCCGGTGAAGTCCGTCACCACCACGTTCAGGGTGTAGCGGTACTCCCACGAAATCGACGCGGCGGAGGTAGCAACGACCGCGCCGTTGTCCACAAACAGATGCAGGCGATCCGGGTTGTCGGCCACGTAGGGTACGGCTTTATTCAGGGCGTTTCGCAAGGACTGCGGCTTGTTCATCGTCTTTATCCTGACAGCTGATGATGGTGTCTACCTTGTCGGCGCAGGCTGCCCATGCGGCCTCGGTGTTGTCCAGCAGCGCCAGCAGATCGCCGTTACGGCGCGGTGCGGCTTCGTCCAGGCGGCACGGGGTGATTCGCGGACAGCCACTCACGGTAAGACTGACCTCCGGTGAGGGCCGGACGCTGGCGCAGCCGGATAACAGGATCAGGCATATCGGCATCAGCCCAGCGGCGAAGCTCGTCATTTTCACGTTTAAGTTCCTCAATGGTGCGCTGCCGGTCACGCAGCAGCGTGCCGTTCTGCTCGGCGGCGGCGTAAAGCTGCGTCTGCGCCCGGCTGCTGGTCTGCGTCAGAATATTGAGGGCAATCAGCTGGCCGTTTTTCTGCGACAGCTTTTTACCCTGCGCGGCTAAGTCCTTCACCTGCGCGTCGATTTTGGTATGGGCGGTGCTGAGCCGCCACGACTGCACGCCAAGCGCGGCAATCAGAACGAGCACCACCGCCGCCAGCGCGCGCATCATGCTGTTGCCCGATCCGTTAGCTGACCGCGCAGCAGATTGAATATCACCACCGCCAGCGCATAACAGACCAGCGTGATAATCCACCCGGAGAAAGCCAGAGACATCACGATCAAAAGCTTCACCGCCCAACCGAATATTTTGCTGGTAAGGGGCAACTCACCCGGTGCAAAAAATTTAATCAGCACTTTTTTTAGCTTCTGCCGCGAAGCGCCCTCAGAAATCAGTACCAGCACGGCCAGACCCGAAAGCACCGCCACCAGAATATTTAACAGCCAGGCTACGGCGACAACCACATGCACGGCTACGCCTTGCGGGTTAAACAGCGCTGCCAGCAGCATCACCACAAAAAGAATGTTTACCGTCCATTTCAGTTTTTTATCTTTCATCGCTTCAAACTCCTTTAAGGCACCATGCCATTTCACGTTGACGCCGGTTATCCAGCCCCTGATTAAACACGCCCTTCACGTACACCCAGCGCGGCAGCTGATAGCAGGCATCGCGCCAGCGCTGCTTTTTAATGAGCGCCACCATCGTTGAGCTGCAGGCGTTGCCGGTGCCGACGTTAAACGCCAGCGACACCAGCGCGTCGTAGACCGGCTGCGGCATAGAAACCGCAGCGCAGCGCGCCAGTGCCGCCTCAACGCGTAACACGTTGGTAATGAAATTCCCCGCAGCCTGCCGCTCGGTGATGGTCCGGCCCGGCACCACGCCAACGGTGTTACCAATGCCGTCGGTCCATTTACCCGCGTCGCACAGGTACGGCTTAAGGCGGCAGCCCTCATAATCGGCGATCAGCTTCAGCCCCTCGACGGAGGTGTGCAGCTGCTGGAAACCCGGCATCGTCGCGGCGATAGCCAGCACCATGCCAACGGTGCAGCGCTTAACGGTTTGCAGATTCATATTCCTCCCGCGTGATGCGTCCGGCGGCCAGCAGCTGATAGGTTTTGCGCTTGTAGTACCAGCTGATGATTGCCATCAGCAGGCCGATTAATACCCCGGCCACGGTTGAAACGTCTTTTAGCGACAGGTCGCCCAGCCACGCCATTGCCAGCGCGATGAACCAGACGATCCCGGTGCTGATTTTTTCCCACATGATTCAGTCCCAAAGCTGGACGGCCTGCACAGTGGCCGCCGCCGTCACGTCCGGCAGCTCCACCTCCAGCCCGTGCGGTAAAGTGGGGCCGTGCTCCGCCAGCCCCGGATTGGCCTGCAAAACCTGCTCCGTCATGCCCTGCGTGCGCCCGTAATGACGCCAGCAGATTTCGTCCACCGTGTCGTTCTGCTGCGCGCGCACCTTCATCAGATCAGCTCAACGGTGCAGTGCGGCGCGTTCTGTACGCGGCTGATAGCCCAGCGTGCGTCGCGCCACAGATCGCCGGTGGCGTCTTCCAGCTCTTCCCCGCGCTTCGCAGCGGCAGCGGTGGCGTCAAAGTCCTGATAACGCTCGTTCAGCACCGCGCGCGCCCAGCACCACACCGCATTCTCATAGTGATGCAGGCGCACGCTGCGCCCGGCCAAGTGCTCAGCCGGTACATCGGCCAGCCCGTTAAAGCCGCGCAGCTCCTGCTGTTCGCGCCACGGGTACAGCTCCGCGTTCACCTCCGCCATCGCAGTGAGCACCACCTGCTTCAGACGCTGCGGCGTCACCGTGCCGTCAACGCGCATCACGCTGCGAAACGTCGCCAGATCGATGTCCGGCCAGAATGAATTGTTGGGGATAATTTCCGGCGTTCCCGTCGCCTTTTCCGGCGCTACAAACTGCATGCCTTATTTCTCCTGAATAGGTGGGCGGTGGACGGGGTTTTGATGCGGCGCTGCCTGTCGCCACCCCGTGCCGCCCCGCGCGTGGGCACGTCCGGTTATCAGCTGGCGTTGCGGATTTTCCGCTCCAGCTGCTCAATGTCTTTTTTCACCCCGCAGCGCTCGTCGAGCTGCATGGCCTGCTGCAAATGGTTAAGTGCAGAAACCGGCTGGCTTTCGCGTAGCACCCAGCCGAGCGACTTGTGCAGGCGTGCGCGCGACTGATCGGGCATATCCAGATCGCCAATCACGTCGAGCGTCTGCATCAGCAGGCCGGGGTCAAAGTCGGTTTTTGCCACAAGGGAATTTTTAGCAGCGTCGGCCATTTCCTCGGCCAGCAGCGTCTGCACGTTGCGGTTGAAGCCCTGCGGCATAGACCAGCCGTGGCGGATAGCGTGGCGGCCAATGGCGAGCGCCCCGGCATAATCACCGGCATCAACGCGCCAGAGCATCACGTACATCAGCACGTCGTCCTGCTGCGTACCGTCGGCGGCCAGCACGCCATCCACCCAAGACACGTATTTCGGCAGGACTTCCACCTTGATTTCGGCCTTCTTCACGGTGGACTGAATGCCCTTGAGGCGGCGGCGATCTTCGCCGAGTTGCATCAGCATCAGGTCATAGCCCTTTAAGTGGCTACCATTGCCGCCCTTGCGGGCGGCCTCCTGTGCCAGAACATATTGCGTGTGCCGCTGAAAAGGACTCATCGCCATGCTTATGCCTCTGAGCCGCTGGCCGCAGGTGCGGTGAATTCGCCCATTTCAATGTTTTCAACCAGGCAAACGCATTCGTAATCCTCAACCACGTACGCCTCGTTGACGGACTCAAAATTCTCAACACGATCACGTTTTGGGTTGTCGATGACGGCGCGGCGGCGGCTCTCGTCCTGCCAGTAAATGGAGAGATTGTCGAGGCGGGTGATCAGTAAGGCATCAGCCGGGAAGTAAGGCGCACGCACGGCCTGTAAGCCGCCCATGCGTTTCTGGCTGATAATGAGGTCAGCGGCCAGAGCCTCGGTGTTTGGCTGCTGCTGATTCACCAGTGGGAAATATTTATCTGCCAGCAGACCGCGACCACAAACCACTACCAGATCGGTGTCGTCCTGATACTGAACGCCAATTTTGCGGTTAACCGCATCCATCACCAGAGCGTCCAGATTCGCAAAGTCACCGTTTTTACCGACGCGAACGGAAGAAGACAGACTGCCGTCTTCCTGCGGGATGCCCTTAATGACATGCACCGGTGATTCCTGGCGGATTTTTTCCAGCCAGCCAATATTGACGTCCTGCAGCAGGGGGTTTTCTACGCGGTTTGAGGTTTTCTCACGCTTCACGCCGTTAAAGCCGATCATGATGCGGTCCAGCGCCTGACGCTGGATGATGGCGTCACGAATGCGGGTCTGAAAGTCCTGGAACTTCGCCCACAAATCCAGCTTCGCATAAGGTAACGCGGTATCAAAATTGGTCTGGGTGCACTTGTAGCCAGTACCATCGATGTAAGTCGGATCGGTTGGCTGGCGCTCCTGTGAAGAGGTGTCCGTGGTGCCTGCAATGGTCGAACCTACGCCCAGCCCCAGCACTTCACCGGACTGTTCATCTACCGGGATGATGTTAATCATCTTCAGGAAGGCTGCAGACTCCTGAATTTTGCTTTCCAGCTTCTGCGCTACGGACGGCTCGACAGTGAATTTCGCGCTGATGTCCGGCACTTCCACATCGTTGAGCTTCGCGAGCTGAGTGAGGAAGGCATTAAATTTAAATCGGGTCGTTTTTTTCATCGGTCAGTTTCTCTGAAATCAGTTATGTAAAGTGGAATGGCCCGTATCAGCAGTCGGTCAGGTTCTCACTGGCACCGCTTCCACCCGGTGCGCGCTGACGGAAATCGGCGCGACTGTCTTCGCGGCCCAGCTGCTGCTTCAGTTCGGCAAAGTCTTCTTTCTGCTCTTTCAGGTCGGCCAGCTGCGTTTCCAGTTCGGCTTCCAGCTTGCTCAGGCGCTCCGCCTGCTCGTCCAGCGCCTTATCGGTGCGGGTGCTGAATTCCTGCTGCTCGGTAGCAACCAACTCCACCGCCTGATGCACGTCAGAAAATCGTGCGTCGTCGGACTGCTGCTTTTTGCTGAACAGGGCGGTGATGCGGGCAAACAGCGCGGGCTTGTCCTCCACCACTTCCAGCTCGATCACGGTTTCGGTGGCGGCGGTGAACAGGTTTTCCGGGTGCTGCTTGCGGTTCGCCAGCGGGTTCAGCTCGGCTTTCGCGCTGAAGGCCAGCATCTCGGTGCCGAGGCTCGCCGGGTCGTCGGTAGCAGCCAGGCCAACCAGATAGGCTTTGCCGGTGTCGGCAAACTTGGTGCTGACTTCCATGGAGGTGAAAAGCTTCTGGCCCTGCTTTACCAGCGCCACAAGGGAATCCGTCGGCAGGATGTCGGCATACAGCGCCAGCTTTCCGGCCAGCGGACCGTCGGTGATCTCTTCCGTTTCCAGTGCGCTTACCGTGCCGTAACGGTTAAAAGTGCTGTCCGGTGAGTACGATTTGATGTGTTCCAGATTGATGGTCGCGGTGTAAACCGCCGGGTTGTAGGCGGCGGCCATCTGAACCAGCCATTCGCGGGAAATTTCGCGTCCGTCCGTAGTGGCACCTTCCACCCCGATACGAAAACGCTTTGCTTTAACTGCCATAGGTCAGGCTCCGTTGGGTAAATCGCTTTGAAGCCTTATGTTTGCGGTTCAGAGGGGGGTGAAACAACGCGGGCACGTTGTGCGGGCAGCCACACAACGGGAGACGGCAGAAAAGGCATCGGCGGGGCCGTATTTTGGGGCCATGACAACGACACTCGCCCCCGAAGACCTCGATCCCCGCAGGCAGGCTATGCTGCTGTACTTTCAGGGATACCGTATCGCCCGCATCGCTGAAATGCTGGGAGAGAAACCCGCAACCGTTCACAGCTGGAAGAAGCGCGACAAGTGGGGCGACTACGGCCCGCTTGATCAGATGCAGCTGACCACCGCCGCGCGTTACTGCCAGTTGATCATGAAGGAGACAAAAGAAGGGAGAGACTTTAAGGAGATTGACCTGCTGGCGCGTCAGTCAGAGCGCCATGCCCGCATCGGCAAATTCAGCAACGGCGGAAACGAGGCGGATCTCAATCCCAATGTAGCGAACCGCAACAGTGGGCCGCGCAAGCCGCCGGAAAAGAACGTGTTTACCGACGAGCAGGTGGAGAAATTACAGGAGATTTTCCACGACTCCATGTTCGGCTACCAACGCCAGTGGTGGGACGCGGGCAACAAGCACCGCATCCGCAACGTGCTGAAGTCGCGCCAGATTGGCGCCACCTATTATTTTGCGCGTGAGGCGCTGCTGGATGCGCTGACCACCGGACGCAACCAGATTTTCCTGTCAGCCAGTAAGGCGCAGGCGCACGTCTTCAAGCAGTACATCATTGAGTTCGCTAAAGAGGTGGATGTAGAGCTGAAAGGCGACCCGATGACGCTCAGCAACGGCGCGTGCCTGTACTTCCTCGGCACCAACGCCCGAACCGCGCAGAGCTATCACGGCAATCTGTACCTGGATGAATACTTCTGGATCCCGAAGTTTCAGGAGCTGCGCAAGGTGGCGTCCGGCATGGCGCTGCACAAGAAGTGGCGGCAAACCTATTTCTCCACCCCGTCCAGCCTGACGCATAGCGCCTATCCGTTCTGGTCCGGTGGCCTGTTCAACCGGGGCCGCGCCAAGGCTGACCGCGTGGACATCGACCTGTCGCACATGAACCTGTCGCCCGGCCGCTTCTGCGATGACGGGCAGTTCCGCCAGATTGTCACCGTTGAGGACGCCGTGCGCGGCGGCTGTAACCTGTTTGACCTCGACCAGCTGCGCCTCGAATACAGCCCGCCGGAATACCAGAACCTGCTGATGTGCGAATTCGTGGACGATCTGGCGTCCGTGTTTCCGCTGCAGCTGCTGCAGAAGTGCATGGTGGACAGCTGGGAAGTATGGGCAGATTTCGAAGCGCTGGCGCTGCGGCCGTTCGGCTGGCGCGAAGTATGGATTGGTTACGACCCGGCGAAAGGTACGCAGAACGGCGACAGTGCCGGGTGCGTGGTGATCGCCCCGCCTGCCGTGCCGGGCGGTAAGTTTCGCATTCTGGAGCGCCACCAGTGGCGCGGCATGGACTTCCGCGCGCAGGCCGAGTCCATTAAAAAGCTGACGCAGCAGTACAACGTGACCTATATCGGCATCGACTCCACCGGCGTCGGCCTCGGCGTTTACGAGAACGTGAAGATGTTTTTCCCGGCGGTGAAGGAGTTTGTTTATAACCCGAACGTCAAAAACGCCCTGGTGCTGAAGGCGTTCGACATCATCAGCAGCGGGCGTCTGGAGTTCGACGCCGGACACCTCGATATCGCGCAGTCATTCATGGCAATCCGCCGCGCCACCACGGCCAGCGGCAACCGCCCAACCTACGAAGCCAGCCGCAGCGAAGAAGCGAGCCACGCCGATCTGGCGTGGGCGACAATGCACGCGCTGGCAAACGAACCGCTACAGGGCGAAGCCGCCCACACCGGCAACATTATGGAGATTTTTTAAATGAGCAAACGCAGGAACCGCACGCGCACGCAGCCCGTGCAGCAGGAACAGATGACCGGCGGACCGGCGGCGGAAGCGTTCACCTTTGGCGACCCGGTGCCGGTGCTGGACCGTCGCGAGCTGCTGGACTACGTGGAATGCGTGGTGATGGATAAGTGGTATGAACCGCCGGTGAGCTTCGACGGGCTGGCGCGCACGTTCCGCGCTGCTGTGCATCACAGCTCGCCGATCAACGTGAAGCGCAACATTCTGACCAGCACCTTCATCCCGCATCCGCTCTTGAGCCAGCAGGCGTTCAGCCGCTTCGTGCAGGACTATCTGGTGTTTGGCAACGCCTACCTGGAGAAGCGCACCAACAGGCTCGGCGGCGTGCTGGCGCTTGAGCCGGCACTGGCAAAATTCACGCGACGCGGCACCGATTTAGACACCTACTGGTTTGTTCAATACGGCATAAACACCCAGCCCTACGAGTTCACTAAAGGCAGCGTGTTTCACCTGATGGAGCCTGATTTAAATCAGGAAGTTTACGGCCTGCCGGAATACCTTTCGGCGATCCCGTCCACCCTGCTAAACGAGTCGGCAACGCTGTTCCGCCGCAAATACTACCTTAACGGCAGCCACGCCGGTTTCATCATGTATATGACCGATGCTGCACAGAATCAGGAAGACGTAAACAATATCCGCCAGGCAATGAAGAGTGCCAAGGGGCCGGGCAACTTCCGCAACCTGTTTATGTACTCACCGAATGGGAAGAAAGACGGGATTCAAATCATCCCACTATCAGAAGTGGCGGCTAAGGATGAGTTTCTGAATATTAAGAACGTGAGCCGTGACGACATGATGGCCGCGCACCGCGTGCCGCCGCAGATGATGGGTATCATCCCCAACAATACAGGCGGCTTTGGCGATGTTGAAAAGGCCAGCCGGGTGTTCGTGCGAAACGAACTGATGCCATTACAGAAAAGGCTTGAAGAGTTGAATGCCTGGCTGGGCGAAGAGGTGATCCGCTTTGCACCCTACACGCTAGACCTGGCAGACGACAGCCGCCCTGAATGACGTTATAACTACCCCCCACCAGAGCGCCTCAGCAGCATCCTGCGAGGCGCTCTTTTTTTGCCCCTTCATCCTCGGCCACATCAAAACGAAGCGCCAGCGCCCCGGAAATTGCGCCGCTTTTTGCACAGCTACACCCTCCAGCGCGCGCTCGTACCCCCGCCACGCCTGCGCGCTTTACGATGTGGTTTTCATGCACCTGCAAGACATAAACGAAAGCCCGCCAGAACTGGCGGGCCGGGGCATAAACGATCCTTTTGGGATCATGCGATTTCATGCAGCATAGTCATGCACTCGCGGTGTCGTCATCTTTCACCGGAACAGGTGTCGAGAAATCGTCGAAAGATTCATAGGTTTCAGTATCAAAAAGCGATACGCCTTCAATCTGTTCCATAGGGATTACGTGTCGGAAATGCATGATATTAAGAGGAACAGATACACCATCTATATTCTTGCTCAAATACAGCTCAAAATAGCGGTGCTGCTCGTGATAGCGCAACGTATCTTTATCACGGTAGCCACTGATATAAGGGATTATTGCCAGATGCTGCGTCTCATGATGTTCCATGCGAGGGGCCGCTACATACCCAATGTAAACCTTTCGGGACTTGAGCGTGACAAAAATGAGCTTATCTTCATCAATTGCCTGAAGTAGCAATGCCTCAATGCCATCCTGTGCAGCCATTTCACGGTAAGCAAGCTGACGCTTTTCATTATCCTCAAGCGCCAGCTTTGCATTATGTCCCTGCGCCCAAGCCATTACCCCAGCCATCAGCAGTGAAAGCCAGAAAAAAAGAGGGTAGGACATTATCTTTATTTCAGTCATCCAGGAGTACAAGTCAAAATCAAAAATGACCCAGAAAAATAGGATGTGATTGACTATGAAAGTGATCAAGAGGAGGAGTAGAAAAAAAATGAAAACTACTGCGACGCCCTGTACGGCAAGCTTTAGCCCATGCATTGCAACGTAAAAGTACGCATTCCAACCATCACTGCGGGCTAACTTGATGCGGGATTGGTAATGATTTTGTGTGTACCAAAACCCGCATACAAGGACAACCATTAAAATCAACGGACCCATTTACTATCCCTGTCGGTTTTTTGCCAATTCTTCCATTCGCGCACGCATGGCATCACGCACCTGCGGGTTCTTCATGTTAACCGTTGCGGAGCCGTTGAGGTCCGTAATGATTTTATCGTTCCCTGAATTACTAACATCATGACGGATAGCTTTCTGCATAATTTTACCCGGTATGGATAATAATTTGAGAAGTTCGGTCATAAAACCTCCTGATGGCACAAACGCCGCTGGCTGCGGCGCTTACTTGTGCTGTTACCTAACTATAGGACAACTGCAGAATAACAAAATTCGGCAGGAGCTACTTCTTAACTTACTTTGCCAACAGCAATCAACAGATTTCACATGAAACATTAATTACTGCCTAACGCCTCGCAGGGCTCGTTGTTCAACCCTGCCGACGCCAAAAGCAAGTTTTGGCGCCATCAGGGTTATCAGTGTAACCAGCTGTCATCTTCCCAAACGTTCTGCAGGAGATCATTCAAACGGCGCTTATCGTCGTCGAGGTTGAATCCCAGCATTTCAATACTGGTGTAACTGCCCTGCCGAACTCGTACAATGGTTTCAGGAAACAGCGCTTGAATCCGCTTGCTAACCTCATTCTGAAAGGCACTTAAAATCGACTGGCTTAGTTTTTGATTTTTATCGAGTATGATTTCAACGCGCATACCTTCTCCTTCTAGTGATCGAGAGGGGCAGCGGAAAAGATTACAGAAAATTGCCTATTTCGAACTTCCATTTCTCCAGCAATATCCGCGATTAGGCTCAAGGCTATTTCCCTGTCGCCCTCCCTACACATACCTTCGCTTGCCAATCTGGCAATCAATTCAACACGTTCCAGCCGCACGCGCTCTTGTAAATCATCTTCCATCTTGCCCTCCCCACCGAAATACTGTACATAAATACAGTATAGTTATTTTGAATAATTGTGAAATGATTTTTTACGTCAAAATGGCACTAACCTCGCATGATGCGAGGAATTAATAATCATGAAGACCAACGAGTTATGAGAAAAGCGTGTATTGATTTAATGGCTGGTACTAAGGCCGTATTACTGTTAGCAGGCGATCTTGGAACAGGCCAGTGTCTACATATGGTTGTAGTTTCTGAAGATATGACCCAATCCGTTCCGACAGAAAAATGGGCAAAGGCGCTAGCTGTATGCCAGCAAAAAGCTATTGAGCTTAAATATGAAGTTACCCGCATCCGTGGCGGTGCTCTGGCAGGGATTTCACGAGCAGGTTCACCCAATAATTAAATCCACCTCTTCCATTTATCATCTTCCTGCAGGCGTTCATTTTGGAAATAAATTCGCATTCCGGCGCCTGAGTTCAGGCTTCCGCCTGACAGAAGCATATTGATTTCTGCGGTGTCACCTTGAAAACCTCTCAGCTGTAACTCTGCAACAAGCTGCGCCTTCTGAAGAGCATCAATTTCCTTATGGCAGCTCTGTCTTTTCGGTGGCTTTACCATTCTGAGTCGCGCCAGCAATTCCCGTCGTTCTTTTCTACTCATATTGTCGAAGTCCACTGGCACAATCTGCGCCGCTTCGCCCTGTTCAGAAGGCTCAGGAAAAACAAAATCACTCTCTGATATGTTCATTTTTTCATCATGGGGACAGTTATTGCCACGAGTCCAAGGGGCGCAAGCGCCCTGGTCGGCTGTCGCCTCCTGAACGTCAACGGCTTTACGAACCATTTTCCATTTTGTTGCATGCGTGCAAATCCGACCCTCAACTAAAGGGGACCAGATGCCATAAATACGCGTGCCATGATCGCCGTATGCGCTCGGCTCGTCGTTAAGCTCATACGCCGTTCTGGCGATGTGGTGCTTGCGTGGCACCAATACACCGCCCTGCTTCATGATGTAGGTAGCGAAACAACCAGCATCAGCAGCGGCAAGTACCGCATCAAGTTGTGCATTTTCCAGCACCTGCGCACCGGCTTTTTTATCGCTCTGCATTCGAAGTGCCTGGCTGGCGAGTAAACGCAACTCCCTATAAGCCTGACGCCCCGGAATACCAAAGAAACGGAACTGCTGAACACGGTGCAGTGATGCCCATGCGCTGACGTGCTCTGCGTTATCGCGCAGTGATTTGCCAGTTTCTTTGCTGATTTCGTCGCCTAACCCGCGCCCATCAATGTTTTTACTGACGTATTTGGCGATATAGCTTGTCGGCGTCCCCTTACGTGAATCGATTAGCTCTGACTTGAAGCGCGGGCCGGTATTACTTCCCAGCTCCTCGCGATCTTCGCGAATAGCGAATTTACGCAGCAACTCGGTGATAGAGCGGCGGTCTTTTTTGCGCATAAAGCACAACAGATGCCAGTGGACAGTGCCATCGTGATGAGGCTCCGCAACGCGGACGCCATACCAGCGCATTCCTTTTTTGTGCATGGCTTTACGGAAAGCTGCAAAAGTTTCGACCAGATAGTCACTGCTCTGGCGAACTGATTCACTGGTCCACTTGGGGTTTGGTCTGCCGTTGTTCAGCGTGGCGTGGAAGCGTGACGGGCAAGTAATTGTGTAGAACACCGAACAGTCGCCACGCATTTCAGCAATAAGCTCCAGCCCTTTAACGCAGGCCATCATTTCATTGCGTCGATGCGCCGGATTGCTGTTGCTGGCGTTCACCACATCTTCCATGTCGAGCGTGTCACCATCCGCATTTACCAGCTCATGAGAACGGAAAAACTCCAGTGATTTGCGACGCTGCTCGCGCTTATGGATCACTGCCTCATAACTGACGTACGGCGATGATTTTTTATTTACCAGACAGGCGGCGCGTAGCTGTTCCTCTCGCCATTCGCATCGCATTTGCCAAAGCTTGCGATACCACCAATCAGCACACAGCATGCGAGCCAAAGAAGGCGGGATCAGATCGTAATTAACTGGTTTGCGGCGGCGTTTCTTTCTGCGCAGGTGCTCAAATGCGGGAGGGATAACATCAAGGCGCATTGCTTCAGCGGCAACTGCTTCCCATACCTGCCGCACCTGCTCTGGTTTTACATCATCAGAAACAAACAGATTGGTACTTGCGGCATCAAGGCACATGCTCATGTGCGCGCCAACCAACGTTGATAACCTTTTTACCTCATTCTGATTCATTTCAGGCAGGGTTATCAGTCCCTCAAGCCCGTTATGGCTCGCCATGAAACGGAAAGAAGCAGATACCTGGCTATCGCGCACTCGGTCCAGCCGCTTGAGGCAGGGACGGATTGTTTCTTGCAGATAACGGGAATATGCCTGCGGTTTGCCTAGTCCGTGGAAGAACTTAATTTTTTCCATCAGCGGCTTGCTGATGTGGGCCGGCTCAGCACTGACGTTCGCAACGATGATTAGGTCAGGGTTAAACCTCTGCTGCTCACGGGCCATTTTGGCGCGGCTTATGAGCCTGTCCTGCTCCATTTCACGCTGAATAGGATCACGTGCGTCATTGTAAAAATAGCGATTCCAAACCTCATCACTCAAAGCTTCGCGGCGCAACTGCTCCTGCTGGTTGTCCGCAGCATAAAGACTGATCAGGTTTGAAAGCGCAGAAACCGGCGCTACTTCCGCCGGATCTGTTTGTGGATTGATTGCTTTTTTTGGTGCGTTCCACGGGTAAGCATAAGATCCAATCATGCAACCGTCTCGCCAGCCGCCATATCGATACCGCTCCAAATCATGCCGCTTTTTGGTTTGCGTGAAGCGATAATTTCCGCTGCGCGCTTGCCTTCACCGGCTTTAACGCCAACCGAGCGAGCCACAGTGATTTTGGTAATGTCGAAAGCGCGATAAATACTGCGGGTGAAAAGCGTGTCGCTATTGGACAGGATTACCGGGTTATGCTCGGAAATGCCCAGCAGATAACAGGCCAGAGAGTGCTGGTCGTCCTCATTAAATCCACCTGTGTGATATTCGGTGAACGTGCCGTGATATGGCGGATCGCAATAAACGACATCATCAGCCTTTACCATGCCAAGCGTTTCCTGATAGCCAGCGCAAATGAACGTCGCGCGCTGCGCCTTCTCAGCAAACATTTCAATTTCATAAAGCGGGTAATAGGGTTTCGCGTAATGTCCGAAAGGAATATTAAATTCGCCCTTGAGGTTGTAGCGGCAAACTCCGCGATAACCGTGGCGGTTCAGGTACAGAAAATGTGCCGCACGCTCCAGCAGGGGCATTGATGCATTTTCATTAAATTCTTTGCGCGCACGGTAATAGCTTTCTTCAGTCGTGTTTTGGCTGAATAAAGCCATCGCCACCACGATAAACGGACGCGTGTGTTCTTTAATCTGGCGGTACATATTGATGAGGTCGGGATTAATATCAGCGACCAGATATTCGGGGTAATCGGTATTCATCATAACCGCGCATGAACCTGCGAACGGCTCAACAAGGCGATTACCAGCAGGAAGATTTGCCGACAGCTCAGTCATTACACGGACTTTACTTCCCGGCCATTTCAAAATGGTATTCATAAGGCAGCCCCTTTGTAATGAGCGCTTTTAAGCTCGCTGACTTCCTTGCATGTCACGCAAACAGAAACGCCCGGCAGCGCACGGCGTCGGGCTTCAGGAATTACGGCATCACATGACTGGCAGAAAAATTCGCTTGCGCCGGTAGGGTGCTGTTTAGCGTTTGCCAGATTGCGCGCCAGTTCTTCTTCAACGCGCTGCTGCACCAAGTCCATTGAATCCGCCATTAGTGCAACGCCTCCCGCGCTTCGCTCTCATAACGCTCAGCTTCCTGACGCAGAAGCTCTGCAGCTTCAACACCGCTCAAGCCTTTTTGCTGAATGCGCATAGCAAGATCAGTTAAACGTCGAGCTACCTGCATGCCCCGCTCGGCACGTTCTTCTGCGCGGGCGGATGTGATGATTGTGGAAAGCTGCTCGACATTTGCGTCGAATTTCCGTGTTTCGATATTTCGCATATTTAAATCTCCAGAATTTGGGCAAAAGAATGCCCGGCGGGTTTACGCCATTAATTTTTGAGTCTTATTTACTCAGGTAAAAAACAGTCAGCAGTTGAAAAGCGGCCAGGCAAAATTCTGCCCCAACGCGCAACTTTATTCATTGCGATGATTATTAACTCGCGGCGGCGTTCATCGAAATATTCAAAAGGCTTTCCGATTTCCTCCGGTTTGAATGTCTTGGGATTATCACGATTAGCCAAGGTCATTACGCAGAACTTAAATTCATCATTCTGGTTGTTGAAATAACGCAGTGCCGGGTTTGCGTTGTTATCACGCATCTGACGCCACTTTTTGCGAAATTCATCAAACGTCATTGGCTGAAGCTTATCAACACGTGCACCCATCAAATGAATTTTGGAAAAACTGGCGGCTTCGTGTTGTTTCGGTACTTCCCATAAAACTCGCGGCATATTAACCACCGATAAGTTTACGCAAGCGGATTAACAATCCGGCGCGTTTTGATGTTAGATCACGTAGCAGAGATTTCTGGTCAGCACATGGATGCCAGCGCTTGCCGTTCTCGCCCATAATCCAGCCGTTGCCATATGACATAGACGGGCTTTGGCGCTTGAGGTGGGCTGCAAATGAAATCATCGCGCGCCTCTCAGTTCTAACCAACTGAAGCGCTTAGGCCGCTGATCGCATCAACGGTAGACGCCAAAGTGGGGTTTGAATGAATGCGGCTCTGGACTGCAATTGCGGCCAGCATCAGGCAGCGAATGCCAGTATTGGCCGCTTCGACAACACCACGGCGGCAGGTGGCTGTGATTTTCTCAGCGCTTGCCGCTTTAGCTGCCAACCTGCCAACCTCGGCAGTTGCTTTCAGCACGTATGCTGAATACTTCTCGCCTGCTAGTTCATTCACCGGCACACATGGAAGACATTGCAGTTGTGCTAACGCTCCATCTATTAACGTCGCGTCTTCTGTCAGATCAGTCAGCAGAAGCATTTCGGCCACAGTAAGTTGATGCACTTGATCGGGATTCAACTTATTACGTAAAGCCTGAACTTTCATATCGGCTTGCTGAGCCAGCTCTGTCATGTTGTGCGTAAGAGCGAACTTGCGGCAGGCTTCGTCAAAGTGGCTGTGGGTGGAAACCTTAAAATCAAACATGATTAGTCCTTGTCTAATATCTAAGATTTATTACGCATTAAGCGAAATATCACATTCGCTCAGCGCTTGGATTGTTAGTGCGGCCATGTTGATTTCGATTAAGGCTTTTTTCTGAGTTCCCTTAGGTTTAATGGGCAACTTTCCGTATTCAATCAGGTTTTTAGCTGTTTCGTACTTTGTGCCAGTGCGTCGGCAGTATTCATCTAGCGGGAGATAAGGCTCAGGGATGACGATTGTAATGCTAGGTCGCATGATGCAAACTCCATTAGGTTTACCGATAGGTCAATATCGGTCAATGTAGGTCAATATGTTCACTTAAGCTAACGAGATGGAGACTATACCTCCATAAATGGAGAGTCAAGCTACATGAGTTCACATCTAAATTTTTCTTTCCCGTCTTCAAGCGCTGAAGCCCTCGACAGAGTTGTCGAAGCCTACGGATTCAACTTAAAAGTTGAACTCGCAGAACACCTTGGCATAGCTTCCAGCAGCCTGTCTTCGCGCTATAAACGTGAGGTTTTTCCAGCTGATATCGTTCTACAGTGTTCGATAGAAACCGGTGCCAACATTGATTGGTTAATTTCAGGAAAAGGTGAGAGCTTTGGAAAAAGCGCACCAGTGGGCAGTAGCATAGATAGACTAAAGCTAATTGATGGCCGACTTGAGGATGCAGGCAGTCTAATTTTTGATTTTTCTTTGCTTAATGATGATGTGGCTAGCGACCAAAATTTGGTTAGTGTTAAAGATAAAGACGTGAACTACATAGTCGCGCGTAGATTGGATGAGATTCAGGATGGGCACTGGTTAGTGGAAATCGAAGGAAAAGTCGGTTTTCGCTCCCTTACGCGAATCCCTATTAGAAAATTACGCGTAGGCTCTGGTGAAACAAGCTTTGAATGCGGAATTGATGACATCAAAGCAATTGGTAAAGTCGTTCTGACAATAAGTTGATATGACGGTACGAAAACTCCCCACAGGCCAATGGGTCGCTGACTTCTACTCTGTTAACCGGAGTGATGGAAAGGAAGGAAAGCGAGTCCGAAAAAAATTCGCCACCAAAGGCGAAGCTTTGGCATTTGAAAATTACACTCTTCAAACGATAGAGGACTCACCTTGGCTCGGTGATGGAAAAGATCGCCGCCGCTTAGCTGATTTGGTTCATTTGTGGTTTGACCGACACGGCATCACATTGTCTGATGGTGAAAAGCGCAAAAGCACTATGCTATGGGCTGCCGAGTGTATGGGCTCTCCTTTAGCTACAGAATTCAGTGCGCCACTATTTACTGCTTACAGAGCAAAGCGCCTTAAAGGGGAGTTTGCTCGTACCAAGCGTATTGCTCAAGTATCTCCTCGTACCATGAATCTTGAACACGCCTACTTTCTGGCCGTTTTTAATGAGCTTAAAAGGCTGGGTGAATGGTCTCCACCCAACCCACTCGAAAACGTGCGCCAATTTCGCATTGATGAAAGTGAGATGTCTTATCTGACTGATGAGCAGATAGATCGACTATTGGAAGAATGTCGAAACAGCAGCGCTAAAGATTTAGAAGCGATTGTGAAAGTGTGTTTA
This sequence comes from Candidatus Pantoea symbiotica, assembly GCF_056491525.1. Classification (NCBI taxonomy): domain Bacteria; kingdom Pseudomonadati; phylum Pseudomonadota; class Gammaproteobacteria; order Enterobacterales; family Erwiniaceae; genus Pantoea; species Candidatus Pantoea symbiotica. Next base: position 3,438,916 of record NZ_JBSZHR010000002.1, read on the forward strand.
TCCACCGGTGCGCGCTGGGGTGAGGCTGAGACTCTGAAACGCTCGCAGATCACGCCGGGTAAAATTACCTTCATTAAAACCAAAGGTAAACGTAACAGAACCATACCCGTTGACTCAGCCCTGCTTGAACAGTTACCAAAGAAAACAGGCGCAATTTTCACACCTTGTTACTACGCCTTCCGAAATGCTCTGGAGCGCGCTGAAATTGAATTACCACCTGGACAACTGACGCATGTTTTACGCCATACCTTCGCCAGCCATTTTATGATGAATGGCGGCAATATTCTCGTGCTGCAGAAAATCCTCGGACACACCGACATAAAAATGACAATGCGCTACGCTCACTTCGCTCCAAACCACTTGGAAGAGGCGATCAACTTAAACCCATTAAAGTGTCGCAAAAGTGTCGCATGAAGTTAGGATTATTGACCTATATTGCCCGATATTGATTTTATAACCTATTGATTATTATCTAAGTCATTGATTATCGGTTGGCTGTTATGGTTCTCATAATCGCTTGGTCGCTGGTTCAAACCCAGCAGGGGCCACCAAATTTAGCGAATAAATTCATATAATTAAGCCACCTCTCTCAAGATGGCTTTTTTCTTCTTCATTCAAAGTGGCGATTAAATGGCGTCACGTTTGCCAAAAGACTAATCACGCTCCAACTCACTCACCTGCCATCTTACCGAACTCACCCCTTTCTCCAGGCTAATACGGCTCACCAGGCTTTCAAGCTGATCGGTTAATGATGGATTGCAAATCACCTCGGCATTCACTTCCATGCGATGCGGCGGATCCATGTCTTCACTGTGCAGTGATTGCAGGCGTAAGCCGCTGCCGCCGAGCGTGTGCAGCATCAAGCTGCGAACCTGAACTTCATCCTGCGCGAGGCAGATGATTTGTACTTTGTAGTGTTGTATCGCTTCGGCGGCTGAGACGATGGTTTGACGGTTGATCCCCAAAGCCAGTTCACGCAGCAGAATGTTCGCGCACAGAATGACCATACAGCCGATTGTTGCCTCCAGCAGCAATCCCATGCTGCACAGCACGCCAATGGCGGCGGTGCACCACAAGGTGGCGGCGGTATTTAATCCGCGGATGTTTAAGCCATCACGCATGATCACGCCTCCGCCGAGAAAACCGATACCGGATACCACATAGGCTGCAACGCGCGACGCATCGGTGGCGATACCCGGCACGCTTTGTGTCATCAGAACGAAGAGACAAGCGCCGGTGCTGACCAGCGCATTGGTGCGCAATCCGGTCATGCGTTGACGTAACTGGCGCTCACTACCAATCAGAGCCCCCAAAACCAGCGCGACTGTGACGCGCAGTAAAAAGATTTTCCAATCCATGATAGACCTCACTCCGCAGCTCTTTATTTGCGGAACAACAGGTTAAAAAATGGATTACAGACAGTGCGAATACCGCTGGGAATCAGCTGCATTGTGCTTATGAAAAGGGGTGATTCTGGAAGGAAATCCACCGTCTTAACGCGCAGTTAAGACAGCGTGAAAGCTATCTTACCGCGAGGTCCTGCTGTAATCGTGTGGGACAAGTGTCCAATGCCGCTCTCCTCTTGGGTAAAAATTCGCCGCGATTCTAAAGTGGTTTGCGCCGCGTTGCCAACTCAAAAAGCGCGTTCGTTTACGTTGGGTTAAGGACAAGAAACCCGCCGAAGCGGGTTTATGTGCCAGTTTACCGTCCGGTCGTTAACCAACGACTTAGCGTGCCGGAGTTAGCATATCCGCTGATAATGGCGGCATAGCTATCAAAACGGTTGCTGACTTCACTGACCTGGTTGTTGTACAGATCGCTTTCTGCGCTCAATACGTCCAGCAATGAACGGCGGCCTAAGTGATACCACTGATCAAAGAAGTCCTTGCGAATACGGTCGGATTCCACAATCAGGTTTTTGTACAGCACGGCGCGTTCCGCTGTTGAGTGTGCATTCTGGCTGGCAGCGCGTACACGGTTTTCCAGATCGCGGCGCTGCTCCTGCACCTGCTGACGGCTCGCTTCGGCACGCTTAATCGCCGCAATTTCCTGTGCATTGGTTGAACCGCCGCGGAATAAGCCCCAGCTCACGTTGAGGCCGGTTTGCCATGCCTGCTGGCGCCCGAGCTGATCTTCACGGGTGTTTTTGCTAACTGTCCAGTTGAGCTTTGGCAGACCAGAAGCTTTGATCGCCTCCGCCTCTTTGAAGGCCGCTCGCTCTTCGGCGCTGGCGCGCAAGATCAATGGATGCACGTCAAGGCTAGTCAGTTGGCGATTTAAATCGCCAAAGGAAAGTGCCCACTTATCGCTGGCTGGTAAAGTCACGCGGCTGTTGCCCATCAGGCGATTCAGGGTGATTTCTACATCACGTGCGCGCGATTCGGCGTTTTCCAGATAGCTTTGCGCTTGCAGCAAGCGCCCTTTTGCCTGCGTCAGTTCACTGCGACGTCCGGTATCTGACTGAACAATGCCGCTGAGCATTTTAGTCAGTTCTGCCATACGCCCCAGATATTGTTTGCTGATGGCAATGACATGCTGCTGTTTATTCCACTCAATCAATGCATTACTTACCTGCATCGCCAAATCTTCACGCTGTGCCTGCACTGATTGCAGCGCAGAAGTCACACGCTCTTCACGACTTTCAATGGTGCGACTGGTTTGGCCAAAGTCGATAAGGTTGGTCGCCACTGAAACACCTAATGATGGCGTATTCCCCTGGTATTCATAATTCTTCGTGCCACTACCAAACTCTTTGGTGGCGGACGCGGCGCTGACATCAACCTGCGGCCAGCGCTGGCCTTTTGCTTCATCTACGCTGGCTTCAGCCGCATCACCCTGAGCGATGTAGGACTTCAGCGAGGGGCTAATACGCCAGGTAATGCGCGCCGCTGAGAGAAACTTTTGACGAATTTCACTCTCGGCAACCGTTTCATTAGCCCCACCGCTCAGCGTCACCGGGGAAGTCACTGCAGCATCGGCTGAAGGCGTGCTTACAAAATTGATATTTGCCTGTGGGCTTTCCACTGGAGCATAAGTTGAGGTTTGCGCAGGTTGCGGCTGACTCACGTTCCGCGCCGGTTGCAGCGGATTGAACGGCTTTGGCTCGGGACGACGCTGTTCCTCAGTCAGGAAACCGCCACCCTGAATTTCAGCCGGCTGGCTCGGGTTGGCGCTGATCGTTGCCGCACGTTCGACGGCCTTAAGCTGTTGCGGAGCTTCAGCTATCGCAGCCGGTGCGATTGGCGCAGCTGACGGCTGAACCGGCTGAGTAATAGCGGCCGCAGGTATCTGCCTTTCAGCGAAGATCGGCTGCTGCGCTGGCGTAGTGATAACTGGTCGCGCAACGTTTACAGCAGGTGCCGGTGGAGCAGACGCTGGTGCCACAGGAACCGGCAAAGGCTGAGTTCGCACCGGCGCTGGAGCCGGAGCCACTGGACGTTGACCACTCATTTCCGCAAACATCATCAACTCACTGGTGGAATCAGCCATTACGTTGACAGCAGGTGCCATCACCACCGCAACACAAACGGCAAGCAGAGAGAAATGACGCGCCTGTGCATGGCGCATCTTGTTATTATTTTTCATGATTATTAACGCTCGCGGAATGCTTCTTTGGCTTTCAGGACCGGCTTCAGCAGGTAATCGAGAATGGTTTTCTCACCCGTGCGCACCTCGACGGTGGCGATCATGCCGGGAATGATTGGCAGATCTTTGTTACCCGCGTGCAGCGTGCTCTTATCCGTCAGGATGAGTACGCGATAGTAGGTATCATCCGGGCGTCCACTGGCCGCTTTTTGATCGTCTTTCAACGTGTCCGGACTGATGTACTCCACGTGCCCATCAAGTCCGCCGTAAATAGCAAAGTCATAGGCAGTGATTTTCACCTTCGCAGGCAAACCAGGACGCAGGAAGGCGACATCCGACGGACGGATTTTCCCTTCCACCAGCAACTGCTCTTCCAGAGGAACGATTTCGAGGATGTGCTCACCAGGCTGAATAACCCCGCCAATGGTATTCACGCGCACGTTCTTCACCGTACCGCGCACCGGCGCCACAATCGTGGTGCGATCAACGATATCGGCACGACCAATAAGGTTCTCGCTCACCTGGCTTAGTTCTAATTCCAGGCGGCCCAGCTCGGTGTGAGCATCAGATTGATAGCGGTTACGGCGTTCGACGATTTGCGCCTGGATGTCATTTGCCTGACGCTGCATGCGCAGTAGTTCGACTTCCGACAACAGACCTTTGGCCGCTAATGGCTCAGCCAGATGAATCTCACGCATCGAAAGTGCGTAACTACGTTGCAATGAGTTAATGCTGTCACTTAACGCACGTTTACGCGATTCATAGGCTTTGGTTTCCTGCGCCACCACAGCTGGATCGCTCTTCACCTGCTCATCAAACGCCAGTGGTAGTGAATAGGCTTCAGCACGAAGGCGCGCAATACTCCCCTTCAGACCCACCACTTTGCTCAGGACTTCGCGATAGCTGGATTGCGCGCGCGTCGGGTCAATTTTCAGCAGCACATCACCGCGATCCACCACCGTACCTTCACGCACATTCATTTCCGCCAGAATGCCGCCCTCCAGGCTTTGAATGACCTGTTCACGACTGCGTGAAATGACCTTGCCATCGCCTTTGGTGATCTCTTCCACCCGCGCGTAGTTGGCCCACGTAATGCCCACGCCTAACACTGCAATGATGATCCACATCACCAGCTTGGAACCGGGCGTGGTTTGTGACAACAGAGAAGCCTGCACGTCATTCATAAATTCGGCATCAGCGGCGGACATCCCTTTCGCGCTCTTACGCCATGGCATTAACTTGCTCATACTGCAGCCTCCTCTGCTGCTGCTTCCGCTGGCATTGGCACCGCCGAAGCATCGTTAGCGGGAGCTGGCTCACGTACCGCCGGTTCAACCGCCTGACGCGGTTGTTGGCGCGCTTTATTTTTTCCTTCCAGCGCCGCCAGAACCTGCTCTTTAGGACCGTCCGCGACCACTTTTCCTTCTTCCACTACGATGATGCGATCAACCAGCGCCAGAATGGATGGGCGATGCGTCACGACAATTAACGTATGTCCTTCACTGGCACGACGTAAGTGCGCGAGGAACTGATTTTCCGTCATGCTATCCATGGCGCTGGTTGGCTCATCCATCAGCAGTACTTTGGGACGCGTTAACAGTGTTCTCGCCAGAGAAACCAACTGGCGCTGACCGCCGGACAAGCCTTCACCGCCCTCGCCGACCGTTAAATTGATCCCGCTTGGATGACGTGCGGCGACATGATCCAAACCGGTGAGATTCAGCACGCGCAGCAGCTCATTAGCGGTAGCGTCTGGACGCCCAATCATGACGTTCTCGCGCAGCGTGCCGTAGAACAGGCGCGCATCCTGCCCGACAAAGCCAACAGCCTTGCGCCAGTCCGCAGGATCAATCTGGTTTACATCCAGACCATCGGCTGAAAGCTGGCCCTTCACCGGCTGGTAGAGACGCGCCATCACACGTAATAAGGTGGATTTACCGCTACCGATGCGGCCGAGAATCGCTATGCGTTCTCCAGCTTTGATGCTCAACGAGATATCTTTGAGAATCTCCGGGTTCGGCTTCATTGGTGGTGCTGGATAGGAGAAGTTGACGTTGGTCAGCGTGATCTCGCCACTCAGCGGAGGATCGGTGAGATAGGTTTTGCTGCTATCACGATCGACAGGCATCTCCATCAGCTTGTTAAGTGAGGTTAATGCTGCTTTTGCCTGCTGATAACGTACCGCCAGACCAATAACCTGATCGAGTGGGCCGGTGGCGCGGCTGGCTAACATCACGGTGGCGATCATCGCACCCATGGTAAAGGTGCCTTCGTTGATCAGATAAACACCGGCAACCACCAACATCACCGTTTGGAACTGCTGCAGGAACGTCACCACGCCGGTTGCCAGCGTTGAGTAACGTTTGGATTTCATTGAGTTAGCCGATTGCAGTGCGCTGAAGTTTTCCCAGCGGCGCTGCATGTGCGCTTCGCCGCCAACTGCTTTCAGCGTTTCCATTCCTTCAACCGACTCGATCAGCACGCCTTGTTTCAGTGAAGCGTCACGCAAATTCTCTTTCATGATACGTGCCAGTGGCCACTGGATCGCCGCACTGACGATGATGATCAGCGGGATCATCATGAGTGGAATGATCGCCAGCGGACCGCTGATAAAGAAGATCACGCCGACAAACATCAGAATGAAGGGCAGATCGGAAATCGCCGCCAGCGTGGCGGACGCCACGAAGTCACGCACCGATTCATACTCACGAATCTGGTTGGCGAAGGTACCGGAGGAAGCCGGTTTATGCTCCATCTGGATGGAAAGCGCCTGGCGGAACAGCATACTGCCGAGCACTAAATCGGCTTTTTTACCGGCCATATCCAGCAGATGCGCACGTACAAAACGGGTGACGGCTTCGAAGATCATCGCAATGGTGACGCCAATCGCCAACGACCACAGCGTCACGAAGGCCTGGTTCGGTACCACGCGGTCATAAACGTTCATGGTAAAGAAGATGCTGGAAAGACCGAGGACGTTGATCAATACCGCTGCGATTGCGGCACTGCGGTAATAACGGCGATAACGCCACAATGTGCTAAATAGCCAGTGGCCCTTAACTTCCGGCAGCATTTCACTGGCGCGCTCATCAATGATCGCCGTGGGCTTCGTCATAACAGCAAAGCCGGCGTAGATCTCATTGAGTTCTGCCTGGCTCATCTCGACTGCGGCCGCGCTGACTTCTGGCATCACCAGTTGGAAGCGCAACTCGCGTTGGTTCTCCTCATTGGTATGAATACGCCGTGACAGAACAATGCAACCGCCGCCCTCTTTGCGCAGCAGAATCATCGGCATTAACTGTTCTGGAAGATCCTGTAGACGACGCTCGACCATGCCGCCTGTGATACCGGCATTCTCTAGCGCTGTCATGGCTTGTGATGGGGAGAGCAATGTCGCTTTTGGCAACCCTGCCACCAGCGCTTCTTCACTTTTCTCGCGTTTGTAGTGTTTGCAGATCCAAGCCACGCTTTTTAATAACGTGTCATCTACCGTGGTTTCAATACGAGCAACAGAACGCGCATCCTGCTCCACAGCATCCTGCTTCTGGTCGACCATTTCCCGACTCCTGTAAACCTGACAAAAAACGGTGAGCACATTGCCCACCGTTGCACCTGTTTGAATTGGGAAAATTCTGACAGAAGGCAGGTTTTCAGCCGTCCAAGACTTGTCTCAAACGGTTATGAATAATTGTTTAAACTCGTGACTAAGGGCGCTGAGAGGGGCTGTTTTGCGCGGCGTTACGTAGGAAAAAGCAAGGCTGTTGATGGCTGTCCTGGGCGTGTTATCTTACTGGCTCGCTTTATCGCAATCGGACAAATAGCAATGGTAAAACAGCGCGTAGGGATCGTGTTTGGCGGCAAATCAGCCGAGCATGAAGTGTCGTTACAATCAGCCAAAAACATCCTCGAAGCCATCGATAAGAGCAAGTATGACGTGGTGTTACTGGGGATCGATAAACAGGGTGAATGGCATCTCAATGATGCATCAGGATTCTTGCTCAACGCTGAGAATCCGAAGCTGATTGCCCTTAATCGTTCAGGTGAAAATGTCGCGCTAGTACCGGGAAGTTCGTCCCAGCAGCTGATTACCCGTCAGCAGGCGCAGCCGTTGTCACAGCTGGATGTCATTTTCCCCATCGTGCACGGCACGCTGGGTGAAGATGGTTCGCTACAGGGCTTATTACGCATGGCGAATCTGCCGTTTGTCGGCTCTGACGTGCTCGGTTCTGCGGTCAGCATGGACAAAGATTTCACCAAGCGCCTGCTGCGTGATGCCGGGCTGAACGTCGCCCCCTGGCTGAGCGTGACGCAGGCACAGCGCGCGAGTATTAATGCTGAGGCCGTGATTGCCCGCTTTGGTCTGCCGCTGTTTATCAAACCGGCTAATCAGGGATCGTCAGTCGGCGTGAGCAAAGTGGACAGCGCTGAGGCATTCGATGCTGCGCTGGATCTGGCCTTTACGTTTGACCGCAAAGTCTTAATCGAGCAAGGGATCAAGGGACGCGAGATTGAGTGTGCGGTGCTCGGCAACGATGCACCAGAAGCCAGCCCATGTGGCGAAGTGGTAGTCCATGATGCCTTCTACTCCTACGACACCAAATATATCAGCGAAAGCGGCGCGCAAGTGGTGGTGCCAGCAGCGATCAGCGATGAAGCCAGCGAGGCAATTCGTCAGGTGGCGATTACCGCGTTTCAGGCGCTGGAGTGTTTTGGTATGGCGCGTGTGGACGTGTTCCTGACGGAGAGCGGCGAGATCATTGTCAATGAAGTGAATACCTTGCCCGGCTTCACCAACATCAGCATGTATCCGAAGTTATGGCAGGCAGCGGGCTTGAGCTACAGCGATCTGATTACCCGTCTGATTGAGCTGGCACAGCAGCGCCATCAGCAGACCAGCCAACTGAAAAGCAGCGTGTAAAAAAGCGGACGTGGCTCAGGCCACGTCATTCATCATGCTTCGCGGCTCCATCGCCGGTGAGGTTTGATTACGGCCATTACGTTTGGAGAGATAGAGATTCTTATCCGCCGCTGACACTAAACGATTAATTACACCAGGCCATTCACGTTCGCTCTGCGCACTGCCGCGCGCCAGACCTAAACTGGCGGTGACCGTTACCGTGTTGCCCTGAATCCAGAACTTCTCTTTAACCATCGCCTGGCGCACTGTCTCAGCAAGTTGATAGAGCTGGCTATGGCTACAATCGAACATCACCATCACAAACTCTTCGCCACCGAATCGACATACCATGCCACGATTACCGACCACGCGCTGAATGCGCCGCGCAATCTCTTCCAATACGCAATCACCGGCATCGTGGCCGAAATTGTCGTTAATAGCCTTGAAATAGTCGACATCGAGCATCACTACGCCCGCTTCCCGCTGTAACGAAAAAGGTTCATTTCTCAGACTTTCATACAGACCGGAACGGGACAGCAATTGGGTGAGGAAATCAAAATTAGCGCGCAGAGCAAGGCGATGATTCAGCTGGCGGATGGCATCCATGCTCACCGCCACCAGCAATGGGCTGAGCGCGACGGTAGCAACGCCGAGGCGTGCGGAGGTGAGATGGCTAATCGGCAGCAGCGCATCGTCACCCTGAATGTTCATGACGCCGTGCGACACCAGCACAATCTCGGAGATACCGGTTATCAGGATCACCAAACTGGTCAACGGAATCGGCAACACGATAGCGCACCAGATCAGCGCAGGAACCGGGAACGTAAGGCTGCCTGCCCCGCCAATCAATGCTCCAACGATCAGCGACAAGATGACCGCTGCCAGCGGCAGCAGTTTGCCGGGATGCAGCAAGGTGCGCGGTGAGACCGTGCGCAGCGGGCGCGCCAGCATCACCGGCAGCAACATCAGCGAAGTGGAGAATTGTTCGCTAAACCAATCGCCCCACGCCACGATAAAGCGCGCATTGAAATCAATATCCTGAGCCCATGCGCCCCAGGTCGCACACGCCGCCGCGCCAAGAAAACAGGCGGGAAATATGCGCATCGCATTGAATACCTGACTGTTAGCGGAAGGACGCTGCAGATGTTTGATCAGCATGCTGACCGCGACGAGGATAAACAGAATATTGGCAAAATTGACGGTAAACGCCGGTAGCGCCCAGCCGGAAAATACCGTGTCGTTAAAAACCATCGCACTGAAACACACCAGATAACTGGAGGTGGTGTGCAAAAACGGATTCCGCACTATCAGTCCCGCCACCAGCGCATTCACCGGCCAGAACAGAGAGAACTCTTCGGGGATGCGTAAATGGCTGCCGATAAAGCAGAAAAACAGCGTAATGAAGAACAGCGTGAGAGCATTCTTTTTAAAATTATTCTCTTCAAACAGCATAACGCGCATACGTCTGAACCCTGTAACCTGGAAAGTGCCGCCATCAGCCATAGGCATCAGCAAGCATTAAACCGGAAATAACCGTGCGATGATTCGGTAATTAAGCAAGTGTTCGTCATCCTACTCTGCGGCTGGGCGGCGCTCAACCTGCCATAAACAGCAGCATCGGGCCAAATGGCATTGTGGAAACGCCAGAGACAAAGGATAAAACTTGCGGCAATTATGCCCTGTAAAGAAAAAAATCGGCTATCCGAGATATCCGATTTTTCGTTTTAAAACCGCTATTCCAGCGCAGACTTATTGCTATTTCACCGCAACAGGCCACTGACTCAGACGAATGCCACGTTCACGCGCGTTTTCACCAAAGTCTTTTAGCACCGCTTTAACGTCGGGATCCATATACTCTGCATTATCGTTATCCACAACGACCACGCTGTTTTCCGGAATCTCCGCCAGCAATCCCTGCAGTTTTGGATTGTGCATAAAGGTCAGATTCTGCTGGAGGCGTAAAACGTAGTGATCGTCATGACGCGTGAGCTGCAAGGCGTTGCGGTGGCTTTTATAGATGCTGTAGAGGATTTGGGTGGCGATGCCAATTCCGATGCCGGCCAGCATGCCAAACACAATAATCCCGACGATGGTGGCAAGGAATGGCACATATTGCTGCGGCCCCATACGTATCTGCTCAATGAACAGGCGCGGTGTAGCTAGCTTATAGCCGGTATAAAGTAGTACCGCCGCGAGGCTGGCAAGAGGAATCGCGTTAAGCAGATTACTGAACCACAAGCCGCAGATTAACAGCAGCACACCATGAATCAGAATCGACAGCTTGGTTTGCGCGCCAACGCTCACGTTCACCGAACTGCGCACGATCACCGCGGTAATCGGCATTGCGCCCAGGAAACCGGCGGTCAGGTTACCAATGCCCTGCGCAAACATCTCTTTGTTGGGAGAAGGAGCGGGATTTTGCGGACGCAGTTTCTTCAGCGCTTCCTGGCTGAGCAGGGTTTCAAGGCTCGCGACCAGCGCCAGCGTTATCGCCACCATCCACACCGCAGGGTTCTGCCACGCTTGCCAGTCTGGTGTTTCCAGCTCAGCCACCAGCGCCGACATGCTATCAAACGCAGGCAGCGTAATGCGCGGTAAACCTTCGGACAGCGTCGGGAACAGACGATCGCCAAACACCGTGGCAGCACAGCCCACCAGCACCGCCACCAGCGGGCCGGGCATCCAGCTCAGCGCTTTAACCGATTTAATCAGCGGCGTGGTCCACAGCCAGAGAATGACTAATCCCACACCAGCGACCAGCATCGCACTGCGCGAGAATTGAAATTCTCCGTTAATCAGCGAAAGCAATTCGACATCTCCCGCTGCACCGAATGCCACCGGAATTTGCTGCATAATCAGCAGAATACCGATCGCAGCCAGCATGCCTTTAATCACGCTGCTCGGCACCAGCGCGATAAAGCGTCCGGCACGCAGTAAGCCAAACAGGCACTGCAACACACCCGCCAGAATCAGCGCGGTGAGAAAGGCGGAAAAACTGCCTAGCGTGGCGATCGATGCGACCACAATCGTCACCAATCCCGCCGCCGGGCCGCTGACGGCAAAGCGCGAAGGGCTCAGCGCAGTAACCAGCAAACCGCCAATCACACCGGTTAGCAGACCAGCAAAGGGTGGCAATCCACTCGCCTGCGCGATGCCAAGACAGAGCGGCAGCGCGACCAGAAACACCACCAAACCAGCCGGAAAATCCTGACGAAGCGTGCTTAAATTCATGGCGTTGATTCCTCTGCAGATTGCTGAATGAACCGCGCGCGGCGCTGCAAAGCCAGACTGCGATTTATCGCTAATAAGGGTTTCAGGGGCGTCACAATAATCTTCTCTCAACGTTTATAAATATCGCTTTCAGGAAAATAGCGACGTCATTAAACGCTGCTATGGAGAACAATTGAGGATGAAAGCAGAACTTCCTCACAGAAATTGTTTATAGACGCTTAAGCATAGTGTTGCATCAGGAATATTTCTGACGTCGACAAAATGCGTCTTTTTGTAAACAAAACTTCAATAAACGTATGAATTTGGTAAGTTTATGCAAGCAGGCAAGCATTGGACGTGATTGATAAAAATCATTATTAACAGTCCAATAAGAGAATCTTTAAATATAATATTCGTCATGCAATTACAAAAATATACACGTAATAACGCTGTGCCTTTCAAGTGGCGATAAGAATTAAACCTTTTGAGCTGGGAAAATTCCTAATTATAAAACTTATGATTAGCGTGATTCACTGCCATTGCGCCAGCAAGGCAATATAATTCACTGTTCATTCTCCATAAATAAAGCAAGAGATCAGGAAAACCGTGAGGTGAATAATAGTTACGCAGGAGTGTAAATATAACTGGACCTGAAGAGGGCATGAATGCGCCTGCCTAAGCAGACGCTTTTTCACCTGACGAATTATTTACCGTTCCACGCTTTCATACGCGCTTCACGCACCTGCAATTGCTGTTCAGGCGTTAGTTTGTTGTAGTCTTCTGCCATGCCACTTTCCCAGTCGCCATACAGCGGGTTCGGTAGCACGATGAATTGAGTGCCAAAACGCTGATGGTTGAGGCTCACGAACTGCTGACGCTGCGCATTTCCCTGATGCCAGGTTGAACCGCCAAAGTCATTCAGGTTGTCGCCCACATACAGCACCACGTTGTAACCAGCGTTTTTCACCGCATCGAAGCGCTCTTGCTTGTTGGAATTGCCGGTGCTCAGGCGCACCGTTTTCTCGCTCACGCCGCTGAAGCCCAACTTATTCAGGTTCTCCACCGTTGCGGCATAGTCTTTTTGATCGCGGTTGGAGATATAGAACATAGTGCCGCCGTGGCTGTTGACGTAGTTGGCAAACTCCACTGCGCCCGGCACGGCGGTTGCCTGACGCGCCTGCGTCCACGCTGACCAGGTTTTACCCGAGAAGGGCTGGCCATTTTTTGCCTGCCACGCGCTGTAGGCGCTGTTATCGATCATCGTTTCATCTAAATCGACGATAACCGCTTTCGGTTTACCCGCCAGCGATGGCGCCTGATCAAAAGCCATGCGCGCGCTGTTAAACGCCTGCCAGCTTAATGCCTGATATTCGCCGGATTGCTGGAACCAGTTCACTGCCAGTACCGATTGCTGGCCGAGCTGCTGCTGAGCCTGCTGTTTGGCAGGTTGCGCGCAACCGGTCAACGCCAACGCCATTAAGCCGGACGCTGCCAGCAATGTGGTTTTCTTCATCATTTCATCCTTAAGTGATTAGGGTCAATTTTTGTAAAGCTTTAAAAATGTAGCAGTTAACGTAAGCTGTGGGCAGCAGAAAGCAGCCGTTTGGTGAGAGGAGACACTTATGGCACAGCACCCACACAGCGGTCCACGATCAAGACTATTGGATGATTTTTCCTGGCTGGAATACGCGTTTCAGCCGGCGGGCCAGCCTGTTCCAGCCAATGCCGCTTACGGCCAACAGCGTCACAGCGCCAATGTGCTGCTGGCTAATCAAAACATCCCGCCTAAGCGTTGCGAATCAGATGGTTTGATTGGCGAAGATCATCTGCCGGTCGCGGTGTATACCGCCGATTGTCTGCCGGTGTTATTTGCCGATCCGCAACAACGGCAAGTGGCGGCGGTGCACGCCGGATTAAAAGGCACGCTCGGCGGCGTGTTGAACAACGCGATTGATCGTCTGCTGGAACGCGGCGCTAGCCGTGCAACGCTGCGTGTGGTCATCGGTCCGGCGATCGGGCCGTGCTGCTATGAGCTGGGTAACGATCTGGTGACACAGATGCAGGATCGTCACGATCTTCCGCCGTTACCCTATTCCACTCAGCAGCCGCATAACGCACAAGCGATCCGTCCGCAGGCGCGGGCCCAGCAAAATGGAATCTGGTTTGATTTGCCTAATCTGGCGCGGCGCTTGTTGTTACAGCGGGGAATGATAGCGGAACATATTGAAGTGCTGAACGTCTGTACTTATTGCATGGCGGAATCGGGTTCCAGCTATCGCTACAACACCCATTTTGACAGCGGCTATCAATCCCGTTTCTCGTGGATCCGCACGCGTGGTTGAGGGCTTCACATCCTTGTGAAGCCTTGTCGATCAGTGAATTATTGCGTTGAGCGCCAGTACGCCGGCTAAACCGAGAATCGAGATCAGCGTTTCCATCACCGTCCAGGTTTTCAGGGTTTCCACCACACTCAGGTTGAAGTAGCCTTTGAACAGCCAGAAGCCGGGATCGTTAACGTGTGAAGCGATCACGCTGCCGGAACCCACCGCCAGCACCATTAAGGCCGGATCGGCGTGCGTGGCGGCGATAATCGGCGTCACAATACCGGCGGTGGTGATGGCGGCCACCGTGGCGGAACCCAACGCCACGCGCAGCATCGCTGCAACCGTCCAGCACATCAGCAGCGGTGACAGTGACGAGCCCTTCATCATATCGGCGATGTAGTTACCCACGCCGCTGTCCACCAGCACCTGTTTGAACGCACCGCCGCCAGCGATGATAAAGATGATCATGGCGATGGCGGCAATCGATTCGCCGCACATATCCATCACTTCTTCCATCTTACGGCCATTGCGCAGCCCCAATGTCAGCACTGCGATGACCACCGCGATAAACAGCGCTACCGCCGGATTGCCGATGAATTCGAAGAACTGACGCAGCGCATTCTCTTTCGGCGTGGTCAATTCGAAGACGGCGGCAATCGCCATCAGCACCACGGGAATGACGGCGGCAAAGATACTGATACCAAAGCCCGGCATCTCCTCTTCGGTGAAAATTTTTGGGTTATACAGCCCTTCTGGCGGTGACTTCTCAAAGCTTTTAAGAAACTTAGAGAAAACCGGCCCGGCAATAATCACCGTTGGAATGGTGATGATCATGCCGTAGAGCAACGTTGTACCGAGATTGGCGCCAAAGATGGTGGCAATCGCCGTTGGGCCTGGATGCGGCGGCAGGAAGCAGTGTGTGACCGAGAGCGCGGCCACCATCGGCACGCCGACATACAGCAGCGGCAAACCGGCAGCCGCCACGATAGTGAACACCAGCGGCAGCAGCAGTACGAAGCCAACTTCATAGAACATCGCCAGGCCGACGATCAGTCCGGTCACCACCAGCGCCCATTGCAGCCGCTCTTTACCAAACGCGGCGATCAACGTGGTGGCCACCCGTTGTGCGGCACCGGTATCGGAAACCAGCCGCCCCAGCATGGCGCCGAAGCCGAGGATCATCGCTAATCCGCCTAACGTGGAGCCGATACCTTTCTGGATCGACGCCATCACGTTCAGCGGCGTCATGCCTTCGGCAATACCGACCACCGCCGAGACAAACACCAACGCAATGAAGCCATTGACCTTAAATACAATCATCAACACCAGCAGCAGTATCACACCCAGCACAATGATGGTTATTGGCATTTTTTATTATCCTTAGGAATACAGAGGGGTGATTAAGGTTTAGGCGCGGCCCGACGATAACGCCAGCCGCGCACAGGCATCACACGGCGACGCGCATGCCACCGTCAACGAACAGTAGATGCCCGTTAACGAAGTTCGACGCACCTGAAGCGAGGAACACCGCCGCGCCAATCAGCTCTTCCGGCTTGCCCCAGCGTGCGGCTGGCGTGCGCTTGGTGAGCCAGCCGGTAAAAGCAGGATCATCAGCCAATGCTTGTGTCATCTCAGTAACGAAATAGCCCGGCGCAATGGCATTGACCTGAATATTGTGGCGCGCCAGCTCCACGCACATGCCGCGCGTTAGCATGGTCACCGCGCCTTTGGAGGCAGCGTAAGGCGTGATAGTGTCACGCCCTAATTCGCTCTGCATCGAACCAATATTGATGATTTTACCCTGCTGACGCTCAACCATTTTTTTCGCCACGGTTTGCGAAACCAGGAATACGGCAGTCTGGTTTACCGCAATGACGTCATTCCAGTCCTGCTCCGGGAATTCCAGGAAAGGTCGGCGGCGCTGAATGCCGGCATTATTTACCAGCACATCAATCGCGCCCCACTCCGCTTCAATCTCATCCACCGCCTGCTTCACCTGCGCCGATTGGGTGACATCAAACGCTTTGGCATGTGCACGGAATCCGAGCTCGCGCAATTGGGTTGCAGCTTTCTCTGCGCCTTCGTGCGTGGTGGCGTTGACGATCACTTCGGCACCGGCTTCCGCTAAGCCGCGCGCCAGCAGGAATCCAATGCCACGCGCCGAACCGGTTAACAGCACACGCTTGCCTTCGAGGGAAAATAACTGGCTCATCACTGCTCCTTAGAAAGTTAACTGAACTTTAGCGGCACGGGTTTTATCGCCGGCAAACTGCAGCGCGGCATCAATATCCTGCAAGGCGAACTCGCCGCTGAACAGCGGCAACGGATTTACCACGCCAGTAGCCAGCCATTCGACGGCGGTGTTGAATTCATGGGTAAAGCGGAATGAGCCGACCAGATTAATCTCTTTGGCAATCAGCGCCATGATCGGGAAGTTTGGGATGGTGCCGCCCATACCAACCTGCACCAGCGTGCCTTTGGCGCACACCACATCAAGGCAGCGCTGCAGCGAAGAAGGATGACCAGAGGCTTCAAACGCCACATCGAAATAGCCTTTGTCGGCGAGGTATGGCGCGAAATCGCCCTCTGCGGCATGAATCACGTCGGTTGCGCCCATCTGCTGCGCCATCTCCAGTGAACGCTCGCTGATATCGCTGCACACAATGGAGGCAGCGCCGCGCGCTTTTGCTGCCGCCGCAATCAGGCAGCCAATTGGCCCCACGCCCGAGATAAACACGTGCTTGCCGGTGAGATCGCCCGCCTGCTGCGTGGCGTGAATGCAAACGGCCAGCGGCTCAGCAAATACCATGACTGTTTCATCAGCATCCTGCGGGAATGGCACGCATTGCGCGCTATTTACCACTTTATATTGAGTGAAACCGCCATCAACGTGCGGCACATACATGGCGCTGCCGAAGAAGCGCATAGTGGTGCACTGGTTTTCCTGATCGCGCTGGCAATATTTGCACGTACCGCAAGGCTTGGAGGGATTAACCGCGACTTTTTGCTCAGGTTTGAGATTCGGGTTATCGCTCTCGACCACGTAGCCGATCACTTCATGCCCAAGGATCATCGGCATTTTGATCTCAAAACTGCCGACCTTACCTTCCTGATAGTAATGCAGGTCAGAGCCACAAATGCCGCCACGCGTAATGCGCACCAGCGTACCTTTGCCGTCCCATTTCACCTGCTGCTGCGCAACGCTGACTTGTTTTTTTCCGGTGATCACGCCGGATTGCGTATCGATATTCATAACGTCCCCATAAGTGCTGTCGCAATGGGGGTCATCAGACCGGGTTATGCAGCTTTAAACTGTGACAAAGATCACCTTAAAACATGTTACGAGAAGGTGTTACCTGGAACGTGAAGCATGTGATGTAGAAAGGAAAAAAGGCGGCCGTAATTGGCCGCCGCAGAACAGAATTAATAGCCTGACATCAGGTCGTGGCTGTATTTGAACAGCTCAGAATCGGAGCGCAAACCGAGTTTTTTCAGCGCAGATTGTTTCTGTCCGCTCACGGTTTTACGACTGCGTTTAAACTTCACGGCAATTTGCGACACGCTCAAACCGTCGAGGAAACAACGTACCACTTCCACTTCGCGCGGACTGAGGGTTTTCACCTTCTCATACATGTTGCCTTTGCTGCTGAAATCGAGGCTATCATCCAGTGACTCTTCGCTCATTACATAGAGATTCTCCACTTCGTAAGCGACTTCTTTGGACAAGAACAAACGTCCCTGCGCCACCTGACGAATCGCATGCGTAATTTCCTGCATGTTGTGGCTTTTACCAATAAAACCTTTCACACCCGCGCTGAGCACCATTTTGACGATGGCGGGACTTTCCATTGAAGATGAGATGAGAATTTTTTGCTGCGGATAGTGATTACGCAATTGTTTCACCAACGCCAAACCATCCAGTTCACGCTCACCCAGCAGGAAATCCAGAACCAGCACATCAACCACAGTACTTCTTAGCTGATTAAATAATTCATTACTTGAAGCCCAGGTTCCCACCAAATGAATATCGGGCTCATGTTTTAAACACAACTCGAAAACGGTACGGACCATTGGGTGATCATCAAGGACAGCAACACGCACTTGTTTATTGTGTGCATATACCATTTATATATTCCTTTATTACAGTTTTAACTTTGTCCAATTGTGATAACCACACCAGCTGAAGTGACCTGATGATATTAATATGAAAAGATTGAGATAATAATTTCATCTCAGCATTATAATTTCCCACACGCTTTCGCCAGAAAATAGATTATTCACGTCGTTTAACTGGCTTTCAATTCTCAGCGCAATAGATTTTTATGTTGTCCACTCACGTTAAACTGCGAAAATTCTGACTTAACTCCACAATAAGACCACATAAGAATTGTCTTGAAAGGACAAGACATAGTTAACACTTTGAATAAAATGAACAATTAATAAAATCGAGTTTTTGAATGCTCAAGCATTTTCTTTAACGACAGGTTGTTTTTTTGAGAATGGTCGCAAAATATTGACACTATTGAAATAGGGGGAGAGAAGTATATAAATATCTCTATACTCCAATGTCCTCACTGTAATTAATATCATTACTTTTCTCGAGATGTTGCCGTGTTCAATTCGCTCGCAAGTTTTCGCCGGACAGTGCTATTGCTGGTCGCTTTATTTTCCTGTGCATCATCTGCAACGGAAAAAACACTGCAGCTTCTGGCTCGATATGATACTGCGCAACCCGCATTGCAATTAGCCGAACCCATTCCTTCGGAATTTCGCAACAAAGTGATCAAAGTCGCAGTAGCGGGTCAGCCGCAGCCTCCTTTATTTATGGATACCGACACACGACGTTTTGAAGGGCTGAGTGCCGATTATCTCTCCCTGATACAAAGCATGCTCGATACCACCATCGAGCTCTATTACTATCCTGATCACAGCGCCGCGCAGAAAGCCGTGCTCAGTGGCGAGATGCAGATGCTGGCGATCAATGTTGTGTTACCCACTTCATCGCCACAACAGTTGATCTCAAGTGCACCCTGGATGTTGGATTACAGCGTGGTTGGCTTTAAAGCAGAACACGCAATCAGCCTGAGTCCTTCACAGGGCCAACGTATCGCCTGGTCCGGAGCACCGCAACGACGCGAATATCTGGAAAGTAACTATCATGGCGACCAACTGGTGCGCTTTCCTGGCTATTATGATGCAGTTGCGTCCGTGGTTTTTAATCAGACTGGGCAGGTTTGGGGAAATGCCGCAACGCTAAATCATCTCAACCGATATCTGTTTGCTAATGCGCTTAAAATAGCGCCAGACGCACACAGCATTCCAATGAACGTTAGCTTTGGCATTAGTCCACACTTTCCCTTGCTGGCAAAAGCGGTTGATAAGGCATTGCAGCAAATTCCGCTGTCTATTCGCATGCAGATAGCCAAACGCTGGCAGCTTGATGTTCACCATGTTTTGCAACGTAATCCACTCGCATTAACCCTGGAAGAGGAGCAGTGGCTGAAGGATCACTCACGTATAAGCACCTTATTACCGACCAAATTAGCCCCGTTAAGTAGCCGTACAGCGAAAATGCCCTTCCTCGGCATGAGTGTTGATGTGCTGGAACTGATCGCCAATCTGACCGGGCTGAATTTCAGTAATCATGCGTTGGGAGCAGCATCACCTTCCAGCGATAAATATAATTCTCCTCGCCTGTTTCCCATGGATATCCTGGATCGGGAAGACGAGGCGCATCCTCAGTTAACAACCCGACCATGGCTGGTGTCGCATTGGGTGATCATCCGCAATCAGAAACCCCGCAATATCGTCGGACGCGATTCCTTCCCCTTTGGCTCAGTACTAATGCTGAGCAATCAAACGATGAAAGAGTGGATGTTGCAGCATTATCCCCACCTTAGTTTAGCTAACAGTGATGATCCAATTGATGCCCTGCGCCAGTTGCAAGAGCACAAGATTGATGCCGTAGTGCTGCCAAAAATTTTTGCAGATTATCTGCTACGTAATCATTTTGGCGATGCGTTACATGTTGAGAGTACGCTGGGTGCCGATCCAGCACGTTTCGTTATGCGTGTTGAGCCCGGTAATGAAATGTTGGTCAGCATTCTCAATAAAGCCTTATTAGCGATCCCTCCAGAAACACTGTTCAAACTGCTGGCGCAGTGGCGGCAGGCAGAAACCCCTTTTATTAGCGCTTCATGGCAGAACTATAAACAGGCGATACTGATGATTGTTTCAGTTTCGTCCGGGCTGATTGTGCTTATTTTGTTGTGGAACCGTCATTTGCGTAAGGTCATTCAACAGCGCATTCAGGCCGAAAATGCGTTAAAGAATCAACTCAATTTCACCCATACTCTATTTAATGAATCGCCGGTCGCGATGTATATTCGCGACAAAAATACCCGGTTGGTTGACTGTAACAAAGCCTATTTGCGCTATATGAATTTCCAGCGTGAAGAGGTGATTGGCAAACGGCTATCCGATGTATTTACGGGCAATAATGCCAGCATCCAAAGTATTGAAGAGGGTTATCAGCAAACCTTGCGTGATGGCGAAGCCGTGATGCGCGATATCCATATGGTATTTGATCAACAACCTCTCCAGCTCTACAACTGGACATTACCTTTTCGCGATCGTCTCGGCGATGTAGCAGGCGTAATTGGTGGCTGGCTGGATGTGACCGAACGTAATGCGCTGTTGCAGGAGTTGCAGCTGGCAAAAGATGCGGCGGATAAAGCGAATCGTTCCAAAAGCGAATTCCTCGCCAGTATGAGCCATGAGATCCGCACCCCGTTGCATGCCATTATTGGCTTGCTAGAGCTGGAAACACGTTCGCAGTCCACGGATTCACTTTCAGAGAATATTCGTGTTGCCTACAGTTCAGCACACGCATTGTTATCATTAATTGGTGATGTACTCGATCTTTCAAAGATCGAATCCGGTATGTATCAACCCACGCCGGAAACTGTCTATTTGCCGGATGTCATTGAGCAAGCTGTCGCACTGTTCCGCAACAAAGCCGAAAGCAAAGGGATTGATCTACGTGTCGAAATGGATATCGCCGCCTATTGGGTGAAAACCGATCCGCTGATGATCAACCAGATTCTCTCTAATCTTTTAAGCAATGCTATTAAATTTACGGAAGAAGGCACAGTTACCGTGGTGCTGATGCAAGGTATCGCGCAGGAAGAGGAAGGCAGCGAATTTGTCATTGAAGTGAGCGATAACGGTTGTGGTATGACGGAAGATCAACAACATGCCATTTTTGAACCCTTTGTCCAGGTCGGCGAACGCCATCAACAGCAGCTGGGCACCGGATTAGGATTAAGTATTTGCCGTAATCTTGCGCACTTGCTGGATGGCGAGCTGATTGTAGAAAGTGCACCGGGCGAAGGAGCGGTCTTCTCTTTTTATTTCCGTGCACCGCAAGGAGAACCACGCGATCAGACCCAACCGCATCTGTCGCATCCTGTGTTCTCTGACAAACTCTCAGTGTTAGTTATTGACGATCATGCTCCCAATCGCTTGCTACTCGGTAAGCAACTTGAGTTATCAGGCCATCAGGTGGTGGTCAGCGAAAGTGCTGCCGAAGCGCTGGCGCTGTGGCAGCAAGCGCCACTGCGTTTTGATTTAATCATCACCGATTGCAATATGCCGACAATGAACGGCTTTCAGTTTGCTGAGGCGCTCCGCCAATATGAGCAACTGCATCATTTACCGCCGATTATGTTGTACGGCCTAACGGCCTCGGCCGAACAACACATCATGCAACGCTGTTTGCAGGCTGGCATGAATGACTGCCTGTTTAAGCCCCTGAATCTGGATCGTTTACTGGCGCAGATTGAGCATTGCACCCGACGTGGCACGACGAACTCAAAGCCATCGCCTGCCGCTGAAGAATTCATTCAGGATGATGATGGTGCAGAAAGCGCTATTGCCGATCTCCCTCCACTGTTAACCCAGTTGGCTGAACGTGATGTTGAAAGTTGCCTGGCGTTGATTGCCAGCATCCGCACCAGCCACGAAACATTGCTGGCAGAATTACAGCAAACTCAGGAAGCCAGTGCGCTGTCACAACTCGGCCACAAACTAAAAGGAGGTGCCGCGATTTTGAATGCGCATGCTCTGGTGAAATTAGGTCGTCAATTAGAGGTGCACCGCGAGGAGGCATATGATGCGCAAACATTAATAGCGAAAATTACAGTGGAAATAGATCGTGTAAATCAAACGCTATTAGAATTTTCAGAACTTCGCCTGAAAAATCATCACTTTTCCTAGAATCATAATCTTATCGAGACATTTCTCGGTTCGCCCTATTAATCCGCCGGACATAATGACCGTCAACGTCATCATTATGGTGGCGTTAAAGGGAGAGATATGTTTAATGCAAAAATCCTCATCGTTGATGAGCATCGTTTGGTTGCCGCCGGCGTGCAGGCTTTATTATTAATGAATGGTTTTAATTGTGTCACTACTGCGCACACAATTAACGATGGAATTGATGATATCATTCATCATCACATCGACATACTAATATTAGATCCTGACTTTAAAGAAAAAAATGGCATCGCATTTTTACGAGACATCGTTAAATCAAAAACCTGGATGAAAGTCATTCTAATAAGCCAGGGTGGAAATAATCACTTATCTATACAATCACTTAGCCAGGGCGCTAACGGGTTCGTGTCAACCTACGATCCCATTCAAACCCTGATCGCCGCGATTGGTTGCGTCTCTAACAACGTGAATTATCTGCCTGGTGACATTCTGGATAAGCGTCAGCGTTATGCGAATGAGCAAGACATGCTTTCTCGCCTGACGGATCGTGAAAATTTGATTTTACGGCAACTCGCACAAGGAAAATCAAATAAAACCATCGCTTGCGAGCTGGGATTAAATAATAAAACCATTAGTACTTATAAAACAAAAATATTCCAAAAACTTGAGTCAAAAAACCTGGTCGATATCATCGAACTCGCACGTCGTAATGGAGCGTGCTAAAAGAAAAATCAAGACTAGTCTTGCGGATAAACAGTGTAGTGACATGGCATGATGTGCCTTGTCCTTACCCCGGACAGTTTTTAAAAAGATTGAGTTTTAAAGGAATTAATAACCACAGAGCTAATTTATTAGCCCCTTCTTCATGCTATTACAGGGCGAGTAGGTTTCTTCCCGTGCCTGGCGAAAGAAGTCCGATACTTTCGTCTGCGACTTACCGCCCTGCTTTTTTTTGATGCTTCTCACAGGCTGAACGCCGCACATTTCCTTCCCTGCAAAATCCCGCTAGAGTTCACTCATCCGACCACTTTCTGAGTATGTGATCATGTCTGAACATTATGCCCACCTGTTTGCCCCGTTGGATTTGGGCTTTACCCAACTTAAAAACCGTTTTCTGATGGGCTCGATGCATACCGGATTGGAAGAACACGCCGATGGCGCGGAGCGTCTCGCCGCCTTCTACGCTGAGCGCGCGCGTGAAGGCGTGGCGCTGATTGTCACCGGCGGTATTGCGCCCAATCCGCAAGGCGTGGTGGCACAAGGCGGAGCGATCCTAAACCAGGGGAGTCAGTGCAACTGGCACCGCGTCATCACTGATGCGGTGCATGCAGAAGGCGGGAAAATCGCGCTGCAGATTCTGCATGCTGGCCGCTACAGCTATCAACGCGATCTGGTTGCCCCTTCGGCGTTGCAGGCACCGATCAATCCTTTTACGCCGCAAGCGCTCAGCGATGCGGATATCCATCAAACCATTCAGGACTTCGCGCACTGCGCCAAACTGGCGCAACAGGCCGGCTATGACGGCGTGGAGATCATGGGTTCGGAAGGTTATCTGATTAATCAGTTTCTGGTAGCACATACCAATCAGCGTGAGGATGACTGGGGCGGCGATGTGGCGCGACGTCAGCGCTTTGCGTTAGCCGTGACGCAAGCGGTGCGCGATGCCGTTGGCAGCGACTTCATCATTATCTTCCGCCTGTCGATGCTCGATCTGGTGAATAACGGCAGTTCGCTCGAGGAAACGCTGTCGCTGGCGCAAGCGCTGGAGCAGTGTGGCGTTACGCTGTTTAACAGCGGCATTGGCTGGCATGAAGCGCGTATTCCCACCATCGCCACCTGCGTACCGCGCGCCGGTTTTGCCTGGGTCACGCAGCATCTGCGCGAGCGCGTGTCGGTGCCGGTCATTGCCACTAACCGCATCAACCATCCCGATGTTGCTGAACAGCTTCTGCGTGACGGTATCGCCGATATGGTATCGATGGCGCGCCCTTTCCTCGCCGATGCGGCTTTCGTTCGTAAAGCAGAAACCGGCCAGCCCGATGCCATCAACACCTGCATTGCCTGTAATCAGGCCTGCCTCGATCAAATCTTTGTCGGCAAAGTCACCTCTTGCCTGGTGAATCCACGCGCCTGCCATGAAACGCTGATGCCGGTGATCGCCACCGAACAGCCGAAGAAGTTAGCAGTGGTAGGCGCAGGGCCCGCAGGCATGGCGTTCGCGCTGCAGGCGGCGGAGCGCGGCCATCAGGTCACGCTGTACGAAGCCGACGCACAAATTGGCGGGCAGTTTAATATCGCCCGGCAGATTCCCGGCAAGGCCGAATTCAGTGAAACGCTGCGCTATTTCCGTCATCAGCTTGCTGCCGCAGGCGTAACCGTTAAGACGGATCACCGCGTAGACGCAGACGAACTGGAAGCTGCTGACGAAGTGATTATCGCCACCGGTATCTTGCCGCGCCAGCTGGCGATTCCCGGCATCGATCATCCCAGCGTGCTGAGCTATCTCGACGTCATACGCGATAAAAAACCGGTGGGAAAACGCGTGGCGATTATCGGCGCGGGCGGCATTGGTTTTGATACCGCTGAGTTTCTGCTGCATCAATCCAGCCATGACGATTTTTACCAAAGCTGGGGCATCGACCGAAGCCTGCAGGCGCGTGGCGGTTTGATTGCGCCACAGCCACAGCCCGCCGATCGGCAAATCTGGCTGCTGCAACGTAAATCCGGCAAGCCGGGCGCAGGCTTAGCGAAAACCACTGGCTGGATCCACCGCGCCAGCTTGCAGGCGCACGGCGTGCAGATGTGGGGCGACGTCGAGTATTTGCAGATTGATGATGCCGGATTACATCTGCGTCATCAGGGCGAAGCGATAACGCTGGCGGTAGATAACGTGGTGATTTGTGCCGGACAGGAACCGCTGCGCCTGCTGGCGGAGCAGCTCAGTGCGCGAGGTAAATCCGTTCGGGTGATTGGCGGTGCAGATGTGGCGCAGGAGCTGGATGCTCGCCGCGCCATAGCTCAGGCGACCGAACTGGCGCTAAGTATCTAATTAACGCAGTTTGACCGAACGCAGTACCACGAACTTGGCGTTGGACGCCACCAGCTCGCAGTTACCAAACAGCTTTTTCATTTTGACGTGATAGCCGAGGTGGCGGTTGCCGACGATGCGCAACTCGCCGCCATACTGCAGGCAGCGTTTGGCATCACGCAGCATTTGCCACGCCAGATGATCGGTCACCGCGTGTTGCTGATGGAATGGCGGGTTGCACAGTACCGCGTGCAGGCGATCGGACGGGAAGCCACTCAGCACGTTGTTAACGCGGAACTGACAGCGCGCCATATCCTGCGGACGGTTCACTTCTACATTCAGTTTGCTTGATGCCACCGCCATGTAGGATTCGTCATAAAACAGCACGTCCGCGTTCGGATTCTGCTCCAGCGCCAGCAAGCCAATCACGCCATTGCCGCAACCGAGATCAAGAATCTCACCTTCAATGTCAAAAGGCAGATGCTGCATAAAGAAGCGTGCGCCCACATCCAGCGACGCGCGGGAAAACACGTTGGCATGGTTGTGGATTTGGTATTCAGAATCATCCAGCGGCCAAACGGTGGTCGCAGGCTGATCCGCTAATTGAGGCGCCGTGTAGCGGCTATAAATCAGACGCGCTTTTTTCCACGCCAGCGAGGTTTTGCTCTCGCCGAGGATGCGCTCGAACAGTTGCAGCGTGGAGTTGTGAATATCTTTGGCTTTCGCCGCCGCCAGAATCAATGTGTCTGGCGTGATCACTTCGCGCAATGCACGCAGTTGATGCTCCAGCAGCGCCAGCGCTTTGGGGATTTTGATCATCACCACCGCCGGCGCGGCGGGCAGTGGCGCCAGGCTATCGATAAAGTGCACCTGATCTTCATCCATCTCATTGAGACGCAGGTTCTGTTTTGCCGCCTGTTCGCTCAGCAGCGAATCGCTGACGTGCCACACAGGTCGAGCGCCCAGCCCGCAGGTCAGCGCGCCAAAGCTATCGTTGAACACCAATACCGGTCCCTCAGGCAGTTCTTGCTGCAACAGGTATTCATCGGCGGAATCCCACGCCTGTAGCGGGCTTTCCTCACGCATAGGCGGGAAGCGGTGCAGCGTCAGCGTGCGATTGGTCAGTTCAAGTTGGCTCATGGAATCTCCGGCGTGGTACACTTTGCGCGATTTTCGCCCTAAAAAGGGGGCGCAGTATACTGTCTTTCGCCGGGAATCCCAATGTCATTAATCTATCTGCACGGTTACCCTGAAAACATCCTCGAGCAGGTTCAGACGCTGATCGAACATGAGCGTTTAGGTTCATTTCTCCAGCAACGCTATCCCGATACGCACAATATCGTCAGCGATCGTGCGCTCTATGATTACACCCAGGCGCTGAAAAACCGCTATATGCGCAGCGCGCCGCCGGTGAGCAAAGTGATTTGGGACAATAAGATCAAAGTGATGAAGCACGCGCTGGGGCTGCATACGGCGATTTCGCGCGTGCAAGGCGGCAATCTCAAAGCCAAAGCGGAGATTCGCATCTCCACTTTCTTCCGCCTCGCACCGGAAGCGTTTTTGCGCATGATCGTGGTGCACGAGCTGGCGCACCTTAAAGAGAAAGAGCACGACAAAGCCTTTTACCAACTCTGCTGCCACATGGAACCGGATTATCATCAGTTGGAGTTTGACGCTCGCTTGTGGATGACCGACCAGGCGATGCGCGGCAACGCGGCTTAAAGAAACTCCTGCGCTTTTTGAATCAAACTGGTTTTGGTCAGTGCGCCCATAAAACGGCGCTCCTGCGGGTTATTCAGCACCGGCAGCCGCTCAAGCGTGACGCGGGCAAAGGCTTCCCAACCTTCACGCATACTTTGATTCTGATAAATGCAGGGAAAGTTATTATCCATCACGCTGCTGACTGGCGAATGCAGCGTGATCTCCTGCGACAGCACCTTGCGTGAGATATCGTGAATCGACACCACACCAAGAAATTGCCCTTCGCTATTAATTACATACACATAACGTTCACGCTTGAGTGAGCTCACCGCCAACGCCTGCCCCACCGACTCTTCCGGCTGCAGCGCTGCGCCGGGAATGATCAGCTGGTCAACGCGCATGTTATCGAAATCATACTTGGCTTCGGAACGACTGAAGTGACTGCTCACCACCGGATAAGTGCTGGACGATTGCAAGCGATAGACCACCATCGACGCCAGCACCGACGCGATCATGATCGGGAACAGCAGGCTACTATTCAGCGTCATCTCTAACACCATCAGCATCGCCATTAACGGTGCCTGACTTACCGCCGCCAGCACCGCCGCCATGCCGATTGCCGCATACAGCAAGGTATTGCCGACCGGTAAATGCAGCATCACGCCCATCTGCGCCAGCGCCACGCCGAGCAGTGCGCCGATCAATAATGAAGGGGTAAACAACCCGCCCACCGCGTTGGAGCCAACCGACAGCGTGGTCGCCAGCGTTTTTAACAGCAGCAATCCCAGCAAACCCATCAGCAGATATTGGCCATCAATGATTTTGACGATCACTTCGTACCCGTTACCGAGAATATCGGTGGAGATCAGCGCCAGAAAACCCACCGCTAATCCACCCGCGCCCAGCCGCAACGGCAGCGAACGCACCCGGCCAAACAGCGCCTTGCTGCGCGCAATGAGTTTTATTAGCAGCCAACCGGCGATGCCAGCGACAAAACCAATCAGCAACGTCATTAGCAAGCTGCTGATATCCATCTGAAACAGCGCTTCGGATAACGGATAAAGCGCGCTGCGGAAACCCAGCGACCACATGGTCATTACCGCCACCGCCGACGAGATAATAAGCGGAATCAAGCGCTGCAGCGCCGAAATGCCAAACGCGATTTCCGCCACAAATATCGCCGACGCCAGCGGCGCGTGATACACCGACGAAAGTCCGGCTGCGGCGGCCATCGCCACGATATCGCTGTTGCGAAGATTGAGCGATTTGGGCAGCCAGCGCCCGATTAAACTGCCGCTCAGCGCCGATAGCTGCACCATCGGCCCCTCTTTACCAATCGACGCGCCGCTGCCGATACTGGCAATCGACGACAGCGCACGGAACAGCGAGGTTTTGGTCGGCACTGCATCAAGCCGCGCGTTGATCACTTCCAGATAATCGGTCTGCACCGTTTCCTGTTTCTCAATCGCCACCGCATAGCGCAGGAAAAAACCGGCGATAACGCCGCCCGCGCCCACCAGCAGCGGCCAAAAGATCCACGGCCAGACATGCATCGCTACGGTGATTTCGTTATCGCTGTTGAACAGCAGGCGGTTAATGACATCGATCACGCCGCGAAAAGCCAGCGTCACCAGCGAGGCCACGCATCCAACGGGGATGGCGATCAGTAATGTGGTCCAGTTCAGAGCATGTTTACTTCCACTCACCCGCGCGTCCCCGCTAAGTCGGTTAAAAAGTTGTGCGGCATCATCATATTGGAATGCGGATCTCAGGATCAAATTTCGCCTGCCTGGCGCTCAGATGAACATGTTACTCTGCCGTTTTACTTTAGCAGGAGAGCAGCACGTGATTCGTTTCGCCATCGTGGGAACCAACTGGATTACCCGCCAGTTTATCGACGCCGCGCATGAAACCGGCAAGATGAAGCTGAGCGGCGTCTATTCGCGTAATCAGCAGCAGGCCGACGCTTTTGTGGTGGATTATCCCTGCAAACTGACCTTCACCTCACTGGATGAACTTGCCGCCAGCAGTGAGATTGATGCGGTGTATATCGCCAGTCCGAATGCGCTGCACAGTGAGCAGGCGATACTGTTTATGTCGCACGGCAAGCATGTGATTTGCGAGAAGCCGATGGCGTCTAACCTGCGTGAAGCCGAGGCGATGATTGCCTGCGCACGCCAGCATCAGGTGGTGCTGTTCGAAGCCTTTAAAACCGCCAGCCTGCCGACGTTCCTGCAACTGCAAAAAACGCTGCCACAACTGGGTAAACTGCGCAAAGCCCTGATCAACTATTGCCAGTACTCCTCGCGTTATCAACGCTATCTGGATGGCGAGAACCCGAATACCTTTAATCCTCGCTGGTCGAACGGCTCAATCATGGATATCGGCTTTTACTGCCTCGCCGCCGCCGTCACCTTGTGGGGTGCGCCGCAGCAGGTCAAAGCGCAAGCTTCCCTGCTGGAAAGTGGCGTTGATGCGCATGGCGTGGTGGTGCTGGGCTACGGCGATTTTGATGTCACGCTGCTGCACTCAAAAGTCAGCGATTCACTGATCCCGAGTGAGATTCAGGGCGAAGCGGGATCGCTGATAATTGAAAAGATCTCCGAATGCCAGCAACTGCGCTTTATCCCGCGCGGCGGCGAGAGCCAAAACCTGACGCAGCCGCAGCACATCAACACCATGCTGTATGAAGCTGAAACCTTCGCCAAATTGGTAGAAGCCGGTGAAGTTGAGCATGCGGGGTTAGAAACCTCGCGCATTACGGCGCAACTGCTCACGGAAATCCGCCGCCAGACCGGCGTGGTATTCCCGGCAGATCAGGCTTAAGTGTAAATATTGCAAAACATTTCTGGAGCCCTCTTGAAAGCGATTATCGAACTCCGTATGTTGAGCGCTGCAAAGGGGAGTAACTTGTAAGCTGATTGATCGTCATTACGATGCGCCACGCAATATGCGAAACGCATCCGGTCGTCAGGCAACCCGGAATCCATTCTGAGTTGTAAGTGAGACCTTGCCGGAAGGCGAGGTTTGCTTGCAGCACGATCAAAGCGGCTGACGTCTTCTGACTTCAGCCGCTTTTTTTATTTCTGGAAAAGGATACGACTATGCACTCAGTTGGCACACCGTTACTTTGGGGCAGCTTCGCTGTCGTGGTGCTCATCATGCTGGCGATCGACCTGCTGTTACAGGGCCGACGCGGCGCACAAACCATGTCATTCAAACAAGCAGCGGTTTGGTCGCTGATTTGGGTCTCCGTTTCACTGCTGTTCAGCGCTGCCTTCTGGTGGTATCTCGACGGCACCGCCGGGCGCGAAGTCGCCACCGCGCAAACCCTCGCCTTCCTTACCGGCTACGTTTTAGAGAAAGCGCTGGCGGTTGATAACGTCTTTGTCTGGCTGATGCTGTTTAGCTACTTCGCTGTCCCGGCCAACTTGCAGCGCCGCGTGCTGATTTATGGCGTATTGGGTGCGATTGTGCTGCGTACCATCATGATCTTCGCTGGCAGCTATTTGGTTACCCAGTTCAGCTGGATTCTTTACGTATTCGGCGCCTTCCTGCTGTTTACCGGCCTGAAAATGGCGCTGGCGAAAGAGGAAGATGACAGCACGGTTGGCGACAAGCCGGTGGTGCGCTGGCTGCGAAAGCATCTGCGCATGACCGATAGCCTCGACGGTGAGAAGTTCTTCACCCGCAAAAACGGCGTGCTGTTTGCTACGCCGCTGCTGCTGGTGCTGATCATGGTTGAATTGAGCGATGTGATTTTCGCCGTGGACAGCATTCCCGCCATCTTCGCGGTGACCACCGATCCGTTCATTGTGCTGACTTCAAACCTGTTCGCGATTCTCGGCCTGCGCGCCATGTACTTCCTGCTGGCTAACGTGGCGGAGCGCTTCTCGATGCTGAAATATGGCCTGGCGATTGTGCTGGTATTTATCGGTATCAAGATGCTGATCGTCGAGTTCTATCACATTCCCGTCGGCATCTCGCTGACGGTGGTGGGCGTGATTCTCGGCGGTACGCTGCTGATCAACGCCTGGGTGAACCACAGAAACGACCAGAAGAAGATCTCACCATAATCTTCTGCAGGGGCGCTAATCGCCCCTGCTTTGTTTCGCCAGTGGCAACCTTCGCCTTTTATATATCTGTCACACTTCCCATCATCAGCAGATCAAAAAACCGATCTGCCACGCATGCACAGAATTATCTCTTTCCTCATAAGCTCTTTTCCTTATACTCCGCCGGGCAAACCGTTGTGCGTGGTGGAACCGCGCACAATACTCATGACCGCGAATATAAAAAGACTGTGATATGCAAAACAACTTTATTGGACGTCTGGGCGCGCTGTTCGCAGGAAGCTTGGTAAAACAAATCATGATCGGCCTGGTGGCGGGCGTGGCGCTGGCGTGGTTCTCACGTGATGCCGCACTGGCCGTTGGCTTGCTGGGCGAGCTGTTCGTGCGTGCGCTGAAAGCCGTCGCGCCGCTGCTGGTTCTGGTGCTGGTGATCTCCTCGATCGCTAACCATCAGCAGGGACAGAAAACCAATATCCGCCCGATAATCATGCTGTATCTGCTCAGCACGTTCTTTGCTGCGGTTGTGGCAGTGATCTTCAGCCATCTGTTCCCTCAGACGCTGTCGATGAACGTGGGTGCTACGCAAATTACGCCGCCGTCGGGCATTGCCGAAGTGCTGCACGGTTTGCTGATGAGCATGGTATCGAATCCGATTGAAGCACTGATGAACGCCAACTACATCGGCATTCTGGTGTGGGCGCTGGGATTGGGCCTGGCGTTTCGTCATGCCAGCCCAAGCAGCAAAGCGTTTCTTAATGATGCGTCAAATGCCGCAACCTGGGTGGTGCGCTGCGTGATTCGTTGTGCGCCGCTGGGGATTTTTGGCCTGGTAGCTTCCATCCTTGCCTCAACCGGTTTTGATGCGCTGTGGGAATACGCCAATCTGCTCACGCTGCTGCTCGGCTGCATGCTGATTATGGCGCTGGTGATTAACCCGATGCTGGTGTTCCAGAAGATCCGCCGCAACCCTTATCCGCTGGTATTTACCTGCATGCGCGAAAGTGGCGTCACCGCATTCTTCACCCGCAGTTCAGCGGCCAATATCCCGGTGAATATGGCATTGGCGAAGCGCCTCAATCTGGATGAGGACACTTATTCCGTGTCGATCCCGCTGGGTGCCACCATCAGCATGGCCGGTGCTTCGATTACCATCACCGTGTTGACGCTGGCTGCAGTGCATACGCTGGGTATTTCGGTGGATGTTCCAACCGCCATTCTGTTAAGTCTGGTGGCGTCGCTGTGTGCCTGTGGCGCATCCGGCGTGGCGGGCGGTTCGCTGCTGCTGATCCCGGTAGCCTGCAATATGTTTGGTATTCCGAATGATTTGGCGATGCAGGTAGTGGCGGTGGGCTTCATTATTGGCGTGCTGCAGGATTCCGCCGAGACCGCGCTGAACTCCTCGACGGATATTCTGTTTACCGCCGCCGTATGCCAGGCCGAAGCCGAGCGCGAACCGCGTCGTACGGTTTCAGAATCGGAATAAAGTGCGGTTGTTGAATGGGTCGCCATGAATGGCGACCTGGTTCTACAACGTCACTCCGCTTTTAAAGATGGCTAACTCGCGGAAATCATTGGTTTCATTGCGCGCCGGTTGGCCATTGGCAATCGCCACAATCATATCGACGAAGTCCTCCAGCATCGCCGCCATACTCATCCCTTCAATCAAACGTCCGGCATTAAAATCGATCCAGTGCGGCTTCTTCTCGGCGAGCTGCGTATTGGTGGCGATTTTCACCGTCGGCACAAAACCGCCATACGGCGTACCGCGCCCGGTGGTAAACAGCACCATATGACATCCCGCGCCTGCCAGCGCGCTGGTGGCCACCGCATCGTTTCCCGGCGCACTTAGCAGATTGAGTCCCGGCGTATGCAAGCGCTCACCGTACTTCAGCACATCCACCACCTGACTTTGCCCGGCCTTCTGCGTGCAGCCAAGCGACTTCTCTTCCAGCGTGGTGATGCCGCCGGCTTTGTTGCCGGGTGAGGGATTCTCGTAAATCGGCTGCTGGTGATCGATAAAGTAGCGCTTGAAGTCGTTAATCATCGCCACAGTTTTTTCAAAGGTGGCTTCATTGCGGCAGCGACTCATCAGGATACGCTCTGCGCCGAACATCTCCGGCACTTCGGTCAGCACAGTGGTGCCGCCGTTGGCAATCATCTGGTCGGAGAAACAGCCCAGCATGGGATTGGCGGTGATGCCGGAGAAACCATCCGAACCGCCGCACTCCAGACCAAACTTCAGCTCGCTGAGTTTGCCCGGCTGACGCTGATCTTCGCGCATGGCACGATAGAGTTCGTGCAGGCGCTCCAGCCCCGCTTCCACTTCATCATCCTGCTTCTGACACTCCATGAACTGCACGCGGTCGCTATCGAAACCACCAAGCGTTTCACGGAACACATCGACCTGATTGTTCTCGCAGCCAAGGCCAATCACCAGCACCGCGCCAGCATTGGGATGGCGCACCATATTTTGCAGCATGGTGCGGGTGTTCTCGTGATCTTGTCCAAGCTGCGAACAACCAAACGGATGGCTGAACAGATGCACGCCATCAATGCCTTCGGCGTCATTGGTCTCTTTCATAAAGCGCGTCAGGATTTGCCGTGCGATGCCATTCACGCAGCCGACAGTGGGCAGAATCCATAACTCATTACGGATGCCCACTTCACCACTGGCGCGGCGGTAGATCTGCACGTCGCGGTCGCCTGCTTGCGGCGGCAGTTCGAGAAAATCGGGTTGATAGTCGTACTCATCCAAGTCGCTCAAATTGGTGCGCGCATTGCTGGAGTGGATGATCTCACCGGCCGCAATCGGCTGAGTGGCGTGCGCGATCGGCAAACCGTATTTGATCACCAGCGCGTCAGTCGCTAAAGGCTGCAACGCAAATTTATGCCCGCGCCCAACCTCCTGCTGCAAGGTGATCGTCTGTTGATTGATTTCGACCTGGGTATTGGCTGGCAAATCGCGCAACGCCACAGCAACGTTGTCGCGTGAATGTATTCTAATGGCATCTTGCATAGCGTTATCTCAGTTGTGTCAACGCCGTCCGCATCCCGTGGACGATGATGTTTTGCAGGTGTTGGCTAACCGCGGCAACTAACCCGGGCCGCTGAGTGAGATCTTCGCCCCAGTGATTGGCATCGCTGAGTACCGCGCGTACCAACTGTTCCGGAGTCTGTTTATCGTTATTTACCGCTGGCCACAGCTCAGCAAAACGCTGCAGCCAGTGTTCGTCGTCCTGCAGCGGCCAGTGACGCTCGCCCTCTGCACCGCGATAAAAGGCCAGCAGCGCGGCAAAGGCGAAAGTCAGGCGCACAGGCCATTGACCGTTTTGCTGCTGCGACATCAGCAGTTGCGGCAGCAAACGGGTGCGGAATTTAGTCATGCCGTTGAGGGCGATGGAGAGTAACGCATGGCGAATAAAGGGATTACGGAAGCGACGCTGCACCGCGTCGGCAAAGGCGCGCAGCTCATCGCGTGGCAGATCCAATGTTGGGATCACCTCGTCACGCAGCAGCGCATCGACAAAACCGGCCATCTGCGCGTCATCCATCGCTTCTCCCACGCTCTCCAGCCCGGCCTGAAACGCCACCGGCACCAGCGCGGTGTGTGCGCCGTTGAGGATCGCCACCTTTTGCGCTTTGTACGGCGTGATGTCGTCCACCAGCTTCACTTCCGGTGCCAGCGCGTGCAGCTGCAGTTCCTGCGCCAATGCGTCCGGCCCCTGAATCACAAACTGGTAATAGACTTCGCCCGCCACCAGATAGCGATCTTCATAGCCCAATGAAGCTTCGATCGCCGCGCTATCCGCCGGATATCCGGTGACAATGCGATCCACCAGCGTGTTGTAGAACGCGCAGTGATCCTGCACCCAGCAGGCAAACTCCGGCGGCAACTGCCAATGCTGGCTATAGCGCAGCACCAGCTCACGCAGCGTGTCGCCGTTGTAATCGATCAGTTCACAGGGCACCACCAGCCAACCTTTATCGCTGGCGCCAGCAAAATGGTTGAAGCGCGCCCACAGCAGCTGCGTCAGCTTGCCGGGGAAGGACGAGGCGGGCGTATCGTCCAGCCGATCCTGCTCTGCGAAGGCAATGCCCGCTTCCGTGGTATTGGAGAAGACAAAACGCATTTGTGGCGCGCGTGCCAGCGCGAGAAATTCGTCAAACTGTTGATACGGCTGGATTTCACGATTCACGCTGCGGATCAGGCGGGCTTCACTCACCTGCTCGCCCGCCGTGTTTAGCCCGCGAATCAGCGTGGTGTACAAGCCATCTTGCTG
Organism: Candidatus Pantoea symbiotica; assembly: GCF_056491525.1. Lineage (NCBI taxonomy): Bacteria > Pseudomonadati > Pseudomonadota > Gammaproteobacteria > Enterobacterales > Erwiniaceae > Pantoea > Candidatus Pantoea symbiotica. The sequence goes on from NZ_JBSZHR010000002.1 coordinate 3,474,291, forward strand.
ATTAAGCGTCTCTTCCACCACGCGATTGCGCGGCCGCACCACCACCACGCCCGCATCGGTGTCTTGATGTTGATTAAGCCAGTCGAGTTGCCAGTCGATGAAGGCGCGCAGGAAATTGCCTTCACCAAACTGGATAACGCGTTCGCTATAGTGCGCGCCGGGAAAATCGTGACGGTTGAGTCGCTGCATCATCAGGCTCCCAGCTCAATGCCGAAGTAATCGCGCGCATTGTTGAAACTGATGTTCTGTACCATCTGCCCTAACAACGCTTCGTCGGCAGGCGCTTCGCCCCGCTCCACCCAATTGCCGATCATCTGGCACAGCAGACGACGGAAATATTCGTGGCGCGTATAGGAGAGGAAGCTGCGGCTATCAGTCAGCATGCCGACAAAGCGGCTCAGCAGGCCGATTTGCGCCAGCTGTGTCATCTGGCGCTGCATGCCATCCAGCTGATCGTTGAACCACCACGCCGAACCAAATTGCATCTTGCCCGGTTCGCCTTCACCCTGGAAATTGCCCGCCATAGTCGCCAGCACTTCGTTATCGCGCGGGTTGAGGCAGTAAAGGATGGTTTTAGGCAGCGCGTTATTGCGGTTTTGCGCATCCAGCAGGCGCGCCAGCGGTATCGCCAGCGGCGCATCATTAATCGAATCGAAACCAACATCCGGGCCGAGGATATCGAACTGGCGGCGATTAGCGTTGCGTAGCGCGCCAATGTGATACTGCTGCGCCCAGCCACGGCGCGCATATTCGCTGCCGAGCCACACCAGCACGGCGGTTTTGAATTGGGCTGTCTCTTCGGCGGAAGGCGCTGCGCCTTGCAGTCGACGAGCCAGAATGCCGTCCAGAGTGGCCTCATCCGCTTCCGCAAACAGCACCACATCCAGCGCGTGATCGGAAATTTTGCAGCCATGCGCGGCGAAGTGATCGAGTCGCTGGCTTAAGGCGCGACGCAGATCGTCAAAGCGCAGCACGCTGACATCCACTACCTGCTCTAAGCGCTGAATCCATGGCAGGAAGCTCTCCAGCTCAATATTGAAGGCTTTGTCCGGACGCCAGCTCGGCAGCACTTTGACGTCGAAACTATTGTCCTGCGCCAGCTTGCGGTGATGCTGTAAGTCATCGAGCGGATCGTCGGTAGTGCCGACCATTTTCACCTTCATCTGCTGCATGATGCCGCGCGCGCTGAATGCATCCTGCGCCAGCAATTCATTGCACTGCTGCCAGATACGTTCCGCGCTCTGTTCGTTCAACAGCACATCGGTGATGCCAAAAGGTCGACGCAATTCGAGATGCGTCCAGTGATAGAGCGGATTGCCGATGGTATGCGGCACGGTGCGCGCCCAGGCATTAAATTTCTCACGGTCGCTGGCATCGCCGGTACACAACGCTTCCGGCACGCCATTAGCGCGCATCGCACGCCATTTGTAATGATCGCCTTTGAGCCAGATGTCATAGAGATTGGTGAAGCGGTAGTTATCGGCAATCTGCTGCGGCGGTAAGTGACAGTGATAGTCGAAAATCGGCTGGTCTTTGGCGTAGTCATGGTACAGACGACGGGCGAACTCGGTGTCGAGTAGAAAATCCTCACTCATAAAACGCGACATACCTGCTTCCTCATTTTGTAGCCAGATGGCTTTTAACTAAAAGTTATCATACCAATTTAGACGAACGGCAAAATTGTTTGCGATCCGACTCACAATAATGACAGTTTCACTGTGGGTATATGGACGATCCTGTTGTGGATATTGCGTTAAATGGCTGTTTTAACGTTCTTTCGCTCTAACACACACGCGCCGCAAGGTTTATGTGATGGCATTCAACTTTTGAAGCTGTATAACAAGTTAACCTCTCGCTCCGTTGCTAACGGGATTAATGGCACAGGCAAGGAACTGCGGGAGTGAGCAGCGCTGTTCACATCTTCCCGCTCCAGATAACTACAGCGGTAAAACCGCAACGACAGACTGGACGAGGTTAATAATGCGTAAGATCAAAGGGCTACGCTGGTACATGATTGGGCTGGTGACGCTGGGCACGGTGCTCGGCTACCTGACGCGCAATACCATTGCCGTTGCGGCGCCCACGCTGGAAACGCAGTTGGGTATCACCACGCAACAATATTCCTATATCGTCGCCGCCTACTCGGCGTGCTACACCATCATGCAGCCGGTGGCCGGTTATGTGCTGGACATGCTCGGCACCAAAATCGGTTATGCGGTGTTTGCCGTGCTGTGGGCGATTTTCTGTGCCGCAACCGCGATGGCGGGCAGCTGGGGCGGCTTTGCGCTGGCGCGCGGTGCGGTTGGCGCCGCCGAAGCAGCGATGATTCCGGCCGGCCTGAAAGCCAGTAGCGAATGGTTCCCCGCCAAAGAGCGTTCGGTGGCGGTGGGCTATTTCAATGTGGGATCGTCGATTGGTGCGATGCTGGCGCCGCCGCTGGTGGTGTGGGCGATCATGGCGCACAGCTGGCAAATGGCGTTCATTATTACCGGCGTGCTGAGCATGGTGTGGGCCATCTGCTGGCTGGTGTTTTACAAACATCCCAAACAGCAAACCAAGCTGAGTGATGAGGAGCGTCACTACATCATTGCCGGCCAGGAACTGCAGCATCAAACCGGCAATAACAAGAAGATGTCGGCGCGCCAGATCCTGCGCAATCGTCAGTTCTGGGGCATTGCGCTGCCGCGTTTCCTCGCCGAACCGGCGTGGGGAACCTTCAACGCATGGATCCCGCTGTTTATGTTCAAGGTGTACGGCTTCAACCTGAAAGAGATCGCCATGTTTGCCTGGATGCCGATGCTGTTCGCCGACCTCGGATGCATTGTCGGTGGTTACTTGCCGCCGCTGTTCCAGCGCTGGTTTGGCGTCAATCTTATCGTCTCGCGCAAACTGGTGGTCACCATGGGCGCGGTGTTGATGATTGCGCCAGGCACCATCGGTTTGTTCACCAGCCCGTATGTCGCGATTGGGCTGCTGTGCGTCGGCGGTTTTGCCCATCAGGCGCTTTCTGGTGCGCTGATCACGCTCTCTTCGGATGTGTTTGGCCGTAACGAAGTGGCTACCGCCAATGGCTTAACCGGCATGGCGGCCTGGACGGCGAGCACCATGTTTGCGTTGGTGGTTGGTGCGCTGGCCGATACGCTGGGCTTCAGCCCGCTGTTCGCGGCGCTGGCGGTGTTTGATCTGTTAGGCGCGGTGGTTATCTGGACGGTCCTGAAAAATCAGCCGGTTTCTGAACTCGACGATCAACCCGCAGTGCAGTCCGCTGCGGTACGCACCTAACCTCATCGGGCTGGCATCCGCCAGCCCATTTCCTCTGTGCGGCTGAAGTGGTATAACAACTCAACTTTCTCCCACAGCGGACCGCGCAATGGACCTGACCGAATCACGACGCCTCTATCAACAGCTCGCCAGCGAACTCAAACGCCGCATTGAAGCCGCCGATTACCGGGTTGGCGACAAGCTGCCTGCCGAACGTCTGATTGCGGAAGAGATGCAGGTGAGCCGTACCGTGGTGCGTGAAGCGATCATCATGCTGGAAGTGGAAGGTTACGTGGAGGTGCGGAAAGGTTCCGGCATTCACGTCATCAGCAGCCAGCAGCAGAACCGCGTGGTGACATCCAGCCAGCTGGAGTTCGCCAATTTCGGTCCCTTCGAGTTATTGCAGGCGCGCCAGCTGATTGAAAGCAACGTGGCTGAGTTTGCCGCCACCCAGGTAACGCGTCAGGACATCGTGGCATTAATGGCGATTCAGGAGAAAGCACGTCAGGAAGATCATTCGCGCGATTCGGCGTGGGATATGGAGTTTCACGTGCGCATCGCGCAATCGACGCAGAACAGCGCTTTAGCGGCGATTGTCGAGAAGATGTGGCTGCATCGTCTGCACAATCCTTACTGGCTGAAGCTGCACGAACACATTGATGCCAAAAATATCACCAGTTGGTGCGACGATCACGACCAGATCCTCAAAGCCCTGATCCGCAAAGATCCCGCCGCCAGTAAGCTGGCAATGTGGCAACATCTGGAAAATACTAAGCAGATGCTGTTTAACGCCACCACCGACGATTTTGAATTTAACGTCGACCGTTACATGTTTGCTGAAAATCCGGTCATCCTGCCTGAAGGTAGCGAAAACCCACGCTGATCCTGCTTATTTTTCAGCCGTTTTGTTGCCGAAAAAGTCAGTTAGTCTGCAATAGTGTCAGCTCATGTAAAGCTCCTTTGGACCACCTGCGTCTAAAGGTAAAACTCCTGTGCGGCGGGCACTTTCCCCTGTCTGGATAACGTTATTTTTGTTACAGTTATCGCCCTTTTATTACCCTTTGCGACAGGGCTTTTATAAAGTCGCTGATTTAACAATCAATTCTGGAAGGATCCGGAAACTCCTGCTCAGGCTGCTTATCTAAAATGTATAACCAACGCCAGTCTGCGCCTAAGCCCCTCACGGGCACGTTTAACAATGATGTTCAGGAATGATTGATGGATATTTTGCAAGCATTGCTGCATGCCTTATGGCAGCAGGATTACGAAATGCTCTCCGACCCGACGCTGGTTTGGGCCATTTATGGTGTGCTGTTCATGATTCTGTTTCTGGAAAATGGACTGCTGCCCGCCGCGTTTTTGCCCGGCGATAGTTTACTGATTCTGGTGGGTGTGCTGATTGCTAAAGGCACCATGGGTTTCCCGCTGACACTGCTGATTCTGACCACCGGTGCCAGCCTTGGCTGCTGGGTAAGCTATATTCAGGGTCGCTGGCTCGGTAATACGCCTACCGTGCAAAAATGGTTATCGCACCTGCCTGCGCAATATCATCAACGCGCCCACCGACTGTTCCATCGCCATGGCTTGTCTGCATTGCTGGTGGGTCGCTTTATTGCCTTCGTCCGCACCTTGCTCCCGACCATCGCCGGGCTTTCTGGCCTGAGTAATGCGCGCTTTCAGTTCTTCAACTGGGTAAGTGGCTTCCTGTGGGTGCTGATCCTTACCGTGCTGGGCTTCGCGCTGGGCAAAACCCCGATTTTCCGTCGTTACGAAGATGAACTGATGTTGTGCCTGATGCTGCTGCCACTGGTGCTGCTGGTGATTGGTCTGGTCGGTTCTTTAGTGGTGATTTGGCGCAAACGTCAGTCGACGCGTAACGGGAATTCACAGTCATGATCAAACTCCGTGGATTCCCAAGGCGTTTACTGCCTTGGGCGCTGGGTGGCGCGTTGGCGCTGCTGGCGATCTGTTTCGTTCCGACTCTGATGCAGCATGAAACCGTGGTGCAGATTCGTGTCGCCAACAGCGGCACCAATCTGCCCGATGGTTTTTATCTCTATCAGCAACTTTCCGCACAGGGCGTGCGTATCAAAAGTATTACGCCTTCAGGCGATGCGCTGGTGATTCATTTTGAGAATGAAGAGCAGAGCCTCGCGGCGCAGAAAGTGTTGAAGCGCCTGTTGCCACAAGGCTTTGTCGTTGCCGCTGGCCCGCAGGCTTCGCAGCAATATCCCGACGCTAATCGCCCAACTTACAGCTAAATTTCACCGCCTGACGCTAAGCCAGGCGGTGAGCTAATCCTCGCTATCCCCGCGTCTTCTTTGAATTTTTTCGTCTGCTGTCTATCCTTAGAGGTAGCGTAAGCCTAAGACATGCTGGGAAGCCTCTCCTGTCTGCTCTCAGGCAGGTCATCAACAATGGAAGGTCACAACCTGATGAAACATCAATTACTGCTAGGTGCTATTCTTTTTTCACTCTCGGGTTCGCTGCTGGCGGCTGAATCGCTCTGCCAACAAAAAGAGCAGGATATTCAGCGCGAGATCGATATGGCGAAACAGCACGACAACCAGCGCCGCGTCACCGGGCTGGAGCGCGCGTTGACCGAAGTCCGCGCAGGCTGCACCGATGAGAAGCTGAAATCCGCACACAGTGAACGTATCGCCGATCAGAAGCACAAAATCGCCGAACGCGAGCGTGAGCTGAAAGAAGAGCGTCAGGATGGCGACAAGGACAAAATTGAGAAGCGCGAACGTAAGCTGGAAGAGGCGCAGCACGAACTGAAAAAGCTTGAAGCTGAACCTTATTAATCGGACTTAACTAAATGCTGTAAAAGGAGATTTCCATGGCTAAAGAATCAACATCTGAACATCTGCGCGCTGAATTGAAAAATCTGGCTGATACCCTGGAAGAAGTGCTGAGCAGCTCAGCAGATAAATCCAAAGGTGAGCTGGATAAGCTGCGTCATAAAGCGCGCGGCGCTATTGAAAGCTCCCGTGAACGTCTAGGCGATTCCGGCGAACGTATTGCACAAACCACGCGTGAAGCGGCGGAGAAAGCGGACGAATACGTGCGTGATAATCCGTGGCACGGCGTGGGTATTGGTGCAGCGGTAGGTATTCTCATCGGCATTTTAATCTCACGGCGTTAATGATGAGTGATAGTCAGCAAAGCCACGGCCCCGGCAAAGGGGTCTTTAACATCGGTCAACGGATAGTTACCACGCTGGTCAGCATGGTCGAGACGCGTGTCCGACTGGCGATTGTGGAACTGGAAGAGGAAAAGGCAAACCTGATTCAGATGCTGATGATGGTTGGCCTTACCATGCTGTTTACCGCTTTCGGTCTTATGAGCCTGATGGTGCTGATCATCTGGGCAGTGGATGCACAATATCGTTTGATGGCGATTGCGATTACCACTGCGGTACTGTTTGCGCTGGCGCTGATCTTCGGTTTGTGGACGTTATACAAATCGCGTCAGTCAACGTTACTGCGCCATACGCGTAAAGAGCTGGATACCGATCGCAAATTGCTGGAGGAGCATCGCTCATGAGCCGCCGCGAACGTGAAGCACGCATTCACGAACTGCTCAATCAGGTGCAGCAGCAGCGGCTTGATCTCAGCGCCGACAGCCGCGACTGGCTGACCAGCACCGCGCAATACGATCGCGGATGGTTAACCATTATCGGCATGCGTCGTTATCTGGCGATTGGCAGCAGCGCATTGGCCATCTGGTCGATTCGCAGCCCCAATCGCCTGCTGCGCTGGGCCAAACGTGGTTTCGGCGTCTGGAGCACCTGGCGCATGATCAAATCAACCTTGAATACTCGCTAATTCCTCTCTCTAAAACCGGATCTAGTCGATTCGGTTTCGCCCTCCTCAAATTTACTGAATAACATTGACAGTTTATCTCGCTTACAACTCTTTCAACCTGCGATTATCATCTCCCTCCATCAGCCCACTGAACTGAAACAACCGGTTCAAGGGGATTCAAAACCCGCAGGCCAACAACCTGCAACAAAAACCTTGTTGGAGTAGATGATGAAAAAATTCGAAGACTCAGGCCTGCTGGTAGCACGCGTATTAATGACCATTCTGTTTATCACCGCAGGCTGGGGCAAAATCACTGGCTACGCCGGTACCGCACAATACATGCAGGCGATGGGCGTCCCAGGCTTTCTGCTGCCGCTGGTTATTCTGCTGGAGTTCGGCGGCGGTCTGGCGATTCTGTTCGGTTTCCTGACGCGCTTTACCGCCCTGTTCACCGCTGGCTTTACCCTGCTGACCGCATTCCTGTTCCACAGCAACTTCGCGGAAGGTGTTAACCAGCTGATGTTCATGAAAAACCTCTCCATCGCCGGTGGTTTCCTGGTATTGGGTCTGGTTGGTCCTGGCGCTTACAGCATTGACCGTCTGATTCGTCAGCGCGTTCAGCCAGCGACCGCACGCTAAGCAGCATAAGCGTTAGAGAACACATATACTGAATCACAGGGGCGGGGATTTTCCTCGCCCTTTTTTATTATGGAGGGCTTATGGGACAGCTGATTGACGGTGTCTGGCACGATACCTGGTACGATACGAAGTCAACCGGTGGCCGCTTCAAACGCACAGAAGCCGTCTGGCGTAACTGGGTTACCGCCGATGGCAGCGCCGGTCCAACCGGCAAAGCGGGCTTCGCCGCTGAGCGTGGTCGCTATCATCTTTACGTCTCGCTTGCCTGCCCGTGGGCGCATCGCACGCTGTTGATGCTTAAGCTCAAGGGATTAGAAGAGATGATTTCGGTTTCGGTGGTGCATCCGCTGATGCTGGAGAACGGCTGGACCTTTGACGCCAGCTTCCCAGACGCCACCGGCGACGCGCTGTATCAAAAAGAGTTTCTCTATCAAATCTATCTGCACGCCGATGCGCACTATTCCGGCCGCGTGACCGTGCCGGTGCTGTGGGATAAAACCCAGCAAACCATCGTTAGCAATGAATCCGCCGACATCATGCGCATGCTCAACAGCGCGTTCGATGCGCAAGGTGCCCGTGCGGGTGACTATTATCCGGCGGCGCTGCGCGACAAGATTGATGATGTGAACAGCTGGGTTTACGACACGGTTAACAATGGTGTGTATAAAAGTGGTTTTGCCACTTCGCAAGCGGCTTACGATGAATCGGTAACGGCGCTGTTCCATTCGTTAGCGCGTCTCGAACAGATTCTCGGCCAACACCGTTATCTCACAGGCGACCAACTGACCGAAGCGGATTTACGCTTGTGGACCACGCTGGTGCGCTTCGATCCGGTCTACGTCACCCACTTTAAGTGCGATCGCCACCGCATCAGTGATTACCGTAATCTGAGCGGCTTCCTGCGCGACATCTATCAAATGCCGGGCATCGCCGACACAGTCAATTTGCCGCATATCCGCCATCACTACTATTGCAGCCACAAAACCATCAACCCAAGCGGCGTGATTTCGCTGGGCCCAGCCTTTGACTGGGATGAACCGCACGGCCGGGGTTGATGCTCTTACCCTCTCCCATCGTGGAGAGGGAACCTTACGCGAACTTAATCAGCACCATACCGAGCAACAACAATCCCACGCCCAGCCAGCCAACCCGACTAAGACGCTGACCAAACAAAATCCAGCCTGCTGCGACGGTGGCGACCAATCCCAGCCCGCCCCACAATGCGTAGGCTACCGTCAAATCAATGCCTTTCACCGCCTGCGCCAGCGCGCTGAACGCTGCCAGCACCGCCACCAGCGATAACACACCAAACAGCGGACGGCGGAAACCGTTGGAATATTTCAGGAAGATATTGGCGACAATCTCCAGGCCAATGGCCAGCGCCAGCCACGCGATATGTATCCAGTTAAACGTTGCCATGGCGCAGCTCCTTGCGGCTCAGCGTGCCTGATTTGATCAGCACAATACCGAGGATCAGCGTCAGCAGGCCGGCGACTTTGACAGCGGATAAGGCTTCATCGAACAGCAGCACGCTAAACAGCGTAATAAACAGAATGCCAATGCCTTCCCACATGGCATACGCCACGCCAAGGGCAATCCGCTTGATGGCGAAGGATAAACAAATATAAGACAGCGCGATCATCACCAGCATAAAAATATAGCCGGCGTTGCCACCGTTTACGCTGGCCCATTTCATTGAGACGGTACCAATAATTTCCGCAGCGATCGCCAGCGCCAATAAAATCCAATACAGCATGATTTCTCTCCTGAACGAGAAATAAACGCCACCCACGCGAAAATAAGCGTGTTAGCAAAGTTAAATTAAAAAGTCAGAATAGGAGAGAACGGAACTAAAGCGCGAAGCGCCAGTGCTGATCGCAGATTGAGCAGTTTGATACAGAAAGGAAGGAAGAGAGTGAAGCCTTATTTGGCGCAAACATTTTGTCCATAAAATTACAACTTATCCACGTTGTTGCTTCTCGTCAGTGTGGATTAAATTTGTCCTCAGTAGTTAAACACGCGCTTATTCTGGCATAGCGGCAATAATGTTTTCAGGGATTTTCATTTCTTTACGTGGGAGAGTTTAATTAATTATGTGCGGGTTGATACCCTCATCCTAGCCCCAGAAAACACAAAACCCGCCGAAGCGGGTTTTGTGTTTAAAAAAGTCGAAACTGACCGATAAGCCGGGTTCTGTCGTGGACAGTCATTCATCTAGGCCAGCAATCGCTCACTGGCTCAAGCAGCCTACCCGGGTTCAGTACGGGCCGTACCTTGTGAACCCCTATTTGGCCTTGCTCCGGGTGGAGTTTACCGTGCCACGAACTGTTGCCAGCCGCGCGGTGCGCTCTTACCGCACCCTTTCACCCTTACCTGATCCCATTACTGGGCCATCGGCGGTTTGCTCTCTGTTGCACTGGTCGTAGGCTTGCGCCCCCCAGGCGTTACCTGGCACCCTGCCCTATGGAGCCCGGACTTTCCTCCCCTTTGCCCGTCTCCCCCCGAAAGAGGACGACGACAAAGCGGCGACTGTCTAGTCAGCTTCGGCGCGGGATAATAGGCGATCTGCCAGCGTTTGTCACGCCTCTTGCTGCTCCAGCGCGTACTTATAAAGCGCGTTCTTCTTCACGCCATGAATTTCCGCCGTCAGCGCGGCCGCTTTCTTCAATGGCAGCTCTTTTTGCAGCAATGCTAAAGTACGCAGCGCCTCCGCTGGCAGCGCTTCTTCATCAGCTTTATGGCCTTCTACAATCAGCACCATCTCACCTTTACGACGGTTTTCATCTTCCAGCACCCACGCCAGCAACTCTCCCACCGGTGCGCCTTGAATAGATTCCCACGTTTTGGTGATCTCACGCGCCAGCACCACATAGCGCTCGCCGCCCCACACGCTGACCATATCTTGCAGGCTATCGATCAGGCGATGGGTCGATTCATAGAAAATCAGCGTTCGCGGCTCTTCACCCAACGCGCGCAGCACATCGCAACGTCCTTTGCTTTTGGCCGGTAGAAACCCTTCGTAACAGAAACGATCGGACGGTAACCCCGCCGCGCTTAATGCTGTAATCGCCGCGCAGGCGCCTGGCAACGGCACCACGCGCACGCCAGCTTCCCGGCAGCGACGCACCAAATGGTAGCCCGGATCGTTGATTAACGGCGTGCCGGCATCGGAGACCAGCGCGATGCTCTGGCCCTCTTGCAGCTTGGCTAACAGCACCTCAGCTTTCTGCTGTTCGTTGTGGTCGTGAAGTGCGAAGAGTCGCGCATTGATGGCGAAATGTTGTAGCAACAGCCCGGTATGACGTGTATCTTCCGCTGCGACTAGATCGACGCTTGAGAGCACCGTCAACGCTCGTTGAGTGATATCACCCAGGTTACCGATCGGGGTAGGAACGATATAGAGCGTGCTGGCAGAAATCTCTGCCCGATCGAGTTGTTTCATTGTTTCATCCGAATTGCCGATTTAATATTGAGCATCTTGAAAAAAACATCACTGGATACAGTATGCTTCCTTCAAAAGTCGTACGTCATAAAGCAGGACGCTTAGTACCTGTTCTTCTCGCTGGGCTGATTTTAGCCGCCTGTAGTGGTCAGGGACCGCAACAAACCTCTAACGTCAATATTCAGGGTCCTGCGACTGGCCGGTCTGACTATTATCTGCAACAGGTGCAGCAAAGCAGCGATGATAGCAAGACCGACTGGCAATTACTTGCCATCCGTGCCCTGTTGAAGGAAGGAAAGTATCCGCAGGCGGCGAATCAGCTCAATCAGCTGCCGCAGCAGTTAAGCGATGTGCAACAGCAAGAACTGCTGCTGCTGCGCGCGCAGATGCAGGTTGGTCAGCAGAATTACAGCGGTGCGCAACAACAGCTTGCTCAGGTCAAAACTGCCGATCTGTCGCAGGATCAGCAGGTGCGCTACTACGCGCTGCAAATCGCAGCGGCACAGAATCGTCCTTCACTCCCGCTGCTGCGTGCCTATATTGCGCAGGAGCCGCTGCTGAAAGGCGCCGATCATCAGAGCAATATCGATGCAACCTGGCAAGCGTTAACGCAGATGACCAAGGATCAAGTCAACAGTCTGGTGATCAATGCTGACGAAAATACGCTGCAAGGTTGGCTCGATCTGCTCAATACCTGGCGCGCAAACAGCCAGGATCCACAAATGTTGAAAGCGGCAATTCAGGACTGGCAGACGCGTTATCCGCAGAACCCAGGCGCGAAGACGCTGCCAACCCAGCTCAGCCAGGTGCAGAACTTCACCAAAGCGTCGACCAGCACCATCGCGCTGCTGCTGCCGCTCAACGGCCAGGCGCAGGTATTTGCTAACGCGATTCAGAAAGGCTTCAACGATGCGCGCAATGGCGTGCTCAACGCGCCCACGCCGCAAACCGCGCCAGCACCTGCTGCAACCGATGCCAGCGCACAGCCGCCAGCCGACGCTAATAGCGTTGTCAGCCCCGCCGTTGCCGGCAACACACCACCGCAAACCGAGCAGCCACAGCCAGCCGCACAACCAGCTGCGGCACAGGGCAACAGCAATGCGCAGGTGAAAGTGTATGACACCAGCAGCCAGCCGATTGCGCAGGTGATGCAGCAGGCTCAGCAAGATGGCGCCACGCTGGTGGTCGGCCCGCTCCTAAAAAATGACGTTGAAACCGTTGCCAATAGCAACACTCCACTAAACGTGTTGGCGCTGAACGAACCCGAACAGATCCAGAACCATCCGAATATTTGTTACTTTGCGCTTTCTCCTGAAGACGAAGCACGCGATGCCGCGCACCATATCTACGAGCAAGGTAAACGCCAGCCGTTGTTGTTGGTGCCGCGCAGCAGTTATGGCGACCGTATTAGCAAAGCGTTCGCGCAAGAGTGGCAAACGCTGGGTGGCTCAACCGTACTGCAGCAGCGTTTTGGCGGTGTTGGCGAACTGAAGCAAGGCATCAACAGCGGTGCGGGTATCGCGCTAAGCGGCACGCCGCTGAACGTTGAGCCTGCACAATCGCAGGGCGTGGCGATTGCTGGCCTAACGATTCCTGCGCCGCAAACCAGCGCACCTGCACCAGCGGCCGATGCCAGCAGCGGTAGCGTGGATGCGGTGTACATTGTCGCCAGCCAGGGTGAGCTGCAGCTGATCAAGCCGATGATTGCGATGCGTACCAGCAGCCGCAACAACACCGCGCTGTACGCCAGTTCGCGCAGTGCGCAGGCGGGCGCAGGCCCGGACTTCCGTCTGGAGATGGATGGCTTGCAGTTCAGTGATATCCCGCTGTTGTCCGGCAGCAATCCGGGCCTGATGCAGCAGGCGGCGAAGTCGTTTAACAACGATTATTCGCTGGTTCGCCTCTACGCGATGGGCATTGATGCCTGGACGCTGGCGAATCACTTTAACCAGATGCGTCAGGTGCCTGGCTTTGCCATTGATGGCAACACCGGCAAGCTGAACGCCGACACGGATTGCGTGATCAACAGGAAGTTGGCATGGAACCAGTATCGTCAGGGACAGATCGTTCCGGTGCAGTAAACCGTCAGCGCATTGGCGCTGAGCAGGAACAACTGGCGCGTCGCTATCTGGAGCGCGCCGGGCTGCAATGGTTCGCCAGCAATGTACGCTGTCGCAGCGGGGAAATTGACCTGATTATGCGCGACGCCGATTGCTGGGTATTTGTTGAAGTGCGCTATCGACGCGATGCGCGCTACGGCGGTGCCGCCGCCAGCGTAACGCGCCAGAAACAACAAAAGCTGCTGCGTGCCGCCGCACTCTGGTTGCTGGCGCGTGGCGGCAGTTTTGATACGGTGAATTGCCGTTTTGACATCATTGCCATTACCGGGCGTGAGCTGGAGTGGCTGCCCGATGCCTTTAATGCCGATGGATAGAACCAGGTGGTCTTGTGCAGGACAGAATTAAAGCGTGTTTTACCGAGAGTATTCAGACCCAAATCGCCGCAGCCGAAGCGCTGCCCGATGCGATTTCCCGCGCCGCGATGACGCTGGTGCAGTCGCTGCTGAACGGTAACAAAATCCTTAGCTGCGGTAACGGTGCGTCGTCGGCGAATGCCCAGCATTTTGCCGCCAGCATGATTAACCGTTTCGAGACGGAGCGCCCTAGCCTGCCTGCGCTGGCACTGAGCGCTGATAATGTGATGCTGACGGCGATTGGTAACGATCGTCTGCACGATGAAATTTACGCCAAGCAGGTTCGAGCGCTTGGTCAGGCTGGTGATGTGCTGCTGGCCATTTCCACCCGTGGCAACACCCGCGATATCGTCAAAGCGGTTGAAGCTGCGGTTACCCGCGATATGACCATCGTTGCGTTAACCGGCCACGACGGCGGTGAGCTGGCGGGCCTGCTGGGTCCGCATGATGTGGAAATTCGCATTCCATCACATCGCAGTGCACGCATTCAGGAAATGCATATGCTGACGCTGAACTGCCTGTGCGATTTGATTGATAATACTTTATTCCCACACCAGGAATGACTGAAGGAGCTCAAATGAAAGCATTGAACGCTGTCGCCATTCTCTTAACCGCCATGCTGCTGCAAGGCTGTGTTGCCGTGGTTGCCGGCGGCGCTGCCGTCGCCACCAAAACCGCCACTGACCCGCGCACCGTGGGCACGCAGGTCGATGACGGTACGCTGGAGCTGCGCGTTTCAAACGCACTGGCAAAAGATGAACAAATCAAAAACCAGGCGCGCGTAGTGGTCACCGCCTATCAGGGCAAAGTGCTGCTGACCGGCCAGTCGCCAACCCCAGATCTGGCGAGCCGTGCCAAACAGATCGCCATGGGCGTTGACGGTGCCACCGAGGTGTATAACGAAATCCGCAGCGGACAGAAAGTCAGCCTCGGCACTTCGTCATCCGATACCTGGATCACCACCAAAATCCGCTCGCAGCTGCTGGGCAGCGATCAGGTGAAATCTTCCAACGTGAAAGTGACCACCGAAAACGGTGAAGTGTTCTTGCTGGGCCTGGTCACAGCAGAAGAAGCGAAGGCGGCGGCCGATGTTGCCAGCCGTGTGAGCGGCGTGAAGCACGTGACAACGGCCTTCACCATTCTCAAGTAAGCGTTAACGCAAAGTATCAGGGCGACTTCGGTCGCCCTTTTTTGTGCGTGAGGGTTAGGCGGGAAGGTCAATCACCAGCGCGCGCAGCGCCGTTCTGGCCTGCAGGCTAATCTGGTTCTCATCGCTGAGGAACGCGCCGTCGCCGCAGCTCAGCGGTTGCTGATTGGCGCTGCTGGCCTGCACATCCAAAGAACCATGGATCGATTGCAGATAAGCGCGCGGCCCGTGCAATTTCACCGTGTACTGCTCGCCCGGCGCTAACGTCACCTGATGCACCCAAACCTGCTGGCGCAGCTGCAAGCTGCCCTGCGCGCCATCGGGCGAGGCAATCAGTACGCTGGTTTGCTGCGGCAAATCGCGCTTCTGCAACAGCGGGTTTTCGCGTTCAGGGCAGGCTGCAAGCCACAGCTGCATGCGGGTTAACGGGCGATCTTTGCTGATGTTGATTTCGCTATAATTCACGCCCTGACGCGCAGAGAGCAGCATCGCCTCGCCTTCACGCGCCACCAGATGATTGCCTTCGCTATCGCGATACTCGGCTTCACCTTGCAACACCAGATTCAGCACATCGACCTGCGGATAGCTGCGCGGCTGGAAGGCGGCGCCCGGTGCCAGAATTTCCTGGTTGAGCACGCGCAGCGACGCGTAGCCCATTAATTTTGGATCGAAATAGTGGCCAAATGAGAAGCTGTAGCGCGCCTGCAACCAACCGAAATCGGCCTGGCCACATGCGGACGCGCAGCGGGTTGTCATCATGATAATCCTCCGACGCGCTGCGGTGAGATTCGACCGCAGGCTTGATAGGATCATGGTAAAAGTCTGGACGCCGGATTGTAAGCCAGTTAATCTGCCTGGCATGTTCAAATTTACTGACAGAGAATCGGCATGGCAAAAGACCGCGCGTTAACCCTTGAAGCTTTACGTGTGATGGATGCTATTGACCGTCGTGGCAGCTTTGCCGCTGCGGCCGATGAACTGGGTCGCGTCCCTTCGGCGCTGAGTTACACCATGCAGAAGCTGGAAGAGGAGTTGGATGTGGTGCTGTTTGACCGCTCCGGCCACCGCACCAAGTTCACCAACGTGGGTCGCATGCTGCTCGAACGTGGCCGCGTGCTGCTGGAAGCCGCCGATAAACTCACCACCGATGCCGAAGCGCTGGCGCGCGGTTGGGAAACACATCTCACTATTGTTGCCGAGGCGCTGGTTCCTACCGAGCGTTTGTTCCCGCTGGTTGAAAAGCTGTCAGAAAAAGCCAATACGCAGATTTCGCTGATTACGGAAGTGTTGGCCGGTGCATGGGAGCGGCTGGAGCAGGGTCGTGCCGATATCGTGATTGCGCCCGATATGCACTTTCGCGCTTCCACAGAGATCAACACCCGCAAGCTCTACAGCATTATGAGCGTGTATGTCGCCAGCCCGGATCACCCAATTCATCAGGAAGCTGAGCCGCTGTCAGAAGTGACACGCGTGAAGTATCGCGGCATCGCGGTGGCGGATACCGCGCGCGAGCGTCCGGTGCTGACGGTGCAGTTGCTGGATAAGCAGCAGCGCCTGACGGTAAGCAGCATGGATGATAAACGCCGCGCGCTGCTGGCCGGTTTGGGTGTGGCGACCATGCCCTATCCGATGGTGGAGCAGGATATCGCTGAAGGTCGTTTACGCGTGGTGAGCGCCGAGTATACGCGAGAAGTGGATATTATTATGGCGTGGCGCCGCGACAGTATGGGCGAAGCCAAAGCCTGGTGTTTGCGTGAGATTCCGAGATTGCTGGCGAAGCGCGGGTAATCTGATTGAGCAGGTCGCCATGAATGGCGACCCTACGGATTGCGCGTTTTGTAGGGTCGCCATTTATGGTGACCTCGTTGCAAACCGCACCGATCACAACCGGCTCAAACAATCGATCGCTACCGCTTTAAAACTGACAAAATCCGCGCAATCGCGCAGCCGCGTCATCGCTCTTTCGCGCAGGAAGGTGACGAACAGATCGTAAATCGCCATCGCCTCTTCGTATTCGCTCTTGCTGATCGCCAGCAGGAAAATCACCGACGCGGTTTCCTCGCCCCAACTAACGCCATGCGGTGCCAGCACCGTGTAGACCACGGTTTTCTGCGCCAGCAAGCCGAGTGAATGCGGCAGCGCGATGCCTTCGCCAAGCATGGTGCTGACAATCGCTTCGCGCTCTTCCACCGACGGATAAAAATCCGCATCGACAAAACCTTCGCTCTCCAACTGATCGCACAGCAGGCGGAACAGCTCTGACTGCGCCATCGGCTTATCCAGCACCATAAAGTGCTGCGCGTCGAAGTACTTCTCCAGCATGTACGGGCGCGTGCGATCCACCAGCACCAGCTTGCCGAGCTGCTCCAGCTGGAACTCGGTTGGGAATGGCGACATCACCGCAATCGGCTTGTTCTTCTCGCTGAGTCGCGCGGTGGAAATCACGAAGTCTTCATCGATATGGTCGCGCAGTTCATAGTCGCGCTGCGACAGCCGCGCCGTCACCACCAATTGCGGGTATTTGCGCAGCAGCAGCGCCTCAATCATGCGCAGCGTGGAGTTGCCGCTGTCGCACACCAGCAGCACCTGTGGATGGCGCTGATAGCCGACGTCGTAATGCCTCTCCAGCCCAACACCAATGTGCAGCACCAGGAAACCGATCTCGTTCTCACTGATAGTGTAAGGCGTGTATTTACCCCAGTTAGTCACCGCCGCCAGCGTCACATCGTAGGCCATTGGATAGTGCTGTTTGATGTTGCTCAGCAGCGGATTAGGGATATGGATTTGGTAGCGCACCCGCGTGATCATGGTTTTGATATGGGTGAGCAGATCGGCGCGCAGCTGCTCATCATGCTGCAGCCGATAGTTGTAATGGGTGTTGATGTAATTCAGCAGGTAATCGACCAGCGCATCGGCGTCGTCAGCGTTAATGGTGCTCGGTGCCAGCGCCTGAATCTGGCGCGCAGCGATGTTGACCCGCAGCCAGTTCTCTTCCGCCTGAGAAATCGGTTTGCCGACCAGCGGACGCATCAGGTTAATCAGGTCGTGCGCCGCCTCACGCACTTCATCGCCGACATCTTCGGCTCCGGGATCGTTGAGCGGGAAGCCTTCGCTGATGCGTCGCACCGCCACCGCGCAGTAAATTTGCAGATAACGATCGCCCTCATCGCTGAGGCGAATGGCGTGCTGGGCAAAGCACTGTTGCAGCAAAGGTTCGAGCTGCGCCAGAATGCCGCTGTGCAACGCTTCCACCGTCAGCAGCGGGCTGTCCGGCGTCTCCTGATCGATCTGCCACAGCAAGTCGGTTAAGCAGGTGCGGATCGCCGCCTCGCTGCCAAACAGCTTCATGCCGTAATGCGGTTTGGTTTCGATATTGAGGTGATAACGGCCTAGCCATTCGCGCACTTCCGCCATGTCACTTTGCAGCGTGGCGCGGCTAACAAACCACTCTTCCGACAGATCTTCCAGCTTGATCGAATACGCCGCCGTCAGAAAACGCGTCAGCAGATAACGCACGCGCTCCTGCGAGGTACGCGGCACGCGCAGCGGTGTGGCGCTCTCTTGCTGTAAACGGCCAAAGCGCGCCGCATCGTCAATTTTGAGTTGATATCCCGCGCCGCGCGCCAGCACAAACTGCGCGCCGTGCTGTTCCAGCAGCGCGTTCAGCGCGGTGATATCGGTGCGCACCGTGCGCGTTGAAACGGAAAAGCGGCGTGCCAGCTCATCCTGCGGCAGCGTTTCATTTTGCAGCGCAGCGAAAAGCTGGGTCAGACGCTGATTGGGAAATCTCACGGAGCCTCACCTGTTACTCATTTGTTACAGCAGTTTCTTGCACGTTGCCAGAAGCTGACGCACATCGTCAATGCGCGTGTCGCCGCTTGCGCTATCGATAATCGAACTGTAGACGTGCGGGATCACTTTGCTGACGCCTGCGTCGAGCGCAATACGTACAATTTCTTCGAAGTTATTGAGATCGATGCCGCCGGTTGGCTCCAGCCAAAAGTCATGACGCGCGCAGGCTTCCGCCACCGCACGATACTCATTCACCGCTTTCAGGCCGCCCATCGGGAAGTATTTCACCGAGCTGCCGCCCATGTCCTGCAACATGGCGATGGCGCTGTCGATCGGTACAATCGCGTCGGCGTTCTTTGAGCTGCGTGGGCCGGTAGAGATTTTCACCATACCTGGCGTGCCGGTTGGTGAAATCAAACCATTCACCACGGTTTGGTTCTGGCCGAGCAGCGCACGGCTGGTCGCCACGCCGGTGAATACCTGATTGACGTGCTGCGGTTGCAGCACCGCCGAGATCTCACTCACCATCGCCGATTGATTCGGATCGCCCGCGCCCAAACCCACCGACAGCGCATTGTCGATCAGCGCTGCATACTCGCGCATATCGGCAATGGCTGCTTCATTGCTGGCGTAGTTTTTTGACAACACGCCCACCAGCACATGGCCTTCTGCCGCCTGCCAGATCTCTTTGGCGTTCTGCTTAGAACCGGCCAGTACGTTGAGGCACAGGCGATCCTGATAGAAATTAGGGTTCAGACTCATGCGCGTTTTCCTCCGCTGATCAACGCCTGAATAGCGCTAAAGATGATGTGCAGCTGATCGGCGCTAACGCTGCGCACATCGGCTTCGATAATGCCTTCGTTGGCTTTGTAGCCACGGAAATAGATGGCGATGTCGCCGGTTTTCAGCGCCTGCACCAGTTCGCCGGTCGGCCAGCCAGTGATCGCTTCATCAAACTTGATTTCGGCACGCGCAATATCGCGTCCCGCTGCATCCCACACCACGCGCGCGCTGACGCCGTTCAGCGTGTTGAGGTTGTCAATGAAAGGCGTCATGTTGGCGACCATCTCAGCGCCGGTGGTTTTTGGCTGCACCAGATAGTTTTCAATCGCTTGTGTCAGACCAAGAATGCCCTCTTTGCCGACTTTCATCGCGCGGCCAATGCCGTTGCTTTGACGTTTCACCCACTCAACGTATTGCGTACGACCAATCACTAAACCGCTGGTCGGCCCTTCAATCGCCTTGGCGCCGCTGTAAATCACCAGATCCGCACCCATTTGGTAGTAGCACTGCAAATCTTCTTCTGCTGCTGCATCGACGATCAATGGAATGCCGTGTTTGCGCGCCACAACCGCCGCCTGCTCCACGCTGAGATGACTTTTCTGCACGCAGTGATGCGATTTGATATACAGCAGCGCCGCCGTGGTCGGCGTGATCGCCGCCGCCAACTGCTCGGGCGAACATTCGTTGCTGTAACCGGCCTCGATCAAACGACCGCCGCCGAGCGCCACCATGCTGCCCACCGGCGCGCCGAAGTTCACGTTATGCCCTTTAGGCACCACGATATCGTGCGGCACGCTGAGCGGCGCGGCGTGCAGGTTCTCCAGCAGCCAGTCGTTATCTTTCACAATCACTGCCGCCACGCTCTGCGCAATGCCCGCCGAGGCGCACGACACCACCACCGCGCTTTCCACCTCCAGCAGTTTGGCGATGTAAGCGCCGGTCTTGTTGACCAGATCTTTCATCTCGAAGTAGTGATTCAGACCATATTTGACGGTATCCACCACATCCGCAGACGGCGTGGAAACGCCGAGAATGGTCATGCGGCCCGAGGCGTTGATGACCTGCTTCAGGTCATATTTTTCATAAATCGAAGACATGATTCGCTTTCCCTTCATCAGTCAGATGCCAGTGACCGGCGATAACCACGGCCTGCGGCAAAATGTGTTGCTGACCCAAAACCTGTTCGCCTTCAGCATCGACGAACCGGCGGGCTTCCTCTTTGACGGTAAAAATGGTCAGGTCGGCGTCATAACCGGCGGTTAAGCGCCCTTTGCCCGCCAGACGCAGGCCAGCAGCGGCATTAACGGTGACGCACTCGATGATTTGCGGCAGCGTCATACCAATGCTGAAGAATTTCGACATCACGTGCGCCAGGCTATGTACCGGGCCGTTGATGCGGTTACGGCAGTAAATGTCGGAGCTGATGGTGTCGGGCAGAATGCCCTGCGCGATCGCCTGACGCGCCACCTCAAAACTGAAGCTGGCGCCGCCGTGGCCGATATCCAGCTTCACGCCGCGCGCGATGGCATTTTTCACCGCCGCTTTCAGCTCGCCTTGCGGCGACAAGATACGATTCGGCTTGCCGTTAAAGCAGTGCGTAATGATGTCGCCGGAGGTCAGCAGATCGGCGATCTCTTCCAGCACCGGCGGGTTGTTGCCGATGTGCACCATCAGCGGCAAATTACCGGCCGCTTGCTGAATCGCCTTTGCGCGCACCAGCGGCTGAATGCCGTTCTCGCCCACAACGCTGCTGCTCATGCGCGCTTTCAGGCCGACGATAAAGTCCGGACGGCGCTTCACCGCCTGCACCACCGCATCGCCATCGATCTGCGCCATATCGGCCAGCTCGTTCTGCGTCACAATGCCGGTGCGCGAAATGTTGATCAGCGCACGCACTTCAGTAGTAGCCGAACGCGTGAGCTGATAAAAGTCGTCGATGTCATCAGCGCCGGTGCTGCCGGCATCCACCACTGTGGTGACGCCTTGCGCCATGCCAATGGTGTCGGCGTCGTCGTGATAAATTGGGGATTTGGGATAACAGTGCACGTGGCTGTCAATCCAGCCAGCGCTGACGTAGTAACGTCCCGCGAGATCGCGCTCCTGCTGTGCCGGGCCGCTTACCTCGCCGACGGCGGCAATTTTGCCGTGCTGGATGGCAATATCCACCAGCTGTTCGTCGCACAGACGTGCGCGGCGCAGAATCAGATCAAACATGCTTACTCCTTACTCATTAAGGTGCGCATAAATGCGCACCCTACGAAAATCGCTCCAACCCGCCGTAGGGTCGCCATTCATGGCGACCGTCCAGCATCAGAGAGAGATTGGGAACATCGCACCCAACACCATCGCGCCCAAAATCGCGCCGCCGGTGATCGGCTTATTCCACAGGTAAAACAGCAGCGCGCCCACCAGCGAACCGAGACCAATCGGAATCGACGCAGCCATAGCCGACAAGATAATCAACGGCCCGAGGAAACGGCCTGATGCGTTACCCGCGCCCATCATCACGTCTGCGCCGTAGGTTGAGTCGCTCTGATTGATGGTGAACTTACGCGCCAGGATGATCAGATAACCAATCGCTAAGCCCACCACCAAACCGGTGGCCAGTGAAGCGGCGAAGTTGGCGACCGGGAACACGATGCCTGCACCGAGCAGCAGCGCAGGTACGCCAAGGCCGACGCCGGTCTGGATCGCGCCGCCGATATCGAGAATCCCCACCAGCGAACCTTCGATGATGCGCGCGAACAGGAAGCTGGCACCGAACGCCGCCACCGCGCCGTACACGCCGGTTTCCATACCGGAACGCAGCATCGAGACAAACGCCACTTCGTTAAAAGCACCAATGCCGTACAGGTAATACATGTGCGTACCGGCAAACACGCCGGACGAGAGCAGGCCAACAAAAATCGGGAAAGACCAGTCGGCGTACCAGAACCCTTTGTTTTCGGTTTCGTTCATGCTGATGGCTCCTTATTTGCCGCTGACGCTGTTGTGAATCATATCCAGCCAGCCCGGAATACCCAGTTGGAAGGATTGCAGCAGTTTCATGTCGAAACCGCGGAAGAAGCCGCTCAAAGCAAATAGCAGCACGATGGCAAACATCATCACCTTGGTGACTTTGTTCCAGCCGCTCTCTTCCACACCTTTACCGATCAGGATACCCAGCACCAAACCCGGTACGGCGTTACCCATGATCAGCTGCGCCAGGCCGCCGAAGATGGTGGCCCAGAAGCCGGATTTCTTACCGGCATCAATCGCTGCCAGCCAGAAAATCACTGGCATCACGGTGTTCACCAGCAGGTTCGCTGCCGGCACCAGCACTTTCACTGCGGTGACCTGCAAGGCCGCCGGAACTGCAGATGCGGTGCTGTTAAGGAAGGCCACTACAATCATGCCGATAATGCCGCAGGCAATCGCCATGCGTTTCGGGTTGTGCAGCGTTTCCGCCACGTTGCGGTTTTTCACCATCAATGCCGCCGCGCCCCAGTTCGGCAAAATGCGGTGATCGACGTCTTGCGTGAAAGAACCCGCTGCAACGGATGATGCCCAGGCGTTAAAGAAGAAGCCGAGACCAAAGGAGAAGTGCGATGCTGGATCGCCTTCACAGGAATTGAGTTCACCCAAGGTACGGAACGCGCCCATACCTTGCGTGGTCGGTGCGTGGAACATGCGCGCTGCGCCCGCTCCCACCCCGACGCCAACCAATCCACCAATGATTAACGACTTAAACAAAATGATTAAAAACATGTCGTCGTACCCTTGTTGTCGTTTTTATTAAGTCGCTATGAAGTCCACCTTGTCGGTGTCGATCACAGTGACGCTGACGGTAATTTCCAGCTCAACGCTGTAATTGCGTCGCTCACGCGCGAGGAAGAAGAACAAGAATTTTTCCTTGCGCACGCTTTCCTGCGCGCGCAGCACCCGCACATCCATGGGTTCAATGCGCAACAGAATCTTTTGGCTGGTGCGCAGCACTTGCTGCTGCACCTTGCTCAGCGCATCGGCAAAGGCTTTTGATTTACTGTCGCCTTTGCCCTGCACCGTTACCTGCGTCTCGTATTGCTGTTTCATACTTAGCTGCCGTGTTTTTTAGTCCAGGCCTGCACCAGACGCTCACCCAGCTCTTCTTTATCCATAAAGCCGAAGCCCAGCACGGTGGCACCTTCATTGATGGCGGTAACGCCTTCGTCAATCGAACGCATGCCGTGTTTGGCTTTGTAGCCATATTTGTTCTGCGCGGTAATCGCACCGGCGCCGCCGCTGCCGCAGAAGGAGATGCCGAAGTCAGCGTTTTCCGCTTTCATTACGTCGCCCAGCTTCATGTCGGCTGCCACGCCCGGCACCACCACCGCACGACCACCGGCTTTCTCGATGCCCGCAGCTACTTTCTGACCTTTACCCAGACGATCGCCAATCACTACAGTTACCATGTTGAATTCCTTAAAATTTAAGCTTCGTTTGCACGTGCAACTTCAATATGTACGGATAACAGCCAGGCTTCCTCTTTGGGCAGATTGCCAAACAGATCTACCACCTGCTGCGCCAGCGCCATGGTTTCCGGCGAGATATCTTCAAACAGCTCAGCTTCTACTTCCGGCAGCGCTTCGCCCGTCAGGGAGCGCGATGCCATCGCCCGGACATGCGAAGCCAGCATCTGCTGCTGCACGGCGTTGGCTTCGATGTGATGCGCGGCGTAGATCGCTGCTATTTGGCTTAACACCTTATCCGCCAGCGCCTGAATCGCTTCCGGCGTGCTCTGTTTCAGCGGGACAGCTTCACTCCTCACCTTGTTACTCCTGTTTACAGCGTACAATTACAGATAATTCGCGTTGAAAAGAAATTACGCTTTCCGCTGGAGGCTGTTGAGACGCATCTTTTCCACCTCAAAGTGGAAATCCCACGGGCGAGTGTGCGCCAGATCTCAGGACGCACGAAGTGTGCGAAACCGGTCACAAAATGCGAGAAATGATGGATTTACATGGATTAAAGCGGTGAGGAGGCAAGAAGGAATAAGGCCAGCCGCAGGGCTGGCCGGTTTATCAGCGGAATTTCTTATGGTTAGCGTTGCGAATATCTTCCAGTTTCTTCGCTTCGGCCTTGGCTTCGTCCAGCTTGTTGGCTTGCGCCAGCTGATCGACCACATCGATCTGAGCAATCAGAGAATCCAGACCGGCGTGATAATCCTTGATCTGCGCGCTATCGGCTGCCTGACCTTCCAGTTTTTCCGGCGTGGATTGCTTAGCATCCGTCGCCGCCTGACGCATTTTACCCAATGCAGTATGCATTTCCTGCGCGTCGGAGGTTTTCTTCACCACGCTCAGACCATCTTTAAGCGCATCCATATCTTTTTCTAAATCGGCCGCAAACACGCTAGCCGAGGAGAACAACAGCGATAACGACAACACTGCAATCACATGCTTATTACGCATTGGTATTTCCTTTTATTATTGTCGGGCCAAAAAAAAAGCAGCCTTGCGGGCTGCTTTCAGAAAGCGATGACTCTTATTGTCCGGCGATTTTCATCTCCGGCAGCAGCACCGAACCGCATTGTATATTGCTGCGGGTTTCAATGTCGTTACCGACGGTTACCATATTGAGCCACATATCCTTGAGGTTACCGGCGATTGTGATCTCGCTCACAGGATATTGAATCTCACCATTTTCCACCCAGAAACCGGATGCGCCGCGTGAATAGTCGCCGGTCATGCCGTTGATGCTAGAGCCCATCATCTCGGTTACCACTAAACCGGTGCCCATCTGCTTCAGCATGTCGTCAAAGCTGTGGCCCTGGCCGGCAATACGCCAGTTGTGGATGCCGCCCGCATGGCCGGTGCTCTGCAAGCCCAGCTTGCGCGCCGAATAGCTGGTTAACAGCCAGTTCTGCAGCACGCCATCTTTAATGATGTCACGCGATTGGGTGCGCACGCCTTCGCTGTCGAACGGCGTGGACGCGAGGCCTTTCAGCAGGTGCGGATGCTCTTCAATGGTTAGCCACTCCGGCAGAATCTGCTTACCGAGCGAATCGAGCAGGAAGGTCGATTTGCGGTAGACGCTGCTGCCGCTGATCATGCCCACCAGATGACCAAACAAACCGGTCGCCACTTCCGGAGCGAAGATCACTGGCGCTTTCATGGTCGAGAGCTTGCGCGGCGCCAGACGTGCCAGCACGCGGCGGGCGCACTCGGCACCGACCCAATCGGCGCTTTTCAGATCGTCAAAAGAGCGGCCAATGGTGTACGCGTAATCGCGTTCCATGTTGCCGTCCTGCTCTGCAATCACGCAGCTGGAGAGCGAATGGCGGCTTGAGCAGTAGCTCTGCAACATGCCGTGGCTGTTGCCGAAGACTTTGATGCCAACGTGGCTGTTGAAGCTGCCGCCTTCGGTATTGGTGATGCGCTTGTCAGCTTGTAATGAAGCCTGTTCTGCCTGAGCGGCCAGTTCGATAGCGCGATCGGCATCGATCTCCCACGGATGGTAGAGATCGAGATCCGGCGCTTCAAACGCCAGCAGTTCGGGATCGGCCGGTGCGCCGAACGGATCCACAGAGGTGTAGCGCGCAATGTCGATCGCCGCCTGCACGGTGCGTTTGATCGCATCCGGGCTGAGATCGGTTGAAGAAGCGCTGCCTTTGCGGTTTTGATGGTAGACGGTGATGCCGAGCGCACCATCGCTGTTGAATTCGACGTTTTCCACTTCGCCATAGCGGGTACTGACGCCGATGCCGGTGGTTTTCGTGACCGCCACTTCAGCGCCATCGGTGCTGGCTTTTGCCAGTTCCAATGCCTGCGCGACAGCCTGTTCCAACACTTTACGTTGTTCTGCAACCTGAGTAGATACGTTCATCGACCTGCCGTCTAATCTTAAGTATGAATTGTTTGAGTCTATCAGACTCAGAGAACAATTTCGCAGTCGCCCGATAAACTGGTAGGATTAGCCTCTTTTTTTTGGGAGCCAAGAGATGACCAAGCAGCCCGATGACTGGCTCGACGATGTGCCGGATAATAATGACGAAGAAGACGAAGAGATTATCTGGGTCAGCAAAAGCGAAATTAAACGCGATGCCGAAGAGCTGAAACGCCTTGGCGCCGAGTTAGTTGATCTGGGGAAAAACTCCCTCGACAAGATTCCACTCGACGAACAACTGCGCGACGCGATTGAACTGGCGCAGCGCATCAAGAAAGAAGGCCGCCGCCGTCAGCTGCAGCTGATCGGTAAGATGCTGCGTGCCCGCGATGAAGATCCGATTCGTCAGGCGCTGGATAAGCTGAAGAACCGTCACAACCAGCAGGTTGCGCTATTCCATAAGCTGGAGATGTTGCGCGATCGTTTGATCGAGCAAGGTGATGACGCGGTCGCTGAGGTGTTTAACCTCTATCCGCACGCCGATCGTCAGCAACTGCGCAGCATGATCCGCAACGCGCAGAAAGAGAAAGCCACCAATAAGCCACCAAAATCCGCCCGCCTGATTTTCCAGTATCTGCGCGAGCTGGCAGAAGCTTAAGCTTTCTGCGGACATGAAAAAGGTCGGCATGAATGCCGACCCTACGATGTCCTGTTGTAGGGTGGCCATTTATGGCCACCGCACAATCACCGCCCTAACCGCTCCAGCAGTTTCTGGTGAATACCACCAAACCCGCCGTTACTCATCACCAGAATCGAATCGCCTGTCTGGGCTTTCTTCGCCACCATTTCCACCAGCGTATCGATATCCGCGCTCCACTGCGCCGGCTGAATGCACGCCTCGGCCACATCGGAAACCTGCCACGGAATATGGTGCGGCTGGAACAGGAACACTTCATCGGCGCGACCCAGCGATGGCGCTAACTCGTTCTTGCTCACGCCCATCTTCATGGTATTTGAACGCGGTTCCAGCACCGCCAGAATGCGTGCCGTGCCGCCCACTTTGCTGCGCAGCGCCGCCAGCGTGGCGAGAATCGCAGTCGGATGGTGAGCAAAATCGTCGTACACCTTGATGGCATTCACTTCACCACGCAGTTCGAGACGACGACGGGCATTAATGAAGCTGCTCAGCGCTTCACCCGCATCCACCGGTTTCACCCCAACATGACGCGCCGCCGCAATCGCCATCAGGCCATTGTGCATGTTGTGCTCGCCCACCAGCGCCCAGTTCACTTCGCCAACTTTCTCGCCGTCGAGCCAGATCTCCCAATGTGACGAGTCCGGCGTCAGCTTTTTCGCCTGCCAGTGGCCGTTATCGCCCACGCTTTCCTGCTCGCTCCAGCAGCCCATCGCCATCACTTGCTTGATGTTGTTGTCGTGCTCCGGCAGCAGGATCTTGCCCTGGCCCGGGACGATGCGGATCAAGTGATGGAACTGCTTCTGGATGGCGCGCAGATCGTCAAAAATATCCGCGTGATCGAATTCGAGGTTGTTGAGGATCAGTGTGCGCGGGCAGTAATGCACAAACTTGGAACGCTTGTCGAAGAACGCGCTGTCGTACTCATCCGCTTCGATGACGAAGAATGGACTTTTTCCTAATTTTGCCGAAACCTCGAAGTTTCCTGGCACACCACCGATGATAAAGCCCGGTTCCAGGCCGCAGGCCTCGAGAATCCACGCTGCCATGCCGGCGGTGGTGGTTTTGCCGTGGGTTCCCGCCACCGCCAGCACCCAACGATCGCGCAGTACGAAATCGTGCAGCCATTGCGGGCCGGAGAGGTAAGGAATGTTGCGTTCCAGTACCGCTTCCACACAAGGATTGCCGCGCGTCATCGCGTTACCAATGATCACCAGATCCGGTTGCGGATCGAGCTGGCTGGCATCGTAACCTTCTGTCAATTCAATGCCTTGCTGTTCCAGCAACGTGCTCATCGGCGGATAGACATTGGCGTCTGAGCCGGTAACTTCATGTCCCAGCGAGCGTGCCAGCATCGCCAGTCCGCCCATGAAAGTGCCACAAATCCCGAGGATGTGAATACGCATAAAGAGATCCATTACTCAAAAGTTCGGCGCACAGTGTAACGCCGAGTTGAGAGGGAAGAAACGGATTAGGACTATGGTTTTTAAAGTTCAATCGGCTAAACTGCGCTCATACGTTGGTAGCTTGTTACAGCTGCTGCCACTCCATCGTAGATGCAGGGAATGTGTTATGAAAACGTTAGGCGAATTCATCGTCGAGAAGCAACACGACTTTCCACACGCCACAGGTGAACTGACGGCGCTGATTTCTTCCATTAAGCTTGGCGCTAAAATTATCCACCGCGACATCAACAAAGCGGGTCTGGTGGATATTCTGGGTGCCAGCGGCGTGGAAAACGTGCAGGGTGAGCAGCAGATGAAACTCGATCTGTTTGCCAACGAAAAGCTGAAAGCCGCCCTGAAAGCGCGCGGCGTGGTGGCCGGTATCGCGTCGGAAGAAGAAGACGAGTTCGTCATCTTTGAAGGCTCAGAGAATGGCAAATACGTTGTGTTGATGGATCCACTGGATGGTTCTTCAAATATCGACGTTAACGTTTCCGTCGGCACCATTTTCTCTATCTACCATCGCATCAGCGAGCCGGGTACGCCAATCACCGAAGCCGACTTCATGCAGCCGGGCAACAAGCAGGTTGCAGCGGGTTACGTGGTTTACGGTTCTTCCACCATGATGGTTTACACCACCGGCGTGGGCGTGCATGCGTTTACTTACGATCCGTCGCTGGGTGTTTTCTGCCTGAGCCACGAGCGCATGACCTTCCCGGAGAAGGGTTACACCTACTCGATCAACGAAGGTAACTACATTCGCTTCCCGCAGGGCGTGAAGAAATACCTGAAGTTTTGTCAGGAAGAAGACATCGCCACCAAGCGCCCGTATACCTCGCGCTACATTGGTTCGCTGGTGGCCGATTTCCACCGTAACCTGCTGAAAGGCGGCATCTACCTTTACCCAAGCACTGCCAGCCATCCGAAAGGCAAGTTGCGTCTGCTGTACGAATGCAACCCAATGGCCTTCCTGGCGGAGCAAGCGGGCGGTAAAGCCAGCGATGGTGCTAATCGCATCCTCGACATCCAGCCAGAAACGCTGCATCAGCGCTGCCCGTTCTTCTGCGGCAACGACGCGATGGTGGGCGACGTTGAACGCTTCATCCGTGAATATCCGGACGACCATTCAGCGTAAGTTAAGTTGAGTTATAACAAGCCCGCCTCCGTGCGGGTTTTTTGTTGCTGCGCATAAATACGCACCCTACGAAGGCTGAGCCGCTACTACGCGGAATTGCGCCATCGAATCCTGCAACTGCTGCGACTGCGCTTCCAGCGATTGCGTCGCGGCGCTGGCCTCTTCGACTAACGCGGCATTCTGCTGCGCGGCTTCATCCATCTGCGTTACCGCCTGATTCACCTGCTCGATACCGCGACTCTGCTCTTCCGAAGCGATGGAGATCTCTTTCATCAGCGTGGTGACACGCATCACTTCGCTGGAGATCTCATCCATGGTTTCACCGGCGCGCGTGGCCATATCGCTGCCCTCTTGCACCCGCGTCTGCGATTCTGCAATCAGCTCGCGGATCTCTTTGGCGGCGGTAGCGCTGCGACCGGCCAGCGTGCGCACTTCATTGGCAACCACGGCGAAGCCGCGCCCTTGTTCACCTGCACGCGCGGCCTCAACCGCAGCATTCAGCGCCAGGATGTTGGTCTGGAAGGCAATGCCATCAATCACGCTGAGGATGTCGCCGATGCGATTGGAGCTTTGGGTGATCTCCTGCATCTTCTCCATCACGTAGCCAACCACTTCGGCACCACGATCGGCGCTGTCAGAGACATTGCTGGCAAGCTGATTGGCCTCTTTGGCATTACTGGCATTGAGACGCACGGTGGCGGTGAGCTGTTCCATGCTGGCGGCGGTTTGCTCCAGCGAGGCGGCTGACTCTTCGGTACGCTGGGAAAGATGCACGGTGCCAGCCGCTAACTCGCGGCTGCCCACATCAATCTGCAAGCTGGCTTCACGTACCTGACTGACCGAACTGCTGAGCGCCAGCTGCATATTCGCCAGCGCCTGATTGAGACGACCTAACTCATTCTTTCCGGCGGCTGGCAGCGGCTGTGATAAATCGCCCGCCGCAATTTGCTCCAGATGCAGAATTGCGCCGTCGAGTGGACGCAGCAGCAGACGACGCAGCAGTTGCCAGGCCAGCGCAATCAGCAGCAAGGTCAGCGCCACGGAAACGCCAATCAGAATCTTCAGCTGCAACTCATCATGCGCGGCCTGCGCCAGACGCGCCGCCGAGACTTCATTGGCGTAGACGCTGAAATCATTCACCGCTTTCGAGTAACTGGCCGCCAGCGCCGACTGTTTGCCTTCCAGCACCTGATAATACTCATCGGTGTACTGCTTTTTCAGGGCATCAATCATCGGCGTGATGCCCTCTTTCTCGTACGCGTTGTAGGTCGCGACGACGGCGTCAGCCAGCGTTTTGCCGTGAGCGGTGACCGTGCCGGCGTCCACAAAGGCCTGCAAATACTTATGAGAACTTTCTACTGCCGCCTGGGTTTGTTTGGTGACAACATCGCCGTCATCCAGTAAACCAATTTCAATTTTACGCACCGCCAATGCAGCGTTGGCGCGAGCGCGCATCAGTTCGGAACGACTTTGATACAAGGCGTTGAGCTCAATTCCCTGTATGCGGTTGAGCGCATCCAGTGATTGATTGCCTGCGTTGATGGCCGAGATGCCCATCGCGCTGACTGCCAGCAGCAGCAGCGTCATAAAAGCCAAAAGCGTGAGTAATGCAGTACGAATTGATAGCTGTTTGAACATGATTATCCCCGTTTGCAAGAAAAGGCAGAAATCCGCTGGCCCTAAAACGGAAAGATTATCGGCAGTTGATCGCGGAAACTTTATCCATTGTTGATGGTCAATTGGCTGACGATCACTCAGACTTCACTTTTACTGAACTCTGCCCCAGCAAAATTTAAGGATTGAAACGATGAAAAAATGGCTCCCGATGGCGTGTTTGTTGGTCAGTGGTTTTGCTGCAGCGCAACAAAATCCTATCGATCAGCAGCTCGAGCAGTGTCTGAATAAGGAATCCAGCACCGCCGGCATGTCTCAATGCTACGGCACGGCCAATAAAGCCTGGGATAAAGAGATGAACGCGCAGTACACCCAAGCGATGAAAAAATTAACCGGCGCGCCTAAAGACAAATTGCGCAACGCCCAGCGCGCGTGGCTGACTTATCGCGACAGCTGGCTGGATGCCAGCCGCAGCTATTTTGTTAGCAGCCAGGGCACGATGGCCGCGCTATCGGTCGGTGCGCAGGGCGTGAGTCTGGTGCGCAATCAGGCGCTGATGTTGCAATCAATTAACAAAGGCAGTTGCACCAACCCCGACGATTGTTGATTAATGTAAGCGTTTAATACGCTTAGCGCTGGCATCGGCCAGCGCGCCCATTAATCTGCAGGGAGAAACCATGGCTGCTTATGCCTCCACCATCATTCTTGTTTGCCTCGCCGTCCTCAGCTATTTCGTTCATAACAGCGCCGTTACCATTTCGATTCTGATCCTGCTGGCGATTAAGCTCACTCCGCTGTCGCAATTCTTTCCCTATGTGGAAAAACAGGGCATTCAGATCGGCATCATCATCCTCACCGTTGCGGTGATGGCGCCGCTGGCCAGCGGCACGCTGCCGGCTTCTTCGCTGTTGAAATCGTTCGCCAACTGGCAATCGATTATCGCGATTGTGGTGGGCGTTTTTGTCGCCTGGCTCGGCGGACGCGGCGTGAACTTTATGAGCGTGCAGCCGTCGGTGATTGGTGGGCTGTTGATTGGTACGGTGATTGGCGTGGCCTTCTTCCGTGGTGTGCCGGTCGGACCACTGATTGCTGCGGGGATCGTCTCGCTGTTTGTCACGGCGAAGTAGCGCCTTGGAGCATTCCGAAACGCCAAAAAGGGGGCATACTTTCAGAGTCAGTTGGCTATAATAGCCGTCACTCAACATATGACTAATGAAGGAAAGCCAGATGAGTTTGAACCAGGTGCCTGCAGGTAAAGAGTTGCCAGAAGATATCTACGTTGTCATTGAGATCCCGGCTAATGCCGATCCGATCAAATATGAAGTCGACAAAGAGTCTGGCGCCCTGTTTGTAGACCGTTTCATGTCTACCGCCATGTTCTATCCGTGCAACTACGGTTACATCAACCACACGCTGTCTCTGGATGGTGATCCGGTTGACGTGCTGGTGCCAACCCCGTATCCGCTGGTGCCGGGCTCAGTGATCCGCTGCCGTCCCGTTGGCGTGCTGAAAATGACCGACGAGTCTGGCGAAGATGCCAAACTGGTTGCGGTTCCGCACACCAAACTGAGCAAAGAGTACGATCACATCAAAGATGTGAACGACCTGCCAGAACTGCTGAAAGCGCAGATCACCCACTTCTTCGAGCACTACAAAGATCTGGAAAAAGGCAAATGGGTGAAGGTTGATGGCTGGGACAACGCAGAAGCGGCCAAAGCTGAAATCATCGCCTCTTACGAGCGCGCGCAGAAGAAATAAGCCTCTTTTCTGCCATGCATAAAAAAACACCGTCCATTGGACGGTGTTTTTATTTATGCCTCTGTTTCGCCATCTCGCCTTAACCAGTCACCGCTCGCGATATGCGTGCGACCCGCGACTGAGCGCTGATAGACATACAGCCAGGCACTGCCGTAAGGCGTCTGAATAAGCTGGCGTTTGTATTCGCCATTTTTGGTGCGCAAGGCATCAAGTTCGCCAAGCGTGCTGGCGTCAATGCGATACACCTCGCAATAGACGCTGCCTTCTCCTTCTACCACGCCCGGATAGTGACCCAGATTGTAGAGATCAAACCCCACAATCTGATGGTCGCCGAGCCACTGCGCATTCGTCATCCAATGACTGTTTCCCTGTTTGCGCCGTAAACTGCCATAGACAATTATTCGCATTGCTAAAACTCAAACTGATAGAGCAGATCCAGTGCCTGATCGAGACCCGACACGGCTTCTAAATAGAGTTTGGGCATCAGGCGATAACGCAAGGTTAAGGTCGCCAGTGAATCAAATATGCCAACACCGTATTTTACTTGTAGACCCGGTAACACGTAACCACTCACCTGCACCTGCTGGCTATCGCCTACGCCAGCGGTATCAACCGCAAGATTACTGACACCGAAGGTCTCGCCGATTTTACCCACAACCTGACCACTTTGCGCAACCCCCAATCCAACAAGCGCTGAAGTTAATGCGTTACTGTCGCCATCGCTGTTGAGTCCCTGGCCGCGTAACAGGTAGGAAAGTGCTTCCTGCTGCGACATCGCCGGATCGGAGAACACTTCCACTTTCGGCTCATCCGCCAGGCCGGTTACTCGTAATCCGGCTGTGACATCGTCTTCGGTAGCCTCAGGATTACGGATCGCCTCGAGGTTGACGTAAGGCTGATCCGGCGGCCCAGCGAACTGCAGCTCACCTTTACGCACCACCAAATCCTGACCATACGCATGGAAGCGGCCGGATGGGATATTGATCTGGCCGTTTAATCCCAAGCCATTTTTATCCTGCACCAGTTTGAGATCGCCATTCAGTTTGGCTTTCAGGCCAAACGCCGAGAGCCGCACATCATTACCGACGTGGATCACAAGATTGCTGTTGATCGGAATCGCGGCGGTTTTCGGCTGAATCGGTTTGAGATTTTGATCCAGCATCACCTCATCAGAGGAGACGCCGGTAGCGCTTTCCGGCACTTCCTGCACGGTAATGCGCGCCCACGGAATATCCACTCTGCCGTCGAGGCTGAACGCAGCTGGCGTGGCTTCAAATACCAGATCCGGCGAAACATCCATGCGCACCATCGGCGGCACGGTGACGCGGATGCGGCTGCCTTGCGCAGCCACGCGCGCGCGCCAGTTATCCAGCTGGCTCCAGTCGGCGTTACCGCTCAGGTTAAGATTGCCCTGCGCCGTCTGAATCATGCCGTTGAGCGTTGAGCTCATGCCGTTGAACACCATGTTGAGATTGGCGGCGGTGAGATCGACCGGCATAAAGCTGCCGTCGACATCCACATCGCTCAGCCCCAACTGACCAAACACCTGCGGCTGCTGCAGCGTGCCGCCAAGGCGCAGATTGCTGTTCAGATTGCCTTTGATCTTCTCGCCCTGCATCAGCGCCGGATTCAACATCGCCAGCGAAATATTGCTGATGCCGATGTTGCCCGACAGCTGACGCCGATTCTCAGGATCGGCGATCTGCACATTGCCGCTCAGCTGGCCGTTGTTGACGATATGGATCAGCCAATCAAGCTGGGCGCGACCGTTACGCAGCGCGGCATTCAGGTTCAGCGTATCGAAGGCGATAGGCAAGCTGTTGCCCTGCACGTCCTGCTCCACTTTCACGCCGCTGCCTTTCAGCGCGACCGTGCCGGTTGGCAGCGCGCCGTCGGCGGTCCAGTTGACGCGCGCATCACCGCTGAAAACACCGTTTAGTTTGGTGGCATCGGTGAGGAACGGTTTGATCATCGCCAGATCGAAGCGATTGAGCACCACATGCGCATGTCCGCTGGCACCGGCTTCAATCGGTTCCGGTACGCACAGCTGCGCGTTCGGATTCTGCCAGCAGTGCGGACCAATGGTGGCGGTTTGCTTGCTGTTGAGGTAATCAATCGCCATCGCCCGCGTCAGTCGCCATTCGCCTACCGGCGTGTCGAAACGCGTGTTGTTGAGATTGCCCTGCCAGCGCTCGGTTTTGCGATCAAAGCTGCCGTTCAGCGCCAGCTGACCGGAAACCGGTTCGCCCTGTACGTCGAGCTTCAGCTGATGCTGCTTTTCGTTGCCGTCGGCGTTCAGCGTCAGCAGATTCACTTTCAGCGCATCCTGCTGCAGTTGTTCCACACGAAGTTGCAGCTTACCGGCGATTTGATCGCTGGATTTCACATCGCCCTGCAACGCCACGCGACGGATTTGCAACTGCTGCCAGCGCAAACCGGTAGCGGTGAGATCGGCCAGCAGCTGCGGCGCCTGCAAAGTACCGCGCGCTTTGACGGTGCCTTTGGCGACGCCGCCCAGGCCCGGCAGCGCGTTATCCAGATTTGGCGCATCAATGTTGGCATCGAGGTTAAGCGTGTCGCCCAACTCGCCCTTCACGTCCAGATGGTTGCGACCCAGCGCAATGTTAAGGCCAGGCACTTTCCACTGGTTATAGCTGTTGCCGCTCAAGGTACCTTTGGCGCTTACCGCGTTCTGCTTGACGTTCCCTTTCAGCTCCAGCTGCGGCACGTTGAGCTGCCATGTTCCGCCGTACAGGCTGCCGCGCGTGGCAATTTTGCCATCCAGCTTGGCTGGCCAATCCGGATACTGTTTGGCGGTGTTGATGCCGGAGAGCGTCAATTCGCTGCGCCAGCTGATGGCTTTGCTCCAGTCCACCAGCGCCGTCAGATCGATATTGCCCTGCAGCGCCGCTACGCGCAGCTTATCCAGATTAAACTGCTGCTCGGTACCCTTGCCGTCCAGCGCAATAGTCGCGGGCGGCACGCCTTCGCCTTTCACTGCGGTGCGCAGCGACATCACGTAATCGGTGGCTTTGCCTTTGAACTGATAATCGAGATTATCCGCCTGATACTGCACCGCGCTGGTGAGCGGCCAGCGCAGCTGCGGGCTGGTGAGTTTCAGTGCCAGCGGCAAACCGGCAACCGCAAGTTGCGTGGTCGCATCCAGCTGCGCACGCACCGGACCGGAAAGATTCAGCCCGAGCTTCAACTCGTCACGCATCGCGCCCGCAAGGTTCATTTTGATCTTCTCGCCCTTGATCGGGTCGAGATTGAGCGTGCCGTTAAGCGCGAAATTCACCGGCCAGTTATCGGCCAATGTCGCTTCACCGCTGGCGTTCACCTGCCCTTGCGGCGAATCGATATCGAAGGTTTCCAGCTGCAGATGGCGATCGGCGGTTTTGGCTTTTAATAACAGACGCGTGATTGATACGTCGGTATCACCGGTAATGCGCAGCTGTTCACCCAGCAGCTCCTGCACGGTGATATCCAGCGGCAGCTGGAAATCCGGCATGTCCGGTAACAGCGGCTTAGCAAACATCGCCTGCAGCGTTTCGCCCAGCGGCTTTTCATCCGGCTGCGGCTGCTGCACTTTTGGTTGCACCACTTGCTCATCTACCACTTTGGCCGCTTTAGGCAGCGCAATCAGCAGGCTTTGGATATGGGTTGGCGTCAGCGTCAGCGCGCGATCCTGCCACTGCAGGCCGGTGGTGAAATCGAGCAGGGAAATCGCCGTGTCATCAACTTTAACGTTGATGTTGTGCAGCCCAACTTTGCTTAACGTGATCGGATACGGCGTGCTGAGATTGGTGCTGCCGCTCTGCTCTTCCGGCGGCGGTGCGCTGGCCGGTGCCATTTTTTTGCTATCGACCACTACGCTGACATCCTGCAGCGCGATGTCATTAACACACACTGACGAATGCAGCAGGCAGTTGAGATTCAGCGCCAGATGGAAACGTCCAGCATCCACACTGACGCCCGGCATTTCATACTTCACGCCGCTTAGCGTCAGGTCGCGCCAGCCACCTTCAACCTGTTTGATCGACAAACCTGGCACCCAACGATCGGCGCCTTTCAGCAACAGATGCAAACCCGGCGTGGTGCCAATCAAAAACGCGATGCTGCCCAACAGCAGCACCAGAAAAATACCGATGCCAATCAGGACCTTTTTCCACAGCTTCATAGTTCAGGCCCCAATCCTACATAAAATTGCAATCCATGCTCCTTGTCGTCGCCAATCGGCCGCGCGATATCAAACTTGATCGGCCCTACCGGAGATGACCAGCGCACGCCGAAGCCGGCGCCGGTTTTCAGGTTGCTCTGCTTGATGTCGTTGACCGCTTCACCAGAATCGACGAACACCGCGCCCCACCATTTGCCGGTCACGTTGTATTGATATTCAAGCGAGCCTGTGGCCATTTTCGAGGCGCCGGTCAGCTTACCGTTATCATCACGTGGTGATACGTCTTTGTATTTGTAACCGCGAATACTGCGGTCGCCACCGGCGAAGAAGCGCAGATCCGGCGGCACTTTGTCGAAGTCGTTGGTTTCGATCCAGCCAACATTGCCGCGCGCCACAAAGCGATGCTTATCGGCGAGCGTGCGAATCCAGACGTTTTGCGCCTGCAGGATGACGAAATCAACGTCCGAACCCCATGTGGTATCCGACACATCCACCGAGTAACGCTGCGAATCGCCCCACGTCGGCATCAAACCGCCGCGCGAACGGGTGCGGTTCAGGCTGACGCCCGGATAGAGCAGCATGGTGGTGTTGGTGACGCTGGCCTGGGTAAAGTGATCGAGGCTCCAGCGCAGGTTAATTGCTTTCTGCCAGCCGCTGCTGCTGTCCCAGTTACGCGACATCGCCAGCGTGGTGGTATCGGCTTTGGTGTCGTTGAGATCGGTGCGCTTCACGCCGCCGGAGAAGGTGTAATACTGCTCCAGCGGACTTTTCAGCAGCGGAACTTTGTAGCTGAGATCGAGCTGCTGCTCCGGCGCAGAGACGTAGGCGCTGGCGGCCAGGCTGTGGCCGCTGCTGTTAATCCACGGTTTTTTCCACGTGCCTTTAATGCGCGGCCCGACATCGGTGGAGTACCCGACGCCGGTTTCAATGGTGTTTTCCACGCGTGGCGATACCACCGCATTCAGCGGCAGCACTTTGGTTTGACGGCCTTTATCAAATTCAGGCGCGACCACCACCGAGTTGAACCAGCCAGTTGCCGATAAGCGGCGGTTGAGTTCCGCCAGATCGCGCGAGCTGTAGTGATCGCCCTTTTTGAACGGCACCAGATTTTGCAGATAGGCTTCGTCGATTTGCGAGCCCTGGAAACCGACATCGCCAAAGCGGTAGCGCGGGCCGCTATCGTAATTGATGTCCCAGAAGGCTTCGCGCCGTTCAACCGAAACGCCAAGCTGGCTTTGCTTAAAGTCACCGTCGAAGTAACCATTACGCAATGCCAGGCTGGAGAAGCCGTTTTTAAATTTGTCGTAGTCGCCGTGATTGAGCTGCGTACCGACTTTCGGCGTGCCCTGTTTGACCCATGCTTGATAATCTTTGTCAGTGCGGGCTTCACCTTCAATCACGATGGTGCTGCCGCCGATCTTGACTGGTTCGCCGGGCTTGACGTGCGCGATCAATACCGGACGACCACCTTGTGGCGGTGCCGGGCGCGATTCGAAATCGATCTCGGGTTCGTAATAACCCAGCGCACGCAGGCCTTCTTTGATCGCTTCTGCAACGCGCGCCTGGAAACGCCCGTCGTTCGACACCTCGTCAGTGCCGATAGTGGACAAGCGTGCCCTGACGTTCTTCTGTAAATCCCCGGTAAGACCGTCCAGTTGCAAGCGCACTTTGGCTGCCTCAACGGCAGGTGCAGCAAGCAACAGGCTGGCCAAACAATAAATATGAAATCGTGGCACACGTACTCCTGTTAATAATGCCGGCCCCTATTCCGCAGGGGCGTTTATTCTCTGGAAGGGTATCATCACCGCGCGTGTACCCATCAGCATAGCCGCCTTTTTTCTGCCCATCGGCGTAAACCCAGCGACTAAGCCAAATTGTGACCTATTGTCGGTAAATGGGGGGAGCGATACAACTGCCACGCCATTCTTCTGCGCCTGACAGCCGCTCACTCGGATTAATCCGAGCGCTTATCATGCCCCTATAGCGGCATGATAAGCGCTGCTGCTATAATCAGCGACCAGCAGGCCTCGCCTGCACCTTTTTCTGCCCCGACGTTAACCTTATCTTGTCGATATGGCGCAGACATTTTTGGCACGGATAGCCTGTTTGACTGGCAAGTACCGGATGTACGCCCACTCCCGCGCTGCCCAGGCCAAAAATGACAAGTGATTAACCCAACGGATCTTTTATGCTCGATAGCTTGCTTGTCATTCTTTTACTGATAGTCATCAGTTCATTTTTTTCCCTTTCGGAGATCTCGCTGGCAGCCGCCCGTAAGATCAAGCTGAAGCTGCTGGCTGACGAAGGCAACATCAATGCCCAGCGCGTGCTGAAGATGCAGGAACAACCTGGCATGTTCTTCACCGTGGTGCAGATTGGCCTGAATGCCGTGGCGATTCTCGGCGGTATCGTCGGCGATGCCGCCTTCTCGCCCGCCTTTAATAGCCTATTCAGCCGCTTCGTGGCACCCGAATTGGCTGAACAACTCAGCTTTATCTGCTCCTTCACCATCGTAACCAGCCTGTTCATTCTGTTTGCTGACCTGACGCCAAAACGCGTCGGCATGATTGCCCCGGAAGCGGTGGCGCTGCGCATCATTAACCCGATGCGCTTCTGCTTAGTGGTGCTGCGTCCGCTGGTGTGGTTGTTCAACGGCCTGGCGAACGTCTTCTTCCGTCTGTTCAAACTGCCGATGGTGCGTAAAGACGACATCACCTCCGACGATATTTATGCGGTGGTCGAAGCCGGTGCGTTGGCGGGTGTGCTGCGTAAGCAGGAACATGAGTTGATTGAGAACGTGTTTGAGCTGGAATCACGCACCGTGCCGTCATCGATGACCTCGCGCGAGAACGTGGTGTGGTTCGATTTACACGAAGATGAAACCACGCTGAAAACCAAAATCGCTCAGCATCCGCATTCCAAATTCATTGTCTGCGATGGCGATATCGACCACATCGTCGGTTATGTCGATTCCAAAGAGCTGCTGCTGCGTGTGTTGGGCAATCAAAGCCTGACGCTGAACAGCGGTGTGAATATTCGTTCTGCGCTGATTGTGCCGGATACGCTGACGCTCTCCGAAGCGCTGGAAAGCTTCAAAACCGCCGGTGAAGACTTCGCGGTGATCATGAACGAATACGCGCTGGTGGTCGGCATCATTACCCTGAATGACGTGATGACTACGCTGATGGGCGATTTGGTGGGCCAGGGTCAGGAAGAGCAGATTGTCGCGCGTGATGAGAACTCATGGCTGGTGGAAGGCGGTACGCCAATTGATGACGTGATGCGTGTGCTGGATATTGATGATTTCCCACAGTCTGGCAATTACGAAACCATCGGCGGCTTCATGATGTACATGCTGCGCAAGATTCCGAAGCGTACCGATTTTGTGAAGTTTTCCGGCTACAAGTTTGAAGTGGTGGATATTGATAGTTACCGCATCGACCAGTTGCTGGTCACGCGTATTGATGAACGCCCGCCGGTGCTGAATGTGACCAAGAATGCGCTGGATGAAGCAGAGTCATCCTAGGGTCGCCATTCATGGCGACCAACCAACAATCGCATAAAAAACTGAGGGCGCCATCGGCGCCCTTTCTTATGCTTACTTAGTTGTACTCGGCTTGCAGCCGCAGCACCTGGCGATTGATTTCTGACATCACGCTGAGATGCTGTTTATCTTTGACACGCGGCAACATCACTTTGCCCTTATCAAACTCGAACGCGCCCACATCCTTGATGTACAACCTTCCTCTAAATAGCGTTTTTACATATTTCGCAATTTGCAGCGGATTATAGCGCTGGAAGATCTTCATGCTGTTTAACTCCTGAAAATGTTTAATACGCTCCGTCGTGACCAAATTTGGTACGAACCCATGAAGCGCAAATGAGGCATAACTATAGAGCATCCTTTCTTACCAATGTTCCGAAAAGGTGAATTATTTACTGAATTGACACATCATTACAGAATACTCTGTTATCAGCCTCACGAAACTCAGTATAAACCTTCACTCATTATGGAATTGTGGCATAGGTTGCAAACCTGTTAACTCATTGCGACAGACGCATCATCCATGCCTAATATTGCAGGAACATGAACAACTGGTCGGATCACCAAGGAGTTTGATAAATGCGTTTGAGACACACTGTGATAGCACTGGCACTACTGCTGCCTGGCCTGGCTTCGGCACATGCATTCAAACTGGGTGAACGCGTGCCCGCTGTTGGCGTTAACGACAAAGGAGAGCTGGTTTATCAACAAGATGAAGATAAGTTTAGCTACAAATCCTGGAATAGCGCGCAGCTGAGCGGAAAAGTTCGCGTCATCCTGCATATTGCCGGTCGTTCTTCTGCGAAAGAGCAGAACGCGGCGTTAATTGAAGCCATCAAAGCCGCGCATCTGCCGCACGATCGTTATCAAACAACCACTATCGTCAATACCGACGATGCGATTCCTGGCACCGGCATGTTTGTGCGCAGCAGCATTGAGAGCAATAAGCAGCAGTATCCGTGGTCGCAGTTTATCGTCGATAGCAACGGCAGCGCGCGTCAGGCATGGCAATTGGAGAAAGGGGGATCGGCGATTGTAGTGCTGGATAACACCGCACATGTGCGTTACGTCAAAGATGGTCCGCTAACGCAGGATGAAGTGCAGCAGGCGATGAAGTTAATTCATGAGTTGTTGCAGAAGTGAGTAGAGGTCGCCATAAATGGCGACCTTACAAGTGCAATCATCCGGCGTAGGGTCGCCATTTATGGCGACCTCATGCTGATAATCATGCAGTTTTAGAAAAAGCCCCGACGCTTGGTTTGAATCTTTATGCGTAGCTGGTCGCCATAAATGGCGACCCTACAAATCTTAAAATAGTGATACGCGGAAACCGGGATTGAGGAACGATTCGCGCGGGGCGTAATCGAGGGTTTTGCCCTGCCAATCGTGGACATGCGCGCCGGCGGCAATCGCCACCGCATGGCCTGCGCCGGTATCCCAGATGTTAGTCGGCCCGAAGCGCGGATAAAGCTGCGCGCTGCCTTCGGCCACCAGACAGAACTTCAGCGATGAGCCAATTGCGGTGGTTTGATGCTCGCCAAGCTGATGCAAATACTCCTGCAACTCGGTATCACTATCAAAATGCGAACGGCTAACCACCACTAACGGTGGACGCGCTTCACGCGCATGAATCTGCGTCTGCTTGCCGTTCTCTTCTTTCCAGGCTTTACCTTCCGCTGCCGAATACATCACGCCCAGCACGGGCGCGTACACCACACCCAACACCGGTTTGCCGTTTTCGATTAGCGCGATATTGACGGTGAACTCGCCGTTGCGTTTGATAAACTCTTTGGTGCCATCCAGCGGATCGACCAGCCAGTATTTCTGCCAGTGCTGACGGACGTCCCAGCTCGGTGGATCCTCTTCAGACAGCACCGGCACCTCCGGTGAAAGCGCCGTCAGGCCTTGCACAATCACGCGATGCGCCGCGAGATCGGCTGCGGTGACCGGAGAATCATCCGACTTGCGGGCCACATCAACCGGCTCTGCGCCGTTGTAAACCTGCATAATGGCATCGCCCGCATCACGCGCCAGCTGACAAATTTTATCTAACATTCTTAACCTCTTTTCCGCTGATTCTGCCTGTCAG
Organism: Candidatus Pantoea symbiotica; assembly: GCF_056491525.1. Classification (NCBI taxonomy): domain Bacteria; kingdom Pseudomonadati; phylum Pseudomonadota; class Gammaproteobacteria; order Enterobacterales; family Erwiniaceae; genus Pantoea; species Candidatus Pantoea symbiotica. The sequence continues at coordinate 3,516,939 of NZ_JBSZHR010000002.1, forward strand.
ACACCAACCGCCAATCTGTTCTTATTTTAGCAGTTGTCATTCAACAGCCTGCGACTGCGCTGTCTGCTACGGCAATCTATATGATTATCAATACCATAGTTCATCAGCGGCGGCTATGGCGGGATGCTGAATGCGTTTTTACGGCGGCCCGGCAGCAGATATTGGATGAAAGTCCGAGCTCCATCACAAATTGAAATGATAATTCGTCATGGTTTTACATTATTTTGAGAGGCCCATTGGACCGAACAAGGAGCAAGCGATGTTCAAAGCGAGCATGTCGTTATTGGCACTCTGTATTACTGCCGCCACGGTACAGGCTGCTACGGTGGATTTGCGCATTCTTGAAACCACCGATCTGCACAGCAATATGATGGATTTCGATTATTACAAAGATACGCCGACGGAGAAGTTCGGCCTGGTGCGCACCGCCACCTTAATTCAGCAGGCTCGCGCCGAAGCGAAAAACAGCGTGCTGGTCGATAACGGCGATATTATTCAGGGCAGTCCGCTGGGCGATTACATGGCGGCGAAAGGGCTGAAAACGGGCGAAGTACATCCGGTGTATAAAGCGATGAACACGCTGGATTACGCGGTCGGAAACCTCGGCAATCACGAATTCAACTACGGCTTACCTTATCTGCAAAAAGCGCTGGCCGGCGCGCGTTTTCCTTACGTCAATGCCAACATTATCGACGAGAAAAGTGGAAAACCGCTGTTTACGCCCTACTTAATCAAAGAAACCACGGTAACAGACCGTGACGGCAAGCCGCATACGCTGAAAATTGGTTATATCGGCTTCGTTCCGCCGCAGATTATGGTGTGGGATCGCAACAATCTGCAGGGAAAAGTGCGGGTTGATGACATCACTGAAACAGCGAAGCGTTATGTGCCGGAAATGCGCGCAAAAGGTGCTGAAATAATCATCGCTATTCCGCATTCCGGTTTGAGTAGTGAGCCCTATCACGCCATGGCAGAAAATTCGGTTTACTACCTCAGCCAGGTTCCCGGCATCAACGCCATCATGTTCGGCCACGCTCACGCGGTGTTCCCGAGCAAAGAGTTTGCGGCAATTAAAGGCGCTGATATCGCTCAAGGCACGCTAAATGGTGTTCCGTCGGTGATGCCCGGCATGTGGGGCGATCATCTTGGTGTGGTCGATCTGGTGCTGAATAATGAGGGCGGCAAATGGCAGGTCGCGCAGGGCAAAGCCGAAGCACGCCCAATTTATGACAGCGCAGCGAAAAAATCTCTGGCGGCTGAAGATGCCGATCTGGTGAAAGTGCTGGAGCAGGATCACCGCGCCACGCGCGAGTTTGTTGCCAAACCGATCGGTAAATCTGCCGACGTGATGTACAGCTACCTGTCGCTGGTGCAGGACGATCCCACGGTGCAGATCGTTAACAACGCGCAGCGCGCTTACGTTGAGCACTTTATTCAGGGCGATCCTGATCTTGACCGCTTGCCGGTGCTCTCTGCTGCCGCGCCGTTTAAAGCCGGTGGTCGTAAAAACGATCCCGCCAGCTATGTCGAAGTGGAAAAAGGTAATCTCACCTTCCGTAACGCCGCCGATCTCTATCTCTATCCCAATACGCTGGTGGTGATGAAAGTCAGTGGTGCACAGGTGAAAGAGTGGCTGGAGTGCTCAGCGGCGCAGTTTAATCAAATCGATCCGCACAGCAGCAAACCGCAATCGCTGATTAACTGGGATTTCCGCACCTATAACTTCGATGTGATCGATGGCGTGCAGTATCAAATCGATGTCACACAACCGGCGCGCTATGACGCGGAATGTACGCTAATCAACAAAGGGGCTTCGCGCATTAAGGATCTCAGCTGGCAAGGCAAGCCAATCGATCCTGATGCCACTTTCCTGGTTGCCACCAATAACTACCGCGCTTACGGCGGCAAGTTTGCCGGTACCGGCGATAAGTATGTTGCTTTCGCCTCACCAGATGAGAACCGCTCGGTGGTTGCCGCCTATATCAGCAGCGAAACCAAAGCGCATGGCGAAGTGAAACCGCAGGCCGATCACAACTGGCGTTTAGCACCGATTAATAGTACCACGCCGCTGGATATCCGTTTTGAAACCGCGCCTGGCGAAAAAGCGACGAAATTTATCGAGCAGCATGCCGATTACCCGATGAAAGCCGTGGGCATCGATGAGATAGGTTTTGCGCTGTGGCAGGTGGATTTGCAGAAGAAATGACGAATAAGGGCGGCGATTGCCGCCCTCTTGCTACTTACAGAATTTCCAGCAGCTCAACTTCGAAGATCAGGGTGCTGAATGGCGGGATAGAGGCGCCAGCGCCGCGCTCGCCGTAAGCGAGGTTGTGTGGAATCGCCAGTTCCCACTTGGAACCGACTGGCATCAGCGTCAGCGCTTCGATCCAACCGGCGATTACGCCGCTAACCGGGAATTCAGCCGGTTCGCCACGTGCCACTGAGCTGTCGAATACGGTGCCATCGATCAGTTTGCCGGTGTAATGCACGCGCACACGATCCTGACGTGAAGGGATTGGCCCCTCGCCCTGGGTGATGACGCTGAACTGCAGACCGGTTTCGGTGCTGCTTACGCCTTCGCGCTGTGCGTTCTGCTCAAGGAAAGTCTGACCTTCTGCCGCCATCGCTTCTACACGCTCACGACGCACGCCTTCAGCGCGCTCGTGCACTTCACGCAGTGCGCGATGTACCACGTCAACCGGGACGGCCGGTGAGTTCCCTTCCAGCGCGTCGCGCAAGCCGGCGAGCAGTGCTTCTGGCTGCAGACCCTGCAGTCCAGACTCTTGCAGCTGCTGGCCTACCTGTAAACCGATACCGTAACTTGCTTGTGATTCGACGCTGTCGAATGAAGGGGTCGTCATCTTGATTCCTTAATCCCGGAGAAAAATAGAACCGGCAGCATACCAGCGCGGGCGGCTGGCGTAAAATCTCACGCGCCGCAGATGACATTTCCCGGCGAAACGGAAACAATACAGCGTTCAAATTTTTCAATGCTGCCAGGCACTTCCTGTCAGCATTGCTCATACTATAGCTGTGGCGAGGTTTTCACCTGCCACCGTCGGAACAAGAGAGAATACATGGGCCAGATCGCCCCACGACGTCGCAGGACGCGCGCACCGCGTACTTTATTACCTTGGTTGCAACGTTGGCTGCCGCGCATTCCGCGCAAAGCCGCCAGCGAGGAGGATTCACGAATGGCTTCCGATCACACTTCCCGCGTTCCCGCCGCACTGCAGCGCGTTTGGCATCTGCTGGATGATGTGCGGTGGATGGATCCGCTGCCTGCTTTGCATCGTCGTGGCATTGTTATTGCCCTGCTGGTGCTGCTGCTGGCGTTTCTCTGGCCAAGCAGTACGCCACAGTATCCGGTTGAGCGTCCGGCAGACACTAACGCTAAAGAAGTACCAATGCAGGCGGAGATTTACGATAACAATCAACAGCAGAACACGCCGCCGAAAACCGATTCGCAGGGCGAATGGCGCACCTACAATGTGGCATCAGGCCAGACGCTGGCGCAGCTGTTCCGCGACAACAATTTGCCGGTGAATGATGTGTTTGCCATGGCGCGTGTCGAAGGTGATGGTCAGCCGCTGAGCGCGTTGCAGAATGGTCAGCAGGTGAAGATTCGTCAGAACGCGCAAGGCGTGGTGACCGGTTTAACGGTGGATGGCAGCAACGGTCCGGTGCTGTTTACGCGTCAGCCGGATGGCAGCTTTATCCGCGCTCAGTAAATCGCAGAAACAAAAACGCCGGCGCAAGGCCGGCGTTTTCGCATTACTGAGTGAACTTACTCAGCAACTACATTCACAACCAGTTTAGCGAATACTTCGCTATGGATCTGGAAGTCAACTTCGTGCTCACCGGTGGTGCGCAGTACGCCTTCTGGAAGACGAACTTCGCTTTTAGCCACTTCAACGCCAGCTGCAGTTACTGCATCAGCGATGTCACGGGTACCGATGGAACCGAACAGTTTACCAGCGTCGCCTGATTTAGACGCGATGGTTACGTTGCCCAGTGCGTTGATTTTCTCTGCACGTGCGTTAGCAGCAGCCAGAACGTCAGCCAGTTTGGCTTCCAGTTCAGCGCGACGTGTTTCGAAGAACTCAACGTTTTTCTTGGTAGCAGGAACAGCTTTACCCTGTGGAACCAGGAAGTTACGAGCGTAGCCCGCTTTAACGTTAACCTGATCACCCAGGCTGCCCAGGTTTGCTACTTTATCAAGCAGAATAACTTGCATTACCTTATCCTCTTAAAGTCGTTAATGGACAACTACCGATTACTGATGACGATCAGTGTACGGAAGCAGGGACAGGTAGCGAGCGCGCTTGATGCAACGAGCGAGCTGGCGCTGGTATTTTGCACGAGTACCGGTAATACGGCTCGGGACAATTTTACCGCTTTCGGTAATGTAGTTTTTCAGTGTAGCGATATCTTTGTAATCAATCTCTACAACGCCTTCCGCGGTGAAACGGCAGAACTTGCGACGACGGAAATAACGTGCCATTTGGCTAGTCTCCAGAATCTATCAAATCAATCTGCTCGGCATGTAACACCATTCTACTCTGACCATTGCGTGCCTGATGGCAGCTAATAAAGCCTTCAAGAGTGAGTTGCGTGCCGACCGTTATATGTTGAGTAATCACCTGATGGGTGCTGCCGCTGATAATCACCGGCATTTGACACCAGGCTTGCCGGTGGAAACCGGCTTCCTCTTGCACAGAACGATGCTCAAGCACGAACTGGCAATGAGGAATCCCTGACGGACTGACTTTTCGAACCGGCGTCTTGCACACAGTGCCAGACAGGCGCAGTCGATTTGCCGTCATGTCGGATTACTCTTCAGAATCCCCAGCATCTGAGTCATCAGCCGATTCGTTAGCAAAGTCTTCGCGGCGATCACGACGCTCGTCTTTAGCTTTAACCATCGGAGATGCTTCAGTTACCGCGTGCTTAACGCGCATAACCATGCTGCGGATAACGGCGTCGTTGAAGCGGAAGTTAGTTTCCAGCTCGTCAATCACTTCCTGCGGCGCTTCTACGTTCAGCAGAACATAGTGAGCTTTGTGCAGTTTGTTGATTGGGTAAGCCAGCTGACGGCGGCCCCAGTCTTCCAGACGGTGAATCGTGCCCTGTGCACCGGTGATAGCACCAGTGTAACGCTCGATCATACCTGGAACCTGTTCGCTCTGGTCAGGGTGGACCATAAATACGATTTCGTAATGACGCATCGATAGCTCCTTACGGATTATTCAGCCTCCTGTCAGGGTCAGCTGCGGCCCACGGAAGCAAGGAACGTTATAGGTTGCGAATCATTTAAAAAATGAAACACACCTCTGAATGCAGCTGAAAAATTGACGCGTAATCATACTGGCGTCCTTGTGGAAACTCAAGCGCACAATTCATCAAATGGCGACTATCGTGCCAGCTGATGCGGCTTTTTGTGCTAAGTGAGATGCGTCAGTGAGTTAGCGAGCGTTTGATCAAATTCTCTGAACAAGGCGTTCAATGGGACGATCTGGCGGCAAGTTGGTTAAGAACTACACTATTTACAGGCGCAACGAATAATCCTATTTGCCGCGTCTGAGAGTGCAATCCCTGTGAGTCTGGAGTCGATTATGAAAATGATCATTTTCGCCACTTTACTGGGTCTCTTCCTGTCTCCACCCGCTTTTGCCAGCTCCGCTGACTACGCGCAGCAGATGAGAAGTAACAGCAACGCGGCATCAGGCTATGTCTACGTTAATAGGTTGGATGCGCCTGCAAGCAGTAACCCAGTCAGTGCCAATACCAGCGCCGCCGAACGGTTGTCATCACAACTTTAGTTCGGCAACTTAAACGGGCTGGCGCCAATCACGCCAACCCGCATTTTTTATAAATGGTGTTTAAAGAAACTGACCAGCGCCGTCAGGGCCGAAGGCGTGATTTTGTGGCCGATGTTCTTTTCGGAAAGCGCGGTCATCTGTTGATCGAGTTGCGCCTCGCCTAACGCTTTCTGCAGACGCGCCGTTTCGGCAAAGGGCACCACTTCATCCGCTTCGCCGTGCCACAGCAGTAAAGGTCGATTCGCCAGTTTCTCCAGTTGCTCGCTGGGATCGTACGGCGCCAGCGGCGCTAAGCGCGCGGCAAAAGCCTCTTTCTGTTCTGGCGTACGCGCCACCAGCGGCGGAAACAGCGTATGACTCAGCTGCATGAAGTAGCCGGAACCCATTAAACACGCCACGCTGTGGATTTGCGGATAGCGCGCCATTGCGCCCAGCGCAGTCATGCCGCCCATCGAGGCTCCCGCCACGGCAAAACGCTCATCGGCAATCCAGTCGTTATCGCGCAGCACCTTTTCCAGCAACGGCACTTCATCGATGTTCTGTTTGAGGATCTCCCAGAAGTGGGTCATACGTGCATCGGTATCGCCGTTGTAGCGCGCGCCGTGCATGTCCGCATCGGGCATGATCACGCGGAAACCGGCCTGCGCCAGCGCCACGGCAAAGTAGCTGTAAACCTCTTTCGATGAGGTAAAACCGTGATAGAACAGCACCGTGGGTAAGCGCGCCTGGCGCTGCCCGGCCGGTGCTGCGTGAATACATTCGATGCCTGCCAGATTCTCCGTTGCCAACTCAATCATACCGCCTCCATTGAGAATGATTATCACTGGACTCAGTGTAAGCGCTGCCGGACAAAATGCGAGCCACTTCACATTAAGTTTGAATAATTTCTGCCCTAAACATTTAGCCCGCTTTGCCGTTGATCTTGTACCCCTTCAATAATCTCAAAAGGTACTTTATGAAGCGTCTTTCTCTCAGCGCCATGGGTCTCGGAATCAAGCTGTCTGTATTGACGTCTTTGAGCGTGGCAATTGTGCTATTTACTCTGACCTTAACCCTGAGCCATAACGCGGCACGTCAGCTGGAGCAGCTGGCAACCGATGATATGCAGAATCAGGTGCAAGGCATTAATGAAATGGCCACCATGTTCAACGCCACGCTGTCGGAAGAGGTGGCGAATTACACCAAACTGTTCCAAAGCTTCCTGCCAAAACGTTTTAGTCGCGACGACAGCGAACGTGTTCAGGTGGGCGAATTCAGCACGCCAACGCTGCGCGCGGGATTGAAAACCCTCAACCTCGATCAAATCGCGGTGGATGATTTTCTCGATCGCACCGGTGCGGTTTCCACCATCTTCGTGCGTGACGGCGAGGATTACATTCGTATCGCTACCTCGCTGAAAAAAGAGGATGGCAGCCGCGCGGTGGGCACCAAACTGGATCGCAGCAGCGCGGCCTGGCGCAGCATCAATCAGGGCACGGTGTATCGCGGCCTGGCGACGCTGTTCGGCCATCGTTACATCACGCAGTATCAGCCGGTGCAGGATAGCAGTGGCACGGTGATCGCCATCCTGTTCGTCGGGGTGCAGATCGATGCGCAGTATGCGCTGATGCGCGACAAAGTGCTGGCGCGCCATCTTGGCGACAGCGGCACCTTCTCGGTTTTGAACGGTGCGCCGGGCAGCAGCCAGGGCCAATATCTGTTTGATCGTCACGCTGAAGGCAAACTGCCGCGCTGGGATAACGCCACGCAGCAGCAACTGCTTAGCCAGCCGAAGGGATTAGTGGCGGTTGAACTGGATGGCGAAACCAAACTGCTGGCGTGGCAGCAGCTTCCCGGCTGGAACTGGATTATCGCCGGTGAAGTGAGCCGTGCCAGCCTGCTGGCGCCGATCACACACAGCCGTAACCTGTTTATGACGATTGGGCTGGCGCTGGTGATCGCTTTTGCCATGGGCTTTATGTGGTACAGCCGCCGCGCCATCACGCGCCCTCTGCAGCAGGTGATCCATCTGGCAGAACAGTACGCCGCCGGTAATCTGCAGGCACATCTCGACTCTTCACGTCGTGATGAGATTGGTCAGTTGGTCAACGCGATTAACGGCATTGGCGATGGGCTGGAGAAAGTGGTCAGTCAGGTGCGTTCGGCGGCGCGTGAAATCAGCAGCGGCACCGATACCATCGCCGCCAGCAGCTCCAGCATCAGCGAGCAGATTGGACGTCAGGCCAGCAGCGTGGAGGAGACCTCGGCCAGCATGGAGCAGTTTGGCGCTACTGTGGCACAAACCGCGGCCAATGTGCGTCAGGCGATGGCGCTGGTCGGTGAAGCGGCTAACACCGTGAATCACGGCGGCAGCACCGTGGCACGATCGGTGGAAACCATGTCGGAGATTCGTGTGGCGTCGCAGAGCATCGCCGATATCACTCACGTGATTGAGTCAATTGCGTTCCAGACCAACATTCTGGCGCTCAATGCGGCGGTTGAAGCGGCGCGCGCCGGTGAACACGGTAAAGGCTTTGCGGTGGTGGCGGCGGAAGTGCGTGCGCTGGCACAGCGCAGTGCCACGGCAGCCAAAGAGATTGATGGCTTGATTGCCAGCTCAATCGATAAAGTGGCGGCTGGCCATACGCTATCCGAGCAGACGCGTGATGCGATGAGCCATATCGTCAATCACATCGACCAGGTTAAGACGCTGATGGGCGAAATCAATATTGCCGCGCAGGAACAGGCGGCGGGCATTGGTCAGGTGAATCTGGCGATGAATCACATCAGCCAGGCCACGCATCAAAGCAGCGATATGATTAACCAGTCAGAAACCACTGCCAATCATCTGAGTAAGAAAGGTCATCATCTGACGCAGCTGGTGAGCATTTTTCATCTGAAGGACTAAAAGCCACGGGAAGATGGCTTACACTTGAGCCATCTTCCTGCTTCAGGAGTTGCTATGCGTACCCTCTATTTGGCCTTAACTCTGCTGCTCAGCGGCTGCGCCGCTTTCACCACCACGCCACAAGCTCCGCCGCCACCCACGCAGCAAGCGCAGGAGATTTCACGCGCGCAAAGTTATGGTCTGCCAAAGCTCGGCAATATCACCGCCACCACACGCGGATCGCCGGATGATGCGCAGCGCGCTATTGCTGCTAAGGCCAATCGGGCGGGCGCGGTTTACTATCAAATTTTGATGCTGGATGAAACCACCATTCCCAGCTTCTGGTACGCTACCGCCATTCTGTATGGCGCGCCGTCAAGCGGCACTGCAGCGCAATAGTAAGCGTGCGCAGAGATCGTCGCTCAATGCACGCGTGCCGCGCAGATCGAGATGCTGCTGACACCAGCCATCGGCCAGCGGCGGCTCTGCCACTTTGAGCAGAATCGCGGCACTCGCCAGCTGCAGTAACTCGCGTGTGATCTCCCGCGCCTGCCCTTCGCGCGGATTCGCGAGCTGCAAGCGTAACTGCCGCCAGCGGCGATCAAAGTGACGATTACTGCCTTTCACCGCATCAAACTCATCGTGCAGCATGGTCATCACCTCGGCGTGGCGGCCGAGCACGCGCAGGACATCCAGGCACATCACATTGCCGGATCCTTCCCAAATGCTATTGACCGGCATCTCACGATAAAGACGCGGCAGCTCGCTCTCTTCGCAATAGCCAATGCCGCCCAGCACTTCCATTGCTTCTGCCACAAAGGGCATGCCTGCCTGACAGACCACGAATTTGGCGGCCGGTGTGAACAAGCGTGCGTACAAGCGTTCATGTTCGCTGGCCGGTGTTGACCAGGCGCGCGCCAGTCGCAACATCAAGGCGGTTTGTCCTTCCAGTTGCAGCGCCTGTTGCGCCAGCACTGCGCGCATCAGCGGCTGATCGATAAGGTTCTTGCCCATCACCTGACGCTGCTGCGCATGGTGTACGGCAATCGACAGCGCACGACGCATCTGTCCGTGGCTGCCCAGCGCGCAGTCGAAGCGCGTCATGCCGCCCATCTTGAGGATCAGCCGCACGCCGTCGCCCTCTTCGCCCATCAGCCAGCCGATCGCATCCTGAAATTCCACTTCAGCGCTGGCGTTGGAACGATTGCCGAGCTTGTCTTTCAGTCGTTCGATGCGAATAGCATTGCGCGCGCCATCCGGCAGCAAGCGGGGCAGGAAGAAGCAACTTAGTCCTTGAGAAGTCTGCGCCAGAATCAGATGCGCATCGCTTTGTGGGACCGAGAAAAACCATTTATGGCCGGTGATGCGATACGCTTCGCCCTGCCCGCGCACGCCGAGCGGTTCGGCGCGTGTGGTGTTGCTCAACACATCGGTGCCGCCCTGTTTTTCCGTCATGCCCATGCCTATCAGCAGGCCGCGTTTCTTATTGCCCGGCAGATGATGCGCATCGTAACGATCGCTGAGCAGCGCTTCGCGCCAGTCAGCGTAGGGTTCAGGCAGATGATTTTGTAGCAGCGGAATGGCGGCGTGCGTCATGGTCACCGGACAGAGCGAGCCCGCTTCCACCTGTGCATGCAGGATAAAACGTGCGGCACGCGCCACCATCGCCTGTGGCTGCACGTCGGGCTGCCAACTGAGATTGTGAAGCCGGCTGGCGCACAATCCCTGCATCAGCAGATGCCAGGCGGGATGAAAACGTACTTCATCGAGACGTTCGCCGCGCGCGTTGTAGCGCAGCAGTTCTGGCGCTTCAACGTTCGCTAAGCGGCCTAACTCAAGGGATTCGGCGCTGCCAAGTTGCAGGCCGACTGAAGCCAGCCATTCGCGATCCCAGCTGGCGCCTTCGCGTGCAACGGCCTCGCACAGGGCGATATCTCGCGTGAACAGGTTGCTGTTGCTGAGCGGATCGGGCTGATTGAATACGGTGTGGGTGTGCCAAATCATACATATCCCCGTCATACTTCGAGCTACAGGTGCGTTGGCTGCGTGTGTTCACCCCAGTCACTTACTGATGTAAGCTCCTGGGGACTCACGCACTTGCCGCTTGCCGCCTTCCTGTAACTCGAATTATTTAGGGTATAAGTATGTAGCTGTTTTGCAGTTATGCCTGGTCTGGAAATTTTTTTGCGGTGGGGATCACGCCTGACGCTGGCGAACGGCTTCGAACAAGCAGACGCCGGTGGCAACTGACACGTTGAGTGACGAGACGCTGCCGGCCATTGGGATGCTGATCAGCTCATCGCAATGCTCACGCGTCAAACGACGCATGCCTTCACCTTCCGCACCCATCACCAGCGCCATTGGGCCAGTCATTTTGCTTTGGTAAACGGTGTGATCGGCTTCGCCTGCGGTACCAACGACCCAGACGTTGTATTCCTGCAGCAAGCGTAAGGTACGCGCCAGGTTGGTGACGCGAATCAACGGCACGTTTTCTGCCGCGCCGCTGGCCACTTTCTTCGCGGTGGCATTCAACGGTGCTGCACGGTCTTTTGGCACGATGACCGCATGCACGCCAGCGGCATCCGCGCTACGCAGGCAAGCGCCGAGATTGTGCGGATCGGTAACGCCATCCAGCACCAGGAGGAACGGCTTCTCAAGGCTCTGCAGCAGATCCGGCAAATCACCTTCCTGATACTGCTTGCCTGGCTTCACGCGCGCCACAATGCCCTGATGCACGCCGCCTTCAACCTGGCTATCGAGCCATTGACGGTTCGCCACCTGCACCGGGATTCCCTGAGCTTCCAATGCGAGGATCAGCGGCTGCAGGCGACGATCTTCGCGGCCTTTAAGGATAAAGACTTCCTGAAAACGCTGAGGATCGCGCTCCAGCAGCGCCTGCACGCTATGAATACCAAAAATTATTTCACTCATTACTTTGCTCAAGGTTGGATTTAGATCGTTGAATACGGAGATTCGGGTGCGCATTGATGCGCACCCTGCAACGTTTTCGTCTGGTCGCCATACAAGGCGACCAAACTATCAGGCTTCGTCAGGCTGCTTCTTCGACGCACGCTTGGACTTGGTGGCGGCGGCGATTTTACGGGTTTTCTCGGAAACTTTTTTGCCTTTTTTCTCGCTTTTAGCCGGTTTCTCAGCAACGGCAGGCTTTTTCTTGTCGCCACGGAACGCTGAATCAGGCTCGAAAGTGCCCTTCTTACCGGCATCACGACGACGTTTAGCTGGCGGTTTGCCGCCGCGTTTCTCACGCTCGCGCTCGGTTTTGCCTTCGCCGCGCGGTACACGCTTGCTGGAAATCAGCGCGAAGTCGATTTTACGCTCGTCCATATGTACTGCATCAACGCGCACTTCCACCGCATCGCCCAGACGATAAGTACGACCGCCGGATTCGCCGATCAAACGCTGCCCCACCGCATCGAAGCGATAATAGTCGTTATCCAGCGTCGAGACGTGCACCAAACCATCGATAAACAGATCGTTGAGACGTACGAAGAAACCAAAGCCGGTCACGCTGGAGATCACGCCGTTGAACACGGTGCCAACCTGATCCTGCATGAAGTCACACTTCAGCCAATCAGCAACATCGCGCGTGGCTTCATCAGCACGGCGCTCGGTCAGCGAACAGTGCTGGCCCAGCTGCAGCATCTGCTGCATGTCGTAGTGATAGCCACCGGTCGGCGTGGTGATGCCATCGACTTCGCCGCGCTCTTTTGCCAGCAGATATTTGATGGCGCGATGCAGCAGCAAATCCGGATAACGGCGAATCGGCGAGGTAAAGTGCGCATAAGACGCCAGCGCCAGGCCGAAGTGCCCCCGGTTTTCAGGATCGTAAACGGCCTGCTTCATCGAACGCAGCAGCATGGTTTGCAGCATTTCCGCGTCTGGACGATCGGCAACTTGTTTCAGCAGAGCAGCATAATCGGTCGGGTGCGGCTTAGCGCCGCCCGGCAGGCTTAAGCCCAGCTCGTTCAGTACGGTACGGAAGCTTTTGATGCTGTCTTCGCTTGGGCGATCGTGATCGCGGAACAGCGCAGGCTCTTCATTTTTTTCAACAAAACGCGCCGAGGCGATGTTGGCGAGAATCATGCACTCTTCAATCAGCTTGTGCGCATCATTGCGTGAGGTGCGCTCAACGCGCTCAATGCGACGCTCGGCGTTGAAGATGAACTTGGCTTCATCGGTCTCAAACGAAATGCCGCCACGCTGCTCGCGCGCGGTTTCCAGCACCTGATACATGTTGTGCAGTTCTTGCAGATGAGGAACCTGCGCCGCGTATTGTTCACGCAGATCGGCATCACCTTGCAGAATGTTCCACACTTTGTTGTAGGTCAGTCGCGCATGGGAATTCATCACCGCTTCATAGTGTTTGAAACCGGTGAGTTTGCCGCTGGAGGAGATGGTCATCTCGCACACCATGCACAAACGATCAACCTGCGGATTTAGCGAGCACAAGCCATTGGAGAGAATCTCCGGCAGCATCGGGATAACCTGCGACGGGAAATAGACCGAAGTACCGCGCTGATGCGCTTCATCGTCCAGCGGTGTGCCCGGACGCACGTAATAGCTGACGTCAGCAATCGCCACCCACAAACGCCAGCCGCCGCCGCGCTTCTTCTCGCAGAAAACAGCATCATCAAAGTCGCGCGCATCTTCACCATCAATGGTGACCAGCGGCAACTTACGTAAATCAACACGCCCAAGCTTCGCCTCTTCCGGCACTTCTTCTTTTAGCTTAGCGATCTGCTTCTCAACTTCTTCCGGCCAGGTGTGTGGGATTTCATGAGTGCGCACCGCCATATCGACCGCAAGGCTGGTGCCCATATCGTCGCCAAGCAGTTCAGTAATCTTGCCGAGCGCCTTGGTGCGACGCGTGGCACGTTGGGTGATTTCCACCACCACCACCGAACCCATACGCGCGTTGAGCGTTTCTTCTTGCGGGATCAGAATATCAAAGCTCAGGCGGCTGTCGTCTGGCACCACAAATCCGGTGCCCGCATCGGTGAAGTAGCGACCAACGATCTGGCTGTTACGCGGTTCAAGCACACGCACAACGCGCGCTTCGCGACGACCTTTACGATCGGCGCTGCCCGGCTGCGCCAGAATTACGTCGCCGTGCAGGCAGAATTTCATCTGTTCGGCAGAGAGATAGAAATCATCTTTCTGGCCTTCCACGCGCAGGAAGCCGTAGCCATCGCGATGACCAATCACTTTTCCGCGCAAGAGATCGAGACGTTCTGGCAGGGCGTAACATTGACGACGCGTAAACACCAGCTGACCATCGCGCTCCATGGCGCGCAGACGACGACGCAGCGCTTCCAGTTGCTCTTCGCTGGTGATATTCAATTCCTGCGCGATGTCATCGCGGTTGGTCGGTTTTTCCCGTTTTTCTAGCAGTGCCAGAATAAATTCGCGGCTTGGAATTGGGTTTTCGTATTTTTCAGCTTCTCTATCCTGAAAAGGATCTTTTGACATTACGGTTCCTCCGATGTCATTTAATTTGGATTGCCACCGGCGGTTCGGACAATAAAAGTTGGTACAGCGAATCGTTATCTTTGACCAAATCGGCCAGCGTATACTTGTCCAGTTCCTTGAGGAATAGCTGGACCGCATCGTGCAATGCTTTACGCAAACGACAGGCCGGCGTGATCACACACTCGTCGCAGTTCACGAGCTGCAACGGCTCCATTCTTCGCACCACATCGCCAATGACGATTTTTTCCGGGTCCATGCCTAAACGAATTCCGCCGTTTTTACCGCGTGTTGCGGCGACAAAGCCAGCCCGGCTCAGTTGGTTGATGATTTTAACCATATGGTTACGCGACACCCCGTAGGTATCGGTGACTTCGGTAATGTTGGTCTGCTTACCTTCCGGTAACGTCGCCATGTAAATCAGGGCACGCAGACCATAATCGGTAAAACTTGTTAGCTGCACATATACCTCAGTGAATCATCGAACGTTATGGTTATGCGCCGGTCGGCGTGATGTTTAAATATGATGATAAACCAGAGCGTGGTGGCCGGTGCGTTTTTTCTGGCAAGTATCGATATCTGCAAGAAAAAATAGAGTGAGTGGAGTCAAAGATTAGAAATACAAAGGCCGGACAGAGTCCGGCCTGAGGAGATTATGCGTCGAACGGGTCGCGCAAAATCATGGTCTCACTGCGGTCTGGGCCGGTAGAAATAATATCAATCGGCACACCGGTCACTTCTTCTACACGTTTGATGTAGTCACGTGCAGCTTGTGGCAGACCTTCCAGCGTCTTAACGCCGAATGTGGTCTCGCTCCAGCCTGGCATGGTTTCGTAAATCGGCTCAATGCCTTCCCAGCCTTCAGCCGCCAGCGGCGTGGTGGTCATTTCGCGGCCATCTGGCATGCGATAAGCCACACAGATTTTCACTTCTTTCAGGCCATCCAGCACGTCCAGCTTGGTCATGCAGAAACCTGACAGCGAGTTGATCTGTACTGCACGGCGAACGGCAACCGCATCCAGCCAGCCGGTACGACGACGACGACCGGTGGTCGCGCCGAACTCGTTACCTTGTGCACACAGGAACTCACCGGTTTCGTCGAACAGTTCGGTCGGGAATGGACCTGCACCAACGCGCGTTGAGTAGGCTTTGACGATACCCAGCACGTAATCAACATAGCGAGGACCAATACCTGAACCCGTCGCTACGCCGCCTGCGGTGGTGTTCGATGAGGTCACGTACGGATAAGTACCGTGATCGATATCCAGCAGCGTACCCTGTGCACCTTCGAACATGATCAGGTCGCCACGCTTACGCGCGCCGTCCAGCAGATCAGACACATCAACCACCATGCTGGTAATGATATCGGCAACCGCCAGCGTATCACTCAGCACTTTTTCGTAGTCAACAGCGTCAGTTTTGTAATAGTTAACCAGCTGGAAGTTGTAGAAATCGACGATCTCTTTCAGCTTCACCGCAAAGGTTTCTTTGTTGAAGAGATCGCTCACGCGCAGACCGCGACGTGCCACTTTATCTTCATAGGCAGGACCGATACCGCGACCGGTGGTGCCGATAGCTTTGGCGCCACGCGCTTTTTCGCGCGCCACATCCATTGCTACGTGGTATTGCAGAATCAATGGGCAGGCTTCAGAGATCAACAGACGTTCACGTACCGGCACACCGCGTTCTTCCAGACCTTTCATCTCTTTCATCAGCGCTTCAGGCGACAGTACAACGCCGTTACCAATGATGCTGGTGACGTTTTCACGCAGGATGCCAGATGGAATTAAGTGGAGGACGGTTTTTTCACCGTTGATGACAAGTGTGTGGCCTGCATTATGGCCACCTTGGTAACGCACGACGTAATTCGCGCGCTCTGTCAGAAGGTCTACGATCTTACCTTTACCTTCGTCACCCCATTGGGTGCCCAGTACGACGACGTTCTTACCCATTTTTTCAAAATCACCGATTGCTTAAAAATGGATTCTACCACCTGACTTTTACTCTTTCAGCACTTTTAGCATACGATTGCGCTGTTTTTTGCCTGAGTTTTGCTCAGCTCACAACATGTTGGGGGAACAGCGGCCAACAGACACAATTGAGTCGCGCGGCATCACACAAATTTACGCTGATTAACGCGCATGCATACTGATCATGGCGTAAATAACCACGCCGGCCACCACTAAACCGCCACCAAAACGATGCAAGAGACGATCGGGCAACTGCGTCATCGCCAGAATCATGCGTCTCCATGCGCGTGGCATAAACATCGGTCCAAGTCCTTCCAGCACCAAAACCAAAGCCAGCGCCATCCAGATGGTTGAATTCATGATTTTTCCCAAAAAAAAGGCCGACAACATTGTCGGCCTGGACTTTATATCAGTTCTTAACGCGTGGCGTTAGAGGGCGCTTTCATATAGCGGAAGAAATCGCTATCCGGGCTCAGCACTAACACATCCTGATTGTCTGAGAAGCTATTCTCATAGGCACGCAGGCTGCGGATAAAGGCATAGAAATCCGGATCCTGGCTGAAGGCATCAGCAAACAGTTTTGCTGCTTCACCATCACCTTCACCGCGAGAAATCAGCGCTTCACGCTGTGCTTCTGCCAACGTACGCGTGACCTGATAATCGGCCTGCGCACGCAGTTTCTCTGCCTCTTCCTGACCTTGTGAACGCTGACTACGCGCTACCGCTTCACGCTCGGCGCGCATACGGTTGTAGATCGCGTCAGAAACCTCAGTCGGCAGGTTGATCTGCTTGATGCGCACGTCGACAACTTCAATACCCAACGCAGCCATACTGTTCGGGTTTGGTGCCGGCTCGCTGCTGTTGGTTTCACGTTCTACACGTGCTGCCGCATTCGCAATGGCGTCATCCGCAGCTGGCGTCTGAACGTCATCATCATTACCTGCGCTACCGGTGTTCAGGGCATCACGCACGTCAGTGGTCAAACGGCCACGCGAATCGGTCACGATGTCTTTCACATCCAGACGCCCCATTTCAGAACGCAGACGGTCACTGAACTTACGTTTCAGCAGCACTTCAGCCTGAGAAACGTCGCCACCACCGGTTGCCAGGTAGTAACGGCTGAAGTCACTGATACGCCATTTGATATAAGAATCAACGATCAGGTCTTTCTTCTCTTTGGTAACAAAGCGGTCAGCCTGGTTATCCATGGTCTGAATGCGTGCATCCAGTGATTTCATGGTTTCGATAAACGGAATTTTGAAATGCAGACCCGGTGCGTACACCAGCGGTTTGTTTTCGTCATCACGCAGAACCTTACCAAAGCGCAGCACGATGCCGCGTTGGCCTTCCTGCACCACGAACAGTGACGCGTAAAGCACCACCAGCACTACAATAATTACGGCGATGATTGGCTTACGCATCGATTACTCCCTCCCCTGGCGCTGGGTATCGTTGCGCAGCGCATTGGCGCGACGCTGATCCATGATGCTGTCTGGACTGTAAGATGAAGTATCTCCCCGATTCGCATTGCTATCGGACGACGAAGGAGACTTCATTAAATTCGTCATTTTCTGACCGCCCTGGCCAGATGCCTGACCACCGCGCATCAGTTGATCCAGTGGCAGAACCGTCAAATTGTTACCACGATCGCTGATCAATACCTTGCGGGTATGACTCAGCACGCGTTCCATGGTTTCAATGTAAAGACGTTCTTTCGTGATTTCTGGTGCAGCTTTATATTCCGGCAGCAAGCGGGCAAAACGTGCCACTTCACCTTGCGCTTCTAACACCGTACGCTCTTTGTAAGCACGCCCCTCTTCGAGGATACGCTGCGCCTGACCATTAGCACGCGGCTGAACTTCGTTCGAATAAGCTTCAGCTTCACGAACGTACTGTTCACGGTTTTCACGCGCGGCAATCGCATCGTCAAATGCGGCTTTAACTTCTTCCGGTGGACGCGCCGCCTGGAAGTTTACGTCCAGCAGGGTAATACCCATGTTGTACGGACGGATGGTCTCGTCGAGCTCACGCTGAGTTTCGCTACGTACCACGGTACGGCCTTCCGTCAGGATGCGGTCCATGGTTGAGCGACCAATAACGCCACGCAAGGCGCTGTCAGTGGCCTGACGCAGGCTGTCGTCAGCGCTGGTCACGGCATACAGATAACGCTCAGGATCGGTCACGCGGTACTGTACGTTCATCTCAACGCGCACCACGTTCTCATCCGACGTCAACATCACGCCAGACGCGGCCAGTTCACGTACGGCTTCTACGTTTACGGCACGAACCTGATCGACGAAAGTCGGTTTCCAGTTGAGGCCAGGCTCAACCAGATGGCTAAATTTGCCAAAGCGCGTGACGACGCCACGTTCCGCTTCTTTGATGGTGTAGAAACCGCTAGCCGCCCAGATAACGACCGCCGCTACGGCAACGATGCCAACTATTTTGCCACCGCTACCGCCGCTGCGTTGGCCATTGTCATTCTGTTTGCCACCGCCCAGTCCGCCGAGTTTTTTACTCAGCTTTCGGAAGATATCATCCAGATCAGGTGGTCCCTGATCGCGACCTCCTTTATTTCCCCCAGAGTTGCCGCCTTGATTATTGCTGCTTCCCCACGGGTCGCGGTCCTGTCCGTTATTTCCGGGCTGATTCCACGCCATGTTTCTACTCCATTTATTGTATTTACGGCTTACCCTTCATCTTTCAGATTGTAGCGGCGTTGGCTGCTTTCACTCATCCCGGTCACTTACTGATGTAAGCTCCCGGGAATTCGTTCAATTGCCGCCTTGCTACAACCTGAAATCTTTTGGGTAAGATCGGTTAGGCAACGGTCAAACAATATAACTGGCTAGCGACGGCTCTTGTTTACACAGACGACGCCAATCAACGATCGGCATACGCACGTGTAAACTCACACAGCCATCATCTTCATTCCATTCTTTTTCTATAGCATGCAACTGATAAAAACGACTGCGTAAACGGCCCGCTTCCGGCGGCAGACGTAAATCGTACTGTGCAATCTCACCGGCTAAACGCTCAGAAAGCGCCTGCCACAGTAACGGCAGACCCACGCCGCTCTGTGCAGATAACCAAACGCGAATCGGTTGGTTCTCTTCGTTGCGATCGATACGCGGCTCAAAGTCCTCCAGCATATCGATTTTGTTCATGACCATCAGTGCTGGAATTTCATCGGATTCTATTTCTGCCAGCACTTCATTCACGGCTTCGATGTTGTCATTGATACGTAAATCAGCCGCATCAACGACATGGAGCAGCAGCGCTGCCTGACGCGTTTCCTGCAGCGTAGCTTTAAACGCAGCCACTAAGTCATGTGGCAAATGACGAATAAATCCCACTGTGTCAGCCAGAACCACTTCACCAACGTCTGCAACATTCAGGCGACGTAAAGTCGGATCAAGCGTCGCAAACAGTTGATCTGCCACATAAACATCAGCGGAGGTTATTGCATTAAACAGGGTAGATTTGCCTGCGTTGGTGTAGCCCACCAGAGAAACGGTTGGCACGTCAGCTTTAGCACGTGATTGGCGGCCCTGATCGCGCTGCTTCTCAACACGCTCAAGACGGGAAAGGATCAGGCTAATTCGATTGCGTAGTAAACGGCGGTCCGTTTCCAACTGGGTTTCACCCGGACCACGTAAACCGATACCACCTTTTTGGCGTTCAAGGTGCGTCCATCCACGCACTAAACGTGTTGCCATATGGCGTAACTGTGCCAGCTCGACCTGTAATTTACCCTCATGGGTACGGGCGCGCTGAGCGAAAATATCAAGAATTAGGCCGGTGCGGTCAACGACACGACATTCGCACACACGCTCTAAATTACGTTCCTGGGCAGGAGTTAAGGCATGATCGAATAAAACGACCGATGCTCCACTCGCTTTCACCGCATCGGCAATTTCAACTGCCTTTCCTTCACCGACAAAATATTTGGGATGTGGCGCTTTACGGCTGCCCGTAATGACTTGCAGCGCTTCAACGCCCGCAGAAGAGACAAGAGTTTCAAACTCCTGCAAATCTTCCAGCTCTTTGTCTTGGGAGAACCAGATGTGTACCAGTACGGCCTGCTCACCGGCTTCATAACGGTCAAACAAGCTATAACCTCGCTAAAATAAAATAACCAGGACAGGAAAACGTGCTCGTTCTCCAGCCCTGGCTTTACGGCAGCGCAAAATTATTCTGCGTTATCGCCGTCTTGTTGTGGCTGCGACTGAGCGCCTTGGTTGCTTCCGCTGTGATGATAGTTGCTGCTACCACCGCTGCCGCCCGCGTTATTGCTATGGTGCGACACTGGGCGAGAAGGAACCACTGTAGAGATGGCGTGCTTATACACCATCTGGCTGACCGTGTTTTTTAACAGAATGACGAACTGATCAAAGGATTCAATTTGCCCTTGCAGCTTAATACCATTCACCAAATAGATCGAAACCGGTACACGTTCACGACGCAATGCGTTCAAAAACGGGTCTTGTAAAGATTGCCCCTTAGCCATTCTATCTTTTCCTTATATGCTTGTTGTTTGTTGCTTTAAGAACCGTGGTTCAGAAAAACTGCGTAAAAATTTGCGCACGATAACCAATCAATTGTACACAATCATCCCTGCTACGCACTAACTACCTTAAGCACCGCATTACGCGCTAACTCTGGCTCATCACTGTTTAACCAGTGTACTTCAGGCCAGCCGCGTAACCAGGTCATCTGGCGTTTAGCGAGCTGCCGAGTGGCGCAAATTCCCCGATAAACCATTTCGTCGTAATCGATTTCGCCTGATAAATAAGACCACATCTGGCGATAACCTACACAACGAATGGAAGGCATGTCCGTATGCAAATCACCTCGCGCAAACAGTGCACGAGCCTCCGCTTCAAATCCTGACGCTAGCATCTGGTCGTAACGCAACGCAATGCGTTGATGTATCAGTTCGCGACTCGCAGGTGCGATAGCAAACTGGTACACGTCGTAGGGTAACGCTTCGCCGGAGGTTTTTGTCAGTTCCGTTAAAGTTTTACCCGAAATAAAAAAAACTTCCAGTGCTCGCGAAAGTCTCTGCGGATCATTCGGATGAATACGACTACCGGCGACCGGATCGATTTCACACAGCTGACGGTGCAGGGCTTCCCACCCTTTCTCCGCCGCCATTTGCTCTATTCGCTGACGCACCTCGGGATCGGCCGAGGGCAACGGCGACAATCCTTCAAGTAACGCCTTGAAGTAGAGCATGGTTCCACCAACAAGCAACGGAATCTTCCCCTTCCGGGTGATCTCCGCCATTTCTGCCAACGCATCGCGACGAAATTCTGCGGCGGAATACGCTTCCGCCGGATCGCGAATGTCCAGCAAACGATGGGGCGCCAGTGCTAACTCTTCTGCCGACGGTTTCGCCGTGCCAATATCCATCCCGCGATAGATTAAGGCAGAGTCAACGCTAATAAGTTCCACCGGAAGTTGCTGACGCAGCGAAATCGCTAATGCCGTCTTACCGGAGGCGGTAGGCCCCATCAAAAAAATTGCCTTTGGCCGGCTAGCCTGGTTTATTTCACTCATGCTTCAACGCGTTCAGCGCGCTCTCAATCTCAATGGTCTGTAACAGACCTGAAGGCGGCGACTTCAGCAGTTGCGGGCAAATCCTTTCCAGCTCTGCCAGCAGTGCAATCGCCTGCGAGTGATTCCAGTGAGCGTCTTCTGCATCATCTCGACGCGCCAGCCATTGGGCCAACGTGGATGCAGAAACCTCTTGCTGCCGGGCCAGGTAGCCTAACAGTTCTGGAATCAAGATTTGTAAATTTTGTGTTCGTAACGGTAAAGGCACCGCGCGCAGCGTGACGTGCTGCCCTTCTCGTTGTAAATCAATGCCCATCTGTCTCAGCAGCGCGGCATGATCGGCGATAGCGGCCAGTTCCGGCGCGGCAATTTTCAGGCGTACCGGGATCAGCAATGGCTGCGGTTTTAAGCCCTCTTCGCCTGGTTGCAGCTGGGCCTGTTTTAACCAGTGTGCCGCCACGGCCAGCGATAACAATTGCAGCGCGCTGCCACGTTCCAGCAGCGCATAACGATCCTGTAAAACGCTTAACACGCGGCCAAAACTTTGCGCGTGGGCGGCCAGCGGTGCTTCACGTGTTTCCGGCTGACGCACTGGAGCCGCCGCAGGAACTGGCGCAGCACGCGGCGTTTCTACCACCGGCGTTTTCATCAACTGCTTATACGCATTGCCTTCACGCGCACTGTAAACCGGCTCCTTACTCTGCCAGCTTGCAGCCGCAGAAGCGCTACCGCTGCGTGGCGTGTTGCTGGGCTGGGCAAAGTGGTTCGCGCCTGCTGCCTGGCGGTTTTCTGGCTGCCACTTCGGTGCCGGTTCTTCGACGTGGGTGATGGGCAATTCCGGCGCGCGACTGGCTTGCAGCGCGCTCATCACGCCTTGCCAGATAAAATCATGTACCAAACGCGACTGATGGAAACGCACCTCATGCTTAGCCGGATGAACGTTGACATCTACCTGATGCGGATCGATCTCCAGATAGAGCACGTAAGCCGGCTGCTGATCGTCGCCAAGCTGCGTTTGATACGCCTGACGAATTGCGTGATTGATCAGCTTGTCGCGCATCATGCGTCCGTTGACGTAGCAATATTGCAGGTCGGTAACCTGGCGCGAGCCGTTGGGATCGGCGACCCAACCGCGCAGCGCTAAATCGTCGTGCTGCCACTCAATACGCAAAGCATGCTGCATAAACGTGGTGCCGCAAATGGCACCTAAACGCCGCTCCCGCTGCGCATCTTCACTGACCGCGCGATACTGGCGCATCAACTTGCCGTTGTGGCTAAGCGAGATGGCGACGTCAAAGCGTGCCAGCGCAATGCGACGAATCACCTCATCAATATGGGTAAATTCGGTCTTTTCGGTACGCATGAATTTGCGGCGTGCGGGCGTGTTATAGAACAAGTCGAGCACTTCCAGCGATGTGCCCACCGGATGCGCAGCCGGTTTCACCGTCACATCCATGTCGCGCCCTTCCGCGTAGGCTTGCCAGGCTTCGCTTTGATCGGCGGTGCGTGAAGTCAGCGTTAAACGAGAAACAGAACTGATACTGGCGAGCGCTTCGCCACGAAAACCGAGGCTCATGATCGCCTCAAGATCATCGAGCGAGGCTATTTTGCTGGTCGCATGCCGCGCCAATGCCATCGCCAGTTCGTCTTTGGCGATGCCGCAGCCGTTGTCGCGAATGCGGATGAGCTTCGCGCCACCTTTCTCAATATCGACATCAATGCGCGTGGCACCGGCATCCAGGCTGTTTTCCACCAGCTCTTTTACGACCGACGCCGGGCGCTCAACCACTTCGCCTGCGGCAATCTGGTTCGCCAGCTGCGGCGGTAAAATCTGTATTGGCATGGTGGTGATCCTTCTGGCTGGTTGGCTCACGAAGAGCCAACAATCAGGATTGCGGAATTTTTAAGTTTTGCCCCAGCATCACATTGCTCGACTTCATATTATTCGCCTGCATGATGGCTTTCGAGCTCACGCCATAGTGCGCGGCAATGGCCGTCAACGAATCGCCGCGCACCACTTTATGCCGGGTTGGACGACTCGCCGACGCCACGCTAACGCTGGATTTCGCTGGCACCTTCAGGCGCTGCCCTACCCAAACCACATCGCGCTTCAGGCTATTCATCTCACGTAACGTCGCCATGCTCACGCCATATTTTGCCGCGATGCCGGACAATGTTTCGCCACGCGTCACGGTATGACGCTGCGTCGCGCCGGTATATTGCACCGTGCCGGTCGCCGGGTTGCTGGCTACGCTAACCGCTGGTGCGCTGTCCAGCGGCCGGTTTTCCTCCTTTGGGATCGATTGCAGCGGATGCGTAAGGAAATAATTGCGCAGGCCTTTATAAATCGACTGAGCAATCTTCTCCTGATACGCGCTGCTGCCAAGCAGCCGCTCCTCCGCGGCATTACTAATAAAGCCGGTTTCGACCAGTAAAGAAGGAATATCCGGGGAACGTAAAACGCCAAGGCTGGCATGTTCCGGCAGACGTTTATGCAGCGGCGTAATACCGCGTAGCTGCTGCAGGACTTTGACGGCGACGTCATAACCTACACGCTGTGAATGACCAAACTGCAAGTCCAGAACCGCCTGGCTGAGATAGGGATCGGCCTGGCTATTCGCCAGCAGGTCGCCTGCGCCGCCTAGCAGCTCAGATTGTTTCTCTTTCTGTTCCAGCCAGTTCGCCATTTCGTTATTGGCGCGGCGGTTAGACAGCACCCAAACCGATGCGCCGGTGGCGGAATGGTTTGGCGCGGCGTCGGCGTGGATGGATACCAGCAGGTTTGCGTTCTCTTTACGTGCCACTTCGGAACGGCCCATCACCGAGATGAAATAGTCGCCGTTGCGCGTCAGCACCGGTTTGAACATCGGGTCCTGATCCATCAGCGCTTTCAATTTACGCGCAATCGAGATGGTGACATTTTTCTCATGCAAACCGTGCTGACCTGATGCACCGGGATCCTGGCCGCCGTGTCCGGCGTCAATCGCCACAATCACCACATCGTTGCGGCTGACCGAGTTGCCGGGACGCACGGTGGTATTGCTGCTGGTCACCGCAGTCACCTGATTGGCGTTGAACGGATTGCCCTGGCTGCTGCTTTGCGGCTGGCTTTCACGCGCCGTGGTGACAGGTGCGGCAACGGCCGGACGCTTCGCTGGCTGCGTCCCACGAATGGTGAAAACCACGCGATAATTACTGCCATCGCGCTGCGTGCTGGCGCGCGTCTGCGCGGGCTGCGTCAGTTCGAACACCAGACGCAGGCTTTGCTTATCTTTCGGCTGGCTATGGCGAATGCGCTGCACAATATTTTCGCCGCTAAAATTCAGCGGCAGACCTTTAATCGCGCCGCTTTGACGAATATCGAGCACCACACGATTGGGATTATGCAGTGGGAAAAAGCCATACACCGGTTGACCGTTAAAGCTCAGCGTGACGGTGGCCTGGCTATCGCCATTTTCAACTTTGATATCTGATAACGTGGCAGACAACGCCGAGGCAGAAAACAGGCACAGCAAGCCCAGTACAATGATTCTCATCCGTGACATCATGCCGGATCCCTGCTTTGCTGGAATTGAGTTAACAGCGCTTCGCCCGTGGCGGAAACCGCACTAATTTCGGCTTCACGCGCCGCATCAACATAGCGCAACGTCAGCGCTAAATCGGGCTCAGGCAGCACGCCAGTTCCCTGCTGCGGCCACTCAACCAGACAGAGCGCGTCGCCGGTGAAATAGTCGCGGATGCCCATGAACTCCAGCTCTTCGGGATCGGCAAGACGATAGAGATCGAAATGGTACAGCGTGCGAGAGCCGAGCTCGTAGGGCTCGACCAGCGTGTAAGTTGGGCTTTTTACATTGCCTTGATGGCCGAGCGCCTGCAGAAAACCACGGCTAAAGGTGGTCTTACCGGCACCCAAATCGCCATAAAGATAGATCACCAGCGCGCTGTTGCAGACGCGCGCCAATTGCGCACCCAGATTCAGGGTTGCCGCCTCATCGGGCAAAGGGATAACACAGGTCTTCATGCTTTATTGTTGGATCATCTCTGGATTAACAAACTGCCACAGCAGCTCGAACAAATCAGTGGCTAACATGCCGCGTGTACCGCGCTGACGCGAGACGGCATCGGCTGTTGCCCCATGCGCGACACAGCCTGCGCAGGCTGCATCAAGTAATGTCAGTTTCTGGCCGAGCAGAGCGGCAATAATCCCGCTCAGCACATCGCCCATGCCGCCGGACGCCATGCCCGCGTTGCCCACATCGGCAATCGCGATGTCACCCGCCGCGCTGGCAATCACCGTGCCCGCACCTTTCAATACCACTACGCCGCCGTAGCGTTTCGCCAGGGCGCGCGCAGCATGTAAGCGGTCACTCTCAATCTCGCTGGTTTTCACTCCCAGCAAGCGTGCAGCTTCGCCGGGATGCGGCGTAATGATGCGATTCTGACGGTTATCCTGTTTGATTGCCAGCAGGTTAAGCGCATCCGCATCCCAAAGCATTGGCTTTTCACTGGCCGCGATCTTTTTCAGTGCCTTCTGAGCCCAATCGCGTTGGCCGAGCCCCGGTCCAACGGCGATCACATCCGCCCACTCCAGCGCCTGATCCAGACGTTCATCGCTCAGCGCATCAACCATTAGCTCCGGTCGCGCAGTGAGAATCGGGCCAATATTATCTTCATGCGTCAGCACGCGCACAAGTCCGGCACCGGTTCGCAATGCGGCTTCACCAGTCATGCGAATCGCGCCCGCCGTGCCGCTATCGCCGCCGACCACCAACAGCCGACCTTGGTCGCCTTTGTGTGAGGTAGCACGACGCGGTTTCAGCCAGCGCGTTAAGTCTCCGGCGTCATAGCGTAAAATCGGTGCCTGTTCAGCGGCAAGGTACGCCGACAAACCCAACTCGTGATTATGCAGGACACCAACGTAATCACGCGCCTTACCGGTCAGTTGGCCGGGTTTCAACGCAATCATGCTCAACGTGTGATCGGCGATGACCGTCTCGCCCGGCGCCGTGCCGTTAGCCGCCAGCAAACCGGAAGGAATATCGATCGCCAGCACCGGTGCGGCATGCGCGTTGATCAGCGTAATCAGGCGATCGTAGGGATCAGCAGGTGCACGATTCAGGCCGGTGCCGAGCAGCGCATCAACAATCACATCAACCTTTTCCGGCCACGGCGCATCCGCCGCGTGAATCACACCGCCCGCCGCCAGCCATGCGTCTTGCGCCTGCTGCGCCTCTTCTGGCATGGCTTTGCTGCCCGTGCACGCCAGCAGCGTTACATTCAAACCTGCTGCCTGCGCCAGTCGCGCCACCACATAACCATCGCCGCCATTGTTGCCGTGCCCGCACAGCACCAACCAATGGTGCCCCTGCGGCCACAGTTGGCGGACTAATTCATAGCTGGCCTGGCCAGCACGTTGCATCAGCTCAAACAGCGTTAAGCCCAGGCTATCGGCGGCATCGCGTTCCAGTTGTGCCATCGCCTGCGCAGGCCAGACAGAGTGTGGTAAACTGCGCGCGTTTGCTTCAATTGCCTGGTTTCTCATGTCATATCCTCTCGATCTTCAACAGCTCGCTCAACAAATCAAACAGTGGGGACGCGACCTCGGCTTCCAGCAGGTGGGTATTTGCGATACCGATCTGAGCGCCGAAGAGCCCAAACTGCAGGCGTGGCTGGATAAGCAATATCACGGCGAGATGGATTGGATGGCGCGCCACGGCATGATGCGCGCACGGCCGCATGAGCTGCTGCCCGGCACGCTGCGCGTGATTAGCGTACGCATGAATTACCTTCCAGCCAAAGCCGCCTTTGCCAGCACCTTGAAAAATCCGCAGCTGGGCTATGTAAGTCGCTATGCGCTGGGCCGCGACTATCACAAAGTATTGCGCAATCGACTGAAAAAGCTCGGAGAAATGATTCAGGCGCACTGTGGCGAACTCAATTTTCGCCCGTTCGTCGATTCCGCGCCGATTCTCGAACGCCCGATTGCCGCTAAAGCCGGTTTAGGCTGGACCGGCAAACATTCACTGATCCTCAACCGTGAAGCGGGTTCCTGGTTCTTCCTCGGCGAATTGCTGATTGATCTGCCGTTACCGGTTGATCAGCCACAGGAAGAGCAGTGTGGACGCTGTGTCGCCTGCATCACTATCTGCCCCACTTCCGCTATCGTCGAACCTTACGTGGTCGATGCCCGGCGCTGCATCTCCTATCTCACCATCGAGTTGGAAGGCACAATCCCCGAAGAGTTCCGTCCGCTGATTGGTAATCGAATTTATGGCTGCGACGATTGCCAACTGATCTGCCCGTGGAATCGTTACGGTCAGTTAACCGATGAGGATGATTTTTCACCGCGCGCGGTGCTGCATGCGCCACCGCTCACCGAACTGTTCAAATGGGACGAAGCCAAATTTCTGCGCATCACTGAAGGTTCAGCGATTCGGCGTATTGGGCATTTGCGCTGGTTGCGTAACATTGCGGTGGCATTGGGCAATGCGCCCTGGGCAGAAGAAAATATGGCGGCATTAGCATCGCGTAGCGGCGAACATCCACTGCTTGATGAACATATTGAATGGGCGATTGCACAGCAGTTGCAGAAGCGCGCGGCGCAAGCGGTGGAAGTGCAGCCAGCGAAGAAACAGCGGCTGGTGCGCGCGGTCGAAAAAGGCCTGCCACGTGATGCTTGATTGAGCAGTCGCACAGGATAAAACGCTTTTCCACATGCTGTGAATAAAATTATCCAACGGAATAGTGACGGAGATCGTAATTTCGTCTAAAGGGTAAGATCACAGTCTGAAATACGCTTAACCACTTATAAATCAATCAATTAAACGATTATTGTAAATATTCACGTCGTGTTTAGCGCGCAGGGGTTTGTCCAGAGCTTGTGGATAACTCTGTTCAAAACAGTTTTAAACAACGGGGAAAACGCCGTCAGAACCTTGCAGGCACATTGTGGATAACCTGTAAGATAACTGCGTCAGACAACAAGCATTATCGGTGCTAGCGAGGCGTGAAAAATTTCCAGAAAAAACGGTGTTGCATGCGATAAAAAATATCAGCAGCAGTTTTAATTCTGATTGCGCCTAAGGGCAAATAACATTAGTGAATATAAAAATTTGGAGCGGGAAACGAGACTCGAACTCGCGACCCCGACCTTGGCAAGGTCGTGCTCTACCAACTGAGCTATTCCCGCATAATCTTCGTATTTTAGTTCGCTACTGCGTTGGCTGCCTTCGCTCACCCAGGTCACTTACTGATGTAAGCTCCCAGGGATTCGTTCAGTTGCCGCCTTGTTGCAAACTAAAATACTCGATTCTGCATCTTCGTATTTTTGTCACAACAATCACGCTAACGACTAAATCCGTGATTTGGATGGTTTACTACAAACTCTGGAGCGGGAAACGAGACTCGAACTCGCGACCCCGACCTTGGCAAGGTCGTGCTCTACCAACTGAGCTATTCCCGCATTAGAGGTTTACTACGCAACGAAAATTTGGAGCGGGAAACGAGACTCGAACTCGCGACCCCGACCTTGGCAAGGTCGTGCTCTACCAACTGAGCTATTCCCGCATAATCATCGTATTTGTGTTGGTTACTGCGTTGGCTTCCTTCACTCAATCAGGTCACTTACTAAAGTAAGCTCCCAGATATTCGCTCAGTTGCCGCCTTGTACCCAACTCAACTACTCGATTCTGAACTTCGCCGTACTACTTTACTTCTCCGTTCCGCATGAAATTCTTCACCGGTACGGGGTGCGCATTATACGAGAAATCCTTTCAGTCGCAAGAGTCTAAAAGCAAAATTTTGCGCTTTCCGCGCGTTCGCTGCTTTTATCGACAACCTGATGATTTCCTGCGCACCCACTGTCGATTAAAGCTGCAAGAAGTGCTCGCGGTAGTACGCCAGCTCGGCGACGGACTCGCGAATGTCATCCAGTGCCTGATGGCTACC
Source organism: Candidatus Pantoea symbiotica (assembly GCF_056491525.1). NCBI lineage: Bacteria > Pseudomonadati > Pseudomonadota > Gammaproteobacteria > Enterobacterales > Erwiniaceae > Pantoea > Candidatus Pantoea symbiotica. Next base: position 3,546,590 of record NZ_JBSZHR010000002.1, read on the forward strand.
GGACTTTTTGAAGCCAGGCAAGATATCCGGTTTCCAGCGACGCGCCAGCTCTTTCAGCGTGCTGACGTCAAGATAGCGATAGTGGAAATAGGCTTCCAGTTCAGGCATGTACTTAAACAGGAAGCGACGATCCTGACCAATACTATTGCCGCAAATCGGCGAGGTGTTAGCTGGCACCCACTGCTTCAGGAATTCGATGGTGGCCAATTCTGCTGCACGGTCATCATGCTCGCTGGCTTTAACACGCGCCACCAAACCGCTATTGGTATGCGTGCGCACGTTCCAGTCATCCATCAACGCCAGCTGCTCGTCAGATTGATGCACCGCGAACACTGGGCCTTCTGCCAGGATGTTCAGGTTGGCATCGGTCACGATGGTGGCGATCTCAATAATGCGATCGCGCTCCGGATCTAATCCGGTCATTTCGAGGTCGATCCAAATCAGGTTGTTTTCATTTCCAGCTGTCATGCGTTTCCCGCCTGTTGCCAAAGTCGTCATTAAACTCATTTCAGGTGTATCATAGACGTTTTGCCCAGCAGGGCGAAACCTGGCGAAAGCCGTGAGAGGATGCGTGAGTAAAAACAAACTGTCGAAAGGTCAACAACGTCGCGTAAGCGCCAACCATCAGCGTCGTCTGCAGCAACGGAGCGATAAGCCGGAGCCGGATGATAGTCTGTTTGGGGAAGCGGCTGATGGCGTGGTGATCAGCCGTTTCGGCATGCACGCAGACGTGGAAGATAGCGAAGGCGTTGTGCATCGCTGTAACATCCGCCGCACCATTCGCTCGCTTGTCACCGGCGATCGCGTTTTGTGGCGCGTCGCGATTGGCGGCGGTAAAGGGATCGTCGAAGCGGTACACGATCGCAAAACCGTACTAACGCGCCCAGACTTCTATGACGGCGTGAAACCGATCGCCGCCAACATCGATCAGATCATTATCGTTTCGGCGATCCTGCCGGAACTGTCACTTAACATTATCGATCGCTATCTGGTTGCCAGCGAAACGCTCGGCGTGGAACCGCTGCTGGTGCTCAACAAAACCGATCTTTTGGATGCCGAAGGCCGCGCGTTTGTTGATGAGCAGATGGAGATCTATCGCAATATTGGTTATCGCGTATTGATGGTTTCCAGCCACGCCAAAGATGGTTTGGTTGAACTGGAAAGTGCCTTAACCGGCCGCGTCAGCATCTTTGCCGGTCAATCGGGCGTAGGCAAATCGAGCCTGTTGAATAACCTGCTTGGCCTGGATGTGGCGGCGGAAATTCTGACTAACGATGTGTCGAACGTTTCTGGTTTGGGTCAGCACACCACCACCGCTTCACGCCTTTATCACTTCCCGGCGGGCGGTGATGTGATCGATTCACCTGGCGTGCGAGAGTTTGGTTTATGGCATCTTGAGCCGGAACAAGTGACGCGCGGATTTGTCGAATTCCGTGAATTCCTTGGCAGTTGCCGTTTCCGCGACTGTAAGCACGATACCGATCCTGGCTGCGCCATCCGCGAAGCGGTAGAAGAAGGCAAGATCGATATCTCGCGCTTCGATAACTACCACCGAATTCTGGAAAGTATGGCGCAGGTAAAGACGCGTAAAAACTTTTCCTCCGACGCGGATTAAGCAGTACAACGGCACATTCGCCAACGCGCTGGGGCGCTGCTACAATCCGCCCCCTTTTTGTTAACGATACGTAATTAAGCCAGGAGGCAACGGTGTTTGATCGTTTTAAACTCGGCCTGAATCATATTTTGCCCAAAAAAGGGCTCACCGAACTCGCCGGTTGGGGCGCCAGCCGTCGTGGTGGCTGGCTCACTAAAGCGGTCATCGACATATTTGTCTGGTACTACAAAGTTGATATGGCGGAAGCTAGCAAGCCACATACCGGCAGCTACCGCACCTTCAATGATTTCTTCGTGCGTCCGTTAAAAGAGGGCGCGCGTCCTGTCGATCCTGACGCCTCTTTACTGGCGCTGCCCGCCGATGGCGCGATCAGCCAGCTGGGCCGCATTGCCGGCGATCAGATCTTCCAGGCCAAAGGCCACACTTACAGTCTGCAGGCGCTGCTGGCCGGTAACGACGATCTGGCGGATCAGTTCCATGACGGCGAGTTCGTTACCACTTACCTCGCCCCGCGCGATTATCACCGCGTACACATGCCGTGTAACGGTGTCCTGCGCGAAATGATCTATGTGCCCGGCGATCTCTACTCGGTCAATCCGCTGACCGCGCGTAACATCCCGAATCTGTTTGCACGTAACGAGCGCGTGATCTGCGTATTCGATACCGATCATGGTCCGATGGTGCAGATCCTTGTGGGTGCCACCATTGTCGGCAGCATCGAAACCGTGTGGGCGGGCACTATCACGCCACCGCGCGAAGGTGTGATCAAACGCTGGCGCTATCCGTCTGCCGATCATGACGGTGCGGTCGTGCTGCTGAAAGGCCAGGAAATGGGTCGCTTCAAGTTGGGTTCAACTGTGATCAACCTGTTCGCGCCGAATCGCGTGAAGCTGGCGGAAAGCCTTGAAGCCGAAAGCAAAACCCGCCTCGGTCAGCCGCTGGCCATCGCCCTGCCTCAGCCTGGCGACAGCGTCTCACTTAGCAAATAACCCGGAACCTCTCCCGTGCGTGTTCTCCTCTCCCTGCTGCTGAGCCTTGTGCTCAGCAGTTCTGTATTTGCAGCGACCGTTCCGCAATCCAGCCAGCTTAAGCAGGAACTGGATGCGGCTAAATCCGCAAAAAGCTCACCCGCGCAAACCGAACAGGTGCAGGCGCTGGAAGCGGCGATCAACTTCCTCAACGAGCGCGATGAGTCGCTGGAGCGCGCGAAGCAGTATCAGCAGGTGATTGATGATTTCCCGCGCCTGGCGCGTGAATTACGCCAGCAGATCGCCACGCTGACGGACAGCAGCAAGACGGTGCGCAGCAATATGAGCAGCGCCGAGCTCGATCAGGAGCTGTTGCAGGTTAGCAGCCAGCTGCTGGAGGAAGGCCGACAGGCGCAGCAGGAGCAGGATCGCGCCCGTGAGATCAGCGATTCACTGTCGCAGCTGCCTCAGCAGCAAACTGACGCACGCCGCGCGATGACCGAAAGCGATCGCCGCGCGCAGAGTTCCTCAGCGGCGACCACGCCGTTAGCGCAGGCGCAGATTTACGCGCGTCAGGCGGAAAACGCTGCCAACAAAGCGCGCGTGGACGAGTTAGAGCTGGCACAGCTGTCGGCGAATAACCGTCAGGAACTGGCGCGTATGCGCGCCGAAGTGCATCAGCGCAAAGCCACCCAACTGGATAACTATCTGCAGGCGCTGCGCAATCAGCTCAACAACCAGCGCCAGCGCGAAGCTGAACTGGCGCTGGAGCGCACCGAGCAGCTGGCCGAAAACAGTGGCGATCTGCCGAGTTCGATCAGCGATCAGTTCCGCGTAAACCGCGAACTCTCCGCTGACCTCAATCAACAAGCGCAGCGCATGGATTTAGTCGCTTCGCAGCAGCGTTTAGCCACCAATCAGACCTTGCAGGTGCGTCAGGCGCTGAGCACGCTGCGTGAGCAGTCGCAGTGGCTGGGCGCGTCCAATCTGCTGGGTGAAGCCTTGCGCGCGCAGGTCGCGCGTCTGCCCGAGATGCCGAAATCTCAGCAGATCGACAGCGAAATGGGCCAGCTGCGCGTGCAGCGTCTGCATTATGAAGATCTGCTCGAGCGCCAGCAGGATCTGCGCAAGTCCAAACAGGATGATGGCACGCCGTTCAGCAGCGATCAGGTGCGCATCCTCGAAGCGCAACTTAAAACCCAGCGCGAGCTGCTGAACTCCCTGATTTCCGGCTGCGATACGCTGATTCTGGAAATCACCAAGCTCAAAGTTTCCAATACGCAGCTGCAGGATGCTTTAGCTGAAGTAAAAGATGCGACACATCGCTATCTGTTCTGGACCGCCGACGTTAACACCATCGGCCTGAATTTCCCGGTCGAGATGGCGCAGGATCTTAAGCGTCTGCTGTCGCTGGATACGGCGGGTCAGCTCGGCAAAGCGCTGGCGATGATGTTTACCAATCGCGAAACCGTGCTGCCGATTATTGGTGCCGTGCTGCTGGTGGGCTTCAGCATCAGCTCACGTCGTCACTACAACGCCTTTATGGAGCGCTCCGCCAGCCGCGTCGGCAAAGTCACGCAGGACCGCTTTAGCCTGACGCTGCGCACGGTATTTTGGTCGATTCTGGTGGCGGTGCCTCTGCCGGTGCTGTGGGCCGCGCTCGGTTACGGTTTACAGCATGCCTGGCCTTATCCGTTCGCCGTGGCGATTGGCGATGGCATCACCGCCACGCTGCCGCTGCTGTGGGCCTTTATGATCAGCGCCGCCTTTGCGCGTCCCGATGGCTTGTTTGTGGTGCATTTCCGCTGGCCGCAAGCGCGCGTGGCGCGTGCGATGCGCTATTACTCGCTGTCGGTTGGGCTGATTGTGCCGCTGATCATGCTGCTGATCGCCTTTGCTAATCTCGACGATCCGCAATTCTCCGGCACGCTGGGACGCGTGTGCTTCATCCTGATTTGTGGCGCGCTGAGTATCGTCACCGTTAGCCTGAAACGCGCCGGTATTCCGCTCTATCTGGATAAAGAGGGCAACGGCGATAACTTCGTAAACCGCATTCTGTGGAACCTGATGATCGCCCTGCCTCTGGTTGCTGCCCTCGCCTCCTGCATCGGTTATCTCGCCACCGCGCAGGCGCTGCTGGCGCGTCTGGAAACGTCAGTGGGCATCTGGTTCTTCCTGTTGGTGGTGTATCACATTATCCGCCGCTGGATGCTGATTCAGCGCCGCCGCATCGCCTTTGACCGCGCACGTCAGCGTCGTGCCGATATGCTGGCCAACCGCGCGCGCAGTGAAGAAGAGAAAGAGCAATCAACGCCCACGAATGCCGACACCATCGAAATCGATGAGCCCAGCATTGACCTCGATGAGATCAGCGCGCAGTCGCTGCGTCTGGTGCGTTCAATCCTGACGCTGATCGCGCTGGTTTCGGTGATTGTGCTGTGGTCAGAAATTCACTCGGCGTTTAGCTTCCTCGATAACATTCCGCTATGGAATGCCAGCACCACCATTCAGGGCGTCGATAGCGTGCAGGCGATTACGCTGGGTGCGGTGTTGATTGCGATTCTGGTGCTGATTATTACCACGCAGCTGGTGCGCAATATGCCCGCGCTGCTGGAGCTGGCGCTGTTACAGCATCTCAGCCTGGCGCCGGGCACCGGCTACGCCATTACCACCTTGACCAAGTATGCGTTGATGCTGATTGGCGGCTTGATTGGCTTCTCGATGATGGGCATTGAGTGGTCGAAGCTACAGTGGCTGGTTGCCGCGTTAGGTCTGGGTTTGGGCTTCGGGATGCAGGAGATTTTCGCCAACTTTATTTCCGGCCTGATTATCCTGTTTGAGAAACCGATCCGTATCGGCGATACCGTAACCATTCGCGATCTGACCGGCAGTATCACCCGCATCAACACGCGCGCCACCACCATTACCGATTGGGACCGCAAAGAGATCATCGTGCCGAACAAGGCCTTCATTACGGAGCAGTTCGTAAACTGGTCACTGTCGGATTCGGTGACGCGTGTGGTGCTGACGATTCCGGCGCCGGCCAGAGTCAACAGCGATGAAGTGACCAATATTCTTAAGCAGGCGGCCGATCGCTGCACCTACGTGCTGGATATGCCGGCACCGGATGTCTTCCTTGTCGATTTGCAGCAAGGTATTCAGCTGTTTGAACTGCGCGTGCATGCGGCGGAGATGGGACATCGCATGCCGCTGCGCCATGAACTTCATCAGCTGATTCTGCGCGGCTTTGAGGAACACGGCATTGAGATGCCATTCCCGCCGTTCCAGGTACGCATGGAGACGCTAGGAAAACAAAATCCCGCCAGCAACGGCGCGCCCGCCAATAAGACCTTCAAATCTGGCGGATTATAAAAACAAAACGCCCGGCAATTGCCGGGCGTTTTTTATTGCTGCTCAGAGCCGATCACTTCACAAACTCTTCGCCCTGCGCGATATCTTTCTTCAGCGTTTCCAGCATGCCGTTTAGCGCCTGCTGTTCAAAGGCACTCAGCGTACCCAGCGGACGGCGCTCAACAATACCGTTTTTGCCCAGCAGCAGCGGCTGCGAGAAGAAGCGGGCATATTCGCCATCGCCTTCCACATATGCGCACTCCACGACGTTGGCTTCACCTTGCATGGCGCGAATCAATGACAGGCCAAAACGGGCCGCCGCTTGTCCCATCGACAGCGTTGCCGATCCGCCACCGGCTTTGGCTTCCACTACTTCGGTGCCCGCGTTCTGAATACGTTTGGTGAGATCCGCCACTTCCTGCTCGCTGAAGCTCACGCCTTTCACCTGCGACAGCAGCGGTAGAATCGTTACACCTGAATGCCCGCCCACCACAGGCACTTCAATCTCGTTAGGCTGCTTGCCTTTTAGCGCCGCGACAAAGGTATTGGCGCGGATGATATCGAGGGTGGAAACGCCAAACAGGCGATTCTTGTCATACACGCCAGCTTTCTTCAGCACTTCGGCCGCAATCGCCACCGTGGTGTTGACTGGATTGGTGATCACGCCAATCAGCGCTTTCGGCGCCGTGCTGGCAACCTGTTCAATCAGGTTACGCACGATACCGGCGTTAACGTTAAACAGGTCGGCGCGATCCATGCCCGGCTTACGTGCCACACCTGCAGAGATCAGCACCACATCGGCACCATGCAGCGCAGGCGTAGCATCTTCACCGCTAAACCCTTCCACGGTGACTGCCGTTGGGATGTGACTGAGATCGACCGCCACACCCGGCGTTACCGGGGCGATATCGTAAAGTGAGAGAGCTGAGCCTGCGGGTAATTGCGTTTTGAGCAGCAGTGCGAGCGCCTGGCCAATACCACCAGCGGCACCGAGAACGGCAACTTTCATCCTGAACTCCTTATTAAGGTGGGGCAGAGATATGCCGAAAATCCATCAGGTTACGAGTTTAATCAACTTCTCAGGCGATAGCGACTAAACCTGTCGCGCACTTAACACTACGCCGCAATCGGCTCCCGAGACATCTCCACTTCAGAAGTCGCCTGAATGATTCATTCGCAGCCAGAAGACAATGGACGGCAATGATCATCGATATTGTTGTTACCACCTCAATAATATAACAACTTTGCAACCTTCGCTTTGCGCGTCCACCCGCGATTTTGGTGCGACATCATATTCTGTTATTATGCCCGCCCCGCAGGTCATTACCGCGATTCTCTCATCAGACTTATTGCATAAAAATTCATCTAAATGCATAATAATTTATCTGCCGTGGGCCTGTTGCCCTCTGCAACCCTCTTTTAATTGGTAGCTTATGCGAAACCCATCGAAACAAGACGACTTGATCAAGGCGTTTAAAGCCTTATTGAAGGAAGAGAAATTCAGCTCCCAGGGCGAAATCGTGCAGGCGCTGCAGGAAGACGGCTTCGAGAATATCAATCAGTCCAAAGTTTCTCGCATGCTGACCAAGTTCGGCGCGGTGCGTACGCGTAACGCCAAGATGGAAATGGTTTATTGCCTGCCTGCTGAACTCGGCGTACCAACCACCACCAGCCCGCTGAAGAATCTGGTGCTGGATATCGATTACAACGATGCTTTAGTGGTAATTCACACCAGTCCGGGCGCTGCGCAGCTGATTGCGCGCCTACTGGATTCACTGGGCAAAGCGGAAGGGATTCTCGGCACCATCGCCGGTGATGACACCATCTTTATTACGCCTGCGCGCACCTTCTCAGTAAAACAGTTGTACGATGCGATTCTGGTTTTATTCGAACAAGAGCTATAAAACCCTGCTGCATACCGGCAGATCCTCTGCCGGTTATCTTGCCCTTCCCGCTTCATTCGTAACCAACCTGTTACAAACCCCTTTGTAAATAATAAGTTATCCATATGCTTAGCGGTTCTTTTCAAGCTAACAGATTGGTACGACCTTTGCGCCTGCTTAATCATATGCGCTATTTTACACTGCTTTACACATCGTGCTCAGTGCCTTTCCCTTCTTCATGCGCATCAGCCAGCGAGATCAACCATGATCTTTCGCACTAAAAGATAATTTGATGTAGATCATTGTTTTTACGGCTAAATAACCACCTATGGTTAAGATCCAGGCGTTTTTTATAACTTCAGGTTCTAAAAAAGTGCCATAAGGATAAAGAATTACAACCAAACATTATTAGCTGGATATTAATTTCATGGGTGATTAGATCTATACTTAGTTTCGTGATGCAAATCACACGAAAGAAAAAGATAAAAATAGACGACGAGGAAAAATATCATGAACGTTAAAACTACTATCGCAACCCTGAGTGTTCTATCTGCTCTGTCATTTGGTGCTTTTGCAGCAGATTCTATTAATGCCGAACAGGCAGCGAATCTGCAATCCGCAGGCACCATCAGCGTCAGCGGCGTGGGCGGTTCTCCAATGGATATCCGCCAGCAGTTAAACGATAAAGCCGATCAGCAAGGTGCGAAAGCATACCGCGTGATCGAGGCGAATACCGGTGACAGCTACCACGCAACCGCTGAGCTGTATAAATAAGTTACTGACTTAAGACGCAATGTGAACGGCGACCCGTTTGAGACGCTCTTGCCTCTCAGGTTGCCGACCCCAATTTCAGGAGAGTGAATCATGAAAACCAAATTAGCTATCGCAGTACTGGGCCTGGCTTCTATTCTTTCTTTTGGCGCGAGCGCCGCAAGCCTGGTTTCAAACCAACAAGCTGAACAGCTGCAATCCCTCAACCAAACCATCAGCGTGAGCGGTGTTGACGGCGACCAAACCAACGTTCGTCAGGAACTGTCACAGAAAGCTGATGCGCAGGGTGCTAGCCATTACCGCATCATTGAGAGCAACCGTGGTGATACCTTCCACGTTACTGCTGAACTCTACAAATAATCACTAATTGAACGTCCGGCGCCTTGAAGGCGCCAGGCAATAGATCGACGACCCGCCTACCCCTTTTCTGCCGCAGGTTGTTGATTAAACGAGGAGAAAATTATGAAAATCAAAACAACCATCGCAACTGCTACTCTGCTTTCCCTGTTCGCCTTTGGTGCTTCTGCAGCACAGCTGGTGACTGAACAACAGGCGCAGAATCTGCAACCTACCGGCAGCACTATTTCAATCAGCGGAACCGGCGGTTCGCCAATGGATTATCGTGCCGAGCTTTCTCAGAAAGCGGATGAGCAAGGTGCCAGCGCTTACAAAGTGATTGAAGCGAAAACTGGCGACAGCTATCACGTGACAGCTGAGCTGTATAAGTAATTCCTCGTCAATTAAGACGAACCCTTTGGCCCCGCTCGCCGGGGCCCTTTTTACTTTATATTGAAGCGGAGCTGGCCCTCCAGCTCCTCTTCTGCTTCATCAAATAGCAGGATCAATGCGCCATACCGGCGTTTCTGCCCTTTCCCCAGATTTACAAACTCAATCTCCAGCGGCAACGGCAGTTGCTCACCCACAATCGCATCCCAAAGATCGTCAAGATCGTTGATGGCGAGATCGGCTAGCGCAAAACGATCGCTAAACTGTCGATAAAAATGGGCTTGATCGACAATCTCATCGAAATCGAAACGCTCGGTTCTCATCATAACGCCCTCTTAGTTGTCGCGGCTAGCTGAGTCCGCCGAGGTGCAACGCTTTGACTTCCAGATACTCTTCCATGCCCAACACCGAGCCTTCGCGTCCCAGGCCGGACTCTTTCACACCGCCAAACGGTGCCAGCTCCGTTGATACCGCGCATTCGTTAATACCGATCATGCCCGCTTCCAGTGCCGCTGAGACGCGGAACACCCGCTGCAGATTCTGCGTGTAGAAGTAAGCCGCCAGGCCATATTCGGTATTGTTGGCGCGCGCAATCACCTCGGCTTCATCATCAAAGCGGAAACAGGCCGCAACCGGACCAAACGTCTCTTCCTGCGCCAACTTCATCTGTTCATGCGCTTCGGCGATCACCGTCGGTTGCCAGAAATTGCCGCCAAGAGGATGACGTTCGCCGCCAACCAGCAATTTTCCGCCTTTGCTTAACGCATCTTTGACGTGCTCTTCCACTTTCTCCAGCGCGGACTGCTCAATCAGCGGGCCAACAATCACGCCCTCTTCCACGCCATTACCGACTTTGAGTTTACCCACCGCATCGGCCAGCTGATTGACGAAGCGATCGTACACCGCGTTATGCACATAGAAGCGGTTAACGCTAACGCACACCTGTCCGGCGTTGCGGAATTTGTTGGCAATCGCGCCCTGCACCGCCGCATCAATATCGGCATCATCAAACACGATGTAAGGCGCGTTGCCGCCTAACTCCATTGAGACTTTTTTCATGGTTTCGGCGGCATTACGCATCAGCGTTTTGCCCACCGCGGTGGAACCGGTGAAGGAGATTTTACGCACCGCTTTGCTGGCCATGATCGCGTCGCTGATGGCATGCGTATCGCCCGCCACCGCATTGAGCACGCCATCAGGCACGCCGGCTTTTTGCGCCAGCGCCAGCAGCGCGAAGGCGCTCAGCGGCGTGTTGTTCGCGGGTTTGATGATGCCGGTACAGCCCGCGGCCAACGCGGGACCGAGTTTGCGCGTCAGCATCGCCATCGGGAAATTCCACGGCGTGATCGCTGCGACCACACCAATCGGTTCACGCGTCGCCAGAATGCGCGAGCCCGGTTTTGCTGGCGGGATGATTTCACCGTTGGCGCGTTTCGCCTGTTCGGCAAACCACTGAATAAAGCTGGCGGCGTATTCCACTTCACCTTCGGCTTCTTTCAGCGGTTTACCCTGCTCGGCGGTCATCAACTGGCCGAGCCAGCTTTTGTTCTCAATGATCAGCTGATACCAGCGATTGAGGATTTCGGCACGCGCCTTGGCGGTTTTGTCGCGCCAGGCGGGAAATGCACGCTGCGCGGCGGCAATCGCCTGTTCGGTTTCGTGCTGACCGGCTTTCGCTACGTTGGCGATGACTTCGCCGGTAGCGGGATTGGTTACCTCAAAGGTGGCGCTGGCGTTATGCCACTGACCATCGGCGAAATAGCCGGTCTTAAATAATTCGTGTTGTTGCAGGGAAGTGGACATCGGTTTTCTCCTGTCAGTTTGCGTCCTGTCAGGAAAGTATAGATGCCAATATCAGAGGTTTTTGTGTCAGCGTGGGATCTAAAAGGCCGCTGCAGGCTGCAGCGGCCAGTTTCAGATTTGTATTAAGGTGTTCTGATACTTATCCAGCATCAGCGCCAGGCGTTTCACCGGTTCGGTGACGTTATCAGGTGCCGCATATTGCTGCAGCTTCTCCTGATATACATCCAGCTCCTGCAGCAGCCGCTCGAAGTAATAGCGGCGCTTGTCATCGCTGGTCGCGGAGATAATGCGATCGGCGGTGTAACGCAGCTGGCGGTGATAGGCCGAGAGATCGGCATTCACCGGCACTTCGGCATTACGCAGGCGTTGATGGCCGATAATCAGCGTCAGCGCGATACGGTATTTATCGATATCGCCGGGGAACAGGTTGAGGAGCAAGAACAGTTGCTGATACAGCGCCGGCAAGTGGTTCTCACGACGACGCGCCTGATTAGTGGTGAGGGCGGCAACCGCTGCATACATAAAGCGGTTCAGCAGCTTACGTCCGGTACGATCGCGCGATTTATCACGAATCAGCAGAATCACCATCATCGCCACAAAGCAGCCAATCACCTGGCCCAACACGTTATCAAGGAACACGTTGAACTCGAACTTCATCGGGTTATCCAGCACCAGCACGTTGATGGTACCAATCAGCGCGCCCAGCGTACCTAACTGGCGGCGCTGCACGAAGATGCCGCCGATAAAACCCAGCGCGCCGATGGCGATACACAACAACAGCGCACTTTGCTGTGTCGCGGGCAGAATAAAGATGAAGTAAAGCGCGCCGAGCGGCACCGCAACCGTCATGCCGTAAAGGAAGTCTTTCGCCATCATCAACGGATTCGGCATACGCATCGCCAGCGCGGTAATCACCGCCAGCATCACCATGCAGCCACTGCCCGATGTCCAGCCGGTATATAACCAGAACAGCGAACCCAGCGCGGTGGCGACAAAGGTACGCACGCCGTTGATCATTGCGTGATGGGTTTCAGCGGATCGCGCCTGAATCACCACTTCGCGCTGCAGAATGCTCTCTTCCAGCGTGGTGATGCGGCTATTACTTTTGATGCCGTTAATCAGCAGCAGATATTCGGTGGCTGCGCCGACCCAACTCGCCAGCGTCACCGGCACAGTTTTGCTGCTCACGCCAATCAAGCGACGCATCACCTTCATGCGCTTATGCACATCGTTGACGTCGTTGACCTCTTTTTCGATCAGCAAACGATAGTGCGGTGGAATGTATTCCGGGCGCGAGTTTTGAATCAGGAAGGTTTCGGCGGCCTGGGTGATCAGCGTCAGCGATAAGGTGTTGAGCATTTGCAGGCGGCGACTGGAGTTTTTCCAGCGTGACGATTCCATCATCAGTTGGCCGCGCATGCCGTTGAGCGCCGTGGTGCGACGCACTAACGCGCTCCAGGCTTTATCCACCTCGTCTTTATCTTCATGCGCAACGCACAGCTGCAGCAGTTTGTAGTGCGCCACCAGTAGCGCATCCACTTCCTGCTCAATCACTTTTTTGATCGAACGCGGCGAGAACAGCATGTCGGCGAGAATCGCACACAGAATACCGATGACGATTTCACTGCAGCGCTCAACCGCGAACTGCGGAGCCAGCGTTAAGCCGCCGCTGGCATCCGCCGTAACCACGATGATCAGCGCGGTATAACCGGCGAGGCCGAGCGCATAGGAGTTTTCGACTTTGATCAGCGAAGAGAGCCACACGCACATGCCAGCCCAAATACAGCACAACAGCAGCATCACCACCGGCGCGCGCACCGTGGCAATCATGATGGTGAGCGCGGCGATACAGCCAATGAAGGTACCGATGATGCGCAGAATGCCGCGATAGCGCAGTGCGCCAGAATAGGGATCGCCCCCCGCAGCAAAGGCGGTACCACCGGCCACAATGCCGGCGGTCATCACCGCCCAACGCGGCGTTTCCAGATTGAAGTGAAAGCCAATCATCAACGCCGCAACCAGCGCGAAGGTGAGCTTCACCGGGAAACGCAAAAACTCAATCATATCGCCCTCGCTTAACCAAACTCACGCAGGCGATTGAACAACTGCGCCAGCGGCGAGACTTTGGTTTCGCGATCCTGCGCACCGGTGATCACCACGGTAGCGGTGGTACCCGCCGGGAAGCGGTTGCCCGGTTGCTCATCGAGACGAATACGCACCGGAACACGCTGCGCCAGACGCACCCACTCCAGATTCGAGTCGATGGTCGCCATGCCTTTGCTGTCGCTGCTGCTGCTACTGTTGGTTACGCCTGCCGCGATGCTGTCGACGGTGCCACGCAGCACTGCGTTGCTCCCCAACGGCGTGATTTGCGCGCGGAAGCCCGGACGCACGCCATCCAGCTTGGTCTCTTCCATATAGGCCAGCACATAGAAAGAGTGCTGTTGTACCAGCGCCACGGCGACTGAACCGCGCGTGATAAATTCGCCCTGATAAACATTAAGGTTAGTGACCCAGCCGTCAGATGGCGCTTTGATGGTGGTGCGATCGAGGTCGATCACCGCCAGATCGCGCGTGGCCACAGACTTCGCCAGCTGATGCTCGCTGGTTTGCAGATCGTTGTTGGATTGCTCAATCGCTTCACGCGACATAGCGCTGGTACCCAACTGATTGCGACGCGTGGCTTCACGGCGTTTTTCACTCACCAAAGCCTGGTAATATTCGACATCCGCCTGGGCTTCATCCAGCGCTTTTTGGTAGCGCGGACGGTCAACCACAAACAGCGTATCGCCTTTTTTCACCAGTTGGTTATCGTGCACCGGCACGTCAGTGATGATGCCGGTGACGTCAGGCGAGATCGCCACGACATCGGCAGAGAATTTGGCATCACGCGTCCACGGTGATTCGGTGTAGAACACCCACGCGCGGAAGATGATCACGATGGCGATGACAACCAGCAGGAGTGTAATCGCGTATCGCGCGATTTTTCTTATTAGCGCTTTCACTTAAAGAACCTCAGACGAATAAACGGGATACAAGGTAAAACACACAGCAATACAGTGCGGTGTTAAACAGTGCGGGATGCCAAACCAGATCGTAGATCCCGCTGGGCGTCAGCACGCGTTTCACCAGCCAGAACAGCGCCAGTGAAACTAATAGTTCAACGAAGATGGGCGGAAAACTCAGCCCGAATACGACAAATACCGGAAGCACACTCATTTCGGATCCTTAGTTCGACCTTGCCGGATTGCACCGATACCTGCCCACATGCCGTGCGGCACGTTGGGTTTACGATCAGGGGATGACGGATAAACTGATGGCAACATTCAGGCCGCGTTGAGCTAATCATAGCGTATCATCGGGTTAACACAGCCATGTACAGGTGCAGTGAAGAGACCCAGCGACGCGTATAGTAACGCGCTTGACTATACGTTTTCTACATATTGTGAGCTAAATCACTTTTTAGCCAGAGTAAACAATGGATCGACTTAAAAGCATGTCCATTTTCGCCAAAGTGGTTGAATTGGGTTCATTTACCGCCGCAGCGCGCCAGCTACAGCTTAGCGTTTCGTCTATCAGCCAGATTGTCGCCAAACTGGAAGATGAGTTACAGGTCAAATTGCTTAATCGCAGCACGCGCAGCATTGGCCTGACTGAAGCCGGAAAGATCTATTTTCAGGGCTGTCGCCGCATGTTAGCGGAGGCTTCACAGGTGCACGAGCAGCTGTATGCCTTTAACAACACGCCGATCGGTATTCTACGCATCGGCTGCTCATCAACGATGGCGCAAAATGTGTTATCGGCGATGACCAGCGAAATGTTACGCGAATATCCGGGTTTGAGCGTCAATCTGGTGACGGGCATTCCTGCACCCGATCTGATCGCCAATGGTTTGGATTTGGTGGTGCGCGTAGGTGCGTTGCAGGATTCGAACTTGTTCTCGCGTCGGCTGGGCGCGATGCCGATGGTGGTGTGCGCGGCGAAGAGTTATCTGGCACAGCACGGCACGCCAGAGAAGCCCGGCGAGATCGATAATTTTTCCTGGCTGGAATACAGCGTGCGACCGGATAACACTTTTGAACTGGTTGCGCCGGAAGGATTGGTGACGCGCCTGACGCCGCAGGGCCGTTTCGTCACCAACGATTCGCAGACGCTGATTCGCTGGCTGAAAGCAGGTTGCGGTATCGCTTATGTGCCTTTGATGTGGGTGATTGATGAGATCAGCGCCGGTGAGATCGATATCCTGTTCCCGCAATATCATTCAGAGCCGCGCCCGGTGTATGCGCTCTATACCGAGAAAGATAAGCTGCCGCTGAAAGTGCAGGTATGTATTGATTATCTGACCGAGTATTTCAAGCAGGTGGCGCAGCAGTATCAGCAGCATCGGAAGGGTTGAAGCAGGTCGCCATGAATGGCGACCCTACAGCATTAGGCGGTGCCACCTACGGTGATTTTATCCAGCTTCAGCGTTGGCTGGCCCACGCCAACCGGCACGCTTTGTCCCTCTTTACCGCATACGCCGACGCCTTTATCCAGCGCCAGATCGTTGCCGACCATCGAGATCTGCTGCATCGCTTCAATGCCAGAGCCAATCAGCGTGGCGCCTTTGACTGGCGTAGTCACTTTGCCTTTCTCGATCAGGTAAGCTTCTGAGGTGGAGAACACGAACTTGCCGGAGGTGATATCGACCTGGCCGCCACCGAAGTTCGGCGCATAAATGCCGTACTCCACGCTTTCAATGATATCTTGCGGCGTTGATTTGCCTGCCAGCATGTAAGTGTTGGTCATGCGCGGCATTGGCAGGTGCGCGTAAGATTCACGGCGACCGTTGCCGGTTGGATTGACGCCCATCAGGCGCGCATTCAGCTTGTCCTGCATGTAGCCTTTCAACACGCCATTTTCGATCAGCATGTTGTACTGGCCCGGCACACCTTCATCATCGACGGCCAGCGAACCGCGCAGACCTTCAATGGTGCCATCGTCAACCACGGTACACAGCTCAGAAGCCACCAGCTGACCCATTTTGCCGCTGAATACCGATGTCGCACGACGGTTGAAGTCACCTTCCAGACCATGCCCAACGGCTTCATGCAGCAACACACCCGGCCAGCCCGCGCCCAGCACCACCGGCAACATGCCAGCGGGTGCCGCCACGGCAGAAAGATTGACCAGCGCCATGCGCACCGCTTCACGCGCCCAGGCATCGGCACGCACATCACCGCTCTCATCGGCGAGGAAGAATTCATAACCGGTACGCGCACCGCCGCCGCTTGAGCCACGCTCGCGTTTACCTTGATCTTCGACCTGCACGCTGATGGACAGACGCACCAGCGGACGAATATCCGCCGCCAGCGTGCCGTCAGTTGCCGCCACCAGCACTTGTTCGTAGACGCCGCTCAGGCTGGCATTCACTTCCTGCACACGTGGATCGGCAGCGCGCGCCACTTTATCGACGCGATGCAGCAGGGCAATTTTGTCTTCACGCGTCAGGCTATCCAATGGATTGACGGGCGCATACAGCGAACGGTTCAGGACCGCCGATAAAGTATGCGCTTTGCCGTTGCCTTGTTCACGCACGATGCTGCGCGCCGCTTCAGATGACTGACGCAGTGCATTTAAAGAAATCTGGTCAGCATAGGCGAAACCGGTTTTCTCGCCGCTAACGGCGCGGACGCCCACGCCCTGATCGATATGGTAAGAACCATCTTTGATAATTTTGTCTTCCAGCACCCAGGATTCGTGGAAACTGGACTGGAAATAGAGATCGGCATAATCCAGACGACGTTCTGAAAGCTGCCCTAACAGGGAGTAAAGGTCCTGCTGATTAATGCTGTTCGCAGTTAGCAACTGCTCACTTACCAGATTCAGAGTCATCGTTTCTCACTCATTATGTGCTCGGATAGTCATAGCCTGCGGCAATTACCTGACGGCGTCAAATTCACTTCTTATCGTCTTCGCGCGGTTTGCGCAGTACTTCATTGATTTCAGGCTTATCCAGCGGCCCGCTGATGTGGTAACGCAACAGCGAAATCTTATTCCACAGCGGCCCCAGCACTTTACTGGCCGCGAACACCGCTGCGCCAACCACCGGATTGATCACAAAGGCGGTGGCGACGCCGACCGAGGCGGAGATTTCCGGGGCAACCACCGCTTCCATGTCGATCTGACGCTTCACCAAATCGATGTTGCCCTTCATGGCGATATCCGCCTCCAGGCCATCCACCAGCAGGTTATCGGTGCGCATCACGCCGTTTTCAATCCACGCGGTGCCGTTAATCGAATCGAAATAGAAACCATCACTAAAGGTATCGCTGAAATCGAAGCGCATCTTACGTAGCAAGGCATCGAAGCTAAACAGACGCAGCAGCTGTCCCGCGCGACCGGTATTAACATCGGCGATCTGGCCTTTGCCAAAGTGGCTTTTCAGCGTACCGCTCAGCGTCTCAACCGATGGTTGCCACGGTGCAGAACGCCAGTGCAAATCGTAATCGAGTTTGAAGGGTGCGTCGCGCAGCGGCGTGTTCATACCAAACCAGTTGGCGGCGTCATTAATATTGTCGCCACTCAGGCTGCCCTTCAGTGAAGTGCGCTGATCGCCGGGTTTATTCACCCATTCACCCGCCACGTTGAGCTTCGAGCTGCCAGAATCAATCGAAGCGTTAGTAAGTGCTAACGTATCTCCCTGCGGCTGTAGCTTCGCCTGCATGTGACCGAATTTCTGTCCGCGCAACCAGCACTCATCACAGTTAAGCTGCAACGCTGGCCAACTGCTGAAGTTGATGTTGCTGCTGTTACCGCCAAACGGCGATGATTTCCCGCTGGTTTTCTCGGCCCATTCAGGATTGTAGTAAAGATAGCTCAGGTTGATCTGCCACGGAGACTGCTGCGACGTCTGCAAACTGCCACGTGCTTCACGGCTCTCCAGCTGCAAACGCGTGTTGCCGCCTGCGCCCTGCGTGACGGTGGCGTTAACGTCGTGCCATTGCTGACCACCGAGCGTTAGCGCCGGTGTCCGCAGAATGAAGTCGCCCGGCAGCAGTGCGCCACCCACTTCAGGTTCGCCTTGCGCATTGCGTGAACTGCCTGCGCCAGCCATCATTCCCATCCAGGCTTCACCATCCAGCGGCGGGAGATTCAGCTCCATGCCGCGTTTTTCCGGCAGCTTCGGTGTGCTTTTCGCATCGTTAAGCCAGATACCGCGATCAACACGCAGCTGCGGCTCCAGAATCCAGCGGCTATTGAAACGATGGTGCTCGCGCACGCTACCGCTCAAGGTAAATCCTTTTAGATCGCCCTCCGCATTGATGGTAATCGGCATCGCTTCACCGGCCGCTTTATCCAGCGGCGCAGGTAAGTGACTACTTACTGCTTTGCCTTCGCCTTGCAGTGCAACTTTGTAAGTCGCGCCACCTTTGTGCGGCAGCGTGATATCCACATTGCCCTGCCACGGTAAAGAGCCACCTAACTGACGCGCGATGGCGTCCGGCAGCACCTTAAGTTTACCTGGCTGCCAATCGCCCAGCAGCTTGACGTTCACGCCAAAGTCGTTGGGATTCTCTTGCGTGCTAAAACTCACCCCGGTTGGCTGCCCGAACCAGTTGGCTTGCAACTCTTCACTCTCCAGATTGCCGTTGTTGTAACGGAAGCGGCCGGTGAGATTGTTCAGCGTGGTTTTTAACGGTTTGATATGCAGTGTGTTGTTGTTCAGCACCACATTGCCGCTGGCATGCACCTGCTCGCCATCCAGCGGAATATCGAGATTGAGTTTGCCGCGCACATTGCCGCCAATCTGCAACTCCTGCAGCGCCGCGCCAAGTGTTGGTTTCAGCGGCGTCTGCTCGAAATAGTCGGCGATTTTTTTGCCTTCGCCGCTGATATCGCCATCGATGATCAACTTCTCTTTCAGGTAATCCGGAATTACCGCACTGACATTGCGCGCATCAACCTCGCCGAGCTTGGTTTGATCGGCTTTCATCCACAAACCGTTGTTGAGGAAGTCGAGATTAATGTCGAGATTTTCCAGTGCAGGCCAGCCGGGCTGGAACTGGAAGGTGGAGTTACGCAGCGGTACCCAAACTTCAAACATGCCGTCATTGTGCTTAAACGGGAATAGCGCGGGATCGCCAGCAAACAGCAGCGTGGCGTTATCCACCTGCCCGCCTTTAATCGCGTCGCTGAGATAGTGTGTAAGATCGTGGCCCATTAGCTGCTGCGGGAAGTAGCGCCACGCATCGCCGGCATCGGTGACGCGAATCCCGGCGAGAATATCAAGGCGCGGCGCGCTAGCCAAATTCTGCTGATAGCGGAAATCGCCGCGCGCCCACAGCGAACGCGCCTGCACATCCAGCTGATGTCCATCCAGCGTTAAGCCGTTGGCATCGCGCAGCCAGTTAAGCTGGCCGGTGATCTGTTTGATTTGCAGCGGAGCCTGGAACATATCGCCATACGGCACTTCCGCCTGGCCCATCGCCACATCCAGCAAACCGTTATTTAAGCTGCCGCTGGCGCTACCGCTGAGATTGCTGATACCCGGCAGCAATTCCCACTGTTGCCAGGCGAGATCGCGCCACTTCGCCTGCAAACGCGTTTGCTCCGGCTGCTGCAACGGGATATCCAGCGCCAGCGCATCAATGTGGCCGCGCGGTTGCAGTGAACGCCAGTTATCCAGCAAAGTCGGCGAAAGTGGCTTAAACAGCGGCACGATCGGTGCCAGACGTTCTAAGTCGAGTTGGGTGGCACGCACGCGCACTTCCGCCGCGCTGTTGGCGCCGAGCATCTGCTTATCTTCCGGCTTCCACAGCAGAGAAAAATGCCCTGGCGCCCACGCGATGCCGTCGGTGGTTAAACGGGTTTGCGGTACCGAAAGGCTCCAGCCATTCTGATAGCGCGACAAGTGCGCAGTTAAGCCATCGACCTGTAATTGATGATCGCCCTGCTCACCGCGCCAGCGCGCACCGCCTTTGCTCAGCAGCAAATCACCGGCGTAGAGATCGCCATCACGTAAATTCGCCCACGCAGCCAGACTGAAACGCGCACTTTCAAGGCTGGTGTTGTCACGCAGCCACGGACCAATCCACGGCCGCACATCAACATCATCGGCCTGCATCCAGATGCGGCCATCGTTGAGTAAGCCGTTGCTGTCGTTGAGATCGAGTCGCACCTGCACCACGCCATGCTGGCCGGTAAAGCTGGAAAGGCTCACTTCGCCTTCCGCGCGGTGACGGGTATTTTCGTTCAGCCAGGTGAGGCGCGGAATCGCCAGTTCGGCATGTTGGCCGGACGGCGTCAGAAAACGAATGCTGCTGTCGCGCAGATCGAAGTGATCGAACTGACGCAAAAACAGATCGTTGATTTGCGCCGGTTTGAAGCTGTTCTTTTGTTCGTCGCTGGTGAACAGCGGATGATTGGTCTCGAGATGCAGCTGCCAGAAGGTGAGATCGCGGAATTGCCAGCGCCAGTGCAGCAGCGATTGCCACACGTTGAGCGCCAGATTGACGCGGCCGATGGTGAGTTGACCATCTTCCTGCATCGAGATTTTGAGATCGCGCACCTGCAGCGTCGGGCCGAAATTCTCCCATTTCCCTTGCAGTTCGCTGGCATCGACCGTGACGCCGCTGACGCGTGAGATCGTCTGCAGAATATCGCTGCGATAATTGTTGAGGTGCGGCATCACGAGGCGCAACCCGCTGACCAGCAGCGCCACAATTACGATGATTGCGGCGAGCAGCAGTAACAAAATCCTCGGCAACCGCCTCACACACCTCTCCTTGCTGTCCGTTGGCTTACGGAACTTAACCTCACGATCACATCATGACGACATCAAACTGCTCTTGGGTGTAGAGCGGTTCAACATGAACTTTGACTTGCTTACCGACGAAGATTTCCACTTCCGCCAGCGCGTGTGACTCTTCGCCCTTCAGCGCGTCGCCCACCGCCGGAGAAACGTACACCAGGAAGCGGTCAGAATCGTAGGCGTGATGCACGCGCACAATTTCACGCATGATCTCATAGCAGACGGTTTCCACCGTTTTCAAGGTGCCGCGCCCTTTGCACACCGGGCAATCGGCGCACAGCACATGTTCAATACTTTCTCGCGTACGCTTGCGCGTCATCTCCACCAAACCCAGCGCCGAGAAACCGTTGATGCCGGTTTTCACCCGATCTTTGCTCAGCGCACTCTCCAGCGAATGCAGCACGCGACGGCGATGTTCGTCGTTACTCATGTCGATGAAATCGATAATGATGATGCCGCCGAGGTTGCGCAGTCGCAGCTGACGCGCGATAGCTTGCGTCGCTTCGATGTTGGTATTGAAGATGGTTTCGTCGAGATTACGGTGTCCGACAAACGCGCCGGTGTTGATATCCACCGTGGTCATGGCTTCGGTTTGATCGATGATCAGATAGCCGCCGGACTTCAGCTCGACCTTGCGCTCCAGCGAACGCTGGATTTCGTTCTCGACATCGAACAGGTCAAAAATCGGCTGCTTGCCGCTGTAGAGCTCCAGCTTGCTGGCCATTTCCGGAATGTATTCGCTGGTGAATTCCACCAGCAAATCGCAGGTCAACCGCGAATCCACGCGAATGCGATCCAGCGCGGCACCGGCGAAATCACGCAGTACGCGCTGTGCTAACGCCAGCTCACCGTACAGCAGGCAACGCGTCTGATTACGCTTTTTACGCTCGCTGACTTTGGTCCACAAACGTTTCAGGAAAGCGGCATCCTGCGACAACTCTTCCGAACCAATGCCTTCGGCGGCGGTACGAATAATAAAGCCGCCGAGATCGTCACAGTGCGCCGCAACCACCGTTTTCAGTCGTTCGCGCTCGGCTTCGGTCTCAATACGCTGTGACACGCCAACGTGTGATGCGCCAGGCATGAACACCAGATAGCGCGAAGGCAAGGTAATGTCGGTGGTAAGGCGCGCGCCTTTGGTGCCAAGCGGATCTTTCACCACCTGCACCATCAAATCCTGGCCGGGACGCACCAGTTCGCCGATGTCGCGCACCACAAAATTTTTCTTCTCATCACCCGCCACGCATTCGGTGTGCGGCATGATGTCGGAGGCGTGCAGAAAGGCGGCTTTTTCCATGCCGATATCGACAAAGGCCGCCTGCATGCCAGGCAAGACGCGACTGACGCGTCCTTTATAGATGTTGCCCACGATGCCGCGTCGTGCTTCGCGCTCAATGTGGATTTCCTGCAGAATGCCGCCATCAATGTAGGCAACACGGGTTTCCGAAGGTGTCACATTTACCAGCAGTTCAGCCGTCATCTTGTCCCCTTAACGCTCGCAGTGACTGAAAATGACTCAGCAGCTCACCGGTCTCAACCAGCGGCAATCCCACCACGGCGTGATAGCTTCCATTAATCTTGCGGACAAAATTGCCGCCAAGGCCCTGAATTCCGTACGCGCCGGCTTTATCCATCGGCTCGCCACTGGCGATATAGTGCGAAATTTCCTCCGCCGTCATCTTGCGGAAGGTCACGTCCGTGGTCACCAGGCAATCCAGTTCACGCTGTTTATCAGCCAGCGCTACGGCGGTCATCACCTGATGAGTTTGTCCTGAAAGTTTACTCAGCATCGCGGCGGCGTGCGCGGCATCCTGCGGTTTTTCCAGTACCTCACCGTTCAGTACCACAATGGTATCGGCACCCAGCACTGGCAGATCCTGCGGTGCTACCGCGACGCCCGCGCGCGCCTTATCTGACGCCAGACGACGCACGTAAGCTTCAGCCGCTTCTTCTGGCTGACGCTGCTCTTCTACGTGGGTAATCAGGCGTTCAAATTGCAGACCAAGCTGCGTTAACAGCTCACGTCGACGCGGTGAACCGGATGCGAGGTACAGGCTAATCATAGTATTCCTTACTGAACAGCGAATTGACGGCGAATCTTTCTCATCAATAAGAATAGCCAAGGCCACAGGACGCCGTCGACCACACTACTCCAGAAGATTTCCGGGCGGAATGAGACGTTGATCACCAGGAATTCTGCCCAGAAAACAATCACATCCACCGCAAGGGACAGCACCATAACCATTAATGCCTGCTGCCACAACGCTAAGTTTCGGAATAACTGAAATTTAAAGGCCACCAGATACGCGATGATGCTGAATGCCAGCGCACGCACACCCAGCGTTGAACCTGCTACCAGATCCATGATGCCACCGAGGAAAAACCCGGTACCAACATTCACCCGATGCGGCAGCGCCAGCACCCAGTAAATCAGGATCAGCAAAAGCCATGAAGGCCGGAACATGAAGATCTGTTCCGGCCACGGCATGATTTGCAGGATGAGGGCAATCAGAAAGGACAGCCAGATAACCCATCGGCCCTGGCTGCGATATCGACTCAAGGCTGGCCTCCGCGTGTGTTCGCAGAATTCCCTTGCGAACGACTGCTATTAGCGGGTTGCGGTGGCCCCATTTGCTGCGACGACTGCAAGGTGTCCGGTGCCGGTGGGCCCATTTCGCCTGCTGGCGGCAGAACCTGCGGCATCATCTGCATCAAACGTTCGTTGGCAACGCGATGCACTTCGTCCGGCGCCATGGGTGCTACGCCGTTGCGATCCGCGCCCCACAGCAGCAGCAGATAGCGCAAACGCTGCAAGCCAGCGGCTGGACGCGCCTGAATCACCGTGTAAGCACGCTGCGTATCGACTTTCACCGATGAGACCACGCCAACCGGATAACCTTCCGGGAAGCGGCCGCCCAGGCCAGACGTGACCAGCACATCGCCGACGCGAATATCGGTGTTGCCCGGCAGATGTTCCAGCTGCAGATCTTCGCTGCAGCCATTACCGGCGGCAATCACGCGAATATCGTTACGCAACACCTGAATCGGCAATGCATGCGATGCATCGCAAATCAGCAATACGCGGCTGGTAACCTGACCGACTGCAACCACCTGACCAACAACCCCTTTATCACTGATCACCGGCTGGCCTTCGTAAACACCGTTTACGCTGCCTTTGTCGATAACCACCTGATCGGTATAAGGATCGGTGCCGGTGGAGATCACCTGCGTCACCATCTTGTGCTCATCCTGGCGCAGCGGCGAGCCAAGCAGTTCACGCAGACGCGCGTTTTCCTGCTTATATTGCCCCAGCATCAGCAAGTCACTGTTTTTCAGGAAGAGCTCACGGCGCAGTGCTTTATTTTCCAGCTCCAATTGCTGACGTGACGCCAGCGTTTCGGAAACGCCATCAAGAAGTTGTCTTGGCCCGTTGGCCAAAAAATAAAATGGACTGACCGACGTGTCCAGGTAGTTGCGAATCTGGGAAAAGGAGCTCACGCGGCTATCAGCGATAATAATCGCGATAGCTACAATGACTGCCAGAAAGAGGCGCAACTGCAGGGAAGGTCCCCTGCTAAAAATCGGCTTCATAAATTCTGCGTGTTCCTCGACATCAGGGAAGAAGCGTTAGCCGTATAGCCAACGCCTCCAGGGCTGGACGCATCTCGCCGTCGTGCGTTGCAGCAGCAGCGTCAGCATAGGCGCTATTCCCTGCGCAATTTGACCAGGGCCTTAGCCGTTGAGGAATTACTCCTCGCTGAACAAATCGCCGCCATGCATGTCGATCATTTCCAATGCTTTACCACCGCCGCGTGCTACGCAGGTCAGCGGATCTTCTGCCACGACCACCGGAATACCGGTCTCTTCCATCAGCAGGCGATCGAGGTTACGCAGCAATGCGCCACCACCGGTCAGCACCATGCCGCGCTCGGAGATGTCAGAAGCCAGCTCTGGCGGGCACTGTTCCAGTGCAACCATCACCGCGCTCACGATACCGGTCAGCGGTTCCTGCAGCGCTTCAAGAATCTCGTTCGAGTTCAGTGTAAAGCCACGTGGCACACCTTCTGCCAGGTTACGGCCGCGCACTTCAATCTCGTGCACTTCATCGCCCGGATAAGCAGAGCCGATGCCGTGCTTGATGCGCTCCGCAGTCGCTTCACCGATCAGTGAACCGTAGTTGCGGCGGACATAATTAATAATAGCTTCATCGAAGCGGTCACCACCAATACGCACAGAAGAGGAGTAAACCACGCCGTTCAGCGAGATCACTGCTACTTCAGTGGTACCACCACCGATATCAACCACCATCGAACCGGTTGCTTCAGAAACCGGCAGACCTGCACCAATCGCCGCAGCCATTGGCTCTTCAATCAGGAAGACTTCACGCGCGCCTGCACCCTGTGCAGATTCACGAATGGCACGACGCTCAACCTGGGTCGCACCCACCGGTACGCAGACCAGCACACGTGGGCTTGGACGCATAAAGCTGTTGCTATGCACTTGCTTAATGAAGTGCTGCAGCATTTTTTCGGTGACGAAGAAGTCGGCGATAACGCCATCTTTCATAGGACGGATAGCAGCGATGTTGCCCGGCGTACGGCCAAGCATCTGCTTAGCGTCATGACCGACAGCCGCTACGCTCTTTGGGGAGCCGGCACGATCCTGACGAATGGCAACCACAGAAGGCTCGTTCAACACGATGCCTTGTCCTTTCACGTAAATCAGGGTATTCGCGGTACCCAGGTCAATGGACAAGTCATTGGAAAACATGCCACGAAATTTTTTAAACATACTAAGGGATAATCCTGCAAGCTGGGGGCGGAAAATAAAATCCGCCTACTTTACCAACCACGCGAAGCCGCTACAAGGCGCAAAAACGTTCTGCTTCGGTGAAAAAATACGCTGAATACTTTTTTGGCCTGATCGTAGGGTCTTTAGCCGCAGTTAAATGGCGTTAACACGCCGTTTTAACCTAAATTCTCCCGGCGATAGCGGGCAAATTTCGACATAAAATCTAACATTTCCAGCCGCCAGCATCGCGCGCTCCGGCACTAATAAGCGATAAAAACAGCCTTCAGCCCGCACTTCGCGCGCTGAAGGTTTAAATTCGATAACGTTGCGAGTGTTTCTTTACATTACTGTTGACCGGCAACGAGGGCGCAAAGAAATCGCCCTGCCCGCCAGAAACACCCAATCCCGACAGCGTTTGCCACTCCGCGCGCGTACGCACGCCAGCGGCGAAAACCTGCGTTGGTGATGACTTACACACTTCCAGCAAACTCTGCACAAACAGCTGGTTCTCGGTACGTCGCTCAATGTTGCGTACCAAACCCGGCGCAAGTTTAATCACTTCAATCGGGAATTGCTTGATATAAGCGCTGCTCACCACCGTCAATCCGGCCTGATCCACCGCAATGCGACAGCCAAATGCCGTTAACATATGGAAAACCGGCACTAAACGGCTGATGTGTTGACAAACATCGGCCTCAGC
This sequence comes from Candidatus Pantoea symbiotica, assembly GCF_056491525.1. NCBI lineage: Bacteria > Pseudomonadati > Pseudomonadota > Gammaproteobacteria > Enterobacterales > Erwiniaceae > Pantoea > Candidatus Pantoea symbiotica. The sequence continues at coordinate 3,572,991 of NZ_JBSZHR010000002.1, forward strand.
AAGTTCAAATAAAAAACGTTTTCTTTGCGATTTGCTGCACTGCAGCAGCAGTTTTTGCAGCCAGCGCTGGAAAGGCCGCTGCAACAGCGAGTCAATATTCACTGGTAGTGCCAGGGTTTCATCCGGCCACATTTCAGAGAGCGCTGCAATGCGCGTCACCAGTTGGCGATCCCAGCTATCGGTCATACCTAGCTGCAACACCAGCGGCATAAACTCCGCCGACACCACTTCTTTGTCGCCATCGAACACGCGCGTCAGTAATTCGCGATGATGGACTTTTCCATCCAGCAGCACCGCCGGTTTTTGGTACATTCGCGGGCCACCACGATTGAGCGTGTTCTCCAGCAAGGTCCGCCAGCGCACGCTGCCGCGCCCCATGTCCAGCGTATTGCCCTCGCCAACCGACCAACTATTACCGCCCTGCAATGCCGCACGCCGCGTGGCCATCTCCACATTTTCCATCACCTGCGAGACACTTTGTCCGCTGCGCCACGCGCTGATGCCGATGTGGATCAAATCATCGCGATCGACCATGCGCATCGGCGGCAGTGAATCGACGGCATTGATCAGTTGGTCGGCAATGCTGTTGGCTTCTTTTAAAGTGCGATGCGGCAGCAAGACGGCGAAATCACTGCGGAAGTAACGTGCCAGCAATGCGCCTGGATAGCGCAGCACAAAGGTCGACAGCATATTAATCAGGTCAAACAGATACTCTTCCACCAGCGTTGGGCCGAGGGTTTCGTGCAGCGTATCGAGATCCGGCAGGCGCACCATCATCACCACGCCGTGCGTGCCGACATCTTCCTGATCTTCCAGCAACGTCGCCAACTGGTTATCGAAGAACAAGCGATTGTTGAGACCGGTACGCGGATCCTGCGCCGCAAAGGTGCGAATTAAGGTATCTATACGTAAACGCTGCTCGCCCGCTTCCTGCAAATCGCCCAGAAGTGTATCGATGGCGCGACTGGCTTTCGGCGGCCACTCCGCTGCATGCTCATCCGGCGAGCGGCGTTCCCCGGCCAGAATGCGATCGGCGCGCGCTTCTAGTTGTTCCATATTGTGCCAGCGCCGATTGAGCCAGCGGTTGGTCATAACCAGCAGCACACACATGATAGCGACGACAGTAAACAGGACCACCAGCGTATAAGTGCCGGTAAAGGAGCGAAACAGGGTTTTGGCGGGATCGAGCACCACTACGCGCAGTTCAAGGCCCGGCGAATGCGTCAGTGGCAAATCGAACTGCACAAAGCGATTGGGCTCATCCTCTAACATCGGATTTTCGTGGCGGGCTAAACTGAACACTAAGGTATCGCCATTCAGCAACTGCATCTGTTCGGCATTGACCACCGGCATCATGCGCGTCAGCCACTGCGTGATCTCCTGCGGCGATTGTGAAGCCAGGGCTTTATCCACTTCCGTCGCCAGCGTTTGCATGCGCGTTTCCACACGTTGCTGCGAGAGCCAGATAAAACTAAAAGCGCAGCCCACCAGCATCAATATCATCGCTAGTAAGCTTAATAAGGTAATAAACGCAGAAAATTTAGTTGTTAATCGCATCCCTGTGCCTGCATCACTGCGGTTATGAACGGTGTTAATCCGTTGGCGCCACTCTGACCACTTGCGCAAACCTGAGCAAAATAGCACAAATCAAGGTGTGATTCAGCGCCAGACTGGCATCAAAATCGCACATAACACAGCTTGATAAGCGCTACGGCGCGAGTATAGCGTTAAACCGTGATGGCCTGACTTTGCTACGGGCTTTTTCGTCCTATTCTCAAAGAGTGTGTTTTGCCAGGAAATTTCACATTTTTCCCCGCAAGTTCGCGCCTGACGCTTAAGTTGAGCATGCTGGTTATAACTTACTATTCACAGGAGAACGTCATGAACCTGAAGCACTTGCTCACAGAAGCCGACGTCACGCCAGAAAGCGTCTTTAATATGCGCCGCCGTCAGGTGCTGAAAGCGTTGGGATTAGGCGCAGCAGCAGCCAGTTTGCCAGGCACGGCGCAAGCCGATGTGCTGAGCTGGTTTAAAGGCAATAACCGCCCGCCCGCGCCAGCTGGCAGAGACTTAGATTTCACTAAACCGGCCGAATGGCAGGCCGATTTGCCGCTCACACCGTTTGATAAGGTGTCGGGATACAATAACTTCTATGAATTTGGTCTGGATAAAGCCGATCCTGCCGCCAATGCTGGCACGCTTAAAACCGATCCATGGAAACTGCGCATTGAAGGAGAAGTTGCCAAACCGATCACGCTGGATATGGATGACATCTTCAAGCGTTTCGCGATGGAACAGCGCATCTATCGCATGCGCTGCGTCGAAGCCTGGTCGATGGTGATTCCGTGGGTCGGCTTCGAGCTCAACAAGCTGCTAAAACTGGCTGAACCCACCAGCAATGCACGCTATGTGGCGTTTGAAACGCTGTATGCACCTGACCAAATGCCCGGTCAGAAAGATCGCTTTATCGGCGGCGGGCTGGATTATCCCTATGTAGAAGGCTTGCGGCTTGATGAAGCGATGCATCCGCTGACGCTGCTGAGTACCGGCGTATATGGCAAAGCGCTGCCGCCGCAGAATGGTGCGCCGATTCGCCTGACGGTGCCGTGGAAATATGGCTTCAAAGGGATTAAATCGATTGTGAAAATCACGCTGACGCACGATCGTCCGCCAACCACCTGGAGCCAGATCGCCGCCAATGAGTACGGTTTCTATGCCAATGTGAACCCGCATGTGAATCATCCGCGCTGGTCGCAGGCTACCGAACGCTTTATTGGCGCGGGCGGCATTCTGAAGGTTGATCGCCAACCTACGCTGCTGTTCAACGGCTACGCGAAAGAAGTGGCTTCACTGTATCGCGGGCTGGATTTACGGGAGAACTATTAAGTGCGCCTCACTTTACGCCACATTACCGCGTTAAAAGTCGTGCTGCATCTGGCGGCTTTTCTGCCGTTTGTTTATCTGTTTATGGCGGCGAGTCAGGGCTGGCTGAGCGCCGATCCGGCGAAAGATATCCAGCATTTTACCGGCAGAATGGCGCTGAAGTTGCTGCTTGCCACGCTGCTGGTCAGCCCATTAACGCGCTACCTGAAACAGCCGCTGCTGATTCGTACGCGCCGCCTGCTCGGCGTGTGGTGTTTCGCCTGGGCTAGTTTGCATCTCACCAGCTACTACTTGCTGGAACTTGGCTACGATCATCTGCGTTTACTCGGCAGCGAGTTGGTTTCTCGTCCTTATTTGTTACTGGGGATGATCAGCTGGACTATCCTCTTCGCCCTCGCCATCACCTCATTTCAACGCATGCAGCGCAAACTAGGTCGTCGCTGGCAAACGCTGCATAACGCCGTCTATCTGGTCGCGATCCTCGCGCCTATCCACTATCTTTGGTCTGTGAAAGTATTGTCCCCGCAGCCGGTCATCTACGCTGTGCTGGCCATTGCGCTGTTAGCGTGGCGTTACAATAAGTTGCGTAAACTTCTCTCCAGATAATCCCCGCACGGTTGTGTTCCTCCCGCGAGATCTGTTAAAAAGTGTGGCCTTCGGGCCGCATTCGATCAACTTCGCAGATAAGACCAGTATTTTGCTGCGAATGTCGACGAAACGGATATAATGCCCGGCTTTATTGCAAGCGAAGTCTTCTTTTTCATCCTCAAGGGTGACAAACGCAAGATGGCGCGGTATTTTACGCGATGCCTTACTGATTGCAGGAGATAGCAGCAAGATGGCGCACAAATTTCACATACTGCTTTTGAACGGTCCCAATCTGAATTTACTGGGAACGCGCGAGCCTGATAAGTATGGTCACACCACGCTGGCGCAAATCGTCGGCGATCTGACGCAACAGGCCGATCAGCACCATGTGAAATTGAGTCATTTGCAATCGAACGCAGAGTTTCAGTTGATTGACCGTATTCACGAAGCCCGCGGCAACGTGGATTACATCATCATCAATCCTGCTGCGTTTACGCATACCAGCGTTGCACTGCGTGATGCCCTGTTGGCGGTTAGCATTCCTTTTATTGAGGTGCATCTCTCGAACGTGCATGCACGCGAACCGTTCCGACATCACTCCTATCTTTCCGATGTATCTGCCGGCGTCATCTGTGGACTTGGCGCTGATGGATACTCGTGGGCTTTACAAACGGCAGTAAAACGCCTGTCACATTCCAATTAAACAGAGTACGGAACCACACTCATGGATATTCGTAAAATTAAGAAACTGATCGAACTGGTTGAAGAGTCTGGCATCTCCGAGCTGGAAATCTCCGAGGGCGAAGAGTCCGTTCGTATCAGCCGTTCACCTGCAAATGCCGGCTACCCAATGATGCAGCAAGCTTATGCTGCGCCAATGATGCAGCAGCAGCCTGCGCTGGCGACCGCTGTGGCACCTGCCGCACCGGCTGCAGCAGAAGCCGCTAAACCAGAAATCAGTGGCCACATCGTGCGTTCACCGATGGTGGGTACCTTCTATCGCACCCCAAGCCCAGACGCCAAAGCCTTCATTGAAGTTGGCCAGAAAGTGAATGCCGGCGACACCCTGTGCATCGTTGAAGCGATGAAAATGATGAACCAGATCGAAGCCGACAAATCCGGCGTTGTGAAGGCGATTCTGGTCGAAAGCGGCCAACCGGTTGAATTTGACGAGCCGCTGGTCATCATCGAATAACGAGGCGAAGCATGCTGGATAAAATTGTCATTGCTAACCGTGGTGAGATCGCGCTGCGCATTCTGCGTGCCTGCAAAGAGCTGGGCATTAAGACTGTTGCCGTGCACTCCACCGCGGACCGTGACCTGAAGCACGTGCTGCTGGCGGACGAAACCGTCTGCATTGGCCCGCCACCTTCGGTCAAAAGCTACCTGAACATCCCGGCACTGATCTCCGCCGCTGAAATTACCGGCGCGGTCGCTATTCACCCGGGTTACGGCTTCCTCTCTGAGAACGCCGATTTCGCCGAGCAGGTTGAGCGCTCAGGCTTTATCTTCATCGGCCCGAAAGCCGACACCATTCGCCTGATGGGCGACAAAGTGTCTGCGATTACCGCCATGAAGAAAGCCGGCGTACCAACCGTGCCAGGTTCTGATGGCTCGCTGACCGACGACATGGAAAAAAACCGTGCCTTCGCTAAGCGCATCGGTTATCCGGTGATCATCAAAGCTTCCGGCGGCGGCGGCGGTCGTGGTATGCGCGTCGTGCGCAGCGACAAGGATCTTGAGCAATCCATCAACATGACGAAAGCGGAAGCCAAAGCGGCTTTCAACAACGACATGGTTTACATGGAGAAGTACCTCGAGAATCCACGCCACATCGAGATTCAGGTGCTGGCCGATGGCCAGGGTAACGCTATCTATCTGGCCGAACGTGACTGCTCAATGCAGCGTCGTCACCAGAAAGTCGTCGAAGAAGCACCAGCGCCAGGCATCACGCCGGAACTGCGTCGCTACATCGGCGAGCGCTGCTCTAAAGCCTGTATCGACATCGGCTATCGCGGTGCGGGTACGTTCGAGTTCCTGTACGAAAACGGTGAGTTCTACTTCATCGAGATGAACACCCGTATTCAGGTTGAGCATCCGGTGACTGAAATGATCACCGGTGTCGATCTGATCAAAGAGCAGCTGCGTATTGCTGCTGGTCAGCCGCTGTCGATTAAACAGGAAGACGTGGTAATTCGTGGCCATGCGGTGGAATGTCGTATTAACGCCGAAGATCCGAATACCTTCCTGCCAAGCCCAGGCAAGATCACCCGCTTCCACGCGCCGGGCGGCTTCGGTGTTCGTTGGGAATCGCATATCTATGCCGGTTACAGCGTGCCACCGTACTACGATTCCATGATTGGTAAGCTGATTACCTACGGTGAAAACCGTGACGTGGCAATCTCGCGCATGAAAAATGCGCTGGCGGAACTGATCATCGACGGCATCAAGACCAACATTGAGCTGCAGATGAAAATCATGTCCGACGAAAACTTCCAGCAGGGTGGGACCAACATCCACTATCTGGAGAAAAAACTCGGCCTGCAAGAGAAGTAATCGCAGCGCAGAGCAAGACAGAGGCCGGTTAACTCCGGCCTTTTTCATTTTTGTCGCCTTTGAGGTTACATAATGGATTGGCGTTTTTTACAAGCGAACAAAGAGGCGCGCTGGTCGTTTTATCTGACTCTGGCCTACCTTGCCGTTTGGGGACTTTCTGCCTGGCTGGGCGGCAATGAGATCGGCTTCTTTGGCTTACCAAGATGGTTCGAGCTTTCGTGTATGTTCGCCCCGCTGCTGTTTATTGTGTTGTGCTGGCTGATGGTGCGCGTGCTGTTCCGCGACATGTCGCTGGAGGATAACGATGGACTCTGAAATCATTCTTCCGCTATTGGCCTATCTGGTGCTGATCGCCGCACTGTCGGTGTTTGCGATGCGCAAGCAGCGTCAGGGCAACTTCCTGAGCGAATACTTCCTCGGCAGCCGTTCGATGGGCGGCTTTGTGCTGGCGATGACCATCACCACCACTTACATCAGCGCCAGTTCGTTTATTGGCGGCCCCGGCGCAGCCTATAAATATGGTCTTGGTTGGGTGCTGCTGGCGATGATTCAGGTGCCCGCCGTCTGGCTTTCTCTCGGCGTATTAGGCAAGAAATTCGCGATTCTGGCGCGTCGTTACAATGCTGTGACGCTCAACGACATGCTTTATGGCCGCTACGGCAGCACGTTGCTGATTTGGCTCTCCAGTATCAGTTTATTGGTGGCGTTTATTGGCGCGATGACCGTGCAGTTCATCGGTGGCGCGCGTCTGCTGGAAACCGCTGCGGGTATTCCTTACGACACCGGCCTGCTCATCTTCGGCGGCACCATCGCGCTTTACACCGCTTTCGGTGGCTTCCGCGCCAGCGTGCTGAACGATGCGATGCAAGGCATGGTGATGCTGATCGGCACCTTCCTGCTCCTCTTCGCGGTAATTCACCAGGCGGGCGGGCTGGAAAGCGCAGTAACCAAAATGCATAACATCGATCCACAACTGACGTCGCCGGAAGGCGTTGGCAATGTCATCAATCCAACCTTCCTTAGCTCGTTTGCGGTGCTGGTATGTTTCGGTGTGATTGGCCTGCCCCACACTGCGGTGCGCTGTATTTCGTATAAAGACAGTAAAGCGATGCATCGTGGCATTGTACTCGGCACTATTGTGGTGGTGATCCTGATGTTTGGCATGCATCTGGCCGGTGCGCTGGGACGCGTGATTTTGCCCGATCTCACCATCCCCGATCGCGTGATCCCCACGCTGATGATTACCGTTTTACCGCCGATGGCGGCGGGCGTATTTCTTGCGGCGCCAATGGCGGCCATTATGTCGACCATTAACGCGCAGCTGCTGCAATCCTCCGCTACGCTGATCAAAGATCTCTACCTGCGTATTGCACCGCAGCACAGTGAAAATGAGGCGCGCCTGCGCATGCTGTCAGGCACTATCACTTTCGTGCTTGGCGTGCTACTGCTGCTGGCGGCGTGGAATCCGCCCGATATGATTATCTGGCTGAATCTGCTGGCATTTGGTGGCCTTGAAGCAGTGTTCCTGTGGCCGCTGGTGCTGGGCTTGTATTGGGAGCGCGCCAACTCTACCGGTGCGATCAGCGGCATGCTGGTCGGCGCGGGATGCTACACGCTGCTTGCCAGCCTGAAAATTGAGTGGTGGGGTTTCCACCCAATCGTTCCGTCATTGACCTTAAGCCTGCTGGCCTTCCTGGTGGGTAATCTGTTTGGCCGCACGCCTGCAACGCATGCAGCTGCACTGGAATAAAGAGAAACGCTATGCCTTGGATTCAAATCAAAATTAACAGCACCGGCGAAAACGCCGAAACCCTGAGCGATGCGCTGATGGATGTTGGCGCCGTGTCGGTCACTTTCCAGGATACGCACGACAATCCGGTTTATGAGCCGCTGCCAGGCGAAACGCTGCTTTGGGGCGATACTGATGTCATCGGCCTGTTCGACGCTGAAACCGAGATGAGCGATGTGGTGGCCGAATTAAGTCAGCACCCGCTGCTGGGATCCGCGTTTCGCCACAAGATCGAGCAGATCGAAGACAAAGATTGGGAACGTGAATGGATGGATAACTTCCACCCGATGCGTTTCGGTGAGCGTCTGTGGATCTGCCCAAGCTGGCGCGATGTGCCGGATCCAGATGCCGTCAACGTGATGCTGGATCCGGGGCTCGCGTTTGGTACCGGCACGCACCCCACCACGTCGATGTGTTTGACCTGGCTTGATGGCCTGGATCTGCAAGGCAAAACGGTGATCGACTTTGGCTGTGGCTCCGGCATTCTCGCTATTGCCGCACTAAAATTAGGCGCAGCGCAGGCGATCGGTATTGATATCGATCCGCAGGCGATTCAGGCCAGCCGCGATAATGCCGAACGTAATGGCGTCTCTGAGCGTCTGGCGCTTTATCTGCCTCATCAGCAGCCTGATAACTTGCAGGCTGACGTGGTCGTCGCCAACATCCTCGCCGGTCCGCTGCGCGAATTGGCGCCGCTGATTAGCGTACTGCCAAAAGCGGGTGGGCATCTTGGTTTGTCTGGGGTATTAGCGAGCCAGGCGGAAGGTGTATGTGCAGCCTACGCCGAACAATTTGAACTTGATCCGGTTGCCGAGAAAGAAGAGTGGTGCCGCATCACTGGCGTACGTCGTTAATCATCTCATTCCCCATGCCAGCGCACTAAATGCCTGGCATGTAACCATTTGGCTTGAGACCAGTCTCAAACCTCAGGCGCTTCTGATCTACTGCTGTTTCTTTACATATTAGTCATTACAATCCTGCTCCAGGCGATAGCGCTATCCCTGCTGGCAATGCCTTTGTGGCATTACACGTCGATAAATCGCTTAAGTAATGGACTATGAAAAAGAAACTTTGTTTACTCGCTTTGCTTTCGAGCATGGCTTCCTACACGCATGCCCATGATACCGCCTGGTCTTATGAAGCTCCGGCTGAATGGGGCAATTTAAGCACCGACTTTCAGACCTGCAAAAGTGGCGTAAATCAATCACCTGTCGACATACGTCAGGCAGTAAATGGTCAGCTTCCGCCGCTTACGTTGAGCTATCAAGCCAGGAAAGAGTCGATCGTCAATAATGGCCACACCATCCAAATTAATGTGAAAGAGGGTGATGCCCTTAAGCTCGATGGTGAAGACTTTACGCTGCGCCAATTCCACTTCCATACCCCTAGTGAAAACCTAATTGATGGCAAACGCTATCCGATGGCGGCGCATTTTGTTCATGCCAGTAAGGATGGTCATTTAGCTGTGGTTGGCGTGATGTTTGAAGCTGGCGCAGAAAACCCTGCGCTGGCAGAAATCCTGCGTGAAATGCCTGCAGAAGTGAATAAGGAAATGGCCCTGAAGCACTCTCTCAACCTCAGTGCATTAATTCCGGGCGATAAACACTACTATCGCTTTAGCGGTTCACTCACTACGCCACCCTGCACCGAAGGCGTACGCTGGCTGGTACTTAAGCAACCGGTTTATGCATCGGCTGAACAGCTGAAAAAGTTCACCAGTTTACTGGGAGAACATGGTAATAGCCGTCCAGTACAACCGCTGAATGGTCGCGTGATCATCGAATAACCCAAGCCCGGTCTGGTTCTACCCTGTGACGTCGGTTACAGGGTAGTCATTTTCTCATCGCCACGTAATATCTGCGGCACGCCGCTTGCCGGTATTCTTATTACTGAGATTGAGAATGAAAACCTCCCTTTTACTTAGCGTAATGTTGGCTTACAGCATTGGTGCGCACGCAACCTCTTCCCCTTCCGCACCACACTGGAGCTATGAAGGCAGCGCTGGTCCAGATCATTGGGCCGAACTCTCTGCTGATTTCCAGACCTGCAATAACGGCAAGTTTCAGTCGCCAATTGATATTCGCCATACCATCGAAGGTCGACTGCCGCCCCTTAAGCTAGAGTTTCACACCGCAGCAGAAAACCTGGTCAACAACGGGCACACACTGCAAGTGAAAGTGGATGATGAAGATGATTTTATGCTGGATGGCGAAACCTTCCGCCTCAAGCAATATCATTTCCATACCCCGAGTGAGAATCAAATCGACGGCCACTCTTATCCGTTCGAAGCGCATTTCGTTCACGCAAATGAAGATGGGGAAATAGCGGTCATCGCCGTGATGTTCGAGGTGGGGAAAGAGAACACCGCCCTCAATCCGATTATTGCTGCCATGCCTAAGCAGATAAATCAGGAAGTGGTCGTTAAACAGCGCATGGATTTAAAACCTCTCTTCCCAGAGGATCGCCATTATTATCGTTTTAGTGGATCGCTCACTACTCCACCCTGCACCGAGGGTTTACGCTGGCTGGTCATGAAGCATCCCGTCACGCTCTCACAATCACAGTTGCACGATTTCCAACTGGCGCTGAAAAACAGTAATAATCGCCCCCTGCAACCATTACATGGTCGACTGATTGTCGAATGATGATCTGACAACCCTTACGCTTATAAATTAGTACAATTAATAATCAAACAACCGTCATTTCTCTGGCTAATTACCTGAAGTGGCGGTTTTTATGTTGTGATTTCGGTCATGTTTTGAGAAAAATTTTTGTACACAATTTAAGCATATTTTTTTAATCATATGAAATATAAAGATTAATACCTTTCCTTGTGCCTGATAAGTTGATTTCCCTGTTCTCTAACGGCGAATTGTTCAAAGTTTGGCCTTTCATCTTCTTTAAAAAATGCGTAATATACGCCGCCTTGCGAACAGTTAGGGTCACTTCTTTTTCATGCGCATTGGACAACATCAGCTACGTAATCGACTCATTGCTGCGCCTATGGCCGGAGTATCCGATAAGCCATTTCGCACCCTGTGTTATGAGAACGGCGCCGGTATGACTGTCTCCGAGATGATGTCGTCGAACCCGGAAGTTTGGGCCAGTGACAAATCCCGTTTGCGTATGGTGCATAGTGACGAGCCTGGTATCCGCGCCGTGCAAATTGCCGGTTGCGATCCTGATGAGATGGCTGCTGCCGCGCGCATTAATGTGGCGTCTGGCGCGCAGGTTATCGATATCAACATGGGCTGCCCGGCCAAAAAAGTGAATCGTAAGATGGCAGGTTCAGCGCTGCTGCAACATCCGCAACTGGTGGAGTCGATTCTCACCGCGGTCGTCAATGCAGTGGATGTACCGGTTACGCTGAAGATTCGCACCGGCTGGGACAAAGAAAATCGTAATTGTGTAGAGATTGCCCAATTGGCTGAACGCTGTGGCATTCAGGCTCTCACCATTCATGGCCGCACGCGCGCCTGTTTGTTTGAGGGATTTGCTGAATACGACAGCATTCGGACAGTTAAGCAGAGCGTTTCCATTCCGATCATCGCGAATGGCGACATTACTGACCCGCATAAAGCCAGAGCGGTGCTCGACTATACCGGAGCCGATGCTCTTATGGTTGGTCGTGCCGCTCAGGGAAGACCGTGGATCTTCCGGGAAATCCAGCATTATCTGGACACAGGGGAGCTGCTGGCACCGAAGCCGCTGGCTGAAGTGAAGCAAATGCTGATTGGACATATACGGGAGCTGCACGACTTTTACGGTCAGCGCAAAGGATACCGTATTGCCCGAAAACACGTTTCCTGGTATTTGCAGGAAAGTGCTCCTGATGACCAGTTTCGGCGCACATTCAACGCCATAGAGGATGCCAGCGAACAGCTGGAGGCGTTGGAGGCATACTTCGAAAATCTTGCGTAAACGAAATAAAGAGCTGAAAGAACTATGTTCGAACAACGCGTAAATTCTGACGTACTCACCGTTTCTACCGTTAACTCTCAGGATCAGGTGACCCAAAAGCCACTGCGTGATTCGGTTAAACAGTCACTGAAGAACTATTTTGCTCAACTGAACGGTCAGGATGTGAGTGACCTGTATGAGCTGGTATTGGCAGAAGTCGAGCAGCCTCTGTTGGACATGGTGATGCAGTACACCCGTGGCAACCAGACCCGTGCAGCTCTGATGATGGGTATCAACCGCGGTACCCTGCGTAAGAAGCTGAAAAAATACGGCATGAACTAATCTGTTCGTTGCTGCGATAACGCCAGCCTTGCGGCTGGCGTTTTTGTTTCTGCATCACGAGTAATTTCCTGACGTTAGCAACGCATGAAACAATTGGCGCGATAATGGTAACGATAGTTGCAATTGCCGCAGTGATATCCCGCCCCTCTTAGCAACGCCTTTTCCTCCATTTTACTTCGCACTTATTTATCCTTTCATCACGCTTCAGCCCGCTCTCTCTGTGATCATCAACCGTTTCGACCGTAAGCGTGCAAACTCATACATCCACTCCTGAGCGTTAGCTCACACTGTTTCCATATAGTGAAACTTTTTGCACTATTTGTGATCGTGTCGTCTCGTCATGCTGCCTTTTGGTGCGCCATATTAGCCAGAATCTTCTGAGTGCTTCAGTTTATTAAAAGATCTTTCCAGAGAATTCAGGATTCTGCAAACCTGGCATCAGGTTTGCAGAGTTGTGGATGGCTAACCACCACAGACAGAAAAAAGCGCACATTAAAGTGCGCGCAAACATAACAACACACGATATCGCCACACAGGATGCTTTATGAAAAAGATGATGCTTTCCACTCTGGTTGCTGCAGCCTCGCTGTTAGCCGTTGCTCAACAAGCGCACGCTGGCACCACGCTGGATGCCATTAAGAAGAAAGGTTTTGTACAGTGCGGCATCAGTGACGGCCTGCCAGGCTTCTCTTATGCTGACTCTAACGGCAAATTCACCGGTATTGACGTGGATGTGTGCCGCGCGGCCGCTGCAGCGGTATTTGGCGACGCAACCAAAGTGAAATACACCCCGCTGACCGCGAAAGAGCGCTTCACCGCGCTGCAGTCTGGCGAAGTGGACATCTTGTCTCGTAACACCACATGGACCTCATCGCGCGATGGCGGCATGGGCTTCCTGTTTGCAGGCGTGAACTATTACGACGGTATCGGCTTCCTGACTCACCAGAAAGCCGGTCTTAAAAGTGCTAAAGAGCTGGATGGTGCCACCGTGTGTATTCAGGCCGGTACTGATACCGAGCTGAACGTGGCTGACTACTTCAAAACCCACAAAATGCAGTACACGCCAGTGACCTTTGACCGCTCTGACGAATCCGCCAAAGCGCTCGACAGCGGCCGTTGCGACACCCTTGCTTCTGACCAATCTCAGCTGTATGCGCTGCGCATTAAACTTGGTAAGCCAGACGAGTTCATCGTACTGCCAGAAGTGATCTCCAAAGAGCCGCTGGGTCCGGTTGTGCGTCGCGGTGATGACGATTGGTTCACCATCGTTAAATGGTCACTGTATGCCATGCTGAACGCGGAAGAGATGGGTATCAGCTCTAAAAATGTCGATGACATGGTAGCCAAGCCAACTACGCCGGATATGGCACATCTGCTGGGCGCGGAAGGTGACTTCGGTAAAGACCTGAAGCTCGATAACAAGTGGGCTTACAACATCATCAAACAAGTGGGTAACTATCAGGAAGTGTTTGACCGTAACGTCGGTAAAGACAGCGCACTGAAAATTAAGCGCGGCCAGAATGCGCTGTGGAATGCGGGCGGTATCCAGTACGCTCCACCAGTTCGTTAATTCCGTCCTGCCAGTCGGGCACCGCATCCTGCGGTGCCCACGCGTAATCTTCACTGAGGTTTTCACATGTCGCAACGCCCAACCGTAAAAAGGGATTTTTCGTTCGGTAATCCTACGGTTCGCGCCTGGCTTTACCAGATCGTCGCGATTGTTGCCGTGCTTGCTGTGGTGGGATATTTAATCCACAACACCGTAATCAACCTGGCCAATCGTGGCATCACTTCCGGATTCGGGTTTCTGGATCGCAGTGCCGGCTTCGGCATTGTCCAGCACCTGATCGATTACACCGAAGGCGACACCTACGCGCGCGTGTTTATGGTGGGGTTGACCAATACCCTGCTGGTTTCCGCGCTCTGTATTGTATTCGCCTCGATCCTTGGCTTTGCCGTTGGCCTGGCTCGCTTGTCTGAGAACTGGCTGCTGCGCAAGCTTTCAACCATTTATATCGAGACCTTCCGTAATATCCCGCCGCTGCTGCAGATCTTTTTCTGGTACTTTGCGGTACTGCGTAACCTGCCCGGCCCGCGTCAGGCACTCAACGCTTTTGATTTGGCATTCGTCAGCAATCGCGGTTTGTATATCCCGTGGCCCGAGTACGCGCCTGGCACCTGGCCATTTCTGATAGCGCTGGCGTTAGCGGTGCTGGGTTGCGTGGCGCTGTTCCGCTACAACCGCAAGCATCAGTTAAAAACTGGCCAACTGCGTCGCACCTGGCCGGCTGCGGTTGGGCTGCTGGTGTTACTGCCGCTGATTGCTCATACCCTGTTTGGCGTTGCCATGCATTGGGATGTGCCGGAACTGCGTGGATTTAACTTCCGTGGCGGTTTCGTGATGATCCCTGAGCTCGCCGCGTTGACTCTCGCGCTGTCGGTTTATACCTCGTCGTTCATCGCCGAAGTGATTCGCTCCGGTATTCAGTCGGTACCGCATGGTCAAAATGAAGCCGCACGTTCGCTCGGTTTACCTAATCCAGTAACCATGCGTCAGGTGATTATCCCGCAGGCCATGCGTGTGATTATCCCGCCATTGACCAGCCAGTACCTGAATATCGTGAAAAACTCATCGCTGGCGGCCGCTATCGGCTATCCAGACATGGTTTCGCTATTTGCCGGTACCGTGCTTAACCAAACCGGTCAGGCGATTGAAACAATCGCGATTACCATGGCGGTTTACCTGATTATCAGCCTGATCATTTCACTGCTGATGAACCTCTACAATCGCAAAATTGCGCTGGTTGAGCGTTAAGAGAACGGGATCATTATGTCTGTTACTACACATGAAACACCGCCGATTCCGACCAATCCACTCAGTAAGGCTTGGCTCTGGGCACGCAAAAATCTGTTCTCCAGCTGGCTGAATACGCTGCTGACGTTGTTCAGCATCTGGCTTATCTGGAATGTGATTCCTCCGGCACTGAACTGGCTGGTATTTCAGGCTAACTGGATTGGTGAGACACGCGCAGACTGCACCAAAGAAGGCGCATGCTGGGTGTTTATCCATGCACGCTTTGGCCAGTTTATGTATGGGCTCTATCCGCATGAGCTGCGCTGGCGCATCAATCTATCGCTGGTCATCGGCTTACTGTCGATCATTCCGATGTTCATCAAATCGATGCCGCGTCGCGGTCGCTATATCGCCTGCTGGGCGGTGGTCTATCCGATTGTGGTTTGGTTCCTGATGTATGGCGGCTATTTCGGTTTAGAGCGCGTAGAGACTCGCCAGTGGGGCGGCCTGACATTGACGCTGATTATCGCGTCAGTGGGGATTGCCGGCGCGCTGCCGTTGGGGATTTTACTGGCGCTGGGACGTCGCTCAGAAATGCCGGTGGTGCGTACACTTTCGATCATCTTCATTGAGTTCTGGCGTGGTGTACCGCTGATCACCGTGCTGTTTATGTCATCGGTCATGCTGCCGCTGTTTATGGCGGAAGGCACCACCATCGACAAACTGGTGCGTGCACTGGTTGGTGTGATCTTGTTCCAGTCTGCGTATGTTGCGGAAGTGGTGCGCGGCGGTTTGCAGGCGCTACCGAAAGGCCAATATGAAGCTGCGGAATCGCTGTCGCTGGGCTACTGGAAAACCCAGATGCTGGTGATTTTACCGCAGGCACTCAAGATGACCATTCCCGGCCTGGTGAACACCATCATTGCGCTGTTTAAAGATACCAGCCTGGTGATCATCATCGGCCTATTCGATCTCTTCAGTAGCGTGCAGCAAGCCACCGTCGACCCAACCTGGTTGGGGATGTCGACAGAAGGCTATGTGTTTGCTGCCATGGTTTACTGGATTTTCTGTTTTAGCATGTCGCGCTATAGCCAGTATCTGGAGAAGCGTTTTCACACCGGGCGTGCATCGCACTGAGGTTTAACATGACACAAACTATGACTAATGCGGCTGATGCCATGATGATTACACTCGAAAACGTTAACAAATGGTACGGCCAGTTCCATGTACTGAAAGACATTAACTTAAAAGTAAAACCACGCGAACGTATTGTACTGTGTGGACCTTCTGGTTCAGGTAAATCGACAACTATTCGCTGCATCAATCACCTCGAAGAACATCAGCAAGGACGTATCGTGGTGGATGGCATCCATCTCAATCACGATGTGCGCAATATTGAACGTGTTCGTACTGAAGTAGGCATGGTTTTCCAGCATTTTAATCTTTTCCCGCATCTTACCGTGCTGCAAAACTGTACGCTGGCGCCGATTTGGGTACGCAAAATGCCGAAGAAAGAAGCGGAAGAGTTGGCCATGCATTACCTCCAGCGTGTGCGCATTGCTGAGCATGCGCATAAGTTTCCTGGCCAGCTTTCTGGTGGCCAGCAGCAGCGCGTGGCTATCGCCCGCTCACTCTGTATGAAGCCGAAAATTATGCTGTTTGATGAGCCAACTTCAGCGCTCGATCCTGAGATGGTGAAAGAAGTGCTCGATACGATGATTGGCTTGGCAGAAGATGGCATGACCATGCTGTGTGTTACCCATGAGATGGGATTTGCGCGTACCGTGGCGGACCGCGTGATCTTTATGGATCGCGGTGAAATTGTGGAAGAAGCTCCACCTCAGGAGTTCTTCGCTAACCCCAAATCAGAACGTACGCGTGCGTTTCTGTCGCAGGTTATTCATTAATACCCAGATAGTGAGATTGAAAATCGCCTCTGCTGCAAAGCAGGGGCTTTTTTATAACTGCACTTTTAATGGGGTTTTGGGTGGCATTGAAGGTTTTGATGCATACAAAAAAGCCCTGAACTTTCGTTCAGGGCTTCTGTGTTTGATGCCTGGCAGTTCCCTACTCTCGCATGGGGAGACCCCACACTACCATCGGCGCTACGGCGTTTCACTTCTGAGTTCGGCATGGGGTCAGGTGGGACCACCGCGCTAAAGCCGCCAGGCAAATTCTGTAATTTACCGAACTCACGCTTTAAAACTGGTGCTGATACCCAGAGTCGAACTGGGGACCTCACCCTTACCAAGGGTGCGCTCTACCAACTGAGCCATATCAGCACACTTTAATTTGATGCCTGGCAGTTCCCTACTCTCGCATGGGGAGACCCCACACTACCATCGGCGCTACGGCGTTTCACTTCTGAGTTCGGCATGGGGTCAGGTGGGACCACCGCGCTACAGCCGCCAGGCAAATTCTTGTGCACGAAACGAATATTTTTCACTGATGCCACGTTGCTTTCCCTCGCGTTACTCAGTCACATACTTCAGTATGCTCCTTCGTTCCGTCTCGGTCGGCGCCTCGCCTCAGCGTAAAATCTTTCGTTTCCGCTAAATCTTAATCCGTAAAACAAGCTGAAAATATCGGTCTCTCAGACCAAAACGCCTCTGGCGTTGTAAGGTTAAGCCTCACGGGTCATTAGTACCGGTTAGCTCAACGCATCGCTGCGCTTACACATCCGGCCTATCAACGTCGTAGTCTTCAACGTCCCTTCAGGACTCTCAAGGAGTCAGGGAGAACTCATCTCGGGGCAAGTTTCGTGCTTAGATGCTTTCAGCACTTATCTTTTCCGCACTTAGCTACCGGGCAATGCCATTGGCATGACAACCCGAACACCAGTGGTGCGTTCACTCCGGTCCTCTCGTACTAGGAGCAACCCCCCTCAATTCTCCAGCGCCCACGGCAGATAGGGACCGAACTGTCTCACGACGTTCTAAACCCAGCTCGCGTACCACTTTAAACGGCGAACAGCCGTACCCTTGGGACCTACTTCAGCCCCAGGATGTGATGAGCCGACATCGAGGTGCCAAACACCGCCGTCGATATGAACTCTTGGGCGGTATCAGCCTGTTATCCCCGGAGTACCTTTTATCCGTTGAGCGATGGCCCTTCCATTCAGAACCACCGGATCACTATGACCTGCTTTCGCACCTGCTCGAGCCGTCACTCTCGCAGTCAAGCTGGCTTATGCCATTGCACTAACCTCCTGATGTCCGACCAGGATTAGCCAACCTTCGTGCTCCTCCGTTACTCTTTGGGAGGAGACCGCCCCAGTCAAACTACCCACCAGACACTGTCCGCAGCCCGGATTACGGGCCTACGTTAGAACATCAAACATTAAAGGGTGGTATTTCAAGGTTGGCTCCACGCAGACTGGCGTCCACGCTTCAAAGCCTCCCACCTATCCTACACATCAAGGCTCAATGTTCAGTGTCAAGCTATAGTAAAGGTTCACGGGGTCTTTCCGTCTTGCCGCGGGTACACTGCATCTTCACAGCGATTTCAATTTCACTGAGTCTCGGGTGGAGACAGCCTGGCCATCATTACGCCATTCGTGCAGGTCGGAACTTACCCGACAAGGAATTTCGCTACCTTAGGACCGTTATAGTTACGGCCGCCGTTTACCGGGGCTTCGATCAAGAGCTTCTCCTTGCGGATAACCCCATCAATTAACCTTCCGGCACCGGGCAGGCGTCACACCGTATACGTCCACTTTCGTGTTTGCACAGTGCTGTGTTTTTAATAAACAGTTGCAGCCAGCTGGTATCTTCGACTGCCTTCGGCTCCATCCGCGAGGGACTTCACCTGATGACAGCGTGCCTTCTCCCGAAGTTACGGCACCATTTTGCCTAGTTCCTTCACCCGAGTTCTCTCAAGCGCCTTGGTATTCTCTACCTGACCACCTGTGTCGGTTTGGGGTACGATTTCGTGTTACCTGGAGCTTAGAGGCTTTTCCTGGAAGCAGGGCATCAGTTACTTCACCACCGTGGTGGCTCGTCATCACGCCTCAGCCTTAAGATATCCCGGATTTACCAAAGATATCAGCCTACACGCTTAAACCGGGACAACCGTCGCCCGGATAACCTAGCCTTCTCCGTCCCCCCTTCGCAGTAACACCAAGTGCAGGAATATTAACCTGCTTCCCATCGACTACGCTTTTCAGCCTCGCCTTAGGGGTCGACTCACCCTGCTCCGATTAACGTTGAACAGGAACCCTTGGTCTTCCGGCGAGCGGGCTTTTCACCCGCTTTATCGTTACTTATGTCAGCATTCGCACTTCTGATACCTCCAGCACCCCTCACAGGACACCTTCAACGGCTTACAGAACGCTCCCCTACCCAACAACGCCTAAGCGTCGCTGCCGCAGCTTCGGTGCATGGTTTAGCCCCGTTACATCTTCCGCGCAGGCCGACTCGACCAGTGAGCTATTACGCTTTCTTTAAATGATGGCTGCTTCTAAGCCAACATCCTGGCTGTCTGTGCCTTCCCACATCGTTTCCCACTTAACCATGACTTTGGGACCTTAGCTGGCGGTCTGGGTTGTTTCCCTCTTCACGACGGACGTTAGCACCCGCCGTGTGTCTCCCGTGATAACATTCTTCGGTATTCGCAGTTTGCATCGGGTTGGTAAGCCGGGATGGCCCCCTAGCCGAAACAGTGCTCTACCCCCGAAGATGAGTTCACGAGGCGCTACCTAAATAGCTTTCGGGGAGAACCAGCTATCTCCCGGTTTGATTGGCCTTTCACCCCCAGCCACAAGTCATCCGCTAATTTTTCAACATTAGTCGGTTCGGTCCTCCAGTTAGTGTTACCCAACCTTCAACCTGCCCATGGCTAGATCACCGGGTTTCGGGTCTATACCCTGCAACTTAACGCCCAGTTAAGACTCGGTTTCCCTGCGGCTCCCCTATACGGTTAACCTTGCTACAGAATATAAGTCGCTGACCCATTATACAAAAGGTACGCAGTCACCCCATAAATGAGGCTCCCACTGCTTGTACGTACACGGTTTCAGGTTCTGTTTCACTCCCCTCGCCGGGGTTCTTTTCGCCTTTCCCTCACGGTACTGGTTCACTATCGGTCAGTCAGGAGTATTTAGCCTTGGAGGATGGTCCCCCCATATTCAGACAGGATACCACGTGTCCCGCCCTACTCTTCGAACTCACAGTATGTGCACTTTCGTGTACGGGGCTATCACCCGGTATCGCGCGACTTTCCAGACGCTTCCACTAACGCACAAACTGATTCAGGTTCTGGGCTGTTCCCCGTTCGCTCGCCGCTACTGGGGGAATCTCGGTTGATTTCTTTTCCTCTGGGTACTTAGATGTTTCAGTTCCCCAGGTTCGCCTCGCAACACTATGTATTCATGTTGCGATGATGCACTGAGTGCACCGGGTTTCCCCATTCGGACATCGTCGGCTGTAGCGGTTCATATCACCTTACCGACGCTTTACGCAGATTAGCACGTCCTTCATCGCCTCTGACTGCCAGGGCATCCACCGTGTACGCTTAGTCGCTTAACCTCACAACCCACAGGCGTTTTGCAACGCTGCAGACTGCAGGCATTGAGAGACTCGAACATATCGCAGCTTCATTCTTATTACGGAGAATGAATACGATACGTCGTTTCAATTTTCAGCTTGTTCCGGATTGTTAAAGAGCAATAACTTCGCAATGTACCCGAGGATACATTCTGAAGTTAGTTATCAACGTGGGGTCGTTGATGGTGGAGCTAAGCGGGATCGAACCGCTGACCTCCTGCGTGCAAGGCAGGCGCTCTCCCAGCTGAGCTATAGCCCCATAGAGTTTTGCAAAACGCGTGCTTACCAGGAGAATTCTTTCACAGACAAGGCGTGACGACGCGAAGCATACTGAAGTATGCGAGTCGTTGTCACAACGCTGTATGGGGAAGAATTTGGTAGGCCTGAGTGGACTTGAACCACCGACCTCACCCTTATCAGGGGTGCGCTCTAACCACCTGAGCTACAAGCCTGCAGGCGTTTTACGCTCTTCTTTAATTTCATCAGACAATCTGTGTGAGCACTGCGCGGGAAGGTATCTTCAGGTAAGGAGGTGATCCAACCGCAGGTTCCCCTACGGTTACCTTGTTACGACTTCACCCCAGTCATGAATCACAAAGTGGTAAGCGCCCTCCCGAAGGTTAAGCTACCTACTTCTTTTGCAACCCACTCCCATGGTGTGACGGGCGGTGTGTACAAGGCCCGGGAACGTATTCACCGTAGCATTCTGATCTACGATTACTAGCGATTCCGACTTCACGGAGTCGAGTTGCAGACTCCGATCCGGACTACGACGCACTTTATGAGGTCCGCTTGCTCTCGCGAGGTCGCTTCTCTTTGTATGCGCCATTGTAGCACGTGTGTAGCCCTACTCGTAAGGGCCATGATGACTTGACGTCATCCCCACCTTCCTCCAGTTTATCACTGGCAGTCTCCTTTGAGTTCCCGGCCGAACCGCTGGCAACAAAGGATAAG
This sequence comes from Candidatus Pantoea symbiotica, assembly GCF_056491525.1. NCBI lineage: Bacteria > Pseudomonadati > Pseudomonadota > Gammaproteobacteria > Enterobacterales > Erwiniaceae > Pantoea > Candidatus Pantoea symbiotica. Next base: position 3,594,340 of record NZ_JBSZHR010000002.1, read on the forward strand.
GGTTGCGCTCGTTGCGGGACTTAACCCAACATTTCACAACACGAGCTGACGACAGCCATGCAGCACCTGTCTCAGAGTTCCCGAAGGCACCAAAGCATCTCTGCTAAGTTCTCTGGATGTCAAGAGTAGGTAAGGTTCTTCGCGTTGCATCGAATTAAACCACATGCTCCACCGCTTGTGCGGGCCCCCGTCAATTCATTTGAGTTTTAACCTTGCGGCCGTACTCCCCAGGCGGTCGACTTAACGCGTTAGCTCCGGAAGCCACTCCTCAAGGGAACAACCTCCAAGTCGACATCGTTTACGGCGTGGACTACCAGGGTATCTAATCCTGTTTGCTCCCCACGCTTTCGCACCTGAGCGTCAGTCTTTGTCCAGGGGGCCGCCTTCGCCACCGGTATTCCTCCAGATCTCTACGCATTTCACCGCTACACCTGGAATTCTACCCCCCTCTACAAGACTCTAGCCTGCCAGTTTCGAATGCAGTTCCCAGGTTAAGCCCGGGGATTTCACATCCGACTTGACAGACCGCCTGCGTGCGCTTTACGCCCAGTAATTCCGATTAACGCTTGCACCCTCCGTATTACCGCGGCTGCTGGCACGGAGTTAGCCGGTGCTTCTTCTGCGGGTAACGTCAATCGGTGAAGCTATTAACTCCACCGCCTTCCTCCCCGCTGAAAGTACTTTACAACCCGAAGGCCTTCTTCATACACGCGGCATGGCTGCATCAGGCTTGCGCCCATTGTGCAATATTCCCCACTGCTGCCTCCCGTAGGAGTCTGGACCGTGTCTCAGTTCCAGTGTGGCTGGTCATCCTCTCAGACCAGCTAGGGATCGTCGCCTAGGTGAGCCATTACCCCACCTACTAGCTAATCCCATCTGGGCACATCCGATGGTGTGAGGCCCGAAGGTCCCCCACTTTGGTCTTGCGACGTTATGCGGTATTAGCTACCGTTTCCAGTAGTTATCCCCCTCCATCGGGCAGTTTCCCAGACATTACTCACCCGTCCGCCACTCGTCACCCGAGAGCAAGCTCTCTGTGCTACCGTTCGACTTGCATGTGTTAGGCCTGCCGCCAGCGTTCAATCTGAGCCATGATCAAACTCTTCAATTTAAGTTTGATTTGCTGAAACAAGTTCAGCGGTGCTCATCTGTAAAACGTCATAATGAATTTCATTATGTGTTCACTCGTGAGGCTTTGATATTTTTTACGTCCGGAGACGCTGATATCAATCCTGCGAGTGCCCACACAGATTGTCTGATAAATTGTTAAAGAGCGTTGCGAACAGCGGCTGAACCGTCTGTCGCGAGGTGGCGTATACTACTCTACTCTCCTTCGGAGTCAAACACTTTTTTCAGCGTTTTCATCCGGCGGGATGAATTTCTTCACTCCCTGCTGAGCCGTCTGCGTTGCCGCTTTGCCGTCTCAGTGGTGGCGCATTATAGGGATCCGAATTTTTTGCACAACCCCTTTTTTCGATCTTTTTAATCGACTGGCGAGTTTTCACTCTTTTCGCTGCGATCGCGAGCGATCCGCTCAAAAATCATCTTGTTTATCCGTCTTTTAAGCCGCAGGCTTGGGTAAAAACGTAAAAGGAGAAGATCATGTCTACAGCCCTACGACCTTATAAGAACCATTTTCCACAACGAGGCGATCGCGTGATGATCGACAGCAGCAGCGTGGTGGTGGGTGAAGTACAACTTGCCGATGACGTAAGCATCTGGCCGCTGGTTGCGATTCGCGGTGACGTCAATAAAGTCGTGATAGGTAAAAGAAGCAATATTCAAGATGGCAGCGTACTGCATGTCACTCACAAGTCCACCAGCAACCCAGAAGGTTATCCGCTGATTGTCGGCGAAGATGTCACAGTAGGGCATAAGGCGATGCTGCACGGCTGTACTATCGGCAATCGCGTACTGGTTGGTATGGGATCCATTCTACTGGACGGCGTGATCGTTGAAGATGATGTGATGATTGGCGCTGGCAGTTTGGTGCCGCCGGGTAAACGGCTGGAAAGTGGCTACCTGTATTTAGGCAGCCCGGTTAAACAAGTGCGCCCGCTCAGTGAAGCGGAGATTACCGGGCTGCTTTATTCGTCCAACAACTATGTGGGTTGGAAGAATGAATATCTCGATCAGGAAAGCCAACCTCATCCCTGATCGCCAACCTTATCCCTGCTGCATCGACTGCTTTAGTTTGGCAATCACTGGCGTGATCTCTGGCATCACGCCATGCCATAAATGGAAAGCGTGAGCGGCTTGCCCTACTAACATGCCAACGCCATCCGCCAGTTGCTGCGCGCCCTGCTGCTGGCACCACAGTAAAAATGGCGTCATACCTTGTTGATAAAACATGTCGTAGCATCGCGATTGCGCATTAATTAGCGATGTGCCCAATGCCGGAACTTTTCCATCAACACCGCTTGAGGTCGCATTAATGATCAGATCAAATTGCTGATCCGCTAATTGCTCAAAGCTGGCCGCTTTAATATCCCCGCTATGCTGGAAAATCTCTGCCAGTTGCTCGGCGCGTTCCACGGTGCGATTCACCACCACCAGCGAACATCCGAATGAAAGCAGAGGCAGGATCACGCCACGCGCAGCACCACCGGCGCCCACCAGCAGAATTTGATCGCCGGGATGGATCATCTGCAATCGTTCCAGATCGCTGAGCAAACCGATGCCATCCGTGTTATCGCCGAAGATCTTGCCCTGCGCATCTTTCTTTAAGGTATTAACCGCACCAGATAATGCCGCGCGCTCACTGAGCTCATCGGCAAATTCCCACGCCTGCTGTTTAAAAGGCAGCGTGACATTGGCACCTTTACCGCCTTGTGCAAAGAAATCCGCGATCGACTGTGGAAATCCCTCAAGTGGCGCGCACTCCTTGCCATATTGATGCTCAATGCCAGTTTGCTCAGCGAACAGGCGGTGAATGAAAGGAGATTTGCTGTGCGCAATCGGATGACCAAAAACGGCAAAATTTTCCATGTATTAGCCCTGACGGATAAGTTCACCGCTAATGACGTCGCGGATTTCAGAAGGATTCAGTCGCCCACCTGTTTCAGCATGCAAGACCGGGAACTGCGGACCAAATTGCTTAGCAACCTCATCCGCATTACGGCATGGCGGTTCGCCGGAAAGATTGGCGCTGGTCGAAACCAGAGGTTTACCAAAACCACGACACAAAGCCTGTACGTCCGGATGATCGCTAACGCGAATGGCCAGTGAGTCGAAACGCCCGGTTAACCAGCGCGGCGTATGTGGCGAGGCGGGCACCACATAGGTCACCGGGCCTGGCCAACTTGCAAACATACGCTCGCGCTGCAGCACCGAGAGTTCACGATCCGCGATATAAGGTTCCAGCTGCGCGTAATCGGACGCAATCAAAATGAGTCCCTTCTCGACTGGGCGCTGCTTGAGCGCCAAAAGCGCCATTACGGCCACTTCGCTGTCGGGATCGCAGCCCAATCCAAATACGGCTTCGGTTGGATAGGCGATAACTTCCTGTTGCTGTAACTTCTCAATGCAATAATCGAGACTACCCGCTGAATACTGACTTGGCTTCATGATGATGATTCGTCCTGGACGATAGGCTTACCGCAGCGTTTGCTGGCGCAGAAGCGCTTCATGCCTTGTGCGGTTTTCTTCTCTATTAATAATGGGAACTGGCAATGCGGGCAAACGCCTTCAACCGGCGCTGCGTTAAGGACAAACTGACAATCTGGATAGCGATCGCAGGAGTAGAAGGTTTTGCCATAGCGCGAGCGCCGTTGTACCAGTTTACCGTTCTGACATTGCGGACAGGCGATAGCTGTTTCATCTGGCTTATCGATGGTTTCGGTGTAATCACATTCCGGATAATGACTGCAACCCACGAACATGCCAAATCGTCCCTGACGCAGAACTTTGTCTGCGCCACACTGAGGGCACGCATGGCCTTCCAGTACTTTAACGACATGACCATCTCCCTGACTTTTCAGCGGGCGGATGTAATCGCAGGTGGGATAATTCACACACCCCAGAAAAGGGCCGTGTTTGCCAGAACGTATAACTAATTCTGCCCCGCAAGCGGGGCAGGGATCGTGTTTAGGCACGCAGAATAGTGCTGATTTACTCATATTACCGGTTGCATCAATCGCAGATTATTAATGCAGCATACCTTCATTGACGTCGAATAACAGTTCTTCCATTTGCTGATAGGCGTTTTCACATCCTGGGATGTTAAACAGCACCATCAACACCACCCATTTGAGATCTTCAAGATCGAATTCGAGGGTATCAAGGGCCATTACACGTTCGATGACCATTTCGCGCGTTTCCATATTCAGCACCTGGACCTGTTCCAGGAACAAAATAAAACCGCGACATTCTGCATCTAAGCGCTGGTTTTCCTCTTCGGTGTAGATTCGCATTGAGAGCGGATCGTTTGCCATGAGTACAGGCGCAACCAAGCCTTCCTGATAATCCGCTAACCGTTCAAGCCAATTCAACGCATTGTAGATATCTTCACGATGAAAACCGGCATCGGTTAAATCATCGGTCAATTTATCCTGATCGACGCGCATTTCAGCTTCGTTGTGGATATACGTCTCAAACAAGTACATAAGTACGTCGAACATGGCATGCCCTCCTCAATCGGACATAGCCGCCGGGTACAGCTGCGATCCATCCTGCTAACTCCAGCTCCAGCAGGTGAGCTGCGATAACTGGCACAGGTTGGCCGGCACGTTCAGCGACGACGTCAACAGGTGTAACCTCATCACCTACGTTAGCCAACACAGTTGCAAATGGCAATGGCACATCGTCACTGTGTTGTGAATATATTGTTTCTGAACTGCTATCAGGCAACCATTGAAGTGTTGAATGTAAATCTTCAAGGATATTGTTGGGATGCGCCACCAGCAGCGCGCCTTGCTGGATAAGCCAGTGCGTTCCTTCACTGCCGGGATTGCCTAGCGCGCCGGGTAACGCATAAACGTTACGATTTTGTTCCAAAGCGTAGCGTGCCGTCACCAGCGATCCGCTTTTCAAAGTGGCCTCAATCACCAATACGCCAAGGCTTAAACCACTGATGATGCGATTACGTCGGGGAAAATTCACCGCATGCGGTGCCGTATCAAGGGGGAATTCCGAGATCAGTGCGCCATCTCCAGTGATGATCTCGCGTGCCAGCGCTTGATGACTTTTAGGGTAAATATGCTGTAGTCCGCTACCTAACACCGCCACAGTTTTACCCTGCGCTTCTAGCGCGGCACGATGCGCCACGCCATCAATTCCACGCGCCAGGCCGCTGGTGATGGTCAATCCACTCAGCGCCAATTGCTGTGTAAACCAGCTTCCCCACTGCTTACCATAATGCGTGCAATGACGGCTGCCCACGACACCAATTTGGGGCGTCTGCAAAGCATCCAAACTTCCAGCGACATACAGCAATGAGGGTCTTCGACTGATTTCCGCTAACGTCGAGGGATAATGTTCATCGATACAGGAAACTAGCTGATGCTGTTCATCCTCCAGCCACAGATGCGTTCGTTCTAACTGGCGTGGACACAGCACTTTAAACTGTTGTCGCTGGGTTTCGTTTAATCCCTGATCCTGTAAAAGATCGTCATCAACCTGAGCATTACTCTGCAATGCATGAGCTAAATGTCTGACAACCTGACCGCTTAAGCCTTTCACATTTGCCAGCCTAAGCATCCATTCAATTCTCTCCATGCTGCACTCCCTGTCAGCCGCGCTATCATGCGGTGCAATGCTGTCAATCAGGCATCAAAAAGTCTACAATATGAGGCAGTAATCTTTTCTTTAACGCATACAGATCTGGATATTTATGTCAGTTTTGCAGGTATTACATTTCCCTGATGATCGCCTTCGCAAAATCGCTGCGCCGGTGGCAACCGTAAACGCAGACGTGCAGCGTATTGTCGACGACATGTTTGAAACCATGTACGCCGAAGAAGGTATTGGTTTAGCGGCGACTCAGGTCGATATTCATCAGCGCATCATTGTTATTGATGTTTCAGAAAACCGTGACGAGCGTTTGGTGCTGATCAATCCGGAACTGCTGGAAAAAAGCGGTGAAACCGGTATTGAAGAAGGCTGCCTTTCCATCCCTGAACAACGTGCTTTTGTGCCGCGTGCAGAGTGGGTAAAAGTGCGTGCGCAGGATCGCGACGGTAAAAGCTTTGAGCTGGAAACCGACGGTCTGCTGGCGATTTGTATCCAGCATGAAATCGATCATCTCGATGGCAAACTTTTCATTGATTATCTGTCGCCACTGAAACGTCAGCGTATCAAACAGAAGCTGGAAAAATTGGCCCGCCTTAACGCACGCGAAGATTAAGTGCTAATAGAAGGTTAAACTGTGTCTGCACCGCTCAAAATTATCTTTGCCGGTACACCTGACTTTGCAGCGCGTCATTTAGACGCGCTGCTTGCTTCTGAGCATCAGGTTGTTGGCGTCTTTACCCAGCCCGATCGTCCAGCCGGACGCGGAAACAAGCTTACGCCAAGCCCGGTCAAAGTACTGGCACAGGCTCACGATATTCCCGTATTTCAGCCGAAATCCCTGAAGCCTGAAGAGAATCAGCATCTGGTTGCCGATCTGCAGGCCGATATCATGGTGGTGGTCGCTTATGGCTTGATCCTGCCGAAAGCCGTGTTGGCGATGCCGCGCCTGGGTTGTATTAATGTGCATGGTTCGCTGCTGCCACGCTGGCGCGGTGCGGCCCCAATCCAACGCTCTCTCTGGGCCGGCGATACCGAAACCGGTGTCACCATCATGCAGATGGATGTTGGCCTTGATACCGGCGACATGCTGCATAAACTCTCCTGCCCAATTACGGCTGAAGATACCAGCGCTTCGCTGTATGAGAAACTGGCGCAACTCGGTCCACAAGGCATGCTGTTAACGCTGGATCTGCTGGCAAGTGGTAATGCCAAGCCTGAAGTTCAGGATGAAGCGCTGGTCTCTTATGCCGAGAAGCTGAGTAAAGAAGAAGCGCGTCTCGATTGGTCACTTTCAGCAGCGCAGTTGGAACGTTGTATTCGTGCCTTCAATCCATGGCCAATGAGCTATTTCATGATTGAAGAGCAACCGGTAAAAGTCTGGCGGGCAACGGTTTTGCCGCATCAGAACAAACAACCCGGTGAAATCGTTCATGCTGATAAACAAGGCATTCAGATTGCAACGGCCAATGGTGTGCTGAATCTGGTATCGCTGCAACCTGCCGGTAAAAAAGCCATGTCCGCTCAGGACCTGCTCAATTCGCGCCGCGAATGGTTCGTACCTGGAACCGTTCTGGCCTGATCTTCCAAGCCCGGTTTAACCGGGCTTTTTGTTTGATGAAATAACATGAAAAAAGCTACCAACTTGCGCAGCCTGGCCGCGCAACTCATTGAACGCGTTGTGGACAAAGGCGAGTCGCTAAGTGCCATTTTGCCGGGCGCGCAAAAGACCTTATCCGATAAAGATAGCGCGCTGCTGCAAGAGCTCTGTTTTGGCGTGATGCGCACACTGCCGCAGCTGGAAGCCTTAATCGGCAAACTGATGGAACGCACCTTAACCGGTAAGCAGCGAGTGTTGCATTATCTGTTGATGGTTGGCCTTTATCAGCTACTTTATACCCGCGTGCCGGCCCATGCGGCGCTGGCAGAAACCGTGGCGGGTGCTGAAGTGCTAAAGCGTACGGCTTTGAAAGGCCTGTTAAATGGCGTGTTGCGCCAGTTCCTGCGTCAGCAAGAAGCGCTGTTAGCCGAAGTCGATCAGGGCTCGCAACGTTACTGGCACCCAAGCTGGTTGCTAAAACGTCTGCAAGCAGCATGGCCAGAACAGTGGCAACAGATTGTTGAAGCCAACAATCAGCGACCGCCGATGTGGCTGCGCGTCAATCGCCAGCATCACAGTCGTGATGCCTGGCTGGCACTATTGCAGGCAGAAGAGAAAGTGGCTTTTCCTGGCGATGCGCAAGATGCATTGCGTCTGGAATCACCTGCTCCAGTTAGCCAGCTGCCGGGCTTCGATCAGGGTTGGGTAACGGTGCAGGATCTTTCAGCACAACGTTGCGCACTGCTGCTTGAGCCAAAAGATGGGGAATCGATTCTCGATCTCTGCGCTGCTCCGGGTGGTAAAACCACACATATCCTCGAAATCGCGCCGCAGGCCAAAGTATTGGCTGTCGATGTTGACCCGCAACGCCTACTCCGCGTGCATGAGAACTTGCAGCGCTTAGGCATGCAGGCTGAAGTGCGTCAGGGCGATGGCCGCACACCGGCAGAATGGTGCGGTGATATGCAGTTTGATCGCATCCTGCTCGATGCACCCTGCTCTGCCACAGGCGTAATTCGTCGTCATCCAGACATCAAGTGGTTGCGTCGCGATCGTGATATTCCTGAGCTGGCGAATCTGCAGCGTGAAATTCTTGAGGCCGTTTGGCCGCGTCTGAAATCTGGCGGCACGATGATTTATGCCACCTGCTCAATATTGCCGGAAGAGAACCACAACCAAATCAGCGCCTTTTTGGCAGCGCACAGCGACGCCGTGGCTGAGAAGTTGCCACAGGGACAAACCAATGGCTGGCAGGTTTTCCCGACCATCGATGGCGGCGACGGCTTCTTCTACGCTAAGCTGATGAAAAAATAGTGCTGCGCACGCTGACAAGAGCATCTAAGCCATGAAAATCATTATCCTCGGCGCCGGCCAGGTCGGCGGAACCCTGGCAGAAAATTTGGTCGGGGAAAATAACGATATTACCGTCGTCGACAGCGATGCCACGCGTTTGCGCGTGTTGCAGGACAAATTTGATCTGCGCGTAGTGCATGGTCACGGATCCCATCCGCGTATTTTGCGTGAAGCCGGTGCTGAAGATGCGGATATGTTGGTGGCGGTAACCAACTCCGATGAAACCAATATGGTGGCTTGTCAGATTGCGTATTCGCTTTTCAATACGCCCAATCGTATCGCGCGTATTCGTGCCGCAGAATACTTACGCGATGCTGAAAAGCTGTTTGTGCCGGAAGCCGTGCCGATTGATCATTTGATCTCTCCTGAGCAGTTGGTGATCGATAATATCTACCGTTTGATTCAGTATCCTGGCGCACTTCAGGTGGTGAATTTTGCCGAAGGCAAAGTGAGCCTCGCAGTGGTTAAAGCCTATTATGGCGGTCCGCTGGTCGGGAATCCTTTGTCGATCATGCGGGAACATATGCCGCATATTGATACGCGAGTCGCGGCGATTTTCCGCCAGGATCGCCCAATTCGGCCGCAGGGTTCTACGATTGTGGAAGCCGGCGATGAAGTGTTCTTTATTGCCGCGAGCCAGCATATTCGAGCGGTAATGAGCGAAATGCAGCGTCTGGAAAAACCGTATAAGCGCATCATGCTGGTTGGCGGCGGAAATATCGGCTTTGGATTGGCGCAGCGCCTCGAAAAACAGTACAGCGTGAAATTGATTGAACGTAATCAACAGCGTGCGGCGGAACTAGCAGAACGATTACACGATACCATCGTGTTTTACGGCGATGCTTCGGATCAGGAATTGCTGGCCGAAGAGCATGTCGATCAGGTGGATCTCTTCATTGCGGTCACTAATGATGATGAAGCTAATATTATGTCGGCCATGCTGGCCAAGAAAATGGGCGCTAAGAAAGTGATGGTGCTGATCCAGCGCCGCGCCTATGTCGATCTTGTTCAAGGCAGCGTGATCGACATTGCGATTTCGCCACAACAAGCCACCATCTCGGCGCTGCTTAGCCACGTCCGCAAAGCAGATATCGTTGGCGTTTCTTCACTACGCCGCGGTATTGCAGAAGCCATCGAAGCTATCGCACATGGCGATGAAACAACATCTCGCGTGGTTGGACGCCTTATAGAAGATATTAAGCTGCCGCCGGGAACCATTATCGGTGCTGTGGTGCGCGGTGATGAAGTGATCATCGCCAATGATAATGTGCGTGTTGAACAGGGCGATCACGTAATTATGTTCCTGACGGATAAGAAGTTTGTGCCCGATGTTGAGCGTCTGTTCCAGCCAAGTCCATTCTTCCTGTAAAAGCTGCGGGCGAAAGCCCGCCGTGAAAGTTTTGCTTAATCCATTGTTCTAATGGCAATTGCAGAAAGGTTTGTTAGACTTTAGCCATTGGCCAAGGCAAGGAGATAACAATGAGTTTATTCAAAGAGTTTCGTGATTTTGCAATGCGTGGGAACGTGGTTGACCTGGCAGTCGGTGTCATCATCGGTGCCGCTTTTGGTAAGATTGTTTCTTCACTGGTTGCCAATATCATCATGCCGCCACTTGGCTTGCTGATTGGTGGCGTCGATTTCAAACAGTTCAAGTGGGTACTAAAGCCAGCAGAAGGTGATATTCCTGCTGTAGTGATGGAGTACGGTAACTTTATTCAGACTGTATTTGATTTCGTTATTGTTGCCTTCGCAATCTTCCTGGCAATTAAAGTAATGAATAAGCTTTATCAGAAAAAAGAAGTTGAGAAAGCTGCCCCTAAGCCAACAAATGAAGAGTTACTGCTTACTGAAATCCGTGACCTGTTAAAACAACAAAATCACGATAAATTATGATGAAAAAGCCGCCCAAATAAGGCGGCTTTTTTGTCTCTAAAGAAGAAGACCAGTGATAAACTCTTCTGCTTATCACTGGCCTCCCAGTTACGTCCTTTAGCATGTTTGTTTTTACGTTGGTAGCTGCCTTTTCCTTTCTGATTCTTCTCAACGCGCTGCCTAAACAGTGGATCATGTAATAATGCTTCAAGTGCATTGTCGTTGATTTTACCTTTTTGGTGCTGATAGCGAGTCATCTCGTCCTCCGGTTATTAACGGCGCAACTATATTCCTTCCAGCGCAAAATTCAATCCTTGCTGCAACAAATTTCAGGCTGCGGCTCTTCACCTCTTTCCAGAGCTTCAAGTATTGAACAGCAGGCGCTGCTATGTGCGTCGCCGCAGCAGGTATCAGCCAAACGATGCAATGAACGCTGGATCGTCTGCAGTTCAGCGATCATGCCATTAACTTCATCTAAACGCTTCGCCACAATGGCTTTGGATTCCTGGCATGTGTGATGTTCAGGATCGATGCGGATCGACAATAAACCACGAATTGATTCTAAGCTGAAGCCGAGTTGGCGACCATAGCGAATAAAGCGCAGTCGCTGTAAATCATCTTCACTATAAAGGCGAAAGCCGCCCTCAGTACGTACCTCGTGATTCATCATCTGCTGTTTTTCATAAAAACGGATAGTATCTGGCGTAACATTCGCCATTTTTGCCAGTTGGCCAATTCGGTACATGCTATTTCTCCCGCTGCAAATGATGATGGACGACGTCGCCATAATCGCCTCGCAAGAAGTCGGTACTGATTCCGGCTTGCTGGAGTTTTATTTCTAACAGTGCTAAGCGTTTCGATAATTCACGTGCCTTGCCATCATCAGGATTCAGTTCACGAAGCAGATCATTTAACGCTAACGCTTCCCGACGCATTTCAAGTTCCGGTGGTAAGTGACCAGAGTTTTTCAATAGACGATATGCCGTGCGCAGTTCAACCGGCACTCCGCTGTCATCATCTAACTGTAAAGGCGCGCCTTCGCCGGGCAGATTACTCAGTTCACCTTTTTCCTGAGCTTCACGGATGTGCTGCTCAACAAGTTGATCGATTAGCCACATATGAGCGTTCCTGGCGGGTATATCTGCCATTAGCATAGCGAAAGGGGAGTAAATGGGAAGGAATTACGGACAATAAAAAACCCGCCGAAGCGGGTTTTCTACGATACTGCAAATTACTCTGCAGTAGCTTCTGCTTGAGCTTCTGGACGATCAACCAGCTCGATGTAAGCCATCGGAGCGTTGTCACCAGCACGGAAGCCACACTTCAAAATGCGAGTGTAACCACCGGCACGGCTCGCGAAACGCGGGCCCAGCTCGTTAAACAGTTTTGCCACGATCTCGTTATCACGAGTGCGGGCGAATGCCAGACGACGATTAGCTACGCTGTCGGTCTTGGCAAGAGTAATCAGCGGCTCAACTACGCGGCGCAGCTCTTTGGCTTTCGGCAGAGTCGTCTTAATGATCTCATGACGAACCAGAGAACCAGCCATGTTGCGGAACATAGCCTGACGATGGCTGCTGTTGCGGTTCAGTTGACGACCACTCTTACGATGGCGCATGACCTTATCCTTCTCAGTGAAACCTTAACCTGTGATCGGGTTATTCATCAGCAATGCTTGCTGGTGGCCAGTTTTCCAGGCGCATGCCCAGAGACAAACCACGTGAAGCAAGGACATCTTTAATCTCAGTAAGAGATTTTTTACCCAGGTTAGGCGTTTTAAGCAGCTCAACCTCGGTACGCTGTACCAGATCACCGATGTAGTGGATAGCTTCTGCCTTAAGGCAGTTAGCAGAGCGGACAGTCAATTCCAGATCGTCAACAGGGCGCAGCAGGATCGGATCGAATTCTGGTTTCTCTTCTTTCACTTCCGGCTGACGTACATCACGTAAGTCAACGAAAGCTTCCAGTTGTTCTGCCAGGATGGTTGCCGCACGACGAATCGCCTCTTCAGGATCGATTGTGCCGTTGGTTTCCATTTCGATGACCAGCTTGTCCAGGTCGGTACGCTGTTCTACACGCGCTGCTTCAACATTGTAGGCGATACGGTCTACAGGGCTGTAGCAAGCGTCAACCAACAGACGGCCGATTGGGCGCTCATCTTCTTCCGAATGAATTCGGGCAGAAGCCGGCACATAACCACGACCACGCTGAACTTTGATACGCATGCTAATAGATGCGTTTTCATCGGTCAGGTGGCAGATCACATGCTGCGGCTTGACGATTTCAACATCACCGTCGTGGGTGATGTCGGCTGCAGTCACAGGGCCAATGCCAGATTTATTCAGAGTAAGGATGACTTCATCTTTACCTTGAACTCTTACCGCCAACCCTTTCAGGTTAAGCAGGATTTCCAGGATATCTTCCTGTACGCCCTCTTTGGTGGAGTACTCATGAAGCACACCATCAATCTCAACCTCGGTCACCGCGCAACCCGGCATGGAAGAAAGCAGAATACGGCGCAGTGCGTTACCAAGAGTATGGCCAAAGCCACGCTCTAACGGCTCAAGGGTCACCTTGGCGTGCGTCGAACTCACTTGCTCGATATCTACCAGGCGCGGTTTTAGAAACTCTGTCACAGAACCCTGCATTGTGTCCTCTCTTTGGTACTAAGCTTTACTTAGAGTAAAGCTCGACGATCAGGTGTTCGTTAATGTCCGCAGACAGATCAGTACGTTCAGGAATACGCTTGAACACACCCTCCATCTTAGTAGCATCAACTTCCAGCCAGGTTGGCTTTTCACGCTGCTCAGCCAGCTCCAGAGCGGCCTTCACGCGAGATTGCTGTTTGGCTTTCTCACGGATGCTTACGACATCATTCGGAGATACCTGATAAGAAGCGATGTTAACAACGCGACCGTTCACCAGGATAGATTTATGGCTAACCAGCTGACGTGCTTCTGCACGAGTGGCGCCAAAGCCCATACGGTAAACAACGTTATCCAGACGACCTTCCAGCAGGGCCAGCAGGTTTTCACCTGTGTTGCCTTTCAGACGTGCTGCTTCTTTATAGTAGTTGCGGAACTGACGCTCCAGCACGCCGTACATACGACGAACTTTCTGCTTTTCACGCAACTGGCCGCCGTAGTCAGACAGACGCGGTTTACGCGCACCATGCTGACCAGGTGGTTGTTCAATTTTGCACTTGGTATCGATCGCGCGAACGCCAGACTTAAGGAATAAGTCGGTACCCTCACGACGGCTCAGCTTGAGCTTAGGACCCAAATATCTTGCCATTTTCTTTCTCCAACTAACCTAAAAACGGGCGATTAAACGCGACGTTTTTTCGGCGGACGACAACCGTTGTGAGGGATTGGAGTCACATCAGTAATATTAGTGATGCGGAAACCAGCAGCGTTCAGAGCACGAATTGTTGATTCGCGACCCGGACCCGGACCCTTAACCATAACTTCCAGATTCTTAATACCGTAATCTTTCACTGCTTCTGCACAGCGCTCTGCAGCTACCTGAGCAGCAAACGGAGTAGATTTACGTGAACCGCGGAAACCGGAACCACCGGCGGTTGCCCAACCCAGTGCGTTACCCTGACGATCAGTAATGGTAACGATGGTGTTGTTAAAAGATGCATGGACATGAGCCACGCCATCTGAGACTTGTTTTCTTACACGCTTACGTGCACGAACTGGTGCCTTTGCCATTATTTACTCACCCCGATTATTTCTTGATCGGTTTACGCGGACCCTTACGGGTACGTGCATTGGTCTTAGTACGCTGACCGCGAACTGGCAGACCACGACGATGGCGTAAACCACGATAGCAACCAAGGTCCATCAGACGCTTGATGCTCAGGGTGATTTCACGGCGCAGATCACCTTCAACAACGAATTTACCAACTGCTTCACGCAGCTGTTCAATTTGTTCTTCAGACAGCTCTCTGATCTTAACATTTTCAGCAATACCCGTTGAAGCGCAGATGGCTTTAGAACGAGTTTTACCGATACCGAAAATCGAAGTTAATGCGATAACGGTATGTTTTTGATCAGGAATGTTAATGCCTGCTATACGGGCCACTATGCACTCCTATAATTAAACAAATGCGTCCCATGCTGAAAAGCCCGTTTTCAGGATACTCAAATGGTAACGCATCGACATACAAAAGATTGGCTGGCTAATCTAGCCAGCTCAACCCGACTTTGCAAGAAAAATATGTGACAATATCAGCCTTGGCGCTGTTTATGCTTTGGCTCGGCGCTGCAGATCACACGTACGACACCGTCGCGGCGAATGATTTTGCAGTTACGACATAATTTCTTGACGGAAGCACGAACTTTCATTTTTACTCTCCGTAACTTCTCAAGCACCCGAATTAACGGCCGTAGCCTTTCAGGTTAGCTTTCTTCAATGCAGACTCGTACTGACTTGACATCATCAGAGTTTGCACTTGAGCCATAAAGTCCATGATGACGACCACTACAATGAGCAGCGATGTGCCGCCAAAGTAGAATGGAACTTTCATAGCATCACGCATGAACTCCGGGATCAGGCAGATAAAAGTAATATACAGTGCGCCAATTAAGGTCAGACGTGTCATTACTTTATCGATGTACTTCGCCGTTTGCTCTCCCGGACGAATTCCCGGTACGAATGCACCAGACTTCTTCAGGTTATCTGCTGTTTCACGTGGGTTGAAGACCAACGCCGTGTAGAAGAAACAGAAGAAGATGATTGCAGTCGCATAGAGTAGCACATAAAGCGGCTGTCCTGGTTGCAAATACAGCGAAATTGTTGTCAGCCAGTTCCAACCGGTACCGCCCCCGAACCATGATGCTATGGTCGCCGGGAACAGAATAATGCTGGAAGCAAAAATAGCTGGGATTACGCCCGCCATGTTCACTTTCAACGGTAAATGTGTGCTCTGTGCAGCATATACACGACGACCTTGCTGACGTTTAGCGTAGTTGACCACAATGCGGCGCTGGCCACGCTCGACGAAAATAACAAAGAACGTCACTGCAAATACTAGAACTGCAACCAACAGCAACAGAAGGAAGTGCAGGTCACCTTGCCGCGCTTGCTCGATGGTATGGCCAATGGCCGGCGGGAGGCCCGCAACAATACCTGCGAAGATAATGATCGAGATACCGTTACCAATACCTCGTTCAGTAATCTGTTCGCCCAGCCACATCAGGAACATTGTCCCGGTAACCAGACTTACAACAGCGGTAAAGTAGAATGCAAAGCCTGGATTCATTACCAGTCCCTGCATTCCAGGCATATTCGGTAAACCGGTAGCAATACCGATCGACTGGAATACAGCCAGAACCAGTGTGCCGTAGCGAGTGTACTGGCTAATCTTACGACGACCAGCTTCACCCTCTTTCTTAATCTCAGCTAACGCTGGATGAACCACCGTCAGCAGCTGGATAATAATAGAAGCCGAAATATACGGCATAATACCCAGTGCGAAGATTGAGGCACGACTGAGAGCACCACCAGAGAACATGTTAAACATTTCAATGATGGTGCCACGCTGTTGCTCAAGCAGTTTGGCAAGTACAGTGGCATCGATACCGGGGATTGGAATAAAAGAGCCAATTCGGAAGACAATGAGTGCACCGATTACAAACAACAGTCTGCGCTTCAGTTCACCAAAGCCACCTTTGGCACTTTGAAAATCTAATCCCGGTTGCTTTGCCATCTGCTACTTATTCCTCGATTTTACCGCCAGCAGCTTCGATTGCAGCACGAGCACCTTTGGTGACACGCAGACCGCGAACCGTTACCGGTGCAGAAACTTCACCAGAAAGAATCACTTTCGCGAATTCAATCTGAACACCGATAATATTGGCCGCTTTCAGCGTATTCAGGTCAACAATACCGCCTTCAACTTTCGCCAGATCAGACAAACGAACTTCTGTCGTGATCATTGCTTTGCGAGAGGTGAAACCGAATTTCGGCAGACGACGGTACAGAGGCATCTGACCACCCTCGAAACCGCGACGTACGCCACCGCCAGAACGAGAGTTCTGACCTTTGTGACCACGACCACCAGTTTTACCGAGGCCAGAACCGATACCACGCCCCAGACGCTTAGAAGCGTGTTTAGACCCTTCGGCCGGAGACAGAGTGTTTAAACGCATCTCTTACTCCTCCACTTTCAGCATGTAGGAAATCGCGTTAATCATACCGCGTACAGCAGGCGTATCTTCACGCTCAACGGTGTGATTGATGCGACGCAGACCCAAGCCAACCAGAGTCGCTTTGTGCTTAGGCAGGCGGCCGATTGAACTGCGGGTTTGTGTAATTTTAATTGTCTTAGCCATCGTGATTACCCCAGAATTTCTTCAACGGATTTACCACGCTTGGCAGCGACCATTTCCGGAGAATTCATATTGCCCAGGCCATCAATAGTTGCACGAACCACGTTAATCGGGTTAGTAGAACCATACGCTTTAGCCAGAACGTTATGTACTCCAGCAACTTCTAAAACAGCGCGCATTGCACCGCCGGCGATGATACCGGTACCTTCAGAAGCTGGCTGCATGAACACACGAGAACCTGTGTGAGCACCTTTAACAGGGTGCTGCAGGGTGCCGTGAGTCAGCGCGACGTTAATCATATTGCGACGGGCTTTCTCCATCGCTTTCTGGATCGCTGCTGGAACTTCACGCGCTTTACCGTAACCAAAACCAACGCGGCCGTTACCATCACCCACTACAGTCAGTGCGGTGAAGGAGAAAATACGACCACCTTTTACAGTTTTAGATACACGGTTTACCGCGATCAGTTTTTCCTGCAGTTCGCCAGCTTGTTTCTCGATGTTTGACATCTTAGACCTCTACCTTAGAACTGAAGGCCAGCTTCACGGGCAGCATCTGCCAGTGCCTGGACACGACCATGATATTGGAACCCGGAACGGTCGAAAGAGACATTAGTAATGCCTTTCTCAACAGCGCGCTCAGCCAGAGCTTTACCTACAGCTGCAGCGGCGTCTTTGTTACCGGTATACTTCAGTTGTTCGGCAATAGCTTTTTCTACAGTAGAAGCAGCAACCAGAACTTCGGAACCGTTCGGGGCGATCACCTGTGCGTAAATATGACGCGGGGTACGATGTACCACCAGGCGAGTAGCACCCAGCTCTTTGAGCTTGCGACGTGCACGGGTCGCACGACGGATACGAGCAGATTTCTTATCCATAGTGTTACCTTACTTCTTCTTAGCCTCTTTGGTACGCACGACTTCGTCGGCGTAACGAACACCCTTGCCTTTATAAGGCTCAGGACGACGGTAGGCGCGCAGATCAGCTGCAACCTGACCAATCAGCTGTTTATCAGCGCCTTTCAGCACGATCTCAGTCTGAGTTGGACATTCAGCAGTGATGCCGGCCGGCAGTGCATGGTCAACAGGGTGAGAGAAGCCCAGGGCCAAGCTCACAGAGTTGCCTTTAACAGCTGCACGATAACCAACACCAACCAGTTGCAGCTTCTTGGTGAAGCCTTCGGTAACACCGATAACCATGCCGTTCAGCAGCGCACGAGCAGTACCTGCTTGTGCCCAACCATCCGCATAACCTTCGCGTGGAGCGAAAGTCAGGGCGTTGTCTGCATGCTTAACTTCTACAGCACTGTTGATAGTACGAGTCAGCTCGCCGTTTTTGCCTTTGATCGAAACTTCCTGACCGCTGAGTTTTACCTCTACGCCCGCAGGAACAACGACAGGTGCTTTTGCAACACGAGACATTTTATTCCTCCGATTACGCTACGTAGCAGATAATTTCGCCACCAAGACCAGCTTGGCGCGCTGCACGATCAGTCATGACACCTTTAGAGGTAGAGATTACAGCGATGCCCAGACCAGCCATTACTTTTGGCAGCTCATCTTTTTTCTTATAGATGCGCAGACCTGGACGACTAACACGCTGAATGCTCTCTACCACAGCCTTGCCCTGGAAATACTTTAAAGTAACTTCCAGCTCAGACTTGATATCGCCTTCGATTTTAAAATCTTCAATATAGCCTTCTTCCTTCAGCACGTTGGCAATTGCCACTTTCAGCTTGGAGGAAGGCATAGAGACCGCAACTTTGTTCGCGGCCTGACCGTTACGGATACGGGTCAGCATATCCGCGATCGGATCTTGCATGCTCATCTGTGTTACTCCCGTGATTCAAATGGTGACAATTACCAGCTAGCCTTTTTAAGACCCGGGATCTCACCGCGCATTGCGGCTTCACGGACCTTGATACGGCTCAACCCAAACTTCCGCAAGAAACCGTGCGGACGACCTGTCTGACGGCAGCGGTTACGCTGACGGGAAGGGCTGGAATCACGCGGCAGACTCTGCAGCTTGAGAACGGCATCCCAACGATCTTCGTCGGATGCGTTCACATCAGAAATGATCGCTTTCAGTTCTACGCGCTTGGCGAAGAACTTGTCTGCTAATTTCACACGCTTAACTTCGCGTGCTTTCATCGATTGCTTAGCCATTAAGTAACCCTACCTTACTTGCGGAATGGGAATTCAAAGGCAGCCAGCAGAGCACGGCCTTCATCATCAGATTTCGCAGTAGTGGTAATGGTAATATCCAAACCACGAACGCGATCGACTTTGTCATAATCGATTTCTGGGAAGATGATCTGCTCACGAACGCCCATGCTGTAGTTACCACGACCATCGAACGACTTCGCAGATAAACCGCGGAAGTCACGAATACGTGGTACAGCAATAGTGATCAGACGCTCAAAGAACTCCCACATACGCTCACCGCGCAGAGTTACTTTACAGCCGATCGGATAGCCCTGACGGATTTTGAAGCCTGCAACTGATTTGCGTGCTTTGGTGATCAGCGGTTTTTGACCGGAGATTGCTGCCAGGTCAGCTGCTGCGTTATCCAGCAGTTTCTTGTCAGCGATCGCTTCACCAACACCCATGTTCAGGGTGATCTTCTCGACCCGAGGGACTTGCATGACAGAATTGTAGCCGAACTCTGTCATGAGTTTCTGGACTACTTCGTCTTTGTAGTAATCATGCAGTTTCGCCATCGTACTACTCCAAATTACTTGATAGTTTCGCTATTAGACTTGAAGAAACGGACTTTTTTGCCGTCTTCGAATCTAAAGCCTACACGGTCAGCCTTGCCGGTTGCCGCATTGAAGAGTGCAACGTTGGAAGCTTGAATAGCAGCTTCTTTCTCAACGATGCCACCTGGTTGGTTCAGGGCCGGAACCGGCTTCTGATGTTTCTTAACCAGGTTGATACCTTCAACGATGACTTTACCAGAAGTCAGGACGTTCTTTACTTTACCGCGTTTACCTTTGTCTTTGCCGGTAAGCACGATAACTTCGTCGTTACGACGGATTTTCGCTGCCATTGCTCGCTCCTTAGAGTACTTCTGGTGCCAGAGAGATAATTTTCATGAACTTTTCAGTACGAAGTTCACGAGTTACCGGCCCAAAAATACGCGTACCGATAGGTTGCTCGCTGTTATTGTTTAAAATAACGCATGCATTACCATCGAAGCGAATGACAGAACCGTCCGGGCGACGAACACCCTTCCTGGTGCGCACCACTACCGCTTTCAGGACATCACCTTTTTTCACCTTGCCACGAGGAATTGCTTCCTTGATGGTCACTTTGATGATATCGCCGACGCCTGCGTAGCGACGGTGCGAGCCACCCAGAACCTTGATACACATTACGCGACGTGCACCGGAGTTGTCGGCGACGTTCAGCATAGTCTGTTCTTGGATCATTTTAGTGCTCCGCTAATGTCAACTACTACTTCGGGACCCAAACCTCAGGTCGTTAAAAAGCCCCATAATTGAGGGCGCGGCATTATAACACCGGTTCTCGCACATGGGTAGAAAAAATGAACGGCTCAGACGAGCCGTTCATTTTATTTTTTAGAGGAAGCGGATTCTATTACAGAACCGCTTTCTCTACAACGCGAACCAACGCCCAAGACTTAGTCTTAGACAGTGGACGGGTTTCGCGGATTTCTACCACGTCACCAATACCACATTCGTTGTTCTCGTCATGGATGTGCAGCTTAGTCGTACGCTTGATGAATTTACCGTAGATCGGGTGTTTCACGACACGTTCGATAGCAACAACTGCAGATTTCTGCATTTTGTCACTAATAACACGACCCTGCAGAGTACGGATTTTATCGGTCATTACGCCGCCTTCTCAGTCAGTAAAGTCTTAACACGTGCAACATTACGACGAACTTCTTTCAGCAGATGGGTTTGCTGAAGTTGGCCGGATGCTGCTTGCATGCGCAGGTTAAACTGCTCACGCAGCAGGTTAAGAAGCTCAGTGTTCAGCTCTTCAACGCTTTTTTCACGCAGCTCATTTGCTTTCATTACATCACCGTCTTAGTAACAAAGGTGGTTTTGATAGGCAGTTTTGCTGCTGCCAGCTTGAAGGCTTCACGGGCCAGCTCTTCCGGAACGCCGTCCATTTCATACAGGACTTTACCCGGTTGAATGAGGGCAACCCAATACTCCACGTTACCCTTACCTTTACCCATACGCACTTCCAGCGGCTTCTCGGTAATTGGTTTGTCCGGGAATACACGGATCCAAATTTTACCTTGACGCTTAACTGCACGGGTCATAGCACGACGTGCTGCTTCGATCTGACGAGCAGTCAGACGACCACGGCCAACAGCTTTCAGACCGAAAGTACCGAAGCTGACATCCGTACCTTGCGCCAGACCACGGTTGCGGCCTTTGTGCACTTTACGGAATTTCGTACGCTTTGGTTGTAACATCAGCGACTCTCCTTACTTACGGCCTTTACGCTGCTGCTTTTTAGGTTGAGCAGCCGGTTCCGGTTGTTCAACAGCAGCCATACCACCCAGGATCTCGCCTTTGAAGATCCATACCTTAACGCCGATTACACCATAAGTGGTGTGCGCTTCAGAGGTGTTGTAGTCAATGTCTGCACGCAGTGTGTGCAACGGTACGCGACCTTCACGGTACCATTCGGTACGTGCGATCTCGGCACCGCCCAAACGGCCGCTGACTTCAACTTTAATACCCTTCGCGCCCAGACGCATTGCGTTCTGTACAGCACGCTTCATAGCACGACGGAACATCACACGACGCTCCAGCTGTGAAGTGATGCTATCAGCAACCAATTTAGCGTCCAGTTCCGGCTTACGCACTTCGGCGATGTTGATCTGTGCAGGAACGCCAGCGATTTTCGCGACGACCGTACGCAGTTTTTCTACGTCTTCACCTTTCTTACCGATAACGATACCCGGGCGAGCAGTGTGAATAGTCACACGGATGCTCTTAGCCGGACGCTCGATAACGATACGAGATACAGACGCTTTCGACAGTTCCTTAGTAAGGAACTGACGGACTTTAAAATCGCTGTCCAGGTTGTCAGCGAATTCTTTGGTGTTCGCAAACCAGGTAGAGTTCCATGGTTTTACAATACCCAGGCGAATACCATTAGGATGTACTTTCTGACCCATTGCTAGTCTCCAGAGTCTCAGCGATCGGACACAACCACAGTAATGTGGCTGGTGCGCTTCAGGATGCGATCTGCACGACCTTTCGCACGCGGCATAATGCGCTTCATGCTTGGGCCTTCGTCTACGAAGATTTTCGCGACTTTCAGATCGTCGATATCAGCGCCATCGTTGTGTTCGGCGTTCGCAATGGCAGATTCCAGGACTTTCTTAACCAACACAGCAGCTTTCTTGTTGGTGTAGGTCAGAATATCCAGAGCCTGCGACACTTTCTTACCGCGAATCAGGTCTGCCACCAGGCGAACCTTCTGAGCAGAAGAACGAGCATGGCGATGTTGAGCAATAGTTTCCATCTCTTCCTCCTACTTATTTCTTCTTGGCTTTCTTATCTGCAGCATGGCCGCGATAAGTACGTGTCGGTGCAAATTCACCCAGTTTGTGGCCGACCATTTCGTCGGAAACAAAGACAGGAACGTGCTGACGACCATTATGGACAGCGATGGTCAAACCGATCATGTTAGGGAAGATCGTTGAACGACGGGACCAAGTGCGCAGGGGCTTCTTGTCACCGCTTTCCACCGCTTTCTCTACCTTCTTCAGCAAGTGCAGGTCAATAAAAGGACCTTTCTTGAGAGAACGTGGCATGGCTTATCCTCTAAAATTATTTGCTACGGCGACGTACGATAAATTTATCAGTACGCTTGTTGCTACGGGTCTTCTTACCTTTGGTCTGAACGCCCCACGGAGTTACCGGGTGCTTACCAAAGTTACGACCTTCACCACCACCGTGCGGGTGATCGACTGGGTTCATCGCAGTACCGCGAACGGTAGGACGAACACCACGCCAACGGGTTGCACCAGCTTTACCCAGTACGCGCAGCATGTGCTCAGAGTTGCCGACTTCGCCGAGAGTTGCACGACATTCGGATTCAACTTTGCGCATTTCGCCTGAACGCAGACGCAGGGTAACGTAGGAACCTTCACGCGCAACGATCTGCACGTAAGTACCAGCTGAGCGAGCAATCTGACCGCCTTTGCCTGGTTTCATTTCTACGTTATGAACGGTAGAACCCACCGGGATGTTACGCATCGGCAGGGTGTTACCTGCTTTAATCGCAGCATCAACGCCAGATTGAATCTGATCGCCGGCTTTCAGGCCTTTAGGGGCCAGGATGTAACGGCGCTCGCCATCTTTGTACAGAACCAGTGCGATGTTCGCAGAACGGTTCGGATCGTACTCAAGACGCTCAACAACTGCTGGGATACCATCTTTGTTGCGTTTGAAGTCAACAATACGGTAAGCCTGCTTGTGACCACCACCGATATGACGGGTAGTGATACGACCATTGTTGTTACGACCACCGGATTTGCTGTTTTTTTCTACCAGCGGAGCAAATGGTTTGCCCTTGTGCAGCTCTGGGTTCACCACTTTAACTACGTGGCGACGACCCGGAGATGTCGGTTTACATTTAACAACTGCCATTGTCTTTCTCCTCCGACTTACTCAGCGCCGCCGACGAAGTCCAGATTCTGGCCTTCCTTCAGGGTGACGTAAGCTTTTTTCCAGTCGCTACGACGACCGATACGCTGTCCGTGACGCTTAACTTTCCCTTTAACTACCAGGGTGTTTACGTCTTTAACTTCCACTTCGAACAGCTTCTCAACAGCAGCAACGATCTCTGCTTTGGTCGCGTCTTTAGCAACTTTGAGAACGATGGTATTGGTTTTTTCCATCGCAGTAGATGCTTTTTCTGATACGTGCGGTGCACGCACTACTTTCAGCAGACGTTCTTCACGGATCATGCCAGCATCTCCTCAACTTGCTTAACTGCTTCCGCAGTCATAACGACTTTGTCGAAGGCGATCAGGCTAACTGGGTCGATGCCCGCTGCATCACGCACGTCAACCTTGTACAGGTTACGCGCAGCCAGGAACAGATTCTCATCCAGTTCACCGGTGATGATCAGCACATCTTGCAGCGCCATGTCTTTCAGTTTCTGTACCAGCAGCTTAGTTTTAGGCGCTTCTACAGAGAACGTCTCGACAACGATCAGACGGTCCTGACGTACCAGCTCGGACAGGATGCTTTTCAGCGCGCCGCGGTACATCTTTTTGTTAACTTTTTGACTGTGGTCCTGTGGACGTGCAGCGAAGGTCACGCCACCTGAACGCCAGATCGGGCTCTTTACAGAACCTGAACGCGCACGGCCGGTACCTTTCTGGCGCCAAGGCTTTTTACCTGAACCAGTAACTTCAGCACGAGTCTTCTGCGCACGAGTACCCTGACGAGCACCAGCGGCATAAGCAACAACAACCTGGTGAACCAGCGCTTCGTTGAAATCACGACCGAAGGTAGTTTCGGAAACAGTCAGCGCGCTCTGCGCGTCTTTCAGTACTAATTCCATTGCTATCCCCTTACGCCTTCACAGCTGGTTTAACAATCAGATCGCACCCAGTTGCACCCGGGACGCCACCTTTGACCAGCAGCAGGTTGCGCTCAGCGTCAACACGTACTACTTCCAGGCTCTGAACGGTTACGCGCTCATTACCCAGCTGACCAGCCATTTTCTTGCCTTTGAACACTTTGCCCGGAGTCTGGTTCTGACCGATAGAACCCGGAACGCGGTGTGACAAGGAGTTACCGTGTGTAGCGTCCTGGGTACGGAAGTTCCAGCGCTTAACGGTACCTGCGAAACCTTTACCTTTAGAGGTACCGGTAACGTCTACTTTTTTAACGTCAGCGAAAATTTCAACACTGATGCTCTGGCCAACAGAGAAATCTTCACCTTCGGTGCGGAATTCCCACAGACCACGGCCAGCGTCAACGCCAGCTTTAGCAAAATGACCTGCTTCAGGCTTGCTCACACGGCTTGCTTTTTTAGCACCGGTGGTAACCTGGATAGCTTGGTAACCATCGTTGTCCAGGCCTTTGACCTGAGTAACGCGGTTTGCTTCAACTTCGATAACGGTTACTGGGATTGAAACGCCATCTTCAGTGAAGATGCGGGTCATACCCACTTTTTTACCGACTAAACCAATCATTGTATCAACCTCTCAATCGCTCGATGACCTGATTAACCCAGGCTGATCTGCACGTCAACACCGGCAGCCAGGTCCAGACGCATCAGAGCATCAACGGTTTTTTCAGTTGGCTCAACGATGTCTACCAGACGCTTGTGAGTGCGGATTTCGTACTGATCACGCGCGTCTTTGTTAACGTGCGGAGAGATCAGAACGGTAAAACGCTCTTTGCGGGTTGGCAGCGGGATCGGACCACGTACCTGCGCACCAGTGCGCTTGGCAGTCTCAACGATTTCCGCGGTTGATTGATCGATCAGGCGATGATCAAACGCTTTAAGACGGATACGGATTCTTTGGTTCGACATGAGACCAAGGCTCCAAACATTTTATAAACGAAAAGAATTACTACCCACATCCATTACGATTGATGGAGGAGTGTAATCGTTCAGCATATAACTCCCCAATTGGGAGTATTGTTAGGCGATACATAGACAGCTATCCCCTGCGATTCTGCTCGAATCGCGCCGCACCAATATCGGCAGGCCCGCGCATTATACGTAAATCTGTTTAGGAAGCAACCCGTGTTGTGTTTTTAACCACATCTATCTGGCTTAAGTCCCAAAAAAACCCGCGGCAATCGTTTTTGACTGGCGCGGGCTTGCATGACATTGCTGATTGGGCATAAGGCTAATGTTCGTTTTGATCTTTTAATTGAGACTGAAGATAATTTTGCAGGCCGAGTTTGTTCACCAAATCGAGTTCAGTTTCCAGCCAGTCAATGTGGCCCTCCTCTTCCGTCAGAATTTCAATCATCATGTCTCTGCTGACATAGTCATGAACCTTGTCGGCATAGGCTATCGCTTCGCGCAAATCCTTTGCGCCTTCCAGTTCTAATGTCAGGTCAGACTGCAGCATCTCCGGCACGTCTTCACCGATGCGTAATCGACCGAGATCTTGCAGGTTAGGAATCCCTTCAAGAAAAAGAATGCGTTCGATGTACTTATCAGCATGCTTCATTTCATCGATCGACTCATGATACTCAACGTCATTGAGCCGGGTCAGACCCCAATTTTTGAACATACGCGCATGAAGGAAGTACTGATTAATCGCAACCAGTTCATTCCCCAGCAATTTGTTGAGATGATTTATGATTTTACCGTCGCCCTTCATTTTGCTTCCTCCGCTTCCAACTAAATAGAGCGTAGATGCGGATGAAAGGAAGTCAAAAAAACGCGACAGTTATTGTGGGTATTTCGGAGTGCAGAATTAAGCTATCAGGCTATCTCTTTGTAGAGCGGCACGTTTTGCAGTTCATCTTCCATAATTTCCCGTGCAAAGCGCACGCACTTCCCACATTGCTTGCCAATGGGAACCAGTTGACGCAATTGTTGAATCGATTTGGGTTGATAGCGGCGAACCACTTCGCGTAGAGTTTTATCACTCACGGCATTACACAAGCAGACGTACATTTACTGCGGACTCCCGTACAATTTATGATCAAATTGTAAATGAGAATGGTTTTTATTTCAAACGCAGCTTTTATGTGGGATTAATCGAAACGGCAAAATTCAGACATAAAAAAAGAGCACCGAAGTGCTCTTTTTCATGCTGCGATGACTGCCGAAACAGCCATCGACATTAACGCAATTAAGCGATGATTTCAGCAACAACACCCGCACCAACAGTACGGCCGCCTTCACGGATTGCGAAACGCAGACCCTGATCCATAGCGATTGGCTTGATCAAAGTAACGGTCATTTTTACGTTGTCGCCTGGCATTACCATCTCAACGCCTTCTGGCAGTTGAACGTCACCAGTCACGTCAGTAGTACGGAAGTAGAACTGAGGACGGTAGCCTTTGAAGAACGGAGTATGACGGCCGCCTTCATCTTTAGACAGAACGTAAACTTCTGAAGTGAACTGGGTATGTGGCTTGATTGAACCCGGCTTAGCCAGAACCTGACCACGCTCGATATCTTCACGCTTGATACCACGCAGCAGAACACCACAGTTCTCGCCTGCCTGACCCTGATCCAGCAGTTTGCGGAACATTTCAACGCCAGTACAGGTTGATTTAACAGTATCTTTCAGGCCAACAACTTCAACTTCGTCGCCCACTTTAACGATACCGCGCTCAACACGACCGGTAACAACAGTACCACGGCCAGAGATTGAGAATACGTCTTCGATTGGCAGCAGGAACGGCTTGTCGATTGCACGTACTGGCTCTGGGATATAGGTATCCAGATGACCAGCCAGTTCAATGATCTTAGCTTCCCACTCAGCGTCGCCTTCCAGCGCTTTCAGAGCAGAACCACGTACGATTGGAGTGTCGTCGCCTGGGAAGTCATATGCTGACAGCAGGTCACGTACTTCCATCTCAACCAGTTCCAGCAGCTCTTCATCATCAACCATGTCGCACTTGTTCAGGAACACGATGATGTAAGGAACGCCAACCTGACGACCCAGCAGGATGTGCTCACGGGTCTGTGGCATTGGGCCATCAGTCGCAGCAACAACCAGGATCGCGCCGTCCATCTGTGCAGCACCGGTGATCATGTTTTTCACATAGTCGGCGTGGCCTGGGCAGTCAACGTGCGCATAGTGGCGATTCGGGGTTTCATATTCAACGTGAGAAGTGTTGATGGTGATACCACGTGCTTTCTCTTCTGGCGCTTTATCGATCTCGTCGAATTTGCTTGCCTTACCGCCGTAGGTTTTAGCCAGAACGGTGGTGATTGCTGCAGTCAGAGTGGTTTTACCATGGTCAACGTGACCGATGGTGCCGACGTTTACGTGCAGTTTGTTACGCTGAAATTGCTCTTTCGCCATGGCGATAATTCCTTACGTTGTGCCTTCATGAGTCATGAAGGCATCAGTTCACAATTTTTAAACCGTAGCTTATTTGCTACGAGCTTCAATAACGGCCTGAGCGACGTTGTTCGGCGCATCATCGTACTTCAGGAACTCCATGGAGTAAGAAGCACGGCCTTTGGTCAGAGAACGCAGCTGGGTTGCATATCCGAACATTTCAGACAGCGGAACTTCAGCATGGATCTGAACGCCAGTAGCGTTAGATTCCTGTCCTTTGAGCATACCACGACGACGGCTAAGGTCACCGATAACGTCACCGGTGTTCTCTTCCGGAGTCTCTACTTCAACCTTCATGATTGGCTCAAGCAGCACTGGTTGTGCTTTCTTAAAGCCATCTTTAAAGGCCAAAGATGCAGCCAGTTTAAACGCCAGCTCAGAGGAGTCGACATCATGGTATGAACCGAAGTGCAGACGAACACCCAGATCAACTACCGGATAACCAGCCAGTGGACCTGATTTCAGCTGCTCCTGGAGACCTTTATCAACCGCAGGGATGTATTCAGTTGGAATCACACCGCCCTTGATATCGTTGACAAATTCGTAACCTTTCGGGTTCACACCTGGTTCCAGTGGGTACATGTCGATAACAACATGACCGTACTGACCACGACCACCAGACTGCTTGGCGTGTTTACCTTCAATATCGGTAACTTTCGCGCGAATCGCTTCACGGTAAGCAACCTGAGGTTTACCGACGTTCGCTTCAACGTTGAATTCACGCTTCATGCGGTCAACGATGATGTCGAGGTGCAGCTCACCCATACCAGCGATGATGGTCTGGTTGGTTTCTTCATCAGTCCATACGCGGAATGATGGATCTTCCTTCGCCAGACGACCCAGAGCCAGACCCATTTTTTCCTGGTCAGCTTTAGTTTTCGGCTCAACGGCGATAGAGATTACCGGCTCAGGGAATTCCATACGCTCAAGAATGATGACGTTGTCTGGGTCACACAGGGTGTCACCAGTAGTTACGTCTTTCAGACCGATCGCAGCGGCGATATCGCCTGCACGAACTTCCTTGATCTCTTCACGCTTGTTCGCGTGCATCTGAACGATACGGCCCAGACGCTCACGGTTTGACTTAACCGGGTTGTACACGGTGTCACCGGTGTTAACAACACCAGAGTAAACGCGGAAGAAGGTCAGGTTACCAACAAACGGGTCGGTAGCGATTTTGAACGCCAGTGCAGCAAACGGCTCTTTGTCATCGGAATGACGCTCAGCCGGCGTGTCTTTACCGTCGTCCAGCATACCGTTAATCGCGGTAACGTCAGTCGGTGCTGGCAGGTATTCAACTACCGCATCCAGCATCGCCTGAACACCTTTGTTCTTAAATGCAGAACCACAGGTAACCAGGATGATTTCGTTTTTCAGAACGCGCTTACGCAGAGAAGTTTTGATCTCTTCTTCTGTCAGTTCTTCACCGCCGAAGAATTTCTCCATCAGCTCATCAGAACCTTCAGCAGCGGCTTCAACCAGATTTGCACGCCACTCTTCAGCCAGTTCCTGCATATCAGCTGGGATATCTTCGTAAACGAAGGTAACGCCCTGATCGGCATCGTTCCAGTTGATCGCTTTCATTTTCACCAGGTCAACAACACCGGTGAAACCTTCTTCTGCGCCGATAGCCAGCTGAAGTGGAACTGGGTTTGCACCCAAGCGCACTTTCATCTGGTCAACAACTTTCAGGAAGTTAGCACCCATACGGTCCATTTTGTTAACGAACGCGATGCGTGGAACTTTATATTTGTTAGCCTGGCGCCATACGGTTTCAGACTGTGGCTGAACACCACCAACTGCACAGTAAACCATTACTGCGCCATCAAGCACACGCATAGAACGCTCAACTTCGATGGTGAAGTCAACGTGTCCCGGGGTGTCGATGATGTTTACGTGGTGTGGTTCAAACTGCTTAGCCATACCAGACCAGTAGCAAGTAGTCGCAGCGGACGTGATGGTAATACCACGTTCCTGCTCCTGCTCCATCCAGTCCATGGTTGCTGCGCCGTCATGAACTTCACCGATTTTGTGGTTTACACCGGTGTAGAACAGAACACGTTCGGTAGTTGTAGTCTTACCGGCGTCGATGTGCGCACTGATACCAATGTTACGGTAGCGCTCAATGGGTGTTTTACGAGCCATTTGATTCCTCTGATTCTTAGACGTTCTAAGTTAAAAAAGCCCAGCAGGTGAGTCACTGGGACGCCCGCTGGGTTTATAACAACTACGTTGCTGTTACCAGCGGTAGTGTGCGAACGCCTTGTTGGCTTCAGCCATGCGGTGAACGTCTTCACGTTTCTTAACTGCAGTACCTTTGTTCTCTGCAGCATCAGAAAGTTCGTTCGCCAGGCGGAGAGCCATAGATTTATCACCGCGTTTACGAGCAGCTTCTACGATCCAACGCATTGCCAGGGCATTACGACGAACCGGACGGACTTCAACTGGAACCTGGTAGGTAGAACCACCAACGCGACGTGACTTAACTTCGACAGTCGGACGTACGTTTTCGAGAGCAACCTCGAACGCTTCCAGGCCATCTTTACCAGCGCGTTGAGCCAGGGTATCAAGCGCGGTATAGACGATAGATTCAGCAGTAGATTTCTTACCATCTACCATCAGGATATTTACAAATTTAGCCAGCAGCTCTGATCCGAACTTAGGATCCGGCAGAATTTTACGCTGACCAATGACGCGACGACGTGGCATGGAAATACTCCGTTGTTAATTCAGGATTGTCCAAAACTCTACGAGTTTAGTTTGACATTTAAGTTAAAACGTTTGGCCTTACTTAACGGAGAACCATTAAGCCTTTGGCTTCTTCACGCCGTATTTGGAGCGTGACTGCTTACGGTCTTTAACACCTGAGCAGTCCAGCGCGCCACGAACGGTGTGGTAACGCACACCTGGCAAGTCTTTAACACGACCGCCACGGATCAGGATCACTGAGTGCTCCTGCAGGTTATGACCTTCACCGCCGATGTAGGAGGTAACTTCAAAACCGTTAGTCAAACGCACACGGCAAACTTTACGCAGTGCTGAGTTTGGTTTTTTAGGGGTAGTGGTGTACACACGAGTACATACACCACGTTTCTGCGGGCAAGCTTCCAGCGCAGGCACGTTGCTCTTTGCAACTTTGCGTACGCGTGGTTTGCGAACCAGCTGGTTAACTGTTGCCATTAAATAGCTCCTGGGATTTAGCTTTTTGCTTCGTAAACACGTAATAAATCGCCTCGTATTACTACGAGGAGGCAGAATTTTAGGGCTGTGTCAAAAGGGTGTCAAGAAATAACCAGGTTTTCGCTCTTACCAGGCCACTTGTTGTTGGTGCTTCGCTGTCAACGCAACGAAACCAGTATAGTCTAAACGTGCTACCTTGGTCGAAATTTGCTCAGTCAGGCCGCGCGCCGCCACATCTTCTTCTAATACCCACAGCGTAGCCGGCGATGCGCTGAGCCTGGTTAACATCTGGCTACCGGCCAAAGCGGCAGTCACGCCATCCTGCAATAAAAGCAGATCGTCGCCTTCCTGCAATAAAAGCAGCAGGCTATCGATATCGCATTGCCAGGGAGATTGCAGCAACGTGTAGAGCATGATCAGTTCTCAGAATCGAATAACACGATGATAGGTAGCCAGCTTCTCACGTAGCGATGCAGCATCCAGCGCCTCAGCAGCCAACACACGTTCAGCCGCTAAACTTTGTCCGCGCGCCAGCAGCGAATCGGCGCAGACAAAACACTGGTCGATATCGTACAGCGCAAGCACGCCAAAGGTAGCGATGTAGTTGCGCGCCAGAATCTGCTCGGGTTGCTGGTCGCGATTGAGCTGCAGCACGCCATCACCGATAAAGAACAGACCGATATCTTCGCTTAGCGCGCCCGTCGCAAGTACCGCATCGAGCCCTTCCCTGCCCGCACTACTTCCGTGCGGTGCCTGAGTAAAAAGAAACGCCACGCGGTTCATTAGAATTGCACCAGACGATCGCAGCCGAGCGCGGCTTCAGCCAATGCGCCCAAACCGCTGAGTTCAAAACCTGGCTGTAAATTGCTGCCCGCCAGTTGTAAGCGCGCGGCTTCCTGCGCGTTGGTTACTCCACGACGAAGTGCTGCGGCCACGCAGATATTCAACGCGGCGCCACTTTCAGCGCGCAGTTGCTGCCATTCACGCACCATATCCACTTCATCGCTGGCCGGCGCGCTCAGTTGGTTGGCGTTCAACACGCCTTCACGATAGAAGAACACGCTTTCCAGCTGATGTCCGGCCTTGACTAACGCACGCGCAAACAGCAGCGCGCTACTGGCATGTTGCGTGCCGTATGCCGGTCCGGTGACCAGCAAGGTGTAGCGCATTAGCGATCCTGCCCCTGAAAATCACCGCTTTTAAACTGGCGAATGTAGAGGTAAACCGTGTGCTTGGAGATATTGAGGCGGTCAGCCACCTGGTTAATCGCGTCTTTAATGTCGAAGATGCCCTTTTCATACATATTGAGCACGATCTGGCGATTCTTGGCATTGTTAGAAACGTTACGGTCAGCGCTCACTTCTTCTATTGCGAACTCAAGCGTCTGCATCACCAGGTCTTCCACCGAGCTGGCAAAGTTGACGTTGGAATCCACCTGCTGCATTTCCGGCGGCATAAAGGTCGACATAATTTGCGAGAATGGAACGTCGAGGTTCATATTGATGCACAGCAAGCCAATGACGCGCTGCTGACGATTACGAATCGCGATAGTGACCGATTTCATCAGCACGCCGCTTTTCGCGCGCGTGAAGTAGGCTCTGGAGACATTGCTATCTGCACCGTGCATATCGTGCAGCATACGCAGGGCCAAATCGGTAATCGGCGAACCCACTTTACGCCCGGTATGTTCACCGTTGGCGATACGCACCGCAGAACACTTCAAATCTTCCAGCGAGTGCAACACGATTTCGCAGTGCGAGCCAATCAGCATCGCCAGGCCATCGACAACGGCTTCGTATGATTTGAGGATATCGTAGTCTGCTTGCTCGAACGGACGTTGCTCCAGTAAATCGAAGTCAGTCAGTTCGCCGGGATTGAATGGATTAGACATCGAAGACATTACCCTAAATGGCTGGAGCCTGTCTCGACAGCATTGGGGCAGACTCATGTGGTGATAGTTAAGCAGGCGTTAGTCTGGCAAATGTCATGGTCTTTAGCCAGACCTTTACCTCTATCTCCGAAATAAAAACGCCGCCCGTAGGCGGCGTGGTGCAGAAAGTTCAGATTACTGCGCTTTCTGATCGCCAGCGACTGGAGCTTGCGCTTTTTCATCCGCTTTCGGCGCGGGTTTGATGTCGAGCAGTTCAACATCGAACACCAGCGTGGAGTTAGCCGGAATACCCGGAACGCCATTTTTGCCGTAAGCCAGGTTCGGTGGGATCACCAGCTTGATCTTGCCGCCTTTCTTCACGTGCTTCAGACCTTCAGTCCAGCCAGGAATCACACCGTCCAGACGGAACGACAGCGGCTCGCCACGAGTATACGAGTTATCGAACTCAGTACCGTCGATCAGCGTACCTTTGTAGTTCACAACCACAGTGTCGCTGTCTTTAGGCACATCGCCAGTACCTTCTTTCTCTACCTGATACAGCAGGCCAGATTCAGTTTTCTTCACGCCTTTTTCTTTGGCGAACTTGTCAGCGTAAGCAGAGCCCTTATCGGAGTTCTCTTTCGCGTCTTTTTCCATCTTCGCCTGAGCTGCACCTTTCACGCGGCCTTCAAAGGCCTGCAGGGTTTGCTCGATCTCTTGATCAGAAAGTTTGCTCTTGCCGCCAAAGGCGTCCTGAACACCCGCGATCAACTGATCTTTATCCAGTTTGATGCCCAGCTTCTCTTGTTCCTTCAGAGAGTTGTCCATGTAGCGACCAAGGGACGCGCCAAGTGCATAGGCTGATTGCTGGTCTTCGTTTTTGAAGGCAGCATTTTTCGGTGCTTGCGGCGCAGCCTGAGCGGCGTCTGCTGGAGCAGCGGCGGTTTCTGCTGCCATTGCCAGCGGTGCATTCAGCGCGAAGGCCATGGTGGTAGCTAACAATGTGACTTTAAACAGTGAATTCATCCTTTCTCCAAAACCGAAGCCTCTAACCTCGGGAATCATTGCGGACTGAGGCCCACACTATAACTTTACGTGGCAGCGGCGAACACTCCCACAATGTAATTACCCGTTCAACCTCCGACCTTTTTTGCTTCAGGAAGTTTCATCAGAGATATAGGCGTTATGCGCCGTTTCAATGCAGCATGACGCGGAAAGGTAAAATATCAGGTGATTCTGAAGTGAAAGGCCGTAGAATCACGCCCGAAACAGACTAACGCGCAGCACCGCAAGATGAGGAAAGATCATGCAACCAACAGAATGGGAACAACGCCTTGAGGCGCTGGAGAGCAAGCTGGCTTTTCAGGAATACACCATCGATCAGCTCAATCAAACGGTGGTTCAGCATGAGCTGGAGATGATCAGACTGCGTGAGCAGGTCCGTCTGTTAATCGATAAAGTGAAAGATAGCGCGCCGTCGATGATTGCCTCGCAATCAGAAGAAACGCCGCCGCCACATTACTAAAAGAAAAGGCCACCCGAAGGTGGCCTCGCCAGCGTAACACTGATTAGTGGCTGCAGCCGCAACCGCCAGTGCCACAACCGCCCTGGCCGTGATCGTGACCATGGTCGTGGTCATGATCGTGATGATGCCCATCAGCGCCATGCACATGACCGTGCGCCAGCTCTTCTTCGGTCGCTGCGCGAATCGCCACAACTTCCACGTTGAAGTTCAGGTTCTGACCCGCCAGCATGTGGTTACCATCAACCACTACGTGCTCATCTTCAACTTCGGTGATTTCAACCGGTACTGGACCTTGATCGGTTTCTGCCAGGAAGCGCATGCCAACCTGCAGTTCATCAACGCCCATAAACACGTCTTTAGGTACGCGCTGTACGAGGTTGTCATCGTATTGACCGTAAGCGTCATTCGCCGGGATATGCACGTCAAACTTATCGCCTACATCATGATTTTCCAGCGCTTTTTCCAGACCAGAAATCAGGGAACCATGACCGTGCAGATAGTCCAACGGTGCACTCACCGGTGACTCGTCAACCAACACACCGTCTTCGGTACGAACCTGATACGCCAGGCTCACCACCAGGTCTTTTGCTACTTTCATGATATCTCCTAACCGTTGAGAACTAAGATCCCGTTCCATTGGTCAATTTTGCGTGCAATAAACCAACCAGAAAGGTTCAAGACTGAGGATGCCAATAGTGTTGCGGCATACTGCTCAGCGTTAATGGCGCCGATTGTAGCGGAATTCAATCCCGCTGTAAGTTCAAGCTTAAAAAAAGCTGCGCCATTGCGCTACTCAGGATGAAAAATCCCGATCACTTGCTCGTTAGTGCGAACCTGATCGCGCACCTGCTTGTCAGCTTCACGCATCTGATGGCCGCACTGAACACATTCCACCACTTCAACGTTGTTTTCACGCCACAACGCCAAGGTATCTTTTGCCTGGCACTTTGGACAAACCGCACCGGCTATAAAGCGTTTACGCATACTGTTTCCTGCCGTCGTTAATGAACGGATTAAGTAAGTATAGATCTACTCGTCATCCCAGCCGTCGAACTGGCGTTTTTCGTGTTGCATTTCGCGCTGGAAGATATCCTCCAGCTCGCGCCGCGCCTCACGCACACGTGAAACCTGCGCGCTGTCATCATGGCTTGGCACCAGTTCACGCAGCATGCGCATATCCAGACGACGGAAATGTTGCTGTGCGCGCTGCGCCTGATGCGGATGCATACCCAGCGAGATCAGCGTTTTACGGCCCAGCTCCAGCGCACTGGAGAACGTCTCACGTGAGAACAGCGTGACGCCAGCCTGCAACAGTTCATGCGCCTCAACACGTCCACGCGCGCGCGCCAGGATTTCCAGCTGCGGGAAATGCTGCTGACACAGCTGCACGATGGTCATCGAATCTTCCGGATCGTTACAGGTAATGACGATGGATTGCGCATTCTCCGCGCCCGCTGCACGCAGCAGCTCCAGCTCGGTGGCGTCGCCATAGTAAACCTTATAGCCATATTTACGCATCAGGCTCACTGCAGAGATGTCACGCTCCAGCACCGTAATGCGTTTGTTGTTCGCCATCAGCAAACGGCCAACCACCTGACCAAAACGACCAAAGCCCACCACAATGACCTGCGGTTGATCGTCTTCGACAAAGTGCTTCTCGGCATTTTCATCGGGTTCATTAAAACGATGCGCCAGTAAACGGTCGATGCCATTCATCAACAGCGGCGTGGTCATCATCGACAGCGTCACCGTCACCAGCAGCAGCGGCATTTGGTCGCCGCTGAACATTTTGGCCGAAGACGCCGCCGAGAACAGCACAAAAGCAAATTCGCCGCCCTGACTTAACACACCGGCAAACTGCTGGCGCTCTGAACTGCGCAGGCCATAAATGCGCCCCAGCACATACAGCACCAGCGTTTTCACCGTCACCAGAATCAGCACGCCCAACAAAATTTCAGTGATGTGGGTATAAAGCACGCCGAGATTCAGCGCCATGCCAACCGAAATAAAGAACAAGCCCAACAGCAAGCCTTTGAACGGTTCGATGGCCACTTCCAACTCGTGACGATATTCACTTTCCGCCAACAGAATACCGGCGATAAAAGTACCGAGCGCCATCGACAGGCCGAGCGCGTCCATAAACAGCGCCGAACCCAGCACCAGCAGCAGCGACGCGGCAGTAAACACTTCGCGTACACCGGATGCGGCAATAAAGCGCAGAATCGGGCGCAGCAGATAACGACCACCAATCAGCATCCCGCCGAACGCCAGCACTTTCATCCCGACTTTCAACCAGTCAACGTGGCCGCTATCGCCGCCCGCCAGCAGTGGAACCAGCGCCAACGCAGGGATCACCGCCAAATCCTGGAACAGCAACACCGAGAAACCGAGCTGTCCCGATTCACTGCGGTTCATGCCTTTATCGCGCATCAGCTGCAGCGCCATCGCCGTAGATGACATCGCCAGGCCAATACCGCCAATCACCGCCGCCTGCCAGCTAAAGTCGGTTAGCCACAGCA
This sequence comes from Candidatus Pantoea symbiotica, assembly GCF_056491525.1. Lineage (NCBI taxonomy): Bacteria > Pseudomonadati > Pseudomonadota > Gammaproteobacteria > Enterobacterales > Erwiniaceae > Pantoea > Candidatus Pantoea symbiotica. The sequence continues at coordinate 3,631,375 of NZ_JBSZHR010000002.1, forward strand.
ATCCGCCGAGAATGGCGGCGGAGATCAGCACCTGAGCGGCACCCACGCCAAAGATTGAACGGCGCAGCGCCCAGAGTTTCGACGGGTTCAGTTCCAGCCCGATGATAAACATCAGGAACACCACGCCGAGTTCGGAGAAGTGCAGAATCTCCTCAACGTCGCTGATGAAACCCAAACCCCACGGACCAATCGCAATACCGGCCAGCAAATAGCCCAGCACCGCGCCAATGCCGAGACGCGCCGCAATCGGCACAATCAGCACCGCCGCAACCAGATAAATGACGCCCGCCGTCAGTAACGTTTCGCCTTCCATCACACACCTCCTTGCGGCAGCGGTGAAGCCAGCCAGTCGCCGTACGCTCGCGCAAAATTACGCATCACTTCCGGCGCCTGCCGACGTGCCCAGTGAATCACCATCGGCGTCATCCAGTGCATGCGACACATCTGCGCCGTCAGCTCAAACGGACGCATGATGTCACTCATCGGATAGCGATTCAGGCCGCTATGGTGATACGCCGCTTCCGGTTCGCCGGTGGTCACCACGCTGCGCCAGTATTTTCCTTCCAGCGCATTGCCATCCGGACCGCTGGCAAAGCCGCGCGACAGCACACGATCCAGCCACTCCTTCAGGAGCGCCGGGCAGCTGTAGGTATAAAGTGGATGTTGGAATACAACGATTTGATGTTCGCGCAGCAATTGTTGCTCATAGTGAATATCAATAAAGAAATCCGGATAGTGGGCGTATAAATCGTGCACCGTGACGTGGTCCAGTTCCATAGCCGACTGCAGCAAAACCCGATTAGCAATCGAATCCTGTGATTCCGGATGGGCGTAAAGCAGCAATATTTTGGGTGGCTGCGACATCGTTCCCCTCCAAAGCGTCGTCACGGCACAGGAATTCCGCTACCATGCTCGACGCAACAAATTTTCTCGAATTATGTTGCCGGTAAATTAACATATTCTGACGATACGGCGCTTATGATTGTCTTTTCAGCACTACAAATTCGCCGCGGCACCAACGTGCTGCTGGATAACGCAACAGCCACCATTAACCCAGGCCAGAAAGTTGGTCTAGTGGGCAAAAATGGTTGCGGCAAATCAACGCTGCTGTCATTGCTGAAGGGCGAAATCAGCAGCGATGCAGGTAACGCCACCTTCCCGAGCAACTGGGCGTTGGCGTGGGTCAATCAGGAAACCCCGGCGCTGAGCAAACCCGCGCTGGAGTATGTTATCGACGGCGACCGTGAATATCGTCAGCTTGAATCCGAATTAGCCGACGCCAATGCGCGCAACGATGGCAACGCCATCGCCCTGGTGCACGGCAAGCTGGATGCGATTCAGGCGTGGAGCATACCTGCTCGCGCCTCAAGTTTGTTGCACGGTTTGGGCTTTAGCCAGGAACAATTAATGCGGCCGGTGAGCGATTTCTCCGGTGGCTGGCGCATGCGCCTCAACCTCGCGCAGGCGCTGGTGTGCCGTTCCGATCTGCTGCTGCTCGATGAACCGACCAACCACCTCGATCTTGATGCAGTGATCTGGCTTGAACGCTGGCTGAAAAGCTACGAAGGCACGCTGGTGCTGATTTCGCACGACCGTGACTTCCTCGATCCGGTGGTCGATAAGATCATCCACATCGAACAGCAAACGATGTTTGAATACACCGGCAACTACAGCTCGTTCGAACGTCAGCGCGTCGCCAAGCTGGCGCAGCAGCAAGCGCTGTTCCAGAGCCAGCAGGAAAAAGTGGCGCACCTGCAGAAGTATATCGATCGCTTCCGCGCGCAGGCCACCAAAGCGAAACAGGCGCAGAGCCGCATTAAAATGCTGGAGCGCATGGAGCTGATTGCGCCGGCGCACGTCGATAACCCGTTCAGCTTCAGTTTCCGCGCGCCAGAAAGCTTGCCGAATCCGTTATTGAAGATGGAGCGCGTCACCGCCGGTTATGGCGAACGCATCATTCTCGACGCCATCAAACTCAACCTTGTGCCGGGTTCGCGTATTGGCTTGCTGGGCCGTAACGGCGCGGGTAAATCGACGCTAATCAAACTGCTCGCCGGTGAGCTCGAGGCGCTGGATGGCAAAGTTGGCCTGGCGAAAGGCATCAAGCTCGGTTACTTCGCCCAGCATCAGCTGGAATATCTGCGCGCCGATGAATCACCGTTGCAGCATTTATCACGCATCGCGCCGAAAGTGCTTGAGCAGCAGCTGCGCGACTATCTTGGCGGCTTCGGCTTCCAGGGCGATAAAGTCAGCGAAATCACCGAACGTTTCTCCGGCGGCGAAAAAGCGCGTCTGGTGCTGGCATTGATTGTCTGGCAGCGTCCGAATCTGCTGCTGCTTGATGAACCGACTAACCACCTCGATCTCGATATGCGTCAGGCGCTGACCGAAGCGCTGATTGATTTCGAAGGCGCGTTGGTGGTGGTCTCGCACGATCGTCATCTGCTGCGCGCCACCACTGACGATCTCTATCTGGTGCACGACGGCAAGGTCGATGTGTTTGAGGGCGATCTGGAAGATTATCAGCAGTGGCTGAGCGATCTGCAGAAGCAGCAAGCGCAACAGGATGCCGCGCCGAAGCAGGATAATGGCAACAGCGCACAATCCCGTAAAGACCAGAAACGCCGCGACGCCGAACTGCGTGCACAAACACAGCCGCTGCGCAAAGAGATCGAAAAGCTTGAGAAGCAGATGGCGAAGTGGCAGAGCCAGCTCAGCGATGCTGAAGCGCAGTTAGCCGACAGTGCGATTTACGATCAGAGCCGCAAAGCCGACTTGAACGTGGCGCTGCAGCGTCAGGCCGAGAGTAAAGCCGCGCTGGAAGAGGTCGAAATGGCGTGGCTGGATGCGCAGGAACAGCTGGAGCAGATGCTGGCTGGTTGATTGTGCGCGCTGTCCCCCATCCCGGCCTTCCCCCGTAAACGGGGGAAGGAGACGCTGCCACATGCAGCTTCATCACTGACATGTGGCAGCATCTTCCTCCCCCATTTATGGGGGAGGACCGAGGTGGGGGAATGCATGCACCATCCAAATCAAAACGGCTTATCCCCCAACACCGTCGCACGATGCATTACTCTCCGCGCCGGATAATAATCCGCATTGGCATAATGCTGCGTCACGCGGTTATCCCAGATCGCCACATCATTCTCCTGCCAGCGCCAGCGCACCTGGAACTCCGGTTTAGCGCTATGCCAGAACAGGAAGTTAAGCAGCGCATCGCTCTCTTTTTCGCTTAAGCCCAGCAAACGCGTAGTAAAACCTTCGTTGACAAACAGCGCCTTGCGTCCGCTGACCGGATGCGTACGAATCACCGGATGCTGCACCGGCGGATTCTTGGCAACCGCTTGTTGCCAGCGCTGATGCTCTTCCTCGGTTTTACGGTATTTGTACTCCTGGAACGACTTCTTAAAGTCATGCTCCGCCTGCAACCCATTCAACAGCGTCTTAAATGGCTCAGACAGCGCTTCATAGGCCGCAATGCCGGTTGACCACAAGGTATCGCCGCCGCTTTCCGGCAACAGCTTGGAAGCCAGAATCGCAATCGCCGGTGGCGTTTGAATAAAGGTGACATCGGTGTGCCAGTTGTCATTATCCGGCGGATTATCCTGATGGGTATCCAGCACGATGATCTCCTCCACGCCTTCCGCATGCGGATAGACCGGATGGATATGCAGATCGCCAAAGCGAATCGCCAGCGCGCGCTGCTGTTCCGGGGTAATCACCTGGTTGCGCAGGAACAGCACCTGATGGCGCAGCAGGCCATGATAAAGCTGTTCAAACTGGGCATCACTCAGCGGACGGCTGAGATCGACATCGCTAACCTGCGCCCCGATATTCGGGCCCAGAGCGGTAAAAGAAAGTCGTTCGTTCATTGCTGTTCTCCATTCCAGGGCGTAAGTCGGCGCTGCAAGGCGCGCAGACCCAGTTCTAAGCCAAAAGCAATCAGGGCAATCACGGCGATACCGGCCAGCACCACGTCGGTGGCGAGGAACTCACCCGCCGACTGCACCATAAAGCCGAGTCCACGCGTAGCGGCAATCAATTCCGCCGCCACCAGCGTTGACCAACCTACGCCGAGACCAATGCGCAAGCCGGTGAGGATTTCCGGCAGCGCGCCAGGCAGAATCACGTAGCGCAGCAGCTGCCAGCGTGATGCGCCCAACGCCTGTGCCGCGCGAATCCGTACCTGCTGGGCATTCTTCACGCCCGCCAGCGTCGATAAGGTCACCGGCGCGAAAATCGCCAGATAAATCAGTAAAATCTTCGAGGTTTCGCCGATGCCAAACCAAATCACCATCAGCGGCAAATAGGCTAACGGCGGCACCGGGCGATAGAGTTCGATCAGCGGATCAAGCAGGCCGCGAATCGCCGGGCTCAGGCCCATGGCAATCCCGACCGGAATGCCAATCAGCGCGGCAAAGAACAGTGCCACCAGCATACGCGCCAGGCTCGCGCCCAAGTGCTGCCAAAGCGTGGCGTCCATAAAGCCTTGCGGGCTGGCAATCAAGATCAGCTTCTGCAGCACCACTTGCGGCGGCGGTAAAAACAGCGGCGCCACTAAGCCGAGCGCGGTTATCGCCCACCACAACAGCAGCAACAGACCAACGCTGAGCAGGCTGAGTGAGAACTGGCGCGAGAATGGCCAGCGCAATCCGCGACGACGCGTTTGGGTTTTCTCATCAATCACCGCACTCATATAAACGCCTCTCGCTGGGAAAACACCTGATTCAGGACATATTCACGACGTTCGATAAACGCCGGATCGGATTTGATGCGGCGGCAAGGTTCCCCGGCGGCGAAGCGCTGGCCGAAGTCGAGTTTCAAACGCTCGACCACGCGGCCTGGTCCCGGCGACAGCAGCACCAGTTCACTGGCAAGGAACACCGCTTCTTCGATGTCGTGAGTGATGAGCAGAATCTGTTTGCCGGTATCACGCCACAGCGTTAGCAGCAGGGTTTGCATCTGTTCGCGGGTAAAGGCGTCCAGCGCACCGAACGGCTCATCTAACAGCAGCAACTGAGGATCAGCCGCCAGCGCACGCGCAATGCCCACGCGCTGACGTTGACCCCCAGAGAGCTGCCAGATAAAACGCTTTTCTGCACCTTCCAGTCCTACTTTGCGGATCAAACGGCGTGCAATGGTATGGCGCTCCGCCTTCGCCATCCCCGCCAGTTGCAAGCCGAACGACACGTTATCAATCACGTTGCGCCACGGCAGCAAGCCTTCATTCTGAAACACCACGCCGCGCTCCGCGCCCGGCCCTTCTACCTTTTTGCCATCCAGCGTAATGCTGCCGGATTCCAGCGGCAGAAAGCCGGCGATGAGGTTCAGCAGCGTGGTTTTGCCACAGCCGGAAGGGCCTAACACCACCAGCAGGTCTCGGCTGCCCAGCTGCAGGTTAATGTCCTGCAGCGCGGGTTGTCCGGCGTAACGCGCATTGAGATTGGTGATGTTAAGCATACGGCCTCCGGTTATTTCGCTAAGGGTGCAACGAAGCGCGTGGTAACGAAGCTGCTGTAATCGCTATCCGCTTCTGGCACTTTGCCCTGCTCTTTCAGGAAGCCGGCGGTATCGACAATCGCCTTGTTCACCGGCTTGCCGAGCTGCTCCACCTGTTGCTGCGCGGTGAGATAGGTGTTGCCTTTCACCAGCACCGGCACATCCGCTTCGGGTACACCGCTTAGGCGCGCCAGCTTGCTCAGATTGTCTGACTGCTTCAGCCATTGATCCGGATTGGCAATGTAAGCTTGCTGCGCTTCAACCGCGCTGCGGGCAAAGGCGGTGACGATTTCTGGATGCTGCTGCGCGAAGTCTTTACGCACCACCCACACATCAAGCGTTGGCGCGCCCCACTTGCCAACCTGCGAAGAATCCGTCAGCACCTTGCCATCTTTCTCCAGCTCATTTACCGCCGGAGACCAGACGTAAGCACCGTCGATATCACCGCGTTTCCAGGCGGCAATAATCGCCGGTGGCTGCAGGTTGACTAAGGTCACTTGCGAAGGCTTGATGCCCCAATGCTTGAGCGCAGCGAGGAAGCTGTAGTGCGTAGTCGAGATGAACGGCACGGCGATGCGCTTGCCAATCAGGTCTTTGGGATCTTTGATGGTTTTCTTCACCACCAGCGCTTCGGAGTTACCGAGCTGTGAGGCCAGCAGGAAAGCTTCAATTGGCAGCTTTTGCGTAGCGGCGACCGCCAGCGGGCTGGAACCGATATTACCAATCTGGACGTCGCCCGATGCCAGAGCACGCAACACGCTGGCTCCGCTATCAAATTTGCGCCAGTCGACGGTAGCACCGCTCTCTTTGGCAAAGGTGTTATCCGCCTGCGCCACTTTGGCCGGTTCCGCCGACGTCTGATACGCCACGGTAACGTTGACCGCTTGCGCCTGGAACGCCATCAGGGCCAGAGCCGCTGCGACTGCCGTTATTGTTTTTTTCATCGCCATCATCATTCACCCCAATGTGTTTTTGTCTGCGCAGTTTCTCCAGCAAGAGTAATTTCATAAAGGAATTAAAAATTATCCCTAATGACGATCCGTTCTTAGATCAACATCGGGCAAGGCTATGCAGAAAGTGCAAATGGAAAGAAAAGGGAAATCGGTAAATATGTCACGCGCTCACATAGCAGCTGTGATATTGATAGACATCTCATTTTTCACTCTTAACGAGCGGTCCTGAATCCATGTCGATTGAGAAAGTCGCACACCTGGCTGGCGTGTCCAAAGCCACCGTTTCACGGGTTTTGAACCAGAATCCCGGCGTGCGCCCGGACACGCGCGCCAAAGTGCTGGCGGCCATCGACATCTGCGACTATCAACCCAACTTACTGGCGCGCCAGCTACGCACCTCGCAAAGCCATATGTTGTTAGTGCTGATCCCTGACATCACCAATCCGTTCTGCTCACGCGTGGTTCAAGGCATTGAAGCCGAAGCGGAAGCGCAGGGTTACCATATTCTGCTGTGTAACTCGGGATCGCAGCTGCGGCGCGAAGCGGCCTACATCGCCCTGCTCACCGGCAAAGTGGTCGACGGCGTGATCACCATGGATGCCGCCAGCAGTTTGCAGGAGCTAAAGGAATTGATTGGCGATGCGCCTTGGGTGCAGTGCGCCGAATACGATCCGGCGATCGCCGCCTCAAGCGTGGCGATTGATAATAAAGAAGCGGCTTTCGAAACCGTGCGTTATCTGGCGAGCAAAGGCCGACGCCGTATTGCGCTGGTCAACTGTGATATGCGCTACCTCTATTCGCATAAGCGTGAAGAGGGATATCGCGCGGCGCTGGAGCAACTCGAGCTCAGCTGGTGCGGTGTGGCCTACGCCGAGAATGTCACCTGCGAGTCGGGCAGTGCGGCCTTGCGCGAATTGCTGAAGCAGCCGGAACGACCAGATGCGGTGTTTGCAGTGTCGGATGTTCTGGCGGTTGGCGTAATACACGCAGCGCTGGAAGCGGGCTTGCGCGTGCCGGAAGATTTAGCGGTGGTTGGATTTGATGGCATCAACTTTACCAGCAGCCTGAATCCACCGCTGACGACGATTGAGCAGCCGATGAATCGCATGGGCGTGCGTAGCGTACAGCTGCTGCTGCAACGTATCCGCCAGCCCAACTCGTCGGTGGTCCATGAAGTGTTGCCGTGGAAGCGCGTTGAACGCGCTTCCAGTTAACTCAGCGCCAAATCAGCAATACGCACGCAGCGGTGAGCAAGCCCATCGCCAGATTGAACATTTTCCACGCGCGTGGGCTTCGCAGCAGACGTCCAATCAGCGAGCCAAAGCCCATCCAGATCACCCCGGAAATCACATTTACCATGAACATGCCGAGGCTGATCGCCAGCACCGAATGCAGATATTCGCTGCCCGCCAGGCTGAAGCTGGCCACCGCACCGAGCGCCATAAGCCAGGCTTTCGGGTTGATTAGCTGCAGCAAGCCGCCTTGCCAGAACGGCATTTGCTTTACCGTCACATCATCGGTTTCCAGCTTTTCATACTCGGCGCTGGCGATTTTCCACGCCAGCCACAGCAGATAAAGGCTACCGGCAATCTTCAGGATCAGATGCAGCGAAGGATAAAGCAGGATGAGACCGCCGATACCAAATGCCACCATCAGCAACATGACTTGCATACCAATCATGATACCAATGAGCAGCGGTATAGTGCGCAGGAAGCCAAAATTAGCACCCGAGGCGGTAAGTAACATATTATTGGGCCCGGGCGTGATGGCCGCGACCCAAAGAAAACCTAACATTGATAAAAAAAGACTCAGTTCCATGTATATTCGGGTGCTCCTCACCCAGTAAAGCGAACAACCCATCGAAGCTATCAGCGACTTATGCATCAGACAAGCCTTTACCCAAGCTATTTTGATCGCCCCAGCGGCGAGCGCTTTAAACCACTGCGCGGATTCAGTAACGCGCATCTACAAACGCTGTTGCCGCGCATTCTGCGCCGCCGCGTCACGTTGCGTCCGCACTGGCAGCGTCTTGACCTGCCGGACGGCGATTTTGTCGATTTAGCGTGGAGTGAAGATCCGGCGCAGGCGCGTCATAAACCGCGCATGGTGATGTTTCACGGCCTGGAAGGCAGCTTTCGCAGCCCGTATGCGCACGGCCTGATGCAGGCGTGTCAGGCGCGCGGCTGGCTGGCGGTGGTGATGCACTTTCGCGGCTGCAGCGGCGAGCCTAATCGCTTAAAGCGCATCTATCACTCCGGTGAAACTGAAGACGCCACCTACTTCCTTAACTGGCTGCAACGCGAATGGGGCAGCGTACCGACCGCCGCTGTCGGCGTTTCGCTGGGCGGCAACATGCTGGCTTGCCTGCTCGGTCAGCAAGGTCACGATGTGCCGATTGATGCCGCCATCGCCATCTCGGCGCCGCTGGCGCTGGAGCCGTGCAGCGGCAAGCTGGACGTTGGCTTCTCGCGCTTCTATCAGCACTATTTGCTGACGCAGCTGAAAAAGAACGCCACGCGCAAACTGCGCGCCTGGCCCGGCACGCTGCCGGTCGATCTCAGCCAGCTACGCGCTTTCCGCCGCTTACGCGAGTTTGATGATGCGATAACCGCACGTGCGCACGGTTTTATCGACGCCAACGACTATTATCAACGAGCCAGCGCGATGCCGCTGCTCACCGGCGTGCGCAAACCGCTGCTGATCATTCATGCGCAAGACGATCCCTTTATGACCGATGCCGTGATCCCGCAACCTGACCAGCTGTCAGCTTCCATTCAGTATCAGCTGACGCAGCAAGGCGGCCACGTCGGCTTTGTCGGCGGCACCTTGCTTAAACCGAAAATGTGGCTGGAACAGCGCGTGCCCGACTGGCTCTCAACCTATCTGGATGTGTAATTGTGATTATTCCCTGGCAAGAACTCGAAGCGGAGACGCTGGAAAACCTGATTGAAACCTTCGTGTTACGCGAAGGCACCGATTACGGCGAGCAGGAACGCAGTTTGCTGCAAAAAGTCGCCGATGTGCGCCGCCAGCTGGAGCGCGGCGACGTAGTGCTGGTGTGGTCGGAACTGCATGAATCGATCAATATTATGCCGAAGGGTGAATTTCGCGGCTAATGCACCCAGCGGCAATTCGTGGTAACAATGCTCATCGCCGGACCTCACAGGGAGCTCTGTTATGTCAGCCAGGCATCCAATCATTGCCGTCACCGGTTCCAGCGGCGCCGGAACCACCACCACCAGCCTCGCCTTCCGCAAGATTTTCCAGCAGCTGAACCTGCATGCGGCGGAACTCGAGGGCGACAGTTTCCATCGCTTCACGCGTCCGGAAATGGACATGGCGATCCGCAAAGCGCGCGATCTCGGTCGCCACATCAGCTACTTCGGCCCGGAAGCCAACGACTTCGGCCTGCTGGAGCAGACGTTTAAACATTACGGCCAAACCGGCCTCGGCGAATCACGTAAATATCTGCACACCTACGATGAAGCGGTGCCGTGGAATCAGGTGCCGGGCACTTTCACGCCGTGGCAGCCGCTGCCGGAAAACACCGATGTGCTGTTTTATGAAGGCTTGCACGGCGGCGTGGTCACGCAGCAGCAAAATGTGGCGGAGCATGTCGATCTGCTGGTTGGCGTGGTGCCGATTGTTAACCTTGAGTGGATTCAGAAGTTGGTGCGTGACACCGGCGAGCGCGGCCATTCACGCGAAGCGGTGATGGATTCGGTGGTACGTTCGATGGAGGATTACATTAACTTCATCACGCCGCAGTTCTCGCGCACCCACATTAACTTCCAGCGCGTGCCGACCGTTGATACCTCAAACCCGTTTGCCGCCCGCGAAATTCCCTCGCTCGACGAAAGCTTCGTGGTGATTCATTTTCGCGGTCTGGAAGGCATCGCGTTCCCCTATCTACTGGCGATGATTCAGGGATCGTTTATTTCCCACATCAATACGCTGGTGGTGCCGGGCGGCAAAATGGGATTGGCGATGGAGCTGATTATGCTGCCGCTGGTTCAGCGACTGATTGAAGGGAAGCGAATTGAGTAGGTTTGGTGCGGGCTGTGAAAAGGGAGGCATGAATGCCTCCCCTACGACCGATTACAACTCGACAACCTCATAGCTGTGGGTAATTTCCACGCCTTTACCCAACATGATCGCCACCGAGCAATATTTTTCCGCCGACAGGTCAACCGCGCGCGCAACCGCTTTATCGCTCAACGCTTTGCCGCTGACAATAAAATGCAGGTTGATGGTGGTAAAAATGCGTGGCGCCTCTTCACGGCGTTCTGAGGTGAGTTTCACTTCGCAATCGGCCACATCGCTGCGCCCTTTTTGCAGGATCGACACCACATCAATGGCGCTACAGCCGCCTGCGGCCATCAGCACCATCTCCATTGGACTTGGCGCTTTATCACCGGAATTACCGTCCATTAATACCTGATGGCCAGATGAGGATTCTCCGAGAAAGGTAAGACCTTCCACCCATTTCACTCGTGCCTGCATTATTCTCTCTCCTGAAGCGGCGGTTTTGCCGCCAGAGTACGCTTTCACCTGACAAACAGCAATCCAGAGTAATCCCCCTTCTGCTGAAGCGAGACAACACAAGACAGCTCGCAAAAGCTGTGCTACAAACAGTGCTGAAAATATTTTCGTCATCACAGACGAAGGCCGGAAGAATCAAAAGCGTAGCTTAAGAGTCCACCCGGAATAATTTTTCCTTTACTGGAAACGCTCGACGATTAAACCGCCTGACAGGGAAAAATGCCCCCTGTATTTTGGGCACGATTACAACAGAGGATAATAGCGAATGGTTCTCGGCAAACCGCAAACAGACCCTACACTCGAATGGTTCCTGTCCCATTGCCATATTCACAAATATCCATCCAAAAGCACGCTCATCCATCAGGGTGAGAAAGCGGAAACGCTGTACTACATCGTAAAAGGTTCCGTAGCGGTACTGATTAAAGATGAAGAAGGCAAAGAGATGATTCTCTCCTACCTCAATCAGGGAGATTTCATCGGCGAACTCGGTCTTTTCGAAGAAGGCCAGGAACGTAGTGCCTGGGTACGTGCGAAGTCTGCCTGCGAAGTGGCTGAAATTTCATACAAAAAATTCCGTCAGCTGATTCAGGTAAACCCGGATATTTTAATGCGACTTTCGTCGCAAATGGCGCGTCGTCTGCAAGTCACATCTGAGAAAGTGGGCAACCTTGCCTTCCTCGATGTAACCGGACGCATCGCGCAAACGCTGCTAAATCTGGCCAAACAGCCAGATGCGATGACTCACCCAGACGGGATGCAAATCAAAATCACCCGCCAGGAGATTGGTCAGATCGTGGGCTGCTCACGCGAAACCGTGGGTCGTATCCTGAAAATGCTGGAAGATCAGAACCTGATCTCCGCACACGGTAAAACCATCGTCGTTTACGGCACCCGCTAATTTCTTCTCACCCACGGCGTGATGGCAACATCGCGCCGTTTCTATTTGCGATGAGCTGATGTGGCGTCGAATCATCTATCATCCCGAAGTTAACTATGCGCTGCGGCAAACGCTGGTGCTGTGCCTGCCTGTGGCTCTCGGCTGGCTGTTTGGCGATCTGCAAAAAGGTCTGCTGTTCTCATTAGTGCCGGCCTGCTGCAACATGGCGGGGCTGGATACGCCGCACAAACGCTTTTTCAAACGCCTGATTGTGGGTGGTTCGCTGTTTGCCACCGGCAGTTTCCTGATGCAAATCCTTACTGCTTACCAGATTCCGTTGCCGCTGATTTTGCTGGCGCTGCCGCTGCTGATTGGCGTGACCGGCGAAATCGGTCCGCTGCATGCGCGCTTGCTGCCCGCAACGCTCATCGCCGCTATCTTTACGCTCAGCTTAGTGGGACGCATGCCGATGTGGGTGCCGCCGTTGCTCTACATTGGCGGCACGCTGTGGTACGGCTTATTCAACTGGTTCTGGTTCTGGCTGTGGAAAGAGCAGCCGATGCGCGAATCGCTTAGCCTGCTGTTCCGCGAACTGGCGGATTATTGCGATGCCAAATACACCTTACTGACGCAGCTGACCGATCCGGAAAAAGCGCTGCCGCCGCTGCTGGCACGTCAGCAAAAGGCGGTCGATCTCATCACCACCTGTTACCAGCAAATGCATATGCTGTCGGCCAGCCGCGATAACAGCCACAAACGCCTGACGCGCGCTTTCCAGGTGGCGCTGGATTTACAGGAACACATCTCGGTGAGTTTGCATCAGCCGGAAGAGGTGCAGAAGCTGGTTGAAGAGAGCCACGCCGAAGCGGTGATTCGCTGGAACGCCAAAATCATCTCGGCGCGGCTGCGCGTGCTGGCGGATGCGATTCTCTACCATCAGCTGCCAGACCGTTTCCACATGGAGAAACAGCTCGGCGCGCTGGAGAAAATTGCGCGCCAGCATCCGGATAATCCGGTCGGTAACTTCTGCCTGTATCACTTCAGCCGCATCGCCCGCGTATTGCGCACGCAGAAGCCGCTCTACACGCGTGACCTGATGGCCGATCGCCAGCGCCGTTTGCCGCTGTTGCCGGCGCTGCGCAGTTATCTGTCATTCAAATCCACCGCGTTACGCACCGCGGCACGCTTCGCCGTAATGCTGATGTTTGGCAGCTCGCTGGCGCTGTTCTTTAACATCCCCAAACCTTACTGGATTCTGATGACCATCATGTTCGTCAGCCAGAACGGTTACAGCGCGACGCGCGTGCGCATCCAGCACCGTGCGCTGGGCACCTTTGCCGGTTTGCTGATCGCCGCCGCCTCATTACGGCTGGCGGTACCGGAATCGATCACGCTGCTGTTTATGCTGGGGATCACGCTGGCGAGTTATCTGATCACGCGGAAATATTACGGCTGGTCGATGATTGGCTTCACCGTCACGGCGGTGTATTCGCTGCAACTGCTGTCGCTCAACGGCGCACAGTTTCTGCTGCCGCGCATGATGGATACCTTGATGGGCTGTTTGATTGCCTTCGCCGGGATGATTTGGCTGTGGCCGCAGTGGCAAAGCGGACTGCTGCGCAAGAACGCGCACGATGCGCTGGAAGCCTATCAGGAAGCGCTGCGAATGCTGTTAGGCCCGGAACAATCGCCGGAGAAACTGGCTTATCAGCGCATGAAGGTTAATCAGGCGCACAACGCGCTGTTCAATTCATTGAACCAGGCATCGAGCGAGCCGGGCTTTAACCTGCAATATCTGAAAGATATGCGCATGTGGGTTACGCACAGTCAGTTCATCGTCGAGCATATTAACGCCATGACGATTCTGGCGCGTGAGCACACCATGTTGACGGCCAAGCTGGCGGAACGTTATCTGCAATCCTGTGAAATCGCGCTGCAGCGTTGTCAGCAGCGGCTGGCGTATGACGGACCGGGCAACGACAGCAATATTCTGGAAGCGCCGGAGAATCTGAATGAAGGGCCGGTGACGATTGTCGAACAGCATGTGAAGCGGATTTTGCAGCATCTCAGCGTGATGCACACCATCTCTTCGCTGGCGTGGAGCCAGCGACCGCATCATGGTCGCTGGCTCAAGGTGTTACGTCCGAAAGCGGATTAAGCAGCCAGCACCTTTTCAATCGCGCTGGCGAAACGCGTCATGCCTTCGGCGATATCGGTAGGTTCAATCACCAGCGAAGGTACAAAACGAATCACGTCGGTACCGGCGGTGAGAATCATCAATCCTTCTGCGGCGGAAGCATTAAGGATGTCACGCGCCTTGCTGGCGAACTGCGGCTTTAGCGCGGCACCAATCAGCAGACCTTTGCCACGAATTTCGCTGAAGATATCGAATTTACTGTCGATGGCTTGCAGCGCTTCAACAAACTGCTGACGACGCGCTTCCACACCTTCCAGCACTTCTGGCGTATTGATGATATCCAGCGCAGTTTCAGCGATGGCACAGGCCAGCGGATTGCCGCCGTAAGTGGTGCCGTGAACGCCCGGCGCCATCACCGAGGCAATTTCGTTGGTGGTCAACATCGCGCTCACCGGGAAACCGCCGCCCAGCGCTTTCGCGCTGGTAATAATATCGGGCTTGATACCGTAATGCTCATACGCAAACAGTTTGCCGCTACGTCCCATGCCGCTCTGCACTTCATCCAGCACCAGCAGCGCATTGTGTTCATCGCACAGCGCGCGCAGACCTTGCATAAATTCTGGCGTGGCCGGCATCACGCCGCCTTCGCCCTGAATCGGCTCGACCACGATGGCGCAGGTGTGATCATCAATCACCGCTTTCACCGCATCGAGATCGTTGAACGGCACATGCACGATATCCGCCGGTTTTGGACCGAAGCCATCGGAGTATTTCGGCTGGCCGCCAACCGACACGGTGAACAGCGTGCGGCCGTGGAAGGCGTTATGGAAGGCGATGATTTTGCTTTTGAACGGGCTGTGTTTTTTGCAGGCATAATAACGCGCCAGCTTGAATGCTGCTTCGTTGGCTTCCGCGCCGGAGTTACCGAAAAACACCCGATCGGCAAAGGTCGCGGCAATCAATTTACTCGCCAGACGCAGCGCCGGTTCGTTGGTGAACACGTTGCTGGTGTGCCACAAGGTTTCGCCCTGCGCTTTCAGCGTTTCTACCAGCGCCGGATGACAATGGCCCAATGCAGTCACCGCGATACCGCCAGAGAAATCGATATACTCTTTGCCCTGCTGATCCCACACTCGGCTGCCTTTACCTTTTACCGGCACAAACTGCGCAGGTGCATAAACAGGCAAAATAACGTTATCGAACGTTTCCCGGGTTACCGCTAGTTTTTCCGCTGCCATTGACGACCTCATCGGGTTATTTGTTGAGCTGATGTGAAAATATAATCACAAAATATGCATAAAAAATCACACGAAGGCAAACATAAGTTACGCGTTGAGGAAATTAGCCAGCAGCTGATGCCCTTGCTCACTGAGGATGCTTTCCGGATGGAACTGCACGCCTTCCAACGACAAAGTGCGATGGCGGAAACCCATGATCTCATCCGGCTGGCCGTCGCGCAGGGTCCACGCGGTGACTTCAAACTCAGCAGGCAGCGTATCGCGCGCCACAATCAATGAGTGATAGCGCGTCACGGTAAGCGGATTATTCAGATCGCGAAACACACCTTGATTAGTGTGCTGGATCAGCGAGGTTTTGCCATGCATCACCTGCCGCGCGCGCACCACTTGCGCACCGTAAGCTTGCGCAATCGCCTGATGCCCAAGGCAAACGCCGAGGATCGGCACGCGTCCGGCGAAATGGCGAATCGCCGCGAGCGAGATGCCAGACTGATCCGGCGTACACGGGCCCGGCGAAATTACCAGATGCGTCAGCGGCAGCGCTGCCATCTCATCCAGCGTAATGGCGTCATTGCGCACCACGCGCACCTCCGCGCCCAGTTCGCAAAAGTACTGGTAGAGATTCCAGGTAAAGGAGTCGTAGTTATCGATTAGCAGCAGCATAGCGCCCTCAGGCCAGTAAAAGCGGCGCTATTCTACCCATTTTAGTTCGCCGGGCTCACCACTTTCGCAAACTGCGCGGTAAGCGGCGCCAGATCGCCCGCAACGCCAGCCGAAATTGCGGCGCGCCATTTATCGCGTTCGAGCGTTTCCCACGCAAGCTGATAACCGGCATGCAGCGCGAGCTGCTCAAAGAAGATGCGCTGTGCGCGGCCATTGCCGGCGCGGAACGGGTGCAGTACGAAGATCTCACAGTAGTAATGCGCGATACGCGCCACGAAAACTTCCTGCTCAAGGTCAGCCAGGCCGCGCTCTTCCTCCAGCGCCTGCATCAGCGTGTTGCCCTCTTTCTCAATGTACTCGCAATGACAATACGGCGTTTCATCGCGCCAGATGTCGATGGTGCGCAATTCTCCCGCCCAGCTGTAGAGATCCTGAAACAGCGTGCGATGAATGTGGCAGAGACGTGGCAAACCGATGCTGCGCTGGCCGAGTTCTAACGTCGCCAGGCGCGCGGTGCTGAACGCCAGTTCCGCTTTGCGCAGCTGGGCTTCATCATGAATATCGAGACGATTCTTCAGCACGCTGTCGTTGTGCCACAGATAGGGATCGCGTACCGCTAAGCTGTTATCCGCCATATTGCCTCCTCAGTGACGCCAGGCGTTCTTCGGCGTGTTCGGCCTCGATGAGCGGCTCACTGGACGTGTAACCGGCCAGTCGGCAGCTGGCTTGATAGCTCGCAGCACGGCGCTGCTGCCACAAGGTGGCTTTCTGTTTCTCGGTGAGTTTGCTGGTCATAGCGCCTCCGGCAAGCAGTGAGCCCTAAGTATAAGCAGCAATTTTTTGCTTTGCCGGAGTGCAAATGACGCGCCAGTGGAAAATGGCGCGTTTAAGAATTAAGGCAGGACTTTGGCGGAGAGGATAACAATCGGTTTTGACGGCACATTTTGGTACGGACCGACATCTTTAGTCGGGACCTGCGCAATCTTGTCGATTACATCCTGGCCTTTCACAACTTTACCAAACACCGCATACCCGAAATCACGCTGACCGTGATCGAGGAAGGCGTTATCGGCTACGTTGAGGAAGAACTGGCTGGTGGCGCTATCTTTATCTGCGGTACGCGCCATCGAAATGGTGCCGCGCAGATTACGCAAGCCGTTGTCGGCTTCGTTTTTGATCGGCGCTACCGTTTGCTTCTGCTGCATATCGGTAGTGAAACCGCCGCCCTGAATCATAAAACCAGGGATCACGCGGTGGAAAATGGTGTTGTTGTAGAAACCATTGTTGACGTAATCAACGAAGTTTTTCACCGAAACCGGGGCTTTCTGGTTGTTCAGTTCGAGTTCAATATTGCCCGCAGAAGTGGTGAGCAGCACATGTGGATCTCCTTTTGCGGCAAGCGCGGCAGAAGATACAGAAGAGAGCGCTAACAGGGCAACCGCCGCTGTCAAAGTACGTTTAAGCATGAAAGATTCCTTACCATGGAGAGCTAGCTCAAAAACGAGATTGATTGTAAAGAGCATGTGATCCAAGAGCCAGCGTTTTACCGATATTTACGCGGATGTTGCTATTGTCATACTTTTGCCGCCACGCAATCATTTGCGTGACGAAAATCACACTCTCAATGAAATATTTCCGCCTTGTTACACTCGTTGTTTATTAAGATCACAGCAACACTTACAATTCATGACACTTTTTGCCAATCTCGGCGCTTAACAGGTTCAGAACATGACAAACCGTAATCGCATTGGCCTTACCTGGATTAGCTATTTCTCCTATGCGCTCACCGGCGCACTGGTGATCGTTACCGGTATGGTGCTGGACAATATCGCGCAGTATTTCCAGCGCCCTATTTCAGAAATGAGCAACACCTTCACATTCCTTAATGCGGGCATTTTAGTGTCGGTGTTCCTGAACGCCTGGCTGATGGTAATTGTGCCGTTGAAGCGTCAGCTGATCTTTGGCTTTGTGCTGATGATCCTCGCCGTTGCGGGTCTGATGACAAGCCACGATCTCACCGTCTTCTCACTGTGCATGTTCATCCTCGGCGTGGTGAGCGGCATCACCATGTCGATTGGTACCTTCCTGATCACCCATCTGTACGATGGTCGTCAGCGCGGCGCACGTCTGCTGTTTACCGATTCATTCTTCAGCATGGCGGGCACCATCTTCCCGATCATCGCCGGTATTCTTCTGGCACGCGCGCTGCCGTGGTATTGGGTATACGCCTGCATCGGCATCATTTATGTGGCGATCTTTGTACTGACGCTATTCATCGAGTTCCCGGTGCTGAAAAGCGAAGCCGCTAAGCCAGGCGTTGAGAAAGAGAAATGGGGCATCGGCGTGCTGTTCCTGTCGATTGCGGCGCTGTGCTACATCCTCGGTCAGCTCGGCTTTATTTCATGGGTGCCGGAATACGCCACCAAATCGATGGGCATGGATATCGCTGCTGCCGGCCAACTGGTGGGTAACTTCTGGACCGCATACATGGTCGGCATGTGGGTGTTCAGCTTCGTGCTGCGCTTCTTCGATCTGCAGCGCATCCTGATGGTGCTGGCCGCGCTGGCAACCGGTTTGATGTACTGGTTTGTCACCTCTAAAGACGCCAGCATGCTGCACTGGATCATCATGACGCTGGGCTTCAGCTCAAGCGCGATTTACACCACCATCATCACGCTGGGATCGCTGCAAACCAAGGTCTCTTCACCGAAGCTGGTGAACTTCATCCTGACCTGCGGTACCGTCGGCACCATGCTGACGTTCGTGGTGACCGGCCCAATCGTGGCACAAGGTGGCGCACATGCCGCGCTCTCTACCGCTAACGGTTTGTACGCCGTGGTGTTTGTGATGTGTGTTCTGCTCGGCTTTGTGACCAAACATCGCCAGCACGGCCACGTAACGCACTAAGTTTGACGGGCGGACTTCGGTCCGCCCTGCTCTTCAGCGTTTAAAGGTTACCGCTTCTTTTTCCGCTAAATAGATCTCGCTGCTGGCGGGCTGCGTGGCAGCAACCAACACACCTTTACGCACTGAATAACGCACTGGCACCTGACGCCGCACCGCATCAAATCCACTCTCCGCCGGCAGAATAATCAAACTGGCATCATTACCCGCCTCAATACCGTAATTCGTCAGCTGCATGGTTTTGGCGCTGTTCGCGGTAATCAGCTGCAAGCCATTATCAATCTGCTCGTAGCCCATCAACTGGCAAACATGCAATCCCATATGCAGCACCTGCAGCATGCTGGCGGTGCCGAGCGGATACCAGGGATCGAACACATCATCGTGGCCAAAGCAGACGTTGATATTCGCTTCCAGCAGCTCTTTCACTCGCGTGATGCCGCGACGTTTCGGATAGCTATCAAAGCGCCCTTGCAGGTGGATATTCACCAGCGGATTGGCGACAAAGTTGATATTTGAGAGCTTGAGCAGACGGAACAGCCGCGAAGTATAGGCATTATTGTATGAGTGCATCGCCGTGGTGTGGCTGGCGGTGACTCGCTCGCCGTTACCATCGCGATGCGCTAGCGCCGCCACGGTTTCCACAAAGCGCGACTGCTCATCGTCGATCTCGTCGCAGTGCACATCCACCAGCCGATCGTAGCGATTAGCCAGCGCAAAGGTTTTATGCAGCGACTCCACGCCATATTCGCGGGTGAATTCGTAGTGTGGAATCGCGCCCACCACATCCGCGCCCATACGCAGCGCCTCTTCCAGCAAGGCTTCCCCGTTGGGATAAGAGAGAATGCCTTCCTGCGGAAACGCCACAATCTGGATGTCGATCCACGGCGCCATTTCCGCTTTCACTTCCAGCATCGCCTTTAACGCGGTGAGCGTGGGATCGGAGACATCCACGTGAGTACGCACATGCTGAATACCGTTGGCGATTTGCCACTTCAGGGTTTGCTGCGCGCGCTGTTTCACATCTTCATGGCTCAGCAGCGCTTTACGCTCCGCCCAGCGTTCGATGCCTTCAAACAACGTGCCGGATTGGTTCCACGCGGGTTCGCCAGCGGTTTGCGTGGTGTCGAGGTGAATATGCGGCTCGATAAACGGTGCGCTCGCCAGCCCGCCCTCCGCATCCAGCGCATCCGGCTGGGCTGCAGTTTGCGGCGGCTGCGGACGAATCTGCGCAATCTTGCCGTTATCGATTTCGATCTGCCACAAGCCCTGCTGGCCCGCTAAGCGCAGGTTGTTGATCCACTTCAGTGACGGGTTTGCCATGCCGTACTCCTGTAAAACACAAAACCTAAAGCTAGCATGAAAAAGGGAAACCAACGTAGGGTCGCCGCGTATGGCGTAAGGCTTGTCAGTTAAGCGTAAATCGGTCGCCATGAATGACGACCCTACGGTGATTTTGTAGGGTGCGCATTCATGCGCACCTGGTTACATATGCAATTTATTGCTTAACTGAGCGGCATTACGCCATTTATGGCAACCAGAACAATAATCAACCAAATAAGTCACTTAACTAATTCTTTCAAAATCAGCCACATACCTCAAAATGGGTATATAGGGGCGCGCTTGATGTACATCAATAAGCGCCAAAAGCGCCGCGTTAAGGTAAGCGCAGATACCGCAATTTTTGAGGCAAGCATGAGCAAGCACAGTGTCGTTATTATTGGCAACGGCATGGTCGGCCACCGCTTTATAGAAGAACTTATCGACAAAGATCCATCCAGTGAGTTTGCGATAACCGTTTTCTGTGAAGAACCCCGCGTAGCCTATGACCGCGTCCACCTTTCCGCCTATTTTTCCCATCACACCGCCGAAGAACTCTCGCTGGTTCGCGAAGGTTATTACGAAAAGCATCAGGTAAAGCTGCTGCTTGGCGAACGCGCCATCACCATCAATCGCGACGAAAAACTGATTCACTCGAATACCGGTCGCGCGGTGCATTACGACACACTGATTTTCGCCACCGGCTCTTATCCGTGGATTCCGCCGATAAAAGGCGCGGAAGGCAGCGATTGCTATGTCTATCGCACCATTGAAGATCTCAACGCCATTGAAGCCTGTTCACGCCGCAGCAAACGCGGCGCGGTGATTGGCGGCGGCCTGTTAGGGCTGGAAGCGGCAGGCGCGCTGAAAAACCTCGGCGTCGAAACCCACGTCATTGAGTTCGCGCCGGTACTGATGGCGGAACAGCTCGATCCTCAAGGCGGCGAGCAGCTGCGCCGTAAGATCGAGCAAATGGGCGTGCGCGTTCACACCGGTAAAAACACCCAGCAGATCGTCCATCATCCACAAGGCGGCAAAACGCTGGAGTTTGCTGACGGCAGCGCGCTGGATGTCGATTTCATCGTCTTCTCCACCGGCATTCGCCCGCAGGACAAGCTGGCTAAACAGTGCGGCCTGCAACTTGGCGCGCGCGGCGGTATCGCAATTGACGATCATTGCCAGACCAGCGATGCGCACATCTTTGCCATTGGTGAGTGCGCCGCCTGGCAGAACCGTATTTACGGTTTAGTCGCGCCGGGCTACAAAATGGCGCAGGTTGCCAGCGACCGGCTGGTTGGCCGCGATAACGCGTTTGCCGGCGCGGATATGAGCGCCAAGCTGAAACTGCTGGGCGTTGATGTGGGCGGAATTGGTGATGCGCATGGCCGCACGCCGGGCGCGCGCAGCTTCGTGTGGCTCGACGAGCAGAAAAATATCTATAAGCGCCTGATCGTTAGCGAAGATAACCGCACGCTGCTCGGCGCGGTGTTAGTCGGTGACACCAGCGATTACGGCAATCTGCTGCAGCTGGCGCTAAATAACATCGCGTTACCGGAAAATCCCGCCTTGCTGATCCTGCCTGCGGGCAGCGGCGAGAAACCGGTGATGGGCGCTGATGCGCTGCCGGACAGCGCGCAAATCTGCTCCTGCTTCGACGTCAGCAAAGGCGATATTGTCAAAGCGGTGCAAGGTGGTTGCCACACCGTCGCGGCCTTGAAAACCGAAACCCGCGCCGGAACCGGCTGCGGCGGCTGCATTCCGTTGATTACTCAGGTGCTGAATGCTGAACTGAGCCGTCAGGGCATCGAGGTCAACAATCATTTGTGCGCGCATTTCCCTTACTCGCGTCAGGAGTTGTATCACCTGATTCGCGTGGAAGAGATCACATCGTTCGACGCGCTGCTGGCGAAATATGGCCAGGGCTACGGCTGCGAAGTGTGTAAACCGACGGTCGGTTCGCTGCTGGCTTCCTGCTGGAACGAATATGTGCTGAAGCCACAGCTCGCGCCGCTGCAGGACAGCAACGACCTGTTCCTCGGCAATATCCAGAAAGACGGCACTTACTCAGTGATCCCGCGTTCGGCCGGTGGCGAAATCACGCCGGAAGGATTGATGGCGATTGGCGCCGTGGCGCGCCAGTACAATCTCTACACCAAAATCACCGGCTCGCAGCGTATTGGCCTGTTTGGTGCGCAGCGCGACGATCTGCCGGCTATCTGGACGCAGCTGATTGATGCCGGTTTTGAAACCGGACAAGCGTATGCCAAAGCGCTGCGCATGGCGAAAACCTGCGTCGGCAGCGTCTGGTGCCGCTTTGGCGTGGGCGACAGCCTCGGCTTCGGCATTGAGCTGGAGCATCGCTACAAAGGCATTCGCACCCCGCACAAGATGAAGTTTGGCGTCTCCGGCTGCACGCGAGAATGCGCCGAAGCGCAGGGCAAAGACGTTGGCATCATCGCCACCGAGAAAGGCTGGAACCTGTATGTGTGCGGCAACGGCGGCATGAAGCCACGTCACGCCGATTTGCTGGCCGCCGATCTCGATCGCGATACGCTACTGCGCTATCTCGACCGTTTCATGATGTTCTACATCCGCACCGGCGACCGCCTGCAGCGCACCTCGCTGTGGCTGGAAAGCATGGACGGCGGCATTGATTATCTGCGCAGCGTGATTATCGATGACAAACTCGGCCTGAATACACAGCTGGAAACCGAGCTGGCGCGTCTGCGCGCGGCGGTGGAATGTGAGTGGACCGCAACGGTGCAGGATCCACAACAGCAGCACCACTTCAGCACCTTTATCAACAGCGATCGGCGCGATCCGCTGGTGCAGCATATCAACCAACGCGATCAGCATCGTCCGGCGCAACCCGCCGAGCGCATTGCGGTCACTCTGATTGAGGAGATCGACGCATGAGCCAGTGGCATTCGGTGTGTGAACTCAGCCAAATTCTGCCTGCGACCGGCGTATGCGCGCTGATCAACGGCCAGCAGATTGCTATCTTTCGTCCGCATGACGATGAGCAACTCTACGCCTTGAGCAATATCGATCCTTTCGCCCAGGCCAGCGTGTTGTCACGCGGCCTGATTGCCGAGCACCAGCAGGCGCTGTGGGTGGCAAGTCCACTGAAGAAACAGCGCTTCCGCCTGAGCGATGGCTTTTGTCTGGAAGACGAAGCGCGCTCGGTGGCGAGCTATCCGGTGCGCGTTAGCGATGGCAAGGTCGAGATCTGCGCCTGACAGCATTCCTTCACTTTATGAGACGTCACTATGTTTACTGACACCCTGAATAAATGCGCCGCCAACGCGGCGCGCATTGTGCGTACGGCGCAGCACAGCCCGCTGGCCTTCTGGATCAGCTCGGCGATGGCGGGCGCCTATGTTGGCCTGGCGATTATCCTGATCTTCACGCTCGGCAATCTGGTTGATCCGGCTTATCGCCCGCTGCTGATGGGCGCGACCTTCGGTATCGCCTTAACGCTGGTGATCATCGCCGGTTCCGAGCTGTTCACCGGTCACACTATGTTTCTGACCATCGGCGTGAAAGCGGACAGCATCAAGCAAGGCCAGATGTGGTGCGTGCTGCCGCAAACCTGGCTGGGTAATCTTGTCGGTTCAGTATTGGTCGCACTGATTTATTACTATGCGGCAGGTCCGCTGCTGCCGAATGCCGGATCGCTGCTGCACAGCGCGGCGCTGGCGAAAACCACGCAGTCAGCCATGGCGCTGTTCTTTAAAGGCGCGCTGTGTAACTGGCTGGTCTGTCTGGCGATTTGGATGGCGGTGCGTACCGAAGGAACGGCGAAGTTCATCGCCATCTGGTGGTGTTTGCTGGCGTTCATCGCTTCCGGCTACGAACACTCGATTGCCAATATGACGGTCTTTGCGCTGTCGTGGTTTGGTCAGCATAATGCCGACTTCACAATGAGCGGCATCGGCCACAACTTGCTGTGGGTGACGCTGGGCAATATGTTCTCCGGCATGGTGCTGATGGGCCTCGGTTATTGGTACGCCACACCGCAGGCGCAGCGCCCGCAGGCCGAAGCGCAAGCCGCGCCGCTCAAAACGGCATAACACTTTTTTCAGCCCGCCTCGCGCGGGCTTTTTTCAGGATGAGCTATGGACTACTTTCCGCTGTTTTGCCGCCTGCAAGGCAAACGCTGTTTACTAGTTGGCGGTGGTGATGTGGCTGAGCGCAAAGCGCGTTTGCTGCTGGATGCCGGGGCCGCTTTGCACGTTGGCGCGCTGAATTTCTCCCCGGCGTTTCAACTGTGGGCGCAACAGGGAAAGGTGACCTTATTACCCGGCGCGTTTGATGAGCGCTGGCTCGAGGATTGTTGGCTGGTGATTGCCGCCACCGATGATGATGCGGTGAATCAGCAGGTTGGCGATGCGGCGGAGTTGCGTCGCATCTTCTGCAATCTGGTGGATGCACCGCAGGAAGCCAGCGCGATTATGCCGTCAATTATCGATCGTTCGCCGCTGATGATTGCCGTGTCGTCTGGTGGTCGCGCGCCGGTGCTGGCGCGTTTACTGCGTGAAAAACTCGAAGCGATGCTGCCACAGCATCTTGGTGAGTTAGCGTCATTAGCCGGATCGCTGCGCAGTCGCGTCAAACGTACCTTTAACAGCATGGCGCAGCGGCGTGCTTTCTGGGAGCGCTTCTTCGTGAGCGACCGGCTGGCGCAAACGCTGGCGAATAGCGATCGGCCACGCGCGGAACACATCGTCGAAACCTTGTTCGATGCGCCGCTGTCGCAGCAAGGCGAAGTGGTACTGGTCGGCGCCGGGCCGGGCGATGCGGGACTGTTGACGCTGAAAGGCTTGCAGCATATTCAGCAGGCCGATGTGGTGGTGTATGACCGCTTAGTCTCCGAGCCGATTCTCAATCTGGTACGCCGCGATGCGGAGCGCATCTTTGTTGGCAAACAAGCCGGCAATCACTGCGTACCGCAATCGCAGATCAATCAGGTTTTACTTGAGCAGGCGCAGAGCGGCAAGCGCGTGGTGCGCCTTAAAGGCGGCGATCCCTTTATCTTCGGCCGCGGTGGTGAAGAGTTGGAACTGCTGGCGCAGCACAATATCCCGTTTAGCGTGGTGCCGGGTATTACGGCCGCCTCGGGCTGTTCTGCCTACAGCGGCATTCCGCTGACGCATCGCGATCACGCGCAGAGCGTGCGTTTCGTCACCGGTCATTTGCAGCAGCATGGGGAAATCGAGTGGCGCAAGCTGGCGGCAGAACAGCAAACGCTGGTGTTCTATATGGGGCTGGCGCAGGCGCCGGAAATCCAGCAGCAACTGTTGCAGCACGGCATGGATGCTGCGATGCCGGTAGCGATTGTGCAGAATGGCACCACGCCGCAGCAGCGCGTAGAGACCGCAACGCTGGCGGAACTGGCCACGCTGGCGCAGCAGTTTGCCAGTCCGGCTCTGATTATTGTTGGTCGCGTAGTGGAACTGCGTTCACAGTTACGCTGGTTCTGACACGGCAAAAAACTGTACAGCGCTGCGCTTTGTCGCCAGACTACAGGCCATCTTTCTCATCAATAAGGGGTTTCCATGCGCGTTGCTTCACTGGTTTGCACGTTGTTATTGCCGTTGAGCGCGGTTGCTACCGCTGCACCCGTTACCTGGTCGAACGTGGTGGGTGAATGGCAAGTGGTGGCGGTAACGCCTAAGAAGGAAGTCGGTCAGCTGTATATCAAGAATGATCCGCAGTTTATGGGCGCACGCGTGGCGTTTAAGCCAAATGCGATAACCTGGACGCGCGGTACTGACGAGCGCAGCATCAATCCTTCCGTCGATAACTGCAACGCTAAACCACGTCTCAGCGCCGCCAATGGCGCGGGACAGGATCGTGATTTCACCTTCCGTTACGGCTTCAATGTGAGCTGTGGCAATCAGGCGTGGGGACCTGCGCCAGGCGCGGTGATCAGCGTGCTGGCTGACGGTAACGCCCGCTTGTTCTGGGATGGCGCGGAACTGGCG
The DNA here is from genome assembly GCF_056491525.1 of Candidatus Pantoea symbiotica. Taxonomy (NCBI): domain Bacteria; kingdom Pseudomonadati; phylum Pseudomonadota; class Gammaproteobacteria; order Enterobacterales; family Erwiniaceae; genus Pantoea; species Candidatus Pantoea symbiotica. Next base: position 3,657,492 of record NZ_JBSZHR010000002.1, read on the forward strand.
TTACATCGCATCAAATAAAAAACGGCGGGTCATCATGACCCGCCGTTCTGTTCTATCCCGCTAGCCGCTTACGGCTGTGCGACAAAGCCTACCGCTTCGTACACTTTCTTCAGCGTTTCCTGCGCATGGGCGCGGGCTTTCGCTGCGCCATCACGCATCACCTGATTCAGCAGCTCTTCGTCGTTACGGAAACGATGATAACGCTCCTGCAGTTCGGTCAGCATGCCGGAAACCGCTTCAGCAACTTCACCTTTCAGGTGGCCGTACATTTTGCCTTCGAACTCTTGCTCCAACTGCGCAATGCTTTTACCGGTCACGCCCGAGAGAATATCCAGCAGGTTAGAAACGCCGGCCTTCTCTTTAACGTCGTAGCGCACCACTGGTGGCTCGGCGGAATCAGTCACCGCGCGTTTGATCTTCTTCACCACCGCTTTGGTGTCTTCCAGCAGGCCAATCACGTTGTTACGGTTGTCGTCTGACTTGGACATTTTCTTGGTCGGCTCAAGCAGCGACATCACGCGTGCACCCGATTTCGGAATGAACGGCTCAGGCACTTTGAACACATCGCCATAAAGCGCATTGAAACGCTGGGCGATATCGCGGCTCAGCTCCAGATGCTGCTTCTGATCTTCGCCAACCGGTACCTGATTGGTTTGATACAGCAGGATATCGGCCGCCATCAGCACCGGATAGTCAAACAGGCCTGCGGTGATGTTTTCCGAGTAGCGCGCGGATTTATCTTTGAACTGCGTCATGCGGCTCAGTTCGCCGAAATAGGCGTAACAGTTCAGCACCCAGCTCAGCTGCGCATGCTCTGGCACGTGCGACTGAACAAAGATGGTGCTTTTCGCCGGGTCGATGCCGCAGGCAAGATAGAGCGCTAAGGTATCCAGCGTGGCTTTACGCAGCGCGGTTGGATCCTGACGTACGGTGATGGCGTGCAGATCGACGATGCAGTAAATGCAGTGGAAATCATCCTGCATCTGCACCCACTGACGCAGCGCACCCATATAGTTGCCAATGGTCAGTTCACCGGAAGGCTGGGCGCCGCTGAAAACGATGGGTTTGCTCATGTTATGTCCTGATAATCACAGCCCGATAGCGGGCAAAAGTTCGTCAAAAGAGTCGAGAGTTAAATCGGGTTGGCTTGTCGCAATCGGCTCACCGTAGTTATAGCCAAATGTCATACCGATGTTCGGTACGCCTGCCGCCTGGGCCGCGAGAATATCATTGCGGGAATCGCCGACAAACAGCAATTGTCCCGGAAGCACGCCAAAATGGCCGAGGACGAGGAAAATGGCCGCCGGATGGGGCTTTTTCACAATTACGTCGTCACCGCCGATAATCTGCGTGAAGTACTCGTCAATTCCAAGCGACTTCAGCAGCGGCGCCACAAACGGCGTGGGCTTGTTGGTGACGATCGCCAGCGGCAGGCCTTTCGCCTGTAAGGCCGCCAGCGTCTCCTTCACCTGCGGGAACAGCGTGCTGCCCGCTTCCACCGTTTGCGCGTAATACTTATCAAACAGCGCACGCGCGTCGCGTTGCTCTTCGGCATGCGGCTCGCGTCCCAGCGCCCAGGTCAGTGCGCGGGTCATCATCACGTCAGCGCCGTTACCAATCCAGGTCGAGGCCAATGCCAAACCCGGCGGCGGTAGCTGCAGATCGCTCAGCGCATGATCGATGGCTTGTGACAAACCGGGCGCGCTATCAACCAGCGTACCGTCGAGATCAAACGCCAGCGCGCGGATATCAGTGAAATGAGCCATTAACTTTCTCCAGTTCGCCACGCATCTCATCGATCACTTTTTTGTAATCCGGATGACCGAAGATCGCGGAACCGGCCACAAACATATCGGCACCGGCGGCAGCAATCTGGCCGATGTTATCGATCTTCACGCCGCCATCCACTTCCAGACGAATGTTGTAGCCACTCTCATCAATCAGGCGACGCGCCTGACGCAGTTTGTCGAGCGTACCGGGAATGAAGGATTGACCGCCGAAGCCTGGATTCACCGACATCAGAAGAATGATATCCAGCTTATCCATCACATAGTCGAGGTAGTCGAGCGGCGTCGCAGGGTTGAATACCAGACCCGCTTTGCAACCGTGCTCTTTGATCAGCTGCAGCGTGCGATCAACATGCTCGCTGGCTTCCGGGTGGAAAGTGATGAAGGTGGCGCCCGCTTTAGCGAATTCCGGGATCAATGCATCCACAGGTTTAACCATCAGATGCACATCAATAGGTGCAGTGATGCCGTAATCGCGCAGCGCTTTCAGCACCATCGGCCCCATCGTCAGATTGGGAACGTAGTGGTTATCCATCACATCGAAATGGACCACATCACCACCTGCCGCCAGCGCTTTAGCTGTGTCTTCACCCAAACGCGCGAAGTCAGCAGCCAGAATTGAAGGGGCCAGTAAAAATTGTTTCATCCGATTCTCCCAATTTTGTGCGCCAGCCTGAGCTGGCGTAATGCCTTGGTCGCGGACGAAACAGGCTAGCGGAAAAGCGCCAGCAGTTCGTCGACTTGCGTGCGACCACTTATGCTTCGGCTGATGGAACGCCGGGCTTTGACTACGTGTAAATCCGCATTCTGATACCACTCACGCGTGAGTAGCGTATCGTGATTTGAAATCAGTACCGGGATGCGGTTTTGCTGCGCCAGCTTATTGGCCAGTTCCGCCAGATGCTGCTGCTCGCGCAGACTAAAACTGTTGGTGTGGTAAGCGGTAAAATTCGCTGTCGCCGAAAGCGGTGCATACGGCGGATCGCAATAAACCACTGAGCCTTCAACGGCGTTGTTCAGAGTAACATCGTACGATTCACAGACAAAGGTCGCTTTTTGCGCCCGTTCGGCAAACCACAACAGCTCCGCTTCCGGGAAGTATGGCTTGCGATAGCGACCAAATGGCACGTTAAACTCACCGCGCAAATTGTAGCGGCATAGACCGTTATAACCGTGGCGATTGAGATACAGGAACAGCACCGCGCGCTGGTATTCATCTTTGCTCGCATTAAAGGCGATGCGCTGCGCGTAGTAGGTTTCTGCCGTGTTGCCTTCAGCATTGAAGAGCTGACGCGCGTCTTCAATGAAGGCCGCAGTTCGCGTTTTGACGATGTTATACAGATTGATGAGATCACCGTTGATGTCCGCCAGGTGATAGCGGTCATAATCGGTGTTGAGGAACACGGAACCGGCGCCGACAAAGGGTTCGATTAGACAATCACCTTGTGGCAAATGACGACGGATGTCATCAAGGAGCGGGTATTTTCCTCCGGCCCATTTCAGGAAAGCGCGATTTTTTTTCATGCTGTCGTGGTTATTACATCTTAATTATTGGCTGTGGTGAAACCGACAGCAGCTCTGCGCTTTAAACGGGGCCGCATGTTTGCGGCCCCACATCTCATTACTGACTTTCTTTCTTCACCTGGCTAAGCGGTTTTACCCACGGATTGGCTGCACGCACTTCCGCTGGCAGCGATGCCACGGCGCGTTTCGCATCGGCTGGCGTGGCGTAAGCACCGCTCACCAACACATACCAAGGCTCGCCGTTACGCGTGGTTTTATACACGTGATAACCGCTCAGGTTCTGTTTTCTCGCCCAGGCGTTCAGGCTCTCTTCTTTCGACGCGCCACTTAACTGCAGCGTGTAGTTTCCGCCTGATGGCAGCGATTTGCTGGCACCGCTCGAACTGGCAGGCGCGGAATTACGCGTCGCGGTGGTGCGGGTGTTGTTCTCTTTCACGGGTGCCGGTTTGGTGGCGGCCGGTGTTTTATGCGGCGTCGATGCGTGCGTCTCGCGTGTACCGTTGTTGCTGGTACGCGCTGGGGTTTCTGAACGCATGGCTGGCGGCGTAATCGCTTTACCGTTGCCGCTGACCGTGGCCGGTGCGGTTGGCAGCGAGCTATTACCCTGCGCGCCTTGTGCTGCGGCATCGACAGAACCTTGCTGATTGTTCAGCGCAGTATTGAGATCGCCCGGCAGCGTGACACGCTGCTGGTTGGCTGGCGTATCCACAGGTGCAGCTTGCGTCGGCGTAGAGGAGACTGATGGCATTGAGATGGATTGGCCGTCACTGCCCGCTGGTGCAGCCGTGCCCGCTGTGTTTTGCGGTGCGCTGCCATCAGCAGAAGGCGTGGCGTTTTGCTGGCCGCTCATGGACGTCGATCCCGAAAGGTCGATGTTCTTTTCGCTGCCACCGGCAGAAGGTGCCGCGCCGTTATTTGCGGTATTGGTTGCAGGTTTCTTCTCGTCTGGGCCGGTTAATGCTGAACCAATCCCCAGCACTACCAACAGCAGAACCAAAATACCAATGCCCATCATCATATGCTGACGAGAAACCGGTACCTTCACTTTCGGCGCAGAAGACGATTTGCGTGGCCGCGTCGGACGGCGGTCACTGGCGTCAGGTTTTAACTCGTCTTCCGGTTTGAACTCATCCATTTAGCCTCCTCCGTAAAACGACGCGCTTCCCACACGCCGCATCACCACTCACTTCTAATAATCAGGGTTTCTGGCAATCGTTGATTGCTGCCAGCACCATATCATGTGCCACACCGCCACGCACTTCAGAGCGGCCAATAGCGAGAGGCAACACCAGACGCAGTTCGCCCGCCAGCACTTTCTTATCGCGCATCATATGTGGCAAATAATCTTCCGCCGCCATGCTCGCCGGGCCATGGACAGGCAAACCAGCACGCAGCAGCAGCGCGATAATGCGATCGGTTTCAGCAGAGGTGAACTGCCCTAAACGTTCCGCGGTACGTGCGGCCATCACCATGCCAGCCGACACCGCTTCGCCGTGCAGCCAGTTGCCGTAACCCATGTGCGCTTCAATCGCATGACCAAAAGTATGGCCCAGATTGAGCAGTGCACGTACGCCAGTCTCGCGTTCATCAGCCGCAACCACTTCTGCTTTCAATTCGCAGCAGCGACGGATGCAGTAAGCCAGGGCTTTTTCATCCAGCGCCAGCAGAGCATCAAGGTTCTGCTCCAGCCACTGGAAGAATTCGCCATCAAGGATAATGCCGTATTTGATCACTTCCGCCAGACCGGACGCTAATTCGCGCGGTGGCAGAGTGGCCAGGCAATGGGTATCCACCACGACAGACGCGGGCTGATAAAACGCCCCAATCATGTTTTTGCCGAGTGGATGGTTAACCGCGGTTTTTCCACCAACGGAGGAGTCAACCTGAGACAGCAACGTGGTCGGCACCTGAATAAAGCGCACACCACGCTGATAGCTGGCTGCAGCAAAGCCGGTCAAGTCACCAATCACGCCACCACCAAGTGCAATCAACGTGGTATCACGACCGTGCGGCTTTTTCAGCAGCGCGGTGAATACCTCGTCCATAACCGCCAGCGTTTTGTACTGCTCACCATCAGGCAAAATTACCTGATCTACCTTAATGCCGGCATTGCTGAGCAGCGCTGACAGAGATTCAAGATAGATCGGCGCCAGTGTCTGGTTTGTCACCAGCATGGCATTGTCGCCTGCTTTGAGCGGCCAAAAAGAAGCCGGATCGTTAAACAGTCCGGCAGCGATGGTGATGGGGTAACTGCGATCCCCGAGTGAGACAGTGATCTTCTCCATGATGACCGATACCTATTGCTGAGCCCTCAGGGCGCTGGATTAGTTCTTTTCCAGCATGTTGATGATCTGATTGGCCACCACTTTTGCACTTTGATCGTCAGTGCGAATAGTGACATCAGCGATCTCTTCATAAAGCGGATTACGTTCACCTGCGAGCGCTTCCAGTACTTCGCGCGGCGGTGATTCAACCTGCAACAGCGGACGCTTTTTATCACGCTGGGTTCGAGCAAGTTGCTTTTCGATGGTGGTTTCAAGGTATACGACCACACCGCGGGCGGAGAGACGATTACGGGTCTCGCGGGATTTGACTGAGCCACCACCGGTCGCGAGGACAATGCCTTGCTTCTCGGTCAGCTCATTAATGATCTTTTCTTCACGATCGCGGAAGCCTTCTTCGCCTTCCACATCAAATACCCAGCCTACATCCGCTCCGGTGCGTCGCTCAATTTCCTGATCGGAATCGAAAAATTCCATATTGAGTTGCTGAGCCAACTGACGACCAATAGTGCTTTTGCCGGCACCCATCGGCCCAACCAGAAAGATATTGCGTTTCTCTGCCATTTTATCGGTATTACTAAGAATTCGTTGATGATACCCCGCGTTCAGCGTAGCTGGCGGGACAGGAACTGAGACCTCATGAGCGTTAACAAGAGTCAGACGGAAAATTATCTCAACACTCATGGCCGTTTGGCAACCGAATAAATTGCCCCCGGCGACCTCTTAACAGGACCGGTCTGTGGTTCGCGAGACGGTAACGCACCTCCGCTAATCCGCTATATTTCGTGCTACAGGCACGCTGGCCGGGGTCATCCACTGTAATCGCTTACCGATGTAAGCACAGTGCATTCACTCATTTAACGTCTTACTGGAGCTCGAATTATTTTGGAGATATTTCTTTTGACGTCAGTATCGCTTGTGACCAACGTCATTCGGAAGGTTATTCTGCCGCGTTCCGTTACACCGTTTTGAAAATCGCTAAACCTTGTAAGCTAATTCCAGCCCTGCGTCAACGCAGTTGGCCTCACAGAGCGAATTTTCCGCTTTATCCGGCAGTAAGCGCTGCTTCCCTGACCAGTCGGGGAGTAATAAAGATCACCAGCTCCTTTTTCTTCTGCTCATCGGTTTGCTGGCGGAACAAATTGCCCAGTAACGGCAGATCGCCAAGCCCGGGCACGTGTTTTTCGCTCTGCGAACGCTGCTGCTGGAAAATGCCGCCCAGCGCTAAGGTTTCGCCATCGCGCAGCGTCACCTGAGTCTCGATCTCCTGCTTATCAATACTCAGCACCTGATTGTCGCCAATGTTTAGACTGCGTCCCGGCAAGTTCTGACTCAGCCGTAATTTGAGCTGGATGCGGCCATTTCCCAGCACCACTGGCGTCACCTCCATGCCTAAAACCGCTTCCTTAAATTCAATGGCCGTCGCGCCGCTGTTGCCTGATTTCACCTCATAAGGGATTTCCGTGCCCTGCTTGATGCTGGCGGTTTGCTGATGCGAGGTAAATAAGCGCGGACTGGCGATGATTTCGATTTGGTTCTCCTGCTCCAGCGCGCTCAACTCGAGGTTGAGCAATTCTCCGCTGACCTGGCCCAACGTCACGCCAGCGCGAAACGCCGGATTGCTCACCGCCAGTGGGATCTCAAGCAACGGGTTGCGAAGCGCTTGCGTAACAACTTCTGCCGGTGACGTGCCCCAGTTAACGCCCAGCTCGCGCAGATGCTCTTCATTGATGGTGACGATGTGCGCGGTGAGCTCAACCTGCTCGAGCGGTAAATCCAGCGCTTTTAACCAGCGTTCGGTGTCACGCAGCGCCTCAGCCGTGTCACGCAGCAGCAAACTGTTGGTGCGGCTATCGACCGTGACGCTGCCGCGCGGCGACATCAACGAACGCTCGGCTTGCAGGCTACGATAAATATCACTGGCGCTGGCGTAATGCAGCGTCACGGTTTGTTGCTGGAGCGGCGTTTGCTGTTTTTCCTCCTCGCGTTCCTCCTTTTCCTGTTGCACCTGCAGCTGTTGCCAGCTTTCCGGGTAGACCAGCAAAACGCCCTCTTCCTGCACCACGGTGAGTTTTGCCAGCTGTGTCACCAGAGCAAGCGCGCGATCCCAGCCAACATTGTCTAAGCGCAGCGACAGCCGACCTTCAACGCCCGGTGCGATCAGCAGGTTAGTCTGTTGATAATCGGCCAGCGCCTGCAAAATACGTTCAACCGGCGCATCATCAAACGTCAGGCTTAAGCGGTCATCATTAGCGCGCAGCGGCATGCTCAGACACAGCAGCATCAGTAACGTCATCCATTTCATAAAAACCTCCTTTTATTACCCATGTGATTTGCTGCGGCGTGCAGCTTTGTGCTGCACTCAACACCAGCGTGCGCGACGTAAGCTGCACGACCTGCCAGGGCGACTGGGGTAAAGACGCTTGATTATTCAGCCGATGGCTTTTGCCTTGTGGCGACACCAACCACGCCACGTAGTGCGTCGCCGTGCCAATAATGCCCTGCAAACGCCAGCCTTCTGGGGCAGCCACCTGCGCCTGACACAGCGTTTCTGTCAGCGGCTGGAAAGGGTCACGCGCCAGCGCCAGCGAGCTACAGAGCAATAACAGCAATGCGCTACTCCGCATCGTCACTCTCCAGCCAAAGTTGCGTGTTCAATACGCCCTGCTCGGCTTGCAGCTGAAAGCGTTGTGGCACCGGTAATCGGGTGCTGGCTAATTCGCTAAACAACGGCAGAAATTGCGGCCAGATCAGCCTTAGCTGCAGCTGTTGCGGCTGGCTATCCGGATGCCAGGCTTCCAGCTGATTGCCGCGTGCCGCCACGATTCGCTCCAGCGTTTGCTGAGCGTCTGCATCCTTCTTGGGTTGCTGAAGCAGACTAATCTCGCTCTGCAAGGCATCAATCGCCGGAAGTGAAGCCAGCTGTTTTAGCCGCTGTTGCTGCTGTTGCCGCATCTGTTCCAGCTGCCGCTCTTGCGCTTCACGCATCTGCTGCTGCGGACGAAGCAGCACAATCCACATCAGCGCAAACAGCAGCAGCGCTAACATCGATAACCACACCATGCGCAGCGGCAGCGTTAGCATCAGCCAGCGCTGCAGGAGTTCATTCATCTGTCGCCTCCTGCACCCGCGCATGCAAAGCAAAGCGATAGGCGCCGCCCATCTCGCGCTTTACACTGCCCTGCTTTACGCTGCTGAACAGCGGCTGGGTGATGAGCTGATGACGAAAATCACTGACCGCCGCCATGCTCTGCGCCTGCCCCTCCAGCACCAATTGCCCTTGCCGGCGTTCGAGGCGATTCAGCCACAAGGTGTCAGGCATTAACTGCGGCAGTTGCTGCCAAAAATGCTGCCAGCGCTGATGCTGCTCTTGCCGCTGCAGCTGTTCCTGCTGCGCCTGAAGCACTGATTCACGCAGCTTCAACAGCGATTGCTGCTGCTCCAGCTGTTGCTGCAGCGTGTTGAGGAGAAAGGTGATATCCATCAGTGCGTTCGTCTGTTGCTGCCGCGCACTGACGCTGCGCCACCACAGTAATGAGAAGATGAGCAAGGTAACTGCCAACGTGAGCAATAGCAGCGAGATGCTCTGCTGGCGCCGCCGCTGCGATTGCTGAATGCGCCAGGGAAGCAGATTGACCGCCAGCATTAGACATCCTCCGGGCGCAGCGCCAGCCCAAGCGCGATGGCAAAAATACCTTCCTGCGCAGGCAGCGGCGGTTGCAGGTAATGCAGCAGCGAAAAGGGTTTACAGCGTTTAACCTGCTCCTCGGGCAAAACCAGGTTTGAGGTGCAGAACACGCTTTCCATCTGCGGGAAGGTTTCGCGCAGTTGCGCAAGGTTGAGAGGTTCGGTGGCCGCGCCTGAAGTGGCACTTTCACCCGCCAGCGTCCACAGCCAGTGATCGCTTAGCGGATGAATCAATAACTGGTTGTGGCGTAACGGCAGCCGCATGGCGATCTGCGTCAGCGCCAGGCTGCTCAGTTCGAACACGTCCGGGCGCAGACCGGCCTGCTTGAGCGGCGTCAGCCATTGTGCAATCACCTCACGCCGCGCGGCGGTGACGCACAGCGAAGAATCTTTGCCCGGCGATCGATAATCCAGCGACAGCGAAGCGGGCTCGACGGGAAACAGGCGCTGTGCGGAAGCCGCCACATAGCGCCCCAGCGCGGGCTCACGCAGCGAGGTTTCCGGCATGGGCAAAGTGCGTTGCAATACCAACTGCGGCGGCAGGCCAACGCGCAGTGAATAGCGTTTCGGCAGTTGGCGCTGCCAGCGCCCTAACATATCCAGTAACGCAGGCGTGGTTTGCAGCACGCCGTTTCTTAACGTATCTTGCGGCAGCGTTTGTTGCCACCAGTGTCGCAACTGCCAACCATGACGTCGACGTTCGATGCCAAGGGCGCACAGTTGCCCGTTTTGGATGTCCAGTCCAATTTGCCAGCGCTGAAAAGCCATACGCATGATCTCCTTATCATTGAAGGTAATGAGCTCCAATACCCGGCCAACTTCAATTATTGCGGGTATATCAAAGCGTCAGGCTTGTCTTTATACTACCGCGCGGTTGCTTATAAACTGCTCAAACGACAACAGATGGGAATTCTCAGGTGAAGTTCGTAAAGTATTTATTGATCCTTGCAGTGTGTTGCATTTTGCTGGGAGCCGGCACGGTTTATGGTTTGTACAAATACATAGAGCCGCAGCTGCCTGATGTGAACACATTGAAAGATGTGCGCCTGCAAACTCCTATGCAGGTTTACAGCGCGGATGGCGATTTGATCGCCCAATACGGCGAGAAGCGCCGTGTCCCGCTGACCCTACAACAGATGCCGCCTGAGTTAATCAAAGCGTTTATTGCCACCGAAGATAGCCGTTTCTACGAGCATCACGGTGTCGATCCGGTGGGGATTTTCCGTGCAGCCAGCATTGCGCTGATGTCCGGTCACGCCTCGCAGGGCGCCAGTACCATTACTCAGCAGTTGGCGCGTAACTTCTTCCTCAGCCCTGAACGCACCTTGATGCGTAAGATTAAGGAAGCGTTCCTCGCGATCCGTATCGAACAGTTGCTGAGCAAAGATGAAATTCTTGAGCTCTATCTCAACAAGATTTATCTCGGCTATCGCGCGTACGGCGTGGGCGCGGCGGCGCAGGTCTACTTTGGTAAACCTATTGATCAACTGTCGCTGAGTGAAATGGCGATGATTGCAGGATTGCCAAAAGCCCCTTCGACCTTCAACCCGCTCTACTCTCATACGCGTGCGCTGGCGCGTCGTAATGTGGTGCTGGCACGTATGCTTGACCAAAACTACATCACGCAGCAGCAATATAACGACGCGCGTAACACGCCGCTGGCGGCCAGCTATCACGGCCCGGAAATCGCTTTCTCTGCACCATATTTAAGTGAAATGGTGCGTCAGGAGATGGTGAAGCGTTACGGCGACAGCGCTTATGAAGATGGCTACAAGGTTTACACCACCGTTACTCGCCATCTGCAGGAAGCTGCGCAGCAGGCGGTGCGTAACAATGTGATGGCGTACGACATGCGCCACGGCTATCGCGGACCGACCAACGTGCTGTGGAAAGTGGGCGAAGCGAGCTGGGATCAAACCCGCATCCAGAACGCGCTGAAAAATCTGCCGACTTACGGACCGCTGAATGCGGCGGTAATCACCAGCGCCAGCGCCGATCAAGCCACGGCAATGCTGAAAGATGGCAGCAGCGTCACGCTGAATATGGCGGGCGTGCGCTGGGCGCGTGCTTACAAATCTGACACGCTGCAAGGCCCAACGCCACGTAGCGTGACGCAGGTGCTGCAAGCTGGTCAGCAGATTTGGGTGCGTAAAGTGAATGATGATTGGTGGCTCGGCCAGGTTCCGGCGGTGAACTCCGCACTGGTGTCACTCAATCCAGAAGATGGTGCGGTTCGCGCGCTGGTCGGCGGCTTCGACTTCAACCAGAGCATGTTCAACCGCGCGACCCAGGCGCTGCGCCAGGTGGGCTCCAACATCAAGCCATTCCTGTATACCGCAGCGATGGATCGCGGTTTAACCCTGGCATCAATTCTCAACGACGTGCCGATTTCGCGCTGGGATGCCGGTGCGGGTGCTGACTGGCGTCCGAAGAACTCACCGCCTACTTATGCGGGTCCAATCCGTTTGCGTCAGGGTTTGGGCGAATCGAAAAACGTGGTGATGGTGCGTGCGATGCGTGCGATGGGCGTGGATTACGCGGCAGAATATCTGCAACGTTTCGGCTTCCCGGCGCAGAACATCGTGCATACCGAATCGTTAGCGTTAGGCGCGGCGTCCTTTACCCCAATGCAGGTGGTTCGTGGCTACGCGGTGATGGCGAACGGCGGCTTCCTGGTCGACCCGTACTTCATCTCCAGGATTGAGAACGAACAAGGCGGCGTGATCTTTGAAGAGAAACCGAAGATTGCCTGTCCGCAGTGCAACTTGCCGGTAATCTATGGCGATACCAAAAAGTCGGTCGCGCTGAACGAAGAGAGCGTCGAGAATGTCGCGACCTCCGATCAATCGCAGAATCAAACTGTGCCGCAGCCAGAGCTGGAGCAAGTTCCTGCCCAGCCGCAGCCGGGTGGCGAGCAGCAGTATGCACCGCACGTGATCAACACGCCGCTGTCATTCCTGATCAAGAGCGCACTGAACACCAACATCTTCGGCGAGCCAGGCTGGATGGGAACGGGCTGGCGTGCCGGTCGTGACCTGAAGCGTAATGATATCGGCGGAAAAACCGGTACCACCAACAGCTCGAAAGATGCGTGGTTCTCCGGTTACGGTCCGGGCGTGGTGACGTCGGTGTGGATTGGTTTCGATGATTCACGCGCGCTGGGTCGCTCAACCATGTCCGGCGCGATTCCGGATCAGATTTCCGGTTACGAGGGCGGCGCGAAGAGTGCGCAACCAGCGTGGGATGACTATATGAAATCCGCGCTGGAAGGCGTGCCGGTGCAGCCGCTGACACCGCCAGATGGCGTGGTCACCGTCAACATCGATCGCGGCACCGGCAAGTTGGCCAATGGCGGCAACTCGCGTCAGGAGTACTTCATCAACGGCACGCAGCCGACGGAGTATTCGGTGCATGATGTGGGCACCACCATCATGGACAACGGCCAAAGCCACGAACTGTTCTGATCAAAAAAGCCGGCAAATTTGCCGTAATGCCGATCAGTTAAGGATCAGTTGAACGATCCAGTGGCTGTGTAAGAATCCGGGAACGTTTCGTTTCCGGATTTTTTTATGCAGCTCCGTCAGGCCCTTGATATTGTCTCTTGCTACGATTCTCTGCGTAACCCACTCACTACACTCGCGGATGTCCTTGAGCCCGAACTGATCGCCCGCTGCATTCAGGAGTCAGGCTCCGTTACCCTCCGCAAGCGTCGTCTTACCACCGATATGATGGTCTGGTGCCTTATCGGCATGGCGCTTGAGCGCAAAGAGCCCCTGCACGCCATCGTGAATCGCCTTGATATTCTGTTGCCGGGAAACCGGCCTTTTGTTGCGCCCAGCGCCGTGGTGCAGGCCCGGCAGCGCCTGGGAGACGATGCCGTCAGGCGTGTCTTCGAACAAAGCAGCGACCTCTGGCACGCGCAGACCACGCATCCTGACTGGTGTGGGCTGACGCTTCACGCGGTTGACGGCGTCGTCTGGCGCACGCAGGAAACGCCGGATAATGAAAAGGCTATCGCCCGCACAAAAACGGTTGCCGGTGCATCGCCCTATCCGCAGGTACGCGTGGTCTGCCTGATGGAGCTGACCAGCCATCTTATCGGCGGCGCCGTGATGGGCTGCCAGAATGAGAACGAAATGATACTGGCGGAAGGGCTTATCCCACGCGTCCCCGACAACAGCCTGACGCTGTTCGACAAGGGCTATACCTCGTTCGGCCTGCTCAGCGCCTGGCATCAGGCGGGGGAAAACCGTCACTGGATGATAGCAGCCCGCAAAGACCTGCAGTACGAAGAGGTACGCCGCCTGGGAAAAGGAGATGCGCTCATCCGTGTTAAAACCTCCCCTCAGGCGCGGAAGAAGTGGCCTCATCTGGCGGAATATGCAGAGATGAGGCTTATCAGCCGGGAAATTAAAGGAAAGACGTGGCGGTTCCTGACGTCGATGACGGATGCGATGCGCTATCCGGGGAAAGAGATAGCGGACCTGTACAGCCATCGCTGGGAGATAGAGCTGGGGTATCGGGAAATCAAGCAGGGGCTGCAGGATAACCGGCTGACGCTGCGCAGCAAAAAACCGGAGATGGTGCGTCAGGAGCTGTGGGGCGCGCTGCTTGCGTATAATCTGGTGAGATATCAGATGATAAAAATGGCGTCGACGCTTAAGGGATACTGGCCTAATCAGCTGAGCTTCAGCGAGTCTGCGGCCTGGGTCATGAAGCTGCTCTGGACGCTTGAGGGCGCGTCACCGGGGCGGATCCCGGAACTGGTGAAAAATGTGGACGCGATAGCGCAGATAGTCAAACTGCCGGGGCGACGGGAGAGGTCGTTCCCGAGAGTGGTGAAAGAGAGGCCCTGGAAGTACCCGACAGCCAAAAGAAGAAATGCCAGTCAGGCTTAACTGACTGGCATTAGGCAAACTTGCCGGCTTTCTTTTTTATACCATGATGAAATTTAGTAGCTTAAACGGCCCTGCTTCACCAGCCACTCGCGCACCATAAACAGCGCACTGACGTTACGCGCTTCGCGGAAGTCCGGTTCCTCCAGCAGCGCCAGCAGATTATTCAGCGGCCAGCGATGGACAATCAGCGGCTCCGGCTCATCGCCTTCCAGCTTCTCTTCGTACAACCCTTCCGCCACCACAATATTCATCTTGCTGGAGAAGTAAGAGGGCGCCATGGTCAGTTTGCCCAGCGCTTCCAGCTTTGTGGCACCAAATCCCGCTTCTTCTTTCAGTTCACGATCGGCCGCTTCAAAGGCGCTTTCGCCGGGATCGATCAGCCCTTTCGGAAAGCCCAGTTCGTAACTTTCCAGACCGACGGCGTACTCCTGAATCAGGATCACGTCATCGCCAATAATCGGCACAATCATCACCGCTTCACGATCGGAAGGTTTCATGCGTTCATAGACGCGGCGCGCGCCATTACTGAAAGCGAGATCCACCGCTTCGATAGTGAACAGGCGGGAGCGGGCCACCGCTGCCACATTGAGGATATCAGGTTTTTTCATTGGGGTTTTCATATCAGCCTCAAACTTAGCACAACCCTGTGAAACGTGATGACGCCAGCATACCGAAGCCAGAACTATTGTGCGACACGCAGCGTAAGTAAACTATGGTGACACATATTCACTTACGGCTGCTAACAACTTCTTGTTATCTATGCAGTTAAAAATTCACAATAAGTCAACGGTGTATTGTTAAATTCAGAAAATACCGATATTTAATTGAGTCATGTCTGGTTAACATCCCGTTGAGGAATAATCTAACAAACTATAATTAAATGATTTTGCGCGTTATTTTATCTGACTTTTCCCTTGTCAGAATGACATCTGCTCGCCAAAATTGACTTGTATTGATGGATTCACCGGGAGTAAATCGTTAACGTGAAGGCAGTTTTTTGGCTGGATTGAGCAAAGCATGAGCACTTATATTGTCATTCTGGCTGTCATGCTCGCCTGTTCCCTCTTAGCAGGTATCGGCTATTGGTACGCTATGCGGCATCGTCCGCCGTTGGCGAAACCACTGCCGTTTATCAGTCCGCCTAATCGCAAGCTCACCGACGAAGAACGCACCGCTGTTGAAAAGTACATCGCGCTCATCGCCAAACAGCAGCAACACAGCAGCGCACGCTCGGCAAAGAAGTCGCGCGAACCTGAAGCGCTTACGCTTACCGCGCAAAGCAACAATGTTTACCCTGTCACCCGCTCCATCACCCGCTATGGCCTCTCCACCGACGATCCGCAGAAATGGCGCTACTATCTCGACGAAGTCGAAGTTCATCTGCCGCCGCTGTGGGAACAGTACATCGCCGAAGAGAACTACGTAGAGCTGATCCGCACGCAAACGCTGCCGCTGGTGATTTCACTGAACGGACATTCGCTGGTGAATTACGCCGTGGAACAACCGGCGCTGCCGCCGCTGGTGCGTCCGATGTCCACCAACGCATCGATTCGCAAAGAAGAGAGCGAAAACGTTGAGTTGCTGCAGGTACGCAAAGAGACCTCGGAAGAGTATCAACTGTCACGCGCCGACGGCACGCGCGAAGCGGTCGCCATCTGTTTCGCGTTCCTGCTGTTCTTCCTGAGTCTGGTGCTGCCCGGCAGCCTGATGGGCTGGATTGCCCTGCTCGGCTGCCTGATGATCGCCGTCAGCCTATGGTTCCTCTATCGTTTCCCTGGCGCCAAAGGCTTACGTGATGTGCATTGCCTGCGCGGCGCGCCTAAGCGCTGGGGCCTGTTTGGTGAATCCAATCAGGAGCAGAGCAATATCTCGCTGGGCATTATCGATTTAATCTATCCCGCGCACTGGCAGCCATACGTAGCACACGATCTAGGCCAGACCACCGACGTCGAGATGTATCTCAATCGTCAGGTGGTGCGTCAGGGTCGTTTCCTATCGCTGCAGGACGAAGTGCGTAACTTCCCTGTGCAGCGCTGGCGTAAAAATCTGGTGCTGGCATGCGGTTCGCTGCTGGTGCTGGTGATGCTGTTCACCTGGATTCCTCTCAGCATGCCGATCAAACTCAGCCTTGCGTGGGTGAAAGGCACCGAGAGCATTGAAGTGAATAGCGTGGATAAGCTGAATGCGCTGCCGCTGCATATCGGCGACAGCCTGAAAGTGGCTGGCACCGGCATGTGTTCGGTGCCGGGCAATTATCAAAGCAATCGCAGCTACGCTTACATGCCGTTCGACTGCTCAGCGATTTACTGGAATAACGCCGCGCCGCTGCCACAGCCGCAATCAGACATCATCGATAAAGCCTCCGCGCTGCTCGATACCACCACGCGCCAGCTGCATCCGGAAACTAACACCGATCCCAAACTCAACCCGCAGCTGGCCTCGGCGATTCAGAAATCCGGCATGATTCTGCTGGATGATTTCTCCGATTTGGTACTGAAAACCCAGGATCTGTGCAGCCAGCAGCAGGATTGTGTACGCCTGAAAAATGCGCTGGTGAATCTCGGCAACGCCAAAGATTGGGATTCACTGATTCACCGCGCGGATTCCGGCAAGCTGAATGGCATGAACGTGCTGCTGCGTCCGGTCAGTGCCGAAGCGCTGGAAAACCTGGTGAACACCGCCACGTCCAGCTTCTTCGCGCGTGAAACGCGTCGCGCGGCGGAAAATCTCAACAGCCCGCCGCCGGGTGGCTTCCTGATTATCAGTGATGAAGGTCGTCAGATGGTGACGCAGCCGCAGCCGTCGGTCGCGCTGTTTGATCTTGATGCACCTTCACAATGGCGCGAACTGCAACGCATGTCCGGCATGCTGCTGCACACACCGTTCGCCGCCAGCGGCATCATCACCAGCATTACCACCGATGCCAACGGCACACGCCATATCGCGCTGCATAACGAGCCGGATGCCATGGCGCAGTGGCGCTATTTGGGCACCGCGCTGTTGATGCTGGTGCTGATTGCCAGCGCGGTGATCAACGGCTTGCTGGCGCTGCGTCGTATTCATCGTAATCGCCTGCGCATGGCGGAAATTCAGCAGTATTACGATAAGTGCTTCAACCACAATCTGAACACTATGCAGAGCGTGCGCTCGCTGTTCTGAGCCCTTCCCTTCTGTGCTACCCTGTCGCCCACTTTTTTGCGGCGAGAAAGAAAATGCAGGTTACGCTTAACTGGTCAGAGATTGATACCGTGCTGCTGGATATGGACGGCACCTTGCTCGATCTCGCCTTCGACCGCCACTTCTGGCTGGAACACGTTCCGGAAACCCTGAGCCGCGAACGCGCCATCACGCTGGGCGAAGCGCATCAGCTGATTGAGCAGAAGTATCAGGCCGTGGTGCATACGCTAAACTGGTATTGTCTCGATTACTGGTCGCAGGAACTGGCGCTGGATATTCGCGCCATGACGTGGGAGAAGCGCCACCGCGCGGCAATGCGTGAAGATACGCTGCCGCTACTGCAGGCGCTGCGTGCCGCAGGTAAACGCACCATTCTGCTGACCAATGCGCATCCCTACAATCTGGATGTGAAACTGGAGCAGACCGGATTAGCTGCCCACCTTGATTTATTACTTTCCACCCATACCTTTGGATATCCGAAAGAGGATCCGCGTCTCTGGCAGGCCGTTCAGCAACATACTGCGTTTGACAGCGCGCGCACGCTATTCATTGATGACAGCGAAGCGATTCTGGATGCAGCGACAAGTTGGGGCATTCGCTGGTGCTTAGGCGTCAGCAATCCGGATTCCGGTCGGCCCGATCAATCTTTCCAGCGTCATCCGGCGGTAGGCGACTATCGTCAATTGTGCGAGACGCTGCGTTAAAGCAGGAGCCGCAATACCATGAAAGAGAAAGTGAGCGAAGGCGTGCGCCTCGATAAATGGCTGTGGGCCGCGCGCTTCTATAAAACGCGTGCGCTGGCACGTGAAATGGTGGAAGGCGGCAAAGTGCACTACAACGGTCAGCGCAGCAAGCCGAGCAAACTGGTGGAGCTGAATGCCGAATTAACGCTGCGCCAGGGCAACGATGAGCGCACGGTGGTGATCACCGCAGTGACCGATCAGCGCCGCCCGGCCAGCGAAGCCCAGGCGCTGTATGCCGAAACCGCCGCCAGCATCGACAAGCGCGAGAAAACTGCGCTGGCACGTAAGATGAATTCACTAACCATGCCGCACCCCGATCGTCGCCCGGATAAGAAAGAGCGCCGCGATCTGATGAAATTTAAATTGTCGGGCGATAAATAACGCGCCCCAACGAGAGAAACACTATGTCTACAAACGATCAACTGCACCGTTATCTTTTCGAAAACGTCGCCGTGCGCGGCCAGCTGGTAAATGTGACCGAAACCTGGCGTGAAATTGTCGAAAATCACGACTACGTTGAGCCGGTAAAAACCTTGCTGGGCGAGCTGCTGGTGGCCACCAGCCTGCTGACGGCAACGCTGAAGTTTGACGGTGATATCACGGTGCAGTTGCAGGGCGACGGTCCGCTGACGCTGGCGGTGATCAACGGTAACAACCGTCAGGAGTTGCGTGGCGTGGCGCGCGTGCAAGAAGACGCAGAGATCGCACCGGGCAGCAGCCTGAAAGAGATGGTCGGCAACGGCTATCTGGTGATCACCATCTCGCCAGAGAAAGGCGAGCGCTATCAAGGCGTGGTTGGCCTGGAAGCGGATACGCTGGCGGGTTGTCTGGAAGATTACTTCATGCGTTCTGAGCAGCTGCCAACGCGCCTGTTTATCCGCACCAGCGACAAAGGCGCAGCCGGTATTCTGCTGCAAGTGTTGCCTGCGCAAGAGTCGAACCTCGATGATTTCAATCACCTCGCTACGCTGACGGAAACCGTGAAAAGCGAAGAGCTGATCGAATTGCCAGCGACCGACGTGTTGTGGCGTCTGTACCATCAAGAAGAAGCCACGGTGTTTGACCCAACGCCGGTGAGCTTCAAGTGCACCTGTTCACGCGAGCGCTGTGGCGAAGTGCTGAGCACGCTTCCAGTGGAAGAAGTAAACGAAATCCTCGAAGAGGATGGCGAAATCGACATGAATTGCGACTATTGCAATTCGCATTACGTGTTCGATGCGGTAGATATTGCCGCCCTTCGCAACGCGCCAACCAACAACAGCGATCAAGTACATTAATCACCTGCCGGGCGGTTCATCCGCCCGCTTTCCTGCTGAACGTATCCCTATCATTTATCACGGTTATTAGCTAAATAACGCTGACTTTAGTTTCATAAGTGGCAGATTTCTCTACTTGTCACGTTCCAGCTCGCATTTCTGACTATCTTCTCTTTTCCGCCGTGCTCAGAAGAGTACACTGCGCGCGATCTGCCCTGCGTGGCTATGCAGGCAGGCAGCAGAATCACCCCATAAAAAATATGCAGTAACAGATACCGATTAAAGGAGCAGTCACATGCGCGTTAACGGCCTGACATCGCAAGACCTCGCCTCTATGGGCATCAGCGGCACCACCGAAGTGGTGTACAACCCTGATTTCGACACCCTGTTTCAGGAAGAAACTCGCCCAGAGCTGGAAGGTTATGCGCGAGGCATTCTGACGCAGAGCGGTGCTATTGCCGTGGATACCGGCATCTTCACGGGTCGCTCGCCAAAAGATAAGTACATCGTTCGGGATGACACCACGCGCGACACGCTGTGGTGGAACGATGTCGGCAACGGCAAAAATGATAACCAGCCGCTGTCACAGGAAACCTGGCAGGCGTTAAAAGACCGCTGCACCCAGCAGCTTTCCGGCAAACGTCTGTTTGTGATTGATGCGTTCTGCGGTGCCAATCCCGACACGCGCCTCAGCGTGCGCTTCGTGATGGAAGTGGCGTGGCAGGCACACTTCGTCAAAAACATGTTTATCCGCCCGAGCGAAGCCGAACTGGCTGACTTCAAACCGGATTTCGTGGTGATGAATGCCGCGCAGTGCACTAATCCAGACTGGCAGGCGCAAGGTCTGCACTCCGAGAACTTCGTCGCCTTCAACCTGACCGAACGCATGCAGCTGATTGGCGGCACCTGGTACGGCGGCGAAATGAAGAAAGGTCTGTTCGCCATCATGAACTACCTGCTGCCGCTGAAAGGCATCGCTTCGATGCACTGTTCGGCTAACGTCGGTAAAGCGGGCGATGTAGCAGTGTTCTTCGGCCTGTCCGGTACCGGCAAAACCACTTTGTCCACCGATCCGGATCGCCAGCTGATTGGCGATGACGAACACGGCTGGGATGACGATGGCGTGTTCAACTTTGAAGGTGGCTGCTACGCCAAAACCATCAACCTGTCTGAGCAGGCGGAGCCGGAAATCTACCGCGCGATTCGCCGCGATGCGCTGCTGGAAAACGTGGTGGTGCGCGCCGATGGCACCGTTGATTACGCCGACGGCAGCAAGACCGAGAACACCCGCGTCTCGTATCCGATTGAGCATATCGAAAACATCGTGCAGCCGGTGTCCAAAGCGGGCCATGCCAAGCGAGTGATTTTCCTCACCGCCGATGCCTTTGGCGTACTGCCGCCGGTTTCACGCTTAACGCCGGAACAGACGCAGTATCACTTCCTGTCTGGCTTTACCGCCAAACTGGCCGGTACCGAGCGCGGCGTTACGCAGCCAACGCCAACCTTCTCCGCCTGTTTCGGCGCGGCGTTCCTGACGCTGCACCCCACGCAATATTCCGACGTGCTGGTGAAGCGGATGGAAGCGGCAGGTGCGCAGGCGTATCTGGTGAATACCGGCTGGAACGGCAGCGGTAAGCGCATTTCGTTGAAAGACACGCGCGCCATCATCAATGCGATTCTGGCCGGTGAGCTGGATGAGGTTGAGACTGAAACCTTGCCGGTGTTCAACCTGCAGATACCTAAAGTTCTGCCGCAGGTGAATAGCGCGATTCTCGATCCGCGCCGCAGCTGGCCGACAGAAGCGGCCTGGCAGCAAGCCGCGCAGGATCTGGCGCAGCGCTTTATTACGAACTTCGAGAAGTATACGGATAACGACGCCGGTAAGGCGTTGGTGCAAGCCGGGCCGCAGTTGTAAGTTAAAATCTGATGGGGCATTTGTGCCCATCAGATTTTGTAGGGTGGGCATTTATGCCCACCTGGTCAATAACCGCAACATTCCCAATGATCACGAACTGTGATTAATACTCACCACCGCCGTACTGCTATTACCTTCCGGAATCGGCAACCAGGCACGAATCCGTAATCCGCCGCGATCGCTATCACCAATCTCCAGCGAACCTTCATGCGCATCGATAATACGCTGCACAATCGCTAAACCGAGGCCGGTGCCGCTGGTGCTGCGCGCGCTGTCGCCGCGCACAAACGGCTGGAACAGATGCTGTAGCTGATCCGGCTTGATGCCCGGACCATCATCTTCCACCTGGAACCACGCGCGGTTGAGCTCCTTGCCGCTGCTGACCTTAATCCATCCGTTGCCATAACGCGCCGCGTTGACCACCAGATTCGCCAGCGCGCGCTTGATTGATAGCGGGTTGATATCCAGCATCAAATCCTCGGACATCACCGCATTCTCAATCTCGCGCTCGTAGCCGCTCTCTGCCGCCACCACTTCGCCCAGTACGCTGTTCAGGTCGGCGCGCTCGGTCTGCATCTCCTGACCGGTGCGCAGATAATCGATGAACTGCTCGATGATCGCGTTGCACTCTTCGATATCTTTGTTGATCGACTCCGCCAGATAACCATCCTGCTCGCCCATCATCTCGGTGGCGAGACGAATACGCGTTAACGGCGTACGCAAGTCATGGCTGACACCCGCCATCAACAAGGTACGATCGTCGGCCAACTGCTTCACACCGGCCGCCATCTGGTTAAACGCCCGCGTTACCGAACGCACTTCCGACGCGCCGTATTCACGCAGCGGCGGCGGAATAATGCCTTTACCGACCTGTAACGCCGCATGCTCCAGATCCACCAAGGGTCGGTTCTGGATGCGGATAAACAGCCAGGCGCCGCCAATCGCCAGCAGCATAATCGCCAGCGTGTAGCGGAACAGCGGTGAGAAGTCGCCCTGATGAATTTCGGTGAGCGGCACGCGCACCCAGATATCTGGCGACAGCCAGGTTTTCAGCCACACCACCGGCGAGTTTTTATTCACCTCGACACGGACATCGGTGGGACCGCCCAGCTGCTGGCCCATCTGCTCACTGAGGAATTCGTAATGTTGCGCCCAGCGCAAACCGCTCTCTTCCGCCGCCGCGTTGGTATACAACGAGATGCCCAGCTCACGATAAATTTCGCGTCGGAAGGCCGGCGGCACTTCCAACTGAGTTCCATCTTCCAGCTGCAGCCGATCGGTCATCAACATACGCACTTCGTACGCGAGGACCTTATTGAACTGCTGCAAGCTGGGAAGAATGGCGAAATTGAGCACCACCAAATAGGTTGTTACCAGGCTGACGAACAGCAAGGTAACAATCAATAACAAGGTGCGGGCAAACGAACTGCGGGGTGAGAAGCGCAATCGCCTCATGCTTTGCTGCCGTCCGGAACGAATACGTAGCCAAGACCCCAAACGGTCTGAATGTAACGTGGATGCGCTGGATCTTCTTCCACCATGCGGCGCAGACGCGAAATCTGCACGTCGATGGAGCGTTCCATGGCGCTGTATTCACGGCCACGGGCCAGGTTCATCAGCTTATCGCGTGACAGCGGCTCACGCGGATGGCTCACCAGCGCTTTCAGCACGGCAAACTCACCGCTGGTCAGCGGCATTGGCTCATCTTCACGGAACATCTCGCGGGTGCCGAGGTTCAGCTTGAACTTACCGAAAGCGATAACCGCTTCTTCCTGCGAAGGCGCGCCTGGCAATTCGTTGGCCTGACGACGCAGTACGGCACGAATACGCGCTAGCAGCTCGCGCGGGTTAAACGGTTTTGGAATGTAGTCATCCGCACCGATTTCCAGACCGACGATACGATCCACTTCCTCGCCTTTCGCGGTGACCATGATGATCGGCATCGGGTTGCTTTGACTGCGCAAACGGCGGCAGATAGACAAACCATCTTCGCCCGGCAACATCAAATCAAGCACCATCAGGTGGAAGGATTCGCGGGTTAACAGACGATCCATCTGCTCGGCGTTGGCAACGCTACGCACCTGAAAGCCCTGCTCGGTGAGATAGCGCTCCAGCAACGCACGCAAACGCATATCATCATCGACGACCAGAATTTTGTAGTTCTCTTGCATGTTCAACTCCCAAAGGCGCCATTGCCTGAGCCAATATTGTTAAAAAAAGAGGCCTCAGTGTGACAGTCATTAATGGTTTATATTCTAGCCGAAATTGTTACAAAGCATATTAAACAGCAGCTTATATTTATTTTTAGCCCTGAAATGCGCTTCGCTTCGCGTTTTTTATCTGTGCTTTCAAGCCGCTTAGCGCTTATCTGAAAATTTGGCGCATTTTCTTTCTGTTACTGGTTCATGACAAAAAATCCCGCCGCCAGAGAGGTGTTCAGGGCGATTTGGCTTAAGGTGATGGTGAAGAATAGGCCTGCGTTATAGTGATGGCAGCATAAAATAGGGCATTTCTCATCGGGAGTGCGCATCTGTTTTCGGAACAATACCTTGCCGATGAAAAACAAGGCCAGCGTTAAATTAATTCCTACAAATCAATCAGTAATCTCCTCTTTCCTCCATTCTCACGATCTCCGACACTGGATTCGTACCTGTTGTTATTGAGTTCACGTGGAGAGAGAAAAATGAAAAAAACGGTAATTCTGCTGGGCGCACTGGTACTGACCAGCGTCACTCAGGTTCAGGCGGCCACCAGCGCCGGCGAAGCGGCGGGCGCGCAGGCATCCACCACGGCGAAGGGTAACTCAGACGCGATCGGTGTTGGCGCAGTCGGCGCACTGCTCGGCGTGGCGCTGGCAACCATGGGCGGCGGCGATAAAGGTGGCAGCACATCCACCACCACCGCAACCCAGGCCGGTAAATAATGCCCGTAGGGTCGCCATTAATGGCGACCGCTTCATGCTCAACTGACCATTTATCGCGACCCGCTACGGCGTCTCTTTCACATATTCAATGCTGTTAACGAACCACAACTTCTGCCCTTCCGGGGTGTTGACCACCACTTCATCATCCACTTCTTTCTTGATCAGCGCGCGCGCCATCGGTGAATCGATTGAGATGTACTCTTTCATGGTCTCGCCATAAATTTCATCCGGGCCAACAATGCGAAAACGCTTCACATCGCCCTGCTCATTCTCCACTTGCACCCAGGCACCAAAGAACACTTTGCCCTCCTGCTGCGGCGCGTAATCAACAATTTTCAGATCGGCGAGGCATTTGCGCAGATAGCGCACCCGGCGATCGATCTGGCGCAGCAGACGTTTGTTGTAGGTGTAATCGGCGTTTTCGGAGCGATCGCCGAGGCTAGCCGCCCAGGAGACGATTTTGGTCACTTCCGGACGCTTTTCATTCCACAAATGGTCGTGTTCGGCACGCAGCTTGTTATAGCCTTCGCGGGTAATCAGTTGGGTTTTCATGACTTCAACTCGTGGTGACGGCGGTTCTTCGCAGCAAAGAGGCTAACAATAAGCGACCGATTGACCATCAGCAAGATTGCGCGCGCTGCATTCAGAAAAAGACGGATTCACGGGCCACCGGCTGGCAATTTTCGGCCTCATTCCGTATAACTGTCCGCTATTTCCAACCCTGTGTAAGCATTGTTAATGATGATGAAAGATTCACTGAGCCAGATTATCGCAGGTGAGCTGAAGGCACGCGCCGACCAGGTTGATGCTGCCGTTCGCTTACTTGATGAAGGGAACACCGTGCCGTTTATCGCACGTTATCGTAAGGAAGTGACCGGTGGACTCGACGACACCCAGCTGCGTTTGCTGGAGAGCCGTCTGAGTTACCTGCGCGAGCTGGACGATCGTCGCCAGTCGATTCTGAAATCCATCGACGAACAGGGCAAACTCACGCCTGAGCTCGCCACCGCCATCAACAGCACGCTGAATAAAACCGAGCTGGAAGACCTTTACCTGCCGTACAAACAGAAGCGTCGCACGCGCGGACAGATCGCTATTGAAGCCGGTCTGGAACCGCTGGCCGACACGCTATGGCAGGCCCCATCGCAGGATCCCGAGCAGCTGGCCGCTGGCTACGTTGATGCCGACAAAGGTGTCGCCGACGTGCGCGCGGCGCTGGATGGCGCGCGCTACATCCTGATGGAGCGCTTTGCCGAAGACGCTACGCTGCTGGCGAAAGTGCGTGAATATCTGTGGAAGAACGCCCATGTGGTGGCGCGCGTGGTGGAAGGTAAAGAGGAAGAAGGCGCGAAATTCCGCGACTACTTCGATCACCACGAAGCGCTAAGCGGCGTACCGTCGCACCGTGCGCTGGCGATGTTCCGTGGCCGCAACGAAGGCGTGCTGCAGCTGTCGCTGAATGCCGATCCGCAGTTCGACGAAGCCCCGCGTGAAAGCTATGGCGAAACGCTGATCGCCGAACACCTCAAGCTGCGCCTGAATAACGCGCCGGCGGATAGCTGGCGTAAAGCAGTGGTGAGCTGGACCTGGCGCATCAAAGTCTTGCTGCACCTCGAAACCGAATTGATGGGCACCATTCGTGAACGCGCCGAAGATGAAGCCATCAACGTGTTTGCCCGTAACCTGCACGATCTGCTGATGGCCGCGCCTGCCGGCATGCGCGCCACCATGGGCCTCGATCCGGGCTTGCGTACCGGTGTGAAAGTTGCGGTGGTGGATGCCACCGGCAAGCTGGTCGCGACCGATACTATTTATCCGCACACCGGCCAGGCGGCGAAAGCGGCCACCGCCGTGGCGGCGTTGTGCGCGAAACATCAGGTTGAACTGGTGGCGATTGGTAACGGCACCGCCTCGCGCGAAACCGAGCGATTCTTCCTCGACGTGCAGAAGCAGTTCCCGCAAATCAACGCGCAGAAAGTGATTGTCAGCGAAGCCGGTGCATCGGTCTATTCGGCATCTGAGCTGGCGGCGCTGGAGTTCCCGGATCTCGACGTGTCGATTCGTGGCGCGGTTTCCATTGCACGTCGCCTGCAGGACCCGCTCGCCGAGCTGGTTAAAATCGACCCGAAATCGATCGGTGTAGGCCAATATCAGCACGACGTCAGCCAAAGCCAGCTGGCGAAGAAGCTGGATGCGGTGGTGGAAGACTGCGTAAACGCCGTCGGTGTCGATCTCAACACCGCATCTGTGGCGCTGCTCACTCGCGTGGCCGGTTTAACCCGCATGATGGCGCAGAATATTGTCAGCTGGCGCGATGAGAATGGCCGCTTCCAGAACCGTCAGCAGCTGCTGAAGGTGAGCCGCCTCGGGCCAAAAGCCTTTGAGCAGTGCGCGGGCTTCCTGCGCATCAACCACGGCGATAACCCGCTGGATGCCTCAACCGTGCACCCGGAAGCCTATCCGCTGGTCGAGCGCATTCTGGCCGCCACCGAGCAGGCGCTGAATGAGTTGATGGGCAATCCAGGCGGTCTGCGCGATCTCAATGCACGCGACTTCACCGATGAGCGCTTCGGCTTGCCAACGGTCACAGACATCATCAAAGAGCTGGAAAAACCGGGCCGCGATCCGCGTCCTGAGTTTAAAACCGCGCAATTTGCTGAAGGCGTGGAAACGCTTAACGATCTGCTGCCGGGCATGGTGCTGGAAGGCGCCGTCACCAACGTTACCAACTTCGGTGCTTTCGTCGATATCGGCGTGCATCAGGACGGTTTGGTGCATATCTCTTCCCTTTCCGACAAGTTCGTTGAAGATCCTCATCAGGTGGTGAAGGCCGGCGATATCGTCAAAGTGAAGGTGATGGAAGTGGATATGCAGCGTAAGCGTATTGCGCTCACCATGCGTCTGGACGAGCAGCCAGGTGAAAGCAATGCGCGCGGCGGCAACCGCAGCGCGGGCAAAGAAAACGCCCGCCCGACAGCCAATAACAAAGGCCGTGGCAAACCGGCCAGCGCTCCGGCGGGCAACAGCGCCATGGGTGATGCGCTCGCCGCCGCCTTCAAAAAACGTTAAGTTCCTGCCTTAAACACGCGCGGAGACATCCCGTCTCCGCGCGCATACCGCCTTGATAATTCTGCTCGTCCATCTACGCTTTGAAAAAATGACCTGCCGCGTGGCCCTGCGATCCAATGGATATTATCAACGCCTTAATCGATGAGATTTATCACGGCAGCTTTCCGCTCGCGGCGCGTGAACGCCTGCTTTCGAACATTCGTGCCGCGCGCGATACGGTAAAACTGCCGCGCAAGGCGCACTGGGATGAGAAAGATGTGGTGCTGATCACTTACGCCGATCAGTTCCGTGAACCCGAACAGCCAACCCTCGCCAGCTTTTCGCGTTTTTATCAGCAGCATCTGCAATCCACTTTCAGCTTGGTGCATCTGTTGCCGTTTTTTCCCTACTCTTCGGACGATGGCTTCTCGGTTATCGATTATCACCAGGTCAATCCGATCTGCGGCGACTGGCAGCACATCAGCGCGCTGCACAGCGAAACGCGCCTGATGTTCGATTTTGTCTGCAACCACATGTCGGCGCACAGCCGCTGGTTTCAGCACTTTCTGGCGCAGGATCCTGGTTGGGATGATTTCTTTATCAGCATGCCGCCCGCCACCGATCTCAGTGCGGTGACGCGTCCACGCACCTCGCCGCTGCTCACGCCGTTTGCGATGGCCGACGGCGAAACGCGCTATATCTGGACCACCTTCAGCGCCGACCAAATCGACCTCAACTTTGGCAATCCGGAAGTGCTGATTCGCATGGTTGATGTGCTGCTCGATTACCTGATCAAAGGCGCGGATTATGTGCGGCTCGACGCAGTCGGCTACATGTGGAAGACGCCGGGCACTAACTGCATTCACCTGCCGAAAACGCATCAGCTGGTGAAGCTGTTTCGCGCCATCGCCAATGAAGTCGCGCCCGGCACGGTGATCGTTACCGAAACCAACGTGCCGCATAAAGACAACATCAGCTATTTCGGCAACGGCAAAGATGAAGCGCAAATGGTGTATCAGTTTTCGCTGCCGCCGCTGGTGCTGCACGCCATTCATTCCGGATCGGCGCGTGCGCTGCGTCAGTGGGCCAGCACGCTGGATTTGGGCGGCGGCACCACGACTTTCTTTAACTTTCTTGCCTCGCACGACGGCATAGGACTGAATCCGGCACGCGGCATTTTGTCGGAAGTGGAGATTGTGGCGCTGGTGCGCGATTTAGCGCTGGAAGGCGCGCTGGTCTCGTACAAGAACAATGCTGATGGCACCACCAGCCCATACGAAATCAACGTCACCTATTTTGATGCGCTGAATCAGCAAGGCGACGACGATGACACGCGGCTGCGTCGCTTTCTGCTGGCGCACGCCATTCTGCTGTCGTTTCCCGGCGTACCGGCGATCTACATCCAAAGTATTCTTGGTTCACGCAACGATAACGACGGCGTGCGCGCCGCCGGTCACAACCGCGCCATCAATCGTCAGAAATATGATCTGCATGAAATGGAGCAGTGGATCAGCGGCAGCAATCCGCTACGTCAGCAGGTGTATGAACGCCTCAGCGCACTGATTCAGCTGCGTACGCGACAATCCGCATTTCATCCCGATAACCCGATGACGCTGCTGGAGAGCGAGAATACCTTGCTGGTGCTGCGTCGCCATCAGCCGGATAGCGAAGAGGGTTTGCTGTGCGTGTTTAATCTCAGTAACCATGACGTGACGACGCAGTTACCGCTGACGCGGCTTGTGCAGGATGTGATTAGCGGGGAGAAGCTGGATGGCAGCCAGCCTTTGACGCTGGCTGCGTGGCAGTTTATGTGGCTGCGGTAAACTCCATTATCAGCTGCGTAAATTCATCCGGGTGAGAAATGAAAGGCGCATGCGCGGCTTTCTCCATCACTACCGAGGATGAATCTGGCCAGCGAGCCTCCAGTTCTTCTGCGATACGACGCGGCACCAGCCCATCGAGATAGCCGTAAATGCGCAGGAACGGCAACGGCAGATCGTCGAGCTCGGCACGCAAATCGTCCTGACGCAAAATCTCTAATCCCCCTTCCAGCACCTCAACCGACGGCATCGGCTGGGATAACACCACCTCTTTCAGCTGACGCGCATCCAGTCGTGCGTTTTCCGTGCCCATGGTTTGCAGTGCCAGAAAGCGCTCCACGGTGCGCTGAAAATCAGTGCTGAGCTGCTGCTGAAAATTTTGCAGTGTTTCAGGTTTGATGCCCGGCCATTCATCACGCGCGGTAAAACACGGCGATGAGGCGACGGTGATCAGCGCTGCAACGCGCTGCGGCTGGGTTAACGCCAGCTGGCTAGCAACTAATCCGCCCAGCGACCAGCCGAGCAGCACTGCGCGATCGGGTAACTGTGGCAACAACCGTTGCGCCATTTCCGCTAAGGTCAGCGGCCCAAAACCCTGGCTGCGGCCAAAGCCCGGCAGATCCACCAGATGCAGGCGAAAATGCGGGCTGAGTCGCGGAATCATGTTTTGCCACACTTCGGCGTTCAAACCCCAGCCGTGCAGCAGCACAAGATCGCGATCGCCCGTGCCTGTGGTGTGCCAGTAAAGCGAACTCATCGGTTACACTCCGGAAAAGTGAAAAGGAGGTCGCTATGCTACCAATCCCGGCACTGTGTTGGCTATGCCGCCTGCCGCTACAGATTGCCAGCCACGGCTTATGCGGCCGCTGCGTGCAGCAGATTCCGCGTCTGCCAGCGCTCTGCCCGTGCTGCGGATTACCGGCTAGCGGAACGCAACCTTGCGGGCGCTGCCTGCGCCGTCCGCCGCCGTGGCAGAGCCTGAGCTGCGTCAGCGATTACCTGCCGCCGCTGAGTGATTGGGTGCAGCAGCTGAAGTTTTCTCGCGTAACCGCACTCAGAGTGATGCTGGCGCGGCTGATTTTGTTAAAATTGTTAACAATGCGTCGTGATTACCGGCTGCCGCGTGTAGATTTGGTGCTGAGCGTACCGCTGCATCGTCGGCGCGCCTGGCAACGCGGCTATAATCAGGCGGCGCTGCTGGCAAAACCGCTGGCTCGCTGGCTGGGCTGTGAATATCGCGAAGGGGTAAAGCGTGTACGACACGGCGCGGTACAGCACTCATTGAGCGCCAGCGCGCGTAAAAAGAACCTGCGCGGTGCCTTTCGCCTTGAAATGCCGGTGCGCGGACGCCATATCCTGCTTATCGACGATGTTGTGACGACCGGAAGTACCGTGGCGGAAATTAGCCGCATCCTGCTGGCGCAAGGCGCGGCCAGCGTACACATTGGTTGCCTGTGCCGTACCTTGTAGAGCGTCGGTGTTGGGCGTATTATAACCAAGTAATTTAGTCAACTATTGAGCAATCGCCATGATCGTTATTACTGATGCTGCGCAAGAGCACTTCTCAAAATTGCTGTCCAAACAAGAAGATGGCACTCAGATTCGCGTATTCGTCATTAATCCGGGTACGCCAACCGCAGAATGCGGTGTTTCTTACTGCCCACCCGATGCAGTAGAAGCGACTGATACCGAATTTAAGTTCGAAAAACTGTCAGCCTATGTTGATGAGCTGAGCGCACCGTACCTCGATGACGCGGAAATCGACTTTGTCACCGACAACCTCGGTTCGCAGCTGACGCTGAAAGCGCCAAACGCCAAAATGCGTAAAGTCTCTGACGATGCGCCAATGGTGGAACGCGTGGAATATCTGCTGCAAGCGCAGATTAACCCGCAGCTGGCTGGCCACGGCGGTCGCGTATCGCTGATGGAAATCACCGATGACGGCATCGCCATTCTGCAATTCGGCGGTGGCTGTAACGGTTGTTCGATGATCGACGTGACGCTGAAAGATGGCATCGAGAAAGAGCTGCTGGCAGCTTTCCCTGAGCTGAAAGGCGTGCGTGATTTGACCGAGCACCAGCGCGGCGAACACTCGTACTACTGATTTAGCACGCGGCAGCGACCCGACGCTGCCGCGCGTTCTCTAACGCTTCCTGCGCCCTGTATTGACCGCAGTTAGCAAGCCCGGCACTTTTCCTCTGAACATCTCTTCTAAAGTGACGCTTAACTTGCGCCGCCAGTTTGGATATTCATTTACCGTGCCCGGCACGTTGACCGGTGAAGACATAGCCAGCCAATCTTCCGGTTGCAGCCCCAGTAATGCGCTGTTTGTTTGCGCCAGATAGCGGTGGAAGCCGCGATTGAGCACCGGTGTGAAGGACACTCGGCTGGCAACGAAGCTTTGGCGCGCAGGCAACGTATTCATCTGATGCAGCGCATCCAATAGCGCCTGTTTTTGTTTATCCCTTTGTCCCAGCAAGGGAATCAACACGCTCTCTTTGTACAAGCCCAGTTTGTGCCCCAGAGAAAGATCCTTAAATCCCCAGAATCCCGCCAACGTCGGCAAATCATGGGTACTGGCGCTGGCAATCGACTGCGCGGGATACTCGTGCGGCTGACGATAGCTTCCGTCGTCGTGCTGCTCAAAGAACAACACTTTCCACGAGAAAATGCCGCTGTTGCGCAGCAGGCTGACGATCTCTTTCGGCACCGTACCGAGATCTTCACCGATCACCATGCAGCGATGGCGCTGACTCTCCAGCGCAAGGATTGCCAGCAGATCGTGCACCGGATACGCCACGTAAGCGCCTTTATCCGCGCTTTCACCGTAGGGAATCCACCACAAACGCAGCAATGCCATGACGTGATCGATACGCAAGGCGCCGCAGTCGCGCATATTGGCGCGCAGCAGATCGATAAACGGTTGATAGCCACGCGCGCGCATCACATGCGGATCGAGCGGCGGCAAACTCCAGTTTTGTCCCTGCGGACCGAGACGATCCGGCGGCGCGCCGACGGATGCACCGAGTTTATACAATTCCGGATCCTGCCAGGTTTCCGCGCTGCCCTGCGCCACGCCGACCGCTAAGTCGCGATATAATCCTACTTCCATGCCAAGTTGCTGGCTGATCTGGCAGCAGATGGCGAACTGCTCTTGCGCTACCCACTGCAACCAACTCCAGAATTGAATCTCATCCTCATGCTGCGCGCACCATTGCTGCACCTCCGGCAACAAGGCATTGCGCCAGCCTTCCGGCCAGTTCGCCCAACCCCATTCATCGGGATGTTGCTGGCTGCGCTCGGCGAGAATGCCATCAAAAGCTGCCTGATAACGCAGATGATCGCCGCCCTCGACGATAAATTGCTGGAACGAAGCATCATCAGCGGCGCGAGGCTGAAAGCGCTGCCAGGCAAAGCGCAGCGCCGTCAATTTCAGTTCGGCCACCGCGCTGTAATCGACAAACTCGGCCGCGCGCGCTTGCTCCAGCGCCTTACGTGTTTTCGCCATTTGCCACCAACGCTGCGCTGCTTCGCTGTGCTGGAAATCCTCCAGCCGGTTCACGTCGATATACAACACGTTAAGCCAGCGGCGCGAAGTTGGGCTGTAAGGACTGGCGTTTTCTGGCTGTGCAGGATAAAGCGCATGTAAAGGATTGAGGCCGACAAAGTCACCGCCATAATCGGCGACCTTCTCCAGCATTTGCGCTAAATCGCCGAAATCACCAATGCCCCAATTGTCATCCGATCGCAGCGTGTAGAGCTGCACCAGCGCGCCCCACAGTTTCTCTCCTTGCTCGATGGATTCGGGGATAAAGCAACGACGCGGCGCGATGATAATGCGCGTCTGCCACTGCTGGCGGCCTTTGCGCAACGTGAGCTGGTGATAACCTTGTGACAAACGCGGCGGCAATGTCAGCAATTCCCCGCCTTGCACCTCGCCGTTGAAGCTTTTGCCCTGTTCAGTTTGTAGCTGCCAGGAAAAAGTGCCGCTGCCTTGTGGCGTCAGTTGGCGCTTGCTGCGTGCGGCAAAGACCTGCACCGGCGGCAGCGGTGGCGCTTTGCCGGTTGGCGTTTCCATCACCGCCAGCAGCGCACGTTTGGTGTCATCGCTGATGGTTTCAGGCTCGCCGTGAGCGTTGATAAAGCGCAGCGAAATGCCGGCATCCTGTGCCGCCTGATCCAGCTTGTTAAGCGTCATCACTTCTCCGGAATTTGTAGGGTCGCCATTCATGGCGACCGAAATATCGATTATCGTGCCGCCTGCCAAATCCGCTGCTGGTAATCGCGAATCGAGCGGTCAGAACTGAAACGGCCGGTATGAGCGGTATTCAGAATGGCTGCACGCGTCCAGGCTTCCTGATTCTTCCACAACGCTTCCACCTGCTGCTGTGCGGCGATGTAGGCATCAAAGTCAGCCAGCACCAGCCAGGGATCGCCATTTTTGGTCAGGCTTTGCAGCATCAGGTCAAACGCGTGCTTATCGCCGTCGCTGAACTTGCCCTTCTCCAACTCCTTCAGCAAACCATCCAGATAAGGATTCTGTTTGCGCAGCTTTTTCGGACTGTAGCCGCCCGCCTTCAGCGCCTTCACCTCGTCCACGCTGTTACCGAAAATAAAGATATTCTTCGCGCCTACCGCTTCGGCAATCTCCACGTTGGCGCCGTCCAGCGTGCCAATGGTTAACGCGCCATTGAGCGCCAGCTTCATATTGCCGGTGCCAGAAGCTTCATAACCGGCGGTGGAAATCTGCTCGGAGAGATCGGCAGCCGGAATCATCAGCTCTGCGGCGGTGATGCGGTAATCCGGGATAAACACCACTTTGAGGCGATCGCCGACGCGCGGATCGTTGTTGATCACCTCCGCCACTTTGTTGATGGCATAGATGATGTTTTTGGCGAGGTAATAGCCGGGCGCGGCTTTGGCGCCAAACAGAAACACGCGCGGTACAAAATCGGGGTTATCCGGGTTGTCGCGCAACTGACGATAGCAGTGCAGCATATGCAGCAAACTGAGGTGCTGACGTTTGTACTCGTGAAGCCGCTTGATCTGCACGTCAAACAGCGCATCCGGATTGATATCAATGCCGGTGACGCGCTTGATGTAGAGCGTCAGCCGCTGTTTGTTTTGCTGTTTGATGTCGCGGAACTGCTGACGAAACGCTTTTTTGCGGGCGAAAGGTGTCAGCCACGCCAGCGCATCAAGATCGTTGGCCCACTCAACCTGCAAACTGTCATCAATCAGCGTTGATAGCAACGGGTTGCACTGTT
Organism: Candidatus Pantoea symbiotica; assembly: GCF_056491525.1. NCBI lineage: Bacteria > Pseudomonadati > Pseudomonadota > Gammaproteobacteria > Enterobacterales > Erwiniaceae > Pantoea > Candidatus Pantoea symbiotica. The sequence continues at coordinate 3,691,819 of NZ_JBSZHR010000002.1, forward strand.
TTAACCAGCGGCGCGGCGTAATGCCGTTGGTGACGTTATGGAATTTATTCGGCCACAGCAGGTGATATTCCGGGAACAGATCTTTCACCACCAGCTCGGAGTGCAGCGCCGCCACGCCGTTGACGGCGAAACAGCTCACCACGCACAGATTCGCCATGCGCACCTGACCGTCGGCCACCACCGCCAGCTTGTGCCAGGTGGCTTTGTCGTCCGGCCACTGTTTCTTCACCACCTTTTTCAGGCGGCGATTAATCTCACGGATAATCAACATATGGCGCGGCAGCAGGTCACGCACCAGCTTCTCATCCCAACGCTCCAGCGCTTCCGGCATCAGCGTGTGGTTGGTGTAGGCAAAGGTGCGACTGGTGATGTGCCACGCATCGTCCCAACTCAATTGATGCTCATCCAGCAGCACGCGCAGCATCTCCGGAATGGCGATGGTGGGATGCGTGTCGTTAAGCTGGATCACTTCGAAGTCAGGCAAAGTGCGAATGGCGCGCCCGGCAAGATGATGACGCCGCAAAATATCGCCCACCGCGCAGGCGCACTGGAAATACTGCTGCATCAGGCGCAGTCGCTTACCTTCGGCATGATTATCATTGGGATAGAGCACTTTGGTCAGCTTGTCGGCTTCGATGCCTTGCTGCTCGGCCTGCAGGAATTGGCCGTTGTTAAACGCGGTGAGATCGAACGGCTGCGCGCTAGTGGCTTTCCACAGTCGCAGCGGCAAAGTGATGCCGTTGCGATAACCGACCACCGGCAAATCCCAGGCTTCACCTTTGAGGTGAATTTTAGGTCGCCAGAGGATGCTGCCATCATGATTCTCTTTGACCTTGCCGCCGAGACCAACCTGCACATCCAGCGCGGCGTTATGGCGGAACCACGGATAGCGATCGCGCTGCCAGTCATCCGGCGCTTCCTGCTGCTGTCCATCGGCAAACGTCTGGCGAAACAAGCCGTATTGATAGTTGAGGCCGTGGCCCATCGCCGCCTGGCCGACGGTCGCCATTGAATCCATATAGCAGGCGGCCAAGCGCCCCAATCCGCCGTTGCCGAGTGCTGGATCCACTTCCTCTTCCAGCAGTTCGCTCAGCTCAATCTGATGTTCCGCCAGCGCGGCTTGCACCTCGTTGTACCAGCCAAGATTGAGCAGATTGTTGCCTGTCAAACGCCCCAGCAGAAACTCCATCGACAGATAGTTGACGTGACGCTGCCCTTGTTTAGGTGGCGCAGGTGGCTGCGTCGCCAGCATTTCTGCCAGCACGCTGCTCAGCGCCTGCCACCATTGGTGCGGTGTCATTTGCTGGGCGGATGTGAGTCCAAGATGTTGCCATTGGCGGGTAAGAGCGGCGTCGAAACGTGTTTTATTGAATTTTTGCTGCGACATATCAATCCCTTCGTGTCCGTTAACGGTAAAGCCGGGGCGAGCGCAAGAGGTGAAAGGATAAGTAAAGCTGGGGCCGCAGAAAAAAGCGACAGGGAAATGTCAGTACCAGGAAAAAAATCGTGCTCGCTGGGTATCGAACGGTCGCCATTCATGGCGACCTGGTGCGCATAAATACGCACTCAATCCTTTGTAGGGTCGCCATTCATGGCGACCGTTTACCACGCTATCAACACAATTCGAGGTGAACTTCGTGCTGCTCAATCACTTTCAGCACGCTAGCCGGCGGGCTTTGATCGGTATACATGTAATCAATCAGGCTCATATTGCCGAGGTTGACCATCGCATTGCGGCCAAACTTCGAGTGATCCACCACCAGCATCACGCAGCGTGAGTTTTCGATAATGGCGCGTTTGGTGCGCACTTCGTGATAATCGAACTCCAGCAGCGAACCATCCATATCAATGCCGCTGATACCGAGAATGCCGTAATCGAGGCGGAACTGCGAAATGAAGTCCAGTGTCGCTTCGCCCATGATGCCGCCATCGCGCGTGCGCACTTCGCCGCCGGCGATAATCACGCGGAAATCCGGTTTCGCCATCAGCAGAATTGCTACGTTGAGGTTGTTGGTGACGACGCGCAGATTATTGTGATTGAGCAGCGCATGCGCCACCGCTTCCGGCGTGGTGCCGATATCAATAAACAGCGTCGCGCCATCGGGGATCTGGCTCGCCACACGCTCGGCGATGCGCGCTTTCTCCGCCGACCACATCATCTTACGATCCTGCCATGCGGTGTTTTCTGAGCTGGACGGCAGCGCCGCCCCGCCGTGATGGCGCATGATTTTGTTCTGATCGGCCAGGTCGTTCAGGTCACGCCGAATGGTTTGCGGGCTGACTTCAAAGTGATCCACCAGCTCTTCGGTACTGACATATCCCTGACGCCGGACCAGATCGATAATGGCGTCATGACGTTGCGTCTGCTTCACATCTCTCTCCTCGGCTCGTAGCCGCTTCTTTTATTGGTGCTGCTAACGACGCGTAATCTTACGCGTATCAACAAATGCCATGGCTAAGCCCACCAGCAAGCCGGTGACGTGCGCGGCGTTGGCGATCGACAGACCAAATGCGCCGTACCAGCCAATCACCAACCATACGACCGCGAAGCCAATCAGGCCGCGCTCAAGATAAATACCACTTTCGGGATCGCGCTCGCCGCGCAGCCAGCAGTACCCCATCAGCGCGTAAACCACGCCCGACAAGCCACCAAACAGCACGCCGCTGAACTTGGCCTGCATCCAGCCGGTTAGCAACGCCGAGATCAGCATAATCACAAACAGCTTGCCGCTGCCGAGACGCTTTTCGACCGCACCGCCGAGATACCACCACCACATCAGGTTGAACAGGATGTGCAGCAGCGAGAAGTGCAGCAGCGCATGGCTAAACCAGCGCCACACCTGGAAATATTGCGAAGAGTCCGCCGGCCACGCCAGCCAATCCAGCGCCACATCATCACCAACGATCTGCATCAGGATAAACACCGCGATGCAGGCGATCATGATGGTCATGGTGAGCGGACCTGCGCGTTCGCGAATGCTCGACCAGATGTTGGTGCGCTCGTAACGTAAGCCACTTTCGGTGCTGCCGCTATGCCAGCTGGCAGCCTGATAGCGCGGATGGTTGGGATCGCGCACAAACTGCGCGAGTTCGTTTTCGACCATCTCAAACTTACTGTCATCGTCCAACATGATGACGAAGTGGCTTTCGCGCTCAATGCGTAACGTCACGCCGCGTGTCGCCATGTAGTCGACAAACGCCTGCGCCATGCGCGGATTGTTAAACTGGGTGATGCGCATCATGCGGTGCTCTCCTTCCTTATGCGATGGGCTTAGGCGTCGCCGAGGGCAACCTGCGCCGGGAATGCCGCGCGCCAGGCGTCAAATCCGCCGTCAATGCTGTACGCCGCGCTGAATCCCTGGCCCAGCAAGAACTGCGCCGCGCCTTTGCTGCTGTTGCCGTGATAGCACATCACCAGCACCGGCAATGCCTGATTCGCGTTGGCGATGAAATCCGCCAGATTGTCATTGGTCAGATGCTGCGCGCCCGCCGCGTGGCCCATCATAAAGCTCTGCGGATCACGGATATCCACCAGCTGCGCACCTTGTGCCAGATGCTCTTGCGCCTGCAGGACATTAATACACTCGAAGGTTTCCATGGTGTCTCTCATTACTTGGTCACAATTAGCGGTTAATAATTCGCCGGTGTTGCTGCCAGGTCGCCATGAATGGCGCCCCTACGATTGCCCGGTGTAGGGTCGCCATTCATGGCGACCTAAACATGCTCAACTCATAAGCATTACACAATTAGCGCCTAGTTTAACCTGAGAATCCGCCGCGATAACCTGACAACTTATAGGGTTATGTGATTTTTTTCCTGTCGGAATGTTAGCTATATCACGCAAAAATGTTTTTATTCAGTTAACCGCTGGCGTCGATGTTGGTTTCCGATTATTATTACGCTCGAAAACGAACATTTTAGAACTATTCCGAACATCGGAGGAGATGACGTGGAAACCAAAGACCTGATCGTGATCGGCGGCGGCATTAACGGAGCCGGCATTGCAGTGGACGCTGCAGGACGCGGACTGTCGGTGCTGATGCTGGAGGCGCGGGATTTGGCCTGTGCAACCTCCTCTAACAGCTCGAAATTGATTCACGGCGGCCTGCGCTACCTTGAGCACTATGAATTCCGCCTGGTAGGCGAAGCCTTAGCAGAACGTGAAGTGCTGCTGAAAATGGCGCCGCACATCGCTTTCCCGATGCGTTTCCGTCTGCCGCACCGTCCGCATCTGCGTCCGGCGTGGATGATCCGCATGGGCCTGTTTATGTACGATCGCCTCGGCAAACGCACCACGCTGCCGGGCAGTAAAAGCCTGCGTTTTGGCGCGGATTCGGCCCTCAAGCCGGAGATCACGCGCGGATTCGAATATTCCGACTGCTGGGTTGATGATGCGCGCATGGTCGTACTCAACGCGCAGGAAGTGGAAAAACAGGGCGGCGAAGTGCGTACCCGCACTCGCGTGACCCGCGCCTGGCGTGAAGCCGGTTTGTGGATGGTAGAAGCCGAAGACATTGATACCGGCAAAACCTACACCTGGCGCGCTAAAGGTCTGGTCAATGCGGCCGGTCCGTGGGTAAAAGAGTTCTTCGACGATGGCCTGAAGCTGAAATCGCCGTACGGCATTCGTCTGATCAAAGGCAGCCACATTGTGGTGCCGCGCGTACACCGCGAAAAGCAGGCGTATATCCTGCAGAACGAAGATAACCGTATCGTGTTTGTCATTCCGTGGATGGACGAGTTCTCCATCATTGGTACCACCGACGTGGAGTACAAAGGCGATCCGAAAGACGTGAAGATCGATGACAACGAAATCAGCTACCTGCTGAAAGTGTTCAACGGACACTTCAAACAGCAGCTGAGCAAAGATGACATCGTCTGGACTTACTCGGGCGTGCGTCCGTTGTGCGATGACGAATCGGATTCACCACAGGCCATCACCCGCGATTACACGCTGGATGTACATGACGACAACGGCCAGGCGCCGCTGCTGTCAGTGTTCGGCGGTAAGCTGACCACCTATCGTAAGCTGGCGGAACATGCGCTGGAGAAACTGACCAAGTACTACCCGAACATCGGCCCAGCGTGGACCAAAAACGCGGTATTGCCGGGCGGTGATTTCTCTGGTTCACGCGATGATTACGCCGCTGGTCTGCGTCGTCGCTATCCGTTTATCAGCGAAGGTATGGCGCGTCACTTTGCCCGTACTTACGGCAGCCGCACCGAAGAGTTGCTGGCAGACGCGAAGAGCATCGACGATTTGGGCGAGAACTTCGGTCACGAGTTCTACGAAGCCGAGCTGCGTTACCTGGTGAAAAACGAATGGGTACGCGAGCTGGATGATGCGATTTGGCGTCGTACCAAACAAGGTATGTGGCTGAGCGCCGCCGAGCAGGCGCGCATTGCTGAGTGGCTGGCGGTTAACGCACAGAAACCGGCGCTGTCATTAGCGTCATAATATAAAAAACGGGGCGTCGTAAATGACGCCCCGTGTGTAGGGTCGCCATTCATGGCGACCTTTTTTATTCCCGCTGGTTTACAACCCCGCATTCTCACGAATGTATTTACGCGCTTTCACCGCATATTCGAACGGATTGGCAAGCGCCGGATCCTGTTCTGCTTCTACCACCATCCAGCCTTTATAGCCGTAATCGTCGAGGATTTTGAACACCGGTTTGAAATCGATCACGCCGTCGCCCGGCACGGTGAAAGTGCCCTTCTTCACGCCATCAAGGAACGACAGGGATTTCTCGCGCACTTCCGCGACCACGCTGTCGCGCACGTCTTTTAGATGCACGTGGAAAATACGCGGCAGATATTTGGTCAGCACATCCAGCATTGCTTGCTGTGAGCCTTCGGAATAGTAGATGTGGCCGGTATCGTACAGCAGGCCAACATTCTCATTGGTCGATTCCATAAAGCGATCAATCTCGGCTGGCGTCTGGATGCCGGTGCCCATGTGATGGTGCAGCGTCAAACGCATGCCTTTCTTCGCGGCGATCTCCGCCAGCTCGTTGTAGCCTTCTGCCGTTAAGCGCCACTCTTCATCGCTGAAAATCGGCTTCTGCTCCAGCACCGCCAGCGTGGTGCCCTGAATACTTTTGCTCTGCTCGGAGCAACCAATCACGCGCGCGCCCATCGCATGCAGGAAGTTCATGTGATTGGTGAATTCGTCGATGGTTTTCGCTTTTTCGCCGTTGGCGAAGAAGGTGCTGAACCACGCGTTGCAGATCTGAATACCACGGATATCCAGCATCGGCTTGAGAATCGCCGGATCGCGCGGGTATTTGCTGCCCACTTCGCTACCGGTAAAGCCTGCCAGCGCCATTTCACTGACGGTTTGCTGGAAGGTGTTTTCGCTGCCCAGCTCCGGCATATCGTCGTTGGTCCAGCCAATTGGCGCAATCGCCAGTTTAACGTTGTCTTTGTTCATCTTGTTGTCCCTGATTCACAGAGGCGGCCGCTGAGCCGCCGAGGAGTATTTAGCGCACAGCTCAGTTATTTGGCGTAGAAATCCGGACGCGGCGGCATGGTGACCGGCTCGATTGCGCCGCTGTTCTGCGCTTTCTGGCAGGCATCGGCGGCCACGGAAGCAGCAAAACCATCCCAGGCAGAAGGTCCGGTCAGTTGGCCGTCTTTCACGTCATTAATAAAGGCTTGCAGCTCAACGTCATACGCATCGATGAAACGGTCTTTCCAGTCGGTCAGCAGCGGCACGCCGAGACGCGCGTTTTTGCGCGTTTGGATCGCCGAAGGCTCAGGCAGCTTAGCGATGCCCTCTTCGCCCACCACTTCACACTGAATGTCATAGCCGTACGCGCAGTTAACGAAGATCTCTACGTCAATGCGGATGCCTTTCTGCGTTTCGAACAGCACGATCTGCGGATCTTTCAGCTTGGCATGAGACTTCGAGGTGGTACGCGGGAACACCACCTGCACGGTTTTGTAGTCGTCTTCCGTCAGCCAGCGCAGCACGTCCAGCTCGTGAATCAGGGTGTTGGTGATCGCCATGTCGGTGGTGTAATTCTCGCCGACGCTCTGGTTGCGGTGCGCGCAGTGCAGCATCAGCGGTTCGCCGATTTCACCGTCGGTAATCACTTTTTTCAGCGCGCGATAGCCGGAATCGTACGGGCGCATAAAGCCAACCTGCACCAGACGTTTTCCGTGTTTGATCTCGGCATCGACAATGCGACGGCAACCTTCAGCGCTCAGCGCCAGCGGCTTTTCACAGAACACCGGTTTGCCGGCCGCGATGGCCGCCAGCGTGAACTCTTCGTGGGTCGGATCCCAGGATGTCACCAGCACGGCGTCAACATCTGGCGAGTTGATCACCTGATGACCATCCTGATAAACCTCGGCTTCGATATTCAGACGTTGCAGCGCAGCGCGCGCGCCTTCCACGTTGATATCAGAAACCGCCACCACTTTCGCACCCTGCAAAACGTTATTGCAGCGACGAATGTGTTCCTGACCAATTGCACCGGTACCAATTACACCGAGTTTGAGCGTCATAATTACACCTGTAGAGTCGGATAAGTTAGGGTAAAACAAGGCCGGAGAGCTCCGGCCTAAAAGAGGTTTTAATACTTACGTGCTTGTTCAATATGCACGTTAAGGTTGTCGGCCACTTCCTGCGTGCGCGTTGACGTCGAGGTTTGCGCCACGCCGACGTGCCACCAGCTGAAATATTTGTGCACCATGGTTTTTGGCAGCACTTTGATGTCGAACAGCACGGAAACGGTCTGTTTCTGCGCATCGATCAGCGCGGCTTCCAGCTGCTCTAGCGTAGTGATGCGGTAAGTTTTGCAGCCGTAACCGCCGGCGATTGCCGCGAAGTCCACCGGCACAAAGCCGCCATCCAGCTTGCCGCCTTCCGGATTACGGAAGCGGAATTCGGTGGTAAAGCTGTCCATGCCGTGTTCCATCTGCAGGTTGTTGATACAACCATTGGTCATGTTATCCAGCAGCACCACGTTGATTTTCGCCCCTTCCTGAATCGACGTGACCAGCTCGGAGTGCAGCATCATGAACGAGCCGTCGCCGACCATGACGTAGACTTCACGCTGCGGCTGCGCCAGCTTCACGCCCAGCGCGGCATTCACTTCGTAACCCATGCAGGAGTAGCCGTACTCAACGTGGTACGAGTTGTAATCTTTGGTGCGCCACACGCGCTGCAGGTCGCCCGGCAGACTGCCCGCTGCCGCGACAATCACCGCATCCTTTGGGAGCTGCTCGTTTAAGGTGCCCAGCACGCTGCTCTGCGTCAGCACCGATTTCGTCAGGCGCTCAAACTCCGCAAACAGCGCTTCGCGATCGGCGTGGTCGGCGATTTCCGGAATGAAATCGTCGGTGTTGTAGGTCGCGGCATAGACGCGCTGCGTCTCTTTTAGCAACTTGCTTTGCGACAGCTCAATCTGGCCGCCCCAATGGTTTTCGAAACCTTGCAGACCACTTTCCAGCGCGGTTAAACCTTCACGCGCATCCGCCAGCAGCTGCACTGCATCCAGCTTGTAGCTGTCGAAGTTGCTGACGTTGAGGTTCAGATAGCTGACGTCTGGATTCTGGAAAATCCATTTCGACGCGGTGGTGAAGTCGGTGTAACGCGTACCGATACCAATCACCAGATCGGCCTCTTTCGCCAGCAGGTTAGCGGCCAGACAGCCGGTTTCGCCCACGCCGCCGACATTCAGCGGGTGATCGGAAACGATGGTGCCTTTACCGGCCTGAGTTTCGGCAAACGGAATGTTAAAGCGCTCGGCAAATTTCAGCAGCGCATCACCGGCGTCGGAATATTTCAGACCGCCACCGACAATGATCAGCGGCTTGTGTTTGCGCGCAATTAGCGCCAGCGCGTCTTGTAACTGCGCGGCGGTTGGCAAACGGCGATCCAGACGGTGCACACGTTTCTGGAAGAAGTATTCCGGGAAGTCCCAGGCTTCGCCCTGCACATCCTGCGGCAGCGCAATCGTCACCGCGCCGGTTTCTGCCGGATCGGTCAACACGCGCAAGGCGTTGATGCAGGCGGTCATCAGCTGCTCTGGACGGCTAACGCGATCCCAGTATTTGCTGACTGCACGGAATGCGTCGTTGGTGCTGATGCTGAGATCGTGGCTCTGTTCGATCTGCTGCAATACCGGATCCGGTTGGCGCGTGGCGAACACATCGCCCGGCAGCAGCAATAAAGGAATGCGGTTGGCAGTCGCGGTGGCGGCAGCGGTAATCATGTTGGCTGCCCCAGGACCGACCGATGAAGTACAGGCGATAATCTGACGACGCAGCGACTGCTTGGCGAAGCCAATGGCGGCGTGCGCCATGCCCTGCTCGTTACGACCCTGATGCACCACCAGATCGCCGCTGTCCTGCTCCAGCGCCTGTCCCAATCCCAGCACGTTGCCGTGACCGAAAATGGCAAAAATGCCTTTCACAAACTTGGTTTCAACGCCGTCAACGTTCAGGTATTGGTTATCAAGAAATTTTACCAGCGCCTGTGCCGTGGTGAGTCTGATTGTGCCCATATGCTTCTTCCTTTACATGCTGGTACCTGCGGCGAGGTACATCGCGGTTCGGGTAAAAACTGCCGTTCACGGCGCCCGCGGATTAAGTGAAACGTGAGGCGATTATAAACAAATATTTTTTTCATTAAACACGATTACAGAAGAAACATTTCATTTTGCGATGGAGATCAAATTCAGCAATGAAACGTGGGCTGCGCGAGCCGCGAAAGGGGGAAAAGTGGAACAGTAAAAGGTCATTTGCCGGTCATAACGAAATTTCATTTCACTTCAGTAGCTTCCTTGATTCGCCAGCACTTTCCTGAGACCTGGCTCACAAGCCTGACTATCACTGAAACTCTCGGTGAATGCGCGGCTGCTTTGCGGCTTCGTCAGAGTTTTACCTGGCTCACAAAATCGTGATGAATGTTTCATTTCATATTGAATTTGGAATTTTTATTCCTCATACTGCGACCAAAGCCAATCAGGCACCTTGAGAACCCGGAAGCAAAGCGCTCGACGTTGGGCGGCAGCGCCCGCAGTGTCTGCTTATCACAGAAGGAAACAATAGGTATGAGTACACAACAGAAGCGGCTTGATGTGATTTGTATCGGACGCATCGCCGTCGACCTCTACGGTCAGCAAATTGGATCACGTCTGGAAGATATGACCAGCTTCAACAAATATCTCGGCGGATCTTCCGGCAACGTGGCCTACGGTACGGCCATTCAGGGCCTGAAATCGGCGATGCTGGCGCGTGTGGGTGACGAACATAACGGCCGCTTTTTGCGTGAAGAGCTGCAACGTGCAGGCTGCAACACCGATGGCCTGATTACCGATAAGCATCGCCTGACCGGGCTGGTGATCCTCGGGATCAAAGATGAAGAGAGCTTCCCGCTAATCTTCTACCGCGACAACTGCGCCGATATGGGGCTGGTGCCGGAAGATATTAAAGAAGAGTTCATCACCTCTTCACGTGCGGTCGCCGTCACCGGCACGCACCTGTCGCATCCACAAACGCGCGCCGCAGTATTGAAAGCGCTGGATATCGCCAAACGCAACGGCCTGCGCACCGCGCTGGATATTGATTATCGTCCGGTACTGTGGGGACTCACCTCACTCGGCGACGGTGAAACGCGTTTCATTGAATCGGGCGAAGTGACGCAACAGCTGCAGGAAGTGCTGCACTATTTCGATTTGGTGGTCGGAACGGAAGAAGAGTTTCATATCGCCGGTGGCAGCACCGATACGCTGACCGCGCTGAAAAATGTGCGTAAATCGAGCCAGGCCACATTAGTGTGCAAACGCGGTCCGCTGGGTTGCGTGGTGTTTGAGGGCGAGATCCCGGATAGCTGGGAACAAACCAAACTGCAGAGCGGCGTGCGTGTAGAAGTGCTGAACGTGCTGGGCGCGGGCGATGCCTTTATGTCTGGCCTGCTGCGCGGCTGGCTGAACGATGAAAGCTGGGAGCAAGCGTGCCGTTACGCCAACGCCTGTGGCGCATTGGTAGTGTCGCGCCACGGCTGCGCACCGGCGATGCCGACTAAAGAAGAGCTGGATGATTTCCTCAGTCGCGATAAAGACGTGAAACGTCCGGATCTCGATGCGCGTCTCAATCACCTGCATCGCGTCACCACGCGTAAACAGCAGTGGCCGGAGCTGAATGTGTTCGCCTTTGACCATCGCAAGCAGCTGGCCGATATGGCACGCGAAGCGGGCGTCAGCGAAGATCGCATTCCACAATTGAAACTGCTGCTGCTGCGTGCCGCAGAAGAAGCGGCTAACGAAGCCGGTCTGAATGAGAAGAGCGGCATCCTCGCGGATACCACATACGGCCAGAAAGCGCTGAACGCGATTACAGGTAAAAACTGGTGGATTGGGCGTCCGATTGAACTGCCAAGTTCACGTCCGCTGCGACTGGAGCACGGCAACATCGGCTCGCAGCTGGTCGACTGGCCGGCCGAGCACGTAGTGAAATGCCTGGTGTTTTACCATCCGCACGACAGCGCTGAGCTGCGTAAAGAGCAGGATGATCTGGTTCTGGATGTGTGGAATGGCTGTAACAAGAGCGGGCACGAACTGCTGCTGGAACTGATTCTGCCGGAGAGCAATCCGGACCGTAATGAATCTTACTATTACGACATGCTGAGCCATTTCTACAGCCTTGGCATTCAGCCAGACTGGTGGAAACTGCCGCCGCTGTCTGCCGAGAGCTGGCAGGCGATCAGCGGGCTGATCGAGCAGAAGGATCCGCACTGTCGCGGCATTCTGTTGCTGGGCCTTGATGCGCCGGAAGAGACACTGAAAGCCGGTTTCGCCGCCGCCGCGCAAGCGCCGTGGGTGAAGGGTTTCGCAGTAGGTCGCACTATCTTCGGCCAGCCGTCACGCCAGTGGCTGCAAGGCGAGCTGGATGACAAGGCGCTGATTGAGACCGTGAAAGGTAACTATCTGCGGTTGATCGGCTACTGGCGCGCTGTGCGCGGCTAAGTGCTGGAGTGGTTTGGAAAAAAGCGGCTTTGGCCGCTTTTTTTGTGTCCTCTGCGGGCTGATGCCCTCACCCCTACCCTCTCCCACCGGGAGAGGGGGACGCTGCCACATGTGAGTAAGCAACAAAACATTCACTCGGTCGGTTCCCTCGCCCGCTTGCGGGAGAGGGCTAGGGTGAGGGGAAAACCTGCATATTTTGTGAGGCATTTCATAAACCGATGAAATAAGCGTCACGATGATGTCAAACAAATGAAATTTTCCATCCATCTGGTACTATAGCGCTCATTATCCAGCCATATTTTCTTTTTTAGCGGGCCGAAGTAATGACCAATAATCCAACGCAATTAACCTTGTTACAGGACGAGATCCGTCGTCGCTATGAGACGCTGAGCAAACGCCTGAAGCAGGTGGCTCGTTATATCCTTGATAACAGTAACAGCATCGCTTTCGATACCGTTGCCTCTATCGCGCAACATGCTGATGTGCCGCCCTCCACGCTGATCCGCTTTGCCAACGCGTTTGGCTTCAGCGGCTTCAACGAAATGAAACAGGTTTTCCGTCAGCACCTGATGGAAGAGACCGTGAACTACACCGAGCGCGCTCGTCTGTTCCGCCAGACCGCCACCGACGACAGCGCCACCTCACCCGAAAGCCCGGCCGAAATCCTCAACGTCTTCACCATGGTGAACAGCCAGGCGCTGCAACAGCTGGCGATGCAGGTCAATCCAGATCAGCTTAACCGCGCGGTGAAAATGCTCGATGAAGCTGAGAACATCTACATCATCGGCCTGCGTCGCTCATTCAGCGTGGCATCGTATCTGGTGTATGCGCTGCGCCATCTGGAGCGTCGTGCGTTCCTGATCGACGGCCTCGGCGGCATGTTCACCGAGCAGCTGAGCATGGTGAATCCGAAAGACGTGGTGATCGCCATCAGCTACTCGCCGTACGCGCGTGAAGCGGTGGAGTTGGTTGAGCTAGGCGCTAAGCGTGGTGCGCATCTCATCGCCATCACCGACAGCCAAGTCAGCCCGCTGGCCGCCTTCAGCGATGTGTGCTTTGTGGTGCGTGAAGCGCAGGTGGATGGCTTCCGTTCGCAGGTGGCTTCGCTGTGTCTGGCACAAACGCTCGCCGTATCGTTAGCGCTGAACAACAACGTCACCAGCGAATAATCATCCCGTAGGGTCGCCATTCATGGCGACCACCCAACAAAAAGGGCAGCCACCTGGCTGCCCTTTTTTACGTTGGTGCGCATGTTACGAACGCGGATACTGGTCGCTGTTCACCCAGGCGTGATCTTTCTCCCAGGTAAATTTCCACAGTCGTTTTGGACCCGCCATCACGTTGAGATAGTAGTTATCGTAACCGGCAATGGTCGCCACCGGATGATAACCACGCGGCACCGTGACCACATCGCGGTTATACGGCGCCATGCACTCGTCGAGTGAACGGTCGTCGGTATAAACGCGCTGCATAGCGAAACCTGGTTCAGGATCGAAACGGTGATAATACGTCTCTTCCAGATAGGTTTCGTCCGGGCTGTCTTTCTGGTCGTGCTTATGGCTTGGGTACGAACTGGTCGCGCCTTCGTCGGTATACACCTCCACCACCAGCAGGCTGTCGGCCTCTTTATTGTCTGGCAGAATGTTGTGCACCAGACGCTGGTTACGCCCTTTACCACGCTGCTCAACACCAACATCTTCCGGCGCAATCAGTCGCGCCGGCAGGCTGCCGCGGCTCGGTGCATTACACACCGCCAGCTCCAGATCGCTATCCGCATACACTTCCACTTCGTCGTTATGCGGGACGTACACCGAATAAGGTGGAATGCGTTCAAACGGCGACAGACGCTTACCCAGATTGGGGAACTCGGCGTGACGGGTTTTCACCGAAGCAAAGCCCGCTACCAGCACCAGACACAACTCTTTGTCGCCGCTGCTCAGCTTCAGGCTCTGCCCTTTTTTCAGCAGATAGGCATCAAAGCCGACGTATTCCCAGCCCGCGCTTTCCGGCGTGACGTGCTGGATACGACCGTTGCTGTCGGGTTTTTGCGCTTTCGAAATCAGAGACATCCTGTTCCTCCTTGTTGAGCGAAATTAGCCCAGCGTCGGCATGCTGAACTCAGATACGGTCTGCTGACCGCTCGGCCAACGCACGGTGGCGGTTTTCATGCGGGTGTAGAAACGCACACCGTCTGGACCGTGCACGTTCAGCGCACCAAACACCGAACGTTTCCAGCCGCCGAAGCTGTGGAATGCCATTGGTACCGGAACCGGCACGTTAACGCCAACCATGCCGGCTTCGACGTTTTGCACGAATTCACGCGCGGTGTGGCCGTTGCTGGTGAAGATCGCGCTGCCGTTGCCGAATTCGTGGCTGTTAACCAGCTGCAGTGCGCTGTCGAAATCGCTGGAACGCATGATGCTCAGCACCGGTCCGAAGATCTCTTCGCACCAGATGGTCATATCCGAAGTCACGTTGTCGAACAGCGTGCCGCCAACGTAGTAACCTTCTGCATGGCCAGCAACCTGGATGCCGCGGCCATCAACCACCAGCTTCGCGCCTTCCTGCTCACCTTTGTCGATGTAGCCCAGCACTTTCTTCTGGTGCGCAGCAGAAACCACCGGCCCCATTTCATTCTCTTCGGCACCTTTCTGGATGCCAGGACCGACGCGCAGCGCTTTAATCAGCGGCGTCAGACGGGCAATCAGTTTGTCTGCGGTGTCGTCACCAACGGCAACAACAACTGGCAGCGCCATGCAGCGTTCACCCGCTGAACCAAACGCGCCGCCCATAATGGCATTAACTGTGGCATCAAGATCGGCATCTGGCATCACGATGGCGTGGTTTTTCGCCGCGCCGAATGCCTGCACACGTTTACCGTGGGCGCTGGCAGTTTTGTAGATGTGCTCCGCTACGCCGGAAGAGCCGACGAAGCTGACTGCGGCGATGCGCGGATCTTTGTACAGCTGCTCGGCATCTTCGTTAGACGAATGCACCACGTTGAATACGCCATCCGGCAAGCCGGCTTCTTTCAGCAGTTCGGCCATGCGCACAGAAGCGGATGGATCCAGCGCCGGTGGCTTGAGGATAAAGGTGTTACCGCACGCCAGCGCGATTGGGAACATCCACAGTGGCACCATCGCCGGGAAGTTAAATGGTGTGATACCAGCGACAACGCCGACCGGTTGCATCAGCGAGTAGCTATCAACGCCGGTGCCGACGCTCGGTGAGTTCTCACCTTTAATCAGATGTGGAATACCGCAGGCATATTCGATCACTTCGATACCGCGCGTCAGTTCACCCAGCGCATCGGACCACACTTTGCCGTGCTCAGAAACGATCAGTGCCGCCAGCTCTTCGCGATGTTTTTCCATCAGCGCTTTAAAGTTGAACATCACACGGGCACGACGCAACGGCGCGGTTTTCGACCATTCCGGGAACGCGGCATGAGCGACTTCAATCGCCTTTTCCACTTCAGCAGCGGTGCTCTGCGTCAGTTCACGCACGACTTTGCCGGTCGCCGGATCGTACACGGGAATGGTTTCATTGCTGGCGCTGTGGGTAATTTTGCCGCCGATAAAGTTTCCTACGATAGTCATGTCGTTGCCTCTTAGATGTGAAGTTCCCTGCAGATAGCCCGTTCGAACCGCGACGCTGCGTGTGCAGGCAATACTTAAAGCGTGCTATGAAGCTATAGTAATGAAATGAATTTTTCAAATACTTCTTTTTGGAAAATTTCCTTTTAGCGGCATGGATCGCATTTTTTCCGCCTGCGCTGACAGCCGGGTGCAAATCAGCCCGTAGCGCTTCACTGCTGGCGCTATAGGCCTGCCAAACCGCATCACAGCTAAGCCGTTGCGCGCACAGAATTTGTGTCTGAAATCTAGCTTCAACATGCAACGCGAAACGAAATATGAAATTTTTGCGAGGCAGATCCAATATCTGATATTTCATAATTCAATAATAATGAAATAAATGTTCTCTTTGCAGCACCGATACCGTATCCGTTTACAGGAGCCGCCTATGGCCATCGATCCAACCCGTTTCTGTATTAACCGTAAAATTGCGCCCAGGCTGTCGCTGGAAGCTTTCTTTCAGCTGGTACAGCGTCTGGGATTGAGCAAGGTTGAACTGCGTAATGACATGCAGAGCGGCAAGGTCACCGATGATCTCAGCGTGGCGCAGCTGCGTGCGCTAACGGATAAGTACCACATTGAAATCGTAACGATTAACGCGCTCTATCCGTTTAACCGTGCTGATGAGGCGCTGCTGGCAAAAGCCGACGCGCTGCTGCAGGAAGCTCAAGCCATCGGCGCAAAAGCGCTGGTGATGTGTCCACTCAATGAAGGAATTGAGATTTCGCCCCAGCAGACGCTGGAAGCGCTGCAGGTGCTGGCACCGCGCTTTGAGAAGTATGGCATTCAGGGGCTGGTGGAACCGCTGGGCTTCCCGGTCAGTTCGTTGCGCTCGGCGGTGCAAACGCAAAAGCTGATTCAGCAGGCAAAAATACCGTTCAAAGTGCTGCTCGATACGTTCCATCATCACCTGTATGAGAACGCCGAAAACGAGTTCCCGCAGGAGATTGATATCAACCATATTGGGCTGGTGCATTTGTCTGGCGTGGAAGACACCCGCCCGACGGCGCAACTCACCGATGAAGAACGTATCATGCTCAGCGACCGCGATGTGCTAAACAGCGTGGCGCAGGTGAAACGTCTGGAGATGCTGGGCTACAAAGGCGTTTATGCGTTTGAGCCCTTTGCCTCATCGCTGGAGACGTGGAATACCGCTGAGATTGAACGCCAAATTCGCTACAGCATTGAGTTGCTGCAAGCCTAAACGAACCCTTATCTGTGTCTAATGACACATTTTGCTAGTGTTGGCCTCGGTCGGAGGCCTTTTTTTCATACCCGTCATATTTTAAGCCATAGCTGCGTTGGCTGCCCGTGCTCACCCCAGTCACTTACGGGCGTAAGCTCCTGGGGATTCTCACGCTTGCCGCCTTGCTCTGGCTTAAACTATTTAGGGTATGCCTGAGTTAAATAGCAAAATTACGCGTTCTCTTTAATCTCCACCACCGGATCTTCCGGCATCCGCTTAATCATCCGCAGCGTGCAGAACAGCGCTAAACACACCAGCAGCGCGGTGAGGAAATAGACCAGCGACACGCCGGCATAACTCATGATGAAACCGGCAATCGGCCCGGTGATGCCCAGCGACAAATCCATAAACGCAGTATAGGTGGCGAGCGCGCTGCCCTGATTCTGCTGTGGCACCACTTTCACCGCCACTACGCCAATCGCCGGGAACACCAGCGAGAAACCCGCGCCGGTGAGGAATGCGCCCATCTTCGCCATCCACGGATCGAACGAACCGGCCACCAGAAACAGACCAATCGCTTCCACCGCGAAGCAAATACTCGCCACGCGCAAACCGCCGAGCTTATTGATGGCATTCGGGAACAGCAGGCGCGTGCCGACGAAAGCGGCACTGAACATGGTCAGCGCGAAGGCAGCGCCGTCCCAACCTTTATCCTGATAAAACAGCGTGATGAAGGTGGCGATCACGCCAAATCCGGCGGAACCCATCGCCAGAATCAGGCCGAAACCGTACACCTTGCTCAGCACGTCACGGAACGGCAGCGGCTTGGCTTTGCTGCCTTTCACTGCCGCACGCGGCAGCGCCAGCGCTATCGCCAGCACGCAAATAGCAATGATGATGCCGGAGAGCAGTAGCAAGCCGCCGCTGCGGAAAATCACCACGCCGAGCGGCGCACCGATTGCCATCGCGCCGTAGGTGACAATGCCGTTCCACGAAATCACCCGGCCAATATGCAGCGAACCGACGCGCGCCACGCCCCACAGCGACGTACCGGTGCCGGAGAAGCTTTGCCCCACGCCGAGAATCACGCGCCCCAGACACAGCAGCACCAGACTCAGTACGCCCTGCCCATCACTGAGCGCCGAGAGCAGAATACAGATGCCGCTGAGCAAACAGCCCACCAGCCCCAGCACCACCACTTTTTTCGGCCCCCACAGATCGGCATAGCGTCCGGCGTGCGGACGGCTGAGCAGCGTGGCGATGTATTGCAGGCTGATTACCAATCCGGCCCAGAAAGCGTTGTAGCCCAGCCCATCATGGACAAAGCCGGGCAGCACCGCCAGCGGCAAGCCGATGGTGAGATAGCTGGCAAAGTTGAACTTCACGATGGAAAGGATCAGTAAATTGAGGCGAAAACGGCCGTGTTCAGGTGCGGCGACAGGCAGGTCAGGCATGAGTGATTGCGCTCGTGGGTGACGGAATTTTCATAACAAGAGGATAACTATACGCCTTTTGGTTTTATCCGCATCAGTGAAATGCCCAGTTTTACGGTCATCATTTCGTCATATCGCGCTCGTAGACTCGCCCTCAATCAAATCCCAAAGAGGATAACAATCTGATGACGCCCCTGATTTCTCAGGCGCGCGTGCGTAACGCTAACTCCTTCGCGGGAGATGGCCGATGACGCATGCCGCGCTGCCTATTGAACTGAAAAATCTCAGATGGTCGGTAGGTAACCTGACTATTCTGCACGATCTCTCCCTGACTATTCCCGCAGGCGAAATCCTGGCGCTGCTCGGTCCGAGCGGCTGTGGCAAAAGCACGCTTTTGAAACTGCTGGCAGGTTTGCTGCAGCCAAGCGCCGGTGAACTGTGGATTGGCGAACGCTGCGTGGCCTCGCCGCGCCACTGCGATGCGCCGGAGAAGCGCAACCTCGGCATGGTGTTCCAGGATTACGCGCTGTGGCCGCACATGTCGGTAGCGCAAAACGTCGCCTTTCCGCTGCGCATGCGCGGTATGAAAAAAGCCGCCGCGCGACAACAGGCCGATGCCGTACTGGCGCAGGTTGGCCTCGCTGATTTTGGCGATCGTAAACCAGCGTTGCTTTCCGGCGGCCAGCAGCAGCGCGTGGCGCTGGCGCGCGCGCTGGTGGCGAAACCGGCCATTCTGCTGTTCGACGAACCGCTCTCCAACCTCGACCGCGACCTGCGTGAAACCCTGGTTCACACCATGGCGGATTTGCTGCGCGCGGCGGGCATCACCGCTGTTTACGTTACGCACGATCGCGAGGAAGCCAATACGCTGGCCGACCGCATCATTCACCTGGCGCAGGGCCAGATTGTTTCCGTTACTCACCTCTCAGGGGACCGCAATGCCATCTCTCAAGTCAGTTAAAACAGGAGCCATCAGCGCGATGATTTTGACTTCCGCCATCATGATCAACGATGCCCAGGCGCTGACGGTGTACACCGCCGGTCCGGGTTCGCTGTCGAAAAGTCTTGCCGCCGGGTTTGAAAAACAGACCGGCATCAAAGTGAATATTTTCCAGGCCACCACCGGCAAAGTGATGGCGCGTCTGGAAGCGGAACAGGCCAATCCGCAGGCCGATGTGTTGATCTCGGCTTCGTGGGATACCGCCGAAGATCTGCAACAGCGCGGCTGGCTGCAACCTTTCGAAAGTGCTAATGCGGCGAAAGTGCCGGATCAGTTCAAAACCGCCAACTATGTCGCACAAGGCATTTCCGCGCTCGGCATCGTGTGGAATACACAAAGCAATACGCCAGAACCGAAAACCTGGCAGGATCTCACCGCGCCCGCCTTTAAAGATAAAGTGACCACGCCGGATCCGGCGCTGTCTGGCGCATCACTCGATCTGCTGATTGGCCTGCAAAACAGCGAAGGCGAAAAAGCCTGGCAGCTGTTTGATCAGTTAAAAGCCAACGGCATGGTGATGAGCGGCCCGAACGCGCAGGCGGTGACGCCAGTGCTGCAAGGCGCGAAAGCGGCGGTGTTTGGCGCGGTCGATTACGTTACCTATAACAACATCGCGCAGGGCGAAAGCGTGAAGGTGATCTTCCCGGAAAACGGCACCGTGGTCGCGCCGCGTCCGATGATGATCCTGAAAAGCAGCCAGCACGCCGACGATGCGAAGAAATTCGTCGATTACGTGCTGTCGGATGAAGGTCAGGAGCAAGTAGCGAAAGCCTGGCTGATGCCAGCGCGTACCGATATCAAAGCGCAACGTCCGCTGTTCACCGAGATCAAATTGTTGCCGACCAATCAGGATGGCAGCAGCGAGCGCTCGGCGGTGCTGAAGCGCTTTGGCGCCCTGTTCGGACAGTAAGCGATGTCGCGTGCCCTGAATGGCTTGATTCTGCTGGCGTTAATGCTGCTGGTGGCGCTGCCGCTGCTGTTTATCGTGCTGCAAGCGCTGTTTCCGCACTTCGGCGAAGGCAGCTGGCGCGGCGCTTTTAGCGCTTTCCCGGTGCTGCTGGACGATCCGCAGCTGACATCGATGTGGCTGGGCACGCTAAAAATCGGCGGCGGTGTGGCGCTGTGCAGTTTTCTGCTGGGCTTACCGCTCGGCGCACTGCGCGGCCTGTTCCGCCTGCCGGGCGCGGCACTGTGGGATCTGCTGTTTCTGATCCCGTTTCTGACGCCGCCCTATATTGTGGCGCTGTCATGGACGCTGGCGCTGCAACGCAACGGTTATATCGAACAACTTACCGGCATCAACTTCGACAGCCTGCTATTTAGCAGCAGCGGCATGATTGGCGTGATGACGCTGAACATCTTCCCGGTGGTCTATTTTGCGGTGTCGCGTTCGCTGCTGGCGAGCGGACAACGTCTCTCCTGGGTAGCGCGCGTGCATGGCGCATCGGCGTGGCGCGGCTTCTGGCACATTACCTTGCCGCTCACCTTACCGGCGTTGGCAGGCGGCGTGCTGCTGGCGTTTACGCTGGCGATTGAGGAGTACGGCGTGCCCGCAGCGCTGGGTGCGCAGGCGAAGCTGACGCTGATGACCGTTGGCATTGAAACCAAACTCGCCGACTGGCCGATCGATCTGCCCGGCGCGGCGTCGCTGTCACTGATGTTGAGCCTGGTGGCGCTCACGGCGTGGCTGCTGCAGCGCAAACTGACCGGCAGCAGCGATGTGACGGCGGTTAGCGGTAAACCTGTTACTCAGGAACTGGCGCATGCCGGCGGCTTACAAAACCTGATGCTGCTGCCGTTTGCTCTCACCGTGTTGCTGGCGGTGGTGCTGCCGCTCGGCGCGATGACCTTGAGCGGCTTACTGAATACGCTCTCCGGTGGATTGCATCTCAGCAATCTAACGCTGCGCCACTTCGGCGCGCTGTTCAGTCAGCAAGGCGATGCGCTGGCGGCCTTCTCCACCAGCATTGGCCTGGCGCTTGGCGCGGCGCTGCTGACTGGCGCGCTGGGCTTTCTCATTGCCTGGCGCGTGTCGGAAGGCAAAACCCGTTTGCTGGCAATGATGGATGGCCTTGCGCTGCTGCCTGCGGCGATGCCCGGCGTGGTGGTGGGCGTGGGTTTGATTCTGCTGTGGAACCGCGGTTTCTGGCCGGTTTCGCCCTATAACACCATGTTTATTCTGCTGCTGTCGTACAGTTGTTTGCTGCTGCCGTGGCCGGTGCGCTATGTCAGTAGCGCGCTGCGTCAGCTGGCCCCAACGCTGGAACCGGCAGCGCGCGTGCACGGCGCATCACGTTTGCAGGCGCTGCGGCTGGTTGTGCTGCCGCTGGTGGCGCCCAGCTTGCTGGCGGCGATGATGATGGTGTTTGCCGTGGCATCACGCGAGCTGGTGACCTCGCTGCTGCTGGCTCCGGCGGGCACGCAAACCGTGGCGATCTTTATCTGGCGTCAGTTCGAACAAGGTTCGGTGGGACAAGGTATGGCGATGGCCACGCTGACACTGCTCGCCAGTTTGAGTTTGATGTTAGCTGCGACCACGCTGATGCGGCGTCAGGCCCGGTGAACGTAGGGTCGCCATTTATGGCGTAATGCTTGTCAAATATGCGTAAATCGGTCGCCATAAATGGCGACCCTACGGGATTTGCAGCGATGGTGAGGCAGGATAATGCATTGCGGCTGCAGCGCGGGTGTTGAGGCGACATCCCAAACCGCTGAACGATTGAGGGATTCCAGGGCGAGCCGCATGGATGCGGCGAGAGGTGGCGCTGAGCAGGAGCGAATCGCCACCGATCCGTCAGGAATCGTGAATGAGTGAAGGTACCGCGCAGCGGCGGGTTGGGCTGGCGCAAGGCCCGGGAGTGCAGAGGGCGCGGCCAGGCGTCCTCTGCTCGGTCGCCGCACCAGGGTGCTGCAACTGCCTCCGCACATAGCGAACGAAAGTCGCTCTGCGCTTAACTGAGCGGCATTACGCCATTTATGGCGACCAGCTACCAAACTTCTGTTTGTCTTAAATAACAGATGGTTAATTTCCATCAACTACACTCTCCTGAGCAAAAACCGTCTCAGGAGAGAGAATGAACAACCTGCTACAGGAAAAAATTGGCCAGAACATCCTGGTAAAACTGGCGATGCTGGTGATTATTCTGGCGGGCATTCGCGCCGCCTCGGACATTCTGGTGCCCTTCTTACTGGCCAGCTTCCTGGCAATCGTGCTCAATCCGCTGGTGACGATGTTGATGCGGCGCGGCGTCAAACGTGGCCTGGCGATTACCTTGGTGATCAGCGTGATTTTTATCGTCGTGCTGTTACTCATCGCTGTACTCGCCAGCTCGGCCAGTGACTTCAGTGATACCTATCCGCAAATCCGCGCCATGCTGGAGCAGAAGCTGGCGGTGGTGCAACATTTTGCCGCGCGTTTTCATATCAACATCTCTACCGAAGCGCTGGCGGCACGCCTCGATCCCAACGTGGTGATGGACATGGCCACATCGGTGTTGAAACAGCTGTCTGGCGCGATGACCAACGTGCTGCTGCTGATTCTCACCGTGGTATTTATGCTGTTTGAGGTGCGCCATCTGCCGTACAAAATGCGTAACGCGATGGTCAATCCGCAGATCCGCATCGCCGGTCTGCATCGCGCGTTGAAAGGCGTGACGCACTATCTGGCGCTGAAAACATTGGTGAGTTTAATTACCGGCGTCGCCGTTTGGCTGTCGCTGCTGCTGCTCGGCGTGAAGTTCGCGCTGTTCTGGGGCGTGGTGGCGTTCATCCTTAATTTCATCCCCAATATCGGGCCGATCATCGCTGGCATCCCGCCGTTTATTCAGGCGCTGGTACTGAATAATATTTATGACGCCATGCTGGTGGCGGCACTGTTCAGCGCGATTCACATGGTGTTCGGCAATATGCTGGAGCCAAGATTGATGGGGCGCGGGCTGGGACTCTCGACGCTGGTGGTGTTTCTGTCGTTGATTTTCTGGGGCTGGTTGCTGGGTCCGGTCGGCATGTTGCTGTCGGTGCCGCTCACCAGCGTGACCAAGATTTTGATGGAAACCACGCCGGGCGGCAGCCGATTGGCAATTATGTTGGGGAACGGGCGGCCGGGTAAACGGGCGCGATAACAGCCAGGTCGCCATGAATGGCGACCCTACGCCGCTTATTGAAACACGCTGTTATCGGTAATTGCCTGCACATCGACTTTGTTTGGCAGGATATTCAGCTCGCTGAACAAGTCCGACACCTTCTGCACCTTCGCCACATCATCCGGCGTCACGCCACGCACGCCGTGGGAAATACGCGCAGTAATTTGCTGCGCATCCGCCGGTTGCAGGCGCGTTAACTGCGCATACACCTCGTTATACTGCTGCGGATGCGCCAGCGCCCACTCGCGCGCTTTGGCCAGACGATGGGTGAAATCCGCAATCGCGGCGCGCTTGGCGGGATCGTCGAGCGAGCTTTGCGTGGCGGTGACAAACGACAGCGCGGTCGTCAGCCCTTTGCCGTCACGCAGCAGACGCGCGCCATGCTTTTCGGCAATGCCTAAATAGGGATCGAAGGTCGCCCACGCGGCAATCTGTCCTGAGTTGAACGCCGCGCTGGCGTCGGTCGGCAACACAAATCGCACCGGCACCGTATCACGCGGCACTTTCGCCTCTTCCAGCGCTTCATACAGCAAGTGCTGCGAGATACTGCCGCGCGCCGACGAGACGACAACCTGCTTGCCGGCCAGATCCTTCACGCTGTGGATCGGCGAGTCGGCGGGCACGATCAGCCCGTTCGAACCGGCGTCACCGACGTTGGTGGCGATGATCTTCAGCGGCACGCCGCCCGACGCCGCCATCAGCACCGGCAAATCGCCCGCGTACGAGGTATCCACCGCACCGGCACGCTGCGCTTCAAACAGCGGCGCTGCGCCCTGGAAATTCGCCCAGCGATATTGATAAGGCGCGTCTTTCATTACATCTGCCGCTTCGATCAGCGAACGCAGATTGCGCGCCTGATCGCCCAGCACCAGCGTGACTTTACTTAAATCAGGCGCCGCCTGACTGCCAAACGCCGCGCACAGCAGCAGCGCAGAAAATACCGGTTTCAGCCATTTCATTGGGAGATTCTCAAAGTGCGTTGCGGTTGAGCTGGCGGATGTAGGCATCCCAGTGCAGCTGATATTTGCGCTGGCGAATGCTGTTATCAAACGCCTGCGCGGCTTTCTCGGAAACAGCATCTGGCAGAATAATCAGATCCGCGCCGCCCGATTGTGCTGCCAACTGTGCCTGGCAGGCGCGTTCGAGGTAATAAAGGTTGTAGAAGGCTTCTTCAATGCTGCCGCCGCTGGTCAGCAGGCCGTGATTGCGCAGGATCAGCGCGTTGAGATCGCCAAGATCGGCAACGATGCGTTGCTGCTCGTCGAGATCCAGCGCGATGCCTTCGTAATCGTGATAACCAAGGCGATTATGGAAACGGGTGCTGTGTTGCGAAATCATCAGCAGGCCGTTTCGCTGCGCCGAAACGCCAATGCCCGCGGCGGTATGCGTATGCAGTACCGCATGGGCATCGGGCCGCGCGCGATGAATCGCGCTGTGAATCACAAATCCGGCAAGGTTAATTCCCAGCCCGGTTGGGTCGTCAATAATATTGCCGTCGATGTCGATTTTCACCAGCGTTTCCGCCTGGATTTCATCGAAGGTTTGCCCGAAAGCGTTGATGAGAAAGTGCGGCTGATCGCCCGGTACGCGCAGGGAAAAATGGGTGTAAATATGGTCGGTCCAGCGCAGCTTGGCCGCCAGATGGTAAGCCTGTGCCAGCTTGATGCGCGCCTGCCATTCGCCTTCGCTGATGCGCTGCCGTAAAGATGTGACATCCAGGGTTTCAGTGCTCATTTCCACTCCTCATTTCAGGTCAATGTGCTTACCTAACATCGTGGCATAGCGTTTTTGCCGCTGGGAAATGCCAATAACGGCAAAACATTGTCAGTAAACGCAAAGTGAGATTGATCATTGACCTGTATCAGACCGGTTTATTCTTAAATCGCTACCCTACACAGCCCTGTGAAAATGGTATGCTGCTGACGCCGCAACCGCAGCTTATGCGCGGCGTAAACCCACCGAGGATTGTCTGGTGCCACTGAAAAAACGACATCACGATTTTGGCTGGCTCTTAATTGTCTGCGCCGGGTTGTTACCCTTGGTGCTCGGCATCCTTTGTACCGCCATCGAAGCGCGCCATACCGTCCACCAACAGCAGATTTCCACCGCCAATACCTTGCTCACTCAGGCTGAAAAGATGAGTGATAACGCATGGGATATGATCACTGAGCTGCGTCAGTATCACTATCAACCTTGCACACAAATCGAAGATCAGCTGCAGCGAGCGGGCACGCTCAATCCCTATTTCCGATCCATTGGTATGCTGAAAGGCGGCGACATCAGCTGCTCGTCCGCCTTTGGCCTGAAACACGGCACCTTAAGCGAAATGATGCTGCAGCCACCGCCGATTACCGGCAAAGCCTGGTGGAGCATCTCGGTGCGCGGCACTTACGGCGTACAGAACCGTCCTGCCGTGGTGTTTGTGCGCCAACTCCCCGATACCAGCGGTTTTTGGGCGGTCATCGATGGCCAATATCTGATGGACTTTATGAACGCTATCGGCGGATCGCGTGGCTACCACATGAGCCTGCAATTTAGCGGCGGCGCGGTGATTGCCAGCGGACCGACTGACACGCGGCCTAAGCTGTATATGAAAAGTGAAGCTTTTCAGGCCGAATCCAGCCGCTATCCCATCACCGTTAGTGTGACGGTTCCGGCTTCTGAGTTGCTGAAAGCCTGGCGTCAGGCGCTGTTCATCTTCCTGCCAATGGCGGCGATTTTCTCAATTCTGTTGATGATCCTCACCGCCAACTGGCTGCGTCGTCGTATCTCCTGGCACGATGAGATTGGCCGCGCCATCCGCGCCCGCCAGTTCTCGGTGCACTATCAGCCGGTTTACAGCAACACATTGCACGCCTGCGCCGGCGCCGAAGCCTTGCTGCGCTGGCAGCGCCCCAATGGCGACATGATTCGCCCGGATATCTTTATCAGCGCCGCTGAAGCCGAAGGCATGATTGTACCGCTGACCCAGCATCTGCTGGAGTTGATGGCGGAAGATATTCAGGGCTGGCAGGTCGAACCCGGTTTCCACATCGGGCTGAATCTGGCGGCGGAACATCTGCAACATGCCGATTTCGTTGCTGACATTGAGCTGTTTGCTGAGCGCATCAAAGATAAACAGATGTGTATTACTCTGGAGCTGACCGAACGCAGCCTGATTGAAGATGGTGAAATGGTGGCGCGTAAACTGCGCCATTTGCGCGCGCAGGGCATGAAGGTGGCAATTGATGATTTCGGTACCGGACACTGCTCGCTGACTTATCTGCTCACCTTCCCGCTGGATTATCTGAAAATCGATCGTGGCTTTATTAACGCCATTGAAGGCCTCGACGTCGAAACGCCGGTGCTGGATGCGATTATTAATCTGTGCCACAAGCTGGAACTGGATGTACTCGGTGAAGGCGTAGAGACCGCAACACAATTTGAGTACCTTCGGCAGCGTGGTGTGATATTTATTCAGGGCTACTATTATGCCCGTCCGCTGGATAATGACCGGCTGCGTGCCTGGCTCAGCGAGCAAGGGCACAAGCCACTTCTCGTTGAGGAACATCATGAGCCTGAACTGCATCATTCTTGATGATTATCAGAACGTCGCCCAGTCACTTGCCGATTGGGCGTCTCTCGCCCCGCTGGTTAACACCACTTCCCTGACTGAAAATTTCGCCGACCAGGATCAACTGGTTAAACACATCGCCCACGCCGACATTCTGGTGGTGATGCGCGAACGCACGCCGCTCAGCGCCGAGCTGATTGGCCGCTTGCCCAATCTGAAAATGGTAGTCACTTCCGGCATGCGTAATGCCTCCATCGATCTAGATGCCTGTGCAGAGCGCTATATCGCGGTATGTGGCACCGCCAGCAGCAGTGCGGCACCTCTGGAACTGACGTGGGGATTATTGCTTGGGCTGGCGCGCCATATCGTGCCGGAGAATCAAGCGCTGCGCAGCAACGGCGCGTGGCAGCACACCTTAGGCATGAGTCTGCAGGGCAAAACGCTGGGCTTGCTCGGACTGGGCAAAATCGGCGGCGAGATGGCAAAAGTAGCGCAGGCGTTTGGGATGAATGTATGTGCGTGGAGCCAGAATTTAACCGCTGAACGCGCCGCCGAATGTGGCGTTGAGCGCTCGCCCTCGCTGCAAGCGCTGCTCAACAGCAGCGATGTGGTGTCGATTCATCTGGTATTGAGCGAACGCTCACGCCATTTGATCGATGCGGCGGCGCTGGCGCAGATGAAGCCTGGTGCGCTACTGATTAACACTTCGCGTGCCGGGATTGTTGATCAACAGGCGATGATCGCCGCGCTGCAATCGGGTCAGCTAGCCGGTGCAGGATTGGATGTGTTTGAACAGGAGCCGCTTCCTGCGGATCATCCGTTGCGTCTGCTGCCGAATGTGCTGGCGACGCCGCATCTCGGCTATGTTGCCGACAGCAATTATCACACCTACTTTACGCAGGCGGTGGAAGATATTAAGGGATGGTTGACCGGTGCGCCGCTGCGCTCGTTACTCTGAACGGCCTGCGCGACGTTTTTCAGCAATACGCAGCGCCACTTCAAGGCTATCTTCCGCCAGTGCGCCATTCGGCAAATCGCGCTGGGCGTTGAGACGTTGATTGATGCGCTCCAGCGTCGGCGTTAACTGCCCCACTAATTGCTGATATTCATCAAGCTGCGTGATGGGTTGGTTACGTGCGATGCTGGTTTGTGTCAGCCGTTGCAGCTGACGAAAGCTCTCCATCGCCTGGCTGGTGAGTAATCCGGCCTGGCGCCAGCTTTTCAGGCGTTGCAGCAGTTCATCGGGTTGTTGCGCCAATAATGCCAGCTGCGCATCGGCTCGCTCGCCACAGTTAATCCACTCAATCGAGGTACTGGAAACGGCAGCCGTACGAGGTGCCGCAGGCACAAAATTGATAAGATTCCTTTCTACACTGTCGATCATCGACAGCCAGGGATTCTTAAAAGACTGGGCGTTTTTCCTCGACATGAACACTCCACCAAAGCACGGCGGCAGAGTATTACTGAATGCTTACAAACTGGCAAGCGGTGCTTACCGCCTCGCTTAATGGTAAGTTTTTCTTATTTATTTGCGCAACAATCAGGTATGGCAATAAAGCCGTGGCATACCAGAATAATTGATTATTTGATCGCCGTTCGGGAGTTGATACATCTGATAAAAATCATTATTAGCTTCGCGCCCCGAAGTGAAAAGAACCTGTGCTGCCAGCGCGGCAGGCACCGTATCGTTGGCCATAATCTGCACCTGATGCGTATTCACCAGCATAAAATCACCCTGCCGATGCCAGCTGTAATCTGATACCCGATTTAATTGATAATGACGATCGCTGAGCGTGATGGTGCCGGTCAGAATTGAACTGCCGCTGCCATCAGCTTTAAAACGATTGCGCACCGTGGCATTAATCACGCCACCTGGCTGCGCTTCATTCTGAATACGATAGGGAAATTCACACCATTCCGGTACCGGTTCGGCTGGGCGTACCAGCAACACCAGTGCCCACGGCAAGATAAAAGCAACAAAGAGGGCAACAGCCAGAAGTGATTTACGCATCCGGTAATTCCTGAGCAGATACCATCCACGACAGACATTCATTGTTCTTTTGCGACATCGGTCGCGCGCAGAGAAATGCGCTGGTAAACACGCGGGTACGCGAACGATTGATATAAAGCAAAGGCGGTGTCGATCCATCCGCCAGACGCGGCTTTAAATCGCGAAAGCGGCGCAGGGCATCCTGAACCACAAAAGAGTTTGGCAATAGGCTTTCGGCGATAAACACCTGCGTTCGCGCCTCCTGACCATAGGATTTGTAATCAGTGCCTTGATGTCCCGCTGGTGCTAACTCGTGTCGTGCAACCAGTGCAAGCATCGCATTGAGCAGCAAAAAACCGGCCAGCACTCCGCGCAGCAACCAGGATTTTTTCTTAGCGACAACAGGATTAACTCGCGGTGCAGGCTGAATGTTCACCGGCATCTCAGGCTCTGATTTCACAGACAGCGTGTCGTTGCAGGGTTCAACATCAACCTGCTCCGCCAGCACGCAGCCAATTAGCGGCACCTGGTGAATCAAGGCACCTGGCGCGTGGGCATGTAGTGCCAGGCGATTGATCTCGGCAATGGTCGTAGTGAGGCGATCGGCAAAGGGCACATCAGAAGGTTCCCGTTGGAACAGCACATGCAGCGCCTGATTACGTACCAGTTTCCCCTGCGCATTAAGCACGCGGCGTAATACTGCGCATTGAAGCGTACTCAACGCAACACGTTGTGTTGAGGCATTCAGCGGATAAAACACCTGTTGTTCGGCATCAAAACAGAGACTTTTGGCATACAAAACATAACGCGCCATGCGAATCCTGATTTCCAAAAAAGCAATTGGCGTAAGTATAAGTAGTTTAACCATAAGGCGCACGCTAACCGCAGAGTGTGATGTTATTTTCCTGCCTTTTTTTGACGCGTTTAAGCATGAATAAAGCCGTATCATTAGCTAAAAAATAGCCAGTTAATGGTGAAAACATGACAAATATCACACTAAATCGGTATACTCTGTCGCGGTTGGCAATCATTACCCCCCTAATAATTGCCCGGCAGGCCAGGGAAAAACGTTATTTCCCGGCTATGCTTTAATTTTCTCAACGCCGCGGACTGTTGGCATTTATTGAGTCCGCAGCGTTGAGGATTTTTCGAATTCCAATACAGGGTATCTGCATGAAACTACGTAGGAAGCGTGTAAAACCTATCGGGATTGATGATGTCACGATTATCGATGACTCCCGTTTACGTAAAGCCATTACCGCAGCTTCGCTGGGCAACGCGATGGAATGGTTTGATTTTGGTGTTTATGGCTTTGTGGCTTATGCACTGGGTAAAGTGTTCTTCCCGGATGCTTCACCAAGTGTACAGATGATTGCTGCACTGGGTACGTTCTCAGTTCCGTTCCTGATTCGTCCACTCGGTGGTTTGTTCTTCGGCATGTTGGGCGATAAATATGGTCGCCAGAAAATTCTCTCTATCACCATTGTCATCATGTCGATCAGTACCTTCTGTATTGGCTTGATACCCTCTTATGCCTCCATTGGTATCTGGGCACCGATCCTGCTGCTGTTGGCAAAAATGGCGCAGGGCTTCTCGGTCGGCGGTGAATACACCGGCGCATCGATCTTCGTTGCCGAGTATTCGCCTGACCGTAAGCGCGGCTTTATGGGCAGCTGGCTCGACTTCGGTTCGATTGCGGGATTCGTGCTGGGTGCGGGCGTTGTGGTACTGATCTCTACCATCATCGGTGAAGAGAAGTTCCTCGAGTGGGGCTGGCGCATTCCGTTCTTTATCGCGCTGCCGCTCGGCATCATTGGTTTATATCTGCGTCATGCGCTGGAAGAAACGCCGGCGTTCCAGCAGCACGTTGAGAAACTGGAACAGGGCGACCGTGAAGGACTGCGCGATGGCCCGAAAGTGTCGTTTAAAGAGATCGCGACCAAACACTGGAAAAGCCTGTTGGCCTGTATCGGTCTGGTAATTGCCACCAACGTCACCTACTACATGCTGCTGACCTACATGCCGAGTTATCTGTCGCATAACCTGCACTACTCGGAAGATCACGGCGTGTTAATCATTATCGCCATCATGATGGGTATGCTGTTTGTGCAACCAGTGATGGGTATGCTGAGTGACCGTTTTGGCCGTCGTCCGTTTATCATCATTGGTTCTATCGCGCTGTTTGCCTTCGCGATACCGTCCTTTATGCTGATCAATAGCGGCGTGTTGGGCCTGATTTTTGCCGGTCTTCTGCTGATGGCGGTGATTCTTAATGCCTTTACCGGTGTGATGGCGTCGTCGCTACCTGCGATGTTCCCAACCCACATTCGCTACAGCGCCTTAGCAAGTGCCTTTAATATCTCGGTGCTGATTGCCGGTTTAACGCCGACACTCGCCGCGTATTTAGTAGAAGCCACTAACAATCTGTATATGCCGGCTTACTATCTGATGGTTGTCGCGGTGATTGGTTTGATTACCGGTATCTACATGAAAGAGACCGCTAACAAGCCGCTGCGTGGTGCTACTCCGGCTGCGTCGGATCTCGAAGAAGCGCGTGAAATCCTGCAGGAGCATCACGACAACATCGAGCAGAAAATCGAAGATATTGATGACGAGATCGCCAAGCTTGAGGCGAAACGTAAAAACCTGGTGCAGCAGCACCCGGACATCAACGAGTAATCTTCCCCACTCCCGCCGCCCGGCGGGAGTTTTCGTTTCCGCACACAATCCTTCATGCGCAGTGCCGAAAAGGGGTAAACTATTGCCACTTTTTTAACCTGCATAAGTTGTAGAGCATGTCTGAATTTAATCTGATCCAGCGCCCAAGAAGGCTGCGCAAAAGCGCGTCAATGCGCGAAATGTTCCAGGAATCCAACCTCAGCATCAACGATCTGGCGCTGCCGATCTTCGTTGAAGAAGGCGTGGACGATTACGTGCCAATTAACGCCATGCCGGGCGTGGTGCGTATTCCAGAAAAACGTTTGGCGTATGAGATCGAACGTATTGCTAAAGCGGGTATTCGTTCAGTGATGACCTTCGGCATTTCCCACCATACCGATGCCACCGGCAGCGATGCCTGGAACGAAAACGGTTTGGTGGCGCGTATGTCGCGTATCTGCAAAGACACCGTGCCAGAAATGATCGTGATGTCTGATACCTGTTTCTGCGAATACACCAGCCACGGCCATTGCGGCGTGCTGTGCGATCACGGCGTCGATAACGACCAAACGCTGATTAATCTCGGTAAGCAAGCCGTGGTGGCAGCGCAAGCCGGCGCCGACTTTATCGCCCCTTCTGCCGCGATGGATGGCCAGGTGAAAGCCATTCGCCAGGCGCTCGACGCCGCAGGTTTCACCGACACCGCTATCATGTCGTATTCGACCAAGTTCGCCTCCTCCTTCTACGGCCCGTTCCGTGAAGCAGCAGGCACCGCGCTGAAAGGCGATCGTAAGACTTATCAGATGAATCCAATGAACCGCCGTGAAGCGCTGCGCGAGTCGCTGCTTGATGAAGCGGAAGGCGCAGATTCACTGATGGTGAAACCAGCGGGTGCTTATCTCGATATCCTGCGCGATATCCGCGAACGCACCACGTTGCCGTTGGCGGCGTACCAGGTGAGCGGTGAGTACGCGATGATCAAATTCGCCGCACAGGCGGGCGCCATCGACGAACGTAATGTGGTTCTGGAAAGCCTGGGCGCGATTAAACGTGCCGGTGCCGATCTCATTTTCAGCTATTTTGCCCTTGATCTCGCCGAGCAAAAAGTGCTCTGATTATCATTACGCCTGGCAGCGGACATCGCATCCCGTTGCCAGGCGCTTTCAGCCTTTATGGCACCAACACCAGTGTTTCAGTAATTCCATAATTAATAAGAGTAACGCGATGAAAGCACCTGCACTGCCTGCGGACGAGTCACATCGTCTGGCCCAGTTACGTGCGCTCAACATTCTGCACACGCCGGCAGAAGAGCGTTTCGACCGATTAACCCGCCTTGCCCGTCGTTTGTTTGGCGTGCCCGTCGCGCTGGTCAGCCTGCTGGAAGAGGACCATCAGTGGTTCAAATCAGCGGCCGGTTACGCTGCTGCAACCGCACCACGTAATACCTCATTTTGTGGCCATGCAATCCTGCAAGATGATGTGATGGTGGTTGAAAACGCGCTAGAAGACGAACGTTTCCACGACAACCCGTTGGTGAGCGGCGAAAACAGCCCTGTGCGTTTTTACGCCGGGTGTCCACTGCGCACGCCCGCCGGAGCCAAAATCGGCACGCTGTGTATTATCGATCACCATGCACGCCAGTTTGATGCCGACGATATTCATACACTGCGCGATTTGGCCGCAATGGCGGAAGCGGAGCTGGTGGCTTTCCAGACCGCGACCTCAGATGAACTGACGCAAATCACCAATCGCCGCGGCTTTATGACGCTCGGCCAGCTGGCGCTGAATGAGTGCCAGGTGAAGCAGTTACCCGCCAGCCTGACGTTCCTCGATCTCGATCGCTTCAAAGCCATTAACGATACGCTCGGCCATCGCGAAGGCGACCGCGCGCTGATGGATTTTGCCGATGCCATGAAAGTGAGTTTCCGCCACGCGGATATCTTTGCCCGTTTGGGTGGCGATGAGTTTGTGGTGCTGTTTAACGGCTTGCAGCTCGCCGATGCCGAGGGCGTGTTGGCGCGCTTTGATGGTTTCCTGCAACAGCAAACGCAGAATCTGGAGCGGCGTTACGCCCTGCACTTCTCATCGGGGATTGTTGAGTTCGATCCTGACCATCCGCAATCGCTGGAACAATTGCTGGAAGGTAGCGACGAACGGATGTACGCCGCTAAGAATGGGAAAAAGAAGCTGAGTTGATGTTGGTCGCCATGAATGGCGACCCTACGGTTAATTGCCAGCTAAATCCGCGATTAATGTCTGATTAAACTTCTGCGGCTCTTCCATTTGCGGCGCGTGGCCCATGCCGGGGAATTCGATTAAGCGTGCGCCGGGAATCAGCTGCGCCACCTGCTTGCCCAGCACGTTGTAATGTCCGAGTTTTGCTTTCACGTCCGGCGGCGCGATATCGCTGCCAATCGCCGTGGTATCAGCGGTACCAATCATTAAGGTGGCTGGCACGCGCAGATCTTTAAATTCGTAATAAACCGGCTGCGTGAAGATCATGTCGTAGATTAACGCCGAGTTCCACGCCACTTTCTTGTGCCCCGGTCCGCTGTTTAGTCCGGCCAGCATATCGACCCATTTGTCATACTCCGGCTTCCACTGGCCGCTGTAATAAGTCTGCTGTTCATACTTCTTGATACCCGCCGCATCCAGCTTGAGTTCACGTTGATACCACTGATCCACCGAGCGCCACGGCGCGCCTTTGGCTTTCCAGTCTTCTAAACCAATGGGATTAACCAGCACCAGCTTCTGCGTTTGCTGTGGATACATCAGCGCATAGCGCGTCGCCAGCATACCGCCGGTGGAGTGCCCAACAATAATGGCGTTGTCGATACCTAGCTGCTGCAACAGTTGATGGGTGTTCTGCGCCAACTGCTGAAAGGTGTATTGATAGTTAGCTGGTTTGGTTGAGCTGCAGAAGCCAATCTGATCCGGCGCAATCACCCGATAACCTTTCTGGCTCAGCGCTTTGATGGTGCCGTCCCAGGTTGCGCCGCAGAAGTTCTTGCCGTGCATCAGCACCACGGTTTTGCCGTTGGCCTGCTGCGTAGGTTTGACATCCATATAACCCATGCTCATCGCTTGCTGCTGCGAGGTGAAGTTAAAGTGCTGCAGCGGATAGGGATAGTTGAAACCTTCCAACTGCTCGCCATACACATTGGCAGCGAGCGCCGGGGCGGTACCACAAAGCGCCATCGACGCCAGAATAATGGCAAGTGACTGTTTTGGCTTGAAACGAAAATCCATAGCGCCATTCCTCAAGAGTGAAAACCTTCAGTCTGGCACGTTAATTCGCGTTAAGTATTGATGAAGTGTGCCGCCAAAAAGCACGACTTTTACTATTAAGCATCTCAATGCGATGAAAAATTTGAGTTAATAATAACGTCCGTTATTACGATAAATATTCAACACCATCACAACAAGAAAACCTGTAAATTCACGAAAACCAAGACCGGTCTTGATGACAAATAACAAAATAGTTCAATAATCAGAAAACTTTACATTAATTGCAGAATGGAAAGATTAATTAAATTACACTCTGTGCGTGTTAATGGAGGACTATGATGACACAGCAAAAATACAATGAAGGGGTAATTGATTCGGTAACCGAATGGATTATGGCTAACCTGGATCAACGTTTAAGCATCGATGATATCGCACTGAAGTCCGGCTATTCTAAATGGTATTTACAGAAACTCTTCGCCCGCTATCACAATGAAACGCTGGCACGCTACATTCGTAAAAAGAAACTGGTTCACTGTATCAATGATTTAAAAGACAGCAATGCGCCGATTATCAGTCTGGCGGTTAAATACCATTTCGAAAGCCAGCAATCCTTTACTCGATCGTTTAAGCATGTATTGGGCTGCACGCCGCTGTATTGCCGCAAGCGCCAGCTCGATGATGAAACCAAACAAGCAATGCGTGAAAGTAGCGATCCCTGTGTGCTGTGTCGTCAAGCGGGTTTTGATGCCACAGAACGTGCTAAAGAGATTGTTACGCCGCTAGCGCGCAACGATAGATTTCTGCCCCGGCTCAGCTGTGTGATGCGTTGATAAATAACGGTTCTTTTATTAACGCCTTTTGACGTCAACAGACTTATTCATTTCAATTAAATGATATATTTCATCAATGAAAAACGGATGGCGCACCATCCGTTTACTCATTTAGTAGTTCGATTTATTCGGCGCGATTAAACGCTTTTTAAAATGCGCGAGCCGATTATCCAGAGCATCGGTATAAAGCATGGTATCCACACCAACAGCAACAAAGTTTGCCCCCCAACTGATGGCGCGTTCTGCCATTTCAAGATTCACTGCCAGAAAACCGGCCGCTTTTCCTGCGCTGCGGATGCGTTTAATACTGTGCTCAATCACCTTCTGCACTTCAGGATGCGCTGCATTATCGGGATAACCTAATGAGGCGGATAAATCTGCCGGGCCAATAAATATCCCGTCAACGCCTTCTACTTCCAGTAACGCATCCAGATTATCAATCGCCGTTTTGCTTTCGGCCTGAATCAACAGGCACAACTCTTCATTGGCGCGCGCCATGTAATTTTCAACGCGTCCCCAACGTGCCGCCCGCGCCACGCCCGCTCCGACGCCGCGCGTACCGTAAGGCGGATAGCGCGTCGCCTGCACCAACGCTTTTGCCTGCTCGGCGCTGTCGATCATCGGTACCAGCAAGGTGCGCGCACCGATATCCAGCACCTGCTTAATCAGTGCGGTCTGGAATTCAATCGGGCGAATCACAGGCTGGCTGCGATAAGGTGCAACCGCCTGCAATTGATGATAGAGATCCTGCACGGTATTCGGGGCGTGTTCGCCATCAATCAGTAACCAGTCGTAGCCGCTGGTGGCAGCAATTTCGGCCAGATACGACGATGTACTGCTCAGCCACAAACCAATCTGCGTTTCACCTTTAGCCAATCCGGCTTTGAAAGGATTTTTTAATGGGTCCTGCATAGCTTCTCCTTATTCAATGACTTGGCTGCTGAGAGTGCGGCAACTGACGCTCCACTTTCAGGCTGAGGATAATGATTGAACCGATGGCGGCAATCAGCGCCAGCGCCAGCAATCCAGCGGCACTGCTGTTAAATTGCATCTCGGCATTTACGCGAATCAACGGCGCGAGGAAGCCACCCACAGCACCAAACAAGTTGACGAAGCCGATGCCTGCCGCCAGCGCGGTACCAGAAAGCAGCTGCGTCGGCATGGTCCAGAACACCGGTTGCACGGCAATAAACCCCACCGCCGCGACGCTAAGCGCGATGATGGCCAACAGCGGCGAAACTAATCCGGACAAACCAATCCCGACCGCCGCCGCCAGCAACGTAAACGCCGCCACCCGGCGACGCTCGCCACTGCGATCGGAATAGCGTGGAATCAGCCAGGTACCAAACAGCGCCGCAACCCACGGAATCGCCGCCACCAGCGAGGCGAGGAAACCGACTTTAGTGCCCAACAGCGCCGCCACTTGCGATGGCAGGAAGAAGATCAGTCCATATACCGCAATCTGGATGGTCATGTAGATGATGGCGAGTTGCCAGACGCGACCATTGCGCAGCGCATCACGCAGGTGTGCAGTCGGCTTTTGCTGCTCTTCGCTGTCCAGCTGACGTTGCAGCGCCTGCTTCTCCTCTGCGCTGAGAAAACGCGCTTTTGCCGGCGTGTCGTCGATATAGCTGAAGGTGAAAACACCGGCCGCTACAGCCAGCAATCCTTCAATGATAAACATCCAGAACCAGCCGGGATGACCCAGTACGCCGTGCATTTCCAGCAGTGCGCCAGAAAGCGGTGAACCCAGCGTCAACGCCAGCGGCGCGCCCATATAGAACAGCCCCATTACGCTGGCGCGCTGCTGCTGCGGAAACCACAGCGAGGTGAGATAAATCATGCCGGGGAAGAAACCCGCCTCAGCGGCGCCGAGCAAGGTACGCACCAGCAGGAATTTGGCTTCGGTATCAGCAAACGCCATCGCCGCCGAAAGAAATCCCCACAGCAGCGTGGTGCCGCCAATCCAGCTGCGCGCGCCGAATCGCTTCATCAACAAATTGGCTGGTACGCCAAGCAGCGCGTACACCACAAAGAAGATTCCGGCACCTAACGCGTAAGCTTCATTACTCAGACCGGTATCAAGTTGATACGCCTCTTTAGCGAAACCGATGTTGGCGCGATCGAGAAACGCCAGCACGTAGAGCATCAACATGAAAGGAATAAGACGTGCGCGGTTCTTTTTAACCGCGCTTAACACCAGATTATCCATGGTAAAACCCTCACGCACGGCTGCGACGCGTCGCCGCAGCCGCTGCGATTAGTGTTGATAAGGACGCTTCAGTCCATCGCGATTCAGTTCCACGCCGAAGCCCGGTTTATCCAGCACCGTTTTGTGCATGCGACCGTTGACCGGCACCGGTTCGTTGATCAGCAGCGGATCAAACTGCGGGCGCAGCGTACTGCAATCCGGGCTGGTCATCAGGAATTCACTGAATGGGCTGTTGGTGAAGGTGATCACCGCATGATGCGAGTAAACTGAAGAGCCATGCGGCACCACCAGCTGACCGCGTGATTTCGCCAGCGCCGCTACCTCAACCAGCGTGGTCAGGCCGCCGCACCAACCCACATCCGGCTGCAGAATATCGATGCCGGTTTCTGCCAGCGTGCGGAACGATTGCAGCGTGCCGTGATGTTCACCGCTGGTGATCAACATGCCCTGCGGCGCTTGCTGTTTAAGCTGTGCGTAACCTTCAAACTGTTGCGGCGGCAAACACTCTTCCAGCCACTTGACGTTATAAGGCGCGCAGGCGTGTGCCAGTTTGGTGGCGAAATTGACGTCCTGACTCATCCAGCAATCAAGCATCAGCCAGAAATCCGGGCCGCAGGTTTCGCGATAGTGAGCGATGCGCGCTACCTCTTTTCGGATGCCTTCATCGCCATCATGTGGTCCCCACTGCACCGCCATTTTGCCGCCGATAAAGCCCATCTTCTGCGCCAGATCCGGACGCGCGCCGGTGGCGTAGAACTGCAGTTCATCGCGCACCGCGCCGCCCAGCAGTTTGTAGACCGGCAGATCGGTGACTTTGCCGAACAGATCCCACAGCGCCAAATCGACACATGAAATGGTGTTCATCACCAACCCGCCCGATCCGGCGTAGTACATGGTGGCGTTCATCATCTGGTCGTGGATCAGTTTTATATCGCTAACGCAGCGCCCTTCGAGGAAACGATTGAGATGCTTTTCCACGATGAAACAGCCCATTTCGCCACCGGTGGTAATGGCGAAACCGGTTTGACCGTTATCAGCTTCAACTTCAACGATCAGCGTGCCTAACACGTTGATGCCAAAGGATTGACGCGACTGCTCATACTGTTTGTATTTGCTCATTGGCGTGGCGACGTGGTCGTCAATCCAGTGATTAGCACCTTGATCGTGATAATCGCCGCCAGCCGCCGCTTTATCAGCGGTAGCGCCACCGGCAAAGTAGGCGCGGACAGTTTTAATTTTAGGTAGGGACATGCTCTTCTCCTGGTTACGAGGCGTGTTTTTCCGCCGGGCTACGCCAGCCCAGCAGACGGGAAATATCGCGGGCGCAGGCAATGACCTGACCAGCAAGGTAATCGCGTTTGTCGTCGTCAATCTCGAGTCGGGTGCCGACCAGTGAAATGGCGGCAACTAATTGCTGGCGGGCATTGAAAATCGGCGCGGCAACGCAGCGCACATCGGGATAATCTTCACCGTTATCAAAGCTCCAGCCCTGACGGCGAATGCGTGCCAGCTCGGTGCGGAGCGCGTCGGCATTGCGCAGCGAGGTTGGCGTCACAGCCACAAAGCGCATGTCGCTAATGATGCGTTCCTGCTCTTCAGGCCGTTGCCAGGCCAGTAAACATTTGCCAATGCCCGAGCGATAGAGCGACAGGCTTTTCCCTTCGTGCGAGCGCACGCTGATGGTGGCAGCTGATTCGAGTTTGAGGATGTAGCAGGCGTGGCCGCCATCGAGGATGCCGAGGTGACACAGCAGATTGGTCTGCTGCATTAAGCGCGTCAGACGTGGACGCGCGATATCGCGGATATCCATGTGCTGCAACGCGTGGCCGGCAAACTCCACCAGCCGCGTCCACAGGCAGTAGTTGTTGTTGCGATCGATGGTGATCAGACGCTGTTTTTTCAATTCAGCGAACAGCAGATAGGCGCTGCTTTTGGGAAGCGCCAGCGTTTCAATGATCTCGGCGGCGCTGCACGGTCCGTGCTGGGCAATGTAGTCGAGAATCGCAATGGCGCGCGTCAGCGCCGGGACGGGCGTAATTTCCAACATGCTGGACTCCAGTCTGATGATCTGGAGCGCAGTGTTGTGGTTTTAACCTCTAAGAAGTGTGCGCCGCTTCAAATTACGTGGCGCACAGTGCATTTGGCGGCAACGGGTATGCGGGAATGTGAATCGCGCCGCGCTACGAGTACAGCCGACTGTACTTGCAGCGCAGAATCAGGAAATTTAAGAGAAAATGTATTTGATGGCTGCAATGACCATCGTAGTGGCCATCACCATTAACAAACGCTTTATCCAGCGCATATCGGTTTTCAGGGCAGAGACATCGGCTTTGATAACCTCAATGTCTTTTTCAATGCGATCAAGGCGAGCTTCGACTCTGGTCAGGCGCACATCTAACGCTTTTATTTCACCACTTAGTCGAATATCCAGATCTTTAATCGCATTAGTAAGCCGAAAATCAAGCTCCCTAATTACACCACTAAGTCGGTCATCCAGTTCTCGAATAGCACCGCTAAGCCGATCATCTAGCTCTTTAATCGCACCAGTAAGTCGAACATCCAGTTCTCTAATATCGCCACTTAGCCGGTCATCTAGCTCTTTAATCACACCGATAAGTCGAACATCCAGTTCTTTAATACTCCCTGTAATGCCTTCTCCGGCCTTCATCAAATCAGAACGAGACAACGCATTATCCTGCTGCATTTCGGTAAAGATCTCGACCATGGCTTCAGCCTGCTGGTCGCTGACGCCGGCCAGCTGCAGTGCTTTAAAAGCTTTATGTGTATTCATCATCGCGAGTGTCATCCGTGAAGCTCCTGAGTTGAGGTGAGGCGTAAGCCGACATCTTGCTCAGCGAGCGATTGTTGCACCATGTGACTGTTGGTATTTTGCGTGGCGCTGCGAAAAATATCAATTAGTACAACAAGTAACGTACAGGCGGATGCGGGGCATCTCGCAAAATTGGCGTCAGGATCTGCCGCGAAAAGTTTTGCGGTATTGCAGCGGGGAGGTGTTGAGTTGCTTCTTGAAATGACGGCGCAGCATCAGCGGCGAGGAAAAACCCGCTTTTTCGGCAATCAGTTCTACCGGCTGATCGGTTTTCTCGAGAAAACGCTGCGCCATTGCCAGGCGCTGATTGACTAACCACGTGCTAAAACAGCCACCGGTCGTTTGATTGAAGCGCCGGGTAAAACTGCGGCGGCTCATCAAGGCTTTATCCGCCAGTTGTTCCAGCGTGAGCGCCTGCTGCAGATTTTCTGTCGCCCAACTCAGCGCCGACATAAAACGATCGTTGCCCGCCGAATGATAAACCGGCTGTTCAATATATTGCGCCTGCCCGCCCTGCCGATGCGGCGGCACGACCAGCATCCGCGCCACGCTGTTAGCCACATCGACACCGCACTGTTCGCGCACCAGATGCAGACAGCAATCAATGCTCGCCGCCGTACCCGCTGAGGTCACAATTTGACCTTCGTCGATATACAGCACGTCGCGATCAATCGCCACATCCGGATAGAGCCGTTCGAAATCTGCCATCCAGCGCCAGTGCGTGGTGGCGCGGCGCTGACTTAATAATCCGGCGGCACCTAATACGAATGCACCAAGGCACAAACCCACCACCTGCGCACCGCGCTGCGCCGCCTGCTGCAAGGCGTGCAGTAATTCTGCCGGTGGCAGCACGTCAGGATCGCTCCAGCTTGGCACCACCACCACATCAACATCGGCCAGTTGATCTAAGCCGTGTTCGGCCAGAATGGAAAAGCCACTGTTGGTTTTTAACGGTCCGGGATGCGTGGCGCAGATCAGCAACTGATAGCACAACGCGCCGTCATCCTGAGCGGCTTTTTCAAACACCGCGCAGGGCACCGAAAGGTGGAAGGGAATGATGTCATCGAACACCACGATACCCACTTTGATGGGCGCAGCCGTGCCTGGCATTTTTGGCGCAAATTGAACGCTATTTGTCATCCGTTGTACTCCTTCACTCACGGCGAAATCGCCATACTGCACCACATCGGAGGCCGCGCTGGCCTCTTCTTTCCGCTAAACCATCAAAGGATTATTACTCATGAAAAACATTTTCGCTTCAGGAACCTTAGCGCTGGCCATGGCGATGTCTGGCAATGCGTTCGCCGCCGAGACTAAGTCAGAAAAAGCACCAACCATCCGCACCATGAGCGGCGCCACTGCTTCCACTTCACTTAACGCGAAGCAGACCGCGGTGATTGTCATTGATATCCAGAACGAGTATTTCCCGGGCGGCAAGATGCCGATTCCCGATGGCATGCAGGCGCTGAACAACAGCAAACGTCTGGTGGCATTCGCGCATAAACACAACATGCCAGTGTTCTTTGTGCAGCATTTGGGTGAGGCGAATGGCCCGCTGTTTGCCAAAGGCAGCCGTTTCGCCGAGTTTCACAAAGATTTGCAGCCGGCTAAAGGTGACCGCGTGATCAGCAAAGCCACACCAAGCTCGTTTGTGGGCACAGACCTGCAGAAACAGCTGGATTCGTTGGGCATCAAACAGTTGATTGTCACTGGCCTTATGACGCATATGTGCGTGTCATCAACCGCACGTGACGCCGTGCCGCTGGGGTATTCGGTGATCATTCCGGAAGATGCCACCGCTACACGCGATTTGGCAACCTGGGACAATAACGTGGTCGATCACAAAGTGTTGCAGCAAGCCGCACTGGCGGGTGTGGCAGATGTGTTCGCAGAGATTAAAACCACCGATCAGGTGCTTGCACTGCCGGTGCAATAATCACTGCACCGGCTGGCCCGGTAGCAATTTCTCAGACATCAAACGGCGGCAGGAGAGATTTTCCTGCCGCGCTTGCTGCTGCTGTTCGGGCGACAAATCCTGCCACACCGCTTGCAGATGATCAGCCAAACCCTGCTGGAAATGAATCTTCTGCAATGCGTAATCTGAATTACTGCCTTCAATTATCTGCTGCATATCCTGCGCGGTATTGCCGCGTCCATCGTGAGTCAGCGTACAGAACATGGCGATGTAATAACCTTTATCCTCGTCGCTGTAATGCGGCATCAGCCACCAAACCGCCGCACTGATGATGATCAGCAACGGCACAATGAATTTGAGTTTTAACATGAATGGTTTATCCGCTGGAAATAGGAAACGCGCGATAGTAACAGCATTCGGCTGGCCGCACATATTTTGCCGGTCGCATCAATAACGTAACCAGTTAACTGTGATCAGCTTCTGAGCAATTCATTTTGCCCGTCAAAACAAGACAGGTCTTAAATAGCTCGACTAACAGGTCACTATAAGTTGCAAACCCTTTCGCAATAAATCGACCAGATACGATGAACCTGACTCAGCTGACGCTGGCTATCGGTGCACTTTGTAGCTTCGAGCCGTTATATGCTAAAGAGATAAAACCCTTTTCTTCAGACACTCCACCGCTTCCTGTAAACCCCCTTTCTCACTCATCAACCGAAGCGGTTTCAGCGCCTTTATCCGAGCATCCCCATTCCGATTCGCTGTTGCATAACGCTAAACATGCAGCCGCTGACAGCTTAAAAATGGTGGGGAAATTTTTCGCACGTAACAGCTGGTATGATGATTTCAATCCGGCGGCCAGCCGTCCGCATTTTCAGGGAAAGCTTGCCGGTAGCAGGCCCCATTTATTTTGGTTTTA
The DNA here is from genome assembly GCF_056491525.1 of Candidatus Pantoea symbiotica. NCBI lineage: Bacteria > Pseudomonadati > Pseudomonadota > Gammaproteobacteria > Enterobacterales > Erwiniaceae > Pantoea > Candidatus Pantoea symbiotica. The sequence continues at coordinate 3,735,328 of NZ_JBSZHR010000002.1, forward strand.
CCGGCTGCAGAGCTCAGTGATTGCTCCGCTTCCACCCGATCCGGATCTGATCGACCCCGTGCTCGACGGCAATCCACCTCCCCCACCGCCGCCCGTCGTGCCAAGGCCTAAGCCACAAATCCCAGCCTATGCCGCTCTGCCTGCCGCACTCTTTGGTATGGATGAAAATCTGCAAACACGCTTCATCTATGATGCACAACTTGCAGGCCGGGATGGTCGCCCTAACCTGTTCATTTCGGGTTTTAGCGTTGATGAGCGTTATCGCAGCGAAGCCAATCACAACCAAAGTGAAAACCACTACTATGGCTGGCTGATCGGCTTACGTGGATTACTGACGGAAGATGAGCAACGACAGCTGGCGCTGAGTGTGGCGATCAGTAAAGGTCACTTCACTCTGGAGCCTTCACAGTCCAACGGCAACAGCCACGGGCAGGTTGATACTCAAGGTATCAATGCGATGTTGAGCTGGCAGCCACAGTATGGCCTGCAACTGGCTCTGCCGATTAGCTTCGGTCACTATCGCGGCAATATAAGCAGTGATGAAAAAGATAAAGTGGCGCAGGTAAAAGCCCGCAGCGTTAATATAGGTGTGGATGTTGGCTGGCGCTGGCAAGAAGGTTCACATGCGTTCACGCCGATGTTGGGCACCACAATGCAATGGGCACGCATCAAGGATATTCATGACAACGACAATCTACATATTGGTTATTCGCAGCAAAAACAGCTGCAGTTCTCTGGCGGTATGAAATATGACTTCAGCCCGACAGATAGCCTGAAATTTGGCCTTGAAACACGCTATATGCAGTACAACGGCCATGCGGGCAATGTTGCGGTAGATAAAGATAATCTGCGTACTGGCCGAGGCGGTAAGCACCTGCAATTTAGCGGCAACGTTGGCTGGCAACTGACTAAGAATGTTCAGCTTAATAGCCAGCTTAAGTGGCAACATCGCCTAAATCAGGAAGGTGCCAGCAACTGGCAGACACAACTGGGTGTAAAGATTGCCTTCTAAAGCGCCTGCGCACACGCCCAGGCTGAACTCCACGCCCACTGGAAGTTGTAGCCACCCAGCCAGCCGGTAACATCCACCACTTCGCCGATAAAGAACAAGCCCGGCACACCGCGCGCTTCCATGGTTTTTGATGACAGCTGGGTAGTGTCAACGCCGCCCAGCGTCACTTCGGCGGTGCGATAGCCTTCGGTACCGTTCGGCTGTACGCGCCACTGATGCAGCGTATTAACCAGCTCGCCCTGCTGCTTGCTGTTCAGCTGCTTCAGTGTGACGTCAGGAATCTGCTTCAGCTCCTGCAGCACTTCCACCAAACGTTTTGGCAGAATCTTCGCCAGGCTGTTTTTCAGGCTGAGGTTGGGATGCGCCTCGCGCTGCACATTGACGAAATCATCCAGCGAGGTGGCGGGTGACAAATCAATGGTGACGAATTCACCTGGCTGCCAGTAGCTGGAGATTTGCAGCACCGCAGGGCCCGATAAGCCGCGATGGGTAAACAGCATCGCCTCTTTAAATAAGGTGCCATCCTGCGCGGTGATGGTGGTTGGCAGCGCCACGCCCGACAGCGTGTTGAGCTGTTCCAGCAGTGGTTTATGCAGGGTGAACGGCACCAAAGCCGCGCGCGTGGGGAACACTTTCAGGCCGAACTGTTCCGCCACTTTGTAGCCAAACGGCGTGGCGCCGAGGCCCGGCATCGAGAGCCCGCCGCTGGCGATCACCAGTTTTTCAGCCTGCACCGAAGTACCGTTCAGCTGTAAGGTATAGCCGCTGTCGTCGCGCTCGACGCTCAGCACTTCACTGCGCAGGCGCAACGTCACCTGACCGGCATCACACTCTTTCAACAGCAGATCGACAATCTGCTGCGCGGAGTCATCGCAGAATAATTGTCCCAGCGTTTTCTCGTGATACGCAATGCCGTGACGATTGACCAGATCGATGAAATCCCACTGGTTGTAACGCGCCAGCGCCGATTTGCAGAAATGCGGATTGTGCGACAGGTAGGCCGCCGGTTCGGTGTGCATATTGGTGAAGTTGCAGCGACCGCCGCCCGACATCAAAATTTTGCGACCGGCTTTTTTGCCGTTATCCAGCAGCAGCACGCGGCGACCCAATTGTCCCGCCTGCGCCGCGCAGAACATGCCAGCTGCACCTGCACCAATAATGATAACGTCAAACTTTTCCACTGCTTTTATCCGCCTTGCCCGAAAGGCGCTGATTGTAGGGATTTGCGGCTTTTAGCGCCAGCTTCAAAAAAATGCCGTAAATGTGTCATAATGTAACTCACTAATTTTTAGCCGTTTTCAGCTAAATCTATACGCTGCATTACAATTTTAAGACAATAAAGAGCTATATTTTTCTTTCATATCGCGCACGTTGTCGCAGATAATGCGCCGCGTTCATGTCCTCCCAAAATGGCGTAACGTTTATGCTACATCTGTTTGCTGGTCTCGACCTCAGTACCAGCCTGTTACTGATTCTTGCTCTGCTGTTTGTATTGTTTTACGAAGCAATCAACGGTTTTCACGACACTGCTAACGCGGTCGCGACTGTCATTTATACCCGTGCGATGCGGGCGCAACTGGCGGTTGTCATGGCGGGTGTTTTCAACTTCTTAGGTGTTTTGCTTGGTGGATTGAGCGTGGCGTACGCCATCGTTCACATGCTTCCGACCGATTTACTGTTGAATGTCGGTTCGGCCCACGGTCTCGCCATGGTCTTCTCCATGCTGCTGGCCGCGATTATCTGGAACCTCGGCACCTGGTATTTGGGTTTGCCCGCCTCCAGTTCTCACACATTGATTGGCGCTATCATCGGTATTGGTCTCACCAACGCCCTGATGACCGGCACCTCGGTGGTTGACGCGCTCAACCTGCCGAAAGTCATCAATATCTTCATGTCCCTGATTCTTTCACCGATTGTAGGTCTGGTGATTGCAGGCGGTCTGATCTTTATCCTGCGTCGCTACTGGAGCGGAACCACCAAACGTTCCCGCATCCACATGACGCCTGCTGACCGTGAAAAGATTGATGGCAAGAAAAAGCCACCGTTCTGGACGCGCATTGCCCTGATCGTTTCCGCGATTGGCGTGAGCTACTCACACGGCGCTAACGATGGTCAGAAAGGCATCGGCCTGATTATGCTGGTGCTGATCGGCGTTGCGCCGGCGGGATTTGTGGTGAACCTGAATGCGTCAGGTTATGACATCACCCGCACCCGTGACGCAGTCAATCATCTGGAGCAGTATTATCAGCAGCACAACGAGTCGCTGACGCACATGATGCAGCTGGCGCCGCCTGTGGTACCAACGCCGGATGAATCGCTTGGCGGTCCGCAGGAGTTCCATTGCGACAGCAGCCGTGCGCTGCAGGCAATCGATCGTGCGCAGCTGCTGCTTAACAACCTGCAGAGTTACGATCAGCTGACGGTTGATCAACGCAGCCAGATGCGTCGTCTGCTGCTGTGCGTTTCCGATACCGTGGATAAAGTGGCCAAGCTGCCGGAAACCAGCGCGGAAGATAAGCGCTTCCTCAACAAGCTGAAAAGCGATTTGCTGGGCACCGTTGAGTACGCTCCGATCTGGATTATTGTTGCTGTGGCGCTGGCGCTGGGCATCGGTACCATGATTGGCTGGCGTCGTGTTGCCACCACCATTGGTGAGAAAATCGGTAAGAAAGGCATGACTTATGCGCAAGGTATGTCGGCGCAGGTAACAGCCGCAGTATCGATTGGCGTGGCCAGTTACACCGGTATGCCGGTTTCGACCACGCACATTCTGTCATCGTCGGTGGCCGGTACCATGCTGGTTGATGGCGGTGGATTGCAGAGCCGCACCATCAAAAATATCGCTATGGCGTGGGTGTTCACCTTGCCGGTGTGTATTTTGCTGTCAGGTGCGCTCTACTGGATTGCACTGAAACTGATCTAAGCAAAGCGCAGAAATATTCCAGGGCGACAGCGATGTCGCCCTTTTTTATTGCCGTTTTCATTGCCAAATCGCCATCGCAATCAAACTCACCACCACCAAAAAACAGAGCCCGCTGGTCAGCACAAACTGCCCGCGCACCCGCTCACAGCGGCGAATGAACTCGTCGTCATGATGATCGTGATAGCGCTTCTCCCAGATATAGCGCACCAGCCGCACCTGCTTACTCGGCTGCCCGTGCGACGTGAAGAAACCCGCGCCATCCACATATTGATATAACAGCGGATCGCAACCGCGCAAAACGGCCAAAAGTGAGCGCAAAGAAGAGAAATAGCGCGCCATATTCACCAGACAAACCACACACAGAGCCCAAAAAAGCGCGATAGTGCTGATCATGTTCCCCTCCCGGCTGGAGCCACAACGACGTCGAACGCAGCGGGGAATTGCTGTAGACGCCGCACGGGAAATAAACCAGCCACTGAATGATGTCGATTGCATTGTTGTTATGCGAACCTGAGTGCGCGACTCATACGGCAGTGGCACTTATTTTCAGTGTAGGAGATCTGTTCAATTTTTTTCCAGCGATGATTTTCGTTCAGGGCGAGTGAAAAAGCCAATAACGCTTGATCTTCCTCACATGCGAACTTTCGCTTGCAGCATTTGTTAACAACTCTGGCTATACTCAGGACATAACAAAAACCGCCTGCAAGGCTGAAAAATTGGTTGGTGGCGCTTCATCGCCGTCTCGCGCAAAGGAATCGCCTACCGTGAAAGCAGGAAGATTGCCCCGAATCTTGAGAAAGGAGTTTTATCATGGCTTATAAACACATCCTGATTGCAGTAGACCTTTCCCCGGAAAGCCAGTTGCTGGTTGATAAAGCCGTTTCGCTGGCCCGTCCTTATGATGCAAAAATCTCGCTGATCCACGTTGATGTGAACTATTCAGACCTGTATACCGGGCTGATTGACGTCAATCTGGGCGACATGCAGAAGCGTATTTCTGAAGAGACGCACACCGCACTGAAGGAGCTTTCGATCAATGCCGGTTATCCGATCAGTGAAACCCTGAGCGGCAGCGGTGATCTTGGCCAGGTGCTGGTGGATGCGATTAAGAAATATGATGTAGATTTGGTGGTGTGTGGTCACCATCAGGACTTCTGGAGCAAGCTGATGTCATCGGCGCGCCAGTTAATTAACACCGTGCACATCGACATGTTAATTGTTCCGCTGCGCGACGAAGACGAAGAATAAAAATCAGGCCGGTTTACCGGCCTGATTTTTTTGTAGCGGCGCAATTTATTGCGCGTTGTTTGCGTAATTACCCAAGCGGCGGATAAATATCAAAACGATGGCTTTTGGTCACCACCGCATCCTGCGTTACCACGCCCGCTAACGGCGGCGCATAATCCGGACGCTTCACCACAATGCGCTTCTTCGCCAGCCGGCGCGCCGGTTCCAGCAACGCATCCGCATCGTCATCCGCACCGACCAGCGACTGAAACACGCGCATCTCTTTCTTCACCATCGCGCTTTTCTGGCGATGTGGATACATCGGATCGAGATAGACCACATCCGGCGCGGGCGTGATATCGCTCAGCGCTTGCTGGCTGACGGCGTGTAGCAGCGTAAGCCGATCGCGCAGCCAGCCGCCAATTTCCGCATCCTGATAGCCGCGACGCAAACCATCGTCCAGCAAGGCAGCTACTACCGGATGACGCTCCAGCATGCGGACGCGACAGCCCAGCGCCGCCAGCACAAACGCATCGCGCCCTAAACCGGCCGTCGCATCAACCACGTCTGGCAGATAACCGCTTTTAATGCCAACCGCTTTCGCCACCGCTTCGCCGCGACCGCCGCCAAACTTGCGCCGATGCGCCATCGCGCCCGAAACGAAATCCACGAAGATGCCGCCGAGTTTCGGCTCATCCCGCTTACGCAGCTCAAGGTGCTCGGCGGTTAACACCAGCGCCATCGTCGCCTGATCGTCCTGCTGCAAACCCCAGCGCTCGGCTAAATGTAATAAGGCGCCGTCTCCGGCGCCTGTTTCATCGATTAAACCAATTTTCACAAGCAGGCTTATCCCTGAATTCCGTAGTGTTCCAGCATCGCATCGAGCTGCGGCTCACGGCCACGGAAGCGTTTGAACAGCTCCATTGGCTCTTCGGAACCGCCACGCGTCAGAATGTTGTCGAGGAACGACTGACCGGTCTGACGGTTGAAAATGCCCTCTTCTTCGAAGCGCGAATAGGCATCGGCAGCCAACACGTCGGCCCACAGATAGCTGTAATAACCCGCCGCATAACCGCCAGCAAACACGTGGCTGAAAGCGTGCGGGAAGCGGCCCCATTCCGGGCTTGGCACCACGGCAACCTGCTTCTTCACTTCACGCAGGGTTTCGAGGATACGCGCGCCTTGCGCAGGATCGAACTCGGTATGCAGACTGAAATCGAACAGGCCGAACTCCAGCTGACGCAGGATAAACAGCGCCGCCTGATAGTTTTTCGCCGCCAGCATTTTATCCAGCAGCTCTTTCGGCAACGGCTCGCCGGTTTCGTAGTGCCCGGAGATAAACGCCAGCGCTTCCGGCTCCCAGCACCAGTTTTCCATAAACTGGCTTGGCAGCTCAACGGCATCCCACGGCACACCGCTGATACCGGATACGCCCGGCGTTTCGATGCGCGTCAGCATATGGTGCAGACCGTGACCGAATTCATGGAACAGCGTGATCACTTCATCGTGCGTGAACAACGCCGGCTTGCCCTGCAGCGGACGATTAAAGTTACAGGTGAGATAGGCCACCGGCTTCTGCAGGCTGCCGTCGGCTTTACGCATCTGGCCGACGCAATCGTCCATCCACGCGCCGCCACGCTTGTGTTCACGTGCGTAGAGATCGAGATAGAAACTGCCGCGCAGTTCGCCGCTTTCGTCGAACAGGTCGAAGAAGCGCACGTCTGGATGGTAAACATCGACGTCTTTGCGCTCTTTGGCGGTGATGCCGTAAATGCGTTTAACCACCTCGAACAAACCGCTCACCGCGCGCGCTTCCGGGAAGTACGGACGCAGCTGCTCGTCGCTGATGGTGTAGAGATGCTGTTTCTGTTTCTCGCCGTAGTACGTCAGATCCCACGGATTCATCTCGTCGACGCCGTGCTCTTTCTTCGCGAAGGCGCGCAGCTGAGCCAGCTCTTTTTCGCCTTGTGGACGAGCGCGTTTCGCCAGATCGGTCAGGAAGTCGATCACCTGCGCCGGATTTTCCGCCATTTTGGTCGCCAGCGATTTGTCAGCGTAAGAGTCAAAGCCCAGCAGCTGAGCCAGTTCATGGCGCAGCGCCAGCTCTTCCGCCATTACAGGACCATTGTCCCATTTGCCAGCATTCGGGCCCTGTTCGGAAGCACGCGTTGAATATGCACGATACAGCTCTTCACGCAATGCGGCGTTGTCGCAGTAAGTCATGACCGGCAGATAGCTTGGGATATCCAGCGTCAGCAGCCAGCCTTGCTGCTCTTTGGCTTCGGCCTGTGCTTTGGCGGCGGCCAGCGCACTTTCCGGCATGCCCGCCAGCTCCGATTCATCGGTCACCAGCTTGCTCCAGCCCATGGTGGCGTCGAGCACGTTGTTGCTGTAGGTCGAACCCAGTTCAGAAAGACGCGCCGCAATTTCGCCGTAGCGCTTCTGCTTCTCTTTATCGAGGCCGATACCGGACAGCTCGAAATCACGCAGGCTGTTATCCACCGCTTTCTTCTGCGCGGTATCCAGCGCCGCGTAGCTATCGCTCTCTTTCAGGTTGCGATACGCCTGATACAGGCCTTCATTCTGGCCAACCCACGTGCTGTATTCCGACAGCAGCGGCAGCGTTTGCTCGTAAGCTTCACGCAGTTCTGGGCTGTTCTTTACCGAGTTCAAATGGCTAACCGGCGAGAACAGGCGACCTAAACGATCGTCGACTTCAGCCAGCGGCTGCACCAGATTTTCCCAGGTGTAAGGCGCGCCTTGTGCCACAACGCGTTCCACCGCTGCGCGGCAGTCATTTAGCGCTTCGGTAACCGCAGGAACCACATGTTCAGGTTTGATGGCAGAAAACGGAGGCAGCGAAAAAGGCGTGAGTAACGGATTGGTCATAAGCGCAGTCCTTTCATGATGAAGTAGTGGCGCGAACTTTCGCGCGACGCATTTTACTAACATGCGGCTTGATGGCATGAAAATCAATGCCACTAAGTCTGGACCAACGAAGAAAAGCCCGCCAGAAGGCGGGCTGAAGATTATTTAATCGCGAGTTGGTAGTGAATCACATCGTAAGGCGCCACCCACGGCGGCAACGGCTCGCGTTCGAAGATATCTTTCGCCAGCGCCCAGCCTTCTACAGCACCGCCTTTACCGGTGAGAGACATCCCGTCATAGAGCAGCGGCGGCAGATTGCTATCAAATGGCACTTTGTCATCTGCAAAATCATTAATCACTTTGCCGCCCAGCGTGCTGACTTTGACGCTCACTTCAACCTGCTGCTCGGGGATCAGTTTCGCTTTCGCTGGCTTCACCGCAAACCAGCGCACGCCATTTTCTGCGCGCAGCGTTTTACGCTTCTCAACCTGTTTATCGAGTTGCGCATAGCCTTTCTCAATCAGCTTGCCCATGCCTTTATTGATCGATTCTTGCATCGTTGCATAACGCTGCGACATCTCTTCGCTGCGCATGGCTGACGTGCCGGTTTTCAGTTGCGTGGTTAACCCCGCGATCAACTGATCAAGGCTGATATTGAGGCCCACATCCTTCACCATCTGCAACTGCACCACTGCATTACTGGCAATGAATTGACCTAAGGTGTAACCATCGCGAGCAGCGTCACTTTTGGGAAGTGTCTCGGGTAACGCGATGGTCGAGTGCTTTTTTGCGTTATCGAGCTCGGCAGTCAATGTGGCAATATTTTTTGCCTGCTGCTGCTTCAAAGCATCTTCACTGCGTTTGGCGGCATCGTGTGCTTCACGCAGTTGTTGGTTCAATAACTCCGCATCTGCGGCATGCTGCGTTTTAAGCTGTTCCTGGCTGCGTTTTACTGCTTCCTGCGCCTCATTCAGCTGTTTACTCAACTGGGCCGCATCCTGGGCTTGCTGTTTTTTCTCAGCATCCAGCGTAGCAAGCTTTTTGGCGCTTTCGATTTGTTGCACCTTTAAAGCTTCAGCGTTCTTTTGCATGTCACTTAATGCCCTGCTTTGCTGTTGTGCATCCTTCAGCGCCTGCTTAAGTGTACTAACTTCCTCTGCCAACTGCTGTTTCTCAGCCTGTAACGCAGCCAGTTGCTTATCACTGATCGATTGCTGCGGGACGCTGCGCTGGGCTGCATCAGCCGCTTGCTGTTGAGCCGCCTTCAGTTCTTGCGTGACTTTGGCGAGGTTTTGCGCCTGCTGTTGATTTTCAGCTTCCAGCGCAGCCAGCTTTTTCTGGCTCTCAGCCTGTTGACGTTTCAGCGCCTCTTGCGACTTATCACGCTTAGATTCAGCCTGCTGCTTCTCCAGCTGATTGATGCGCGCACGTAAGCGTGTCAACTCCGCTTGGTCCGTTGATTTAGTAGTACTTTTTGGTTGTGATGTTGGCTGTGGTTTCGACGTTTCGGCCGGAATAAAAGGTTTTGCGTGAGAAGCCTCGCCAAAAGCGCGCAGCATCTCATCGTCAGAAGCCGCGCAGGCTAAAGCAGGCAACAGCGATACAGTCATTACAAGTATCCGAGACAGATAACGGGGTGTCATCACGGCCTCCCGGCGCGACAATAAGTAAACAAAAGGCTTCATCTTTATCACTGAGATAAAGATGAAGCCCGACCACAGCGCAATCACATTGCGCTGTTAAAAATAATAAATTGGAGCTGCTTTTATTAACTCAACCAGCCTGACGAATAATCAGCTGAGAAAGGCGAGTCTTAATACGGAAGCACAATTCACGGATCTGGAATTGATAACGCGGCATCACCAGATCATTGATATCAGAGCCAATGGAATCTTTAATTTGCAGATATTTATTGGTCTGTGCACCGATTTTCTGGAATTCCGCTTGATAGCTTTCATAGGAAGCCTGGCTATAAAGACGCATCGCATCCAACTCTTTACGACACTGCTGAATATTGCTCGCGCGGTCGTCGCTGAAAGATGCGCTTTCAGCTTGTGCCGGCGCAGAAGCAACAAACGGTGAACCCTGCTGCTCTGGCGCATTTTGCGCTGCAGGCTGCTCTTCCGCCATCGGCGGTGTGACTAAACTATGAACGGGTTGTTGTTTCGCGCAGCCTGTCAGTGCCAACAGGCTTGCCACCGCGATACCAGTCATTTTTTTCATTATTTTCACCAGGAATTGTTAGAGATGCTTTAAGCAAAAAATTATACGGCCTTAACCGGAAAGTTTCCTGCCAGACTCTCTGGCATTTGGCTTGTGACCGCTTGGTTTAGCGCAGACTAACTTACTTAATCTGAGGATAAAATTCGAGTACCGAATTTTCCTTAGGAATTTTCACTGATACCAGACAAGTCGCAACCGGCTATAGCGACGCATTGGCGCAAAACTTAAGCGCCTGCCAAAACGTCAGCAATTTTTATGCAGCGCGGCTATAATCGCGCCACACACGATGTTTTGACTTCCTTTGATCCAACCGCGGACCCCCTTTCTTTATGCTGAGTTATCGCCACAGTTTTCATGCCGGCAACCATGCCGACGTGCTGAAACACACCGTTGAAAGCCTGATCCTCACCGCCCTGATGGAGAAGGAAAAACCTTTCCTCTATCTGGATACCCACGCCGGTGCCGGACGTTACCTGCTGAGCGGAGAGCACGCCGAGCGTACCGGTGAATATCTGGAAGGCATTGGCCGCATCTGGCAGCAGCCGGATGTGCCGGAGTTGCTCAAGCCGTATCTCTCGGCGGTGCGTAATCTCAATCCGCACGGCACCTTAAAGTATTATCCGGGTTCACCGTTGATTGCCCGCTTCCTGCTGCGTGAAGAGGACAAAATGGAGCTGACCGAGCTGCACTCCAGCGATTATCCGCTGCTGCGCACCGAGTTCAGCAAAGATTCCCGCGCGCGCGTGGCGCGTGGCGATGGCTACCAGCAGCTGAAAGCCAAGCTGCCGCCGCTGAGCCGTCGCGGCCTGATTCTGATCGATCCGCCGTATGAGATGAAAAGCGATTATCAGGATGTGGTGAAAGGCATTCAGGAAGGTCACAAGCGTTTCGCCACCGGCGTATTTGCGCTGTGGTATCCGGTGGTGATGCGTCAGCAGATCAAGCACATGGTTAAAGATTTGCAGGCCACCAATATCCGCAACATCCTGCAGATTGAGCTGGCGGTACGTCCGGACAGCGATCAGCGCGGCATGACGGCCTCCGGCATGATCGTGATTAACCCGCCGTGGAAGCTGAAAGCGCAGATGGAAGAGCTGCTGCCGTGGCTGCATCAGAAATTGGTGCCCGCCGGAACCGGTCACTTCAGCGTCACGCAGATCGTGCCAGAGTAAGTTCGCTTACTACGTCGCCAGCCTATCAGGACAATTATCATGTGGATCATTCTGGCTGGCGCACTTGCTGTGCTGTCGCCCGCCAAACGTTTTTCAGTACTGCTGCTCACGCTCGCCACTATTTTGGGGCTGTTCGAGGATGTGCTGGATTGGCCAGCGATGGTGCTGCTCGGCGCGATTGCCGTCATCGCCTGGATTCGCGTAGAAAATAACGCGCGCTGGATTCAGCTGGTGAGCGAAGCCGCGCTGGTTGCCATCGCTATCGGCCTGTTTGTGCACTTTTTCCCCGGTTTCAAAAATCCGCGTCAGGTGGAAGATGTGCAAGCCGGGCCGCTCAGCCTGCCCTTTAGCTTCTCGTATAACTTCGATAAAGCGCTGATTCCGTTTGTGTTGCTCATCTGCTTGCCGCAGCTGTTCCGCACTAAATCCGCGCCGCCGCGACTCAAAATCTTGTGGCTGGCGCTGCTGGCGGCGATTCCGCTGCTGCTGTATGTGGCGGTTGAGTTGGGTGGATTGGCCGTTGAACCTCACTGGCCGGAATGGTTGGGCAGTTTTATGCTGGCAAACCTGTTCTTCGTGTCACTGGCGGAAGAAGCGTTTTTTCGCGGCTATCTGCAACAGCGCCTGCGCCAGAAAGGCGGCCCCGTTGCCGCGTTGTTACTGACTTCGCTGCTGTTTGGCGTGTCGCATTTTCCCGGCGGGCCGCTGCTGATGGTGTTTGCCACCTTCGCCGGGCTGATTTACGGCCTCGCATGGCAGTGGAGCGGACGCCTGTGGGTCGCCACCGGCATCCATTTCCTGTTCAACATGACGCATCTGCTGTTTTTCACCTATCCGGCGCTACAGCACTAAACCTCGAACACCGCAAAATCATGTGCCAGCTCGGTCGCTGCAAACACCGACTGGCACTCCGCCAGCAGTTTCTCCCGATCCTTAGACAAATAGCGCGAACTGAAATGCGTAGCGATCATCCGCTTCGCCCCCGACTGTTTCGCCACTTCAGCGGCCTGAATGGTGGTTGAGTGGCCGCGTCCATTGGCTTTCTCCTGCAGCGCCGCCTCCAGCGTGGTTTCGTGCACCATCACATCGGCATTCGCGGCCAGCTGCAGCGCCACCTCGGTTGGCGCGGTATCACCAAATATCGCCAGCACTTTGCCTTTGGTTGCCGGGCCAAGATAATCGGCGCCATTGATCTCACGGCCATCTTCCAGCTGGATGCGCTTACCGGCTTTCAAATCCTGATACCACGGTCCGCGCGGTACGCCTTCTGCCTTCAAACGCGGCGCATCGAGGAAGCCTGGTTTATCATGCTGCTCGATGCGATAGCCATAACACTCAATCACATGATTCATCGGCCAGGCCGTCACGCGCACTTCGCCGTCATCCAGCACCAAACCGGCTTCAATCTCGACAATTTCCAGCGGATAAGAGGTGTACGAGCCGCTCAAACTGAGCGCCGTCTCGATAAACTGACGAATACCTTTTGGTCCGTAAATGGTCATCGGTTCGGGGATGCCGGCCATTGAGCGGCTGGTAAGCAAGCCCGGCAGCCCAAAGATGTGGTCGCCGTGCAGATGGGTGATAAAGATTTTTTCCAGCTTGCCCGGCTTCAGCGCAGAGCGCATGTATTGATGCTGCGTCGCCTCGCCGCAGTCAAACAGCCAGGTATCGCCGCGTTTTGACAGCGTCAGCGCTATCGCGGTGACGTTACGTTGCAGGCTGGGCGCACCGCCGCCGGTGCCGAGGAATGTCAGTTGCATGCTATGCTTCCCTGTAATCGGACATAAAAATCAATGCTATTACAATCATAGGTGCAATCTTTGCGTCAATAATCGTCCTAGCGTTAAACTCTATGCCAATTTTCTTCCAACAGATGGACATAACGGATGACCAGACATTTTGACTACCTCGCCATCGGCGGCGGCAGCGGCGGTATCGCCTCGATTAACCGTGCAGCGATGCATGGCCAGAAGTGCGCGCTGATTGAAGCCAAAGAGCTGGGCGGCACCTGTGTCAACGTCGGCTGCGTACCGAAAAAGGTCATGTGGCATGCGGCGCAAATCGCTGAAGCTATTCATCTTTATGGGCCAGATTATGGCTTCGACACCACGGTAAACCGTTTTGATTGGTCAGTTCTGGTGAAAAACCGCAGCGCCTACATCGACCGCATTCACAGCTCCTACGACAACGTGCTGGGTAAAAACAAGGTTGAAGTGATCAAAGGCTTCGCGCGCTTTATCGATGCTAATACCGTGGAAGTGAATGGTGAAACCATTACTGCCGATCATATCCTGATCGCCACCGGCGGACGTCCCAGCCATCCCAACGTGCCGGGCGCGGAATACGGTATCGACTCTGACGGTTTCTTCGAGCTCGATGCGCTGCCAAAACGCGTGGCGGTGGTTGGCGCGGGTTACATCGCGGTGGAACTGGCGGGCGTGGTCAATGCACTGGGCGCGGAAACGCACCTGTTCGTGCGTAAACATGCGCCGCTGCGCAGCTTCGATCCGCTGATCGTCGATACGCTGGTAGAAGTGATGCAGGCCGAAGGCCCAACGCTGCACACCGAATCGATTCCGAAAGCCGTGATTAAAAATGCCGATGGCAGCCTGACGCTGCAGCTGGAAAGCGGCCACGAACAAACCGTGGATTGCCTGGTGTGGGCGATTGGCCGTGAACCAGCGACTGACAACCTCAATCTGGCGGTAACCGGCGTGGCGCTGAACGACAAAGGCTACATCAACGTCGATAAGTTCCAGAACACCAATGTCAAAGGCATCTACGCGGTGGGCGATAACACCGGCGCGGTGGAACTGACGCCGGTGGCCGTTGCCGCAGGTCGTCGTCTCTCCGAGCGTCTGTTTAACAACAAGCCGGACGAGCATCTGGATTACAGCAACGTGCCGACCGTGGTGTTCAGCCATCCGCCGATTGGTACCGTGGGTCTGACCGAACCGCAGGCGAGCGAACAGTACGGCGACGATCAGGTGAAAGTGTACAAATCCTCCTTCACCGCGATGTACACCGCCGTTACCCAGCATCGCCAGCCGTGCCGCATGAAGCTGGTGTGCGTTGGCCCGGAAGAGAAGATTGTCGGCATTCACGGTATCGGCAACGGTATGGATGAGATGCTGCAAGGCTTCGCGGTGGCGCTGAAAATGGGCGCCACCAAGAAAGACTTCGATAACACCGTAGCGATTCACCCAACGGCGGCGGAAGAGTTTGTGACGATGCGTTAAACCGCTAATCTCATAAATAACATCAGGATGCATCTGCATCCTGATGTTTTCTTATTAAAGTTCGTCGCTATCTTTTTCCAGTTTCGCAGGTTTTACCAGTGACTTCTTTTCGGCTGAAGCCAATCTGCGCTCAACTTTTTTTACATCTTCAGCAGCCGGTAAACTTTCAGGTCTAATTCCTCGACTGAGTAATGTTTCTCGTACCGCCTGGTTATTATTAACGTGCTCGCCAGATATTTGTTGCTCACTTTGCATTCGTAGCGTACGAGCATTATGAATAGTAATCTCGGTAGCAAAATCCTTGGCTTTTAAAATAATGGTTGGTGCGAAATCTGCTAATGGACGACTTTCTGGCACAGCCCACTGTACTTTCATAACCTGAGTACTGCGATTAAACAGGGCAAAATCACCTTTACTACGAATAAGTGCGAAGTTTTGGCTGCCACCCGTTTGTTCGTAAATAACGTTTGAAAGCTCTTTTTCGGTTCCGCTCAGTTTTTTCCTTGCCTGCACCCGCTCAGTTTCTAGTAGCCTTAATTCTATAAGCTCCGCTTTACGCGTCTGCATGGCAAAGTAAGTCTGCGCAAATGCAATCTCCTGCTTTCTGGGATCGCCGTTTTGGGCAATCAGATAACATGCGTACCGCGTAAGCATGACATCATCAATCTCGCGCTGCCCACCTTTGCCAAGTTGGATCATTTTCCCGACGTCGGCAAAATGATCCAGCACTTCATGGCCTGAAATCTCGCAAGCCGTTTTGGCTTTCAAAACCACACTTTGGAAGTTGTCCCATTTGCCATACCCCAGCAGATGTTGCACATCTCGCGCTAACCAGAACTCCACACCGCTATCAGTTTGTTGAGAACAGCCTTCAAAAGCATCGGTCAGCATCTGAATATGTTTGTTTTCCATCATTCCCCCTGAACTACGTGTCCACACATCACTCGGGGGATCAAACTGAACAGGCTTCCTCTACATCGATAGCAGATCCGTCTTGTTTTTCGTTAATGCTTATTGAAACTCACTTGTAATTAGGTGCTGAAAAATAGTTCAGTATTCTTCATTTCCTGCAATACAAAACTCATTTTCTTCACTACTCAATAATCCATGTACAGGATAATATTTATTTCTTTGCTGGCGGTCGCCATTAATGGCGACCCTACAACGTAGGGGGCGCATTAATGCGCATCGAAAATTTAATGGCATTGCCAGTTTAAATATTTTTTACGGGGAGAACGGTGTGAACAAAGGTCGGAAGCGGGCATGAATATTATCGATATCATTATGTCCGCAGGCAAAGCCTCGGTAGACGTGGCGCTCTACACGTTGATTCCGATTATGGTGGTAATGTTATTCATCATGAAATATCTGGAGGTCAAAGGTCTACTAGATTTTGTCGTCCGTCATGCCACGCCGTTATTAAAACCCTTCGGTATTACCGGGCTGGCATTTTTTGCCATGATTCAGCTTAATTTCGTCAGCTTTGCGGCCCCGCTGGCGGCGCTGGCTATTATGGAGAAGCGCGGCACCTCCGATCGTCATATGGCGGCCACGTTGGCGATGCTGTTTGCCATGGGCCAGGCCAGCACCTTTTATCCGCTGATTCCGGCGGGATTACACTGGAGCACGGCGCTGATTATTTCGATCTGCGGCGGCGTATTAGCGGCAGCGGCGACCTATCACCTGTTTGGCCGTAAACTCTCCGATGCGGCGCTGTTAAATGAAGATGAAGCCGTCACCAACAGCGAAACTAAAATGGGGCTGATTGGCATCATTAATAGCGCCGGTTCCGATGCGATTCGTCTGGCGCTGGGTTCGCTGCCGATGCTGATTATCTCGTTATCGGTGGTCGGTATTTTGAAGGAAGCCGGCGGGATTGAAATGCTGACGCGTCTGGTGTCGCCGCTGCTGGATAAGCTGAATATTTCCGAAGTCTATATTCTTCCGGCGCTGACTAAATGTCTGGCGGGCGGCACCGCCTATTACGGCGTGGTGGCGGGATTGGTGGAGAAAGGTTTATACAGCGCGCACAACATCAACGCATCGGCCGGATTGCTGATTCAAACCTTCGATCTACCCGGCATCGGAATTTACCTTGGCCTGTCGAGCCGATTCCCGCGCCTGTTCCGCTTTGCCGTGCCCGGCATTCTGCTTGGCATTGCGCTGCGTGCGACGGTGCATGCCATCCTGTTCTGATTACTGTTGGCGCTGAATACGCTTTTCAGCGCCATTTATAAATAACACTACAATTCACAGGCGTTATTTATTATTAGCCCTATTAATTTCATCGTTATTTTCACCCATTGCATTAGCGATATTTTTAGTACTATTATCGTAACAGACATCTCTAAAACATAATTAATCCTGATGAAATATCGGGTTAATTTACCAAACCCTTAAATTCATTGCAGGTAATATTCCTGTATATCCTTTTTTTTGCAGACAGGGTAAATCCATGAGCGGTAAGCAAATAGCCTGGAATGGCGGATTACAACCGGAAGCCATCGATATTCTGGCGCAAGATGGCGGCATGATCGTTAGCCCAACCAAAGTGGGCTACATCATCATGACCTCTGACAAAGCCGGACTGGAGCGTAAGTTTGAAGCCAAGCAACGCAAGCGCAACAAGCCGGGCGTGGTGCTGTGCGGCTCGCTGGAACAGCTGCGTTCGCTTGCGCAACTCACGCCAGAAATCGACCAGCTTTATCAGCGTCACTGGGATGAAGATATTCTGCTGGGCTGTATTTTACCGTGGCGCGACGATGCGCTGTCGCGTATTCCCGATGATGGCTCAAAAGAGCTGATGATGGATGGCCGTCAAACCAGCTGCTTCGTGATTAAATTCGGCAAGCCAGGCGAAAATATCGCAAAAGCATTGTGGGATACTCACGGGAAATTCTCTTTTGCCAGCTCAGCCAATCCATCTGGCCAGGGAAATCGCGGTTTGGTCGAAGGTATTGGCGAGCGCATTGAAGCCCGCGCCGATTTAATTATCGAAGCCAATGCTTACGTGAAATCCATTCAGCCTAACGATGCCAATAAAGTGCGCTATGAACAAGGCGTTATGGTATCGATGGTGGATAGCGAAGGTCGTCTGATTCCACAGCAAAATGGCGAGCGCAAAATCACGCCATGCCCGGTGCTGATTCGTAAAGGGTTGGATGTGGATAAAATTATGGCGCTGCTGTCCGAGATTTTCCCTTCATGGGATTACCGCCACGGCGATTATTATTGATGTGCGGTTTGCCAAGGTTTTCGTAGGGTGCGCATTCATGCGCACCTGGTTGCAGCCCTGATTACACATCCGCGCCAAACGCCACATCCCGTTGTCCGCGCAGCTCTGCCAGCCGGCTTTCCAGCGCCGTTTCTATGTTCTGATACGCCGTGCTGCCGAGCGCTAATCGCAGCGGCATGCTGGGCTGATCCAGCGTGGCGATCATCGCCATGACGCACTTCCCGGCATCGCCGGCAATGGTGAAATCGCCCAAGAAAATCGCCTGACGCAGCTGGCCTGCGGCGTTATCGCGATAAACCTCCAGCGCATCTGCCACGTCCAGACCAGCGCCAAAATTGGTTGCGGTCGGGCCGGGTTCCACCAGCAGGAAATCGATGCCGAAGCTGGCAACTTCCTGGCGCACCGCCTCGACAAATCCTTCAATGCCCCATTTCGTGGCGTGATACAGGCTGAAGTTGGGATACGCGACCTGGCCGCCTTCCGATGAAACCTGCGCAATGCGCCCGCCGCCCTGCTGGCGCAGGAAAGGGATCACCGCGCGAATCAGCTGGATTGAACCGGTGAGATTGGTGACGATCTGGCGTTCAATCTGCGCATCGCTCAACTCCTCTGCCGCGCCGAACAGGCCGTAAGCCGCGTTGCTCACCACCACATCAATGCGATCGACGGCGGCAAAAGCGCGTTCAATCGCGGGCGCGATGCTGGCGGTGTGCGCCAAATCCAGCGTAATAACCTGCAGCTGTTCGCCGTAGGTTTGCTGCAGATCGGCCATCGCCTGTTCACGCCGCACCGTCGCCAATACGCGATCGCCACGCGCCAGTAAACGTTCACTCATCAATCGGCCCAGCCCGCTGCTGGCACCGGTAATTAACCAGGTTTTCATGTTGTGCTCCTCATATTGAAAACCTGATGGTAGATCGCTTTACTGGTGGAGATAATCCACCTAATCGCGCATGACCCGGTGAGGAAAAGCCACCAATGAGACGTCCTTCCTGGCACGAACTGCAGGCCATCAAAACGCTGGGCGAGCAGCGCAGCTTTCGCCGTGCCGCTGAAATGCTCGGCTTAAAGCGCTCGTCGCTCAGCCATCTGGTAAAAACGCTGGAGCACAATCTGGGCGTACAGCTGTTTCAACGCACCACGCGCAGCGTGTCGCTCACCGATGCCGGGCAGCAACTGCTGGATCGGCTTTCGCCGCTGCTGAACCAGATGGATGATGTGCTACACGACATCTCCGCCAGCCGTCATCAGCATTACGGCACGTTGCGCATCAGCGCCAGCGATGCCTCGATCGGTTTGTTGCTGGATCACGTAGTGGCGGACTTTAGCGCGCGCTATCCCGATATTCAGCTCGATTTCGCCGCGCAAGGTACGTTGGTGGATATCACCGCCGCCGGTTTTGATGCCGGCATTCGGCTGATTGAGGATGTACCGCAGGATATGGTGGCCGTGCCGCTCGGCGGCCCGCTGACGTTTGTGACCGTTGCCGCGCCCGCTTATCTGGCAAGAAACGCATCGATTCTTCATCCGCGCGATCTGCTGCAACAGCAGTGCATCCGCCAGCGCTTGCCGAGCGGTAAACGTTATCAGTGGGAGTATGCGCAGGCGGGCGAAAAGCATGAGATTGACGTGCCAGGCACGCTGACGTTAGACAGCAACGCGCTGATGGCGCAGGCCGCCCTCGCCGGTTTGGGCATTGCTTATGTGCCGTCGCTGTATGTGGAGAAAGAACTGCGCAGCGGCCAGCTGATAGAACTGCTGGCCGATTGGCGGGTGCAATCGGCGGGGATTGCGCTGTGGTTCCCGCCCAACCGACATCAATCCATGGCGCTGCGGCTGTTTATCGATGCGCTGAAAGTCAGCCTGCCGCGCCCGACGTGATTCAGGCGCTGCGCTGCGGCGCTTTGTGCACCATGGTGTAAGCGTAATCAACGCCCATGCCGTAAGCGCCGCTGTGTTCACGCACCAGATCCATCACCGCATCGTAGGTCTCTTTGCGTGACCAGTCGCGCTGATACTCGAGCAGCACTTGCTGCCAGGTCACCGGCACCGCGCCAGCCTGCACCATGCGCTGGATAGAACGTTCGTGCGCATCGACGCTGGTACCGCCAGACGTATCGGTCACCACATAGACTTC
The DNA here is from genome assembly GCF_056491525.1 of Candidatus Pantoea symbiotica. Lineage (NCBI taxonomy): Bacteria > Pseudomonadati > Pseudomonadota > Gammaproteobacteria > Enterobacterales > Erwiniaceae > Pantoea > Candidatus Pantoea symbiotica. The sequence goes on from NZ_JBSZHR010000002.1 coordinate 3,755,364, forward strand.
ATAGCCCTCTTTCAGCGCCATCAACGCCGGGAACGTCAGGCACACTTCCGTCCACAGCGCAGAGATAATCAGCTTTTTACGGCCGGTTTTCTCAACCGCTTCAACAAACTTCGCGTCTTCCCATGAGTTCATTGAGGTGCGCTCAATCGGCTTGGCTTCTGGATGGACCGCCAGCAGTTCAGGCCAGATGTAGCCGCTGAAGCTCTCCGTCTCAACCGAGGTGTAAATCACCGGCACGTCGAAAATTTTGCCGGTCTTCGCCAGAGCGACGGTGTTATTTTTGAGCTGCTGGCGATCGATATTCGCAACGCCGAAAGACATCTGCGGCTGGTGGTCGATGAAGATCAGCGTGGAGTTCTGTGGGTCGAGCAGGTCGAATTTAGACATGATGTGTTCCTCTAAAGTGGTTTTAAATTTGTGTGTTGTGCTGCTGGAATGAACTTTAGAGAAGGCGAGCAGGAAGAGATAACGCAAAGAATTTTACAACTTGTTCAAAGTGTTTTTAGAAGATTGATTTAAATAAATAAAATGGCATTTTCACCGTGTAATCTGCCTTAAAAAGAGCCGGATTTAGCGTTGTTCAAGGGCACTGACCGGCGTAACCTGTCGCCACAAAACCTAAAAAATACACCATCGCAAAATGATCGTACGTCCTCATCAACACTGGTTTCTCCGGCTGTTTGACTGGCATGGATCGGTGCTCAGCAACATCGTGTTCCGCCTGTCGCTCAACCTGCTGATGTCACTGATCGCCATCTTTGGCTATCCGTGGTACTCCACTTTCGGCATCCACCTCACCACCGCGCCTTTTAGTTTGGTCGGTGTGTCGATCGCCATCTTTCTCGGCTTTCGTAATAACGCCAGCTATGCGCGTTTTATCGAAGCTCGCACCTTGTGGGGCAGCCTGCATATCACCCAGCGCTCGCTGCTGCGGCAGATCAAAAGCATTCGTGGCGTGAGTGAAGAACAGGTGCGGGAATTTACCGGCTTGCTGCTGGCATTCTGCTGGTGCCTGAAACATCGCCTGCGTAAAACTGATGTGCAGGCCGATTTACAGCGTTTGCTGCCGGCCAGCTGGCACAGCAAAGTGCTGCATCATCCCATGCCGACGTCGCAGATTTTATTGTGCTTGAGTGAATGGCTGGCGCAGCGCCGCGATGAAGGGTTGGTGTCGGATATTGTCTGGCAGAGCATTGATGAAAATCTTAATCAGCTGTCGGCGATTCTGGGCGGTTGCGATCGCATCGCCAGCACGCCGATTCCATTCGCCTACAGCCTGATTCTGCATCGCACGGTTTACCTGTTCTGTACGCTGCTGCCGTTTGCGCTGGTGGCGGATTTGCACCTGATGACGCCGCTGGTGTCGATGTTTATCTCCTACACCTTTTTGTCGCTGGAAGCGCTGGCGGAGGAGCTGGAACATCCGTTTGGCACCGCACCGAATCATCTGCCGCTCGATGCGCTGTGCGTCAATATCGAACGCAATTTGAAAGCGATGAATGGTGATACGCCGCTGCCGGAACCGTTGCAGCCGGACGCGAATTTTAATTTGACGTGAACCAGGTCGCCATAAATGGCGACCCTACCCCGATCCTGTAGGGTCGCCATTCATGGCGACCTTCCTAATACACACCAACCCAATCTGCTTTAACCCTGATTATCCAACCAACGCACATACGCCTGATCCCACAACGCGGCAGGCGTACCCGCTTTGCCGAGACCAAAACCATGCCCGCCGCTGCTGAGCTCAATCAGCTCAACCGGCACGCGCATGCGGCGACAAGCGTCACGCATCATTTCGGTATTGTGGGGATTGGAGGTGTGATCGTCCTCGGCCTGCGCGAGGAAAGTCGGCGGATATTGGCGCGTCACGTAGTTCTGCACTGACCAGTTGGCTTCCTGGGTTGGGGTGGCGTTTTGGCCCACCATCATCAGATGTGTGTTAGTGCGCTGATACGGCGCTTCAAGGGTGATCACTGGATAGATCAGCCCAACGCTATCCACATTTGGCCTGATCTGGTCCAGCGGATCCTGCGCCGGATAGGATTCGAAATCCGGACGTGCCGCCGCCATGCCAAGCAGATGTCCACCGGCGGAGAAGCCCAGCACATGCACTTTGCGCTCCATCGAACGCACCAGACGAATGGCGCGTTGCGCATCCTGCAGCGGCGCCAGATTGCCCGCCTGCCACTTCTCACCCGGTAAACGGTAGCTAAGCACATAAACGGTATAGCCGCTGCCATTCAGCCAGCGCGCCACCGGCCAGGCTTCGCGGCCCATGCCGATAAAACGATAGCCGCCGCCCGCCGCCACAATCACCGCTTCGCCGTTGGGATTTTCCGGGCGGAAACGTTGAATAGCAGGTGAAACGATATTGGTCCAGGAGCCGTGGCGATCGACTTTGAGCAAGCCTGAAGGGCCGCCGCCGCCCGGCGGATCGTCGGGCCACAGCGGAATGACGTCATCGCGAGCAAAGAGTTTGCCCGTGGTCATCGAGAGAACGGTTGCTCCAGTAGCCAACAAAAAGTGACGACGTGTAATCATCTTGCCCAGTGCCAGTATGCAAAAAATGCCAGCTTCAACAGCTGAATCTCATTATGTGACGCATGTCTGATTTCGACGTTGGCGATTATGTACGTAAATCGTACAAAAAAGCCATAAAAAAACGCGCCTAAAAAGGCGCGTATTCTTGCGATAAAGACAATCAGTCCTGTTGCTGGAACTGCGTCATTACCGTTTGTTCACATTGCGATTGGTCATGACGCAGTTTGCCGCGCTCATCCTCACCCAACTCCAGCCACGCGCTAATCACTTCCTGCGCGATTTCTTCATTAAATTCAGGTTGCTGCATGGCCGATGAAGACTGGCTGGCCGCGAGTTGTGACTTCAGCTTCTCCGTGTAGCCATCTAAATCGCTGGTCTTCTTTTCACTGCTCACCAGATGACACAGCTGGCTGGCATAAACATTCTCTTCCTGATTATTATCACCGTCGGCAGCCAAGGCACCGGCCGACAGCGACAGCCCAACGAGGGCGAGTAATAACGCTTTCATAATAGGCTCCAATAATTTCCAATAAATCAGTTTTCGTTTTGTTCGGCGCGTGCGGCCTGACGGGCAGCACGCCAGTTCAACAACGGCGTGACAGTGATGCCGTGCAACACAATGCTGCACACCACTAACGTCAGCGCCATATCCACCATCTGCTCCGCCTGCGGTCCACGCATGCCGTGCACCCATGCATAGGCAATATAATTGATACTGCCGATGCCGCGAATACCCAACCAGCCAATCAGCAAGCGGCGCATCAGCGGAATATCGCAACGCCACGTAGTGATCCACACCGCCAGCGGACGCACCACCACAAACAGCAGCAGCGCGAGGCCGATACCGGTGAGATTCCAGTGCTGCGCCAGCGTAATGCCCAGCACCACCATCATGCCCGCCGCCAGCAAGCGCTCGATAGTATCACCAAAGGAGAGCGCATCGCCGATCACCAAACCCACTGATTTCACCATGCCGCTGCTGCCCTGCGCCATGCGCTGACCGGTATTAACGCGCGCTTCTGCTGGTAAGAAACGCTCCTCTTCAGACATCTCATCTTGCGGATAGTGCTTCACCACGCGTAATTCCGCGCGACGTAACCCGACGCCCGCCGCAAAGGTGGCGAGGAAGCCCGACGCATCAACCGACTGCGCGGCAGCATAGCTCAACGCAATCAGCGCCAGTGCGAACAGATCGTTAGGTGCGACATCCTGATTGGCGGTACGTAAATGCGTCGCCAGCTGACCGATCAGCCAACCCAGCGCAAAGCCGATTCCCAGCCCGCCGCCAATCGCCCACAGCGCATCTTTGGCGAACCATTCACCCAGCGCAGCGGTGCTCAGTTCGCCCGGCTGCAACAGCAAAATCGCCAGCATCAGCAGCGGCAGCGCCGAGCCGTCGTTCATGCCCGCTTCGCTGGAGAGCGCCACTCGCAGGGCGTCGTCATCACGCGCATCGTTCACGGAAATCAGGCTGGCGAGCACCGGATCGGTCGGCGCGACAATGGCACCAAACGCCAGCGACATCGCCCAGTCAAAGCCAGTGATCCAGTGCACCAGCAACGTCATGCCGCCGACGGTAAGCAGCATCGCCGGAAACGCCAGCCTGACGCCAATCCGCCACGCATGTGCGTTGAGCGGCAAGCGCAGTTTCAGCCCGGTGATAAACAGCGAGGCCGCCATGGCGATTTCGGTGAGATGCGCGGCGAGATTGGCGTGACCGATGATGTCGACTTGCAGCAGATTGAGCATCCACGGACCACACAGGATGCCCGCGAACAGGTAGAGACCAAATGAGGTCACTGGCCCACGGTGAATCCACCCGGAAGCCAGTGACATAAGAAGTAGCAGACCGCCGGTGGCGGCGGTCCAGGCCAGGAAATTCATAACGCTCCGTTTTTAAATAACATTCTCCCTTAAGCCTGGCACATGTTAGGCGATCAGTTTTTCAGATGACGGCTGGCGAGGCGAATCATCAGGGCAAGCGCAGCGGCCAATGTTGAGAGTGCCACCACGCCGGTCCAGCCCCAATGTGCCAGCGCCAGGCTTCCCAGCGCCGCACCGGTTGCCATGCCGATAAACACCACAGTAAACATCAAGGCGTTAAGGCGGCTGCGTGCTTCCGGCGCCAGGCTGTAAACTAGCGTCTGATGCGCCACCAGCGTGGCCTGCACACCCAAATCAAAACCGATGGTGCTGATGATAATCAGACCCAGCTGAGCCGGCATCGGCAGCAACGGCAACAAGAACATCAGCGCGAACGACACCATCACCAGCGTGGCACCGTACTGCGTAACACGCGCTGGGCCGATGCGATCCGCCACGCTGCCAGCTAACGGCGCGGCCAGAGCGCCTGCGGCACCCGCAAGGCCGAATGCCCCGGCGACGGCGCTGTCCAGATGGAAGTTTTGACTGAGCATCAATGCCAGCGTTGACCAGAAGGCGCTAAAGCCCACCGACAACAAACCTTGCGCCAGCGCGGCACGGCGCAGCGTTTGATGGTGCTGCCACAGATGCGCTAGCGACAGCAGCAGACGCGGATAGCTCACCGAGGTGCCCGGCGTAAAGCGCGGCAGCACGCGCCACAGCGCAATGCTAATCAGCAACACCGCCACCGCCGCAATCATGTACATGGTGCGCCAGCCGAAATACTCCGCCACCACGCCGCTCACCACGCGTGACAGCAAAATCCCCACCAGCAATCCCGTCATCACTGTACCAACGGTTTTGCCGCGGCTGCGCTCCGGCGCTAACGCCGCTGAAGCTGGCACGATGTCCTGCGCCACGGTGGCGGTTAAACCGGTGACGAAGCTGGCGATCAGCAAGGCATTCAATCCGCCCGAGAAGCCACACAGCAACAGCGCAGCAACCAGCAGCAAACCTTTAATCAGAATAATGGTGCGACGATCGTGACGGTCACCGAGCGGGGCCAGTAGCAAAATCCCCAGCGCGTAACCGGCTTGCGTCAACATCGGCACCATGCCGACGCTGCCGATCCCGACATTGAACTGTTTGCTGATGATATCCAGCATCGGCTGGCTGTAATAAATCGATGCGACGCTGAGTCCGGCACCGGCCGCGAGCGTAAAGACCAGCGGCGCGGGCAGTTTTTCAGCTGGCATGGCTGACGTTGAGATGGCTGACATAGTGGATTCCCCCGTGAATGTGCGCTTATTAAAGCGCGTCGCCGCCATACGCGGTAGACTGCTCAAACACAGAACTGTTATGCGTGGTGCGTATGAACAACATCTCCAGCCTGGATCGCATCGAACTGATGCAGACCTTTATCCGCATCGTCGAGAGCGGATCGCTCTCAGCCGCAGCCACCCAACTCGGTACCACGCAGCCCACCATCAGCCGTCGCCTGCAGGCGCTTGAGCAGCGGCTCGGTCTCAAACTGATTATGCGCACCACGCATGCGCTGAAACTTACCGACGATGGCGAGCGCTGTTATGCGCAGGCGCGTCAGCTGGTAGCGACCTGGCACGCGCTGGAGGATGACCTCACCGGCGCCAGCGACGACCCGATTGGCACCTTGCGCGTGCGGGCGCCGCATGCGTTTGGCCAGGATCAGCTGATTGAACCGCTGATCGATTATCTGCATCGCTATCCACGCTTAAACGTGGAGTGGACGCTGAATGACCGCACGCCAGACTTCATCAGCGAAAACATCGACTGTGCGATTCAGGTCGGTGCGCCCAGCGATGCGTCAATCGTGGCGGTGTTACTGGCGGAAGTGCCGCGCTTTGTGGTGGCGGCACCGTCGCTGCTGGCCGCGCATCCGCCGGTTGCAGAGGTTTCGCAGCTCACCAATCTGCCGTGGCTGGCGCTGACCAGTTTTTATCGCAATGAAATCGCCTTGCAGCGTATTAGCGATGGTCAGCCGCTGAATCTGGCGATTGCGCCGCGCCTCGCCAGCGACAGTTTGTACGCGGTGCGCAAAGCGGCCATTGCGGGCATGGGCGCGGCGGTGGTGTCGTCGTGGGTGGTGCAGGAGGATTTGGCGAAAGGCGATTTGATTCAGCTGCTGCCGGAGTGGCAAGCGCCGCCGCTGCCGGTGTGGCTGACTTATCCGTGGGCGAGCTATTATCCGGCGCGGTTACAGAAGTTTTTCGCCATGATTCGGGAAGTGATGCCGAAGTTAGCGGGAGCGCAGCCGCCGACGCGGTAGCGGAAATGAAAAGGTCGCCATAAATGACGACCCTACGCGATGGTTTTGTAGGGTCGCCATTTATGGCGACCTGGATTCATCACATTTTCACCGCTTTCTTATCCCCCTTCGACATATTATCCAGCCAGCCCATCACAAAGGCCGACAGCACAAACGTCAGGTGGATAATCACGTACCACATCAGCTTTTCATTCTCGATGTTGCGCGCGTCCATAAAGATACGCAGCAGGTGAATCGATGAAATCGCCACAATCGAGGCCGCCACTTTGTTTTTCAACGAGCCGGAGTCCATTTTACCGAGCCAGCTCAGCTTCTCTCTGTGCTCATCAATATCCAGCTTGGAGACAAAGTTCTCGTAACCCGAGAGCATCACCATCACCAGCAAACCGCCGACCAGCGTCATATCCACCAGCGACAGCAGCAGCAGAATCAAATCGTTCTCCGCGATGGTGAAGACGTGCGGCAACAGGTGAAAAATTTCCTGGAAGAATTTGATGGTCAGCGCCAGCAGGCCCAACGAAAGTCCCATGTAAACCGGAGCCAGCAGCCAGCGCGATGAATACATCAGGTTTTCGATAAAACGTTCCATAAGTTCCCATTAATCAACAAACAAGTGGGCGAGTATAACCGAACTTATGTGAAGTTATTTCAGCCCTTCTTCAGAAATTTCCGGTGCGGCGGGCAGCGGCAATGACAAACGGAACACCGCGCCGCCTTCCGGCCGATTCTCCGCCCAGATGCGCCCGCGATGGGATTCGATAATGGTTTTACCGATCGCCAACCCCAATCCGACGCCCGGCACCGCCGACTCTTTATCGCCGCGCGCAAACTTGTCAAAAATACGCGTGAGGTTCTCCGGCGCGATGCCGGGACCGCTGTCCCACACCGCAATCTCCAGCCGATCGCGATCGCGCCACGCCCGAATACCGTGCTGCGCCGCATTGCCCGCGTATTTCAGGCTGTTTTCGATCAGATTGGTAAACACCCGTTCCAGCATGGCGCTGTCGCCTTTGATCAGCACCATCTCGGGCAAATCGAGCATAAATTCATGGCCCTTCAGCGACGGGCCCATGCTGCTCAGCGCGCCGCCAATCACCTCATCCAGCGCCACCCACTCTTCGCGCAGATTGAGTCCACCTGATTGAATGCGCGCCATATCCAGCATATTGCTCACCAGCCGGATGGTGCTCAGCGTCTGTTCGCGAATCTGATTGGCCTGGCCGACATACTTCGACTCTTCGCTGGCCAGATCGAGCATCAGCATCTCCGCCTGACCAAACAGCACCGTCAGCGGCGTACGCAGGTCGTGCGACAGCGCCGACAGCAGCGCGTTGCGCAGCTGCTCACGCTCGGCGGCCAGCCGCGATGCCGCTTCACTGTGCGACAGCGCCATGCGTTCCAGCGCGTTGGCGATTAGCACGGTGAAGGTTTCCAGTAAACGCTGCTGCTCAGGAATCATCAGCTGGCGCAGGTTTTCCGGTTCTACCACCAGCAAGCCGCGACAGTGATTGCCACTTTTCAGCGGCAGAATCTGGTACGGCACCGCAGGCAAGGTATCGGTGCCCGCGCCCGCCGGTTGGCCTTTGCTGTAACTCCATTTAGCGATGGCCAGATCCGGCGGCGTACCAATTGCGGTATCGCCCACGGTTTGCAGCTCGCCCTGTTCATCCGGCAGCAGCAGCAAACTGCGCGCCTGCAAGGTGACATCAATGATGCGCTGGCTGGTGCTGGCGATATCCTGCGGCGTCAGGTCGCTGCCGAGCGCTTTTGCCATCTCATACAGATGCCGCGCGCGCTGTTCTCGATAGCGCGCCACTTTGGCCTGATAGCGCACGCCCGCCGTAAGATTCCCAACAATCACGCCCACCGCCAGCATCACCGCGAAGGTCACCAGATACTGTAAATCCGACACCGCAACGGTGCCGGTCGGCGCGACAAAGAACAGGTCGAAGGCGATGATGTTGATCACCGTGGCGAACACCGACGGCCAGCGGCCATAGCGCAGCGCCACCAGCACCACCGCCAGCAGATAAATCATCACGCTGTTGGCGGGATCAAACTCAACCAGCAGCCAGCGTCCAACGCCGGTGACCAAAATGCACAGCAGCAGCGCCATCAAGCAGCCGCGCAGATAGAGCCGCCATTTTTCGTTGCTGGCGCGCTGGCCGCTGAGTGGATGCGGCGCATCGCGCACCGGTTCATCCAGCGCCACCACCAATAAATCGAGATCCGGGCCGAGTTCGCCGAGGCGCTGGGCAAAGCTGTCGCGCCGCCAGCGCCGTTGCGGCTGGCGACCGGTCACGATCTTGCCGAGATTGTGCCCGCGCGCGTAGCGCAGCACCGCGCGTGCTTCATCGGGATCGGAGAGCGTGGCGGTTTCCGCGCCAAGTTCCTGCGCCAGCTGCAGCGTGCGCAAAATGGCGCGACGGCGCGCTTCCGGCAGCCGATTGAGGCGTGGCGTTTCGACATACACCGCATGCCATTCGCTGCCGAGCCGCGCCGCTAAACGTGCAGCGGTGCGCACCAGCTTTTCGCTGCCGGTATCGTCACCGATGCACAGCAGAATGGCGTCACGCGTGTGCCACACTTTGTCGCGGCCTTGCTGATCGCGCCAGGCGCGCATCTGGTCATCCACGCGATCGGCGGTGCGACGCAGCGCCAGCTCGCGCAGTGCGAACAGATTGCCTTTACGGAAGAAGTTCTCTATGGCGCGTTCGGCGCGGTCGCCGACGTAGACTTTGCCCTCTTTCAGCCGCTGACGCAGATCGTCCGGCGGCAGATCCACCAACACCACTTCGTCGGCGCTATCGAAGAAGGGATCGGGCACGGTTTCACGCACCTGAATGCCGGTGACGCCGCCGACCACATCATTCAGGCTTTCCAGATGCTGCACGTTAACGGTGGTGATGACGTCAATGCCCGCTTCGAGCAGCTCTTCAATGTCCTGCCAGCGCTTGGGATGGCGCGAACCCTGCACGTTGGTGTGCGCCAGTTCATCCATCAGGATCACCGCCGGATGGCACGCTAATGCCGCATCGAGATCGAATTCAGCATGACGTGAACGTCCGGTGGCACGACGTGGTAACAGCGCCAGCCCGTTGAGCAGCGCGGCGGTCTCTGCGCGATCGTGGGTTTCCACCACGCCAGCGAGCACGTCGAGACCTTGCGCGCGCAGGCGCTGCGCCTCCTGCAGCATGGCGAAGGTTTTTCCCACGCCCGCGCAGGCGCCGAAGTAGATTTTCAGCTTACCGCGATGGCTGTCGCTGTGGTTTAGCAGCAGCGCATCGGGATCGGGGCGGGCAATTTCGTCGTTCATCGATCGTCCATTGAAAACGGTCGCCATTAATGGCGACCCTACGGTTTATTGCAAATCATCCAGCGCCAGATTGAGGCGCAGCACGTTTACCGTCTCTTCGCCGACAAACGGCAACAGCGGGCGTTCGGTATGGCGCACAATCAGCGCCTCAACATCCTGCAGCGCCATATTGCGCGCGGCGGCGATGCGCGGTGCCTGCCACAACGCGGCTTCCGGCGAAATGTCCGGATCTAATCCGCTCGCCGACGCCGTCACTAACTCCACCGGCACCGCTTTGGGTGCTTGCGGATTAGCCGCACGCAGCGCAGCGACGCGTTCCGCCACCGCTTTGTCCAGTGCCGGATTGCTGCCTGCCAGATTGCTGCCGCTCGAGGCCAGCGCATTATAAGGCGCATCGCCGGTAGCGGAAGGTCGACCCCAAAAGTGGCCCGGCTGATTAAATGCCTGACCAATCTGCTCGGAACCGCGTACCGCGCCATCCTGCTCAATCAGCGAACCGTTGGCCTGGGATGGGAACCACCATTGCGCCAGACCGGTAGTGAGCAGCGGATAGACCGCGCCGGTGAGCAGCGTAAGCACTATTAACAATACAATAGCCGGACGTAACTGACTCATTTCTCTTCTCCTTAAGCCAGACCAAGCAGCGTCAGCAGCAGGTCGATGGCTTTAATACCAATAAACGGCACCACTAATCCGCCCGCACCGTATATCCACAGGTTGCGACGCAGCAGCGCCGCCGCGCTCAGCGGGCGATAACTCACGCCTTTCAGCGCCAGCGGAATCAGGAACACAATCACCAGCGCGTTAAAAATTACCGCTGACAGAATCGCCGAGTTCGGCGAATGCAGCCCCATCACGTTGAGCATATTGAGCTGCGGATAGGTGGCGGCAAACGCGGCCGGAATAATGGCGAAATACTTCGCCACGTCGTTGGCGATACTGAAGGTGGTGAGTGAACCGCGCGTCATCAGCATCTGTTTACCGATGTGCACCACTTCCAGCAGCTTGGTCGGATTCGAATCGAGATCGACCATGTTGCCGGCCTCTTTCGCCGCCTGAGTTCCCGAGTTCATCGCCACCGCCACGTCAGCCTGCGCCAGCGCTGGGGCATCGTTGGTGCCGTCGCCGGTCATCGCCACTAAACGCCCTTCAGCCTGATACTGACGAATCAGCGCCAGCTTGGCTTCCGGCGTCGCTTCCGACAGGAAATCATCGACGCCCGCTTCCGCCGCAATCGCCGCCGCCGTTAACGGGTTATCGCCGGTGATCATCACCGTTTTAATGCCCATCTTGCGCAGCTCGGCAAAGCGCTCTTTGATGCCGCCTTTAACGATATCTTTCAGCGCGACCACGCCCAGTACCTGAGCGCCTTCCGATACCACCAGCGGCGTACCGCCAGCACGCGCCACCTCTTCCACGGCGGCATTAACTTCCAGCGGGAAACGGCCATGATTGGCTTCGATATGGCGACGAACCGCATCGACCGCACCTTTGCGGATTAGGCGATCCTGCACGTTGACGCCGCTCATGCGCGTTTGCGCCGAGAACGGAATAAAGCTCGCGCCCATGCTGCTCAGATCGCGCTCACGCAGGTTAAATTTCTGCTTCGCCAGCACCACGATGCTGCGCCCTTCCGGTGTTTCATCGGCCAGCGACGCTAGCTGCGCCGCATCGGCCAGTTGCTGCTCGCTGACGCCCGGCGCAGGCAGGAACTGCGTCGCCTGACGGTTACCGAGCGTGATGGTGCCGGTTTTATCCAGCATCAGCACATCGACGTCGCCTGCCGCTTCCACCGCACGGCCGCTGGTAGCAATAACGTTCGCGCCCAGCATGCGGCTCATGCCCGCCACACCGATGGCCGACAGCAAGCCGCCGATGGTGGTAGGAATCAAACATACCAGCAGCGCCACCAGCACCGTGATGCTGACCGGCGTGCCGCCATACGCCGAGAACGGCCACAGCGTGACGGTCGCCAGCAGGAACACAATCGTCAGCGACACCAGCAAAATGGTCAGCGCCACTTCGTTCGGCGTTTTGCGGCGTTTCGCGCCTTCCACCATCGCGATCATGCGATCGAGGAAGGTTTCGCCCGGATTGACGCTGCACTGAATCACCAGCCAGTCGGAAAGAATGCGCGTACCGCCGGTCACTGACGAGAAGTCACCGCCCGATTCACGGATCACCGGCGCGGATTCACCGGTAATGGCGCTCTCATCCACCGATGCGCCGCCCTCCAGCACTTCGCCGTCGCACGGAATGATGTCACCGGCTTCCACCAGCACCACATCGCCTTTGCGCAGCGTATCGGCCGCCACGCTGTGCCACGCTGCGCCGTAGCGCGCTTCGGCCAGTTTTTTTGCATCGCTGGTTTTGCTGATGCCTTTCAGGCTGTTGGCCTGCGCCTTGCTGCGCCCTTCTGCCAGTGCTTCGGCGAAGTTGGCGAACAGCACGGTAAACCACAGCCAGATGGCGACGCCAGCGGTAAAGCCCGCGTTGCCGCTGAGCGTGCCACTGGCCATGCCCACCGCCAATACCGAAGTCAGCACGCTGCCGATCCACACCAAAAACATCACCGGGTTGCGGAACTGTACGCGCGGATCGAGTTTTTTCAGCGCATCCAGCATGGCAACGCGGGTTAGCGCCGCATCAAACAGCGCCAGTTGTTGACGACTCATGATTCCGTTATCCCTGAATAAGTTGCAGATGTTCCGCGACCGGGCCTAATGCCAGCGCGGGGATGAACGTCAATGCGCCCACCAGCAAGACGGTGCCAATCAGTAGCGCGATAAACAGCGGGCCGTGCGTTGGCAGCGTACCGTTGCCCACCGGCTGAATTTTCTTCGCCGCCAGCGAACCGGCAATTGCCAGCACCGGAATGATGATGCCGAAGCGGCCCACCAACATGCAGAAGCCGAGCAGCAGGTTCCAGAACGGGGTGTTGGCGCTCAATCCGGCAAAGGCGCTGCCGTTGTTGTTAGACGCCGATGACACCGCATACAGCACTTCGCTGAAGCCATGAATGCCGGGATTGGCCATGCCCGCGCGACCGGCGTCGGTCATCATCGCCAGCGCGGTGCCAAGCAGCACCAGCGTTGGCGTCACCAGAATCGCCAGCGCGGTCATCTTCATCTCCCACACGTCGATTTTCTTGCCCATGTATTCTGGCGTGCGACCGATCATCAACCCGGCGATAAACACACCGAGCAGCACGAACAGCAGCATGCCGTACAGGCCAGCACCGACGCCGCCAAACACCACTTCACCTAGCTGCATCAACCACATCGGCACCATGCCGCCGAGCGCGGTGAAGGAGTCATGCATGGCGTTAACCGCACCACACGACGCCGCCGTGGTGATCACCGCAAACAAGCTGGAGTTGAGAATGCCGAAGCGCGTCTCCTTGCCTTCCATGTTGATGGCGCTGTCCGCGCCAAGCGCGAGGAAGTGCGGATTACCGCGCAGTTCGGCCCACATCACGGTGATCACCGCCAGCACGAACATGATGGTCATCGCCCACAGCAGCATGTGGCCCTGACGACGATCGCCCAGATGCTGGCCAAAGGTGAAACAGAGTGCCGCCGGAATCAGGAAGATGCTCAGCATCTGCACGAAGTTGGTCAGCGCCGTCGGGTTTTCGAACGGATGCGCCGAGTTGACGTTGAAGAAACCGCCGCCGTTGGTGCCGAGCATTTTGATCGCTTCCTGCGACGCCACCGGACCGAGCGGCAGCGTCTGCTGCGCGCCTTCCAGCGTGGTGAGCGCATGGTAAGGTTCGAAGGTTTGAATGCTGCCCTGGCTAACGAAGAACAGCGCCATCAGCAGGCTGATTGGCAGCAACACGTAAACAGTAATGCGCGTTAAATCGCGCCACGCGTTGCCGAGCGTCGCCAGCGAACGGTTGGCAAAACCACGAATCAGCGCAAACGCCACGGCGATGCCGGTCGCTGCCGACAGGAAGTTCTGGACCGTGAGGCCCGCCATCTGACTGAAATAGCTCAGCGTGCTTTCCCCGGCGTAGGATTGCCAGTTGGTGTTGGTGACGAAGCTGATGGCGGTATTAAGCGCCAGATCCCAGCTCAGATTAGGCAGATGCTGCGGGTTCAGCGGCAGCGCGGCCTGCGTCATCAACATCAGCAGCAGCAAGGCAAAACCCAGCGCGTTAAACAGCAGAATCGCCAGCAGATAGTGCGGCCAGCGCATGGCGTCGCCGTCGGCTCCGGCCAGTCGCCACAGCGCGCGTTCGGTGCGCGGCAGCAGCGGCTTGTCAGCCACAAACAGGGCGAGATAACGTCCCAGCGGTTGTGCCAGCACCATCAGTACCAGCAGAAATACCGCAATTAGCATGAATGCATTCGCAGCCATCAGAATGCCTCCGCATTAAGCAGGGCATAAATCAGGTAGCCCAGAAGAACAAACACCAGCACGATGCCGGCTATCACGCCCACGCTCACAGCAACCTCCAGAGGATTTTGGTAGTGCTGCAAGCATGCGCGGCGCGGCATAAAAAAGAGGTAAAAAGGCGGGAAGCGGGCGTAAATAAAGTATAAAAATGGTGAAGAATTAAGCGCTTTCTAACGCCCAGATGCGGTTCAGATCGATGTTCTGCCACAAGCCGCTGTCTTCCGCTCCGGTGATGCTGTCGGTGCAGAAGCTGTCGCCGAGATCGAGCTCTTCCGGTTTCACTTCACGTTGCGCGTGCAGCGACCAGAACACATGCACTTTGGGCTTGAGCAACGATTTTTCGCCCGCCTGCACCACCAGCGCCACGCGCCCGGAAGCCAGCCGCACCAGCGATCCCACCGGATAGATGCCGATAGTGCGCACGAAGGCGTGCAGCAGCGAGTTATCGAAGTGGCCACGCCAGCTCAACATGTTGTGCATCGCTTCGGCAGGCGTCCAGCCTTTACGATAAGGACGATTCGAGGTGACGGCATCATAGACGTCGCACACCGATGCCATGCGCGCATACAGTGAGATCTCCTCGCCTTTCAAACCGTGCGGATAACCGTTGCCGTCGTATTTTTCATGGTGATGCAGCGCGATATCCAGCAGATCTTCACCGGCGTTAGCTTCCATTAGCATCTGCGCGCCGACAATCGGGTGCTGGCGCATCACGGTGAACTCTTCATCGCTGAGCTTGCCGGGTTTATTCAGAATCTCCAGCGGCACCGCGGCTTTACCCACATCGTGCAGCAAACCGCCCATGCCAACACGGCGCAGCTGATGCTCATCGAGGCCCATTTTTTTGCCCAGCGAGATCATCAAGCCGCACACCGCCATCGAGTGCAGATAAGTGTAATCGTCGTGATTCTTCAGGCGCGCCACGCTCAGCAGCGCAGTCGGTTCGCGGGTGATCGAACCGGCAATTTGATCCACCAGATCAAGGGTGTAATCGAGGTCGAGGCCCTGCCCCATGCGCGCCTCGTTAAACATCGCCAGCACTTGCGGTTTCCCCTGATTGAAGATGCTTTGCGCCTGATCCATCTCCTGGAAAAACGGGGTTTTAGGAATATCTTTTTTCGGCGCAGGCGCAGCGGGCGCCTGAACCGATTTGTCGAGATCGATCCATAACTGCAGGATCCCCTCATTGCGGATCATCGCGATCTGGCGTTTATCAGTGATCAGCATTTGGTTGCGAATGCGCTTATCTTTGACCCACCAAACCTCAAGTTTGTGGATAAACATTCCCTGCCGCAGTTCGTCAACGTTAATCAGCTTTATCACGATATCGCTCCTTAATATCAGTGGGTGGTAAGGAGGTATCGGCAGCTGAGCAAAAAATCTTCAGGAGTGATTTGTGCGATCGGTGAGGTTTGCGAGATGGGTGCGCATAAATGCGCACATTACGATGGTGCGGGCTTTGACCAGGTGCGCATGAATGCGCACCCTACGTCGTAGGGTCGCCATTCATGGCGACCAGGGTTGAAATCTCCTGCTCCTCGCCAACGCGTTCAATCGGTCCCATCACCAGCAGGAACAGTAAAGCAGCGACTACGCAGTGCGCGCCGACAAACACCAGCCCGATGCTGTAGCTGCCGGTTAAGCCGACGATGATGCCGAACAGCAGCGGCGTGATAAAACCCGCCATATTGCCGATGCCGTTGAAGATCGCGCCCGCCAGGCCAACCGCTTCTTTTGGTGCGGTATCGCTGACAATTGTCCAGGTTCCGGCACCTGCCGCCACGCCTTTACCGAAGAAGGCGAACGACATAATGGCGATAATGCCAACGTTGCTGGGGATCACCGCCGCCAGAACCAGCGATGCCGCCATCAGCATGCCGACGATGTACGGCGTTTTACGCGCCCAGGATAAACTCCAGCCGTTTGCCAGCAGTTTGTCGGAGATATAGCCGCCGCTGATGCCGCCAAGGAAGCCAAACACCGCCGGTGCGATGGTGGCAAAACCGGCGTCGAGAATGTTCATGCCACGCGCCTGCACCAGATAAATCGGGAACCAGGTGATAAAGAAGTAGCTGAGCGCGATGATGCAATATTGGCCGATGTAGGCGCACCACAGCATGCGGTTGCTGAGCAGCTTTTTGAACATCGCTTTGCTCAACGGCGGACGCGCTTTTAGCGTTTGCGCCGAATCAATATCAACCAGCGCGCCGCCCTGCTCAATGTAGCGCAGCTCATTTTCCGATACCCGCGGGTGATGGCGCGGACTGCGCATAAAGCCCATCCAGACAAACACCGCCAGCACACCAACGCCGCCCAGGACGAAGAACGGCCATTCCCAGCCGAAGCGCGACACCAGCCAGCCGGAGAGCGGTGAGAAGATAGCGACGGCAAAATATTGCGCCGAGGCGAAGAGTGAAGAGGCGCGGCCGCGTTCGGCGCTGGGGAACCACATGATCACCGCGCGCGCATTGGCGGGAAAACTCGGGGCTTCAATCAGGCCCAGCGCGAAACGCAGCGCAAACATCAATGTCAGTGCCATGGTCATGCCGCTGGAGAACTCGCCGACAAAACCCATCAGCAGCGTGGAGATCGACCACAGCGCCAGCGTCACGCCATACACTTTTTTGGTGCCGAAGCGATCAAGGAACAGGCCGCCGGGGATCTGGCCGATCACATAGGCCCAACTAAACGCCGAGAGGATCAGGCCAAGCTGGATCGCCGAAAGTCCAAACTCATCTTTGATCGCCGATCCCGAGATCGACAGGATCGAGCGGTCGGCATACGCCACCACGGAAAGAAACAGGATCAGGCAAAGGATCCAAACGCGTACGTGGCTGTTCTGTGGACGATTACTGGCTTTTAGCATGGGCTGAATTCCTCAAATGAAACGTGCCGGAATACCGCTTTATTTCCCCTGTTCAGCAACTATAGGAAGCAGTTTCAGCCGTGGTCATTGTGCGAATGGCGGAATCGACGGTGCTAATTAGCGCCAGATTTGGCAGCCAGCACAAAGCGAGGTGCGGCGCTGCACAGAACCTTAAAGATCCGCGCGCCTTTGCACCGCAATGTGCGCCAGCTCTAAGAAAATCCTTTGCAGCGCAACTATGAGCGCGCAAAGCAAAGGCGCACCCGAGAGCAAAGTGTGCGCCTGGCTGCAAAATCCAACCGTGCTGATTGTCAGCCGCCTAGCGGGCTCGTAGGCTGAAAATGATTTCATTAAGCCATTTTTGATCTTGATGAAATATTCATTCTAATAACAAGCTTACTCTGGAGTCTGCGATGAAAACCCTCAAGGCGATTGTGTTGCTCGGCCTGCTCTCAACATCAGCCTCGGCGCTGGCGGAAAAAATTGGCGTGTCGATGGCCTACTTCGATCAAAACTTCCTCACCATTATTCGCCAGTCGATTGATAAAGAAGCCAAAGCGCGCGGACTCGATATTCAGTTTGAAGATGCACGCGGTGATGTTGGACGGCAAACCGATCAGGTGCAGAGCTTTATCGGTGCGGGCGTGGATGCCATCATTGTCGATCCGGTCGATTCTGCCAGCACGCCGCAGCTCACCAAGCTCGCGCAGCAGGCAAAAATTCCGCTGGTCTACGTAAACCGCACGCCGGGCGATAAAACGCTGCCGGCGGGCGTGGTGTTTGTCGGCTCCGACGAGCGTGAATCCGGCACCTTGCAGATGGAAGCGCTGGCGAAAATGGCTAACTACAAAGGTAATGTGGCGATCATGATCGGTAATCTGACCGATGCCGGTGCGCTGCAACGCACTAAAGACGTTGAGCAAGTGGTGGCGAAATATCCCGGCATGAAAGTGGTGCAGAAACAGCCCGCCAACTACGCGCGCAATGAAGGCATGGATTTGATGAATAACTGGCTGGGCAATGATGAAGCGATTGATATCGTTGCGGCTAACAACGATGAGATGGCGATTGGCGCGGCGATGGCACTGGCCAAGGGCAATAAAAAGGTGCTGGTTGGCGGCATCGATGCCACGCCAGATGGCCTGAAAGCGCTTTCGCAGGACAAAATTCAGGTCACAGTGTTCCAGGATGCGGTCGGCCAGGGCAAAACGTCGGTGGATGTGGCGCAGAAGCTGATCAAAGGCGAGAAAGTCGATTCACACGTGTGGATCCCGTTCGAGCTGGTGACCAAAGAGAATATGCAGAAGTACGTTGATAAATCACAATAATTACCGCCAATTTTAGGGTCGCCATTTATGGCGACCCTAATGCAGAGTTTCCTGCGTTGATTGAGAAGGTCGCCATGAATGGCGACCCTACGGTTACGTGCGTAACTGAGCCATCTGCACGATATCGTGATACTCGCCGTCGCGCAGGCAGGCTTTGCGCTTCACGCCTTCGCGCTCGAAGCCCAGCTTTTGATACAAGCGCAGCGCACGTTCGTTATCGTGGAACACTTCCAGCTCGATGCGCATAATGCCGAGCCAGTTAAAGGCGTAATCCATCGCGTTTCGGATCAGCTTTTCGCCAATGCCGCGCCCGCCAAACGCCGGATCGACGCCGATACCAAAACTGATGCTGTGACGCGTGCGTGGACGCTGCTCGACAAACAGCGTGAGCTCGCCGACCATCGCGCCATCGATCTCCGCAACAAAGCCGATGTATCCCAGCTCATCCATCTTTTCGAATTTTTTCTGCCAGGTCGCCACGCTCGGGCACGGCAGCTGCGTGGTCCAGCGATAAACGTCAGGATGGCTGTAAAGGTGTTGGTAGGCGGCGGCATCGCCCGGCTCACGACCGCGAATGTGTAAATCCATGTCGGTAATCCCTTTTCACTTGCACTAAGCTGTTAACTCTCACCATTTCGGGAAGAGTGACTCTATGTTGTATCGCCGTTTTGAACGTTTTATCAATATTTTCCAGGATGCGCCAACCGATTCCCCGCCCGCCAGCGTCTGGCCGTTCTACTTCTACTATCTGCGTCAGGTGTGGCCGAGTTTCGTCGCGCTGCTGATTGTCGGGCTGGTGCAGGCGCTGATCGAAGTGGCGCTGTTCAGCTATCTCAGCCGCATCATTGATCTGGTTAATCACTCCACGCCCGCCTCATTGTTCAGCGATAACTGGCAAATATTGTTGTGGATGGGCTTTGTGGCGCTAATTCTGCGGCCGGTGGTGATTGCCGCACACGATATGCTGGTGCATCAAAGCATCAACCCAAGCATGACCAGCATGATCCGCTGGCAGCATCACAACTACGTGCTGCGCCAGAGCCTGAACTTCTTCCAGAACGATTTTGCCGGGCGCATTGCCCAGCGCATCATGCAAACCGGTAACTCGCTGCGAGATTCGGCGGTACAGCTGGTGGATGCCATCTGGCACGTGGTGATTTACGCGGTGACCTCGCTGGTGCTGTTTGCCGAAGCGGACTGGCGCCTGATGATTCCGCTGGTGATCTGGATTGTGGCGTACAGCGTGTCGCTGAGCTTCTTCGTGCCGCGCGTTAAACAGCGTTCGGTGGTGTCATCGGAGGCACGCTCAAAATTGATGGGCACCATCGTCGATGGCTATACCAACATCGCCACCATCAAACTGTTCTCGCACAACGATCTGGAGAAACGTTACGCGCGTGAGGCGATTCAGGAGCAAACCGACAAAACCCAGCACGCCAGCCGCATGGTCACCACTATGGATATCACGCTCTCGACGCTCAATGGCTTGCTGATTGTCAGCACTTCCGGCCTGGCGCTGTGGTTGTGGAGCCAGTCGCTGATCAGCGTCGGTGCGATTGCGCTGGCGACCGGCTTGGTGATCCGTCTGGTGAACATGTCCGGCTGGATCATGTGGGTGGTGAACGGCATCTTTGAGAACATCGGCATGGTGCAGGATGGCCTGAACACCATTGCGCAGCCGCTGAGCGTGCAGGATCAGCCGAATGCAAAAAACATGCAGGTGACGCGCGGCCAGATTCGCTTTGAGGATGTGCGCTTTGATTATGGCGGCAGCCGTCAGGTAATTAATCGCCTCAACCTCAATATCAAACCGGGCGAGAAAATCGGGTTGATTGGGCCGTCCGGCGCCGGTAAATCCACCCTGGTGAACTTGCTGCTTCGGTTGTATGACATCAACAGCGGACGCATTGTGATTGACGATCAAAATATCGCTGAAGTGACGCAGGAAAGCCTGCGCGGGCAAATCGGCATGATCACCCAGGACACGTCGCTGCTGCACCGCTCGATTCGCGAAAACCTGCTGTATGGTCGTCCGGATGCGACGGAAGAGGAGTTGCAGGCGGCGATTATCCGCGCACGCGCCGACGAGTTCATTCCGCTGCTCTCCGATCCGCAAGGCCGCACCGGTCTGGATGCGCACGTGGGCGAGCGCGGCGTGAAGCTGTCGGGCGGTCAACGTCAGCGTATCGCCATCGCGCGCGTGCTGCTGAAAGACGCGCCGATTCTGATCATGGACGAAGCCACCTCTGCGCTGGATTCCGAAGTGGAAGCGGCGATTCAGGAGAGCCTGGAAACACTGATGCAGGGTAAAACGGTGATTGCCATCGCGCACCGTCTTTCAACTATCGCCAAAATGGATCGTCTGGTGGTGCTGGAGAAAGGTGAGATTGTCGAGATGGGCAACCATCGCGAACTGCTTGCGCACGGCGGACTTTACGCGCGCCTGTGGCAGCATCAGACCGGCGGTTTTGTCGGCGCGGATTAATCACCACGCCGATACGGTAAGGCGTCGCGCGCTTCAATTGCCCAGCCGCGCACGCCTTCCCGTTCCTGCAGCAGAAAATCCCCCACCGCATCACGCAAACCGGGATGGCACAGATAGTGCCACGAGTGCGTGATATGCGGTTCAAAGCCGCGCACCAGCTTGTGCTCGCCCTGCGCGCCCGCATCAAAACGCTGTAAACCTTCCGCGATGGCGAAATCCATGCCCTGATAGAAGCAGGTTTCGAAATGCAGCCGATCAAACTCCGCCAGACAGCCCCAATAGCGGCCATACAGCGTGTTGCCGTCCATTAAGCAGAACGCCATCGCCGCCGGTTGGCCTTGCAGCGTCGCGATCACCACGCGAATCGAACGCGGCATGCGCTCTGCCAGCAGGCTAAAGAAGTGGCGCGTCAAATAGGGTCGCTGGCCGCGCACCGCATAGGTGTTGGCGTAACAGGTGTAGACGAAATCCCACTGATCTTCGCGCAGCTCATCGCCGCGATACCAGCTGAATTCAAAGCCGCTACTCATCACCTGTTCACGCTCTTTGCGCAGCTGTTTGCGCTTGCGCGACATTAGCGAGTCGAGGAAATCCTGGAAATCGCGATAGCCTTTGTTGTGCCAGTGATACTGCAAGCCAAGGCGCTCCAGCCAGTCCGGCTGCTGCTGCATGATTTGATTGGCGAACGGCGTGGTGAAATTGATATGTGCGCCGCTCAAACCTTGTTCGTAGAGATTCTCCGGCAGCGCGCTGAGCAGTTTCAGCACCGCATCTTCATCGCCCAGCAGACGTGCGCCGGTCACCGGACTGAACGGAATCGCGCCCAGCCATTTCGGGTAGTAAGGAATACCGGCGCGCTGGCAGGCATCCGCCCACGCATGGTCAAACACATATTCACCGCGCGAGTGGCGTTTGCGATAGCCGGGAATGGCGGCACGCAGCACGCCGTTTTCGCGCCACAACAGGTGATCGGACTGCCAGCCGTTTTCAGGCCGCACGCTGCCGCTCTCTTCAAGTGACAGAAGAAAGGCATGGCGTAAAAACGGTTGATCGTCAGGTAACAGCGCATCCCATTCGACGGCGGAGATCTCCGCCAGCGACGACAGATGTAGCAAAGACATTCACGGCTCCCGGCCAGATGAAAGCAGGCGCCTAGTTCAACAGGTTTTCCCGTGTGGGAAAAGGTGCAGCGCACTGAATGTGTAATCAGCAGATTTGACCAGACGGTCGCCATAAATGGCGACCCTACGACGGACCGGCACGATTTTGTAGGGTCGCCATTCATGGCGACCCACGGCGGACCGGCGCGATTTTGTAGGGTTGCCATTCATGGCGACCTTGCCCATTAATGCGCAGTGCAGAATTTGACACGGGCGGCCCGCAGGCCGCACCCTACGATTTTCTCGTCAGCTGGAATTTTCATGGATCGACTCGATTGTGACCGCATGTTTGTCGCCGTGCTGGAAGTCGGCAGCTTTGCCGGTGCGGCTGAACGCCTCGGCACCAGCAGCGGCCAGGCGTCGAAGCTGGTCTCCCGGCTGGAGCAGGAACTTGGCGTGCAGCTGTTTAAACGCAGCACGCGTGCGCTGTCGCCCACCGAAGTCGGTCGCGCCTATTACGAACGAGTAAAAACGTTACTCGAAGCCTTTGATACGCTGGATGCCACGGTGCGCGACAGCGCCACAACGCCGACCGGCCGTCTGAAAATCAGCGCGCCCGGCACCTTTGGTACGGCGGTGTTAGCCAGCGTGCTGGTGGAGTTCGCGCGCCATTATCCGCAGATCGAACTCGACGTGAACTTCTCCGATCGTGCAGTCAACATCGTCGATGAAGGCTTCGATATGGCGATTCGCATCGGCAAGCTTGACGACAGCAGCTTGATTGCGCGCCGCCTCGGCGATGTGCCGATCCGCGTGGCGGCCTCTTCCGGTTATTTGCTGCAACACGGCACGCCACAGCATTGGCGCGATTTGGCGGCACATCAGTGCATCAGCGATACCAACTTCCGCGATCCCTGGCACTGGCCGTTTGTCACGCCGTGCGGCGACAGCGTCAGCATGCCAATTCGGGGTCGTCTCTGTTTCTCGAATACTGAAGCCTGTTTGCAGGCAGCGATTGCCGGGCTGGGCATTGCGCGGCTGCCAGGTTTTATTGCCGCGCCCGCTTTGCAGCGCGGTGAAATCGTCTCGATATTAGAGGAGTTCGCCACGCCGCCGCTCGGCTTGTTCGCGCTCTATCCGCCGGCACGTCATCTGGCGCAGAAAACCCGGCTGCTGATCGATTTCCTCGCCGCCCATTTCCAGCAGCATCCGCCCGGCTGACTCCTTCCAATTTGGAAGCAATGAAAGCCATTTTGCCCGGATTATCACCCAACCAGCAGCGCTGTATGCTCACTCCATCAACACATAGGAGAGAAGACGATGCTGGTAAACGGTAAGTGGAGTGCAGAGTGGCATCCGGTGCAAGCCACCGACAAACAAGGCGGTTTTGTGCGCCAGACATCCAGTTTTCGTCACTGGATCACCGCAGATGGTTCCAGCGAATTTGCTGCCGAGCCGGATCGTTATCACCTCTATGTGGCACTGATTTGTCCGTGGGCTTCGCGCACGCTGCTGGCACGCACTCTGAAAGGGCTGGAGAAAGTGATCAGCGTGTCGGTGGTGGAACCGCAGCTCGGTGCGCAAGGCTGGCGCTTCGGTGATTATCCCGGCGCGGACCGCGACTGGCTGAATAAAGCCGAATACATTCATGAACTTTATACCCGCGCCGATGCCGATTTCACCGGCCGCGCCACCGTGCCGGTGCTGTGGGACAAAAAGACGCAAACTATCGTCAATAACGAGTCGGCCGATATCCTGCGCATGCTGAACAGCGGCTTTGGCGCGCTGGCGGACGATCGCATTGATCTTTATCCCGAAGATCTCCGTGCAGAGATCGACGCGCTGAACGAATCGATCTATCCGCGCCTGAATAACGGCGTGTATCGCACCGGCTTCGCCACCACGCAGATCAGCTATCAGCAGGCGTTTAACGATGTGTTCAGCCAGCTGGATGAGCTGGAGCTGCGTTTGCAGGATGGCCGCACCTTCCTGCTCGGCGAGCGCTTAACCGAAGCGGATATCCGCCTGTTCGTTACGCTGGTGCGCTTTGACGCCGCCTATCACGGCCTGTTTAAATGCAACCTGCGCCGCCTGCGTGACTATCCGCTGCTCGATCGTTATCTCAAGAGTATGCTGTCGGTTTCTGGCGTGCGTCAGACGGTGAATATCGACCATATCAAGCAGGGCTATTATTCGATTAAAGCGCTGAATCCCAACGGCATTGTGCCGGTTGGCCCGGATATGGCGGCCTACGGTTTATAAGGAGCAGTGCGATGGCAAAAGCGTTAGTGATTTTTTTACATGGCGTCGGCAGCAACGGCGACGACCTCGCGGTGCTCGGCGAACATTGGGCGCGCCTGCTGCCAGATGTGGCGTTTGCCTCGCCGAATGCGCCCTATCCTTTTGAACATGCGATGGGATATCAGTGGTTTAGCCTGACCGGCATCACGCCTGAAAATCGCCCGGCGCGGGTGCGTGAAGCGCGCGCTGCCTTTGATGACACACTGCAACAGCTGATGACACAACACGGCATGGCGGATGCGTGGGACAAAGTGATTCTGGTGGGCTTTTCGCAGGGTTCGATCATGGCGCTGGATGCGCTGGCGTCGGGACGTTATCCGCTGGCTGGCGTGGTGGCATTTTCCGGTCGCCTGGCGTTTGATGGCGCGTTAACGCCGCAACAGTACACGCCTGCGCTGCTGATTCACGGCAAAGCTGATGATGTGATTCCGTTTAGCGAAAGTGCATCGGCGGAGCAGCGTTTGCAACAGGCTGGCGTGACGGTGGAAGCGCGCTATGAAGCGGCCACCGGCCACACCATTTCATCGCAGGGTGCGATGGATGCCGCCGGTTTTATTGCGCAATGTTTGCAGGATTAAGGCCAGTAGCGATTTAACGCCTGCCACGCCTTGTGCGCAGCCACGTCTGCTGGCTGCGCTTTCAACTTATCGTTAAACACTTCAATGCCGACCGGCCCGCTGTAACCGGCACTTTTCAGCTTATCGACAAAACGTTCCACTTCGATGATGCCATCGCCCGGCAACAAGCGCTGATGACGCGCATACTCGCTGAGCGGTTGCTTATCCTGCGGCGGCATTTCGCCCATGTCACACAGTTGCACTTCGTAGATACGATCGGCAGGAATGCCATCCAGCTGAGACGCATCGCCGCCTAACGCGCAGATGTGGAACAGATCGACCACCAAACCGATATTCGGCTGGTCCAGCCGTTGCAATCTTTCCCACGCCAGCGGCAGCGTATTATCCACGCTGCACCACGCCATCGGCTCATACATGATGCGCATGTTGTAGCGCGCGGCTTCCGACGCCATCCAACGTAAATCTTCATCAATGCGCGATGCTACGCAATCTTCACGCGTGCTGGCGGGAGCCTGAATGGTGTCGCAGCCAATGGTTTGGGCAATTTGAATGAACTGACGCAGCTCTTCGCGTTTTTGCTGGCGCTCACGATCCGGCGCACCGGTGAAATCGCGCAGCACCTGAACATTGGTGAAGCCAAGCTGTAACTGCTTTGCTAACTGTGGCGTACTGGCTTGCACATCGTCGCGCCAGATCTCAACCTGCTCGAAACCGGCGGCGCGTGCGGCACGCAGCTTCTCCTCAGGTTCACCGTTTAACAACACCAGGTTAAGGAATTTGGGGTTACTACGCATGACACAGCTCCTTAATCGTCCGGATAATCGGTGACACATTCTGTGCGTCACGCGCACAGAATGGCGATCAGTATCTACCTCTGAGGAGTTATTTCAAGCCTGAAGGTTATCCCAGCAGGTTTACCACGGCAAAACCGGCGAAGGTCATCAGCAGCGAACCGATGACATGCACCATCACGCTCGACATCGCCCACAGGTATTTGCCGGTTTGCAGCAGCCCGACAATTTCCGCAGAAAAGGTTGAGAACGTGGTTAAGCCGCCACATAAACCGGTGACAATCAGCAGTTTCCAGAAGGGATCGATATGCGGGTTACGCATGAAGAAAGCCAGCGCCGCACCGATGATAAAACCGCCCACCAGATTCACCATCAAGGTGCCCGGCGGCAGATTGGGAAACAACGCGTTAAAACGTAATGAGATCAACCAACGCAGCGAACAGCCAACCGCTCCGCCCAGTACCACCGCCAGTAACGACTTCAACATAGTTTGGAGCTCCTGAAATGAATTACGCGCAGGGCCGCGGCAGGACAGAATAACACCTGACACACCGCCGTCTCCCGCGCAGGGATACGAGTGTTGTCAGGCGTCATCAGCCGTCTGTGACCAGAACGGCGGTTGGGGAAGGTGGCACGCCATCACCTTAGGCGGGAGATAATACGCTGGCTTGGCAATGCAGACAATATGCGAGCCAGGTGCGCATTAATGCGCACCCTACGAAAACGTCACCGATCTGTCGTAGGGTCGCCATTCATGGCGACCGAACTTCCCGGAGAACTACCGCTCGAAGTGAATTACGCCTTTAATCAGTTCCCGGTTATTAATCACATCCGCTTCAAAACGCTCCACCAGCGTTGAAAAATCATAATGACGATTCAGCATCATGTCGGCACGAAGCTGCCCTTTCGCCATCAATTCGCCGACTTTAGCGAAATCTTCCAGCGTGGCGTTGCGGCTGCCCAGCAGCGTGGTTTCTTTTTTGTGAAACTCGATATCCGGGATCACCAGATCGCCTTTATGCAGGCCGACAAACACGATGGTGCCGCCGTGGCGAATCAGTTTCACCGCGCCGTTCATCGCCGCTGGACTGCCGGTGGCATCGATCACTTTAGCGGCCAAACGTCCGCCAAACTCCGCTTTAAGCTGCGCATCAAAATCGGCGTCTAATGGATTCACCGTCGCCAAACCCAGTTTCTGCGCCACGTGCGCACGGCGCTGCTCGCTGGTATCGGCCACCACCACTTTGGCACCCGCCGCCGCTGCAATCGCGGCCACGCCAAGGCCAATCGGGCCTGCGCCCACCACCAAAACCTGCTCATCCGCCGCCACGGCCGCACGGCGCACCGCATGCGCGCTGATGGCGAAGGGTTCAATCAGCGCGGCGGCTTCGGGATCAACATCATCCACCGCCAGCAAATTGCTGCTCGGCACGCTAAGAAATTCGCAGAAACCGCCATCCTGATGCACACCAATCACCGAGATGTTTTCGCAGCAGTTGGTTTTGCCGCTCAAACAGGCATCGCACTGCTGGCAGGCAACGTAGGGAATCAGCGCCACGCGCTGGCCCAGCCTGAAGCCGCTGGCCTGGCTGCCGAGTTCCACCACTTCGCCACAAAGCTCATGCCCTAACACGCGTGGATAGCTGAAGAACGGCTGATTGCCGGCCCAGGCGTGGATATCGGTGCCGCAAATCCCGGCGGCAATCGGTTTGATCAGAACGTCATTGGCGGCGGGTGTCGGCTTCGCGCGCTGCTGCCACACCATCTGGCGCGGCTCGGCGACCACCAGCGTTTTCATTGTTGTCATGGGCTTCTCCTGTGCTGTTGTCGCAGTTATGGCGAAAATCGCCGATGACAGCGTTTTGCGTTGGGGGAAGTGTGAAGCCAACCGCTTTTTTTGGGCTTTGTATGGTTTTTAATAGATAAAAAACCGGAGACGCGCATGAGCCGCAGCCAGAACCTACGTCAGAACGTGATTAACCAGATGCTGGAAGGCATTGCCAAACGGCATATCCGTTCGCCGTTGCCACCGCAGGCGGCGCTGGCCGAAATGTTCAATATCAGCCGCACCACGGTGCGCCACACCTTGCAGCATCTGCATGAGCGCGGCGTGCTGGAAAAGGTGGATGAAACCTACGTTATCGTGCGCGATCCCAGCGATGAAGATGGTTTTAACGCCCTGACGCCGCCGATTGATCAGCAGGCGCTGCAGTTTGAGCAGACCTTTTTCAACCTGATTAATCAACGTCAGCTGATGCCGGGCGATACCTTTAGCGAGCTGCAGTTAGCGCAGCAGGTGAAGGTCAGCCCGATTGTGGTGCGCGAATTCCTGCTGCGCTTTATGCGTTATGACCTGCTGGAGCCGGTGAAGCGCGGACAATGGCGCATGAAGAAGTTCGATCAGAAGTATGCCGAGAACCTGTTTGAGCTGCGTGAAATGCTGGAAACCCACGCGCTGACGCGTTTTCTTAATCTGCCTTCACAGGATGAGCGCTGGATGCAGGCGCGCGACCTGCTGGATCGCCATCGTTCAATGCGTGACACCATCGCCAGCAATTACCGCCACTTCGCCGCGCTGGATAAAGAGATGCACACGCTGATTCTCTCCGCCGCCAACAATCCGTTTTTTAATCAGTCGCTGGAGATTATTTCCGTGATTTTTCACTCGCATTATCAATGGGATGAAACCGACCTCAAGCAGCGTAATATCGTGGCGCTGGAGGAGCATATGGCGATTCTGACGGCGCTGATTAGCCGCCAGGATGTGGAAGCCTTGTGCGCCCTGCACAATCATCTCGGCACCGCCAAGACATCGATGATCCGTTCAATCCGTCAGTACAATTAAAAACCGATTAAAAACCACAAAGCATTAGCTCCCGCACGAATCTGAAACATCTCCGCAACATCCCGATCTGATTGCTTCTAGTCTCGAAGTCAATCCGTTGGGGCAGCACCTTTTTGCTGCCGCAGGATCCCACTCAAACGCATAACGATAAGTACCCAGATCCGGGAGGTCGCAATGGAAAATACTTCGGCTCGTGGCCGCGAAAACGCGCCACAACCGGCTGCAGACGGGCAAGATTTTATCCCGGCACGCAGTGACGTGGTGCGCTCGCCGCGCATCAGAAAGATCCAGATTACCGCCATGTTGCTGCTGCTGTTCGCCGCCATGATCAACTATCTCGATCGCAGCTCGCTGTCGGTCGCCAATATGACCATCCGTGGAGAACTGGGTTTATCTGCGACCGAAATTGGCGTGCTGCTGTCAGCGTTTTCACTGGCGTACGGCTTAGCACAGCTGCCGTGCGGAGCGCTGCTCGATCGCAAAGGGCCGCGCATCATGCTGGCGATTGGTATGTTCTTCTGGTCGCTGTTCCAGGCCGCGGCCGGTTTGGTGCATAACTTCACCCAATTTATTTTGGTGCGCATCGGATTAGGTATTGGTGAAGCGCCGATGAACCCGTGCGGCGTCAAGGTGATCAACGACTGGTTCAACATCAAAGATCGCGGCATGCCGATGGGCATGTTTAATGCCGCCTCGATGATTGGTTTGTCCATCGCGCCACCGATTCTGGCCGCGATGATGATGGTGATGGGTTGGCGCGGCATGTTTGTCACCATCGGCGTACTCGGCATGTTCCTCGCCATCGGCTGGTATCTGATGTACCGCGATCGCGATAACAACAAGCTGAGTGGCGAAGAGATTCACTATCTGCAGGCGGGCAGCGTGGCATCGCGCAAAGAGCCGCTGAGTTTTGCCGAGTGGCGCGGCCTGTTCAAGCAGCGCACCATGTGGGGCATGATGATTGGCTTCAGCGGCATCAACTACACCGCATGGCTGTATATCGCGTGGCTGCCGGGCTATCTGCAATCCACTTACAACCTCGACCTGAAAAGCACCGGTTTGCTGGCGGCGATTCCATTCCTGTTCGGCGCGGCGGGCATGCTGCTGAACGGTTATGTGGTCGATGCGCTGGTGCGTCGTGGTCATGATGCGGTGAAAGTGCGTAAGGTCTCTATCGTCACTGGCATGCTGTTGTCTGCTGCGTTTACCGCTTTCGTAACGCGTGCCACCGACACCACAAGCGCGGTGACGATGATCGGTATGGCGCTGTTCTGTATCCACTTTGCCGGTACATCGTGCTGGGGTTTGATTCACGCCAACGTCACGGCGCGCATGACCGCCTCGGTTGGCAGCATCCAGAACTTCGCCAGCTTCGTGTTCGCCTCGTTCGCGCCAGTGATCACCGGTTGGGTGCTGGATACCACCAAGTCGTTTAGCCTGGCGTTGATGATTTGCGCCGGTGTGACGGTGGTGGGTGCGCTGGCGTATTTGCTGCTGGTGCGTAAACCAATTACGGATGGGGTTTGAATGGTCGCCAGGAATGGCGTAATACATGTCCATTAAGCGCAGTGCGACTTTCGTTCGCCATGTGCTGAGGCAGTTGCAGTAACTTCATGCGGCGACCGAGCAGAGGGCGTCTGGCCACGCCCTCTGCACTCCCGGGCCCTGCGCCAGCCCAACCCGCCGCTGCGCGGTACCTTCACTCATTCGCGATTCCTGACGGACCGGTGTCGATTCGCTCCTGCTCAACGCCACCTCTCGCCGCATCCATGCGGCTCATCCTGGAATCCCTCACTCGTTCAGCGGATTGGGATGTCGCCTCAACACCCGCGCTGCAGCAGCATTGCGTTTTCTTAACTCACAATCGCTACAAACTCCGTAGGGTCGCCATTCATGGCGACCTGGTGCGCATAAATATGCGTACCGGCAATCGGCATCACGACGGGCGGGTGAAAAACTGCGATTCACATTGGCGCGCGATCTCCCACAGCTTGTTGCGAATCACCTGTTTTAGCTGCAGCGTGGATTGCGACTGCGGCTGATCGCGGCGGCTGATTAACATCACTTCAAACGGTAGCGGCTGCGCGACCGGCAACAGCTTGAGCTGGTCGGCATAACGGCAGGCGGTAAACAGATCGACAATCCCGACGCCGCCGCCCGCCAGTACCATATCGGCAATCACCGAATAGGTTTTGATCGACAGCGATACCGCCGGATTGAGTCCTTTATCGCGTAGCGCGCGGTGCAGCACGCGACCGAGCGGATCCTGATTCTGCATCATCAGCAGATTGTTGGCGCACAGCCACTCCAGCGTCACCGGCTCATTGTGGGTGTGATCGCGCGGCAGCAACGCCACCATCGACGACTGAAACAGCGGTTCCGCCAGTAAATCCGCATCCACCTGCTGACCAAACACCAGCGCGAAATC
This sequence comes from Candidatus Pantoea symbiotica, assembly GCF_056491525.1. NCBI lineage: Bacteria > Pseudomonadati > Pseudomonadota > Gammaproteobacteria > Enterobacterales > Erwiniaceae > Pantoea > Candidatus Pantoea symbiotica. Next base: position 3,786,515 of record NZ_JBSZHR010000002.1, read on the forward strand.
GAGCTGATTAGCCATGATCATGCTGCATAAGGTGCTGAAATGCTCGGTAACCAGCTCCACGCTGACCGATGCCGCCTGTTGCCGCCAGTTCACCAGCGCTGGCGCTAACACCATCTGACCAAACGCATGAGCGGCGCCGACGCGCACCGTTTGCCCTTCGCCGCGTCGCAGTTGCTCGGTGAGCTGAGTAATCGCTTGTAAACGTTGGTAGATGTCTTCCACTTCCGGCAGCAAACGCCGCCCTTCTGCGGTCACCACCATGCCCTGCGCACGCCGCTCAAACAGCGCAAAACCGAGCTGCTGCTCGGCGTGATTGAGCACGCGGCTGACATTCGGCTGCGACACATTCAGCAAACGCGCCGCCGCACTGATGCTGCCGGTCTGCACAATCGCCTGAAACACTTCAATATGCCGCAGCCGCATGATTATTCGCCCCAGGTGGCTTCAAGCACGCGCAGCCAGTTGCCGTGGCAAATCTTCTCCAGCAGCTCACGCGAATAGCCGCGTGCCGCCAGCGCCTGCACCAGCAGCGGGAATCCGGCCACGTCTTTCAGATCGCCCGGCATGGTGGCGCCATCGAGATCCGAACCAAAACCAACGCCATCTTCCCCGACTTTTTCCAGCAGATACTCAACGTGGCGTACGATGGCATCGACGCCGGTCGGCGCATGGCGATCGCCATCTTCACGCAGGAATGGCACGGCAAAATTGACGCCGACAAAGCCGTTGGTCTCGGCAATCGCCGCCAGCTGGCGATCGGTGAGATTACGCGACTGCGCGCTGATCACATGCGCGTTGGAGTGGCTCGCTACCAGCGGCGCATCGCTGATTTCTGCGGTGTGCCAGAAACCTTTCTCATCCATATGCGACAAATCAACCATGATGCGGCGGCGATTACAGTCGCGTACCAGCTGCTTGCCCGAGGCCGTCAGGCCGTTGCCGATATCCGGCGACGAAGGATAGAGGAACGGTACGCCATCGCCGAATTGATTCGGGCGGCTCCACAGCGGCCCCAGCGTGCGCAAGCCGCTGGCGTAGAGCATGTCGAGCAGTTCGCCGTGAGTATCCAGCGCTTCCGCGCCTTCCACGTGCATCACCACCGCTAACACCTTGTTTGCCATGCAGTGGCGAATATCGCGCACGCTGCGGCAAATCTTCACCTGGCCGTTTGAGGCCTGCTCAATGCGCAGCAGCAGCGCCAGCATAGAAAACGTCGCGTCGCGCGCTGAGTTGATAATTTCCTGAGGAAAATCTGCGAGGTCTGGCGCACTTCTTGCAATCAGAGGGTGGGACGGCACCCAGGTGGCGAAAATGCCACCTAACATATTTCCCTGACGGATACGCGGAAAGTCCATTTGGCCCGTTTTGGTGCCAGTGAAAAATGCATTAACCGCGTCCGGCTGATGGTGCTGCCACAGCTTATTCAGCACATCGTTGTGGCCGTCAAAGACCGGAATATCGAGGGTAATCGAGTCAGACATGTTGTTCAGTTCCATGTTCGGGGGAAAGCGCAGCACTGCCAGCTGGCGGAGCAAATTGCACCAAAAAAGGGCGAGCACCCGCGCGTGAAACAAATGGCTTAGAGCCGGTATTAATCCTCCGGCAGGTGTGTAAAGTCAAGACAAAAAACAATCAAATAACAATATTTTATTTTACTTATCAATCAGTTGGGAGTTTACATGGTTACCAGAAGACGTTTTCTTGCAGGATGCACTGCTGTACCTGTTGTTTCCTACCTCAGCCTGAATTCTTCCTTTGCCGCGACGCCGCCGACCATGCTGGTGATCGCGATGCAGCTCGATAACATCACCAGCCTCGATCCACACGAAAGCTTCGAAGCCACCGGCGGCCAGATCTGTGGCAACCTCTATCAACGTTTAGTCACGCCCGATCCAAAGCAAGCCGATAAAGTGATTGGGCAACTGGCGCAAAGCTGGGACGTCAGCAGCGATAACGGCACTTACACTTTCCATCTCGATCCGGCAGCTAAATTCGCCGATGGTTCGCCGCTCACTGCAGAAGATGTAGCGTTCTCGATTGAACGTATCGTCAAGCTGGATAAAAGCCCGGCCTTTATTATCAACCAGTTTGGCTTCACCAAAGACAACGTGACGCAGCTGGTGACCGCGAAAGATGCGCACACCGTTGAGATGAAACTCGGCGCGCCGGCGGCCGAAACCTTCCTGCTCTACTGCTTATCCGCCACCGTCGGCAGCATCGTGTCGAAGAAAGCCTGTCTGGCGAACCAGCAGAACAATGACTTCGGTAACGGCTGGCTGAAACAGCACAGCGCCGGTTCCGGTGCCTTTACCCTGCGCACCTGGAATGCCAGCGAAACGGTGATTCTGGAGATTAGCCCGCAATATGCAGGTTCAAGCAAAACCAAACGCGTGATCCTCAAACACATCGCCGACCCGGCCGCGCAGGCGCTGATGCTGAAAAAAGGCGATGTCGATGCCGCGTATGACCTCACCACCGAACAGCTGCTACAGGTGAAAAACGACAGCAGCGTGTCGCTGGTGAATCAGTCGCTGTCGGCCATCATGCTGATGTCGTGCAACACCAATAATCAGTACCTGAAAAAACCGCAGGTGTGGCAGGCGCTGAAGTGGGCGCTGGATTACGAAAGCATCCAGAAAAACATTCTGTCGATGAGTTTTGTTACTCATCAAAGTTTCCTGCCGAGCGGCTTCCCGGCGGCGCTGGACGATACGCCATTCCACAAAGATCTGGCGAAAGCCAAAGCGCTGCTGGCCGAAGCGGGTTACCCGGATGGCTTCGAAATCACCCTCGATCACTACTCAATGCAACCGTATCCGGACATCGCGCAGGCGATTCAAACCCAGCTGGGCGCGATTGGCATCAAAGTGTCACTGATCGCCGCCGAAAACCGTCAGGTTCTGACCAAAATGCGCGCGCGTCAGCATCAGCTGGCATTGACGGTTTGGGGTGCCGATTACTTTGATCCTAACTCCAACACCGAAGCCTTCTGCGTTAACACCGACAACAGCGATAACGCGCGTGCGCGCACGTTGGCGTGGCGCTGCAGCTGGTCAGATGAAGAGTTCAATAAACTCACCGAGCAGGCGTTACATGAGCCGGATCCGGCGAAGCGTATCGCGCTCTATCAGCAGATTCAGCAGCTAGGCCGCGAGAAGAGCCCGTTCATTTTCATGATGCAGAAGACCAAAAACGTGGCCACCAGCAAAGCGCTGAGTGATGTTCACATGACCGTGCTGGAGCAGTGGCCGTATGCGCAGGTGAAAAAAGCCTGATGCCGTTACTGAAGAGAATCGTCAGCACCCTGGGAAGCCTGGTGCTGACGCTGTTTGGTCTGTCGGTTTTGACCTTTTTCATTGGCCGCGTTATGCCCACCGATCCGGTGCTGGCGGCGGTCGGTGATAACGCACCGCAATCGGTGGTTGAGCGCGTGCGTGCGGAAATGGGGCTGGATCAGCCCCTTTACGTGCAGTTTGGTCATTACCTTAATCAACTGCTGCATGGCGATCTCGGTAAATCGATTCTCACCTCGAATCCGGTGATTACCGACATTGCCCGCTTCTTCCCCGCCACCATGGAGCTGGCAACAGCGGCGATCATCATCGCGGCGCCGATCGGCATTCCGCTCGGCGTGTGGGCGGCGGTGCGTCAACGTTCGTGGGTCGATCAAACCATTCGCGTCATCTGTCTTGCGGGCCATTCACTGCCGGTGTTCGTGCTGGCGTTGCTGAGCCTGCTGGTGTTCTACGCGGTACTCGGCATTGCGCCCGGCCCCGGACGGCAGGACATCATCTGGCAGGATATGGTGCCGCAGGTCACCGGCTTCCTCACCATCGATTCGCTGCTGGCCGGGGAAACCGACGCCTTCTGGGATGCGCTGGCGCACATGGCGCAGCCGGTGCTGATTCTGGCCTACTTCAGCATGGCCTACATCACGCGTATGACGCGCACCTTTATGCTTAACGCGCTGAGCGGCGAGTTCGTGATCACCGCGCGCGCCAAAGGTTTATCGTCACGGCGGGTGATTTGGCGGCATGCGTTTCCCACCGTGGCGGTTCAGCTGGTCACGGTGCTGGCGCTGACCTACGCCGGATTGCTGGAGGGCGCGGTGGTGACGGAAAACGTCTTCGCCTGGCCCGGTATCGGCCAATATCTCACCACATCGCTGATGAACGCCGACATGAACCCGGTAATCGGCGCAACCTTGCTGGTCGGCACCGTGTATGTGCTGCTCAATCAGCTGGCTGACCTTCTCTATCGACTTTGGGACCCGCGCGTAAAATGATCTTCTTCTCACGAGAATGGCTGCTCGACGACACGCCCGCCAATCGTCGCCAGGCGGTGTGGGGCCGGCGTTATCGCCTGTGGCTCAGCCTGCGCAGCAATCCGCTGGCGATGGCCGGACTGCTGGTGGTGGCGGTGATGCTGCTGCTGGCGCTGTTTGCGCCGTGGCTGACGCCGTTCGATCCCGGCGTGCAGCATCTGGAAAACCGTCTTGCGGCACCTTCTGCCGCGCACTGGCTCGGCACTGATGAACTGGGGCGCGATGTCTGGACGCGCATTATCTATGGCGGCCGCACCACGCTCGGCATGGTAATCGCCGTGGTGCTGCTTACCGCGCCACTCGGCCTGCTGATTGGCTGTATCGCCGGTTATGCCGGAGGCTTCATCGATAAAGCGCTGATGCGCCTGACCGATATCTTCCTCGCCTTCCCGCGTCTGATTCTGGCGCTGGCGTTTGTTGCCGCGCTGAAACCCGGCGTTGAGAGCGCGATTCTGGCGATTGCCCTGACGTCATGGCCGCCTTATGCGCGTCTGGCGCGCGCTGAAACGCTGCAGTTCCGCCACAGCGACTTTATCGCCGCCAGCCGTCTGACCGGCGCGTCGCCACTGCGCATTATTCTGCGCCACATCATGCCGCTGTGCGTGCCAAGCCTGATTGTGCGCGTCACGCTGGACATGAGCTCCATCATTATCACCGCCGCCAGCCTTGGCTTCCTTGGCATGGGCGCGCAGCCGCCGTCACCGGAATGGGGCACGATGATCGCCACCGCGCGTCGCTTCCTGTTCAGCGAATGGTGGGTGCCATTAATGCCGTGTATCGCGATTTTCCTGACGTCGCTGGCGTTTAACTTTCTCGGCGACGGTCTGCGCGACGTGCTGGATCCTAAGGAGCGCTAAATGTTGGTGGAAATCGAGAACCTGCGCGTTGCCTTCCGCTCGCGCAGCGAAACCTTTGAAGCAGTGCGCGGCGTCAGTTTTAGCGTGGGCCGCGAGAAGTTCGCCATTGTCGGCGAAAGCGGTTCCGGCAAGTCGCTGACCGCGCGCAGCCTGATGCAGTTATTGCCGGGCAATGCAGAAGTCAGCGCTGACGTGCTGCGCTTCGACGGTATCGATTTGCGCGGTGCCAGCGAGAAAGTGCTGCGTAAAATTCGCGGCAAGCGCGTCGGTTTTATCCTGCAAGACCCGAAATATTCACTCAACCCGGTGATGACCATCGGCCAGCAGATCGCCGAAGCCTGGCGCGAGCACAAAGGCGGCAGCCATAAAGCGGCGATGCAGGCGGCGATTGAGCTGCTGGAGCAGGTGAAAATTCGCGATCCCGCAGCCGTGGCGAAACACTATCCGCATGAAGTCTCAGGCGGTATGGGCCAGCGCGTGATGATTGCCATGATGCTGGCGCCCGATCCGGAACTGTTGATCGCTGATGAACCCACCAGTGCGCTGGATGCCACGGTGCAGGCGGAGATCCTCAAGCTGATTGACGAATTGGTCTCGGCGCGCGGCATGGGGCTGATCCTGATCAGCCACGATTTACCGCTGGTGTCGCACTTCTGCGATCGCGTGGCGGTGATGTATGCCGGCCGCATCGTCGAACTGCTCGATGCCGGGCAATTGCAACAGGCGCAGCATCCTTATACGCGCGGTTTGCTGGCGTGTTTGCCGTCGTTGCGCCATCCGCGCGAGCGTTTACCCGTATTGCAGCGCGATGCCGCGTGGCGCGAATAACTATCGGCGCACAGCGTAGGGTCGCCATTCATGGCGACCGTTTAAATGGACGCACAGAATTTACAGGCTTCCCATGATTCAAATCGATAACCTGCGCATCAACTTCGGTGCGCACACGGCGGTGAAAGACGTCAGCTTCTCAGTCGGTAACGGCGAAAGCTTTGGCCTGGTCGGTGAAAGCGGCTCGGGAAAATCCACCATCCTGCGTGCACTCGCTGGGCTGAATGCCGACTGGCAAGGCAGCATGCTGTTTGGCGGTATGCAGCTCAGCGCCAAACGCAGCCGCGCCTTCTATCGTCAGGTGCAGATGGTGTTTCAGGACCCGTTTGGTTCGCTGCATCCGCGTCAAACTATTGATCGCATCCTGCACGAACCGCTGCTGGTGCATCAGCTCGATCGCGCCGAACAGCGCATCAGCCAGGCGTTAGGCGAAGTGGGCTTGCCCGCCTCGGTACGTTTCCGCTATCCGCATCAGCTGTCGGGCGGCCAGCGTCAGCGCGTGGCGATTGCACGCGCGCTGATCGCCGAACCGGAAGTGCTGCTGCTGGATGAACCGACCTCGGCGCTGGATGTGTCGGTGCAGGCCGAAATCCTCAATTTACTCAGCGATCTACGCAGCGAGCGCAAACTCACCTACATTATGGTGACGCACAATCTCGCGGTGGTAACGCACCTGTGTCAGCGCATTGGCGTGATGCAGAATGGCGAGATGGTGGAGCAGCTGAGCGCCGACGATCTGCGCGCGCGGCGCATCCAGCATCCGCATACCGCCCAACTTTTCGATCTCAGCATGACGCTGGAGGAACCGGCATGACCGCTAACTGGCAACGCGCTGCGGATGTCGCACAACAGATCACTGAAAGCTGGCAACAGCCGGGCGCGCCGGGCGGCGCAATGATTCTGTTTGATGCGCACCAGATTCACTCAACGCACTGCGCCGGATTGGCCGATTTGGCGCAGCAAACGCCGTTCAGCGCCGACAGCGTGGTGCGTTTCGCCTCGATCACCAAACATCTGTTCGCCGCGCTGGTGACCGGGCCGGGACGCCGCTACCTCAAGCTCGACGATGCGTTGGCGCAGCATCTGCCGCAGCTGAACGGAGCCAACGGCCAAATCACCGTCGGCCAGGCGCTGGATATGAGCAGCGGTTTGCCGGACGTGCGCGAAACCTTATCGCTGCTGGGATTATCGGTGTACAACGCCACCAGCGCCGACGACCTGCTGGATTTTATCGCGCGCGAAGGCGAGCTCAACTATGCGCCCGGCAGCGAAATCTCCTACACCAACACCGGCTATCGGCTGGTGGAAGAGGCGCTGAAAGCCAAAGGCGTGTTATTCAATGATCTGCTGCAGCAGTACATCTGCGATCCGCTGGATATCAACCTGATTGCGCCGGAAAGCTGGTTCGATATCGTGCCTGGTTTGGTGCCTGGCTACTGGCAAAACGGCGCGCAGTGGCAGCTCTCCAGCGCCGGTTTGCATCTCTCGGCATCGGGCAGCGTCACTGGCAGCCTGAATCATCTGACGCGCTGGCTGCAAAGCCTGCTGGCCGATAGCGGACCGGGCGCGGGCGTGCTGCAACGCTTGAGCGCGCCGCGTAATCTCAACGATGGCCGCACCAGCGGATACGGTTTGGGCATTACCAGTTCGACGCTCGGCAGCCAGACGCTGTTTGGTCACGGCGGTTCGCATGCCGGTTATAAGAGCTATTTCCTGCTGCATCCGGAACTGAAAATCGGCGTGGCGCTGGTCGCCAACCGCGAAGATGTCACCACCTCGGAAAGCGTGCTGCGGGTGATGGCGGCGCTGCTCAACCGCGCGTTACCGGAGAAAGGACACGATTTAACGCCCGGACTTTACGTGGCGCAAGACGCCGCCGACTGGCTGGAAATCAAAGGCGTGACCGCCACCTGGCTCGGCGCAGGCGAAACCTTGTGGCGTGACGATGTGCACGGCACGGCGGTGTCGCTCTCCAGCACTTTCCCGATGCGGTTACGTCATGATGGCACGGCGATTGTGGGAGAGATTGGCCATGCCGCACGACGTTTTGTGCCGGTACAGGCCGATCAGGCCAGTCTCGATAATCTGCAAGGCCGCTGGTTCGCGCCGCATTGGCGCAGCGAGTTGGTGATTGAGGGCGAAAGCTTAATCATGGGCATCGGCCCGGCGGCGATTCGTGCGCGTTTGCAGTCGCTGGGTAACAATCGGCTATTAGCCACCGCGCAGGATGGACCGTGGGAGAAGCGCTTCGCGATTGTGCGCGAAGGCGATACGCTGCGGCTGCTGTTGAATCGCAGCCGCGTGGTGACGTTTACACGTTAACGCAACGTAATATTCCAGGTGCGCATTAATGCGCACCCTACAAAACCGTCGTAGGGTCGCCATTTATGGCGACCGTTTTATGCGATACGGTGACGTAATTTTCCGATCTTTTCGATTTCCACTTCAATCTCATCGCCGGGGAACATAAACAACGGTGGCGTGCGTTTTTTACCGACGCCGCCCGGTGAACCGGTGATGATCACATCGCCTGGCGACAGCGGGCTGAACGCGGAAATGTACTCGATAATCTTCGCCACCGGATGCACCATGCTCGCGGTGGTGTCGTTCTGCACTTCGCGCTGGTTGAGCCAGGTTTTGATCGCCAGCTGCTGCGGATCGGGGATCTCGTCGGCGGTGGTCATCCACGGCCCGAAACCGCCGGTTTGCTGCCAGTTTTTCCCGGCGGTGAACCAGGTAAACTGCATGTCGCGCACCGTGGCATCCATAAAGCAGCTGTAACCCGCAACGTGATTCAGCGCATCGGCGGCTTTCACCTGATAGGCCGCTTTGCCAATGATCACCGCCAGTTCGCCTTCGTAATCAAATTCCTGCGTGGTAGCGGGTTTCAGCAGCGGCTGCTCGTGCGCCGCCAGCGAATCCGCGAAACGCACAAACAGCGTCGGCGCTTCAATCGTCTCGGCGAACTCTTTGCGTTTGTCGGCGTAGTTCATGCCAACGCAGAACACTTTGCCAGGATTTTCTACCACCGGCAGAAAGCGGATGGCGCTAAACGGATGATCAATGGGCTGTGAAACGAAAGCATCGAGATCGCTTAACGCGCCGCGTTGCAGCAAGGTTTTCAGGTCCGGGCAGTCAGCGCCGAGACGCGCGCCGATATCAATCACGCCCTCTTGCTGCACGATACCGTAACTTTTTCTTTCCTGGTCAATAAGATAAAAACTGCAGAGCTGCATGACTGCCTCGTTGTTATATATAAATTGCGCGCAGGTTAGCAAAATTCAGCAGGAAATGCGGACCGACCTGATGATTTAGCGCGGTCGCCATAAATGGCGCCCCTACGATCACGATTGTGTACTTGCCAGATAGGAGAAGGCGCTCAGCAGGCTGATTAACGTATTCATGTCGTCGGCGCGATAGCCAACGGTGACCGCGTCAATGCGCGTCACGCCGGGAATCAGGCTAAACAGGTCCGCCAATACCGGTTTGCTGGCTTGCAGCTGCATCTCATAAGGCGCGCTCAGCCGCGTGGTGCTGATCTGACGTTTGCGCTGTACCGCAGCAGTTGCCGCAGCGCGAATGGCGTTTTGCGCCGCCTGCGGGCTGATGGATTCGGCGCAGGTGTGCGAGATGGCGCGCTTCACGCAGACGTAATCTACCGAGGGATAATGCTCGGCAATCCAGCCTTTGAGCTGATCGTCACCGCTCACCAGCCACAGCGGCGTGCCCTGTTCGGCAGCGGCTGCGGCGTAGATGTCAGTCTCGCCCATCACCTTGCCGTTGATGTGAATGCGCCAGAACGCACGGCCATTAATGGTGTGCGCCAGCACGCCCGGTTCGCCCGCCGCACTGTGATAGCCGATAAAGAACAGGCCATCAAACGGCTGCTGCTCAATGCCTTCCACCATCGATAAGCCGCGCGGTTTGCCCTGCACCATGCGCGCGCGGGGATCAATATTTTCCGCGCGCAGGTTGGTCATCTGCGCGTGGCTGTCGGCCACCACCACTTCCGTCGCGCCACCGGCAAATGCGCCATCGATGGCGGCGTTGACTTCTTGTTCCATGAGTCCGCGCGCTAACTGATATTCGGCGTGGCCCGGTGAACACTGTTCAGGGCGCATGACGCCGGCGATGCCTTCGATGTCGGCAGAGATGAAGATTTTCATGAGGTTGGTTCCGTGCGGTTATTGGCAGAGGTCGCCATGAATGGCGACCCTACGATGCAGCTAATCGATCTAATACTTCGGTTAACGACGGGCGATGATGGCCGCGGAAACCGGTGACGGCTTCGGCGCTGAGTAAGGCATCCAGCACCGCGTGTTCGGTGGCATCGGCGGCGGCGGCGAGCAGCGGTTCCAGCGTGGATTCTTCTGGCGGTTGCGGCTGTGGCTGGGTGGAAAATGCCACTGCAATATCGCCCGAACCGTGGCCCCAATAGCTACCCAGGCGTCCCAAACCGGCACCGGCGCGTTTAGCGACGCGCTTCAGCTGACGCGCATCGAGCGGCGCATCGGTCGCCATGATAATGATGATGGAGCCGGCATCGCGCTGCGGCGTCAGTTCCGGCAGTAGCGGCGCGATCATTTCACCCAGGCGCACGCCATCCAGCGTCAGCGCGGTCAATGCGCCGAAGTTCGCCAGCACCAGCACGCCCAGCGTGGCATTGAGCGACGGAATCATGCGCGATGCCGTGCCAATGCCGCCTTTTAAACTGAAACAACTCATGCCGCGCCCGGCACCGACGCTGCCGCGATCGAAATCTGCCGTGGCGTCATAGAGTGCTTGCTGCGCCATCGTCTCGGTGATCGCCAGCGCCTGAATATCGTTGAGCCAGCCGTCGTTGCACTCCAGCGCCAGCGGATTGACCGTGGGCAAGCTGCGGCCCAACTCGCTGTTGCGGCTGATGGCATCGCGCACCAGCGTGGTAAACAGCGTGCCGACCGCCAGCGTGTTGCTTAGCAATATCGGCGTTTGCAGCACGCCCAACTCTTCAACCTGCACCAAACCAACCGGTTTGGCGAAACCGTTAAACACCGCCGCCGCACAAGGCAGCGGCTGGGTAAACAGATTGTCGCCCGGCGGCACAATCGCGGTGACGCCGGTTTGCCGCTCGCCGTCGGCTAACGTGTAGTGACCGACGCGCACGCCCGGCACATCGCTAATGCGATTGGTTGTCCCGCTGGCGCTGCGCGGTTGTCCCAGCTGGCGCTCGCTGCGCCAGCGTTGCAGCAGCACGTCGCGCTGCAGTTGTTGAAAGTCCATGCTTAGCTCTTCAGTTTAGGATCGAGCGTGTCGCGCAGCGCATCACCCAACAGGTTAAACGCCAGCACGGTAATAAATATCGCCAGACCCGGAAATACGCTGACGTGCCACAAGCCAGCCATCATCATGCTGCGGCTCATCGCCAGAATATTGCCCCACTCCGGCACATCGGGTTCCGGGCCGAGGCCGATAAAACTCAGCCCGGCGGCGGTCAGAATACTGGTGCCGATACGCATAGTGAAATAGACAATCACGTTTGACAGCGTGCCCGGCAGAATATGGCGCAGCAGAATCACGCGATCCGGCGCACCGGCGCAGCGCACCGCTTCGACATACGCCGCCTGCTTCAGCGACAACGTGGACGCACGCACGATGCGGGCAAACACCGGCACGCTGAAGATCGCTACCGCGATGATGACGTTGTTGAGTCCTGGACCGAGAATCGCCACCACCGCAATCGCCAGCAGCATGCCGGGAAAGGCAAACAGCACGTCGGAGCCACGCATAATCAGCATATCGATCCAGCGTCCGTAATAGCCCGCCAGCAGGCCGAGCAGCACGCCAACCACCATGCCGAGCGTCACCGACAGCACACCAACATACAGCGAGATACGCGCGCCAAAGATGATGCGGCTGAACAGATCGCGACCGAGTTCATCGGTGCCCATCCAGTGCGTGCTGGAGGGCGGCGATGACAGCGCCATCCAGTCGGGTGCCATCGGATCCCATGGCGCCAGCCACGGCGCGAAAATGGCCACCAGCACCAGCAGCAGCACAAAGCCGCCGGAGACCAGCGCCAGCGGATTACGCACCAGCGCGTGCAGGAAATCGCGCCACGGCGAACGGATCGCCTCCTGCGCGTGGGCAGGCAGAGATTGCAGACTCATCAGGGCTCCTGTCGCAGGCGAATCGCTGGATTGACCACGGCGTACAGCAGATCGACCAGCAGGTTAATGACAATAAACTCAAACACAAACAGCATGACTAACGCCTGGATCACCGGCTGATCCTGCGCCTTGATCGACTCGATCAACAGCCAGCCCAATCCCGGCCAGTTAAACACGCTCTCGACCACGATCGATCCGCCGAGCAGAAAACCGAACTGCAAACCGAGCATGGTGATCACCGGGATCAACGCATTGCGCATCACGTGTTTCCACGTCACCAGCCGATTGCGCAGCCCTTTGGCTTTGGCGGTGCGCACGTAATCTTCCTGCGCCACTTCGAGAAATGCCGAGCGGGTGAAGCGCGCCATCACCGCCGCCACCGAGGAACCGAGCGTGATCGCCGGTAATACGATGTCGCTGGGCTGATTGAAGCCGCTGACGGAAAACAGGCCAAACGGCATGGCGACAAACTGGATCAGCAGCAGACCTAGCCAGAAAGTGGGCATTGAGATGCCGCCGACGGCGACGCTCATTAAGGTCCAGTCCTGCCATTTACCGCGTTTCAGGGCGGCAAATACGCCGAGGAATAGGCCCAGAATCACCGACCAGGCAAAACCGGCCAGCGCCAGCCACAGCGTGGGCATAAAGCCCTGTTTGATCACGTCCAGCACCGGCTGTTGAGTGCGATAAGTGACGCCCAGATCGCCGCGCAGCAGGCCGCCGATCCAGTTGATATATTGCTGCGGCAGCGGATCGTTGAGTCCAAGATGCTGACGCGCTGCTTCCACCGCGGCCAAAGGCGCATCCGGTCCGGCGTAGATACGCGCCGGATCGCCAGGCAGCAGTTTGATGAAGCCGAAGACCAGCAGCGAGACCACCAGCAATACGGGGATCATCTCCAGCAGTCGGCGAATGATGTATGCGAACATGCGGTTCCTTTTGGTTGGGTGCGGATTGTTCCAGGTGCGCATGAATGCGCACCCTACAACGTAGGGTCGCCATTAATGGCGACCGCCAACCTTTACTTAAACGTCGCCTGATTAAACAGGAAGTTGCCATCCGGCAGCATCGACACTCCGCTCAGCGTGCTGCGTTTGCCGACCAGATTGTCTGGCGTGCCGAGGAAGGCGACTGGCGCCTCTTTCCACAACGCTTTCTGTGCCTCGGCGTAGGCCTCGCCACGCTTAGCCGGATCGGCGGTGGCTAAGCCGCCAGCAATCGCTTTGTCGGCTTCGGCGTTGCTGAAGTACGAGACGTTATACGAGGTCGGCACCCAGGATTCGGTGGCGTAGAGTGGACGCAAGGCCCAATCGGCATCACCGGTTGATGTCGACCAGCCGCCGTAATAGAGATCAAATTCCGCCGCTTTCGGGTCCTTCACGCCCCACAGTTTGGCGTTGCGCGTGCCGGAATCCATCGGCGTGACCGTGGCGCGAATCCCCACAGTTGCCAGCTGCGCTTTTAATACCTGCGCGGCACGCACGCTGGCGGTGGCGTTGGTGACCCACAGTTTGAGATCGAGGCCGTTCGGATAACCGGCGGCTTTCAGCAGCGCTTTGGCTTCATCTGGCGCATAGCGATAGTTCGGCGCGCTCTGCTTCTGGTAGAACTGCACGCCTTGCGGAATCGCCGAGCTGGCCGGTTTGCCCATGCCGGCAAACGCCACTTTAAGCCACAGATCGCGGTCGATGGCGTAGTTGATCGCCTGACGCACACGGACATCAGCCAGCGGTTTGTGCTGGGTGTTGATCGCCATGTAATAGAGATAAATGCTCGGATCGCGCTGCACCGCCAGTTTGCTGTCGCTCTGCACGGTGGCGATCAGGTCGGATGGCAATGGCCAGATCGCATCTACCTGGCCGGACTTCAGCGCCGCCACGCGCGTGGCATCTTCCGGGCTTGGCGAGAAAATCACGTTATCCACTTTTGGCCAGCCCTTTTGCCAGTAGCCGTCGTACTTCGCCAGCGTCACGGCTTTACCCGGCTGCCAGGTCACGAATTTGAAGGGACCGGTGCCGACCGGATGCAGGCGCAGCTGCGCTTCTTCCGGATACTGCTTGAGAATCGCCGGGCTCCACATCACCGCCGACGGATGCGCCAGCGTGTTGATGAAGGCACCAAACGATTGGTTCAGCTCGATTTTCACCTGATCCGGCGCCAGCACCGTCACTTTCGCAATCATCTTGTAAAGGCTGTTGCGCTTGAGGCCTTTGGTCTGATCGGCAAGGCGATCGAGGTTGGCTTTTACCGCTTCGGCATCGAACGGCGTGCCATCCTGGAAGGTCACGTCTTTACGCAGCGTCAGAGTAAATTCGGTGGCGCTGTCGTTGCTGGTGTAGCTGGTGGCGAGCCACGGCTGCAGCTTCATCCTGGCATCGAACTGGAACAGACGCTCGAAGATGCCGCTCTGCACCGAGTAGCTGACGTTATCGGAGGTATCGTGCGGATCGAGGCCGGTGATGTCGGCATACATCGAAATGCGCAGATCCTGCGCCTGAGCAGCGGCGGCCAGCGAGAGGGTCAATCCCAGCGCGAGCGCAGTACGGCGGAAAATCGGGTTCATGAAATCTCCTGGTATTGAGGGTTAGCGCGAAACAAAATCAGCGACCCAGTGTTGCGGAGCAACCTGGCGATAACGCGGTTTAACGACCGTTTCTCCCACCTTGCGCAGCGGCGAAGGAATTTCGCCGTCCTCGAAAGTGCGGGGTTGACGGTTCTGGGGATCGGCCACCGGCACCGAGGCCAGCAGACGTTGGGTATACGGATGTTGCGGCTGGTTGAACACCGATTGACGCGGCCCCAGCTCAACGATCTGGCCGAGATACATCACCGCCACGCGGTTAGCGATACGTTCCACCACCGCCATGTCGTGCGAGATAAAAATCCACGCCACGCCGGTTTGCTGTTGCAGATCCATCATCAGATTCACCACCTGCGCCTGAATCGACACGTCCAGCGCCGAGACGGCTTCGTCGGCGATGATCACTTTGGGTTTCAACGCCATGGCGCGTGCAATAGCGATACGCTGACGCTGGCCGCCGGAAAATTCGTGCGGATAGCGCTGTGCGTGTTCCGGCAATAAGCCCACGCTTTTCAGCAACGCATCAACCTGCGGCGACGCTTCTTCCAGTGACTTCACCATGCCGTGCAGCAGCAGCGGTTCGGCAATGGTAAAGCCGACGGTGAGACGCGGATTGAGCGAGGCGTAAGGATCCTGAAACACCATCTGGATTTCACGGCGCAGCGGCTGGAACTGCGCCTCTTTCAGGTTGGCGATTTCATTGCCCTGGAAATGAATGCTGTCGGCGTCGCTGTTGATCAGCCGCATCAGCGCGCGACCGGTGGTGGATTTACCGCAGCCGCTTTCGCCGACAATCGCCAGGGTTTCGCCCGGCCACAGGCTGAAATCGATCTGCTCCACCGCGTGCACCTGATGGGTGAGCGCCGAGAAAATGCCGCTGCGAATCGGGTAGTAGACTTTCAGGCCGCGTACATCCAGCAGCGGCGTTTCGTCGTAGCGCGCGGTGCGTTGCTCGCTGTTATCGCTGGCATTGCTGCCCAGCAACGGAAAACGCTGTGGCCATGCGTGTTCGCGCATATCGCCGAGCTTCGGCACTGCGGCCAATAATGCTTTGGTGTAAGGATGCTGCGGCGCGTTGAAGATTTCAGTTACCGTGCCCTGCTCAACTACTTCGCCGCGCAGCATCACCACCACGCGATCGGCGATTTCTGCCACCACGCCCATGTCGTGGGTGATGAACAGCACCGCCATCTGCTTCTCGCGTTGCAGGTCACGCAGGATGTGCAGAATGCGCGCCTGCACCGTGACATCCAGCGCGGTGGTCGGCTCATCGGCGATTAACAGTTGCGGATCGCAGGCCAGCGCCTGAGCAATCATCACGCGCTGGCGCATGCCGCCCGATAGCGAATGCGGATAGCTTTTCATCACCCGATCGACATCAGCGATGCGCACCTGGCGCAGTAATTCACGTGCGCGCGCCTCGGCCTGAATTTTGTCGCAAATCTGATGATCCCGCAGCGCTTCGGTCAGCTGATCGCCGACGCGCAGCACCGGATTGAGCGAGGTCATCGGCTCCTGAAAAATCATCGCCATTTCACGACCACGTAAAGCACGGCGCTGCGCTTCATTTAGCGTGGCAAGCTGATGCGCGTTGCCCTGACGATCGCGGAACTGCATGCTGCCGCGATCGATACGTCCGGATGAGGCCAGCAAGCCCATTACCGCCAGCGAGGTGACCGATTTACCCGAGCCACTTTCACCGACCACGGCGACAATTTCGCCCTGATGAATGTTAAAACTGATGCCTTTCAGCGCCTGATTTTCGCCGCTGCGGCCGCGAAAACTGACGCTGAGATCCTGAATCGCGAGCACCGGTGCTGAACCGGCAACGCTGGCGGCGTTGGGTGTAAGTAAAGTGTCCGTCATCGTTGCTCCGCGTGCGGGTTACAGCCAGATTTGGCCTTGAGCGTAAGAAAGGAAGGGCGAGCTATCGGCGGCCAGCCAGATTGGGCCATCGAGATCGACATGCTCAGCGGCAATCGCCACCGGCAGCGCCGCTTCCATCGCCAGTGAAGAGCCGAGCATGCAGCCGACCATCAACCGCATATCGCGCTTCTGCGCCTCTTCCACCATCGCCAGCGCTTCGGTTAAACCGCCGCACTTATCCAGCTTGATGTTGATCATCTCGTAGCGATTGCGCAGCTGCGCGATGTCTTCACGTGTGTGGCAGCTCTCATCGGCACACACCGGAATCGGGTGCGCGAAGCGCTGCAACTCCTGATCCTGGCCCGCCGGTAACGGCTGCTCGACCATCGCGATGTTAAAACTCGCCAGCGCGTTGAACAGGCTGGGCAAATCCACGCCCGACCAGGCTTCATTGGCATCAATGATTAAGGTGGCGCGCGGCGCGGCCTGACGAATCGCGGCGACTTTTTCCAGAATCTCGTCGCGATTGAGTTTGATTTTCAGCAGGATGGCGCCGCGTGATACCGCATCGGCAGCGGCGGCGGCCATGTTCTCGATGGAATCGAGGCTGAGGGTTTCGGCGGTGATCACCGATGGCGGCTGACGACGCTCGCACTGTTGCCACAGCGTGTGCTTCGCCAGCGCGGCATCAAGTCGCCACAGCGCGCAGTCCAGCGCATTACGCGCTGAACCGGCAGACAAACGGCTTTGCAGATCGAGGCGGCTCAGGCCCGCTTCCATGTCGGCGCGCAACGCTTCCAGTTCGGCGTTGACGCTTTCTGGCGTTTCATCGTAGCGCGGCGTGGGCGTACATTCGCCGCGGCCAATAAAGCCGTTTTGCTCCAGCGTCACGCGAATCACCGTGACCGCCGTGCGTGTGCCGCGTGAGATGGCAAACGGACGCGCCAGCGGCAGCTCCAGCACTTCAATCTGCATGCGCCGCATAATTAGCCTCGCTCCTGCAGCAGCGCGGCGATATCCGCAATGCCGAAACGCACCGGATCGGTGGCAGGCACGCCGAATTCTGCGGTGATTTCTGCGCAATAGGCGCGCGCTTCTTCTTCGCTGTAGTTCGAGGTGTTGATGGCGAAACCGGCCAGTTGCACCGCGTCGCTGGTAACGTGCGCCGCGCGCAGGTTGGCTTCGACGCAATCTTTCAGGCTGACCATCGGCTGATGCGGCAGATGACGCATATGCGGACGGCCCATTTCATGGCACATCACCAGCCAATGCGGCTGCGCACCGTGAATCAGGCCCATGCTGACGCCAGCATAGGAAGGATGGAACAGTGAACCCTGGCCTTCGACGATATCCCAGTGATCGGCGTCATTGGCTGGCGACAGCGCTTCAACCGCACCGGCGATGAAGTCGGCAATCACCGCATCAATCGCAATACCTTCGCCTGCCACCAAAATGCCGGTCTGGCCGGTGGCGCGGAAATCGGCTTTCATGCCGCGTTCGCGCATCGCGGCTTCCAGCGCCAGCGAGGTGTACATCTTGCCTACCGAGCAATCGGTGCCGACAGTAAGTACACGCTTACCTGTGCGCTTCTTACCGCTGCCTACTTCCAGTTTTGGACGCATGTGGCGCAGGTCGAACAGCTCCACGCCGAACTCTTTAGCCAATGCCACCAGCTCCGGCTCATCCACCAGACGATGGTGCAAACCGCTGGCAACGTTCATCCCGGCTGAGATGGCGCTTTTTACCGTGTCGAGCCAATGAGTGGGCAAGTAACCGCCGGCATTCGCGGTGCCGAGCACCAGCGTTTTGGCTCCGCGCGCTTTGGCAGCGGCAATGTCGAGGACGTCGAGGCCCAGCGATACGGTGCAGCCCGGCAATTTGATTTCGCCAACGCACTGCTCTGGACGCCAGACGTGGATGCCGCGTGCGGTTTTAGCGGCCAGTGGATCGGTTACGTCGCCGAGGAAGAGTAAATAAGGTTGTGGGATCAGCATGATGTTTCTCGTTTCAGACGGTTTATAGGGCCTGAATTGACTATTTCATGCAGGAGAAAGGGTGACGAATGCTTGTTTAGTTGCGGGGTATAACGTGCGGCTATAGCCAGATCGAAATCTGATGGCTGAAGGGTTTTATCAGCAAGTTAGGGAGAAAATGGGGGGAATTGCGGCTGGAGAGATAAGAAAACAGTTGATAACCACAGGTCGATCCCTGACCGCGATTATCGAGGGTATTCTGTTAGCGCTGGATTAATGCTGTGCGCCTGGCGGTACGTGCTTGAAGGTTTCAACGTAAGCGTTAAACACGTAGCGGAAAAAGCGTTTCATAAGGCACCTGGTTCAAAAATTGTTGAAGAAATACGCAAAAAGTATAGCCGCTGAGCGTTTTTACCGCAATTATTTTTGAAGTAGATCACATAATGAAGGGAAATTAGGAATTGAGTGATGCAGTTAAAAGCGGTCACCATGAATGGCGACCCTACAAATTAAAACCAACCTAAGTGCTGGCCCAAAATTGTGCAGCCAATGCTGATCAGCACTACACCGCCCAGCACTTCGGCCCATTTGCCCATCACCGGACCGATAAATCGGCCAACCAGCACGCCGGTGGTCGCCATAATAGTGGTAGCGGCGCCGATGGTGACGGCGGTCATGATGATATTCACTTGCAGGAACGCCAGGCCAACACCCACGGCCAGCGCATCAAGACTGGTGGCGACAGCGGTTAGCGCCAGTACCATAAAACCGTGACGCTGCGGCGCTTCGCACGGCTCATCGGCGGTTTGACGGAAGCCTTCCATCATCATACGGCCGCCCAGCACGGTTAACAGCACGAACGCCACCCAGTGATCCCACGCCATGATGTAGCGGCTGGCCGCAAGACCAATTGCCCAGCCAATCAGCGGCGTTAACATCTCGATGACGCCAAAGATCAAACCGGTACGCAGCGCTTCTTTGAAATTCGGGCGATGCAGCGATGCGCCTTTGCCCAATGCTGCGGCGAAAGCGTCCATCGACATGCCAAAGGCCAAAATCAGGGTTGCGATAAATGTCATGGGTTTTCAATCAATGCTGCGGAACAGGCGCTAAAACCGCTACTTCTCCGCATTTATTGTTCAGTAATGAAAAAGTGCGCGCAGTCTAACACGCAAAAACGGCAAAAAAAAGACAGTAAAATCAGGGATTTAAGTATAGCAAAGGCTATAACTCTTAACTTTCGCTATTTTTGACGCTAAGTGAATGGAATAGAAGAAATTTCTTAGAGCGATTCGGCACGGGGATTGCACCGTAGCGCGGTTTTATGCGCTAATGCCCGCGCTAACTGATTTGGAAAATGACCATGAATAACCCATTCGAAACGCTGATCATCCCAGGCGGCATTCTGCTGCTGGGCTTTCTTTCTGCCCTGCTGCTGCCCGCGCCTTCATTTGGTATTGAGCTGGCAAAACAGCTGCAGGAAAGCCTGCATCTGATGGATGTTAATCAGCTGTATACCATCGTCTTTAGTTTGTGGTTTTTACTGCTGGGCGCGATTGAGTTTTTCGTGATTCGCTTCCTCTGGCGCCGCCGATCGCGCTGATCATTTTTCCGGCAAGGTGATGCATTTTTCTTCTGGCGGGCACCCACGCCCAAGCTGAAATTCATCACCACAAAAATGTAACATTACTTTTACACGATATGGCGAAATATCGCGCAACATAAAATCCGCATAAATAATCAATTTAGTTAAAACTCATAATTTTCAACATATTAAAATGTGACACACCTCACTCACCGTTTTCAACCCCACCAAAAGCACTCACAATAGCGCAACAACTGCATTACTCTAACCGTCTGATTAAGAGATAAAAATCCCTTATGACCGCGGGGTTGAGCTGATTAATTCTTATGCTGAATCATTTCCGCCTTTAAAAAATAAACAAACGTTTAATTCCGATACGAGAATGTTATATTCGAATGCATATGCATAACGTGCAGTTAACCGTTATCGTCCCCATGACTTATACCTGAGTCTTAACCTTTGAGAGATAGCGCCACGCGCTCGAAAGAAGCGCGGCTATTTCGCCTGCGAACCTGTTGAGCTTCAGGTCAACAGAGAGAGGAGATGTCGCCTCATGAGTACTACTGCGGTAAATCTGGCGCTCGCCGCTGCTGGCATGGAAAGTGCAAACCTTCAGGAACGAAAAGACGTCGACGTACTGCTGATTGGCGCAGGCGTGATGAGTGCGACTTTGGGCGCATGGCTGCAAGATCTCGAGCCTGACTGGTCGATTGAGATGGTTGAACGTCTTGATGACGTGGCCGTTGAATCCTCTAATGGCTGGAACAACGCCGGAACCGGTCACGCCGCGCTGGCGGAGCTCAACTATACGCCGCAGAAGGCGGATGGCAGCATCGACATCGCCAAAGCGGTGGCGATTAACGAATCGTTCCAGATTTCGCGCCAGTTCTGGGCGTATCACGTTCAGAAAGGCAACCTGCGCAATCCTAAAAGCTTTATCCACAGTACGCCGCACATGAGCTTCGTTTGGGGCGACGATAACGTTGAATTCCTGCGCAAGCGTTTCAATGCATTGCAGAAAAGCACGCTGTTCCGTGGCATGAATTACTCTGAAGACCGCGATCAAATCACCGAGTGGATTCCGCTGGTGATGAACGGCCGTGACAGCAAACAGAAAGTGGCGGCCACCTGGACCGAAATGGGCACCGATGTGAACTTCGGTGAAGTAACGCGTCAGCTGATTGCTTCTTTAGAAAAGAAAGCCAATTTCCGCCTGCGTCTGCGCCAGGAAGTGCGTGATATCAAACGCCTGAGCGACGGTCGCTGGCAGGTCACGCTGCATAATCTGGCCAGCGGTGAAAATCGCGTGCTGACCACGCGCCAGCTGTTTATCGGTGCGGGCGGCGCGGCGTTACCGCTGCTGCAGAAATCCGGCATTCCGGAAGTGAAAGGCTACGCCGGTTTCCCGGTGGGCGGTTCATTCCTGGTGACGGAAAATCCTGACGTCGTGAAACAGCACATGGCGAAGGTTTATGGCAAAGCCAGCGTCGGCGCACCGCCGATGTCGGTGCCACACGTCGATACCCGCGTGCTGGATGGCAAACAGGTGCTGCTGTTTGGGCCGTTTGCGACCTTCTCCACCAAATTCCTCAAGCAGGGTTCGTTGCTGGATATGTTCGGCGCGATGAACACCAGCAACCTCAAGCCGATGGTGCAGGTTGGCCTGAAGAGCTTCGACCTGGTGAAATATCTGGTTGATCAGGTTTTGCAAAGCGACAGCGATCGTATGGAAGCGTTGCGCGCTTACGTGCCGCAGGCGAAGCAGGAAGATTGGCGTTTAGTCACTGCCGGCCAGCGCGTGCAGATCATCAAGAACGATGCCGTTGAAGGCGGCGTGCTGCGTCTCGGTACCGAAGTGGTGACCTCGGAAGATGGTTCGATTTCGGCGTTGCTGGGTGCATCACCGGGCGCCTCCACCGCCGCGCCGATTATGCTTGAGCTGATGGCGAAAGCCTTCCCGGAACAGATGCGTTCACCGGAATGGCAGACCAAAATCCGCATGGTGATCCCTTCGTGGGGCCGCAAGCTGAACGGCGACGTCGCATTGACCGAGAAAGTGCTGGCCGATACCAGCCGTGTGCTGCAACTCGACTACGAGCCGGTGATTACACCTGATGCCGCCAACGATGAAGCGCGCGAAACGGCGCACGTGGTGGGGAAGTAACAAGGTAGTTCTATCCTGGTCGCCATGAATGGCGACCCTACAAAGGGTGAGCGTCGCTCGCCCCTTATTCCTTTTTTCTATTCCCCCGTAATTAATGACATCGTTGATTATATTTAATGATTACGTTAATTAAATGCTAAAAAACCTTTCCCTGTATAAAATTGATTTAACTGACTTCGCATACTCTCTATACGCGAATTGATGCAATCATAATAATCCGCATCAAATATCTCTTAATGTATAATGAGGTCATTGCGATGACAGTGAAAAATGATTATTTATTCTGCGCCATTCTTTTTCTCAATAAAAAAGACACCATCGCCCTGCGGTTATCCTTGATCGTTGTTTTCCTATTTTTTGGTATCGCCAAGTGGTTTGAATTTGAAGTGGAGGCGCTGACTCCGATAATTACCACAACATGGCTCAGTATTTTGAAGGACATGCTGGGACTGCATGGCACCAGCTACTTTCTTGGCGTAGTGGAATTAACCACCGTGGCGCTGCTGGTGCTAGGATTCAAAAATCCGATGGCGGGTGCCGCTGGCGCCACGTTGATCGTTTTAACGGGTGTGGTGACATTGAGCCTACTACCACAGCTTGGCACGATCGATAGTTTTATACTAAAAGATATTATGGTTGTAGCTATTGGTTTAACATTGCTTAAACAAGATTTAGTTCGCTGGCAGCAAGCTTAAGCTCGCCTCCCCAACAATGAATTATTCAAAGAGATAATATGATCATGGAACAACAATTCTCTGAAGCTGATGAAGCTTATATGACAAAAAAAATACCTCAATATATAGATGCGTTGGTTGAGAAGATTAATGACAAAATTATTGAAACAGAAACGACTGCCAGCTGGGATTTTGTTTCGCGCGGCATTACCTTTAATCACCACTTCCCCGCTAATGCCGATTTTTTGACAATCAGCGTGGTTGAAGCGCTTTTTCATAAACTCCACGCCGGAGATAAAGACTTAGCTGAATTAATGCTGACGATGATGGGTAAGCAAGCGGGAATAGAGCTAAAACGGTGTTAATATTTTATCGCAATGAAAACACTTTTAAACCCACGTTGCTGCGTAATAAGCAGCAACGTGGATAATGAATATGATTAACTCAACAATACCGCGTCGTACAACATCCAGCCCGTTGTCGCCACCAGCGACAGCGCCATTAAGCTGTTAAACGCCTGGCGCTTCCACGCGATTTGCAGATGATTGCGTAAACGATCGCCGAGCGCTGCCCAAATCAAAATGCACGGCAGATTCAGTGCCGCAAATCCCAGCAATACCGTCAGCACGCCGTTGCTGTTGGCGTACATCAGCGCCACGTTGGTGACCATCAGCCAGGCTTTGGGATTGACCGCTTGAAACAGGATGCCGCCCACCAGCGTCATCGGACGCGGACGTTCGCGCAGTTGCGGCGCGCCGGCACGGAAAATCTTCCACGAAAGCCACAGCAGATAGCTACAGCCAACCACCGTTAGCGGCAGACGAATCGCGCCCATCCAGTGCAGCAGCGCATCCAGCGCAACACTCGCCAGCAGCATCTGTATTGCGCAGCCCAGCAGGATGCCAAACAGCATCGGCAGCGTGCGTTTAAAGCCAAAGTTAACGCCCGACGTCGCCAGCAACAGGTTGTTCGGGCCTGGCGTGATCGACATAACGGTGACGTAGCTGAAGAATGAGGGATCAAGCATGATGCGCTTCCTGAAGTATCAATGATGTCTTCATGCTAGTGCGTATGCTGTAATGGAAACAGAGACACAAAACCACTATTGTAATGGATACAGTTGTCTCAAAAATGAATTGTACCCATTGTGCGCGGAGGCTTTTGTGTCCCTTCCACTTTCATCTGGTCAAACGCTGTATCAGCAGCTGGTCGATAGCTTTGCCGAGTCGATTCATCAGGGCACGTTGAAGCCTGGCAAGCGGCTGCCGGCGATACGTCGCGTGGCACAATCGCATCAGGTGAGTATCAATACCGTGCTTAATGCGTGGCAAATTCTCGAAGATCGCGGCTTGATTGAATCGCGTCCGCAGTCGGGTTATTACGTACGTGGCGTGCTGCCCGCCGTGACGCGCCCGGTAAAACCGCTGCCAGCAAAAATCAACGATCCTAG
Organism: Candidatus Pantoea symbiotica; assembly: GCF_056491525.1. Lineage (NCBI taxonomy): Bacteria > Pseudomonadati > Pseudomonadota > Gammaproteobacteria > Enterobacterales > Erwiniaceae > Pantoea > Candidatus Pantoea symbiotica. The sequence continues at coordinate 3,810,966 of NZ_JBSZHR010000002.1, forward strand.
CGCGCAAAAGCTGGAGCTGATTGAGCAAGTGTTCGCGGCGCAAAATAATCCTGATTACACCAATATCTCGCTGGCCTGTCCGCAGGATGGCACTTTCTATCCGGCGGCGCGAATAGCGCGAATTACTGCGTCGATTTTGCGCCAGAATCCCGACATTATCGGACGCTATGCGCTTCCGCCTGGTAGTGAGCGCTTACGGGAGGAGATTGCGCGTCGTGCCCTGCACAACGGCATCAACCTGCCACCGCAGGCGATCACGCTGACGCATGGCTGTATGGAAGCGCTCCAGTTGGCGCTGCGTGCGGTGACCAAACCCGGCGATTGCATTGGTTTGGAGTCGCCAACCTATTTCTTCCTGTTCCCGCTGCTGGCGTCGCTGGGTTTGAAAGCGCTGGAAATCCCCACCGATCCGCATCAGGGATTGTCGCTGGATGCGCTGGAGATGCTGTTGCAGGAGAAGCGGATTCAGGCGGTGATCGCCATGCCGGGCGCGCAGAACCCGTTGGGATACGTGATGCCGCTGGAGAACAAAAAGCGGCTGGCGAAGTTAGTGAATACTTACCACATTCCACTGCTGGAGGATGGTTTGTATGACGAATTGCAGTTTGAGTGGCCGCTGTCGCCGCCGGTGAAGGCGTTTGATAGCGATGGCTGGGTAATTTACTGCACCAGCTTTACCAAAACCGTGGCGCCTGATTTCCGCGTCGGCTGGACGGCCGCCGGGCGTTTTCATGATGCTATCGCTCACCTCAAAGCGGTTTCGTCGATGGCGGAATCACGCTTGTTGAGTGAAACCCTGGCCGAATTCCTTGCCAGCGGCGGCTACGATCATCATCTGCGCACGCTGCGTCGGCGCTATGCCGCCAATCTGGATGCGGCGCGCGGTATCCTGGCCCGCCACTTTCCGCAGGGCACGCGCGCTACCCTGCCGTGCGGCGGGTTTGTTTTTTGGGTCGAACTACCGGGAAATATTGATACCGTGGAGATGTTTCATCGTCTGCTGCAGGAGCAAATCTGTGTGACGCCAGGCGCGCTCTACTCGCTGAGCGATCGTTATAAACACGCCTTGCGTCTCTCCTGCTGCTATCCGTTTGATGAGCGTTATACGTGGGCGTTGCAGCGCACCGGCGCGCTGGCCTGCGAAATGACAGGTTTGGCGCCGGGGCAGGATCAGGGTTTGCCGTTGCGGCCCCAGGTGGTGTAAGGCTCGCGCTCGGTCAGACGCTCGTAATAGGTCTGGACCGCCGGGAAGTTAGGATGCTCCAGCGGGGTTTCAAACCAGCGATTCACCGCCAGACCAACCGGAATATCTGCCAGCGAGAAGTTGCGGCCTGCGACGTAGCGCCCGGTTTTCTCCAGATGCTGGTTGAGAATGTTCATGGTGTGCGTCCAGCCTTTAACGGCCGCCGCCAGCAAACGGGGATCCTGATGCGCTGGCGAGTTGCGCACCAGTGACATAAACGCGTAGCGCCATGAGGTGTTGAGTTCGGTGGCTTGCCAATCCATCCACTGATCGACCGGCGCGCGTGCGCGTGGATTATCGGGATAGAGCCATTCGCCGCCATTGCTGTTGGCGAGATAGCGCAGAATGGTGTTGGATTCCCACAACACGAAATCGTCCTCGATAATCACCGGGACCATGGCGTTGGGATTGAGCGCCATAAACTCTGGCGAGTGCAGCGATTGCGGATCATCGCCCCAGGGTTCTAATTCGTACGCAATATCGAGTTCTGCGCACAGCCACAGAACTTTTCGCACGTTAATTGAAGAAGTACGGCCAAGAACTTTTAACATTGCGGACTCCGATTCCAGAATTCTTAATCTATTCATAGCCCTGTTGCTGGCCTTTCGCAATCAGCAGGATGTAAATCCCGATTTCAGACAACCTCAACGAGGAAGGAGTGACAATGAAGGTCGCATTTAAACAGGTGGATGTGTTTACCTCATCGGCGTTTAAAGGTAATCCGCTGGCGGTGATTATGGATGCACAGGGATTGAGTGACGCGCAGCTGACGGCGATTGCGCGCTGGACCAATCTGTCCGAAACCACCTTTGTGCTGCCGCCACAGGATGCGGCGGCAGATTACCGCGTGCGCATTTTTACCGTGGAAGGCGAACTGCCGTTTGCCGGACATCCGACGCTCGGCACCGCGCATGCGCTGCTGGAAGCGGGCTGGCCGCTGAAAACGCCGGGCAAAATCGTGCAGGAGTGCGGCGTAGGTCTGGTTGAGGTGAAAATCAGCGATGACGGCGCGCTGGCCTTTGCGGCACCCGCCGCAAGCTTAACGCCCTTCAGCGATGCGCTGATGAGCAGCGCGCTGAACAGTGAAGCTTTCGATCTCAGCCAAACGCCGACCATCGTTGATATGGGCATTCGCTGGCTGCTGATTCCGATGAGTAGCGCGCAAGCGGTGCTGGATGTGGTGCCGTCAGCAGCCGATTTACACCGTTTACAACAGCATGCTGAGGTTAACGGCACGGCGATTTTTGGTGCATTACCAGCAGGTGAAAACGAGCAGTATGAAGTGCGCGCATTGCTGGTTGAGAACGGCAGTTTGACCGAAGATCCGGTGACCGGCAGCGCCAACGCCTGTCTGGCACGCTACTTCGAGGCGAACCACCAAACGCGGGATTACCGGGCGCGTCAGGGCAGCGCGATTCAGCGTGAAGGTCGGATTCAGGTGAGTTTTACGGATAAGGCGATCTGGATTGGCGGCCAAACGGTGACGGTGATTGATGGGACGATTGATCTGTAAGGTTGCCATTTATGGCAACCTGGCTGGCGTCGCTGTTTAACGAGGTCGCCATGAATGGCGACCCTACGGATTACAGGCCTTGTCCGCCTGAGGCTTCGATGCGCTGTGCGGTGATCCAGCCGGTTTCATCGCTGAGGATCGCACTGATGGCATCGCCGATATCATCCGGCAAACCGACGCGGCCCAGCGCGGTCACCGAGGCGATATGATCGTTGAGATCTTTGGTATCACGCACGCGACCGCCGCCGAAGTCGGTTTCAATAGCGCCTGGCGCAAGAATGTTGACGCGAATATGGCGCTCGCCCAACTCTTTAGCCTGATAGCGGGTTAACACTTCCATCGCGCCTTTGATTGAGGCGTACGTACCTGAACCCGGCAGCGTCAAACGGGTTAAACCGCTGGAGATATTCAGGATGCGTCCACCATCAACGATCAACGGCAGCAGTTTTTGCGTCAGGAAGAACGGTCCTTTGAAGTGCACATTCACCAGCGCGTCAAACTCATCTTCGGTGGTCTCTGCGAACAGCTTGTAGTGACCGTGACCGGCGTTGTTCACTAAATAATCAAAGTTGTTACGCTGCCAGGTTTTCTGCAGCGCTTCTTTCACCTGCGCCACGAAGCCGTCGAACGTGCTGGTATCGCCCACATCCAGCTGCAGCGCCACCGCACGCGCGCCCAGCGCTTCAATCTCTTGCACTACCGCCTGCGCTTCTTCCGCATGACCGCGATAGGTAAACAGGATATCAGTGCCTTTGGCGGCCAGTTTTAGCGCCCCATTCTTGCCTAAACCGCGATTTCCGCCGGTAATCAATGCAATTTTATGACTCATGTTTCGCTCCAGTTGGAAAATTGAACACGTGTTAAGGATATTCGTGAATAATTGATCTATAAACGCAGAGGAATACGCAGCACTGTTTCACTAACAACAACAATCGGTGAACAACATGGATAAAATTCACGCAATGCAGGTTTTTGTGCGAGTGGCAGAAATGGGCAGTTTTACCCGTGCAGCAGAAAGTTTAGGTTTACCGAAAGGCAGCGTATCGCGCCAGCTGCAGGCGCTGGAGAATCAAATGGGAACGCGCCTGCTGCATCGCACCACGCGACGCGTGCATCTGACGCAAGACGGCCTGGTTTATTACGATCGCTGCCTCGATTTACTTTCGATGCTCGACGACATGGACAGCCTGTTCCAGCACGATCCCGGCACCTTAAGCGGCAAGCTGCGCGTGGATATGTCGGTGGCGATGGCAACCGGCTTTGTGCTGCCGCGCCTGCCGGAATTTTTGCAGCACTATCCCGGTCTGGAAATTGAGCTGAGCAGTAGCGATCGCCAGGTCGATGTGATTCGCGAAGGATTTGACTGCGTGGTGCGCGTTGGCGAGCTGAAAGATTCCGGGCTGATTGCGCGGAAAATCGGCTCGCATGCCTTGATCAATTGCGCCAGCCCCGGCTACCTTTCCCGATTCGGCATGCCGGTGCGGCTGGAAGATCTGTCGCAACATGCGATGGTGCATTACACCCAGCAGCTTGGACAACCTTCACTGGGCTTTGAATATTTTGATGGCAAACAGTGTCATTACGTTCAAACCGGCGGCGTGGTGACGGTAAACAGCACCGAAACCTATCGCGCGGCGTGCATGGCCGGGCTCGGCATTATTCAGGTGCCAGCGATTGGCGTGCAGCCGCTGCTGGAGTCAGGACAACTGGTTGAAGTACTGCATCACTTCCCGGCGAAACCGATGCCGATCTCGCTGCTTTACCCGCATCGCCGTAACGTGGCGCGCCGCGTACGGGTGTTTATGGAGTGGTTAAGCCACGTCTTGCAGGAGTACGTCACATAAGGCGCTATAATTGTATTTTCGCAGTGAACAGGATGACTATCGTCTATGACGGACAAAAAACCTATAGAGACAGCGGCCAAGGCAGAAGCCAAGCCGCTAATTGATATTAAAACCGGCAATAAAACCGTGGATGGCTCGATTCAAAATGTGTCGCGCTTCGCTGCCTGGTTTCAGGCGATTCCGGCAGTGGCGCATTTTATGCGCGCGCTGGAACGCTTTAACGATCGCCTCGGCAGCCAGTTTGGCGCGGCTATCACCTACTTCTCATTTCTTTCACTGATACCGATTTTGATGGTCTCCTTTGCGGCGGTCGGCTTTGTGCTGGCGTCGAATCAGGATTTGCTCACCGAGTTGATCAACAAAATCGTTAACAGCATCAGCGATCCGACGCTGGCCACCACGCTGAAGAATACGGTGAACACCGCGATTCAACAGCGCGCCACAGTGGGGATAACCGGTTTGCTACTGGCGCTCTACTCCGGCATTAACTGGATGGGCAATTTGCGTGAAGCGGTACGTGCGCAGTCGCGCGACGTGTGGGAACGCACGCCAGACGATCAGGAGAAACTCTGGAAGAAGTACGCACGCGACCTGCTTTCGCTGCTGGGTTTGATGTTTGCGCTGGTGATTACACTGTCGCTGACCTCGATTGCCGGTGCGGCACAGGCGGCGATCGTTAATGCGTTGGGGCTTGAAGACATTGAGTGGCTGCGTCCGGCGATGACAGTGATTGCGTTATCTATCTCCATCTTTGCTAACTATCTGCTGTTCCTGTGGATCTTCTGGATTCTGCCGCGCCACAAGCCTCGTAAAAAAGCACTGTTTCGTGGCACGCTGCTGGCGGCGATTGGTTTTGAGGTGATTAAGTTTGTGATGACGCTGACGCTGCCAAAACTGGCGACTTCGCCATCAGGTGCGGCTTTTGGTTCGGTGCTCGGCTTGATGGCGTTCTTCTACTTCTTTGCGCGTTTGACACTGTTCTGCGCTGCGTGGATCGCCACCGCTAAATACAAAGATGATAAAGAGATGCCGCAGCCGCATCAGGCTAAATAAGCCGACGAGGTTGTTACATTTGCCGTACTAGCTAAAAATGTTTCCTGCTGGCTACTTTTTCAGCAAAAACCAGCAGGAAACGCTAAAGGGTCACTTTAATTTGGCCCTTTTGCAGAGATTCCCGCCAAAAAAATCACACTTCCCGTTCCCATCCGCCACTGATTGCAGCAACTCAGAAATTATCCACTTATTCGCCGAAAAAGCCCGGTCTGACGCGGTTTTTCGCCATTGAATGCCGCAAACCAGGTGCGTAAGATTCTCTGTCTACATTTACAATTAAGAAACACTTATGCAAGCCTCCATCACAGAAACACTCGACAAAAAACACGACGACGCGCCGGTCAATTCACGTGGCAAAGTGGTTGTGGCATCGCTTGTCGGCACCGCCATTGAGTTCTTCGATTTCTATATCTATGCCACCGCCGCGGTGATTATTTTCCCGCACATTTTCTTCCCGCAGGGCGATCCGACCGTGGCCACGCTGCAGTCGCTGGCAACCTTCGCGATCGCCTTCGTGGCGCGTCCAATTGGTTCGGCCGTCTTCGGACATTTTGGCGACCGCGTTGGCCGTAAAGCAACCTTGGTGGCATCGCTGCTGACCATGGGCGTTTCGACGGTGCTGATTGGTTTGCTGCCAGGATATGAAACCATTGGCGTGGCAGCGCCACTGCTGCTGGCGCTGGCGCGTTTTGGTCAGGGCCTTGGACTCGGTGGTGAATGGGGCGGCGCAGCACTGCTGGCGACCGAAAATGCCCCGGCGAAAAAACGTGCGCTTTATGGTTCATTCCCACAGCTCGGCGCGCCGATTGGCTTCTTCTTCGCTAACGGCACCTTCCTGCTGCTTTCATGGTTGCTGACCGACGAGCAGTTCATGAACTGGGGCTGGCGCGTGCCGTTTATTCTCTCTGCGGTATTGGTGTTAATTGGCCTGTATGTGCGCGTTTCGCTGCATGAAAGCCCGGTATTCGCCAAAGTGCAGAAAGAGAATAAGCAGGTGAAAATGCCAATTGGTACGTTGCTGAGCAAGCATCTGACCGCCACCATTCTCGGCACTTTTATCATGCTCGCCACTTACACGCTGTTCTACATCATGACCGTGTACTCGATGAGTTACGGCACCGCGCCCGCGCCGGCTGGTCTTGGCTATTCGCGTAACAGCTTCCTGTGGATGCTGATGGTGGCGGTGATTGGTTTTGGTGTGATGGTACCGATTGCCGGTCTGCTGGCCGATCGCTTTGGTCGTCGTAAAACCATGATCACCATTACGTTGATGATTATCGCCTTTGCATTGATGTTCCCAATGCTGCTGGGTTCTGGCTCTCAGGTGCTGGTGATGGGCTTCCTGATCCTTGGTCTGAGCATTATGGGCCTGACGTTCGGTCCGATGGGCGCTCTGCTGCCAGAACTGTTCCCGACTGAAGTGCGTTATACCGGTGCATCCTTCTCCTACAACCTGTCGTCGATTCTTGGGGCTTCTGTGGCGCCTTATATCGCGACCTGGCTGAATGCCAATTACGGTTTGCAGGCGGTGGGTTTCTATCTGGCCTCGATGGCGGTGTTGACGTTGATCGCGCTGATTGCCTGTAAAGAGACGCGTAATCAGACGCTGTATGAAGCGGTGTAATTGATTGAGCGTTGAGAGAACCCGGCTTAGGTCGTAATGCCAGTCAGTTAAGCCTGACTGGCATTTCTTCTTTTGGCTGTCGGGTACTTCCAGGGCCTCTCTTTCACCACTCTCGGGAACGACCTCTCCCGTCGCCCCGGCAGTTTGACTATCTGCGCTATCGCGTCCACATTTTTCACCAGTTCCGGGATCCGCCCCGGTGACGCGCCCTCAAGCGTCCAGAGCAGCTTCATGACCCAGGCCGCAGACTCGCTGAAGCTCAGCTGATTAGGCCAGTATCCCTTAAGCGTCGACGCCATTTTTATCATCTGATATCTCACCAGATTATACGCAAGCAGCACGCCCCACAGCTCCTGACGCACCATCTCCGGTTTTTTGCTGCGCAGCGTCAGCCGGTTATCCTGCAGCCCCTGCTTGATTTCCCGATACCCCAGCTCTATCTCCCAGCGATGGCTGTACAGGTCCGCTATCTCTTTCCCCGGATAGCGCATCGCATCCGTCATCGACGTCAGGAACCGCCACGTCTTTCCTTTAATTTCCCGGCTGATAAGCCTCATCTCTGCATATTCCGCCAGATGAGGCCACTTCTTCCGCGCCTGAGGGGAGGTTTTAACACGGATGAGCGCATCTCCTTTTCCCAGGCGGCGTACCTCTTCGTACTGCAGGTCTTTGCGGGCTGCTATCATCCAGTGACGGTTTTCCCCCGCCTGATGCCAGGCGCTGAGCAGGCCGAACGAGGTATAGCCCTTGTCGAACAGCGTCAGGCTGTTGTCGGGGACGCGTGGGATAAGCCCTTCCGCCAGTATCATTTCGTTCTCATTCTGGCAGCCCATCACGGCGCCGCCGATAAGATGGCTGGTCAGCTCCATCAGGCAGACCACGCGTACCTGCGGATAGGGCGATGCACCGGCAACCGTTTTTGTGCGGGCGATAGCCTTTTCATTATCCGGCGTTTCCTGCGTGCGCCAGACGACGCCGTCAACCGCGTGAAGCGTCAGCCCACACCAGTCAGGATGCGTGGTCTGCGCGTGCCAGAGGTCGCTGCTTTGTTCGAAGACACGCCTGACGGCATCGTCTCCCAGGCGCTGCCGGGCCTGCACCACGGCGCTGGGCGCAACAAAAGGCCGGTTTCCCGGCAACAGAATATCAAGGCGATTCACGATGGCGTGCAGGGGCTCTTTGCGCTCAAGCGCCATGCCGATAAGGCACCAGACCATCATATCGGTGGTAAGACGACGCTTGCGGAGGGTAACGGAGCCTGACTCCTGAATGCAGCGGGCGATCAGTTCGGGCTCAAGGACATCCGCGAGTGTAGTGAGTGGGTTACGCAGAGAATCGTAGCAAGAGACAATATCAAGGGCCTGACGGAGCTGCATAAAAAAATCCGGAAACGAAACGTTCCCGGATTCTTACACAGCCACTGGATCGTTCAACTGATCCTTAACTGATCGGCATTACGGCTTAGGTCGGGTTTTTTATTGGGTGCGGTTTAAACCAGGTCGCCATGAATGGCGACCCTACGTTGTAATCGACAATCTTACATAACAAAAAACCCCGGCAAGCCGGGGTTTTTATTGTGCTGAAAACGGTGTCGTGCGTGGCTTAGCCAGCGACAGCGATACGTTTCATATCGGTCATGTAGCCACGCAGTTTGCGGCCTACAGATTCGATTGGATGCTGACGAACGGCTTCGTTGACGTCACGCAGCTGTGCGTTATCAACCTGAGTCCCTTCAACTGCTTTGCCCAGATCGCCCGGCTGCAGCGTGGTCATGAACTCTTTAAGCAGTGGAACTGCCGCGAAGGAGAACAGGTAGTTACCGTATTCTGCGGTATCCGAGATAACCACGTTCATCTCATACAGACGCTTACGTGCGATGGTGTTGGCAATCAGCGGCAGCTCGTGCAGTGATTCGTAGTAAGCCGACTCTTCGATGATGCCCGCGTCAACCATGGTTTCGAACGCCAGCTCAACGCCTGCTTTCACCATCGCAACCATCACGACGCCTTTGTCGTAGTATTCCTGCTCTTCGATTTTGCCATCAAACTGCGGTGCGTTTTCGAATGCAGTTGCGCCGGTCTCTTCACGCCAGGTCAGCAAGTTTTTGTCGTCGTTAGCCCAGTCAGCCATCATGCCTGAAGAGAATTCGCCAGAGATGATGTCATCCATGTGCTTCTGGAACAGCGGTGCCATGATGGTTTTCAGCTGCTCAGACAGCGCGTACGCACGGATTTTCGCTGGGTTAGACAGGCGATCCATCATCAGCGTAATGCCGCCGAACTTCAGGGATTCGGTGATGGTTTCCCAGCCGAACTGAATCAGTTTCTCGGTGTATGCCGCATCGTGACCTTCAGCCACCAGCTTGTCGAAGCACAGCAGAGAACCGGCCTGCAGCATACCGCACAGAATGGTCTGCTCGCCCATCAGGTCAGATTTCACTTCCGCAACGAAGGAAGATTCCAGCACGCCCGCACGGTCGCCGCCGGTCGCTGCTGCCCAGGCTTTAGCAATCGCCATGCCTTCGCCTTTTGGATCGTTTTCCGGGTGAACGGCGATCAGCGTAGGAACACCGAAACCACGCTTGTATTCTTCACGTACTTCAGTACCCGGGCACTTCGGTGCCACCATCACTACGGTGATGTCTTTACGGATGGTTTCGCCCACTTCAACGATATTGAACCCGTGTGAGTAACCCAGCGCAGCGCCATCTTTCATCAGCGGCTGAACAGCCTGAACTACCGCGGAGTGCTGCTTGTCTGGCGTCAGGTTAACCACCAGATCGGCCTGTGGGATCAGCTCTTCGTAAGTACCCACTTTGAAGCCGTTATCGGTCGCTTTGCGGAAAGAGGCACGCTTCTCAGCAATCGCTTCAGCACGCAGGGCATACGCCACGTCCAGACCAGAATCACGCATGTTCAGGCCCTGGTTCAGACCCTGAGCACCACAACCAACGATGACCACTTTCTTGCCTTTCAGGAAGCTAGCGCCATCAGCGAATTCGTCGCGTGACATGAAACGACATTTGCCCAGCTGCGCTAACTGGTTGCGCAGATTCAAAGTGTTGAAGTAATTAGCCATGGGTACTCCGGTTAGATGTTGTGTTTGTTTTTGTTCAGTAACGACGTTGTCTCTTACGCCGCGAATGACCCCATCATATGACAGGAAATCCGTTGCTTAAATTGATATATTAGCAAGGTCACATTGCAAAATTTGCAACATAACCTTGAGGCGATATGCGCATGGATTTACGAGACCTGAAACTCTTCCTTCATCTGGCTGAAAGCTGCCACTTTGGCCGCACTGCGCGTGCCATGCACGTCAGCCCTTCAACCCTATCGCGCCAGATTCAGCGCCTGGAAGAGGATGTCGGTCACGCGCTGTTCCTGCGTGATAACCGTACCGTGACGCTAACAGAAGCCGGTGAGCGTTTGCGCCAGTTTGCGCAGCAGACGTTGCTGCAATATCAGCAGCTGCGCCATGTGATGGATCTTAACGGCCCTTCACTGAGCGGCGAGCTGCGCCTGTTTTGCTCGGTGACCGCCGCTTACAGCCATCTGCCACCGATTCTCGACCGCTTCCGCGCCGAACATCCGCAGGTAGAGATCAAACTTACTACCGGTGATGCCGCCGATGCGATTGAGATGGTGCAATCCGGTGATGCCGATCTCGCCATCGCCGGTCGCCCTGAATCGCTGCCCGCCAGCATAGATTTTACGCCACTGGGCCTGATTCCGCTGGTGCTGATCGCTCCGGCGCTGCCTTGTCCGGTGCGCAATCAGGCAACGCAGGAGCAACCCGATTGGGCGCAGATTCCATTTATCCTGCCGGAACAAGGACCTGCACGCCGTGGTATCGATTTATGGTTCCGCCGCCAGCGCATTCCCAATCCACAGATTTATGCCACGGTTTCTGGTCATGAAGCGATTGTGTCGATGGTGGCGCTGGGATGTGGTATTGCACTGTTGCCGGATGTGGTGCTGGAGAACAGCCCGGAACCGGTGCGCAATCGCGTGTTAACGCTGGAGAATGTGGAGTCTGTCGCGCCGCTGGAACTCGGCGTTTGCGTACAAAAAAAGCGGCTCGGAGAGCCGCTTATCAATGCGTTCTGGCACCAGCTGTAATTACTGCCCGGCGAGGAAGAAACGGAACGCCGGGTTATTCGCTTCGTCATGCCATTCGTAGCCCAACGCGGTGAGATGGGTTTCGAAATCCGGTTCTTGATCGTTAGCTTCAAACGCCGCCAGCACGCGGCCGTAATCGGTGCCGTGGCTGCGATAATGGAATAGCGAGATATTCCAGTGCGCGCCAAGCGTCTGCAGGAACTTCAGCAGCGCGCCCGGTGCTTCCGGGAATTCAAAGCTAAACAGGCGTTCGCGCAGCGGCTTCGATGGACGTCCGCCCACCATGTAGCGCACGTGCAGCTTGGCCATTTCATCATCCGACAGATCCACCACGTTATAACCGGCTTCGCTCAGTTGGCTGATGATCTCACTGCGCTCCTCCAGCCCGCGCGTTAAGCGCACGCCAACGAAAATGCAGGCGTTATCCGCATCTGCGTAGCGATAGTTGAACTCGGTGATTGAGCGTCCGCCGATGGTCTGACAGAACTTGAGGAAACTGCCCTGCTGCTCTGGAATGGTGACCGCCAGCAGCGCTTCACGCTGTTCGCCCAGTTCGCAACGCTCAGAGACATAGCGCAAGCCGTGGAAGTTCACGTTGGCACCCGACAACACGTGCGCCAGACGCTCGCCTTTGATGTCGTGCAGCTGGATGTACTTCTTCATGCCCGCCAGCGCCAGCGCGCCTGAAGGTTCCGCCACGGCGCGCACATCTTCGAACAGATCTTTCACCGCTGCGCAAATCGCATCGCTATCCACCGTGATGATGTCATCGAGATACTCCTGACACAGGCGGAAGGTTTCGCTGCCGATGCGTTTAACCGCCACGCCTTCAGCAAACAAGCCCACGCGCGCCAAATCAACCGGCTCTCCGGCATCCAGCGCCGCCTTCAGACAGGCCGAATCTTCCGACTCCACGGCAATCACTTTGATCTGTGGCATCAGCTGTTTGATCAGCACCGCAACGCCTGCCGCCAGACCGCCGCCGCCGACCGGCACGAAAACGCGATCGAGATGCGCATCTTGCTGCAGCAGTTCCATCGCCAGCGTGCCCTGCCCGGCGATCACCGCCGGATGGTCAAACGGATGAACGAAGGTGTAACCCTGCTGCTCTGACAGCTCAATCGCTTTGGCTTTCGCCTCGTCGAAGTTAGCACCAAACAGATAAGCCTCACCGCCAAATGCGCGTACTGCATCAACCTTGATGTCTGCCGTGGCCAACGGCATCACAATCAGTGATTTGATGCCAAGCGTGCTGGCCGAGAGCGCCACGCCCTGCGCATGGTTGCCGGCCGAAGCCGTCACCACGCCGCGCGCTTTTTGCTCTTCGTTCAGCCCGGCAATCATCGCGTAGGCCCCGCGCAGCTTGAAGCTGTGCACGGGCTGACGATCTTCACGCTTCACCAGAATGGTGTTGCCAAGACGCGATGAAATTTTTTCCATTTTTTGCAGCGGCGTCACCTGAGCAATTTCATACACCGGTGAACGCAGCACTGCGCGCAAATACTCCGCGCCGTTTGGCTTTGCGGAGAGCGGTTGAGACTCAGCCATTAGTTAGCCTCCCAGCTTAGACTTATCGCGCACCGCGCCTTTGTCTGCGCTGGTCGCCAGTGATGCATAGGCGCGCAGGGCAAAGGAGACTTCACGCACACGGCCGTGCGGGGTATAAGCCGCATCGCCACGCGCTTGCTCTTCTTCACGACGTGCGTGCAGTTCGTTATCCGGTACCGCCAGCTTGATGCCACGGTTCGGGATATCGATTTCAATCATGTCGCCATCTTTCACCAGCGCGATGGTGCCGCCGCTCGCCGCTTCCGGAGAGGCGTGACCAATCGACAAGCCCGACGTACCGCCAGAGAAGCGACCATCGGTGATCAGTGCGCAGCTTTTGCCGAGGCCCATGGATTTCAGATAGGTGGTTGGATAGAGCATTTCCTGCATGCCCGGCCCGCCTTTCGGTCCTTCGTAGCGGATTACTACGACATCGCCAGCCACAACTTTGCCGCCAAGGATCGCTTCAACCGCATCATCCTGGCTTTCGTACACTTTGGCCGGGCCTTTGAAGGTGAGGATCTCTTTGTCTACACCCGCGGTTTTAACGATGCAGCCATCTTCCGCAATGTTGCCGTAAAGCACGGCTAAGCCGCCATCCTGCGAGTAAGCGTGTTCGCGAGTACGAATACAACCATCGGTACGATCGTCATCCAGCGTGTCCCAACGGCAATTCTGCGAGAACGCCTTGGTGGTACGAATACCAGCAGGACCGGCGCGGAACATATCCTTCACCGCCTGATCTTTGGTCAGCATGATGTCGTACTGATCCAGGGTTTCACGCATGCTCTGCTGCAAAATGTTGCGCGCGCTGGTGTCGATCAAACCGGCGCGATCCAACTCACCGAGAATGGCGATAACGCCACCCGCACGGTGCACATCTTCCATGTGATATTTCGGCGTGCTTGGCGCCACTTTACACAGCTGCGGTACTTTGCGAGATAAGCGATCGATATCGGAGATGTTGAAGTCGATTTCGCCTTCCAGCGCCGCTGCCAGCAGGTGCAGAACGGTGTTGGTGGAACCGCCCATGGCGATATCCAGCGTCATCGCATTCTCAAATGCGGCTTTGGTGGCGATGTTACGCGGCAGCATGTTGACGTCATCCTGCTCGTAATAACGTTTGGTCAGGCTAACGATGCGCTTACCGGCATTGATGAACAGCTCTTTACGATCGGCGTGCGTGGCCAGCAGTGAACCGTTACCTGGCTGAGATAAGCCCAGCGCTTCGGTCAGACAGTTCATCGAGTTGGCGGTAAACATACCGGAACAGGAACCGCAGGTTGGGCAAGCAGAACGTTCGATCTGATCGCTGTCGGCATCGCTGACGTTCGGGTTGGCGCCCTGAATCATTGCATCAACCAGATCCAGTTTGATGATTTGATCAGACAGTTTGGTTTTACCGGCTTCCATCGGGCCGCCAGACACAAAGATCACCGGAATGTTGAGGCGCAGTGACGCCATCAGCATGCCCGGGGTGATTTTGTCGCAGTTGGAGATACAGACCATGGCATCGGCGCAGTGCGCGTTGACCATGTACTCCACTGAATCGGCAATTAGCTCGCGTGAAGGCAGTGAATACAGCATGCCGCCATGACCCATGGCGATACCGTCATCCACCGCAATGGTGTTGAACTCTTTAGCCACGCCGCCAGCTGCTTCGATTTCCTCAGCAACCAGTTTGCCAAGATCGCGCAGGTGCACGTGGCCCGGTACGAATTGGGTGAATGAGTTGACCACGGCGATAATCGGTTTACCGAAATCATCGTCGGTCATTCCTGTCGCGCGCCACAAGGCACGGGCACCGGCCATGTTACGTCCATGGGTGGTGGTGGCGGAACGGTACTTAGGCATGCTCTATTTACTCCAGTAATAATCAGGTTGCGGGCGCCATCTGACGCCCGCAAAAAATCTCGTTATGCGTTAACCGGATCCAACCAGCCCCACTTGTCTTCCGTCTCGCCAGTGAACAGGCCAAAGAATGCCTTCTGGATACGACCGGTGACCGGACCACGTTTACCTTCGCCGACCTGAATGCCGTCGACGCTACGCACCGGAGTGATCTCCGCTGCAGTACCTGACATGAAGACTTCGTCTGCCAGATACAGGGATTCGCGCGACAGAACCTGCTCACGCACTTCGATACCCATGTCTTGCGCCAGCTTAATGATGGCGTCACGGGTGATGCCCGGCAGCGCAGAAGAGGTGAACGGTGGCGTGAACAGAATGCCATCTTTCACTTCGAACAAGTTTTCGCCAGCACCTTCTGAAATATAGCCGTTGGTGTCGAGGGCGATACCTTCCTGATAGCCGTGGCGGCGCGCTTCGCTACCGACCAGCAGAGAAGAAAGATAGTTACCACCCGCTTTCGCGGCGGTCGGCAAGGTGTTTGGTGCAACGCGATTCCACGAAGAAACCATCGCGTCGATGCCGTTTTCCAGCGCTTCAGCGCCCAGGTAAGCACCCCAAGGGAAGGCGGCGATGATTACATCGGTGGTGTAGCCATCTGGCGGGTTCACACCCAGACCCACGTCACCGACGAAGGCCAGCGGACGGATATAAGCGCTTTTCAGTTTGTTCACGCGGATTACTTCGCGGCACGCTTCCATCAACTCATCAACGCTGGCTTTAATCGGGAAACGGTAAATTTTGGCGGATTCATGCAGACGCTTCATGTGCTCACGGTGGCGGAACACTACTGGACCTTTGTGTGAGTCGTAGCAACGCACGCCTTCAAACACAGAAGTACCGTAGTGCAGTGCGTGAGACATAACGCTGACCTTGGCGTCTTCCCACTTAACCATCTCACCATTGAACCAAATAAAGTCTGCTTTCTTCGTACTCATTGCTTTTTCCTTTGGCGACTATGCGCGGATTTGTTGTGTTGTCTGTTGTTGGATCTCGACGCAAGCGACATCCATAAGTTTGCTTAACTGCGAAGACAGTAAATCGACTGAGCGTTGGCTGGCAACGGTCATTTCGATATTAATGTTCTCCGCATTGACCGCAGAGGCCATATTCATCGCACACACCTGGAAACCACGGTGACGCACGACACGCAAAATGCGCTCCAATATTTCAGGACGAAAGCGGGCTTCGATAGACAATTGATGCTGATTCATGCGGTTTTCTCCATCATGTTTGCGTTGCTGGCACCCGGCGGTACCAATGGCCAGACGTTTTCATGCTCATCTATCGAAACATGCAGGAAGTAAGGACCTTCACTGTTCAGCAGAGCATCGAGGGCGGCGTCGACCTGATCTTTACGGCTAATGCGCTGGCCTGGAATATCAAAGGCGCTGGCCAGCGTGAGGAAATCGGGGTTATCGGTCAGGATGGTTTCGCTGTAGCGACCATCAAAGAACAGTTGCTGCCACTGGCGCACCATGCCGAGACGCTGGTTATCCAGCAGCAAAATCTTCACCGGCAATTTGCCGCGCTTGATGGTGCCCAGCTCCTGAATGTTCATCATGATGGAGCCATCACCAGATACGCAGATCACCGTATCTTCTGGACGTGCAACCTGCGCACCAATCGCCGCCGGCAGACCAAAGCCCATGGTGCCGAGGCCGCTGGAGGTGATGAAGTTTTCTGGCGCGGTGAAACTCATGTGCTGTGCGGCCCACATCTGGTGCTGACCGACGTCGGTGGTGACCACGGCGCTATCCGCTTTACGATCAGACAACTGCTTCAGCAGCAACGGCGCGTAGATTGCTTCGCCTGGGTGATCGTAACGCCAGTCGAACTCTTTTTTCATCGCGCTGACTTCTTTGCGCCAGCCATCAATGTGCATCGGCATGCTCAGTGCGGGCAGCACCTGATTCATATCGCCCTGCAGTGAAACGTGCGCGCGGCGCAGTTTGTTCAGTTCGGCAGGATCGATATCGATATGGATAACGCTGGCGTGCGGCGCGAAGGTATCCAACTTGCCAGTAACGCGGTCGTCAAAGCGTGCGCCGACGGCAATCAGCAAATCACAGGATTGTACTGCGAGGTTAGCGGCTTTGGTGCCATGCATGCCCAGCATCCCGAGATAGAGATCGCTGCTGGCATCCGCGCTGCCGAGCCCTTTCAGAGTGGAAACCATCGGGATGCCGGTTTCCTGCGCCATGGCACGTAAGGCAGGGACCGCCTGCGCCATACCAACGCCGCCACCGATATACAGCATCGGCTTATGCGACTGCGCCATCAATGCGCGCGCCTCCGCAATATGCTGCGCTGAGTGGCTGACTTGTTCCTCAACCGGCAGCAGATGTGGCGTCAGTTCGCCGTTGGCGATCTGAATGTCTTTTGGGATATCAACCAGAACCGGGCCGGGACGACCCGATTGCGCGATGGCAAAAGCTTCTGCCATCACTGAAGGCAAATCATCAAGCGATTCAACGAGGAAACTGTGTTTAGTGCAGGCTAAGGATAAACCGAGAACGTCAATTTCCTGGAAGGCGTCGGTGCCGATGAAGGCCGATGAGACCTGGCCAGTGATCGCTACAACCGGGATCGAATCCATCATCGCATCCGCCAGACCGGTGATCAGGTTGGTGGCGCCCGGACCCGAAGTGGCGATACAGACGCCAGTCTTGCCGGTTGCACGGGCATAACCAATGGCCGCCATCACCGCACCCTGCTCATGACGGCACAGTAGGTGTTCCACGCCGCCATCGTAGAGCGCATCGTACACTGGCATGATTGCGCCGCCAGGATAGCCAAACACTGTATCGACACCCTGCGCGCGTAAAGCCTGAACTACCCACTGTGCACCTGTCATGGTTATTCTCCTGTATTCCTAGGGGAACAACAGAATTTTATGCTACTGCTCATAATCTGTTCCTCGCTAATTTGCTGATATTTAGGCTGGTTAAAAAAAAACCCCCGGACCTTTCGGTGCGGGGGTTTTTGGAATTCCAGACTTGATTTTTAAGCCTTTCTTTCTCCAAGCGATGCCCCGCACGGTGGGATAATAATCACCACCACGCTAATCACGACTAGGCTAATCACTTGTAGAAGGGCTTTCATGTGTTGTTTGTTTTTTCGATTGTTCGAAGTAATACCTACAGAGTTATCATAGTTAGCACGTCATTGACAATAATTTTCATTGGGAATTTTTATGACGGCGCTGGCGGTTGTGCGTTATCACATTGTAAGTAAAAGGTTATTTACATTTGTGATAAAAATTCATAACGCCCGCTTCGCAATCTTCATTTGCGGTTTACGAATAGGCTCTGATTTTTAGTGAAACCGCTGCAATTCTCAGCGAATGTCAGGAATCTGGTTCTGATGTTGAGCAGATAGCCATTGTTCATCCACCTGGCTGCTCTGATGATAAGGACAACAAGGAGCGGTTATGTCTTTATCCAAAGTATTAACACGAGCTGCGCTAGGTGTTCAGGCTCCGCTGGTGACGGTGGAAGTACACATCAGCAACGGCTTGCCGGCCCTGACGCTAGTTGGACTGCCTGAAACCACGGTAAAAGAAGCGCGGGAAAGGGTGCGTAGCGCGATTATTAATAGCGGATTTACCTTTCCGGCGAAGCGCGTCACCATCAATCTGGCACCTGCTGATCTGCCTAAAGAAGGCGGACGCTATGACCTTCCCATCGCTATCGCCATTCTGGCAGCCTCTGAGCAGCTGCCAGACGCAAAACTAGGGCAATATGAATTCCTGGGGGAGTTAGCGCTTAACGGCGCGCTCTGTGGCGTTCAGGCCGCTATTCCGGCGGCGATGGCGGCGCTGCAAGCGGGCAGACAAATGGTGTTAGCTGAACAGAATCAACAGGATGTTGGGTTGATTCAACAAGGCGAGACGCTGGTTGGCAAACATCTGGTAGAAATCTGTGCATTCCTGCATAACAAAACTACCCTCACCGTCGCGCATTATCACCCTGAAACGCTTGAACAGGAAAAGCAGGACCTAAGCGATATCATTGGTCAGGATCAGGGCCGACGGGCACTGGAGATCACTGCAGCTGGCGGGCATAACCTGTTACTGATTGGACCGCCGGGCACCGGCAAGACCATGTTGGCGACGCGTCTGCCCGGTATCATGCCGCCGTTAGACGACCAGGAAGCGCTGGAGTGCGCCGCTATTGCCAGTCTGGTAAGCAGCGGCAATCTCCATCATCAGTGGCGCAAACGGCCGTTCAGAGCGCCTCACCATAGTGCATCACTCTATGCGCTAGTTGGGGGTGGTTCATTGCCACGACCGGGGGAAATATCTTTAGCACACAACGGAGTGTTATTTCTCGATGAGCTGCCAGAGTTTGAGCGCAGAATGCTGGATGCATTGCGCGAGCCGATCGAATCCGGGGAAATCGCCATTTCACGCACACGTGCTAAAGTGACTTATCCCGCGCGCTTTCAATTGATCGGTGCAATGAATCCTAGCCCGACCGGGCATTATCAGGGCAATCATAATCGCTCATCACCTCAGCAAGTGTTGCGCTATCTCAATCGCCTATCAGGACCTTTTCTCGATCGCTTTGATTTATCGTTAGAAGTTCCACTTCTTCCGAGCGGATCGCTGAGTAAGAAACAACAAGTCAGCGAAAGCAGCGCTGAGGTTTTAGCACGCGTCCTTGCCGCGCGGCAGATTCAAACAACCCGCAGCGGAAAAGTGAATGCTCATCTCTCAAACCCGGAGATTTTACGTTGGTGTCCATTGAAGCAGCAGGATGCTGAATGGCTGGAAGAGGTGTTGAATTCGTTGGGGCTTTCGGTACGCGCCTGGCAGCGGATTTTAAAGGTGGCGAGGACAATCGCTGATTTAGCAGGTGAAGAACAGATTACGCGGAGCCATTTGCAGGAAGCAGTGGGATATCGCAGCATCGACCGCTTAATGACCTATCTGCATAAAACTCTGGAATAAAAAACGGGGCTTATATAAGCCCCGCTATTCTTAATCATCGCTATCGCTAAAATCTTCCACCGTGTCCATCTGCGGCTTGCCGCCAGAAAGCGTGTGGAAACGCTTAGGTCGCTTGATACGTGCGGTATATTTCGACCATACACGTTCAGCTTCCGTTTGCGGCTCACGAAGACCACGACATACTTCTAAAAATGAACGCTCTTCTTCTGTAATGGGTTCACGCTTAGCGAGATCCAGTTCATTAAAGGCGTAACCGTGGCGCTCCAGAAGCTGAGCTTCTTTAATGGTGAAATCACCATGACGCGAAAAACCACGTGGGTAATGTTTGTTATCAAAGAAACGATTCGTTGTTGCGAAGCTATCCGCCATTTTACACGCTCCTGACTCTCATATGGCCGTGCTATTTATGGCGCGGAGTATTAGATAGGCTTGACAGAGTGTAAAACAAAACATTTAAATCAGTACGACAAACAATTTTTGGGAGAATGCAGTGGATACGGAATTACTGAAAACTTTCCTCGAAGTGAGCAGAACACGCCATTTCGGGCGTGCTGCTGAAGCGCTTTACCTCACGCAATCTGCCGTTAGTTTTCGCATTCGTCAGCTGGAAAACCAGCTGGGCGTAAACCTTTTTACTCGTCACCGTAATAACATCCGGCTGACTTCAGCGGGCGAGCGTTTATTGCCCTATGCCGAAAGCTTGATGAGTACCTGGCTGATGGCCAAAAAGGAAGTTTCACATACACAGCAGCATCATGAGCTTTCGATAGGAGGTAGCGCATCTCTTTGGGAAGCGTATTTAACTCCTTGGTTGCAAACACTTTATGAGAATCGCGAAAGCCTCCATCTTGAGGCACGCATCGCCCAACGACATTTGCTGGTTAAGCAGTTGCATGAACGTCAGTTGGACCTGTTGATCACTACCGAAGCACCAAAAATGGATGAGTTAACCAGCCAGCAAATAGGTCATATTTCGCTCGCATTATTCCGGGCGCGCAAAACTGAGAAACGTGAAAAATATGACTATATCAAGCTGGAATGGGGCGCTGATTTTCATCAGCATGAAAGTTATCTGTCCAGTGATGATGTCCCCGTATTAACCACGACATCGGCACATTTGACGCGCGAATTACTACACACTACTGGTGCTTGTGCATTTTTACCTGATTTTTGGCACGGCATTTATAGTGATTTGATGGTTATTCCAGATACACCCGTCGCCGTGCGACCATTATATGCGGTGTGGCTGCAGAATAGCGATCAGCAAAGTCACATTCGTCAGCTGCTTAAATATCCGGTTTTGACACAATAAGATAATAAATGAGGGAGTTTGAGTGGATCGCAGTGAAACTCAAACTCATTTCACTGCCGAATTTTGGACAAAAAAAATCCTTTGCCGAAGCAAAGGATTATTTTCTGGCAGGGGCGGAGGGACTCGAACCCCCAACACCCGGTTTTGGAGACCGGTGCTCTACCAATTGAACTACGCCCCTAATTAGGGTGGCGGAACGGACGGGGCTCGAACCCGCGACCCCCTGCGTGACAGGCAGGTATTCTAACCAACTGAACTACCGCTCCACCGATTCTGTACTGATATCAGATAATCGTTCTGATTTCAGGTGTTTCGCCCTTCCCGCGTCACGGGGAAGGTCACGACCCGGTAACGGGTCTTAAATTGATGCCTGGCAGTTCCCTACTCTCGCATGGGGAGACCCCACACTACCATCGGCGCTACGGCGTTTCACTTCTGAGTTCGGCATGGGGTCAGGTGGGACCACCGCGCTAAAGCCGCCAGGCAAATTCTTTGTGCAAAAACGAATAACATCCGCTTCCGCTGATTCTTTAATCCGTAAACAAGCTGAAAATATCCGGTCTCTCAGACCAAAACGCCTCTGGCGTTGTAAGGTTAAGCCTCACGGGTCATTAGTACCGGTTAGCTCAACGCATCGCTGCGCTTACACATCCGGCCTATCAACGTCGTAGTCTTCAACGTCCCTTCAGGACTCTCAAGGAGTCAGGGAGAACTCATCTCGGGGCAAGTTTCGTGCTTAGATGCTTTCAGCACTTATCTTTTCCGCACTTAGCTACCGGGCAATGCCATTGGCATGACAACCCGAACACCAGTGGTGCGTTCACTCCGGTCCTCTCGTACTAGGAGCAACCCCCCTCAATTCTCCAGCGCCCACGGCAGATAGGGACCGAACTGTCTCACGACGTTCTAAACCCAGCTCGCGTACCACTTTAAACGGCGAACAGCCGTACCCTTGGGACCTACTTCAGCCCCAGGATGTGATGAGCCGACATCGAGGTGCCAAACACCGCCGTCGATATGAACTCTTGGGCGGTATCAGCCTGTTATCCCCGGAGTACCTTTTATCCGTTGAGCGATGGCCCTTCCATTCAGAACCACCGGATCACTATGACCTGCTTTCGCACCTGCTCGAGCCGTCACTCTCGCAGTCAAGCTGGCTTATGCCATTGCACTAACCTCCTGATGTCCGACCAGGATTAGCCAACCTTCGTGCTCCTCCGTTACTCTTTGGGAGGAGACCGCCCCAGTCAAACTACCCACCAGACACTGTCCGCAGCCCGGATTACGGGCCTACGTTAGAACATCAAACATTAAAGGGTGGTATTTCAAGGTTGGCTCCACGCAGACTGGCGTCCACGCTTCAAAGCCTCCCACCTATCCTACACATCAAGGCTCAATGTTCAGTGTCAAGCTATAGTAAAGGTTCACGGGGTCTTTCCGTCTTGCCGCGGGTACACTGCATCTTCACAGCGATTTCAATTTCACTGAGTCTCGGGTGGAGACAGCCTGGCCATCATTACGCCATTCGTGCAGGTCGGAACTTACCCGACAAGGAATTTCGCTACCTTAGGACCGTTATAGTTACGGCCGCCGTTTACCGGGGCTTCGATCAAGAGCTTCTCCTTGCGGATAACCCCATCAATTAACCTTCCGGCACCGGGCAGGCGTCACACCGTATACGTCCACTTTCGTGTTTGCACAGTGCTGTGTTTTTAATAAACAGTTGCAGCCAGCTGGTATCTTCGACTGCCTTCGGCTCCATCCGCGAGGGACTTCACCTGATGACAGCGTGCCTTCTCCCGAAGTTACGGCACCATTTTGCCTAGTTCCTTCACCCGAGTTCTCTCAAGCGCCTTGGTATTCTCTACCTGACCACCTGTGTCGGTTTGGGGTACGATTTCGTGTTACCTGGAGCTTAGAGGCTTTTCCTGGAAGCAGGGCATCAGTTACTTCACCACCGTGGTGGCTCGTCATCACGCCTCAGCCTTAAGATATCCCGGATTTACCAAAGATATCAGCCTACACGCTTAAACCGGGACAACCGTCGCCCGGATAACCTAGCCTTCTCCGTCCCCCCTTCGCAGTAACACCAAGTGCAGGAATATTAACCTGCTTCCCATCGACTACGCTTTTCAGCCTCGCCTTAGGGGTCGACTCACCCTGCTCCGATTAACGTTGAACAGGAACCCTTGGTCTTCCGGCGAGCGGGCTTTTCACCCGCTTTATCGTTACTTATGTCAGCATTCGCACTTCTGATACCTCCAGCACCCCTCACAGGACACCTTCAACGGCTTACAGAACGCTCCCCTACCCAACAACGCCTAAGCGTCGCTGCCGCAGCTTCGGTGCATGGTTTAGCCCCGTTACATCTTCCGCGCAGGCCGACTCGACCAGTGAGCTATTACGCTTTCTTTAAATGATGGCTGCTTCTAAGCCAACATCCTGGCTGTCTGTGCCTTCCCACATCGTTTCCCACTTAACCATGACTTTGGGACCTTAGCTGGCGGTCTGGGTTGTTTCCCTCTTCACGACGGACGTTAGCACCCGCCGTGTGTCTCCCGTGATAACATTCTTCGGTATTCGCAGTTTGCATCGGGTTGGTAAGCCGGGATGGCCCCCTAGCCGAAACAGTGCTCTACCCCCGAAGATGAGTTCACGAGGCGCTACCTAAATAGCTTTCGGGGAGAACCAGCTATCTCCCGGTTTGATTGGCCTTTCACCCCCAGCCACAAGTCATCCGCTAATTTTTCAACATTAGTCGGTTCGGTCCTCCAGTTAGTGTTACCCAACCTTCAACCTGCCCATGGCTAGATCACCGGGTTTCGGGTCTATACCCTGCAACTTAACGCCCAGTTAAGACTCGGTTTCCCTGCGGCTCCCCTATACGGTTAACCTTGCTACAGAATATAAGTCGCTGACCCATTATACAAAAGGTACGCAGTCACCCCATAAATGAGGCTCCCACTGCTTGTACGTACACGGTTTCAGGTTCTGTTTCACTCCCCTCGCCGGGGTTCTTTTCGCCTTTCCCTCACGGTACTGGTTCACTATCGGTCAGTCAGGAGTATTTAGCCTTGGAGGATGGTCCCCCCATATTCAGACAGGATACCACGTGTCCCGCCCTACTCTTCGAACTCACAGTATGTGCACTTTCGTGTACGGGGCTATCACCCGGTATCGCGCGACTTTCCAGACGCTTCCACTAACGCACAAACTGATTCAGGTTCTGGGCTGTTCCCCGTTCGCTCGCCGCTACTGGGGGAATCTCGGTTGATTTCTTTTCCTCTGGGTACTTAGATGTTTCAGTTCCCCAGGTTCGCCTCGCAACACTATGTATTCATGTTGCGATGATGCACTGAGTGCACCGGGTTTCCCCATTCGGACATCGTCGGCTGTAGCGGTTCATATCACCTTACCGACGCTTTACGCAGATTAGCACGTCCTTCATCGCCTCTGACTGCCAGGGCATCCACCGTGTACGCTTAGTCGCTTAACCTCACAACCCACAGGCGTTTTGCAACGCTGCAGACTGCAAGCATTTGAGA
This sequence comes from Candidatus Pantoea symbiotica, assembly GCF_056491525.1. Lineage (NCBI taxonomy): Bacteria > Pseudomonadati > Pseudomonadota > Gammaproteobacteria > Enterobacterales > Erwiniaceae > Pantoea > Candidatus Pantoea symbiotica. Next base: position 3,835,631 of record NZ_JBSZHR010000002.1, read on the forward strand.
GACTCGAACATATCGCAGCTTCATTCTTATTACGGAGAATGAATACGATACGTCGTTTCAATTTTCAGCTTGTTCCGGATTGTTAAAGAGCATAATACTTCGCAGCACACCGTTTCCGGTACGCTCTGAAGTATTGTTTTGAGTCACTGTAATGGTGGAGCTAAGCGGGATCGAACCGCTGACCTCCTGCGTGCAAGGCAGGCGCTCTCCCAGCTGAGCTATAGCCCCATACAGTTACTGCAGAGACCACTACTACCACTCACCAGGAGTTCCGTTTTCGACAAACGGTAATTTCTTTTCAGGCAAGGCAAAGTGTCGCGACGTATAGTTCACTATACGAGCGGCGCTTTAACGCAGCATGAGGAGAAATTTGGTAGGCCTGAGTGGACTTGAACCACCGACCTCACCCTTATCAGGGGTGCGCTCTAACCACCTGAGCTACAAGCCTGTAGAGGTTTTTTCTGCTCGTTACTTTCTATCAGACAATCTGTGTGAGCACTACGCGGGAAGGTATCTTCAGGTAAGGAGGTGATCCAACCGCAGGTTCCCCTACGGTTACCTTGTTACGACTTCACCCCAGTCATGAATCACAAAGTGGTAAGCGCCCTCCCGAAGGTTAAGCTACCTACTTCTTTTGCAACCCACTCCCATGGTGTGACGGGCGGTGTGTACAAGGCCCGGGAACGTATTCACCGTAGCATTCTGATCTACGATTACTAGCGATTCCGACTTCACGGAGTCGAGTTGCAGACTCCGATCCGGACTACGACGCACTTTATGAGGTCCGCTTGCTCTCGCGAGGTCGCTTCTCTTTGTATGCGCCATTGTAGCACGTGTGTAGCCCTACTCGTAAGGGCCATGATGACTTGACGTCATCCCCACCTTCCTCCAGTTTATCACTGGCAGTCTCCTTTGAGTTCCCGGCCGAACCGCTGGCAACAAAGGATAAGGGTTGCGCTCGTTGCGGGACTTAACCCAACATTTCACAACACGAGCTGACGACAGCCATGCAGCACCTGTCTCAGAGTTCCCGAAGGCACCAAAGCATCTCTGCTAAGTTCTCTGGATGTCAAGAGTAGGTAAGGTTCTTCGCGTTGCATCGAATTAAACCACATGCTCCACCGCTTGTGCGGGCCCCCGTCAATTCATTTGAGTTTTAACCTTGCGGCCGTACTCCCCAGGCGGTCGACTTAACGCGTTAGCTCCGGAAGCCACTCCTCAAGGGAACAACCTCCAAGTCGACATCGTTTACGGCGTGGACTACCAGGGTATCTAATCCTGTTTGCTCCCCACGCTTTCGCACCTGAGCGTCAGTCTTTGTCCAGGGGGCCGCCTTCGCCACCGGTATTCCTCCAGATCTCTACGCATTTCACCGCTACACCTGGAATTCTACCCCCCTCTACAAGACTCTAGCCTGCCAGTTTCGAATGCAGTTCCCAGGTTAAGCCCGGGGATTTCACATCCGACTTGACAGACCGCCTGCGTGCGCTTTACGCCCAGTAATTCCGATTAACGCTTGCACCCTCCGTATTACCGCGGCTGCTGGCACGGAGTTAGCCGGTGCTTCTTCTGCGGGTAACGTCAATCGGTGAAGTTATTAACTCCACCGCCTTCCTCCCCGCTGAAAGTACTTTACAACCCGAAGGCCTTCTTCATACACGCGGCATGGCTGCATCAGGCTTGCGCCCATTGTGCAATATTCCCCACTGCTGCCTCCCGTAGGAGTCTGGACCGTGTCTCAGTTCCAGTGTGGCTGGTCATCCTCTCAGACCAGCTAGGGATCGTCGCCTAGGTGAGCCATTACCCCACCTACTAGCTAATCCCATCTGGGCACATCCGATGGTGTGAGGCCCGAAGGTCCCCCACTTTGGTCTTGCGACGTTATGCGGTATTAGCTACCGTTTCCAGTAGTTATCCCCCTCCATCGGGCAGTTTCCCAGACATTACTCACCCGTCCGCCACTCGTCACCCAAGAGCAAGCTCTCTGTGCTACCGTTCGACTTGCATGTGTTAGGCCTGCCGCCAGCGTTCAATCTGAGCCATGATCAAACTCTTCAATTTAAGTTTGATTTGCTGAAACAGGTTCAGCGATGCTCATCTGTAAAACGTCATAATGAATTTCATTATGTGTTCACTCGTGAGGCTTTGATATTTTTTACGTCCGGAGACGCTGATATCAATCCTGCGAGTGCCCACACAGATTGTCTGATAAATTGTTAAAGAGCATGCCGCGATTTCTCTAGCGGCGCGGGATGCGTATATTACGCTTTCCGCATTCTCAGTCAAGCATTTATTTTTGCTTTTCTGAAGGTTGCCGTGAAGGCCACCTCCTGAACACATCGCTTCGTAAGCCGTTGTTCCGTGTCAGTGGAGGCGCAGTATAGGGATTTCTTCGGGACTGACAAGTGCTAATTTCAAATTAATTTCCGAGTGCTGATTTTTTCGTCGAAACGCCACTAAACTGCTAATTTTTCCAGCAACGGGAAGCCATAACGCTGCAAAATCGGTGATAATTTCGTCACTTCATCATCCATACGCGTACAGAACGCTAAATTCTGCCCGGACGAAACCGCCTGCGGTGCTTCATGCTCTAATAACCAAACGGTACGACGCGCGATAGCAGCGCCCGAATCCACCAACCTTGTCCCTTCCGGCAGTACCAATTGCAGCTCATCACGTAATAAAGGGAAATGCGTACAGCCGAGAACCACGGTATCGGGCGGCTCTTTCATACGTAGCCAGGGTTGCACAGCGCGGCGGACATCGGCCAATTCAACATCTTCGCCATGCAGCTTGGCTTCCGCCAGTTCCACCAGCTCAGCAGAACCGAGCATTTCGATTTTGCAGTCTCGGGCAAATTGCGCCACCAACTCATGCGTATAAGGACGTTTCACCGTGCCACGGGTGGCCAGCAATCCCACCACGCCGTTACGCGTCAGACGCGCAGCAGGTTTAATCGCAGGCACCACACCCACAACCGGGAATTCAAAGCGCTCACGCAGAGCCGGCAAAGAGATGGTACTGGCCGAGTTACAGGCGATGATCACCAGCGCAAGCGGGAAACGCTGAGTGATAGCCGTCACCACCGCCACTACACGCTCGACAATAAAGTCTTCGGATTTTTCGCCGTACGGGAAACCTTCATTATCGAAGGCGTAGAGATAGTGAAGATCCGGCAGTAGATGCCGGACCTCATCATAAACAGACAGCCCACCCACGCCGGAGTCAAACACCAGCACGGTGGGACGCAGATCAGAAGCTGTAGCTGGCGCTGAGGTAATACTCCGTTCCTGGAGTTGGATAGCCATACGCTGTCTCATAATCTTTATCGAACAGGTTGGCAATTCTACCACGAACGGTGAGCTGTGATGTGACCGGATACGAGACAGCGAGATCTACCGTGCTGTAACTCGATAAACGACGCTGCTCGCTGGCATATTCGCTGGTGTTGTTATCGTAGCGCTTACCGAAGTACTGGTAGATGACATCAATATCAAAGTCATACACCGTCATACCCAGCTGATATTTGGCTTGCTCACGCGCACGACGCGCCAGCGTTTCACCGTCTGAATCACGACGAGCATCCAGATAACCCAAGGTGATCTGGTGATGAAGGAAGCTGGTATCAAAATCAGCGGTGGCTTCAATACCTTTCAGCGTAACGGCTTTTTCATTGTAATAGCCGCCCTCAAAAGTCACAGGATCAGAAGCGTAGGTAATGAGATTGCTGACTTTATTGTGATACGCCGCAACACGCCAATTAACCGGACCGGTTAAACCTTCCAGCGCGGCTTCCCACTGTTTTGATTTCTCAGGATTGAGATCGGGATTAGAGCTGATACCAAAACGCTTCAGGCCATAAAGCTGACCTAATGTCGGCGCCTGGAAACCCGTACCGTAAGAGAGTGAAGCTTTGTAGCCCGGTACAAACTCCCAACCCGCAGCCGTTTGCCAGGTGCCATGACGGCCAAAGTCTTCATTATCATCGCCACGCGCCGAACCTTCGAGGGTGACATTGCCAAACTGCTGCTGAGCCGTCAGGTAAGCACCTGTGTTGTCTTGCTTGTAGCCATCTTCATCACGCGGTGCGCCAGAATAGAGTTGTCCAACCGAGCTCAGTTTCTGCTGCTGCCAATCCAGGCCCGCGCTGACCATGCCATGTCCCACCGCAAAGGTGTTACCCCATTGCAGGTTGCGCTGCTCCATGTCATCCAGACTATTGGAATCCGCATAGCGGCCGTCAGATCCAACGTAGTTGTAGATTTTGTACTTTTGATAGCTGGCGGTCAGCTGCGAGGAGTAATCCTCTTTATTAAAGCGCAGACCGGTATCGAACGAGTGATTGTAGATCTGTTGCTCATCCTGACCACCGACGTAACCCGCATCGTAATCTGAGTTAGCGGCGTAACCGTAACCACGGAAGAAGCCAGAGAACGCATCATTAAACTTGTGATCAACTCCGGCCCAGAACGCCTTATTGCGCCAGCCATCACGGTCGCGATCGGTTGGCGATGTTGAGCCCGGCTGAACGTTGTAGCCATTGGTGGCCTGATAAGAACCCGCCACCGTTACGCGCGTCTGGTCCGTGACATTTTGATTGATGCCGCCGCTGTATTCCTGATACCCCTTCGAACCAAAGCCAGCCGTCAGCGAGTTTTGATTATTCGGGTTTTGCGTAATGACATTCACCACGCCGCCAATCGCATCAGCGCCGTAAACGGCAGAGCGCGGGCCGCGAATAAACTCAACGCGCTGGATAATAGAAACAGGGATTTGGTTAAAGTCAGCAACGCCGGTGATACCCGGTTTAGAGAACGGCACGCCATCAACCAGAATCAGCGTATGACGCGCTTCCGAACCTCGCACATACATAGAAGCGCTTTGCCCAATGCCGCCGCTTTGCGCGATATCCACGCCCGGCAAGCGACGCAACACTTCCAGCAGGTTCTTAGATTGCCACTGATCGATCTCGTCGCGGGTAACAACAGAAGTCGAAGCCAGCACCGACGAGACCGGCTGTGCGAAGCGGTTAGCGGTAACGATTTGCGTATCATCATTCTGCTGCGCGTAGCCAAATTGCGCCCAGAGAGACAACGCCGTTGCACTAAAGGCAAACAGCGAAGCATGTGTTTTTTTCATTGTTATAGCATCCAAAAGACGAAGCAGGATGCCGCACGACTACAACCAATAGCTCGCGATGGTCGTATGTATTGCGACGTCACACCGGCAGGTCTTCGGGCTGAGAATCATAAATGGTGAAAAACTTCCCATCCGGCTGGACAGTGTTTGTAAGTGCCATCACCACGACATTCTTTACCGCTGCGCGTCAGCTCCAGATTCACACTGGATTCCCTTTTAACTCAAGGAGGCCGGCAGGCGCAGTCTACGGCCAGGAAGGCCGGAAATCCAGACTTCCAGCCATCTTGTTTTCCGCAAGGCTGGACATCAGCAGTTGAATGCCTACAATCGCCCGGCAAGCCAGCTTATTACCAGGATTAAAGATGACACCCGAACAGCTCCCGATTGAACAATACGACGCGCAACTGGCGGAAAAAGTCAGCCGCTTACAGGCGATGATGGTGCCCTTTGCTGCGCCCGACGTGGAGGTGTTCCGTTCGCCGGTCAGCCACTATCGGATGCGTGCCGAATTCCGCATCTGGCACGACGGAGACGATCTCTACCACATCATCTTTGATCAACAGACCAAGCAACGAATCCGCGTCGATCAATTCCCGGCGGCCAGTGAATTGATCAACCAGCTGATGCCAAAACTGATCGCGGCGATCCGCGACAACCGCGCGCTGCGTTTTAAGCTGTTCCAGATCGATTACCTGTCGACGATGAGCAACCAGATCGTCATCTCGCTGCTCTATCACCGTAAGCTGGAAGAGGAGTGGACCGCCGCCGCCAGCGCCCTGCGCGAAAGCCTGCGTGCCGAAGGCTTTGACGTGCAGCTGATTGGTCGCGCCACCAAAACCAAAATCTGCCTCGATCGCGATTACGTTGATGAGCGCCTGCCGGTCGCCGGAAAAGAGATGATTTATCGTCAGGTGGAGAACAGCTTCACCCAGCCAAACGCGGCGATGAATATTCAGATGCTGGAGTGGGCGCTGGACGTGACGCAGGATTCGCGTGGCGATCTGCTGGAACTCTATTGCGGTAACGGCAACTTCTCGCTGGCGCTGGCGCGTAACTTCCGCCGCGTGCTGGCCACCGAGATTGCCAAGCCGTCGGTCGCGTCAGCGCAATACAACATTGCCGCCAACCAGATTGATAACGTGCAGATTATTCGTATGGCCGCTGAAGAGTTTACCCAGGCGATGACGGGTGTGCGCAGCTTCAATCGTTTAGAAGGCATCGACCTGAAGAGCTATCAGTGCGAAACCATTTTTGTCGATCCGCCGCGCAGCGGGCTGGATGAGGAAACCGTGAAGATGGTGCAGGCGTATTCGCGCATCCTTTATATCTCCTGCAACCCGCAAACGCTGTGCGACAACCTTGCGGTGCTGGGAGAAACGCATGATGTCACGCGTCTGGCGCTGTTCGATCAGTTCCCGTATACCCATCATATGGAATGCGGCGTGCTGCTGACGCGCAAGGCCTGATGAATCGGTCGCCATGAATGGCGACCCTACGATACATTTCGTGCGACAGGTGCAGGTTTTGTAGGGTGCGCATTCATGCGCACCGAACAGCAGTCGAAGTCTTAGTTACGGTTTTTACGGCGGAAACGCATACCAATCCAGAACACCAGCGCCACCATCAGAATGGTCGGGATGAAGTTGGAGCCGATATCCGGATATTCAGCCCGCACCAGCGCGCTATAAACCAAAATACCCAGCAGGAAGAACGCCGCCGCCAGTGAAGGCATACCGTCTGGCATATTGCGGTTGAGATAACGCTGATGCAGACACCAGGCCGCGAGGCCAAGCGCGATCAGCGGGAATATAGAAAAGGGAACAAACGTGCTGAACAGCACCGAAAAGGAGCCGTTGATCGCTAAACCGGTGATAAAAGCCAATAAAAGCGTTCCTTTATCGCGTGGGTTTTGCTCAATCATTTCATTATCCTTATCACATTACTCTTCGGGTTTTTCCAGGGTAACTGCCAGGCGCTCTTGCTCCCGGCGATACCAGTAATAAGCGCCTTTGGCGATCATACGCAGCTGCAGCACTAATCGATCCTCCAGCTTGCGGCGCTGCTCAATATCAACGTCCAGCGCTTCGGCACCCGCGCTAAACACAATCGTTACCATTGCTTCAGCCTGCGCCTCGGTAAAGCTGCGCGGCATGCGATTTTCCAGCTCAAGGTAATCGGCCAGTTCGGCGATGAAGTGCTGAATCTCACGGGCAACGGCGGCACGAAATGCTGCCGAGGTTCCGGAGCGCTCGCGTAGTAAGAGCCGAAAAGCGTTGGGATTGTTCCCGATGAACTCCATAAAAGTTGCCACCGAGGTTTTGATGATGCTGCCGCCCTTGGCAATACGCTGGCGCGCCTGACGCATTAACTGGCGCAGCATCAAGCCGCTTTCATCCACCATGGTCAAGCCCAGCTCGTCGACATCGCGGAAGTGACGATAAAATGAGGTCGGCGCAATCCCCGCTTCGCGTGCAACTTCGCGCAAACTCAGGCTGGCAAAACTCCTTTCTGCACTTAACTGACTGAAGGCAGCTTCAATCAGTGAACGTCGTGTACGTTCTTTTTGTAGCGCTCTGACGCCCATTTTCCCGGCCTTTTAGGTGATTTGGCAGGCACTATAACAAACTTTTCAGCGTACAGCGGTGCAAACTTTGTGAACGCCTGTGAACCTCACGCTTTGTCAAACTTCAGCAATTTACGCTGTTAGAATTCAGATGTGCGCGGCGAGATGTTAGAATCTCGTTGTAAAAATGTGATAAAAAAATAGGACGTACTGGTATGCAAAAGTCTTACGATTACGATGCCATTGTGATTGGCTCCGGTCCGGGCGGCGAAGGTGCGGCGATGGGGCTGGTGAAGCAGGGAGCGCGTATTGCAGTGATCGAACGCTACCACAACATCGGCGGCGGTTGTACTCACTGGGGAACCATCCCTTCCAAAGCCTTGCGTCACGCTGTCAGCCGTATCATCGAGTTCAATCAAAACCCACTTTACAGCGATCACACTCGACTCCTGCGCTCCTCATTCGCCGACATTCTCAACCACACCGAGAACGTGATCAGTCAGCAAACCGCAATGCGTCAGGGGTTCTACGAGCGCAACCGCTGTGAACTTTATCAGGGCGATGCCCGATTTGTTGATGCCAACACCATCGAAGTGGAACAACCCGACGGCACCCGCGAGCGCTTAACCGCCGAGAAATTCGTTATTGCCTGCGGTTCTCGTCCGTATCATCCAGCGGATGTCGATTTTACCCATCCACGCGTTTACGATTCCGACTCCATCCTCAACCTGCACCATGAACCTGGCCACGTGATCATTTACGGCGCCGGCGTGATTGGCTGTGAATATGCCTCGATTTTTCGCGGCCTGAACGTCAAGGTTGACCTGATTAACACCCGCGACCGCCTGCTGGCGTTCCTCGATCAGGAGATGTCAGATTCCCTCTCCTATCACTTCTGGAACAGCGGCGTGGTGATTCGTCACAACGAAGAGTTCGAGAAGATTGAAGGCGTCGATGACGGGGTGATTATTCACCTTAAATCGGGCAAAAAAGTGAAAGCCGATTGCCTGTTGTACGCAAACGGTCGAACCGGTAACACCGATTCGCTGGCGCTGGAGAACGTGGGACTGGAAGCGGATGGCCGTGGCCTGCTGAAAGTGAACAGCATGTACCAAACCGCGCTGCCGCATATTTACGCGGTCGGTGACGTGATTGGTTATCCAAGCCTGGCTTCTGCAGCCTACGATCAGGGCCGCATCGCCGCGCAGGCAATCATCAAAGGTGAAGCCACCGCGCATCTGATCGAGGATATTCCAACCGGGATTTACACCATTCCGGAGATCAGCTCAGTAGGTAAAACCGAACAGCAACTGACAGCGATGAAAGTGCCGTATGAAGTGGGTCGTGCGCAGTTCAAACATCTGGCGCGTGCGCAGATTGTTGGTATGCACGTCGGCAGCCTGAAAATTCTGTTCCACCGCGAAACCAAAGAGATTTTAGGGATTCACTGCTTTGGCGAGCGTGCTGCGGAGATCATTCACATCGGCCAGGCCATCATGGAACAGAAGAACGGCGGCAACACGATTGAGTACTTCGTGAATACCACCTTCAACTATCCCACCATGGCCGAAGCCTATCGTGTGGCAGCGTTAAACGGCTTAAACCGCCTGTTTTAACGAAGTATCCAGATAACCCTTCATGTGGGTTTTGATTGCTTCTGCCAACTGCTCATAGCGGCTGCGCAGAGGCGATCCTGGACGATAGACCAACGCAATGGTGCGCTGTGGAACAGGCTTGTAGCACGGCAAATAGCAGACGCCATCACGTTCGCGCTCATTCGGCACGGACAGCGCAGGCAGCAAGGTAATGCCGCTACCGGCGGCAACCATGTTACGCAGCGTTTCTAAACTGGTAGCGCGGAAATGCGTGTCTTCATCGGCACCGGCTTCGAAGCAGAAGCCCATCGCCTGATCGCGCAGGCAGTGCCCATCTTCCAGCATCAGCAATTTCTCACCGGCCAGATCCGACATCGGCACACGATCGCGATCGCGCCACGGATGATCGGCATACACCGCCAGCGTCATTGGCTCATCAAACAGCGGCACCTCAATAAAGGCTTCACTCTCTTTCACCAACGCCACGATGGCGCAGTCCAGCTTGCCGCTGTCGAGCTGTGCCAGCAGTTGCTGCGTCTGCGCTTCATGCAGGTACATTTCGAGTTTGGGGAAGGTTTTATGCAGCATCGGAATGATGTGCGGCAGCAGATACGGCCCGGTGGTTGGAATCAAACCAATGTGCAGCGGTCCAGACATCGCTTCGCCTTGTTGGCTCGCCATCTCCTTCAGCACTTTCACTTCGCGCAGCACGGTTCGCGCTTGATCCACCAGCAACAGTCCAGCCTGAGTAAACAACACCTTACGGCTGGTACGCTCCAGCAGCATCACACCAAGTTCATCTTCCAGCTTACGAATCTGTCCACTTAAGGTGGGTTGGCTGACATGACATGCGTCAGCTGCACGCCGGAAATGGCGATGCTCCGCAAGTGAAACCAGGTATTCGAGATCACGAATATTCATTGAAATCCTCCAAACCACGATAGCCCGTGGCGATAGATAGAATAGCAATGAACGATTGGCCCTATCAAGGCGTGAGCGGGAATAATGCGCGCATCAAATGATCTGGAGCAGAACCTGCAAACTGCTTAAAACAAATCACTGTGCTGGCCGGGAGTGGCCTGCCCTTGATGATGTGCCTATAACAAAATGTAATTCCGAAGCTAGAGGTTGGCGGGCTACCGAAGAGGTGCCCGCTTTTTTTTGCGTTGGATTTATTGGTCGCCATGAATGGCGACTCTACGAAGAGATTAACCTAAACGCTTCTGCGCTTCGCCGATGGCGAAGGCGACCTGCTGAGGCGACACGCCACCCTGCGCATTACGCTTATCGAGACAGGATTGCAGCGACAGAATCGGATACACGTCATCCTCAATCACCGCGCTGAACTGCTGCAACTGCGCCAAAGTCAGCGCTTCCAGCGCCACGCCTTGCTTGATCGCTTCCACCACGGTTTCACCGACAATGTGGTGCGCTTCGCGGAACGGAACGCCTTTTGCCACCAGATAATCGGCCAGCTCGGTAGAGTTGGCGTAGCCCTGCTCAGCGGCTTCCTGGCAACGCGGACGTTTTACCTGAATGCCATCCAGCACCAGCACCGACATATGCAGGCAGTCGAGCCAGGTATCAAGCGCATCGAACAGCCCTTCTTTGTCTTCCTGCATATCTTTGTTGTACGCCAGCGGCAGACCTTTCAGCGTCATCATCATGCCGGTCAATGCGCCCTGCACACGGCCACATTTGCCACGGATCAGTTCCAGCGCATCCGGGTTTTTCTTCTGCGGCATCAGCGAAGAGCCGGAAGTGACTTTATCAGAGAGCTCAAGGAAGCCCGCTTCACCGGTGTTGAAGAAGATCAGGTCTTCGGCAAAGCGTGACAGATGCACCATACCAATCGAGGCGTCGGACAGCAGCTCCAGCACGTGATCGCGATCGGAAACGGTATCGAGGCTGTTACGCGTGGCAGAAGCAAAACCTAACCAGCCGGCCAGCTGCTGACGATCGATCTCGTAAGCGGTACCGGCCAGCGCGCCGCAACCCAGCGGACTGACATCCATACGCTTCAGTGCATCCTGCAAACGGCTCTCGTCACGCGCCAGCATTTCAACGTACGCCAGGCACCAATGCGCGAAAGTCACCGGCTGCGCACGCTGCAGGTGCGTATAACCTGGCATCACCGCGTCCTGATTGGCTTCTGCCGTGGCGACCAGCGCTGATTGCAGTTCGCGCGTCGCCTCCAGCAGCACGGCAACCTGCTCTTTGCACCACAGTTTCAGATCGGTCGCGACCTGATCGTTACGGCTACGGCCAGTGTGCAATTTCTTGCCCAGCGCGCCGACTTTATCGATCAGCTTGCCTTCCACCCAGCTGTGAATATCTTCCGCATCGCTTTGCAGAATCTGCTCAGGATTGGCGCGTACCTCGGCCAGCAGTTCATTCAACGCGCTTTCCAGCTGTTGCTGCTCTTCATTGGTCAGCACGTTGACCGTTACCAGCGCTTTTGACCAGGCAATTGAGCCGGTAATGTCCTGCTCGGCCAGGCGATAGTCAAAACGCAGTGAGTCGTTGAACTGTTTGAACCGTTGGTCTGCTGCCTGCGAAAAACGTCCGCCCCAAAGTGCCATCTGAATTACTCCTGAATCCGTTATAGAAAAGGCGGCCCGAAGCCGCCCTTGCAAATTATGTCGATTGCCGCGGTATTACTTCTTCTGCTCGTTCAGCGCGCGAATGCGTGAAGAGAGTGAGAACAAGCGGATAAAGCCGCCCGCGTGACGGTGATCGTAAACTTCGTCTTCGCCAAAGGTAGCGAACTCTTCTGAATACAGGCTGTTAGCAGAGGTTTTCTGAATCGCCGTAGCCTGGCCTTTGTACAGCTGTAGCACCACTTCGCCGTTCACCTCTTCTGCCAGAGATTCAGCAGCGGCCTGGATGGATTTACGCAGCGGCGCGAACCAGCGGCCATCGTAAACCACGTAAGACATTTCATGGCCCAGCTGCTCACGCCATTTGAAGCTATCGCGATCCAGCACCAGCTGTTCAACCGCACGCAGCGCATTCACCATGATGGTGCCGCCCGGGGTTTCGTAGCAGCCGCGAGACTTGATGCCTACCAGACGGTTTTCCACGATATCGATACGACCCACGCCGTGTTTCGCACCCAGCACGTTGAGTTTTTCCAGGCACTGGAACGGGCTCAGCTTCTCGCCGTTCACTGCGACAACGCGACCTTTCTCGACGGTAACGGTGACGTTTTCTGGCTGATCTGGCGCTTCCAGCGGATCAACGGTCCATACCCAGCAATCTTTGTTCGGAGCATTGGCTGGGCTTTCCAGCACGCCACCTTCGGTAGAGATGTGCCATGCGTTCTCATCACGGCTGTAGATTTTTTCCAGCGACGCGGTGGTCGGGATATTGCGCTCTTTCAGGTAATCCAGCAGCGCCTCACGTGAACGCAGGTCCCATTCACGCCATGGCGCAACCACTTTCAGCTGTGGTGCCAGCGCGGTGTAGGTGGTTTCGAAGCGCACCTGATCGTTACCTTTACCGGTTGCGCCGTGGCACAGCGCATCTGCACCGACTTTCAGTGCCAGCTCAACCTGCGCTTTGGCGATAATCGGACGCGCCATCGAGGTACCCAGCAGGTAAGTACCTTCGTACAGTGCGCCAGTTTGCAGCACCGGATAAACGTATTCGCTGATGAACTCTTCACGCAGATCGGCCACGTGGCACTCAGACGCACCTGACTGCAGCGCTTTCTTCTCAACGCCTTCTAAATCTGCCGGATCCTGGCCAATGTTCGCCACGAACGCCACCACTTCACAGCCGCCGTAGTTCTCTTTCAACCATGGAATGATGGCTGAAGTATCCAGACCGCCTGAGTAGGCCAGAACGATTTTTTTGATGTTTTGCGTGCTCATGTCTTAATCCTTGATTATGCGAGAATCCGGGTGCCAATCGACACGCCGTTGAAAAGGGTTGGCAGTTGTTCAGCATGACGCCAGCTGGCGATATCGACCGGGCGACCGAGCGTGCGAGCGGCATCGAGCGCCGCGTTCACTTTCACGATCATGCCATCGGTGATGATGCCCTGCGCAATCAGCTGTTCCGCTTTCGCGGCGGTCATCTCTTCGATGCGCTGACCTTTGCCATCGAGAATGCCGCTAACGTCAGACAACAGCACTAAATCGGCACCAATGGTCGCCGCCAGCGCAGTGGCCGCCTGGTCAGCGTTGACGTTCATCAACTCGCCGCCGTCGGTGATGCCAATTGAGCTGATTACCGGCATGTAGCCCGCCGCCAGCAGCGTGTTCACCAGCGCCGGGTTGCCCGGCGTTGCGTTGCCAACGTGTCCCAGCTCTTCATCGAACTGCGCCACATTAACCAAACCGGCGTCGCCGAGGCACAAACCGACTGCGCCGATGCCATATTTCTTCGCCCACGCCAGCAGCGTTTTGTTGGCGGTACCGGCTAACGCACCGGTAATAATGTCAATCTGATCGGCTGGCGTCACGCGCAAACCGTTCTTCTTTTTCACCGGCAGCGCGAGCTTCTTCATCAGCTCGTCCACCACGCAACCACCGCCGTGCACAATGATCAGCGGACGCTGATGTTCATTGCGGTACGCCAGCAGGGCATCAAACAGACGGGCCAGCGCTTCTTCGCTATCCAGCAGCACGCCACCCAGTTTAATGATCAATGGATTCATTGCGTTATCCGTTCGTTAAATCAAAGACAGCGTTTCGGGGAAGCCGAAACGAATGTTCAAACACTGAACCGCCTGCGATGAGGCGCCTTTCAGCAGGTTATCTTCGGCAGCCACCACAATCAGGTGCTCGCCTTGCATGGCGAAGCCAATGTCGCAGAACGGCAAACCGACCACCGCTTTCAGCGCCGGTACGCCTTTGTCATAGACGCGCACCAGCGGTTTGTCGTGGTACGCATTATGGAAGGCATCCGCCACATCCTGCTGCGTCACGCCCGCTTTCAGGCGGCAGGTAGTGGTCGACAGAATACCGCGCGGGAAGCTGCCCAGATGTGGCGTGAAGATCACCGGCGTACCGAGATGTGCCACGATTTCCGGATGATGACGGTGATTAAACAGGCCGTACGGCTGCAAGCTCACTTCACAGAAGCTGGTGCCAACGTTGGCTTTGCGCCCTGCGCCGCTCACGCCGCTGGTGGCATTGATCACCGGCCACTGTGCATCGTTAAGCAAGCCCGCTGCGATCAGCGGTTTCAGCGAAAGCTGGGCTGCGGTTGGGTAGCAACCCGGCACCGCAACCAGCTCCGCATCTTTGATTTTGTCGTGCTGCCATTCGGCCAGGCCGTAAACCGCCTTATCCAGCCAATCCTGATGCTGATGGCTGAAACCGTAATATTGGGTATAGAAAGCGTCGTCGTTTACGCGGAATGCGCCGGAGAGATCGAACACCACGCAACCGGCTTTGAGGAATTCAGGTGCCAGATCGTGGCTGACTTCATGGGCGGTGGCGAGGAACACCACATCCACTTTGTCGGCCCATTCAGCGGCATCGCTCAGCGGCTGCAGCGGCAAATCGACAATGCCTTTGAGTTGCGGATGCAAATCCGATAATAACTTTCCAGCATCCGGGCTTTGCGCTGAAACCGCCAAAGCGGTTATGTTCATATGCGGATGGCGATTCAGGTAGGTGGCAAGCTCTACGCCAGCGTAACCACTGGCACCAACGATCAGCGTATTCAACATCAGGCTGTATACCTTATTACAGTCACGTATCGGGTCGCGGCCTTGCCCCGTTGCCCAGAATGCCGTTTGCAGAAGATTTGATGCTTCACATGCAAGCGACGTTATTGTATTTTTATTCACTATTAATGCATGAATATTGATACATCCTAACCCAAGGACCGTCAACAGTGAAGACAAAATTACCACCTTTTATCGAACTCTACCGCCAGTTGATTGCCACGCCATCAATCAGCGCAACCGATAGCGCACTGGATCAGAGTAATGAAACTTTAATCAATTTGCTGGCCGGCTGGTTCCGCGATATTGGCTTCAGTGTAGAAGTGCAGCCGGTGCCTGGCACGCGGCATAAATTCAACATGCTGGCGCGCAGCGGATTGGGCGCAGGCGGCCTGTTACTGGCCGGTCATACCGACACCGTTCCCTACGATGATGGCCGCTGGACGCGCGATCCCTTCACGCTGACCGAGCACGACAACAAGCTTTACGGCCTGGGCACCGCCGATATGAAAGGCTTCTTCGCCTTTATTCTGGATGCGCTGCGTGACGTTGACGTGACCAAACTCAGCAAGCCGCTCTACATCCTCGCCACCGCCGATGAAGAGACCACCATGGCGGGCGCGAAGTATTTCTCTGAATCAACGCAACTTCGTCCGGATTGCGCCATCATCGGCGAGCCAACCTCACTCAAGCCGGTGCGCGCGCATAAAGGTCATCTGTCGAATGTGATTCGTATTCAGGGACAATCGGGCCACTCCAGCGATCCGTCACGCGGCGTCAACGCCATTGAGCTGATGCATGAATCCATTACCCAACTGATGCAGCTGCGTAACACGCTGAAAGAGCGTTACAACCACGATGGGTTTGCCATTCCTTATCCAACCATGAACTTCGGCCATATACATGGTGGCGACGCCGCTAACCGCATTTGCGCCTGCTGTGAATTGCATATGGATATACGTCCGCTGCCGGGCTTAACCCTGAGCGATTTAGATGGTCTGCTGAATGACGCGCTGGCACCGGTTAGTGCGCGCTGGCCGGGACGTTTAACCGTGGGTGAACTGCATCCGCCGATTCCAGGCTACGAATGCCCGGCCGATCATGAGCTGGTGCAAGTAGTGGAGAAGCTGCTGGGCGTGCCAACCGAAGTGGTGAACTATTGCACTGAAGCGCCTTTTATCCAGCAATTGTGCCCAACGCTGGTTTTAGGCCCGGGATCTATCAATCAAGCCCACCAACCTGATGAGTTTATTGATACCGCATTTATCAAGCCGACTCATGCGCTTATCACTCAAGTCGTGCAGCATTTTTGTCATTGATGAACAACAGATGGGGCATTTCACTGTTAAATCAGCAAATTGCCCCGTCATTGTTCGGGATTTGATAATAAGAATAACTTATCTCGCTTCGCTGCAAGCAAATTCTTTGAATTTCCGCCATTTAGCAGCACATTTACGTAGATTTAAGGCAATTGACGTACAGGAAGATACGTGGCTAGATAAAAGACGATGTTATGCCCGTGGGTAAATAATTCCCGTGGGGATATTTAAAAAGATGATGAGGGTGTCAGGGTCCAATGAACGAACAATATTCCGCAATGCGAAGTAATGTCAGTATGCTCGGCAAACTGCTCGGGGATACGATTAAGGATGCACTAGGAGAGAACATCCTCGACCAGGTGGAGACCATCCGTAAACTCTCTAAGTCATCCCGTGCGGGAAATGACACCCATCGTCAGGAACTGCTGACCACGCTGCAAAATCTGTCGAATGACGAGCTGCTGCCGGTGGCGCGTGCGTTTAGCCAGTTCCTTAATCTCACCAACGTCGCTGAACAGTATCAAACCATTTCCCGTAGCGGTGATGGCGCGAACCATCCTGAACTGCTGAAAAAGACTTTCGAGCGTCTGAAACAGCAAGGCGATATCAGCGAAGCGGCAATCCGTCAGTCGATTGAAGAGCTGTCGCTGGAGCTGGTGCTGACTGCGCACCCCACCGAAATTACCCGCCGCACGCTGATCCATATGCTGGGCGAAGTGAACAGCTGTTTGCAGCAACTCGATCACAGCGACATTTCCGATTACGAGCGCACGCAGGTGATGCGCCGTCTGCGCCAGTTGGTGGCACAAGCGTGGCACACCGACGAAATCCGCAAATACCGTCCAACGCCAATCGATGAAGCCA
This sequence comes from Candidatus Pantoea symbiotica, assembly GCF_056491525.1. Taxonomy (NCBI): domain Bacteria; kingdom Pseudomonadati; phylum Pseudomonadota; class Gammaproteobacteria; order Enterobacterales; family Erwiniaceae; genus Pantoea; species Candidatus Pantoea symbiotica. The sequence goes on from NZ_JBSZHR010000002.1 coordinate 3,852,791, forward strand.
AATGGGGCTTTGCCGTGGTGGAAAACAGTCTGTGGCAAGGCGTGCCGGCCTTCCTGCGTGAGCTGAACGAGCAAGTTGAAGAGACCTTTGGCATTAAGCTGCCGGTCGATTTCGTGCCGATTAAATTTACCTCGTGGATGGGCGGCGACCGTGACGGCAACCCGAACGTCACCGCACCGATTACCCGCCACGCGATGCAGCTGAGCCGCTGGAAAGCCGCGGACCTGTTCCTGCGCGATATCGGCGTGCTGGTTTCTGAGCTGTCGATGTCCGAATGTAGCGACGAAGTGCGCGAGCTGTGCGGCGATCCGGAAGCGCTCGAGCCGTACCGTATGGTGCTGAAGCGCATTCGTAGCCAGCTGATGACCACGCAGGCCTATCTTGGCCGCCGTCTGAAAGGCGAGCGCCTGCCGCGTCCAGCCGATCTGCTGGTCTCCAACGATCAGCTATGGGAACCGCTGTTCGCTATCTACCAATCTCTGCAACAGTGCGGCATGGGCATCATCGCCAACGGCCAACTGCTGGACACGCTGCGCCGCGTGAAGTGTTTCGGCGTGCCGCTGGTACGTATCGATATCCGTCAGGAGAGCACCCGCCATACCCAGGCGATTGCCGAAGTGACGCGTTATCTCGGCCTCGGTGATTACGAAAGCTGGTCAGAAGCCGATAAACAAGCTTTCCTGATTCGCGAACTGAATTCTAAGCGTCCGCTGTTGCCGCATCAGTGGGAACCGGGCGATGAGACGCGTGAAGTGCTGGATACCTGCAAAGTGGTGGCCGAAGCGCCGCAGGGTTCAATTGCTTCCTACGTGATCTCCATGGCGAAAACGCCATCGGACGTGCTGGCCGTGCATCTGCTGCTGAAAGAAGCCGGCATTCCTTACGCCATGCCGGTTGCGCCACTGTTCGAAACCCTTGATGACCTGAACAACGCCAACGATGTGATGACGCAGTTGCTGAACATCGACTGGTATCGCGGCTTTATCAACGGCAAACAGATGGTGATGATTGGCTATTCCGACTCGGCGAAAGATGCCGGCGTGATGGCCGCCAGCTGGGCGCAATATCAGGCGCAGGACGCGCTGATCAAAACCTGTGAAAGCGCGGGCATCACGCTGACGCTGTTCCACGGACGCGGCGGCTCAATCGGTCGTGGCGGCGCGCCAGCCCATGCTGCGCTGTTGTCACAACCGCCGGGCAGCCTGAAAGGTGGCCTGCGCGTCACCGAACAGGGCGAGATGATTCGCTTCAAATACGGTTTGCCAGAAGTCACCATCGCCAGCCTGTCGCTGTATACCGGTGCGATTCTGGAAGCCAACCTGCTGCCACCGCCGGAACCAAAACGCGAATGGCAGGAGATCATGAACGGTCTGTCGGCGCACTCCTGTGCGATGTATCGCGGTTATGTGCGTGAAAACCCGGACTTCGTGCCCTATTTCCGTTCAGCAACGCCAGAGCAGGAACTGGGCAAATTGCCGCTGGGTTCACGTCCGGCTAAACGTCGCCCAACCGGCGGTGTGGAATCGCTGCGTGCTATTCCATGGATCTTCGCCTGGACGCAGAACCGCCTGATGCTGCCAGCCTGGCTGGGCGCGGGTGCCGCGTTGCAGAAAGCGATGGATGAAGGTCATCAGGATGAGCTGGAGAACATGTGCCGCGAGTGGCCGTTCTTCGCCACACGTCTGGGCATGCTGGAGATGGTATTCTCGAAAGCCGATCTGTGGCTGGCGGAATATTACGATCAGCGTCTGGTGGATAAATCACTGTGGCCGCTCGGCAAGCAGCTGCGCGATCAGCTGGATGCGGATATCAAAGCGGTGCTGACCATCGCTAACGATGCGCATTTGATGGCTGACCAACCGTGGATTGCTGAATCTATCGCGCTGCGTAACGTCTATACCGATCCGCTGAACGTGTTGCAGGCTGAACTGCTGCATCGTTCACGTGCGCAAGAAGAGCGCGGTGATGAGCCTGATGCGCGCGTTGAGCAAGCGCTGATGGTGACGATCGCGGGTGTTGCGGCGGGTATGCGTAATACCGGTTAATCGAGTGAAATGATGTGAAAAAGGAGCCAACCGGCTCCTTTTTTATTGGATTTTGTAGGGTCGCCATTCACGGCGACCGCCAATCTTATCCACCAATCGCCGGACGCACGCCCAGCGTGTGGCAAATCGCGTAACTCAACTCTGCGCGGTTCAGCGTATAGAAATGGAAATCCTTCACCCCTTCCCGCGACAGGATTTTCACCATGTCCATGGCAACGCTGGCACCCACCATTTTGCGCGTTTCCGGATCGTTATCCAGACCTTCAAACATCGCACTCATCCAGCCAGGCACACGCACATTGGTCATGGTGGCGAAGCGTTGTAGCTGTTTAAAGTTAGATACCGGCAAAATACCCGGCACGATTTCCACATCGATACCGGTTGCGACACAGCGATCGCGGAAGCGCAGATAGCTTTCCACATCGAAGAAGAACTGGGTGATGGCGCGATTGGCACCGGCATCAATTTTACGTTTCAGGTTGATCAAATCAGCCTGCGCGCTTTTCGCTTCGGGATGCACTTCCGGATAAGCCGCCACCGAGATATCGAAATCGCCGACGTCTTTCAGCAATTCAACTAAATCCGAACCGTACATTTCCGGCTTGCCGCTGCCCGGCGGCAAATCACCGCGCAGTGCCACGATATGACGAATGCCGCTATCCCAGTAATCACGTGCGATAGCGCGCAGCTCATCACGCGTGGCATCGATACAGGTCAGATGCGGTGCCGCTTCCAGACCGGTACGATCTTTAATGCCTTTAATGATGCTGTGCGTACGGTCGCGCTCGCCCGAGTTGGCACCGTAGGTGACGGAGACGAATTTCGGTTTCAGGCTGCTCAGTCGATCGATTGAGCTCCATAGGGTTTCTTCCATTTCACTGGTACGTGGCGGGAAAAATTCGAAAGAGACATTAATTTGCCCGTTCAGCTCAGCCAGGCTTTGGTTCAACGCTTCGCGTTGATTGGCGTGAAAGAAACTCATCCTAATTACCTCGTCATCACATATCGATTATTTTGCGGCCTTCGAACATCCATACGTTTAGACGTCCAGATGCACAAAATGAACGATTCGCGCGCCAGCGTCAACAGAAAATTAATGTACGGGCGTGACAAATCTTCAATCAAGGTGAAAGCGTTTCATGATGCGGGGGAGAAGGTGAAGAGTGCAGACGGACGATGCCGTCTGCAGAGTGAGGCAGATTACAGCAGCTGTGCGAGGCGGTTGATATCGGATTGCAGCGCGCCCGCTGTGACATCACGGCCCGCGCCCGGTCCACGAATCACCAGCGGATTATCGCGATACCAGCGGCTTTCGATGGCAAACACGTTATCGCACGGCAGCAACGCGGCCAGCGGATGCTCGGGACGTACCGCTTCCACGCCGACGCGCGCTTTGCCATTGGCATCGAAACGCGCCACGTAACGCAGCACTAAGCCCATCTCTTGCGCCGCTTCCAGACGCTGCAGCATCTGGTCATTCAGCTCGTCGGCGTTTTCGAAGAAGTGATCAATCGATTCACCGTCGCAAATCGCCGGCACCAGCGATTCAACACGCACCTGATCCGGCTCGATATCGTAGCCCGCTTCACGCGCCAGAATCACCAGCTTGCGCATTACGTCCTGCCCGGATAGATCAACGCGCGGGTCTGGTTCGGTCAGGCCTTGCTGCCACGCCTGATCGACCAGCTCGCTAAACGGCACCGTGCCATCAAATTGCAGGAACAGCCAGGAGAGCGTGCCGGAGAAAATGCCGCTGATCGCCAGAATGCTATCGCCGCTTTCGCGCAGATCGCGCACCGTGTGGTTGACCGGCAAACCGGCTCCGACGGTGGCGTTATACAGCCAGTGACGACCGGTTTTGGCGAAAGCATCACGCACCTGACGCCAGCTCTGTCCGCTCGACGCACCGGCAACCTTGTTGGCGCTGATAACGTGGAAGCCGTGGCTGGCGAAATCGTGATACTGCTGCGCCAATTGCTCGCTGGCGGTGACGTCAAGCACCACTAAATCATCGAACGGGTGCGCACGCATCCACAGGAACAGCGACTCTTCATCACGCTCGACCGCTTCATCATCAAAAAACGCCAACGCGCGGCTTGCTTCCAGACCATCGTAGCTCAGCAAACTGCGGCTGCTGTCTGCGACGCCCGCCAGCACATACTCAAATCCCGTACGCGCCGACAATGTTTCCTGCTCGCGGGCAAACAGCTCCAGCCAGCGTGAACCGATGTTGCCTTTGCCGAATAGCATCAAACCGATGCGTTTTTCTGCGCGGAACAGCGACTGATGCAGTCCCTGAATCAGGTGCTGAGTCGGGCCGACGCGCAGTACCGCCACGATGCTGATGTGATCTTCGGATTGCCAGACAAACTCCACCGGCTGATCTTTGATCTGTTGCCAGAAGCGGTGGCTGTGCAGCGGATTACGCGTCACGCCTGCGCCCACCAGCGCCACCAGCGCTAAGCCGTCGCGCAGCTGCAGATGGCCCGGCAGTGCGGCATCCTGCAACAGGTTGAAGGCGCTATTCACCACTTCCGAGGTGTAACACAGCTGCAGCAGGCGACGATCGGGATGTACACCAATCGCCAGCGGACGCAGCTGCGCGCGCTTCAGTAGCAGATCGATCTCTTTCTGCTGCGTTTTGAAATCGTGATTGTCGGGGATTTGAATCTCCACCAGACACACATCATCGTGGCTGGTGACGATTCGCGCGCCGGTGCCGGATGCCAGCACGCGCTCAATACGCGTCGAGCCTTGCTCCGGTTGATAGCTGCAACGCAGTTGCAAATCGATATCGCTATTAGAAACCGGCTGCAAGGTGCGGGTGTGCAGTACCGGCGCAGCCAGACGCGCCAGCTCGCTGGCTTCATCGAGACGCAGCAGCGGCAGCAGACACGCATCAGAAACTTTACGCGGATCGGCGCTGTAAACGCCCGCCACATCGCTCCAGATGGTCACGCGACCAACGCCTGCCAGCGCACCAATTTGTGTTGCCGAGTAGTCCGAGCCGTTACGACCGAGCAGCACGGTTTCACCCGCTTCGCTGCGGCTGATAAATCCGGTCACCACCAAACGCTTATGTGGATGCTGTGTTAACAGCTCCTGCAACAGCGGCCAGGATTTACCTTCATCAACCTGCGGCTGCGCGGCACGTTCGGCACGCAGGAAATCACGCGCATCCAGCCAGGCGGCTTCGATCTCGCGCTGGCTCAGCACGGCAGCCATCAAGCGCGCTGACCAGATTTCACCGTGCCCCACCACTTCCGCATACACCGCATCGGTGATGGTGCCATCGAGCAGCGCCGCCAGTCTTTCCAGATCGCGTATAAAGGAAGACGTCAGGGTTTCGGCATATTCAGCAGGCAGTAGCGCAGCAATTAACTCGCTGTGAAAACGCCGTAAAGCCTGTTGCACCTGATGGGCAGATAAGCGATCGCTTTGGCTCAATTTCAGCCAGCTGATCAACTGGTTAGTGGTGCTGCCTGCGGCAGAGACCACCATTAAGTCGCCTGGCTGGCTGTAATCCGCCATGATGCTGGCCACGCGCTGATAGCAACGTGCGTCGGCCAGGCTACTGCCACCAAATTTATGCAACTGCTTGATCGGCGTTCCCGCGCCCACTGAACTCGTCATGATTACTCCTCGGCTGCGATCCGGAATGCATTATCCAGATCGGCGATTAAATCTTCGTGATCTTCAATCCCAACAGAAATACGCAGCAGTGTTTCCGAAATTCCCGCTGCCGCGCGCGCTTCTGCAGACATGCCGGCATGCGTCATGGTTGCGGTATGCGAAATCAAACTCTCTACGCCACCAAGCGATTCGGCTAGCGTGAACAGCTGCAGCGCTTTCAGGAAGCGGCGCAGGCGAGCCTCATCGGCATCGATTTCGAAACTCAGCATGGCACCAAAGCCACGCTGCTGACGTACCGCAAACTCATGACCGGCATTTTCCGGCAGAGACGGATGATACAGTTTTTTCACCAGCGGTTGTTGCTTCAGGTAATCAACAATCGCCAATGCATTGCGTTGTGCTGCCGCAATGCGCGGTGACAGCGTGCGCAAACCGCGCAGCAGCAGGTAGCTATCAAACGCTGCGCCGGTTACACCAATATTATTCGCCCACCACGCCAGATCGGTGGCCATCGCCGGATCTTTCGAAATCACCGCACCCGCTACCACATCAGAGTGACCATTCAGGTATTTGGTGCAGGAGTGAACAACCAGATCGGCACCCAGCGCCAGCGGGTTTTGCAACGCCGGGCTGAGGAAGGTGTTGTCCACCACGCTAATGGCGCCCGCTTCACGCGCGGCAGCACAAATGCTGGCGATATCGACCACACGCAGCAGTGGATTGCTTGGGCTTTCAACCAGTACCAGCTTTGGCTTCTCGGCCAGAGCAGCGGCCAGCGCCGCTTTGTCGCCCTGATCGACAAACTTAACGCGATACGCACCGCGCTTGCTCAGGCTATCGAACAGACGATAGCTACCGCCATAACAATCGTGCGGCGCAACCAGCAGATCGCCCGGCTTCAGGAACACGGTTGTCACCAGATGAATCGCCGACATGCCGGTATTGGTTAATACCGCGCCTGCGCCACCTTCCAGCTCTGCCAGCGCGCGCTGCACCACATCGCGCGTTGGGTTACCACGACGTGAATAGTCATGCGCACGCGGCTCATTGAAGTCGAGGAAGTTATAGGTGCTGGAGAGATGAATCGGTGGGACAACGCAGCCATATTGCTCGTCATCATTCAAACCGCTACGTACTGCGATGGTTGCCTGTTTACGCGTCATGGTGCTTACTGTTCCTGAAGAAAAAGAAGAGCAACAGAATAACATTCCGCACATAGACGTCAATACATCTGGACATCTAAATGTCTTTGCGTATAGATTGAGCAAATCATCAATAACCGCTAAAATTGTCCGTCATCGCCTGGTGTTCAGCGCGCTTTCCTTTGCAGAAGCGGTGCTCAAGCATAAAACCTGCGGTTTAAGGGGTCAGGCATCGAAAAATCGGGCATAATCAACGGATTTCCCCATATTCAACTTTTATTGATTAAGGTAACCCATGGCTGAATGGAACGGCGAATATATCAGCCCTTACGCTGAACATGGCAAGAAGAGCGAGCAGGTTAAGAAAATCACAGTTTCTATCCCGCTGAAAGTGCTGAAGATTTTAACGGATGAGCGCACCCGCCGTCAGGTGAATAACCTGCGTCACGCCACCAACAGCGAACTGCTGTGTGAAGCCTTTTTGCATGCTTTCACCGGGCAGCCTCTGCCGAACGATGTCGATTTGCGTAAAGAACGCAGCGATGAGATTCCGGAAGAAGCGAAACAGATTATGCGTGAAATGGGCATCGATCCCGATAGCTGGGAATACTGAAGCCAGAAATAAAAAAACCCAGCCGAGGCTGGGTTTTTTCTTGCTGCCGAATCGCGAAGATTCGACGGCCAAAAATCTTATTTCTTGCTTGCTGGCACGCTGAAACGCTTGTTGAAGCGATCTACACGGCCACCGGTGTCAGCAATACGCTGCTTACCAGTGTAGAACGGGTGGCATTTGCCGCACACGTCCAGGTTCAGACCAGAAGCCATGGTTGAACGGGTGTTGATCACGTTACCGCAAGAGCAAGTCATGGTTACTGCTTCGTACTTAGGGTGAATACCTTGTTTCATGGGAGAACCTCATAAAAGGCCGTGTCGCTCTCCGTGCCAGGCTCAGCCTGCACAGCACCACACGCGGTTGAACATTAAGTGTATGCTCCGACAAGCGATCTCATCGAAGGCGGCATAGTATACAGAAATTAACCGGTTTTAGCAAATAGCCGCTTCCTAATTAGGCGTGTACACTACTTCTCCTTAATTCAGAACTGGATAGAGATTCAGATGCCCGTTGTTCAGGTTGCCCTGCCCGTTCCGCTACCTCGCCTGTTTGACTACTTGCTGCCTGCCGATGCGCCGCAGCCAGTGGCGGGCGCACGCGTGAATGTGCCGTTCGGCAATCGCAAAATGATCGGCATTGTGGTCGGCACGCGCGAGACCAGCGATCTGCCACTGACGCAGCTCAAGCAAATAGAAAGCGTGCTCGACGATCAAAGTCTGTTCTCGCCCGCCCTGTGGCGCATTTTGCATTGGGCCGCCACCTATTATCATTCGCCGCTCGGTGAAGTGCTGAGCCATGCGCTGCCGGTGCTGCTGCGTCAGGGCAAACCGGCGCAGGAAGCGCCGCTGTGGCAATGGGTGATTAATGATGCTGGCCGTGAAGTGGCGATGGAAAGTCTGAAGCGCGCGCCGAAACAGCAGCAAGCGCTGGCGATGCTGCGTCAGCGACCGCTCTATCGTCATCAGGTCAGTGAACACGATTTTACCGATGCCGCGCTGCAAGCGTTGCGCGCTAAAGGCTTGTGCGATTTGCGTGAACATACGCCGCAGATGCACGACTGGCGCACCAGCTTTGCCGTCAAAGGTGATCGCCTGCGCCTGAATACCGATCAGGCGATGGCGGTGGGCGCGATGCGCAGTGAAGACGATCACTATGCGCCGTGGCTGCTGGCCGGCATTACCGGTTCGGGTAAAACCGAGGTGTATCTCAGCGTGCTGGAGAATGTGCTGGCACGCGGCAAACAGGCTTTAGTGCTGGTGCCGGAAATCGGCCTGACGCCGCAAACCATCGCCCGCTTCCGCGAACGTTTCGATGCGCCGATTGATGTGCTGCACTCGGCGCTGAATGACAGCGAACGCCTGGCCGTCTGGCTGCGTGCGCGCAGCGGCGAAACGGCGATTGTTATCGGCACACGCTCGGCGCTGTTCACGCCGCTGGCGCGTCCCGGCGTCATCATTATTGATGAAGAGCACGACAGCTCGTACAAACAGCAGGAAGGCTGGCGCTATCAGGCGCGCGATCTGGCAGTGTTCCGCGCGCATGAGGAAGACATTCCGATTGTGATGGGTTCGGCCACGCCCGCGCTGGAAACGCTACACAACGTGCGCGTCGGCAAATATCGCCAGCTCAATCTCACCAAACGCGCGGGCAATGCTAAACCGGCGTTGCAGCAGCTGATCGATCTTAAAGGCCAGCAGCTGAAAGGCGGGCTGGCACCGGCGCTGCTTGGCAAAATGCGCCAACATCTACAGGCCGACAATCAGGTTCTGCTATTCCTCAATCGCCGCGGCTTCTCTCCGGCGCTGATGTGCCACGATTGCGGTTGGCTGGCGGAATGTCAGCGCTGCGATAGCTATTACACGCTGCATCAGAATCATCGCCAGCTGCGCTGCCACCATTGTGATAGCCAGCGCCCGCTGCCGAATCAGTGCCCAAGTTGTGGTTCGACGCATTTGATGCCGGTTGGCGTCGGCACCGAACAGCTGGAACAGCAGCTGGGCACGCTGTTCCCCGGCGTGCCGGTATCGCGCATCGATCGCGACACCACCAGCCGCAAAGGCGCGCTGGAGCAGCATCTGGCCGATGTGCATCGCGGCGGCGCGCGTATTCTGGTGGGCACGCAAATGCTGGCGAAAGGCCATCACTTCCCGGATGTCACGCTGGTGTCACTGCTGGATGTCGATGGCGCCCTGTTCTCCGCCGATTTCCGTGCCGCCGAGCGCTTCGCTCAGCTCTATACGCAGGTCGCGGGCCGCGCCGGTCGTGCCGGTAAACAGGGCGAAGTGTTGCTGCAAACCCATCATCCGGAACATCCGCTGCTGCAAACCTTGCTGCATCGCGGCTATTTCGCTTTTGCCGATCAAACGCTGCTGGAGCGTCAGTCGGTTCAGCTGCCGCCGTGGACCAGCCATGCGCTGTTCCGCGCTGAAGATATGGATAACCAACAAGCGGCGGAATTCCTTACTCAGCTGCGCAATTTGCTGGAAGCCAGTCCGCTAAAAGATGAGGCGATGTGGCTAATGGGGCCGGTTCCGGCATTGGCACCGAAACGCAGCGGACGCTGGCGCTGGCAGCTACTGTTGCAGCATCCGTCACGCAAACGTCTGCAACAGCTGCTGAGTGGATCGCTGCCGCTGATCGCCACCTTGCCCGCGTCACGCAAAGTGAAATGGACGCTGGATATCGATCCCACCGAGAGCTAAGCCGCGCCACATCTGCGAGCCAGATCGAAAAAAGTCGCACAAGTCACAATTTTTATGCAAATTAAGTAACAACCCGACGCGACCTTGGGTTAACAATAGTGCCGACCCGGTTGAAGCCCGGTAATGTCAGAAAATCAATGCGCTGTACCGCGTCAGGAGTTATACGTTGGACCAGAAGCAACCCTCCACCGCCGCCACCATGAAAGATGTGGCCGAGAAAGCAGGCGTTTCAACCGCCACGGTTTCACGTGCGTTGATGAATCCAGAAAAAGTCTCTGCTGCGACCCGGCTCAAGGTCGAAAAAGCCGTGATTGCCGTGGGTTATGCGCCGCACGGTTTGGCGCGCAATGCCAAACGCGGTGAAACGCAAACCATTCTGGTGATTGTGCCGGATATCTGTGATCCCTTCTTCAGTGAGATCATTCGCGGCGTGGAAGTTACCGCTGCGCATGAAGGTTATCTGGTACTGATTGGCGATTGCGCGCATCAGAACAAACAGGAAAAAACCTTCCTGAACTTAATGCTGACGCGCCAGATCGACGGCATGGTGCTGCTAGGTTCACAGCTGCCGTTTGAGGCGGGCATTGAAGATCAGCGTAACCTGCCGCCAATGGTGATGGGCAACGAATTTGCGCCGGAAATGGCGTTGCCAACAGTACATATCGATAACCTGACCGCCGCTTTTGAAGCGGTAAATCACCTGCTGCAGCTTGGTCATCGCCAAATCGCCTGCATCACCGGGCCAGAACATATTCCGCTGAGCCAATATCGTTTGCAGGGCTACATTCAGGCGCTGCGTCGCAGCAGCATCGCCATCGATCCGACGATGATTGTGCACGGCGACTTCACCTTTGAAGCCGGTGCAAATGCGCTTAAGCAGTTAATGAGTTTGCCGCAGCCGCCGAAAGCGATTTTCTGCCATAGCGATTTGATGGCGCTGGGCGCGATGAATCAGGCACGCAAATTGGGTATGCGCATTCCGCAGGATCTGTCGGTAGTGGGCTTTGATGATATCGAACTGGCGCAATACTACGATCCGCCGCTGACCACCGTGGCACAGCCGCGTTTTGCCATCGGTCGTGAAGCGATGCTGCTATTACTTGATGAGCTGCAGGGTAAACGCGTGAATAACGGTTCGCGCCTGCTGGATGCGGAGCTGCGGGTGCGTGGCAGTACGGCACCGGCAGCAAAACGGGAAAAATAGCGCGTAGAAGCCTGCATTTTCAGCGGATTCTGAAGGCAGACTGTGCTGGTCAAAGTTCAAGCCCTTGCGTAACATGGCGCATTCATTGCCGGGCAATTAACAGCACATTTACATGCCCATTGGCATTTTTTTGAAGGGTAGCAGAACGAAAGTGGCACAGAAAGATTATGTAGGCCGCGGGCGTTCAACAGGGACGCGTCGCAAAAAACCCGCCAGCCGCAGCAAGAAAAGCAAAGGCGGATCAGGCACTTCAAAGCTCATGATGGTACTGGCCGTGGCCGTGCTGGTCACCTTTGCCGGTGGTTTATGGTTCATCTCGCATCATAAGAAAGAAGAGATTGAGGTCATTCCAAACCACAAAGCCAACGGTAACGGCCTACCGCCGAAGCCGGAAGAGCGCTGGAAGTACATCAAAGAGCTGGAAAATCGCCAAATTACCGTTCCGTCGCCGACTGAGCCTTCGGCCGGTGGCGTGCAATCACAAACTCAGCTGACCGATGAACAGCGCCAGTTGCTGGAGCAGATGCAGGCCGATATGCGCCAGCAGCCGACGCAGTTGAACGAAGTGCCGTGGAACGAACAAACCCCGGCGCAGCGCCAGCAAACGCTGCAGCGTCAGCAAGTGCAGCAACAGCAGCAGCAGGTTCAACAGCAACAACAGCAGCAGTTGCAGCGTCAGCAGCAACAGTTACAACAGCAGCAGCGTCAGCAACAGTTGCAGCAACAACAGGCCGCGCGTCAGCAGCAACAACAGCAAGCTGCGCCTATCACGCGTGAGCCAACGCAGCAGACCAAACCGCAGGAAACGGCCAAGGCGAAAACCGAAGAGAAAGCCTCTTCACAGCGCTGGATGGTGCAGTGTGGATCGTTCAAAGGTACCGATCAGGCGGAATCAGTACGCGCCGGTTTGGCATTTGAAGGATTCGAGAGCCGCATTACTACCGGCGGTGGCTGGAATCGCGTGGTGATCGGGCCGTTCAAAGATCGCAGCAGCGCCGACAGCACAGTCAAACGCTTACACAGTTCCGGCCACGGAAGTTGTATTCCCCTCGCTTTACCCTAAATAATTCAAATTGCAGGAAGGCGGCAAGTGCGAGAATCCCCATGAGCTTACTTTAGTAAGTGATTGGGGTGAGCGCACGTAGCCAACGCGCCTGCAATTTGAAGGATGAAGGGTATGCTGGGGGTTGAAACCCTTTAAAGCTACCCCATATCTGGTTGCATGATACTCCGCGCCGAGTGCGCGGAGTTCCTTTTCTACTGCAACAAGGGGTCTGCCCGTGACAACAATAGTAAGTGTACGACGCAACGGCCAGGTAGTGATTGGCGGTGATGGCCAGGCTACGCTCGGCAATACCGTAATGAAAGGCAACGTTAAAAAAGTCCGTCGTCTTTACAACGATAAAGTGATCGCCGGTTTTGCTGGCGGTACCGCAGATGCCTTCACCCTGTTTGAACTGTTTGAGCGCAAGCTGGAAATGCACCAGGGCCATCTGGTGAAAGCGGCGGTCGAACTGGCTAAAGATTGGCGTACCGATCGCATGCTGCGCCGCCTCGAAGCGCTGCTGGCGGTGGCCGACGAAAACTCCTCATTAATCATCAGCGGCAACGGCGACGTTATCCAGCCGGAAAATGACCTGATTGCAATTGGTTCTGGTGGGCCTTACGCCCAGGCAGCAGCACGCGCGCTGCTGGAAAACACCGACATTGGTGCGCACGATATCGTGGAGAAAGCGCTGAACATCGCTGGCGATATCTGTATCTACACCAACCACAATATTAACTTCGAAGCATTACCGTCTAAGGCTAAGGACTAAACATCATGTCTGAGATGACTCCACGCGAGATTGTCAGCGAGCTTAATCGCTTTATTATCGGCCAGGACGGCGCAAAGAAGGCGGTCGCGATCGCCCTGCGTAACCGCTGGCGCCGCATGCAGCTTGACGAAGAGCTGCGCCACGAAGTGACGCCAAAAAACATTCTGATGATTGGTCCAACCGGCGTCGGTAAAACCGAAATCGCCCGTCGCTTAGCCAAACTGGCTAACGCACCGTTCATCAAAGTGGAAGCCACCAAATTCACCGAAGTCGGTTACGTCGGTAAAGAGGTGGATTCCATCATTCGCGATCTGACCGATTCTGCCATCAAGATGGTGCGCAGCCAGGCGATCGAGAAGAACAAATACCGCGCGGAAGAGATGGCGGAAGAGCGCATCCTCGATGTGCTGATCCCACCCGCGAAAAACAACTGGGGCCAGGCTGAACAAGCGGCTGAGCCATCAACAGCGCGTCAGTCCTTCCGCAAGAAACTGCGCGAAGGCCAGCTGGATGACAAAGAGATTGAGATCGATCTGGCCGCTTCATCGGCTGGCGTTGAGATCATGGCACCTCCTGGCATGGAAGAGATGACCAGCCAGCTGCAATCGATGTTCCAGAACCTCGGTGGCCAGAAGCAGAAACCGCGTAAGCTGAAAATCAAAGAAGCCATGAAGCTGCTGATTGAAGAAGAAGCGGCCAAGCTGGTGAACCCGGAAGAGCTGAAGCAGGATGCCATCGACGCCGTTGAGCAGCACGGTATCGTGTTCATCGACGAAATCGACAAAATCTGTAAGCGCGGCGGCCAGAATGCGGGCGGTCCAGACGTGTCTCGCGAAGGTGTGCAGCGCGACCTGCTGCCACTGGTTGAAGGCTGTACCGTTTCCACCAAGCACGGCATGGTGAAAACCGACCACATTCTGTTTATCGCTTCCGGCGCGTTCCAGGTTGCCAGCCCGTCAGATCTGATTCCAGAACTGCAAGGCCGTCTGCCAATTCGCGTTGAACTGCAGGCGCTGACCGTCAATGACTTCGAGCGCATCCTGACCGAGCCAAACGCCTCGGTTACCGTGCAGTACAAAGCATTGATGGGCACCGAAGGGGTCAATATCGACTTCACCGATGACGCCGTGCGTCGTATCGCCGAAGCCGCATGGCAGGTGAACGAAACCACCGAGAACATCGGTGCGCGTCGTCTGCATACCGTGCTGGAACGTCTGATGGAAGATATCTCCTATGACGCCAGCGATCGTAACGGTGAATCGATCACTATCGATGCCGAGTACGTTGGTAAGCATCTGGATGAGCTGGTGGCCGACGAAGATCTCAGCCGCTTCATTCTGTAAGCTTTACCCGCGAAATCGCTGCCCGGCCACTGTGCCGGGCTTTTTTTTACGCAGGATATTGATGCAACGCTTTTTTGGCGGTTGATGATTTTGCCAACAATCGCCAGATAGCGATATACTTAGCGCTCCTGTGGCAAACAGACGAAAACCCTCATGAAATACGATACATCTGAACTCTGTGACATCTACCACGAAGCTGTGAATGTTGTTGAACCGCTTTTTTCGAACTTTGGTGGGCGCAGCTCATTCGGTGGTCAAATCACCACAGTGAAATGTTTCGAAGATAACGGCTTACTCTACGATTTGCTGGAAGAGAACGGTCGGGGTCGCGTATTGCTGGTGGATGGCGGCGGTTCGGTCCGTCGCGCACTGGTCGATGCTCAGCTGGCGAGTCTGGCGGCGCAAAATGAGTGGGAAGGCATTGTGGTTTACGGCTCGGTGCGTCAGGTAGACGACCTTGAAGAGCTGGAAATCGGCATTCAGGCGATTGCGGCGATTCCGGTGGGTGCAGCGGGTGAAGGCATTGGCGAAAGTGACGTGCGCGTTAACTTCGGCGGCGTGACCTTCTTCTCTGGTGACCATCTGTATGCCGACAATACCGGCATCATCTTGTCTGAAGACGCACTCGACATCGAGTAAGCCGCAACAAAAACGGGTGCCGCGGCACCCGTTGGTTTAAGCATCGACGCTTAAACTTCTTCCATTTTTCCCAGCAGTGCCCGCAGACGATCCTGCCAGACATGCTGCTCTTCTTTCAGATGCTGATTTTCACGCACCAGCGCATCCTGGTTGCCTGAAGCCTGGCTGACTTCGTTTTTCAGCGTATTGTTTTGCTCTTTCAGCTCTTCAATTTCCATCTGTAGCAGAGTGATGGTATCAATCGCCTGCTGTACTTTCGCTTCCAGTTTCTCGAACACTTCAAATGACATCTTTCTGACCTCTCCTAAATCTTGCAAGGCGTTGATGGGGCTAGTGCATGCCTTATTATGGTGCGCTCAGCCACGATGACTCGATTGTATGTAGCCGAACCCAGCAAGTCCAGCGCCACAAGGCCTGCGAGGGCAGTCTGTAACACTTTTCAGTCTATGCCTAAAAAAATGCGCATCTTCGCGCATCTGTGTGCGCGATCACATCAGCATCGACCAGCAAAGCGGGAAAAATGGGTCTTAAAGCAACGTAAAAGACGCGAAAACGCGCATTTTTATGATGGAGTACACAGTTTTCAATTTCGCTATTTCTCGTTTATGCTCGTTAACGATAAATTCACATCAACCCTACATTGATAGCTGGGCGACTCATGGATGAGAACAAAAACTGATAAAATTTAACCTCGCTTCAGGAATGCCATTATGAGTCAGACAACTAACACACTAAAAGGTCAGTGCATCGCTGAATTTCTCGGCACAGGTTTGATTATCTTCTTTGGTGCAGGCTGTGTTGCTGCACTGAAACTGGCCGGTGCGTCATTCGGTCAGTGGGAAATTTGTATTATCTGGGGTTTAGCCGTCTCCATGGCAGTCTATCTAAGCGCAGGCGTTTCTGGTGCGCATCTTAACCCAGCCGTTACCGTCGCGCTGTGCCTGTTCGCTAATTTCGAAGGTCGCAAAGTTATTCCTTATATTCTGGCGCAGGTTGCCGGCGCGTTCTGCGCTGCCGCGTTGGTTTACGGTCTCTACTACAATCTGTTCTTTGATTATGAAGCGGGCCATCAAATGGTGCGCGGCAGCGTTGAAAGCCTCGATCTGGCCGGTATCTTCTCTACCTACCCGAACCCGCACATCAGCGTCGCTCAGGCGTTCCTGGTTGAGATGGTGATTACAGCGGTATTAATGGCGGTGATCATGGCGCTGACCGATGACGGCAACGGTGTACCGCGTGGTCCACTGGCTCCGCTGTTGATTGGTTTGCTGGTCGCGGTAATCGGTGGCTCAATGGGTCCACTGACCGGCTTCGCACTCAACCCGGCGCGTGACTTCGGTCCAAAACTGTTCGCCTTCTTCGCTGGCTGGGGCAACGTTGCCTTCACCGGTGGCAAAGATATTCCTTACTTCCTGGTTCCGATTTTTGGCCCGCTGGTCGGTGCTTGTCTCGGAGCCTTTGGTTACCGTTCGCTGATTGGCCGCCATCTGCCAGTTAACGTTGCGGAAGCCAGCACAGCAGAAAAACCGGTTGCGCGCGCTCAGCAGCGTAAAGCGTAAGTTTCATCGATACCACATCAGGAAAGCACAATGACTACTGATAAAAAATATATAGTTGCACTCGATCAGGGCACAACCAGCTCACGCGCCGTGGTGCTTGATCATGATGCCAACATCGTTGCGGTTTCTCAGCGCGAATTTACCCAGATCTACCCGAAAGCGGGTTGGGTTGAACATGACCCAATGGATATCTGGGCGTCACAAAGCTCAACGCTGGTTGAAGTGCTGGCACACGCCGACATTAACTCCGATCAAATCGCGGCGATTGGTATCACCAACCAACGTGAAACCGCCATCGTCTGGGATAAAGAGACCGGCAAACCGGTTTACAACGCCATCGTCTGGCAGGATCCACGCACCGCAGATTACTGTAACAAGCTGAAGAAAGAGGGCCTGGAAGAGTACATCCAGCACACCACCGGTTTGGTGATTAACCCGTACTTCTCAGGCACCAAGGTGAAGTGGATTCTGGATAACGTGGAAGGCGCGCGTGACCGTGCCAAACGCGGCGAACTGCTGTTCGGTACCGTTGATACCTGGCTGATTTGGAAAATGACGCAGGGACGTGTGCACGTCACCGATCACACCAACGCCTCACGTACCATGATGTACAACATCCACAAGCTGGAGTGGGATGAGCGCATGCTGGAGATCCTCGATATCCCGCGTGAAATGCTGCCAGAAGTGAAAGGCTCTTCAGAAGTGTACGGCCAGACCAACATTGGTGGTAAAGGCGGTACGCGTATTCCAATCGCCGGTATCGCGGGTGACCAACAAGCGGCACTGTATGGCCAACTGTGCGTACAACCGGGTATGGCGAAAAACACATACGGCACCGGCTGCTTCATGCTGATGAACACCGGCACCGAAGCTGTGACCTCAACGCATGGCCTGCTGACCACCATCGCTTGCGGCCCACGCGGCGAAGTGAACTATGCGCTGGAAGGTGCGGTGTTTATCGGTGGCGCGTCGATTCAGTGGCTGCGCGATGAGATGAAGTTGATCAGCGATTCAACCGACTCTGAATACTTCGCGTTGAAAGTGAAAGACACCAACGGCGTGTATATGGTGCCAGCCTTCACCGGTTTGGGTGCGCCATATTGGGATCCGTATGCACGCGGCGCGATTTTCGGTCTGACGCGCGGTGCGAACGCGAACCACATCATCCGTGCCACGCTGGAGTCGATTGCTTACCAGACGCGCGACGTACTGGAAGCGATGCAAAACGATGCTGGCACCCGCCTGCAATCACTGCGCGTGGATGGTGGTGCGGTTGCCAACAACTTCCTGATGCAGTTCCAGTCTGACATTCTCGGCACGCGCGTTGAGCGTCCGGAAGTGCGTGAAGTCACGGCGCTGGGTGCGGCGTATCTGGCTGGCTTAGCGGTTGGCTTCTGGAACGATCTGGAAGAAGTTCGCGCTAAAGCGGTGATTGAGCGTGAGTTCCGCCCAAGCATCGAAACCACCGAACGTAACGTCCGTTACGCCGGCTGGAAGAAAGCGGTCGCTCGCGCCAAAGCGTGGGAAGACGAAGAGTAAAATTCTGCTAACCCGCGGCGCCCTGCCGCGGGTTTTTCCCCTGCCACGTTTCCCCGCTGTGTTAAACTGCCTGCCTGTTTTTTATCAGGTGCCACCATGAAACGAGAACTCGCGATTGAATTTTCCCGCGTGACCGAAGCCGCCGCTCTGGCGGGCTATCACTGGTTAGGACGCGGCGATAAAAATGCGGCCGACGGCGCAGCCGTTCACGCCATGCGCATTATGCTCAACACCATCGATATCGACGGCCAGATTGTGATTGGCGAGGGCGAAATCGACGAAGCGCCGATGCTGTATATCGGTGAAAAAGTTGGTACCGGCCGTGGCGATGCCGTGGATATCGCGGTCGATCCGATCGAAGGCACGCGCATGACGGCGATGGGCCAGGCCAATGCGCTGGCGGTGCTGGCGGTTGGAGACAAAGGCAGCTTCCTGCACGCACCTGATATGTACATGGAAAAGCTGATTGTTGGACCGGGCGCGCGTGGCGCGATCGACCTCAATCTGCCGCTTGATATCAACCTGAAAAACATCGCGCTGGCATTAGGCAAACCGCTCAGCCAGTTAACGGTGTCGATTCTGGCCAAGCCACGCCACGATGCGGTGATTGCCCAGCTGCAGCAGCTCGGCGTGCGCGTGTTCTCCTTCCCAGACGGCGATGTCGCGGCCTCGATTCTGACCTGTATGCCGGATAGCGAAGTGGATGTGATGTACGGCATCGGTGGCGCACCGGAAGGTGTGGTGTCGGCGGCAGTCATTCGCGCGATGGATGGCGACATGCAGGCGCGCCTGCTGGCACGTCACGAAGTGAAAGGCGATAGCGAAGAGAATCGTCGCCTCGGCGAGAATGAACTGCAACGCTGTGCCGAGATGGGCATTGAAGCCGGTCAGGTTCTGAAGCTGGATCAGATGGCGCGCAACGATAACGTTATCTTCGCTGCCACCGGCATCACCACCGGCGATTTGCTGAAAGGCATCACGCGTAACGGCAACATCGCCACCAGCGAAACCCTGCTGGTGCGCGGCAAATCGCGCACCATTCGCCGCATCCAGTCAATCCACTATCTGGATCGCAAAGACGCGGCGCTGCATCAATTTATCCTGTAATCGCCTGCTTGCCGCTCTCCGGATGACGAGAGAGCGGCCACCAGCACAGCAACATCACCAGCGACGTCACGAACATCAGCATGCCAAGGCTGGATTGATCGTGCTGCGGCAACAGCGCAGAAAGCCACGCCACCACGCCGGAACCGAGGTTCTGTAAGCCTCCGATTAACGCACCTGCGCTGCCCGCCAGCCACGCATACGGCTCCATCGCACCCGAGGTTGCCAACGGAAACAGCATGCCCGCGCCGAAGAAGAACAGCGCAGCCGGCACCAGCAGCGTCCAGATGTTCATCACGCCAAACCAGGCGGGAACCCACATCAATAATCCAGCCAACAGGCAGCTGTTCACGCCGTACCACATCAGCGTGTGCCAGGATTTCTGCTCACGTCCGGCAAACCAGGCGCCAAAGAACGCTGCAGGAATCGGCAGGATAAACAGGATGCTGACGGTTAATCCATCCAGCCCCAATACGCCGCCCATCAGCACGCCGCAGCTGGCTTCAAACACCGCGATACCGGCCAGTGCGCCAATCAGCAGCAGCAGATAACGCACGAAGTTGCCGTCGCTCAGCAAAGTGGCATAACGGCGCAGGAACGGCGTGGCGGGCGTATCAACAGGACGGGTTTCCGGCAGCCAGCGCGCCATTGAAGCTGTTACACCGACGCACAGCAGCAGCAGGAAGGCGAAACAGGCATGCCAGCCAAACAGATGCGTCAGCAGCGCACCAATCACCGGCGCCAGCAGCGGACTCACCAGAATGCCCATATTCAGCAGGCTGTTCGACTGACGCAGGGCGATGCCGGAATAGAGATCGCGCGGCATGGTGCGCGCCATCACGCCCGCTACGCCGGTGCCTAAACCTTGCACCGCGCTGCCGAGCACCAGAATATCGAGCGATGGCGCGAACATGGCGATCAACGCGCCGACGGCAAAGATCGTCATGCCAATCAGGATCACCGGACGACGACCAAAACTGTCCGAGAGCGGGCCGTAGATCAACTGCGATCCGCCGTAGGTCATCAGATAGGCGGCCATCACCTGCTGGATCGCCCCGCTGCGCACATTGAGCGTTTCAGCCATGTTGGCCATCGCTGGCACATAGATGGTTTGCGCCATCTGCCCAACCGCCACCAGCACGATCAGCATGAATAATAGAAAGCGATTTTGCGTTTTACTTATCAACATGGAACAAAATGTCTGCCTGAGAAACAAAGAATAAGCAGCACAAAACAGGCCGCCTCGGATTTATGGCGGCAAAAATATCAGGATTCAGTGACAAATCGAGAGGCGCGGACAAAGCTGTATGTCTTAAGCCGTCAAGTTGATAGTCCAGATTGTAAACTGCCCGCTACAGTTGCTGATCTGTGCGCTGGGTTTGTCGCTGAGAGCCCTTTACAGGGCGCAGGACTGGAAATTTGCCGGATGGATAACGATGATAATCATGTGCCTGGATATTCAACATTAAGGAGTTAGCATGGCTGAGTGGATCAATGCTGAAGTTAAAGAAGTAAAAAACTGGACCGATGCACTGTTCAGCCTGCGCGTCGAAGCACCGATTGATACCTTTACTGCGGGACAGTTTGCCAAGCTGGCATTGGAAATTGACGGTGAGCGCGTGCAGCGCGCCTATTCTTACGTCAACGCGCCGCAGGATTCGCTGCTGGAGTTTTATCTGGTCACAGTGCCCGAGGGCAAACTGAGTCCGCGTTTGCAGGCGCTGCAGCCCGGCGAGCAGGTGATGATCACCAAAGAGGCGGCGGGTTTCTTTGTACTCGACGAAATTCCAGACTGCCAAACGCTATGGATGCTGGCGACCGGCACGGCGATCGGCCCCTATTTATCGATTCTGCAACAGGGCGAAGATCTGGATCGTTTCGACAACATTGTGCTGGTGCACGCCGCGCGTTTCGCCGATGACCTGAGCTTCCTGCCCTTGATGCAAGCGCTGCAGCAGCGCTATCAGGGCAAATTGCACATTCAAACGGTAGTCAGCCGCGAAGAGATCGCCGGTTCGCTGCACGGTCGCGTGCCACAATTGATTGAAAGCGGAGAACTGGAGCGAGCCGTCGGCTTGCCGCTGACGGCAGAAACTAGCCATGTGATGCTGTGCGGTAATCCACAAATGGTGCGCGATACCCAGCAGCTGCTGAAAGATACGCGTGAGATGCGCAAACATTTCAAACGTAAACCCGGCCATATGACCAGCGAGCATTACTGGTAATCGGCGCGGCACAAAGAATGTGAGATTTTTCCCAGTGTGGGTTTTGACTTTGCCCGGTAAAAACCGTTCTAATCGTGGGCTAAGTGAATGATTTAGGGCCGAAGCAATGAACAACCTGCCAGTCGCGCTGCTGCTTGGCCTCGCACTGACATTTCCCGTCTGGGCGGAGGATGCCCCCACGTTAGATCGTAGCGATCATCTGCCTGCTGCGCCCTATCTGCTCGCGGGTGCGCCGACCTTCGATATGACCGTTGCTCAGTTCCGTGAGAAGTACAACGCGGCCAATCCCAATGAACTGCTGCAGGAATATCGCGCTATTGATAATCGCGGCGATAAAAGCAACCTGACGCGTGCCGCCAGCAAAATCAGCGAAACGCTGTATGCCTCAACGGCGCTGGAGCAAGGCACCGGCAAAATCAAAACTCTGCAAATCACCTGGCTGCCGGTTCCCGGCCCCGATATGAAAGCCGCGCAGGCACGCGCCATGGATTACATGACCGCCCTGCTGCGCTTCTTCATCCCCGGCTTATCGCCCGAAGATGGGCGTAAAAAACTCGATTCCCTGCTCAGCGCCGGTAAAGGTGCACGCTATTTTGCCCGCACCGAAGGTGCCTTGCGTTTCGTGGTGGCGGACAATGGCGACAAGGGTTTGACCTTCGCCGTTGAGCCGATAAAACTGGCGCTCGCGACGCCCTGATCGCACCGGCAAAAATGACGAAAAGCAAAGCCAGCAACGCATTTGATCTCTATACTGTCTCGCAGACATCGCTGCCCGATGGCAGCGCTATTTCATGAATCGCGTTATGCGGAGGAAAGAATGCGACATCCACTGGTTATGGGTAACTGGAAACTGAACGGTAGCAAGCAGATCACTAAAGAGCTGATTGAAGGCCTGCGCAAAGAGCTGTCTGGTGTTGATGGCTGTGGCGTCGCGATTGCACCGCCAGCCATCTATCTGGACCTGGCGAAGCACGCCATTTCCGGTAGCCACATTGCTCTGGGTGCTCAGAACGTTGACGTTAATCTGTCTGGCGCATTCACTGGCGAAACTTCCGCAGACATGTTGAAAGACGTTGGCGCGAAATACATCATCATCGGCCACTCTGAGCGCCGCACCTACCACAAAGAGAGCGACGAGTTCATCGCGAAGAAATTTGCCGTAGTGAAAGAAGCTGGCCTGGTGCCGGTTCTGTGCATCGGTGAAACTGATGCAGAAAACGAAGCGGGCAAAACCGAAGAAGTGTGCGCACGCCAGATCGACGCCGTGCTGGAAACTCAGGGCGCTGCAGCGTTCGAAGGCGCAGTGATCGCTTACGAGCCAGTTTGGGCTATCGGTACCGGCAAATCAGCCACTCCAGCGCAGGCTCAGGCGGTGCACAAATTCATTCGTGACCATATCGCGAAGAAAGATGCAGCTATCGCACAGCAAGTGATCATTCAGTACGGCGGCTCGGTCAACGACAAAAACGCCGCTGAGCTGTTCACCCAGCCAGATATCGATGGCGCGCTGGTTGGCGGTGCTTCACTGAAAGCGGATGCTTTTGCGGTGATCGTGAAAGCGGCAGCAGCAGCGAAAAACGCGTAAGTGAGCGTTTTTGATGCAGAAAAAGGCGGCTGATTAGCCGCCTTTTTTATTGGTCGCCATTAATGGCAACCCTACAAAAGATGGGTTATTGCGGCAATATGCTGCATTTATGATCCTGCAACTCTTCCGCCGAGCCGCTATTCAGTTTCAGCCAGTTACGCTCCAGCGCCAACAGCGCTAAACGGCCATCCGGCAATTGTGCCAGCGCCAGCCCGTATTTACCCATCTCAGTGCGCGCATGCGGCACTTCATCCGCCAGACGGATAAACGCACTCTGCTGCGCCAGTTCTTCCTTAGAAATCGACCTCACCAGATAACGATGCTTGTGCAGCGTTTCACTCTGCCACTGCGCGTTAAGCCTTGGTGCCAGCGCATCCAGCTGCTGACGCACATCCGGCCGCAGACAGGAAATATGAATATGCAGCTGATTTTGCGTACGCCCGTATTGCGCATTGATGGCCAGCGACAGCGCGCTATCGGGAATCGGCGCGCCATGCTTCTGCGCCAGCAATGTGCGTTGCTGCCAGGCTTCGGCAAACAGATTCGGTGTAGCGGGTTCAAGAAGTATCGGGCTTTCTATGCCGGTGATTTTTTCGATCGGCATCAGCAGATACTGCAACGGACCGTTGAGATCTTTCAGCGTGACGTAACCCTGCTCGCTGTTCACCTGCTGGCATGGCGCGGGTTTACCCGTCGCCGCCACATTCGGCACGCATATTTCGCTGATAATCTGCCACAAGGCGTTGGAGTTTTTATGGAAATGGATGGCGCCGGCGATCAGTCCGACAATCAACAGCACCAATAATGCGGTAAGTAACTTCAGGGTACGACGACTGCCCTGCATAGCCCGATTCCTCTGTTCATCACCTGCCAGCATCCTCGCCTGGCAAATGATGAAAGTCACGGACTAAAACAAAACGGCCAGCATTCTCGCTGGCCGTTTTTTTATTCGTTATGGCTTCATCACCTGATCGTAGCTGCCGCCATCGGCGAAGTGGGTTTTCTGGGCTTGCGTCCAGCCACCAAACTTGCTGTCGATAGTGAACAGTTTTACCGGCGCGAATTTATTGGCAAATTTCTTCGCAACGGCTTCATCACGTGGACGGTAGAAATTTTCTGCCGCGATGGTCTGGCCTTCCGGCGAGTAGAGATACTTGAGGTAATCTTCGGCCACTTTACGGGTGCCCTGCTCGTCAACCACTTTATCAACCACTGAAACCGTTGGCTCCGCCAGAATCGATTCACTTGGGGTGACGATTTCAAACTTGTCTTTACCCAGCTTATCTACCGCCAGATAGGCTTCGTTTTCCCACGCAATCAGCACATCGCCAATGCCGCGTTCTACGAAGGTGTTAGTCGCACCGCGTGCACCGGAATCCTGTACTTCCACATTCTTAAACAGCGATTTCACGTAAGCCAACGCTTTGGCCTGATCGCCATGGTTCTGATCCAGCGCCCAGCCCCATGCAGCCAGATAGTTCCAACGTGCGCCGCCCGAGGTTTTCGGGTTTGGCGTGATGACGGAAACGCCCGGTTTGATCAGATCCGGCCAATCATGAATGCCTTTCGGGTTGCCTTTACGCACCAGGAACACGATGGTCGAGGTGTATGGCGCGGAGTTGTCCGGCAGACGTTTAATCCAATCTTTATTGATACGACCACGGTCAGCAATAGCATCGACATCAGATTGCAGCGCCAGCGTAACCACATCAGCACGGATGCCATTGATCACTGAGGTCGCTTGTTTACCGGAACCGCCGTGCGACTGGCGAATTACCACGTTGTCGCCGGTTTCCTGCTTGTAATGCGCGCTAAACGCTTTGTTGTACTGTTCGTACAGCTCACGGGTTGGATCGTAAGAGACGTTTAACAGCTGAATATCTTTTGCCAGAACACTGGTTGAAGCCAGTAACAGGGTGACACCAATACTCCACTTATTCATTGCTTGCTCTCCCGAGGTCGTTATAGAACAAGACTGACACAAACTTATCCACGGATTAAAGAATTAAAAATAAGCTGTTATAACTGGAGGGAATATAAGCAGGCATTAAAAAGGCGCGAATCTCGTCGCGCCTTGATAGGGAATTAGTAGAGTTTTTTCGCGGTATCCAGCCAGTCGCGTTTGAATGGACGCTTCATATTTTCAATCGCGTCGATGATGTCGTGATGCACCATCTTCTCATTCTGAATACCGACGCAGCGGCCGCCATAACCTTGCAGCAGCAGCTCAATGGAGTAAGAACCCATGCGCGATGCCAGGATGCGGTCATAGGCACAAGGTGCGCCGCCACGCTGAATGTGACCAAGAACGGTGGCGCGGGTTTCGCGTTTGGTTTCAGCTTCAATGAAGTGCGCCAGATCGTCGATATCGCAGATGTGCTCGGTAATCGCCACGATGGCGTGTTTTTTACCTTTGGCGATGCCCGCTTTGATCTCTGAAACCAGCTCTTCACGGGTATAGGGGATTTCAGGCAGCACGATGAACTCACAACCGCCGGCAATCGCTGCCGCCAGGGTTAAATCGCCGCAATAACGGCCCATCACTTCAACGATAGAGATACGCTGGTGAGAAGATGAGGTGTCGCGCAGGCGGTCAATCGCTTCAACCACGGTTTCCAATGCAGTGAAGTAACCGATGGTGTAATCAGTGCCCGCTACGTCGTTGTCGATGGTGCCCGGCAAGCCGATGCACGGGAAGCCCATTTCGGTCAGGCGCTTCGCACCCATGTAGGAACCATCACCGCCGATAACCACCAGCGCATCAATGCCGCGCTTTTTCATGTTATCAATCGCGGTCTGGCGCACTTCATCGTTGCGGAATTCTGGGAAACGTGCGGAACCGAGGAAGGTGCCGCCACGGTTGATCATGTCTGACACGCTGTAGCGGTCGAGGTTGATCATGCGATCTTCGTACAATCCCAGATAGCCGTCGTAAATACCAAAAACTTCCAGTCCTTCACTCAGCGCGGAACGTACAACTCCGCGAATGGCTGCGTTCATGCCTGGGGCGTCGCCGCCGCTGGTCAGTACTCCGATTTTTTTGATCATGACAACCTCTGGATTGTTCAAAAACTAAGGATTATTCCTGCCATGTGTCCGGCGTGGACCAGCTCGCGATCGCATGGCTTAATAGTTGCAGAATAGTATATCAAAGGCTTGATGCTGAATTGATTCAGGTCAGACAAGTTTTCGCTAATTTTTTACAGAGTTGTTAGCGTTACGTCACTTTTTTTGTGTAATTGCATGATTTTAAATCGCTAACCTTGAAAAAAGCCGTGTTGATTGCTCGGCACAACAGAGCAGGGATCTTGATGGATGATCACGTCTGAGCCGGGAAACTTCTTTAGTAATGCCTGCTCAATTTGATCGGCCACCTGATGCGCCTGCACCAACGGCAACTGATCTTCCATCTCCAGATGCAGCTGGATAAAACGCGTAGGGCCCGATTGCCGTGTGCGCAATGCATGTGCGCCACGTACGCCCGGCCAGTTGGTCACCACACGGATAATCTCCTGCGTTTCATGCTCGGGCAGTACGCGGTCTAGCAGCGCCTGTACCGCGTCATAGCCCATCCGCAACGCGTTATAGAGAATGTAAACGCCGATGCCGAGCGCAAACAATGCATCCGCCCGTACAAAACCATAGCTGCTCAAACCGAGGGCGACCAATATTGCGCCGTTCATCACCACATCAGATTGATAGTGCAGCATGTCCGCGCGAATCGCCTGGCTGCGCGTGCGACGCACCACCCAGCGCTGGAAGGCAACCAATGTCAGGGTTGAAAACAGCGCAATCACCGTAACCACAATGCCCACCAGCGGCGCATGTAAGGTTTCAGGCGATGCCAGATGCTGAATACCGGTGAGAAACAGAAACAGCGCCGAGCCGGAGATAAACATGCTTTGCGCCAGCGCGGCCAATGATTCGGCTTTACCATGGCCGAAGGTGTGATCGTCATCGGCCGGCTGCAATGAATAGCGCACCACCAGCAAGTTGGTGAGTGAAGCGGCAATATCGACCAATGAATCCACTAACGCCGCCAACATGCTGACTGAACCGGTGTGCCACCAGGCAAAAATTTTCACGATTAACAGCAACGTCGCCAGCGTAGTCGCCGCTAACGCCGCCCGATTGACTAACTTTGCATAGGAAGAATCCATGCTATGCCTCGCCGGGTCGCACGCTTCATCGGTGCGGCCTTTAGGTCTCAAGATGGCTAAAGTTTATCATCGGCAGAAGCGTGCTGCGTGATTGAATTTTAAGACAATGATGTTAGAGAGAAATGACAGGCAAAAAAAACCCCCGCATCATGCGGGGGAAGACAGGGATGGTGTCTATGGCAAGGAAAACAGGGATACTATGTTACTGGTTACTGCTGGTACTACTCACTGCTTGCAGCGGTGATGATGGCTGCAATCCTGAGAGTCGACGAACTTCAGCTAATCGTCGCTCATAATTTTTCTGCAATGTCGCTTGCTGTGCAGGCGTTAGCAGGTGGTACATCTGATTACGAACCCGAGCCATCTCGACTTGCTGTTCTATCGCTGCGCGGGCTTGTTTCTCTGCCTGCTGTCGAATAGCCGATTCGTTAAATTTGTCTGCAATCACAAGGTCATGCATAGTTTCTATATCTTGAACGCTGATTGTTGGGCGTTCGTGTCGCGCTTGCTGCATCAGGTCTCGCATCTGTTGCCGCTGTTGTTCAGTCAGCTCAATGCCATCGAACATGTAGCTTTGCGGATTTTGCGTCATACTGCCTGTCGTCAATCCGCTGTTCGGATGCATCTCGTCAATCGTCGTCGTGTCTGCTGCTTCGGCGCTGGCGTGACTGAGAACCATCGCTGAGGCAATGACGACGGCGGTTAAGTAGCGCATCGTTAACTCCCAGTTCGTTCCGTTTTGCGATTCAACGAGAGCCAGTGTACGGCGGTGGCTGCAAACATCCGTCAGGGGGTGTAAAACTACGTAAAGCGTTGGATTGCAAGTCAAGGAACACGGTATTTTGCCTGCGGAGGGCAATAAAAAATGAATAAAATCCTGTTGGTTGATGACGACCGCGAATTAACTTCGCTGCTTAAAGAACTGCTTGAGATGGAAGGTTTTGAAGTCATTGTGGCAAGCGATGGTGAGCAGGCGCTTAACCTGCTAGACAACACCGTGGACTTGTTATTGCTTGATGTAATGATGCCGAAGAAGAACGGTATCGACACGTTGAAAGAACTACGCCAACAGCACCAAACTCCGGTCATTATGCTGACTGCACGTGGCAGCGAACTGGACCGCGTTCTGGGCCTTGAACTGGGCGCAGATGACTATCTGCCTAAACCGTTTAACGATCGTGAACTGGTGGCGCGTATTCGTGCCATTTTGCGCCGTTCAAACTGGAGCGAGCAGCAACAGCAGCACGATAACAGCTCACCGACGCTGGAAGTCGACTGCCTGCGCCTGAATCCAGGTCGCCAGGAAGCCAGCTTTGATAGCGAGACTTTGGATCTCACCGGAACCGAATTCACCCTGCTCTATTTGCTGGCACAGCATCTGGGTCAGGTGGTATCGCGTGAGCACCTTAGTCAGGAAGTGTTGGGCAAACGTCTGACGCCTTTTGACCGCGCTATTGATATGCACATTTCTAATCTGCGTCGTAAATTGCCGGAACGTCGTGATGGTCATCCGTGGTTTAAAACCCTGCGCGGACGCGGCTATCTGATGGTTTCGGCATCATGATTGGAAGTTTAACCACCCGCATCTTCGCCATCTTCTGGCTCACGCTAGCGCTGGTGTTGATGCTGGTTTTAATGGTGCCCAAACTCGATTCGCGCCAGATGACCGCATTACTGGAAAGCGAGCAGCGTCAGGGCACCATGATTGAACAGCACGTTGAAGCGGAGCTGTCACAAGATCCGCCAAACGACTTAATGTGGTGGCGTCGCCTGTTCCGCTCCATCGACAAATGGGCGCCGCCCGGTCAGCGCTTGTTATTGGTGACCAGCGAAGGCCGGGTGATTGGCGCGCAGCACAATGAAATGCAGATCATCCGCAACTTTATTGGGCAGTCGGATAACGCCGACCACCCACAAAAGAAAAAGTATGGTCGCGTTGAAATGGTTGGGCCTTTCGCGGTTCGCGATGGCGAAGACAACTATCAGCTCTACCTGATTCGTCCTGCCACCAGCTCACAGCTCGATTTCGTCAATCTGCTGTTTGACCGCCCGCTACTGCTACTCATTGTCACCATGCTGATCAGCTCGCCACTGCTGCTGTGGCTGGCGTGGAGCCTGGCGCGTCCCGCCCGCAAACTTAAATATGCAGCGGATGAAGTGGCAAGCGGCAATTTGCGTCAGCATCCGGAACTGGAATCGGGGCCACAAGAGTTTCTGGCCGCGGGTTCGAGTTTCAACCAAATGGTGAGTGCGCTCGAACGCATGATGACGGCGCAACAGCGTTTGCTATCCGATATCAGCCATGAACTGCGTACGCCGTTGACTCGCTTGCAGCTGGCAACCGCGTTACTGCGTCGCCGTAATGGTGAAGGCAAAGAGCTGCAGCGCATCGAAACGGAAGCGCAGCGTCTTGATGGCATGATTAACGATTTGCTGGTGCTGTCGCGTACGCAACACAATAACGCACTGGTTAGCGAGGCAATGAAAGCCAACCAGCTGTGGAACGGCGTGCTGGAAGATGCCAAATTTGAAGCCGAGCAGATGGGCAAACTGATGGAAGTGCCTTATCCGCCAGGCCCGTGGCCGCTGTACGGTAATCCACATGCGCTGGAGAGTGCGCTGGAAAATATCGTGCGTAATGCGCTGCGCTATTCGAATTCGCATATCAGCGTCAGCTTCTCGGTGGATATCGAAGGCATCACCATCCACGTCGATGATGATGGTCCGGGCGTCAGCCCAGAAGATCGCGAGCAGATTTTCCGTCCGTTCTACCGCACCGATGAGGCGCGCGATCGTGAATCAGGCGGCACGGGTTTAGGCCTGGCGATCGTCGAAACCGCCATTCAGCAGCATCGCGGCTGGGTCAAAGCCGATGACAGCCCGCTCGGGGGTTTACGCCTTACGCTGTGGCTGCCGCTGTACTCCGCCCGTCAATAATTTGTTATGCTTCGGCCCTCGTTTCTGGGGGCCTTATGCTAAACATTGTCTTATTTGAACCTGAAATTCCGCCAAATACCGGCAACATCATTCGCTTGTGCGCAAATACCGGTTTCCAGTTACACCTGATTGAACCGCTGGGCTTTGCCTGGGATGATAAGCGACTGCGCCGCGCCGGGCTGGATTACCACGAATATACCGCCTTAAAAAAACACGCCAATTACGCAGCATTTCTGGCGACGGAAGCACCTCAGCGCATGTTCGCGCTCACCACGAAAGGAACGCCTGCACACAGCGCAGTGAGTTATCAAAAGGGTGATTATTTGGTGTTTGGTCCGGAGAGTCGTGGTTTACCCGCAGATATCCTCAACGCGCTACCCGCTGAGCAGAAAATCCGTATTCCGATGATGGCGGAAAGCCGCAGCATGAATCTGTCTAATGCGGTTTCTGTGGTGGTGTATGAAGCGTGGCGCCAGCTCGATTATGCTGGCGCACTGATCAAAGGCTAGATGCCGTCGCCGTACTCAAAGCCCGCGCCGTTGAAGTGCTGATCCATATCCATCGACGGTTTATCGCTGGTCGGTTTACCGACAATGCGCGCTGGCACGCCGGCCGCCGTGGTATGTGGCGGTACAGGCTGCAGGACAACGGAACCGGCACCGATTTTCGCACCGCGTCCCACTTCAATATTGCCCAAAATCTTGGCACCCGCGCCAATCATCACACCTTCTCGGATCTTCGGATGGCGATCGCCGCTGGTTTTCCCGGTACCGCCGAGCGTCACCGATTGCAGGATCGAAACATCATTTTCGATGATTGCCGTTTCGCCGATAACAATGCCGGTGGCGTGGTCAAGCATGATGCCGCGACCAATGCGCGCCGCCGGGTGAATATCCACGGCAAACGAGACGGAAATTTCGTTCTGCAGATAAACCGCCAGTGCGCGGCGACCTTCTCTCCATAACCAGTTGCCAATGCGATAGGCCTGTAAGGCGTGGAAACCTTTGAGATAGAGCAGCGGCGTGGAGTATTTATCAACGGCGGGATCGCGCTGACGCACAGCCTGAATATCGTAGGCCGCGGAGACAATCATCTCTGGGTCTTCACGGTAGGCTTCTTCCACGATTTCGCGGATGGCGATAGCTGGCATGATCGGGTTCGCCAGCTTGTTGGCGAGCATATAGCTGAGCGCGCTGCCGAGGTTTTCGTGTTTAAGCAATGTCGCATGATAAAAGCTGGCCAGCATCGGTTCACAGTCGGCCAGGGCTCTGGCTTCGGCTTTGATATGGTTCCAGACCAGTTCTAACTCTTCAGACGACATTGCTGTTTGCTCCCGATAAAAAAAGCGCCTGATGGGGCGCTACAGGTGGTGACGCTGGCGCATCCTGCTTCAGCTTTGGCTGTTTTCGTCCTTCCTTGCACGGCCAAGTAAGGTCAATGCTGCCTCTCGCGCTGATTTTCCGCAATAGAGCACCTGATAAATCTGCTCGGTAATTGGCATTTCTACGCCAACACGCGCTGCCAATGCTTTGACTTCTTTGGTGTTTCTGTAGCCTTCTACAACTTGTCCGATAATGCGTTGCGCATCGTCCACGCTCTCGCCTTGCCCCAGCATCATGCCGAAACGACGGTTGCGCGACTGATTATCGGTACAGGTCAGCACCAAATCGCCTAAACCGGCCATGCCCATAAAGGTGGTGGCATCGGCTCCCAGCGCTGCGCCGAGACGGCTCATTTCCGTCAGGCCACGCGTGATTAAGGCGGTACGCGCGTTTGCACCAAAGCCAATGCCGTCAGAAATCCCCGCACCAATCGCAATCACGTTCTTCACCGCGCCGCCTAACTGCACGCCGATGAAATCCTGATTGTTGTAGACGCGGAAACTTTTACCGCAGTGCAGCTTCTGCTGCAGGTCTTCAGCGAACTCTGCATCGGTCGATGCCAGTGCGATAGCCGTAGGCATGCCAGCAGCCAGCTCTTTGGCAAAGGTTGGTCCGGAAATCACCGCTAACGGAATTGCATCGCCGAGGATTTCACGCGCCACATCCTGCAGCAAACGGCCGGTCTCTTTTTCCAGTCCTTTGGTCGCCCAGACAATCCGTGAATCGGCACGTAGATGCGGCTTAAGCTGCGTCAGCACGTCGCCAAATACATGGCTCGGCACCACGACCAGCAGATCGCGACTGGCGTTAACCACGGTAGCCAGATCGGCTTCAGGAACGAGATTATCAGGGAAAGGAACATCGGGCAGGAAAGCGGCATTGCAGCGGTCAGCTTGCAGCTGCGCCACGCTTTGAGGATTGTGGCCCCAGAGCAGAACCGGATGGCCATTACGGGCCAGCGTGATGGCCAATGCGGTGCCGTACGAGCCGGCACCGATGACGCTAATTGAAGCGTTGAGTGTAGTCATCAGGCATCCTGATGTGGCGCTTCGCCTTCACCTTGCTGCTGCAGATAGTTCATGAACAGCGCATCAAAGTTAACTGGCGCCAGGTTGAGCTGCGGGAAAGTACCACGAGACACAAGGCTGGTTACGCATTCGCGTGCATACGGGAACAGAATGTTCGGGCAGTAAGCGCCGAGGCAATGTGCCATTTGCGTGCCTTCGATACCGCTGATGGTGAAAATACCCGCCTGCTGCACTTCGCACAGGAATGCGGTTTCTTCGCCAACGGTTGCGGTTACGGTAACACGGAGAACGACTTCAAAAACGCCATCAGCCAGCTGAGAAGAGGCGGTGTCCAGGTCCAGCTTCACTTCCGGTTCCCACTCTTTCTGGAAAACCTGTGGTGCGTTTGGCGCTTCGTAAGAAACATCTTTGGTGTAAACACGTTGAATCTGGAACTGCATTTCGCTGTTGCTTTGCTCTGACATGTGTCTAAATCCTGTGAGTTAAAATTGTCTGACCGAAAAGTTATGCCTGGAGTAGAGGATCAAGTCCCTGACGCCCATCCAGCGCGTAAAGATCGTCACAGCCGCCAATGTGCTGCGCATCAATAAAAATCTGTGGCACCGTCGTGCGGCCGCTGCGTTGAATCATCTCTTCACGTTTCGCCGCGTTCCCGTCAATGGGAATCTCCTGGAACGACACGCCTTTCTGATCCAACAACGCCTTTGCACGGTGGCAATAAGGACAAGTGACTTTGGTGTAGATCTCTACATTCGCCATACGGTTACCTCAAAGAAGTTATTTACCGCGCACCAGTGGCAGATTTTCACCACTCCAGCCGCTCACGCCATCTTTCAGTACGGAGACTTTCTCGAAGCCCGCTGCGCTCAATTTCGCTGCAGATTCACCTGCACTTTGACCGGTCGCGCAAACTACAATTATGTGCTGTGACTTGTGCTTTTCCAGCTCGCCAAAGCTCTCTTTTTTAATGTCTGCTGCCGCTACGTTGATAGCCCCAGAAATGTGTCCTTTGCGGTAATCGTCACGTGAACGAACGTCTACCACCACCGCGTCCTCTTTGTTAATCAGGTGGGTTGCTTCACCACGACTGATGGTTTTTACTTTAGAGAACATACCTTTAACGGTGGTCACAATCACGAGAACGAGTAAAGCGACCCATGCCAGACTGAGGATGGGGTGATTGCTTGCAAACTGCATAATTTCTTGCATGAGGGGTAACGACTCCAAACCGGGCTGATAAGCTAAAACAAGGGTTCTGAGTATACCTGCGCCACTTCGCATGTACAGTCGCTAAGGGGACAGAGTTACGATTTGTGCGTCATTTTCCAAAAAAAGTGTTCTAATCCCAAAATTAAGACAAAGTTTATGCCGGTAAGCTCGGTACAGACATTTTTAGCAAAGTAAAACCCGGCCGGGCTAACTGGTAAGCGGCTGTTCATCGTGGAATAATTATCGACTATGAAGGGAAAAGCGACCGTTACACACACAAGGACCCGTCACAACGGCACTGCGATTCCGTTGTCATTCCGCTGGTCCGAAATCTCCCTGAGTCTGCTTCTGGCGGGCACATTATTACTTCCTGCTGCCGCTCGCAGTGCGGATGACAGTAAAACGCAGTTGAAGTCCATTCAGCAGGATATCGCTGAGAAAGAGAAAAGCGTTAAAGCACAGAAAGTGCAGCGCAGTAAGCTGTTGGATCAACTGCAAAGTCAGGAAAAAGTGATTGCGCAGGCCAGCCGTCAGCTGCGCGAAACGCGTAACAGCCTTAGCACGCTCGAGGGTGAAATCGCGCAGGTCACTTCCTCTATTTCGCGGCTGGAAAAGCAGCAAGCGCAGCAGGAAAAACTGCTGGCACAACAGCTTGATGCCGCCTTTCGTCAGGGACAGCACAATGGTCTACAGTTGCTGCTTGGTGGCGAAGAAGCCCAGCGCAGTGAGCGTATTCTTGCCTATTTCGGCTATCTCAATGCCGCTCGCCAGAAAAACATCGACGATCTCAAGCAAACCCAACAGCAATTAGCGGAACAGCGCCAATCATTGCGGGGTAAACAGGATCAGCAAAAATCGTTGTTAGCTCAGCAGCAGACGCAGCAAAGCAAGCTGGAAGTAGCTAGCGCGGCGCGTAAGAAAACGCTCACCGTACTGGAAAGCTCGCTGGAGAAAGATCAGGCTGACCTGGTTGAGATGCGTGAGAACGAAAGCCGACTGCAGAGCAAAATCGCCAAGGCTGAGCGTGAAGCGCGTGAACGTGCCGAACGGGAAGCGCGCGAGGCGGAAAAAGTGCGTCAACGTCAGGCACAGGCGAAAGCCAAAGGATCAAACTATCAGCCAACGCAGAGTGAGCGCGAGCTGATGGCGCGTACCGGCGGATTAGGCAAGCCCGGCGGGCAAGCGGTTTGGCCGGTACGTGGACGCATTGAACATCGCTTCGGTGAATCGATGCAGGGCGAATTGCGCTGGAAAGGTCTGGTGGTTGATGCGCCAGAAGGCACCGAAGTGAAAGCCATCGCAGATGGACGCGTACTGATGGCCGACTGGCTGCAAGGCTATGGTCTGGTTGTGGTTCTGGAACACGGTAAAGGTGATATGAGCCTTTATGGCTACAACCAAAGCGCACTGGTGAGCGTGGGTGCTCAGGTGAAGGCAGGACAGCCTATCGCCCTTGTGGGCACCAGCGGCGGCCGCGGCACGCCTTCGCTCTACTTTGAAATCCGACGCCAGGGACAGGCCGTCAATCCACTACCGTGGTTAGGAAGATAAGTTTTGTTTCAACCCTCTAAGCTCTCGGCCGCCCTGTGCGGCCTGTTTCTCTCACTTTCCGCCCATGCGGGAAAACTCTCCATCGTGATCGACGACTTCGGTTATCGGCCAAAGGAAGAGAATAAAGTGCTGCAAATGCCTACCGCGATTTCCGTTGCGGTCCTGCCGAATGCACCACATGCGCGTGAGATGGCCACCAAAGCGCATCAGGGCGGTCGCGAAGTGCTGATTCATCTACCGATGGCACCGCTCAGCAAACAGCCGCTGGAGAAAGACACGCTGACGCCAGAGATGAACAGCACGGAAATCGAACGGATTATTCGTGAAGCCAGTGGCAAAGTGCCTTACGCCGTCGGGCTGAATAACCATATGGGCAGCAAAATGACCTCTAGCCTGCCCGGCATGCAGAAAGTGATGCAGGTGCTCAATCACTACAACTATTACTTTCTCGATAGCATGACGATTGGCAATAGTCAGTCGATCCCGGCCGCGCAAGGTACTAACGTTAAGGTACTGAAACGTCGCGTATTCCTTGACGATAGCCAGGATGAGGCTTCAATCCGCACGCAGTTTACCCGCGCGGTGAAACTGGCGCAGCGCGATGGTTATGCCATCGCGATTGGTCATCCGCATCCTACGACGGTGCGTGTCCTGCAGCAGATGCTGCCGACATTACCAGCCGATATCACGTTAGTGCGGCCAAGCCAGTTACTAAATGAGCCGCTGCATCAGAGCACGACTCCGCCGCCATCCAAAACGCAGCCTCCGCGCTTCCGCGCGCCAGGCGTATGTAAACCGAACAAACCGTTGGCGCCAGTGCCGCAGAGCCACGCCGTTGAGTTGATCAGTGAAAGCATTGTGCAAAGCCCATTGGTTCAGTCAATAAAGCAGCTCTTCTGAGATCGGGAAAAGGGAATTCAATGAGAAGAAAAATTCTGCTGTTGGATACCGGCCGCGAATGGGGCGGCGGTACCAACAGTATGCTCGAGTTGCTCAAGCGCATTGATCGGCAGAGGTTCGATATCACCTGCTGTTTCTACAACAACTATTCTCGCGGCAACAGTGAAACCATTGAGTCAATTCTCAATTCGATTGGCATTCCGGTGGTTTTTATCGCCCAGCGTCGTCAACCGAAATGGGCGAAAATCGCTAAAGAGCTGTTACGCACGCTATTCATTTTTAACCGTTCGCTGAAGAAGCAGATGATTGACCAGGTTGATGAAAAATGGCGTGTGTTGCCAAACGCCCAACAAATTTCATCAATTTTGCAGACTGGGCAATATCACGCGCTGTATATGAATAATCAGCCCAGCACCAATGTTGAAGGCTATCGCGCTGTGCAGGATATGCCGGTTGCGCTGATTCAACACTGCCGCATTGAGCCGCAAATGAACTCTGCGCTGGTCGAGATGGTTAATGAACGTGTTGATGCCGTTATCGCGGTTTCGCATGGCGTAAACCAGACGCTGCGCCAGAGCGGAGTTGATGCGCAACGTTGCTTCACCGTGTCAAACGCGATTGATATTCATCAGGCGCTACCGCATCGCGAGGAAGTGCTCGAGCGCTTTGCTTATTCACCCGATACTTTTATTTTTGGCTCGATCGGATCCCTTATTACACGTAAAGCGAATCATCATATTTTCCAGGCGCTAGGCCAATTTAAACGCATGCATCCTGAAGCTAAATGGAAAATGGTGGTGGTGGGTTCCGGGCCGGAACATGAAAATCTGGTTCAGCTGGCACGTAAAGAAAACATTGAAACGAATGTTGTTTTTACCGGTTTTCAAAACAACCCGCTGGATTACCTCACAGCGTTTGATGCCTTTATTCTCGCCTCGCGCAGTGAAGGCTTACCGCGCGTAGTGCTGGAAGCCATGCTGGTGAAAACGGCCGTTATTGGTTCGAATGTCGTGGGCACCTCAGAGTTAATTAACCACAATGAGACTGGATTAATTTTTGAATACGGCGATGTTAACCAATTAAGCGTTCATCTTGCCGCTTTATGGCAACACGCAAGCTTGCGCCAGCGTCTGATTGATACTGCGGAATCACGCGTGCGCGAATGCTACGCGATTGAAAACTATGTCGCGGGCGTCGAAATGATTCTGGACAAGAGTATTGAAAAGCGATTAGCCATATAATTTTTCGAATCAAAATTCTCCGGCCATCAGGCCGGAGAAAAGATTAATCCCAGCTCAACACAACTTTGCCGGATCTTCCCGAACGCATCTCATCAAAGCCCTGCTGGAACTCATCAATGTGATAGCGATGGGTGATGATTGGCGTGAGATCGAGACCGGACTGAATCAGCGCCGCCATCTTGTACCAGGTTTCGAACATCTCGCGGCCGTAAATACCTTTGATGAACAGGCCTTTAAAGATAACCTGATTCCAGTCGATAGACATCTCGCCCGGCGGAATGCCCAGCAGCGCGATGCGGCCGCCGTGGTTCATCACTTCCAGCAAAGTACGGAACGCCGGTGGGGCACCGGACATCTCCAAACCCACATCAAAGCCTTCGGTCATGCCGAGTTCGGTCATCACGTCACGCAGGTTTTCATGCGCCACGTTCACGGCGCGCGTAACGCCCATTTTGCGCGCCAGTTCGAGGCGATAGTCGTTGATGTCGGTGATCACCACATGGCGCGCGCCGACGTGCTTACACACCGCCGCCGCCATAATGCCAATCGGCCCGGCGCCAGAGATCAGCACATCTTCACCCACCAAATCGAACGACAGCGCGGTGTGCACCGCATTGCCGAAGGGATCGAAAATTGCCGCCAGTTCGTCAGAAATGTTGTCAGGAATTTTGAAGGCGTTAAATGCCGGAATCACCAGATATTCGGCGAAGCAGCCCTGACGATTGACGCCAACGCCTACCGTATTGCGGCACAGATGCGTGCGTCCGGCGCGGCAGTTGCGGCAATGGCCGCAGGTGATATGGCCTTCACCGGAGACGCGATCGCCAACGGCAAAGCCCTTAACTTCCTGACCCATTCCCACCACTTCACCAACATATTCGTGGCCAGTGATCATCGGCACTGGAATGGTTTTGCGCGACCAGTCATCCCAGTTATAGATGTGCACGTCGGTGCCGCAGATAGCAGTTTTACGAATCTTAATCAGCAGGTCGTTATGGCCAGGTTCGGGAATCGGCGCATCCTTAACCATCCAAATGCCTTCTTCGGCTTTTAATTTGGCGAGTGCTTTCATTTTCCTGCTCCTGAAATAACGCCCAGCTGTTGACCAATGCGGGTAAAGGCGGCCACGGCGTGTTCCAGCTGCGCTTGCGTATGTCCGGCAGAGATCTGCGTGCGGATACGCGCCTGACCTTGCGGTACCACCGGATAGAAGAAGCCAGTAACGTAGATACCTTCCTGCTGCAGCAGGCTGGCAAACTGCTGCGCCACTTTGGCATCGCCCAGCATTACCGGGATGATGGCGTGATCGGCGCCAGCCAGCGTGAAGCCTGCGGCAGTCATCTGTTCGCGGAAGAAGCGGGCGTTTTCCCACAGGCGCTGGCGTAAACCGTCGCCTTCACTCAGTAACTCCAGCACGCGCAGCGAGGCGGCAACAATTGCCGGTGCCAGCGAGTTGGAGAACAGATACGGACGCGAGCGCTGACGCAGCCATTCAACCACTTCTTTCTTTGCTGCCACGTAGCCGCCCGATGCACCACCCAGCGCTTTGCCCAGCGTGCCGGTCAGAATGTCGACGCGATCCATCACGTCACAATATTCGTGCGTGCCGCGTCCGGCAGAACCGACAAAGCCCACCGCATGAGAATCATCGACCATCACCAGCGCATCGAACTCATCGGCCAGATCGCAAATGCCCTGCAGATTGGCGATCACGCCATCCATTGAGAAAACGCCGTCGGTGGCAATCAGGATGTGGCGCGCACCTTTGTCGCGTGCTTCCTGTAAACGTGCACGCAACTCGCTCATGTCGTTGTTGGCGTAACGATAGCGCTGCGCTTTACACAGACGTACGCCATCAATGATCGAGGCGTGATTGAGGGCGTCGGAAATAATTGCGTCTTCTGCACTAAGCAGCGTTTCAAACAGGCCGCCGTTGGCATCAAAGCAGGATGAGAACAGAATCGCGTCTTCCATGCCGAGGAACTCAGCCAGCTTGTGTTCCAGCTGCTGGTGGATGTCCTGCGTGCCGCAGATAAAGCGCACCGAGGCCATGCCAAAACCGTGCGAATCCATGCCGTCTTTCGCCGCCTGGATCAATGCCGGATGATTAGCTAAACCCAAATAGTTATTGGCGCAAAAGTTGATAACGGGCGGGCTATTGGCAACATTGATTTCTGCCTGCTGCGCCGACGTAATGGTGCGTTCTTGTTTGAACAATCCGTCCTGGCGTGTTGTCTCA
Organism: Candidatus Pantoea symbiotica; assembly: GCF_056491525.1. Classification (NCBI taxonomy): domain Bacteria; kingdom Pseudomonadati; phylum Pseudomonadota; class Gammaproteobacteria; order Enterobacterales; family Erwiniaceae; genus Pantoea; species Candidatus Pantoea symbiotica. The sequence continues at coordinate 3,892,588 of NZ_JBSZHR010000002.1, forward strand.
AGCTGTTGACGGATTTGCGAATAAAACTGACTGGACATGATTATGCTCCTCAGATAGCAAATATTTGGCACATATTACTGATCGAAAAGCGAACCAACGACATTTCAGCCATCAATATCTCGGTTTTGCAGCATAGTTCACGCTGCGGACAGGATTTGTGCAGCGCTTGCGGAGTCATCTGGCTGCCTGCGTCTGGCTGAAATGTTATGATGATAGGCATTCGTGGGTGAAACCTCCTGTTTCCCCCCAACTCTTTAAAGGCAAAGCATATGATTATCGTAACCGGTGGCGCTGGCATGATTGGCAGCAACATTGTTAAAGCGCTGAACGACCGCGGTCTGACCGACATTTTGGTGGTGGATAATCTGAAGGATGGCACCAAGTTCGTGAATCTGGCGGATCTCGACATCGCCGATTACATGGATAAAGAGGAATTCCTCAGTTACATCATGTCTGGCGAAGATCTCGGCCCCATTGAAGCGGTTTTCCATGAAGGTGCTTGCTCCGCAACCACCGAGTGGGATGGTAAGTACATGATGGATAACAACTATCAGTACTCGAAAGATCTGCTGCACTTCTGCCTTGAGCGTGAAATTCCGTTCCTGTACGCCTCTTCCGCTGCCACTTACGGCGGCCGCAATGAGAACTTCATCGAAGAGCGCCAGTACGAACAGCCGCTGAACGTATACGGCTACTCGAAAATGCTGTTCGATCACTATGTGCGCCAGATTCTGCCTGAAGCTGAATCGCCGGTGTGCGGTTTCCGCTACTTCAACGTGTATGGTCCGCGTGAAGGCCACAAAGGCGGCATGGCGAGCGTGGCGTTCCACCTCAACACGCAAATCAGCAACGGTGAAAATCCAAAACTGTTCGAAGGCAGCGACGATTTTCGCCGCGACTTCATCCACGTTGATGACGTGGTGGCGGTAAATCTGTGGTGCTGGGAAAACGGTGTTTCCGGTATCTACAACTGCGGTACCGGTCGTGCGGAATCTTTCCAGGAAGTGGCGGATGCGGTGCTGAACTTCCATCAGAAAGGCCAGATTGAATACATTCCGTTCCCGGACAAGCTGAAAGGCCGTTATCAGGCGTTTACCCAAGCTGACCTCAACAATTTGCGTGCGGCGGGTTACGACAAGCCGTTCAAAACCGTCGCGCAAGGCGTGGGCGAATACATGGCCTGGCTGAACCGTAACGCATAAGGAAATCGGCAGCAGCGATGAAAATTCTGGTTATTGGCCCATCATGGGTCGGCGATATGATGATGTCGCAAAGTCTCTATCGCACGCTCAAGGCTGAGCATCCTGAAGCGGTGATCGACGTGATGGCGCCGGCCTGGTGCCGCCCATTGCTGTCGCGTATGCCGGAAGTGAATCAGGCGCTGGCGATGCCGCTCGGCCACGGCGCATTAGCGCTGGGCGAGCGTCGTCGTTTGGGGAAAACCCTGCAGGCCAGCGGCTATGACCGCGCCTATGTACTGCCGAACTCCTTCAAATCTGCGCTGGTGCCGTTTTTCGCCGGGATCAAACGTCGTACCGGCTGGCGCGGCGAGATGCGCTATGGCGTGTTGAATGATGTGCGCACGCTGGATAAAGCGGCCTTCCCGTTGATGGTTGAGCGCTATCTGGCGCTTGGCTACGACAAGCCAGTCGCTTCCGCACAGCAGCTGCCGCAGCCATTGCTGTGGCCGCAATTGCGCGTTGATGACGATGAAAAGCAGATGACGGCGGCGCAGTTTGCGCTGTCGGCCGATCGACCGGTAATCGGGTTTTGCCCGGGTGCAGAGTTTGGCCCGGCGAAGCGCTGGCCGCATTACCATTATGCCGCGCTGGCAGAACAGCTGATTGGCGAAGGTTATCAGGTGGTGCTGTTCGGTTCAGCGAAAGACCGCGAAACCGGCGACACCATTGTGCAGACGCTGTCCGAAGCGGCGCGTGCGCACTGCAAAAATCTGGCCGGTGATACGCAACTCGAGCAAGCGGTGATTCTGTTGGCGAACTGCGCGGCGGTTGTCAGTAACGATTCCGGTCTGATGCATATCGCCGCAGCGCTTAATCGTCCGCTGGTGGCGCTGTATGGCCCAAGTAGCCCGGACTTCACGCCGCCGTTGTCCCATCAAGCGCGCATTATTCGTTTGATCACCGGCTATCACAAAGTCCGCAAAGGTGATGCCGAGCAAGGTTATCACCAGAGCCTGATTGATATTCAGCCAGCGCGTGTTCATCAGGAACTGAGCGCGCTGTTGCATCCGGTGCAGGAGTAAAGATGCACGTTTTGATTGTTAAAACTTCCTCAATGGGAGACGTGCTGCATACCTTACCGGCGCTGACAGATGCGATGCAGGCGATTCCTGGCATCAGGTTTGATTGGGTGGTTGAAGAGAACTTCGCTCAAATCCCAGCCTGGCATCCGGCGGTCGATAAAGTGCTACCGGTGGCGATTCGCCGCTGGCGTAAGCATTGGTTCGGCAGTCAGCAGCGTGAAGAGCGTGTGCAATTTAAGCGTGAGCTGCAATCGCGTCAGTATGATGTGGTGCTGGATGCGCAAGGCCTGATCAAAAGCGCCGCGCTGGTTACGCGCCTGGCAAAAGGCGAGAAGCACGGACAAGACAGCCGCAGCGCGCGCGAACCTTTCGCCAGCTGGTGGTATGACAAACGCCATGAAATCAACAAGCAGCAGCATGCGGTGGAACGTACGCGCGAGCTGTTTGCCAAAAGCCTCGGCTATGAAAAGCCTGCATCGCAGGGCGACTACGCGATTGCTGGCCATTTCCAGTCAACGCAGACCGATGATGCTCAGCCTTATCTGGTGTTTCTGCACGCCACCACGCGTGATAACAAACACTGGCCCGAATCCCACTGGCGCGCGCTGATTGAGTTAGTGCAGCCAACAGGTTTGCGCGTGAAGTTGCCGTGGGGCGCTGAGCATGAACATCAACGCGCACAACGTTTGGCGGAAGGCTTTGACCATGTTGAGGTGCTGCCAAAGCTAACGCTGGAGCAGGTAGCGCAGCAGTTAGCCGGCGCGCGCGCGGTGGTGTCGGTGGATACCGGTTTGAGTCATCTTACTGCGGCGCTGGACCGTCCGAATATCACACTTTACGGTCCAACCGATCCGGGGCTGATTGGCGGTTATGGTAAGAATCAGTATGTGCTGCGTCCTGCTCAAGGACACAGCATGGCGGATATTCAAGCCACAGATGTTGCAACGATGATGAAAGAAATTGCGGTATAAATTTATACCGCTTCGCTAGATAGCGCTGTTTCTCTTCTGCAGCGCATATTCCGTCAGCGTCATACCTTGAGTACGTGATTGTAGCCAACTGAAAAGCTGCTCTAAATCATCATAAAGGCGCTCAATGTCAGCTTCATTTTTAAATGTGGGGCTGCCATCTGGCATGAATTCTGATGAATGCAGCATGAACTCGACATAATCATTTCCCTGGCTAAGTGTTTGCTCAACCACCTGCTTCATCTGCTCCACATTGCCCCCAACCGGACGTAGCCAATTAACAGAGGGACCACGTTTCTTTCCGCGCACGTCATTCCACACTTTTTTCAGCTGATTAGTGAAAGCGCCATAGCGATATTGAATGCTCATCGGCAACTCTAACAACGGGCTGTCACCCGCGCGGGAGATGTTGTTAATATCAAGGTAATAAGCATGATCGGGGAAAAGGCTGTAATCGGTGCCGCCTTTGCCTTGCGGCGCGCCAGATGAATTACGCCAATCCACGCGCGGTGTGACGGAGCAATCTACCAAATAACCGTTGTCGATCAATGCTCGGGCGTAAACTTCATCAAAAGCCCAGCGTCCGGCACGATGACTGGTCATCTTCTGCTGAAAAGCGCTTTCCAGCAAATCGGTCATGTATGCGACCTTGTCGCGCAAAATATTTTCCGGAAATTCAATCAAATAAGGCTGATAACGCCAGTCATCATCGGTCAACGCGTATTCCGGCGGGCTATACCATGCATGAAGATGCATACCGATTTCACCTTGCCCGCGCGCCAGCAGATCGCGACCAAATTCAACATAGGCAGGATCGCTCGCCATTTCGTAATTGGTTAGCCAGGTGGGTTTAAAATTGTATTTCTCACACAGAGACTGAAAACGCGGCAGAAACTGAACATTTCGCGTGGTAACCTTGCCGCTGCGATTGCGCCACAGGTTATCGCCTTCAGTATCGAGAGTGATTAAAAACGCAGGCTTATCCATAACTTATCCGATAAAATGAGCAATTCCTCGTCGTTATGGTACGCAAGCCAATGAATGAGGGCAAACATTTCATCTGCCGTGTTCGCGCAGATGTTGTTAGCAGTATAAGTGTGGTTAAACTAGAGTAAATTAGACTACACAACGGCACGAATACGCAGAATGTTCATCTTAAGATCAATGCGTAATGTCTGAAGCCAAACATACCTAATAAATTGATTTATCTTATATTCAGCTCTGTTTTATCAGGGGATGATAGCTGCATTGTCATACAAAACAGGCTGGCGATTAGGAGCAAAAGAATTTGTCGAAGCGCATTCTGATGGTGATTGATGGCCTGCCGGGCGGCGGTGCCGAAAAAGTCGTCCTGACACTGGCTGAAGGTTTTATCAGTCAGGGACATCGGGTGTCGCTTTTCTCCTTACGCAAAGTATGTGAATACCCTATTCCTGCGGGTGTGGATTATCAGACCGTGATTGATAAAAGTTCACGTCCGTGGCGCAAGCTGACTGAAACCCATCGTCGTGCACATTTGCTAGATGAAGCCGTGCTTCAAAGCGAAACGCTGCACGGAAAATTCGATTTGGTTTTGTCTAATCTGCACAAAACCGATCGCATTGTCCGCCATGCGCGTACTCTGGATGCGAGTAAAACCTGGTATTGTTTGCACGGCGTTTTTTCAGCTTCCTATCTTGCTCGCAAATCAGGTTTCTCTTTATGGCTTAAGCGGCTGAAAATTCGTGATACTTACCACGGCAAGCAGCTTATTGGCGTCTCACAATATGTGATTGATGATGTTATCCAAAATATCGGCGTGAAGCCTGCCAAAGCGCAGGTGATCTTTAACCCGTTTGATTTCGATCTTATTTCCCGCCTGGCAGCAGAACCTTGCCCGTTAGCAGGGAGTAATTTTGTGCTTCATGTTGGCCGTTTTCATGAAACCAAGCGTCACGATCGCTTGCTGGCCGCCTATGCTCAAAGTGGCATCACGGCTCCGCTAGTGTTATTAGGTCAGGGAAGCGAAAAAATCACGGAAAGATTACGCCAGCAAGCCACTGATTTAGGCATCGCGGAGCGCGTGCGCTTTGAAGGTTTTCATAAAAATCCTTATCCGTGGATTCGCCATGCTCGCCTGTTAGTGGTCAGTTCAGATAGCGAAGGATTTGGCAATGTGCTGGTCGAAGCCTTAAGCTGTGGTACCTCGGTGGTCAGTACACGCTGCCCCGGCGCGCCATCTTCAATTATGCGCGGCGATCTGGCGCGTGGACTTGCAGAGTTGAATATTGAGTCACTGGCGCAAAAAATGCATGAAATCTATGTTAATCCACCTGAGTTGCAACATCTGGACTTAAGCATTTATAGTCTCAACGTTATTTGTCAGCAGTATTTGCAACTGGCAGAAGTGGAAGAACCTCTATTTTCAGGCACTCAGCACGTTTCAGGTTAATAGGTCCCCATGTCGGTGTGGCCGTATCATGGGGATAGATCGTTGACGTATGTAATACTCTTTATACTTTTTTTACCGGTCAAATGGGTGATGAAAATCTTCCACGGCCGAACCGGTAAAAATCTGGTCATTCAAACAGCCAAGATCGGTGATTTCATTAATATCACCCCGCTATTAACCCATCTGGGAAAAAGCGATGCGCTATTGAGCAATAGCGTTGCCGCTCTTGCCACGCGCGATAACACGCTGGAAAACATCTGGTATATCGAAGAGCATCGTTCAGGCTTAGTCAAAAAAATGAAGTTGGTGTGGCTGATACTCAACCGCTACGACAACATCTATCTATTACATCCAACCAATCTTAATCTGTTTATTGCCGCTTGCTGTAATGCCAGCAACAAACAGTTTCTTTCCAGCTATCGCCGCAAAGGTTATCAGGGACTGTTTTATCTCACCGCAAGCGGCGTGGTCGAGCATGAGAAAAATACCCTGACTCTGGAAAATTACTTAAAACTCGCCGATCGCTCATTTACTAAAGAGAGCTATCCGAAGCATGCCACACAACCACTTTGGCAACCCAACTCGTTGCCAGATGAAATATTCCAGCATGATGGCATTCGTATTGGCATCAGCATCACCGCAGGTAACCAGGCAAAGACTATCCCGCCGATGATTTGGCAGCGACTTTTTGACCACTTGAGCGATCTGCCCTGTCATTTTTACGCCTTTGGCGCACCGAATGAACAATCACGCTTGCAGGAGCTGTATAAAGTTGTCGGCGCGCGCGAGAACCTCATCAGCCTGGTTGGCAAGGTGCCATTAGAAGACGTGCCAGCGGCTATCGGTGAAATGGATTTCTATATCGCGTCAGATTCCGGCAATGTCTATATCGCCGATGCGCAGCAGGTGCCGATCATTTTGATTTATGGCCCATGTTGCGTCGAAGAGCAGCGCCCTCTGGGCGAAGTATTATTGATTGGCCCAAATCATATTGCGCCTTCATCCTTTGTGTTCGCGGCGCAGTACAAATTTATGCATCCCACTGAACAGCTTTTTGAACTGGATCAGCGGAAGTTAGACGACATTCACGATTTTATCAGCGCGCGTCAGCAGCAACGTTTGGCGCGACGGAAGAACATGAAAACAGCATGACCATGCAGCCTGAAAGATCATCCCCGTTACTCAGCCTCATTATTCCCATGTTCAATGCGGGCAGTGATTTTGCCGCCTGCATGCAGTCGTTGCTGGCGCAAACGCTTACCTCACTGGAAATCATCGTTGTCGATGATGGCTCCACGGACGGTTCCGGCGAACGCGCCGACGCCTACGCGCAGCAGCACCCACATGTGCGAGTGATCCACCAGGCCAACGGCGGCGTATCGCGCGCGCGCAATGCCGGCTTAGCGGTAGCGCGCGGTAAGTACGTTTCGTTTCCAGATGCCGACGACACCATGGATCCGGCGATGTATCAAACGCTGGTTGAGATGGCAGAACGCGACAATCTCGATGCTGCGCAGTGCAACGCAGAATGGTTTTTCAAAGCCAGTCAGCAAGTTAAACCGCTGATTCCTCTCGATCGCCTCACCAGCACCGAAGTACTCGGCGGCCCTGAGTGGCTCAACAAGGCGCTGCAAACGCATCGCTATATGCATGTGGTTTGGCTGGGTATTTACCGCCGCGAATTGATCGAACGGCTCAAACTCTACTTTGAACCTGGCCTGCATCATCAGGATATTCCGTGGACCACCGAGTTCATGCTGAATGCCCAACGCGTGCGCTACACCGATCGGGTGCTTTACCGTTATTACATGCATGATGCTTCAATCAGTAATCGTAAACGCACCGGCCAGCGCAATGTCGAGTATCAGCGTCATTACCTGAAAATCGCGCAATTACTGGAAGAGCTCAACGCACGCTATCGCCATCAAGTAAAAATCTACCCGGCGTTTCACTACCAGATCACCCATGAGGCGCTTAGCGTCTGCCACTGTATCCGACGCGAGCCCGAAGAAAGCGCGCGTCAGGCGATGATTGCCGATCTATTCGCCACGCAAACCCATAAGCGCATGCTGCGTAATGCGCGCGGCGTACGCCAATGGTATCAACTGCTGTTGTGGCTGAGCCGGATTTACCGCTGGCGTAACAAATAAGCGCCGCGTCTGGCTTTCACCCCTTTGGGGTTTGCCCTACAATCAGCTGACTGAATTCTGAGATCATTTGAGTATGGCAAGCCCGATTCCAGACCAATTTGCACCGAAAAATATTCTGCTGATCAAGCTGCGCCATCACGGCGATATGCTGCTGACTACGCCCGCTATCAACGCTCTTCGCCAGCGCTATCCGCAGGCCAACATTGACGTTCTGCTGTATAAAGAAACTCGTCCGATGCTGGAAGCGCATCCGGCCATTCGCCAGTTACACATCATCGATCGCAACTGGAAGAAGGAAGGCGGCTGGCAGAAGTTCCGACATGAAATGGCGCTGCTTTCAGCGGTGCGTGCTTGCCATTATGACCTTGTGATTAACCTTGCCGATCAGTGGCGCAGCGCCATTATTACCGGTTTCTCTGGCGCGCCAGTGCGCATTGGGTTTGCCTTCCGCAAACGTGATAACGCCTTATGGCGCTGGATGCACAATCAGCTGGTCAGCACGGAAGATCATAATCAGCTGCATACGGTCGAACAGAATATGGCGGCGCTGAAGCCACTGGACATCAGTGCCGCAGGCGCAAAAGCCTCAATGCATTTCAGCGCAGCCGATCAACAGAAAGTGCAGGATGTGCTAGCGCTGCACGCGGTGAAATTGCCGTTTGTTGTGGTGCAACCCACTTCACGCTGGCTGTTCAAATGCTGGGAAGATGAAAAAGTCGCACAGCTGATCGATGCGCTGGTCGCCGAAGGCCGCACCGTGGTACTGACTGCGGCGCCGGACCAGAAAGAAATGGCGATGATCGCCAATATTCAGTCGCTGTGCCATAGCCATAACGTGGTGTCGCTGGCCGGTGAATTATCCTTGCCGCAGCTGGCGGCGTTGATCGATGCGGCACAGCTGTTTATCGGTGTGGATTCTGCGCCGATGCATATGGCCGCCGCGCTGGAAACGCCTTGTTTGGCGCTGTTTGGCCCCACCAAGCTGCAACACTGGCGTCCATGGGGCGATAACAACCGCGTGATTTGGGCCGGCGATTATGGTCCGCTGCCCTCGCCAGACGCCATCGATACCAACACGCAACAGCGCTATCTTTCTGCCATTCCCGTTGAGGATGTGGTGGCCGCCGCCCGGAGTTTTTTGCATGAGTAAGTTACGCCTGGCGATCGTCCGGCAGAAATACCGCCCAGACGGCGGCGCAGAACGTTTTATTTCGCGTGCGCTGGAAGCGCTGGATAGCGAGCAGCTCGATCTCAATATCATCACCCGCAGCTGGCAGGGCACGCCGAATCCGGCCTGGCATCTGCACATCTGCAATCCAGCAAAATTCGGTCGCATTTCTCGCGAGCGCGGTTTTGCGCGTGCCGCACGTGAATGTTGGGAACGCGAGAAGTTCGATATTGTGCAGAGCCACGAACGCATCGCCGGTTGCGATATCTTTCGTGCCGGTGATGGCGTGCACCGCGTTTGGCTGGAGCAGCGCGCGCGCATCGTGTCGCCCTGGCAGCGCTTAAGTGCCCGCCTCAGCCCTTATCATCGTTATGTGTTGCAGGCGGAAGCCGAAATGTTCAACGCGCCGTCATTGAAAGCGGTGATCTGTAATTCAGAGATGGTGAAGCAGGATATTTTGCGGCACTTCACGCTTGATGCCAGCAAGATCCATGTGATTCATAACGCCATTGATAGTCAACGCTTCCTGCCAGCCAGCGAAGCACTGCGCCATGCGGCACGCCAGCAGCTCAAACTGCCGCAAGATGCCACGGTAATGATTTACGTAGGTTCGGGCTTTGAGCGCAAAGGATTGAAGGCGGCGATTGAAGCAGTAGCGAAAAGCGATCGTTATCTGGTGGTGGTCGGCCAGGATAAGCAGTTGTCGCGCTATCAGCAGCTGGCAAACCAGCTGAATTGCCTCGACCGCTTACGCTTTGTTGGCATGCAGCAGGACGTGCAACCGTTCTACCATGCAGCCGATGCGCTGCTGCTGCCCACACTATATGATCCCTTCCCGAATGTGGTGCTGGAAGCGATGGCCTGCGGTTTGGCGGTGATCACCAGCACCGGCTGCGGCGGCGCGGAGTTTATCACTGCAGGCCAGGAAGGTTTTGTCTGCGATGCATTAGATATCAAAGCGTTAAACGAAGCCGTAAAAGCAACACCGGCGCTTTCACACAATTCTGCCATGGGCGAAGCCGCACGTCGCAGAATTGAACCTTATGGCCCGCAGCGGCTGGCGCAAGCGCTGACCTCGTTGTATCAGCAAGTGCTGCAGACCCGCTGACGAAGTGGTATGAGCAGGCGGTTAATTTCTGATAACATGCCGCCTTTCCTCTGTTTTTTGACGCGATTCTGTCGTAACGGTAACTATGACGACTCTATACACAGCCTTGCTCTATCTGATTCAGCCACTAATCTGGCTGCGCCTGTGGCTGCGCGGTCGAAAAGCACCGGCCTATCGTAAACGTTGGGCAGAACGCTACGGCTATTGCACTGGAAAAGTGCTGCCGCATGGCATTGTGTTGCACTCGGTTTCCGTCGGCGAGACGCTGGCGGCAGTGCCGCTGGTGCGCGCGCTGCGTCACCGCTATCCGACGCTACCGATTACCGTCACCACCATGACGCCGACCGGCTCCGAACGTGCGCAGTCAGCGTTTGGCAAAGATGTGCACCACGTTTACCTGCCGTACGATCTGCCAGGTTCCATCAACCGTTTCCTTGATACCGTCGATCCACGCCTGGTGATCATCATGGAAACCGAGCTGTGGCCAAACATTATTCGTATTCTTCATCAGCGCAAGATTCCGCTGGTGATTGCCAACGCGCGCCTGTCTGAGCGCTCGGCCAAAGGCTACAAAAAACTTGGCGGCTTTATGCGCGACTTGCTGCAACGCATCACGCTGATTGCCGCGCAAAACGCCGAAGATGGCGACCGTTTCCTCAGCCTTGGCCTGAAGCGTTCGCATCTCACCGTTACCGGCAGCCTCAAATTTGATATTTCCGTGACGCCAGAGCTGGCGGCAAAAGCGGTCACGCTGCGTCGTCAGTGGGCATCGCGTCGTCCGGTGTGGATCGCCACCAGCACCCACGAAGGCGAAGAAGCGATTGTGCTCGATGCGCATCGTCGCCTGCTGCAACAATTCCCCGATCTGTTGCTGATTTTGGTGCCACGCCATCCTGAACGTTTCAAAGATGCCTGCGACCTGACGCAAAAACGTGGCTTCAGCTTTACCCTGCGCAGCAGCGGCGAAATTCCTTCAAGCTCCACGCAAGTGGTGATTGGCGACACCATGGGCGAGTTGATGATGCTGTACGGCATCGCCGATCTCGCTTTTGTGGGCGGCAGCCTGGTCGAGCGCGGCGGTCACAATCCGCTGGAACCGGCAGCACATGCCATTCCGGTGCTGATGGGCCCGCACATCTGGAACTTCAAAGATATCTGCGCCAAGCTGCAGCAAGCCGAAGGGCTGATTACCGTCACTGACGTGGTATCGCTGCAGAAAGAGGTCGCTAACCTGCTGCAGGATGACGATTACCGCCGCTATTACGGCCGCCATGCTGTGGAAGTGCTGCATCAAAATCAGGGCGCATTACAGCGTCTGCTACAGTTACTCGAACCTCACTTACCACCGCGAGCTCACTAATTCATGTCGCAACGCCAACGTCTCTCCGTGGTGATGATCGCCAAAAACGAAGCTGAACTGCTGTCGGAGGCGCTGGCTTCTGTCAATTGGGCGGATGAGATTGTGGTGCTGGATTCCGGCAGCAGCGATAACACGGTGCAGGTAGCTCGCGAACATGGCGCGCAGGTTTTCCAGGCTGAAGGCTGGCAGGGATTTGGCAAGCAGCGCCAGCGCGCGCAGGCCCATGCGCAAGGCGAAATGATTTTGATGATCGATGCCGACGAGCGTGTGACACCAGAACTGCGTCGCGCTATCGAGCAGGTTCTCGCGCAGCCCGCATCGGACAACGTTTACAGCCTCGGCCGCAGCAATCTGTTTCTCGGCCGCTTTATGCGCCACAGCGGCTGGTATCCTGACCGCGTCATGCGTCTTTATCCGCGCAAGCTCAATTACAACGACAATCTGGTACACGAATCACTGGAGACGCAAGGTGCGCCGGTGGTGAAGCTAGCGGGCGATCTGCAACATCTCACCTGCCGCGACCTGATTGCATTTCAGCGTAAGCAGATGAACTACGCCGAAGCCTGGGCAAAAGAGCGTTTCCAGCGCGGCAAACGCTGCGGCTTATTCTCGATCTTTAGCCATACGCTCGGTGCGTTCGTTAAAACGCTGCTGCTGCGCGCCGGTTTTCTCGATGGAAAACAGGGCTGGATTCTGGCGGTGGTTAACGCGCAGTACACTTTCAACAAATACTCGGCGCTCTGGGCGCTGCATCACACCTCAACACAAGGCCGCGTATGAGTACCAAAGCGATTTATCCCGGCACCTTTGATCCCTTTACCTTAGGCCATCTGGATATTGTGACGCGCGCAGCGAAGATGTTTGACCGCATCGTCGTGGCGATTGCCGCCAGCCCGAGTAAAAAGCCGCTGTTCACTCTGGATGAGCGCGTAGATATGGCGCGTCAGGTGACGGCACATCTGCCGAATGTCGAAGTAATCGGGTTTAGTGACTTGATGGCGAACTTTGCCCAGGCGCAGAATGCCAATGTGCTGGTGCGTGGATTACGTGCGGTGTCGGATTTTGAATATGAGCTGCAGCTGGCGCAGATGAATCGGCATCTGCTGCCCACGCTGGAAAGCGTGTTTCTGATGCCGTCAGAAGGTTTCTCGTTCGTCTCTTCTTCACTGGTCAAAGAAGTGGCGCGCCATGCCGGTGACGTGCAGGCATTTCTGCCTGCCGTGGTGCATAAGGCGTTACTGGCGCGACTGGCACAGCCTTAACTCAGTGCTGGCAGCGTGGACACCAGAAGGTGCTGCGCTGGCCATGCTTGCCGCTGACAATCGGCGTACCGCAGGCGCGGCAAGGTTCACCGGCGCGACCATAAACCTGCAGCTCTTGCGCAAAGTAGCCTGGCTTACCGTCAGTTTGCAGGAAATCACGCAGCGTGGTGCCGCCCTGCTCTATCGAGCGTAGCAACACCGCTTTGATGGTGTTAACCAGCAGTTCCGCCTCTTCCTGACTCAAACTCATCGCCGAACGATCGGGCAAGATCCCGGCGGTAAACAGCGATTCGCTGGCGTAGATATTCCCGACGCCTACCACCACTTTGTTATCCATCAGCCACTGTTTAATCACGGTGCGTTTGCCGCGTGACTTTTCAAACAGATAAGCGCCATCAAATTCGCTGCTGAGCGGCTCCGGGCCGAGATGCGCCAGCACGCTGCTGCCTGCAAGGTCATTGCTCCACAGCCAGGCGCCAAAGCGACGTGGATCGGTATAGCGCAGCACTTTGCCGTTGCTCATCACCAAATCGACGTGGTCATGTTTAGCGGCCGGTTGTTCGCCGGGTAGCACACGCAGGCTGCCGGACATGCCGAGGTGAATGATGATCCAGCCATGCGGCAGTTCGAGCAGCAGATATTTAGCGCGACGCTGCACGCTCAATACCGGTTGATCGCTCAGCGCGTGGATTTCATGCGAGACCGGCCAGCGCAAACGTGGATTGCGCACCACTGCATGCAGAATCGTGGCCCCCACCATGTGGGGTTCGATACCGCGACGACTGGTTTCTACCTCAGGTAATTCAGGCATCTCATCTCCTCAACGAATCGCAGAAACAAAAAACCCGGCCGAAGCCGGGTTTTTCACAGAACACTAAAATTACTTAATTTTAGCTTCTTTGTAGATCACGTGCTGACGTACAACCGGATCGAACTTTTTCAGTTCTAATTTCTCTGGTTTAGTACGCTTGTTCTTCGTGGTGGTATAGAAGTGACCTGTACCAGCAGAGGAAACCAGCTTGATCTTCTCACGAATACCTTTAGCCATGATTCAGTTCCTTAGTACTTCTCACCACGGGCGCGGATTTCGGTCAGAACCGTATCGATGCCCTTTTTATCAATAACACGCATACCTTTAGCAGATACACGCAGAGTAACGAAGCGCTTTTCGCTCTCAACCCAGAAACGGTGAGAGTGCAGGTTCGGCAGGAAACGGCGTTTCGTCGCGTTCATTGCGTGGGAACGGTTGTTACCCGTTACCGGACGCTTTCCAGTTACCTGGCAGACTCGTGACATTTCTATTCTCCAAAAATCAAATCAGCTCGAGCTTTAAAAACTAGGTTTTGGCCGCCTCGTCAGGCCTTAGCCCGCCCAGGCGAGTTCCATGTGAACCCGCTAAGCTGGCCCAAACGCCAAACCCGAGATTCTCAAAGGTGGCGTAGTATACGCCGCTCAGCCCGAGTGCTCAAGTCCCGAACAGATAAAGATCCCTCTGGATCGCGCAAAAATGCCCTATTTCTGTTCAGTTGAATCGATGAATTACAACCAACCGCGCTCGGCGAAAGAGGTAAACTCGCCGTGACCGATCACCAAATGATCAAGTAAACGGATATTGAGCAGCGCGCAGGCTTGTCCTACTTTTCCGGTAATCTCGCGATCGGCTCGGCTGGGTTCAGCGATTCCCGACGGGTGATTGTGTGCCAGAATCACCGCTGCCGCGTTGAGTTTTAGCGCTTCGCGCACGATTTCACGCGGATGAACTTCCACGCTGGCAATCGAGCCGGAAAACATCTTCTGCGCCTGCAACACGCGGTGCTGGTTATCAAGGAACAGCGCCATAAACACTTCGCGCTCCTGATGCGCCAGCACGCTTTGCAGGTAATGGCGCGTCACCTGTGGATTCTCCATCACATTCTCCCGCGCCAGCTGGCTGGCAAAGAATCGCCTGCCCAGTTCGGCTATGGCATACAGCTGCGTCATTTTGGCGCTGCCCACACCTTTAATCTGCCCGAGCTCCTCTTTGCTGGCCGTCATAATGCGATAGAGCGAACCAAACTCGTTCAGCATCTGATGTGCCAACAGCAGCACGCTGGTGCCGCTGATGCCGGTGCGCAAAAAAATCGCCAGCAGCTCAGCATCACTCAGCACTTCTGCGCCCATTAACATCAGTTTTTCCCGTGGTGCCAGTTCCGTCATGACCATCTCCTCCCTGCGTTGCGGCGATTCTGCGCGTCAGCCACATTCAGCGCCAGCACGCATTGAACGATTTCAGAGCCGGCTCGCAAAGGCCGCAGGCAGTGAAAAGGCGCGTTGCGGATTTTGTGATAAAGTTGCCTGCATCTGCCGCCCCTGACGCGGCAATCTGCTTTGAGGCGAACAACATGACGGGATTAGCCGGAAAGAAAATTCTGCTGGGCGTGAGTGGCGGCATCGCTGCGTATAAAGCGCCGGAGCTGGTGCGTCGGCTGCGCGATCGCGGCGCTGATGTGCGCGTAATGATGACCGAAGCGGCCAAAGCTTTTATTACCCCGCTGAGCCTGCAGGCGGTTTCCAGTTATCCGGTATTTGATGATTTGCTCGATCCGGCGGCGGAAGCGGCGATGGGCCATATTGAATTGGCGAAATGGGCCGATTTAATTGTACTGGCGCCAGCAACCGCCGATCTGATAGCCCGCGTGACGGCAGGTATGGCGAATGATTTGGTCACCACCGCATGCCTGGCAACCGCCGCGCCCGTTGCCATCGTCCCGGCCATGAATCAGCAGATGTACCGCGCGGCGATCACGCAAGAGAACCTGCAACGTCTGCATCAGCGCGGCATGCTGATTTGGGGGCCCGACAGCGGCAGCCAGGCGTGCGGCGATATTGGTCCGGGCCGCATGCTCGACCCGCTGGCGATTGTGGCGCACGCACTTGAATGGGCTGCGCCCGTCAACGATCTGCAACATCTCAACATTATGATCACCGCCGGTCCAACACGCGAAGCGCTGGACCCGGTGCGTTATATCAGCAATCACAGCTCGGGCAAGATGGGCTTTGCGATTGCGGCTGCGGCAGCAAAACGCGGTGCGAAGGTGACGCTGATTGCCGGTCCGGTGGCGCTGCCAACGCCAGCTGGCGTGCAACGCGTGGACGTCGACAGCGCGCTGGAGATGGAAGCGGCGGTGATGGCGCAAATCCAGCAACAACATATTTTCATTGCCAGCGCAGCCGTGGCAGACTACCGGGCGGCTACGATTGCCGCAGAGAAAATCAAAAAACAGGGTGGCGACGATAGCGTCACGCTGCAGTTGGTGAAGAACCCCGATATTGTCGCAGGCGTGGCAGCGCTGCAGAAAAATCGCCCTTACGTTGTGGGATTTGCTGCCGAAACCCAGAATGTGGAAGAATACGCGCGGCAAAAACGGGTGCGAAAAAACCTGGATCTGATTTGTGCCAACGATGTGGCGCAGGCGGGTCAGGGCTTCAATAGCGACACCAATGCTCTTCACCTTTTTTGGCAGGAAGGAGAAAAAGTCTTA
Organism: Candidatus Pantoea symbiotica; assembly: GCF_056491525.1. Classification (NCBI taxonomy): domain Bacteria; kingdom Pseudomonadati; phylum Pseudomonadota; class Gammaproteobacteria; order Enterobacterales; family Erwiniaceae; genus Pantoea; species Candidatus Pantoea symbiotica. The sequence goes on from NZ_JBSZHR010000002.1 coordinate 3,908,819, forward strand.
CCGCTCAGTGATAAGACGCTCCTTGGCCAACAATTAATAGACGAGATTGTCAGCCGTTATGATGAAAAAAATCGACGTTAAAATTCTTGATGCACGTGTGGGCAACGAATTCCCGCTGCCGACTTATGCAACCTCTGGTTCCGCAGGTCTCGATTTACGCGCCTGCCTGGATGATGCACTGGAAATCGCACCAGGCATGACCACGCTGGTTCCCACCGGTTTGGCGATTCACATTGGCGATCCAGGTCTGGCAGCCGTGATTCTGCCGCGCTCCGGCCTTGGCCATAAACATGGCATCGTGCTGGGCAACCTGGTCGGTTTGATCGACTCCGATTATCAGGGCCAATTGATGGTTTCCGTCTGGAACCGTGGCCAGGACAGCTTCACGCTGCAGCCAGGCGACCGTTTGGCACAGCTGGTCTTCGTGCCGGTCGTGCAGGCCGAATTTAACCTGGTGGAAGATTTTGACACCAGCGATCGCGGCGCAGGCGGCTTCGGTCACTCAGGCCGTCAGTAACACGCGACACTTTTCGCTTAGCCATCTTTTTATTTCTTGTCGCCACAGGCCGCTTTGCTTGTGGCAGATGAGGCAGTATTGCCTGTTTTTGGTGAATTTCAGGGGTGTTGAAGGTCATGGCAGAAAAAAAAGTCGCGAAACGGAATCGTCGCGAAGAGATTTTGCAGGCGCTGGCGCAAATGCTGGAGTCAGGCGATGGCAGTCAGCGCATCACCACCGCGAAGCTGGCCGCTAATGTCGGCGTGTCGGAAGCGGCGCTTTATCGCCACTTTCCCAGCAAAACGCGTATGTTTGACAGCCTGATCGAGTTTATTGAAGACAGTCTGATTACCCGCATCAATCTGATCCTGAAAGATGAAAAAGAGACGCTGACGCGACTGCGTTTAATCGTGCAGCTGATTCTGGGATTTGGTGAGCGTAATCCGGGGCTGACGCGTATTTTGACCGGCCACGCGCTGATGTTTGAACAGGATCGCCTGCAAGGGCGTATCAACCAGCTGTTCGAACGTATTGAAGTGCAGCTGCGTCAGGTGATGCGCGAGAAGAAAATGCGTGATGGTGAAGGTTTCCAGAACGATGAAACGCTGCTGGCGAGCCAGTTGCTGGCGTTTTGTGAAGGGCTGTTGTCGCGCTATGTGCGCTCGGAATTCCGCTTTCGTCCGACCGCCGATTTCGAGAGCCGCTGGCCGCTGATGGCTGCGCAGTTGGTTTAAAAGACCAGGTCGGCATTTATGCCGACCTCATTACCGAATAATTAAATCCCGTACTCTTTGCGATACGCGCGCACTTTCGCCAGATGATCAGCCATCTCCGGCTTCTCTTCCAGGTAATCAATCAGCTCAGCCAGCGTAATAATCGCGGTGACTTTGCATTTATAGTCGCGTTCCACTTCCTGAATCGCCGAAATATCGCTGCGGCCGCGTTCCTGACGATCCAGCGAAATCAGCACGCCCGCTAACGTCGCGTTATGCGCACTAATGATATCCATTGATTCACGAATCGCGGTGCCGGCGGTGATCACATCATCCACCAGCATCACTTTGCCTTGCAGCGGGCTGCCGACCAGCAAACCGCCTTCACCGTGATCTTTGGCTTCTTTACGGTTAAAGCAGTAAGGCACGTCACGCTCATGATGATCGGCCAGCGCTACCGCAGTAGTGGTGGCAATCGGGATGCCTTTATACGCCGGGCCAAACAGCAGGTCGAAATCGACACCGCCATCGACGAGCGCCTGCGCGTAGAAACGGCCTAACAGCGCTAAATCGCGACCGGTGTTAAACAGACCGGCATTGAAGAAATAGGGGCTTTTACGTCCCGATTTCAGGGTGAACTCACCAAACTTCAGCACCCCTTTGTTCAGGGCGAATTCTATAAACTGACGCTGCCAGGCTTTCATTTCTCACTCCTCAAATAAAGAAAAGGCGACTCTATGGTCGCCTGTTACATCAATTAGTTAGCGCCGCTTTCTGCGCCTGAATCAACTGCTCAATGCCGCCTCGCGCCAGCGCCAGCAGCTGCAGTAACTCGTCGTGGCTGAAGGGTTCACCTTCTGCGGTGCCCTGCACTTCAATCATGCGACCGTCTTCGGTCATCACCACGTTCATGTCAGTTTCTGCGGCGGAATCTTCCACATACTCCAGATCGCACAGCGCTTCACCGCCGACGATACCCACAGAAATCGCCGCCACCATGCCTTTCAGCGGGCTGGCTTTCAGCTTGCCAGCAGCAACCAGCGCATTCAATGCATCGGCCAGCGCCACGCAGGCACCGGTAATGGATGCGGTACGCGTGCCGCCATCGGCCTGAATCACATCGCAATCCAGCGTGATGGTGAATTCACCCAGCGCTTCCAAATCCACTGCCGCGCGCAGTGAACGGGCGATCAGACGCTGAATCTCCAGCGTACGGCCGCCCTGTTTGCCTTTGGCCGCTTCACGCGCCATGCGGCTGTGGGTAGAACGCGGCAGCATGCCATATTCTGCGGTAATCCAGCCTTGACCTTTGCCTTTGAGGAAACGCGGCACGCTCTCTTCGACGGTTGCGGTGCACAGCACTTTGGTTTCGCCGAACTCAACGAGCACAGAGCCTTCTGCATGTTTGGTGTAGTGACGAGTGAGTGTGACGGGACGTGTTTCAGATGCACTACGGCCTGCTGGACGCATGGTTTCTCTCCGGCTTGCTTAGGTTTGGCTGCGCATTATACGGACTTCGGCTGCGGCTGTCCTGCCCGCGATCGCCACAATCCTGGATGAAATTCTGTGGTGGCTGTGGCTAAATGCGCGTTTCCTCCCTAAAAAAGATAAATGATGATCGCGATACTCCATTTCCTGCTGGCGCTGGTGGTGATCTTTGCCCTTGCGCTATTGGTCAGCCACGACCGCAAACGCATTCGTCCCCGCTTTATTATTCAGCTGCTGATTGTTGAAGCCGCGCTGGGCTGGTTCTTCCTGCATTCGGCGGGCGGCCAATCGGTGGTCTCTGCGGTGGGCCGCTTCTTCGAAACCTTATTAACCTACGCCGCGCAAGGGACCAACTTTGTCTTCGGTAATATGGCGGATCAGGGATTAGCCTTTATTTTCCTCGGCGTGCTCTGCCCGATTGTGTTTATTTCCGCACTGATCGGCATTTTGCAGCACTGGCGCATTCTGCCGCTGCTGATTCGCGCCGTTGGTACTCTGTTGTCGAAGGTGAATGGCATGGGCAAGCTGGAGTCGTTTAACGCTGTCAGCACCTTGATTCTTGGCCAGTCGGAGAACTTCATCGCTTATAAAGGTATTCTCGCCGATATCTCCGCTCCGCGTATGTACACCATGGCGGCGACGGCGATGTCGACGGTTTCGCTGTCGATTGTTGGCGCGTATATGTCGATGATTGATGCCAAATATGTGGTCGCGGCGCTGCTGCTCAATATGTTCAGCACCTTTATTATCCTCTCGATCATCAATCCAACCCGCCCGGAAAACGAAGAGCAGATTGCGCTGGATAAGCTGCACGAAGATCAGAGCTTCTTTGAGATGCTGGGCGAATACATTCTCGCCGGTTTTAAAGTGGCGATGATCATCATGGCGATGCTGATTGGTTTTATCGCGTTAATTGCGGCGATCAATGCGCTGTTCGCGGCGCTATTTGGCTACAGCTTCCAGCAGCTGCTCGGCTACGTTTTCTATCCGTTTGCATGGCTGGTTGGCATTCCGTCCGCTGATGCCTTGCAGGCGGCGAGTATTATGGCCACCAAACTGGTGGCGAATGAATTTGTCGCGATGATCGAGCTGAAGAAAGTGGCGGCTGAGATGACGCCGCGCGGATTGGGGATTCTGTCAGTGTTCCTGGTTTCGTTCGCTAACTTCGCCTCAATCGGCATCGTTGCCGGTGCGATTAAAGGCCTGAACGAGAAACAGGGCAATGTGGTTTCACGCTTTGGCTGGAAGCTGGTGTATGGCTCCACGCTGGTGAGCTTGCTTTCGGCCGCATTCGCCGGGCTGTTTATCTGATAACGCATGGCGGCTACGTGGCCGCCATTTTTTAAAACGCCACGCACACCAATGAATCAACTCGCATCACCGATTCCTGCTCAAAGCGCTTTTTATACACATCACGAAGCTTATTGATGCTCTCAGAACTCGCTAAATCCGGATTGTGAATCAGCATCAGCGCTTTGCTGTTTTCCCGCGCCAGCTTGCCGTTCTCGCCCAGCCACTGCCCTTTTGCGTCATATACCGATAAACCGTCTTTGAAACGCGGCGTCACATCGTTATCAACAAACTGCTGCCATTCGCTGCTGCTAACGATGCCACCTTTCGGTTTGTTCATGCCAAACCACAGCGTGGTTTGCATCATCACGTCACCCGAACCGCATACCGCGACTGGCGCAGTGTTGGGCGGGATCTGTTGCGTTGCTGTCGACGGTGCCTGACAGCCAGCGAGCAGTAAGGTTAATAAAGCAGGAAGAGCCAGAGAGCGGAACATCACTTCATCCTTTTAAGCGAACCAGCGCTAAGCATAAGTGTCTGTAGGTAAAAGGGGTAATTTTTTGTTATTCAAGCTTAAGTGCGCTTATGCCTGTTAGCGTCGAGGCTGCCTCGCTATACTTCACCCAACATTTCTGAAAAAGAGAAGACGACTATGATCCGCAGTATGACCGCTTACGCCCGCCGCGAAGCCAAAGGCCACTGGGGCAGCGCCGCCTGGGAAATCCGTTCGGTTAACCAGCGCTATCTGGAAACCTATATCCGCCTACCGGAGCAATTTCGTGGTCTGGAGCCGGTAATCCGCGAGCGCATCCGCAATCGTCTGACGCGCGGTAAAATCGAGTGCAACCTGCGTTATGACGCCGATGCCAGCGCGCAAGGCGAACTGCAGCTGAATGAATCGCTAGCCAAGCAGCTGGTGCAGGCCGCCAACTGGGTGAAGATGCAGAGTGATGAAGGCGCGATTAATCCGCTGGATATTCTGCGCTGGCCGGGCGTGATGTCCGCACAAGAGCAGGATCTTGACGCTATTAACGCTGAATTGCTGGTGGCGCTGGATGGCGCATTGGATGACTTTATCGAAGCGCGTGAAAGCGAAGGTACCGCGCTGAAAGCGATGATTGAACAGCGTCTGGAAGGCGTATCGCACGAAGTCAGCAAAGTGCGCGCGCAGATGCCAGAAGTGATCAAATGGCAGCGCGAGCGTCTGGTGACCAAGCTGGAAGAAGCCGAAGTGCAGCTGGAAAATAATCGCCTCGAGCAAGAGCTGGTAATGATGGCGCAGCGCACCGATGTTTCAGAAGAGCTGGATCGTCTGGATGCGCACGTCAAAGAGACCTACAACATCCTGAAAAAGAAAGAAGCCGTTGGCCGCCGCCTCGACTTTATGATGCAGGAGTTCAACCGCGAATCGAACACGCTGGCTTCGAAATCGATTAACGCCGAGATCACTACATCAGCGATTGAGCTGAAAGTGTTGATTGAGCAGATGCGTGAGCAGATTCAGAATATCGAATAGTTTTTGCTGATGGTCACGGTTGATAATAAAGCCCGCATCGCGGGCTTTATTATTTTGTAAAAAGACAGGTAAGGAAATATTTTAAAACAGTAACAATAAAGACTCACAACTTTGAGAACCGTCTCAAATGCTCACAGCATCCCCACATTAAAATATTGTTTACTTTTAATCGAAAAAAACCTTCCTATAATCGACACATCTTCACGCCTTTTTTATAAAACCAAGACCGTTAACAATGATGCAACGAATGAAAAAATGTGCAGTTACAATGCTTATGATATTTTTTTCGACTTTTTTAGCGACTCTTGTAACGATCGGAATAGCTGAAACAGATATCCTATTTAACTTAATCGAGAAAAATATACCTTATGAAGTAGCCGATAAACTTACTCAATCATTCTGGAGAGCCAGACCAGAACATGCGTATAGTAGAATCCATACCATAATTTGTTTATTTATCTTATTTACCACCAGCGGATTAATCTACTCAACATTAAAAACATGCATCAAAAGATACCGATACAAGGAGATAATTCGCGTTAAGACATTTGCTTTTGAAAGCTTAGTGATTATGATTAAACCTGTATATTTCTTCTTCCTGATGTATCTTTATTTTTACTTTTTACCGCAGAGAATTTTCGATGGTTATATCGATCATGCTTTATTAGGGTTTCTGATAACATCGCTCTTTGCAGTAGCCATCCCTATTGCCATTTACTCGATCACAAAAGTATTCTTAAAATCTCATGTTTTGCAAAAAAATTAACTCATTAAAAATAGATTTTCTAGCTCGCTCTACTTTAATTTAAAACACCTCCACTTAAAAAAGCATTTTTTATTTGATCGTCCTGCTGGACTAATTCGTAGCGACGCTGGTCAATCTGATACTGCTACAACTGTGGGTATTTGATGATGCCGCGCTAGCGGTGAAATCCAGTGTGAGCTGCTGGCTCAAGGCGAGGCTAAGTGGTGTTGCATTGAGCAACTGGCCACGGCTGTTTTTGGTAGGGATTATGTTGGCATTTGAGAAGCGGTAATGCCTTGCAAGGTTTCAACACTACAAAGATTACCCCTCAATAAAACGCGCTGGTTTTGGTGGCAGACAGAGAATCGCCCGATCGTTGTCGGCGTGGCCGATTAAACAAGGTGAATCGCCATCAATAATCTGTCCATGAAAGGTTACACGTCCGTTATCATCGGCGGCCATCGCTGACGCATTAAAGAGTGAGAATCCGATAACTAAAGCTGAAGTTTCAATAATGACTTTCCTCATGCGATCCTTATCAGTCTCACCAGCAACCACATAAAACTATGATTTATAAATGCTTTTTATAATTCTTTTTTTTGTGCGTGAAAAAAACCGAGATCAACCATTAACGAATGCAGGGATTGTCTTAAAGAGTTTAAGCTAGCCTGATTGAGACAAATTTTTAGCCATTAGCGTAAAAATAGTGTCAGCAATGATATAAAAACATTTCTGCCGCGCATTTAAGCGCGCAAACAGCATGAGAAAACTGCACTAAACACTGTGATTAAATCTTTGTTAGAATTGAAAAATATCCATCAGATAGCCATTAACCTGCTAATAGTCGCCTCATCAATGATTTCCTTTAATCTTAAAGATTGTGGAGATCGCGTTTCTTTGACGGCACTATTTGTTAATCTACTGGTCGTAATTAGAACAGTTGTACCGCCAGGAACTCATGGACTCTCTTCTTAGTGCGATACATTTTCTCCCGACATGAAGGCGTTATGACGAAATCCAGGCAGTTCCGCTCCAAACTTCTGCATCCCCGCTATTGGTTTACCTGGTTTGGGCTAGGTGTGCTGTGGCTGCTGGTGCAACTTCCTTACCCCATTTTGATCCGGCTTGGCGCGGGCGCTGGCAAATTGTCGCGTCACTTCCTCAAGCGTCGCGAACGTATCACTCGCCGCAATATCGAGCTGTGCTTCCCCAATATTGATGAAGAGAAGAAAGAAGCGATGATCGCCGGCAACTTCGAATCTCTGGGAATGGCGCTGGCAGAAACCGGCATCGCCTGGTTCTGGTCCGATGCACGCGTACGTCGCTACTTCCAGGTCAGCGGTCTCGAAAACCTGCAGCACGCGCAAAGCCACCAGCGTGGTGTGATGGTTATTGGTGTGCACTTTATGTCGCTGGAGTTGGGCGGCCGCATTACCGGTTTATGCCAGCCAATGATGGCGATGTACCGTCCGCACAATAATCAAGCGATGGAATGGGCACAGACAAAAGGTCGCATGCGTTCGAATAAGGCGATGATCGACCGTCGCGATTTGCGCGGCATGGTGCAGGCGCTGAAAAAAGGCGAAGCGGTGTGGTTCGCGCCGGATCAGGATTACGGCCCTAAAGGCAGCGTGTTTGCCCCGCTATTTGCGGTTAAACAAGCGGCGACCACCAACGGCACCTTTGTGCTTTCTCGTCTGGCGAAACCGGCGATGTTAACCATCGTGCTGATTCGCAATCAGGATAAAAGCGGTTATCAGCTGATCATTCAGCCGGAACTGGAAAATTATCCGTATGAAGATGAGGCCGCCGCCGCTGCTTATATGAATCGTGTCATCGAGAAAGAAATTCTGCGTGCACCCGATCAATATCTGTGGCTGCACCGTCGCTTTAAAACCCGCCCGCCGGGTGAAGCGTCACTTTATATCTAATCTTGATGCAGCAGGTTTTCGCCTGCTGCTCATTTTCTCTACTCACATTTAACAACCATTCTTAACGAAAAACAGGTTTGTCAAAATCTGTCCTGCCTCTTGTAATGGTCGCCTCCTCCTCTCTTTGACCAGAACCATGACACAGCACTTCCATTGCAAATTTCTCGCGCTGGCCGTTGCCACTGCGCTGCTGACCAGTTGTGCCATTTCACACGGCTTACACACCAAAAACACGCTACTCGATGCCAACACTCTGCAAGCCAATCAATCCCTAAAAGATGCGCATTTCAGCGCCGCGAATTGGCCAAAGAGCGAATGGTGGCAAAGCTTTAACGATGCTCAACTCAATCGACTGATTAATGATGCGATGGCTTCCAGCCCGGATTTGCAGGTGGTCAACGCGCAGGCGGATAAAGCCAATGCACAGGTGATTGCCGCCGATGCCGAGCGCTATCCGGATGTCGATCTCAACGCTGGAATTACGCGCTCGCGCGTGGCAAAAGTGGATGATCCGCTGCTGGAGGGCAAAAGCTACAGTACGCTGCGTACCGCCAACGTTGGATTGAGCTACACCTTCGATTTGTGGGGCGGCAAAAAAGATGCCGCTGAAGCCGCGCTGGGGCAAGCACGCGCCAGCGAGCTGGATCGTCAGGCCAGCCAGTTAACCTTAGCCGCAAACGTGACGCGAGCGTGGAATAACCTTAATCTCGCCTGGAATAATGCCGAACTGGCACAGCAGAATCTCGAACGTGCTGTGGGTATCGCCAACATTCAGCAGCAATATGTCAGCGCCGGACTCACTTCCGATTACCAATATAAGCAGGCGCTGTCGCAGCAAAAAACGGCGCAAGCGGGACTGACTGAAGCCAAACAAGATGTCACCGATGCCGGTATTCAGCTTTCGACATTGATTGGTAAAGGCCCGGATTACTGGCACCAGTTAAAACCGGCGCAGATGAATGTGCCGGTCGCCGCCATGCTGCCAAACGCCATTCCGGCTGAACTGCTGGGACGTCGTCCTGATGTGGTGGCCGCGCGCTGGCGCGTTGAAGCGGCATCGAAACAGATTGCCGCCAGCAAAACCGAGTTCTATCCCAACATCAATCTGGTGGCTGAAGCCGGCACCAAATCACTGCTCGGCGATGCCTTCCTCGGCGCGCCAAGTCGTTTCTTTAATGTGGGCCCGAGCCTGTCGTTGCCGATCTTTGACGCGGGCAAACGTCGCGCTGATTTAGCCGAAAGCGATGCCAACTGGGATCTGGCGGTGGCGCAGTACAATAAGCTGCTGATCGGTTCATTAGGTAATATCAGCGATACCATCACGCAGCTGCAGTCGATTCAGGATCAGCTGGCGCAGCAGGAAAGCGCCAACCAGCTGATTCACAGTGCGTGGGATGATTTGCATCGCGAATACGCTGCGGGCCTGCGTCCGTATCTGGATGTATTAACCATTCAAAATCAGCTGATTGAATCCGACCAAAAACTGGTGGCGCTGAAGGCACAGCAGATTAATCTCGCGGTGGTGTTGATTGAGGATTTGGGCGGCGGATTCCAGAGCGGCAGCTCTCAAGTTTGAAAAGGTCGCCATGAATGGCGACCCTACAGTTGTTTGGAAAGGTTTTTGTAGGGTGCACATGAATGTGCAGATTTTGCCGGCTGGCATTCTGCCGTGCGTTGATGAATCATAGTCCGCACTGTGTAATCACCTGCGGACTATTATGATGGAACAGAATATTGAGGCTGGCTGGTTGCGGCCTCTGATTGCCGATCGACTGACGCCTTACCTCGAAATTGACGCCGCGCGCCTGCAGCGTAACCTGCAACAGATGCAGCAAAAAGCCGATGCCGCTGGCGTCGCGCTGCGCCCTCATATCAAAACCCATAAAAGTGTCTGGATTGCTGAGCAACAGCGCATGCTCGGTGCGCGTGGTATTACCGTATCTAAACCGAGTGAAGGCATCGCTTTTATTTTGGGTGGAGAACGCGATTTGTTGCTGGCTTATCCGATTGTGCATGCCGGGACGCTGAAAGAACTTTTGGCGGTGGCCGCACAACATCAGGCGCGCATTACCTGCATTGCTGATTGCGCCAATGGCGTGGCGGCAATAGCGGCTGCACATCAGCGCCAGCCCGATTGTCAGCTGGCTTTAGCCATCAAAGTGGATGTGGGATTACATCGCATCGGCGTTGATCCGCACAGCGATGCTGCCATTACGCTGGCGCAGCAGATTCAGGATGCGGGCCTCACTTTTGCCGGACTAGTTTCACATGCTGGTCACGCGTATGGCGCAGGTAACGCCACGGCGATTGCAGAAGTAGCCTTGCAGGAAATCGCACTGATGAAGGATCTTCAACAGCGCCTGATTGCCGCCGGTTTTGCGCACTGCCCGATTTCGGTCGGTTCAACGCCAACGGCATTGGCAGCGCCCGTCGCGCAGGGCAGCGATGAAATCCGTCCCGGCAATTACGCATTGCTCGATCTCACCGCATGGCGTTTGGGTCTCTGCACGCCAGATGCATTGGCGCTGAGCGTGGTGACGCGTGTGGTAGCCGTCAATCCGCACTTCGCCATTATTGATGCCGGTTCCAAAATGCTTAGCTCTGACAAAGGCCCGCATGGCACCAATGCCAGCGGATTTGGTATCGCCGTGGATGAGCAAGGCAATCACTATGAAGTGTTGAAGCTGTCGGAAGAGCATGGCTTCCTGCAATACGCTGAACAGGCACCAGCCGTTGGTACGCTGCTGCGCATCTTCCCTAACCACAGCTGCGCGGTGGTTGCGCAGTCCGATCGCTTAGTGTTGCGCCATGCTGATGGTGCGGGTGAAGAGCAGAATATTCAGGGGCGCGGCAAGTTTATCTGATTACAGCGTTTTCACGGAAACCGCTGCTGTCCCACACTTCCATGACCGGGCCGTTTGCAGCCCGGTATCAGCGTGCTTTAATGACTTCTTGTTTGCTCATTAGGAGGTTCCATGCTGCCATCTCAGACAGTCACACTCACGGTTCCACGCAACTGGTTAGATTTGTATGAAACCATCTGGAAACCTGAATGCTTTGCAAAATGGGCGAGCGGGCTGAGCGCAAGTACGCTGACGCAGGAAGGGAACAGCTGGAAAGCCAAAGGCCCCGAGGGAACGGTGAAGATTCGCTTTACCCCACACAATCCGTTTGGCGTGATGGATCACTGGATTGATACCGGAAACGGTAAAGAGATTTATATGCCGATGCGGGTGATTGCTAACGAGCAAGGCGCAGAAGTGGTGATGGTGGTTTACCGTCAACCATTCATGTCTGACGAGAAGTTTGCGGGGGATGTAGCATGGGTAAAACGCGACCTGGAACAGCTCCTCCATCTGTTAACTCATTAGAATCAATGGATTATGCAGCGCTCACCTCTTTAACGCATGCTGGAATCAATCAATAAAAATCGGTTACTTTTTTGCTCAGTAGCGTTTAACTGTTTCACTCAAACCTTCTCGTGTTTATCTGTTATTCACCAGTCTGGCTTAAGCATCCTCAGCAGGAAAAGTCCTGGTGAGGATGCGCATGAAAATGCTGAGTCACTCTGATTTATCGAAGTTTTTTCAAATTGCCTCGAACACTTCTTGATTAATCAGCCTGGAATGAAGAAAAGCACTAATAAATAGTAAATCACTCGCCTTATATATTCTGATGCAAATTCTGAAACCATTTATTCCTGTGGTCTATTTATAGGAGTTTTCTGATGGTGTTAATTTAATTAAAACACGGTATAACTCATTCACACACAGCAGTAACCATAATAACAACAGCAGGGAAATAACATGGATCGCTCAACCTATCCTTTGTTATCAGAAAAAGAATTCGTTGAGATTGCCAGGCGGATGCTGGCCGGGGAATATATAAACGCAAAGGGATTTTATAATGATCTTACGGATTTCCTCCGCACAGGAGGAGATACCATTAAGACAACAACACCATTAAGCGCCAGGGGCATCTTAATAAATTCAGAACATCATTTAATTGAAAGCATCTTTACGTGGCAAAACCTGAAAGGTATATCAGGGCTGCGTCAGGACACGCTGCATTAATGTGAGCTGTGCTTTGGCCTGCGGCCAGGGTAAACCCTTAATTGCACTGGTACATGTACCATAATGAGCAGAGTATGGCGATAAGAGAAAAAAATCTGGCTAACACTAAATGGTCAATTTTGTCATCGATTAAAATCGTCGGCATTGGTGTTTTACAACTTTCACTTCTGGCACAAATACTCCAGGCAAACGAGTTAGATCTACTCGCCATTGCTATTGTGATGTTATTAATTATTGATACGCTGGCCGATCGCGGATTTGGCAATAGAATCATAAGAAGTAAAAATCTGAATAACAGCGATCTCTCAATATTGTATTGGGGGAATGTATTAAGCGGATTAGCCATTTTTGCCGCACTGTTTATTGGCAGCGATATTACCAGTCGTATAATGAATCAGCCTGAAATGGCAATCATGCTGGAGATGATGTCGGTCATTTTCATCATTATTCCGCAGGGACAACATTATCGCGCCATATTACAGCGCGAAAACCAATTTTCGCGCATCGCTTTTGCGGAAATAGCATCTGTACTGGTGGGATTAGGCATCACACTGTTTACCGTGTGGCTGACACCTTCAGTGCTGTGCGCCATCTGGGGCTACCTCGCGATGGTATCCATCAGAATGCTGATCTACTGCTACTACGGTCGCTCCTGGTTCCAGCCAGAATACCGTTTTAGCCTGAAAAGTTTCGCTAACGTGCGAGCAAGAAACGGATAATAAAAACAAGTCTGTATGGTGGGCTCTGGGCATCTGAAAAGATGCGTTCGCGTGCTGGTTGCCAGCACGCTTTTTTCTTTTTAGGCTTCCAGTAACTCTTCAAGCGAGTAAAAGTTAAGCTCACTTAACTTACCGTTACCCTGCAAGCGCAGCCAACTCACCAACATGCGCAGTTCATCAATCACCATAAACAGATCGGCCATATCATTCTTGCTTTTGATCTGCAGCCGCGTCAGTGCATTGAGCTTGTGTGCATTAACCGTTTTATGACTAATTCCTAAGCGAATGCCGATGTGTTCCATGCTGTACCCCCACGCCATCATCAGGAGCACCCGCAATTGCCGGTCGGGCAGAATAATATCCGCGCCTTCTAATAACTGTACCTGGGCATGGGTATTGATGCTGGTGAGCAGTCGGCTGGAAAGCATTTGGCGCGAGGATTTTAAATCCAAAACAGTGAGCGAAGGCAGATAACGACTGAGCGCATGCATCAGCGGTAACAAGCGTCGCGTAAGCACCAGCATTTGCATCGCGGGGAATTGCTGCTGTAAGGCGTAGAGCACCTTTAAAGTCCCTGCGAGGGGCATGTTTTCATGAAAGATACATACCAGTAATCGCGGTTTGAGTTTTTCACACTGAGCTATAACAGTGCTAAGAGACCACAATTCATGTATCTGTCCCGCGCAAGGTAACGTGGACAAAAGACTCTCCAGCCCAAGCGCCGCCAGTTTGTCAGAAGAAAAATAGAGAATGTCTTCGTTACGCGTTTTCATGCCTGTCCAATAGTTGCTTCGTCTGATGCCAATGAGTGATAAGCCCGGTTGAGCAGGCAGTAATCACTTACGACACAAAAAGAATGGAACTTAAGAAGACAGTTTCAGGCCCATTCGCATCATTTATACTCATGCGAAATTATCATTAAAAGCGGATGTATCCCGCCAAATAAGCCTGTTAGCATGCACGCCATCAAAAAGGCTAATCCGACGACACCTTATTGAGAAAATCTCAGTGGTCTACACTCTGGGAAATCTTTAGCCTTGCCGCCAATTTATTGGAGTGCTCTATGTTATTAACCGTTCTCTATATTATTGGTATTACAGCCGAAGCCATGACCGGCGCGTTGGCGGCAGGACGTCGTAAAATGGACCTGTTTGGCGTGATTATCATCGCCTCGGTCACCGCCATTGGCGGCGGTTCGGTGCGTGACATTCTGCTGGGCCACTATCCGCTCAGCTGGGTTAAGAACCCGGAATACATCATGATCGTTGCTGCGGCTGCGGTGGTGACCACCTTTGTTGCGCCGCTGATGACGCACCTGCGCAAAGTGTTTCTGGTGCTGGATGCGCTGGGTTTGGTGGTGTTCTCGATTATTGGTGCCCAGGTCGCGCTGGATAGCGGACACGCCTCCATCATTGCCGCCATCGCCGCCGTGATCACAGGCGTGTTTGGCGGCGTGCTGCGCGATATGTTCTGCAACCGCATTCCGCTGGTGTTCCAGAAAGAGCTGTATGCCGGGATCGCTTTCGCCTCAGGTTGGATGTACATCCTGCTGCTGAAAACGCCGCTGGCGCATGAAGCGGTGGTGATCATCACGCTACTGTTCGGCTTCTTCGCCCGCTTGCTGGCGCTGCGTTTCCGCCTCGGCTTGCCGATTTTCAACTATCCCCATCCTGAACATTGAGTCAGTGGCAGGAATCTCCTGCTGCTGTAGATAGTGAATCAACTGCTGCAGGTGCGCATCCTGCAGCATCATCACAATCCGCTGCGCCAGCACGCTTCCGATGCCGGGCAACTGCTGCCAGCTTTCCGCCGTTCGCGTCAGCAACTGCGACCACTGCGCATCCGGTAAAGCCTGTAACGCTGCGCGCGGCAACGGCAAGCCAAGCGCACTCACCCAGCGCCGCAGCGGCTGCTGCCGCGTCAGGTTAAAGCGGTGCCAGATAAGTTGCGCGCGAACTGGTGTGATGCCATTAGCCTGCGCAATCTGCTCTGGCGTCAGCGTCAGCCAGGAAAAGAGATGAGTGATAGCACCACTATCCAGCAGGCGCTGCCAGCTGCTGCGCTGTACGCCCGCAATATCGAGTACTGATTTCCGGCTGAGCCAACTGAGGCGAGACAAAAATTGCGCCCGGCAGTCGGCGCTAAAGTGCAAACAGGTTAAGCCGTTGAATTCGCCATCCTGTGGCGACGCAGGATAATCGCGCTGCGCCACGCGCCAAATCACCCGCTCCAGTCGCGGAATGCCTAATCCCGCCAGTGTGAGCGTCACCTCATCACCTGCGATCACATCCAGTTCACGCCAGCGTCGCAGTGAACCAATGTTTACCCGGCGTACCGTTTTGTCCTCCAGTTGCACCGGTATTAGATTCAGCACCACGGCGATCTTGCCCGTGCGCCCTACATTGAAATCCACTGACAGCACTTCACTGCTGACTTCCGCCGGTTGATATTTCCATGCTGCTGACCAACTGCTCTGACCAGGCTGCCAGTCGCGCCCTGCGCTGAGCGGTGACTGATGGATCACCACACCATCGGTGACAAACGGCAATGATTCATGGAACCAGCGATCGCGCCATACCGCGACTTCCTCTTCATTACTCACCTGACGGCTCCAGCTCTGCGCCAGTCCAAATCCCCATTGTGTGAGTTGCGCCAGACGATCGGGCATCGAATTTGGCCCATCCGGCCACGCCCAGATAAAGATGCCAAGTCGCGCAAGCAGCGGGCTATTGTCGTGACGCATCATCGCCCCCGCCACCTGAGCACGCGCGTTCTTACCGCCGTCTCGCGCCTGTTGATGATCGGTCATTTGCAGAAACAGCTCACCTTGCAGCACCACTTCCTCACGCAAAGTATCCAGCCGCTGCGGAATGGCGGGAATATGTGCGGATTTGGCCAGCCACTCTTCGCCACGCAAACCATCGCCGCGGCTGATCAATGACACTAACTGGCCTTGCCGATACACCAAGGTGACGGCAACACCATCGACTTTCGGCTGCAGCCATAGCGCAGATTTATCCTGCATCCAGTACGCCACCGCCAGCTTGTCGCGCAGTTTGCGCACGCCGGTATGCGCCACCGGATGATGCGTGCTGCCATCGGTGGAGAGTTGTGCATCGTAGGTGGCTTGCGCCGGGGTGAAACAGCGCTGCCACTGCTGTAATCGCTGTTGCAAACTGTCGTAATCGGCATCAGTCACCAAATTAGCGCCCTGCCGGTAGTACGCGTCATCCCATTGTCGTAGCTGGGTTTGCAGTTGTGCGATTTCCTGCCCCGCACGCACCGGCGACCAGTTCGGGCAGAGCGCTTCGGCCCAGCAACCGATGCTGAATAAGCAGCATATTAAACTCAGACATCCTTTCATCTTCGCTCTCCTTTTTCGCTATTGGAGAGCGCAGCGCAGCCTTTTACCAGCCTCGAAAATCGCGCGCTGGAAGCAGATTCCAGAGATTAATTCGCTTTTGCAGCCTGCTACATCAGCCTCTGGCGCGGCTTCACAGAAAAAAGAATTGCCTCAGCCAAGCGGCAAACGCTGCGTGACCACCCCAAGCCGTGTATACTGTGCAGGAAATCGACTCCGCTCTTTACTCAATTCAAGATAACCATGGCTCAAGGCACGCTTTATATAGTTTCCGCCCCCAGCGGCGCGGGTAAATCCAGCCTGATTCAGGCGCTGTTAAAGACACAACCGCTGTACGATACGCAGGTGTCTATTTCTCATACCACCCGTGGCGTGCGTCCCGGTGAAGCTCATGGTGAGCACTACTTTTTCGTCTCTAAGTCCGAATTCGAGACCATGATTGCCACAGACGACTTCCTCGAACATGCGGAAGTGTTTGGCAATTATTACGGTACGTCACGCGCGGCGATTGAGCAGGTGCTGGCGACCGGCGTGGACGTCTTCCTGGATATCGACTGGCAAGGTGCGCAGCAAATTCGCCAGAAAATGCCTGCCGCACGCAGCATCTTTGTGCTGCCGCCTTCTACCGAAGAGTTGGATCGTCGCCTGCGTGGCCGCGGTCAGGACAGCGAAGAGGTGATTGCCCGTCGTATGCAACAGGCCGTGGCAGAAATGAGCCATTACGCCGAGTATGACTATTTAATTGTTAATGATGATTTCGATTTGGCGCTGTCAGATCTGAAAACCATTATTCGCGCAGAACGTCTGCGTATGGGTCGCCAAAAATCGCGACATGATGCTTTAATCAGCAAACTATTGGCAGTCTGAATTCACTTTCAGTATTATGCCCAGTCATTTCTTCATCATCTGTGGAGTAGCACACCTATGGCACGCGTAACCGTTCAGGACGCAGTAGAGAAAGTTGGTAACCGTTTTGACCTGGTGTTGGTCGCTGCACGTCGTGCACGTCAGATGCAGGTAGGCGGTAAAGATGCGCTGGTTCCGGAAGAGAACGATAAGCCAACCGTTATCGCCCTGCGCGAAATCGAAGAAGGTCTGATCACTACCCAGATTCTGGATGTCCGTGATCGTCAGGAACAGCATGAGCAGGAAGCCGCTGAGTTACAAGCCGTTACCGCTATCGCTGAAGGTCGTCGTTAACAGCACTTCGCAGGTCGCCCTTGTATCTGTTTGAAAGCCTCAATCAACTGATTGAAAAATACTTGCCTGAGGAGCAAATCAAGCGCCTCAAGCAAGCTTATCTAGTCGCGCGTGATGCCCACGAGGGTCAAACACGCTCCAGCGGCGAGCCTTATATCACCCATCCTGTTGCTGTCGCCTGCATTCTGGCCGAGATGAAACTCGACCATGAAACGCTAATGGCGGCGCTGCTGCATGACGTGATTGAAGATACGCCCGCCACTTACCAGGATATGGAACAGCTGTTTGGTAAAAGCGTTGCCGAACTGGTGGAAGGTGTATCAAAGCTCGATAAGCTGAAGTTCCGCGACAAGAAAGAAGCGCAGGCTGAAAACTTCCGCAAAATGATCATGGCGATGGTGCAGGATATCCGCGTCATCTTGATCAAACTGGCTGACCGCACGCACAACATGCGCACGCTCGGCGCGTTACGTCCGGATAAAAAACGCCGTATCGCGCTGGAAACGCTGGAGATTTACAGTCCCCTGGCGCACCGCCTTGGTATTCATCACCTAAAAACAGAACTGGAAGAGCTCGGCTTTGAAGCGCTCTACCCGAACCGTTTCCGCGTGATTAAAGAGGTGGTGAAAGCGGCGCGCGGTAACCGTAAAGAGATGATTCAGAAGATCCTTGCTGAAATCGACGGTCGCTTACAGGAAGCAGGCATTCCCTGCCGCGTAAGTGGACGCGAAAAACATCTCTATTCGATCTACCGCAAAATGCACCTGAAAGAGCAGCGTTTTCACTCGATCATGGATATTTACGCTTTCCGCGTCATCGTGAAAGATCTGGATACCTGCTATCGCGTGCTTGGACAGATGCACAGCTTGTACAAACCGCGTCCCGGACGCGTCAAAGATTACATCGCCATTCCCAAGGCCAACGGCTATCAATCGCTGCATACCTCAATGATTGGCCCGCACGGCGTGCCGGTTGAAGTGCAGATCCGTACCGAAGATATGGATCAGATGGCAGAAATGGGTGTGGCAGCACACTGGGCGTATAAAGAGAGCGGCGAAGTCAGCGGCACCACCGCGCAGATTCGTGCTCAACGCTGGCTGCAAAGCCTGCTGGAGCTGCAACAAAGCGCCGGTAGCTCATTTGAATTTATCGAAAGCGTGAAATCCGATCTCTTCCCGGATGAGATCTACGTGTTCACGCCGGAAGGCCGCATCGTCGAATTGCCGGCTGGCGCCACGCCGGTCGATTTCGCCTATGCAGTGCATACCGATATCGGTCATGCCTGCGTCGGCGCACGCGTCGATCGCCAGCCTTACCCGCTGTCACAATCGCTGACCAGCGGTCAAACCATTGAAATCATTACCGCTCCGGGCGCTCGCCCGAACGCTGCCTGGCTCAATTTTGTCGTCAGCTCGAAAGCGCGCGCCAAAATCCGTCAGCTGCTGAAAAACCTCAAGCGTGAAGATTCCGTTAACCTGGGTCGTCGTCTGTTGAGCCACGCGCTCGGCGGCAGCAAGAAGCTGGCAGAGATTCCGGTTGAGAACATTCAGCACGAACTTGAGCGCATGAAGCTGACGGCCATTGATGATTTGCTGGCAGAAATCGGCCTAGGCAACGCCATGAGCGTAGTGGTGGCGAAGAACTTGCTGCAGTCGGGCAGTGAAGAGCCGCAGAGCAATAGCAAACGTAAAAAGCTGCCGATCAAAGGCGCGGATGGCGTGTTGATTACCTTCGCCAAATGCTGCCGTCCGATTCCTGGCGACCCGATTGTGGCGCACGTCAGTCCCGGCAAAGGTTTGGTGGTGCACCACGAATCCTGCCGTAACATCCGCGGCTACCAAAAAGAACCTGAAAAGTTCATGCCGGTAGAGTGGGATAAAGTGACCGATCAGGAATTTGTCGCTGAGATTAAAGTCGACATGTTCAATCATCAGGGCGCACTGGCGAATCTGACTGCGGCAATCAACACCGCCGGTTCCAATATTCAGAGCCTGAATACCGAAGAGCGTGATGGTCGCGTGTATAGCGCCTTTATCCGCCTCACCGCGAACGATCGCGTCCATCTGGCGAATATTATGCGCAAAATCCGCGTGATGCCGGACGTGATCAAAGTTCACCGCAACCGTAACTAGTCGATGAACGCTCAACGTTTTGCCCGAATTCAGGAGATGCTGGCCCTGCGCCAGCACGATCTCACCGTCTGCATGGAACAGGTGCACAAACCGCATAACGTCTCGGCGGTGATTCGTACCGCCGATGCGGTGGGCATTCATGAAGTGCACGCTGTCTGGCCAAGCGTGCGTATGCGCACTATGGTTGCGGCTTCGGCGGGCAGCAACAGTTGGGTGAAAGTTAAAACGCATCAGCATATTGCAGATGCGGTGCGTCATCTGAAGGATGAAGGCATGCAGGTGCTGGCGACGAATCTGTCGGCCAAAGCGGTAGATTTTCGCGAGATCGATTACACCAAACCGACCTGTATTCTGATGGGTCAGGAAAAAACCGGGATTACCGCTGAAGCGCTGGCGCTGGCCGATCAGGACATCATTGTGCCGATGGTCGGCATGGTGCAGTCGCTCAATGTCTCGGTGGCTTCCGCACTGATTCTGTATGAAGCGCAACGTCAGCGACAGAATGCCGGCATGTATCAACGCACCTACAGCCTGCTGGATGAAGATGAGCAACAGCGTTTGCTGTTTGAAGGCGGTTATCCGGTGCTGGCGCGCGTCGCCAAACAAAAAAATCTGCCTTATCCGTACATCAATGGCCAGGGCGAAGTGGAAGCCGACGCCGATTGGTGGGCCACCATGCAATCGACAGGTAGAAAATGAAAGGCCGTCTGCTGGATGCCATCCCGCTCAGTACCCTGACCGGCGTCGGCGCCAGTCAGGCGGGCAAGCTGGCCAAACTTGGCCTGTTTACCATTCAGGATTTACTGCTGCATCTGCCACTGCGCTACGAAGACCGTACCCAACTGTATAAAATCAATGACCTGCTGCCGGGCGTTTATGCCACGGTGGAAGGTGAAGTGCTGAGCAGCGAAATCACTTTTGGTCGCCGCCGCATGTTGGTGTGCCAGATCAGCGATGGCAGCGGCATGCTGACCATGCGCTTCTTCAATTTCAATGCCGGGATGAAAAACAGCCTGTCGCCGGGCCGTCGCGTTACCGCCTATGGCGAGATTAAACGCGGTCAGCGCGGTGCTGAAATCATTCATCCCGAGTATCGCGTGCAGGGCGAACAAGGCGGCGTTGAGCTGCAGGAAACCCTTACGCCGGTCTATCCCACTACCGAAGGCATTCGCCAGGCGACACTGCGCAATCTCACCGATCAGGCATTGACGCTGCTGGAGAGTTGCCCGATTGCCGAGCTGCTGCCCTCTGAACTGAGCGGCGGGCTGATTAGCCTGCCGGATGCACTGCGCACGCTGCATCGTCCGCCGCCGGATTTGCGTCTGAGCGAGCTGGAAACCGGTCGCCATCCGGCACAAAAACGTTTAATTCTGGAGGAGCTGCTGGCACATAACCTCAGCATGCTGGCGGTACGCGCCGGTGCGCAGCGCCATCATGCGTTGCCGATGACGGCGCGCCACGAGCTGGTTGATCAGCTGCTGGCGGCGCTGCCCTTCTCGCCAACCGGTGCGCAAAAGCGTGTGGTGGCAGAAATCGAAAAAGATCTGGCCAACGATTTTCCGATGATGCGTTTGGTGCAGGGCGATGTCGGCTCCGGTAAAACGCTGGTGGCCGCTCTGGCGGCACTGAACGTCATCGCGCACGGCAAACAGGTGGCGCTGATGGCGCCGACTGAACTGCTGGCCGAGCAGCATGCCAACAATTTCCGCCAGTGGTTTGCTCCGCTGGGAATCGAAGTGGGCTGGCTGGCGGGCAAGCAGAAAGGCAAAGCGCGTGAAGCACAGCAGGAAGCCATTGCCAGCGGCCAGGTCGCGATGGTGGTCGGCACCCATGCGCTGTTCCAGGAGCAGGTAAAATTCAACGGCATGGCGCTGGTGATCATCGACGAACAGCACCGCTTTGGCGTGCACCAGCGCCTGGCGCTGTGGGAAAAAGGCGAGGAACAAGGTTTCCATCCGCATCAGCTGATCATGACCGCCACGCCGATTCCGCGCACGCTGGCAATGACCGCTTACGCCGATCTTGATACCTCCACCATCGACGAATTACCGCCAGGCCGTACGCCGGTCACCACGGTGGCGATTCCAGATAGCCGCCGCAGTGAGATCATCACGCGCGTGCAAAGTGCCTGTCACGAAGGGCGTCAGGCTTATTGGGTGTGTACGCTGATTGAAGAGTCGGAAGTGCTGGAAGCGCAGGCGGCGGAAGCAACCTGGGAAGAGCTTAAAGTGGCGCTGCCCGATTTGCAGGTTGGTCTGGTACACGGCCGCATGAAGCCCGCCGAAAAACAGGCGGTTATGGCGGCGTTCAAAGCCAATGAAATCCAGCTGCTGATCGCCACCACGGTTATCGAAGTAGGCGTGGATGTGCCGAATGCCAGCCTGATGATTATCGAAAACCCGGAACGTCTCGGTTTGGCCCAGCTGCATCAGCTGCGCGGCCGCGTGGGCCGTGGTGCTGTCGCCTCACACTGCGTGTTGTTGTATAAAGCGCCGCTCAGCAAAACCGCGCAGAAGCGTTTGCAGGTGTTGCGCGATAGCAACGACGGCTTCGTGATTGCTCAGCATGATCTGGAGATTCGCGGTCCAGGTGAGATGCTCGGCACACGTCAAACCGGCAACGCCGAGTTTAAAGTGGCTGATTTGCTGCGCGATCAGGGCATGATTCCCGAAGTTCAGCGCGTGGCGCGTCATATCCACCAGCACTATCCAGAACAGGCGCAGGCGCTGATTGAGCGTTGGCTGCCGGAAACCGAGCGCTACAGCAACGCTTAATCCGCCGTTTTGGTTTTATCGATGGCAATAAAATCCCCGACAAACTTCTGCAGCAGACGCGCCAGCTCAGCGCGCTCTTCATCCGGCCAGCTGGCAAACAGGTTCTGATAGATCTGCGCACGCGCCGCATCGATCTTGTCGGTCATCGCTTTACCTGCCGCCGTGATTACCGCTTCATTCACCCGTTTGTCTTTGGCATTTTTCTGCCGCTGCGCCAACCCTAACTCCTCCAGCTTCGCCACCTGCCGACTCACCGTGGTGTAATCACGCCCGGCACGCTCCGCCAGTTCGACCACGCCAATCGGGCCGAAGCGACCGATCTGAATCAGCAGCGGAAACAGCGCGCGATCGAGCTGGATATTCGACTCTTTTATCAGTAATTCATCACGTTGCGGACGGTTGAAGGTTCCAACAATCATCAGCAGCGCATTATGCAGATCATCAAATGCTGCACTATTATGTGTATTTTGCACACTTTTCATTGACGTCATCCCGAGGCAAGCCTAATGTGTGCATATTACACATAGTTTCCGATTTACTGAAGGTGAAAGCATGAAAGCAGCGATAGTTTCTGCGGCAGGTGAACTGCCCGTTTACGGTGATTTCCCTGAACCGCAGGCTGATGAAAGCCATGTGGTGGTGACAGTAAAAGCCGCCGCCGTCAGCCAGCTAGCGAAAGCACGCGCCGCCGGTACGCATTACAGCGCGGCCGCGCACTATCCCTTTATTACCGGCATTGATGGTACCGGCACGCTGAGCAATGGCGATCCGGTTTACTTCCTCGCCTTTAATGCGCCGTGGGGCAGCATGGCAGAAAGAACCTTAGTGCCCGCCGCAAGCATCGTTTCGTTGCCGGCCACACTGGATCCGGTGCTGGCCGCTGCGCTGGCGAATCCGGGCATGTCATCGTGGGCGGCACTAACCCGACGCGCTCAGCTGCGCGCCGGTGAAACCGTGCTGATCAATGGCGCAACGGGCACGTCGGGCGGTTTAGCGGTGCGCATCGCGCAGCATTTGGGTGCTGGAAAAATTATCGCCACCGGCCGCAATCGCGCCGCGCTGGATCAACTGCGCGCGCAGGGTGCTGACCTCACTTTAACGCTAGATGAATTGCCGGGCGCATTACCGGCATTGATGAAAGAAGGCATTGATGTAGTGCTGGATTATCTCTGGGGCCAGAGCGCGCTCGATATTATGCAGGCCGCCGTAGCAGGCGGAGAAAAAACGGTGCGCTTTGTGCAAATCGGTTCGTTGAGCAGACAGGAGATTACCCTGCACAGCAAACTGCTGCGTTCGTCCGGGCTGATATTAATGGGCAGCGGCCTCGGCAGCGTGTCGGATAAAGAGTTGATCGCCTGCATCGGAGAAATGCTGACGGCCGCCGCCGACAGCGATTTTTCCATCGCCTTCCAGATGCGCCCGCTGAGCGATGTTGCGCTGGCGTGGCAGGAAGATGATAGCCGCTGCCGCACGGTGTTTACGCTCTAGATCAACGGAAGTAAAAAGGGGCATTGCAAACGATTGCTTTCACAACGCAACCGTTTAAAATCGCCCCTTTGTTGTAATTGAGAACGTCCACCATGTCCGTCAACACCGCTGAAACTCGCCAGCCTGCCAGCGCTGCAAGCCCGAAAAGTGAACTGATTTATCGCCTCGAAGACCGTCCACCGTTACCACAAACCTTGTTTGCTGCCTGTCAGCATTTGCTGGCGATGTTTGTCGCGGTGATTACGCCCGCGCTATTAATTTGCCAGGCGCTGGGTTTACCGGCGCAGGATACGCAGCACATCATCAGCATGTCGCTGTTTGCTTCGGGCGTGGCATCGATTCTGCAAATCAAAACCTGGGGACCGGTGGGTTCCGGACTGTTGTCGATCCAGGGCACCAGCTTTAACTTCGTCACGCCGCTGATCATGGGCGGGATGGCGCTGAAAAACGGCGGCGTTGATGTTCCAACCATGATGGCGGCGCTGTTTGGCACGCTGATGGTAGCGTCTTGTACCGAAATGGTGCTTTCACGCGTGTTGCACCTGGCGCGCCGCATCATTACGCCGCTGGTTTCCGGCATTGTGGTGATGATTATTGGCCTGTCGCTGATTCAGGTCGGTTTGACCTCTATCGGCGGCGGCTTTGCTGCGATTAGCGATCACACGTTCGGTGCCCCGAAAAACTTATTGCTGGCGGCTTCGGTATTGGTGGTGATTATCCTGCTCAATCGTCAGCGTAATGCTTATCTGCGCGTGGCTTCGCTGGTAATCGCAATGGCGGTAGGTTATGCGCTGGCCTGGGCGCTGGATATGCTGCCCGCCACCAGCACGCCAGCCGATCAGCCGCTGATTGCCGTGCCATCGCCGCTCTACTACGGCCTGGGCTTTGACTGGAATCTGCTGATCCCGCTGATGTTAGTGTTTATGGTGACCTCGCTGGAAACCATCGGCGACATCACCGCGACCTCTGATGTTTCCGAGCAGCCGGTGAGTGGTCCGCTGTATATGAAGCGTCTGAAAGGTGGCGTGTTGGCAAACGGGCTCAACTCCTTTGTCTCGGCGCTGTTCAATACCTTCCCGAACTCCTGTTTTGGCCAGAACAACGGCGTGATTCAACTTACCGGCGTTGCCAGCCGCTATGTGGGGTTTGTCGTGGCGCTGATGCTGATCGTGCTTGGCCTGTTCCCGGCTGTAAGCGGTTTTGTGCAGCACATTCCAGAACCGGTGCTGGGCGGTGCAACCATTGTGATGTTCGGTACTATCGCCGCATCTGGCGTGCGTATTGTTTCACGCGAGCCGCTGAATCGTCGTGCCATCATGATTATTGCGCTGTCGCTGGCGGTAGGTTTGGGCGTTTCTCAGCAGCCACTGATTCTGCAATTTGCACCTGACTGGCTGAAAACCCTGCTTTCATCTGGTATTGCGGCCGGTGGTATTACCGCCATCGTGCTGAACCTAATCTTCCCGCAAGAAAAGTAATCCAGACGGCAGGCTTCGGCCTGCCTGATATTTATCCGCATTTACATCCAGGCTGTTGAGCTGTAACGGTAATTCAGGCATAACAACCACTCACCGGATAAATATCGGGATGGATGAGTGCGATGAAATTTTTAGGCAAGTTTTTCCTTACCTTACTGCTGCTAATTCTGCTGGCGCTGGTAGTGCTGTATGTGTTGCTGCAAACACAATGGGGCGCAGGTTGGTTTAGCCGCTGGGTAAGCGATAAAACCGCCTGGCATCTCTCTCTCAGCAAGATTGAGCACGACTTCTCCTCTCCTTCGCACATCATTCTCGATGACTTCAGCTTTGGCCATGATGGCCAGCCCGCCGTGTTGGTGGCGAAACGCGTTGATCTCGGCCTTGCGCTGGTTCAGTTCAGCGATCCGCTGCACTTCAACAGCATCGAAATACGCGACGGTGAAATCAATCTGGCTAATCAAGCGCCCGATACCACGCTGCCCATTCAGGCCAATCGCCTGCAGTTGAATAATGTGCGTATTGAGAATCCGCATAGCGCGTTGCCGATGACCGCTCAGCGCGTGAACGGCGGTCTTCTGCCGTGGAAACCGCTGCCTAACGACGTGCTGGGCAGCGACGCGCAGTTCCAGATCAGCGCCGGCACTCTGACGCTGGATGGCGTACCGGGCAACAACGTGCTGCTGCAGGGCAGCATTAAGCAACGTCGACTGGTGCTGAGCAATATCGGCGCCGATCTCGCGCGCGGTTCGATGACCGGCAACGCCGAACGTGATGCGCAGGGTAACTGGAAGATCGACCAACTGCGCCTCAACGATATCCGCCTGCAAACCCATCAAAGCCTGAGCGACTTCCTCAATCCACTGCGCGATGTGCCTTCAGTGAGCATCAACCGTCTTGATATGACCGATGCGCGCCTGCAAGGACCTGATTGGGCGGTGACCGATCTCGATTTAACCCTGAAAAATGTCACGCTACGCGGCGATGACTGGGAAAGCGATGGCGGTTCTCTCTCAATGAACGCCGGAAATTTCATTAACGGTGGCTTTGAGCTCAACGATCCTATCGTTAATGCCGATCTCTCGCCGCAGGGCATAGCGCTGACAC
Source organism: Candidatus Pantoea symbiotica (assembly GCF_056491525.1). NCBI lineage: Bacteria > Pseudomonadati > Pseudomonadota > Gammaproteobacteria > Enterobacterales > Erwiniaceae > Pantoea > Candidatus Pantoea symbiotica. The sequence continues at coordinate 3,935,327 of NZ_JBSZHR010000002.1, forward strand.
AGTTCAGTTCGCGTTGGGTGAATGGCGTGGTCCGTGCCAGCGGCAACTGGACGCGCAGCGATAAACGTCTGACGCTTGATGAACTGGCGATCGCCGGGCTGGAATATACCTTGCCGCAAAACTGGCGTGAACGCTGGCAGCAAACCTTACCGGATTGGCTGGATAGCGTGCTGATAACGCGCGCCACCGCTAACCGTAACCTGATTATTGATATCAATCCGGCGTTCCCGTTCCAGATGACGTCACTGGATGGCAGCGCAGATAACCTGCTGCTGGCGCGTCAACATCAGTGGGGAGTCTGGGCCGGTAAAGCGAGCTTCAACGCGGCTGAAGCCACCTTCAATCGCACCGATCTGCGCCATCCATCCATTGCGCTGAATGCCAATGACCAGCAGATTCAGGTAACGGAGTTGAGCGCCTTTAACGGCAGCGGTTTACTGGAAGGTTCAGCAACGGTTGGGCAGGATGCGCAACGTCCGCTGACGCTGAATCTGAAAGGCCAGGCTGTGCCGGCAAACGTGCTGGGAAATTGGGGTTGGCCAACGCTGCAGTTGAGCGGGAACAGTAATTTGCAGCTGCAGGTGAAAGGTTCGTTGAACGCCAGCGCGCCGCTGCGCCCAAGCATGGATGGTACGTTGTCGGTGACGACCGATGCGCAGTCGGTGCAGCAGACGATGCGGGGCGGGCAGGTTCAGTAAGGGTTCAGTGAGTTTAAATAAGAAGGTCGCCATGAATGGCGACCTTACATGCTAATTGATACGGGCGCCGGAGCCACCCTCTTCTAGCGCCCCGTCCGAATCGGCGGGCAGCACGATATACACGCCTTCGAATACCGCGCCCAGCTCATCATCACCAAACAGCTCCACTTCCATCTGCACGCGCGCTTTACGGCCTCGCGCCAGACGATCAAGATCGCCGCTAAGCGAGCCGAGATCGGCAATTGCGCCCGGACGGCCGCTGATAGGTTTGCTGTAGCGAATGTGCGCATCCGCCAGAATAATTGTGCCGCCGAGATGACGCTCGCGCAGCAATAGCCAAATCAAACCCCAGCCGGTTAGCGTGGCGAGCGAGAACAAGCTGCCCGCAAATAAGGTGTGATGAGGATTTTGGTTGCCCGCTTCAGGCATGGTGGTAACAAATTTCTGCCCGGTATATTGCAGAATGCGCACGCCCATTTTTTCACTCAGCGGGATGTGTTCGTACCAGGCCTGTTGCAGCTGCCCGCACCAGTCGGCGCGATGCAGAATATCGTCGAGCGTCACGACTGGTTTGATCATCAGGAAGTGACGCACCGGCGTGGTTTGCGGCGCGGTGATTTCTCCCTGATTAACGTAGCCAAGTTTGGCAAAGAATTCGACGGCGTCTTCACGCGCGCTACAGGTGACGCGTTTCGCCCCTTCCTGACGCGCGACCGATTCCAGCGTCATCGCCACCAGCGTGCCAAGACCTTTGCCCTGCACGGAAGGATGCACGGCGAGGAAGCGAATCGCAGCTTCGTTCTCGGCGTTGATGTACAGACGGCCGATCGCCACTGGTTTGCCCTGCTCATCCACCACCATTTGATGATGTGCCAGCGCATCCCAGGCATCACGCTCAGAACCCTGCGGCTGACGCAGCGGCTTTCGTAACATTTCCCAGCGGAACTGGTAATACATATCCAGCTCTTCCGCCGTTTGCGGTACGCGAAGATGATACATAAAGTGATTCTCTCGTTCGGAGCTTGCGTGGCTAAGTCCTTGCCGCTCGGCTGAAAACCTCACACCTGTAACCAGAAGGTCACCGGACCATCGTTTACTAACGAAACCTGCATGTTGGCGGCGAAGCGCCCGTTTGCGGTGGTCACGCCCTGTGCTCGGCAGCAATCGCTAAAGTATTCATAGAGGCGCTCGGCTTCCGCCGGTTCTGCGCCGCCAGAGAAAGAGGGACGCATCCCTTTATTGGTATCTGCGGCGAGAGTAAATTGCGACACCACCAGCACGCTGCCACCCGCCTGCTGCACATTGAGATTCATTTTGTCATTCTCATCCGCAAAGATGCGGTAGCCCAGCACGCGCTCGGTTAAACGCTGTGCTTTTTGTTCGTCGTCGCCCTTTTCCACACCCAATAACACCAATAATCCATTGCCAATTTCGCCCACTGTCGCATCGTCAACGCTAACACTGGCGCGGCTGACGCGCTGAATCAAAGCAATCATGTTTCCTCACGTTCTTTTTCGCGTTCCTGCTGTTTTAGCTGGCGATAGTCATCCAGCGTGACGGTGATTTCCGCGCCTAACAACACAATACACCACGACCAATAGACCCAAAGGAACAGAATGGGGATGACCGCCAGAACGCCGTAAATTAACTGATACGAAGGGAACATCGTAACATAGAGCGCAAAGCCTTTTTTGCCCAGCTCGAACAGCAATCCAGCAACGATGGCGCCGATCAGTGCATCGCGCGTGGGCACGCGCCGCGTCGGCACAATGCTGTATAGCAGCCAGAAAGCGAGGATGGAGAGGCACAGCGGGAAAATACGGAGCAGCTGATCAACCAGACTGGTTACGCCTGTCACACTCAACCAGCGCATTGACAACAGATAGGAGCTGAGCGCTAAGCTTGCCCCGGCCAGCAGTGGCCCGAGCGTTAAGATCATCCAGTAAACGGCAAACGAATAGACCATCGGACGCGGCTTATCGCTGCGCCAGATGGCGTTCAATGCGCTATCCACCGAATGCATCAGCAGCAGCGCGGTGACGATCAACCCCACAATACCGATCGCCGTCATCTTATTGACGTTGGCGACGAACTGGTCAAGATAACGCTGAATCACGTCGCCCGTTGCCGGGATGAAGTTGGTAAAGATGAAGTTCTTCAACTGCACGCTGATATCCGAGAACATCGGAAAAGCAGCAAACAGTGCGAACACCACGGCAATCAGCGGCACCAATGCCAGCAATGAAACGTAGGCGAGATTACCCGCCTGCGTCGTCATGTTGTCATCGTCAATGCGTCGCCACAGCAGTTTTACCCACAAATAAAAGGCATGCGCCGAGTGGCGCAGATGTCGTTGGTTCAGCACTCAGAGACGACCCGCAAACCAGTCCGGCACGGTTTTATCATCAACCACCAGCACGCTTTCAATGCCAAGCGCGCGCGCAGCGTCGATATTGGCCTGGTTATCATCGAAAAACACCGCCTGATTGGCCTGATAACCTTCGTGCTGCAGCACATAGTTATAGATGCGCGCTTCTGGCTTACGCATGCCGATATCCTGCGACATATAAAGATGATCGGCCGCCTGTTGAACATCGGGATATTGGGTTGGCCAGAACTCGAAATGCAGCTGATTGGTATTCGACAGGATCACTACGCGCTCGCCATTGGCACGCAGTTTGTTCATGATCGCCAGCGTTTCCGGACGCACGCCGACAAAGACCGCCTGCCAGCCAGCGGTGAATTGCGGATAGCTCAGCGCGATATCCAGCTGGTCGCAGATACGTGCAGCAAATTCAGGATCGCTGATTTCGCCGCGTTCGTGTTGCTCAAAAGCCTCATCCATGCGGAAACGACTTTGCAGCGTGGATAACGGCACGCGCCCCAAATCGCTCCAGACGCCGAGCACACGATTGAAATCGATATCAACAATCACATTGCCTAAATCAAAGATGTACAGCATGACGCCTCTCCTTTTCGTTCCCTGGATCATTCACTTTAGCGGCAAAAGTGGGAGCTGAACAGGGACGAAAGGCGGGAAATCAGTAATCTGGAAGCGGAGCCAAACTTCATTAAGCGAGCGTTGCAGCGGGTTGCAGGCATAAAAAAGCCCCGCAAGTGCGGGGCTCAATATCAGACTGTTTCGCTTACTCTTTGCTGCCGCGAGAAGAACGCTTACGATCGTTCTCGGTCAGGTGACGTTTACGAATACGGACTGACAACGGAGTCACTTCTACCAGTTCGTCATCATCGATGAACTCGATAGCCTGTTCCAGCGTCATTTTCTGCGGTGGAACCAGAGTGGTGGCTTCGTCAGTACCTGACGCACGCATGTTGGTCAGTTTCTTACCGGTCAGGCAGTTTACTGTCAGGTCGTTAGAACGGCTGTGAATACCGATGATCTGGCCTTCATATACTTCCGCACCGTGACCCAGGAACAGCTTACCGCGATCCTGCAGACCGAACAGGGCGAACGCGACCGCTTTACCCTGACCGTTTGAGATCAGCACGCCGTTCTGACGCTGGCCCACTTCGCCTGGACGAACGTCGTCGTAGTGGCTGAAGGTGGAGTACAGCAGACCGGTACCTGAAGTCATGGTCATGAATTCGTTACGGAAGCCGATCAGACCACGGCTTGGGATCATGTAGTCAAGACGTACACGGCCTTTGCCATCTGGATCCATGTTTTTCAGGTCGCCTTTACGCTCACCCATCGCTTGCATCACAGAACCCTGATGGGTTTCTTCGATGTCGAGGGTCACGTTTTCGAATGGCTCTTGCTTACGGCCTTCGAACTCGCGGAAGATTACTTTCGGACGGGATACCGCCAGCTCGAAACCTTCACGACGCATGTTCTCGATCAGAACCGACAAGTGCAGCTCACCACGACCAGAAACGCGGAACGCATCCGAATCTTCGGTTTCTTCAACGCGCAGTGCCACGTTGTGTACCAGCTCTTTGTTCAAACGCTCCAGGATCTGGCGCGAAGTCACGAACTTACCTTCTTTACCGCAGAACGGTGAGGTGTTCACGTTGAAGAACATGGTTACGGTTGGTTCGTCGACGCTCAGGGCTGGCAACGCTTCCACATTCTGCGTGTCGCAGATGGTGTCAGAGATGTTCAGCTCGCCCAGACCGGTGATCGCGATGATGTCGCCCGCTTCCGCCAGGGTGCTTTCGATACGCTCCAGACCAAGGTGGCCCAGCACTTTACCGACTTTACCGTTACGGGTTTTGCCTTCGCTATCAATGATAGTGACTTGCTGGTTCGGCTTCACGGTACCGCGCTTGATGCGGCCGATGCCGATTACGCCCAGATAGTTGTTGTAGTCCAGCTGCGAGATTTGCATCTGCAGTGGCGCTTCAACTTCAACCTGAGGTGGAGAAACGTGGTCAACGATCGCCTGATACAGCGGGGTCATGTCGTCAGCCATGTCGGTGTGTTCCAGACCCGCGATACCATTCAACGCCGAAGCGAAGATGATCGGGAAGTCCAGCTGCTCGTCAGTCGCATCCAGGTTAACGAACAGGTCAAATACCTGATCAACAACCCAATCAGGACGCGCGCCCGGACGGTCAACTTTGTTGATAACCACAATCGGCTTCAAACCATGAGCAAATGCTTTCTTGGTTACGAAGCGGGTTTGCGGCATAGGGCCATCCATCGCATCTACAACCAGCAGCACCGAATCCACCATGGACATGACGCGCTCCACTTCACCACCGAAGTCGGCGTGTCCTGGGGTATCAACGATGTTGATACGGTAGTCATTCCATTTGATGGCGGTGTTTTTTGCGAGGATGGTAATCCCACGCTCTTTCTCCAAATCGTTGGAGTCCATTACGCGCTCAGTCGCTTCGGTACGAGCATCAAAAGTACCGGACTGTTGGAGCAGCTTGTCAACCAGGGTGGTCTTACCATGGTCAACGTGCGCGATGATGGCGATGTTACGCAAATTTTCGATCACAGCTTTGCCTCAGGCATTATAGAAATAACGCGGTATTGTACACGGATTAAGCGGAAGACTGAACATGATCACAGATTTCGCCGAAAGTTTCTCGTAGCGCTGGTTTTTAGCACCGTTTACGGTGCATTAATCTGCACTGCGATGGCAATTTGCACCAATTTAGTGCTTAACTTCACCCATGGTGCACCATAACGATGCATGCAATCCATCCTGGTGCAGCCTTCGACTCACGAAAGGGCGCATTGTAGCGCCATTTTCACCATTGTCATAAAGTTGGCACAGAATTCGCTTTATATATTTTAAGCGAAAACGACAGTTATAAAACGGTTGATAGAGCTTGCCGAGATCTTTGGTTAGGAATAGTCAGCAGTCGTGACACATTCCCGGCAACGAAGTTCTCTCACCATGACGATAATGACCATTTCCAGGAGAGTTGAGTATGTCCGCTGAACACGTTCTCTCGATGATGAACGAGCATGAAGTTAAGTTTGTTGACCTGCGTTTTACCGATACCAAAGGTAAAGAACAGCACGTTACTATCCCTGCTCACCAGGTTAACGCTGACTTCTTCGAAGAAGGCAAAATGTTCGATGGCTCCTCCATCGGTGGCTGGAAAGGCATTAACGAATCAGACATGGTGCTGATGCCGGATGCAACCACTGCAGTAATGGATCCGTTCTTCGAAGACTCGACCCTGATCATCCGTTGCGACATCCTTGAGCCAGGCACACTGCAGGGCTACGACCGTGACCCACGCTCCATTGCTAAGCGTGCAGAAGAGTTCCTGCGTTCTTCAGGCATCGCGGATACCGTGCTGTTTGGACCAGAGCCAGAGTTCTTCCTGTTCGATGACATCCGTTTCGGTTCTTCTACTTCAGGTTCACACGTTGCTATCGACGATATCGAAGCAGCATGGAACACCGGTAAAGAGTACGAAGGCGGTAACAAAGGTCACCGTCCAGGTCTGAAAGGCGGTTACTTCCCAGTGCCACCGGTTGACTCAGCACAGGACATCCGTTCTGCTATGTGTCTGACCATGGAGCAGATGGGTCTGGTGGTTGAAGCACATCACCACGAAGTAGCAACTGCTGGTCAGAACGAAGTGGCAACCCGCTTCAACACCATGACCAAAAAAGCTGACGAAATTCAGATCTACAAATACGTGGTGCACAACGTTGCTCACGCGTACGGCAAAACTGCAACCTTCATGCCTAAGCCAATGTTTGGCGATAACGGTTCTGGTATGCACTGCCACATGTCCCTGTCAAAAGGCGGCGTGAACCTGTTCTCTGGCGACAAGTACGGCGGCCTGTCTGAAACTGCTCTGTTCTACATCGGCGGTATCATCAAGCACGCTAAAGCGATCAACGCCCTGGCGAACCCAACCACCAACTCATACAAGCGTCTGGTACCAGGCTACGAAGCACCCGTTATGCTGGCTTACTCTGCCCGTAACCGTTCTGCTTCTATCCGTATTCCAGTGGTTGCTAGCCCGAAAGCGCGTCGTATCGAAGCACGCTTCCCGGATCCAGCGGCTAACCCATACCTGGCATTCACCGCGCTGCTGATGGCCGGTCTTGATGGTGTTATCAACAAGATCCACCCTGGCGATGCGATGGACAAAAACTTGTATGACCTGCCTCCGGAAGAAGAAGCTGAGATTCCAAAAGTTGCAGGTTCTCTGGAAGAAGCACTGAACGCACTGAACGAAGATCGCGAGTTCCTGACCCGTGGCGGCGTGTTCACTGATGACGCTATCGATGCATACATCGAACTGCGTAAGCCAGACGTTGACCGCGTGCGTATGACTCCGCACCCAGTTGAGTTCGAACTGTACTACAGCGTTTAATCAGCATTAAAGATTCGCGGATTTTGCATCGCCGCAAGGCGGCAATCGAGAGAATCCCGGGGAGCTGAGATAACTCAGTGACTCGGGTGAACGAGTGCAGCCAACGCAGCGGCGGTGTAAAAGACGCCGAAGATTTTATATTGCCGTGGAAACTTTAGCCCATCTTCGGATGGGCTTTTTTCTCCGCGCATTCATGGTTCGAAGCACAGATTTCCGTCCTGAAAGGCTATAATGCACTAAATTAGTGCAGAGGAACGCTGTATGGCAACTGGCACGCTGCCCGACGCGGGGCAGATTCTCAACTCCCTGATCAACAGTATTTTGCTGGTCGATAACGATTTAGTTATCCATTACGCCAATCCGGCGGCTCAGCAATTACTGGCGCAAAGCTCACGTAAATTGTTCGGCACGCCATTACCGGAATTAACCGGCTATTTTTCGCTGAATATTGAGGTGATGAGCGAGAGTCTCGGAGCTGGCCAGGGCTTCACCGATAGCGAAGTCACGTTGGTGGTCGATGGTCGCGCGCACATAATGTCGCTCACGGCACAGCGCTTACCGGATGGCTTTATTCTGCTGGAAATGGCGCCGATGGATAATCAACGTCGTCTCAGCCAGGAACAAATTCAGCATGCTCAGCAGGTCGCTGCCCGCGATTTAGTGCGCGGTCTGGCGCATGAAATCAAAAACCCGCTGGGAGGATTACGTGGCGCCGCGCAGTTGCTGACTCGTGCGTTACCCGATCCTTCCCTGCATGAATATACGCGCATCATCATTGAGCAAGCCGACCGACTGCGTAATCTGGTTGATCGTCTGCTCGGCCCGCAACAACCGGGCTTGCACGTAACGCAAAGCATTCATCAGGTCGCCGAGCGCGTGGTGAATCTGGTGTCGATGGAGTTGCCGGATAACGTCTCGCTGGTGCGTGATTACGATCCAAGCCTGCCGGAACTGCCGCACGATCCCGACCAGATTGAACAGGTGCTGTTGAATGTGGTGCGTAACGCGCTGCAAGCCTTAGGCGATGAGGGCGGCACCATTGTGATTCGCACGCGTACTGCCTTCCAGCTCACGCTGCATGGCACGCGTTATCGTTTAGTTGCACGTATTGATATTGAAGATGATGGCCCAGGGATTCCGGCCCAGCTACAAGACACCCTGTTCTATCCGATGGTTAGCGGACGCGAAGGCGGCACCGGTTTAGGTCTGTCCATCGCCCGTAGCCTGATCGATCAGCATTCAGGGAAAATAGAATTTAACAGTTGGCCAGGACACACCGAATTCTCGGTTTACCTGCCTATTCGCCAGTGAGGTTTCTATGCAACGAGGGATAGTCTGGATCGTCGATGACGATAGCTCCATCCGCTGGGTGCTTGAAAGGGCACTCACTGGAGCCGGTTTGAGCTGTGCAACCTTTGACAGCGCTAACGAGGTATTGGACGCGCTCGCAAGCAAAACCCCAGACGTATTATTGTCAGACATTCGTATGCCTGGCATGGATGGACTTGCGCTTCTGAAACAGATTAAGCAGCGCCATCCGATGCTGCCGGTCATCATTATGACCGCGCACTCCGATCTGGATGCCGCCGTCAGCGCTTATCAGCAAGGTGCGTTTGATTACCTGCCAAAGCCGTTTGATATTGATGAAGCGGTGGCGCTGGTTGAGCGTGCGATTAGCCATTATCAGGAACAGCAGCAGCCGCGTAATCAGCCCGTCAGCGGCCCAACCACCGACATTATCGGCGAAGCGCCGGCCATGCAGGATGTGTTCCGCATCATTGGTCGTCTTTCACGCTCCTCAATTAGCGTGCTGATCAACGGTGAATCCGGTACCGGTAAAGAGTTGGTCGCCCATGCGCTGCATCGTCATAGTCCGCGTGCGAAGTCCCCTTTTATCGCGCTGAACATGGCGGCGATACCCAAAGATTTGATTGAATCAGAGCTGTTTGGTCACGAGAAAGGCGCGTTTACCGGTGCTAACCAGATTCGTCAGGGACGTTTTGAGCAGGCCGATGGCGGCACGCTGTTCCTCGATGAAATTGGTGACATGCCGCTTGATGTGCAAACCCGCTTATTGCGCGTTTTGGCCGATGGCCAGTTTTATCGCGTTGGCGGCTATGCGCCGGTGAAAGTGGATGTGCGTATCATCGCGGCAACCCACCAGAATCTTGAGCTGCGCGTGCAGGAAGGCAAATTCCGTGAAGACTTGTTCCATCGTCTTAACGTGATTCGCGTTCATCTGCCGCCGCTGCGTGAACGCCGCGAAGATATTCCGCGCCTGGCGCGTTACTTCCTGCAGGTCGCTGCGCGTGAGTTAGGCGTGGAAGCGAAGATTCTGCATCCGGAAACCGAAACCGCGCTGACGCGTCTGCATTGGTCCGGTAACGTGCGCCAGCTGGAAAATACCTGTCGCTGGTTGACGGTGATGGCAGCTGGCCAGGAAGTATTGATTCAGGATCTTCCGCCTGAACTGTTTGAATCCAGCACGCCAGACAATCCGGTGCAATCGTTGCCGGATAGCTGGGCCACGCTGCTGGCGCAGTGGGCAGATCGCGCCTTGCGTTCCGGTCATCAAAACCTGTTGTCGGAAGCACAGCCGGAGATGGAGCGCACGCTGCTCACCACCGCGCTGCGTCACACGCAAGGGCACAAACAGGAAGCGGCACGCTTGCTCGGCTGGGGACGTAATACCTTGACGCGTAAGCTGAAAGAGCTGGGAATGGAATAACGCGCACGTTGTGCGTGTTAATACAGGGGAGCGAATGGGCTCCCCTTTTTTATATCACTCGCGAGAACTGCTGCATGCGCACCTTTTGGCGCATATACACATCGAAGCACATACAAATGTTTCGAATCAGCAAACGCCCAACGCCAGTAACGTGCAGGCTGCGACCGCGCTGTTCCACTAATCCATCCGCCACCAGCGGCGCTGACAGCGCTAAATCCTCGGCAAAATAACGTTCAAACTCAATCGGGTATTGCGCTTCTATCGCGGCAAAATCCAGTGCGAAATTGCAGATTAAGGCTTTAATCACATCGCGGCGCAAACAATCATCGTCACTCAACGTGAGCCCGCGCCACAGCGCATTGCCGCGCTGCTCGACATCTGCGTAATAGGCTTTCAACTCTTTGTGATTTTGCGCATAGCTGTCGCCCAGCATACTGATGGCCGACACGCCCAAACCGAGCAGATCGGTTTCGCCCTGAGTGGTGTAGCCCTGAAAATTACGATGCAGTTCGCCGGCGCGTTGTGCCACCGCCAGTTCATCATCCGGACGCGCGAAGTGATCCATGCCGATAAACTGGTAACCTTCGCCGGTTAAGGTGGCGATGGTTTCCTGCAGGATTTGCAGTTTCTGTGCCGCGCCTGGCAGCTCGTCATCTTTAATCTTGCGCTGCGCAGCGAACAGCGCTGGCATGTGCGCATAGTTGAAGACGCTGAGGCGATCGGGATTGAGTGCAATAACACGCTGTAAAGTGAAGGCGAAGCTTTCCGGCGTCTGCAGCGGCAAGCCATAAATCAGATCGAGGCTAACCGAACGGAAGCCCTGCTCACGCGCACGCTGCACCAGCGCAAAGATGGTTTCTTCATCCTGCACGCGATTCACGCGCTCCTGCACTGCTTTATTAAAGTCCTGCACGCCCATGCTCAGACGATTGAAACCTTCCGCGCGCAGATGATCGATCATCTCCAGTTCGATTTCACGTGGATCAACTTCGATCGACATTTCAACATCATCGGCAATGGTAAAATGATCGCGTAGCAGCGCCACCAGCCGGCTCACCTGCTGCTGGTTGAGGAATGTCGGCGTACCGCCGCCCCAATGCAGCTGAGTGACGCAGCGGCCCGCAAACAAGGGCGCACGCTGGCGGATTTCCTGCTCCAGCACATCGAGGTAGCGATCGGCTTTATGCAGCTGGCGCGTCACGATTTTATTGCAGCCACAGAAGTAGCAAAGACGATGGCAAAACGGAATATGCACATACAGCGATAACGGACGATCGGGATAGCGCTGCACGGCGTGCTGAAAATCTGCCTCACTAAAGTTCTCACTAAACTCAAGCGCGGTGGGATAAGAGGTATAGCGCGGGCCAGCGTAATTGTATTTTTCGATGAGGCGCTGATCCCAATCAATCTGCTGCGATGACATGCTCACTCCTTACGGTGACGTCGTCTGAGAGAGGGTCGCGTAGCAGAAGAGTGGACGAAGCGATGGGCTGAACGCCGACGTAAACGCGACTTCAGACGCGACAGGCGGCGTAGTTTAAACAATAACCAGAGCAGATAACATGTCAGCAGCAGCGCGAAAATTGATCCAGGCCAAAACATAGGTGAATACCTGTTCAGCGCGGCATGCGCGAAAACGCATGCCGATCAAGATTGGCCTTAATTGCCTTTGAGCAGGCGCATCATATCTTCTTCGGCCTGCTCATCTTCCGCTTCGTCATCCAACGCGATGCCCAGCGTTTCCATTAGCTCGTCAATGCGGTCTAAGGTTTGATCCAGCCAGGCCTGATCTTCGCCACTCAGGGTTTCACCGTTTTCCAGACGATCCAGCAGCGTATCCAGACGTTCGTCATTTTCCAACTTCGCCAGCTCTTCTTGCGGCGTCAGGCGAACTTTTTCCGCTTTTGGCTTTGGTTTCGCTTCAGGTTTTTTCGCCGGCTGGGTTTTACCATCAGCGACTAATGCGATCGGCGTTTTGCTGCCCAGACGTGGATCCTGAGCTTTTTTACCCTGACCTTTGCCAGCGGTTTGCGTTTCAGGATTTGCACGGCTGCCAGATTTATGGCCGCTATGCTTTTTATCGCGTTTGCGATCGCGCGCTTCCTGATTAAGGTCTTCACGCGATTTGCGTTTGGCTTTCGCAGCAGGTTTGCCACGCGGGGCTGATGCAGGTTGCTTCATGGTGTCCGGTCTCGGCGGTGCTTTGTGAGTTCAGTATAGAATTGCGGCGAAATCTAGCAGAAAGTAAGCAAAGAAAAAAGGCGATAGCCTATGCTATCGCCTTTTATCGCACCTTCATACGAAGGAAACACTGAATAAATCCTTTACGGCTCACAACGTCCCGGTTGCTCCATCGCCACATCGCTCCTGCGATTATTCCCTGTCCTTGTCCGATTCCTGCCTGAATCGCTTCCCGCCATGCTCTTGGTCATCCCCGACACTCCTGAGCTCATCATCCTGATGGGTGCTGCCGTGCACTGACAACAAATGTAGACTAATAGGTAAAATGAACAAGTGAGACTTGTCTCTATTTTAGAGTGGCATTTCCTACAAACATCTCAAGCCATTGAAATTAAATGCATAAAATGATTGTTAATATTCCATGAAGCGGTAATCACTGGCAGTAAAAATCATAGATCTCTTACAAAATGACGCGTTTAGACGCTATCGGGCACTTTTGCGCCATTACAGGTATAATCAGCCCAATTGCCCGATTCATTTTGCTGGAGTTTCACTTTGTCTGCTTTGAACTATCACATGACCCATTTCATGCTCAGCGCCCCGGATATTCGCCATTTACCGGCGGATGTGGGTATTGAAGTTGCTTTTGCCGGGCGCTCGAATGCAGGCAAATCCAGCGCGCTGAACACCATCACCAACCAAAAGGGTCTGGCACGTACCAGTAAAACGCCAGGTCGTACTCAGCTGATCAACTTGTTTGAAGTGGTTGAAGGTAAATGTCTGGTCGATTTACCCGGTTATGGCTATGCCCAGGTTCCGGAAGAGATGAAGCGCAAATGGCAAAAGTCTCTGGCGGAATATTTACAGAAACGCCAGGCATTGAAAGGCTTGGTGGTATTGATGGATATTCGCCATCCGCTGAAAGACCTCGATCAGAACATGATTGAATGGGCTGTACAGAGCCAGATTCCCGTGCTGGTCTTGCTGACCAAAGCCGACAAGCTGGCATCAGGCGCGCGTAAAGCACAACTGACGATGGTACGCGAAGCATCGCTGGCCTTTAACGGTGATGTGCAGGTAGAAATGTTCTCGTCATTGAAGAAGATGGGCGTTGATATTGTGCGTAAGAAGCTGGACAGCTGGTTTAGCGAACTGGAGCCTGCGCAAGAAGGCGACGGCGAAGAAACAGCAGAGTAATTTTGTTGCGGCTTTTGCGAAAAAGCCCAATAAAAAACGCCCCAGTCATAAATGACTGGGGCGGCTAAATATTCAGCCAAATCCGATTACGTGAAGTAAAAGGTCTGAAAGATAGAACATCTTACCTCTGTACCCTACGCGACAAACTCTACCTGATTTTCCGCGCCCTACAAAGGGTTTTTTGTTGTTAAGTTTCAGGATTTGACATCTTTTTTACTAAGCTCATCACACTTTCACGTGTGCGATGTAGTTTAATTACTAAAAAAATGCTTAGCCGATAAGCAGTTACAAAACGCGCATTTAATAGACCGCTTTGTGGAGTTGCTGAACCGATTAAGTAAACTTTTTTCTTATGATGATGTCAGCGACACGCAAGTGCCGCTGAATGCGCGTAATCAGTGCGCCTCATCCCAGTTATCGCCGGTTCCGACTTCAACCTGCAATGGCACATCCAGCTTCATGCTGTTCTCCATCAGGTCACGAATGGTCTTAATTGAGCTATCTACTGCGTCGCTGCGGATCTCAAACACCAGTTCATCGTGTACCTGCATAATCATGCGCACAGCATCGTCTTTTTGCTCTAACAGCCAGCCATCCACCGCAATCATCGCGCGTTTGATGATGTCTGCCGCCGTGCCTTGCATTGGGGCGTTGATCGCCGCACGCTCCGCCGCTTTACGACGAATGGCATTACTGGAGGTGATATCAGGCAGCCACAAGCGACGACCATCAAGCGTTTCTACATAGCCTTTCTCTGCCGCCTTCGCGCGCGTCTCTTCCATATAACGCAACACGCCCGGATAACGTTCAAAGTAGAGATCCATATACTTCTTCGCCTCACCCGCGCCGATATTGAGCTGGCGGGAAAGACCAAATGCGCTCATCCCGTAGATCAGGCCAAAGTTGATCGCCTTGGCACTGCGACGCTGCTCACCCGATACTTTGCTTAGCGCTACACCAAACACTTCTGACGCGGTGGCGCGGTGGATATCTTCGCCCTGAGCAAACGCATCCAGCAGGCCTTTGTCTTGCGACAGATGCGCCATGATGCGCAGTTCAATCTGTGAGTAGTCCGCAGCAACAATACGATTGCCCGACCCGGCGATAAACGCCTGACGAATACGACGCCCTTCTTCGTTGCGCACCGGGATATTCTGCAGATTGGGATCGGTAGACGAGAGTCGTCCTGTCGCGGTTACCGCCTGATGATAGGAAGTATGCACGCGGCCGGTAACCGGATTGATCATCAGTGGCAGCTTATCGGTGTAAGTTGATTTCAACTTCGATAAACCACGATGTTCAAGAATCACTTTCGGCAGTGGATAATCGAGCGCCAGCTCAGCCAACACCTCTTCGCTGGTCGACGGTGCGCCACCCGGCGTTTTCTTGGTTGGCTTGATTCCCTGCTTTTCAAACAGAATGGTTTGCAGCTGTTTAGGTGACGAGAGATTGAACGGTTCGCCCGCCAGCTCGTGCGCTTTCAGCTCCAGCTCTGCCACACGCGTGGTCAGCTCCTGCGAGTGTTTCGCCAGGATATTCTGGTCAATTAGCACGCCGTTGCGCTCAATACGCGATATCACCTTCAACAACGGCATTTCGATCTCTTCAAATACCTGTTTCGGTCCCGCTTCCGGCTCCAGCTTCTCCCACATTTTCAGATGCAATTGCAGCGTGACATCGGCATCTTCCGCCGCATAGTGGCCGGCTTGCTCGATAGCAATTTGGTTAAAAGTGAGCTGGTTTTTGCCTTTGCCCGCGATCTCTTCGAAAGTCACCGTTTTATGGTTCAGCCAGCGCGCGGCCAGGCTATCCATATCGTGTTTTCCACCCACGCTGTTCAGGCAATAGGATTCCAGCATGGTGTCGAATTTGATGCCGTTCAGTTCAATGTCGTAATTCTTCAGCACGCCGCGATCGTATTTGAGATTCTGGCCAACCTTCGCCGCTTTGCCATCTTCCAGCAGCGGTTTTAGCTGCTTCAGTACTTCGCTACGATCCAGCTGATCTGGCGCATCCAGATAATCGTGGGCGACCGGCAGATAAGCCGCTTCACCCGGCGCGACGGCAAACCCAATACCGACAATATTGGCGCTTAAGGTATCCAACGAGTCGGTCTCAAGATCGAAAGCGAAGAGCTCGGCGCTTTTCAGCTTTTTCAGCCATTCAGCAAATGTCGCTTCATCGAGGATAGTGACGTAGCCATCCGCAGGGAGCACGCTGGTCGCTTCGGCAGCGGGCGCAGCAGGTTCGCTGAGCTGCGCTTTCTTAGTCTGCGCGTTGCTCTTTTTACCTTGTTGCAGCCATGAGCCATCCTGCAAATCGGTGATCCAGCGCTTAAATTCATAGCGGCTAAACAAGGTTTGCAGTGCTTCGACATTGGGTTCATTGACGACAAGCTGATCGCACGTCAGATCCAATTCAACGTCGGTTTTGATGGTTGCCAGCTGATAAGACAGGAAAGCGACATCGCGATTTTGCTCCAGCTTCGCCGCCATGGTTTTCGCGCCGCGGAACGAGAGATCGGCCACTTTATCGAGATTGTCATAGATTGACTGCATACCACCCAAGCCTTGCAGCAGCGCCTGTGCGGTTTTCTCACCAACGCCCGGCACGCCCGGAATGTTGTCCGAGCTGTCGCCCATCATGGCAAGGAAATCGATAATCAACGCTGGTGGCACGCCATATTTCTGCTCGACCTCTTCCGGACCAAGCACGGTATTGGTCATGGTGTTGATCAAGGTGATCGCAGGCGTCACCAACTGCGCCATATCTTTATCGCCGGTGCTGATCAACACTGGGCGCCCGAGTTTTTCCGCCTCTAGCGCCAGCGTACCGATGACATCATCCGCCTCAACGCCAGAGACCGCCAACAGCGGCAGGCCCATCGCTTTGACCATTTCATGTAGCGGCTCAATCTGCGCTCGCAGATCGTCTGGCATCGGCGGACGGTGCGATTTGTAGTGCTCAAAGAGCTCATCGCGGAAAGTTTTGCCTTTCGCATCGAAGACCACAGCCACATGGCTTGGCTGATACTGCATCAACAGGCTTTTCAGCATGTTGAGCACACCATACATGGCGCCAGTTGGCTCGCCTGCACTGTTCGTTAGCGGCGGAAAGGCATGATATGCACGGTACAGATAAGATGAGCCGTCGACCAGAATCAGGGGATTTTCTGCAATTTGCGCCATAGGTTCGTATTTTCTTCGTTGCGATAATGAGGGCTATAAGGATGCCACAACCGGAGGAGAATGTTGAATGCACTCGGGGAAGTCAGGATCTTTTTCGTCGTTACGCGGCACGGATCGCAAGGATCAATCTGTGGATAAGTTTGTGCGTAAAAATCATAACGTATTGTTATTTACGTTAATTGTAATTACTTTAATATTAAAAATTAAATTATATCAGTTAGTTAAATACTTACTGTGACCTTATCCGTCCTAATGAAAAGACGATCGTCCATGTGGATATTAAGCGGAGGGTTAATAAATACATCGTATAAGCAACACGAAAAAGGCAATAAAAAACGCCGGCAGTGCCGGCGTTCTTAAAACTAAATTACTTCTTTTCTACCAGGAACTTCACTACGTTGGCGTAATCAGCAACGAAGTTGTCCATTGAGCTGGTATCCAGGCCACCGTTGTTAACCATATATTTGCCATTAACAAAGATTGCTGGCACACCTTGCAGGTTGACGTCTGCTGCCGCTTTCTGCTGCTGGGCAACCAGCGCTTTTACTGCGAAGCTGTTCCACGCTGCATCGTAATCCTCTGAAGAGATACCCGCCGCTTTAATAAAGGTCTCTTTCAGGCTTGCTGCATCGGTCACGGTTTGGGTTTTCTGAATACCGTCGAAAATCGGTGCAGTAACTTTGCTTTCTACGCCCAGCGCCATGGCAACAGCCCATGCCTGAGTGACAACCGGACCGAATTGACCGCCAAGGAAATCAACGTGGTATTTGGTCACTTTCGTGTCCGCCGGCAGGTTCTTTTTCACTGCATCGCTCACGTGATAAACGCGTTCGAACTGGTAGCAATGTGGGCAGAAGAAGGAGAAGAACTCCAGAACCTGCGGCTCACCCGCTACTGGCTTTGGCAAAGTAACGAACTGCTTACCATCGTTGAACTGTGCCGCTGAGGCGCCAAATGCCAGCATTAAACCTACCAGCGCAAACATGATCTTTTTCATCGTGAAACAATCTCCTGAGTACTTCATTAATATTGCGGGCTAAGCTGCAACGGCGGTTCGTGTAGCAGCCTTTCCTGCTCGATAAATAATGCAATCTGCCGGCGCCAAAAATCCTCATCTGTCATCCAGGGGAAGGCGCGCGGAAAAGCGGGATCCTGCCAGCGGCGTACCACCCAGGCCAAATAATAAACCATGCGCATAGCGCGTAAAGGTTCAATCAGTGACAATTCATGTAAATCAAAATCACCGAATTCATTATAGGCTTCCAGCAAAATGTCCCATTGAATCAACTGTTCCTGACGATCGCCATTGACCAGCATCCACAAATCCTGCACTGCAGGTCCATTACGGGCATCATCAAGATCGACAAACATCGGGCCTTCACGCCACAGAATATTGCCGGGATGGCAATCGCCGTGCAACCTTAACGGCTGCCACTGGCTATGCCAGCGCTGCTGCAGCGTTGCGCTGAGCTTATCAACGGCAGCAAGCAGTAAGTCTTTGAGTGAAGCCGGTACTAACGCGCTTTGCTCTAGCTCCCGACGCGGTTGAAACACATACTCTTCAAGGCCGATAGTTGGTCGCTGCTGAAATAGGCTTTGCTTTGCGGTTTGATGGATGCGACCCAGAAAGCGGCCAACCCATTCCATCTGATCCTCGTTATCGGTTTCATATTGCCGTCCACCTAAACTGGGAAAGACCGCGTACATGAAGCCGGCATGATGATTCAGCGTACTGCCCTGCAGAACGATCGGCGCGGCAACCGGCACTTCATCCTCTAATAAATCCTGAGTGAACTGATGCTCTTCGAGGACCTGTTGCGCGCTCCAGCGCTGCGGACGATAAAACTTAGCCACATAGCGGCGTTTATCATCATCGCTGAACTGATAGACGCGGTTTTCATAGCTATTGAGGGCGGTTAAGCCTGATTCGACACGCAGACCCGCATCCCAAAGTGCATCAAGGATGACATCGGGATTCAACGTCTGGAAATTAAAGGCGGCTTCGCTCATCATTTGGCCTGTGTGTTACCTTTGCGATTAATGCGCAAGGATAACATTACTCATCATCCTTAATCACACCGCGTGCACGTAATAGCGCGGTTTTGAAATCCACTTCATAATCCTTTTTCAGGCCGGGTATGACACTCTGGCTGTCTGTGTTACGCATTTTGAGATGGTAAATCAATACATCATCGGTTAATTCACTTAATGGGCCACTGAAACCAGATTCCTGCGCCAGTTTTTGCAAAAATGCCAGTAAGTTGAGATCGGCATCCTTTTGCCATGCGGGTTGCAGGAGCTCGAGCAGTTCATTGAGTCGGTGATATTTCATCATTGATTCCTTTATGCAGATGGTACGCTGCCGCTCAGTAAGTATCGTCCAGAATGAAGCAAGGAGACGAAGATGACAGCATTTACTGGCGTGATCCTCGCGGGTGGTCAAGGCAGCCGTATGGGAGGCCAGGATAAAGGGTTGTTGATGTTACAGGGCGAACCACTTTATCAGCACGTTTTGCGGCGATTCCGGCCGCAGGTCAATATTGTGTTGATAAGCGCTAACCGTAACATTGATCGCTATCAGGCAAGTGGTTGTCAGGTTGTTACCGATTCATTGCCCGATTATCCCGGACCGCTGGCCGGCATGCTTAGTGGTTTACGCAACAGTGAAACCGAATGGGTCGCTTTCTGCGCTTGCGATACGCCATGGATCCCCAATGATTTCGTCGCGCGTCTATGGCAGCAGCGTAATGATGCGCCCGCAGTGTGGGTGAAGTCTTCCCTGCGTGATCATCCAGCCTTAGCGCTGGTCAATCGTGCGCTCGCTGATGATCTTGAAGCCTGGCTACTGCGCGGCGAGAGACGCTTAATGCAGTTTTTACATGAGCATGGCGGGCATGCCGTTGCGTTTTCGGATCCAGAATCTGCGTTCCGCAATATCAATACGCCAGACGACCTCGTCAATGAGGAAAAGTGTTTATGAGCGTGCGCTTACTGGCTATTGCCGCGTGGAGCGGGACCGGAAAAACGACCTTGCTCGAGCAAGTTATCCCGCTGCTCAAAGCTCGGGGGATTCGCTCAGGCTTAATTAAGCACACACATCATCAGATGGATATCGATACGCCGGGGAAAGACAGCTATTTGCTGCGCAAAGCTGGGGCGGACCAAGTGATTGTCGCCAGTAATCAACGCTGGGCGTTAATGGTTGAAACACTCGATAAACCGTTAAATCTGATGCAATTAGCTTCGCAGATGGATAGCTCGACGTTAGATCTGGTGCTGGTAGAGGGTTTTAAAGATGAGGCGGTCCCCAAAATTGCACTTTGGCGGCGTGGCGTTAAAGGTAAGGTTGAGGATTTGCTGGATCAGTATGTGATTGCAATCGCTACTGATGAAAATTTAGAAGTGAATTTGCCGGTATTGGATATTAATCAACCAATGCAGGTTGCTGATTTTATTGTTCAGTGGCTGAAGAAGAGTTGAAATAGTGGTTTTTTTACTAATATCCGGACGTAAAAAAGCCCCGAACTTTCGTTCGGGGCTTCTTCACTATTTGATGCCTGGCAGTTCCCTACTCTCGCATGGGGAGACCCCACACTACCATCGGCGCTACGGCGTTTCACTTCTGAGTTCGGCATGGGGTCAGGTGGGACCACCGCGCTAAAGCCGCCAGGCAAATTCTTTGTGCAAAAACGAATAACATTCGCTTCCGCTAAATCTTTAATCCGTAAAACAAGCTGAAAATCCGGTCTCTCAGACCAAAACGCCTCTGGCGTTGTAAGGTTAAGCCTCACGGGTCATTAGTACCGGTTAGCTCAACGCATCGCTGCGCTTACACATCCGGCCTATCAACGTCGTAGTCTTCAACGTCCCTTCAGGACTCTCAAGGAGTCAGGGAGAACTCATCTCGGGGCAAGTTTCGTGCTTAGATGCTTTCAGCACTTATCTTTTCCGCACTTAGCTACCGGGCAATGCCATTGGCATGACAACCCGAACACCAGTGGTGCGTTCACTCCGGTCCTCTCGTACTAGGAGCAACCCCCCTCAATTCTCCAGCGCCCACGGCAGATAGGGACCGAACTGTCTCACGACGTTCTAAACCCAGCTCGCGTACCACTTTAAACGGCGAACAGCCGTACCCTTGGGACCTACTTCAGCCCCAGGATGTGATGAGCCGACATCGAGGTGCCAAACACCGCCGTCGATATGAACTCTTGGGCGGTATCAGCCTGTTATCCCCGGAGTACCTTTTATCCGTTGAGCGATGGCCCTTCCATTCAGAACCACCGGATCACTATGACCTGCTTTCGCACCTGCTCGAGCCGTCACTCTCGCAGTCAAGCTGGCTTATGCCATTGCACTAACCTCCTGATGTCCGACCAGGATTAGCCAACCTTCGTGCTCCTCCGTTACTCTTTGGGAGGAGACCGCCCCAGTCAAACTACCCACCAGACACTGTCCGCAGCCCGGATTACGGGCCTACGTTAGAACATCAAACATTAAAGGGTGGTATTTCAAGGTTGGCTCCACGCAGACTGGCGTCCACGCTTCAAAGCCTCCCACCTATCCTACACATCAAGGCTCAATGTTCAGTGTCAAGCTATAGTAAAGGTTCACGGGGTCTTTCCGTCTTGCCGCGGGTACACTGCATCTTCACAGCGATTTCAATTTCACTGAGTCTCGGGTGGAGACAGCCTGGCCATCATTACGCCATTCGTGCAGGTCGGAACTTACCCGACAAGGAATTTCGCTACCTTAGGACCGTTATAGTTACGGCCGCCGTTTACCGGGGCTTCGATCAAGAGCTTCTCCTTGCGGATAACCCCATCAATTAACCTTCCGGCACCGGGCAGGCGTCACACCGTATACGTCCACTTTCGTGTTTGCACAGTGCTGTGTTTTTAATAAACAGTTGCAGCCAGCTGGTATCTTCGACTGGCTTCGGCTCGGGGAGCAAGTCCCTCTACCTACGCGCCAGCGTGCCTTCTCCCGAAGTTACGGCACCATTTTGCCTAGTTCCTTCACCCGAGTTCTCTCAAGCGCCTTGGTATTCTCTACCTGACCACCTGTGTCGGTTTGGGGTACGATTTCGTGTTACCTGGAGCTTAGAGGCTTT
The DNA here is from genome assembly GCF_056491525.1 of Candidatus Pantoea symbiotica. Taxonomy (NCBI): domain Bacteria; kingdom Pseudomonadati; phylum Pseudomonadota; class Gammaproteobacteria; order Enterobacterales; family Erwiniaceae; genus Pantoea; species Candidatus Pantoea symbiotica. The sequence goes on from NZ_JBSZHR010000002.1 coordinate 3,957,248, forward strand.
TCCTGGAAGCAGGGCATCAGTTACTTCACCACCGTAGTGGCTCGTCATCACGCCTCAGCCTTAAGATATCCCGGATTTACCAAAGATATCAGCCTACACGCTTAAACCGGGACAACCGTCGCCCGGATAACCTAGCCTTCTCCGTCCCCCCTTCGCAGTAACACCAAGTGCAGGAATATTAACCTGCTTCCCATCGACTACGCTTTTCAGCCTCGCCTTAGGGGTCGACTCACCCTGCTCCGATTAACGTTGAACAGGAACCCTTGGTCTTCCGGCGAGCGGGCTTTTCACCCGCTTTATCGTTACTTATGTCAGCATTCGCACTTCTGATACCTCCAGCACCCCTCACAGGACACCTTCAACGGCTTACAGAACGCTCCCCTACCCAACAACGCCTAAGCGTCGCTGCCGCAGCTTCGGTGCATGGTTTAGCCCCGTTACATCTTCCGCGCAGGCCGACTCGACCAGTGAGCTATTACGCTTTCTTTAAATGATGGCTGCTTCTAAGCCAACATCCTGGCTGTCTGTGCCTTCCCACATCGTTTCCCACTTAACCATGACTTTGGGACCTTAGCTGGCGGTCTGGGTTGTTTCCCTCTTCACGACGGACGTTAGCACCCGCCGTGTGTCTCCCGTGATAACATTCTTCGGTATTCGCAGTTTGCATCGGGTTGGTAAGCCGGGATGGCCCCCTAGCCGAAACAGTGCTCTACCCCCGAAGATGAGTTCACGAGGCGCTACCTAAATAGCTTTCGGGGAGAACCAGCTATCTCCCGGTTTGATTGGCCTTTCACCCCCAGCCACAAGTCATCCGCTAATTTTTCAACATTAGTCGGTTCGGTCCTCCAGTTAGTGTTACCCAACCTTCAACCTGCCCATGGCTAGATCACCGGGTTTCGGGTCTATACCCTGCAACTTAACGCCCGGTTAAGACTCGGTTTCCCTGCGGCTCCCCTATACGGTTAACCTTGCTACAGAATATAAGTCGCTGACCCATTATACAAAAGGTACGCAGTCACCCCATAAATGAGGCTCCCACTGCTTGTACGTACACGGTTTCAGGTTCTGTTTCACTCCCCTCGCCGGGGTTCTTTTCGCCTTTCCCTCACGGTACTGGTTCACTATCGGTCAGTCAGGAGTATTTAGCCTTGGAGGATGGTCCCCCCATATTCAGACAGGATACCACGTGTCCCGCCCTACTCTTCGAACTCACAGTATGTGCACTTTCGTGTACGGGGCTATCACCCGGTATCGCGCGACTTTCCAGACGCTTCCACTAACGCACAAACTGATTCAGGTTCTGGGCTGTTCCCCGTTCGCTCGCCGCTACTGGGGGAATCTCGGTTGATTTCTTTTCCTCTGGGTACTTAGATGTTTCAGTTCCCCAGGTTCGCCTCGCAACACTATGTATTCATGTTGCGATGATGCACTGAGTGCACCGGGTTTCCCCATTCGGACATCGTCGGCTGTAGCGGTTCATATCACCTTACCGACGCTTTACGCAGATTAGCACGTCCTTCATCGCCTCTGACTGCCAGGGCATCCACCGTGTACGCTTAGTCGCTTAACCTCACAACCCACAGGCGTTTTGCAACGCTGCGGACTGCAAGCATTTGAGAGACTCGAACATGTTGTTATTCATTTCTTATTACGGAGAAATGAACCAACACGTCGTTTCAATTTTCAGCTTGTTCCGGATTGTTAAAGAGCAATATCTCAAACATGACGGTTAAGCCAGTTTTGAGATACTTCGTGGAGACACCTTTCACCTGTCACCAAGCAAGTGGCGTCCCCTAGGGGATTCGAACCCCTGTTGCCGCCGTGAAAGGGCGGAGTCCTAACCGCTAGACGAAGGGGACACGAGTAGTGTCACGACTTCGCAGCCGTCTTGCTCATTACTTTTTATCAGACAATCTGTGTGAGCACTGCGCGGGAAGGTATCTTCAGGTAAGGAGGTGATCCAACCGCAGGTTCCCCTACGGTTACCTTGTTACGACTTCACCCCAGTCATGAATCACAAAGTGGTAAGCGCCCTCCCGAAGGTTAAGCTACCTACTTCTTTTGCAACCCACTCCCATGGTGTGACGGGCGGTGTGTACAAGGCCCGGGAACGTATTCACCGTAGCATTCTGATCTACGATTACTAGCGATTCCGACTTCACGGAGTCGAGTTGCAGACTCCGATCCGGACTACGACGCACTTTATGAGGTCCGCTTGCTCTCGCGAGGTCGCTTCTCTTTGTATGCGCCATTGTAGCACGTGTGTAGCCCTACTCGTAAGGGCCATGATGACTTGACGTCATCCCCACCTTCCTCCAGTTTATCACTGGCAGTCTCCTTTGAGTTCCCGGCCGAACCGCTGGCAACAAAGGATAAGGGTTGCGCTCGTTGCGGGACTTAACCCAACATTTCACAACACGAGCTGACGACAGCCATGCAGCACCTGTCTCAGAGTTCCCGAAGGCACCAAAGCATCTCTGCTAAGTTCTCTGGATGTCAAGAGTAGGTAAGGTTCTTCGCGTTGCATCGAATTAAACCACATGCTCCACCGCTTGTGCGGGCCCCCGTCAATTCATTTGAGTTTTAACCTTGCGGCCGTACTCCCCAGGCGGTCGACTTAACGCGTTAGCTCCGGAAGCCACTCCTCAAGGGAACAACCTCCAAGTCGACATCGTTTACGGCGTGGACTACCAGGGTATCTAATCCTGTTTGCTCCCCACGCTTTCGCACCTGAGCGTCAGTCTTTGTCCAGGGGGCCGCCTTCGCCACCGGTATTCCTCCAGATCTCTACGCATTTCACCGCTACACCTGGAATTCTACCCCCCTCTACAAGACTCTAGCCTGCCAGTTTCGAATGCAGTTCCCAGGTTAAGCCCGGGGATTTCACATCCGACTTGACAGACCGCCTGCGTGCGCTTTACGCCCAGTAATTCCGATTAACGCTTGCACCCTCCGTATTACCGCGGCTGCTGGCACGGAGTTAGCCGGTGCTTCTTCTGCGGGTAACGTCAATCGGTGAAGCTATTAACTCCACCGCCTTCCTCCCCGCTGAAAGTACTTTACAACCCGAAGGCCTTCTTCATACACGCGGCATGGCTGCATCAGGCTTGCGCCCATTGTGCAATATTCCCCACTGCTGCCTCCCGTAGGAGTCTGGACCGTGTCTCAGTTCCAGTGTGGCTGGTCATCCTCTCAGACCAGCTAGGGATCGTCGCCTAGGTGAGCCATTACCCCACCTACTAGCTAATCCCATCTGGGCACATCCGATGGTGTGAGGCCCGAAGGTCCCCCACTTTGGTCTTGCGACGTTATGCGGTATTAGCTACCGTTTCCAGTAGTTATCCCCCTCCATCGGGCAGTTTCCCAGACATTACTCACCCGTCCGCCACTCGTCACCCGAGAGCAAGCTCTCTGTGCTACCGTTCGACTTGCATGTGTTAGGCCTGCCGCCAGCGTTCAATCTGAGCCATGATCAAACTCTTCAATTTAAGTTTGATTTGCTGAAACAAGTTCAGCGGTGCTCATCTGTAAAACGTCATAATGAATTTCATTATGTGTTCACTCGTGAGGCTTTGATATTTTTTACGTCCGGAGACGCTGATATCAATCCTGCGAGTGCCCACACAGATTGTCTGATAAATTGTTAAAGAGCGTTGCGAACAGCGGCCGAACCGCCTGTCGCGAGGTGGCGTATATTACGCTACTCTCCTTCGGAGTCAAACACTTTTTTCAGCGTTTTCATCCGGCGGGATGAATTTCTTCACTCCCTGCTGAGCCGTCTGCGTTGCCGCTTTGCCGTCTCAGTGGTGGCGCATTATAGGGAGTTATTCGGAGGTGACAAGGGTTAATTGCAAAAAAATGACTGAGCGCCTCTTTTTTAAACGAACGCGTTAAAAACAGACATTTCCAGGCGAAGAATCAGTCAAAATCGCCGCTTCATCGGCACAAATCAGCGCCATCACCTTAAACACCAATGCTATTCTCTTTAACCAAACGTAATTTCTTTGTCGCAGGCTGACAATTATTCGAGAAGGACTTTCAATGATTCGCTCCGCGCGCAGTATGGCCGGCTTGCCCTGGATCGCCGCCATGGCGTTTTTCATGCAAGCACTTGATGCCACCATCCTGAATACTGCGCTTCCTGCTATCGCCACCAGCCTTGAACGTTCTCCTTTAGCCATGCAATCCGCCATCATCAGTTATACGCTAACGGTGGCAATGCTGATCCCGGTGAGTGGCTGGTTGGCCGATCGTTACGGCACACGCAAAATCTTCATTCTTGCGGTATCGCTATTTACGCTGGGTTCGCTGGCCTGTGCCTTATCCGGGTCATTGAGCATGTTAGTGGTCTCGCGCGTGGTGCAAGGGATTGGCGGAGCGATGATGATGCCCGTCGCGCGCCTGGCACTATTACGCGCTTATCCGCGCAGTGAACTGCTGCCGGTGTTGAACTTCGTTACCATGCCGGGTTTAGTGGGGCCCATTCTCGGCCCGATGCTGGGCGGATTGTTAGTGACCTACGCCAGCTGGCACTGGATATTCCTCATCAACATTCCCATCGGTATCGCCGGCATCTTTTACGCACGCAAATATATGCCGGACTTCACTACCCCAAAACGCCGCTTCGACTTTTCAGGCTTCCTGCTGTTTGGTTTGGGTCTGGTGTTGATCTCGGTCGGCATCGAACTGTTCGGCGAGCGCGTGGTATTGCCATGGCAAGCTTTGCTGGTGCTGTTTAGCGGCATTGCATTGCTTCTTCTTTATATAGTGCACGCGCGCCGCCATCCGGCACCGCTGATTAATCTGCCAATGTTTAAAACCCGCACCTTCTCGGTCGGCATCATTGGCAACATCGCTTCACGTCTGGGAACCGGCTGCATCCCGTTCCTGATGCCGCTGATGTTGCAAGTGGGCTTTGGTTATCCCGCGCTGATTGCCGGTTGCATGATGGGACCGACGGCGATTGGCGCGCTGCTGGCGAAATCCACGGTGACGCAAGTGCTGCGCCGCTTCGGTTATCGCCATACGCTGGTTGGTATCACCATCATCATTGGCATATTGATCGCCACCTTCTCACTGCAATCGCCGGGAGGCAGCGTGGTGATGTTGCTGGCGGCACTGTTGATTCTGGGGATGGCGATGTCTACGCAGTTCACCGCGATGAACACCATCACGCTGGCGGATTTAAATGATGAGAACGCCAGCGGCGGGAACAGTGTGCTGGCGGTAACGCAACAGCTGTCGATCAGCTTTGGCGTAGCAGTGAGCGCCGCAGTGCTGCGTTTCTATCAGGATGTCGAGGCTACAACCGTCGCGCAATTCCACGCCACCTTCCTGACGATGGGTGTCGTCACAGTGTTGTCAGCCTTTACCTTTATGATGTTACGTCCGGGCGATGGTCGTAATCTGATCGCCAACCGCGAGAAAAAGAAGAAAACGGCTTAGACCGAACCGCGCTCCACCAGCTCCGGCGTCAACACCAGCGTTTGCTGACTGGCGTCGGGATCGCTCATACGATGAATCAAAGTATCAATCGCCAGTTCACCTAACTCATCTTTCGGCTGATGAATGGTGCTAAGCGGCGGTGTCAGGTAACGCGCCAGCTCAATGTTGTCATAGCCCATCACCGCAATATCCTGCGGCACACGCAATCCAGCCTGGAACAAGGCGTGATAGACGCCAACCGCCATCGCATCGTTGCTGGTAAAGATCGCTTCTGGCAGCGTATCCAGCGTCAGCAATTGATTCATGGCGTTGAAGCCGCCCTGAAACTCAAAATCGCCATCAACCACATAACCCGACGGAACCGCCAATCCGCTGTTGGCCATCGCTTTATGGAAGCCCTCAAGACGCAAACGCGCGGGGGTTTTATCCTGCGGGCCGGCAATACAGGCAATACGCGTATAGCCGCGATCGATAAGATGCTGAGTTGCCAGCTCGCCGCCGAGCAGCGCGTTATCCTGAATAATGTCGCCGCGCCCTTCAAATGGGGCCCAGTCCATCATCACCATCGGCACCGACGGATAGCGATTGAGGATCTCCGCTGAAGGCAGGTGGGTTTCGGTGCACATCATTAACAAACCATCGACACGCTTTTGCATCAGCGTCTCGAGGCTGCGATTCATACGTTCTTCATCGCCTTCGGTATTACACAGAATCAAGCTGTAGCCGCGTTCGTAGCAGCTGTTTTCCACGCCGCGCACCACTTCGGAATAGAACGGGTTACTGCTGGCGGTCAGCAGCATGCCGATGGTGCGGGTTTGTTTGATCTTCAGGCTGCGCGCCAGCGCGGACGGCGCATAGTTAAGCTCGCGAATCGCCTGATCCACCTTTTCACGCACCTGCTCGCTGACAAAGCGATTGTTATTAATGACGTGTGAAACGGTGGAGGTCGAGACGCCCGCCAGGCGGGCGACATCTTTCATGGTAGCCAAGCGCTTAGCCCTGTTGCTGCAGGAAGGCGTCGATCTCAGTGCGCCACGGCACTGAGGGCTGCGCGCCCGGACGCGTTACCGCAATCGCGGCAGCGGCATGGGCGAAACGTACGGCATCGTGCATTGGCACACCTTCCAGACGTGCGGTAATAAACGCACCGTTGAAGGTATCACCCGCCGCAATAGTATCGATGGCCTGCACGCTGAAGCCCGGAATGCGCACGCCATTGCCTTGCTCACTCAGCCACACACCGCGACGGCCTAAAGTGATTAACACGGTATCGATACCTTTGGCATGCAATGCCGCAGCAGCACGCGCGGCATCTTCATCGCTCTTCACCGCAATGCCGGTGAGAATTTCTGCTTCGGTTTCATTTGGCGTGATGATGTCGATAAGCGCGAGCAGTTCATCAGAGAGCGCGGTGGCCGGCGCGGGATTCAGGATCACTTGCGTCTGCTGCGCGCGGGCAATCTTCGCGGCGGCCAGAACGCTTTCCAGCGGAGATTCCAGCTGCATCAGCAACGCATCGGCATCGGCAATCACTTGCTGGTGCTGCGCAACGCGAGTCGGCGTCAGCGCGGCATTGGCACCGGAATAGATGCCGATATTATTTTCGCCTTCGCCATTCACGAAGATCATCGCTACACCGGTCGATTCATCAGCGACGGTTTCAACCGGTGCGGTATCAATACGGTCTTGCTGCAACTGCTGACGAATGCGCTCGCCGATATCATCGGCGCCTACGCAGGCAATAAAGGCAATGTCTGCACCGGCACGACCGGCAGCCACCGCCTGATTGGCCCCTTTGCCGCCAAAGGCAATTTGGTACTGTTTCCCGATCACCGTTTCGCCCGGACGTGGAAAGTGGGCGAGGTTAAGGATGTGATCGGCATTGATGCTGCCGAGAACGGCCAGTTTTGCGCTTGTGGTCATTGGGATTCATCCAGAAAGATGCGCCACCAGGACGGTGGCGCGTTGCCCTGCTTTTCTTTACTTATTATTTGGTAACCAGCTTCAGGTCAACCGGATTAACCGCCTGCACCTTTTCGCCTTTCAATACTTTATCGGCAGTCTGCACGCCAATCACACCAATCTTGTCTGGCATCTGAGCCACAGTGGCGGTCAGTTTACCTGATTCGACAGCTTTCACACCGTCAGCGGTGCCGTCAAAGCCCACCACCAGCACGTCGGTTTTCCCGGCAGTTTGCAGCGCACGCAGCGCGCCCAGCGCCATTTCGTCGTTCTGAGCGAAGACGGCCTGCACATCCGGATGTCCCTGCAACAGGTTCTGCATTACGTTCAGACCTTTAGTACGGTCGAAGTCAGCAGGCTGGCTCGCCAGGATGTTGAATTTGTGCGCATCAGCCGCTTGTTTAAAGCCTTCGCCACGCTCACGCGCCGCAGACGTACCGGCAATGCCTTGCAGTTCAATAATTTTCGCGCCATCACCCAGTTTTTTGGCGATGAAGTCACCGGCCATTTTGCCGCCGAAACGGTTGTCAGAAGCCACGTGGCTCACTACGGTGCCCTGTGCTGCCACGCGGTCCAGCGTGATCACCGGAATATTCGCCTGGTTTGCCATCTTAACGGCGTTACCCACCGCATCAGAATCGGTTGGGTTAATCAGCAGCAGCTTGGTGCCGCGCACCGTCAGATCTTGCACGTTCGCCAGCTCTTTCGCTGGGTTGTTCTGCGAATCCAGCACCACGAGGTTATAACCCAGTTGGTCAGCTTCTTTCTGTGCGCCATCTTTCAGAGACACAAAGAACGGATTATTCAGGGTTGAAACCACCAGAGCAATGGTGTCCTTTGCCATTGCGCCAGCACTGAGGGTGGCGCCAAGAATGACGGCCAATGCAGTTAACTTTTTCATTTTTAAATCCTGTGTGAAGGTCAGAGTTATTTACTGCTTTTGTTATCCACCAGCACCGCTAGCAGAATGACGACGGCTTTAACAATCATTTGGTAGTAAGACGATACGCCCATCAGATTCAGGCCGTTGTTCAGGAAACCGAGGATCAACGCACCAATCAGCGTGCCCATGATGCGACCTTTGCCGCCCGCCAGGCTGGTACCGCCCAGCACCACCGCCGCGATCGCATCCAGTTCATAACCGGTGCCCGCGGTAGGTTGTGCGGAAGAGAGACGCGCCACCTCGATGGTGCCCGCCAATGCCGCCAGCAGGCCGCACAGCGAATAAACGATGATTTTGACGCGATTAACGTTGATGCCCGACAAGCGCGTCGCCGCTTCGTTGCCACCCAACGCATAGATGTAACGACCAAGCCGCGTGTGATGCAGCATGTACCACGCCAGTCCAAACACCGCGACCATCAGCCACACCGGCGTTGGGATGCCCAGCGGACGACCGATACCGAACCAGCCAAACAGATCGGCGTTATCGTTGAAGCCGGTATTGATCGGGCTGCCGTTGGTGTAAACCATGGTGACGCCGCGCAGCAGCAGCATCATCACCAGCGTGGCGATGAAAGCCTGCACCTTGCCGCGCGCCACAATCACGCCGGTAATACCGCCAATCGCCGCTCCCAGCGCCAGCGAAGCCGCAACGGCCACCAGCGCATTGACTTCTAATCCGACAATCGATGCCGCCACCGCGCCAGTCAGCGCCAGCAGCGAGCCCACCGACAGATCAATACCTGAAGTCAGAATCACCAGCGTCATGCCGACCGCCATAATGGCGTTGACCGAGGTCTGCTGCAGAATGTTGAACATGTTGGCCAGCGTGAAGAAGTTCGGGCTCTGGCTGGCAACCACGGCGATCAGCACGATCAATGCAATCAGTGATTTCTGCTCCAGCAGCCAGGCTTTGCTGAACCAGCGACGGCTGGCGGGTAAGGTTTGGGTGCTCATACAACTAACTCCTCGCTGTGTTGCTTACCGACTGCCGCCGCCATCAGGGATTCCTGGGTAGCTTGCTCACGGGAAAATTCGCCACTCAGATGGCCTTCATGCATCACCACGATGCGATCGCTCATGCCCAGCACTTCCGGCATTTCCGACGACACCAAAATGATGCTCAGCCCTTCGGCTTTAAACTGATTAATTAACTGATAAATTTCTTTTTTTGCCCCGACATCGACGCCGCGTGTTGGCTCATCAAGAATCAACACATCCGGGCGCGTCATCAGGCCGCGCGCAATCGCTACTTTTTGCTGATTACCGCCGGATAGCAGGCCAATCGGCTGCTCCATTGAAGGAGTTTTGACGTTGAACAGGCGGATAAAATCGCCCACCGCCAACTGCTCGTCGCTGTGTCTCAGGTTGCCCGCGCCGGTGCTGAAATAGCGCAGCGCGGTCAGCGACATGTTCTCTTTCACCGACATGCCCAACACCAAACCATCGCGCTTACGATCTTCGGAGATATAAACGATGCCGTTCGCCAATCCGTCTTGCGGGGAGCGGGTGGTGATTTCGCGGCCATTCAGCGTGACTTTACCTTTACTGCGCGGCAGCGCGCCGTACAGCACTTTCATCAGTTCGGTACGTCCCGCGCCCATCAGGCCCGACACGCCAAGGATTTCCCCTTTGCGCAGCGTAAAGCTGACGTCATCAACGCCCGGGCCGCTGAGGTTTTCAACTTTTAAGCGGATCTCACCCGGCTGCTGATCGATACGTGGATATTGATCTTCCAGCTTGCGGCCGACCATCATCTCGATCAGGCTCTCTTCGCTGAGATCGCACACCGCGCGCTCGGCAATAAACTGCCCATCGCGGAACACGGTGACGTCATCGCAAATCTCGAAGATCTCTTTCATGCGGTGCGAGATATAGACGATGCCGCAGCCCTGCGCTTTCAGTTCGTTGATGACGCGGAACAGCGACAGCGTTTCGGTATCGGTCAGCGCATCGGTCGGTTCATCCATAATGATGACCTTCGACTCGAAGCTGAGCACTTTGGCGATCTCGACCATCTGCTGATCGCCAATCGACAAATCGCCCACCAGCTTATGACTGCTGAAGCGCAGATTGAGGCGCTTTAATAGCTCATCCGCCTCGGCGTACATCTTTTTCCATTCGATGCGGCCAAAGCGGTTAACAAATTCGCGGCCAAGGAAGATATTCTCGGCGACGGTCAGTTGCGGAATCAGGTTAAGTTCCTGATGGATAATGCCAATACCCGCTTCCTGCGACGCTTTCGGGCCAGAAAACGCCACATCCTGACCAAGCCACTGCATGGAACCGGCATCCATGCTGTAAATGCCAGTCAACACTTTCATCATGGTGGATTTGCCCGCGCCGTTTTCGCCCACCAGCGCCATTGCGCGTCCTGGATAAACGGCGAGCGATGCGCCATTCAGCGCCTTTACGCCAGGAAACGACTTTTCAATCCCTTTGAGTTGCAGTAACGGTTGCATAGCGGCCTCAGAAGGTCACGCCGGCGCTCAGGATGACATTCGCATACGGAGAACACTCTCCGCTGCGAATGACCGCCTGACTACGCTGCGTTTGTTGTTTGAATTGTTCATGGCTGGTGTAACGAATGGTGATGATATTCCCCTGGTGCTGTTGCAAGGCTTCGAGCACGGCGAGCAGTGCGCTGTGGAGCTGCGGATTGTGCTGCTTAATCTCCTCCGCCATCAGGGCGCTTTCGACCTGCATCTCCTGCGTGACAACCTCAACCACCTGTAAAAATTCGGGCGTACCCGGCGTTAACGCCAGATCGATGCGCTGTGGACCAGCCGGAATCGGCAAGCCTGCATCTGCAATCGTCAGCGTATCGGTGTGCCCCAGGCGAGCAATCACATGAGAGACTTCAGCGTTTAACAAGCGACCTTTTTTCATTTATTCCACTCCACAGCGAAACGTTTCGCTGTTCGGGAGTGTATAAAATGCGCACGGCAACTCAATGGCGGCATCACGGAAATGTGATCGCCATCGAAACGTTTCGCTTGAGCCAGAGAGAATTTGAGTTTGGTAGGATGTTGGAGCCGCTGCTGCGGCCCCGAAGCAGGGATTAAGGCAGTTTACGCACCTGTTTCACGTCCAGTTCGATGGAGTTGAAATCTTTATCCAGTTCGCCGGTCAGTTCTACCTGATCCTTCGGCGTGATGGTCAAACCGTTCCAGCGTTTATGATCGATCTCGACCTTCATGGTGCCGGTGGCATCACGGAACTGATAATCCTCATCACCGATTTGCTTCTCAAGCGTACCGCGCACGGTGATCCAGCTATCGTCCTTCATCTCTTCTGCCTGTTTCACCGTGACAACGCTGGTGTTATCGGCTTTGAAACCACCGGACTTCACCTGCGCGGATGGCGCATTCGGGTCAACAAAGCCACCTTGCTGAGCGGCAAGAACCGGCGTGGCGGCCAGAGCGATGATAGCTAACAGGGCTGCAGATTTTTTCATATTTCACCTCTTTTCCATGAATGTGTCGGTTTACGGCAGCTATTTCACCATAAGGTTCTTAACAGGATCTTAAGAGAATCCGTTGAGCTAACATTCATGAAAAATAGTCTATTTGCCGGGATTTTCGCTGTACAAGAGCGATTGTGCTTCGTATAACTCCGCTTAACAGAAGGAGAGTTGATGCGCATTTTACTGATAGAAGATGACTCGCTGATTGGCGACGGGTTGAAAGTCGGGTTGACCAAACTCGGATTCAGCGTGGATTGGTTTGTCTCCGGCGAAGCCGGATTTCAGGCGTTGACGGCCGCGCCCTGGGACGCGGTGGTGCTGGATCTATCGCTGCCAGAACGCGATGGTCTGGATATCCTGCGTCAGTGGCGCCAGCAAGGACAGGATGTACCGGTGCTGATTCTCACCGCGCGCGATGCGCTCGATCAGCGCGTACAGGGATTGCAGCTCGGCGCCGACGATTATCTGTGCAAGCCGTTTGCATTATCAGAAGTGGCGGCACGCTTGCAGGCGCTGATCCGTCGCCGTCACGGCCAACTGCAGCCGGAACTCAAACACGGCAAAGTGGTGATGGCGCCCGGCAGCCACAGCGTGCAGTGCGATGGTGAAGCCGTCAGCCTGAAGAGCCGCGAACTGGCGCTGCTGGAGCTGTTTCTGCGCAATCCCGGCCGCGTGCTGACGCGCAGTCAGCTTGAGGAAAAGCTCTACAGCTGGGATGAAGATGTCTCCAGCAATGCGGTGGAAGTGCACATTCATCATCTGCGCAAGAAACTCGGCAGCCAGTTTATTCGTACCGTACACGGCGTCGGTTATACGTTGGGAACGGAAGAATGAGTCTGTTTCTGCGCCTCGCCATCGGCTTTGTGCTGCTGATTATGCTGTGCGGCGGCCTTGCCAGCCTCAGCGCCTGGCACCAAACCCGCGATACGGTAGACGAGCTGTTTGATACTCAGCAAATGCTGTTCGCCAAACGTTTAATTACGCTCGATCCCACCTCGCTACAGGACGAAAAACTGCCTAAAACCAAGTCGATCCTGCGTCATCATCGTGGCGATCAGGATGACGATGCGCTGGCGTTTGCCATCTTCAGCGCTGACGGCCAGCCGCTGCTCAATGACGGCGAAAATGGGCGTGATTTACAGTTTGATTACCAACGTGATGGCTTTACCGATGGCCGCCTACGCGGCGATAAAGATAGCTGGCGCTTAGTGTGGCTAACTTCCGCGGATAAGCGTTATCGCGTGGTGGTTGGGCAAGAGTGGGAATACCGCGAAGATATGACGCGCGATCTGGCGCTCAGTAGCCTGCTGCCATGGTTGATCGCCATGCCTTTTATGCTGCTGTTGCTGCTGGCGCTGGTGTGGTTCGAGCTGCGCCCATTGAAGCGCCTCACGCTTTCGCTGCATCAACGAGCGCCGGACGATGCCACGCCATTGCCGGACACGCGCCTGCCTAAAGAAGTGAAGCCGCTGGTGGTGGCGCTTAACGGCTTGTTTAGTCGTATGGCGCATCTGGTGCAGCGCGAACGTCGCTTTACCTCCGATGCCGCCCATGAACTGCGCAGCCCGTTGGCGGCGCTGCGCGTGCAGAGCGAAGTGATTCAGCTGGCCGATGATGATGAAGCGATGCGTAAACGGGCGATTCTGCAGCTGGACAGCGGCATTGTGCGCGCCACGCGTTTGGTGGATCAGCTCTTAACGCTGTCACGCGTGGAAGCTGACGACCTGCGCAGCGAATTTCAGCCGGTGGCGCTGGCGCCGCTGCTGCAAAACCTGCTGGCGGAGCACTTCCCGCAGGCGGAACAACAAGACACCGCTTTGCAATTCACCAGCCACGCCGAACCGGTGATGAACGGTCATCCGCTATTGCTGGGTTTGATGGTGCGAAACCTGCTGGATAACGCGCTGCGCTATTCGCCGTCGGGCAGCACTATTGATGTACAGCTCAATGCCCGCGCCATTACCGTTGATGATAACGGGCCGGGGGTCAGCGATGAGCAGTTGGCAAGGTTGGGTGAACGCTTCTGGCGACCGCCGGGACAGGCGCAAACCGGCAGCGGATTAGGGCTTTCCATCGTGAAGAATATTGCCCAACTGCACGGCATTCGCTTGCAGTTCAGCCAGCGCGCCAGCGGAGGATTGCGCGTCACCTTAAGTTGGTGACGCGCACAGCGTTAAATCTCGACCTGGGTTCCCAGCTCGATCACGCGGTTAGGTGGGATTTCAAACTGATCCGGCGCGCGCAGCGCATTGCGTTGCAGCGCGAGGAACAGCTTGCCGCGCAGGCGCAGATACCACGGACGATCGCCGATAATCAGCGATTCATGCGACATAAAGAAGGAGGTTTCCATCATGCGGCAGTTTAGGCCTTCAAGGCCGCAGCGGTGGAAAATCTCTTCGACGTTTGGCGTTTCGCGCCAGCCATAGCTTGCCACCACGCGCCAGAAAGTTGGCGATAACTGTTCGATGGTCACGCGACGCACATTGTGCACATAAGGCGCATCTTCCGTACGCAGCGTCAGCAGCACCACGCGCTCATGCAACACTTTGTTGTGCTTGAGGTTATGCAGCATGGCAAACGGAATCACGTTCAGCGCCCGCGACATATACACCGCAGTGCCCGGCACGCGTACCGGCGGCGATTTCTCCAGCGACGCGATCATCGCTTCGAGGGAATTGCCGTGCTCATGCATACGACGCAGCAGGCGGAAACGCTCGCTTTTCCAGGTGGTCATGATGATGAACATCATCAACGCCAGCGTCAGCGGCAGCCAACCACCGGAGAACACCTTGATCAGGTTGGCGGAGAACAGCGACACGTCGATGATCAACATGGCAATCAGAATCAACACCACCAGATAGCGGTTCCAGTGCCAGTTTTGAATCGCCACGGTTGAACAGAGAATAGCTGTCAGCACCATGGTGCCGGTTACCGCAATGCCGTACGCCGCCGCCAGATTGCTGGAGTGCTCGAAGCCGACAATCACAATCACTACCGAGAAATAGAGCAGCCAGTTAATCACTGGAATATAGATCTGCCCGGACTCCTCTTCTGAGGTGTGCACAATGCGCATCGGTGGCAAATAGCCGAGACGCACCGCCTGACGCGTTAATGAGAACACGCCGGAAATCACCGCCTGCGACGCAATCACCGTGGCTAAGGTCGCAAGAATCAACATCGGGATCAGCATCCAATCCGGCGCGAGCAGGAAGAACGGGTTTTTGATCGCTTCGGGATGTTTGAGCAGCAGCGCGCCCTGACCAAAGTAGTTGAGCACCAGCGAAGGCAGCACCACGATGAACCAGGCAAGACGAATCGGGAATTTACCGAAGTGGCCCATATCGGCATACAGCGCTTCTACGCCGGTAATCGCCAGCACCACCGCGCCCAGCGCGAAGAAGGAAACGGTTTTATATTGGATGAAGAAGTGCACCGCCCAATACGGGTTCATCGCATGCAGGACGTCAGGATTGTCAATAATGCTGCGCGCGCCCAGAACCGCCAGCACCAAAAACCACAGCAGCATCACCGGCGCGAACAGCTTGCCGACAATGCCGGTGCCGTGTTTTTGGATAACAAACAGTAAAGTCAGCACTGCAATCGCCAACGGCACGATGTAGGCATCAAGACTTGGCGCGGCAATTTCCAGACCTTCGATCGCCGATAGCACCGAAACCGCCGGCGTAATCACCACTTCGCCGTAGAAGAAGCTGCCGCCAATCAGTCCCATGATCACCAGAATTGCCGTGGCTCTGGCGCCGGTATGGCGTCCGGCCAGCGACATCAGCGTTAAAATCCCGCCTTCACCGGCGTTATCCGCGCGCATCACGTAGCTGATGTACTTCAGCGACACCACCAGAATCAGCAGCCAGAAGATCAGCGACAGGAAGCCAAATACCGCTTCGCGCTCTACGCCAAATCCAAACTGACCAGAGAGACATTCACGCAATGTATAGAGCGGGCTGGTACCGATATCGCCATACACCACGCCAATTGCCGCCAGCGTGACTGCCCCAAGGGACTGTTTCTTATCCGAGCTCATAAGTTGTCTTTTGTTGGAGCCGGAGGCACTTGCCTTCCGCTCAAGCCATCAAAAAGCGCACAGTATGCACATATTCCCAAAAAAACCTACTCTTACAAAGTGTCACCATCGCGTTGGTGACGCGGTTTTTCGCCGAAAATAGCGCCAAAAAACCGTTGGAAGCGGCGAGTTCTCTCGCATCAACCTTCTGAAACAAAAAAGCTGACGGCTATCAACGCAATCGCGCATGATAATCAGTAGAGTATTGCGCTCGCCAGAATATGACGGCACCAGGATCAAAAGGATAATGATGTGATTATGGCTCAACCCCATCTTTTGGCAGAAAGAATTTCTCGCCTGAGCAACGCTCTGGAAAAAGGGCTGTATGAACGCCATCATGCGATCCGCCTCTGTTTGCTGGCAGCCTTAAGTGGCGAAAGCGTGTTTCTGCTCGGGCCGCCAGGCATCGCCAAAAGTCTGATTGCCCGCCGATTAAAATATGCCTTCCAGCACGCCCGCGCTTTTGAATACCTGATGACCCGTTTTTCCACTCCGGAAGAGGTGTTTGGCCCGCTGTCGATTCAGGCACTGAAAGATGAAGGGCGGTATCAGCGTCTCACCAAAGGCTATCTGCCGGATGCCGAAATTGTCTTCCTCGACGAAATCTGGAAAGCCGGCCCGGCGATTCTGAATACCTTGCTGACCGCCATCAACGAACGCCGCTTCCGTAATGGCGACAGCGAAGAAAAAATTCCGATGCGCTTGCTGGTTACCGCTTCCAACGAACTGCCGGAAGCCGATAGCGGACTGGAAGCGCTGTATGACCGCATGTTGATTCGCTTGTGGCTGGATAACGTGCATGAGAAGCAGAACTTCCGCAGCATGCTCACCCACCAGCAGGATGAAAACGACAATCCGGTGGCGGAATCGCTGCGCATCAGCGATGAAGAGTATGAGCAGTGGCAGAAAGGCATCAGCCAGGTCAGTTTGCCGGATCACGTGTTTGAACTGATCTATCAGCTACGTCAGCAGTTAGAAACGCTGCCGGACGCGCCGTACATTTCCGATCGTCGCTGGAAGAAAGCCATTCATCTGTTGCAGGCCAGCGCCTTTTATAGCGGTCGCGTGACTATCGCGCCCATCGACTTAGTACTGCTGAAAGATTGCCTGTGGCATGACGTGGCATCGATGAAAATGCTGGATCGCGAAATCGATACGCTGATGTCGCAACATGCGTGGCAGCAACAGGCGCTGCTACACAAGCTGCAGCAGATCAAAGGCCGCCGTCTGGCGCTGCAACAGCAGCAAAGCGTGGCACAAGCGCTGACGCTGGAGAAACACAGCGGCATGTTCAGCCGCAAACCGCATTACGAATTACCCGCCGCCATTACCGATGAGCAACTGACGCTGATGCTGCAACAGCCGTTAATGCTGCACGACATGCAGGTGACGCACATTCTAATTGGCCGTGAAGCACTGGATCAGTGGCTGCTGAAGGGCGGTGAAATTCGCGGCAAGCTGAACGGCATCGGCTTTGGTCAAACGCTGGATATGCTGGTGGATACGCATCATTGTCTGACGCTGCGCGATGTTAGCCTGCAATCCACGCGTCTGACGCTGCCGGGCGCCAGCAGCAGTAGCGAGATGCCGCAGGAGATCGCCGATGAATATGAAGCGCTGGAAACCCAGTTGCGCGCGCAGCGCACGCTGTTCAGCCAGCATCAGCGCTGCCTGTTCATTAGCGATGACTGGCTGGCACGCATTGAAACCAGCCTGCAGGATGTCGCGGAACAGCTGAAACAGGCGAGAAAATGATCTCACTGGAGACGCTGAGTGCGCTGCTGTCGATTGGCGAAACCGAGTTAATCGAAGAGTTGATTATCGCGCTGCTCGCCTCGCCACAGCTGGCGCTGTTCTTTGAGAAGTTTCCCCGCCTGAAGCAAGCCATGATGCGCGATCTGCCGCGCTGGCGATCGGAGATCGCCGAGCAGATCAAAGTCACGCCGGTGCCAGAAGCGCTGGCGCAGGAGTTTCAGCTTTTTCAGCAGATGCAGCTGCTCAGCACGCAACATTTCACCCAGCAGTTACCCAACATCATGACGCAGCTGAAAAGCCTGCCGTCGCCGTTCATCGAAGAAGCCAGCAAACTGCTGCTGAATGCCGAAAGCGACCAGCTCAGCAACGCGCAACACACGCTGTTCCTGCAACGCTGGCGTCTCAGCCTGACGCTGCAAACGCTAACGCTGAATGAAACTATTCTCGAAGAGCAGCGCGAACGCTTGATGGCCGAGCTGCAGCAGCGCATGGCGATCAGCGGTCAGCTGGCGCCAATCCTTACCGATGATGATGAAGCCGCCGCCGGACGCCTATGGGATTTGAGCAAAGCGCCGCTGCAGCACGGCGATTACGAACTGATCGTGCAATACGGCGATTTCCTCGCCCAGCAGCCGGAGCTGATGAAGCTAGCGCAGCAGCTGGGTCGCAGCCGCGAAGCTAAATCGGTGCCGTCGCAGGATGCGCCGCTGGAGGAGTTTCACCAGTTGGTACGCGAACCGGATAACGTGCCGGAAGAGGTCAGCGGAATTCATCAAAGCGATGATGTGCTGCGTCTGTTACCGCCTGAATTGGCGGCATTGAGCATCAGCGAGTTAGAGCTGGAATTTTATCGGCGCTTAGTCGAAAAACGCTTGCTGACTTATCGTCTGCAGGGCGATGCGTGGCACGAAAAAGTCACCATGAGCCCGGTCAGCCACCAGCAGCATGAAGAGCAACCGCGCGGCCCGTTTATCGTCTGCGTTGATACGTCCGGTTCGATGGGCGGTTTCAACGAACGCTGCGCCAAAGCCTTTTGCCTGGCGCTGCTGAAAGTGGCGCTGGCGGATAAGCGCCGCTGCTACATCATGCTGTTCGCTCATGAAGTGATCGGCTATGAGCTCACCGCTGACAACGGCATTGAGCAGGCGATCCGTTTCCTCAGCCAGCGTTTTCGCGGCGGCACCGATCTCGCGGCCTGCCTTGCGGCGGTGGTGAAACGCATGGAAGGCATCGCCTGGCAGGAAGCGGATGCGGTGATCGTCTCTGACTTTATTGCCCAACGTTTGCCGGACGACATCGTCAGCACCATCAAGCAGCGTCAGCGCCAACATCAACAGCGTTTCCATGCGGTGGCGATGTCGCTGCATGGCAAACCCGGCATTCTGCGCATCTTCGATCACATCTGGCGCTTCGATACCGGCCTGAAAAGCCGTCTGCTGCGCCGCTGGCAGCGCTAATTCATCTGGCGGAAATGCTAATTTGCTATATTGATAAGTTCGAGCACATAGCAAACTGGAGCACCTTGTGACGACCGCCCAACTTCCCGCACCAACCCGCACGCTAAAACTTTCCGGCCAAAACTCCGAACAAAAACGGGCCGAGCTGCTGGCGTACTTCACCCAAACCTGGGAACTGTATGAAAGCCTGTTTGATTGCCTGGCGGACGAGCGCGCCTGGTTTAACAAAGCCATTTCGCTGCGCCATCCGCTGATCTTCTATTTTGGCCACACCGCGACCTTCTACATTAATAAGCTGATGGCAGGCCGCTATCTTGATCAACGCGTTGACGATCGCATCGAAGCGATGATGGCGATCGGCGTGGATGAGATGAGTTGGGACGATCTCAACGACAGCCATTACGACTGGCCGAGCATCGCAGAGGTGCGCGACTATCGTGGCAAAGTGAAAAGTCTGGTGAGTGAGTTTATTCGCACCCTGCCGCTGGAACTGCCAATCGGCTGGGACAGCCCGGCTTGGGTGGTTTTGATGGGCATTGAGCACGAACGCATTCATCTGGAAACCTCCAGCGTGCTGATGCGCCAGTTGCCGATTGAATGGGTCAAGCCGCAGCCGCACTGGCCGGTTTGTCAGCAAGCGCGTCACGATCGTCAATCGGTACCGGAAAATGCCCTGATCGCAATGCCCGGCGGCCGCGTGCAGCAGGGAAAAACCGACGACACCTATGGCTGGGATAACGAATACGGCAGCCAGCAGACCGAACTTAAGCCGTTCAAGGCCAGCAAAATGCTGGTCAGCAATGCGGAGTTTTATCGCTTCATTGCGGCGGACGGTTATAACGATCGCCGCTGGTGGGATGACGAAGGTTGGAGCTGGCGTGAATTCTCCGGCGCACAGATGCCGACGTTCTGGGTCGGTGACCAAAAGCTGCCCGATCAGCTAAAACTGCGCGTGCTGGCCGAAGAAGTGGCGATGCCGTGGGATTGGCCAGCGGAGGTGAATCAACTGGAAGCCGCCGCGTTCTGTCGCTGGCTGGCCGAAGAGACCGGTAAATCTATTCAGCTTCCCTGCGAGGCCGAATGGGCGCAGCTGCGTGAGCAGGTTGGCGGCGATCAGCCGGATTGGACTGAAGCGCCCGGCAATATCAATCTGGCGTATTGGGCTTCCTCCAGCCCGGTCGACCGTTTCGCGCAGGGTGAGTTTTACGACATCGTCGGCAACGTTTGGCAGTGGGCCACGACGCCAACCAACGGTTTCGAAGGCTTTAAGGTGCATCCGCTGTACGACGACTTCTCGACGCCGACCTTTGATGGCAAACATGTGCTGATCAAAGGTGGCAGCTGGATTTCTACCGGCAACGAAGCGCTGAAATCTGCGCGCTACGCTTTCCGTCGCCACTTCTTCCAGCACGCCGGTTTCCGCTATGTGGTTTCTTCCCATGAAGAGAGCATGGCGCTCAATCCTTATGAAACTGACAGCATGGTGTCGCAGTATCTCGATTTCCAGTACGGGCCGAGTTACTACAACGTGCCTAACTACGCGGCGGCGCTGGTGGAAAAACTGCTGCCACATTGTAATGCGCGCGGGAGGGCGCTGGACATCGGCTGCGCTACCGGGCGTGCCAGCTTTGAACTGGCGCGACACTTCGAGGCGGTAACCGGCATGGATTACTCGGCGCGCTTTATTGATGTCGCGCTGCAGCTGACTTCCGGTGAGGATTTCCGCTATGTAGTGCCCGAGGAAGGCGAGCTGGTGGAGTATCGTCAGGTGCGGCTGAAAGAGTTTGGCCTCGAAGCAGAGCAAGCGCAGCGCATTCAGTTTGTGCAGGGCGATGCCTGTAACCTGAAACCGCAGCCGGATCGTTACGATCTGGTGCTGGCGTCTAACCTGATTGATCGTCTGCGTCAGCCAAAGCGCTTCCTGCAGGATATTACTTCGATGATCCGTTCCGGCGGTTTGCTGGTGCTGTCATCGCCGTATACCTGGCTGGAAGATTTCACGCCGAAAGAGAACTGGCTGGGCGGTGTTCGCGAAAATGGCGAAGCACTGACCACCTATCAGGCGCTGCAGCGTCTGTTGCGTGATGCCTTTGATGAAGTGGCACCGCCGCAGGATGTGCCATTTGTCATCCGCGAAACGGCGCGCAAATTCCAGCACACGCAGGCACAAGTGACCTTCTGGCGTAAGCGCTAAAAAGCATGCAGACAACGGCCTGCCTGTTGTCTGCACCTTGCCTGCACCGCTAATTTGCTGCACATTCTCCTCTATTCATAGAAGAAGAACTTAACGAGGATGGACAATGGCGGAACACCTTCAGCTGGATAACCTGGATCGCGGCATTCTTAATGCGCTGCTGCAGAATGCGCGCACCGCCTATGCCGAGCTCGCCAAACAGTTCAACGTCAGCCCCGGCACCATTCATGTGCGGGTGGAGAAGATGCGTCAGGCGGGCATTATTTTAGGCACGCGCGTGGAGATCGATCCGCGTCAGCTTGGCTTCGATGTGTGCTGCTTTATCGGCATTATCCTCAAAAGCGCGCGCGATTATCCGGCGGCGCTGAGCAAACTCGATGCGCTGGATGAAGTGGTAGAAGCCTGGTACACCACCGGCCACTACAGCATCTTTATCAAAGTGATGTGCCGATCGATCGATGCCTTGCAACAGGTATTGATCAACAAGATCCAGACCATCGACGAAATTCAATCCACCGAAACTCTGATCTCACTGCAAAACCCGATCATGCGCACCATTAAGCCGTGATCCCTCTCTAAGCTGTGCACAAACTTATCCCCGGCAGATCGCGCGTATGGCGCGACTTGTCGCCTGATGCTTTCATCTATTAACCCTGTTTTCCACAGGTGGATCACGGCTTGATCACAGCGTACAATGCTCGCCTTTAGTGCGGGAGAGCATCATGGCCGATATTACGTTAATCAGTGGAAGTACCCTTGGCAGCGCCGAATATGTTGCTGAACATCTGGAAGAAAAACTGCAGGAAGCGGGCTTCTCAACCGAGGTGCTGCATGGCCCAGAGCTGGATGAGCTGCAACCGGAAGGCATCTGGCTGATCGTTACCTCCACGCACGGTGCCGGTGAACTGCCTGATAATTTGCTTCCTTTATATGAAGCACTGCAAGAGACAAAACCGGACCTCACTGGCTTACGTTATGGCGCAGTAGGCATCGGTAACCATGAATACGATCTTTTCTGCGGCGCGATCAAGCTGCTGGAAGAGCAATTGAACCAGTTGGGCGCTAAACGCATTGGCGATCGCCTGGAGATCGACGTGCTGGAGCATGAGATCCCGGAAGACGCGGCTGAAGTGTGGGTCGCCACATGGAAAACGCAGATTTAAAACGATCTTCGGTGGCTGGGGATCGGGAAAATAGAATGATCCCCAGTTGATTACGCTGTTTTTATACTTTAAACACGCGATCAGCTGTGGATAACATGGCCTGTTTCATGCGTATAACCAGTAGTTATCCAAAGAACAACTGCTGTTTCTTTTTTAGCCTGTGCATAAGTGGCTATTTTGATCCCAGCTTATACGGATCAGGATCACCGATCATTCACAGCTAATGATCCTCTCTAATCTGCTGTTAAGCCTGCGCTTTTCTGGGTTATCAACAGCAAGGTGCGATCCTAATAGTAGATCTAACAGAGAGATCATATAAAAGACTTAAGATCCTTTCTTTTAAACCTCAGGATCCCGCGACTTTCGCCGCCGACATTATTTCAGTAGAATCCACCGCCCAGGGCAACGATCCCTGTCCGAAACACTAACGAGGACCCACTTCATGTTTTATCCAGATCCTTTTGACGTCATCGTAATCGGTGGTGGTCATGCGGGCACAGAGGCCGCGATGGCCGCAGCCCGAATGGGTCAGCAAACCCTGTTACTCACCCATAACATTGATACGCTTGGACAAATGTCCTGTAACCCCGCGATCGGTGGCATCGGGAAAGGACATCTGGTGAAGGAAGTGGATGCCTTAGGCGGTTTGATGGCCACGGCAATTGACCAGGCAGGTATCCAGTTTAGGATACTAAACGCGAGCAAAGGCCCCGCCGTTCGTGCCACTCGTGCTCAGGCTGACCGTGTACTGTATCGCCAGGCGGTACGCACTGCGCTGGAGAACCAGCCTAACCTGATGATCTTCCAGCAGGCGGTTGACGATCTGATTGTGGAAAACGATCGTGTCGTAGGTGCTGTGACACAAATGGGCTTGAAGTTCCGCGCCAAAACCGTGGTGCTGACCGTCGGGACCTTCCTCGATGGCAAAATTCACATTGGCCTGGATAATTACAGCGGTGGCCGTGCAGGCGATCCGCCATCAATCCCATTGGCGAAACGCCTGCGTGCACTGCCGCTGCGCGTTAACCGTCTGAAAACCGGTACGCCGCCACGTATCGACGCACGCTCGATTGATTTTTCGGTGCTGACACCGCAGCACGGTGATAATCCGATGCCGGTGTTCTCGTTCATGGGCAAGGTTTCACAGCATCCACAACAAGTGCCGTGCTGGATCACCTACACCAACGAACAGACGCATGACGTGATCCGCAATAACCTCGATCGCAGCCCGATGTATGCCGGGATCATCGAAGGTATTGGTCCACGTTACTGCCCGTCAATCGAAGACAAAGTGATGCGCTTTGCCGATCGTAACGCGCATCAGATCTTCCTGGAGCCGGAAGGCCTGACCAGCAACGAGATCTACCCGAATGGTATCTCCACCAGCCTGCCGTTTGACGTACAGATGCAGATCGTACGTTCGATGAAAGGACTGGAAAACGCGAAGATCATCCGTCCGGGTTATGCCATCGAGTATGATTTCTTCGATCCACGCGATCTTAAACCGACGCTGGAAAGCAAATTTATCCACGGCCTGTTCTTTGCCGGCCAGATCAACGGCACCACCGGCTACGAAGAAGCGGCAGCGCAAGGTTTGCTGGCTGGTCTGAACGCAGCACGCGCTTCTGCTGATAAAGAGGGCTGGGCGCCACGCCGCGATCAAGCTTATCTCGGTGTGCTGGTTGACGATCTCTGCACTTTGGGCACGAAAGAGCCGTACCGCATGTTTACATCGCGTGCGGAGTACCGCTTGATGCTGCGCGAAGATAACGCCGACCTGCGTTTGACCGAAGCCGGTCGCGAACTCGGTCTGGTTGATGATGCCCGCTGGGCGCGCTACAACCAGAAACTGGAAGCGATTGAGCAGGAGCGTCAACGCCTGCGCGACCTGTGGGTGCATCCGAAGTCGGATAACGTGGCTGAAGTGAACGCGGTGATCAGCGCGCCGCTCACCAAAGAAGCCAGCGGTGAAGATCTGCTGCGTCGTCCAGAGATGACCTATCCGCTGCTGACGTCGCTCGCCAGCTACGGTCCAGCACTGCCTGATGAACAAGCCGCTGAGCAGGTGGAGATTCAGGTGAAATACGAAGGATACATTGCACGTCAGCAGGAAGAAATTGATCGCCAGCTGCGTAATGAAAACACCTTGTTGCCTGTTGAGCTCGACTATCGTCAGGTGAATGGCTTGTCGAATGAAGTGATCGCCAAACTCAACGATCACAAACCGACGTCCATCGGCCAGGCTTCGCGTATTTCGGGTATCACGCCTGCGGCAATCTCAATTCTGCTGATTTACCTGAAAAAACAGGGCCTGCTGCGTAAAAGCGCCTGATAGACTTTGGGGCGAGGCAACTCGCCCCCGTTAATGGAATTCTCGTCGTGATCAACAAACTCTCCTCGCTGCTGAATGCGGCAAACATTTCCCTTACCGATCAACAAAAACAGCAGTTGGTTGGCTATGTTGAGTTGCTGCATAAATGGAACAAGGCCTATAACCTGACATCGGTGCGCGACCCGCAGCAGATGCTGGTGCGTCATATTCTCGACAGCGTGGTGGTTGAGCCACATTTGCAGGGCGAACGCTTTATTGATGTGGGCACAGGTCCAGGCTTACCGGGTATTCCGCTGGCCATTGTGCGCCCGCAATCGCATTTCACCTTGCTGGATAGCCTTGGCAAACGCGTGCGTTTCCTGCGTCAGGTACAACATGAGTTAGGACTTACTAACGTCACACCAGTACAGAGCCGCGTTGAAGAATTCCCGTCTGAGCCGCCATTCGATGGTGTTATCAGCCGTGCATTTGCTTCGCTGGAGGATATGCTGAACTGGTGTCATCATCTGCCTGGCCCTGAAGGTCGCTTTTATGCCCTGAAAGGCGTGCGTCCGGATGATGAGATTGCTGCATTACCGGCGGGCTTTAGGGTAGAGAAAATTCAACCGCTGCAGGTACCCGAACTCGATGGTGAACGTCATCTGGTAGTGATTACTCGCCAATAGCCTTTTAAACGGTATGGATTTGAGCCAGTTCATGCCGTTTGCCTTAGTTATTTCCCTGAACGAAAAAGCAGCGATTGAACACTTTTAGGTAAAAGCTTTTATTTAGCAGGGCAGGGCGAGCGAGTTAACATCTCCGACGGAAATTATCCGAAAAGCTCTGTTACATTTAACCAATATTTCACATTTCATTATCACTTAGATCACTTTATTGCGTGTATTTACCCAACCAAATAATCACTGGGGAAAATATAACTTTGCAATAAATTGGCGTGCGTAATATCAGTTTTGCGTTTTTATTGCAGCGCATGATGTCAATAGAGTGTTTTTCTCGAAAATCGTACTGCAACACCTAATAAATAAATTTAATACACTGATTCATAGATGATTTATGCGCATTTGAAATCGTATAAATCTTGTCTGATACAAATTCAGGCAGGCATTCCTTGTTTATTATGTGATCTAAAGCACGCTTTAAAAGCAAGTCGATCGGGCATTTTCAGCATTTAAGTCAGACATTGCCTAATGACGATGTTTTGAAAAATAGCCCTTCAGAAAGAAATTTAAATAATTGTTCACCTTTTCGCTACTTACCGATTGAAATCGCAGGTGGCGCCCGTATAATTTGCACGGCTTTTGCTGCTTGACTCAAATGAGTAAAGGCAGTCTTATACGACACGCGACATACCCCGTTCGGGGCAGGAGAGTTCAGCGTCATGTCAGTGTCTCTTTACAGTGTGAAATTAGCCCGGGCCGTGCTGATCATTCAGCTGGTGACCTTTGTCATCATCGGTGCGCTCTTTACCCTGAAAGAGGTTACCTGGGGCGCCTCCGCCTTCGCGGGTGGAGTGGCAGCCTGGCTGCCGAACGTGTTGTTTATGTTTTTGGCCTGGCGCCTGCAGGATCAAACGCCTGCGAAAGGACGTGTTGCCTGGAGCTTCGCCCTCGGTGAAGTGTTGAAGGTGTTCACAACCGTCATTTTCCTCGCGGTGGCGTTGGGTGTGTTTGGAGCGGTCTTCTGGCCACTCGCAATCACGTGGTTATCGGTGCTGGTGGTGCAGATCGTCGCTCCGGCTGTAATTAACAACAAAGGGTAAGAGGCATCATGGCTGCTGGAGAAATCTCTACTCCGCAAGAATACATAGGTCACCACCTGAATAACCTTCAGTTGGACCTGCGTACTTTCGAGTTGGTGAATCCGCACGACGCTCCCGCGACGTTCTGGGTATTAAATATCGATTCCATGTTTTTCTCTGTGGTGCTGGGACTGATTTTCCTGGTGTTGTTCCGTAAAGTGGCGAAAAGCGCTACCAGCGGTGTTCCAGGGAAATTACAAGCGGCTATCGAACTGGTTGTCGGCTTCGTTGATAACAACGTGCGCGACATGTACCACGGTAAAAGCAAACTTATCGCCCCGCTGGCTCTGACGATTTTCGTCTGGGTCTTCCTGATGAACTTCATGGATCTGCTGCCTATCGATTTGCTGCCGTTTATCGGCGAGCACTATTTAGGCCTGCCGGCGCTGCGCGTCGTGCCGTCTGCAGACGTGAACATCACGCTGTCTATGGCGCTGGGCGTATTTATTTTGATTCTGTTCTACAGCATCAAAATGAAAGGCATTGGCGGCTTCACCAAAGAGTTGACGCTGCAGCCTTTTAATCACCCGATCTTCATCCCCATTAACCTGATTCTTGAAGGTGTTAGCCTGCTTTCCAAGCCTGTTTCACTGGGTCTGCGACTGTTCGGTAACATGTATGCGGGTGAGTTGATCTTTATCCTGATTGCCGGCTTGCTGCCGTGGTGGTCGCAGTGGTTGTTGAATGTGCCTTGGGCCATTTTCCACATCCTGATCATTTCGCTGCAGGCTTTCATTTTCATGGTCCTCACGATCGTCTATCTGTCGATGGCATCTGAAGAACATTGATTTTTATCTCAACACTTAAGCTTTTAACTGAAACAAACTGGAGACTGTCATGGAAAACCTGAATATGGATCTGCTGTACATGGCTGCCGCTGTGATGATGGGCCTGGCGGCAATCGGTGCTGCGATCGGTATCGGCATCCTCGGAGGTAAATTCCTGGAAGGCGCCGCGCGTCAACCGGATCTGATCCCTCTGCTGCGTACGCAGTTCTTTGTTGTAATGGGTCTGGTGGATGCAATCCCGATGATCGCTGTAGGTCTGGGTCTCTACGTGATGTTTGCTGTCGCTTAAACCTGGTAGCCTTGTTCACTCATGGCACCTGGTGTGATGAGGGACGGATTCTGCCGTTTATCTCTGATAGCGGCAGAGCAAGTTAACTTAATAAGAGGCATTGTGCTGTGAACATTAATGCAACAATCCTCGGCCAGGCCATCGCGTTCATTCTGTTTGTCGCGTTCTGCATGAAGTACGTATGGCCGCCGATTATGGCTGCCATCGAAAAGCGCCAGAAAGAAATTGCTGAAGGCCTTGCTTCTGCTGAGCGCGCGAAGAAAGATTTAGATCTCGCGCAGGCCAATGCGACCGACCAGCTGAAAAAAGCGAAAGAAGACGCTCAGGTCATTATCGAGCAGGCGAACAAACGCCGTGCCCAGATTCTGGACGAAGCGAAAACCGAAGCTGAGACTGAACGTAACCGCATCGTGGCACAGGCGCAGGCAGAAATTGATGCCGAGCGTTCGCGTGCCCGTGAAGAGCTGCGTAAGCAAGTCGCGTTGCTGGCATTAGCTGGCGCCGAGAAAATCATCGAACGTTCCGTGGATGAAGCTGCTAACAGCGACATCGTTGATAAACTGGTCGCTGAACTGTAAGGAGGGAGGGGCTGATGTCTGATCTGATTACTGTAGCTCGCCCCTACGCCAAAGCAGCTTTTGACTTTGCTGTTGAGCATCAAAGCATCGATCGCTGGCAATCAATGCTGGCGTTTGCCGCAGAAGTGGCTCGCAACGAACAGATCGCAGATCTTCTTTCCGGTGCGCTTGCACCGGAAGCGTTATCTGCTTCTTTCATTGCAGTTTGTGGCGATCAACTTGATGAAAACGCCCAGAACCTGATTAAGGTAATGGCCGAAAACGGACGTTTGACAGCGCTTCCAGCGGTACTGGCTCAGTACATTCAACTGCGTGACGCTTATGAAGCGACAGCCGAAGTTGATGTGATTTCTGCCAGCACGCTGAGTGACAGTCAGCTGACTAAAATCAGCGCCGCGATGGAAAAACGTCTGTCACGTAAAGTTAAGCTGAATTGCAAAATTGATAAGTCTGTAATGGCAGGTGTGGTTATCCGTGCGGGTGACCTGGTCATTGATGGCAGCGTACGCGGCCGTCTTGATCGTCTGGCAGACGTCTTGCAGTCTTAAGGGGACTGGAGCATATGCAACTGAATTCCACCGAAATCAGCGAACTGATCAAGCAGCGCATTGCTCAGTTCAATGTCGTGAGTGAAGCTCACAACGAAGGTACTATTGTTTCTGTAAGTGACGGTATCATCCGCGTACACGGCCTGGCCGATGTCATGCAGGGTGAGATGATTGCCCTGCCGGGCAACCGTTACGCTATCGCACTGAACCTCGAGCGTGACTCGGTTGGTGCAGTAGTGATGGGCCCGTATGCTGACCTCGCGGAAGGCATGAAAGTAAAATGTACGGGTCGTATTTTAGAAGTTCCAGTTGGCCGTGGCCTGCTGGGCCGTGTGGTGAACACCCTGGGTGCACCGATCGACGGTAAAGGCGCAATCGAAAACGACGGCTTCTCGCCTGTTGAAGTGATTGCACCGGGCGTTATCGACCGTCAGTCAGTAGACCAGCCCGTTCAGACCGGTTACAAATCTGTCGATGCGATGATTCCAATCGGCCGTGGCCAGCGTGAGCTGATCATCGGTGACCGTCAGACCGGTAAAACTGCAATGGCAATCGACGCCATCATCAACCAGCGCGATTCAGGCATCAAATGTGTCTACGTTGCGATTGGCCAGAAAGCGTCAACCATTTCTAACGTAGTTCGCAAACTGGAAGAGCACGGCGCGCTGGCTAACACCATCGTGGTTGTCGCTTCTGCTTCTGAATCTGCAGCACTGCAGTACCTGTCACCGTACGCCGGTTGTGCGATGGGTGAGTACTTCCGTGACCGCGGTGAAGATGCACTGATCGTGTACGATGACCTGTCTAAGCAGGCTGTTGCTTACCGTCAGATTTCTCTGCTGCTGCGCCGTCCACCAGGTCGTGAAGCATTCCCTGGCGACGTGTTCTATCTCCACTCTCGTCTGCTGGAGCGTGCATCACGCGTTAGCGCTGACTACGTTGAGCGCTTCACCAACGGTGAAGTGAAAGGCCAGACCGGTTCTCTGACCGCACTGCCAATCATCGAAACTCAGGCGGGTGACGTTTCTGCGTTCGTTCCGACCAACGTAATCTCGATTACTGATGGTCAGATCTTCCTGGAATCTAACCTGTTCAACTCCGGTATTCGTCCAGCCGTTAACCCGGGTATCTCGGTATCCCGTGTTGGTGGTGCTGCACAGACCAAGATCATCAAGAAACTGTCCGGTGGTATTCGTACCGCGCTGGCACAGTATCGTGAACTGGCTGCGTTCTCTCAGTTCGCTTCCGATCTGGACGATGCAACGCGTAAACAGCTGAGCCACGGTCAGAAAGTGACCGAGCTGCTGAAACAGAAACAGTATGCGCCGATGTCAGTCGCGCAACAGGGTCTGGTGCTGTTTGCTGCTGAGCGCGGCTATCTGAACGATGTTGAACTGGCGAAAGTCGGCAGCTTCGAAGCCGCTCTGCTGGCGTTCGCGGATCGCGATCACGCTGAGCTGATGGCTGAAATCAACCAAGCGGGTAACTTCAATAACGAAATCGAAGAGAAGCTGAAAAGCCTCCTCGAAACGTTTAAAGCAACCCAGTCCTGGTAATGTCTGGCGGCTTGTCTGAAAAGGCAGGCCGCAAGGCTTTGAGGAGAAGCTAATGGCCGGCGCAAAAGAAATACGTAGTAAGATCGGAAGCGTAAAAAATACGCAGAAGATCACCAAAGCGATGGAAATGGTCGCCGCCTCCAAAATGCGTAAAACGCAGGAACGCATGGCGGCCAGCCGTCCGTATGCAGATACCATGCGCAAAGTGATTGGTCACCTTGCTCTGGGTAATCTGGAATACAAGCACCCTTACCTGGATGAGCGTGACGTTAAGCGCGTCGGCTACCTGGTCGTTTCGACTGACCGCGGGCTTTGTGGTGGTTTGAACATTAACCTGTTCAAAAAATTGCTGGCAGATATGAAAGGCTGGGCAGATAAAGGCGTACAGAGCGATCTGGCCGTTATCGGTTCGAAAGGCAATTCATTCTTCGGCTCTGTAGGTGGCAACATCGTGGCACAGGTCACCGGTATGGGCGATAAGCCTGCACTGTCTGATTTGATCGGCCCGGTAAAAGTGATGTTGCAGGCCTATGATGAAGGTCGCATCGACAAGCTGTATATCGTTGCCAACAAGTTTAATAACACCATGTCTCAGACTCCGACCATTACCCAACTGCTGCCGTTACCGCCAGCGGAAGGTGAAGAAGAGATGAAGGCGAAGACCTGGGATTACCTGTACGAACCCGATCCGAAAGCGCTGCTGGATACCCTGCTGCGTCGTTACGTCGAATCGCAGGTTTATCAGGGTGTGGTGGAAAACCTGGCCAGTGAGCAGGCCGCACGTATGGTTGCGATGAAAGCTGCAACCGATAACGGCGGAAACCTGATCAAAGAGCTGCAGTTGGTTTACAACAAAGCTCGTCAGGCCAGCATCACCCAGGAACTTACCGAGATCGTCTCGGGAGCCTCCGCGGTTTAACCAGGCATATATCCTGTCGCGCGAGCGCGGCTGGGTATTTTCGTATTAGGTAGAGGATTCAAGATGGCAGCTGGAAAGATTGTCCAGATTATCGGCGCCGTAGTTGACGTCGAATTCCCTCAGGACGCGGTACCGCAGGTATACAGCGCTCTCGAGGTGAAAAATGGTGATGCTCGTCTGGTGCTGGAAGTTCAGCAGCAGCTGGGTGGTGGCGTGGTTCGTACCATCGCCATGGGTACTTCTGACGGCCTGAAGCGCGGTCTGGAAGTTACCGACCTGAAAAAACCTATCCAGGTTCCGGTTGGTAAAGCAACCCTCGGCCGTATCATGAACGTATTGGGTGAGCCAATCGACATGAAAGGCGACCTGCAGAATGACGACGGCAGCGCATTAGAGGTTTCCTCTATTCACCGCGCAGCACCTTCGTATGAAGATCAGTCTAACTCGCAGGAACTGCTGGAAACCGGCATCAAGGTTATCGACCTGATGTGTCCGTTCGCTAAGGGCGGTAAAGTCGGTCTGTTCGGTGGTGCGGGTGTAGGTAAAACCGTAAACATGATGGAGCTGATCCGTAACATTGCGGCTGAGCACTCAGGTTATTCGGTATTTGCTGGCGTGGGTGAGCGTACTCGTGAGGGTAACGACTTCTACCACGAAATGACTGACTCCAACGTTATCGATAAAGTAGCGCTGGTGTATGGCCAGATGAACGAGCCGCCGGGTAACCGTCTGCGCGTAGCACTGACCGGCTTGACCATGGCGGAAAAATTCCGTGATGAAGGCCGTGACGTTCTGCTGTTCATCGACAACATCTATCGTTACACCCTGGCCGGTACTGAAGTATCAGCACTGCTGGGTCGTATGCCATCTGCGGTAGGCTATCAGCCAACGCTGGCAGAAGAGATGGGTGTGTTGCAGGAGCGTATTACCTCCACCAAGACTGGTTCAATCACTTCTGTTCAGGCCGTTTACGTTCCTGCGGATGACTTGACTGACCCGTCACCAGCAACCACTTTTGCTCACTTAGACTCAACCGTTACGCTGAGCCGTCAGATCGCCTCTCTGGGTATCTACCCAGCCGTTGACCCGCTGGATTCAACCAGCCGTCAGCTGGATCCACTGATCGTGGGTCAGGAGCACTATGACGTTGCGCGTGGCGTGCAGTCTCTGCTGCAGCGTTACCAGGAACTGAAAGACATCATCGCCATCCTTGGTATGGACGAGCTGTCTGAAGAAGACAAACTGTTGGTGGCACGTGCGCGTAAGATTCAGCGCTTCCTGTCTCAGCCGTTCTTCGTTGCTGAAGTCTTCACCGGTTCTCCAGGTAAGTACGTGACCCTGAAAGACACCATCCGTGGCTTCAAAGGCATCATGGAAGGCGAATTCGACCACCTGCCAGAGCAGGCGTTCTACATGGTCGGCGCTATCGAAGAAGCCGTAGAAAAAGCGAAGAAACTGTAATTTAGGTTTCCCAGGAGGAATGGTATGGCTATGACTTATCATCTGGACGTGGTCAGCGCGGAGCAACAAATGTTCTCCGGTCTGGTCGAGCGTATCCAGGTGTCAGGTAGCGAAGGTGAGTTGGGGATTCGTCCTGGCCACGCCCCGCTGCTGACAGCCATCAAGCCTGGTATGATTCACATCGTGAAACAGCACGGCGAAGAGGAGTTTATTTACCTCTCTGGCGGCGTGCTGGAAGTTCAGCCTGGCAGCACCACCGTTCTGGCCGACACCGCGATTCGCGGTGAAGACCTTGACGAAGCGCGCGCGCTGGAAGCGAAACGTAAAGCAGAAGAGCACATGAACAGCAGCCACGGCGACGTGGACTATGCTCAGGCTTCTGCGGAACTGGCGAAAGCCATCGCGAAACTGCGTGTCATCGAGCTGACAAAAAAAGCGATGTAATCAGGCTTTATGCGTCACGAAATGCCAGCCCTTTGGGTTGGCATTTTTTTTGCCCAAAAAACATCATCTCGTAGCGTCGCCCTTCATGGCGACCACCAGCCGACCTCAATCCGCTTTCCCCAACCCCGCTAATTTCGACCCGAGAAAAATGTAGTAATCTCAGGGCTAAACCTTACACTTTCGACAGTTGAAGAGAATCAGGATAGTTATGTCTACGAACGCGATGAGTGTGGTGATCTTAGCCGCTGGCAAAGGCACCCGAATGTATTCCGACCTGCCCAAAGTTCTGCACACCCTTGCAGGTAAACCGATGGTTCAACACGTGATTGATGCCGCAACCGGTTTGGGCGCCCAGCAGATCCACTTGGTTTATGGCCACGGCGGAGATTTGCTGCAATCGACGTTAGCGCATAACGCACTCAACTGGGTGCTGCAGGCCGAACAACTCGGTACCGGCCACGCGATGCAGCAGGCCGCGCCCTTCTTTGCCGATGACGAAGATATTCTGATGCTGTACGGCGATGTGCCGCTGATTTCGCAGGCCAGCTTGCAACGTCTGCGCGACGCGAAACCCGCTGGCGGCATCGGTTTACTCACCGTGGTTTTGGATAACCCAACCGGTTACGGTCGTATCGTGCGTGAAAACGGCACGGTGACCGGCATTATTGAGCAGAAAGATGCCTCGCCAGAACAGCTGAAAATTCAGGAAATTAACACCGGCATTCTGATTGCCAACGGCGGCGACCTCAAGCGCTGGCTGGCGCAGCTGAACAACAACAATGCACAGGGCGAATTCTATATCACCGATATCATCGCCATGGCGCACCACGAAGGCCGCGTGATCAATGCGGTGCATCCGGCGCGCATCAGCGAAACCGACGGCGTCAACAACCGCCTGCAGCTGGCAACGCTTGAGCGTGTCTATCAAAGCGAGCAGGCAGAGAAGCTGTTGCTGGCGGGTGTAATGCTGCGCGATCCGGCGCGTTTCGATCTACGCGGTTCGCTGCAACATGGTCGTGATGTGGAGATCGACACCAACGTGATCATCGAAGGTAAGGTCACGCTCGGCGACCGCGTCAAAATCGGTGCAGGCTGCATCATCAAAAACAGCGTGATTGCTGACGACTGCGAAATCAGCCCCTATTCGGTGATCGAAGATGCCACCTTAGCCGCCGCCTGTACGGTTGGGCCTTTTGCGCGTCTGCGTCCGGGCAGCGAGCTAGCGGAAGAAGCGCACGTTGGCAACTTCGTCGAAATGAAGAAAGCTACGCTCGGCAAAGGCTCCAAAGCCGGTCATCTCTCTTATCTCGGCGATGCGGAAATTGGCGCGGGTGTGAATATCGGCGCGGGCACCATTACCTGTAACTACGATGGCGCCAACAAATCCAAAACCATTATTGGCGACAACGTGTTTATCGGTTCGGATACCCAGCTGGTGGCGCCGGTCAGCGTGGCGAGCGGAGCGACCATCGCCGCAGGCACCACAATAATGAAAGATGTGTTAGCTGCGGATCTGGTCTACAACCGTAAAGAGCAGAATCAAAAATCGGGCTGGCAGCGCCCTGCTAAGAAGAAATAAATTTTGAAGGCCGACAACGATCGGCCTGTTTGCAGTGCCATAAAAAAATATCCCCACTCTCTACAAGGCTCGGGGAAATCAGGTCGTATGACAACGCAATGGCCGAAAGCCATGAAGTCAGGAAATTACTATGTGTGGAATTGTTGGTGCAGTAGCGCAGCGTGACATCGCAGAAATTCTGCTGGAAGGTTTGCGTCGTCTTGAGTATCGCGGTTATGACTCAGCGGGATTAGCCGTTGTTGACCGTCAGTGCCATATGACGCGCCTGCGTCGTCTGGGCAAAGTGCAGAACCTGGCGGAAGCCGCAGAGCAGCAGCCTCTGATTGGCGGCACCGGTATCGCACACACGCGCTGGGCGACACACGGTGAGCCGTCGGAGGCCAATGCGCATCCGCACGTTTCTGAGCACATCATCATCGTGCACAACGGCATCATTGAAAACCATGAGCCGCTGCGCGCGCAGTTGCTTGAGCGCGGCTATCACTTTGCCTCAGAAACCGACACCGAAGTGGTGGCGCATCTGGTGCATTGGGAGCAGAAGCAGGGCGGCACGCTGCGTGAAGTGGTGCTGCGCGTCATTCCGCAGCTGCGCGGTGCGTATGGCATGGTGATCATGGACAGCCGCGATCCTTCGCTGCTGGTGGCGGCGCGTTCCGGTAGCCCGCTGGTGATTGGCCGTGGCGTGGGTGAAAACTTTATTGCTTCCGATCAGCTGGCACTGCTGCCGGTGACGCGTCGCTTCATCTATCTGGAAGAGGGCGATATTGCCGAGATCACCCGCCGCGAAGTCACCATTATCGATCGTGACGGTAAAACGGCTAAGCGCGCCGAAATCGAATCGACCGCGCAATACGATGCCGGCGACAAAGGCATCTATCGTCACTACATGCAGAAAGAGATTTACGAGCAGCCGAACGCGATCAAAAACACCATCACCGGGCGTTTTAATCATGGTGAAGTCGATCTCAGCGAGCTGGGCCCGGATGCTGAGAAGCTGCTGAGCCAGGTCGAGCATATTCAGATCATCGCCTGCGGTACTTCATACAACTCTGGCATGGTGTCGCGCTACTGGTTTGAGTCGCTGGCCAACCTGCCTTGTGATGTGGAAATCGCTTCGGAATTCCGTTATCGCAAATCTGCAGTGCGTAAAAATAGCCTGCTGATCACGCTGTCACAATCGGGTGAAACCGCCGATACGCTGGCGGCGTTGCGCCTGTCAAAAGAGCTGGGTTATCTCGGTTCGCTGGCGATCTGTAACGTGGCCGGTTCATCGCTGGTGCGCGAGTCAGATTTGGCGCTGATGACCAAAGCCGGTACCGAAATTGGCGTTGCCTCGACCAAAGCCTTCACCACGCAGCTGGCGGTATTGCTGATGCTGGTGGCGAAACTCGGGCGTCTGCACGGCATGAAAGCCGAAACCGAGCATGAGATTGTGCACGCGCTGCAGGCTTTGCCGAGCCGCATCGAGCAGATGCTGGCGCAGGACAAAGTGATCGAAAACCTGGCCGAAGGTTTCTCGGATAAACATCACGCGCTGTTCCTTGGCCGTGGCGATCAGTATCCGATCGCTATGGAAGGCGCGCTGAAGCTGAAAGAGATCTCCTATATCCACGCCGAAGCCTACGCGGCGGGCGAGCTGAAGCACGGCCCGCTGGCGCTGATTGATGCGGATATGCCAGTGATCGTGGTCGCGCCGAACAACGAACTGCTGGAGAAGCTGAAATCCAACATTGAAGAGGTACGCGCGCGCGGCGGTTTGCTGTACGTGTTTGCCGATCAGGATGCCGGTTTCAGCGACAGCGATGGCATGAAAATCATCTCTCTGCCGCATGTAGAAGAGGTGATTGCACCGATCTTCTACACCGTGCCGCTGCAGCTGCTCTCGTATCACGTGGCGCTGATTAAAGGCACCGACGTTGACCAACCACGTAACCTGGCGAAATCGGTTACCGTTGAATAAACTGCTATAAGAGTGGGCCCACAGCGGGCCCGCTTCATTTCTGCACGCTGTCATATAACTGTCATATTTCGTACATTTCACTGTCATCAAACTGTCCTATTTTCCCTCCAGCAGCAATCACGACTCCTACTAAAATGGCATTGAGCCTGATTTTTTTAAATCCCCTGGAGGGAACATGACACTGATGCGTAGCACCGTAGCCCGAATCCTCGCCGCCACCTTCGCAGCAAGCGCGGTCTCTGCTTTTGCAGCAACCGATCTGACGGGCGCAGGCGGGACATTCCCGGCGCCGGTTTATGCCAAGTGGGCAGCCGAGTACCAGCAAGCCACCGGTAGCAAAATCAACTATCAGGGTATTGGTTCTTCAGGCGGCGTGAAGCAAATCATCGCTAAAACCGTCGATTTCGGTGCGTCTGATGCGCCAATGAAAGAAGAAGATCTGCAGAAAAACGGCCTGTTCCAGTTCCCTACCGTGATCGGTGGCGTGGTGCTGGCGGTTAACATCCCAGGTGTGAAATCAGGTGAATTGACTCTCGACGGTAAAACCGTGGGCGACATCTACCTCGGTACCATCAAAAAGTGGAACGACCCGGCGATCACTAAACTGAACCCAGGCGTGAAACTGCCAGATTCCAACATCAACGTGGTTCGCCGCGCTGACGGTTCCGGTACTTCATTCGTCTTCACCAGCTACCTGGCGAAAGTGAATGAAGAGTGGAACAGCAAAATCGGTAAAGGTAACACCGTTAACTGGCCGACCGGTCTGGGCGGTAAAGGTAACGACGGCGTGGCTGCATTCGTCCAGCGTCTGCCGGGTTCAATTGGCTATGTGGAATACGCTTACGCCAAGCAGAACAACCTGACCTACACCAAACTGGTTGATGCCGACGGTAAAGCGGTCGCACCAAGCGAAGAGAGCTTTGCTAATGCCGCGAAAGGCGCAGACTGGAGCAAAACCTTTGCTCAGGATCTGACCTTCCAGAAAGGCAACGCAGCATGGCCGATCACCTCAACCACCTTCATCCTGATTTACAAAGATCAGGCGAATGCGGAAAAAGGTAGCGAAGTGCTGAAGTTCTTCGACTGGGCTTACAAAGGTGGCAGCAAAACCGCAACCGACCTGGATTACGCCGCGCTGCCAGAAAGCGTTGCTAACCAGATTCGTGCAGCGTGGAAAGCGAACATCAAAGATAGCTCCGGTAAAGCGCTGTACCAGTAACAGATTTACCTGGCCAGCCGAGATGGTTGGCCAACCCCAATGGGCGGCCTGCGTGCCGCCCTGACATCCCCCTGAGAACAGAGAATTCTATGGCTGCCACTAAGCCGACGTTCAAAGCCCCCGGTAAACAAGGCGACATGATTTTCGGCGCGCTGGTGAAGCTATCCGCGCTTATCGTGTTGTTGTTGATGGGCGGCATTATCGTCTCCCTGATTTTCTCCTCCTGGCCAAGCATCCAAAAATTTGGTTTCTCTTTCCTGTGGAATAAAACCTGGGATGCGCCAAACGAACAATTTGGTGCGCTGGTACCGATTTACGGCACCCTCGTCACCTCGATTATTGCCTTGATCATTGCCGTGCCGGTGAGCTTCGGTATCGCGCTGTTCCTGACGGAACTGGCGCCAGGCTGGCTGCGTCGCCCGCTGGGCACCGCCATTGAGTTGCTGGCGGCGATCCCCAGCATCGTTTACGGCATGTGGGGCCTGTTTGTTTTCGCTCCGCTGTTCGCCGAATATTTCCAGACGCCGGTGGGCAACGTGATGTCGAATATCCCGATTGTCGGCACGCTGTTCTCTGGCCCGGCATTCGGTATCGGTATTCTGGCGGCGGGCGTGATTCTCGCCATCATGATCATTCCGTACATCGCCTCGGTGATGCGCGACGTGTTTGAACAAACGCCGGTGATGATGAAAGAGTCGGCTTACGGCATCGGCTGCACCACGTGGGAAGTGATCTGGCGCATCGTGCTGCCGTTCACCAAAAATGGTGTGATTGGCGGCGTGATGCTCGGCCTGGGCCGCGCGTTGGGTGAAACCATGGCGGTGACCTTTATCATCGGTAACACCTACCAGCTCGACAGCGCCTCGCTGTTTATGCCGGGCAACAGCATCACTTCCGCGCTCGCCAACGAATTCGCCGAAGCGGAATCGGGTGTCCACGTGGCAGCACTGATGGAACTGGGTCTGATCCTGTTCGTGATTACCTTTATCGTGCTGGCGATCTCCAAACTGATGATCCTGCGTCTGGCGAAGAGTGAAGGAGCCCGTTCATGACCGCTATTGAAGTTCAGGCTCGCGCTGAGCTGGAAGCCTCGCGCCGCAAAATGCAGGCGTGGCGCAGTACCAAAAACAAAATTGCTCTAACGCTGTCGCTGATGACCATGGCATTCGGTCTGTTCTGGCTGGTGTGGATTCTGTTCACCACCATTACGCGCGGCGTTGATGGTTTGAGCTGGTCGCTGTTTACCGAATCGACCCCGCCGCCGAATACCGCGGGCGGTGGTTTGGCAAACGCCTTAGTCGGCAGTGGTTTACTGATTTTCTGGTCGACGATCGTCGGAACGCCGCTCGGCATCATGGCCGGGATTTATCTGGCGGAATATGGCCGTAAACACTGGCTGGCGGAAGTGATTCGCTTCATTAACGACATTCTGCTGTCAGCACCGTCGATTGTGGTGGGCCTGTTTGTCTACACCATCGTGGTGGCGCAGATGCAGCACTTCTCCGGTTGGGCCGGCGTAGTGGCGCTGGCGCTGCTGCAAATTCCGATTGTGATCCGTACCTCCGAAAACATGCTGCGTCTGGTACCCGACAGCATGCGTGAAGCGGCTTATGCGCTGGGTACGCCGAAGTGGAAGATGATTTCGGCGATTACGCTGAAAGCGTCGGTTTCCGGCATCATCACCGGTGTGCTGTTGGCCGTGGCGCGTATCGCCGGTGAAACCGCACCGCTGCTGTTTACTGCGCTGTCGAACCAGTTCTGGAGCACCGACATGATGCAGCCGATCGCGAACCTGCCGGTCACCATCTTTAAATTCGCCATGAGCCCGTTTGCCGAGTGGCAAAGCCTGGCGTGGGCAGGTGTGCTGATTATTACCGTGTGCGTGCTGCTGCTGAACATTGTGGCGCGTGTGGTTTTCGCCAAGGGCAAACACTAATTTCCCGGCGCGGCTTCGGCGGCGCTGCTTATGAGAGACGAGAATGAGTAACGTGACTTCATCAGCCGGTAAAATTCAGGTCCGTAATCTGAACTTCTATTACGGTAAGTTTCACGCGCTGAAAAACATCAACCTGGATATCACCAAAAACCAGGTGACCGCGTTTATCGGCCCATCAGGCTGCGGTAAATCCACTTTGCTGCGCACCTTCAACAAAATGTACTCGCTCTATCCGGAGCAGCGTGCAGAAGGTGACATCCTGCTGGATGGCGATAACATTTTGGCTTCCAATCAGGATATCGCCCTGCTGCGCGCGCGCGTTGGCATGGTGTTCCAGAAGCCAACGCCGTTCCCGATGTCGATTTATGACAACATCGCCTTCGGCGTGCGTCTGTTTGAAAAGCTGTCGCGTGCCGATATGGATGAGCGCGTGCAGTGGGCGCTGACCAAAGCCGCACTGTGGAATGAAACCAAAGACAAGCTGCATCAGAGCGGTTACAGTCTCTCCGGCGGTCAGCAGCAGCGTCTGTGCATCGCGCGCGGCATCGCCATTCGCCCGGAAGTGCTGTTGCTGGATGAGCCTTGCTCAGCGCTGGATCCGATCTCAACCGGTCGTATCGAAGAGCTGATCACCGAACTGAAGCAGGATTACACTGTGGTGATCGTGACCCACAACATGCAGCAGGCCGCGCGTTGTTCTGACCACACCGCTTTCATGTATCTGGGCGAGCTGATTGAGTTCAGCGATACCGATACCTTGTTCACTAAGCCCGCACAGAAGCAGACCGAAGATTACATCACCGGTCGTTACGGCTGATTCAGGAGACGCACATGGATAATTTAAATCTGAACAAACACATCTCCGGTCAGTTCAACGCGGAGCTGGAGCACATTCGCACGCAAGTGATGATCATGGGCGGCATGGTTGAGAAGCAGCTGATGGACGCCATCACCGCGATGCACAATCAGGATGGCGAGCTGGCGCGTCACGTGATCGACGGCGACCAGAAGGTCAACATGATGGAAGTGGAGATTGATGAAGCCTGCGTGCGCATCATCGCCAAACGCCAGCCCACCGCCAGCGATTTACGTCTGGTAATGGCAATCATCAAGACCATTTCTGAGCTGGAACGCATTGGCGACGTGGCGGAAAAAATCAGCCGCACCGCGCTGGAGAAGTTCAGCCAGCAGCATCTGCCATTATTGGTGAGCCTTGAAGCGCTGGGTCATCACACCGTGCAGATGCTGCATGACGTGCTGGATGCGTTTGCGCGCATGGATCTCAACGAAGCCATCAAAATCTACCGTGAAGATAAGAAGGTGGATAAAGAGTACGAAGGCATCGTGCGTCAGTTGATGACCTACATGATGGAAGATCCGCGCACCATCCCAAGCGTGCTGACCGCGCTGTTCTGCGCGCGCGCCATCGAGCGTATCGGCGATCGCTGCCAGAACATCTGCGAAATTATCTTCTATTTCGTTAAAGGTCAGGATTTCCGTCATGTGGGCGGCGACAAGCTGGATGAACTGCTGTCGGGCGACGACGGCAGCAATAAACCCTCTTGATTGACGCGTCGGCGGCCCGTTGCCACTGTGGCTAACGGGCTGCCTGCTTAAATTCTGTCTGTTCTCAGCGATTTCCTCTCTTTATACTTGGCGCACTTTTTTCTGCCAGGTGCTGTTACATGTCCTCCCCAACTCCTAAAAAACAAGCCATTACATCGGCGAAAGCCATGGTGGCCGCCATCAGCGGCTACGCGATGGATGGATTTGATCTCCTGATTCTTGGTTTTATGCTGCCAGCGATCAGCGTCTCGCTGGCGCTCGATCCCTCTCAGGCCGGTTCGCTGGTCACCTGGACGCTGATCGGTGCAGTGATCGGCGGCATTGTGTTTGGTCACCTTAGCGATCGCTATGGCCGCATCCGCATTCTTACCGTCACCATTCTGGTGTTCTCAGTATTCACCGGCCTGTGCGCGGTGGCGCAGGGCTATTGGGATCTGCTGGCGTATCGCACGCTAGCGGGTGTGGGATTGGGTGGCGAGTTCGGTATCGGCATGGCGTTGATTGCCGAAGCCTGGCCGAAAGAGAAGCGCAACCGCGCATCAGCGTGGGTCGGCATTGGCTGGCAGCTGGGTGTATTGCTGGCGGCCTTTATCACGCCGCCGCTGCTGAGCGTGATTGGCTGGCGCGGCATGTTCCTCGTCGGTTTGCTGCCAGCGCTGGTCTCTTTTGTCATCCGCCGCAGCATGGGCGAGCCGGAAGGTTTTACTCGTCATGTTGAGAAAACGCCGCAGCTCTCCTTTGGCGCACGCATTAAATTGCTGTTCGCCGATCGCGCCACCAGCAAAGCCAGCCTGGGGATTTTTATTCTCTGCTCGGTGCAGAACTTTGGTTACTACGGATTGATGATCTGGATGCCAAGCTATCTGTCATCCAACTTCGGTTTCAGCCTGACCAAATCTGGTTTGTGGACTGCCGTCACGGTGGTGGGCATGACGTTCGGCATCTGGCTGTTTGGCGTGCTGGCCGATCGCTTCGCGCGCTGGAAAATCTTCCTGCTGTATCAGTTCGGCGCAGTGGTGATGGTGGTGGTGTATGCGCAGCTGCGCGATCCGACGGTGATGCTGTTTACCGGCGCGCTGATGGGGATGTTTGTAAACGGCATGATTGGCGGCTACGGCGCGCTGATTTCCGACACCTTCCCACCGCAGGCACGCGCGACGGCGCAGAACGTGTTGTTTAATTTGGGACGTGGCGTGGGCGGATTTGGTCCATTGGTGATTGGCCTGCTGGCGACCAATATCTCTTTCACTGCCGCGATTACGCTGCTGGCACTGATTTATCTGCTGGATATCGCCGCCACGCTGTTCCTGCTGCCGAAGAAGCAGAGCAACGAGGATTCGTTAGGCGCGATTGGTTAAGTTTGTGGTCGCCATTAAAGGCGACCCTACACCTGAACGAACGTAGGGTCGGCATTTATGCCGACCTGGCTGAATACCGCACCTTACCCCACCAAATCCCACCCACGCGCGCGCCACAGATCCGGCAACTGCGCCATATCATCAAAGCGCGTCACCAGCGGATGATCTAATTCAGGATTGTGCGCATCGGCGCAGTAGTAAAACACCGGAATCCCGGCCGCGATCCCCGCTCGCGCGCCAGCCTCGGAATCATCCACCAGAATGCACTTCTCAATCGGCACCTGCATCTGCTCGGCGGCGTGGTACATCAATTCCGGATCCGGCTTCCAGTGGTTAATGTCATAACCGCTGTAAAGCTTGCCATCGAGATACGGCAGCATGCCGGTTAATCCCAGCGAATGTTGCATCTTCTTCACCGTGCCGTTGGAAACCACGCACATCGGCACGTTGACACTTTCCACCAGCGCTTTGGCACCGGCAATCGGCTTTAAATCGAGATCAAACAATCTAGCTACTTCGGCACGATAGGCGGCTTCCACCTCTTCGAGCGGCAACTCAACCTGATGTTCTGCCGCCACATCGCGGATGATGTCGTAGAGCTTCACCCCTTTATACTGCTCAAACATCTGCTGCAGTGAGCGTTCAATACCGTAGCGGGCAAAGGTGTTGACGTAAGCTTGCGTACAGATTACTTCGCTGTCGACCAGCGTGCCGTCGCAATCAAAAAAAATACATTCAACCGACATCGCACATCATCCTTTTGTTAAACAATAAGCTGACACTCTAGCGCACTGAGCGCAGAAAGCGACCCTGAGCAACCGGTTGCGAAAAATCAGTGTTTTGCCGCGCTAAACTCTATAGGATACGCGGCGATAAATTTTTTAGCGGAACAGTGGAATGACTAATCAGGGCCTTTTGCAGCGCATCTTCAAACTGCAGGAACACGGAACCACCGTGCGCACCGAAGTGATTGCCGGTTGCACGACTTTCCTGACGATGGTGTACATCGTTTTCGTTAACCCACAAATTCTCGGTGTGGCGGGCATGGATACGCAGGCAGTGTTTGTTACTACCTGCTTGATTGCCGCGTTCGGCAGCATTCTGATGGGGCTGGTGGCGAATCTGCCGGTGGCGCTGGCGCCGGCGATGGGCCTGAATGCCTTCTTCGCCTTTGTGGTGGTCGGTGCCATGGGTTATTCCTGGCAGATTGGTATGGGTGCGATTTTCTGGGGCGCGCTGGGTCTGCTGATCCTTACGCTGCTGCGCGTGCGTTACTGGATGATTGCCAACATTCCGCTCAGCCTGCGCGTGGGTATCACCGCCGGTATCGGCCTGTTTATCGCCATGATGGGGCTGAAAAACGCCGGTATCATCGTGCCAAACGCCGATACCATCGTTGCCGTTGGCAATCTGACCTCGCATAGCGTGCTGCTTGGGGCGCTCGGTTTCTTCATTATCGCGATTCTGGCTTCACGCAATATCCATGCGGCGGTGCTGGTGTCTATTGTGGTGACGACCGCGCTGGGCCTGATGATTGGC
Source organism: Candidatus Pantoea symbiotica (assembly GCF_056491525.1). Classification (NCBI taxonomy): domain Bacteria; kingdom Pseudomonadati; phylum Pseudomonadota; class Gammaproteobacteria; order Enterobacterales; family Erwiniaceae; genus Pantoea; species Candidatus Pantoea symbiotica. The sequence goes on from NZ_JBSZHR010000002.1 coordinate 4,001,583, forward strand.
GATGTGAAATTCAGCGGCGTGTTCGCGGCGCCGCCTGCGATCACTTCCGTTGTCGGCCAGGTCGACATCAAAGGCGCGTTCAACATCGGCATGGCTGGTGTGATCTTCTCATTTATGCTGGTCAATCTGTTCGACTCATCCGGCACGCTGATTGGCGTAACCGATAAAGCCGGGCTGACCGACGAGAAAGGCACGTTCCCGCGCATGAAGCAGGCGCTGTACGTTGATAGCATCAGTTCGGTGACTGGTTCGTTGATTGGTACCTCATCGGTGACCGCCTACATTGAAAGCTCGTCCGGCGTGGCGATCGGCGGTCGCACCGGCCTGATGGCGGTGATTACAGGGATTCTGTTCCTGCTGGTGATGTTCCTGTCACCGCTGGCGGCGATGGTGCCTTCTTATGCGGCGGCGGGTGCACTGATTTACGTTGGCGTATTGATGACGGCGTCGCTGTCACGCGTGCAGTGGGACGATCTCACCGAAGCGGTGCCAGCGTTCGTTACTGCGGCGATGATGCCTTTCAGCTTCTCGATCACCGAAGGCATCGCGCTGGGCTTTATCTCTTACTGCGTGATGAAGTTGGGAACCGGACGCTGGCGTGAAATCAGCCCGTGCGTGGTGGTAGTCGCGCTGCTGTTCGTGCTGAAAATCGTCTTCATTGACGCGCACTAAATAGAAGAGGCCGCTGATGCGGCCATTTTTATTACGGATGTCCCATCTCATGCGGCGTGACCAAACTGGTCAGGCGCAAGGTACGCGGCCCGATATTGGGTTTGCTCATCTCGACATCGCGCAGCGCTTGCCACTGCTGCGCGCCATCAATCTCCCACAAATGTAAGCGTTCGGTGCCGGGCGAGAGCGCGCACGACCACACCAGCGTGGGCTCAGCATCACACACCGCCTGAATATCAGGGAACACGGTGGAACGCAGCCGACCGGCCGCAGGATGCAAACGCAGTGAATCAATACCGCTATCGGTTTCACCGGTGAGCTTGAGAATGCTTTGGCGCAGCGTCCAGATTTGCGTCAGCGCTTCCATGAAATCCTGCTGCGCGTTGATCCAGGCTTTTTCGCCGGAGGAGAGATCCTGCGTCAGCATGTCCTGCGTTTGACGGCTGTGCGCGCGCACAATTTCCATATCCAATCCGGCGCGACCGCCTTCTTCGGCCAGCAGCACACCGATGGTGTTTCCGGCGTAGGAAATGCTGAAGTCGGGCAGGTTGGCATCGGCAAAGCAGGGGCGTCCGCTGCTGGAGGTCGTCAGCGCGGGGAGTTCGCGAATGCCGTAAACGCGTAACATCAGTTGCGCCAGCAGTTCGCGCGCGGCAAGAAAGCGTCCGCGACGCTTGTCAGCGAAGCGCTGAGCGCTGTTGATCACTTCCTGTGGCACCCGCATATTCTCTGAAGAAAAGGGCGGATTACCTATCCAACGTACAAAATGACTAGCCATCTGTCGCTCCGTGAAAATGGTCGAATAATCATCAGTGCTATTGTAAGAATTTTCTCATGGGTTTGCATCCGGCTTAACATGGAATAGGCGATATTTCAGATAAGGACGAAGCCAGGCGGCAATCCCATTTGGCAACTTTGCATAGAACGCTTTTGCAGATTCGTGTCTCAACGGATGCCGAACGGCCTGATGTGGTGTAGGATTTGGACAGTAAAAAGGCACAGTGAAGTGCGCTAACCAATTCATTCATCTGCCAATCGTGCGCATCTTAGAAGCATGCACGTCGGAGTTTTCTATGTCAGTTACCCCTATTTCTCGCCAGGAATCGATCTCGCTTGATGAGTTTCGCCACGGCATGCGTCGCTTAACCGCGGGTGTTTCTCTGGTTACCACCGAATTTCAGGGCGAAAAGCTGGGGCTGATTGCGACGTCGGTCAGTTCGCTGGCGGCTGAGCCACCAAGTCTGCTGGTGTGCGTTAATCGCAGCGCATCCAGTCATGATGCCTTTATCGCAGCCGGCCATTTTGCCGTTAACGTGCTGCGTGAACAGCATGACGACTTATGTGCCCAGTTCAGCCAATCCTCACGCCGCGATGAGCGCTTTCAAAGTGGTACATGGCAGACATTAAATACCGGCGCGCCGATTTTAGCTGATGCGCTGGTGAGCTTTGATTGTCAGCTGGAGAAGGTGGTCGAGTGGAACACGCACAGCGTGCTGCTGGCGCGTATCGTCGGCATCGCTCTGCCTGGTGAAGCGGCAGAGCCGATGATCTACTTTAACAGCGGCTTCCATTCACTGGGATAACCGCTTAAAACCGGCGTCGTGGGCTCAGCCCGACGCCTTTTCTCAATCAGGCAAAGGTGCTGGCTTCATCAAAGCCCAGACGCGGCAGACGCGCATGCAGTTTGCTGGCTTCGCCATAGCCGAGATTGATCAGTAAGTTCACCTGCCATTTGCTCTCGCTGAAGAACGCATCATTCACTTTTGACGGATCGAAACCGGACATCGGGCCCGCATCCAGGCCCAGCGAACGCGCGGCCAGAATCAAATAACCTGCTTGCAAGCTGCTGTTACGGAACGCGGTTTCTTTCGCCAGATCCGGGCTGCTGGTAAACCAGCTGCGCGCATCACCGTGCGGGAACAGCTTTGGTAGCGCTTCGTAGAATTCAGGATCCCACGCCACGATCACCGTTACCGGTGCGGCCATGGTTTTATCGACGTTGCCCGATGAGAGCGCGGGTTTCAGCTTCTCTTTGCCTTCCTGCGAGGTCACAAATACAAAACGGCCTGGCGAGCAGTTAGCGGAGGTTGGGCCCAGCGCGGTCAGGTTATAGAGCTGCTTCAATACGTCCTGCGAAACCGGTTTGTCCTGCCAATAGCTGTGGGTGCGGGCTTCATTGAACAGCGCGTTCAGCGCCACGCTGTCGAGCGTTGTACTCATGTTTCTCTCCTGTTCAGGCGGCAAATGCGCGCCGAATGTTTGGCATGAATAAAAATGTACCCGGACACCGATGCGCTTTTAGCCGGGCAACGATCGTTATACTGCAAAGCGCAAGGGGAGCCAAATAACAAACACGCATGATTAACGGGATTGTGCACCCTACATGAGAACGTCGTAGGGTCGCCATTCATGGCGACCACGCAGCAGACTATTACTTACCAATGCAGAAACTGGAGAAGATTCTGCCCAGCAGATCGTCGGAGGTGAATTCGCCGGTGATTTCGCTCAGCGCCTGCTGCGCTAACCGTAGCTCTTCTGCCAGTAATTCGCCGGCCCACGCGCCTAACAGTTGATGCTTGCCTTGCTGTAAATGCGTTGCGGCTAACTCCAGCGCTTGCAGATGGCGACGTCGGGCGAGGAATCCGCCTTCCATGTTGCCGGCAAATCCCATGCTCTGTTTCAGGTGATCGCGTAGCGCTTCCACACCTTCACCGGTGCGCGCCGAGAGACGAATCAGTGAGTGACCGTTCACTTCAGTGAGGCCCAGTACTTCGCCGGTCATATCCGCTTTGTTGCGCACCACGGTAATCGGCAGCGCTTCCGGCAGACGCGCAACAAAATCCGGCCAGATCGCGGCGGCTTCGGTCGCGTCAGTGGTGGTGCCATCGACCATAAACAGCACGCGGTCGGCCTGTTCGATCTCCTGCCATGCGCGTTCAATACCAATGCGCTCAACTTCGTCACTGGCTTCACGCAAACCGGCGGTATCGATGATGTGCAGCGGCATGCCGTCAATATGGATATGCTCGCGCAGGACGTCGCGCGTGGTGCCAGCGATATCGGTGACGATAGCCGCTTCGCGTCCGGCTAAGGCATTCAGCAGGCTCGATTTACCGGCATTGGGACGACCGGCAATCACCACTTTCATCCCTTCGCGCAGCAGGCTGCCCTGACGCGCTTCGGCACGCACGCCATCAAGGTCGCCGATCACCACATTGAGCTGGGCTTCAATTTTGCCGTCGGAAAGGAAATCGATCTCTTCATCCGGGAAGTCGATAGCTGCTTCCACATAGATGCGCAGGTGAGTAAGTGCTTCCACAAGCGCGTTAATCCGCAGGGAAAAAGCGCCCTGCAACGAGTTCACCGCCGAGCGGGCGGCTTGCTCTGAGCTGGCATCGATCAGATCGGCAATCGCTTCGGCTTGCGCTAAATCGAGCTTGTCGTTGAGGAAGGCGCGTTCCGAGAATTCGCCTGGTTGGGCAATACGCAAGCCGGGCAGCGCCACGATGCGTTTCAGCAGCAGGTCAAGAATCACCGGGCCGCCGTGGCCTTGCAGCTCCAGCACATCTTCACCGGTAAAGGAGTTCGGGCCAGGAAACCATAGCGCAATGCCCTGATCGAGCACGCTGCCATCGGCATCAGTAAAGGGCAGATAGTCGGCATAGCGCGGTTTTGGCAGCTTGCCGAGCACGGCTTGCGCCACCTCAGCGGCTTTGGCGCCGGAGATACGCAGAATGCCGACGCCGCCGCGGCCAGGAGGCGTCGCCTGGGCAACGATAGTGTCGCTGTGGCTCATGATTCACCTTTTCTCGAAACAAAAAAACAGGGCGACATAAATGCCGCCCCTTAATTATACGCTGCTGCTGGTTGCAGTCAGACGTTACGCTTTCTTCTTGTCGCGGCTATGCAGACCACGTTTTTCCAGGCCGCGATAAATCAGCTGCTGCTGGAGAATGGTTACCAGGTTGCTGACGATGTAGTACAGCACCAGACCTGATGGGAACCACAGGAAGAACACGGTAAAGATAACCGGCATGTAGGTCATGATCTTCTGCTGCATCGGATCGGTCACGGTGGTCGGTGACATCTTCTGAATGAAGAACATGGTGATACCCATGATGATCGGCAGAATGTAGTACGGGTCCTGCGCTGACAGGTCATGAATCCACAGAATAAACGGCGCATGACGCAGTTCAACCGAGCCTGACAGCATGTAGTACAAGGCCAGGAAGATTGGCATCTGGATAACCAGTGGCAGACAGCCGCCCAGCGGGTTCACTTTCTCCGCCTTATACAGCGCCATCATTTCCTGGCTCTGCTTCTGCTTATCATCGCCCAGACGTTCACGCATCGCCTGAATCTTCGGCTGCAGCATACGCATCTTCGCCATCGAGGTGTATTGCGCTTTGGTCAGCGGGTACATGATGCCACGCACGATGAAGGTGATAACGATAATGGAGAAGCCCCAGTTACCGATGAAGCTGTGGATGAACTTCAGCAGCTTAAACAGCGGCTGAGAGATGAACCACAACCAGCCATAATCCACGGTCAGATCCAGGTGCGGCGCGATGGCTGCCATCTGGTCCTGAATTTCCGGGCCGACCCACAGCGTTGCGCCGAGATCTTGCTGTGCGCCTGCGCCAACGGTGACCGGTGCAGATTTGTAGCCAATTGCCGCGATGCCATTGCCGAGGTTGCTGGTGTACAGCGTGTTGTTACCCTGCGTACGTGGCACCCAGGCGGTAGCAAAGTACTGCTGCAGCATCGCCACCCAACCATTGCTGGTGGTGGTGTTCAGGTTCTCGTTATCCGCGATGGTGTCGAATTTATATTTTTCGTATTTCGCATCGCTGGTTGAGTACGCTGCGCCACGGAAGGTATGCAGAGCAAAGTTGTTGCTGCCGGTGTCGCGGTGCTTAGGCACGTCGATGGTCTGCTTCAGCTGACCAAACATCGACACTTCCAGCGGCTGCTGAGTGGTGTTGTTAATGTTGTAGTCAACGTTTACCGCATACTCACCGCGCTTGAAGACGAACGTCTTGGTGTAAACCACGCCGTTTTCACCGGTCCAGGTCAGCGGCACGCGCAGTTCGCTCTGGCCATCCGCCATGACGAAGCTATCTTGCGAAGTGGTATACAGCGGACGTGCGCCATTGTTCGGGTTATCCGGACCGTTACGGCCAGTTAAGCCGCTCTGCGCCTGATAAACGAAGGCTGGTGTGGTTTCAAGCAGCTGGAACGGTGCGTCTGAACCCAGTTTGTCCGGGTAAGTCAGCAGCTGAGCCTGCTCAATATCGCCACCACGCGTATTGATGTTGAGTGACAGGACATCTGTCTTAACGGTGATCGTTTTGCCCTGTCCGCTAGCCGGCACGCCGGAAGTGGCGGCATCACCCGCTGCGCTGCTTGTGTTTTGCGTGGTCTGGGTTTGCTGTGGCTGCGGAGCGTGGTCCGTCTGCCAGGCTTGCCAGATCATAAAAGACACGAACAGAAAAGCGATGAGAAAGAGATTGCGTTGCGAATCCATCGTTAATGTTCTCTGGTATCAAAGGTTTTTGGCGGCACAGGATCGTCACCACCCGGGTTCAAAGGGTGGCATTTTAATACGCGTTTTATCGTCAACCAACTGCCTTTTACAACGCCAAAGCGGCGTAAGGCCTCAATCCCATACTGCGAACAGGTGGGATGGAACCGGCAATGAGGTCCCAGCAGTGGGCTGATGGCGCGTTGATAAACGCGTATCAGGGCAATCAGGAGCCGCGAGCCAGGCGACAGTGACGACGCCATAGTTTCTCCAACGCTTCCGTCAGCGCACGGTTATCCAGGTCAGCAATCCCTTTTTTAGCCACGATCACAAAATCCATCGCAGGGAGCTCATGTTGACGCAGACGAAAGCTTTCGCGGGTCAATCGCTTGATCCGGTTGCGTTCATGGGCACGTTTTACATGTTTTTTTGCGACGGTGAGACCGATGCGGGGATGCCCCAGCGCGTTAAGTCGGCCGAGTATGGTGATTTGCGGCGTACCGGCTCGTTGTGGCTGCTGGAAGACGAAAGTGAAATGAGTGGGAGTTAACAAACGTAACTCCCTGGGAAATGCGAGCTTAACCACGAGGGTTAGCTTTATTACTTAGAAACGGTCAGACGAGAACGGCCTTTAGCACGACGACGTGCCAGAACCTGACGACCATTTTTTGTTGCCATACGAGCACGGAAACCGTGTGAACGGTTGCGCTTCAGTACGGACGGTTGAAAAGTGCGTTTCATGGCGATTTCTACCTAAACTTGAAAATTTTCACTGGGTGACGCGTTTTCGGGCCAGTAAATCGACCAACGCCTCAATGTGTCTTTAATAAAGAGGCGGGATTGTAATAATTGTACAGTCCAGAGTCAATTTACTTCGCTGGTCGCGGCACCTGGAAACCCAGATACAGCCCGCTGATTCCGGGCATCAAGGCTTCACGCAATAATGCCGGGTGGGGAATTATACGGGCTGTGGGTTAAAGCGCAAGGATCGCGCAGGATCTTCTTGCGATCAATTTGCAGATTTGTTGCGCAGAAACGAGAGCTCGCCAGAAAAATTACCGCTTTCAGCCACATTAACGCTGGCTTTTTTCGCAGAAAGCGTAAACTCATTATCGCTTCAGCAGCCTGTGGATAAATTGGATCAAAACTGTGTAGAAAGGGAAGATCTCTGTGCGGCTTTACGTTATGATCCGCCCTTCCGCTGACGATCCTCACTGCGATCGCCGGGGAAGACTACCGCGAATAGCGGTCGCAGGCGCTTTCCAACCGTCTGTGTCTAAAAATTACGTTTCTATTTATTAGCGCCTAAAATTCTTATCGATTTTGTACGAGTGGAGTCCGCCGTGTCACTTACGCTTTGGCAACAGTGTCTTGCCCGTTTGCAGGATGAGCTTCCTGCCACCGAATTCAGCATGTGGATTCGTCCGCTGCAAGCTGAATTGAACGACAATACGCTGACCTTGTATGCACCAAATCGGTTTGTACTCGACTGGGTTAGAGATAAATATCTCAATAGTATCAATGGGCTGCTGAACGAATTCTGCGGTGCAAATGTGCCGTTACTGCGTTTCGAAGTCGGCACGCGTCCTGCCGCACAGGTGACAACCAGCCAACCGGCGATGGCCACTTCCAGTTACAGCGCACCTGCTCCGATTGAAAATCGTCCCGCGCCGACGCAAATCCTGCGTCCAAGCTGGGATTCGGTGCCTGCGCCGGCGGATGTCACTTACCGCTCCAATGTGAATAACCGTCATAACTTCGACAACTTCGTTGAAGGTAAATCGAACCAGCTGGCGCGCGCGGCGGCACGTCAGGTGGCGGATAATCCTGGCGGCGCTTATAACCCACTGTTCCTTTATGGCGGCACCGGCCTGGGTAAAACTCACCTGTTGCACGCGGTAGGTAACGGCATTATTGCGCGCAAGCCCAATGCCAAAGTGGTGTACATGCACTCTGAGCGTTTTGTGCAGGACATGGTTAAAGCCTTGCAGAACAACGCTATCGAAGAGTTTAAGCGTTACTACCGCTCGGTTGATGCGCTGCTGATCGATGACATTCAATTCTTTGCCAATAAAGAGCGCTCGCAGGAAGAGTTCTTCCATACCTTCAACGCGCTGCTGGAAGGTAATCAACAGATCATCCTGACCTCGGATCGCTATCCAAAAGAGATCAACGGCGTAGAAGATCGCCTGAAATCACGTTTTGGCTGGGGATTAACCGTGGCGATCGAGCCGCCTGAGCTGGAGACGCGCGTCGCGATCCTGATGAAGAAAGCCGATGAAAACGATATTCGCCTGCCGGGTGAAGTTGCCTTCTTTATTGCTAAGCGTTTGCGTTCCAACGTTCGTGAGCTGGAAGGCGCGCTGAACCGCGTGATTGCCAACGCGAACTTTACCGGCCGCGCCATTACCATCGATTTCGTGCGCGAAGCGCTGCGCGATCTGCTGGCGCTGCAGGAAAAACTGGTCACCATTGATAATATTCAGAAAACGGTGGCCGAGTATTACAAAATTAAAGTGGCGGATTTGTTGTCGAAACGCCGTTCGCGTTCGGTAGCGCGTCCGCGCCAGATGGCGATGGCGATGGCGAAAGAGCTCACCAACCACAGCTTGCCGGAAATTGGCGATGCGTTTGGTGGCCGCGACCATACCACCGTGCTTCACGCTTGCCGTAAAATCGAGCAGCTGCGTGAAGAGAGCCACGACATCAAAGAAGATTTCTCTAACCTCATTCGAACACTATCTTCCTGACGCATATGAAATTTATTGTAGAACGTGAGCAGTTACTGAAGCCACTGCAACAGGTTAGCGGTCCACTTGGCGGACGCCCGACGCTGCCGATCCTGGGAAATTTACTGCTGCAGGTGAGCGAAGGCTCGCTGCGCTTGACCGGTACCGATCTGGAAATGGAAATGGTAGCCCGTGTTGCGCTGACGCAGCCGCACGAGCCGGGCGCGACCACGGTTCCCGCGCGTAAATTCCTCGACATTTGCCGCGGTTTGCCGGAAGGCGCTGAGATCAGCCTGACGCTGGAAGGCGACAGAATGCTGGTGCGCTCTGGCCGCAGCCGTTTCTCACTGTCAACGTTGCCCGCCAGCGACTTCCCGAATCTTGATGACTGGCAAAGCGAGGTGGAATTTACCTTGCCGCAGGCGACGCTGAAACGCCTGATCGAAGCCACGCAGTTCTCAATGGCGCATCAGGATGTGCGTTATTACCTCAACGGTATGCTGTTCGAAACCGAAGGCGAAGAGTTGCGTACCGTCGCCACCGATGGTCACCGCCTTGCGGTGTGCTCAATGCCGATTGGTCAGGCGCTGCCCAACCATTCGGTGATCGTGCCGCGTAAAGGTGTGATTGAGTTGATGCGTTTGCTGGATGGCGGCGAAACGCCATTGCAGGTGCAAATCGGTAGCAGCAACATCCGCGCACATGTGGGTGACTTCATCTTTACGTCGAAGCTGGTTGATGGCCGTTTCCCGGATTATCGCCGCGTATTGCCGAAGAATCCCGACAAAGCGCTGGAAGCTGGCTGTGATATTTTGAAGCAGGCATTTGCGCGTGCGGCGATTCTCTCGAATGAGAAATTCCGCGGCGTTCGCATCTATATCACTGAAAATCAGCTCAAGATCACGGCGAATAACCCGGAGCAGGAAGAAGCGGAAGAGATGCTGGATGTCTCTTACAACGGCACCGATCTGGAAATTGGTTTCAACGTCAGCTATGTGCTGGATGTGTTGAATGCGCTGAAGTGCGAGAACGTGCGTTTGCTGCTGACTGATGGCGTATCGAGCGTGCAGATTGAAGATGTTGCCAGTCCGGCTGCAGCCTACGTCGTCATGCCAATGCGTTTATAAATATCGGCCTGGCTTACTTGTCATTCTGGTCCCGGGCAGTGCTCGCCCTTGGTCACATACTTCAGTATGCTCCCAAGTTCTGCGCGCTGGCCGTAACCAGACTGGCTGCGCCGCCGACGGCCTGGATCTCAAATGTTAGGTAAAATCCCCCTCTCGCTGGATTCGTTATGGCTTTAACCCGCCTCCTGATTAAAGATTTTCGCAACATCGAGCAGGCCGATCTGGCTTTAGCGCCGGGCTTTAATTTCCTTGTCGGTGCCAACGGCAGCGGCAAAACCAGCGTGCTGGAGGCGATTTACACGCTGGGACACGGTCGCGCGTTTCGCAGTTTGCAAGCTGGCCGCGTGATTCGTCACGATCAGGACGCCTTTGTGCTGCACGGTCGCATCGAAGGCAGCGAACGAGAATTGTCGGTCGGTTTGACCAAGAATCGTGCTGGCGACAGCAAAGTGCGAATTGATGGCAGCGATGGCCACAAAGTGGCGGAGCTGGCGCAGCTGCTGCCGATGCAACTGATTACGCCGGAAGGATTTACCCTGCTCAATGGCGGTCCAAAATACCGTCGTGCCTACATCGATTGGGGCTGTTTTCACGCCTCGCCCGGATTTTTTCATGCCTGGAGCAATTTGCGTCGTCTGCTAAAACAACGCAATGCGGCGCTGCGTCAGGTTTCGCGCTACAGCCAGATTCGTCCGTGGGATCAGGAACTGGTGCCGCTGGCCGAGCAGATTAGCGCCTGGCGCGCCGAATACAGCGCGGCGATTTCCCGCGAGATCATCGCCACCTGCGGGCAGTTTTTACCGGAGTTTGAGTTGGCGTTCTCTTTCCAGCGCGGCTGGGATAAAGAGAGCGATTACGCCGAACTGCTGGAACGCAATTTCGAGCGCGACCGCGCGCTCACGTACACCGCCAGCGGCCCACATAAAGCCGATTTTCGTATTCGTGCCGAAGGTACGCCGGTGGAAGATTTACTCTCACGCGGCCAGTTAAAACTGCTGATGTGTGCGCTGCGCTTAGCGCAGGGCGAATACCTGACGCGCAGCAGCGGAAGACGCTGTTTGTATTTGATTGATGACTTTGCCTCAGAGCTGGATGACACCCGTCGTCGGCTGTTAGCTGAACGCCTAAAAGCCACGCAGGCTCAAGTATTTGTCAGCGCCATTGGTGTCGAGCATGTAATCGACATGAGTGATGAAAAGGGCAAGATGTTCCGCGTGGAACAGGGTAAAATAGTGGTTCAACCTGAAGATTAAATGAGCGAGAAACGTTGATGTCGAATTCTTATGACTCCTCAAGTATCAAAGTCCTGAAAGGGCTTGATGCGGTACGCAAACGCCCGGGCATGTACATCGGCGATACGGATGACGGCACCGGTCTGCATCACATGGTATTCGAAGTCGTGGATAACGCAATCGACGAAGCGCTCGCCGGTCACTGTAGTGATATTACCGTTACTATTCATGCAGATAACTCTGTCTCAGTGCAAGATGATGGCCGTGGTATTCCTACCGGCATTCACCCGGAAGAGGGCGTCTCTGCTGCTGAAGTGATCATGACCGTCCTACACGCCGGCGGTAAATTTGATGATAACTCGTATAAAGTTTCCGGTGGTCTGCACGGCGTTGGCGTTTCAGTCGTAAATGCCCTGTCGCAGAAGCTGGAGCTGACCATTCGCCGTGAAGGTAAAGTGCATCAGCAGGTTTATCAGCACGGCGTGCCGCAGGCACCGCTGGCGGTTTCCGGTGATACCGATGCAACCGGTACTCGCGTGCGCTTCTGGCCGAGCTACGAAACCTTCACCAACGTGATTGAGTTTGAGTACGAAATCCTGGCAAAACGCCTGCGTGAACTGTCGTTCCTCAACTCTGGCGTCTCAATTCGTCTGGAAGACAAGCGCGACGGCAAGAACGATCACTTCCACTACGAAGGTGGCATCAAGGCGTTTGTTGAGTATCTCAACAAGAACAAAACCCCAATTCATCCAACGGTGTTCTACTTCTCGACTGAGAAAGATGGCATCGGCGTAGAAGTGGCGCTGCAGTGGAACGATGGTTTCCAGGAAAACATCTACTGCTTCACCAACAACATTCCACAGCGCGACGGCGGTACGCATCTGGCCGGCTTCCGTGCGGCAATGACGCGTACGCTAAACGCCTACATGGACAAAGAAGGCTACAGCAAAAAAGCCAAAGTCAGCGCGACCGGTGACGATGCGCGTGAAGGTTTGATTGCCGTGGTTTCCGTGAAAGTGCCGGATCCGAAATTCTCATCTCAGACCAAAGATAAGCTGGTCTCTTCAGAGGTGAAATCGGCGGTTGAGCAGCAGATGAACGAACTGCTGGCGGAATACCTGCTGGAAAACCCGTCTGACGCGAAAATTGTGGTCGGTAAAATCATCGATGCGGCGCGTGCGCGTGAAGCAGCCCGTCGTGCACGTGAAATGACTCGCCGTAAAGGCGCGCTGGATTTGGCCGGACTGCCGGGCAAACTGGCCGACTGTCAGGAGCGCGATCCGGCGCTGTCTGAAATCTACCTTGTGGAAGGGGACTCAGCGGGCGGCTCAGCAAAACAGGGCCGTAACCGTAAGAACCAGGCGATTCTGCCGTTGAAAGGTAAAATCCTCAACGTAGAGAAAGCGCGTTTCGACAAGATGCTCGCTTCGCAGGAAGTTGCCACGCTGATCACCGCGCTGGGCTGTGGTATCGGCCGCGATGAATACAATCCGGACAAACTGCGTTATCACAGCATCATCATCATGACCGATGCGGACGTCGACGGCTCGCACATTCGTACGCTGCTGTTGACCTTCTTCTATCGTCAGATGCCAGAAATCGTCGAACGTGGTCACGTCTACATTGCTCAGCCGCCACTGTACAAAGTGAAGAAAGGCAAGCAAGAACAGTATATTAAAGACGACGAAGCGATGGATCAGTATCAGATTTCTATCGCACTCGACGGCGCAACGTTGCACACCAATGCCAGCGCACCGGCATTGGGCGGTCAGCCGCTGGAAACGCTGGTGGCTGATTTCAACGGCACGCAGCGCATGATCAAACGTATGGAGCGCCGTTTCCCTACGGCTCTGCTACGCGGCCTGATCTACCATCCAACCTTAAGCGACCTCAGCAATGAAGCCGACGTGAAGGGCTGGATTGACGGTTTAGTGGCCTATTTGACCGAGCGTGAAGCGCACGGCAGCAGCTACCTTGCGCACGTCCGCGCTAACCATGAGCAGAACCTGTTTGAACCGGTGCTGCGAGTGCGTACGCACGGCGTGGATACTGATTATCCGCTGGATAGCGAGTTCATCGATGGACCGGAATACCGCAAAATCTGTGCGCTGGGCGAACAGCTGCGCGGCCTGATCGAAGAAGATGCCTATATCGAACGTGGCGAACGTCGTCAGCCGGTCACCAGCTTCGAGCAGGCGATTGAGTGGCTGGTGAAAGAATCACGTCGCGGCCTGTCAGTACAGCGTTATAAAGGTTTGGGTGAGATGAACCCAGAGCAGCTGTGGGAAACCACCATGGATCCAGATAGCCGCCGCATGTTGCGTGTGACCATCAAGGATGCGATTGCTGCCGATCAGCTGTTCACCACCTTGATGGGCGATGCGGTAGAACCACGTCGCGCCTTCATTGAAGAGAATGCGCTGAAAGCCGCCAACATCGATATCTAATCGACACGGCAAAACGTAATAACCCTTCCCTGGTGGAAGGGTTTTTTGTTTTCAGCGCGGGACAGAGAAACGGAAGCAAGCGCCCGATGTTTGATCATCCAGACGGATATCACGCTCATGCAGTTGCAGGATGCGGCGCACCACCATCAACCCCAAACCCCCGCTATTTTTGCGCGTGCTGGCATGCGTTAACGCAGATGGACGCTCAAACAGCGTGGCGCGTAAATTATCAGGAATGCCCGGCCCGGAATCTTTCAGGCTCACTTCTACCTCACGATCGGCGCTGCGTAACGTCACCTCAATGGTGCCCGCTTCCGGCGTATGCTTGATCGCATTATCAAACAGGTTGGTCAGCACGCGATCGATCATCGAAACATCGGCATTCACCTGTGGCAGCTGCTCTGGCATATCCACCACAAAGCGGATATTGCGCGTGCTGGCCATTAACTCAAACTTCTGTACCACATCGTAAGTCAGTTCCGAGAGGCTAAACATCTCTCGATTAGGCTTGATCACGCCATATTCCAGCTGTGCCAGCTCAAATAGCTGCTGCGCCAGCATGCTAACTTTCTGGCTTTGCGACAGCGCGATGTGCAGATAACGCTGACTCTCGGCCGATTTCAGGCTGTCCGATTTATACAGCAGGGTTTCGAGGTAGCCATGCAAAGTGGTGAGCGGCGTACGCAGATCGTGCGAGATATTGGCAACAAAATCGCGGCGCAGCTGGTCCTGATAAGCCAGCTTTTCCCACTGAAAAGCGACGCGTCGCGCCATGCCGACAAAGGCACCTTGCAACAAACTCACTTCATCTTTTTCATGAGGTTTTGGCAGCGGGAGATCAGCCAGTTGTTTTATCTCGGTCATGTCTTCACGGTTGAGTTGGCGAACGCGCTGCGTTAACTGACGCATAGGCCGCGTGATCAAACTAAACGCCACCGCGCCCGCCGTCAGGCCAAATAACACCACCAGTAAAGATGACCAGAAAGACGTGCGCATCAGAATATCAATCTGTGCTTCCTGCGCCAGCTGGTGATAGTTCTCGCCCTGCAATATCACATACAGATAGCCCACCGTTTGACCATTACGCGCCAGCGGTGCCACGCTAAATACTTTATTTTCCTGCAGATTACGCGGATCATCACCGTATACCGGCGATGTCGCGCCATTCAGTTGCGCCTGTATGGGCTTCAGGCTTACATGGGTGCGTTTGATATGACCTGGCGGCGCCGCATCGGCGAGAATGTTGCCCTGCAAGTCCAGCAAATAGACTTCCACGCTGGGATTGAGCACCATCAAATCGCTAAACAGTGCCTTCATTAGCGGCAAGTTAACGCCTTTTTCACCAATCATATTGGGATTGAGGCTGGCGATGCTACGCGCCAATCCATCGGACAAACGCTGCACCACCGCGCTACCATATTGCGCGTTAATACGAATCTGCATCCAACCTGACAGCAGTGTGCAAAGTAACAGCAAAGAAGCGAAAACCAGCGCCAGGCGCTGGCTGAGTGTCAGGCGTTTCATCATTATTAACCTAATTCGCAGGTAGCGAGAATTTGTAGCCTTTTCCCCACACCGTAAGGATGTAGTGCGGTTCAGCAGGATTATCTTCAATTTTTAACCGTAAGCGGTTGATGTGTGTATTCACAGTGTGTTCATAGCCATCATGTTGATAGCCCCAAACCTGATTAAGCAGGTTGAGGCGGGAGAACACTTTTCCCGGATGTTTGGCGAAGTGATAGAGCAGATCGAATTCCCGAGGCGTTAAGGTGATTGGCTTACTGTCCAGCCAGACTTCACGTGCCACCGGATCAATCATTAATGCGCCCAGCTGTAAGGTGCCGGCCTCCATGCGTGAATTTAAGTTCATCGCTTCCTGACGCCGAAACAGCGCTTTAAGTCGCGCCACCAATTCCAGCACCGAAAAAGGCTTCGGCAGATAATCATCTGCACCCAACTCAAGACCCAACACGCGATGCACTTCACTGGAGCGTGCGCTGATCATAATGATCGGCGTATAGCGCTTCATGGCGCGTGCCCGGCGACAGATTTCCAGCCCATCGATACCGGGCAACATCAGATCGAGAATTAAGGCGTCCCAATGCTGAGATTCCAGAAGCTTAACGGCGAGATTTCCGTCTGCGGCATGTGTTACATCATAGCCTTCATCCTGAAAGTTTAAGCGCAGAACGTCGGCAATCCCGCTGTCATCTTCGACGATAAGTACTTTTTTTGCGTCAGACATCATCCCTTCCTGCTTCGCTAATTTAATCAATGTTACCGCTTAAAGCCCCTCAGAGTTTTCACATTTTGTTTAACTCGACGTGAGGCTTTGGTGAACAACAATTGGCCACAATAGCATCCAGACATGAGTGATTGAGGTCAGACATGGATGGAAATTATTGCGTCTGCACCGGGGAAAGTGGCTGACGTTATCAAGCCAAATGGAAGGTAAACAGAGAATGAGCTCATGCGTCTATTGAGACATTTCTTGTCATACGGCTCGGCGGAATGACGGCAGAATGCGGCCTGAATTTATTGATGGGACCGGTTAAATGGAGATGCAGATGGATGATAAATCAAAATGTTCAGCCGTGATCCATCCGTGGTGGTTACGCGTTTGTCACTGGATGAATGCTGCGGCCATTGTGATTATGACGCTGAGCGGATGGCGTATTTATAACGCTTCTCCACTCTTTGATTTTCGCTTTCCCGGTGAGATTACTCTCGGCGGTTGGTTGGGTGGTGCGTTGCAATGGCACTTCGCCGCGATGTGGATTTTCGCCGCAAATGGTGTGGTTTATCTGCTGATGAACCTGTTTACCGGTCGCTTCGGTAAGAAGTTTCTGCCGCTGAGTTTGCGCGGATTCTTACATGATGCACTCAGCGCGCTGAAAGGCAAATTAGCCCATGCAGATTTACGTCAATACAACAATGTACAGCGCGCCGCTTATCTGTTTGTGATGGTGGTTTGCCTGCTGCTGGTGCTGTCTGGCTTAGTGCTGTGGAAATCGGTGCAGTTTGGACTGTTACGAGACCTGCTGGGCGGTTATGAAGCGGCACGTTACATCCACTTTTATGCCATGTCAGCGTTGGTGGGATTTGTCGCGGTACATATTGTGATGGTGGCGCTGGTACCAAAAACGCTGCTCGCAATGTTGCGCGGACGCTAAGGAGAGCGAAATGAAAAAAATTGATGTTGATCTTTCGCCCAGCGATGCAGATGCCTTGGTCAAAGAGGCGCAGCAGTTACTGGCACGCAAACTGGATTCATCCTCACGTCGACGCTTTTTACGTCAGGGCTTAACGCTCGGCGGCGTAGTGATGTTAACCGGCTGCGATCTCACTGATAAACCGGACGTTGATAGCGTGCTGAATAAATTTTCCCGCTTCAACGATCGTGTGCAGAGCTGGCTGTTTAATCCGGCCAATCTGTCACCGGAATACAGCGCCGATCGTATCTCGCAATCTTTTCCGTTTAACGCGTTTTACGGTGAGGAAGATATCCCGCAGATCAATGGCGACCAGTGGCGCCTGGAGATTGCCGGGCTGGTGAATGATAAGCGTAGCTGGTCGCTGCCTGAGCTCTACAACATGCAGCAGGTTGATCAGATAACGCGCCATATCTGCGTTGAAGGTTGGAGTGAGATTGGTCGCTGGGGCGGCGTGCGTTTTGCTGATTTCCTGAAGCTGATTGGTGCCGACACCACAGCCAAATACGTCAGCTTCAAGTGTGCGGATGATTATTACACCAGCATCGATATGGCATCGGCGCTGCATCCGCAAACCATCATGGCATTGAGCTGGGATGGACGAATTCTACCGCCTGAATATGGTTATCCGATGAAGATCCGTATTCCCACCAAACTGGGATACAAAAATCCGAAGCATATTCAGGTGATAGAAATAACCAATCGTTATACCGGTGGTTACTGGGAAGACGAGGGCTACAACTGGTTCGGCGGAAGCTGATCCCTTAACTCGGTGCCATATTGCGCCAACACCTTTTATAAACCCTAGAAATGTAAGGAAACACCCGATGAAAAACGTAATCGTAGCAACCTTTATCGCTTCAATGATGACCATGTCTGTGGCTTACGCTGCTGATACCATGGGCAAAGACGCCATGAAAAAAGACGAAATGGGCATGAAGAAAGATGCCATGCACAAAGACGCGATGGGCATGAAAAAAGATGCCATGAAGAAAGACGAAATGGGCATGAAGAAAGATGCCATGAAGAAAGACGAAATGGGCATGAAGAAAGATGCCATGAAGAAAGACGAAATGGGCATGAAGAAAGATGCCATGAAGAAAGACGAAATGGGCATGAAGAAAGATGCCATGAAGAAAGACGAAATGGGCATGAAGAAAGACGAAATGGGCATGAAAAAAGATGCCATGAAGAAAGATGAAATGGGCATGAAAAAAGACGCCATGAGCCACTAAGATCATCCTCTTACTCCATGTATGTCGGGCCATCACTTTCGTGATGGCCTTTTTCTTTACGGGGAAAAAATCTGAAGTCGGGTGCGAAACTGGTCAATGTGAGCTGAATCGCGCTAGCATTGATCAAAACCCTGACTCAACGAGGACGTTATGGCTATAAAACTGGTTGCAATCGATATGGACGGCACGCTGCTCAATCCGCAGCACGAGATCACGCCTGCAGTTAAATCGGCCATTGAGCGCGCACATAAAAAAGGTGTGATGGTGGTGCTCACTACCGGCCGTCCTTTCGTCGGCATTCAGCGCTATTTAATGGAGCTGAATCTGGTTGATGAAGGCCAATACTGCATCAGCTACAACGGTGCGCTGGTGCATCGCGCTAATGATGGCGAGTGCGTCGCGGAAATCACGCTGGGTTTTGATGACTATTTATATATCGAACAGCTGGCGCGCGACCTTGGCGTCCACTTCCAGGCCTTCGACAAATCCTTCCTCTATACGCCGAACAAAGACATCAGCGAATTCACCATCCACGAAGCGAGCCTGACCGGTATTCCAGTGCGCTATCGTTCCGTGGAAGAGATGGATCGCGCCACGCGTTTCCCTAAGCTGATGATGATCGATAAGCCCGATCTGCTGGATTCTGCCATTCAGCGCTTGCCGCAGCAGGCACGCGACAACTACACCATTCTCAAAAGCGCGCCTTACTACCTCGAAATCCTCGATTCCCGCGTGAATAAAGGTCAAGGCGTGAAAATGCTGGCGGAGAAGCTCGGCCTGGCGCGCGAAGAAGTGATGGCAATTGGCGATCAGGAAAATGATCTGGCAATGATTGAGTATGCCGGAACCGGCGTAGCAATGGGCAATGCCATTGATTCGGTGAAGAAAATCGCGCAGTTCATTACCAAAACCAATATGGAAGACGGCGTAGCGCACGCCATTGAAGAGCTGGTGCTGTAAACCCTTCTTATTCTCCTCACGCTGTTTTTTGGTCGCCATAAATGGCGACCCTACAAACTTCACCAAGCCACTGTAGGGTCGCCATTCATGGCGACCTTATTACATCATCGCACATGCATTGTCTATTTTGTGATCCAGATTGTAGTACAACTTAACTTAATGGTACTACAATCGGCGGCGCAGGTCAGGGCGGCGGTTAGGCTTCGCTACGCGAAAGCAGTAATCTGATGCGTAACTGCCTTTCATTGAATGGAACATCATGACACAAGAACAATTAAGCAAAACAGAGCGCATCATCCTGACGCTGGGTGAAGAAATTGTGGCCGGCAAATTTGTACCGGGCGCGGCGTTACCCGCCGAAGCTGAGCTGTGTGAGCGCTTCGGCACCTCGCGCAACATCATCCGCGAAGTATTTCGCTCGCTGATGGCGAAACGTTTGATGGAGATGAAGCGCTATCGCGGCGCGTTCGTCACGCCGCGCAATCACTGGAACTATCTCGATAGCGACGTATTGCAGTGGGCGCTGGCGCACGATCAGGACCCGCGTCTGATTGCCGCCATGAACGAAGTACGTGTGCTGGTCGAGCCGCAGATTGCGCGCTGGTCAGCCGAACGCGCCACCTCAAGCGATCTGGCTGCGATTGAACTGGCATACAACGACATGGTTGCTAACCACCTCAATCGTGATGCCTTCAATGAAGCGGATATCCGCTATCACGAAGCGGTGCTGAATTCGGTACACAATCCGGTGCTGCAGCAGCTCAACGTGGCGATCAGCCAGCTGCAAAAAGCGGTGTTCGCGCAAACCTACATGGCGGACGAAGGCAACATGCCGCGCACGCTCGCCGAACACAAAGCGCTGTTCGATGCCATTCGTCATCAGGATGGCGATGCTGCTGAGCAGGCGGCGAAAGCGATGATTGCCAGCTCCACGGCGCGACTCAAGGAGATTATGTGACCCGCTATATTGCGATTGATTGGGGCTCAACCAACCTGCGCGCCTGGCATTATCAGGACGACGTTTGCATCGATGAGCGTCGTTCGGAAGCCGGCGTCACGCGCCTGGGCGACCGTACGCCAGCGGAAGTGTTTGCCAGCATCACTGCCGGTTGGCCAGTCAACGACGTGCCGGTGGTGATGGCGGGCATGGTGGGCAGCAATGCCGGCTGGCTGTCGGTGCCGTATCTCTCCTGTCCGGTGGCGCTGGGCGAAATCGCTAGCCGCCTGACGCGCGTTGAGGATAAAGCGTGGATCGTGCCGGGATTGAGTGTCGAACGTGCTGACAACTGCAACGTTATGCGCGGTGAAGAGACGCAGCTGCTCGGCGCGTTAGAACTGCAACCTGCGCCGCTCTACGTGATGCCAGGCACGCACGCCAAATGGGTGAAGATGGAACAGGATCGCGTGCTGGATTTCCGCACCGTGATGACCGGTGAACTGCATCATCTGCTGCTGAAACAGTCGCTGATTGGCGCGGGTTTACCCGAGCAGCAAGAGAACGCGGCAGCTTTTCGCGAAGGCGTGCAAGTCGGCAGCAACGATGCTTCGATTCTCTCGCGCCTGTTTGAAGTCCGCGCTTCTCACGTGCTCGGCGCACGCGATCGCCGCCATATCAGTGACTTTCTTTCAGGCTTGCTGATTGGTCACGAAGTGGCGCTGATGACGCAACAGGCCAACGCCACAAGCCGACCGATCACCATTATTGCCGGTAGCGCGCTGGCGCAACGTTATCAGCAGGCGCTGCAGTTTATCGGCATGGATTCAGTCACGCTGGAAGGCGATCGTGCTTTCCAGCACGGAATAAGGAGTATTGCGAATGTCCTGGCAAACTAAAGTCCCGCTGATCGCCATTTTGCGCGGCATCACGCCGGATGAAGCCGAAGCGCACGTTGGCGCACTGATTGAAGCGGGTTTCGATGCGATTGAAATCCCACTTAACTCGCCGGAATGGGCGAAAAGCATCGGCGCGATGGTGAAGACCTTCGGCGATAAAGCGCTGATTGGCGCGGGTACGGTGCTGAATCCGGCGCAGGTCGATGAGCTGGCGACGCTGAACAGCAAATTAGTCGTCACGCCGAACACCGATGCCGCAGTAATCCGCCAGGCGGTCGCCAAAGGGATGATCGTCGCCGCCGGTTGCGCCACCGCGACCGAAGCGTTCACCGCCTTACAGGCCGGTGCGCAGGCGCTGAAAATTTTCCCGTCGTCAGCTTTTGGTCCGGGCTACATCAAAGCGCTGAAAGCGGTGTTGCCGCCGGAAGTGCCGGTGTTTGCCGTGGGCGGCGTGACGCCGGAAAACCTGCATGAATTTATGGCCGCAGGCTGCATCGGCGCGGGCCTGGGCAGCGATCTCTATCGCGCCGGCCAACCGCTGTCACGCACTGTGGAACAGGCTCGCGCATTTATTGCTGCATATAAGGACGCTGTACGATGAAAATTACCAAACTGACCACTTATCGCCTGCCGCCGCGCTGGATGTTCCTGAAGATTGAAACTGACGAAGGCATTGTCGGCTGGGGCGAACCGGTGGTTGAAGGCCGCGCGCGCAGCGTGGAAGCGGCGGTACATGAGCTGTCGGAATACCTGATTGGTCAGGATCCGGCGCGCATCAACGATTTATGGCAGGTGATGTATCGCGGCGGCTTCTATCGCGGCGGCCCGATTCTGATGAGCGCCATCGCCGGTATCGATCAGGCATTGTGGGATATCAAAGGCAAAGCGCTCGGCGTGCCGGTTTATCAACTGCTCGGCGGTTTAGTACGCGACAGCATCAAAGCCTACAGCTGGGTGGGCGGCGATCGTCCCGCAGATGTGATTGATGGCATCAAGAAACTGCGCACCATCGGTTTTGATACCTTCAAACTCAACGGCTGCGAAGAGATGGGCATTATCGATAACGCGTGCAAAGTCGATGACGCCGTGAATACCGTGGCGCAGATCCGTGAAGCCTTTGGCAAAGAGATTGAGTTTGGCCTCGATTTCCACGGCCGCGTTAGCGCGCCAATGGCAAAAGTGCTGATCAAAGAGCTGGAACCCTATCGCCCGCTGTTTATTGAAGAGCCAGTGCTGGCGGAGCAGGCGGAATATTATCCGCGTCTGGCAGCGCAAACTCACATTCCTATCGCCGCTGGCGAACGCATGTTCTCGCGCTTTGAGTTCAAACGCGTGCTGGAAGCGGGTGGATTGGCGATTCTGCAACCGGATCTGTCACACGCGGGTGGTATTACCGAGTGCTACAAAATTGCTGCGATGGCCGAATCTTACGATGTGGCGCTGGCTCCACACTGTCCGCTGGGCCCAATCGCGCTGGCCGCGTGCCTGCACGTTGACTTCGTCTCACGCAATGCGGTGTTCCAGGAGCAGAGCATGGGGATTCACTATAATCAGGGCGCTGAATTGCTCGATTACGTGATCAATAAAGACGATTTTAAAATGGATGACGGTCATTTCTATCCGTTAAATAAACCGGGCCTCGGCGTGGAAATTAACGAAGAGCTGGTGATTGAACGCAGTAAAAATGCCCCTGACTGGCGTAATCCCTTATGGAGATTCCCGGATGGTTCTGTCGCCGAGTGGTAATTAATACGTATTAAATTTTATTAAATCTCGATAATTATATGCCGGTGAAATAGGGCATAGGGCTTCGCTCAGTCTGTTTCCCGGCACAGCTTATTTACCGCTAATGCGGTTTTACCTTTGATATCGCTACCCTACATTTGCCGGGGCGTGCTCTGTCGCGCCTAAACGGCAAAAACGATTACGGAGAAACACCATGGATCTCTCTGCTGTTCAGGCCAAACCGACGCGCCGTCGTTATATCACGCTGCTGATGATATTTATTACGGTGGTCATTTGTTATGTCGATCGCGCTAATTTAGCCGTCGCGTCCGCGCATATTCAGGAAGAGTTCGGTATTACCAAAGCGCAAATGGGTTATGTATTCTCAGCCTTTGCCTGGTTATATACGCTGTGCCAGATTCCCGGCGGCTGGTTCCTCGATCGCGTGGGTTCACGCTTAACCTATTTTATTGCCATCTTTGGCTGGTCGGTTGCGACCTTATTACAGGGTTTCGCCAGCGGATTATTATCGTTAATTGGTCTGCGTGCGATTACCGGCATATTTGAAGCGCCGGCTTTCCCTACCAATAATCGCCTGGTAACCAGCTGGTTCCCCGAGCAGGAGCGCGCTTCCGCCGTCGGCTTCTACACGTCCGGTCAGTTTGTCGGCCTGGCGTTCCTCACGCCACTGCTGATCTGGATTCAGGAACTGCTGAGCTGGCATTGGGTGTTCATTATTACCGGCGGCATTGGCATCATCTGGTCGTTTATCTGGATCAAGTTCTATCAGGCACCGAGCCAGAGCAAAGGCATTAATAAAGCCGAGCTGGAATACATCCGTGAAGGCGGCGCGATGGTGGATGGCGATGCACCAAGCGAAAAGAAAACCCGCACCAAACTCACCGCCGCCGACTGGAAACTGGTGTTCCACCGCAAGCTGTGCGGCGTCTATCTCGGTCAGTTCGCCGTGACATCCACGCTGTGGTTCTTCCTGACCTGGTTTCCGAACTATCTGACGCAGGAAAAACACATCGCGGCGCTCACCGCGGGCTTTATGACTACCGTGCCATTCCTCGCGGCATTCGTTGGCGTGATTCTGTCGGGCATCGTCGCCGATCGTCTGGTACGCAGCGGCCGTTCGCTCGGCTTTGCGCGCAAAACGCCGATCATCTGCGGCCTGCTGATCTCCACCTGCATCATGGGCGCGAACTACACCAATGACCCCATCTGGATTATGACGCTGATGGCGATTGCCTTCTTCGGCAACGGTTTCGCCTCAATTACCTGGTCGCTGGTCTCCTCGCTGGCACCGGTGCGCCTGATTGGTTTGACCGGCGGCATGTTCAACTTTGTTGGCGGCCTGGGCGGCATCACCGTACCGCTGGTGGTGGGCTATCTGGCGCAGGATTACGGCTTTGCGCCGGCGCTGGTGTATATCTCGGCGGTGGCGCTGATCGGTGCACTGTCTTACATCCTGCTGGTCGGCGACGTGAAGCGCGTCGGTTAATACACGCCGTAGGGTCGCCATTCATGGCGACCTTGCCAATAACCGCACTGTAACCGCAACCCGGTTTATTCGCATCGCCCCCCTAAATCACGTAATTTATCCGGCAACTGTTAGATGGAAGGTTGCCTCATGTCAGAACAACAAATCACCTTTGCCGCGCGTCATCATCAACTCACCAACATCAACGTCTGGACCGGCGATAGCCAGTGGCTGGCATTTGATGTGCGGCCTTCCGGCGCCTCTTTTACCAGCCTGACCATTGAGCGCGTCAACGTGGCGAGCGGCGCCGTTGAGGTGCTTTATCAGGCACGCGATGGCGCACACGTTGGCGTGGTCACCGTCAGTCCGGATATGCCATCGCGTTACGTCTGTATTCATGGCCCGGAACATCCGGACGCGCACTGGCGCTACGATTTTCATCACCGACGTGGCGTGATCGTGCAGCAAGGCATCGCCGAGAACCTCGACGCCTGCGATATCACCGCACCTTACACGCCCGGCGCGCTGCGCGGTGGCTCGCATGTCCACGTCTTCAGCCCGGACGGTTCGCGCCTGAGTTTTACCTACAACGATCATGTGATGCATGAAAAAGATGCCGGCGATGACCTGCGCAACGTCGGCGTGGCCGTGCCGCTTCATCCGGTGTGTCCGCCCAAACAGCATCCGCGTGAATATGAGGGCAGCCATTATTGCGTTCTGGTCAGCCAGACGCAGCGCGATCCACAGCCGGGCAGCGACCAGATCGACCGCGCCTATGAAGAGTGCTGGATCGGGAATCCAGGATATCAGAAAGCGGATGGCAGTTGGCAGCGCTGGGCCATCGCCTTTATCGGCGATACGCGTGCGGCTAACGGCGACAAAGTGCCGGAAGTGTTCGTGGTGGATCTGCCCGCCGCGTTAGCCGATTACGCCAAAGCTGGCGCATCGCCCTTGCAGGGCACGGCGGATAAATTGCCTGCGCCGCCAGCTGGCGTGCAGCAGCGCCGCATCACATACACCAACGGCCTGGCACTGCAGCCGCGCCACTGGCTGCGCGCCTCAGCGGATGGCAGCGCCATCGCCTTTTTGCTGGCGGACGATCAGGGCGTGATTCAGCTGTGGACGGTTTCACCCAATGGCGGTCAGCCGCGTCAGGTGACGCAGTTAGCGAGCAGCATTCAGTCGGCGTTTAGCTGGCATCCACAAGGCGGCGCGATAAGCTTTATCTGTGATAACAGTGTGATGCGCTGTGAGATGGCGACGGGGAAATGTACGCGCTTGACGCCACGTAGCGATCAGGCGCCATCCGGTGATGCGGTGGTTTGGTCGCCGGATGGAGAAAAGATCGCTTATATGCGGGAAGTAGACGGCTGGCGGCAGCTGTTTTACGTTAGTGCGGCTGCGCGGGCATAGCAGCCGCGGTCGCCAGGCTGGATTGCGTGCCAGCCATTTTTTCGCTCTGCATCACGCGCTCGTGGATGGAATCCTTACTTTTATCGTCGTCAGAACGGAAGTAATCCCACGGCAGCAACACGGTATCCATTACCGCTGAGAACGGGAGATCGATCAGCGCCAGCGGCTTGATCGCCCAGCTGGTGTTGTCGTCAGTGATCATCTCTGCACTGGCGCGCGTGCCGGGATAGTAGCCCTGGCTGGCACCGGTGTGAGACATAACGCTGGAGCAGCCTGAGGTAACGAAGGTACTGCAAACCAGCACAGCTGTGAGCGGAAAGCGTTTCATCATATTCATCATCATCATCCCTTCAGTCATGGCATGGCCCTGGCTGGAGTGTGTCACCTGACGTTAAGCAAAGCTCTATGGCCGCGTCTTGGTTTCTCAGGCGAATCGTCCCCTGAGTGTATGTCATATCGTCAGAATTGCTGTAAAAAAATACGCATCAGCCCTTGAAAGCGACCAGGCTGCACCCACTTTTAAGGAACGGTCTTGTTGCTGTTGCCGGAAGGGACAACAACGGACTGCACAACCTGTCCATGGTGGAAGGTTGCCTAAACTTGCTGAATATCAGGAGTCTTATTATGCGTAATTTTGATCTCTCTCCACTTTATCGTTCTGCCATTGGTTTTGATCGCCTGTTTAACCTGCTTGAGTCCAACCAAAACCAGGCCAATGGTGGCTATCCTCCGTATAACGTTGAGCTGGTGGATGAGAATTTTTACCGTATCACCATTGCCGTGGCTGGCTTTGCCCAGAGCGAGTTAGATATCACCTCGCATGACAACGTGCTGGTGGTGCGCGGTGCGCATCCTGAAGAGCAGCCGGAGCGTAAGTACCTGTATCAGGGCATCGCCGAGCGTAACTTCGAGCGCAAATTCCAGCTGGCCGATCACATCACCGTGCGCGATGCGCGTCTGGAAAATGGTCTGCTGAGCATCGATTTAGTACGCATCGTCCCGGAAGAGGCGAAACCGCGTCGTATCGAAATCCTGTAATCAGGATCTGAGTTGAAAAAAACGCCGCTGAAAAGCGGCGTTTTTGTTTAGGTGCGCACCAATAATCGCTGACTGACCATGCCGCCAAACACGTTCACCAGCAGGCCAAGGATGATCACTGAAACCCCGATCATCTGCTGAATCGACAAGGTTTCACCGAGAATCAGCGCCGCGCTGAGAATTCCCACCACCGGCACCAGCAGCGATAACGGAGCCACGCGCCAGGTTTCATAGCGACTCAGCAGGTTGCCCCAAATCGCGTAGCCGACAATGGTGGCGATAAAGGCGAGATAGATCAGCGCCAACACCGTTTGCAGCGAGATGTGCAGCAGGCTGGTGACAATCGCCGCTTCGCCATCGAACAGCCACGAGCAGGCAAAAAACGGCACTATCGGCACCAGCGCACTCCACACCACCAGCGACATCACCGGCACTTTGCGGTTACGCAAAATGATTTTGTTGGTGATATTGCCGAGCCCCCACGACAGCGCCGCAGCCAGCGTCAGCATCATGGTGGTGAGCGTAATGCCCGCGGTGGTTTGGCCTTCCATGCCTGCGGTCGCCAGCATAAACATGCCGAGCGTCGCCACTAAAATGCCGGCGATGTGATTCCAGCGCAGCTTCTCCGCCAGGAACAGCGCGCCTAACAGCAAGGTGAAAAAGGCCTGCGCCTGCAGCACCAGCGACGCCAATCCTGCCGGCATGCCCAGCTTGATGGCGAGGAACAGAAAGGCGAACTGGCCAAAGCTGATGGTCATGCCATAAACGATCAGCCAGCGCAGCGGAATCGCCGGACGCTTCACAAACAAGATCGCCGGAAACGCCACCAGGCTAAAACGTAATCCCGCCAGCAAGAAGGGCGGCATGTCCTGCAGGCCCAGCTTAATCACCACAAAATTCACGCCCCACGCCACCACAACCAGCAGGGCTAACAACATATCTTTAACTGACATACTCATTCCTTCCTGCCGTAATCAGGCAGTTGCCGTTACCGGTGTCGCGATCTCGGCACAACATTCTTCACCGACAATCTTAAAGAAATCATCCACCTGTAAGGCAATGGAGCGATCCAGTGCGCCCGCGTTGAACCACAGCGTGCCGACGTCGCGCAGGCGCGCATCGACGCGCAGCGCCAGCCGGTCATCAAAACTAAACGGCGGCACCGCGCCCATCACGCACTGGGTTAACTCCTGCGCTTTCTCTGGCGGCGCAAAGCTCGACTTCTTGCCGCCAATGGCGCGTGCGGCGCTCTTGAAGTTGATCTTGCAGTCGCCCGGCACAATCGCCAGCAGATAGCGCGCATCTGCGCCATCCGGCATCGTCACTTCCAGCACCATCGCTTTGGCCGCCTGATTGAGATCGTTACCGCGAATCTCGCTAATCAGGTCGGTCTGGCCGATGGCTTCATGCTCCACCACGCGATAACGCGCCTGATGCTGATCCAGCAGGGCCGCTACTTTTTCATAGGTATTCATGCTCGTCTCCTCGTCGAAAACCTGGCGTTAACTCCAGGCGATGGCGTGTTTCATTTTTTTGTCGGTCAGGCCAAAGAAGAAGCCCATGGTGATGCGCGTGTCGCCTTCCACGCGATCAATTTCGTGATAAAACGCAGGGTTAAACAGATAGATATCGCCACTGCGCGGTGAGAACTCGCACACCTCGCTGTGCTCAATAACGCCGGTTTGATAACCGAGCTCGCCCGGCGTTTTGTAGTACTCGTCCACCGGCTGCCACTTCTTATTGAAGATGCGCAGCTCGCCGCCGGCGTTGCACTCCTGCAAACAGACCACGCAGCTGAGTTGATGCAGGATGTGGGTCACCGCCAATCCGCTGCCGGCGGCATCGCGCACGATGTTGTCGTTATGCAGGGGATTGGCGACGCCGTTTGCGTGGAAGCGCACAATCGAACCGGCGTAATCGCCCAATTCAGGTTCGTTAGCGGTTTGCAGGCTTTCCAGGCGCAGCGCGTGCTTAACCCAGTTGTAGATCTGATCGCGCAGGCAGTGCAGCGACGGCGGCAGCGCGGGCTGAATATCGCGCAGCTCGGTGAAGTAGTTCTCCGGCGCAGCGGTGTGCTTTGCCAGATAAGGACCGAGCGTGGTCAGCGCGCCGTTTGGATAGTGCGACACTCGCACCTGTTCGCGGCACTGCTGCAAATCGTCCACCACCGCTGCGCGCACGTCCGGCGTGAGGAAGTTACGTAACACCAGCAGCGGCACGCGCGCGGTGACGATGTCATCCAGCCAGGTGCTTTCCAC
The DNA here is from genome assembly GCF_056491525.1 of Candidatus Pantoea symbiotica. Lineage (NCBI taxonomy): Bacteria > Pseudomonadati > Pseudomonadota > Gammaproteobacteria > Enterobacterales > Erwiniaceae > Pantoea > Candidatus Pantoea symbiotica. Next base: position 4,030,474 of record NZ_JBSZHR010000002.1, read on the forward strand.
AAACATGTTCGGATGAATAACGCGGATCTGATTGAAAATCGCCATGTTGATCACTCCCCAATAGGAAATTCATGAAGTTCATGGTTACTCATACGACGCCATTCAGACGCCGTGCCCAGTGCTGAAATAGGTTCAGAAGAGATGAAAGTGGTGTTGTTGTTCTGTAAGCGATGCAGCGTGAAATAGTTGGGATAGGGCGTATCGTCGGGATGCCATTGCCACGCCCAGGCTTTATCGCGGGTGACAAAAATGGCGTTGGCCGAACTGCCGCCCGGTGCGACTTGCGCCATCTTGTCGCGCAGATAATCGCGGGTGAAATCGGCGGGCGTGGCGCGATCCACCATATATTCGAGATACTCTGCGGAATCGAAACGCGACTCCGGCATACCCAATTGCTGATACACGGTGGGCAAAAAACCGTTATGCATCATGTACCACTGCGTTGCGCCGCTGGTGCGCCACAGCGGATGGGAAAATTCGATACCGTGATTTTTGCTCAGCGTGGCGTGGCGTACATGCACCGCCAGAAAGCGGCCGCGCAGGCGATCAACATCAATGGTCGGCAGCGCATCGGCGAAGGTGCCGGTGCCGTGCAGCGTGCGAATGTGCCCTTGTTCTAGCCATAAACAGCCCCAACCGTTGGGATGCTGTTTAATCGGACCTTCGTGCGTGGCGGTTTCACCGCAGCTCATGGCACGCGCGGCGTCCAGCACCGCAGCGGCATCAAATTGGCCGTGCGCCACAATCATTCTGCACATAGTAAATCTCTCCGTGTGGTGAGCGATGAGACCTCAAGAATCTGATGGAACACCGCCAAAATTTCGTCGCGGCTGGTGGCTGCGAGGCGGAAGGTGGCGAGAATGCCGGCGTGGCGGGTTAAATCGGCATACAGCGAAGAGCGCGGCGAAACCGCCAGCGCGGGCAGATTGAGCGGCGGCAACAGCTGACCGCGTTGATGCTGTTCGATCCAGCGTTCAGCCGCGTCATACTGCAAGCGCTGACGCAAACGCACGCGGCCCACCGCCTGCGGCTGCGGCGGGAAATGCAGCGGCGGCATGCCGTGACCGGCTTCAATGTGAAACGCCACTTCTGCCCAGTTGATGCCGGTAACTTCCTGCACCAAATTCACCACGCCCATGCCGGAAAGGCGGAAGCCCATTTCGAGGAAGTGCGGTTCGCCGTTGACCAAAATAAAGTCGATATGAAACGCGCCCTGACGATAGCCGAAGGTTTCGCAGCAGAAGCTCATCAGGCTGGTAAAGCTGGCGGGCAGCTGTTGCGCCGCCAGCGCCACATGACCGGATTCGTAAAAACTGACGCAGCCATCGGCATCGCTATGGTGTTCGATCACCTTTTGGCAGCACGTCAGAGCCACGGCGTGGCCGTCCGCCACCACGCCTTGCAGCGAATACTCATCGCCCGCCAGCCAGCTCTCAACGATAAATCCGCTGAAGCCGCGTCCGCCGTAATTCATGGTATCGACCAGTTTGCCAATCACCGCATCAAGCTGGCTGGCCTCTTTCACCAGCCAGATACCAAGCCCGCCGCCGCCATCAACCGGCTTAATCACGCAGGGATAGAGCAGCGCTTCACGCGCGTCCCGAATGCTGAGCGGCGAGGCAAAAAAGCGAAATTCCGGCTGCGGAAAGCGCTGCCAGGCTTTACGTAACGCCATGCGCTGCGCGTACTTATCCGGCGGAATAAAGCTCACACCGGCGTCGGGCCCCGCCAGCAGTTCGCGCACGCGGCCGGCGCTGGCGTTGTAGGCTTCAAAGCCAGCCAGCACCACGTGAGGATGCTCCATCAACCCGGCATGCAAACAGGCTTGCAGCACATCCCATGGATTTTCCGGGCGATCGAGCCGCACAATCAGATCGAACGGCAACGGGATGCTCAGCGATTGGTAATCGACGAAGTCGCCCATCTCCGCCAGCACGGTAAAGTAGCCCTCGCGTTTGGCCACCGCGCAGTAAGGATTTTGTCCGTCGCGGGTGGCGCCAATCTGCAGGAAAATCTTTCTCATCGCGTTGCCTTACCGGGTTAACGCCCGGAGATCACTTCAGTGACGACGTCTTGCATCACACCGTTATTCACCTGAATCACTGCTTTGTGCGGGTCAAAACGCAGCACGCGCGAAAGCGCATCGCCGCGCTGATCGTCCAGCAGTGAACTCACCTGCGCGCTGCGCCAGCAGTGACGCATCTGCGCCACGGTCAAACCAGAAAGTTGCTCCAGCTGCTGCGCCAGCAACAGATCGTCGCTTTCGCCGCGCAGCAGGGCGCGCACCGCCGCTTCGTCCGGCGCATCGACCAGCTGCTGCAGCCAGCTTTTCAGCTGATGGCCTTCGGTGATAAACGGCGAATAGATCATGCAAACCAGTTGGGTTTCATTGAGGCCAAATGCTTGTTCGGCGAACTGCGCAGCGCGCTGGCGGGCGCGCTTAATCGCCTCATCGTCCTGATAGCGTGCCGCCATCTCATCGATCAGCTGCGGCGGGAAATCCTTTTTCACCATCAGCCCGAGCGCAAAGCGCACATATTCGCGAATGCCTTCGGCGTAGCTACGCTGCAACAGCGTCTCCGCTCGCAGACCGCGAATATGTGCCATTAACGTCGGGTTACCGCAGTCCGATTCGGAGAAGCTGAACATCAGCTCATCAAAGCGGAAATGCATAAATTCGGTCAGCAGCGCCCAGTGCGCGCCGGCTTCATACGCGGTGTCTTGATAGATGTTGAAGAACAGCGGATCGCGTGCCAGCTGCCAGGTAATGCGGTGCGCGGGCGTCACCTGATCGGCACCGTAGATATCGGCGAAATAGCGCTCGGCCACGCCATCCAGCGTCTGCAGGAAGCCGCTAAAGCCGCGCGATTTATCTGCCACCGGCGCATCAAACAGCCGCGAAAGATGGCGCGCCCACGCCAGATAAGCGGTTTGTTCCTGCGGCGAATCGCCGGTGATGATCACATCAACGCCACCGTCGTAATGCGCTGCCAGGCCAAACGAGTTCACCATGCTGAGATTGCAGGCGTTACAAAAGGTGGATCGCGCATCGGCGCGGAAGCGGTGGCCATTCATCAGCACATCGTTGCGATTTTGCTGGCGCACGCTGTCGGGCATCGGTAAATGACGATCGAAGTGACGGATTTGCAGGCCGTCGGTCACCAGACATTCGGTAAAGTCATCATCAAGGATGTGCAGCGCGCGGTATACGCGATCGATATTCTCCATCACGCTGTCGTTCATCGCCGCATGACGGTTGGTGCTGATGCGCAGCTGAAAGGTGCTGCCGTGCTGCTGCCAGATCAGCCCCTGAATGTAGCGCACGTACGCCACCATATAGCTGCTGTCTTTGCCGCCGCCGTAGGCCAGCAGCACGCGGTTATTTTCCGGGTGCGCGGCATCGGGAAGTGCGGCCAATAAACGACGTGAACAGTGTTGCGCAGAATCGATAATCGTCGGGGTGAGATATCCACTAATCTCTCGCATCATGGTGGACAGATTATTCATTTTCACTTCATCCTTTGGCTAATAAAGTCGCTGTTGCCGTGCTGGCGGCAACAGACGGGAAATGGGCCACGAAGGTGCTACGGAATGAATTTTTTAGTCGGAAGCGGCACTGCAACTAATGCGTATGGTTATCAATTAACTAATGCAGCCTAAAGTACTTTGAATGTAATCTGGTGAAAACGCACAGATCCGGACGAAATAGGGTGGAACAGATGGCGGGTGAAACGGAACAGGGCAGTCGTTACCGTCAAATCGCAGAGCAGATAAAACAAGCCATTCACAGCGGCTCGCTGCCGCCCGACAGCCGTTTACCGTCGGTGCGCACGCTGGCGACGCAGTACAGCGTCAGCATGACCACCGCGCTGAAAACATTACGGACCCTTGAGGATGAGCACTACGCGGTGGCGCGTCCCAAGTCCGGTTTTTTTGTCGCTCCGCAGCCTGCTAATAAAACGTTTCCCACGGTGATCAACGAGCAAGCGCGCGAAGTGGCGCCGCTCGACGAGCAAACCGAGTTGCATCTGGCGATGCTCGGTTCAGACTGCCGCGTGCGGCTGGATCTGGCCAACGGCGATATCTCACTCTATCCGGTGAAGAAGATTGGTTTGCTGATGCGCCAGATGGGATACAGCAAACCGGCGTTGCTGGGCAACACCGTGAAGGGCACCGGCTATGCGCCGCTGAAAAATGAAATTGCGCGCCGCGCGGTGGATTATGGCTGCAATATCAACGCCGATGACATTCTGATCACCAATGGTTGCATCGAAGCGATATCGCTGGCCTTGCGCGCCACCACGCGGCCAGGCGATATCGTCGCGGTGGAATCGCCCTGCTATTTCGTGCTGCTGCAGATGCTGCATAACCTCAATCTGCGGGTAATTGAGGTGGAAGCCGGGCCGGAAGGCTATGTTAATGTGGAGAAACTCACCGCGCTGTTCCAGCGTAAGGCGGTGCAGGCCTATCTCACCATCAACAACATTAATAATCCGCTGGGCAAAAGCATTCCCAACGAGCAGAAAGCCTATATCGCGCGTCAGGCCGACGAGAACGATGTGGTGATCATTGAGGATGATATCTTCGGCGATACCGCATTCGGCGAACGTCGTCCGTTCCCGATGCGCGCCTTCAGCCCGAACGCTATTTTGTGCAGCGGCTTCTCGAAAACGGTCGCGCCGGGCATTCGCATTGGCTGGGTGCACAGCAGCAACTACATGCGCAAAATCGCCTCGCTGAAATACACCACCAGCATGGGCACGTCGGTATTGTCACAAGCGGCGATTGCCGAGCTGCTGCGCAGCGGCGGCTACGATGCGCATCTGCGTAAGCTACGGCGCGAGTTGAAGAATCAAATCCAGCATATGCGTCAGGCGGTGCTGCGCTACTTCCCGCCGGGCACGCGGGTTTCTGATCCCGAAGGCGGCTATGTGTTGTGGGTGGAAATGCCGATCGGCGCGCTGAATGTGCGCGCGCTGTTTCTCAAGGCGCGTAATGCGGGCATCGGGATCGCGCCGGGCCACATTTTCGCCACCGATCACCGCTACGATCACTGTTTTCGACTCAATGCCGGGTTTGGCTGGAATGCCGAAGTAGAGCAGGCGATTCAGCAACTGGCGCAGTGGTGCCAGTTGTCGTTGCCGGCGAATTGAGTTGTAGGGTCGCCATTTATGGCGACCTGGCCGAACACAGCACGATTATCGGCGACCTGCCGATTAATCGCTAAATGCAGCTTCCAGCTCTTCCGCCAGTATCTGCACCGCGCGCTCAATTTTCTCAGCATCCGGCACATAATTCATGCGCATGCATTGATGGGTGTGCGGCCATGCATGTTCCAGGCCGGGGAAGAAGAAGTGGCCGGGCACCATCAGCACGCCGCGCGCCTTCAGGCGCTGATACAGTGTTTCGGTGCTGATCGGCAGATCGCGGAACCACAGCCAGAGGAAAATCGCGCCTTCGGGTTTATGAATCAGGCAGCGATCTTCCGGCAGATAGCGGCGCAGAATCGCAATCGTTTCGCCTACTTTGGCCTGATAGAACGGCTTAATCACCTCTTCCGACAGACGCAGCAAATCCCCGCGCACAATCATCTCATTGGCAATCGCAGGGCCGATGCTGCCCGGTGCCAGACTGATAATCCCGTTCATGTTGCCAATTGCGGCGATTGTGCTCTCATCGGCGACGATAATGCCGCAACGTGCGCCCGGCAGGCCGAGTTTCGACAGGCTCATGCACAGAATGGTATTGGGATTCCACAGCGGGCGCGCTTCGCTAAAGATGATGCCGGGGAACGGCACGCCGTAGGCGTTATCAATCAGCAGCGGTACGCCGTGCTGCTGCGCCAGCGCATCCAGCTGCAGCAGTTCGTCATCGGTGATGACGTTGCCGGTTGGGTTGGTCGGGCGCGATACGCAAATCAAGCCGACATCGTCATTCAGCGGCAGATGATCGAAATCGACGTGATATTTGAACTGGCCTTCCGGCAGCAGCTCAATGTTGGGCTTGGCAGAGACAAACAGATCCTCTTCCAGACCGGCATCGGCGTAGCCGAGATATTCCGGTGCCAGCGGGAACAGCACGCGCTTTTTGCTGCCGTCGGCGCGACGTCCGGCGAACAGATTGAAGAGATAGAAGAACGCGCTCTGGCTGCCGTTGGTCAGCGCGATGTTTTGCGCGGTTAATGGCCAGCCAAGTTCGTCACGCAGCATCTTCGCCAGCGCATCCAGCAGCAGCGCTTTGCCGCGCGGACCATCGTAGTTGCACAGCGCTTCGCTCAGCTTGCCGTCCTGATGCATCTGCATCAGCAACTGGTTGAAATAGTCATTCATCGCCGGGATCTGCGCCGGATTACCACCGCCAAGCATGATGGTGCCGGGCGTGCGCAGGCCTTCACCCATGTCTTCCATCAGACGTGAGATGCCGGAGTGTTGAGTAAATTTGTCGCCGAACTGAGAAAAGGACATAGGAAGTTAAAACGTTGTGAAATCGAATGGGGAACCACCATAGCGCCCGCCGCTGGCAGGCGCAATGGGTAAAGCAGCAAGCTTAGCCTTGGATCTGCGGGTTAACGCAGTTTTTCTCGACTTTGCCGCTCAGGGCGGCGATCAGGTTATCTACCGCGTCGCGCGCCATGCCGTAACGGGTTTCATGCGTGGCAGAACCGATGTGCGGCAGCGCCACTACGTTTGGCAGCGTCAAAATCTCGGCATCGGCAGGCACCGGTTCAACTTCGAACACATCCAGACCAGCGGCGTGGATGGTGCCGTCTTTCAGCGCCGCAGTCAGCGCCTGCTCATCCACCACCGGACCGCGACCGGCGTTGATCAGAATTGCGCTTGGCTTCATCAACTTGAGCTGCGCCGCGCCAATCATATGGTGCGTCTGTTCGGTCAGCGGCAGGCTGATGCAGACAAAATCACTCTCTTTCAGCAAGGTTTCCAGATCGCAGGCACGCGCACCAAAGCGCGTTTCCGCCTCTTCATGCTGACGGCGCGCGTTATAAAGAATGTTCATGCCAAAGCCAAAGTGCGCACGCTGCGCCAGCGCCAGGCCGATGCGGCCCATGCCGAGGATGCCGAGGGTTTTGTGGTGCACATCGATGCCAAAATGATCCGGGCCGATGCTCTTTTTCCACTCGCCAGCTTTGACCCACTTATCCAGCTCGGTTACGCGACGCGCGGTGCTTAGCACCAACGCCATCATGGTGTCGGCGACGGTTTCGGTCAGCACGGTTGGCGTATGCATCAGTAACACCTTGCGTTGATTCAGCGCGTCGACGTTGAAGTTATCGTAACCCACCGACACGGTGGAGCAGGCGCGCAGTGCGGGCATTTTTGCCAGCAGCGCGCCATCCACTTTGCCGCCAGAGCCGAGCAAACCTTGCGCCTGTTCGAACTGCGCCGCGTGTTTCTGGATAGTTTCCGGGGAAATATCATGCACTTCAGTGACGGTGAAATGGGCATCCAGCTTGGTGCGCAGGTCATCTGGCAGGCTCTTATAAAGAATCACAGCAGGTTTCATCTTTTGCTCCCTATGAAATGGTGAGGAGGCCTTGAGGCCTCCCGAATTGATTACGCGTGCTTAGCGCCATGCATCGGCGGCGATGTTTTATTCTGCGCCGGTTTGACGATTAACGTCAGCCAGACCGAGGCCAACAGCGCAGCACCCATGAAAATGTAGGAGGCGGCAGGCGAACCGGTCGCGCCATTAAGATAGCCTACAATCCACGATCCGACGAAGGAACCAAGTGCGCCCATGCTGTTGATCAGCGCCATCGCACCACCGGCAACGTTGCGCGGCAACATCTCCGGAATGATGGCGAAGAACGGACCGTACGGCGCATACATCGCACCACCGGCAATCACCAGCAGCGTATACGACAGCCAGAAGTTGCTGGAACCGACCAGATACGAACCGAGGAACGCCAGCGCGCCAATCAGCAGCAGCGGCCAGACAAACAGTTTACGGTTCTGAGTTTTATCGGACGCCCACGACACCACGATCATCGCAATGGTCGCCACCAGATACGGCACTGCAGACAACCAGCCGGCTTCCACCATGCCCATCTGCGAACCGTTACGCAGAATAGACGGCAGCCACAGTACAAAACCGTACACGCCGATGCTCCAGGCAAAATATTGCAGGCACAGCAGGATCACGTTGCGATTACGGAACGCTTCACCGTAGTTACGTACCGCTTTAATGCCTTCCTGCTCTTTTTGCAGTTGCGCCTGCAGCGCGGCTTTCTCGCTTTCACTCATCCATTTGGCCTGGGCCGGTTTGTCCTGTACCAGGAACCACCAGGCAACCGCCCAGATCACTGCCGGGATGCCTTCGAAGATAAACATCTCGCGCCAGCCAAAGGATTCAATCAGATAGCCGGAGACCACCGACATCCACAGCACCGTCACCGGATTACCGAGGATCAGGAAGGTATTGGCGCGCGAACGCTCGGATTTGGTAAACCAGTTGCTGATATAAATCAGCATCGCCGGCATCACCGCCGCTTCCACCACGCCGAGCACAAAGCGGATTGCCGCCAGCATTGGAATGTTGCTCACCACGCCGGTTAGCGAGGCGCAGCCGCCCCATAAAATCAGGCACCAGAAAATCAGTTTCTTCACGCTGCGACGTTCGGCATACAGCGCGCCGGGGATCTGGAAGAAGAAGTAGCCAAGGAAGAACAGGGCGCCCAGCAGCGATGACATGCCTTTGGTGATGCCGAGATCGTCATTTATCCCTGCGGCAGAGGCGAAGCTGAAGTTCGCCCGGTCCAGATACGCCAGACTGTAGGTGATAAACACGATGGGCATGATAAACCACCAGCGTTTTGGCGCGATTGTCTGCGATTTCATGGGTGACTCCTCTGGTTGAGGTGGACGCATTCAGTGGATGCGCCTCGCAATATAGTTGTAGTAGGTACAGGTATTTTTAAATCTTTGTCGGGAGGTCGCCATGAATGGCGACCCTACAAAACGCATCTTCCACCGTGAATATCAATAATCGCCCAACGCCGCACGCGTCGGCAGGCCTTCGCTGTCGCCAGCAACCTGAATCGCCAGCGAACCGATTTTATTACCGCGCAGAATCGCCTGCGGCAGGGATTTTCCTTCCAGCAACGCGCTGATCAGCCCAACAGCAAAGCCGTCGCCGGCACCGACAGTATCGACCACGTTCTCAACGCGAATCGGTGCGACCTGGCCTTGCTGACCGTCAGCGGTTTTGTACCAGGCGCCGTCGCCACCGGTTTTGATCACTACCGCTTTTACCCCTTTATCGAGGTAGAAATCGGCGATGGCTTCCGGCTGGCGATAACCGGTAAGAATCAAACCCTCTTTTTCGCCCGGCAGCACCCAATCGGCGTATTCCGCCAGATGATTGAGTTGCTTACGCATCTCCTCTTCGCTACGCCATAACACCGGGCGAAGGTTGGGATCGAAGGAGATGGTTTTACCCCGCGCGCGCATCTCTTTGGCCGCGTGTTGTGCCAGGGCAAGAGAGCTGTCAGAGATCGCCGCCGCCACGCCGCTTAAATGCAGATGGCGCGCGCTGCCAAAGTAGTCATCGTTGAAATCGTCGGGCGACAGATGGCTGGCGGCGGAGCCTTTGCGAAAATATTCCACTTCCGGATCGGAGCCGTCATCGACGCGGGATTTGAGCTGGAAGCCGGTGCGATAGCGTGCGTCGGTGGTGACGCAGCGGTGATCGACGCCCTCTTTTTCCAGCTGCTGCAGCGTGAAGCGACCAAAGCTGTCATCGCCGACGCGGCTCACCCAGCCTACGTTCAAACCGAGACGCGCCAGGCCAATCGCCACGTTGAGTTCGGCTCCGGCAATGCGTTTGACGAAGCCTTCCGCTGCGGCGAGATCGCCAGTTTGCTGGGCGATAAACATCGCCATCGCTTCGCCAATCGTCACCACATCCAGCGTTCTTTGCGTCATCAACGGCTCCTTACGCTGCACGCAGCAGGTCAACGTAATGACGCGTGACCGCCAGCAAATCCGCGCCTTCCAGCGGGAATTCGATGCCGCGCGGCGCGTCGGTTGGCAGCGCGTTCAGCAGTGAACGCCAGCTATCGTCGGCCTGATCCAGCGCGATAGCGCGGAAAGTCTCGCCGTGCGGCACCGCCGTTTTAACGTGAATATAGCTAACGTAGCGGCTGAGTTGCGCAGCGGCCTGCAAACCGTCTTCACCGGTCCACTGCCAGTTGCCCATATCGAAGGTCATATCCAGCGGCAATGCGGCATCGCAGGCCTGATGGAAGAAGCGCAGCATCGGCGCCAGTTTGCTGTCCGGGGTTTGATCGTTCTCCACCACCAGCGTCACCGTTGAGGCTTTCAACACATCGCGCAGCGTGCTGGCATCGAGTTCAACAAAATGGCCGAGCGCCACTTTCAGGCGCTTAGCACCGATTTGTTCAGCTTCCTGCAGGAACTGCGCCAGACGCGGATTCAGCGCGCCATCATCCAGCCACAGCGCTTCGGGCACGGAATAGCTGGCGCTCAGCTGATGCTGGGAAATCGCATTGCCGAGTGCGTGCAGCAAGCAAAGTTCGTTTTCGTTGAACAGCTCGCGACGGATTTCGACGCCATCCGCGCCCGCCTGTTTGATCAGCGGTAACAGCGCGGCCTGGCCACCCAATTCCGCTACTTTCTGCGCGCCGTATGCGGCAGTTACAACAATAATTTCTGGTTTCATCACGTTTCTCCGGGCATGACCACATCCCATTCGTTATAAAAAACCTAAATGGAACCGGTTCCAAAGAGAAGGGGCAGACCGTGAAATTATGATCATGCTCACGAAGTGAGCCATAAAAGGGGAGGTTAGCGCAGCGGCTGGCTAGAGCCGCGCACGATCAGCTCGCCGGAGAAAAGCTGTTCGCTGATCGATTGCTCGCTGCCTTCGATGCGTGCAATGACTTGTTCCAGCGCGGCGTAGCCAATCTGCCAGGTGGGCTGTTTTAACGTGGTGATGCCGACGCCCGCCAGTGCCGCCCATTCCAGCTCATCAAAGCCCAGCAGGCCAATCGCTTCGCCCCAGCGCAGCTCAAGACGCTGCAGCGCGCGCGCCACTTGCAAGGTCAGCGCGCCATTGGCGGCAATCACCGCACAGCGTTTATCTGCATGGCGCTGATGGAAATCGCGCAGCTGTTTTTCCAGCGCGTCGGGCTGATGCAGCGCCACTTCGGCGTTCTCTGCCGCAATCTGTGGCGCACTTTTCACCGTGTCGTAGAAAGCGCGCAGACGTTCGCGGCGCGTGTTGACGCTGCCGAGCGGCTCGCTGAGGAAGAGCAGGGCTTGATAGCCGTTATCCAGTAAATGTTGGGTGGCAATTGTGGAGGCTTCAACGTTGTTGAGCCCCACCATATCGCAGGCGAAATCGGGGATTTTTCGGTCGATCAACACCATCGGCAGCATCGACTGTTGCAGCCGATTGAGAACTTCTTCATGCATGCCCACGGCATTGACCACAATGCCTTCCACCTGATAACTGCTTAGCAGTTGCAGATAATGCTGTTCGAGATCGACTTCGTTGTTGGTGTTACACATCAGCAGAGTAAAACCCTGCGCACGGCACGCCGCTTCGATGCCGCTCAACACGTCAACCGAGTAAGGATTGGTGATGTCAGCAATGATCAGGCCGATCAAACGTGTGCGACCGCGTTTCAGTCCACGCGCCATCTGGCTGGGACGATAGTTGAGTTCGGCGATGGCCTGTTCGATACGGGCTTTGAGATCGGGCGAGAGCAGATTCACTTCGCCATTCAGATAGCGGGAAACGCTGGTTTTACCGGTTTTTGCCGTACGGGCAACGTCACTGATTGTGGCTCGTGGCGGCCTGGTTTTCATTGCTTACACCTGCTGAAAAGAAACAGGCGAAGACTAACACAGCTCGGGCCAGGCGCAATCATTGCGCGTCAGAAGTGAGTCGCAGCACCGGTTGCCAGAGCGTTTGCAGCTCGCTCAGCGGTGCATCATCGAGCAGTTGCAGCACCATTTCGGCGATGCGCTCGCCAATCTGCTGCTGGGATGATTGCAGAATAGCATTTACCGGCTGATCGACAATCGAATCGGGCGGCAATCCATCATACACATACAGCGGAATCGCCTGCGCACCCTTCAGGCGGGCGGCTTGCTGCAGCGCAATCGCGGCTCCTTCACCCAGCGTGCTGCAATCGGTGATGATCGCCTGCGGCGCATCGCCTTGGGCCAGCCAGACATTGGTTTGCTGGTAGCCGGATCGACGCGTGGCGGGCAACGCCGCCATCAGAGATTGATCGACCGGCGCCTGATGCTGAATCAGCGCATCAATAAATCCCTGGCGGCGATCGAAGATGTACGTTGCCGATTCGTTACTGCCGAGATAAGCCAGACGCGGCCATCCTTGTTGCAGGCAGTGTTCTGCCGCGAGAAAAGTACCGGCGTGATTATCGTAATCTATCCACGCGTACGGCAGCGGCAACTCGCTGCGACCGAGCGTCAGGAAGCGGAAACCTTTCTGTTGCAGGCGTTGCAAACGCGCATCCTGCGGCATGGTGTGGGTTAAAATCAGGGCATCGATGGCGCCGCTACGCAGCATACGAATCAGCTTGCGTTGTAGCTCTTGCGGTTTATCGGGTAGCAACAGCAGATCAATATCGTGCTGCGCGAGACGTTGATCCAGCGTCAGCAGCATTTGGCTGTAATAGCTGTCATTGAGCGAGGCGTGGCTGATGGGAAAGAGCAGACCAACCGCATTGGCGCGTCCGGTTTTCAGGCGGCGGGCCGCATCGTTGGGGCGATAACCGCGCGCTTGCGCTTCGTCTTCAATGCGTTTGCGTGTGACGGCCGCTACATCATCATAGCCATTTAGCGCCCGGCTCACGGTAGTAACAGAGAGGCCAAGGGTAGCGGCGATGGCTTTCAGTGACATGATAGCGTCCCATTGATCAATTTTTGATCACGCTAGCATAAAGGAAAAGGCGGCTCTATCAGTTACGAATTTTTTAGCTTTTTCTGACAAAGATGGCGTCAAAAGTGGCGTAAAACTGTGATAAAAGCCGATCTGCTGGCGCAGATCGGCTCTACTTTTAGCTCAGCGGACTGAGGGTGATCTCAACGCGACGGTTCTGTGCTTTACCGTCTTCGGTGCTGTTGCTGGCGACCGGATTATCCGGGCCTAAACCCTGAGTACGCAGGCGGTTCTGCGCCACGCCCTGCAGAATCAGACCGCTGGCGACGCTGTCAGCACGCTGCTGTGACAGGCGCATATTCAGCGCGCGCGTGCCGGTGCTGTCGGTGTAGCCCACCACATTCACGGCGGTTTTTGGATACTCTTTCAGCACCATCGCAACGCCGGTCAGGGTGTTGGCGCCCGCCGGTTTCAGATTGCTGCTGTTGGAATCAAAGGTAACGTTATTTGGCATGTTGAGCACGATGTTGTCGCCCTGACGCGTCACGCTGACGCCGGTGCCGCGCATTTTGTCGCGCAGTTTCGCTTCCTGCACATCCATGTAATAACCCGCGCCGCCGCCCAGTGCAGCGCCGGATGCCGCGCCAATCAGCGCGCCTTTACCGCGATCTTTCTTCGACGACGACAGCACGCCCACGCCCGCGCCTAACACCGCACCTAAACCGGCGCCGATGCCCGATTTGCCCGCCTGCGATTCGCCGGTATAAGGATTGGTGGTACAACCCGACAGCGCGAGGCTGCCGCTCAGTAACAAGGTCAGCGCCAAAATACGCTTATTCATGAAAAATCCCTCACAGATTTAAACGGGGAAAAGTCCCAAAACGGCACTATTATGCCGTTCAATTATGGGGAAATGCGTGAGGGTCAGTCTTAATTTGTAAACTTTTGCTTTAAAGATTATCAGGATGGCAGAAACAGCTGGTTTGATGATCGTTAATTAAGCCGCAGGCCTGTAGAAATGAGTGGCAGGTTGTTGGGCCGACGAATTTAAAACCACGCTTCTTAAGTGCCTTAGAGAGCGCAATGGCGGGCTCGGAGGTGGTTGGCGCGTCTTTGTAATTCGCGTAACGGTGCAAAATCGGCGTATGGTCGACAAAAGACCAGATAAAGCGCGAAAAGTCCTCTCCGGTGGCTTCCAGCGCCAGCAAAGCGCGTGCATTGTTGATGATCGCCTCAAGCTTACCGCGATGGCGAATCAGTCCCGCATTTTGCATGAGGCGTTCCATGTCGCTTTCATCCATCAACGCCACGGCATCAGGATCGAATTCATGGAATGCGCGGCGGTAATTTTCGCGTTTTTTCAGCACGGTAATCCATGAAAGCCCCGCCTGCTGGCCTTCAAGACAGACCATTTCAAATAAGACTCGCTTATCGGTTTGCGGCACGCCCCACTCTTTATCGTGGTACGCCAGATACAGTGGATCCTCAGTTACCCAGCCACAACGTTGCATTGCATCACTCCCTTAGCATATGAAATAGCGATAGTTCCCTTGACGTATGGCAAATTCGATTAATAGTTATACAACGGGCGCCGATATAGATCTTATAAAACCTAAACGCCCATCTCTTCCCGGCTCGTCAGGAGTCCTTCATGTTGCAGAAAAGTCAGCGGACAGGCCAGCACAAAATTGCGCTGGCTTTTAGCGGTTGGTGGCTATTTTTTCTGGCCGGGAATGCCTATGCCTTTGATCAGTCGAGCCAGAATAGCGCGCCCGATTACAACGCAATACTTGCTGAAAAAATTTCCAGTAATCATCTGATGTTGACAGAAAATCCCGATGCCAACCTGTTTGACGCCGCGCTCAATTCGCCGAACGACTACGCGATGGTAATGCACAGTGAAACCGCCAGCGTCGGTGCCGCGCCCTTTGTGAATCGCTATTCGGCCGGTTGGTCGATGCCGATGAGTGAAGCGGTGAGCACCGGGCCGGTGGCGCAGTTTGCGGTAGATGATTCGACTTTGAGCTGCCCGAAGTGCGAACGCGTGGACAGCAATAATGCCGAGCACATTGCCTCGCTTGGCTGGCGCGTGGATTCCAGCTTTGGCTGGATATCGCCGTGGGCGCAGGTGAGCTACAGCCATCTGGTGAATGAAGAGCTGCCTTCACCCACCCGTGAACACGCTGATGACATCAATGGCCGGGAAAACAATTGGGTGGATGTCAGCGTCGGCGCCAATATGCCGCTCGGGCAAAATATGGCCGCCTTTGCTTCCTTCGCGCAAACCGGCGCAGTGACCAGCGGCGAGCAGTTCATCTACAGTCTTGGCGTCAGCGCCAGCTTCTAAATCGCGCGCGATCCGCCGCGCTAAAACAGTTACACTGAGCGTATTACGTCGGGCTGAATTTACCGCCCGGCGCACCATGCTGGTTAACGTCAGGTTTCTTCATGTCAGTCAAAATCTTATCTTCAACGTTGGTGGGGCTGGATGGCTTCTGCCATGACCCGCTTGCCGTGCTGCAGCAGGCCGATAACGGCACGCTGGCGGTGCTGCATAACAATACGCCGGCGTTTTATGCGCTTACGCCGCAGCGTCTGGCGCAGCTGCTGGCGCTGGAAGCCGCCGCGCAGCAGCCCAATGATGTCACGCTGGATGAGAGTCTGTTTCAGACCGATAGCGCGCCTATCGCTACACCGGTTGGCAAGTTCGCGATGTATGAAGGCTGGCAGCCGGACAGTGATTTTCAGCGTCAGGCCGCCATCTGGGGCGTGGCATTGAGTGAAGCCGTTACTGCCGCCGAGCTGGCCACGTTTGTGGCGTACTGGCAGGCAGAAGGCCGTTTGTTCCATCATGTGCAGTGGCAGCAAAAGTTAGCGCGCAGCGTGCAGATGAATCGCGCCGCCAATGGCGGGCAGCCAAAGCGCGATCTCACGCAAATCAGCAATACTGATTACGATATTCCCGATGGATTCCGAGGTGAGTAATGAAAACGCCGAACGATCTTTTTAGCCGCCTGAAAAAGATGATGCCGTCCGAAGTGCAGCCGAAATTCAAAAACGGCGCGGAGCTGCTGGCCTGGAATCAGGAGCAGGGCCGTTTGCGCTCGGAAGCGATTGTGCGGGAAAACCGCGCGATGAAAATGCAGCGCATCATGGGGCGCTCGGGCATCCGCGAGCTGCACATGAACTGCTCGTTCGACAACTATCGCGTGGAAAATGATGGGCAGCGTAAAGCGCTGGCGATGGCACGCGAATACGCCGCTGGATTTGAAAATAGCATCTCTAGCTTTGTTTTTTCCGGTCGTCCCGGCACCGGTAAAAACCACCTTGCGGCGGCGATTGGTAACGATCTGATTATTCGCGGTAAAAGCGTACTGATTGTCACCGTCGCCGACTTGATGTCGAGCATGAAGGGCACTTTCAGCGGCGGCAGCGATTTAACCGAAGAGCGCCTGCTGCACGATCTCAGCCATGTGGATCTGCTGGTGATCGATGAGATCGGCATGCAGAGCGAATCGCGCTATGAAAAAGTGATCATCAATCAGATTGTCGATCGCCGCTCATCGTCGAAACGCCCGACCGGCATGTTATCCAACCTCGATCCGGCGGGCATGAATTCGCTGCTGGGTGAACGCGTGATGGATCGTATGCGCCTCGGCAACAGCTTGTGGGTGCGCTTTGACTGGGAAAGTTATCGCAGCCGTGTGCGCGGTGATGAGTATTGAGGAGTGCTATGAAAGCAGCCGGTAAAGGTCCAGCACTACTTCGTCTGAACAACCTGAAGCGGGTGATGACGCAACTGCGTACCACTCGCATCACCTCCCGCCAGGATCTGGCATTAGCGCTCGAGCTGAGCAAAAACACCGTTTCATTGATTGTTGATGATTTGCTGGAAGCCGGGCTGATCAATGAGCTCGGCCCGGTCAGCGTGGCTTCTGCGGGCCGCCCTAAAATTGAAATCTCGCTGCGCGCGGAAAAGCTGAAAAGTGCGGGCATCATGGTGGAGCGTCAGGCGATTCACTGGCGCGTGTGTGACTACTACTCGCAGGTGATTGCTGAGCAAACCTGGCGCACGGAAACCAGCGATCCCGAGCAGTTGCTGCATGAGCTGGTGGAAGTGTGTCAGACCTTGCACGCAGCGCATCCTGAACTGCTCGGCGTGGCGATTGGCTTCCCCGGCATCATCGATCCCCATCGTGGCTGGGTGCATTTTTCCGCCCATCTTGGCTGGCAGAATGTGGATGTAATGACCATTCTCAGCCACGAGATGCCGCTGCCGCTGCGCATCATGAATAACGTCAAAGCCGCCGCGCTGCTTTCGGTGCAGCAACTCGAACTGAATAAGTCGCAAAGCCATTTCTATCTGCGTATCTCTGAAGGATTGGGCGGCGCGCTGGTGGAACAGGGCGAAGTGTTTACCGGCAGCAGCTGGACGGCGGGTGAGATCGGCCATCTTACGGTGCAACCCAACGGCGAACGTTGTAGCTGCGGACGCTTAGGTTGTCTTGAAACGCTGGTGAGCAAACCGGCCATTCAGCAGCAGCTGGCAAAACGCAAACCGGGCCTGCGTTGGCAGAATGGCGATAGCGAGCCGGAAATCCTGAAAGAGGTGATGACGCAGGCGGGCACCCATTTGGGCAACGCGTTGAGTCAGGTGATGCAGTTGGTGAATCCGGCCAGCATCATTATTGATGGGCCGTGGAATGCGCAGCCGGCGTTTGTGCAGGCGGTGCAGCAGGCAGCGCAGGCCGGTACGCTGGCCTTTACCTTTGCCCACACCGCGCTGCATTTCCTGCCGCTGCGTATTGATCCGGCCAACGGCTTAGCGCTGGCGGTAATTGAGCAGTACGAACGCCTGAGTTAAAAAAAGCGCGCCATCAATGATCTCGTAGGGTCGCCATTTATGGCGACCAGGTGCGCATAAATGCGCACCCTCATCGATTAATGCCTTGGAATATCAAACGACTCGCTCGCTTTCGCCGTGGACGTCGTCTCCGGCAACTCTGCTTCGACGTTAAATTTACGCAGCACCAGCGCATGAATCTTCTCAAGCGACACGCCGGCAGTTTCTGGCAGATAGCGGAAGGTGAAGAAGTACATCCCCAGCGAGAAAATCGCAAACAGCAACAGCGGGAAGCCACCGTGGAACATATCCAGCAGCATCGGGCTGCTGTTCATGATCGGGAAGGTACTGCTGATAACAAAGTTGGCCATCGACATCGCGCAGATGGAAATCCCCACGCAAATCGAACGAATCTCGGTTGGGAACACTTCGCCCAGCACCGTCCAGACGATCTGGCCCCACGTCATACCGAAGAAAATCATGTACGCGAACAGGCCAATCACCGCCAGCATGCCCGGCAAGTGGTAATAGAAGGCGATGAAGGAGTAGGTCAGGCACACGCAGGAGGTGATGGCACCCAGCAGCAGCAGCTTACGACGACCGACTTTATCGATCAGCATCATCCCCGCCAGCACGCCAATGAACTGACAAATCGACAGCCAGAAGGTTTGCAGCAGCGCTGAGTCCGTGCTGCCCGCGACATTTTTCAGCAAGGTTGGCCCAAAGTACTGAATCACGTTGATGCCGCTGATCTGGTTACCCACCGCCAAACCGATACCGACGATCAACAGTGGAATGGTGGTTTTATCCAGACGCAGACGCGATTTGTGTTGCTGCGCGGTTTTATCAGAAAACGAATGTTTGATTTCGTTGAACACGCTCTCGGCATGCTCGCGGTTTGAGATTTTGGTCAGCGTATCCAGCGCTTCATCGTACTTACCTTTCAGCACGTTCCAGCGCGGCGATTCCGGGATAAAGGCGATGAACAGGATAAACAGCGCGCACGGTACCAGCGCCGTGGCGAGGATGTAGCGCCAGCCCATATTGATCATCACGTCAGGCAAGGTGGATTTGGTGATGAAGTAGTTGGTCAGCAACACCACCGATTGTCCGCCGACGCAGCACACCGCATACAGCGCGGTGGTACGGCCACGAAACTTAGAAGGCGACAGCTCGGCCAGATAGATAGGCGAAATCACCGACGCCAGACCAATTGCCAATCCACCAATCATGCGGAAGATGACGAACACGGTGAAGTTATGCGCCAGCGCGGTCCCGATCACCGAAACGGTAAACAGCAGGGCGGTGATGGCGAGGGATTTTTTGCGTCCCAGTTTGTCGCTGAGGCGCGGTGCCATAAAGCAGCCGATCAAACTGCCGAGCAGGATATTGGAAACGGCCCAGCCGGTTTCAGCGGGCGATAACTGGAAATATTCACTTAAGGGTTCGATTGCACCGGAGATAATCGAAGAGTCATATCCCATCAGCAGACCGCCGAATGCCGCGACAGTACAGCAGAGAATGACATACTTCATGTTGTAGCGTTTTTGCCTGGTATCCATTGTTATAGCCCCTTGTCTCTACGGCCTGAACGTTGCTTGTTCAGAAAGAGGGTGGTGTAGGTTTAGATGTTCAACTTTTATTCACGCGAGGTCTTCGTGTTGGAATATATGTTCTAAATGATGGTTTTTGGATCATTTTTTCCGAAAAGTGTGAAGAGGGTTGCGAAAATTGCCGAATAAGTCGTCAGGGGCATATTTATAGCCTAATGAAATGATAGGTTTTTCATCAATTCACTTTGTATGGACATTGCAAAGTTTGCTTTTTATTGGAATTTTCATTCTGTTATGCAAGCTGATTTGCCGATTTTATTTCACCCGACTTAGCGCACGGGCGCGTTTCATTTTTTAACAGGCAACGGGCATAATACGTTGATTCTCAGCCCCTCTTTGCGGACGCCGTAATGAAAACGCAGCGCATCACTCTGGACGATATTGCTACCCTGGCGGGCGTCACCAAAATGACGGTAAGCCGCTATCTGCGCACGCCGGAAAAGGTCAAAACGGAAACGGCGGAGAAGATCGCCAGCGTGATTGCCGAAATTGGCTACGTCGCGGATACCGATAATGTCGCGGCGACCAAGCAGAACCCACCGCGTATCGGCGTGTTAATTCCTTCCTTTAATAATCAAATCTTTGCCGATCTGCTGGCGGGCATTGAATCGGTGACCAGCGCGCAGGGTTATCAAACGCTTGTGGTCAATTACGACTACAACGCCCAGCGTGAAGAGGAGCAGATCGCCACGGTTTTAGCCTTTAACATCAAAGGCCTGATCCTGACCGAATCAGTGCACACCGTGCGCGCGGAAAAATATCTTAATGCTGCCAACATTCCGGTGGCGGAAGTGATGGGATTGACCGAAGCGCGCGGGCGCATCAATGTTGGCTTCGATAACTATCGCGCCGGCTACGATATGACGGCAATGCTACTGGCCAGCGGCAAACAGCGCGTTATCTACTTTGGTTCGATGTCCGATCGTCGTGATGAGCAGCGTTACGCCGGTTATCGCGATGCGGTTGAAGCGGCCGGTTTGCCCGCAGGTCGGATTGTGCCAAATAAGGTCTCATCGGTATCGATTGGCACCGGCATGATGACGCTGGCGCGCCAGCTTTATCCGGAGATGGATGCGATTCTTTGTACCAATGATGATCTGGCGGTCGGCGTACTGCAGGAGTGTCAGGCGGCGCGCATTGCCGTGCCGCAAGCGATGGCGATTGCCGGTTTTCACGGGCTGGAAATCGGCCAGGCAACCACGCCACGCTTAGCCAGCGTGATCACGCCGCGCTTTGAGATGGGAAAAGTGGCGACGGAGATCATCCTGAAAAAGATCAACCAGCAGCCCACCATCGAGCAGGTCGACCTGCATTATCGCCTCTCAATGGGTGCGACTATTTAATTCACCGCGCATAGCGCAGATGAAGCAGCGGAAAAGGATTTCCCTGCCCATCTAGTGGCGAGCGTCCCGTGATGACAAATCCCTCTCGTTTTGACAACCATCGAACTGGATGTGGCGCAGCCATAAATTGGCGAGTTATCGTTATTTATTGGCTTTTGACCATCACATAGCCAGCGAGCGGCTTTCTATAATGCTTGCCACTTGCCGGATATCCGTCCGGTTTTCATTTCGACATCAGGAGGAAAGATGGATATGCACGCCGCCTTTATGCAGCAACTGATGCTCTGGATTGAGGACAATATTGAGCAGAAACTCATTCTGGAAACCGTGGCGCGACGCGCCGGGTATTCGCAGTGGCATCTGCAGCGGCTGTTTCGCAGTTACACCGGCGTGGCGCTCGGTACCTATATTCGCGAGCGCAAGTTAACGGCTTCGGTGATCGCGCTGTTGAACAGCAATACGCCGCTGATGGATATCGCCATTAAATATGGCTTCGACTCGCAGCAAACTTATTGCCGCACCTTCCGCCGCATGTTCGATCTGCCGCCCGGCGCGTTTCGTCGTAAATATCAGCACACTTTGCCGGAGATAGATGGACCTGCTAGCTTGCTGTTTTTGCATCCGCAGAGTCGGCTGGCGGCGTAAAGTATTTGCCTGGCGTTGAACCAAACGCGCTGCGAAAAGCGCTGATATAGCTGCTAACGCTATCGAATCCGACCTGCCATGCCACTTGCTGCACACTTTTGCCCGCCGCTAATCCTTCCAGTGATTTGAGTAAACGTGAAACCTGGCGATAGCGCGTTAAACTCATGCCGACTGCACTGGCCCAATGGCGGCTTAAACTGCGCGGGCTGAGTCCGGCCCAGCGCGCCAGTTCTGGCCCGGTGCGCGTATCGGAGGGATCGTCCATCAACAGGCGTGCAATCTGCAGTAAGCGCGGTTCCGTCGGCAACGGTAACGTCAGCGGATGTTCAGTCGATTCATACAATTCATCCAGAAACACCTCGCTCAGGCGATTGTAGCGCGCGCTGCCCCAGTGATCGGGCGACAAGGTTGCCAGCCTTTCCGCCAGCGGCTCCAGCACTGACGGGCAGGAAAGCAGGACCGGATGATCCGGTAATGGCGCGGCCAGCGCATCGTCAACCAATACCGTCCAGCCAAGCACCCGTCCCGGCCCGATGATCGCATGTTCAAAGTAGGGCGGAATCCAGCCCACCAGTCGCGGCGGATTGGCGAAAATACCGGACGGCGTTTTCACCGTCATCAATCCCTGTTTCAAACAGAAGAGCTGCCCGGCGGCGTGGCGATGAGTTAAGGTTTCACGGTCCAGCTGTTTCGCTAACGCAGCGGCAATCACTTTCGGCGCATCCGGCTCCAGCAGGCGCTGACGCAGCTCAGCCTGGCGCGGATTGCCCGAGAAAGTCAGAGTATCGGTTGGATGGATTAACATGCCAGGCTCCACAATGCGATGAACGAGCAAAGTGGCGGAGATTGGTGGGGAAGTAAAGCGTGGGCGCGTATAAGTTGAGGCGCGAAAGGGCGGGATGCGGCTCAGCGGCGATCATTTCGATTTCTTTGGGCTTGGTTGCCACTGCAGCAAACCGGCAATGTTCTTTTCACCTTCTGACTCTTTCAGACGACGCTGTTGATCGGCGAATTCACCGTATTCAGCCTGTGCTTTTTCATCGGCCATTTTCTTACTGATTGAACCCTCGCCTTGCAGCACATCGCGATCGTTAAATTGCAGAAATTGATCGAGTTTGCTCTGCCAATCGCGAAGAAAAACCTGCTGGCGACGGCGCGCCTGGTCTTCGGCAAAATCCAGCCACATCGTTACCACGCGATTGAGCTCGCTCACTTCGTCCTGAACCAGATAATTTTTAGCCACGGTGACATCGCTTCTGCGCACCTCTTCACCTTTAAAACTCGTCAATCCCATATGAGGTTGGCTGGCGTCAGCACGCAAATGAATCAGCTCGGCAGCGGTATAACCGGTACAGGCAAAGTGCAATTTGTTCTGGATGGTTTGAAAAAACTGCGTGGTCTCTTTGAGGGAAGGTTGATAGTCAGCCGCTAAGGCAAAAATCTCGCGAACGCGTAAATACATTCGCCGCTCACTGGCGCGAATATCGCGAATACGCTCCAGCATTTCATCGAAATAGTCAGGCACAGCGGATGAACCCACCGGCGGATTTTTCAGCCGCTCGTCGTCCATCACAAAACCTTTGATCAAATATTCTTGCAGGGTTTGCGTTGCCCATTGGCGGAACTGAGTACCGCGTGCTGAGCGGACGCGATAACCGATGGCGAGAATGATTGGCAGATTGTAATGAAGGGTATTGCGGCTGACTTGACGAGTTCCTTCCTGTTGAACTTGTAAGTAAGACTTACAGGTTGCGTTTTGTTCAAGTTCGCCTTCTTCATAGATCGCTTTAATGTGCTGCGTAATGGCTTGTGGCGTAATTTGGTAAAGGGTGGCGATAGATGCTTGTGAAAGCCAAAGCGATTCCTGCTCGAAGCGACATTCAACTCGCACTTTCCCATCGCCGCTCGCAAACATGACAAATTCGCCTGCTGGTGATGGTGTGGATTGCTCTTCTGACATGTCGCCTCCGCTCTTATAGGATCTGGTGCACAGTATGCCAGAGAGACGCAATGAAGCTCATTAGTCGATTGGCGATTATTTTACCAACTGCAATGGAGCCAAACCGATGAATGGTTAAGGTGCTCCACAATTACAACCTCACTAACAGCGTCTACAGTTAACCTATCCACCTTCCTTCACTAAGCCTCTGACACCATGAGCCTTTCCCTAATGCATTACCTTCGCGCACGCCTGCGTTTACTGGTTTCGATTGTGGCTGGCGTGGCCTGCTATTTTTTCCTGCCTGCACATCTGGGCATGTTGCAGCGTCTGCTGATTGGCTGGAACGTGCTGGCATGGCTCTATCTCGCTTTTCTGTGGCTGCGCATGTTAGGCACCGAGGCCAAAGACATTCCGCATATTGCAAAAATCGAAGATGAAAGCGCGACGTTGGTACTGAGCATGGTGACGCTCACCTGCATGGTCAGTATTCTGGCGATCCTGATGGAGCTCACCACGCTGAAGAGCCTAACGGGAACGCCACGCGTGCTGCATCTGCTGCTGACAGCAGCAACCCTGGTGGTGTCATGGGCGCTACTTCCGACGTCATTCGCCATGCATTACGCGCATCATCACTATCTGCGGCGCAGCAAAGATGTCACGCCGATGATCTTCCCTGAGAAGCCCGAGCAGCCGGGATACTGGGATTTTCTCTACTTCTCTTTCACCATCGCGGTAGCTTCGCAAACCGCCGATGTAGCAACAGGCACCACGGATATGCGGCAAATCGCTCTGTTGCAGTCGGTGATTTCGTTTGTATTCAATCTCGCGATTTTGGGATTGTCGGTGAATGTGGGGGCGGGGTTGTTGAGTTAGTGGGGATGAGTTGCAGAAGTGGCGGAAAAACACAGGAGTAAAAGTAAATGATTAACTGATTGATTTTAAATGTATATTGTTGGCCCTATACATAATTTTTTGTACACAAAGAATGACGTTGCATTGAAAAATTACCAGCATATTTTATCCAAGCATAAAAAATATTTTTTAGTATTTATATTGTTTATTTTTATATAAAACAATAAGTTACATGGTAACTCTGTAATTAAAATCTTATATTAATTATTGCTACAAATTTTCAGACCCTTAATGTACGAAAAGATATGCTGCTTCATATTTGTTATTAATCCGCATATCGTCTTAGCGCAGCTTGTTTAAATCAAAGTTAGATGGTATCGAATCCTGTATATACACACAGGGTAACAAACGGCTTCCCACTTCGTGATTGAGCTAAATTTTTTTGAGAAAAATCTTATTTTGAAGTAAGTTTGAGATCTGGAGCGCTAGATCTCTTCGCAAAGAATAAATGCATCTTTGCTTGAGTCACATGGATATCATTTTGGCTTTTTGCTCTTGGAAATCATATTGGAATATATCTAGTGCAAGTTGTAACGATGATAAATTTCATTCAAGGGATGTTTGGATTATGAAAATTGCTCAACTTAAATTAGTTAATTTCCGTAGTTATAGAAATATTACTGTTGATTTTTCTGATGACTTTAATGTTTTAATTGGGAAGAATGATATAGGAAAATCAACGATCCTTGAAGCTATGGAGATTTTCTTCAACAATGAAGTTGTGAAGGTTGATATAGATGATTGCAACGTTTTTTCTGAGGAAAAGACAATGTCTATCCAACTTTCTTTAATACCTGAGAAAACATCATATACCATCGATACAATACCTACTAATTTCAGTGATGAATACTTGCTCGATGAAAATAGATGGATAACGATTAAAAAAACTTGGGATTGTTCTAAAGGAAAATTAACTGCATCAAGTCTTAAAACAACATTAATATCAAATTATCCAGATAGCTTCGTTACTCCATTGGTAAATCTAAAAATAACTGACTTAAGAAAATTATTGACTGATGAATATTCAAAGATTCTGAATGTTGATGAAGTGAAAAAAAATACAAGCTCTCAAATAAGACAGGCTATCTACAATACCACCGAGAATATAATCCTTAAAGAAAGAGAGATTGATATCGACAAAGAGGATGGAAAAAAATATGGTCTGCTTTACAAGGTGATATCCCTCTCTTTTTCTTGTTTCAATCTGATCGAGAAAATAAAGATTCAGATAAAGAAGTTCAAAGTCCATTAAGAACTATCACCAAAACCGCAATTGCTGAACTAGAAGAAGAGTTAGAGAGAGTTAAAGAGAAAATAATAAATAAAGCAATAGAGATTGGTAATGACACGCTTGAAAAATTAAAGGAGATGAGTCCGGAGATTGCTAGTGAGTTGACGCCAGAAATGTCTAATAAAGCTTGGGACACGCTTTTCTCTTTTTCATTCATTTGTGATGATGGCATTCCAGTAAATAAAAGAGGTAGTGGAGTAAGGCGACTGATTTTATTAAACTATTTCAGAGCGGAAGCTGAAAGGAAAACATCTGGAAACAGAAATGTCATCTATGCGATTGAAGAACCCGAAACATCTCAACATCCTGAGTGGCAGGTAAAACTTTTTCAAGCCTTGATGGATTTACCAAAGAACGAAACGACCCAAGTCATAGTGACAACGCATAGCCCGTCTCTGGCAAGTTTAGCTCCTGTGGACAAAATTATATTCATATCTAAAAATAATGATCAAATTTTCGTTCAAACAAAGAATACTGTCGACTTGCAAAATGTGGTCAATACACTAGGTGTGCTTCCTGATATCCCCGCTGAAGTAAATAGCCCATCTCTCAAGGTTATTCTTTGCCTTGAAGGACCTACGGATGTGGAGTTTTTTGATAATATTAGCCAAATATTTGGTGTAAACATAAATGCAGACCCAAGAATAATGTCTATATCGCTCGGTGGAGGAACGTTAAAGCACTGGGTGAATAAAAACTATTTAAGAAAACTAAACCTTCCAGAAGTTCATATATACGATCGTGATGTGTCTAAATATTCTGAGACAGTCGCTGAAGTAAATAGCAGAGCGAATTGCTGGGCTGTACAAACACAAATGTGGGAGTTGGAAAATTATATACATCCGAGTTTATATTCTAATTCCTATCCTATTCAGGGTGAGTTTGTTGATTTAAATTCTCAATGGAAGTTAACGTGGGCAGACCGTAATATACCAAATGAGCTCTCAGCTTTCTTGAAGGCTGAGAAGCTCGCAGGAAATGCCAATATATTTAATGAGGGTTCTGGTTCAATAAAAACGATTTTTTCAAGCGAATTATCTTTGCATATGAATGATGCATTATTCAGAGATTTAAATGCTTATGAAGAAGTGAATCTTTGGTTTGATAAAATAAAAGCCAACCTTTAATTTTATTTCACCTCAAGGCTTTATTATTAAGATAAGCCTTGAGGATATTTTAATTATGCTATTTTATTTTTCATTGGATTATTATGTTATAAGTATATTTGCGATTAAATAACCAAGCATTAACTGCCCGAGTATAACTGGTAAAAGCAATCATTATAGCATTGAGTGTTTTTACTTGAAAATAAAAAACCATACTAAGCCGGTTTATGTTGTGATGATATTACTAATGACATGCTGGCCGCTAGTCCGACTCGCTATCTTCTTGTAACGTTAGATTGGTTTGTATGCCGTTATTCATTCGTCGTTTTAGCAGTACGCGCTCATATTCTTTTAGTGTCCACGGTACAACTAACCCGATAGCCGTCAAGCTGAGCGGATGCTGAATGTCGTGTGATTCCGTGAATGACAGATACGCATGATTAAGATAACGCTTCGGGTGTATTGGGCGGATATTGGCAATGATAAATATCCCGTTGGCGTGGTCGGTGGCATCTAATAATCACAGAAATCGATCAATCGATCGGCCTGTCGCTTTATCTCCAGTGCTTCGCCAAATGATTGCTACGCCTGCAATAGTTCGTGAGCATCATCAGGGGAAGCGAAACGTTTCATCAGATGAGGAACAATTATGGCCAGCTCGGCACTTTTTTATTCAGCAACTGCAGGTCGCGCTCTTTCGCCAGTATCATCTCCGGGAGCTTCAGGATTAACCGGCGACATGAAACGCCGCTGCTGCGGCCATTGAAACGCATCGGATTGTTGTTCAGCGCCAGAATAACCGCCGGGACGTCGGATGAAATAGTCAAAATTGTTTACGGCATGCCGAAACGATACGGAAGTGCAGTGGCGGAAGATCACAGGAGTCAATTTAGTGACTTAACTACATGTAAATAAATGGTTATTTATTATTTAATCAATGTTTTTATACACTTTTATATACATGCTGGCTCTCGCATCTAATTTTACTTTATCGATGTTTGTAGAGAGTTTGTGTTCACAGCTAGTTTTTTTATGCTAAAAAGTATATTAAATTTAAAATATTTAGAATGGAAGAAATGAATTTAATTTATGTCAATTATGAAATATTTTTGAATGAAATCCTAAGTTAATTATTTAAGGTATTTATGGTAGGGGTTTTATAGCTTATAGTTATTTAAGGTTATATTGAATTATTTTAAAGGGAGGTGTTATGGAAAATGTCAATTATTATTTAGATGAGATTACTGAAACAGTAAAAGGTTCAATTAATTTAAATGGAGAAAGTTATGCAGCAGAATTGATGGTAAATGGGCCTGAGATTAAAATTAGAGTATTTGATGTTGGCGGGAAAATAACCTTAACTTATCAGGAAATGTCATCATTAGACTCTATGGAATTTCAAGGGAATTTTACTAGCTATCTTTTGTTCGGAATAAATTTAAATAAAAGCTCTTTTATGAAGATAGGGAGTAAAGAAATATTTAATGATTACACATTTTTTGCTCAGGGTTTTTTGTATTCTAAAAGGTTTTTAAATAATAATGATCTATTCACCAGTTTGAGTATGTATGGTGAGAATATTAAAAAATGGTCTGGCTCTACAAAAAAATTAGACAAAATAATAGATTGTGGCATCACTAATACATTGCCTGAGGATGAGGACTGCTGTGAGTTTGAAGCAAAAATTCCTGCGCTTGGTATTATTGGCTTGAATTATACATATAGATATGGCGGTTTAGACGGCTTACATACTGTAGGTATGAAAGTTGAACCATGTATTACCTTGATTTTCGAAAAACCAGTAACTCTTGATTTGCTTATTAAAAATTTCACTGATTTATATATGCTACTAAGATTTTTGGTTGGGGGTCCACTGATTATTTCCAATGTCAAAGTTGGAAAAAG
The DNA here is from genome assembly GCF_056491525.1 of Candidatus Pantoea symbiotica. Taxonomy (NCBI): domain Bacteria; kingdom Pseudomonadati; phylum Pseudomonadota; class Gammaproteobacteria; order Enterobacterales; family Erwiniaceae; genus Pantoea; species Candidatus Pantoea symbiotica. The sequence continues at coordinate 4,058,965 of NZ_JBSZHR010000002.1, forward strand.
ACATGAACACCCTAGTGATAGTGCTAGTTTTTATTTGGCAGAAAAAGAAAGTAATAAGAATGAACAGCGTGTCAGTATGCTTTTACCTTATGCTTCAATGTATCGTGATGGTTCTGAGAGCGATTTTCCAAAAGTTATCTGGGAAAGTTATTATGATCCTAACAATAAAAACTTTAAAGAATTAATATGTAAGTGCATAACTTATTCAATGGTGCATGATAATCAAGAAAGGTTTTTGGGGTTTTATAGAATTATTGAATCTTTAACAATAAGAAAGTCGAGTTATGTTGATGAAGATAATTTGAGTTCTTTGTTGAAAAGAGTCAGGCCATTGCTAGCAAAACAATTCCCCGGAACGCCTCTTGGTGATTTTTTAAGGGCAATTAAAAGGGTAAATAAAAATAAAAACAATACTGAAGGTTGTATACACCATTTTATAAAAGAGCTCCCATGTTCACTTGTGGATAAATTAAATATTGATAAAGTGGATATTAACGATTTTTGTAAATCACGAAATAACATTATACATCAGCCGCTATATCATGAGATTCCTGAGAAAATTTTTAAGCATATGCTTACTGCGGAATTACTTACAAAGATAGCACTGCTTATAAAACTTGGGGTCTCAGTGGAAAAGTTAGAGGAAATAACGCCTGTGAGCCTTCACCCTCTAATTTGAGAGCTGTTGGCGATTAGATGGCTATCATATTATTTCAAATGAAAATATGATTACACTTATTTCAAAGGTGAAGCGGCACAATATTAGCTAAAGGTTTTTTTTTAAGCATGAGTTATACAAAACATCAAATATAAAATTCAGGCGTTTTTTACTATGGCTAGTGATTTACAGCCAATAAATGATTTCATAGATAATCCTTCACACTCTACACCAATCAAATTTATTCATACTAAACATTTAGTTAGGTGATGATGTATAGGTGAAGGGTGACAGAGATCCTTCACCGTTGGTGAAGTATGGGCGTAAAAAAACCGGCTTTCACCGGTTTGGGTTGGTCAGGCTGCTGCCGGTTCGTCACACTTCGGGAGCCAGTCGGCGTTGCTTTCATCCGTCAGATCGAGGTTGGTCTGTATGCCTGACTTCGTGCGCCGCTTCAGGTAGTTCAGCCCGTACTCACGCAGGATGCTTTCCAGCGCCTGGCTGAACGACTTCATGCTGAGCGGGTTGCGGTAGCCATTCGCCTCCATGTACGCCAGATAGGCGTGATAGAGGTAGCGACGGGGTTGCAGGGGCCGGATGCTGGCGTTACCCATGTGCAGGCCGGTCGGCTCTGCGGTCGCAAACAGATAGCCGCAAAAGTCCACCATCGGATCGGCGTCGCGCTTGATGCGCATCGCTTCACCTGAATTCTGCTGCGACTGAAGCAGCGCGCGGGCGTCCTGCGGCATGCTGAACCGCTGCATCAGCTGGCGTACGATAACGGCCAGCTCGTTCTGTATCTTCTCCTTCAGCTGCGGGTCACGCTCGTTCGCCGGGATGATTTCCGGAAAGTGCAGGATTACCCGGCGACGCGACACGCCGCCGCTGCGGTCGGTGAAGCGCATCGGGTTGTTGTTGACGGCCAAAATCACCGCCGGGATGTGAGTCGAATAGGCGTCCTTATACTTCGGGTCCACCGACACCGCATCGCCGCCGGTAATCGCCTTGATGCCCGCGCCATCGCCGCTCCACTTCTCCTGGTCAGGCAGGCGGATAAGCGAATAACCGATGACGGACGCGCGCTCGCGCGAGGATTCGAGCGTCTCGATGGTAGCCGACACGGCGTTGTCCGGACCGGCCAGCATGGTGGCGATTTCCGCCATGATGCTCTTGCCGCTGCCGCCGGGTCCGGTGACTTCGAGAAACAGCTGCCAGTCGTAGCGGTTCGCCAGCACCATGAAAAGCGCGGCCAGAATGATGTCGCGCTTATCCCCGCTGCGCCCGGCGGCACGGTCCAGCCACTGCCAGAAGTGGGGCGCGTGGCTCTCCAGCGTCTCGCCCTCTACCGGGCGGGTGTAGTCCACGTCGCTGACGGTGCGCAGCCAGTTTTCCCGTCGATGCGGGCTGAACGTGCCGCTGCGCGTATCGAGCACGCCGTTGCGAAAGCCAATCAGCTGGCGCTGAGGCGCGGCCTGCTGCGGCAGCATCAGCTTCAGCGTGTCTACCACGCCCGCCACCTTGCCCGCCGAGAACGGCGCGCGCAGGCGCTGGAACAGCTTTGCCACGTCGCGCCCGAACTGGTTACCGGAAATCACCTTCCACGCCCCGGCCTCGTAGCGGCAGAGAATTTCCCCGCTGGCGTCCACGGCCAGATTGCTGCGGTAATGCTCCGCCACGCGCTCCGCCTTTTCGCTGGCGCTCATGGCGGAAAATTCCGCCTCGCTCATCACGTCAAAGGGGCTGGCAGCGGGCGGTGCGGCGGACTCCATCAGCGCCTGCCGGGTCGCGGCCTCACCGTGCTGCGTATACGCGTCGTTCCAGTCGCCAAACACCGCCGGCAGGGCCACGACTCCGTTACAGGCCGCGGCGGCCTGCGCTGCCTTGCGCTGGCCGTCGCCGTTCAGGTCACGGTCGGCGGCAATCACCAGCGGCAGCGACGGGTGTTTTTCACGGACGAGGCCAGCCAGAGAAAGAAGGTTAACGGACGACAGCGCAATCCATACCTCATCGCCGGTCAGGTTGTGCACCGTCAGGCCGGTAGCGTAGCCCTCCGCGAGCCAGATGCGCCTGGATGGCTTATCGCTGCTGAGCACGTGGCAGGCACCTTTCACCTGTCCGCCCTTCAGCGTGCGCTTAATACCTCCCGCGTTAATCAGCTGCACGTTAACGAGCGCGCCGGTCATGTCGTGCAGGGGCACGACAACATCACCGGGACTGTAGGTCGTCAGGGCGACTTTGTGCGGCTTCGCAAGCGTCAGGCAGGGATGCTCCGGCCAGCCCTTGCGGGACAGGTAGGCGTTACCGCTGGTTTCACGCGCGGCGCTGAACAGCTGCTGTGCGAGCGTGGCAGCGGCAGCGCGGGCGGCCCCGCTGTCTTCCGCTTCAGCGTGGATGGCAGCGGCCTCGTTCACGTTGGGCAGGTCGCCGGTCAGGGCGTTAACGCGCTCGGCGGCCTCGGTCACGTTAATGCTGAGCGCCTTTTTCACCAGGTCCATGCCGTCACCGGCCCCGCACTGGTTGCAGAGCCACGTACCGCGCCCCTCCTTATCGTCAAAGCGGAAACGGTCGGCCCCACCGCATACCGGGCAGGGCATGTGGCGGTTCTTCACCACCTTAACGCCCAGCGCGGGCAGGATGCGGGGCCACTGCCCCTGCGCGGCTTTCGCCGCGTCTGATACTGTCATTTTCATGTTGTTATCCCTCAGTGCAGCGGCGGCGCGTCGTGAATGCGTCCGCTCAGCTCGTCCATCACCACCTGACCTAAGAAACTCAGCCCCGGCGCGCTCTTGAGCGGCCCGGCGGCCAGCAGGTCGTCCAGCAGGGCGCAGGCAATTTCCTGACCGCGCAGGCGCCCGTGCTGCCGCAGGTAGAATCCCTCCAGCTCGGTCTCAATGGCGCGCTCAAGTCGCGCCAGCGTCAGGCCGGGATAGCGCTGCTGCTCGCCGCACAGGGTGAGCCAGGCGCAGGCCACCGCGCGACGGGCCAGCGCGGCGTGCAGGTCGGGGGTAAGGGTGCGGATTTTCATGGCGCCACCTCATCATTCATCCAGCTGTCGTGGCAGCGGGTCAGCACGCCGTCGAGCTGCTCGGTGATAAGAAACACAAGCGAGGCCAGCTGCGCGCGTTGTGCAGGCTGCGGCAGCTCGTGACACTCCTGAAAAGAGGTCATGTCGCTGACGAAGCGTCCGGCGTTGCGCAGGTGCTCAAGGCGCGTCAGGTCGTCGATGGAAATTGCAATCTGGCTCATGCGCGCACCTCCGCAACCGGCAGACGGCAGGCAAGGGACAGCACGTAGTCGCGAGCAAGCAGCTGGCGGGCGGCGCGCTCGTCGGTGGCAGTTGCGCGCAGCATTCGCACGCGGCAGTGACGCTCACAGCGGAGCACAGCGGCAAAGACGAAAACAAACTGAGGGTATGGGGAATGAAGGACCGTAGCCATAAGGGCAGTCTCCTTGAAGTAGCGGTTATCGCCACCACCGGAGTTTCCACGCTCTGGCGGTGACCCGAACGGGGGTGGAAAACCGGCCTTCAAGGAAACCGGCCAGCCCGAGGGCTGCCCCGCCCGGGCCACCATTACGAGTACGGCACAACGGAAAAGAAACCGTTGCCCGAATAACGGGTGCACTGAGGCTAAGACACAAAAAAAGACGCATGGCGCGTCTGGTGTCGCCTTGAAGTAACTCGGGTTTCCACGCCCGGCTGCCGGTTTTACGGCAGCGGAATTACTGTACCAGGGAAAGCCCCCGGCGCGCAAGCCGGGAGTGTAAGAAGAAAGCGGCATAAACACCTCAGCAGTCGGTGAGGATAATGCCGTCGCGGGAAAATACCTGCGGGTCTGAGGAGGCCTCATCGCTACGTGAAATGCGGAAGCTAATGCCGGTGCCGCGAAAACGCTGCGGCTGCCCGGGCATATCCACCTCAGCGGCAATGGCCAGCGCCAGCTGCTTCGCGTCTTCCACAGACAGGTTATGGGTCGTGCCGCCAATATTCAGCCGGATCATGCTGCACGCTCCTGACCGCGCGCGGCGATACGTTCGTTCATCCAGGCGCAGACCTCGCTTGCCAGCCACGCCACGTTTTTACCACCCAGCGATACCTGCGCCGGGAAGGAGCTGCGGCTGATGAGGTCGTAGATGGTTGAGCGGGACAGGCCGCAGACGTGGATCACTTCCGGCAGGCGCATAAAACGCTCCTGAACCGGGTGAGATGAGGGCATAGCCGGGGCCGCCGGGGCGGAAGAATGAGCGGATAAAGCAGTGTGCATAAGCTACCTCTTTCTGAGTCCATCAAGTGCCGCACGGATACGAGCGGCGTCGGGTAGCTCTTTATTCTCAGCATATTTACTGCCAAAGCAACAAGGTGAAATTGTGCAGCTGATGGCACTTTTCGCTTGATTTTTAACCTCTCAGTAATATTAGTGCTTATTAGTCTTTATTAACCTTTGGCCCGAAAAAATACATAGGATTTAACTATTGAAAATTAATAATTAAAAGGCACCAATGGTTAAAATTTACATTTCTATAATATTAGCCGGTGAAGAGTGGTGAACAGTGGGTGAACAATCATTTCGCCATTCTTCACCCTCTAATTAACTGTATTTACTCTTTTTTTTCTAAGGTGAAGAATAGTGAAGGATTTATATAAAACTGAAAACTGTTAACAGGCTTTCGTGAGGCCTTTTCCTGGCTCGCCAGAAAGAAAGCTTTTGTCTGGTCCGTCATACAACGCCGCCCGGTGGCAGCGCCTGTGCCAGCCCCGGCACAATTGACTTATCCCAACCGACCCGACAGGAGCATACATGACCCGCACAACCGACTTACCCGCCAGCACCCAGACCGCGCTGGATAAAGTCACCGCCACCAAAGCCGCATGGCTGGACGCACGTACTAAGCAGGAGGCCGCCGCCTCTCAGGGAGACATCATCCGCCAGCGCCGCCGTGATACCGAGGCTAATGCGACCGCCCAGAATGACGAATGGCGCAGGCTGTTCCGTGAGAACGGCGGCGTGATGACGCCGGAGATGAAGAAGCTGCGCGCGGAGGTTGCGCTCGACCGCGAGTCGCTTGAAGAGTTTGACACCCTGCTGACCCTGCACGCGCAGGAGAGTGAGTCCCTGCCGTGGGAAACCGGCGACCTTGCACTCGCTTATATCACTGCGCACAGCGACCTGGTGAATCTTCGTGCCAGGCAGCTCTGGCAGATGTTTATGGACGCGCACGGCCAGCAGCTTATTCAGACGCTGGGCCTGCTGAAAATCACGCTGGGGCGTCAGGCCAGCGCCGGGATTGGTGAAGTTGACAGCGTGAACGACCCGGAGACGGTGCTGAAGAATTTTATCGCCCGGAACATCACTGACCCGGCACTGGTGCGAGACGCCCTGCCGGAAGACGACGTGTTTAAGCTCGCGGGTACTTTCCCTGCGCGCGGCGCACATGATGACTACAGAAACAGCCCCTCTCTCGCAGCGCGCCACAAAATTCTGGCCCGACGCAAAATGGCGCTGAAGGGGCAGGCACAATGACCGTTGCAACCACCCCCGCGCAGGCGCTTGACCAGTTCCGCGCCGCCCGCAGCCAGTGGCAGGCTCACGTCAGTGAGCGTCAGGAGGCTGAAACGGCACTGAATACACTGCTCACGGCTGGCGAAAAAACGGCTGATTACAGTGAGCGTGTACCTCTGCTGCGCGAGCGCATCGCGGTGCTGGACTGGCAGATTAACTGCGTCGCCCGTGAGGGCGTGTACGCACAGCGGATTGTGCTGGAAGCCTGCACGGAGGACGCGCTCAGCGGCTTTATGGGCGAACACGGCCCGGCGCTCACCTCTGCGCTGGCCCCGTTCCTGAACGGCCCCGGCGGGCTGGAGGTGGCCGCCCGGCTGCTTCGCAGCGCCGTGGCCCGTGAGGTGCAGCGTGCGCGCCCGGCGGTGGCAGAAGCTTATAAGGAAGCGCTCGCGGAAGCGTGCCTTGCCCCGGAAGCCGGTATGCTTCGCGACTGTCAGGGGAGCTACACCCCCGCACAGCACCTGCGCTTTGCGCAGCGCCAGAACCGGCTTCCGCAGGAGGACGCGTGATGGCCCTCAAATGCCCGGAGTGCGGCACCACCGCACATACCCGCACCAGCGCCTACGAGTCTGCGACCGTCAAGCGCACCTGGTATCAGTGCACCAACCTTGACTGCTCCTGCACGTTCACCGCGCTGGAGAGCGTCGAGAAAATCATCATGAAGCCGCAGAAGCCTGCAGAGTCAGAACCCGCAGCGGCAACGCTGAGCGCAGCGCGACAGCCGCAGACGCTGGGCCGCTACGGCGACGCCTGCACCCGCCGCGACCGGCACGCACAGCCCTGAACAGGAGAGAATATGAGTAAGCCAATGACAGACACCGCAGTTAACGCGACCGGCGCGCGCATTGCCGCCGCCATGCACACCGGAAACCAGGCGCTGCGCGAGGCGGGCTGGCTCACGAAGCTGCCCGAAGCGGAGATAGAAAGCACCACCGCGCAGCTCATCACAGGCCTTTCCCCTGGCTGGCGTCTTCGTGTCGCCGACCTGATGAAAAGGCTCAATGGCTGGATGGAGGCCCGCAGCAGCGAAACCGCCGCAGCCGCTACCGTGAGCACCCTGCGCGAGCGACACTGCGAGGCCGAACGTGAGGCAGAGGCCGGACGGGCACGCTTTCGCGAACTGCTGGATCAGAACAGCGGCACCGTTACGGTGGAGATGAAAAAGCTGCGCGCCGCCTACCTTGAACAGGAGGAAACTGCTCGTGAGCTTGAGAGCCTGACCAGCGAAAAGGAAAAGCAGCTGCCGCAGCTGGCCCACGACACCGGATGCAAGGCAACTGCCTATGTGCTCAGTCATGAGGGCATCACCGACGAGCGCGTGGACAAGCTTCTAGGCGATTTTCTGGTGCTACACGGCGCGGAGCTGTTCAGCCTGCTGAACATGAAGTACCGCCAGTTCAGGCGCACCGGCAGTGAATACATGCCGGGCGTGATGGAGGGAGTCAATGACGCCGACACGCTCTATGACAGCTTTGTAATGCAGCGTATTGCCGAAACCGGCAGAAAATACGGTGGGCTGATGTTCCGCGACGATGTGCTGAGCCTGACCGGGATCACGCCAGCGGGCAGCGCGAAAGCAGATTGCAAAAAGAAGAAGCTTATCTGACCGGTAAAAGATTAAAACCCATGAGATGCCCGGCCTCACGCCGGGCTTTTTTGTGGCCGACACTCAACGGTATGAGCGTGCATGTCTATGCCGCATGAAAACGCATGAGTCTCAGGCACCCAATAACGGCATATCAACCCAGTAACGGCGCGGCATCAACCCGGTCATGCAGGTGCATGAAAACCACTCTATAAAGCGGGCAGGCGTGGCGGGGGTACGAGCGCGCGCTGGAGGCTTAAAGGAAGGAGACGCTGGTTAACGGCTTAAGAAGGTTAGAACAGGAAATTTGCAATGATATTGGCTTCGACCCTACAAAGAGCGATGTCAATGTAGGGCAGGGTGTAGTTATCAATGCTTACTTGATATTCACAGGCAATGATTCCATTGAGCAGTTATATCCATCATAATTTGCTTTTCTTATGCACTGTGCATCTATTTTTATCTTTTCAAGTTGGTTTGTTTTGCTTGGAGCATTAAAAAATAACATGCCAACTCCACTCAATAAGAGAACGAATAGAACTCCAAAATAAAATATTTTTGCTTTAGTAGTGCTATGGACTCCTTTCAAAAACAATATATCCCGTGGGCTGTTATCCCCAATTGTTTTGGTTAAATCGATGTTAACTAAATCAACAGCAATCTCTTGTTCAAGGGCTAAGCCCTTTTTCACTGCACCAAGCAACAAGGGGTGATACCAGTAAACGTCGACAAAATAAAATAGCATCCATACGATAGCCGCACCAAAGGCTAACATTGACGCTACTGAGAAACTATTACCAAGGACGATAAGGCTTGAGCTGGAGTTAAAACTTACGCCAATAGCACCAATGAAGGCTGAAAGAATCAAAACCCCAAAATTCCTCACCTTCATTTCCAATTCATTAAAATGCTTCTGAACGTCAACTACCGTTTTCCATACATCAACTTTGAGTTTTAACTCTTCAATCCGCATCGTCTCTAAATGAATTCTTTCTTGTAAATTACTCATTTGTTTTTTCCTTGAAAGGCGATAAAATCAAAAAATTTCAAGATATCTGAAAATTGATGGGCTGTATAAGTCGGTTTCGCTCCGCTTGAACTTTCTTTAATCAATCTTTCCCTTTCAACATCTGCATCTGTCCAATGAGTGACGGCACGTAATAAATCATAACCCTTCTTATTTTCTTGAAAGTGACCTGTCCCATAACTTGCGAATACATCAGTTATCTTAGCTTTCTGGGCCATTTCAATATCTTTCATTTCGCTGTCACCTATATAGACGCAATCATCCGGCATGGCGCCAATAGATTTAACAATGTCTAAAAGCAATTGAGGGTTCGGCTTGGTTTCATCCGCAGGTGTGTATTCTTGCTTGGTGTGAATAAGCTTATATTTTTCCTGTTTAACCTCGCCTTCAGGAATGGCATGATCCTCTGGAGAAAATAAGACGTCTATTAATCCATCAAGTTGTAGTCGAGTTAGGCGAAAATTCGAATAATAAGCTTTTGATTCAGTATACGCTACTATATAGCAACCTCTACTCTTTAAGTCTTTAAGAGTGTCCATTACAGTTGGGTATAGACAAAGATGCTTTTTCCTGGCGCTTCTAAAAGCATGAATAGCTTCATCCATAGCTGAATTTATCGACTCTCTACTTCCGTATTTTTCTTGTAATAAAGGAATGCTTTCAAGAATGAATGAATACTCAGCAGTACCGTATTTTTGATGTATTGGTTTAATCTGGTTTATCAAATCAAGTTTGCAGATTCCAGATATCTCTGATGCCTTTTCTAACATAGAGTTAAAGCTATGATACCAAACACTAAACCAGTCAAATAAAGTGTTGTCTAAGTCTGTTATTAAAACACTCTTTTTCATCACTAATTTCTCACCAAAAAAAATATAATCATAATATAGCATACGTGGCATTATATTAATATAATGTGCTGGATATTAAATCCCCGTACCATTGGAGCATCTTTCTTCTGTTTTCAATATGAAGAGCATGATTATATGTTCCTCGAATGGAATTTTTATCAACATGGGCTAATTGTAGTTCAATCCATGCGCTATCGAAATTTGCTTCATGGAGAATTGTCGACATTGTATGCCTGAAACCATGACCGGTAGCGCGTCCTTTATAACCGAGTAACTCAATTACCTGCGAAACACTTTCTTTTGAAATTGGTTTACTGCGATTATTTCTACCAATAAAAATATAAGGATAATGTCCGGTAATAGGCTTTAGTTTTTTGAAAAGGTCAATCACCTGCGTGGACAGGGGCACGATATGAGGCCTACGCATTTTCATCCGTTCTGCAGGAATTTCCCATATCCCTTTTTCTAGATCAACCTCTTCCCAAGTTGCAAAGCGCATCTCCTGAGTCCTTACGCCCGTCAACATGACAATCTTTGTCGCATTCTTAGTAATGATACTGCCGGTATACGCTTCAAGATCGCGGACAAAATGGTGCAACTCTTCCGCTGATAAATATGGATGGTTCTTTTGTTTAGGAACGGACAGCGCAACAGCCAAATCAGGCGCTGGATTGTACTCAGCTCTACCGGTAATGATGGCATAACGAAACACTTCACCACAGCGCTGCCGCACCTTACGCGTTTTCTCTAATGCCCCGCGTTTTTCAATACGGCGAAGCACCTCAAGCAGCTCCAGTGGCTTAATTTCCGATATAGGGCGATTGCCGATGAAAGGAAACACATCCTGCTCAAAGGTCTTAATGATCTCCTCGCGATAGGCCACCGTCCAACGATCAGCCTTATTCGTATGCCATTCACGGCTAATGGCTTCGAACGAGTTCTCCGTGGAGATTTTAAGCGCCAACTTTTGAGCCTTGCGCTCCTCAACTGGATCAATGCCATTAGCTACCTGCTTGCGCGCCACATCGCGCTTCTCTCTCGCCTCAGCAAGTGAAACGAGACTGTATGAGCCAAACGACATCAGCTTAGCTTTGTCGTTGAAGCGATAGCGAAAGCGCCAGCCTTTACTGCCATCCGGATTGATGAGTAAAGCCAGCCCGAGGCCGTCGCTGAGGGTGTAAGGCTTTTCTTGAGGTTTTGCGCGTCGAATTTGTATGTCTGTGAGAGCCATGTGTATAAGTCTAAAGTGTGTATAAAAATTCTATACGCATCACTATACACATTTGTCGTGGATTCTGGCAGATGCTATAGGACTCATACGGACAGGTAAAATGCTAATGGTGCTGTTTTTAAAAGGAATTTAATATTTTATCGGAAGGCTGCGGAAGTGTAGTGGCGGAAGATCACAGGAGTCGAACCTGCCCAGGACCGCTGGCGGCCCCAACCGGATTTGAAATCCGGCCGCCTCACCGGAGACGACGATCTTCCTTTGAAGATGCCGCAGGAGTATAGCGACAATCGCGGCGGAATTCTTGATCTTAGCCGTGCGTTACAGCACGTTTTCACCGTGAAGCTGCCGATACTCCTTCGGCGTGTTGGCATAACTTTTCTTAAACACCGAATAGAAATATTGCAGCGACGGGTAGCCACACATTTGTGAAATCTCATTGATGCTCAATGAAGAACACGCCAGCAGCTCGCGCGCTTTTTCCAGTTTTTCGCGATGAATCATGGCGTGAATGGTGTCGCCGGTTTCATCGCGAAAGCGTTTTTCCAGATTCGATCGCGAGATGCCGATGGCATCCAGCACTTGTTCAACTTTAATGCCTTTGCAGGCGTTAAAGCGGATGTAGTGCATCGCCTGAATCACCGCCGGGTCGTGCAAGGAGCGGAAGTCGGTGGAGCGGCGCGCAATCACTTTTACCGGTGGCACCAGAATTCGTTGCAGTTGCAGAGGCTGATTATCCAGCAGGCGATGCAGCAGTTTTGCCGCCTGATAACCCATCTGACGCGAACCCTGCGCCACTGAAGAGAGCGCCACGCGCGACAGATAACGCGTCAGTTCCTCGTTATCGATACCGATCACCGTGAGCTTTTCCGGCACCGGAATTTTGAGGTATTCGCAGGCCTGCAACAGATGGCGCGCACGGGCATCGGTGACGGCGATGATGCCGGTTTGCTGCGGCAGCGTTTGCAGCCAGTCAGCCAGTCGGTTTTGGGCGTGCTGCCAGTTTTCCGGCGCTGTTTCCATGCCCTGATAGACCACGCCTTGATAACGTTCACGCGCCACCAGTTGGCGAAACGCATGCTCACGTTCCTGTGCCCAGCGTTTGCCGCTGGCTGTGGGCAAACCATAGAAAGCAAAGCGGTTTACGCCTTTCTCTTTCAAATGCAAAAAGGCGCTCTCGACCAGCGCGGCATTGTCGGTGGCGATGTAATGCACGGGCGGATAGTCCTGCGGCTGATGGTAGGATCCGCCAACACCGACAATCGGCACTGACACGTTGGCCAGCAGTTTTTCAATCGAGGGATCGTCGTAATCCGCGATAACCCCATCGCCCAGCCATTCACGGATGTTGTCGATGCGGCAACGAAAATCCTCTTCAATGAAAATGTCCCAATCCGATTGAGATGCCTGTAAATACTCACCGACGCCCTCAACCACCTGGCGGTCATAAACCTTATTGGCGTTGAACAGCAACGTAATGCGAAAGCGTTTCTCATGCATCGTGGCGCACTCTCCTAAATCGACAGCACCTTGCATAGCATGGCACGACGGACAGCAGAAAGAATTTGCGCCACATTGTGATCCCCCACGCGATTACACCCGGCGGCGCGTTGCGGTATCCATCCATACCGCCAGCAGCAGGATGGCGCCCTTGACGATGTACTGCCAGAAAGTCGGGACATCCATCATGCTCATGCCGTTATCCAGTGAAGCCATGATAAATGCGCCGATCACCGCGCCCGCCACCGAACCAACGCCGCCCGCCAGGCTGGTGCCGCCAATCACACAAGCTGCGATGGCATCCAGCTCGGCGATGTTGCCCGCCGAAGGCGAACCCGCGCCAAGGCGTGAGCTGAGAATCAGGCCCGCTATCGCCACCATCACGCCATTGATGGCGAAGACCGCCAGCTTGGTGCGGGCCACATTAATGCCGGAAAGGCGCGCGGCATCCAGATTGCCACCGATGGCATAAATTCGGCGGCCAAAAGCCGTGCGCGTCGCCATAAACATGCCGCCGAGCAGCAGCAGCGCCAGCAGCAGCACCGGCGTTGGTACGCCGCGATAATCGTTGAGCAGCCAGATCGCGCCTAGCACCAGAACAGCGGTGATGACCTGTCGCACCAGCGCACCACTGACGGAGGTTTGCGTCAGACCAAGCTGTTGGCGACGCAGGCGCAAGCGCCATTGCCAGAGGATAAATAGCGCAAGGCCAGCAAAGCCGAAGCCAAAACCGATCCCGCCAGGCAGATAGCTTTGCCCAATCTGCGACATCGCTGGGCTGGTGGGCGCTACGGTTGTACCGTCGGTGATGCCGACCAGAATGCCGCGAAACGCCAGCATTCCCGCCAACGTGACAATAAACGACGGGACTTTGCGATAGGCGACCCACCAGCCGTTCCAGGTCCCGAGCAGCAGGCCCATCACCAAAGTTACGACGATGGTGAGCGGTAGCGGCCAACCGAGCCAGACGTCAAAGATGGCCGCAGCACCGCCGAGCAAGCCCATCATTGAACCGACTGAGAGATCGATCTCCGCTGAGATAATGACGAACACCATGCCGACCGCAAGAATGCCGGTGATGGCGGTCTGGCGCAGCAGGTTGGAAACATTACGGGCGCTGAGCCATGCACCGTCGGTGGTCCAGGTGAAGAACAGGGCGATCAGCACAATCGCACCCAGCATCACCAGCACCTGCAGATCCGGCAGCGAGAATTTACCTGGCGCACCTTTACCCGGCGTGGTGAGGCCGCGTTGCGTACTTTCGGTCTTAAACATAGTGTTCACTCCGCAGGGCGGCTTCCATCACCTGCTCCTGAGTCAGGTTATCGTTAATCAGATCGGCTTTGATTTTGCCTTCATGCATCACCAAAACCCGATCGCTCAGGCCCAGTACTTCGGGCAGCTCAGACGAAATAACAATCACGGCAATCCCTTGCTGCACTAGCGAGTTGATCAGCAGATAGATTTCCTGGCGCGCGCCCACATCAATGCCGCGCGTGGGCTCATCAAGAATTAAGATTTTTGGATTGAGCAGCAGGCATTTAGCGAGGATCGCTTTCTGTTGATTCCCGCCGCTCAGGCGACCAATCGGCAGTTCTGCCGACGAGGTTTTCACCCGCAGGCGCGCAATGGCCTGGTTAATTGCCTGCTGCTCCTGCGCCTCATCCAGCAGCGAAAGTCGGGGACTAAATTGATCCAGCGCGGCCAGCGTGATGTTTTTGCCCACGCCCATCAGCGGCACGATGCCATCCTTTTTGCGATCTTCCGGCACCATCGCGATGCCGTGAGCGATGGCGGCGCGGCAGTCATTGATACGGACTTTCTTACCGTTGATGTGAATATCGCCCTGCCAGCGCCCCGGCCAAACGCCAAAGAGACACTGCACGGTTTCGGTTCGCCCGGCACCGACCAGCCCCGCAATGCCAAGAATTTCGCCGCGCTTCAGGCTGAAAGAGACGTTATCCACCCGGCGAATATGGCGGTTGATGGGATGCCACGCCGTGAGGTTCTCCACCTGCAACAGGGTTTCGCCAATCTCGTGTGGGCTATGCGGATAGAGCGCCGTCAGCTCGCGCCCGACCATCATAGTGATGATGTCATCCTCACTCAGCCCGGCGGCTGCGCGGGTCGCGATATGCTGGCCGTCGCGGATCACGCAGATGGTGTCCGAAATCGCTTTAACTTCATTGAGTTTGTGTGAGATGTAGATGCAGGCGATGCCGTGTTCGCGCAGGTTTTTGATGATACTCAGCAGCACCTCGGTTTCCTGTTCGGTGAGCGAAGAGGTCGGCTCGTCGAGGATTAGCAGGCGCACCTGTTTATTCAGGGCGCGTGCAATCTCCACCAGCTGTTGCTGGCCTAATCCCAGCTCTCCGACGCGTGTATCCGGCGATACATGCAGTTTGACCCGCTCCAGCAGTTGCTGGCAGCGCAGCGTCATGGTTTCGTCATCCACCATGCCGAAACGCCCCAGCTCTGCGCCGAGGAAAATGTTCTCCATCACCGTCAGCTGCCGCACCAGCGCCAGCTCTTGATGGATGATCACAATCCCTTTGCGTTCGGTATCACGAATGGTCTGCGCCTGAATCTCGTCGCCCGCAAAATGAATAGTGCCTTCGAAGTCACCGTGCGGATACAGCCCGCACAGGATTTTCATCAGCGTCGATTTTCCCGAGCCGTTTTCGCCGCACAGCGACATCACTTCACCGGCTTCCAGCTGCAGGCTCACGTCATCCAGTGCTTTCACCGCGCCGAAACGTTTGGTGATATGGTTCATTTCCAGCAACATCGACATATCTCCTTTGCGGGCTCGCGCCTCAGAGTTCGCTCTGCTTGTGGAAGCCGTCTTTGACTACCGTGCTTTCAATGTTGTCTTTGTTGACCGGAATAGGATTCAGCAGGCGCGATGGCACATCTTTCAGGCCGTTGTTCAGCTTGCTGTTGCTGGCGGGTTGCTTGTCGTCACCGAGTTCCACCGCGATTTTGGCCGCTTCGGTCGCCAGTTCGGTGATGGGTTTGTAAACCGTCATGGTTTGCGTGCCGTTCATAATGCGTTTGATGGCGGCGAGATCGGCATCCTGACCGGAGATCGCGACTTTGCCGGAAAGTCCCTGCGCGCTTAATGCCTGAATGGCACCGCCTGCGGTGGCATCATTCGACGCTACAACGGCATCAATGTGGTTGCTGTTCGCGGTTAAGGCGTTTTCCATTATTTTCAGCGCATTTTCCGGCAGCCAGGCATCAACCCACTGATCGCCGACCACTTTAATGCTGCCATTATCAATATAAGGTTTTAACACTTTCATCTGACCGGCACGGAACAGGCGCGCATTATTATCCACCGGCGATCCGCCCATCAGGAAGTAATTACCTTTAGGCACTTGCTTTACAATACTTTCGGCCTGTAATTCGCCCACTTTTTCATTATCGAATGAGATATAAAAATCAATATCGGCGTTATTTATCATGCGGTCATACGCCAGCACTTTAATGCCTTCACGTTTCGCTTCCGCCACAACGTTACTTAAAACCTGGCCGTTATAAGGAATGATGACCAATACATCGACGCCGCGATTGATCATATTTTCAATTTGCGACATCTGCGTTTCTTCGTTGCCGTTGGCCGATTGCACAAACACTTTGGCGCCCAGCGATTCGGCTTGTTTAACAAAGATATCGCGATCTTTTTGCCAGCGTTCCAGACGTAAATCATCAATAGCCATACCGATTTTGACTTCTTTAGCGCTACCCGCGTGACTAAACAGGGCCAGAGCCGCGCAGGCGGCCAACAGTGATTGTTTCATGTTCATGGTATTAATCCTGTAGGTTGAGGCTGTTGTCGTTGTAAGGCTTATAACCAGGCCGATGAATTGTTGCCCTGAGTTTCAGATGACATCAATTACTGATTTTTATCCGGCTATTACGTTTTTTGGTTTATTTTCGATTTTATGAGCGTGATCGATATTTCAACGCTTTCAGAAAAAACGAAGCTGGCGAGCCTGAATGAAAATAACGACATTATTTTGCGAGCTGGCGCACAAATAATAATTATCTTACGTTGAGTGTTAAATATCGTAATTGAGCAGCAGTAAATTACATCACCACAATAACCGCTCAAAGCTGACCATTCGGGTCCTCATGCTAAGGAGCTAACTATGCACGCCTATTTCGACCAGCTTGATCGCGTTCGTTATGAAGGGAGTAATACCCGCAATCCTCTGGCGTTTCGTCATTACAACCCGGACGAAGTGATTCTCGGTAAAACCATGGCGGAGCATCTGCGCTTTGCGGCCTGTTACTGGCATACCTTCTGCTGGAACGGCGCGGATATGTTTGGCGTTGGGGCGTTTGATCGTCCGTGGCAGAAGCCGGGAGATGCGCTTGAGCTGGCGAAACAAAAGGCCGATGTCGCCTTTGAGTTCTTTCATAAACTGAATGTGCCTTATTACTGCTTCCACGATGTGGATGTCTCACCGGAAGGCGATTCGCTGAAAAGCTATCGCGAAAACTTTGCCGTAATGACGGATAAGTTGCTGGAAAAACAGCAGGAAACCGGCGTGAAACTGCTGTGGGGAACCGCCAACTGCTTTACCCATCCGCGTTACGGTGCGGGTGCGGCAACCAATCCAGATCCGGAAATTTTTGCCTGGGCCGCCAGCCAGGTGTGCAGCGCCATGCAGGCCACGCAAACTCTGGGCGGTGAGAACTATGTGCTGTGGGGCGGGCGCGAAGGGTATGAAACCTTACTCAACACCGACCTGCGCCAGGAGCGCGAGCAGATTGGCCGGTT
This sequence comes from Candidatus Pantoea symbiotica, assembly GCF_056491525.1. Lineage (NCBI taxonomy): Bacteria > Pseudomonadati > Pseudomonadota > Gammaproteobacteria > Enterobacterales > Erwiniaceae > Pantoea > Candidatus Pantoea symbiotica. The sequence continues at coordinate 4,076,161 of NZ_JBSZHR010000002.1, forward strand.
TATGCAGATGGTGGTGGAGCACAAACACAAGATCGGTTTCCACGGCATGTTGCTGATTGAACCCAAGCCGCAGGAGCCGACAAAACATCAGTATGACTATGATGTGGCAACGGTTTATGGCTTCCTGAAGCAGTTCGGGCTGGAGAAAGAGATCAAAGTGAATGTGGAGGCTAACCACGCAACGCTGGCGGGCCACTCATTCCATCATGAAATCGCAACGGCCATCGCGCTGGGCATTTTTGGCTCGGTGGATGCTAACCGTGGCGACATGCAGTGCGGCTGGGATACCGACCAGTTCCCGGTCAGCGTGGAAGAGAATGCGCTGGTGCTGTACGAAATTATCAAAGCGGGCGGATTCACCACCGGCGGCTTAAACTTTGATGCCAAAGTCCGCCGCCAGAGCACCGACAAATATGACCTGTTCTACGGCCATATCGGCGCAATGGATACCATGGCGCTGGCGTTAAAAGTCGCGGCCCGCATGGTGGCGGACGGCGAGCTGGATAAGCGTGTGGCACAACGCTACAGCGGCTGGAACGGTGAGTTCGGACAGCAGATTCTGAAGGGTGAATTTTCCCTCGCCGCACTGGCAGAACAGGCGCAGCAACAGCAATTCAATCCACAGCATCGTAGTGGACGCCAGGAACAGCTGGAGAATCTGGTGAATCACTACTTGTTTGATTTTTAACTTTTCAGGAGCGCAGCATGGTTATCGGCATCGATTTAGGCACCTCCGGCGTGAAAGTGGCGTTGCTGGATGCGCACGGCAAAGTGATTGCAGTGGAGAGTGCGCCGCTGGAGGTGTCGCGGCCGCAGCCGTTATGGAGTGAGCAAGATGCCGAAAGCTGGTGGCAGGCGACCGATCGTGCCATGCAGGCGCTGGCGCAGCAGCACGATCTCAGCGGCGTGAAGGCGATTGGCCTGAGCGGGCAGATGCACGGTGCCACCTTGCTGGATAGCGAGAATCGGGTGCTGCGTCCGGCGATTTTGTGGAATGACGGGCGCAGTGGCGAGCAGTGTCAGGAGCTGGAAAAGCGCGTGCCGGATTCGCGCCGCATCACCGGCAATCTGATGATGCCCGGCTTCACCGCACCAAAGCTGCTGTGGGTGAAACAGCATGAGCCGCAGGTGTTTGCTCAGGTAGCTAAAGTGCTGCTACCAAAAGATTATCTGCGCTTCCGCATGAGCGGTGACTTCGCCAGCGATATGTCGGACGCCGCGGGAACGATGTGGCTGGATGTGGCGCAGCGCGACTGGAGCGATGAGATGCTTAGCGCCTGCGAGTTGCAGCGCAGCCAGATGCCGCAACTGTTTGAAGGTAATCAGATCACCGGCACTTTATTGCCAGATGTCGCCGCGCGCTGGGGCATGCAAAAAGTGCCGCTGGTGGCGGGCGGCGGCGATAATGCGGCGGGCGCGGTGGGTGTGGGCATGGTCGAGCCGGGACAAGGCATGCTGTCGCTTGGTACGTCGGGAGTCTATTTCCTGGTGAGCGACGGCTATCTCAGTAATCCACAGCGCGCAGTGCACAGCTTCTGCCACGCGCTGCCGCAGCGCTGGCATTTGATGTCGGTGATTTTGAGCGCGGCTTCCTGTCTCGATTGGGCGGCGGCGTTGACCGGTTGTGATGATGTGCCGCAACTGCTGAATGAGGCGGAAAAAGCGCGCAGCGATGTGCCGCCAGTGTGGTTCCTGCCTTATCTCTCTGGCGAACGCACGCCGCATAACAATCCGCAAGCGCAGGGCGCGTTCTTTGGTTTGACGCATCAGCATGGCCGACCAGAACTGGCGCGCGCGGTGCTGGAAGGCGTGGGCTTCGCGCTGGCCGAAGGCATGGATGCGGTGCATGAGTGCGGGGTGCAGCCGAAAACCGTGATGCTGATTGGCGGCGGCGCGCGCAGTGCGTACTGGCGTCAGATGCTGGCGGATATCAGCGGGCAAACGCTGGATTATTGTCATGGCGGCGAAGTAGGTCCGGCGCTGGGTGCAGCGCGACTGGCGCAGCTGGCGATTGATCCGGCGAGCGAATGGCCGTCGCTTGAACTGGCGCAGCGGCATCAGCCGGATGCGGCGCGCCATCAGGCGTATCAGCCGCAGCGCGAAGTGTTTGCGCGCTTGTATCAGCAGCTGCAGCCGTTGATGTCTTGATGTGGGAGAGTGATGGCTGGATTTGGCAGGGTGTTGGGGTTTTTATCAGGTATTATTGGGTGATTCTGTTGAATCGAGTGGCTTGATTTGGTCGCCATGAATGGCGACCCTACATGTAGGGTTGGCATTTATGCCGACCTGGCCGAATACCGCACCCAACTGATGGAGCCCACCATGCCGCAATCCGTCTTCTTCCTCGTGCTTCCCGGCGTGATGGCGCTGGATCTCACTGGCCCTGCTGAAACCCTGCAGCTGGCCGACGGCCACTTTACGTTGCATTACATCGGCCCGCAGCCGAGCGTGCTGTGCTCCACCGGCATGACCATCGCAGACATCGCGCCGTTGCCCGCGCAACTACCGGAAAACAGTCTGCTGGTGGTGCCTGGCGTATACAATTCGCGCGTCTGTTTCGATACCGAACCGGCAGCCATAGCGCGTGACTGGCTACGTCAGCAGCAAGCGGCGATTACCGATCAGCGCATCACGCTGGTTTGCATCTGTTCCGGCGCATTGCTCTCGGCGCAGGCGGGATTGCTGGATGGCATTCAGTGCACCACGCATCACGATGTGTTGCCGCGCCTGAAGGCGGCAGCACCGGCGGCGTTAGTGAAAGATAACCGGGTTTTCGTCGAAGATGGTGGCATCTGGACCAGCGCGGGAATTACTGCGGGTATCGATCTGGCGCTGCACTTAATCAATAGATTATGCGGTGCGCCGCAGGCACTGAAAGTGGCGCGCGAAATGGTGGTGTGGTTCCGCCGTTCTGGCGACGATCCGCAGCTGTCGCCGTGGCTGCGCTATCGCAATCATATGCATCCGGCGATTCATCGCGCGCAGGATGTGATGATTGCCCATCCCGAACACGATTGGTCGCTTACCGCATTGGCCGAGCGGGCGCACGTCAGCGAACGTCATCTTACGCGCCTGTTTCGCCAGCATCTTGGCATCAGCGTGCGCGAATACCACGAACAGCTGCGCTTAGTGATTGCGCGGCAACGTCAGCAGCAGGGCGAAGCTGCGGAGAAAGCGGCGCTGGCCGCCGGATTCTCCTCGGCCCGCCAGCTGCGCCGCGCGCACCAGCGCTGGGACGATCAGCTCACCAGATGACGCTTATCCACGCGCTGTAAGCCCATCGCCAGCAGCAAGCTGCCGATCAGCGTCACGCCCATTACCCACGGTAAATCGAGCCACGGACGCGACATATCGTCGTAGTGATTGGTGCGCAGAAAGTGGATAAACAGCGCGTGAAAGCCGTAGATCGGCAGTGAATAGCGCGAGATAGTGGCAAGTCCCGGCAGCGCGCGCTGATTCAGCGTATTTTTGAACAGAATCAACAGGCTGATGGCGGCAATAAATACCAGCGGCCCGCAGTAAAGATACCAGGTATCGTTGAACGCGCCGTTGATTTTCAGCATCTGTTTGGTGCCGAGCGCAATGCCAATCACGCAGGCAACAAAGCCCAATCCCGCCAGCCAGCTGATGCTGCGCTTGTCGGTCTCCATGCAGCCAATCGCACGTCCGAGCAGCGCATACAGCAGGTAATAGATGCTGTCGCCGCTGACATACAGATTCACCGGCAGCCAGTGGAACGGCCCCAGCGATTGGCTCACGGTATTCGGATTCGCCAGCACCGCCAGCACGATCACCAGCATGGCGACATAGCGCGGCGCCACGCTTTTCACCTGAATCAGCGGGGATAACAGATAGATGCCGATAATGGCGAAGAAGAACCACAGGTGATAGAACACCGGTTTTTGCAGTAGTTTGAGCAGCGATCGCCCTTCATTGATCGGCGTTAGCCAGGTGATATAGACCAGTGCTACTGCGCTGTAGAACAGCAGGCACAGCACGATACGCAGCAGATGCCGCCCTTGCGCGCTGCGTTCGCCGAAAAACAGATAGCCTGAGATCATAAAGAACAGCGGCACACAGACGCGTGACGCCGAGTTGAGCAGGTTTGCCACATCCCAGCTCATGCCTGTCACCGCCATCGGTCCGGTGATGTACCAGGTTGTGGTGTGAATGACGATCACCATCAGGCAGGCGACCGCACGTAAGTTGTCGATCCAGTAAATTTTTTGCTGCATGGCGTCCTCTTGCATTAGCTGCGAAGAAGGGTAGCCAGTGAGCCGCGCGGCAACAACCTTTTGCGCTGTAATTCAGATCACTCTGTTACCAGGTCGCCATAAATGACGACCCTACAAAAATAATTCCGATTCGTCGTAGGGTCGCCATTTATGGCGACCTTGCTAACCGCGCACCAAAAACTTCTCAATCACCGCTTCGTCGGGCTCAACTCCGAGGCCCGGCTCGCCTGGCAGCCACGCGTAACCGTCGGCGATGCGCACCGGATTCTTCGCCAGCGAGCGGCTGATCTCGCCCGGCTCGACGCAATACTCCATCACCAGCGCATTCTCAATCGCGCAGAGGAAATGCAGCGAAGCAGCGGTATTAATGTCGGTGGTGAAGTTGTGGTTGCACACTTTGCGTCCGCGGCTGTGCGCGTAGCTGGCGATCTCCATTGCCTGGGTGAAGCCGGTGCGCGTCAGGTCGATCTGCACGATGTCGATGCCGCCTTCATCAATCAGGCGCTGGAAACCCGTTACGGAGCACTCTTGCTCACCGGCAGCGATATGCTGCTGGCACGCGGCGGAAACCTGGCCGTAACCGGCGTAGTTATCCGGATGCAGCGGCTCTTCAATCCAGAACAGATTGAGATGTTCATAGCGCTGGCTGCGGCGGATGGTGGTTTTGGCATCCCACACGTGGCCGACATCCAGCATCAGATCTACGTTATCCCCCATCGCTTTACGCAGTGCTTCGAGATAGCGCAGATCCAGCGCTTCGTCGTTGCCAAACGGTTCCCAGCCAAACTTCACACCGCTATGGCCGGTATCAATCGCATGTTGCGCGCGCGCGACCGTCTCTTCGACGCTGAACTGGAACATGTTGGAGGAGTAAACGCGCATCTTGTCGCGCATCGCGCCGCCCAGCAGTTCAACAATCGGCTTGCCGAGCGCTTTGCCTTTGATATCCCATAACGCGATATCGATGCCGGCCATCGCCTGCAAAACCGCGCCGCTGCGACCGTAGTAGATGGTGGCTTTGTGCATCTTCTTCCATAAACGGCCGGTTTCCAGCGGGTTTTCGCCGATCAACAGCGATTTCAGGCCGGTGACCATGGTATGCGAATAGGGCGCTTCGATGATGGCTTTGGTAACATACGGGCTGCCATCCACTTCGCCCCAGCCGGTGATGCCGGCATCGGTGGTAATTTTGATCAGCAGCGCATCCTGAGAGCTGTCGGTGCGCTGCTCAATCACTGGCAGGCGCAGGTAAAACGCCTCAACGTTAATGATTTTCATGGTGTTTTCCCTGGTGTAAAGGCAATGCGAAATTAGCCGAGAGCGGAACGGTGCTGGCGGCGTTGGGTAATCAGGGTTTCGTAATCCACGTCCAGCGCCTGAATGCGGATGTGATTCTCAACCTCGTCGGTCATTTTGGCGATGTCGCCATCGGCAAAGACATTAATCAGCCGTTGGTGCTCCTCGATGATGTCGCTCATCGATTTGCCCATAGTGGAGAGGCCGAAAATCACCGTCAGCTGACGGGCAATCGACTCCCACAAATTACTCAGCACCGGGTTGTGCGCGAAGCTGCACAGCGTGCGGTGAAAATCGGTATCGGCGGAGGCAAAACCGTAAACGTCGTCGTTTTGCATCATCTCCTGCATCTGCGCCACGCCTTGATAGAGCTGATTAAGCTGCTCGGCGCTGTTGCGTCCGGCCTCAATCGCGCGGCGACAGGCCAGCGTCTCCAGCGGGATGCGCACATCGATAATCTGCTCCAGCCGCTGATGCGAAATCTCCATCAGGCGAATGCCTTTGTACGGCTCGCTGGTGACGATGCCCTGGCTCTCCAGAATGCGCAGCGCCTCACGAATCGGCACGCGGCTCATGCCGAGTTTGGCCACCAACTCCGGTTCTGCGATGCGGTCGCCGGGCAGGATCAGGCCGCGCGAGGCGGCGCTAAGAATGGCATCCACGGCGTGATCGACCAGCGTGCGCGGACGCGCAGTATTCCAGCTGTTATCGGTGGCCGCTTCCTGCGCCAGCGGAGCGCTGTTTTTACGACTAGCGGTAGAGGATTTTCCTGCCATGTTATTTGTCCTGTTTAAATCTGTCGGGTCACGAACTGACCGAAGCCGGGTTCAACCTGCATCTGGTCATCCTGGAATACCGTGACGCCACGAATCAATGTGCGCACCACTTTACCCTGACAGCGCATCCCTTCAAATGCGCTCCACTTGCCGAGTCCCTGAAAATTCGTGCCGCTCACTGTCCAACTCTGGCTAGCGTCGTAGAACACCAAATCGGCGTCGAAACCAGGCGCAATCGCCCCTTTTTTGCCCCACAGCTGGAAGGCTTTGGCCGGGCCGCTGGCGGTCATGCGCGCAAACTCGCTGAGCGCCACGCCACGTTCTATGTGGGCCGCACTGAAGAACATCGGGCTGAGGGTTTCCACGCCGGTTAATCCCATGCCTGCATCCCAGATGCTGGCTTCACCCGCCTGCTTTTGTGCGGGCGTGTACGGACAATGGTCAGAGGCGATCATGTCGATATCGCCGCGCAGTAGCACCTGCCACAGCGCATCCACCACCGGACGCGGGCGGATTGGCGGGCCGCAGCGCGCGTTGGGGCCGATGCGCACCAGATCGTCTTCGTCGAGCAGTAAATAGTGCGGACAGGTTTCGAAGCTGGCACGTACGCGGGTTTTGGCGGCGACGATGGTTTCCGCCGCGCGCGCCGAGCTGACGTGCACGATATGGCAGCGCGCGCCGGTCTCTTCGGCAATCGCTAACACGCGTCCCACCGCTTCGATCTCGGCGATTTCCGGGCCCGCCAGCGCGTGCGCGCGTGCATCTTTGCGTCCGGCACGACGCTGTTCGCTGCCAGCCCCGATCAGAATCTCGTGGTTTTCCGCGTGCACACCAATCAGCCCGTCGAACGTGGCCAGTTCGCGCATGGCGCGCAGCAGGCCGTCATCGTCGAGACGCGGCAAACCTTTATCGTCGGTGGCTTCACCGTTGGGTGCACCGCTGCACAGGAAGGCTTTGAAGGCCAGCGCACCGGCCTGATCCAGCGCCGCCAGTTCATGCACGTTGCGACCATCCAGTCCAGCCCACATGGCGTAATCCACCGAACAGTTGTCCGCCAGCCAGCTTTTTTTGGCGCTGAAGTTAGCCAGCGATGTCGCCGGTGGCAGCGAATGCGGCATTTCGATGATGGTGGTGACGCCGTGCGCCGCCGCACCGCGCGTGCCTTCGCGCAGTTCCTGCTCGGGGAAATCGTGCGAACCGGTGAAATGGGTATGCACATCAATCGCGCCAGGCACGATGATCAACCCTTGCGCATCAATCACTTCATCTACGCCGTGCGTGATGGCGCCAGGCGATAACACGCCGCTGATCTTGCCGTTTTCGATCAGCAGATCGGCCAGTTCCGCGCGGGTTTCTGTCACCACCAAACCATTAATAATCAGCTGTTTCATCACTCTGCTCCTGCCTGCGTCACCAGCGCCGCATACGGCACCGGCTGTGAAGAGTCGAGCCAGCCGATAGCAGTTAACAGCTGGCTGAAATGCGCAAATTCAGCGTGTGGAATCACGCAATCTGGCGCAAACACGCCGGCCTGTTGATAGGCGGCGAGGCCGTGCACCAGCGCATCGCGCGGATAATCGGGGTAAAAAGCCTTTACCTTTTGCGCCAGTTCGCTGGCGTTATGGTTCGCCATCCACGTCAGCGCCTGCGCAATGGCGCGGGAGAAGGCGGCGAAGGCAGCGGCTTTCTCCTGCAGCACATCGGCGCGGGCGATGTAGGCGCTCCACGGCACGTGACCGCACAAACTGGCGAGGCTGCTAATGCTGTTGAGTTGTCCGGCGGCGATGGCGGGTGCCAGCATATGCATGGCGTGCAGCGCATAATCCGCTGTGCCAAGGGCGACTGCGGCAAAATCCTGCGCCTGGTCGCCGCTGCCGGCGATCAGCTCGACATCATGCTGCAAACCGTGACGCGCCAGTAGCCAGCGGAACGTCAGCGTCGCGGTACCGACATTGCCGACATCCAGCACGCGTTTACCGCGCAGATCGCTGAGCTGAAAATCCGGCTGCGCCTGCGCCGCCGCAAGAAACCACGGATTGGCCGCCACCGAGGCGCAGAAACACTGCAGCTCCGCGCCATGCTGCTGAAAATGCTTCATCACCACCATCGGGCCGCCGAGCGTGAGGTCGGCGTCGCGGCTTAATACCGCTGGCACTTGCCCGCCTTGCACCGTATGTCCGCCCGATTCGCTGGTGGTGAAGATCACCTGCAGCTGCTGCGCGGCAAACAGGCCAAGGCTTTGCGCCAGATAGTGCGCGCAGTAATAGATGCGGGATTCGCTGGCATCGCCTTGATTGAAAATCAATGTCTGCATTGCCACGTACCTCTTTAAATAGAGTTTTAATGCATTATTCGGTCGCCATGAATGGCGACCCTACGAATCAACTACTGCGGCATTACGGTGATGAAACTGCCGTTAAGGCTTGTCATATCACTGACACCGCACCAATGGCTGATCGCTGTGATTTCATTAATCCAGCCGGACAGCAGATCGAACACCGCGCTTTCGCCACCGGCGACTAAGGCACTGATGATCGGTCGTACGCTGAGTGACAGCGACGCGCCGAGGCAGCGCGCCACCACCGCATCGCTGCCGCAGCGCACGCCGCCATCCAGCAGCAGCGGCAGACGCGTCACCGCCTGCAAATCGGGCAGCTGATCGACCGGCGTGGCCCAGCGCGCGCTCTGGCGCAGGCCAATGTTCGAGGCAATCAAACCGCTGACGCCGTGCTGCGCGGCCTGCGCGGCATCGTCATGATGCAGAACGCCTTTTAGCCACAGCGGGATGTGATGATTGGCGCAGTGCGCCGCTACCTCGTCAATGTCCTGCCAGCGCCACACCGGAAAAGCCGGCAGCGGCGCAACGCCCGGCTGCGTGCCGCCGATGGTGTGCCAGCCGCGCTGTTTCAACGCATCACCTATCGAGAAGCCGCCGGGCTGTAATCCGGCCACCGGATGCACCGGCGCCAGCACCGTTAGCACGATATTTTTGAATCCGGCCTGCGCGGCCTGATCGATTAACCCTTTGATGCGGCCAACATCGCCCGCCGCACTCAGTTGCAGCCAGCAGCGATCGTACTCGGCACCAATTTGCTCCAGCGGCGTGACGGTCTCTTCGGAGATCACCAGCGGCAGCTGCAGACGTTTGCAGGCGCGCGCAATCGGCAGCACACCTTCTTCATGGAAAATACGGTCACCGGCAAATGCGCCGACGCCAATCGGCGCGGACCAGTTCTGCTGATGCAGTGAAATCTGCGTGTCGATGCTTTCATTGCCCTGCAGCACGCGCGGTAACAGACGAAAGCGGCGCAGCGCCTGCTGATTGGCATCGGGTTCGTTACCCAGCGCATCGGCCGGTTGGCCCTGCATATAGCGGAACAACGCATCGCCGAGGCGTTCGCGTGCCGTGAGTTCAAAGCGCATTGGCATGTTGCGCCTCCACAGCATTTTCATGTTCAAGGAAGGTGGCAAACGCTGGCGTTTGCGGATTTTGCAGAATCGTCGGCGGGCCTTCTTCAATCAGCGCGCCGTTCTGCAGGAACACCACGCGATCGGCAACGCCCGCCGCAAATGCGATGTCGTGGGTGCTGATGATCATGGTGATGCCGGTTTGCGCCAAACTGCGCATGGTTTGGTTCACTTCGCGCACCAGTTCGGGATCGAGCGCGGAAGTCGGCTCATCAAACAGCAGGATTTGCGGTTCTGCCGCCAGCGCGCGCGCAATGCCGACGCGCTGCTTCTGTCCGCCAGAAAGTTCATGCGGCAGCGAGGCGGCGAAATCTCCGAGTCCTACCATTTTCAACGCGCGCATCGCTTTGCCGCGCGCGATTTCCGGCTGTGCGCCCTGCACGCGCAGCAGAATACTCATTACGTTTTCCAGCGCGGTGAGGTGATCAAACAGCGCGAAGTGCTGGAACACGATGCCAATGCCTGATTTGGCGCGGTTCAGCGGCAGATGACGCTGCGCCAGTGCGCGACCGTTTTCGTCGCTGCCCATAAAGTGGCCTTCGGTTTGAATGGTGCCGCTGCTGCGCGGCGTCAGCGCCAGAATCGATTTCAGCAGCGTACTTTTGCCCGAACCGGAGCGACCGAGCAATACCACCACTTCGCCGCGACGTACGGTTAACGACAGCGATTTCAGCACCGCTTTACCGGCGTACTCGACGCACAGCTGATCCACTTCCAGTACCGGCGCGGCGGTTTGCGTATCCCAGCGTCGTTTTGGTAGCTGCATCGGCATCACTTCCGCTTCCGGCGGCAGTTTCGCCAGGCGCGCGCGTGCCCGACGTGCACGTTCATCAAGGTTGTAGAACTTCTCCAGCCACCACTGACCGCCCGCCAGCAGCGTGGAAAGAATCAGGTAGATGCCGCCCGAGGCGACCAGCACCGGAATAAACAGGAAGTTTTGCGACACGATCGCCTGGCCGCGCATCGTCAACTCATTGACGCCCACCACCGAAGCCAGCGAGGTGGATTTCAGCAATCCAACGGTTTCATTGCCCATGGTCGGCAGAATGGCGCGCAGCGCCTGCGGAATCACCACGTGAATCATCTCTTTGCTGCGCGAGTAACCGAACGCCTGCGCTGCCATGCTTTGGTCGCGATCGGTCGCCATAATGCCGCCGCGAATAATTTCGGCGCAGAAGGCGGTTTCATTGATCATCAGGGCGAGAAGGGCGCTGGTGAACGGACTCAATCGCAGGCCAAATTCCGGCAGCACGTTGTACAGCAAAATCAGCTGCAGCAGCACTGGCGTGCCGCGCAGCGTATAGATGTAGATTTTCACCGGCACGCGAATAAGCCAGTGCTTTGAGCTGCTGGCTAACGCCAGGAAAAAACCAATCAGAATGCCGCCCGCCAGCGCGCCAACCAACAGCTGCACGGCGATAACAGCGCCTTCCCACAAGTAGGGGAAAGTCAGGTACTTAAGAAAATCATCCAAGGCGTTATCCTCCTCAACGCCTCGGTTAAGTCACCGAGGCGGCTGAGTTTATGCATTAACCACGCGCAACCACCGGACGTTCGGCAGCGCTGCCCTGGCCCCAGTAATCCAGCAGTTTTTTCTGCGCGCCGCTCTCCTGAATCACCTTCATCGCGTCCAGCACCGCCGCGCGCAGCGTGGCGTTGTCTTTGGCGATCGGGAAGCCAACCATGATCGGCAGATCCACGGTGAAGCCGCTTTGCAGCGATTTGTCCGCTTTGGCGATGGCAATGGCTGAACCGGCTTCGGTCAGATAAACGTCCGCGCGACCGCTTTTCACCGCCTGAATGCTGTTGTCGGTGTTCTGCACCATCAGCATGCTGACTTCTGGCTTACCGGCGGCGCTGCATTTGGCGCTTTGCTCCGGCACCAGTTTGTTGGCTTCGTAGGAACCCGCTGCGGCGGCGACGGTTTTACCGCACAGATCATCGACGCTGTTGATTTTCTTCGGGTTGCCTTGCGCCAGTACTGAGCCATCCTGCACCTGCATTGAGGCGACGAAGGCGATCTGCTTCATGCGTTCTTCGGTGACGTACAGCATCGGGCCGATATCGGCGCGTCCGCTGGAGATCGAGGTGAGCAGCACGTTGAATGAGCCGCTTTGGTAGCTGTGTTTCGCGCCGAGGCAGCTGCTGATGCGCTCGAACAGCGAAGGATCGAGACCTTCAATGATGCTGGGATCTTTTTCCGATGGCGCTTCAAAGCCTTTGGTGTAGCCGCCAAGGCCAACCACCAGATCTTTGCCTTTCAGCGACGGATATTTGCTTTGCAGTGTTTTGCACTGCGCCATCGCCGCGAAGTCGCTGGCGGTAGGCGTGATGGGATCGGTGCTGGCTGCGTGGGCGCTGGAGAGGCCCGCCAGTAAGCTGCCGCTGAGACCAGAGATTAACAAAGCAGTGCGTGCAAATTTCATAATAAGGTTCCCCTGATGCTGGTGAATGAGAAAGCGATGACCTTGTGATTTATGAACGTCTTTGGTGCTTTTTTTAGATGGTCGCCATGAATGGCGACCCTACAGAAATTTCGGAGGTTAATAACCGCGAGCCGGATCAACCTGATTACGCAGCGGTTGCCCGTGGCGGAAACGCGCCAGGTTATCGATAAACACCTCAAGGCATCCGGCGAGGTAGGCGCTGTGATCGTCGAGGCTGCAGTGCGGCGTCATTACCACGCCGGGCGTGTGCCACAGCGGGTCGTCTGCCGGTAACGGCTCTTGCGGATAGACATCCAGCACCGCGCCAGCCAGTTCGCCTGCGTTGAGTTTTTCGCGCATCGCGCTGTAATCAAACACATCGGCGCGGCCAACAATCACGATGCCCGCGCGTGCAGGCAGCAGATCGAGGCGGCGGCGATCAAACAGGTTGTGGGTTTGTGGCGTCAGCGGCAGCGTCGACACCACCACATCCACCTGCGGCAACACATCGTCTAGCGCGTCAATGCGGATGCAGCGCGCCACGTTGGCATCACACTGGCCGCTGCGCGTCACGCCAATCACGCGATAGCCTTGTGCCGTCAGCAGTTTTGCCGCTGCGGCGCCAATGCCGCCAACGCCCAGCAGCAGCACGGTTTTGCCGCGTGCGCAGCCGCCAAAGGTTGGACGCCAGACACGCTGCGCCTGATCCTGCAGAAAACCGGGAATGCCGAAGTTGAACATTAGCGCCGCCATCAAAATGAACTCGGCACCTTTATCGCCGTGCACGCCAGAGGCATTGGTGAGCGTCACGCCCTGCGGCCAGTGCGCCAGCCAATGCTCAACGCCCGCCGACATCACCTGCACCCAACCCAGGCGCGGCGTGCTGAACTGGTCGAGCGCCAGCTTGCGGCCGCTCCACAGAATGTCGCAGCGGGCGAGGAAGTCGGCGGTCTGCGCCGCATCGCTGTTTTCGCTCAGCGTGAAGTGGCTGCACAGTGGCGGATGCGCGTCGAGCTGCAGTTGCAGCTGCTCAGCAGAGAGATGGAGTGCGCGCGGCGCGCTAGCGTCGTTCTCGATATGAATATGCATCAGCGCATCGCCGTCACTTCCATCTCGACCAGCAGGTCAGGATGGTTGAGTTGAATGCCCACGGTGGCGCGCGCCGGGAAAGGGAACTGGAAGAATTCACTGTAAGCGGCGTTCATGGCGTTGAAGGTGCTGAGATCGGTCAGGTAAATGGTGACGCGAACCACGTTGTCGAAGGTCATGTTCGCTTCGCTCAGCAGATCGCCGACGTTTTTCAGCACCTGACGCGTCTGGCTGGCGATGTCGTTGCCAATAATCTCGCCGCTGTAGGGATCAATCGCCACTTGGCCGGAAATAAACAACATCGGTTCGTGCAGCACGGCGGCGGAGAGCGGCGCAGGGCCCATTGGGCGGTCGCTGGCGTTCATGCCGGGATAACTCAATGCAATCTTCATGGTGAAATCTCAAGCAAAACTGTTTCACCGCAATTTCGTATACGATTATACGAGTGTCAATGCGCAATTTTTAACCATCGGGTCAAAAAGGTGATGTACATCACGTAATAGGATTTGGTGATATATTATTTAATATGTTGATTTTTATCAAATAATTTTAATTTTTATGACGCTAGGATTCGCCTGAATAGAATCGTATACGATTTTCTTATTCTTAAGGTTTCATTGTGTTCAACAACAAAGACAGAGGTCGATTTACATCAAATCGTTAATCACATACGGAATGTTTGTTAACACGCCACATGCTAAGATTTCGCGATTAGGCAGTTTGTTTGATGGCAGCTACAAAAGCTCGAAGTTGGATAAGAGGAATGGCAGTGATGATTATTGAAAATGTGAAATTATCAAATTTTAGGTGCTTTGAAGAACTTGAAGTTTCATTCCATTCAAAGCTAACCGTATTAGTTGCTGCTAATGGCGCAGGAAAAACTACAGTGCTTGATTCAGTGAGAATTGCATTGTGGCCATATGTGAAAGGCTTTGATCTCGGTAGTCAGGGGGGAAAGTCAGCAACGATTCAAATTGACGATGTACGCCTAAACAAAGAAAAAGAAAACATGGAGCCTATGACTCCAGCAGAAATTGAATCATCTGGTTATTGGTTCATGGAAAAAAATGTGCGCACATGGAAAACGGCAAGAGTTTCCGTTAGAAAAAATACTAAAGCACAAAGTGATAAAGGGACGAAGAGTCTCATCAGCCTTAGTGATAAAATTCAAAAAGATGTAAGGAATAATAAAGGTAATGATAATCATATATTACCAATAGTGTTGTATCTTGGGACGGGACGTTTATGGTATCAAGGTCGATATACATCAGAGGTTTCAATCGAAACGTTAAATAATGATGTTTTCTCAAGGTTTTGGGGTTATAGAAACTGCTTAACAGCAACATCAAATTATAAGCAATTTGAAGAGTGGTTTGGCTGGGTTTTTAGAAGTTATCGTGAACTACAAATATCAAAGTTAGAGAGTAATGAAGTTGATGAAAGTAGTCTTAATAACTTTAGTTATGCAATTAAAGTTGTCCAAGATTCGATAAATGAATTGACATTTGAAGCTACTGGTTGGAAGGATTTGCAATACCGTGCAAGCCAAGGGCAGCAATTAGTGATGTATCATCATGAAAATGGATATATGCCACTTGAATTATTGAGTGATGGTCTACGTAATGTCGTTTCGATGATTGCCGACATCGCCTTTAGGTGTATTAAATTAAATCCTAGCTTAGGGGAGCAGGCGGCACTTAAAACACCGGGTGTGGTATTAATTGATGAAGTAGATATGTTCTTACATCCAAGTTGGCAGCAACGTGTTATCCAAGCACTACAACGGGCTTTCCCTGAAGTTCAATTTATTGTTACAACGCATAGCCCTCAGGTTTTAACTACAGTACCAAGCGAATGCGTGAGAATATTAGATGGCGGAAAAGTGTTTACTTCACCAGATGGAAATCAAGGTGCAGAATCATCCCGATTGCTGAAAAGTATCTTCAGTGTTGATCCTAGGCCTGCATCCGATCCAGTTTCTCAGCTTCTTATGAAATATCTTAAAAAAATCTATCATGATAAGTGGGATGATGCAGATGTTAATGAAATTCGAATGCAATTAGACAAACATTTTGGCGGTGAAGAGCCAGCTTTGACAGCAGCTGACCTTTATATAGAAAATAGAAAATGGGAGATTTCGCTTGAAAAGGATTTATAAATCACTCGCGCCTAATCCCTTAACAGCTTATGCACAACAGAACCCAACTGCAGATTGGGACAACGGATTTCGTTCGTCAAATGGTGGTAATGATTACAAGGCTGTTCGTGCGTTGATGGTTGATGAGCAAGGTGGACTTTGTGCTTATTGTGAAACAGAGATAAAAAATCTACCTGAACATCATAAACAAGTTGAACATTATCATGATAAATCACATAGGATCGCTGCTAATGGGCATAATTGGGCACTTGATTGGAACAATGTTTTTGCTGTGTGCCCTGGTGGAAGCCGTATTGATGAAGAGGAAAAGAGAAATTATCCTTTACCCGATAATTTGAGTTGCGATGCACATAAAAACCATCTTAAATTAAAATCGAGCGTATATGTTCCACCTGAAGGACGAGTATTGAATCCTTTAGATATGGTCGCCTCACCTTGTTTATTTTCTCTGAATCGTGCCAACGGTGAATTGATGCCTAACCTGGAAAATTGTGCAGGTGTTGAAATTAAATATAATATGCATGCCACTGTGGAAGAATTGGTTGAACATACTATTAAAGTGTTCAATTTGAATTGCGCTAGGCTAACAGCGCAGCGAGTTCAGTATATTTATGCACGTGAGCGTGCAGTGAAAGTTGCCAGAAATTTAAACAATCCTGCTGCATTGGATTCATTGGTCAGTCAATGGTTTTCAAACCGTTGGCCAGCATTTTTTACGACACGCAGGATTTTATTAGGGGAGCAAGCTGAGCGTTATTTAGCTTCGATGCAATACGTTGGCTGATAATGACAATATTTAATTAGTGCATATTTCATAGAGTACATCGGCGATCCATCGCGGATTTCCGGCTGCACAATCCGCGGTCAAAGGGTATACTGGCGCACTCTTTTTTTAACCGATCCGTATCGCGTGCGAATTCAACATGCAAAAGTTTGATACCAAGACCTTTCAGGGCCTGATCCTGACCTTGCAGGATTACTGGGCGCGTCAAGGCTGCACCATTGTCCAACCGTTGGACATGGAAGTGGGCGCCGGCACCTCACACCCGATGACTTGTCTGCGTGCCTTAGGCCCAGAGCCGATGGCGACCGCTTACGTGCAGCCATCTCGTCGTCCGACCGATGGACGTTACGGTGAAAACCCGAACCGTTTACAGCACTATTACCAGTTCCAGGTAGTGATTAAGCCTAACCCGGACAACCTTCAGGAGCTGTACCTTGGGTCGCTGAAAGAGCTGGGTATGGATCCCACCATCCACGACATTCGCTTTGTCGAAGACAACTGGGAAAACCCAACGCTCGGCGCGTGGGGACTCGGTTGGGAAGTGTGGCTGAACGGCATGGAAGTGACGCAGTTCACTTACTTCCAGCAGGTTGGCGGCCTGGAGTGCAAGCCGGTAACCGGCGAGATCACTTACGGCTTAGAGCGCCTGGCGATGTACATTCAGGGCGTAGACAGCGTTTACGATCTGGTGTGGAGCGACGGTCCGTTCGGTAAAACCACCTACGGCGAAGTGTTCCATCAGAACGAAGTAGAGCAGTCGACCTACAACTTCGAATACGCAGACGTTGACTTCCTTTTCACCTGCTTCGAGCAGTATGAGAAAGAAGCGCAGCAGCTGCTGGCGCTGGAAAAACCGCTGCCGCTGCCGGCTTACGAGCGCATTCTGAAAGCGGCGCACAGCTTTAACCTGCTGGACGCCCGCAAAGCGATTTCGGTTACCGAACGCCAGCGCTATATCCTGCGTATCCGCACCCTGACGAAAGCCGTGGCGGAAGCCTATTATGCGTCCCGTGAGGCGCTTGGCTTCCCGATGTGCAATAAAAACAAGTAAGAGGCAGCCATGACCGATAAAACTTTCCTGGTGGAAATTGGCACCGAAGAGTTGCCTCCGAAAGCGCTGCGTAGCCTGGCAGAAGCCTTTGCTGCGCACTTCACCGCTGAACTCGATAGCGCCGGTCTGGCGCACGGCGAAGTGAGCTGGTTTGCTGCGCCGCGTCGTCTGGCGCTGAAAGTGGCTCAACTGGCTGCCGCGCAGCCGGATCGCGAAGTGGAAAAACGTGGCCCGGCAATCGCCGCCGCGTTTGATGCCGATGGCAACGCCACCAAAGCGGCCGAAGGTTGGGCGCGTGGTAACGGCATCACTGTGGCTCAGGCGGAACGTCTGAGCACGGATAAAGGTGAATGGCTGGTGCATCGCGCCGCCATCACCGGCGAAAGCGCGCAGGCGCTGCTGCCAGTAATGGTCGCTACCGCGCTGAGCAAGCTGCCGATTCCTAAGCTGATGCGCTGGGGCGCGAGCGACGTGCAGTTTGTGCGTCCGGTGCACACTGTTACGCTGCTGCTGGGTGACGAGCTGATCCCCGCGAAGATTCTGGGCATTCAGTCCGATCGCGTGATTCGCGGCCATCGCTTTATGGGCGAGCCAGAATTCACCATCGACAACGCCGATCAGTATCCGCAGCTGCTGCTGGAACGCGGAAAAGTCGTTGCGGATTACGCGGCGCGTAAAGCCAAAATCAAAGCGGACGCGGAAGCAGCGGCACAGAAGATTGGCGGCATCGCCGATCTGAGCGAAAGCCTGCTGGAAGAAGTGACCTCGCTGGTGGAATGGCCGGTAGTGCTGACGGCGAAATTCGAAGAGAAGTTCCTCGCGGTGCCAGCTGAAGCGCTGGTTTACACCATGAAAGGTGACCAGAAGTACTTCCCGGTGTACGACGCGGCGGGCAAGCTGCTGCCGAATTTCATCTTCGTCACCAACATCGAATCCAAAGATCCTCAGCAGATTATCTCCGGTAACGAGAAGGTGGTGCGCCCGCGTCTGGCGGATGCCGAGTTCTTCTTCAACACCGACCGCAAAAAGCGTCTGGAAGATAATCTGCCGCGTCTGGAAACCGTCCTGTTCCAGAAAGAGCTGGGTACGCTGCGTGATAAAACCGATCGTATTCAGGCGCTGGCTGGCTGGATTGCCGCGCAGATTGGTGCTGATGTGAATCACGCTACCCGCGCCGGTTTGCTGTCGAAATGTGACCTGATGACCAACATGGTGTTCGAGTTCACTGACACGCAGGGCGTGATGGGCATGCACTACGCGCGCCACGATGGCGAAGCGGAAGATGTGGCGGTTGCGCTGAACGAGCAGTATCAGCCGCGCTTTGCCGGTGACGATCTGCCGTCAAATCCTGTGGCGTGTGCGGTGGCGATTGCCGACAAGATGGACACCCTTGCGGGTATCTTTGGCATTGGTCAGCATCCGAAAGGCGACAAAGATCCGTTCGCACTGCGCCGTGCCGCGCTGGGCGTGCTGCGCATCATCGTTGAGAAAAACCTGCCGCTCGATCTGCAAACGCTGACCGAAGAAGCGGTGCGCCTCTACGGCAGCAAGCTGAGCAACGGCAAAGTGGTCGATGAAGTGATCGACTTTATGCTGGGCCGTTTCCGTACCTGGTATCAGGAAGAGGGCCACAGCGTTGACACCATTCAGGCGGTGCTGGCACGTCGTCCAACCCGTCCGGCTGATTTCGATGCGCGCATGAAGGCGGTTTCGCACTTCCGTACGCTGGAAGCTGCTGCGACATTGGCCGCTGCCAACAAACGTGTGTCGAACATCCTGGCGAAATCGACCGAAACCCTGAATGACAGCGTGCAGGCTTCCCTGCTGAAAGAGAACGAAGAGATCCAACTGGCGACCTTCGTGACCGCGCTGGGCGATAAGCTGCAGCCGTACTTTGCAGAAGGTCGCTATCAGGATGCGCTGGTTGAGCTGGCGCAGCTGCGTGAAGCGGTAGATAACTTCTTCGATAAAGTGATGGTGAACGCTGACGATCAGGCGGTGCGTATTAACCGTCTGACGCTGCTGGCACAGCTGCGTCAGCTGTTCCT
Organism: Candidatus Pantoea symbiotica; assembly: GCF_056491525.1. NCBI lineage: Bacteria > Pseudomonadati > Pseudomonadota > Gammaproteobacteria > Enterobacterales > Erwiniaceae > Pantoea > Candidatus Pantoea symbiotica. The sequence goes on from NZ_JBSZHR010000002.1 coordinate 4,095,492, forward strand.
GCAGGTGGCGGATATTTCGCTGCTGCAGTAGTTGGCATGGTCGCCATGAATGGCGACCATGCGAAACAAAAGGGACGAGAAATCGTCCCTTTTTTGTTTTAGAACCATTGTGGATTTGTAATGTGAGATATTGCGTCCTGAGAATGATGCAAGATACGCAGGACTAAAACCTTATCCGGCTCGGTTCGATAAAAAATCACATGCTCCCGATGCGGCAGTGCAAAAACGCGCTCTCCTAAATCAATACGCCTGCGACCTAACTCATGTTCAGATAATTGGTTGAAACGTTGATAAATTTTATGCGTATACAGTTCAGCCTTTTTAAGACCAAAGTTGCAATATCCATATAACCAGATTGCCGACAGATCGGTTTCAGCTTCCGGCATTATCCTTATCGTCCTTTTCATCTATGCCTACCCTGGCTCTCATTTTTTTGAGAAAAACATCGATATCAAATTCGACAGGATCTCCGCTATCTAAGCCTTCCTGAATCAACTGCTTTAACTTTTCAAGTTTGGCCGACGCCTGCTTCTCACGCAGCAAGCGTAGCGAGTCGCGCACCACTTCGCTTTGCGTACGGTAGTCGCCGGACTCAACCAGAGATTCAACAAACTCGCGCAGTTCATCGCCTAAATCGATCGTCATGGTACGTGCCATCATTGCCATCCAATGTAAGAGTATTTCTTACATTCTGGCACTTTTTTGCACAACAGGGAATGTGCGTTGCAGCGCAGTTACAAGCTGAACTGCGAGGCAACGCGAGAGATTTTAGTCAGATGAGGCGGGAAACAGGCGTGCGTCACGCAGCAGATGATCGTTGCCACGGCGGCGGGTAAAGCCGCTGCGGTCAAAGAATTCCAGAATCTGTATCGCCACTTTGCGCCCGGTGCCCAGCTGGTTGCGGAAGTCGGCGGCGCTGGTGCTGCCCTCTTGCGCGGCGCGTTGGCGAATCAGATCGGCGAAGATCTGGATCTGGTCGCTGCGATAGTAGCGATCGCGTACGATCGCGGTGATGTGTCCGAGCCGTGCGGCAGTAAGCAGCAGCGATCGAATCGCCTGTTCATCCTGCTGTAGCGCCAGCGCGATATCGCGCACCCACAGCGGCTGGTCGCCAAACAGCGGGCCGACCTGCTGCCAAAGTGTTTCTTCCTGCGGATTAAAGCGCGGTTTGAAATCGGGCAGATGCAGCCAGCCTTGACGCTGTTGCAGCTGGCCTTGCGCCAGCAGCTGATCAATCAGCGCTAGCACCCATTCGGCAGGCTGATGCGGCATTGCCACGCGACGCAAACGGTCGTGACCGATGCCCGGCACTTCGGGATGCTGCTGATGAAAATGTGCCAGCGATTCCAATAGTTTTTGCTGCCAAAGTGCCGCCTGCGCAGCGCTCATTAGCGCGTTACCGAGCTGCACCGGCGCTGTGTTCTCAATCAGTGCATCCAGCGCGGGCTCGGTAAGCTGACGCGCCCACGCCAGATCGCGTAATTCTGTCGGTTGATACGCCAGATGCGCCTGCAGGCTGGCGTCATCATCTGTTGCGGCGGCCAACTGCTGCAACCAGGCAAGATACTCCGCCTGACGTTTGCCGCGCTTTTTACTGTTGAGCAGCAGCACGCGCGCGCCGCCCAGCGTGTGCTGTGCATTGCTGTCGCGGATAATCAGCCGATCGTTCTCCGCCAGCCACAGCGGTTCGTTCAGGACTATTTCCGCCACATCATCCGCCAGCAGCGTGATGCGTCCGGTGACGTGGCTGGCGGCGTGGTGGATATGAATCGGCTGCGATGCGCTTTTCAGCGGCTGCAGCAAACGCAGCGCCACGGTTAAGCGCGTGGTGCCTTCCGCTTTTGCCTGTGACAGCAGCCAATCGCCGCGCGCGATCTGCGCTTTTTCCACATCGCCAACGATATTTAATGCAATACGCTCACCGGCCCGCGCGCGGGTCACCGATTGGTTCTGCGCATGCAGCGCACGCACGCGCAGCGGCTGATTCAGGCTGCTGAGCCAAAGGGTATCACCGACGTTCACTTCACCCGTCAGCGCGGTGCCGGTGACCACCAATCCAGTACCTTTCAGCGTGAAGGCGCGATCGATGGCGAGACGAAAACGGTAACGCGGGTCGAAGGCCGGTTCCGCCAGCGTGCTGAGATGCTGGCGCAGCGCGTCGATGCCTTGCTGCGTGTGGCTGCTGGTGACAAATTGCGGTACCGCCAGCCAGCCGAGTTGCTGCGTGAGTTGTGCCACCTGCAGCTGGACTTCCGCGATGCGCGCCTCATCTACGCGATCGGCTTTGGTCAGCGCCACGCTGAGCGGCGGCTGTCCGGCCAAACTCAGCAGCTGTAGATGTTCGCGGGTTTGCGGCATTACGCCATCGTCGCAGGCCACCACCAGCAGCGCATGATGAATACCGCCAATGCCCGCCAGCATATTGGCGAGAAATTTCTCGTGGCCCGGCACATCAATAAAGCCGAGCACGCGCCCGTCCGGCTGCGGCCAATATGCGTAGCCGAGATCGATGGTCATGCCGCGCCGTTTCTCTTCCGGCAGGCGATCGGCATCAACGCCGGTTAATGCCTGTAGCAGCGCGGTTTTGCCGTGATCGACGTGTCCAGCGGTGGCAATAATCATGGTGCTATGGCCTGAATCAGCGCGCTTTCATCATCAAGACAGCGTAAATCCAGCCACAGTTTGCCTTCCTGAATGCGGCCAATCACCGGGCGCGCTAAGCTGCGCCAGCGTTGTGACAAGCTGGCAAGCTGGCTGCCGCGACCATCGCGTGGCATGAAGGTGATGGCGAAACTGGCAATACGCTCAACCGGTAGCGATCCGCTGCCGATTTGCGAAGAACAGGGCGCGATCGCCAGCGAAAATTCTTCACCATAAGCCTGCTGTAATGCGGGCATCAATCGTTCGGCCTGCTGCAGAATATCGTGCGAGGAACGGGTCAGCAGCCGCAGCGTCGGCAGGGCTTCGCGCAGCGTGTCCGGCTGGCGATAGAGTTGCAGGGTGGCTTCCAGCGCCGCGAGCGTCATTTTATCGACGCGCAGCGCGCGTTTCAGTGGATGTGACTGTAGCTGATCAATCAGCGCCTGCTTGCCGACGATAATGCCCGCCTGCGGACCGCCGAGCAGTTTGTCGCCGGAGAAGCTCACCAGACTGACGCCAGCGGCGATCAGCTGCTGCGGCATCGGTTCGGCGGGCAGACCAAATTCGGTCATGTCGACCAGCGAACCGCTGCCAAGATCGGTGATCACCGGCAGTTGATAAGCATCACCCAGCTCAACTAACTCTGCTTCCGTCACCGCATGGGTAAAGCCCTGAATCTGATAATTGCTGGTGTGCACCTTCATCAGCAGGCCGCTGTTTTCCGCGATGGCGGCGCGATAATCTTTCAGATGCGTGCGATTGGTGGTGCCGACTTCCACCAGTTTGCAGCCCGCCTGACGCATTACGTCGGGAATGCGAAAGGCACCGCCAATTTCCACCAGCTCGCCACGCGAGACAATCACTTCGCGTCCCGGTGCTAAAGCAGCCAGCATCAGTAACACGGCGGCAGCATTGTTGTTGACGATGCAGGCCGCTTCCGCGCCGGTTAATTCGCACAGCAGCGCGCTGACCGCACGATCGCGATGGCCGCGCGCCGCATCATCCAGCGCATATTCCAACGTGACCGGCTGACGCAGGCAGTTAACCACCGCGTCGATGGCGCGATCGCTCAGCTGTGCACGGCCGAGATTGGTGTGCAGCACGGTGCCGGTGAGATTGAACACCGGACGCAGCGCACTTTGCTGCTGTTGCTGGCTGCGGCGCAGCGCTTCATCGGGCCAGTTTACGTGCCATTCCGGCAAGGTTTGATGCTGCTGAATGTGCTCGCGCGCTTCCTGCTGCATGTTACGCAGCTGGCGCGTGGCAAAGGCGGTACCGTGATGTGCAAGCAGCGGCTGCAGCGCCGGATCGCGCAGCAGGCTGTCGATCGCAGGCAATTGACTGTAAAGGGTTTTCATCAGGTGACTTAGAGAGTGGGCGGAACGGTGCGGGCAAAGCTTTCGCGCGCAAACAGGTTTTCGGCCAGCTTCACCAGCGCCGGGCGATTCACGCACCAGTTGGGCAGCACGCGGCGGAAATTCAGGTAACCAATCATGCAGCCGGTGGCGATATCAGCCAGATTCAGCGTGCCGCTATTGAGCCATTCGCCCTGAGCGGCGGCGGTTTCCAGCGCATCGAGGCCGCGCTGAATTTTGTCGCGATTGCGCACCAGTACCTCTTCGGATTGCTGATCGCCGGGACGCATCTGCTCGCGCACAATCATCACCGCAGCGTCGTTGATGCCGTCGGCGAGTTTTTCCAGCTGACGGATTTGCAATGCGTGCAGCGCATCATCAGGCAGCAGCGCGGGCGCATCGCCGCGCAGTTCAATCACCTGCGCGATGATTGAGGAGTCGAACCAGGTGAGCTGATTGTCATCAATCAGCGCCGGCACTTTGCCCAGCGGATTGTACTGCGGGACATCGCTGTCATCGGTCCACGGAGATTGATTAACGAATTCGAAAACCAGGCCTTTTTCCAACAGAATGACTGAAATTTTGCGTACAAAAGGGCTGGTGTAGCTGCCAATCAGTTTCATCGTTCGCCTCCGTGTTGAGCTGCGTGGATTTGTGCGTTCATTGAGAAGGTCGCCATGAATGGCGACCCTACAAGGTTGTTGCGAATTTTCGTCGGGGCGAATCCTTAATCGCCGGGGAACATAAACGGATTCAAACTGCTGCGCGCGAATCCTTCCTGCTCCATGCGGGCATCCAGCACCAGCGAAGCGAGGTCATCTGCCACCGGTTCCACCGCCGGATCTTTTTCCTGATACAACATCTTCAGGTAGGTTCCGCAATCGCCGCAGCTCTCTGCTTTCACCGCCGCTTTTTCGCTGTCCAGCGACCAGTAATGCAGATCGCCGGTTTGTTCGCAGTTGGAGCACTTACTGCGCACCACATACCACTCGCTTTCACACAGATTGCAGTGCAGATAGCGCAGCCCTTGTTGCCCCACGCTCATATGCACCACGCTGGTGACCGGCACGCTGGCGCACACCGGGCAAAACTGGCGATGCTCACCGTATTCCGCACGCGCTTTGCCGGGAATCAGTGCCGCCATTTGCGCCCAGTAAATCGACAACGCCGCCCAGATGAACGGCGATTTATCGCTGCTCACCTGCGCGAAATCGCCTTCCAGCAGCGCATGCGCCAGATTTTCCAGTTCGGTAGTGGAGGCTTTTTCCAGATTCTCCAGCACCGCCAGCGCCTGGCCGCTCATCTCCGGCTTCAGCTCGGCGATCAGCGAATGTAGCAGACGTTGCCAGTGCGCATCACGCGGGTAGGTGTGGATATCGAGCGGCGGTTTGCCCTGCTCGGCGCTCTGCGTCAGCCGTTGCTGCAGGTCGATTTGCAGCGGATGGTCATACAGCACGATCTCCTGCGCCTCGGCGATCACCGCGGCAAAGCGCAGGTAATCACCGAGCGGATTCTTCGCGGCCAGATCGCGCAAACGTGCCGCACGGCGGCTATACAGATTTTTCAGCCGGGGGAAAAGTAACGGCGGAACTTGCTCCGCCGTGTGCTTTTCGCCTTTCTCCAGCTGGTCCTGCGGGATGATGCGAATACTCATCAGGGACGTTTTTCCTGTTGTGTTTGGCGTTGGCGCTGCTCGCGATACCAGCGTGGGTGATGTTTCTTCGCCCACGCGGCCGGAACCCAGCCCTCAACCATGGCGGTAATGGTGCCTTTTACCCACAACGCGGCGTAAATGTGCACCATAATCACCATGATCAGCGCCACAGCTGAGACCGAATGCACCACTAGCGCGATGCGAATCAGCGGAATAGTAAAGGCGCCGGCAAAGTATGGGCGCCAGATAACAATTCCGCTCACCAGCAGCAAGACTAAGCTGATGATAGCAGCCCAGAACACACACTTCTGCCCGAAGTTGTATTTGCCGGTATCGCCGACCTCTTCGTTTTGCACGATTTTGTGGATGTTTTTCGCCCACACCAGGTCTTCGCGATTGATCAGATTATGTTTCCAATAGCGTAAGAACATGATGATAAAGGCGGCAAACATCACCGTGCCCACAAATGGATGTAGGATACGCGCCAACTGCGGCGTGCCGAGCACGTGCATCAGCCAGTTAAACGACGGGAAAAAGAAGCCCAGTCCGCTCAGCGCGGCGAGCACAAAACAGAACGCCACAATCCAGTGATTGATGCGTTCCGGTGCGCTGTAGCGCACCAGACGATCGCGTTTTTTCATTATTCGCGCTCCTCTTTTTCATGCAGGTTCTCGTCTTCATCCTCTTCCACGCGGTTCGGCCCCACGCCGACGTAATGGAACACGGATGCGGCGAAGGTGGCGGCAAAGCCAATCGCTGCCAGCGGTTTCCAGATACCTTTCCAGAACGTCACCGCCGGGCTGATGCTCGGGTTAGCTGGCAAACCATGATACAGCTGCGGTTTGTCGGCGTGGTGCAGCACGTACATTACGTGCGTACCGCCGACGCCTTCCGGATCGTACAAGCCCGCGTTGGCATAGCCGCGCGTATTCAGCTCGGCCACACGTTCACCCGCCAGCGCCTGCATATCGCTTTTGCTGCCGAAGTGAATCGCGCCGGTCGGGCAGGTTTTCACGCACGCCGGTTCCTGACCAACATTGACACGATCGACGCACAGCGTGCATTTATACACGCGGTTGTCCTCTTTATTCATACGCGGCACATCGAACGGACAGCCAGCGATGCAGTAGCCGCAGCCAATGCACTGTTCTGACTGAAAATCGACGATGCCGTTGGCGTACTGAATAATCGCGCCTTCAGATGGACATGCCTTCAGGCAGCCGGGATCAGCGCAGTGCATGCAGCCATCCTTGCGGATCAGCCACTCTAACTTGCCGTTCTCCTCCACTTCTGAGAAGCGCATCACCGTCCAGGATTTGGCGGTCAAATCGGCGGGATTGTCGTACACCCCAACGTTATGTCCCACTTCATCGCGGATATCGTTCCACTCCGAACACGCCACTTGGCAGGCTTTGCAGCCGATGCAGGTGGTCACGTCGATCAGTTTCGCCACTTCCTGCTGATGGTTACGCGCCTGCGGGGCAGGCGTGAGTCCATTGGTGGCGGAGCGGCGGATAATGTCTTGAGATTGATAAGCCATATTCGTTCTCCTTACACCTTCTCGACGTTGACCAGGAACGCCTTAAATTCTGGCGTCTGCGTGTTGGCATCACCGACAAACGGCGTCAGGGTATTAGCGATAAAGCCTTTTTTCGCCACGCCCTGATAACCCCAGTGAATCGGAATGCCGATGGTATCGACGATTTTGCCGTCGACGTTGAGTGGACGGATGCGCTTGGTGACCACCGCTTTGGCTTTGATGTAGCCGCGATTGGAGCTCACTTTCACCGTATCGCCCTGCGCGATGCCGAGCTTGTTGGCCAGCTTCTCGCCGATTTCAATAAACTGTTCCGGCTGCGCGATGGCATTGAGCCGCGCGTGTTTGGTCCAGTAATGGAAATGCTCGGTGAGGCGATAAGTGGTGCCGACATACGGGAACTGCTCCGCCTGGCCCATCGATGCCAAATCGTCCTTGAACACGCGCGCCGCCGGGTTGGATACCACGTTCGGATGCAGCGGGTTAGTGCCGATCGGTGTTTCAAACGGCTCGTAGTGTTCCGGGAACGGACCTTCGGCCATTTTGTCGAGCGCAAACAGGCGGCCCATGCCTTCCGGCTGCATGATGAACGGCCCAACATCGCTGCCTGGCGCGGCGGCGCTGTAATCTGGCACATCCATGCCGCCCCATTTCGCGCCATCCCATTTCAGAATTTGGCGTTTTGGATCCCACGGATTGCCTTGCGGGTCAGCCGAGGCGCGGTTGTAGAGAATGCGGCGGTTAAGCGGCCACGCCCAACTCCAGTTCAGCGTGTTGCCCAAACCGGTAGGATCGGTGTTGTCGCGGCGTGCCATCTGATTGCCTTCCGGCGTCCAGCTGCCGGCGAAAATCCAGCAACCGCTGCTGGTGCTGCCGTCATCTTTCAGATGGGCAAAGGTGCTGAGCTGTTGGCCTTTTTTCACCAGCAGCGTGCCTTTATCATCGAACACATCGGCCAGTGCTTTACCGTTGTTCTCCATCGCCACTTCTTCCGGCGCTGGATTTTCTGGCGTAAGGTAGTTCCAGCTCATATTCAGCACTTGCTCAGGCAGCGCACCGCCTTCACTGGCGTACATTTTGCGCAGGCGTGAATAGATGCCGGAAAGAATTTCACCGTCATTCAGCGCTTCGCCCGGTGCATCCTGACCTTTCCAGTGCCACTGCAGCCAGCGGCCCGAGTTGACGATCGAACCGTTCTCTTCAGCGAAGCAGGTGGAGGGCAAACGGAACACTTCGGTCTGAATTTTTGACGGATCAACGTCGTTAAACTCGTCGTGATTCTCCCAGAAGGTAGCGGTTTCGGTGTTGAGCGGGTCGATGGTGACGAGGAACTTCAGCTTCGACAGTGAATCAATCACTTTGCGCTTGTTCGGGAACGACGCCACCGGGTTAAAGCCCTGGCACAGATAGCCGTTGACCTTACCTTGCGACATCATCTCGAAGTACTGCAGCACGTCGTAGCCTTTATCCCACTTCGGCAACCAGTCGAAACCCCAGTTGTTCTCTTTCTGGGCTTTGTCGCCGAAGAAGGCTTTCATTTGGCTGACAAAGAACTTTGGATAATTGCTCCAGTAGTTCACCTGGCCCGGCAGCAGCGCTTTTGGCGTGTTGGCGGCGAGATAACTCTGCAGATCGGTTTGTTTCTCCGACGGCAAGGTCATGTAACCCGGCAAACTCTGCGACAGCAGGCCGAGATCGGTCAGGCCCTGAATATTCGAGTGGCCGCGCAGCGCATTAATGCCGCCGCCAATCATGCCCATATTGCCCAACAGCAGCTGAATCATCGCCATGGTGCGGATGTTCTGCGCGCCAACCGAGTGCTGCGTCCAGCCGAGCGCATACAGGAACGAGGTGGTGCGATCGCGTGCGCTGGTTTCGCCCAGCAGTTCGCAGACATGCAGGAAGTCATCTTTCGGCGTGCCGCAGATGCGTTCAACAATTTCTGGCGTGTAGCGGCTGACGTGCTGTTTTAACAGGTTCCACACGCAGCGCGGATGCGTCAGCGTGGTGTCGCGTTTGGCGAAGCCGTCATCGCCTAACTCGTAGTTCCAGCTGGTTTTGTCGTACTTGCGATTCGCTTCGTCGTAACCGCTGAACAGGCCATCTTCAAAATGATAATCCTCACGCACAATCAGGCTGGCGTTGGTGTACGCCTCGACATATTCGCGCTGGATTTTTTCGTTTTGCAGCAGCCACAGCAGTACGCCCGACAGGAAAGTGATGTCGGTGCCCGAGCGGATCGGTGTATAGAAATCGGCTACCGATGCGGTTCGTGTGAAACGCGGATCGATAACAATAATTTTGGCTTTGTTGTGAATTTTGGCTTCCATCGCCCAGCGGAATCCCACGGGATGCGCTTCAGCGGCGTTACCGCCCATCACAACGATCAGATTGGCATTACGGATGTCGACCCAGTGATTGGTCATCGCACCGCGACCAAATGTTGGAGCAAGACTTGCTACCGTTGGTCCGTGTCAAACGCGTGCCTGGTTGTCGACCGCTAACATGCCGAGCGATCGGGTAAATTTCTGGGTTAAGTAGCCGGTTTCGTTGCTGGATGCGGAAGCACACAACATGCCGGTGGAGAGCCAACGGTTTACCGTCACGCCAGCGGCGTTCTGCGCCACGAAGTTAGCGTCGCGGTCGGCTTTCATCAGCTTCGCGATGCGATCAAAGGCATCGTCCCAGCTAATGCGCTGCCATTTATTGGAGCCAGGCGCGCGGTATTCCGGGTATTGCAGGCGACTTTCACTGTGGATGAAGTCGAGCAGGCCTGCGCCTTTCGGGCACAATGCGCCGCGGCTCACCGGATGATCCGGATCCCCTTCGATGTGGAAAATGGTCTCTTTGGCGTTTTTCGCGCCGTCACCGAGGCTGTACATTAACAAGCCACAGCCAACTGAGCAGTAAGTGCAGGTGTTACGGGTTTCGCGCGCGCGTAGCAGTTTGTACTGCCGCGTTTCCGCCAGCGCTACCTCTGGCGCAAAGCCGAGCAGCGCTGCCGTTGTCCCTGCCATACCGCCAGCACACACCTTGAAGAATTTTCTTCGGCTGACGTTCATGGATTATCCTTTCAACATGATTGATTGTACTTTTGCGGTGCAGTGGATCGGGCGTCACAATAACCCGACGAATATTGCGGCAATAGCGACCTAATAATACCACTACTTTAGTAAGGTTGTTGTATGAGGCGAAAAAAGTGACAGAGAATGAGCAGGAAAGTCACATTAATGTGAATAAGATCTCAGGCGCGGTGCAGGCGCAGGTCCATCAGCGGCGTGATATCAGCCTTGCGGAAACTGACTGGCTGGCCGAGGAAGTGCCGGTGGCGCTGGTGTATAACGGCATTTCGCACGTTGTGATGATGGCGACACCCAATGATTTGGAAGCTTTTGCACTAGGTTTCTCGCTCTCGGAAGGCATTATTGCGCGCCCGGATGAAATCTTCGGCATCGATGTGGTGCCGGGCTGTAACGGTGTTGAAGTGCAGATTGAACTCTCCAGCCGCCGCTTTATGGCGTTGAAAGAGCAGCGCCGCGCCATGGCTGGCCGCACCGGCTGCGGCGTGTGTGGCGTCGAGCAACTCGACCAAATCGGTAAGCCGCTAAAGCCGCTGCCATTCAGCCAAACTTTTGATTTAGCTAACCTCGATAAAGGCCTGGCGCAGTTGCGCGATTACCAGCTGATCGGCAATCTCACCGGCTGCACGCACGCGGCGGCGTGGATGTCGCCAGAAGGTGAATTGCAGGGCGGCTATGAAGATGTGGGTCGCCATGTGGCGCTGGACAAATTGCTGGGGAATCGCAGCCAGCAGCCGTGGCAGCAGGGCGCGGTGCTGGTTTCCAGCCGCGCCAGCTATGAGATGGTGCAGAAATCCGCTATGTGCGGCGTGGAGATTCTGTTTGCGGTTTCGGCGGCAACGCAGCTCGCCGTTGAGGTGGCTGAACGTTGTAATCTCACGCTGGTCGGTTTCAGTAAACCGGGTCGCGCCACGGTTTACAGCCATCCGCAGCGCCTGCGTTAAACCACCTGCACCTGTGGCAACGCCTGTTGCAGCGCCGCCAGCGCGCCAGGTTTGGCCGCGCCGCTGTCGCAAATCAGCAGATCAACTTCCGCAATCGGTGCGTAAACGGTGCGGCTTATCACGCCGAGTTTGCTGTGATCCGCCAGTAGAATAGTGCGATTCGCCTGCTGCACCATGGCGCGGGCAATCGCCGCTTCGTGGGGATGAAAGCTGCTGGCACCGTTTTTAGCATCGATGCCGACCGGCGAAAGCAGCGCCACATCGGCGCGATAACGAAAAATTTCGCCGATCGTCATCTCACCGCGCGTTTGCTGCGCGCCTGCCATCATCATGCCGCCAAGCAAAATCACCTGATTATTCAACGTCTCATGCTCTTCCGCTGCGCTCAGCGCCAGCGCGGCCTGCAAACTGTTGGTGATGATGGTTAAACCCGACATGCTGCGCAGCTGTTCGGCCAGCATGGTGGTGGTGGTGCCAGCATCGAGGAACAGCGTTTGGCCGGGCTGAAGATGCTGCGCGGCGGCAACCGCAATCGCGCGTTTCTCTTTCGCCTGCGCGTTGCGGCGCACCTGCAATGGCGGCTCCGGCTGGCTATCTACGGCAACCAAACCGCCATGTACACGCCGCGCCAATCCCTGCGCTTCCAGCTCAATAATGTCGCGCCGCGCGGTTTCGCGCGAAATGCCAAGCTCGTTGATGATGCGTTCGGTGCTGAGCTGATGTTGCGTGGTCAGCAGCGCGCGAATGCGGTGTAAGCGGGTTTCCTGCAGCATGACTTTTCCCTGTGGCGTGTTCAACCTGGGCCTAAGCTTACCTGAGTGTCATGACGCCGTCATGTGTATTTGGTTGTATTTGTGTATTTGGTTGCATTTGTCGCCAAAGCAGGCATGATATTGGCAAACGGCGATTTCGCATGCACCCCTTTCACCTTCGCAACGGGAGTTACCATGGCTACACGTTCTACCATCATGGATACCAACAGTTTTCGTGCTGAGCACGCCGACGGGCTGGATGCGGCAACCCGCAAGCTCACCGACAAGCGCAGCAAAGTGTTGGGCGAGTCGTATCGCCTGTTTTACCGCAAGCCGGTGCACTTAGTGCGCGGCGAAGGGCAGTATTTGTGGGATGCCGCCGGTGATAAATATCTTGATGTGTACAACAACGTGGCGAGCATTGGTCACTGCCATCCGGCGGTGATTGAGGCGGTCAATCAGCAGATGAAGATGCTGAATACCCACACGCGCTATCTGCACGAACGCATTCTCGATTACACCGAAGAGCTGCTGGCGACCACGCCGGATGCCATCGATCGCGCCATGTATATGTGTACCGGTTCGGAAGCCAACGATTTGGCGATCCGTGTGGCGCGAGCTTTCAGCGGCGGCACCGGCATTATTGTGTCGCAGGAGGCGTATCACGGCACCAGCGATCTCACGTCAGGCGTGTCGCCCGCGCTCGGCAGCGGACAGCCGCTGGCGGCAACCACGCGTTTGGTTTCACCGCCGGATGTTTATCGTGTGAATGCGCCGGATCTCGGCGAGTGGTTTGCCAATGAAATTCAGAAGCAGATCGACGATATGAAAGCGCACGGCATTAAGTTTGCTGGCTTCCTCGCTGACTCGATCTTCTCTTCCGATGGCGTATTACCGAATCCGCGCGGCTTCCTGCAAAAAGCGGTCGATGTGGTGCATGCCAACGGCGGGATTTTCATCGCCGATGAAGTGCAGCCGGGCTTTGGCCGTACCGGCGATGCGTTCTGGGGCTTTGCGCGTCACGGCGTAGTGCCTGATGTCATCACCACTGGCAAGCCAATGGGCAACGGCATTCCGGTTTCGGGTCTGCTGGCGAAAAGCGATGTCCTTGCCGCGTTCAGTGATGAAATTCCTTACTTCAACACCTTTGGCGGTAATCCGGTGGCGATGGCCGCAGCGCAAGCGGTGTTGACGGTGATTAAGGAAGAGGGCTTGCAGGAGCACAGCCGCGTGGTGGGCGCCAAACTGTTAGGTGAGTTGCAGAAATTGATGGATCGCCATGAATCGATCGGCGACGTACGCGGTGCGGGTCTGTTTATTGGTTTCGAACTGGTGCAGGACCGCACCAGCAAAGCGCCGGACAAAGCGCTGGCGCTGGATTTGATCGAAAAACTGCGCGAACACCGCGTGCTGACGTCAGTGGCGGGCCCTTACGGTAACGTGCTGAAACTGCGTCCGCCGTTGGCGTTCCAGGAAGCGGATATCGACTGGCTGGTGGGCGCGCTGGATAAGTCGTTGAGTGAGTTGGGGCGGTAAAACAGTCACTGTGGATAGGGTGCGGTAATGAATAAGGTCGCCATGAATGGCGACCCTACGGGGTATTACGCTGCGGTTTCCTCGGCGAAAATGCTCTCCATTTTCTGCCACGCCTGTGCCACATCATCATCCAGATTAAACAATCCTGACGTACCGACAATAAACACATCGACGCCGGAAGCGGCGATTTGTTTAAAGGTGCGCGCGTTGCACGAACCATCAATTTCGGTCAGATAGTGATAACCGTGCTCTTCGCGCATGGCGATCAGCTGGCGAATCTTATTTAGCGTTTCCGGAATAAATTTCTGGCCGGCGAAACCCGGATCTACCGACATCACCGTCACTTTATCCAGCAGATGCGCATATTCACGAATACTTTCTGCCGGCGTGGCCGGATTTAAAACCACGCCGCAGCGACGGCCCGCGTCTTTAATCTGCGTCAGCAGGCGGAATATTTTATTATTGGCGGTTTCCGGGTGGAAGCTAATAATATCTGCGCCTGCCTCAATGCACATCGGAATAATGTCTTCCGGATGATTCACCATTAAATGCACGTCAATCGGCACATCGGTAATTTTACGCAGGTTCTCAATAAAAAACGGCGACAGCGTAATATTCTTCACGTAGCTGCCATCCATAATATCGACATGATAAAAGGCGGCGGTGCTATTCATCGCTTCGACCTGCTCGCGGAAACGTGTGAGATCCATGCACATTAAGGAGGGGGAAAATTTGGCTTGCATAACTTATTTCCTCATTACAAAAACAGCGCCCGCAGGCGCTGTTGATGACATCAATGGAAGAACGAAATAATGTGGCCGAGCACGATACCGACAATGCCGAAGTCGGCATCGCCGAAGGTGGTGGAAGCAAAGCCGAGGTCGCCCATCAGCGGCAGCAGAATCGCTGGCAGGAAGGAGATCAGCAGGCCTTGCACAAAGGCGCCAATCACTGCGCCACGACGTCCGCCGGTGATATTGCCGTAGACGCCAGCAGTTGCACCGCAGAAGAAGTGCGGCACCAGACCCGGAACGATGACGCTCAGGCCAAACAGCGGGCACAGGAACATGCTGATCAACCCGGCGGAGAAACTCGACAGGAAGCCGATGATCACCGCGTTCGGTGCGAACGGGAACACGGTTGGGCAATCCAGCGCCGGTTTGGCGTTGGGTACCAGCTTATCGGCGATGCCTTTAAAGGCCGGCACGATCTCCGCAATCACCATACGCACACCGGCGAGGATGATGTAGACGCCAGCAGCAAAGGTAATCGACTGAATAATGGCGAACACAATGTAGTTCTGGCCGCCACTGATGCTTTCGGTGAACGCTTTACCCGCAACCAGAACCAATGCGATAAACAGAATCATCATGGTCAGCGAAATCGCTACCGATGAGTCGCGCAGGAAGTTGAGGGTTTTCGGCACCTTCAGCTCTTCAATCGACGGGCTGCCTTTACCGACCACTTTGCCGACTAACGCAGAGAGCAGATAACCGGTTGAGCCAAAGTGGCCGAGTGCCAGATCGTCCGAGTTGGTGATTTTGCGGGTGAACGGCTGCAGAATCGCCGGGCACACCACCATCATGGTGCCGAGAATCAGCGAACCAATCAGCACCAGCCAGAAACCGTGTATGCCGCCTACTGACAGAATCACCGCCAGCATCGCCGACATATACAGCGTGTGGTGACCGGTCAGGAAGATGTATTTCAGCGGTGTAATACGCGCCAGCAAGATGTTCACCAGCATACCGAACACCATGATCATGGCGGTTTCGGTGCCGTAACTCTTCTGCGCCAGCGCGGCCATTGCATCGGTATTTGGCACCACGCCCTGAATATTAAACGAGTGCTCAAACAGCTGGCTGAAGATGGTCAATGTGGCCGCAATTAAATTGGCCCCGGCGATGAGAATAACAAAACCCATGATGGTTTTAAGCGTACCGGAAATAACATCAGAAACCGGTTTCTTTTGCAGTAATAAACCAAACAGGGAAAAAAGGCCGACAAGTATTGCGGGTGTTCCAAGAACATCCTTTATAATAAATTGCAGCATAACCTACTCCGTATTAAGTAGCGTGTACTTGCCTTACAAGGTTATTAAATGTTTTCAGCGATAATTTCTTTGATTTTTGCATTATCCAGCAGGTTAGTCAGGCCAACGACTTTCGCGCTGTGTCCGGCTAATTGATCAGCAATATCTTTCGCGGCAATAATTAAATCGGCCTGTTCAGATTTCGCTGAGGTTAAATCGGTATGGCCCACTTCGGCTTCTTTACCCAATTCCGCCACAATCTTCTTCACGTTCATTTCAACAATGAAGCTGCTGCCTAAACCATTTCCACACACAATCAGCACTTTTTTCATAATAGGGTTCTCTGGTTATTTATTTTCAATGACAGCTTCAATCGCTGACAGGGTAGAAGCCGACAGCAACTGCTGCAGGCGGGATTCGTCGCTGAACACGTCGGCTAATGCGGTGATCATCTGAATATGATCGTCGCCAGACACCGCACACAGCATGATGACCACATAAACCGGATCGTTCTCATCGGCCTGAAAGCTCACGCCATTCTTCACATGCAGCAGCGACAGGCCGTTTTTGCGCGCGCCTTGTTCCGGGCGGGCATGTGGCATCGCCAGACCCGGCGCCAGCACGTAATACGGACCGAGCTCGGCATGCGAGGTGAAGATGGCATCGAGATAAGCCGGGCTGATGGCTCCCGCGGCCAGCAGCGGTTCGGCGGATAAACGCACCGCTTCCTGCCAGTCGCTAACCTGCTCTACGACACGAATATGTTGCGGTGTTAGCCATTGAGTGAGCATCAGTAATTCCTGTTTATTCGTCGATGGGGTGCAATGTAGGTTATTTTCTCAGCGGTTTTCTGTGATGATTGTCGCAAAAGTTAGCGCTAACACCGTTATTGTTAAAAAACGTGTTATCGCTAACATTTCCTAGCTGCGCGTTTGTCTTCGTTGCAAGCACCTGACATGCTCAGCATTCTGAAAAGATCGCGGGGTGAGGGATGCCCGAAACTGTGGTTTTTCACATGGCGCGTTAACAGATTTGGTTTTAAGCTGCGTCCTGGCAAAAAAGTAGCGAGTAATGCAGGAGATCGCATGACAGAAAAAAAGCGGCGCGGTACCGGCAAAAGTACTTTAGCCGATGTTGCCCGTTTGGTAGGTGTAAGCACCATGACAGCATCGCGTGCGTTGCGCATGCCGGAAAAAGTGTCGCCTGAAATTCGCGCTAAAATCGATGCGGCGGTGATTGAGCTCTCCTATGTGCCGAACGTGCAGGCGAGTAATCTCGCCTCGGCGACATCACGCCTGATCACCATGGTGGTGCCGTCGTTTGCCACGCCGGGCAGTGCAATTGTGTCGGAAGCGCTGCAGGAAGTGCTGCGGCCGCAGGGCTACAACATGATGCTGGCGGAAGCCAATCATTCGGCTGCGGAAGAGAGCGAATTGATTGAAATGCTGCTCTCCTATAATCCGGCGGCGATGGTGCATTTCAATTTCGATAACGCCGCCGAAGCGCATCGTCTGCTGAGCAATTCCGGATTGCCGGTGATGGATATTGGCGGTGTGCATCAGGACTCGGCGGGGATCAGCATTGGTGTCGATTACGCCAAAGCGATTCGCCAACTGGTGCAAAGCCTGGTCGAGCGCGGTTATCGCAATCTCGGTTTGTTGTGCACGCAAAGTAATAACACCATCTTCCGCCAGCTGCTGAATGGCTGGCACAGCGGCATGCTGGCGATGAATCAGGCGCCGCATCGCGTGGTGACATCGCCGAAAATGCCAACCTTTGCCGCCGGGCACAGCTTGCTGGCAGAAATTCGCCTAACCTGGCCAGAGCTGGATGTGCTGATTTGCACCAGCGATGAAGTGGCTTGCGGTGCCATCATGGCGTGCCATGCGGCGGGGATTGCGATTCCCAGCCAGTTGGCGATTGCCAGCATCGGCGGCGGCCCGCTAGCGGCGGTGTGTTCTCCGCCGCTGACCAGCATTGTGCTGCCGTATGAAGAGATGGGGCGCACGGCAGGTAAACGTCTGCTGGCGGCGCTCAAAGGCGATGAACCGCCAGCCATCAATGAACTGCCGGTGCAGCTTAAACTGCGCGCCAGCAGCCACAAGGTGTAGCCGTGCGTGCGCACCTTTTCCCAGATTCATCAAATCCTTATCAATTCTAAGGCATTGATAACCCTTTTACGGATCATGTTTTTAACTATAATGATCCGACTGCTTACGCGGCACGCCCAGTGAGGTGGTGCTGCAAAACACTAAAATGGAGAGGAAGAACATGAGTTATTCACTGCCATCCCTGCCGTATGCGTACGACGCACTGGAACCGCACTTCGACAAGCAGACGATGGAAATCCATCACTTTAAACACCACCAGGCCTACGTTAACAACGCTAACGCTGCGCTGGAAGGTACCGAATTCGCTAACCTGCCGGTAGAAGAACTGATCGCTAAACTGGATCAGCTGCCAGCAGACAAAAAAGGTCCACTGCGTAACAACGCAGGCGGCCACGCTAACCACAGCTTCTTCTGGAAAGGTCTGAAGCTGGGCACCTCGCTGCAGGGCGACCTGAAAGCCGCGATCGAAAAAGATTTCGGTAGCGTTGAAGCTTTCCAGGCTGAGTTTGAGAAAGCCGCTACCACTCGCTTCGGTTCAGGCTGGGCGTGGCTGGTGAAAAAAGGCGACAAACTGGCTGTGGTTTCAACCGCAAACCAGGACAGCCCACTGATGGGTGAAGCGGTCGCTGGCGTTTCAGGCACTCCGATCATCGGTCTGGACGTTTGGGAACATGCTTACTACCTGAAGTATCAGAACAAACGTCCTGATTACATCAAAGCATTCTGGAACGTTGTGAACTGGGACGAAGCTGCAGCGCGTTTCGCTGCTGCTAAGTAAGTTCGGGCTATAGCCGCAACATGAAACCGGTGATGATTTCACCGGTTTTTTTTCGTCTTTTTTAAACCCTTTCTAAACGACCTGAATATTCACGCGTACGATTATTGCGCGGCGAAAGCTTATTAACCTGCCGTTGATAATTTGGGGCATATAGTAGCGACAATTTGTCTCGCTAAGCCTAAATAATCATGTCTACTATCACAACTTCTGTGACGAATAATGATTCGTCAGCGCCGCTGTTTTTACCATTAATAAGCGGAAAGTTCAGGCCGAATAAATTATGGAATAGCGGAAGTTTTCGCGCGAAATTTGCCTTAAGGTCGCTAGTCTTTCCTGTGACGACCTTTAATTATCTGCACCAGTTAGCGAAATTGTCTGCGCTGCCGCAGCTATTGACCATGCAGGGTTTGCTGCCGGCAAAGCCACATCGTCCTTATCTGCGTGCGGGATTCAGCGTGGCGCAACGTGCGCAGGCGATCATCGATCACTACACGTTGATGGAGCAGTTAGATAATGCGGCACTGCGCCAGCTGTTGCAGAGTCCGGGCGATAATTTGCTGGCCACGTTGAGCGGCAAAAATGACGAGGCGTTTGTGATTCACTGCTGTCCGGGACGTTTTGACCGTGAAGGTGAAATTACCCTGGAACTGCATTATCAAACCCAGTTAATTGCTTCGCTCTCTTTCTCAATTATTGGCGAACAGAACAAACGCACCTTATTAATTGGTGGATTGCAGGGACCGCGTAAACATATTTCCAACGACGTGATTCGCGATGCCACCAAAGCGGCACACGGCGTATTCCCGAAACGTTTGCTGATGGAAGCGGTATTTAATCTGGCGCAGCAGTGTGGCGTTGAGGCGATCACCGCCGTTGGCGATACCACACACGTGTTCCGCAGCCTGCGCTACCGTCACAGTAAAGGCGATAAGTTCTTTGCCAGCTACAGCGAGTTTTGGTTGTCGTTGGGTGGCGTGGCGCGCGCTGATGAGCTGTTTGCGTTGCCGTTACGCGTGGAGCGTAAAGATCTGGAAGAGATTGCCAGCAAGAAGCGCGCCGAGTATCGCCGTCGCTATGCCTTGCTGGACAGTCTGAATGAACAAGTTCATCAGGCGGCTGGCATCCTACGCGACGTCTCACACGCCGCGTAAGTAAAGATTAGAACGGCTGCTTGGCGTAGCCGGTCATCACTTTCAGTCCCATCTCACGTCCGAGCGCGGTCATTGGGTGTACCACCACCAGGCCGCGCACGCTTTTCTTGAATGCGCCCATGTTGGCCTGTTCTTTTTTAGTGATTTCGCGGCTAAAGCCCAGCTTCTGCAGCTGTTGCGCTTCTTTACTCAGCTTCTCGGTGCGCACACTGCGCAGGCGCTCAATTTCCAGCTCCAGCTTCTCTTTTTCACGCAGCAGTTCACCGAGCTTTTCGGCATCGCCAGAGGCTAACAGCGGGGCTTCTTTGCGGTTGAGCGCATCGAGCTGATCGCTCAGCAGTTTAATCTCGGCTTTTTCTTGTTCTTTCATTGGGGGAAAACTCGTTAAGGAAAACAGGCAAAGGATACACAAATCTACGCAGTTTTGCAGCGTGGCGCGTATTCATGCTCGCCTGGTCGCCATGAATGGCGACCCTATAACGCCGGCTTTTTAAACACCTGCTTGTGCGAAATGCGTGAAATCAGCTCGGTGAGCGACAGCACCATGGTTGAACGCACCATCTGCAGATAGCGCTGCTGCTGCATTGAGCGCAGTTGCTCGTCGTCGCGGTTGAAATCCGGCTGCGGCGGCCAGGCGACTACGCAGTGCAATTCGCCAAACGGGCCGAGGATCTCATCGTCGGTAAAACGATAATCGCTGATGTCGTGATTCAGCTCTTCACGCAGCGCCAGCAGCAGTTCGCAATCTTCGTACTCATGGCGATTGATCACGCCCAGGCCGTAAATCAGCTTGAGGCGAACCGAGAGTTCGCCCAACGGACCATTACCCAGCAGCAGCGGCTCTACTGCGTATTTGACCGCGTAATCGTCCTTGCGAAACACTTGCAGCACCAGCAGGTTAACTGCTTCGGTCAGCAGCTCAACGGCGGCGATCAGGAAGCTTCTCACCGAACGACCGGCGTTCAGGCGCTCAAGCACCCGGTTTTCAAAAGCCTGCTTCTCTTCCATCATTGCCTGCATCGTTCAGCTACCGCCAGCGGGCACGCAAGCGCGCCCGAGTTAACCACTAAAGGGCGCGCATTATGCCATAGCGTTGTAAGCGCTCACCACTGAGGTGACTACTTCGCTATTGGCATCCAGGCCAGAAATTTCCGCCAGCGTGGCTTGCGGGCCTTTTTCTGCCAGCAGCGCAACCAGTTCCTGCGCCTGCGGATCGGCTTCGCTGCGATAATGCATGGCGGCAGCAATGCCCTGCACCAGATTGGTGTGCGGCAGGTTGTATTCAATGGTGCCCAGCGTTGGCTTGATCAGGCGATCGCCCGCGCTCAGTTTACGCAGCGGCTGACGACCTACGCGCTCAACGTCATCTTTCAGGTACGGATTTTCGAAGCGGGTGAGGATTTTCTGGATGTAAGCAGCATGCTTATCAGCTTCAAAGCCATAACGCTTGATCAGCACTGCGCCGCTTTCCTGCATCGCGCCTTGCACCACCGCACGCACTTTCTCGTCGAGAATCGCGTCACGAATAGTAGCGTGACCGGCCAGCTGACCGAGATACGCGGTGATGGCGTGACCGGTATTAAGGGTGAACAGCTTGCGCTCAACGAAGGCCATCAGGTTGTCGGTTAATTCCATGCCAGGAATGTTTGGCAATTCACCTTTGAACTGGGTTTTATCAACAATCCACTCGCTGAAGGTTTCCACGGTGACTTCCAGCGGATCGGTGGTGCCAGCTTCGGACGGCGGCACAATGCGATCTACAGCAGAATCAACGAAGCCAACATGCGCTTCAACCCACGCGTGATACTGCTCTGGCAGCGCTTTCAGCACGTGCTGTTTCAGCTGGCTGGTACCGCGCACCATGTTTTCACAGGCGATGATGTTGAGTGGACGGACGTTACCGCTGTCGCTGCGTTTAGCCAGACCTTTGGCGACGCCACCGGCGATGCGCTCCAGAATCTGCGGGCCAACCGCCGTGGTCACGATATCAACCTCAGCAATCAGCGCAACGATGTCATCGCTGGTGCTGTTGACGGCGCTGACGCCTGTTACGATTTCGACTTTTGCCTGCTCGCCAACCACATGAACCGGATACTCATGACGGGCGTTAAGGGCATCAAGTACCACCTGATTGACGTCAGCAAACACCAGCTCGATGCCGGCATCCGCCAGTAACTTACCGATAAAACCGCGACCAATGTTACCTGCTCCAAAATGTAACGCTTTCATAAATTTGACCCATATCAAATGACGAAAGGGCGGGCAAGTCCGCCCCGGAAATGTGGGACGGGCTTACCCGCCCCAGGGAAGGTAAAACGTGGTATTACGCTTTAACGGTGTTGCCTGAGAGCAGGTCCAACACGTCCTGCACGCTGGTGGTATTCGCCAGCTTCTCAATCACGCTGTCATCATCCAGCGCGTTGGTCAGGCTGGTAATCACCTGAATGTGCTCGTTATTGCGAGCGGCGATACCAATCACCAAACGCGCCACGTCTTCTGGCTCATCACCAAACTGCACGCCTGCCGGATACTGACAGAACACCACGCCGGTTTTCAGCACGCGGTCTTTCGCTTCTACGGTACCGTGTGGCACAGCAATGGATTCACCAAGGTAAGTTGGCGTCAGCTTTTCACGTTCCAGCATCGCTTCAACATATTCCGGCTGCACGTAGCCGCCTTTCACCAGCTGCTCACCCGCAAAGCGAATCGCCTGCTCTTTATGGGTGGCGCTCAGACCGAGGAACACGTTGTCTGCACCCAGTTTGAAGAGGTGCGCATTGCCTTCGTCGTAGCTGTCAGCCAGCGTGGTCTGCACGGTTTCGCGACGCGCTTCACTGCGGTTAGCGGCAACCAGACGTTCGGTCAGGTTGCTGTACAGTGCGCTATCGAGGAAGTTGTTCAGCGAAATATGCTGCGCTTGCGGTGCCTGACGCATCGCACGTTCGGTCAGATCGCGGTGGGTAATCACCAGATCGACGTCGCCCGGCAGCGAGTTAATCGCCGTGTTGGTGACGGAGATATTGCTCAGACCCGCGTCCTGCACTTTCTTACGCAGCACGCCTGCACCCATCGCACTTGAACCCATACCGGCGTCACAGGCTACGATGATTTTGCGTACGTGGTTCAGGTCAACGCTCATCGCGTCGCCAGCAACCGGTGAACCGGCAACGGCCTGACCTTTCGACTGCGCTTTCATATCCTGCATGCGCTGTGTCGCCGCTTCGATATCGTCATCTTCTTTCACTTTGCTGGTTTTCAGCAGGATTGAAGAGACCACGAAGGAGACGGCAAATGCAGCGATGATGGCCGCGATGTTCGCGAAGTAAGCGCCTTTTGGCGTCATCGCCAGCACGGCCAGGATGGAACCTGGAGAAGCCGGAGAAACCAGGCCGCCGTTCAGCAGCGTCAAGGTGAACACGCCAGTCATACCGCCAAGGATAACTGCCAGCAACAGACGCGGCGCCATCAGCACGTATGGGAAGTAAATTTCGTGGATACCACCAAGGAAGTGGATGATCGCTGCACCGCCTGCAGATTGTTTAGCGCTACCGCGACCAAACATCATGTAGGCAACCAGCACGCCCATACCCGGACCTGGGTTGGCTTCAATCAGGAAGAAGATTGATTTGCCGGCCTCGCTCGCCTGCTGGATACCCAGCGGAGAGAAGATACCGTGGTTGATGGCGTTATTGAGGAACAGGATTTTCGCCGGTTCAACAAAGATCGACGTCAGTGGCAGCAGGTTGTTCTGCACCATCAGATTCACGCCAGCGGCGAGAATGTGTGACAGGCCTTCAACCAGTGGACCGATTGCCAGGAACGCTAACAGCGCCAGCAGCATACCGATGATACCGGCCGAGAAGTTGTTAACCAGCATCTCGAAGCCGCTTTTGATCTTGCCATCAACGGCGCGGTCAAAGGACTTGATCGCCCAGCCGCCCAGCGGACCGGCAATCATGGAGCCGAGGAACATCGGCATATCGGCACCGACGATCACGCCCATGGTGGTAATTGCACCGACCACGCCACCGCGATCGCCGCCAACCAGACGTCCACCGGTGAAACCAATCAGCAGCGGCAGCAGGTAGGTGATCATTGGGCCGACGAGTTTCGCCAGCGTTTCGTTTGGAATCCATCCGGTTGGGATGAACAGCGCAGTGATGATACCCCATGCGATAAACGCACCGATGTTAGGCATCACCATATTACTCAGAAAGCGACCAAAGCTCTGAACCTTGACCTTTACTGATGAGGACATAAACCCACCCCTTATTGAGACGCGCTGCAATAAGAGAGCGCGTTTGTTTTTGTTTGAACGTTACGGCGGGGGCCGTGGCATTACTGTATGCACGCGGACTCTAGCACTAGTTTATTACGCTGCGTAGAGCAGCACCTAAGTGTGATGCAGATCACGCTAAGTTGGGGTGGTTGGGGTGCAATAAGGTGATGCCGATCACAAAAAGACGCTGTAAGAAAGCAACGATGCCGAAAAATTAAGCAAAACAAGATGATGAATGTGACTTAAGTCACCTTTTGCGCTGGGTGCTTTGTTGTGTAAATGTGATCAATGTCACAAACTATTTTTGGTCGAAAATGCGCCAGATCACAATATGCTGCAGCAGAAAAGTGAGCTGTAAGGAAGTGACGAAATTCTGAAAAGAGATAATAGACTTGTAGGGTCGCCATTGATGGCGACCACTAAAATATATCGGCTGTTATAACCCGCCTTGCACCGCATTTTGCGCTTGCGTCAGCGCCTGCGCATTGCTGGAGAGATTGCTCATCAGCGTGTTGTATTGCGTTGCCTGATCCTGGGTTGGGAACTGCACGCCGCCGTCGTTGAAGGTTACGCGTGTGCCTTGCGATTGCAGATAGTCGCCGGTTTGCACCGCCGCCTGGCTCAGCGCCTGCAGCTGTGGCAGCAACGGAATCAGCGTGCTGGCTGGCTGCGTTACCACTTTGATAAACGCGGCGTCGTAGACTTTCTTCAGATCATCCGGCTGTTTCAGCGTGGCTTTGCTGCTTTCCGCCTGCATTTTGGCGCTCTGAATCTGCTGGGTCAGCACGCTCAGATTACCGCTGGCCTGGCGCAGGCTATCGCGGCGCGTCAGGTAATCCTGCGGTACACGAATCGCCGCTAACTCATCAACCACCGGACGCATACCTTGCTCAATCGCCTGATTGGTCTGCTGCGAGAAACCATAAAGGATGGCGTAATCGCTGGCGTAGTTACCGAAGGTCTGCTTCTGGTTTTCACTCAGGCTTGGCAGATGCTCGCCGCTGCGCATCACTGTGTTCTGAAGGAAGTCACTGAAAGCTTTACGCTGATCGCCCTCTTTGTCGCCACAGGCCGTAAGTTGCAGCACGACCAAGGCACTGACCATCAGCATGCCGGTACGCATCCAGATGCGGGAAATTCCTGACGCCATGATTAACTCCTGTTATGGCAAATTCGATTCGATGGGAATGGTCCTAAAGGATAGTGCAATGGCCTGGCGGGTACAACGGGCGGCGTTTGCCTGGTGCGCATAAATGCGCACCCGACAAGGAAATGGCGGATTTGTAGGGTCACCATTTATGGTGTAATGCCGATCAGCTAAGCACAAAGCGACTTTCGTTCGCCTCTTGCAGAGGCAGTTGCAGCACCTTGGTGCGGCGACCGAGCAGAGGACGCCTGGCCGCGCCCTCTGCACTCCCGGGCCTTGCGCCAGCCCAACCCGCCGCTGCGCGGTACCTTCACTCATTCACGATTCCTGACGGACCGGTGTCGATTCGCTCCTGCTCAGCGCCACCTCTCGCCGCATCCATGCGGCTCGCCCTGGAATCCCTCGTTCGCTCAGCGGGTTCGGATGTCGCCTCAACACCCGCGCTGCAGCAACAATACATTTTCCTGGCTCACAATCGCTGCAAATCCCGTAGGGTCACCATTTATGGTGACCTTTTTTAAAACAGCAAATCAGAACACCAGCGCCTGCCCATCCTTACGGCTTTCAGTGGCGGCGATATAGAAGCCTTGCGGATCGCGCACAATCGCCTGCGCACCGCCGAAGTTATAGCCGAGCAGCGGATCTTCCAGCGTAATTTGATGCCCCATCTCGCGCAGCTTTGCCAGCACGTTACGGTCGATGCCCGGCTCAACCACCACCGCACGCCCTTGCTCAACGCGCCAGCGTGGTGCATCAATCGCCGCCTGCGGGTTTTGCTTGTGCTGCATGATGCGCAGCGCCATCTGCAAATGACCTTGTGCCTGCATCGGGCCGCCCATCACGCCAAACGACATCAGCGGCTGGCCGTCACCGTCGAGGGCAAACGCCGGAATGATGGTGTGGAACGGACGCTTGCCGCCAGCCACCACATTGGGATGCTGTGGATCGAGTGAGAAACCACAGCCACGGTTTTGCAGGCTGATGCCGGTGCCTGGCACCACTACGCCAGAACCGAAGCCCATGTAGTTTGACTGTATAAAGGAAACCATCATGCCGCTGGCATCGGCGGTGGAGAGATACACCGTGCCGCTCTGCTGCGGGGAACCAAAGGTAAAATCCCCGGCCCGATCGGGATTAATCAGCTGCGCGCGCTGTTTCAAATATTCATCGCTCAGCAGCAGTTCCGCCGGGAACTCGAGGTGATCGTAATCGCTGACGTAACGATCTAAATCGGCCAGCGCCAGCTTCATCGCTTCAATCGACAGATGCAGCCACGGCACCGAATCCGGTTCATAGCGGCCAATATCCCACTGTTCGAGAATGCCCAGCGAAATCAAGGTGGCGATGCCCTGACCGTTCGGCGGCAGTTCCTGCACCGATCCGCCCGCAAACGGGCGCGATAACAATTCCACCCAATCAGCGCGATGATTTTTCAGATCATCAAGGCTGAGCGCCGCGCCATGCTGCTGAGCAAACGCCACTATTTTTTCAGCCAGTTCGCCACGATAGAAGGCTTCACCACGCGTTTCGGCGATTTTTTGCAGCGTTTCGGCTTGCGCCGGATTGCGGAACAGTTCTCCAGCACGCGGCGGGCGACCCTCAGGTGCAAAGCACTCGACAAAACCAGGCTGATCTTTCAGCTTGTTGTAGGCGCGTTGCCATAGATGACCAATCAGCGGTGAAACCGGGAAACCGTCACGCGCGTATTCAATAGCCGGTTGCGCCAGCGTGGTAAGCGGCAGCGTGCCAAAGCGTTCGGCTAGCTCAACCCACGCCGAAACCGCGCCCGGCACGGTGACCGCTTCCCAGCCAATTTCCGGCATGGCATCGCGTCCGGCAAAGCGTTCCGGGTTCCATGCCGCAGGCGAGCGGCCCGAGGCATTCAAACCGTGCAGTTTTTTGCCATCCCAGATAATCGCAAAGGCATCACTGCCGAGGCCGTTGCCGCTGGGCTCCAGCACGGTTAACGCCATTGCACTGGCAATCGCCGCATCCACCGCATTGCCGCCCTGTTGCAGCATGCGCATTCCGGCCTGCGCCGCCAGCGGTTGTGAGGTAGCAACCGCGTTGCGTCCCATCATCGGTACGCGGTGTGAGGCATAGCTGACGTTAAAATCCAGTTCACTCATGATCGTTCCTTAGTGTGAGTCATCGCGTGGGTCGAGCGCGTCGCGCAAGCCGTCGCCCAGCAGGTTGAAGCCCTGCACGGTGAGAAAAATAGCCAGGCCGGGGAAAATTCAGATAGCGAAACGGCCAGAGGCAAAATGTTATGATCTCCTAATGAGGATCAAGAAATGTATTTAACGCTATCACCAGATTTTAAACAGGAAAACTAACTAATGAGAAATGATCCTGCTGCGAACTTACATTTCATCTGTTTGCGAATTTTAATATCAATGCAATAAATCCATGCGATTGCATTTGGCAAACGAGATATATTCTTAATTCATTGCATAGAACCTAAGTATGCTGGGTCTGAACTGGTCAAAGAGCCATATTCACTGTTTGGTATACAATAAATAGTTCTTAATATCCTTCCTTTGTTAATTACATTTAATAAAGTGGTTGAATTATGTCTTTCCGATATTTTATCAATAACTGAAATCAATTGATAACTATAGTTTCCATTTCTTATCTCTATAGAGCTGCTTAATCCACCACCATCAGGGTTTTCAAGGTCAAAGTTTACTTCCTTTCTGTCTTTTTTCACCACAATTTCAGGCTTTTCTTTTGTTTTTCCAAGCGTATATGTGATGGTTTTTTTGTCACTATAAAGTGCAATGTATTTATTGTTGTCTATAGAGCATTTGAAATTTAGTATACTTGCATAAGTACTAGTGCAAAATAATAATGCTATAAAACTATATATATGGAAAGCACTTATTCTAATGCTTTTCATTTTCTATTTCCTTTTTCACTTGCTGCTATAATAATTCAATTTAACAGAGGGGTTATTTCAACGGTTTCAAGAGATTTTAGTACGTAATTGGTAAAATCAACTTCTTTCCCGTCAAATAAGTATATCATTGACCCTGAGCCGCAAAACGCCTCGGTATTACTAAATAAACAGAAAGACAGTTTCTTCTTGATGTTACTTCTTTGTTCTTCCTTGGTTATATTATAGTCGATAATAGCATAGCCACTGGCATTGACAGATTCGATATTGTAAATCTTAATGGCTTTTAATTCGTTAATATTTTTTACACCATAAAGCCTCTGTGAGGCTATTATATCGTGCGTACTCATTTTTTTTATTTTATTTTTCCATATCTTATCTTTATTATCAAAATAGATTCTTTCTGGAAGAAGCATTCCAGCAACATATCCGTTACTCTTAGCCTCTTTCTCAATGGAACAAAACTGTAAAGTTATTCCCTGATATATTGGATTGTTAGTCTTGTTTTTTTGAGAGCGATAAATTTTTGGAGTAAAATCTTTCAATGTAATATTACCGCAGTCACTTCCCAGACTTGGTGAGTATCCTCTGTTAGCAGATAAATGTTTAACGATGTAAATATTCTCATTAAATTTATCTGGATTCGTTATTTCTGGCGTGATCGCACATAATGTAGTATTTGAGAAAAATAAAATCGTCATAAATACCAATGAGTTCTGCATTAATCTCTCCTTAATTGATTTGACCTAGTCAATCTAATAACTAGGCCTGCCAAAATATACTTCATGCACATGCCATGGATATTATTCTTAATCTTCAATCAAGACTCAAGAAATGCGCTTAAGCAAAGATCTGAATCAAAAGTAGTCAAAATATATAATAAGAGATGATTCCGCTGTTAACATTCATTGCATCCACTCAAAAAAGTTTAAGTTTTTTAAAATAACATTAAAATTCTATCCAAATGAATATAATAAGCGGGATTTATTCTTAATTCATTTTAGTGGCCCTAAGTATGCTGGGTCTGTACTAATCAGAGATCCATACTCACTGTTTGGAATGCAATAAATGGTTTTTAAAATTCGTCCTTTGCTAATTATGTTTAATAAAGTGGTTGAACCATGCTCTTCAGAAAGGTTATCAATTACTGAAATCAATTGATAATTATAGTCTCCGTTTTTTATCTCTATAGAGTTACTTAACCCACCACCATCAGGGTTTTCTAAGTCAAAGTTTACTTCCTTTCTGTCTTTTTTTATTATAATTTCAGGCTCTTCTTTTGCTTTTCCAAATGTATATGTTATGGTTTTTTCGTCACTATAAAGTGCAATATTTTTATTGTTATCAGTAGCACATTCGAAGTTTAGTGTGTTTGCATATGTATTAGTGCAAAATATGCATGTTAAAAAAATATTTGAAATAAAAAACTTATTTATCATTTCCATTGTTATCTTCTCAATTGTTCTGATTCGGGTTTTTCACACACGACATCTTGGACTTCGCTGGGGTATTTTTGTTCTGTCAGTACATATATGGCACTGCCATAGACACAGCAACGTGCATCAAAACCGTTTAAAGCTTGTGAATAAATTGTATTTATTCTATTTGGCAAATTTACTGCGGCACTGGCTTTCCAGAATGCTGGACTACGATAGTATATTTTTGTTCCGGCGTTGGTTCTTACGCTGCATCGTTCAAGATTATGAATAGCATCAGAATAGAAGGCCATTTTTCTCGAAATCCAGTAAAAGCCAGCGCTTTCGGCTGATTCATAATGTTCCTCACCGATATTGTCACGCCACGCTATGATGTTGGCAGTTAGATTATTCTCAGTGTCAGATAGATGGTTGTTAGAATACCTTTGATCACGCGACCCATACAATCTGCTATATTCGGCTGTCAGGACATTCTTAATATTCTCAGGGTATTGATATCCTCTGAAAGTGAAGTAGCTGAAGTAATTCGCAGGGTTTGTCAGCTGAAGAAGTCCACGCCCATACCATGGATAATACCAGATATTGTAGCTACGTATTATCCGTCGAGTTCCTGGTTCCCGTTCAGTATATCTGTATCCCTCTTTCATCGTTCTCAGCCAACCAGTTTCCTGAATAGCATTTCCTAAAAAGCAGGCTATACGAAGCGGCGTTGTGATCAGGTGCTTCTGCATCATTTTGTTCAAAATTGTACGAATACTTCCCGCTGTGCTCTGCTCATCATCCTGATAATTAATTGGCTCCCATCGAATCATGTTTAATACGTTCTTAGGGATAAGTTGCTTAAGCTCTCGCTTGCTTAACCAGCAGCATTTGCGAAAATGACTTATGAAACCCACAGGATGGAAATGCCAAAGCCTACCTGAACCGAGTGCACCGATATCAAAGCATAGCGCTGAAGCATGGTCTTTAATTCTGTTGTAATCATCTTCTGATAGAGCTGGTTCCTCATCACTACCTGCTTTCAGCCAGGAAAAACGCAGGTCAAAGGTTGCTGAATTCCATTCCAGCGGGAAGTGGCAAATCAGCTTACTGCGCAGATTGCTGAAACTTTCATTGTTCCGTAATTCTGTAATCAGGGGAGAATTACATTGGCTATTACTGTCCGCATCATCGTCAATCATTTGCCATCCCGTCCAGTGAGGGAAATCAGCATCACTGAATTTTTTTATTTCAGATGCAGCTAGATTTACTACACCCACTCCGCCGGGGTAGTTTATGGTTCGCCACAGTGGTGCATTGGAAGGTGTAAGAGTTTCATTGTCAGTATTAATGATACGGCCAAAGTGAAGTAGCTCAAATCCGGCAGATGGACTTTGTGGATACAGGCGCACAGATGTATTGTACAAATTATACTCATACTTTAATTCCATGCCTGGGGAATTATCGTTTGGATGAGCATCAGTATTTACCAACGGATCGCCAACCTCATCGTAATTAGCAAAGCTAGTTACATTTTTTCTACGAGTAATCATCGAGCAGTCGCCTTTTACAAAGCTCATGCTGACGTAAAGCGGCTCAGTACTGGTATGAACACTGCTAAGACGGGTGGCATCCGGCGAATTGTGTTCGGGCATTCTTTCATAAAACACAGTGCCTGCAGGCAAATAAAAGTGGATATCACCGTATAGGGTATCTGTTCGGCCATCACTGGTTATATCCAACTCCGTTGCGGTACGCCCAGTTAACTTCAGCATATTTGTGTCATCACAAAATATCTGGAAGTGGAAGGCGTTGGTATTATCTACCATGCCGGATTGACCTAATGGATCTTTACGCCAGACTTTGGCTCCAGTCGTAATCGCCGGGTCCAGTCTGTCCCTCAAGTGCATATAGAGGGAGTAATACACAATATTGCAATCTTCGCCAATTTCCGTCTCATGCTTCAGCAACACATAGCCGTCATCGGTTCTGCCATCGTAATTAAGCGGAAAGGCATCGCGCTTCTCAATAGTTGAAGGCTGACGGAACGAGACCACGACTCCATCTGCAATCGCACGAACATATTCAATTCGCTCATGGTGTTCATTATCGATTCGGTCAGTGTGAATAATGTGAATTCCCCATGCCATGATGCACTGGCATTAATAGGGAAATTCCGGCGGGCATCAATGGGCATCATGCTTTCAACCCATGCTGCGTCACTGGTTTCAGCGTTTCTTACACGAATAAATGGCGGGCTAATAATCATACTAACTCCTTGTATGTATAGCGCTTAAAAACCCTGCTTTGTATAGGTCTAATCGGTTTTTATCTTAATGTAAGCGAATAAAGGAAAGCAAAAAAAGCGTAACGCGCTGTGATGCATCGCCAGAAAACTGCAAATTCTTCCGCTTCACAGTGGTGCGCGCACGCTGCTTATCTGTGCAATGCCAGCCATGCGGCAACGCGCGATTAGTTAATAATTGATGTTTTTCAGCTGGATATAACCTTGGCATCCATTTTGTATGTGTATACGCAGATGCAGGAGCGATAGCGGGCAACCGACGTCGCCAGACAATTTGCAATGGGTCACTAGGGTTCCGGTCGAAAGATGCTGGTCCGAGAGTGACCGACCGTCCTCTGACGGTTACACGGCGGGAAAAAAGCCCGGGAGGAAAGCGAGAACGTTGCTCGCCGCCTCCTGCTTTTTTTTCGCCCGTTAACGTCAGAGGAACCATCATGATCAAAGCCTGCCTTCGCCTGCTGTTGCTTTGCACCATCACGCTGTTCAGCGTCAACACGCTGGCCGCCGACAAACCCTCCTTCAAGATTTGCTGGTCGATCTACGCGGGCTGGATGCCGTGGGATTACGCGCAGCAGAGCGGCATTGTCAAAAAATGGGCCGACAAATACGGCATCGATATCCAGTTTGTGCAGGTTAATGACTACATCGAGTCGGTGAACCAATACACCGCAGGTGGTTTTGCTGGTTGCACCATGACCAACATGGATGCGCTAACCATTCCCGCTACCGGCGGCGTAGATAGCACAGCGCTGATCGTCGGCGATTACTCCAACGGTAACGACGGTATTCTGCTGAAAGGCGCGGGCAACCTCTCGGCGCTGAAAGGCAAGCCGATCAATCTGGTCGAGCTCTCGGTTTCGCATTACCTGCTGGCGCGGGCGCTGGAGAAATCCGGCATGAGCGAGAAAGACGTCAAAGTGGTGAACACCGCCGATGCCGATTTGGTGGCGGCGTTTGGCACCGCCGACGTCAACGCTATCGTGACCTGGAATCCGCTGCTTGCCGAAGCGGAGAAGCAGCCGAACAGCCATCTGATTTTCTCTTCCGCTCAAATTCCGGGCGAAATCCTCGATCTGCTGGTGGTCAACAGTGCCACGCTGCAGAAGTATCCGCAGCTCGGCAAAGCGCTGACCGGCGCATGGTATGAAACGCTGAAAACCATGTCCGGCCCAACCGACAGCGCCAAAGCGGCACGCACACAAATGGCGCAGGCTTCCGGCACCGATCTGGCGGGCTTTGATCAGCAGCTGGCCGCTACGCATCTGTTTAGCGATGCCAAAACTACCCTCGATTTCGTCCAAAGCCCACAGCTCAAAGCCACCATGCAGATGGTCGCCGAGTTCTCATTCAAGCACGGCTTGCTGGGCGAGGGCGCGCCGAGCGCCGATGTGGTTGGCGTGGCAACGCCTGCGGGCAATTGGGGCGATGCGGGCAACCTCAAACTGCGCTTCACCGATGAGTACACCAAAATGGCCGCCGCCGGGCAGCTGTAAGCGAGGCGATGCCGATGCGTAAGTTGATCAACTACCAACCGCTGCCGCTGGGGCGCTTGCTGCTGGGCATTTTGCCGCTGCTGGCGCTGCTGCTGGTGTATCTGTTGGCGTCGGATGCGCGTCTCAGTCTGAATGCGGCAGACAAGCTGTTGCCGGGCTTTAACGCCATGGGCGACGCCATCAGCCGCATGGCGTTTCAGCCCAGCCCGCGCACCGGTGAATATCTGCTGTGGAGTGATACCGCCGCCAGTTTGCTGCGTTTGCTATGCGGCGTAGCGATCAGCGCGCTACTAGCGCTGGCGCTGGGTCTGTTCACCGGCGCGCTGCCGGTGGTGCGGGCGGTGCTGGCGCCGCTGGTGACGCTGTTTGCGCTGGTGCCGCCGCTGGCGATTCTGCCGATTCTGTTTATCTGTTTTGGCCTCGGCGAAGTGTCAAAAGTGGTGCTGATTGTCATTGGCATCACGCCGTTGATTACCCGCGATTTGCAGCTGCAGGTGCAGAAGATCCCACGCGAGCAGTTGGTGAAGGCGCAAACGCTCGGTGCACACAGCGCCCAGATTTTGTGGCGCGTGATCCTGCCGCAGCTGATGCCGCGCCTGTTGGATGCGGTACGGCTGTCGCTGGCGTCAGCGTGGCTGTTTCTGATTGCCGCCGAAGCCATCGCCGCCACGGAAGGTTTGGGTTATCGCATCTTCCTGATGCGACGTTATCTGGCAATGGATGTGATTCTGCCGTACGTGGCGTGGATCGCGCTGCTGGCCTTCCTGCTCGACCTGTTGCTGCGGCTGATTAGCCGTCGCTGCTGGCCGTGGTATCACGCGAAATTAAGGGGCGAGCGATGCCGTTACTGCAACTGAAAAATCTTGAGAAACATTACGGTCAGCAAGTGGTGCTGGAACGTCTCAATATCGAGGTCGAAGAGGGCGAGTTTGTGGCGATTGTCGGTGCGTCCGGCTGCGGCAAAACCACCTTCCTGAATATGCTGCTCGGCACTGAAGCGCCCAGCAAAGGCCAGCTGTTACTGGATGGTGAACCGATCCCCGACGAACCGGATGCGCATCGCGGCGTGGTGTTTCAGCGCTATTCGGTGTTCCCGCATTTGACGGTGCTGGGCAACGTGATGCTGGGCGACGAGTTCAGCAGCGCGCGTTGGCTGGGCCGCGTGTGGGGAAAGAAGCGTCAGGCGATTCGCCAGCGTGCGCAGGCCATGCTGGCGCAGGTCGGGCTGGAACATGCACAGAATAAATATCCGCATCAGCTGTCGGGCGGCATGCAGCAGCGTCTGGCGCTGGCGCAGGCGTTGATGAAGCAGCCGCGCATTTTGCTGCTGGATGAACCTTTTGGCGCACTCGATCCCGGCATCCGCAGCGAGATGCACCAACTGATCACCCGCTTGTGGCAGCAGCATAACCTGACCATTTTCATGATCACCCACGATCTGAAAGAGGGATTTAGCCTCGCCTCGCGTCTGCTGGTGTTTGACAAGCTGCGCCACGATCCACACGCGCCTGAAGCCTGGGGCGCGACCATCACTTACGACCTGCCGCTGGATCGCACACAGCCATCCGAACCGCTGGTCGCCTAAAGGAGAAAACCATGAAGCCTTATCAAACCTTGTTGCCGAGCGGCGCGCACTGGTCACTGGTGATGCGTAGCGGTAGTGCGCTGACCCTCACCGATGTGGAAGGTGGTGCCAACGTCGGCCTGCTGTTTTACAACCCGGAAAACCTGCTGGAGCGCTACAACGCGCCCGACACTTTGAAGTGCCAGCACACTTTCCGCCTCACCGCCGGTCACTGTCTCTATTCAGATATGGGACGCATTTTCTGCGGCATCGAACACGACAGCTTCGGCTGGCATGAAAGCGTGTGCGGCACGCTGAATGCCGAACAAACCGCCGCGCGTTTTGGTGCCAGCACGTATCAGCAGGCGCGCAACCTGCGCCATCAAAACGGCTATGACAGCTTTCTCGTCGAGCTGGCGAAATATGGGCTCGGCCAGCGCGATATGGCGTCCTGCCTCAACCTGTTTGCGCAGGTGCGCGCCGACGATAACGGCACTTTGCAGCTGGAACGTCAGGGCGCGGCGGGTGCCAGCGTGCGTTTACGTTTCGCGATGGACACTCTTGTGCTGCTGCACACTTGCCCGCATCCGCTGAGCGCATCGCAGGATTATCCGCGCCAGCCGGTGCAGATCGAACTGGATGCGCAGCACGCGCCATTGCCCGAAATCTGTCTGCAACGTGCTGAAAATCAACGCGGCTTGCGTAATAACGCGCTGTATCAACTGCAAGGAGAAATGTGATGATCACTGAAAGTCCGCTCAATCCAGCCGAAGCGCGCTTACAGCAAAAAATTGATGCCGGCGATTACTGGCTACATCTCATCGAAGCCGGTCAGACGCTACGCATCACCGATCTGGAAGGCAATCAGGCCGCCGATACGCTGTTTTTCAATGCTGATGACACCGCTGAACGCTACAGCATGAGCGACACGCTGCGCGGGCAGAACAACGTGTTTCTGATTGCGGGCAGCGTACTGCGCTCCAACCTTGATCGCCCAATGTTGACCATTACCGCCGATACCTGTGGCCGTCACGACACGCTTGGCGGCGCCTGCTCGTGCGAGAGCAACACGGTGCGCTATGACCTGGAAAAGCGCCATATGCATTCGTGCCGCGATAGCTGGATGCTGGCGGTGGCGGAAAAGCCGGAGTTCGGCCTGACGCGCCGCGACATCACCCATAACATCAATTTTTTCATGAACGTGCCGGTGACGCATGACGGCGGATTAACCTTTGCCGACGGCATTTCAGCGCCGGGAAAATATGTCGAGATGGTGGCGCAAATCAACGTGCTGGTGCTGATCTCCAACTGCCCGCAGCTCAACAATCCCTGCAACGGTTATAACCCAACGCCGATTTTAGTCAGCGTGTGGTGATTCTCTGACGCAACGGGACGACCCGTTTTCTGCCGTCAATGCCACGCAGGACGACCTGCCGCAACGAGAGTATTCAGTCATGATTGATCGCGTATTAATTGCCAACCGTGGCGCGATTGCCGTGCGCATTATTCGTACCCTGCAAGCCATGAATATCCGGGCGATTGCCGTATATGCCGAAGCCGACCGCCATGCGCGCCATGTACGTCTGGCGGATGAAGCCTGGTCGCTCGGCGAAGGTCAGGTGCGAGACACTTATCTCAATCAGGATAAATTGCTGGTGATAGCCGCGCAGAGTGGCGCGCAGGCGCTGCATCCGGGCTACGGTTTTCTCAGTGAAAATCCAGAT
The DNA here is from genome assembly GCF_056491525.1 of Candidatus Pantoea symbiotica. Taxonomy (NCBI): domain Bacteria; kingdom Pseudomonadati; phylum Pseudomonadota; class Gammaproteobacteria; order Enterobacterales; family Erwiniaceae; genus Pantoea; species Candidatus Pantoea symbiotica. The sequence continues at coordinate 4,131,885 of NZ_JBSZHR010000002.1, forward strand.
TTTGTAAAGCGTTGCGAAGCGGCGGGCGTACATTTTCTTGGGCCGAGCGCGCAGCAGATGGCGGCCTTTGGCCTTAAACACAGCGCGCGTGCGCTGGCCGAACAGAACCATGTGCCGCTGCTGCCGGGCAGCGGCTTACTGGCTTCGCTGGCCGAGGCGCAGCAGATGGCGGCGCAGATTGGCTATCCGGTAATGTTGAAAAGCACCGCGGGCGGCGGCGGGATTGGTATGCAGCGCTGTGACGATGCCGAACAGCTCGACGCGGCATTTACTCGCGTGAAGCGCCTGGCAGGTAATAACTTCGCCGACGATGGCGTATTTTTAGAGAAGTTTATTGCGCGTGCACGCCATATCGAAGTGCAGATTTTTGGCGACGGCGCAGGTGAAGTGATCGCGCTCGGCGAGCGTGATTGCTCTGCTCAGCGTCGTAATCAAAAGGTGCTGGAAGAGACGCCTGCACCGGGCTTGAGCGCCGCCGTACGCGCGCAGTTGCAGGCTACCGCCGTGCGGCTGGCGCGGGCGGTGAACTATCGCAGCGCAGGCACGGTGGAATATGTGTATGACGATGCCAGCCAGCAGTTCTGGTTCCTCGAAGTGAACACGCGCTTGCAGGTGGAACATGGCGTGACCGAAATGGTGTATGGCGTTGATTTGGTGCGCTGGATGGTGGAACTGGCGCAGCAAAAATTACCGCCGCTGGCTGATTTGCAGCCGGTCGCGCAAGGTCACGCCATTCAGGTACGGCTTTACGCCGAAGATCCCGCTAAGCAGTTCCAGCCCAGCGCCGGATTACTCAGCCATGTGCAATTCCCGACTGAGATGGGAGGCGCAACGCTGCGGATCGACAGCAGCGTTGAGAGCGGCATGGAGGTTTCGCCGTTTTACGATCCGATGCTGGCGAAGGTGATTGTTCATGCCGCCGATCGCGCCAGCGCGCTCGGCAGTATGATGCAGGCGCTGCACGCCACCGAGCTGTACGGCATCGAAACCAATTTACTGTGGCTGCGCCAGCTGTGCACGCTGCCGGAAGTACAGCAGGGACGCATCATCACCGCCACGCTCGGCACCATGCAGTGGCAGCCACCAACGCTGGATATTATCAGCGGCGGCACCTTAACCACGGTGCAAGATGCGCCGGGCCGCATCGGCTATTGGCATGTTGGCGTGCCGCCTTCCGGTCCGTTCGACAGCCGAGCGTTCCAGCTCGGAAATCGCCTGTTAGACAACGATGCTCAGGCCGCCGGGCTGGAGATCACCTTGCGTGGCCCGACGCTGCGCTTCAATCAGGCATGTAGTTTTGTACTGACCGGTGCGCCGATTGCTGCTCAGCTTGATCAACAAAGATTACCGATGAATCAGCGGCTAACGGCGCAGGCCGGGCAAACGCTGACGCTTAGCGAGGTGCGCGACGGCAGCCGCAGCTATCTGCTGCTGGCCGGTGGCCTCGACACGCCGCGCTATCTGGGCAGCCGCAGCACTTTCACCCTCGGCAAATTTGGTGGTCATGCCGGACGCGCGCTGCGCGCCGGTGATGTGCTGCATCTCGCTGCGCCGCAGGTGCTGAGTGCCGCAACATTGCCTGACGAACTGCTGCCGCAACTTAACGGTTGCTGGCAGTTACGGGTGATTTACGGCCCGCATGGCGCGCCCACCTTCTTCACCGATGACGACATCGCGGAATTTTTTGCCGCTGTGTGGCAAGTGCACTACAACTCCAGCCGCACCGGTATTCGCCTGATCGGCCCAAAACCGACCTGGGCGCGCAGCGACGGTGGCGAAGCGGGCATGCATCCTTCGAATATTCATGACAATGCGTACGCCTTCGGCACGGTGGATTTTACCGGCGATATGCCGGTGATCCTCGGTCCAGATGGCCCATCGCTGGGAGGATTTGTCTGCCCGGCAACGGTGATCGAGGCCGATCTGTGGAAGCTGGGGCAGCTGAAAGCCGGCGATCGCGTGCAGTTCCAGCCGATCGATCTCGCCACCGCCGATCAGCTGGCGCAGGCGCAGCGTGATGAGATCATCAAACTGCAATCTCAACCGATTACAGTGAACGCGGCGCTGCCCTTGATTGATCCTGTGCTGCACCATCTTGCGGCATCGGATCAACGTCCTTCGCTCTGTATTCGGGCGGCGGGCGACCGTTTTCTGCTGGTGGAATATGGCGATTTGCAGCTGGATATCGCGTTGCGTTTTCGCGTGCATGCGCTGATGCAATGGCTGGAAGCGCATCCGCTGCCGGGGCAACTGGAATTGACGCCCGGCATCCGCTCGCTACAAATCCATTATGACGCGCAGTTGTGTGCAAGAAGTGAGCTATTGGCGCAAATATTGCACGCTGATTTAGCATTGGGTAGCCTGGCCGATGCAGCCGTGCCTTCGCGCACCATATGGCTGCCGCTCAGCTGGGATGATGCAGCCTGCCGTGAAGCGATTGTGCGCTACGACCAATCCGTCAGACCGAATGCGCCCTGGTGCCCAAGCAATATTGAATTTATTCGCCGCATCAATGGGCTGGATAGCATTGAGGCGGTAAAAGAGATCGTATTTAGCGCCTCTTATCTGGTGATGGGATTGGGCGATGTCTATCTCGGTGCGCCAGTGGCGACGCCACTCGATCCGCGCCATCGGCTGGTGACTACCAAATATAATCCGGCGCGCACCTGGACGGCGGAGAATTCGGTCGGTATCGGCGGCGCATATATGTGTGTGTACGGTATGGAAGGGCCGGGCGGCTATCAGTTTGTTGGACGCACCATGCAGATGTGGAACCGCGATCGCCCAACCGCCGCGTTTACCCAGCCCTGGTTACTGCGCTTCTTCGATCAAATTCGTTTTTATCCGGTAGAGGCCGACGAGCTGCTGCAGATTCGTGAGCGTTTTCCGTGGGGCGATTATCCGCTGCGCGTGGAACAAGGCGAATTCCGTCTCGCCGCCTATCAGGCGATGCTGACGCAGCAAGCGCATGAGATCGATGCCTTCCAGCGGCAGCGCCAGCAGGCATTTGATGAGGAGTTGGCGCGCTGGCGAGCGGAAGGGCAGTTTACCTTCGATAGCCAGCTGCAAGCGCAGAGCAGCGAAGAGATTGTGGTGCCAGCGGGATGTCATCCCGTTGAGAGCCAGGTGGCGGGCAGCGTGTGGCAATGGCTGGTGGAGGAAGGCAGTGAAATTCGTGCGGGTGCCACGGTCGGCATACTCGAATCAATGAAGATGGAAATCCCGATCGTCGCGCCCGTCAGTGGAAAAATCCATAGTCTGACGCGGCAGTCTGGGCAGCAAGTGCAGGCGGGTCAATTGCTTATGGTGATCGACCCAAAAGTGGCATAAGAAAGAATAAAAAATAATCAGGAATCTGGCAGCAAAGTCGGGGATCTGTCCCATACTTAGAAACCCGAACTATTGTTGCATTGCCCTGACATCTTTTGCAGTGCTCAACAGGCTGTGTCCCGCATCGGTTTGATAATAACTATGCGAAACCGCTACGGGATACAGCCTGATCGTCCGGTTTCAGCGCCTGGTGGCGCTTACCTCTCTACTTTCACGTGCTTCATAGTGAGTTTTTAAGGAGTTCTCTATGGAATTAAAAGATCCAATGGTCGAGTTGCTCAGTAGCCTTGAGCAGATTGTTTTGACACGTGACGCTAAGCCATCCGTATCAGAAATTTCTATCAATCAGACTACAGTTCCCGAGCCGCAGCGTTTACGCGAGATGACCGGCATGCAGGTTGACGAATTTGCCCGCGTGATGGGTGTCAGCGTTTCGTCAGTTAAAAGCTGGGAGGCGCAACGTACGCGTCCTTCCGCTACGGCGCGCAAACTGATGAAGCTATTACAAGCTAACCCGTATTTGGGGCGTCAGCTGCTGGAGTAATCCTTTTTTAGGATGCTTCAACCCGCCTAAATGGCGGGTTTTTTAATTTATAGCGCCGTACTTTGCAGCCTGTTTGACGAACCAACTCGCCGGCACGCTGTATGGCGGCAGCGCTAACTGCGCCAATCCCTGTTTGATGGTTTGTTCGGCTTGCTGCCACAAATGGCTATCGCCCTCGCGCAATAGCTGAATCTGAATCTGCTTTTCCACCAGATAGATGCGCGCAAAGTCGGCATCGTACTGCACGATGGCGCGAGTGTTGTCGATGATGTCGGCAAGCTTGATGGTTTGCGCCTCGGGCGAGGCATCGGCGGTATGACGGAAATGCGCCAGCTTACGTGCGGCACGATTTTTCGCCGCAGGCTGCGCGCTGTCGGTGAGTTGGTCCACCAGTTCCGTCACGCGCGGGCCGAAATGGCGTTCAATATCGTCTAAGGTGCTGGGCGTGTCTTCGACCGTGTCATGCAGCCAGGCGGCGGCAATCATCTGTTCATCATCGGTAACGCTACGCACTAACTCGGCGACGGCCGCCGGATGCACAATGTAAGGCTCGTCAGTGTATTTGCGGCGTTGACCCGCAGCAGCATGCGCTTCAGTGGCATAACGGCGCGCTTGCTCTTCCAGTGAATCTCGCATATTTCACTCTCCCAGAGAAAAGTCGCTTGCAATTATCTAGCGCGCTATTTATATTCAAACCCATGAACAGTAATCAAGATGACAAAAAAGTGAAGCAGGCGCCACTTCAGTTAGATCAGCAGCTCTGCTTTGCGCTGTATTCGGCGAACCTCGCGATGCACAAAGTCTATCGCCAGCTGCTATCCAGGCTGGAGATTACCTATCCGCAATATCTGGTGATGCTGGTGCTGTGGAATCAGGACGATGTGACGGTTTCCGAGATTGGCGAGCAGCTGTTTCTTGATTCAGCAACGCTGACGCCGCTGCTGAAACGTCTGGAGAGCGCGGGATTACTGCGACGCCAGCGTTCACGTCAGGATGAGCGTCAGGTTGTGGTGACGCTGACTGATGAAGGTCGTGCGTTGCGTGAAAAAGCAGAAAGCATTCCGGAAGCCATTCAGTGTGCGACGGCCTGCGATGATCAGGCACTGGCATCACTGAAAGGTCAGTTAGACGAGTTGCGCGACAGCCTTTACCGCGCCAATTGATGTTGAGTAGGGGAAGTCGCTGTCCCGACATCCCAAGAGATGACGTTCAGGTTTGCGCATAATAAGTAGTGCGCGATTATATAGCGAATTAACGAGGTTTTTATGTCTTTAGAACAAGTTGTTTATACTGCAAAAGCAAAAGCTACCGGCGGTCGTGATGGTCGTGCGACTTCTTCTGACAACGTGCTGGATGTAAAACTGGGCGTGCCAAAAGAGATGGGCGGCGCAGGCGGCGAAGTGACTAACCCAGAGCAGCTGTTTGCAGCGGGTTATTCAGCCTGTTTTCTCGGCGCGATGAAGTTTGTGGCTGGCCGCGACAAGATTGCGATGCCGAAAGATGCATGGATTGAAGGCGAAGTGGGTATTGGCCCAATCCCAAACGGTTTCGGAATTGAAGCCAAGCTGAATATCCATCTGCCAGAGATGGACGCTGCTGAAGCGCAGAAGCTGGTGGATGCGGCACACATCGTTTGCCCATACTCAAACGCAACGCGTGGCAACATCGATGTGACGCTGAACATCATCAACTAATTGATGTGGCTAGCGATACAAGGCTCCTGCGGGAGCCTTTTTTACATCTGAATTACATTCGAACTGCTTCAATTAGAAAAATTGTCTGGTCTTACCATTGGTTAAATGTTCTACTGCTCGGCTTCGCGCCATCGCCTCTTCGCCAGTCGGAATCGTCCCGATCCTGCATCTTGCGTCACGCTTTTTCCGCGGTTTAGCGAACTCTGCTGTCTTTAAACAGTCACATAACGGTTGATACAACGACACCAGGTCGGGAATAGATATTTTCATGAATTATATTAAAAGTTTAACGCAGCAGAAGCTGTCTCTGCTGCTTGCCTTATATCTGGGCATCTTATTGAATTTGCCAATATTTTATCGCCGCTTTGACGGCTTTTTAACAAAATCCAATATCTCTAATTGGCTCTCTGCTGCCGCAGAAGTCATGGCTGCCGTACTTCTTACCTTTTTCCTGATGCGCCTGCTGTCGCTGGGCGGGAAATGGGCTTACCGCATTCTCGCGACACTCACCGTGATCATTTCTGTTGCTGCCGCCTATTACATGGCGTTTTTCAACGTGGTGATTGGTTATGGCATTATCGCCTCGGTGATGACCACCGATATCGATCTCTCTAAAGAAGTGATTGGCCTGCATTTCGTGTTGTGGATGGTGCTGGTGAGCGCGCTGCCGCTGCTGCTGATCTGGCGAAATAACCTTAGCCAAACGCTGATTGAACAACTTAAAACGCCTGGCCAACGTCTGAAGCCGATAGCCGTTATGCTGCTGAGCGTCGCGCTGGTATGGCTGCCAATTCGCTATTTCGACAAGCTGCAAAAGGTGAATGAAGAGATCACCAACATCGATTTACCGAGTTATGGCGGCGTGGTGGCGCACTCCTATCTGCCATCCAACTGGATCGCCGCGCTGGGCCTGTTTGCCTGGACTAAAGTCGATGAAGAGTGGGATGGCCAGGAGTTGCTCGATCCGGCGAAGAAATTTACCTACGTCGCGCCTGCGGGCATCGATGATACCTATATGGTGTTTGTGATTGGCGAAACTACGCGCTGGGATCACATGGGGATGCTTGGCTACGATCGTGATACCACGCCGAAGCTGTCGAAAGAGAAGAATCTGGTCGCGTTTCGTGGTGAGTCTTGTGATACCGCCACCAAGCTGTCGCTGCGCTGCATGTTCGTGCGGGAAGGCGGCACCATGGATAATCCGGGTCGCACGCTGAAAGAACAAAACGTTTTCGCTGTATTGAAAGAGCTGGGCTTTACGTCTGAGTTGTTCGCGATGCAGAGCGAAGTGTGGTTCTACGATAACGCTGACACCAATAACTTTTCGTTCCGCGAGCAGATTGGTTCAGAGAAGCGTAATCAGGGCAAAGCGGTCGATGACATGCTGTTAGTGCCGGAATTACAGGCATCGTTACAACGCTTCCCGAAAGGCAAGCATGTGGTGATTCTGCACACCAAAGGCTCGCACTACCTTTATTCTCAGCGCTACCCGCGTGATTTCGCGCGCTATAAGCCGGAATGCATGGGCGTTGATGAGAAGTGCAGTAAAGCGCAGTTGATTAACGCCTATGACAACTCGATTTTGTATGTGGATACCATGCTGGACAGCGTGCTTGATCAGCTGCGTGATAAGAAGGCGATTGTGTTCTACGCCTCCGATCACGGTGAATCAATTAGCGAGAATATGCATTTGCATGGCACGCCGCGCGAGATGGCGCCACCGGAGCAGTTCCGTGTGCCGATGATGGTGTGGGCTTCTGATAAGTATCTTGAGGATCCAACTAACCGCAGCAACTTCGAGCGTTTGCAGGCGCAGCAGCGCGTGGGTAAAACCCATCGCCATGTTGAGCTGTTCGATACCATTATGGGTTGCCTCGGCTACACCTCGCCAGACGGCGGAATTAAAGACGCGAATAACTGGTGTTCAGCACCTGCAGCCACGCCGGCTAAACCGCTGTGATTTTCTGGGGTTGCTGACTTCTGCTTGCTTTCCAGGCGATCGGTTCGGTTTTCAGTAAAAGGCATTGACGCTTTTTTAGCAGCGCAGTAATATGCGCCCCCATCGGCGAGTAGCGCAGCTTGGTAGCGCAACTGGTTTGGGACCAGTGGGTCGGAGGTTCGAATCCTCTCTCGCCGACCATCTTTGAAGAAACCTGCTTTTATAAGCAGGTTTTTTTTCGTCTGTAATTTGTTGGGCCTTGTGCCGATCAGGCTGAAATACAGGGCCGCTCCGTAAAGTCGCCGTGGACACATCCCTGTGGGCTCTGCCGACGCATCCATGCGTCGGAAGCTTTACTCCGCGGCCCTGTATTCCATCCTTAATCAAAATCCTCTGCATTGTTTTAACAGCAAAACAAAAGTCAGCATGGCGATGGGAAGGCGGCTCGGTTAGCAAAGCGTCCGCCGCAGGGATGCGGCGGTCGAGGCTACAGGGACGTATTCACGCCGACTTTGCGTTCGAGCCACCTTTCCTGAGCAACGCACCAATAATCAGCAAAACCCATCAATTTACCCGTTCCACCATGCAAACCCTAAATACTCACTATTATTTCAACTTACACCTTTGAACCCCACGCCAAATCGAACCCGTGCGCTTAATTCGCGAAACATTCTTCTTATGACCGGTTTATGCATCATGCTGATTTCTTATGCCATTTTACTAGCACATTCCGCTACCTGAACGTCATAACGCACGAAGAATCGTTCAGATATTCAACATTTACCAATAAGTTTTGTGTGTTTTTTAGCGGTGATAATCACTGTCATTTGGCTACATAGCCAGATAATCACGCGGCATTGAGCGCTTTATCACCTTTTTTAATTTTGGCTTACGCTGAGAAGGGTGTTTTTTATCGTTGCTTGCACTTACTCACACTCTGTGTAAATAACCCCACACTGTATTGACGTTCATTGCAACTGTTGACAAATTGATGCGTCAATAAAATGTAGAGAAGGACGTGTCTGACAGATTCCACGGTGCCAGCACAAAAAAATAACCGCTCACATTTTGCTTACTCTTAATTGACCTGCCCGAACCGCATAAAAAAATCAGAGGTCGGGCGACGCACACAACATCACATCACAATGGAGCAAAACATGATCAACTCCCTGGCTAAATCCAGGATGCTGAAGGTCGGTCTCAGCCTGATTGCTATGACCGTTGCCGCTGGTGTCCAGGCGAAAACCCTCGTTTATTGTTCAGAAGGTTCGCCGGAAGGCTTCAACCCGCAGCTCTTCACATCGGGCACCACTTACGACGCCAGCTCCGTACCGATCTACAACCGTTTGGTTGAGTTCAAAACCGGTACCACCGAGCTGCAGCCAGGTCTGGCAGAAAAATGGGATGTCAGCGCGGACGGTAAAACCTATACCTTCCACCTGCGTCAGGGCGTGAAATGGCAAACCACCAAAGACTTTAAGCCAACCCGCACCTTCAATGCCGATGACGTCGTGTTCTCCTTCGAGCGTCAGCTCGATAAAAACAACAAATATCACGGTGTTTCTGGCGGCAGCTACGAATACTTCGAAGGCATGGACATGCCTAAGCTGATTGCCAAAATCGAGAAAGTTGACGATTACACCGTACGCTTCACCCTGACGCGTCCAGAAGCGCCGTTCATCGCTGACCTCGGCATGGACTTCGCCTCAATCATTTCTAAAGAATATGCCGACAACATGCTTAAAGCGGGCACGCCAGAGAAGCTGGACCTCAATCCAGTGGGCACCGGTCCGTTCGTACTGCAGCAGTATCAGAAAGACTCGCGCATTCTGTACAAAGCGAACCCAGACTTCTGGGGCACCAAGCCGAAGATTGATCGCTTAGTGTTCTCCATCACGCCAGATGCGTCAGTGCGTTATGCGAAGCTGCAGAAAGGTGAGTGCCAGGTAATGCCGTATCCGAACCCGGCCGATCTCGCCAGCATGAAGAAAGACGACAAAATTAACCTGATGGAACAGCCTGGTCTGAACGTCGGTTACCTGTCGTTCAACACCGAGAAAAAACCGCTGGATAACGTGAAAGTGCGTCAGGCACTGACCATGGCGGTGAACAAACAAGCCATCATCGATGCCGTTTATCAGGGCGCTGGCCAGGCCGCGAAAAACCTGATCCCACCAACCATGTGGGGCTACAACGACGACATCAAAGATTACGCCTACGATCCTGAGAAAGCGAAAGCGCTGCTGAAAGAAGCGGGCATGGCAGATGGTTTCTCTATCGACCTTTGGGCAATGCCGGTTCAGCGTCCATACAACCCGAACGCACGCCGCATGGCGGAAATGGTTCAGGCTGACTGGGCGAAAATTGGCGTGAAAGCCAAAATCGTCACCTTCGAATGGGGCGAGTACCTGAAACGTGCGAAAGCCGGTGAGCACCAGACCGTTATGATGGGCTGGACCGGTGATAATGGGGATCCAGATAACTTTTTCGCCACGCTGTTCAGCTGTGCAGCGGCGAAAGACGGTTCTAACTACTCACGTTGGTGCTACAAGCCGTTTGAAGATCTGATTCAGCCAGCCCGTGCTGAAGCCGATCACAACAAACGTATTGAACTGTACAAACAGGCTCAGGTAGTGATGCATGACCAGGCTCCAGCGCTGATCATCGCTCACTCAACCGTATACGAGCCAGTGAGCAAGAAAGTAACAGGTTATGTGGTTGATCCATTAGGTAAACATCACTTCGAAAACGTCGATATCCAGGAATAACCTTTCGGATTATCGCGGTCAGGGCCAGCATTGCTGGCCCTCGGGCGGCACCTTCGCCGCCCGTATTCCGCTCTTTTTTTCCGGCAAATTCTAATATTGAAGCGCTTCTTGCGTCGCGTCTGCCCCTGGCGGGCTGCGAGTGTTGAGCAATGTTGTCCCCGGCGGTAACGCTGCGGGAAATGTCAGAGAACCAGGCTTATGCTGCAATTCATACTCCGACGTTTGGGCCTTGTCATCCCAACGTTCATCGGTATCACATTATTGACCTTCGCGTTTGTCCACTTGATCCCCGGCGATCCGGTACTGATCATGGCCGGCGAACGCGGTATCTCTCCTGAACGTCACGCGCAATTGATGGCGCAATTTGGCCTCGATCAGCCGATGTGGAAGCAATATCTCACCTACATCAACGGCGTCTTGCACGGTGACCTCGGTATCTCGCTGAAAAGCCGTATCCCGGTCTGGGACGAATTCGTACCACGCTTCAAAGCCACGCTGGAACTGGGCATCTGCGCCATGTTGTTCGCAGTGGCGGTCGGCATTCCCGTTGGCGTGCTGGCCGCAGTAAAACGCGGCTCGATCTTCGATCACACCGCCGTAGGCATCTCGCTCACCGGTTACTCAATGCCGATTTTCTGGTGGGGCATCATGCTGATCATGCTGGTCTCGGTGCAGTGGAACCTCACGCCGGTCTCCGGGCGCGTCAGCGACACCATCTTCCTCGACGACAGCCATCCGCTCACCGGCTTTATGCTGATTGATACGCTGTTCTGGGGTGAAGAGGGCGATTTCAAAGATGCGGTGATGCACATGATTTTGCCGGCCATCGTGCTCGGCACCATTCCGCTGGCGGTGATTGTGCGTATGACGCGCTCCTCAATGCTGGAAGTGCTGGGTGAAGATTACATTCGTACTGCGCGCGCCAAAGGCCTGACGCGTATGCGTGTGATTGTGGTGCATGCGCTGCGTAACGCCATGCTGCCGGTCGTCACCGTAATCGGTTTGCAGGTCGGTACGCTGCTGGCCGGTGCGATTCTGACCGAAACCATCTTCTCGTGGCCAGGACTCGGTCGCTGGCTGATCGAAGCGCTGCAACGCCGTGACTATCCGGTAGTGCAGGGCGGCGTGCTGCTGGTGGCGATTCTGATCATCGTGGTCAACCTGCTGGTTGATCTGTTGTACGGCGTGGTCAATCCACGTATCCGTCATAAGAAATAAGGGGGAATCATGTCTGCTGTTGATCCCGCAAGCGTAACTGCTGCACCCAAGCCGATGACCCCGTTGCAGGAATTCTGGCACTACTTCAAACGTAACAAAGGCGCGGTAATCGGCCTGGTTTACATCGTTCTGATGCTGTTGATCGCGATCTTTGCTGATGTACTGGCTCCGCACGCACCGGCCGAGCAATTCCGCGATGCCTTGCTGCATCCGCCAGTCTGGCAGGAAGGCGGCAGCTGGAGCTACATCCTCGGTACCGATGACGTGGGCCGCGATGTGCTGTCGCGCTTGATGTACGGCGCGCGCCTGTCGCTGCTGGTCGGCTGCATGGTGGTGGTGCTGTCGCTGATTCTCGGTGTGATATTTGGTCTGATGGCCGGCTACCTCGGCGGCGTGGTTGACGCCATCATTATGCGTGTGGTCGATATCATGCTGGCGCTGCCAAGCCTGCTGCTGGCATTGGTGCTGGTGGCGATCTTCGGTCCATCGATTGTTAACGCCTCGCTGGCGATTACCTTCGTCGCCTTGCCGCACTATATCCGTCTGACGCGTGCTGCGGTGCTGGTTGAAGTGAACCGCGATTACGTCACCGCTTCGAGCGTGGCGGGTGCCGGTACGCTGCGCCAGATGTTCATCAATATTCTGCCTAACTGCCTGGCACCGCTGATCGTGCAGGCATCATTAGGCTTCTCCAACGCCATCCTCGATATGGCGGCGTTGGGCTTTCTCGGTATGGGGGCGCAGCCGCCTACGCCGGAGTGGGGCACCATGCTCTCCGACGTGTTGCAGTATGCGCAAAGTGCCTGGTGGGTGGTGACATTCCCTGGAGTGACCATTCTGCTAACGGTTCTGGCATTCAACCTCATGGGCGATGGTTTGCGTGATGCACTCGACCCGAAACTCAAGCAGTAAAGAGGCACCGAGATGGCGTTATTAAATGTAGACAAGTTATCGGTGCATTTCGGCGACGAAAAAACACCGTTCCGTGCGGTTGACCGCATCAGCTATCAGGTCGAGCAAGGCCAGGTTGTGGGTATTGTTGGTGAATCTGGCTCGGGCAAATCCGTGAGTTCACTGGCGATTATGGGCCTGATTGATTATCCCGGCCGCGTAATGGCGGAAAAACTGGAGTTCAATCAGCGCGACCTGCAGAAAATCTCCGAAAAAGAGCGCCGCCAGCTGGTGGGCGCAGAAGTGGCGATGATTTTCCAGGACCCGATGACCAGCCTCAACCCGTGCTACACCGTGGGTTTCCAAATAATGGAAGCGCTGAAGGTGCATCAGGGCGGCAGCAAACGTACGCGTCGTCAGCGCGCGATTGATCTGCTCGATCAGGTGGGCATTCCCGATCCGGCATCGCGTCTGGATGTTTATCCGCATCAGCTGTCGGGCGGTATGAGCCAGCGCGTGATGATCGCGATGGCGATTGCCTGCAAACCGAAACTGCTGATCGCCGATGAGCCGACCACCGCACTCGATGTAACCATTCAGGCGCAAATCATCGAACTGCTGCTGGAGTTGCAGAAGCAGGAGAACATGGCGCTGATCCTGATTACTCACGATCTGGCGCTGGTGGCCGAAGCGGCACAGCACATCATCGTGATGTATGCCGGACAAGTGGTGGAAAGCGGTAAAGCGGTGGATATCTTCAAAGCGCCGCGTCATCCGTATACGCAGGCGCTGCTGCGCGCGCTGCCGGAGTTTGCCGCCGATAAAGCGCGTCTGGCTTCGCTGCCTGGCGTGGTGCCGGGTAAATACGATCGTCCAACCGGCTGCCTGTTAAATCCGCGCTGCCCGTATGTGACCGATCGCTGCCGCCGCGAAGAGCCGGAGTTGCGCGACATTCCGGGCCGTCAGGCCAAATGTCACTTCCCACTGGATGATGCCGGGAGACCGACTTATGAGTCTTGATAACGATAAGCAGGATTACCTGCTGCAGGCGATTGACCTGAAAAAACACTACCCGGTGAAGAAAGGTCTGTTTGGCCAGGAACGTCTGGTAAAAGCGCTGGATGGCGTCTCGTTCAACCTCGAACGCGGCAAAACGCTGGCGGTGGTGGGTGAATCCGGCTGTGGTAAATCCACGCTGGGCCGCTTGCTGACCATGATTGAAACCCCGACCGAAGGCCAGCTGTTCTGGCACGGTCAGGATCTGCTAAAACACGATCCGCAGGCGCAGAAACTGCGTCGTCAGAAAATCCAGATCGTGTTCCAGAACCCGTACGGTTCGCTCAATCCGCGTAAGAAAATCAGCCAGATTCTGGAAGAGCCGCTGGTGATCAACACCTCGCTGACTAAAGCGGAGCGCAAGGAAAAAACGCTGGAGATGATGGCGAAGGTTGGCCTGAAAACCGAGCATTACGATCGTTATCCGCACATGTTCTCGGGCGGCCAGCGTCAGCGTATCGCGATTGCGCGCGGTTTGATGCTCGACCCGGATGTGCTGATTGCCGATGAGCCGGTTTCCGCGCTCGATGTATCCGTGCGTGCGCAGGTGCTCAACCTGATGATGGATTTACAGCAGGACTTAGGTTTGTCCTACGTCTTCATCTCGCATGACCTGTCGGTGGTGGAACACATCGCCGATGAGGTGATGGTGATGTATCTCGGCCGCTGCGTCGAGAAGGGCAGCAAAGAGGCGATCTTCAGCAATCCGCGCCATCCTTACACGCAGGCGCTGCTGTCGGCGACACCACGCCTTAACCCGGACGATCGCCGCGAGCGCATCAAGCTCACGGGCGAACTGCCGAGCCCGCTCAACCCGCCGCCGGGCTGTGCGTTTAACGCGCGCTGCCGTCGTCGCTTTGGCACCTGTGTTCAGCTGCAACCCAAGCTGAAGCAGTATGGCGATCAGCAAATCGCCTGCTTCGCGGTGGATCAGGATGAGAATCAGCCGGTGGGCGTGTAATAAATTACCGCTATAAATGAATGAAGGCTCCTGCGGGAGCCTTTCTTTTATCCTTAATACATCAGATTAATTAACGACAAAACGTGTTATCGCCAAAGCCACGCAAAAATCATTACGACACTGCATCTGTGATCAATTGGTCCTGATTAGGACTTAAAGCGTAAAGGCAAATTCTTATTTGCGTCAGGATTGCTTGAGCGGCATCACAATGAAATAAAATCCATAACTTGCAGCGCAGTAGTGAAAATTCAGTAGCTTAGGTTAAAATCCCCTGCGTAATTATTTCTGTTAATTGATACTAATTAATACCCGTCAATAAATAACTGCATGCTTCTTGCATGCCCGTTTTTTCAATCTTTAAGATAGAATTCTTTTGTTGAATGCGGCGTTTTAATAATCAGATTTGTCTCACCGTCTTTTAATGTGTGTGATATATTCGCGGAAAATTCCCTCCCGCTTTCACAGGCTCTGATCATGAAGAATTACGACGATCTGCAGCGTTTTAAAGAGAAAACGCAGACGCTTGATATCGCTTTTAAGGATATGTCCGGTCAATCGCATGAAGCCGATCAAAGTCAGTGGGCGTTACTGCGTCAATTGACCACCGATCAAGAGCCTGAATTAGGTAGCGGCCAGCGCATCGATATGCCGCAACCGCATCCGATTCGCGGGGATGAATTTAGCGCACCGCCTGAGCCAATTCAGACTGCACCAGCCAGCCCGGCACGAGGATCGATTCTCGACAGCCTGAACGCGCCTGCTGCCGCCCAACCGGAGACCGGCTCATCGCTGTTTCCGCCCGCGCCGTCGGCTAAACCGGTGTCGTCTGCTACGCCATTAGCGCCAAAAGCCACGTTGGTAGAGCGTCAGGCCACGACTTCACTGTTTCCGCCCGCCAAACCTGTCGCCGCACCCGCCGCACCGATTGCTCAGCCTGCTGCTGCTGCTGCTGCCGCTGCCGCGCCTGCACCGGCAGCTCCAGCGCCAATTGCGCCTGTGCCAACCTTTGCCGCTGCGGTTGAACCGGCACGTCCGGCTGCGCCCGCACCGTCTCGCTTTGGTGCGCTATTCCGCTCGCGTCCCGCCGAGCCCGCTAATTTGTCAAAAGAAACACCGTTAAAACCGCTACTGGAGAAGATTGCGCTATGCCGTTAGTTTGTGTGTGCTCGCCAAAAGGGGGAGTAGGGAAAACCACCATGGCGGCCAACCTTGCGTGGAGTCTGGCTCGCGCTGGCAGCAAGGTATTGGCAATCGATTTCGATGTTCAGAATGCTTTGCGCCTGCATTTCGGTGTACCGCTGAATGATGGTCGCGGCTTTGTCGCGCGCTCTGAAGATCAGGCTGACTGGAGCCAATCGATTCTGACCACCGGCGGCAACATTTTCGTCATGCCTTATGGCGAAGTCAGCGAAGAGCAGCGTGAACGTTTTGAAGAGAACCTGGTAAAAGATCCGCATTTCCTGAAACGCGGTTTGGATACGGTACTGAATTATCCGGGACTGGTGATTATCGCCGATTTTCCGCCGGGTCCGGGTCCAGCGCTTAAAGCAATGCAGGCACTTGCCGATATGCATTTAGTGGTGATGTTAGCGGATACCGCGTCGGTCTCTTTACTGCCGCAAATTGAAAATGACCGCATGATTGGTCAGCCGCTAAATAATAAGCGTGGTCATTATTTTGTGCTTAATCAGAGCGACAATCGCCGCAATATTAGCCGTGAAGTCACCGCTTTTATGCAGCAGCGCCTGGGTGAGAACTTATTAGGCGTGGTACATCGTGATGAAAGTGTCGCGGAAGCCAATGCCTCGCAACAATCTGTTTATGATTTCAGCCCAGCTTCTGCAGCTGCGTTTGATATCGAATTAGTGGCAAAACGCGTAGCCAATATCCTGAATATCACCGTGGGCAACGGCGAAGTTCAGGCACCTATTCGCAGCCACTATTAATAATGAGGCCGTCTCCGGCCACATAATAACAACACAGCTTCTTCAGGGTGAATCATGAGTAAACTCGGGTTTTACCTGCTGCTGCTGGTGCTTGCACCGGTGGCGGCGGTAATCGTCATCACGCCTATGGACAGCCAGAAGCAATATATATTTGGCTTAATCAGCATCGGCATGATGTTTTTACTGGGCTTCAGCAAAAGCCGCAAAATAACTATCGTCATGGTTATCCTTTCCGCGCTGATGTCGACCCGATATATCTGGTGGCGCACCACGGAGACGCTGCAATTTAATTCTGAGATTGAAGCGATTCTCGGTATCGGCTTATATCTGGCCGAACTGTACGTCTGGCTGATCTTAATTCTCGGCTTCTTGCAAACCACCTGGCCATTAAAACGCACCATCGAACCTTTGCCGGATGATACCAGCCTGTGGCCGACGGTTGATGTTTATGTTCCAACCTACAACGAAAGCCTCGATGTAGTGCGTGATACCGTGCTGGCTGCGCAGTGTATTGATTACCCGCGCGACAAGCTGAAGGTCTATTTGCTGGATGACGGTAAACGCAGTGAGTTTGCGGTATTTGCCGCTGACGTCGGCGTGGGTTACATCACCCGTGACGATAACAATCACGCCAAAGCCGGTAACCTCAACCACGCCATGAAGATCACCAAAGGTGAGCTGATTTGCATCTTCGACTGCGATCACGTGGCTACGCGCACCTTCCTGCAGGCGACGGTCGGTCCGTTCCTGAAAGACCCGAAGCTGGCGCTGCTGCAAACCCCGCACTACTTCTATTCGCCGGATCCGTTCGAGCGTAACCTGCGCGCGGCGCGCAGCATCCCGAATGAAGGTTCACTGTTCTACGGCCCGGTTCAGCAGGGTAACGATAACTGGAACGCCACCTTCTTCTGCGGCTCCTGTGCGGTGATTCGCCGTAGCGCGCTGGAAGAGATCGGTGGCTTTGCGGTGGAAACCGTCACTGAAGATGCGCATACCGCACTGAAAATGCAGCGTCTCGGTTGGGGCTCGGCCTTCCTGGCGATTCCGCTGGCGGCCGGTTTAGCGACTGAACGTCTCGGTCTGCACGTGGTACAGCGTAACCGCTGGGCGCGCGGCATGACACAGATCTTCCGCGTCGATAACCCGCTGTTTGGTCGTGGATTGAAGTGGCAGCAACGTCTGTGCTACCTCAACGCCATGCTGCACTTCCAGTTCGGCTTGCCGCGTGTGGCGTTCCTGACGGCACCGCTGGCGTACCTGCTGTTTAACCTGAATATCATTCACTCATCTGCATCGCTGATTTTCGCCTACGTCTTGCCGCATCTGGTGATGTCGCTCTACGTCAACTCACGAATGAACGGCAAGTTCCGTTACACCTTCTGGGGCGAGATCTACGAAACCGTGATGTGCTTCCACCTCGTTATCCCCACGCTGCTGACCATGCTGGCACCGAAGCGCGGCAAGTTTAACGTTACGGATAAAGGCGGCCTGCTCGATCAGGGCTTTTTCGACTTCCACATCGTGCGTCCACACGTGATTGTCGCGGTGCTGCTGTCGATTGGCATTATCGCTGGCGTGGTACGTGCGACAGCGCATGACTACTTTGGCGTCGATCCTTACGTTATCGCCCTCAACGTCGGCTGGGCGGTGTTTAGCCTGATTATTCTGATGGCGGCGATTGCTGTGGCGCGTGAAACCAAGCAGGTGCGTAAAACCATCCGTATTGAAGTGCAGATTCCGGCGGTGATTCACTACGCCAGCGGCATCTCGTCGCGCACGAAAACCAGCGATCTGTCGATGGGCGGCGCGCAGCTGGATGCGCCGGACAATCGTCACGAGCACGATGAAATTGAAGAGATCGATCTGCTGCTGAAATCGGGCACCATCACCATTCCGGTGAGCAAAATCTCTGGCGATGAAGAGAGCATTCGTCTGCGCTTTGGCGATATGCCGCTGTCGCGCCGTCGTGAATTGGTGCGCGTGGTGCTGGCGCGTGCCGATGCGTGGATTCAGCCGGAATATAAGCAAGACAATCCACTGGTTTCGCTTGGCACCATTATTCGTACCGTATTTGAGCTGTTCTGGCTGACCTGGAAAGATCGCCGTGAGAAGCGTAAGCGTGACAACCAGCCCGCCGCAAAAGAGGACAGCGCTGCATGAAGAATTTGACGCAAACGTTGCTGGCAAGCTCGCTGGCAACGGCGCTGCTGCTCGCGCCAGCGTGGGCCGAAACCCCGGCGGTCACCCAGGATAGCGGTGCACTTTCTGACGTTCCACCGCCGCAAGGCATTGAAAGTGCGGCCGATCAACAGCTGCAGCAGGCGGCAGGCGCGGCACCTTATGCGCCAGTAGAAACCGCACCAGAAACGGCACCGCCAACCACAACAGAAGCGGCACCACAAACCGCACCGACAACGGTAAATGAAACGCCCGCCGAACCTGCAGTAAGCGAACCTGCGCCAGCACCCGCACCTGAAATGGTGCTGCCAACGGTGGCGCCAACCGCACCGGCGGTGATGCCAGATACGTCTTCCGCGACGCTTAACCAGCCAATCAGCAGCACCGTTTCGGTGGCGCAGATGGGCCAGCCGCGCGGCATTACATTGACCGGTGGTCAGCTGCAATCGGGTATCATGTTCACGCTGCCCAGCGATGAAGTGATCACCAATGCGCGCCTCAATCTGTCGCTGCGCGTCTCGGCGGCACTGGCAGCGCGCAACACTTCGCTGCAGCTGATGCTGAATGGTCAGCCGCTTGGCACCTTGCCGCTGGGTTCCAGCGACAGCGATGTCAGCGATTACCAGCTGGATATTCCGGCGGCGATGGTCGTTTCGAGCAACAACCTCAGCTTCAAGATTAACGATGCCGACAAGCTGCTATGTGAGAAAGAGAGCGCGCAGCAGTATCAGGTATCGATTCTGCCGAAAACCACGCTGAGCCTTGAAGGCCAGCAGCTGAACATCGGTACCAGCCTGCGTAACTTCCCGCGTCCGTTTATCGATGCGCAGCGCATGACGCCCGCCAGCGTCACTTTTGGCTTTGCCGCCAATGCTGCGCCGGACAGCATCAGCGCCGCCGCGCTGGTGGCATCGTGGATGGGCATTCAGTCGGATTATCGTGGCATCCGTTTCCCGGTGGTGCGCGGCGATCTGCCGGAACACAACGGTATTCTGATTGGCCATCCGGGCGACAAGATTGGCACCGTGACTTTGCCAGCCACCAACGGTCCGCTGCTGCAGGTGATCGATAACCCGAACAATCCGGTCTACAAGTTGCTGCTGGTGGTCGGGGCGAATGACGATCAGTTGCGTCAGGCCGCTAACCGTTTAACCACTCAGCCGCTGGCGATCGATGCCAGCAGCCTCAACGTGCAGCCGCAGCCGATTGGCGTGCGTAAGCCGTACGATGCGCCGCGCTGGATCAACACCACGCGTCCGGTGCGTCTGAGCGAACTGCTGCGTAAAGATCAGAGCCTGACCACCACCGGCATCTGGCACGATGCGCTGAGCGTTAACTTCCGCGCCGCGCCGGATCTGTTCCTGTGGGATGGCGACACCATTCCGGTGGAGCTGCACTATCGCTTCCCATCTGAAAGCTGGATTGACGAGAACAACTCGTTCCTCAACGTGATGATAAACGGCACTTTCCTGCGCAACCTGACGGTAAATAAAGTCGGCTTGCTGGAGAGCGCCTGGCATCGCCTGGGCGGCGACGCGCGTCAGGAGCATTACACCCTGAAGCTCGAACCCTATCTGATTTACGGTGACAACCAGCTGGCGCTCTACTTCAACATCAAGCCGAAAGCGGATGCACCGTGCGGCGTGCTGCTGAACAACAACATTAAGAGCCGCATCGAAGAGGATTCGTGGATCGATCTGAGCCACACGCGCCACTTCACCATGCTGCCAAACCTCTCTTACTTTGTGGGCGCCTCGTTCCCGTTCTCGCGTCTGGCGGACTTCTCGCAGACCACGCTGCTGCTGCCTGAACAACCGAGCGATGCGGAGATCTCGACGCTGCTGGATATGGCCTCCCGCGCCGGTAACGCCACCGGCGTACCGCTGCTGCAAAACCAGGTGCTGTTTGGTCTGCCAAACGGCGGCACCAACATGACGCGTCTGCAACAAAGCGATCTGCTGGCGGTGAGCACCACGCAGAACAACGACTTCAACCAGGCGATGCTGGCCAACACGCCGTTCGATACCAGCGGCAACACGCTGGGCGTGAAAGAGCCGACCACCTGGGACAAACTGCGTGGCTGGCTGACCGGCGACTGGTATCGCCAGCAGCTGGATGCCGATCGTTACTTCTCGTCCAACGAAGCGTGGCGCGGCTTTGTCAGCTATCGCTCGCCGTGGAACCCGGATCGTTTAGTGGTGATGACGGTGGCGACCAGCGATCAGCAACTGCTGCGCCTGCATGAAGACCTGAATTCCGCGCGCATCAACGCCGGTATTCGCGGCGATACCGCCATCATCACTGATGAAAACGGCATTCGCAGCTTCCGCGTCGGCCCGCAATTCCCGAGCGGCGAAATGCCGTGGTACATGATGGTGGTGTGGTATGCCAACCAGCACTCGGTGCTGATGGCGCTGGCGGCGCTGCTGCTGTCAGCGTTGGTCGGTGGCGGTGCATGGGTGATGCTGAAACGTCATGCGTGGCGTCGTCTCAACCCAAAAGTTGATAGCAAGTCCGGCAAGAAGTAAGGATAAAAACAATGAAAAAACATCTGTTAAGTGCCGGTATTCGTCATGCCCTGATTCTGGGTGGGGCACTGACGCTCTCTCAGCCGCTGCTGGCGGCGGAGAGCACTAATCCTGCGTTACAGGCGCTGTTCGATCAGGCGGCGTACTGGCACCAGAAAGCGCATGACGATTTGGCGAAAGCCTCGCTGCAGAAAGTGCTGATGGTTGAGCCGAACAACACGCAGGCGCTCTATCTACTGGCGCTCTATTCGCAGCAGAGTGGCGGCACGGCGGAAGCGGCGCAGTGGCGTGCGCGCCTGAGCGCGGCCTCGCCGAACGATCCGCATCTCACCGAGCTGGATAACGCGCGCCAGCTGCAAACCATTCCGCAGGCGCAGCTGCAGCTGGCGCGCCAGCAGGCACGCAGCGGCAATATCGCGGCGTCGCTGCAAACCTGGCGTAACACCTTCAGCGGCAACGAGCCGCCGCCGAGCGTAGCCGCCGAATATTATCTGACGATGGCGGGCGATCGTTCGCTGCTGCCGCAGGCGGTGGAAGCGCTGCGTCAGTTCTCCGCCGATCATCCGCAGGATACCGGTGCCAAATTGGCGCTGGGTAAAGCCCTGACTTATCAGGAATCGACGCGTCGTCAGGGTATCGATGTGCTTGGCAGCCTGGCAGACGGCAACAAAGAAGCTGACCGTTCGCTGCGTCAGGCGCTGTTGTGGCTTGGTCCGCAGGCTTCCGATGCGTCGCTGTACCAAACCTGGCAGCAGCGCCATCCACAAGATAACGCGGTGCTGGATTACTACCGTAAAAACGTCGGCGGCGCGGAGAAAGGTGCGGGCTTTACCGCGCTGAACAGCGGCGACGTCAGCAACGCGCAGAACAACTTTGAGAAAGTGCTGCAAGCCAACCCGCAAGATGCGGATGCGCTGGCCGGGATGGGCTATGTTGCCCAGCGTGCCGGACGTTATGCCGAAGCGGCGGATTACCTGACGCGCGCGGCGCAGTTGGGTGGCGATCAGAGCGACACGCGCCAGAAGCAGGCCGCTGATGCACGTTTCTACGCGCAGCTGGCCACCGCGCAGCAGGCGCTGAAAAACGGTGATAGCGCGCAGGCGTTGGCGCTGAGCGAACCGCTGGCGCAGGCCGACGGTGAGAAAGGCGTCTCTGCTAAACTGTTCCGCGCCGATGTGCAGCGTCGCAGCAATCAGCTCGATCAGGCGGAGCAAACCTATCGTTCCATCCTGCAAAGCGATGCCAATAACCGCAATGCCAAAGAAGGCCTGTTCTACGTGCTGCGTCAGCAGAACCGTGGCGCAGAAGCCAACACCTTGCTGGCATCGCTGCCCGACAGCGTGCGTCAAAGCGTGGCACCGCGCGGCAGCAGCACCGATCCGATTCGTGCGCAGGCCAAGCGTGAAGTGGCGGCGGGCAACAACAGCGCCGCTATCGCCACCTTGACCTCGGGTATTCAGCGCTATCCCAACGACGGATGGCTGCGTCTCGATCTGGCGCGTATCTACCGCGCGCAGGGCGATAACATGATGGCAGCAAATATCATGCAGCCGACCATGCGCAGCGGTGCCAGCACGACAGAACTCTACGCGGGTGCGTTAAACGCCAGCGAAAGCAGCGCCTGGCAGCAGGCGAGTTTGTTGCTGTCGCGCATACCTAATAGCAGCAAGAACAGCGATATGCGCGAGCTGGCGCAGCGCGTCAACTTTAACCTGCAGATGGCCACCGCCGATCAATATCTGGCGCAGGGCTCGAACGCGGCAGCGGCCAACACCTTGCGTGCGCTGGCATCGACGCCGCCAGCCAATCCGGTTGATGCCGGTAATTTGGCACAGAAGCTGGCGAAAGCGGGCGATCTCACCACTGCCGTCTCCGTGGTGCGCAGCAACATGCAGCGCGGCATTCAGGGCAACGCCGGTGATTACGCCGCGCAGGTGGCGGTGCTGAATCAGGCCGGTCTGAACACCGAAGCGCAGAGCTTCCTCAGCAGCCCGGAACTGCAGGCACGCAGCACGCCAACTCAGCTGGCGGGCATCCGCAACGGCTACGTGATCAACGAAGTGGATCGTCTGCGTGAGCAGAAACAGTACGCCGCTGCTTACGACAAGCTGGTGGGCGCGCTGCAGCACGATCCGCAGAACCGCGATCTGATGTTCGCCATGGCGCGACTCTATCAGTCCGGCAAGATGAACAAAGAAGCGGGCGTGGTGTACGACTACCTGATGACGCAGGATACCGCGACGCAAGACGCGCGCACCGGCGCCATCAACGTGGCGCTGGCGCAGAATGACGTTAATAAAGCCAATACCTTAACGCGCGGCCTGCGCAATGAGCAGTCGCCAGACCGCTTGCTGCTGTTAGCCCGCGTGGCCGAAGCCAACGGCGAACACAGCCAGGCGATGAGCTATCTGCGCACCGCGCGCGGTCAGCTGATTGGTCTGCAAGGCGCAGAAACCGGCAGCGTGCCAAGCGTCGGTGGTTTGGCGCTGGCCGACAATCCGTTTATCAATCGCGGCACCTCGCCGGTGGGCCGTTCGCCGTCCAGCTATGGCGCGGTGATGCCGTGGCAGTCGGCTCCAGCGGCCACCAGCAGCGCCGAAGGCGTGACGCTGGCGAGCAACACACCGGCGATTCAGCAAAGCCAGACGCTGCATCAAATCGACAGCATGATGGACGATCTGCAAGAGAAAACCGGCACCTGGGTGCAAGGTCAAATGCAGGTGCGCGGTCGTGATGGCGAATCAGGCTTGAGCAAACTCACTGAAGCCAAAGCGCCACTGACTTTCTCCACCGTGCCGTTTGGCGATGCGCGCTTCGACTTCACCATGACGCCGATTTCCCTCACCGCAGGCAGCGCCGGTGGCGACGCATGGCGTCGTTTCGGCACCAACTCGCTGGTGCAGGGACAAGTGGTGGCATCGGGTGATGCGAAGATTGACGACGTGCCAAACTCCTCTACCGATTCGCAATCCGCGACCGGCGTGGAGCTGAACATGGCGCTGAAGGGCGACAGCTACAAGATTGACCTTGGCAGCACGCCGCTCGGTCAAGACTTGAGTACGCTGGTGGGTGGCGTGCAGTGGTCGCCGAAGCTGACCGACTTCCTGACGCTGATCCTCACCGGTGAACGCCGCGCGATGACCGACAGCCTGTTGTCGTATGTCGGTGTCGAAGACAAAACCAGCGGTAAACGCTGGGGCCGCGTGACCAAAAACGGCGGTAACGCCTTGCTGAGTTACGATAACGGCGATGCCGGTTTCTACGTCGGCGGCGGCGCGTACAGCTACATCGGCGAAAACGTGGCGAGCAACAACAGCGTGCAGGCGACTGCAGGCGCGTATGTGCGTCCGTATCACCTCGACGATCGCGAGCTGAAAGTCGGCATGAGTTTGTCGTGGATGGATTACTCGAAAAACCTCAGCTACTTCAGCTACGGTCAGGGCGGTTACTTCAGCCCGCAGAACTATGCGTCGGTGTCGTTCCCTATCGAGTTCAGCCGCAAGTTTGACGATCTGAAAGTGAACGTCGGCGGTTCGGTGGGTTATCAATCCTACAGCCAGGATAAGAGCGCCTACTTCCCGAATAACCCGTCGTTGCAGGCACAACTGCAAAGTCTGGCCGACCAAGGCTACGTGAAGGATGCGTTCTACAGCGGCGAGAGCAAAAACGGCATTGGCTACAACCTGCATGCCGGTGCGGATTATAAGATCAACAAAGATGTCACCGTGGGCGGTCAGCTAGGCTACGACACCTTTGGCGATTACAACGAAAGCACAGCCAATCTGTACTTCCGTTACATGTTCGGAGATTACTAATGAGTGAGCAAGTAACCGCACGCGTCAGCCATCCGCATCAGCCGGGCTGGTTTGATCTGGTGAGCGCGATGATTGAGAGCATGCTGGACAACGCGGGCGAGGAAGCGGAAGGCTTTCTCAACGGTGTCGGCGTATCGCTGGCAACGCGCTATCCTTTACCTGATGCGCGCACCGTGCAGGATCTGGAGCGTGAAATGAATTTGCAGCTGGCGCGCTTTAACTGGGGCTTTGTGCAGTTACAGCCGCAGGAGAATGCCATTCTGATTCAGCACCACGCGCTGCCGCAGGGCGACAGCAACGTCGGTGTTGAACGCTGGCAGCTGGCGCTGAGCGCAGTGCTGGCAGGCGTGTATGCGCAGTGGCTGCAGGCACAAGGCGGCAGCGCGGCGGTACCGGTGACGCTTGAGAACAACGACGGCGGCACGCTGCACTATCGATATCAATAGGAAGCTGTAATGAGAGTGATGCGGTTCTGGCGTCAATGGATGCTGTGTTTCATGGTGATGTTTTTTAGCGCGCAGGCAGCCGCAGATGGCTGGAGTACCTACAAAAGCCGTTTTATGGGCAGCGATGGCCGTATCAGCGATACGGCGAATAACAATGTCAGCCATACCGAAGGTCAGGGCTACGGCATGTTGCTGGCGGTGGCGCATGACGATCGCACCACCTTCGATCTGCTGTGGCAGTGGACGCGCACTCATCTGCGCAATCCGCAAAACGATCTGTTCTACTGGCGCTACACGCCTGGCGCTGCCAATCCGATTGCCGACAAAAACAACGCGTCGGATGGTGATGTACTGATTGCCTGGGCGCTACAGCGTGCGGCGCAGAAGTGGGGCGGCGATTACCAGCAGGCCTCCGACCGCATTCAGCGTGCGATCGTGAAGCTGAATGTGATCAGCTACGGCGGACACAAAGTGATGCTGCCGGGCGCACAGGGTTTCAACAAAACCAGCTATGTGGTGCTCAATCCCTCCTATTTCCTTTTTGAGGCCTGGCGCGAGTTTGCTGAACACAGCCATTTGCGCATCTGGAATGAGCTGATTGATGACGGCATGGATTTGCTGGGTGATATGCACTTCGGTAAAACCGGCCTGCCGCTCGATTGGGTGGCGCTCAATGCCGATGGTTCAGTGGCACCGGCAGTCGGCTATTCCAACCGTTTCAGCTATGACGCGATCCGTATTCCGCTGAATATCTGGTGGTACGATGCGCAAAGCCTGCGTCTGGTGCCGTTCCAGCGCGTCTGGCAAGGCTCGGCGCGCATGACTACGCCAGCCTGGTATGATGTGTTGGGCAACACGCCAGCGGCGTACAACATGGAAGGGGGGTTGTTAGCGATCCGCGATTTGACGCTGAATCAAACCGGTTACCTCAATGACCGTTTAGCGCCGGATCAAAACTACTTCTCCGCCAGCCTGCAACTGCTGACCTGGATGGCGTATCAGGAAAAGAGGTAAGTCTTGCCTTTGACCAGGTCGCCATAAATGGCGACCCTACAAAACTTGCAACTCATCCGCGTGGTCGCCATTTATGGCGACCAGCCGTTTTTTCCAGCCTTGTCTGAATCTCATTTCATACCGCTGCTTATCTTTGATTCCTTGAACGCGATCAAAGTGACAGCACTAACACACATGCAAATTTGTCATGCTAAAATGTATAGACAAAAGTGTATGGTAAAATGCAAACGGAACTGGAATTTGAGTGGGACTTCAGCAAAGCGGAGTCTAATCGCCGCAAGCATGGCATCCGCTTCGAAGTTGCCGTGCGAGTGTTTGATGATCCTTTTCATCTGTCTAGCCAGGATCGTTGTGAGAATGGTGAATATCGCTGGCAATCAATAGGTAATGTTATGGGGCACATCATTATTTTGGTGGCCCACACGGTTCGTTTTGAGCAGGGCACTGAGATTATTCGCATCATTAGTGCACGTCCTGCCACGCGCAATGAGAGGAGGCGCTATGAGCAAGGTTAGGTTTAAACGCAGCGAATTACCGCCGCTTACGGACAGCCTTCAATCTGAACTGGAAGCGCTGAGTCAAAAGCCTGATAGCGAGATTGATTGCGGTGAAATCGCCCCGTTA
Organism: Candidatus Pantoea symbiotica; assembly: GCF_056491525.1. Classification (NCBI taxonomy): domain Bacteria; kingdom Pseudomonadati; phylum Pseudomonadota; class Gammaproteobacteria; order Enterobacterales; family Erwiniaceae; genus Pantoea; species Candidatus Pantoea symbiotica. The sequence continues at coordinate 4,158,837 of NZ_JBSZHR010000002.1, forward strand.
AATGAACGTTTCTGGAGCAGTGCTTCCAGCGGGCGGTTTTATCGCCCGATTAAAACGCAGGCTTCGGTGAGAATTGACGCAGATGTGCTTGAGTGGCTGAAAGCGCCGGGTAAAGGTTACCAGACGCGGTTGAACGCTATTTTGCGCGCGGCAATGCTGCGCGAATTAGAAAGCAAGTAGCGGCCGGGCGGCCGCTATTTAAAATCCGCATACGGCGTCAGCGGTTGTGGTGGCATATCCATATCGCCGTTCCAGCCGGACATGGAGTAGCGCATGAAAATCAAACCGTGGCTTGGGGTGTAGTCCTTCGCCTGCTGAATATCCATCGCCAATCCCACCGACCAATGCGGCGTAATGCGTCGCTCCACCAGCGCCTGCAGCGTGTAGCCAAAACCGGTACCCGAGCTGCTGTCTGAGGTGGGATTGGACGCCAGCGTAAAGCCCGGATTGACCGGATAGCGCTGCTGTCCATCGGTATGCGATTGTGACCAGGAAACCGAGCCGCCGAGATCAAACGACCAATTTTCCGTGCGTTGGCGATAGGTCAGCGGCACCGACAGCGAGAAATATTGCTGCGGGCTGTAATAGCCACCCTGGCCGAAGGTGTAGTCGCTGAGATCCTTCTGGTAATGCCACAGCATACTGTTCAGGCCAACGGTGGCGCGGCGATTGTCTTCATTAATCAGCTTATAGTAATAGCCCGCCATCAGGCGTTCGCGGCTATTATCCGCGACGTTATCGCCGCTGAGTTGATGCGCACTGATATCGCCCCACACGCCATGCGCGCCGCCCTGATCGTAACTCAGTCCGAGCGAGCCGCCGGTTGCCACCACGCCGCCCCAGATTTTGCCGCCGTTCGCCGAGGGATCGCGTGCGCCTGCGTACGCCAGCAGCGAGCTGGAGATCGGCCGGCGTGATGCGGTGAACGTCAGGCCAATGTCTTTGACGTCGGCTTTCCAGCTGACGCCGCCGACCCAGTTGCTGGTCTCGAAGCCCAGCGGCGTAGTGCCGACATCAGCCGACCATATATCGTTATGCCAGCCCACGCCCAGCGCGGTGCCTTCATCGCGCTGGTTAAAGTCGTGGCTGCATCCGCCAGAATTGTCATCGTTACAGCTGCCGAACTGCTCGCTGTGGCTGCCGTTGGTGGTGGAGAAGGTGCCGGCTGAAACCAACACGTGATCCACACGCACAAAGCTGCGGCCATCGGCCAGCGGCGTTTCCGCCTGCATCATGGTGGTATGGGCGGTGAAATCGGAGGTGCCGCCGTTGCCTTTGTTGCGCGAGTAATCCTGCTCCAGCGTGAACGTGGTGTCCTGCTGGCGATAAAGATCGGCGGCGTCGCTGCGGATGCTGCGTTTCAGCCAGTCATCCTGCGCCTGATTGCGGGTTAACGCCGTATAGCGATCGTTATCCTGTGGCACATCCTGGCTGATGCCGCTTGCGGCCATCGCCAGCTGATAATCCTGCTGCGCTTGTGTGGGCTGTTGCAACTGCGTTTCCAGCCGCGCTGCATCGCGATACACCAGCGCTTTTTCCTGCGACGGTGCGAGTTTCGTCGCGCGGGTTTTCAGCTCAGCAAACATCTGTTGGGCACGAACTGCATCGCCACTGTTTTGCCAGGCGAGCGCCACGCGTCGCCCGCTGTTGACGTTTTGCTGCGCTACGCTCGGCGGCAAGGTTTTTAACGCGCGTTGCGCTTCCGCAGGGCGTTTCAACGCGATCAAGGCTTCGATGCGACCCAGCGCCGCATCGCCGTTTTTACTGTCTTGCTGCAGCACCTTTTGATAGCTCGCCAGCGCGCTGCGGGCATCGCCGCGCTCCAGCGCCCAATCGGCCAGCGTGATATCGCGGCGAATGGATGCGGGTTGCTGTTTCAGCAGCGCAATCGCCGCCGTTTCATCGCCGCGCGTGCGTAAATCACTGGCGCGGGTAAACACTTTGTCCTGCTCGAGACGATCGGCCAGCTCATGCATGTTGCTGTCCCAGCGCGAAGTGGGCAAGCGATGCAAGGTCGCCAGCGCCGCGTCATCGCGGTCGCCGGAAGCTAGCCAGAGCGCCGAGGCATACAGCGCGGCGGGTTCCTGAGGATGCTGGCGCATCATCGCGTCCATCACTTGCGCACCCTGCGTTTCTTCGCCGCCGTTGCGCAGCGCGCCAGCCAGTCGATAGGCCAGCCAGATATCATCAGGATTCGCCTGCGCTGCCTGGCGATATTTTTCCGCCGCCTGATGCCATTGGCCTTGCTGCGCCAGCGTATCGGCTTCGGCCATCAGCGCATCGGTACGCAGCTGTAGCAGACGACTTTTCGCCGTACTATTGCTGCGATCCAGCCGCAGCGCCTGCTGCCAATAAGTTTCTGCCTGCGCAGCGTTTTTACGCGCCAGCGCCGCATCACCCAGCCCAATCAGCGCCCAGCTATCGCGATTATCCAGCGCCTGCGCGCTGCGGTAATAACGTTCCGCTGTTGCGATGTCGCCTTTTTTCAGCGCCGCATCACCGTTATTGATCGCCAGCCAGTAACGGTTGGTTTGCAGCAGCGACTGCCACTTGCCGATCTGCGTGCTGGCCTGGCCGGCCTGAATCGCTTTCTCCAGCCAGCTAATGGCGGCGGCGCGATTGTTGGCCCGCGCCTGCGCCTGGCCCATCGCGCCCATCAGTTCGGCATCATTAGGGTTGGCTTTTAACGCGGCATTGAGCGCGGCAATCGCATTTGCGCCGCCACCGGCATCCACCAGCGCCAAACCACGCATGCGCTGGCGATACGCGGGATCGGCGAGCAGTTTTTGCTGACGCGCCAGCTCTTGCTGACCGCGCTGCTGGGCATCGCCTTCGGTGAAGGTTTGCAGATATTGCTGCAGGCTGGCGACGCTACGTTCGCTCACCGGCTGATTCTGGATCTGCTGCAACCACAGCTCGGAAGCGGCATCGCGTCCACCGTTGCGGTTGGCGAGACGACGCAGCTGCGTAAAGGCTTCGCCTGGCTGATTGTTATCAAACGCCATGCGCGCCAGCTGCAGCTCAACGCCGATGTTGCCGGGATAGCGCTGCTCCAGCGCCTGCAACTGTTGATACGCTTGCGGCTGCTGGCCGGGTAAACGCGCCACCAACCGCCAATACTCCAGCTCGGTATTCACATCGGGGAATACACCGTGGAACAGCGCGTCCCACGCGGCTTTGGCTTCGGCGACGTGTCCGGCGGTGGCCAGCAAGCGCGCCTGCTGCAGCTGCTGACGACCTTCTGCGGTCACCAGACGCAATCCGGCTTCCGATTCGCGCGTGGCGGCGGCATTCGGTGCCACGCGCTTCAGTTCATCCAGCAGTTTTTGCGCTTTGGCCTGATCGCCCTGACGCAGCGCCATGCGGATTTGCGCCGCCAGCACCTGCGGATTATCAGGGTCGATTTTTTCCAGCCGATAAAGCGATTGCTGGACCAGATCGAGTTTGTTGGTCGATTCACCGGTGCGAATCTGCATCAGCAGCCACTCGACCGGCGAAACCTGTGGACCGATCGGGGCGGCAGCCGAACCGGCTAATACCCCGAGCGTGCTGCCAATCAGCAATCCAAGTTGCAGTTTATTCATCGTCATCCAGCTCGGCCAGACGGCGACGGCTTACCATGCGCATTAAACGCCACGCCATCAGCGCAAACAGAATCACCACCACAACCGCACAAATCGCCAGCCACACCGGATGGGTTGCCAGCAGATTCCACAGACGTTCCCACCACGGCAGGTGACCAACGTAATAGGTTTCGCCGACGCGAATGCTGTTAACGCCCGATTCACGGATCACCGTGGCGGAGCCGAACACCGCCGCGCGTTTGCCGCTGTCGAGCAGCGCGTTATTCAGCAATTCCCAGCCGCGTGGGCTGTCGGCCAGCAGCGCCACGACGCTGCGTTGATCGTTGAACGGTGACTGGAAGCCAACAATCGCGCCCATCGGTCCGCGTGAGCTGATGGTGGTTTGGCTTTCCACGGCGCGTTCACTGTCAGAAATCGGCACGTTGGCCGCCGCATTGGCGCGTGCGGGCATGCTGATCCAGCTGCGTGCGGCATCGGCCAGCAGCGGGATCTTAGTATCGTCCTGCAGATCCTGCGGAATGCCGCCGATCATCAACATATCCGCATCCGCTGATTTCGCTTTGCTCCAGTCATCGCTCATCTGCACGCGCAGCGCCGGATAACCGGTTTGCGCGCCGATGCTGCCGAGCGCATTCAACAGCGTGCTGACTTCGTCATTGCTCGGTTTAGGCTGCACCAGCACCAGCGTTTGTGCCAGATCGGCGAAACGGCTATACGGGAAACCGGCGTTGGCGAACGCACCCAGCGACGGCATTTCGATGTAATGGCGATAGCCGGAGAAATCGATGCTTGAGGTATCGTCAATCACCACGTGATGTCCGACGGCGGTGACGGTTTCGCAGCGGCCATCGGCGGTGCCACCAATAAAGGTGTTGGCGTAATCAAAGTTAAAGCGCAGCTGATTCACCACACCGAGGCGCAGCGCCGGAATGGTCAACTGGCGATTGCTGTCCTGCAAACCCTGCATCAGCGGAATGCGCATCAGCTGCTGACCGGCAGTGTCTTTCTGCGTCAGCGGATAATCCTGCATGAACTGATTGTTGAGATGCACCGCGAGGCGCGAGCCATCCTGCTGAATCGGCGATGTGTAGCGATAACGCAGATCCATATCGATACCGCGTGCGCGGACCAGGAACAGATCCGGTGGCAGATTCAGCGTCAGGCTAATCGGATTCGGCTGTAAGCCATCGCCCTGCAGCTGATTTTGATACTGCGTCAGCTCGGCAAAGGTGGTACGGCGATCGGTGCGCACCCAGTTCGGTGCATCGTACGCCTGGCGCGCGGCCAGCAATTTTACGCTGTCGATGGTTGAGGTATCGCCGCGCAGCAGCAGCTGACCTTGCGAGATTCCCTCCACCGCAGTTAACAGATCCTGATCGTCGCGACCCAGAATCAGCAGCATCTTCTCGTACGGATTGTCCGGCTGATTCACCATCTCCACCGTCGGTTTCCCCACCGGCGGCAGGTCTTTCAGGAAGTCGGGACGATGATCGTTGGTGGCAAACACCACCGCATGCTGCTCTTTGGGCAACTGGTTATACAGCACCGGGAAAGATTGTCCGCGCCACTGCGCTTTGCTGCCAAACCATGAAGCCAGAATCCCGGCCGCACGCTGTTGCAGCAGATTCGGCTGGGCGTTGAAGACCATCGGCAGCTGCAGCGGACGGCTGTCGCGCGTATCAAAGAACGGCTCCGGGAAATGCGACAGATCGTTCTTTAACGGCAGCTTTTGCAGCGTTAAATCGAGTTTGCTGGCTTTGCCGATATCCAGCCAGATAGTGCTGTTGGCCGGGTTTTCACACACGTTGGCGTAGTGACCAACCAGTTCGAGGCGCACTCGGTTGAAGTCGCTGATAAAGCGCGGATCGATAGGGATCTGCGTTTGATTCTCTTTGCCAAGCTGATCGGCGGTGACGGTCACCAAACCTACCAATTCATCGTTGAGATAGACCTTTAGCTGCGACAGCGTGGGAATCAGCGCTGGCGACGGACGATAGCTCAGATTCAGCAGCGCGCGCGTCACCACTTCATCGCTGCGCACGCCAAACTCAATCTGGCTGCTCGGTTCGGTACCGCGCAGCGTCATGCTGCCGGGCGGCGGTGCGACCTGATTAAACACCAGCTGGCTGTCACGCAGCGGCGCGTTGGCATCGACCAGCGCGTTCACCTCCGGTAACGGCTGCGGCGCATTGATTGCGCCAGAGGTCTGTGGCGCGGCCTGCACCACAGCTACGCAGCCCAGCATCAGGGCGGTGAACCAACTCAGTTTTTTCGTCATGGTCATATCATCAACTTAAGTAAAATCGGTTTTGATCGTCGCGGGCTGGCGGTCAATACGCTGCGGTAGCAGTGTCGCCAGCCAGCTCACCAATGCGGTGAGCCCACGGAATAAACGGCGCAGTGGTGCAGGGCCATACTCGGCCAGACGCAGATAGCCTTTAAAACCCAGCACCATAATGTCGGCCAGACTTTGCACCGGTTTGTCTTCCGGGAAGCCGTCCTGCCACAGCGCCCAGGTATCGGCGCGGGCGAAAGTGCATTGAATAAATTCAATGTGTTGACGCGTGCTGAGTTGATGCAAACGAATGCCGGCGCGACGGCCAAACACGCGTTGCACCTGACACGGGAAGCTGAACTCTTGCTGACCACGGCGCAGCAGCAGCGACACGGTTTCGTCCTCTTTCAGCGCATCGGCTTCACGCAGCTCAACGCCCACGCCGCCGTCGGAATAGTCGCGCAATGTGCACGGCACCATGTGCCCATCCTCACGCGCGATGGCGGCGGGCATGGCGATTTCCACACGATGCGCTTCGCGGATTTGGCGCGCTTCAACCGAAACCGCCACCGCGCCGCCGAGAATAATCATGTTGTAGATCACCCACACCAGGCTGACCCAAATGGTGAGCATTTCGTTGGCCGGACCGTACGCCATGCGCCAGAAGGCCATACCGATACCGGCGATATTCAGCAGCACCAGCATCATGTACGGCTTGGTAATCACCCAGTCGAGATGACGCTCGGCCACCAAACCGCCTTTGGCGGTAACATTGAACTTGCCTTTATGCGGATTGAACAGCGCCACCGTGGTTGGTCGCGCGATGTACCACGCCAGCACGGTTTCATACACTTCGCTCCAGAACGAGTGACGCCAGCGGCCCTGAATGCGCGAGTTGGTCAAACTGGTGTGCAGCATGTGCGGCAGCACGTAGATGGCGATCGCCAGCGCGGGCGCGTAAATGATGTAGGCGTGGAACAGTAGAAACGCCAGCGGTGCCAGCAGGAAGATCAGGCGCGGAATCCCGGCGAGAAAGTGCAGCATGGCGTTGGCGTAACACAGGCGCTGCACCAGCTTTAACCCTTTGCCAAACAGCGGGTTATCGAGGCGGAAAATCTGGACCATGCCGCGCGCCCAGCGGATACGCTGGCCAATATGCGCGGACAAACTCTCGGTGGCCAAACCGGCAGCCTGTGGAATACGGATATACGCCGAGGTGTAACCCTGACGATGCAGGCGCAGCGAGGTGTGTGCATCTTCGGTGACGGTTTCTACCGCAATGCCGCCGATCTGATCCAGCGCGGTACGGCGCAATACGGCGCAGGAGCCGCAGAAGAACGCTGCATCCCAGGTATCGTTGCCATCCTGCACCAAACCGTAGAACAGCGAACCTTCGTTAGGCGTCTGGCGGAAGCGGCCGAGGTTACGTTCGAACGGATCGGGCGAGAAGAAGTGGTGCGGCGTTTGCAGCATCGCCAGCCGATGATCTTTCAGGAACCAGCCCATGGTCAGCTGCAGAAACGAGCGCGTCGGCACATGGTCGCAGTCAAAAATCGCCACATACTCGCTGCGGCACACCGCTTTCAACGCATGGTTGATGTTGCCCGCTTTGGCATGTTCGTGAGTAGGGCGCACCACGTAATTGACGCCGACGCTGGCGGCAAATTCGCGGAACTCTTCGCGCGTGCCATCATCCAGCAGGTAGATATTCAGTTTGTCCTGCGGCCAGTCGATGCCCATCGCCGCGTAGATGGTCGGTTTCACCACGCTGAGCGGTTCGTTGTAGGTCGGCACCAGAATATCGACGCTCGGCCACGAGGTAATTTCCGGCGGCATCGAGACCGGCTGACGATTGAGCGGCCACAGCGTCTGGAAATAACCCAGCACCAATACCGCCCACGCATAGGTTTCGGCACCAATCAGCAGCAGACCAAACGTCAGGCTGAGCGGATCGTCCCAGTTGAGGGTTTCGGTATAGCGCCACCACAGATAACGGCAGGAAATCGTCAGCGATAACACGATCAACATGATAGTAGACAAGCGCCCCGGCACGCGCCGCACCAGCATCGCTAATCCCCATAACAGCAGCACGAAGACAAACTGCGTGGTGATGCCGAAGGGTTGCGAAATGCACAGCAGCGCCAGCAGGCTGGCAACAACAGCCGCCACGATAAACAGCAGCTGACGCAACCACGCGGGCAGCGCCTGAATACGTTGTTCGCTGCGCTGGGCAAAACGGTTGTGTTCCAGCCGTGCTGGCAGCGCGCCGAGCCATTGATACAGCCGTTCGCGCCAGCGGAACAGCGGCTTGACGCTGAAACTTTTACGCGTGCGCTTGTCGAGCGGCAATACCAGCATCAGCCACAGGCTTTGCAGTGCATAGCGCAGCGGGTCAAGCGGTCGCGGACGCAGCGGCGAAATTTGCGGATAGTAACGCTGACGATGTTGCAGGATGCGCTGCCAGCCGGGTGTTTCCAGCCGCAACAGCGACCACGCCAGCACGCACCACATCAGATGCAGTGCGATGGTGAAGCGGCCCGCGCCATGCTGATGCGCCAGCTGTGCGCGGCGTTGCAGTGCCTGCCACGCTTGCGGCATCAGCAGCCAGCGTAATGGATTCACGCCACGCCTCCCGCCACATTAAGCAGCAGCCAGTTGGCCAGCGTGTTGATCTCTTCACTGGCCAGCGCATGCGGCCGATATTCGCCCACCGGTTGTTTCATCATCAGCGCTTCCGCCAGCGCTTCATCGCGGTGAATGACCTGTGGAATCAGGTTTTTCAGCGAGCTGATCCACAGCTGATGCAAATCCTGCTGCAGTTGGCTGTTGGCGTTGAACTGGTTGATCAGGAACAGCGTGTGCGCAGGAAAACGCGCGTGATGCAGACGCAACTGGCAGTTGGCATCCAGCGTCAGCACCTGCAGCAAACGATCGGCTGCGGCAACCAAAGATCGCTGCCACGGCAACAGATCCGCTGGGATGTCGAAAATAATCCAGTCGTAGTGTGATTTCAGGGCCGGTAACGCATTTAGCAGCGGTGCGGCAAATTCTGAGTTGATATTGCTGATGTTGGCGCTCTGTTGCGGCGTGAGTGCGCCAAACGGCAGAAAATCCAGTCCCGCTTGATAGCGCTGTGCGCACTGCTGCCAAGCTTGCTGTTCGAGCAGCGCAGATGCCCAACCCTGAGTGTGGGTGAGCGGCAAATTGAAGTGGGCAGCCAGTTGATTTACCGGGGAAAAGTCGATAACCAGTACCGATTGCTGCAGCGCGTTAAACGCCCAGCCGAGCGCGGCGCTCAGCGAACTGGCGCCACAGCCGCCACGCAATCCTTGTAATGCAATAACAGGCATTAACGTTCTGACTCCTGTGCCGCGCTTATTTCACGCAGCAATGGCCAGCGCGTCATAATGGTATTAAGTCGCGCTTCGCGGGCAATATCAATGTAACGAAATGCCTTGAGAGAAAAGGCATCACTCAAAGCGGTAATGTCATCGTGCTCTTCGCTGCTAGCAGCATTTAGCGAAAATGCATTCTCTGTTTTCATTATTTTTTTGCCACCAAAAAATCGACAACGGATGAATTGTGCTTCTATTTTTTGTAAAGTTTAAACCTGAAGTAAAGACAAATGCTATCCACAGATCAATGTGATTTGCATTAATAGGCTATTTTTTTATTTCACCGGTTCCAATTGTGGCTGTGTGGATTAAACTAGCCTCGATTTTATCGATCGCGAATAAAATATGAAAAATCATTATGCGCTTGGCCTGCAGCAGATTCAGCAGGAATTAAATACTCTGCAGAATCCAGGGTTTTACTGGATTACCAGCCAGCGTCAGGAAGATGCAAGAATGCTTTTACGTCAGGTGGTTAGCCAGCAAAAGGCGGCTACGCTGATCAGTGCAGACGAGAAACCGCAGGCGCTGCTGACGCCCGATCCCACCGGCGGTCCGGCGCGTATGCCGTTATTTTCACTGCCGGCGAATAAAAGTAGCTTACAGCAGCTGGAGAGTGATTTTTCCCGCGTGCTGAATAGTCGCAGCGGACTGGTGATTTTTTATAGTAATGCCGCGTTGTGGGGAAAATTATCGCCCGATGAGTTGACCATTTGGCTTAAGCGCATGCGTCGATTGATAACAAAAAAACAAATCACGCTGTTAATGATCACCTCCGGCGCGTCAATAATTCACTTACGTAATCATCTGCAAGGTTATTTTCGCCAGCTTGATGGTCTCGCGCATTTAGATTTTCAGCAGGACAGTTGGCAATATCGAATTAACTGGTGGTATGCGGCAGATAAATTACTGGCCGATCGTGCTATCCGTTTGAGTTGCGGTGATAATCAATTTATTGCCGAAAATGATGCAGAACAAAATATTCCATTAAGCCGCAATGATGAAAACCAATTCCTTGCGCAAGAAGGTGTGCTGGAAGGCGCACCGCCACTTTCTGTGCAGTGGCAATTATTTAGTGACAATGAAAGCGTGTTCTCGCGTGCCCAGCAGGCAAATGCGGCAACCGTCATCTTTAGCCTGGTCCATAACCAAGACATTAATTCTTTAGCAACCATGGTCCATAGTCTGCGCCGTTCACGCGGTAGCGCGCTTAAGATTGTGGTGCGCGAAATCAGTACCACGCTGCGCTACAGTGATGAGCGTTTGCTGCTGGCCTGCGGGGTGAATGCCATCGTACCAACGGCGGCCAGCCTGTCGCGTTTTCTTACCACGCTGGAGGGGATTCAGGGGCAACAGTTCTCGCGCCATGTGCCTGCCAATCTCAACGCCCTGATGCAGGCGCTGCAACCATTGCAGCAGAAAGGCTATTTACCGCTGGACGCGTTTTGCGCGGCGGTGCAGCAGCTAATGGCCAACACGTTGCTGCCGGAAAATGACAAAGGTTTGCTGGTGGCGCTGCGTGCGGTGCCGCAGCTGAAACCCGAACAGATTCTGACGCTGTGCAAACCGCGCCGCTTCGGTGATTTGGTGACGCTGGTGAACGACCGCATCTATCTGTTCCTCTCTTCGTGCCGCTTCAACGACTTGGATATCGCGCTTAAATCAATCTTCTCCTTGCCGCATGACGAGCTGTTTAGCAATCGCATCGTCTGGTTTGAAGATAATCAGATCGTGTCGGAGGCGGACAAGATTCGTCAGCTGACATCGGTGGTACAGCGCGACAGACAAGCCGCGCCGCTGGCCGCTGTGCCAGTCGCTACGCAGGCCGACGTGCCTGAGCGCGGAGCACAAACGCCGCAGCCGATTACCCTCAACCTCGACGGAGTAAGCCACCAATGACACTGATGGATTGGGTGCAGGTGGCGATCCTGCTGTTACTGATTTTACTGTTCCTGAGATCACTGTTTGGGCGCGGGCTCACGCGCAGCGGCACCAATCCGCTGCTACGTTTGCTGCCGACGCGCGCATTGAAATCAGAAGGGCAGTGGCAACGCAAAACCAATAAAACGGATAAACATGAATAACAGATTCACGATGCACGGTTCGTGGTGGCGCGGCCTCGGTGGCTGGAACTTTTACTTCCTGATCAAATTTGCGCTGCTGTGGTATGGCTACCTCAATTTCCACGCGCTGAGTAATCTGGTGTTTCTGGCGTGGCTGCTGTTCCCGCTGCCGAGCGCGCGGCTGCATCGTCTGCGTCAGTGGATTTCGCTGCCAATTGGCATTACGCTGTTCTGGCACGATACCTGGCTGCCGGGACTCAACTCGATCATGAGCCAGGGCAGTCAGCTGGCGGGCTTCTCGCCCAGCTATCTGCTCGACCTTGCCGATCGCTTTATCAACTGGGAGATGATTGGCGCGGCCTTTGTGCTGCTGGTGCTGTATCTGTTTGTCGCGCAGTGGATTCGCGTCACCGTGCTGGTGTCGCTGATGCTGATCTGGCTCAACGTGCTGACGATCGCCGGGCCGGCAATGAATTTACTGCCGAGCAGCGCCGCTACGCCGACGGTGAAGCTCAACGATACGCCTGCGGCGAAAGCGCCAGATGGCCTCGATCAATCCGCGCCGCCAACCAGCGCCAATCTTACCGCGTGGCTTAACCGTTTTTACGACGCCGAGCGCCAGCGTTCAACGCACTTCCCGGACGCATTGCCTGCCGATTCGCAGCCGTTCGATATTCTGGTGATCAACATCTGTTCGCTGTCGTGGTCGGATTTGAATGTCGCGCAGCTGCGCAATCATCCGCTGTGGCAGCACTTCGATATTCTGCTCAACAACTACAACTCCGCCACCGGTTACAGCGGCCCGGCGGGAATTCGTCTGCTGCGTGCCAGCTGCGGCCAGAGCTCGCACAGCGATCTGTACAAAGCCACCGATCAGCGCTGCTACCTGTTTGATAATCTGGCCAAGCTGGGCTTTAAACAGCAGTTGATGATGGATCACACCGGCGTGTTTGGTAACTATCTCAAAGAGCTGCGTGAAGAGGGCAATCTGCAGGCGCCGTTGATGTCGCAGGCGGGCATCGCGCCGGAAGTGACGTCGTTTGATGGCTCGCCGGTATTTAATGATGCGCAGCTGATGCAGCGCTGGCTCGACGATCGCACCAAGAGCAGCGATGCGCGCTCCGCTACCTTCTATAACCTGATTCCGCTGCACGACGGTACGCGCGAGCTCGGCAGCACGCGCAGCGCCGACTGGCAGCCGCGCGCCAAAGTGTTGTTTGATCAGCTCGATGCTTTCCTGACTAATCTGGAGAAATCGGGTCGTCGCGTAATGGTGCTGGTGGTGCCGGAACACGGCGCGGCGCTGCAGGGCGACAAAATGCAGATGTCAGGACTGCGTGATATCCCAAGTCCGGATATCACTCATGTGCCGGTCGGCATCAAGTTTGTCGGCATGAAAGCTCCGCATCAGGGCCAGCCGCTCAGCGTGGAGACGCCAACCAGCCTGATGGCGATTTCGGAAATCGTCTCACGCGTGGTGGATGGTCAGGTGTTTAACGCGCCGAACGTTAATATGTCGGTGCTGACCGATAATCTGCCGCAGACGCCGGTGGTATCGGAGAACGATAATGCGGTGGTGATGATGTATCAGGGCAAACCGTGGATCCGCCTGAACGGCGGCGATTGGGTGCCGTATCCGCAGTAATCCGGAACGAGGATGCACCAGGTCGCCATAAATGGCGACCCTACAGAATTTATATCGTAGGGGCGCCATTTATGGCGACCTGGCATGCATTTACTTACGCTGGAACCTGCATAATTCCGAATCACTTCATAAATAACCCAACTTGCCTATTTTTCGCCTTTATCCCGGCGAAAAAAACGCGTGACCTGGGATATACTCGCTGCGAATTTCATCTCATTACACGCCTATGTGGCCTGGAGAAGTTTTGTTGCGCGTCAGTCGTTCTCTAACGATAAAGCAGATGGCGACGGTTTCCGCCGTGGCGATGGTGACCATCTGCATCTTTATTGTCATCCAGCTCTTTCACTTTGTGCAGCAGCGCAGGATTGACTACGCCCAGCAAATGGAAAATGTGGCGCACACCGTGCGTCAGCCGCTCTCCGAAGCAGTACTTAAAGCCGATATTCCGCAAGCGGAACGTATCCTCAATACCCTAAAACCGGCCGGTATTTTATCGCGCGCCGATGTGGTGTTGCCGAATGCCTTCCAGGCGCTGCACGCCGATTTCGCGCCGGAAAAACCGGTACCGCGCTGGGTCGCGCGCCTGTTTGAACTGCCGGTACAAATCACGCTGCCGCTCTATTCGGTCGAGCGATCGGGCTTGCCAAAGCCGATTGCCTATTTGGTGTTGCAGGCCGACTCCTCGCGCGTTTATCAGTTCCTGCTCAGCACCTTGTCGACCATGATCACCACCTATCTGCTGCTGGCGCTGATCCTCTCGATCGCCATCAGCTGGTGTATCAATCGCTTGATTGTGCATCCGCTGCGCGACATTTCGCGTGATTTGCAGGAGCTGCCGCCGCAGGCGATTCTGACCCACAAAATGAAGCTGCCGCATAATCATCGCGATGATGAAATCGGCATGCTGATCCGCAGCTACAACCGCAATCAGCAGGTGCTGGAGTCGATTCACGACGAAATGAGCCGCATGACCACCCATTTTGCCGTGACGGATCTGCCCAATCGCGCGCTGTTCCTCGCACTGCTCGAACAGCACATGAGCCATCGCCACAATCGTCAGGCGTGGGGCTTGATGGTGATTCGCATTGAAACGCTGCAGGAAGCCAACGGCGTGTTGAGCGATGAGCAGCGCGATACGTTGATGCTGACGCTGGTGGAGAAGATTCGCAGCACCGTTGACGATCACTCGCTGCTGGCGCAAACCGGCCCCAGCGACTTCGCCTTGCTGATGAAGCGCGCGCACAATCCGTTCCGCGCCATGCGTTTAGCGCGCAACCTGATGATTCGCATCAATCAGCCGGTGAACCTGCAACAGCTGCAGCTGCGTCCGAATGCCAGCATTGGTTTGGCGCTGCACGAAGAGAACAGCATTTCGGCCAGCGAACAGCTTGATCGCGCTACCTCGGCGATGATGTCGGCGCGCCATCAGGGCAAAAACCAGATTCTGTTCTTCGACCCGGCGCTCACCGAGCGGGCGCAAAAGCGTTTAACGCAGGAGCACGACATCTTGCAAGGTTTACAGGACGAGCAGTTTGCCCTCTATCTGCAGCCGCAAATCAATATGGAAACCGGCGAACTGGCTGGTGCCGAAGCGCTGCTGCGCATGCGCATGCCGGATGGCAGCTACGGATTGTCAGAAGAGTTTATTGCCAGCGCCGAAGAGATTGGCGTGATTTCGGCCATTGGTCGCTGGGTGTTTGAAGAAGCTTGCCGCATTCTGGCCGGCTGGCAGAAGCAGGGCATTAATATCCCGCTCAGCGTCAATATCTCGGCGGTGCAGCTGCGTGATGCCAGTATGGTCAGCCATTTGCAGGGCTTACTGGAGCGCCATCGCATTGCGCCGGGCAACTTCGTACTGGAAATCACCGAAACCGCGCAGATTGGCGATGCCGAGCAGGCGATTGCGCTGCTGCGCTTACTGCAGCAAACCGGCGTGGCAGTGGCGCTCGACGATTTCGGTATGGGCTACTCCAACCTCAACTATCTGCATCAGTTCAAAGCGCTGCCGGTGAATAAGCTGAAAATGGATCGCAGCTTCGTCGCCGCGCTGCCGGATGACGACACCATGGTGCGCATCGTGGCGGCGATTGCCGACATCATTCATCTCGACGTCATCGCCGAAGGTGTGGAAACCGCCGAGCAGCGCGACTGGCTGCTGGCACGCGGAATTACTATAGGGCAAGGCTACTTATACGCTGAAGCGCTGCCGCTCCACGTCTTTAATCAACGCTGGCTCAATAGCTCGCAACTCCCTGAATAATCACCTTGGTTATTGATTTTCCTTACAAAATTGTAGCGAAGCGCTGTGCTGAAGCGTTTCAGTTCATAGTTAGAGTTTTGTAACTTTTGTAAGGAATAGTAGGGGATATTAATCTTGTTAACAGGGTGTTATTTTCCTCGCCATCGGTAAGGTTTTACGCTTCTGGCGGCTTGCCGCATGCGTTCTCCACAACAATGGCGGTGCGAACCGTCTTACTGGACACCTGTTATGAAAATCTTAAAAAGCCTCTATTTTCAGGTACTGGTTGCCATCGGCATCGGCGTCCTGTTGGGCCACTTCTATCCTGAGTTAGGCGCGCAAATGAAGCCGCTTGGCGATGGTTTCGTTAAGTTGATCAAGATGATCATCGCCCCCGTGATTTTCTGTACGGTGGTGACCGGTATTGCCGGCATGGAGAGCATGAAAGCCGTTGGACGTACGGGCGCAGTGGCGCTGCTGTACTTTGAAGTGGTCAGCACCATCGCGCTGATCATCGGTTTGGTGGTGGTTAACGTGGTGCAGCCTGGCGCGGGCATGAACGTTGATCCGGCCACGCTGGATGCCAAAGCGGTCGCGGTTTACGCGCAGCAAGCGGAGCAGCAAGGTGTGGTCGCCTTCCTGCTGGATGTGATCCCGAATAGCGTGATTGGTGCCTTCGCCAGCGGCAATATTCTGCAAGTGCTGCTGTTTGCCATTCTGTTCGGCTTCGCCCTGCATCGTCTTGGCAGCGCCGGCACCGTAATGTTCAACGTCATTGAAAGCTTCTCGAAAGTGATCTTCGGCGTGATCAACATGATTATGCGTCTCGCGCCAATCGGTGCCTTTGGGGCAATGGCCTTTACCATCGGTAAATATGGCGTCGGCTCGCTGGTGCAGTTGGGTCAACTGATCATCTGCTTCTATATCACCTGCGTGCTGTTCGTGGTGGTGGTGTTGGGGCTGATTGCACGCTTCGCCGGCTTCAACATCTTTAAATTTGTCGCCTACATCAAAGAAGAGCTGCTGATTGTGCTCGGTACATCCTCATCTGAATCGGCGCTGCCGCGCATGCTGGATAAGATGGAGAAGCTGGGCTGTAAGAAATCGGTGGTGGGTTTGGTGATTCCAACCGGCTACTCCTTCAACCTGGATGGCACCTCGATTTACCTCACCATGGCGGCGGTGTTTATCGCGCAGGCGACCAACGCGCATATGGATGTGTTCCACCAAATCACGCTGTTAGTGGTGCTGCTGCTCTCCTCAAAAGGCGCAGCGGGCGTAACCGGCAGTGGCTTTATCGTGCTGGCGGCCACCTTGTCAGCGGTGGGACATTTACCGGTGGCTGGTCTGGCGCTGATTCTCGGTATCGACCGCTTTATGTCCGAAGCGCGCGCGCTGACCAATCTGGTGGGTAACGGCGTAGCGACCATCGTGGTGGCGAAGTGGGTCGGTCAACTGGATGAGAAACAACTGAATGCGACGCTTTCTTCAGGGAAAAAGGTGAATAACGCACCAGAAACCGCCGCATAACCTGCTATTTGCGTTAATTTGCCGAGAAATGCCCGCTGTCGCTTGCCCTGACAGCGGGCATTTGCATAATAAACCCCATTGATTTTTTTCCCGATTTTTTGCCTCGTTGCGCGACATCCTGACCTTCTCGTGGTCAAAGAGTCTGTTATTAAATAAACGTGGCGGCAAAATGCCGCACCGGTCACCCCAGATGTGGCCGAACATGCCGCGCTAACGAGCGTTGATCTGTTTGAGTAGGGGTTCACATGCAGGGCACCAGAATTCGGCTTTTGGTTGGCGGATTGCTACTGGCAGCGTCCGGTTTTGGCGTGCACGCCGAGACGCTCCAACCCGATCCCGCCTGGCAGGAAGGCAAACTGGACAATGGTTTTAGCTGGCAGCTGCTGACCACACCACAACGTCCAAGCGATCGTATTGAACTGCGCCTGATTGTTAACACCGGTTCGCTGGTGGAGAGTGCGCAACAAACTGGCTATAGCCATCTTTTACCGCGTTTAGCGATGGTGCATAACGCCACGCTGGACACCAATCAGCAACGCGCGCTGTGGCAGCAAGCCATGGATCCGCAACGTCCGCTGCCGCCCGCCATTTCGTCGTACGATTACACCCAATACAACCTGAGCTTGCCGAATAACCGCCCTGATCTGCTGAAAGAAGCGCTCAGCTGGCTGGCGGCGACCGCCGGGAAAATGACGATTAATGAGCAGGTGGTGGCTACTGCGTTAACGGCCACCGATCCGATTGCCACATGGCCCGCCAATACCCAGGATGTGTGGTGGCGCTACCGCCTGAAAGGTTCGGCGATGCTGGCGCACGATCCGGGCGAGCAACCGCGCGCGCCGGTGGATATCGCCCAACTCAACAGCTTCTATCAGCAGTGGTACACGCCAGACGGCATGACGCTGTACGTGGTGGGGAATGTCGATAGCCGCAGCATGGCGGAGCAGATCAACAAAGCTTTTGCGCCGCTGAAAGGCAAACGCGTGGCACCAGCCGCGCTGCCAACATTGTCTCCGCTGCCGCATCAGCCGGTGAATCTGGTGAATGGCGGCATGAGTCAGGATCGCCTGTCGCTGGTGTGGGACACCGCATGGCAGCCGATTCGCGATTCGCAGAATTTGCAGCGTTACTGGCAGAGCGATTTAGCGCGTGAAGCGCTGTTCTGGCATGTGCAGCGCGCGCTGGCTGACAGCAAAGCGCAAAGCGTGCAGGTTGGTTTCGATTGCCGTGTGCTTTATCAGCGCGCGCAGTGCTCGATCAACATGGACAGCCCGAACGCCTCTTTGCCGCAGAATATGAATCAGGTGGCGAAAGAGCTGGCGGCGGTGCGCGACAAAGGGTTACCGCAGGAGGAGTTTGATGCGCTGATGGCGCAGAAGCTGCTGGAGCTCAATAAGCTGTTTGCCACTTACGCCCGCACCGACACCGATATTCTGATGGGCCAGCGTCTGCGCTCGCAGCAAAATTCGGTCGTGGACATTGCGCCTGAGCAGTATCAAAAGCTGCGTCAGACGTTCCTCGGCGAGATGACGCGTGACCAGTTGAATCAGGAGCTGCGCCAGCAACTGTCGCAGGAGCTGACCATGGTGCTGATTCAACCGCAGGGTGAAGCCGAGACCAACGTGAAGATGCTGCAGGAAGGCTGGGATAAAGTGATGAAGCTACCGGAACCGCCAGCGGCTCCGGCTAGCCCGGAAGAAGTGAAGCCAGATAACAGCGCAGGCGCGGCGGAACAGACCGCGCCATCATCCTGATTATCAGGTCTTCGCTCTGAGCCATTCTGTTACCAGCATCGGCCAGCTTGCCAAAGGCAAATCTGCCACGCCACGGATACCAAATCCGTGGCCGCCTTTTTGGTAGAAGTGAATCTCCACCGGCACTTTGTGCTCACGTAGCGCGCTGAAGAACACCATGCTGTTGTTCACCGAAACCGACTCATCATCGGAGGCGTGAATCAGCAGCGTCGGTGGCGTTTGCGCATGCACGCGCGTTTCCATTGAGTAAGCATCAATCATTCTTTGATCCGGCCACGCGCCGAGCAAGCGGGTGCGCGCACCTTCATGCGCCAGACCTTCACGCATACTGATCACCGGATAAAGCAGCACCATCGCATCCGGGCGCGGCGTAAAGCTGTCGGCCTGATCCTGCACCGGATAGAGTTTCTCGCCAAAGCGCGTGCCGAGGCTGGCGGCAACGTGTCCGCCCGCCGAGAAGCCCATCATCACGATATATTTGCCGTTCAACCCGCACTGCGCACGTTCACGCAGCACGCGCACCGCACGCTGCGCATCAGCCAGCGGCGCGTCTGGACCTTCATGGTGACCGTCATACGGCAGGCGATACGTCATCACCGCCAGCGTGTAACCCATTGACGTGAAGAAGGTGGCGAGCGCGCTGCCTTCGCGGTCGATCAATACCCGCTGATAACCGCCGCCCGGTGCCACCAGCAGCGTGATGCCGTTCGAGGTTTCCGGATGCCAGATGGCAATCTCCGGGCAGCGCACGCCGGTGGCGGCGCGGTCATAAGGTTCGTACTCTTTGGCGAGATCGACGATTTGCGGCTGAGCGCGCGAATCGCTCGCGCCTGGCGCATCACCGTGTGGCCAGATATTGATGATTTCTGTGTGCATAAGTCAGTCCTGAGCGAGTCATGTTGTCGTTATTTTTTTCGCGGCCGGAGTAACAGCGTCCTGCTGTTATTGATTAAAACATGGTCTCTTTTGCCGCTGGCGTCCAGCCGAAAACCGCTGATTTCGCCAGTTTCGGACTATGCCTGGCGGCCAGATTTCGTGCCATAACGCATTGAATTTAAATCGATCTGATTAGCGTGGTTGAAGAAGTAGTACGGGTTTTGTTACAGAAGTGGATGAGTCAGGTGATTAGCGGAAATTGGCAGGGAAAAATGCTGCGTTAAGGCAAACTTTGCGGGTGGGTTTGTTAGCGGTGTTTATGGATTTGGTCGCCATAAATGGCGACCCTACAAATGTGCAGCAGGATTAACGCGGCATTGCGCTCAGCGGGATAATCGCGCCGCGATGCTGGATCACCGTGCTGGCGGTGAGATGGCCGCGTGCGGCGGCATCTTCAGCGCTGCCACCGGCTAAACGCACCGCCAGATAACCGGCGCTGAAGGAGTCGCCTGCTGCGGTGGTGTCGATCACTTTCTCTTTCGCCAGCTTGATGGCGGCGACGTCGCGCAGCGGCTCATCGCCGACCGCCACCAGACAGGAATCCGCACCGCGTTTGATGGCAATCTCCTGTACGCCAGCGGCGCGTGTGCGGGCAATCACCGCATCCAGCGGCTGCTCGCCCCACAGCAAATCTTCGTCGTCGAGCGTCAGGAATGCCATGTCGGTATGGCGCAGCATCTCGGCATACGCCTGCTGGGCGCTGGCTTTATCGGCCCACAGACGCGGCCGATAGTTATTGTCGAAAATCACCTTGCCGCCGTTCTGACGACAGGCGCTGAGCAGCGCCATCAATTTGTCGCGACTGGCCGCTGGCAGAATCGCCAGGCTGATGCCGCTCAAATAGAGATAATCGTAGTGCGCCAGCTGCTGGCAAATCTGGTCCGCTTGCGCGCTATCCAGCCAGAAACGAGCGGCAGCGTCGTTGCGCCAATACCAGAAAGTGCGCTCGCCGTGTTCGTCGGTTTCGATGAAGTACAGGCCTGGCATTTTATTATCGAGGCGCTGAATCAGCGCGGTTTCGACTTTTTCCTGCTGCCAGGCGGCGATCATCTGGTCACTGAAGCTGTCGGTGCCGAGTGCGGTGACATAATCGACACGCAGCTGCTGGTTATCTGACTGGCGCGCCAGATAAACCGCCGTGTTCAGCGTATCACCGCCAAAACCGCGTTTGATGTTCTCACCTTTCTCGGACAGCTCAATCATGCATTCGCCAATAATGGCGATTTTCTTCTGCGTCATGGTCTTCGGCCTATAGTGAATTCTGCCCTAGTCTCGCGTCTGGTATGGCAGTCGTCAATGGTTTTTAAAACGATGTTTTGATTTAACTTAAGGCAGTAAACCGTCGGCGCTACGGCGATTTAACGGCCAAAGCGCGTTTTGTTTTGCCGATTAAGCGCGAAGCACGCTGTTACACTCAACTATTCATGGGACTAACGAGATTGATAAAGTTATCCCGGCGATCGCCGATACTTGCCGCTGAGATGCTATTTGCAGGCACTCGACACCAACCAGGAAAAAACCATGGTGATGAAGAATTTGAGTCATCGGCTGCCTGTTTCAAATGAACTGGAACAACAACAGGAAACGCGTCTCTTCTGGCAGCAGTGCCAACGATTCTATACTTTCCAGCCGATTTATCAGGTTTCCGGCCGCTTGCTGGCCATTGAATTACTGACGGCGGTGACTCATCCCTCCGCGCCAGAAAAAAGGCTGTCGCCCGAAGACTATTTTGAAGCACTGACTATCGCGCAGCGGCTCGGTGTCGTCCAGGAACAACTCGAGCTGCTGATAACATGGTCACCGTTTTTCAATCAGCGTCAGCTGGTGGCGTCGGTGAATATCGACGGTCCAACGTTGATGGAGATTGAGCAGCATGAATCGATCCGCATGCTGATCGCTCAGCTGCCGTGGGTGCGCTTCGAACTGACGGAACATCATGCGCTGCCGCAGGAAGAGATGGTAGCGAAGATGCCAGAACTCGGGCCGCTGTGGCTGGATGATTTTGGCTCCGGCATGGCGAACTTCTCGGCGCTGACCGAACTGCGTTACGACTACATCAAACTCTCGCGCGAGCTGTTTATGCTGCTGCGCGCCAGCGATGAAGGCCGCTCAATGTTCTCGATGCTGCTGGCGTTGATTAACCGTTATTGCAACGGCGTCATCGTCGAAGGTGTGGAAACCGAAGAGGAGTGGCAACAAGTTCGCAGCTCGCCAGCCATGGCGGCGCAGGGCTACTTCTTCTCGCGTCCGGTGCCGTTTAGCGAGCTGGAACGTATGGCACTTGAGCTTCCCTGATCCCGTTCCGCGACGTCTCGACTATCCTTAGTCAGACGTGGAAGGGCAAGGAGGAAGCAATATGTCACGTACTCGAAAGATCCTGAGCTGGGTGTTCGGGATTTTTTTGTTATTGGTTGTAGTGATTGTGGTGATCATCGCCACCTTTGACTGGAACCGCCTGAAACCTACGATTAATCAAAAAGTTTCGGCCGAACTGAACCGACCTTTCGCGATTCGCGGCGATCTCGGCGTGGCCTGGGTTCGCAACCGCGAAGAACCAGGCTGGCGCAGCTGGGTGCCGTGGCCGCAGGTGCATGCCGACGATGTGATGCTCGGTAATCCGCCATCCATTCCTGATGTCACCATGGTGCATCTGCAGCGCGTTGAAGCGACGATTGCGCCGCTGGCGCTGCTGCATCAGCAGATCTACCTGCCGTGGATCAAGATGCAAAAGCCGGATGCGCGGCTGGTGCAAACCGCTGACAAAAAGAATAACTGGACCTTTGATCTCGCCAGCAGCCAGAACAGCGATGCTAATGCCGCGCCTTCTGCCTGGTCCTTCCGCCTCGACAACATCATGTTCGATCAGGGACAAGTGCGCTATCGCGACGCCGTCAATAAAGCCGACGTCACG
Source organism: Candidatus Pantoea symbiotica (assembly GCF_056491525.1). Lineage (NCBI taxonomy): Bacteria > Pseudomonadati > Pseudomonadota > Gammaproteobacteria > Enterobacterales > Erwiniaceae > Pantoea > Candidatus Pantoea symbiotica. The sequence goes on from NZ_JBSZHR010000002.1 coordinate 4,181,166, forward strand.
GTAACCATCAATCCGCTGGGCAAACCGGTGCCGTACGCGCAGGTGGCGGGCGGCGACGATCAGCAGAAGGGCGCGGGTGATTTTGTCTTTGGCTGGCAGGCGAACGGCACCTACAACAATCAGAAGCTGGATGGCGACGGTAAAATTGGCGGCATGTTATCGCTGCGCAGTAAAACCACGCCGTTCCCGCTGCAGGTGGATGTGCGCAATGGCACCACACGCGTGCGCATTGATGGCACCTTGCAGGATCCGCTCAATCTTGGCGGGCTGGATGTGCGTTTGCGCTTCGCGGGCGATACGCTGGCGAATCTGTATGGCCTGACCGGCGTGCTGCTGCCTGATACGCCGCCGTACGAAACCGACGGCCATTTGATTGCGCGTTTCAATGAGGAGAAAGGGCCGCTGTTCCGCTACGAGAAGTTTAACGGCCACATCGGCGACAGCGATATTCACGGTTCACTCGTTTATCGTCAGGGCAAACCGCGTCCCACTTTGACCGGTGAACTGACCTCAAACCAATTGCGGATGGAAGATTTGGGGCCGCTAATTGGCGTCAATTCCGGCAAAGGCAGCGAGAAAACGCAACAAGCCAAAGCACAACGCGGCGATGCCTCAACGCAGCCCGCCGATCGTGTTCTGCCGCATGACAAGTTTGATACCAAGAGCTGGGATGTGATGGATGCGGATGTGAAGTTTAGCGGCAAACGCATCGAACACAGCAGCAAGCTGCCGCTCAGCGATCTCTATACCCATCTGCAATTGAAAAACGGCGACCTGCTGCTCGATCCGCTGCGCTTCGGGATGGCCGGCGGCAGCATCAACTCCACCATTCATCTGGAGGGCGATCGCAGCCCGATGCGCGGACGCGCCGATTTGCACGCGCGTAAGCTACGCCTGCGTCAGCTGTTCCCGGATGTCACCGCGATGCAAAACAGTTTGGGCCAGCTTAACGGCGATGCCTCGCTGAGTGGCACCGGCAATTCGGTGGCGGACTTACTGGGTACCAGCGATGGCGAACTGAAGCTACTGATGAATGATGGCCTGATCAGCCGCAGCCTGATGGAGATTGCCGGACTGAACGTCGGTAACTATGTGGTTGGCAAACTGTTCGGCGATGACGAAGTGAAGATCAACTGCGCGGCAACCGATCTGAACATTCGGCAGGGCTTAGCGACGCCAAAACTGTTCCTGCTGGATACTGAGAACGCGGTGATCAACGTGACGGGCAACGTCAACTTCGCCAACGAACGCATGGACTTGTCGATCAATCCGGAGAGTAAAGGGATTCGTATCATTACGCTGCGCTCGCCGCTGTATGTACGCGGCACCTTTAAAAATCCGGATGCCGGCGTGAAAGCCGGGCCGCTGATTGCGCGCGGTGCTGCAGCGGTGGCGCTCGGTGCGGTAGTTGCACCGGCCGCCGCGTTGATCGCACTGATTTCGCCTAGCGATACCGACGACAATCAGTGCAATAACGTGCTGCAGCAGATGAAGAATCAGAAGTGATCAGTTACGCCACAGCACTTTGATGATGTGGTAACCAAAGGCGGTTTTCACCGGTCCGTAAGGTTGTAGCAGCGGACAGGAGAAGACCGCCTTATCAAATGCCGGCACCATTTGCCCTTTACGAAATTCACCCAAATCACCACCGTTGCGCCCGGATGGGCAGGTAGAGTGTTTCTTTGCCAGCTGCTGGAAGTTCGCGCCTTTCTCAAGCTGCGCGAGCAGGGATTTGGCCTGCGCTTCCTCTTTCACGAGGATATGTAAAGCCGCCGCGGTTTTCGCCATGATGAAGTCCTAATGTGTATAATCCGGCCATTATAACCCTGTTTCTTTTGATCCCACTGAGCGAATTCCGTTATGCGTTTAAACCCCAGCCAACAACGAGCTGTCGAATTTGTCACCGGTCCTTGTCTGGTGCTGGCCGGTGCTGGCTCGGGTAAAACCCGCGTGATCACCAACAAAATCGCTCACCTGATCCGCGAATGTGGCTATCAGGCGCGCCATATCGCCGCCGTGACCTTTACCAATAAAGCCTCGCGCGAGATGAAAGAGCGTGTGGCGCAGACGTTGGGGCGTAAAGAGGCGCGCGGCCTGATGATTTCCACCTTCCATACGCTGGGGCTAGAGATCATCAAACGCGAATACAAGGCGCTGGGTATGAAAGCCAGCTTCTCGCTGTTCGACGATCAGGATCAGCTGGCCTTGCTCAAAGACCTGACTAAACAGTGGCTGGAAGAGGACAAGACGCTGTTACAGCAACTGATTTCCACCATTTCCAACTGGAAGAACGATTTGGTCGATCCGCAGGGCGCTGCGGGTTTAGCGCAATCGCAGCGCGACCAGATTTTTGCGCACTGTTATCAGCTGTATGACCAACACCTGAAATCCTGCAACGTGCTGGATTTCGACGACTTAATCGCACTGCCGACGCTGCTGCTGCAGCGCAATCAGGAAGTGCGCGAACGCTGGCAGCAGCGCATTCGCTACCTGCTGGTGGATGAGTATCAGGACACCAACACCAGCCAATATGAGCTGGTGAAGCTGCTGGTGGGTGCGCGGGCGCGCTTTACCGTGGTGGGCGATGATGATCAGTCGATTTATTCGTGGCGCGGCGCGCGTCCGCAAAATCTGGTGCTGCTGCAACAGGATTTCCCGGCGCTGGAAGTGGTGAAGCTGGAGCAGAATTATCGCTCGACGCAGCGCATCCTGAAATCGGCCAATATCCTTATTGCCAACAATCCGCACGTGTTTGAGAAGCGCCTGTTCTCTGAGCTGGGGCAGGGCAGCGAGCTGAAGGTGCTGAGCGCCAATAACGAAGATCACGAAGCGGAACGCGTGGCGGGTGAACTGATCGCGCATCACTTCATCAATAAAACCGCCTACAAAGATTACGCCATTCTCTATCGCGGCAACCATCAGTCGCGTGTGTTTGAGAAGCAGCTGATGCAGAACCGTATTCCGTATCGTATCTCGGGCGGCACATCGTTCTTCTCGCGTCCGGAAATCAAAGATTTGCTGGCCTACCTGCGCGTGCTAACCAATCAGGAAGATGACAGCGCATTCCTGCGTATCGTGAATACGCCGCGCCGTGAGATTGGCCCGGCAACGCTGCAAAAACTAGGCGAATGGGCCAACCTCCGCAATAAAAGCCTGTATCACGCCAGCTTCGATATGGGATTGGAGCAAACGCTGAGCGGGCGCGGGCTGGAGCATTTGCAGCGCTTTACGCACTGGCTGAATGAGATCGTCCAGCTGACCGAACGCGAGCCGGTTAATGCGGTGCGCGACTTGATTCGCGGCATCGACTACGAAAGCTGGCTGTTTGAAACTTCGCCCAGCCCGAAAGCGGCTGAGATGCGCATGAAGAACGTTAACCTGCTGTTCCAGTGGATGACCGAGATGCTGGAAGGCGATGAGCTTAACGAACCGATGACGCTGGCGCAGGTGGTGACGCGCTTTACCCTGCGCGACATGATGGAGCGCGGTGAGAGCGACGAGGAGCTCGATCAGGTGCAGCTGATGACGTTGCACGCCTCAAAAGGGCTGGAGTTCCCGTATGTCTATCTGGTCGGCATGGAAGAGGGTTTATTGCCGCATCAGAGCAGCATCGATGAGAATAATATCGAGGAAGAGCGGCGTCTGGCCTACGTGGGAATTACCCGGGCGCAGAAAGAGCTGACCTTTACGCTGTGCCGTGAACGCCGTCAGTACGGCGAGCTGATGCGCCCGGAACCGAGTCGCTTCCTGCTGGAGTTGCCGCAGGACGATGTTGTGTGGGAACGCGAGAAAAAAGTGGTGAGCGCAGAAGAGCGCGTGAAGACCGGACAGACGCGTGTCGCCGGGTTAAGAGCGATGCTGGAGAATGCGAAGAAGGGTTAATTGTTTCCTTCAGCCCACAAACCAGGCCTCAGGCGAGAACCGTTGCGAGCGCAGCGGAGGCAAGGCGAAAAGTTCACGGCAAAGCGGAGTTTACGTGTTGTAAATGAGCATTTGACGTGAACTTTTCAACGCAGCATCAGCAAGCAGAGCAGGTTCGATTAGGAGATAGTCAATAACCAGTGCACGTACGACTGATAATGACTCTCCTGCTCCAGCAGCTCAGAACGCAGCGGATGCACTTCGCGCCAGCCGGCTGGCAACGTCAAATGCAGCGCATCATCATCCGCCTGTAAACGCACGGCAGGCAAGGTGTCATCGCGGCGACGGCTGGAGAAGATAATTGCTAAGCGCAGCAAGCGGCTCAAACGCTCAGCCATGCGCGGCGGCACGGCGTTTTGCTGCGTCAGCAACGCCAAATCAATACTGCCGCTTTGGTTCTGCAGCAGGCAAGCCAGCATTTTTTTCTGTGCGGGAGTGAAGCCAGGAAGATCGAGATGACGAATCAGGTATGCGGCGTGTTGCGGTGCCTGACGGAAATCGACGCTCAGGCCAATTTCGTGGATGGAGCAGGCGCTAAGTAGCAGATCGCGACATCGGTTATCCAGCTTCCAACTGCTGCTCACCTGACGGAAGAAACTCTCCGCCAACTGACGCACGCGACCGGCCTGATCAATATCAATGGCAAAACGACGCTGCACGTTCTGCAATGTGCGGCTGCGGATATCGCGATCAACCGGCAGATGCAGCATGCCATACACTAAGCCTTCGCGCAGTGCGCCACCGGCTAGCGTCATACCTTCAATGCTCAGTTCCTGGAAGATAGCGATGAGGATCGATAAACCGCTCGGGAACACTAAGGCGCGCTCCAGCGTCAATCCTTCAATTTCCAGCTCTTCCAGCTTGCCGCACTGAATCGCGCGTTGTTTCAGCTGTTGCAGTTTGCTCAGGGTGATGCGCTCATCCATGCCCTGTGCCATCATAATTTCCTGCAACGCTTGTACGGTGCCTGACGCGCCGACACAGATTTGCCAGCCTTTCTCACGCAGCGCAGCGGCCACCGGACGGATCATCTCGCGTGCGGCCAGTTCGGCCTGCTCGAAATTCTCTTTTGCCAGATGACGATCGCTGAAATAGCGTTCAAGCCAGGTTACGCAGCCCATCGACAAGCTGAACAGCGTGGTGGCATGCGAGCCTTCGCCGGTCACCAGTTCGGTGCTGCCGCCGCCGATATCGACCACTAAACGCTGATCGGAACCGCCGGTGGTATGCGCTACACCCTGATAAATCAGGCGCGCTTCTTCTTCGCCGCTGATGACATTTACCGCGCAGCCAAGAATCTGTTCAGCCGTTGTGAGGAAATCCTGCGCATTTTCAGCAAGGCGCAGCGTGGCGGTTGCCACCACGCGGATTTGTTCCGGAGGAATATCCTGCAACTGTTCGGAGAACAACTTCAGGCACTGCCAGCCGCGTTGCATCGCCTCGGCAGAGAGATGATTCGCTTTGTCGAGGCCAGCCGCCAGACGCACTTTGCGCTTTATTCGCGCGACGGTCTGAATACTGCCAGACACCTCGCGCACCACCAACATATGAAAGCTGTTAGAACCTAAATCAATCGCTGCATAAAGTGACGATGCGCTTAGCATGGTGTGCTTAACCCGAACGTTTACGGTTGCTATTGCGCGGCGCGCCGCTCCGACGGTTATTGTTGTTACCGCCACGGCGAGGACCGTTTCCTGAACGACTGCGTTGCAGACGCTTCGGCGGTGGCAGTTCATTCAGCAAGGCATCGCTGTTGTACTTGCTCACCGGAATACCGTGACCGATGTACTCTTCGATTGCCGGCAGGTTCAGCGCGTACTCTTCGCACGCCAGGCTGATGGAGTGACCGCTGGCGCCCGCGCGGCCAGTACGGCCGATACGGTGAACGTAGTCTTCGCGATCGTCAGGCAGATCGTAGTTGAACACGTGCGTTACCGCAGGAATGTGCAGACCACGTGCCGCGACATCGGTGGCAACCAGGATATCCACATCGCCTTTGGTGAAGTCGTCGAGAATACGCAGGCGTTTTTTCTGCGCCACATCACCGGTCAGCAGACCCACGCGATGACCATCGGCAGCCAGATGACCCCAAATGTCTTCACAGCGGTGCTTGGTGTTGGCGAAGATGATGGCGCGATCTGGCCATTCTTCTTCTACTAGCGTCTGCAGCAAGCGCATTTTCTCTTCATTCGAAGGATAGAAAAGCTCTTCTTTGATGCGGTGGCCGGTTTTCTGCTCAGGCTCAACTTCCACGTATTCGGCGTTGTTCATGTGCTCAAACGCCAGTTCACGCACGCGGTAAGACAAGGTCGCAGAGAACAGCATACTCAGGCGTTGGGTGGCCGGCGGCATGCGGCGGAACAGCCAACGAATGTCTTTAATAAAGCCGAGATCGAACATGCGATCGGCTTCATCCAGCACAACAACCTGAATCGCGCCCAGGTTGACATGGTTCTGCTTGGCATAGTCGATCAGACGTCCGGTGGTGCCCACCAGAATATCGACACCATCAGCCAGCACTTTCAGCTGTTTATCGTAGCCGTCGCCACCATAAGCCAGGCCCAGCTTTAAGCCAGTGACCTTCGCTAATGGTTCAGCATCGGCATGAATTTGTACGGCGAGCTCACGCGTCGGGGCCATGATCAGCGCACGTGGCTGATTAGTCTGGCGACCTTCTGCGGCAGGATGAGAAAGAAGATAATGAAACGTTGACGTAAGGAACGCCATCGTTTTGCCGGTACCGGTTTGCGCCTGACCCGCAACATCACGCCCTGTAAGCGTAAGAGGCAACGCGAGCGCCTGAATAGGCGTGCAGTGGCTAAAGCCTTTAGTATCAAGGGCTTCTACCACCTGAGGGTGCAGGGCGAAGTCGGAAAACTTCTGTTCAGTTAAGTGTGTTTTGCTCATAGTGTGGTAGAATATCAGCTTACTAGCGCTTTACGAAAGCGTATCCGATGAAATAAAGTCAACCTACGTTGGTATCATTTCCGCCAATTCGCCAGGCGCAATCTTTTGGAGTTAAACATGAGCAGCGATAAGATCGTTCACTTGACCGATGACAGTTTCGACACAGACGTACTGAAAGCAGACGGTGTCACTCTGGTAGATTTCTGGGCTGAATGGTGTGGTCCTTGCAAAATGATCGCCCCAATTCTCGACGAAGTCGCAGAAGAGTACGAAGGTAAACTTACCATCGCTAAGTTGAACATTGATGACAACCCGGGTACGGCGCCGAAATACGGCATCCGCGGTATCCCAACTCTGCTGCTGTTCAAGAACGGCGAAGTGGCGGCAACCAAGGTTGGCGCACTGTCTAAAGGACAGTTGAAAGAGTTCCTGAACGCCAACCTGGCCTAAGCCCAGCGTGGTGTTTGTTCGGCAGTGGTGAATTTTGTCGCCACTGCTGGACGTCTCACTTTAAGCGTGTTAAGTTGAGTTCACTGCATTACGCTCTTACCTTGTAGTTTGCATCTAAGTTTTCCCTTGTCAGACCCTACTCGCAATGAACGTTATCGTGGTTTGGCAATCTGATGACTAGCACATTCGGCATCATCTTTCGACTGTCTCCTCGTTTCCTATCGCCACATCTGACGATAATCGTCGAGCTGAGTTGAAAAAGAGCCATTAACAGGCATGGAATTTTTGCCATACCACTCACGACAATCATTTCGAGAATTACCCCGAGTTTAAGAACCCATCACTATGAATCTTACCGAATTAAAGAATACGCCGGTTTCTGAGCTGATTACCCTCGGCGAAAATATGGGGCTGGAAAACCAGGCGCGTATGCGCAAGCAGGATATTATTTTCTCTATCCTGAAACAGCACGCAAAAAGCGGCGAAGACATCTTTGGTGATGGTGTGCTGGAGATATTGCAGGACGGATTTGGTTTCCTCCGTTCTGGAGATAGCTCCTACCTCGCCGGTCCCGATGATATCTACGTCTCTCCTAGCCAAATCCGCCGTTTCAACCTCCGCACTGGTGACACCATTTCTGGCAAGATTCGCCCGCCAAAAGAAGGTGAACGCTACTTTGCGCTGTTGAAAGTTAACGAAGTTAACTACGACAAGCCGGAAAACGCGCGTAACAAGATTCTGTTCGAAAACCTTACGCCGCTGCACGCCAGCAAGCGTATGCGTATGGAACGCGGTAATGGCTCGACTGAAGACCTGACCGCACGCGTGCTGGATCTGGCTTCTCCGATTGGTCGTGGTCAACGTGGTCTGATTGTGGCACCGCCGAAAGCGGGTAAAACCATGCTGCTGCAGAACATCGCGCAGAGCATCGCTTACAACTATCCAGATTGCCTGCTGATGGTGCTGCTGATCGACGAACGTCCGGAAGAAGTGACCGAGATGCAGCGTCTGGTTAAAGGTGAAGTTATCGCTTCGACCTTTGATGAGCCAGCGTCACGTCACGTGCAGGTTGCTGAGATGGTGATCGAGAAGGCTAAGCGCCTGGTTGAGCACAAGAAAGACGTGATCATCCTGCTTGACTCCATCACGCGTCTGGCGCGTGCTTACAACACCGTGGTTCCAGCATCAGGTAAAGTCCTGACCGGTGGTGTGGATGCCAACGCCCTGCATCGTCCGAAGCGTTTCTTCGGTGCGGCACGTAACGTGGAAGAGGGCGGCAGCCTGACCATCATCGCGACCGCGCTGGTTGATACCGGTTCGAAGATGGACGAAGTGATTTACGAAGAGTTTAAAGGTACAGGTAACATGGAATTGCACCTCTCGCGTAAAATCGCCGAGAAGCGTGTATTCCCAGCGATTGATTACAATCGTTCCGGTACCCGTAAAGAAGAGCTGCTCACTACTCAGGAAGAGCTGCAGAAGATGTGGATCCTGCGCAAAATCATCCATCCAATGGGTGAAATCGACGCGATGGAGTTCCTCATCAACAAACTGGCCATGACCAAAACCAACGACGAATTCTTCGATATGATGAAGCGTTCCTAAGTTGCGATCGGCGAGTCGCTAAGCCAAGCGGTGATTCGCACAATTTGCTAGGAAATATTGCTAACGCCACGTCTTAACGTGGCGTTTTTTATTTATGGGCATTAGGATTAGCGCAGTCAGGAAGCTTTTAAAATGACTGCGGCAGAGATGCGGGTGTTTTTTCATCAATCAGGCTTTTCTGCAGCAGAATTCGGAATAGGGATATATGGCAATGGCAGGTGTTTTGCATATTGTTGTCCACGATTTTAGCTGAGAGCATTAACGTGAATTTACTCACTATGAGTACTGAGCTTGGTTTAGTTTTTCTTTTTACTTTAGTGTTCCTGTTTTTTGCTCGCAAAGCAGCTAAAAAAATTGGGCTCGTGGACACACCAAACTCCAGAAAAAGGCACCATGGCGCCATTCCGTTAGTTGGCGGTATTTCCGTGTACGCGGGGATCTGCTTCGCATTTGCCATCTCAAATTATTATTTACCGCACGCCATGCTTTATTTGAGCTGCGCGGGCGTATTGGTATTGGTTGGCGCACTGGACGATCGCTTCGATATCAGCGTTAAAATCCGTGCACTGGTGCAGGCGGCGGTCGCGATTGTGATGATGGTCGGTGCCAAACTCTATTTGCTCAGTCTGGGCTTTATTATTGGGCCGGTTGAGTTGATCGTCGGTCCCTTTGGCTACGTCTTGACGCTGTTCGCCGTATGGGCCGCCATCAACGCGTTTAACATGGTGGATGGGATTGATGGTCTGCTTGGCGGCCTCTCCAGCGTCACCTTCGCTGCGATCGGCATCATTCTCTATTTCGACGGCCAGACCAGCCTCGCCATGTGGTGCTTTGCGATGATCGCCGCCACCATTCCTTATATCCTGCTCAATCTCGGTTTGATTGGCCGTCGCTACAAAGTGTTTATGGGCGATGCCGGCAGCACCATGATTGGTTTCACCATCATCTGGATTTTGCTGGAAACCACTCAAGGCCTGAGCCATCCGATTACGCCCGTCACCGCGCTGTGGCTGATCGCCATTCCGCTGATGGATATGGTGGCGATTATGTATCGCCGCTTGCGTAAAGGCATGAGCCCGTTTTCCGCTGACCGCCAGCACATTCACCATTTGATCATGCGCGCCGGATTCACCTCACGTCAGGCGTTCCTGCTGATTACCGTTGCCGCCGCGATTCTGGCGGGTATTGGTGTGCTCGGCGAGTATCTGGCTTTCATCCCGGAATGGGTGATGCTGGTGCTGTTCATGATGGCGTTTCTCCTTTACGGCTATTGCCTGAAACACGCATGGCGCGTGGCGCGCAAAATCCGTCGCATTAAACGTCGCTGGCAAAGCAGCGAAGATAAAAAATAAATTACCCAGAAAAGTACCCTGATAAGGATTTTGTTATGACCTCTGTCGTTGTGGAGAACGAACTGGATATGCGTGGCCTTGGCTGCACGCTCTGGCGTGGCAAACGCTGGATCATTGGCCTGGCGCTGCTGTTTGCGCTGGTTGCCTGGCTGGCATCGATGTTAATGAAGCAAGCGTGGAGCACCACGGCGGTGACCGATCGTCCAACGGTGAATATGTTGGGTGATTTCTTCGTGCAGCAACAATTCCTCAATAATCTGGATGTGCGCACCAATACGCTCAATCTCAGTTCGCCAGCCCCAACCGTGATGGATGAGGTTTATCAGGAGTTCACCATGCAGCTGGCATCCTGGGATACGCGTCGTGATTTCTGGCAGCAGACTGAATACTTCAAAAGTCGCAAAAGCGGTAACGCGCACAACGATGCGGCGCTGCTCGACGACTTGATCACCAACATCCAGTTCACCGCTGCCGACCCGGCGCGCAATATCTTAGATAACATCAAGCTGGTCGCCGAAACCGCCAGCGATGCCAACAATCTGCTGCGTCAATACATTGCCTATGCCAGCGAACGTGCGGCGCGTCATCTGAATGCGGAACTGAAAGGCGCCTGGCAGGCGCGCAGCGTGCAACTGGCGTCGCAGGTTAATCGCCAGCAGGAAGTGGCGCAGTCGGTATTTGAACGTCAACGCCAGCGCATCGAGCAGGCACTGAAAGTGGCGAGCGAGCAGGGCATTAAAGAGAACCGCGCACCGGCAACCGGCGAGGCGCTGTCAGACAGCGATCGTTTCTTGCTCGGGCAGCAAATGCTGCAGGCGCAACTTGACACTTTACAAGCCAGCGGACCTGCTTACGATTTAAGCTATGATCAAAACAAAGCGATGCTGAGTACGCTGCAGGCCGGGCCGCGTCTGGATAAACAATTCCAGACTTACCGCTACTTGCGCACCCCGGAAGAGCCGGTGTCGCGCGACAGTCCGCGCCGCCTGTTTATGATGATCATGTGGGGCGTGATTGGCGCGCTGGTCGGTGCGGGAGTGGCGCTGGTGCGTCGTCCGCGTTCAACGTTAGCAACGAGCCATTAAGAGAAGCCACGTGAAAGTTCTGACGGTATTTGGCACGCGTCCTGAAGCGATCAAAATGGCTCCGCTGGTGCAGGCGCTGGCGCAGGATGCTGCGTTCGAGTCGCGCTTATGCGTCACCGCACAACATCGTGAAATGCTCGATCAGGTGCTGCGTTTGTTCCAGCTGCAGCCTGATTATGATCTGAATATCATGCGGCCGGAACAAGGGCTAACGGAGATCACCAGCCGCATTCTGCAGGGTATGAAAACCGTTCTGGCCGATTTCCAGCCGGATGTGGTGTTAGTGCACGGCGATACCACCACCACGTTTGCGGCGAGCCTGGCGGCGTTTTATCACCAGATTCCCGTGGGTCATGTGGAAGCAGGATTGCGTACCGGCAATCTGATGTCGCCGTGGCCCGAAGAGGCCAATCGCACGCTCACCGGCCATCTTGCCAGCTATCACTTCACACCCACGCAAAACTCGCGGCAAAACCTGCTGCGTGAGAATTTGCCCGATGCGCGCATTTTCGTCACTGGCAACACGGTAATTGATGCGCTGTTGTGGGTGCGTGACCGCGTGCTGGACGACGTCGATCTCAATGCACGACTCGCCGCGCGCTATCCGTTCCTCGACGCTGACAAAAAGCTGATTCTGGTCACGGGGCATCGCCGCGAAAGTTTTGGCGACGGCTTCGAACGCATTTGCAGTGCGCTGGCGCACATCGCGCGCCAGCATCCGCAGGTGCAAATTGTCTATCCTGTGCACCTCAATCCCAACGTCAGCGAGCCGGTTAATCGCATTCTCAGCGGTATCGAAAACATCATCCTGATTGAGCCGCAAGAGTATCTGCCGTTTGTCTGGCTGATGAATCGCTCGTGGCTGATTCTTACCGATTCCGGCGGCATTCAGGAAGAAGCACCATCGCTGGGTAAACCGGTGCTGGTGATGCGTGATACCACCGAGCGTCCGGAAGCAGTGGACGCAGGTACGGTGAAACTGGTCGGCACCGATATCAGTAAAATTGTCGCTGAAGTCAGCCTGCTGTTGCAGGACGATGAAGCCTGGCAGGCAATGAGCCGCGCGCACAATCCGTATGGCGATGGTCATGCCTGCGCGCGCATCTTGCAGGCCCTAAAACAACACAGAGTCTAACCATGCGTTTTGAAACCATTTCCGTTATCGGACTGGGCTACATTGGGCTGCCAACGGCGGCCGTTTTTGCCTCAAAGGGAAAGAAAGTCGTTGGCGTGGATATTAATGTCCGCGCCGTCGAAACCATCAATCGCGGCGATATCCATATCGTGGAACCCGAGTTGGGTGATGTGGTGCGCGAAGCGGTGCGCGCCGGTCATCTGCGTGCCACCACGCAGGCCGAAGCCGCCGATGCATTCCTGATCGCCGTGCCCACGCCGTTTATCGGCGACCATCAGCCGGATCTCAGCTATGTGCAGGCTGCGGCGCTGTCGATTGCACCAGTATTAAAAGCGGGCGATCTGGTGATCCTCGAATCCACGTCGCCGGTAGGTGCCACCGAGCAAATGGCGGAATGGCTGGCGGCGGCGCGTCCCGATCTGCGTTTCCCGCAGCACGGTGAAGCGTGCGATGTGTTTATCGCTTACTGCCCGGAGCGCGTGTTGCCCGGCAAAGTGATGGTCGAACTGCTGGAAAACGATCGCGTGATTGGCGGCATGACGCCAGCCTGTTCCGCACGCGCCAGTGAGCTGTATCGCATTTTCCTGCGCGGCGCGTGTGTGGAAACCAATGCGCGCACCGCCGAGATGTGCAAACTCACCGAAAACAGCTTCCGCGATGTGAACATCGCCTTTGCCAATGAGCTGTCGCTGATTTGCGCCGAGCAGGGCATCAACGTGTGGGAGCTGATTGCGCTGGCGAATCGCCATCCGCGCGTCAACATCCTGCAACCTGGACCGGGCGTTGGCGGGCACTGTATCGCTGTTGATCCGTGGTTTATCGTGGCGCAAAACCCCGAGCAGGCGCGACTGATTCGCACCGCGCGTGAAGTGAATGACGCCAAACCAGGCTGGGTGCTGGATCAGGTAAAACAGGCGTTAGCAGAGTGCCTTACCGCCAGCGGCAAACGCGCCAGCGATGTCACCATTGCCTGCTTTGGTCTGGCCTTCAAACCGAATATTGATGACCTGCGCGAAAGTCCGGCGATGAGCGTCACGCATCGGATTGCCGAATGGCACAGCGGCAAAACCTGGGTGGTTGAGCCGCATGTGAAAGACATTCCACAACGTCTGGCGCACGAAGCCACGCTGGTTGCCACTGACGTAGCGCTGCAGCAGGCGGATATTCTGGTGATGTTGGTTGATCACACCCAGTTCCGCGCGATTGATGCGGCACAGATTGCCCAACCGTGGATTGTTGATACCAAAGGTGTTTGGCGATGAAACAGTTTCTGGTCACCGGCGGAGCAGGTTTTATCGGTTCGGCGCTGGTGCGCTTTCTGATTGAAAACACCGATCACCGCGTGGTGGTGGTCGATAAATTGAGCTATGCCGGCAATCTGGCGTCGCTGGCGCCGGTGCAACAGGATGCGCGTTTTGCCTTTGAGCAGGTGGATATTTGCCATCGCGCCGAGCTGGATCGCGTTATGGCGCAGTATCAGCCGGATTGCATTATGCACCTGGCGGCGGAAAGCCATGTTGACCGTTCGATCGATGGACCAATCGCCTTCGTCGAAACCAATATTGTCGGCACCTATCAGCTGCTGGAAGCAGCGCGTCATTACTGGAATGGCATGGCAGATGAGCGCAAAAAAGGCTTCATTCTGCACCATATCTCCACCGATGAAGTGTTTGGTGACCTGCATGGTAGCGACGACTTTTTTACTGAAACCACGCCATACGCGCCGAGCAGCCCCTATTCGGCGACCAAAGCCAGCAGCGATCACTTGGTGCGCGCCTGGCTGCGTACCTACGGTTTGCCGGTCATCATCACTAACTGTTCCAACAATTACGGTCCGTATCATTTCCCGGAGAAGCTGATCCCGCTCACCATCATCAATGCGCTGGCGGGCAAACCGCTGCCGGTTTACGGCAATGGCAGCCAGATACGTGACTGGCTGTACGTAGAGGATCACGCGCGGGCGCTGTATAGCGTGGTGAGCAGCGGCAAAGTGGGGGAAACCTACAATATTGGTGGCCACAATGAACGACGTAATCTTGAGGTAGTGGAAACGCTGTGCGATCTGCTGGATGAACTGGCACCGCAGCAGCGTGCGCTGCATCTGGCTCGCTATCGCGACCTGATTACCTTTGTTACCGATCGTCCCGGCCACGATCAGCGCTACGCCATTGATGCCAGTAAAATCGCGCGCGAGCTGGGTTGGACGCCGCAGGAAACCTTTGAGAGCGGTATCCGCAAAACGGTGCAGTGGTATCTGGCCAATCCGCAATGGTGGCAGTCGATTCTTAACGGCAGCTATCGTGGCGAGCGTTTAGGCTTAGCCACGCCGCGCTGAAACCCATGATGAAGGAGCAGCGATGAAAGGCATCATTTTAGCCGGTGGTTCGGGCACGCGTTTGCATCCGATCACCCGCGCCATCTCGAAACAGCTGTTGCCGGTGTACGACAAGCCGATGATTTACTATCCGCTGTCGGTACTGATGCTGGCAGGGATCCGTGAAATCCTGATCATCACCACGCCGGAAGATCGTGCCCACTTTGAACGCCTACTGGGCGACGGCAGTGAATTCGGTTTGCAGCTGGCCTATGCCGAGCAGCCGAGCCCGGATGGGTTGGCGCAGGCGTTTATTATTGGTGAATCCTTTATCGGCGATGATCACTGTTGCCTGGTGCTGGGCGACAATCTTTATTTCGGTCAGGGTTTCAGCCCCAAACTGAAGAAAGTGGCCGCACGCAGCAGTGGCGCGACCGTTTTTGCCTATCAGGTGATGGATCCGGAACGTTTTGGCGTGGTGGAGTTTGATGACGATTTCAACGCGCTCTCCATTGAAGAGAAACCGCAGCAGCCGAAATCGCGCTGGGCGGTAACCGGCCTCTATTTTTACGATAACCGCGTGGTGGAGTTTGCCAAACAGGTGAAACCTTCCGAGCGGGGTGAGCTGGAAATCACCGCCATCAACCAGATGTATCTCGATCAGGGCGAGCTTTCAGTAGAGTTGCTGGGGCGCGGATTTGCCTGGCTGGATACCGGTACGCACGACAGCCTGATTGAGGCGAGTATGTTTGTGCAGACGGTGGAAAAACGGCAGGGCTTTAAAATTGCCTGCCTGGAAGAGATTGCGTGGCGTAACGGCTGGCTGAGCGATGCCCAGCTTTTAGCTGCCGCTCAGGCGCTAACCAAAACCGGCTACGGCCAGTATCTGCTGGATGTTCACAATGCCCGTCCGCGTCAATATTGATCCCCTTACGTGGGAAAATGACTTCTTCGGTCAGAACAGTGCGCGCTTGTCGCTGGATGGCGATCTGCCGCTGGCCGAGGCGCTTCAGCAGCCGTATGCGCTGTGGCAAGTGAAGGTGCCCGCTGAACGAGTTGACGCCATTGATGCGTTGAGCCAGCACGGTTTTCAGTTGGTCGAAGGCGAAGCCGATCTCACTCTCAGCATCAAACATACTGAGCGGCAAGTTGGCGTGCGCATCGCGCGGGAAGCACAAATCCCGGCACTGCGTGAAGCGGCTGCCCAGGCGTTTAGCCAGAGTCGTTTCCGCGCGCCGTGGTTTGCGGCGGAGGACAGCAGACGTTTTTACGCGCAGTGGATTGAAAATGCCGTACGCGGCACCTTCGATAATCAATGTCTGGTGGCCTGCGATGAGCAGGGTGCGCTGCAAGGTTTTGTCTCGATGCGCGAAACTGACGGCGAAATGCGCATCGGTCTGCTGGCGGTATTGCCAGCCGCACAAGGCTGCGGCGTCGGCCAGCGCTTGCTGCTCGCTGCCGCCGACTGGGGCCGCGTGCGTCAGCTAACGCATCTGCGCGTGGCGACCCAGCTCAGCAATCTCACGGCGATGCGCCTCTATTTACGCAGCGGTGCGCGGTTGGAAAGCACCGCTTACTGGTTCTACAGGAAAGCCTCATGATCCCATTTAATGCGCCGCCGATTGTCGGCAGCGAAGTTGAATATATGCAGTCGGCGATGGCCAGCGGCAAGCTGTGCGGCGATGGCGGCTTTACTCGCCGCTGCCAGCAGTGGATGGAACAACATTTCGGCAGCAAAAAAGTGCTGCTGACGCCATCCTGCACCGCGTCGCTGGAGATGGCAGCGCTACTGATTGATCTGCAGCCAGGCGATGAAGTGATCATGCCGAGCTATACCTTCGTCTCCACCGCCAACGCCTTTGTGCTGCGCGGCGCGACCATTGTGTTTGTCGACGTACGTCCCGATACGTTGAATATCGACGAAACGCTGATTGAAGCGGCGATCACGCCGAAAACCCGCGCCATCGTGCCAGTACATTACGCGGGCGTGGCCTGCGAGATGGACAGCATCATGGCGCTGGCGGCGAAGCATAAACTCTATGTTATCGAGGATGCCGCGCAGGGCGTGATGTCGCAGTACAAAGGGCGCGCGCTGGGCACCATTGGTCATATTGGCTGCTTTAGCTTCCACGAAACCAAAAACTACACCGCCGGTGGTGAAGGCGGGGCAACGCTGATTAATGACGCGAAGCTGGTGGATCGGGCCGAGATCATTCGTGAAAAAGGCACCAACCGCAGTCAGTTTTTCCGTGGTCAGGTGGATAAATATACCTGGCGCGATATCGGCTCCAGCTATTTGATGGCGGATCTGCAGGCGGCCTATTTGTGGGCGCAGTTGGAAGCGGCGGAGCAGATTAATCAGCAGCGCCTGCGTTTGTGGCAGCGCTACTACGATGCGCTCCAGCCGCTGGCGGCAGCAGGTCGTATTGAGCTGCCGGTGGTGCCAAAAAATTGCCGCCACAATGCGCACATGTTCTACATCAAGCTGCGCGACAGCGACGATCGTCAGGCGCTGATCAACTGGATGAAAGAGGCGGAAATCCTCACGGTGTTCCACTACATCCCGCTGCACTCGTCGCCAGCGGGTGAACGTTTTGGCCGCTTCCATGGTGATGATGCCTTTACCACGCGAGAAAGCGAGCGTCTGCTGCGCCTGCCGCTGTTCTACAACTTGTCGGATAACAACCAGCGTACGGTGATCAGTTCACTGCTGAGTTTCTTTGCCTGATGTCATTAGCAAAAGCTTCAGTCTGGACCGCCGCTTCGACGCTGGTAAAAATCGTTGCTGGCCTGCTGGTAGTGAAACTGCTGGCGGTGAGTTTCGGGCCGGAAGGGATCGGGCAAGCCGGTAACTTCCGCCAGATGATTACCGTACTCGGCGTGCTGGCGGGCGCGGGCATCTTTAACGGCGTCACTACGCTAGTCGCGCAACATCAGCAACAGCCGCAGCAGTTACGCGCGGTCACCGGCACGGCTTCGGCGATTGTGCTCGGCTTTTCAACGCTGCTGGCGCTGCTGTTTTTGCTGGCGGCGTCACCGATCAGCACGGCGCTGTTTGGTCATGCTGAATATGCAAACGTGGTGCGCATTGTCGCCTTTCTGCAACTCGGTATTGCCTGGGCCAACCTGACGCTAGCGTTGCTGAAAGGTTTTCGCGATGCGCGTGGCAATGCGCTGGCGCTGATTGCCGGAAGTGTAGTTGGCGTGTTGGGTTATGTGCTGTGCTGGTGGCTGGGCGGCTATGCCGGTGCGTTAGTGGGATTGGCGCTGGTACCGGCGCTACTGGTGTTTCCGGCATTGCTGATGCTGCGTCGCCATCGCGATCAGTTGCCGCTGAGCTGGCTGATGCCAAGCTGGCATCCCGAACTGGCGCGCAATCTGGCGAAGTTTACGCTGATGGCGCTAATCACCTCGTTCACCTTGCCGGTGGCGTGGGTGATGATGCGAAATCTGCTGGCTGAGCAACAAGGCTGGGCGCAGGTGGGTTTATGGCAGGGCGTGACCAGTATTTCTGATGCCTATCTGCAATTTATCACCGCCACCTTTAGCGTCTGGCTGCTGCCCACGCTGGCACGCCTGGAGCAGAAGCCGCAAATCGCCCGTGAGATTGGGCGTGCGCTGCGCTTTGTATTACCTGCCGTCGCAGCGGCCAGTTTCTGCGTATGGATGCTGCGCGATGTCGCTATCTGGCTGCTGTTTTCGCCGCAGTTCAGCGCGATGCGTGACCTTTTCGTCTGGCAGTTGTGCGGAGATGTGTTTAAAGTCGGCGCCTATGTTTTCGGATACCTGGTGATCGCCAAAGCGTCGCTGCGTTTCTATATTCTGACGGAAATCAGCCAGTTTGCGCTGCTGACCGGCTTTTCCCATTGGCTGATTCCGCTGCACGGAACTGCCGGGGCCGCGCAGGCTTACATGGCAACCTACGTTCTCTATTTCGCCCTGTGTTGTGGCGCCTTCATGATTTATTGCCGGAAAAAATGACGACTTTTCACGTATTGGGATCGGATATCCCGCATCACAATCATACGGTGCTGCGCTTCTTTAATGACGTGATGAGCGCCGAGCTGCCTGTCGCTGCGCCGCGTCAGTTTATGGTGGTTTCCAGCGCGCCCGAGACGCTGCAAGCGTATAGCTCATTGCAGATTGAAACCTTTGCCAGCAAGCGTGCGCTGGCGCAAGCGGTGATAGCGCGTGCCGCCGATCGCTCGCAGCGCTTCTTCTTTCACGGCCAGTTTAATCCCAGCATTTGGATAGCCTTACTGAGCGGCAAACTGCGCCGTCAGCAGGCGTTTTGGCACGTATGGGGCGCGGATCTCTATGAAGAAGGGCGCGGCCTCAAGTATCAGCTGTTTTATCTGCTGCGCAGAATGGCGCAAGGGCGCGTGGCGCGTGTATTTGCGACGCGGGGTGATTTGCACCATTTTCAACAGCGCCATCCGCGCGTTCCCGCTTCGTTACTCTATTTCCCGACGCGTATGCCGGATGTGGCGCCGCCCGCGTCGGTGGAAAGTCCCGATTTCACTATTCTGCTCGGCAATTCGGGCGATCGCAGTAATCGCCACATTGCCGGATTGGAGGCGATTCGCGCGCAGTTTGGCGAACAGGTAAAAATCGTCGTGCCGCTCGGTTATCCGCAAAATAATCACGCTTACATCGAAGAGATTGCCGCTGCCGCACAGCGCCTGTTTCCGGCGGGGCAAGTGACGTTGCTGCGCGACAAAATAGATTTTGATGCCTATCTGACATTGCTTAGCCGCTGTCAGCTCGGCTATTTTATGTTCGAGCGCCAGCAAGGCATTGGTACGCTTTGCCTGCTGATTCAGGCCAATATTCCGTTTGTGCTGAACCGCAAAAATCCGTTCTGGCGCGATCTCAGCGAACAAGGCTTGCCGGTGCTGTTTAGTGAAGATGCGCTGGATGCGGCCAGCGTGGCCGAAGCGCAACGGCAACTAGCGCAATGTGATCACTCATCGATTGCCTTTTTTGCCCCTGGCTATCTGGCAGGCTGGCGCGACGCGCTAACCCTGAGTGAAAGGGAGAGAACATGAGCCTGATGCAGTTTAGTGGTCTGCTGGTGGTTTATCTGTTTTCGCTGGGTTTCATTCTGACCTTAACCTGGCGGGAATTTAAACGGGTGCGTTTCAACTTCCACCTGTTCTTCACCATTCTGTTTTTACTGACCTTCTATTTCGGCTTTCCGCTGACCAGCGTGCTGGTGTTCCGCTTTAACGTGGCGGTGGTGCCGCCGGAATATCTGCTGCAGGCGCTGCTGGCCGCTACCAGCTTTTATGCCATCTATTACGTCAGCTACAAAGTGCGGCTACGGCCGGCCAATGCGCCTGCGCGTAAGCCCTGGCTGCAGATGAATCGGGTTGAAACCAATCTGACCTGTTTGCTGCTGGCGCTAGTGGCGATTGGCACCGTGACGGTGTTCTTTATGCACAACGGCCTGCTGCTGTTCCGACTTTCGGCTTACAACCAGATTTTCTCCAGCGAAGTGTCCGGCGTGGCGCTCAAACGCTTCTTCTACTTCTTTATTCCGGCGATGCTGATTCGCTACTTCCTCAAGCCAACCCAACGTCAGTGGCTGTGGTTTTTACTGGTGTCGGTGGCATTTGGCTTGCTGACTTACGCGCTGGTGGGCGGCACGCGCGCCAATATCATCATTGCTTTCGCGCTGTTCCTGTTCATTGGTATTACACGCGGCTGGATCACGCTGTGGATGCTGGTCGGCGCCGGTGTGATGGCAATCGGCGGCATGTTCTGGCTGGCGCTGCGTCGCTATAACCTCGACGTGGTCGGCGATGAGGCGTTTTACACCTTCCTTTATCTGACGCGCGATACCTTCTCGCCGTGGGAAAATCTGGCGCTATTACTGCAAAACTACGACAAGATCGATTTTCAGGGCCTGGCACCGATTTGGCGCGATTTCTACGTGTTCATTCCCAGCTGGATGTGGCCGGGACGTCCAGCAGCCATTCTCAACAGCGCCAACTACTTTACCTGGGAAGTGCTGAACAACCATTCCGGCTTGGCGATCTCGCCGACGCTGTTGGGTTCTCTGGTAGTGATGGGCGGCGTGTGGTTTATCCCAATCGGTGCGGTGGCTGTCGGCCTGCTGATGAAAGGATTCGATAACCTTTATCTCTATGGTCGCGATACCAGCAATCGCTATAGCGGGGCGATTTTGCAGAGTTTCTGCTTCGGCGCGGTGTTTAATATGATCGTGCTGGCGCGTGAAGGGCTGGATGCTTTCGGCTCGCGCGTAGTGTTCTTTTGTCTGATTTTTGCGGCCTGCATGTGGGCGGCTAAATTGCTTTACTGGCTGTTGGCGCGCGCGGGATTAATTCGTCCGCGCAGCGAGCCGGTTTTACACAGCCCATCTTAACCTCTGGGCACAACGGGAAATTCATACCATGGAAACCGATAAGCCGCGCTATAGCCTGCGCGGAGTCGATCTTCACGCCTTCAACGATATGGCGAGCTTTCTGCGCTTTCTGCTGCCCGAGGGCAAGCCGCGCTGCGGCACGCTGGTGGCGATGAATGCCGAGAAAATGCTGACGCTGGAAGAAGATGCACAGCTACGCGCACTGATTGCTGAGGCAGAATTCAAATATCCGGATGGCATCAGCATTGTCCGTTCGCTGCGTAAGAAGTATCCCCAGCTGCAGGTGAACCGCATCGCGGGCGCGGATCTGTGGGAAGCGCTGATGGAGAACGCGGGACGCACCGGCATTCCGGTATTTCTGATTGGTGGACGTCAGGCGGTGCTGCAGGAAACCTGCGACAAGCTGCGGCGGCAGTGGAATGTGAATATCGTTGGTAGCCAGGATGGTTACTTTGCGCCTGAAGCACGTGATGCGCTGTTTGCACGTATTGCCGCAAGCGGTGCGCAGATTGTCACGGTGGCACAAGGTTCGCCGCGCCAGGAGCTATTGATGCGTGATTGCCGCGCACATTGGCCGCATGCGCTCTATATGGGCGTTGGTGGCACTTACGATGTTTTTACCGGACACGTTAAGCGCGCGCCCGTTTGGTGGCAAAAATCCGGGCTGGAATGGCTGTATCGTCTCATTCGTCAGCCTTCGCGTCTGCGCCGCCAATTAAAGCTGCTGAAATATTTGCGTTACCACTGGCGCGGCGATCTTTGAAATTGCTGGTTTTTGCAGCAAAAATGCGAGGGTAAGCGCCTCAAACTGCTGTAATTATCGATGGAATGCACAAAGCGTAATCAAACGCGTTTTTTTTCTAAAAAAGGGCTGGACAGCATGAGGTCAAGCCCGTAGTATGCCCATCCGCAACGGCGCTACGCGCCCGTAGCTCAGCTGGATAGAGCGCTGCCCTCCGGAGGCAGAGGTCTCAGGTTCGAATCCTGTCGGGCGCGCCATTTAGTTTGTGCGCAAGAGCTTCGGTGGTTGGTTAGACCGCGTTATGCAGTGAATTTTAGTAAGCGAAACACGCTTACGCACCAGAATTATGGTGGCTATAGCTCAGTTGGTAGAGCCCTGGATTGTGATTCCAGTTGTCGTGGGTTCGAGTCCCATTAGCCACCCCAGATTTTGCTCGGTCACGCGATGGTGGCGGAATTGGTAGACGCGCTAGCTTCAGGTGTTAGTGTTCTTACGGACGTGAGGGTTCAAGTCCCTCCCTTCGCACCAAGCAAAATTACGCAGTAGCGTTAAAGAAGTAAAAAATCGGCGAGTAGCGCAGCTTGGTAGCGCAACTGGTTTGGGACCAGTGGGTCGGAGGTTCGAATCCTCTCTCGCCGACCATATTCGAAAAGCCTGCTTGAAAAAGCAGGCTTTTTTCGTTTGTGCTCATCCTCATGTTCGCCGCTCATCCCATCATTTCCGTTAAGCGTAATCCGGCACATTGTCGCTATTCAGATACATATAACTCACTGATTTATATAGGCATGACGATTCCTTGCATAGCTTGTCGCTTTGCGGAGACAGCTTTTGGGTTATGCGTCGTGATTTACAGACAGTGGCTTACACCCGGAACGTGGGTTAGGTTTTATCCTGTTGATATAAAATAACTTATTGCGCTAACTGCAACTTTGGCACGGCTTATGCAATAATCTTCCTGTAGATGCTCATTCCACCTCTTATGTTTGCTGATGCTACATAAACCTGGGAATGATGCAGAGCCCCTTACGGCATCCGTTGTCCAGCCTGGCAGTATTTGCGCACGCTTTACTGCAGTAAGAAGGACATTACGTTGAGTCGGATGCCATCAGTTGTCTTAACGACCTGATCTTACACCTGCTTATGGCAGGTGTTTTTTTGTCTGCAGTTTATGACAGGCAAAAAAAAGCCGGGACAAGCCCGGCGTGCACAAAAGTAACAATCGTAAAATCAGGCGCTGGGATTGGTCTTCAGCGTCAGTAGCAGTCCTTCGCGACGCATTTTGGCGGCGTCTTCCGGGCGATGCAGGCGGTCGTAAACATCGGCCAGCCAGGCATAATCAAACGCATCAGGACGCTGAGCCAGCGCTTGCTGGAACGCTTCTGCCGCCTGCTGCCATTCACCATGACGCATCAGCATCTGGCCCAGCGTACTGTGCAGCAGCGGCGTGGCGCCATGCTGTTTAATTTGCTGGCGTAGCGCTTTCTCCAGAGATTGCGGATCGCCACTTTTAATACGCGGCATAAGCAATACCAGACGATCGTCATATTGACGTTTCAGACCTTCCAGCACGATGCTCTGTGCGGTGTCCGGATCGTCACACTCGATCAGATGTTCTGCCATCGCCACCTGCAAGGCGGTTTCCTGACGCGTTTTGCGGCTCTGGTTCTGCCACCATTTTTTCAAACCGTCGCTGCCCTGATCGGCCATCGCCTGGTTCATCAGGCCCAGCCAGGCTTGTTGCTGCAAGGCATCGCGCTGTACTTCATCATTGATCTGCACTTTCTGCATTGAAGGCAGAATGTCGAGCAATGCGCTCCATGCGCCGGTACGAATGTAGGCTTGCTCTGCCAAACGCAACACTTCCGGATGGCGCGGCGCGACTTCCAGCAGGCGGTCAACGCCGTGACGTGCAGCGTGATCTTCGTTGCGCGCCAGTTGCAGACGTACGCGCGTGATTTCAACCGGAATAGTGTCGTTCACTGACAACTCAGAAGCGCGCTCCAGATGCTGATTAGCACGGATTTCGTCTCCGCGTTGCTGCGCCGCTTCGGCAGCCAGCAAGTAGTTAGCTACCGGCTGATCGGCGTGGTCGGCATTTTTCGACAGCAGTTTTTCAGCCTGTTTGAAGTCACCTTCCGCCAGTTTCATCAACGCGCTTTGCGTGTGGCGCTGTGCGCTACGACGCTTGCGGCCATTGAACCAGCCGCGTGTACGTGCGCCGGTGCGGAACAGGCGACGCAGAATCCATTCCACCAACAAGATTACCAGCAGGCTGAGAATCAAAATGATCGCCAGGCCCGTTACGCTGGTTTCAATGTTCCAGTTGTCGGTCTGGATCAGCACGTAGCCCTGATGGCCTGCGACCATCGGTCCAACCACAATGCCGGCAATCAGCAGCAGGAAAAGCACCAATACTTTCAGCATGGTTAGCCTCCCTGTTGATCAGCAGCAATCGATGGCTGAGCCAGCAAATTACGCACGCGAGTTTGCATCAGCTTTTCCAGCAGCGGCTGGCTTTCCAGCGTATCCGGCACATCCATCGAAATGCTCTGCTGGCTCAGTTCATCCAGCTGCGCAAGGAAGGCTTTGGTGGCGGCATCGTTGGTGTCGTACCACGCGCGAACCCAGGTTGATACCGCATCGATAGACTGTTTGTAGATCTCATCCTGATGACGCGGTACGGCCTGGGCGGCAATCAGCAGGCGCGAACGAATGTTTTCGCGCAGGTAAACGTCCTGATTCGGAGCCAGCAGCGGCTGTGCGGTGTTATCGCGGCGGCGGATGGTGATGAAATCATCCATAAAGTTGTGCCAGCTTTTCACCAGATTTTGACGCCACTCGTGCAGCGAACTGGAGAGCTCACCGCCATCGGCGTCCATAGGTGAATCATCGCTGTCGTTGTCGGCCAGACGCAAATTATCAACGCCGTTCGACAGCTGATTAAGCTTGAGGATGGTGCCGTCATAATCAATCTGGCTGACCGCGGAGAGTGAACTGATGTCCTGCGTTAAGGCGCGACGCACGTTCATTACGCTTGGATCGTTCATGTCGGCCAGGCTGGTATCGGCACTTTTCAGTAACGCTGCTGCCGTGGTGACATCCTGATCGCTCCACAGTTTGCGGCCCGCCAGTTTGACGAGGTAATCCGCCTGCGCCAGCAGCCAGGTACGCGTGTCGTTTCCAGAGATGGTGGCGACTTTATCGCGCAGGGTTTCCAGCTCTTTAGCGCTGTTATCCTGCTGCGTGCGCGTCTCTTGCAAGGCACTGTTGGCGCTAGCAAGCTGTTGTGTCAGTTGCTGTTTGTCGCTGCCGAGTTGCTGCTGCAAGGCGCTCAACTGCTCACTGAGATTCTGATTAGTTTGAGCCTGTAAATCGGCCTGGTGTTTCCCATTAAGGTAAAGTCCCGCCCCAATCGCCAGCGCAATCACAATCGCCACTGCACTCAGCACCTTGCCATCGCTTTTTTTATCGCGTGGTGGCTTAGTTGCTGGAGAGGGAGAATTGTCCGCTGGGGTGGTTTCTTCAACCATGGCGGAGGAGGCTTTTTGTTCCGTCATTATGGCTCATCCCATTGTTAAGTTCAGCGTAACGCGCGCAGCAGCGCGTCGTTATCGGCACCATCGGCTACATCAATGTCCTGCCAGCCTAATTCAGCGGCTTGCGTAGCCAAACGTTCACTGACGACCACAAGCCGACAGTGTAGTAACCATTCCCGACGATCAATTGGCGGAAACAGAGAAAAGAGTTGTTGTAACATTTCGCCGCTGGTGACCACCAGCGTTGTAATGCCGCGATCGCGCCAGCGGCGGCCTTCCGTCGCGCCGTTGTAGTGCTTTTCACAACGCTGATAACACTCGCAATATTGCACCTCAGCGCCGCGCTCAATCAGCGTTTCCGCCAGCAACTCGCGCCCTGGGCTGCCGCGCAGAATCAGCGCGCGTTTGCCACTGACCTGCTGCAGACGATTCAGGCGCACCAGCTCTTCACTGGTCTCTCGCGCATGAGGATAGTCTACTTTTAGATTACTGACGGTATGCAGGGCTAAAGCAGTACTGCGGCCAATAGCATAATAGTTGAGAGCTTCAGGCC
Source organism: Candidatus Pantoea symbiotica (assembly GCF_056491525.1). Taxonomy (NCBI): domain Bacteria; kingdom Pseudomonadati; phylum Pseudomonadota; class Gammaproteobacteria; order Enterobacterales; family Erwiniaceae; genus Pantoea; species Candidatus Pantoea symbiotica. Next base: position 4,207,154 of record NZ_JBSZHR010000002.1, read on the forward strand.
ACGTAATCGCGCTCTGCTGTAAAGCGGGTTCGGCGAACGTGACGACCTGCTGCGACAGCAAAAACACCAGATCGCCTGGCTGGAGCGCAGCAAGTTGCTTAGGTAAATGAATAAGATCGCGACCCGGCGTGAATTCAATCAGCGGAAGGCTCCATGCCAGCTTGCCCAGGCTGCGCAAACGCGAGACCAGTTCAGTGGCGGCCGGTTCCGGGCGGGTCACGAGGATGGTCATGCTGGCGGTTGACCTTGATAGACTTCACGCAGAATGTCGCGCGCGCCGCCATCCAGCAGCTCTTCGGCCAGCGAAATGCCCATTTTTTCGGCGTGATCGCGCGGACCACGGCGCTCGCCCACCACCATTTGACTGCCGTCCGGTGAGCCGACTAATCCGCGCAGCCACAGCTGATCGTCTTCCAGCACCGCGAAGCTGCCTATTGGCACCTGACAACCGCCTTCCAGCCGCGTATTCATCGCACGTTCGGCACGCACGCACACGGCGGTATCGTCATGATTCAACGCCTCTAGCAGCGTAATTAATTGTTCATCATCCACGCGGCATTCAATGCCGACAGCGCCTTGACCCACAGCTGGCAGTGAAATCTCTGCAGGCATTGCCTGACGAATGCGATCTTCCAGCCCTAAACGCTTCAAACCGGCCGCCGCCAGAATGATGGCGTCATATTCACCGGCATCAAGTTTGCCAAGACGCGTGCCGACGTTGCCGCGCAGCGAGCGAATCACTAAATCCGGACGGCGGGCGCTAAGCTGACACTGGCGGCGCAGGCTGGACGTCCCGACCACCGCGCCTTGCGGCAGCTCATCAATACTGTTGTAACGATTGGAGACGAAAGCATCGCGCGGATCTTCACGCTCGCAAATGGTCACCAGACCGAGACCTTCTGGAAAATCGATCGGCACATCTTTCATCGAGTGCACGGCGAGATCGGCGCGCCCTTCCAGCATTGCCAGCTCAAGCTCTTTAACGAACAGCCCTTTGCCGCCAACCTTTGCCAGTGGCGTATCAAGGATGACATCACCTTTGGTGACCATCGGCAGCAGCTCAACTTGCAGACCCGGATGAGCCGCCATCAGGCGCTGCTGGACATATTGTGCCTGCCACAGAGCAAGGGGACTTTGTCTGGTAGCAATTCTGAAAATTTTGTTTAACATGCTGTTAACCATTTTGATCGTTCATCGAATATCCTATCATTGATAGGGGAATGCTGTCAGTTTCAACGGATTGAAAAGGCCGCGATGTCAGACTGTGCCTGGATCTTGAGGGTCACAGTTTAGAGTCGAAGTCTGAAAAAAGCAGAGCTACGGTCGGAACATGCTAAACTGTTAAGTAGCGCAACTTTCTTTACGGTCAATCCTCCAGGTGTTAGATTGATCACGTTTCCAGCAATTATTTGCCCAATATCTTTATTATTAAGCGGCAAAATTCGGAAACAGGGTGCTTAACACTGGGACAATCAGGCGAAACGTCTTGTACCTCTACATTGAGACACTGAAACAGAGACTGGATGCGATTAACCAGCTGCGTGTAGATCGCGCACTGGCTGCCATGGGACCTGCTTTCCAGCAAGTCTACAGTCTGCTGCCAACATTATTGCACTACCATCATCCACTGATGCCTGGCTACGTTGAAGGTAACGTTCCGCATGGCGTCTGCCTCTACACGCCCGATGAAAACCAATTTCAGCTGCTGCAGAACTTAGCGGGCGGTCAACCGCTCGAGCTCAGCTCTGCCGTGGCAGGCGAACGTCCGATTACCGGCATTTACTCAATGGGCAGCACTTCGTCCGTTGGGCAAAACAGCATCTCCGATCTTGATATCTGGGTGTGCCACCAATCGTGGCTGGATAATGAAGAGCGCCTCAATCTGCAGCGTAAGTGTACGCTGTTGCAGAAATGGTGTGTGTCGATGGGTGTGGAAGTTAGCTTCTTCCTGATTGACGAGAACCGTTTCCGCCATAATGAAAGCGGCAGCCTCGGCGGTGAAGATTGCGGTTCTACCCAACATATTTTGCTGCTGGATGAGTTTTACCGTACCGCCGTGCGTATGGCGGGTAAACGCATCCTGTGGAATATGGTGCCCGGTGAAGAGGAGCACCATTACGATGATTACGTCATGTCGCTCTATTCACAAGGCGTTCTGACGCCGAATGAGTGGCTGGATCTCGGCGGGCTTGGCACGTTGTCTGCGGAAGAGTACTTCGGTGCCAGCTTGTGGCAGCTATATAAAAGTATCGATTCGCCGTACAAAGCGGTGCTTAAAACCCTGCTGCTGGAAGCCTACAGCTGGGAATATCCCAACACGCAGCTGCTGTCGATGGACATCAAGCAGCGCCTGCACGACGGCGAAATTGTCTGCTTCGGTCTCGATCCTTACTGCATGATGCTGGAGCGCGTGACGCGCTATCTCACCAGCGTCGATGACATGGCGCGCCTCGATTTAGTGCGTCGATGTTTCTATTTAAAAGTGTGTGAAAAGCTCTCGAGCGAAGATCACCATCATCAGCGCACCGGCTGGCGCCGCGAGATTCTATCGCAGCTGGTTAAAGAGTGGGGCTGGGATGAAGAGAAGTTAGCGGTACTGGATAACCGCGCGCAGTGGAAAATCGAACGCGTACGTGAAGCGCATAATGAGCTGCTGGATGCGATGATGCAGAGCTATCGCAACCTGATTCGCTTTGCGCGCCGCAACAATTTAAGCGTCAGCGCCAGCCCGCAGGACATCGGCGTGCTGACGCGTAAACTGTATGCCGCATTCGAGGCGCTGCCGGGTAAAGTCACCTTGGTGAACCCGCAGATTTCGCCCGATCTCTCGGAAGAGAATCTCACCTTTATTCACGTCCCGGCGGGCCGCGCCAATCGTGCCGGTTGGTATCTGTATAACCAATCGCCGGATATGAGTTCCATCATCAGCCATCAGCCGCTGGAATATAACCGCTATCTGAACAAGCTGGTGGCGTGGGCGTGGTTCAACGGTTTGCTGACCAGCAAAACGCGTCTGCATATGAAAGGCAATGATCTGTGCGATCTGCCGCGTTTGCAGGAGCTGGTGAACGATGTGTCGAGCCACTTCCCGCTGCGCGTGCCGGCACCGACGCCGAAAGCGCTCTACAGCCCATGCGAAATTCGCCATTTAGCGATTATCGTTAACCTGGAACACGATCCTACCTCGGCGTTCCGCAATCAGGTGGTGCATTTTGATTTCCGCAAGCTCGATGTGTTCAGCTTCGGTCAGCAGCAGCAATGCCTGATTGGCAGCATCGATCTGCTCTATCGCAACTCGTGGAATGAAGTGCGTACGCTGCACTTCAACGGCGAGCAGGCGATGATTGAAGCGCTGAAAACCATTCTGGGCAAAATGCATCAGGATGCTGCGCCGCCGGATACGGTAGAAGTGTTCTGCTATAGCCAGCATCTGCGCGGTTTGATTCGTACTCGCGTGCAGCAGTTGGTTTCGGAATGCATTGAGCTGCGTCTGTCGAGCACGCGTCAGGAACCGGGCCGCTTTAAAGCGTTGCGCATGGCGGGCCAAACCTGGGGCTTATTCTTCGAACGCATGAGCGTGTCGGTGCAGAAGCTGGAAAACGCCGTCGAATTCTATGGCGCGATTTCTAACAACAAGCTGCACGGCTTGTCGATCAAAGTGGAATCGAACCAGACGCCGTTGCCGCCGGTGGTGAATGGCTACGCCAGCGAAGGCATCATTCAGTTCTTCTTTGAAGACACCAATGACGATCGCGGCTTCAACATCTATATCCTCGACGAAACCAATCGCGTTGAGGTTTATCACCATTGCGAAGGCAGTAAAGAAGAGCTGGTGCGCGACGTGAGTCGATTCTATTCGTCGTCGCATGACCGTTTTACCTACGGCTCCAGCTTTATCAATTTCAACCTGCCGCAGTTCTATCAGATTGTGAATACTGGCGAGCGTTTCCAGGTGATTCCTTTCCGCAGCCAAACGTTAACGCAGCTCTGCGCCACGCAGCCTGACAACGACAACGGCGACTTCCAGCCACGCTACCAAATGCATTGATCCCGCCTGCGTTCGCGCGGCGGGATGCGCTGTTACTCTGACCTGCCGCAGGAAATGCGGCTATTTCCTGTTGCTTTTACAACGTCAACTGCGATGATAAGCAACCATGGCTTAAGGACAGAAGAGCAGACAGAATGATACGAGTGATGAGTCAGCTGGGTATGGCGCTGGCACTGGTCAGCCTGGTAGGCTGTGGCCTGAAAGGACCGCTGTATTTCCCGCCGAAAGATCAGCCAAACAAGCCGAAACAGCAGGTCACCGAGCAGCAGCAAAAAGCCGCTCAGGATGCTGATGTCGGTGGTTTGGTCACCAGCAAGCCTGGTTCGCAGGCGAACTAAAATCTATGAGTAATCCGGCGGAGCAGAAAATGCAGTTCTCAAAAATGCACGGTCTCGGCAACGACTTTATGGTTGTGGATGCTGTGACGCAAAACGTCTTTTTTTCGCCGGAACTGATTCGCCGCCTGGCGGACAGAAATCTGGGGATCGGTTTTGATCAACTGCTGATCGTCGAACCGCCTTACGATCCGGATCTCGATTTCCATTATCGCATTTTCAACGCCGATGGCAGTGAAGTCGCGCAGTGCGGCAACGGCGCTCGCTGTTTCGCCCGCTTTGTGCGTCTGAAAGGGTTGACCAACAAAAGCGACATTCGCGTCAGTACACAAACCGGCCGCATGGTGCTCAGTGTCACCAATGATGAACTAGTGCGCGTCAATATGGGTCAACCGAACTTCGAACCGCAAAGCGTGCCGCTGCGTGCCAATAAAGCCGAGAACCTTTATTTGCAGCGTGTGGCCGATCAAACCGTGATGTTTGGTGCGGTATCGATGGGCAATCCGCACTGCGTGATTCAGGTAGAAAGCGTGAAAACCGCGCCGGTGGAAACGCTCGGTCCAGAGCTGGAAAGCCACGAGCGTTTCCCGGAGCGCGTTAACGTCGGTTTCATGGAAGTGGTCAATCGTGAACACATCCGTCTGCGCGTGTACGAACGTGGCGCGGGCGAAACCCAGGCTTGCGGCAGCGGCGCTTGTGCGGCGGTGGCCTGCGGCGTTCAGCAGGGCATTTTGGCGGAGAATGTCCGCGTCGATTTGCCGGGCGGAACGCTGCATATTGCCTGGAAAGGGGAAGGGCAACCGCTGTTTATGACCGGTCCTGCCACACACGTCTACGATGGGTTTATTCATCTATGAAAAATGTCGAAGAGCAGACCGAAAGCGAGGTTTTGCTGGACGATCAATCGGTAAGCGCATTTCTGCGTGAAAACCCCGATTTCTTTATTCGCAATGCGCGCCAGGTTGAACAGATGATGGTGCCGCATCCGGTGCGCGGCAGCGTTTCGCTGGTGGAGTGGCATATGGCGCGTCAGCGCAACCACATCCAGCAGTTGGAAGAGGAGATCACGCTGCTGATGGAGCAGGCCACGGCCAACCATCAGTTGTTTGATCGCCTGCTGGCGCTGCAAGGTCATCTTGCCGCCGCCGATAGCTTGCAAGAGATGTTAACGCGTCTGCACCGCTGGGCGCGCGAACTGGGCCTGGCCGGTGCGCACGTGCGTGTGTTCAATGACAAATGGCACATCGGCGCACCGTCTGATTTCACCCAACTCGGCTTATCGCGTCAGGCATTCGAACCATTGCGCATTCAGCGCTTCGGCAATGAACATCACTATCTTGGCAGCCTCAACGGCCCGGAATTGCTGCTGCTGTTGCCGCAGGCCAAAGCGATCGGCTCTGTAGCGATGTCGCTGATGGGCGAACGTGGCGAGCTGGGCGTATTGATGTTTACCAGCCGCGATAATCAGCACTATCAGGCGGGCATGGGCACGCTGCTGCTGCAGCATCTGGCGCAAATGCTGCCGGATCTGCTGTCACGCTGGATTGAACGCGCATGAGTCACGTCAGTCCGCTGCTGCCGGCCGTGGATGACTTTCTGCGTTATCTGAAGGTCGAACGCCAGCTCAGTCCGCTGACGCAAAAGAATTACCAACGGCAATTGCAGGCGATTATGGCAATGGCCGATGAGATGAAGCTGTCGAGCTGGTCGCAGCTGGAACCGGCGCAGGTGCGCAGCCTGGCGGCGCGCAGCCGCCGTGGCGGTTTAGGCGCCAGCAGTCTGGCGCTGCGCATGTCGGCACTGCGCAGTTTTCTCGACTGGCAAGTACATCAGGGCATGCTGAGCGCCAATCCCGCCAAAGGCATTTCCACGCCGCGTAACGCGCGCCATCTGCCGAAAAACATGGACGTCGACGAAGTTAATCAATTGCTGGAGATCGATCTCAACGATCCGCTGGCGGTGCGCGACCGCGCGATGCTGGAAACCATGTACGGCGGCGGCTTGCGTCTCTCCGAGCTGGTGAATATGGATTGTCGCCACATGGATTTGGAAGCGGGCGAAGTGCGGGTGCTGGGTAAAGGCAGCAAAGAGCGCCGCGTACCGATTGGCGGCACGGCGGTCACCTGGATTCAGCACTGGTTATCGCTGCGTGATAGCTTTGCGCCGCAGGATGACGCGGTGTTTGTCTCCAGCCGCGGCAGCCGAATTTCGACGCGCAACGTGCAGAAGCGTTTTGCCGAATGGGGCATCAAGCAAGGCGTTGCCAGCCATATTCATCCGCATAAACTGCGCCACTCTTTTGCCACGCATTTGCTGGAATCGAGCGGCGATCTGCGCGCGGTACAGGAACTGCTCGGCCACGCTAATCTGGCGACTACGCAAATCTATACCCATCTGGATTTCCAGCATCTGGCGACGGTTTATGATGCGGCCCATCCGCGTGCCAAACGAGGAAAGTCTTAATGAAGTTTTATCGTCCGCTCGGCCCGATCAAAGCGATCACTTTTGATCTCGACGACACCTTGTATGACAACCATCCCGTGATCCGCAAAACCACCGCCGAATCGCATGCAGCACTGCAGGCGTATCATCCGGCGCTGCGTGAATTCACCCCGGCGGATTATCAGGCGCTGCGTAATGAGTTGCTGGCGCGCGAACCGGAAATTTATCACGACGTGTCTGAATGGCGCCGCCGCTCGGTGGAGCTGGCGCTGCTCAATGTCGGCTTGCCGGCATCAGAAGCCAGCGCCGGTGCCAGCGACGTGATGAGCGTGTTCCATCAGTGGCGCAGCGAAGTGACCATGCCGGAAGAGACGCATCAAACGCTGACGTGGCTGGGCGAGCGCGTGCCGCTGGTGGCGATTACCAACGGCAATGCCTGTCCGGAAAAGCTCGGTATCCATCACCACTTCCAGTTCGCGCTGCGTGCCGGTCCGCACGGTCGCGCCAAGCCGTGGCAGGATATGTATCATCTGGCCGCTGAGCGTTTGGACATCGCGCCACAGCACATTCTGCACGTCGGCGACGATCTCACCACCGATGTTGCCGGTTCGCTGCGTGCCGGGATGCAAGCCTGCTGGATCAACCTGCGTGAAGGCAATCTGATGAAGATCGACGATGCGCGTTTGCTACCGCATGTTGAAATTGATCGGTTGGCATCTCTGACCTCGCTGCTATAATAGCTGTAAATTTATCCAGTAACTGGATGCTCTCCTTTTTTAGACGGTGCTTATGGACGTTTCTGATCTGCTTGACGGCTTGAATGACAAACAGCGCGAGGCGGTCGCCGCACCGCGCAGCAACCTGCTGGTGCTGGCCGGAGCAGGCAGTGGCAAAACCCGTGTGCTGGTGCACCGCATCGCCTGGCTGCTGTCGGTAGAGAACTGCTCGCCGTATTCGATTATGGCGGTGACCTTTACCAACAAAGCGGCGGCAGAAATGCGCCATCGTATCGATCAACTGATCGGCACCAGCCAGGGCGGCATGTGGATTGGTACCTTCCACGGCCTGGCGCACCGTTTACTGCGCGCGCATCACCTTGATGCCGGTTTGCCGCAGGATTTCCAGATTCTCGATAGTGACGATCAGCTGCGTCTGTTGAAGCGCCTGATCAAAGCCATGAACCTTGATGAGAAACAGTGGCCTGCGCGTCAGGGCATGTGGTACATCAACGGCAAAAAAGATGAAGGTCTGCGGCCAAAACACATCGAAAGCTACGGCAATCCGGTTGAACAAACCTGGCTGCGCATCTATCAGGCGTATCAGGAAGCCTGCGATCGCGCCGGTTTAGTCGATTTCGCCGAGCTGCTGCTGCGCGCCCACGAACTCTGGCTCAATAAGCCGCATATCCTCAATCATTACCGCGAGCGTTTCAGCAACGTGCTGGTGGATGAGTTCCAGGATACCAACAACATTCAGTACGCATGGATTCGCATGCTGGCGGGTGATACCGGCCGCGTGATTATCGTCGGCGATGACGATCAGTCGATTTACGGCTGGCGCGGGGCGCAGGTGGAAAACATCCAGCGCTTCCTGCAGGATTTCCCCGGCGCAGAAACCATTCGTCTTGAGCAGAACTATCGCTCGACCAACAACATTCTGAAAGCCGCGAACACGCTGATCGCCAACAACAATGGCCGCCTCGGTAAAGAGCTGTGGACCGACGGCAGCGATGGCGAAAAGATTTCGCTCTACTGCGCGTTCAACGAGCTGGATGAAGCGCGCTTTGTGGTCAATCGCATCAAAAGCTGGCATGAAAACGGCAACGCGCTGCAGGATTGCGCCATTCTCTACCGCAGCAACGCCCAATCGCGTGTGCTGGAAGAGGCGCTGCTGCAAGGCAGCATGCCGTATCGCATTTATGGCGGCATGCGCTTCTTCGAGCGTCAGGAGATCAAAGATGCGCTGGCCTATCTGCGTTTGATGGCCAATCGCAATGACGATGCGGCATTTGAGCGTGTGGTGAACACGCCGGTGCGCGGCGTGGGCGATCGTACGCTCGACGTGGTGCGCCAGACCGCGCGCGACCAGCAACTCACTTTATGGCAAGCCACGCGCGAGCTGTTACAGAACAAAGTGTTAGCCGGACGCGCCGCGTCGGCGCTGCAGCGCTTCTGCGAGCTGGTCGATTCACTGGCCAGCGAAACATCCGAGATGCCGCTGCATGTGCAAACCGATCGTGTGATTAAAGACTCCGGTTTATGGGTAATGTACGAGCAGGAGAAGGGCGAGAAAGGCCAGGCGCGTATTGAAAACCTTGAAGAACTGGTCACGGCAACGCGCCAGTTCAGCTATCAGGACGAAGATGAAGATCTGATGCCGCTGCAGGCGTTCTTGTCGCATGCGGCGCTCGAAGCGGGCGAAGGCCAGGCCGACAAATGGCAGGATGCGGTGCAGCTGATGACCATGCACTCGGCGAAAGGGCTGGAGTTCAGCCAGGTATTTATCGTCGGCATGGAAGAGGGCATGTTCCCGAGCCAGATGTCGCTGGATGAAGGCGGTCGTCTGGAAGAGGAGCGCCGTCTGGCTTACGTTGGCGTGACGCGTGCGATGGTCAAACTGACGCTCACCTATGCCGAAAGCCGTCGTCTTTATGGTAAGGAAGTGTATCACCGTCCATCACGCTTTATCGGCGAACTGCCGGAAGAGTGCGTGGAAGAGGTGCGTTTGCGCGCCAGCGTCAGCCGTCCGGTGAGCCATCAGCGCATGGGTACGCCAATCGCGCAAAACGACAGCGGCTTCACGCTCGGCCAGCGCGTGCGCCATGCCAAATTCGGCGAAGGCACCATCATTAACCTCGAAGGCAGCGGCGAACACAGCCGTTTGCAGGTGGCGTTTCAGGGCCAGGGAATCAAGTGGCTGGTGGCGGCTTACGCCCGTCTGGAAACGGTGTAGCGCGGTTGCGCTACCTTGACGACTTTTTCGTCTCAGCGTAACATGCGCGCACTATTATCATGAGAGGACAATGCCTTGGACGCGCCCAGTCGATGCTGGCTCAATCACCTGTTTAACAGGAACTCCTAAGGTTACCTCTTTTAGCTGGTAGCCTTAGCGGTTATCAGCGACCTCCCTTTTTTACTCTCGTCGCGTGAGTTAGCACTGATTTACCCTTGAAGCGAAAGTTTCCGTGTTCAGGCTTCGCCGTGCCCGTAATCTACAGTGGTCACCGCCTTGTCCCATTCCGAAAAAATGGGGAGTTATTGCTATGCTGAGCGCATTTAAACTCGATCGTAATCGCCTGACGCGCATCGAGCTGGAAGAAGACAACGACAAACTCAACACGTCTGTTTGGGTCGATCTGATCGAACCCGACGACAGCGAACGCGATCGCGTGCAGTGCGAGCTCGGCCAGAGCCTGGCAACGCGTCCGGAGCTGGAAGACATCGAAGCCTCGGCGCGTTTCTTCGAAGACGAAGACGGCCTGCACATTCACTCCTTCTTCTTCTTTGAAGATGCCGAAGACCACGCGGGCAACTCCACTGTGGCATTCACCATCCGCGAAGATCGCCTGTATACGCTGCGCGAACGCGAGCTGCCAGCTTTCCGTCTCTATCGCATGCGTGCGCGCAACCAGATGCTGACCGATGGCAACGCCTATGAGCTGCTGCTGGATCTGTTTGAGACCAAAATCGAACAGCTGGCGGATGAGATCGAGAACATCTACAGCGCGCTGGAGAAACTCAGCCGCGTGATCATGGAAGGCCAGCAAGGCGAAGAGTACGACCAGGCGCTGTCACGTTTGGCGGAGCTGGAAGATATCGGCTGGAAAGTGCGTTTGTGTCTGATGGATACCCAGCGCGCCCTCAACTTTCTGGTGCGCAAAGCACGTCTGCCGGGCAACCAGCTGGAGCAGGCGCGTGAAATCCTGCGCGATATCGAATCACTGCTGCCGCATAACGAATCGCTGTTCCAGAAGGTTAACTTCCTGATGCAGGCGGCGATGGGCTTCATTAACATCGAGCAGAACCGCATCATCAAGATCTTCTCGGTGGTATCGGTGGTGTTCCTGCCGCCAACGCTGGTGGCATCAAGCTACGGCATGAACTTCGAGTTTATGCCGGAGCTGAAATGGAGCTTTGGTTACCCGGGCGCGATTAGCCTGATGATCCTCGCCGGCCTGGCGCCGTACCTCTATTTCAAACGCAAGAATTGGTTGTAACCTATCTCAAGTCCAGGTCGTCATGAATGACGACCCTACAAAACCGCTCATGACAAACGTAGGGTCGCCATTTATGGCGACCTGGTAGATAAACTTCAATTTTCTGCGTAACCTGTTGGCTCTGCTCACTATCTGATTCTCTCCTATGGCGCGCTTCTCATTGCGACTGCAATGGACACTTCTGCTGATTGCTTCGCTATTACTGGGGATTATCCTCCAGCTGTTCCACCTTCCTGCGGCTCTGCTGCTTGGCCCGATGATCGTCGGCACCTTTATGGGCTTGTCCGGCGCGACCGTGCGCATCGATAAACGTTTCTTCGTGCTGGCACAAGCGGTGCTCGGCTGCATGATTGGCCAGACTTTATCGCCGGGCATTCTCACACCGCTGATACAGGATTGGCCGGTAGTGCTGGCCGTACTGGTGCTGACGTTAGCAGCCAGCGGCCTTTCTGGTTTTCTGCTGGTGCGCTTCAGTAATTTGCCCGGCCCAACTGGCGCATGGGGATCATCGCCCGGCGGTGCTTCGGCGATGGTGGCGATGGCCGGTGATTTTGGGGCGGATGTGCGGCTGGTGGCGTTTATGCAGTATCTGCGCGTGCTGTTTGTCGCCACCGCTGCGGCCGTGGTGGCGCGCATTGGCCTCGGCACCAACGGCGGTGCGGCTGAACTGGTGTGGTTTCCCGCGCTGCACAGCAGCTTTCTGCTGACATTGCTGGTGATGTTCGCCGGTGCGTGGCTCGGCCAGAAGCTGCGCATTCCTTCCGGTGCTTTGTTGCTACCGGCGCTGATCGGCGCGGTGCTGCACGGCACCGATGTGGCGACCTTGCAGGTACCGGAATGGTTGCTGGCGCTGGCTTATGCGTTGATAGGCTGGAGCGTGGGGTTGCGCTTCACCCGGCCGATTTTCAAGCTTGCGCTGCGAACGCTGCCGCAAATGTTGCTGTCGATTTTCGGCTTGATGCTGCTGTGCGGCGGATTAGCCTGGATGCTGACGCGCGTTTTGCACGTCGATCTGATGACTGCCTATCTGGCAACCAGCCCGGGCGGGCTGGATACCGTGGCGATTATTGCGGCCGGCACGCGGGTCGATATGGCATTTGTTATGGCGCTGCAGACGTTGCGTCTGTTCACCATTTTGCTCACCGGCCCGGCGCTGGCGCGTTTTATTTCACGCTACGCGCATGCGCGCCCGAGCTGAGAACGCGACCGCATCGATAATAAACACGGCGAGCGCCAGCCAGATGAAGCCGAAGGTCACCATTTTATCCGGCGTCAGGCTCTCGCCGTAGAACAGCACCGCCAGCAGGAACATCAGCGTCGGGCCCAGATACTGGAAGAAGCCGACGGTCGATAAGCGCAGACGCGCGCAGGCCGCCGCAAACAGCATCAGCGGAATGGTGGTGATAATGCCCGCTGCGACCAGCTTGAGATTGAGGCTCATGGCGTTGGCGCTGAGATGGCTGGTGGCGCTATCGGCAAAGCCAAACAGGTAAATCGCCGCCAGCGGAAACAGCCACAACGTCTCGATCAGCATGCCGCTCTGCGCATCGACCTGAATCTTCTTACGCACCAAACCGTACAACGCAAAACTCAACGCCAGACCAAGGCCAATAATCGGCAGCGATCCAAATTGCCACAGCTGCACCAGCACACCGGTGGTCGCCAGCAGCACCGCCAGCCACTGCAAGCGGCGGAAGCGTTCGCGCAGGAACAGCATGCCAAACACCACGTTAATCAGCGGGTTGATAAAGTAGCCGAGGCTGGCTTCCAGCATGTGCTGATTATTCACCGCCCAGATAAACAGCAGCCAGTTGCCGCCAATGGTCACGGCGGTCAGCGCCAGCAGCAGCACCTTTTTCGGCTGCGCCAGCACGCTGCGCACCTGCGCCCAGCTACGCGTCAAGGTGATCAGCAGCAGCATAAACAGCGCGGACCAAATCACGCGATGCGTCATAATTTCGGTGGCGGGCACCTCTTTGACCAGCTTGAAATAGGCAGGCGCGATACCCCAAATGAAGTAAGCGCCGAGCGCGTAGCCAATACCCTGGCGAGTTTGTTGCGAATCCATCAAGTCATTCCAAAAGTACTGATTAGCCAATCATATAGGTGGCGGTAGCAGTAGCGATGTAATCGCCTTGCTGGTTATGTAACTCCACGCGCGCCACGGCGACTTTGTTGCCGCCGCGCAGCAGGCTGCTGGTGGCGATAAAGCGCTCGCCGCGGCCTGGGCGCAGATAATCCACGCGCATATCAATGGTGCCCATACGGGACAGGCGCTGACGCAGCTCTTCCTCGGTAATGCTCTCCTGACGCGTCAGCGCATAGCTGACACACACCAGCCCGGCGGCGACATCCAGTACCGAGGCGATGACGCCGCCATGCAAAATCTGCTGCGCCGCGTTGCCGACAAGCATGGTTTTATTGGCGAAGCCGAGTTCGGCGTAATCTGCTTCCAGTCGATCCAGCTCTAATCCGAGCGCCTGATTGAAGGGCATGTGATAAACAAAAATTTCGCCAATCAGACGGCGCGCTTCCAGCTGTGTCAGCAACGGGGATGACATAATTCCTGCCTTAAAATGTTAACGAGTTGTGTATATTATGCCGCGTTCGAGCCGCTTTCCAGTTTCGGAAATCGGCGCTGATCAACCGCAGGTTTTGCGTGTAGAATGGCCTGCTTTTTGAACCGTCACTTGACGATTACGACACGCAGTTCTCTGGAGAATTCTATGCGTAAGCATTACGCCTTGCTGGCCGCGGCGCTGATCCTTCCTGGCCTGGCGCAGGCTGAAGAAGCCACGATAAAAGAGGTTCATGATGCACCGGCAGTGAAGGGCAGCATTATCGCTAACCTGCTGGAGAAACACGATAACCCGTTCGTGCTTTATCCTTACGAAAACAACTATCTGCTCTACACCTACACCACCGACATGAACAAAGAGGCGATCTCTTCGTACAACTGGGCAGACAAAGCTAAAAATGATGAAGTAAAATTCCAGCTCAGCCTGGCGTTTCCGCTGTGGCGCGGCATTTTAGGCGATAACTCGGTGCTGGCGGCGTCCTATACTCAGCGCTCGTGGTGGCAGCTCTCGAACCGTGGCGCGTCATCACCGTTCCGTGAAACCGATTATGAGCCACAGATTTTCCTCGGCTGGGCCACCGATTACACCTTCGCAGGCTGGACTTTACGCGATGTGGAAACCGGCTTAGTGCATCAGTCGAACGGCCGCAGCGAGCCAACTTCGCGCAGCTGGAACCGAGTTTACGCGCGTTTCATGGCGCAGAACGGCAATCTGCTCGCGGAGATCAAACCCTGGTATCGTCTGCCAGAAAGTGAAAGCAATGACGATAACCCGGACATCACCAAATACATGGGTTACTACCGCGCCAAGCTCGGCTACATGATGGGCGAGAACATTTTCAGCGTGGAAGGTAACTACAACTGGAACAGCGGCTTTGGCGGTGCAACTTTCGCCTGGAGCTACCCAATCTCTGAACACGTGCGCTTTTACACGCAGGTGTTCAGCGGTTATGGTGAATCATTGATCGACTATAACCATCGCCAGACGCGCTTCGGCGTGGGCGTGACGCTCAACGATCTGTTCTAACCCGCAACAAAGACAGGATTACCGTGGCAACATCGGCAGTGCTTAATCAGGAAATGCTGGCGCAGCAGGTATTACAAGATACCTTCGGCTACCAGCAGTTCCGCCCAGGTCAGCAAAACATCATCGAAACCGCCCTGTCAGGACGCGATTGTCTGGTGGTGATGCCGACCGGCGGCGGTAAATCGCTGTGCTATCAAATCCCGGCGCTGGTGCGCGAAGGGCTGACGCTGGTGGTTTCACCGCTGATTTCACTGATGAAAGATCAGGTCGATCAGCTGCTGGCGAACGGCGTGGCAGCAGCGTGCCTCAACTCGACGCAAACGCGCGAGCAGCAGCAGCAGGTGTTTGCGGACTGTCGTACTGGCAAACTCAAGCTGCTATATATCGCGCCTGAACGCCTGATGATGGACAACTTCCTCGACAGCCTGCACCAGTGGAATCCGGTGATGCTGGCGGTGGATGAAGCGCACTGTATTTCACAGTGGGGCCACGATTTCCGTCCGGAATATGGATCGATCGGCCAGCTGCGTCAGCACTTCCCTGATTTGCCGGTGATGGCGTTAACCGCCACCGCCGATGAAACCACGCGTAACGACATCGCCCATCTGCTGCAGATGGACGATCCGCTGATTCAAATCAGCAGTTTTGACCGCCCGAATATTCGCTACACGCTGGTGGAGAAATTCAAACCCACCGAGCAGTTACTGCGTTATGTGCAGGATCAGCGCGGCAAAAGCGGCATTATTTACTGTAACAGCCGCGCCAAAGTGGAAGACACCGCCGCACGTCTGCAGAGCCGTGGCTTGAGCGTTGGCGCTTATCACGCCGGTATCGATAGCGCGCAGCGTGCCAGCGTGCAGGAAGCCTTCCAGCGTGACGATCTGCAAATTGTGGTCGCCACCGTCGCATTCGGTATGGGCATCAACAAACCCAACGTGCGCTTTGTGGTGCATTTCGATATCCCGCGCAACATCGAATCCTATTATCAGGAAACTGGCCGCGCAGGGCGTGATGGCCTGCCTGCCGAAGCGATGATGCTTTACGATCCCGCCGACATGGCGTGGCTGCGTAAATGTCTGGAAGAGAAAGTGCCCGGCCCGTTGCAGGATATTGAACGCCACAAACTCAACGCGATGGGGGCATTTGCCGAAGCGCAAACCTGTCGTCGTCTGGTATTGCTGAACTATTTCGGCGAAGGTCGCCAGCAGCAGTGCGATAACTGCGATATCTGCCTCGATCCGCCACGTCGCTACGACGGCTTGCTCGAGGCGCAAAAGGCGCTGTCGAGCATCTATCGTACCGGCCAACGCTTTGGTATGGGCTATATTGTTGAGGTTTTGCGCGGAGCGAGTAATCAGCGTATTCGCGACAACGGCCACGACAAACTGCCGGTGTACGGCTTAGGCCGCGAGCACAGTCACGAACACTGGATCAGCGTGCTGCGTCAGCTGATTCACCTCGGCATGGTGACGCAAAACATCGCCATGCATTCGGCGCTACAACTGACCGAAGCGGCGCGCCCGGTGTTACGCGCGGAAGTTCCGCTGATGCTGGCGGTGCCGCGTATCGTGACGGTGAAGACGCGCGGCAGCAGTTCGCCGAAAGTACACAGCGGCAATTACGATCGCCAGCTGTTTGCCAAGCTGCGTAAGCTGCGCAAAGCGATTGCCGATGAAGAGAATATTCCGCCGTACGTGGTGTTTAACGATGCCACGCTGATTGAAATGGCAGAACAAATGCCGATTAGCGCGTCAGAAATGCTCAGCGTGAACGGCGTCGGTCATCGCAAACTGGAGCGTTTTGGTAAGCCGTTCCTGGTGATGATCAAAGAACATGTTGATGAAGGTTAAAGGAAAAAATTCATGCTGATGTTATTCGCCACCGTCGCGCTGGTGCATCTGGTTGCGCTGATGAGTCCCGGCCCGGACTTCTTCTTTGTGTCGCAAACGGCGGCAAGCCGCTCGCGCAAAGAGGCGATGATGGGCGTTCTGGGCATTACCTTGGGCATTGTGATTTGGGCCGGTGTGGCGCTGATGGGCCTGCATCTGATCCTTGAAAAAATGGCCTGGCTGCATGAAATCATTATGGTCGGCGGCGGACTGTATCTGCTGTGGATGGGCTGGCAGCTGATGCGTTCAGCGCGTCAACGTCACAAGCAGCCGCAATCGGAAGCGCCGGTGGTGGAGCTGCCGAAAAGAGGCATGAGCTTCCTGAAAGGTTTCCTGACTAACCTGTCGAACCCAAAAGCGATCATCTACTTCGGTAGCGTGTTCTCACTGTTTGTTGGCAACGACGTTGGCGCGATGGAGCGCTGGGGCTTGTTCCTGCTGATTATCGGTGAGACGTTCGCGTGGTTTACGCTGGTAGCGGCGATTTTCGCTATGCCGTGGATGCGTGATAAGTATCAGCGTATGGCTAAGTGGGTGGATGGTATGGCAGGCGTGTTATTTGCCGGATTCGGTATTCACCTGATTATTTCGCGCTAAGCCAGGTCGCCATTAATGGCGACCCTACGTAGGGTGGGCATTTATGCCCACCGGGTTGAATATCACGCCATTCTGCGTGCGCTGGCTAACAGCGCGCCAACCGCCATAAACAATCCACCAAAGGTGCGGTTCAGCAGCTTCATCTGCTTCGGCCCTTTAATCCAGCCAGCAATGCGCGTTGCCAGCGTGGCGTAACCAATCATCACGATGATATCGACCACAATGGTGGTAACGCCGAGCACCAGATATTGCATCAGCTGCGGCTGGTGCGGCTGAATAAACTGCGGGAACAGCGCGGCGAGAAACACGATGCTTTTCGGGTTGGTGAGGTTCACCAACACGGCACGCTTGAACAGACGGCGACGCGGCATCGCTTTAGCAACGGCGTCGAGATCGATACCGCCCGCTGAGCGCCACTGCTGAATGCCCAGCCACACCAGATAAGCTGCGCCAGCCCACTTCAGAACTTCGAACGCCAGAATCGATTGGGAAAACAGCGCACCCAAACCGGCGCCGACCAGCACAATATGAATGGCCAGGCCGAGCTGCAAGCCGGTAATCGATGCCACCGCGCCGCGATAACCGTGGCTGATGCCGGTGCTCATGGTGTTAATCGCGCCGGAACCGGGTGAAAGGCTGAGGATAGTTGTGGTCAGCAGGTACGTTAACCACCATTCAATGGTCATGTGTGACATTCCCTGAAGTTAGCGAAGTGTGACACAATACGACAGAAAATCGCCGCACGCTACGCAGCACAGGCGCGCAAATCACGTTTTTTTCAGGGGGACGGATGCAGCAGCATAAACAGAGTTGGCTCGGACGTGAACGAGGCTTTTCAGCCTTTGCTACGGGTCCGCTGCTCGACTTCTGGCGTCGCCGTGAAGAGTGTGAATTCACCGGTGTCGGCAACCTGAAGATTCGCTACGTCCGTTTCACCTCACCGCAACATCGTCGTGTCATTCTGGTCGTGCCTGGCCGCATTGAGAGCTATATCAAGTATCCCGAACTGGCTTACGACCTGTTTATGTGCGGCTACGATGTGGTGATTATCGACCATCGCGGTCAGGGACGTTCCGAACGTCTGCTGGAAGATTCGCACCGCGGCCATGTGGTGGATTTTGGTGACTACGTTGACGATCTTGAAACGCTGTATCTGAAAGAGATAGTCAGCAACCATTATCAGCAGCGCTACGTGCTGGCCCACTCGATGGGCGGCGCGATTTTAGCGCTGTTTCTGGCGCGTCAGCCGCAGGCGTTTCATGCTGCGGTGTTCTCCGCGCCGATGTTTGGCATTGTGCTGCCGCTGCCGGACTGGATGGCGCACCGCATTCTCGACTGGACCGAAAAACTGCCCGCGCTGCGTGAAGGCTACGCGCTGGGCACCGGCCGCTGGCGCGCGAATCCGTTTGGCATCAACCGCCTGACGCACAGCCGCGAACGCTATCGCCGTAACCTGCGTTTTTACGCTGACGATCCGGCGCTTCGCGTTGGTGGGCCCACTTATCACTGGGTGCGCGAAGGCGTGCAGGCCGGGCGTGACATCTTCAATCAGGTGGCGAACATCACCACGCCGACCTTGCTGCTGCAGGCGAGTGAAGATGATGTGGTGGATAACCGCTCGCAAAATCTATTTTGTACGGCGATGGCTGAAGCAGGACATCCCTGCGCAGGTAACGCGCCATATGTGATAAAAGGAGCGCGTCATGAGATCTTGTTTGAAACAGACGCGATGCGTGCCGAAGCGCTAAACGCGGTGGTCGATTTCTTCGAACACCACGCTTAATCAATTTTACTTTCCGATATCAACACCCGAGGTTTACATGTATCACATCGTCGCATCCGACCTGGATGGCACGCTACTCTCTCCGGATCACCGCCTGACGCCGTTCGCTCGCACTACGCTGCAGGAACTGGTGGCGCGTGACATCCACTTTGTTTTTGCCACCGGTCGTCACTATATCGACGTCGGACAGATGCGCGATAAGCTCGGCATTCCGGCTTATATGATCACGTCCAATGGTGCGCGCGTGCACAACGCCGAAGGTGAACTGGTGTTCAGCCACAACCTCGACGCCGACATCGCCAGCGATTTGTATGGCCTGCAATATCATGACGAGCACATCCTGACGCACGTTTATCGCGACGATGAGTGGTTCATGAGCCGTCATCGCCCAGACGAGCAGGACTATTTCCGCGAATCGGTATTTAACTATCAGGTTTACCAGCCGGGCATGCTGCCGACCGACGGCATCAGCAAAGTGTTCTTCACCTGCGAAGATCCGGAGCGTTTGGTTCCGATGGAGCAGGCGATTGAAGCGCGCTGGGGCGATCGCGTGAATGTCAGCTTCTCGCTGCCAACGTGCCTGGAAGTGATGGCGGGCGGCGTTTCCAAAGGTCACGCGCTGGAAGCGGTAGCGAAACAGCTCGGCCACTCGCTGAAAGAGTGCATCGCCTTCGGCGACGGCATGAATGATGTGGAGATGCTCAGCATGTCAGGCAAAGGCTGCATCATGCGTAATGCGCAGCAGCGCCTGAAAGATACCTTACCGACGCTGGAAGTGATTGGCAGCAACGCGGATGACGCCGTACCGCACACGCTGCGTAAATTGTTCCTCGCCTAAAAAAACGGGCCGGCCATCACCGGCCCGTTCTGATTATGCCAGCTGTTTCTTGTGCTTATGTTCACTGACCATGGTCAGCAGCAGCAGAATTACCGCCAGCACCGATCCGCCAATCATCACAATAAATCCGCCGTCCCAGCCGAAGTAATCCACGGTGTAACCGACAATTGCACTGGCCGCTACCGATCCACCGAGATAGCCAAACAGCCCGGTAAAGCCCGCTGCCGTTCCGGCCGCTTTTTTCGGTGCCAGCTCCAGCGCATGCAAGCCAATCAACATCACCGGACCGTAAATCAGGAAGCCGATCACAATCATGCACAGCATGTCGATGCCTGGATTGCCCGGCGGATTCAGCCAGTACACTACGGTAGCGATGGTCACCAGCGTCATAAAGAACACGCCGGTTGCGCCACGGTTGCCGCGAAACACTTTGTCGGACATCCAGCCGCACAGCAGCGTGCCGGGAATACCGGCATATTCATAGAAGAAGTAGGCCCACGATGATTTATCCAGCGTGAAGTGCTTCACCTCTTTCAGGTAGGTCGGCGACCAGTCGAGAATGCCGTAACGCAGCAGGTAAACAAACACGTTCGCCAGTGCGATGTACCACAGCAACTTGTTGGGCAGAATGTACTGCATGAAAATCTGCTTCGCCGTCAGCTCCTGCTCGTGCTCCTCGTTGTAGTCCGGCGGATAATCATTCTTCCACGCTTCAATTGGCGGCAAACCGCAGGATTGCGGTGTATCACGCATCAATGCAAAGGCGATAATGGCGATGAGAATGGCGCCAAACGCCGGCATATACAGCGCGGCTTTCCAGTCGTTAAACCACGCCATGCCGAGCAGGAACAGCAGTGGAGGAATACCGCCTCCGACGTTATGCGCGCAGTTCCACACCGATACAATTCCGCCGCGCTCCTTCTGCGACCACCAATGCACCATGGTGCGCCCGCATGGCGGCCAGCCCATACCCTGGAACCAGCCGCACAGGAACAGCAGCACAAACATCACCATGATGCTGGAGGTGGCCCACGGCACAAAGCCCATCACCAGCATCACCGCAGCAGCGAGGATCAATCCGGCGGGCAAAAACACGCGCGGATTCGAACGGTCCGATACCGAACCCATAATGAATTTTGAGAAGCCGTAGGCGATGGAGATTCCCGACAGCGCAAATCCGAGATCGCCGCGTGAGAAACCTTGTTCCACCAGATAAGGCATCGCCAGCGCAAAGTTCTTACGCACCAAATAGTAGGCGGCATAGCCAAAAAATATTCCCAGGAAAATTTGCCAGCGCAGGCGACGATAAAGCGGATCGACACGATCATCAGCCACTTGAGAGCGATGCGGTGCAGGTTTGAAGATACTCAACATGAGTGTGGCCCTCCAGGGCGCGATATAGTTATGGGTTCCCAGCAGGTTGGGGCAAAAGCAACAGACGTAAAAAATGGAAAAATCGAAGTTTCCATTTCGCGCAAAGGATAGTGATGGTCACACGCGGTTACTGTGACATGTGACACATATGTTACAGTTTTATGACAATGGAGAGCGATAAAAACCAGGAAATGTTGTATTTCGCGCATTTTTACCCGAGCGTAAAAATGAGAGATGAAAATTATTCGTCGTTATTTTGTTCACTTGTAAACCAGATAATTCAACCCACTTGCGACAGTTTGTTTACACTAGCGCCACTGTTCATTTTGGGATCGTTACCGTGCCGTTACTGATCGTTACCACCATTCTGTGGGCTTTTTCCTTCAGTTTAATCGGGGAATACCTCGCAGGTCAGGTGGATTCCTGGTTCTCTGTATTAATGCGTCTGGCGCTTGCCGCCATCGTCTTCCTGCCGTTCCTGCGCTGGCGTGGATATCGTGCTTCCACCATCTTGCTGTATATGCTGGTGGGCATGCTGCAGCTCGGCATCATGTATCTGCTGAGCTTTGAAGCCTATCTCTATCTGAGCGTAACCGAGTTCCTGCTGTTCACCGTGATGACGCCGCTCTATGTCACGCTGATCTACGATTTGCTCAGCCGACGTCCGCTGCGTATTGGCTATGCCTTCAGCGCGCTGCTGGCGGTAATCGGTGCGGCGATTATTCGTTACGACAAAGTCAGCGACCATTTCTGGTTCGGCTTGCTGCTGGTGCAGGCGGCAAACATCTGCTTCGCCATCGGCATGGTGGGCTACAAACGTCTGCAGGAAACTCGCCCGATGCCGCAGCACACCGCGTTTTCGTGGTTCTATCTGGGCGCAGTGATCATCGCGGTGATCGCGTGGAGCTTGTGGGGTAATCCGAACAAACTGCCAACCACCTCGCTGCAGTGGGGCATTCTGGTGTGGCTGGGCGTGGCGGCTTCAGGCTTGGGCTACTTTATGTGGAACTACGGCGCAACGCAGGTGGATGCCGGTACGTTGGGCATTATGAACAACATGCATGTGCCAGCGGGCTTGCTGGTGAATCTGGCGATCTGGCAGGAGAAACCGCATTGGCCGAGTTTTATCGCCGGTGCCGCCGTGATTTTTGCCTCGCTTTATGTACATAAACGCTGGGTATTAGGTAAGAAAAGCAACGCATAGGCCTAAAGGGAAGGGATAGCGCGGCAGAGGAGCAAAGTATCTGCGCGTTTATGTTCGGTGCGCATAAATGCGCACCCTACAAAATCATCGTCGTATGTCGTAGGGGCGCCATTTATGGCGACCGTTTTAACCCTTCTTAGCCGGCCCCGGACGATGAATCATCGTCAAACCCTTCAGGAAATTACGCAGAATCTGGTCACCGCATTCGCGGAAATTCTTATGGTCCGGATTGCGGAAAATCGCGCCAACCTCAGCCTGCGAAATCTTAAAGTTCGCTTTCAGCAGCACATCCGGGATATCGGTGGTCTTCAGCTCAAACGCGATACGCAATTTCTTCATGAAAATGTTGTTATTCATGCGGCGCTCAATCGAAGGCGCGGGCGCATCTTCACTCTTACCGCGACGGTAAAAAATCAGACCGTTGAGGAAATAGCCCATCAATACATCCGGCAGCTTGCGAAACGCGGCATCGTCATCTTTCTTCATCCATGCCTGCACATCTTCCAGCGGCACTTCACTCCCCGCTAGGGCAAAAATCTCCACCACTTTGCTATCGCTCAAATCAAGCATATAGCGCACGCTGCGCAGAACATCGTTACTCATCATGGTGAAACTCTCTTGGTCGCGGGTTGAGGCGGCGCATTATAGAGCAGGCGGGACAGGGATAACAGCGCGGGCGACCTTCGCCGCCCAACAACATCAGGATGAGAGGGTTTGCAGTGAGCCCGGGCGCGCGGCATCGCGCACGAATGGCAGATGTTCACAGGCGTGCTGACGGGCAAACCGCACAAAGGCTTCCATTACTGGCTGGCGCTGCTCGCCTTCGCGTACGGCGGCATACAAGCGGCTCCACAAGCCATCGCCCAAGGTCTTCGTCACCACCAAACCTTGCTGCTCAAAATTCTCTACTACCCAATGCGGCAGTGCGGCGATGCCCATACGCGCCGACACCATCTGAATCAGCAGCAGCGTATTGTCCACGCTCTTCAAAGCCGGGCTCACGCCCGCAGGCTGCAGGAAATGGCGCCACACATCTAAACGCTGACGTTGCACCGGATAGATCATCAACACTTCATCGGCCATATCTTCCGGGGAAATATGCTCAAGCTGCGCCAATGGATGATCCGGTGCCATCACCAAACGCACTTCAAAATCGAACATCGGTGAATAGAACAATCCGCTGCGCGGCAGAATATCGGAGGTTAACACCACATCCAGCTCGCCCTGCTGCAATGCGGGTTGAGGATCAAAGGTCACGCCGGATTTGAAATCCATCACTACCTGCGGCCAGCTCTGGCGGAAATTATTCAGCGCGGGCGTCAGCCACTGAATACAGCTGTGACACTCAATGGCGATACGCAACGTGGCCTGATGCGGCTCATGACACGCCTGCAAAGCCTGCTGAATCTGCGGCAAAACCTGCTCGGCCAACTGCAGCAAAATCTCTCCCTGCGGCGTAAAACGCAGCGGCTGGCTTTTGCGCACAAACAGACGAAAGCCCAGCCGCTGTTCCAGATCGCTGAACTGGTGAGACAACGCCGATTGCGTCTGATGAAGCTGTGAGGCGGCGGCGGCTAACGAGCCGGTGTTCCGTAACGCCTGCAGCGTCCGCAGGTGTTTGAGTTCGATCATGAGAATCCTTCACATCGAGATTGAACAAATTGCGCTTGAGGAACATACAGTACCCGCAGATTATGGCGGTGTAAACATCTGGACGGCTAAACATCTCTGCACCCTACTCAGTTAAGAATATCTGGAGAACAGAAAATGACCATTCTGAATCACACTCTCGGTTTCCCTCGCGTTGGATTGCGTCGTGAATTGAAAAAAGCACAGGAAAGCTACTGGGCAGGTAAAAGCTCACAGGAAGAGCTGCTGGCGGTGGGGCGCGAACTGCGCGCTCGTCACTGGCAACAGCAGAAAGAGGCGGGCGTCGATCTGCTGCCGGTCGGCGATTTCGCCTGGTACGATCACGTGCTGACAACCAGCCTGCTGCTGGGCAACGTGCCTGCACGCCACCAGAACAAAGATGGATCCGTCGATCTCGACACGCTGTTTCGTCTTGGCCGTGGCCGCGCCCCAAGCGGTGCACCGGCGGCGGCGGCGGAAATGACTAAATGGTTCAACACCAACTATCACTACATGGTGCCGGAATTCACGCAAGGCCAGCAGTTCAAACTGACCAGGACCCAACTGCTGGATGAAGTCGACGAAGCGCTGGCGCTCGGCCACAAGATTAAACCGGTGCTACTCGGCCCGGTTACCTATCTGTGGCTGGGTAAAGTGAAAGGTGTGCCGTTCGATCGCCTGTCACTGCTTAAAGACATTCTGCCGGTTTACCAACAGGTGCTGGCGGAACTGAAAAAACGCGGCATTGAATGGGTACAAATCGACGAACCTGCACTGGCGCTGGAACTGCCGCAGGCGTGGCGCGATGCGTTCAAACCGGCTTACGACGCGCTGCAGGGTGAAAGCAAACTGCTGCTCACCACCTATTTCGACAGCATTGGCCAGAACCTTGACGTAATCAAAGCGCTGCCGGTGCAAGGTCTGCACGTTGACCTGGTGCACGGCAAAGACGACATCAAACAGCTTAATGAGCAGATCCCGGCAGATTGGCTGCTTTCCGTCGGCGTAATCAACGGGCGTAACGTGTGGCGCGCGGATCTCAGCAGCTGGTTTGCACGCCTGCAGCCGCTGGTGGGCCAGCGTCAACAATTGTGGATCGGATCATCTTGCTCGCTGCTGCACAGCCCAATCGATCTCAGCGTGGAAACGCGCCTCGATGAAGAGGTGAAAAGCTGGTTCGCCTTTGCCCTGCAGAAGTGCGCTGAGCTTGCACTGCTGAGTCAGGCGCTGAACAACAACGATGCCGCTTCGCTGGTCGAGTGGAGCGCACCGATTCGTGCGCGTGCCAACTCCACGCGCGTTCACAATGCCGCAGTCGGCGAGCGTCTGGCGAAAATCCAGGCTAAAGATGTTGAACGTACCAGCAACTATACCGAACGTGCCAAAGCGCAGCGTAACCGCTTCAACCTGCCAGCGTGGCCGACCACCACCATCGGTTCATTCCCGCAAACCACCGAAATTCGCGGCCTGCGTCTCGACTTCAAAAAAGGCAACATTGATGGCGGTAATTACCGCTCTGGCATCGCCGAACACATCAAACAGGCGATTGTTGAGCAGGAACGTTTGGGTCTCGACGTGCTGGTGCACGGGGAAGCAGAGCGTAACGACATGGTGGAATACTTCGGCGAGAACCTCGACGGCTTTGTATTCACCCAAAATGGCTGGGTACAGAGCTACGGTTCACGCTGTGTTAAACCGCCGATCATCATCGGCGACGTAAGTCGTCCGCAAGCAATTACCGTTGAGTGGGCGAAGTACGCGCAGTCGCTGACCGACAAGCCGGTGAAAGGCATGCTGACCGGTCCGGTGACGATTCTCTGCTGGTCATTCCCGCGTGAAGATGTGAGTCGCGAAACCATCGCCAAACAGATTGCGCTGGCGCTGCGTGACGAAGTAGAAGATCTGGAAAAAGCCGGTATCGGCATCATTCAGATTGATGAACCGGCACTGCGCGAAGGCCTGCCGCTGCATCAGTCCGATTGGGCGGCGTATCTGACCTGGGCAGTGGATGCATTCCGTCTCAATGCCGCCGTAGCGCAGGATGACACCCAGATTCACACCCACATGTGTTACTGCGAGTTCAATGACATCATGGACTCGATTGCCGCGCTGGATGCGGACGTTATCACCATCGAAACCTCACGTTCCGATATGGATTTGCTGGATACCTTTAAGGAATTCGACTATCCCAACGAAATCGGTCCGGGCGTGTATGACATTCACTCGCCGAACGTGCCGAGCGTGGAGTGGATGGAAGAGTTGCTGCGCAAAGCGGCGCAGAGCATTCCGGAAGCGCGTTTGTGGGTGAATCCGGATTGTGGCCTGAAAACCCGTGGTTGGACGGAAACCCGTCAGGCACTGGCGAATATGGTTAAAGCGGCGCAAAACCTGCGGGGTGAAACGGCTTAGAAGCTGTAAATGAGGTTGGGGCGCATAGGCGCCCCTTTTTATTACGCGTTTGGCGCTACGCCATACTGCGCGAACCACGCCAGCATGCGTTGCCAGCCATCTTTGGCGGAATCGGCGTGATAGCTGGCACGATAATCCGCATTAAAAGCATGTCCGGCATCCGGATATACCACGAACTCTGCTTTGGCATTGGCGGCGTGCAGCGCCTGACGCATCTTATCAATGCTCTCGAGCGGGATGCTCTCATCCTGACCACCGTAAAGACCCAGCACCGGCGCATTTAAATCGACCGCAACATCAATCGGATGCTTCTGCTGCTTCAGCGTCTTCTCACCGTCTAAACGACCATACCACGCCACCGCCGCGCGCACCTGCGGATTGTGCGCGGCAAACAGCCAGCTAATGCGTCCGCCCCAGCAGAAACCGGTAATCGCCAGACGACGGATATCACCATCGTGGCGCGTGGCCCAGTTGGCCACATGATCGAGATCGGACAACACCTGCGAATCCGGCACTTTGCTCACCAGCTCTTTGAACAGCGTGGGAATATCGTTGTAATCGTTGGGATCGCCTTCACGGAAATAGAGTTCGGGAGCGATCGCCAGATAACCTTCCAGCGCCAGACGGCGGCAGACATCGCGGATATGCTCATGCACGCCGAAAATCTCCTGCACCACCAACACCACCGGTAAGGTGCCTTGATACTCTTTTGGTCGGGCATAATAAGCAGGCAGATTTTCGCCCTGGCTTGGAACCGAGGTCTCGCCAGCATGAATTGCGTCGCTGGTAGTGATAATGGTGCTGCTTGCGGTGGGCTGAACGGCGGGTGCAAAGCCGCCGGGTGCCGTTTTTTGTGCCATATTGTCTTCGGTTTTCATTGTTCTCTCCGTGCTAGCAAATGCGCAATCACGTAACTATAGCCTGGCGAAGTGAAGCAAGGCTGGCGTAAGGTGCAGAGGGATTTTTTTCACGTGTGCTGCTTCTCTATTAACATTGCCACCAACACTTACACAGCACCGCTTGTAGCAATTCAGAATTGCACAGCGTTAATGTGTGATGTAAATCACATAATGTTTTTCTGATAATGTAAGTTTCATTATTGATGGTGAATTGAGTCACATATTTATATCGCCTGCTCACGTAGAGTGGCGCGCACATCCCCAATTATCAGGAGTCTGTTATGGCCCAGTCTGACGTTTTCCACCTTGGCATCACCAAAGCTGATTTGAAAGGAGCCACGTTGGCCATCGTGCCTGGCGATCCTGAGCGCGTGAAGAAAATCGCCGCGCTGATGGACAATCCACAGCATCTGGCTTCACACCGTGAATTCACCACCTACCTGGCCGAAGTGGATGGCAAACCGGTTGTGGTGTGCTCGACCGGTATCGGCGGACCTTCAACTTCGATTGCGGTTGAAGAGCTGGCCCAGCTTGGCGTGCGCACCTTCCTGCGCGTTGGCACCACTGGCGCTATCCAGCCGCATATTAATGTGGGCGATGTGCTGGTCACCACCGCATCGGTGCGCCTCGACGGCGCGAGCCTGCACTTTGCGCCAATGGA
Organism: Candidatus Pantoea symbiotica; assembly: GCF_056491525.1. Classification (NCBI taxonomy): domain Bacteria; kingdom Pseudomonadati; phylum Pseudomonadota; class Gammaproteobacteria; order Enterobacterales; family Erwiniaceae; genus Pantoea; species Candidatus Pantoea symbiotica. The sequence goes on from NZ_JBSZHR010000002.1 coordinate 4,235,083, forward strand.
ATTCCCGGCCGTGGCTGATTTCACCTGTACCACCGCGCTGGTGGCAGCCGCAGAAGCGTGCGGCGCGAAAACCCACATCGGTATTACCGCCTCATCTGATACCTTCTATCCAGGCCAGGAACGCTACGACACCTTCTCGGGTCGCGTGGTGAATCGCTTCCAGGGTTCAATGGAAGAGTGGCAGCAAATGGGCGTCCTTAACTATGAGATGGAATCCGCTACACTGTTAACCATGTGCGCCAGTCAGGGACTGCGTGCCGGCATGGTGGCGGGTGTCATCGTGAACCGTACGCAAAAAGAGATCCCGGATGCCGCGACCATGAAACAGACCGAAAGTGATGCGGTGAAAATTGTGGTTGAAGCCGCGCGTCGCTTAATTTAGTGCGCCAGTCAGGGATGAATTCGAGACCAGGCTTATAAGGATTCCAGCTATTTCCTGATTAGAATGCGCGCAATTTCAGCAGCTACTGAGAAATTTCTTATGCGCAAAATGGTTTCTGTCTCACGTCCCAATGTCATGAATAATCCCGCTACTGCACAATCACGTGTTGAAGGTGCAGCAGCGAGATTTCGCCAGGCGATGGCGGCGAATAACTATCCTCTTGCGCGTCAGTGCTGTGAAGAAGTGCTGCGCGTCTTACCCAATCATATGCAGGTGCTGAGCGACTATGCGCTCACCCTGATGCGTGTGGGCGAATACAAAAAATCCTATAAAATTTACCAGAAGATCTATCAGGCTCCGGCCGCGCAGCGCGCGCAGGCGTCGGAAACCTGGCTGGATGGATTAACGGAAGTATGTGGCTGGCTGAATAAAGAGGATGAGGTGGCGCGTTACGGCCTCGAATCACTGCAGAATTCCGATGTGACCTTCAGTAAAGGGGCGAAAGTGGCATTCCCTTCTGACGCGCCGCCACCGATCAACCGCAACAATCCGGCAGAAAATATCATCTCCTTTAGCCTGTATGGCGGTCAGCCACGCTACTGCGAAACCTTGATTAAAAACATCGAAGTGGCGCGCGAGTTCTATCCCGACTGGATATGCCGCATCTATCTTGACGACAGCGTGCCGCAACACGTCTGGCAGCGCCTGAAGCAGCCAAACACCCAACTGGTGGATATGTCGCACGAGAAAACTATCTTCCCAACGCTGTGGCGTTTCCTGGTGATGGACGATGCCAGCGTCAAACGCTATATCGTGCGTGACGCGGATTCATTGTTGTCCGAGCGCGAAGTGGTGGCGGTAGATGCCTGGCTGAACTCGCCGTATTGGTTCCATCATATGCGTGATTACTTCTCGCATACCGAACTGCTGCTGGCGGGCATGTGGGGCGGCTGCCACGGCGTCTTCCACAATGTTGAACAGCAGATGCGTGATTTTATCGCCCAGTATGCCGGTAGCGAGCGCTTCACCGATCAGTACTTCCTCAAAGTGGCGCTGTGGCCAACGGTGCGCGAAAGCATATTGAATCATGACGATATTTTCCGCTTCCACCACGCACAACCATGGCCGGCACATCAGCCAATTCGCTGGCAAACCGACAGTTTCCACGTCGGCAGCAACGCCGGTTTTGCCAGCATGGCGGGCCCAGTTGAAAATGCTGATAACGGTTGGCAGCAGGTTGAGATCACCTATGACGGGAAAAGCTGGACCTATCCGGCCAAAATCCAGGGTGAAACCGAATGGGTGTTGCCGATGCCCTTCTTCCTGATTGATGCGTGGAAAGCGGGCGATCTAACCGTAAAAGCCCTATAAGTAGAAAACGTTTTCCCAAAATAATTCGAGGCGCAGGAAGGCGGCAAGCGAGCGAATCCCCAGGAGCTTACATCAGTAAGTGACTGGGGTGAGAACGTGCAGCCAACGCATCTGCGGCTTGAAGTATGAAGGGAAAAAAATCTGGACATTCATACAGTGCGCCTCTACCTTTTCCCTCAGCGAGACGATCCGCGGGGGGATTATGGATCAGCAACTTATCATTAGCGGCACGCTGGCGCTGGCCGGTTTGGGCATTGGCTGGATCATCGCCCAACTGCGCGCCGGCCATCAGCACGCCAGCTTCACCACCGAGCGACGCCTGCTGGAAGAGGCGCAGCAGCGTCAACAGCAGCAGCTCGAACAGTTACAGCAGCAAATCCAGCAACGCGAACAGGAGATGCGCCAGCTACACGGCGCGCTCAGCGGTGCGCAGGAACGTTTGCAGCAGCTTGACTACTGGCGCGGCGAAAGTGAACAGCTCAGTCGTGAGCTGCGTAATCAGCTGGAAGTAAACAGCGCACAGGAAGCCGAACTGCGTGAAGTGACCATTCGTCTTGAAGAGACACGCTACGGTGCAGAAGAGAAGCAGCGACTGCTGACCAACAGCGAACAGCGTCTCAGCGCGCAGTTTGAAAATCTCGCCAACCGCATCTTTGAAAACAGCGGGCGGCGCGTCGATGAACAGAACCGTCAAAGTCTGAATAGCCTGATTGGCCCACTGCGTGAACAGCTGGATGGTTTCCGCCGTCAAGTGACTGATAGCTTTGGCGTGGAAGCGCGCGAGCGTCACACGCTGACTCACGAAATTCGCCAGTTGCAGCAACTCAACGCGCAGATGGCGCAGGAAGCGGTCAATCTTACTAAGGCGCTGAAAGGCGACAACAAAATTCAGGGCAACTGGGGCGAAGTGGTGTTGGCCCGCGTGCTGGAAGCCTCTGGCTTGCGTGAAGGCTACGAATACCAAACGCAGGTAAGCGTGCAGCTGGAACAGCAGGGCAGGATGCAACCGGATGTGATCGTCCGTTTGCCGCAGGGCAAAGATGTGGTGATTGACGCCAAAATGACGCTGGTTGCCTACGAGCGCTACTTCAACGCCGACGATGAAGCCACGCGTGAGCAGGCGATTCAGGAGCACGTTAACGCCATGCGCGGCCACATTCGCCTGCTGAGCCGTAAAGATTACCAACAATTACCCGGTTTACGCTCTCTGGATTATGTGTTGATGTTTATCCCGGTGGAACCGGCGTTTCTGTTGGCGATTGATCGTCAGCCCGAGCTAATCAGCGAAGCGTTACAGCAGAACATTATGCTGGTCAGTCCCACCACGTTGCTGGTGGCGCTGCGCACTATCAACAATCTCTGGCGTTATGAACACCAAAGCCGCAACGCACAGCGCATCGCCGACCGGGCAACGCGGCTGTACGACAAAATGCGGCTGTTTGTCGATGACATGAGCGGTATCGGCCACAATCTCGACAAAGCGCAGCAAAGTTATCATCAGGCGATGAAAAAGCTGTCTGAAGGGCGCGGCAACCTGATCGCGCAAAGTGAAGCTTTTCGAACGCTTGGCGTGGAGATCAAACGTCCAATTAATCCGCAACTGGTTGAACAAGCGCAGCCGGAAGAGGCGGATGAAGATTGGGCAGACGATCGCACCGAGGATGAAAACGTTGCAGAACCAACAACAGACTCGCTGCGCCGCATCAATGAATAGCACGGTGGTCGCGTGCTCGTGTAGCGCGACTCTGATACACTTCGGCAAGAATTGTTTGTGGAACAGGTAAAACCGATGGCAGATGAATCACAGCAGGAAACTACCCATTTTGGCTTCCAGACCGTCGCGAAAAGCGAAAAGGCCGATAAAGTCGCGGACGTGTTTCACTCCGTCGCGGCAAAATATGACCTGATGAACGATTTGATGTCGTTTGGCATCCATCGTGTCTGGAAGCGTTTTACCATTGACAGCAGCGGCGTGCGCCGCGGTCAGCGCGTGTTGGATCTGGCGGGTGGTACCGGCGATCTGACGGCAAAATTCTCACGTCTGGTGGGCGAAACCGGCCAGGTTGTGCTGGCAGACATCAACAGCTCGATGCTGAAGATGGGCCGCGAAAAGCTGCGTAATCTCGGCGTGTCAGGCAATGTCAGCTATGTGCAGGCGAACGCCGAAGCGTTGCCGTTCCCGGATAACTACTTCGATTGCATCACCATCTCCTTCGGCTTGCGTAACGTGACCGAAAAAGAGAAAGCGCTGGCATCGATGTTCCGCGTACTGAAGCCAGGCGGACGTTTGCTGGTGCTGGAGTTCTCGAAGCCGCTGCTGGAGCCGCTCAGCAAAGCTTACGATACCTATTCATTCCATATTCTGCCGCGTATTGGTCAGATGGTGGCGCAAGATGCTGAAAGCTATCGCTATCTGGCGGAGTCGATTCGTATGCATCCCGATCAGGAAACCCTGAAAGCGATGATGAACGATGCGGGCTTTGAAAATACCACCTACTTCAACATGACTGGCGGTATTGTCGCGCTGCATCGCGGATTTAAATTCTAATCCATCATGACTTTAACTCCTCTCATCACCGGCGGTCTTGAGACCGCCCTGAACCGTGTTCTCTATCGCGATCGCAGCCTGAAAGCCGCGCGCCAGCGTTTGGCGGGCAAGGTATTGATGCTGCGTCTGCAAGAGCTCGATTTTCCTTTGGTGCTGGTGTTTAGCGAATCCCAACTTGATGTGCTGAGTGATTGGCAAGACAACAGCGACTGCACGGTGAGTTTGCGTGTCGGTACCTTGCCGAAATTGCGCGATCGCCAGCAGCTCACCAGCTTGATTCGTAGCGGTGAACTGGAGGTGGACGGCGATTTGCAGGTGGTACAGCAATTCTCCGCGCTGATGGATCTCGCCGAACTGGATCCGGCGGAGTATCTCGCGCCGTGGATTGGCGATATCGCCGCGCAAGGCGTAAGTCAGGCCGCGCAGCAGGCGCTGAAATTCGTGCAGCAGCAGTTCACCCGCCGCCAGGATTATCTTGGTCAGGTGCTGACGGAAGAGTGGCGCGTTGCGCCGGGCGCACTGGAGCTGGCATGGTTTTGCGAGGAAGTGGAAGCGATGGAACGTTCGCTCAATGCGTTTGAAACGCGTTTAGCACAGCTGGAGGCGAAATGACGCTGGGAGAAATTCGGCGCTTATACTTCATCATCAAGATCTTTCTGACTTACGGCCTTGATGAACTGATTCCCCGCATGCGCTTCACGCTGCTTTTACGCTTGTGGCGGCGCTGCATTTTCTGGATCCCCAATAAACATCAAGACGCCAGCGCTGGCGTGCGTATCCGTTTAGCGATGGAGCAGCTGGGTCCGGTGTGGATCAAATTCGGTCAAATGCTCTCCACGCGCCGCGATCTGTTCCCACCGGCGATTGCCGATGAGCTAGCGGTGCTGCAAGACCGCGTTGCGCCGTTTGATGGCGTGAAAGCCAAAGAGCAGATTGAAAAGTCGATTGGCGGCCCGGTGGAAACCTGGTTTGAGGACTTCGATATCAAACCGTTGGCGTCTGCGTCTATCGCGCAGGTGCATACCGCCACGCTGAAATCCAATGGCCGCGCGGTAGTGATCAAAGTGATTCGTCCCGACATTCTGCCGGTGATCAGAGCGGATATGCGACTGATTTACCGTCTGGCGCGTTGGGTGCCGCGTTTGCTGCCAGATGGACGTCGTCTGCGTCCGGTGGAAGTGGTGCGTGATTACGAAAAGACCTTAATTGATGAGCTGAATCTGCTGCGTGAAGCGGCGAACGCCATCCAGCTGCGTCGTAACTTTGACCAGAGTCGCATGCTGTATGTGCCGGAAGTGTTCTCGGATTATTGCAGCGAATCGATGATGGTGATGGAGCGCATTTACGGCATTCCTATCTCGGATATCGCCACGCTGGAGCAGCATGGCGTCAATATGAAACTGCTGGCCGAGCGCGGTGTGCAGGTGTTCTTCACTCAGGTGTTCCGCGACAGCTTCTTCCATGCTGACATGCATCCCGGCAATATCTTCGTTAGCTACGATCTCCCGGAAGATCCGCAATACATCGGCATCGACTGCGGTATCGTCGGTTCGCTAAACAAAGAAGATAAGCGCTACCTCGCTGAAAACTTTATCGCCTTCTTTAACCGCGATTACCGCAAAGTGGCCGAGCTGCATGTGGATTCGGGCTGGGTGCCGCCCGATACCAACGTCGAAGACTTTGAGTTTGCCATTCGTACCGTGTGTGAGCCGATTTTCGAAAAGCCGCTGGCTGAGATCTCGTTTGGCCACGTGCTGCTGAACCTGTTCAATACCGCGCGTCGCTTTAATATGGAAGTGCAGCCGCAATTGGTGCTGCTGCAGAAGACGCTACTTTATATCGAAGGGATTGGTCGTCAGCTCTATCCGCAGCTCGACCTGTGGAAAACCGCCAAGCCGTTCCTCGAAGATTGGATCAAAGATCAGATTGGTATCCCGGCGATTATGCGGGCGGTGAAAGAGAAAGCGCCGTACTGGGCGGAAAAACTGCCGGAGTTGCCGGAGCTATTTTACGACAGCATGCGCCAGCACAAATTATTGAAGCACAGCGTCGATAAACTCGTCACCGATTTAAACGTACAGCGAACACGTAATCATCAGGCGCGCTATCTGTTTGGTGTAGGCGCTACACTGTTATTAAGTGGCACCGCCGTGCTGTTAAGTCGACCGGATTGGGATTTCTTCCCGGCGCTATTAATGGCCGCTGGCATCGTCACCTGGCTTATTGGCTGGCGCAAGACAAACTGATTGTCTGCCTGGTACAAATCGCGTAATGTCGCAAGCTAAAGCCCGAAATCATACGGGCTTTCTGTGCGTTACAGTCAACAGTTTTTCACAGAATATTAGAGGCATATCTCATGGGCGGTATCAGTATTTGGCAATTGTTAATCATTGCCGTCATTGTTGTTCTTCTGTTCGGTACCAACAAGCTTCGCAACCTGGGTTCGGATTTAGGATCTTCCATTCGCGGCTTCAAAAAAGCTATGGGCGATGAAGACGATAAAAAGGATCAACCGAAAGAGCAGGACGCTGACTTCAACGCCAAAACTCTGGCAGACAAACAGCAAACCACGGCGACTAAAGACGACGCCCGGAACGACAAGCAGGTATAACTGTGTTCGACATTGGTTTTAGTGAACTGGTATTGGTGTTCGTGATCGGGCTGATTGTGCTTGGCCCGCAACGATTACCGGTTGCGGTGAAAACCGTCGTCGGCTGGATCAGAGCCATTCGCTCGCTGGCCGCGAATGTACAAAACGAACTGGCGCAAGAGCTGAAACTGCAGGAATTGCAGGACAGCCTGAAAAAGGTGGAAGAAGCGGGCCGTGGCACGCTGTCACCCGAGCTGAAAGAGTCGATGGAAGAGCTGCGTAAAACCGCCGACTCGATGAAGCGTTCGGTGCAGCAGAGTATCGATGTCGAAAAAGAGGAAGATGAAGCCAACACCATTCATCAGACTCAGCCAGCAGCAGCGCAGCCCGTGACTTCACCCGCGGTCACGCCTGCTGCAGCGGAACATCAAACCAGTGCACCCGCACAGGCTCCGCAGCCAGACAACGTCGCTTCAGAAGCAGAAACCCATCCCGTCGCCAGTGCTCCTGAAAGCACCGCGAAGATTTCTCTCGTAAAAGATGAACGATAAACATGGCCGTTGAAGATACCCAACCGCTCATTAGCCATTTGATTGAGCTGCGCAAGCGTTTGTTGAATTGCATCATCGCTGTTTTAGTCATCTTTTTGTGCCTGGTCTATTTCGCGAATGATATCTACCATCTGGTTGCGGCACCGCTGATTAGCCAGATGCCAGCCGGTGCGAGCATGATCGCCACCGACGTGGCATCGCCTTTCTTCACGCCGATCAAGCTCACCATTATCGTTTCGGTGTTTCTGGCCGTGCCGGTGATTTTGTATCAGGTGTGGGCGTTTGTGGCACCGGCACTCTATCGCCACGAGCGTAAACTGGTGATGCCGTTGCTGTTCTCCAGTACGCTGCTGTTTTACGTCGGCGTGGCGTTTGCCTATTTCATCGTGTTCCCGCTGGCGTTTGGTTTCTTCGCCAAAACCGCGCCGCAAGGCGTCACCATCGCAACGGATATCACCAACTACCTCGATTTCGTCATGACGATTTTCATGGCGTTTGGTGTGGCGTTTGAGGTGCCGATTGCGATTGTGCTGCTGTGCTGGACCGGCATTACGTCACCTGAAGATTTGAAGAAGAAACGTCCTTATATGTTGGTTGGCGCGTTCGTGGTTGGGATGCTGCTCACACCGCCGGATGTTTTCTCGCAAACTTTGCTCGCTATTCCGATGTACTGCCTGTTTGAAGTCGGCGTATTCTTCTCCCGCTACTATGTGGGTAAAGGACGTCAGTCTTCGGATGAGGAACACAACACCGAATCCTGATGTCTTCGGTAAGATGCATCTAAACCGCCCCGCTGGGCGGTTTTTTTATTGGGGAGAAAACATGTTTGATATCGGTGTAAACCTGACCAGCACGCAATTCGCAAAAGATCGCGATCAGGTGGTAAAACGTGCGCGCGAAGCAGGCGTCACCGGCCTGTTAATTACCGGCACCAATGCATTAGAGAGCCAGCAAGCACGCCAACTGGCTGCGCAACATGCAGGATATTGCTGGTCAACCGCTGGCGTCCATCCGCACCATGCCAGTGAATGGTCGGCGGAAACTGCGAATACCCTACGTCGTCTGGCGGAAAGCGAGCAGGTGGTCGCGATTGGCGAATGTGGCCTGGATTTCAATCGCAATCTCTCGGCCCACGATCAGCAGGAATACGCTTTCGATGCGCAGCTGGCGTTGGCCGCTGAACTGCAATTACCGGTGTTTCTGCATTGCCGTGAAGCGCACGATCGTTTTGTCGCGGTGCTTGAGCCGTGGCTGCCAAAACTGGTGGGCGCAGTCGTTCACTGCTTTACCGGTACGCGTGACGAACTGCAAGCGTGTCTGGCGCTGGGATTGTCGGTGGGCATTACCGGTTGGGTGTGCGACGAACGTCGCGGTATGGAACTGCGTGAATTGCTGCCGCTGATTCCGGCTGAACGCCTGTTACTGGAAACCGACGCACCGTATTTACTGCCGCGCGATATGCATCCGCGTCCCACTTCGCGCCGCAATGAGCCGTGCTTCCTGCCGCATATTGTGCAGCAGGTGGCGAACTGGCGTGGCGAAGAAGCAGAAGCGCTAGGTGCGCAGGTTAATCTCAACGCGCGTCAGCTGTTTAAACTCGTTTAGAGTTTACGGAACTGCTTGTTATCCACGCTGCGCATCACCTGTTTGTTCAGCATGTTGAGCAGCAGAACGGAGCGCGTTTCACCATCCGGCTCGGCAAAAATGGCGCGCAGCCCTTCGAAAGTGCCATCGGTGATGATCACTTCATCACCGCTCTGCGGAGTTTCCGGATCGAGCACGATCTGCGGCGCGTCGGTTTGCAGCGCTTCGATCACATCATGCGATACGGTGGCCGGCATGGTGCCAAAGCGCACGAAGTGGCTGACGCCGCGCGTGCTGCTGATGGTGGTGGTGTGAATCGCTTCGGGATCGAACTCGATAAACAGATAGTTAGGGAACAGCGGCTCACTCACGGTGGTGCGTTTACCGCGCACAATCTTCTCCAGAGCGATCATTGGGCTGAGGCAATTCACCTCTTGCCGCTCAAGATGCTCTTTCGCGCGCAACAGTTGTCCACGTTTGCAATAGAGTAAGTACCAGGATTCCATAACCGCTCCCAAATAATGGACGCTAAGAATATCAAATCAGTTGTCAGAGTTATAGCGCATCGGCGGGTGGAAACCGGGCGCTGAAAACAATTTCACTACGATTTATCCGATTGATGCGGCTTATTTACGCTTTCTTGCAAGAAAATTGACGGCTGACGACCATCTGTATCAGACTCCATCCCCATCTTTCGATTGAAAAGGAGTGGCTGATGGAACTGTTCCTGTTGAGTAACGGCAAAGTGGCTGACGATGCGCCGCTGTTAGGTTACGCCCACCCGCAGCTGCACGCGATGATCGCCCAGCGTGGCATCACCTCGGCGGTGCTGGTGCCGTACGCGATTATTCGTGGTGATCATGCGCAGCGCGCGCAGGATTTATCCGCGTCGTTAGGCATTGAAGTGCGCACCGTGCACGAGTTCGCATCGCCCGTTGCGGCGATTGAACAAGCTGAGCTGATTCTGGTGAGCGGCGGAAATACCTGGTTCCTCAATCAAATGCTGCACGAGCACGGCTTGATCGTCGCCATCCAACGCGCGGTGCGCGAGCGTGGTGTGCCGTACGTCGGCTGGAGCGCCGGTTGCAATGTGGCAACGCCTTCCATTCGTACCACCAACGACATGCCGGTGCGCAGCAGCGTAGTGTTGCCCGCGCTTGGGCTGTTCCCGGTGCAGATCAATCCGCATTACCTTGATGCGCACGTCAGCGGCCACATGGGCGAAACGCGTGACGAACGTCTGGCCGAGTTCTGTGCCGTTAATCCGCATGAATCGGTGATTGCGCTGCGCGAAGCCAGCTTCCTGCACGTGAGCGAGAATCGCCTGCGTTACTACAGCGCACGCGGCGAAGACTTCAAAGTGTTCCGCCACGGCGAGCCGATTGCCGCTTATCACGATGTATTGGCGATTCAGTCGCTGGTGCCGTTTTCCTGTCAGCCTGCCTGACGCAAAACCTCAACATGTCAGCGTGAAACGCCCCTATAATGGCGCTTCACTCTGGCCGGAAAGCTAAAGCCGCATGAAATATCAGGATTTACGAGACTTCCTCGCATTGCTGGAACAGCGTGGCGAGTTAAAGCGCATCACTCAGGAGATCGATCCTGAGTTAGAGATGACTGAAATTGCCGATCGCACGCTGCGCGCCGGCGGCCCGGCGCTGCTGTTCGAAAACCCGAAAGGCTACGACATGCCGGTGCTGTGTAATCTGTTTGGCACACCAAAGCGCGTGGCGATGGGCATGGGCCAGGAAGAGGTCAGTGCGCTGCGTGAAGTCGGCAAGCTGCTGGCGTTCCTGAAAGAGCCGGAACCGCCAAAAGGCTTCCGCGATCTGTTCGATAAGATGCCGCAGTTCAAGCAAGTGCTGAATATGCCTACTAAGCGCCTGCGCAATGCGCCGTGCCAGGAAGAGATTTTCAGCGGCGATGAAGTCGATCTGTCGCGCATCCCGGTGATGAAATGCTGGCCGGGCGATGCTGCGCCGCTGATTACGTGGGGATTGACCGTCACGCGTGGCCCGCATAAAGAGCGACAAAATCTGGGTATCTATCGTCAGCAGGTGATCGGCAAGAACCGCGTGATTATGCGCTGGCTGTCGCATCGCGGCGGCGCGCTGGATTTCCAGGAGTGGTGTAAAGCGCATCCGGGCGAACGTTTCCCTGTGTCGGTAGCGCTGGGCGCCGATCCTGCCACCATTCTCGGCGCGGTGACGCCAGTGCCGGATACGCTCTCCGAATACGCCTTTGCCGGTTTGCTGCGCGGTAATAAAACCGAAGTGGTGAAGTGCGTTTCGAACGAACTCGAAGTGCCGGCCAGCGCGGAAATCGTGTTGGAAGGATACATCGAGCCGGGCGATGTCGCGCCGGAAGGTCCGTACGGCGACCACACAGGCTACTACAATGAAGTAGACAGCTTCCCGGTGTTTACCGTGACGCACGTAACGCAACGTCGCAACCCGATTTATCATTCAACCTACACCGGACGTCCACCGGATGAACCGGCGGTGCTGGGCGTGGCGCTCAATGAAGTGCTGGTGCCGATTCTGATCAAGCAGTTCCCGGAGATCGTGGATTTCTATCTGCCGCCGGAAGGTTGCTCTTATCGCCTCGCGGTAGTGACGATCAAGAAACAGTATGCTGGTCACGCTAAGCGCGTGATGTTCGGCGTGTGGTCGTTCCTGCGTCAGTTCATGTACACCAAGTTCGTGATTGTGTGCGATGACGACGTTAACGCACGCGACTGGAATGATGTGATTTGGGCGATTACCACGCGCATGGATCCGGCGCGCGATACGGTGCTGGTTGAGAACACGCCGATCGATTATCTCGACTTCGCCTCGCCGGTTTCCGGCTTAGGCTCGAAGATGGGACTTGATGCGACCAATAAGTGGCCGGGCGAAACCACGCGCGAGTGGGGCACGCCGATTGTGAAAGATCCGGCGGTGACCGCGCGCATTGACGCCATTTGGGATGAGTTAGCTATCTTTGCCGAGCCGCCGCAGCGCTAACGGCGGCAGACCAATTAGACCCGAAGAAAAAGGGAACGCATGACAACGTTAAGCTGCAAAGTGACTTCGGTTGAAGCGATTACGGACACGGTTTACCGCGTTCGTTTAATTCCGGCGGCGGATTTTAACTTCCGCGCAGGACAGTATTTGATGGTGGTGATGGATGAGCGCGATAAGCGCCCGTTTTCCCTGGCTTCTACGCCAATGGAAAAGGACATCATTGAGCTGCACATTGGCGCATCGGATCTCAATCTCTACGCGATGGCGGTGATGGACCGCATCAAGAACGATCGCCAGATTACCGTCGATATGCCGCACGGCGATGCCTGGCTGCGTGAAGACAGTGAGCGTCCGATCATTCTGATTGCGGGCGGCACCGGCTTCTCCTATGCGCGCTCTATTCTGCTGACCGCGCTGGCACAGAAACCCGATCGCGAGATAGCGATTTACTGGGGCGGCCGTGAGTTGATGCATCTGTACGATCTGGATGAGCTGAATGCGCTGGCGGTTAAACATCCGAACCTGAAAGTGATTCCGGTAGTTGAACAACCGGCGGATGACTGGACCGGGCGCAACGGCACGGTGCTAACGGCGGTGATGCAGGATTTCGCGTCGCTTAGCGAGCACGATATCTATATTGCCGGTCGTTTTGAGATGGCGAAGATTGCGCGTGAGCGTTTCTGCGCCGAGCGCGGTGCACTGGAAGCGCAGATGTTCGGCGATGCGTTTGCGTTTATTTAAGGTCAATAGAACGCGATGAATCGCGTCGCTACGATAATGTGCACGGATTCGTAGCGGCGCAATTTATTGCGCAAAAAAGCCCGCCCGAAAGGGCGGGAACACGTGCAACATTAACGTATTAAACCCGTTCGAACACCGTGGCGATGCCCTGGCCTAAGCCAATGCACATGGTCGCCAGACCAAATTGCGCATCGCGACGCTCCATCAGATTCAGCAGCGTGGTACTGATACGCGCACCGGAACATCCCAGCGGATGACCGAGCGCAATCGCGCCGCCATTCAAATTCACTTTCTCATCCAGCTGTTCCATCAAGCCCATGTCCTTGATGCACGGCAGAGCCTGTGCGGCAAAAGCCTCGTTGAACTCGAACAGGTCGATATCCTGCACGCTGAGTCCGGCACGCTTGAGCGCCAGCTTGCTGGCTGGAACCGGACCGTAGCCCATGATTGACGGATCGCAGCCGACCACTGCCATGCTGCGAATACGCGCGCGCGGCGTCAGACCGAGTTCGCGTGCGCGGCTTTCGCTCATGATCAGCATTGCGGCTGCGCCGTCGGAAAGTGCGGAGGAGCTGCCTGCGGTCACGGTGCCGTTGACCGGATCGAACGCCGGGCTCAGCGCAGCCAATCCTTCGAGGCTGGTCTCTTCGCGAATCACTTCGTCGCTCTCAAAACGTTTCAACACGCCATCGGCGTCGTGGCCGTAGGTCGCCACAATCTCACGCTTGAAATCGCCGCGCTGGGTTGCCGCCCAGGCACGTTGGTGCGAACGCAGCGCAAAAGCATCCTGCTGCTCACGCGTGATGTGATGCATGCGCGCCAGCATTTCGGCGGTTAACCCCATCATGCCCGCCGCTTTCGCTACCGTGCGACCAAGGCCGGGATGGAAATCCACGCCGTGGCTCATCGGCACGTGGCCCATATGTTCTACGCCGCCAATCAGGCAGCTGTGCGCATCACCAACCATAATGGCACGCGCCGCGTCGTGCAGTGCCTGCATCGACGAACCGCACAGGCGGTTGACAGTGCTGGCTGGCACGCGATGCGGGATCTCGGCCAGCAGCGCGGCGTTACGTGCAATGTTGAAACCTTGCTCCAGCGTCTGCTGTACGCAGCCCCAGATAATGTCGTCCAGCGTGGCGGGATCGACCGCCGGATTGCGGCTCAGTAGCTCGCGCATCAAATGCGCCGAGAGATCTTCTGCGCGCACCTGGCGGAACGCACCGCCTTTGGAGCGGCCCATCGGCGTGCGGACCGCATCAACAATGACTACTTTTTCCATTTTCATTACCTCAGGCACTTTGCAGCGCCGCTTCGTCAATCGGTTGCACCGCGGGATACCAGCTCTGATGCTGATGGGCTTTTTGCAACAGCAGCTCCGGCAGCGCGTAAAGCGGGCCGAGCGCGCTATAACGTTTGGCCTGATCGACCACGTTACTGTTGCCCAGCGTATCCATGTAGCGGAACGCGCCGCCACGGAACGGCGGGAAGCCTAAACCGTACACCAGCGCCATATCGGCTTCGGCCGGTGAAGCGATGATCTTCTCTTCGAGGCAGCGCACCACTTCGTTGAGCATCGGCAGCATCATGCGGTTGGCGATCTCGTCATCGCTGAACACGCGCTTAGGCTGGCAAATAGGTTCCAGCAGCGCATCGACAGCTGCATCGGCTTTCTTCTGCGCTTTGCCTTTTTTATCCTGCTCCCAGCGGTAAAAGCCCTGACCGTTTTTCTGGCCGTAACGTTTGGCTTCGAACAGCACGTCGATCGCGTCGCGATAATCTTTCTGCATGCGTGACGGGAAGCCTTGCGCCATCACTTGCTGAGCGTGATGCGCGGTATCAATGCCAACCACATCCAGCAGCCACGCTGGGCCCATCGGCCAGCCGAACTGTTTTTCCATCACTTTATCGACCTGACGGAAATCCGCGCCGTCGCGCAGCAGCAGGCTGAAAGCGGCGAAGTAGGGGAACAGCACGCGATTCACAAAGAAGCCGGGACAGTCATTCACCACAATCGGCGTCTTGCCCATTTTGCTCGCCCAGGCCACCACTTTGCTCAGGGTGGCTTCTGAGGTTTTCTCTCCGCGAATCACTTCAACCAGCGGCATACGCGGCACCGGATTGAAGAAGTGCATGCCGCAGAAGTTTTCCGGGCGTTTTAAGGCTTGCGCCAGCTGGCTAATCGGGATGGTTGAGGTGTTGGAGGCAAGAATGGCGTCCTCGCGCAGATGCTGTTCGGTTTCTGCCAGCACTTTGGCTTTGATCTGCGGATTTTCTACTACCGCTTCTACCACTACATCGGTACGTTCGAATCCGGCGTAATCCAGCGTCGGCTGAATGGTGGTGAGTACGCTGGCCAGTTTGGCGCCGTCAATTTTGCCGCGCTCCAGCTGTTTGTTCAGCAGCTTGCTGGCTTCGGTCATGCCCAGCGTTAACGCCTGCGGATTGATATCTTTCATCACCACCGGCACGCCTTTCCATGCCGATTGATAAGCAATGCCGCCGCCCATAATCCCTGCGCCCAATACTGCGGCTTGCTGCGGCGCACCGGCCGCGCTGCTGTGCTTCTTCGCCAGGCCTTTGACGTACTGATCGTTCAGGAAGATGCCGACCAGCGCACGCGCCACATCGCTCTGCGCCAGCGGCACAAAAGCGGCGGTTTCCAGCTTCAGCGCATCATCACGTCCGAGGCTGGCAGCGGCTTCAATGGTTTTCACGGCGGTAATCGGTGCCGGATAGTGTTTGCCTGCGGTTTGCAGCACCATGCTTTTGGCGATGGTGAAGCTCATGGCGGCTTCAATCGGGCTGAGTTTCAGCGGCGCCAGCTTCGGCGCGCGGCGTGCCTGCCAGTTGCCCTGCACGATGGCGTCCTGCAAAACGGTGAGCGCGGCGGCACGTAGTTTGTCGCTGCTGACCACCGCATCCACCAAACCGAGTTTCAGGGCGCTGTTGCCATCAACATCTTTACCGGCGGCGATGATTTCCATCGCGCTATCGGCACCGAGCAGGCGCGGCAAACGCACGCTGCCGCCAAAGCCCGGCATGATGCCCAGTTTGGTTTCCGGTAGGCCGATGCGTGCGGTGGGCGTGGCAACGCGAAAGTCGGTCGCCAGTATGCATTCACAGCCGCCGCCCAGCGCATAGCCATCAATAGCGGCCACGGTTGGCACCGGCAAATCTTCTAAGCGATTGAAGATGCTGTTGGCAAATGCCAACCACTGACTCAGCTTCTCTTCTGGCGCCTCAAACAGCGACAGGAATTCTGTGATGTCGGCACCGACGATAAATGCCGGTTTGGCCGACGAGAGCAACAGCCCACGCAGCGCGGGTTGCTGTTCCAATACGCTTAATGCCTCGCCCAATGAGGCAACGGTTTTGGTATCGAGTTTGTTCACCGAACCGGGCGCATCGAAAACCAGCTCGGCGATGCCGTCGTCAAGCCAGTGAACTGAAAGGGTATCGCCTTGGTAGAGCATGTCCGTCTCCTGAAACCGCGAAAGTTGATCTGGTCATACCAGATGAGTTGGATTGTGAGTCTGATGTTAATTATTTGCAAACGAGAGTTTGCTTATTTGATACAACGATCACAGCGCGTGCAGCACGGCATCGCTTACACGGCTGTGCTACACTGCGGCCACTTTCGCGACATCGGAGACAAGTCCATGGATTCACTGAAAACCCTGTATCACGCGCACATCAATACGCTGCAGCAGCGAGCGCAGCAGGTGCTGGCTCGCTTTAAGCTTGATGCCATGCTGATTCATTCCGGCGAGTTATTGACCGTTTTTCTCGACGATCACGACTATCCGTTTAAGGTGAATCCCCAGTTCAAAGCGTGGGTGCCGGTGACGCAGGTGCCAAACTGCTGGTTATGGATTGATGGCGTGAATAAACCCAAGCTGTGGTTCTATTCACCGGTAGATTACTGGCACAACGTTGAGCCGCTGCCCAACAGCTTCTGGACCAACGATGTCGATGTGATTGGCCTGAAGAGTGCCGATGAGATCGCGCAGTTGCTGCCTGCACAGCGCGAAAACGTGGCCTATATCGGTCCGGTGCCGTCACGCGCTTCCCAGCTCGGCATTAACAGCGAGCAGGTGAACCCGAAAGGCGTGATCGATTTCCTGCATTATCATCGCAGTATCAAAACTGAGTACGAACTGGCGTGTATGCGTGAAGCGCAGAAGCTGGCGGTGGCGGGGCATCGCGCGGCCAAAGAGGCGTTCTTCTCTGGCATGAGCGAGTTCGATATCAATATCGCCTATCTGACCGCAACCGGCCATCGCGATACCGATGTGCCTTACGGCAACATCATCGCGCTGAATGAACATGCCGCAGTACTGCACTACACCAAACTGGATCATCAACCGCCGGCCAAACGCCACAGCTTCCTGATTGACGCCGGTGCGGAATATCTCGGTTACGCCGCTGACCTGACGCGCAGCTATGCGGCGCAGAGCAAATCGCGCTATGCCGAAATGGTTGCGGCGATGAACAAGGAAGAGCTGGCGCTGATCGCTACTTTGAAAGCTGGCGTGCGCTATACCGATTATCATCTGCAGATGCATCAGCGCATTGCGCGTCTGCTGCTGAAGTTCGAACTGGTGAAAGGCCTGACCGAAGAGACGCTGGTGGCCGAAGATTTAACCGGTCCGTTTATGCCACATGGCCTTGGACATCCGCTTGGCCTGCAGGTGCACGACGTGGCTGGCTTTATGCAGGACGACAACGGCACGCATCTGGCGGCACCGTCGCAATATCCGTATCTACGTTGTACACGCGTGCTGGAACCTGGCATGGTGCTGACTATCGAACCGGGCTTCTATATTATCGATTCGCTGCTGGCGAAGCTGCGCGGCGGCAAGTTCAGTCAATACTTTGACTGGGCGGCAATCGATGCACTGAAACCGTACGGCGGTATTCGTATCGAGGATAACGTGGTGATTCACACTAATCGCATTGAAAACATGACGCGCGATCTGCACCTTGCCTGATGGATGCTTACGACATCCCCGCTGAGGCCGTGAGTCTCAGCGAGGAAACCATCAAGAAAAGCCGCTTCATCACCTTGCTGGCGCACACGGCGGGCGTGGAAGCGGCGCGCGCGTTTGTGCAGCAGGTGAAACAGGAACATCCCACCGCGCGGCATCACTGCTGGGCGTGGGTGGCAGGCGCGCCGGATGATTCGCAACAGTTGGGTTTCTCTGATGATGGCGAACCATCCGGCACCGCCGGCAAACCGATGCTGGCCCAGTTGATGGGCAGCGGCGTCGGAGAGATCACCGCAGTGGTGGTGCGTTATTATGGTGGCATCATGCTGGGCACCGGCGGATTGGTTAAAGCATATGGCGGCGGCGTGCAGCAAGGGCTGAAGCAACTGGCGCGTCAACGTAAAGTGCCGATGGAATCTTTTACCCTGCAATGCGATTACGCCCAACTCAGCGACATTGAGCGCCTGCTGCAACGTTTTGACGGCATTATAGAAGAGAGCCATTATCAGGATCGTATTGCGCTGCGTTTAGCGTTGCCGCATGCGCAGATTGATGGCTTTCGCCAAAACCTCTCTGATTACAGCCGGGGCGCGCTGACGCTCATCCCGCTGACAAACTAAAAGCTTCTGTTTAAAGGAAACGGCTGAATGCATTTTCGCGCCATTACCCGCATCGTGGGCCTGCTGGTGATTCTGTTCTCGGTGACCATGATTTTACCGGGCCTCGTCGCCTTGATTTACCGTGATGGAGCCGGGCGCGCGTTCAGTCAGACCTTTATGATGGCGATCGTTATCGGTTCGCTGCTGTGGTGGCCTAACCGCAAGCAGAAAAGCGAACTTAAGCCGCGTGAAGGTTTCCTCATCGTGGTGCTGTTCTGGACCGTGCTGGGCAGCGTTGGTGCGATGCCGTTTATCTTCGCCGAGCAGCCACATCTTTCAGTTACTGATGCGTTCTTTGAATCCTTCTCTGGCCTCACAACCACCGGAGCCACCACGCTGGTGGGACTGGATACGCTGCCGAAAGCGATTCTGTTCTATCGGCAGATGCTGCAGTGGCTCGGCGGGATGGGAATCATTGTGCTGGCGGTGGCGATTCTGCCGATTCTGGGCGTGGGTGGAATGCAGCTCTATCGCGCTGAAATGCCGGGTCCGCTGAAAGATAACAAGATGCGCCCGCGTATTGCGGAAACAGCGAAAACGCTGTGGCTGATCTATGTGTTGCTCACCGTCGCGTGCGCGTTGGCGCTGTGGCTGGCGGGCATGCCGATGTTCGATGCTATCGGCCATAGCTTCTCGACTATCGCGATTGGCGGGTTTTCAACCCATGATGCCAGCATCGGCTACTTTAATAGCCCAACCATCAATACCATCGTCGCGGTATTTCTGCTGATATCGGGCTGTAACTATGGCCTGCACTTCTCTTTATTAAGTGGTCGCAACCTGAAAGTGTACTGGCGCGATCCCGAATTCCGCATGTTTATTGGTGTACAACTGACCTTAGTGCTGATCTGTACCATCGTGCTGTGGTTCCACAATGTGTACGCCAGCGGCTGGCAAACGTTGAATCAGGCGTTTTTCCAGGTGGTTTCGATGGCGACCACGGCCGGTTTCACCACCGACAGCATTGCACGCTGGCCGCTGTTCCTGCCGGTGCTGCTGCTGTGTTCGGCCTTTATCGGCGGCATGGCGGGTTCTACGGGCGGCGGATTGAAGGTGATCCGCATTCTGCTGCTTTTCAAACAGGGTTCGCGAGAGCTGAAACGTTTGGTGCATCCGAATGCGGTTTACACCATCAAACTGGGCAACCGCGCGTTGCCGGAACGTATCCTCGAAGCGGTGTGGGGTTTCTTCTCAGCTTATGCGCTGGTGTTCCTGCTCAGTATGCTGGCCATCATCGCCACCGGCGTGGATGACTTCTCTGCTTTTGCTGCCGTGGCCGCGACTCTGAATAACCTCGGGCCCGGTTTGGGTGTCGTGGCAGACAACTTCACTTCAATGAATGATGTCGCGAAGTGGATTTTGATTTTGACCATGCTGTTTGGACGCCTTGAAGTGTTCACGCTGCTGGTGCTGTTCACGCCGACCTTCTGGCGCGAATAATAAAATAGGATTGAGTAATGAAAGCGTTGATTCTGTATTCCAGCCGCGATGGGCAAACCCGTGACATTGCCGCGCGCATTGCGCAGACGTTAGTGCCGCATCAACTATGTGACGTGATCGATCTACTGGAGGCAAACCAGATTGATTGGTTGCAGTACGATCGCGTGCTGATTGGTGCTTCGATCCGCTACGGTCATTTCAATCCGGCTTTGCTTAAGTTTGTTACGCAGCATAAAGCTAAGTTGCAGCAGCGCGTAAGCGGCTTCTTTAGTGTCAATCTCACGGCGCGCAAAGCCGATAAGTGCACACCAGAGACCAATGCTTATACGCGCAAGTTCCTGGAGCAGTCACCGTGGCAACCTGATTGCTGTGCGGTTTTCGCCGGGGCGTTGCGTTATCCGCGTTATCGCTGGTTTGATCGCGTCATGATTCAATTCATTATGCGTATGACCGGCGGCGAAACCGATGCATCGAAAGAAGTGGAATACACTGATTGGAATAAAGTGGCGCTTTTTGCCCAGGATTTTGCGCAGTTACCAGGCAAATCGTTGTGAAATACAGCGTTGTGGCGAAATTTAGGTCGAACAGTAATTTATTTGCAATAAACCCTTGTCACCTCCGAATAACTCCCTATAATGCGCCACCACTGAGACGGCAAAGCGGCAACGCAGACGGCTCAGCAGGGAGTGAAGAAATTCATCCCGCTGGATGAAAACGCTGAAAAAAGTGTTTGACTCCGAAAGAGGAAAGCGTAATATACGCCACCTCGCGACAGACGGTTCAGCCGCTGTTCGCAACGCTCTTTAACAATTTATCAGACAATCTGTGTGGGCACTCGCAGGATTGATATCAGCGTCTCCGGACGTAAAAAATATCAAAGCCTCACGAGTGAACACATAATGAAATTCATTATGACGTTTTACAGATGAGCATCGCTGAACTTGTTTCAGCAAATCAAACTTAAATTGAAGAGTTTGATCATGGCTCAGATTGAACGCTGGCGGCAGGCCTAACACATGCAAGTCGAACGGTAGCACAGAGAGCTTGCTCTCGGGTGACGAGTGGCGGACGGGTGAGTAATGTCTGGGAAACTGCCCGATGGAGGGGGATAACTACTGGAAACGGTAGCTAATACCGCATAACGTCGCAAGACCAAAGTGGGGGACCTTCGGGCCTCACACCATCGGATGTGCCCAGATGGGATTAGCTAGTAGGTGGGGTAATGGCTCACCTAGGCGACGATCCCTAGCTGGTCTGAGAGGATGACCAGCCACACTGGAACTGAGACACGGTCCAGACTCCTACGGGAGGCAGCAGTGGGGAATATTGCACAATGGGCGCAAGCCTGATGCAGCCATGCCGCGTGTATGAAGAAGGCCTTCGGGTTGTAAAGTACTTTCAGCGGGGAGGAAGGCGGTGGAGTTAATAGCTTCACCGATTGACGTTACCCGCAGAAGAAGCACCGGCTAACTCCGTGCCAGCAGCCGCGGTAATACGGAGGGTGCAAGCGTTAATCGGAATTACTGGGCGTAAAGCGCACGCAGGCGGTCTGTCAAGTCGGATGTGAAATCCCCGGGCTTAACCTGGGAACTGCATTCGAAACTGGCAGGCTAGAGTCTTGTAGAGGGGGGTAGAATTCCAGGTGTAGCGGTGAAATGCGTAGAGATCTGGAGGAATACCGGTGGCGAAGGCGGCCCCCTGGACAAAGACTGACGCTCAGGTGCGAAAGCGTGGGGAGCAAACAGGATTAGATACCCTGGTAGTCCACGCCGTAAACGATGTCGACTTGGAGGTTGTTCCCTTGAGGAGTGGCTTCCGGAGCTAACGCGTTAAGTCGACCGCCTGGGGAGTACGGCCGCAAGGTTAAAACTCAAATGAATTGACGGGGGCCCGCACAAGCGGTGGAGCATGTGGTTTAATTCGATGCAACGCGAAGAACCTTACCTACTCTTGACATCCAGCGAACTTAGCAGAGATGCTTTGGTGCCTTCGGGAACGCTGAGACAGGTGCTGCATGGCTGTCGTCAGCTCGTGTTGTGAAATGTTGGGTTAAGTCCCGCAACGAGCGCAACCCTTATCCTTTGTTGCCAGCGGGTTATGCCGGGAACTCAAAGGAGACTGCCAGTGATAAACTGGAGGAAGGTGGGGATGACGTCAAGTCATCATGGCCCTTACGAGTAGGGCTACACACGTGCTACAATGGCGCATACAAAGAGAAGCGACCTCGCGAGAGCAAGCGGACCTCATAAAGTGCGTCGTAGTCCGGATCGGAGTCTGCAACTCGACTCCGTGAAGTCGGAATCGCTAGTAATCGTAGATCAGAATGCTACGGTGAATACGTTCCCGGGCCTTGTACACACCGCCCGTCACACCATGGGAGTGGGTTGCAAAAGAAGTAGGTAGCTTAACCTTCGGGAGGGCGCTTACCACTTTGTGATTCATGACTGGGGTGAAGTCGTAACAAGGTAACCGTAGGGGAACCTGCGGTTGGATCACCTCCTTACCTGAAGATACCTTCCCGCGCAGTGCTCACACAGATTGTCTGATAAAAAGTAATGAGCAAGACGGCTGCGAAGTCGTGACACTACTCGTGTCCCCTTCGTCTAGAGGCCTAGGACACCGCCCTTTCACGGCGGTAACAGGGGTTCGAATCCCCTAGGGGACGCCACTTGCTTGGTGACAGGTGAAAGGTGTCTCCACGAAGTATCTCAAAACTGACTTAACCGTCATGTTTGAGATATTGCTCTTTAACAATCCGGAACAAGCTGAAAATTGAAACGACGTATCGTATTCATTCTCCGTAATAAGAATGAAGCTGCGATATGTTCGAGTCTCTCAATGCCTGCAGTCTGCAGCGTTGCAAAACGCCTGTGGGTTGTGAGGTTAAGCGACTAAGCGTACACGGTGGATGCCCT
Source organism: Candidatus Pantoea symbiotica (assembly GCF_056491525.1). Taxonomy (NCBI): domain Bacteria; kingdom Pseudomonadati; phylum Pseudomonadota; class Gammaproteobacteria; order Enterobacterales; family Erwiniaceae; genus Pantoea; species Candidatus Pantoea symbiotica. Next base: position 4,257,860 of record NZ_JBSZHR010000002.1, read on the forward strand.
GGCAGTCAGAGGCGATGAAGGACGTGCTAATCTGCGTAAAGCGTCGGTAAGGTGATATGAACCGCTACAGCCGACGATGTCCGAATGGGGAAACCCGGTGCACTCAGTGCATCATCGCAACATGAATACATAGTGTTGCGAGGCGAACCTGGGGAACTGAAACATCTAAGTACCCAGAGGAAAAGAAATCAACCGAGATTCCCCCAGTAGCGGCGAGCGAACGGGGAACAGCCCAGAACCTGAATCAGTTTGTGCGTTAGTGGAAGCGTCTGGAAAGTCGCGCGATACCGGGTGATAGCCCCGTACACGAAAGTGCACATACTGTGAGTTCGAAGAGTAGGGCGGGACACGTGGTATCCTGTCTGAATATGGGGGGACCATCCTCCAAGGCTAAATACTCCTGACTGACCGATAGTGAACCAGTACCGTGAGGGAAAGGCGAAAAGAACCCCGGCGAGGGGAGTGAAACAGAACCTGAAACCGTGTACGTACAAGCAGTGGGAGCCTCATTTATGGGGTGACTGCGTACCTTTTGTATAATGGGTCAGCGACTTATATTCTGTAGCAAGGTTAACCGTATAGGGGAGCCGCAGGGAAACCGAGTCTTAACTGGGCGTTAAGTTGCAGGGTATAGACCCGAAACCCGGTGATCTAGCCATGGGCAGGTTGAAGGTTGGGTAACACTAACTGGAGGACCGAACCGACTAATGTTGAAAAATTAGCGGATGACTTGTGGCTGGGGGTGAAAGGCCAATCAAACCGGGAGATAGCTGGTTCTCCCCGAAAGCTATTTAGGTAGCGCCTCGTGAACTCATCTTCGGGGGTAGAGCACTGTTTCGGCTAGGGGGCCATCCCGGCTTACCAACCCGATGCAAACTGCGAATACCGAAGAATGTTATCACGGGAGACACACGGCGGGTGCTAACGTCCGTCGTGAAGAGGGAAACAACCCAGACCGCCAGCTAAGGTCCCAAAGTCATGGTTAAGTGGGAAACGATGTGGGAAGGCACAGACAGCCAGGATGTTGGCTTAGAAGCAGCCATCATTTAAAGAAAGCGTAATAGCTCACTGGTCGAGTCGGCCTGCGCGGAAGATGTAACGGGGCTAAACCATGCACCGAAGCTGCGGCAGCGACGCTTAGGCGTTGTTGGGTAGGGGAGCGTTCTGTAAGCCGTTGAAGGTGGCCTGTGAGGGGTGCTGGAGGTATCAGAAGTGCGAATGCTGACATAAGTAACGATAAAGCGGGTGAAAAGCCCGCTCGCCGGAAGACCAAGGGTTCCTGTTCAACGTTAATCGGAGCAGGGTGAGTCGACCCCTAAGGCGAGGCTGAAAAGCGTAGTCGATGGGAAGCAGGTTAATATTCCTGCACTTGGTGTTACTGCGAAGGGGGGACGGAGAAGGCTAGGTTATCCGGGCGACGGTTGTCCCGGTTTAAGCGTGTAGGCTGATATCTTTGGTAAATCCGGGATATCTTAAGGCTGAGGCGTGACGACGAGCCACTACGGTGGTGAAGTAACTGATGCCCTGCTTCCAGGAAAAGCCTCTAAGCTCCAGGTAACACGAAATCGTACCCCAAACCGACACAGGTGGTCAGGTAGAGAATACCAAGGCGCTTGAGAGAACTCGGGTGAAGGAACTAGGCAAAATGGTGCCGTAACTTCGGGAGAAGGCACGCTGTCATCAGGTGAAGTCCCTCGCGGATGGAGCCGAAGGCAGTCGAAGATACCAGCTGGCTGCAACTGTTTATTAAAAACACAGCACTGTGCAAACACGAAAGTGGACGTATACGGTGTGACGCCTGCCCGGTGCCGGAAGGTTAATTGATGGGGTTATCCGCAAGGAGAAGCTCTTGATCGAAGCCCCGGTAAACGGCGGCCGTAACTATAACGGTCCTAAGGTAGCGAAATTCCTTGTCGGGTAAGTTCCGACCTGCACGAATGGCGTAATGATGGCCAGGCTGTCTCCACCCGAGACTCAGTGAAATTGAAATCGCTGTGAAGATGCAGTGTACCCGCGGCAAGACGGAAAGACCCCGTGAACCTTTACTATAGCTTGACACTGAACATTGAGCCTTGATGTGTAGGATAGGTGGGAGGCTTTGAAGCGTGGACGCCAGTCTGCGTGGAGCCAACCTTGAAATACCACCCTTTAATGTTTGATGTTCTAACGTAGGCCCGTGATCCGGGCTGCGGACAGTGTCTGGTGGGTAGTTTGACTGGGGCGGTCTCCTCCCAAAGAGTAACGGAGGAGCACGAAGGTTGGCTAATCCTGGTCGGACATCAGGAGGTTAGTGCAATGGCATAAGCCAGCTTGACTGCGAGAGTGACGGCTCGAGCAGGTGCGAAAGCAGGTCATAGTGATCCGGTGGTTCTGAATGGAAGGGCCATCGCTCAACGGATAAAAGGTACTCCGGGGATAACAGGCTGATACCGCCCAAGAGTTCATATCGACGGCGGTGTTTGGCACCTCGATGTCGGCTCATCACATCCTGGGGCTGAAGTAGGTCCCAAGGGTACGGCTGTTCGCCGTTTAAAGTGGTACGCGAGCTGGGTTTAGAACGTCGTGAGACAGTTCGGTCCCTATCTGCCGTGGGCGCTGGAGAATTGAGGGGGGTTGCTCCTAGTACGAGAGGACCGGAGTGAACGCACCACTGGTGTTCGGGTTGTCATGCCAATGGCATTGCCCGGTAGCTAAGTGCGGAAAAGATAAGTGCTGAAAGCATCTAAGCACGAAACTTGCCCCGAGATGAGTTCTCCCTGACTCCTTGAGAGTCCTGAAGGGACGTTGAAGACTACGACGTTGATAGGCCGGATGTGTAAGCGCAGCGATGCGTTGAGCTAACCGGTACTAATGACCCGTGAGGCTTAACCTTACAACGCCAGAGGCGTTTTGGTCTGAGAGACCGAAGATTTTCAGCTTGTTTTACGGATTAAAGATTTAGCGGAAGCGAATGTTATTCGTTTTTGCACAAAGAATTTGCCTGGCGGCTTTAGCGCGGTGGTCCCACCTGACCCCATGCCGAACTCAGAAGTGAAACGCCGTAGCGCCGATGGTAGTGTGGGGTCTCCCCATGCGAGAGTAGGGAACTGCCAGGCATCAAATAGTGAAGAAGCCCCGAACGAGAGTTCGGGGCTTTTTTACGTCTGGATATTAGTAATATCCCACCAGAAATACGAAAACATCAAACTAGCAACCTGCCGATCAGGTAAACTACGGCCAGATTAATCAGTAAAGGCCGTGAAATGTCCAGCCCCAATACATCCTTAGAAGCTTTCAACACCCTTGGTCTTGCGATCAATGCCCAAACGCTTACCATCGCTGAAACTCCTGACGCTATTACCCTTGCCTGGAAAAACAGTCAGCAATTAAATCAGCCCTTTATTGTATTAGGCGAAGGGAGCAACGTACTCTTTTTGGATGATTTCAGCGGCTCTGTGGTCGTTAATGCGATTAAAGGCATAACTATCGAAGAGCATGACGAAGCATGGCATTTACATGTTGGTGCTGGCGAAAATTGGCATGCTTTAGTTGAACAGACGCTGAAGAAGGGCATTACAGGATTGGAAAACCTGGCGCTAATTCCCGGCATGGCAGGTTCAGCACCGATTCAAAATATCGGTGCATATGGTGTCGAATTTAAAGATACCTGTCATTACGTTGAAGCTTTACATCTTCCAACCCAAAAGATTATTCGTTTGTATCGGGAAGAGTGTCAGTTTGGCTACCGCGATAGCGTTTTTAAACATGCAATGAAGAATGACTATGTCATAGTTGCAGTGGGATTACGTCTGGCGAAACAGTGGAAACCTGTTCTGACTTATGGCGATCTTACTAAATTAAACCCAGCAACAGTTTGTGCGTGGGATGTATTCAATGCTGTTTGCCATATGCGTCAAAGTAAACTGCCCGACCCAAAAATTACAGGCAATGTGGGAAGTTTCTTCAAAAATCCGCTCATCACCGCTGAGCATGCAACTGCATTAATTAAGAAGTGGCCATCTATTCCTCATTATCCTCAGGCCAGCGGTGAAATGAAATTAGCAGCTGGCTGGTTGATCGATCAATGTGGTCTTAAAGGCTTTCGTGTTGGCGGTGCCGCAGTTCACCGCCAACAGGCTTTGGTACTGATTAATGAAGATCATGCCACTCCACAGGATATTGTAGATTTGGCGCATCAGGTCAGAAATAGAGTCGGTCAAAAATTTGATGTTTGGCTGGAGCCAGAAGTACGCTTTATCGGTGCTCGAGGCGAGCGTAACGCCGTTGAGGTAATTTCATGAAAGATAATAGCGTGCCGTTAAAGTTGGTTGCATTAGTGGCTGATGGTGAATTTCACTCTGGTGAACAACTGGGCGAAGCGCTTGGCATGAGCCGCGCCGCCATCAATAAACATATACAGACTTTAAAAAGCTGGGGTCTGGATGTATATACGGTGACGGGTAAGGGGTATAGCTTACCGGAACCTATCCAGTTACTGGATGAAGAAGTCATTCAATCTCACCTGCATCAACCTAATCTGGCGGTGATTCCTGTAATCGATTCTACCAACCAGTATTTGCTGGATCGGATGGATCAATTGCCGTCTGGCTACGCATGCATTGCCGAATATCAGCAAGCAGGGCGCGGACGTCGCGGACGTAAGTGGTTTTCACCGTTTGGTTCCAACCTGTATATGTCCATGTATTGGCGCCTGGAGCAGGGGCCAGCCGCGGCGATGGGCCTGAGTCTGGTGATTGGTATCATCATGGCAGAAGTAATTCAGTCATTGGGTGCACCTGATGTTCGGGTGAAATGGCCAAATGACCTCTATCTTAACGATCGTAAACTTGCCGGTATTTTAGTTGAGTTAACCGGTAAAACCGGCGATGCCGCTCAGATCGTTATAGGTGCTGGCGTCAATTTGCTGATGCGTTCAGAAGGTACGGCGGAAATTAATCAGGGTTGGATTAATCTTCAGGAAGCTGGAGTTGATATTGACCGGAACGAGTTGGCTGCGAAGTTGATAAATAGCCTGCGTGAAGCATTACCCATTTTTGAGCGCGATGGTTTGGCGCCTTTTGTCTCTCGTTGGGAAGTCCTTGATAACTTCATTAATCGCCCAGTAAAGCTTCTTATAGGGGATCGTGAAGTATATGGCATTGCGCGAGGTATTGATAAGCAGGGCGGTTTATTACTGGAGCAGGATGGAGTCATTAAATCCTGGGTCGGGGGCGAGATTTCACTGCGTCCAGACAATTAATGCATACCAACTAACAAATTAAAATGCCCACAATCTTTTATGGGCATTTTATTAAAAAAGGCTATTTTCTCAAGCGTACACTTTGCACAGCATGATCAGCCGACTTAGTCATAATAAGGCTGGCCCGTTCACGTGTAGGCAGGATATTTTCCTTTAAATTAAGCCAGTTAATCTCTTGCCATAGCCCGCGCGCAATATCGAGTGCATCTTCTTCTGGTAATTGCGAATAGTGATGGAAATAAGAGTCCGGATCGCTAAACGCGCCCTCACGGAATTTCAAAAATCGATTTACATACCAGCTCTCGAGTAAGGACTCTGGTGCATCGACGTAAATTGAAAAATCCACGAAATCAGACACAAATACATGATGAGGATCGTGAGGATAGTCCATACCGCTTTGCAGCACATTCAATCCTTCAAGAATAAGAATATCAGGCTGTTGTACGACCTTATCGCCATCCGGAATGACATCGTAAATCAGATGAGAATAAACCGGCGCTGTTACCTGGTTAGCACCCGATTTTAAATCAGATACGAAGTTAACCAAGCGATGCATATCGTAAGATTGCGGGAACCCTTTTTTCTTCATCAAACCGCGTTCTTTGAGCACGGCATTAGGATGCAAAAAACCATCAGTAGTGATCAGTTCAACTTTGCGGTGTTCTGGCCAGCGGCTAAGCAGCGCCTGAAGCACACGAGCGGTTGTGCTTTTTCCTACCGCAACGCTGCCGGCAATACTGATGATATAAGGGATTTTTTGCCCATTAGTGCCAAGGAATTGCTCAAGCACTGCCTGACGACGCAGATTAGAACTGATATAGAAATTAAGCAGACGCGATAGCGGCAGATAAATCTCGGCCACTTCTTCTAATGAAAGGTCTTCATTGATACCACGCAGACGCTCAATTTCACCTTCAGCCAACGTCATTGGTACTGAATCGCGCAGTGCTGCCCATTGTTGGCGATTAAACTGCAAATAGGGCGTAGTAAGAGGTGTCGTTTTTTTACTCATAAGCATGCATCTGAGTGCAAATTCTGATTCATCAACACCTTGCTGCATTAGGCATACAACGATGTATCAAACTCAATTGCACGTCACAGGGGTAATTAACGAGAACAATGGGCAGGAGGGTAACACCAGTGTGACTTTAAAAAGAAGTAAAATGATAAACAGGAGCACGCTTTCGCAAGCGTACCCGCATTTTTCTTGTCGGTCAGTAGCTTGTCGCTACATTTTCTGCTGGGCGGGCGCGCAGACGTTTATAGTAAATCGCGCCGGGATGAGGATGCCCATCCGCGCATAACGCATAGTCGGGCAATTCTCCTAAATAGTGGTAGCCATGCGAACGGTAAAAATTCTCTGCTACAGAACCCGCAATGACATCTAAATAAAGCAGACCACGTTGATAGCTTTCTGCCTTCTGCTCAAGCGTCTGTATTAATCTACGCCCGATCCCTTCTCGTTGAGCGCTGGAATGCACGAGCAGCTGTAAAACCTCCGCGCGATTTTGTCCATCTGGGCGCTGACAAATGTTGAGCTGTATGCTTCCCACCACAACCGAGTCGATGATAGCGATCCATAACAGCAGCTCATGGTGTGCCATTTGGTTGCGCAAGCTATGAAAATAACGCTCGGCATCCTGATACTGTTGCATCTTTTGCGAATGTTGGAATGCCGAAGTCATATTGTTTTTTACCGCGTCTATCATCAGGGCTGCCAAAGCCTGGCGATAGCGGGGTAATGTTTCTGCAGTAATCTGAACAATATTCATACGACACACTCCATTTAATGACCCGATTTAATAGATAAGCAAAATGCGGACCAGCCGAAAAAACGGCTATGGAGGATGTTTTCACAAAAAAATTTCTAAATTTGCACAGTAGAAAGGCAGTGCGCTTCAAATATGTGCATTGGAAATGATGTTGATACAGAGAAAACCAATCGACGAATTGGTGTAAAAATGGACATGTTTTGGATGATTTTACTGCATGAGATAGCTAATTTGAGATGATTTGCACAAATAGTAAGCGATAGAACAATTTTGGCGATTTTTTTGTTGCATCCTTCTTCGGGTCTTCCTAGAATGCGCTCCACTTGATGCCGGCTTAGCTCAGTTGGTAGAGCAACTGACTTGTAATCAGTAGGTCACCAGTTCGATTCCGGTAGCCGGCACCATCAAGTAGGTGGGATTCCCGAGCGGCCAAAGGGAGCAGACTGTAAATCTGCCGTCACAGACTTCGAAGGTTCGAATCCTTCTCCCACCACCATCTCAACCTCCTGGTTGGGCATCAGATAAAGTCTTTGTCTGATGGGTGAGTTATTCATCTCTCACCTTCGAATTTCAGATTGTGCATTAGCGCAATCAAAGTTGGTCAGAAACTCTGACCGGCTCGAATAATAGAAGGTCTTCTTTTATTATTCATAAGCTACAGAAAGAACAGGTAGCCGAGTTCCAGGATGCGGGCATCGTATAATGGCTATTACCTCAGCCTTCCAAGCTGATGATGCGGGTTCGATTCCCGCTGCCCGCTCCAGATGTGCTGATATGGCTCAGTTGGTAGAGCGCACCCTTGGTAAGGGTGAGGTCCCCAGTTCGACTCTGGGTATCAGCACCACTTCCTTTATCTCTCTCCTGATTCTCTCTCTGTAAACCAAACAGTCAGGCAATGCCTGGTTGATATGACGATATCTTCGATATATCCGTGTCTTAGAGGGACTAGCGATGGCTAAAGAGCAATTTCAGCGTAACAAACTGCACGTAAACGTGGGCACCATCGGTCACGTCGACCATGGTAAAACTACCCTGACGGCAGCAATTACTACCGTGCTGGCTAAAACCTACGGCGGTAAGGCAAGCAAATTCGACGAGATCGATAAAGCGCCAGAAGAGAAAGCACGTGGTATCACCATCAACACTTCTCACGTTGAATATGAAACCCCGAATCGCCACTATGCGCACGTTGACTGCCCAGGCCACGCCGATTATGTGAAAAACATGATCACCGGTGCTGCACAGATGGACGGCGCGATCCTGGTTGTTGCTGCGACTGATGGCCCAATGCCACAGACCCGTGAGCACATCCTGCTGGGTCGTCAGGTTGGCGTTCCTTACATCATCGTGTTCCTGAACAAGTGCGACATGGTTGATGATGAAGAGCTGCTGGAACTGGTTGAGATGGAAGTACGTGACCTGCTGTCAGCATATGACTTCCCAGGCGACGACACTCCAATCGTACGTGGTTCTGCTCTGAAAGCGCTGGAAGGCGACGCTGAGTGGGAAGCTAAGATCATTGAACTGGCTGGTCATCTGGATACCTATATCCCAGAGCCAGTACGTGCAATCGACAAGCCGTTCCTGCTGCCAATCGAAGACGTATTCTCAATCTCTGGCCGTGGTACTGTTGTTACCGGTCGTGTTGAGCGCGGTATCGTTAAAGTGGGCGACGAAGTTGAAGTTGTTGGCCTGAAAGATACTGTTAAATCAACCTGTACTGGCGTTGAAATGTTCCGCAAACTGCTGGACCAGGGTCAGGCAGGCGAGAACTGTGGTGTTCTGCTGCGTGGTATCAAGCGTGAAGACATCGAGCGTGGTCAGGTTCTGGCTAAGCCGGGTTCAATCAAGCCACATACCCAGTTCACTTCAGAAGTTTACGTCCTGTCTAAAGATGAAGGCGGCCGTCATACTCCGTTCTTCAAAGGCTACCGTCCTCAGTTCTACTTCCGTACTACTGACGTGACCGGTGACGTTCAACTGCCAGAAGGCGTTGAGATGGTAATGCCAGGCGACAACGTAAAAATGACCGTTACTTTGATCAAGCCAATCGCTATGGATCAGGGTCTGCGTTTCGCAATCCGTGAAGGCGGCCGTACTGTTGGTGCGGGTGTTGTTGCTGAAATTATCGCTTAATTGCGATAACATTTGACGCAATGCACAAGGAAAGGGCATCATTTGATGCCCTTTTTGCACGCTGTTACATAGAACCTGGCTCATCAGTGATTTTCAATCATAATCATTGTTGAGACAGGCTCTGTTTCACGGCGTTGGATACCGAGTTACGCTCAAAAGCTCATTCGGTTTGGATGCCTCGCTCTGCGGGGCAGAATAGTTTCTGAATTATTGTGGCAGGTTGGTTTATGAGTGCGAATACCGAAGCTCAAGGAAGCGGGCGCGGCCTTGAAGCGATGAAATGGGTAGTTGTGATCGCATTGCTCCTGGTAGCAATTGTCGGCAACTATATTTATCGCGATGTAACACTGCCGCTGCGCGCGCTGGCTGTAGTAGTGCTGATTGCTGCAGCAGGCGGCATCGCATTGCTGACAATCAAAGGCAAAGCGACTGTTGCATTTGCCCGTGAAGCAAGAACCGAAATGCGCAAGGTCATTTGGCCAACTCGCCAGGAAACATTGCACACCACGTTAATCGTTGCCGCGGTAACTGCCGTGATGTCACTGATTTTGTGGGGGCTGGATGGTATTCTGGTCCGCCTGGTATCGTTTATCACTGGCCTGAGGTTCTGAGATGTCTGAAGCTCCAAAAAAACGCTGGTACGTCGTTCAGGCGTTCTCCGGTTTTGAAGCTCGCGTAGCTAAGTCGCTGCACGAGCATATCAAACTGCACAACATGGAAGAGCTTTTTGGCGAAGTCATGGTGCCGACTGAAGAAGTCGTCGAAATCCGTGGTGGCCAACGTCGCAAAAGCGAACGTAAGTTCTTCCCTGGCTACGTATTGGTTCAGATGGTAATGAATGACGCCAGCTGGCACTTAGTACGTAGTGTACCGCGTGTGATGGGCTTTATCGGCGGAACTTCCGATCGTCCTGCGCCAATCAGTGATAAAGAAGTTGATGCGATTATGAACCGCCTGCAGCAGGTTGGTGATAAGCCGCGTCCAAAAACGCTGTTCGAGCCAGGCGAGATGGTACGCGTCAGCGACGGCCCGTTTGCCGACTTCAACGGTGTGGTCGAAGAAGTGGATTACGAGAAGAGCCGCTTGAAAGTTTCCGTTTCCATCTTTGGTCGTGCAACGCCAGTGGAACTCGACTTCGCTCAGGTGGAAAAAGCTTAACCCTTTTGTTCACTTTTTAGCTCTTGCGGAAGGCGCGAAATTTACCTATAATTTCGCGCCTTTTGTTTTTATGCGCTGCTACTAGCGTGTAAATCGTTATCACGGGGAGCCTGTTTTTCAGGCGTTAAAACCCAATTGAGGAAATATCATGGCCAAGAAAGTACAAGCCTACGTCAAGCTGCAGGTTGCAGCTGGTATGGCTAACCCAAGCCCACCTGTTGGTCCAGCTCTGGGTCAGCAGGGTGTTAACATCATGGAATTCTGCAAAGCGTTCAACGCTAAGACAGAATCTCTGGAGAAAGGTCTGCCTACTCCAGTTGTTATCACCGTATACAGCGACCGTTCTTTCACTTTCGTTACCAAAACGCCTCCGGCTGCCGTTCTGCTGAAAAAAGCAGCAGGCATCAAGTCTGGTTCTGGTAAGCCGAACAAAGATAAAGTCGGTAAAGTGACTCGTGCTCAGGTACGTGAAATCGCAGAAACTAAAGCTGCGGACATGACTGGTTCTGACGTAGAAGCGATGACTCGCTCTATCGAAGGTACTGCTCGTTCCATGGGCCTGGTAGTAGAGGATTAAGAAATGGCTAAGCTGACCAAGCGCATGAGCGTAATTCGCGACAAAGTTGACGCGACCAAGCAGTACGACATCACCGAAGCTGTTGCTCTGTTGAAAGAACTGGCTACTGCTAAGTTTGTAGAAAGCGTAGACGTTGCTGTTAACCTCGGCATCGATGCTCGTAAATCTGATCAGAACGTGCGTGGCGCGACCGTTCTGCCACACGGTACTGGTCGTTCAGTACGTGTTGCCGTCTTCACCCAAGGTGCAAACGCTGAAGCTGCTAAAGCAGCTGGCGCAGAGCTGGTTGGTATGGAAGATCTGGCTGAGCAGATCAAAAAAGGCGAAATGAACTTTGACGTTGTTATCGCATCTCCAGATGCAATGCGCGTTGTTGGCCAGTTGGGCCAGGTTCTGGGCCCACGCGGTCTGATGCCAAACCCGAAAGTTGGTACTGTAACCCCTAACGTTGCTGAAGCAGTTAAAAATGCTAAAGCAGGTCAGGTTCGTTATCGTAACGACAAAAACGGCATCATCCACACCACCATCGGTAAAGTGGATTTTGACACTGACAAATTGAAAGAAAACCTGGAATCTCTGCTGGTTGCGCTGAAAAAAGCTAAACCATCACAGGCGAAAGGCGTGTACATCAAGAAAGTTAGCATCTCTACCACCATGGGCGCCGGCGTTGCCGTTGACCAGGCTGGTCTGAGCGCATCAGCAAACTAATTGCTGCTTGTAACGGGCGAAAAATTCATCTAGAATCTTACGCCCGTTGTTCTGGTTGTTAACGCAATTCAGAACCCAGATTCAAAGCGAGTGAGTGACTAAGTCTAAAGACTCAGTTGTTCAGTCGCTTAGGTTGGAGCCAGGCCTTATCCTGGCCTCCGTCCGAGACCGCAGGAGCAGAATATTTTCGGATATCTTGCTTAATACCCTGCGTAGACGGTGACAGAACCAAAAAGAATTTTTTCTTCGCTGGATTCTGCTCACCGTGTAATAGCGCTTATCGCCTTCGGGTGAATGAGTGAAGTGAGTTCCGGGAAATTATTCCCGGCCAATCCAGGAGCAAAGCTAATGGCATTAAATCTTCAAGGCAAACAAGCGATTGTTGCTGAAGTTAGCGAAGTAGCCAAAGGCGCGCTTTCAGCGGTTGTTGCGGATTCCCGTGGCGTAACCGTTGATAAAATGACCGAACTGCGTAAAGCAGGTCGTGAAGCTGGCGTTTACATGCGTGTTGTTCGTAACACCCTGCTGCGCCGCGTCGTTGAAGGTACTCCTTTCGAGTGCCTGAAAGACACGTTTGTTGGTCCGACCCTGATTGCATACTCTTTGGAACACCCGGGCGCTGCTGCTCGTCTGTTCAAAGATTTCGCTAAAGCGAATGCAAAATTTGAGGTCAAAGCTGCAGCCTTTGAAGGTGAGCTGATCACGGCGGCCAATATTGACCGTCTGGCAACTCTGCCGACTTACGAAGAAGCACTGGCACGTCTGATGTCGACCATGAAAGAAGCCGCTGCTGGCAAACTGGTCCGTACTCTGGCTGCTGTGCGCGATGCAAAAGAAGCGGCTTAAGGCCAAATTCTTTTCCTTCGTGCTTGCTAACGTATAAACTTTTTCTGATTTTTAGGAACAATCGATATGTCTATCACTAAAGACCAAATTCTGGAAGCTGTTGCCGCTATGTCCGTAATGGAAGTAGTTGAGCTGGTTTCTGCTATGGAAGAAAAATTCGGCGTTTCTGCTGCTGCTGCTGTAGCTGTTGCTGCTGGCCCAGCTGAAGCTGTTGAAGAGAAAACTGAATTCGACGTAATTCTGAAAGCTGTTGGCGCTAACAAAGTCGCAGTAATCAAAGCAGTACGTACTGCAACTGGCCTGGGCTTGAAAGAAGCTAAAGACCTGGTTGAAGCTACTGGTACTATCAAAGAAGCCATCAGCAAAGATGACGCAGCCGCTCTTGAAGCTGCTCTGAAAGAAGCTGGCGCTGAAGTTGAAGTTAAGTAAGACAACCTTCGGGTTGCAGCCTGAGTAACATTAGGCTGATGGCTGGTGACTGTTTAGGTCACCAGCCTTTTTGCGCTACAGGGGAATGATGGCGTTTCGCACTGTTTGTCCATCATTCCTCTTCAATATCTTTTTCTATCGACGCCTTAATATATCGCTCTCCTGCGAAGGTTCCCTGCCTGAGCAACGGCGATGAAATGATTTAAGAGTGATAGAAAGATGTATTGCATGGGGTGCTACGCATCGCATGAAAAACAAAAAATAGTGTTGCATGAACTGTCCTTTTCAGGACGGACAGCGTGGTTCGACATGTCAGCTAGCTGAGGAACCCCATGGTTTACTCCTATACCGAGAAAAAACGTATTCGTAAGGATTTTGGTAAACGTCCACAAGTTTTGGACATACCTTATCTCCTTTCTATCCAGCTTGACTCGTTCCAGAAGTTTATCGAGCAAGATCCAGAAGGCCAGTACGGTCTGGAAGCAGCCTTCCGCTCCGTATTCCCAATCTCAAGCTACAGCGGCAACTCTGAGTTGCAGTATGTTAGCTACCGTTTGGGTGAGCCTGTCTTTGACGTAACTGAATGTCAGATCCGTGGCGTGACCTATTCGGCACCGCTGCGCGTGAAACTGCGTCTGGTGATCTACGAGCGCGAAGCGCCGGAAGGCACCGTAAAAGACATTAAAGAACAAGAAGTCTACATGGGTGAGATTCCACTCATGACGGACAACGGTACCTTTGTTATCAATGGTACTGAGCGTGTTATCGTTTCTCAGCTGCACCGTAGTCCTGGCGTGTTCTTCGACAGTGATAAGGGTAAAACGCACTCTTCCGGTAAAGTGCTGTATAACGCACGTATCATCCCTTACCGCGGTTCATGGCTCGACTTCGAGTTTGACCCGAAAGACAACCTCTTCGTCCGTATTGACCGTCGTCGTAAGCTGCCGGCCAGTATCATTCTGCGCGCGTTAAACTTCACCTCAGAACAAATCCTCGATCTGTTCTTTGACAAAGTCGTTTATGAAATCCGCGATAACAAACTGCAGATGGAACTGGTGCCTGAGCGCCTGCGTGGTGAAACCGCCTCCTTCGATATCGAAGCAAACGGCACGGTCTACGTTGAGAAAGGTCGTCGCATCACTGCGCGCCACATCCGTCAGCTGGAAAAAGACAACATTCAGCACATCGAAGTGCCAGTTGAATACATTGCTGGCAAAGTGGTCGCTAAAGACTACGTCGATCTGAACACCGGCGAGCTGATCGTTCCAGCGAACATGGAATTGTCACTGGATCTGCTGGCGAAACTGAGCCAGTCAGGCCACAAGCGCATTGAAACGCTGTTTACCAACGACCTGGATCACGGTGCGTATATCTCCGAGACTCTGCGTGTTGACCCAACCAACGATCGCTTAAGCGCGCTGGTTGAGATCTACCGCATGATGCGTCCTGGTGAGCCACCAACGCGTGAAGCCGCTGAAAACCTGTTTGAGAACCTGTTCTTCTCTGAAGATCGTTATGATCTTTCTGCGGTTGGTCGCATGAAGTTCAACCGTTCTCTGCTGCGTGATGAGATCGAAGGTTCAGGTATCCTGAGCAAAGACGACATCATCGAAGTGATGAAAAAGCTTATCGGTATCCGTAACGGTATCGGTGAAGTGGATGATATCGATCACCTCGGTAACCGTCGTATTCGTTCTGTTGGCGAAATGGCAGAAAACCAGTTCCGTGTTGGTCTGGTTCGTGTTGAGCGTGCAGTTAAAGAGCGTCTGTCTCTGGGCGACCTCGATACGCTGATGCCTCAGGACATGATCAACGCTAAGCCGATTTCGGCGGCGGTGAAAGAGTTCTTCGGCTCAAGCCAGCTGTCCCAGTTTATGGATCAGAACAACCCGTTGTCTGAGATTACGCACAAACGTCGTATCTCTGCTCTGGGCCCAGGCGGTCTGACCCGTGAGCGCGCCGGCTTCGAAGTACGTGACGTACACCCAACCCACTACGGTCGTGTATGTCCTATCGAAACCCCGGAAGGCCCGAACATCGGTCTGATCAACTCACTCTCTGTTTACGCGCAGACCAACGAATACGGTTTCCTTGAAACCCCGTATCGTCGTGTTGTTGACGGTAAAGTGAGTGATGAAATTCATTACCTCTCTGCAATTGAAGAGGGTAACTACGTTATCGCTCAGGCGAACACCAACCTCGCAGAAGATGGCAGCTTTGTTGACGATCTCGTCACCTGCCGTAGCAAGGGTGAGTCAAGCCTGTTCAGCCGCGATCAGGTTGACTACATGGACGTTTCCACCCAACAGGTGGTTTCTGTCGGTGCGTCACTGATTCCGTTCCTGGAGCACGATGATGCTAACCGCGCCTTGATGGGTGCGAACATGCAACGTCAGGCGGTTCCAACTCTGCGCGCTGATAAGCCGCTGGTTGGTACCGGTATGGAACGTGCAGTAGCGGTTGACTCCGGTGTAACTGCCGTCGCGAAACGTGGTGGTACCGTTCAGTACGTTGACGCTTCTCGTATCGTTATCAAAGTTAACGAAGAAGAGATGTATCCGGGCGAAGCGGGTATCGACATCTACAACCTGACCAAGTACACCCGTTCTAACCAGAACACCTGCATCAACCAGATGCCGTGTGTAAATCTGGGTGAGCCGATTGAGCGTGGCGACGTGCTGGCAGATGGCCCGTCTACCGATCTCGGTGAACTGGCGCTCGGTCAGAACATGCGCGTGGCGTTCATGCCATGGAACGGTTACAACTTCGAAGACTCCATCCTCGTATCCGAGCGTGTGGTTCAGGAAGACCGTTTCACCACTATTCACATCCAGGAACTGGCATGTGTGTCTCGCGACACCAAGCTGGGGCCAGAAGAGATCACCGCTGATATCCCGAACGTGGGTGAAGCTGCGCTTTCTAAACTGGATGAATCCGGCATCGTGTATATCGGTGCGGAAGTGACCGGTGGCGACATTCTGGTTGGTAAGGTAACGCCGAAAGGTGAAACCCAGCTGACGCCAGAAGAGAAACTGCTGCGTGCGATCTTCGGTGAAAAAGCCTCTGACGTGAAAGATTCTGTCACTGCGCGTTCCAAACGGCGTATCCGGTACGGTTATCGATGTGCAGGTCTTCACCCGCGATGGCGTGGAAAAAGACAAGCGCGCGCTGGAAATCGAAGAGATGCAGCTGAAGCAGGTTAAGAAAGACCTGTCTGAAGAACTGCAGATCTTTGAAGCGGGCCTGTTCGGCCGTATCCAGGCAGTACTGATCTCGGGTGGTGTTGAAGCTGAGAAGCTGGACAAACTGCCACGTGAGCGCTGGTTGGAGCTGGGCCTGACTGACGAAGAGAAGCAGAATTCTCTGGAGCAGCTGGCTGAGCAGTACGACGAGCTGAAGCACGAGTTTGAGAAGAAACTTGAAGCTAAGCGTCGCAAGATCACTCAAGGCGATGATCTGGCACCAGGCGTGCTGAAAATCGTTAAGGTGTATCTGGCCGTTAAACGTCAGATCCAGCCTGGTGACAAGATGGCAGGTCGTCACGGTAACAAGGGTGTTATCTCTAAGATCAACCCTATCGAAGACATGCCTTACGATGAGAACGGTACGCCGGTCGACATCGTACTGAACCCGCTGGGCGTACCATCGCGTATGAACATCGGTCAGATCCTGGAAACTCACCTCGGTATGGCGGCGAAAGGCATTGGTGAAAAAATCAATGCGATGCTGAAGAAGCAGGAAGAAGTCTCCAAACTGCGTGAGTTCATCCAGCGTGCTTACGATCTGGGCACTGATGTGCGTCAGAAAGTTGACCTGAACACCTTTACAGACGACGAAGTGCTGCGTCTGGCAGAAAACCTGAAGAAGGGTATGCCAATCGCGACTCCGGTGTTTGACGGTGCGAAAGAGAGCGAAATCAAAGAGCTGTTGCAGCTCGGCGGCTTGCCTTCTTCCGGTCAGATCACCCTGTTCGACGGCCGTACCGGTGAGCAGTTTGAGCGTCAGGTAACCGTAGGTTACATGTATATGCTGAAACTGAACCACTTGGTCGACGACAAGATGCACGCACGTTCTACCGGTTCTTACAGCTTGGTTACTCAGCAGCCGCTGGGTGGTAAAGCGCAGTTCGGTGGACAGCGCTTCGGTGAGATGGAAGTGTGGGCACTGGAAGCATACGGTGCCGCGTATACCCTGCAGGAAATGCTTACCGTTAAATCTGATGACGTTAACGGCCGTACGAAGATGTATAAAAACATCGTCGACGGTAACCATCAGATGGAACCGGGCATGCCTGAATCCTTCAACGTACTGTTGAAAGAGATTCGCTCGCTGGGTATCAACATCGAGCTGGAAGACGAGTAAGTACTCGCAAGTACTGGTTACGGGACGTGCACTTCGGGTGCGCGTCCCTGAGAGTTCCACTCCGACGGGAGCTAATCCGTGAAAGACTTACTTAAGTTTCTGAAAGCGCAAACTAAGACCGAAGAGTTTGATGCGATCAAAATTGCTCTGGCCTCGCCAGACATGATCCGTTCATGGTCTTTTGGTGAAGTTAAAAAGCCGGAAACCATTAACTACCGTACCTTCAAGCCTGAGCGTGACGGTCTTTTCTGTGCCCGTATTTTCGGACCGGTAAAAGATTACGAATGCCTGTGCGGTAAGTACAAGCGTTTAAAACATCGCGGCGTGATCTGTGAGAAGTGTGGCGTTGAAGTTACACAGACCAAAGTACGTCGTGAGCGCATGGGCCACATTGAGCTGGCTTCTCCAACTGCGCACATTTGGTTCCTGAAATCACTGCCTTCGCGTATCGGCTTGCTGCTGGATATGCCACTGCGTGATATCGAGCGCGTGCTGTACTTCGAATCTTATGTGGTTATCGAAGGCGGCATGACCAACCTGGAAAAACGTCAGATTCTGACGGAAGAGCAGTACCTTGACGCGCTGGAAGAGTTCGGTGACGAATTCGACGCGAAGATGGGTGCGGAAGCTATCCAGGCGCTGCTGAAAAATATGGATCTGGAGCAAGAGTGCGAACAGCTGCGTGAAGAGCTGAACGAAACCAACTCCGAGACCAAACGTAAAAAGCTGACCAAGCGTATCAAGCTGCTGGAAGCGTTCGTTCAGTCTGGTAACAAGCCAGAGTGGATGATCCTGACCGTTCTGCCGGTTCTGCCGCCAGATCTGCGTCCGCTGGTACCGCTGGATGGTGGTCGTTTCGCTACGTCGGATCTGAACGATCTGTATCGTCGCGTGATCAACCGTAACAACCGTCTGAAACGCCTGCTGGATCTGGCTGCGCCAGATATCATCGTACGTAACGAAAAACGTATGTTGCAGGAAGCGGTTGATGCACTGCTGGATAACGGCCGTCGCGGTCGCGCCATCACCGGCTCGAACAAGCGTCCGCTGAAATCTCTGGCAGACATGATCAAAGGTAAACAGGGTCGTTTCCGTCAGAACCTGTTGGGTAAACGTGTTGACTACTCTGGCCGTTCAGTTATCACCGTTGGCCCATACCTGCGTCTGCATCAGTGCGGTCTGCCGAAGAAAATGGCTCTTGAGCTGTTCAAACCGTTCATTTACGGCAAGCTGGAACTGCGTGGCCTGGCCACCACCATCAAAGCCGCGAAGAAAATGGTTGAGCGCGAAGAAGCTGTCGTTTGGGATATCCTGGACGAAGTGATCCGCGAACACCCGGTACTGCTGAACCGTGCACCAACTCTGCACCGTTTGGGTATCCAGGCGTTTGAACCGGTTCTGATCGAAGGTAAAGCGATCCAGCTGCACCCGCTGGTTTGTGCGGCATATAACGCCGACTTCGATGGTGACCAGATGGCTGTTCACGTACCGCTGACGCTGGAAGCCCAGCTGGAAGCGCGTGCGCTGATGATGTCGACCAACAACATTCTGTCACCAGCGAACGGCGAGCCAATCATCGTTCCTTCACAGGACGTTGTTTTGGGTCTGTACTACATGACCCGCGACAAAGTGAACGCCAAAGGCGAAGGCATGGTGCTGACTGGCCCGAAAGAAGCTGAGCGTGTTTACCGCGCTGGCCTGGCCGAGCTGCATGCACGCGTTAAAGTGCGTATCACCGAATATACAAAGAACGAGCAGGAAGAGTTCGTTGCGAAAACCAGCATTATCGACACCACCATTGGTCGTGCGATTCTGTGGATGATCGTTCCGAAAGGCCTGCCTTACTCCATCGTCAACCAGGCGCTGGGTAAGAAAGCAATTTCCAAGATGCTGAACACCTGTTACCGCATCCTGGGCCTGAAGCCGACCGTTATCTTTGCTGACCAAACCATGTACACCGGTTTTGCTTACGCAGCCCGTTCAGGTGCCTCTGTAGGTATCGACGACATGGTCATCCCAGCGAAGAAAGCGGAAATCGTAGCCGAAGCGGAAGCGGAAGTTGCTGAGATTCAGGAACAGTTCCAGTCTGGTCTGGTAACTGCTGGCGAACGTTACAACAAAGTTATCGATATTTGGGCCGCCGCTAACGAACGCGTTTCCAAAGCGATGATGGATAACCTGCAAACTGAAACTGTGATCAACCGTCATGGCGAAGAAGAGCAGCAGGTATCGTTCAACAGCATCTACATGATGGCCGACTCCGGTGCGCGTGGTTCTGCTGCACAGATTCGTCAGCTGGCCGGTATGCGTGGTCTGATGGCTAAGCCAGATGGCTCAATCATCGAAACGCCGATCACCGCGAACTTCCGTGAAGGTCTGAACGTACTCCAGTACTTCATCTCCACGCACGGTGCGCGTAAAGGTCTTGCGGATACCGCACTGAAAACAGCTAACTCCGGTTATCTGACGCGTCGTCTGGTAGACGTAGCGCAGGATCTGGTTGTTACCGAAGATGACTGCGGCACGTTCGAAGGCATCATGATGACTCCGGTCATCGAAGGTGGCGACGTTAAAGAGCCGCTGCGTGAGCGTGTACTGGGTCGTGTAACGGCTGAAGACGTTCTAAAGCCGGGCACTGCGGACATCCTGATCCCGCGTAACACCCTGATCGATGAGCACTGGTGTGATGTGATCGAACTGAATTCAGTCGATGCGATCAAAGTGCGCTCGGTTGTTGGCTGTGAAACCGACTTCGGTGTGTGCGCACACTGCTACGGTCGCGATCTGGCACGTGGTCACATCATCAACAAAGGTGAGGCCATCGGTGTTATCGCAGCACAGTCCATCGGTGAGCCGGGTACTCAGCTGACGATGCGTACGTTCCACATCGGTGGTGCGGCATCTCGTGCGGCTGCTGAATCCAGCATCCAGGTGAAGAACAAAGGTACTATCAAGCTGACCAACGCGAAGTCTGTAACCAACTCCTCAGGGAAACTGGTTATCGTTTCACGTAACGTTGAGCTGAAGATGATCGACGAGTTCGGTCGTACCAAAGAGAGCTATAAAGTGCCTTACGGTGCGGTTATGGCTAAAGGTGATGGCGAGCAGGTTGCAGCGGGCGAGACCGTAGCAAACTGGGATCCGCATACCATGCCGGTAATCACCGAAGTGGGCGGTTTCATTCGCTTCACTGACATGATCGACGGTCAGACCATTACGCGTCAGACTGACGATTTAACCGGTCTGTCATCGCTGGTGGTTCTGGATTCTGCAGAACGTACTGCGGGCGGTAAAGATCTGCGTCCTGCGCTGAAAATTGTTGATGCCAACGGAAATGATGTTCTGATTCCAGGTACCGACATGCCAGCACAGTACTTCCTGCCGGGCAAAGCGATTGTTCAGCTGGAAGATGGCGTTAAGATCAGTGCCGGTGACACGCTGTCGCGTGTTCCTCAGGAATCTGGCGGTACCAAGGATATTACCGGTGGTCTGCCGCGCGTTGCTGACTTGTTCGAAGCGCGTCGTCCGAAAGAGCCAGCAATCCTGGCGGAGATCAGCGGTATCATCTCCTTCGGTAAAGAGACCAAAGGTAAGCGTCGTCTGGTAATCACGCCGGTCGATGGTAGCGATCCGTACGAAGAGATGATTCCAAAATGGCGTCAGCTTAACGTATTCGAAGGTGAGCGCGTAGAACGTGGTGACGTCGTATCTGACGGCCCAGAGTCTCCGCACGACATCCTGCGTCTGCGTGGCGTCCATGCTGTGACCCGTTACATCACTAACGAAGTGCAGGAAGTTTACCGTCTGCAAGGCGTTAAGATTAACGATAAACACATCGAAGTCATCGTTCGTCAGATGCTGCGTAAAGCAACCATCTCGAGCGTGGGAAGCACCGACTTCCTGGAAGGTGAGCAGGCTGAATACTCTCGCATCAAGATCTCTAACCGTGAACTTGAAGCGAATGGCAAAATCGGCGCAACATTCATGCGCGATCTGCTGGGTATCACCAAAGCGTCACTGGCAACCGAATCGTTCATCTCTGCAGCATCGTTCCAGGAGACCACGCGTGTCCTGACTGAAGCAGCAGTTGCAGGTAAGCGCGATGAACTGCGCGGCCTGAAAGAGAACGTAATCGTGGGTCGTCTGATCCCAGCCGGTACCGGTTATGCTTATCACCAGGATCGTATGCGTCGCCGCTCTGCGGGTGAAGCACCGGTTGCACCGCAGGTTACTGCGGATGAAGCCTCTGCTAGCCTGGCTGAATTGCTGAACGCCGGTCTGGGCGGAAGCGACGACGAGTAATTCGTCTGCTAAAGCTGACCAATAAAAAACCCTGCCTCGGCAGGGTTTTTTTTCGTCTTCATTTTGTCAGAACTTGCGGCAGACATCTTCGCGTGTCAGTCCGATATCACGCAGCTGATTGTCACTCAGTTTTGACAGGATGCGATGTGTTTCACGCCGTGCTTTCCAGTGTTTAACCATACGTACTGCGCCACGGAAGATATCCAGTAAAGTGACATCAAAAGGTTTAGCCGCGCGGTTTTGATCGAATTCCATAATCCTTGCCCTCAGTAGGTTGCCTGAGATGCATTGTCCAATCCCTGCACATTATGATACAGACGCAAAAATCACTTATCTTTAACATACAGATTGCGCTGTGATGGATCTGAATGGTAATAATGAGGGCTATCTGTACTGGTTTGTCATGATCGACGGCTGAGTGAGGCATACGATGACGCGTTACCAACATTTGGCATGTTTGCTTTCGGATCGTATTGAGCAAGGGCTGTACCGCAGCGGCGAGCGTTTGCCATCGGTGCGCACGCTGAGTCTGGAACATGGCGTGAGTATCAGCACCGTTCAGCAGGCATATCATCTGCTGGAAGAGAAACAGCTGATCGTACCGCAGCCACGATCCGGATATTTCGTTGCAACGCGCAAAGCGACGCCGCCGATGCCGGCGATAACCCGACCGGCACAGCGCCCGGTGGAAATCACCCAATGGGAATCGGTGCTGGAGTTGCTCAGCAGCCGGACTAACAGCGATGTGTTGCAACTTGGCAGCGGTATTCCCGATCTCACTCAGCCCACATTGAAACCGCTGTGGAAAATTCAGAGCCGGATGGCGCAGAGGCAGGATATTGACCAGCTCAACTATGACAGTTTGCTGGGCGTTGCGGCATTGCGCGAACAGGTTGCGCGCCTGACGATCGACAGCGGTTGTCAGCTTACGGCAGAAGATATCGTGATTACAACCGGCTGCCATGAAGCATTGTCGATTTCGATTCGTTCCATATGCCAGTCCGGTGACATCATTGCCGTGGAATCGCCCACTTTCCACGGCACCATGCAAACGTTGCGCGGCTTCGGCATTCGCGCCATTGAGATTCCTACCGATTCGGTCACCGGTATCAGCCTGGAAGCGCTGGAACTGGCGTTCGAGCAGTGGCCGATCAAAGCGGTGGTGGTAGTACCAAACTGCAATAATCCGCTGGGCTTTATCATGCCCGAATCTCGCAAACGTGCGTTGGTAACGCTGGCGCAGCGTTTTGATGCCGCGATTATTGAAGACGATGTGTATGGCGAACTGGCGTGGGAGTATCCGCGACCGGTTACCATCAAGTCGCTGGACCACGATGGCCGCGTGTTGCTGTGCAGTTCGTTCTCCAAGACGCTGGCGCCGGGATTGCGTGTTGGTTGGGTGGCGCCGGGACGCTATCGCGATCGCGTGCTGCATATGAAATACATCAGCACCGGATCGACGGCCACACAGCCGCAGCATGCGGTCGCCGAGTTTATTCGCCTTGGTCATTATCTGCCGCACTTGCGGCGCATGCGTCAGGTGTATCAACGCAACTACGAAACTTTCAGCTGTTGGGTGCGCCACTACTTCCCGTGCGGGATTTGTGTCTCGCGTCCGCAGGGCAGCTTCCTGATGTGGATTGAATTGCCAGAAGCATTTGATGCAGTCAGGCTCAATACCGAATTGCGGGAGCTGAACATGCAGGTTGCGGTGGGCTCGCTGTTTTCGGCCTCGGGCAAGTATCGCAACTGCTTGCGCCTGAATTATGGTTTGCCAATGAATGAGCATACGGAGCAGGCGATAGCCCAACTCGGCGCAGCGGTAGAGCGTGCCATGCTGGCTTGCAATGTGGAAACCGTGCATACCTCCTCCCTGACTATGTGAAGAAAGGCAGGGCTGGGAGAGGTTAAGACCAGCCCTGGCCCGCTGCAAGCGACAGCGGGCAGGCACACTTTAGCTTTATCAGGAAAGGACGCTAGCCATCACATCACGCTGCTGCGCGGCAGATTCCAGCGTTTCATCCTTACTTACCACGCATTACATTGCTTTTGCAGGTTCGATTCCATTTTCCACCAGTGACAGCAACTGCTGCGTTGCTGCGCGCCAGTCTGCGGCCTGGGTAATCGCGCTCACCACCGCAATACTGCCCACGCCGGTGGCCAGCACTTCAGGCACGCGCGCCAGTGAAATACCACCAATCGCCACAGTTGGCATATCCTGTAAACGCGTCAGATGGCGTTTCAATTCCACCACGCCCTGCGGTGCAGAAGGCATGTCTTTGGTTTGCGTAGGATAGATGTGGCCAAGCGCAATATAAGAGGGGCGCAGCGCCAGAGCCCGATCCAGCTCGGCATCATCATGCGTCGATAAACCCAGGCGCAATCCCGCCTCACGGATGGCCGCCAGATCGGCGACATCGAGGTCTTCCTGGCCAAGGTGCACGCCATAAGCGTGATATTTAATGGCTAATCGCCAGTAATCATTGATAAACAGCCGAGCGCGATACTGTTTGCCAAGCGCAATCGCCCCGCGCACGGCATCTTCCACCTCATGATCTTCACAATCTTTGATGCGCAGCTGAATGGTGCGCACACCGGCTTCCAGCAAGCGCGCGATCCATTCCACGCTATCAACAACCGGATACAGCCCCAGTTTTGGGGCCGTGGCAGGAAAGGCGTCGGTCATACATTTTCCTCTTTAAGGGTATCGGCAGCGTGATAAAGCTCGCCGCCACGATTGCGGAAGGCATCCGACATTTGCGCCATACCAATCTCTATCGGCTGAGCTTCAGCCTGTTGGCGGGCGGCAAACTCGCGCACTTCCTGAGTAATTTTCATTGAGCAGAATTTTGGTCCGCACATCGAACAGAAGTGCGCGACTTTGCCCGATTCCTGCGGCAGAGTTTCATCGTGATAGGCGCGTGCGGTGTGCGGATCGAGCGCCAGATTGAACTGATCTTCCCAGCGAAATTCAAAACGCGCTTTCGACATCGCATTGTCGCGGATCTGCGCACCGGGATGACCTTTCGCCAGATCCGCCGCGTGTGCGGCGATCTTGTAGGTGATCAGCCCCTGCTTCACGTCATCTTTATTCGGCAAACCAAGGTGTTCTTTAGGTGTCACGTAGCACAGCATGGCGCAGCCGAACCAGCCAATCATGGCCGCGCCGATACCAGAAGTGAAATGGTCGTAGCCCGGCGCGATATCGGTGGTGAGCGGGCCAAGCGTGTAAAACGGGGCTTCGTGACAATGCTCAAGCTGTTCGGTCATATTGCGACGAATCATCTGCATCGGCACATGGCCCGGACCTTCAATCATCACCTGCACATCATATTCCCAGGCGATTTTAGTCAGTTCGCCCAGCGTATGCAGTTCGGCAAATTGTGCCTCATCGTTGGCATCCTGAATCGAGCCGGGACGCAGGCCGTCGCCGAGCGACAGTGCCACATCGTAGGCGGCACAAATTTCACAAATCTCGCGGAAGTGCAGATAGAGGAAACTTTCGGTGTGATGTGACAGGCACCATTTCGCCATGATCGAGCCGCCGCGCGACACAATGCCGGTCAGGCGTTTGGCCGTCATCGGCACGTAGCGCAGTAGCACGCCAGCGTGAATGGTGAAGTAGTCGACACCTTGTTCCGCTTGCTCCAGCAGCGTGTCGCGGAAAATCTCCCAGTTGAGATCTTCTGCAATGCCGTTCACCTTTTCCAGCGCCTGATAAATCGGCACTGTACCAATTGGCACCGGGCTGTTTCGCAAAATCCACTCGCGCGTTTCATGAATGTAGCGGCCGGTTGAGAGGTCCATCACGGTGTCTGCGCCCCAGCGCGTCGACCACACCAGCTTCTCTACTTCTTCTTCAATTGATGAACTCACCGCCGAGTTACCAATATTGGCATTTACCTTCACCAGAAAGTTGCGGCCAATGATCATCGGTTCGGATTCGGGATGGTTGATGTTAGAAGGGATGATGGCGCGGCCGCTGGCGACTTCCTGGCGGACAAATTCAGCGGTGATATTTTCCGGCAGATTAGCGCCAAAGCTGTGGCCCGGATGCTGCTGTAGCAGCACTTCACCGCGAATACGCTCGCGGCCCATGTTTTCGCGCAGCGCAATAAACTCCATCTCCTGCGTGATGATGCCCTGACGTGCATAGTGCAGCTGGGTAACCCGGCGACCCGCTTTGGCGCGGCGCGGTTGTGGCAGATGCTCAAAACGCAGGTGATCCAAGCCTTCATCGGCCAGACGTTGCTGCGTGTAGCTGGAACTTAGCTGGTGGATGGTTTCGCTGTCGCCACGATCTTCGATCCAGTTGGCGCGTAGTCTTGCAAGTCCCTGATGCACATCAATAGTGGCTTGAGGATCGCCATAAGCACCGGCGGTGTCATAAACCGGCACCGCTTCATTCGGCTCATATTGCGGATGTTCTTTGCTGCCGCCGATGTGCATCGGGCTGAGCTGTATCTCACGCATCGGCACGCGAATATCCGCGCGGCTGCCAGTGATCCAGATACGTTTGGAGTTGGGGAAAGCGGTTCCCTGCAGAGAATCGATAAATTCTTGCGCCTGAGCGCGTTGTTCACGACGAGAAGTTTTAGCAGACATAGCAAGTTTCCGGTAAAGGTTGGAAGTTGCTTGTCCAGAGTTCGGAAGGAGTAACAGCGACGATGCTGGGCGCCAGCTTGCAACGTGCTGATGATGTCTACTCTTGTTCCCTTCGCAGGTACTAACCTGATCAGGTTCCGCGGATCCCGAATTAACGGTCTCAGCCCCGGAGGGCACTCCGACAAGGTTGTGTTTTGTGGTTTAAGCTACTTTGCTTGCCATTTTGCACCTGGGCAGTGCTCGTGACCGTCACGTACTACGTGTACGCTCCGGTCCCTGCGCGCTGTCCGAGTGCAAACTGGCTGCGCACGCTACGCTTAAACCGCAAAACCTTACTCTTCATACTTCTGAAAGAAGAAATAAAAAAAGCCCATTCAGCATAAGAGGGCTTTTCTTGAATAACAAGTTTTTTACATCTTCGGGATGCTAAGCCGGGCGGGCGATGACGCTGTCGTTGGCAACCGGCGGGCGCGCCAGCTGGTTGTCCCAGGCGAGCTGCACCAACTTATCTTCCAGCGTAAAGCGCGATTCCAGCACCTCGCCGACTTCAGAGAGCGCGGTCTGAAAATCCACGCAATTATCATCGTTAATCGCTTGCTGCAGATGGGTGTCGTAGAGCTGCATGATGCGATCGGTATTCGCCTCAAGTGCCGGATAAATCTGCGCGGCCACGATTAATGGGCTATCACCCTGCATCTCACTAATGATGTGTTCATACACGCTGAAATGGCCGGTAGACAGGTAATCCACCAGGTTGTGACAAAACGCATCGAGCGCCTGTTCATCCAGCGCAGTTAACGCATCTTTTTGTGGCTTCATGCCAATAAGCTCGTAGTAAGTGACGAGCAGCTGTCGACGGGCGCGCAGCCATGAATCCACCAATTCATTTCTGCCACCTACACGCTCTGTCAGGTTCTCTAACTGGTTAAGCATATGGGGCTCCAGGTAGGTTATAGTTGTTTATTACACACTTAATATTAGGATTTCAGCGTGCGATTTGACGCTAAGGACAACGATTAAGATGCAACGTGAGATCTCAAGCTTAGACGCTGGTTGGTGGGTTGTCAGCCATGAGCAAAAACTTTGGATGCCGCAGGGTGAATTGCCGCATGGCTTAGCCAGCGATTTTGGCCTGAACGGCAGCAACGGCATTTTGATTGGCGAGTGGCAGGGCGAGAATGTCTGGCTGGTACGCGAGCCGCGCCCGGACAGCATGGGCTCTGTGCGTCAATTGATTGATGAAGATGTTGGCCTGTTCCAAATCGCCGGACGTGGCGTGCAGCTGGCAGAGTTTTACCGCTCGCATCGCTGGTGCGGCTATTGCGGCCATGAGATGCACATCAGCAAACGCGAATTTGCCTGCTTGTGCAATCACTGCCGCGAGCGCTATTACCCGCAAATTGCGCCGTGCATCATCGTGGCCATTCGCCGTGGCGATGAGATCCTGCTTGCCAATCATGCGCGCCATCGCAACAACATCTATACCGTTCTGGCCGGCTTCGTCGAAGTGGGCGAAACGCTAGAACAAGCGGTGGCGCGGGAAGTGATGGAGGAGAGTAACGTGCGGGTGAAAAACGTGCGCTACGTTACCTCGCAGCCGTGGCCGTTCCCGCACTCTCTGATGATGGCGTATATGGCGGAATATGATGGCGGCGATCTGCAACACGACGGTAAAGAGCTGCTGGATGCCGGTTGGTATCGCTATGACGATCTGCCGCTGTTACCGCCGCCCGGCACGGTGGCGCGTCGCCTGATTGAAGATACCGTTGCCCTGTGTCGCGCCAGCACGGCGTGAAAATGCTACACTGCCGGCCTTAGCATGAGAGAGCCCATTATGAGTGAACTGAAGAACGATCGTTATCTGCGCGCCCTGTTACGTCAGCCGGTTGATGTCACGCCGGTATGGATGATGCGACAAGCTGGGCGCTATTTGCCGGAGTACAAAGCCACGCGCGCTGAAGCCGGTGATTTTATGTCGCTGTGTAAGAATGCTGAGCTGGCGTGTGAAGTCACGCTGCAACCGCTGCGTCGCTATGCGCTGGATGCGGCAATCCTCTTCAGCGATATCCTCACCATTCCAGATGCGATGGGACTTGGGCTCTACTTTGAGACCGGCGAAGGCCCACGTTTCTCCAATCCGATCACCTGCCGTGCGGATGTCGATAAGCTGCCGGTGCCGGATCCAGAGCAAGAACTCGGTTATGTGATGAACGCGGTGCGTACCATTCGTCACAACCTGAAAGGCGAAGTGCCGCTGATCGGTTTCTCCGGTAGCCCGTGGACGCTGGCAACCTACATGGTTGAAGGCGGCAGCAGCAAAGCTTTCACTAAAATCAAAAAGATGATGTACGCCGAGCCGCAAACCCTGCACAAGCTGTTGGATAAGCTGGCCGATAGCGTGATTCTTTATCTCAATGCGCAGATCAAAGCTGGCGCGCAGTCGATCATGGTGTTCGACACATGGGGCGGCGTGCTGACCGGACGCGACTATCGCGAATTCTCGCTTTACTACATGCACAAAATAGTCGATAGCGTGCTGCACGAGAATGAAGGTCGTCGTGTACCTATTACGCTGTTCACCAAAGGTGGCGGCCAATGGCTGGAAGCGATAGCCGCGACTGGCTGTGATGCGCTGGGGCTCGACTGGACCACCGATATCGCCGATGCGCGTCGTCGCGTGGGTGACAAAGTGGCACTGCAAGGCAACATGGATCCTTCCATGCTGTATGCACCGCCTGCGCGCATTGAGCAGGAAGTGGCCGGGATTCTCGAAGGTTTTGGCGCGGGCGAAGGCCACGTGTTTAACCTGGGCCACGGCATCCATCCAGATGTGCCACCTGAGCATGCCGGTGCGTTTGTAGAAGCGGTGCATCGTCTGTCACGTCCTTATCATCAGGGCTGATAGTGGATTTAGCCGCACTGCGCCAGGAACAGTTGCAACGCGCTGCTGATGTGGTGCGGCAGGATGATTTCGACGTACTGCCGCCGCGCTTTATTGGTGGTGCCGACGTAGGTTTTGAACAGGGCGGTGAGATCACACGCGCTGCTCTGGTCATCCTCGAATATCCATCCTTAACGCTGGTGGAACATCGCATTGCACGCGTGGCCACTACCATGCCGTATATTCCGGGCTTCTTATCTTTCCGCGAAATGCCGGCACTGCTGGAAGCCTGGCAGCAGCTCTCCCACATGCCCGATCTGCTGTTTGTCGATGGTCACGGTATTTCCCATCCTCGTCGGCTTGGCGTAGCGGCGCACTTCGGTTCGCTGGTGGATGTGCCTACCATTGGCGTGGCGAAGAAGCGCCTATGCGGACGTTTTGCTGAGCTGGACGCTGAGCCAGGCAGTCGCCAGCCGCTACTCGACAAAGGTGAACAGATTGGCTGGGTATGGCGCAGTAAAGCGCGCTGTAATCCACTGTTTATCTCCACCGGCCATCGTGTCAGCATGGATAGCGCCTTGCATTGGGTGGAAGCCTGTACTGCAGGCTATCGTTTACCGGAACCTACGCGTTGGGCGGATGCTGTCGCCTCTGGACGCCCGGCCTTTCTGCGCTGGCAAAATACGCCTTAACGCTGTTTGTGCCCGGCTTTTGCGGTACACTGCCGCCAGCTAACCTATTGAGAGTAAGTTTGATGTTACAGAACCCCGTCCATTTGCGTCTGGCGAAGCTTGAAAGCTGGCAGCATATGACTTTCATGGCCTGCCTGTGCGAGCGTATGTTCCCCAACTATTGGGCTTTCTGTCAGCAGACCGAATTCGCCGATCCGCAACTCTATCGCCGCATCCTCGATCTGATCTGGGAAAGCCTGACGGTGAAAGATGCCAAAATCAATTTCGACGGTCAGCTGGAGAAATTTGAAGCGGCGATCCCTGATGGTGACGATTTCGAGGTTTACGGTGTACATCCGGCGATTGATGCCTGCGTGGCATTAAGTGAACTGCTGCATGCACAGCTCAGCGGTGAAACGCTGGAGCACGCCGTTGAAGTCAGCCGTACATCGATCACCACCGTGGCGATTCTGGAAATGACGCAGGCCGGTCGCGAAATGACCGACGAAGAGCTGCGCGGAAATCAGGCGGTAATCGATGAATGGGACCTGCAGTGGGAGATTTTCCGCCTGCTGTCTGAGTGCGAAGAGCGCGACCTGGAATTGATTAAAGGCCTGCGTGCAGACCTGCGCGAAGCGGGAATCAGTAACATCGGTATACTTTTTCAGCAATAAGGCAAGAAAACGTGACTTCAGGCCCGAATTACCGCGCCTGGAGGCTTCACATCGGCCCCCTGTCTGGTCTACATTTGGGGGGCTGAAAATTGTGGCTATCGGTGCGTACCGGCTGAACAAGGCCTGAGAAGGGCTTTTCCCTCGCACTCGTTGCTTAGCAAGCGATAAATACACTTTAAGGATAACTTATGAACAAGACTCAACTGATTGATGTGATCGCAGAGAAAGCTGACCTGTCTAAAACCCAGGCTAAGACTGCGCTGGAATCTACCCTGGCTGCGATCACTGAGTCTCTGAAAGAAGGTGATGCTGTACAACTGGTTGGTTTTGGTACTTTTAAAGTGAACCACCGCGCTGAGCGTACCGGTCGCAACCCGCAGACTGGCAAAGAGATCAAAATTGCAGCGGCTAACGTGCCAGCGTTCGTTTCAGGCAAAGCTCTGAAAGACGCTGTTAAGTAAGTTTCCGCATTGCGGTTTAGCTTTAAAAGAGGGGGCGTTAGCGCCCCTTTTTGTTGCCGGGACCTGCCATGCTGAATTCAATTCCTCAGCGCGTTTGCGCCCTATTATTTGGTGCGATGCTCACGGGCTGTAGCTCCACTCCTGATCTTCCTGCCTTTACGGCGAGCGGCTACCTGGCCGACCGCGGCACTGTACGCATCTGGCGCAAGAATAGCGACCATCAAGTGGTTCACCTGCGTACGGTCTTCACGCCGTTTAATGGCGATGCGATGGAAACCACTGATTACAACTGGCAGCAGCAGAAGCTGATTAGCGTCGAACGACGTGTTGCCGGTGCACAGCCGGACGATGTCACCTTACGCTTCGATCATCAGGGCAATCTCAATTTCATGCAGCGCCAGCTGGCGGGACGACGTGAAGCAGTCAGCGCTGATAGCGTTGAGCTGTATCGCTTCGATGCGCAGCGCATGTTGGATCAGAGCAATGCGTTGCTTGCAGGCCGCGTATTGCTGCGTCAGGGCCATTGGCTGGGCGGAAATCAGGTACGAGAGTGCGATGACAAGCTGGTGAATGCGGCCTTTGATCGCGAAACGCTGTATACGCTAGGTCGGCAGCAGCAGAGCCAGTCTGCGCCATTAATGGTGTCATGGCTGGAAGCGCCGGAAGGTGTGCAACTGCTACGTGCTACGCCGGATGACGAATGCCGCTGGCAGCCAAAAGAGAGTGATTTCTAGCAGGTGGATAAGAGAAGGGGCACTTGCTGTGCCCCTTTGCGTACTTATTTGCGGTTAATTGCGCGGTAACCGATATCGCGGCGGCAGAAGCTGCCATCCCACGAAATATGCTGCGCCAACGCATAAGCGTTCTTCTGCGCTGCGGCTACATCGTCGCCCAGCGCGGTCACGCACAGTACGCGACCGCCGTTGGTCACCACCAAATCGTCCTTCATGGTGGTACCAGCGTGGAACACTTTGCCGTCCGGCACTTCTTCCAGTGGCAGACCGTGAATCTGATCGCCCGTGTTGTAATCGCCCGGATAACCACCCGCCGCTAACACCACGCCGAGAGAGGGACGCGGATCCCACTGCGAGGTTTGCTGATCCAGTTTGCCGTCTACAGCAGCCAGGCACAGCTCAACCAGATCCGATTGCAGACGCAGCATGATCGGCTGAGTTTCCGGATCGCCAAAGCGGCAGTTAAATTCGATCACTTTAGGCTGACCGGCTTTATCGATCATCAAACCGGCGTACAGGAAGCCGGTATAGATGTTGCCTTCAGCTTTCATACCGTTAACGGTTGGCCAGATGATCTGATCCATCACGCGCTGGTGGATCTCATCGGTCACCACTGGCGCCGGAGAATACGCGCCCATGCCGCCGGTATTTGGACCGGTATCACCATCGCCGACGCGCTTGTGATCCTGGCTGGTGGCCATCGGCAGCACATTGTTGCCGTCGACCATCACGATAAAGCTGGCTTCTTCGCCATCAAGGAACTCTTCAATCACGATGCGGTGACCGGCATCGCCGAACGCATTGCCAGCCAGCATGTCTTGTACTGCAGCTTCTGCTTCAGCCAGTTCCATCGCCACGATCACGCCTTTACCGGCGGCCAGACCGTCAGCTTTGATGACGATCGGTGCGCCTTTCTCGCGCAGATAGGCCAGCGCAGGCTCCACTTCGGTGAAGTTCTGGTATTCGGCGGTAGGGATCTGCTGACGTGCCAGGAAATCTTTGGTGAACGCCTTTGAGCCTTCCAGCTGGGCAGCGGCTTGCGTTGGGCCAAAGATCTTCAGACCTGCAGCACGGAACGCATCAACCACGCCAATCACCAGCGGTGCTTCCGGGCCAACGATGGTCAGGTCGATCTTTTCCTGCTGCGCAAAAGCCAGCAGCGCGGGAACGTCAGTGGCGCTGATTGCCACGTTCTGCAGAGCCGGTTCAAGTGCGGTGCCCGCATTGCCTGGCGCGACAAACACGGTTTCAGCCAGTGGCGATTGTGCCGCTTTCCATGCCAGCGCGTGCTCACGTCCGCCATTACCAATCACTAAAATTTTCATCTGTACTGCTCCCAACAATTAATGGCGGAAATGACGCATGTCGGTAAAGATCATCGCGATGCCGTGCTCATCAGCGGCGGCAATCACTTCATCATCACGGATTGAACCGCCTGGCTGAATCACGCAGCTGATGCCGACAGCCGCTGCCGCGTCGATACCGTCGCGGAACGGGAAGAATGCATCAGACGCCATCGCGGAGCCTTTCACTTCCAGACCTTCGTCACCCGCTTTGATGCCGGCAATTTTGGCCGAGTAAACGCGGCTCATCTGGCCGGCGCCAATGCCGATGGTCATATTGTCACGTGCGTAGACGATGGCATTGGATTTAACGAACTTCGCCACTTTCCAGCAGAACAGCGCATCACGCAGTTCCTGCTCAGTTGGCTGACGCTTGCTGACAACGCGCAGCTGGCTGGCATCGACCATGCCCAGATCGCGATCCTGAACCAGCACGCCGCCGTTAACACGTTTGAAATCCAGCGCCGCAACGCGACCTTGCCACTGACCACACACCAGAACGCGTACGTTCTGCTTAGCGGCGGTCACTTTTAGTGCTGCTTCGCTGGCGGATGGCGCGATGATCACTTCAACAAACTGACGGCTGATGATCGCCTGTGCGGTGGCTTCGTCCAGCTCGCGGTTGAAAGCGATGATGCCGCCGAAAGCAGAAGTCGGGTCAGTTTTGTAGGCGCGCTCGTAAGCGTCAAGAATCGAACCGCCAACCGCCACGCCGCATGGGTTAGCGTGTTTAACGATCACGCAAGCGGCTTCGTCGAACTCTTTCACGCACTCGAGTGCGGCATCGGTATCTGCGATGTTGTTGTAAGAGAGCGCTTTGCCCTGAACTTGCTGCGCGGTGGCAACAGAAGCTTCAGCAACATTCTCTTCTATATAGAAGGCAGCATCCTGATGGCTGTTCTCGCCGTAACGCATATCCTGCTTCTTAATGAAGTTGAGGTTAAGCGTGCGCGGGAAGCGGCCGGCCGGTTCTTTGCTGTCGCTGTGATAAGCCGGCACCAGGCTACCGAAGTAGTTGGCGATCATACTGTCATAAGCGGCAGTGTGTTCGAAGGCTTTGATGGCCAGATCAAAACGCGTTTCCAGCGTGAGCGAGTTTTCGTTGGCATCCAACTCGGCAATGATCGCCTCGTAATCGCTGCTCTTCACCACGATCGCCACGTCTTTATGGTTCTTCGCCGCTGAGCGAACCATGGTTGGGCCACCGATATCGATGTTCTCAACCGCGTCAGCTAATGAGCAATCAGGTTTGGCAACGGTTTGTGCGAAGGGATACAGGTTGACGACCACCATGTCGATTGGGTTGATGGCGTGTTCAGCCATGATCGCATCATCCTGACCACGACGACCCAAAATGCCGCCATGCACTTTCGGGTGCAGCGTTTTGACGCGTCCATCCATCATTTCCGGGAAACCGGTGTAGTCAGAAACTTCGGTGACGGGCAGGCCCGCATCTGCCAGCAGACGTGCGGTACCGCCTGTGGAGAGCAGCTCAACACCACGACTGGAGAGTGCCTGAGCAAATTCGAGGATACCGGCTTTGTCAGAGACACTGAGTAGAGCGCGGCGTACAGGACGACGTTGTTGCATGGTGGTTTTATCCCTTGGCTTTGTTTCGCGTAAAAAAGAGCGTTACATCAAGCTTAGTGTCTCTCTTCTATATAGAAGGAAACGCTTGCCTCATGTAACGCCCCAAAAGGGGCATCCTTGACGTCGCCGGGCATTGTAGCGAAAACGTTTGCGTGATGCTCGCCTAAATTCATTTGTGCGGCAGAGTGTGGATAACACTGTGTGTAACTGCGTATAAGGCGGGGTTTTGCTGTGGAATGCAGCGAACGGTTGTTTTTATTGAATTTAGCGGTTGCGCGCTGAGAAC